>NZ_CP048397.1:0-4800000 GCF_010384365.1 Streptomyces sp. S4.7 | reverse complement strand
CGTGAGCCGCAGGTCCACGACCTTGAGCACGGGGACGTCGGTGACGGTGGACTCGCGGGTCTCGGGCGAGGGGAGTTCGCTGCCGACCATCAGCTCGGCGAGCTGCTTGGTGCTGGTGTTGGCGGGGTCGGCCGTGCCCACGGTCGTACCG
This sequence comes from Streptomyces sp. S4.7, assembly GCF_010384365.1. Classification (NCBI taxonomy): domain Bacteria; kingdom Bacillati; phylum Actinomycetota; class Actinomycetes; order Kitasatosporales; family Streptomycetaceae; genus Streptomyces; species Streptomyces sp. S4.7. Next base: position 4,799,849 of record NZ_CP048397.1, on the reverse strand, counting down.
CGCCGGATGACGGTGATGTCGTCGGCGACGGACAGCACCTCGCCCAGCTTGTGCGAGATGAAGATGACGGTGAGGCCCTCGGCCTTGAGTTCGCGCAGGTTGTCGAAGAGCGCGTCGACCTCCTGCGGGACGAGGACCGCGGTGGGCTCGTCGAGGATGAGGATGCGGGCGCCCCGGTAGAGGACCTTGAGGATCTCCACGCGCTGGCGGTCGGCGACGCCGAGGTCTTCGACGAGGGCGTCGGGGCGGACCCCGAGGCCGTACGCCTGGGAGATCTCGTTGATCTTCCGCCGCGCCCCCTGGCCGATGCCGTGCAGCTTCTCGGCCCCGAGGACGACGTTCTCCAGGACGGTGAGGTTGTCGGCCAGCATGAAGTGCTGGTGCACCATGCCGATGCCGCGCGCGATGGCGTCGGCGGGGCTGTTGAAGGTGACCTGCGTGCCGTCGACGGTGATGGTTCCCTCGTCCGGCTTCTGCATGCCGTACAGGATCTTCATCAGGGTCGACTTGCCGGCGCCGTTCTCACCGACGAGGGCGTGGACGGTGCCCTTGCCGATGGTGATGGCGATGTCGTGGTTGGCCACGACGCCGGGGAACCGCTTGGTGATGCCGTGCAGTTCTACGGCGGGGGGGCTGCTGGACGCGTTGATGACGCACTCTCCTTGGCCGGACAGGAGCTGGGGCGGGGCGGAGGGCAGGGCGGGGGTGAAGCTATCGCGCCGGAGGGGCGTCTACACGCGTAGCGCTGCCGAATCGTGAGCGTAGATCTTGGGGAGAAACGGGTACCGCCGTCGCGACCGGGGCCCGGAACGCGGCGGATGTCGCCGTCGCTCCGGGCCCCGTGCACAACACTGGTTACGGAGCCGTCTTGACGGTGATCTTGCCGTCGACGATCTCCTGCTTGGCCTTGTCCACCGCGGCGGTCACGTCGGTCAGCTTGACGTAGGCCGGGTTGGAGTCGGTGAGGCCGACGCCGTCCTTGTCGAGGCCGTAGCGGATCTCACCGTTCTGCGGCTCGCCGTCCTCGACCGACTTGATCAGGTTGAACACCGCGTCGGCGATGTCCTTGGTGACCGAGGTCAGGATGCTGTCCTTGTACTGGGCGAGACCGGCCTGCTTGTACTGGTCGGAGTCGACGCCGATGTTCCACTTGCCCGCGGCCGAGACGGCCTCGATCGAGCCGGAGCCGGCCAGACCGGCCGCCGCATAGATCACGTCGGCCTTCTTGTCGAGCTGGCCCTGCGCCGCGGCCTTGCCGAGGTCGGGCTTGGAGAAGCCGTCGAAGTTCGGGGGCTGGGTCAGGTACTGGGAGAGCACCTTCACCGAGGGGTCGGTGTCCTTGACGCCCTGCGCGTAGCCGGCCTCGAACTTCTTGATCAGCGGGGTCTCGACACCGCCGATGAAGCCGACGGTCTTGGACTTGGTGGCCTTGGCCGCCGCGACACCGGCGAGGTAGGAGCCCTGCTCCTCGTTGAAGACCATGTTGGCGATGTTCTTGCCGGTCACCGACGAGTCGTCGATTATGCCGAAGGTCGTCTTCGGGAACTTCGGGGCGACCTTCTTGATGGCCGGGGCGTAGGCGAAGCCGACGCCGATCACCGGGTTGTTGCCGGAGCGGGCCAGCTCGGTCAGGCGCTGGACCTTGTCGGCGTCGGACTCGCCGTCGGACGGCTCGGCGTCGTTGCCCTTGACCTTGAGGTCCTTCTCGGCCTTCGCGAGACCCGCGTACGCGGCGTCGTTGAAGGACTGGTCACCGCGGCCGCCGATGTCGTACGCGATGGCGACGCTTTTCTCCTTGGAGTCGGACGCGGCGTCCGAGGAGGAGGTGTTGCCACACGCGGTGGCGGTCAGCGCGAGCGCCGCGGACGCGACGCCCACGGTTGCGATCCTGGTGATCCGGCGCAAGGGAGGCTCCTTCAAAGCGACCTAAGCGCCTCTTCCGGCGCTGGTTTCGCCGCGATCGTAACGCGCGTAGATGTCAGATAAAGCCCTGTACGGAAGCCGTTATCGGATCGTCGCGAACAGGATGTGCGACGTCCGATTACGGGAAGGGGCACGGCCGGTTACGAACGGTCGCCGTCGATGAGCGCGGCGGCGGTGAAAAGCTCCACCCCGACCTGAATCGCCCGTTCGTCCGCGTCGAAATCGCCCCGGTGGAGATCGTGCCGGGCGGAGTCTCCCGGAGTCCGTACGCCGAGCCGCGCCATCGCGCCGGGGACCTGCTCCAGGTACCAGGAGAAGTCCTCGCCGCCGAGACTCTGCTCGGTGTCCTCGATCGACTGCACGCCGCGGCGCGCGGTCTGGGCGTCACGCAGCAGCTCCGCCATCATCAGGTCGTTGACGACCGGCGGGACCCCGCGCACATAGTTGATCTGCGACTTGGCGTGGTAGAGCGCGGAGATCTCGTCGATCGCCGCGTGCACCAGGTCCGGCGCCTCACGCCAGGACTTCAGGTCCAGGCAGCGGACGGTGCCGGACAGTTCGGCGTGCTGCGGGATGACGTTGCAGGCGTGGCCGGCGGCGATACGGCCCCAGGTGAGCGCGAGCCCGGACCGGGCGTCGACGCGGCGGACCAGCAGCGCGGGCACCTCGGTGGCGACCTTCGCGGCGGCGGTGACCAGGTCGGTGGTCAGATGCGGGCGGGCGGTGTGACCGCCGGGGCCGTCGAGGGTGACTTCCAGCCGGTCGCAGGCCGAGGTGATCGGGCCGGTGCGCAGACCGATCGTGCCGACGTCCACGCGCGGGTCGCAGTGCACCGCGATGATCCGGCCGACGCCCTCCAGGACGCCGGACTCGATGGCGTCGAGCGCGCCGCCGGGCAGCACCTCCTCGGCGGGCTGGAAGATCAGCCGCACGGGGTGGGGCAGCAGGCCCTCGCGGTCGAGCGCGGCGAGGACCAGACCGGCGCCGAGGACGGCGGTGGTGTGGACGTCGTGACCGCAGGCGTGCGCGCGGTCGGGCACGGTGGAGCGGTAGGACACCCCGGCCTTGGTGTCCGGGATGGGGAGCGCGTCGATGTCCGCGCGCAGCGCGAGCATGGGGCGCACGCCGGAGGCGGCGGTGGCGCCGTCGCGGGTGCCGATGTCGCAGAAGAGTCCGGTGCCGGTGTTGAGTACCCGCGGAACGAGTCCGGCCTGCTCAAGGCGGTGCTTGAGCGCGGCGGTGGTACGGAACTCCTGGTTGCCGAGCTCCGGGTGCATGTGCATGTCTCTGCGGAAGGCGATCAGCTCGGTACGCAGCGTTTCGGACAGCTTGCCGGGCAGCGCCGCCGCGCCGGACTCACCTGAGAGGTCGGCTTCGGACTCGCGGGACATCAACTGGTTCACCTGTTGAAGGGTAGGCCCCCCGGGGGGGCGCCTGCCCGACGATCAACAAAACTTCAGCCCGAAAGGCCTAAGAAAACCGGACCGTGAGCGAATAGCCGCTTCTCGGGGTGGGTAAGCTCGCATTTCCGTTGCGAACTGGTGACGGACAGTGACGACCGGCCGTGCGATCCCTGTGCGCGTCCCGCGGGCTGCGGCTGCCCGCCACCTCACGCGGAGGCGGGCAGCCTCGGCAGCCTGGTTACGTCCCTGGCCGTGCCCGTGACACCGGAAAGGAAGCCGTGGGCACGCGGTGAGGCGTTGTCCTTCAGCCACTCCGGCGCGATGTCCCACACCGCCACCCGCACACCTGTACCGGCGAGCGCGAGCGGCAGCGTGTGCACGACCGTCGAGGGGAAGCTCAGCACGGTCGACCCGATGGGGCCGCGCCGTGCGATCAGCTCCAGCGGCAGATCGGGCCGGACGATCTCCAGACCGGTCTCGGTGGCGAGCCGGTGCAGCTTCTCCACGCTCTCCCTGCGGTGGGCGAAGTACCGGGTCGCGCCGTGGCCGCGGGCGAGCGAGCCGACCGCCGTCACGTACCGCTCCAGGTCGACCACGCCGGTCTCCACGAGCGAGGTGCCGACCATGTCGGCGCCCTTGGTGATCCGGGGCGGCCCGAAGGTGGCCTTGGTCCACTCGAAGGTGTTGGCCGTGACCGTGATGCCCGGCGGCGCCTCCACGGGCATCGAGGTGAACACCTCGACGCTGCGGGTGCGCGACGGTGTGAGCCGGCGCCGCGCGACGGCGGAGACCGGCGCGAGGACCATCTCGCGCGGCCCGCGCCTGCCGCCGCGCCGGTGCCAGCGCACCAGCGGCTCGCCGTGGACGAGCTGCGCGATGAACTCCATCGTCGCCGTCCCGTCGTCCACCACGGTCAGCTCCTTGCTGCTGACGAGCGTCAGCAGGAGCTGTACGTAGCGGGAGAACGGGTCCCCGATGACGATCCGCTCCGCCCTGCGCAGCAGCGGAGCGAGCTCCCGTATCGTCCGCAGCGGCGCGCTCGCGCCGCCGCGGGCCTCCTGCCAGCGCACGGTGAAGCCCGCGTCGCGGGCCAGCTCGGCCATCCGCCGGAGCTGGCCGCGCGACATGGGGTCGGTCGGCGACAGGACGACCACGGTGAGCTCCTCACCGGTCGCGCTCGCCCGCGCCCACTCCAGCACGTTCAGGAGTTGGACCGGGCTCTCCACGAATGCGATGGCGCGAGGGGACGGGGTGCGCACCCCGGAGGGACGGCTCATGGCTGTCAGACCGCCACGGGCTGTGCGCCGTCCGCGGCCTCGGCGACGACACCGGCGACCCGGCGGAGCTTCTTCATCGGGCCGAGCTCCGACTCGTAGACCTTCTTGACGCCGTCACCGAGGGACGCCTCGATGGTGCGGATGTCGCGCACGAGGCGGGTGAGGCCCTGCGGCTCGACGGAGGCGGCCTGGTCGGAGCCCCACATGGCGCGGTCGAGCGTGATGTGGCGCTCGACGAAGGCGGCGCCGAGGGCGACGGCGGCGAGGGTGGTCTGGAGACCGGTCTCGTGGCCGCTGTAGCCGATCGGCACGTTCGGGAACTCGGCCTGGAGGGTGTTGATGACCCGCAGGTTCAGCTCCTCGGCCTTGGCCGGGTACGTCGAAGTGGCGTGGCAGAGAAGGATGTTCTCGCTGCCGAGGACCTCGACCGCGTGCCGGATCTGCTTCGGCGTCGACATGCCGGTGGAGAGGATGATCGTGCGGCCGGTGGCGCGCAGGGCGCGCAGCAGCTCGTCGTCGGTGAGGGACGCGGAGGCCACCTTGTGGGCGGGCACGTCGAACTTCTCCAGGAAGGCGACGGCCTCGGTGTCCCACGGGGAGGCGAACCAGTCGATGCCGCGCTTCTTGCAGTGCTCGTCGATGGTGCGGTACTCGTCCTCGCCGAACTCGACGCGGTGGCGGTAGTCGATGTACGTCATCCGGCCCCAGGGGGTGTCGCGCTCGATGTCCCACTGGTCGCGCGGGGTGCAGATCTCGGGGGTGCGCTTCTGGAACTTGACGGCGTCGCAGCCGGCGTCGGCGGCGGCGTCGATCAGCGCGAGCGCGTTGTCGATGTCGCCGTTGTGGTTGATCCCGATCTCACCGGTCACGTAGACGGGGCGGCCGGGGCCCGCGGAGCGGGTGCCGAGGGTACGCAGACGGGAGTTGGTGCTCATTGGGGGGTCCTTAGCTGGTCGAGATGACGGTGATGGGACGGCGGGGGTTCGCGGGGGTGTTGACGTCCAGACCGGGACCGAGGAGCCAGGTGGCGATCTCTCGGATCGCGCCGGCGCCGCCGGGGGTTGTCGTGACGGCACGCGCCGCCGCGCGTACGGCGTCGTGAGCGCTCGCGACGGCCACCGGCCAGCCGGCGAGCGCGAAGCACGGGAGGTCGTTGACGTCGTTGCCGACGTACAGCACCCGGTCGGGTGTGACTCCGTGCTCGTCGCACCACTGCTTCAGTGCGAGGTCCTTGCGGTCGATGCCGTGGAGCACCGGCACGCGCAGCTTGCGGGCGCGTGCGGCGACGACCGGGTTCTGCTCGGTGGAGAGGATGAGCAGTTCCAGGCCGGCGCGGCGGAGGGCGGCGATGCCGAGGCCGTCACCGCGGTGTACGGCGACGGTCTCGCGGCCCTCCGAGTCGACGAGCACCCGGTCGTCGGTCTGGGTGCCGTCGAAGTCGAGGACGACCGCGTCGATGTCGGCGCGGCCGGGGAGCCCGGGGGTGTCCAGGAGCGGGGCGAGGGCGCGGGCGCGCTCCAGGTCGTGCGGGTCGTCGATCTCCAGCACCCGCTCGGGGTCGGTGGAGACGAGTTCGGTGCGGCCGAAGAAGCGGTGTCCGGCCTCGCGGAAGCCTTCGGCGCGCATCGCGTAGGCGGCGCCGGTCTCCAGGAACTCCTGGGGGCGGTCCTGCCTGCGGGGCCGGTTCGACTTGTCGTGGTTGACGCCCAAGCCGTCGCTCTCGGAGCGCCAGATGAAGCCGTGGGTCGGGGCGACGGTCAGCGCGCTGTCGGCGCCGCCCCCGGTGACGGCGGACACGACGCCGTCGAGGTCGCCCGCGGTGATGAAGGGGCTGGTGCACTGCACGAGCAGGACCACATCGGTGCGGTGGGCCGCGCCGCGCATCGCGCCGTACGCGTCCATCGCGTGCAGGACGGCGGCCTCGCTGGTCGCGGTGTCTCCGGCGATGGCGGCCGGGCGCAGGACGACCTCGGCCCCGGCGGCGCGGGCGGCGTCGGCGATGGCCGCGTCGTCCGTGGAGACGACGACGTCGGTCACCAGGCGGGCGGCCCGGCAGGCGCGGACGGCCCGTACGACGAGGGGCACACCGCCGACCTGGGCGAGGTTCTTGGCGGGGACGCCCTTGGATCCACCACGGGCGGGGATCACGGCGAGGACGGTCATGGACGGGTCTCCTTGCTTCACTGCGTCGTGCTGGATCTCCGCGCCGGGCCGTTCGTCCGACGCGGCCCACCCGGACCACCCGTATCCGGCCAGCACATCGGCGGGCAGCGGACGGCGTACGCGCGGGCCGGGGTTGGGCGTGGAGGTCACGCGATGCGGCGCGGGCGCGGCGACGGCGGCTGCCGCGCCGCCGCCCACCGGCACCCGCCCGTCGGCCGACCGCCGACGATCCGCACGCGGGGCGGGGCCGGGTACAGCGGGTACGGGGTGCGGCACGGGCACGCCGGCCGCGTGCGCCGATCCGTCGCTCACGGGCGCGGCGGTGCCGCTCGCGAACGCCGCGCCCCTCGGCGGCAGGGGGGCCGTCACAGCTCGCCCATTCGGCGGATGACCGGGGCCACGCGTTGGACGCCGTGGCGGTAGGCGCCGCGGGCCGCGGCGCGGACCGTGTCGCGGACCACGCGGCGGACGCCGGTCGTGCCCGCCTGCGCCGTGCGGTTCGACGCCGTCAGCGGGCTGCCGTCGGGTGCCAGGTGGTAGCGGGCGAGGAGGCCCGGCAGATAGCCGGGCGCCGTGGTCGCCGTGTAGTACGGGGTGATCGGCGGCAGTCCGCCGTCGGCCAGCAGCTTCGCGACGCGCTCGCGGGCCGCGTCGAAGGCGGAGGCGTAGCCGCCGTCGGCGGCGACCCCCTGCCGGTCGGCCCAGACGGGGTCGGCCTTCGGCCGCTGCCCGCCGTCGAGCTGGTCCCAGGAGGCGAGACAGCCGGAGCCGATGAAGTGGTGGTTGCCGAGCGGTTCGCGGATCCCGAGGTCGGTGAGGATCGCGGTGGGGATACGGCGGTGCAGGGACTCCAGCGCGGCCGTCGAGGAGACGGTGACCAGCAGATCGGTACCGTCCAGGACCTCGCCCATGTTCCCGTACACCAGGCGGAAGTTGGGCGGCAGGCCGCCGGGCAGCTTCTCGGCGAGGCGCTGGTAGGGGTACTCCTCGACGTGCGTGGTCTGCTCCCCCACGCGGCTGCGCAGTTTGAGCAGGACCTCGCGGCGCGGGTGCAGCCTCGCGTGCTCGATCAGCCGCCGCAGCAGGTACGCACGGTCGGCGCGGGTCAGCGGGACGGACGGCTGGGCCGCGAAGACGACCGTGTCCCTGCCCTCTTCGGGGGTGTAGCGCGCGCCGCCGAGGAAGGGCAGCGCGGCCTCGGTGACCGAGCCGGAGTCGGCGCCCACGCCCTCGTACACGGCACGGAAACGCTGCGCGTCGTGGCGGGAGTTGGCGAGGACGATGTCCGCGCCGTGGCGCAGCAGCAGCCCGTCGGACAGCTTCTCGTAGACGACACCGACGTAGCCGGTGACGAGCGCGGGCCGGTCGGGCAGGCCCAGCGCGGATATCCCGTGCAGCATGGCCTGTACGGCGCCGCCGACGAGGGCGAGGACGACGACGTCGTACGTCTCCTCGCGCAGCACGTCCAGGAACTCGGTCCCCGTCATCTCGCGCAGCGCGTCCGCCTCGGCCCCCACCTCCGCGAGCTGGCGGGCCGTGGGCGTCGCTCGTCCGCGCAGCAGGAAGCCGCTGAGCTCGATGTCGCGGTCGTCGGGTGCGATGCGGCGCGCGGTCAGCGCGCCCCACTTCCACCGTGTGTCGGAGTCGGCGAGCACGGCGACCCGGACCGCTTTGCTGGTACGTGATGGCACGTGTTGGACGTTAGGAAGGCATGGGGATTGGCGGCCCAACGCAACAGCAATAAAGGGTTAACAGCGGGGTTACGGAGAGCGAAATGGCTCGGGAACGGGGTTGGTTAACCATTCCGCCATCCTTCGTTCACCTGGCATCCTCGCGGATGTCGGAACGAATGCCGGGCCGCCCCATAGCGTCCACGGCGTGGTCAAGCTCTCTGTCGTCGTGCCGTTCTACAACGTGCAGACATACGTCCCCGAAACCCTCCGGAGCCTCGCGGCGAACACGCGAAAGGACTTCGAGTTCCTGCTCGTCGACGACTGCTCGACCGACGACACCCCCGAACTCCTGCGGCGCGCGGAGCGCGAGCTGCCCGGCGCGGTCCTGCTGCGACACGAGAGGAACGGCGGACTGGCCACCGCGCGCAACACCGGTCTCGACGCCTCACGCGGTGAGTACATCACCTACCTCGACGGCGACGACTGGGTGAAGCCGGGCTACTACGAGAGCCTGCTGGCCGCCGTCGAGGGCCTGGGCTGCGACTTCGTCCGTACCGACCATGTCCAGTTCACCGGCCGGGCCCGTACGGTGCACCGCGTCCCGGTCGGCCCGCGCGGCGAGGTCCTGGAGCCGCGCGGGACGATCCTGCCCGCGGACAGGACCACGTCGGTGGATTACGCGTACGCCTGGGCCGGCATCTACCACCGGCGCCTCGCCGACCGGGGGCTGCTGCACTTCACGGACGGACTGCGGACCGCCGAGGACCGGCCGTGGATCTGGCGGCTGCACCGGGAGGCGGAGTCCTTCGCGGCGGTGGGGCTGCTCGGGATCTTCTACCGGCGCGGCGTCGCCTCGTCGCTCACCCAGATCGGCGACGTACGCCAACTGGACTTCATCCGCGCTTTCGACCAGGTCGTGGAGGAAACGGCGGCGGACCGTGACGGCGAGCGTTTTCTGCTGAAGGCGGTACGCACATATCTGGCCATCATTTCGCACCACTTGGCGGCGAAAGAACGATTCGAACCGGCCGTGGCCCGGAAATTGCGCACGATGAGCGCCGCCGCGATGAAACGGCTGCCGCAGGACGTACTGAGAGAAGCGCTGAATTCGATGGACCTGGACCGTTCGACCCAGTTGCGCCGGCTGCGCAGGCGTCAGGGCGCGAGCGGGAAGGCGGCGGCCTGATGACGACGACCTCCCCCGGCGGCCGTACGACGCGGGTGTTCTACGCGTCCACCCTGTACGGCGCCGCCACGCTGGCCGCCGCGATCGACGCGGGGCTCTTCCCGGCGGTCGACCGGACCGTCCTGGTCGTGAGCAACAACGCCGGTACGCCCGAACTGACCCCGGCCGTCCACGAGATGCCGGGCTTCGAGCGGCTGCGCCACCGGTTCGACTCCGTGCTTTCGTGGAACGAGACGATCGCGCCGTTCCATCCCGGCGGCTGGGTCCCGCGCGAGGACGACCTGCCGATCTGGGAGCGCCATCTGCGGCTCGCCTGGGGACTGGGCGACGACTCGGTGGAGCTGGTCCTCGAATCGATCCAGGTCAGCCCCGCGCTCACGCTCGCGGAGATCTTCACGGCCGCCCGGATCGAGGTGTACGCGGACGGGCTGATGAGCTACGGCCCCACTCGCAACCGGCTGGATCTCCAGGTGGGCGCACGGATACGCAGGCTGCTGCACCTCGATCTCGTACCGGGTCTGGTGCCGCTGCTGCTCACCGAGTTCGGCGTCCCCTCCGAGACGGTCCCGACCCCGGCCTTCCTGCGGGTGCTGGACCAACTGGCCGACTCGGCGACGGACTTCGAATCTCCCGGTGTGCCTCCCGCGCTGCTGCTGGGGCAGTACCTCTCCGCCCTGGGCATCATCACCGAGCGCGAGGAGGAGGACCTGCACATCCGGATGGTGCGGGGCGTGGTCAGACTCGGCCACGAGCACGTGGTGTTCAAACCCCACCCCTCCGCGCCGGCGGTCCGGTCGCGGCGGCTGGAGGAGGAGGCGTCCGGACTCGGCGCCCGGCTGACCGTGCTGGACAGCCCGGTTCTCGCCGAGGTGCTGTACCGACGGCTGGAGCCGGCCCTGGTCGTCGGCTGCTTCTCCACGGCGCTGTTCACGGCGTCGGCGTTCTTCGGTCTCCCGGTGGCCCGCACCGGCACCGACATGCTGCTGGACCGGCTCTCCCCGTTCCAGAACAGCAACCGGGTGCCGGTCACGCTGGTGGACGCGCTGGTCCCGCCGCTGGACGACGACGGTACGTACCGTCCGGAGCCGAGCCCCGCCGAGCTGGTCACGGCCGTCGGCTTCACGATGCAGCCGCAGATGCACCCGGGGCTGCGGCCGGCGGCGGAGAGCTTCCTGACGGCGCGGCTGGACCCGCACACACTGCGTTACTTCAAGCGCCGCCGCCTCACGACGCTCGGGCTCCCGGGCGCGGTCGGCCCGCGGCTCGTGCGCATCCCGCAGAACGCGGCGGCGGGGCGCGTGGTCCGCCGGGCGCGACGCCTGCGGCGTGCCGTGCTGCGACTGCGCGCGTAGCGGGCCCCGGCTGTCCTCGATCGCCGGAGGGGCTACGCGTTCGGTCCTGCGATCAAGGCCAAATCGCTCTTTCAGGTAATAGTTACCCTTTGGTCCATTTGGCGTAAATTTACGTAAATTCGCATTCCCTTCCGCTCCGCCCGCGTTGATAGCCCGTGGAACCACGTGAACTCTGGGACCGGAACAGCGTCCTCGCCGAAGCCTTCTGCGCCAGCGACGAGCAGGTGCGGCAGGCTCAGGCCGTGCTGGACGAGGCGCAGGCGGAGCGGAGCCGGACGCTCGCCGCGTTCGCCGTCACGGTCGGCAACGACGGTGCCGTCGCGGACCTCATGGGGCTGAACGAGCGCGAGGTGCGGCTGGCACGGCGCACGGTCGGCAAGACCGACGCGCGCCGCGTCGCCGGGGAGCTGCTGGAGCGCTACCCACAGGCGAGCACGCAGCCGATTCCGCAGGCACAGGCGCCCGCCGTGGCGCCACCCGTGCAGCCGACCGTGCCGCCCCTCGTACAGCCGCAGGAGGAGACGTTCTCCGAGCAGGCGTATCTGCAGCAGGCTCCGCAGGCCGCTCCCGCCGAGGCGCACGTGCCGCATCCGCGCACCGAGGCCGGCGCCCCGCTCCAGGAGATGACCCACCACCAGGACACCGCCCCGCCCGTGACCCACACGCCGGAGGCGGAGAACAGCCCGGTGGTCTGGTCGTCGAGCATGGACTCGGTGCTGCTCTGGAGCTGGCAGTCCGGCCTCGACCTCCAGACGGTGGCCGGCGAACTGGGCCTGGACGTGCGGGCGTTGCTGCTGCGCGTACAGGCCCTCGCCGACAACGGGATGCTCACCCCGTCCGCCGCCCAGACCGCCGAGGCGAACCGGGCGGGCCGCCACCGCAGGCACCACGAGGAGGGGTACGCGGCGCTGTTCAGCCCCACGGCCACGTTTCCGACGCAGGTGCATTACTGACTCGGTGTCGAGCCGTGTCCTCGGTCGCCGGACGGGCCGGTTCGCGGCCCGTCCGGCGACCGAGGACGTACGACCTACGGGTCAGCCCCCCAGAATCCCCCGCAGGTCCGCCGCGTTCGACTGCGTCACCTTCCACAGCTCCTGCTGCCTGCCGTGGACGTCGGCCACCGACCCGGCGTGGTCGTTCAGCAGCCCCAGCGCCCGCTCCGTGAGCAGCGCGCCGAGGTTCCTGTCGTGGACCGAGACACCCCACTCCGGCCGGTCGATGTCCGACAGGAAGTAGGCCATCTTCGGGTGCGAGATCAGCGAGATGATCGGTGTGCCGCAGCCGAACGGGATCATCCCCGCGTGACCGCGCATGCCGATGACCAGCTTCGTACGGGCGTAGGTGTCCCGGATCGCGTCGTTGTCGAAGTCGTACATCGGGATGACCGGCAGCGAGATGCCGTGCTCGCGCCGCAGGTCGAACGCGATCTTCTCGTCGTCCAGCGAGTGCGCCACGCACAGGACCTCGGTGTGCTCGCCCAGCGCCCGCACCGCCTTGGCCATCTCGGCCAGGAAGTGCGCGTAGTCGTGGCCGAAGCGCAGCCCCGCCCGGTCGTACGCGGCGTTGATCATGACGGTGTTCTCGCGCTGCCCGGGTGCCGGGTCGATCCAGCCGTCGACCAGCTGCCGGGTGACCGTGGTCGGACAGGGCTGGAAGCGCACCTTGTCGTGGAGCGAGGCCGGCAGCAGCGCGCGGACCTTTTCGATCGAGCCGTGGTTGCGCAGCGCGAAGAAGGCGCTGCGCTCGACCAGTTGGCGCAGGGACGAGTTGAAGCGCCCGGCCCGGTAGGACTGGCCGTCGAAGGCGTTGAAGCCGACCGCGTACACCACGATCGGCACGTCGATGCCGTTCAGGTTCTCGTCGGGGACGTTCCACTGCCAGGCGCTGTTGCCGTTCGGCGCGGTGTCCGGGATGAAGAGTCCGCCGCCGCCGATGACCAGAGCGCGCCGCTCGTTGACGCGCGCCAGCGCGGCCTTGTCGAAGAGGCGGTGGGCGTGGATCGAGTGCCAGCGGGACGGCCCCGTATCGGTGTCGGCGCCGCCGTCCGCGCCGGTGCTGGTGCCGACCGCGAGCCGTACGGACTCGGGCAGCAGCTTGTCGCCGGCGTTGCCCTGCTGCGGCATGTAGAAGGCCACATGGGCGAGTTGGTCCTCGGGGGCGCCCTCGCGCGGGGAGGGCAGATCGTGGTCCCGGGTCCGCAGCCGCATCAGCCGGTTGGAGCGGTGCGTGGGGTCGACGGCCAGCCCCTGCATCGCGTACGCGTGCGCCGTCGCGTCGTCGCCGTGGATCCAGGCGATCTGCGCGAGCCGGCCGAAGGACGTGGCGGCGCGGCCGGGCGAGCCCGCCGCGAGGTGCAGCTGGACCCTGGCCTCCTCGTACCGGGAGACGCTCATCAGGGCGTGCCCCAGCACCTCGTGCGGCCAGGTGTCGTCGACCGGGATGTGCACGCCGGAGAGGATGTCGGCGGCCTCCTGGAAGCCGCCCGCGTTGATGTGCGCGTGCGCGACCTTGCGGGCGCTCTCGACGTCCCCGGTGCGCGCGACGTGCTCGGTGCCGTACTTGACCACCAGGTCGTGGTGCATGGCGCCGGGCACGGCCATGTACGCGGCGTAGAACTGCGCGTCGGTCAGCTCGAACTCCCGCCAGCGGTCCTCGGCCTGGGTGTAACCGGCCTCGCCGCCCTGCCACGGTTTGTGGCGTCCGGTGAAGTGCAGGATCGCGGTGTCGTCGGGGACGGGCTTGTCGCCCGAGAGCCGCCGCTTGACGAAGTTGTAGCGCGAGTCGAGCTGTACGAAGTCGCCGTCGAGCACCGAGTTGAGGATGCCCTGGTCGTGCTTGTCCAGCTCGTAGTCGCCGCTGCGTCCGGTGGCGTCGATCCGCGCGCAGAACTCGTCGCTCAGGTATTCGCGCTGGATGACCAGCAGTCCGCTGTTGAGCTTGTGCTGCCCGTAGAAGAACTGCGGTACGGCCGCGAGACCCTCGCGGAGCCGGAGCAGTTCGGACAGGTCGCCGAGGACCACCATGTCGGTGTCGAGGGTGATGATCGTGTCGTAGTCGCGCAGCCGGAAGACGTCGAGGATGAAGTAGGCCTTGCGGACCAGGTAGTTGTCCTGGTCGCCCTTCTCGTAGCTGTCGTAGCGCGCGGCGTCGACGCGGTGGAAGCGGATCCGTGGGTGCAGGGCGCGTATCGAGGCGACCGACCGGGGCCGCAGGTCGTCGTGGAGGACGACGAAGTCCTCGCACACACCGGGGTTGGACAGCGCGAGGCTGCGCAGCAGCGCGAGGAAGCCGGGCAGGTAGTTCTCGTCGACGAAGGACGCGAAGGCGAGGCGTCGTTTGCCGGTCAGGGCGTTGGCGGACAGCGGCGCGGTGGCGGCGGCCGCGGCGGCGGGTCCGACCGGGGCCTGGGGGGTGGCGGTCATCGCAGGGAGATCCTCGTGTCGGTCACGCTCCGGGCGCGTTCCATGACCCACGCCTTTTCGCTGGTGTACTCGTGCACGGACGTGATGGGCATCCGCATCGCTTCCTTGAGGCGGTAGGCGCCGCTCTCGTAGAAGTCGAAGCCGATCAGGTCGAGCTTGGGGCTGACGTCCAGGAAGTCCAGCAGCCAGAGCATGTTGAAACCGCTGGTCGGGATGGCGGGCCACTCGTCGTTGCCGACCCGGCCGATGTTGCGCAGCGGCCAGCGCAGCGACTCGTCGTTGACGTAGGTCTGGGCGCCGGGCACGAGCCGGTTGCGCAGCGAGTTCTTCCAGTCGTTGCCGAGTCCGCCGAAGATCAGCCGGGTGGTGACCTTCTGGTCCCAGTTGAAGCCGTGCTTGTGGATGGAGGCGTGGATGTCGGTACGCCTGCCGGTGGCCGCCGCGTCGATCTTGTACGAGTTGAAGCGGACCACCAGGTCGTAGGCGTCGATCTCGGCCCCGAGCGAACCGCGCCCGACGCTCTGGGAGTTGGCGATCAGGCAGATGGACTTGCCCGCGATCTGGTTGCGGAACTCGCCGAGCGTGAGCCACCGGACGTCGCCGAAGGTGGGATCGGGGACCGGGCCGCGCTGTCGGCCCCGGCGCATCTCACCGTAGAGCGCGGCGAGTTGACGGGTCTCCTCAACCGCTCCGCCACCGCCCGCGAGCCGCAGGTCGAGGTACTGCCCGATGGAGACCTGGAGGTCCGTCACGGGGCTGCCGTCGCCGCGCATCGCGAGCAGCGCGCCGATCAGCCGCGCCTCGGCGCCCGCGCCGTCGCCGGCTTCGTGCAGTTCGACGCCCTCGGCCCAGATGTCGGTGGCGGGGCCGTCCGCGTACACCGCCGCCTGCGGGCAGCCGCGTTCGAGAAGCCGCAGGATCTCGTCCTGCTTCTCGCCTCCGGTGCGCAGTCCGGCGATACGGGGCGCGACACCGAACCCGTCCTCCTCGGTCAGGGCGAGGTAGCGCTCGTACGCGGCGATGGTCGCCGGCTCGTCGCCCATGGCCTCCAGCGTGCGGGCGCGCAGCCGCCAGCCGGCGCGGGAGTTCTTGCGCTGGGTCAGCACGGCGTCGCTGATGAGCAGCGAGAGCCGCAGCTCGTCGTCGTAGCCGCACTCCAGGGCCTTGTTGCCGGCGGCCAGCAGCGCGTCCAGCAGTTCACCGCTCAGCGAGCCCGTGCCCCCGGCGACCACTTTCTTGGCCGCGCGCCGGATGAGCGGCGTCGTGGCGGGCGCGGCGGAGGCGCTCTCCCCCGCTTCGGTGGCGTGGGCGGCGAGGACGAGGCGCAGCTTCTCGGCGAGTTCGGCGCGCTTGCGGTCCAGGCCGGCGACCAGCTTCCCGCTGTGCACGGCGCAGGCACGCAGACACACGTCCAGCTCGGTCGGCGTGATCCGGTCCCCCCGGCCCGGGATCTGCCCCGCCCCGTCGGGAGGCCCGGCCGGGCCGTCCCCGTCGCGCGGCCTGAGCCATCGGTTGCGGACCTTCGTCATGGTGCTCCCAGCGTCTGTCTGCCCCGCGATCAGGTTGCGGGTCGGCGACAGGCTAGGAAACGCGCGCGTCGGGAAGGTGAACTGACTGCGTCGGCGGATGGAACGCCCGGAGCCCGAAAAATGGCCGTGCGGGCGGAGCGCGCGCCCCCATTCGGCGCCAAGGGAGTCACCCTGGCCGCCTTACAGTCAGCAAGCGCCTATGTGAGCCGCGCCTCCAGCACCAGCGCGCTCCACGAGACACCGTCGCGCCCCAGTCGGTCAGGCTGCTCGCGTGCCATCAGTGGGTCGAGCCCGGCTCGCCGCCCCATCTGGATCACTTCCGCGGCCGGAACGTCGAACATCCGCCGCTCCGATGGGACCGGACCGTGCCGAAGAGTGATGACTACGCGTCCCTTCGGAGCGAGAAGGGACCGAACATGTTCCATGGCCGTTCGTCGCTCTTTCTGTTCCAGGTGCATCCAGACTCCTACGATCAGAATCAGGTCGAACGGACCGCTCACTCCGTCGAGTTCGGGCAGCGCGCTGTTGATCCACCGGACGGGTGCGCCAGCATGCACACGTCGCCCTATCTCGCGAAATTCATCTGTCGGTTCAACCGCCACCACGTCGTAACCCAGGGCGGCCAGCGCGGCCGCGTCCCTCCCCGACCCTGCGCCAAGATCCGCGACTCTGCCAGGTGGAGGAGGGAACAGGGGGAGTGTATCTCCATGAACCTCCAGTAAAGAGACACTTTCGTACTGACGTGCAAGATCTTCCGCGGCGGCTCCATAGCCCGCCGTCCCTGCTACGAGAGGCATGCGATTCTCCGGGTTCCCGACCGGGGTTGCGAAGCCATTCCTGCAGATGACGCTATGTCAGGCATCAGCCCTCTGAGGGGAAACTCGAACATTGTCTTGAATACCCAGGACCAGCGTCTACTCAGCGGTAGACCGCGCGACCAGCCGCTCCTGGCCAGCAGGTGGACACCGCCCTGGCACAAATACTTCCACCTCTCCACTTTCGGCCAAAGTGGATCCGAGAGGCTCCCCCCACTTGTCCGGATGAAACGATTTTTTGTAAACTGCGCTGGCAAATTTCCTCACCGACGCTCTTGATCATTCCCTTGCTAAGGGGTGGACTATGAACTCTGGACTCCGGTGCACCGAATCCGACTTCTGCGACGAAATTACCGGCGCACCGGGCAACACATTCTCGTTGGTCTACGAAGGGGATCCTGCGAGCCGAGTGCTGCTGGAGACACCACGGTTTCGTCTCATCATCGACATGTCTCCACTGTGCGTCGGCCACCTTCTCCTGCTTCCGGTTGAGCACTATCTCAGTTTCGCGGAACTCATCGGTGAACACGGTGAAGAACTGACGGCGATCCTCACGGAAATAGGATCGCTTTATCGACAAACGTTCGAGCAACTAACCGTACTTGAGCACGGTTCGTCCGCCGCCATGGAATCAGGCGCTTGCATTTCTCACGCGCACTTGCATATGCTTCCCGTCGATGGACACGACATAAATTCGCTCATCACGGCGGATGAATTACCGTCGACAACTCTGACCGAAATCGGTGAGTTAGGATCCTTCGGAGGGGAACCGTATTTCCTCTGTGGCCACGAAGGTAAATATCGAGTATTCGATGGCAGGCGTCCGATACGAAGCCAGTATTTGCGTTCCGTCGCCGGCCGCCTGCTCGGGATCCCCGATCCGCTGTGGGACTACGCCTTGGTCGTCCGCAAGGACCTGCTTCGAGAAACCATGGCACACACCAGCAGTTGGAGGGCCACCCTGACAAAGTACGCATAGTCAACTCTCAGCACGTTCGGAGGGCGGCACATGCCGCATATCACCATCTCCATCGACGGCCCGACTGCCAGCGGCAAAACCACGCTGGCGACGAGTCTGGCCCAGCACCTGGGACTCACTTTTCTGGATACCGGACTCACCTTCCGGAGTCTGGCCTACGCGCTCTCCCGCGAACCAGTCAAGAACCCGCGCGTTCGATTGGGTGTCGAATTGAAACACCGCCCCGCCGTGTACAACGCGTCGGGTTTGCTGACCCAAAGCCACGCCATCTTCCTTCACGAAAAAGAGATCACGGACGAAATCTGGGATCCGTCTTTGGATGAAAACCTCAAAGAGATTTCCAAGGAACCGGTCTTGCGGCAAGAAATTCTGCGTGTGCATCGCGACATCGTCGATGAGTGCGGGAATGTGGTGGTCGTCGGCAGAGATACGGGCGCGACACTCCTCCCCATTGCAAACTTGCAGATCTATCTGACAGCGAGTCTGGTGGTGCGCAGGGAACGCAGACGCGCACAATATCGCGACAGGAGTGACCGCTCCACGGCGGTGGGTCCCCCAACGGCACGCGATGAGGCGAACCGCCTGGCCGTCCGGGCGCTCAACAACTCCGTTGAAATTCAGTCGACCTATCTCCCCGCCTCTGCGGTTCTGGCGTGCGCGCTAAACAGGTTGAATCAAAACCCCACACACATCAGCGAAAGGCGCGACGAGACATGACTCTCCAGGAACCGGTCTACTCGGATGAGCCGACACGTGTGCGACAACTCGTCAGTCAATTCTTCGGTGATCAGTCCGGGTCCGACGTTGCACCGGACGGTCTGGACGTACTCCTGAGCGTGGGGGCCGACGCGAGGGACGACTGCGCGGTCTATGACATCGGGTCACCGGTGACCCTCGTCGTGGGGTCGGACTATATTCGAGGTCCAAAATTCATCCTGCACGAGCTGGGTCTTCTGTCGGACTTCGACATCGGCTACTACCTGGCTGCGGCCAACATCAGTGACATAGCGGCCATGGGTGCCACTCCCATCGGTCTGCTCAGTGTCATCCGCTATCCGCACGAGATGGACGATGCAGGGTTCCGGCAAGTAGTGGCCGGAATTCATCAAGCGTGCACGGATTTCGGGACACTCAATGTGGGTGGGGACATCGGGAACGCGGAACGCCTGATTCTCTCCGGAACGGCTCTGGGTGTCTGCCGGCCTGGAAAGGTGCTGAAGCGGTCTGGCGCCTCCCCGGGAGATTTACTCTGTGTCACCGGCGCATGCGGTCTCCTCGGGGCGGCGGTCGCGTACTTCCCGCAGCGGGATACGTTCCGGCGAGCGCTGCCGGTGGAAATGGAACAGAAACTGCTGGACAGCTGGAAAAAGCCCCGCGCCCGGGTGGCCGAAGGCCGCGTTCTGGCCCAGAAACCATACGCCACGGCCTGCCAGGACACCTCCGACGGACTCAAGGCGACAATCGAGCAACTGATGCACGCCAGCGGGGTGGGTTTCCGTGTCAACGAGCGGGACGTCCCCGTGGACCCCGCAGTTCGCGAGGTCGCGGAACTCATGAAGGTCAACTCGCTGGCCTTGACGATGAGCGCGTCGTCCGACTTCCAGTTGGCCTTCACCATCGCCCCGGACGACGTACCGGCCTGCCGGGCGGAATTCACAGCCAGCGGCCTGGATTTCGTTGTGATCGGTGAGGCGACGGAGGACGGTGAGGCAGTAGTGGTAGATGACAACGGTGTCCGACCACTACCAGGCGTGGCTTGGAAACATCAGACATCCGACATCAGTCTGCTGGCCTCGGGCACAGCAGACGCGTAAGTGGGAGAAAGACGCCCCCCGTCTCGTCATGATGGGCCATGGTGGGCCCGCGCCCTCGCGGAATAAGATAGCCGGATGAAGACGCTCACCGCCAAGATCGCGGACCGATCGATCCTGCTCGGGGCGACCCTGGGGCTGGCGGCGCGTCAGTACGACTTGCCCAACAAGCAGTTCTGGTCCGAGACGGCAGAGGAGCGTCCCTACATTCTGCTCGCGCTCATATGCACGGTCGGACTGTTCGGCGCTTTCACGCCTTTCCAGGAGTACGCGAGCAGGCAGAGAACGGAGCGCCGATCCGTTGTCCGCCAGCAAGTACTGCAACACTTCGGAAAGATGCTGGTGGTTGCGAAAAGAGCCCACCCACCCGTTGAGACCGGCGATCTCGGCCTTCATATATGGCTGATTCGCCGGTCTTTTCGTCATCCCTGGCGCGGATATCTGCGACGTGTCGCCACGTACCGCCTGGGAAGCACGCCAACCACCAGATCCTTCGCACCCATCATGGGAGTGGGCGTCGTCGGTCTCTGCTGGAAACATAACGGAGAAGTTTCCTATGACGTGCAGAAATTGGCGAGTCGCTTGACGAACCAACAGGAATTCGAAACATGCCGAGACGCCGCAGGAGCCGACGCCGTGATGGGATTCTCCTGGTCAGGATTTCAGCGCGTTATGCATCGTGGAGCCGTGTTCGCAAGCCCGATCAGAAATAGGAACGGCGACTTCATAGGATGCATCAGTGTCGATGCCCGGCACGGTCATGACGCCATGAACGTGGACGACTTTTGGCATGAGGTGAACTCGCTGTGCTCCCGTCTCGGTCACGATGACTTTGACGCCCTCTGACGCCCTTGAGCGTCAGCGGCGGCCGGGCTGGACGTCTGTGAGCTCCCTAAGTCCGACCTCGCCGTCACCGCTCGTCCAGACGTCCGGGTCACAGTTAGGGACCGCACGCCTGATTCCGCCGCGGGGATCTTCTACGTCACCGAAATGCCGGGGAATCAAATGGATATGAAGATGATCGACAGTTCGTCCGGCGGCCCGCCCCTCGTTGATCCCAATAGTGAATCCATCTGGCCGAGATTCCTCGGTGATTCTTTCCTGAGCGGCTAGAATCAGAGCGTAGGCATCCGTCAACTCGCCGGCTGTCAGCTCAAAGAAGGACTCCACATGACGCTTGGGAACGACTTCGACATGGCCAGGAGTGGCAGGAAAATTGTCATAGCGAACAAAGAACGTCTCGTTTTCCTGCATGATCCGATTGAGATCAGGTCGACGCCGTTCACAGAAGATACAGGGGGAATCGTCCGAGACGGCCGATGATTGGTGACTCATCGTTCGCTCCGCTCGCGTTCTGTGGCGGCATCCGCCTCGCACGCATACGGGGCGATGTTCGAAGTGTCGACGGGGCGAACCAGACCGATGATTAACATCTCAGAACCGTAGCCAAATTCCCTTGACTTCGCTACGTGATCGCCGTCTCTTTAGGGTGAAATCCCGGCAAGCGGTCCGATAGGCAATCCGGATTCGCGACACGTCTTTTCTAGGCTGACCTGCACTTACGACCGAGCGTCCCGGCCTTGACCGCCGAGACGAACGACGACCAGCCGGCGGCGGGGAACACGAGAGCGGGGCCGTGCGTGAGCTTGGAGTCCCGGACGGGGACGACGGGGTGGCCGTCGGCTACCTCAAGGCACTCGCCGTTGCCGCCACCGCTGTAGCTCGACTTGCGCCACCCCGTGAAGCGCTCACTGCTCACCATTTTCGTGTTCCTCCGCTACAGCCCGCACCAGGGCCAGTGATTTCCCGTGCGACAACGCATCGCCCAACGCCAGATCGTAGGCCGTTCGACAGTTGCTCACCAGGGCCGGATCGTCCATCAAGTTCCCGGTGTACAAACCCTCGACGTACGCCACGGGTGCGGCATCCTTGAAACTCATCAGGGTGAGCAGGCTCTCCATCAGGGCGTGCTCCCCGGCTCCAAAGGGCACTACATGCAACCGCAGGCGCCCCGCCTCTGCCATGTCCGCGATCTTGCGCAACTGCACAGCCATCGCGATGGCTCCTCCGACTCGCCGTCGGAGTACGGCTTCGTCCAGCAGTGTCCACAGTACGGGGCCTGAGGGGCCCTCAAGGATCTGAGCCCGTTCCATGCGGTTGACCACCCGCCGGTCAATGTCGTCTGTCCGGTAGTTCGGGTCGTACGCCCGGAACAGCGCCCGCGCATAGTCGTCGGTCTGCAAGAGGCCGGGCACGAGCGTCAGCCCGTACTGACGGATCTCGGCCGCCTGCTTCTCCAACTCCGCCGCAGCGACGAAGTGATGGGCGAACTTCGAGTCCAAGTCCTCCAGCCACCGCTCAAAGAACCCGTCCGTCCCCAGCACCTTGTCTAGCCGCTTCGCGTCCGGCGGGCTCGGCAGCCGTCGCCCCGCCTCGTAGTGGCTGATCAGCGTCGGGGAGCACATCATCTCCCGGGCCACAGCCTCCTGCGTCATGCCCGCCGCGATACGCCGCAGCTTCAGCTCCTCCCCGTACTTCTCCCGGGGACCACGCGGCACGCGTTGCTCCATCACGCGATCAACTCCCGTCCTTGAACTGCGCTTTGTCAAGATCGAACCCCTTCCACGGCAGCGCCCACCACCTCACTCTGTAAGTGAAATGTCACAGAGAGCAACTTTGGAGGTGGCTTCCCATGTTGATGAACTCGGCCCACGGGGATTCCGTGGTGCTGCGCTGGAGCCGGCACCCGCGCTGCGTAGGGCTCGCCCGGTGGGAGCTGAGGAAGGCCCTCGCGGGGTGGGGGCTCGCGCCGCTCGAAGAGGCGGCCGTACTCGTGCTGTCGGAGCTGCTGACCAACGCGGGGCGGCACGCCCGGGTGTCGCCGGGCCGGGAGATCGAGACCTGGTACCTGCGGCTCTCCGACACGCTCCTCATCGAGGTGCACGACACGTCGTCCGACTGGCCCGAGATCCGCGAACCGGACCTGGAGTCGCCGGGCGGCAGAGGGCTCACACTCGTGGCCGCGCTCGCGGACAGCTGGGGAGTCAAGGACCGTAACGGGCCCGGGAAAGCCGTCTGGGCGGAGCTGTCCCTCCATCACTGAGCCGCACCGCCCGGTCGCGGACAGCAGCGGCGCGCATCTGAAAGTCCTACGCGAGACCACGGCAGCTGGAATCGGGTTCATCCCGGACGACGGAGGGCGGGCGCCCCGGCTCTATCTCTGGTTGGACACCTCGGTCATCCCGTGGCCCGACGTTCGCCGGACCTCGCGGACCTAGCTTTGAGACACGGCGCGGAGCAAGCCGAAGACCCGGTCCCACGCCCCATGACCCGAACCCCACCGATGTCCTCAGGAGGATTTCTCATGTCCAGGATCTCCAAGCGTGTCGCCCTCACGTCCCTCGTCGGTGCCGTGGCCGCCGGCGCCGTCGCCGTCGCCGTCGCCGTCGCCGGTATCGCGTCCGCCACCGCGCCCGCCAAGCCGGTCGTGGACAACGCCTCGGCCCGTTTCGTGGTGGCGCCCGGCGGCGACGAGGGCGTGTTCACCTTCGCCGCGGACGTGGCCGACGACTCGGGCGTCAAGAACCTCAAGGTGCTGGCCTGGCCGAACGCCTCGGGTCTCGATCCGACGGCCGAGGAGATGGAGTACGCCGAGAAGGCCGACTGCGAGCGCGTGGACGACGAGAAGTCCACCTGCGCCTACTCGCTGCGGGTCACGGAACGGGAGCTGGCGGAGACGGGGAAGGGCGAGTGGACGGTCGCCGCGCTGCTCACGGGACGGGACGGCGGGAAGAAGTTCGTCCCCGAGGCCGCGACCGTCACGCTCGACTTCTGACGGGCACCCGCCGGTCCACGCACGCGTACGTGATCTGTGCCCGGGTCTCGCCGGTGCCGTGCGGGTTCGCCCGAGGGCGGCACGGCCACGCTCCGTCAATAGACTCGTCCGATGAACTCCTTCGACGCCCACCTGCCCGCGCTCGCCACCGAACAGGCCGACCACCTGCGTGAGTTGGTGCGCCTGCACCACGCCCGGCGGGGCGACACCGTGACCGTAAGCGGCGACACCGTGCACGCGGACCAGGGCACCCGGGCGCTGTACAACCTCGCGGAGCTGTGCCGCCGCGCCGAGCCGGAAGCCTGGCCCCGGCTCGTGGAGCACCACTTCGACGCCCTGGACAACGGGACGCGTTCGGCGGGCGCCGACGCCGAGTCCGTACTCCGGAGCGTGTATCTGCGGCTCGTGCCGGACGACGCCGTCCCGGCGGAGGCGGCCGCGTCGTTCAGCTACACCCGGCCGGTGGCGACCGGGCTGCTCGAAGCGCTCGCGCTGGACCTGCCCGACTCCCTGCGGCTGCTCGACGACCGGGACGTCGCCCGCGCGGGTCTTGAGGAGCTGCGCTCCGCCGGGCGCGCCCGC
The DNA here is from genome assembly GCF_010384365.1 of Streptomyces sp. S4.7. NCBI lineage: Bacteria > Bacillati > Actinomycetota > Actinomycetes > Kitasatosporales > Streptomycetaceae > Streptomyces > Streptomyces sp. S4.7. Next base: position 4,775,899 of record NZ_CP048397.1, on the reverse strand, counting down.
CTGGTCGGCGAGCCCGTCGACCACGACGTGGTGCGGACGGACAGCGGCGCGACCGTGCACCTGGTGACGGGCGGGTCGATGTTCGTCGCGAGCAAGGCCCTGGTCCTCGGCGATCTCGCACGCACGCTCACCGGCCGCGAACTCCCCGGCGACGGGGCCCTGTTCACCGCGCCCAGCCGCCACTTCCTGGTCTTCCACCCGCTGGAGGACGGGTACGCGGTCGAGGCGATCAACGACCTGGCCGCCTTCGGCCTGGGCGCCTACCGGGACAACCCGGGACCGCTCTCCCCCCGGATCTACTGGTGGCACAAGGGCGAGATCACCTGTCTGACGCGGATCGACGACGCGGCGAAGAGCTTCTCGATCGTCCCGCCGGACGAGCTGATGACGATCCTGCGCCGTCTGAAGGGCGCGGCCTAGCCGTCGTTCCCTCAGGTGAGGGGTGGAGGCGGTGCGGCGGGCGCCGGGCTTGGTGCGTCCGAATGAGGTCGTCGCGGCACTCGTGGTCGTGGCGCGTCGCTGCCGGGCCCACCCGGTCGGCTGACATTAAGGTGCGATCGCAGGGAGGGGACCCAGCCGCGTTTCGGCGCACCGGACGACAGCGTAAGAGGACCCATGGCCGTAGAGATTCCACCCCTGATCAAGCCCTCGAGTTTCAGGCGTCGGGCAACTCTCGGAGGCGAATGCCTGGCAGAGTTCCTCGGAACGTTCGTACTCATCGCCTTCGGTTGCGGTGTCGTGGCGATGGTCGTCGCGGCCCTGCCCGGGTCGGGCCGCACAGCGGGACCCACCACCTTCTTCATCAGCTCGGGTGACTGGCTGCTCATCACCTGGGGCTGGGCGATGGCCGTGGTCTTCGGCGTGTACGTCGCCGGCGGCGTCAGCGGAGCGCACATCAACCCGGCGGTGACCCTGGCCTTCGCGGTACGCCGCAAGTTCGCCTGGGCGAAGGTCCTCCCGTACATGGGGTCTCAGCTCGCGGGGGCGTTCGTCGGCGCCGCGCTCGTCTACTGGGTGTACGGCGACGCCATCAACGCCTTCGACGCGGCGATGAAGGGCCCGAAGACCGACGGTCACACGCTCGCGTCGTTCTCCATCTTCGGCACGTTCCCGGCGCCGTACTTCAACGGCGGCATCTGGGGACCGCTGCTCGACCAGATCGTCGGCACCGCGTTCCTGGTGATGTTCATCGTCGCCGTCGTCGACCTGCGCAACACGGCAGTGAAGGCCAACCTCGGTCCACTGATCATCGGCTTCGCCGTCGCGGCGATCGGCATGTCCTACGGGGCGAACGCCGGCTACGCCATCAACCCGGCCCGTGACCTCGGCCCGCGCCTGCTGACCTGGGCCGCCGGCTGGGGGGACCTGGCGATGCCCGGCTCCCTGGCGGGGGCCTTCAGCGCCTACTGGTGGATCCCCATCGTCGGGCCGCTGATCGGCGGAGTGATCGGTGTGCTGCTGTACGACCTGTTCATCGGTGACGTCCTGCACATCAGGGCGCAGCTGGCCAAGCCCCAGGAAGTGGGCGACACCCGGCCCGTGAAGGGCACGGACGAGCCCTAGAAGCCACGCGAATCGGGCGGGCACGGACGGAGGATCCCGTCGGTGCCCGCCCGTCGGCTTTCCTCAGAACACCTCGGTCGGCTCGTACGCGCCCCACACCTCCCGCAGCGTGTCGCACACCTCCCCCACCGTCGCCCGCGCCCTGAGCGCCCGCTTCATCGGGTACAGCACGTTGTCACCCTCCCCCTCCGCCGCCCGCCGCAGCTCCGACAGCGCCGCGTCCACCTCGCCCTGGTCGCGCTCCGCGCGCAGTGCCGCCAGCCGGGCCGCCTGTTGGGCCTCGATCGCCGGGTCGACGCGCAGTGGCTCGTACGGCTCCTCCTCGTCCAGCCGGTAGCGGTTGACGCCGACGACGACGCGCTCCCCGCTCTCCGTCTCGCGCGCCACGGCGTACGCGCTCCGCTCGATCTCGCCCTTCTGGAAACCGCGTTCGATGGCCTCCACCGCGCCGCCGAGGTCCTCGACGCGGGTCATCAGGGCCAGCGCCGCCGCCTCCACGTCGTCCGTCATCCTCTCCACGGCGTACGAACCGGCGAACGGGTCGACGGTCGCGGTGACATCGGTCTCGTACGCGAGCACCTGCTGCGTACGCAGCGCGAGGCGCGCCGACTTGTCCGTCGGCAGCGCGATGGCCTCGTCGAAGGAGTTCGTGTGCAGCGACTGTGTACCGCCGAGGACGGCGGCCAGCCCCTGCACCGCGACGCGTACGAGATTCACCTCGGGCTGCTGCGCCGTCAGCTGCACGCCCGCCGTCTGCGTGTGGAAGCGGAGCATCAGCGACTTGGGATTGCGCGCACCGAATTCCTCGCGCATCACCCTGGCCCAAATGCGGCGCGCGGCACGGAATTTGGCCACTTCTTCGAGAATCGTCGTACGCGCGACGAAGAAGAAGGAGAGCCGGGGCGCGAAGTCGTCCACGTCCATTCCGGCGGCGACGGCCGTACGGACGTATTCGATTCCGTCCGCCAGCGTGAACGCGATCTCCTGCGCGGGTGTCGCCCCGGCCTCGGCCATGTGATAGCCGGAGATCGAGATCGTGTTCCAGCGGGGAATCTCCGTCCGGCAGTACCGGAAAATGTCCGCGATCAGCCGCAGTGAGGGTTTCGGCGGGAAGATGTAGGTGCCGCGGGCGATGTACTCCTTGAGGACGTCGTTCTGCACGGTGCCGGTGAGCGCCGCGGCAGGTACGCCCTGCTCCTCGGCGACCAGTTGGTAGAGCAGCAGCAGAAGCGCGGCCGGCGCGTTGATCGTCATCGACGTGGAGACCCGGTCCAGCGGGATCCCCTCGAAGAGGATCCGCATGTCGTCGATGGAGTCGATCGCGACCCCGACCTTGCCGACCTCGCCGCTCGCGATCGGCGCGTCGCTGTCGTGCCCCATCTGGGTGGGCAGGTCGAAGGCGACGGAGAGGCCGGTGGTGCCGTGGGCGATCAGCTGCCGGTAGCGGGCGTTGGACTCCACGGCGGTGCCGAAGCCCGCGTACTGGCGCATGGTCCACGGGCGGCCGGTGTACATCGACGGGTACACACCGCGGGTGTACGGGTACGAGCCCGGGTCGCCGAGCCGCTGGGCCGGGTCCCAGCCGGACAGCGCCCCGGGGCCGTAGAGCGGCTCGATCGGCACTCCGCTCTCCGACCGCCGTACCGTCGCGTCCTCACCGGGCTCGTGCGCCATCCGCTCCGCCTCCGTCGCTCCTGCTCAGGGTTGTCCTCGCGTCCATCATGCGGGCGCCGTCGGCACGGCGATACGAGCCTTCCGGAGTGTCGGGCCCGCTTCCGGCGGGGATCCGGCGGCCCGCCTCCGGTTTCGGCTATCCGGTTATGCGTGGTTGCGCGGGACGGCGTCCGTCAGGAAGGCTCGTCCGTCGAGACGTGCTTTCCTTTCGCGGCCTCCCGGGTGAAATTGCGCTGCCCGGAAGTCTTTACGGGAAAACGTGCTCGTCCGGGGCAACCGGAACGGGTCCTGAGATGTCTCAGAAGATGCGTGCCGACTGAACGGACCGGCACGACCGCTCCACACAACCGCTCGGCACAACGACTATTCGCCATGCTCGCCGTACTCGCCATCGGACAGCTCAGTGGCAGACAGGGGGACGAAGTTGCCCGGATCATCAACGCGGCCGCGGACGCGGACGCATACGTCCACGCTCCGCGTCGCGCTCGCCACGGGTGCCGTGCTCGCGGTCACCGCCGGCTGTTCGGCGCAGGTGGTGACCGATCCGGCGGGCGGCGCCGACGACAAGAAGGGCAGCGGCGCCGGGGTCCGGATCGAGCCGGCCGGACCCGCGTCGAGCAGCCCGTCGGACAGACCGGCCGCCGCGTCGAAGCCGCCGGCCACACCGTCCGCGGCCCCGTCGAGGACCGCGGCCGAGAAGCCCGCGCCGCCGAAGCCGGAGATCGTGCTGGCGAGCGGCGCCGAGGGCGACCAGGTACGGGAACTCCAGGCCAGGCTCCGCCAGATCGCGCACTTCAACCGCGCCCCCACCGGCTACTACGGCACGGTCACGGCCGACGCGGTCTCCTCCTTCCAGGCCAAGCGCGGCCTGCCGCGCACCGGCACGACCGACACCGTCACCTGGCAGAGGCTGCTCGGGATGACGAAGAAGCCGACGGCCGCCCAGCTGCGCCCGCCTGCCGTCGAGAAGCCCCCGCCGCCGAAGCCCGACGAACGGTGCATGACGGGCAGGGTGCTGTGCATCAGCAAGACCAGCCGGTCACTGTCCTGGATGATCGACGGCAAGGTGATGTCGACGATGGACGTGCGGTTCGGCTCGCAGTACACACCGACCCGCGAGGGCGTGTTCAAGGTGGGCTGGAAGTCCCGGGACCACGTCTCGACGCTGTACGACACCCCGATGCCGTACGCGATGTTCTTCAGCGGCGGCCAGGCGGTGCACTACTCGGCGGACTTCGCGGCCAACGGCTACAGCGGGGCCTCGCACGGATGCGTCAACGTACGCGACAAGAGGAAGATCGCCTCGCTGTTCGACCAGGTGCGGACCGGCGACAAGGTCGTCGTCTACTGGTAGCGGACCATCGGGGCGCGCTCGTACGGGAGTTGAGGGGTTTCACGCCAAAAAGGGGCGCCCGGGGACGGGGGTGACGGTGGGGACTGAGAGGCGCGGGCGGGACCGGGGGAACGTATCCCGCCCGCGCCAACTGTGCGTCGAGCCGAAGGTACGGGGGGAACCCCGGCTCTGACGCGGCCGATGACCAGTCGGCTCACTCTTTACTGCGTCACAGCACGAAAAAACGTCACACCCGGATCCGGGGTCCCGATCCTGGCCGAAAATAGCGGTCGGCTACGGGGCGGAGAGGCCGGGATCGAGGGCGGGGCCGGAGTCCGGGGCAGGCGTCGGCGCGGGCGATTCGCCCGCATCGGTGTCCGTGTCCTTGTCCGTCCCGGGGGCGGAGCCGGTGTCCGTTCCCGGGTCCGCGTCGCCGCCGGGCATCGCCGGGAGCAGGGGCGGCAGGTTCGCGCCACCGGCGCCACCGGCATCGGGAGTCGGCGGGGGCATCCCGATCGTCTCGCCGTAATCACCGCCCGGCCATCCGGTCGGCGGCGCCGTCGACCCACCGGTCCCGCCACCGCCGATCCCGCCGGTGCCGCCACCGATCGCGCCGCCGATTCCCCCGGTCCCGCCGCCGATTGCGCCGCCGTCGGACGGACCTCCCTCGGAGGGGCCGCCGATCTGCGGGCCGTTGCCACCGCCGGGGCCGGGAGCGCCTTCGTTGTGACCGTCGTCGTCCGGATCGTCGGCCAGCAACTGCGCACAGAAGCGCGTGACGCCGTGCGACCCCTCGGCCGCGCTCTCCAGGAACTTCTTCTTCCCGGGGGCGATCGTGCCGTTCCGGTACTCGTGACACGCCTGGACGAGCTTGGCGTACCACCTCTCACCCTCGCCGTGCTTCCAGCCGTTGCCCGAGGACGTCTGGCCCCTCTCGCCCTCACGCTTGTGCGCCGGACCGCCGGCCGTGTCCGTCCCGGGGGCGGAGCCGGTGGCGCCGGGGACGACGGGGCCCGCGCCCGTGCCGCCCGGCAGGTCGTCCGGGGTGGCCGGGGAGCTGCTGTCGCTCGGCGTGTCGGACACCAGGGGTTCCGGTGTCACCACGCCCGAGACGGAGTTCGTCGGCCGTGGCGAGCTCTCACCGGCGGAGGGCGCGTACAGATAACCGGCTCCGGCGGCCACACCGCTCAGCGCGCATCCGGCCATGGCGGCGGCCAGCCCCAGCCGCATCGGACGTCCGAAGCGCGGAATCCGCTCCCCGCCGCGCCCGGACCCGAGCCGTACGGTCCCGATGCCGTCGGCGCGGGCATCCGCGTCGGCCCCCCGGGCCGACGAAACGGTTCGGCCCGGCGTCCCGACGGCCTGCCGGTAGGCGGCGAGCGCGGCGGCCTCACCGGGCAGTTCACCCGAACTCCCGGCCGAGTGCGCGCCCGCGTCCGTAGTCGCCTCCGCGCTCCCGCCGGCGACCCGACCCGCGTACGCGCAGTACGCGATCTCCTCCAGAACCCTGGCGAGCCGGTCGGCCTGCGCCTGGGCGTGCATGTCGGCGGTCTCGACCTGCCGGCCGCGCAGCAGAAGCTCCGCGACGCCGTGGTCGAGCCACGTCTCACGCTCGTGCGCCATCACATGTCCTTCTGCGTCCCCGGCGGCGAATGCGTCACACCGGCAGGCTCCGGAGCGCCCTGGTGACGGGCGCGCTGAGGCGGTACGGATCCCAGGCCGTTCGCCGCGCCGCCGTGCGCGGTGCGGTCGGTACCGTCCGGACCCGCCGGGCCCTCACGGTACGCGGGGTCCTGCGGATCGTCCGCGCCGAGCAGTTCGGCCAGCCGCTTGAGTCCGCGGTGCGCCGCCGTCCGTACGGCTCCGGGCCGCTTGCCGAGCGTGCGCGCCGCGCTCTTCGCGTCGAGTCCGACCACGACGCGCAGCACCACGGCCTCGGCCTGGTCCTGCGGCAGCTGGGCGATCAGCGCCATCGTCGAACCGGTCGACAGTGCCTCCATCGCCTCGTTCGCGGTGTCCGAATCGGCCGCCTTGCCCGCCAGTTCCGTCTCGTCGCTCCCGGATGCCGGGCGCCTGCCCCGCATCCGTATGTGGTCGAGGGCGCGGTTCCGCGCTATCCGCGCGGTCCAGCCGCGGAAGCGGTCGGCGTCGCCACTGAAGCGTTCGAGGTCCCTGGCTATCTGGAGCCAGGCCTCGGAAGCCACGTCCTCGGCATCAGGCTCGCCGACGAGCGTTCGTATGTAGGCCAACAACCGCGGGTGCACGGCGCGGTACACAGTCCGGAACGCGTCCTCGTTCCCGTCCTGTGCCGCGAGCACCGCGGCGGTGAGCTCCGCGTCGTCCCCCAGCACTCCACTCAACCCGTCCTGAATCGCAGCTGGTCACTGCCGCGCGCCCCCACGCGCTCCTGCACGCTACGGCCTCTCGGAGGCCCAAGTCCATAATTTGTACAACCGGCAACAACCTGCCTTCCGACCCAGGTGTGACAGAAAACGCTCTCCTGGCGCTGACATGAGTACGGGGCCGCGAAGCGTCCCCGCCGGACGACGACCGGGGCCTCTCCTGTGGGGGGTGGCGGCCCCGGTCGTCCTCTCCTCCCCCCGCGCACACCTCCGCGACCTGCCCGTTCGCCCGATTTCAGGCAGCGCGACGCGACCCTCGGGGCACATGTCGACCAGAGGGAGCACCGTGCCGGTACGGCCGGTGGAGTTCAGTGTCGGGCTCGGGCTCGGCGCGAGACGACGGCACGCAGCACTCGCTGCCCCTCCGTCGAGAGGTCCAGCGCCTGGCGCAAACCTGCCGCGCCGTCCGTTTCGGCCAGGATTTCCAGGATCTGGATCTGCCGGCGCAGTTCACCGGAGACCAGCGGTCCGGCGACGAAGGGCCCGACACCGGGCTCCCCGCCGGGCCCGGCGGCCACTCCCGTACGGCAGCGCTCCACCCAGTCGCTGTACGCGCCGCTCTCGACGGTGCCGGGAGCGCCGATGACCCGGTCCCCCACCACGTCGAACTGCTGGTGAATCTCCAGCGCCACGACGGAGCAGCTGTCGGACCAGCCGCGCAACGGCCCGACCGCCCACTCGGAGGGCGCGGCGGCGAGCATCTTCCGTACGAGGACGGCCGTTTCGTCGCCGAGGACGGCGGCCTCCATCGCCTCCCTGGCCACCGCGAGCCGCGGGGCCCAGGTCTCCCGCCCGTCGGCGATACCGGACCAGAGGGGGCGCAGCACCTCCCCCTCGTCGGCGAGCAGGGGCAGGCAGCGGTCGAGGCAGGCGACCCCGCTCGCGGCGAGGCCCCGCTCATCCGCCTGAACAATCAGTTCCACCAGGCTCATTCACGCCTCCCGTCGCGGGCAGAATACTGCTCATTACAGCGCCCGGCGGCTGAAATACGTCACTGATGGCCAAGACTTGCGGGTCGGTACGCGAGGAAGGGCCGCGCGGAACCTGTTATGTCCCGAATGACGGACCGCGCCGATCAAGCTGCGCGCGGGAGGCGCCCGCCCTCACCCGCTCACCTTGCCGGCCAGCGCCTTGAACTCCGTCCAGGTGAGACTCGGTTTCACCGGGTTCCACACCTTCTGCGACATTGCCGCCAGCGGCAGTTGGATCCCGGCGGCCACCTGGGCCGGTGTCTGCGCGTTCGCGATGTCGCCCCACACCGCGAACCGCGCGCCGAGGATCTGCTTCGAGTACTTCTGGGGCACCGGCGTCGTGCCGCGCAGCACCAGCGGGGTCCACTGCTCGTAGATCCGCCGGCCGGTCGGATACACGAAGTCGTTCGGCTGACCGAGTACGTAGTAGAGGAACTCGTCGTTGAGGTTCACCACGTTCCGACCCTCGCGCAGATAGTCCAGCGGGGGCCGCGCGCCGATCTCCTTGCCGGTCCAGTAGTCGACTTGGAGGTTCTGGTCGGCCTCGACGACGCCCCCGGCGAAGAAGCCGTCGTTCCAGGCCTGGATCTCCTTCTTCTTGGGCCGGACCACGGCCGCGCGGTCGTTCATCCAACCGGTCGCGAGGTCCTGGACCTTGGCGTCGGCGCCGTACTTCTTCTTCGCGGCGGCGGCCAGTTGGGGGAACGACGCCTCGGGGTCGCTGACCACGAGCGCCTGGTACTCGTCGGCGCCGATGTGCCAGTAGGGCCCCGGGAACAGGGTGTCGTACTCGCGCAGCAGATCGTCCACGATCTTCGCGGCGGCGGGCTGCGAGATGTCGATGGCCCCTCGGGTGGTCCTCCCGTTCACGTCCCGGAGTTGCAGCTCGGGGTGGGGTGCCATCACGGCGCCCAGATGCCCGGGTGAGTCGATCTCGGGGATGATGTCGATGTGCAGCCGCCCGGCGAGCGCGATGATTCCCCGGACCTCGGCCTTGGTGAGGTGCTGCTGGGAGACGATCTCGGGGTGCGTGTCGGAGGCGATGCGGAAGCCCTGGTCGTCGGAGAAGTGCAGGCCGAGCTGGTTGAGTTTGAGGTCGGCCATCTCGCGCAGCCGGTTCTCGATCCAGCCGGCGGTGTAGTGCTTGCGCGCGATGTCCAGGTTGAGTCCGCGCTGCGGTCGGTCGGGCCGGTCCTGTACGACGCCCTCGGGTATCGCCCCGTCCGCGCGCACCGACTGCTTGACCGTGCGGGTGCCGTATAAGACCCCGGCCTCGTCGGGTCCGGCGATCCGGACGCGCCCGTCGCGTGTGGTGAGGGTGTACGACTCGGGGCCCGCCTGCTTGCCCGACTCCAGGGCCAGCTCGATGTCTCCGGCCCCGGCCGCGACGGCACCCCGGTAGTCGATCTTGAGCTCCTCGGCGAGGAGCTGCCCTTCGTCGGCCAGCTTCCCGCTGTTCCTCGCGATGACGACGGCGCTGTCCGCGGACGGGCGCCAGCCGGGTCCGCGGGCCGCCTCGAACTTCCGTACCGAGGGCACGACGTTCGGCGCCTTCGAGAGCGCGCCGCTGCCCGACGGGGTCGGTGCGGCCGGGCGGGTGTCGGACCGCGCCGACGACGCCTCCGACCTGGGGCCGTCCGGGGGCGCGGTGGTCGATCCCGCCGGGGCGCCGCGGTCGGGCGGGGTGGCGTCGGGCCAGGCCACCATCGTGAGGGTGACCGCTGCCGCCACTGTCGCGGCGCCGCCCACCAGTGTCGCTGGGGAGTTCCACCTCATCCGTGATCATCCCTTGCATGGAGATAGAGGAAGGAAGTAGGGCGAACGTCCCATGTCACTGTCCATCGCGCGAGCCGGGGGTGTCCCGTCCGGGTGAAATTCGCGCATCTGTCGGGCACCCGTCACCCGCCGTCGATAGCGTTGCGAAACATCCGTCCCGCCCTTATCCCCCTTCACTTCAGCCACCGCGGCCGGTCGCTGCCGGCCACTCCCGCCAGGAGTCCACGCTGTCCAGCGATTCCCACGCCGGCCTGGCGCGCTTCAACACCGCCCCGGCCGACACCGTCGAGCACGCCCTGCTGGCCTGCTGCGGAAACCGCCGCTGGGCCCGCCGGCTCACCGACCACCGCCCGTATCCGACCGTCGACGCGCTCCTCGCCGCCGCCGACGAGGCGAGTTACGACCTGTCCCGGACGGATCTCGCCGAAGCGCTCGCCGACGAGTCGTCGGCCGACCCGCACCACGCGGCGCCGCTCACCGCCAGGACCGCGCTGCGGGCCGCGCACGCCGTGTACGAGAGCAGTTTCGGACACGCCTTCGTCATCAGCCTCGACCACTTCCGGCCCGAGGAGCGGCTGAACCAGGTACTGACCAGGATCCGCGAGAGGCTCACCCACGACCCCGACGAGGAGCGCGCCGTCGCCGCCGACGAACTGCGCCGCCTCGCCCGCTCCCGGGTCGCGCGCCTGGTGGCCGACGGACCGCCCGCACCCCGTGTTTCGCAGGAATCCAGCGACTCCGGCCGTCCGGATAGCCCGTCCGTGGCTGTTTGACTGCCTGTTTGATCACACCGATGGGCCCCCGGGCGATCGAACCGACAAAGCGTCGCTACGATGGCCGGGGCCGGTGGACCGTACCCGGCCGGGCGCGACCGACACCACTGTGCTTCATCGAGTAGAAGATGGCGGCCGGCCCCTATCACCGCTCCCGGAGGGCTTTTCCGTGCCGGCTGGAACGCTGTACCGCGGCCGGGAAGGAATGTGGTCATGGGTGGCTCATCGAGTCACCGGCGTCACCATCTTCTTCTTCCTGTTCGTCCATGTGGTGGACACCGCACTCGTCCGCGTCTCCCCCGAGGCATACGACGATGTCGTATCGACCTACAAGACGCCTCTCGTCGGCCTGATGGAGTACGGCCTCGTGGCCGCCGTCCTCTTCCACGCTCTCAACGGCCTGCGCGTCATCGCCGTGGACTTCTGGTCCAAGGGCCCGCGCTACCAGAAGCAGATGCTCTGGAGCGTCGTGGGTGTCTGGCTCGTCCTCATGCTGGGCGCCGTCTACCCCGTGCTCGGCCACGCCGCCCGCGAACTCTGGGGGAACTGACCCGATGTCCGCAGACACCACCGCGACCGGTTCCACCGCCGCGATCAGTCCCGTAGAGAGCGTGAGCGTCTACGACGTCGACAACCCGGCGCCGCTCATCGAGCCGCCGCGCAAGCGCACCGCGAAGACCCCCAAGGCGACCCGCGGCAACTTCGAGATGGCCGCCTGGCTGTTCATGCGCCTGTCCGGCGTCGTCCTCGTCGTCCTGGTCATCGGCCACCTGCTCATCCAGCTCGTGCTGGACGGCGGCGTCTCCAAGATCGGCTTCGCCTTCGTGGCCGGCCGCTGGGCGTCCCCGTTCTGGCAGGCCTGGGATCTGCTGATGCTGTGGCTGGCGATGCTGCACGGCGCCAACGGCATGCGCACGATCATCAACGACTACGCGGAGCGTGCCAACACGCGCCTGTGGCTCAAGGGTCTGCTGTACACCGCCACGGTGTTCACCATCCTTCTGGGCACGCTGGTGATCTTCACCTTCGACCCGAACATCCGCTAACGCCGGGGCTGACGAGAGCAATGAAGATCCATAAGTACGACACCGTCATCGTCGGCGCCGGCGGCGCCGGTATGCGCGCGGCCATCGAGTCGACCAAGCGCAGCCGCACCGCCGTGCTGACGAAGCTGTATCCCACCAGGTCCCACACGGGCGCCGCGCAGGGCGGAATGGCCGCCGCGCTCGCCAACGTGGAGGAGGACAACTGGGAGTGGCACACCTTCGACACGATCAAGGGCGGCGACTACCTGGTCGACCAGGACGCCGCCGAGATCCTGGCGAAGGAGGCCATCGACGCGGTCCTGGACCTGGAGAAGATGGGTCTGCCGTTCAACAGGACGCCGGGCGGCACCATCGACCAGCGCCGCTTCGGCGGCCACTCCCGCAACCACGGCGAGGCCCCGGTCCGCCGGTCCTGCTACGCGGCGGACCGCACCGGCCACATGATCCTCCAGACGCTCTACCAGAACTGTGTCAAGGAGGGTGTGGAGTTCTTCAACGAGTTCTACGTCCTCGACCAGTTGATCGTGGAGATCGACGGCGTCAAGACGTCGGCGGGTGTGGTCGCCTACGAGCTGGCCACCGGCGAGATCCATGTCTTCCAGGCGAAGTCGGTCATCTACGCGTCCGGCGGCACCGGCAAGTTCTTCAAGGTCACGTCCAACGCGCACACGCTCACCGGTGACGGCCAGGCGGCCTGCTACCGGCGCGGACTGCCGCTGGAGGACATGGAGTTCTTCCAGTTCCACCCCACGGGCATCTGGCGCATGGGCATCCTCCTCACGGAGGGCGCCCGCGGTGAGGGCGGCATCCTCCGTAACAAGGACGGCGAGCGCTTCATGGAGAAGTACGCGCCCGTCATGAAGGACCTCGCCTCGCGTGACGTCGTCTCGCGGTCGATCTACACCGAGATCCGCGAGGGCCGCGGCTGCGGTCCCGAGGGCGACCACGTCTATCTCGACCTGACGCACCTGCCGCCGGAGCAACTGGACGCCAAGCTCCCGGACATCACCGAGTTCGCCCGTACGTACCTGGGCATCGAGCCGTACACGGACCCGATCCCGATCCAGCCCACCGCGCACTACGCGATGGGCGGCATCCCCACCAACGTCCAGGGCGAGGTCCTTCGCGACAACACGACGGTCGTGCCGGGTCTGTACGCGGCCGGCGAGGTCGCGTGCGTGTCGGTGCACGGCGCCAACCGGCTCGGCACCAACTCGCTGCTCGACATCAACGTCTTCGGCAAGCGCTCGGGGATCGCCGCCGCCGAGTACGCGGCCAAGAGCGAGCACGTCGAACTCCCGGAGAATGCGGCCGAACTGGTCGAGACGCAGATCCAGCGGCTGCGCGACTCCACGGGCGACGAGCGCGTGGCGGTCATCCGCCGCGAACTCCAGGAGACCATGGACGCGAACGTCATGGTCTTCCGCACCGAGCAGACGATTCTGACGGCCGTCGAGAAGATCGGCGAGCTGCGCGAGCGCTATCTGAACGTGTCCATCCAGGACAAGGGCAGGCGCTTCAACACGGATCTGCTGGAGGCCGTCGAACTGGGCAACCTGCTCGACCTGGCCGAGGTGATGGCCGTGTCGGCGCTCGCCCGCAAGGAGTCGCGCGGCGGTCACTACCGCGAGGACTTCCCCAACCGGGACGACGTGAACTTCATGCGCCACACCATGGCGTACCGCGAGGTCGGCGACGACGGCACGGAGTCCATCCGTCTCGACTACAAGCCGGTCGTCCAGACCCGCTACCAGCCGATGGAGCGTAAGTACTGATGGCAACTCCCCTACTGGACAAGGTCGAGGACGAGTCCGCGGCATCGCCGTACATCACGGTCACGCTGCGGATCCGCCGCTTCAACCCGGAGATCTCCGACGAGTCCCGCTGGGAGGACTTCTCGATCGAGATCGATCCCAAGGAGCGGGTGCTCGACGCCCTCCACAAGATCAAGTGGGACGTCGACGGCTCGCTGACCTTCCGGCGCTCCTGCGCGCACGGGATCTGCGGCTCGGACGCGATGCGGATCAACGGCAAGAACCGGCTCGCGTGCAAGACGCTGATCAAGGACATCACGTCGTTCGACAAGAAGACGGGCGCCGCCAAGCCGATCACGGTCGAGGCCATAAAGGGCCTCACGGTCCTGAAGGACCTGATCGTGGACATGGATCCGTTCTTCCAGGCGTACCGCGACGTGATGCCGTTCCTGGTCACCAGCGGCAACGAGCCGACGCGTGAGCGGCTCCAGTCGGCGGAGGACCGCGAGCGGTTCGACGACACCACGAAGTGCATCCTGTGCGCGGCGTGCACGTCCTCGTGCCCGGTGTTCTGGAACGACGGGCAGTACTTCGGCCCGGCGGCGATCGTCAACGCGCACCGGTTCATCTTCGACTCGCGTGACGAGGCGGGCGAGCAGCGCCTGGAGATCCTCAACGACAAGGACGGCGTGTGGCGTTGCCGCACGACGTTCAACTGCACGGACGCCTGCCCGCGCGGTATCGAGGTCACCAAGGCGATCCAGGAAGTGAAGCGAGCGCTGATCACCCGGCGCTTCTGAGCGCGGCGCGCCCGCGTGTCGGGCGAGGGCCCGTTTCCGTACGAAGCCGTAACGGCCCGTACGGGACGGGCCCTTTCTGTGCCAGGATTCAGTCAGACCAGTAAACAGGGGAAGCGGGGGAGACATGAGCCAGCCGAATCCGAACCCGAATCCGGAGGGGGACGGGGCCTACGGATGGGGCCCCACCCAGCCCGGATACGGCTATCCGAACCCGGCCCCGGGATACGGCTATCCCGGTCAGGGTTACGACCCGACGATGGCCGGCCAGCCCGTTCCCGCCGCGCAGGCGGGCGGCGGCGCACCGCTGGTGTCGATCGGCGACATCACCGTCATGAACCACGGGATCGTGACGCCGTCCGGCACGCTGCCGCTGCGAGGCGCGGTGTGGAACGCGACGGACATGTCGCGTACGGAGGAGAAGATCCCGACGCACGCCATCATCCTGGCGGTCATCTTCTTCCTCTTCTGTCTGCTCGGTCTGCTCTTCCTCCTGATGAAGGAGCGCAACACGACCGGCTTCATCCAGGTGATGGTGACCAGCGGCGGCAAGCACCACTCCACGATGGTCCAGGCCACCGGGCCCGACTCTTTCCAGCAGGTCATGGGGCAGGTCGCGTACGCCAGGTCACTCAGCAGCATGTGACGGCAGGGGCGCGGCCGTACCGGCCTCGCTCCCGGCGCCCTCGGGCCAGACCGTCACCGCGCGTCGGCGGTAGCCGTCCTGCTCGGCCTCCTCGACGGAGAAGGTGACGGCCTGGCCCACCACCGGTTCGACAAATGTCTCACCGGCGACGGCCGAGAAGTGCGCCCACACGTCCTGGCGGAAGTTGGCGGCGTCCAGCACGCCCCATCCCTCCTCCTCGTGCCACGCGCGCACCCGGCCGGCCAGCGGTACGCCGAAGCGGTGGTGCACGGCCAGCACGTCCCGTTCGTCGTCCTCGTCGAGCGCGTATCCGGTGTGCGAGGCGACCTGGAACTTTGGGGTGCCGCAGCCGACCCGGCGGCCCCGGACCCGTCCGCCACCGGCCAGCGAGCCCACCGGGTAGGGCAGCCCCCCGGGGCCGTACACCTCGACGCCCCGCTCGTCCGTGCGCGTGGTGCCCAGGTCCACGGCGTGGACGTCGACCAGCCGGCCGCCGTCGTCCACCAGTACGTGGTTGTACGGCCCGTCGTCGCGGAACAGGCGGAAGCCGTGGTCGCTCATCGTGCGCCCGTAGTGGGCCAGGCTCTCGGCCCGTACGACGATGTCCAGGTCCTCGTGGGGACGGGTCTGCTCGCACAGCAGGGCGTCCACGCCCCAGCCGCCGTCGAGCCACACCTCGATGCCCGCCCGGTCGAGCAGGTCCAGGACGGCCAGCACATCCTCCGCACTCATCATGGGCCCGACTCTTCCCGATGAGGCGGCGGGCGGCATCATATTTCCGTGGGTGGGGCGGCGTGCCTCCACCGTTCGGGCCCGGACCGTGCGAGCGAAGCGGCGGGCCCCGGAGCGACGACGGACAGGACCGACATCAAGCCCTCCAGGAGCGAGCAGACCCGCATCCTCATCCTCGAAACCGCGCTGCGCCTCTTTCAGGAGAACGGCTACGACCGGACGACCATGCGGGTCATCGCCAAGGAGGCCGGGGTCTCCGTCGGGAACGCGTACTACTACTTCTCCTCCAAGGAACACCTCGTCCAGGGCTTCTACGACCGGATCGCCGCCGAGCACGAGGTGGCCGTCCGGCCCGTGCTGGAGGGTGAGAAGGATCTGACGGCCCGTCTCCGGGGCGTCCTGCTGGCCTGGCTGGACATCGCGGAGCCGTACCACCGCTTCGCCGCGCAGTTCTTCAAGAACGCCGCCGACCCGGACAGCCCGCTCAGTCCGTTCTCGCCGGACTCGGCCCCGGCGCGCGAGGCCGCCGTCTCCATCCACGAGCGTGTACTGGCCGGGTCGTCCGCCCGGATCGACCCCGGACTGGGCGAACGGCTGCCGCACTTGCTGTGGCTGATGCAGATGGGTCTCGTTCTGTACTGGGTGTACGACCGGACGCCGGACGCGGCGCGCAGCCGTCGGCTCGTGGAGCGTGCCACACCGGTCGTCGCCCGTGTGATCGCACTGTCCCGATACCGGCTGCTGCGTCCTGTCGTGCGTCAACTCCACGACCTGCTGGTGGAGTTCATGCCGGACGCGATGGAGAGGCGGCCTCCGAGGGGCTGAGCGTCAGATCGTGGACGAGCGGTTCGCCGCCGACCATGATGTGCCGGGTCCACGGCTCGTACTCCCGTGACACCGCGCCCAGCAGATACGAGCCGCCGGCGGGGGCGCTCAGGATGTACGAGCCGTCGGCGAGCGTCGCCACCCGGTCGAGCTTTTCGCCGCCGGGCGAGACCAGGGTCAGTACGGCGTCGGCGACGGGCGCGCCCTCCTGCGTACGGACGAGGCCGTACACGCCGGTGGCGCCGGAGACGCTCTCCTCCTCGGGAGGCTCAGCCCGCGTCGGCCGGGCGGCCTCGGGCGCCTCGACGGCCGGGTGGTGGAGCCGCCTGCCGAGCCGGCCCGGCAGACCCAGCACCAGGACCACCGGCTTGTGCCGGTGGCACCACCGTGCCCATGCCCCCACAGTCTGTTCCTTCCGCTCGTGACGTGCCCGGCTCCATGTCCGGGTCAGGTCAGGACCCCAGAATCGGGCCGGCGGGCCGGCGCGGGTGCGGTCCCGGAATCGAGTCGCTCAGCTCGCTCGCCGCGATAGTGGAGAAGATCTCGCCCCACCGACCGGGCGCGGGCTCGCTGCCGGCGCCCGACTCCGTCTTCGTGGCGGTCGACCAGAGGGGCAGGGCGCTGAACTTCGCCGGTGTCGTCCCGAGCGAGCGGCAGCGTGAGCTCGCCCGTACGGTCACCGACCCGGCAGCCCTGAGCAGGGAACGGGGCGTGCGCGAGGTGAAGATGGGCGGCGACCCGTACCGGGTGGTGGGAGCCCGGCTCGGCGACGGCTCCACGGTGCTGATCTCGACGTCCACCAAGGCCGTGCACGAGAGCCTGCTGCTCGCGTTCAAGTTCGACGCCGCCGTCGGCGGGCTGCTGCTCGTCCTGCTCGCGCTGATCACCCTGGTGAACGCGAACCGTACGCTGCGCCCGCTCGGCGACATGGTGAAGACGGCGACGGCCATCGCCGAGGGCGATCTGACCCGCCGGGTCCCCGGCCGCCACGACCCGGTCACCGAGACGGAGCAGTTGCGGCTCGCCCTCAACGCCATGCTCCAGCAGGTCGAGTCCGCGTACGTGACGCGCGAGCGCAGCGCGGCGCAACCGCGGCGGTTCGTCGCCGACGCGTCGCACGAGCTGCGTACGCCGCTGTCCGCGATCCGCGGCTATCTGCAGCTGTCCGCGAAGGGAATGCTCAGCGGAGAGGCGGAGCACGCCCGCGCGCTGGCCCGGATGACCGACGAGGCGGACCGGATGGCCCGGCTCGTCGACGAGCTGCTCACCCTGGCCCGGCTCGACCAGCGGCCGGTGCTGCGGCTGCGCCCCGTGGATCTGAGCCGGCTGGTCCGCGACGCGACCGACGATCTGCGCGCGCAGCAGCCGGACCGGCCGCTCGACGTGGCGGCGGCGGGCGCGGTGCTCGTCCGGGCGGACGAGTCCGGTCTCCGGCAGGTCATCGGCAACCTGCTGACGAACGTGCGTGTCCACACGCCCGCCGGCGTACCGGTCCGGGTGGAGCTGGGGTGCTCGGAGGCGGGCGAGGTGCGGCTGCGCGTCCACGACGAGGGACCGGGGATGAGCGGCGAGGACGCGGACCGGATATTCGACCGCTTCTTCCGGGCCGGGGGCGGCGTCGCGGGCAGCGGGCTCGGGATGGCGATCGTGCACGCGGTGGTGCGTTCGCACGGCGGCGCGGTGTCGGTACGGACGGCTTCGGGGACGGGCCTGACGGTGACGGTCACGCTGCCGCGGGCCCGCCCGGAGGCCGAGGACACGGCGGGTGGCCCGTCCGGCGGCTGAGGCGGGCCGCCCGGCCGGGACGGGCCCGCCCGGTGCTTGAGGAGGGCCCGTCGGCCGGCCCTCACGCCTGGCGGGACGCCAGCTGCACGACGGTGACGTCCGCGGGCGCCCCGACCCGCACGGGCGGGCCCCACGCCCCGGCCCCGCGCGTCACGTAGAGCGCGGTGTCGCCGTACTGCTCAAGACCGGCAAGGGTCGGGTTGGCCGCCTGCGCGATGTAGTTCACCGGCCACATCTGGCCGCCGTGGGTGTGTCCCGACAGCTGGAGGTCGATGCCGTGCTCGACCGCGTCGTGGATGACGACGGGCTGGTGTGCGAGGAGTACGGAGGCCCTCGCCGGGTCACGTCCGCCGAGCGCCTTCTCGAAGTCGGGGCCGTCGCCCTCCTCCTCACCGGCGATGTCGTTGACGCCCACGAGATCGAACCCGGCGATCTCCACGCGGGCGTTCTCCAGCGGGTGCAGGCCCAACTCCCTCACGTGGTCGACCCATTCGGCCGCGTCGCCGAAGTACTCGTGGTTTCCGGTGACGAAGTACGAGCCGTGCTTCGCCCGCAACCCGGCCAGCGGCTCGGCCGCCGGCCCCAGGTCGGCGACGGTCCCGTCGACCAGGTCGCCGACGACGGCGACGAGGTCGGGGTTGGTGGAGTTGATGGTGTCCACGACGCGCTGCGCGTGGGCCCTGCCCAGCAGCGGACCGAGGTGGATGTCGCTGACGACGGCTATCCGGTAGCCGTGGGCGGCGCGCGGCAGCTTCGCGAGGGGCACGGTGACGCGCTTGACACTGGGACCGGAGAGCACGTTCGCCGCGCCGTACCCGACGGTGGCGAGCGCTGCCGCCGCCGCGGCGCCGCCGACGACACGGGAGACGAAGAGCCGCCGGGAGGGGCCGGGGGCCGTGACTGCGGGGTCTGCGGCGCCAGCGGGGCCTTCCGGGGTGGCGGTTGCCGAGTCGTTGTCCGGGTCCGCGGCCTTGTCGGCGTCGGGACCGGGAGCGGCCGGTGCGGTCGCCGGCGCCGGCGCCGGCGCTCCGACGGTCGCCGGCTCCTCCACGGGCGCGGTCTCCGCGGCTTCGGGGGCCGCCGCCCGGCGGTCGAGCACCCGGCGCAGCACGGGCCGTACGATCTCGCCCACCAGCAGTGCGAGCAGCAGATACAGCAGCGTCGCCAGCCACATGTACGCGGGCCAGCCGAGGACCTGCTTCAGAGCGAACGGCGTCTCGGCGCGGCCCACCCCCACGCCTGCGACGGTCAGGACCGGCAGCAGGATCATCACGGCGGTGCCCGCCTTGCGGGCCCTGCCGCCCGCCACTGTCGTGTCGCGGACCAGGCGCCGCCATATGTAGTAATGCGCGCCCGCCACCAGCGTGACGGCGACGAGCGCCATCAGGACAACCACGACGATCACAAGCCGGTCCCCTTTTTATCCCTGTCGGTGTCTCTGTACTACGTGCTCGTCGCCGGGTTCGTTCCTCGGCGCGGGCCGGGATTCACCGCTCGCCTCGTGGCGCCGGGCGCGGACTCCACGGAACCCCACCGCCCCGACGCCCGTCCCCAGAAGGAAGGACGTAACGGCGAGCAGCAGATGCACCCAGAAGTAGCCCGTGGGGTCACCGGCGTCGTCGAAGGCGAGCCCGCTGCCGTCCTGCCACAAATTCTTGACGAAAGTGATCCAGATGAACCAGCTCCACACCCCGAAGGCGAGCAGGAACCAGGACACGGGGCGGCTGAGCTTCATGGATCCAGTATCGCCGGAGGCCG
Source organism: Streptomyces sp. S4.7 (assembly GCF_010384365.1). NCBI lineage: Bacteria > Bacillati > Actinomycetota > Actinomycetes > Kitasatosporales > Streptomycetaceae > Streptomyces > Streptomyces sp. S4.7. Next base: position 4,756,064 of record NZ_CP048397.1, on the reverse strand, counting down.
CGCCACCGCTTCGCCGGGGGCTGCCCGACGAGGGCCGATGGCCGGAAAGTGGTCTGTCCCAGCGGTGGAAGCGGCGGGTCCGGCCGCCGGTGTTCGGATCGACCGTCAGGCCATGTACGTTTCCGACCGTGTCCGCATTGAAAAAGACCGTGTTGACGGTCCTCGCCGCCGCGTTGCTGCCCCTTCTGACCACCGCGCCCGTCCTGGCGGACGACGCGGACGCGGACAAGGCCGAGGACAAGAAGCCGAAGCCGCCGGCGGCGATGTCGACGGTCGGCGGCACCCTGCTCGGCAAACCCGGCACCCAGGTGAATCTCGCCCCGGGCGTGCCCGTCCTGCCGAAGAAGCTGACCGGCAGGTCCTGGATCGTCGCGGACGCCGAGAGCGGTGACGTCCTTGCCTCGCACAACGCGCACTGGCGGCTGCCGCCCGCGTCCACGCTGAAGATGCTCTTCGCCGACACGGTCCTGCCGGTGCTGCCGAAGGACCGTTCCCACAAGGTGACGAGCGCGGATCTGGCGGGCGTCGGTGAGGGCAGCAGCCTCGTCGGGGTGAAGGAGGAGAGCACGTACACCGTCCACGACCTGTGGATGGGCGTGTTCCTGCGCTCGGGCAACGACGCCGTGCACGTCCTGTCCGAGATGAACGGTGGCGTCCGCAAGACGGTCGCCGACATGAACGAGCACGCGGCCGGGCTCAGGGCGCTCGACACACATGTCGTCTCGCCGGACGGCTACGACGAGAAGGGGCAGGTCTCCAGCGCGTACGACCTGACCCTGATCGCCCGCTCCGGACTCCAGAAGAAGGACTTCCGGGAGTACTCGTCGACCGTCAGGGTGCAGTTCCCGGGCGAGGAGAAGAAGGCGAAGAAGGGCGAGAAGGCCCCGAAGCGCGAGACGTTCGAGATCCAGAACACCAACCGGCTGCTGACCGGTGACGCGGGCCTGGACCCCTACAAGGGCATCGCCGGCGTCAAGAACGGCAACACCACCAACGCGGGCTCGACGTTCACCGGTGTCGCCGAGCGCGACGGCAGGGTGCTGCTCGTCACGGTCATGAACCCGTCCGGGGAGGAGAGCCTGGCGGTCTATCAGGAGACGGCCCGGCTCATGGACTGGGGCTTCACCGCCGCCGGAAAGGTCAAGCCGATCGGCGAGCTCGTGAAGCCCGGATCGGCCGGCGACGGCTCCGACAAGGAGGCCGTCGGGGACAAGGAATCGGGCGGCAAGGGCGAGGGGGGCGGCGACGGCGGCACGGACCAGGCTTCGCTGGGCGACAAGGCCTCCGCGTCGTCGGGGTCGAGCGGCATGGGTATCGCGGTGGCCATCACGGGCGGCGCGCTGCTGCTGCTGGCGGCGGCGGCGTTCCTGGTCAACCGCCGCTGGCCACTGCCCGACCTGGTCAAGCGCCTGCCGGGCCGCTAGGTCCTGTCTTCGAAGTCCCGCCGAAGCGGCTACCCGCCGGGGGCGACCGCCGCCGAATCCGTCGCGTCGTCGTCCGACCCCGCCGTGTTCCCCTCCCCCTGTGACGGCTCGTCCTTGCTCGGCGTAGCCGTCCAGGCGGCGCAGAACAGCATCAGCTTCGCCGTGAAGTTGATCCACAGCAGCAGCGCGACCGGCACCCCGAACGCGCCGTACAGGCTCTTGCCCGCCACGTCGCGCACATAGCCGCCGAGCAGCAGCTTGAGCAGTTCGAAGCCGATCGCGCCGATCACCGCGGCGACGATCAGCCGCCGCCGTGGCGGATGCACACCGGGCAGCAGCGTCAGCACGTACAGCAGGATGAGGAAGCCCGCCACGGCCGCCACGACGATCGCCGCGATCTGGAGCAGCACACCGCCCACGCCGCCCTCCGCGATGCCGAGCCGGTCCGCGCTCCAGCCGACGGCCGTGGAGCCGAGGGCCGACGCGCCGATCGAGGCGAGCGCGGTGACGCCGAGGCCGACGAGGATGACCGCGTCCTTGGCCTTGAGCACGAAGGGGTTGCCCTCGTCCACGTCGTCCAGCTCCCACACGGCGCGCAGACACTCCCGCATCGAGCCGACCCAGCCGATGCCGGTGAACAGCAGCAGCGCGCCCGCCACCAGACCGACCGTGCCCGCGTTGGCGACCAGCGCGTCGAGGTCGAGTTGGTCGGAGATGCCGGGCACCTGGTCCTTGAGCTTGTCCTGGAGCCGGTCCAGCTGGTCCTTGCTGAGCAGCGCGGCCCCGATCGCCGCGCTCACGGTGATCAGCGGGAAGAGTGCCAGGAAGCTGATGAAGGTGATCGCCGCCGCGAGCCGGGACCAGTGCGTCCGGTCGAGGGTCTCGTACGAGCGCCAGGCGTGCGTCAGCATCAGCCGGGCCACGAGCGGCCCGACGACGGGAAGTTTTTTCAGCCAGTCCATGACGGAGACCTGCCCTCGGATCGGAGAACCAACGGTCGGGTACCCCGGATGCCGATTCTCACGTCAACGCCCGACACCGCTTGGCCAACCACCCATTCATACGAGTACGGCAGCAAATACGGCTTATAGCGCAAAGAATTACGTTTAGGGCGATACCGTCTCGACCATGTCTGCCGAGTTCGCCGAGCCTGTCACCGACGACATCGTCTCCGTCACCGGCTGGGGCCGCACCGCCCCCACGGCCCCCGCCCGTCTCGTACGGCCGCGTTCTTACGAGGAGACGGCGCGGGCCGTACGCGACTGCGGCAGGCGCGGCGGCATCCCGCGCGGGCTCGGCCGCGCCTACGGCGACGCGGCGCAGAACGCCGGCGGCTCCGTCATCGAGATGACCGCCCTGGACCGCGTCCTGTCCGTCGACACCGAGGCGGGGACCGTCAGCTGCGAGGCGGGGACCAGCCTGCACCGGCTGATGGAGGTGCTGCTGCCGCTGGGCTGGTTCGTACCGGTGACACCCGGGACCCGCCATGTCACGGTCGGCGGCGCGATCGGCGCCGACATCCACGGCAGGAACCACCATGTGTCGGGTTCGTTCTCCCGCCACGTGCTGTCCCTGGACCTGCTGACCGCCGACGGCTCCGTACGTGAGGTCGTCCCCGGCACGCCGCTCTTCGACGCCACGGCGGGCGGCATGGGGCTGACGGGAGTGATCCTGGCGGCGACCTTCCGGCTGCACCCCGTCGAGACCTCCCTGATGTCCGTCGACACCGAACGCGCTGCGGACCTCGACGATCTGATGGCCCGTCTCACCACGTCGGACCACGCCTACCGCTACTCGACCGCCTGGATCGATCTGCTCGCCCGCGGCCCCTCCTTGGGACGCTCCGTCCTCACCCGCGGCAACCACACGCCGCTCGCCGAGCTGCCCGCGCGGGCCCGCAGACGGCCGCTCACCTTCCGGCCCGCCCGGCTGGTCCCCGGCGCGCCCTCCTACGTACCCGAAGGGCTGCTGCGCCGGAAGACGGCCGAGCTGTTCAACGAGCTCTGGTACCGGGGGGCGCCGCGCCGGCGGACCGGCGGACTCCGGCGCGTCCCCGCCTTCTTCCACCCGCTGGACGGCGTACCGCACTGGAACCGGCTGTACGGGCGCGGCGGCTGCGTCCGTTACCAGTTCGCCGTCGGGCTCGGTCAGGAGGAGGCGCTGATCCGGATCGTGCGGCGCATCGTCAGGCGCGGCTGTCCCTCCTTCCTCGCCGTGCTCAAGCGTCTCGGCGCGGGTGATCCCGGCTGGCTGTCCTTCCCCATGGCCGGCTGGACGCTCGCGCTGGACATCCCCACCGGCCCGACCGGCCTGGGCTCCTTCCTCGACGAGCTGGACCAGGACGTCGCCGCCGCCGGGGGCCGGGTCTGTCTCGCGAAGGACTCACGGCTGCGACCGGAGCTGCTGGCCGCGATGTATCCGCGACTGGACGAGTTCCGGTCGCTGCGGGCCGAGTTGGACCCGCGCGCGGTCTTCGTCTCCGATCTCTCCCGCCGTCTCTCGATCTGACGCCCGGGGCCCCTCACCCCGGCCCCCGCCTCAGCCCCTACGAGGCTCATCCCACACCCTCGCTGCAAGGAGCACCGCACCATGAAGGACGCCTTCGGCATTCCGCAGTCCCTGCTCGTCCTCGGTGGCACGTCCGAGATCGCGCTGGCCACGGCGCGCCGGCTGATCGCACGCCGTACCCGCACGGTCTGGCTGGCCGGCCGCGCGTCGCCCGCGCTCGACACCGCGGCCGAGCAGCTGCGTACCCAGGGCGCGGACGTCCGCACCGTCGACTTCGACGCGCTCGCCCCGGACTCGCACGCGGAAGTGCTCGGGAAGGTCTTCGCCGAGGGCGACATCGACATGACGCTGCTCGCCTTCGGCGTCCTCGGCGACCAGGCGCACGACGAGGCGGATCCGGCGTCGGCCGTCAGGGTCGCGCAGACGAACTACACGGGCGCGGTCTCGGCCGGTCTGGTGTGCGCGGCGGCGATGCAGACGCAGGGGCACGGTTCGCTGGTGGTGCTGTCGTCGGTGGCCGGTGAGCGGGCGCGGCGCGCCAATTTCATCTACGGGTCGAGCAAGGCGGGCCTGGACGCGTTCGCGCAGGGGCTCGGGGACGCGATGCACGGCACGGGTGTGCATGTGATGGTCGTGCGGCCCGGCTTCGTACGGACGAGGAGGACGGCCGGGCTGGAGGAGACACCGCTGGCGACGACGCCGGAGGCGGTGGCGGCGGCCGTGGAGCTGGGGCTGCGGCGCCGCTCGGAGACGGTGTGGGTGCCGGGGGCGCTGCGGGCGGCGATGTCGGTGCTGCGGCATCTGCCGAGGCCGCTGTTCCGGCGGCTGCCGATCTGAGTCCGTACGGCTACTGACGCAGCGAAGAGGTCGCGGGCAGGTCGACGGGGGTGCTCCGGGAGGGCACTCCCGTCATCTCCGTACCGCCGCCGAAAACGTACTCGTGCAGCATCCGCCACACGCCGTCCGAGCCCTGCTCGTACAGCCCGAAGGACGTGCAGCTCCAGCGGGCGGTGTAGTCGGCCAGCTCCTCGTACGCCCGGTCCATCGCCTCCTCGGAGATGGCGTGCGCCACCGTCACGTGGGGGTGGTACGGGAACTGGAGTTCGCGCACCAGCGGCCCGGACGCCTCCCTGACCCGCTTCTGGAGCCAGGTGCACGCCGAACCGCCCTCGACGACCTGGACGAAGACCACCGGCGACAGCGGGCGGAAGGTGCCCGTGCCGTAGAGCCGCATGGGGAAGGGGCGGCCCGCCGCGGCGACCGAGGCCAGGTGCGCCTCGATGGTCGGCAGCGTCGAGGAGTCGACCTCGGTGGGCGGCAGGAGCGTGACGTGCGTGGGAATGCCGTGCGCGGCAGGGTCGCCGAAGCCCGCGCGGCATTCCTGGAGCAGGCTGCCGTACGGCTCCGGGACCGCGATCGAAACGCCGAGCGTTACGGTCCCCACGTCGTTCTCCTCAGTCCGTGTGTGTGCCGGTGTGGCGGTGGTGCGGTGTGCGGGCGGTTCGGTCGGCCGATTCCGTCCCTGCGCCAGTGTGGCGCTCACACCGTTCTTCTGGCCAGGGTCCTTGGTCAGCAGTACGCGGACGGCGCGTATGCGCTACGGCGGCGTCCGCGGTCGGCCGGGGCGGGCGAGCCGGGACCGGCACGCCCGCCCCGTCCCCTCAGTGCTTCGCGGGCAGGAAGCCGATCCGTTCGTACGCCTGGGCGAGCGTCTCCGCGGCGACCGTGCGGGCCTTCTCCGCGCCTTCGGCCAGGATCGAGTCCAGCGTCTCCGGATCGTCCAGATATTCCTGGGTGCGGTCGCGGAACGGTGTGACGAAGTCGACCATCGCCTCGGCCAGGTCCACCTTCAGCGCGCCGTAGCCCTTGCCCTCGTACTTCTTCTCCAGATCCGCGATGCTCGCGCCCGTGAGTGTGGAGTAGATCGTGAGGAGGTTGCTGATGCCCGGCTTGTCCGCGGCGTCGAAGCGGATCTCGGTGCCCGTGTCGGTGACGGCGCTCTTGATCTTCTTCGCCGTGACCTTGGGGTCGTCCAGCAGATTGACCAGGCCCTTCGGCGTGGACGCCGACTTGCTCATCTTGATCGACGGGTCCTGGAGGTCGTAGATCTTCGCGACCTCCTTGACGATGTGCGGCTTCGGGATCGTGAACGTGCTGCCGAAACGGGTGTTGAAGCGCTCGGCGAGGTCACGTGTCAGCTCGACGTGCTGGCGCTGGTCCTCGCCGACCGGGACGGAGTCCGCCTGGTAGAGCAGGATGTCGGCGACCTGGAGGATCGGGTAGGTGAAGAGTCCGACCGTGGCGCGGTCGGCGCCCTGTCTGGCGGACTTGTCTTTGAACTGCGTCATGCGGGAGGCCTCGCCGAAGCCCGTCAGACAGTTCATCACCCAGCCGAGCTGGGCGTGTTCGGGTACATGACTCTGGATGAACAGCGTGCAGCGCTGGGGGTCGAGACCGGCGGCGAGGAGCTGCGCGGCCGCGAGCCTGGTGTTGGCGCGCAGGTCGGCGGGCTCCTGCGGCATGGTGATCGCGTGCAGGTCCACGACCATGTAGAACGCGTCGTGGGTTTCTTGCAGCGCCACATACTGCCGGATCGCACCGAGGTAGTTCCCGAGGTGGAACGAGCCTGCGGTGGGCTGGATACCGGAGAGCGCGCGAGGACGAGTGGCCATGCTGGACATTCTCTCAGGTGGGGCCGCCAGGTCGGGACAGGCCGGGAACCGATCCGGGGTGAGCGGTGTATCAAAAGGGTGAGGACACGGGAGGGGACCCTGGAGGGGGGCCGCATCCTGACGGTTGCGGATGAATCGACTGTCATCGCGCGTGTGCGTTCCGGGGAGCGGGAGGCGTACGCGGAGCTGGTGCGTGCCTATACGGGGATCGCGCTGCGGGTGGCGGTGGCCTGCGGCGCGGGGGCGGACGCCGAGGACGTGGTGCAGTCCGCGTTCATCAACCCCGTCCGGCGGCACGGACGGCTGGTGGTGGGCGATACCGGCGCCGGGGGCCGGGGTGGTGTTGGGTCTGGTGCTGCGGCCGCTCGCGGGACGACTGCCCCGACCGCCCCATCGACGGGGCGGAAGGCCGGAGACGGGTCCGCGCGGGCAACTGCTGGACGTGTGATCCAACCCGACCCGCCCGCGGGGTTGTCTCCCAGGGCACGCCGGGGGCAAGGTTTCTTCGTCCACACTGGCGAGTGACGATAGAAACAGGGGCGCTACCGCGCCTTGACCGGATGGCTCGGCTCGACCGAACGGAGAACCCGTGGCGACAACGGAGAGTGCCATCGCCTCTGCGGAGGCGCACAGCGCGCACAACTACCACCCGCTGCCCGTGGTCGTCGCCTCGGCGGACGGTGCATGGATGACCGACGTCGAGGGACGACGCTTCCTCGATATGCTCGCCGGCTACTCGGCACTCAACTTCGGCCATGGTAATCGGCGCCTCATCGACGCCGCCAAGGCCCAGTTGGAGCGGGTGACGCTCACCTCACGGGCGTTCCACCACGACCGGTTCGCCGAATTCTGCACCCGGCTGGCCGAGTTGTGCGGCATGGAGATGGTGCTGCCGATGAACACGGGCGCGGAGGCGGTGGAGACCGCCGTGAAGACGGCCCGCAAGTGGGGCTACCGGACGAAGGGGGTGCCGGACGGCACCGCCAAGATCATCGTCGCGGCGGACAACTTCCACGGCCGTACGACCACGATCATCAGCTTCTCCACCGACCAGGAGGCCCGTGCGGACTACGGGCCCTACACGCCGGGCTTCGAGATCGTTCCGTACGGGGATCTCGCCGCGCTCGACGCCGCGATGACGGACAACACCGTCGCTGTCCTGCTGGAGCCGATCCAGGGCGAGGCGGGAGTGCTGGTGCCGCCGCCGGGGTATCTCGCGGGCGTACGTGAGCTGACCCGGGCACGGAACGTGCTGTTCATCGCGGACGAGATCCAGTCCGGCCTGGGCCGGACCGGCAAGACCTTCGCCAGTGAGCACGAGGGCGTGGTGCCCGACATGTACGTGCTGGGCAAGGCGCTCGGCGGCGGCGTGGTGCCGGTGTCGGCCGTGGTGTCGTCGAGCGAGATCCTCGGGGTGTTCCGGCCCGGGGAGCACGGTTCGACGTTCGGCGGGAATCCCCTGGCGTGTGCGGTGGCCCTTGAGGTGATCGCGATGCTGCGCACGGGTGAGTACCAGCAGCGGGCGGCGGAGCTGGGTGATCACCTCCACCACGAGCTGGGGCTGATGGCGACCGGTGGCGCGGTGGAGGCGGTGCGCGGCCGGGGGCTCTGGGCGGGGGTGGACATCTCTCCGTCGTACGGCACGGGCCGGGAGATCTCCGAGAAGCTGATGGGGCGGGGGGTGCTGGTGAAGGACACCCATGGGTCGACGATCCGGATCGCCCCGCCGCTGGTGATCAGCAAGGAGGATCTGGACTGGGGCCTGGAGCAGCTGCGGGCGGTCCTGGCCCGGTAGGGCAGGTGTCCGGCCCGCTGGGACCGGGCCCGGGGCGGTGGTCGGCGCGGTCGGCCGCCGGGGGCCGGCCGCCGGCCCCCGGCCTACAGGATGACGTGCGGGAGGAAGCGGGCGTACTCGTCCGTGATCAGGCCCGACGATTCCCGGATGCCGAGGCCGGCCGCCTCGTTCTCGACGACCCAGGCGCCGAGAACGACCCGGTTGCCGTCGAAGTCGGGCAGGGGCGCCAACCCCTGGTAGCAGCAGGCCTCCTGGCGCACCACCGGGGCGTGACCGGGCTCATGGACGGTGACTCCGGCGCCCTCACGGCCGAGCAGGGGCTTGGAGACATAGCCCCCGTCGTGGGCGAGTTCACGGGGCCCGTCGAGGTAGGCGGGCAGCAGATTCGGGTGGTCCGGGTTGAGCTCCCAGAGGATCGCCAGCAGCGCCTTGTTGGAGAGCAGCATCTTCCAGAGGGGCTCTATCCAGCAGGTGCTGCCGGTGCCACCACCGTTGTCGAGGGTGTCGATCACCTGGGGGCCGAAGCGGTCCGTGGTCAGCCACTCCCACGGATACAGCTTGAAGCAGCTGCGGATGAAGCGCAGCCGGTCGTCGACGAAGCGGCCGGACAGCTTGTCCCAGCCGATCTGTTCGACGGACAACGCCTCGGTTTCGAGACCCGCCTGCTGAGCCGTCTCGCGCAGATAGGCGACGGTCATCAGGTCCTCGCCCAGCTCGTCACCGTCGGAGTGGGCGAAGTGCAGGGGGCCCGGGGGAAGGAGATGTGCCTGGCGGCGCCAGGCGTCGATGAGCCGTTCATGCAGGGAGTTCCACTGGTCGGCGCCGGGGAAGCGCTCCTCCATCCAGAACCACTGCGGGCTGGCGGCCTCGACCAGGGACGTGGGGGTGTCGGCGTTGTACTCCAGCATCTTGGCCGGACCGGTGCCGTCGTAGCGGAGGTCGAACCGGCCGTAGATGGAGGGCAGTTCGTCCCGGCGGCGCCAGGACTCGGCGATCAGCGCGGCCAGTCGGCGGTCGGTGATGCCGAGATCGGCGAAGCGGTCGTTCTTCACGATGTGCTCGGCGGCGGCGAGGCACATCGCGTGCAGTTCCTCGACGACGACTTCGAGGGCCTCGACCTCGGGGAGGGAGAAGACGTAGTAGGCGCTCTCGTCCCAGTACGGACGCAGGGAGTCGTCCGGGTAGCGGGTGAGCGGATAGACGAGCCCCTGTTCCTCGACCGTCTGCTGCCAGCCGGGACGCGGCTCGATGGTCCGACGCTGCATCATCGTGCCCCGACGCCGCTCAGCCGCCGCCGGTGGACGAGCAGCCGAAGCCGCCGCGGTCGACCGCCGACTTGTCGAAACTGCCGTCGTGGACACGGCCGTTGCTGCTCTTGCCGCCGTAGTAGTACGAGCCGTTGCCGTTGCTGTCGCAGTCGGATTCGGACAGTTCCTCGTAGGTGTTCCGGTCGGCGCAGCGCTTGTCCGGTTCCGAACCACAGGAGGTGATCGTCAGTGCGAGTATTCCCATGCCGCCGAGCACCACCGTGCTCGACCGCAACCTGCGTTGTTTTACGGCGGCCATGGCCCCGTCCTCCCCCGTCTGCCGGTCGATCCGTCGACCCGTCAATCCCGTGCTCGCCGCACACATTAGATGGCTGGCAGCCGCGCCGAACAGGCGGTCCATGAACTCTCCTCAACTGGCCCACTTTTGCGCCCTTTGACATGATCCGCTCCGTCGGCTCGGCGGTTCCGGCAGGGGCGGCAAATCGTCGGACCGGCCCTGGAGGGGCCGGGATTAATCGATTTCGTCGCGATCACCCGCTCGGGCAGGATGCACGGATTCACCGGACAGACGAGGAGAACGATTCACCATGCCCGCAGATCCCGCCCTTCCCGCCGATCCGACGGTGATCCATCCGATGCACGGTCAGCCCCGGGTGGTGCTGCTGAAACCGCTGATCACCTCCGAGCTGATCGAGGTCGGGGACTTCTCGTACTACGACGACCCGGACGAGCCGACGGCGTTCGAGACACGGAACGTGCTCTACCACTACGGGCCGGAGAAGCTGGTCATCGGGAAGTACTGCGCGCTGGGTGAGGGGGTGCGGTTCATCATGAACGGCGCCAATCACCGGATGGACGGCCCGTCGACGTTCCCCTTCCCGATCATGGGCGGTTCGTGGAGCGAGCACTTCGATCTGATCACCGGGCTGCCCGGCCGGGGAGAGACGGTGGTGGGCAACGACGTCTGGTTCGGCTACCGCAGCACGGTCATGCCGGGTGTCCGGATCGGCCATGGAGCGGTCATCGCCTCGGGCGCGGTCGTGGTGGACGACGTACCGGACTACGGCATCGTCGGTGGCAATCCGGCCGAGGTCATCCGCCGCCGTTACGACGACGCCGACGTCGACCGGCTGCTGGCGATCGCCTGGTGGGACTGGCCCGTCGAGCACATCACCGCGCACCTGCGCACGATCATGTCGGGCAGCGTCGACGAACTGGAGGCGGCAGCCCCGACGGACACGGCCTGAACACTTTCCAGTTCGCGACGGGGGGTCACGGCAGTACGCGGCAGAGCGCGTCCAGCGCGCCGGCCCAGGCGCTGTCCGTCGGGGCGCCGTAGCCGACGACCAGCGCCTCGCGCCCCGGTGGGACCGACGGGTGCCGGAAGGCGGAGAGGCCCTGGACCGCCAGGCCCTCCCAGGCCGCCGCCTGGATGGCGGTGCGTTCGTCGGTGCCGGGCGGGAGTTCGACCACCGCGTGCAGTCCGGCGGCGATGCCGGTCACCCGTGACTCCGGCGCGTGTTCGGCCAGCGCCTCCACCAGCTGGTCGCGCCGCCGGCGGTAGCGCAGCCGCACGGACCGCACATGACGGTCGTACGCGCCGCAGGTGATGAACTCGGCGAGCGTGAGCTGGTCCACGGCGCTCGGCACCGCCGAGACGTCGCCCTTCGCCCCGATCACTTCTCCCACCAGCGCCCTGGGCAGCACCATCCATGCCAGCCGCAGCCCCGGAGCCAGGGACTTGCTCGCCGTGCCCATGTACACCACCCGCTCCGGATCCAGGCCCTGGAGCGCGCCCACGGGCTGGCGGTCGTAGCGGAACTCCCCGTCGTAGTCGTCCTCCAGGATCAGCCCGCCCGCGCCGCGCGCCCAGTCCACCACCGCCGCACGCCGGTCGGGATGGAGCGCGGCCCCGGTCGGGAACTGGTGCGCCGGAGTCGTCAGCACCGCGTCGGCACCCCGCAATTCCCCCATGCCGGCCGTCAACTCCTCGGTGCGGGTGCCGAGTTCGTCGATCGAGAGCGCGGGGGTGCGCAGCCCGGCGGCGGCGAGGATGTCCCGGTGGAAGCCGAGCCCGTACGACTCGACGGCCACCGCCCCGGCCCCCTTCGTACCGCCTCTGGCCCCCGCCCTCCCCCGGCGGGCCGCGAGCACCTGGGCCATCAGCGTCAGGCCGTGGACGAACCCCGAACAGAGGACGATCCGCTCGGGGTCGGCGTACACCCCCCGTGTCCGGGCCAGATAGTCGGCGAGGACGGTACGCAGCTCCACGCGCCCGCGCTGGTCGCCGTAGTCGAACGCGTCGTGCGGCGCCGCCGCCAGGGCCCGGCGGGCCGAGGCGAGCCATTCAGCGCGCGGAAAGGAACTGAGATCGGGAGAGCCGGCCCGCAGATTGTGCGCGGGGCGGCGGCCGCTCGGCCGGGCCGGCGGGCCGCTCGGCGTACGCGTACGCGGCGCTGCCCGCCGGGCGACCCGCGTCCCCGAGCCCTGCCGCGCGGTCAGCCAGCCCTCGGCGACGAGTTCGGCGTAGGCGTCGGCGACGGTGTTGCGCGCGACGCCCAGATCGGCGGCGAGCGTACGGGACGAGGGCAGCCGGGTGCCGGGAGTCAGCCGCCCGGTGCGGACGGCTTCGCGCAGGGCGTCCATGAGCCCCGTACGGAGTCCGGGGCCGCGCAGCTCCAGATGGAGGTCGGCGCCGACCGTGACCGCGGTGACCTGCTGCTTCCCACTGACCGGCCCCTCACCGTCCGGCTCCTCGGCGCTCGCAGCATTGGCCCATGAATCCATCATGGAAATGGACCATACCGCTGCGCCACCGGACACGTAGCGTCGTATCCATGACGACCAACGAGAGCGATCACCGGCACGACCGTGTCCCCGAACACGAGCCGCGCCTGGAGTGGGCGAAGCTCGCGCCCGATGTCTCCAAGGCGATGTACGCCTTCGAGAAGGCGGTCCGGCAGGGCATCGACCCCGTGCTCTACGAACTGGTGAAGATCCGCGCCTCGCAGATCAACCACTGCGCGTTCTGCCTGGACATGCACACGAAGGAGGCGCTGGCCGCCGGGGAGTCGGTGGAGCGGATCGTCCAGCTCAGCGCCTGGCAGGAGTCGCGCCACTTCTACTCGCCGAGGGAGATCGCGGCGATCGAACTCACCGAGGCGGTCACCGTCCTGACGGACGGTTTCGTGCCGGACGAGGTGTACGAGAGGGCGGCGGCGCACTTCGACGAGACCGAACTCGCCCATCTGATCGCCGCGATAACGGTCATCAACTCGTGGAACCGCTTCGCGGTGACGTCGAGGATGGCCCCCGGTCACTACACGCCGGTGGCGCGCAAGAAGTGAGCCCGCCGGGCACGCTCCGGACCGTGTCCGGCGCGACACGCACAGGACCACCGCCGCATCCGCCTCCTCAGCCGGGATACGAATCAGCCATGACGCTCTCGACCACCTTCCGCGCCCTGCACCACGACCGTGCCGCCGAGGACCCGCTCGTCCTGCCGGGGCCGTGGGACGCGGGCAGCGCCCGTGTCTACGCGGAGGCCGGGTTCCCCGCGCTCGCCACGCCGAGCGCGGGGGTCGCCGCGTCGCTCGGTCACGAGGACGGCGCCACCCCGCCGGACGAGATGTTCGCGGCGGTGGCCCGTATCGTCCGGGCCGTCTCCACCGGCGGCACGGCGGTACCCGTCACCGCCGACGTCGAGGACGGCTACGGGCTCGCCCCGGCCGAGCTGGTCGCCCGGCTCCTCGACACCGGCGCCGTGGGCTGCAACCTGGAGGACTCCGCCGACGGCCGCCTCAAGGACCCCCGGCGGCACGCCGATTGGCTGGCCGAGGTCAAGGCGGTGGCCGGGGACCGGCTGTTCCTCAACGCCCGCGTCGACACGTTCATCCGTGGTGTGCGCGACCCGGCCGAGGCGATCGCCCGCGCGGCTCTGTACGTGGCGGCGGGCGCGGACTGCGTGTACCCGATCGGGGCCCCGCGCGAGGCGATCCCGGCGCTGCGGGCGGGGATCGAGGGCCCGATCAATGTCGGGGCGGCGCCCGGTGGTGCGGCGGAACTGTCGGAGCTGGGCAAGCTCGGCGCGACACGTATCACGTTCGGTCCCGGGCTCCAGCGGCAGGCGATGGCGGCGGTGGGGGAGGGCGCGGCGCGGCTGCGCGCCTGAGCCCGCGCCGGTGACAAGCCGGGGCGACGGCTCACGGCCCACCGCCGCCGCCCGGCTCACGGCTCGCGGCTCGCGGCTCGCGGCTCGCGGCCACGAATCACCCATCTCGGGCAGCGGTCCCGAGAGGGCTCTCCAACACTCCTCCCCCCAACTGACCTGGATATGGCGCTACTTGACCGGACTTGCCGCAGCTATTGACAGCCCTGCGGCCCGCTCCTACGTTCAGCGCCAGAGAGCGCTCTCTAACGTCATCAAGGAACCCCCCGATTCCTCGGATTGGAGTGCCGTGCTCCACAGAAGACCCTCCCGCAGCCCCAGAACCCCCCGCACCCCACGCACCTTCAGCCCTCTGCGCACCGGACTGGCGTCCTGGCGCCGACGCGTCGTCGCCCTGGCCCTCGTCGCGCTCACCGCCTCCCTGCTCCAGGCCAACATGAGCAGCGCGAGCACCGGATCCGTCGCGGCCGAGAAGGCTCAGCCGGGCACCAAGGGCGCGGCCGTCGTCCGCGTGTCCGAGTTCCTCGCCGAGTGTCCGTACAGCCACCGCCTCCCGGACGACCCGATCGTCTTCCCCGGGCTGCCCGGCGCCTCGCACATGCACAGCTTCTTCGGCAACGACACGACCAACGCCCGTTCCGACGTCAACAGCCTGGCGCAGGGCCGCACCACCTGCGCGCCGAAGGAGGACCTCTCGTCGTACTGGGTCCCGACCCTGTACGACGGCACGAGGGAGGTGGAGCCGACCGGCACCACCTTCTACTACCTGGGTGAGGGCGTACGGGACGAGATCATCGCCCAGACCCAGCCGCTGCCGTACGGACTGCGGATCGTGGCGGGCAACGCCAAGGCGACCGGTCCCAACGACAACACGCGGGCGCGCTGGTCGTGTCTGCACCACGGCGAGGTCAATCCGTCCACCGACTTCGTCAACTGCCCGGCGGGCGCGATGCTGGAGTCGTATCTGGACTTCCCGCAGTGCTGGAACGGCCGCGACCTCGACTCGGCCGACCACAAGAGCCATATGTCGTACCCGGTGGCGGGCGCCTGCCCGTCGACCCACCCGGTGCCGGTGCCGAAGCTGCGGCAGGTACTGAGGTATCCGGTCAACGGCGATCCGGCCCGCCTCTCGCTCGCCTCGGGCCGTGGCTACACGATGCACGGCGACTTCTTCAACGTCTGGCCCGCGGCGGAGATGGAGCGGCGCGTACGCGACTGCATCCGTCCCATCATCAAGTGCGGCGCGGACGGCCGGCCTTCCTGACCGGCCACGCCCGGTGTCCGTCCGGGGTCACCCGGCCCCGGACGGACACCGGGTCCGCCGCCACCCCCACCCTTCCCCCGACCCGAGGACTCCCCATGAAGGCGGTACGCGGTACGGCGGCGGCGCTCTTCGCCCTTCTGGTGGTCACGGGCTGCTCATCCGCCCCCTCGGCGGACAGGAAACCACCCGCGGCCTCGACTCCCGTCCGGCCCGGCCCCGTCGATACCCTCTCCGGCGCGACCGACGCCGCGTGGATCCAGCTCATGACCCCCATGAACGAGGGCGCGGTCGAGCTGCTGACGATGGCCGCCGACCGGGCGGGCGACCCCCGTCTGCGCAGCTGGGCGAGCGATCTGGCCACCGCGCACCGCGCCGAACTCGGCCGGATGCGCGCGCTGTTGAAGCAGCTGGGCCTGCCCTCCACCAATGTGCACGAGGGCCATGAGATGCCGGGCATGGTGACACCCGGCGATCTCACGCAGGCACGTGCCGCCGAGGGCGCGGCCTTCGAGAAGGTCTTCGTCGTGCAGATCCGCGAACATCTGGAGCACTCCGCTCGCGTGTCGCGCTCCGAGGTCGACGCGGGCAGCGAGGCGTCCGCCAAGAAGCTCGCCGCGGCGCTGGTCGAGGCGCGGCGGGGCGAACTCGCCGGCCTGGGGCGCGTCACCGCGTAGCGCCGCCCCCGCCCGCCCGGGGACCCCGTCAGGGCCCCGAGTACCAACCGGTATAAAGGCTGCATGACTGCCGACGCCTCGCCGCCCGCGCGCCCGACCCTGGAGGACGTGGCCGCCGTGGCAGGCGTCTCACGTGCCACGGTGTCGCGTGTGATCAACGGAGCGCCGACGGTGGATCCCGCGCTGCGTACGATCGTCGAGGAGGCCATCGCCACCACGCACTACGTGCCGAACCGCGCCGCGCGCGCCCTGGTGACCCGCCGTACGGACTCGATCGCGCTGGTCGTCTCCGAGCAGGAACGGCGATCGGTGGCCGAGCCGTTCGTGGGCCGGATGTTCTCGGACCCGTACTTCGGCCGGGTCGTGGGCGGGCTGCTCGACGTGCTGCGGCCGGCCGGTGTCCAGATGGTGCTGATGCTGGCGGACGACGCCGCCTCCCGTGACCAGTTGCTGTCGTATCTGCGCCAGGGCCACGTCGACGGCATCGTCCTGATCTCCTCGCACGCCGGGGATCCGCTGCCCCGGCTGGTCCACGAGACGAGGCTGCCCGCCGTGCTGGCGGGCCGGCCCGGACAGCCGTCGCCGCTCACGTACGTCGAGGCGGACCAGGCGGCGGGCGCGCGGCTCGCGGCCGGGCATCTGGCAGCGCTCGGGCGGCGCAGGATCGGTACGGTCGCGGGGCCGCAGGACATGCCGGCGGGGCAGGAGCGGCTCACCGGGTTCCGGGCGGCGATGGCCACGCACGGGATCGAGGACGTGGCGGTCGCGGAGGGCGACTTCACACATACGGGCGGCGCGGCGGCGATGCGGCGGCTGCTGGCCGAACACCCGGATCTGGACGGGGTGTTCATCGCGTCCGACCTGATGGCGCTGGGCGCGCTGCCGGTACTGCTCCGGGCGGGCAGGCAGGTGCCGAACGACGTGGCCGTGGTGGGCTTCGACGACAGCAACGCGGCGCTGACCTGCGATCCGGCGCTGACGACGGTACGTCAGCCGGTCGAGGAGATGTCCGCGGAGATGGCCAGGCTACTGCTGAAGCAGATCGCCGCGCCGGGCGGTCCGCTGCCATCGATGATCTTCACGCCGACACTGGTGGTGCGGGAGTCCGCGTAACGTAGGTCAACGCGTCGCTCCCCCGACTCCGTTGGCCGGTCAGGCGGTCCGGCCGTGGCGCTTCTGGTCCTCCAGCGCGGCGGCCTCCTGCGAGAGCCGTACGGCCTGGAGGAGGCTCAGCCCCGGCTCGGCCTCCCGCAGCGCCTTCACCGCCCGCACCGAGTCGGCGCGTCCTTTCACTCCCGCCTCGGCAATCTTCCGGCGCGCCCAGTTCCCGCGCAGCTCACCGTCGGTGGCCTTTCTGGCGGCGGCGAGCAGCGCGGCGGCCCGCTCCAGGCCCGGCCGCTCCTCGGGTCCCGCGGTCTTCAGTGCCTGGT
This sequence comes from Streptomyces sp. S4.7, assembly GCF_010384365.1. Lineage (NCBI taxonomy): Bacteria > Bacillati > Actinomycetota > Actinomycetes > Kitasatosporales > Streptomycetaceae > Streptomyces > Streptomyces sp. S4.7. The sequence goes on along the minus strand of NZ_CP048397.1, from coordinate 4,738,861 downwards.
CCACGGCCTCGGCGACCTCGTCGGCCTCGCGCACGACGAGTACCGTGAACTCCTCTTTGTCCTGCCCGAACAGCTTCATCTTCGGATACTGTCCGCCACCGGCTCGCGGTCTCAGAGGAGTTGAGCCAGTTCTGAGGTACCGACACGCCGGACGGCCCGGAGCCGGTGAGCGCTCCGGGCCGTCCGTGCGGGGTGGGCGGGTTACTTCTTGGGGAGCCAGGCCTCCCACGTCGACTTGTTCGCCTTGACCCACTTCTCGGCCGCGTCCGGGCCGCTCATCTTGTCCTTCGCGATCGCCTTGGCGACCTCGTTCTGGGCCTCGGTGGTCCACTTGAAGTTCTTGATGAACTCGGCGGCGTCACCGCCGTCCTTCGCGAAGTCCGCGTTGAGGTACTTCTGGAGCGGGGTGTTGGCGTACGCGCAGTCCGTCGCCGTCTCCGGGACGTTGCAGCCCTCCTCGTACGCGGGCAGCTTCACCTCGACCAGGTCGATGTCCGCGTTGAGCCACTGCGGGTCCCACCAGTAGGTGATGAAGGGCTGCTTGTCGCGGTACTTCTGCTGGATCTCCTTGATCTGGGCGGCCTCGTTGCCCGTCTCCTTGATCTTGAGATCCAGCTTGAGGTTCTTGACCAGGTGCTCGTCGTACGTCGTGTACGAGGGCGCCGCGCCCAGGAACTCGCCCTGGTCTCCGCTGTTCGCGGACTTGAAGTCCTTGGCGAACTTGTTGAGGTTCTTCGCGTCCGTGACCTCGGGGTTGGCGTCCGCGTAGTACTTGGGGACGAACCATCCGATGTGGCCGACGACACCGAGGTCGCCGCCCTTGACGATGGTCTTCTTGTCCTCGACGTAGAGCTTCTCCTTCTTCGGGGAGCCGCCCCAGTCCTCCAGGATCGCGTCGGCCTTGCCGTTGTTGAGCGCGTCGAAGGCGACCGGTTCGTCGAGCTGCTGGAGCTCGACCTTCACGTCCAGTTCCTGCTCCATGATCACCTTGGCGACCTCGGCGTTGGCGCGCGCGCCGACCCAGGAGGGCACGGTCAGGGTGATCTCGTCGGATGCCGACTTCGGCTCGGTCTCGGCGGCGCAGGCGCTGAGCGCGAGCATGCCGAGCGCGCCGGCTCCGGCGACCAGGGTGGTGCGTATCCGCTTGCTGTGGGTCACGTCATTGTTCTCTCTGTCGCGGTTTCAGTTGTGGATTCGGTTGTGGTGCCGGCGGGGTGTCTTCGGTGGCCCCTGTCCGTGGCGTTCACACCAGGGCGCGTTCCTTCGCCGCCGCGCTGGGCTGCGAGATCCGGTCCAGCAGCAGCCCCAGGCACACGATCGCGATACCGGCCGTCATACCGAGGCCGAGATCGCCCTTGGCCAGGCCCCTCACCACGTCGACGCCGAGTGCGCCGCCGCCGATCATGCCTCCGATGACGACGATGGCCAGGACCAGCACCACACCCTGGTTGACGGCGAGTTGGAGTGCGGGCCGGGCCAGCGGCAGCTGCACCTGGCGCAGTTGCTGCCCCGTACCGGCGCCCAGTGAGCGCGCCGCCTCCAGCGCGGAGGGGTCGATCTGGCGGATCCCCTGGGTGGTGATGCGTACGACGGCGGGCAGCGCGTAGACGACGGCCGCGGCGACGGCCGCGGTACGGCCACCGCTGAACAGCGCGATCACCGGGATCAGATAGATGAACTGCGGCATCGTCTGCATGATGTCGAGCACCGGCCTGATCACCCGCTCGACCCGTGCGACGCGCGCCGCGAGGATGCCGATGGCGAAACCGAGCAGCAGGGTCACCACGAGCGCGGCGAGGACCTGCGAGAGCGTGTCGAGCGAGCGGTCCCAGAGTCCCATCGCGCCGATCGCGCCCAGCGACAGGACCACGGTGACGACGGCGCGCCAGCCGGTCCGCAGCGCCAGTACACCGGCGACGAGGAGCAGCGCCCACCAGGGCGTGGCCAGCAGCGCGTCGCGCACCGGGTTGATGACCCAGTTCGCGAAGCCCTCGGACCAGGTGAGGGTGCCGCCCAGCACCGGTACGCCGGAGCCGAGTTCGCGCTCGATCCAGTCGACGACGGTGTTGACGGGCTCGCTGATCGCGACGGTCCAGGCCTCGGGCCACTCCTTGCGGCCGAGTACGGCTCCGAGCACCGCGCCGCCGGCGACGGCGGCCACGATGCCGGGCCACTGGACCCACCATTTGGCGGGGTGCCCCGCGGCGGGGTCTTCGAGCTGTTCGCCGGCCGCCGCCGTCGTGCGGTCGAGCCAGATCGCCAGCAGGACGACGGCGATTCCGGCGGGCAGCGCGAGGCCGACGTCGACGGTGGAGAGCGCCGTGAAGATCTCGTCGCCGAGTCCGCCGGCGCCGATCATCGAGGCGAGGACGACCATCGACAGACACATCATGATCGTCTGGTTGAGGCCGAGGAGCATCTGTTTGCGCGCGAGCGGCAGCCGCGCCGTCACCAGCCGTTGCCAGGAGCTGGCGCCCAGCGAGGCGGACGCCTCCAGTGCGGCGGCGTCCGCGCCGCGCAGCCCGAGCGCGGTGAGCCGGGCCATCGGCGGGGCCGCGTAGATGACGGTCGCGACGAAGACCGACGGGATGCCGATGTCGAAGAGCAGCACGAACGGCAGCAGGTACGAGAAGGCGGGCAGCACCTGCATGGTGTCGAACACCGGCCGCAGCACGCGCTGGCAGCGGTCGGAGAGACCGGCTGCGAGCCCGAGGAGCGCGCCGACGATCGCGGAGACGGTGACGGCGACGACCATCAGGGCCAGCGTCTCCATCGCCGGTTCCCACATGCCGAGCAGCCCGATCACCGCGAAGGTGGCGAGCGCGGTGGCGGCGGTGCGCAGCGCCCGGCGGCGCAGGCCGGCGCCGCCGGCGTACCAGGCGATGAGGACGGCCGCGACGGTCACGCCGATGAAGCCGAGGCTCTCCAGGAGGCTGAACACCCCGTCGACGGAGCTTTCGGCGGTGTTGCTGATGTGCAGGAGGAAGTAGAGGAAGAGGGGGTGGGTGGTGCGGTTGTCGACGAGCCAGCGGTTGAGGTCGTCGAGGGGCGAGCGCACGTCGACGGTCAGATCGGCCGGCCAGGCCCCGCTGCCGGTGACGGCGGCGCTGACGATCGCGATGAGGACGGCGGCGACCAGGAGCATCGCGCGCGGGTTGCCGACGAGTCGGGCCCACGGGCCGGGGGCCGCTCCGTCCAAGACGCCGGTCTTCGCCGTACGTACGTCGTCCACGGCGCCCGCGTCCCGCGGGCCCTGCCCGGTCTTCTGGACCACCGGATTGGGAGCGGCGCTCATACCGCCGCCACCTCCTTGGGTTCCGCCTCGTCGTCCAGTCCCGCGACGACGGCCAGCAGTTCCTCGTAACCGACGACGCCGAGCGTCCGGCTGTTGTCCACGACCCGGCAGTACGCGCCACTGCGGGCGACGGCCTCGATCGCGTCCGAGACCAGCGTGTCGGGCTTCAGGGCGACGCCCGACTCGCCCTCGCCGTCGCGCGCGGGGCGCATGGCGCGGCGTACGGAGATGACCTGCTCACGCGGGACGTCGCGGACGAAGTCGCGTACGTAGTCGTCGGCCGGGTTGGCGACGATCTCCTCCGGGGTGCCGAGCTGCACGATCCCGCCGTCGCGCATCAGCGCGATGCGGTCACCGAGCCGCAGCGCCTCGTTGAGGTCGTGGGTGATGAAGACCATCGTGCGGCCCTCCTCCCGGTGCAGCCGGATGACCTCTTCCTGCATGTCGCGGCGGATCAGCGGGTCGAGCGCGCTGAACGGTTCGTCGAACAGCAGCACTTGGGGGTCCACGGCGAGCGCGCGGGCGAGCCCGACGCGCTGCTGCTGGCCGCCGGAGAGCTGGCCGGGGCGCCGGTCCTCAAGTCCTTCGAGGCCGACCTTGACGACGATGTCCGCGGCCTTGGCACGCCGCTCGGGGCGGCTCATGCCCTGGATTTCCAGGCCGTAGGCGACGTTGTCGAGCACGGAGCGGTGCGGCAGCAGACCGAAGTGCTGGAAGACCATCGCGGCGCGGTGCCTGCGCAGTTCGCGCAGCCGGGTCTTGTCCATGGCGATGACGTCCTCGCCGTCCATGGACAGCTGCCCGCTGGTCGGCTCGATGAGCCGGGTCAGACAGCGTACGAGGGTCGACTTGCCCGAGCCGGAGAGGCCCATGACGACGAAGACCTCACCCCTGCGGACGTCGAAGGAGACGTCACGGACGGCGGCGGTGCAGCCGGTCCGTGCCCTCAGCTCCTCGGCGGACAGCGCCGCGTGGTCCTTGCTGCCCGGTATCCGTTCGGCCTTCGGTCCGAAGACCTTCCACAGATCGCGTACGGAGAAGACCGGTTCGGTGGCGGTCATCACGCATCACCTCCCGGTGCGGTTGTGTCAGCGGCTGGTCCCGCTGTGTCGTTGGTCGTGGGTGTCGTGGCGGCTGTCGTGGCCGTCGTCGCTGCCGTGGCGAGCAGTTCGGCGCACTTCTCCCCGACCATCAGGACGCCGATCATCGGGTTCACGGCCGGCATGGTGGGGAAGACGGAGGCGTCCGCGATCCGGACGCCCGTGAGTCCACGGACCGTCAGATCCGGTCCCACCACGGCCTGTTCGTCGTCGGGAGCGCCCATCCGGCAGGTGCCTGCCGGGTGGTAGACCGTGTGGGCGCACTTGCGCGCGTACTCGCTCAGCTCGTCGTCGGAGGTGATGTCCGGGCCCGGACAGACCTCGCGGGTCAGCCAGTTGGCGAGCGGTTCCGCGGCGGCGACCTGCCGGGCGATCCGGATCCCGTCCACGAGGGTGCGGCCGTCGTAGTCGTCCTCGTCGGTGAAGTAGCGGAAGTCCAGGGCCGGTTTGACCTCGGGGTCGGCGCTCGTGAGGAAGAGGCGGCCGCGGCTGCGGGGCTTGGGGATGTTGGGCGTCATCGAGACGCCGTGCGCGGGGCGTTCGTACCCGAGGCGCTCGGGGTTGTCCGTGAACGGGATCTGGTAGAAGTGGAACATCAGGTCCGGGCCCGGGGTCTGCGGGTCGCGCCGGACGAAGAGGCCCGCGTCGGAGTCCATCGCCGAGTTCTCGGGGATCGGCCCGTCGGTCTCCCAGACGATGACCGACTCGGGGTGGTCGAGCAGGTTCTCGCCGACGCCCGGCAGATCGTGGGTGACGGGGATCCCGAGCGCCTCCAGGTCGGCGCGCGGTCCGATGCCGGAGTGCAGGAGCAGCCGGGGTGTGTCGACGGCGCCGGCGCAGACGAGGACTTCGCGCCGGGCGCGGACGTACGACTCGGTGCCGTCCGCCGCCCGAACGCGTACGCCTGTCGCGTGCGTGCCGTCGAGCTCCAGGCGGTACGCCCAGGTCTCCAGCAGCAGCCGGAGGTTGGGCCGGTCCAGGAACGGGTGGAGGTACGCCACCGAGGCGGACGACCGCTTGTTGTCCTCGGGGTGGTAGGCGAGGTCGAAGAATCCGGCGCCTTCGTGGAAGGGCTTCTTGTTGAAGCCCTCCACGCGCGGGACGCCGAGCGCCGCCTGTGCGGAGTCGACGAAGTCGCGGGCGATCGGGTTACGGTCCCGCTCGTCCACCGGCACGATGTTGTTGCGCAGCCGCCCGAAGTACGGCTCCATGGACTTGGCGTCCCAGCCCTCGGCGCCGGCCGCCGCCCACTCGTCCCAGTCGGAGGGCAGCGGCCGGAAGGCGATCAGGGTGTTGTGCGAGGAGCAGCCGCCGAGGACCCGGGCCCGGCTGTGCCGGATGTGGGAGTTGCCGCGCGGCTGCTCGGTGGTCGGGTAGTCGTAGTCCAGCTCGCCGCCGAGCAGCCCCATCCAGCGCCGGAGCGTCAGCACGTCGGGCCGGTCGATGTCGGACGGCCCTCCCTCGATGACGGCGACGGTGACGTCGGGGTCCTCGGTGAGCCGGGAGGCGATCACCGATCCCGCGGTGCCGCCCCCGACGACGACGTAGTCGTATGCGGCGTCGTGTTCGGCCATGGGTGTCGTCTACTCCACTTCCTAGGGTGCTTCAAGGTTCTTCCGCGTGATGAGGCGTAATGAGGCCGAGGCGTAACTCGGCTCCCCCGTACGCCGGTCGGTGCGGGCCGCCGTACACCGGTCGGTCAGCCGGCGAACCAGCGCACGGGCCGTGGCGCGAGGTTCTGGTAGATGTGCTTGGCCTCGCGGTACTCGGCGAGACCGGCGGGCCCCAGCTCGCGCCCGATGCCGGACTTGCCGAAGCCGCCCCACTCGGCCTGCGGCAGATAGGGGTGGAAGTCGTTGATCCAGACGGTGCCGTGGCGCAGCCGTCCGGCGACGCGCCGCGCGCGTCCGGGGTCCGCCGTCCAGACACCGCCGGCCAGCCCGTACTCGGTGTCGTTGGCGAGCGCGACGGCCTCGTCCTCCGTACGGAAGGTCTCGACGGTCAGTACGGGGCCGAAGACCTCCTCGCGGACGACCCGCATCTCGCGGTGGCACTGGTCGAGGACGGTCGGCTCGTAGAAGTACCCCTCGGCGGGCCGCTGTTCACCCGGTTCGGGGCGCTTGCCGCCGGCCCGCAGCACGGCGCCGTCGGCCAGGGCGGAAGCGACGTACTCCTCGGTCTTCGCCAACTGCCCGGCCGATACGAGGGGTCCGCACTCGACGCCCTCGCCGGTGCCCCGGCCGAGCCGGATCCTCGCGGCACGGCGGGCGAGTTCGGCGACGAAGCGCTCGCGCAGCGACTCCTCGACGATGAGGCGCGAACCGGCGGAGCAGACCTGGCCGCTGTGGATGAACGCGGCGTTCAGGGCCTGGTCGACGGCGGTGTCGAAGCCCTCGTCGGTGGCGCAGGAGTCGGCGAAGACGACGTTCGGGTTCTTCCCGCCCAGCTCCAGCGCGACCTTCTTGACACCGGGCGCGGCGGCCCGCATCACCTTCGTACCGCTGGCCAGTCCGCCGGTGAACGACACGAGGTCCACGCCGGGGTGCTCGGCCATGCGGGCGCCGACGGGGTCTCCGGCGCCGGTCACGAGGTTGGCGACGCCGGGCGGCAGACCGGCCTCGGTGAGCAGGTCGATCAGCGCGACGGTGCTGAGCGGGGTGATCTCGCTCGGCTTGACGACAAAAGTGTTGCCCGCGGCCAGCGCCGGGGCAATCTTCCAACTCGCCTGGAGAAGCGGATAGTTCCATGGGGTGATGAGCGCGCAGACACCGACGGGTTCGTGCACGACGACACTGTGGATCTCCGGGGAACCGGCGTCCACGACCCGGCCGCCGCTCTCGTTCGTCACGAGGTCGGCGAAGTGGGCGAAGGCGTCGGCGACGCAGTCGACGTCGACCCGCCCCTCCTCGACGGTCTTGCCCGCGTCCCGGCTCTCCAGCGCTCCGAGCGCCTCCCGGTCCCGCCGCAGCAGCCCGGCGACCCGCCGCAGCAACGCTGCCCGCTCGGTGACAGCCGTGCGCGGCCAGGCCCCCGCACCCCCGTCGAAGGCCCCGCGTGCGGCGTCGACTGCCGCGTCGACATCCTCGGCGCCGCCTTCGGACACCACCGCGAACGGCTTGGCGTCGGCGGGGTCGAGGATCTCGCGTGTGGCACCGGAGGCGGCTTCGCGCCACTTCCCGCCCACAAAGATGGTCTGTTGTGCCGACACGTCGCGTTTGGCCTTCCGTTCCCGATATGCACCACCACCAGCAACAACTGGCGATCTGGGCGCCTGCCCAGGGCTGGGGAAAGCATGCGCGTTCGATGGCCGAAAGTGTTCAGGGTCACGTGGAGCCGGGTTTTCACCGCCCCGGACGGCACGAAGGCCCCTCGCCGGGGGATGCGAGGGGCCTTCGAGTACCGACCTCACGGCGGCGCGGGCCGCCGTGAGGTCGGTCAGACGACGGACTTGGTGCCGTCGACCGCCGCGGAACGGCCGAAGATGCTGACGGCCTGGTAGTACGTCCACGCCGTGCCGTCGCAGGAGGTCTTCGTCGCGCCCGAGTAGTTGGCGCAGACCCGCTTCAGGTCGGAGTAGAACGCGTTGTCCAGCCGAGCCTTGTTGGCGGAGAAGGAACCGGCCGCCTTGTAGTTGCGGTAGCCGAAGTCGTGGCGCGCGCAGGACGTCTGGAACGGGAAGCCGAAGGGGTTGTCCGGCGAGGACGAGCAGTAGTCCGTGGACCAGTCGAAGCCGTACGCGGACCAGGCGCCCTGGTTGCCGCGCGCGGAGACCCACGAGTTGTAGCTGGCGGCGCTGGTCTGCGTCCAACTGCTCAGCACCTGGGGCTTGTCGGCCGGTGCGGCGGCGGCGGAGTTCGCCGACATCAAGGTGGCGGGGAGAGCGAGAGCGAGAGCGGCGAGCGGCATCGCCAGACGTCGGCGCATGTCGGAAACCTCCGGTGGGGAGACAGGTTGACGCTCCGTGTCGGGTGACACGGAGCTTCCCTCAGAGCGAGCGGCGCGGTCGCCACACGGGTCTACGCGCGATGACCGACGCGGGAATGGTCCCCCAGAAGTGGCGCGTTGTAACCATGCTCATGACGAAACAACTGGAAAACAGGGGCCGAACTCGTCGACATATGGCGCCAATTGGTGTTCGACGGGCAGCACCCCCTACTCACTGGGGCCCGACCGGTGGCCGGTTCGTCCGCTATGGCCGCACGGGCTCCCCACCCGGCCCGCCACACGAGCCCCAGGGACCGCCGCGGTGCCAGGCCCTGTCTTCACACTGGCGCCTGGCTCAGGACGCCCGGCACGCACGCCCGCCGTGTCGCCGGACCCGCCCGAGTACGCCCGGCACGAGAGCGACCCTCCGCCCCGCGATGCACCGCACCGACCGCCGCGGGCCCCGCCCCGCGGGCGGACGGCGCTACATCCCGGACACGCCCCAGGGGTTGTCGGGCTCCGGCCCCGGCCCGGACTCCCGTCCCGGCTCCGGAGGCTTCGCGGCTCGCTTCCCCTTCTCCCGTTGCAGCTTCCAAGCGGCCCGCCTCGCCTCCTCCTTCTCCATCAGCCGCCTGATCTCCCGCACTTCCTCGTTCAGTTCGAGGGACGCGTCCTCGTCCTCGGGCTCGTCGCCCAGCCGGTCCTGCTCGCTCAGTTGTCTCGCATGCGCCTCGATCGGCGGATCCGGGTCGAAGTCCGAAGGGCGGGGCCCCTCCGGTCCGTCGGGCCCGATCCGTACCAACTGCTCCACGCGCGCGACCCGGTAGCGCCGCCCGGCCACCGCGATGCCCGCCCCGCGCTTCTCGTCCAGCCGGTCGGCCGCCCGCGCGTACTCCTCGCGCTCCGCCTCACTCAGCCTCTGCCGAATGGGCGTCATGACGCGGAAGTCCACCGCCAGCCGGTCCCGCGCGGCCTGCGGGCTCGGCGCCGCACCCGAGTGCGGCTTCCACTGCCCGTCCCCGCCGCACTCGGCGATCGCGAACTCCGCCGGCAGCAGCACCCCGCCCGGATGCGTCTCCACGGCCCGCAGAGAATCGCCGCGCACATCGGGCGGCGCGGTCCCGGCCTTCAGTACGAACTGCATCAGATCGAACTTGAGCAGCCCCTCCGCCATCCCCGTACCGATGTACGGATCGATGACGAACCCCTTGATGCGACTGGGCAGCCGGTGCGCCTCCCCCACCTCTCCGGGGTCCGGGTCCGACGGCCTCGGCGGCTCGGGCCCGTCCGGACCCAGCCGGATGAACTGCTCCACCCGCACCACGCGGTACCGCGTGCCGAGCACCCGCAACTCGTCCACCGCGACCCGGTCGAGCTTCTCGTACGCCGCGCGGTACTTCTTGCGGTCGCCCGCGCGCCCGGCTTCCGCGGCCTCGTTGGCCAGCCGGCGGAAGTGCGAGCCGAGGGAGTCGCGGACGGACTGCGGTGTGTCCCCTGCGGAGCCCAGGATCTCCCAGCCGCCGCGCTCCGACTCCGTCGCGGCGACGAAGACCGGCAGCCCCATGCCCACGATCGTGGGATACCGCTCCCGGGCCCGCCACGCCTCCTCGTCGGCGAATGCCGCGATCGGACCGTCCTGCACCGTCATGCGGATGGTCCGGTACGCGGGCAACCCCTCTCCGTATGCGTTCATGCACTCAGTGTGCTCGAACGGCCGCCGCCGGTGGTGCCGAACGGAAAATCAACACCCGGCGGGTGTACGGGGGTTGACCCGCCTCCCCGTCGTACGACGGAGCTCCCGGTGGCCGGGGCGGCCGCCGGGAGCTCCGTGTCACCTACCGCGCTCCTGCGGGTCAGAGCAGACCGAGCTCGCGGACCGCGTCGCGCTCCTCCGTCAGCTCCTTCACCGAGGCGTCGATGCGCGCGCGGGAGAAGTCGTTGATGTCCAGGCCCTGGACGATCTCGTACGCGCCGTTCCTCGTGGTGACCGGGAAGGAGGAGATGATGCCCTCCGGGACGCCGTACGAGCCGTCCGACGGGATGCCCATGGAGGTCCAGTCGCCCTCGGGGGTGCCGTTGATCCACGTGTGGACGTGGTCGATGGCGGCGTTGGCGGCCGAGGCCGCCGAGGACGCGCCGCGGGCCTCGATGATCGCCGCGCCGCGCTTGGCGACGGTCGGGATGAAGGTGTCGGCCAGCCACTGCTCGTCGTTGACGGTCTCGGCGGCGTTCTTGCCCGCGATCTCCGCATGGAAGATGTCCGGGTACTGGGTGGCCGAGTGGTTGCCCCAGATCGTCAGGCGCTTGATGTCCGTGACCTGCGCGCCGGTCTTCGCGGCGAGCTGCGAGATCGCGCGGTTGTGGTCGAGCCGGGTCATCGCGGTGAAGCGCTCGGCCGGTACGTCCGGGGCCGCCGCCTGGGCGATGAGGGCGTTGGTGTTGGCCGGGTTGCCGACGACGAGAACCTTGATGTCGTCCGCGGCGTTGTCGTTGATGGCCTTGCCCTGAGGCTTGAAGATGCCGCCGTTGGCGGAGAGCAGATCGCCGCGCTCCATGCCCTTGGTGCGGGGGCGGGCGCCGACGAGCAGCGCGACGTTGGCGCCGGAGAACGCGGCGTTGGCGTCGTCGGTGATCTCGATGCCGCGGAGCAGCGGGAAGGCGCAGTCGTCGAGCTCCATGGCGGTGCCCTCGGCGGCCTTCAGGCCCTGCGGGATCTCCAGCAGACGCAGGCTGACCGGCACATCCGCGCCGAGCAGTTGGCCGGAGGCGATGCGGAAGAGCAGCGCGTAGCCGATCTGGCCGGCTGCGCCGGTGACGGTGACATTCACGGGAGTGCGGGTCATGGCGGTCTCCGTTAGACAGCGGTGGAACGGCGGGCGGCAGGGGCCCTGCCCCTGGTGCGGGCCATCTCTCCGACGGCGGGTGAATCTTGTCTTGACGTGAAGAGACAACCGCCGGTCAGGCTATCCGACGGGGAGCGGGCGGGGCGCGACGGGGCGGAACCGCACTGCGGGGGTGGCGCGGCGACGCCCCCGGGCTCGCGGGAGCAGTCCCTCGCGCGACCCGATCCGTCCGGCGCGCGGGTCCCACCCACACGGCCCCGCGCGCCGCGTAGGTGGCACCGTCGTACGGCGCCGGTCACCGGGCCGCCGTGCAGCCCTCCACGCCCGTCGTGAGCGTCGCGCACGCCTTCGCCTCGGACGCCGTGGCCACCGCGACCATCGGGGTGTAGGCGTCCTTGTCCGCGTTGACCGTGCCCGTTTGGGGCTTTCCCTCGCCCTGGTCGGCCGCTATCTCTATCGTGTCGCCGGGCGCCGCCTGGGTGATACGGGCCCAGGCCACCCCGCACGTCTCGCTGTAGCGGACCTCGACGACCGCCGTGCCGACCGTCGCGGTCGTCGCGGTCTCGGCGAACTCGCCTCCGCAGCCCATGAGTTCGGGGTCCTCACCCGTGCAGTCGTCGCCCGCGCACTTCACCCCGGCGGGCAGTTCGGGCGCGCTCGTGGTCGGCTTCGCCGACGGGGTCTGCGCGACCGGCTTCTTGTCGCCGCCACCACCGAGGTCGGTCAGCAGGAAGGCCCCGGCCAGCACCAGCGCCGCGCCGACGAGAGCCGCCACGAAGATCGTCGTCCGGCGCTTGCCGCGCCCACCGCCCTCTCCGGACGGCACGGGCTGCGCGGAGGGGGTCGACGGCGGGAAGCCGGGGGGCGGGCCCTGGGGGGCGCCGGCCGGAGGACGGTTCGCGCCGGCGTAGCCCCCCGCGCCGCCGGCACCCGCACCCGGAGGCGTCGCCGTACGTCCGCCGGGGCGGCTGCCCCCGGAGCGGCCGGGGCCGACGTCGCCGCCGAACTCGCCGAGCGCGTCCCGCGCCTGGGTGATCCGGATCGCTTCCATCGTCATGTCGTGACGCATCTCGGAACGGCTCCACGCCCGCTCCGAGAGCTCCCACATCGTCGTGAGGTGCAGCGGATTCGTCCCGGTCACCTCGGCGAGCGCCACGATCGCGCCCTTGGGCGCGAGCAGCCGCCCGTTGAGATACCGCTCCCACGACGTCTTGCTGTAACCGGTGCGGTCCGCCACCGCGGCGATGCTCAGGCCGCTCTTGTCCACAAGCCGGCGCAGCTGCGTGGCGAACTCCCTGACCTGTGGGTCGAGCTCCTCCGGTAGTGCCTTCCAACGAGGCATTACTTCCCCCTTGTCCCCCCGCACGCGATCTGAATGTGCTCCGCGACCGCCGCCCCCACGCCGGCCGACGACTACCCCAAGGGATGCGCGGAGCCAGGGTGTCAGTTCCAGAAATGGGAGTGCACCGGAGCATTCGGGACAGTCCCCGCGCCCCCTCGCGCGCCGTCCCCGATTTCCGTCCCCCAGTTTCGCATCCGTTGCCCGACGATCACACCATGGCGGAATGGTCACTTCCGTGCCACAGGCATCTACCGGACCTTGTAGCCGGTTGGCGCGTCCATGACGCTGGTCACATGCCGACGGCGCCCGTCCCGACTCGGGGGAGGGGATGGGCGCCGTCTCGGATCCGAGCGGGGGTTACGGGACCGTCGAGTGGACCACGTCCTCCAGGAACGGGATCTCCAGCCAGGGCTTCGGCTGCGTCATCAGCGACAGCAGCACGATCGCGACTCCGAGCAGGCCGTACGTCACCATGTCGGTGAAGCGTGACCGTACGGCGAGCATGCCGACCGACGGCATGATCCGCCGCAGGATCGCGCCGGTGACCAACGCCACACCGATCAGTATCGTGCCGATGCGGAACGACTGGTCGAACGGTGCCAGCCCGACGATCAGCAGCCCCAGACCCGTCGCGCCGACCACGGTCAGCAGGGGCCACTGACGGGCGGGCGCGGGGGCGTCGCCGGGAGCGGCACGGCCGCCGCCCTCGGGCCGCGCGGTGTCCTGCGTGACGGTCGGAAAACGCCGCGAGGTGCCGGGGGCCGCTGGGGCCTCGCCGCCGTCGCCCGCGTCGTCCCCCTTCTCCGCGTGCCCGTCCCCGCCCGCGTCCGCCTTCCGCCCGTCGGCCTCGTCGGCCTTGTCGGCTTTCTCGTCCGTCTCCGGGGTCGCCACCGCCTCGGCCACCCCCGGCTCGCTCACGGCAGGGCCGCCCTCACCGCCGGGCTCGGCGGCCGCACTCGTACCAGCACCCATGGGTGCCCCTTTCACGTTCCGCTTCCGCTTCCGGCGCGCTCCGCCGCCTCGACGACGTTGACCAGCAGCTGCGCGCGGGTCATCGGGCCCACTCCGCCGGGGTTCGGGGAGATCCAGCCTGCCACTCCCGCGACGTCCGGGTGGACGTCGCCGGCGATCTTGCCGTGCTCGTCGCGGCTGACGCCGACATCGAGGACGGCCGCGCCCGGCTTGACGTCCTCCGCCTTGATGACGTGGCGCACACCGGCGGCCGACACGATGATGTCGGCCTGCCGCAGATGCGCGCCGAGATCACGGGTGCCGGTGTGGCACTGCGTCACGGTCGCGTTCTCGGACTTACGGGTGAGCAGCAGCGGGATGGAGCGGCCCACGGTGATCCCGCGCCCGACGACCACGACGTGCGCGCCCTTGATCTCGACACCGTGCGCGCGCAGCAGCTGGATGATGCCGTACGGGGTGCACGGCAGCGGACCGGTCTCGTTCAGCACCAGCCGGCCGAGGCTCATCGGGTGCAGCCCGTCGGCGTCCTTCTCCGGGTCCATCAGCTCCAGGACACGGTTGGCGTCGATGCCCTTGGGGAGCGGCAGTTGCACGATGTAGCCCGTGCAGTCGGGGTTCGCGTTCAGCTCGCGTACGACCGCCTCGATCTCCTCCTGGGAGGCGGTGTCGGGCAGCTCACGCTGGATCGAGGCGATGCCGACCTCGGCACAGTCGCGGTGCTTGCCGTTGACGTACCAACGGCTGCCCGGGTCGTCCCCGACGAGCAGGGTCCCCAGGCCGGGGGTGATGCCCTGCGCCTTGAGGGCCGCCACGCGGGCGGTCAGGTCGGACTTGATCGCGGCTGCCGTGGCCTTGCCATCGAGAATTTGGGCGGTCATGCGTCCATCTTCGCGGATGACCCCACCGCTGTTCCAATCCAAGGTCATCCACGAGGTCGGCGCGGGGCCGGGCACAAGATCGCGGAGTCAAGATCAACGACGCTCCGCCAGGTTGCACTTGCACAACACCTGGCAATACCGACTGGACAAAAAGTCCTTGTGAACCGCACGATGACCGCGCAGTACGCGGTCAGTGTTGGGGGGCAAACCGCTCGGATTTGTGACGTTCCTCCCCCGGATCCGCGATGTCCCCGCGTTACCAACGGAGGAATCCCGCCATGAGCTTTGGCGACCCGAACAACCCTTACGGACAGCAGGGCCAGCCCCAGGGACAGCCGGGTTACGGCTACCCGCAGCAGGGCCAGCCCCAGCAGCCGCCGGCCAACTACGGTTACCCGCAGGCTCCCCCGGTCCAGCCCGGCTACGGCGGCTACCCCGGCGGCCCGATGGGCGGTGCCCCGCAGTCCATGCCCGGCCTGATGACCGCGGCCCGCGTCCTCATGTACATCATGGCCGGGTTCCAGATCATCGCCGCCATCATCTTCGCCATCGCTCTCGCCGCCGTCTCGGACGTGGCCGACTCCGACTCCGGTGACGCGCTCGCCGGTATCGGTTTCATCGGCGTCGTCCTTCTGCTGGCCATCGCCGGTGTATCGATCCTGCTCGCCGTGAAGTTCTCCAGCGGCGGCACGGCGATCCGCGTCTGCACCATCGTCTACGCGTCGCTGATCATCCTGGGCTCGCTCGCCAACTTCACGTCCGGTCAGGCGACCGGCGCGGTCGGCGGTCTCATCAGCCTCGCCATCGGCGGCATCATCCTCGCCTCGATGGTGAACTCGCAGGCGTCGGCGTGGTTCAACCGCCCGCGTTACTGAGCAGCACCGCGCGCACGGGCGAGCCCGTGCGCATGCCAGAAGGCCGTAACACCCGTCGTACCGACGTGGTTTACGGCCTTCTGGCGTCTGTCGCCCCACCCCGTGGCGGAACCGGCGGCAGTGCACGGCCGACGGGCGGGCACGGAACGTACGGTGGCCGCCCCCGGCACGAGGGGGGCGGCCGTCTCCGCATCGGGACTCAGTGGAAGAAGTGCCGCGTCCCGGTGAAGTACATCGTCGCGCCCGCCTTCTTCGCCGCCTCGACCACCAGCTCGTCACGGACCGAACCACCCGGCTGCACCACGGCCTTGACCCCCGCCTCCAGCAGGATCTCCAGACCGTCCGGGAACGGGAAGAACGCGTCCGAGGCCGCGTACGACCCACGGGCCCGCTCCTCGCCCGCGCGCTCCACGGCGAGCTTCGCCGAGTCCACGCGGTTGACCTGGCCCATGCCGACGCCGACGCTCGCACCGTCCTTGGCGAGCAGGATCGCGTTGGACTTGACCGCGCGCGACGCCTTCCACGCGAAGGCCAGTTCGCGCAGCTCGGCCTCCGACAGGGCGTCACCGGTCGCGAGAGTCCACGTCGAGGGGTCGTCGCCGTCCGCCTGGAGCCGGTCGGCGACCTGGAGCAGCGCGCCGCCGTCGACGGGCTTCACCTCGACGGCGGCAGAAGGACCACCCTCGCAGCGCAGCACGCGGATGTTCTTCTTGCGGGCCAGCACCTCGACGGCGCCGTCCTCGTAGCCGGGCGCGACGATGACCTCGGTGAAGATCTCGGCGACCTGCTCGGCCATCTCGACGGAGACCGGCCGGTTGACCGCGATCACACCGCCGAACGCGGACAGCGGGTCGCAGGCATGGGCCTTGCGGTGCGCCTCGGCGATGTCGTCGGCGATGGCGATGCCGCACGGGTTGGCGTGCTTGATGATCGCGACGCACGGCTCGGCGTGGTCGTACGCGGCACGGCGCGCGGCGTCGGTGTCCGTGTAGTTGTTGTAGCTCATCTCCTTGCCGTGCAGCTGCTCGGCGTCGGCGAGGCCCCCGCCGGAGCCGCCGGTGTAGAGCGCGGCGGGCTGGTGCGGGTTCTCGCCGTAGCGCAGGACGTTCTTGCGCTCGTAGGTCGCGCCGAGGAAGTCCGGGAGGCCCGAGTTGTCGGCGGCGGCGTAGTCGGCGGCGAACCAGGAGGCCACCGCCACGTCGTACGCGGCGGTGTGCTGGAACGCCTCGGCGGCGAGCCGCTTGCGGGTCGTGAGGTCGAACCCGCCGTCCTGTACGGCGGCGAGGACGTCCCCGTACCGCGCGGGGCTGGTGACGATGGCGACCGACGGGTGGTTCTTGGCCGCCGCGCGGACCATGGACGGTCCGCCGATGTCGATCTGCTCGACGCACTCGTCCGGGGTCGCCCCGGACTCGACTGTCTCGCGGAAGGGATAGAGGTTCGAGACGACCAGCTCGAAGGGCTCGATGCCGAGTTCGGCGAGCTGCTCGCGGTGCGCGGCGAGGCGCTGGTCGGCGAGGATGCCGGCGTGGACGCGCGGGTGGAGCGTCTTGACGCGGCCGTCGAGGGTCTCCGGGAAGCCGGTCAGCTCCTCGACCTTGGTGACGGGCACACCGGCGGCGGCGATCCGCCCGGCGGTGGACCCGGTCGAGACGAGCGTGACGCCGGCCGCGTGCAGTCCACGGGCGAGCTGTTCCAGACCTGTCTTGTCGTAGACGCTGACCAGCGCGCGGCGGATGGGCCGCTTCGTACCTTCGACGGCCTGTCCGGCGGTCTCTTCGACGCTCACTGGATTGTTACCTTTCGTCCCTCAATGCGGTAGCCGTGCCGGGCGATGCGCCCCACGACATCGACGAGCAGCCGTCGCTCGACGTCCTTGATGCGCTCATGGAGAGCGACGCCACCGTCCGCGTGGTCCTCGTCCCGCACCTCGACCACGCCTTGGGCGATGACCGGGCCGGTGTCGACGCCGTCGTCGACGAAGTGGACGGTGCAACCGGTGACCTTCGCCCCGTACGCGAGCGCGTCACGCACCCCGTGGGCACCGGGAAAACTGGGCAGCAGGGCGGGGTGGGTGTTGATGAGGCGTCCGCCGAAGCGGGCGAGGAACCGCTTCCCGACGATCTTCATGAAGCCGGCCGAGACGACGAGATCGGGCTCGTACGCGGCGGTGGCCCCGGTGAGCGCGGCATCCCACTCGTCGCGCGTCGCGTGGTCCTTGATGCGGCAGACGAAGGTCGGCACCCCCGCGCGCTCGGCGCGTTCCAGACCGGCGATGGATCCCCGGTCGGCGCCGACGGCGACGATGCGGGCGCCGTACGCCACCGGATCGTCGGCGATGGCGTCGAGCAGGGCCTGGAGGTTCGTACCGGAGCCGGAGACGAGGACCACGAGCCGGGCCGGGGAGCCGAATTCGACCGGGGAGCCCGGTTCCTTCGGGTCGGCCGGGGTGTCGGGGGCGGGCGGGGACGGCGGGGAGGCCACGGCGGAACGCCTTTCTGGAAGCGAGCACAGCCTCGCGGGTCGTGCGGGTCGTGCGGCTTTGTGTGGTCGTACGAACGGATCGTGTCTGCCGTATCGGGGAACTCTACGAAGGAGCCGACCGTCAGCAACGATACCGGCACACCGAACGGCCCCCGGGGGACGGGGGCGCGGCCGGGAGGTAGCGTCAGGGGACACGGACCTGTCTCCGGGACGGTCCATCACGACACAAGACCCCTTGCGCCAAGGGTCTGAGGGGAAGACGTTCACCAGATGCCGGACCGACGACACCGCACGGCACTCCATGTCCCGCAGCCCACCGGGCCGGTGCTCCTGCTGCGCGAACGCCAGTCCTCGTCCGCGGGTTCGACCGGGCCGGAGGGCCCTTCGGGGTCGGACGGAACTCCGGAGCCGGGAGGATCCTCCGGGAGTTCGGGGGGTTCGGGGCCGTCCGGACCGTCCGGACCGTCCGGGTCCTCGGGGTCCTCGGGGTCCTCCGACGACAATCCGTTCGCGCCGCCGCCCGAGGACAGGCCCGACCAGCCGTGGCAGCCGCGCCACCCCCAGAACGAGGGCGGGGCGCCGGACGACCAGTCGTCGGGCGGTGACCGTTCGGGCTGGGGCAGCCAGTGGAGCAGCCGTCAGCCGGGCCGCTCGTCGGGCGGTTTCGGCGGCAGGCCCGGCAGCCAGAACGGACCGGGCGACGGACAGAACGGACCGAACGGCCGCCAGGACGGCCCGGAGGGCCAGCCCGGCAAGGGCAGGGGCGGTCTGCGCTGGGACCCGACCGACCCGTTCCAGCGCCGCGCCCGGTACGCGCTGCTCTCCGGCATGTGGGCGTTCTTCTTCGCCCTCTTCGACTTCCCGGAGATCGCGCTGCTCCTCGGCGCGCTCGCGCTCTACTGGGGCATCAGTTCGCTGCGCGCCGAGGCGCCGCTGTCCCGTACGCAGGTCGACGGCCCGGCTGCGGGCGGTACGGACGTGCGTACGGCCTCCGGTTCGGGCTCGGGTACGACGTCTTCCGCACCGGCCACCACGGACGCCCCGCCGGCACCGGGCACCCCTCCGAACGCCCCGGCCCAGGGCACGACGGCGCACAAGCCGCAGACGACCGCGGCGGTGAGCGGGATCGTGACGGCGGCGATCGCCCTGCTGATCGTGGCGGCGACGTTCACCGTGCAGCTCGTCTACCGCGACTACTACACGTGCGTGAACGACGCGCTGACGAAGACGGGCCAACTGGCCTGCAACGACAAGCTTCCCGACTCGCTGGTCTCGATCTTCGGCGTCCAGAAGTAGCCGGGGAGCACACGGCTGACACGACGGTGGCCCCGCCCCCTCCTGATTCCGGGAGGGGGCGGGGCCACCGCTCGTTCGAGTGGTGTCGGCGCCGGTCAGTCGGCCTTTTTCGCCTCCGGCTCGGGCGCGGACCCGGGCTCGGATTCGCGCGTGGACCCGGGCTGGGACTCGGACGACGGCCCCGGGGGCGGCTCCGCGTCCCGGTCGGGCGAGATGCCGGTCGGCGGACCGCCGGGCGGCTGCTCGGCCGCCGCCCGCCCCGTCTCCCCCGAGTCCCGGTCGAGGAACGCCTCCCGCTGAAGGAAGTCGTACGGCTCCTGCGTCGGGGCGGCGCCGTCCGCCCCGACCCCGGCCGCACCGTCCCCCTCCTCCCGCTCCATCGCCCCCTCGTCCGCGGCCCCGTCCGCCGTTCCCGCTCCCCGCCGCCACGGCGCCCCTCTCCACCGGGCGGTCTTCGTCGCGGTCCCATCCACCGGAGCGTCCGGCGGGGCATCCATCGAGACCGCGCTGCGAATCGCCGCGCCCGCCTCTCGCACCTCTGCCGCCGGTTCCGGCCCGTCCGGCGCGTCCACCACATCCGTCCCGCGCCGCTTCCGCAGCCGCCAGGCCCGTACCGTCAGCGCCGCCGGTACGGCGATGGTCACCGTCCAGACCAGCGCGGCGGCCCCGGTCAGCCACCACACCGGCCCGAACTCGGCCAGCCGCCCCGTCCCCATCGGCCCGCCCGCCACCGCGGCCAGAGCCGCCGTCAGCACCGCGCATCCGGCGCCCGCGAGCGCCGCCGCTAGCGCGGTGTCGCCCGCGCCCCATGCCTCGTCCCGCTCGACGTAGGGCGGGGCGGCGACCCGCACCGTGTACCAGGCGATCACCAGCCCGGCCACCACGGGCACGACTCCCGTCGCCCATGTCACGACCATGCCGGGCCCCTCGGCGGGCACGGCCGCCAGCAGCGGGAAGGGCGGCAGTGCGGGGCTGCCCGTGACGGCGAGCGGGGTGACCGTCGCCGACGTGCCGAGCGCGAAGCCGGGACCGAGGGCGTACGACGCGCCCCAGACCGCCGCGTTCGGGAGGAGGGCGACGGACAGCAGCAGCACGGCGACCCGTCCGGACCAGGCGGCCGCCAGTTGCAGGAAGGTTTCCTGTGCGGCGTCCGCGTGCCACAGCAGCGAACAGAGGACGAGGAAGACCCCGCCGCCCAGCAGCGCCGCCGTCCCGGCGGTCGCCGACCGCATCGCGACGACGGCCCGGCGGCGCCTCCCCGCCGCCACGGCCGCCGGCGCCGGCGCCGTGTCCGCCCGGCCGGGGCGGGACAGCCGGTCGAGCAGCGGACTCAGCGGCCGGCCGCTCGCCACCCATACCCCGGCGGCGGCCGAGAGCAGCGGCACGAGGGGCAGTTCGAGCGCCGTACCGAACGTGTGCGTGGAGAGGACTCCGCCTCGCGCGTAGAGCACGACGGCCCCGCCGACCAGCAGATATCCGCCGGCGACCGTGCACAGCCCGCCGAGCGCCGTGAGCTGGGGCCGGCCCTCGTCCGGCTCCAGCGCGTCGCGCGCCGACCGGTAGACCAGCCATACCGGCAGCGCCATGACCAGCAGGGGTACGACTCCGACGGGCGCGGGCACCCCGGAGAGGGTGTCGGGCCGCACGAGCTCCGCGCCGTGCGCCAGCAGCCACAGCGCCGCCGCGATGCGAAGGGCTCCGCCGGCGCCGCTGTCGGGGTAGGGGGAGCTGATCCACGCGGCGATGACAAGCGCGGCGAGGGAGCCGAGGCCGAGGACCGCCGCGAAGGCTCCCCGGAGGAACGCGGCGGTCAGCGCGGCGGCCCGGCCCCGCTCGGTGGCCGAGGCCGAGGCCGAGGACAACGTGGTGCCGCTCTCGCTCACTTGGGTCACGTCGCCATGCTGCCAACGACACGCGCTTAAACCGCGTAACAGGCGGATAGCCGTTGTGTCGCTCAATATATGTTTATGTACTTTTTCGGCCAGTACAGTGCTGCGGGGAGTTCTTCATGAAGCAGAGCACCACTCCTTCCTCGTCGGTGCCTACGCTTCCTTCCCCGAAAGAGCGCCGCAGACTGCGCGAGGCCATGGACATGACCGAGAAACAGGTCGCGACGGCGGTGGGGGTCACCCGAAGGACCGTCAGATCCTGGGAGACGGGGCGCACGACACCACTGGGGCGCAAGCGCGAGACGTACGCGCGGCTGCTCGCCGCGTACGCGGCGGAAATCGAGGAGAAGAAGCGCGCGAAGGGCGGGCGCCGGCCGAAGGACTCGTGGAACTCCCCGGCGCGGAAGGCGGCCACGGCTCCGGCGGAGGCACCCGCATCCGCATCCGCTCCACCACCCGCGCCGGAACCCCGCACCGACAGCACCTCCCTCAAGGACGCCCTCCCCGGCGAGCCCTCGTCCCCGTCCCGGCCCACGCCCTCGCGCAAGAAGCCCCTCAACCGCCGCCCCGTCCGCACGGTCGAGGAGGACAGCCGCTCCCGGCAGAGCGCCCAGCGCCGCAAGGAGAAGGCCGAGGCCGAGGCCATGGCCGGGGCCGGGGCCGGGGCCGGGGCCGGGGCCGCCGCCGCCGAGGCCGCCAGGCTGACACCCGCTCAGGCCTTCGACGAGTTGTACGCGTACGCCGCCCCCGCGCTCGTACGCCAGACGTATCTGCTCACCGGGCGTCGCACGCTCGCCCAGGAGTCCGTCGAGCGCGCCTTCCAACTGGCCTGGCACCGCTGGCCCGAGGTCGCCGTCGACGCCGACCCGGCGGGCTGGGTGCGGGGGGCGGCGTACGACCACGCGACAGCGCCCTGGCACCGGTTCCGGCGCGCCTGTCGCCACCCGGACCCGTTCACCGGCGAACGCGACGGACGCGCGCTGCGCCGCACGCTGCTGGATCTGCCGCCGATGTACCGGCGCACGCTGCTGCTCCACGACGGTCTGGGGGTCGGCCTGCCCGAGACCGCCGCCGAGACGGAGGCGACCACGACGGCCGCCACGAACCGGCTGCTGCACGCGCGTGAGGCCGTCGTCGGGCAACTGCCCGACCTGGGGGACGAGGCGGTCCTGTTCGAGCGGATGCGCGAGCTGGCGAGGACGGTGTCCGCGCCGGCCGTCGCGACCGCGTCCGCCGTGCGGCTGGCGAGCGAACGCCGCGCCAAGTTCTGGACGCGGGTCGCGATCGCCGTCACCGTGCTGATCATCGGGGCGACGGCCTTCACGGTCGTCACGGCGCCGACGCGGTACGAACCGACGCCCGCGCCCGGCCAGCGGGTCGGCGGTGTCCCGGCCCCGAAGGGACCGCAGAAGCTCGACAAGCAGGACCTGAAGCTGCGGGACGCGCTCCGGGCCGTGCCGGTGAACGGGCCGGGGCGGCTGGTGCCCCGGATCCCCTGACGCGCGGAGGGCGTGTCCGCGCACGCGCGTGGGCCCGCACCACCTGAAAGGTGCGGGCCCACGCGCGTTGTGCGGCAGTACAACCGCCGTACTCGATACGACCGTACCGCCAAGAGTCCGCCCGCGTCAGCCCGCGAGGATCGCCCGAGCGAGACCGGCCGTCTCGGTCGGCGTCTTGCCGACCTTGACGCCCGCGGCCTCAAGGGCCTCCTTCTTGGCCGCCGCGGTGCCCGACGAGCCGGAGACGATGGCGCCGGCGTGGCCCATCGTCTTGCCCTCGGGCGCCGTGAAGCCCGCCACGTAGCCGACGACCGGCTTGGTCACGTGCTTGGCGATGAAGTCGGCCGCGCGCTCCTCGGCGTCGCCGCCGATCTCGCCGATCATCACGATGAGGTCGGTGTCGGGGTCGGCCTCGAACGCCTTGAGGGCGTCGATGTGCGTCGTACCGATGACCGGGTCGCCGCCGATGCCGATGGCGGACGAGAAGCCGATGTCACGCAGCTCGTACATCATCTGGTAGGTCAGCGTGCCGGACTTGGACACGAGACCGATCCGGCCGGGCTTGGTGATGTCGCCCGGGATGATGCCGGCGTTGGACTGGCCGGGCGTGATGAGACCGGGGCAGTTGGGGCCGATGATCCGGGTCTTGTTGCCCTTGCTCGACGCGTACGCCCAGAAGGCGGCGGAGTCGTGCACCGCGATGCCCTCGGTGATCACGACGGCGAGAGCGATCTCGGCGTCGATGGCCTCGACGACCGCGGCCTTGGCGTGGGCCGGCGGCACGAAGAGGACGGACACGTCGGCGCCGGTCTTCTCGATGGCCTCCTTGACGGAGCCGAAGACCGGGACGTCGGTGCCGTCGAAGTCGACGGACGTGCCGGCCTTGCGCGGGTTGACCCCGCCGACGATGTTGGTGCCGTCAGCGAGCATGAGCTTGGTGTGCTTCATGCCGGTGGCACCGGTCATCCCCTGGACGATGACCTTGCTTTCCTTGGTCAGGAAAATAGCCATGGTGTTGGTGACCTTTACCTTTACTTCGCAGCCGCGAGCTCGGCGGCCTTGTCGGCCGCGCCGTCCATGGTGTCCACGCGCTGTACGAGCGGGTGGTTGGCGTCCGACAGGATCTTGCGACCCAGCTCCGCGTTGTTGCCGTCGAGGCGAACGACCAGGGGCTTGCTGACGGTCTCGCCCTTGGACTTGAGCAGCTCAAGGGCCTGCACGATGCCGTTGGCGACCTCGTCGCACGCGGTGATGCCGCCGAAGACGTTGACGAAGACGGACTTGACGTCCGGGTCGCCGAGGATGATCTCCAGGCCGTTCGCCATGACCTCGGCCGAAGCGCCGCCGCCGATGTCGAGGAAGTTGGCGGGCTTCACGCCGCCGTGGGCCTCGCCCGCGTACGCGACGACGTCGAGGGTGCTCATGACGAGCCCCGCGCCGTTGCCGATGATGCCGACCTCGCCGTCGAGCTTGACGTAGTTGAGGTTCTTGGCCTTGGCGGCGGCTTCGAGGGGGTTGGCCGCGGCCTTGTCCTCAAGGGCCTCGTGGTCGGGCTGGCGGAAGTCGGCGTTCTCGTCGAGCGAGACCTTGCCGTCCAGCGCGATGATCTTGCCGTCACCGGACTTGATCAGCGGGTTGACCTCGACGAGCAGGGCGTCTTCCTTGATGAAGACGGTCCACAACTGCTGGAGGACGTCGGCGACCTGACCGGCGATCTCGGCCGGGAACTTCGCGGCGGCGACGATCTCGGCGGCCTTCTCCGGGGTGCAGCCCTCGTTGGCGTCGACCGGGATCTTGGCGAGCGCGTCGGGGTTCTCCTCGGCGACGACCTCGATCTCCACGCCGCCCTCGACGGAGGCCATGGCCAGGAAGGTGCGGTTGGTGCGGTCGAGGAGGAAGGAGACGTAATACTCCTCCGCGATGTCCGCCGTCTGGGCCAGCATCACCTTGTGGACCGTGTGGCCCTTGATGTCCATGCCCAGAATGGCGTCGGCCTTGGCGACCGCGTCGGCCGGGTCGGAGGCCAGCTTCACGCCGCCGGCCTTGCCGCGGCCGCCGACCTTGACCTGCGCCTTGACGACGGCTTTGCCGCCGAGACGCTCGGTCACCTCGCGCGCCGCCTCAGGCGTTTCGATGACTTCACCGGCCAGCACCGGTACACCGTGCTTGGCGAAGAGGTCCCTCGCCTGGTACTCGAACAGGTCCACGCGCGTCCGTCCCTTGTCTGTCTTCTAAGATTCGCAGTGATCGCGGTTCGTAATCTGCGTGGGCGTGCCGCGATGGGCAACGTGACTGCACTTGTCACAAGGAAGGCGCAAACGGAGGCCCGGAGCGCGGCATGTCCGTCTCGCAGGTTATCCCCGTGGGCCGTGGACCCCTAAATCACAGATCACCCCTGAGCGGTGATACCTGTCACAGACACGTGGATGCCTGGGGTGGCTAGGGGGTGGTGGTGTCCGGTATCGGTAGGGGGCGCTTCTCGATCGCCGCCGCCATCACCTCCGGGAACAGGTCGGGGGTACAGGCGAAGGCCGGGGCGCCGAGTGCGGCGAGGGCCGCCGCGTGGTCGCGGTCGTAGGCGGGCGCACCCTCGTCGGACAGCGCGAGCAGCGCCACGAACTGGGTGCCCGACGCCTTCATCGCGGCCACCCGCTTCAGCATCTCGTCGCGGATTCCGCCCTCGTACAGGTCGCTGATCAGGACGACGACGGTGTCGGCGGGCCGGGTGATCCGCGACTGGCAGTAGGCGAGCGCGCGGTTGATGTCCGTGCCGCCGCCGAGCTGGGTGCCGAACAGCACGTCGACGGGGTCGTCCAGCTGATCGGTGAGATCGACGACCGCGGTGTCGAAGACGACGAGGCGGGTGGCGATCGAGCGCATCGAGGCGAGGACGGCGCCGAAGACGGAGGCGTAGACGACGGACGCCGCCATCGAGCCCGACTGGTCGATGCAGAGGACGACTTCCTTCTTCACGGACTGTGAGGCACGGCCGTATCCGATGAGGCGTTCGGGGACGACCGTGCCGTACTCCGGCAGGTAGTTCTTGAGGTTCGCGCGGATCGTGCGGTCCCAGTCGATGTCCCGGTGGCGCGGCCTGTTGATCCGCGCGGAGCGGTCGAGGGCGCCGGTGAGCGTGGCACGGGTGCGGGTGGCGAGCCGCTTCTCGATGTCGGCGACGACCTTCCGTACGACGGCGCGCGCCGTCTCCTTGGTCGTCTCGGGCATGGCCTTGTTGAGTGAGAGGAGCGTGCCGACGAGATGGACGTCCGCCTCGACGGCCTCCAGCATCTCCGGTTCGAGCAGGAGCGCGGAGAGATTGAGCCGCTGGATCGCGTCGCGCTGCATGACCTGGACGACGGAACTGGGGAAGTACGTGCGGATGTCGCCGAGCCAGCGTGCGACGGAAGGGGCGGAAGCGCCGAGCCCGGCGGAGCGGTTGCCGGTGCTCTTCCTGGCCGTGCCGGTGTCCCCGCCTCCGTACAGAGCGGTCAACGCGCCGTCCATCGCGGCGTCCTGGCCGGTGAGCGGGCGTCCGGTGCCGTCGGCCGAGGCTCCGCCGAGCACCAGCCGCCAGCGCCGCAGCCGCTCGTCGGCCGCGTCGTCCGCCGTGCCGCTCGTGTCGGTGCCGCCGTTCGTGCCGGTCGTCGTGCCGGTATTCGTCATCGGGCCGCCCCCGCGAGGTCGTTGTCGTCGTCGTGCTCAGGGCTGGGCGGCGGAAGCTCCCGGGTCGCCGGTCCGCCGAGAAGGAGACGCACGACCGAAAGGACCCCGTCCGCGCGGGTCTCGTCGATGCCGGCCCCGAAACCGGGGATTCCCGCCTCGGAACGGCCGGGCCGCGCGCCGCCTCCCGCCGGTCCGCGCCGGACCAGCTCGCCGAGCGTGCGGCGCACTCCCGGCTCGTACGCGGAGAACGTACGGCGCAGCAGGGGCAGCACGTCGGTGAAGGAGCCGTCCGGCACCCCGGTCAGCCAGGTGTCCACGAGGCCGAGCAGCCGTTCGTCGTGGACCAGGAGCATCCCGCCGCCGGACGCGCCTCCGACGAACCCCTCGATCCAGGCCGCCGCGTCGGCCGGCGGCGAGGCGGGTGACAGGGCGAGGCCCATGAGGCGCGCGGCCTCGTCCTCGGGGAGGCGTCCGTCGTCCAGGAGCAGCCGGGCGGATCTGCCCCGGACGACCCCGGGGACGGTGTCCCGCCCGGCCAGTTTGCGCAGTACGGCGCCCCAGCGGCCGGAGAGGTCCCCGGCGGGGCGGCCGGGGACGTCGGGCAGCAGGCCGATCGCGGTGTGGACGCTGTCGAGGTGCCCTCTCATCTCGGCCGCGCCGTCCGCGTCGAGCCCGGCGCAGGCGGGCGGCAGTCCGACGCAGATCCGCTCGGCGAGCCCGGCGGCGACCTCGCCGAGCGCCGCCGTGTCGGTGGACCGTACGTCTCCGTAGCGCAGCGAGCGGGCGAGTGCGGGCAGGGCGTGGGCGAGATGGGCGACGTCGGCGTCCAGCGCGGCGCGGTCGGCGAGGGCCTTCATCACCACGGGCAGGGCGTCGGTCAGCTCGGCCAGGAGGCACTGCTCGGCCAGGGCCGTGACGTCGGCGAGCGCGGTCGCCGACACCGCCCGGGACTCGGCCTTGGCGGTGGCCGCCGAGAGGACTGTGGTGCCCCAGACCCCGGCCTCGGCGACCCGTACGTACAACTCGGGCTCCCAGCGCAGCCGCCAGCTCTCGCGGAAGGTGCCCGTGCTGCCACGCCCGGCGGCCGGCTCGCCCCAGCCGATGCCGAGCAGCCGCAGCCGGTGCAGCATCCTGCTCCGGCCCGCGTCGGTCTCCTTGCGGAGGTCGAGGTCCAGCTCGCGCTCCAGCGCCTGCGGCTTCAGCCGCAGCGAGCGCTGGAGCCGGGTCAGGTCGCGCTGCAACGGCACGGCCGGGGCGGAGTCGGGGACCTCGCCGAGGACGTCCCCGACGACGAGCCGGTCCCTGATGAGTCCGAGCGGTACGTCGGAGCCGTCGCACATGACGGCACGGACGGCGTCGGTGGTCTCGGTCAGTCCGGCGAGGGGCCGGCCGCGCATGGTGGCCAGGGTCTCGGCGAGCCGTACGGCCTCGATGACATGGGCGGAGGAGACGGGCCGGTCCTCCTCGCGCAGCAGACCGGCGACCTTGGTCATCCAGCGCTCCACGGGGCGGTCGGGCGCGCCGAAGAGGTGGCCGTACCAGCCGGGGGAGTCGATGCCCGCGCCGTATCCGCTGTGTCTGGCCAGCCGGTGGTGGGTCCACGGCACCCAGGTCATCTCGGACTTGACCTTGGGCAGTCCCTTGAGGAGGGCGCGGTCGGCGGTGGCCGTGGTCTTCGCGCCGAGTGCGGGCACGTGCCACGCCCCGCAGACGACGGCGACCCGGTCGTCACCGAACTCCTTCCGCGCGGCGCGGAGTTGGATCCGCATGTACGCCTCGCGGACCAGGTCGCGGCGGTGCCCGCCGTCGCCGTACTCCTCGCGCAGGGCCGTCATCGCCTCGCCGACGGCGGCGAACGGCGCGAACGGGTCGGTGGTGGCCCCGCGGTGTTCCACGACGTCCTCCCACCACCGCTCGGCGTCGTCGTAACCGGCGGCTTCGGCGAGGACGGCGAGCGGATCGATGCGCAGCGCCCGCGCGGAGGCGTCGGGGTCGGGAGCGGCCTCCGGGCCGGGACCGGTCTCGCCCTGCGGCGTCCCGTCCCCTTCGGTGAAGGCCAGGGAGTGCGTCGCGGGGAGGTCGATGAAGCGGACGGGGACGTCGCGGGCGAGCGCCCAGCGGATCGCGACCCACTCCGGGGAGAACTCGGCCAGGGGCCAGAACGCCGCGCGCCCCGGATCGTCCACGGCGTGGGCGAGCAGCGCGACCGGCGGGCGCATCTGCGCGTCGCCCGCCAGTGACACCAGCGCGTCGCCCTCGGGCGGGCCCTCGATCAGGACGGCCGACGGCTCTGCGGTGTCGAGCGCCGCCTGTACGGCGCGGGCCGAACCGGGCCCGTGGTGCCGGACGCCGAGCAGCAGCGGACCGCTCCCGGTCGGCCGCGCCGGGCCCGCGCCGGGCACCGGGGACGCCGCGGCCGGCGTGTCCGTGTCCCGCACCGGCGTCGTCACGCGCCGACCTCTCGGCAGGCGCGGTAGAAGTCCTTCCAGCCGTCGCGCTCGCGCACGACCGTTTCCACGTACTCCTGCCAGATCACCCGGTCCGCCGCCGGGTCGCGGACGACGGCGCCGAGGATGCCGGACGCGACGTCGCCGGGGCGCAGGACGCCGTCGCCGAAGTGCGCGGCGAGCGCGAGGCCGTTGGTGACGACGGAGATCGCCTCCGCCGTGGAGAGCGTCCCCGAGGGGGACTTGATCTTCGTACGCCCGTCGGCCGTGACGCCGTCGCGCAGTTCACGGAAGACCGTGACGACCCGGCGGATCTCGGCGATGCCTTCGAGACCGCCCGGCAGGTCGAGCGAGCGCCCGATCTGGTCGACGCGCCGCGAGACGATGTCGACCTCCGCCTCGGCGGTGGCGGGCAGTGGCAGGACGACGGTGTTGAAGCGGCGGCGCAGGGCGCTCGACAGGTCGTTGATCCCGCGGTCGCGGTCGTTGGCCGTGGCGATCACGTTGAACCCGCGCACCGCCTGGATCTCCTGCCCCAGCTCCGGGACCGGCAGCGTCTTCTCGGACAGGATCGTGATGAGCGAGTCCTGCACGTCGGCGGGGATGCGCGTCAGCTCCTCGATCCGGGCGGTCATGCCCTCCGCCATGGCCCGCATGACGGGACTGGACACGAGCGCGTCCCGGCTCGGGCCGTGGGCGAGCAACTGCGCGTAGTTCCACCCGTATCGGATGGCCTCCTCGGGCGTGCCCGCCGTCCCCTGCACCAGCAGTGTCGAGTCTCCGCTGACGGCCGCGGCCAGATGCTCGGACACCCAGGTCTTCGCGGTGCCGGGAACGCCGAGGAGAAGCAGCGCCCGGTCGGTGGCGAGTGTGGTGACGGCGACCTCGATGATCCTGCGCGGGCCCACGTACTTCGGTGTGACGACCGTGCCGTCGGGGAGCGTCCCGCCGAGGAGATACGTCGCGACCGCCCACGGCGAGAGCCGCCACCGGGCCGGCCGGGGCCGGTCGTCGGCGGCGGCCAGCGCCGCCAGTTCGCCGGCGAAGGCGTCCTCGGCGTGCGGTCGCAGGACCTCGGCGCCGATGGCCTCGCCGACCGTCGCGGCGGTCGTCGCACTCGTTTCGGGCATGGTCATGGATCCCCCTCCAGATCATTCGACCGGGTGTGGGATCCACGGTGCACCATGCCACTGACAATCGACCGTTTCCGCAGGTCGGGGCCGATTGTCAGTGGGGCGGCCTAACGTCGTGGGCATGGATGAAGCGGGGGTGCGCTGGACGACGGAACAGGTGCTGGCGCTGGCGCCTGACGACGCGTCACGCAGGGCGGGGGCCAGGCTGAGCGCGGCCGGGCCGTGGTCGGAGGCGGGCAGCAGCGGCGAGGGGGCCGTATGGGGTCTGTGCAAAGGGAGCGGGAAGAAGCCGTATCAGACGGTGATAGATACGAAGGGCCCCGCGTACAAGTGCAGTTGCCCGAGCCGGAAGTTCCCGTGCAAGCACGCGCTCGGGCTGCTCATGCTCTGGGCGGCCGAGGGGGAATCGGCCGTCAGGACGGTCGTGGACGTGGGGGAAGGTCAGGCGCCGGACTGGGCACAGGAGTGGCTGGGGGGCCGCCGCGAGCGGAGCGAGGAGCAGGCGCGGAAGGCGAAGGACGCGGCCGGCGGGGCGGCCGGGCAGTTGGACCCGGAGGCGGCGAGGCGCCGTGCGGAGCGCAGGGCGGCCCGGATCACGGGCGGGGCGCTGGAGCTCGAACAGCGGCTGGCGGATCTGCTGCGCGGGGGCCTGGCGGCGGCGGAGCGGTCGGGATACGGGCTGTGGGAGGAGACGGCGGCCCGCATGGTGGACGCGCAGGCTCCGGGACTGGCGGCGCGGGTGCGGGAGTTGGGTTCGATTCCGGGCTCGGGGGCGGGCTGGCCGGTGCGGCTGCTCGAAGAGTCGGCGCTGCTGCATCTGCTCGATCTGGGCTGGCTGGGGATCGACCGGCTGCCCGCGCCGCTGGCGACGACGGTCCGTACGCGGGTCGGGCTCCCCTCCCCCGCCGACGGCCCGCCCGTCAAGGACCACTGGCTGGTCCTCGCGCAGTACGACACGTCGGACGGCAAGATCACCACGCGCCGGATCTGGCTGTACGGGCGGGAGTCGGGGCGTACGGCACTGGTGCTCGGGTTCGGCGCGGCGGGCCGCTCGGCGCAACCGGCGCTGCCGGTGGGGTTGGTGATCGAGGCGGAGCTGACGCCGCACGCGGGGGCGGGGCAGCTGCGGGCCGATCTGGGCGAGGAGGTGGGCGTTCCCGCGGGGGGCGGGGCGCCTCCGCCGGGCGGGACGACCACGGCGGCGGTGGAGGCGTACGGCTCGGCGCTGCGGGAGGACCCGTGGCTGGAGTCGTGGCCGGTGACGCTGACCGGTGTCGTGCCGGTCCCGGAGGAGGACGGGTGGCAACTGGCGGACGCGGACGGGGAGTCGGCCCTGCCGATCGCCCCCGCCTCGCTCGGGCGGCCGGGCCTGTGGAAGCTCGTGGCGCTGTCGGGCGGCGGCCCGGTCACGGTCTTCGGCGAATGCGGTCATCGCGGATTCACTCCGCTCGCCGCGTGGTCGGCGGACTCCCCGGAGACGGTCCGGCTGACATGACCGGCCCCCGGCGACCCGGGGCCGTCCCCGATCGCCGGACAGGCCTGAGGCGCCCGCCGGAGCGGCTGTCCCTTTATCTGTACGAACGGAGGCATCCGATGACCCGCACCACCCTCTGGGAAGAACTCGTCACGTCGGCCCTGCTCGGTACCGACCGGCGCACCCCGCCGGCGGACGTCATGGCTTCCGGCCAGGACGCGCCCGGCGCGCTGCTCGACGCCGCCGCGCTCCACACACTCCGGCGACGGGCGGGTCTGCTGCCCGCGCGCGCCGCCGCCCGGCCCGAGCCCGCGCCGCACGACGACCGCCGCGAACTGCCGGAGCCCGCGCGCAGGCGCCTCGCCCAACTGCTCGCCGACCGCTCGGCCCCCGCCGGTACGGGCGGCAGACGCGGCACGGCACCTGATCTGACCGAACTGCTCCCGCAGTGGCTCACGACCGCGAACGACCAGGGCTACCGGGCCCCCGCCGCCGCGCTGCCGGCGCTGCTCGACGCCGCGCGCGGGCGCAACGACCTGCGGCCGCACGCCCTCGCGTTCGCCGGACCGCGCGGGCTCTGGCTCGCGCGCTTCAACCCGGACTGGAAGTTCGCGCTGCGTGGCGCGTCCGGCGGCGCCGTCCTGCCGGGCGCCGGGGACACCGGGGCCGTGGCGCGGTTGTGGGAGCAGGGGCTGTTCGCCGAGCGCGTCGCCCTGCTGGCGGCCGTCCGCGCGCAGGACGCGAACGCGGCGCGGGCGCTGCTGGCCACGACATGGCCCACCGAGCGCGCCGAGGACCGGCTGATGTTCCTCGACTCGCTGCGCGCCGGGCTGTCCGACCTCGACGAGCCCTTCCTGGAGGAGGCGCTCTCCGACCGCAGCCGCAATGTCCGCGCGACCGCGGCGGAGTTGCTGTCCGCGCTGCCGAACTCCGCGCTGGCCGGGCGGATGGCGGCGCGGGCGGCCACCTGTGTGAGCCTGGACCGCACCGGCGGCCCCACGGGCCCGCCCGTCGTCGTCGAGGCGCCGCACGAGTGCGACGCGGACATGCAGCGCGACGGGGTGAGCCCGACACCACCCAGCGGACGGGGCGAACGGTCCTGGTGGCTGGGCCAGTTGGTGGAGGCGACGCCGCTGTCGGTCTGGCCGGGGCGGCTCGGGGACCGTACGCCCGACGAGATCGTGACGCTGCCGGTCCTCGACGGCTGGACCGACGAACTGCACGCGGCGTGGTGCCGCGCCGCCGTCCGCCAGCGGGACCCCCGTTGGGCCCGCGCCCTGCTGGGCCCGCCGGCCGCGTCCCCGGCCACCGGGCCCGGGGCGTCGTCCCTCGCGGAGCGGGCGAAGCTGCTCGCCACCCTGCCCGCGGCCGAACGGGCCGGCTGGGTGGCCGAGTTCATAGCGGCGCACGGCCTCTCGGAGGCGTTCCAGCTCCTCGGGGTCTGCGCGGTGCCGTGGTCCGAACCGCTGGGCCGCGCGGTGGTCGACGCGCTCGACATCGCGCGGGACGGCGGGAGTTACCCGTGGAGCTTCAGCGGTGTGATGGGTCTGGCGGAGCGCTGCCTGAACCCGGCGGAGGCGTCCCGGCTGGAGATCCTCACCGCCACCCCGGACGAACCGGAGGGCGCGTCACCGGGAGCGGGCGGCTACTGGTCGGAGGCGTTCCAGCGCCTGGTCTCCACGCTGCGGCTGCGCGCCGCGATGCTGTCGGAACTGACGACCGGGGGCTGAGGACTCGATGGGAAGTGACAGCCCGTGCGGCGACCGAGGGGCGGTGGACGCGACCCGGCCACCGCACCACGCACCGCCCACTGCGCACCGCCCACTGCGCACCACCCACTACGCACCACCCACTACGCACCACCCACTACGCGCTACGCACCCGCGGGCTGCCGGACATTCGCGTTCACCCAGTCGACGATCGATGTCGTCGTCGCACCGGGCGTGAAGATCTCCGCCACGCCCTTCGCCTTCAGGGGCGCGATGTCCGCCTCCGGGATGATGCCGCCGCCGAAGACCTTGATGTCCAGTGCGTCGTGCTGGTCCAGCAGATCGATGACCTTCGCGAACAGCGTGTTGTGCGCGCCGGACAGGATCGACAGGCCGATCGCGTCCGCGTCCTCCTGGAGAGCGGTGTCCACGATCTGCTCGGGCGTCTGGTGCAGCCCGGTGTAGATGACCTCCATACCAGCATCCCGCAACGCTCGCGCGATGACCTTGGCCCCGCGATCGTGGCCGTCGAGACCCGGTTTCGCCACCACCACTCGGATCGGACCGGTCACACCCATCACTGCCTCCACATACCGACTTCGTCGTCATTGGCACGGGTCCCCGTACCGGCGAGGGACGGAGATGTGAACGAACGTTATCTCCAGCATCTCCCACCCGGCTGTTTCGCGGTGGCCGGGGAGGGGGAAATCACACATTGGGACATGTTCACTCTGCGTCGTGCCGGCCCCACCCGGTACGGGAGCCGCAAGGGAGCCGCTTCCCGTGTGGCGTAGGGAGGTAGGTCAATGAAGATCCCGCCTTTCTCCGAGCTCTTCTCGCCCTTTCCGTCCGTGGTCCGGCGGCCGGCGGCCTGGGAGCTGCCCGTCACCCTCCTGCGGGCCTCGGCCCTTGAGCTGGCGATCCTCGCCGGGCACCTGGTCCTCTATCCGGGTGGTATCACCAAGGAGCGCCCCGCCCCCGAGCTGCCGCCCGAGGCGGCCGAACTGCCCACAGAGGGCCGCTCACGGCCCCCGGTCCTGCTCCTGCACGGTTTCGTGGACAACCGCTCCGTCTTCGTCCTGCTGCGGCGCTCGCTGGCCCGGCACGGCTGGCGGCATCTCGAATCCCTCAATTTCTCGCCGCTGACCAGCGACATCCGGCTCGCCGCCGAGGTGCTGGGCCGGCACATCGAGGAGATCTGCGCCCGTACGGGGCACCGCGAGGTCGACATCGTCGGCCACAGCCTCGGCGGACTGATCGCCCGGTATTACGTACAGCGACTGGACGGCGACACGAAGGTGCGGACCCTGGTGACGATGGGCACCCCGCACGCCGGTACGGCCGCCGTCCCGCTCGCGAGCGCGCACCCCGTCGTCCGGCAGATGCGCCCCGGCTCGGACCTGATCGAGGAGCTCCGGGAGCCGGCGCCCGGCTGCCGGACCCGGTTCGTCAGCTTCTGGAGCGATCTCGACCAGGTCATGTCGCCGGTGGGCTCGGCCCGCGTCGAGCACCCGGACCTCGTCGCGGAGAACGTGGGCGTGACCGGTATCGGCCACCTCGCGCTGCCGGTGCATCCGGCCGTCGCCGCCGGTATCCGTTATGTCCTGGAGCACGACGGTGACGACGACCTCGCGGGCCTCATCGAGTCCGCCGAATGGGCGGGGAGCTGCGCGGAAGACGCGGAGGACCAGTCCGGCGGAGCGATATCGGTGGCGTGACGCCCCGAACGCCGACATCGAAATCGGTTGCGCCCACACCCGATTCGATGTCGGTTCGACACCTCACCGACACCCTTGAAATCGAACAATCTTCGAACGTAATGCCAAAGCTGCGCCCGCAGTTCGCCGAAAGACGGCCGAATGCCCGTTTCCAGAGCGCCCGGAAGCCGCCGAAGATTGTCGCCGTCGCATACCGCCGGGTACAGTCGCGGCCACTGCTTTCCCTTCTGGGTCCCACCGTTCGTCAAGGCGGCCCCAGGAGCCTGGTCCTGCTGCCGAGGCGAGAGAGAAGTTGGTGAACGACCAGCACCCCCACGCCGGATACGCCGCCCACGACGGCTACTCCACAGGCAGCTTCGACAGTGACCCGCTCTTCGGCGCGCTTCCGGGCACGAGCCCGGGGGGCACGGTCACTTACGAGACGGACCACAGCGGTCAGTACGACTCGGCGCAGTGGAAAGCGGGTTACGAGGGTTACGACCCCTACGCGACGCAGGCGCCCCAAGCACCCCAGGCTCAGTACGAGGCGTACGACGCCTACGCGGCACAGCCCCAGCAGCCGTACGACACGACGGGGCAGTGGGACGCCAGCGCCTGGAACGAGGCGAACCAGGCGGCCGGTTACGGTTACGACCAGACCGGCCGGAGCGCCCCGGCCGACCAGTGGGCGGCGCCCGTCGCCGACACCGGCGCCTACGACGCCACCGCCTGGAACTCGGGAGAGCCGGCGGTCCAGCCGGACGTACCGTTCCAGGCCGAGACTCCCACGGCTCCGTACTACGGCGACTCCGCGACCCACGAGTCCCACGAGGCGGCTTACGAGCCCGCCCCGTACGAGTCGGCCGCGTACGACCTCGAGGTCGGGCAGCAGCACGAACCCGCGTACGACCAGCCGGAGTTCACGCAGGCCGAGTACGCGCAGCCCGCATACGAGAGCGGCCAGGAGCACGAGTACGACACGCCCGGTCCGGAACCTGAACAGGTGTCGGAATCGGATGCGGCCCCCGAGTGGGACCACTCCGAACACGCGGACCATCTGGTCGGGGCCGCGGCCGGCGCCACCGTCACCGCCGCGACGATCACCCCCCGCCCGGTCCGCCGGGCGGCCGGCGGCAGCCGTGGCAGGCGCCGTACTCCGGCGAAGCGTTCGGCCCTGCTGACCATCGCCGTCCCCTCCGCCTGTGTCATGGGCGTCGCCGGCATCGCCGCCGCGTCGGTCGGCGGACTCGGTGCCGACGAGACGAAGAACGACTCGACCGCCGTCACCGCCGCGGACGCGACAGCGCTCAAGCCCGCCGCGGTCAACAACAAGCTCGACACCCAACTCGCCGCTCTCGACGCCGACGCGCGTGACTTCGGGGACCGTGCCAGCCGCACCCAGGAGCGCATCGACCTCAAGGAACGCCAGGCGGCGGAGAAGAAGAAGCGCGAGGAGGAGGCCGCGGCCCGCGAGGCCGCTCGCCCCAAGTTCGCCATCCCCGTCGCGAATCACGCCCTCAGCGCGTACTACGGCCAGGCCGGCGTCAACTGGATGTCGATGCACACGGGCATCGACTTCCCCGTCTCGTACGGGACCCCCGTGATGGCCGCGACGGACGGCACCGTCCGTACGCAATGGAACGGCGCCTACGGCAACATGGCGATCGTGACCGCCCCCGACGGCACCGAGACCTGGTACTGCCACCTCAGCAGCACGAAGATCCGCTCCGGAACCGTCAAGGCCGGGGACGAGATCGCGTACTCCGGGAACTCGGGCAACTCCACCGGCCCCCACCTGCACTTCGAGGTACGGCCGGGCGGTGGCTCCGCGATCGACCCGCTGTCCTGGTTCCGCAGCCACGGCCTCGAACTGTAACAAGCGGGCCGTTCCGCGTTCTCCCCGATCCGCTCCTCGCCCGGCACCGACGCGGCGGGCTCCTCGGCCCGCCGCATCCGTCCGCCCGCGCGTCCCGCGCCCCGCCGCCCGTTACAGCTTGTCGACCGGCGCGTACCGCAGCAGCAGCCGCTTCGGCTTCGAGTCACCGAAGTCGATCGTCGCCTGGGCGTCGGCGCCCGACCCCGTCACCGTGACGACCGTCCCGAGCCCGAACTGGTCGTGCGTGACCCTGTCCCCCACCGCGAGCGAGATGACCGGCTTCTCGGTCGCGCGCCGCGTGGCGAAACCGGCGGGGCCCGACCGCGAGCGGGACGCGGACAGCGAGGACGTGATCCCCGACGTCGGCCCGGCGGGGGCGGCCATCGGGCCGGTGCGCTTCCACGTCAGATGCTCGCCCGGAATCTCCTCCAGGAAGCGCGACGGCGGATTGTACGAGGGCTGGCCCCACGCGCTGCGCATCGAGGACCGGGTCAGATAGAGCCGCTCGCGGGCGCGCGTGATGCCGACGTACGCCAGCCTGCGCTCCTCCTCCAACTCCTTCGCCTGGCCGAGCGCGCGCATGTGGGGGAAGACGCCGTCCTCCATGCCCGTCAGGAAGACGACCGGGAATTCCAGACCCTTCGCGGTGTGCAGCGTCATCAGCGTGATGACTCCGGAGCCGTCCTCGTCCTCGTCGGGGATCTGGTCGGAGTCGGCGACCAGCGCGACCCGCTCCAGGAACTCGGCGAGCGTCCCGGACGGGGCCGCGACGGGCGCGTCCGCCCCGGCCGGCGTCTCCACCCCGGCCGCCTGTGCCCGCTCCTGCTCGAATTCCAGTGCCACAGCGGCCAGTTCCTGCAAGTTCTCGATCCGCGTCTCGTCCTGCGGGTCGGTCGACGCCTGCAACTCCGCCAGATAGCCGGTCCGTTCCAGCACGGCCTCCAGGACCGTCGCCGGACCGGCGCCGGACTCGACGACCGTACGCAACTCCTCCATCAGCGTGTTGAACCGCTTCACGGCGTTCGACGAGCGGGCCGCCATGCCGTACGCCTCGTCGACCCGGCGCAGCGCCTGGGCGAAGGAGATCTTCTCCCGGACCGAGAGCGCGTCGATCATCGCCTCGGCCCGGTCGCCGATGCCGCGCTTGGGCACGTTGAGGATCCGGCGCAGCGGGACACCGTCCTCCGGATTGGCGAGCACGCGCAGATAGGCCAGCACGTCGCGGACCTCCTTGCGCTCGTAGAAGCGCACGCCGCCGACGACCTTGTAGGGCAGGCCGACGCGGATGAAGATCTCCTCGAAGACACGCGACTGCGCGTTCGTCCGGTAGAAGACGGCGACATCGCCCGCCTTGGCCTCGGACGCGTCCGTCATGCGGTCGATCTCGTCGGCGACGAACTGCGCCTCGTCGTGCTCGGTGTCCGCCACGTACCCGGTGATCAGGGCGCCCGCTCCCGCGTTCGTCCAGAGATTCTTGGGCCGCCGGCTCTCGTTGCGCTCGATGACCGCGTTGGCCGCGCTGAGGATCGTCTGCGTGGAGCGGTAGTTCTGCTCCAGCAGGATCGTCGTCGCGTCCGGGTAGTCCTCCTCGAACTGGAGGATGTTGCGGATCGTGGCGCCCCGGAACGCGTAGATGGACTGGTCCGCGTCACCGACGACGCACAGCTCGGCCGGGTCGTGTCCCTCGCCCGCGGGGCCGACCAGCTCACGCACCAGGGTGTACTGCGCGTGGTTGGTGTCCTGGTACTCGTCCACCAGGACGTGGCGGAAGCGGCGGCGGTAGTGCTCGGCGACGTCCGGGAACGCCTGGAGCAGATGGACCGTCGTCATGATGATGTCGTCGAAGTCCAGGGCGTTGGCCTCGCGCAGCCGCGCCTGGTACATCCGGTACGCCTCGGCCAGCGTCTTCTCGAAGGGGTCCGTGGCCTGGCCGGCGAAGGTCTCCTCGTCGATCAGCTCGTTCTTCAGATTCGAGATCCTGGCGCTGAACGCCTTCGGGGGGTGGCGCTTGGGGTCGAGGTCCAGATCGCGGCAGACCAGGGCCATGAGCCGCTTGGAGTCGGCCGCGTCGTAGATCGAGAACGACGACGTGAACCCCAGCCGCTTCGACTCGCGGCGCAGGATCCGCACGCAGGCGCTGTGGAACGTCATCACCCACATGGCGTTGGCGCGCGGTCCGACGAGTTGTCCGACGCGCTCCTTCATCTCGCCCGCGGCCTTGTTGGTGAACGTGATCGCCAGTATTTCGCCCGGATGCACGCTGCGGGTCCCCAGCAGATGCGCGATCCGGTGCGTCAGCACCCTGGTCTTGCCGGAGCCCGCGCCCGCCACGATGAGCAGCGGCGATCCGGTGTGCACCACGGCGGCGCGCTGCTCGTCGTTCAGCCCTTCGAGCAGCGCCGCCGGGTCCACGACCGTGCGCGGCGCACCGTCTCGGTGGTACGCATCCCTGGGCGGGGGCACGTCGAACTTCCCTCCGAAGAGATCGTCGGGCACCTGTTCCGGAGCGGTGTCCTCGGGCGGCGGCGGAGGCTCCTCGGCCGAGGGCTGGAGGTCCGCCAGGAAGCTGTCGTCAAAGAGGCTGCTCATCGCTTCCTGAGTCTAGGGTGCCGCACTGACAGCCCGCCGCCACATGGCCTCGCGGGGGCACCAACGAGCGTTTGCGTCAAAGGTCACGAAAATGTATCGGGCATATCGACCATCAACCTTCACAGCGGCACCACAGATTGGCTAGCGTGCACGCCGAGGCCGTCCGTACTCCATCGGCGATCAGCGCCAAGCGGGCTGCCTGCGCCGAATCCGGGCTTCCCGAAGGGAGTCAGGAACCGGGGACCCACCAAGTTCCACCGGGGTGAATCGGGCCGTGTTCCCGGCCCGTAGGGCAGCCTTCCGTTCCGCCCGAACCCGACAGCTAACCCGGTAGGCGGTCCACGGAAGGAGATGCCGACCTTGGCGTCGCATCGCAAATCGCGCAGCCGTACCGGCGTGCGCGCGAACACACCGGCCGTCGGGTTCACGACGGCCGCACTCGCCTCGGTCACGCTTCTGTCGACACAGAGCGCCACCGCCGCGCCGGCGGAGCCCAAGCCCTCCATAGAAGAGGTGCAGAAGAAGGTCGACGACCTGTACCGGCAGGCCGGTACGGCGACACAGCAGTACAACAAGGCGAAGGAGGCGACCGACACGCAGCGCAAGTCGGTCGACCGGGTCCTGGACGACGTCGCCAAGAGCGCCGACAAGGTCAACGAGGCGCGACGCTCCCTCGGTACGTACGCGGCGGCGCAGTACCGCGCGGGTGCGGTCGGTCCCACGGCCGCCCTGATGTTCGCCGACAGCCCGGAGTCGTACTTCGAGCAGACCCAGCTGATGGACCGGCTGACCGACCGCCAGCAGGAAGCCGTCGAGGACTTCCAGAAGGAGCAGCGGTCCGCGGCCAAGCAGCGCGTCAAGGCGACGAAGAGCCTGGAGACGCTGACTCAGTCGCAGGCGTCGCTCAAGGCGGGCAAGCAGAAGGTCCAGAACAAGCTCGCGGCGGCGCGTTCGCTGCTGTCGGACCTGACGGCCGAGGAGAAGGCGCGGCTCGCCGCGCTGGAGCGGAAGAAGGAGGAAGAGGCCCGCCGCAAGGCCGAGGCGAAGGCCAAGGAGGAGGCCGCGGAGCGCAAGCGTCAGGAAGAGGCGCGGCAGGAGGAGGCCCCCGCCACCGGAGGCGGCACGGACACGGGCTCGGGCGGCGGCTCGGGAGCCACGGACGGTACGTACGCGGCCAAGGCCGAGAAGGTGCTCGCGTTCGCCCGCGCCCAGATCGGCAAGCCGTACGTGTGGGGCGCCACCGGCCCCGGCTCGTACGACTGCTCGGGGCTGACGGGCGCCGCCTGGAAGGAGGCGGGGGTCCAGCTGCCGCGTACGACCTGGGACCAGGTGAAGGTCGGCAAGCGCGTCGCCACGGCGGACCTGCTCCCCGGCGACCTGGTGTTCTTCTACGACGACATCAGCCACGTCGGCATCTACAAGGGCGACGGCAAGATGATCCACGCGCCGAAGCCGGGTGCGAACGTCCGTGAGGAGTCCATCTACTACATGCCGATCTACGGCAGCGTGCGCCCGGCCTGAGCGGGTCGCCCCGCCGGGCCGTCGAGGAACCAGACGTCGATCGGGTCCATCTCGTCTTGTTCGGCGCATCCCACGGTCACCAGCGCGCGGCCGTCCGGGGTGAAGGCGCCGACGCTCGGCCCGGACGACAGCCGCAGCACGCGGCCGTCGCCGCCGAACAGGACGTCGCCGACGTCCGACGACATGAACGCGAGCGGTCCGCTCGCGGTCCACACCGCACGCGCGGTGATCACCGACATCGGGTCGGTGGCG
Source organism: Streptomyces sp. S4.7 (assembly GCF_010384365.1). Taxonomy (NCBI): domain Bacteria; kingdom Bacillati; phylum Actinomycetota; class Actinomycetes; order Kitasatosporales; family Streptomycetaceae; genus Streptomyces; species Streptomyces sp. S4.7. The sequence continues at coordinate 4,698,103 of NZ_CP048397.1, read as the reverse complement.
ACCATGCCGTCGGGCGCCCGGTCCGGCCGTATCGGCCCACCCGCGGTGAGGGCCGGCGGCAGGGACGGGGATCCGGACCGGGACTCGTGCGGGGACGGCGTCAGCACGCACAGCGCCGGGTCGTCCTTGCCGTCCGCCCCGACGGCGAGGAACCCGGTGCCGTCCGGCGCCACGGCCATCGCGTGGATCGTGACCAGCCCGGTGTCCGCCTCGGCGAGCGCCGCGCCGCCGTCCGCCTCCCGCACCACCAGCCGGCTGCCACGGGCGTGCGCCAGCAGCCTCCCGGCCGCGTCCAGGGCGACGGGACCCTCGCCCTCCCAGCCCGCCCCGTCCGGACCGGGCGCGCCCGCCAGGACGTGTCCGGTCCGCGCGTCCAGGACGGCCACGGGACCGCCGCGCAGCCGCCCCACGGCCACCCTCCGGCCGGCCGCGTCGTAGGAGAACCGCACGGGGAACGTCGATGCCCACGAGGTCGTCCTCCGTCTCCTCCTCGTCACTGTCGTCCGCCCCCGACCCGCCCGGCCAGATCTCCTCGGGGTCCAGCGTCCACAGCCCCTCCCCGGCCGACGACCAGGCGTGCCAGCGGCACTCCACCGAGGCGGCCACGGTCGCGCCGTCCGGGAGATCCGGATGTCGAGCGGATTGTCGTGGTAGTCGGCGCCGTCGAGGAAGCTGGTCAGCGGACCGTTCGCGACCGTGCTCCAGCCGACGACGTCGCCGCCGTTGTGATGCCACTCGGCCACCGCGCCGAACACCAGCCGCCGCAGACCGGACGGGGCCGCCACCGCGATCGCGCCGTAGGGGAAGGAGGCGACGCCGTCGGTCAGCGCGTACCCCGAGGGCGTGTGCACGCGGTCGTTCGCCTCCTCGTACTCGTCCCGGTCCGCCTCCGGCTCGGCCGGGACCCGGGCCGACTCCACGTCGACCAGCCGGCCGAGCCTGCGCGTCCCCGCGAGCGCGTGGTACGGCCGTACGTCACCCGACAGCCACTCGGCCCACCACCGGTCCGGCATCGGCCGCTGCTCCGGCGACCAGCTCCGCAGACCGGTGGCGACGGCCGCCGCCTGCGTCTCGTCCAGGGCTTCGAGCAGCGGGCACAGCCGATCCCAAAGCGACCTGGAACACGGCCCCTTCAGCATTTCCCCGAGAGTGGTCATGGGAAGAACCTACGCGCGCCCACTGACACCTCGGGCCCGTCCCCGGACCTCTGTACCACCGCTCGCGCGTCGCGTGTGCCGGTGTCATCGGATCGATCAAGTTCTGCACGGGACTGTCGAATCCGGTGGGATCCCGGCGGCCACAATCCGTCACCGAGCCACCGGCTCCGGGCAATTGCGGCCATGCCGCCGCGCTGCCGTGACGACCGCGCCTAGCGTCCTCACGTCAGGAACCGCACGGAACAGAGCCGGAACGAAGGATGTGGACGCCCTCGTGGCAGCGCACCGCCGACCCCGATCGAAGCACCGACCGTTGAGCGGCCGGTACGGCCGCACGGCGGCCACTCTCGCCCTCGCGGGGGCCGCGACGGCCACCGGGCTCGAAGGCTCCGCACACGCCGAGCCGCGCCTCACGCCGGCGCAGGTGGAGGCGAAGGTCGACAAGCTCTACCACGAGGCCGAGGCAGCCACCGAGAAGTACAACGGGGCGAAGGAGAAGGCGGACGACGCGCGCGCCTCGCTGGACGGGCTGCGCGACGAGGCCGCCCGGCGGACGGAACGGCTCAACGACTCGCGCAACGCGCTCGGTTCGATCGCCACCGCCCAGTACCGCGCGGGCGGTCTCGACCCCGCCGTACAGCTCGCCCTCAGCTCCGACCCCGACGGGTATCTGCGCGGGGCCGCGCTCGCCGAGCGGGCCGGCTTCCAGCAGGCGCGGGCGGTCAGCAAAATGCGGGCGCAGCTCGGGAACATCGGCCGCCTCCGCACGAAGGCCGACGCGAAGCTCACCGAACTGAAGAGTCGTCAGGCCGAGCTGGCCACCCACAGATCGACCGTCCGCGGGAAGCTCGACGACGCCCGGAAACTGCTCGACCGGCTCACCGCCGCCGAACGCGCGCGATACGAGGGGGGCACCGGGTCGGCCGACCCGCGCGCCGACCGCTCGCGGAGCCGCCCGGGCACTGCGGCGGTGGCCGCGCCCAACGCCCGCGCCGCCGCCGCGATCGCGTACGCGCGCGGGGCGATCGGCAAGCCCTACGTGTGGGGCGCGACGGGGCCCGGCGGATTCGACTGCTCCGGGCTGACCCAGGCCGCCTGGCGCGCCGCCGGAGTCGCCCTCCCCCGCACCACGTACACGCAGATCAACGCGGGCCGGCGGGTCTCCCGCTCCCAGCTCGCCCCGGGCGACCTGGTGTTCTTCTACTCGGGGATCTCGCACGTCGGGCTCTATGTCGGCGGCGGGCAGATGATCCACGCCCCTCGGCCCGGCGCCGGGGTCCGGATGGCCCCGATCGACCAGATGCCCTTCGCGGGCGCCACCCGCCCCGCCTAGGTCCTGTCGTCGAACTGGCGTCTGGCTCACGACGCCCGGCACGCACGCCCGCCGCGTTGTCGGACTCGCCCACGTACGCCCGGTACGGATGCGATCCTCCCTCTTGCGATCACACGCACCGGACGCCGTGAGCCCCGCCCGGCGGGCGGACGACGCCGGTGTGAAGACAGGACCTGGACCCGGCCGGTCGCCGGAGGCGCCCACCCGGCCCAAGCCCGGATGCCTTGCCGCGCCCGCCGCACGACGATGAGGCCATGGGACACGGACGGGCCCGCGCGGCGGCGCTCACTCTCGGCGCGGTGCTCGTCCTGGCACCGGTCGGTGTCACCCCCGACGGCTGCGGCGACCTCTCCGGCGGCCGGCTCTGCGTCGAGGGCCCGGTGGGCGGCGAGGGGCGTTTCACGACGCGCTACGTACAGCACGGCAGCGACGGCGCGACGGGCCCCGGTCCGGAGGTGCGGCTCGGTTATCAGCGCAAGGACGCGCGGATCACCGCGTTCCCCGGCTGGTTCGGCACCGTCCGTACGGAGAGCGGCTCAGCCGCGCTGACCGGCACGCTCGACACGGCGCCCGGCGAATGCGTACGCGGCCTGCTGCACCACGACGGCCGGGACCACGTCACCGAGTGGCTCTGCCCGGACTGAGGCCGCGAGCCGACACGAAGGACGAGGGTGACGACTGTTCCACCGCCGCCGCTTCCACATCCCGCCCCGATGCCGATCTGTCGTCGTCCACACCTGATGGCTGATCCGTGGGGACATCCCCCAGCCAAACCCTGCGGCCCATCTCGTCCAGCTCTACCTTGAGGCGCTCGCACTCCGGGATGGCCCGGCGGAGCAGCCTCCAGTACTCGGGGCCGTGCCCCGCGACCCGGATGTGCGCCAGTTCATGGGCGATCACGTAGTCGACGAGTTGAGCCGGCAGCTGAAAGACAGCCCAGTGCAGGGCCATCCGTCCCCCACCCGCAGCATCATCGCCTGCCCGGTAGGTTCCCCAGCGACGCCCTACATCCCGCACCGTCACAGCGGGCTCGGCCACGTCCATCCGTGCTGCCCAGGGTTGAAGGCGCCCTTGCGCCCAGTTCAGTCCCACCTTGCGGTACCAGGACGTGACCGCGCGGTGCGCCGTCCGCACGTCCGCAGCCGTGGCCCGGTCCATCCGTAGCCGTCCGGCGGACAGGCGGACCGGTGCGCCCGGCTCGTCCACCACGAGCAGCCGGTACTCACGCCCCAGGTACCGATACGTCTCACCCTCGGTGAACGTACGCGTCGGGTGGACCGGGCGCAGCTGATCACGCAGGCGAAGCTTGCTGTCGATCCACTCCCGTCCGGCCCTCACGAACGCCGATGCCCTCTCGGACTCACACTCGGAAGGCGCCCTGAGCGTGAGTGAGCCGTCCCGCTCGACCGTGAGCCCGAGCTTCGAGCGCCGGGCGCTCAACCGCACCCGGAGTACCCGGCCGTCGGCCACCAGCACCTGCCCATCACTGAGCAGCTGCCGCTCGGCAGTCCGAAGCTCTGGCGGATAAGACATGCCCCTAGTGTCCCCGCCCCTCCGACCGGAACGCGGCGGCGTGGTGCTGCGCGTACCCGGCGAGTGAGTTGGAGAGGTCCGTCAGCTGCCGCAGCCCACCCTCTCTCGGCCGGATCCTGTTCTCCTTCAGAAGGGTCCAGATCCCTACCTGGAGGTCGTCCAGGCTCGTCTCCTGCTGTGCCCAGGCCGCACTCGATACGTGTGCCGAGATCAGACAGGACAGGTTCACCGTCAAGGTCCGCAAGACCTCCTGGTCGGGCAGATCGAAGGCCGGATGTGCGGTCAGTTGATCGCACACCTTCGCGAAGAGCCTTCGCTCCATCGGTGTCAGGTCCGACAGCGCCGGATCGGCCTGCTCCGCCTGCCGTGCTCGCTCGATCAGCGGTCCCAGCTCCCGCTTGATGTCCGCCCAGCGCCCTTCGAAGTCGTCCAGTACCTTCTGCAACTCCTCGGAAAGCGTGCGATACACCGGCCGGTCGTCGCCCTCCGTCCGTTCCTGGAGGTGGTAGCGGAGGGCCTGTACCTGTTCCGCCGCCGATTCCCGCATGTCCATACGCCCCACGATCTCGTCGAAATCGGGATCGAGGATGGAGACCGGGGCGATCGCCTGTGCGATCTCGGGCAGTACCAGGTGATCGGCGATGAGCGCGCGCACCTTGCGCCCGTAGCCGCGCATCGAGTAGATCCCGCCCGGCTCGTCGCGGTAGTGGGTGCGGAGCCGCTGCTGGAGCTGTGTCCACCGCCGGGCGTGCGGCAGCAGTTCCAGTGCTGCCTCGTGTGGCAGTACGCGCTCCATCGCGTCCAGGAACGCGCCGAGCAGCCGGTCGTACTCCGCCCTCTCGTGCGGGTCGTGCAGAGCGAGCATGGTGTGTGCCATCCGCCCGGGACCGTCGAGACCGCCCGTGCCGAGTTTCTGGAGGAAGCGCCGGAGCTGGTGGGCCGCTCCCGCCATGCCGGGGACTTCCGAGGCCAGGCTGCGCAGCCCGTCGAGCACCGGTGGGTCACCCCGGTACGCGGCGAGGGTGACGGCGAGGTTGTCGAGCACGCCGTAGTAGTCCACGACCCGCCCCTCGCGCTTCAGCCGTGCGGGCCGGTTGACGCGGGCCACCGCCTGGAGCAGTTCGGCGTCCTGGATGGGCCGGTCCAGATACAGCACCTGCTCGATGGGCGCGTCGAAGCCGGTCAGCAGCATCGACTTCACGATCAGGAAGGCGATCGGCGGCTTCTCGACCGGCGCGCCCGGCAGTTCGTCGCTCCACGGATTCAGACCGATGGCGCCGCCCGGCTGCGGGTCGGTCGCCGGCGGATGCTCGACGACCCACGGATTGTCCGGCGGAAGCTCGGGAAACGGCTCCAGGAATCTCTCGACGTGCTCCTCCTGGCTCCGCGGATCGGTCCACTCCCGCCACAGGCCGCTCTTGCGCTCGTCCCCTTCGGAGATCACCGGTACGAAGTCCATGCGCCGCAGCACTTCCTGGAAGTGCCAGGCACGCAGCAGCAGAACCTCGTCCTGCGTGTACTCCTCCGGCTTCTTGCGCCGCAGCTCCTCACGCGCCTCGGGGCCGAACTCCCGCCTCACACGGGCGAGGAGATCAGCGCGCGCCTCGCGCAGGGCGTCCCGGTAGTGCACGGCCGCCCGCCTGCTGACCGCCGCGACCTGCGCCTTGAAGCCGCCGGTGAGCGGACCCCTGACGTAGTGCGCCAGCATGTCGACGGCCTTGGCCCGGATCATCGGGAAGGACTCGGCGACGTCCCGGCTCGTGGGCCTCGTCCCCTTGCGCGCCTTGTCCCGGTCCTCCTCACGTACGGCCGCGATGAGATCCTCGAACGTGGCGTCCATGCCCTCCTTGGCCTCGATCACGGCGCGCCCCGTGCGCCCTTCGTACCGGACGGGGACGACGACCTTGTCCTTCTCGGCCTCCTCCATCCGGTACGAGTCGAGGAAGGTGTTACCCGGCTCCAGACCGAAGATCCGGCCGGTGTCGGTCAGCTTCCCCTTCATGATCGGCGTACCGGTGAAGCCGATCCGGGCGGCATTGGGCACGGAGTCCCGCAGACACGCGTGCAGCACGGAGGTGTGCGAGCGGTGCGCCTCGTCGACCAGGACGAGAACGCGAGTCTCGGTGCTGCACTCCGTGAACCTGCGCCTGACCTCCTCGGTCGTGGCCTCATCGGGTGTCGGGGCAGCGACTTCCTGCGGGTCCTCACCTGCGGCGATACGGTCCTGCGCCCGCCGCAGCTCTGCCTCGAAGTCCCTTTCGTCACCGTCGGTCTCCCCGACGAGACCGGGCACCCGCCCCAGGTACTTCTGGATCATCGCGAAGATCACGGCCCGGCCGCCGGGCTTGCCCGCCCGCCGGAGCATGCCCTCCACATCGGGCTGGGAGTGGGCGATACGGATCGTGCTGCCGCTGACCCGTACAGCGGCCGACAACTGCCGCTGAAGCTGGACGCGGTCGGTGACGACGAGCAGGGTGAAGCGATTCAGCTCGGGGTCACGGCTCATGTGCAGCCGCCGGGCCAGGAAGGACATGGTGAGGCTCTTGCCGGAGCCCTGGGTGTGCCAGATGACGCCGCCGCGCTCGTCGTCCTCGGCGCCGGACTCGCCGCGCTTGCGGCCGGTACGCAGTTTCCGGACGATCTTCTCCACGGCCCGGTACTGCTGGTGCCGGCAGATCGCTTTGACGGTGACAGGGGGCTCGCCCGTCTTCGTCTTGACCGGCAGCTCGAAGACGTAGTGCCGGATGATGTTCAGCAGATTGCGGGGTCGCAGCGTGGCCGCGATCAGCTTGTGCTGACCGGTCAGCCCGGCGTCGCCACGCAGGACCTTCGTCGCCTCCAACTCGGCACGCAGAGCCCGCTCGTCGGCGTAGTCGGGCTCGACACTGCGCCAGGCCGCGTAGTGCTCCTCCGAGGAGGAAATCGTGCCGAGCGCGGCGGTCTTCCCGCTCGCGGCGATGAGCAGCTGCGCGGAGGCGAACAACTCCGGTACGCCGCCGACGATTTCGCTGCCAGTGCGGCTGCCGCTGGTCCGCCCGTCGTCGCCGAGCGGATCCCCGGCGTACCTCCGCAGGTCCCGGACGGCGTCGCCGATGGCGTTCCTGCTGTGAGGGTTCTTGCACTCGACGACCGCGACGGGGATGCCGTTGACGAACAGGACGAGATCGAGGACGGAGTGCTTGCCGTCGGCCCGTAGGACGCGGTACTGGTCGACGACGAGGAATCGGTTCCGCTGGAGTATTTCGGTGTCGCTCAGCCCCTCCCACTCCCAGTCGAGGTACTGGACGAGGTAGTCCTGATCGCCCGGCCCACTCATCGGCGTACCGCGCAACAGAAGTGCTGTCGCTGCGCCGTTGGCCTTCAGCAGCGACTCGGTCGCCACGGTCCTGGCAGCCCGGCGGAGTGTGTCGACGGCCTGCTCGGCTTCTCCGTGACTCATCCAGGAACTGCCGTTCCCAGGAAGGCGGTTCAACCGTCGCAGGGCTGCGGAGAGACGTTTGGTCAGCAGTACGTCGCTGTCGTACGCGCGCTCGTCGGCGTCGAGGTCTGGGCCGTGGATGTGCTCCCAGCCCATGGCCTTGAGCTGCTCGACAAAGGGCAACTCCACTTCGTCCCGCTCCGCCTGCTCCACCGCGCTCCGTAACATCCGCTCCGCGCCCCTCTGAACCGAAACCGTCCGCCTGTTCGCCCATTCTGCGTCAGGGGATCGGATGTTGGGCAAGGTCACGCGAAAGCCCCTGGCAGGACCAGGGGCTTTGGGGGTGTTCGCGGTGTCTGAGCGGCAGCTCAGGCGTGGAGTTCGCCGTGCTTGACGGCGGAGATGAACGATGACCAGCCGGCCGCTGGGATGAGCAGGGCGGGGCCGTGGGGGGTCTTGGAGTCGCGGACGGGGACGCCGGAGGGGTGGTTGTCCAGGACCTCGACGCAACTGTCCTTGTCGGGGCCGCTGTACGACGACTTGCGCCAGCCGCTCAGCGTGGAAGCGGCCTGGATGGTTTGCTCACTCATGGTGTCCATAGTCCTTCGCTGTCGCCCTCATCAGGGCAAGTGACTCCCTCACCGGCAGTGCATCGCCCATTGCGAGAGCGTAGGCCCCTTGAAGCCCCTCGACCAGAGCTGGGGAGTCATGCACCTTGCCCATGCGCACCCCTTCGGAATAGGCCACCGGAGGCTGGTCCTCGAACCACATCAGCGTCATCATTCCTTGCAGGAGCGGGTAAGCGCCCAGACCGAGCGGCATCACATGCACGCGAACACGTCCACACTCAGCCAAGCGGACGATGTGCGTGATCTGCTCTGCCATCACATCTGCGCCGCCGATCGGGCGACGGAACACCACCTCGTCCAACAGCGCCCACACTACGGGCGTTACCGGGTCAGCGAGGATCTTTGAGCGTTCAAGGCGCGCGACAACCGCCTTGTCACGCTCCTCCTCCCCCATCGGAGGGAAGGCGGCCCCCAGAACCGCACGCGCGTACCTTTTCGTCTGGAGAATTCCGGGCACGAAGGACAATGCAAACTCACGGATCATCGTCGCTTGTTGCTCGAACTGGCGGGCCGATTCGAAGTGGTCGGCAATGGCTGAGTCATCCTGCGGCAGGAAGCTGCTGAGTACGTCTCCCGTGTTCAGCGCTCTGTCGAGACGGCGAGCATCCTCTTTGGAAGGCACGCGGCGCCCGGCCTCGATGTGCGAGATATGCGAACGCGTCATCACTGCCGCGTCGGCCAAAGCTTGTTGGGTCAGACCGGCCGCTTCGCGCTGTTGTTTGACCCAGTCTCCGTAAGTGCTGCCCATGGCTTGACTCCCCGTGCGACAAACGACTTGTCACCCTCGTCCTACTGGAAGGTTAGCGATGTTGGCCACACGCTGTGAGTGAAATGTCACGCAGAAGACCCCCGCGATCGCGAGCACGATCCGGGGGCGTGGCCATCAGCTGAAAGAGAGTTGACGACATGACCCACGCTATCGCCAGGCTGTTCGGACCGCTGCTGCGGCTCCTGATTCCTGGCCGGGGCCGCCACCGGGCGACGGGCGTTGCACCCGCCACACGTCACGTGGCCGCGTCGGTTCCGCAAGGACCACGCGCGACCGTCCCGTTGCTGCGGGGCGAGGACTGCCGGCTCGTACGCCCCTACCTGGCTGCCCACGAGCAACGCCAGGAAGCGCGGCAACAACGGGCCAGAAGCCGTGAGTTGTGGCTTGCGGTCCACGGCATCGACATCGGCCCGCGCCTGATCCACGGTATGCAGGTGACGGCGTGAGAAGCGGGGCAGGAGTGCTGCGGCTGCTGCCGTGGTCGGGGCCGGAGGGCAAGCCGTGCTACGTCTCGGGAGACGGCACGGGGTACGTCTCCCGCGCCGCCGACACCATGGAGGCGAACCAGCTCGATGTGGCTGCGGAGCTGATCGTGGAGGCGAAGTACGTACTGGCTGAGCGCGTGTGGACGCCGGGGGAACTCCACCTTCTGGCGGTCCAGTTGACCGAGTCCCTGGTGGACGTGCACCGGGTAGCCGAAAGCCGGGGTGCACGGCTGACCGTTCCGACATATGAGAATCCAGACAGCGCCAGCACCGTGAGCGACGCACCCCTGGTTGGCCGGCGACCCGACTGAGAGGTGAGGCCAATTTGGGCTTGAAGGGCTAGCCGCCCCTTCAAGCCCAACTCTCTTGCCACACAGAGTGCTGCTCACGGGCCACTACGGGCGCGTCCGCAGCGGTACAACATAGGTAAGTCGATACTGGCCGAACTTGGGCTCGGTACGGGTCGGCAATGACCCACCCGATAGCTATACACGAAGTAAGCTATCGTACCGGTGCAGGCAGGAGATCATTCATCATCCCCGCCTTCAGGTGACGCAGTTTGGTAAACTCCAACATCAAACGCTCCTGAGAACCACGTACAGCCCAGATCGAATCTGCCACGCGGCGCTGGTAGGCCATGTCGGGAATGGTCACTTCAAGAGAAGAGAACTCCGCCTTGTTAATGATCGGTGTAACCTGAAGATTGACTCGCCCCCGAGCGATTCGCATAGACTCCTCCACGGCGAGATATGCATAGCGAGAGTCTACATCGGGTGATGGAATTACAGAATTGATCTGCTGATTGGTGCAGCAGTCAAATTTAACATACCCGACTTTCCCCACCCCGAATCCGATGCACACCGCAAGGGTCGCACCACGCCTAACCTCACGCAAATTTTTAAAATACTCAGAGGAAATCAATCGCGAGAATCCTGAAACTTCGCCATCACTCGATACCTGCGATGGGGTAATCATGGGAATTCCGCCGCGTCCATCCATATTGTTCCACTCGGCGGGCGGAGTCATTCCAGTGACTACTGTGCCAAGGTCTCCAATAGTAGATGATCGGTTCCCCACGGAAATCTGACTCAGCAAGCTACGTTTCATCCCGTCCTCAATCAGCGACAACTTTGCAATCGAAGCGGAAAGCGCATCCTGTTCACGTGTCAGAGAATCAAGAACGTCTACGATCCGACGCTGCTCATTAGTCGATGGTAGCGGCACTGGCATCGCTTTGAGCTGCGACGAGTTAATGGTAGCCAGATTCGTCGTCTGCTTGGCAATGCTCAGGAAGTACGTACGCCCCTCTGGTGAGGCCAGAAAGAGGGAGAGGTACTCGGGAAGTAGATCCGAGAGATTGCAACGGACTCTGAAGATGTGGTTCTGGTAGAGGCAAGGATCCAATCGACCGTCCCAAACCGCTCCACGCCCCAGTTTGTCGAAATCCCCGCCCTCTGTGAGGAGAACATCACCCTTTCTAAGGCTGAAGCGCTCCACCTCGGACTCCAACACGCGGACGGTCTTAACGTCTCCCGTGTCGATGTAACCATCCTGAACATTCGCCACCCGTAGGTACGGGAGTTCCACGCTCGCACTCTCTGGCACTTCGCGCCCCAGAGTCACACCCCCTGCGACGGCCGCGAGGTCAGACAGCTTGCGACGGCCGACTTGCTCTTCACCCGACATAGCCGAGCTCCTTCAGGAAGCCGTCCAGCTGCTCAGCCGCTTGGGTCCGCTTAGCCTCAATGGACCGCAGAGAGCTCGCATACTTGTCCTCCCAAGTGCGGAACGACTCCACCAACTCGCGGCGGTTGCGCACTACATGTCCATCCAACTTGATTACAAGGTCGGCACGGAGGATGCCGAGGACGGCGCCCTCTTCTGCCGCCGAGTCCAGAGCCTGGCACACACGAGTGAGGCGAGGAAGCTTCTCCTCAGCCGAGGCATCGTTCGAATGTCCGTCCAGCAGGGACTCCTGAACGTCCCCCGCCCCCGACTTGGCAGTCCCCGCAGCCTTCGGCTTCCGCCCCGGCTCGACCGGCCAGAAGTCGTCCTCCAGTTCCATCACCGCCTTGCCCGCAGCAGTGCGCTCCCTCTTCAGCCTCGCCAAGTCCTTCGGGGCCAGCACCGCCTTGACCAGCTCCGGGTCCATCTCCGCGTCGTCGTCGCCCGCCTCCGCCGCCGCCTTCGCAGCCGCCAGCGCCGCCTCCGCGTCCAGCGCGGCCTTGACCCGTGCGTCCAGGTCCGCCTTCACCCGGTCCGCCGCCGCCAGTTCCGTCAGGAAGTCCGGGGCGATGGCGGCAACCACCTTGTGGCCGTACGCCTGGCGGCGCTCCGCCGCCGAGCGCTTGCGGCTACCTCCCGTGCTCGGGTTGGGCTCAGGCGCGAGCATCGTCTTGACCGTTTCGACCCAGCCGTCGATGACCCCGGCGAAGCCACTCACCGAAAGTGCCATGAGGTCGTACTTCGCCTCGTGCCACCAGCCGGCGACGGCGCCCGCGAGCGCGTACCGGTCCAGGAGGCCGACCTCAAGCAGCCGGGTACGGAACGAGGTGATCAAGTCGGCCCGCAACCGAGCGAGTTGAGCCTTGCGCTCACCTTCCGTACGGTCCTCGCCACCCTCCGCGGGGGCCAGCGCCGCGATCTGCTCCGTCTCCGACGTCCACCACTTCTCGAAGGCCTCCCACAGGACCGCCTCCCGCTTGCCCGCCAGCTCCGTCAGCCGCGCCGCGTCCGGCCGTTCGCCCTCCGGCAGGAAGTCGACGTACTCCGGGTCGCCCTCCCGCGCCGCGAACAACTCCAGCGCGTCCACCGCGTACGCGTCCAGCAGCGGCTTCTTCGCCTCGATCTCCGCGACCGGCACGCCACCCACCAGGTGTGCCCGCACATCCTGCGGCTCGGGCGGCGGCGTGTTGTCCACATAGCGCCGGATGTTCAGGTTGTCGGCGTTCTCCGCCAGCTCCGAGCGGTCGACCACCTTCGCGAAACCCTCAACGTCCTTATACGCGTGGAAGGTTGAGACGATCTTCTCGACATGCTCCGGAAGGAGCACACTCTGCGCCCGCACCGCGTGGAACTCACGGTCGGCGTTGATGAAGAGCACCTTGTCCCGCTGGTCCTGGGGCCGCTGTGCCGGCGAGCGCAGCACGATCACGCACGCCGGAATCCCCGTCCCGTAGAACAGATTCGGCGCGAGCCCGATCACAGCCTCGATCAGGCCCGCGTCCAGCAGCGCCGTACGGATACGCTGCTCGCCGCCGCCCCGGAAGAGGACGCCGTGCGGCATGACGGTGAAGACCGCACCGTTCCTCCCACGCACCATGTCCAGCATGTGCTGGAGGAACATCAGGTCGGCCTTGCCCTTCTCGGGCGCCTTCCCGTGCGGCATCCGCGTGTCGATGTGCGGCACTTCCTCCTGCTTGTAGTCCATGGAGAACGGCGGATTGCTGAGTACCAGGTCGAAATTGCCGTCCGGGTGCAGCGGGTTGGTGAGAGTGTCACCGGTCTTCAGGGAGAAGGACTTGGCACCGTGGAAGAGCATGTTCATCGTGGCCATGACCCACGACCCGCTGTTCGCGTCCTGTCCGGCGAGGAACAGATCCCCGGAGTCCTCACCGTGCTCGTCGATGTACTCCTTGGCGTGGATGAGCATTCCGCCGGAGCCGACGCACGGGTCGTAGATCCGCATTCTGCTCGTCGGCCGGGCCAGTTCGACCATCATGCGGACCACGGCACGCGGGGTGTAGAACTCGCCGCCCTTGCTGCCCGCCGTGTCCGCGAAGTCCTTGATCAGGTACTCGTAGGCGGCGCCGATCATGTCGGGGAACTCGAAGTCCTCACCGCGCAGCCGGATGCTGCCGAAGTGCTCCACCAGGGCGGCCAGCCGTTTGTCCGCGAGATGCGCCGCCGACGATCCGCTGCCTCCACCGCCGCCGATGCGGTTGAAGTTGACGTGGCTGAACAGGCCGCGCAGTTCGCCGTTTCCCTTCTGGGTCTCCAGCTTGTCGAGGGCGGGCTGGAGATAGTGCGTCGCCACCTCGTCCACCGCGCCGGCGAGCCGCTCCCAGCGGGCCTCCTCCGGTACGTAGAGGACTCCCCGCCTCCGGTAGTTCTCGTATGCTTCCGCCTCGTCCCGCACATCCTCTTCGGACAGGTTCTCCGCCCGTGCCTCGGCGATGATGACGTCACGCGCTGCTTCGAACTCGTCGTTGACTCGCTTGAGAAAGAGCAGCACGAAGATGAAGTCGCGGTATTCGGCGGCGTCCATCGTGCCGCGCAGGATGTCCGCCGCCGCGAAGAGATGGCGTTCCAGTTGCGCGAGCGTGAGCCTGGCCACGTATGGCACTCCCTGTGCGTCCGACTGTTTCCCGTCCGGTGGTTTTCCACCGGGAAGCCTACGGCTTCATCAGACGCGCCAACGCCGTGTGGTCAGTACCCGACGACGTCGAGACCTTCCTCGATGAAGCTCCACACGTCGGTGTACGGATCCCATTTGTTCTGGTCCGGGCCGCTGTGCTTGGCGTTCAACTGCTGGGCGAACTTGCGGGCGTTGTCGTACCTGTCCTTGAGCTGCTTCGGCATCACATGCTTCGCCGTTTCGGGAGAGACACTCCGAATGGTGGGTCCGTACGTCTGCGCGAAGCCGGGCTGCGCCTTGAGGCGGTCCGCCGCGCTGTCACAGACGCCGCCGAAGGTGCTGGTGTAGTTCTGGTAGTGGAGGAGTCGCCACAGTTCGAAGCAAGGGTGTGAGTACGCGATCCTCACGCGGGCCCTTTTCGCGCGGGCGAAGGCGGTCGGGATCTCCTCGTGCCGGTCGCGGTCGAAGAGACACCAGACCTGCGGCCAGTTCCAGTCGCCCTCCGTCAGTTTGGCCTTCCGCGCCGCGCGCTCGGCCGATGCGACGTACGGGATGGCCTCTTCCACCAGCGGCAGCGGTTTGCGGCGCTTGGACGGTGCGGTCAGGTTCTTGAAGATGATCTCGATCTTGTGGTCCTGGTGGGCCGCGATCCCGTGATCACGGACGTACTGGACGAATTCCGGCTCCGTGACCTCGCCCTCGGTGAGGACGTACACCTCGCGCGGACGCTCCTCGGGCCGTTGCCTCTTCGTACGCCCCGGATTGTCTCTCCCCCTGTCCCTCGCCATCAGGACCGCTCCGCCTCCCCTATCCCCGCTGCCAGCAGCTTGCGCCCGATCTGTCCTGCGGTCATTTTCGGTACGCCCCCGAACGCGCCCGCGAGGTAGGAGTCCGTGAGGTCTTCTTCCTCTCCCGGTTCCACGTCGCTCAGCGGGTAGATCTCGGTGGTGCCGCGCTTGTCCTTCTCCGTGAGCCAGATCTGGCCCGGTTCCAGCTGCCGACCGCCTCGGGGCGAGGACAGCAGCGAGGGATCGTGAGAGGTGAAGACGAGTTGTGCGCCCTTGGTGTTCGACCAGGGTGCCTGGAAGAGGCGTACGACCTCGGCCGCGAAGCGGGGGTGCAGACTGGCATCCAGTTCGTCGATCAGCAGGACCGCCCCGTTGTCCAGAGCGAGGAGGAGAGGGCCGATCAGTGCGAACCAGGAGCGGGTGCCGAAGGACTCACGTTTCCAGTCGAGGGAGACTGGATCCTCGCTGCCGCCCGCGTGCAGCAGACGCACGACGGGCGCCTTGCCCGGCTGCTCTTCCACCTCGGTTCCCGTGATGCCCAGATCGGCGACGCGCAGCAGCTCCTCGACGCGTTCCCTGGAGTCCGCGTCGAGCAGTTGGCGGGCCGTGAACGCCTCACGCTGCGCGATCTCCGTCTCAGGGGTGACGTCCCAGAGGTTCTGCTGGAACCAGCTGTAGATACGGGTGAGTTGAGGGTGGTTGTCGTTGGCCGCACGGGAGAGGAGCAGGGCGTCCGGCCGGGTGGTACGGGCGAGGAGTGCGCGGTCCTGGATCCGCTCACCGGGGAAGTCGAAAACGCTTGGACGGGTGGCGTCGCGGTCGAGCCAGACCTGCCGTCGCCCCTTCGGGTAGGCGTGCAGCCACTCGGCCTCGACCCGTCTGTCACCCAGCTCGAAGCCGTACGTCCAGCGCACGCCGTCTTCGAGCACGAAGTCGGCTTCGTAGAAGGTGCTTTCCGCGGCGGCCTTCGGATCGAGCGCAAACACCTCGCGGGGGATGCCCTGGTACGAAGTCCATTGCGCGTAGGAGCTGAGGACGGCTTCGCGCATCTTCCTCAGGGCGAAGATCAAATTGGACTTGCCTGAGGCGTTCGCGCCGAAGATTCCGAGGAGCGGATAGACCTGGAGCCGCTTCCCGTCCGACAGCTCGACCGTCCGCGCGACGTCCGACTCCTCACCCTGCGGTACGACGAAGGACAGCTCCTGCTCGTCCCGCAGCGACCGTACGTTCGCCGCGCGGAATCTCAGCAGCATGCCGTCCTCCTCTCGTCGCGCACAGAGTATCCGCGTGATCGCGGGCGCGCCTACCGGACGCTCACACCAGCCTGCGCGCCGTCGCCCACCGGGTCAGTTCGTGGCGGTTGGAGAGCTGTAGCTTGCGCAGCACCGCCGAGACGTGCGACTCGACCGTCTTCACCGAGATGAAGAGCTGCTTCGCGATCTCCTTGTAGGCGTAGCCGCGCGCGATCAGCCGCAGCACCTCGCGCTCGCGCTGTGTGAGGCGGTCCATGTCCTCGTCCACCGGCGGCGCGTCCGTCGACGCGAATGCGTCGAGTACGAAGCCCGCCAGCCGCGGCGAGAAGACCGCGTCGCCGTCCTGGACCCGGAAGATCGAGTCCACCAGGTCCGTGCCGGTGATCGTCTTGGTGACATAGCCGCGCGCACCGCCGCGGATCACGCCGATCACGTCCTCCGCCGCGTCGGACACCGACAGCGCCAGGAAGCGCACCGGATCCTCGGCCGCCGCCATCAGCGGCGCGCAGCGGCGCAGAACCTCCACCCCGCCGCCGCCGGGGAGGTGGACGTCGAGCAGGACGACCTCGGGGCGGGTGGCGGTGATGACCGTGACCGCCTGGTCGACGTCGGCGGCCTCGCCGACGACCTCCACGCCCGTGGTCGCGGTCTGCCCGATCTCGGCCTGGACACCGGTGCGGAACATCCGGTGGTCGTCGACCAGCACCACCCGCACCCGCCTGCCCCCGGCCTCTCCCCCGCCGTCGCCGCTCGTGCCGGTCGTCCCGCTGGTGCCGGTCATGCGTCCGCCGCCCTCTCCATCTCAAGCTCCACTTCCGTGCCCCCGTCGGGCGCCGAACGCACCCTCGCCGTACCGCCGTTGCGTTCCATCCGGCCGAAGATCGACTCCCGTACGCCCATCCTGTCGTCGGGCACCGCGTCCAGATCGAACCCGGGCCCGCGGTCCCGTACCGAGACGAAGACCGTCCGGCCCTCGACCTCCGCGTAGACCTGCACGGCGCCTCCCTCGCCACCGTACTTGGCGGCGTTCACCATTGCCTCGCGTGCTGCCTGCATCTGTGCGGCCAGTTTCTCGTCGAGCGGGCAGTCGCCGACCACCACGACCTCGATGGGGACTCCGTGGTAGTCCTCCACCTCGGCGGCGGTCGCCTTCACGGCCTCGGCGAGGGTGTCGGGTTCGTTCTCCTCGTCCTTGCCGGTGCCTTCGGGCTTGTAGAGCCAGGCACGCAGCTCCCGCTCCTGCGCGCGGGCGAGCCGCCGGACCTCGCCGCCGTCGTCCGCGTTGCGCTGTATCAGCGTGAGCGTGTGCAGGACGGAGTCGTGGACGTGCGCGGCGACCTCGGCGCGTTCCTGGGCGCGGATGCGCATCAGGCGCTCGTCGGACAGGTCCTGGGTCATCCGCACGAGCCAGGGGCCGGCGAGCAGCGCGACTCCGGCAACGACGGCGATGGCCGCCGTCAGGACGTTGCCGAGCTGGGCCGCCGAGCCGCGTACGACCATGAAGACGGTCAGCCCCATGCCGACGAGGGCGACACCGGCGAGCCCGCGCGCGATCTGGAATATCCTGCGGCGCCTGCTGTCCGTCGAGAGCGAGGCCCACTGGGCGCGGCGGGCGTTGTCGGCCTGGCGCCACACCAGGACGACGCCGGCGCCGATGAGCAGCGTCGGCCAGATGTAGTTGCCCGCCCCGCCGCGCCCCAGGTCGGCGCTGGCGACGAAGACGGTCCCGACGACGAACAGGGCGATGATCGCGAAGGTCTGTCCCCGGTCGGGCTTGCGGAGCCGCCGCCGCCCGTCGCCCGTCGTCTCGAAGAGCGGGCGCGTCTCGGTGGGGGTGCCGCCCACGCCGAGCGGCACGACGATCCAGAAGATGGCGTACAGCAACGCCCCGAGCCCCTGCGCCAGGAACAGCGCCAGGAAGACGAGGCGCACCCAGCCGACCGGCAGCCCCAGATGGCCCGCGAGCCCGCGTGCGACGCCGCCGAGCAGTCTGCCGTCCGCGCTGCGGTAGAGCTTGCGCAGGGGCTGCTCGTCGGCCCCCGGTGCCGTCCCCGACGCCCGGCTCCTGCTCCGGGGCGCGCTCGACGGCCCCGCGCCCGAGGACGACGAGGAGGACGACGGGGGCGGGGTTGGCGTGGCGACCGGCATGCCACTGATGGTCACACGGCGGCGCGGGCCGTGGCATCAGGGCTGCGCCCTGAGAGCGGCCCCGAGAACGACCCTGACACCCCCCGGCCGGCCCCGGCGGAATATCAGGGACGGGCCAGGGTCGGCACGGGTGGAGACCGGGCGGACGGGCGGTCACCATGGAGCCATGACTCAGTCCGCCCCGCACACCTCGACGCAGCCGCCGCAGCCGCGGCCTCCTCAGTTGGTGCGCGCGCCGCGGCAGAAGGTGGTGGCGGGCGTCTGCGGCGGGCTGGGGCGCTACTGCGACCTGGACCCGGTCATCTTCCGGATCGTCATCGTCGTGCTCACGCTGACCGGTGGGATCGGCCTGATCTTCTACGGCTTCGCCTGGCTGCTCGTCCCGCTCGACGGCGAGGACGACAACGAGCTGCGCCGGCTGCTGTCGGGCCGCGTCGACGGCGCCTCCCTGATCGCCGTGCTGCTCGCGCTCGTGGGCTGCGGTCTGTTCCTGTCGATGCTCAACAACGGCGAGACGCTGGGCTTCGCCACGCTGCTGTCGATCGCCACGATCGGCGCGGCGGTCTGGTCGCAGCGGCGGTACACCACCGCGCAGGAGGGCGGCCCGCTCGACCCGGGGACGGCGGCGGCGGTGGCCGAGGCGCCCCCGGAGACGAAGGCGCCGCCGACGCCGGGCAGTCCGTCGTGGTGGCGCGACCCGATCGTCAAGGACGGTACGACGGGTCACCCGTCACCGTCCGGGTATCTGTGGGGTCCGGACGACGAGGCCGACGACGCGCGGCGTGGCTCCAAGCGCCGGGGCGCGGGCGGGCGGAAGTCGTCCGGGCACTCCTGCGGGCGGCAGGGACCGCGCGGGATCGGCGGGCGGGTCTTCCTGCTGGCGCTGCTCGCCGGCGGCGTCGCGCTGAGGCTGTCGTGGGACTCCCAGCCGCTCGGTACGAGCCTCCAGACCGGCCTCGCCGCCGCGCTGGGTGTGTTCGGTCTCGGGCTCGCGGTGAGCGCCTTCCTGGGACGTACGGGCTTCGGCACGATCTTCCTCACCGTCGTCACCGCGGGGCTGCTCGCGGGCTCGGCGGCCATCCCGAAGGACATCGGCACGCAGTGGGTCCGCACGACCTGGAGTCCGGCGGCCGTCGCGTCGGTGGCGCCGGTGTACGAGCTGGGCACCGGGGTCGGGAAGCTCGACCTGACCGCCGTCGGCGTCCCGGCGGGCGACACCCTCCGTACGAGGGCGGAGGTCGGCGCCGGGAAGCTGAAGGTCGTCGTGCCGCGCGACGTGACCCTGAAGGTCCACGCGGAGGCGGGGCTCGGCGACATCCGGCTCCCCGGCGAGCCGCCGAACGACATCGATCTCTCCCCCGCACAGGAGCGGACGCGTACGGTGGCCCCGCCCAAGGGCGTGAAGCCCGCGGGCACACTGGACATCCGGCTCGAAGTCGGCGTCGGACAGGTGGAGGTGACCCGTGCCGCTGCATGAGTTCAAACCGGGCAAGCTGGTGGCCGGCCTGGCCGTGCTGGGCGCGGCCACCGTCTTCGCCGGTGACGCGGGGGGCTGGTGGGACGCCCCCTGGTTCGTGATGGTCCCGATCATCTGCGGCGGCCTGTGTCTGGCCTCCGCCGTCTCGCTGGTGGACTACCGCATCCGGCGCCGTCGGTCGGCCAGGGCCGCGTCCAGGGAGAGCACCGAGGCGCCGGCGAGCACGAGCGGCAGCCAGGCCATGAGGTAGGCGAGGTCGTTGCCGTAGTAGTAGGGCTCCGTCTGCCAGCTCACGGTCAGCCACAGGCTCAGTGAGATCAGCGCGCCGCCGAACGCCGCGAGCCGGGCCAGCAGCCCGACGAGGGTGCCGAGGCCGACGGCCACCTCGCCGATGCCGATGGCGTAACCGAAGCCCTCGGGGCTCTTGAGGGAGAGGTCGACGAGCGCGGGAACGGCGGAGTTGTCGCGCACGCTCCTCATCAGCTCGCCGACGGAGCCGGGCCCGGTCGCCGACATGAAGGCGCCGTCGGTGAGTTTGTCGAGTCCGGCGTATATGAAGGTCACTCCGAGGAAGATCCGCAGCGGCACCAGGGCGTACCTCGTCGCCGTGTCCTTCCAGCCCTGCCCCTCACCGCCGATCGTCCCGAAGGTGTCTGTCCGGTATCCGTGCGCCATCGCGCGCCTGCCTTTCCGCCGCCCACGTCGCTCGCAGAGCTTGATTGTGCCCGCGTGCCTCGTACATGCATACGGATGGGACGCAGCTCGCGCTCAGCGGATGCCTCCGGGCCCGGCAGGTCAGTCCAGGACGTCGATGGACATCCGGTTCGTCTCGACGCCGGCGGCCGTCACGACCTGCACGTCGAGGCGTCCGGGCTCGACGTCCACCGGCACGGGCACGGTGAGCACCGTGTCCGACGGGTTCCGGAAGCCGCCGGGGACCGGGATCAGCGGTACGTGGACATGGACGGGCCCGATCCGTACGACCATCGCGCCGAGCCGGTCCGGCGTGCCCGCGCCGGGCGGCACGAAGCCCGTCCCCCGGATCTCGATGTCGTCACCGGTACGGATCGGCGCGTCCAAGTCCCCGGCCTCCCTGGCCCGGACGACCGACAGCACCACCGGACGGCCGCACTCCGCCCACTTCGCCGCGAAGTACGTCGCGGCGGAGACCGTCACCAGCAGGGCGAGCGCCCACGGCAGGTCGGGCAGTTGCTCGGGGCGGCGGGCCAGGCGTACGGCCGAGAAGAGCACGGCGACGGCCGTCACCAGCGTGTACTGGACGTCGGCGAAGCTGCCGCGCCCGGCGTCGTCGCAGAGCAGGTCGGCGAGGCGCGGACGCTCGGCCCGTACCTTCTGCAGGCGCCGGTCGGCGACGCGTACGCCCACCACGCGGCGGACGACGACGGCGATCGCGCACACCACGGCAAGCACGGTCAACATGCCCGCGCCACGGGCGAGTTCGAGCCCGGCGATCAGTTCGTCGCGGGTCCCGTGGTCGGACGCGCCGGCGAGCTGGAGCGCGAGCACCAGCACGGCGAAGACGAGCAGCAGCACCCACGCGGAGGCGACGGTGCGGGAGGTCGACAGCCGGTTGTCCTCGCCGATGACCGGGGCGAGGAGCCCGCCGCGCGTACGGTGCAGCCTGGCCGCGCCGGTCAGCAGTCCGGCGACGGCGAGGGCGGCGACGAGCCCCGCCGTACGGGCGACGCTCCAGCCCGCGCCGATCGCGGTCCCGGCCAGCGCGAGCGCGAACACCGCGAGGCCTCCCCACACCACGATCAGCGTGTGCCGCCAGACGGCCAGCAGCCATGCCTCGCCCGCCTCGCGGCTGCGGTCGGCGACGGCGCGCGCGGACTGGGTGAGTTCGTCGGACACCCACTGCCGGGACGCGCCCGGGGAGTGGGCGAGCGCGGCGGGCAGGCCGTGTCCGGCCGCGAACTCCTCCCGTTTGGCGTGGAACGCGGCGACCGCCAGCCGATGCCCCTCGGGAGCACCGACCGGGCAGTTCCCGCAGGTACAGCCCCCGCCGTGGGTGCCTTGTCCCACCACTTGCACCGTCACGCCGAATGCCGCCTTCCCCGCCCCGCACCCGTGGATCCTGTTGGGTGAACTTCCTTGCTGTGACTGGGAATTGTGCCGTATCCGGGAGGGTGTCAGACGCCGAGGACGAGATACGCGAAGCCGAGGTAACCCCGGTAGCCGCCGTGATAGCCCTCCCGGTGCCGGGCGGCGGTGGCGCGGGCGTCCGCGCGCAGTGGATGGTCCGGGTTCTCCAGGGCCCAGCGCTCGCCCCAGCCGGCCCGGCCGCTGGACTCCAAGACGTCCCATTCGCGCTGGTCGGCGACGGTCGTACGCAGCGGGGCGAAGCCGGCGTCGGCGGCGGCCCGGACCAGATCGTCCAGCGAGCCGAATTACGATGCTGTGGAAATAGCGCTGCGGACTCGCGAAAACCAGGCTCCCGTCGATCAGCTCCGTGTGTGGCGGGAGGCCGGGCAGCGTCAGTAGGTCGCCCATGGTGTAACCATCCTGAGGCGGCACCGGCCACATCGCTTCTCCCATGGACGGAATTCTGGTCCGTACGGCAAGCCTACCCAGGGCATATGCCAATGCCGCCACTCAAACGAATGAGCGACGGCATCGGCGTTGACCTGGGAGAAACGGTCACTCCCACTCGATCGTGCCCGGCGGCTTGCTCGTCACGTCCAGGACCACGCGGTTCACGTCCGAGACCTCGTTCGTGATGCGGGTGGAGATCTTCGCCAGTACGTCGTAAGGCATCCGCGTCCAGTCCGCCGTCATCGCGTCCTCCGACGACACCGGGCGCAGCACGATCGGGTGGCCGTAGGTGCGGCCGTCGCCCTGGACGCCCACGGAGCGGACGTCCGCGAGCAGGACCACCGGGCACTGCCAGATGTCACGGTCGAGGCCGGCCGCCGTCAGTTCCTCGCGGGCGATGGCGTCCGCCTCGCGCAGCAGGTCGAGCCGCTCGCGCGTGATGTCGCCGACGATACGGATGCCGAGGCCGGGCCCCGGGAAGGGCTGGCGCTGGACGATCTCGTCGGGGAGGCCCAGCTCCTGGCCGACCATCCGGACCTCGTCCTTGAAGAGCTGGCGCAGCGGCTCCACGAGGGAGAACTCCAGGTCCTCGGGGAGCCCGCCCACGTTGTGGTGGGACTTGATGTTGGCGGTGCCGCTGCCGCCGCCGGACTCGACCACGTCCGGGTAGAGCGTGCCCTGGACGAGGAACTCGACCGGCTCGCCGGGCTCGGCCTCGGCGATGATCTCCGCCTGGGCCTGTTCGAAGACCCGGATGAACTCGCGGCCGATGATCTTCCGCTTCTGCTCGGGGTCACAGACCCCGGCCAGCGCGGCCAGGAAGCGTTCCTGCGCGTCGACGACCTTCAGCTGTACGCCGGTCGCGGCGACGAAGTCCTTCTCGACCTGCTCGGTCTCGCCCTTGCGCATCAGACCGTGGTCGACGTAGACGCAGGTGAGCTGTGAGCCGATCGCCTTCTGCACGAGGGCGGCGGCGACGGCCGAGTCCACTCCGCCGGACAGACCGCAGATCGCCCGGCTGCCGCCGACCTGCTCGCGGATCGCGGCGACCTGTTCCTCGATGACGTTGCCGGTGGTCCACGTCGGCTCGATGCCGGCGCCCCGGTAGAGGAAGTGCTCAAGGACCTGCTGACCGTGCGTGGAGTGCAGCACCTCGGGGTGGTGCTGGACGCCGTAGAGCTTCTTCTCGTCGTTCTCGAAGGCGGCGACCGGCACCACATCGGTGGAGCCGGTGACGGTGAAGCCCTCGGGGGCGGCCGAGCAGGCGTCGCCGTGCGACATCCACACCTGCTGCTCGGCCGGGGTGCCCTCGAACAGCGTGGAGCCCGTCCTGGAGACGTGCAGCACGGTGCGGCCGTACTCCCGCGAGCCCGTGTTGTCGACCGTTCCGCCGAGGGTCGTCGCCATCAGCTGGAAGCCGTAGCACATGCCGAAGACCGGGACCCCGGCCTCGAAGAGCGCGCGGTCGACGGTCGGGGCGCCCGGCGCGTACACGGACGACGGGCCGCCGGAGAGGATGATCGCCTTGGGGTTCTTGGCCAGCATCTCGGCCACCGGCATCGTCGAGGGGACGATCTCGCTGTAGACCCGGGCCTCACGGACGCGGCGGGCGATGAGCTGGGCGTACTGCGCGCCGAAGTCGACGACGAGTACGGCGTCGGGGGCGGCGGGGGGTACTGCTGGCACGGGCGCGGCCTTCCGGCGGTGAAGGGGTTCTGTACACCGATTCTAACGGCGCCCGGAGACAGCTTTTCGTCTCGGCATCCGAACCCCGCGCGGGGCCGCCGGACCCCTCGGGCATACTGGCCGCCATGCGCGAGCACTCGACCTTCTTTACCTATGGCACCGGCCCGTCCGGCTGCCATGGTCGTGTTGCTTGAGCTGACAAGCGACTTCCCAGGCGCCCCGGGCCGACAAGGCCCGGGGCGTTCTGTGTTGTCCGGGCCGCAAGTCCGCCGCTCGGGGTCTCCCCCTTCGTACAGAGGAGCCCTTCATGACCGTCACCGAACGCACCGGCGCCCGCACCGACGAGGCCGCCACCCTGATCGACGGCGCGCGTGAGCGGATCGACGCGCTCGACGACCGGATCATCGGGCTCGTGCAGGAACGGATGGCCGTCTCGGCCGTCATCCAAGGCGCCCGCATCGCCTCCGGCGGGCGCCGGGTCAATCTCTCCCGCGAGAACGAGATCCTGGGCCGCTTCAGGGACGCGCTCGGCACGCCGGGCACCTCGCTCGCGATGACGCTGCTGGAACTCTCGCGCGGCCGGATCTGAGCCGGGCCGGCCGTACGGACATGGGTTCGGGCCGATCCTCACCCGTACGGCGCGTGACCGGACCCGCCGGGCCTTCGTTGGTCCCGATGTCCGTGTCAGCCAGGGGCGGGCCCGAACAAACCACGCGTGGCTTCGCTGGGGCGTGTGACGTACCGCAGGTACGTCGTGGGACCTCGTCTCAGCGCGAGTGACCGGTCGGCAGGGGACAGCATGCCCGGTCACCCCAAGAGCGGTCGGCACCGGGGACGCCCGGCGCCGACCGCATACGGATACGGCTCCCTCCCGTGTCCAACCGTTCGCCCGACCGCTCCTCCGCTCCGCCCGCTCACCCGTCCACCGTCCCGAACTCGCGGCGCTCCCCCCCCCCCCCGGCGCCGCGATCCGGCACCGCGCGCCGCCCTGACGCCACGGTGCCGGCGACAAGGGCCCCGCAGGCGCCCGTCCGACTCACCTCGGACCGGGCTCGCGGGGCCCTTGTCGCGCCCGGCCGCACACGCCACGACCGTGTGACGCGCGCCACATAGAGATTCCGTGAGGAAATGGGCAACCATCTCCCTAGGTCACAGGTCCACCATGCGACACAGCGGACTCCCCTGCCCCAGGTCGGACCGGCCGTCGCCGCGAAGGTGACGCCGCCACGTAACGCGCGTCGGCGGAGCGGGGCCGCGAGACCGGAGGCGCTGCACTCGGAGGGGGGTGCAGCGCCTCCTCGCTGTCCGGGAGAGCCCGCCGCTACGGCTTCTTCTTCGGCGGGACCGCCGGCATACCGAGAAACGGCAGTTTCAGCGCCCCGAAGGCCGACGCCGGGACCGCCGGGGACTTCGGTGCGACGGGCGCCAGTCGTACGTACGCCGTCCCGGCCGACTGCTCCGGACGCGGGTCCTCCTCCCCCTTGTTGGGCCAGAAGGACATCGCGCGCTCGGCCTGCGCGGTGATGGTGAGCGACGGATTGACGCCGAGGTTGGCCGAGACCGCCGAGCCGTCGACGACCGAGATGCCCGGGTGGCCGTAGAGCCGGTGGTACGGGTCGATGACCCCGCGTTCCGCTTCGGCGCCGATGGGGCAGCCGCCGAGGAAGTGCGCGGTGAGCGGAGTGCCCATCAGCTCACCGACGTTCGAGCCGGCGAAGCCGTTGATCTCCTCGGCGAGCAGGGTCGCCGTCCGCGTGCCCTCCGCTATCTGCTTGGGGTTGGGCGTGCCGTGTCCCTGACGTGCCGTCAGCAGCCCCTTGCCGATGCCGCCCCGCTTGCGGTACGTCGTCAGGGAGTTGTCCACCGACTGCATGACCAGACCGATGATGGTCCGCTCCGACCAGTGCCGGTTGGAGAGCGAACGGGCCGCCATGACGGGGTGCTTGACCATGCCGCCGAGCCAGCCCGCGATCCGGCGGCCGTTCTCGCTGTAGGGGACCTGGAGGATCGACAGCGAGCCCATCGCGTTCGAGCCCTTGCCGTAACGCACCGGCTCCACATGGGTGTTGGCGTCGGGATGGAAGGAGGAGGTGATGGCGACACCACGGGTGAAGTCCGCCCTGCTCCGCCCGCCGGGAGCGGCTCCGTGCTTCTTCCGGTAGCGCCTGTCGGTGGTCTGGGCGCCCACCAGGGCCTCGGAGTTGGTACGGGTCAGCTCACCGAGCCGGTCGGAGAGCCGGGGCAGCCGGCCCAGGTCCTTCATCGTGTGCAGCAGCGTCTGCGTCCCGTACGTCCCTGCCGCGATCACGACATGACGGGCCCTCAGCACCCGTGGGGCCGACTTGCGCCGGTGGGTGGGGACGGTCGCGACGCGATGGCCGCCGTCCGGGTCCTCGGTGATGTCGACGACGGTCGTCATGGGGCGGATCGCCGCCCCGGCCTGCTCGGCGAGGTGGAGATAGTTCTCGTTGAGGGTGTTCTTGGCGCCGTGACGGCAGCCGGTCATGCACTCGCCGCACTGGGCGCAGGCTCGGCGGGAGGGGCCCGCGCCGCCGAAGTACGGGTCGCCGACGGACGCGCCGGGCTCGGCCACCGCCGTACCGTCCGCGTCCTGGCCGTCGCCGAAGAAGACGCCGACCGGGGCCAGATGGAAGGTGTCGCCCACGCCCATCGCCTGCGCGGTCGCCTTGAGATGCACGTCCGACGGCGTCATCGTCGGGTTGAGCCTGACGCCGAGCATCCGCCGCGCCTGGTCGTAGTACGGGGCGAGTTCGTCCTGCCAGTCGGTGATGCCGGCCCACTGCTTGTCCTCGAAGAACGGCTTAGGCGGCACGTACAGCGTGTTCGCGTAGTTGAGTGAGCCGCCGCCGACACCGGCGCCCGCGAGGACCATCACGTTGCCGAGCAGATGGACCCGCTGGATGCCGAAGAGACCGAGGGCCGGGGCCCACAGGTAGTTCTTGATGTCCCAGGAGTTCTTGGGGAGCGTGCCCGGTGTGAAGCGGCGGCCGGCCTCCAGGACCCCGACGCGGTACCCCTTCTCGGTCAGCCGCAGCGCGGAGACCGCGCCGCCGAAGCCGGACCCGACGACGATGACGTCGTAGTCGTACCCGTACCCGTGGCCGGGGCCGGGGCCGGGGTCCCGGTCGTCGCCGTGGTCGCCGTGGTCGAAATCGTCGCTGCCGGCGCGGTGCTCGCCCCGGTCGTCGGCATGGGTGTCCCGTGACATCGGCTCTCCTTCGTCGGATCAGCGCAGCCGGAAGGCCTTGAGCGCGCGCAGGCTCCTGGTCATGAACGCCGCGTACTTCTCGTCGTCCATGCCCATCGACGGAGCCATCGGCAGTACGCGCTGCTGCGCGACGGTCTGTACCTCGGTGTATTTGAGAATGCCCTCGGAGCCGTGTCTGCGGCCGAGGCCGGACTCCTTCATGCCGCCCATCGGTGCCCGGACGCTCCCGTACGCCGGGGCGTACCCCTCGTTGATGTTGACAGTGCCGGTGCGCAGCCGGGCGGCGATCGCGTGCCCGCGGGCGCCGTCACGTGTCCACACGCTCGAATTGAGGCCGTACGGGGTGGAGTTGGCCAGCTCGACGGCCTCGTCCTCGTCGCCGAAGCGGTAGACGGAGACGAGCGGCCCGAAGGTCTCCTCCGTGCAGACCGACATCGGCGCCTCGACACCCTCCAGGATGGTGGGCTCGTAGAAGTACGGCCCGATGTCGGGCCGCGCCACGCCGCCCGCGAGGACCGTGGCGCCCTTGGCGACGGCCTCCTCGACATGGCTGATGACGGTCCTGAGCTGGCGTTCGCTGACGAGCGAGCCCATGTCCGCGCCGTACGCGAGCGCGCTGCCCAGCCGCATCGCCTTCGTACGGGCGACGAATCGCTCCACGAACGCGTCGGCGACCGACTCGTGGACGTACAACCGCTCGATGGAGATGCAGAGCTGGCCGGCGGTGGAGAAGCAGGCGCGCACCGCGCCCGCGGCCGCCTTCTCGATGTCGGCGTCGTGCAGGACCAGCATGGCGTTCTTGCCGCCGAGTTCGAGGGAGGCGCCGACCAGCCGGCTCGCCGCGCGCTGCGCGACCTCGCGGCCGGTGCGCGTGGAGCCGGTGAAGGAGACGTAGTCGCCGCGCTCGACGACCTCGGGCCCGATGACGGGCCCCTCGCCGAGCACCACCTGGAAGACCCCGGCCGGCAGTCCGGCCTCGATCAGCAGATCACGCGCCCACAGCGCGGTGAGCGCGGTCTCGGTGTCGGGCTTCATCACCACGGCGTTGCCCGCGACGAAGGCGGGCAGGGCGTCGCCGACGGAGAGTTCCAGCGGGTAGTTCCAGGGCGCGATCTGTCCGACGACACCGCGCGGCTGACGCTGCTCGGTGACCTTGGTCAGCAGGGGTACGGCGCCGGTGTGCCGCCGCGGCCTCAGATACGAGGCGGCCTTGCGCCCGTAGTGGCGCGCGGCGACGGCGACGGCCTGGACCTCTTCGTGCGCGTGCAGCCTCGCCTTGCCTGTCTCCAGCTGGACGAGGTCGAGCACCTCGGCCTGGCGCTCCAGCAGCAGGTCGTGGAAGCGGAGCAGGACGGCGGCCCGCCGCCGTACGGAGGTGGCCGCCCACACGGGCTGCGCGGCGCGGGCGCGGGCGAATGCCTCGGCGACATCCTCGGGGGTGGACTCGGGCAGGTCGGCCAGCTTCTCGCCGGTGGACGGGGTGTGGTTCGCGGTGAACCCGGAACCCACGACGCCCCTGACGAGCTGGGCGAGCACTTCGGGAGTGACCACGTCGGCGGCGGTGCGCACGCCCGCGGGCACCGGAGCCACGGGATTGGTCGTGGGGGCCTGTGAGTCCGTCATGAGGGCGAGAGTATGCCGCCTCCGCGACTTTGGGTACCCGCGGGTAACACCTTTTCACGGGTCGCCCGCCGACCGGCCGCCTCCCGCCCGCCGACGGGCCCCGAACGCGCCAGTGATCACTGGCACATAAGCCCTGATCAGGTGCTCAGGGCAGGTACTTGCTCTCGATCTCCAGATGCTCGACCACGTTCGAGAAGAGTTTCTCGCCGTCCGTCACGGCGTCCCCCTCGGCCGGCATCGCCACCCGCAGCCGCCAGTGCACCTCGTCGGTGCCCGGGACGATCAGCTCGTGGTAGCGGTAGCGGATCGGATCCTCGGAGGAGTCCGAGTACGGCACGAAGTCGACGATGTTCTCGAAAGCCTTGTCCGATCCCGGGAAGGACGAACTCGCGCTCTCGTACTCCGCTTCCTTGATCTCCGTACCGTTGTCCCCGCCGTCCTCGTAGTACTTCTCCCAGACCGTCTTCTCGGCCGACAGGATCTCGTTGTCCGGCTTCTTCTGGACCTGGTCCATGGAGACGGTGAAGACGCCGCTCGGATCCCGGAAGGTGACGCGGCTGTCCTCGGTCAGGCTCTCCTGGGAGCGCCGGTACTCCTCCGGGACGGCGATCTTCGCGTCGAGGATCTCCACCTCCGAGCGGACCTCCCAGCCCTCCGGCAGCTCGTCGCCCGCGAACGGCTTGAAGAGGATCAGCCCCGCCACCAGGACCACCGCGAGGAGGCCGGCGCCGAGGCCGTACTGCGCCGGGCGGTTGCGGTGCAGGACCGGCGGGACCCACTTGCTGCCGCTCGCCGCGCCGCCGGTGCCCGCGCCCTGGTAGAGCCTCGTCGCCTCCGGGGAGAGCTGCGGGGGACGCGCCACCGACTCCAGGACCGCCCGCACCTCGGCGGCGGTGGGACGCGCCGCCGGGTCCTTCCGCAGGAGCTGCATCACGATCGTGCCGAAGGCCCCCGACCCGCGGGCCGGCATCTGCGGCTCGGCGGAGAGCACGGCCTGGAGCGTCGCGGGGATGTTCGAGCGGCGGTACGGGGACATCCCCTCGACCGCCGCGTACAGCACCACGCCCAGCGACCAGAGGTCCGATTCGGGCCCGGGACGCTGGCCGAGCACCCGCTCGGGCGAGATGAACTCCGGTGAGCCGACGAACGCCCCCGTCTCCGTGAGCCCCTGCTGGCCCTCGACCTGGGCGATGCCGAAGTCGCTCAGCACGACGCGGTCGCCGCGCCCGAGCAGGACGTTGTCCGGCTTCACGTCGCGGTGCAGCACACCCGCCTCGTGGGCGGCGTTGAGCGCGTTGAGTACGTCGAGCCCGATCCTGGCGGCCTCTCGGGGGTCGAGCGTGCCCTCCTGAAGACGGTCGGCGAGCGACTGGCCGCGCACCAGCTCCATGACGATCCACGGCTTGTCGTCCTCGACGACGACATCGTGCATGGTGACGACCGAGGGGTGGTCGATCCTGGCCGCCGAGCTGGCCTCGCGCCGCATCCGCCGGTGCACGGTGTCGCGCTCCTGGGCGCCCAGATGCTCGGGAACGCGCGGCTCCTTGACCGCGACGTCGCGGTCGACCATCTCGTCGTGCGCCAGCCAGACCGTTCCCATACCGCCGTGCCCGAGCCGCGAGACGAGCCGGTAGCGACCGCCCAGCAGGCGGCCCACCGAGGGGTCGGGCTCGGCGGGGGTGTGCCGGCTCGCCTGCGTCGGCTGGTACGGGGAGCCATGAGGAACCTGGGGCGGCACCTGCGGCGGCTGCGGCTGCCCGTGGTGCGGCTGGTGCGGCGGCTGCTGTTGCGCCTGCGACTGCGACTGCGGCGGCTGGTGCTGTTGCGGCGGCTGCGGCGGGCGGAGTCCGTAGCTGGTGGGCTCGTTCGCCCGTCCCCCATCGTTCGTCATGACCACATCCTTACGGAAAGCGCGTCGCGATAGCCACCGGGGGACGGCAGCGGGTGCAGAGCCGTGACATCGGCTCCGGCCCGCGGTCAGTCGCCGGCGCTGCCGGCCCGCCAGCCGCCGAGCATGGTGTCGAACTGTGCCCGGGACCAGTCCCGGGCGGGGCCCGACATGTAGAGCGCGTACTCGGTCGAGCCGTCGGCCGAGAAGAACATCTGGTCGATCGCGCGGCGCGGGCCGACGTACACGTCCTTCTCGTCCGTCTCGGTCCAGGTGAACTCCCACAGCGCGGCCTTCGTCTGGCCCCGGAAGGTGTTGGGACCGAGCGAGATCCGCTGGTAGCCGGGCAGGCCGTCGACGTTCTTCTCCATGTCCTTCATGTGGTGGTAGGGATCCTGGAAGTCCGGTGAGGTGTCCACGGCGATGCGCAGGAAGTGGACGCCGTCGTCGGGGGTGTAGTCGATCTGGTCGCCGTTCACCTGCCGCTCCCAGTCCTCGGGGACGAGGACGCTGAAGCCCGCGGGATCCTCCACCTGCTTCCACCCGTCGGGGACGGATGCGGGCCCGGTCCCGGACGGGTCTCTCTCGTCACCGGAGCCGGAACTTCCGTTCGCGTCCTGGTCCGTGCCGTCGTCCGCGCTGTCGTCCGCGGACGAGCCGCTCGGGTCCGGGTTCGCGCCGGCGCTGGTGCCGGGATCGTTCTTGTCGTCCGTCTGCTGGAGCGCGTAGTAGCCCACACCGCCGCCGATGAGCGCGGCGGCGACGACCGCGACGAGTACCGCTCTCCAACGGCCGTTCCCGGCGGGTGGGTTGATGGTCCGGGGGCCGGTGACCTGCTGGTAGGCGTTCGGCGGCGTGTGCGCGTACGGCGAGGGGTACGGCGCCGGGGCCTGCTGGTGCTGCGGGTGCCGGGCCACCGGAGGCGGTGTGTGGGACGGGGACGCCACGGGGCCCGCGGCCTGCCGCCGTTCCGCCTCCGACACCGGCGACGTCGGCGCCTCGGGCTCCCGGCCGTCGAGCACCGCCCGCAGCATCCGCTCGGTCTCGGCGGCGTCCGGGCGGGCCTCGGGATCCTTGTGGAGCAGCGCGGCGATCACCGGGGTGAGCAGCCCGGCGCGTACGGGAGCTGGCGGGTCGTCGGTGACCACGGCCTGCATGGTGGCCACCGCCGACGTACGGCGGAACGGGGACGTGCCCTCCACCGCCGTGTGCAGCGTCGCGCCCAGCGCCCACAGGTCGGAGGCCGGTCCGGGATCGTGACCGCGCACCCGCTCGGGCGCGAGGTAGTCGATGGAGCCGACGATCTCACCGGTCCGGGTGATGGCCGAGTCGCCCTCGATGGCCGCGATCCCGAAGTCGGTGAGCAGCACCCGGCCGTCCCGCGCGAGCAGGACGTTGCCGGGCTTCACGTCGCGGTGCAGGACCCCGGCCGCGTGCGCGGCGCGCAGCGCTTCGAGCACCTGGAGGCCGATCCGGGCCGCCTCCTTCACCACGACGGGGCCCGCGGCGACCGCGTCCGCGAGTGAGGGGCCGTCCACGTACTGCATGACGATCCAGGGCCGGCCGCCGTGGTCGAGCACGTCATGGACCGTCACCACGGCGGGGTGACTGATCCGGGCGGCGGCCCTCGCCTCCTTCTGGGTGCGGGCGTGCAGCACGGCGCGGTCGGCGGCGGTGACGTACAGGGCGGCGGTCAACTCCTTGATCGCCACGGTCCTGTTGAGCAACTCGTCCTCGGCACGCCACACTTGGCCCATACCGCCGCTGCCGATGGACTCGGCCAGCTTGTAGCGCCCGGCGAGCACCAGTCCCTCGCGTGTTTCCACAGACTCTTCCACGTGCCCCCGCCTGTTCCTCGGAATCACAGGTTACGGAGCGGACGCGCGCACACGGAACCTGGGCTCGCGCCTGAAACCTCACCGTGACACAGCCGAGGGGGCGCACGGGCGGTTCGGAACGGGGCGTACTCGGCCGGTCGCCCTGTGGCCTGTCGGACCGTCAGCCAGACGTCCCCGGGCGGGTTTCCGGCCCGTCAGCCGGTGATCCGGTAGGAACCGATGGCCTGTTGGTAGATCTCGGAGACCTTGTCCCGCTCGTCCTCGGGGCCGATGACCTGGATGATGTGGTAGCTGCCCTTGACGATCATGGCGAGGTTCCGCACGTAGACCTCCTGACCGCTGCTGTTCTGCCAGGTGAACTGGCCCTCGGCCATGGGCTGTTGGCCGACGTCGATCCGGCGCAGACCCGAGGAGGTGGCCCAGGAGGAGTCCCGGAAGGGCTGCAACTCCCGCTCCTTCTCCCGCTGGTAGGCCAGCGGGTCGTCGCCGTTGTCGGCCACGGTGTCCCGGCCCGGCACCACGATGAGCGTGAAGTCGCCCCGTCCGTAACGCACTTGACCGCTGTCGTTGATCGGACGGCGCTGCCAGCTCTTGTCCACGCCGATCTCGAAGCCCTCGGTGTCCTTGCGCAGGGCATAGCCGTCCGCGAGGTCGGCCGGGGGCCCGGAGGTCTGCGGCGTCGAGGAGTTGGGGTCCGCCGGCTTGTCGTCGCCGTTGTCCGGGGTCGTGTCGGGATTCTGCGGTTGCGGCGTACCCGGCGCGCTCGGATTCGACCCGGCGCCGTTTCCCGTCTCCTCGCCGGCCTTCGGCAGGAACATCACGGCGAAGGCGATGGCCGCGACCATCAGCGCGAGAATCACGACGAGCAGGACGCGGCCGAGCGAGCGCGGCCCGCGTGAACCGCCGCCGCCCGACCTCTCGCGCGGCTCGCGGTACTCCCTGTCGCCGAAGTCGTCGTCGCGGTGGTCGTGTTCGCCGTACGAGCGCTCCGCGTGCTCGCGGCGCGGCTCGACATACGTCTCGCCGTGCGAGGCGTGCGCGACACCGCGCTGGTCGGCGGACCTGCCGCCCTTCTCCTTGCGCTCCTTGCCCTTCTTGTGGCGGTGGCGGCCGTCGCCGCCACGGCCGCGGCCACGGCGCTTGCGGACCAGCTCGCCCCTGCGGCGCACGATGGGCAGCCGCTCGTCCACCGAGGGCACGGCGACCACGTCGAGACCGGCGTCGGGCTCGGGCGCCGAGCGCACCAGCGAACGCAGCCAGCCGCGCAGCTCCTCGAAGTCCGGCCGCTCCGTGGGGTCCTGACGGAGCAGCGACTCCACGACGGGGCGCAGCGGGCCGCACTCCTCGGCGAAGGCCGGCGGCTCGGCGCAGACGAGCTGGACCAGCTCGGCCGCGCTCTCCTCCGGATACGGGGCGTGGCCCTGGACGGCGCGGTAGAGCAGCGCGCCCAGCGCCCACAGGTCGGTGGACGGGCCGATGGGCGGGGCGAGTTGCCAGTTCTCGTGGACCGGGCCGGCCTGCTCGGGCGCCCATCGCTCGGTAACCGCCCCGACGACGGCTATCCGTGCCTGGCGGGCGCGTTCGGCGGCGAGCGGGGTCGCGGGGCCTCGGTACGCGGGGGTCGTGGCACCCGCCACGACGTCGTCCCAGCGGCCGGCCGGTACGGCGGATCCGGGGACGGCGGGCAGGTTCGAGGACTGCCGCTGGGCATCGGCGCGCATGGCGTCGCCGGTGCCCGAGCCGTGCCAGCCACCGCCGGTGCCACCGGTGCCACCGGTGCCACCGGCGCCACCGCCCGCGTTCTCCTGGCGGAGGTACGGGGAGGAGCCGCCGGCCGGGGGCAGCGCGGGGACGTCGCGGTTGCCCGGTGTCTGGCGGTACGGGTCGCCGCCGCCCGCGGACAGCGGGCGGGAGCCGTCGCCGGCGCCGGTGGGGCCGTCGTGCCAGGTGCCCGCCAGCTGGACGCGGCGGGGCGTCTGCGGGTCGTCGTCGTCCGGGTCACGGTCGGCTTCGGCGTCGGCCGGGTCGTCGTACGTCCGGCGGTCCGACGGGTCGACCTCGCGGGGCGGCATCGCCCACCAGTCGGGGTCGCGGCCCTCGCCCTGCGAAGGCCCGGCGGCACCGGCCGAAGGGCCGCCGGGCGGGTTGCCCTGGGAACCGCTCCGGCCGGCGGGGGCCGAGGGGTCCGACAGATGCACGGGGCGCTGGACGGGCAGGGTGCCGGTGTCGCGCTGCTGGTCCTCGGTGACGCGGGCGGCGGCGCGCGCTCCGGCGCGGTAGGCGGCGATGGCTCCGGCGCGCGCGGCGCGGGTGTCCGCCGGGCCGCTGCGGGAGGGGTTGGCCGACAGCGCGGGCGGTCCGGCGTACGGGACGACGGGGGCCGGTCCCGTACCGCCGCCGTGCGTCTCCCGGCCGTCCCGGCCGTCGTCGGTGCCCGTGCCTGTGTCGCCGTCCGTGCTCGTGGAACCGGCGCCCGGACCACCGCCCGCGACTGGCCGCCCGAACGCGTCGGTGCCGTAAGGGACTTCGCCGTACGCACGGTCACCGTACGACCCGTCGTCGTACGACCCGTCGGCCGAGCGGGCCGTCTCCAGCGCGGCGCGGCCCGGCGACCCGGGCCCCACCGGAACGCCCAGCGCGCCGGTGCCCGGCGGCAGCGCCTCGGAGGTGCCCGGCGGCAGCGCCTCGGAGGTGCCCGTACGCCCGCCCGGGATGCCCAAGACACCCGGGCCCGCGCCCGGCAGACCCGCCGTCCGGGGGCCGCCAGCGACCGGGCCGAGTTCGGGGCCCGGAGCGTGTCCGGCGCCCGGCAGGGGTCCCGGAATCTCACCGGCGGGCCGGTAGCCTGCTTCGAAACCGCCCTCCCCCGCAGACGGCGGTACGGGCATGTAGCCGCAGAGCGCTTCCTCGGCGGCGCCCGCCGCGAGACCGGTGAGCACCACGCGCCCGTCGTCGCAGACGAGCACCGTGCGGATGGTGATGTTCCGGTGGGTCCAGCCGTGGGCGTGCAGCACCCGTACGGCGGTGAGCACGTCCGAGGCGATCTCGGCCGCGCGGTAGGGGTTGAGCGGCTTCTCCGCGAGCAGGGCCGCCAGCGGCCTGGCCGCGACGAGTTCACTCACTATCCACAGCGACCCGCCCTCGGCGAAGACGTCGAAGACCTGGTCGAGCCGTGGGTGGTCGGGGATCTGGGCGGCGCTCTGCGCGGCGTCGATGGCGCGCCGGACCGCCGGGTCGGTGGGCCTGCGTGTCGTACGGCCGGAGACCCGGCGCGTGGCCGCGGCACCGTCGGGGTCGACCATCTCGGCGTCCACGACCTCGGGCAACGGCACTTGCCTGACGAGGACTTCCTGCCCGCTGTACGTGTCGAACGCACGCGTCTCGACGAGGTCGAACTCGTCGGACGGAGGCAGGGGCAGGCGGTAGCGGTCGGCAAGCACCCGTCCCGCGTAGTCGTCCACGACGCCTCCCACCAAGCGCGCTGTCCCTGGGTCTCCGGGTCCTCGAAGACCTCGCGAAACCGCCAATTCCGGTCGTTTACCGGCCCATTGTGACTGCGTACGGTCCGCGAGCTCTCACGATACGTGGCCGCACACAAATATGCCGCCGGGTCAGGGCAACACAGGTCCTAACCTTCCCGGCAACCCGGGCCCGTACGCCCCGGTGCCCCGGGCCGGTACCGGCCACGGCCCGTTCCGGGTCATGACGCGGCTGTCTCACAGAGAGTCGCATCAATCACCGGAACGGGTAGTACCGCCCACGAGTTCTCGCCATCGCGACACGTTCGCGCCGCGAGCCGCTGTCAGTCAGTCGGCTTGAAAGTGCTGTACGCCGTCTCACGGAGCGTCCGGCACTCGTCGTCGTCCCACTCACTCGCCTTGCAGGTGATCATGATCGCGTAGCCATGGGTGGCGTCGACCTTGAAGCCGCGGTTCAGCACCCGCACCCGCTCGCCGCCCTGGTCGCGTTCGAATCCCCAGTCGGCGACGGTGGGATAGCCGTTGAACTCGACGGACTTGATGCCGAGCCGCTTGTAGTTGCCGAGGCTGCCCTCTATCTGCGCTTCGAGCTGCTCCCAGGCGCGCTTCGCGTCGTTGGTCGGCTTGGCGTTGAAGTCCACCTGGATACGGGGGAATTCACCGTCCTCGCTGTAGATGCCGCCCGAACTCGTCCCGGCCGTACCGGTGCGCCTGAAGTCCTCGGGCATCGCCATGGAGAAGTGGAACTGGCTGTCCGTGACCGTCTTGAAGTCCTCGGGCACGCCCTTGCCGTCCGAACCGGAGCCGGAGTCCGAGTCACCGGAGCCCGGACCCGAGTTGTCCGTACCGGATCCGCTGTCGGGCGATTGGCCGTCCGACGGCTTGTCGCCACCGCTGTCCTTGGCCGAATCCTGCTGCTCGTCCTTGCCGGACGTGTCGCCGGCGCCGCCCTTGGCGTCGTCACCCGCGGTGGCGCCGGCCGAGGTGGCGGTGTCGTCCTTGCCCGCGTTGCCCTTCGCCCCTCCGTCCGAATCGCCGTTGAGGGCGACGACCAGGACGACGGAGAGGATCGCCAGCGCGACCACCGCCGCGATGATCATCATGGTGCGGCGCGGGACGACATCGGTGAGCGAAGCCCGCGTGGTCGTGGTCCCGGCCGTGCCGGTGGCCGGTGCCGGCGCGGCACCCGACGCGGCGGCGGGCGAAGTCGCGGCGCCCGCCCCGGCTCCCGCACCCGCGACCGGGGTCCTGCCCGGCTTCGATCCGGCACCGGACGCGCCGGACGCACCCGAAGCACCGGCGACGCCGGCGCCCTTCCTGGTCCGGCCCTTCGACCGGGGCGCGGGCTCCGGGGGAAGCGGCGGCAGCGCCACCACCCGCGTCGCGTCGGCCGCGGGCTCGGGCGGTTCGGAGGGGTCGGGGGTGTCGATGACGTCCTGGAGAAGCACCCGCGCGCCCGCGTCGTCGAGCCGCAGCGCCGGGTCCTTGGCCAGCAGGCCGTAAATGACCTCTTCCAGCGCGCCCGCGTTCTTCGGCGGGTCGAGCGGCTCGGTCATGACGGCGGTGAGGGTCGCGATGGCCGACCCCTTGTCGTAGGGCGGGCAGCCCTCGACCGACGCGTAGATCAGCCCGCCCAGCGACCACAGGTCGGCGGCGGGGCCGGGCTTCTTGCCGCGGGCGCGCTCCGGCGAGATGTACGAGGGGGCGCCGACGAGCATGCCGGTCGAGGTGACGGAGGGGTCGCCCTCCACCTGCGCGATGCCGAAGTCGGTGAGGACGACGCGCCCGTCCTCGGCGATGAGCACGTTGGACGGCTTCACGTCCCGGTGCAGGATTCCCTCGCGGTGCGCCGAGCGCAGCACGTCGAGGATCGCGAGCGCGACCTCGGCGGCGCGCTTCGGAGTCAGGACCCCGTCCTCGCGGACGACCTCGGCGAGGGACTTGCCCTCGATGAGTTCCATGACGATCCACGGCCGGTCGTCCTCGTCCACGACGTCGTAGACGGTGACGGCCCCGTTGTTACGGATGCGGGCGATCGCCTTGGCCTCACGCAGCGTGCGCGTGATCAGCCGGCGCTTCTCGTCCTCGTCGATGCTGGTGGGGAAGCGCAGCTCCTTGACGGCGACGGTACGGCCCAGCGTCTCGTCGACAGCGCGCCAGACCGTGCCCATTCCACCGCGGCCGAGCACCTCGCCGAGCCGGTACCGTCCCGCGAGGAGGCGTCCTTCGGTGCTCCCGTCGGCCCCGCTCCCGGTGTCGTCCGTGCTGTCCGCACCGTCAGTGCCGCTCTGGGGCTCTCGCACCGTGTCCCGTGGCTGCTCCGCCTCCGCCATGCGTCCCCTCTGCGATCCCTGGTGTCCGCCCGCGCCTGACGCCTGCCCGCGCTCGGCGCGGTAACGCGCCCTGACAGAGCCTCCATTGTCCCTCACTCCGGCGTATGCGATGGTCCCGGGTCCGCCATCCACGGGGACGAGGGCCCACGGGGGGCGCGCAGAGGGGCCGTTGGGCGGGATGCGGGGGATCGCGCCGCTGGTCATGCCCCTGTTCGGGGCTCGAACAGGGGCGCCCGAAACAATCCTTTGACGGATCGCATCAGGCGCCCCAGGCGCCTCACATCACCTCGAACGCCCCTCGGGGACGGTCCAGCACCTCACAGGGGCACGATGTCCGGTGCCCCGAGCCGCGCCGCGTCCGCGGTCAGGTCGTCGGGCTGCCGCTGCGACTCACGCTCCGCCTCCACCCGCTTGCGGTAGTGCTCGACCTCCTTCTCGATCTGCTCCTTGTCCCAGCCGAGGACCGGCGCCATCAACTCGGCGCACTCCGGCGCGCTGCGCGTCCCGCGGTCGAACGTCTCGATCGAGATCCGCGTCCGCCTCGTCAGGACGTCGTCGAGATGGCGCGCCCCTTCGTGCGACGCCGCGTACACGATCTCGGCCCGCAGATAGTCCTCGGCCGCGGCCAGCGGCTCGCCGAGCCGGGGGTCGGCGGCGATGAGCTCCAGCAGCTCCTCGACCATCGCCCCGTACCGGTTGAGCAGATGCTCCACGCGCACCACATGGAGTCCGGTCCGCGCGGCGATCCCCGCTCGCGCGTTCCACAGGGCGCGGTAGCCCTCGGCGCCGAGCAGCGGGGTGTCCTCCGTCACGCAGGCCGCCACCCGCTGGTCCAGCCCGTGCACCGCCTCGTCCACCGCGTCCTTGGCCATGACCCGGTACGTCGTGTACTTGCCGCCCGCCACGACGACCATGCCCGGCACCGGGTGCGCCACCGTGTGCTCGCGCGACAGCTTGCTCGTCGCGTCGGACTCGCCCGCCAGCAGCGGGCGCAGCCCGGCGTACACCCCCTCCACGTCGTCACGCGTCAGCGGTACGGAGAGGACCGAGTTGACGTGTTCGAGGAGATAGTCGATGTCCGCGCTGGAGGCGGCCGGGTGTGCCTTGTCGAGGTCCCAGTCGGTGTCGGTGGTGCCGACGATCCAGTGCCTGCCCCAGGGGATGACGAAGAGCACCGAC
This sequence comes from Streptomyces sp. S4.7, assembly GCF_010384365.1. Lineage (NCBI taxonomy): Bacteria > Bacillati > Actinomycetota > Actinomycetes > Kitasatosporales > Streptomycetaceae > Streptomyces > Streptomyces sp. S4.7. Next base: position 4,658,945 of record NZ_CP048397.1, on the reverse strand, counting down.
TTCTCGGTCCGCAGGATCAGTCCGGTCGACGAGTGGATGCGGTCCTTGGGGACGACCAGATGGATGCCCTTGGACGCCCGGACGTGGAACTGTCCGCGCTCACCTATCAGCGCCTGGGTGTCGTCCGTCCAGACCCCTGTCGCGTTGACGATCTGCTTCGCCCGGATCTCGTACTCACCGCCGCCGTCCACGTCCCGCACGCGGGCTCCGACGACCCGCTCGCCCTCGCGCAGGAAGCCGACCACACGGGCCCTGCTGGCGACATGCGCCCCGTAACTCGCCGCCGTGCGCACCAGGGTGGCCACATAGCGCGCGTCGTCCATCTGCGCGTCGTAGTACTGCAACGCGCCGACCAGGGCGTCCTTCTTGAGCGCGGGCGCGACGCGCAGCGCGTGCCGGCGGGAGAGGTGCCGGTGCGTCGGCAGGCCCCGGCCGTGGCCCGACGAGAACGACATCGCGTCGTACAGCGCGACGCCCGATCCCGCGTAGAACCTCTCCCATCCCTTGTGCTGCAACGGATAGAGGAACGGCACCGGCTTCACCAGATGCGGGGCCAGCCGCTCCAGCAGCAGTCCGCGCTCCTTGAGCGCCTCCCTGACGAGCCCGAAGTCGAGCATCTCCAGATAGCGCAGCCCGCCGTGGATCAGCTTGCTCGACCGGCTCGATGTGCCCGAGGCCCAGTCGCGCGCCTCCACGAGCCCGGTCGCGAGTCCGCGGGTCACGGCGTCGAGCGCGGTCCCCGCGCCGACCACACCCGCGCCCACGACCAACACGTCCAGTTCTCGCTCGGCCATCCCCGCCAGAGCCGTGGCGCGCTCCTCCGGTCCCAGTGTCGCTGTCCTCACCGCTGCCTCCCGTCGCCCCCGTGTTGTTCGGGCTCTTCGATTCTGTCCGGACTCACCGACTTCAGCCACCGGCTGTGGACAACACCGGTTGAAGATCGGATCAGGCCCAGGAAATCAGCCGACATGCACCTCAATGTCCGGCCATGTAATGACGCATATCGGTCATATTTACGCCTAGTCTGACATTGCGCTCGCTCGTTCTGTCCACACGGGTTGCGCCCACTGTCTCCTCCGGTTATGGGAAAGGACGGCCCACATGCCCGCAGACCTCGCCGTCATCGGACTCGGCCATCTCGGCCTGCCCCTCGCCCAGGCCGCAGTGGCCGCCGGCATCGAGACCATCGGCTACGACACCGATCCACGGCCCGTCGCCGAACTGGCCGCGGGCCGCACCCCCGTCGACGGCTCGCTCACCCCCTCCGACGTCCGCCGCATGCTCTCCGGCGGCTTCCGGCCCACCACCAACCCGACCGAGCTCGGCCGGGTGCGTACCGCCGTCATCTGTGCGCCCACCCCGCTCGGCCCCGACCGCACCCTCGATCTCAGCGCCGTCGGCGAGGCCGCGCGCGCCCTGGCCGCCCGGCTGCGCCCGCACACCACCGTGCTGCTCGAATCACCGGCGGGCCCCGGCACCACGGAGGGGTTCCTGCGCACCATCCTGGAAGAGGGTTCGGGCCTGCGCGCCGGACGCGACTTCCACCTCGCCTACTCCCCCGGCCGTCTCGACCCCGGCCGCCGTACCCACGGCCACACCAACACCCCCAAGGTGATCGGCGGACTCACCCCCGCCTGCACCGAATCGGCCGCCGCCTTCTACGGACGTCTCACCGACAAGGTCGTCCGCGCGCGCGGACCGCGCGAGGCCGAGACCGTCAAGCTCCTCGAAACCAACTTCAGGCACGTCAACATCGCCCTCGTCAACGAGATGGCCGTGCTCTGCCACGACCTCGGCGTCGACCTCTGGGACGTCATCCGGTGCGCCGAGACCAAGCCGTTCGGCTTCCAGGCCTTCCGCCCCGGCCCCGGCGTCGGCGGCCACGGGGCCCCCATGGACCCCAGCTACCTGCCGCACGCGGGCCGCACCCCCGGCCACCCGCTGCGGATGGTCGGTCTCGCCCAGGAGGTCAACAGCCGCATGCCGCAGTACGTGATCCAGCGCTGCGCCACGCTCCTCAACGAGCACGGCAAGTCCGCCCGCGGCGCCCGCGTCCTGCTGCTCGGCGTCACCTACAAGCCGGACCACGCCGACCAGGAGAGCTCACCGGCCACCGAGATCGCCTGCCGGCTGATGGACCTCGGCGCGACCGTCAGCTACCAGGACCCGTACGTCCTCGACTGGCGCGTACGCGATCTGCCGGTACCGCGCGCCGACTCTCTTTACGAGGCCGCGGCGCAGGCGGATCTGACGTTGCTGCTCCAGCACCACCGCACCTACGACCTCCAAGGTCTCGCCGTGAAGGCGCAGTTGCTGCTCGACACCAGAGGGGCGAGCCCGGCGGGTGCGGCGTACCGGCTCTGAGGCCACAACGCCCCGGCACGTCCCCGCCGCGCACCCGCCCCGCACCGCGGGGGAATTGCCTACGGCGTGGTCGTAGCGGACTGCTATGGTCCAGGGCGCTCGCACAACGGTGCGAGCTTTCCTTGGGGGATTCTTCACATGAGCCAGTCTGTTCCGCCGCCCGGAAACCCGTTCGCCGGCGGCGCCGTCCCGCCCGGCCCCGGCAACCCGTTCGCCCCGGCCCCGCCGGTCCGCGACAACGTGGGCCTCGGTCTGGCGGCAGCGGCCGGTACCGCGATCGTCGCCGCCGCCATCTACGGCGGAATCGCCGGTGCCATCGAGAGCGAGATCGGTTTCGCCGCCATCGGCGTCGGCTTCGTCATCGGTCTGGTCGCCGGCAAGGTCGGCGGACGCAACCCGGTCCTCGCCGTGGTCAGCGCCGTGTTCGCGCTCGCCGCCGTCTACCTGGGCCAGATCTTCGGCATCGCGATCATCGGTGCGGAGGAGTTGGGTCTGTCGACGACGGAGATGCTGTTCGACCACTTCAGCCTGCTGACGGACGCGTGGAACGCGGGCAAGGAGGCGATGACGTTCCTCTTCTTCGCCCTCGCCGCCTTCGCGGCCTTCTCGGGCGCCAAGAAGGCCTGACCCTTCAGCCGAAGGACGGTGCCCCGGACCGCGTACGGTCCGGGGCACCCGTGTCGGTCGGTCAGCGGCTGTGCTGCGAGTCCGCGACCGTCACCTCGACGCGCTGGAACTCCTTGAGCTCGCTGTAACCGGTCGTCGCCATCGCCCTCTTGAGCGCGCCGAAGAAGTTCATCGAACCGTCCGGACTGTGCGAGGGGCCGGTCAGGATCTCCTCGGTCGTCCCCGCGATGCCCAGGTCCACCAGCTTGCCGCGCGGCACGTCCTCGTGGACGGCCTCCATGCCCCAGTGGTGCCCCTTGCCCGGCGCGTCGTTCGCCCGCGCCAGCGGGGAGCCCATCATCACCGCGTCGGCCCCGCAGGCCACGGCCTTGGGCAGGTCGCCGGACCAGCCGACACCACCGTCCGCGATCACGTGCACGTACCGGCCGCCGGACTCGTCCATGTAGTCGCGCCGGGCGGCGGCCACGTCCGCGACCGCGGTCGCCATCGGCACCTGGATGCCCAGCACGTTACGGGTGGTGTGCGCGGCCCCGCCGCCGAAGCCCACCAGCACACCGGCGGCCCCGGTGCGCATCAGGTGCAGCGACGCGGTGTACGTGGCGCAGCCGCCGACGATGACCGGGACGTCCAGCTCGTAGATGAACTGCTTCAGGTTCAGCGGCTCGGCCGCGCCCGAGACGTGCTCGGCGGAGACCGTCGTCCCGCGGATGACGAAGATGTCCACCCCGGCGTCCACGACGGCCTTGGAGAACTGCGCGGTGCGCTGCGGCGAGAGCGCGGCGGCCGTGACCACGCCGGAGTCGCGCACCTCCTTGATGCGCCGCCCGATCAGCTCTTCCTGGATCGGAGCGGAGTAGATCTCCTGGAGCCGGCGGTTGGCGGTCGCCTCGTCCAGCTCGGCGATCTCGTCCAGCAGCGGCTGCGGGTCCTCGTAACGGGTCCACAGGCCTTCGAGGTTGAGCACACCGAGACCGCCCAGCTCACCGATGCGGATCGCGGTGCTCGGCGAGACCACGGAGTCCATGGGCGCGGCCAGGAACGGCAGCTCGAAGCGGTAGGCGTCGATCTGCCAGGCGATCGAGACCTCCTTCGGGTCGCGGGTGCGCCGGCTGGGGACGACGGCGATGTCGTCGAAGGCGTACGCGCGGCGTCCGCGCTTGCCGCGGCCGATCTCGATCTCAGTCACGATGTGGGGCCTTTCCTCTGCGTCAGCCGTCCCAGTATCCCCGACACACCGATGCCGCCGGTGAGTGGCTGGCCACCGGCGGCATCGGGAGGGGTTCAGTGCTGGTTGTAGTTCGGTGCCTCGACCGTCATCTGGATGTCGTGCGGGTGGCTCTCCTTGAGACCGGCCGCGGTGATCCGGACGAACCGTCCCTTGCGCTCCATCTCGTCGATGGAGGCCGCGCCCACATAGCCCATCGTCTGCCGCAGCCCGCCGATCAGCTGGTGCAGTACGGCGCCGAGCGGGCCCCGGTAGGGGACCTGGCCCTCGATGCCCTCGGGCACGAGCTTGTCGTCGGAGGAGACGTCCGACTGGAAGTAACGGTCCTTGGAGTACGAGCGGGCCTGGCCACGCGACTGCATCGCGCCGAGCGAGCCCATGCCGCGGTACGACTTGAACTGCTTGCCGTTGATGAACTGCAGCTCGCCCGGGGACTCCTCGCACCCCGCGAGCAGGCTGCCGAGCATGACGGTGCTGGCGCCGGCGGCGAGCGCCTTGCCGATGTCGCCCGAATACTGGAGGCCGCCGTCGCCGATGACCGGGACCCCGGCGGCGAGAGCGACGGTCGCCGCCTCGTAGATCGCCGTGACCTGCGGGACTCCGATACCGGCCACCACGCGCGTGGTGCAGATGGAGCCGGGGCCGACACCCACCTTGACGCCGTCGACACCGGCGTCGATGAGCGCCTTGGCGCCGTCGCTGGTGGCGATGTTGCCGCCGATGACATCCACGGCGACGCTCGACTTGATCTTGGACATCCAGCTGAGCGCGTTGCTGTTGTGGCCGTGCGAGGTGTCGACGACGAGGAAGTCGACCCCGGCCTCGGCCAGCGCCTGGGCGCGCTCCAGCGCCTCCTGGCTCGCTCCCACCGCGGCGCCGACGAGCAGCCGGCCCTCGGCGTCCTTCGCGGCGTTCGGGTACTTCTCCGCCTTGACGAAGTCCTTGACGGTGATGAGGCCCTTGAGGATGCCCGCGTCGTCGACCAGCGGCAGCTTCTCGATCTTGTGGCGGCGCAGCAGCTCCATGGCGTCCACGCCGGAGATGCCGACCTTGCCGGTGACCAGCGGCATCGGCGTCATGACCTCGCGCACCTGGCGCGAGCGGTCCGACTCGAAGGCCATGTCACGGTTGGTGACGATGCCGAGGAGCTTGCCCGAGCGGTCGGTGACCGGGACGCCGCTGATGCGGAACTTCGCGCACAGCTGGTCCGCCTCGCCGAGCGTGGCGTCCGGGAGGACCGTGATCGGGTCGCTGACCATGCCGGACTCGGAGCGCTTCACGAGGTCGACCTGGTTGGCCTGGTCGGCGATGGAGAGGTTGCGGTGCAGCACACCGACACCGCCCTGGCGGGCCATCGCGATGGCCATGCGTGCCTCGGTGACCTTGTCCATCGCCGCCGAGAGCAGCGGGATGTTCACGCGCACGTTCCGGGAGACCCGGGACGCGGTGTCGACCTGGTTGGGCAGCACCTCCGAGGCGCCCGGCAGCAGCAGCACGTCGTCGTATGTCAGCCCGAGCGTCGCGAACTTCTCGGGCACTCCGTCGACGTTTGCAGTCATGACACCTTCCCCAGATGGCCTTGATCGGTGCGGATGTCCATGCTAACGGGCGCCGCGGGGGTCTCATTCCACGGTCACCATGATCAGGTTCCGCGGTCGCCGTGATCCGGCCCCGCGGGCGCCGTACTCAGGTGCCCGCCCGGCCGCGCCCTTACTGCTCGGCCAGCGCACGCAGTCTGCTGAGCGCGCGGTGCTGCGCGACCCGTACGGCGCCCGGCGACATCCCCAGCATCTGGCCGGTCTCCTCGGCGGTCAGCCCCACGGCGACCCGCAGCACGAGCAGCTCGCGCTGATTGTCCGGGAGGTTGGCGAGGAGCTTCTTGGCCCATTCGGCGTCGCTGCTGAGCAGTGCGCGCTCCTCCGGACCGAGGGAGTCGTCGGGCCGCTCGGGCATCTCGTCCGAGGGCACGGCCGTCGACCCCGGGTGCCGCATGGCGGCCCGCTGGAGATCGGCGACCTTGTGCGCGGCGATGGCGAAGACGAACGCCTCGAAGGGCCTGCCGGTGTCCTTGTAGCGCGGCAGCGCCATCAGGACGGCGACACAGACCTCCTGCGCGAGATCCTCGGTGAAGTGCCGGGCGTCACCGGGCAGTCGGTTCAGCCGGGTGCGGCAGTAGCGCAGCGCGAGAGGGTGCACATGAGCCAGGAGATCGTGCGTGGCCCGCCCGTCGCCCTCGACGGCACGGTGAACGAGCGCACCGATCACCGTGGTCTCGTCATCGCGCATCGGACCATGGTGCCTCGGCCTCTGCGGATCCGTGGCACCGCGTTCATAGTTGTGCACCGAAGCGTTATGAGTAGGTGCGGAGGAACCCATCTCCTGCGCCCTCCCCTTCCGCTCGCCCGACTCGTCCCCGAGGAACTCCACAACTCAAGGATGCGGCATCGGGCGGGAAACTGTGGCGTGCGGGCACCGATGGCCCTCTCCGCCGCCCCGCCCACCGCACGGCGGACGGGGTTCCGCGACTCTCCGGACGAGTTGTCCGCACCCCTGCGACCAGGCGTCTTCAACTCCGGTCGGCGGCCGGACCTAGCGGACCAGGCCCCAGCGGAATCCGAGAGCCACGGCGTGCGCACGGTCCGAGGCGCCGAGCTTTTTGAACAGCCGGCGGGCATGGGTCTTGACCGTGTCCTCCGAGAGGAAGAGCTCGCGCCCGATCTCCGCGTTGGACCGGCCGTGGCTCATGCCTTCGAGGACCTGGATCTCGCGGGCCGTGAGCGTGGGCGCGGCGCCCATCTCGGCCGACCTGAGCCGGCGCGGGGCGAGCCGCCATGTCGGATCGGCGAGCGCCTGGGTGACGGTCGCGCGCAACTCCGCGCGGGACGCGTCCTTGTGCAGATAGCCGCGGGCACCGGCGGCGACCGCGAGCGCGACACCGTCCAGGTCCTCGGCGACCGTGAGCATGATGATCCGGGCGCCCGGATCGGCGGACAGCAGTCGGCGGACGGTCTCGACGCCGCCCAGACCGGGCATGCGTACGTCCATCAGAATCAGGTCCGAGCGGTCGGCGCCCCAGCGGCGGAGAACTTCCTCACCGTTGGCCGCGGTCGTCACGCGCTCGACACCTGGCACGGTCGCAACCGCGCGGCGCAGCGCCTCTCGGGCAAGCGGGGAGTCGTCGCAGACGAGGACGGATGTCATGGCCGCCCTCCGCAGCTGATGCGCGTCACGTTGAGCCTCCAGGCTGAGTACATGTGGTCACCTGTGCGATTGACGCCATCGGACATGTGCCCGATCGCTTCTTCCTTCAACCGCCTCGACCACTCAACGACGGTCACTCGAAAGAGTTACGGGTCCGGAATCGCCTTCGGCACTCTACGTGAGGACGCGCACACAGAGCAGAGCCTCGCAGGTCACACCTCGATCACTCTGCGCTATGCCCCATTTAGCTCTATTTCTTACCTTTTCTTGGTGTCTATGGCTAGATTCGCAATGAGTCATATTTACATCTACTTACACAGGAGATGTACGGTCGTGGGCACGACGTGTTCAGCACGTCGGGCTCGTATCCGGCGCGCCAGGGCGTTCTCAGGCCCTGACCTGACCAGGAAGACAGGGCCGAGCGGCCCGTATCCGCCTCCACGGATTCAAGGGGACATGAGCAATGGCAGATTTCTCCCGGCTTCCCGGACCGAACGCAGATCTGTGGGACTGGCAGCTCCTCGCGGCCTGTCGTGGCGTCGACAGCTCGCTGTTCTTTCACCCGGAGGGAGAACGCGGCGCGGCACGCAGCGCCCGCGAGACCTCGGCCAAGGAGGTCTGCATGAGATGCCCGGTACGCGCGCAGTGCGCGGCTCACGCCATGGCGGTGCGGGAGCCGTACGGCGTGTGGGGCGGGCTGACCGAGGACGAACGCGAGGAGCTGATGGGGCGTGCCCGCACCCGGCTGATCGCGACCTCGGGGGCGAACGGCCCGGGTCGCGCCTGACCCGCCGCAGAATCGATGCAGAAACGTTCCTGCACTCCTTGCGGGAGCCCGGCGGGACCTCGGCGGGACCCCGGCACGGGCGCCGCCCGACGGGCCGCGTCAGCGTGACGCGGCCCGTTCCAATTGGTCCAGCGTCGCCGCCACCGCCGGGACCCGCGCCAGATCGGGCAGGGTGAGCGCGACGACCTCGCGCCGTACGGCGGGCTCGACGGTGACCGTCCGGGCGCCCTTCGGCAGCACCGACTCCAGGGCCAGCTCCGGCAGGAAGGCGACCCCGAGTCCCGCCCCGACGAGGCCGATCACGGCCGGGTAGTCGTCCGTCGCGAAATCGATGCGCGGGGTGAAGCCCGCCTTCTCGCAGGCATCCACCAGTTGGTGACGGCAGCGCGGACAGCCCGCGATCCACGCCTCGTCGGCGAGGTCACCGATCGCGACGGAGCCGGTCCCGGCCAGCCGGTGCCCCGCGGGGAGCAGTCCCACCAGCCGGTCGGTGAGCAGCGGCCGTACGACCAGGTCGTCCCACTCCTCGGCGCCCCCGGTGGAGTCGTAGCGGAAGGCGAGCGCCATGTCGCAGTCGCCGTCGCGCAGCATCTCGACGGAGCGGGGCGGTTCGGCGTCGACGAGCGAGACGCGGATGCCCGGGTGGGCGGCGCGCAGGGCGGCCAGCGCGGTGGGGACGAGGGTGGAGCTGCCGCTGGGGAACGAGACCAGCCGCACCCGCCCGGCGCGCAGGCCCGCGATGGCCGCGACCTCCTCCTCGGCGGCGGTGAGCCCCGACAGGATGCCTGTCGCGTGGCGTACGAGCGCTTCGCCGGCCTGGGTGAGGCGCATCGTGCGGCCGGTTCTGATCAGCAGGGTCGTACCGACCGACCCTTCGAGGACCTTCATCTGCTGGCTGACGGCCGGCTGGGTGCACCCCAGCTCGCGGGCGGCGGCGGAGAACGAGCCGGTGGCGGCGACGGCGCGCAGGACACGGAGGTGACGGGCTTCGATCACTCCCCAAATATAAGGGAGACTTGGAGATATCAGGTAATTTGGGGTGGAGCATTTGAGAGGCGCGGCGCGGGGGCGGGGAGTTAGCGTGCCGGTCATGAAGCTTCTGACCGTGAATGTGGGGCGGCCCAGGGCCGTCGGGTACACGGACGCGCCGGGCGGCGCGACCGGCATCGACAAGCGGCCGGTGGACGGCCCGGTCGCGGTGCGCGATCCCGGCCGGAAGGGCACCGGCGCCAGCGGGGTCGTCGGGGACACGGTGTGCGATCTGCGCCATCACGGCGGCAGCGACCAGGCGGTGTACGCCTACGCGCGGGAGGATCTCGACTTCTGGGAGCGGGAGTTGGGGCGTCCGCTGGCCAACGGCTCCTTCGGCGAGAACCTCACGACGTCGGGGATCGATCTGAACGGGACGAAGATCGGGGAGCGTTGGCGGGTCGGCCCGGACCTGGTGCTGGAGGCGACGAGCGGCCGGATCCCGTGCCGTACGTTCGGGGGCTTCCTCGGTGAGAAGGGCTGGGTCAGACGCTTCACCCGGCAGGGCGTCACCGGCGCGTACTTCCGGGTCGTCGTGCCCGGCGAGATCCGCGCGGGCGACGCGATCGAGATCGTGCACCGGCCGGACCACGACGTGACGGTGGCGCTCGCCTTCCGGGCGGCGACGACCGAGCGCGAACTGCTGCCGCGGGTGCTGGCCGCCGGAGAGGCCCTGCACACCGAGGAGTTGAGGATCGCGCGGGAGTACGTGGCCAAGTACGGCGACGCCCGCGTCGGCGCGGACACCGCCGACGTCGGCCAGGGCCTGTCTGCGAAGTAGCGCAGTCCGCCCGCAGGGCGGGACCCGCGGCCGGGCGGGACTTCGCAGACAGGCCCTGGGGCGGATCCCCGGAAACGGGACCGTACCGGCAACTCCCCTGCGGTCGGCGTGCGATGCGGTACGTGCTTCCGATGCTCGGACGGTCGCTCGCACCGGTCCTGCGACCGTCTAACGTGCGCCCTATGACGACTGCTTTGATTACGGGCGCGACAGCGGGGATCGGCGCCGCCTTCGCCCGGCGGCTCGCCGCGGGCGGTACTTCCCAGTCCGGCGGGGTGGGAAGCGGCCACAACCTGGTACTTGTCGCCCGCGACACCGAGCGCCTGCGGCGCCAGGCCACCGAACTCCACGATCTGCACGGCATCGAGGCGGAGGTGCTGACCGCCGACCTCGCCACGGACAAGGGGATCGAGGCGGTCGAGAAGCGTCTCGGCGACCGCAAGCACCCCATCGATCTGCTGGTCAACAACGCGGGTTTCGGGAACAAGGGCCGGTTCCTCGACGTCTCGATGGCCGACGAGCTGACCATGCTGAAGGTGCACTGCGAGGCGGTGCTGCGGCTGACGTCGGCCGCCGTGACCGGGATGAAGGAGCGCGGGCGCGGTGGTGTGGTGAACGTGTCGTCGGTGGCCGCGTTCGTACCGCGCGGGACCTACGGCGCGTCGAAGGCGTGGGTCGTGCAGTTCACCCAGGGGGCCGCACGGGATCTGACGGGGACCGGGGTGCGGCTGATGGCGCTCTGCCCCGGCTTCACACGGACGGAGTTCCACGACCGGGCCGGGATGGGGACGGACAACATCCCCAACTGGATGTGGCTGGACGCAGACAAGCTGGTGACCGCCGCGCTGTCCGACCTGACGCGCGGCAAGACGGTGTCCGTGCCCGATCCGCGCTACAAGGCGCTGATGAGCGCGGTCAAGCTCACGCCGCGCGGGCTGCTCGGCGGGCTCACGTCGAAGACGGGGCGGAAGTACGGCCCGCAGTAGCCGGGCGGGAGCTCCGCTCCTGCCACCCTCGGGGCGTGCAGCGTCGAATAGCGTCACCCGTGACGCGTGACACGACCTGTGCGGACGACCCACGAGGAGACCGACTTCCACCATGCACGACGCCACTGACAATCGGCCGTCCGCGCTGCTCTCGATGAGTCCGGGCATCGCGGAACGGCTGTTCTCCCCCGCTCGTCTCACCCGGCTGACCGCTCTCGTACGGACCGATCCGGACCTCGTCGCGCACACCCTGACCGGTCCCGGTCTCGACCCCGCCGTCGCCGCCGCGCTCGCGGACGCCGAACTGCTGATCACCTGCTGGGGCGCGCCCCCGCTCACCGCGGAGGTGCTGGCCGCCGCGCCCCGGTTGCGCGCGGTGGTGCACGCCGCGGGCACCGTCAAGCACCATGTCACGGACGCCTGTTGGGAACGGGGCATCACGGTCGCCTCGGCGGCGGCGGCCAACGCCCACCCCGTCGCGGAGTACACGCTGGCCGCGATCCTCTTCGCGGGCAAGGGAGTCCTCGGCTCGGCGCACCGCTACCGGGAACTGCGCGGGGCGCACGACTGGCACCGGGAGCTGGGCGGGGCGGGCAACTACCGCCGTACGGTCGGCATCGTCGGCGCGTCCCGGATCGGGCGCCGGGTGATCGAACTGCTGCGGCCGTTCGACCTCGACGTGCTGCTGTACGACCCGTACGTGTCCGCCGACGGGGCGGCGGCGCTCGGCGTCGAACCGGTGCCGCTGATTGAGCTGTGCGCACGGGCCCACGTGGTGTCCGTCCACGCGCCGCAGGTCCCGGCCACCCGCCATATGATCGGCGCCGCGCAGCTCGCGGCGATGCCGGACGGGGCGACGCTCATCAACACCGCGCGCGGCTCGCTGATCGACGAGGACGCGCTGCTGCCGCATCTGGTCTCCGGCCGGCTGAACGCGGTGCTGGATGTGACGGACCCCGAACTGCCGCCGCCCGCCTCGCCGTTGTACGACCTGCCGAACGTGCTGCTGACACCGCACGTCGCGGGCTCGCTGGGCGGTGAGATCCACCGGATGACGGATCAGGCGCTGGACGAGGTGGAGCGGTACGTGAAGGGGCTGCCGTTCGAGGATCCCGTACACCCGTCGTCGCTGCCGCACTCGGCGTAGCGGGAAGGCGGCCTCCCGGGGCGGAACGCGCCGAGGCCCGGCTCCCCCGAAGGGGCGCCGGGCCTCGGTCGCGTACCGCGTGCGTGCCCTGCCGGTGACCGGTGAAGGTCAGTGGCTGTGGCCGTGGCCGCCGTGACCGGCGTCGGCCTCTTCCTCGGCCGGCTTCTCGACGACCAGGGTCTCGGTCGTGAGGAGCAGCGCGGCGATGGAAGCGGCGTTCTCCAGCGCGGAGCGGGTGACCTTGACCGGGTCGATGACGCCGGCCTTCACCAGGTCGACGTACTCGCCGGTCGAGGCGTTGAAGCCGTGACCCTTGTCGAGTTCGGCGACCTTCGCGGTGATGACGTAGCCCTCGAGGCCGGCGTTCTCGGCGATCCAGCGCAGCGGCTCGACCACGGCGCGGCGGACGACCGCGACACCGGTGGCCTCGTCGCCCGACTTGCCCAGGCCGTCCTCCAGCACCTTGGCGGCGTGCACCAGGGCGGAGCCACCACCGGAGACGATGCCCTCCTCGACCGCGGCGCGGGTCGCGGAGATGGCGTCCTCCAGACGGTGCTTCTTCTCCTTGAGCTCCACCTCGGTGGCGGCGCCGACCTTGATCACGCACACGCCGCCGGCCAGCTTCGCGAGGCGCTCCTGGAGCTTCTCGCGGTCCCAGTCGGAGTCCGTGGACTCGATCTCGGCCTTGATCTGGTTGACACGGCCCGTGACCTCGGTGCTGTCGCCACCGCCGTCGACGATGGTCGTGTCGTCCTTGGAGACGGTGACGCGGCGGGCGGAGCCCAGTACGTCGAGACCGGCCTGGTCGAGCTTGAGGCCGACCTCCTCGGCGATGACGGTCGCGCCCGTGAGGGTGGCGATGTCGCCGAGCATGGCCTTGCGGCGGTCACCGAAGCCGGGGGCCTTCACGGCGACGGCGTTGAACGTGCCGCGGATCTTGTTGACGACGAGCGTGGAGAGCGCCTCGCCCTCGACGTCCTCGGCGATGATCAGCAGCGGCCGGGAGCCGCCCGCCTGGATGACCTTCTCCAGCAGCGGGAGCAGGTCCTGGATGGAGCCGATCTTGCCCTGGTTGATCAGGATGTACGGGTCGTCGAGGACGGCCTCCATACGCTCCTGGTCGGTCACCATGTACGGCGAGAGGTAGCCCTTGTCGAAGGCCATGCCCTCGGTGAACTCCAGCTCCAGGCCGAAGGTGTTGGACTCCTCGACGGTGATGACACCGTCCTTGCCGACCTTGTCCATCGCCTCGGCGATGAGCTCGCCGACCTGCGAGTCCTGGGCGGAGAGCCCGGCGACGGCGGCGATGTCGGACTTGTCGTCGATCGGGCGGGCCGTGTCCAGGAGCTCCTTGGAGACGGCGGCGACGGCTGCGTCGATGCCCTTCTTCAGGGCGGCCGGGGAGGCGCCGGCGGCGACGTTGCGCAGGCCCTCGCGGACCAGCGCCTGGGCCAGCACGGTGGCGGTGGTGGTGCCGTCACCCGCGATGTCGTTGGTCTTGGTCGCCACCTCCTTCACGAGCTGGGCGCCGAGGTTCTCGTACGGGTCGTCGAGCTCGACCTCGCGGGCGATCGTGACGCCGTCGTTGGTGATGGTGGGGGCGCCGAACTTCTTGTCGATGACGACGTTGCGGCCCTTGGGGCCGATCGTCACCTTCACCGTGTCGGCAAGCTTGTTGACGCCGCGCTCAAGGGCGCGACGGGCGTCCTCGTCGAACTTCAGGATCTTCGCCATGGGAGCTTTCTCTTGTCCTCTCGAACGAACAACGAACTACGCCCCGGACCGCCCGGCGATGCGGGGGCCAGGGGCGCAGTTTCACAGCGGGACTGTGAGGATTACTTCTCGATGATCGCGAGCACGTCGCGAGCCGAGAGGACGAGGTACTCCTCGCCGCTGTACTTCACCTCAGTGCCGCCGTACTTGCTGTACAGAACGACGTCGCCGACGGAAACGTCGAGCGGAAGCCGCTCGCCGTTCTCGAAGCGACCCGGACCGACGGCCAGGACGACGCCCTCCTGGGGCTTCTCCTTGGCAGTGTCCGGAATAACCAGGCCAGAGGCCGTGGTCTGCTCTGCGTCGAGCGGCTGGACCACAATGCGGTCCTCGAGCGGCTTGATGGCAACCTTGGTGCTGGCGGTCGTCACGATCCGACCTCCCCCTTCGGAGATCTCACGGGGTTAACTGTCTGGGTCGCGTGACCGGGCTCGATCCGTCGTCGCGGGTGCCGGACCTGTCCTGTCACGCACTTGGCACTCTCCAGTGGGGAGTGCCAGACATGACACTATGGCCGCGATTAGCACTCGGTCAAGCTGAGTGCCAGTCGAGGCCCGGCGGCGGCGCGATCGGGTGGCCGCTTCCTACGCGATCGGGTGACCGTTTCTAGACGTAGTCCTCCAGCTTCGCGACCGCGTAACCCTTGTCCGTGACCGTCTTCATGACGTGCCGGATCATGTCGGGCATCGAGCCCTTCCACTCGTCCTTGCCGCGGAAATGTGTGAGAACGATGTCGCCGGGGTGCAGGTCCCGGTCCCGTTCGCGCCACTCCATGTGGTCGGGGAACGCCTCGGACGACCACAGCGGCACCGCCTTGACGCCGCAGGACTTGGCGGCGCGGAGGGTGCCGGCGTTGTAGTTGCCGTACGGCGGCCGGAACAGCTCGGGCCGCTTTCCGTACCGCTTCTTGATCTTCTCCTGCTGCCCGCAGATCTCCCGCTTCTGCTTCTCGTAGGAGAGTCCGGGGAGGTAGGGGTGGGTGAGGGTGTGGTTGTGCAGGGAGACACCGCGGGCCTGCATCTTCTTGAAGTAGGCGTAGTCGTCGTTGATGACGTAGTCACTGAGGAAGGCGCTGTACGGGATCTTCAACTCGGTCATCATGCGCAGCAGTTCGGGGTCCTTCTCCGCGCCGTCGTCGATCGTCAGGAAGACGACCTTCTGTTTCGTCGGGACGCTGGTGAAGACCGGCGGGAGGGTCGCGCCGCCCGTGACCTCGAAGCCCTTGCGCGTGGTGATCCTCGGCTTCACCGCGGGCGGTGGGGGCGCGGCGAGCGGGGTCTTGGCGAGTTTCCACTTCCTGGCGGCCACGGCACGGCGCGCCTGGGCCTTGGCGACGGCGGCCTCGGCCTTCTTCGCGGCGTCGGCCTTCTTCGCGTCGGCCTTCTTCGCGTCCGCCTTCTTCGCGGCGTCCGCCTTCTTCGCGGCGTCGGGGCCCGCCCGGCCCGGCGTCGCGGTGGCGGATTCGACGGGTCCGCCGCCTCCGCCACCGCCGTCCCCGCTCCGACCGCCGCGGTCTCCGCCGCCCCGGTCACCGGACTCTCCCGCGCATGCGGAGCCGAGCGCGGCGATCAGGAGCACGGCGACGACCGGGCGCGCCCGTCTGCCGGGGTGACCTTTTCGCCGCTCTGCGACCTTTTCTTCGTTTTGTCGTACTAGTTGCATGGCGCCGCATCCTGTCAGCGCGAGCTCCACGCGCCCGGCCGACACCGCCGGTGAGCGCCGACGGTCCCCCGCCTGGCCCACAATGGCCCGGTGACCGACCGCACCGACCGCACCCCCTCCCCCGCACCGTCGCCCGCCCCGCTGCTCTCCGAGGAGGGCCAGGCCCTGCTCGCCGCCCTCCGCGACCACGACCCGGCGCAGGAGCTGGCCCTGGCGACCCGGCTGCGCCGCGACCACCCCGCCGAACTGGTCTCCGCGGCCCTCGCGCAGGCCCGGCTGCGACAGCGGGCGGTCGCCAAGTTCGGCGAACGGGACGCGTACCGCATGTACTTCACGCCGCACGGCGTCGAGCAGGCCACCCGCACCTCGGTCGCCGCCCACCGGGCCGGCCGGTTCCGGGACATCGGCCTCCGGGGCGGCGGCCCGGCGCGGATCACCGACCTGTGCTGCGGCGTCGGCGGCGACGCCATCGAGCTGGCCCGCGCGGGGTTCGCCGTGACAGCGGTCGACCGTGACCCCGTGACCTGCGAGATCGCCGCGCTCAACGTCCGCACGCTGGCACCGGACGCCCCGCCCGCGACAGTCGTACGCGCGGACGTCACGACATACGACCTGGCCGCCGCGCCGGCCCCCGACGCCCTCTTCATCGACCCGGCCAGACGCGGCGGCCGGGGGCGGATCTTCGATCCGGAGGCGTACTCGCCGCCGCTGTCCTGGGCGGTCGAGGCAGTACGCACGGTCGGCGCCGGCGGCATCAAGATCGCGCCCGGCATCCCGCACGAGCTGGTCCCCGACGACTTCGAGGCCGAGTGGATCTCCGACAGCGGCGATGTCAAGGAGGCGGTGCTCTGGCACCACGCGACCGGTCCCGGACCGGGTCCGGGGTCCGGCGCGGGTGCGATCACGCCCGGCGCCCGGCGCGCCACGCTTCTCCCCGCCGGCCTCACCCTGACCGGCCGCGGACTGCCCGACCCACCGGTCAGAGAGGTCGGCCGCTATCTGTACGAGCCGGACGGCGCCGTCATCCGCGCCCATCTGGTCGCCGAGGTCGCCGACGAGCTGGACGGCGGGCTGATCGACGAGACCATCGCGTACATCACGGCGGACGGACGGCGTCCGACGCCGTACGCGACGGCGTACGAGATCACCGACGAGCTGCCCTTCAACCTCAAGCGGCTCAAGGCCCTGCTCCGTGAGCGCGGCGTCGGCATCCTCACGGTCAAGAAGCGCGGCTCGCCCGTCGAACCGGAGGAGCTGCGGCGGCGGATGAAGCTCCAGGGGCGGGAATCGGCCACGGTCTTCCTGACCCGGGTCGTGGGCGCGCCCACGATGCTGCTCGGCCGTCCGGCCTGAGCCACCCCGATCCCGGCCATTGCTCGCGAATCACCCTGCCACGGTGCGTATTTGGGACGATTTTGGGTCCTGGACCCCTGCCTTCTGGCGTGTTCCCGTCATAAGCTCCGCCGTCGGGGCGGTTTGACGCGTACCGCCGGAACGCCGCGTGTCGCGAGGGTGGTTGGGGCGAGAGATGGCTTCTTACGGGGGTTCACCGGCATACGACGGCGCATGGACGCCGCCCGATCCCTCCGGGCGGCGTGAGATGCCTCAACTGCTCCTTGTCGCCCGGTGGTTGGTTTACACACTCTTCGGCTTCACCGTGCTGGGCGGAATCGGCCTGCTCCTCTCGGCCGCCGCGGCGGACGCGGTGGACGCCGAACTCATCGGTCTGACCGTGTGGGCGGCGGCGCCCGGCACCGTGGGATGGCTGCTGTCCCGGCGGCTGTGGACCGGCGGTGTGCGGGAGTGGCGGGCCCTGATCGCCGTACAGGCGTGGCTGGTTCTGGGCGGCATCTCCAACATCACCGAGGGCTCCTTCCAGGGCTTCACCCAACTCGTGCTGCCGGTGCTGATCCTGGTCTTTCTGTGGCACCCCGGAAGCCGGGAGTGGCTGCGGCTCGAACCCGAACGGCGGGCGGAGCACCGGTCGTTCTCGTTGGCCCGGTTCATCAGGTGGCGGAGCGACGGGGGCCAGACGGCGCTCGAATACCTCGGGCTGTTCGTCCTCGTGGCCGCGATCATCGTCGGGCTCACCGCGAGCGGCGTCGGCGGGCAGATGTCCGACGGCCTCCGGTCCGCGGTCTGTTCGATCACCGGCGCGGCGTGCCCGGCCGGCGACGGCGACTCCGTCGAGGCGGGCGACGGCCGGGACGGCGCCGACGGCAGCCCGGCCGACCCTGGCGATCCCGGGGACCCCGGCGGTTCGCGGAACGACAACGGCGGCACCGTCCCCGTCGGCGTCGAGACCGACGAGGACCGCAACGAGGCCGCGGCCGACGAGCCCGGCTGGGAGGGCGACGAGGCCGCGGCCGGCAACGGCGACGACGGCGGGGAGAAGGCCGAGGACTGCGGAGGCTGGGGCTTCTTCTCCTGCGCCGCCGACCGTGGCGGCCAGGTCGTCAAGGGCCTGTTCGTGGACGGCGTCTGGGGAGACGTCACGGGCGTCTGGGACCTCGTCACCGACCCGGGAGGCACCTGGGACGGCCTCAAGGAGTACGGCAGCAGCCTGGGCGACAAATGGTCAGAGGACTCCAAGGACGCCGGTGACAAGTGGGCGAAGGGCGACCACCTCGACGCCCTGACCGACTGGGGCGGCGCGTCCGTCAACACGGTCGTCACGGCGGGCGACGACATGTTCGTCGGCGACGAGGTCCGCGACCGGTGGAACAACGGCGAGAAGACCCGGGCGGTCACCGACGTCGTGTGGAACGTCGGGTCGATCTTCATCCCCGGCTACAACGCGGCGAAGGTCGGCGGGAAGCTCGGGAAGGTCGGCAAGCTGGGCAAGCTCGGGAAACTGGGCAGGTCGGCCGACAAGGCTCGCGAGGCCGCCGACCGCGCCCGCAAGGCCGCGGAGAAGGGCGACGTCAAGGCCGCCGACGACGCGGCGAAGGAGGCGCAGAAGCACGCCGACGACGCCGAGAAGGAGCTGGCGGAGAAGGGCTGTCTGATCAGCTCCGGCCCGATCGGCGGCCGGCTCCCGGGCGGACCGGGCGGCACCGGCGGCCCGGCCGCCCAGCGGCCCTCGCTCACCGGCGGCGTCAACGCGGCCGGACGGACCCTGGCGGTCTACCGGGCGGGCGGCGTACCCGTACTCCTGCCGTTCGAGAAGAAGTGCGACGGCGCGAGCCAGGAGGAGATCGACGCCGCCGAGCAGGCGAAGAAGGACGCCGCCGACGCGCAGGCGGCCAAGCGGGAAGCCGGCCAGAAGGCGGTCGCCAAGTGGAAGAAGCCGTCCTGGTACGGCGATCTGAAGAATCCGCGCAAGGGATCCAAGGACCTCGGCGACGGCAAGTGGAAGACGAAGAAGTCGGTCGCGTACGGCCCCGCGATGGAGCGCTGGATGCGGTTCCAGGAGCAGGTCTCCGGGGTGAAGCGCGGCAAGGAGTACGCGGTGAAGGACCCGGACACCGGCCGCGACGTCGACTTCGACGGCTGGGACTCCGCGGGGCAGAAGTACAAGGAGGCGAAGTTCGGGTACGGGGGCAAGGTCCGTCCGGATGGCACCCTGGAACCCGCACAGGCCACCAAGTGGGTCGAACAGGCGCGGCGCCAGGTGCGGGTGGCGAACGGCAAGCCGGTCGAGTGGAACCTCTCCAACAAGCAGGCCGCCGACGCCGCGCAGAAGGCGTTCGACGATGCTGGGGTGGACGTGGATGTCGTACACACGCCCTGGAAGCCGTAGCGGTGTGTTCGCGGCGGCCGGAAGCGGTGAGAAACGACAGACGCAGGCACCATCGGAGTCTCGGGAGTGAGTGACGGGCATGGCGAGCGAAACCATCGTGAAGGCGTCCTGGGGCCCCAGGCCCGAGTCCTGCGAGGAGTTGGCCGGCCGCTGGCTGGACCTGCTGGGGAGGCTGACCGAGCTGTCGGCCGGTGAACTGGCGCACTGGCGGTGGGACACCGACGGCGCGGCGCCGGGCGAGGCCGTGCCACCGGACATCGGCGCCTTCGCGGCGGCGCTGGACGCGGCGAACCCGCACGACGACGCGGACATCATCGGCCGCACGGCCGTGGTCGTGGCCCGGCGGCAGGACGGCGGGTACGCGCAGCTCAAGGTGGGGGCGGGCGGTACGGACGGCTACACCCCGTTCAACGCGACGCTGCTGCTCTTCCCCGGCTCCCCGGACGCCGCCGCGCCGCTCGCGGACCGGCTCCCGCAGGCGCTGGCCGCCGTGGCCGGGGTCTGGGACGCCGACACGGGCAGCGCCCACGACCGCGAGCTGTTCGCCGCGCTGAAGTCCGCCTACGGCCTGCGGGCCTCGCACCCGCGCGCCGGCTGGTCCGTCTTCCTGTCGGCGAACCGGGCCGCGCGGGTGCCCGCGGACTTCGCGGCGCCACGCCTGGAGGCCGGACCGGGCGGAGTCGTACTGAATGTCGGCGCCACCACGGACGCGGTGCTCGCGGCGCATAAGGCGCTGGCCGACGCGGGGGCGCTGGCCCCGCCGGCCACCCCGGCCGACCGGCCGAAGCTGTGACCTCCGGGGCCGCGGGGGCTCCGGGAGTTTCTGGGACCGCTTCGGGAGCTTCGGCGGGATCGGGACGCGACGCGCTCGAATTCAAGGCGGCGGTCGGCGCGCGGACCGCCGCCGTCGAGCGCCTCGCCACCGCCCCGTACGCCCCGCCCTGGCCGGACGGCGTGGACCCGGCCCGGTCCGCGTCGGGAGCGGACTTCGCGATCGTGGCGCTGCGGGTCAGCGCGGATTTCTACGAGGACGAGGACCACGGGATCCACGACGCGGTCCTCGACGAGTACGGGACCGAACTGTGGGGCGTCGTCCACGCCCTCGACGCCCGCTGGGGCGCGCACCGGACCGTGGAGCTGACGGAGTACGCCGACCGGTATCTGGCCGACGAACCGGTGCCGCCGTTCTACGCGTCCCTGTGCGAGCTGGGCTACTTCGGCGACCTGGAGACATGGCGGGTGGGCGGACGGCTGGTCGCCGTGGGGGTGGGGCAGCCGGACGCGGAGGAGCCCGTGGTGCTCTTCGGGGCGGTCAGCGGCGCGCCGGATCCGGGCCGGGCCCACTGAGGCCGAGGACGGCCCGGCGGAACCCCCCTGCGGCGCCGTCCGGTGTCAGTCCCCGTCCTTCTCCATCCGCGGCCCGCCGGACTTCGGTTCCGTCGGCTGCTCCGTGGCCTCCGTCGGCTCTGTGGACGCCTTCCTCAGCTCCGTCGCCTTCCTCAGCTCCGTCGGCTTCTTCGGCTCGGTGGCCTTGAGCTGGGTGTCCAGGATCGCCGTGTCCAGGTCGGTGATGTCGTCCGCGTAGATCCGCGAGAGCGGTTGCGGGCCGATGTACTGCTGGCAGTTGCACTGCGCCGACTCGTACCGCTTCGGTTTCTTGTTCTCGTCCCAGGCCGTCGCCACTTCGACCCGCTCGTGGCACTTGCCCTGCTTGTCGTGCTTGGCGAGATGGTGCGTACACCCGCAGACGGGCTCCGGCGGCTTGTGTGACTCCTCAAGGGCGAGCCGGCCGCCCTCGACGAGCTTGAGACGCTCCACCCTTCGCTCGTGCCGGGTGCGCAGCGCGCTCCGGCCCGTATCGGCGACCCAGCTGAAGCCACCGACCATGAAGAAGACGAATATCCACCACAGCCAGTTCATCCGCCGCCCCTTCACCCCATGAAATGGCGCATGCGTTCCACCCAGGATAGAACGGGCGGCGTAGGAACGGCCTCAGGGAGCGGGGGGCGACTTCGGGACACATCCGGACATCACGCGTAACTCGCGTCCGCCGAATACCACGATTTTCGCGATTCCAGCGGTGGGCCACGCCGGGCGCCACGGGCGCCGATCGCGGCGGGCACCAGAAGCAACAGGCCCGGCACCGGTTCGGCCGGTCCGGTGACGTAAGTCCGCGTTCCGGTCCACGACAGCGCCGAGCCGGGCCGACCACGGCCCACCCGAGCACCGCGACGAGCCCGTACCTCCGGAGCGGCAGCGGCCGTGGGACGGCCAGGCCCGCAGATGCTCGGGCGGCGGAGGGACGGCAACGGCGTACGACCGGGCATCCGGGGAGGCTGCGGGCGTGATCACCGCCGGGCGGGGCCGGGATCTATCCGGCGGGGGCCGCCCCGGCAGGGTCACCCGGCGAGGTCCTGGCCGTGACCAGCCGGACGGCCCACCGGTAGTGCCCGACGGCCTTGGTGACGCCGATCAGCCCGGCGATCCACAAGAGGGTGCCCGCGCCCATCAGGTACACGACCTCCGCGTACGTGTCCCGCCCCTGGCGTGCGGACGCGGGCGTCTCCAGGGACAGCCACAGACCGAACGCCCCGGCCAGGAACGAGATCAGCAGCCAGCACAGACTCACGCCCGGCAGCCGCAGGCGCGCGTCGTGCACCGGGTCGCTCGCCAGCGCCGCCCACTGACGCGTCAGCGTGCGCACCGCGCGGTCCCGGCGCAGCAGCAGAGCGAGGACGATCCCGCAGGCGGTCATGACGCCGAGACCGAACGCCGCGAGGAGCCCGCCCATGATCATGCCGAGCGGATCGACGACCTCCTCGGCCAGCGCCCGCACGGCCTGGCCCGCCAGCAGCCAGCCGAACTGCACCCCGGCGACGAGCAGCAGGAACTGCGCGAGCCGACCGAACCCCATGCTGCGGCCCACGAGCCAGCCGAGGATGCCCGCACGGTCGGCGAGCAGCGCCTGGTCGTCGGGCCAGGTGCGGATGTGTACGGGGGGTGGAGGCGGCGGCAGCGTGGGCGCACGGCGAGACATACGGCGAGCTTATTGCCCGGCCCCCGCCCGCCCGGTGCGGGCCGCCCGGTCCTCCAGCAGGGCGCGTTCCCGCTCGTTGCGGGTCAGCGAGGCCGCCCGTACGAACTCCGACCGCGCCTCCTCCGTACGCCCCAGCCTGGCCAGCAGATCGCCGCGCACGCTCGGCAGCAGGTGGTAGCCCTTGAGCGCGGGCTCCGCCGCCAGCGCGTCGACCAGCGCCAGAGCGGCCTCGGGCCCGTCGGCCATCGAGACGGCGACCGCGCGGTTCAGCTCCACGACCGGCGAGGGGGTGAGCGCGGCGAGACGCCCGTACAGCGCGGCGATCGCGGCCCAGTCCGTGTCCCCGTACGTCGCCGCCCGCGCGTGGCACGCGGCGATCGCGGCCTGGAGGGCGTACGGGCCGGGGGCGCCGTCCAGCGTGCTCGCCCGGGTCAGGGCCTCGACGCCACGGCGGATCAGCCGCCGGTCCCAGCGCGAGCGGTCCTGGTCGGCGAGCAGGACGGGCGCGCCGTCGGGGCCGGTACGGGCGGCCGTACGGGACGCCTGGAGCTCCAGCAGGGCCGCCAGGGCGTGCACCTCGGGCTCGTCGGGCATCAGGCCGCTCAGTACGCGCGCGAGGCGCAGCGCGTCCTCGCAGAGTCCGGGGCGCAGCAGGTCGTCCCCGGCGGTGGCGGAGTAACCCTCGTTGAAGACGAGGTAGATGACCTCCAGCACGGACGCGAGGCGCGCGTCGCGCTCCGCGCCGTACGGCACCTCGAAGGGCACCCCGGCCTTGGCGAGGCTGCGTTTGGCGCGCACGATGCGCTGGGCGACGGTCGGCTCCGGCACCAGATAGGCGCGGGCGATCTCGTCGGTGGTGAGTCCGCCGAGCAGCCGCAGGGTGAGGGCGACGCGCGCCCCGGTGGACAGCACGGGGTGGCAGGAGACGAAGACGAGCCGCAGCAGGTCGTCGTCGATGTCGTCCGGCTCGGCGGGTTCGGGCGGCGGCGCCGTCTCCTCCAGGGTGCGGCCGACCTCGGCGAGCTTGCGCTTGTACGTCTCGCGGCGGCGTACGAGATCGATGGCGCGGTGCTTGGCCGTGGCCATGAGCCAGGCTCCCGGTCTGTCCGGGACGCCCGACTCCGGCCACTGTTCCAACGCGGCGACCAGGGCGTCCTGCGCCAGTTCCTCGGCGATGCCGACGTCCCGCACGATGCGCGTGACGGCGGCGATGATCCTCGCCTGCTCGATCCTGAACACCGCTTCCACCGCGCCCGCGCTGCCGCTGTCTGCCGTCACGGCCACCCATCAGAACACCGAGGGCGGACGGACGCCAACGCGGGAGCGGCGCGCGGGCCGGCGGTTACTCGCCGATCTCGCGCACCTGGACCGAGATCGTCCAGGTGTCCTCGTGGACCTGCAGGAACCTCTTGCTCCACTCGACGGCCTCGGCCTGGTTCTTGGCCTGGAGGATCGAGTACCCGCCGATGACCTCCTTGGCCTCGGTGAAGGGCCCGTCGGTGACGGAGATCTTCCCGCCGGACCACAGGACACGGGTGCCCTGCGCGGACGGCGTGAGCCCGGCGGTCTCCAGCATCACGCCGGCCTTGTTCATCTCTTCGATGAGCGCGCCCATGCGGTCCATGAGTTCGGGGCTGGGGCCGTCGGAGGGAACGTTGTTCTCGTCCAGGTGGATGGTGGTCAGATAGCGCGGCATGGTGGCTCCTCGGTGTGCGTGGGGGCGGGATGTTCCCCGCCTCTCACCCTTGCGTCGAACGGGCGGGGGCGGGATCGACACACGCCGCGAGATCCGGTGGAGGTTTCTTCCCCGAGCCCCGCACGGGCCCGGCCGCTACTGCGCCGTCTCGAACCGCCAGCGGTGCACCGGGCGGGCCAGCAGTTCGTCGGCCGGGGCCGGGATCTCGGGGAGTCGCGCGTCGTACGGGGCGTCCCACCAGGTCATCACCAGTACCCGGCCGCCCGGCGCGGTGAGCGTCTCGCGGCGTTCCGGGGACGGGTCGAGTGCCCGCGAGCGCGCCCACTCCAGCAGTTCGGCGCCCCGGCCGGGCGCGGCCTTGGCCTCCCACATCAGCGCGACGGTCATGAGTAGAGGTTGTCCTTGCTGACCTCGTGCACATGGTCGTGGCCGTGCGCGTGCCCCTGTCCCGGTACGTGCGTCTCGGTCACCGGCAGCGAGGAGTCCGCCGACAGGTCCCAGTGCGACGCGGGCCGGTTCCGCGCCACCATCTCCGCACCGAGCGCCGCGACCATCGCGCCGTTGTCGGTGCACAGGCCGGGCCGGGGCACCCGCAGCCGGATGCCCGCCCGCTCGCAGCGCTCGGCGGCCAGCGCGCGCAGCCGGGAGTTGGCGGCGACGCCGCCGCCGATCATCAGGTGGTCGACGCCCTCGTCCTTGCAGGCGCGTACGGCTTTTCGGGTCAGCACGTCCACCACCGCCTCCTGGAAGGACGCGGCCACGTCCCGTACGGGCACGTCCTCGCCCGCCGCGCGCTTCGCCTCGATCCAGCGGGCGACGGACGTCTTGAGCCCGGAGAAGGAGAAGTCGTACGGGGCGTCGCGCGGACCGGTCAGTCCGCGCGGGAAGGCGATCGACGCGGGGTCGCCCTCACGTGCGAGCCGGTCGATCACCGGGCCGCCGGGGAAACCGAGCTGGAGCACGCGGGCGATCTTGTCGAAGGCCTCACCCGCCGCGTCGTCGATGGTCGCGCCCATGGGGCGCACGTCGGCGGTGATGTCCGGCGCGAGCAGCAGCGACGAGTGCCCGCCACTGACGAGCAGCGCCATCGTCGGCTCGGGCAGCGGCCCGTGTTCCAGCTGGTCGACGCAGATGTGCGAGGCGAGGTGGTTCACGCCGTAGAGCGGTTTGCCGAGCGCGTACGCGTACGCCTTCGCCGCCGAGACGCCGACCAGCAGTGCGCCGGCCAGTCCGGGGCCGGCCGTGACCGCGATCCCGTCGAGGTCGCGGGCGCTCACCCCCGCCTCCTTCAGGGCGCGCTCGACGGTCGGCACCATCGCCTCCAGGTGCGCTCGGGAGGCGACCTCGGGGACGACGCCGCCGAAGCGGGCGTGCTCGTCGACGCTGGAGGCGATGGCGTCGGCGAGCAGGGTCGTGCCGCGGACGATGCCCACGCCCGTCTCGTCGCACGAGGTCTCGATACCGAGGACGAGGGGTTCGTCAGCCATGGATCCCAGTTCTTCCTTGTCCGTGGGGGCCGTCCAGCAACGACAGGCGCATGACGAGCGCGTCGACGTTGCCCGGCTGGTAGTAGCCCCGGCGGAAGCCGACGGGCTCGAAGCCGAAGCGCTCGTACAGCTTCTGCGCGCGCGGGTTGTCCACCCGTACTTCGAGCAGCACCTCCTCGCACTCGAAGGCGGTGGCGTGCTGGAGCAGATCGGTGAGCAGCCGGGAGCCGAGCCCGGTGCCCCACTGGTCCCGGGCGGCGGCGATGGTCTGTACGTCGCCGAGGCCGCCGGCGGCGGCGAGTCCGGCGTAGCCGACGATCCGCCCCTCGGGGGTCTCGGCGACGACGTAGCGGCGGGTGGCGGCCGGGCCGCGCGCGTGGGCCAGTTCGGACCAGAACATGCCGGGCGACCAGGCGTCCTCGGGGAACAGGTCGTACTCCAGGGCGAGCACGGTCTCGATGTCCCACCAGCGCATCTCGCGCAGCGCCGGGCCGCTCGGGCCGGCGCCGCGCCCGGTGATGTCGGTCGCGTCGATCACCGGGGAGTGACCACCTTGTAGTTCTTGGGCACCTGCGCGTCGGGGCGGCGCAGATAGAGCGGCAGCGGCGGCAGGAATCCGTCGGTGTCGCCCGCCGCGAGTCTCTCCGCGGCCAGGGACGCGAGCGCGGCGGCCGACTGGTGCGCGGGGGTACGGGTGTCGGGGAACGCGTCCGGGTAGAGCGCGCCGCCCGCCCCGACGACCGGCAGTCCGGCCAGCTCGGCAGCGATGTCGGCGGGCCGGTCGACGGCGGGCTCGGTCAGCCGCGTACGGGAGTCCGCGTACCGCGCCCAGTAGACCTCCTTGCGGCGCGCGTCCGTCGCCACCGCGAAGGGCTGGTCGAGTCCGGCGGCGTACGCGAGTCCGTCCAGCGTGCACAGCCCGTGGACCGGCACCCCGAGGGTCGAGCCGAAGGCGGCGGCGGTGACGAGGCCGACGCGCAGTCCGGTGTACGGGCCGGGGCCCACGCCGACGACCAGGTCCGTCACGGCGCCGAGCGCGAGACCGGCCCCGGCGAGCACACGGTCGACGGCGGGCAGCAGCAGCTCCCCGTGCCGGCGCGCGTCGACCTGACTCTCGGCGGCGAGGACGGAGACACCGTCGTGCAGGGCGACGGTGACGGCGGGGGTGGCGGTATCAACGGCGAGCAGGAGCACACAAACAGCCTACGGCTCCCGGCACCGGGCACGGCGCCCTGTCCCCTCTCCCGCCTGCTGCTACCGTCACCACCGAGACGTACGTACGAGAGGTGGATCAAGGTGTCCAGGAGCAGCTCGGGATTCGTGGCCGGGCTCACCGCGCTGGCCGTCGCCGGTGTCGGTTTCCTCGCGTACCAGGCGTCGGCGAACGTGCCGGACCAGTTCGCGGCGCCGAAGAAGCCCGGCTCCTCGGCCTCCGCCTCTCCCGCGCCGGAGAAGAAGAAGGACGCGCACGCGGTGCCCGCGAAGTCGGGCAGCGGTCCTCGCGTCGTCTACGCGCTGGACGCGAAGCGTGTGTGGCTGGCGGGCGGGGCGGGGCAGAAGCCGCGGACCTTCGTGGTCATGCCGAGCACGGTGAGCCCGCCGCCGGGCACCTACAAGGTCACGTCGCGGTCGGAGAAGGTCACCGGGTCGGACGGGGTGGACATCGAGCACGTGGTGCGGTTCGCGAGCGTGGACCAGGTCGCGATCGGGTTCAGCTCGGCGGTCGACGGGTCGATGGCGAGCCCGGATCCGACGCTGAGGACGGGTGGCGTGCGGATGAGTACGGCGGACGGCGACGCGATGTGGGCGTTCGCGACCGTCGGTGCGAAGGTCGTCGTCGTCCCGTAGCCCCGAACTCCTGTGGCAAGTGGCAGTCAAATGCGTGGCGCTCCGCGGTCACGGCGCGCTACGCGGCGTCCTCTGCGTCCGCGTCGCCGCGCACCCCGGCCGGGCTCTCGGTCGGCGGGGTCGATACGACGCTGGCCGCCGCGCACGATGCCAGCAGATCGCTCATCGACACGGACGAGGGATCGGGAGACTGGACCGTCGGCTCCGACGGTCGCGCTTCGGTGCTCTCTGATGCCGGCATGGATGCCTCCTGAGGCTCCGGGGGCAAGCGTGGTTAGGCAGACCTAACCAAATCTCGTTTACCATGTGACCACGCGCCGCACGGCACACGCAAGAGTTTACCGACGTCTTGTCGGAAAGCACGGACGCACGGTCGCCGTGGGAGTCCCCGGCGGTGGGCTCAGGCGGCCAGTGAGGCCAGGTCGACGCCGGACCAGCGCCCGCCGATGCCCGTGAGGGTGACCTCGCGCCGGTCGTCCTGCGCGGCGAGCGGATCCACGGCCCCCACGAGACGGTCGATCACCACGTGCAGCCGGTCGTCCGACAGCTCCTCGACCTTCCCCTCGCCCCACTCCACGACCACCACCGAGTCCGGCAGCGACACGTCGAGGTCCAGATCCTCCATCTCGTCCAGGCCGCCGCCGAGCCGGTACGCGTCCACGTGCACGAGCGGCGGTCCCGAGGTCAGGGAGGGATGGACCCGGGCGATGACGAAGGTCGGCGACGTGACCGCGCCGCGTACGCCGAGCCCGGCGCCCAGTCCACGGGTCAGCGTCGTCTTCCCGGCGCCGAGTTCACCGGTGAGCATCACCAGGTCGCCGGGGCGCAGCAGAGCGGCGAGCCTGCGGCCCAGCTCGCTCATGCGTTCAGGTGAGTCGACGGTGACACGGGCGGTGGTACGGGCCGTGGCGGCCGTGCGGTCGCCGGTCTCAGCTGCCGGGCTGTGCGGTGCTTCCATACGAACCCACGTTAGTGGCTGCCGGGACGGCGCCCACCCGTACCAGCAGGTCGGCGAGCCGGTCGGTGACCGCCTCCGGATGCTCCAGCATCACGAGATGGCCGGCGTCGGGCACTATCACCAGCTCGGAGTCCGGCAGCAGGTCCGCGATGGCCTCGCTGTGCGAGCTGGGGGTGACGAGATCGCGGTCCCCGGCCAGCACCAGCACCGGGATGTCCATGAAGCCCGGCAGCGCGTCCGACTTGTCGTGCTCGGTGAACGCCGGGTAGAACTCCGCCACCACATCGATCGGCGTCCCCTCGATCAGCCGCTCGGCGAACCGCGCGACGGCCGGGTCCACGTCCTTCGAGCTGAACGAGTAGCGCTTGATCAGCCCGGCGAAGAGATCGGCGGTGGCCCGCCGGCCCCGTTCGACCAGCTCGGTCTGCGAGCCGAGCGCCTTCAGCACGCCGGGCAGTACGCGGCGTACGGCGTTCACCCCCGCCACCGGCAGCCCGAAGCTGACCTCGCCGAGTCTGCCGCTGGAGGACCCGACGAACGCGGCGCCGACGACCCGGTCCCTTACGAGTTCGGGGCAGTGGCCCGCGAGGGCCATCATCGTCATACCGCCCATGGAGTGGCCGACGAGGACGACCGGGCCCTCGGGCGCGGCCTCGCCGATGACCGCCCCGAGGTCGCGGCCGAGCTGGTCGATGGAGACGGGCACGGCGTCCGGGCCCTGCTGCGCGGCGCCCCGGCCGGAGCGGCCGTGGCTGCGCTGGTCCCAGAAGACGGTCCGCACCAGACCGCGCAGCGCGGCGCGCTGGAAGTGCCAGGAGTCCTGGTTGAGGCAGTAGCCGTGGCTGAAGACGACGGTGACGGGCGCCGGGGCCTTGCGGCCGAAGAGCCGTCGGCGGCGCGGGGCGCCCGCGCCGGTCTCCGGGTCGACGTCGTCGACCTCGAAGTACAGCTCGGTGCCGTCGTCGGCGACGGCCGTGCCGGGGGTGCCGCGCAGCGCGCCGTACGGCCCCGCCGAGTCGAGTGCGAGCCGGGCCTTCTTCCGCATGCCCCGGCCCACGGTCAGCCGCTCGATGGCGACACCCGCCGCGGCGCCGGCGGCGATCACGCCTATCGCCGTCCCGGCGACACCCGCCAGCCGCCAGTTGCCTCCGCCGTTGGCGGCGTCGGCCGCCTTCGCGGCGGCCGACGCCAGGTCCCCCGCTGTGCTCTCGCTCAACGTCCCGCTCCTCGTCCGTCTCCGCCGACACCCTCTTCTTGCCCATCCGCGCCGTCCACATAGACGCGGGGAACGCGCGGACCGATCCGGGTCACGATCTCGTACGCGATGGTGTCGGCCGCCTCGGCCCAGTCGGCGGCGGTCGGCTCACCCCGGTCACCGGGCCCGAACAGGACGGCGGGCGCGCCCTCCCGGACGGCGTCGGCGTCCGGGCCGGTACCGAGGTCGACCACGAACTGGTCCATGGCGATCCGGCCCGCCACCCGCCGCACCTCCCCGCCGACGAGCACGGGGCCCTTGCCGGACGCGTGGCGCGGGACGCCGTCCGCGTATCCCAGGGGGATCAGGCCGAGGGTCGTCTCGGCGGGGGTGCGGTACCGGTGGCCGTAACTGACGCCGTGGCCCTCGGGGACCCTCTTCACCAGCGCCACGGACGCGGTGAGCGTCATCACGGGCCGCAGCCCGAACTCCGCGGAGCTGCCCAGTTCGCAGCTGGGTGAGATGCCGTAGAGCGCGATGCCGGTCCGTACGAGATCGAAGTGCGACTCGGGGAGGGTGAGGGCGGCCGGGGAGTTCGCGATGTGCCGGACCTCGGGCTCGATGCCCGCCTTCTCGGCGTACGCGACCAGTTCGTGGAACACATCGAGCTGCGCGGCGGTCGACGGGTGGCCGGGCTCGTCCGCGCACGCGAAGTGCGACCACAGGCCGGTGACGCGGACGGTGCCAGCGACCTCGGCGGCGCGGGCCGCGGCGACGAGTTCGGGCCAGTCGGCGGGCTGGCACCCGTTGCGGCCGAGTCCGGTGTCGGCCTTGAGCTGGATCCGCGCGGTCCGCCCGGCCTCCCGCGCGGCCCGCGTCACCTCGCGCAGGGCCCACATCGCGGAGACGGACATGTCGAGACCGGCCTCGATGCCCTCGCGCCAGGGGTCGCCGGGGGTCCACAGCCAGCACAGGATCGGGGCCCGGATCCCGGCGTCACGCAGCGCGAGCGCCTCGTGCGGCGTCGCGGTCCCGAGCCAGAGCGCCCCGGCGTCGAGCGCGGCCCGCGCGCAGGGCAGCGCGCCGTGCCCGTAGGCGTCGGACTTCACGACGGCCATCAGGCCGGCGCCGGGCGCGAGGCGCGCCCGCAGGGCGCGGACGTTCCCGCGGAGCGCGCCGAGATCGATCTCGGCGCGCCCCCGAAGGGCTGAGGTATGAACGGTTCCGGTCATCCCCGACAGTCTCTCAGAGCCACCCGTCCCACCTGGGAGGGTCCACCGCCGGCCGAGCCGCACCCGCGGCCCGTCCGGCGATCGAGGACGAACGGGGTCCAGGCTCCGGGGGCCCGGGGAATGCTCAGCCCTCCTCCGACACGTCCCGCCACGCCCCCCGCAGCGCCGCCCCCACGTCCTCCGCGCTCACCGGCGCCCCCCGCGCCGCGCTCCGCGCCGCCAGACCGTGCAGATACGCCCCCACCGACCCCGCGTCCCGTGCCCCGAGGCCCGCCGCGAGCAGGGAGCCCGTCAGACCCGAGAGGACGTCGCCGCTGCCCGCCGTGGCCAGCCAGGGGGTGCCCGTGGGGTTCACCCGGACGGGGAGCGCGGTGTCCGGGTCGGCGACCAGGGTCGTCGAGCCCTTCAGCAGCACCGTCGCGCCGTAGCGGGCGGCCAGTTCCCGTACCGCGGTCAGCCGCGCCGACTCGACCTCCTCACGGGGCACCTCCAGCAGCGCCGCCGCCTCCCCCGCGTGGGGGGTGAGCAGCGTGGGGGCCGTACGCGCCCGTACGACCCCGGCGTCCAGCCCGCGCAGACCGTCCGCGTCGACCAGGACCGGCACGTCGGACGCCAGCGCGTCCCGTACGCCCGGCTCCTCGCCCAGACCGGGACCGACCACCCAGGCCTGGACGCGGCCCGCCTTCGCCGGCGGACCGGCGTGGACCAGCGTCTCGGGGAAGCGGGCGACGACCGCGTCCCCGGCGGGCCCGACGTACCGCACCGCCCCCGCGCCGCCGTGCAGCGCGCCCGCCACCGCGAGCACCGCCGCCCCCGGATAGCGCGCCGAACCGGCCACGACCCCGACGACACCGCGCCGGTACTTGTCACTCTCGCCCGTCGGCACCGGCAACAGCCGCGCCACATCCGCGTGTTGGAGCCCCTCCAGCTCCGGCACCGGCGGCAGCACCGCGCCGAGCCCGATGTCGACGAGCCCCACGGCCCCCGCGTACTCGCGTGCCGGGTCGATCAGATGGGCGCACTTGTACGTGCCGAAGGTCAGCGTCACATCCGCGCGCAGCGCATCCCCCACCACCTCGCCGCTGTCCGCCTCGACCCCGCTCGGCAGGTCGACGGCCACGACCACCGCGTCCGAGTCACGCGCCGCGCGTGCCAGGGGTACGGCGTCGGGCCGCAGCCCGCCGCGCCCGCCGATGCCGGTGATGCCGTCCAGGACGAGGTCGGCGGCGGCCAGCGCGTCGAACGGGCCGGAGGGGGCGGAGGTGTTGTCGACGAGCCGCCCGCCCGCGCCCGACAGCGCCGCCAGCCCGCCCGCGTGCGCGCGCCCCGCCGCCAGCAGGACGGCCGTCACCGCTGCCCCGCGCCGCGCGAGCCGGGCCCCGGCGTACAAGGCGTCGCCGCCGTTGTCGCCGCTCCCGACGAGCAGCACGACCCTCGCCCCGTACACCCGCCCTCTCCGCCGCAGCAGATCCGCGCACGCGGCGGCCAGTCCGGCGGCCGCGCGCTGCATCAATACGCCGTCGGGGAGCCGGTCCATCAGCTCCCGCTCGGCGGTCCGTACGGTCTCCACGCTGTACGCAGTACGCATGCCACGAGTCTGCCGCACCGGACGCGGCGTCACCCCTCCGCGATCACCACCGCCGACGCGATCCCGGCGTCATGACTGAGCGACACGTGCCAGGCCCGCACGCCCAGTTCCGCCGCCCGCGCCGCCACGGTCCCCCGTACCCGCAGCCGGGGCTGCCCGCTCTCCTCGACGTACACCTCGGCGTCCGTCCAGTGCAGCCCGCCCGGCGCGCCGAGCGCCTTGGCCAGTGCCTCCTTGGCCGCGAAGCGGGCGGCCAGTGAGGCGATACCGCGCCGCTCACCGCTCGGCAGCAGCAACTCCGGCTCCGAGAACAGCCGGTCGGCCATGGCCGGTGTGCGCTCCATTGCCGCCGCGAAACGTTCGATCTCCGCGACATCGATCCCCACCCCGATGATCACTGCACTGCCCCATCTCTCACTCGCCGTGGCTCACTCCACCGTCACGGACTTCGCCAGATTCCTCGGCTGGTCCACCTCGTTGCCGCGCGCCGTCGCCAGTTCGCAGGCGAAGACCTGCAACGGCACCGTCGAGACCAGCGGCTGAAGGAGCGTAGGCGTCACCGGGACACGGATGAGATGGTCCGCGTACGGCACCACGGCCTCGTCCCCCTCCTCCGCGATCACGATCGTCCGCGCTCCCCGCGCCCTGATCTCCTGGATGTTCGACACGATCTTGTCGTGCAGCACCGAACGCCCGCGCGGTGAGGGTACGACGACCACCACCGGCAGGTCCTCCTCGATCAGCGCGATCGGTCCGTGCTTCAGCTCGCCGGCCGCGAAGCCCTCGGCGTGCATGTACGCCAGCTCCTTCAGCTTCAGCGCGCCCTCCAGCGCCACCGGGTGGCCGACGTGCCGCCCCAGGAAGAGCACCGTGCGCTTGTCGGCGAGGGAGCGCGCCAGCTCCCTCACCGGCTCCATCGTCTCCAGCACGCGCTCGACCTCGCACGAGATGCGCGACAGGTCACGGATCACGGCGCGGATCTCGTCGCCGTACTCGGTGCCGCGCAACTGCCCCAGATACAGCGCGACCAGATAGCAGGCCACGAGCTGCGTCAGGAACGCCTTCGTGGACGCGACCGCGACCTCGGGGCCCGCGTGCGTGTAGAGGACGGCGTCCGACTCACGCGGGATGGTCGAGCCGTTGGTGTTGCAGATCGCGAGGACGGTGGCGCCCTGGTCGCGCGCGTGCCGCAGCGCCATCAGCGTGTCCATCGTCTCGCCGGACTGCGAGATCGCGATGACGAGGGTGCGGGTGTTCAGGATCGGATCGCGGTAGCGGAACTCGCTCGCCAGCTCCACCTCGCACGGAATGCGCGTCCAGTGCTCGATGGCGTACTTCGCGATCAGCCCGGCGTGGAAGGCGGTCCCGCACGCCACGACGACGACCTTGTCGGCGGCCCGCAGCACACGGGAGGGGATCCGCACCTCGTCCAGGGTCAGCGAGCCCTCGGCGTCGATACGGCCGAGGAGGGTGTCGGAGACGGCCTTGGGCTGCTCGGCGATCTCCTTGAGCATGAAGTAGTCGTAGCCGCCCTTCTCGGCGGCCGAGGCGTCCCAGTCGACGTGGTAGGCGCGCACGTCGGCCGGCGCGCCCTCGAAGTCGGTCACCGTCACACCGTCGCGGCGCAGCTCCACGACCTGGTCCTGGCCCAGTTCGAGCGCGGAGCGGGTGTGGGCGATGAAGGCCGCGACGTCGGAGGCGAGGAACGACTCGCCGTCGCCGACGCCCACCACGAGCGGCGAGTTGCGGCGCGCGCCGACGACGACGTCCGGCTCGTCCGCGTGCACGGCGACCAGGGTGAACGCGCCCTCCAGCCGCCCGCACACCTGCCGCATCGACTCGGCCAGCTCACCGCACGAGGACAACGCCTCCGCGAGCAGATGCGCCACGACCTCCGTGTCCGTCTCGGAGGCGAGGTCGTGGCCGCGGTCGGTCAGCTCGGCGCGCAGCGCGGCGAAGTTCTCGATGATCCCGTTGTGCACGACGGCGACGCGGCCCGCGTTGTCGGCGTGTGGGTGGGCGTTGGCGTCGGTCGGGCCGCCGTGCGTGGCCCATCTCGTGTGCCCGATACCGGTGTTGCCGCTCGGCAACGGCCGCTCCACCAGCGCCTTCTCCAGATTGACGAGCTTGCCCGCCTTCTTGGCCGAGGCCAGCCCGCCGTCGGCGAGGACCGCGACACCGGCCGAGTCGTAGCCGCGGTATTCGAGCCGCTTGAGACCGGCGATGACCACATCGAGCGCCGACTGTCCGCCGACGTAACCCACGATTCCGCACATGGTCGGCAGCCTACGGCGGCCGGTCCCGCGGCCCCGGCAGCGCTCGCGCACGACACCCGGACACCTCGGCCCACCCGGCCCCACCTGGGGCGACCGCCGGAGGCGGCTACTCCATGCGATACGGCTTTGTCACCGGCAGCCTCTGGTGGCGGCCACCCCCGACAGCTTTCAATGGATGACCGTGACGATGACCGCGACGCTACGCACCTTGATCACCCTGCCGCGGATGCTCCGCCACGGGGCCGCCGTCGGCGCCCATCTGCCCCCCGACGCGGCCGTCGTCCTCGACCCGCCCGCGCCGGAGCTGCGCGCCGCGCTCACCGCGGCGTACGCGGGTGACCACGGGCCCGCCAGGGACCTGCTCGCGGCGACCCGCGTCGGCGCCGAATGGGAGCGGCGCGGCGGATACGTGCCGCGGCTGGCCGAGAGCGCGCTGCACAGCCCCGGCTGGCTGGACGCCTGGCTCGCCGAGTCGCCGCGGGACCCGGACGCCGTACTGGTGAAGGCCGAGCACTGCGTGCGGCAGGCGTGGGAGATACGGACGAGCGCGCGGGCGAGCAGCGTCTCGCGCGACCAGTTCCAGGCGTTCTTCGCGCTGCTCGACGACGCGGTCCCGGTGATCGGCGCGGCGGCCGAGCTGAACCCCACCGACCCGGTGCCGTGGCAGGTCGCGCTCACCCACGCGCGGGGCAGCCAGGCGCCGCGCGAGGTCTTCGACGCGTACTGGGCCGAGGCGACCACCCGCGCGCCGCACCACTACGGCTGCCATCTCTCGGCGCTCCAGTACCTGTGCGACAAGTGGTACGGATCGCACGCGGAGATGTTCGACTTCGCCGAGCGCGCGGCGGAGCACGCCCTGCCGGGCTCGAAGCTGCACGCGCTGCCGCTGCTGGCGGCCGTCGAGTACGACGTGGTGGCCGACGGCACTCCGGCCGAGGGCGACCGGATCGACCGGTCGCGGATCCACGCCGCGCTGAAGCGGGCGCAGGAGCTGTCGGACGCGTACCCGCAGGGCGATCCGGAGGTGGCGGGTCTGCGCAACCATCTGACGCTGATGCTGGTGCTGGCGGACCGGCACGGGGAGGCGCTGGAGCAGTTCCGGGCGGTGGGGGTGCACGCGACGGAGTACCCGTGGGCGTACCTCGGGGACGCGCGGGAGGAGTTCCTGGAGTTCCGGTCGGGGGTGCGGATGCATGTGGCGGCGCGGGTGCCGTTCTTCTCGCGGCCAAGACCGCCGGTGCCGGGGCCTCGTACGGAGGCGGTCACCACTCACTCCCCCTCCCCCTCCCCCTCTCCGGCCTCCCCTGTCACCCCGCACTGCCTCGCGCTGGTCGCGGCCCCGCCCCACACCGTCGCCGACGCCGCGCTCATGTGCGGTGTCCCGCTGCGCATAGCCCCGGCGCCCGGTCGGTCCTCGTACGTCGAGCTCGCCGCCGACCCCGAGCCCGGCCTGCGCGCCACACTCCTCGGCGAGGACCGGCTCACGGCTGCCGCCGACAACTTCACCACCGGTGAACCCTGGCCCGCGCTGGTCCTGCGGCGGACCGGCGACCGGTACGGCTTCACGCTGCTCCACAAGGGCAGGAAGGTCGCCGACCACGACTGGGATCCGGCGGCGCCGGTCCCGGACCACGCCGCCGTCGCGGCCACGGCCGGCACCCTGACGACGGTGTACGGCGTCGCCGACACCCGCCCGGTGACCAACCTCCTGCGCGGCTCGGACGATCCGGCCCGCCGCCAGTCCGCCCTGCTCGCCGCACTCGGACTGCCCCCGCTCCCGGCGGACTTCGGCACCCGCGACGAGGTCCTCACCACCCTCGCCGACGCCCGGGTCCTGGCCCGGCGCGGCTTCTTCGGCGGCATAGTCGACACCCTCTCGGGCGACCCGGCGGGCCGCCCGACACTCCCGCGCCGACCCCGCTGGTGGGTCCTGCGCGTCGCGGCACTGCTGCTGTTCGTCCCGGTGACGGCGTACGCCTGGTGGTCCCCGGACATCGGCTGGTTCCGCGCGTCACTGTCGACGATCGCGACGTGCTACATCGCGGGCCAGCTGACGGGCGCGTGGCGGCGGCGGGGGCGGATCAGGAAGGGCTGACGCCTGTGGTGGCCCGGCCCGGTGGGGGCGCGGGCCGGGGCTACGTCGAGGGCGGGGATCCGCCCGGCAGTCCGCGGCGGCGCGCGCGTTGGTCCATGCTGACGGGGCAGGTGTGATCCGAAAACCCATCGGAAGGACCCGTGATGAGCACCGACGCCAGTTCGCTGACCACCGAGGACCTGGAGTTCCTCCAACGCCCCCTGCACGGGCTCCTGTCCGTGGCCGCGGGCCCGATCCCGGCACAGCCCCGACCGGTGTGGTTCGAGGCCACCGCCGACGGCACGGTCCAGCTGTTCACCGGCCCGGACACGGTCAAGGTACGGCGCCTGCGCCGCGATCCCCGCGCCTCGATCGTCGTCGCGGCCCCGGTGGGTGAACGCGAGCGCTGGGTGTCGGTCGCGGGCGGCGTCACGGTCGAACCCGACGGGGCGCACGACCTGGCCTCCCGACTGGCCGCCCGCTACTGGGACCTCGGCGACCCGACCCGCGCCGCCGACCTCGCCGGGATCCTGGCCGAGGACCAGGTCCGCCTGGTGATCCACCCGGAGAAGGTGAACCGGTTCGCGTACTGACCGGTCAGCGGCCCAATCGGGCCGCGAGACCGTCGAGCACGCACTCCAGGCCGAACGCGAACTCGACGTCGGGGTCGAGTTCCTCGCCTTCGAGAACGCGGCGGGCGAGCATCGGGTGCTCGCCCGCCGCGAGGACCTCGCTGATATAGGGGCCGACGCTGCGCTGCCACTGCTCCTCGGTCAGCCCAGTACGCTGCTCAGCACGCCGAACGGCCTGCTGGGTGCCCACCGAGCCCAGCACGTACGCGTGCACGGCGCCGAGCGCCTGCGAGGCCAGGGTGATGTCGGGCGTGAGCGCGACGGCGGCGCGCAGCGCGGATTCGGACCGCCGCAACGAGTTGGGGCCGAGCGAGGGCCTGCCCGCCAGTTCGCCCGCCAGCCACGGGTGCCGCAGCAGGGTCGCGCGCAGCGCGTGCGCGACCGCGGCCATGTCGGCGCGCCAGTCCCGCGCGGGCTCGGGGAGCGGGTCCTCGCCCTGCGCCGCGTCAACCATCAGGTCCACCAGTTCGTCGCGGTTGGTGATGTAGCGGTAGAGGGTGGCCGTCCCGGAACCGAGGTCGCCCGCGACCCGGCGCATCGACACGGCGGCCAGGCCCTCCGCGTCGGCGACGGCCAGCGCGGCGGCCACGTACTGGTCCACCCCCGGCGCGCGTCGGCGCGGTTCGGGGCGCGGCCTGGTCCACACCGACGAGGGAGCGGGTTCGGTCATCGGGTGGTTCCTTTCCTCGTTGACCGGCATCCTACCTTCTGGCTACGGTGTAGCCGTGATGGAGACAACGTACCCAGAAGAGTCGATGCCGGTGCCGGTGCTCGTGGTCGGAGGCGGCAGTGTCGGGCTGCTCACCGCGGCGCTGCTCGCGCACCACGGCGTCCCCGCGGTACTCGTCGAACGCCGGTCCGGGCCGTCGGTCCACCCGCGCGCCACCGGCATCGGGCCGCGCACCGTCGAAATCCTCCGCGAACTCGGGCTCGACACCGCCGTAGACGCGGTCGCGGTCGACCTCCGGGGCGCCGCGGGCAAGGCGGTGGCACGGACCGTCGTCGAGATGGGCGCGGGCGACGTCGTGACCGTGCCCATGGCGGTCCCGTCAGCCACTGAACCGGACACGACGCCGTTCAGGCTGCGCGGTGTCTGCGCGCAGGACCGCCTTGACGCCGTGGTGGCGGCCGACCTGGCGCACCGCGGAGCGGATCTGCGCTGGTCGACCCGTCTGGTCGACATCGCGCAGGACGCCGACGGGGTCGACGCCGAACTTGAGGGGCCCGACGGCCGCTACTCGCTGCGCTGCGAGCGCGTGGTGGCCGCGGACGGCACGCACAGCCCCGTGCGGACCGCGCTCGGCGTGGACACCTCCGGGGCGGGAGACCTGGGCAAGTCGATGATCAACATCCTCTTCCGCGCCGACCTCCGACCCCACCTGCGGGGAATGTCCTTCGCCACCTGCACGATCACCGCGCCGGAGGCACCCGGCCTGCTGGCGACCGTGGACGGCGAGACGGACTGGGTCTTCCACGTCGCCTGCGACGCCGACGGGGGCGAGCGCCCGGAGGACTTCACGCACGAGCGCTGCGTCGCCGTCGTCCGCGCGGCGGTCGGCGATCCGGACCTCGACGTCGAGGTGCGCAGCGTGCTCCCGTGGCGGCCCCGGAGCTCCCTGGCCGACCGCTTCGCCGTCGGCCGCGTGTTCCTCGTCGGCGACGCCGCGCACACTGTGTCGCCCCTGGGCGCGTTCGGCCTCAACACCGGCGTCGCCGACGCCCACAACCTGGTGTGGAAACTGGCCGCCGTCCACCACGGTGAGGCGGGCGCCGGGCTGCTCGACTCCTACGCGCGGGAGCGCGAGCCGGTCGCCGCGGCGACGCTGGACCAGGCGATGCGCAGGCTCGCGGACCCGCAGCTGCACTGGGGGCGTGGACCCGAGGCCGACGCCGCCAGGGCGGCGGCGGGGGTGTGGGCGGCGCCGGTCGTACACCTCGGCCAGCGGTACGAATCGGCCGCCGTCGTCGACCCGCGGCCGGAACTCCCGTCCACGGTGGACCTGGCGGTGGCGCTGGACGGATCGCCGGGTTCACGAGTGCCCCATGCGTGGGTCGACGGGATCTCCACGCTCGACCTGGTCGCGTCCCGGTGGACCCTGCTGGTGGGCGCCGCGGGCGACCGGTGGCTCGCCACCGCGGCGGACATCGGCCTACCGGCGCACCAGGTCTCCGCACCGTGGCTGTCCGACGGCGGGGCCCTGCTCGTGCGACCGGACGCGATCGTCGCGATGCGGGTCACGGCACCACCCCCGGACCCAGCGCGGTTCCTCGCCGACGCCCTGGACCGGGTGCTGGCCAGGCCGGTCGCGGTGCCGAGCACCTGACCGGGGCGCCCCCGTTACGGCGGCACGAAGGGCAGACTCAAAGGTCCGCGACGATCATCCACAGTTCCATGTCGGTGGCGATCAGCCGGCCCGGTCGCTGAGAAGCCGTGTCCGGAACGACGGCGCGCACGAAGCGCTGGTCACCCTTCTCCACGGTCACTTTCGCGCCGTCGAACTTCGGCGCCTCGGCGCTGACGACCGACCGCAGCTTGGCATCCAGCCGCTCGGCCGTCGCCCTTGCTCAACTTCCGTACCTCGACTGCGTCGAGAATGGTCACCTGCTTCTCGCCGTTGTCGTCGGCCAGGGTCCTGAGCCCGCCGAGCAGCGGAAACGCGCTGTCACCCGCGTCCGAGCCGGACGAACAACCGGTGACGGCGGCCAGAAGAACAGCGCACCGCGGCGACCGCCTCACCCTGTCCGCCGGGCAGCACGCCCGAGCCCGCCACCAGCACGGCGGTCAGCGCTCCGGCCGTCGCCGTCATCCCCCGCCACCACCTGCGTCTTGTCATCTCCCATGTCGTCATCGACGTGGTCAACGCGATCAAGGAAAACCCCTCAAGACCACAAGTCCGGCATGAACAGACACGATCAGACACAGCATGATCACATAATCTTCATGACACGTACGGCCATCCGTCCCGTGACCCCACGTGATCGACCCCACCCCCCACAACAACCCCCCACCCCCGACAATGGCGACGTGATCACACCGTCTTCGCCGTCACGGAGCAACGTCCAGCGTCGGGCCGAGCATGGGCCGACCCCCTTCGTCGACCTCAGTCGCGCCGAGTGGAGCGCGCTGCGCGACAAGACGCCCCTGCCGCTCAGCGCCCAGGAGGTCGAGCGGCTGCGCGGGCTCGGGGACGTCATCGATCTGGACGAGGTGCGGGACGTCTATCTGCCGCTCTCCCGGCTGCTCAATCTGTACGTGCGGGCCACCGGCCAGTTGCGGGGCGCCCTCAACACCTTTCTCGGGGAGGCCGGCAACGGGCAGGGCGCCCAGCTCGGCACGCCCTTCGTGATAGGGGTCGCCGGGAGCGTGGCCGTCGGGAAGTCGACCGTCGCGCGGCTCCTCCAGGCACTGCTCGCCCGCTGGCCCGAGCACCCGCGCGTGGAGCGGGTGACCACCGACGGGTTCCTGCTGCCGATGAAGGAGTTGCAGGCGCGCGGCCTGATGTCGCGCAAGGGGTTCCCGGAGTCGTACGACCGCCGGGCGCTGACCCGCTTCGTCGCCGACATCAAGGCCGGCAAGGACGAGGTGACCGCGCCCGTCTACTCGCATCTGAAGTACGACATCGTGCCGGGCGAGAGGCTCGTCGTACGGCGCCCCGACATCCTCATCGTCGAGGGCCTGAACGTCCTCCAGCCCGCCCTCCCCGGCCAGGACGGCCGCACCCGCGTCGGGCTGGCCGACTTCTTCGACTTCAGCGTGTACGTCGACGCGCGCGCCGAGGACATCGAGACCTGGTACCTGAACCGCTTCCGGAAACTGCGCGAGACGGCGTTCCAGAATCCGTCCTCCTACTTCAGGAAGTACACCCAGGTCTCGGAGGACGAGGCCCTCGCCTACGCGCGCACCACCTGGCGCACCGTCAACCGCCTCAACCTGCTGGAGAACGTGGCGCCGACCCGCGGCCGTGCCACCCTGGTCCTCCGCAAGGGACCGGACCACAAGGTCCAGCGGCTGTCCCTCCGTAAACTCTGACCGAGGGACGGCCGGCATGCTCTCGCTGACGTCGGCGAAGTCGGGCGCACTGGTCGGCGTCGCCATCTCGGTCACCACGATCCCCGCCGCCGCGAACGCCGCGGTCGCTCTCGGCTACGGAGACCTGAGCCAGGTGTGGGGCTCCAGCGTCCAGCTCCTGATCAACCTCGGCGGCATCGTCATCGCCGGGACGCTCACCCTGCTCGTACAGAAGGCGCTGTGGGCGAGGCGGGGCGGCGCCCGGAAGCCGATGCCCGGAACACCCAGGCGCCCCGGACGACCTGGAACGCCCTGACCGGCGCCACCCCGCCCCGCCCCGATTCCCCTACCCCAGCGCCGACTTCACCACGTCCGCCAGCCGCCCCGCCACCGCGCGCGCCTGCTCGATGTCGGCCGCCTCCACCATCACGCGGACCAGCGGTTCCGTGCCCGAGGAGCGCAGCAGTACACGGCCGGTCGTGCCGAGTTGCTGTTCGGCCTCCGTCACCGCCGTCGCCAGCTCCGCCGATGTCGTGACGCGGGACTTGTCCACGTCCCGCACGTTCACCAGCACCTGCGGCAGCCGCCGCATCACCCCCGCGAGGTCCGCCAGTGAACGGCCCGTGCTCGCCACACGCGCCGCCAGCATCAGACCCGTCAGCGTGCCGTCGCCGGTCGTCGCGTGGTCGAGGACGATGACGTGCCCGGACTGCTCGCCGCCCAGCGCGTAGCCGTGCTCCTTCATCGACTCCAGTACGTAGCGGTCGCCGACCGCCGTCTGCACGAGGGTGATGCCCTCCCGCTCCATCGCCATCTTGAAGCCGAGGTTGGACATCACCGTCCCCACCACCGCGTCGCCGCGCAGCGTGCCCGCCTCGCGCATCGCGAGGGCCAGCACGGCCAGGATCTGGTCGCCGTCGACCTCCTCGCCCGCCGCGTCCACGGCGAGGCAGCGGTCGGCGTCGCCGTCGTGCGCGATGCCGAGGTCCGCGCCGTGCTCGACGACCGCGGCCTTCAGCAGGTCGAGGTGCGTGGATCCGCAGCCGTCGTTGATGTTCAGGCCGTCCGGCTCGGCGCCGATCGTGATGATCTCCGCGCCCGCGCGGGTGAATGCCTCCGGCGACACCCGGGCCGCGGCGCCGTGCGCCTCGTCCAGGACGACCTTGAGCCCGTCGAGGCGGTTGGGCAGGACGCCGATGAGATGCGCGACGTACTGGTCGAAGCCCTCGTCGTAGTTGCGGACCCGGCCCACTCCCGCACCGGTCGGACGCTCCCACGGGGCCCCGGTGCGGTGCTCGTCGTACACATTCTCGATCCGGTCCTCCAGTTCGTCGGCCAGCTTGTGACCGCCGCGCGCGAAGAACTTGACGCCGTTGTCCGGCATGGCGTTGTGGCTCGCGGAGAGCATCACGCCGAGGTCGGCGCCCAGCGCCCCGGTGAGATACGCCACCGCCGGGGTGGGCAGCACACCGACGCGCAGGACGTCCACGCCCGCGCTCGCGAGACCCGCCACCACGGCGGCCTCCAGGAACTCGCCCGACGCCCGCGGATCACGCCCGACCACCGCTGTCGCCCGATGGCCCTCGAACGTGCCCGCCTCGGCGAGTACATGCGCCGCGGCGACCGACAGACCGAGCGCGAGCTCCGCCGTCAGATCCGCGTTGGCGATGCCGCGCACGCCGTCCGTGCCGAAGAGTCGTCCCACAGCTGTCCCTCCGAAAGTGCTCAGAAATTGCCCCGAAGAGCCCGGAAAACGAACGCCCCGGCAGCACAGAGTGCCGCCGGGGCGAACATATGCCATACATACGCCGTACGACCGCAAGGGCCATGGCGCGGGTAGGGCCGAGCCAGCGTTTAGCGCTTGCTGTACTGCGGCGCCTTACGGGCCTTCTTGAGACCGGCCTTCTTGCGCTCGACCGCGCGGTCGTCGCGGCTCAGGAAGCCGGCCTTCTTCAGCGGGCCGCGGTTGTTGTCCACGTCCGCCTCGTTCAGCGAGCGGGCCACGCCGAGGCGCAGCGCGCCGGCCTGGCCGGAGACGCCGCCACCCGAGATGCGGGCGATGACGTCGTAGCGGTTGTCGAGTTCGAGCACCTTGAAGGGCT
This sequence comes from Streptomyces sp. S4.7, assembly GCF_010384365.1. Taxonomy (NCBI): domain Bacteria; kingdom Bacillati; phylum Actinomycetota; class Actinomycetes; order Kitasatosporales; family Streptomycetaceae; genus Streptomyces; species Streptomyces sp. S4.7. The sequence goes on along the minus strand of NZ_CP048397.1, from coordinate 4,615,487 downwards.
CGTTGACAGCCTGCTGGTGAACCTTGTTCGGGAAGTAGTCCTCGAGCGAGCGACCGTTGATCTTCCACTTGCCGGTGCCCGGAACGATCCGGACGCGGGCGATGGCGTTCTTACGGCGGCCCAGGCCGGCGGCCGGCTGGGGGTCGCCGAACCGGGAAGCCAGCGACTCGGAGGTGTACTCGCCCTCGACGGGGGTCTCCGACTCGAAGGTCGTCACCTCGGCGAAGGTCTCCTCGCCCTCGGCGGCGTCCACGGGGGTCTCTGCAGTGGTCTCGGCCACGATGTTCCTCAGATTTCTTTTCGTCTTAGGCGGTGGCCGGAATTACTGCGCGACCTGGGTGATCTCGAACGGGACCGGCTGCTGAGCGGCGTGCGGGTGCTGGTCCCCCGCGTAGACCTTCAGCTTCGAGAGCATCTGACGGCCCAGGGTGTTCTTGGGGATCATGCCCTTGATGGCCTTCTCCACGGCCTTCTCGGGGCTCTTCGCGAGCAGCTCGTCGTAGCGGACGGAACGCAGACCACCCGGGTAGCCGGAGTGGCGGTACGCCATCTTCTGGGTCTTCTTGTTGCCGGACAGGTGGACCTTGTCGGCGTTGATGATGACGACGAAGTCGCCCATGTCCATGTGAGGGGCGTAGATCGGCTTGTGCTTGCCCCGGAGGAGGTTCGCTGCCGTAGTCGCCAGACGGCCCAGGACGATGTCCTGCGCGTCGATGATGTGCCACTGGCGCGTGACATCGCCGGGCTTGGGGCTGTACGTACGCACGGTCGTAGCCTTCGCTTCTTCAGTGAGTGGGTCCTGACAAGGCCACCCGGACGATCACGACAGCCCTGGCAGACATACGGGGACGCAACCCGTGCCTGCCGCTGGATCATCGGCCCGGTGGACCGGCGTAAGGGCCTCTCACGTGAGAATGAACAAGCCAATACGCATAACGAACCAGAAGGATACCCAGGGTGCGCCGTACGGGTCAAAACGAGGCCCCCGCCCACGGATGCGCCCCCGCGAGCCCGCCGCCTCGAGCGGGCCCGCGCCGGGCGGGCGCTACCGCGCGCGTACCACCCGGCGCTCGTCCCAGACCGGTTTCGGCGACTGGCGCACCACCCCGTCCGAACCGAAGACCAGATAGCGGTCGAAGGTCTTCGCGAACCACCGGTCGTGGGTCACGGCCAGGACCGTCCCCTCGTACGCCTCCAGACCGTCCTGGAGGGCCTCCGCCGACTCCAGGTCCAGGTTGTCCGTCGGCTCGTCCAGCAGCAGCGCCGTCGTCCCGCGCAGCTCCAGCAGCAGGATCTGGAAGCGCGCCTGCTGCCCGCCCGACAGTTTGTCGAACGGCTGGTCGCCCTGCCGTTCCAGTTCGTAGCGGCGCAGCACGCTCATCGCGCCGCCCCGGTCCTTCGCGTGCTCGGTCCACAGGATGTCGACCAGGCTCCGCCCCAGCAGCTCCGGATGCGCGTGCGTCTGCGCGAAGTGGCCGGCCACGACCCGCGCTCCCAGCCTCCACTCCCCCGTGTGCGCGACCGTCGGATCGCCCGCGAGCAGTCGCAGGAAGTGCGACTTGCCCGAGCCGTTCGATCCGAGCACCCCGATCCGCTCGCCGTAGTAGATCTCCAGCGAGAACGGCTTCATCAGCCCGGTCAGCTCCAGGTTCTCGCAGGTCACCGCCCGCACCCCGGTCCGGCCGCCCTTGAGCCGCATCCGGATCTCCTGCTCGCGCGGCGGCTCCGGCGGCGCCCCGGCGTCCTCGAACTTCTTGAAGCGCGTCTGCATCGCGTGGTACCGCGACGCCATGTCGGGGCTGATCGCCGCCTGCTGCCGCAGCCGGTGCACCAGTGCCTTCAGCCGCGCGTGCTCCTCGTCCCAGCGCCGCTTCAGCTCCTCGAAGCGCGCGAACCGCTCCTTGCGGGCCTCGTGGTACGTACCGAAGCCGCCGCCGTGCACCCACACGTCCGACCCGGCCGGGCTCGGCTCCACGCTCACGATCCGCTGGGCGGTGCGCGCCAGCAGCTCCCGGTCGTGGGAGACGAACAACACAGTCTTGCGGGTCTCCTTGAGACGCTCCTCCAGCCACCGCTTCCCGGGTACGTCCAGGTAGTTGTCGGGCTCGTCGAGGAGCAGGACCTCGTCGGGCCCGCGCAGCAGCGCCTCCAGCACGAGCCGTTTCTGCTCGCCGCCGCTCAGCGTCTTCAGCGCGCGCCACTGGGCCTTCTCGTACGGGACGCCGAGCGCCGCGACCGTGCAGATGTCCCACAGGGTCTCGGCCTCGTACCCGCGCGCCTCCGCCCAGTCGCTCAGCGCCTGCGCGTAACTCATCTGCGCGGCCTCGTCGTCGCGCTCCATGATCGCGGTCTCGGCGGTGTCCACCGCCCGCGCCGCTTCCCTGATCCGCGGCTGGGCCACGGAGACCAGCAGGTCGCGGACGGTGCGTTCGTCCCGTACGGAGCCGACGAACTGCTCCATCACGCCGAGGCCGCCGGATACGGTGACCGTCCCGCCGTGCGGCTGGAGGTCCCCCGCCATCAGCCGCAGCAGCGTCGTCTTGCCCGCGCCGTTGGCTCCCACGAGCGCCACGACGGCGCCCTCGCCCACTCGGAACGAGGCGTCGCCGAGCAGCACCCGTCCGTCCGGTAGGTAGTACTCCAGGTGCGCGGCCTCCAGATGTCCCATGGTTCGCATTGTGGGGGCCGAGGCCCCACTCCCCCAACCCAATTCCGTTCCCGGCCCGGAACCTGAACCCCCTTCGCGCCGTCTAAACTCCCGCCATGAGCTTTGGTCAAGGGGGGCCTTACGGGCCGCCCCCACAGGGGCCGTACGGATCGCGGGACCCGCAGGGGCAGACACCGGACTGGGCCGCGCTCGCCGACGCCTCGGCACAGCGGGCCCGCCGCAGGCGGTGGATGCTGATAGGCGGCGGCGTCCTCGCGACCGCCGCCGTCGCGGCGATCGTCGCCACGGCCGTCGTCTCCGCGAACGGCGACGGCGGTGACCGCGCGAACGGCAAGAACACGAGCGAGCTGCCCGTGGCGCCCGACCTGCCCAGCGAGAGCGCCGAGCCCGAGCCCTCGTTCTCCGACGCCGAGCCGCTGCCGCCGCCGGACCCGAAGGACTTCATCTCCACCGAGGACAAGGACAAGCTGCCGCTCGGCGCCGACACCCTCTTCCCCGGCGCGAAGCTGACGATGGGCGACCGCGACTACACCAAGGGCGCGACGAACCGCACCACGAACTGCGCGGGCGCCACCCAGGGCGACCTCGGCTCGATCCTCGCCGCCAACACCTGCGACCAGGTCATCCGCGCCACGTACACCCGTGGTGGCACGGCGGTGACCGTCGGCGTCGCCGTCTTCTCCACCGAGACACAGGCGCTGAAGGCGAAGAAGGAGGCGCGCGGCGGTCTGGCCTCGCTCTCCGGGGCGGGTGTCCCGACGTTCTGCCGGGGCGGCGCGATCTGCCGCAAGACCACCAACTCGTACGGCAGGTACGTGTACTTCACCGTCGGCGGCTTCACCAGCGGCAAGGACGTCGTGAAGACCGACAAGGACGTCTACACCACCGGTGACGACGTCGCGGAGTTCACCTTCCTGCAGATCCGCCGCCGCGGCGAGGCGCAGGCGTCAGCAGCAGCCACCGCACCCGTCGACGAATGACACCAGGGCTCCACCGGGGCCGCCAGGGTCCTCGGAGCCCCCGGCAGCCGGCAGGGTCCGCTTGTTGCGGGCCAGCCGGCTGCGCGCGGCGAGCTGGTCGTCGGCCGGGTAGCCGACCTCCTCCAGGGTGAGACCGTGCGGCCGTACGACATGGACGGCCGAGTCCCGCACCCCGGCGGCCAGCACCTTCGCCGGCCACTCCACGGGCCGGTGCCCGTCGCCCACGAACAGCAGCGCGCCGACCAGCGAGCGCACCATGTTGTGGCAGAAGGCGTCGGCCCGGACCGTCGCGGTGATGACACCGTGCGCGTCCCGCTCCCACTCCAGCCGCTGGAGCGTGCGGATCGTCGTCGCGCCCTCGCGCCGCTTGCAGTACGCGGCGAAGTCGTGCTCCCCGACCAGCCCCGCCGACGCCGCGTTCATGGCGTCCACGTCCAGCGTCCAGTCGTGCCACAGGACATGGCCGCGCAGCAGCGGGTCGACACCGCCGGGATCGTCGGTGACGCGGTAGGCGTACCGCCGCCAGATCGCCGAGAAACGCGCGTTGAAGCCCACCGGCGCCTCCTCGACCCTCCACACCCGTACGTCGTGCGCCAGGCGCCCCGCGAGGCGCCGCAGCAGCTTCTCCCGGTGCTCGGCCCACAGCTCCGCGGGCAGATCGACGTGCGCCACCTGTCCGCGCGCGTGCACGCCGGCGTCCGTGCGCCCCGCGACGGTGAGGTCGTACGTCCGCGAGGAGCGCGTCACGACCTTCAGCGCGTCCTCGATGTCCCCCTGGACGGTCCGCCGGGTGGCCTGCCGCGCCCACCCGGAGAAGTCCTTCCCGTCGTAGCTCAGGTCGAGCCGTACCCGTACGAACCCGGGCGCCGCACCCTCGGTCTCCTCGCTCACCACTCACCCCATTCATACGGAACGGGCCCGCACCGCCCCTGAGGGTGATGCGGGCCCGTTCCGCGACCTCGAAAAAACGGTCAGGCGTCCTTGGAGTCCTTGGACTCCTCCTCGGTCGCCTTGGCGTCCTCGACGGGGGCGTCCTCCTTGGAGGACTCCTCCTTCTTGAGGGCGTCTTCCTTCACGGCACGCTTCGTCGCGGCCTCGGCCTCACCGGTGGCCTTCTGCGCCACGGTCAGCGCCTCGACCAGCTCGATGACCGCCATCGGGGCGTTGTCGCCACGACGGGGGCCGATCTTGGTGATGCGGGTGTAGCCACCGGGGCGGTTCTCGTACCGCGGAGCGATCTCGGTGAAGAGCGTGTGCACGATGCTCTTGTCCGTGATCGTCTGGAGAACGAGGCGACGGTTGTGGATGTCGCCCTTCTTCGCCTTGGTGACCAGACGCTCGGCGACCGGACGCAGGCGGCGGGCCTTGGCCTCGGTCGTCGTGATCTTGCCGTGCTCGAACAGCGACTTCGCGAGGTTCGCGAGAAGCAGCCGCTCGTGCGCTGCGCTGCCGCCCAGACGGGCACCCTTGGCGGGCTTCGGCATGGTGTTACTCCTTCATATCTGCACCGGCCGTATCAGGTACCGGTGTCAGTTCCCCCAGAGCGGCTGCCCTGGGAAAGTTGATCCGCGCAGCACCGGGCGCCGCCTTTGACGACGACGCCCGGCCAAATCAAGCCCGTCCGGCGTTTGAGGACAAAGCCCCCCGGCCGGGTGGCCTCAGTACTGCTCGGTCTCCACGAAACCGGCATCCGCGTCGTCGTCCGCGCCGAACGCGTCGGCGGCGGCGGTCGGGTCGAATCCGGGCGGGCTGTCCTTGAGCGCCAGGCCCATGCCGGCCAGCTTCGCCTTGACCTCGTCGATCGACTTGGCACCGAAGTTGCGGATGTCGAGCAGGTCCGCCTCGGACCGCGCCACGAGCTCACCCACGGAGTGGATGCCCTCGCGCTTGAGGCAGTTGTACGACCGAACGGTGAGCTCCAGCTCCTCGATCGGCAGGGCGAGATCGGCGGCGAGCGCCGCGTCCGTCGGCGAGGGGCCCATGTCGATGCCCTCGGCGTCGATGTTGAGCTCGCGCGCCAGACCGAACAGCTCGACCAGCGTCTTGCCGGCGGACGCCATGGCGTCGCGGGGGCGCATGGCCTGCTTGGTCTCGACGTCGACGATCAGCTTGTCGAAGTCGGTGCGCTGCTCGACACGGGTCGCCTCGACCTTGTACGTGACCTTGAGCACCGGCGAGTAGATGGAGTCGACCGGAATACGGCCGATCTCCTGGCCCACCTGCTTGTTCTGGACGGCGGAGACGTAGCCGCGACCGCGCTCGACGGTCAGCTCCATCTCCAGCTTGCCCTTGCCGTTCAGCGTGGCGAGGACGAGGTCCGGGTTGTGGCACTCGACACCGGCCGGGGGCGCGATGTCGGCGGCGGTGACCAGGCCGGGGCCCTGCTTGCGCAGGTACATCACGACCGGCTCGTCGTGCTCCGAGGAGACGACCAGCTGCTTGATGTTGAGGATGAGGTCGGTGACGTCCTCCTTGACGCCCGGCACGGTGGTGAACTCGTGCAGGACCCCGTCGACCCGGATGCTGGTGACAGCGGCACCGGGGATCGAGGAGAGGAGCGTACGACGCAGGGAGTTACCGAGCGTGTAGCCGAAACCCGGCTCCAGCGGCTCGATGACGAATCGCGAACGGTACTCGTCGACGACCTCTTCGGTCAGCGACGGACGCTGAGCGATAAGCATGGAAAACGCCTCCAGTCTTGGCACCCACTATTTGATGCCAACAGGAACAAGGGTACGGGCGGTACGGAGCCAAGGCCCCGTACCGCCCGCGATCCATACCCTCAGGGGGTACAGAAGATCAAACGCGGCGACGCTTCGGAGGGCGGCAGCCGTTGTGCGGGGTGGGGGTGACGTCCTGGATCGAACCCACCTCCAGGCCGGTGGCCTGGAGCGAGCGGATCGCGGTCTCACGGCCGGAGCCGGGACCCTTGACGAAGACGTCGACCTTGCGCATGCCGTGCTCCTGCGCGCGGCGGGCGGCCGACTCGGCGGCCATCTGCGCGGCGAAGGGGGTGGACTTGCGCGAGCCCTTGAAGCCGACGTGGCCGGCGGAGGCCCAGGAGATCACGTTGCCCGAGGGATCCGTGATCGAGACGATGGTGTTGTTGAACGTGCTCTTGATGTGGGCGTGCCCGTGAGCGACGTTCTTCTTTTCCTTGCGGCGCACCTTCTTGGCAGCGCCCTGACGACCCTTGGGGGGCATCTATTACTCCTACGGGAGGTGGTCGGTCCTACAGCGAAGACCGCTGATGAGCGTCCGCTGAGGACTACTTCTTGCCCGGCTTCTTCTTGCCGGCGATGGCGCGACGCGGACCCTTGCGGGTACGGGCGTTCGTGCTCGTGCGCTGGCCGTGGACCGGCAGGCCGCGACGGTGACGCAGACCCTGGTAGCAGCCGATCTCGACCTTGCGGCGGATGTCGGCCTGAATCTCGCGACGGAGGTCACCCTCGGTCTTGAGGTTGCCGTCCACGTACTCGCGGAGCTTGACGAGGTCTTCCTCGGCAAGGTCGCGGACACGGACGTTGGGGTCCACGCCGGTGGCGGCGAGGGTCTCCTTGGACCGGGTGCGCCCGATGCCGAAGACATAGGTGAGGGCGACCTCGACGCGCTTTTCGCGCGGGAGGTCAACGCCTGCGAGGCGTGCCATTCATGGCTCCTGAGTGATTTCGGAGGTCTTCCGCAGTGACGGTCCCGGACATTGGTGCTCTCTCCGGGTCCCCGGCCTCCGCCGGGGGTGTCGGCGCCATCAGCTGGTGCGGATGACGTCGGACACTGCGTATATACGTGTTCGCTCGCGTCGCGCGAAGTACTGCGAGATGCAGGTGGTGCTGCGTCAGCCCTGGCGCTGCTTGTGGCGCAGGTTGTCGCAGATGACCATGACCCGGCCGTGACGGCGGATCACCTTGCACTTGTCGCAGATCTTCTTGACGCTCGGCTTGACCTTCATGGTGTGAGGTTCTCCGGGTCAGTGCCGGCACCCCTGAGGCGGGGTGAGGCAAGATCTACTTGTATCGGTAGACGATCCGGCCACGCGTCAGGTCGTAGGGAGACAGCTCCACCACTACCCGGTCATCGGGCAGGATCCGGATGTAGTGCATCCGCATCTTGCCGCTGATGTGCGCGAGGACCTTGTGACCGTTCTGGAGCTCCACCTTGAACATGGCGTTCGGGAGAGACTCGATCACGGTGCCCTCAATTTCGATGGCACCTTGCTTCTTGGCCACGCTTCGCCCTTCGAATCGGCTACCTTGGTCGATTCTGGACCGCCGTATGTGGACACACGGGTACACCAGAGCCGACGAGTCAGTCTACGGCAGGGCTCCCGAAAAGACGAATCCGTTGAGTTTGCCCACCACGGGAGATCGTCAATCCCCCGATCCCCCGAACGGGGCCGCGCCACCGGAGCGCCCAACAAGCCACCGGCCCCGTCCGCCCCGTCACCCCAGCGGATCCGGCGCCGCCGTCACACCCAGCTCCGCCAGCTTCGCCTTGCCGCCGTCGACCGCGGTCAGGACAAGCGGGCCGTCCTCCGTCAGGGCGATCGAGTGCTCCCAGTGCGAGGACCACGTGCCGTCGGTCGTGATGACCGTCCACTCGTCTTCGAGCACCTCGGTGTGCGGGGTGCCGAGCGAGACCATCGGCTCGATCGCCAGGCAGAAGCCGGGAACCAGCTTCGGCCCCTTGCCGCGCTTGCGCGCGACGTAGTTCAGCAGGTGCGGCTCCATGTGCATCTGGCTGCCGATGCCGTGGCCGCCGTAGTCCTCGACGATGCCGTACTTCCCGCCGCCCGGCTTCGGCTGGCGGCGGATGTACGTCTCGATCGCCCGTGACACGTCGACCAGCCGGTTCCCGAGCCGCATCGCGGCGATCCCCGCCCACATCGACTCCCGCGTCACGCGGGACAGCTCGATCAGCTCCGGTGCGTGGCCCTCGCCGACGAACGCGGTGAAGGCCGCGTCACCGTGCCAGCCGTCCACGATCGCGCCGGCGTCGATCGAGATGATGTCGCCGTCCTTCAGTACCGTCTTCGTGTCCGGGATCCCGTGCACCACCACCTCGTTGACCGAGGTGCAGATCCTCGCGGGGAACCCGCCGTAGCCGAGGAAGTTGGGCTTCGCGCCGTGGTCCGCGAGGACCTCGCGCGCGACCTCGTCCAGGTCCTTGGTGGTGGCGCCGGGCACCGCGGCCTCGCCGGTGGCCGCGTGGATCGCGGCCACGACCAGTCCCGCCTCACGCATCTTCGCGATCTGCTCGCGGGTCTTGATCTCCACCATGACGGCGGCCTGCCTCACTCGGTCGATGAAACGCTGTCGTCCCGGCGGTGTCCGCCGGGACATCTACGGTAGTCCCCGGACAGCAGTACGGCCGTGGTGCCCCTCGGGGCGCCCCGGCCGTATCACTGTGCCGTGCTGGGTGGTGCGGGTCCTGCGGGTCGTACGGGTACTGCGGGTGGTGGGTGAACCGGACCCGGCCTAGGCCGCCCGGCCGCCCCCCTCAAGTGCCGCCATCGCGCGCTTGGTCACCTCGGCGACCTTGCCCAGCGCGGAGATGGTGACCACGAGCCCCTGCTCCCGGTAGTGGTCGATGATCGGCTCGGTCTGTGTGTGGTAGACCTCCAGCCGGGTGCGGACCGTCTCCTCGGAGTCGTCGTCCCGCTGGTACAGCTCGCCACCACAGTCGTCACAGACACCCGCCTTCTTGGGCGGGCTGTACGTGACGTGGAAGACGTGCGAGCTGTCGTTGCGGCAGACGCGCCGACCGGCGATCCGCTTGACCACCTCGTCCTCGTCGACCTCCAGGTCCAGAACGGCGTCCAGGTGCAACCCCTCGGCCGTGAGCGCCTTGTCGAGCGCCTCGGCCTGGAAGACATTGCGGGGGAAGCCGTCCAGAAGGAAGCCGTTCTCGGCGTCCGGCTGCGCCATCCGATCCAGCGCCATCGCGATGGTGACCTCGTCGGGAACCAGGTTCCCGGCGTCCATGAAACTCTTCGCCTGCCTGCCGAGGTCGGTGCCCTGGCTGATGTTGGCGCGGAAGAGGTCACCGGTGGAGATGTGTGGAATGGACAGGTTCTTGGCGAGGTACGCAGCCTGCGTTCCCTTGCCGGCACCGGGCGGTCCGACGAGGACGATTCGCATCAGCGGAGGAACCCTTCGTAATTACGCTGCTGGAGCTGGCTCTCGATCTGCTTCACGGTCTCCAGACCCACACCCACGATGATCAGGATGCTTGTCCCGCCGAACGGGAAGTTCTGGTTCGCACCGCCGAAGCCTGCCAACGCCATCGTTGGGACGAGAGCGATCAACCCCAGGTACAGCGAGCCCGGCCAAGTGATCCGGTTGAGTACGTAACTCAGATACTCGGCAGTAGGTCGACCTGCCCGGATGCCCGGGATGAAGCCACCATACTTCTTCATGTTGTCCGCGACTTCTTCGGGGTTGAACGTGATGGCCACGTAGAAGAAGGCGAAGAACACGACCAGCACGAAGTAGGTCGCGATGTAGTACGGATGGTCACCCTTGATGAAGTGGGCTTCGATCCACGTCTTCCAGCCGGACTGCGAACTGGAGAACTGCGCGATGAGCGCCGGGATGTAGAGCAGCGACGACGCGAAGATGACGGGAATCACACCCGCCTGGTTGACCTTGAGCGGAATGTACGTGGACGTACCGCCGTAGGACCTCCGCCCGATCATCCGCTTCGCGTACTGGACGGGGATCCGGCGCTGCGCCTGCTCGACGAAGACGACGAGACCCACCATCACGAAGCCGATGAGGATGACCGTGCCGAACTCGATCCAGCCCTGAGCGAGCTTGCCGCTCTCCTTGATGGCCCACAGCGCGCCCGGGAAACCGGCGGCGATGGAGATGAACATCAGGATGGACATGCCGTTGCCGATGCCCTTGTCGGTGATCATCTCACCGAGCCACATGACGGCGGCCGTACCGGCGGTCATCGTGATGACCATCGTGACGGTGATGAAGATCGACTGGTCCGGAACGATCTCCGAGGCGACCGGGCAGCCGCTGAACAGCGCGCCGCTGCGGGCGGTGGCCACCAGGCCGGTGCCCTGGAGCACGGCGAGGGCGACTGTCAGGTATCGGGTGTACTGAGTGATCTTGGCCTGGCCGGACTGCCCTTCCTTCTTGAGGGCTTCGAGTCGGGGGATGACCACAGTCAGCAGCTGCAGGATGATGCTTGCCGTGATGTACGGCATGATGCCGAGCGCGAAGATCGTGATCTGCAGCAGCGCTCCGCCGCTGAACATGTTCACCAAGCCGAACAGGCTGTTATTGCCCTTCTGGGCTGCGTCGACGCACGTCTGGACATTCTCGTAACTGACGCCCGGTACGGGGATGTGCGCCCCGAACCGGTACAGCACGATGATGAACAGCGTGAAGAGCAGCTTCTTGCGCAGGTCGGGCGTCTTGAACGCCCGGGCGAACGCGGTGAGCACGGTGCCTCCTGCGACCCCCGCGCTCGCGCGTCAAGGGTGACGGTCTTGAGGATCGACGGATACATATCAGGCAAAAAGCCACGCGACCACCCCTGCGGAGAGACCGCGTGGCTCGGGGTCCGGGGGCGGACCCCCGGGTTCAATACAGCAACAACGCACGCCACCTTACCGGCGTACCTGCCCCCCTAGGAACGACCAACCGGGGATGCCCCTTATGAGAGGCATCCCCGGTTGGGTGTTCAGTCCATCAACTTGTCCGAGACGTCTCAGACGAGCTCGGTGACGGAGCCGCCTGCGGCGGCGATCTTCTCCTTGGCGGAGCCGGAAGCGGCGTCAACCGAAACCGTCAGTGCCACGGAGATCTCGCCCTGGCCCAGGACCTTGACGAGGCTGTTCTTACGGACCGCACCCTTGTCGACCAGATCGGCCACCGTGACCTCGCCACCCTGCGGGTAGAGCTCGGCCAGCTTGTCCAGGTTCACGACCTGGTACTCGGTACGGAACGGGTTCTTGAAGCCCTTCAGCTTCGGCAGCCGCATGTGGAGGGGCATCTGCCCGCCCTCGAAGCGTGCCGGAACCTGGTAACGGGCCTTCGTACCCTTGGTGCCACGACCGGCCGTCTTACCCTTGGACGCCTCGCCACGGCCCACACGGGTCTTGGCGGTCTTGGCTCCGGGGGCGGGACGGAGGTTGTGGACCTTCAGCGGCTTCTGCTCCGCCATGTCAGTCGACCTCCTCAACCGTCACGAGGTGCCGCACGGTGTTGGCCATGCCGCGGAACTCGGGACGGTCCTCCTTGACAACCACGTCGTTGAGCCGCTTGAGGCCCAGCGAACGAAGGGTGTCGCGGTGGTTCTGCTTGCTGCCGATGTACGACTTCGTCTGCGTGATCTTGAGACGGGCCATCACGCACCCGCTCCCGCACGCGCACGCAGCAGAGCCGCGGGGGCGACGTCCTCGAGGGGCAGACCGCGGCGGGCCGCGATCTCCTCGGGACGCTGCAGACCCTGAAGGGCCGCCACGGTCGCGTGCACGATGTTGATCGGGTTCGACGAACCGAGCGACTTCGACAGGATGTCGTGGACGCCGGCGCACTCGAGCACCGCACGCACCGGGCCACCGGCGATGACGCCGGTACCGGGGGACGCGGGCTTGAGCAGGACGACGCCCGCCGCCTTCTCACCCTGGATCGGGTGCGGGATGGTGCCCTGGATACGGGGGACCTTGAAGAAGTGCTTCTTGGCCTCCTCAACACCCTTGGCGATGGCGGCCGGCACCTCCTTGGCCTTGCCGTAACCGACACCCACGGTGCCGTCACCGTCGCCCACCACGACCAGCGCGGTGAAGCTGAAGCGACGACCACCCTTCACGACCTTGGCGACGCGGTTGATCGCGACGACACGCTCGACGTACGCGGTCTTCTCGGCGGCAGCGCCACCGTCACGGCCCTTCCGGTCCCGCCGCTCGCCGCCACCGGCACCGCTTCCGCGGCGCTGGGGTCCAGCCATTGGATTTACCTCTCTCTGTTACGTCCGCTAGCTCCGGAACCGGGGCTTAGAACTTCAGCCCGGCTTCACGGGCGGCGTCAGCCAGAGCGGCAATCCGCCCGGCGTACTGGTTGCCACCACGGTCGAACACGACAGCCTCGATACCGGCGGCCTTGGCGCGCTCGGCGACCAGGGCACCAACCTGCTGTGCCCGGGCGCTCTTGTCGGCGTCGCCGCCGCGGATCGACGTGTCCAGGGTCGACGCCGAAGCGAGCGTGTGGCCCGCGATGTCGTCGATGACCTGAGCCACCATGTGGCGGTTGGAACGCGTCACAACGAGCCGGGGGCGGACCTGCGTGCCCGAGACCTTCTTGCGTACGCGGATGTGACGGCGCTTGATGGCAGCGGCCTTGTAGGCCTTGCCCTTGGCGATCTTTACACCGTATGCCATGGCTACTTACCCGCCTTTCCGACCTTGCGGCGGATGACCTCGCCGGCGTACTTGACGCCCTTGGCCTTGTACGGGTCGGGCTTCCGCAGCTTGCGGATGTTCGCCGCGACCTCGCCGACCTTCTGCTTGTCGATGCCCTCGACACTGAGCTTCGTCGGGGACTCGACCTTGAAGGTGATGCCCTCGGGGGCCTCGACGACGATCGGGTGGCTGTATCCGAGCGCGAACTCCAGGTTGGAGCCCTTCGCCTGGACGCGGTAACCGACACCGCTGATTTCGAGCGCCTTGGTGTATCCCTGGGTCACACCGGTGATCATGTTCGCCACCAGCGTGCGGGACAGGCCGTGCAGGGCCTTGTTCTGACGCTCGTCGTTCGGGCGCAGCACCTGGAGGGTGCCGTCATCGCCCTTGGAGACCTCGATCGGCGCTGCGACGGTGTGCGAGAGGGAACCCTTGGGGCCCTTCACCGCGACCGTACGGCCGTCGATGGTGACGTCCACACCGGTGGGAACCTGGATGGGGAGCTTGCCGATTCGCGACATGAGCTTTTCCTCCGTTCCCGACTACCAGACGTAGGCGAGGACTTCCCCACCTACGCCCTTCTTGCCTGCCTGCTGGCCGGTCAGAAGACCGTGGGACGTGGAGATGATCGCCACGCCCAGGCCGCCGAGCACCTTGGGCAGGTTGGTGGACTTGGCATACACGCGCAGACCCGGCTTCGAGATGCGCTTGATGCCGGCGATCGAACGCTCGCGGTTCGGGCCGAACTTCAGCTCGAGGGTGAGGCTCTTGCCGACCTCGGCGTCCTCGACCTTCCAGCCGGTGATGAAGCCCTCCTGCTGGAGGATCTCCGCGATGTGCGACTTGATCTTGCTGTGCGGCATCTCGACGGTGTCGTGATACGCCGAGTTCGCGTTACGCAGACGCGTGAGCATGTCTGCGATGGGATCAGTCATGGTCATGAATTGGCCTTCGGCCTCTCTCGCCGGGGTTTCCTGTATGCGCCATCCCTCTCCCCGCTCGATGGCGGGACGGGTGCGGCACGGGGACCTACGGCGTAGTAAGTTTTGGGCGGCGGACGCCCAACCCCCCAAGCCTACGGCATGTGGAGCAGGGCTTCCGCCGACCAGTTGCTTACCGAGAGCGCCTGGTTGATTCCGATCCAACTCGCCGGCCGGAGGCCGCCCTTGAGGGGCGGTGGTCGGCCGACGGGTGGGCGGGAATTACCAGGAGCTCTTGGTGACGCCCGGCAGCTCGCCGCGGTGTGCCATCTCGCGAAGGCAGACACGGCAGAGGCCGAACTTGCGGTAGACGGAGTGGGGGCGCCCGCAGCGCTGGCAGCGGGTGTAACCGCGCACGCCGAACTTCGGCTTGCGGGCGGCCTTAGCGATCAGAGCCTTCTTCGCCACGGTCAGTTCTCCTTGAACGGGAAGCCGAGGTGACGAAGGAGGGCACGACCCTCGTCGTCGTTGGTCGCCGTGGTCACCACGGTGATGTCCATGCCCCGGACCCGGTCGATCTTGTCCTGGTCGATCTCGTGGAACATGACCTGCTCCGTGAGACCGAAGGTGTAGTTGCCACGGCCGTCGAACTGCTTGGGCGACAGGCCGCGGAAGTCACGGATACGCGGCAGCGCGAGCGACAGCGTACGGTCCAGGAACTCCCACATGCGGTCACCGCGGAGGGTGACGTGGCAGCCGATCGGCTGTCCCTCGCGCAGCTTGAACTGCGCGATCGACTTGCGGGCCTTGGTCACGGCCGGCTTCTGGCCGGTGATCGTGGTGAGGTCCTTGATGGCACCCTCGATCAGCTTGGAGTCGCGGGCGGCGTCGCCCACACCCATGTTGACCACGATCTTGACGAGACCGGGGACCTGCATGGGGTTCTCCAGGGAGAACTCCTCACGCAGCTTGCCGGCGATCTCCTCGCGGTAGCGCAGCTTCAGACGCGGTGCGGTTGTGGTCGTCATCAGATGTCCTCACCGGTCCGCTTGGCAACGCGGATCTTGTTGCCCTCGTCGTCAAAGCGGTAGCCGACGCGGGTGACGACCTTCTTGCCGTCCTTCTCCACGACCAGCTGAACATTGCTGATGTGGACGGGGGCTTCGGTCGTCACGATGCCGCCGGTCTGCGAACCACGTGCGGTCTGGCCGGCCTTGGTGTGCTTCTTGACCCGGTTGACACCCTCGACGAGAACGCGGTCCTGCGTGGGGTAGGCCACGATGACCTTGCCCTGCTTGCCCTTGTCCTTACCGGTGATGACCTGAACCAGGTCGCCCTTCTTGATCTTCATGCTTACAGCACCTCCGGCGCGAGCGAGATGATCTTCATGAACTTCTTCTCGCGCAGCTCACGGCCCACCGGGCCGAAGATACGGGTGCCACGAGGGTCGCCGTCGTTCTTCAGAATGACGGCGGCGTTCTCGTCGAAGCGGATGTACGAGCCGTCCTGGCGGCGGCGTTCCTTCACGGTGCGAACGATGACCGCCTTGATGACGTCACCCTTCTTCACGTTGCCACCGGGGATCGCGTCCTTGACGGTGGCGACGATGACGTCACCGATACCCGCGTAGCGGCGACCCGAGCCACCGAGAACACGGATGCAAAGGATCTCCTTGGCACCAGTGTTGTCGGCGACACGCAGTCGCGACTCCTGCTGGATCACGTCTATCTCCTGATCGTCTGCCGGTTCCCGGCGAGGGCCGTCCTCTGCGGCCGGCCCCCGCCGAGCCTGGCGGAACTACTCCTAGGGAATGCCCTGGGAGGGATTACCTGGCCTGGATTACTTGGCCTTCTCAAGGATCTCGACGATGCGCCAGCGCTTCGTCGCGGACAGCGGCCGGGTCTCCATGAGGAGGACACGGTCGCCGATCCCGGCGGCGTTCTGCTCGTCGTGAGCCTTGAGCTTGTTCGTACGGCGGATGACCTTGCCGTACAGGGCGTGCTTCACGCGGTCCTCGACAGCGACGACGACGGTCTTGTCCATCTTGTCGCTGACGACGAGACCCTCGCGGGTCTTGCGGGATCCGCGCTCGCTCTTCTCGGTCGTCTCAGTCACGTTGCTCTCAGTCATCAGGCGCTCTCCACCGTCTCGATGCCCAGCTCGCGCTCACGCATCAGGGTGTAGATCCGCGCGATGTCCTTACGGACCAGCTTCAGCCGGCCGTGGTTCTCGAGCTGACCGGTCGCCGCCTGGAAGCGGAGGTTGAACAGCTCTTCCTTGGCCTCGCGAAGCTTGGCGACAAGCTCCTCGCCACCCAGTTCACGCAGCTCGGACGCCTTGGTAACGGCCGCCATCACGACTCACCTGCCTCGCGCCGAACGATGCGGCACTTCATCGGAAGCTTGTGGGCGGCGCGGGTGAGCGCCTCCTTGGCAACCTTCTCGTTCGGGTAGGACAGCTCGAACATCACCCGACCGGGCTTGACGTTCGCGATCCACCACTCGGGAGAACCCTTACCGGAACCCATGCGGGTCTCGGCGGGCTTCTTCGTCAGGGGACGGTCCGGGTAGATGTTGATCCAGACCTTGCCGCCACGCTTGATGTGACGGGTCATCGCGATACGAGCGGCCTCGATCTGACGGTTCGTCACGTATGCCGGGGTCAGCGCCTGGATGCCGTACTCGCCGAACGCAACCTGCGTGCCACCCTTGGACATTCCGCTGCGCTTCGGGTGGTGCTGCTTGCGGTGCTTGACCCTACGGGGGATCAGCATTTCGGTCAGGCCTCCGTTCCACCGGTAGAAGAGGGCGCGGCCTCCGCGGCCGGAGCAGCCGCCGTCGCGTCGGCCTTGGGGGCCTCCGCGCCGGGAGCCTGCTGCGGCTTGCGGCCACCGCGACCGCCACGCTCGCCACCGCGGCCACCGCGGCCGGCGGGACGGTCGTTGCCGCCGCCACGGGCCGGACGGTTGCCCGCGCGCGCCGCGGCGTTCTCGGCGCGCACCTCGGCGATGTTCTTGACGTCGCCCTTGTAGATCCAGACCTTCACACCGATGCGGCCGAAGGTCGTCTTGGCCTCGAAGAAGCCGTAGTCGACGTTGGCCCGGAGCGTGTGCAGGGGCACGCGGCCCTCGCGGTAGAACTCCGAGCGCGACATCTCGGCGCCGCCGAGGCGGCCACCGCACTGGATCTTGATGCCCTTGGCGCCGGCCTTCATCGTCGACTGCATGCTCTTACGCATGGCGCGACGGAAGGAGACACGCGAGGACAGCTGCTCGGCGACGGCCTGGGCCACCAGCTGAGCGTCGACCTCGGGGTTCTTGACCTCGAGGATGTTCAGCTGGACCTGCTTGCCGGTCAGCTTCTCCAGCTCGCCGCGGATGCGGTCGGCCTCGGCGCCGCGGCGGCCGATGACGATGCCCGGACGTGCGGTGTGGATGTCCACGCGGACGCGGTCACGGGTGCGCTCGATCTCCACCTTGGAGATACCGGCACGCTCCATCCCCTTCGTCATCATGCGACGAATGGCGACGTCTTCCTTGACGTAGTCCGAGTACAGCTTGTCGGCGTACCAACGGGACTTGAAGTCCGTGGTGATACCGAGCCGGAACCCATGCGGGTTAACCTTCTGGCCCATTACCGGGTTCCTTCCTTGCTGCTGACGACCACGGTGATGTGGCTGGTCCGCTTACGGATCCGGTAGGCGCGGCCCTGGGCACGCGGCCGGAACCGCTTCAGGGTCGGACCCTCGTCCACGTAAGCCTCGCTGATGACCAGCGAAGTGGCGTCGGGGTGCTCGTAGTTGTGCGCGGCGTTGGCAATGGCGCTGTCAAGCACCTTGCCGACCGGCACGCTCGCGGCCTGCGGGGCGAAACGCAGGACCGCCTGAGCCTCCGTGGCATCCATGCCACGGATGAGGTCCACCACGCGGCGGGCCTTCATGGGCGTGACGCGGATGTACCGCGCCTGGGCCCTGGCTTCCATGGTTGTCCCTTCGGTGTAAGTCATAGTCGTTTCCACCCCGCGGTTAGCGGCGCTTCGACTTCCGGTCGTCCTTGACGTGGCCGCGGAAGGTGCGAGTCGGCGAGAACTCGCCGAGCTTGTGGCCGACCATCGACTCGGTGACGAACACCGGGACGTGGATCTTGCCGTTGTGCACCGCGATGGTGTGGCCCAGCATTGCCGGGATGATCATCGAGCGACGGGACCAGGTCTTGATGACGTTCTTGGTGCCAGCTTCGTTCTGGACGTCCACCTTCTTGATGAGGTGGCCGTCGACGAAGGGCCCCTTCTTGAGACTGCGCGGCATCTGAACCCGCTCCTAGCGCTTCTTGTTCGTCTTGCGGCGGCGGACGATGTACTTGTTGCTCGCCTTCTTCGGCGAACGCGTACGACCTTCCTTCTGACCCCACGGGCTGACCGGGTGGCGACCACCTGAAGTCTTGCCCTCACCACCACCGTGCGGGTGGTCAACGGGGTTCATGGCGACACCGCGGACGGTCGGGCGGACGCCCTTCCAGCGCATACGGCCGGCCTTGCCCCAGTTGATGTTCGACTGCTCGGCGTTGCCGACCTCACCGATGGTGGCGCGGCAGCGGACGTCGACCAGCCGGATCTCTCCGGACGGCATACGAAGGTGGGCCATGGAGCCCTCCTTCGCCAGCAGCTGTACGGAAGTGCCCGCGGAACGGGCGAACTTCGCGCCGCCGCCGGGACGCAGCTCGATGGCGTGGATGGTCGTACCGACCGGGATGTTGCGCAGCGCCAGGTTGTTGCCGGGCTTGATGTCGGCGGACGGGCCGTTCTCGACACGGCTGCCCTGCGTCAGGCCACGCGGCGCGAGAATGTAGCGCTTCTCGCCGTCCGCGTAGTGCAGGAGCGCGATGCGCGCGGTGCGGTTCGGGTCGTACTCGATGTGCGCGACCTTGGCCGGCACGCCGTCCTTGTCGTGACGACGAAAATCAATCACGCGGAAGGCGCGCTTGTGGCCGCCGCCCTGGTGGCGAACGGTCACACGACCGGCGTTGTTACGGCCGCCCTTGCTGTGCAGGGGGCGGACCAGCGACTTCTCCGGCGTGGACCGCGTGATCTCGACGAAGTCGGCGACGCTGGAGCCACGACGGCCCGGGGTCGTCGGCTTGTACTTGCGGATACCCATTTCTCAGTCCTCGGAATATTCCGGACTTCGATTCGATCCGACTCCCGTTAGGAAGTCGGGCCGCCGAAGATGTCGATACGGTCGCCCTCGGCGAGGGTCACGATGGCGCGCTTGGTGTCCGAGCGCTTGCCGAAACCGGTGCGGGTGCGCTTGCGCTTGCCCTGCCGGTTGATCGTGTTGACCCCGGTGACCTTGACCGAGAAGACCGCTTCGACGGCCTGCTTGATCTGGGTCTTGTTGGAGCCGGGCGCGACGATGAACGTGTACTTGTTCTCGTCGAGCAGCGCGTAGCTCTTCTCGGACACCACGGGCTTGACGAGAACGTCACGCGGGTCCGTGAAGGTCTTGCTGGTGATCTCGGCCATCAGGCTTCGCTCCCCTCGGTGTCGGCAGTCTGTCGCGCAGCCCCGCCGGACACGAAGGACTCGAAGGCGGCCTTGGTGAAGACCACGTCGTCGGAGACAAGCACGTCGTACGTGTTGAGCTGTCCCGGGTCCAGCAGGTGGACCTCGGGGAGGTTGCGCGCGGACAGCCACGCGGCCTCGTCGCTCCGCTCGACGACCAGGAGCACGTGCTTGCGCTCACTGACCTTGCCGAGCAGGGTCTTGGCGGCCTTGGTGGACGCCGCGCCCTCGACCACGTCGGAGACGACGTGGATACGAGCGTTGCGGGCCCGGTCCGAGAGGGCCCCGCGCAGGGCGGCGACCTTCATCTTCTTCGGGGTCCGCTGCGAGTAGTCACGCGGGGTGGGGCCGTGTACGACGCCACCGCCGGCGAACTGCGGCGCACGGGTCGAACCCTGACGGGCGCGGCCGGTGCCCTTCTGGCGGTAAGGCTTCTTGCCACCACCACGGACCTCGCCACGGCGCTTGACCTTGTGCGTGCCCTGACGGGCGGCGGCCAGCTGCGCGACGACGACCTGGTGGATCAGCGGGATGCTGACCTTGGCGTCGAAGATCTCGGCCGGGAGCTCAACGGTCCCGGTCTTGTCGCCCGAGGGCGACATGATGTCGATGGTGCTGCTCATGTCTTCAGGCCCCCTTCGCCGCGGTGCGGACCAGGACGAGGCCGCCGTTCGGACCGGGGACCGCGCCCTTGATGAGGAGCAGGCCCTTCTCCGCGTCAACGGCGTGAACGGTCAGGTTCTGGGTGGTGACCCGCTCGTTGCCCATGCGACCCGCCATGCGGAGGCCCTTGAACACACGGCCCGGGGTGGCACAGCCACCGATGGAGCCGGGAGAGCGGTGCTTGCGCTGGGTTCCGTGACCGGCGCCGAGGCCCTTGAAGTTGTGACGCTTCATGACACCGGCGAAGCCCTTGCCCTTGCTCTTGCCCGTGACGTCCACGCGGACGCCGGACTCGAACACAGCGGCGGTGACCTCCTGGCCGAGCGTGTACTCGGACGCGTCGGAGGTGCGGAGCTCCACCAGGTGGCGGCGGGGGGTCACGTCGGCCTTGGCGAAGTGACCCTTGAGGGGCTTGTTCACCTTGCGCGGGTCGATCTCGCCGAAGGCGATCTGGACCGACTCGTAGCCGTCGGAGTCATTCGTACGGACCTGGGTTACAACGCAGGGTCCGGCCTTGACCACGGTCACCGGGACGACACGGTTGTTCTCGTCCCAGACCTGGGTCATGCCGAGCTTCTCGCCCAGGACACCCTTGATCTGCTTTGCCATCTCTTCCGCGCCTCTCAGAGCTTGATCTCGATGTCGACGCCGGCCGGAAGGTCCAGGCGCATCAACGAGTCAACGGTCTTGGGCGTCGGGTCGAGGATGTCGATCAGGCGCTTGTGCGTGCGCATCTCGAAGTGCTCGCGCGAGTCCTTGTACTTGTGCGGCGACTTGATGACGCAGTACACGTTCTTCTCAGTGGGCAGCGGCACCGGGCCCGCGACCGACGCACCAGTGCGAGTCACCGTCTCGACGATCTTCTTCGCCGAAGAGTCGATGACCTCGTGGTCGTAGGCCTTGAGCCGGATGCGGATCTTCTGTCCCGCCATGGCTACTCAGTAGTCCTGTCTCTCGAAACGCTCTGGACCCGGTTGGCCTGTGCGCCCACTCTGTGTGCCGCGCACTGTTCTCTCCGACCCACGCGGTCGGGCGTGTCGCATTCCCTTCACGTAGAAATTCCCGAAGGATTTCCCTGCCAAGGGGTTGCGGGCCCGAAGTCCGCGAGACCGGGGACGAACGCCCACCGGGTGCCTGGCCGGTACCCCGCTGACACTTCCCGGAAGATTCCCGTACGTCCGTCCCAGCGCTGCCGTGAGAGGCAGATGGGCCGACGAGTACTGTGGGACTCGCTTCCGGTCCTCCCGGCGGGAGGCGCGCAGCATCGGCACTCAACCGAGCAACCTGTGCAGTGTGCCATATGGCCCGGAGCCCTGGCCAATCGCGGCCGGAGAGCGTACCCCACGGGGTGACGGGCGAACCCCGGGGCTGACGGCGGGCGGGCGCACACCATGGCCGGAGCCACCCGAAAGGGTGGATACTGGTACATGGAGGTGTGGATCATGCGGAAAGTAGTCGATTGCCGCGACATGCCGAGTGAGACGAACTGCACCCTCGCCATCACGGGCGAGGAGGACGAGGTCGTCCGCGCCGCGAGCGAACACGCGGCATCGGTACACGGCCACGAGAACACGGCGGAGCTGCGGGCCCAGATCCGGTCCAACATGAAGGACGAGATGCCGCAGCACGCGTGATCATCGGACTCACCGCCGACGCGTGGTCCGCCTTCTTCGTGCCACGCGCAGGAGTGGGGCAGCACGGGGTATGCGTCGCGCGAAAGCCGAGTCGTCTTCAGACCAGCGCCTGTACAGTTATCTGTACGTAGCGCTGGGAGGCGATCTCATGAGGACGATGTCGTACACCGAGTCGCGGGCAAAGTATGCGGAGACGCTGGACTCGGTCGTCAACGACCGTGAAGAAGTCATAATCACGAGAGCCGGGCACGATGCGGTCGTGATGGTGGCATTGGACGACTACGAGTCCCTCAAGGAGACGGCCTACCTGCTGAGGAACCCTGAGAACGCCCGCCGCCTGCTGGCCTCGATCGACCAGCTCGAGAACGGCGGCGGCACTGTGCAGGAGCTTGCCGAGTGAAGCTGGTGTGGTCCGAGTCCGCCTGGGACGACTACGTGTGGTGGCAGTCGGAGGACCGAAAGGTACTGAAGCGGATCAATACCCTTCTCCAGGACGTGACGCGCAACGGCAACGAGGGCATCGGGAAGCCGGAGCCGCTCAAGCACGGTTTCCAGGGGTACTGGTCACGCCGTATCACTGAGGAACACCGTCTGGTCTACAAACTGGTGGAGGACGAGGTCCGGATCGCGGCCTGCCGCTACCACTACGGCCGCTGATGCCGAACCTCACCCTCTGGGTGTGAGGCGCGTTCAGGGCGGGTTCATGACTCCGACGCGTAGGACACGAAGCTCGCCCACGCGGTGGGTGTGAGGCCGAGGCGTGGGCCTTGGGGGGTCTTGGAGTCACGGACGTGGACCGTGGCGGGGGTGGTGGCGACCTCGACGCAGTCGTTCGGGTCACTGCTGTCGCTGTAGGTGCTCTTGAACCACGCCAGCTCGTTCGCGTCCTCGGCTGAGGTGCTGCGGATCATGTCTCCCCTAGGGCTTCTTCGATGAAGGCCAGCGACTCGCGCGCGTTAAGAGCTTCGGCCCGGATGATGCCATAGCGCAATTCCAAGATCCTTAGCTGCTTCGGATCGGACACGGGGCGACCACCGAACTCTGTGTCGGTGCGTCCGACTGACGTGCCGTCACCGAACTTCAGCACCTGGATTCGCCCACTCATCCCGGGATGATCCCCGCGATCGGTCGGCATCACCTGGATCTCGACATTACGCAACTGCCCAACCTCCAGGAGGTGTTGGAGTTGCCTGCGCAACACCATTTTGCCACCGATAGGACGGCGCAGCGTGACTTCTTCCTGGACAAAACTCAGCTCAGGGGCCGGTGAACGGTCAAAGATGGACTTCCGCGCCACTCGCGCAGCCACAGCTCGCGCCAATTCGTCGTCCGACAGGGCGGGCCTCCTCGTGGCGAGCAGCGCACGCGCATACTCCTCCGTCTGTAGCAGGCCGTGCAGGTTGTGGTTGCCGTACGACAGCGACTCGACCGCCCGCGCCTCCAGCTTCGCCAGATCCCGAACGCGCTTCGGGTAGCGAACCTCCGCCACGTCCTGCTTCATCGCGGAGATCATCCCCTCCGCCCTCAAGACCTTGTCCGCCTTGTCCAGGTACTCCTGGCGGGGAATCCGTGTGCCCGACTCGACCTTGTAGACCAGGTCCTCGCCGTAGCCGATCGCCTGGCCGAACTCCGCCGCCCGCAGGCCGGCCGCCTCGCGGCGCAGCCGTAGCTGCCTGCCGACCGTCGCGACGACCGCCGCGCCCGATTCGTCGTCCGGGTCGACTTCCCAACCCGGCTCGTCCGTCTCGGTCCTGGGCTCCGTACCGTCCGTGTCCACGCTCACCGCACACCCGCCTCCTCGGTACCGCTGCCCCCTCCGGACAGGCTGGACAGCGCTGGACAAGCCCCGGACAGTCACCGTACGTACCGGAGTCATCACTGGTCAGCGTATGCATGGACCGCCACGCTGAGTGACGTGAATCAAGAAATCACCCAACTCGGTCTTTCGGAACGCCACTTCGGCGTACTCCTGTCACCCACGCCACGCGGCGCCCGTCTCGCCCGGCGGCTCACCACCGCGCATCTGCTCGCCTGGGACCTGCCGCCCCGGACGATCGAGACGGCGGAGCAGGTGACCGCCGAGCTGGCGACGAACGCGGCCACGCACGGCCGGCTGTCGGGGCGGGACTTCCTGCTGGAGCTGCGCAGGACGGACGACGGGCGGGTGCTCCGCATCGAGGTGACCGACACCCGTGGCGACCGCCTCCCCGGACTCAACCCCCAACTGCCACCCGCGGACGCCGAGTCGGGCAGAGGGCTGCTGCTGGTGGAGGTGCTGGCGGACCGGTGGGGGGTGACGCAGGGGCCGGTGCCGCGCAAGACGGTGTGGGCGGAGCTGGACCTCGTACGGCCTACCTCACCCCTCCGGGTGAATATGACCAACTGAGCTACGACCAGGGCGGATTGTCTGCTTATGCTCAGCAAAGTCGAAGCCCTGGCATGTGCCAGGGGCAAACTCCAATCACCAACAGGAACCCGCATGGTCAGCGCGCCCCATGAGGCGATGCATCGCATCTTTCAGGACCACCCCGGGCTCTTCTCCGGTGTCTCCGAAGTGCTCGGGGTCGACTTCGGCCCGCTCGTAGGGGTCACCGTCCTGCCCACGGACCTCACCGAGGCCCGGCCCGTCGAGCGACGCGTGGACACGCTGTTACGGGTCGAGACAAAGGACAGTGGGTCCTACCTCCTCGCGATCGAGGCCCAGGGGAAGAAGGACCCGGCGAAGCCCGCAAGCTGGGCCTACTACCTGTCGTACCTGCACACGAAGTACCGGCTGCCGCCCGTACTGCTGGTCGTCTGCCAGGACCACGCCACGGCTGAATGGGCCACGCGGCCCGTCGACATCGGGCCACCGCAGTGGCCGTCAATCACCCTGCGCCCGCTGGTGGTGGGCCCGCACAACATGCCGGTGATCACCGACGCGGCCGAGGTCCGCAAGGACCTGGCGCTCGCCACGCTGTCTCTCATTACGCACGGTGCCGATCGGAACCCCGATGTCATACTCAAAGCGATGACGACCGCGCTGCGGGAGACCCCGGAAGCCATCAAGAACCCGATCGTCGAACTCATCTCACAGGGCCTGGGTAACCTGCCCGCCGCAGCACTCTGGAGGAAACTGGTGGCCGTGGACCTTTCTTTCTACAAGTCGCCGCTCTCGGAGGAAATCCGGGACGAGGGCCGAGCTGAGGGCCGAGCTGAGGGCCGAGCTGAGGGCCAAGCCGCAAGCCGGGCGGAGGACATCCTCTTCATCCTGGAGCTGCGCGGGATCGACGTCTCCGAGGATGTCCGAGGGCGCATTACCGGCTGCAACGACGCCGAGACCCTGCTCGGCTGGCTCGCCCGCGCCCTCACCACGCCGTCCGCCGAAGGGCTCTTCGAAACGACGTAGCCCCCCCCCCCACAGACACGTCCCGGCGGGCGGGAGCGGAACACGAGCTCCCGGCCGCGTGGGGCGTCGCGGTGAGCCAGAGTCTGGGCAAGCGCTCAGCCGCCCAACAGTGGAGGAACCTGGGGGGCCGTGGACCCTTCCCCCTACACCGGAAACCTGGACCCGGAAGAGTCACTGAGCGGTGCACTTTCCGGTCTGGGTGGGATCAGGACGCGCTTGGACCGCAGGGGGTCACTTCGCGCGGAAGCAGGCCGATTCGACCGCGACGAGGATCAACGAAGGGTCATCTCCGTACTTACGTTGGTCCATCAACCGAATGTCCGCCGCGAATTCCCTCCCCTTGGATTCAGCAATAATCTGCGGAGCCTTGGCAGGAGTTCCGTCCGTGCCGTCCTTGACAATGGTCCAGCCCGCCTTCGGCAATTCTTTCCGGAGTCGGTCCATGGCCTTCTCCAGCTCCGGCACAGGAAGGTCGTATACGCTCCACGGTTGACGAGCCCGGTAGACCTCGTCCTCGGGCTCATAGTCCGAACACCGCGAGACCTTGGCACCTGACTCGGTCACCTTCCCCTTGAGCGCCATCATCTCCAGGATGCGACTGGATGCCCCCTCGACTTCAGTCGAGACCGAATCGCCGTCACGTACTTCCACCTCTGCCTCGTTTCCCTGTGAGCACCCGGCCAATATCAAGCAAGCCGCCAGAGCGGAGAAAAAGACCGACACTTCTCTATTCAAGTTTCACCCTCTGATAGTTCCCGGTGATGACAGCCGCCTGATTGAGCAGGCTTGTGGAACCTTCGTCCCAGAATCTGCCGTGATCGGCCGAGTCGCTCGCCATGATGTTGCCGCCGAACCATGAATCGGTCGGAATGGTCGCGTTGTCGCCAAGACCCACCAGGCGACCGCCCTGCCTCACACCCTGGTCGTCCCAGGGCGCACCCATCGCCCACACGTGATCGGCACCTGCTCCCAGATCCGCCGCATGGTCCGCCTGGACCCCAGGGCTGCCGGCGAATACGAAGTCGTCGACGGTTTTGGAGTCCTGCCAACTTCCTGACTGCGCCGCGACACCCACCACAGTGCTGCCGTAGCTGTGACCGATCGCCGTGTTGTGGGCAGCGCTGCCGACTGCGCTCTCCTGCGCTGCTCTGTTGCCTTGAAGGAAGTCGTACAGCCGAGGTCCACCCTCATCGGCGTACTTGCCCTGTGTCGCCTCCGTCGGGATGTTGTCCGGAGCGTTGTAATCGAGCCAGGTGATTGTAGGGACCTGCTTCCCCGGCGACATGGCATTGCTCTCGTCCCAGAGCTTCTCTGCCTTACCGAACTCACCCAGGTCATCGCCGTCGCCAATGCTCTCGATGCCCGCGTGGGTGCCGGGCACATAGACGCCCACGTGGTCCGCCACATCCGGATTTCCGTTGGCGAGGATGACTTTTCCGTCCCCCAGTCCTGTGACGACCGGCCACAGTCCCTCGACACCTGCTCCACCTCTTGGATAGCCGTCCCCGCCGGCGACCAGCGGGGGGTCATGGAGGTGCTCGACCTCTTCGAGGCGCGGCCCGCGACGTTCGAGCTGGGGCTGAACGTCGGAGTGCACGACAGCCACGACGGCGCCGAGTACGGCAGGGTCTACGTCACTCCGGAGGTCGACGGATGGACCCTGGTGCTCGGCCCCTGGTGCAATCCCGTCGATCCGGAGCGCGCGGAGGATGTCCTGCGCGTCGTGACCGGGCTGAGCCGACGCTACGGCCGGGCCCAGGCGTACTATTTCGGGGAGCAGGGCGGCGGGGCGGGGTGGCTCGTCGTCCAGGAGGGGACCGTCGTGCGCCGCTTCGGCTCCTACTGGGACGACGACGGAGCGCGGTACACCGTGGGTGAGCCACTGCCCGAGGAGCGCGCCGCCTGCGTCGAGGAGGGCATCACCCCGGTGGGGGACCCCGGGGCCGACGACGAGGAGTGGGCGGACCTCGCCGCGTATCTCTCCCCGCAGCTCGCGGACCAACTGGGCGTGAGCCCGCTGGACTTGGACCCGCAGAACACGGTGCGCGGGATCGGGGCGGTGGCTCTCACCCCGTACGCGCGCGAACACGGAAGGCCCCACACGGGCGCGTACGCGATCTGACGCGCGGGCACGACCATCCAGGGAAATGAGCGACATGGGCATGGTGAAGGACATCGACGTCCGTGGCATGCAGCACTGTGAGACGACCGCGCTCGGCGTGCTGCTGCGGCATGAGGGGATCGACCTGTCCGAGCCGATGCTGTTCGGGCTCGGCTCCGGGCTCTCCTTCATCTACTGGGACAGCAGAGCCATGGGCTTCCCGTTCCTCGGCGGCCGGGTCAAGCCGTTCGAGCTGACCGGGAATCTGACCGCCGCACTCGGGCTCGATCTGCTGGTCGAGGAGACCACCTCCGCGCGCAAGGCGTGGCAGAACGTGGCGGGACCCATCGACGCCGGCCGGCCGGTCGGTCTTCAGCTCGACAGCTATCACCTGGACTACTTCAGTACCAAGGTGCACTTCGGCGGGCACGTCGTGGCGATGTACGGCTACGACGAGAGGGACGCCCACCTGGTGGACACCGCCCCGCAGGGCGGAGCGGTCACGACCGGCCTCGCCGCCCTGGCCAGGGCGAGGGCCGAGCGCGGCCCCATGACCGCCAGGCACCGCTCCTTCACGATCACGGTGCCCGGCGGCACGGCGGCCTCACCGCAGGGCCGGATCATCCCCGCGATCAAGACCTGTGCCGACGCCTTCCTGAACCCGCCCATCGCGAACCTCGGCCACCGGGGCATCGAGAAGACCGCGAAGCAAGTGCCGAAGTGGCTGGAGCGCAGCGACGATCCGCGGGAGGACCTGCCACGGGCGGCCGTCCTCATGGAGAAGGCCGGCACCGGCGGCGCCCTGTTCCGCAATCTCTACCGGGACTTCCTCGCCGAGTGCGCCGAGCTGATCGACAGCGCCCATCTGCGTACCGGCCACCGCCTGTACGCGGAGGCCGCCACCCTCTGGACGGAGGTGGCCGCGCTGGTCGAGACAGCGGGCGAGTCCGACGAGGTGAGGCACCTGACGCGGGCGGGCGCCGTCCTCCACGACCTCGCACGGGTCGAACGCGAAGCGATGTCGGCACTCAGCAGGCTCCAGGCACCAACTCGCTAGCTGGTCGCGGCGATGGCCGTCCCCATGGAGGTCGCCGCGACCGTTCGCATCACCGCCGTGTTCACCGCCTCGGCGCCCCAACTGCCCTTCTCCAGCTCCTTCGCGCGCTTGTAGACCTTGCCCGACCACGGGATGGACCGGTGCAGATTCGGCAGGGTACCGCTCGCGAGGAGCAGTCCGATCAGCGCGGTCGTACGGAACAGCCCCAGCGTCTTCTTGGTCTCCTGCCGCAGCATGCCCCGCTCGACGAGCCGTTCGAGCACGGTCTCCCGCAGCTCGGTGCCGATCTCAATGAGGAGGGTCTGCACGCCTCGCTTCCGGTCGGCGACCTTCTGGTACGCGCCCCGCAGCAGCGGATCCGCCGGCGGATCACCGGCGACGGCATGCACCTTCAGACCGTTCAGCCCCTGGTCGTTCTCGTCGACCCTGACGTACTTCCCGACGCCCAGCTCCACGAGTACGGCGCCGCCCAGCGTGTAGTACAGCGTGCCCTCTCCCGCGATCGTGCCCGACGTGTCGTCGAACATCAGCAGCAGCAGGTCTTCGACGATGGGGCCTTGACCCCGGATGTTGAACACACGAGACACTGGATCCTGAGGATCTGAGAACGGACATCTCGTGGTCATGAAGAACTACCCGCCACAGTTCAAGGCGGACGCGGTCGCGCTGTACGAGTCGCGGCCCGACGCGACGATCAGGTCGGTCGCAGCCGATCTGGGCATCAACCCGGAGACCCTGCGGAACTGGGTGAGGGCAGCCGGGGTGAGCCGTCCCCGGGGACGTCGGACGCAGGAACCCTCGCAGCCGCCGGCCCCGCTGGAAGCCGAGAACGCCGCCCTGCGGAAGAAGGTCCGCGAGCTGGAGGAGGAACGCGAGATTCTTCGCAAAGCGGCGAAGTATTTCGCCGGGGAGACGCGCTGGTGAACCGCTTCCAGTGTGTCGCCGACCTCCAGCGCCGTCACGGCGTGAAGCGGCTCTGCAGCATCCTCGGCGTCAGCCGCTCGAGCTTCTACTACTGGCGCCGGACAGCTACGAACCGGGCCGCCAGACAGGCGGCCGACGCCCGCCTGGCCGCCCGGATACGGGCAGTGCACCAGGAATCGGACGGCACCTACGGAGCCCCGAGGATCACCGCCGAACTCCGCGAGGAGAACGGTGAGGCGGTCAACCATAAGCGAGTCGCAAGGATCATGCGAGCGTCCGGAATCGAGGGAGTCCGGTTGCGCCGCCGGCACCGCACCACCGTCCCCGGCCCGGCCGCCGCCAAGGCCCCGGACCTGATCGGCCGCGACTTCACCGCGGACAAGCCGAACACGAAGTACGTCGGCGACATCACCTACCTGCCCATCGACGGCAGGAAGTTCTGCTACCTGGCGACCGTCATCGACCTCGCTTCGCGGCGGCTCGCCGGCTGGGCGATCGCCGACCACATGCGCGCGGACCTGGTGACCGATGCCCTGGCCGCAGCGGTCCGCACCGAGCGCGAAGCCCGACTCGACGCCTTCCGATGGCTCCACCGCTACAACACCCGACGCCGACACTCCCGCCTCGGACAACGATCACCGGATCGCCTTCGAGAACACCTTCCACCACACACCAACTACGCTGGCCCCAGCCGCATAACCCGTGTTCAGGATTCGGGGTCAAGGCCCCATGAGACCTGCACCGGCGGTTGCCCACACCTTCTTGTCCGACTTCACATCCCCGGACGCGGCGCCGGCCGGCGCGCCACCACCTTGATCCGCCGGCAACTGATTCAACTGCATCTGCGCAGAACTGCGCTCCACCGCTTCGGACTTGAGCTGCTCCCACTCGTCCCACGCCATCCCCGCACCCTTCCCCGTTGCTCAGTGTCTACATGCCCAGACACGTTGTGACGGGTGGCCGAATACTCATACTCACCGGGTCGCGGCCGGCCCCGACCCGGTCGGCCGCGACCCGGTTCGCCGCGACGTCGTGGCTCACGACGTCAGAAGATCTCAAGTACGTGGAGGAAAAGACCCTCCTAACCCCACCAGCCCCCATCACCCGCATGGGTGAACTCGCCCAACTGGGCTGGATTTCGTACGGGTTGACTGGCATATGCTCGCCGCGACAACTCCACAACAGACAGCGGCCCCCGGCCGGGACTGGCATCCCGAACGAGGGCCTCACCACCAAGGAAGTAGACCCTTCCCGATGGATGTTCAGCACTTTAGCGCGCCCTCGCGCGCCACGTCCCGAGTTCCCCGGCCCGTCGCCCGATCCGGTGTCGTGCACGCCAACACCCGGCTCACCAAGCGCTACACAGTCGTCGACAACCACCTCGCGCAGCACCGTGAGCTGACCCTCATCGCGATCGGACTCGCCGTCCACATCCAGTCGCTGCCCGCCGGGGCCCGGATCGGCATCAAGTGCCTGACCGCCCGCTTCCCGGAGAGCGAGGCGCGAATCGCCTCCGCACTGCGGGAGTTGGAGGCGGCGGGCTATCTGGAGCGCACGCGCGAGCGGCTGCCGAGCGGGCGGATCGTCACGCACACGGTGTCGTACAACCAGCCGCCGACGTTACGGAGAGCGGAGCCCGTACGCGTACGCCCACCGCAGCCGCAGCCGCAGCCGGAACCGGAACCGCAGCCGGAACCGGCGCCCGCGCCCGCGCCCGCGTCCGCGTCCGCGAAGCCTCCGCCCCCGCCCCTCCCCCAGCCCCTCTCCCCCGACCCGAACCGCCACCGCGCCGCCGCCGATCTCCTCGCCGGTCTGCGGCGCCAAGGCCCCCGCCTGCTCCTCGCCGAGCGCGACGTGCGGCGCCTCGCACCCGGCGTCGCCGCCTGGCTGGAGCGCGGCGCGGACCCCGACTCCGTACGCCGCGCCCTGACCGCGAACCTCCCGGGCGACCCCCGCCACCCGGCCGCCCTGCTGGCCCACCGCCTCACCGCGCTCCTGCCACCACCGCTTCCACCGGCGCCGACCCTCGTACGCCCGCACCCGTTCCAGACCTGCGACCGCTGCGAACGCGCCTTCCGCGCCCCGGAGCCGGGCTGCTGCCGCGACTGCCAGGACGGCTGAGATGCGCGGCCCGGGTGCTACCGACTACTTGGTCGGCCCGTCGCGCGCGCGGCGGCGTTCGCCCTCGCCGCCGCTGTCGAGAGGAGCCCGAGAAAGACGAGAATTCCGCCCAGCGGGACGACGAGGACGGCCGCATCGTCGATGTCGCCCAGCGCCGACACCAGGCCGATCAGCACGGTGATCGCCCCCAGCGCGTAGGCGGTCAGGAACGTCACCGCCAGCAGCGGAGCCGCCGCCGCGTGGCCTGCCTCCCAGGCCGCGTCCGAGGACATCGTGGCTTTGGTCCGGATGCCGATCGCCGAGTTGCGCCGGATCTTTCCAGCCGCGACCTGGTTCCTCACGTAATGGATCAACACCCCCAGCATGACCAGTCCTACGCCGAATACGAATCCTCCGACCGAATCCATCGTTCGCCCCTCCAAGAATCTGGATGTCGTCGTCACCCCTGCTGAACGTCTGATACGTCAGTCAAGAAAGTTGTGAGACCGACCGGCATACGCCAGTCCCACGCCGCCCACGTCCCGAAGAAGTGCCTGCGCAGATCGTCGCCCGCGAGGTCCCCGGCCTCGCGCGTCGTGCGCGCCGCCAGCACCGCCCAGGCCAGGCCGGGCAGCCCGCCGAAGGGGGCGGAGTCCAGGCCACGGGCTCTCGCCCAGGCCTTCACCTCCCTCGCCAGCCCGGCGAAGGCGTCGTGACGGTCGCCGACCGCGTCCCGTACGGCCGCCGCGTCGCTCACCGCGCTGAGCGCGACGGCCGCCGCCTCGCCCAGTTCGGCGCGGCGCTCCACGGCGTCGACCGGGTCCATGTCGCCGGTCGCCACCACGGCCAGGTCGACGCCCGACTCGCCCACCGTGAAGCGGAGTCCGGGCACGCGGGCGCCGACCACCTCGCGTACGGGAGACGCGCCGTCCGGGAGCGCGGCCGTCACCCGCCGCCGTATCTCGTCCATGTCCACCGCCGCACCCGGCAGCGCCGCCACCAGGTCCAGATCCGCGCCGGTGGACGCGCAGCCCATCCGACGGGAGCCCACGACGTGCACAGTGCCCTCGGCGAGCACACGGGCGAGCAGTCGCGTGGTCTCGGCGACGCCGGAGGTGACCTGATGTACGACCGGTGCCTCCTCCAGCAGCCAGTTGACCTCACCCGTGCCGAGCGCGACCGTCGCCCGTACGCGCATCGGCTCGTCACCCCTGCGCGACAGGAGCGCCAACTCATCGACCACGCACGGCACTTCGCCGAGCCGGGCCGCGATCCCGGCGGCGACCCGCTGCGGATCGCGGCTCCGCCCGAGGGTCAGATGCGGCGTGAACCCCTCGGCCCGCCGCCCACCGCAGCGCGGAAACCGCCGCTCCAGGGCCTCCCGAAGCCCCGCCCACAACGCCTCGCTCCGCGCCGCCGGGTCGAGCCAGAGCGTGGCGTCCTCGCGGTGCCCGAACGTATGCACCCCGCCCAGCCGCGCCGTGAAGGGCACGGCCTCGGCGATCAGCGGGGCCGCGCGCTCGAAGTCGGACTCCGGGACGAAGCCGAAGAGCAGGTTCACGTGCGGCGGCCAGCGGTCGACCTGCGGGTCGTGCTCGCGCCGGACGGCCTGGACGGGGCCCCACAGCTCGTGGGGCGGTATCCACGCGACGGCCGTACGAGCCGTAGCGGCGACATCGAGGGCGCCGGCGCGCGAACTTCCCTCCCCCACCCCGAGGTTGACCTCCACCTCCACCCCGTAGTGGTCGGAGATGTGGAGCCCGCTCGCGTCCGGCGTATCGCCCCGCAGCGCGGCCCCGGCGACCGCGCCACTCCCCCGCAGCAGCATCCGGTCCAGCCGCCCGGCGCGGCCCGACAGCGAGGCCACCGCCGCCAGCGGATTGGCGACCGGGTCGAATGTGGGTGTGGAGTCCTCGGAGCCGTACACCTCGCTCCAGGCGTCACGCAGCCCGAGCGCGGCGGCCGGACCGCCGGACCCACCGGAGCCGTCGTTGAAGTCACCCATCAGGATCAGATCGGCGTCGACACCGCCCAACCCCTCGGCGAGGGAGGCCAGTTCGTTACGGCGCCGACCCGCGCCGTCCATGGAGTGGTCGCTGCTCAGGTGAGTGGCGGCCACGACGAGCGGCCCGGCGGCCGTCTCCACGGTGAGCGCGGTGACGGCCTTGTGCGGGCCGAGGACATGGTGCGCCGCCTCGCGTACGGGCAAGCGGCTGAGGAGCAGCAGCCCGTTGTCGTCCACGTCACGCCCACCCGGGTCGCTGCCGATGGTGTAACTCGCCTGTACCCAGGGCGCGTTCATAAGAATCACGAGCAGCTCGCGCTCGACCTCCTGCAGCGCGATCACATCGGCGTCCGACTCCTCCAGAGCCGCGAGGAGCAGCGGGCGGCGCACGGCGGTGTGGACACGGCCGCTGTCGTAGCGGTCCCAGAGGGTGTTCCAGGTCAGCACGCGCAGGGACGCGACCGCCGGTGGCGGTGAGGTCCCCGCGGGACGCCACTGCCCGCCCTCGTACGCGTACGCCGTACCGGCCGTGAAGAACGGCGCCCGCAGCAGCCGTGCGTGCCGCACCCGCCCCGCGTCCGTCGCGTCGATCCGGTCGACTCCGGTCGCCCGGTCCCAGACCACCTCGCCGTCCGCCTCCACGAACAGCACGCGGTGCCACGGGATGTCGCCGCCGGGCACGAACGCGGGCAGCGGGACGCGCCCCGGAGTCGTACCGCGCCGGCTGACGCCGAGTACGAAGCGCGCCGGGTCGAGACGCGGGTCCCAGCGGACCTGGTGGTACAGCTGGTCGCTGGTCCGCATCACGGCCCCCCGCCCTGGTCGCTGGTCCGCATCACGGCCCCCCGCCCTGGTCGCTGGTCCGCATCACGGCCCCCCGCTCTCGGCGCTGTCCGCGTCCTCGATGTCGCCGTCCGCCCCGACGTACCACGTCCGGTGCGCGTCCCCGGGATACGGCGGTACGTAGCGGTGCAACTGCCCCGCGAGTACGTCGGGCGGCACCGGGTGCTGCCGTACGCCGTTGCGCCTCCACACGGGCACCCCGTAGAACCAGCTCTCCAGGTCCTCGTACGGAATCGAGTGCCGCGCGTACATGTTCTCCCCGCACACCCGCACCCCGTCCGGGATCAGCCCTCCGATCCGCCCCTGCAACGCCTTGACCCAGGCCCGCGACGGATGATGCCCGGAATCCAGCGACCGGGCGTGCAGCCCGTCGCGGTACAGGGTGGTGTTCTCCCCGTCCATCTTCTCGGTGACGACGACTTCCCGCCCCCGCAGCCCGTCCAGATCCCCGACCCGCACATCGTCGGAGGCGACACCGGGCGACCACGGCAGATGGGGCGTCCTCGGATACGACGTACGCATTGCCCCTGCCCCCCGACGCGCCGTGACCACTGCCCCGGCAACCCTAGGAGCCGACCGAACCGCACTCCACCGAATAACGGCCTCGCCCCACCCAACGCGGAAGTGGGCCCCGCACCAACTTCGGTGCGGGGCCCACTTCTTGGTTGCTCGTGCTGGAGCTACCAGGTCAAACGGTCAGCCGACAGGCAGCGGACCGCCGGATCGGCAATTACTTGCTGATCTTGGTGACCTGGCCGGCGCCCACGGTCCGGCCACCCTCACGGATGGCGAACTTCAGGCCCTCCTCCATGGCGACCGGCTGAATCAGCGAGACCGTCATGAGGGTGTTGTCGCCCGGCATGACCATCTCGGTGCCCTCGGGGAGGGTCACGACGCCGGTCACGTCAGTCGTACGGAAGTAGAACTGCGGGCGGTAGTTGTTGAAGAAGGGGGTGTGACGACCACCCTCGTCCTTCGACAGGATGTAGGCCTGGGCCTCGAACTCGGTGTGCGGCGTGACCGAACCGGGCTTGATGATGACCTGGCCGCGCTCGACATCCTCGCGCTTGATGCCACGGAGGAGCAGACCGACGTTCTCACCGGCCTGGCCCTCGTCGAGCAGCTTGCGGAACATCTCGATGCCGGTGACCGTGGTGGTGGTCTTCTCGGTCTTGATACCGACGATGTCGACGGTCTCGTTGACCTTGAGCACACCACGCTCGATACGACCGGTGACGACCGTGCCACGGCCGGTGATCGTGAAGACGTCCTCGATGGGCATGAGGAACGGCTTCTCGACGTCACGCTCGGGCTGCGGGATCGACTCGTCGACGGCCTTCATCAGGTCGAGGACGGTCTGGCCCCACTCCTTGTCGCCTTCGAGCGCCTTGAGCGCCGAGACCTTGACGACCGGCAGGTCGTCGCCCGGGAACTCGTACTCGGAGAGGAGCTCGCGGACCTCAAGCTCGACGAGCTCCAGGATCTCCTCGTCGTCCACCATGTCGGCCTTGTTCAGCGCGACAACGATGTACGGCACGCCGACCTGGCGGGCCAGGAGCACGTGCTCCTTGGTCTGCGGCATCGGGCCGTCGGTCGCGGCGACCACGAGGATGGCGCCGTCCATCTGCGCCGCACCCGTGATCATGTTCTTGATGTAGTCCGCGTGACCGGGGCAGTCGACGTGCGCGTAGTGACGCGACTCCGTCTGGTACTCGACGTGCGCGATCGAGATGGTGATACCGCGCTGGCGCTCCTCGGGAGCCTTGTCGATCTGGTCGAAGGCCGAGGCCTCGTTCAGGTCCGGGTACGCGTCATGCAGCACCTTGGTAATGGCGGCCGTGAGGGTCGTCTTACCGTGGTCGATGTGACCGATGGTGCCGATGTTGACGTGCGGCTTAGTCCGCTCGAACTTCGCCTTCGCCACTGGGGTCCTCCTGGAGTGGTTCTGTACGCCTTACTCATCGGCGCCAGGTGATCTTTGCTGGAATGCCGGGGCCCGGGACACCGGGCACCCCGTACGGTCTCCCGTACGCGGTGCCCGGCACCCCAGGGCTTGCCGGTGACAAGCCTAAAGCGTGCTCGGGACGAGCTACTCGCCCTTGGCCTTCGCGATGATCTCCTCGGCGACGTTCCGGGGAACCTCGGCGTAGGAGTCGAACTGCATCGAGTAGCTTGCGCGACCCGACGTCTTGCTGCGGAGGTCTCCGACGTAGCCGAACATCTCCGAGAGGGGCACGAGGCCCTTCACGACGCGAGCGCCGCTGCGCTCCTCCATGGCCTGGATCTGGCCACGGCGGGAGTTGAGGTCGCCGATGACATCGCCCATGTAGTCCTCGGGCGTGGTGACCTCGACGGCCATCATCGGTTCGAGCAGGACGGGCGACGCCTTGCGGGCACCCTCCTTGAACGCCTGCGAACCGGCGATCTTGAAGGCGAGTTCCGAGGAGTCGACCTCGTGGTAGCCACCGTCGAGAAGGGTGACGCGGACGCCCACCATCTCGTAGCCGGCCAGGATGCCGAACTGCATGGCCTCCTGGGCACCCGAGTCCACCGAGGGGATGTACTCACGGGGGATACGGCCACCGGTCACCTTGTTCACGAACTCGTAGGTCGCGTCGCCGCCCTCGATGGGCTCCAACGCGATCTGCACCTTCGCGAACTGGCCGGTACCACCGGTCTGCTTCTTGTGCGTGTAGTCGATACGCTCGACGGCCTTGCGGATCGTCTCACGGTAAGCGACCTGCGGCTTACCGACATTCGCCTCCACGCGGAACTCGCGCTTCATGCGGTCGACAAGCACCTCGAGGTGAAGCTCGCCCATACCACCGATGATGGTCTGGCCGGTCTCCTCGTCCGAGTGAACCTGGAAGGAGGGGTCCTCCTCCGAGAGCCGCTGGATGGCGACACCCAGCTTCTCCTGGTCACCCTTGGACTTGGGCTCGATAGCGACCTGGATCACCGGCGCCGGGAAGTCCATGGACTCCAGGATCACCGGGTTCTTGTCGTCGCTCAGCGTCTCACCGGTGGTGGTCTGCTTCAGGCCCATGACGGCGACGATGTCACCGGCGCCCACCGACTCGATCTCCTCACGCTTGTTCGCGTGCATACGGTAGATCTTGCCGATGCGCTCCTTCTTGCCCTTCACGGAGTTCAGCACCGCGGTGCCGGCCGTCAGGCGTCCGGAGTAGATCCGGACGAAGGTGAGCTTGCCCAGGTGCGGGTCGCTCGCGATCTTGAAGGCGAGGCCGGAGAACGGCTCGTCGTCGGAAGGCTTGCGCTTGATGACCTTCTCCGGGTCCTTGACGTCGTGGCCTTCGATGGCGTCGACGTCGAGGGGGGAAGGCAGGTAGCGCACGACCGCGTCGAGCAGGGGCTGAACGCCCTTGTTCTTGAACGCGGTTCCGCAGAAGACGGGCGTGACGGTGACGGAGTCGGCCGCACCCCTGGAGGCGAGCGTGATACGGCGGATCGCCGCGTGCAGCTGCTCCTCGGTGGGCTCTTCGCCCTCCAGGTACAGCTCCATCATCTCGTCGTCGTTCTCGGACACGACCTCGAGGAGCTTGCCGCGCCATTCCTCGGCGGCCTCGGTGTGCGTGTCCGGGATGTCGACGACGTCGTACATCTCGCCCTTGGTGGCCTCGGCGGACCAGACGAAGGCCTTCATCGACACGAGGTCGACGACGCCCTTGAAGTCCATCTCGGCACCGATCGGCAGCTGCATCACGATCGGGACCGCGCCGAGGCGGTCCGAGATCATGTCGACACAGCGGTGGAACTCCGCGCCGGTCCGGTCGAGCTTGTTGACGAAGCAGATACGCGGCACGCCGTAGCGGTCCGCCTGACGCCAGACGGTCTCGGACTGCGGCTCGACGCCAGCCACACCGTCGAACACGGTGACAGCGCCGTCGAGGACGCGGAGCGAACGCTCCACCTCGACGGTGAAGTCGACGTGACCCGGGGTGTCGATGATGTTGATCGTGTGATCGACATCGTCGAGCGGCCAGTGACAGGTCGTCGCGGCGGACGTGATCGTGATGCCGCGCTCCTGCTCCTGCTCCATCCAGTCCATCGTGGCAGCGCCGTCGTGGACCTCACCGATCTTGTAGCTCACACCGGTGTAGAACAGGATCCGCTCGGTGGTGGTCGTCTTGCCCGCGTCGATGTGGGCCATGATCCCGATGTTGCGGACCTTGGCCAGGTCAAGCGAAGTGGTGGCCATAAGGCTCAATCTTCTCTCGGTCTCGATGTGGGCGCTGACTACCAGCGGTAGTGCGCGAAGGCCTTGTTGGACTCGGCCATCTTGTGCGTGTCCTCACGCTTCTTGACCGAAGCGCCGAGGCCGTTGGAGGCGTCGAGCAGTTCGTTCATGAGGCGCTCGGTCATGGTCTTCTCGCGACGGGCGCGGGAGTAACCGACCAGCCAGCGCAGCGCGAGGGTGGAGGCGCGACCGGGCTTGACCTCGATCGGCACCTGGTAGGTGGCGCCGCCGACGCGGCGGGACTTGACCTCGAGAGACGGCTTGACGTTCTCAAGCGCGCGCTTCAGCGTGATGACCGGGTCGTTGCCGGTCTTCTCGCGGAGGCCTTCCATGGCGCCGTACACGATCCGCTCGGCGGTGGAACGCTTGCCGTTGAGCAGAAGCTTGTTGATCAGCGACGTGACAAGAGGAGAACCGTAGACCGGGTCGATGATGACCGGGCGCTTCGGGGCAGGGCCCTTACGAGGCATTGTTTACTTCTCCTTCTTGGCGCCGTAGCGGCTGCGGGCCTGCTTGCGGTTCTTGACACCCTGGGTGTCAAGGGAGCCGCGGATGATCTTGTAACGAACACCCGGCAGGTCCTTCACACGGCCACCACGCACGAGCACGATGGAGTGCTCCTGCAGGTTGTGTCCCTCACCCGGAATGTAAGCCGTGACCTCGATGCCGGAGGTCAGACGCACACGCGCGACCTTCCGCAGTGCGGAGTTGGGCTTCTTCGGGGTGGTCGTGAACACACGCGTGCAGACGCCGCGGCGCTGAGGGGAACCCTCAAGGGCGGGCGTCTTGTTCTTCTCGACCTTGTCCTGCCGGCCCTTCCGGACCAGCTGCTGGATCGTAGGCACTACTTCTCCGGTTTCTGTGTGCCGTCGGTAAAACTAACCTGGAACATTCGCCGACCCACGCGGTCGGGTGTGTCGAATACTGCAAGATCCCGCTGGAGGCGAGGAAAGCGCAGATCGCGGTGGCCTTTGTCCGAACTCGCCATGCGGTTGAGGACACGCACAGGAGCCCAGGCACACCCCAGGCACAAGGTCTGAGCGTACCTACCTCATCGACTCCGGTCAAAAAAGATGCGCCGCACCTGGTTTCGGATACCTCACACACGGCCGATGGGCGGCCTCCCCAACCGGGGTGACCGCCCATCGGACCGAACTCACGTCCTACTGGTTGTACGGACCGTAGTCGTAGTCCTCCAGCGGAACGGCCTGGCCGGAGCCCGTGCCGAACGGTGAGTAGTCGATGTCGTCGTAGCCCACTGCCGAGTACATCGCGGCCTTGGCCTCCTCGGTCGGCTCCACCCGGATGTTGCGGTAGCGGGAGAGACCCGTACCCGCCGGGATGAGCTTTCCGATGATGACGTTCTCCTTGAGGCCGATCAGGGAGTCCGACTTGGCGTTGATCGCCGCGTCGGTCAGGACCCTGGTCGTCTCCTGGAAGGACGCCGCCGACAGCCACGACTCGGTGGCCAGCGAGGCCTTGGTGATACCCATCAGCTGCGGACGGCCGGAGGCCGGGTGGCCGCCTTCCGTGACCACACGACGGTTCTCCGTCTCGAACTTCGAGCGCTCGACGAGCTCGCCCGGCAGCAGTTCCGCGTCGCCGGACTCGATGATCGTCACGCGGCGCAGCATCTGCCGGATGATGATCTCGATGTGCTTGTCGTGGATCGACACACCCTGCGAGTTGTAGACCTTCTGGACCTCGCCGACCAGGTGGACCTGGACCGCGCGCTGACCGAGGATCCGCAGCACGTCGTGCGGGTTGGTGGCACCCACGGTGAGCTTCTGGCCCACCTCGACGCGGTCACCGTCGCCCACGAGCAGACGGGCGCGCTTGGAGATCGGGAACGGCGTCTCCTCGCTTCCGTCGTCCGGGGTGACGACGAGCTTCTTCGTCTTCTCGGTCTCCTCGATGCGGACGGAGCCCGCGGCCTCGGAGATCGGCGCGACGCCCTTGGGCGTACGGGCCTCGAAGAGCTCGACGACACGCGGCAGACCCTGTGTGATGTCGTCACCCGCCACACCACCGGTGTGGAAGGTACGCATCGTCAGCTGGGTGCCGGGCTCACCGATGGACTGGGCGGCGATGATGCCGACCGCCTCACCGATGTCGACCAGCTTGCCGGTGGCCAGCGAACGTCCGTAGCAGAAGGCACAGGTGCCGACCGCGGACTCACAGGTCAGGACCGAGCGGGTCTTGACCTCCTCCACGCCGGCCGCCACGACCGCGTCGATCAGGACATCGCCCAGGTCGACGTTGGCCGGCGCGATGACCTTGCCGTCCACGACGACGTCCTCGGCGAGCATCCGCGCGTACACGGACGTCTCGACGTCCTCCGCCTTGCGCAGGACACCGTCGGCGCCGCGCTCGGCGATCCGCAGCTTGAGGCCGCGGTCGGTGCCGCAGTCCTCCTCGCGGATGATGACGTCCTGCGAGACGTCCACCAGACGACGGGTGAGGTAACCCGAGTCGGCGGTACGCAGGGCGGTGTCGGCCAGACCCTTACGGGCACCGTGCGTGGAGATGAAGTACTCCAGCACGGACAGGCCTTCACGGAAGGACGCCTTGATGGGACGGGGAATCGTCTCGTTCTTGGCGTTGGACACCAGACCACGCATACCGGCGATCTGACGCATCTGCATCATGTTTCCGCGAGCACCCGAGTTCACCATCATGAAGATGGGGTTCGTCTTCGGGAAGTTCGCGTTCATCGCCTCGGCGACCTCGTTGGTCGCCTTGGTCCAGATCGCGATGAGCTCCTGCGTGCGCTCGTCCTTGGTGATCAGACCGCGCTCGTACTGCTTCTGGACCTTCTCGTCCTGCGCCTCGTAGCCCTGGACGATCTCCTTCTTCGCCTCGGGCACGACGACGTCGGAGATGGCGACGGTGACACCGGAGCGGGTCGCCCAGAAGAAGCCGGCCGCCTTCAGGTTGTCGAGCGTCGCCGCCACGATGACCTTGGGGTAGCGCTCGGCGAGGTCGTTGACGATCTCGGAGAGCTGCTTCTTGCCCACCGAGTAGTCGACGAACGGGTAGTCCTCGGGCAGCAGCTCGTTGAAGAGCGCGCGGCCCAGGGTCGTACGCAGCCGGAACGGGTCGCCCTGCTGCCACTCGGCGTTGGTCTCGCCGTCCTCGCCGACCGGCGGGGTCCAGCCGCGCGGCGGGATGGTGCCCACCGGGAAGCGGATGTCGATCTTCGCCTGGAGCGAGAGCTCCCGGTTGTCGAACGCCATCGTGGCCTCGGCGCTGGAGCCGAACGACCGGCCCGCGCCCAGGACCTCGCGCTCCTCCTCGTCCGTGGTGAGGAAGAAGAGGCCGAGCACCATGTCCTGGGTGGGCATGGTGACGGGACGGCCGTCGGCCGGCTTGAGGATGTTGTTCGAGGACAGCATCAGGATGCGGGCCTCGGCCTGCGCCTCCGCGGAGAGCGGCAGGTGCACGGCCATCTGGTCACCGTCGAAGTCCGCGTTGAACGCGGTGCAGACGAGCGGGTGGATCTGGATGGCCTTGCCCTCGACGAGCTGCGGCTCGAAGGCCTGGATGCCCAGGCGGTGCAGGGTCGGAGCACGGTTCAGCAGCACCGGGTGCTCGGCGATGACCTCTTCGAGGACGTCGTACACGACGGTGCGGCCACGCTCGACCATGCGCTTGGCCGACTTGATGTTCTGCGCGTGGTTCAGGTCCACCAGGCGCTTCATCACGAACGGCTTGAAGAGCTCCAGCGCCATGGCCTTCGGCAGACCGCACTGGTGCAGCTTGAGCTGCGGTCCGACGACGATCACGGAACGGGCCGAGTAGTCGACTCGCTTGCCGAGCAGGTTCTGGCGGAAACGGCCCTGCTTGCCCTTCAGCATGTCGCTGAGGGACTTCAGGGGCCGGTTGCCGGGACCGGTGACCGGGCGACCGCGGCGGCCGTTGTCGAACAGCGCGTCGACGGCCTCCTGGAGCATCCGCTTCTCGTTGTTCACGATGATCTCGGGGGCACCGAGGTCAAGGAGACGCTTGAGGCGGTTGTTGCGGTTGATCACACGGCGGTACAGGTCGTTCAGGTCGGAGGTCGCGAAGCGGCCACCGTCCAGCTGCACCATCGGACGCAGGTCCGGCGGGATCACCGGTACGCAGTCCAGCACCATGCCCTTGGGGCTGTTGCTGGTCTGCAGGAACGCGGAGACGACCTTGAGGCGCTTGAGCGCACGGGTCTTCTTCTGGCCCTTGCCGGTACGGATGATCTCGCGGAGCCGCTCGGCCTCTTCGTTCAGGTCGAAGGACTCCAGGCGCTTCTGGAGCGCCGCGGCGCCCATCGAGCCGTCGAAGTACGTGCCGAAGCGGTCACGCAGCTCGCGGTAGAGCAGCTCGTCGCCCTCCAGGTCCTGGACCTTGAGGTTCTTGAAGCGGCTCCACACCTC
The DNA here is from genome assembly GCF_010384365.1 of Streptomyces sp. S4.7. Classification (NCBI taxonomy): domain Bacteria; kingdom Bacillati; phylum Actinomycetota; class Actinomycetes; order Kitasatosporales; family Streptomycetaceae; genus Streptomyces; species Streptomyces sp. S4.7. Next base: position 4,572,564 of record NZ_CP048397.1, on the reverse strand, counting down.
GTCGAGACGGTCGATCTCGCGCTGCGCACGGTCGCGCAGCTGCTTCATCTCACGCTCGGCGCCTTCGCGCACCTTGCGGCGCACGTCGGCCTTGGCGCCCTCGGCCTCCAGCTCGGCCAGGTCGGTCTCGAGCTTCTTGGCGCGGGCTTCGAGATCCGAGTCGCGACGGTTCTCGACCTGCTGACGCTCGACGGAGACATGCGCCTCCAGCGAGGGCAGGTCGCGCGTACGGCGCTCCTCGTCCACGAACGTGATCATGTACGCGGCGAAGTAGATGACCTTCTCAAGGTCCTTCGGCGCGAGGTCGAGCAGGTACCCCAGCCGGGACGGAACGCCCTTGAAGTACCAGATGTGGGTGACGGGAGCGGCAAGCTCGATGTGACCCATCCGCTCACGGCGCACCTTGGCGCGCGTGACTTCCACGCCACAGCGCTCACAGATGATGCCCTTGAAGCGGACACGCTTGTACTTGCCGCAGTAGCACTCCCAGTCCCGGGTCGGACCGAAGATCTTCTCGCAGAAGAGTCCGTCCTTCTCGGGCTTGAGCGTGCGGTAGTTGATGGTCTCCGGCTTCTTCACTTCGCCGTGGGACCAGGTCCGGATGTCGTCCGCGGTGGCGAGGCCAATCCGCAGCTCGTCGAAGAAGTTGACGTCGAGCACTTGTCGTCAATCCCTCTTTCGGGGTCGAGTCTCAAATCATGGTCTGTACGGGGCCCGGGAGGAGCCGGCCGCTCCGAGACGGGAGCGGCCGGACAACCCGTCAGACCTCTTCGACGCTGCTCGGCTCTCGCCGGGACAGGTCGATACCGAGCTCCTCCGCCGCGCGGAAGACGTCCTCGTCCGTGTCACGCATCTCGATGGACATGCCGTCCGACGAGAGCACCTCCACGTTGAGGCAGAGCGACTGCATTTCCTTGATGAGCACCTTGAAGGACTCGGGAATGCCGGGCTCGGGGATGTTCTCGCCCTTGACGATGGCCTCGTAGACCTTCACGCGGCCGGTCACGTCGTCGGACTTGATGGTCAGCAGCTCCTGGAGGGCGTAAGCGGCGCCGTACGCCTCCAGCGCCCACACCTCCATCTCACCGAAGCGCTGGCCGCCGAACTGGGCCTTACCACCCAGCGGCTGCTGGGTGATCATGGAGTACGGACCGGTCGAGCGGGCGTGGAGCTTGTCGTCGACCAGGTGGTGGAGCTTGAGGATGTACATGTAGCCGATGGACACCGGCTCGGGGAACGGCTCACCGGAGCGGCCGTCGAACAGGTGCGCCTTGCCGGAGCCCTTGACCATCCGCTCGCCGTCGCGGTTCGGGATCGTGGCCTCGAAGAGACCGGAGATCTCGTCCTCGCGGGCGCCGTCGAAGACGGGTGTCGCGACGTTGGTGCCGGGCGCGACCTCGTCGGCGCCGATCGCCTTCAGACGCTCCATCCAGTCCTCGCTGCCCTCGACCTTCCAGCCCTGGCTGGCGAGCCAGCCGAGGTGGATTTCGAGGACCTGTCCCGGGTTCATCCGGGACGGGACACCGAGGGGGTTGAGGATGATGTCGACCGGGGTGCCGTCCTCCAGGAACGGCATGTCCTCGATCGGCAGGATCTTGGAGATGACGCCCTTGTTGCCGTGACGGCCGGCGAGCTTGTCACCGTCGGTGATCTTGCGCTTCTGGGCGACGTAGACGCGGACCAGCTGGTTCACGCCCGGAGGAAGCTCGTCGCCCTCCTCGCGGTCGAAGACGCGGACACCGATGATCTTGCCGGTCTCGCCGTGCGGCACCTTCAGCGAGGTGTCGCGGACCTCACGGGCCTTCTCACCGAAGATCGCGCGCAGCAGGCGCTCCTCCGGCGTCAGCTCGGTCTCACCCTTGGGCGTGACCTTGCCGACGAGGATGTCTCCGGCCGTGACCTCGGCACCGATACGGATGATGCCGCGCTCGTCGAGGTCCGCGAGGACCTCTTCGGAGACGTTCGGGATGTCCCGGGTGATCTCCTCCGGGCCGAGCTTGGTGTCACGGGCGTCGACCTCGTGCTCCTCGATGTGGATCGAGGAGAGGACGTCGTCCTGCACCAGCCGCTGGCTGAGGATGATCGCGTCTTCGTAGTTGTGGCCCTCCCACGGCATGAACGCCACGAGGAGGTTCTTGCCGAGCGCCATCTCGCCCTGCTCGGTGGCGGGACCGTCGGCGAGCACCTGGCTCTCGACGACCCGGTCACCCTCGGAGACGACGACCTTCTGGTTGACGGAGGTGCCCTGGTTGGAGCGGGAGAACTTGGCGATGCGGTACGTGGTGTACGTGCCGTCGTCGTTGGCGACGGTGATGTAGTCCGCGGAGACCTCCTGGACCACACCTTCCTTCTCCGCCTTGATGACGTCACCCGCGTCGACCGCGCAGCGGTACTCCATGCCGGTGCCGACCAGCGGCGCCTCGGCCGTGATCAGCGGTACGGCCTGGCGCATCATGTTCGCGCCCATGAGGGCACGGTTGGCGTCGTCGTGCTCAAGGAACGGGATCATCGCGGTCGCGACCGACACCATCTGGCGCGGCGAGACGTCCATGTAGTCGACGTCGTCGCCGGGGATGTAGTCGACCTCGCCGCCACGACGGCGGACCAGGACGCGCGGCTCGGTGAACCGCATGTCCTCGGAGAGCGTCGCGTTGGCCTGGGCGATGACGAAGCGGTCCTCCTCGTCGGCGGTCAGGTAGTCGACCTCGTCGGTGACCTGGCCCTCGACGACCTTGCGGTACGGCGTCTCGATGAAGCCGAACGGGTTGACCCGGCCGTACGACGCGAGCGAGCCGATCAGACCGATGTTCGGGCCTTCCGGCGTCTCGATCGGACACATGCGGCCGTAGTGCGAGGGGTGCACGTCACGGACCTCGAAGCCGGCCCGCTCACGCGAGAGACCACCCGGGCCGAGCGCGTTCAGACGGCGCTTGTGGGTGAGACCCGAGAGCGGGTTGTTCTGGTCCATGAACTGCGACAGCTGGCTGGTACCGAAGAACTCCTTGATGGAGGCGACGACCGGCCGGATGTTGATCAGCGTCTGCGGCGTGATCGCCTCGACGTCCTGGGTCGTCATGCGCTCGCGCACGACGCGCTCCATCCTCGCCAGACCCGTACGGACCTGGTTCTGGATGAGCTCGCCCACGTTGCGCAGACGGCGGTTGCCGAAGTGGTCGATGTCGTCGGTCTCGACGATGATCTGCGTGCCGTTCTCGCCGACCGTCTCGGTCTCACCGGCGTGCAGCTTCACCAGGTACTTGATCGTGGCGATGATGTCGTCGGTGGTGAGCACACCGGCGTCCAGCGGCTCTTCCGCGCCGAGCTTCTTGTTCACCTTGTAGCGGCCGACCTTCGCGAGGTCGTAGCGCTTGGGGTTGAAGTAGAGGTTCTCGAGCAGCGTCTGGGCCGCCTCGCGGGTCGGGGGCTCGCCCGGACGCAGCTTGCGGTAGATGTCGAGCAGCGCGTCGTCCTGGCCCTGGGTGTGGTCCTTCTCCAGGGTGGCGCGCATCGACTCGTACTCGCCGAACTCCTCGAGGATCTGCTCGGTCGTCCAACCGAGAGCCTTGAGCAGGACGGTCACGGACTGCTTGCGCTTGCGGTCGATACGGACACCGACCATGTCGCGCTTGTCGATCTCCATCTCCAGCCAGGCACCCCGGGACGGGATGATCTTGGAGGAGAAGATGTCCTTGTCGGACGTCTTGTCGATCGAGGAGTCGAAGTAGACACCCGGCGAGCGCACGAGCTGCGTCACGACGACACGCTCGGTGCCGTTGATGACGAAGGTGCCCTTGTTGGTCATGAGCGGGAAGTCGCCCATGAAGACCGTCTGGGACTTGATCTCGCCGGTCTCGTTGTTGGTGAACTCGGCGGTGACGAAGAGCGGGGCCGCGTACGTGAAGTCGCGCTCCTTGCACTCGTCGATCGAGTTCTTGGGAGGCTCGAAGCGGTGGTCGCGGAAAGTCAGCGACATCGACCCGGAGAAGTCCTCGATCGGGGAGATCTCCTCGAAGATCTCCTCCAGACCGGACTTCCTGGGGACGTCCTGCCCGTTCTCCAGAGCAGCCTCGACACGAGCCCTCCAGACCGCATTGCCGAGCAGCCAGTCAAAGCTCTCGGTCTGCAGCGCGAGGAGGTTCGGAACCTCGAGGGGCTCCTTGATTTTTGCAAAAGAGATGCGCAGCGGGGCGGTGCTGGCGCCGTTGTTCGTATTCGTGGTCGAGGCGTTGCGCGAGGCGGCCAAGAGGGGGTCCTTCCGAGGGCTCGGACTCACTACGCGCGTACCGGTCCCGAGCTGGACAGAGCGGGTGACAGGCCCTGAATGGGCTGATCAGCCGACGATGTCATGCATGGGGGTGCCCCTGGTGACGGGCAGGGAGCAGCTAACAGGCAGCGCAAAGGGTCAGTGTAGCCACTTGGCACACTGATGTCCAGGCCGGGTTTTGCGAGACCCTCGTTGTTCTCAACACCTTGTCTCAACTGCGTATCGACCCACGCCGTAGGCGCACATCGATCCTGCCCTCTTCGTCGCCGATCCATGCCTCGGATTCGGATCGATATCGCGACGCGTCCTGAGAATTGCGCGCTGCGTGCGGTTCGTCAAGGCCCCCCGTTCCGTACGGATCGTCACCGGTCGTACGGAAGGCACGGCGATGATCACCATACTCGCAGCCCACCGAAGAGCAAGGAACCCCTCGCGGCAACGCGGAAGGACGGTCACCCGTACGGGGGACCGTCCTTCTCGTCAACGCTGTGCACCTCTCGGTGCGGATCGCTGCCCCTCCGTCCCGCGGGCGCCTGTACGGCTCCGCGGGACGGATGTCAGCGGGGTCCTACGAGGTCACTTGACCTCGACGGAGGCGCCGGCGCCCTTGAGGGACTCGGCAGCCTTCTCGGCGGCCTCCTTGGCGACCTTCTCCAGGACGGGCTTCGGGGCGCCGTCCACGAGGTCCTTGGCCTCCTTGAGGCCCAGCGAGGTCAGCTCACGCACGACCTTGATGACCTGGATCTTCTTCTCGCCGGCACCCGTGAGGATGACGTCGAACTCGTCCTGCTCGGCCTCGGCCTCGACAGCGGCACCGGCGGCACCGCCGGCGGCGGCGACGGCGACCGGGGCGGCGGCCTTGACGTCGAACTTCTCCTCGAACGCCTTCACGAAGTCGGCAAGCTCGATGAGGGTCAGGTTCTCGAACTGCTCGAGCAGGTCGTCCTGGGACAGCTTCGCCATGATGGCGGTCCTTCCACTAATTTCGGCAGGTGCCGGATGAATGTGAACGGCGGGCGTACGGGCCCGCCGCGACGCGGCGCCGAACTACTCGGCGTCGGCCTCGGCGGGAGCCGGCGTACCGGCACCGCCCTGCTCGGCCTCACGCTTGGCGCGAAGGGCGTCCGCGGTGCGGACGAACTCCGACAGCGGGGCCTGGAATGTCGCCGCGGCCTTGGCCATCGACGCCTTGATTCCACCGGCCACCTTGGCGAGCAGCACCTCGCGCGACTCGAGGTCCGCGAGCTTCTTGAACTCGTCGGCGCTGAGCACCTTGCCGTCAAGGACACCGCCCTTGATGACGAGGTTCGGGTTGTCCTTGGCGAAGTCACGAAGACCCTTCGCCGACTCCACCGGGTCACCGGTGACGAAGGCAACCGCCGTCGGACCCGCGAACAGGTCGTCCAGCGTGTTGATCCCGGCCTCGTTGGCCGCGATCTTGGTCAGCGTGTTCTTCACCACGGCGTACTGGGCGTTCGCACCGAGGGAACGGCGCAGCTCCTTGAGCTGCGCCACGGTGAGACCCCGGTACTCGGTCAGCACTGCGGCGTTCGAGCTGCGGAACTGTTCCGTCAGCTCGGCCACCGCGGCAGCCTTGTCGGGCCTTGCCATGAGCGTCGGCCTCCTTCCGGGTGATGAGGACCGCTCAGAAGGGGCTGAACAAGACGAAACGCCCCGGCGCAGGCGCACGGGGCGTAGCTCAACCAGGACGAACCCTGGGAACTCTCCTCGGTCACCTACGCGGGTCGTCCGCTTCCAGCGAATCCTTCGGCCGCCCCACCCTCTTGCGAGAGCACGGCGACGACCAGCGGTCTTTGGCTTCTTCCGAAGAGTACGGGACGGGGTTACCGTCAGGCAAATCCGTCGAACAGGCCCGTAAACCGGTTCCGGGAAACGGATCCCGGAACCGGGTTCGCGGGGCGGGGCGCGGGATCAGATCCCGGAGTCGTCGGCTCCCGCGCCGGCCGCGCCGCCGAGGTCGCCCAGCATCTCGAAGAGGTCGACGGTGTCGCCGGCCGGCGGGGCCTGGACGGACGCCTTGGCGCCGTAGTCGCTGTACCGCGCGCTCATCGTGATGTCGCCCTGCGGGGAGTCCATCGCGACGTCCATCTTGACCGGGTAGTCGTCCTCGTTGACCCAGACCTCGATGTCGTAACCCTCGATGCCCGACTTCTCGATGCCGGCGAGCAGGTCCTTGCGCTCCTTGGCGCTGAGGACGTCGAGCGACTCGTTCGACTCGACCATCTCGGCGACCGTGAGCGTGCCCTTGTAGTGCTGGGCGTCGACCCCGTCGACCTTCTCGGAGCCGACGTGCTTCACGTTCGGCGAGTCCAGCAGCAGCGCGAGCTGCTGGGCCGGGTCCTGGTTCATGTTCTCCATGCCACCGGTGAGCTCCTGGGCGACCGCGGGGTCGCCCGAGGCCTCCGCCGCGGCGGCGAGGTCCAGCTTCATCCAGCGCTTGCCGTCCATGTCCTTGGCCGCCTCGGCGCCCATGTCCATGTACATCGCGTTCTTGACCCACACCATCCGGATCTTGTCCGGGGCGTCGGGCTCGGCCTGCATCATCGAGCCGGTCATGGTCATGTCCATCACCATGGGGTCCCAGCCCATGACGCCGGACATCTCCATCTCGCCGCCGCCGGCGGCCCCCGCCGCGCCGGCGGGCATCGACATCGTCATGCTGACCTTGGCGGACTTGGCCGCCGCCGTCTTCTCGTACGCCGCCGTCAGGACCTCGGTCACCGCCGAACGGGACTGTGGCTCCCCGCCGTTGGCCGCGGAACTGCCGGTCTTCTTCGTGTCCGGGTCGTCGCTCTGACAGCCGGCCACACCCGCCACAACGGCCAGTGCCGTCAGCGAGACGCCAACACGCCCCCATGCCGACATGGTCATACCCCACCCCTTTTTTCGATGTTCCTGGTTGAACGGTAACGCACACATCTGACAGCCCGCGTATGCGAAAACCGGCCCCGACACCTCAACAGAGGTGCCGGGACCGGCTCTTGACACGCGAACGCGCGACCGCCGTCAGTCTCAGACGGAGGCCGGGTCCTCCTCGACGAGGAGGTTACGGGTGCGGTTGGCGTCCAGCGGAATACCGGGGCCCATCGTCGTCGCCAGGGTCGCCTTCTTGATGTAACGGCCCTTCGCGGCGGACGGCTTGAGACGGAGGATCTCCTCCAGCGCCGCGGCGTAGTTCTCGACCAGCTTCGTCTCGTCGAAGGAGACCTTGCCGATGATGAAGTGCAGGTTCGAGTGCTTGTCGACGCGGAACTCGATCTTGCCGCCCTTGATGTCGGTCACGGCCTTGGTGACATCGGGGGTGACGGTGCCGGTCTTCGGGTTCGGCATCAGACCACGCGGGCCGAGGACGCGGCCGAGCCGGCCGACCTTGCCCATGAGGTCCGGGGTGGCGACGACGGCGTCGAAGTCGAGACGGCCCTTCTGGACCTCTTCGATCAGTTCGTCGGAGCCGACGATGTCGGCGCCCGCGGCACGCGCTGCCTCGGCACGGTCACCGGTCGCGAAGACCAGGACCCGGGCGGTCTTGCCGGTGCCGTGCGGAAGGTTCACGGTGCCACGGACCATCTGGTCCGCCTTGCGCGGGTCGACACCCAGACGCATGGCGACCTCGACGGTGCCGTCGAACTTGGTGGTGTTGGTGTCCTTGGCCAGACGGACGGCTTCGAGCGGAGGGTAGTTACGCTCCGCGTCGATCTTCGCGTCCGCGCCGCGGAGTGCCTTGCTGCGCTTCACTTCTTCTCCTGGTGGTTCATTCAGGTGTGGAGTTCGTGGTGCGGGCCGCGCATGGCCCTTCCACTTGGCGTGCCCGAGTGGGCCCGCCGGGCCGGTCTCAGCCCTCGACCGTGATGCCCATCGAACGGGCGGTGCCGGAGATGATCTTCTCGGCGGCGTCCAGGTCGTTGGCGTTCAGGTCGGGCATCTTGGTCGTGGCGATGTCACGGACCTGCTCACGCGTGAGCTTGGCGACCTTCTTGACGTGCGGCTCGCCGGAGCCCTTGTCCACACCCGCGGCCTTGAGGATCAGCTTCGCGGCCGGCGGAGTCTTGGTGATGAAGGTGAAGGAGCGGTCCTCGTAGACCGTGATCTCCACCGGCACGACCATGCCACGCTGCGACTCGGTCGCGGCGTTGTAGGCCTTGCAGAACTCCATGATGTTGACGCCGTGCTGGCCCAGCGCGGGACCGACCGGCGGAGCCGGGTTGGCCGCGCCGGCCTGGATCTGGAGCTTGATGAGCCCCGTGACCTTCTTCTTCTTGGGAGGCATTGCTCTCTCCGGGTCCTAGTGAGAGTTTCTCGCCCGCCGCCCGGGTCATCCGGATGCGGGCATACCGCGCAACGATAACGGGTATAGCTGCACGGCCAAAAACCGAGCAGGTCAGACCTTCTCCCACGAGCGGGCGAAAAGCCGCTGCGAGAGCCTGTCTGACCTGGTCGGAAGTGGCTTACGGGCGCGCGGAACCGCGCGTCAGTTCTTCTGGATCTGGTCGAAGCTCAGCTCGACCGGAGTCTCGCGACCGAAGATCTCGACGAGGCCCTTGACCTTCTTGGAGTCGGGGTTGATCTCGTTGATCGTCGCCTGGAGCGTCGCGAACGGGCCGTCGGTGACGGTGACCGAGTCGCCGACCTCGAAGTCCAGCACCTGGACCTCGACCTTGCGGGACGGAGCCGGCTTGCCCTCGGCCTCGGCCGCCTCGCGCGCGGCCTTCTCCTCGGCCTCGGGGGCGAGCATCTTGACGATCTCGTCCAGCGTCAGCGGGTACGGGTCGTAGGCGTTGCCGACGAAGCCGGTGACACCGGGGGTGTTCCGTACGACGCCCCAGGACTCGTTCGTCAGGTCCATCCGCACCAGGACATAGCCCGGGAGCTTGTTCTGGCGGACGTTCTTGCGCTCGCCGTTCTTGATCTGGACGATCTCTTCCTCGGGCACCTCGGCCGAGTAGATGAAGTCCTCGACGTTGAGCGAGACGGCGCGCTGTTCCAGGTTGGCCTTCACACGCTTCTCGTAACCCGCGTACGTGTGGATGACGTACCACTCGCCGGGCAGCCCGCGCAGCTCCTCGCGGAGCGCGGCGACCGGGTCGGGCGCGGCGGCGGGCTCCTCGGCGAGCTCGATGTCGTCGCCGTCCTCGGCAGCCTCGTCCTCGTCATCGGCCTTGGGCGCGGCGTCGGCGGCGTCCTCGTCCTCGACGTGCAGCGCGGACTCCTCGGCCGGCTCGCCGGCCTCGGCGTCAGCGGCTTCGGCCTGGTCTGGCTCGACAGCGTCCGCCGCCTCCACGATGTCGGTCTCGTCCGCACGGGACTCGACCGCCTCGTTGGCGTCGTTCAGGTTCGGGTCAGACACGTTGGCTGCTTCTTCCTGGCTTCACGATGGGTGGAACATGCGGAAAGGGACGCCTGTGGGCGCCCTCCGCCTCCGCGGCTCTAGCCGAAGACGTACTTGACTACTCTCTGGAAGCCGTAGTCCATAACGGTCACCAGACCGATCATGACGACGACGAAGACGATCACGACAGTCGTGTAGGTCGTCAGCTGGTTGCGAGTCGGCCAGACGACCTTGCGCAGCTCCGCGACGATCTGACGGTAGAAGAGCGCGAGACGGCCCAGGGGGCCCTTCTTGCCGCGCTTGCCACCCTTGCGGGTCTTCTTGCCCGACTCTGCGGTCTCGTCATCGTCAGCATCAGGCTTGTCGATGGAGCCCACGGCGTCCGTCACGCTCTCTCACCTGATTCCGGGTCGTGGCCGTGCCGCGCCCGGTGGAGCCGCACGGCAGTGCTTTTGAAGTACGTACATGCGCACACATCCTGGCGGAGGAGTGTGTAGCAGGGCCGGAGGGACTTGAACCCCCAACCGCTGGTTTTGGAGACCAGTGCTCTACCAATTGAGCTACGACCCTTTGCGTTTTCCCCAACCTACCGCATCCGACCGGAAGCACGGTGTGTGCGGATCGGTGGTGGCGGATAAGGGCCAACGACCAGTGAGTGTACGTGCTCGGGCGCCCGGCGTCGAACAGGTAACACCGGACCGGGTCTTGTCAGAACCTGTCCACTCTCCGTCCGCGAGCTGTCCGGTCGGCGAAACACCTGTGCTCCGCTCTCGGAGGGTCTGGGACCATGGCCCGCATGAGCGCTGCAATCCCTCCGACCGAGCGCCGGGTCTCCGCCCGAGTCGGCGCAATCTCCGAGTCCGCCACCCTCGCTGTCGACGCCAAGGCCAAGGCCCTCAAGGCCGCGGGCCGGCCGGTGATCGGCTTCGGTGCCGGCGAGCCCGACTTCCCGACGCCCGGCTACATCGTCGAGGCCGCGAGCGAGGCCTGCCACAACCCGAAGTACCACCGCTACACCCCGGCCGGCGGGCTCCCCGAGCTCAAGGCCGCCATCGTCGCCAAGACGCTGCGTGACTCCGGCTACGAGATCGACCCCGCCCAGGTCCTGGTGACCAACGGCGGCAAGCAGGCGATCTACGAGGCGTTCGCCGCGATCCTCGACCCGGGCGACGAGGTCATCGTCCCGGCGCCGTACTGGACGACGTACCCCGAGTCGATCCGGCTGGCCGGCGGTGTCCCGGTGGAGGTCGTGGCCGACGAGACCACCGGCTACCGGGTCTCCGTGGAGCAGTTGGAGGCGGCGCGCACGGAGCGTACGAAGGTCGTGCTCTTCGTCTCGCCCTCCAACCCGACCGGCGCCGTCTACAGCCGCGAGGACACCGAGGCCATCGGCCGCTGGGCCGTGTCGCACGGCCTGTGGGTCATGACGGACGAGATCTACGAGCACCTCGTCTACGGGGACGCCGAGTTCACTTCGCTGCCCACGGTCGTGCCGGAGCTGCGCGACAAGTGCGTCGTGGTCAACGGTGTCGCCAAGACGTACGCGATGACCGGCTGGCGGGTGGGCTGGATCGTCGGCCCCAAGGACGTGGTGAAGGCCGCGACCAACCTCCAGTCGCACGCGACGTCCAACGTGGCGAACGTCTCCCAGGCCGCCGCGCTCGCCGCCCTCACCGGCAGCCTCGACGCGGTGGACGAGATGCGGGTCGCCTTCGACCGGCGCCGGGGCACCATCGTCCGGATGCTCAACGAGATCGACGGCGTGGTCTGCCCGGAGCCCGAGGGCGCCTTCTACGTGTACCCGTCGGTGAAGGCGCTGCTCGGCAAGGAGATCCGCGGCAAGCGCCCCGAGAGCTCGGTCGACCTCGCCACCCTGATCCTGGAAGAGGCCGAGGTCGCGGTCGTACCGGGTGAGGCCTTCGGTACGCCGGGATATCTGCGGCTGTCGTACGCGCTCGGTGACGAGGACCTGGTCGAGGGTGTGGCCCGGCTCCAGAAGCTGCTGGCCGAGGCCCGCGACTGAGCGTCGACGCATGAGAGAACGGGCTCCCGGTGCCTTCCGGGGGCCCGTTCTTCCGTTCGGGCAACCACCCGAAGGTGTAAAGGGACTCCCGGAGTCCGTCCGAGTACGGCAAGATCCATGGATGGAGAACGTTTCCGGCCCCCCGCGTGACGACAGCGCCACCCGCGCCACCCGTGACATCCGCCTGTTGCCGAAGGCCCACCTGCATCTGCACTTCACCGGCTCGATGCGGCCGACGACGCTGCTGGAGCTGGCCGACAAGTACGGCGTCCACCTCCCGGACGCCCTCACCGGCGGCGAGCCGCCCGAACTGCGCGCGACCGACGAACGCGGCTGGTTCCGCTTCCAGCGGCTCTACGACATCGCCCGGTCCTGTCTGCGCTCCGCCGAGGACATCCAGCGGCTGGTGCGCGAGGCCGCCGAGGAGGACGTCAGCGACGGCTCCGGCTGGCTGGAGATACAGGTCGACCCCACCTCCTACGCCCCGCTGCTCGGCGGGCTGATCCCGGCGCTGGAGATCATCCTGGACGCCGTGGACGCGGCGTCCAGGGACACCGGGCTCGACATACGGGTCGTGGTCGCGGCGAACCGGATGAAGCACCCCCTGGACGCCCGCACGCTGGCGCGGCTCGCCGTGCGGTACGCGGACCGGGGCGTCGTCGGGTTCGGTCTGTCGAACGACGAACGCCGGGGCATGGCACGGGACTTCGACCGGGCCTTCGCGATCGCCAGGGAGGGCGGGCTGCTCGCGGCGCCGCACGGCGGTGAGCTGAGCGGGCCCTCGTCCGTACGGGACTGTCTGGACGATCTGCGTGCGAGCCGGGTCGGGCACGGCGTACGGGCGGCCGAGGATCCGCGGCTGCTGCGCAAGCTGGCCGAGCGCGGGGTGACCTGTGAGGTGTGCCCGGCGTCGAACGTGGCGCTGGGCGTGTACGAGAAGCCCGCCGACGTACCCCTGCGGACCCTGTTCGACGCCGGGGTGCCGATGGCGCTGGGCGCCGACGACCCGCTGCTGTTCGGTTCGCGGCTGGCGGCGCAGTACGAACTGGTGCGCAAGCACCACGGGTTCACGGACGGAGAGCTGGCCGAGCTGGCCCGTCAGTCCGTACGGGGCTCGGCGGCGCCTGCCGGGACACAGGAGAAACTGCTGGCGGGGATCGACGGCTGGCTGCTGGACGGCTGACGGCGCGGACCGCCCGTCAGGTCCCGGGGGCGAGGCCCAGGAGCGCCGCGCGGACCAGCGTGGGGGCGAACTCCTCGACGGGGGCGACCGGTTCGCCGTCGGGGAAGCTGCGCAGGAACGCCCGCTGCTGGCACGCGCCGAGCAGCAGCGTGGCGGCGGCGTCGGGATCGGCGTCGGGGCGGATCCGGCCCGCCTCGCGCTCGTTGCGCAGATAGGCGGCGAGGGAGCGCAGCGGGATGTGCGGGCCGGCACCCAGTGCGCGTACGCCCTCGGCGTGGCGGCGCAGCAGGGCCGGTTCGGCGAAGAGTGAGGCGGCGATCGCGAAGGTGGCCTCGTAGAAGAGGGCGGCCTGGCGGACGACCTCGATCAGGTTCTCCTCGACGCTCCGTGCGCCCCCCGCCCCGCCCGTTTCCCCGTCGGCGGGGCGCTTCGCGAGTTCGCCGAGGAGCGGGCCGAGCCGGGGCAGCCGCTCGTCCAGTACGTGCAGGAAGAGGTCTTCCTTGCCGGCGAAGTACTTGTAGAGGGCCGCCTCCGAGCAGCCGGCCGCTCGGGCGATCTCCTTGGTGGTGGCGCGGGCCAGGCCGATGGTGGCCATCAGCTCGGCGGCGGCGTCGAGGATGCGGGCCCGCGCGGGCTTCATATGTGGTCCGTTCACGGCTTGACGGCGGGGTGAGTACCTACTCACCATAGGGGTGAGTGAGTACTCACCCACCAGGGAAGGCTACTGCTATGAAGCTCACCGTTTTCGGTGCGACCGGGGGCGTCGGCCGGGAGATCGTCCGGCAGGGGCTGGCGGCGGGACATCAGGTCACGGCGGTGGTGCGGGACCCGGCGCGGCTGGAGGTCACCGGCGACCGCCTGGAGGTGTTCACCGCGACCGCGTTCGACGACCCGGAGTCACTGCGGCCCGCCGTGGCCGGGCGGGACGCGGTGCTGTCGGGCGTCGGTCCGCGCGGGCGCAAGGACGCGGGGCTCGCGGCGCCCGTGACCCGCTCGATCCTGCGGGCGATGGACGCGCAGGGGGTGCGCCGCGTCGTCGTGGTGAGCGCGGCCCCGCTCGGTCCCGTACCGCGCGACGAGCCCCTGGCCGGGAAGCTCGCCCTGGGCGTCGTGAGGATCGTGTTCAAGCCCGTCTACGACGATCTCGCCCGTATGGAGGAGGAGCTGGCACGCAGCGGGGCGCACTGGACCTCCGTGCGGCCGCCCCAGCTCGTGGACGCGCCGGTGACCGGCGTCTACCGGACGGTGGCCGACGGGAACCCGCGGGCGGGGAGAAGGATCGGCCGGGGCGACGTGGCGCACGCGATGCTGGCGACGGTGGACGATCCGGCGCTGGTGAAGCGGGCGGTGGGGGTCGCGTACTGAGGCCGGTGCCCGGGGGTCGGCCTTTCGACCGGGGCCGGTGCGTCAGAGGCTGACGCCCACCGTCACCGGCTCGTTGACCAGGGTGATCCCGAAGGCCTCGTGTACCCCCGCGACGACCTCGCGGGCGAGCGCGAGCAGGTCCTCGGTGGTGGCGTCGCCCCGGTTGGTCAGGGCGAGGGTGTGCTTGGTGGAGATGCGCGCCGGGCCCGCGCCGTACCCCTTGGTGAAGCCCGCGCGGTCGATCAGCCACGCCGCCGAGGTCTTCGTGCGGCCGTCCCCCGCCGGGAACGCGGGCGGTGCGACGTCCGCGCCGAGCCGCTCGAAGACGCGGGCGAGGAACGCCGCGAACTGGGCGTCGTCGAGGATCGGATTGGTGAAGAAGGAGCCGGCCGACCAGGTGTCGTGGTCCGCCGGGTCGAGCACCATGCCCTTGCCCGCGCGCAGTTCGAGGACGGTCCTGCGGGCGGTGGCGGCGGGGACCCGGTCGCCGGGCTCGACACCGAGGGCGCGCGCCGTCTCGGCGTACTTGAGCGGGGCCGAGAGCCCGTCCGCGTCCTCCAGCCCGAACCGCACGCGCAGCACGACATAGCGCTCGGGGTGCTCCTTGAAGCGGCTGTGGCGGTAGGAGAACGCGCACTCGGCGTTGGTGAGGGTCAGGGTCTCGCGGGTGGTCCGGTCGTAGGCGACGACCTCGGTGATGGTGCTGGACACCTCCTGGCCGTACGCGCCCACGTTCTGGATCGGGGTGGCGCCGGCCGAGCCGGGGATGCCGGCGAGGCACTCGACGCCCGCGAGACCGGCCTCGACGGTACGGGCGACGGCGTCGGTCCAGGTCTCGCCGGCGGCCAGTTCCAGCGCCGTACCGGAGAGGTCGAAGCCGCGTGTCGCGATCCGCAGGGCGGTGCCCTCGAAGCCCTTATCGCCGATGACCAGATTGCTGCCGCCGCCGATGACCAGGAGCGGTGTACCCGCGTCGTCCGCCTCGCGCACGGCCGCCACGACCTCTTCGTCGGTGGTCGCGGTGATCAGCCGGGTGGCGGGGCCGCCGAGGCGGAAGGTGGTCAGGGGGGCGAGGGGGGCGTCGTGGAGTTCCTGCACGGCACAAGAGTACGTTCGGATCCGGAGACGGCTCGTCCCCGGATCCGAACGTGTGGGGCGGTGGGTCGGACGCTCAGGCCAGCCGGACGACGGCGCGGGACATCCCCAGCACCTTCTTGCCCTCGCTGGTCGCCGTCAGATCCACCCGCACGCGGTTGTCGTCGAGCTTGTCGCCGATCTTGGCGCTCACCTCGATGACCGCGCCCGTACCGTCGTCGGGCACCACGACGGGCCTGGTGAAGCGGACCCCGTACTCGACGACAGCCCCCGGGTCCCCCACCCAGTCGGTCACCACCCGGACCGCCTCGGCCATGGTGAACATGCCGTGCGCGATGACGTCGGGCAGGCCGACCTCCCGGGCGAACCTCTCGTTCCAGTGGATCGGGTTGAAGTCACCGGACGCGCCGGCGTACCGCACCAGGGTGTCCCGGGTCACCGGGAAGACCGTGGCCGGCAGCTCCGTACCGACCTCGACGTCCTTGTACGCGATCTGCGTGGCCATCGGTGTCACTCCCCCTCGGCGCCGCGCGCCACCAGTTTCGTCCACGCGGTCACGACGTGCGCGCCCGCCTCGTCGTGCACCTCGCCGCGGACGTCGAGGATGTCGTTCCCCGCCATGGATTTGATCCCCTCGATGGTCGAGGTGACGGTCAGCCGGTCGCCCGCCCGGACGGGGCGGGTGTACGCGAACTTCTGGTCGCCGTGCACGACCCGGCTGTAGTCGAGACCCAGCTGCGGATCCGCGATGACCTCACGCGCCGCCTTGAAGGTGATCGCGAAGACGAAGGTCGGCGGGGCGATCACATCGAGGTGGCCGAGCGCCTTCGCCGCGTCCGGGTCGGCGTACGCCGGATTGCCGTCACCCACCGCCTCGGCGAACTCGCGGATCTTCTCCCGGCCCACCTCGTACGGCTCGGTGGGCGGATAGGTCCGCCCGACGAAGGACTGGTCGAGCGCCATGGACTCGTTACCTCCTGATGAGACTGCCCTGATGAATTGGTGCACAACTATGTACGGGGCCCGGCAAACGACACGAGGCCGCCCCCCGTTAAGGGGACGGCCTCGGGTACGAGCCTGGGTCAGCGCGTTTCGCGGTGAGCCGTGTGCGAGTTGCAACGAGGGCAGTGCTTCTTCATCTCAAGACGGTCCGGGTTGTTGCGCCGGTTCTTCTTGGTGATGTAGTTCCGCTCCTTGCACTCCACGCAGGCCAGCGTGATCTTCGGGCGGACGTCGGTGGCAGCCACGTGAGTGCTCCTTGGACGGACAGATTGACGGGTTAACGCATAAAAGAGTAGCCGATCGAAGGATCGCCCCCACCATCGGCTACCGTGTGTAGCGGTGACCGGACTTGAACCGGTGACACAGCGATTATGAGCCGCTTGCTCTACCGACTGAGCTACACCGCTGTGATGTCGGATCCCCTCGCCCGAGGGCGAGGAGCGCCGGACACCAGAGCCCCAATACGGAATCGAACCGTAGACCTTCTCCTTACCATGGAGACGCTCTACCGACTGAGCTATTGGGGCGAGCGATGAAGACATTACACGGTCCGTCGCCGTTCGCCCAAATCCGTTTCCCGGCTTCTCGTCCCACCTGTCCCTTCCGTCTCGGGGCGGGCGGCGGACAGGGGTTGGCGACGCCTCGGGACGCCCTCGCCGGGGCTCCCGATCGGGGGCGGAGGCCCGGTGGGACCGGGCGTGGGAGGCGTTCCGTACACCAGGCAGAGCCACGCCGGTATGACTATTTCCTTCCTCCTCGAAGGGTGCCCGGGGCGCCTCTAGGCTCGACCCACGCCGCGTGATCTTGCACGCCGGAGCCCCACACCCCCCGCCAGGAGCCCACCCAGGAGCGCGATGCCCGACAGCCAGCCGCAGCCGCCGGACGGCGCCACGGCGAACGCCACCGCGCTGCTGCTGCGCGGGGCCCGGCTCACCGACGGCCGCGCCGTCGACGTACGGCTGAGCGGCGGCCGCATCGAAGCCGTCGGCACGGCCGGCAGCCTCACCGCGCCGGGCGCGTGCCTGGACCTCGACGGGCATCTGCTGCTGCCCGCCCCCGCCGAGCCGCACGCCCACAGCGACACCGCGCTGAGCGCCGTCGCACCGGACAGGCCCGTCTCGTACGACGCCGAGGACGTCCAGCGGCGCGCCACCGAGGCCGCGCTGCTCCAGGTCGGGCACGGGGCGACGACGCTGCGTACGCATGTGCGCGTCGGTGACGCGCAGGAGCTGGCTCCCCTGGAGGCGGTGCTCCGGGCACGGCGTTCGCTGCGTGGGCTCGGCGATCTGACGGTCGTGGCCGTACCGCGGCTGCTGACCGGGGTCGCGGGCGCGGACGGGCTGGCGATACTGCGGGACGCGGTGAAGCTGGGCGCGGGTGTGGTGGGCGGCTGCCCGGACCTCGATCCGGATCCGGCCGGATACGTGGAAGCGGTGCTGACCGTCGCCGCCGAACACCGGTGCCCCGTCGACCTCCATACGGACGCGGGTGACCCGGCCCGGCTGGCGCGCCTCGCGGCGATGGCCGGCGGGCTGCGGCCCGGTGTCTCGATCGGGCCCTGCGCCGGGCTGTCGCGGCTGCCGGCGGACATGGCGGGCCGGGCCGCCGACCAGCTGGCGGCGGCGGGTGTGACGGTCGTCTGTCTGCCCCAGGGCCGCTGCGGCGGCGCCGAGCAACGGGGAGTGGCTCCCGTGCGGCTGCTGCGTGCCGCCGGTGTACGGGTGGCGGCCGGCAGCGGCGCCGTACGGGACGTGGCGAACCCGGTGGGGCGCGGGGATCCGCTGGAGGCGGCGTATCTGTTGGCCTCCCAGGGAGGGCTGCGGGCGGCGGAGGCGTACGACGCGGTGAGCGCGGGCGCGCGGGAGGCCATGCGGCTGCCGGAGGTACGGGTGGAGGCGGGCTTCCCCGCCGAGTTGCTGGCGGTGCGCGGGGAGCGGCTGGAGGGGGTGCTGTCGCTGGCGTACAGCAGGATCGTCATCCACCGGGGCCGGGTGGTGGCCCGGACGAACGCCGTGCGGGAGTACTGCGACCCGGCCGGGGCCGCGGCGCTGGACCTGCCGCGACAGGGGCGGCAGGTGCGGCCGGAGACGGGGGCGTGAGCGGCCGGCACCCCGCGGACGGGTGGTGGGAATCGCTCCTCCTGCGGAGGCGGTGCGGGCGCGCTGGCGGCCTGTCGGACGTACGGTCGTGAGCATGCGAATTGTCATTGCCGGAGGACACGGTCAGATCGCGCTGCGGCTGGAGCGGCTGCTCGCCGCGCGCGACCACGAGGTCGCGGGGATCATCCGCAAACCCGAACAGGCGGAGGATCTGCGGAAGGCGGGCGCCGAAGCGGTCGTGCTCGACCTGGAGTCGGCCTCGCCCGAGGAGGCCGCGGCGGCGCTGGAGGGCGCGGACGCGGCCGTCTTCGCGGCCGGGGCGGGACCGGGCAGCACCACGGAACGCAAGGACACCGTCGACCGGGGCGCGGCGGTCCTCTTCGCCGACGCGGCGCAACGGGCGGGCGTACGGCGCCATGTGATCGTCTCGTCCATGGGCGCCGACCCGGACCACGAGGGCGACGACGTCTTCGACCACTACCTGCGGGCCAAGGGCGCGGCGGACGTGTACGTCCTGTCCAAGGAGGGTCTCGACGCGACGGTCCTGCGCCCGGGGATGCTCACGAACGACGCGGGCACGGGCCTGGTGAACCTCGCCCCGTCAACAGGGCGTGGTCCGGTGCCTCGGGACGATGTGGCCGCCACACTGGCCGAGTTGCTGGAGACACCGGCGACGGTGGGCCTGACACTGGAACTGATCAGCGGCACGGTGCCGGTGGTGGACGCGGTGCGGGGCGCCGGCTCCGCCGTCTGAAGGAAGCCGTCCGACGGAGACGGAGATGGCCCCCGGTCCGCGTCTCCGCGGCCCGGGGGCCATCTTTTTTGTGTGGCGGCGCCAGGATTCGAACCTGGGAAGGCTAAGCCGGCGGATTTACAGTCCGCTCCCATTGGCCACTCGGGCACACCGCCATGGGATGTCGTCGCGGGATGGGCGCTGTGTGCGCCGCTCCGTGGCAACGACGTAAACGATACCCGATGCGCGGGGGTGCTCCGCCACCGGATTGATCAGGCCGGGAGGGGGCGGAGATGACTAGGCTTTGGCGGAGCGGGCCGGGAGCCCGCCCGTACTTTCGGCATCAGCCGCGGCGTGTGCCGCGGCACCCTTTCCGACACCCGATACAAGGAGCCACAGGACATGGCCGACTCCAGTTTCGACATCGTCTCGAAGGTCGAGCGGCAGGAGGTCGACAACGCCCTCAACCAGACCGCGAAGGAGGTCTCCCAGCGGTACGACTTCAAGAACGTCGGAGCCTCGATCGCCTGGTCCGGCGAGAAGATCCTTATGCAGGCCAACACCGAGGAGCGGGTCAACGCGATCCTCGACGTCTTCCAGTCCAAGCTGATCAAGCGGGGCATCTCGCTGAAGGCGCTGGACGCGGGCGAGCCGCAGCAGTCCGGCAAGGAGTACAAGATCTTCGCCTCCATCGAGGAGGGCATCTCCCAGGAGAACGCGAAGAAGGTCGCCAAGATCATCCGCGATGAGGGCCCCAAGGGCGTCAAGGCGCTCGTTCAGGGCGACGAACTGCGGGTCAGCTCGAAGAGCCGGGACGATCTCCAGGCCGTGCAGGCGCTGTTGAAGGGGCAGGACTTCGACTTCGCGCTGCAGTACGTGAACTACCGCTGACCACCGGCCCCCGGTCGGCCCGGCGGACCCGCACGGCCGTTGTCGCGCCCGCTCGCACGGGCGCGGGGACGGCCGTGCGAGCGGACGGATGTCCATGACGTCCGTCGACGGCGACGAAGCGGCGGGAGCGGAGGTGTGGGCATGAGTGGGGCGTTGTTCCCGCGGGGCCGTGCCGTCGTCGGCGACGGGGCCGTGCAGGTGCCGGGGTGGCTGGACGCGGGGCGGCAGCGGGAGTTGGTGGAAGCGTGCCGGGGTTGGGCGCGGGGGCCGGTGCCGATGCGGCACACCACGTTGCCGGGCGGGGGCGTGATGTCCGTGCGGACGGTCTGTCTGGGGTGGCACTGGCAGCCGTACCGCTACACCCGTACCGCCGGGGATGTGAACGGCGCGCGGGTCGCGCCGTTTCCCGCGTGGCTCGCGGAGTTGGGGCGTGCGGCGGTCGACGAGGCGTACGGCGAAGGGGCCGGGGCGCGGTACGCGCCGGACACCGCGCTCGTCAACTTCTACGATGGCGCGGCCGGGATGGGCATGCACCAGGACAAGGACGAGAGGTCCGGGGCGCCCGTGGTGTCGCTGAGCATCGGTGACACGTGTGTCTTCCGCTTCGGCAACACGCGGACGCGGACGCGCCCCTTCACGGATGTCGAGTTGGCGTCCGGTGATCTCTTCGTCTTCGGCGGGCCGTCACGGCTCGCGTTCCACGCGGTCCCCAAGGTGTATCCGGGGACGGCGGACCCGGCGTGCGGGATGCGCGCCGGGCGGCTGAACATCACGTTGCGCGAGACCGGGCTCGCCGGGGGGTGACGCGCGCCGGCGGGCGGCCGACGGGAAGGCGGCGGGCGGCCGGGGACCCGGTCGCGGGCCGGTCGGGGGCCGGGGGTCGGCCGGCGGTCAGCGGGAGCGGGAGTGGCCGAAGAGGAGACGGTAGATGATCAGCAGCACCAGTGAGCCGCCGATCGCCGCCGCCCAGGTGGCGCCGTCGTAGAAGTCGGTGGTGATCTCGCGGTCCAGCCAGCGCGACGATATCCAGCCGCCGATGAAGGCACCGGCGATGCCGATGAGGGTCGTGCCGACCAGACCGCCCGGGTCACGGCCGGGCAGCAGGATCTTGGCGACGGCTCCGGCGAGGAGTCCGAGGACGAGCCAGCCGATGATGGTCATGCCGTGGGCCTGCCTTTCGTGCGGTGCTTCCGCGACCTGCGGTGTCCGGGTGCGGGGTGGTGCCGTGATCTGTACGGGAAGACGCCCGGAGGGCGCGGCGCGGTTGCGTGGCGCCTCTCACGGTGGGCGGCAGGACAGCGGTGTCCGGCCCGACGGGTCAACTACCCCGCTTCGGGCCGGACATACGTGAAGGACGGCAGGCCACAGCGCTGCTGGGCCTGCCGTCCTCGGGGTGCTACGGCGTGCCGTACGGCACGGCTCGGGTCACCAGCCCGCGAACGCCTGGTCCGTACGGACGATCTCGCGGCCGAAGGGCAGCAGCGAGACGGGGATCAGCTTGAAGTTCGCGAGTCCCAGGGGGATGCCGATGATCGTCACGCACAGGGCGATCCCGGTGAAGATGTGGCCGAGGGCGAGCCACCAGCCCGCGAGAACCAGCCACAGCACATTCGCGACGAACGACGGCGATCCGGCGTCGCGGCGCTCCACCGTCGTGTAGCCGAACGGCCACAGGGCGTACACGGCGATCCGGAACGCGGCGATACCGAAGGGGATGCCGATGATCGTGATGCACAGGAGCAGTCCGGCGAACACGTAACCGAGGAACAGCCAGAACCCGCTGAAAACAAGCCAGATGATGTTGAGAATTGTCTTCATGGACGTCGACCTGCCATCTGCTCTAGTCGGGCGATGCGCTCCGCCATCGGCGGATGCGTGGAAAACAGTCTCGACACACCCTGCCCGGGCCGGAACGGATTGGCGATCATCAGATGGCTCGCCGTCTCGATTCGTGGCTCTGGCGGCAACGGCAGCTGTTTCGTGCCTGCTTCAAGCTTACGCAAGGCGCTGGCGAGGGCCAACGGATCACCGGTGAGCTGGGCGCCCGACGCGTCCGCCTCGTACTCGCGGGAGCGGCTCACCGCGAGCTGGATCACCGAGGCGGCCAGCGGGCCCAGAATCATCACCAGCAGCATGCCGACGAGGCCGGGGCCCTCGTCGTCGTCCGAGCGGCCGATGGGGATGAGCCAGGCGAAGTTCACCAGGAACATGACGACGGAGGCGAGGGCACCGGCGACCGAGGAGATGAGGATGTCGCGGTTGTAGACATGGCTCAGCTCGTGGCCGAGGACTCCGCGCAGCTCCTGCTCGTCCAGGATCTGGAGGATGCCGTCCGTACAACAGACGGCCGCGTTGCGGGGGTTGCGGCCCGTGGCGAACGCGTTGGGGGCCTGCGTCGGTGAGATGTAGAGCCGTGGCATCGGCTGGCGCGCGGTGGTGGAGAGCTCGCGCACGATGCGGTAGAGCTTCGGCGCCTCGAACTCGCTGACCGGGCGCGCGCGCATGGCGCGCAGCGCCAGCTTGTCGCTGTTCCAGTAGGCGTACGCGTTCGTGCCCAGGGCGACGACGACCGCGACGATCAGCCCCGTCCGGCCGAAGACGCTGCCGATGACGATGATGAGTGCGGACAGTCCCCCGAGGAGTGCGGCGGTCCTCAACCCGTTGTGCCGGCGGTGCACGGAACGCCCTCCAAATCGTGCGGCAGGGGAACCCTCTACGTGACGTCGCTCCACTCTCCAGTGGACCCTTACTCACTGGTCAACGCCAGGCGGGGGTCACGGGTTCCCTGGCGCGCCCGCACGGGGCTGTACGCCGTACGGGTGGCGGTGGGGGCGGGTGGAGCGGCTTCTCGCGCGGCGCGTGCCTCAGAAGAGGCTTTCCGCCGCGAAGCGCAGGACCAGCTGGGGCGCTCCCGACAGGGCGATGCCCACGGCGGTGGTCAGGCCGATCGCGGCGAGTACCGGGGCGGGGGCGGGGCGGCCCGTCAAGGGGCCGGCGGGCCGAGGGACGGGCCCGGCGGCCGGGGGCGTCGGCCCGGCCTCGGAGGCTCCCTCCTCGGCCGTCTCCGGGGCGCGGAAGAGGACGGCCGTCCACTGGAGGTAGTAGTAGAGCGCGATGACGACATTGGCGCTCATCACGACGGCCAGCCAGCCGAGCCCCGCGTCCACGGCCGAGGAGAAGACCGCGACCTTCGCGAAGAGGCCGACGACACCGGGCGGCAGTCCGGCCAGGCAGAGCAGGAAGAAGCCCATGGCGAGGGCGACGAGCGGGCGCTCGGAGGCGAGGCCGCGGTAGTCCGCGAGGCGGTTCAGGGGCTTCGTACGGGCCACCAGGGCGGCGACGGCGAAGGCGCCGAGGTTCACGACGGCGTACATCAGGGCGTACGCGACGGTGGAGCCGATCTGGTCCGTCCCGGCGTACGCCGCTGCCGCGATCGGGACCAGCAGATAGCCGGCCTGGGCGACGGACGACCACGCGAGGAGGCGTACCGCGCTCCACGCGCGCGTGGCCGGCTGGCGCAGCGCGGCGACGTTGCCGACGGTCATGGTGAGCGCGGCGAGTACGGCGACGACGGGGCCCCATACGTCGGAGTGGCTCGGGAAGGCGATGACCGTCACCAGGATCAGGCCGGAGAATCCGACGGCCTTGCTGACGACGGAGAGATACGCGGCGACGGGCAGGGGCGCGCCGACGTAGGTGTCGGGGACCCAGAAGTGGAAGGGCGCGGCGGCGGCCTTGAAGGCGAAACCGACGAGGGTGAGGGCGACACCGGCGGAGGCGAGGGTTTCGAGCGCCCCGGGGACCTCGTCGAGCCGGGTGGCGATCTCGGTGAGGTGCAGGGTGCCGGTGGTGGCGTACACGAAGCTGACACCCAGCAACATGACGGCGGTGGCCGCCACGGAGGAGAGGAAGAACTTCAGCGCCGCCTCGGAGGACAGCCGGTCGCCGCGCTTGAGGCCGACCAGCGCGAAGGCGGGGAGGGTGGCGACTTCGAGGGCGACGACGAGGGTCGCGAGGTCGCGTGCGGCGGGCAGCAGGGCGGCGCCGGCCGCGGAGGAGAGCAGCAGGAACCAGAACTCGCCCGCCGGGAGCCTCTTGGCGCCGCTGAGTTCGGTGACGGAGAGCAGTGCGGTGAGCAGGGCGCCGCCGAGCACCAGGAGCTGGATGACGAGGGTGAAGTGGTCGGCGGTGTAGCTGCACACGTCGGCGTCCGCCGTCAGGCAGAAGGTGGACCGGTCGCCCGTGCGGATGGGGATCAGCAGCAGGAGCGCGGCGGCGAGGCCGGCGAGGGACAGGACGCCGAGGAGCGGCTTGCGGCGCTCCGGGACGAACAGGTCGGCGACCAGGACGGCGAGGGCGACGACGGCGGTGAGCGCCGGGGGCGCGATCGCGAGCCAGTCGACGGACTGGACGAGGCTGGCGGCGCTGTCGGCGGCGCCCTGGGCAGCGGCCACGGTCACGACTTGCCTCCTGCGAGAAGCTTCTGCACGGCCGGGTCGGTGAGGCCGAGGAGGACGGCGGGCCAGAGGCCGGCGAGGACGGTGAGGGCGACGAGCGGGGTCCAGGCGGCGAGTTCGTAGCCCTGGACGTCGGTGAGTTCGGGCAGCGGCTCCCGCTGTTCCTTCGGCTCGGTGACCTGCTGGGGGTGCGCGCCCATGCAGACACGGCGGACGACGATCAGCAGGTACGCGGCGGTGAGCAGGGTGCCGAAGCAGGCGATCGCCGTGAAGGTGACGAAGGCGGGGCGGCTGAGGCCGTCCGCGGGATCGAAGGCGCCGAACATCGCGAGCATCTCGCCCCAGAATCCGGCGAGGCCGGGCAGGCCGAGGGAGGCGACGGCGGCGAAGGCGAGGAGGCCACCGAGGCGTGGTGCGCGGCCGTACAGCGCCGCGCCGGTGGCGCCGGCGAGGGTGTCGAGGTCGGCGGTGCCGTAGCGGTCCTTGAGCGCTCCGACCAGGAAGAAGAGCAGGCCGGTGATGAGACCGTGGGCGACGTTGGCGAAGAGCGCGCCGTTGACGCCGGTGGGGGTCATGGACGCGATGCCCAGGAGGACGAAGCCCATGTGGCCGACGGAGGAGTAGGCGATGAGGCGCTTGAGGTCGCCGCCCGCGCCCTGCCGGGCGAGCGCGAGACAGGCCAGGGAGCCGTAGATGATGCCGACGACGGCGAGGGCGGCGAGGTACGGCGCGAAGATCCGCATCCCGTCGGGCGCGATCGGCAGGACGATACGGACGAAACCGTACGTACCCATCTTGAGCATGACCCCGGCGAGGAGGACGGATCCGACGGTCGGGGCGGCGGTGTGGGCGTCCGGGAGCCAGCTGTGGAACGGCCACATCGGGGTCTTGACCGCGAGGCCGATCCCGATCGCCAGAACGGCTGTGACCTGCACGAACGAACTCAGTCCACGGCCGTTGTCAGTGGCGAGTGCCACCATGTCGAATGTGCCCGCGTGAAGGCCGACGAGCAGCAGGCCGAGCAGCATGACCACGGAGCCGAGCAGCGTGTAGAGGATGAACTTCCAGGCGGCGGCCTGCCGCCCCGCACCGCCCCAGCGGGCGATGAGGAAGTACATGGGGATGAGCACCATCTCGAAGGCCAGGAAGAACAGCAGCAGGTCGAGGACGGCGAAGGTCGCGAGGGTGCCGGATTCGAGGACGAGCAGCAGGGCGACGAAGGCCTTCGGGGAGGGGCCCGCCGGGGGCTTGAAGTAGCTGTAGAGAGCGCAGAGGAAGGTCAGCAGCGCGGTCAGGACCAGAAGGGGGAGGGAGATGCCGTCGGTGCCGAGATGGATCCGCACGTCGAGTGCGGCGATCCAGCTGATGTCCGTCGTGGCCTGCATCCTCGACGGGTGGTCGTGGTCGAAGCCGATCGCGAGGACGATCGCGGCGATGAGGATCGCGCCGGTCACGGTCACGCCGTGGCGCAGTACGGCCTGGTCGGGGCCGGTGCCCCGGAGTCCGGGCGGGGCGGGGAGCAGCGCGGCCACCGCGCCCAGGAGGGGGGCGGCGACGATGAACGCGAGAAGGAACTGCATCACGGACGGGCTGATATCGATCACGACTCACGCTCCGGCGGCGAGGAGTACGGCGGCGATCGCCAGGACGACCGTTCCGGCGAGCAGGGCGCCCAGGTAGGTCTGCACATTGCCGGTCTGCGCGCCGCGTACGGCGGCGCCGAGCCAGCGTGTGCCGGTGCCCGCCCCGCGTACGTAGGTGTCGACGACCTCGCGGTCGAGGAAGTGGACCAGCCGGGCCGCGCCCTGGACCGGGCGTTGGAAGAGGGTGCGGTAGACGGCGTCCAGGTGGAAGCCGGCGGCGGCGTGCGGGTGGAGCCTGCCGAGCAGGAGCCGGCCGGGGTCGGCGGGGTCGGGGGCCGAGGCGATGTCGCCGTAGGCGGCGGTGTGGCTGGCCATGGCCTCGACCTCGGAGAGCGCGGGTTCGGCGTCCGGGTGCGCGGCGACGGCGCCGATGGGGGTGCGGGCGGCGAGCGCCGTGGTGTGGCTCCAGCTGCCGTAGGTGATCAGCCCGCCGACGAGTGCGACGCCGGTGCCCAGTACGGAGGTGGTGAGTGTCGGGGTGAGGCTGTGGGCGCCCAGCCAGGGGGCGATGACGCCGACGGTCAGGCCGAAGGCGAGTGAGGGGACGGCGAGGACCCACAGGACGGCGTTCATCGACAGCGGCTGCTTGCCGTGGTCGGCCGCCTCGGCGCCCCGGCCCCGGAAGGCGAGGAGCCACAGGCGCGTCGCGTAGGCGGCGGTGAGCAGTGCGGTGAGCAGGCCGGCGACCAGCACGGTCCAGCCGGCGATGTCCGGGGCGATCCGCGACTCGCCGAGCGCGGTGTGCTCGGCGGCGACGAGGACGGCTTCCTTGGAGAAGAAGCCGGCGAAGGGCGGGATGGCGGCGAGCGCGAGGAGCGCGATCGTCATCGTCCAGTAGGCGTCGGGGACGCGTTTGGCGAGGCCGCCCATCCGGGACATGGCGGCGAGCGAGTTGGTGCCGGCGGCGTGGATGATCACGCCGGCGCCGAGGAAGAGGAGCGCCTTGAAGGCGCCGTGTGAGATGAGGTGGAAGACGGCCGCGCCCCGGTCGCCCACGGCCAGCGCGCCCGACATGTAGCCGAGTTGGCCGATGGTCGAGTAGGCGAGGACGCGTTTGATGTCGTCCTGCGCGAGAGCGGCGATCGCGGAGCCGACCATGGTGATCGCGGCCAGCACGGCGAGGACCACGAGGGCCGCGGCGGAGGCGGCGAAGACGGGGAGGAGACGGGCCACGAAGTAGATGCCGGCGGCGACCATCGTCGCCGCGTGGATCAGCGCGGAGACGGGGGTGGGGCCGGCCATCGCGTCGGGAAGCCAGGTGTGCAGCGGGAATTGGGCCGACTTGCCCGCGACACCGGCGATCAGCAGCAGGGCGATCAGGGTGGGGTGGTCGAGCCCGTTGTCCGCGACGGACTTCAGGACGCCGGTGATCCGGAACGTGCCGGTGTCGACGGCGAGCGCGAACAGGCCGAGCAGGAAGGGGACATCGCCGAGCTTGGTGACGAGGAACGCCTTCAGGGAGGCGGCGCGCGCCTCGGGCGTCTCCCAGTAGTGGCCGACGAGGAAGTACGAGCAGATGCCCATGATCTCCCAGCCGACCAGCAGCACCATCAGGTCGCCGGAGTAGACGACGAGCAGCATCGCGGAGGTGAAGAGGGAGACGAGAGCGGCGTACGAGGGGTAGCGCGCGTCGGCGCGCAGATAGCCCGTCGAGTAGATCTGTACGCATGTCGCGACGACCGCGACGAGGATCGCGACGAGGGCGGCGAAGCCGTCGATGTACAGGGCGAGGTCGATCGGGACCGAACCGGTCGGGGTGAGCCGGGTCGCCGCGTCGATCGGTGCGCCGGTGCCGTGCCCGTCGCTCTGGCGTACGGCGACGATCGCGGCGAGTACGGCGGCGGCGAGTGGCGGCAGCACGGCAAGGGGCCGGACGAATCCGGGGGCCTTGCGGCCGAGGAGCAGGCCGGCGACCGCGCCGAGGAACGGCAGCAGCGGGACGAGGACGGCGAGGGTGGTCGTGGTCACGCGGTGGCCTCAGCATTCTTCGCCGGGGCGCCGGCTTCGGCCCGGACTTCGGCGGACCCGGTCGCCACGGACCGCGCCGCGGCCTCGTCGGTCGCGTCGCTCTCGACGCTGTCGCGGAGCCGGTCGACGTCCGAGGTGCCGCGGTTGCGGTAGACCATCAGGACGATCGCCAGACCGATGCCGATCTCGGCGGCGGCGATGGCGATCACGAAGAGGGTGAGGGCCTGGCCCGCGTGCAGGGTGTCGCGCAGCCATACGTCGAAGGCGACGAGGTTGAGATTGACGGCGTTGAGCATCAGCTCGACGGACATGAGCACGAGGATCGCGTTGCGGCGGGCGAGCACCCCGTACAGACCGGTGCAGAAGAGCAGCGCCGCGAGTACGGCGGGATAGGCGAGATGCATCAGCGCTGCTCCTTGCCGCTCTTGCGGGACAGGACGATCGCGCCGATGAGCGCGGCGAGCAGAAGGACGGAGAGCGCTTCGAAGGGCAGCACCCAGTGCCGGAAGAGGAATTGGCCGGTGACCCCGGTGGACCCCTGGGCGGGGCTGTCGAAATCGATCCAGGTCGTACGGAACGCGTCGACGACCACCCAGACCAGCGCGGCGGCCGCGGCGACGGCCACCGCGAGCGCGACGCCCCGGTGCTCCGAGTCCGCGTCCGGGGAACGGCCGATGGGCGCCTTCGTCAGCATCAGCCCGAAGAGAAGGAGGACGACGACGGAACCGATGTAGATCAGGACCTGTACCCAGGCGATGAACTCGGCGGTCAGCAGCAGGTACTCGACGGCCAGGCCGCCGAGCGCCACGACGAGCCAGAGCGCGGCGTGCACCAGTTGCTTGGTGGTGACGGTGATGACGGCCGCGCCGAGTGTGACGAGACCGACGAGGAGAAAGGCGATCTCGACGCCGGTCGGGGACAGGAAGCCGTGGTCGGCCGCGAGGGGGGTCACTCGCCGGCCTCCCGCTCCCGGGTGGGTGCGGCGGCCTCCGCGGCCTCCGCCGCTTGCGCCGCTTGCGCCGCCGCGAGCTTGTCGGCCGTCTTGCGGGCGGCGCCGATCTCCTTCGGCTCCTCGGCACGCGGGTCGAGGGCGGGCGGAGCCGGCACGGTCCACATCCATTCGCGGAGTTTGTCGCGCTCATGGGTGAGTTCGAGGATGTCCGTCTCCGCGTACTCGAACTCCGGTGACCAGAAGAGCGCGTCGAAGGGGCAGACCTCGATGCAGATACCGCAGTACATGCAGAGCGAGAAGTCGATGGCGAACCGGTCGAGGACGTTGCGGCTGCGCTCACGGCCGCCGGGGGCGGCGGCGGGGAGCGTCTCCTTGTGGGAGTCGATGTAGATGCACCAGTCGGGGCACTCACGGGCGCAGAGCATGCAGACCGTGCAGTTCTCCTCGAACAGGCCGATCACGCCCCGGCTGCGGGGCGGGAGTTCGGGCTGGGTGTCCGGGTACCGCGCGGTGACGGACTTCCTGGTCATCGTACGAAGCGTGACGGCCAGCCCCTTGGCCAGGCCGCTGCCGGGAATCGGAGGCACTTACTGGATCACCACCTTGACGATGCCGGTGAGGGCGATCTGGGCGAGGGCGAGGGGGATGAGCACGGTCCAGGCGAGCTTCTGGAGCTGGTCCTCACGGAGCCGTGGATAGCTGACGCGCAGCCAGATGACGACGAAGGCGAGGAGGAAGGTCTTGAGGAGGGTCCAGAGCCAGCCGAGGCCGTCGCCGCCGAAGGGGCCGTGCCAGCCGCCGAGGAACAGGACGGTGGTCAGTCCGCACAGGACGACGATGCCCGCGTACTCGGCGAGCAGGAACAGCGCGAAGCGCAGGCCGGTGTACTCGGTGTACGCGCCGAAGATGATCTCGGAGTCGGCGACCGGCATGTCGAAGGGAGGGCGCTGGAGTTCGGCGAGTCCTGCGACGAAGAAGACCAGGGCGCCGACGATCTGCCAGGGCACCCACCACCACTCGAACGCGTTGAGGATGCCGGGCAGGGAGACGGTGCCGGCCGCCATCGCGACGGAGGCGGCGGTGAGCAGCATCGGCAGCTCGTACGCGAGCAGTTGGGCGGCGGTGCGCAGACCGCCGAGCAGGGAGAACTTGTTGGCCGACGCCCAGCCGGCCATGAGCGAGCCGAGAACACCGACGCCCATCACGGCGAGCACGAAGAAGATGCCCGCGTCGACGACCTCGCCGACCGCGCCCTCCTGGGGGCCGATCGGGATCACGACCAGTACGAGGAGGTAGGGCAACAGGGCGACGGCCGGGGCGAGCTGGAAGATCCGCCGGTCGGCTGCGGCCGGGACGATGTCTTCCTTCTGCGCGAACTTCACGCCGTCCGCGATGAGTTGTGCCCACCCGTGGAAACCACCGACGTACATGGGTCCCAGGCGGCCCTGCATATGGGCCATGACCTTGTGCTCGGTCTGCCCGACGACAAGGGGAAGGACGAGGAATGCGGCGAAGACGATGACCAGCCGAATGGCGACGTCGAGCACGTCGTTCACGCGTCTCCTCCGGGTCGATCGTGGCCGCGCCTGTCGTCGGGGTCGCCCGCGGGCCCGTCATCCGGCGCGGGCTCCCCGTCCGGCTCGGGCGCCGGGGTGCGCTCGGGGTCCGGTCCGGCCTCCGGAGCCGCATCCGGCGCCGCCGCCGACTCGTTCTCCGGCGTCCGCCCGGGCCGGGCGTCCGGCGAGGCTGTCGGCTCGGGTCCGGGCCTCGACCCGGTGCCCGGCGCCGCCGGTGCTCCGGAATCGGGCCCAGGCGTCGCAGCGTCCTCCGGCGCGGGCGCCGACCCGGGCTCGGCTCCGGCGTACGGCGCCGGCTCGGACTTCCCCGCCGGGGCGCGCTCGGGCCGGGCGTCCGGCGCGGGCGCGGGTTTCGCCGTCGCGTCCGGCGCGGCCGTCGGCTCGTCCCCGCGGGCAGGTGGCGACTTGGGGGCCCGTTCCGCTCCGTCCGCCGGTGGTGCGTCCGGTGGTGGAGGGCTCCGGGGCGGCTCTTCAAAGGCCGGGGTCGGGGCGTGCCAAGGCGCCGCCGTGGTCTTCGCGGGCGGTGGCTGTTGGGTCGCGGAGCCTTCCGTGACGCTGCGGGTGCGGCGGGGTGGGCGGTTTGAGGCGGCGCGCGGGGTGCGGGCCGGGCGGGCCGGGGCCGGGGGCAGTTGGCCCTTGAGCGGGCCCCATTCGTTCGGGTCCGGTACGCCCGGCGGCAGCATCTGGCGGCGCTTGGGGCCCGTGTGGCCCGGCGCGGACTCGCCCGGCTCCTTCGCACCCGGCCAGGCCTTCGCGACCCGCGCCGCGAGGACGAAGTCCTTGCGCAGCGGGTGCCCTTCGAAGGTCTCGGGCAGCAGCAGGTGCACCAGGTTGGGGTGGTCGGTGAAGGAGATGCCGAACATCTCGTACGTCTCGCGCTCGTGCCAGCCCGCGCCCGCGTAGACCCCGAGGGCGGTCGGCAGCACCGCGGCCTCGTGCGGGACCGTCGTACGGATCAACAGGCGCCGTACGGAACGGGGTTCGACCGAGGCGACGTGCGCGCCGACGCGGAATCCCGTGCCCGGTTCGTCGACGGCGCTCAGCCAGTCGAAGTACGTGCACCCCAGCTCGTCGCGGGCCGTTTCGAGCGCGGTCAGCCAGGCGGCGGCGGGGACGTCGACCGTCAGGAGGTCGTACGCGCGCTCCGCCGTGGCGTCCGCGCCGAAGATCTCGGCGACGCCGTCGGGGAGCCGGTCGTACGCGTCCGAAGTCGCCGAAGTCATCAGGCGTTCTCCCCCCGCGTCGGAGTCGCGGTCGGCGGGGAATCCGGCGTCGGCGGCGCCTCGACCAGCCCGCTGCGCAGCGCGGCCGTGCTGGGCCGGTGGCCCTCGGAGCCGTACCGCTTGCCCAGCGACTCGCGGGAGATCTTCTCCTGGAGCTTGAGGATTCCCTGGAGCAGCGCCTCGGGCCGCGGCGGGCAGCCCGGTACGTAGACGTCGACCGGGATGATCTGGTCGACGCCCTTCGTGACGGAGTACGAGTCCCAGTACGGGCCACCGCAGTTGGAGCAGGCGCCGAAGGAGATCACGTACTTGGGCTCGGGCATCTGCTCGAACAGCCGCTTCACCGCCGGCGCCATCTTGTCCGTCACCGTGCCGGACACGACCATCAGGTCGGCCTGGCGCGGGCCGGGCGCGAGGGGGATGACCCCCAGCCGGATGAAGTCGTGCCGGGCCATCGACGCGGCGATGAACTCGATGGCGCAGCAGGCGAGTCCGAAGTTGAAGACCCAGAGGCTGTAGCGGCGGCCCCAGTTGAGGACCACCTTCATCGGCTGGGGCGCCAGGCGGGAGAGCACGCCCAGGCGTTGCGGGTCGGGCAGCGCGACCGGCGCGGCTGCCGAGTCGGTGGCTGCCGGAGCGGCGGGGGTCACGTCCATTCCAGGACGCCCTTCTTCCATGCGTAGAGCAGTCCTACGGCCAGGAAGCCGAGGAAGATGAACATCTCGACGAGCGTCGTCGCGCCGTACCCCGGGGCGGCGAAGACCGTCGCCCACGGGAAGAGGAAGATCGAGTCGACGGCGAAGATGACGTACAGGAAGGCGTAGACGTAGTAGCGGACCTGCGTGTGCGCCCAGCCCTCGCCGACCGGGTCGACTCCGCATTCGTACGTGAGCAGCTTCTCGGGCGTCGGTACCACCGGCCGCAGCAGTCGGCCCGCCCCGAAGGCCACGGCGACGAAGAGCACGCCGACGACCGCGAGAAGTCCGACCACCGAATAGCTCTGGAAGTACTCCGACGCGAGAACGGTCGGTTCCGGCACGTCCGTCACCCGCCCCTCACTCCGCCGAATCGGTGTTCCCGGCATCTGGTCCGTGATCTGTACGCACGGGAGTCTAGGCCCTGCTAAAGAGACCGTAAGCAGTCGGTCGCGCATCAGTCATGACAGGGTCATGCACGGGTCCCGCACCGGTCCGCGTACGAGTCGGGGTACGGGCGGCGTACGCGCACGGTCACGGGTCCTCGCAGGCGCCGGCACCCGGCGGGCGCACGAACGCCGCGGCGGACGCACACCCGCTGGTCGCACCGGTCGGAGGCGGGTGGTGGGGTTAACCCCACCGACGCTCCCCCAGCCACCCCATGGCGTGGGCCCCCGCGGCCGTGCAGGCTTGGACCTTATGACCGCCCGCAACAGCTCCACCGACGACGACCGGCCGCCGCCCGCCCGTCTCGCCCTCGACCGGCACACCTGGAAGGAGATCGCCCATCTCCTCGCCAATCTCCCGGTGTCGATCGCCGGTTTCGTCTATGTCGTGTTCGTCGTGCCCACCGGCGTCGTCCTGTCCGTCACCGTGATCGGTCTGCCCTGGCTGGCCGGCGGCCTGGCCGGTGCCCGGCTGCTCGGCAGGGCCGAACGGGCGCGGGCGCGCGCCCTGCTGGGGGTCGGGATCGACGAGCCGAGCCCGCTGCGCGGCCGGAGCCGCGACGAACGGCGCGCACGCGGCACCGACGGGTTCTTCTCCTGGCTGTGGACGAGCCTCAAGGACCCGGTGGGCTGGCGCACCACGTTGTACGAGTTCATCCGGCTGCCCTGGGGGATCCTGACCTTCACGATCACCACGGTGAGCTTCTTCCTCCTCTGGCCGGTGCTGCCGCACATCGTGCGCGGGCTCACGAACGCCGACCGGGCCATGGTGCGCGGGCTGCTCTCGCCGTCCGACGAGCTGGAGAGCAGGATCGCGGAGCTGGAGTCGGACCGGGGCGTCGTGGTGGACACGGCCGCCGCCGATCTGCGCCGGATCGAGCGCGACCTGCACGACGGGGCGCAGGCCCGGCTGGTCGCCCTCGCCATGGGGCTCGGTCTCGCCAAGGAGAAGCTGCTGGCGGACCCGGAGGCGGCGGCGAGCATGGTGGACGAGGCGCACGGCGAGGTGAAGCTGGCCCTCCAGGAGCTGCGCGACCTGGCGCGCGGCATCCATCCCGCGGTCCTCACCGACCGCGGCCTGGACGCGGCGCTCTCCTCCGTCGCCTCCCGCTGCACCGTCCCGGTGAAGGTCGATGTCGAGCTGGACGAGCGGCCGGCCGCGGCCATCGAGGGCATCGCCTACTTCACCGTCTCGGAGCTCCTGCAGAACGTCAGCAAGCACAGCGGTGCGCGGATGGCCGGTGTCGAGGTGTGGCGGGCAAAAGACAGGCTGCTGATCCAGGTCCAGGACGACGGGCGCGGGGGTGCGCGGATGGCCGGCGGGACCGGCATGTCGGGGCTGGCCGAGCGCCTGGGCGCGGTCGACGGGCTCTTCGTGCTCGACTCGCCGGTCGGCGGTCCGACGGTCGTCACGGCCGAACTGCCGTGGCGGAAGCGGGAGCGCGAGGCGTCCTGACGCCCAACCCCCGTACGCGAGGCGTGAAACCGCACCAAGGGGGTGGGGAAAACCCCAGGGTGAAGACGGATACACCCCTCATGGTGCGGGCGCGGCCGGCGGATGAGCATTGAGGTACGACATGAAGCACGACCGCCCCGCTCGCAGAACGGACGACTCGATGGCCACGGATTACGGCATGCGGACACAGCCACAGCGCCACACCCTTCCTCCGGCACTGCGCGCTCCGTTCACGGGCCGCACCTGGAAGGAGTTCGTCTATCTCCTTCTCAACCTCCCGATGGGCATCCTCTTCTTCGTCTACACGATCACGACGATCTCGGTCAGTGCGGGGCTCCTCGTGACCTTCCTCGGCATTCCGCTGCTGGCCGCCGCGCTCATCGGCTGCCGGACTCTGGGCGCCGTCGAGCGGACCAGGGCGCGGGCCCTGCTGGGTCTGGACGTGGCGAGCCCGCTGCCCGTGCGCGGGGAGAAGTCCGGTCTGATGTCGTGGGTCGGCGCGGTTCTCAAGAGCGGGGTGTCCTGGCGGCATCTGCTCTACGGGATCCTGCACTTCCCGTGGGCGCTGTTCTCCTTCGTGGTGTCCGTGACCTTCACGGTCACCGGCTGGAGCCTGTTCCTCTATCCGCTGTGGCAGTGGGTCTTCCCCGAGCACACGAATCAGGACGGCATCGCGCTCTTCAGTGACGGCACGAACGACTTCTATCTGGACACCCCGTTCGAGATAGCCGCGACCAGCGTGGTCGGTCTCGTCCTCGTCCTCGCCTCGCCGTGGCTGATCCGCGGGATGACCGGTGTGGACCGGCTGATGGTCGCCGGGCTGCTCGGCCCGTCCAAGCTGGCGACCCGTGTCTCCGAGCTGGAATCGGACCGGGGCGTCGTGGTGGACACGGCCGCCGCCGATCTGCGCCGGATCGAGCGTGACCTGCACGACGGGGCGCAGGCCCGGCTGGTCGCCCTCGCCATGGACCTGGGGCTGGCGAAGGAGAAGCTGCTGGCGGACCCGGAGGCGGCGGCGCGGATGGTCGACGAGGCGCACGGGGAGGTCAAGGTCGCGCTCCAGGAGCTGCGCGACCTGGCGCGCGGCATCCATCCCGCGGTCCTCACCGACCGCGGCCTGGACGCGGCGCTCTCCTCCGTCGCCTCCCGCTGCACCGTCCCGGTCCAGGTCGAGGTCGACCTGGGGTCCCGCCCGGCGGCGGCCATCGAGGGCATCGCCTACTTCACCGTCTCGGAGCTCCTGCAGAACGTGAGCAAGCACGCCAGGGCGAGCCGCGCCTCGGTGGACGTGTGGCGGATGGAGGACCGGCTGATGCTCCAGGTCTCGGACGACGGCCGGGGCGGTGCGAACACCTCGTCGGGCAGTGGTCTGGCGGGTCTCGCGGAGCGGCTCGACGCGGTGGACGGGATCCTGGTGGTCGACTCACCGGCCGCCGGGCCCACGACGGTGACGGCGGAGCTGCCCTGGCGGAAGTGACGCCCCGGCTTCTCGCTCTCCGGTCGGGCAGAGTGGGACGGGCGGCACAGAAGCGGCACAGAAGCGGCACGAGCGACACTGCGGAGAAGCGACACGGCTGCGAACAGGGAACCGACAACAGACGTATTCGCGGCTGCGGCGCGCCGGACACCGTCCGGTGCGCCGCAGTCGTGTCTTCCAGTTCGATCAGTTCCGGGGCAGTGCGCCCCGCGCCGATACGAATACTGGGATGCTGGGGCCGCAGCGCGGGCGCGGAGCGCGTACGCACATTCGACATGGGGGCGACACGGTCGTGGAGGACAGGGTACGAGTGGTCATCGCCGAGGATTCGGTGCTCCTCCGGGAGGGCCTGACCCGGCTGCTGACCGATCTCGGTCATGACGTGGTCGCCGGTGTCGGGGACGGCGAGGCGCTGATCAAGACCGTCGGCGACCTGGCCCGCGAGGGCGTGGCGCCGGACGTGGTGGTGGCGGACGTACGGATGCCGCCGACCCACACCGACGAAGGTGTCCGGGCGGCGGTCCAGCTGCGGAAGGACCATCCGGGGATCGGTGTGCTCGTGCTGTCCCAGTACGTGGAGGAGCAGTACGCGACCGAACTGCTCGCGGGCAGCAGCCGGGGCGTCGGCTATCTGCTCAAGGACCGGGTGGCCGAGGTCCGGGAGTTCGTGGACGCGGTCGTACGGGTGGCCAGGGGCGGCACGGCGCTGGACCCCGAGGTGGTCGCGCAGCTGCTCGGCCGGAGCCGTAAGCAGGACGTGCTGGTCGGTCTGACCCCCCGGGAGCGCGAGGTCCTGGGGCTGATGGCGGAGGGCCGGACGAACTCGGCGATCGCCAGACAGCTGGTCGTGAGCGACGGCGCGGTGGAGAAGCACGTCAGCAACATCTTCCAGAAGCTGGGCCTCTCGCCGAGTGACGGAGATCACCGCAGAGTGCTGGCCGTGCTGACGTATCTCAACTCCTGACGGAGCCGGCCGGTGGGCCGGCACCACGGCCATGGCGCCCGGCGCTGCGGTCATGTATTGGACAGGGAATGGGTCCTAGTCCAAAAGACTGAGTTCGAATCGGCACAGATCAGGATGAACACAGAGCGCCCGGGGGCGGATAAAACATGGCAAATTGCCACAGCGAAGCGTCTCAGTACGACGTCCAGCATGCGAGCGATCCAAGGAAGGCGACCCTTACCGACGTAGGGTGGCCTCCGGGTGTTCCGGTCGCGCCGGTCAGCCACAGCAGCCGCCTCGAAGGAGGTCCAGTTCAGTGACCAGCCAGGTCAGTAGCCCAGCCGAGCAGGCCGACGGGGCTGACGACGCGAGCGAATCCGTCGTCGGCGAACAGCGCATCGTGTCCGACGCGTCAGGCGTGCCGGGCGCGCCCGGTGTGCCCGGCGAGAAGGAAGTCCGGCGTCTGGACCGGGTGATCATCCGTTTCGCGGGTGACTCCGGTGACGGTATGCAGCTGACGGGTGACCGGTTCACTTCGGAGACCGCGTCGTTCGGCAACGACCTGTCGACACTGCCGAACTTCCCCGCCGAGATCCGCGCGCCCGCAGGCACCCTGCCCGGCGTGTCCTCGTTCCAGCTGCACTTCGCCGACCACGACATCCTCACCCCCGGCGACGCGCCGAACGTGCTGGTCGCGATGAACCCGGCCGCGCTCAAGGCGAACATCGGCGACGTGCCGCGCGGCGCCGACATCATCGTCAACACGGACGAGTTCACCAAGCGCCCCATGGCGAAGGTCGGCTATCTGACCTCGCCGCTGGAGGACGGGTCGCTGGAGGCGTACCAGCTCCACCCCGTCCCGCTGACGACGCTGACGATCGAGGCGCTGAAGGAGTTCGGGCTCTCCCGCAAGGAGGCCGAGCGTTCGAAGAACATGTTCGCGCTGGGTCTGCTGTCGTGGATGTACCACCGTCCCACCGAGGGCACGGAGAACTTCCTGCGGACGAAGTTCGCGAAGAAGCCGAACATCGCCGAGGCCAACGTGGCCGCGTTCCGCGCGGGCTGGAACTTCGGCGAGACGACCGAGGACTTCGCGGTCAGCTACGAGGTCGCCCCCGCCACCACGGCGTTCCCGACCGGCACCTACCGCAACATCTCCGGGAACCTGGCCCTGTCGTACGGACTGATCACCGCCGCCCATCAGGCGGATCTGCCGCTCTACCTCGGTTCGTACCCGATCACCCCGGCGTCCGACATCCTCCACGAGCTGTCCCGCCACAAGAACTTCGGCGTCCGCACCTTCCAGGCGGAGGACGAGATCGCCGCCATCGGCGCGGCGCTCGGCGCGTCCTTCGGCGGCTCCCTCGCCGTGACGACGACCTCCGGGCCCGGTGTGGCCCTGAAGTCGGAGACGATCGGTCTGGCGGTGTCGCTGGAGCTGCCCCTGCTGGTGGTGGCGATCCAGCGCGGCGGACCCTCGACCGGTCTGCCGACCAAGACCGAACAGGCCGACCTGCTCCAGGCGATGTACGGCCGCAACGGCGAGGCGCCGGTGCCGATCGTCGCCCCGCGCACCCCGGCGGACTGCTTCGACGCGGCCATCGAGGCCGCCCGGATCGCGATCACGTACCGCACGCCGGTCTTCCTGCTCTCCGACGGCTACCTCGCCAACGGCTCCGAGCCCTGGCGGATCCCCGAGCCGCACGAACTGCCGGATCTGGGCGTGCAGTTCGCGTCCGGGCCCAACCACCAGCTGGCCGACGGCACGGACGTCTTCTGGCCGTACAAGCGTGACCCGCACACCCTGGCCCGCCCGTGGGCCGTGCCCGGCACGCCCGGTCTCGAACACCGCATCGGCGGCATCGAGAAGCAGGACGGCACGGGCAACATCTCCTACGACCCGGCCAACCACGACTTCATGGTCCGCACCCGCCAGGCCAAGATCGACGGCATCGAGGTGCCGGACCTCGTCGTGGACGACCCGGACGGCGCGCGCACGCTGGTGCTGGGCTGGGGCTCCACGTACGGCCCGATCACCGCGGCCGTCCGCCGGCTGCGCGCCAACGGCCATCCGATCGCACAGGCGCATCTGGGCAACATCAACCCCTTCCCGAGGAATCTGGGCGAGGTGCTGAAGCGTTTCGACAAGGTCGTGGTGCCGGAGATGAACCTGGGTCAGCTCGCCACGCTCCTGCGGGCGAAGTACCTCATCGACGCGCACTCCTACAACCAGGTCAACGGCATGCCGTTCAAGGCCGAACAGCTCGCCACGGCTCTCAAGGAGGCCATCGATGCCTGAGGTCAACGAGCTGCTTTCCCTCGTCCCCAAGGCCGAGGCCAAGCAGACCATGAAGGACTTCAAGTCCGACCAGGAGGTCCGCTGGTGCCCCGGCTGCGGTGACTACGCCGTGCTGGCCGCGGTCCAGGGCTTCATGCCGGACCTCGGGCTCGCCAAGGAGAACATCGTGTTCGTGTCCGGGATCGGCTGCTCCAGCCGTTTCCCGTACTACATGAACACCTACGGCATGCACTCCATCCACGGACGTGCGCCGGCCATCGCCACCGGGCTCGCCTCCTCGCGCCGTGATCTCTCCGTCTGGGTCGTCACCGGTGACGGCGACGCCCTGTCCATCGGCGGCAACCACCTCATCCACGCGCTGCGCCGCAACGTCAACCTCAAGATCCTGCTGTTCAACAACCGGATCTACGGGCTGACGAAGGGCCAGTACTCGCCCACCTCCGAGGTCGGCAAGATCACCAAGTCGACGCCGATGGGCTCGCTGGACGCGCCCTTCAACCCGGTGTCGCTCGCGATCGGCGCGGAGGCGTCCTTCGTGGCCCGGACCGTCGACTCCGACCGCAAGCACCTCACGAGCGTGCTGCGCCAGGCGGCCGACCACCCGGGCACGGCGCTCGTCGAGATCTACCAGAACTGCAACATCTTCAACGACGGTGCCTTCGAGGCGCTGAAGGACAAGGAGCGGGCCCAGGAGGCGGTCATCCGCCTGGAGCACGGCGAGCCGATCCGGTTCGGTGTGGACAACTCCAAGGGCGTCGTACGGGACCCGGCGACCGGCGACCTCGTCGTCGTCCAGGTGACGGCGGACAACGAGCACCAGATCCTGGTGCACGACGCGCACGCCGCCAGCCCCACCACGGCGTTCGCGCTCTCGCGTCTCGCCGACCCGGACACGCTCCACCAGACGCCGATCGGAGTCCTGCGCAGCGTCCAGCGGCCGGTCTACGACACGCTGATGAACGAGCAGCTCGACACGGCCGTCGAGCGTTACGGCAAGGGCGACCTGTCGCAGCTGCTCGCCGGCAACGACACCTGGACGGTCGTCGGCTGACCCGCCTGCCGTCACGTCCCGGGGCCCGGATCTCCTCCTCCACGAGATCCGGGCCCCGTCGTTTCGCGGACCCACCCTCGCGCGGGTGAAGCGGTGTCATGACCGTATGGCGATACGGACATGACAGCCCGGTCCGCCCGGCGCTACCTTCGTCGAACTGATGTGTGCGGTTCGGGAGGGCCAGTGAAGTCGGAGGGCGAGCAGCGGGCGGGGTTGCTGTACGGGATCGGTGCCTACGGCATGTGGGGTCTGGTCCCCCTCTTCTGGCCCCTGCTGAAGCCCGCCGGCGCGGTCGAGATCCTGGCCCACCGGATGGTCTGGTCGCTGGCGGTCGTCGCGATCGCGCTCCTCGTGGTGCGCCGCTGGGCGTGGATACGGGAGTTGCTGGCCGAACCGCGCAAGCTCGGCCTGCTCGTGGTCGCCGCCACCGTGATCAGCGTCAACTGGGGCCTGTACATCTGGTCGGTCAACACCGGCCATGTCGTGGAGGCGTCCCTCGGCTACTTCATCAACCCGCTCGTCACCATCGCCATGGGCGTGCTGCTCCTCAAGGAGCGGCTGCGGCCCGCGCAGTGGGCGGCGGTCGGCGTCGGCCTCGCCGCCGTACTGGTGCTGGCGATCGGATACGGGCAGCCGCCCTGGATCTCGCTCACGCTGGCGTTCTCGTTCGCGACGTACGGCCTGGTGAAGAAGAAGGTCAACATCGGCGGTCTGGAGTCGCTGGCCGCCGAGACCGTGATCCTGTTCGTGCCCGCGCTCGGCTATCTGGTCTGGCTCGGGGCCTCCGGGGACGCCACGTTCGGAGCGGAGGGGGCGGGGCACGCCGCGCTGCTGGCGGCCACCGGTGTGGTGACCGCCGTGCCGCTGGTGTGCTTCGGGGCGGCGGCGATACGCGTGCCGCTGTCGACGCTGGGGCTTTTGCAGTATCTGGCGCCCGTCTTCCAGTTCCTGCTCGGCGTCCTCTACTTCCACGAGGCGATGCCCGCCGAGCGGTGGGCCGGCTTCGCGCTGGTGTGGGCGGCGCTGACGATCCTGACGTGGGACGCGCTGCGGACGGCCCGGCGTACGAGGGCGACGGCGGAGGCGCTGCGGCGGGCGGAGGCGGAGGCGGTGTCGAAGGCCGGGGCCGAGGCCGCGATCCGCGCTCAGTCGCCGGACGTGGCCACCTCACCGGCCGCGGCGGAGGCCGGGGCCGTCGGACGGCGCGTCGAGTCGAGCGCGTCCGGAGACTGAGAGGCGCGCGGCTGCCCGCGCCCCAGTCCGGTCGCCGTGATCACCAGTCCCAGCACCACCATCACCACCGGCACCACCAGCGCCGCACGGAAGGCTCCCAGCGCCCCGTCCGCGCCCGTCGCCGACGCCAGGCCGTACACCGCCGTCACCGCCGAGATGCCGATCGCCGAGCCGAACTGCGTCGCGGTGTACAGCAGCCCGCTCGCCAGCCCCTGTTCCCGCGGCGCGACACCGTCGGTGGCCGCGATGGCCAGCGGCCCGTACGCCAGGGCGAAGGCGACACTGGTCAGGAGCAGCGTCGGGGTCATCATCCCGAACGACCAGTCGTCTGAGACCGGCAGGAACAGCCCGTACGCCGCGATCGCCGCCACGAATCCGCCCAGCACCACGCGCATATTGCCGAACCGGTTGACCAGGAGGGGCGTGAGGGTCGGCGCCAGGACGGCGTCGAGGCCCATCAGCATCAGGGCGAACGAGGTCTCCAGCGACGACCAGCCGCGCAGCTCCTGGAGATAGAGCGTCGCCATGAACTGGAAGCCGAAGAAGGAGCCGACGAACAGCAGCGCGCCCAGGTCCGCGCGGACCATCGAGGCCCTGCGGAAGATCGCGAGCCGCACCAGCGGGGCGGGCGACCGGCGTTCGACGGCGACGAAGACGTACACC
This sequence comes from Streptomyces sp. S4.7, assembly GCF_010384365.1. Lineage (NCBI taxonomy): Bacteria > Bacillati > Actinomycetota > Actinomycetes > Kitasatosporales > Streptomycetaceae > Streptomyces > Streptomyces sp. S4.7. Next base: position 4,530,479 of record NZ_CP048397.1, on the reverse strand, counting down.
AGCAGCAGTCCGGCGGCGAACGCGCCCGCCGTCAGCGGCCAGCCGGAGACGCCGTGCTCCAGCCGTACGACCCCGGCCGCGAGCAGCAGCATCGCCCCCGCCGCCGCGGCTCCCGGCAGGTCGAAGCCGTCGGCCGTCTTCTCGGGCCTCTCGGCCGTGGCGCCGGTACGCGGCAGCAGCCGGAGCGCGGCGACCAGGAGGGCGCCCGCGAGCAGCACGGGGGCGAAGAACACCCAGCGCCAGCCGAGTTGTGTCAGCAGACCGCCGATGACCATGCCGAGCGAGAAGCCTCCGGCGGCCGTACCGGCGAAGACGAGCAGGGCGCGGTTGCGCTGTGGCCCCTCCTCGTAGGAGGTGGTGATGATCGACATCGCCGCCGGGGTCATGAAGGCGGCCGACACTCCGGTGACGAAACGGGCGACGATCATCATCCAGCCCTCGGTCGCGAAGCCGCCGAGGCCGGAGAAGAGCATGAAGACCGTCAGCCAGATCAGGAACATCCGGCGCCGGCCGAGCAGATCCGCGGCGCGTCCGCCGAGCAGGGTGAATCCGGCGTAGCCGAGGATGTAGGCGCTCATCACCCAGGCCGCGGTGCCGGTCGACAGGTCCAGGTCGGCGCGGATCGAGGGGATGGCGACGGCGAGCATCGCGACGTCGATCCCTTCGAGGAAGATCGTCCCGCAGAGGACCAGCAGCAGGGCCCAGGGGGTGTCTGGCCGGTCGGGCCGGATCAGGGAGCGGGGTCTGGTGCCGTGGATCGCAAGGCGCAGGAGGGAGGCATGGCGGAGCCATGTCGACCGACGACAACGCGGCGAGGCGCGGCACCAGGGCACGCGAGCCCGGCAAGACCGGCCAGACACCCCCCAGGCTCTTGCGGACAGGGCTGGGACCGGTGCTGGGGCCGAGCCGGCGGATGGCATGGCTGTCTCCTCGGAGCACAGAGGGGCAGAAGGGGATCGGTTACTCGGGCGAGGGTCGGTTCCCTCTTGTAACCGTCCTGATCCTGCGGCACGATCGGATGCCATGGAAGAAGGCACTTCGAAGTCACCGAGGCACCCCGCGGGTACCGCCTCCGCGGCCACCGCGCTCGGAGCCGCCGCCGTGAGCGCCGCCGCCGTGTCCGCGACCTCCCGATGCGACTACGGGGACGCGGACCCCTTCCAGTGGGACACTCGTGAGGACTGCGAGGTACGGCAGATCCTCGACCGGATCGGCGACAAGTGGTCGCTGCTGGTCATCGCCCTGCTCGATGTGAGCACGATGCGCTTCACCGAACTGCGCCGGGAGATCGACGGCATCAGCCAGCGCATGCTGACGGTGACCCTGCGACAGCTCGAACGCGACGGCCTCGTGAAGCGCACGGTGCATCCGGTCGTGCCGCCGCGCGTGGAGTACCGGCTGACCCCGATGGGCCGGACGCTGCACACGACGATCAACGCGCTGGTGGTCTGGACGGAGGAGCACCAGAACCAGATCGCGGCGGCGCGCGAGGACTACGACAGGCGCGCCGCGGAGGCGGAGGCGGAGGCGGCGCGGGCGCTCTGACGTCCGCGGCTCCGGCGTGTTCGCGGCGCGCGGGGCGGTACGACCGTTACGACTGGCTCCATGACCTCGCGCACGCTCCACTGGAAACTCGTCTTCGACACGACCGACCCGCACAGCCAGGCCGACTTCTGGGCCGAGGCCCTGGGTTACGAGGTCGAGGACAACAGCCCGCTGATCGAGCGGCTGCTGGGGATCGGAGCCGTACCGATCGAGCAGACGGTCGATTCGCACGGCCGCCGGGCCTGGCTCGATCTGACCGCCGTCCGCCATCCGGACGACCCCTTCGACCCGGACACGGGCGAGGGCAGGGGCAGGCGCATCCTCTTCCAGCGCGTACCGGAGACGAAAGCCGGCAAGAACCGCGTCCACCTCGACGTACACGCCGCGGACGGCGGGCGGGCGGAGGAGGTGGCGCGGCTGGAGCGGCTGGGGGCGACGGCCCTGTACGAGGCGAACGAGCCCGGCGGCGTGTGGGTGACGATGACGGACCCGGAGGGCAACGAGTTCTGCGTGCAGTAGCCCGGGTCGCCCCACAGTGGTACAGGTATCCGGAGTGCGAACACCCGTGTCCGATTCCCGCTCTTGACGCTGGGTCGAGCGCGCGTTGACCATCAGCACGCATCGTGCGCACCACCTTCCGTCAGTCCCCGTACGGAATTCGGAGCCCCCACACATGAAGCTCTGCTCGCTCTCCGTTCCCGCACGTTCCGTCCTCGTCAGCGCGCTCGCGATCGGCGGGCTGCTCGCGTCCGTCGCTCCCGCCGCGACGGCGTCACCGGCCGCCACGAAGACCACGGCGGCGCCCGCCGCCGTCCTCGCGGCCCCCGACATACCGCTGGCCAACGTCAAGGCTCACCTCACCCAGTTCTCCTCGATAGCCGCCGCCAACGGCGGCAACCGCGCCCACGGCCGCCCCGGCTATCTGGCGTCCGTCAACTACGTCAAGGGGAAGCTGGACGCGGCCGGGTTCACCACCTCCGTACAGCAGTTCACCTCCGGAGGGCGCGTCGGCTACAACCTGATAGCCGACTGGCCCGGCGGCGACCCCAACCAGGTCGTGATGGCCGGTGCCCACCTCGACTCGGTGACATCGGGCGCCGGGATCAACGACAACGCGTCCGGCTCCGCCGCCGTACTGGAGACCGCGCTCGCGGTGTCCAGAGCCGGGCTCCAGCCGACGAAGCATCTGCGGTTCGGCTGGTGGGGCGCGGAGGAGCTGGGGCTGGTCGGCTCCCGCTACTACGCCAACAACCTGCCGTCCGCCGAGCGCGCGAAGCTCGACGGCTACCTCAACTTCGACATGATCGGCTCGCCGAACGCCGGCTACTTCGTCTACGACGACGACCCCGCCATCGAGCAGACCTTCAAGACCTACTTCGCCGGGCTCGGCGTCCCGACAGAGATCGAGACCGAGGGCGACGGCCGGTCGGACCACGCCTCATTCATGAGCATCGGCGTACCGGTCGGCGGGCTGTTCACCGGCGCCGGGCGTACGAAGACGAGCACCCAGGCCCAGAAGTGGGGCGGTACGGCGGGCCAGGCCTTCGACCGGTGCTACCACTCGTCCTGCGACACGACGGCGAACATCAACGACACGGCGCTGGACCGCAACAGCGACGCCGTCGCCTACGCGATCTGGGAGCTGGGGACCTGACGGCCGCTCCCCCGGCAGCCGACCTCAGGCACTGATGTCCTTCGCCGTGAAACGCGCCCAGGCCGCCGAGCCGAACACGGCCGCGTACACGCCCTGCAGACCGAGATTCCGCAGCACGTCGTCCAGGTGGAACGGTTCGCGGAGCAGATCGGCGAAGGACAGCCAGTAGTGCGGGAAGAGATACGGGTGGATCCCGTGCAACTGCGGGATCGTGTCCAGGATCTGCACCGTGATCACCAGCCCGACCGTCGTCGCCATGGCCGCGATCCCGCTGTTGGTGAGGGTGGAGACGAACAGACCGAGGGCCGCCAGCCCGATCAGTGAGGCGGCGACCACCAGCGCTATCAGCAGCGCCCTCAGCAGACCTTCGCCGAAGGAGATGCGCGTGCCCGAGATCGTGGTGACCTCGCCGAGCGGGAAGAGCAGCGCCCCCACGATCAGCGCGGAGAGCGCGACCGCCACGGTCGCGGCCAGGCAGAACACCAGCGTCGCCGCGTACTTGGCCAGCAGCAGCCGGGTCCGGCCCGCCGGCGCGACCAGCAGATAGCGCAGGGTGCCGGCGTTCGCCTCGCCCGCGACCGAGTCACCCGCGACGACGCCGACCGCCATCGGGAGGAAGACCGGCAGCGTCGCGGCGAGCGCGGCGAAGACGAGGAACAGCCCGTTGTTGGTGATCTGCGTGAGGAAGGCCGGGCCGCCCTGGCCCCCACCGCCGCCGACCGAACCGCCGTCGCTCGTCTCGATCTTGATGGCGATGCCGATCAGGACCGGTACGGCGGCCAGCACGCCCAGCAGCGCGAGGGTGCGCCAGCGGCGGAAGGTGATGGTCAGCTCGGAGCGCAGGAGTCCGAACGTCCAGAGGGGCGATACGGCGCGGGCGGCGACGCCGCCCGCACCTGTACCTGTACCTGTACCTGTACCGAGGCTCGTACCCGCCTCCGTGTCCGTACCCGCGTCCTCAACCCGCGACATCGAATCCCTCCCCGGTCAGCGCCACGAACGCGTCCTCCAGCGACGCCCGCTCGACCCCGAAGGCCCGTACGCGCACCCCCGCCCGTACCAGCCCCGCGTTCAGCTCCGCCGGCTCGGCCGGCTCTCCCCCGCCGGACACCGGCAGCTCCCCGCTCACCCTGTCCCCGGCCACGGTCACATCGGTGACCCCCAGCTCCTTCAGCACCCGCGCCGCGTCCGCCGGATCGGGCGTCGTGACCGCAAGCCGCCCCCGGGTGCCCGCCGCCAGCTCGGCGACCGTTCCCTGGGTCAGCAGCCGCCCGCGCGCCATCACGGCCGCGTGCGTGCACACCTGCTCGATCTCGTCCAGCAGGTGCGAGGAGAGGAAGACCGTCGTCCCGTCCCCCGCCAGCTCCCGCACCAGGGCCCTGATCTCCCGCATGCCCTGCGGGTCGAGCCCGTTCGTCGGCTCGTCGAGCACCAGGAGCCTGCGCGGCTGGAGCAGCGCGGCGGCGAGCGCGAGCCGCTGCTTCATGCCGAGCGAGTACGCCTTCGCCTTCTTGCCGCCCGCCGCCGTGAGCCCGACCCGTTCCAGGGCCCCGGCCACCCGGGCCCGCCGGGTCCGCGGATCGGCGGTGGGGTCGGCGGAGTCGTACCGCAGGAGATTGTCGCGGCCGTTCAAGTACCCGTACGGCGCGGGCCCTTCGATCAACGCGCCCACCTGCGGCAGTACGGCCCCGGTGGCGCGCGGCATGGCGCGGCCGAGGACCGACGCGGTGCCCGCGGTCGGTTCGATCAGACCCATCAGCATGCGGATGGTGGTGGTCTTGCCGGAGCCGTTGGGCCCGAGGAAGCCGAAGACGCTGCCGGCGGGCACGGTGAGGTCGAGCCGGTCGACCGCCAGTTGCCCGCCCCGGTAGCGCTTGCTGAGCCCGCGTGTCTCTATGACGACGGTCATCCCACGCCCATCCCTTCTCCCGGCCCCGTGCCCCCTGTGCCGACGGGTGACTGCTCACGGCGGACAGCGGTCCGCCCCGCCGTACGGAGCGTACGACGGGGCGGGCCACCCGTGTGCGGTACCGGGGCGCCGCACACCTCGCGCTACTTCGTCTCGTTGGCGACCTTCACCAGCGCGTCCTTGGTGACCGCGCCGACGTAGACCTTGCCGTCGTCCGTCATCAGGGCGTTCACCAGGCGCGTCTTGAAGACCGTGCCCGAACCGAACTTCCCCTCGACCTTGTCGCCCAGGGCGTCCATGAACTGCTGCGCCTGGGCCGGCATGTCCTTGGACACGGCGCCGGCCGGGCTCTTGCCGCCCGTGTCGAGCTGGACCACCGAGGTCCAGCCCTCACCGATGACGTTCGGCTCGGACCCGAGGTCCCCGGCGCCCTTGGGCACCTTGTGGGCCTCGTCCTTGCCGGCGGCCTTCGACTCGTCGGCCTCCGTCACCTTGGTGCCCTTGGGGGGCGAGAAGTCGAAGGTGGACGCGGCCGGCTTCGAGAAGTCGACCTTGGTGAAGCCGACGTCGATCGCCGCCTTGCCACCGCTGCTCGGCAGCAGGGTGAACTTCAGCGGCGTACCGGTCCTGGAGTCGACCGCGACCTTCACGGAGCCGACCGTCGAGCCGTCCTGCTTGGGCTTGATCACCAGCTGGTAGGCGTCACGGCCCGCGATCCGCGCCGTGCCGTCCACGGTGACCGAGGTGGTGTCACCCGCGGCCTTCAGCGCCTCCCGCGCGAAGTCCTGGGGCGTGGCGGGCAGGTCCTTCGGAACGGCCTGGTCCTTGCCGTCCTCGCCCTTCGCCGGGCCCTCGCCCGAACCCTTCGCGCCGGCGGGCGCCTCGGCGTGGTACGCCTCGTTGGAGGCGCTGTCGTACGCCCACACCTCGCCGCCGTTGTGGATCAGGCTGTACTCGGCGGCGCTGTCGAGAATCGACACCCGCTGCTTGCCGGGTCCGTCGGCGGCGACCCGCAGCGTGTGCTCGCCGGAGGCCAGCTCCATCAACCTGCCGGTCGGCTCGGCGGCCGAACCGCCCTCCTCGCCGCCCTCGGTGCCGCCCTTCGGCGCGAACGCTCCGGCGGCGGCACCGCCGAGGCCGCCGATGGCCGGGACGCCGAGGTCCGTCTTGACCTTGACCGTGCCGGACAGCCGCTGGGTGTCGGACGCCGCGATCTTCTCGATCAACTCCTGGGCGCTGATCTCCGGCAGGTCCGGATCGCCCGCCGCGGCGAGCGCGGGGACGAGGCCGATGGTCGCCGCGGCCACCGCGGCCACCGCGACCGGAACCACATAGCGCGCCGCTCTGCGACGGCCCGCCGGAAGGTCCCCGGCCTCGCCGTTCCCGCCGGTGATCTGTGCGCTGTCGTTCGGTGCCATGTGTGCCCTACCTCCGTGGTCGGCGGCTTCCGTCCTCTTCACTCGTCCACCCCTTGCCGCCATTCTCACTCGAATTGGTCCGGGGTGGTGCTCTCCATAAGACCAAATCAGCTAATAGGAAGCGTCAACCCGCGGGCGCAACCTCGCGTACTGCTTCGGGATGACAGGGGAAGCGGCCACCTCCCCCATCCAGTAGGGGACGGGGGAAGAACGAGCCGGGGGTACGGACCCGGTCGGGTGACGGAACCTCGGACGGGGTCAACAGGCGTACTCAGCCCGCCCGGTGGACCACCGCGTCGCAGAGCTCGACCAGTGCGGACTTCGCGTAGCACTCGGGCAGCGGGGCGAGCGCCGAACGCGCCTCCTCGGCGTACCGGACGGTGTCCCGCCGCGCCTGCTCCAGCGCCGGGTGGGCGCGCAGTCCGACCAGCGCCTCCGCGTGCCGGGCGTCGTCCGTCAGGTCGCCGTCCAGCAGTTCGACCAGCGCCACGTCCTCCGGACGGCCGTGCGCCTGCGCCTGCTCGCGCAGCAGCAGCACCGGCAGCGTGGGGATGCCCTCGCGCAGATCGGTGCCGGGGGTCTTGCCGGACTCGTGGGAGTCGCTGGCGATGTCCAGGACGTCGTCGGCGAGCTGGAAGGCGACGCCGAGCCGCTCACCGTACTGCGTGAGGATGTCGGTGACCGTCTCGTCGGCGCCGGACGTCAGCGCGCCGAAGCGGCCCGACACGGCGAACAGCGCACCGGTCTTGCCGGCGAGCACGTCGAGGTAGTGGCTGACGGGGTCGCGCCCGTCGCGCGGTCCGGCCGTCTCCAGGATCTGACCCGTGACCAGCCGCTCGAACGCCTCGGCCTGGATCCGTACGGCCTCCGGCCCGAGGTCCGCCAGGATGTGCGAGGCGCGCGCGAAGAGGAAGTCGCCGGTGAGGACCGCGACGGAGTTGCCCCAGCGGCTGTTGGCGCTGTCCACACCCCGGCGTACGTCCGCCTCGTCCATCACGTCGTCGTGGTAGAGCGTCGCCAGGTGGGTCAGTTCGACGACGACGGCCGCCGGCACGATCCCGGGGGCGTACGGGTCACCGAACTGGGCCGCCAGCATCACGACCAGCGGCCGGAACCGCTTGCCGCCGGCGCGCACCAGATGCTGCGCGGCTTCCGTGATGAAGGGGACCTCGCTCTTGGTGGCTTCGAGGAGACCCGCCTCCACGGCCGACAATCCGTTCAGGACATCGGCTTCAAGAGCCGGGTCCCGCACGCTCAACCCGAACGGCCCGACGACGGTCACGAGGGTTACTCCTGTCTGCTGACGATCACATGGATTGTCGATGTGTCGCTGCTGTCATTCAAGTCAGCGTATCCGGTCGGGTTTCGATCACCGTGGGCGCCTTCCCGGCTCCACCCGTATGTTCGTGATCAGTAAATACGACGGGGACTGACCCCTTTTGCCCGCTCTCCCCGCCCGTTCGGGCTACCGCCGGTACGGTCCCCCAACACCCCACCGCACTCAGGCCCTTTCGGTCATTGCGCGCTTTTCACCACTGCCGCCGCCGGGCAACACCGACGTAACGTGTCCTGCATCGATCCGGAAAGCGAGGCAGCACCGATGCCCGAGCAGAGCCCGCTCGAACTGGCCGAGGGCGATCCCTTCGGCCCGCACAACCTCCCGTACGGCGTCTTCACCACGGCGGACCAGCCCGAACGGCGCCGCGTCGGGGTCCGCGTCGGCGGCCATGTGCTCGACGCCGGAGCCGCCGCGCACGCGCTGGGCTCCCCGTACGCGGCGCTGCTGGACCGGCCCGGCCTCGACCCGCTGATGGCCGCCGGACGCACGGCCTGGCGCGATGTGCGCCGGGCGCTCACCGCCTGGGTCACGGTTCCCGCCCACCGGCCGGACATAGAGCCGCTGCTGCACCCGCTCGGTTCGGTCACGATGCACCTTCCGTACGAGGTCGCCGACTGGGTGGACTTCTACGCCAGCGAGCACCACGCCACCAACCTGGGCCGGATCTTCCGGCCCGGCGGCGAGGCGCTGACGCCGAACTGGAAGCATCTGCCGATCGGTTACCACGGCCGCGCGGGCACGGTCGTCGTCTCGGGGACGGACGTGGTGCGCCCGTCCGGGCAGCGCAAGGGGCCCGCGGACCCCGTTCCGGTCTTCGGCCCCTCGGTGAAGCTGGACATCGAGACGGAGGTCGGCTTCGTCGTCGGCGCCCCCTCGGCGATGGGCTCCCCGGTGGCGCTGTCGGCCTTCGACGACCACGTCTTCGGGCTCTGTCTGCTCAACGACTGGTCGGCGCGCGACATCCAGGGCTGGGAGAACGTGCCGCTTGGCCCGTTCCTCGGCAAGTCCTTCGCCACGTCCGTGTCGGCCTGGGTGACGCCTCTGGAGGCCCTGGACGCGGCGCGGGTCTCTCCCCCGCCCCGTACTCACCCGCTGCTGCCGTACCTGGACGACGCGGACGAGGAGGTGCCCGGCGGCTTCGACCTGCGGATCACGGTCACGCTCAACGGCCAGGTGCTCTCCGAACCGCCCTTCGCGGGGATGTACTGGACGGCGGCGCAGCAGCTCGCCCATATGACGGTGAACGGCGCCTCGCTCCGTACGGGCGATCTGTACGGCTCCGGCACGGTCAGCGGCCCCGAGCGTGATCAGCGCGGCTCCCTGATCGAGCTGACCTGGAACGGCACGGAGCCCCTCGAACTCGACCAGGGCAAGCGGACGTTCCTGGAGGACGGCGACGAGGTCACGATGACCGCCTGGGCCCCGGGCCCGGACGGCACGCGTGTGGGCCTCGGCGAGGTGACGGGCCGGATCACCGCCGGGTGAGCGCCTCCCGGTGGCGTGCCAACCTCCCCGTACGGCCTCTGGTGCCGCTGTCCGTGCTGCTGCTGGTACTGCTGTCGGCCCTGGGCCTGAGAGCCTGTAGCGATGAGTCGGCGCCCGGCTACTCGGAGGGCTGTGTCTTCGGCCGGGACGAGGGCCCGGCCGGCCATCTGGGCGGCGCCGACGCGTCCGACGGCGGGGCCGCCGAGTCCGAGTGCGGGGAGCACGCGGAGACCGACGGCGTGGAGACGAACGCCGCCTGGATGGCGGGCTGCGTGGACGGCGCGCTGCGCCTCCCCGAAGCCCCGCCCCCCGGACCCCTGAAGCCGGTGAACCGAAGCCCGCGCACCGCAAGCCTGTGAACGTCGCGGGGCCCCACCGACACCGGTGGGGCCCCGCGGCGCGTACGCCTGACCGAAAGGTCCTACGGGCTACCGCACGAAGACGCCCGCCTGGCTCGCCAGATCCAGGAAGTACTGCGGCGCGACGCCCAGCACCACCGTGACGGCGACGCCCACCCCGATCGTGGTCATCGTCAGCGGCGAGGGCACGGCGACCGTGGGGCCGTCCGCCTTCGGCTCGCTGAAGAACATGAGCACGATGACCCGGATGTAGAAGAACGCGGCGATCGCGGATGAAATCACACCCACCACGACCAGCGCACCGGCGCCCCCGTCGGCCGCCGCCTTGAAGACGGCGAACTTCCCGGAGAATCCCGAGGTCAGCGGGATGCCGGCGAAGGCCAGCAGGAAGACCGCGAAGACCGCGGCCACCAGTGGCGAACGCCGTCCCAGCCCCGCCCACTTGGACAGGTGCGTGGCCTCGCCGCCCGCGTCGCGCACCAGCGTCACGACGGCGAACGCGCCGACCGTGACGAAGGAGTACGCCGCCAGATAGAAGAGGACGGAGGAGATGCCCTGGTCCGTCATGGCGATGACACCGGCCAGGATGAAGCCGGCGTGCGCGATCGACGAGTACGCCAGGAGGCGCTTGATGTCGGTCTGGGTGATGGCGACGATCGCACCGAACAGCATGGTGAGGATCGCGACGCCGAACATGACCGGCCGATAGTCCCAGCGCAGGCCGGGCAGCACCACGTAGAGCAGCCGCAGCAGCGCGCCGAACGCGGCCACCTTCGTCGCGGCGGCCATGAAACCGGTGATCGGTGTGGGCGCGCCCTGGTAGACGTCCGGGGTCCACATGTGGAACGGCACCGCGCCGACCTTGAAGAGCAGGCCCATCAGGATCATCGCGCCGCCGATGAGCAGCAGCGCGTCGTTGCCCATGGTCTCCGCGAGGACCGGGTCGACGGTGCCGACCGAGCCGTCAACGACGGCGGCGATGCGCGCGTACGACACCGAGCCCGCGTAGCCGTAGAGGAGGGCGACACCGAAGAGCAGGAACGCGGAGGAGAAGGCGCCGAGCAGGAAGTACTTCACCGCGGCCTCCTGCGACATCAGCCGCTTGCGGCGGGCCAGCGCGCACAGGAGGTAGAGCGGGAGGGAGAAGACCTCCAGCGCGATGAAGAGCGTCAGCAGGTCGTTGGCCGCAGGGAAGACCAGCATGCCGGCCACCGCGAACAGCGCGATCGGGAAGACCTCGGTGGTGGTGAACCCGGCCTTGACGGCCTCCTTCTCGCTCGCGCTGCCGGGCACCGAGGCGCCCTGGGCGGCGAACGAGTCGATCCGGTTGCCGTGGCTCGCCGGATCGAGCCTGCGCTCGGCGAAGGTGAACACGGCGACGACCGCCGTGAGCAGGATGACGCCCTGGAGGAACAGCGCGGGGCCGTCCACGGCGATCGCGCCCATGGCGGCGAGATGCGCCTTGGTGCTGCCGTATCCGCCCGCCGCGAGGGCGACCACCGCGGCGAACGCGGCGGCCAGGGCGACGACCGAGAGGAAGAGCTGGGCGTAGTACCGCCCCTTCCTCGGGACGAAGGCCTCAAGGAGGATGCCCACGACGGCGGCGCCCAGCACGATCAGCACGGGGGCCAGTTGTGCGTATTCGATCTTGGGGGCCTGGATCTTGTCGATCCCCTGGGCCGCCGTCGTTGTCCACAGGCTGTGGACAGCTGTCGCACTCACGGGGCTGCCTCCACCTCGGGCTTGGGGTCGGTCTTCTGTACGTCACTCATGGTGTGCTCCACCGCCGGATTCACGATGTCGGTCAGTGGCTTCGGGTAGACGCCCAGGAAGAGGAGGAGCGCGATCAGCGGGGTGACGACCGCCAGCTCCCGGAGTTTCAGGTCCGGCATGTGGCGGACCGACTCGTTCACCGGGCCCGTCATCGTGCGCTGGTAGAGGACCAGGACGTAGAGCGCGGCGAGCACGATGCCGACGGTCGCGATGATGCCGATCACCGGATACACGCTGAACGTGCCGACCAGGACCAGGAATTCACTCACGAACGGGGCGAGTCCCGGCAGCGAGAGCGTCGCGAGACCACCGATCAGGAACGTGCCGGCCAGTACCGGCGCGACCTTCTGCACCCCGCCGTAGTCCGAGATGAGCCGCGAACCGCGCCGCGAGATCAGGAAGCCCGCGACCAGCAGCAGCGCCGCCGTCGAGATGCCGTGGTTGATCATGTAGAGCGTCGCGCCCGACTGGCCCTGACTGGTCATCGCGAAGATGCCCATGATGATGAAGCCGAAGTGGGAGATCGAGGCGTACGCGATCAGACGCTTGATGTCGCGCTGGCCGACCGCGAGCAGCGCCCCGTACACGATGCTGATCAGCGCCAGCACCAGCACCACGGGGGTCGCCCACTTGGACGCCTCCGGGAAGAGCTGGAGGCAGAAGCGCAGCATCGCGAACGTGCCGACCTTGTCGACCACCGCGGTGATCAGGACGGCGACGGGCGCGGTGGCCTCGCCCATGGCGTTCGGCAGCCAGGTGTGCACCGGCCACAGCGGCGCCTTGACGGCGAAGGCGAAGAAGAAGCCCAGGAAGAGCCACCTCTCCATGCCCGTCGACATGTCCAGCGTGCCGTTGGCCCTGGCCTCGGCGATCTCCGTCAGCGAGAAGGTCCCCGCCGAGACGAACAGACCGATGACGGCGGCGAGCATGATCAGGCCGCCGGCCAGGTTGTAGAGGAGGAACTTCACGGCCGCGTACGACCGCTGGGTGGCTCCGGCCTCGTCGCCGCCCGCGTGGGCCCGGTCCCCGAAGCCGCCGATGAGGAAGTACACCGGGATGAGCATGGCTTCGAACAGGATGTAGAAGAGGAAGACGTCGGTGGCCTCGAAGGAGAGGATCACCATCGCCTCGACCATCAGGATCAGGGCGAAGAAGCCCTGCGTCGGCCGCCAGCGGGAGTTCTTGCCCCCGGCGGAGCCGCCGTCGGACACCGGCGGGTCCGCGTCGTGCCAGCCCGCGAGGATGACGAAGGGGATCAGCAGGGCGGTGAGCGCCAGGAGCGACACACCGATGCCGTCGACGCCCAGTTCGTACCTGACCCCGAAGTCGGCGATCCAGGCATGGGACTCGGTGAGCTGGTAGCGGTCGCCGCCGGGCTCGAAACGGACCAGCGCGATCACCGCCAGCACGAGCGTGGCGAGCGAGAAGGTCAGCGCGACCCACTTGGCCGCGGTGCGCCTTGCGGCCGGGACGGCCGCCGTGACGATCGCGCCGATCGCCGGGACGGCCGCCGTCGCCGTCAGAAGGGGGAACGACATCTGATTACACCGCCCTCATCAACAGGGTCGCGGCGATGAGCACTGCCGTACCTCCGAACATCGAGACCGCGTAGGAGCGGGCGTAGCCGTTCTGCAGCTTGCGCAGCCGGCCGGAGAGCCCGCCGAACGACGCCGCCGTGCCGTTGACGACACCGTCGACCAGGGTGTGGTCGACGTACACGAGCGAGCGGGTGAGGTGCTCGCCGCCGCGTACCAGGACCACGTGGTTGAAGTCGTCCTGGAGGAGATCGCGGCGGGCGGCGCGGGTGAGCAGCGAGCCGCGCGGCGCGGTGACGGGCACCGGCTTGCGGCCGTACTGGAGATACGCGACGCCGACACCGATGAGCAGCACCACGACCGTGGAGGCGGTGACGGCCGCCGCACTGATCGGCGGGTGGCCGTGCTCGAACTGGGTGACCGGCTCCAGCCACTTCACGAACGACTCGTTGAGCGAGAAGAGACCGCCCGCGAAGACCGAGCCGAAGGCGAGGACGATCATCGGGATCGTCATCGACTTGGGCGACTCGTGCGGGTGCGGCTCGTTGCCCTCCGCGTCGGGCTGCCAGCGCTTCTCGCCGAAGAAGGTCATCAGCATCACGCGCGTCATGTAGTACGCCGTGAGGGCCGCGCCCAGCAGGGTGACGGCGCCGAGGATCCAGCCCTCGGTGCCTCCCTTGGCGAACGCCGCCTCGATGATCTTGTCCTTCGACCAGAAGCCGGAGAGACCGGGGAAGCCGATGATCGCGAGATAGCCGAGACCGAAGGTGACGAAGGTGACCGGCATGTACTTGCGCAGGCCCCCGTACTTCCGCATGTCCACTTCGTCGTTCATGCCGTGCATGACCGAGCCGGCGCCGAGGAACAGCCCCGCCTTGAAGAAGCCGTGCGTCACCAGGTGCATGATCGCGAAGACGTAGCCGATGGGGCCGAGGCCCGCGGCCAGGATCATGTAGCCGATCTGGGACATCGTCGAGCCCGCGAGGGCCTTCTTGATGTCGTCCTTCGCGCAACCGACGATCGCACCGAACAGGAGCGTGACCGCTCCGACGATCACGACCACCAGCTGGGCGTCCGGCGAGGCGTTGAAGATCGCGCCGGACCGGGTGATCAGGTACACGCCCGCGGTCACCATCGTCGCCGCGTGGATGAGGGCCGAGACCGGGGTCGGGCCCTCCATCGCGTCGCCGAGCCAGGACTGGAGCGGCACCTGCGCCGACTTGCCGCAGGCGGCCAGCAGAAGCATCAGGCCGATACCCGTCAGCGTGCCGCCGCTCGCCTCACCGGTGGACTCCAGGACCGGTCCGAAGGCGAACGTGCCGAAGGTGGTGAACATCAGCATGATCGCGATCGACAGGCCCATGTCGCCGACGCGGTTGACGAGGAACGCCTTCTTGGCCGCCGTCGCCGCGCTGGGCTTGTGCTGCCAGAAACCGATGAGCAGGTACGACGCGAGACCGACGCCCTCCCAGCCGAAGTACAGCAGGAGGTAGTTGTCCGCGAGGACGAGCAGCAGCATCGCGGCGAGGAACAGGTTCAGATAGCCGAAGAAGCGGCGGCGCCGCTCGTCGTGCTCCATGTACCCGATGGAGTAGATGTGGATCAGGGTGCCGACGCCGGTGATCAGCAGGACGAACGTCATCGACAACTGGTCGAGCTGGAACGCGATGTCCGCCTGGAAGCTCTCGACGGGCACCCAGCTGAACAGGTGCTGGTGCAGGGCGCGTTCCTCGCCGCTCCTGCCCAGCATGTCGGCGAAGAGCACCACGGCGATCACGAAGGAGGCGGCCGACAGCAGCGTGCCGAGGACATGTCCCACCCGGTCGAGCCGTCGCCCGCCGCACAGCAGAAGACCTGCTCCGAGCAGAGGCGCCGCGATGAGCAGCGCAATCAGATTCTCCACGATTCAGCGACCCCTCAGAGCTTCATCAGGCTGGCGTCGTCGACCGAGGCCGAGTGGCGCGAACGGAACAGCGACACGATGATCGCGAGCCCGACGACGACTTCCGCGGCGGCGACGACCATCGTGAAGAAGGCGATGATCTGGCCGTCCAGATTGCCGTGCATCCGGGAGAAGGCGACGAATGCGAGGTTGCAGGCGTTGAGCATCAGCTCGACGCACATGAAGACGACGATCGCATTGCGCCGGATCAGCACTCCGACCGCACCGATGGTGAACAGCAGGGCGGCGAGATAGAGGTAGTTGACCGTATTCATTTGGTGACGCCCTCCTCGCGGTCCTCGCGGTCCCGCAGCTCCTCGCGGCCGAGGCGCTCCGTCGAACGCTGTTCCAGCGCCCTGAGATCGGCGATGGCCTCACCGGACACGTCCCGGATCTGGCCGCGGTCCTTGAGCGTCTTGCTGACCGTCAGCTCGGACGTGCTGCCGTCGGGCAGCAGTCCGGCGATGTCCACCGCGTTGTGCCTGGCGTAGACGCCCGGTGCGGGCAGCGGCGGCAGGTGATTGCTCCGGATCCGCTGCTCGGACATCTCACGCTGGGTCAGGGCCCGTTCGGTGCGCTCGCGGTGCGTGAGCACCATCGCGCCGACGGACGCCGTGATCAGCAGGGCACCGGTGATCTCGAAGGCGAACACGTACTTGGTGAAGATCAGGGCGGCGAGGCCCTCGACGTTGCCCCCGGCGTTGGCGACGCCGAGTCCTTTGGAGGCCGTCAGCGACGCGTTGCCGATGCCGGCGACCAGCAGGACGCCGAAGCCGAGCCCGCAGAGGGCGGCCCACCAGCGCTGGCCCTTGATCGTCTCCGTGAGGGAGTCGGCGGCGGTGACACCGACGAGCATGACCACGAAGAGGAACAGCATCATGATCGCGCCGGTGTAGACGACGATCTGGACGATGCCGAGGAAGTACGCCCCGTTGGCCAGGTAGAAGACCGCCAGGATGATCATGGTCCCGGCGAGACAGAGCGCGCTGTGCACGGCCCGCCTCATCAGGATGGTGCAGAGCGCGCCGATCACGGCGACGGTGCCGAGGATCCAGAACTGGACGGCTTCGCCGGTCGAGGTGAGGGAAGCGGCGAGCGTGTTCATCCGCCGATCACCTTCTTCGAAGCCGGTTCGTCCTCGCCGAAGTCGGAGGCGCCTTCCTGCGGGCGCTCGCCCTTGGTGAAGGCGACCTGCTTGACCGTGCCGGGAGCGGCCTCGGTCACCAGGCCCCGGTAGTAGTCCTGTTCGTCCGTGCCGGGGAAGATCGAATGCGGTGATTCGACCATGCCCTCCTCCAGGCCGGCGAGGAGCTGCTCCTTGGTGTAGATGAGGCTCTCGCGCGAACTGTCGGCCAGCTCGAACTCGTTGGTCATCGTGAGCGCGCGGGTGGGGCACGCCTCGATGCACAGTCCGCAGAGAATGCAGCGGGCGTAGTTGATCTGGTAGACGCGGCCGTAACGCTCACCCGGGGAGTAGCGCTCCTCCTCGGTGTTGTCCGCGCCTTCCACATAGATCGCGTCCGCCGGGCAGGCCCAGGCGCACAGCTCGCAGCCGATGCACTTCTCCAGGCCGTCCGGATGACGGTTCAGCTGATGGCGGCCGTGGAAGCGCGGCGCCGTCACCTTCTCCGTCTCCGGATACTGCTCGGTCAGCCGCTTCTTGAACATGGCCTTGAAGGTCACGCCGAAGCCGGCGACCGGATTCAGCCGGCGCGCGCCGGGGTCGTCCCCCTTCGAACCTTTGGAAGCGTTGTCAGGCACCGTCAGCCTCCTTTCCGTCACTCGCGTCACTCTCAGTATTGACTCCGCCACTGACAACCAGTTCGCGCTCACCGCGTGAGCGTCGGCGCGGTACGGGCGGCAGGGTCTGCCCCGGCAGCGGAGGCACCGGGAATCCACCGGCCATCGGATCGAACGGGGGCGGTGGTGGTTCGGCCGCGGCCGCGGCCTTCTCCTTCTTGTCGCGGAAGATGTCGGCGACGAAGGAGAGCAGCAGGATCGCGATGACGGCCGAGGCGACGTAGAGCACGATGTCCTGGAAGTCGTAGTTCTCGTTCCGCAGGGCACGCACCGTCGCCACCAGCATCAGCCACACGACCGAGACCGGGATCAGGACCTTCCAGCCGAGCTTCATCAGCTGGTCGTAGCGCACGCGCGGCAGCGTGCCGCGCAGCCAGATGAAGAAGAACAGCAGCAGTTGGACCTTGATGATGAACCAGAGCATCGGCCACCAGCCGTGGTTCGCACCCTCCCAGAACGTGGAGATGGGGTACGGGGCCCGCCAGCCGCCCAGGAAGAGCGTGGCGGAGACGGCGGAGACGGTGACCATGTTGACGTACTCGGCCAGCATGAACAGCGCGAACTTGATCGACGAGTACTCGGTGTTGAAGCCGCCCACCAGGTCGCCCTCGGACTCGGGCATGTCGAACGGCGCGCGGTTGGTCTCGCCGACCATCGTGACGATGTAGATGATGAAGGAGACCGGCAGCAGGATGATGTACCACCGGTCGGCCTGCGCCTCGACGATCGCCGAGGTCGACATCGTCCCGGAGTAGAGGAACACCGAGGCGAAGGCCGCGCCCATGGCGATCTCGTACGAGATCATCTGCGCGCACGAGCGAAGACCGCCGAGCAGCGGGTACGTCGATCCGGACGACCAGCCGGCGAGGACGATGCCGTAGATGCCGACCGAGGCGACCGCGAGGATGTAGAGCATCGCGATCGGCAGGTCGGTCAGCTGCATCGTCGTGCGGTGGCCGAAGATCGAGACCTCGTTGCCCGCCGGACCGAAGGGGATCACGGCGATCGCCATGAAGGCGGGCACCGCCGCGATGATCGGCGCCAGGACGTAGACGACCTTGTCGGCCCGCTTGACGACGACGTCTTCCTTCAGCATCAGCTTGATGCCGTCGGCGAGCGACTGGAGCATGCCCCAGGGGCCGTGCCGGTTGGGCCCGACGCGCAGCTGCATCCAGGCGACGACCTTGCGTTCCCAGACGATGGCGACCAGCACGGTCACCATCAGGAACGCGAAGCAGAAGACGGCCTTGAGGGCCACCAGCCACCAGGGGTCGGTGCCGAACATCGAGAGGTCCTCGGCGGCGAGGACGCTCTGCGCGGGGGCCGCGCCGAGTTGGGCCAGGGCGGTCATGCGCGCACCTCCGGTGCGTCGGACTCCGGGGCTCCGGCCGGGGCCTGTGCCTCGGCGGGGCCGATCCGGACAAGCGTGCCGGGGCGGGAGCCGGTATCGGCGAGGACACCGCCGCCCGTCGAGTTCAGCGGCAGCCAGACGACCTTGTCGGGCATCTCGGTGACGCTGAGCGGCAGTTCGACGGTGCCCGCGGGGCCGGTGACGGCGAGGACGTCGCCGTCCTTGACGCCCGTCTCGGCCGCCGTGGTGGCGGAGAGCCGGGCGACGGCCGCGTGGCGGGTGCCCGCCAGGGCCTCGTCGCCGTCCTGGAGCCGGCCCTGGTCGAGCAGCAGCCGGTGACCGGCGAGCAGTGCCTCGCCCGCGCCCGGACGGGGCAGCGGACGGGAGGACTCGACGGGCGGTTCGGCGCGCGGGCCGTCCCAGGTGCCGAGCCGCTCCATCTCCGTACGTACGGCCTTCAGGCTCGGCAGCGCGAAGGGGATGTCCATGGCGTCGGCGAGCATGTGCAGCACCCGCGCGTCGTCCGTGGCCAGCCTGCGCGTCATCTGCTCGGGCTTGAGCGCCGCCTCGAACAGCCGCGCCCTGCCTTCCCAGTTGAGGAAGGTGCCGGCCTTCTCGGCGACGGCGGCGACCGGGAAGACGACGTCGGCGTGGTCGGTGACCTCGCTGGGGCGCAGCTCCAGCGACACGACGAAGCCGGCCGCGGCGAGCGCCTCACGCGCGCGTGCCGGGTCCGGCAGGTCGGCGACCTCCACGCCCGCGACGACCAGCGCGCCGAGTTCGCCGGTCGCGGCGGCCTCGACGATCTGGCCGGTGTCCCGGCCGTGGCGGTGCGGCAGATCGCGTACGCGCCAGACCTCGGCGGTCTCCTCACGGGCCCGCGGGTCCGTGGCGGGACGGCCGCCGGGCAGCAGCGTCGGCAGCGCGCCGGCCTCGACGGCGCCGCGCTCACCGGCCCTGCGCGGGACCCAGACGAGCCGGGCGCCGGTCGCGGTGGCGGCCCTGGCGGCCGCGGTGAGCCCGCCGGGGACGGCCGCGAGCCGTTCGCCGACGACGATCACCGCGCCGCTCTCGCGCAGGGCGTCGGCGGCGCGGGTGCCCGCGCCTTCGAGGCCGGTCTGCGAGGCGAGCGCGTCGAGCCACTCGGTCTCGGTGCCGGGCGCGGCCGGCAGCAGGGTGCCGCCCGCCTTCCTGAGACCGGGGGTGGCGTGCGTGGCGAGGGAGAAGCTGCGCTGGCCGTGCTTGCGGTGTGCCTTGCGCATCCTCAGGAAGACGCCGGGCGCCTCCTCCTCGGACTCGAACCCGACGAGCAGGACGGCCGGGGCCCCCTCCAGCGTCGTGTTGGTGATCCCCTTGCCGTCCAGGTCGAGGCCGTGGCCGGCGACATGGGCGGCGAGGAACTCGGCCTCCTCGGCGCTGTGCACGCGCGCGCGGAAGTCGATGTCGTTGGTCTCCAGCGCGACGCGGGCGAACTTGGCGTACGCGTAGGAGTCCTCGACGGTCAGCCGGCCGCCGGTCAGGACGGCGGCCCGGCCGCGCGCGGCGGCGAGACCGTTCGCGGCGGCCTCAAGCGCCTCCGGCCAGCTCGCCGGTGCCAGCTCGCCGTCCTCGCCCCGTACGAGCGGGGTGGTGAGCCGGTCGGGCCGCTGCGCGTAGCGGAAGCCGAACCGGCCCTTGTCGCAGATCCACTCCTCGTTGACCTCGGGGTCGTCGGCGGCCATGCGCCGCATGACCTTCCCGCGCCGGTGGTCGGTGCGGGTGGCGCAGCCGCCCGCGCAGTGCTCGCACACGCCCGGCGAGGAGACCAGGTCGAACGGGCGGGAGCGGAAGCGGTACGCCGCCGAGGTCAGCGCGCCGACCGGGCAGATCTGGATGGTGTTGCCGGAGAAGTACGACTCGAAGGGGTCGCCCACGCCGATGCCGACCTGCTGGAGCGCGCCGCGCTCCAGGAACTCGATCACCGGGTCGCCGGCGACCTGGTTGGAGAAGCGGGTGCAGCGCGCGCAGAGCACGCACCGCTCGCGGTCGAGGAGCACCTGGGTGGAGATCGGTACGGGCTTCTCGAAGGTCCGCTTCTTGCCCTCGAACCGGGTGTCGGACTGGCCTGCGCTCATGGCCTGGTTCTGCAGCGGGCACTCGCCGCCCTTGTCGCAGACCGGGCAGTCCAGCGGGTGGTTGATGAGCAGCAGCTCCATCACACCGCGCTGGGCCTTCTCGGCGACCGGCGAGGTGATCTGCGACTTGACGACCATGCCGTCGGTGCAGGTGATGGTGCAGGAGGCCATCGGCTTGCGCTGGCCCTCGACCTCGACGATGCACTGCCGGCAGGCGCCGGCCGGGTCGAGGAGCGGGTGGTCGCAGAAGCGGGGGATCTCGATGCCGAGGAGTTCGGCGGCGCGGATCACCAGGGTCCCCTTGGGGACCGAGATCTCGATGCCGTCGATCGTCAGCGAGACGAGATCTTCGGGCGGGACCGCCGCCTCGCCGCCGCCGGAGGGGGCAGAGGTGGTGACTGTCATGCGTTCACCTCCAGGTGCGCGTTTCGGTCGGCCCACAGGGTGGACTTCGCCGGGTCGAAGGGGCAGCCCTTGCCGGTGATGTGCTGCTCGTACTCCTCGCGGAAGTACTTGAGCGAGGAGAAGATCGGCGCGGCGGCGCCGTCGCCGAGGGCGCAGAACGACTTGCCGTTGATGTTGTCGGCGATGTCGTTGAGCTTGTCGAGGTCCGCAAGGGTGCCGGCCCCGTCCTCAATGGCACGCAGCAACTGCACCAGCCAGTAGGTGCCTTCACGGCACGGGGTGCACTTGCCGCAGGACTCGTGGGCGTAGAACTCGGTCCAGCGGGTGACGGCCCGCACCACACAGGTGGTCTCGTCGAAGCACTGGAGCGCCTTGGTGCCGAGCATGGAGCCGGCGGCGCCGACGCCCTCGTAGTCGAGGGGGACGTCCAGGTGTTCGTCGGTGAACATCGGGGTCGACGAGCCGCCCGGCGTCCAGAACTTGAGCCGGTGGCCGGGCCGCATGCCGCCGCCCATGTCGAGCAGCTGGCGCAGGGTGATGCCGAGCGGCGCCTCGTACTGGCCCGGGGCGGCGACGTGGCCGCTGAGCGAGTAGAGCGTGAAGCCCGCGGACTTCTCACTGCCCATCGACTTGAACCAGTCCTTGCCGCGGTTGAGGATCGCGGGAACCGAGGCGATGGATTCGACGTTGTTCACCACAGTGGGGCACGCGTAGAGACCCGCGACCGCCGGGAACGGCGGGCGGAGGCGGGGCTGTCCGCGCCGTCCCTCCAGCGAGTCCAGCAGCGCGGTCTCCTCACCGCAGATGTACGCGCCGGCGCCGGCGTGCACGGTGATGTCGAGGTCGATCCCGCTGCCGAGGATGTCCTTGCCGAGGTAGCCCGCCTCGTAGGCCTCACGTACCGCCTCGTGCAGCCTGCGCAGCACGGGCACGACCTCGCCGCGCAGATAGATGAAGGCGTGCTGCGAGCGGATCGCGTAGCAGGCGATGATCATTCCCTCGATGAGGGAGTGCGGGTTGGCGAAGAGAAGGGGGATGTCCTTGCAGGTGCCGGGCTCCGACTCGTCGGCGTTGACGACGAGATAGTGCGGTTTGCCGTCGCCCTGCGGAATGAACTGCCACTTCATGCCGGTGGGGAAGCCCGCGCCGCCCCTGCCGCGCAGACCGGAGTCCTTCACGTACGCGATGAGGTCGTCGGGCGTCATGGCGAGCGCCTTGCGCAGGCCCTCGTACCCCTCGTGTTGCCGGTAGGTCTCCAGCGTCCACGCGTCGGGCTGGTCCCAGAACGCGGACAGGACCGGAGAGAGAAGCTTCTCCGGGGCGGTGTCGCTCATCTCGGGTGCTGTGGTCATCACTTCCCCTCCTCGTCCACCGGGCCTGTGGGGTTCGCGGGGTCCGACTGCGCGGTCTTCTGCGGCGCGTCGTGCGAACTGAGGTGCTCGGAACCGGGCTGGGCCGTGTCCGTCGGCGCCGCTCCGTCGCGCGGGCGCGGCGTACGGGCCGGGGGCGCCTCGCCCTTGGCGAGCTTCAGACCGATCAGCGAGGCGGGTCCCGCGCCGCCGGTGGCGTCGACGGCGCCGGGGCGCTCGTCGGGGAAGCCCGCGAGGATCCGCGCGGTCTCCTTGTACGTGCACAGGGGCGCGCCGCGCGTCGGGGAGACCTGCTCTCCGGCCATGAGGTCGTCCACGAGCTGCTTCGCCGACTCGACGGTCTGGTTGTCGAAGAACTCCCAGTTGACCATCACCACGGGCGCGAAGTCGCAGGCCGCGTTGCACTCGATGTGCTCCAGCGTGACCTTGCCGTCCTCGGTGGTCTCGTTGTTGCCGACGCCCAGGTGCTGCTTCAGCTCGTCGAAGATGGCGTCGCCGCCCATCACCGCGCACAGCGTGTTGGTGCAGACGCCGACCTGGTAGTCGCCGGACGGCTTGCGCCGGTACATCGAGTAGAAGGTGGAGACCGCGGTCACCTCGGCGGTGGTCAGCCCGAGCATCTCGGCGCAGAACCGGACGCCGGTGCGGGTGACGTACCCGTCCTCGGACTGGGTGAGGTGCAGCAGCGGCAGCAGGGCCGAGCGGCTGTCGGGGTAGCGGGCGATCACCTCCTTGGCGTCCGTCTCCAGCCGGGCGCGCACATCGGCCGGGTAGTCGGGGGCGGGGAGCTGGGGCATTCCGAGGCTGACCTCGGAACTCGGTGTGGTGGTCACCGGTCGACGCCTCCCATCACGGGGTCGATGGACGCGACGGCGACGATGACGTCGGCGACCTGGCCGCCCTCACACATGGCCGCCATGGACTGGAGATTGGTGAAGGACGGGTCGCGGAAGTGGACCCGGTAGGGGCGGGTGCCGCCGTCGGAGACGACGTGCACGCCGAGTTCGCCCTTGGGCGACTCGACGGCGGCGTACGCCTGGCCGGGCGGTACCCGGAAGCCCTCCGTCACCAGCTTGAAGTGATGGATCAGAGCCTCCATGGAGGTGCCCATGATGTTCTTGATGTGGTCGAGCGAGTTGCCGAGTCCGTCCGGGCCGAGCGCGAGCTGCGCGGGCCAGGCGATCTTCTTGTCGCCGACCATGACCGGGCCCGGCTCCAGGCGGTCCAGGCACTGTTCGACGATCCGCAGCGACTGGCGCATCTCTTCCAGCCGGATGAGGAAGCGGCCGTAGGCGTCGCAGGTCTCGGCGGTCGGGATGTCGAAGTCGTACGTCTCGTAGCCGCAGTACGGGTCGGTCTTGCGCAGGTCGTGCGGCAGCCCGGCCGAGCGCAGGATCGGTCCCGTGGCGCCGAGCGCCATGCAGCCGGCCAGGTCGAGATAGCCGACGTCCTGCATACGGGCCTTGAAGATCGGGTTGCCGGTGGCGAGCTTGTCGTACTCCGGCAGGTTCTTGCGCAGGGTCTTCAGCAGCTCGCGCAGGTGGTCGACGGCGCCCGGGGGAAGGTCCTGGGCGAGGCCGCCGGGCCGGATGTACGCGTGGTTCATCCGCAGGCCGGTGATCAGCTCGTAGGCATCGAGAATCAGTTCACGATCGCGGAATCCGTAGATCATGATCGTGGTCGCGCCGAGCTCCATACCGCCGGTGGCCAGGCACACCAGGTGCGAGGAGAGCCGGTTCAGCTCCATCAGCAGGACGCGGATGATGTTGGCCCGGTCCGGGATGTCGTCCTCGATGCCCAGCAGCGACTCCACGGCCCGGCAGTACGCCGTCTCGTTGAAGAACGACGTCAGGTAGTCCATGCGCGTGACGAAGGTGGTGCCCTGCGTCCAGTTGCGGAATTCGAGGTTCTTCTCGATACCGGTGTGCAGATAGCCGATGCCGCAGCGGGCCTCGGTGACGGTCTCGCCCTCGATCTCCAGGATCAGCCGGAGCACACCGTGCGTCGACGGGTGCTGGGGACCCATGTTGACGATGATGCGCTCGTCGTCCGACTTGGCCGCGGTCTCCACGACCTCGTCCCAGTCACCACCGGTGACGGTGTAGACGGTGCCCTCGGTGGTGGCACGAGGAGTTGCGTGTGGGGTGGTCATGAGTACGACCTCCGCTGGTCCGGAGCCGGGATCTGGGCGCCCTTGTACTCGACGGCGATGCCGCCGAGGGGATAGTCCTTGCGCTGCGGGAAGCCCTGCCAGTCGTCCGGCATCATGATCCGGGTGAGGGCGGGGTGGCCGTCGAAGATCAGGCCGAAGAAGTCGTACGTCTCACGCTCGTGCCAGTCGTTGGTCGGATAGACCTCGACCAGGGACGGCACATGGGGGTCGCTGTCCGGGGCGGACACCTCCAGGCGGATCAGCCGTCCGTGCGTCAGTGAGCGCAGGTGGTAGACGGCGTGCAGCTCGCGGCCCTTGTCGCCCAGGAAGTGGACGCCGGAGACACCCGTACAGAGCTCGAAGCGGAGCGCCGGGTCGTCGCGCAGGGTCCTGGCCACCTGGACCAGGTGCTCGCGGGCGATGTGGAAGGTGATCTCGCCCCTGTCGACGACCGTCTTCTCGATGGCGTTCGCCGGGAGCAGTCCCTGCTCCTCCAGCGCGCCTTCGAGTTCGTCGGCGATCTCGTCGAAGACACCGTCGCGGCCGCCGTACGGGCGGCTGGAGGCACCCGGCAGGCTGACGGTCCTGACGAGGCCGCCGTAACCGCTGGTGTCACCGCCGTTGTTGGCGCCGAACATGCCCTTGCGCACGCCGATGACCTCGGCGGACCGACCACGCGCGGACGGAATGCTCGCGCCGGTCGGCTCGTCTTCCGGAGAACCCCCGGATCGCTGCTCGTCACTCACCGACGCGCCCCTTTCTTCGCCCCGCCGCGGACGCGGCTGATGTCACTGCCGCC
The DNA here is from genome assembly GCF_010384365.1 of Streptomyces sp. S4.7. Taxonomy (NCBI): domain Bacteria; kingdom Bacillati; phylum Actinomycetota; class Actinomycetes; order Kitasatosporales; family Streptomycetaceae; genus Streptomyces; species Streptomyces sp. S4.7. The sequence goes on along the minus strand of NZ_CP048397.1, from coordinate 4,505,529 downwards.
CGCTCGGCGCAGAGGCGCGGCTTTCTTCTTCGCGTGCTGCCCGGCGGCCTCGCGTGCGTCGCTCACCTGAGCAGCCCCTTCATCTCGATCGTCGGCAGCGCCTTGAGCGCCGCCTCCTCCGCCTCGCGGGCGGCCTCCTCCGCGTTGACCCCGAGCTTGGAGCCCTGGATCTTCTCGTGGAGCTTGAGGATGGCGTCCATCAGCATCTCCGGACGCGGCGGGCAGCCCGGCAGGTAGATGTCGACAGGGACGACGTGGTCGACGCCCTGGACAATCGCGTAGTTGTTGAACATCCCGCCGGACGACGCGCAAACCCCCATGGAGATGACCCACTTGGGATTCGGCATCTGGTCGTAGACCTGCCTCAGGACGGGCGCCATCTTCTGGCTCACCCGTCCTGCCACGATCATCAGGTCGGCCTGGCGCGGTGAACCGCGGAAGACCTCCATGCCGAACCGGGCCAGGTCGTACCGGCCGGCGCCCGTCGTCATCATCTCGATGGCGCAGCAGGCGAGGCCGAAGGTCGCCGGGAAGACGGACGACTTCCGCACCCAGCCCGCGGCCTGTTCGACGGTGGTCAGCAGAAAACCGCTCGGCAGCTTCTCTTCGAGTCCCATTGGTCGCCCCTCCGCGCCTTTAGTCCCATTCCAGACCGCCGCGCCGCCACACATACGCGTAGGCGACGAAGACGGTGAGCACGAAGAGCAGCATCTCAACGAGCCCGAAAAGCCCCAGCGCGTCGAAGGTGACGGCCCAGGGGTAAAGGAAGACGATCTCGATGTCGAAAATGATGAAGAGCATCGCCGTCAGGTAGTACTTGATGGGAAAGCGGCCACCTCCGGCCGGCGTGGGAGTGGGCTCGATGCCGCACTCGTACGCTTCGAGTTTTGCCCGGTTGTACCTTTTCGGGCCGATAAGCGTGGCCGCCACCACGGAGAAGATCGCAAACGCGGCACCGAGAGCGCCGAGCACGAGGATTGGCGCGTAGGCATTCACGCTCCTCGCTCCTTCCAGTCGTCCCTGACCGTTGGTCCTCAACCGAGCTTCTGTCGCCGCCGTCCCACGAAGATCACGCGTATGTGAGGCAGTTCACAAGCCGGACTGCCCCGCATCCTATGCCTCCCGGTCTGTGACGTGCGACACGGGGTGCGACAAGGAGTTTGTGATCTCCACCACCCGACGATCGATCACGCGTCGGAGAGCCGGTGGATCTTCGCACAGGAAGCGCACGCGCGGTCACTTGAGGTAACAATGCGGAGAGTCACCGCTGGTCGGAGGCGCGCGGCCCTACCAAGGCAACACGGAGGGCGGCAAATTGGAGCTGGACGCGCGCAGGGTGATAGGCGCGCACCCCACCCGCCCGGGGGAGGCCGGGGGGCGGAGGTGGACGGAGATGGACGGCCGTCGGCGGAGATGGCCGGAAGTGGTCATCGTGCACGCGTTCACGAGCGTCCGGGACTCCGGGCGTTCACCATTCCGTGACCTGCGCCACTCCACTCAACCTTCCCAAATGCGGGGCTTGGCCATGAGGGCGGACGGGTGGTAGGCGACGGGCAATTAGGGCGATTCACCGAAAGCCCATGATCACGGCCATGATCACGGTTGACCGTTATGCCCGTTACGGCGTCAATAAAGGCCACTAGCAAGCGGATTGATCTATTCCGAACGTAACTGTGGCGCAACACACGTTTCTTGAAGGGAACCCGAAAGCCCTGATAGCGATTGTCCTCATGTCCCACACCGCTCACATACCCAGCCACCGGAAGCCCCGCCGCGGCGCGTCGAAAACGGCGATCCGTTCCGGAGTTGCCGGTGGCGTCCTCAGCACCATCGCGCTGGCCGGTGCCGCCGCTCCGGCCAACGCCGAGCCGGTGACCGAGACCATCGAGATGCCCACGCTCACCTCCGGTCTCGCCGGCGGCTTCGCGCAGTCCGCGGACGCCACCCAGCAGGTCGCCGTCCACCTCGAACTCCGGGCGCAGGAAGACGCCTCCGCGACCAAGGCAGCGAAGGTCGCCAAGAAGGCCAAGGCCGAGGCCGACCGCGAGGCCGAGGCGAAGGCCAAGGCCGAGAAGGCCGCACGCGCCGAGGCCGCCCAGGAGCGCGCCTCGCGCTCCACCGAGCGCACCACGCTCTCCGCCTCCGGCTCCGCCGCCTCGTCCTCGGACAGCAGCACCCAGGCAACCGGCTCGGCCGCCGCCGTCCTGGCCTTCGCACGCGCCCAGGTCGGCGACGCGTACGTCCTCGGCTCCACCGGTCCCGACTCGTGGGACTGCTCCAGCCTCGTCCAGGCCGCCTACCGCCAGATCGGCGTCGACCTGCCGCGCACCTCGCAGCCGCAGTCCACGTCCGGCACCCAGGTCTCCCTGGACAACCTCCAGCCCGGCGACATCCTCTACTGGGGCGGCGCGGGCAGCGCGTACCACGTGGGGATCTACTCCGGCGGCGGCAAGTTCATCGGCGCGCAGAACTCCGGTACCGGAGTGGTCGAGAAGACGCTGGACTGGGACCCGCCGAGCGGCGCCGTCCGTCTCCTCTGACCGACGGCCCACCGGCACGACCCGAGGGCCGCCGCTCCCCCAGCCCGGGGAGCGGCGGCCCTTCGCCGTGCCCCGGCGCACGCCCAACGAGCCTGCCGGGCGGGGCCGTTCGAGAGTGACCGGGTGCCATCGAGGGCATCCGAAGGGAAGGGAACCTCTCCCCCCACACGCACCACGCAGGAGGCACCACCGATGACCGTCAAGGGCGTCGACGTATCGTCGTACCAGAGCTCGTCGTTCTCCACGAAGGACCTCGACTTCGCCATCGTCAAAGCCACCGAGGGCACCTCGTACCTCAACCCCCGTATGCACGCGCAGGCTTCGCACGCGCGGGACGCCGGACTGGTGGTCGGCTTCTACCACTTCCTGCGGCCGGGCAGCGTGAAGGACCAGGCGAAGTACTTCGTGGAGAAGGCCGCCGAGCGCGCGGGCGACCCGCTGTTCGCCGACTGGGAGGACGCGGACGTCTCGTGCGCGGCGAAGGACGACTTCCTCGCCGAGGTACAGCGGCTGCGCGGCGCGGACCACCGCGTCGGGCTTTACTGCAACCGGGACTTCTGGCTCAACCGCGACACCACGAGCGAGGCCGGCGACGCCCTGTGGATCGCGGACTACGTGACGGCGGGCAAGCCCCGGATCAAGGCCGCCTGGAAGTTCCACCAGTACACGGACAGCCCGCTCGACACGAACGTCGGCAGGTTCGCCGACGCCGCCGCCCTGCGGAGCTGGGCCGAGGGCGGCGGCGGCAAGAGCCTCGGGGCGCTCGCCGACGAGGGATTCCAGGTCAGCGGCGCCGAGGACTGAGATTCGGGGCGGCCGGCTACGCCTTGGGCGCGACCTTGCTCAGACCGTTGATGATGCGGTCCATCGCGTCGCCGCCCGACGGGTCGGTCAGATTCGCCAGCATCTTCAGCGCGAATTTCATCAGCAGCGGATGCGTGAGCCCCCGCTGCGTCGCGATCTTCATGACCTGCGGGTTGCCGATCAGCTTCACGAAGGCGCGGCCCAGCGTGTAGTAGCCGCCGTAGGTGTCCTTGAGCACCTGCGGATAGCGCTGGAGGGCCGACTCGCGCTGCCCCGGCGTCTGGCGGGCCTGCGCCTGCACGATGACGTCCGCCGCGATCTGGCCGGACTCCATGGCGTACGCGATGCCCTCGCCGTTGAACGGGTTGACCAGCCCGCCCGCGTCACCGACCAGCAGCAGGCCCTTGGTGTAGTGCGGCTGCCGGTTGAAGGCCATCGGCAGCGCGGCACCGCGGATCGGCATCGTCATGTTGTCGGGCGTGTAACCCCAGTCGGCCGGCATCGACGCGCACCACGCCTTGAGCACCTCGCGCCAGTCCAGCTCCTTGAAGGCGGACGACGAATTGAGGATGCCCAGACCGACGTTGGACGTGCCGTCTCCCATACCGAAGATCCAGCCGTAACCGGGCAGCAGCCGGTCCTGCGGCCCGCGCCGGTCCCACAGCTCCAGCCACGACTCCAGATAGTCGTCGTCGTGCCGGGGCGAGGTGAAGTACGTACGGACGGCGACGCCCATCGGCCGGTCGTCGCGCCGGTGCAGCCCCATCGCCAGCGACAGCCGCGTGGAGTTGCCGTCGGCCGCGACGACGAGCGGGGCGTGGAAGGTGACGGGCGTCTTCTCCTCGCCCAGCTTCGCGTTGACACCCGTGATCCGGCCGGTGCGCGGATCGATGATCGGGGCGCCGACGTTGCAGCGCTCGTGCAGCCGCGCCCCGGCCTTCTGCGCCTGCCGGGCCAGTTGCTCGTCGAAGTCGTCACGCTTGCGCACGAGGCCGTAGTCCGGATAGCTGGCCAGGTCGGGCCAGTCGAGCTGGAGCCGAACGCCGCCGCCGATGATGCGCAGCCCCTTGTTGCGGAGCCAGCCGGCCTCCTCGGAGATGTCGATGCCCATCCCCACGAGCTGCTTGGTGGCGCGCGGGGTCAGGCCGTCGCCGCAGACCTTCTCGCGCGGGAAGGCCGTTTTCTCCAGCAGCAGGACGTCCAGGCCCGACCTGGCGAGGTGGTACGCCGTGGTGGAGCCGGCCGGGCCGGCCCCGACGACGATCACATCTGCGGTGTGTTCGGAGAGGGGCTCGGTCACAGCGGGATCTCCCGAAGACTCGTGGGGCCCGGCGGGCGGGTCCCCTCATGGCGTACCGACGGCTGTGGACATGTTCGGCACGGGACAGGTGCAGTCTATGGGTGCCTGTTGATCGACGAGTTGAAGGGCTGCCCCGATGAACGACATCACCCGACCGGTCCCCGTCGTGCGGCTGCGTGTGCCGACCGAACAGGACGCCCGCGAATGGCACCGGGTGTTCGACGATCCCGACGTCATGGAGTTCCACGGCGGCCCCGCGCCGCTCGCGGAGTACGAGGAGTTGACAGCCCGCCAGCGGGCGCACGCCGCCGAACTCGGCTTCTGCTTCTGGACGATGCTCGACGACCGCGGCGAGGTCATCGGCTTCACCGGCGCGCAGCCCTGGCCCCACACGTCGTTCGGCCCGGTCGGCGAGATCGAGATCGGCTGGCGTCTCGGCCGCGCCCACTGGGGCAAGGGGTATGTGACGGCCGCCGCGCACGCGGCGCTGGAGCGGGTACGGGCCGCGGGCGTCCCCACCGTCGTGGCGATGGTCGACGCCCGCAACGACCGCTCGGTCGCGGTGACCCGGCGGCTGGGCATGGAGCTGGAGGAGACGTTCCTGACCCCGGTGGGCAGGCGGCAGGGCTACTGCTTCCGGCTCAGGCTCGACCGGCCTTGACCCCGCGGTGCAGCGCCACGATCCCACCGCTCAGATTCCGCCAGGCGACCTTCGACCAGCCGGCCTTCTGGAGCAGCCCGGCCAGCGCCGGCTGGTCGGGCCAGGCGCGGATGGACTCGGCGAGGTACACGTACGCGTCGGGGTTCGAGGACACGCCGCGCGCCACCGGCGGCAGCGCGCGCATCAGGTACTCGGTGTAGACGGTCCGGAAAGGCTGCCAGGTCGGCTGGGAGAACTCACAGATGACGACCTGCCCGCCGGGCTTGGTCACCCGGTACAGCTCACGCAGCGCGCTGTCCGTGTCGTGCACGTTCCGCAGGCCGAAGGAGATCGTGACGGTGTCGAAGACGTCGTCGCGGAACGGCAGTTTCGTCGCGTCCCCGGCGGTCAGCGGCAGCCAGGGGTGGCGCCTCTTGCCCTCGCGGAGCATGCCGAGCGAGAAGTCGCACGGCACGACGTAGGCGCCGGTGGCGGCGAAGGGCATGGAGGAGGTGGCCGTGCCCGCGGCGAGGTCGAGGACCTTCTGCGCGGGGCGGGCGTTCACCGCCCTGGCGACCTCCCTGCGCCAGAGCCGCGCCTGGCCGAGGGAGAGCACGTCGTTGGTGAGGTCGTAGTTCGCCGCCACGTCGTCGAACATCGAGGCGACTTCGTGCGGCTGCTTGTCCAGGGAGGCCCGGGTCACTGGCTTTCCGCCTCACTTCTCGTTTGTCTCTGCGCCGTCCACCACGGTACGCCGCGGTCCACGTCCCATTCTCGCAGGCGGGCCCGGGCACCGCGCGCCTGCCCAGGGCGGGTCGGCGCGGGGGCGCCGGGGGCCGAAGGCCGGTCGGCACACGTGGCCGGGTCCGCCGACGGGGGCAAGTGGGCCACGCAGGTCCGCGCGTGACCGGCGCGGCCGGTCCGCCGGCGCGGGCACATCGACGCGTGGGCACACGCGGCCGGTCCGTCGACGCAATGGCACGCGTGACCGGCGCGGGGGCCACGCGCGTCAACGCGCGAGCGCACGGAGGTCGGTGCGTAGGCACGCGCTGACGGCCCGTCGACGCGGGCGCCGGGCGTGGGGGATCACGCGCGGCGGTGGACCAGGCGGCCGTCGAGGACCGTGGCCACGCAGCCGGCCGCGCCCGCCCGCGTCAGCGCGGTGTACGGGTCGCCGCCCGGCGGGACTTCGACGGCGAAGACGGCGAAGTCGGCCTGGCGGCCCTCGAAGCCCAGCGGCGGCAGCACGAAGGCCTCCTCGGCCGGGCGGCCGGCGAGGGGGTCCAGGTCGGCCGGGCCCGGCGGATCGGTGAGACGCTTCTCTACGCCGAGCCCCGAGCGCGCGACGGCGTCCGCCACCGTGTCCCGCCGCAGCGTCCCGGCGATCGCGACCGTCCCGTGCGCCAGCATCCGCCGCACCCCGCGCCGCGCGCTCGCGCCCCAGCGGGCGTCCGTCATCTCCAGCGCGGCGAGCGCCTCGCCCGTGAGGGGTTCGGTCCCCAGTTCGCCGGCCTCGCGCGGGTCGGGGTGGTAGGCGCGCTCCAGCAGTTCGGGGCCGTACGGATTGCACAGCCCCGGCGTGAGCACCCCCGGCCACCGTCTGACCCGTGCGGCGGGACGCGCGGCGGCCAGCTCCTCCCAACCGCCGACGGCCCCGATCGAGTCCCCCGCCACCAGCACCGCGCCGTCCGGCACGGGGGCGCGCCCCGCACCGGGCAGCAGCAGGTCCGCCCGGTGAATCGTCAGTGCCACCGGATCAGTTGGCGTCGAGCAGCTTGAGCTCCGGGTGCGCCGTGCCGCCCGCGATCGCCGTGGAGGAGATGTGCGAGACGACGCGCTCATCGACCGGGTCGAGCGCCGGGTCGTCGTGCACGACGAGGTGCTCGTACGTCGTGGCGCGCTGCGCCGGGACCCGGCCCGACTTGCGGATCAGGTCGATGATCTCCAGCCGGTTGGAGCGGTGCTTCGCCCCCGCCGAGGAGACCACGTTCTCCTCCAGCATGATCGAGCCGAGGTCGTCCGCGCCGTAGTGCAGGGACAGTTGGCCGACCTCCTTGCCCGTGGTCAGCCAGGAGCCCTGGATATGGGCGACGTTGTCGAGGAAGATCCGGGCGATGGCGATCATCCGCAGGTACTCGAAGAGCGTCGCCTGCGTCCGCCCCTTCAGCTTGTTGTTCTCGGGCTGGTAGGTGTAGGGGATGAACGCCCGGAAGCCGCCCGTCCGGTCCTGTACGTCGCGGATCATCCGCAGGTGCTCGATGCGCTCGGCGTTCGTCTCCCCGGTGCCCATGAGCATCGTGGACGTCGACTCGACACCGAGACCGTGCGCGGTCTCCATGATCTCCAGCCACCGCTCGCCGGACTCCTTCAGCGGCGCGATCGCCTTGCGCGGCCGGGCCGGCAGCAGTTCGGCGCCCGCGCCCGCGAACGAGTCGAGGCCCGCCGCGTGGATCCGGCGGATCGCGTCCTCCACCGAGACGTCCGAGAGCCGGGCCATGTGCTCGATCTCGGAGGCGCCCAGGGAGTGGATGACGAGCTGCGGGAACGCGGCCTTGATGGCGGCGAAGTGCTTCTCGTAGTACTCCACCCCGTAGTCGGGGTGGTGACCGCCCTGGAACATGATCTGGGTGCCGCCGAGTTCGACGGTCTCCGCGCAGCGGCGCAGGATGTCGTCGAGGTCTCGGGTCCAGCCCTTGTCGGTGTCCTTGGGGGCCGCGTAGAAGGCGCAGAACTTGCACGCCGTCACGCAGACGTTCGTGTAGTTGATGTTCCGCTCGATGATGTACGTGGCGATGTGCTCCGTGCCGGCGTAACGGCGGCGGCGCGCACGGTCGGCGGCGGCGCCGAGCGCGTGGAGTGGGGCCGAACGGTAGAGGTCGAGCGCCTCTTCGGGGGTGATCCGGCCACCCTCGGCAGCGCGGTCGAGGACAGACTGCTGGTCGGCCTTCTCGGTCACCGGGGCGTCACCTTTCGGCGGTGTATCAGTGGATCTACGGTCCGATCCAGCGTACGCCAGGGGTACGGGCGGACCGGTTGCCGGGCTCGCGGGCCCCGGGGCAGCGCCTGGGTGGCTACTGCTTCCTCAGCGTCCCGGTCGGGTTGCCCGCCTCCTCCTCCCGCGAGGCGAACCGCAGATCGCCGTCCCCGGTGAGTGTGAACGTCAGCTCCGCGGCCTGCGTGGTCGTGCACATCCCCGCGCTGCCGGGCCGGTCGGGATCCGTGGACTCCTCGACCTTGATCTCCTTCGCGGTGGCGGACACCAGCGTGCCCACCCCGTGGCACTTCGCCTCCACGCCGAGGAGCGAGAGGAAGCTCGTCGAGCGGAGCACCTTCTCGCCCTTCTCGCCCGCGGTGATCTCGACCGTGTAGTCGCCGTGCGGCAGCCCCTTCTCCTCGGTCGTCGGCCCCTTCCAGGTGCCGACGAACTCCTTCGGTACGGCGGTGAGCGGCCCGGTGGCGGCGTCGCGCGTCGCCGACGCGCTCGGGCCGGTGGCCGCAGGGCCCTGATCGGCGGAGTCGGACGTCTTGTTGTCCGAGAACTGGTCGATGAGCAGCGTCCCGCCCAGCGTGACCGCGGCCAGCGCTCCCGCCACCGCGAGGGCGACCGTGCAGCTCACCCCTCGGCGGCCGGGCCCGGCCCGGCCGGCGGTGACCGACAGGGACATCCGGGGGTCCCGGGTGTCCCGGGCGTCCTCGGGGCGGCCGTCGGCCGCACGGGGTCCTGCCGGGCCGCCCGGGTGCGCGAGCGCGTCCGGGTACGTCGGCGCCCCGAACTCCCCCGGCGGGGGCGCCGATCCGGCGGCGACCGGTACCGGGTTCGCGGCGGTGGGCGGATGTCCGGCGGCGGACGTATGCCCGGCGGTCGGCACATGTCCTGCCGACTGCGGGGGCGTGTCGGGCGGCGGGGGTGTGGGCCAGTGCACCGCCGGTCCGGAAGCGCTCGGTGCGGGCCGCGCGGTCTCCAGGTCCAGCAGTTGGACGGCCGTCCGGCTGACCTCCCGTACGAGCGGGTCCGGCAGCCAGCCCGCGTCCACCAGCGGGGCCGCCCCGCCGGGTGCGAGCAGCGCGGCGACCTCGGCGGGCGCGGGGCGCGCGGCGGGGTCCTTGGCCAGGCAGTGAGCGACCAGCTCCCTCAACTCACCTTCCAGCGAGTCGAGTTCGGGCTCCTCGTGGACCACCTTGTAGAGGAGCGCGGCGGAGGAGTCGCCGGGGAAGGGGCTCGCACCGGCCGTGGCGTACGCGAGCACCGCCCCCAGCGAGAACACGTCGGCCGCGCCCGTGACGCCCTTGCCGAGGATCTGCTCGGGCGACATGTAGCCGGGTGAGCCGACGGAGACGCCGGTGGAGGTGAGCGAGGCGGTGCCGTCCGTGGCGCGCGCTATGCCGAAGTCGATGAGCCGGGGGCCGTCGAGGGCCAGCAGGACGTTCGACGGTTTGACGTCACGGTGGACCAGACCCAGCTCGTGGACCGCGCCCAGCGCCTCGGCGAGCCCGGCTCCCAGCGCCCGTACCGTCCGCTCGGGCAGCGGGCCGTAGGTGGCGACCGCCTGCGTCAGCGACGGGCCCGCCACATAGCCGGTGGCCACCCACGGTGTCTGCGCCTCCGGGTCGGCGTCGAGCACCGGCGCCGTCCACGCCCCGCCGACCCGGCGGGCCGCCGCCACCTCACGGCGGAACCGGGCCCGGAACTCCTCACTCAGCGCGAGATGCGGATGGATGACCTTCACGGCGACCGTACGGCCGCCCTCGGACCTGGCCAGATAGACGCGGCCCATGCCGCCGGCACCGAGTCTGCCGAGCAGCCGGTACGCGCCGATGGTGCGGGGCCCGTCCGCGTCGAGCGGCTGCATCCCGTCCCCTCCCCGTTCTGTGTCCCCCCACCTTCTCAGGAGGGGAGCAACTCGACCCGGGGGTCGGCGGGATAGCCGGTCGTGGGTCCGGTACGGCGGGCGAACTCCCGTACCCCCGCGAGCTGGTCGGGACCGAAGCGGAAGTCGAGCGTGGTGAAGTAGCGCTCCAGCAGCTCCGCGTCGAAGGTCTCCCAGCGCGCCGCCTGCTCGGCGACCTTGGTGACCTCCTCCAGCGACACGTCGCGCGAAGCGAGGAACGCCCGGTGCACATCGCGCACGGTCTCCGGCTCACGCGCCAGGTAGTCCTTGCGTGCCGCCCACACCGCGAAGACGAACGGCAGCCCCGTCCAGTCCTTCCACATCTGCCCGAGGTCGTGGACCTGGAGCCCGAGACGGGGCGCGTCGTGCAGCGAGGCGCGCAGGGCCGCGTCGCCGATCAGTACGGCCGCGTCCGCCTCCTGCATCATCAGACCGAGGTCGGGCGGGCACGTGTAGTAGTCGGGCGTGACCTCGTACTTCTCGGCGAGCAGGAGCTGCGCGAGCCGTACGGCGGTCCGCGAGGTCGAGCCGAGGGCGACCCGTGCCCCGTCGAGTTCTTCGAGCGGCACCTGCGAAACGATCAGGCAGGACATCACGGGGCCGTCGCAGCCGACGGCGAGATCGGGGAATGCGACGAGGTCCTCGGCATTGCGGAGGAATTCGACCACGGTGACGGGACCGATATCGAGATCTCCGCGCACGAGCCGCTCGCTGAGCTTCTCCGGGGTGTCCTTCGTCAGCTCAAGATCGAAGAGGGCTCCTGTTCTGCCGAGGCCCCAGTAAAGGGGCAGGCAGTTCAGGAACTGGATGTGCCCGACGCGCGGCCGGACGCGGCGGTGATCGCTCGGGCCCTGGTCGAGGATTGCTGTGCTTTCAGAGGAGCTGTCCACACCGCGAGGCTAGACCTGCGGGGCGCGTGGGGGCGCACGGGGGCGGCGGGGAGAGTACTCGGGCGAGTCTCCGTCGCACGTCAGGGACCACATCGGGGGGCTCATCGCGTCAGCCCGTCGGGACCCTCGTCAAACGTCCGGGTGAGGTGATCTTTGGGTGATCTTTCCCCCTACCGCTGGCCCTGAGCCGCGTGCTAGGCTCGCCGCAAGTTGCAGTTTGGTTTCCCTTGCAGTACAGAGCCTGCGGAGAATGTGACCCGCAGGCTTTTGTAGTTTTCAGACTTGTTTGCAGGTTCTGGAGCAGGGCAACCCTTTGGCCCAAGGAGGGCTTATGGCTACCGGAACCGTCAAGTGGTTCAACGCTGAAAAGGGCTTCGGCTTCATCGCCCAGGACGGCGGCGGCCCGGATGTCTTCGTCCACTACTCCGCGATCAACGCGACCGGCTTCCGCTCCCTCGAGGAGAACCAGGTCGTGAACTTCGACGTCACCCAGGGCCCCAAGGGCCCGCAGGCGGAGAACGTAACCCCGGCCTAGTTGCCCTGGGTCAGTAGATCGCGCACGGAAAAACAAGCAGTACCAAGGAGCCCTGTCCCCGCATGTCCAGTGCGGGGAGCAGGGCTCCTGCCTTGTCCGGGAGTCACGCGTCCACAGCCGCCCCGCCCAACTACCCGTACAGCTCCTCGATCTGCGCCGCGAAGTCCGCCACCACCGCCGGCCGCTTCACCTTCAGCGACGGCGTCAGATGCCCGCTCTCCTCGGTGAAGGACTCCGTCAGCACCCGGAAGCGGCGGATCGACTCCGCCCTGGACACCAGCCGGTTGGCCTCGTCGACCGCACGTTGCAGCGCGGCGAGCAGATCCTCGTCCGCGACCAGCTCCTCCCCCGTCAGATGCTGCTTCTTCCTCATCTGGCACCAGTGGGCGAGCCCGTCCGCCTCAAGGGTGATCAGCGCCGTGACATAGGGGCGGTTGTCACCGAGCACCAGACACTGGCCGATCAGCGGGTGGGCGCGCAGCCAGTCCTCCAGCGGGGCCGGGGCCACGTTCTTGCCGGCCGACGTGATGATGATGTCCTTCTTGCGGCCGGTGATCGTGAGATAGCCGTCAACGTCCAGCGCGCCCAGGTCCCCCGTCGCGAACCAGCCCTCGTCCAGGGCCGGTACGGGCTCGCCGCGTTCCATGTCCCAGTACCCGGCGAAGAGTTGACCGCCGCTCAGCAGCACCTCGCCGTCGTCGGCTATCCGTACGGAGGTGCCGGGCAGCGGCCAGCCGACCGTGCCCAGGCGCGGCTTGAGCGGCGGCGTCACCGTGGCGGCGGCCGTGGTCTCCGTCAGGCCGTACCCCTCGAAGACCGTGATCCCCGCACCCGCGTAGAACGCGGCGAGCGGTCGCCCCAGCGGCGAGCCGCCGCAGATGGCCTGCACGACCTTGCCGCCGAGGGCGGCCCGTATCCGCCGGTAGACCAGCGGGTCGTACAGCGCGCGGGCGGCTCTCAGGGGCAGCGAGGGCCCGGGACCCGTACCGGCGGACGCGGCCTCGACGGCCGTCCCGTACGCGCGGGCGATCCTCGCGGCCCGGTCGAACGACGAGGCGCGGCCCATCGTCTCGGCCGTCGCGCGACCGGTGTTGAAGACCTTCTCCAGGACGTACGGCACGGCCAGCAGGAACGTCGGCCGGAAGCCCGCCAGATCGGCGATGAGATCGCCGGTGCGCAGCGACGGCGCGTGTCCGAGCCGCACACGCGCGCGCAGACACCCCACCGCGACCATGCGTCCGAAGACATGGGAGAGCGGCAGGAAGAGCAGCGTGGAGGCGGGCTCCTCGCTCACCGACTTGAAGACGGGGTGGAGCAGTTCGATGCAGTTGTCCACCTCCGCGAAGAAGTTGGCGTGTGTCAGGACACAGCCCTTGGGGCTTCCCGTGGTGCCGGAGGTGTAGACGAGGGTCGCGAGGGACCCGGGCGAGAGGGCGGCCCGCCGCGCGTCCAGCTCCGCGTCGGGGACGTCGGCGCCCGCCGCGCGCAGTGACCCGACGGCCCCGGTGTCGAAGGTCCAGAGGTGGGCCAGGTCCGGCAGCTGCCTGCGCTCGCGGCTGATCAGCCGCGCCTGCTCGGCGCTCTCCACCGCGCAGGCGACCGCGCCGGAGTCCTGGAGGATCCAGCGGGTCTGGAAGGCGGAGGAGGTGGGGTAGACCGGGACGGTGACCAGACCGGCGGCCCAGGCCGCGAAGTCGATCAGCGTCCACTCGTAGGTCGTACGGGCCATGATCGCGAGCCGGTCGCCGGGCCGCAGCCCCACGGCGATCAGCCCCTTCGCGACGGCACGGACCTCGTCGGCGAAGGCGGAGGAGGTGACGTCCCGCCAGCGGCCGTCCGCCTGCTTCCGGCTCAGGACGGCCTCGTCCGGAGCGTCGCGTGCGTTGTCGAAGGGGATGTCTGCGAGGGACCCGTCCGGGACGGCCGGTACGAGGGGCGGCAGCCAGACCTGCCGTACGACTCCGTCCACCCACAGCTTCTCGGGCTCGGCGTGCGCGGGGCCCGGCGACGTGGGCCGCGCCGGGAAGCCCACGCCATCGGCGGGCACGTCTGCGGACACGCGGTGTTCCCTCATCTCTGCGCGGAGCGGGAGACTCCGGTCCGGGCAGAGTAAATCCGGAGCGGGTCGCGAAATCAAGACAGCGATAATCGGTTGCCTGGTCGCGGAGGTGGGCGATGCAATGTCCGCGAGGGTCCATGGCCGACGAGGTGCGCCCCGCCGCGGCGAGCCGAACGCGCACCGCCACACGGGAGACGCCCACGCATGAACACGCCACCACCGTCGCCCGGAGCGGAGCGGACCGACGGTTCGTCCGTCAGGATCGGCGCTCTCGTCCCGCTCACCCGGCCGGGCTGGGTGGAGGCGGGCCAACACCTCCTCGCCGGGCTCGATTTGGCCGTTCGCGAGGTCAATGACGCCGGCGGGATCGACGGAAGACCACTTGAGCTGGTGGTCCGGGACACCGCGGCGGATCCGGAGAAGGCCGCGGCGGCCGTGGACGAGTTGGCGGGCCTGGGCGTGACCGCTCTGGCCGGCGAATACCACAGCGTCGTCGCTCGCGCCGCCGCCGCCGGGGCCGACGCCCACGGCCTGCCGTTCCTCTGCTCGTCGGCCGTTCTCGACGCGCTCACCGAACAGCCGACGCGCTGGGTGGCGCGCCTCGCACCGCCGCAGTCCCAGGGCTGGCAGATCTACGCGGACTTCCTCCTGGGCGCGGGCCACAGCCGAATCGCCGTGGCGACCCAGCCGAGTGCCTACTGGGCGTCCGGCACCCGCATCCTGCGGGAGTACCTCGCTCCGCGCGGCGGCGCCGTCGCCGAACTCGACATGAGCTCGCTCACCCCCGCAGCCCTGTGCGACGAACTCGCCGCCGGCGGCGCGACGGCCCTGCTCCTACTGGTCGGCCAGCCGGATCCGGCGGTGCCGATCGTCCGGTCCGTCCGCCGCGACCCGCGCCTCGCCGATGTTTTGATCGGTGCTCCCGCCGGACAGCCGGAGTTCGCCGGATGGGCGGCGTCGCTGGGCGGGGACGGCGCCGCGATCCCGTTCCTGCGCTATCTGCCCGAGCGCCTCACCCCACTCGGCGTACGCGTCGGTGCGGCCCTGCGCGAGCGGCTGGCCGCAGCACCCTCCTTCGTCGCCTTCGAGGGCTACGACACGGTCGCCGTACTCGCCGACGTGCTGCGCGCCCACGGCGCGGACCGGACCCGCGTCGCCGACGCCTGGCCGCGTGTCGCGGTCGAGGGCACCCGAGGGCAGATCCAGTTCTCCCGCACGCCGGGCATCAGCGTCTGGCAGTGGGCCTGGACGCCGGTCCAGGTCGTGGACCGGGATCCGGCGGAGCCCGGCCGCTTCCGGGTCCTGCACTCCGGCTGACTCCCCCTCACCGGCCCGGTGCCGGCCCAAGAGGCTTCACCTGGGCCAGCGTTCGCCGTCCATGAGTCTCCCCAGCCCGGTCCAGGCGAAGTTCATCAGCGTCGAGGCGGCCTCCTTGGCCGAGACGTCCGGTGTCTCGTTCGCCCATCCGGCCAGCGCCTCGGCGGCGCCGACGAGCGCCTGGGCGATCCCGACGACGTCCCGGTCGCCGAGGTCGGCCAGATCGGGCGGTGCGGGCGTCGCGCGGGCCGCGTCGCGGAGCAGGCCCGTCACGAAGGAGACCAACTCCTCCCGCATCCGGGTCACTTCGGCGGCGAAGGGCTCCCCGTGCGTACGGGCCTGCCGGTGCAGCACCGACCAGGCGTCCGGGTTCTCCGCGGTGTGCGCGAAGAACGCGGTGAGCCCCGACCACAGTTGCTCGTCGGGCGCGAGCCCGGGCTCCACGACACCGGCGCGCACGGCCGTGAGAAGCGCGTCGGCCTCACGGCGGATGCACGCGGTGAACAGCTCCTCCTTGGAGTTCAGATACAGATACACCAACGGTTTGGAGACACCGGCCAGTTCGGCGATCTCGTCCATCGAGGCGGAGCGGTAACCGCGCTGCCCGAACGTCACCACCGCGGCGTCCAACATCTCCCGCTCGCGCACCTCGCGCGGCATCCGCCTACTCTTCCCCGCGCCTGCCGAACCCACTTGCTCTTCCTCCCACCCCACGCCCCGAACCGGATCAAGACTACGTTCAGCGCCGCCACCCGGCCGACACGAAGGTACCCCCGGCCGGCGGCACCGCCAGGTGGTGAGGGGAAATCAGCTAACGCGTCACGCGGGGACCGGGACCGCGGTCTCGCGGCTGTCCACGTCCGACTCGTCGGGCTCGTCGATCGGGGACGCCGACGCCGAGTTGTACTTGTCGTGGTCCAGGATCTTCTCGCGGGACGCGACGATGACCGGCACGAGCGCTTGTCCCGCGACGTTCGTCGCCGTACGCATCATGTCCAGGATCGGGTCGATGGCGATCAGCAGGCCCACGCCCTCCAGGGGCAGACCCAGCGTGGAGAGGGTGAGGGTCAGCATGACCGTCGCGCCCGTGAGGCCGGCCGTGGCCGCCGAGCCGACCACCGACACGAAGGCGATCAGCAGGTAGTCCTGGATGCCGAGCTGGACGTTGAAGATCTCCGCGATGAAGATCGCCGCCAGCGCCGGGTAGATCGCTGCGCAGCCGTCCATCTTGGTGGTGGCGCCGAACGGGACGGCGAAGCTCGTGTACTCCTTCGGCACGCCGAGCCGCGCGGTCACCCGCACGGTGACGGGCAGAGGAGCGGGAGACGAAAGCGAGCTGGATCGCGGGCCAGGCGCCCTTGAAGAACTGGAGCGGGCTCACCTTGGCGACCGTGGCGAGCAGCAGCGGGTAGACGCCGAAGAGCACCAGGGCGCAGCCGATGTAGACGTCGGCGGTGAAGGTCGCGTAGTCACCGATGAGGTCCCAGCCGTAGTCCGCGATGGCGTAGCCGATGAGGCCGACGGTGCCGAGCGGGGCGAGGCGGATGACCCACCACAGCGCCTTCTGGAGCAGTTCGAGCACCGACTCGCTGAGCGCGAGGATCGGGGCGGCACGGTCGCCGAGCTTGAGGGCGGCGATACCGGCGACGGCGGCCAGAAAGACGATCTGGAGGACGTTGAGCTCGGTGAACGGGGAGATCACGTCCGTCGGCACGATGCCGGTGAGGAAGTCGATCCAGGAGCCCGAACCCTCCGGCTTGGCGCCGTCCTTCGGGGTGAGGCCGGTGCCGGAGCCCGGGTTGGTGATCAGGCCGATCGCGATGCCGATGGCGACGGCGATCAGCGATCAGCGATCAGCGATCAGCGATCAGCGATCAGCGATCAGCGATGTGATCATGAACCAGAGCAGTGTGCGCGAGGCCAGCCTGGCGGCGTTGTTGACCTTGCGGAGGTTGGTGATCGACACCAGGATCGCGAAGAAGACCAGCGGGGCGACGGCCAGCTTCAGGAGCTGGACGAAGATGCTGCCTATCTTGTCCAGCGTGGTGTAGAGCCACGAGATGTCCTGGCTGCGGGCGAGCCAGCCGAGCAGGACGCCGAGGACGAGACCGGCGACGATCTGGGCCCAGAACGGGACCTTGGGCAGACAGAGACCTGGGCCTGAACCGGCCGGCTTGTCGGCCTTGCCGGCCTTGCCGGTGGTGGCGGGCTCGGAATTCGCGGACACGGACACACTCCAGTTGGGCATACGGCGGTACGGGGACGAGGGGGTGGAACTGGGGGGTGCGGCGCCCGTGCGTCAGAAGTGGCGCCGCCGCATGAAGCGGGCCCGGATCAGAGCGAGCCGCTACACACCGCGGACATGCAGCGGCAGAGGTCGACATGCAGGCGCGCCACGAGCGGCACGCTCGCGGCATGATGGCGCACTGATGTCTTCATGCCCAGTACATTAACACCGGGACTTATGGATACTCAAAGGTCTGCTTTGAGGTCCGGAGGTGCCAACTGCCCCCGGAAACACCGATGCCCCAGCCCGGAAGCGGCTGGGGCGTGCTGGTTCGGTGTGCGGGCGTGACGAAGCATACGCGCCGCTTATACGGGACAGACCGGCGTCACACGGGACGGACCAGGCGTCGTACGGGACGGGCCGCGCGCCGCACGGGATCGCCGGGCGCCCTACTGGACCGCGCCGTCCTCCTGCGCGCGGTTCGCCTCGAGCCTGGCCTTGGCGCTGTCGACCTTGCCGACGAGCTGCGCGGACATCTCGTCGCGCTGCTTGCGGAGCAGGATGAAGCTGAGCGGCGCGGAGACGACGAGCGCGAGCAGCAGCACCCAGACGAAGTTGGAGTCCCCGAGGCCCTTGGGCAGCACGCCGAACTGGACCAGGGCGGCGACAACCACGAAGCTTCCGACGAAGATGCCCAGACGCATCGCGGTGTAGCGGATCGTGGCGCTCGTTCTGGCGGCGGTCACGGCGGCCCTCTCTCCTCGTGCTCCTCGTGGCGACGTACGACGACCAGTGAAGCACGCCGCCCGGCGTCCCATATCGGGGGGTTGGCTCAGTGCAGCGTCAGCAGCATCGTGATGTCGTCGCGGTCGTCGCCGGGCGCAACCCGTATCGCGTCCGGCACGCGCCCGACCTCCTTGTAGCCGCACGACGCGTAGAAGGCGTCCGCGCCCGTACCGCCCCGGCAGGTGAGCCGTATCGCCTCGACGCCGTCGAGGCCGCGGGCGGCGTCGGCCGCCGCGTGCATCAGGCCGCGGCCGTACCCCTTGCCCTGGTGGCGCGGGTGGACCATCACCGTGTAGAGCCAGACCCAGTGCCGCATCAGCCGGTGGGTGTTGTACGTGAGAAAGGCCGTGGCCGCCACGGCGCCCGCACCGTCATGCCCGATGAGCAGTCGGGTCCGCCCCTCGGCCATCGACACGAAGTGCCTGACCAGCTCCGCCCGTACGTCGTCCGGATTCACCGGCGGCACGAAACCGACAGCGCCGCCCGCGTCGGAGACGTCCGTCCAGAGCGTCCGAATGCCGTCGCGCAGGGCCGCGTCAACGGGTGGATCCAGGGTGAATGTAAGCGGCATTCGCTCACTGTAGCCATTACTCATTCGGTGCTCAAGCCCGTTCCAGAACGCGAGAAGCCCCAGCTCAGAGAGCTGGGGCCGCTCAACGGGAAGGCGCCTGCGGCCTCAGAGCCGCATCGGCTGCGGCGACTCGCGGCGGTCCGCGTCGGGGCCCGGGTACTCCCGGATGATCTCGTAGCGCGTGTTGCGCTCGACGGGCCGGAACCCGGCGTCGCGGATCAGGTCGAGCAGATCGTCACGGCCGAGCTTGTTCGGCGTGCCGTAGTTGTCCGCGTCGTGCGTGATCTTGTACTCGACGACCGAGCCGTCCATGTCGTCGGCTCCGTGCTGGAGCGCGAGTTGGGCGGTCTGCACGCCGTGCATCACCCAGAAGACCTTGACGTGCGGGACGTTGTCGAACAGCAGCCGGGAGACGGCGAACGTCTTCAGCGCCTCGGCGCCGGTGGCCATCGTCGTACGCGCCTGGAGGCGGTTGCGGATCTTGCCGTCCTGCATGTCCACGAAGTCGTGCTGGTAGCGCAGCGGGATGAAGACCTGGAAACCGCCGGTCTCGTCCTGGAGTTCACGCAGCCGCAGTACGTGGTCGACCCGGTGCCTGGGCTCCTCGATGTGGCCGTACAGCATCGTGCACGGGGTCTTGAGACCCTTCTCGTGCGCGAGCCGGTGGATGCGCGACCAGTCCTCCCAGTGCGTGCGGTGGTCGACGATGTGCTGCCTGATCTCCCAGTCGAAGATCTCGGCGCCACCGCCCGTCAGCGATTCGAGACCCGCGTCGATCAGCTCGTCGAGGATCTCACTGGCCGTCAACCCGGAGATCGTCTCGAAGTGGTGAATCTCGGTGGCGGTGAACGCCTTCAGCGAGACCTCCGGCAGCGCCTCCTTGAGAGCCTTCAGCGAGCGCGGGTAGTAGCGCCAAGGAAGCGTCGGGTGGAGCCCGTTGACGATGTGCAGCTCGGTGAGGCTCTCGCCGCGCATCTCCGTGGCGAGGCGGACCGCCTCCTCGATGCGCATCGTGTACGCGTCCTTCTCGCCCGGCTTGCGCTGGAACGAGCAGTACGCGCACGACGCGGTGCACACGTTCGTCATGTTGAGGTGACGGTTGACGTTGAAGTGGACGACGTCACCGTTCTTGCGCGTCCGCACCTCGTGCGCGAGACCGCCGAGCCAGGCCAGATCGTCCGACTCGTAGAGGGCGATCCCGTCCTCACGGGTCAGCCGCTCACCCGCCCTGACTTTCTCCTCCAACTCGCGCTTGAGCCCCACATCCATGACAGATGCAGTCATGCGGCGCCTCCCACTGTGTGTGTCATATGTCCGCCGAACGCCCGGTTATCAGACCCCACCAACCGTACGCCTACACCTCGTCGGGAAGTTCGCCGACCCGGTTCTCCCACTTGGTCGAGAGCACGATGGTCGTACGCGTCCGCGAAACGCCCTTCGTACTGCCGAGGCGGCGGATCGTCTTCTCCAGACCGTCGACGTCCCCGGCGCGGACCTTGAGCATGTACGAGTCGTCGCCCGCGATGAACCAGCAGTCCTCGATCTCGCTCAGACCACGCAATCGGTGCGCGACGTCCTCGTGGTCGGCGGCGTCGGAGAGCGAGATGCCGATCAGCGCGGTGACACCGAGGCCCAGCGAGGCGGAGTCGACGGTGGCGCGGTAGCCGATGATGACGCCCGCGGCCTCCAGCCGGTTGATGCGGTCGGTGACGCTGGGTCCGGAGAGCCCGACGAGCCGGCCGAGTTCGGCGTACGAAGCTCTGCCGTTCTCCCTGAGGGCCTGGATGAGCTGCCTATCCACGGCGTCCATATGCCTGAAGCCTTCCATTGTTCAGCAATCTCGCAAGTTGATGTATGCAATCTAAGGCAGTGCGGCGATGTGAGGGACCACTCGGGCTAGCTCGCTCCGGAGTCCGGCCCCGGCTCGGGGCCCGTACGGGGGCCGCCCCGGACAGCGCCCAGTTCCCCTTCCCAGCGGCGGTAGAGCCGGTGCGGCACCCCGGCCGCGTCCAGCACCCGCCCGGCGACGAAGTCCACCAGGTCCTGGATGTGCGTCGCCCCCGCGTAGAAGCCCGGGGACGCGGGCAGCACCACGGCGCCCGCCTCGTCCAGGGTCACCAGGTGCTTCAGGGTCTGTCCGCCCAAGGGGGTCTCCCGGACGGCGACCACCAGCCGGCGGCGCTCCTTGAGCGTGACGCTCGCCGCGCGTTGCAGCAAATCCTTCGACAGCCCGAGCGCGACGCCCGCCACACAGGCCGTGGAGGCGGGAACGATCAGCATCCCCCTGACCGGATACGACCCCGAGGACGGCCCGGCCGCCAGATCACCGGCGGGCCAGTGCCGTACGTCCGACACGTCGGGGGTGAAGGTGTCCGGCTTCCCGTCGGCGCCCCGGGCCAGCCACGTCCGCAGATCGTCCCGCCAGTGCGCGTCCCGGAAGGAGATCCCCGTCTCGTCGAGCAGCGTGAGCCGGGAGGCGCGGCTGACGATCAGGTCGACGCTCTCGCCCGCGTCGAGCAGCCCGCGCAGCACGGCCGCCGCGTACGGGGTCCCCGACGCGCCGGAGACTCCGACGACCCACGGCCGCCGGGGCCGCACCGTGGGCCGCTCGCCGCTGCGCTCGTGCTCGCGGCCCTCGTGGTCCTCGTGGTCCGATCCGGGTTTCACGCGTCCGACCCTATCCGGCGCCAGGAAGCAGGAACCGGGGACGGTGCCTCGCGCGTTCCAGGGGTGGGAACGCGAGAACCGCTGGGGGGCGAGATGCCGGATTCATCCATCGACAGGACCGCGGTGCGCCGTATCAAGGCGGCGGCCGGTCTCATGCTGGGCTGGGTCGCGCTGCTCTGGGTCCTGGAGGCCGTGGACACCTCGACGGGCGCGCTGGGGACGTACGGACTGAGCCCGCGGGATCTGGGCGAGCTGCGCGACGTCATCCCGATGGCCTTCCTGCACCACGGCTTCGACCATCTGGCGTCGAACGCGGTGCCGCTGCTCGTGCTCGGCTTCCTCGCGGCGCTCAGCGGCATAGGCCGCTTCCTGCGCGTGGTCCTCACGATCATGGTCGTCGGCGGCCTGGGCGTCTGGCTCACGGCGGCGGACAACTCGGTGACGGCGGGCGCATCGGGCGTGGTCTTCGGGCTGCTCGGCTATCTGCTGGTCCGCGGTTTCGTGAACCGCAGCGCGGTGGACATCGTGGTGGGTCTGCTGGTCCTGGTGATGTACGGCTCCGCGCTGTGGGGCGTGCTGCCGACGAATCCCTCCGTGAGCTGGCAGGGCCATCTCTTCGGACTGGTCGGCGGCGTTCTGGCGGCGTTCATGTTCCGCCGTCCCAGGGCCTCTCTTTTGGATAGGGCCGGATAAGTGAGCGGGCTCTGGTGCGTGCGATCGCAAGGCGGAGGAGGGAGGCGTGACGGAGCCATGCCGACCGACGACAACGCGGCGAACGTGCGTGCGAGAGCCCGCGAGCCCGGCAAGATCCGAAAGAGAGGCCCTGAGCGCCCGGCGGGCGCGCTCATGTCCTGACCCGCCGGGCCGCCCGGGGTCCGGGCGCTTCCTGGCCCGTCAGGCCGTCAGGCCGCGTACGAGCAGATCGAGCAGCGCGCAGATGAAGAGCGCCATCCCGATGAAGCCGTTCACGGTGAAGAAGGCCCGGTTGAGCCGGGAGAGATCGTTCGGCTTCACGACCTGGTGCTCGTAGAGGAACGCGGCGGCGACGATCAGCAGGCCGATCCAGAAGAACAGACCCGCGTCGGTCGCCAGCGCGTACCAGACCAGCAGGGCGGTGGTCACGGCGTGTGAGACCCGTGCGCCGTACAGAGCGGCGGGGATGCCGAAGCGCGCCGGGACGGACTTCACGCCGTGCGCCCGGTCCGCCTCGACGTCCTGGGTGCCGAAGATCAGGTCGAAGCCGCCGATCCAGATGCCGACGGCGAGACCGAGGATCACCGCGTCCCAGGACCACTCGCCGGTGACGGCGATCCAGGCGCCGACCGGGCCCATCGCCTGGGCGAGGCCGAGGATGGCGTGCGGGAAGTTCGTGAAGCGCTTCCCGTACGGATAGACGACCATCGGGACCACGGCGACGGGAGCGAGCACCAGACAGAGCGGGTTCAGCAGCGCGGCGGCGCCGAGGAACACCACGAGCGCGACGAGCGCGCCCGTCCAGGCGGAGCGCACCGAGACCGCGCCGGTCACCAACTCCCGGTTCGCGGTACGGGGGTTACGGGCGTCGATCTCGCGGTCGATGATCCGGTTGCAGGCCATCGCGAAGGTCCGCAGGCCCACCATCGCGACCGTGACGAGCAGCAGCCGGCCCCAGTGGATGTTCTTGTCGAGCTGGAACATGGCCGTCAGCGAGGCGATGTAGGCGAACGGCAGCGCGAAGACCGAGTGCTCGATCATCACGAGCCGCAGGAACGCCCGCGTCCTGCTGGCGGACGGCGCGGGTCCGGGCCGGCCTTGTCGTCCCTGCCCGACGAGTCGGTCGGCTCCCTCTGCGGCACCGCTCACAGGCCGTACTCCCTCCAGCGCTTCGTCACCCGGTCCGCGGTCTCCGGGTCGGACTCGACCATCTCCGGCCAGCCGCCGTCCCGCGTGTACCCCTCCTCGGGGAGTTTGCGCGTGGCGTCGATACCGGCCTTGCCACCCCAGAACTGCTGGTACGAGGAGTGGTCGAGGTGGTCGACCGGGCCCTCCACGACCGTCAGGTCCCGCGAGTAGTCGGTGTTGCCCAGCGCCCGCCAGGACACCTCGTGCAGATTGTGGACGTCGCAGTCGGCGTCGACGACGACGATCAGTTTGGTGAGGGACATCATGTGCGCGCCCCAGATGGCGTGCATCACCTTCTGCGCGTGCTTCGGGTACTTCTTGTCGATCGCGACGATCGCGCAGTTGTGGAAGCCGCCCGACTCGGGCAGGTGGTAGTCCACGATGTCGGGCACGATGATCTTGAGCAGCGGCAGGAAGAACCGTTCCGTCGCACGCCCGAGCGGCCCGTCCTCCGTCGGCGGCCGGCCGACCACGATCGACTGGAGCAGGGGACGCTCGCGCATCGTCACGCAGTCGATGGTCAGCGCGGGGAACGGCTCCTGCGGTGTGTAGAAGCCGGTGTGGTCGCCGAACGGCCCCTCCGGCAGCATCTCACCCGGCTCCAGCCAGCCCTCGATGACGACCTCGGCGTTGGCGGGCACCTGGAGCGGCACCGTACGGCAGTCGACCATCTCGATCCGCTTGCCCTGGACGAAGCCCGCGAAGAGGTACTCGTCGATGTCACCGGGCAGCGGGGCGGTGGAGGCGTACGTCACGGCGGGCGGGCAGCCGAAGGCGATCGCGACCGGCAGCCGTTCACCGCGCCTGGCGGCGACCTGGTAGTGGTTGGCGCTGTCCTTGTGGATCTGCCAGTGCATCCCGATGGTGCGCTTGTCGTGGCGCTGGAGCCGGTAGAGCCCGAGGTTACGGACGCCGGTCTCCGGGTGCTTGGTGTGCGTCAGACCGAGGTTGAAGAAGGAACCGCCGTCCTCGGGCCAGGTGAAGAGCGCGGGCAGCCGGTCCAGATCGACGTCGTCGCCGGTGAGGACGACCTCCTGCACGGGTGCGCTGCCGGGCTTCACCTTCTTCGGCGGCACGTGCGTCATCGTGCCGAGCTTCCCGAACGCCTCGCGCACACCCACGAAACCCTGCGGCAGTTCGGGCTTGAGCAGCCCGCCGATCTTCTCGCCGATGTCCGTGTACGCCTTGAGCCCCAGCGCCTTGAGCAGCCGGCGGTCCGTCCCGTACACGTTCATCGCCAGGGGCAGGTCGGAGCCCTTGACGTTCTCGAAGAGAAGCGCGGGACCGCCGGCCTTGTTCACCCGGTCGACGATCTCACCGACTTCCAGATACGGATCGACCTCGGCCTTGATGCGCTTGAGGTCACCGTCGCGCTCCAGCGCCCGGAGCAGAGAGCGAAGATCGTCGTAAGCCATGCGATCCAGTGTGGCATCCTCCCCCAGCGGGTTCCGCCAGGGGCTTCCCGCGCAGGACGTCCATCGCTTTGATGACCGTTGCACGCGACACGGACCACTGCTCGCACAGATCACGTCCTGAGGGCAGGAGATCGCCAGGAGCGAACTCTCCGTCCGCGATCCTGACGCGTAGAGACTCGGCGATCTGCTCGTATTTGAGACGCGGCACAGTGGCTCCCGGTGACTGAACTGGTGAACCGGTCAAATTTACCCACAGGCAGGCAAGAACTCCCTCGCTCGCGGACTGGTCGGGGAGAGACACCGGCCCAATCTGCACTCGCTACCCTGGACCTGTAACCGGGGCCACCGCTCCGTACTCGATCTCCATTCCCAGGGGGACCGCCATGCTTCGGGTGCTGATGATTCTGGTGCCGCTGGCTCTCAGCATCTACGCGTTCATCGACTGCATCACCACCGACGAGAAGGACGTCCGCCACATTCCCAAGCCCATCTGGGCCATCCTGGTGCTGCTCTTCCCGCTGGTCGGCTCGATCGCCTGGCTGATCGTGGGCAGGAAGCCCACGGCCGGTGCGGGCTCGGCGGGCCGCCGAGGCGGGTGGGTGGCGCCCGACGACAACCCCGACTTCCTCAAGTCCCTTGAGAAGAACGGCAAAGGCGGCAAGGGCGACACCGGGGAAGCCGCGAAGGACGGGACGAAGCCGGCCGAGGACGCTGACGCGGCGGCCGAGTTGGAGCGGCGCGAGGCCGATCTGCGGCGCCGTGAGGCCGAGATCGAGCGCCGCGAGAAGGGCGGCAGCGCCGACGACGTCCCGCCCGCGAGCTGAGACCGCGGACTGAGACCGCGGGCCACCACGCCGCGCCCCGTCGCTCACGACAGCGGCGCGCCCCCCGGACCACCGGGGGGCGCGCCGCTGTTGTCGTTCTGCGTGGTCACACGCCCGCGTAGGAGTGCTTTCCGGTGACGAAGATGTTCACGCCGTAGTAGTTGAACAGCCAGCAGCCGAAGGCGACCAGGGCCAGCGTCGCCGCCTTGCGGCCCTTCCAGCCCGCCGTGGCGCGAGCGTGCAGGTAGGCGGCGTAGGCCACCCACGTGATGAAGGACCAGACCTCCTTGGGGTCCCAGCCCCAGTAGCGGCCCCAGGCGTCCCCGGCCCAGATCGCGCCCGCGATGATCGTGAAGGTCCAGAGCGGGAAGACGGCGGCGTTGACGCGGTAGGAGAACTTGTCGAGCGTGGCGGCGGCCGGCAGCCGCTCCATGA
This sequence comes from Streptomyces sp. S4.7, assembly GCF_010384365.1. NCBI lineage: Bacteria > Bacillati > Actinomycetota > Actinomycetes > Kitasatosporales > Streptomycetaceae > Streptomyces > Streptomyces sp. S4.7. The sequence continues at coordinate 4,479,749 of NZ_CP048397.1, read as the reverse complement.
CGGAGGACCACGCGCGGCCGACGGTGACGCCGCGGGCGATCTTGGACTCGTACACGTCACGCAGCAGGTAGAAGACCGTGCCCACGGCGCCGAGATAGAAGACCGCACCGCAGAAGATCGCGGTGGAGACGTGGATCCAGAGCCAGTACGAGTGCAGGGCCGGGACGAGTTGGTCGCTGTCGGTGTAGAGGACGGTCGTCGCGACGCCCAGGTTGAGCAGCACCGTGGTGACCAGCGGCAGTCCGATCCAGCGGATGTTCTTCTTCGCGAGGAGGAAGGCGAGGTACGAGCCGACCGCCACCGTGGAGAAGGTGGTGGAGAACTCGTACATGTTGCCCCACGGGGCGCGCTGCACGGCCATCGCGCGGCTGACGACACCCGCCGCCTCGATCAGGAAGCCGAGCGCGGTCAGGGCGACGGCGATGCGCCCGTACAGATCGCCCTTCTCGGTGCCGCCCGCGGCGCCGGGGCCGTCGGGTACGTCACGCCGTCCGGCCGCCGAGCGCGTGACGACCCTCGGGCGCTCCAGGACGGCGGTGCCGCCGCCCTGCTCCTTCTCCGCCGTGCGCACCTCGACCGTGGCGGAGGCGGCCCGGCGGGCGCCGGTCAGGGCGGCGGCGGTACGGCCGACCTTGCTGCGGCTGCCCGCGACCCACTCGACGATGTGGGCGAAGAAGGCCAGGGTGTAGACGGCCATGGACGAATAGACCAGCACATTGGCGGTGTTCGCCAGGCTCTCGTTGGTGGTGGCGGCGAGGATCACTTCTCAGCCCCTTCGACAGGCTCTCCGGTAGTGGTGGCGGTGACCGATGTGTCTTCCGCGGCTTCTCGCGCTTCGTCTTCGGACTCGGGCTCCGGGTCCGGGTCGGGCTCCGGTGCCGTCGGCGCCTCGGCGTTGAGCGTCAGGGCCAGATCGCCCAGCTCCTCGGGGAGCTTCGCCGACTCGCTGCGCCCGAGGCCGGCCATCTCCACGACGGTGACCCCGTCGGCGCCGCGCACCGCGCGGACCCACATCCGCCGCCGCTGGATGAAGAGCGAACCGGTGAGTCCGAGGACGGCCGCGATCGCGCCGGCGAGGGCGAGCCCGTTGCCGGGCTGCTGCGAGACCTGGAAGGTCGCCCACTCCTTGATGTCCTTCTCGAACGTCACCGAGCCCGCGCCGTCCGGCAGCTTCATCGTCTCGCCGGGCAGCAACCGCTGTGCGAGCTTGTTGCCGTCGGCGTCCTTGAACTGCTTCATCTTGCTGGTGTCGAGCTGGTACACGTTCTGCGGCAGACCGGAGTCGACGCCGAGGCTGCCCGTGTAGCCGGTGAGCGCCAGCACGGGGAAGTCCAGTTCGGGGAACTGGGAGAACATGTTGCCGTTGCCCTTGCCGGCGAACGTCGGCACGAAGAACGCGTTGAAGCCGAGTTGCTGCTTCTTGCCGTTCTTGTCCCGGTAGCCGTCCATCACCTTGATCGCGCCGGTCGAGGTGATGTTGTTGTCGATCGGCAGGAGCGGGGTCGCGCCCTTGAAGACGACCTTGCCGGCGCCGTCGCGGACGGTGAGGACGGGGGCGTAACCGTGGCCGATCAGATAGACCTTCGAACCGTTGACCTCCAGCGGTTCGTTGACCTCGATGACCGCCTTGCGCTCCTTGCCCCCGGCGTCCGCCGTGTAGCTGACGTGGGCCTCGAACTCACGGGCCGTGCCGACCTGTGGTCCGTTGCGCTCGAAGGTCCCGACGAACTTGTCGAGACTGAAGCTGAACGGCTCCAGGTCGTCCGTGTCGTACATCGAGCCGGACTTGAAGTCGTCGTACTGGGTGAGGGTGTTGGAGAACCCGTCACCCTCCATGATCAGCTTGCCGCCCTCGGACTTGAAGAGCTGTCCGGTGGCGAAGGCGACCAGCATCACGATGAGCGCGATGTGGAAGAGCAGGTTGCCGGTCTCGCGGAGGTAGCCCTTCTCGGCGGCGACCGCGTCCCCGGCGGTGTGCGCGCGGAAGCGCCGCCGCTTGAGCATCGTAAGCGCGGCTTCGCGGGTCTCCTCCGGCCCGGCCGTCGTACGCCATGTCGTGTACGCGGGGAGCCTGTTGAGCCGCTTGGGGGCGCCCGGCGGACGGCCGCGCAGTTGACCGACGAACTGCCAGGTGCGCGGGACGATGCAGCCGATGAGTGAGATGAAGAGCAGCAGGTAGATCGCCGAGAACCACACCGAGCTGTAGACGTCGAACAGCTGGAGCTTGTCGTAGATCGGTGTGACCGTCTCGTGCTTCTCCTGGAACGTCTGGACCTTGAGTTCGTCCACGCTGTTCTGCGGGATGAGCGAGCCGGGGATGGCGGCGAGCGACAGCATGAAGAGCAGGATCAGCGCGACGCGCATGGAGGTGAGCTGACGCCAGAACCAGCGGATCCAGCCGATCGGGCCGAGGCTGGGGCCGCCGACGACGGACTCCTCACGGGGGGCCGTGGAGAGCTGCGATCCGGCGGCGCCGAGTTCGCGGGCATCGCGTGCCTCGGGTGTGGTCTCGGCCTCCGACCCGTCGGGTGCGGTTTCCGCTGTCGTCTCTGTCTTGCTCATGGAACTAGATCCCCACCGTGAAGCCGTTGGTCCACGTCTGCATGTCTTGCATGATGCTGTCCCACACGCCGGTCACCAGCAGCACCCCGGTCGCGATCATCATCACGCCGCCGATGCGCATCACCCACACGTAGTGGCGCTTGACCCAGCTGAACAGCCCCAGCGCCTTACGGAACGCGACGGCGGCGAGGACGAACGGGACGCCGAGCCCGACGCAGTACGCGACGGTCAGTATGGCGCCCCGTCCCGCGCTCGCCTGGTCGAGCGCCAGCAGGTTCACGGAGGTGAGCGTCGGTCCGATGCACGGCGTCCAGCCGACCCCGAACAGCGCGCCCAGCAGCGGAGCACCGGCCAGACCCGACACCGGCCGCTTGTGGATGCGGAATTCGCGCTGCGTGAGCCAGGGCAGCAGCCCCATGAAGAACACGCCCATCGCGATCATCAGCACACCGAGGACCCGGGAGATGATCGCCCGGTGGTCCTGGAGGGTGTTGCCGAAGTAGCCGAACAGCGCGCCGCCGGACACGAACACGGCGGTGAAGCCGACGATGAACAGGACCGCGCCGGCGACCATCCGCCCGCGCCTCGCCTCGCCCAGATCGGTGCCGCTGATGCCGGTGACGTACGAGAGGTAGCCGGGTACGAGCGGCAGCACGCACGGCGAGAAGAACGAGACCAGACCGCCCAGCAGCGCGAGCGGCAGCGCGAGCAGCAGCGCTCCGCTGTAGACCGTCTCATTCATGCCGGGAACCGCGGCGAGAACCTCCACGGGATCACTTCTCCGCGATCAGCGGGTCGATCATCTCGCGCAGCTTCTTGTCGTCGAGCGCGGTCAGGGCGCGGGCCGCGATCTTCCCGTCCCGGTCCAGCACGATCGTGGAGGGGATGGCCTGCGGGTTGAGGCTGCCCTTGGGGAAGCCGTTGACGAGCAGCTTGCCCGCCGGGTCGTAGAGACTCGGGTACGTGACCTCGTAGTCCTTCTCGAAGGCGATGGCCGGGCCCTTGTTGGTGTCGCGGGTGTTTATCCCGACGAAGGCGACGCCCTCGGCCTCGGTGTCGTTGGCGACCTTCACGAGGTGCGAGGCCTCGGCTCGGCACGGCGCGCACCAGGAGCCCCACACGTTCAGCACGACGATCTTGCCCTTGAGGTCGGCGACGTCGAGCTGTTCTCCTTCGAGCGTCTCCCCGGCGATCTTGTTGACCGCCTTGCGCTCGCCCTTGGCGACGGTCTGGACCCCGCCGGTGTTGGTGACGAAGTTGGTGTCACCGCCGCCGCCGGAGGTGGCACCCCCGCCGCAGGCCGCGAGGGTCAACATGGCCACCGACGCGGCCACGGCGGCCGTGGCGGCAGCGCGTGGGCGTCGGTTCGAGCGGCTTGGGAGGGCCAAATCCTGTCCGAGGCCAAAGTTCATGTGAAAAGTTTCGCATGGGCCATTCGGGGATCTTCTTCGCCCCCCTCGCTCCCGGGGAACGCCCTGTCAGCGGCCCGGTCGGGGCCGCCGTCCCGGGCGTCGCGGAGACTTACGCGGCTTTGAGGAAGGTGTTCCATCCGCCGGCCGGGGCCTGGCCGACCTCCAGCGTGCGGAGTTTTCCGAGTACGGCCGGGTCCTGGACGTCGAGCCAGTCCGTGAACTGCCGGAAGGAGACGAGCCGTACGTCCTTCTTGTCGGCCATCCCCTTGATCGCTTCTTCGACCGCATCCATATATATGCCGCCGTTCCACTCCTCGAAGTGATTGCCTATGAAGAAGGGGGCCCGATTCGACTCGTACGCGCGGCGGAATCCGGAGAGATATGCCTCGGTGGCCTGTTTGCGCCAGCCCGGATAATTCGCGGGCACACCCTGCGTCGAATTCTTCGACTGATTGGCGAGCATGTTGTAGTCCATCGAAAGCACCTCGAAGGAATGCCCGGGGAACGGCACCGCCTGCAACGGCAGATCCCATATGTCCCGCCGCTTCCCCGGCCACATCTGCCGGCCGCCGGGCGAGCTGGCGTCGTAGCGCCAGCCCATCCTGCCCGCCACGGGCAGCAGGTTGTCCTGGCCGAGCAGGCACGGCGTACGGCCGCCGACCAGCTCCTTGCGGTAGTCGAACGGCAGCGGGTCGAGGTCCTTCCAGCCGCTGTTCGTCTTCCACTCGGTGACGAATCCCACGGCCTGTTCGGTCTCGTCGCGCCACTGCTTCGGCGACCAGCTGCCGACCGAGCCCGAGCCGGCGCAGAAGTGCCCGTTGAAGTGCGTGCCTATCTCGTGCCCTTCGAGCCACGCCCGGCGTATGTACTTCAGCGTGTCCTTGATGTGCGCGTCGGTGAGATAGCCGATGTCGGAGGCGCCGACGGCGTTGCCCGGCGGACGGTAGAGCGTCTTCTTCGACTCCGGCAGCAGATAGATGCCGGAGAGGAAGAACGTCATCGCCGCGCCGTGGTCCTTGGCGAGGTCGAGGAAGCGGGGGAAGAGGCCGTTGCCCACCTCGCCCGCGCCGTCCCAGGAGAAGATCACGAACTGCGGCGGGGTCTCGCCCGGCTCCAGCGGTACGGGGCTCGGCGGCTGGTGCGGCTGCTTCCCGGTGTCGGCGGTCGAACCGTCACCGATCAACCGGATGCTCTTCTCGCTGGGCTTCGCGCTCGGTTTGTTCCCGCCCCCGGCGCCGCCGCTGTCCTTGCCGGCATTGCCGGGCGTACCCGAGTCGGTGCCGCAACCCCCGATTCCGATTGCGGCCGCCGCCCCAATTCCGACTCCGAGCAGGCTCCTTCGGCTCATGTCGCGCATATCGTCCCCATCCGCGCTCGTAACTGTCACGTCCGCCGGTCATGCGAACGACAACACGTTAGATGGCACAGGGAACTCACAGGTTCCAGGAATTGACGAAGCGGCGCGCCCGTAACGCCGGATGTGACATTTCCGCTGAACCGTGGGCGATTGGCCGACTACGCTCCGAAGGCTTTTGACGCGCCCTTTACCGGTTTGGCCCCGGCGAGCAGATGCGGGGGTACGAGATCGCGCGCCGGCTCCGTATAGGCGACGGAGATCAGCTTCTCCCCCTCGTAGGTGAATGTCGTCAGGGACGCGAGTGTGCACTGCCTGCGGCGCGGGTCGTGCCAGAGCCTCCGGCGCTCGAAATGGCTGCGCACGATCCAGATCGGCAGTTGGTGGCTGACGCACACGGCCTCGTGCCCGCGGGCCGCGTCGCGCGCGTCGGCCAGGGCGGCCTTCATACGGGCGACCTGGTCGACGTACGACTCGCCCCAGGAGGGCCGGAACGGGTTGGTGAGGTAGCGCCAGTTGCCGGGGCTGCGCAGGGCGCCGTCGCCGACACCGAAGGTCTTGCCCTCGAAGACGTTCGCGGCCTCGATGAGGCGGTCGTCGGTGTGCAGGGTCAGTCCGTGGGACTTGGCCACGGGCATCGCGGTCTCCTGCGCGCGCTCCAGCGGGGAGGCGACGACATGGGTGATGTCGCGGCTCGCGAGGTGCTCGGCGACGCGGTCGGCCATCCGCCGGCCGAGCTCGGAGAGGTGGTAGCCGCCGCGGCGCCCGTAGAGGACCCCGTCGGGGTTGTGGACCTCCCCGTGCCGTACGACGTGGACGGCGGTGGTCTCGGCGCTCATGCGTCCACTCCGGTCCCGGTCGCTTCCGCCGCCGCGCGGGCGGCGGCCGGCAGGGCGGCGGCGACGCGCTCGACCGCGCGGTCGTCGTGGGCGGTGGAGACGAACCAGGACTCGAAGGCGGACGGCGGCAGATACACGCCGTCGGCGAGCATCGAGTGGAAGAAGCCGGTGAAGCGGAAAGCTTCCTGCCGCTTGGCGTCCTCGTAGTCCCGTACCTCGTCGGCGGTGAAGAAGACGGAGAACATGTTGCCCGCCGTCTGCACCCGGTGCGCGACACCCTCCTTACTGAGGGCGTCGGCGACCAGCCCGCGGATCTCCGCCGACACGGCGTCGACCCTCGCGTACGCCGCGTCGTCGAGAAGCCGCAGCTGCGCGAGCCCGGCCGCGGTGGCGACGGGATTCCCGGAGAGCGTGCCCGCCTGGTAGACGGGGCCGGCGGGCGCGAGGTGCGCCATGACATCGGCGCGGCCGCCGAAGGCCGCCGCGGGGAATCCGCCGCCCATGACCTTTCCGAAGGTCATCAGGTCGGGCGCCACGCCGTCGATGCCGTACCAGCCGGCCTTCGACGTACGGAAGCCGGTCATCACCTCGTCGGAGATGTACAGGGCGCCGTTCGCGGCGCACAGCTCCTTCAGCCCGGCGTTGAACCCGTCGCGCGGCGGCACGACGCCCATGTTCCCGGGCGACGCCTCGGTGATCACACAGGCGATCTCACCGGGGTGCGCGACGAAGGCCGCCCGTACGGCGTCCAGATCGTTGTACGGCAGTACGACGGTGTCCCCGGCCTGCGCGCCGGTCACCCCGGGCGTGTCGGGGAGACCGAACGTCGCGACGCCGGAGCCGGCGGCGGCGAGCAGCGCGTCCACGTGCCCGTGGTAACAGCCCGCGAACTTCACGATCTTCGCGCGCCCGGTGAACCCGCGGGCGAGCCGGATCGCGGACATGGTGGCCTCGGTGCCGGACGACACGAGCCGCACCTGCTCGACGGGCGCGACCCGGGCGACGATCTCCTCGGCGAGCGCGACCTCGCCCTCACCGGGCGTACCGAAGGACGTACCCCGGGCGACGGCGGCCTGTACGGCCTCGATGACCTCGGGCCGCGAGTGTCCGAGGATCATCGGCCCCCAGGAGCAGACGAGGTCGACGTAGTCGCGCCCGTCGGCGTCGGTGAGGTACGGACCGTCACCGGACACCATGAACCGGGGCGTACCGCCCACGGCCCGGAAGGCACGGACGGGAGAGTTCACTCCGCCGGGCGTCACGACCGACGCGCGGTCGAAGAGCGCCTGTGAAACGGGGGCTTCGTATGAGTACGGCACTTTGGTCCTGATCTGCGATTCGGGGTCGGGTGGCCGGGACGAAGGATCTCGGCCACCGATGAGCGGGTCGCGCGATCTCCTCGTATTACATAAGAGCGTCAGGGCCCCCACGTCTGCGAAACTGGGGCGTCATAGGGGAAGCTCACGCAATCCATGGTGTCAGAGCCTTCGAAGTATCTGCGGACAGGTGTTTCACCGGGCGTTCGTGGGGGAGGTCACTGTCACGATGATCGGGTTGCGCGGCCGGGGCTGCGAGTGGTCGGGTGGAGATATGCATCGCGGTGGCGGACTGGGCGAGGGTACCGATGACCTCGGGCCCGACCCTGCCCGACGGGGAAAACACCGGCGCCGCGAGCGAGAGGCCCGCGCGCAGCCTCCTGTCGGCGGAAGCGGGAGCCGGCCTCCGGGAGGCGGGAGCGGCCGGGTGGGGGTGACGTACAAATACTTCGGCGCCCCGGACGGCGCGACGGCGGCCCGCGTCCCCATTTCGATGCGCCCGGAGGAACTGGGCGGCGACGAACTCGGCATGGGCGGGATGTTCACGAAGATCAAGCCCGAGACGATAGCGGCGATGGTCCTCACGGGAATCCAGGGCATGCCCCTGAACAAGGTCCCGCCCCTCGAACTGGTCGTGCTGCACCCGGACTACGCGGTGGTCAAACTCCCGATGACGGTGGTGGACCCGCTGCGCGGCATCGGCGAGGAATCGGTGGGAGCGGCGGCCTTCATCTGGTCGACGGTCCCGGACCGCGGCGGCCCGCGGGACGCGTTCAACGTCTACCAACTCCTCCACGAATGGCAGGACTTCAGCCACCGCCTCCACGAGGCGGGGCATCAGCCGTACTGCCTGGTGTGGCCGTGAGCTGAAAGTTCCGACGGCGGGGGCAAGTTCACCGGACGGAGTCCGGGACCCGTTTCCGCCGCCCGAGCCGAGGCGCGCACGATGCCGAAGGGCCACACCGCGAACGGTGTGGCCCTTCGGCATACGTGGTCGCGCCAGCTTCGCCGGGTGCGGAGCGGCACTACCGCTCCGCGTAGCGCAGGAACTGCCAGCCCAGTACGGCCAGGGCAGCTGTCTGCGCGAGGGAGACGATCAGGAGTGGGGTCCGCACGGCGGGAGAGCACCAGAACGCGGTCACACAGGTCATCGGCATGGCCAGATACGTGAACAGATCCACAGCGGTCTGGAGTCGCTTTCGCGTGGTGCGTCTCGCATCGTCCCGGTGGTAGATCTCCCAGCCGAACACCGCGCCGCAGGCGCCGCTGAGCTCGGCCAGTCGCGGTCCCAGCCGGTCGCGTATGTAGTAGCCGACCGCGGAGACCTTCTCGTCGTTGACGAGGTAGGTCCAGCCGAGGACCAGGCAGATCACCGGGACAGTGAGCAGCAGTTGTGTTCTGCCGCTCTGCACGGTGAGCGCCAGGATCACGGTGGAAGCGGCGAGCGTGAAGTAGAGCAGGTTGTCACGGAATCCTATTCGGCTTCTCTGCTCCTCCTTGATGCGGTCGTACTCGGCCAGCAGCAGTCTGCTCTCGGTGACGTCTTCTGTGGCGGCCACGGCCATTCCTAAGCTCGGGTCTCGGCTGGGTTGTGAGGGGACGGGGCAGGGTTCCGTCGCTCCGGGCTTCTGCCCCGCCCCGAAGGCCCGGAGGACTCAGTCGTCGGCACGGAAAGTCGGCAGGTTGGCGGGGTTGTTCCGTTCGATCCACCCCTTCCCATCCGCCGCGATTCCTTCCAGGAGCCGGAAGGTGTGGATGAATCCAGCCGCATTGAGGTTGATCTCGTCGATCTCCTGGGCGTTCTCGTCCGGCGCGAGTTGATGACTGTCGGCGTCTTTGACACGAATGTTCCTGGCCGGCCCGTTGGTGAGGACGAGTTCCAGGTCGTAGCCGGCCTGGGTGCGCTCCGTGACCTGCACGGAGGACAAGGCGTCGAAGCGATAGTTACTTCGCTGCCCGTTGCCTCGTTTCCCATCGGTGAAATCGAATTCCGTGCTTATTTCGCGAACGCCGTCCTGTGTGATCAGGAAGAGACGGAAGTTGTAGCGCGAATACCGCCAGGGACCGCCCTTCACACGCCCTCGCTTGTAAGGGCGCGCGGGTGTCATCAGGATGGTGTGGGTGATCAGGTCGCGCCAGGTGAGCTGGTAGTGACGGAGCGCTTCGTGGACGAACAGCGTCTTGTCGCAGGTGAGCCAGGTCTCCATTTCCAGCTCACTGGGACGTGCAGCGTCCAGGAACGACTTCCAGTTCCGGTACGCGACTTGCCGCGCGATCAGCCGCTCCTGATATTCCTGATTCTCCGTGGCCAGTCGCTGGTCCTCGCTCCACGCTTCCAGCCACGAGGACGCGGCCGTGCGTCCGGACCAGACCGCGCCGGCCAAGGCCAGTACGGTCAGCAGCGCCAGCGGCGCGCCAGCGTCGGCGGCCGCCGTGCCCACCAGGCCCATGGCCGAGAGGACGAAAGCGAGACGGCCGATCGCGTACAGCGTCCTCGCCGCCGCGGGCATCTGGCTCTGGTGACGAGGGTCCAGCAGGGTTCCGTTGTTGTGGCGGTCTCGCGTGTCCTCGGCGAGATGGCGGATCAGCCAATTGACCCGGGCGACGCCGATTCGGCTCTCACGGTAGAGAAGCGCGATCTCGGTGACGAGCTCACCGCGGACATGGTCCGTATGACTGAGCCATTCTTGCGGTGCGAATCCGTGCGGCACGCGGACGCTGAAGTAGTGATCGAATGAATGACGGACGCGGTTGGTGAACCCGTCTCCGTCGGAAGCGGAGTCGCCCGTCTGCCTCATCTGGGACTCACGGTCCTCGGCGGCCTTCAGCTGTCGTTCCTGGTACCACCGTCGGCGGCCGTAGTGAGCGACGGTCAAGCCCGCACCGAGCGCGATCGCCAACTCGAACACCGCTGCCACCGGGTTGGCGGCCAGCGCCAGGACCCCGAGGAACGCGGTGGCGAGGGTGAACAGCCCCGCCCGGCCCGGAAGGGCTGCCCGGGCGTCGGCGGCAGTGCTCGGAAGGGGTGCCAGGGCCCGTGGCCCGATGGGATCGGGTTCGAAATAGGCCCAGACCCGTTGGACCCGGTCGTTGCCGAGGTGGGCTATCTCGGCCTGCTCGCGGTTCTCGGCCCACAGACTGTCCTTCAGTCCTCCTGTGAGTACGAGGTCGAGGTGGTGGAGGATCACGTCACGCCGCCGGGGCGGCAGGGCTCGCAACCGCTCCAGTACGCGTCCTGTCTCGCTGTCCGCGGTGCTGAGCACCGCCAGCAGTTCGAACACGACGCGCAGAGCGTCCTTCCACTCTCCCTCTGCGTAGTTCCGTACCAGCCCGTAGGCGTGGCGCAGCCGCTGGAGTTCTTCGGTGCTGAGGTCGCGGTAGGCGCGTCCGCTGAGCATGGCGAGCGCCCAGTGGAAACGGACCTCGGCATTGTCGTATCCGTGGGCGATCGCGTCACTGATCATGTCGCGAGCACGGCTGGGAACGCCGTCCTCCAGGTACCGCACACCGACCCTGTACTTTTCGCGGGGCGATGCGTCCGGATGGACGAAGTAGACATTGGAGTTGTGTACGGTCTCGGCCTGGATTCCGACGTTGGAGTCGTACGCGGCCGTGTTGTGCGTGCCGCCGGTGCCGTCGTTCATGACAAGTCGCCAGCCGCGACGACCAGTGGTGCCAGCCTGGTCGTCAGCTCGGGACTGTCTGCGATCAGACCGCGTAACCTTTTCAGTGCCATGGTCGCCTTCTTGGACGACTCAGGGGTTTTCTCCCTTGCCGCGCGGCGGGCGGAGCCTAGCTCGGCCAGCGCCTCCTCGTAGGTGTCGTCGTCGAGGGCGTCTCCCTCGGCGTGATGGCGCTTCAGATGCTGGCGAAAATCGCCCAGTTCCGCGACCAGGTCCACCGGACCGGTCTCCTTCGCGTCCGTGTTCAGGTAGACGCTGCTCTTCTTGACCGATCCGGCCATGATGCCGACGGTGCTGTTATGGGCGGCGTTGCTGACCTGCCCGCCGGGCCTGTCGGCCATTGGCGCCCAGTCTGCCTGCGGCATGGCGATCTGCTCCTGTTCTCCCACCAGTTCCACGGCGAGCCGTGCGGCGAATGCCGCCGCGTTCGCAGCGGCCCGTGGTTGCCAGTTACGGTCCTCCGAGCTGCTCTTCGTGCCGTCCGCCCGGTCGCTGATTCCCCGGATGATCGCCACCGGCGCCCCGTTGAGATGACCGGCCTGCGCCACACCGGCGGCTTCCATCTCGATCGCGAGCGCGTCGTTGTAGTGCTGCCGGATCCACCGCGCCTCGGCCGAGATCTTCGAGTTCTGTACGACCTCGCCGGCGGCGATCGCGCCGAAGCGCACCTGTGGTGCGCTCCCCTGACCCGGCGTTTCGTCGGCCCAGTCGTTCACGCGAGCCAGATGCGAGCCGAGCTGGCTGATACCGTGCGGCGCCTCCCACACCCTGGGACGGGCCTTGAGACCGTCGTCCTCGCTGGTCCCGCCGTGGTACGCGTACACATGTGTCGCCATCACCACGTCGCCCAGCCTGGCGGTTTCCCACAGGGCACCGGCGACGCCGACGAACAGGACGGCCACCGGCGAGAACTCCTGTATCGCACGCTCAGCGATCACCGCGGCGGAATGATTTCCTTTGTTCGTGAGACCGAGTGCGACACGACACCGAGTGCCCTGCACCGTTCCCACCTCGAACCGCGTTCCACGGTCATGACGGTGCACCTGCGCACCGGTCAGCTTCCGGCGCACGGCCTGGTATTCGAGATTGAGGGCGGTGAGAATCACCACCAGGTCTTTCGACATCTATTGTCCTTCCTCTGTCGTTTCCTCGTCCTTGATGGGCGGCACAGGCCGGATGAGTGGGGGGAACAGCACCGTTTTCGGCCCGGCCCGGTAGAGCCGCGCGGGCCGCCCTCCCGTGGTCCGGCGTCCCGAGCCGGCCGGGATGATGAATCCCTTTACGGCCTGGACTTTCCGGTAGAAGTTACGGGTGTCGATTTCGGTGCCCCACACCGCCTCATATACCTGCTGCAACTCGGCGATGGTGAAGAGTTCTCCACAGAACGCCGTCGCCAGTGGCGAGTATTCGAGCTTGGTACGCGCGCGTTCGATTCCGTCCGCCAGGATCCGGTGGTGGTCGAATGCCAGTTCTACGTCGCCGGACAGGGCGTCTTCCGCGGGAACCCACGCGGCATCCGTGGCATCCGTTCCCGCGACCGGTTCGGGGAGTCCCGGCGCGATCGCCAAGTGGGCGACGGAAACGATCCGCCCCCGGGGATCACGTCCCGCCTCCCCGTAGATGGCCAGCTGTTCGAGATGCACAGACCCGGCCACCAGAGCGGTTTCCTCACTCAACTCACGGTGGGCGGCATCCAAGATCTCCTCACCGGCGTGATTGAGGAATCCGCCGGGCAGAGCCGACATTCCCTGAAAAGGATCTTCGCCCCGCTCAACGAGCAGAACGCACAATCGCCCTTCACGCAGCGTCAGGATCACAAGATCGACCGTCAGCAGCACGGGCGTGGGTGCCCACGCATCATCTTGCATGCCAGTCAAGGTACTTCAGTTACTGTCACTTACACAAGAAGCCCATGTGAAGGCCGGTGCGAGCCGCCAACGGAAAGGACTGAGAGCCGTTTGCCCCTCCCCGAAGCCGAGGCCGAGCGCACCACCGATCCCGGCGGGGCTCGTTGTCCACCGTGACAGCTGTTTTGCGCACTCGCCCATGTGAGGGGTTCCGGTGGCGGATCTCGTGGACTCGATCGAATCGGTGGAGCAACTCGCCGTCGTCTGGCGCGCCATGGTGCTCGACCGGGACCCCGACGCGGATGTACGGGACCTTCCGGGGCTCGCCGTCCGATGGGCCGACTGCCGGTTCCCGTTCTGGAACTGCGTCACGCTGACCGATGTCGGCGCGGACGCCGAGGTGGTCGGGCAGCGGCTCGGGCAGGCGGCGGAGATCATGCGGGCGAAGGAGCGGCCCGGCTTTCTGTGGGTCTTCGAGGACCTCCTCGGCGAGGAGGCACTCGCGGGGCTCGCGGCGGCGGCCGGGCGGGTGGGGCTCGCGTACGCCTTCCCCGGCGTCGGCATGGCCGGGAACCTGCTCCCCCTCCCCGAGCCGGTCCACCCCGACCTGACGTTCGTGCGCGTGAGCACGCGGGAGCATCTGCGCGCCTACGCGGACCTCAACTCGCGCGCCTACGGGTTCCCCCTGGAGGACGGCCGCGACGGGCTGATCGGCTCCACGCTGTGGAAGGAGCGCGTGTACGCCTATCTCGGTATGCGCGACGGCGTTCCCGTGACATGCGCCGGGAGCGTGGAAGCGGAGGGCCGCCTCTTCGTCGCACTCGTCGCCACCGACCCGGCGTGGGAGCGCAGAGGCTACGGCGAGGCGGTCACCCGCAAGGCGCTGTGCGAGGGCGGCCGGGCCACCGGGCTGAGCCGCGCCACCCTGCACGCGACGGCCGCCGGGTCGCCGGTGTACCCCCGTATCGGCTTCACGCCGAACTCACCGGTGCGCTTCTACGGCCTGACGGGCTGAGCCCCCGGAGAGCTTCACCACATCGGGCCGAACCGGAATGTCGAGGCAGCCTCCGCAAGTTGGCGCCCAGGGCACCCGACCGCACCCGAAAGCACCTGAACGACAATGAACAGGATCTGACGTGACAGACGTGACCAAACCCCGCAACGCGGCCACCCTCGCGCGCCCCTTCACCGTCCGCGGGCTCACCTCGCGCAACCGGATCGCGATGGCGCCCATGACCCGCGGCTTCTCGCCGGGCGGCGTACCGGGCCGGGACGTCGCGGACTACTACACGCGGCGCGCCGTCGGCGGCGTGGGGCTGATCATCACCGAGGGCACCTACATCGACCACGACTCGGCGGGCACCAGCGACCGGGTGCCGCGGTTCCACGGTCAGGACGCGCTCGCGGGGTGGGCGGATGTCGCGGACTCCGTGCACCGGGCGGGCGGCGCGATCATCCCGCAGTTGTGGCACGTGGGTGTCACCCGTGCCGAGGGCGCCCCGCCGGTGGTGGACGCCGAGCCAATCGGGCCGTCGGGTGTGTCCCTGGCGGGTGAGCCCAAGGGGCGCGCCATGACGCGGAAGGACCTCGACGATGTCGTCGGCGCGTTCGCCGACGCGGCGGCCGCCGCCGAACGCATCGGCTTCGACGGCGTCGAACTCCACGGCGCGCACGGCTACTTGATCGACCAGTTCCTGTGGGCCGGCAGCAACCGCCGTACCGACGCCTACGGCGGGGACATCGTCGCGCGGACACGTTTCGCGGCCGAGATCGTGGCGGCCTGCCGCGCCGCCGTCTCCGACGCCTTCCCCCTCTTCTTCCGTATGTCCCAGTGGAAGATGAACACCTACGACGCGAAGCTCGCGCGGACGCCGGGCGAACTGGACGCCCTGCTCACGCCGTTGACCGAGGCCGGTGTCGACGTCTTCCACGCGTCCACCCGCCGCTACTGGCTGCCGGAGTTCGACGACTCCGACCTGAACCTCGCCGGATGGGTGAGGAAGATCAGTGGGCGGCCCGCGGTCACGGTCGGTTCGGTCGGTCTGGACGGTGAGTTCTCCGGCGCCTTCAGGGGGAACGACTCGGCGGTCACCGGCATCGACGAGCTGCTGGACCGGATGGAGCACGACGAGTTCGACATGGTCGCCGTCGGCCGCGCGCTGATCGCCGATCCCGAGTGGCCGAGGAAGACGCTGCGCGGGAGCACGTCGGAGATCACGCCGTTCGGCGCGGAGATGCTGAAGACGCTGCGCTGACCCGTCCGCCGCTCGGCGCGGAGCCCCGCCGCGAGGAGGGGATGGTCGCGGCGGGGCCGGGCTGCGGGCGGACCGCGGGCAGTTGGGCCCTGGAGCGCACGCGGTCGGCGGCCCGGCCGGGTCTTCTCCGCCAGCGATGTCCCCGACGGAGGACTCCGCTCTGTTCGAACGGACTCGTCACCATCAGCCCATCGGACTCAATGTGTTGACGAAAGGGGTCTTGTCCGGCGCGCAAGCGGCAACATGTCCACATGAACAGCAGCGACCCCCGACCCTTCCCCGCAGCTCCGCCACTGCCGGCCCCGAAGCGCCTCAACACCGTACTGCGGCTCTACGACGGGCCGCTGTACCGGGACTGGGCGTTCTGGATGACCTTCGGATGGGGAGCCCTCGCGGCGGCGAGCATTCCGGCCAGCACCGAACCGAGCCAGCTACCCGTCTGGCTGGACACGCTGCTCGCCGTCGTCATCATGGTCACCGTTTTCGGGCTGTTACCCACCTGGGTCCGGCTGTTGGTCAGACGGTGGCTGTGGCGCAGACGCCAGACGCGGCCCGCCGCGAGTGCCCTCGCCGGAGCCGGGGCCTTCGCCGTCCGGTCGGTCCCGGTGACGGGGGCCGGGGAGGCGACTCCGGCCGGGCCCCCCGCCCCGGCCCCGTCTCCGGCCCCGTCCGCGGCTGCGACCCCGGCCCCGATGCCGTCTCCCGCTCCGGCCACGTACTCCCCGTCGCCTGCTCCCCCGGCCCCGGGCGGATCGTTCGGCGGCGGCCACGAGTCGGTCCACTCCTGCGATGTACTGACCCGAGCACGTGGCACCCTCCCCCATCCGGTAGCCCGCGCCGTACGCACCCTCCAACTGGCCCCCACCGCCAAGGAGCAGTACGACGCACTGCTCGACGCCGCCGAGACGCTGGCCATCACCATCAGCGTCACGGCCGCGGCGCTCCTCCGGGCGGCGTACGAGGATGACGCCGCGGACGAGGACCGGCGCCGGTACGCCGGGGCACGGCTGGCCGAACTCCGTAAGGGGTTCGTCGAACGGGGCGCCATGTTCGGCACCTGGACGACATGGCTCGGCAGGCTCGGTCCGCTGCCCGCCAACTCCCCCGGCCCGCTGCCCGGTTTCCTGCCCGCTCTGGCCGGGAGTCCCGGAAGCCCCGGCATCGTCGACGACCTCAACTCGCTGCGCGGCGAGCGCAATCGCGCCGCCCACGGTGACAAGCCGAAGAGCGAGCCCGAGTCCGCGCTGCGCGTGCGGGAGTGCCGGATCGCCTTCGACCGCGCCCTCGGCCGGGCCAGGTTTCTCGTGGCGACGCCCTGGCTCCTGACTGTTTCGTGCACCTACCAGCACAGGTCGCACGATTTCCATGTCATCGCGCGCGACGCGACCGGTGATCATCCGGACTTCGAGCGACGGATCTTCACCTGGGAACGCCCCGTCGAGAACGACATGTTCTACGTACACGGCCCCGCGGGGCCCGTCCCGCTCTCCCCGTTCGTCGCCAACTCCTTCTGCGAGCAGTGCAGGCAGACCGAGGTCTGCTACACCTACCGGACGGCCAAGAACGAGGGCCCCGCGACCTTGAAGAGCTTCGGCCGCGGACACGAGATCAAAGTCCCCGTACTGGGCGCCGACATCCGCTCACTGCCGGTCCGCCCCGCCGCGGGGTGAGAAGACGCGGGGTAACGGGGGGGCCGGCCACCGCGACGGCCTCTCAGAGGATCTAGAGGATGGGAGGGCGTCCCAGCCGGGTCATCCGCCAGACCGTGCGCCACTTCATCGCCCGGCGCGATCCGCAAGGCGTCCGCACGCCTTCGACGAAACCGCCCCACCACGCTCTGAGCCCCTCCAGCGACCGCATCCGCACCATGGTGAGAAGGATCCATACGCCGAGATAGACGGGAATCAGAGGCACGGGCAGTCGGCGGCGGGCCAGCCAGACGCGGTTGCGGGCGGTGAACCGGTAGTAGACCGCGTGCCGGGCGGGCGACGTTCTCGGGTGCTGGAGGACGAGCGTCGGTTCGTAAAGGATGCTCCGCCCCGCGTCGAGCGCACGCCAGGCCATGTCGGACTCCTCATGCCCGAAGAAGAACTCCGCGGGCCACAGGCCGATCTGCCGGAGCATGGGCATCGAGAGAGCATGGCCGCCGCCGAGGAAGGCTGTCACCAGACCACGGCGCATCGGATCGTCGGCCCGTAGCCGAGGCACCCAGCGCCGCTCGGTGTGTCCGTGTTCATCGGCGACACGGAACCCGATGATCCCCAGCTTCGGGTCCGACGCGAACAACTGCCGGACTTTCCGGAACACGTCCGCGTCGATCAGCAGGCCGTCGTCGTCCAGCTCGATGACGGCGTCGACCTCGCCCGATTCGCGCAGCATCTCCAAGCCGACGTTGCGGCCCCCGGGACAGCCCAGGTTCTCCTCAAGCGGGACCTTGGTCACGTTCGCCGAGACGTCCACATCTGTGAGAGGCGTCGCGTTGCCGATCAGCACCACCTTCGCCGCCGGCACGTCCTGCTTGTCCACCGAGGCGAGCAGAGCCGCCAGCTCACGCGGGCGAGTTCCCATCGTCACGATGACGACTCCGAGGCGCGGCAATGACATGGCGGCAAACTCCAGCGGTCGGCGAAGAAGCTGATGCTAGCCGGGAACGAAGGCTCTGCCGTGCGTCGCACAGCTGCCTGCGGAGTACCTCTGGCCGGTCAAGCGGCACCAGACGGCCCGGCATCGCGCGTTCAGCGCCTCGCCGCGCGCGACCGCGCCCGTCCGCCGTGGTTCGCCGATGCGGCGCAGGGAGCGGTCGGTGACGGTCACCGCCACGGATAAGGTGCTGACGGCGAGCATGAAGGCCGCGAGGTGGTGCAGACCGCCCGAGCCGGCGCGTTGACCGATGAAGGCGGCCGGTCAGCTGCCGCCCCGGCCAGGAACAGCCGGCCGGGCCCGAAGAGGTCGATCAGCCGTCCGGCGACCGGCCGGCCTGCGGCGGTCGCCAGGCAGAGCGCGGAGATGAGCCGTGCCGTCTCGGAGGGCGGGGCGGCGAAAGCGGCGGTGGTCGGCGCCGAGGGGACGGAGATGATCGAGGAGTTGGCATTGACGGAGTGAGTACTCACTCCGTACAGTCGACGCCATGCCGGACACCCCCGCCCCACGCCGCCGCGCCCCCGCGATGAGCCCCGAGGAGCGCCGCGCGATGATCGTCGCCGCCGCGCTGCCTCTGGTCGCCGAGTACGGCCCGGCCGTCACCACCAGCCGGATCGCCCGCGCCGCGGGCATCGGGGAGGGGACGATCTTCCGCGTCTTCAAGGACAAGGAGGATGTGCTCGACGCGTGCGTCAACGAGGCGCTGAGCCCCGATCACGTACTGCGCGAGCTGGCGTCCGTCCCACGTGAACAGCCGCTTTCCGTACGGCTCCTGGAGGCGGCCGAGGCGCTGCGGGCCCATCTGGACCGGCTCGGTTCGGTACTAGGCGCACTGCACGCGCGCGGGCGGCAGCGCGGCGACGCACCGCCCGACGAGCGGTCGGCGCCCCGCGGCCGGCCCCTCCCGGGCGCGGCCGGCGAGTCGGGAAGGCCCGCGAGCCGCGAGGAGTCGACGGCGGCCGTACGGGACGGTGTCGCCGAGCTGATCGAGCCCGACCGGCACACCCTGCGCCTGGCCCCGGACAAGATCGCCTCCGTCTTCGTCGGGATGCTCTCCACCCGGGCCCTGCCGCCCGCCGACCTCGTCGACGTCCTCCTGCACGGCACCCTGCACAGCACCCTCACCGCCCCCTCCACGCCCGCCCGGGAAAGGAACGACTCGACATGACCGTCACCCTGAACCACACCATCGTGCCCGCCCGCGACCATCGTGCGGCGGCCCGCTTCTTCGCCTCCCTCATGGGTCTCGAAGAGCTGCCGCCCGCCGGCCGGGACGGGCATTTCGCCCCCGTCCGTGTGAACGGCCAACTGACCCTCGACTTCATGTCCGTCGAGCACCCCGAGGGCCACCATCTGGCCTTCGACGTGGACCCGGCCACCTTCGACCTGATCCTGGACCGCGTCCGGGCCGCCGGTGTGCCGTACGGCAACGACCCTGCCCACCCCGACAACGGGCGCACCGATCACCCCCTGTGCCCGCGCGGTCTGTTCTTCCGCGACGAGGCGATGAATCTCTACGAGGTGATGTCGGCCTGACGGGGGCCCCGCCGGAGACCGGACCCCGCTGCCTGACCGGAAGCCCCGACCGGGGGCCGGACCCCGACATCCTCCCGGCGCCCCGACCGGCCTCCCTCACGCCCCTTCCAGTGCCTTCAGCGCGATGTTCAGCTGGAGCACATTCACCCGGGGCTCGCCGATGAAGCCCAGGATGCGGCCGTCCTTGTGGTCGTCCACCAGCTTCTGAACCGCCCCCACGTCCAGCCCGTTCAGCTGCGCGACACGCCGTACCTGAAGGTCCGCGTACTGCGGCGAGATCGCCGGGTCCAGGCCCGAGCCGGACGAGGTGACCGCGTCGGGTGGGACGTCGGCGGGGTTGACCTTGTAGCCGTCCACCGAGTTGTCCTTGATGACGGCCGCCTTCGCGGCCTTCACCCACTGGATCAACTCCTCGTTGTCACCGGCCCTGTTGGTCGCTCCGGAGAGGATCAGCCGGTACTGCGTGTTGACCGTGTTGGTGCCGAGACCGTTGGACGGGCGGGGCTGGAACCACTTGAGGTCCGGCGCCGGGGTCTCCTCGCCCTTCTTCAGGGGGAGGTCGTAGCGCTGGCCGATGAGTTCGGAGCCGACGACCTTGCCGTTCGAGGTGATCTCGGAGCCGTTCGCCTGGTGGTTGAAGAGGCCCTGGCCGATGCCCATGACGGCGAGCGGGTAGAGCACGCCGCAGACGAGGGTCAGTACGAGCAGGGCGCGCAGCCCGGCGCCGAGGAGCCGTGCGGTGCTTCCGACCGAGGTGTTCATGGACATCAGCCGATTCCGGGGATGAGTGAGATGAGGAGGTCGATGATCTTGATGCCTGCGAACGGGGCGATCAGACCGCCCACGCCGTAGATCCCGATGTTGCGCCGCAGCATCCGGTCCGCGCTCATCGGGCGGTACCGCACGCCGCGCAGGGCCAGGGGTACCAGCGCGACGATGATCAGGGCGTTGAAGATCACCGCCGAGAGGATCGCCGACTCGGGCGAGGACAGACTCATGATGTTGAGCTTGTCCAGGCCCGGATAGACGACGGCGAACATGGCCGGGATGATCGCGAAGTACTTCGCGACGTCGTTGGCGATCGAGAACGTCGTCAACGCACCGCGCGTGATGAGCAGTTGCTTGCCGATCTCGACGATCTCGATGAGCTTGGTCGGGTTGGAGTCCAGGTCCACCATGTTCCCGGCCTCCTTGGCGGCCGAGGTGCCGGTGTTCATGGCCACGCCGACGTCCGCCTGGGCCAGCGCGGGGGCGTCGTTCGTACCGTCGCCGGTCATCGCGACGAGTTTGCCGCCGGCCTGCTCACGCCGGATGAGCGCCATCTTGTCCTCGGGCGTGGCCTCGGCGAGGAAGTCGTCGACGCCCGCCTCGTCCGCGATGGCCCGCGCCGTCAGCGGGTTGTCGCCCGTGATCATCACGGTCTTGATGCCCATGCGGCGCAGCTCCTCGAACCGCTCCCGCATGCCCTCCTTGACGACGTCCTTGAGGTGGATGACGCCCAGGATCCGCGCTCCGCGCCCGTCCTCGACGGCGACGAGCAGCGGCGTACCGCCGTCCTCGGAGATACGGTCGGCGAGGGTGCGGGCGTCCGGCGCGACCCGGCCGCCGCGCTGTTCGACCCACGCGACGACCGAACCGGCCGCGCCCTTGCGGATCTTGACGGCGGTCCCGGCCCCCCGGCCCGGCTCCTCCTCCGTCAGGTCCACGCCCGACATCCGGGTCTGCGCCGTGAACGGCACCCAGTCGGCCTGGCCCAACTCCCCCTGCCTGCGCTCCCGCAGGCCGTACATCTCCTTCGCCAGGACCACCACCGAACGGCCTTCCGGCGTCTCGTCGGCGAGCGACGAGAGCTGCGCGGTGTCCGCGAGTTCGACGGCGGTGACGCCCTCCACCGGGAGGAAACCCGCGGCCTGCCGGTTGCCGAGCGTGATCGTGCCGGTCTTGTCCAGCAGCAGCGTCGAGACGTCACCCGCCGCCTCCACGGCGCGTCCCGACATCGCCAGGACGTTGCGCTGCACGAGCCGGTCCATGCCGGCGATGCCGATGGCCGAGAGCAGCGCGCCGATGGTGGTGGGGATGAGGCAGACCAGCAGCGCGGTCAGCACGATCACCGACTGCTGCGCCCCCGCGTAGACCGCGAACGGCTGGAGCGTGACGACGGCCAGCAGGAAGACGATGGTGAGGGAGGCGAGAAGGATGTTGAGCGCGATCTCGTTGGGTGTCTTCTGCCGGGCCGCGCCCTCGACCAGGGCGATCATCCGGTCGATGAACGTCTCGCCGGGTTTGGTCGTGATCTTGATGACGATACGGTCGGAGAGGACCTTCGTTCCCCCGGTGACCGCGCTGCGGTCACCGCCCGACTCACGGATGACGGGGGCCGATTCACCGGTGATGGCCGACTCGTCGACGGAGGCGACTCCCTCCACGACATCGCCGTCACCGGGGATGATGTCGCCGGCCTCGCAGACGACCAGGTCCCCGACGCGCAGTTCGGTGCCGGGTACCCGCTCTTCTTTTACGGGCTCCGCACCTCGGCCGGTCAGGCGTCGTGCGACGGAGTCGGTCTTGGCCTTGCGGAGGGTGTCGGCCTGCGCCTTGCCACGGCCCTCGGCGACGGCCTCGGCGAGATTGGCGAAGATCGTGGTCAGCCAGAGCCAGGCGGCGATCGCCCAGCCGAACCACTCGCCCGGCTCCGTGATCGCCAGCACGGTGGTGAACACCGAGCCGATCTCGACCACGAACATCACGGGTGACTTGACCATCACGCGGGGGTCGAGCTTGCGCAGCGCGTCGGGGAGGGACCTGACGAGCTGGCGGGGGTCGAAGAGGCCGCCGCCGACGCGCCCGTCGCCGTCGGGCCGGTGCGAGGTCGGCACGTCGGAGTGCGGCGCCCGCGAGGGGCCGGGCCCCGAGCCGGAACCAGAACCGGAGCCGGGGTCGGGCGTAGGGGCGGATGTGGCAGTGCTCATGACGCGAGTCCTTCGGCGAGCGGTCCCAGCGCGAGCGCCGGGAAGTAGGTCAGACCGGCGACGATCATGATCGTGCCGACGAGCAGCCCGCTGAACAGCGGCTTGTCGGTACGCAGGGTGCCCGCGGTCATCGGCACCGGTCTCTGCTCGGCGAGCGAGCCGGCCAGCGCCAGCACGAACACCATGGGGAGGAAGCGGCCGAGCAGCATCGCGATACCGATCGAGGTGTTGAACCACTGGGTGTCGGCATTGAGCCCGGCGAACGCCGAACCGTTGTTGTTGGCGCCCGAGGTATAGGCGTACAGAATCTCGGAGAATCCGTGCGCGCCACTGTTCGTCATCGAATTCGCGGGCGTGCTCATCGCCATCGCCACGCCGGTGAAACAGAGCACCAGGGCCGGGGTGATGAGGATGTAGCACGCGGCGAATTTGATCTGACGGGTGCCGATCTTCTTACCCAGGTATTCGGGTGTACGGCCGACCATCAGGCCAGCGAGGAACACCGCGATGACGGCCATGATGAGGATTCCGTACAGTCCGGAGCCCACACCGCCGGGTGCGATCTCACCCAACTGCATGCCGAGCATGGCGATTCCGCCGCCGAAGCCGGTGTACGAGGAGAGGAACGAATTCACCGCACCGGTCGAGGTGAGTGTCGTCGCCACCGAGAAGATGGACGAGGCACCGATCCCGAATCGGGTCTCCTTGCCCTCCGTCGCACCGCCCGCGATGTCGAACGCCGGGCCGCCGTGGTGGAATTCGGTCCACATCATCAGCGCGGTGAAGACGATCCAGATCGTCACCATCGTGGCGAGGATCGCGTAACCCTGCTTGACACTGCCGACCATCCGGCCGAAAGTCCGGGTGAGCGAGAGGGGAATGAGCAGGATCAGGAAGATCTCAAGGAGGTTCGAGAGTCCGTTGGGATTCTCGAAGGGGTGGGCGGAGTTGGCGTTGAAGTAACCGCCGCCGTTGGTGCCCAGCTCCTTGATGGCCTCCTGCGAGGCCACGGCGCCGCCGTTCCACTGCTGGCTGCCGCCCGTGAACTGACCCACCGGGTGGATGCCCGCGAAGTTCTGGATCGCCCCGCAGGCGACCAGGAGCACGGCTCCGACCAGCGCGATCGGCAGCAGGATGCGGATCGTGCCGCGCACCATGTCGGCCCAGAAGTTGCCGAGTTCACCGGTGCGGGAGCGGGCGAAGCCCCGTACGAGCGCGACCGCGACGGCCATGCCCACGGCGGCCGAGAGGAAGTTCTGCACCGCGAGTCCGCCGGTCTGCACGACATGGCCCATGGCCTGTTCGCCGTAGTACGACTGCCAGTTGGTGTTGGAGACGAAAGAGGCGGCGGTGTTGAACGCCTGGTCCGGATCGATCGAAGAGAAACCGAGCGAACCGGGCAGGGAGCCCTGGATCCGTTGCAGCAGATAGAGAAAGAGAACACTCACCAGCGAGAAGCCGAGAACTCCGCGCAGATAGGCGGGCCAGCGCATCTCGGTGGCCGGATTGGCGCCGATGGCACGGTAGATCCACTTCTCGACCCGCAAGTGTTTCGGGGAGGAGTAAACACCGGCCATGTAATCGCCGAGCGGTCGGTATGCCAGAGCCAGCGCCACTATGAGCGCGAGCAGCTGGAGCACACCGGCGAGGACGGGGCTCATCAGGGCTCAGAACCTCTCCGGGTAGAGAAGGGCGAGGACGAGATAGCCCAGCAGGGCGACGGCGACTACGAGGCCGACAATGTTCTCCGCGGTCATAGCTTCGCCACCCCCTTGGCAACGAGAGCCACCAGCGCGAACAGCGCGATCGTGGTGACGACGAAGGCCACATCGGCCATCGTGAACTCCTGAATGAGGTCGGAATTACCTGGACCTCTAGAGGAGAACCTCTTTTTTCCAGGACACGAGGGACGTTGACGGGTCCCATACGGCCCGGCGGGCGCGTTTTACGGTTCTCATACACGGATGGCCCATACACGCCTTGTGCCCGGCAGGATTCCCTGCCGGGCACACGGTGCGGACGACTCCCGGGGTCAGCCGGTGCGTGCCGCGGACGCCTCTGTAGCTCGCACGACGACGATCGGGTCTGACTCACCGGGCCGTCCGCCGCGCGTACGCGGTGACTGCTCGGCATACAGTGGCGCGACCGTGCCGGAATCTCACCGGACTTCCGTCCCGCCGTCGTGATATCGACGTGAACGTACCGCGATCGGGCAGGTGGGCCAAGAGGACGAATCGTCCGGGGCCTCGGTGAACTCCGCTACGGGATCAGGTACGGCCTCCGGTACGGCACCGGCCCCGCGCGACCCTGGAGAGCCCTGTGACCACACGCGTGACGTTGATCTCACCGGCGCTGAGCGCCGCGTTGCGCGAGGCGCGCTTCGCGGACGGGCCGCTGGACGCGGCGGGGCTGCGCCAGGCGGAGGCCGTACGGGGCGCGGTCGCCGACGCCTTCGCCGGTGCCGGACAACTGGTGTTCGCCTCGCCGTCGTTGCGCTGCGAGCAGAGCGCCGAAGCGCTCGGCCTGGTCGCGGAGACGCTGCCCGAGCTGCGCGCCTGCGCGATGGGCCGCTGGCGCGGGCTGCGGCTGGACGAGGTCGCGGCCACGGAGCCGCAGGCGGTCGCCGCCTGGCTGGCGGACCCGGCGGCGGCGCCGCACGGCGGGGAGTCGCTGGAGGCGCTGCACGGTCGCGTGGGCCACTGGCTCGACGCGCTGCCCGCCGACGCGCGCGTCCTCGCGGTGGCCGAGCCCGATGTCGTACGCGCGCTGACGGTGCACGCGATCGGGGCGCCGGCGGGGGTGTTCTGGCGGATCGACGTACTGCCGCTGACGGCGACGGAGCTGAGCGGCCGGAACGGCCGCTGGAACCTCCGCGGCGGCCGTCCGTTGGGGGGCGCTTCCCACTGACCCCTGTCACCGGGCCCGCCCGGCGTTCCGGTTCGTCCTCAAGCGCCGGACGGGCTTGAAAGCCACGTCCGGCGCTTGACGACAGAACACGAAGCCCGTCCGGCGCTTGAGGACAAGCCCGGCTCGCGGGCCGCGCGCACTGGCGAACGTGCCGTCACTGCGCGGGCGCCGGACCGCCCACCAGTTCGCCCAGGACGTCCTCCATCGTCACGAAGCCGAGCACCGTGCCCGCCTCGCCGGTCACCGCCGCCAGATGGCTGTCCGCCGCGCGCAGCGCGGTGAGGGTGTCGTCCAGCGGGGTGTCGATCCTGACCCGCGTGACCGCGTGGAGCGCGGCGCGCGGGAACGGCTTGGTGCGGTCGGCGACGCCGAGGGTGTCCTTGATGTGCAGGTAGCCCAGGACGGCGCCCGCGGGCCCGGTGACCGGGATGCGCGAGAAGCCGGCCGAGGACGCGATCCGCTCCAGCTGTTCGGGCGTCACCCGGTGGTCGACGGTGACCATCCGGCGCAGCGGTACGAGAAGCTCGCCGACCGGGCGGGTGCCCAACTCCAGCGCGTCCCGCAGCCGTTCGCCGTCGGCCGGCGAGAGCAGCCCGGCCTGGCTGGAGACGGCGACCATCCGGGCGAGTTCGTCGTCGTTGAAGACGGCGGCGACCTCGTCCTTGGGCTCCACCTTGATCAGCCGGAGCAGGACGTTGGCGAAGGCGTTGATGCCGAAGATCAGCGGACGCAGCGCGCGGGTCAGGGTGACCAGCGGCGGGCCGAGCAGCAGCGCCGACTTGGTGGGCGCGGCGAGCGCGATGTTCTTCGGGACCATCTCGCCGAACAGCATGTGCAGATAGGTCGCCACGGTCAGCGCGATCACGAAAGCGATCGGGTGCACCAGGGCCTCGGGGACCCGCGCCGCCTCGAAGCCGGGCTCCAGCAGGTGCGCGATGGCCGGTTCGGCCACGGCGCCGAGGACCAGCGAGGAGACGGTGATGCCGAGTTGGGCCGTGGCCATCATGGCCGACAGGTGCTCCAGCCCGTACAGCACCGTGTGCGCCCGCTTGTCGCCCTTGCGGGCGTGCGGCTCGATCTGGCTGCGGCGGACGGCGATCAGGGCGAACTCGGCGCCGACGAAGAACGCGTTG
Organism: Streptomyces sp. S4.7; assembly: GCF_010384365.1. Classification (NCBI taxonomy): domain Bacteria; kingdom Bacillati; phylum Actinomycetota; class Actinomycetes; order Kitasatosporales; family Streptomycetaceae; genus Streptomyces; species Streptomyces sp. S4.7. Next base: position 4,453,296 of record NZ_CP048397.1, on the reverse strand, counting down.
GTGAGCAGCGTCAGGGCACCGATGGTGAGTTGCAGGGTCGTCATCGGGCTTCTCCGGCGTACTGGCGCGAGGAATCGTCGGTGTCGGTCACGGTGCCGGACGCGGCACCGGAGTCGGCGGGCACCCCGGCGTGGGGTACCCGGCCGGACGCCGCGTAGGGCTGCGCGCCGGACTTTGCCGCGGCGACCCGCGCCGGCTCGGTGATGTGCACGCGCTCCGCGACGTGGTGCTCGATGTCCAGGACATCGAGCCGCCAGCCGTCCAGCTCGACCGTGTCGCCCTGGACGGGGATGCGCGCCAATCGGGCGGCGACGAGCCCGGCGACGGTCTCGTACGGCCCCTCGGGGGCCACCAGCCCGATCCGCGCCAGCTCGTCGATCCGTACGCTGCCGTCCGCCTCCCAGGTCGCGAGTCCCTCCGCGGTCGGCGGGGCGGGCAGCAGGTCGGGGGTCTCGACGGGGTCGTGCTCGTCGCGTACCTCGCCGACGACCTCCTCGACGATGTCCTCCATGGTGGCCACGCCGGCGGTGCCGCCGTACTCGTCGATGACGACGGCCATCGTGCGCGCGGCGCGCAGCCGGTCCAGCAGCCGGTCGGCGGTCAGGGTGTCGGGCACCAGCAGCGGCTCGCTGGCCAGCTCGGTGACGGACACGCGGGAGCGCCGCTCCGGTTCGAGGGCGAGGACGTCACGGATGTGGACCGTGCCGATGACCTCGTCCAGGCTGTCGCGGTAGACGGGGAAGCGGGAGAGGCCGGTGGCGTACGTGAGATTGGCCGCGTCGGCCGCGGTCGCGCCTGCTTCGAGGGCCTGGACGTCGACACGGGGCGTCATCACGTTCTCCGCGGTCAGCTCGCCGAGTCGCAGCGTCCGTACGAACAGCTCGGCCGAGTCCTGCTCCAGCGCGCCCTCGGCGGCGGAGTGCCGGGCGAGGGAGATCAGCTCGTCGGGGGTACGGGCGGAGGCCAGCTCGTCGGTCGGCTCCAGGCCCATGCGCCGGACGAAACGATTCGCCGTGCTGTTGAGATGCCTGATGAGCGGGCCGAAGGCGGCGGTGAAGCCGCGCTGCGGGCCCGCGACGACCTTGGCGACGGCCAGGGGCCGCGAGATCGCCCAGTTCTTGGGGACCAGCTCGCCGATGACCATCAGCACGACCGTGGAGATCACGACACCGAGGACGGTGGCCACCACCGAGGCGGCCGAGCCGAGGCCGACGGCCACCAGCGGTCCGCGCAGCAGCACGGCCATGGACGGCTCGGCGAGCATGCCGATGACCAGCGAGGTGACGGTGATGCCCAGCTGTGCGCCGGAGAGCTGGAACGTGAGGCGCCGCACGGCCTTCAGGGCGCCTTCGGCGCCGCGCTCACCGGCCGCGGCGGCGCGCTCCAGGCTGTCGCGCTCGACCGTGGTGAGGGAGAACTCGGCGGCGACGAAGACGGCGCAGGCGAGGGTCAGCCCGAGGGCGATCAGGAGAAGCAAGATCTCGGTCACCGTGCCACCCCCGCTCCGCCGGTCAGATGCTGCGGAGGGGAAATGGCACGGCTGGTACTAGGAGGCTCCATCGTGGAACTGCTGCTTCCTTCTTGGTCGGTCGGGGCGTCCCCGCCGTGATCGGCGGAAAGGACGGAACATCATGGTAAAGGAATGGCAAACAGAATGGGAGTACCCGGAAGAGTGACTGAGAGTGACTAATGTCGCTCGCGCCACTCGGCGGCGATCTCCTCGACGTCGTACGGCTTCTTGTTCAGCGGCGGCCCGGCCGGCGGCCTGGCGGTCGCGGCGCGGATCTTCTCGTTGATGTCGGCGATGATCCGCCGCGCCTGCGCCTCCGACGCGGCCTCGCGCGCGGCTGCGACCGCGTCCTCGACCTCCTTACGGAGTCTCAGCGTCGGCGGCAGGTGGGAGATTCCCTCCCGCTCCATCTTCGCCTTGATCCACCACAGCTCGTCGTACGGGGCGTCCACGGACGCCAGCGGCCGGCCGGCGCCGGGCAGATCGTCGAAGGCGCCGCGTTCCGCCGCCTCACGGACCTGTCTGTCCACCCACGTCTCGAAGGTGACGCCGGGTGGCTTGCGCTCGGTCATCGTGCGACCTCCTGTTCGACTTCGGCCTCGGCCCGGCTCCGGCGGTGACCGGGGCACCGGGCCATCTCCATGGTGCCCTGCGGCGCGGCGTACCGAAACGCTCAGAGAGCCTTCGCCGGCCAGTCCATCAGCCGCGCGCCGATCACCGCGGTCTGGAGCGTGTAGCGGTGGAACGGCTCCGCCGGGTCCGACCCGGTGAGCTTGTGTATCCGCTCCAGCCGGTACGTCAGCGCGCGCACGCTCAGATTCAGCCGCCGCGCCGCCTCCGCCGCCACACACCCCGCGTCGAAGTACGCCGTCAACGTGTCGAGCAGCGGTCGTGCTCCGCCGCGCGCCTCCGTAAGAGGCCCGAGCGTGCTGCGTACGAGATCCGTCATCGCCTCCCGGTCCCGCCTGAGCACCGGATAGACCAGCAGGTCGGCCGCCCGCAGCACCGGTTCCTCCAGCGCCATGCGTTCGGCGAGATCCTGCGCGCTGAGCGCCTCCTCGTACGACTGCACGACTCCGCCCGCCCCCGGATGCGCGCGCCCGATGGTCACCCGCCCGCCGTCGGTCGCGGCGTGCGCCTGCTTCGCGAAGTAGGTGAGGACGTCGCCCTCGTCGGCGGGCGCGACGCAGATCAGCCGCCCGTCCTTGGTGGTCAGCAGGATGCGGCGGTCGCCGAAGCGCGAGACGAGGGCGAGTTCGACGCCGCGGGTGACCGGGTCGGTCTCCGCGTACGCGCTCTCCCCCACGGCCACGGCCACCGCGTGAGCGTGCGAGAGCTGGAGCCCGAACCGCCCGGCGCGCTCGGCGAGCCGTCCCAGGTCGCTGCGCCCGTGCAGCAGGTCGTCGATGAACTCGCGCCGGGACGCCTCCTCGCGGCGTACGGCGAGCCGCTGGGCCCGCTCGTACCCCTCGGCGAACGCGTCGACGGCCTGCTCGACGGCGGCCAGGACGCTGTCGGCGGACGCCGTGTCGGCCGACGAGACGGGCCAGGCGTCGCGGGTGGCGGCCAGATGCCTGCTGACGAGGGCGCGCAGGCCGTGCCCGGCCTCGGCGGCCCGTTCACCCAGCGCGCGGCGCGAGTCGAGTTCGTCGCGCGTGAGGCGGCGCCCCGTCGCCGCGACGTCCGAGAGGATCCGGTCGTAACCGGTCAGATACTCCTGGAGCATCGCGGGATCCGTGGTCCGGCCTGTCGTCGTCTGGTCCGTCATCCGAGCCCCCGGCTTCCTGATCCGTCCTGACGCGTTCTTAACGCGCAGGCCATCCAGCCTGTCAGACCCTGGCCCCGCGACGACACCCGGCATTAAGGGAAGCGTAAAGATTGCCGGGATCCGGCAATGCGCGCGCACCCCGTCGGCTGACAGGATCGGACCACGGAAAACGGGGGACGGATTCCGGTGCCGGAGTGCGCGCACTCGCGCTCCGGCATCCGGAGCCGGTCCGGTCGGACACGGCGGCGAAGCGTCGGACGAGGGGGTACGGAAATGCGTGAATTCATCGACGCGGCACTCGGATTCCCCACTTTCCTCTTCACCGCCGCACTGATCGTGGTCATCGGGTTCTGGCTGCTGGTGCTCACCGGCGTCGCCGAGACCGACAGCTTCGACTCGGACGTCGACCTCGACGCCGCCGGGATCGGCGGAGTGCCGGTCACCGTGGCCTTCTCCCTGCTGACGGCTCTCGCCTGGTTCAGCAGCCTCGCCGCGTCCGTGACGCTGCACCGCTTCGGTGCCTTCGACGCCTCCGGCCTCGTACGGGCCACGCTGACGCTCACCGTCCTGGCCGGCTCGGCACTGCTCGCCTGGTGGGCCACCCGGCTGCTCGTACGGCCGCTGCACACGCTCTTTCCCGACGAACCCGGGCCGTCCCGGCTCGACTTCGTGGGACTGACCTGCACCATCCGCACAGGGCGGGTGGATGCCTGGTTCGGCCAGGCCGAGGTCGCCGCGCGGGACGGGTCCACGGCCGTCGTACAGGTCAGGCAGCACCGCGCGGACATGGCGAAGGCCGACGCACCGGTCCTGGGCAACGGCAGCACGGGGCTGCTGTACGCCTACGACGAGGCCGGCGAGTTCTTCTGGGTCGCGCCGTACGACACGGCGCTCGACCCGCGCGCCTCGGCCGCCTGACCGCCGCCGCCCCCGCGGACTTCTCTCACCTCACCTCACCTTCCTTCACCTGATCCTCGTCGGTCGGGCCCTCATGCCTCCACGCAAGGACTACTCATGGATGCCATCACCTTGGGCGTCGGCGTGCTCGTCGCCGTTGTCCTGCTCGTCGCAGTGACCCTGCTCCTGATCGTCAGCCGGCTCTTCCGCAAGGTCGAGCAGGGCAAGGCACTGATCGTCTCCAAGATGCGGAAGGTCGACGTCACCTTCACCGGCCAGGTCGTCCTGCCCGTACTCCACAAGGCCGAGACGATGGACATCTCCGTCAAGGCCATCGACATCACCCGCACCGGCCGGGACGGGCTGATCTGCCGCGACAACATCCGCGCCGACATCCGGATCTCGTTCTTCGTCCGGGTCAACAAGACCACCGAGGACGTCATCAAGGTCGCGCAGGCCATCGGCACCGCGCGGGCCAGCGACAAGGAGACGCTGCAGGAGCTGTTCAACGCCAAGTTCTCCGAGGCGCTGAAGACGGTCGGCAAGCAGCTCGACTTCACCGATCTCTACACCAAGCGCGACGAGTTCAGGGACCGGATCATCCAGGTCATCGGCACCGACCTCAACGGCTACAGCCTGGAGGACGCGGCGATCGACTACCTGGAGCAGACGCCGCTCGCGCAGCTCGACACCGACAACATCCTGGACGCCCAGGGCATCCGGAAGATCACCGAACTGACGGCGATCGAGCACGTGCGCACCAACGAGTTCCGGCGCACCGAGGAGAAGGAGACCACCCGCCAGAACGTCGACGCCCGGGAGGCCATCCTGGAGCTGGAGCGCCGTCAGGCCGACGCCGAGAGCAAGCAGAAGCGCGAGATCGACACCGTACGGGCCCGTGAGGAGGCCGAGACGGCGCGGGTGCGCGAGGAGGAGCGGCTGCGGGCGCAGAGTGCCTTCCTCAGTACGGAGGAGCAGCTCGGTGTCCAGCGCGAGAACCAGGCGCGCGAGGTCGCCGTCGCGGAGAAGAACCGCGAGCGGGTCATCGCCATCGAGACCGAGCGCATCGAGAAGGACCGTCTCCTGGAGGTGATCGCGCGTGAGCGGGAGACCGAACTGACCCGTATCTCGGCCGAGAAGGAGGTCGAGACGGAGCGCAGGGAGATCGCCGAGGTGATCCGCGAGCGGATCGCGGTGGACCGTACGGTCGCCGAGCAGGAGGAGTCCATCAAGCGGCTGCGTGCCGTGGAGTCCGCCGAGCGCGACCGCCAGGCGATCGTCATCGCGGCGGAGGCCGAGGCGCAGGAGAAGCTGGTCAAGGACATCAAGGGCGCCGAGGCCGCCGAGCAGGCGGCGGTCCACCGGGCCGCCGAGCAGATCACGCTCGCCGAGGCGCGGGTGAAGTCCGCGGATCTGGACGCGCGGGCCAAGACGCGGCTCGCGGAGGGCATCCAGGCCGAGACGGCGGCGGTCGGGCTGGCGGCGGTGCAGGTACGCGAGAAGGAGGCCGACGCGGTCGAGAAGGCCGGGCGCGCGGAGGCCGGGGCGACGGAGGCGCGGCTGCGCGCCGAGGCGGCCGGGCTGACCGAGAAGGCGGCGGCGATGGCCGCGCTGGACGAGGCGTCGCGGGGCCACGAGGAGTACCGGCTGCGCCTGGAGGCGGACAAGGAGGTACGGCTCGCGGACCTGGAGACGCGGCGGCAGGTCGCCGAGGCACAGGCCGCGGTGCTGGCGACGGGCCTGGAGAGCGCGGACATCAGCATCGTCGGCGGGGACAGCGTCTTCTTCGACCGGCTGGTGTCGTCGATCTCCTTCGGCAAGGGCCTGGACGGCTTCATGGAGCACTCGGACACCGCGCGGACGCTGGCGGGGCCCTGGCTGGACGGGTCGGCGACCTTCACGGACGACCTGGCGAAGATGCTCGGGTCGGTGTCGACGGCCGACGTGCGGAATCTGACGGTGTCGGCGCTGCTGACGAAGCTGATGGCATCGGGCGGCGGTGCGGGACCGGGCAGCGGCCGGCTGGGCGAACTGCTCGACAAGGCCCAGCAGTTGGGCCTCGCGGACATGCCGATCGCGGAGCTGGGCGGTACGGGCGCCACCGCCCCGGACGCGAGGCTGAACGGCGCGCTCGACAAGCCCTGACGGCGTCCTGCCGTCGGGCGGGTTCCTCAACCGCAACGGAGCGGCTGAGACCCCGGCCGGTGGGGCGCACGGGCCGGCCGTGCGCGGCCGGCGGCGGCCGATGCGGTGCATCGCACGGCGGAGGATCGGGCTCGTACCGGGCGTACTTGGCCGAGTCCGACAACGCGGGGGCACCTCCGGTGCCCTCCTCGGGGGCCACGGGGGAGAGGTGCCGTGCCCGCCGCCGCCGTCCAGGCGGGACTTCGACGACACGGCCTCCGTGGCCGACTCGCGGCCCGCACCGCCCGCAGGGCGGGCCGCGACCGCGACGGACCGCCGAGGTCCCGCACCGCACGACGTACAGACCGGCCGTACGCGGCCGGCCCAGCCACCGCACCGCCCGCGAGGCGCGCGACCGCGACGGAGCGGCGCGGCGCCCGGCGGGACTGGTGGCGCACGGGCCGGCCGTGCGCGGCCCGCCTCGGCACCGCGCCCGGGCGGGCGGGCGGGCGGTCCGCAACCCGCCACGGCGCCGCGCCGCGCCGACCGCGGGCACATGACCGGCCGGAGCCGCCGCTACGGGGGTGTGGCGGCTCCGGCTCCTCTTCGCCGACCCCGCAGGGAGCGACCACAGATGACAACCACGGCCAACGGGGCGGGTACAGCAACCGACACGGCTTCCGAGCCGGGCACGCCCGCCCACGCCGGCAGCGATACCGGCACGGACACCCGCATCGACGCGGGCGCCTACGAGGTGCTGCGCGACCGGCTCGGCGCGCGGGGCGGCCAGCTCGCCCTCCGTACGGAAGCGCTCAACTCCCGCCGCACCGAGTCCTTCGGCTCCACCGAGCTGCGGCTCACCGGCACCGGACACGTCCGGACGCCGCACGCGAGCGTGCCCCGCGACATCGTCGCGGTCGGCGACGCCCTGCTCTTCGGCCACACCGTCGACTCCACAACCGCGGGCCGTGGCAACGAGATCACGGTCTCCGACGTCTTCGCCCTCCACGACCGCGCGCTCGGCCCGCTCCCCGAGGACGCGGTTCCCGGACTGCTGAACGACCCCGCCTTCGTAAGAGAGCTCGGCGCGCTGTTCCGCTACTACCGCGACGCCCGGCTGCTCCAGCTGCGCCATCTCGGCGGCAGACTGCTGGCCGTCTTCCGTACCGGCGAGAAGGCCGTCGACATCCGCGTACTGCGCTGGGCGCTGCGCACCGACGGCACCGCACAGTTCCTGGACGCGCGCGGTGACCGGGACCATGTCCTCCCGCCGTCGCACGACATGGAGTGGACGGCCGCCACCCGCGACGACCACGTCCTCGGCCGGCACCCGCACATCCGCGTCGGCGGCGAGGCCTACGTCTCCACGGTCGGTGGCTCGCTCACCCTCAAGGCCGAGGACGACACCGAGACGGCCGAGGGCATCCACTCCGAGCCCGTCACCGAACCCCTCCAGTCCCTCGCCGACGCCGACATCGCCCACGCGCGCGTGGGCGCGCTGCTCCTGCTGCGTGTGCGTCCCTACAAGGAGGACGCATGGCGGCATCTGGTCCTCAACACCCTCACCGGGAAGGTCACCCGACTCGACGGCATCGGCCGGTCCTGCCGCCGGCTCCCCGAGGACCAGGGCATCGTCTTCCCGGGCGGCTACTACCTGGCGGCCACCGACACCGCCAAGACCTTCGACACGGACGCGGGAGAGGGCTCCGCGGGAGACCTGGAGTTCGAGCGGGCGGTGTCCTCCCCCAACGGTGAGGACGTGCTGTACGTCTTCCAGGACCGTGCCGAGGGCCGCACCCTGCTCCTGCCGTACAACGTCATCCGTAAGGAGGCCGCGGCGCCGCTGACCGGCTCCGGGTACGCCGTCTTCGACGACGGCACCCTCATGACCCTGCGCGCCGCGACCGAGCCCGCGAGGGTGCACCCCCTCCAGCTCTGGCACTCGCCGTACGTCTCCGACACCTACGCCGCCACCCGCCCCGCCGGCACCGGGCCCCTCGCCCGCGTCGGCAACGCCGACCTCGTGCGCGGCATCGCGGACTGTCTGTCCATCGCCCGCGCGGTCGCCGCGACGACGGCCCCCACCGCGACGCCGACGACGGCCGCGTACGCCTCGCTGGCCACCGCCTGCGCCCGCGCCGCCGACCGTCACCACTGGCTGACCGATCCCGAACTGGACGCCCCGCACGACCTGCTGGCCGAGATCGGGGCCACCGCCGAGCAGGTGCTCGGCGAGTTCGAGACCGTAAGGACCCTGACCAAGCAGGCCGCCGACGCGCTCACCGAGTCCGCCGCCAGGGTCACCGCGCTCGTGCGCCGCGTCCGCGGCGAGGCACCCCGCAGCGCGGCCGACTGGGTGGACCGGCTCACCGGACTCCGGCGTGCGCAGGGCCACTTGGTGACGCTCAAGGAGATGCGGTACGCGGACACCGACCGGATCGACTCCCTCGTCGCGGCGACCGAGGACGACATCGACGCCGCCGCGCGCCGCGCCGTCGCCTTTCTCGGACGCGAGGACGCCTTCAGCGGCCACCGGGCGGAGGTCGAGCGGCTGACGGCCGACGCGGCGGCCATCACCACGGTCGCCGAGGCCGTACCTGTCGCCGACCGTCTCCGGGAGCACGCCGCCGGGCTGCGCACCGTCACCGACGTCGTCACGGGGCTCGACATCGGCGACACCGTCGTCCGCACGTCCGTCCTGGAGCGGGTCGCGGACGTCCTCGGCGGCGTCAACCGCGCCCGCGCCACCCTCGAAGCGCGCCGCTCCGAGCTGCTCGACCACGAGGGCCGCGCCGAATTCGCCGCCGAATTCGCCCTGTTGGGACAGGCGGTGACCGGTGCGCTCGCCGCCGCCGACACCCCCGAGACCTGCGACGAACAACTGGCCTCGCTGCTCCTTCAGCTGGAGGACCTGGAGTCGCGCTTCGTCGAGTACGAGGGCTTCCTCGCCGAGCTCGAAGCCAAGCGGACCGAGGTCTACGAGGCGTTCGCGGCCCGCAGGCAGAGTCTCCAGGACGCCCGCGCCAGGCGCGCCGAGCGGCTGGCCGAGTCGGCCGAGCGCGTGCTCGGCTCGATCACCCGCAGGCTCTCCTCGCTCGCCGACACCGACGCCGTCAACACCTACTTCGCGTCCGACCCGATGGTCGCCAAGGTCCGCCGCACGGCCGGTGAACTGCGAGAGCTGGGAGACCGGGTGCGGGCCGAGGAGCTGGACGGCCGGCTCACCTCGGCCCGCCAGGAGGCGGCACGCGCCCTGCGCGACCGCACGGACCTGTACGCGGACGGCGGCGCCACGATCCGCCTCGGCCGCCACACCTTCGCGGTCAACACCCGGACGCCGGAGCTGACCCTCGTCCCGCACGGCGACCGCACGGCGCTCGCGCTCACCGGCACCGACTACCGCGCCCCCGTCACGGACCCGGCGTTCGAGGCGACCCGCCCGTACTGGAACCAACTGCTGCCGTCGGAGTCCCCCGAGGTCTACCGCGCCGAGCACCTGGCCGCCCGTCTGCTGGCCGAACACGGCGCCGCCGGGCTCCGGGACGCCGACGACCTCCCCGCGCTCGTCCGCGCGGCTGCCGAGGCCGCGTACGACGAGGGCCACCAGCGCGGTGTCCACGACCACGACGCGACGGCGCTGCTCACCGCGCTGCTGCGCCTGCACGACGAGGCGGGTCCGCTGCGCCACCCGCCGGCGGCCCGCGCGGCGGCGCAGCTGCTGTGGGCGCACGGCGTGAGCGCCCGGTCCCGGGAGGACTGGACCCGGCGGGCGGTGTCGCTGGCGCGCGTGCGCGAGACGTTCGGCCCGGCTGTCGGGATCGACGCCTTCCGTACGGAGGTGGCATCGGCGGTACGGGACTTCGGCGCGCACGGCACCGACTCGGGCAACGTCACGGATGCCGGGACACATGCCGTCCCGAACGCCGATCCGCGCCATGTCGCCGACTACCTCTTCGAGGAGCTGACGAGCGGTCCGCCCGGTTTCGTCACCGGCGCGGCGGCCCGCGCGCTGCTCGACGGCTTCCACCGCTCCCCCGGCGGCCCGGCCTTCACCGAGGACCTGAAGCAGGCGCAGGACGACAGCCTCGCCGCCCGGCGACAGCTCGTCGAGGCATGGCTCACCTCGTACAGCGCCGCGTCGGGCGTGCGGGCCGACGCGGGCGACCTGGCCGAGGCGGTGGCCGTCGCGCTCTGCCCGGAACTCGACCGGTACGACTCCACGGCGGACCTCACCGCCGAGGTCGACGGCCTGCTCGGCAGCCATCCGCGCGTCACCGGCCGCCGGATGACCGTACGGATCGACGAACTCCTCCTCAGGACGCGGAACTTCCGTGAGCACACCGTGCCCGGCTTCCGCGCCTACCAGCGGCAGCGCACCGCCCTGGTGACCGGCGAGCGGGCCCGGCTGCGGCTGGACGGGTTCCGCCCCCGGGTCATGTCCTCCTTCGTACGCAACCGGCTCATCGACGAGGTCTATTTGCCGCTGATCGGCGACAACCTCGCCAAACAGCTCGGCACCTCCGACGACAGCAGGCGCACCGACACCAACGGGCTGCTGCTGCTCGTCTCCCCGCCCGGCTACGGCAAGACGACGCTCATGGAGTACGTCGCCGACCGGCTCGGCCTGCTCCTGGTGAAGGTCGACGGTCCCGCACTCGGCCACGCGGTCACCTCGCTCGACCCTGCCGAGGCACCGAACGCCACCGCGCGCCAGGAGGTCGAGAAGATCAACTTCGCGCTGGCGGCGGGCAGCAACACCCTTCTGTACCTGGACGACATCCAGCACACGTCACCGGAGCTGCTCCAGAAGTTCATCGCGCTCTGCGACGCCCAGCGCAGGATCGAGGGCGTGTGGGAGGGCGAGGCGCGCACGTACGACCTGCGGGGCAAGCGGTTCGCGGTCTGTATGGCCGGCAATCCGTACACCGGCACCGGCGGGCGCTTCCGAGTCCCCGACATGCTCGCGAACCGCGCGGACGTGTGGAACCTCGGCGACGTACTGAGCGGAAAGGAGGACGTGTTCGCGCTGAGCTTCGTGGAGAACGCGCTCACGTCCAACCCGGTGCTCGCGCCCCTCGCGGGCCGCGACCGGCGCGACCTCGACGTGCTGGTGCGCCTCGCGGACGGCTTCCCCGGCGCCACGTCCGAGGCCCTGGTCCACCCGTACGCCCCCGCCGAGCTGGACCGCGTCCTCGCCGTCCTGCGGCATCTGCTGACCGCCCGGCGCACGGTCCTCGCCGTGAACGAGGCGTACATCGCGTCGGCGGCGCGGACGGACGAGTCACGCACCGCACCGCCGTTCCGGCTCCAGGGCTCGTACCGCAACATGAACAAGATCGCGGCGCGCATCGACCCGGTGATGAACGACGCCGAACTGTCGGCCGTCATCGACGACCACTACGCGGGCGAGGCCCAGACCCTCACCACGGGCGCGGAGGCGAACCTGCTGCGCCTGGCCGAACTGAGGTCCTCGCTGACACCGGAACAGGCCGACCGCTGGGCGGAGATCAAGGCGGCCTATGTAAGGAGGCAGTCACTCGGCGGCCCGGAGGGCGACCCGCTGACACGGGCGGTCGCGGCGCTCGGCCTGCTGGCGGACCGTGTGGCTGCGGTGGAGTCGGCGATCACGCGGGCCCGCGCGTCGGGCCCGTCCGGTGATCCGGTCCGGTGATCCCGTCCGGTGATCGAGGACAAGCGCGGGGCGGGCGCGGCTCACGCGGCGGCCGGCGGCTGCCACCCCGGATCGCGCCCTGTCTCGGCCAGCAGGGACTCGAACGGCGTCGCCTCCCCGTCCACCGGGAAGGGCTCGCCGAAGACGTTCATCGACCGGGCCGTCGGCGCCAGCGCCGTGAACTCGACGCCCAGCATCCTTACGACGGCGGCGTCCGGTTCGTACGGCTGCCCGGTCGCGCGGGCCAGATCCCAGGAGTGCACCGTCAGATCGCCGAGCGCCATCGCGCCGACGGTCCGCGCGGGCATGTTCATCGCTCCCGTGAGGCCGTCCTCCGCGCCCGGCGCGGCCCATGCCCCGATCAGCCTGTCGATCTCGGCGGCGAACCGCTCCCGCCGGTCGTCCGCCAGACGTTCGGGCGGTGTGCCGAAGTCGGACTCACCCTTGCCCGCGAGCGCCTGGAAGTTGGTGATCACCTGGAAGAGGTGGTCGAGCAGGCCGTGCACGTCGTACTCGGCGCAGGGCGTGGGCAGGGTGAGCTGGTCGTCACGCACACCGCGCAGCACCGGCAGGGCGTCGGCGGCGGCCGCTTCGAGAAGGGTGCTGATCTTGTCGTCCATGGCACCGACGCTACGGTCCGCGCCCCTCCTCCGTATTGAACAAACGCGACATAGGATCCCGCCATGGCAGCAGCTCCACGGCGCGACACCCGAGGCATCGTCGACGCCTCCGGGCTCTTCGCGCGGGCCGATTTCCGCCGCCGCCTGCCCGCGCCGGAGCTGCGCCGTCACGTGGAGCTTTACTGGCTGATCGACTGGGACCTGTCGGAGCCGTACGCCTCCCACGTCGTCCCGCACCCCTCGGTGAACGTCGTCTTCCAGCGGTTCGGCGCGGCCCCGCCCTGGGGCGAGGTCGCGGGGATCGGCCTCGAACTGTTCACACAGAAGCTGGAGGGACGCGGCCGGGTGTGCGGGGTGAAGTTCCGCCCCGGCGGCTTCCGGCCCTTCGCGCCCGCGTGGCCGGTGTCCGAGTGGTCGGGGCGGCGGGTGCCGATCGCCGAGGTGCTGCCCGCGAGCGACGGGGACGTCGGCGCGATCCTGGACCCTGCCGACGAGGACGCGCGGGTCGCCGCGCTCGACGCCTTCCTGCTGGGTCTGGGCGCGCGGCCGGACCCGCAGGCCGACGAGGCGATGAGGGTGGTCGGCCTGGTCGGCGAGGACCGTACGATCCGGCGGGCGGCGCAGCTCGCGACGGCGGTCGGGCTGTCGGTGCGTTCGCTGCAGCGGCTGTTCGCCACCTATGTGGGAGTCGGGCCGAAGTGGGTCATCCTGCGTCACCGCATCCATGAGGCGCTGGAGCGCGCCGAGGCGCGGGACGGGGTCGACTGGGCGGCGCTGGCGGCCGAGCTGGGCTACAGCGACCAGGCACATCTGGTGCGGGACTTCACCGCGACGGTGGGCGTGCCGCCGACGGCGTACGCGCACTCGGTCCAGTAGCTCGCGTCAGCGGGCCTCGTCAGTAGCTCGCGTCAGTAGCTCGCGGTCACGGCGACGACGCCCAGTCCGTGTGCGGCGGCGTACCGGAGCACCCGCAGCGGCCCCGCCAGCAGCCCGGCGCCGTCGAACTCCCCCTCCGGCGCGTCCGCCATCGCGTACGCCCAGGCGTCGATGCGGGCCAGCACCTCCCTGCGCCGGGGTCCCGTCACGGCCAGCACGGACTCGGCGCCGGGGAGCACGGCCCGCACCTCGTCCGCGGTGAGGAGGAAGTCCCCGAACCAGCCGGGCAGTCGGGAGGACGCCTCGGCCCCGAGACCGTGGTGGAGCGCGGTCGCGGGCTCCCCCTCGCGTACGGCCACGGCGAACAGCGCGTCCGGATCGCTCCCGTCGGCTTCGGCACGGCGCAGGAGGTCGGTCGCCGCCTCCTTCATGGCGACCACGGCGGGGGCGGAGGGTCCGCCGCCGCGCGCGAACGCGGCGAAGCGGTGTGCGGCGGGGGTCGGTTCGGGTGTGAAGTACGGTTCGCGGTCGCCGCCGCCCAGCCACCAGCCCAGATCCTCGGCGCAGCCGTCCGGCACGGTCCAGGTCTCGTCGAGGTGCGCGAACCGCCGGGGCAGGGCGACGACCTCGGCGTCGGGCACGGCGCCGACCGACCAGACCCCCGTGTAGCTCACGCGACCGCACCCCCCGCTCCGTTGTCAGCGCTCCGTTGCCGGTGCCCCGACCCGGGGTCGGCCACATGGAGATGAAAGCACCCCGCGTGCGGAACGCGGCCAGGACCTGTCCGGCGTCCCGGGCCCGGGCCCCGAACATCCGCCGGACACGGCCGCGGTCGCGGTCGCGCGGAAAGCGCTGGCCCGCCCCGCGGCCCGATGACATGCTGACGGTGTGAACGGACCGGAGATCCATCTCACCTTCGACTCCGAGCTGCACGTCTTCGTCCCGGCCGGACGGCGCGGCGGGCGTACGGCCGTGGCCACGGACGGCTCGTCCACGCTCGGCCATGTCGTCGAATCCCTCGGTGTCCCGCTCACCGAGGCCGGTCAACTCGTCGTCGACGGAAGCCCGGTGGCCACGTCGCACATCCCGTCGGCGGGCGAGTCGGTGGAGGTACGGGCGGTGGCCAGGCCGCAGCGCGTACCGGGCGCGCCGCTGCGCTTCCTGCTCGACGTCCACCTCGGCACGCTCGCGCGCCGTCTGAGGCTGCTGGGTGTCGACGCGGCGTACGAGAGCGAGGACATCGGCGATCCGGCCCTGGCCGCGCTCTCGGCGAAGGAGCGGCGGGTCATGCTCTCGCGCGACCGGGGCCTGCTGCGGCGCCGGGAGATCTGGGCGGGGGCGTACATCTACAGCGACCGCACGGACGACCAGCTCAGGGACGTTCTGGGACGGTTCGCGCCCGTGCTCGCCCCGTGGACCCGCTGCACGGCGTGCAACGGTCCGCTCGGGGCGGCCGACAAGGACTCGGTCCAGGGCCTGCTGGAGCGGGGCACGCAGCGTGCGTACGACGTCTTCGCGCAGTGCACGGCCTGCGACAGGGTCTACTGGCGCGGCGCGCACCACGCGCGGCTGGCGGCGATCGTGGACGAGGCGTTGCGCGAATTCGGCGGGGCGGCTGCGTAGTTGCCGGTGTCTCGCCGCCGCCCCGTGCGTCAGTAGATGTACAGATCGCCGGTGGCCGGGACGAGCACGTGGTGCTTGTCGTTGTCGGGGTTGAGGTCCTCGGCGCCGCCGTTCCAGACGGTCGTGATGTCCATGGACACCTCGGCGGGATCGCCGACCGTCCGCAGATCGAGCCGGAACTCGCTGTCCTGTCCGTCGGCCCGTAGCGCCCCGGACTGGCAGTACACGACCCGGTCCCCGCCCCACAGGCAGCCGGCGGGCAGCCTCTGCCCGGCGGCCGGCGGTTCGGAGAAGGCGAGCCTGGCCGTGGCTCCGGCCAGGTCCGACGGACCGTGGTTGCCGGTCGACAGCCGTACGGCGAGCCACCCGCCCCACAGGGAGACATGGCCGTGGTGCGCGACATCGGCCTCGACCGGACCCTGCTGGGGCCCGTGTTCGGACGCCCCCTGGCCGACGCCCTCACCGACGCCCGCGCCGGGGGCTTCCACGCCCGAGCCCGAACCCGCGCCCGTCACCACGGCCATGGCCGCGGCGGACACCACCATCATCGCTCTGTGCATTACACGCATCATCGGAAGATACCCCCACAACTCTCCTTCCCTGACCAACCGTCAGCGTGGCGAGTCGCCTTCCGCCCCCATGGCCGCTTCCGCCCCCGTGGCAGGCTGATCACATGGTCGTAGCCCGCTCCGTCGCCCTCTTCGCCGTCGCCGCCCTCTTCGAGATCGGCGGCGCCTGGCTCGTCTGGCAGGGCGTACGCGAACACAAGGGCTGGATCTGGATCGGCGCCGGTGTCGTCGCACTCGGCCTGTACGGCTTCGTCGCCACCCTCCAGCCCGACGCCGAGTTCGGCCGCATCCTCGCCGCGTACGGCGGCGTCTTCGTCGCCGGTTCGATCGCCTGGGGAGTCGTCGCCGACGGCTACCGCCCCGACCGCTACGACATCGTCGGCGCGCTCATCTGTCTCCTCGGCATGGCCGTGCTGATGTACGCCCCGCGCGACCACTGAGCCGCACCGCCTGCCTATCCTGGCCGGGAGTCGATCAGTCGCCCACACGCGCGAGGAGCACGCCATGACCGTCGCCGGTAAGCCCACCGCCGTCGTCACCGGAGCCAGCAGCGGCATCGGAGCCGCCACCGCTCGCCAACTCGCCGCCGCCGGCTGTCACGTCGTGGTGACCGCCCGCCGCAAGGACCGCATCGAGGCGCTGGCCGCCGAGATCAACGCGGCCGGGCACTCGGCCACCGCCCATGTCCTCGACGTCACCGACCGCGCGGCCGTCGACGCCTTCGCCGCCGAACTCGGCCGCCTCCCGTCCGTCGACGTACTGGTCGCCAACGCGGGCGGCGCGCTCGGCGCCGACCCGGTCGCCAGCGGCGACCCGGACGACTGGCGCCAGATGTTCGAGACGAACGTCATCGGCACCCTCCACACCACCCAGGCGCTGCTCCCCGCCCTCACCGCGAGCGGCAACGGCACGGTCGTGATCCTCTCCTCGACCGCCGGCTTCGCCACGTACGAGGGCGGTGGCGGCTACGTCGCGGCCAAGCACGCGGAGCACGTCCTGGCCGAGACCCTCCGCCTGGAGATCGTGGGCACGCCGGTCCGCGTCATCGAGGTGGCGCCCGGCATGGTCAAGACGGAGGAGTTCGCCTCCACCCGCTTCCGCGGGGACACCGAGCGGGCGGAGAAGGTGTACGAGGGGGTCGCGGAGCCGCTCAGCGCGGAGGACGTGGCCGACACCATCACATGGGCGGTCACCCGTCCCCACCACGTGAACATCGACCTGCTGGTGGTGCGCCCCCGGGCTCAGGCGTCCAACACCAAGGTGCACAGGGAGCTCGGATGACCGGGGACGCCCGCCGTCCCGAAGAGGTCCACGGTCCCGAGGACGCCCGCCGGGACGCCGCCGTCCGCCGCGCGAGCGCGGCGCTGGAGACGTACACCCTCTCCGGCGACGGCTGGCGCCGCAGCCCCGGCGAGACGCTCTCACGCGTCCTGGCGGACCTGATGCTCTGGTCCGAGGACACCCAGCGTGACTTCGACGACGCGCTGTCGCGGGCGCGTGACCTGCGTGCGGCGGAACGGCGCGGCTGACCCGATCACCGCCCCACACCCGCCCCACCCCCGTCTCACCAGTGCGAGGGGCGCGCCAACGAGGCCGGCAGCACGGTCGCGGCGTCGCCCTTCGCCGCGTCGAGCTGCGACTGCGTGAGGAACAGGGCACCGGTGAGATCGGCGCCCCGCAGGTCCGCGTCCCGGAAGTCGGCGCCGATCAGATCGGCCGTCCGCAGGTCAGCGCCGCGCAGATCGGCGGCGATCAGGAGCGCGCCCCGCAGATTCGCGGCCCGCAGGTCGGCGCCCCTGAGCCTGGCGCCCATCAGATCGGCGCCCCGGCGCTCGGCCCGCTTCCCGCGGACCCCGGAGCGGACGAGTTCGCTGGTGCGCAGCAGCAGTTCGTTGACGCCCGCGCGGTGGCGGGCGACATCCAGCTCCACCAGGGTCTCGGGGTCGCTCGCGGTCAGCCGCTCGGTCGCGTCGAGCGCGGCCCGCAGCTCACCGCGCAGACCGCTGTGCGGACCCTCGGCGGGCGCCATCGTCAGGGCCTCGCCCAGATACCGGAGCAGCTCGTGCAACTGCCGCATCACGGGAAACACGGCGAACATCTTCCGCGCCGTGGCCGGGTCCTCACGCCAGTCCCGCCCGCCGAAGGTGACCTGCGAGACCTGCTGGCCGGCGCCGAAGCAGTCGTACACCGTGCAGCCCTGGAAGCCCTCTTCCCGCAGCCGTGTATGGATGCCGCAGCGGGAGTCGCTCCGCAGATTCGCGCACGGCTGCCCGGCCTTCTTGTCGACGGCGAAGTCCGCCGACGCGGCGAAGGGCAGCGCGACGCAGCACAGCCCGAAACAGTTGCCACAGTCGGCGAGCAGATTGGTTCGATCGGTCACGAAGGTGGTTCTCCCAGCTCGGAGGTCGGCTGAGGCCAGTGAACACCACACCGTGGACCGACGAGGAAGCTGTACGGCGCAAGCGTCTCACCGCCCGCCGGGGCCGGGACGACCCGCAACCCACGAGGTCCCTCCCGGCCGCGCGGCCAACGCCCGTCGCGACGGCGGCAAATCGTTTGCCCGCCCCGCGACCCCGGTGGAACGCTCACCGTCATGACGACGACTGTCCCCCGCGTTGACCTGCTGGTGCGCCAACTCGACATGGCCTGGGCGCTGTTCGAGTACTACCTCACGGACCTGGACGACCGGGCCTGCCTCTGGGAACCGTCCCCCGACTGCTGGACGGTCCGCCCGGACGCCGAGGGCAACTGGGTGGCCGACTGGCAGGTCCCGGAGCCCGACCCGGTCCCCAGCACCTCGATCGGCTGGCTGACCTGGCACATCGGCTACTGGTGGACGACCACCCTCACCCACTGCTTCGGCCCGGGAGCCCCGCCCCGCGAGTCCATCCACTGGCCGGGCACCACGGACGCCACGATCACCTGGCTGAACTCCCTGAAGGACGCCTGGCGCACGGAACTGCTCCGGCTCACCGACGCCGATCTCGACTCGAAGTCCCGGACGGCGGGTCTGCCCTGGGGCGAGAACGTGGAGCTGGTCCATGTGGCGAGCTGGCTCAACTTCGAACTGACGAAGAACGTCGCGGAAATCGGCCTGACCCACCGCGCCTACCGGGCCTCGTCCCGGACCGCCCACCCGCCCGAGCCGTGACGCGTATGCGGGGGCACCGCGTATGTGGGGGCACCGCGTGCGCGGTGCCCCCACATCCCCCCGAACGGTGGCCGTCAGCCCTTCACGCAGACCACCTGCTTGAGCTTCGCCACCACCTCGACCAGGTCCCTCTGCTGGTCGATGACCTTCTCGATCGGCTTGTACGCACCCGGGATCTCGTCCACGACGCCGGAGTCCTTACGGCACTCCACGCCCCGCGTCTGGTCCTCCAGGTCCCGCACCGAGAACTTCCGGCGCGCGGCGTTCCGGCTCATCTTGCGGCCGGCTCCGTGGGAGGCCGAATTGAAGGACGCCTCGTTGCCCAGGCCCTTCACGATGTACGAACCCGTGCCCATCGAGCCGGGGATGATCCCGTAGTCACCACTCCCGGCGCGGATCGCGCCCTTGCGGGTGACCAGCAGGTCCATGCCGTCGTAGCGCTCCTCGGAGACGTAGTTGTGGTGACAGGAGATGACGGGATCGAAGGTGACCTTCGCCTTCTTGAACTCCTTGCGGACGACGTTCTTGAAGAGGTCCATCATCACCGCGCGGTTGTAACTCGCGTACTCCTGCGCCCAGAACAGGTCGTTGCGGTACGCCCGCATCTGAGGGGTGTCCGCGACGAAGACCGCGAGGTCGCGGTCGATCAGGTCCTGGTTGTGCGGAAGGCCCTGCGCCACACCGATGTGGAAGTCCGCCAGCTCGTTGCCGATGTTCCGGGAGCCGGAGTGCAGCATCAACCAGACAGATCCCGTCGAATCAATACAGAACTCGACAAAGTGGTTTCCCGAGCCGAGTGTTCCCATCTGCCTCACAGCCCGCTGCTGACGGAACTTGACCGCGTCGGCGATCCCTTCGAACCGCGTCCAGAAGTCGTCCCAGCCGGCGCCGATCGAGTCGGGCTCCACCAGATCGTCATGCATCCCCCGCCCCACCGGAATCGCCTGCTCGATCCTGGACCGCAGCCGCGACAGGTCCCCCGGCAGATCGTTCGACGTCAGGGACGTCTTGACCGCCGACATGCCGCAGCCGATGTCCACACCCACCGCGGCCGGGCAGACCGCGCCCTGCATCGCGATGACCGAGCCGACCGTCGCGCCCTTGCCGAAGTGGACGTCCGGCATGACCGCGAGGCCCTTGATCCAGGGCAGCGTCGCCACGTTTCGCAGCTGCCGCATCGCCACGTCCTCAACCGAGGCCGGGTCCGTCCACATACGGATGGGGACCTTCTCGCCCGGCACTTCCACGTACGACATAGTTCCTCGATTCCCCCGAAAATCTTCCCGAAAGTCTGATAGCGCAAAAACCGGAACCAGGGCCGCCAAATCAGACAGCGGACCGGCATCCACGGCAATGCGTGAGGTACACATTGTCTCCACCGCACGCCATGCGGCGGCAAACGCTTTTCGCGTGAACTCGCCAGTTGTGCCGTACGTGGAACCAGCACGGCACCTGCGTAGTTCTCATCAGTACGACCGCTTAGAACTCATGTCCACATCGCGTAGAAAGGAGCCCGGGACCGTGCAGCGAAAGGCGTACGTACCCGGCCTGGCGGCGCTGCTCGTGACTCTCGTCGCGGGTTGTACTTCCGGCACCGGTGGCGACGGCTCCGACATCGACGACAAGGCCGGTGTCCCGACGACGACCACCGCGCCTCCGGGCAAGTACCGCACCCTGCGCGAGCCGTGCGGTTCCGTGGACCCCGCCACGCTGCGGGATCTGCTGCCGGGCGTCGCCCAGCTCCCCGAGGAGCAGCGGGAGAAGGCGTACAAGGGCACGGCGGCCGTGACGTACGACACCGACCGCCGCGTCGGGTGCGCGTGGACGGCCGACTCCCCGGACGCCTCGCACAACCTGGTGATCGACGTCGAGCGCGTCGTGTCCTACGACCCGGCGGTGAGCGACGCCGACAAGGCGCAGGAGGTCTACGCGAAGAAGGAGGACGGCGCCACCCTGCCGCCTCCCGCCGCCGGCGCGGGCGGCGGCCCGGGCGACGACACCGACGACGCGAGCGAGGACACGGACCCGTCCGGTTCGCCCTCCCCCGGCAAGACCCCCAACGCCGCGACGACACCCCCCGGCCTCCAGCCCCGCCTGCTGGACGACCTCGGCGACGCGGCCTTCGTGGACGACGTCTACGCGGCGTCCGGTTCGGCCGCCAAGCGCCGTACGGTCAGCGTGGTCTTTCGCACATCGAATGTGGTCGTGACGGTGCGGTACGCGGAGCAGCCGGCCCACTCCACGACGGTCCCCGACAGCAAGGAACTGCAGGAAAAGGCCCGGGGACTGGCCCGGAAGCTGGCCGACCAGCTCAACGAGTAGAGGGTCCGGGGCCGCGTCCGGGCCGGGCGTCCATCCCGGGCCGAGTCCGCCGCCCGGCCCCCTGGCCACGCCCCGGGCGGTTACCGTGGCCGATCGGACCGTACGACTACCGAGTGAAGGAACCATGCAGCGATCAGCCCCGCGACCCAGCCGCTCCCGCACCCGCACCCGTCTGCGCATGCTCGCCTGCGCGGCCGTTCCGGTCATGATCGTCGCCGCGGGCTGCTCCTCCGACTCCGACTCGGACCCGGACTCCGACAGCGGCAAGGACAAGCCGGCCGCCTCGGCGTCGAAGGAGGCGACGAAGGTCGCTCCCGCGAAGTTCACGTCCCTGCCCGCCGATCCCTGCAAGGCGATCGCCGCGAAGACGACGGCGGACCTGGTGCCCAAGGCGAAGGACAAGTCGGGCTCGGCGGGCAAGTCCTCGGACATAACGACGCGCGGCAGCTGCTCGTGGAACGGTCTGGACGACAACGGCGTCAAGGGCTCGCAGTACCGCTGGCTGGACATCTCCTTCATGCGGTACGACTCCGAGGAGGGCATCGGCTCGGGCCAGGACCGCGCCGCGGAGTACTACAAGAAGGAGGTCACCAAGGCGCGCGCCACCGAGGGGGCGAAGGGCACGAAGGCGACCCCGGCGGCGGGCGTCGGCACGGAGGCGACGGCAATCACATACAGCCTGTCGAAGACGGGCGAGACGTTCGGCTACGCGACGGTCGTGGCGCGCTCGGAGAACGTGGTCATCACACTCACGTACAACGGCGCGGGCTACGCGGGCGCGAAGTCCCCGGCGGCGTCGGACCTGGTGAAGGGCGCCACGAAGGCGACGAAGGAAGCGGTGGCGGCCGTTCCGGCCGCGGCGCGGTAGACCGGCCCGGGGGCGCCCGCCGGTCCGCCCGGTCGCGCCCCCGCACCACCGAAGTCCGCCCGGCGATTAAGGACAAAAAACCCCACCGCACCACCCCCGGACTCCAACTCCCCGGCGCCGCAAGGCTCCCCGGGACACAGCATCCGCACACATGTGCCAGGCTGTGCCCCGCCAGATGTCCAGGACGGGAGGGGCCACGGGTGGCCGCGATGCAGCTCACTCGCACGCACCGAATACTCATCGGCGTCGTCGTCGCCGGCGCGGTTCTCATCGCCGCGATCGGTTTCGCGGGGTCGTACTCCGCCGTGCGCGACCTCGCCGAGAAGAAGGGCTTCGGGCAGTTCTCGATCGTCTTCCCGATCGGCATCGACGCGGGCATCTGCGTCCTGCTCGCGCTCGACCTGCTGCTGACCTGGATGCGGATCCCGTTCCCGCTCCTGCGCCAGACCGCCTGGCTGCTCACCGCCGCGACCATCGCCTTCAACGGCGCCGCCGCCTGGCCCGACCCGCTCGGCGTGGGCATGCACGCGGTGATCCCGATCCTGTTCGTCGTCTCGGTCGAGGCGGCCCGCCACGCGGTCGGCCGGATCGCGGACATCACCGCCGACAAGCACATGGAGGGCGTCCGCCTCACCCGCTGGCTGCTCTCGCCCGTCCCGACGTTCAAGCTGTGGCGCCGGATGAAGCTGTGGGAGATCCGCAGTTACGAGGACATCATCCAGCTCGAACAGGACCGGCTCATCTACCAGGCCCGCCTCCAGGCGCGCTACGGCCGCAACTGGCGCCGCAAGGCGCCCATCGAGGCGATGATGCCGCTGCGGCTCGCGAAGTACGGCGTCCCGCTCGCGGACACCGGCCCGGCCGGTCTCGCCGCGGCGGGCATCGAACCGGCCCTGCTCCCGCCGGCGCCTGCGACCGCGACGGCGATCGAGCCCGCGCACGCGACCGAACTCCCGCAGGCACAGCGGGAGCAGGAGCGGGAGCTGACGGAGGAGGAGTGGATCCAGCTCCAGAAGGAGGAGCAGTGGGCGAGGGAGAACCAGCGGCAGGACATGGAGGCGCCCGCCGCCCACGAGAACCCCTGGTTCGCCGCCCCGCGCGCGCCCGAGGGCCCGTACCAGGGCGCGTACGACCCCGACTTCGACCCGCAGCAGTACGAACAGCAGCAGTACGAGCAGTACGAGCAGGCCCAGCAGCAGTACGAGCAGTACGAGGCCGAGCGGTACGAGGACGAGCAGCCCCGGCCCGAGGAGCGGCAACCTCAGCAGCAGGCGGCCCAGCAGGCCCAGCCCGCACAGCAGTTCCCGCCCCGCCGCCCCCTCGGCCCGCAGCCCGTGGCCGATTTCGAGCCCGACTTCGAGCCCGAGCCCGCACCGGAGCCGGAGGAAGTCCCCACCCCCAAGCTCCCCGAGGGCATGTCCCGTGAGGAGGCGTACTACAACGCCTTCCGGAGGTACGTCAGCGAGCGTCAGGGCATGCCCAACACCCGCCAGCTCGCGGTCTACCTGCAGGACCTGTACGGCGTGACGGGGCGCACGGGCGGCCCGTTGAGCGAGAGTTCCATGCGCGGTTACGTGAAGGACTTCACGCGTCGCTACCAGGAAGAACTGGACGCCCAGGACTCCGAGCACATCGCCTAGCGCCGGTCACGCGGTCACGCGGTCACGCGGTCACGCGGTCACGCGGTCACGGCAGGGTGAGGATGCGCGGGCCGTCCTCGGTGACGGCGATGGTGTGCTCGACGTGCGCGGCGCGGCTGCCGTCGATCGTGCGCAGGGTCCAGCCGTCCGGGTCGGTGCGGTATTCGCTCCGCCCTCCGGCCATGAGCATGGGTTCGATGGCGAGGGTGAGACCGTGCCGCAGGGGGAATCCCCGGCCGGGCCGCCCGTAGTTGGGGACGTGCGGGTCCTCGTGCATCTGCCGTCCGATGCCGTGGCCGCCGAAGTCGGTCGGCATGCCGCAGTCGACGGCGCGGGCGACGGTGCTGATGGCGTGGGCGATGTCGCCGATCCGGTTGCCGACGGTGGCGGCGGCGATCCCGGCGTCCAGCGCCCGCTCGGTGGCGGCGATGAGTTCCAGGTCGGCGGGGCGGGGAGTGCCGACGATGAAGCTGATCGCGGCGTCGCCGGTCCAGCCGCCGAGTTCGGCCCCGCAGTCGATGCTGACCAGGTCGCCGTCGCGCAGACGGTAGTCGTCGGGGATGCCGTGCACGAGGGCGTCGTTGACGGAGGCGCAGATCACCGCCGGGAACGGGGTGGGCGCGAAGGAGGGCCGGTAGCCGAGGAACGGGGAACGCGCCCCGGCCTTGGTCAGGACGGTGTGGGCGGCCCGGTCGAGCTCGCGCAGGCTGACCCCGACGGCCGCCGCTCCACGGGCGGCTTCGAGGGCCCGGCCCACCACGCGTCCGGCTTCACGCATCTTCTCCAGTGCCGTGTCGGTCTTGATCTCCACCATGCGCCATGACTCCTTGCGATGCGACACAATCCAATACTTATACCGGTATTAGTATCACGGCCACGGGGTCTCCCGGACACGTTGCCCGCGCCCACCTCCCTCCATGTGGCCGGCACCGCGCCCACCACGGCGAGCACCGGCAGCGCGGTGGGCGGACCGCCGACGACGGTGTGCGCCGGACCCCGGTCGCCGTCACTGAGCGCGCGTCCGGCGACGCCGAGCGCCGACACGGCGAAGGCCCTCGTCCGATCAGTCGGACGAGGGCCCTCACCGGCGACGAAGCGATTCAGCCGCCCAGCAGCGTCCGCACCCGGTCCGCCCCGACCGCCAGCAGCAGCGTCGGCAGCCGCGGGCCGGTGTCCCGGCTCACCAGCAGCCGGTAGAGCACGGCGAAGAACGACCGCTGCGCGGCCTTCAGTTCCGGCGTGGGCTTCGCGTCCGGCGCCAGCCCCGCCAGCACCTTCGGAACGCCGTAGACGAGCGTCGTGAGCCCGTCCAGCGACCAGTGCGAGTCCAGGTCGGCCAGCAGCAGGCGCAGCGCCTCGCGCGTCTGCTCGTCCAGCGAGTCCAGCAGCTCCCGGTCGGGCTCGCTCCGGACGACCGTCCGGGCCTCGGCCGGCACCTGGCTGGTGATCCAGTTCTCCGCCCTGTCCAGCCGGGGCCGCACCTCGTCCAGCGAGGTCAGCGGGTCGGCCGGGTCCAGGTCGCCGAGGATCCGCAGCGTCTGCTCCTCGGCGCCCGCCGTGATGTCCACGACGGAGGCCAGCGTGCGGTACGGCAGCGCGCGCGGCGTACGCGGCAGCTCACGGGCGGCCGTACGCGTCGCCCGCGAGTACGCGGCCGCGTCGGCCGCCTGCACCGACCCGTCCGCGATCTTGCGCTCCAGGGCGTCCCACTCGTCGTACAGCCGCTGGATCTCCTGGTCGAAGGCGATCTTGAAGGACTGGTTGGGCCTGCGCCGCGCGTACAGCCAGCGCAGCAGCGGCGCCTCCATGATCCGCAGCGCGTCGGCCGGGATCGGGACGCCTCCCTTGGAGGACGACATCTTCGCCATCCCGGAGATCCCCACGAACGCGTACATCGGCCCGATCGGCTGCACACCGTCGAAGATCTCGCGCACGATCTGCCCGCCGACCACGAAGGACGACCCGGGGGACGAGTGGTCGACACCCGAAGGCTCGAAGACCACGCCCTCGTACGCCCAGCGCATCGGCCAGTCGACCTTCCAGACCAGCTTGCCGCGGTTGAACTCGGAGAGCCGTACGGTCTCCTCGAATCCGCAGTCCTGGCAGACGTAGGTCAGCTCGGTCGTCTCGTCGTCGTACGCCGTGACGGTCGTCAGGTCCTTGCCGCAGCCCTCGTTGCCGCAGTACGGCTTGTACGGGAAGTACCCGGACGATCCGGCGCCGTCTTCCTCGTCGGCGGCGCCCGATCCCTCGGCGGCCTCCAGCTCGGCCTCGTCGACCTTCTTCTGCTGCTGGGGAGCCTTCTTCTGCGGGCCGGCCGCCTTGTCCTTCGTCCGGTAGCGCCCGAGGATCGCGTCGATCTCGCCACGGTGGCGCATCGCGTGCAGGATCTGCTCGCGGTAGGTCCCCGCCAGATACTTCTCGGTCTGGCTGATCCCGTCGTACTCGACGCCCAGCTCCACCAGCGACTCGATCAGCTGCGCCTTGAAGTGCTCGGCCCAGTTCGGGTACGCGGACCCGGCCGGCGCGGGCACGGACGTCAGGGGCTTGCCGATGTGCTCGGCCCAGGACGTGTCCACCCCGGGGACCCCGGCCGGGACCTTGCGGTAGCGGTCGTAGTCGTCCCACGAGATGAGGTGCCTGACCTCGTACCCCCGCCTGCGGATCTCGTCGGCGACGAGGTGCGGTGTCATGACCTCGCGCAGATTGCCGAGGTGGATGGGGCCGGAGGGGGAGATGCCGGACGCGACGACGACCGGTTTGCCAGGCGCACGCCGCTCCGACTCGGCGATGACATCGTCCGCGAAACGGGAGACCCAGTCGGTCTCGGTGCTCTGAGCCACGGTCGGCACGTCCTTCTTTCTCGTACGCCCTGCGAATACGCCTGCGATAGCGGCGACGGCCATTGTCCCAGGCCCTTACGACAATGCGAAAACGACTTGTTGCCCCATGGGAGAATGGGGTCACCGACACCCCCTTCTACAGGAACGGCTCCCAGCCCATGGCCCCGGTCACTTCCCTCGCATCGACCGTCGATCAGCGCATCGCGGACGCCCTCTCGGCAGCCCTGCCGGAGGCCGGCCCCGCGGACCCCCTGCTGCGACGTAGCGACCGGGCGGACTTCCAGGCCAACGGGATGCTGGCCCTGGCCAAGAAGCTGAAGGGCAATCCGCGCGAGCTGGCGGCGAAGGTCGTTCAGGCGCTGTCCGCCGGCGACCTCGTCAAGGAGGTCGAGGTCTCGGGCCCCGGCTTCCTCAACATCACCGTCACGGACCGCGCGATCACCGAGACGCTGGCGGCCCGCGCCGCCGACGACCGCCTCGGCGTCCCGCGCGCCGCGGACCCGGGCACGACGGTCATCGACTACGCCCAGCCCAACGTCGCCAAGGAGATGCACGTCGGCCATCTGCGCTCCGCCGTGATCGGCGCCGCGATGGTCGAGATCCTGGAGTTCACCGGCGAGAACGTGATCAGGCGCCACCACATCGGCGACTGGGGCACGCAGTTCGGCATGCTCATCCAGTATCTGACCGAGCACCCGCACGAGTTGGACCACAGCGGCGCGGAGACGGTCTCCGGCGAGGAGGCGATGTCGAACCTGGGCCGCCTCTACAAGGCCGCCCGCACGGTCTTCGACGCCGACGAGGAGTTCAAGGCCCGCGCGCGCGACCGCGTCGTGGCGCTCCAGGCCGGTGACACGGAGACCCTCGCGCAGTGGCAGCGGTTCGTGGACGAGTCGAAGATCTACTTCCACTCGGTCTTCGACAAGCTCGACATGGAGATCCGCGACGAGGACGTCGTCGGCGAGTCCGGCTACAACGACATGCTCGAAGAGACCTGCCGCATTCTTGAGGAGACGGGCGTCGCCGTCCGCTCCGACGGCGCGCTGTGCGTCTTCTTCGACGACGTGAAGGGCCCGGACGGCAATCCGACACCGCTCATCGTCAAGAAGAGCAACGGCGGTTACGGATACGCGGCCACGGACCTCTCCGCGATCCGCGACCGGGTGGGGAACCTGAAGGCGAACACCCTGCTGTACGTGGTGGACGCCCGCCAGTCTCTGCACTTCAAGATGGTCTTCGAGACCGCCCGCCGGGCCGGCTGGCTGAACGAGGACGTCAAGGCGGTCCAGCTCGCCTTCGGCACGGTCCTCGGTAAGGACGGCAAGCCGTTCAAGACCCGTGAGGGCGAGACGGTGCGGCTGGTGGACCTGCTGGACGAGGCCGTCGAGCGGGCGGCCGCGGTCGTCCGGGAGAAGGCGAAGGACCTCACGGAGGACGAGATCGTCGAACGCGGCACGCAGGTGGGCATCGGCGCGGTGAAGTACGCCGACCTGTCGACCTCCGCCGCGCGGGACTACAAGTTCGACCTGGACCAGATGGTGTCGCTGCACGGCGACACGAGCGTCTACATCCAGTACGCCTACGCCCGCACCCGCTCGATCTTCGGCAAGGCGGGCGACCGCTCCCCCGTGGCCCGTCCCGAACTCGAACTGGCCCCGGCGGAGCGGGCACTCGGTCTGCACCTGGACCAGTTCGGCGAGGTCCTCAACGAGGCGGCCTCCTCGTACGAGCCTCACAAGCTGACCGCGTACCTGTACCAACTGGCGTCGCTGTTCACGACGTTCTACAGCGAGTGCCCGGTCGTGAAGCCGGCGCCGCCCCGGGAGGTCGCGGAGAACCGCCTCTTCCTGTGCGACCTCACGGCCCGCACGCTGCACCAGGGCATGACGCTGCTCGGCATCCGCACCCCTGAGCGGCTGTAGGTCGTGGCCGGTGACCGGCGCGGCCAGGAGCCGCGGCGGTCACCGGCCCACCGCCGGTCGCCGACCTAGGCGGCCCGCACCGCGGGGCGTACCTCCGGGTACGTCACCTCGTCCGGCAGCCGGTATCCCAGTTCGCTCAGCCGTGCCGCGACGTCCGCCGGGCTGCGCCCCGTGAGGCTCGCGCTGCGCAGCACGTTCTCCAGATGGACGTCGTCCAGGTACGAGCGGGTGACCGTCTCCAGGAGGCGGATGTCCGCCTCCTCGGCGGTCTCGGGCAGGTTCGCGTTCTCGTGGAGCCAGTGGCCCAGGGTGGCCAGCCTCTCGGCGACCTGTGCGGGGCTGCGGCCCGTGACGAGGGACGCGCGCAGGATGTGCCGCACCTGGAGGCCGACGACGTCGTTCTTCATCAGCCAGGGCAGTCTGCCGTCGAGGTTCTCGCTGAGGAGGACGAGGTCGTCCTCCTCCTGGCTCTCGGGTACGTTCCCGCCCGGCCGCTGGCAGCCCAGTTCCTTCAGCCGGGCGAGGATGTCCGCGTGCGAGCGGCCCGTCTCGCGGGCGACGGTGAGGATGTGCGCGACCGGCACGGATCCCCATTGGCCGATCCAGCCGCCGCCGGGGGTGTCCGCGTGCTTGAGGAGCCGTTCGTCCCCGGGTTCGGGGGTGAACGGCAGCCGCAGGCCGAGCGCGAGCAGGCGCTCGGCGGCGAAGTACGGGCTGCACGACAACTCCTGTGCCAGGCGCAGCACATCGTGCCCGGAGACGTCGTCGCCCCAGCTGAGCCAGTCGCCCCGGAGGTTGACGCGGATCAGCCCGACGTCACGCGCGTTGGCGGTCTCCGGCAGCGGCCGGGCGCCGGTGCCGACCTGGTAGCCGTAGGCGGTCATACGCCGGGCGACGTCGGCCGGGGAACGGCCCGTCAGGGCCGCCGATTCGACGATCTGCCGCAGGGACACGATCTTGTCGACGTCGACCGGAAGGATGCCCCAGCTCCGTTCCACGCTCCTCAACAGCGGGGCGTCGTCGGGCTCGACGGCGTCGGGCGGCGGGCCTTCGGAGCGCTGGACGTCGGCGTACCCGAGGGCGCGCAGCTGTTCGACGGCGGTGGCGGGACTCCACTTCAGCTTGGCCGCGATGAGCAGCACGGTCCCGTACGGCACCTGCTTGGCGGGGTCTCGCCAGGGATACTCGCCGTTCAGGGACTCGCTGGCGATCAGTCGGTCGTCCGGGTCCTGGGACTCCGGGGCATGGGGTTTGGGCCGGCTGGACATGGCGGTGTGGCCTTTCGACGCGAGAGGGGTGGTGCGGGTGCTCATTCGGACGCCGCGATGTACCGGCCGTCCTCGTCCCAGTCGTCCGGCTCGGGGTGGTGCTTCATGGTCAGATCCACACGGACTCCCGCCGGCTCCAGTGCCGTCCAGATCCGCAGCATCATCTCGTGGCTGATGAAGTGGAAGGAGAGGTCGAGTTCCCGCAGGTGTGTCAGGGGCTGTCCCTGGAGGAGCGCCTCCACTCCGTCGTCGGAGAGTGTGCCCATCGACAGGCTCAGCGAGGTGAGCTGGGGCACGACCGGCGCGGAGGCGAGCGCGGAGGCCAACTCGTCCTGGATGAAGCTGTTCTGGAGGCCCAGGTGGTCAAGCGCGGGCTTGCCCTCCCCGGTGAGCAGCGGGGCGAGCTGCTCGACCGTGGCGCCACCGCCGTGGTTCTCGTCCCCGAGCCACAGCTCCAGGCGCTCCAGTGACGGCAGTTGGGCGGCGGCGATGTGCTCGGCCGCGTGCGGGGGCAGCCCGCCGGACTCGACGCGCAGCACACGCAGTTGCTGGTGGCCGGAGACGGGGAAGTCGAGACCGTCCCCGCCGCGTACGGCCAGCTCCCGCAGACCCGGATACGCCGCGAGGATCGGGGCGACGTCGCAGTGGCTGATCGTGGAGAGCATCGCCTGCTCGTCCTCCAGATCGCCGAGGAAGAGCGCTTCGAGCCCGGTCAGCCGCGGGGCGAGATTGATCAGGTCGTCGTCCGACATCCCGCCGTCGCCGTCGTACCAGGGCTGGCCGAAGGTGATCGCCCGTACCTTCTCCAGCTCGACCATGTCGGTGAAGCGCTTCCAGCAGACGTCCGCGGCCTCCTCGGCGTCGTACGGCTCCCGGTGCAGCCGCCAGGCGACCGCGTCGGCGGGCGGCAGGTCCGCGGGGTCGGCGTACGGCGGGAAGTTGTACGTGGGCAGTCCGTGGAACCGTTCGACATGGTGCACGTAGGACAAGATCGGGCTCCTGAGGCTGCTGGTACGCCAGTTGGCCCTCGTCATCCTTCCGCCTCCAGCCCGCCTCTCGCACACACTTCCGTATCTCGCCCGCTTACCTCCCGGTGCGTACCGCACCAAATAGTCGGTACTTGTGGGCAGAAGTCCTCCGCCCGAAGATCGAGAGCAACCGCCCGGTCCGCCCGGAGGAGCACCCGCATGTCCCCGACCAGCACTGCCAACCCCACCCCCGCCGTCTCCGTCATCGGCCTCGGCATGATGGGCACCGCCCTGGCCGCCGCCTTCCTGAAGGCCGGACATCCCGTCACCGTGTGGAACGGATCACCCGCCAGAACCGGCCCCCTGGTCGCCCAGGGCGCGACCCCCGCCGACACGGCCGCCGACGCGGTGGCCGCGAGCCCGCGGGACCCCACGCCTACGTCCTCTACAGCGGCGCGCGGGAACTCTTCGACGCCCACCGGGAGACGCTCGCGGCGCTCGGCGGCACGAAGTACGTCGGCACCGACCCCGGCCTCGCCGCCCTGTACGACCTGGCACTGCTCACCGGCATGTACGGGATGACCATGGGCGTGATGCAGGCGTACGCCCTGATCGGTACGGAGTCCGTCCCGGCCACCGAGTTCTCGGAGCTGCTGGTCCCGTGGGTGGGCGCGATGCTCGGCTCCGCCCCGGCGTGGGCGGCGGCGATCGACTCGGGGCGGCATCTGACGGACGTGTCGAGCCTGGCCGTGAACCAGGAGGCGTTCCCCAACCTGCTGGCGGCGTTCGCCGCGCAGGGTGTCAGCACGGAGCTGTTCGCCCCGGTGCAGCCGCTGCTCGACCGCGCGGTGGCCGAGGGCCACGCGGCGGACGGCCTCTCGCGACTCGCCGACCTGCTGCGCTCGGAACCGGACAAGGGAAGTTCCACGGACTGAACTCCGTTGTCGGTGGCGGCCTTTAGTGTCTCCTGCATGGCGACGCTCCCCAACCCCCTGCCCGCCCTGGCCACCGACCCCTCGGGCCGGTCGGCCGGGCTCCAACTGCCGCCCGGCAAGCTGGTCGACACGACCATCGACGGGACCTGGCACGAACCACTCCTCTGGTACGCGGACGAGCCGGCGGCCCCCCGGGCGTGGGCCGATCTGCTGCCCGCCCGCAGGGCGGGGCTGCATCCGCTGCTCGTCCACGGCGGTCACCGCAAGGAGTGGCCGCAGGAGTGGGATCTGAGCCCTGATGCGGTGTCCTATCCGGGCGACCACGACACGGAGGAGATCCTCGCGGAGTCCTGGGAGCGTCTGTCGGAGGACGAGGCGTGGCCGGGCCTGGCGGCGGCCCCGCAGGAACCGTCCGCCGACCCCGACAAGGAGGCGGCCGAGGTCGCGTCCATCCTCACCGACGACGGGAGTTGGATGCAGGGCGCGCGAGTCGCCCTGGTCCCCGCCCGCCGCAGCGCGGACATACCGGCGGCGATCGGCTGGTCGGGCCCGGTGAACCACGAGGACGACGTGGCACGGCTCTGCGCGGTGCTGCGGTCGTGGGAGGACCGCTTCGGGATACGGGTGGTGGCGCTCACCTTCGACCAGCTGGTGGTCTCGGTGGCCGCCCCGCCGACGACCCAGGAGGAGGCGGAGGCGGTCGCGGCGGAGCACTTCGCGTTCTGCCCGGACAACATCCACCAGGGCCGTCACCCCACCCTGCCCGGGTACGCCACACACCAGGTGCTGAACCAGCCCGCCTGGACGTTCTGGTGGGACTGAGCGACCAGAGACGGAGACCGGTCAGATCACGAACTCGCACCACACGACCTTGCCGGGATCACGCTCCCCCACACCCCACTTGTCGGCGAGCGCCGCGACGAGCATGAGCCCGCGCCCCGACTCCCCGTACGGCTCGCGGACACCCGGCCGCCCGTCACCGCTGTCGTGCACCTCGACACGGAGCACCCCGTCCACGAGCAGCGACAGACTCAGCCGGTAGCCGCGCCCCGGCGGAACTCCGTGCACCAGGGCGTTGGTCGCCAGCTCGCTCACACACAGCAAGACATCGTCGAGCCGGTCGCCGAGCGCCCAGTCGGTCACCGCCTCCCGTGCGAACTGCCTGGCGGCGGGCACGGACCGGCGTTCGCGGCGGTAGAAACGCTCGCGCGGGGCGGGGGGTGGATTCGTCTCATTCACAGGGCGATTGTCACTGCCTGTGATTACGCTGATGCAGTGCGCATGCCCGTACAGAGATTTCGTACGGGCGCTGCGGGCGTGACGTACGTACGGGAACGGGGAGTTGGTCGGACATGCACAGCAGAAAACGACAGCGGAAGAACGCGTCCGCGATGAAGCTCGTCGGCGCGCTGGTCGCCCTCTTCCGTGAGGCGGCGGGCCTGACCCAACGCCAACTCGCGGAGCGCGCCTGCGTACACACGGAGACGATCGCGTCGGTGGAGCAGGGGCGGCGGCTACTCAAGCCTGATCTGGCGATCCTGCTGGATCAAGTGCTTTTGACCAAGGGGGCGTTGGAGACGGCGGTGGAGAACATGCCGGAGATCGACCGGTATCCGACGTGGGCGGCGGCGTTCATCGATCAGGAGCAGGAGGCCATTGCCATCTCCTCTTACGAGAACCAGGTGATGCCTGGACTGCTCCAGACCGAGAACTACGCCCGGACGGTCTTTCGCAACAGGGTTCCCGCTTTCAGCGAGGACGAGATCAACACCCGTGTCGCCGGGCGCATAGAGCGTCAGCACATCCTGCACCGCAAGGTCCCCCCGACATGCAGCTTTCTGATCGGCGAAGCGGTACTCAGAGACCGGCTCGGCTCCCCGGCCGTCTTAGCCGAACAGCTCCACCATCTCCGGGAGAGCGCCGACCTCCCCGGTCTGACGCTCCAGGTCATGCCGCTCGGCCGGACCACTCACGCGGGACTCGACGGACCCTTCGTCCTGCTGGAGACACCCGATCATCAGCATCTCGCCTACGCCGAGACGCAGCGGGGCAGCCTCTTTGTCGAGGACCCGGACGAGGTCAGCATCCTCGCGCGCAAATATGCGATGCTGCGGACGCAGGCCCTCAACCCCGAAGAGACGAAGGGCCTGTTGGACCGGCTGCTAGGAGAGTAATGAGCACCGCACTGGAGTGGTTCAAGTCCAGCTACAGCGGGAGTGAGGGCGGCAACTGCCTCGAAGTCGCCTACCACTGGCACAAGTCCAGCTACAGCGGAAGCGAAGGCGGCGCCTGCGTCGAGGTCGCCGCGCACCCCGCCGCCGTGCATGTCCGGGACTCCAAGGTCGCGGAGGGCCCCGTACTCACCCTTGCTCCCGCCGCCTGGGCGGCCTTCACCGCGGACGTGGTCCGCTGACCGTCGCGCCCACTGCGCCGGTCAAGTGAATACCGCCCCGACACACACCGTCAGCCGTGACTTTTGCGCCCGTTCTGCGCCATAGACAGACCGGACCGTGAGGACTACGACGAGCAGACGGGCTACCACCGGAAATGAAAGCCACACACACCCTGACCGTCCTGGGCGCTGCGGTGCTGGGCGCCGTACTTCCCGCCACCGGCGCCGCCGCGGACGAGACCCACACGAACTCCCACAACGGCGGCTTCACGCTGCTCTCGGTCGGCCAGATCGACGATCCGGCCGAGGATGTCCTGGAACACGCCACGATCTTCGGCGAGACGCACATGATCGAGGG
The DNA here is from genome assembly GCF_010384365.1 of Streptomyces sp. S4.7. Classification (NCBI taxonomy): domain Bacteria; kingdom Bacillati; phylum Actinomycetota; class Actinomycetes; order Kitasatosporales; family Streptomycetaceae; genus Streptomyces; species Streptomyces sp. S4.7. Next base: position 4,418,971 of record NZ_CP048397.1, on the reverse strand, counting down.
CGCGGAGGCACCGGACGCACCTGAGGCGCCGGAGGCGGCCGAAGCACCCGAGGCGGCCGACACCGCTTAGCTCCCGGTCCGATTCGTCAGACGATGACGGGGATGGTCTCGGACGGGTTCGTGGACCAGTTGGTGACGATCGGCTTGTCGACGGTGGCGGGCTCGGGGAGCTTCAGCTCGGCGGGGTTGGGGTCGTCCTCGGTCGTGCCGATGATGACGTTCTCGAACTCCACGCCACGGTCGGTGTCGGTGGTCTTGGGGTTGATACCGGTGTACGCGACGGCGGAGCCCGTGAGCTTGATCGGCTCCTCGCCACGCTGTCCGACGGGGGAGGCGACGCCGTCGGCGTCGGAACCGAAGGAGACCGTGGGGGTGTTGACCTCCAGGGTGCAGGTGATCCCGGACTTGGCCTTGGCGGTGACGCGGTAGTAGCCGCCGGCCTGGGACTCCGAAGTGACCGTGAAGTCCAGGTCGTTGGCGCCGCAGGACTGCCCGTAGCCGCTCTTCCCGTCGTCGGCGGACTCGCCCTTGTCGCTGGAGCCACTGGAGTCCGAGGAGTCGGCGCCACCGGTCGACGACTTGTCACCGGAGGACTTGTCGCTCCCCTCGGAGGCGGCGGCCGACGGGGCCGCGGAGCTGCCGCTGTCCGCGAGTTCCTCGGGGCCGCAGGCGGTGGTGGTGGCGGCGAGTGCCGTCACGGCCGCGGCGGCCAGGACGAGACGGGCGGAACGGGCGGCGAGACGCGAACGCATCATGATCTCCCGTGGCTGTCGGTTGCGGTGTTCCCTGCTGACACCGACGACGCTAGGACCGGCTCGATCCGCGAACGATCGCGTGAATGTCCGGGTTCCGTCTCAGCGAATGGGTTCCGAAAAGACGGCATTGGATGTGCAACAGCCCCAGCTCACAGCCCATTTCGCCCCCGTCGAAGCCTAGATGCGCACGCCGAACCACTGCTCGGCGCCGTACTCCTCAAACCGCTCCACCTCGATGAATCCGAGCTTCGCCGCGAGCCGCATCGAAGGGGCGTTGGCGGCCTGGGTGCAGAGCACCACCAGCTCGCCGGGAAGCGCGCCGGCGAACCAGTCGAGTGCCGCCGTGCACGCCTCGGCGGCGTACCCGTGTCCCCACGCCTGCGGCAGCAACAGGTAGCCGAGTTCGGCCTCCCCGGCATCCGGACGGACGTGCCCCGGACGCTCCGCATCGCGCCGTTGGAACGTGACCGTGCCGCCCATCGCTCCGTCGAGCTCGATCACGAAGAGGCCGGGGCGACGCCCGGGCACCGCGGGCACCGCGCGTTCGAGTTCGTCACGCGGTCGAGGGCCACCGAGGTAGGTGCGCACCTCCGGCGAGGCGAACAGCTCGATGAACGCGTCACGGTCGCGGGCCTCGGACTCGCGCAGCACGAGCCGCTCGGTCCTGATCGGCGCGGGTGGCCAGGCGACGGGTCCGAGTCCTGTCATGGCGGGAGACTCCCTAGGGATACTGGTCCGGGTCGTTCACGGCCGCCGTCTCCCACTTCGAGTCGCCCCCGAGCGGGTAGTCGAACGACGGCCGACCCTGCGCACCGCTCGTACGGAACGGCTTCCCGTGGTCGTCGATGCGGAGCGTGCCCTCCCGGCCGCCGCTGGACCATTCCAGTTCCAGGTACCAACTGACGTAGCGGGCCGAGGCTTTCGCGGTGATGTGGAAGACCTCCGGATCGGACTCGCTGACCTTGTAGGGGAAGTCCCGCTGCCCGCCCTGCGGTTCGACGCCGGGGCGGCCCGCGTCCAGGTCCACGGTGAACGCCCTGGTCGTCACCCCGCCGCCGCAGCCGACCCCCGTACCGAAGTCGTTCCAGGCGAGGGGCGCGTCGCTCCCCACCACGCGCACGTTCATGTCGTTGAGCACGACGGTCTCGCTCCCGGTGCCCTGAAGGGCCAGTTCGATGAACTGGCTTCCGCTGGAGACCGCGCCGAGCGCGGCGACCCAGCCGGGCGCGTCCGGCTCGTTGGGGGGCGGGGGGACCTCGGACGCGGGGCGGTCGACGAGATAGCGCTGGGTGCACGGGTCCTCGAAGGCGTACGGCCTGGTGTTCACCGTCACGGGCACTCCGCCGGCCTCCTCCTTCCCCTTCCCCTGGTCGCCGCCGCCCGCCTTGTCCTTCGCGGTCTCTCGGGCCGAGGAACTGGCCTTCGGCGAGGGCGACTTGTCGGGGGAAGGTGATCCGGAGGGGGAGACGGACGGCTCGGGCGACTTCGACCCGCCGCCGTCCGAGACCTCGGACGCGGTGGACGAACGGTCGGTCGAGGGATCGTTCAGCGGGCCGAAGACAAGAGCGGGGACGGCGACGGCCACGACGACCGCCGCGGCGGCGAGAGTGACGTACAGACGTTTTCCGCGCCGCGAGGCGGACGTGTCGCCCTCGGGCCGGTCCGGCTCGGGCGTCGCGGCGTCGGCCGACTCGACGGGCGCGACGGGCGCGGCGGCCGGCTCGGTGTCCGGAGCCGTAGCCGTAGTCGGGGCGGAGGCTTCAGGGGTCTCGGGCGCCAGGGCTTCCTCAACAGGGGCCGCCGCAGACCCCGCCGCCCGCGACCGCCGCCGCGCCTCGTCCGCGAGGATCCACCGCCGGTGCAGCTCCACGAACTCCTCGCCCGTCGCGCCGCACAGCCGACCGAACCGCTCCGCCGCCGAGAAGTCGGTCGGCACGGCGTCGCCGTTGCAGTAGCGGTGGAGGGTGGACGTACTGACGTGGAGCTTCGCGGCGAGCACGCCGTAGCTGCGTCCCGAGCGCTCCTTCAACTCACTGAGCAGTTCCGCGAAGGCCCTGGCCTCGGTCGTCGCCACTCGCAGTCTCCCCTCGACATCGGTACGCCACGGTCCGCGGCCGTTCCAGGAACGCGTCCCAGGGAGACATCGTCCCCGCAGGTCACAAGCGTCTCAGCGTTCCGGCTTCCCTCATTGTCCCTTGCTGATTGCGGGCGGTTCCAGCCGCCCCGCAAGGTGATCCCAGCAGCCGCCGGACCGAGGAGGAGCAATCCGAACCCGCCTCCGCGACAGCCTCGTGGACGGCGTCGCCGTCTGCGTAGTGATCGCCTGCACGAGCGTTCTGATCGTGCTCATCAACCAGCACTGACCGCACCAAGAAACGGGAGACAGAAACTCATGCGCAACCGTCGAATCCGCTCCGCCGCCACCACAGCCACCACCGCTCTGCTGGCCGCGCTCGCCCTCACCGCCTGCCAGCCGTCGGACGTGGTCAACGCCGACCCGAAGCCCGACTCCACGGCCACGTCCGCGGCCACGGACGAGCCGGACTCCCAGGCGACCGACAAGCAGCAGCCGCCCGCCGACGAGAACGCGGACAGCGGCAGCGGCAGCGACAGCGACAGCGACAGCAACAAGAGCAGCGGCAGCGGCAAGAACGACAGCGCCGACAAGGGCTCCGACGCCAAGAGCGCCGCCCGCACCACCTGCACCGGGTCCAACACCAAGGTCACCGTCACCGACGTCGCCCGGCCCCTCAACCACCTGCTGGTGACCGCGACCAACACCGGCGAGGGGAACTGCGACGCCTACTACGCGCCTCTCCTCGGCTTCGACGACGCCCAGTCCGTCACGCAGATCAACGAGGACAGCAAGCCGCAGGCGGTCGTCACCCTGGCGCCCGGCGAGTCGGCCTACGCCTCGATCGCGCTGGGCGGCGTCGACGGCGCCCCGACCACCGCGGCGTACAAGCTCAGCGTCCACTTCGCGGGCCGCGACAACCAGGGGTCGGTGGGCTCGGCCGCGAACCTCACGCTCCCGAAGGGAACGGCGACCACCGCGGACACGTCGGTCTCCTACTGGCAGTCGACGATGGCCGACGCCCTGCTCTGGTAGCCGCTCCGGTCACGCGCGGGCGCCTCAGAGCGCCCGCGCGACCTCCGTGGCCCAGTACGTGAGGATCATCCCCGCGCCGGCCCGCTTGATCCCGGTCAGGCTCTCCAGGATCGCCTTGTCCCGGTCGATCCAGCCCTTCTCGGCCGCCGCCTCGATCATCGCGTACTCGCCACTGATCTGGTACGCGGCGACGGGCACGTCCACCTCCGCCGCGACCTTCGCCAGCACATCCAGATACGGGCCGGCGGGCTTCACCATCACCATGTCGGCGCCCTCTTCGAGATCCAGCGCCAACTCGCGCAGGGACTCACGGGAGTTGGCCGGGTCCTGCTGGTACGTCTTGCGGTCGCCCTTCAGCGACGAGCCGACCGCCTCCCGGAACGGGCCGTAGAACGCGGAGGAGTACTTCACCGCGTACGCCAGGACGGCCACGTCCTCCTTGCCGATCGTGTCCAACGCGTCGCGGACCACGCCGACCTGACCGTCCATCATCCCGCTGGTGCCCACCACATGGACGCCCGCGTCGGCCTGCACCTGGGCCATCTCCGCGTACCGCTCCAGCGTCGCGTCGTTGTCGACGCGCCCGGCGGTGTCGAGCACCCCGCAGTGGCCGTGGTCGGTGTACTCGTCCAGACACAGGTCCGACATGATCACCAGGTCGTCGCCGACCTCGTCGCGCACCGCCCGGACCGCCACCTGGAGGATTCCCTCCGGGTCGGTCCCGGCCGTCCCGAGCGCGTCCTTCTTCTCGTCCTCCGGCACACCGAAGATCATGATCCCGGAGACACCCGCCGCGACCGCCTCGACGGCCGCCTTGCGCAGCGTGTCGAGGCTGTGCTGGACAACCCCGGGCATGGCCGAGACGGCCACCGGCTCGGTGACGGCCTCCCGCACGAACGCGGGCAGGATCAGATCGGCCGGGTGCAGCCGCGTCTCGGCGACCATGCGCCGCATCGCGGGGCTGGTCCGCAGCCGGCGGGGCCGGGCACCGGGGAAGGAACCGTACACATTCATGGTGAGTCGCCTCGTGGTCCGAAGGATCAGCAGGATCCGAAAGAGCTGTCGCTGACGTACCCGTCCACGCTACGCCGCGTCCCACGCGCGCGCGGACGGCTCCCCTCGCACCGGTGTACTACGTCGTACGCCGCCGCCTCGACCCCGGCCGCCGCTCGCTCGGCCGGGTGACCGTCTCTCCGGCCTCCCGCGCCGCCGCCCGGCGCTCCGCGCCGAACGCCGCCAGCGCCTCGGCCAGCTTGTGCACCGAGGGCTCCGGTGACAGCACGTCCACCCGCAGCCCGTGCTCCTCCGCCGTCTTGGCGGTCGCGGGGCCGATGCACGCGATGACGGTCACGTTGTGCGGCTTGCCCGCGATCCCGACCAGATTCCGCACGGTGGACGACGAGGTGAACATCACCGCGTCGAAGCCGCCGCCCTTGATGGCCTCCCGCGTCTCGGCGGGCGGCGGCGAAGCGCGCACGGTCCGGTAGGCCGTGACGTCGTCGACCTCCCACCCGAGCTCGATCAGCCCGGCGACCAGCGTCTCCGTGGCGATGTCGGCACGCGGCAGGAACACCCGGTCGATCGGGTCGAAGACCGGGTCGTACGGCGGCCAGTCGTCCAGCAGCCCGGCCGCGGACTGCTCACCGCTGGGCACCAGGTCCGGCTTGACGCCGAAGTCGACCAGCGCCGCGGCGGTCTGCTCGCCGACCGCGGCGACCTTGATTCCCGCGAAGGCACGGGCGTCGAGCCCGTACTCCTCGAACTTCTCCCTGACGGCCTTCACCGCGTTCACCGATGTGAAGGCGATCCACTCGTAGCGCCCGGTGACCAGCCCCTTGACCGCGCGCTCCATCTGCTGGGGCGTACGCGGCGGTTCGACCGCGATGGTCGGGACCTCGTGCGGCACGGCGCCGTATGACCGAAGCTGGTCGGAGAGCGAGGCGGCCTGCTCCTTCGTACGCGGCACGAGCACCTTCCAGCCGAACAGCTGCTTCGACTCGAACCACGCGAGCTGGTCGCGCTGCGCGGGCGCGCTGCGCTCCCCGACCACGGCTATGACCGGCTGGTGCCCGGACGCCGACGGCAGGACCTTCGCCTGCTTCAGCGTCAGCGCGATCGTGCCGAGCGTCGCGGACCAGGTGCGCTGGCGCGTGGTCGTACCGGCGACGGTGACCGTCATCGGCGTGTCGGGCTTGCGGCCCGCGGCGACGAACTCACCGGCGGTCGCGGCGACCGTGTCGAGCGTCGCCGAGACGACGACCGTGCCGTCGCTCGCGCCGAGTTCGGTCCAGCAGCGCTCGCCGGCCGTACGGCTGTCGACGAAGCGGACGTCCGTGCCGTGCGCGTCCCGCAGCGGCACACCCGCGTAGGCGGGCACCCCGACGGCGGCGGCGATACCCGGCACGACCTCGAAGGGAATGCCCGCGGCGGCGCACGCCAGCATCTCGGCGCCGGTGTCGCCGTCGAGACCGGGGTCCCCGGTCACCGCACGGACGACCCGCTTGCCGCCGCGCGCGGCCTCCATGACAAGATTGACGGCATCCCTGATCGCTGGGATACCGGCGGCTGTTGACGCATCGTCAACAATCGTGATCTCAGGCGTGCTCACACCCGGACGGGCATGGCCGCGTACGACTTCGAGCACATCCGGCTCGGCGATCAGTACCTCCGCCCCCGCGAGCGCCTCGACGGCGCGGAGTGTCAGCAGACCCGGATCCCCGGGTCCGGCACCGAGGAAGGTGACGTGCCCTGATGCGTGGACTGCCGGATGGTCGGCGATGGGGCTCAAAGTGCTCGCTCCCCCATAAGACCGGCCGCACCCTTGGCGAGCATCTCGGACGCGAGTTCGCGACCGAGCGCGACGGCGTCGCCGTGCGACGTGGGTACGGGACCGGTGATGGACAACTGCACGAGTGTCGAGCCGTCGGTCGTGCCGACGACGCCACGCAGGCGCAGTTCGTTGACAAATCGCGTGTCCTGTCCGTCGCCCAGCAGGTCGGCCAGCGCACCCACAGGTGCGCTGCAGCCGGCCTCCAGGGCGGCGAGCAGGGAACGTTCCGCGGTGACGGCGATCCGCGTGTGCGGATCGTCGAGGCCGGTGAGTGCGGCGGCGAGTTCCGGGTCGGAAGCCGCGCATTCGACGGCGAGCGCCCCCTGACCGGGGGCCGGCAGGACGGAGTCGACCGACAGGAAGTCGGTCACCTCGCCGGTCCTGCCAAGTCGGTTGAGACCCGCGGCGGCCAGCACGACCCCGTCCAGCTCACCGCCGTGTACGTAGCCGATGCGGGTGTCGATGTTCCCGCGTATCGGCACGGTCTCTATGAGGAGGCCGTGGCTGCGGGCGTACGCGTTGAGCTGCGCGGTACGCCGCGGGGAGCCCGTACCGATCCTGGCGCCGTGCGGCAGCCGGTCGAGGGTGAGCCCGTCGCGTGCGATCAGCACGTCCCGCGGGTCCTCACGGCGCGGTACGGCGGCCAGCGTCAGGTTCTCGGGCTGCGCCGTGGGCAGGTCCTTGAGCGAGTGGACGGCGAAGTCGACCTCGCCGCGCAGCAGCGCGTCGCGCAGCGCGGTGACGAAGACGCCGGTGCCGCCGATCCGGGACAGCTGCTCGCGGGAGGTGTCGCCGTACGTCGTGATCTCGACGAGCTCCACGCGCCGTCCGGTCAGCTCCCTGACGGCGTCGGCCACTTGCCCGGACTGGGCCATGGCGAGCCTGCTGCGCCTGGTCCCGAGTCTCAGTGTCTTGTCGGTCATACCCGCCCTCGGTTCTTGAGGTCGACCGCGTTCCGGTCGGCGGCCTCGCTCCGGTCGGCCCGGCTGACGGCGGCGACCGTCTGCGGGTCGAGGTCGAACAGTTCGCGCAGCGCGTCCGCGTAACCCGCGCCGCCCGGCTCACCGGCGAGCTGCTTCACCCGCACGGTCGGGGCGTGCAGAAGCTTGTCCACGACGCGGCGCACGGTCTGGGTGATCTCGGCGCGCTGGCGCTCGTCGAGGCCGGGGAGCCGGCCTTCGAGACGCGTGATCTCGTTGGTGACGACGTCGGCGGCCATGGCGCGCAGGGCGACCACGGTCGGGGTGATGTGGGCGGCGCGCTGGGCGGCGCCGAAGGCCGCGACCTCGTCGGCGACGATCCGCTTGACCTCGTCGACGTCGGCGGCCATCGGGGCGTCGGCGGAGGCGTCGGCCAGGGACTCGATGTCGATCAGCCGGGCGCCGCCGAGGCGGTGGACGGCGGCGTCGATGTCGCGGGGCATGGCGAGGTCGAGGAGCGCGATCTCCCGGTCACCGGGGACGGGGCCCATGGCGGCCCCGACGGCGTCGGCCGTCAGGACGAGACCGGTGGCGCCGGTACAGGAGACGACGATGTCGGCACGTGTCAACTCTGCGTCGACAGCGCCCATGGCGACGGCGCGGGCCTTGACTCCCGTACCGCCGGGCTCGCCCAGGATCGCCACCAGGCGCTCCGCGCGGGACGCCGTGCGGTTGGCGACGACGATCTCGGCGACCCCGGCACGGGCGAGCGTCGCGGCGGCGAGCGAGGACATCGACCCGGCGCCGATCACCAGCGCGCGCCGGCCCCCGGCCCAGGTGCCGACATCCGCGCCGGCGGCGAGCTGTTCGAGTCCGAAGGTGACGAGCGACTGCCCGGCCCGGTCGATCCCGGTCTCGCTGTGGGCGCGCTTGCCGACGCGCAGCGCCTGCTGGAAAAGGTCGTTGAGGAGCCGGCCCGCGGTGTGCAACTCCTGGCCGCTGGCGAGCGCGTCCTTGATCTGGCCGAGGATCTGGCCCTCGCCGACGACCATCGAGTCCAGTCCGCAGGCCACCGTGAAGAGATGGTGGACGGCGCGGTCCTCGTAGTGCACATAGAGATAAGGAGTCAGCTCGTCCAGGCCGACGCCGCTGTGCCGGGCGAGAAGGGTGGACAACTCGGCGACGCCCGCGTGGAACTTGTCCACGTCCGCGTACAGCTCGACCCGGTTGCACGTCGTGAGGACGGCCGCCTCGGTCGCCGGTTCGGCGGCGAGCACGTCCTGAAGGAGCTTGATCCGGCCGTCCGGTGACAGCGACGCCCGGTCCAGCACGCTCACGGGCGCGCTGCGGTGGCTCAGACCGATGACCAGAAGACTCATGCCGGCATCACGGCGGGGACGTCCCCGTCGGGTCCCTTCCGGCCGGCGCCGGTCGAGCGGATCGGCGGCGGCGTGCCCGCCTCGGCGGCGGCGGCTTCCTCACCGGCCTTGCGCTGCTCGTGGAAGGCGAGGATCTGGAGCTCGATCGAGAGGTCGACCTTCCGTACGTCCACACCGTCGGGCACGGTCAGCACGGTCGGCGCGAAGTTGAGGATCGAGGTGACTCCGGCGGCGACCAGCCGCTCGCAGACCTGCTGGGCACCGCCCGCAGGGGTCGCGATGACCCCGATGGAGACGCCGTTGTCGCTGATGATCCGCTCCAGCTCGTCCGTGTGCTGGACGGGCATCCCGGCGACGGGCTTGCCGGCCATCTCGCGATCGGCGTCGATCAGCGCGGCGACGCGGAAGCCGCGGGAGGCGAATCCGCCGTAGTTGGCGAGGGCGGCGCCGAGGTTGCCGATACCGACGATGACGACCGGCCAGTCCTGCGTGAGGCCGAGTTCGCGGGAGATCTGGTAGACGAGGTACTCCACGTCGTACCCGACACCGCGCGTTCCGTACGAGCCGAGGTACGAGAAGTCCTTGCGCAGCTTCGCGGAGTTGACCCCGGCGGCCACGGCGAGTTCCTCGGACGACACAGTGGGTACGGAGCGCTCGGAGAGTGCGGTGAGCGCCCGCAGATACAGCGGAAGCCGGGCGACCGTGGCCTCGGGGATTCCTCGGCTACGGGTCGCCGGTCGGTGAGTTCGGCCAGTTGCCACGGTGCTCCTGCGGGATGAGCGGGGCTGCAGGCGGCCGTTTGTCCCAGGACCGCCCCGTCGTGTGCAGGGTATGCCTTTGTGAACGCGTGCACAAAGATTGTGTCCGCTTTGTCCGTACGAAGTGACCGGGGTCACGCGACCCGAACGAGGGATCTTGGACCCCTCGGCCGCACCGGCCCGTTGAACCCATGATGGGGGCAAAACCGTACAACTCCTCATGACCACGCCCCCGAGACCGCTTCGCCACGCCCACCGGAGCCGGTCGTCCCGGTTCTTCGGAAAAAGCTCGGCAAAGCGCCCACGATCGTAACCGTCTTTCTGTCAGGTCCCCAGTTCCCTGCGGAGCCGACCGGCGTCAACGCGCCAGAAGGTGTGCTGTTCACCGTCCACGAGCACGACCGGAATCTGCTCCCAGTAGGCGCGGTGCAACTCTTCGTCGACCGTGATGTCCTTCTCCTCCCAGGACGCCCCGGTCTCGGCACAGACGGCGGCCACGACGGCGCGCGCGTCGTCGCAGAGATGACAGCCGGGTTTGGAGACGAGCGTCACCACACGCTCGGCGGGCTTCTTCTTCGTACGGCGCAGGAGAGGGCTCATGAGATCCATTCTCCGCCGTCCGGAAGCCGCCCCGGAGACGTCCGCACGTTCTCCGTGCCCCGCCTTCCCGGAGAGTTCACACCGACGGCACTCCGGCGCGTCCGGAAGTGCCGAACAGACTGACTATGCTCACGCTATGGCCGCACTGGGATGGCTCACCCCCCGTAAGCGCTCCGCGACAGCACGGAGCGTGCTCGCGGGTGAGGCCGCAGCAGAGGCAGGACTCAAGTCGTCGCAGGAGATCGACGACATCGGCGCGGCACCGGCAGGCACCGCCGAGCCGCTCGTGCCCGACTTCCCGGTCATCGGGGACGCGCGCGCCGCCGCGTTCTTCGACCTGGACAACACCGTCATGCAGGGCGCCGCGATCTTCCACTTCGGACGCGGGCTGTACAAGCGGAAGTTCTTCCAGCGCCGCGAACTGGCCAGGTTCGCCTGGCAGCAGGCCTGGTTCCGGCTCGCCGGCGTCGAGGACCCGCAGCACATGCAGGACGCGCGGGACAGCGCGCTGTCGATCGTCAAGGGCCACCGGGTCTCCGAGCTGATGTCCATCGGCGAGGAGATCTACGACGAGTACATGGCCGACCGCATCTGGCCGGGCACCCGCACCCTCGCCCAGGCGCACCTCGACGCCGGGCAGCAGGTCTGGCTGGTGACCGCCGCGCCCGTCGAGACGGCCACGATCATCGCCCGGCGGCTGGGACTGACCGGCGCGCTCGGCACGGTCGCCGAGTCGATCGACGGCGTCTACACCGGCAAGCTCGTCGGCGAGCCCCTGCACGGCCCGGCGAAGGCCGAGGCGGTACGGGCGCTGGCCACGGCCGAGGACTTCGACCTGGCCCGCTGCGCGGCGTACAGCGACTCGCACAACGACATCCCGATGCTGTCGCTGGTCGGACATCCGTACGCGATCAACCCGGACAGCAAGCTCCGCAGGCACGCCAAGGACCGTGAGTGGCGGCTGCGCGACTACCGGACGGGCCGCAAGGCGGCCAAGGTCGGCATCCCGGCCGCCGCCGGGGTCGGCGCGCTGGCGGGCGGCACGGCCGCCGCGGTGGCACTGCACCGCCGCCGCCGCTGAGCCCCCGGGTCCCTCCGGACACGCGCCCGCGATCGGCGAATCGACCGCCACCGATCACGTCAGCTGACACATCGTTACGTCAAGCGATCAATAACCGCTCACAATGTGCTGCTTGATTCGCCGTATAGGCGTAACAGAAGCGACGTAATCGATGATTTGAGCAACTGGGTGTAGCGCTGCCTGTACGAAGCGTTATTCTCCTCAGACGCATACCGGACCCCACACGTCGCCACGACGGATGAACGGTCCAGCACTGAACGTGATGGAAGCTCTGCCTCTGGGAGTCCCGTGTACCCACACGTCGGGGTTGACACCTCGGGCCTGGCTACGCTGCGCGCATCGGTCCTCGACCGCTTGCGCGGCTTCGTCCCCACCGCGTACGCCGTCCCCGCCCACGCCGCCACGGCCCCTGCCATGAGCGGCCCTATTGGTCCTTGCTATGCCCTGGCGAACGGCGGTGCGGCGGTCGGCAGACGGGGAAGCCGACACAGCAGCACCACCGCCGCCTCCACCCCCGTCCGCCGACCCACGGCGGACAGCGACAGCGCCCGCATGATGGAGCTCGTCGAGCGCGCCCAGGCCGGCGAGGCCGAAGCGTTCGGCAGGCTGTACGACCAGTACAGCGACACCGTCTACCGCTACATCTACTACCGCGTGGGCGGCAAGGCGACGGCGGAGGACCTCACCAGTGAGACCTTCCTGCGCGCCCTGCGGCGTATCTCCACGTTCACCTGGCAGGGCCGCGACTTCGGTGCCTGGCTGGTCACGATCGCGCGGAACCTGGTCGCCGACCACTTCAAGTCGAGCCGTTTCCGGCTGGAAGTGACCACCGGCGAAATGCTCGACGCCAACGAGGTGGAGCGCAGCCCGGAGGACTCCGTCCTAGAGTCCCTCTCGAACGCCGCACTGCTCGAAGCCGTACGGAAACTCAACCCCCAGCAGCAGGAGTGCGTGACCCTGCGATTCCTGCAAGGGCTCTCGGTCGCCGAGACCGCCCGAGTGATGGGCAAGAACGAAGGAGCGATCAAGACCTTGCAGTACCGGGCCGTGCGCACGCTGGCGCGGCTGCTCCCGGAGGACGCCCGCTGACGGCCGGCCGGCGCACCGTTCAACTCACCGTCGGTGACGCCCCGATGACGCACTGGTCCGATCATCTTTCGCGCGTAACCCAAGTGCCGCGACGCTCGTTGTGCGGGATGCAGGCTCCCTGTGGATGCGCTCAAGGCGTGCAACCTTCCGAACGGTCAGGGGAGTCGATCGTCATGACGAGAGGAGGTGCCGCCAGTGATCGCGAATGTCTCGGCACACCGGCGGGCGAACGCCTTCGCCCAGGCTCTGGAAGACCGGACGCCCCCGGGCGCTGCGGTGGAACAGCCCGCCGCGTCGGCCGAACCGACTGAGCAGGGGCGGCTGTTGGCCGTGGCGAACGGTCTCGGCGAGCTACCGAGACCCAAGCTGGACCCCGAGGTCAAAGTGGTGCAGCGAGCACAGCTCGTGGCAGCCATGGAGGCCATGCTGCTGGAGGGCACTGAGGGCGGAGCGACGTCCACGGGACCTACGGTGCCCGAGCAACGGCGGACATCGGGAAGGGGAGCCCACCGGGCCTCCCCGCTCCGGAAGTTCCGGAGGCTCCAGCCGAAGGCTCGCTGGTCGAAGGGGCTCGCGGCCGGAGGACTCACCGTCGGCGTGGCCGCCGGTGCCTTCGGCGGAGTGGCCGCTGCCAGTTCCGACGCCCTGCCCGGTGATTCGCTGTACGGGCTGAAGCGCGGCATGGAGGACTTCAAGCTCGGCATGGCCGACGAGGACGCCGACCGCGGCGGCCTCTACCTCGACCACGCCTCGACCCGGCTGAACGAGGCCCGCCGGCTGCTGGAGCGCGGGCGTTCCGGCGCGCTGGACCATGAATCGCTCGGTGAGATCCGCCGGGCGCTCAACGGCATGCGGCACGACGCGACCGAGGGCCACCGGCTGCTGAACCGGGCGTACGAGAAGGACGGCAAGATCAAGTCGATCGCGACGCTCTCCTCGTTCTCCGAATCGCACCGCGCCATCTGGAACGGCCTGCGGGACCGGCTGCCACCGCAGCTGAGCGACGTGGGAAGCCAGGTCAACTCGGTGTTCGACGCCATAGACGAGGACGTCGCCCCGTTGCAGGCGCTGCTGCCGCGCAGTCCCGACAAGAACGGCGGCTCGCAGGCACCAGGCGGCCCCACGGCGGACTCCGACACCTCCAGCGGTACGGACGGCAGCCCGTCACCGTCGAAGTCGGCCTCCGACCAGGGCCGTCCGGACAGCGGGGGCAAGCCGAGCCCGTCGGCTCCCGGCACCCCGGAGCACGACGGGCTGCTGCCCGACGCGCCCGGCGATCTGCTCAATCCGCCGTCCGGCAGCGGTCTTCCGTCGGCACCCGGCGAGGGCGGTATCGCACCGGCCCCGGACGTCACGATCCCGCCGCTGCTGCCCGGCCTGCTGCCGGGTCTCGGCATCGACACGGACGACGACTGATACAGACTGACACAGCCTGATACCGCCTGTATCGCCGACTGAGGCACCCCGTACGAAGGGGCGAGGGCCACTGGCCCTCGCCCCTTCCGTATGGCGCCGCCACTCGGTCAGAAGAAGACCGACCGGCGCTGCACCAGCAGCTTGTAGAGCGTGTGCTGGATCTGTTCCCGTACCTGATCGGTCAGGTTGAACATGAGCATCGGGTCCTCGGCCGCCTCCGGCGGATAACCGTCCGTGGGGATCGGCTCGCCGAACTGGATCGTCCACTTCGTCGGCAGCGGCAGCGCGCCCAGCGGCCCGAGCCACGGGAACGTCGGCGTGATCGGGAAGTACGGGAATCCCAGCAGCCGTGCCAGCGTCTTGGAGTTGCCGATCATCGGGTAGATCTCCTCCGCCCCGACGATCGAGCACGGCACGATCGGCACACCGTGCCGCAGCGCCGTGGAGACGAAACCGCCCCGGCCGAAGCGCTGCAACTTGTACCGCTCACCGAAGGGCTTCCCGAGTCCCTTGAAGCCCTCCGGCATCACGCCCACGATCTCACCGCGCTGGAGCAGCCGCTCCGCGTCCTCGGCGCACGCCAGGGTGTGACCGGCCTTGCGCGCCAGCTCGTTGACGACCGGCAGCATGAACACCAGGTCGGCGGCTAGCAGCCGCAGATGGCGGCCGGCGGGGTGGTTGTCGTGGACGGCGACCTGCATCATCAGCCCGTCGAGCGGGAGGGTGCCGGAGTGGTTGGACACCACCAGGGCGCCGCCGTCGGAGGGGATGTTCTCGATGCCCTTCACCTCGACGCGGAAGTAGTTCGCGTAGAGCGGGCGGATCAGCGACATCAGGACCTGGTCGGTGAGTTCCTTGTCGTACCCGAACTCGTCGACCGCGTAGTCACCGGTGACGCGGCGCCGCAGGAAGGCGAAGCCCTCGGCGAGCCGCCGGTCCCAGTCACCGCCACCGGACTCGGCCCCGTCCTCGGTCGCACCTGCGGCCGGGTCTTCGGCCGGGTCTTCGGCCATGGCGGGGCCTCCGGTCCCGTGCGCGGCGGCGTGCGGCTGGGCCGGACCGGGCGTCTGCTCGTCAACGTGCGGGGAGTCCTCGACCCCGTCCGGCTGATCGGGAACGGAAGAGAGCGAGTGCGGGCCGGATGTCGCCGCGGCCCCGGAATCCGATCCCGAACCGGAACCCGACGAGGGCGAGGGCGAGGAGGGGGATGCGGACGGAGACGACGGGCCGCGCCCCCGCGCGCGCTTCGCCGCGCGCCGTGACCGGGGCTCTTCGCCGAAGGGGATGACCTTGGCATCGGCCATTTAGCTGCGCTCCTTGCTGACGAGGGTGGCGAACTGGTCGACCGCGTCGGCGACAGCCTCCGGCGGCAACAGTCCGGCACCCCGGCTACGTGCGAAGTCCGTGAAGGCCTCCGCCGTCGTGTACGTGGGTACGAACCCCAGTGTCTCGCGCATCTGGTCCGTGCTGACGACCCTGCCGTGGGTCAGCAGCCGGATCTGCTCGGGCGAGAAGTCCGTCATGCCGAGCGTGCGCAGCGCGGAGCCGACCCAGGTCACGGCCGGCAGCAGGAGCGGCACCGTCGGCCTGCCGAGCCGCCGGGAGCACTGCGAGAGCAACAGCACGCCGTCACCGGCGATGTTGAAGGTCCCGCTGTTGAGCGTGCCCCGCCGGGGCTCGTGCAGGGCGATCCGCAGGACGTCGATGACGTCGTCCTCGTGGACGAACTGGAGCCGCGGGTCGTAGCCGAAGACCGTCGGCAGCACGGGCAGCGACAGATACTCGGCCAGCGGTGAGTCCGCCGCGGGCCCGAGGATGTTCGCGAAGCGCAGTACGCACACGGCGACGTCCGGGCGGCGGCGTGCGAAGCCGCGTACGTACCCCTCGACCTCCACCGCGTCCTTCGCGAAGCCGCCGCTGGGCAGCGACTTGGGCGGGGTGGTCTCGGTGAAGACGGCCGGGTCGCGGGGCGCGGCGCCGTACACGCTCGTGCTGGACTTGACGACCAGGCGCTCGACGGTGGGCGACTTCTGGCAGGCACCGAGCAGCTGCATGGTGCCGATGACGTTGGTCTCCTTGACCGCCGTCCGGCCGCCGGCGCCGAGCGGTGTGCCCGTCACGTCCATGTGCACCACGGTGTCGACGGAATGCTCGGCCAGGACGCGCGCTATGGCGGGCTGGCGGATGTCCGCGCGGACGAAATCGGCACCGCCGAGACTGTGCTCGGGGGTGACGGCGTCCACGCCGATGACCCGGTCCACCTCGGAATCGCGCAGGATTCGCCGTACGAGACGGCTGCCGAGCTGGCGGGCCACTCCGGTCACGAGCACGACCTTGCCCAAGATCAGCGCCTTCCCCTGAATTTGATGTCTGGCCCAAGCACATTGCTTGCCTCAGCCGTCACCGTAGCGGGTCGCCGTAGCCACATGACGGCCTCGCGGCGCTCTTCTCCGCACCTTCGCGAATCTTTGACCCGAACTGACCTCAGCGACACCAGAACGCACCGCGGCCCTCCCACCTGCATGGTGGAAGGGCCGTGATGTCACGTACAGCTGTCGCTCACTTCTTGTTACGACGCTGAACGCGGGTGCGCTTGAGCAGCTTGCGGTGCTTCTTCTTGGCCATCCGCTTACGCCGCTTCTTGATAACAGAGCCCACGACTACCCTCGCTCACTTCTCTTCACTCGGTGCGGGGCGTCTGGGCCCACACGACCTACGTTGGCCCAGCCTACCCGTCGCCGAGTGAGGGACGTAATCCGAGGGAAATCTCAGGCGGATTCGACCCCCACGAAAGACTCGCGGAGATACTCGTGAACCGCTTGCTCCGGAACCCGGAAAGACCTGCCCACCCGGATCGCCGGCAGATGACCACTGTGCACCAATCGGTACACGGTCATCTTCGACACTCGCATCACCGAGGCAACTTCCGCCACGGTAAGGAACTTGACCTCGTTGAGAGGCCTCTCGCTGCCAGCAGCCATGATCCACCTGTACCTTCCGCACCCGACGGCCCCCGGCTTCCCCTCCGGTGACTCTTCGTCGCTGTGCGCTCACTCCCCAGACTAGGGGCGGGTGATACGAGTGGGGAAGAGGAGCAGCACATGGTCTCCTACTGTGACAGACAGGCTCGATTGAGTACATAGCGAGTCAACGGGCGGTAGTAGTCGGACCGCACACCGTCGTCAACCGGGACCACGACGGAGACGCGCCCCTCCGCCTCGCCGACGAACAGCGCGGGGTCGTCGGTGTCCGCGAGACCGACAGCCTCAATGCCCAACTGACCTGCTCCGCAGACCCATCCATGGTCTCCGACGACCAACTCGGGAAGCGGCCCGCCGGCCTCGGCCACACTGTCCAGCACAACCCGAACGGGGAGGGGGGAATGGCTGTGCGCGCCGGTCTCACTCCCGGCGTGCGAAGCTTCGGATTCCCGCACCAACGCGACTCGTCGTACGTAGTCGAGGCGGTGCGTACGTACGCCGAACCGGGTCGTTATGTCGACACATCGCCCCCTCGCGGGGGTGAGGACGAGACACCCCGCCGCCGACAAAGCGTCTGCGAGACCCGCGTAGAACCCGATCAACCCGTGCGGATGCCCGGTCCCGAACAGCACGGGAGCCCGCCGCCCGGCGGCGCTGCCGAGGCGCGCGGCGAAGGCGTCGAGGCTGCGCAGCGTCAGCTCGGGATCGATGACATCGCCGCCGGAGACATGCGCCGGATCCCCGGAGACGCCGCACCGGTCGGCCATGAGCCGCAGCAAGTCGCCCTCGCGCCATGCCCGTTCGGGGGTGAGCCCCAGCGTCGCACGCGGATCGCGGGCGGCGAAGAGACGGTAACTGCGCAGGCTCTGCTCCCGCGTGGTGGCCACGGGGCCGGCCAGTCGGGCAGCCAGCAGATGGGCCCGTAGGGCTCCGGTACTCAACACAGCCCCGATGCTCCCGCAGGACGAAGGGCAGGGGACCAAAACGCCTATGCCACCGCACAGTTGGCGTAACGCCCCAATCCCCCCCCGCCCGCCCCCAAATAGCCCGCCCGGCGATTGAGGACACAACCGGGGCCCGCCAATCAAGCCCGTCCGCGATTGACGACCCGCCCCGGGCCGGCGCCCAACAAGGCCGTCCACCCAAGGAAGCCCGTCCGGGCGATCGAGGACGAACCGTCCACCGGGCGGCCCCGGACACCCGCCCTCACACCATCGCCCAACGCGGCACGCGCTACGCCAGCAACCCCCGCAACGGAAACACCGCCCTGCGAGTCGCCAGAATCGCCTGATCCAACCGGTCCGCGGGATCGTACCCCTCGTCCCACGCCTGCCAGTTCGGCGTACGCCCATCCGTCATCCGCCGCGGCGCGGACTCCCGCGTACGGGCGTAGACCTCCTCACGCCACTCCTCCGGGACCGCCGACTCCGGGTCGATCGGCGCGTGCGCCGCGATCGACACCAGATGGGTCCACGAGCGCGGCACGACGTCCACGACCGAGTACCCGCCACCGCCGAGCGCGACCCAGCGCCCCCCGTCGACGTACTCGTGCGCCAGCTCGTGGCACGACGCCTGCACCGCGCGCTGCGCGTCCAGCGACACCGCGAGATGCGCCAGCGGGTCCTCGAAGTGCGTATCCGCACCGTGCTGCGTCACCAGCGCCTGCGGCCGGAAGTCCGCCAGCAGCTCCGGCACCACGGAGTGGAACGCCCGCAGCCACCCCTCGTCACCCGTCCCGGCGGGCAGCGGCAGATTGACCGCGCTGCCCTCCCCCTCGCCCTCCCCCGTCTCCTCCGGCCAGCCGGTCTGCGGGAAGAGCGTGCGGGGATGCTCGTGCAGTGAGATCGTCAGGACGCGCGGGTCGTCCCAGAACGCCGCCTGGACGCCGTCCCCGTGGTGCACGTCCACGTCGACGTAGGCGACACGCTCCGCACCCAGCTCCAGGAGCCGCGCGATCGCGAGCGACGCGTCGTTGTAGATGCAGAAGCCCGACGCCGAGCCGGGCATCGCGTGGTGCAGGCCGCCGGCGAAGTTCACGGCGTGCCGCGCCGCGCCGCGCCACACGGCCTCGGCGGCGCCGACCGACTGCCCGGCGATCAGCGCGGACGCCTCGTGCATCCCGGCGAAGGCCGGATCGTCCACGGTCCCGATGCCGTACGAACCGTCGGCGGACCTCGGGTCGGCCGAACAGCGGCGTACGGCGTCGATGTACACCTCGTGGTGAACGAGTCCGAGCGTGGAGCGCCCCGCCGACGGGGCGGACACCACGTCCACCTCGCGGTCGAGCCCGTACGCGCGCACCAGCTCCCTCGTCAGTGCCAGGCGTACCGGGTCCATCGGGTGGCTGGACCCGAAGTCGTAGCCCGTTACGGCGTCATCCCACATCAACTGTGCGCGACCGGTCATGCCCGCCACCGTATCGGGCGGTCCCGTCGGCGAACGAGCGGGCGTACACCAGCGTCACAAGGATCATGAGCATCGGAACGAGCATCGCGCCCCGGTAGCTCCACACGTCACCGAGCGCGCCGACGAGCGGCGAGCCGATCAGGAAGCCCACGTAGTTGAAGATGTTCAGCCGGGCGACAGCCGCGTCGCTGGCCTCGGGAAACATCCGCCCCGCGGCGGCGAAGCACTGCGGCACGAGGACGCAGAGACCGAACCCGAGCATGGTGAAGCCCACGATCCCCACCCATGCTCCGGGCGCCAGGGCGACCACCGCGAAGCCCGCGGCGGCGAAGAGCGACCCGAAGCGTACGACCGCGACGGGCCCGAAGCGGCGCACCCCGAAGTCTCCGGCCGCGCGGCCGAGGAGTGTGGTGACCATGTACGCGTTGTACGGGACGGTGGCGACCTCGTCGGAGCTGCCCAGCACGTCCTGGAGGTACTTCGCGCTCCAGTTGGAGACGGTGGAATCGCCGATGTAGGCGAAGGTCATGACGAGGCACAGCGGCAGGAGGGCCTTGAACGCGACGCTCTTCCCGGGGGCGGCCGTCGAGGGATCGCCCGGTATTCGCGCGTCCGTTTTCGTATCCGCGCCCGTGTACCAGCGGCTCCCGACGAGCGCGGCCGGCAACAGCACGACGACGACCGGCAGATACGACACCAGCAGCGACAGATCCCAGTGCGCCCCGGCCCACGCGAGGGAGGCCCCCGCGATGCCGCCGAGGCTGTACGTGGCGTGGAAGCCGAGCATGATGCTGCGCCCGTACGCCCGCTGAAGGCGCACCCCCAGCATGTTCATCGACGCGTCGAGCGCCCCGACCGACAGCCCGAACGCACCGAGCGACGCGGTGAGTTGCCACACCTGATCGCCGGCGGCGACTCCGAGGAGAGCGAGCAGCACGAGCGGCTGGGCCCACCTCAGTACGACTCGGGGCTGTACGCGCGCGACGATCTTCTCAGTCAGGACGCTGCCCACACCGGCGAGAATCGGCACGGCCGCCAGAAACGCCGGAAGCAGGGCATCGGATATCCCGTACCGGTCCTGGATGGCGGGAATGCGGGTCACGAGGAGAGCAAAGGCCACTCCCTGTACGAAGAAGCTCAGCGCCAGGGACACCCGTCCGTGTCTCAACCGTGCGTCTGTCTTGACCGGCTTGGCTGTCATGGCCGGCCAGCGTATGGCTCCGCGCTACCCAGGGGTAGATGGATCAGCCAAGCAGTTCCGGAAGCGTAGCCATGGAGGAGAAGTAGGCGGTGGCGCCCGCCAGCTGGGCGGCGGGGGTCATCGCGGTGAACGCGTACACATCCATCCCGGCCGCCCGCGCGGCGGCCACCCCGAGCGGACTGTCCTCGACGACGACGCACCGCGCGGGAGAGACACCCATCCGCTCGGCCGCGTGCAGGAAAAGATCGGGCGCCGGCTTTCCACGGCCGACGTCCTGCGCGCTGAAGACGATCCCCGGCTCGAACCACCGATCGAGTCCGGTCTTCCGGTGCCCGACCCGGATCCGCTCATGGCTTCCGGACGATGCGACGCAGTACCGCCGGCCGTCGGCGGCCAGCTTCTCCAGCACTTCGACGACCCCGTCCACCGGCTTCAACTCCCGCTCGAACGCGGCGAACACGCGGCTGTGCAGTGTGTCGTCGAAGTCTTCGGGCAGCAGCTGCCCGGTTCTCTCCTTCACGAGATCGTGCACGCGGTGAACCGCGGAGCCCATGTAGTCGCGGAGGGAATCCTCGTAGGTGGTGGGATGACCGAGTTCGGTGAGATAGCCGGCGAGGATGGTGTTGGAAAGCGGCTCGCTGTCGACGAGGACGCCGTCGTTGTCGAAGATGACCAGTTCATAGCTCATGTGCCGACTGTAGGCGGCCCTGAACGCAGAAATGCCTCAGCCCCCGAACATGGTTCGGGGGCTGAGGCTAAAGATTGTTCGGCGGCGTCCTACTCTCCCACAGGGTCCCCCCTGCAGTACCATCGGCGCTGAAAGGCTTAGCTTCCGGGTTCGGAATGTAACCGGGCGTTTCCCTAACGCAATGACCACCGAAACACAATGAAACACATGAACAAACCGGATGACCACACGGAATTGTTCGTTGTCTCAGAACTAACACAGTGGACGCGAGCAACTGAGGACAAGCCCTCGGCCTATTAGTACCGGTCAACTCCACACCTCACAGTGCTTCCATATCCGGCCTATCAACCCAGTCGTCTACTGGGAGCCTTACCCCATCAAGTGGGTGGGAGTCCTCATCTCGAAGCAGGCTTCCCGCTTAGATGCTTTCAGCGGTTATCCCTCCCGAACGTAGCCAACCAGCCATGCCCTTGGCAGGACAACTGGCACACCAGAGGTTCGTCCGTCCCGGTCCTCTCGTACTAGGGACAGCCCTTCTCAAGACTCCTGCGCGCGCAGCGGATAGGGACCGAACTGTCTCACGACGTTCTAAACCCAGCTCGCGTACCGCTTTAATGGGCGAACAGCCCAACCCTTGGGACCGACTCCAGCCCCAGGATGCGACGAGCCGACATCGAGGTGCCAAACCATCCCGTCGATATGGACTCTTGGGGAAGATCAGCCTGTTATCCCCGGGGTACCTTTTATCCGTTGAGCGACGGCGCTTCCACAAGCCACCGCCGGATCACTAGTCCCGACTTTCGTCCCTGCTCGACCCGTCGGTCTCACAGTCAAGCTCCCTTGTGCACTTACACTCAACACCTGATTACCAACCAGGCTGAGGGAACCTTTGGGCGCCTCCGTTACTCTTTAGGAGGCAACCGCCCCAGTTAAACTACCCATCAGACACTGTCCCTGATCCGGATCACGGACCCAGGTTAGACATCCAGCACGACCAGAGTGGTATTTCAACGACGACTCCACCTGAACTGGCGTCCAAGCTTCAAAGTCTCCCACCTATCCTACACAAGCCGAACCGAACACCAATATCAAACTGTAGTAAAGGTCCCGGGGTCTTTCCGTCCTGCTGCGCGAAACGAGCATCTTTACTCGTAGTGCAATTTCACCGGGCCTATGGTTGAGACAGTCGAGAAGTCGTTACGCCATTCGTGCAGGTCGGAACTTACCCGACAAGGAATTTCGCTACCTTAGGATGGTTATAGTTACCACCGCCGTTTACTGGCGCTTAAGTTCTCAGCTTCGCCACACCGAAATGTGACTAACCGGTCCCCTTAACGTTCCAGCACCGGGCAGGCGTCAGTCCGTATACATCGCCTTACGGCTTCGCACGGACCTGTGTTTTTAGTAAACAGTCGCTTCTCGCTGGTCTCTGCGGCCACCCCCAGCTCAGAGTGCAAGACTCATCACCAGAAATGGCCCCCCTTCTCCCGAAGTTACGGGGGCATTTTGCCGAGTTCCTTAACCATAGTTCACCCGAACGCCTCGGTATTCTCTACCTGACCACCTGAGTCGGTTTAGGGTACGGGCCGCCATGAAACTCGCTAGAGGCTTTTCTCGACAGCATAGGATCATCCACTTCACCACAATCGGCTCGGCATCAGGTCTCAGACTATATGCACGACGGATTTGCCTACCGTGCGTCCTACACCCTTACCCCGGGACAACCACCGCCCGGGCTGGACTACCTTCCTGCGTCACCCCATCGCTTACCTACTGCAAGTCTGGTCCGACGGCTCCACCACTTCCCTTTGCCCGAAGGCTCCAGGACGGCTTCACGGTCTTAGCATCGCCTGGTTCAGTACTGGGCGTTTCAAAGCGGGTACCGGAATATCAACCGGTTGTCCATCGACTACGCCTGTCGGCCTCGCCTTAGGTCCCGACTTACCCTGGGCAGATCAGCTTGACCCAGGAACCCTTAGTCAATCGGCGCACACGTTTCCCACGTGTGTATCGCTACTCATGCCTGCATTCTCACTCGTGAACCGTCCACCCCTCGCTTCCGCGGAGGCTTCACCCGGCACACGACGCTCCCCTACCCATCCGCACGCCCGTTGGGGCTATGTGTACGAATGACACGACTTCGGCGGTACGCTTGAGCCCCGCTACATTGTCGGCGCGGAATCACTTGACCAGTGAGCTATTACGCACTCTTTCAAGGGTGGCTGCTTCTAAGCCAACCTCCTGGTTGTCTCTGCGACTCCACATCCTTTCCCACTTAGCGTACGCTTAGGGGCCTTAGTCGATGCTCTGGGCTGTTTCCCTCTC
The DNA here is from genome assembly GCF_010384365.1 of Streptomyces sp. S4.7. NCBI lineage: Bacteria > Bacillati > Actinomycetota > Actinomycetes > Kitasatosporales > Streptomycetaceae > Streptomyces > Streptomyces sp. S4.7. The sequence goes on along the minus strand of NZ_CP048397.1, from coordinate 4,395,433 downwards.
GACCATGGAGCTTATCCCCCACAGTCTCACTGCCGCGCTCTCACTTACCGGCATTCGGAGTTTGGCTAAGGTCAGTAACCCGGTAGGGCCCATCGCCTATCCAGTGCTCTACCTCCGGCAAGAAACACACGACGCTGCACCTAAATGCATTTCGGGGAGAACCAGCTATCACGGAGTTTGATTGGCCTTTCACCCCTAACCACAGGTCATCCCCCAGGTTTTCAACCCTGGTGGGTTCGGTCCTCCACGACCTCTTACAGCCGCTTCAACCTGCCCATGGCTAGATCACTCCGCTTCGGGTCTTGAGCGCGCTACTATACCGCCCTGTTCGGACTCGCTTTCGCTACGGCTTCCCCACACGGGTTAACCTCGCAACACACCGCAAACTCGCAGGCTCATTCTTCAAAAGGCACGCAGTCACGACTGACAGCACAAGTACTGCCAGCGACGCTCCCACGGCTTGTAGGCACACGGTTTCAGGTACTATTTCACTCCGCTCCCGCGGTACTTTTCACCATTCCCTCACGGTACTATCCGCTATCGGTCACCAGGGAATATTTAGGCTTAGCGGGTGGTCCCGCCAGATTCACACGGGATTTCTCGGGCCCCGTGCTACTTGGGTGTCTCTCAAACGAGCCGTTAATGTTTCAGCTACGGGGGTCTTACCCTCTACGCCGGACCTTTCGCATGTCCTTCGCCTACATCAACGGTTTCTGACTCGCCTCACAGCCGGCAGACTGTGAAAAAGAGATCCCACAACCCCGCATGCGCAACCCCTGCCGGGTATCACACACATACGGTTTGGCCTCATCCGGTTTCGCTCGCCACTACTCCCGGAATCACGGTTGTTTTCTCTTCCTGAGGGTACTGAGATGTTTCACTTCCCCTCGTTCCCTCCACACTGCCTATGTGTTCAGCAGCGGGTGACAGCCCATGACGACTGCCGGGTTTCCCCATTCGGACACCCCCGGATCAAAGCTCGGTTGACAGCTCCCCGGGGCCTATCGCGGCCTCCCACGTCCTTCATCGGTTCCTGGTGCCAAGGCATCCACCGTGCGCCCTTAAAAACTTGGCCACAGATGCTCGCGTCCACTGTGCAGTTCTCAAACAACGACCAACCACCCGCCACCCCCGCAGAATCTGCGGAGTTCACCGGGGCCGGCATCCCGAAGACACAAGCAGAAAAACTGCCCGTACCCTCAGACACCCAACAGCGCGCCCGGCCCAGCAAATCCGCCGTATTCACGTTCCACGCCCCGAAGGACAGTACTGGCAAACACAACCAACTCACTGTGCCGAATAGTCAACGTTCCACCCATGAGCAACCAGCACCGGACATTCGCCGGCGTACTGGCCCCTGACCAGACCCCCGAAAGGCTCTGGTGAGAAGTGCTCCTTAGAAAGGAGGTGATCCAGCCGCACCTTCCGGTACGGCTACCTTGTTACGACTTCGTCCCAATCGCCAGTCCCACCTTCGACAGCTCCCTCCCACAAGGGGTTGGGCCACCGGCTTCGGGTGTTACCGACTTTCGTGACGTGACGGGCGGTGTGTACAAGGCCCGGGAACGTATTCACCGCAGCAATGCTGATCTGCGATTACTAGCAACTCCGACTTCATGGGGTCGAGTTGCAGACCCCAATCCGAACTGAGACCGGCTTTTTGAGATTCGCTCCACCTTGCGGTATCGCAGCTCATTGTACCGGCCATTGTAGCACGTGTGCAGCCCAAGACATAAGGGGCATGATGACTTGACGTCGTCCCCACCTTCCTCCGAGTTGACCCCGGCGGTCTCCTGTGAGTCCCCATCACCCCGAAGGGCATGCTGGCAACACAGAACAAGGGTTGCGCTCGTTGCGGGACTTAACCCAACATCTCACGACACGAGCTGACGACAGCCATGCACCACCTGTACACCGACCACAAGGGGGGCACCATCTCTGATGCTTTCCGGTGTATGTCAAGCCTTGGTAAGGTTCTTCGCGTTGCGTCGAATTAAGCCACATGCTCCGCTGCTTGTGCGGGCCCCCGTCAATTCCTTTGAGTTTTAGCCTTGCGGCCGTACTCCCCAGGCGGGGAACTTAATGCGTTAGCTGCGGCACCGACGACGTGGAATGTCGCCAACACCTAGTTCCCAACGTTTACGGCGTGGACTACCAGGGTATCTAATCCTGTTCGCTCCCCACGCTTTCGCTCCTCAGCGTCAGTAATGGCCCAGAGATCCGCCTTCGCCACCGGTGTTCCTCCTGATATCTGCGCATTTCACCGCTACACCAGGAATTCCGATCTCCCCTACCACACTCTAGTCTGCCCGTATCGAATGCAGACCCGGGGTTAAGCCCCGGGCTTTCACACCCGACGTGACAAACCGCCTACGAGCTCTTTACGCCCAATAATTCCGGACAACGCTTGCGCCCTACGTATTACCGCGGCTGCTGGCACGTAGTTAGCCGGCGCTTCTTCTGCAGGTACCGTCACTTTCGCTTCTTCCCTGCTGAAAGAGGTTTACAACCCGAAGGCCGTCATCCCTCACGCGGCGTCGCTGCATCAGGCTTTCGCCCATTGTGCAATATTCCCCACTGCTGCCTCCCGTAGGAGTCTGGGCCGTGTCTCAGTCCCAGTGTGGCCGGTCGCCCTCTCAGGCCGGCTACCCGTCGTCGCCTTGGTAGGCCATTACCCCACCAACAAGCTGATAGGCCGCGGGCTCATCCTGCACCGCCGGAGCTTTCAACCGTCCCCCATGAGGGGCACAGTATTATCCGGTATTAGACCCCGTTTCCAGGGCTTGTCCCAGAGTGCAGGGCAGATTGCCCACGTGTTACTCACCCGTTCGCCACTAATCCACCCGAAGGCTTCATCGTTCGACTTGCATGTGTTAAGCACGCCGCCAGCGTTCGTCCTGAGCCAGGATCAAACTCTCCGTGAATGTATTCCCGACCCGAAGGTCAGGTGGACACCACGAGAGCGGAACAACCGGTCGGAATAAGACCGGTCGTTCACAGCGTCCTCGCTGTGTTTCTATCAAAGGAACCTCAACCCAATCCACAGAATGCGGACGAGGTCGGGGTATCAACATATCTGGCGTTGACTTTTGGCACGCTGTTGAGTTCTCAAGGAACGGACGCTTCCTTCGGTCCCGTCTCCGGGCCCCTCCGGGCTTTCCCTTCGGTCTTGCTGTCTTGCGTTCCCGACTCTATCAGAACCTTTCGGCGTCTGATTCCCAGTCAGCGGGTTTGTCTTTCCGGCCCTGCGGCCGTTCCGACGAGTGAGACTTTAGCGGAACCGTTCCCCCGACGCTAATCGGGGTTCGCGTCCCTTCGAACGCGGATTCCCCATTTCGCAAAAGCGCACGCAAAAGCAAGCGACCGGATGTCGCACGTTTGCAGTGGTCTTGCGGAATGACCGTCCGGGGATCGACCGAGGTCGATGCTCACGTCGGACAGCTCGGAGAACATTACTTTCACGTCTGGGACGTGTCAACTTCGGGTCGGCGGGGTACAGGCCGCGTACTCTTGCGCCCATGACCACGCATGCGTGCAACTTCAGCTGGCGGGCCGTCTGACGGCGGCCTGCTGACACGTATGCGATCAACGGCCGCCGCTCCGGCGGCCGTTCGCGTTCTCCCCCTGTGGAGGTTCGGGAGCCCGGCCTCCACGGCTGCGGCTCCGAACCAGGAGAGGGACGACAGAGATGACGCGGATCTTCAGCGGGGTCAAGCCGACGGGCCATCTGACGCTGGGCAACTACCTCGGAGCCGTACGCAGGTGGGCGGAGGTGGACCAGTACCGGGCCGATGCCCTGTTCAGCATCGTCGACCTGCACGCCCTGACCGTCGAACACGATCCGGCCCGTGTTCGCAGACTCAGCCGGCAGGCAGCGACGCTGCTGCTGGCGGCCGGGCTGGATCCGGCGCGGTGCACGGTGTTCGTCCAGAGTCATGTGGACGAGCACACTCGGCTCTCCTATCTATTGGAGTGCACGGCGACGGACGGCGAGCTGCGGCGCATGATCCAGTACAAGGAGAAGTCCGTGCGCGCCAAGGCCGCCGGGCAGAGTGTGCGGACGTCGCTGCTGACCTATCCGGCGCTGATGGCGGCGGACATCCTCGCGTACCGGACCGACGAGGTGCCGGTCGGGGACGACCAGACGCAGCACTTGGAGCTGACGCGCGACCTGGCCGAGCGTTTCAACCTTCGCTACGGGCCGACGTTCACCGTCCCCAGGGCCACGAATCCGCCGGTGGCCGCCCGGGTCATGGATCTCCAGGATCCGAGCTCGAAGATGGGGAAGTCGCACGAGTCCGGGGCCGGGATCGTCTATCTGCTGGACGAGACGGACGTGGTGCGCAGGAAGGTGATGCGGGCCGTCACGGACAGCGGGCGTGAGGTCGAGTACGACCCGGTCGGCAGGCCGGGGGTGGCGAATCTGCTGGAGATCCTGTCGGCGTGCGAGGGCGGGAACCCAACTGAGCTGGCCGGTGTATATGAGTCGTACGGCTCGCTCAAGAAGGACACGGCTGAGGCCGTCGTCGAGCTGTTGCGGCCGGTCCGGGCGCGGCATGCGGAGCTCGCGGCGGATCCCGGTCATGTGGACCAGGTCCTGAAGGAGGGTGCGGAGCGGGCCAGGGGGATGGCCCGGCCGGTGGTGGATGCCGCCTATGAGGCGATCGGGCTTCTGCCGGCCGGCTGACGGAAAGCGGCGCGGTAGTCGCGCGGGCTGGTGCCGAGGTGGCCGGCGAAGTGCTGGCGCATGGTCACCTCGCTGCCGAAGCCCGTGCGGCCCGCGACCTCGGCCATGGGGAGGTCGGTGCGTTCGAGGAGTTTCTGTGCCGCCGCGAGGCGCTGTGCGATGAGCCAGCGCAGCGGCGTGGTGCCGGTGGTGGCCTGGAAGTGGCGGGCGAAGGAGCGGGGGGACATTCCCGCGTGGGCGGCGAGGTCGGTGATGGTGAGCGGCCGGTCGAGGTGGTGCAGGGCGTATTCGCGTACGGAGGCGAGGGCGTCCTCGTCCCGGTCGGCGCGGGGCGTGGGCCGTTCGATGAACTGGGCCTGGGTGCCTGTGCGGTAGGGCGCCGTGACCATCGAGCGGGCGATGGTCGCCGCGGTCTCGGCTCCGTGGGTCGTGCGGACGAGGTGGAGGCAGAGGTCGATGCCCGCTGCCGTGCCGGCGGAGGTCCAGATGTTGCTGTCGTGGAGGAAGAGGGCGTCGGGGACGACCGTGACCCGGGGGTGGTGCTCGCGGAGAAGGCCGGTGAGGTTCCAGTGGGTGATGGCGCGGCGGCCGTCGAGGAGGCCGGCCTGGGCGAGGGTGAAGGCGCCGCCGCAGAGCGCGGCGATCGTCGTGCCTCGGCCGTGGGCGCGGCGGAGGGCGCCGAGTACCGGTGCGGGGGCGGGGGTGAGGTGGTCGTCCAGGCCGGGGACGACGATCAGGTCGGCGCGGGTGAGCCAGGCGAGGGTGCGGTCGGGGGTGAGGGTGAGCCCGCCGCGCAGGGCGATGGGCGCGGGGTCGGCGGCCGGGCGGTGGAGGTCGAAGGCGGGCACGCCCCGGTCGGTGCGGTCATCGCCCCAGACCTCGGTGATGACCGATACGTCGAAGGCACGGACACCGGGAAAGGCGAGGAGGGCGATGCGTTGAGGAGTGGGGACGGCTACGTCGGCCATGAGTGGCAGTAAACCATCGACCGCTGACTTCTGTACCTCTGGAGGCGGGCCGCGCCCGGCGGCAGCATGGGGTCCATGGAGATAGCTGAGAACGCGGCGCTGGTGGTCATCGATGTGCAGCACGGATTCGAGGAGGTGGAGTACTGGGGTGTGCGGAACAACCCGGAGGCGGACGACAACATCGCCGCGCTGATCGACGCGTGGCAGGCGAGTGGGCGGCCGGTCGTGTTCACCCGGCACGACTCGACCACGCCGGGATCACCGTTGCGGCCCGGGTATGAGGGGAACGGCTTCAAGGAGTACGTCGAGCGGCGGCGGGGGAAGGGCGCGGCCGAGTCTGAGCTGCTGGTGGTGAAGAGCGTGAACTCCGCTTTTTACGGCACGCCGGATCTGGGGGCGTGGCTCAAGGCCGCGGGGATCGGTCAGCTCGTGGTGGCGGGGATCCAGACCAACATGTGTGCGGAGACCACGACACGCATGGCCGGGAATCTCGGGTACGAGGTGTTCTTCGCGCTCGACGCGACGTACACCTTCGGCCAGAAGGGGCCCTGGGGCTGGGAGTCGAGCGCGCGGGAGTTGACGCGGGCGACGGCGGTGTCGCTGCACGGTGGTGGTTTCGCGAAGGTCGTGACGACGGAGGAGGTGGTGAGGGCGGCGTCCGTCTGACCGTGCGCCGGGGGCGTGGGGGTCAGCCGTTGCCGGAGGCGAGTTCGCGGCTGCGGTCGCGGGCGGCTTCGATCGCGGCGATGAGGGCGGCTCGTACGCCGTGGTTCTCCAGTTCGCGGATGGCGCTGATGGTGGTGCCCGCCGGGGAGGTCACGGCCTCACGGAGTTTCACCGGGTGCTCGCCGCTGTCGCGCAGCATGACCGCGGCGCCGATGGCGGCCTGGACGATGAGGTCGTGGGCCTGGGCGCGGGGCAGGCCGAGGAGGATGCCGGCGTCGGTCATCGCCTCGACCAGGAAGTAGAAGTACGCCGGGCCGGAGCCGGAGAGGGCGGTCGCCGCGTCCTGCTGGGACTCGGGGACGCGGGCGGTCTTGCCGACGCCGCCGAAGATCTCGTCGGTGTGGTTGAGGTCGGCGGGGGTCGCGTGGCTGCCGCCGGAGATGACGGACATGCCTTCATCGACGAGGACGGGGGTGTTGGGCATGACGCGTACGACGGGGATGCCGGCGGTGAGGCGTTCTTCGACGAAGGCCGTGGGGATACCCGCTGCGGCGCTGATGACCAGCCGGTCGGCGGCGACGTGGGGGGCGAGTTCGTCGAGGAGTTTGCCCATGTCCTGGGGCTTCACGGCGAGGATGAGCGTGTCGGCGCGCTTGGCGGCCTCGGCGTTGGTGACGGGTTCGACGCCGTAGCGGTCCCGGAGCTGGGAGGCGCGTTCGGCGCGGCGGGTGGTGACGAGAAGGTCGGCCGGGCGCCAGCCGGCTCGGATCATGCCGCTGAGGAGAGCTTCGCCGATCTTGCCGGCACCGAGCACTGCGATGGTCTTGGTCATGCGGGGTCACCTCGCCGGTGGTGGTTCTGGCGCCTGTCCTCTGGATCAGGTCCGAGCCGTCGTACGGAACATCCGGGCCCATCCTCGCACCGGCGACGGGGGCGGGCTCGCGATGTCCGAGTGTCGGAACGGCGCGCCGGCCCGGACCGGACAGGACTCAGGCCGTGCGGCGGCGGAGGGTCGCCGCGCCGAGGGCGAGGACCAGGACCGCGCAGCCGGCGACGATCGCGATGTCGCGTACGAAGTCGCCGGTGACTTCGGAGTGGCGCAGCACCTCGTTCATTCCGTCGACGGCGTAGGACATGGGCAGGACGTTGGAGACCGCTTCGAGCACCGGGTGCATGTTCTCGCGTGCGGTGAACAGTCCGCAGAGCAGCAGTTGGGGGAAGATCACCGCCGGCATGAACTGCACCGCCTGGAATTCGGACGAGGCGAAGGCGGAGACGAAGAGTCCGAGGGCCGTGCCGAGGAGCGCGTCGAGGAGCGCGACCAGCAGGAGCAGCCACGGCGAGCCGACGACGTCCAGGCCGAGGCCCCAGACGGCGAGTCCGGTGGCGAGCAGGGACTGGACGACCGCGAGGGCGCCGAAGGCGAGGGCGTAGCCGGCGATGAGGTCGGCCTTGCCGATGGGCAGGGCGAGGAGGCGTTCGAGTGTGCCGGAGGTGCGCTCGCGGAGGGTGGCTATGGAGGTGACCAGGAACATCGTGATCAGCGGGAAGATCCCGAGGAGTGAGGCGCCGATGGAGTCGAAGGTGCGTTCGTCTGCGTCGAAGACGTAGCGGAGGAGGAAGAGCATCACGCACGGGACGAGGATCATCAGCGCGATGGACCGGGGGTCGTGGCGGAGCTGACTCAGGACGCGGGCGGCGGTGGCCAGGGTCCTGGCGCCGGAGAAGGCGCGCGGTGCGGGGAGCGGCGGCGGGGTCACGGCCGGGGTCGGGGTCTCGGCGGTGGTCATCGGGGGGTCTCCTGCAGTGCGTGGGCGTTGGCCTCGTCGACCAGGTGGAGGAAGGCTTCTTCGACCGTTTCGGAGCCGTTGCGGGCGCGCAGGGCGTCGGGGGTGTCGTCGGCCAGGATGTCGCCGTCGCGCATGAGGAGGAGGCGGTGGCAGCGTTCGGCCTCGTCCATCACATGGGAGGAGACGAGGAGGGTGGCCGCGCGGTCGGCGGCGATGCGGTGGAAGAGTTCCCACAGGTCGCGGCGGAGTACGGGGTCGAGGCCGACGGTCGGTTCGTCGAGCACGAGGAGTTCGGGCGTGCCGAGCAGGGCGACGGCGAGGGAGACGCGGTTGCGCTGGCCGCCGGAGAGCCGGCCGGCGAGGGCGTCGGCGTGGGACGCGAGGTCGACGTCGGTGATGGCGCGGTGGACGGTCTCGTCGCGGGCGTCGCGGTGGGAGCGTCCCGGGTCGAGGATCGCCGCGAAGTAGTCCAGGTTCTGACGGACCGTCAGGTCGTCGTAGACGGACGGCGCCTGGGTGACGTACCCGATGCGGGCGCGGAGCGTGGCGTCGCCGGCCGGGCGGCCGAGGACGTCCAGGGTGCCGGTGACCTTGGCCTGGGTGCCGACGACGGCGCGCATCAGCGTGGACTTGCCGCAGCCGGAGGGGCCGAGGAGACCGGTGATCCGGCCGGGCGGTACGGCGAAGTCGAGGTCGCGCAGCACGGTGCGTTCGCCCCGTGCGACGCGCAGACCGCGGGCGCGGATGGCAGCCTCGGGTTTATTCATCATGCGATGAATAATGCTCCCGCCCTCGCCGCACCGTCAAGGCCGGGGGCTCAGCCGAAGCCCGGGACGCGCGGGACCAGTTCCGGGCGGCGGGACGCCGTCCGGAGGATGCCGACCGTCGAGCGGACGATGCCCTCCTTCACATACGCCGCCGGGCGACCGGTCAGCACGCGGTCGCGGGGCGAGTCGTCGGCCCGTACGAACTGGACGAGCCCGTCACGGCGGCCGAGGCTCAGACACTGGAGGTGGTAGGAGAAGTTCAGCGGTTTCGGCTCCTCGCCCCGCAGGTCGGCGATGATCGAGGCCGCGGCCTGCGAGCCGCTGGGCAGGGCGGCGGCGCAACCCATGCGCAGCGAACCGGCGGTGGCGCTGTGCCCGGCCGCCGCGTCGCCCACCGCGTACACCTCGGGATGCGACACGGACCGCAGCGCCGCGTCCACCTCGACGCGTCCCCCGGCGTCGGTGGCGATCCCGGCGGCGCGCGCCGGTTCGGTGTTGGGGGTCATCGAGGCGGCCCAGACGACGACGTCGGTGTCGATGTCCTCGGGGCCGGCGATACGGCGGCCCTCCTCGACGCGTACGCCCCGGACGCCGAGCGCCGTGCGGACATGGGCGCGGCCCCTGCCCGAGAGACCCGGTCCCACGACGCCGTCCGTCAGAAGCCCGACGCGCCAGCGGGGGTGGGTCTCGGCGAGTTCGGTGGCCAGTTCGATCCCGGTGAGACCACCGCCCACGACGGTCAGGGCGCCGGGACCGTCCTGGAGGCGTTTGTGCAGTTGGGTGGCGGACTCGACGGTGTACGCCCGGTCGCGGTCGCCGGGGTCGACGGACCGGGTGCGGCTGCCGAGGGCGAGGACGAGCCGGTCGTACGGGAGGCCCCGGCCGTCGTCGGTGAGGACCTCACGGGCGTCGGTGTCGACGGCCGCCACGCGGGAGGCGATGTGGGTGATGCCGGTCGAGCGGAGGAACGAGCCGAGGGCGTGGGTGACGTCGGGGCGTCCGGCGGCGCGTTCGTGCAGCCGGACGCGTTCGGTGAACCGGTCGGCGGGATCGACGAGGGTGACGTGGGCGTGCCGGGCGAGGCGCAGCGCGCACATCAGCCCCGCGTAGCCCGCGCCGACCACGACGACCCGTCTCTTTCCGGCGCCGGCGGCCGGGCCGCCGGGGGAGGGGGAGGGGGAGGAGGGGAAGGACGAGAGGGATGCGTCGTTGGGTGTCATACAAGGGGGACGACGCGGGGCGCCCGAATGTAACAGTGAGCGTGGTCACAGGCTCCCGAGGTCGAGGTGGCGCAGCTTCTCCGGGTTGATCACGGCGTCGACCTCGGTGATCAGCCCACGGTGCACGTTGAACCCGAAGACGGCGCTCTGCCCGCCGACCGGGTCGACCAGCACCACACCCGGAGAGCCGTTCACCTCCCGCACGAGGGCGTGCATCGTCTCGGGGTCGAAGTCGCGCATCAGACGCCGGGTGAAGCGGACGACCTTCTCGTCGCCGAGAATGGGCAGTCTGGCCGCCATGACCTTGCCGCCGCCGTCCGAGCGCCACACCACCTCGGGGTCGAGGATCTCCAGCAGACCGTCGAAGTCCCCGCCGAGCACGGCCGACAGGAACGCGTCGACGGCCCGCCGGTGTTCGCCCCGGTCGACGGAGCGGCGGGGCGCCTCGGCCCGTACCCGCTGGCGGGCGCGGGAGGCCAGCTGCCGTACGGAGTCGGGCGTGCGGCCCACCACCTCCGCGATCTCCTTGAACGGCACGGCGAAGACGTCGTGCAGGATGAACGCGGTGCGTTCGGCCGGTGTCAGCCGCTCCAGCACGGTGAGCATGGCGAGCCCCACCGACTCGTCCAGCGTCACCCGGTCCTCGGGCCCGCTCTCGGTGACCACCGGCTCGGGCAGCCAGGGCCCGACGTACGACTCGCGGCGGGCGCGCGCGGAACCCAGCTGGTCGTAACAGAGCCGGCTGACGACCGTCGTCAGATACGCCTTCGGATCGTCCGCCTCGCCGTCGGGCAGCTGCTGCCAGCGCAGCCAGTCCTCCTGGACGGCGTCCTCGGCGTCGGCGACGGATCCGGTGATGCGGTAGGCGATGCCCCACAGCCTCTTGCGCTGCCGCTCGAATTCGGCCAGATCGGCCATGAGCCGGTGCTCCTCTCCCCTGTCGGTGTCAGGCCCGGGACGAGGGGCCCTGTACGACAGACGACACGGACGGGCGAAGTGTGACAGTCAGCTCGACGACGTACGCCTCCTCGACCAGGCTGGCCGGAAAGACCTTGAGCAGTTCGACGCGCTCGTCGGCCAGGCAGGCCGCCGTGGCGTCGTCGCCCAGCACCCGGAAGAGGGAGTGGCTGCCGAGGTTGGCGAGGTGGGTGTCGAGCGGGACGGTGCGCGTCCAGCGCAGCTCGCGCCGTACGGTCACCAGATCGTCCAGCGGGCTCCCGGCGCGGTGGCCGTCGGAACTGTGGGCTCCGGCGCCGGCGATCAGGTGCAGCCGCCGCTCCTGTGCGGCGACCCAGGGCACGGCGCGGTCGGCGACGTTCCACCACAGGGCGAGCGCGCCGCCGGGCCGCAGCACCCGCAGGGCCTCGGGGACGGAGTGGGCCGGGTCGGTCCAGTGCCAGGACTGGGCCTACGTCACCAGGTCGGCCGACGCGTCCGCGATCGGCAGGGCGTCGCCGAAAGCCCTGACCAGCGGGGTGTCCGGCAGGGTGCGGCGGAGCCGCGCGGCCATTTCGGGGCCCGGTTCGACGGCGGTGACGTCGGCGCCGCGCGCACGCAGCAGGCGGGTGGCGATACCGGTCCCGGCGCCGACGTCCACGACGCGGGAGCCTCTCAGTGAGCGGCCGGACAGTTCCTCGACGGCTTCGAAGAGGAGCGGCGGATAGCCGGGCCTGGCGGCGTCGTACTGGCCGGCGACGGCGTCGAAGGAGAGCGCGCGATCGGTCATGGGTCCATCCTGACGCGTGGTGCGACGCGTGGTGTGTTCCCGGTCGCCGGACCGGCTCGTCAGGTCCGCCGGGGGTCAGTTGCGCCGAGGGTCCGCCGATGGGTCACTTGCGCTTGGGGCGCTTGACCTTGCGGGCGGCCGGGTTGCGCGCACGGGCGGTCCGCCGGCGTTCGTACCGGGCGAGGGCCGTCTCGTACTCGCCGCGGCGAAGCCCCTCCCCCGGTGCCTCGGCCAGTGAGCGCAGGAAGTACGCGGTCAGCGAGCCGATGAAGCCGATCATCTTGAGGCTGCGCAGCGACTCGTCGCGGGCCGGGTCGGCGGGGCGCTTCGAGAAGCCTTCCCAGGTCCGGCGGAAGGCGATGGCGCTGCACACCGCGAACATCACGATGACGAGGACACCGACGAAGGAGCCGGCCTTCGCGATCTCCAGGCCCTCGAAGGCGAAGCGCAGCAGGAAGCACGCGCCGACGGCGGCGGCCAGTGATCCGGCGCAGACGGCGACGCGGCGCGGCGCGTAGCCGCCGCCGCGCGCGACCCAGGTCGTGCCGAAGAAACGGATCGGCTCGGGCCGGGGGCCGCTGTCACCGCCGCTGCCGTCCGTGCCCACCCCCGTCGCCGCGGCTGCGGTGGTCCCGGTGGCTTCGGCGCTGTCGGACGCGCTCACGCTCTGGCTCTCGCTCACAGGACGATTATCCCTGTGAGCGAGAGCCCGGCCGGGGCCGGGACCGAGCGGCGTGCGAGCCCCGGCTCAGGCGCAGCGCGGCGCGACGTACCCGTCACTCCCTGTTCTGACGTAGGCGTCCGAGACGAATTCGCCGTTGGCGATGTTGTCCCAGATTTTCGACGTCCCGTACGGCCCGGACACCGACTCGCCCGGCTTCTGGCAGTTGATCGGGACCCTGGCGTCGTACGGCAGGACGCGGACCAGCCGGTAGTGCGTGCCCGGCCCCGAACGCACGTTGACGCGGTAGCCCGGCGCGACCGGGTATCTGACGACCGACGCGGCGAGTGTGCCCACCTCGGCGTCGGCGACCGCCGCCTCGGCGCCCGCGCCCGTCTCCTGGATCTCTCCGACCTCTCCTACCCCTTCAACAGTCATCGCTGCCCTCCCCCTTGGTGATCTTGTTGAATGTTCACTCTCTGCGACGCGCAGGCTAGCAAGACCCTTCAGCCACAGCCGCACCTTCGACTAGGCTCCGTGAGTCGCGCGCTCGCAGAAGCGACACGGGGGACACACACATGGAATACGCCGGGAGTTACCGCCTTGAGGCCTGCCTCGGCTCCGGTGGCATGGGCGTCGTGCATCTCGCGCGCTCCGCGTCGGGGCTGCGCCTCGCCGTGAAGGTGGTGCACCAGCAGTACGCGGCGGACCCGGAGTTCCGGGCCCGCTTCCGCCAGGAGGTCGCCGCCGCGCGCCTGGTCAGCGGTGCGTTCACCGCGCCCGTCGTGGACGCGGACCCGGATGCCGAGCGGCCCTGGATGGCCACCTCGTACATCCCGGGCCCCACCCTGGCCGAGCAGGTCAAGAACAACGGGCCGATGGCTCCCGCCGAGTTGCGCCGGCTGACGGCGGGACTCGCCGAGGCGCTGCGGGACATCCACCGGGCCGGTGTCGTCCATCGCGACCTCAAGCCGGGCAACGTACTCCTCACGGACAACGGCCCCAAGGTCATCGACTTCGGCATCTCGCGGCCGGTCGACAGCGATCTGCGCACCGAGACGGGGAAGTTGATCGGCTCGCCGCCGTACATGGCCCCCGAGCAGTTCCAGCGCCCGCGTGAAGTGGGGCCCGCGGCCGATGTGTTCGCGCTGGGCTCGCTGCTGGTGCACGCGGCGACCGGCCGCGGGCCGTTCGACTCCGACAGCCCGTACATCGTCGCCTACCAGGTGGTGCACGACGAGGCGGATCTGGTCGGCCTGCCCGCCGATCTGGCGCCGCTGGTCGGGCGGTGCCTCGCGAAGGACCCGGAGAAACGTCCCACGCCGGACGAGATCATGTCGGAGCTCCGCCCGCCGTCGTACGAGGCGGACGCCTTCATACCGGCTCAGCGGCGCTCCGTGGAGCGGCCGCCCACAACCCCGGCCGGGGAGCAGCGCACCCGTGTCGGGGCGCGGTCGCCGTCCGGCCGCGCGTCCGCGTCGGCGACGGCGGCGAATCGGGCGGCGGGTCCGGCCACGGTGCCGGGCCCCGGGGCGGAGCGGGGCGCGCGCCGAAGCGCGGGGCGGGACCCGGCGGAGCCGAGGACAGCGATCGGCAGCCGGAAGCGGGTCAAGTGGCCGGCGCTCGCGGTCGGCGTCGTCGTGCTCGTGTACGGCGGGCTCTGGGCCGCACAGGGCTTCGGCGACACGCGGTCGCCGTCCGGCGGCCCGGCGGGCTCCGGCACGGCGGAAGCGGCCGGCGCGGCGTTCGAGCCGTGGCGGGCCCCGTCCATCGGGGACGCCGCCGAGCGGGGCGTCGCACCGGCGTGTGCGTACACACCGAGCCTCTCCGGCGTCTCGGCGACACTGGTCTGCTCCACGCGGGGCGTCGCCGCCGCCCGGCTCGACCCCGCCGACGGGCGGGTGATCTGGTCACGGGGCGCGGGCGACGACGGCACGGACGTACCCGTCGTCTCCGGCGGTCTGGTCCACGCCGTCCTCACCACGTCGAAGGGCGCGCGGCTGCGGGCGTACGAGAAGGACGACGGCGCCGAGGTCTGGAGCAAGGGCCTCTCCGGTTACCGGGGCGGCGTCCACCACGCCGACGGCACCGTCCTGCTCGTGAACGACGACGGGCGGGTGGAGGCGCTGAACAGCGCGACGGGCAGGACGCGTTGGGAGCGCCGGCTGCCGGGTCACTCCGATCCCGTCTTCTCCCCGCACAGTGCGGCGACCGGGCACTCCTACGCCGCCGAGCAGTCGGGCGACGGCCGCACCACGCTGGTCAGCGCGGTGGAGTCGAAGACCGGTGAGCTCGCCTGGCAGCGTCGGCTCGGCGGATACCTCACGCCGGTGGCCACCGAGCGCGGCGTCCTGTTCCTCTCCTCGCTCGACCAGGACTCGATGACGGACGCGGTCGTGCGTTACGACACCGCGAGCGGCGACGTGCGCCGTGTCCCGCTGCCCTACGTCGTGTCCCAGGCGCAGCTCGCCGTGCGCGACGGCACCGCGTATCTGCTGGCGCGCGGCGGGACCCTGCTGGCCCTCGACACGACCCGTAAGGGCGGGAACGCCGAGCCCCGCTGGGAGTTGGAGACCGATGTCGCCCGCTCGTCCGTTCCCGTCGTGACGGCCGGGGACCGGCTCTACTTCTCCGCCGCGGACGGTCAGCTGATCACGGTCGACACGGCGGACGGCACGCTGATCGGCCGTACGAAACCACGTCTGCTGTCGGGCAAGCTCGCCAGCATGCCGTCGCTGCCCGCCCCCGCCGTCGCTCCCGGCCGCGTCTACGCCGGGGCGCCGGACGGCTCCGTCTTCGCCGTGGACAGCGAGGACCCCGGCACCTGGTGACGCGCACCGGGTGCCGGGGTCCTCGTGTCCGACCGGCTGCGCTGCGGCGGCTGTGCTGCGGCCCGGCCGTGCTGATGTCGGGGCGGGTCAGCCCAGCCGGGAGATGTCCCTGACCGCGCCCTTGTCGGCGCTCGTGGCCATCGCCGCGTACGCGCGCAGCGCCACGGAGACCTTGCGCTCGCGTGCGACCGGCTCGTACACCCCGTTCAGCGCGTCCCGCCGGACCCCCAACTCGTCGTCCCCGACGAGCAGTTCGATCGAGCGTCCCGGGATGTCGATCCGGATGCGGTCGCCGTCCCGCACCAGCGCGATCGTCCCGCCGGACGCCGCCTCCGGCGAGGCGTGGCCGATCGACAGGCCCGACGTACCGCCGGAGAAGCGGCCGTCGGTGACCAGGGCGCACGCCTTGCCCAGGCCCCGGCCCTTCAGATACGAGGTGGGGTAGAGCATCTCCTGCATGCCGGGGCCGCCGCGCGGACCCTCGTAGCGGATGACGATGACATCGCCCTCCTTGATCTCCTTACGGAGGATCTTCTCGACGGCCTCGTCCTGCGACTCGCAGACGACGGCCGGGCCCTCGAAGGTCCAGATCGACTCGTCCACGCCCGCGGTCTTCACGACACAGCCGTCGACGGCCAGGTTGCCCTTCAGCACGGCGAGTCCGCCGTCCTTCGAGTACGCGTGCTCCACGGAGCGGATGCAGCCGCCCTCGGCGTCCAGGTCGAGCGTGTCCCACCGCTCGGACTGGGAGAACGCGGTCGCCGAGCGCTTGCAGCCGGGCGCCGCGTGCCACAGCTCCACGGCCTCCTCGGAGGGTGAACCGCCGCGCACGTCCCACGTCTTGAGCCACTCGTCGAGCGAGTCGGAGTGCACCGAGTGCACGCCCTCCTGAAGGAGGCCGCCCCGGTACAGCTCGCCCAGGATGGCGGGGATACCGCCGGCCCGGTGGATGTCCTCCATGTAGTACGTGCCGCCGGGGGCCACGTTCGGCGCGACCTTCGCCAGGCACGGGACACGCCGCGAGACGGCGTCGATCTCGTCCAGGCCGTAGTCGAGACCGCCCTCCTGGGCGGCGGCGAGGAGGTGCAGGATCGTGTTCGTGGAGCCGCCCATGGCGATGTCGAGCGCCATCGCGTTGTCGAAGGCCGCGCGGGTGGCGATGCTGCGCGGCAGGACGGTCTCGTCGCCGCCTCCGTAGTAGCGCTTGGTGATGTCGACGACCGTGGCGCCCGCGTTCTCGTACAGCGCCTTGCGCGCGGTGTGGGTGGCGAGGACCGAGCCGTTGCCGGGCAGGGCGAGACCGATGGCCTCGGCGAGGCAGTTCATCGAGTTCGCGGTGAACATGCCCGAACAGGAGCCGCAGGTCGGGCAGGCGTTCTCCTCGATACGGAGCATGTCCTCGTCCGAGACGGACTCGTTCACGGCGTCCGAGATCGCGTTGATCAGGTCCAGCTTGCGGACCGTGCCGTCGACCAGGGTGGCCTTGCCGGCCTCCATCGGACCGCCGGAGACGAAGACCGTGGGGATGTTGAGGCGCATGGCGGCCATCAGCATGCCCGGGGTGATCTTGTCGCAGTTGGAGATGCAGATCAGCGCGTCCGCGCAGTGCGCCTCGACCATGTACTCGACGGAGTCGGCGATCAGATCACGGGACGGCAGGCTGTAGAGCATGCCTCCGTGGCCCATGGCGATGCCGTCGTCCACGGCGATGGTGTTGAACTCGCGCGGTACGGCGCCCGCTGCCTTGATCGCCTCGGAGACGATCCGGCCGACGGGGGCGAGGTGGGTGTGTCCGGGAACGAACTCCGTGAAGGAGTTGGCCACGGCGACGATCGGCTTGCCGATGTCCTCGCTCGCTACGCCCGACGCCCGCATAAGGGCGCGCGCGCCCGCCATGTTGCGGCCGTGGGTGACAGTGCGGGACCTCAGCTCGGGCATCGTCGCTCGCTCCTTCGGCAGATCCTTCGGTGGAAAGTGACTTTTTCGAGCCTACGCCCACCGCTCCAAGATCTGGACGGTCGTTCCGGAATGCGGGACGGCCGTTCAGCTTTCGGCCGGGCCGCCGAGGCGGGGGCCGGCAGGTCCCGCAGGCCGGTTCTCAGGCGGGTCCGTCCTGGACGGGTCCGGCCTCCGTCAGATACCGCTGGAGCGTCGGCGCGACGATCCTGACGATCTCCTCCGTGTCCACCGACGCCAGCGGCTCCGCCTTGAGCACGTACCGCAGGATCGCGATCCCGATCATGTGCGAGGCGGCCAGCTCGGCGCGGAGGGTGGGGTCCGGTACGTCGAGTTCGACCGCGATCCGCTCCAGCAGCCGCCGCAGCACGAACTTGCGCAGCATGGCCGCCGCGGCCTCGTTGGTCACCGCGGAGCGCAGGATCGCGAGCAGCGGGGCCCTGGACACCGGGTTCTCCCACACGCCGATGAAGAAGCGCGCGAGCCGCTCGCCGATGCCCTCCTCACCGCCGCTCAGCAGCGCGGGAAGGACCAGCGCCGGTTCGAAGGAGACCTCGATGGCCGCGCCGAAGACCTCGTCCTTCGTACCGAAGTAGTGATGCACGAGGGCCGGGTCCACACCGGCCGCCTTCGCGATGCCGCGCACGGACGTCTTGTCGTAGCCGCGCTCGGCGAACTCGTTGCGGGCGGCGTCGAGGATCCGCTCACGGGCGCCGGGGCCGGTGTCCGCGTCCGAGCGTGCGGGGCGGCCACGGCGGCGCGGGGCCGTACCGGTCATGTGCGGCGGATCCGGGGCCGGGCGTGGGACACACGGGGCTTCGGTGCCCGGCTCTCCGCCGTCGGCCCGGCGGGGGACGCCGCGCCGGAGCCGGCCGACGACGCCAGGTGGAGCCGGGTGAAGGCCAGCGCCTCCGCCAGATCGGCCTCGCGTTCGGCCGACGACATCGCGCGCCGTGTGTTGACCTCGATCACGACATGGCCGTCGAAGGAGCCGCGGGCCAGCCGTTCGAGCAGTTCGGCGCAGGGCTGGCTGCCGCGTCCCGGCACCAGGTGCTCGTCCTTGGCCGACCCGTTGCCGTCCGCGAGGTGGACGTGTCCCAGCCGGTCGCCCATGCGGTCGACCATGGACATCGCGTCGGCGCGGGCGGTGGCCGTGTGTGACAGGTCGACGGTGAAGTGGCGGTAGTCGTCCTTCGTCACGTCCCAGTCGGGGGCGTACGCGAGCACCTCACGGTCCCGGTAGCGCCACGGGTACATGTTCTCGACGGCGAAGCGCACATCCGTCTCGTCGGCCATCCGCCAGATACCGGAGACGAAGTCGCGGGAGTACTGGCGCTGCCAGCGGAAGGGCGGGTGCACGACGACCGTGGAGGCACCCAACCGCTCGGCGGCCGACCGTGCCCGCTGGAGCTTGGTCCAGGGGTCCGTCGACCAGACACGCTGCGTGATCAGCAGACATGGCGCGTGGATGGCGAGGATCGGCACGTGGTGGTAGTCGGACAGGCGGCGCAGCGCCTCGATGTCCTGGCTGACGGGATCCGTCCAGACCATGACCTCGACGCCGTCGTACCCCAGGCGCCCGGCCATCTCGAAGGCCGTCGCCGTGGACTCCGGATAAACGGAGGCTGTCGACAGGGCGACCTTCGCATCCGGGATGCGCACCACTGGTTCTGCCACGGGGACAGGGTACGGGCACCGGCAGGCGGCATCGCGGGCATCGCAGCGGAAAGTGACGAGAGCAACGGATCACCCTCGTAAAGAGGTGACGTCGGGCCCCCCTCCGTGGACGGAGGTCAGACCTCCGTCGTGGGCAGCTGGTCCAGCCGTCGCAGGATCACACCCTCGCGCAGCGCCCACGGACAGATCTCCAGGTCCTCGACACCGAACAGATCCATCGCCGCCTCCGCGACCAGCGCGCCGGCCAGCAGCTGGGACGCCCGCCCGTCCGAGACGCCGGGCAGCCCGGCACGGCGCGCGGCGGTCATCGTCGCCAGCCTGGGGACCCACTCCTCCAGCGCCTTGCGGCTCAGATCGCGCTGCACGTAGAGCCCCTCGGCGGAGCGGGCCGCCCCGGCGATCCGCGCGAGCTGCCGGAAGGTCTTCGAGGTGGCCACGACATGGTCCGGCTCGCCGAATCGGGTGAACTCGCCGACGGTACGGGCGATCTGGGCCCGCACATGGCGGCGCAGCGCGCGTACGGCCTGTGGATCGGGCGGGTCCCCGGGCAGCCAGGCGGCGGTGAGCCGGCCGGCGCCCAGGGGCAGCGACACGACGGCGTCGGGTTCCTCGTCGATGCCGTACGCGATCTCCAGCGAGCCGCCGCCGATGTCGAGGACCAGCAGTTTCCCTGCCGACCAGCCGAACCAGCGGCGCGCCGCGAGGAAGGTCAGCCGGGCCTCCTCGTCGCCGCTGAGGACCTGGAGGTCGACGTCCGTCTCCTCCTTGACCCTGGCGAGCACCTGGTCGGCGTTGCTCGCCTCGCGCACGGCGGACGTGGCGAACGACAGCACCGCCTCGCAGCCCTTGTCCTCGGCGGCCTGGAGCGCCTCGGCGATCGTCGCCACCAGCCGCTCGACACCGTCGGGCCCGATCGCGCCGTCCGCGTCGAGCAGTTCGGCGAGTCTCAGCTCGGTCTTGTGCGAATGGGCGGGCAGCGGTCGCGCGCCGCGGTGGGCGTCGACCGCCAGCAGGTGGACGGTGTTCGAACCGACGTCGAGAACTCCGAGTCTCATGGGCGAACGCTACTGCGGCGACACGCATACGCTGGAGTCGTGCCAAAGACGAAAAAGGCGAAGCCGGGCAAAGCCGGGCGCGCCAAGAAGCAGCACGAGCAGGGTCCGTCCGACGAGAAGGGGCTGGACTTCGCCCGGTCGTGGGTCGAATTCCCTGATCCGGCGGACGACGAACAGGTCTTCCGCTGCGATCTGACGTGGCTCACCTCGCGGTGGTCCTGCATCTTCGGCAGCGGCTGCCAGGGCATCGAGGCGGGCCGCGCCGACGACGGCTGCTGCACGCTGGGGGCGCACTTCTCCGACGAGGACGACGAGAAACGCGTCGCCGGGCATGTGAAGCGCCTCACTCCGGAGCTGTGGCAGTTCCACGACGTGGGGGCGGAGAGCGGCTGGACGGAGACGGACGACGACGGCGCCCGCAAGACGCGCCGCTGGGACGGCTCCTGCATCTTCCAGAACCGCCCCGGCTTCGCCGGCGGCGCGGGCTGCTCGCTGCACATCCTGGCGCTGCGCGAGGGCCGCGAGCCGCTGGAGACGAAGCCCGACGTCTGCTGGCAGCTGCCGGTCCGGCGTACGTACGACTGGATCGACCGGCCCGACGAGTCGCGGGTGCTCCAGGTGACGATCGGCGAGTACGACCGCCGGGGCTGGGGCCCCGGCGGGCACGACCTGCACTGGTGGTGCACGTCGGCGACGTCGGCGCACGGCGCGGGCGAGCCGGTGTACCGGACGTACGCGCCCGAGCTGACCGAGCTGATGGGCAAGGCGGGGTACGACGCGCTGGCCGAGCTGTGCGAGGCGCGGCTGGCGAGCGCGCTGCCGCTCGTCGCCCCGCACCCGGCGGACCCGGCGCCCTGACACCGGCGTATGTGCGCGCGCCCGCTCACGGCGACGGGGGCCTCTTGTCCGGCCCGCCGGGACCGGTCGGGTCGCCGGGGTCGTCCGGCGAGGGCGGCGGGTCACTCGGCCGACCGGTGCCGGGATCGGTAGGAGCGCCGGTGCCGGGCGGCGGACCGGTGGGGTCGGACGGGGCCGGACCGGTCGGTTCGCCGGGATCGCTCGGCCCGGGGCCGCCGGTGCCCGGCGGCGTCGAGGACGGCGGGCGCGTCGGGTGCGTCGGCCTGCCGGGCCCGGGGTGGGACGAGGAAGGCGGCCTGGAACCGTAACCGCTGATCGAGACCGCCGAGCCCGCCGGGGTCAGCCCGATCCGGGCGCTCCACGGGCCCGACGGCTCGCGGGAGTGGTCCACGTGGACGTGGACGGTGACGGACCTGCCGGGGGCGAGCGTGCCCGAGGTACGGCTCAGCCGCAGCCACGACGCGCTCGTCCAGGCCGACCAGGAGACGGGCTCGCCGCCGGTCGCGGTGAGCGTGATCCTCGTACGGTCGCCGGTCGACTCCGCCGTGACCGAGAGCCGTCCCGAGCCCGTTCCGGGTGTGCCGGGCGGGGTGCCCGTCCCGTCGCTGATGACCTCGACCGAGACGTCCGGGTCACGGCTGCCGGTGGTGAAGGGGGCACCGGCCCGGTTCTCGGCGTTGCCCGCGTTCTCGTAGTTGTCGTACGGATCGGCCCCCTGCGCGCCGCGCCGCTCGGCGGCGTCGGCGCTCACCGACGTCCCGCCGTGGGCCTCGCCGGTCGGCGGCGCGCCCCGGTACGCCGCCCAGAGGGCGAGCACGGGCGCGGCCACGACGGTCGCCACGACGGTGGTGGTGACGGCCCGCGAGCGCAGCCGGTCCCGGCGGGCGGCGCGGTCCTTCGGGTCCATGGGGAAGCCGTTGCGGCCGAAGCGCGGGGTCGTGGCACGGGCGCGCGGGGTGTTCGTCATGGCGCCGTACGCCGCGGCCCGGGGGGCCCGGACGAGCGGCAGGACGGCGGGCGAGGCGGTCCGGGAGGGCACGCCGGACGACGTGGGCCGGGCGGCGCGCGCGGAGGCGGCCGAGCCGGGCCAGGGGCCCGCCGCCTCGGCGCGCTCGGCGGCGCGGCGGCAGCGCGGGCAGTCGTCCACGTGCCGGACGAGTTCGCGGCGGAGCACGGCCGAGAGCAGCACCTGGTCGTCGCCGGTGAGCCGGGCGACGGCGGGGCAGTTGCCCGTCTCGATGACGGCCAGCGCGGCCCTGGTGCGCTCGACCTCGCAGGCGGCGGAGTTGAGCAGTTCGCGGGCCGGCATGAGCTCCATGGACAGGACGGCGGCGACGTCGCGCGCGCCGAGCCGGTGACGTACGGCGAGTTCGAGGGCCTCGCGCTGCTCGGGGGTCGTACCGGCGGCCTCGGGCCAGGCCAGCAGGGCGAGTTCACGACGCCGGCGCTCGGCGATCTCCGGCGGGACGTCGGCCCTCGCGTCGGCACCGAAATCCCCGCCGGGCGTGCGACGGCGGCCCGAGTGCGCCCCCGGGCGGCTCCCCCGCCGCTCGCCGAGCCGCCGCAGACAGGCCCACCGGGCCAGCGCGTACAGCCAGGCCCCGCGCTCGTCCGCGCCGGTCGGGCAACGCCCGTAGTGGCGTTCGGAGATGGCCAGGACCTCACCCAACACCTCGATGGCTGCGTCGTGGTCGCACAGCACGGAGAGGCAGTACGTGAACAGCCCGTCCAGATAGGGCTCGTAGCGCACGGGCGGTCGGCGCGTCCCCGATCGGGGCGCGCGACGGGGCGCACGGTGTGCGCCGGTGGTGTACGTGGGGGGCTCCAGTCTGCTGCTCGTCACCCGGCGACGGTAGACACGGGAGCGCACGACCCTCCCCACCCTCGCCCACATTTAATCCTTACGGGTGAAACGTCCGCTGTGACCGTTTCCTGGCGCCGGGGCTGCCCGAGCGGCCACCGCGGTAACGACTGTCGGTGGTCGCCTATACGGTGGCGCCATGGCTGTCGCCCGTACCAAATCCGCCAAGGACCGACCGTCCTACCGCTGTACCGAGTGCGGTTGGACGACCGTCAAGTGGCTGGGCCGCTGCCCCGAGTGCCAGGCATGGGGCACCGTCGAGGAGTACGGCGCGCCCGCCGTACGGACGACGGCGGTCGGCCGGGTCAGCACCCCGGCCCTCCCGATCGGCCAGGTCGACGGCCGCACGGCGACGGCGCGCTCGACGGGCGTAAACGAGCTGGACCGCGTCCTCGGCGGCGGGCTCGTGCCGGGGGCCGTCGTGCTGGTGGCCGGTGAACCGGGCGTCGGCAAGTCCACGCTGCTCCTGGACGTCGCGGCGAAGGCGGCCTCCTCCGAGCACCGCACGCTCTATGTGACGGGCGAGGAGTCGGCGAGCCAGGTGCGGCTGCGCGCGGACCGCATCAAGGCCATCGACGACCACCTCTATCTGGCGGCCGAGACGGACCTCTCGGCCGTCCTCGGGCACCTCGACGCGGTCAAGCCGTCGCTGCTCGTCCTGGACTCCGTACAGACGGTGGCGTCGCCGGAGATCGACGGCGCGCCCGGCGGCATGGCGCAGGTCCGGGAGGTCGCCGGCGCGCTCATCCGGGCCTCCAAGGAGCGGGGCATGTCCACCCTGCTGGTCGGCCATGTCACCAAGGACGGCGCGATCGCCGGCCCCCGGCTGCTGGAGCACCTGGTGGACGTGGTGCTGTCCTTCGAGGGCGACCGGCACGCGCGGCTGCGGCTGGTGCGGGGCGTCAAGAACAGGTACGGCACGACGGACGAGGTCGGCTGCTTCGAGCTGCACGACGAGGGCATCACCGGCCTCGCCGACCCCTCCGGTCTCTTCCTCACCCGCCGGGACCAGCCGGTCCCCGGCACCTGCCTGACGGTCACGCTCGAAGGCCGCCGCCCGCTGGTCGCCGAGGTGCAGGCGCTGACGGTCGACTCGCAGATCCCGTCCCCCCGCCGCACCACGTCCGGCCTGGAGACCTCCCGCGTCTCGATGATGCTGGCCGTCCTCGAACAGCGCGGCCGGATCAGCGCCCTCGGCAAGCGCGACATCTACAGCGCGACGGTCGGCGGTGTGAAGCTCTCCGAGCCGGCCGCCGACCTGGCGATCGCGCTGGCCCTGGCCTCGGCGGCGAGCGACACCCCCCTGCCGACGAACCTGGTCGCGATCGGCGAGGTGGGCCTCGCGGGCGAGGTCAGAAGGGTCACGGGAGTCCAGCGCAGACTGGCCGAGGCGCACCGCCTGGGCTTCACGCACGCCCTCGTCCCGACCGATCCGGGGAAGATCCCGGCCGGTATGAAGGTCACAGAAGTCGCCGACATGGGGGCGGCTCTGAGTGTGCTTCCGCGCCGGGGTCGGGCGGAGGCCCCACGGGACGGCGAGGACCGCCGGTAGACTTTGCCCTGGTCTCGCCCATCCGTACGAGCCGGAGGAGTGCAGTGGCAGCCAACGACCGGGCAGCAGCACCCGGAAAGTCCGGTGGTGGCTCCGGTGGATCCGGCACCGAAGCGCTGATGCGCGCCTCACTGAGCGCCGTAGCGCCCGGCATGGCGCTGCGTGACGGGCTGGAGCGGATCCTCCGGGGGAACACCGGCGGTCTCATCGTCCTGGGCATGGACAAGACCGTCGAGACGATGTGCACGGGCGGCTTCGTGCTGGACGTGGAATTCACCGCCACGAGGCTCCGCGAGCTCTGCAAGCTCGACGGCGCGCTCATTCTCGACAAAGACATCACCAAAATTCTGCGGGCCGGTGTCCAGCTCGTGCCCGACGCCTCCATCCCCACCGAGGAGACCGGCACGCGCCACCGCACGGCGGACCGGGTGTCCAAGCAGTGCGGGTTCCCGGTGATCTCCGTGTCCCAGTCGATGCGGCTGATCGCGCTGTACGTGGACGGGGAGCGCCGGGTCCTGGAGGAGTCGGCGGCGATCCTGTCGCGCGCCAACCAGGCGCTGGCGACCCTGGAGCGGTACAAGCTCCGGCTGGACGAGGTCGCGGGCACGCTCTCCGCGCTGGAGATCGAGGACCTGGTGACGGTCCGGGACGTGACGGCGGTGTCGCAGCGCCTGGAGATGGTGCGCAGGATCGCCACGGAGATCGCCGAGTACGTGGTCGAGTTGGGCACCGACGGGCGGCTTCTCTCCCTCCAGCTCGACGAGTTGATCGCGGGCGTCGAGCCCGAGCGTGAGCTCGTCGTACGGGACTACGTGCCCGAGCCGACGGCGAAGCGGTCGCGCACGGTCGCCGAGGCGATGACCGAGCTTGACGCGCTCTCCCACACGGAGCTGCTGGAACTGCCCGTCGTGGCCCGTGCGTTGGGCTACAGCGGTTCGCCCGAGACACTGGACTCGGCGGTCTCACCGCGCGGCTACCGGCTGCTGGCCAAGGTGCCGCGTCTGCCGGGCGCCATCATCGAGCGGCTGGTCGAGCACTTCGGCGGTCTCCAGAAGCTGCTGGCGGCGAGCGTCGACGATCTCCAGACGGTGGACGGCGTGGGCGAGGCGCGGGCGCGCAGCGTGCGCGAGGGGCTGTCGCGGCTTGCGGAGTCGTCGATTTTGGAGCGGTACGTCTGAGGTCGTCCGGGCCTGGCACACATACACGGGAGGGCGGCACCACCGACGCGGTGGTGCCGCCCTCCCGTGTATGTGTCAGTCCTTTACGGGTCAGTCCTTGTCCAGGCGGATCGACGTCTGGCCCTGCTTCACGGTCGCGCGGGGCGCCGCCGCCTCCACCAGGTAGGTGCCCGCTTCGGCCTTGCCCGGCGGGGGTGTGGCGCACTGCGGGGCGCTCTGTGTGAGGTCCCAGACGAGGGTCCGCGTGACGGTCCCGCCCGCGGGCACCTTCAGCAGCAGCTGACCGATCTTGGGGCAGTCCTTGGAGGACCAGACCTCGTCGCTGTCGGCGTCGGTGACGGTCAGCACCACGGACTTCGGCCCGAGGTCCGCCTTGCAGTCCCTGGCCGACCCGTTGGTGGCGACGATCCTGAAGGTGGGCTTCTCGCCCGGCTCGTAGGCGACCTTCCGGCTCTCCAGCTTCAGGGTCAGCGCGCTCGGCGCGCAGTCGGGGAGGCTCGATCCGGCCGGGACCTGCTCGCCCGTGCTGCCGCCGCTCGCACCGTCACCACCACCACCGCCGCCGTTCGCGGCGCCGCCCGAGCCGGCGGATCCCGTACCACCACTGCCGGTGTCGCCGCTGCCGCCGCCGTCGGCGCCCGCGTCCGTTCCGCCCTGGCCGCCGCCGTTGCCGCCGGTCTCGTCCGACTCGTCGCGTCCGCCCGGCTGTTCACTTATCGCGGGTCCGGATCCGGAGGGGCCCGGAGTGATCGAGGGCGCGGGACCATCTCCGTTCGCGCCGTCGTCGCGCTTCTTTCCGCCTTCGTCACCACCGGATGTGACGGCCCATACGACGAGCAACGCGAGCAGCGCGATCAGAGTCGCCGCTACCGCCCTCCGTCGCCAGTAGATGGAGGAGGGAAGCGGCCCGACCGGATTGCGCATAGATCCCACGACGTAAACTCTACGAGAGTTCAGGGCCAACTCCCGCCCCACATGCCGCTCGTCTCGCAAGTTTTACGGATCATCATCACGCTACGACCACCTGTGTGCCCCCACTTGTCACTTTCGTCAGGGGTTCGGCCGCCGATGGCGAGATGCGCGAGCCGGAGCGAGGGAGGTACGGTCCGTAACCATGGACCCCTCCGTCACCAGCGGCCTTTACCGCGACATTACTGATCTCGCCCAGCAATCGCCTTCCTGGGTAGGGCACTTCGTCGAGATAGGGACGGAGGCCGTGATCCTGATCTTCGGAGCTCTCTTCCTGGTCAGCTGGTGGCGCACCCGCTCCGCGGACTCACGAGCCATGGCTGTGGCGGTGGTTGGGCCGCTGGCGACCGCCGTCGCCTACGTGGGCAGCGAGTTGTTCAAGAGCGCCGTGCAGGAGGAACGGCCGTGCCGCGCGGTCGCCGGTGCGGCGGCGTCACTGGCGACCTGTCCGCCGGTCGGCGACTGGTCGTTCCCCAGCAACCACTCGACCATCGCCGGGGCGGCGGCGATCGCCCTCGCCATCGCCTGGCGGAAGATCGCGTTCCTCACCGTCCCGCTGGCACTCTTCGCCGCCTTCTCGCGGGTCTTCGTCGGCGTGCACTACCCGCACGACGTGGCGGTGGGCCTGGTGTTCGGCGGGCTGGTCGCCGCGCTCGTCGTCCTGGCGCTGACACGGCCCGCGCGGGCGCTGATCGGGACCATGCGGACGAGCCGTACGGGTGTGGTGGTGTGGTTCGCGGGCCCGGGGCCGGCCGTCCGGCCGGTCATCGGGTCGGGACCGGTCCACGGCGGGGGGCCCGCCGCGGTGCCGGGCTACGGGCCGGAGCCGGGGCACGGCCCGGAGAACCGACCGGTCGGGGACTCCCGCAGGCTCCGCCGGCAGAGGGGCCGCCACGGCGCGCACTCCTGAGCGCTCGGTGCACTCCCGCGTCCCGCACGGTCGGCCGGGCGGGCACGACCGACAACGCGCCCCCTTCACGCCCCCGTCACTCCCCGCGACGCCCGGCGCACGGCGGCCGGCTGCACCACCCCCACCCCTGGACGTGCCAGGATCGGTACTGCCATGACTGCGACTTCTGCGACTACGCCGCCGGTCAACGACCCGGCCGCCCTTCACGACCCCGTCATCGCGTGGTTCGACGCGCACGCCCGCGACCTGCCCTGGCGTAGCCCCGACACGGGCGCCTGGGGCGTGATGGTCAGCGAGTTCATGCTCCAGCAGACCCCGGTCGCCCGGGTGCTCCCGGTGTACGAACAGTGGCTGGCGCGCTGGCCCCGCCCGGCCGACCTGGCCGCCGAGGCTCCCGGCGAAGCGGTACGCGCCTGGGGCAGACTCGGCTATCCGCGCCGCGCGCTGCGGCTGCACGGAGCGGCCCTGGCGATAACGGAGCGGTTCGGCGGGGACGTACCGCGCGAGCACAACCAGTTGCTCGCGCTGCCAGGCATCGGTGAGTACACGGCCGCCGCCGTCGCCTCGTTCGCGTACGGACAACGGCACGCCGTCCTCGACACGAACGTGCGGCGCGTCTTCGCCCGCGCCGCCGCCGGTATCCAGTACCCGCCGAACGCGACGACGGCCGCCGAGCGCCGGCTGGCCCGCGCGCTGCTGCCCGCGGACGAGGAGAAGGCCGCCCGCTGGGCCGCCGCGTCCATGGAACTCGGCGCGCTCGTGTGCACCTCGAAGAACGAGGACTGCGCACGCTGCCCGATCGCGTCACGGTGCGCCTGGCGGCAGGCCGGCAAACCGGCGCACCAGGGCCCGGCCAGGCGCGGCCAGACGTACGCGGGCACGGACCGCCAGGTGCGCGGCAAACTGCTCGCCGTACTGCGCGACGCGGTGGGTCCGGTGCCGCTCGTGGCGCTCGACACCGTCTGGGAGGAGCCGGTGCAGCGGGCCAGGGCGCTGGACGGGCTGGTGGCCGACGGACTGGTCGAACCGATGGCCGACGACCTGTACCGGCTGCCGCTGACCTGACCGCACTGTCCGGCCCCGGCCCGGTGCGTACCGCCCGGCCCTCCGTACGACCCGGCTTCGCGGCATCAGATCCGGCTCGGCCGGCCCCCTCCGGGCCGGCCGTTCGACTGTCACGGCGCTTGCCGCTCGTTCGTCCGGTCCATCCCCCCGCCGTTACACAACCGATGGATGTCCGTGCGCCCGCCGAGGGCTGGCGCGCACGACCTCGTGACAACGCCTCCGTAACTTCTGGGACGTAAGGCAGCACGGAGGACGACAGCAGCGCGGCACGCGGTGCGGTTCACGGGGTGGGAGGCGGTTGGCATGGCGAACGGCGAGGTGCTCGGATTCGAGGAGTACGTCCGCACCCGGCAGGAGGCCCTGCTGCGCAGTGCCAGGCGGCTGGTCCCCGATCCCGTCGACGCCCAGGATCTCCTCCAGACCGCCCTGGCCCGTACGTACGGGCGCTGGGACGGTATCGCCGACAAGTCCCTCGCCGACGCCTATCTGCGCCGCGTCATGATCAACACCCGTACGGAGTGGTGGCGGGCGCGCAGGCTGGAAGAGGTGCCGACCGAGCAGTTGCCCGAGCCGTGCGTAGAGGACGGCTCCGACCAGCACGCCGACCGCGCCCTGCTCATCGACATCCTCGGGGTCCTCGCGCCGAAGCAGCGCAGCGTCGTCGTGCTGCGGCACTGGGAGCAGATGAGTACGGAGGAGACGGCGGCGGCGCTCGGCATGTCTACCGGTACGGTGAAGAGCACGCTGCACCGGGCGCTGGCCAAACTCCGCGAGGAGCTGGAGGCCCGGGAGCTGGAGCGCCGCGAGGTGGAGCGCCGGACGCCGGGGAACCGGCCGCCGGAGCGACGCCGCCCGCGCGCCCAGGCTCCGGAGCGTGCCGGTTATCGTCGCGACGGACGGGGGCAGGAGCGGTGCGCGGCCTGAAGCGCGGCAGAGACAGCACGTCCGCCCCGGGAACGACGGGCCGTCGGACACCGGCGGCCCGGACCACGAGCGACGGCAAGGCCGCCGACGGCACCCCGCCCGACCGGACCGCGACCGGCCGTACGCCGGTCGACGGGGCGAAAGCCGACCGGGCACCGGCCGACGGCATATCGCCCGGTGACACCACGGCGAGCCGGTTCCTGAAGCGGCTGACACTGACAGCGACGACCGCCACCGGCGCCCTGGCACTGGTCGTGATCGTCGCCTTCGGTGTGTTCGCCATCGGTTCCACGAGCGGGACCGGCACCAGGGACGAGGGCGCCGCCGCCGTCGCCACCGCCGAGCCCGCCCCGCCGCCGACCGACACGGCCTCGGCCATGCCCGCCGAGGACATCGACCCGGTGGCCCTGATCCGGCGGGACCCCAAGGTGAGCGGGCAGGTCAAGGCCGACCTCAAACCGTGCTCCGAGGACGCCTACCCGGTGGACACCTCGTACGGGAATCTGACCGGCGGCACCGCGCCGGACGTGGTCGTCAACGTGATGAGCTGCGACGACGCCGTGGGCCTGGGGACGTACGTCTACCGCGAGTCCGACCAGCAGCGGTACGAGAACGTCTTCGTAGCCGAAGAACCCGCCGTGTACGCGACGATCGACCGCGGCGAGCTGGTGGTGACCCGCCAGGTGTACGCGAAGGGCGACCCCGTCTCGTATCCGTCCGGCGAGGACATCGTGACCTACAGCTGGGCCGACACGAGATTCACCGAGCGCTACCGGGTGCGCAACAACTACAGCGGAGCGGTCGGCAACGGCCCCGTGGACGCCCCCGCGCCGTCCGCGTCGATCGTGAACTGAGAGAGCTGAGAGCTGCCGGATGCTGGAGACCCATGTCCTGTTCGTCGAGGACGACGACGTCATCCGCGAGGCCACGCAACTCGCGCTGGAGCGTGACGGCTTCACGGTGACGGCCATGCCGGACGGCCTGTCCGGTCTGGAGGCCTTCCGGGCCGACCGGCCGGACATCGCGCTGCTGGACGTGATGGTGCCGGGCCTCGACGGTGTCAGCCTGTGCCGCCGTATCAGGGACGAGTCGACGGTGCCCGTGATCATGCTGTCGGCGCGCGCCGACTCGATCGACGTGGTGCTCGGCCTGGAGGCGGGGGCCGACGACTACGTGACCAAGCCCTTCGACGGCGCGGTACTGGTCGCCCGGATCCGCGCGGTGCTCCGCCGCTTCGGACACGCCGGCGGACCGGCCGGGGAGCACGGCGGTCAGGAGGGGGCGGACGAGCACGGCGCGCTGTCCTTCGGTGATCTGGAGATCGACAAGGAGGGCATGGAGGTGCGCAAAGGGGGCGAGCCGGTGTCGCTGACGCCGACCGAGATGCGGCTGCTGATCGAGTTCTCGGCCGCTCCCGGCACTGTCCTGTCCCGTGACAAGCTGCTGGAACGCGTCTGGGACTACGGCTGGGGCGGCGACACACGCGTGGTGGACGTTCATGTGCAGCGCCTGCGCACCAAGATCGGACAGGACCGGATCGAGACGGTCCGCGGCTTCGGCTACAAACTCAAGGCATGAAGCGCCTCGCCCTGCGCACCGGCGTGCGGTGGAAGATCAGCATCGCGATCGCGGCGGTCGGCGCCCTCATCGCGACGGCGCTGAGCCTTGTCGTGCACAACGCGGCTCAGGTCTCCATGCTGGACAACGCGCGTGAGGTGCAGCTGGAGCGGCTGCTGTTCGCACAGCGCATGTACGACTCGACCCATGAGCTGAAGTTCGGTACGAAGCTGAACGACCCCGCGCTCCCGAACGACCTGCGGAAGAAGGTGCAGGAGGGCAGACGCGCCACCTATGTGCGCGACCCGGGGGAGGGGACGCCCGACGTCTGGGCGGCCGTACCGCTGGAGAACGGGGTGCTCTCCCTGCACAGCAAGTTCGCCGACCGGTCCGCGACGATCATGAAGGACCTCGACCGGGCCCTGCTGATCGGCTCGGTCTGTGTGGTCGTCGGCGGCTGTGCGCTGGGCGTGCTCATCGGCGGGCAGCTCTCACGCCGACTGCGCAAGGCGGCGGCTGCCGCCGGCAAGGTCGCGCAGGGCAATACAGATGTGCGCGTACGGGAGGCGGTCGGCGGAGTCGTACGGGACGAGACCGACGAGCTGGCCCGCGCGGTCGACGCCCTGACGGACGCGCTGAACGAACGCATCGAGGCGGAGCGCCGGGTCACGGCGGACATCGCACACGAGCTGCGGACGCCCGTGACGGGCCTGCTGACGGCCGCGGAGCTGCTGCCGCCGGGCCGCCCCACCGAGCTGGTGCGGGACCGCGCCCAGGCCATGCGGACGCTGGTCGAGGACGTACTGGAGGTCGCCAGGCTGGACAGCGCGTCGGAACGCGCCGAACTCCAGGAGGTGGCGCTCGGCGAGTTCGTCAGCAGGCGGGTGGCGCTGCTGGATCCCGACGTGCGGATCGAAGTCGTCGCCGACTCCTGGGTGAACACCGATCCGCGCCGTCTGGAGCGAATCCTCGGCAATCTCCTGGCCAACGCGGCCAAGCACGGCGGCACGCCCGTCGAGGTGACGGTCGAGGGCCGGGTGGTGCGCGTACGCGACCACGGCCCCGGCTTCCCGGACGCGCTGCTGCGCGACGGGCCGAGCCGGTTCCGTACGGGCGCGAGCGACCGGGCGGGACACGGTCACGGTCTCGGCCTGACCATCGCCGCGGGTCAGGCGCGTGTCCTCGGGGCCCGGCTGACGTTCCGCAACGCGGCGCCGGAGAGCCCGACGCCGGGCCCGGACGAGACGGGCGGCGCGATCGCGGTTCTCTGGCTCCCCGAGCACGCCCCGACGGCGACCGGCAGCTTCCCGATGATCACGTTCCCGGACTGACGGCCACGCCGACGACGGCCGTCGAGAGCCGGAGCGGGCGGCGGGGCCCGGTGGCCCTGCTGCCGTCACCGCGGCGGGGCCGGGTGGCCCTCCCGCCGTCACCCACGCGGGGTCAGGAGGACGACCACTCCTTCTCCAGGTCGAGGTCACCCTCCTTGGCCTGGGTGAACGAGAACCAGTTCCCCGAGTCGTCGCGGAATATCGCCTCCGTGCCGTACGGACGCTCCTGCGGCTCCTGGAGGAACTCCACACCCCGCTCCTTGAGCTTTTCGTAGTCCCCCTGGACGTCGTCGGTGGCGAGCACGCCCGCGCCGAGCATGCCCTTGCTGACGAGTGTCTTGAGCGCGGCGGCGGACTCCTCGTCCATCGCGTGCCCGCCCGGCAGCATCAGCGTCAGCACCAC
The DNA here is from genome assembly GCF_010384365.1 of Streptomyces sp. S4.7. NCBI lineage: Bacteria > Bacillati > Actinomycetota > Actinomycetes > Kitasatosporales > Streptomycetaceae > Streptomyces > Streptomyces sp. S4.7. The sequence continues at coordinate 4,362,821 of NZ_CP048397.1, read as the reverse complement.
GTCGGGCTGGTCCTTGGCGCCGACCGTCAGCCAGCGCATCCCTCCCTCGCCCAGGGTCATGTCCGTGCGGACCTCGAGGCCGAGCTTGTCGACGAAGAACTCCTTGGCCCGGTCCTGGTCGAGCACCCAGACGGTGGAGATGGCGAGACCCTTGATCATGACGTGCTCCTCGGAGAGATGTGCCGTACGCGGGCCGCTCGCGGGGCCGCCCGTGCTTCCGCTCCCACCGTAGGCACCCGCACCCTCAGCGGGCTTCTCCAGAATTGCGGTCCTCGCCGAGCCGGTCCTGGGCGGAGTCACAGAGCCGGGGCGGGGTGTCCGTCCGGGCCGGGGCGTCCGTCCGGTCGCGGGCCTGGGCGCCGGTGTCCCTCTGCGGGAACCCGCCGGCCCAGAACATCGCGTAGCACCCCGGTATGAGCGCGGCCCCCCGGCCCGCGTGCTTGGCGCGATACGCGCTCGGCGAGCTGCCGGTCTGCTCCTTGAACCGCTTCGAGAAGGTGCCCAGACTGCTGAAGCCGACCAGGACACAGATCTCGGTGACCGTGAGATTCGCCGAGCGCAGCAGCTCCTCGGCGCGCTCTATGCGCCTGCGGGACAGATAGCGGCCGGGTGTCTGTCCGTACACCGCCTTGAAGGCGCGGACGAAGTGGTAGCGCGAATATCCGGCGTGGGCGGCGACCGCGTCCAGGTCGAGGGGGCCCGCCCAGTCGCGGTCCATGGCGTCCTTGGCCAGACGCAGCTGCCGCAGGTGCGTGAGGGGCACCTGCGGCGGCGGACCTGCTTGCGTACTGTTCACGTCTTCGATGCTGGCACGCCCCACTGACAACGGCCCCCCGCCGTCCACAGCGCACCGGGCACCGCATACCGCATACCGCGGCAGACGCCCTAGATGATCGATTCCAAGGGATCGGCTGCGCGCATGAGACGAGGGCGTCCAACGTCAGTGTGTGAAGACAGAGTTGGACACCCTCGCGACCGCACTCTATGTGAAGACCGACGATCTGCTGAAGGCGTCTCCGCATCTCGCGCCATGGCGGCCGGCCGTGGGGATCGCCCCGCAGCTCACCGACGCCGAGCTGGTCACCCTGGCGATGATGCAGGCCATGCTCGGCTTCACCTCCGAGGCCAGGTGGCTTCGCCACGCCGGTTCCCACCTGCGGCATCTCTTCCCGTACCTACCCAAGCAGCCCGGCTACAACAAGCGGCTGCGCAAGAGCGCCGGACTGCTTCGGCGTGCACCCGGCTGCTGGCCACCGACACCTCCGTGTGGAGCGACGACGTGTGGATCGTGGACTCCACGCCGGTGGAATGCGGCCGTTCACGCGAGACCGTCAAACGCTCCGACCTGGCCGGATGGGCCGAGTACGGGCACTGCGCCAGTCACAGCCGCTTCTTCCGGGGCCTGCGGCTGCACCTGGTGTGCACCCTCCAGGGGCCTGCCCGTCGCCTTCGCCCTGACCGGCGCAAAGGCCGACGAGCGCGAGACCCTGCTGGACCTCCTCGCCGCCGAACCCGGCCTCGCCGCCGACCGTCCTGCCCAGACGCTGATCGGCGACAAGAACTACTTCGGCCGCGACTTCGAACACGAGCTGGCCGAGCAGGACATCCGGCTACTCCGGCCTGCGCGCAAGGGCGAGCCGGAGCGGCCCGGCGCACCCCTGTTCAAGCCGTTGCGGCAGGTCATCGAGTCGGTCAACGAGACCTTAAAGGGCCAACTCGATCTCGAACACCGCCGAGCGCGCACGCCCGGCGGTGTCGTCGCCCGCGTCATGCAGCGCATCCTCGCGCTGACCACCGCGATCTGGCACAACGACCACACCGGACAGCCCGTCCTACGCTCACTGACCGCCTATGACCACTGACCCTGTAGGGTCCGCGGCTTCGTGCGCACCGGTTCCTGCGGAAACACCGGAATCCGCGCCTGATGAGCACTGATTCGCCGCGTGATCACGAGCATTCCCGCCCGACCGGCTGTCATCGGCGGTCACCGTCAGTAGCGGAATCCGGATCGCCGGGTGGGGAGTGGACGATCTCGAAGAAGAGCCGCCGGACCTGGAGCCGAGATCAAGCTGCGCGCGCCTCGCGTTCGCTGATCGGTCCCGACGCGTGCGGCACGCTTGGGGCTCGGCGGCAAGACTGGCCCCACTGGTGACTTTGGCCTGAGGCAAAGTCAAGCGACCGGAGAACGACCCTCGTTGGGGATCTGTCGTGCCAATGTGCCAGGCGTGGTTGTTCAGCCCGGAGGACGGGTCGGGGAAGCCCCTGAGCTTACCCTGAAGCCATGCCCGCGGCCTGTCGCTGTTGCCGTCGGGATGCCAGCCTCGGCGGACGATCCTCCAGTCGTCGAGTCCAGATGAGGTATCCGAATGACAGAGATGACGCGCCGGTCGGTGCTCGCTGCGGCCGGGACGGCGGGACTTCTACTCACCACTGCGGGGATGGCGCAGGCGGAAGGCCTCGTTCCCCGCGCCGCTTTGACGGACAGGACCAAGCCGACGGCCGTGGGGCCTCGGAAGGGCCGGGTGCAGCTCACCTTGCCGGTGCCGACCGGTCCGTGGCGGATCGGAACCACGTCGCTGCATCTGATCGACCGTTCGCGTCGGGACCCGTGGACTTCACCCTCTGCGGCACGTGAACTGATGATCAGCATGTGGTACCCGACGTCAAACACCCACGGCTGCCGACGCGCCCCCTGGCTCCCACCAGCGACGACGGAACTGTACAGGCAACAAGTCGGCCAGGAACTTCAGACGCCACTGGACAACGTCGACTTCCCTGTGACCCATGCCTGTCTCGGTGTCACTGTAGAGGCACACCTGCACGGCCATCCCGTGGTGCTCTTCTCCCCGGGCTACGGCGCGATGCGCGAACTGTGCACTGCGCTGGTCGAGGACTTGGCCAGCCACGGGTATGTGGTCGTCACCATCGACCACACCCACGAAGCCTCGATGGTGGAGTTCCCCGGCGGCCGACTGGAGCTGAGCCGGCAACCGGCCCAGCCGACCGATGACGATATTGCGACGGCGCTGCGCGTCCGTCAGGACGACACCAGATTCGTGCTGAACGAACTGGCACTGATGAACGCAGGGAAAAACCCCGACGCCGAGCGCCGCCGATTGCCTCACGGTCTGCGAGGCTCCCTCGATCTGTCCAGGATCGGCATGTTCGGGCATTCACTCGGCGGTGACACGGCCGCGGAGACGATGGCGCAGGATCGCCGCATCCTCGCCGGAGTCGACCTGGACGGCAGCATCAACGGGACCGTCGCGGCCACCGGCCTCGACCGCCCCTTCCTGCTGATGAGCAATGCCGACCACGGACGCCACAACGACCCGTCCTGGGCAGAGTTCTGGTCGCACCTGCGCGGCTGGCACCTCGACCTGCGGCTACGCCGCTCCGGACACCACACCTACACGGACCTGTCCCCGCTGGCGCAACAGCTGGAAAAAGCGCTCCCGATACCGCCGGAGGTGGTCGCCGCCCTGACCACCCGCATCGGAACGATCAACGCCGACCGGGCCGTCGCCGCCGAACGCGCCTACCTGAGTGCCTTCTTCGACCTTCACCTGCGCGACCAGGACGATCACCTGTTGTCCGGGCCGTCCCCGCGATACCCCGATATCGAGTTCGTGCGCTGAAGGAGTGGCAGCTCTCACGACCGTACGAAGCACCCCGGACGCCTCTCCCAAAAAGACCACAAGAGATCAACACTGGCAGCTCCAGACCGCAACCATTGGCACCGAGTCCTGGATTTGCACACTCACTGCGCAGCCTCCGCCGACACTGCGCATCGGATCGCGGATCCAGACCCCTTGGAATAGATCATCTAGAGGACAGGGCGACCTTCTTCCCCACGGACGGAGCACCGCCCTTGTCCGCCGGCCCGGACTTCTCGGGGCCGGCGCCCCGCAGCGGGACCTCCTTGACGAAGAACGCCGCGACGAAGCCGATCACCGCGACGGAACCGGCCAGCAGGAAGGCCACGTGTGTCCCGGAGGACACGGCGATCTGGTACGCCTCACGCGCCGCGTCCGGCAGCTTGGCCAGGCTCGCCGCGTCGAGCTGCGCGGACTGCTGCGTCACCGCGTCACCACCGCGCGCCGCCATCTCGTCCTCCACCTTGCCGGTGAACAGCGCGCCCATGATGGCGACGCCGAAGGAGCTGCCGAGCGTACGGAAGAGGGTGGTCGACGACGAGGCGACGCCCATGTCCTTCGGCTCGGCGCTGTTCTGCGCCACCAGCATGGTGATCTGCATCAAAAAGCCCATCCCGGCACCGAGGACGGCCATGTAGAGGCCGGAGGTGAGCCGGGAGGTCTCGGTGTCCATCTGCGCGAGCAGGAAGAGCCCGGTGACCATCAGTGCGCTGCCCACGATCGGGAAGATCTTGTACCTGCCCGTGTTGGTGGTGACCCGGCCCGCGAACAGCGAGACGACCATCATCGACAGCAGCAGCGGCAGGAGCAGCAGACCCGAGTTGGTCGCCGAGGCGCCCTGGACGGACTGCTGGTAGAGCGGCAGGAACAGGACGGCCCCGAACATGACGAACCCGGTCAGGAAGCCGATGACCTGCATGAGCGTGAAGTTGCGGTTGCGGAAGATGTGCAACGGCAGGATCGGCTCGGGCGCCCTGGTCTGTACGTACACGAACGAGACGAGGGTGACGACGCCGATCGCGATCAGCTCCATGATCACCGCGGAGCTCCAGGCGTACTCCGTACCGCCCCAGGTGGTGACCAGCACGATCGAGGTAATGCCAACGGTCAGCAGGGCGGCGCCGAGATAGTCGACCTTGTTCTTGGTCCGCTCCACGGCGGGCAGATGCAGCACGGTCACGATCATCGCGAGGGCGACGGCACCGAGCGGCAGGTTGATGTAGAAGCTCCAGCGCCAGCCGAGGTGGTCGGTGATGGTGCCGCCGACCAGCGGTCCGCCGATCATGGCCAGGGCCATCACGCCGGCCATCATGCCCTGGTACTTGCCGCGCTCGCGCGGCGGAATGAGGTCCCCGATGATCGCCATGACGCCGACCATGAGTCCGCCGGCGCCCAGCCCCTGCACGGCGCGGAAGCCGATGAGCTGCCCCATGTCCTGGGCCATGCCACTGAGCGCGGAGCCGATCAGGAAAATGACGATGGAGAGCAGGAAGATCTTCTTGCGCCCGTACATGTCGCCGACCTTCCCCCAGATCGGGGTCGACGCGGCGGTGGCGAGGGTGTACGCGGTGACCACCCAGGACAGGTGCTCCAGCCCGCCCAGCTCGCCGACGATGGTCGGCATCGCGGTGCCGACGATCATGTTGTCCAGCATGGCGAGCAGCATCGCGATCATGAGCGCGAGCAGTACCACCCGCACGCTGCGCGGTTGTGGCTCCGCCTTATTCCTCTGTTCCGACCCCACCGCGTCGAGCGACATGGCCCCCACTCCCCTTGTTCCCGGTTCCGTTCCTCTACTTACTTGCCGACCGGCAAGTAAGTACACTCGGGGAAGGTAGACCTGTCACTAGCCGGTCGTCAAGTAAGTTACTCGGGAGAGCAACATGAGCAGCACGGCGCAGCCACGTCGGGGCAACACCCGTCAGCGCATCCAGGACGTCGCGCTGGAACTCTTCGCCGAGCAGGGCTACGAGAAGACCTCGCTGCGCGAGATCGCCGAGCAACTGGACGTCACCAAGGCGGCGCTCTACTACCACTTCAAGACCAAGGAAGACATCCTGGTCAGCCTCTTCCAGGACCTGGCCCGGCCGATCGACGAGCTGATCGCGTGGGGCGAGACGCAGCCGCCGACCCTGGAGGCGAAGAAGGAGCTCCTGCGCCGCTACAGCGACGCGCTCACCGCCGCGGCGCCCCTGTTCCGCTTCATGCAGGAGAACCAGGCGACGATGCGCGACCTGAGCGTCGGTGAGACCTTCAAGAGCCGCATGATGCGCCTACTGGAGCTGCTCAAGCAGCCCGAGGGGACGATGACCGACCGGGTGCGCTGCTTCACCGCGATCTTCGCCATGCACGCCGGCATTTTCGCGCTCAGGGACGTCGAAGGCGACCTCGAGGAGAAGCAGGAAGCCATCCTCGAGGTCGCCACCGATCTGATGGTGCAGGCTCAGGGCGTCACAGAATGACGTCGGCCGAGCGCAGGAACGACACCGGGTTGATCGCGCTGCCGTAGTTGGGGGTCGTACGGATCTCGAAGTGCAGGTGCGGGCCGCTGGAATTGCCGGTGTTGCCGGAGAGCGCGATGCTCTGGCCCTTGTCGACCTTCTGGCCGGCATGCACCTTCACCTTGGACAGGTGCGCGTACTGCGAGTACTTCGCACTCGACCCGGTGCCGTGCTTGATGACTATCGCGTTGCCGTACGCGGGGCCGTCACCGGCACCGTTGGGTCCGGCCTTCACGACGGTGCCCGTGTGGACGGCCTTCACGTTCGTGCCGACGGAGACGGCGAAGTCCTGGCCGGAGTGCTTGCTGGCCCACATACCGCCACCGCGGCCGTACGTGGCGCTGAGGGTGTACTTGGAGACCGGCTTGGCCCAGGTGGGGTTCTTGGCCTTCTTGGCCTTGTCCTTGGCCTTGTCGGCGGCCTTGGCCGCGGTCGCCTTCTCCGAGTGGGCGGCCTTCTCGGCGGCCACGGCGGCGGGGGCGCCGGCGTCGCCGCTGCTGTTCGCGGCGAACGCGACCCCCGCTCCGAGCGCCGTCGTCACTCCGAGTCCGGCGGCCAGGATGGCGGCACGGGTACGGAGCGTGGACTGGCGGGGCGTGGTGCGCTGCGACATTGAGAAACCTCCGGGGCGTCAATGGACCCGGCACTCAGGCACCGGGTGGGCTTGCCTCACCTTGGTAACCCGACCGCCCATCACACCCCAAACCGCCCATCTACGACATGTCGTCGTAGTCGCGGTACCGGCAGATCGACCCCTTGACGACCTGAAGTATCCTTCCACCTTGAATCGAAATGTCCGTATTAAATACCGTTTATTCGCACGTCAGAGTGGTGCGCATCCGGTCGGCGGCCGGGCCGCCACCCTCTTCCGGGGCCTCGGGACCAAGGTCCCGAGGCGGACCTATCCGAAGGTCCCACCGCAATCACCCGCTTCACCACTATTCCTGGTCGTAGGCGCGGAAACGGGTGTGCGGCTTGTCACGGTGCAGCGCCCTCCACGGCCCTCGCGGGGTCATGACGGAGGCACGACGAAGGGGTGGCCCGAGACCTTTTACGGTCTCGGGCCACCCCTTCGACTGTGGGCTCTCGGACCGAGCTCAGCGGCTCGGCCCGAGGCTCACGCCTCCTTGGTCAGGTTCGGACCGGCGCCGCCGGCCGCCTGCTCGATCGGCGGGACGTCGGGCAGCGCCGACTTCTCCTCGCCTCGGAAGCTGAACTTCTTCTCCTCGCCCTCGCCCTCGGTGTCCACGACCACGATGTGACCGGGGCGCAGCTCACCGAAGAGGATCTTCTCGGAGAGGATGTCCTCGATCTCGCGCTGGATCGTCCGGCGCAGCGGCCGGGCGCCCAGAACGGGGTCGTAGCCCTTCTTGGCGAGCAGCGCCTTGGCGTTCGGGCTGAGCTCGAGGCCCATGTCCCGGTCCTTCAGGCGCTCGTCCACCTTGGTCACCATGAGGTCGACGATCTGGATGATGTCTTCCTCGGTGAGCTGGTGGAAGACGACCGTGTCGTCCACACGGTTGAGGAACTCGGGCCGGAAGTGCTGCTTGAGCTCTTCGTTGACCTTGTTCTTCATCCGCTCGTAGTTGGACTTGGTGTCGCCCTGGGCGGCGAAGCCCAGGTTGAACCCCTTGGAGATGTCCCTGGTCCCGAGGTTGGTCGTCATGATGATGACCGTGTTCTTGAAGTCCACGACCCGGCCCTGGGAGTCGGTCAGCCGACCGTCCTCCAGGATCTGCAGAAGGGAATTGAAGATATCGGGGTGGGCCTTCTCGACCTCGTCGAAGAGGACGACGGAGAACGGCTTCCGGCGCACCTTCTCGGTGAGCTGGCCGCCCTCTTCGTACCCCACGTATCCGGGGGGAGAACCGAAGAGACGCGAAACCGTGTGCTTCTCGCTGAACTCCGACATGTCGAGGGAGATCAGCGCGTCCTCGTCGCCGAAGAGGAATTCGGCGAGCGTCTTGGACAGCTCCGTCTTACCGACTCCGGAGGGGCCGGCGAAGATGAACGAACCACCGGGACGCTTGGGGTCCTTCAGACCCGCCCGCGTACGCCGGATCGCCTGGGAGAGCGCCTTGATGGCGTCCTTCTGGCCGATGACGCGCTTGTGGAGCTCGTCCTCCATGCGGAGCAGCCGCGAGGACTCCTCCTCGGTGAGCTTGAAGACCGGGATGCCCGTGGCGGTCGCCAGGACCTCGGCGATCAGCTCCTCGTCCACCTCGGCGACGACGTCCATGTCGCCGGCCTTCCACTCCTTCTCCCGCTTGGTCTTCGCGGCCAGCAGCTGCTTCTCCTTGTCGCGGAGCGAAGCTGCCTTCTCGAAGTCCTGGGAGTCGATGGCCGACTCCTTGTCGCGGCGGACGTTCGCGATCTTCTCGTCGAACTCGCGGAGGTCCGGCGGAGCGGTCATCCGGCGGATGCGCATCCGTGAGCCGGCCTCGTCGATCAGGTCGATCGCCTTGTCCGGCAGGAAGCGGTCCGAGATGTAACGGTCGGCGAGCGTCGCGGCTGCGACCAGCGCGGAGTCCGTGATGGACACGCGGTGGTGCGCCTCGTACCGGTCCCGCAGACCCTTGAGGATCTCGATGGTGTGCGGCAGCGACGGCTCGGCCACCTGGATCGGCTGGAAGCGTCGCTCCAGCGCGGCGTCCTTCTCCAGGTGCTTGCGGTACTCGTCGAGCGTCGTCGCACCGATGGTCTGGAGCTCTCCACGGGCGAGCATGGGCTTCAGGATCGAAGCCGCGTCGATCGCGCCCTCGGCGGCGCCCGCACCCACGAGGGTGTGGAGCTCGTCGATGAACAGGATGATGTCGCCGCGGGTGCGGATCTCCTTGAGGACCTTCTTCAGGCGCTCCTCGAAGTCACCTCGGTAGCGGGAGCCCGCGACCAGGGCGCCGAGGTCCAGGGTGTAGAGGTGCTTGTCCTTGAGGGTCTCGGGCACCTCGCCCTTGACGATGGCCTGCGCCAGTCCCTCGACGACCGCCGTCTTGCCGACGCCGGGCTCGCCGATGAGGACCGGGTTGTTCTTCGTACGGCGGGACAGCACCTGCATGACCCGCTCGATCTCCTTCTCGCGCCCGATGACCGGGTCGAGCTTGGACTCACGGGCGGCCTGCGTGAGATTCCTGCCGAACTGGTCCAGGACGAGCGAGGTCGAGGGCGTGCCCTCGGCCGGGCCGCCGGCGGTGGCGGCCTCCTTGCCCTGGTAACCGGAGAGCAGCTGGATGACCTGCTGCCGCACCCGGTTGAGATCGGCGCCCAGCTTCACGAGGACCTGGGCGGCGACGCCCTCGCCCTCGCGGATCAGGCCGAGCAGGATGTGCTCGGTGCCGATGTAGTTGTGGCCGAGCTGAAGGGCCTCGCGGAGCGACAGCTCCAGGACCTTCTTGGCACGGGGCGTGAAGGGGATGTGGCCGGACGGAGCCTGCTGGCCCTGCCCGATGATCTCCTCCACCTGCTGGCGGACCGCCTCGAGCGAAATCCCGAGGCTCTCCAGGGCCTTAGCGGCGACACCCTCACCCTCGTGGATCAGGCCCAGGAGGATGTGCTCGGTGCCGATGTAGTTGTGGTTGAGCATCCGGGCTTCTTCCTGAGCCAGGACGACAACCCGCCGCGCGCGGTCGGTGAACCTCTCGAACATCGTTAATCGCTCCTCAGAGCGGTCAGGCAGTAAAGGGGTCGGTCCCCTCCCTGTCCTTCCGCAGCTTAGTCCCGCAAGCGGGGACCGCTCATTCCAACTGCCGACATCCGCCGTGATCACCCCGCCTCGGCGGCGAACTTTCCTCACGAAGAGCCGACATCTGCTCCAACCTGATGGTGCGAGACGATGTTCCCGCAGGCCAGACAGATACCCCCGCTATCGGTACGCCGATGGCGAACGTGAGACGTCCGGGACCGCGTGTCGCCCCTCCCCACTAGGAATGTCTTACCCGCAAGCACTGACACTCCATGCGGCGCACCCCGGTTCCCTCCGCTACGGGCGAACACCCTTGCACTCCCGAATGCTTCTGTACGCCCCCACGGCGAACACACAGGGCGAGCATGGGGCGACACCGCGTAACCCAGAGCTGTGACGGGGAGTTGGTCCGAACATGGCTCTCCCCGTTCCGCTCCCCCGCGCGCCGCTGCCCCTCGAAGGCGGCAGCGCCCACTGGTACGAGCACGAGCTGGGCTGGGCCACGGCGCCGGGGCCACCCGTCGCACTGCTGACCGGGCTCCGCTTCGACGTCCTGGAACTGCCCGCCGACGCGGGCGCCGAGGTGCTTCGCCGGATCGGCGCGGCCGGGACGGGACCCGTGGCGCTCGCGGAGGGCCGGATGCGGCTGCTGGTGGCCGCGGGCGGCGCGGACGAACTACCGGGGCTGCTGGACTGGCTGGAGTGGGGCGGGATCACGCTGGATCTGACCGCCGTGGGCGTCGGCGGCCGGATGACCGCTCCGCGGCCGCCGGGAAGGCCGACGGGGCCGAGGGGGCCCCGTGGGCCGACGGGGATTCCGGCGCGGGGCGGGGCGGGAGGCGGCCGCCCGGGAGCGGAGCAGGGGGCCGCCGTATGGCTGCGGCCCCCCGAGCCGGGACGCGAGGTGGAACCGACGCTGCCGGCTCTCACTCATATCGGACACGGCCCCGGAGGGAGTGCCGGACACGGGGACAGGGGTGGGGGTGTCCCCGATCTCGTTCGACTCGTGGACACGGCGGCCACTGAGTGCCACCGGGCCCGATTGCTTCGTGGAGAAACGGCACGTACGAAATCTCAGCCGTTGGCCTTCTCGTAGGCTTCACGGATCTCGGCCGGAACGCGACCGCGATCGTTGACGCTGTAGCCGTTCTCCTTGGCCCACTTGCGAATTTCCGCGGTGTCCTTGTTCCCACCCGCGGCGGCGCGGCCCTTGCCACGGCCACCGGCGGCGCGGCCACCGGTACGACGGCCACTCTTGGTGTACGGGTCGAGCAGCCCACGAAGCTTGTCCGCATTCGCGTTCGTGAGGTCGATCTCGTAGGTCTTGCCGTCCAGCGCGAACGTGACGGTCTCGTCCGCCTCGCCACCGTCGAGGTCGTCAACAAGAAGGACCTGAACCTTCTGTGCCACCGGTTTTCCTTTCATCGAAAATGCAGTACGCCGAAAGGAAACCGCTTTTCTCAGGAAAACACAAACCCCCGGCAGAGGTTCAGTAGCACAAGAACACGGGAAACGTGCGCGATTCGGACATAGGGTTCCGGGTTCTTCAGCCGCTCACAGGTGCAGAAGCATCCGGCTGTTACCCAAGGTGTTCGGCTTCACCCGTTCGAGACCGAGGAACTCGGCCACTCCCTCGTCATAGGAACGCAGCAGCTCGCTGTAGACATCTCCGTCGACAGGAGTCTCACCGATCTCCACGAAGCCGTGCTTGATGAAGAAGTCGACTTCGAAGGTGAGACAGAATACGCGCCGCACGCCGAGCCACCGGGCGGTCTGCAACAACTTGTCGAGCACATGACGGCCGATGCCGTCGCCCCGGAACCGTGGATCCACCGCGAGCGTGCGCACTTCGGCGAGGTCTTCCCACATGACATGGAGTGCGCCGCATCCGACGACCGCCGCGTCGTCGTCGCGTTCGGCGACCCAGAACTCCTGGATGTCCTCGTAAAGCGTCACCGTCGCTTTGTCGAGCAGGATGCCTTCACTCACGTACGGGTCGACGAGACGACGGACAGCGGACACATCGCTCGTCCTGGCCCGCCGGACGGTGATGGCATTCGCCGCGGCTTTCGGAACCTCAGAGGACATGACTGGACGCTATCGCCCCGCTGGATGCTCTCGGTCGGCGCCCTCGGTCGGGACTTCGGCGGGCACATCGCCGGGGACTTCGGCGGGCTCTTCGGCCGGCACTTCGGGTGCGGTTTCTGACGGGGTTTCAGGCAGGACTTCCGGCGCCGTCCCCACCGCGGCTTCCGGACCGACTTCCGGCTGGTCGCGGCGCACCATACGGACCGCGTCCTCCAGGGCGTCGCGCTGTGTCGGCGACATCATCCCGAAGAAGGCGACAAGAGCGGCCGCCGGGCTGTCACTCTTCGACCAGGCTTCGTTCATCAGCGCGGCCGCGTAGGCGGCACGGGTGGAGACCGCCGTATATCTATAGGCACGGCCGTCGACTTCCCTGCGCACCCAGCCCTTCTGATGGAGATTGTCCATTACGGTCATGACGGTCGTGTAGGCGATGGACCGTTCCCGCTGAAGGTCTTCGAGGACTTCCCGGACGGTGACCGGACGGTTCCATTGCCAGACGCGACTCATGACGGCGTCTTCCAGGTCTCCCAATTGGCGGGGCACACCGCAACCATAGTGCGAGATGTCCGAATGGCCGGTTATTGACGTAACAAAAAGGACGTACGACTGGTGGAAGTCGTACGTCCTGATCTACAGCTCGTTACGTCAGGCGCCCGACGGAGCACCCGGCTGCTCCGCGGCCTCCGCGCGGGCGATCGCCGCGTCCACGGCCGCGTCCTCCTTCGACTTGTTGTCCCCGCCCTGGCTTTTGACGATCGTCACGACCAGGCCGATGAAGAAGGCGGCCATCACCACGGGCGGCAGGAGAGCGGATACGTAGTCCATGGGACCAGAGTAGCTATCCGGCGGCCCGTCGTTCCGCCGGGGGCGTGGGCTTACGGCGTGGCGGAAAGACCTCGGACGGCTTGGGCATCGGGCGCTCGGTGGCGGGACGCCCCGGGGCCGCCGGGCGGCGGGGCGGCGCGGGCGCTTTCCCCGGCGCCTTTCCCGGCTCCTCCTTCGGCCGGTCCGGGTCGGCGGCGGCGCGGCCTCCCTGGAGCGCCAGCAGCCGGGTACGGGGCGCGGGCGCGGCGGGCGAGCGGCCGGCGAGGCGGGCCCGTACGGAGTTCTCGGCGATCAGCCGGCAGCGGTCGAGCAGCGCGGTGGCGGCGGGTGCGGGGCGCAGGGTACGCAGAGCCATGAGGTCCTCCGGGCGGGGGTCGTACCCGGCGGCCAGGGCGTCCTGGAGAAGCTCCAGATACCCGGCGGCCGAGCCGGGAAGCGCGGCGCGGTAGCGGGCGAGGTCGGCGAGGAGGAACGCGCGCAGCCGGCCGGCCTCGCGGACCGCTTCGTCCACGGACTCGGCGAGGCGCAGGCATGCCTGGACGTCCTCGTCGGGGAGGGGAGCGGGGTGGAGTGCGACGGCGAGGGCGCCTCGGAGCACACGCAGCTCGTCTGCGCCGAACGCCATGCCGCCGCGGGATCCGTATGGCGTGGGCATGAGGTGACGATACTCACGAACCGCACAAAATCGTCTAAACGCGACGGCAGCGGCGCGGCGGGGGCCGGGGGCCGCCGTTCGGACGGGCCCGCCCACCGGCGGGCTGACGTGCCGGGCCGGACCCGCGCCCGGCCCGGCGGCCCGATCCGGACGACGGACCCCGCGAACGACGGCCCTACATGCGCGACACGTTGCGCTCGTACACCAGTCGCAGACCGATCAGCGTCAGCCACGGCTCGTGCTCGTCGATCACCGACGACTCACCGAGGATGATCGGCGCCAGGCCGCCCGTCGCGATCACGGTCACCTCGCCCGGGTCCTCGGCCAGCTCGCGCGCCATCCGTGTGACGACCCCGTCGACCTGGCCGGCGAATCCGTACACGATGCCCGACTGCATCGCCTCGACCGTGTTCTTGCCGATGACACTGCGCGGCCTCGCCAGCTCGATCTTGCGGAGCTGGGCGCCCCTGATGCCGAGCGCCTCGACGGAGATCTCGATGCCGGGCGCGATGACCCCGCCCGTGTACTCCCCGCGCGCGCTGACCGCGTCGAACGTCGTGGCCGTACCGAAGTCGACGACGACCGCGGGACCGCCGTACAGCTCGACGGCGGCGACCGAGTTGATGATCCGGTCGGCGCCGACCTCCTTCGGGTTGTCGACCAGGATCGGTACACCGGTCTTGATGCCGGGCTCGACCAGGACCGCGGGCACGTCTCCGTAGTACCGGCGGGTCACCTCGCGCAGTTCGTGCAGGACGGACGGCACGGTGGAGCAGATCGCGATGCCCTCGATACCGTCACCCAGCTCGTCGCCGAGCAGCGGATGCATTCCCATCAGGCCCTGGAGGAGGACGGCGAGTTCGTCGGCCGTGCGGCGCGAATCGGTGGACACGCGCCAGTGCTCGACGATCTCCTCGCCGTCGAACAGACCGAGCACGGTGTGGGTGTTGCCGACATCGATGGTGAGCAGCATCAGACACCCGCCTCGCGCAGGTCGAGGCCGATGTCGAGGATCGGGGCGGAGTGCGTGAGGGCTCCGACGGCGAGATAGTCGACGCCGGTCTCGGCGTACGCGCGGGCGTTCTCCAGGACCAGCGTGCCGGACGACTCCAGCAGGGCCCGGCCGGCGACGAGCGCGACGGCCTCGGCGGTCTCGGCCGGGGTGAAGTTGTCCAGCAGGATCAGGTCGGCGCCCGCGTCGAGGACTTCGCGAACCTGCTGGAGCGTGTCGGTCTCCACCTCGATCGCGAGGTCGGGGAACTGGTCCCGTACGGCCTTGAAGGCCTCGGCGACCCCGCCGGCCGCCACCACGTGGTTGTCCTTGACGAGGGCGGCGTCGGAGAGCGACATCCGGTGGTTGACGCCGCCGCCGCAGCGCACGGCGTACTTCTCCAGGGCGCGCAGACCGGGTGTCGTCTTACGGGTGTCGCGCACCTTCGCGCCGGTGCCCTCCAGCGCGTCGGCCCACGCGCGCGTGGCGGTCGCGATGCCGGAGAGCCTGCACAGGAGGTTGAGCGCGCTGCGCTCGCCGGTGAGCAGGTCCCGGGTGCGGGTGGTGACGCTGAGGAGCTTCTGACCGGCCTCGACACGGTCACCGTCCTCGACGTGCCGCTCGACCTCGAAGTCCTCCGTACAGACGAGGGAGAGGACGGCCTCGGCGACGCGCAGTCCGGCGACCGTGCCGCTCCTGCGGGCCGTGAAGTCGCCGGTGGCGACGGCGTCGGCGGGGACGGTCGCGACGCTCGTCACGTCCACGCCGTGGTCGAGGTCCTCACCGATGGCGACATGGGCGATGTCCTCCACCTGCACGGGGTCGAGCCCGGCCTCGGCCAGCAGCGTGGCCAGCGCGGGGTCGAGACCGCACTCCAGGGAGTCCTCGCCGTCGGAACAGCCGCAGCCGTCCCCGCAGCCCCCGGCGGCCGACGCCGGGGCGCCGATCTGGATGAGCGGTACGTCCACGGCCTCGGGGCGCGGACTGTCTTCGGGCGTGCTCACGGTGACGGCTCCATGGGGACGGCGGGATCTGCTGGGCGTACGGCGGGAAACGCGGGGGTGTCGGTCCGGCTCAGCTCCAGGGCGCGGCCCGCCCCGAGCGTCACGACGAGGTGACGGCGCCAGTCGGTGTCGTCACGTTCGGGGAAGTCGTCGCGCCAGTGGCAGCCACGGGTCTCCTCGCGCTCCAGGGCGGCGGCCACCAGGACGCGGGCGACGCACAGGAGGTTGGAGGTCTCCCAGGACTCGACGCCCGGCTGGGCGGGTTTTCCGCGGTCCGTGGGGCGCAGCGCGTCCTGGTACACGGCCTCCAGGGCCTCGGCGGCCGTGCCCAGACTCGTGGCGGACCTGAGGACCCCCGCGCCTTCGGACATGATCCGCTGGATCGTGAGGCGTGCGTCGGGGGCGATGAGCGGCAGGAGAGCGGCGGAATCCGCCGCCCCGTGCGCGGTGGCCGGGGGCCGGACGGCGGAGGGCCCGTTGCGGGGGGCCGCCGCGACCGCGGCGATGTCGGCCGCGATGCGCTCGGCGAACACGAGCCCTTCGAGGAGGGAGTTGGACGCCAGCCGGTTCGCGCCGTGCACACCCGTGCACGCGACCTCGCCGCAGGCGTACAGGCCCGGCACGGTCGTACGGCCGCGCAGGTCGGTACGGACGCCGCCGGAGGCGTAATGGGCGGCGGGCGCGACCGGGATCGGCTCGGTGACCGGGTCGATGCCGTGCGACCGGCAGGCGGCGAGGATCGTGGGGAAGCGCGTGGCCCACATCCGCGCGCCGAAGTGCCTGGCGTCCAGATACATGTGCTCGGTGCCCCGCTCCCGCATGCGGCGCATGATGGCCTTGGCGACGATGTCGCGGGGAGCCAGCTCGGCGAGTTCGTGCTGGTCGAGCATGAAGCGGATCCCGTCGGCGTCCACGAGATGGGCACCCTCGCCCCGTACCGCCTCGGACACCAGCGGCTGCTGGCCCTCCGACCCGGCACCCAGGAAGAGCACCGTCGGGTGGAACTGCACGAATTCGAGGTCGGAGACCTCCGCCCCGGCGCGCAGCGCGAGGGCCACGCCGTCGCCGGTCGAGACCGCGGGGTTGGTCGTCGCCGAGAAGACCTGGCCCATGCCGCCGGTGGCCAGGACGACGGCGGGGGCGCGGACGGCTCCGACGCCGTCGTGCTGGCCCTCGCCCATCACATGGAGGGTGACGCCGGAGGTGTTGCCGTGCTCATCCGTGAGGAGGTCGAGGACCAGCGCGTTCTCGACCGTACGGAGGGAGGCGTCGCGCACCGCGTCCACCAGGGCGCGTGAGATCTCCGCGCCGGTCGCGTCGCCCCCCGCGTGGGCGATGCGGCGGCGGTGGTGGCCGCCCTCGCGGGTCAGCTGGAGGTCGCCCGTCGCGGACGTGTCGAACCGCGCGCCGGTCCCGATCAGGCGCCGGACGGCGTCGGGGCCCTCGGTGACCAGGGTGCGTACGGCCTCCTCGTCACAGAGGCCCGCGCCGGCGACGAGGGTGTCGCTCAGATGCTGCTCGGGGGTGTCGCCCTCGCCGAGGGCGGCGGCGATGCCGCCCTGCGCCCAGCGGGTGGAGCCGTCGTCGAGGCGCGCCTTGGTGACGACGACCGTTCTGAGCCCGGCCGCCGTGCAGCGCAGCGCCGCGGTGAGTCCGGCGACGCCGGAGCCGACCACGACGACGTCGGCGTCGATGGCCCAGCCGGGCACGGGCGCGGTGAGCTGGATGCCGGCAGGCGGGCCCGGCGCCGGCTGCCGGGCGGACTCGGCGGTCACTGGGCGGCTCCGAACGTCAGGGGGATGTTGTCGATCAGCCGCGTCGCGCCGACCCGCGCCGCCACGGCGAGGATCGCCTCGCCGGTGTGGTCGTCGGGGACCTCGGTGAAGTCGGCGGGGTCCACGAGGGCCAGGTAGTCGAGCGTGAAGGACCGGTGGTCCCTGGCCGCCCGGTCGAGGACGACGCGGGCCGCGGACCGTACGGCGTGCGCGCCACAGCCGCGCGTCGGCGGCGTACCGGAGGCGGCGTTGGCCACCGCGTGGGTGTCGGCGGCGGCACGGGCCTCGCCGAGCGCGGAGAGGGCGGCGGCACGGGCCTTGGACGTGGGCGCGGACTCCGCGCGGGCGCGCAGCGCGTGCTGGGCCCCGAGGCGGTCTCTCGCCGCGAAGAGCGCGAGGGAGAGCGTGAGGGCGGTACGCCGCTCGGCGGCGGAGAGGAACCGGTTGCGGCTGGAGAGCGCGAGACCGTCCTCCTCACGGACCGTCGGCACGCCGACGATCTCGACCGGGAAGTTCAGGTCGCGGGCCATCCGCCGGATCAGCGCGAGCTGTTGGGCGTCCTTCTGTCCGTAGAAGGCGACATCGGGGGCGGTGAGGTGCAGCAGCTTCGCGACGACGGTGAGCATGCCGTCGAAGTGGCCGGGCCGCGCGGCGCCTTCGAGACGCTCCCCCATGGGGCCGGCGGAGATCCGCACCTGGGGCGTGCCGCCCGGGTACACCTCGTCGACGGACGGGGCGAACACGGCGTCGGCGCCTGCCGCCTCGGCCGTCTTGAGGTCCGATTCGAGTGTCCGGGGATAGCGGTCGAGGTCTTCGCCCGCGCCGAACTGGAGCGGGTTGACGAAGACGGTGACGACGACGAAACCGGCCGCGCCGACATGCTCCCGGGCGGCGCGCACCAGCGCGGCGTGGCCGTCGTGGAGGGCGCCCATCGTCATGACGACGGCGGTACGGGCGGCCGGCGCGGACCCGTGAGCGGCCGGGGGCCGGTCGCCGTGGCGTGCGAGCAGCCGGTCCAGCTCCACGCGCGTGGAGGCCAGTTCGAGGCTCATCGGCCGCTCCCCCCTTGGTGGTCGCCGTCGGCGAGGACGTCCAGCAGGTCCTCCGCCAGCCCCGGCTTGAGCAGACCGTGGGCGAGTGCCCGGTCGGCCGTCGTACGGGCCATCGCCAGATAGCCCGGCACGGCGGCGGGCGCGTGCTCGCGCAGTTCGGCGACGTGCGCGGCGACGGTGCCGGCGTCACCGCGCGCCACGGGGCCGGTGAGCGCGGCGTCGCCGGAGCGCAGCGCGTTGTCCAGGGCGGCGCCGAGGAGCGGGCCGAGCATCCTGTCCGGCGCCGCGACACCGGCCTTGCCGAGCAGCTCCATCGACTGGGCGACCAGCGTGACCAGGTGGTTCGCGCCGAGCGCCAGGGCCGCGTGGTAGAGCGGGCGGGCGTCCTCCTCGATCCACTCGGGCTCGCCGCCCATCTCGATGACCAACGCCTCGGCGGCGAGCCGCAGTTCGTCGGGTGCCGTGACCCCGAAGGAGCAGCCCGCCAGCCGCTGGACGTCCACGGAGGTGCCCGTGAACGTCATCGCGGGGTGGAGCGCGAGCGGCAGCGCGCCCGCGTGCAGCGCGGGGGAGAGCACCTTCGTGCCGTACCGCCCGGACGTGTGGACCAGCAGCTGTCCCGGCCGTACGGCCCCGGTCTCGACGAGCCCTTCGACCAGGCCGGGCAGGGCGTCGTCCGGGACGGTCAGCAGCACCAGTTCGGCGCGGGCGAGCACTTCGGCGGGCGTCACCAGGGGCACGTCGGGGAGCAGGACGGCCGCCCTCCGTACGGAGGCGTCGGAGACGCCCGACGCGGCGACGGGGCGATGGCCCGCGAGCCGGAGAGCGGCGGCCAGCGTCGGCCCGACGCGGCCGGAACCGACGACTCCGACCGTGAGCCGGGCGGGTCTGTCCCTCGGGTCACGAGGATCTCTGGGAACTGCTGATGCGTTCACGCGACGGGGCCTTCCGTTCCAGTCCGCGACGGGTACCGGACGATTTCTCGCCATGCTACGCCAGCGTTTCGTGGCATTCCCCGACTGTCCACAGGCTGTGGGCGGCCCCGGCTGAAGGACTGGGACCCGTCCGCCCCGTGGACGATGATCCCCCCATGGGAGACGTCAGCGAACGGGACGAACGACGACGACGGCTGGCCGCCTGGAAGGCGTCCGGACGGACCCTCTGGCGAAGCTCCGCCGACCGGCCCCTCGGTGAGCGGCTGGCCGCTCTGGCGGCCGACGCGTCGTCGGTCCACGACCTGGACGGATGGACGGACGTGTACGGGGACGGGGTCGTCGCCGAACTGGAGAGCCGGGTGGCGGACCTGCTCGGCTTCCCGGCCGCCGCGTTCTTCCCGACCGGGACCATGGCGCAGCAGGTGGCGCTGCGGTGCTGGGCGGGGCGCACCGGGAACACGACGGTGGCGCTGCATCCGCTGGCGCACCCCGAGGTGCACGAGGGCGGCGCCCTGTCGGTCGTCAGCGGCCTCCGTACGGTCCATCCGACGTCCGCGCCCCGGCTGCCCACGGCGGAGGAGATCCACGCCGCTGACGAGCCGTTCGGCACGCTGATGCTGGAACTGCCGCTGCGCGACGCGGGGTTCGTGCTGCCGACGTGGGACGAGCTCGTCGCCGTGGTGGCGGCGGCGCGCGAGCGCGACGCGGTGGTGCACTTCGACGGCGCGCGCCTGTGGGAGTGCGTGACCCACTTCGGCCGGCCCCTGAGGGAGATCGCGGGACTCGCGGACAGCGTGTACGTGTCCTTCTACAAGTCCCTGGACGGGCTGTCCGGGGCGATGCTCGTGGGGCCGTCGGCGGTGGTCGAGGAGGCGCGGGTGTGGCGGCATCGGTACGGAGGACAGCTCTTCCAGCAGTATCCGGCGGCGCTGTCCGCGCTGCTGGGGCTCGAACGGGAGCTGCCCCGGCTGCCTTCGT
Source organism: Streptomyces sp. S4.7 (assembly GCF_010384365.1). NCBI lineage: Bacteria > Bacillati > Actinomycetota > Actinomycetes > Kitasatosporales > Streptomycetaceae > Streptomyces > Streptomyces sp. S4.7. The sequence goes on along the minus strand of NZ_CP048397.1, from coordinate 4,342,682 downwards.
ACGTGGCGCACGCGCGCGTGGTCGCGACGGCGCTGGCGGAGGGGCTTGGGGCGCCGGCGCCGGGCACGGCGGGGCTACCGGCGGCCCCGTGGTTCCGGGTGCATCCGCGAACGCCGCACACGCACCAGTTCCAGGTGTGGCTTCCGTACGGCGCGGCGGTGCTCAACGAGGCGGCGGTACGGCAGGCCGAGGAGACCGGTGTGACGCTGTTCCGCCGCTGGTTCGAGTCGGGCGCGGGCCCGCCCGGCGTGGCGGTGGCGGAGGTGACGGTGGGTTCGGCCGGGCTGGAGTGGACGGCGGACGACGTCCGGCGGGCCGTGGTTGAGTTCATGGCGCGCGTGGTGGCGGGAAACGCGTCCGACGATTGACCGAGGGCGTCAATCGTCCGCCGTGGTGTCGGTGGTGGCGTGCAGCATGGGTGCATGAGCGTGACCATCGACATCACCGGGCTGCCCCACGAGCGCATCGTCTTCGGCCCCTCCCCGCTCGCCGAGCTGGGCGCCGCCCTGCACGCGCTGTCCGAGCCCGGCCACCACGCCCGGCTGAACGGCTGGGTCACCTCCACGTCCGCCGGCCTCAAGCCCGAGCTGGCCGACCGGCTGCACGAGGCGGACTTCCTGTGGCGGTCCGCCCGCTCCGACATCCTGCTGCCCGCCCGCCCCCGCGAGACGCTGGCCGAGGAGCTGGACGACCTCGACACGATGCCGGACGAGCAGTACGTGGACGCGGCGCTGGAGATCTCCTGCGCCAGTCACTACGGCACGGGCGCGCCGTCCCCGCTGGCGGACGGCGCGACGCGCGAGCGCGTACTGGATCTGGCGGCGGCACGGGGGCCGCACCAGGCCGCCTTCGTACGGCGCATGCTGACCGATCCGCCCGCCGTCCGGGGGTGGATACGGCGGCTCCTGGAGGACTGCGACGAGGCGTTCTTCGCCGAGACCTGGCGGCGCGTCCGGGTCCAGCTGGCCGCCGACGCCCGGCACAAGACCGAACTGCTGCGCCGCAAGGGGCTAACGGACGCCGTCGCCGCCGTCTCGCCGGCGGTGAGCCTGACGAAGACGGCGACGGGGGGCCGGGCCGTCGTCATCGACAAGCTCACGTCGGGCTGCACGAGCGCCGCGGGATCGGGTCTGACCTTCGTGCCGACCGCCTTCGGCTGGCCTCATCTGCTGGCGCTGTACGCGCCCGGCTGGCAGCCGGTCGTCCAGTACCCGCTGGGCAGCCCGGAGCCGTCGGGCGGCGCGCCCTCCGTGGAGACGGTCAAGCTGCGTCTGGAGGCGGTCGCGCACCCCATGCGGATGCGGATGTGCCGGAGCCTCGCGCGGGGCTGGTACACGACGGGCGAGCTGGCCGACACGTACGGGATCTCGGCGCCCGAGGTGTCCCGGCATCTCGCCGTGATGCGCAAGGCCGGTCTGCTGACGACCCGCCGCCGGGGCCGCTATGTGCTGCACCAGTTGGACGTGACCCTCGTGGCCCGGCTCGGCAGCGACTTCCTGGAGGGCGTGCTGCGCTGACCGGAACAGAGCCGCCACGGCCGCGGGCCACGGCTACGGCTACGGCTACGGCTACGGTTCAGTCGAAGCGGATGTGCTTGACGCCGGTCCAGGCGCGCCGCAGCCGGTGGCGGAACGCGCTGTCGGTGTTCGGCGTGAGCCGCAGCCCGGCCGAAGCGGCGACTGCGTCGGCGACCTGGGGAATCGTCAGACCGTCGTTACGGATGTGCTCGCCGAACTCCGGCCGGGACAGCCGCTCCAGACAGTGGTCCAGCTTGCTGACGGCGAAGCTCTCCCGCATGAGTCCCAGCCCGAGTCCGCGTTCGGTGAGCCTCTTCAGGACGGTCTCGCGCGCCGCCAGCAGCGCGAAGTGGTGTACGTCGTGCCCCTCCTCGCGCAGGCGGCCGACGATCTCCTCGAAGTAGCCGTCCTCGACGAGCGTCATGGGGGCGATGACGGTGCCCTCGTGCCCGCGCAGCGCCAGATCGAGCATGTCGTGGACGCCCTGCCGCCAGACGGGCAGGTCCTGGAAGTCGCCCCGGAGCCCCGTCGGCAGCATGCGGTGCAGCCCGAACCCGACGTACTCGGGATCGCAGACGACGCTGCCCGGCAGCCGCCGCGCGATCTCGTGCGCGGTCTGTGTCTTCCCGCCGCCGAACGGCCCGTTGATCCACAGCAGCATCAGAGGGCGCCTCCCCCGGCGCGCACCAGCCCCGACTCGTACGCGAGCACCACGACCTGCACCCGGTCGCGCAGACCGAGCTTGGTGAGGATGCGGCCGACGTGCGTCTTCACGGTCGCCTCGGAGAGCACCAGCCTGGCGGCGATCTCGCCGTTCGACAGGCCCTGGGCGACCAGCAGCATGACTTCGCGCTCGCGGCCGGTCAGCCGCTCCAGCGCGCCGTAGGCCGCGCCGTTCTCCTTGCCGCTCGGCAGCATCGCCGAGAAGCGGTCGAGCAGCCGCCGGGTCGTGGACGGCGCGACGACCGCGTCACCGCTGTGCACGGCGCGGATCGCGGTCAGCAGTTCGGACGGCGGTACGTCCTTGAGCATGAAGCCGCTGGCGCCCGCCTTGAGCCCGGAGAAGGCGTACTCGTCGAGGTCGAACGTGGTCAGGATGAGTACCTTGGGCGCACCGGGCTCCGCGCAGATCCGGCGGGTCGCCTCCACACCGTCGAGCCGTGGCATGCGGACGTCCATCAGGACGACGTCCACGGCGGTGCCGCGCAGATTCTCGATCGCCTCCGCGCCGTCGCCCGCCTCCGCGACGACCTCCATGTCCGGCTGTGCGGCCAGCACCATACGAAAACCGGTGCGCAGCAGCACCTGGTCGTCGACGAGCATCACGCGGATCGACATCGGCGGGTTCCTTGTCCGTTGGGTCCAGCGGTCGGTGGGGAAGAGGGCGGAGGTGGTGCCGGTGGACGCTCAGTGCGCGGGCTTCAGTGGAAGGAGCGCGCTGATGCGGAAGCCGCCCCCCGGGCGGGGCCCCGCGTCGAGCGTGCCGCCGACCATGCCGACGCGCTCGCGCATCCCGATGAGACCGTGCCCCCGGCCGTCCGCGCCGCCGTCCACGTACATCTCGTGGCCCGCGCCGCGCCCGTCGTCCTCGACCAGAAGTCCGAGCCCGTCGTCGAAGTAGACCAGACGCACGCTGGCTCGCACATCGGGTCCGCCGTGCTTACGGCTGTTCGTCAGGGCCTCCTGCACGATCCGGTACGCGGTGAGCTCCACCCCGCTCGGCAGCGACCGGGGGGTGCCCTCGACCTTGAAGTCCACGGTGAGCCCCGCCGACCGCACCTGTTCGACCAGATCCTCTATCTGCCGGACGTCGGGCTGCGGCACGTACTCGCCGCTCTCCTTCACATCCCCGGTCCGCAGCACACCGAGCAGCCGGCGCATCTCCGCCAGCGCCTGCCGTCCGGTGCCCGAGATGGTCTCCAGGGCCTGTCTGGCCTGCTCGGGGGCGCTGTCCAGGACATAGGCGGCGCCGTCGGCCTGGACGACCATCACGGAGACGTTGTGCGCGACGACGTCGTGCAGCTCCCGGGCGATCCGCGCGCGCTCGGCCGCGACGGCCACCTTGGCCTGCGCCTCGCGCTCCTTCTCCAGCCGGGTGGCGCGCTCCTCCAGCTCGGCGAAGTAGGCGCGACGAGTACGGATGGAGTCGCCGAGCACCCAGGCGAGCACGAAGGGCACGGTCAGCACGACGGTCAGGAAGACCTGCCCGCTGAAGCTGGCCTCGGTGGAAGGCCAGCGCAGTGATGCCAGCGGCGCCGCGGCCACCCCGCCGATCAGCCCCAGCCGGGTGGCCCAGCGGGGGCCGCCTCGGGCGGCGACCGTGTAGATCAGCGCCAGCATGGCGAAGTCCGCCGGATTGACGCTGATATCGGCCAGCAGCTGGACCACGCCCAGGACGGCGATGAGCAGCAGCATCTTGTCCGGGGCACGTCGGCGCAGCGCGACGGTCAGCGACAGCAGAAGGACGACGACGAGGGCCACGAGCATCCGCTCGGCGCCGGTGTTGCTCTCCACCCCCACCCACAGCACGGAGAACCCGAAGAGCACCACAGCCCAGAAGCTGTCGACGCCCGTCGGGTGCCTGCGGAGAAAATCATAGAGACGCTGCACGTAACCCAGCGTAGGGAAGCGGGAAAGGTAGAAGGGTCAACCGGAGGGCCGATCCGGTCGGTCGGCGCGTACTCCCCAAGGTGGAGACTTGGGCCCGTGACGGATGAGACGTGTAAGCGCGAGGGGACTCACGGGGCTCCGTGGGGCCCGGAGCCCCGTGGGTGGGCCGCGGCCATGGAGAGCGCGCTGTACGGCCCGGAGGGCTTCTACCGGCGCCCTGAGGGACCCGCCGGGCACTTCCGTACCTCCGTGCACGCCTCCCCGCTGTTCGCTTCGGCCGTCGCGCGCCTGCTGGTGGCGACGGCGGAGGCGCTGGACACCGACGAGATCGCGCTGGTCGACGTCGGCGCGGGGCGCGGGGAGCTGCTGACGGGGGTCCTGGCCGCCGTACCGGACGGGCTGGCCGTCACCCCGTACGCCGTCGAACGGGCCGCCCGCCCGCCGGGGCCGGACGCGCGCGTGGAGTGGACCGACCGGCCGCCGGCCGGGGTGCGCGGGCTGCTGTTCGCCAACGAGTGGCTGGACAACGTGCCGGTGGACGTCGCCGAGACCGGACCCGACGGGACGGTGCGGTACGTCCTGGTCGGCCCCGACGGTACGGAGCGGCCCGGCGCCCCGGTCGACGGCGCGGACGCCGACTGGCTGGCGCGCTGGTGGCCGACGGCCGAACCGGGGGCGCGGGCGGAGATCGGGCGCACCCGTGACGAGGCGTGGGCCGCCGCCGTGGCGACCCTGGACCGAGGGCTGGCGGTGGCCGTCGACTACGCCCATGTACGGGGCGACCGGCCGCTGTTCGGGACGCTGACCGGCTTCCGGGACGGCCGCGAGGTGCGCCCGGTGCCGGACGGGAGCTGCGACATCACCGCGCATGTCGCGCTGGACGCCTGCAAGGCGGCGGTCGCGGCGGACGCCAGGGGCGGCGCGGGCGCCCGGGGCGGTTCGGCGGCCTTCGTACTGAGCCAGCGCGAGGCCCTGCACCGCCTCGGTGTCAGCGGGGCGCGCCCGCCGCTCTCCCTCGCCGCGACCGACCCCGCCTCCTACGTGGGCGCGCTCGCCACCGCCGGCCAGGCCGCCGAACTGACCGCCCGCGGCGGTCTCGGCGACTTCGGCTGGCTGATGACCCCCGTCGGGACCGCTCTGAGAGACTGGGCCCCATGACGGAGACCACCCGCACGACGGTCGGCATCGGCGGCGCGGCCGAGAGCACGGACATGGTGCTCAACATCGGGCCCCAGCACCCCTCCACACACGGTGTGCTCCGGCTGCGACTGGTACTCGACGGCGAGGTGATCCAGCACGCCGAGCCGGTCATCGGCTATATGCACCGCGGCGCCGAGAAGCTGTTCGAGGCGCGCGACTACCGCCAGATCGTGATGCTCGCCAACCGCCACGACTGGCTGTCGGCGTTCTCCAACGAGCTGGGTGTGGTGATGGCCGTCGAGCGCATGCTCGGTATGGAGGTGCCGCAGCGCGCCGTCTGGACCCGGACCCTGCTCGCCGAGCTGAACCGGATGCTCAACCATCTGATGTTCCTCGGCTCCTACCCCCTCGAACTGGGCGGGATCACCCCGGTGTTCCACGCCTTCCGGGAACGCGAGGAGCTCCAGGCCGTCATGGAGGAGATCTCCGGCGGCCGGATGCACTTCATGTTCAACCGGGTCGGCGGACTCAAGGAGGACCTGCCCGCGGGCTGGCTGGACCGTGCCAGGCACGCGGTCTCCGAGGTCCGTTCGCGGATGGACGTGTACGACAGGCTGGTCCTCGGCAACGAGATCTTCCGGGGCCGCACCCGTGGTGTGGGCGTCCTCTCGGCGCGGGCCGTGCACGCGTACGGGGTCTCGGGACCGATCGCGCGGGCCTCGGGCGTCGACTTCGATCTGCGCCGCGACGAGCCGTATCTCGCCTACGGCGAACTCCAGGACACGCTCAGGGTCGTGACCCGTGAGGACGGCGACTGCCTGGCCCGCTTCGAGTGCCTGCTGGGACAGACCCACAACTCGCTGGACCTCGCGGACGCGTGCCTGGACCGCATCGCCGACCTGGAGCCCGGTCCGATCAACCAGCGGCTGCCCAAGGTCCTCAAGGCGCCGGAGGGACACACGTACGCGTGGACCGAGAACCCGCTCGGCATCAACGGCTACTACCTGGTGTCGAAGGGCGAGAAGACGCCGTACCGGCTGAAGCTGCGCTCGGCGTCCTTCAACAACATCCAGGCCCTCACCGAACTGCTGCCGGGCACCCTGGTGGCCGACATGGTGGCGATCCTCGGCTCGCTCTTCTTCGTCGTGGGCGACATCGACAAGTAGGACCGACCCGGCGGCCGTCCAGGTCCAGGGCGTGTCCGCGAAGTCCCGCCCGGCCCTCGCCGCGGGCGGAGGGCGCTACTGCCCGGACGCGTCCTGGGTCCTGTCTTCGAACTGGCGTCGTCCGCCCGCAGGGCGGGGCTCACGGCGTCCGGTGCGTGCGATCGCAGGACGGAGGATCGCATCCGTACCGGGCGTACTCGGGCGGTCCGACAACGCGGCGGGCGGGCGTGCCGGGCGTCGTGAGCCAGACGCCAGTGTGAAGACAGGACCTAGGAGCCGATCGCGCTGCGCAGCTGGCCCAGCGGCAGCGGCTCGGTCTCGTCGTGCTCGGTCAGGTCGATGACCTGACCCACCGCCCGTTCGTCGGACCCGCGCTGGGCCAACGCCTCCTCGCCGGCCACATCGGCCAGGTCCTCGCGCTGCGCACGCTCCAACTGCGCCTGCTCCGGCCGTCCGGCCCCGGTGTCCACGGCCGCCCGGTCGGGGGATCCGTCCTCCGTCGCGTCGGCGGACGGTTCGATCGCCGCCGGGCCGCCCTTCTGCGTACCGAAGAAGTCGAACCCTCCCTCGGGGCCGCGCTGGAGCCGGTGCCGCCTGCTGTACGGGACGATCGCCGAGGCGCCCGGATGGGGGCGGGTGGCGGGCAGGGACGACGTCGGCCGGGCCTTCAGCGGCAGCGCGGACGACGGGCGGGTGTGCTGCTCGGCGGCCGTCGCCGCTTCCGCCGCGCGCCGCTCCTCGGCCGCCTTCTCCCGCTCGGCCCGCTCCCGTTCCGCCCGCTCGGCGCGTGCCTTCTTCGCCGCCTTCGCGGCCTGCTTCGCCCGCTCCGCCTCCGCGTCGGCCTCGCGGGCCGCGCGTTCGGCGAGCTGCCGCCGGCGGGCGTCTTCGAGGATCCGCCTGGTGTGCTGCGTGATGCCGTTGCGCGTCAGATCGTCCAGGGCCTTGGCGGCCCGGAAGTACACCGACGCGGTGGGCGTACTGCCCGCGGGGGGAAGGGCCTTGGGCTCCTGGGCCGCCTCGATCGCGAGCTGCCGCCGGCCCTCCAGCGCGCTGGCCCGCGCCGTCTCCGCCGTGGCGTACCGCCGCAGGAGCGCGGCGTGCTCACCGCGCAGCTTCGCGAGTTCGACCCGCTTGGCGCGCAGCTTGGTCTCCAGCCTGGTGCGAATCTCGCGCGATTCGTCGATATCGGCTTCGAGTTCGGCTATTCGCTCCTCGGTCTTCCACTCCTCGCTCGCCCGCGCGCGCAACAGCTCCGCGACACGCCTGCCCGCCGCCGAGTCCCAACTGCGCATCAGGTACGCGCCGGTGGCGGCGGCGGCCGCGGTGACGGCCACCAGACCACGGAGCGCCACGGGTTCCGCGAGGAGCCAGGCACCCGCGGCGCACAGAGCCGCGGCCCCCGCCACGGCCGACGGCGGCAGAATCCTGTGGAGGGGCGGGGAATGGCGATGGCGTCCACGTGGCATGGCCCGAAATTTACCGCGCGTGGACGCGGAATGGGGGTCGGCCGGACAATCTTTCCCCGTCCGTTGCCGACTCCGCTCCCGTTCCTCTACTTCCCGGCGCCCGGCGGCTACTTGCCGATCAGACCTTTCGACTCCAGATACTCCTTGGCGACATCCGCGGGCTTCGCGCGTTCCGCGTCGACCTTCAGGTTGAGCTTCGCGAGATCCTCTGTCGTGAGGGCGTCGCCGAGTTTGCCGAGAAGGTCCGCTATCTCCTGGGAACCGGCGTCCTTGGCATTGACGACCGGAAGTACGTTGTCCGCGTTCTGGAGCTTCTTGTCGTCCTCCAGGACCACCAGACCGAAGCTGTCGAGCGTGCCGTCGGTGGTGGTGCTGAGCACCAGCTGGTCCTTGCCGTCCTTCACCGCCTGCTTGGCCTGCGGCGTGCCGACACCCTGCGGGTCGATACCGACGACATCGATCCCGTACGTCTTCTTCAGACCGGGCGCGCAGAACGGCCGTACCTCGCACTCGTCGCCCGCGGCGATCTTCACCTTGAGCTTCGAGGCACCCAGATCGGAAAGGGTCTTGAGGTTGTTCTTCTCCGCGTATTCCTTGGTGACGGCGAAGGCGTTCTGGTCGACCGCCTTGCCGGCGGGCAGCACCTTCAGCCCGCGCGGCTCGGCCAGCTTCTCCAGGGCGGCGACCGTGGCGGCCGTGTCGCTGGAGGCGAGCGGGGTCTTCAACGCCTCGTCCGCGCCGTTCACCTTGGCGTTGAGGAATTCGGTGAGCGTCGCCGCGTACTCCGGGACGACGTCGATCTCACCCTTCTCCAGGGAGGGCTCGTACAGCTCGCGGTTCTTCACCGTGGTGACGGAGGTGTCGTATCCGCCGTCACCGAGGATCTGCGCGTAGAGCTCGGCGAGCACCTTGGACTCGGTGAAGGCCGCCGCGCCGACGACGAGGGAGCCCTTCTTGTCGGAGCCCGAGCCCTTGTCGGAGCCGCCGTCCGACTCCAGGCTGTCGCCGCCGCACGCGGCGAGCGAGCCGGTGAGGACGACAGCGCCGAGTACCGCACCCGCCATGCGCGAGATCTTGCTCATGAAAGTTCACCATCCGTAGAGGCCATAGGGAGGCCGAGAAAGTCGGTCGTCACACGGTCGTCGTGTCACTCGGGTCACTCGGGTCTTCGTCACACGGTCTTCGTCACCCGGTCTCGCGGAAGCGAGTCACCCGTCGGGAGCGAGTCGCCGGGACTGAGGGCGTCGCTCGGAACGCCGTTCGGAGCGCCGTCGTGTGTGCCGGGCGGCCGTGCCCGGGAGACGGCGGCGGAAGGAGACGGGTCGAGCACCCGGTCCACCGCCACGAGCACGCCCTCGACCAGCAGCGCGAGCAGCGCCACCAGGAGCGCGCCCGCGACCACCTGCGGGGTGTCGTACGTGTTGAAGCCGGCCGTGATGATCCGCCCGAGGCCGCCCTGCCCCACCATCGCGGCGATGGTGGCCGTGGCGACCACCTGCACGGACGCCGACCGCAGTCCGGTCATCACCATCGGGTACGCCAGGGGCAGCTCGACCCGGAGGAAGAGCTGGCGCCCGGACATTCCCATGCCCCGTGCGGCTTCCAGCACCGCGCGGTCCACCTCCCGCATACCCACGTAGGCGTTGGTCAGCAGCGGCGGCACGGCGAAGAGCACGAGCGCGACGATGGTCGGCACATAGCCGGCGTTGCGCAGCGGGGAGAGCATGAACAGCGCGAGCACGGCGAAGACCGGGATCGCCCGCCCCACGTTGGAGATGTTGACGGCGAGCGCGCCGCCCTTGCCGATGTGGCCGAGGTAGAAGGCCGTCGGCAGGGCTATCGCACAGGCGAGCGCGAGCGCGACCCCGCTGACGTACACATGCTCGCCGAGCCGGGACAGGGCCCCGCCCTCGCCGGACCAGTTGGAGCCGGTGATCAACCAGGTCCACGCGTCACCCAGGACACCCATGGGTCAGCCCCCCACCTTCACCGGGCCGCCGGTCCGCCCCGCGCGCGCCGGACGCGGCGCGCGGCCCTTGCCCGTACGTATGCGCGTCCAGGGCGTGAGCAGCCGTTGGAGTCCCAGGAGGAGCAGGTCGGCGGTGACCGCCAGCAGCACGCAGAGCACGGAGGCGGTGAGCACCTGCGCCTTGAACAGGCTGGGCAGCGCGTCCTCGATGAGATTGCCGAGGCCGCCGCGCCCCACGATCGAACCGACGGTCGTCAGGGCGATCGTGGAGACCGTCGCGATCCGGATCCCCGCCATCAGCGCGGGCAGGGCGAGCGGCAGCTCGACCTCCCAGAGAAGCCGCCCGGAGCCGTACCCCATCCCGCGGGCGGCCTCCTTGGCTTCCGCGGGGACGGAGTCGAGGCCCGCCATGATGTTCCTCACGAGGATCGTCAGGGAGTAGAGCACCAGGCCGGTGACCACCAGCGCGGTCGACAGCCCGAAGAACGGCAGGAGCAGCGAGAACATCGCCAGCGACGGGATCGTGTAGAGCAGTGTGGTCAGTCCGAGTACGGGACCGGCGAAAGCCGGTTTCCCGCGTGCGAGCAGCGCGAGTGGAAAGGCCACGAGCAGCCCGATGAGGACCGAGACGACGGTGATCCCGATGTGCTGGACCGTCGCATCGATCAACTCCTGGCTACGGGAGCGGAGATACTCTCCGCAGATCCATTCGTTCGCCGCCAGACAGCTTTGAGTGCTCATCCACCCCCGCCTCCCCTATCTCCCCGAACGTATGTCTGGTGTCTTTGTCTGGGCGACCCTATCCCCGACCACCGACAATCGCGGAAGGCCGCCACATTCCAGCAACATCGCCTTCACACAAGACGCGTCACAATGGGGAAACCATGATCCGATTCGAGCACGTCACCAAGCGGTACCCGGACGGCACCACGGCCGTCGACGACCTCAGCCTGGAGGTCGGAGCGGGCGAGCTGGTCACGCTCGTCGGACCGTCCGGCTGCGGCAAGACCACCACCATGAAGATGGTCAACCGGTTGATCGAACCGACCGAAGGTCGGATATTCATGGACGAGGACGACATATCGACCATCGACCCCGTTCAACTCCGGCGCCGGATCGGTTACGTGATCCAGCAGGTCGGCCTCTTCCCCCACAAGACGATCCTGGAGAACACGGCGACCGTCCCCCATCTTCTGGGCTGGCAGCGCGGCAAGGGCCGTGAGCGCGCTGCCGAACTCCTCGACCTCGTCGGCCTCGACCCGTCCGTCTACGGCGACCGCTACCCCGAGCAGCTCTCCGGCGGACAGCGCCAGCGTGTGGGCGTGGCACGGGCGCTCGCCGCCGACCCGCCCGTCCTGCTGATGGACGAGCCCTTCGGCGCGGTCGACCCCGTCGTACGCGAGCACCTCCAGAACGAGTTCCTGAAGCTCCAGGCCGCCGTCAACAAGACCGTGCTCTTCGTCACTCACGACATCGAGGAGGCGGTCCGGCTCGGTGACCGGATCGCCGTCTACGGGCAGGGCACCATCGAGCAGTTCGACGCCCCCGCCGCCGTGCTGGGCACGCCCGCCACGCCGTACGTCGCCGACTTCGTCGGCGCGGACCGCGGCCTCAAGCGCCTCTCGGTCACGCCGATCGAGGAGGGCGACCTGGAGCAGCCGCCCGTCGTGCATCTGGACGACCCGCTGCGGGCGGCGGCGGCGAAGCTTTCGAAGGAGGGCGCGCGCTGGGCGGTCGTCCTGGACGCCGAGGACAATCTGCACGGCTGGATCTCCACCGAGCAGACCGCCTCGTCCGGCACCGTGCGGGAGCACGCCCGCCGTATGGAGGCATGGCTGCCCGTCGGCGCCTCACTCAAGCAGGCGTTCTCCACGATGCTCCAGCACGACGCCGGCTGGATCGCCGTCATCGACAAGGAGGAGACGGGCCGCTTCCTCGGCGTCCTGACCCCGGCCCGACTGCACGAGGCGCTGCGCCGCTCGATCGACGCGGACGCGCACGCCATCGCGCGCACCGAGGTGGAACTGGAGACGGTCGCGCAGATCGCCGCTTCCTGACCGCGCCGTCCCGGGAGAGGCCGCGCCCGCCCGGCGGGCGCGTCCCCGCCCCCGTACGGGCCTAGGGTGGGACGTATGAGTACGTTGCGCCCGCGGGGCGGAAGGGGCACGGTCGACGGCCTGCCGGAGTGGGACCGCTGCGCGGTCATGGGAGTCGTCAACGTGACGCCCGATTCCTTCTCCGACGGCGGGCGCTGGTTCGACACCACCGCCGCCGTCAAGCGCGGCCTCGATCTGGTCACCGAGGGCGCGGACCTGGTGGACGTGGGCGGCGAGTCGACCCGCCCCGGCGCCTCCCGGGTGGACGAGGACGAGGAACTGCGGCGCGTCGTACCCGTCGTACGGGGTCTGGCCTCCGAGGGCGTCACCGTGTCCGTGGACACCATGCGGGCCTCCGTCGCCGAACAGGCGGTGGCCGCCGGCGCCGCCCTGGTCAACGACGTCAGCGGCGGCCTCGCGGACCCGGCCATGGTGCCCGCCGTCGCCGCCGCGGGCGTGCCGTTCGTCGTCATGCACTGGCGCGGCTTCAGCCAGGACATGAACAGCCGCGCCGTCTACACGGACGTCGTCGCCGAGGTGGTGGCCGAACTCCGCGAGCGCATGGAGGCGGTCGTCGCCGGCGGCATCGCCCCCGAGCGTCTGGTCGTCGACCCCGGCCTCGGCTTCGCCAAGGGCGCCGAGCACGATCTCGCCCTGCTGGCCCGTCTGGCGGACCTGCGGGCACTGGGCCGGCCCCTGCTGGTCGCCGCGTCCCGCAAGCGGTTCCTCGGCCGGGTACTGGCCGGCGAGGGCGCCCCGCCGCCCGCGCGCGAACGGGACGCCGCCACCGCCGCGGTCTCCGCCATCGCCGCCCACGAGGGCGCCTGGGCGGTCCGGGTGCACGAGGTACGGGCGACGGCCGACGCCGTCCGCGTGGCGCGCGCCGTCGAGGGCGCCCGGTGAGAAGCCTGCCGAGCGGGACCGACAAGGAACAGGTCGACGCCCTCAACACCGCCTTCTACGAAGCCATGGAGCGCGGCGACCTGGACGGACTGTCCGCGCTGTGGCTGGACGGCGACAGCCCCGGCGTCAGCTGCGTCCACCCGGGCTGGCCGGTGCTCTCGGGCCGCGGCGAGGTGCTGCGCTCGTACGCGCTGATCATGGCCAACACCGAGTACATCCAGTTCTTCCTCACGGATGTCGTGGTGTCCGTCGCGGGCGACACCGCTCTCGTGACCTGCACCGAGAACATCCTCAGCGGCGGACCGGCGGAGGAGAGCGGCGCGCTCGGCCCGCTCGTGGGCCAGCTGGTGGTCGCCACGAACGTGTTCCGCCGCACCCCCGACGGCTGGCGGGTCTGGTCCCACCACGGCTCCCCCGTTCTGGCCGAAACCGACGACGACCAGGACGACGAAACTCCCGCGTGAGTGGGTAGACCGACGTTACGGGGGGGACGGCTCCGCTCCGCTGGAACTACCTGCGGTACCAGTCACGCGGAGCCCGTCGCGAGCACCCTCCGCGGCGCCCGGGGCCCCACGGGCAGGGCGTGTCGGAGCCCGCGAGTAGATTCGAGCCGGGACACCGGCCGTCCGCATACGGCATAGTGCCCCACTTGACCAACGACAGCAGGAGTGATTCGCGTGGACCGTCTCGCGCTGCGCGGCCTCAAGGCCCGTGGGCACCATGGCGTCTTCCCCCGGGAGCGCGAGGAGGGGCAGACCTTCATCGTGGATCTGGTGCTGAGCCTCGACACCCGCCCCGCCGCGGCCGGAGACGACCTGACGAGAACCGTCCACTACGGAATCGTGGCCGAGGAGGTCGTGGCCGTCGTGCGGGGCGAGCCGGTCGACCTGATCGAGACGCTCGCCGAGCGCATCGCGGAGCAGTGTCTGAAACACGACGGCGTCGAAGAGGTCGAGGTGACGCTGCACAAGCCGGACGCCCCGATCACGGTGCCCTTCGACGATGTGACCATCACCATCACCCGGAGCCGAGTATGAATCCCCAGAGCGACCCGACCGTCCAGCCGGTACCGGCCTCGGTGGTGGCCCAGGTCGACGCGGCGGACGTCACCCTGTCCAACCCCAAGCGCGCCGTGATCAGCCTCGGGTCCAATCTCGGCAACCGGCTGGAGACCCTCCAGGGCGCCATCGACGCACTGGAGGACACCCCGGGACTGCGGGTCAAGGCGGTGTCCCCGGTGTACGAGACGGAGCCGTGGGGAGTCGAACCGGGCTCCCAGCCCTCGTACTTCAACGCGATCGTCGTGGTGAAGACGACACTGCCGCCCTCGTCCCTGCTGGAGCGCGCCCAGGCCGTCGAGGAAGCCTTCGACCGCGTCCGGGTGGAGCGCTGGGGACCGCGCACGATCGACGTCGACATCGTGGCGTACGCGGACGTCGTGTCGGACGACCCGGCGCTCACCCTGCCGCACCCGCGCGCCCACCAGCGCGCCTTCGTGCTCGTGCCCTGGCACGACGTGGAGCCCGAGGCGCTGCTCGCCGGGCGGGGTGCGGTCTCCGAACTGCTCGCCGTCGTCGAGCAGCGGGGTGTGGAGCCGCGCGCGGACCTGGAACTCCGCCTGCCCGACTAATCGTTAGGCTTGCGGACCGCCCGGGTGCCGTCCCGGAGTGTCCGGTGCCGGTCGTGCGCGCCGGTTGTCTGTGTGCGGTGACGTGTGTCAGTGACGAGTACGGGTGAAGGGCGGGCTTTCGCGGTGGGGCAATTGCGGATCCGGGTTCTGTTCGGCATCTTCGCCGTGGCCGGGGTGCTCTCCTGGGGCGGGACACGCCTCTGGGACTCCCTCGGCACCCTGCCCAGCGTCCCCCTCGCCGCGCCCATCGTGCTCGCGGTGATCGCCGTCGTCCTCACGGCGACGGCGCTCTCCCTGCGGTCCCGGCTGCGCGCCCAGCGTGAGCGCCGGCCCGGTGCCAAGGGGGTGGATCCGATGATGGCGGCCCGTGCCGTCGTTTTCGGCCACGCGAGCGCGCTGGTCGCGGCGCTGGTCGCCGGGATGTACGGCGGGACGGGCGTCTTCCTGCTCGGCTCCCTCGACGTCCCCGCCCGGCGGGACCAGGCGTACTACGCGGGATTCTCGGTGCTGGCCGGCATCGCGGTGATCGCCGCCGCGATGTTTTTGGAGCGTGTCTGCAAGCTGCCGGAAGATCACGACGACGACCACAAGGGCGTCGCCCGCGCCTGAGCCCGTCCCCGACCGGTCCCGGCGTGGCCGAACCGGATCTCCGGGCGGACCTCGGTCCGTGGGGGTTCAGCGGGCCATGATCAGGCTCATCGCCTCGTTGCGGGTCACCTGGTCGCGCAGCTGACCCCGTACCGCCGAGGTGATCGTCTTGGCGCCGGGCTTGCGCACCCCGCGCATGGACATGCACATGTGCTCGCACTCGACGACAACGATCACGCCACGCGGCTCCAGGATCTTCATCAGCGAGTCCGCGATCTGTGTGGTCATCCGCTCCTGGACCTGCGGCCTGCGGGCGAACACGTCCACGAGCCGTGCCAGCTTCGACAGCCCGGTGATCTTCCCGTCCGCCGACGGGATGTACCCGACGTGCGCGACGCCGTGGAACGGCACCAGATGGTGCTCACAGGAACTCTGCACCTCGATGTCCTTCACCAGCACCATCTCGTCGTGGCCGATGTCGAACGTCGTCGTCAGAACCTCCTCGGGCCGCTGCCACAGACCCGCGAATATCTCCCTGTACGAGCGGGCCACCCGCCCCGGCGTCTCGCGCAGGCCTTCGCGGTCCGGGTCCTCCCCGACCGCGATCAGAAGTTCCCGTACGGCGTTCTCGGCCCGCTTCTCGTCGAAGTCGCCGATCACACCCTCGCCGTCCAGCTTCACGGGGTTGGTCATCTGGGCCTCGTTCCTCTGCCGTTCCGTGCGCGCCAACAGGAATGCCGCGCCCCATCAGGCTAAGACCTGTGGGGCGCGGCATCTATTCCGGGCCTGGTGAGAGACGCGGGATCAGCTTTCGGGACGGTCCTCCGGAACGGCCTCGGCCGCGGACTCGCCGGTCGTCACACCGGGGATCGTGCCGTTGGTACCGGCCGCACCGTTGGTGAGGGCCAGCTCCTTGGGCGAGAGCACCGGCGGACGTGTCGAAGGCGTACGCCGCGAGGAGCCGGTCCACGCCGGACGGGCCGGGCGGCGCACGATCGTCGAGAAGATCTCGGCGATCTGCTCCTTGTTGAGCGTCTCCTTCTCCAGCAGCGCGAGGACCAGGTTGTCGAGAACGTCACGGTTCTCGACAAGGATCTCCCAGGCCTCGTTGTGCGCCGTCTCGATCAGCTTCTTGACTTCTTCGTCGACCAGCGCGGCGACCTCTTCCGAGTAGTCGCGCTGGTGGCCCATCTCACGTCCGACGAAGGGCTCCGTGTTGTCGCCGCCGAACTTGATCGCGCCGAGCCGCTCGGTCATGCCGTACTGGGTGACCATGGCCCGTGCCGTCGCCGACGCCTTCTCGATGTCGTTGGCCGCGCCGGTGGTCGGGTCGTGGAAGACCAGTTCCTCCGCCGCGCGTCCGCCCATCATGTAGGCGAGCTGGTCGAGCATCTCGTTGCGCGTGGTCGAGTACTTGTCCTCGTCGGGCAGGACCATGGTGTAGCCCAGGGCCCGGCCGCGGGACAGAATCGTGATCTTGTGCACCGGGTCGGAGTTCGGAGAGGCCGCCGCGACCAGGGCGTGGCCGCCCTCGTGGTACGCGGTGATCTTCTTTTCCTTCTCGGACATGATCCGGGTCCGCTTCTGCGGGCCCGCCACGACTCTGTCGATCGCCTCGTCCAGCGAGTGGTTGTCGACGAGCTTCTTGTCGCTGCGCGCCGTGAGGAGCGCCGCTTCGTTCAGCACGTTCGCCAGGTCCGCACCGGTGAAACCGGGCGTACGACGGGCGACGGCGCCGAGGTCGACGTCCGGGGCGACCGGCTTGCCCTTCTGGTGGACCTTGAGGATCTCCAGACGGCCCTGCATGTCGGGGCGGTCGACCGCGATCTGGCGGTCGAAGCGTCCCGGGCGCAGCAGCGCGGGGTCGAGGATGTCGGGCCTGTTCGTGGCGGCGATCAGGATGACCCCGCCCTTCACGTCGAACCCGTCCATCTCGACGAGCAGCTGGTTGAGCGTCTGCTCGCGCTCGTCGTGGCCACCGCCGAGGCCCGCACCGCGGTGCCGGCCGACGGCGTCGATCTCGTCGACGAAGACGATCGCCGGGGCGTTCGCCTTGGCCTGCTCGAAGAGGTCACGCACTCGGGAGGCACCGACACCGACGAACATCTCGACGAAGTCGGAACCGGAGATCGAGTAGAACGGGACACCGGCCTCACCGGCGACCGCGCGGGCGAGCAGCGTCTTACCCGTACCGGGCGGGCCGTAGAGCAGCACACCCTTCGGGATCTTGGCGCCCACGGCCTGGAACTTCGCGGGCTCCTGGAGGAACTCCTTGATCTCGTGGAGCTCCTCGACCGCCTCGTCGGACCCCGCGACGTCGGAGAACGTCGTCTTGGGAGTGTCCTTCGTAATGAGTTTGGCCTTGGACTTCCCGAACTGCATGACTCGGGAGCCGCCGCCCTGCATCTGATTCATCAGGAACAGGAAGACCACGACGATGAGGACGAAGGGCAGCAGGGAGAGCAGCACGGATACGAACGGGCTCTGCTTGGAGGGCGAGACCGTGTAGCCCTGCTTGATGTCGCCGCTCTCGAACTTGCTCTGCAGCTTGGCGGCCAGAGCCGAGCCCTGGGAGCCGATGTAACTGGCCTGTACCTTGTCGCCGCCCTGGACCTTCTGACCGTCCTTGAGGTCGATCTTGATGATCTGTTCGTCGCCAGTGGTCAGCTTGACCTGGTCGACCTGGTTCTTGTCGATCGCCTGGACGACCTCGCCGGTGTCCACCGTCTTGTAGCCGCCGGACGAGCCGACGACCTGCATCAACACGACCACGGCGAGGACGGCCAGCACGATCCACATGACCGGCCCACGGAAGTATCGCTTCACGTCCATCCATACGGAGCGAGAACGCCCCGTCCCTCCTGCCCGTAGGTAAATGTCGCTGTGAGAAAAGACTGTTCTTCGGACCGTACCCCAGCATTGTCACCCGCGACCGCACGGGACTGCCGGTAAACCGGTCTTCCCATGCTCCAACGGCGGGAAGGGTGCCGGGGTTCCCGTCCCGGCCCGGCGGGGGCCGGGCCCGGCTCAGCCGCCGTACACATGGGGGGCGAGTGTGCCGACGAATGCAAGATTGCGGTACTTCTCCGCGTAATCCAGCCCGTAACCGACAACGAACTCATTGGGAATGTCGAATCCGATCCATTTCACATCGATCGCGACCTTTGCGGCATCCGGCTTACGGAGCAGCGTGCACACTTCCAGCGACGCCGGCTCACGCGAACCGAGGTTCGACAGCAGCCAGGAGAGCGTCAGGCCGGAGTCGATGATGTCCTCGACGATCACGACGTGCTTGCCCTTGATGTCGGTGTCCAGGTCCTTGAGGATCCTGACCACACCGGAGGACTGCGTCCCGGCGCCGTACGAGGACACGGCCATCCAGTCCATCGTCACGGGGGTGGAAAGCGCACGCGCCAGGTCCGCCATCACCATCACGGCGCCCTTGAGGACGCCGACGAGGAGGACGTCCCTGCCCGCGTACTCCGCGTCGATCTTGGCGGCCAGTTCGACCAGCTTGGCGTCGATTTCTTCCTTGGTGAAGAGCACCGACTGGAGGTCGGCGCCCATGTCCTTGTGGTCCACCCGCATCACTTTCGTTGTCGGCCAGGAGGCCGGAACTCGCCACCCCGGGAGACACAGCCGTCGTGCTTCAGCGCTTCAGCCCTGCCGGATGACCAGTCTGCCACCCTGCCGTTGGGCCTCGACGCGGCCCGGCAGGTTGATGGCTCCCTGGCCCCGCCAGCCCGTGATCAGGCGGTCGACCTCCTCGATGTGCCGGGCGAACAGCGATCCGGCGGGGGCGCCGGCGACGACGGCGGCCCGGCGCAGGACACGGCGCCGGACAGCGGGCGGCAGCGCGTACAGCTTGGCGCATTCCAGTTGTCCGGTGTCGTCCCGTACGGCGGACTCGGCGTCGGCCGCCCAGGCGTCGAGGGCGTCCGCGTCGTCGCGGGAGAGCTGCGCCGTACGGGCCAGGGCCTCGACGACGCCTTTGCCGAGCGCCTTCTCCAGGGCGGGCAGACCCTCGTGGCGCAGGCGCGAGCGGGTGTAGGCGGGGTCGGCGTTGTGCGGGTCGTCCCAGACCGGGATCGACTGGAC
Source organism: Streptomyces sp. S4.7 (assembly GCF_010384365.1). Taxonomy (NCBI): domain Bacteria; kingdom Bacillati; phylum Actinomycetota; class Actinomycetes; order Kitasatosporales; family Streptomycetaceae; genus Streptomyces; species Streptomyces sp. S4.7. The sequence goes on along the minus strand of NZ_CP048397.1, from coordinate 4,323,499 downwards.
GAGGCAGGCCTTGCGGGCGGTCTGCCGGTCGAGCTGGAGGAAGGGGCGGCGGTAGCGGCCGGTGGCGCCGGAGACGGGAGCCATCCCGGAGAGCGAACGGGTGCCGGAACCGCGGGCGAGGCCGAGCAGAACGGTCTCGGCCTGGTCGTCGCGGGTGTGGCCGAGCAGGACGGCGGCGGCGCCGTGACGCTCGGCGGCGGCGTCGAGGGCGGCGTAGCGCGCGTCGCGGGCGGCGGCCTCGGGCCCTCCGTCGCGACCGACCGTCACGGCGACGGACTCGACGGGGTCGAGCCGCATGGCGGCGAGCCGGGAGACGACTTCGGCGGCACGGAGGTCGGAGCCGGGCTGGAGACCGTGGTCGACGGTGACGGCGCCCGCCCGGACGGAGAGCTTGCGGGCCTCGAAGGCGAGGGCGGAGGCGAGCGCCATGGAGTCGGCGCCTCCGGAGCAGGCGACGAGCACCAGCGGCCGGCGGTCGGCCGGGGGCGGTGCGGCGGCCCGGTCGGCGCCCGTCACGGTGGGACGGGAGCGCTCGATGCCGGGGCTCTCGGGGCTCTCGGATTCGGAGCATTCGGTGATGACGTCGTGGAGTACGCGGCGGACCGCCAGGCGTATCGCCGCGACCGCAGGATGGGGACCCATGTCCGGTGCCCTTCGTGATGTTTGGGGGGTGCCTCGGTCGGAGTAGGGACGGGGTTCAGTCACACAGAGTGCGTCGATGGTGACAGAACCGGGCCGTTCCCCGAGCATCGCACGCCTACCCAGCGCCCACGGTCCCTCGGATGGGTGATGCTGGCCCATTCCGGTGGACACCTGTGGACGTTGACATCCGGCACGCGCCCTCGTGGCGCTCCTCTTTTCAGGCAGTACGCGTCAGGACTCGGCCTTGCGGTGCACCCGGGCGATCCAGTCCGCCGGCTTGGCGATCTCCGCCTTCGTGGGAAGGGTGTTGGGTGAGGTCCAGACGCGGTTGAAGCCGTCCATGCCGACCTCGTCCACCACGGCGCGTACGAAACGCTCGCCGTCCCGGTACTGCCGCAGTTTCGCGTCCAGTCCCAGCAGCCTGCGCAGCGCCTGATCGAGCCGGCTGGCGCCCTTGGCCCTGCGCTGCTGGAACTTCTCGCGGATCTCGGCCACCGAGGGCACGACCTGCGGGCCGACGCCGTCCATCACGTAGTCGGCATGGCCTTCGAGCAGGGACATCACGGCGGTGAGGCGGCCGAGGATCTCCTTCTGGCCGGGGGTCTGCACCAGCTCCACCAGGCTCCGGCCCTCGTCCTCCTCCTCGCCCTCGGGGCGGCTGCCGGTGAGCGACTGGGCCGCTTCACGCAGGCGTTCCACGACGGTCGAGGGGTCGACGTCCGTCTCTTCCAGGAATGACTGGATCTCGCCCTCAAGGTGGTCACGCAGCCACGGGACGCCGGTGAACTGCGTGCGGTGGGTCTCTTCGTGCAGGCAGACCCAGAGCCTGAAGTCGTGCGGGTCGACGCCCAGTTCGCGCTCGACGTGGACGATGTTCGGCGCGACGAGCAGCAGTCGCCCGCCGCCGCCGTCACTCGAAGGGAGGTCGCGGCTGGGCGGGGCGAACGTCTCGTACTGGCCGAGGACGCGCGAGGACAGGAACGACAGCAGCATGCCCAGCTCGACGCCGGTCACCTTGCCGCCCACGGCGCCGAGGACGGCGCCGCCGGCCGAGTTCGACCGGCGGTCCTGCATCTTGTCGAGGAGTGGTTTGAGCAGCTCGCGGAAGCCCGCGACGTTCGCCTTGATCCAGCCCGCCCGGTCCACGACCAGGACGGGGGTGTCCACCGGCTCGTGGCCGTCCGGGATCATCCGGGTGAAGCCGCGCACGTGCTCCTCGGCCGCCTTGGCGTGCCGTCGCAGCTCGGCGACGATCTCGCGTGCCTCGTCCCGGCTCACTTCCGGTCCCGGCCGCGCGAGGCGGGTCGCGGTCGCGACCGCGAGATTCCAGTCCACCATCTCGGCCCCACCGATGCTCGTCATGTGTCAACCGTACGTGCTCGGGCCGGAAGGCGGTGGGGTGTCGGCCGGGCCGTTCGCGTCCCGGCCGGTCCTGGTCGGTGCGTGTGGCCGCCCTTGTCCCCGCTCCGGGACACGGGCGGGACAAGGGCGGTCAGGACACCAGTTCCGCCGAGAGGTGGTCCAGGGCGCGTTGGGCCGTATCGGGGGCGGGGGCGTCCTCCGCCAGGAAGGCGAAGGCGAGGAGCCGTCCGCCGGGGCCCACGACGGTGCCCGCCAGGGAGTTCACTCCGGTGAGCGTGCCGGTCTTGGCGCGGATCAGGCCGCTGCCGGTGGTCGCGTCCGCGTCGGTGTACCGGCCCTGGAGCGTGCCGCTGAATCCGGCCACCGGGAGACCCGTGAGCACCGGCCGCAGTTCGGGCCGGTCGGGGTCGGCCGCGCGGGCGAGCAGCGCGGTGAGCAGGCCGCTGGTCAGCCTGTCGTGGCGGTTGAGGCCGCTGCCGTCGCGCAGGAGCGCGCCGTCGACGGGCAGCTTCAGCTTCTTCAGCTCGGCCTGGACGGCCTGTTGGGCGCCCGCGAAGCTGGCCGCTCTGCCCGCCTCGATGGCGGTCTGCCGGACCAGTGACTCGGCGATGTCGTTGTCACTGTTCGTCAGCATGCGTTCGACCAGGGAGGAGACAGGGCGCGAGTACGTCACCGCGAGGCGGTCGGCGTCTTGAGGAGCCTTGCCCGCGGCCGGCGCGCCCGAGGTCTTGAGGCCGCGTTCACGCAGCAGGTCCGCGAAGACATCGGCGGCGTCGCCCGCCGGGTCGCCGCTGCGCGGTGCCGGGCCGCCGAAGGAGTCGGCGGCGGAGCCGTCGAGGCGGCCCTGGCCGGCCATCAGGGCGGTGACCGGCGCGATGTTGTCGTTGGGGCCGATCGGGTGTTCCCGGGGTCCGGAGTAGAGGGAGACGTCGAAGCGGACGCTCACCCGGTGCACACCGCGGTCGCGCAGCGCCCTGGCGGTGCCGGCGGCGAGGGAGCGCAGGCCCGCGCGGTCGAGGGTGGCGTCGCCGCCGCCGACGAGGGTGATCTCCGTCGGGTCCTCACCCTTGCCGTCGGCCTCGTTGCCGCGCTTGCCGTCCGACTCGCCGGCGGGTGTGTCGCCGGGCTTGTCGTCGTCACCCTTGCCGCCGTCGGCGGTGACCACGGTGGTGGGGATGCGGTGGTCGGGGCCGAGCGCGGAGAGCGCGGCGACCGCCGTGGCGATCTTGATGGTGGAGGCCGGTGCCATCGGCCGGTCGGCGCGCTGCCCGAACAACTGCTCGCCCGTGGCGACATCGACGACGGACGCAGCCGGCGCCGGTCCGAGGTCGGGGGATTCGAGCAGCGGCCCGAGGGTCTTCGTCAGGTCGCCCGGCAGATCCGCCGGCGCGGACAAGGACGCGGCCGACACGCCGAGTTCGGCGAGCACGCCGACGGCGCTGGGCGCGGACGCGGGCACACGCACGCGCTCCCCGTCGTGATGTGCGCCACCTGTAGGGCCCTGAGCGGCCGCCCACTCGCGCTCGGCCTTACGCTGACCGGAGTCCCAGGGGCCGGCCAAGGCCACCGCCCCGGCCGCCAGTACGAGGCCGAACACGGCGGAACCTGCCGTGAGCTGCCACACTTTCGGCTCAAGCACGGTTGACCAGCCCCTTTCGCGATCACACAGCTGCGTGGGGGACACTTAATCACTGCGCGTTGCCACGAGCACGGTGCCCCGGCCAGCGATGGCCGATCCTGCTCGGCCCCGGGGTCGGCCCCGGTGACGCGCGGTACCACCGACAGCAGCATCACCGACATCTGTGTTGATCATGGAGGAGCCACCCGTGGAGTTCGACGTCACCATCGAGATCCCTAAGGGTTCGCGAAACAAGTACGAGGTGGACCACGAGACCGGCCGGATCCGCCTTGACCGTCGTCTCTTCACCTCGACCAGCTACCCGGCCGACTACGGCTTCGTCGAGAACACCCTCGGCGAGGACGGCGACCCGCTGGACGCGCTGGTCATCCTGGACGAGCCGACGTTCCCCGGCTGCCTCATCAAGTGCCGCGCGATCGGCATGTTCCGGATGACGGACGAGGCAGGCGGCGACGACAAGCTGCTGTGCGTCCCCGCCTCGGACCCGCGCGTGGAGCACCTGAGGGACATCCACCACGTCTCGGAGTTCGACCGTCTGGAGATCCAGCACTTCTTCGAGGTCTACAAGGACCTGGAGCCCGGCAAGTCGGTCGAGGGCGCCGACTGGGTGGGCCGCGCCGAGGCGGAGGCCGAGATCGAGGCCTCGTACAAGCGCCTGGAGGCGCAGGGCGGCGCGCACTGAACACGCGTCCCACGGACCGGGACTCGGGGGCCGTCAGTCCCTGAGCGGCCGGAAAGCGGCACGTACGAGCGGCGGACGGCGCACCTCACGGGTGCGCCGTCCGCCGCTCGTGTGCGCCCATGTCCGCGACCGTGTCCATACTGAACGGATGGTTGTGCGAACTGTGCCCGAGCGGCACCGAAGAGAGTGAGCGAGGGCGAGGACTGTGGTGGCCGAGCGGGACGAGGCGGAGGATCGTAAGCCCCCGTCCGACGAGGCGCACAGCGCCTTCACTCCGCCGTCCGGGATGGACCAGGTGCGGGCCCCCGAGGAGGACAGTCCCACCTCGGAATTCGCGGTTCCGCAGGGGTTGAGTCCGGAGAGCACACAGGAGACCGAGCGGTCGGCCTTCGATCCGCCGAGTACCTACCGCGCACGCCGGTCGCCCCAGGCGTTCACACCGGCGCAGGGCGTGCCGATCGTCCGGCTGACGAAGGAAGCGCCCTGGCAGGACCGGATGCGCACGCTGCTGCGGATGCCGGTCGGGGACCGGCCGGTGGCGGAGATCGTGCAGCGGCACGACGAGGCCGGACCGGCCGTACCGCGTGTGCTCGACCTGACGCTGCGTATCGGCGAGTTGCTGCTGGCGGGTGGTGAGGGGGCCGAGGACGTCGAGGCCGCGATGTTCGCGGTCAGCCGCGCGTACGGTCTCGACCGCTGCGAGCCGAACGTCACCTTCACGCTGCTGTCGATCTCCTACCAGCCGTCGCTGGTGGACGATCCGGTGACGGCCAGCCGGACCGTACGCAGGCGGGGCACCGACTACACGCGGCTGTCGGCCGTCTACACGCTCGTCGACGACATCACCACCGAGGACACGGACATCACGCTGGAGGAGGCGTACCGGCGGCTGGCCGAGATCAGGCGTAACCGGCACCCCTATCCGGGGTGGGCGCTGACCGCCGCGAGCGGGCTGCTGGCCGGCTCCGCGTCGGTGCTGGTCGGTGGTGATCTGATCGTGTTCGTCGCGGCGATGGTCGGCGCGATGCTCGGCGACCGGCTCGCGTGGCTGTGCGCGGGGCGCGGCATTCCGGAGTTCTACCAGTTCGTGGCCGCGGCGATGCCGCCGGCCGCGATGGGGGTCGCGCTGACCCTGGCCGCCTCGGCGGTGAACTGGGAGGGCCGGCCGTCCGCCGTGATCACCGGTGGGCTCTTCGCGCTGCTGCCGGGGCGGGCCCTGGTGGCGGGTGTGCAGGACGGGCTGACCGGTTACTACATCACCGCCGCCGCGCGTCTGCTCGAAGTCATGTACTTCTTCATCGCGATCGTGGTGGGGGTGCTGATCGCGCTGTATCTGGGCGTCCAGTTGAACGCCCAGCTCGACCCGGACGCGGCGCTCCAGGCCGGGGAGGGGCGGCCGGTGCTCCAGATCTGCGCCGCCGTGGCGCTCAGCTTCGCCTTCGCGATCCTGCTCCAGCAGGAACGATCCACCGTGCTGATGGTGGCCCTGAACGGGGGCGTGGCCTGGACCGTCTACGGGGCGATGCATGTCACCGGCGGGATCTCGCCGGTGGCGGCGACCGCGGTCGCCGCCGGTGTGGTGGGGCTGTTCGGGCAGCTGTTCTCGCGGTACCGATTCGCGTCCGCGCTGCCGTACGTCACCGCGGCGATCGGGCCGCTGCTGCCCGGCTCGGCGACGTACTTCGGTCTGCTCGGTCTCGCGCAGAACCATGTGGACGACGGGCTGGCCTCACTGTCCAAGGCCGCGGCGCTGGCCATGGCGATCGCCATCGGGGTGAACTTCGGCGGCGAGATCTCCCGGCTGTTCCTGAAGGTGCCGGGCGCGGGACGAGGGTCGAGCCGCCGCGCGGCCAAGCGGACGCGCGGCTTCTGAGCCTGGCGGACCGGGGCCCGCCGTCCGGCGGGGTCAGCGCCTGGCGTGGCGTCCGCCGCGCGGCGGGCCCTCCGGGTCCTCCGGGGCGGCGGGAGCGGCGGGAGCCGTGTACGGGCGGGGGGCGCCGTACTCGTCACGCGTGACCCGCAGCTGCTGGGTCTGGAAGTCCTGCGGTACCTGTGTGTGCTGCGGCGGATAAGGCGCGTGCCGCGCGGGGTCCACGGGCTCGGCGGGCCCGGCGGCGGCCTTCTTGGACTTGGCACGGGCCCGCATGAACTCGATCACGATCGGCAGCACGGAGAGCCCGACGATCAGGATGAGGATCATCTCGATGTTCTTGTGGACGAACTCGACCTTGCCCAGCGCGGCGCCGAGCAGCGTGACGCCCGCGCCCCAGAGCACGCCACCGATGATGTTGTACGTCACGAACGACCGGTAGTTCATGCGGCTGACGCCCGCGATGATCGGCGTGAACGTCCGCACGATGGGCACGAAGCGGGCCAGCACGAGCGACTTGGGGCCGTACTTCTCGAAGAACTCGTGCGCCTTCTCCACGTTCTCCTGTTTGAAGAACTTGGAGTCGGGGCGCTTGAAGAGCGCGGGGCCGACCTTGCGGCCGAAGAGATAGCCGACCTGGTCGCCGATGATCGCCGCCAGCACGATCAGGACACAGACGAGCCACAGCGGCCTGTCGAGCGTGCCGGACGTCACCAGCAGCCCGGTGGTGAAGAGAAGCGAGTCGCCCGGCAGGAAGAAGCCGATGAGCAGGCCGGATTCGGCGAACACGATGACCAGGACGCCGATCAGACCGAAGGTCCCGATCAGATAGTCCGGGTCGAGCCAGCTCGGTCCGAGCGCAAGGGTTGTCACGAGGTCCGGGCTCCTGAGTCGATAGTCGGTCGATCGTCGAAATCGGCCGTCGCTGCATCAGCGTCGTCCAACCGCCGTCAGCGATTGTCGGCTGCCCAAAGCTATCAACGCTCCACCCATGACTGAGGTTCCACCCGGCCCCCACGGCTTGCGATCGGCGCACCTCCCACGCCACGTGAGGTGCGGGCCCTGCTCCAGGGTAAAGATTTGCGGCATTTGTGCCACTACGGTATGTACGTGGCCACTGACACTCCGTCCGCTTCACCCTCACCGTCCGGGCGCACGCTCCTTCCGCTGATCGTCCCCTCCCTGGTCGTCGGTGTGGTCGCGAGCCTGGTCCTGCTCGGGGTGAGCGAGCTGGCCGGGCTGCTCCAGGACGTGCTCTGGAAGGGACTCCCCGACGCACTGGGCATCGGCCGGCACTCCTCCCTCTGGATGATCGTGATGCTCACGGCGACCGGCCTCGCGGTCGGTCTCGTCGTACGGCAGGTGCCCGGCCACGCGGGACCCGACCCCGCGACGACCGGACTGGTCGATCCCCCGCTGCCGCCCGGGGTCGTGCCCGGCCTGCTGCTGGCCACCTCGCTGGCCCTGGCGGGCGGGGTGAGCCTCGGGCCGGAGAACCCGATCACCGCGGCCAACATCGCGATCGCCTGCTGGCTCGGAAGCAAGGTCGCCCCCTCCGCACCTGCGGCGCTCTGGCTCTCGCTGGCCGCGGCGGGCACGATCGGGGCGCTCTTCGGCACACCCGTGGCCGCCGCGCTGATCCTCACGGAGACCTTCGCGGCACAACCGGGGCCGGGGTCGCTCTGGGACAGACTCTTCGGGCCACTGGTCGCGGCGGGGGCCGGCGGGCTCACGGCCGCGCTGATCGACCATCCGACCTTCGACCTGTCCCTGCCGAACCATCCGGGCGCCCGCTGGAGTGACGCCCTGGCCGCGATCGTGATCGCACCGGTCGCCGCCGCCCTCGGCATGGCCGCCGTGTACGCCTTCCCGTACGCCCACAGGGCCTTCAACCGTCTCGGACGCCCCGTACTCGCCCTGACCGTCGGCGGGTTGCTCCTCGGCCTCCTCGGGGCGCTCGGCGGATACCTCACCCTCTTCAAGGGGCTGGACGAGGTGAAGACCCTGGCGTCCGACCCGGACGGCTGGTCGGCGGGGCAGTTCGCGCTGATGTGCGGGGTGAAGACGGTCGCCCTGGTGATCTCGGCGGCGTGCGGCTTCAGGGGCGGGCGGATCTTCCCGGCGGTCTTCATCGGCGTCTCCCTCGGGCTGTTCGCCCACGCGCTCGTGCCCGCCGTGCATCCGACCGTGGCGGTCGTCTGCGGTGTGCTCGGGGTGCTGCTCGCCATCACCCGGCAGGGGTGGCTGAGCCTGTTCACCGCGGCCGTGCTCGCCGCGGACCCGAACCTGCTCCCCCTGCTGTGCGTGGCCGTACTGCCCGCCTGGCTGCTGGTGACGGGACGTCCGAAGATGCAGCTCGGCGAGGACGGCACAGCCCTGCGGTGACGGCCGGCGACCGCTCCCCGCCGGACAACCCGCCGGACAGCCGGCGAGCCAGCTGACCGTTTTATCCGTATCGTCACGCCTGAGGTCCTTGCCGCCCTAGGTCCTGTCCGGCGGATCTTCGGGGATCAGGCCCGGGGCGTCTGGTGCGGTGCATCGCAAGGCGGAGGATCGTGCTCGTACTAAACGTACTTGGACGACTCCGACAACGCGGCGAGGTGCCGTGCCAGGCGTCCCGGGCCCCCGAAGATCCGCCGGACAGGGCCTAGCCCGACCACCGAGGTAGCCGCCATGCCCACGCCCGTGAACGTCGCCGTCGTCTTCTACTCCGCCACCGGCACCCTCACCACGATGGCCAGAGCCATGACCGAGGACGCGGAGGCGGCGGGAGCGACCGTACGGCTCCGCAAGGTCGCCGAACTCGCCCCCCGGACGGCGATCGACTCCAATCCGGCCTGGGCCGCCAACATCGGGGCGACCGCCGACATCGCCGAGGTCACGCCCGACGACATGCGCTGGGCGGACGCCGTGGTCTTCGGCTCCCCCACTCGCTACGGCAACATCTCGGCCCAGCTCAAGCAGTTCCTGGACACCCTCGGCGGCCTCTGGCAGGCCGGCGAACTCGCCGACAAGGTCTACAGCGGCTTCACCGCCTCCGCCACGCCCCACGGCGGCCAGGAGACGACCCTGCTGGCGCTCTACAACACCATCCACCACTTCGGCGGCATCCTCATCACCCCCGGCTACACGCACGCGTCGAAGTTCGTCGACGGCAATCCGTACGGCACCTCGCACGTCTCCGGGCAGGGCGACCTCCCGGTGAACGAACAGACGCTGACGGCAGTCCGGGTCCAGGCCGAGCGGGTCGTGAAATTCACCCGTGCCCTCAAGGACGGCCTCGGCGCTTGAGTCAACAGACCACGGGATACAGGGAAGCCGATGCCACTCCAACACGGCACGCACGGCGCTGAGGGCAATATGAGAGGCCCGGCGGACGACCACTCCGAGCGGCTCAGGCTGTCGCTCAACCCCTTCTTCGGGGAGGCCGACCCGATCGGCGGCATGTCGTCCGCCCCGCCCACGCACCGGCTGCCCGACGGCCCCATGCCGCCGTCCACGGCCTACCAGCTCGTCCACGACGAGCTGATGCTGGACGGCAACTCCCGGCTCAATCTGGCCACCTTCGTCACCACCTGGATGGAGAGACAGGCCGGTGTGCTGATGGCGGAGTGCCGGGACAAGAACATGATCGACAAGGACGAGTACCCCCGGACCGCCGAGCTGGAGCGGCGGTGCGTCACGATGCTCGCCGACCTCTGGAACGCCCCGGACCCGTCCGCCGCCGTCGGCTGCTCCACCACCGGCTCCAGCGAGGCCTGCATGCTCGCCGGGCTCGCGCTCAAGCGCCGTTGGACCGCGAAGAACCGGGACCGCTATCCGGGCAGCGCCCGGCCCAATCTCGTGATGGGCGTCAACGTCCAGGTCTGCTGGGAGAAGTTCTGCAACTTCTGGGAGGTCGAGGCCCGTCTCATCCCCATGGAGGGCGACCGCTTCCATCTCGACCCGCAGGCGGCGGCCGATCTCTGCGACGAGAACACCATCGGCGTCGTCGCCGTGCTCGGCTCGACCTTCGACGGCTCGTACGAACCGGTCGGCGAGCTCTGCGCCACCCTCGACGCGCTCCAGGAGCGCACCGGTTGGGACGTCCCCGTCCATGTAGACGGCGCCTCCGGCGCGATGGTCGCGCCCTTCCTCGACGAGGACCTGGTCTGGGACTTCCGGCTCCCGCGCGTCTCCTCGATCAACACCTCGGGGCACAAATACGGCCTGGTCTACCCGGGTGTCGGCTGGGCGCTGTGGCGCACTTCGGCCGAACTGCCCGAGGAACTTATCTTCCGCGTCAACTACCTGGGCGGGGAGATGCCCACCTTCGCGCTCAACTTCTCCCGGCCCGGCGCGCAGGTCGTCGCCCAGTACTACACATTCCTGCGGCTCGGCCGGGACGGCTACCGGGCCGTCCAGCAGACCGCGCGGGACGTGGCCCGGGGGCTCGCCGACGAGATCGGGGCCATGGACGACTTCCGGCTGCTCACCCACGGGGACGAGCTGCCCGTCTTCGCCTTCACCACCGCGCCCCACGTGAAGAACTTCGACGTCTTCGACGTCTCGCGGCGGCTGCGGGAGCACGGCTGGCTCATGCCCGCCTACACCTTCCCGGCCAACCGCGAGGATCTGTCCGTCCTGCGCGTGGTGTGCCGCAACGGATTCTCCGCCGACCTCGCCGCGATGCTGCTCGCCGATCTGCGGCTGCTGCTGCCGGAACTGCGCCGCCAGCCAAACCCGCTGGACCGGGACAAGTCGAGGGCGACGGCCTTCCACCATTGAGCGGCGCGCGTCCACCGCGCCACGCGCACCCTTCACGCGGCGCGCGCCCGTCCAGATCTTGCGCATGGATTCCCCCCGAGGTCCGCGGCGACTCGACGCGCCGCGTGCGGTTCCGCCTCTGGTACACCGCGGACCCCGGATGGGTTCCAACCCTTCGTTCGGTCAGCGGCTGAGCCCGCGGAACCGCCCCACCGCGAGAGGGAAGAACAGCGCGGTCAAAGCGACCGGCCACACCACCGCCAGCAGATGCGCGTTCTCGGCCGCCCACGAGCCGCTCAACTGCCCCGGAATCCCCGACAGATCACGGACCGCTGTCGCCGTCGCCGACATCGGGTTCCACTCGACCGCGGCGCCCAGCCAGCCCGGCATTGACTCCGGTGTGGCAAAGGCGTTGGAGAAGAAACCGATCGGCCAGACCAGGATCTGCACCGCCTGCACCATCTCCGGCTTGCCCGCCACCATCGCGAGCTGGATACCGAGCCAGAGCATCGCGAACCGCAGCAGGAGCAGCAGCCCCACGGCCCCCAGCAGCGCGCCGAATCCGCCGTTCCAGCGCCAGCCGACCGCGCAACCGACCCCGATCATCACCGCCAGGCTCAGCGCCGACTGGAACATGTCCGCGGTGCTCCGGCCGACCAGCACCGCCGAGGACGCCATCGGCATGGAACGGAACCGGTCGACGACCCCCTTGCCCAGATCCTGGGTGACGGCCAGCATCGTGGACTCCAGCCCGAAGGCCATGGTCAGCGCGAGCATTCCGGGAACGAGGAAGCCGATGTACTCGCCGTCGACCCCGCGGCCCGCTCCCATCAGGTAGCCGAACATCAGCAGCAGCATCACCGGGAAGATCAGCCCGATGACCACCTGGACCGGCTGCCGGCGCCAATGGGCCAGTTCGCGCCGCGTCATCGTCCAGCAGTCGGTGAGCACCCAGGCGTTCGTCGTACTCATACCGCCTCCTTGGTACGTCGCGTCACCCGCAGGAAGACCTCGTCCAGAGTCGGCCTGCGCACCCCGATGTCCTGCGCCTCGATCCCGGCCGCCTCCAGTTCCCGCACGGCCCTGGCCAGCGTCGCCATCCGGTTCGCGGCGGGCACGCTGACCATCCGGCGCTCCTCGTCAACCGTCGCCTCGTCGCCGAACAGCCGTACCACCGCCGCCAGTTGACCCGCGTCCGACACGACGACGTCGATGCGGTCGCCGCCGATCCTCGCCTTCAGCTGGTCGGCGGTCCCCTCGGCGACCACCCGGCCTTCGTCGACGACCGAGATCCGGTCCGCCAGCTGGTCGGCCTCCTCCAGATACTGCGTGGTCAGCAGTACGGTCGTGCCTCCGCCGACCAGCGAGCGCACGGACGCCCACACCTCGGCGCGCCCGCGCGGGTCGAGCCCTGTCGTCGGCTCGTCCAGGAAGAGCACGGCCGGATCGGTGATCAGCGAGGCCGCGAGGTCGAGCCGGCGCCTCATCCCGCCGCTGTACTGCTTGACCGCCTTGCGTCCGGTGTCGGCGAGCCCGAAGCGCTCCAGCAGTTCGCCGGCGCGGGTCGCCGCCCGCCGGGAGCCCAGGTGGTACAGGCGCCCGAACATCTCCAGGTTCTGCCACCCGCTCAGTTCCTCGTCCACCGCCGCGTGCTGGCCGAGCAGTCCGATCCGCCGGCGCACCTCCCGTGCCTCCGTACGGACGTCGTGCCCCGCGACCCGCGCCACGCCCTCGTCGTGCCGCAGCAGCGTGGCCAGCACCCGGACCGCCGTCGTCTTGCCCGCTCCGTTCGGCCCGAGCAACCCGTGCACGGTGCCGCGCGCCACCACCAGGTCGAGCCCGTCGAGCGCGGACTTCTCGCCGTACCGCTTGCGTACGCCTTCCATGACGATCGCGTCGGTCGCGTCGGTCAATGTCTTCGCCTCCAGCCCCTGCACCTTCGTAGTCAAACTTGACTACAGGCGGAAAGGTAACCCCGGGGAAGCGATTGGTCAAACTTGATTAGAGAGGTCGGCCCGCCGCGTCAGTCGTCGTCGCCCTCGGCGGGCACACCAGTCGCGTACGGGTTCTCCTCGCCTTCGGCGAGCACTCCGAGGAACGGCTCACCCTCCCCCGAGAAGACATACGCGCCGCCCTCGACGCGCTTGATGAACCCGCGCGTCCACTCGGCCCCGGAGTCGGCCTGACCGATCCACATGTTCATGATCTCGCCGATGTGCCCGAGCTGCTCCGGACCGTCCTCCGGCGTGTAGTGCTCGGTCACCGACGCCCGCCAGTCCTCGATCGCCCGCACACGCTCCTTCAGCAGCTCGACGGCCTCGGCGCGCGGCAGATCGACGATGAAGCCGATACCGGCCGACAGCACGTCCATCTTCTGGTCGTACTCGACCAGGGACTCGCGCAGCAGCCGGAAGTACTCCGCGGCGCCGGCCTCCGTGAGTTCGTACTCCGTACGAGGCGGGCCGCCGGCCGTGCTCGGCGCGACCTCGTGCGCCAGCAGCTCACCCTGCTTCGCCATCTGCTTCAGCGCGTGGTAGATCGAGCCCGGCTTGGCGTTCGACCACTCGTGCGCACCCCAGAATTCCAGGTCGTTGCGGATCTGATAGCCGTGCGCGCGGCCGTGCTGACGCACCGCGCCGAGCACCAGCAGCCGGATCGCTGACATCGCCGTACCCTTCTATTCAACTTTGACTAGACTACTCGACATGACAGAGAAGACCATCCCGCTCCTCCCCTGCCGGACCATCCAACCGGTAGTCGACTTCTACTCGGCACTCGGCTTCGAGGTCACCTTCATACAGAAGAGTCCCTACGCGTACGCGGTGGTCGAGCGCGGCGATGTGGAGCTGCAGTTCTTCGGTATGAAGAAATACGACCCCACCGAGTCGTTCAGCGGCTGCTATGTGCTGACCGACGACGTCGACGGGCTGCACAGCGCCTTCCGCGCGGGGCTCAAATCGGCGTACGGGAGGGTCCCGACCCGTGGGCTGCCCCGGATCGGGCCGGTGAAGGACATGTCGTACGGCGTGCGGCAGTTCCTCATGACGGACCCGGGCGGCAACACCGTCCGGATCGGCCAGCCGAACGACGCGGAGAGCGACGGGCACCATCAGCCCGCCCCGAAGGAGCCGTACGCGCGCGCCCTGCACCTGGCGGTGGCATTCGCCGACTCGAAGCAGGACCTGGGAGCCGCCGTGAAGATCCTCGACCGTGCCCTCCGGGACACCCCCGAAGCGGGCGAAGGCGACGAAGGCGACATCAAGGAGGGCGCCCCGCCGACCGCCGTACAGCTCTACCGGCTGCTGGTGCTGCGGGGCGATGTCGCCCGGCGCCTGAACGAGACCGAGGAGGCACGCGGCTTCCTCGGCAGGGCCGCCGCCGTCGAGCTGACGGCCGCGGAGCGCACGGAGGTCATCGACGACGCGGAGCGGGCCGCCGAGCTCCTGGAGTCACTCCAGGACGAGGAACGGGACCAGGAATGGGTCCGGTGACCGCGACCCCACCGCCGGATCAGAACGGGAACCGTGAGCGCCCGTACTGAACCGAGATCCACTTCTGGGTCGTGAAGGCGTCGACCATCGACTCGGCGTTCAGCCACTCGGCCCCGGAGTGCTTCTCACCGCCGAACGGCACGATCGGCTCGGTGTGCCCCGTGCCGTCGTTGATGTGGATCATGCCGGTGTTGATCCGCCTGGCCACCCGCACGCCCCGCTCGACGTCGCCGGTGTGTATGGCGCCGCTGAGCCCGCACCGCGTGTCGTTGGCGATCCTGACCGCCTCGTCCACGCCGTCGAACGGCAGCAGGATCGCGACCGGGCCGAGTATCTCCTGGGTCAGGACGGGTGAGTCGGCGGCCAGGCCGGTCAGCACGGTCGGGGAGACGAGGTTGCCGTCGACGGTGCCGCGCACCAGCGCCGTCGCGCCGGCCTCGATGGTCTCGTCGACCAGCGCGCCGACGGCGTCGGCCTGCTGGGAGCTGATGAGCGGGCCTATGACCGTCGTCGGATCGGCCGGGTCACCGACGGTCAGCGTCCTGACCTTCGCGACGAACTTCTCGGTGAACTCCTTCTCGACCGAGCGGGCCAGCAGGATGCGGTTCGCCGCCATGCAGACCGGGCCCTGGTACGCGTACCGGCTGAAGACCGCCGCCTCGACCGCGTAGTCGACATCGGCGTCCGCGAGGACGATCAGCGCGCTGTTCCCGCCGAGGTCGAGCACGGAGCGCTTGAAGTTCTTCGCGCAGACGACGGCGACGTGCCGGCCCACCCGGTCGGAGCCGCTGAAGGAGATGACCTTCGGCACCGGGTGCTCGATCAGCGCGTCGTCGATCTCGGCGATGTCGGTGATGACGACGTTCAGCAGCCCGGCGGGCAGGCCCGCGTCCTCGAACACCTTGGCCACCAGGGATCCACCGCAGATCGGCGTGTTCTGATGCGGCTTCAGTACGACGGCGTTGCCGAGCGCCAGCGCCGGGGCGACCGACTTGAGCGACAGCAGGAAGGGGAAGTTGAAGGGGCTGATCACCCCGATGACACCGACGGGAGCGCGCTGGACGCGGTTCTCCGTGCCGTCCACGGGCGAGGGGAGGATGCGGCCCTCGGGGCGCAGCGTGAGCTGTACGGCCTCGCGCAGGAGCTCCTTGGCGAGTCGCAGCTCGAACGCCGCCTTCAGGCGCGTACCGCCCAGTTCGGCGATGATCGCCTCGGTGATCTCGTCCTCGCGGTCCTCGACGATGCGCAGGGCACGCTCGAAGACGCCTCGCCTGGTGTACGGGTTGGTGTTTGCCCACGGCACCTGTGCGCGCTCGGCGGCCTGGTAGGCCTGGTCCACCTCGTCCGCCGTGGCCACCGCGATCGACGCCAGTTTCTCACCGTCGTAGGGGTTGAAATCGATGATGTCCCACGAGCCACTGCCGGGCCGCCACTCGCCGTCGATGTACTGCTGGTCGAGTTCGGCGAAGAAGGACATGTGATCCCTAACCTCAGAACAGGAGACTGATGTCACGTCATCATACTTACGCGGAGTCAGAGTTAAGGGGCTTCGAGAACGTCCGATCCCGGCAATCGCAAGGCATCGGACCGGTCACGGTCGTTCAGGAGAGCTGCAGCAGACCCCGCAGCAGGTCACGGCTCTCGGCCGGCCCGAGGCTGTCCTCGTGCAGTCGCGTCATCACCCGTTCGTACTGGGTGACTTCCTCCCGCTTGTCCAGATACAGCGCGCTGGTGAGCTGTTCCAGGTAGACGAGGTCGGAGAGATCGGACTCGGGGAAGCGCAGCATCGTGAAGGCGCCGCTCTCGCCCGCGTGCCCGCCGAAGCTGAAGGGCATCACCTGGAGCGTGACCGTCGGGTGCTCGGAGACCTCGATGAGATGCGCCAGCTGACCGCGCATCACGGCCCGGTCGCCGTACGGTCTGCGCAGCGCCGCCTCGTCCAGCACCGCGTGGAATCGCGGGGCGCGCTCGGAGACGAGCACCTTCTGGCGCTCCTGGCGCAGTGCGACGCGGCGGTCGATCTCGTCCTGGGGGGCGTTGGGCATGCCGCGCCTGACCACGGCGTGCGCGTACGCCTCGGTCTGCAACAGGCCGTGCACGAACTGGACTTCGTAGATACGGATCAGCGAGGCGGCGCCTTCGAGTCCGATGTATGTCTGAAACCAGCCGGGGAGTACGTCACCGAAGCTCTGCCACCAGCCGGCGACGTTGGCCTCGCGGGCGAGGCCGATCAGGGACCCTCTCTCCATCTCGTCGGCGACTCCGTAGAGCGTCAACAGGTCCTCGATGTCCCTGGACTTGAAACTCACCCGCCCCAACTCCATACGACTGATCTTGGACTCGGACGCGCGGATCGAGTAACCGGCCGCCTCACGCGTGATGCCGCGCGACTCGCGCAGTCGTCTCAACTGCGAGCCCAGCAGTATGCGCCGCACCACGGATCCGCCCGGTTCGACTGCGGTCACGTCTCCAACCCTCCCCATTACGGTCCATCTCCCACTATTTTTCCCTCGACGCCCTCGGAGTACCCCCGAACCCTGAGAGCCGGATTGTGCCATCAAACGCATCAGCCCGTACTCATTCGATTACAGAAATGGGAAGCCTTTGGGAAGGAGCGGGAAAGTGGTCGACAGGAGAAATATTGCGGAAGCTCACATCTTGGGCCAAGTCGGGCGCGTGCACGTGCATCTGCCCTTGCATCTGCCCTGCGCATTGGGAACCATGGGCCTCGCCGCACCTGCGTGCTCGTTCGTGTTTGACGTGTTGTGACGCTGTACCACCGCAGTATCGCTACGGCCGCGAATCCCGGGGAGTGCCTCGCATGGGGACGAATGGATCGACCGTGCTCGAGCCGTTAAGGCAGGGGCTTCCGCCGATCGATCCCGCAGCCGTCTCCAGCTCCGCTTCGTGCGCTCTGCCCGCCCGCTACGAGGCGGTGCGCGGGGCACGACAGTTCACCCGTACGACACTCTGTCAGTGGGAACTTGACGACCGGTTCGACGATGTCGCGCTGGTGGTCTCCGAACTCGTCACCAACGCGCTGCGGCACGCCCTCCCCTCTGACACGCCGCGCGAGCCCCAGGAACCGCCCGTACGGCTGCATCTGATGCGCTGGACGACCCGGCTGGTGTGCGCGGTGCGCGATCCCAGTCACGCGGGCCCCACGGCCCGCGAGTCGGACGAGGACTTCGCCGCGGAGTCCGGCAGAGGGCTGTTCCTCGTGGACTCGTTCAGCGATACGTGGGGCTGGCATCCGCTCGCGGGGTCGCTGCACGGCAAGGTGGTCTGGGCGCTGTTCCGGCTCCGGGCCGAATGACGACGGGCGGTCCGGCCACTCCGGGGGCCCCGGCGACCCTGGAGCGGACCTCCGAGCCCTTGGGAGCCAGGGGCTGATCAGAAAAACAGGGCCCGGGTCTCAGGCCGTCAGATGATCGAATTCCCCGTCCTTCACACCCGCCAGCATGGCCACGATCTCGGCCCGGGTGTACACGAGGGCGGGTCCTTCGGGGTGGCGTGAATTCCGTACCGCCACACCCCCGCCGGGCAGTTTGGCGAACTCCACGCAGGAACCCTGCGAATTGCTGTGCCGGCTCTTCTGCCAGACCACTCCGTGAAGCTCGGTGGCCGCCATGCCGTTGTACGCGTGGTGCACAGGACGCTCCCCGAGTTGCAAGGTGCAGGTGTCAACTAGCTCGGATCATAGCTGTGTTCACATGCCAATGCATGAGCAGATGCACGTGCACGGGGGGTGTTCCCTTGACTACAGACTCACGCGCAGAACACCCCATTCAATGAGACGCACGGAAAGCCCTTTCGGTGCCATGTGTTCAGGTACTCGTCCGGAACTCGACGGCGGGGTCGGCGAAGGGCGTCCTGGTAGCTTGGCGCGGTCTTGGAACCGAAGGGGGACTTTGCCATGCGCAAGATCGTACGAACCAGCGTCGTCGCGGCCGGAGCCGTCGCCGCACTCACTCTCACCGGCTGTGGCGGCGGTGACAGCGGTGACTCCGCCAAGGACAAGGGAGCCGGCACGTCCGCCCCGGGCGGACCCGACGCCGGCGGCGGCGAATCCGCTCCCGCCGACGAGGCCTCGGCCGACAGCCTGGAAGGCACCTGGGCCGGGACGACGGAGGGCAAGGCCGTCGCGCTGTCCGTCAAAGAGGGCAAGGCCGCGCTCATCGCCGACGAGCACATCTGCCAGGGCGATGTCGAGGAGATGGGCGGCGAGCCGATGCTGTCGCTCAAGTGCGCCGACGGGAACACCGAGCGCACGATGGGGTCGATCGACTCCAACGACGGGAAGACACTGGTGCTTTCGTGGGAGGGCGGCGCGAAGGACAGCCTCGCCAAGACCGAACCGGGCAAGCTGCCCGGGGGGCTGCCGACGGACATTCCGGCGCCCTGATGGAGACCGCTTTCTCCTCATAAAGAGGGCGCCGGACTCAGCTGAATCCGGCGCCCTCTTCATAGGGCACCGGCGGTTGACGGCGACGCGGTCAGGCTCCGGGGCGCAGTCGGCGGTGCGGGTCGGCTCCGCCGTTCCCACGGCCGCCGGTCCGCCCGTCACCGGGCACGCGGGCCCGGTCCGCCGCCGCCGTGCCGTGTACCCATCCCTCGCCGTCACTCACACCACGCACCCTCGTGCGCACCGTCTCGGGGAACATCCGCTCCGCGCGGTCGGCGACGGCCAGGTCCCGTGCGGCCAGAACGGGCAGCAATCGCCCTCCCCCGTCGGGCGTTCGCGTGGCTCCGCCGTCACCGGCCGCCTCCGCGCCGGCCGCGTCGGCGGTCACCTGCTCCGCCGCGGCAGCGAGCCGTTCGCCGATCCGGTGGGCGTAGGCCATGAGGAACGACTGCCGGAAGGTCTTCGTCCGCCTGCGGCCCGACGCCCGCTGAGCGGCCTCCGCGCGGGTCATCGCCGCGGTCCCCTGGACGAGCAGCGATGTGTACAGCAGCTCCACCACCTGAAGATCCGGCTCAAAACCGACCACGGTGGAGAAGCCGAAACCGCTGTTCCACACCGACTGACAGCGGTTGGCGGACGCGACGGCGTCGAGCAGAATCGCCTTCGCCGTCTCGTACGGCGCGTCCACCCCGATCCGGCAGGCGGCCGGCAGGTCGCCCCGGTGGGCCCGGTCGGCGAGGAGGGCCTCGTCGATGCTGTACCGGGCCATGAGCTCCTGGGCCTTGGCACTCAGCGCCTCGGCCTCCTCGGGGAAGTCGGTGCCCTCGGCCTTGGCGAGCAGGGCGCGGATCCGGGTGAGCATGCGCGGTTCGCCGTCGGCCGCCGGGAGATGGACGGGCGTGCCGGGCACGGGTCCCACGGGTTCGACCGCGGGCAGCCTGACGAGCAGCCGGTAGAGCTCCAGCGCGGTGGTCGCGTACGAGAAGCGGTCGGCGGACCGGGGAACCGCCCCGGCCCTGCGATCGGCTTCGAGGTCCGCCGCGATCTCGGTGAGCTGGGCGCTCCAGCGCGGGGCCACCCGTTCGTACCGGACGGCCTCGGCCGTGATCAGTTCGGCGACCAGCCGGGTGTGCGTCTCGTCGAGGTCGCGGCGGACGAGCCGTACGACGTCGGCGGGCTGCCAGCCACGCTCCCAGGCCCGGCGCAGGAACTGTTCGCCCCGTCCGCGCAGGTCCGGGTCGGCCGCCGGGTCGGCGGCCAGCAGTGAGGCACCGGTGTCCAGCCCTCTGCCGCCGTCCGCGGCCGGGTCGGCGTAGAGCGCGGCGGCGAACGCGCCGTCGACCGTGCCTGGCGCAGTCGGCATGGAACCGTCTCCCCTTACCTCTTGATCGTCCCGCCCCGGCCGTCGTGACGACGGACCGCCGTCCATGGTCCCAGAACGCGGGTTATCCACAGGGTGTGCATATAGAACTACTGCTCGACCTGCATGGTCTCCCGTCTGTCCACAGGATCCGAGGTCCGGCCACGCGATCCGGCATACCGACCTAGCGTGGTGGAACCCCGACGAGAGGACACGGACCCACATGGGCGAGAACAAGCGGCTGATGCTGGCCGGCGAGTGGTATCTGCCGGACGACGAGGAGCTGGAGGAGGCGTCCCGGCGGCGGGCCGGCCTGTGCGCCGCGTACAACGGGACGGGCGGGGAGGGGATGCCCGACGCGGACGGCCGCGGATGGATCCTGGGGGAGCTGCTGGGCTCGGTGGGTGAGGGCGTGCGGATCCGGCCGCCGTTCAACTGCGACTTCGGCACCTACATCAGCATCGGTGCGCGCACGTTCATCAACTTCGGCGCGGTCTTCCTCGACCCCGCGCCGATCACCGTGGGCTCCGACGTCCAGATCGGCCCGAACGTCCAACTGCTCACGCCGACCCATGAACTGGACACCGGGCGCCGCCGGGCGGGCTGGGAGCGGGCGTCACCCGTGACCATCGGCGACAACGTCTGGCTCGGCGGCGGAGTGATCGTCTGTCCCGGGGTGACGATCGGCGAGAACACGGTGGTGGGCGCGGGGTCCGTGGTCACGAAGGATCTGCCGGCGGGGGTTCTGGCGGTCGGCAATCCGGCGCGGGTGATTCGCAAGCTGGGGTGAGCGGGGCCGAGGTCCGCCGGGTGCTGTCGGCGGAGGCGGGGTTCACCCGGTCCGGCGGGCGGGAGCCGGGACGCACCCGGTCCGGCGGGCGGCCGGTTCGTCCTCAGAGGCCGGACGGGCTGGACACGACCGCTGGGGGCGGGTCAGGGCTTGATGATCAATTTTCCGCGTGTGTGGCCCGACTCGCTCGCCGACTGGGCCTGGACCGCCGCGGCCAGAGGGTAGGTCTGCGCCACCAGGACGCGCAGCGTGCCGTCCGCGGCCGGCCGGGCCTGTTCGGTGAGGCCCGCGCGGCTCTCCTCGGGGGTCGAGCCGCCAGAGGAGAACGGCACCCCGTGCTCGGCGGCCGTCGGGTCGGCGATCGTGATGACACGGTCCGTCGTGCCGCTGCGCAGGGTGATCGAGTCCGGCAGCGCGCCCTTGCGATCTGGCCGGGCCCCGGTCGCGGCTGCTCGATGTCCTTGAGCTGAAGCACCCCAGGACCCCCGTACTCCTCGAAAACGATCGCCTGCACGTCAGCCTCCGTAGATGCGAGCCCGTCCGTCATCTCGATGTTCGCCGCGCGCGGCGGCGTCCACCTCTCGAATGTTGCGCCCGGGTCGGTTCCGCTTCCGTCCCGTTGTCAGACCCTGCTGCCAGACTCGGACGCATGATCGGACGGTGGGCTCTGGCCCCGGCGGACGGCGGTGGCGCCTGGCTCGTGCCGCTGGGCGCGGACGCGCGCCCAGCCGGTGCGGTGCTGCGCGAGCCCGATCTCGTCGAGGCGGTCAGGGCGCGGCTGCCCGAGGTCACGCGGTGGGTCTGGCGCTCCACCGCCGAGCTGGCGCCCCGGCTGCTGGCGGCCGGGGTCCGGGTCGAGCGGTGTTACGACATCGAGGCGGCGGAGCTGCTGCTGCTCGGCCATGAGGGGCGGCTCGGGGAGCCCCGGTCGGCCGCCGCCGCCTGGGCGCGGCTGCGGCGGGGGCCCGTACCGCCCGATCCGCCGCCGCGCGCCGCCGAGCCCGGTTCGCAGTCCTCGCTCTTCGAGCCGCAGGCCGGCGCGGACGTGCCGTTCGAGGGCCTGCTGGAGGTGTACGCGGAGCAGCAGCGCAGACATGACGCGGCGCAGGAGCCTGACCGGATGCGGCTGCTGACGGCGTCGGAGTCGGCGGGGACGCTGGTGGCCGCCGAGATGCACGCGGCGGGCCTGCCGTGGCGGGCGGATGTGCACCGGGCCCTGCTGGACGAGCTGCTGGGCGAGCGGTACGCGGGCGGGGGCGAGCCGCGACGCCTGGCGGAGCTGGCCGACCGGGTCTCGGAGGCGTTCGGACGGCGCGTGCGGCCCGATCTGCCGGCGGACGTGGTGAAGGCGTTCACGCGGGCCGGGTTCCAGGTGAGGTCGACGCGGCGGTGGGAGCTGGAGGAGATCGACCACCCGGCGGTGGCTCCGCTGATCGAGTACAAGAAGCTGTACCGCATCTGGACGGCGCACGGCTGGAGCTGGCTCCAGGACTGGGTGCGGGACGGCCGCTTCCGCCCGGAGTACCTGCCGGGCGGCACGGTCTCCGGCCGCTGGACGACCAACGGCGGCGGCGCGCTGCAGATCCCGCGCGTGATACGGGGAGCGGTCGTCGCCGACGAGGGCTGGCGGCTGGTCGTGGCGGACGCCGACCAGATGGAGCCGCGCGTCCTCGCCGCGATCTCGCGCGACCGGGGGCTGATGGAGGTCGCCGGGCATGACGACGATCTGTACAAGGTGCTGTCGGACCGCGCGTTCTCCGGCGACCGCGCGCAGGCGAAGCTCGCGCTGCTGGGCGCGATCTACGGCCAGACGTCGGGCGACGGCCTGAAGAATCTGGCCGCCCTGCGAAGACGGTTCCCGCAGGCCGTCGCGTATGTCGACGACGCGGCGCGGGCGGGAGAGGAGGGGCGGCTCGTACGGACATGGCTGGGCCGGACGAGTCCGCCGGCCGCCGGTTCGGAGGACGGCGGCGAGGCGGGCATCCCGCAGGAGTCCGACGAGGCGGCGCCCGGCGACGGTGAGTTCACGCCGGGGTACGCGTCGACGAACGCACGCGCGCGTGGCCGCTTCACGCGAAACTTCGTGGTGCAGGGCAGCGCGGCCGACTGGGCGCTGCTGATGCTGGCGGCGCTGCGGAGCGCGACCGCCGGGATGCGGGCGGAGCTGGTCTTCTTCCAGCACGACGAGGTGATCGTGCACTGTCCCCGGGAGGAGGCGGCGGACGTGGCGGTGGCGATCCGTGAGGCCGGTGAGCTGGCGGGCCGCATCGCTTTCGGGCGTACGCCGGTGCGGTTCCCGTTCACGACGGCCACGGTGGAGCGGTACTCGGACGCCAAGTGAGGCGGGAGCCGTACAGGTGCCCCCAGGGGGCCGAGGGGATCCGGCGCGGCGGCAAAACGTTGGATCCGCGCTCGCCGAGCATCTACGATCCCCGGTGGGCATCGCGCGTCGGTCACCGGCCGGGTGAGGCGTGGAGGTTCCCGTGAGATGCCTCTGGAGGCATTCCACCGTGTCATCAGTACAGTTGAATCACACGATCGTGCACGCCCGTGACAACCGGGCTTCCGCCGAATTCCTGGCGAACATCCTGGATCTGGAGATCGGCACCGAATGGGGCCCCTTCATTCCGGTGGACACCGCGAACGGCGTCACTCTGGACTTCGCGACCGTCGATGAGAAGTCCATCGCCCCGCAGCATTACGCGTTCCTCGTGCCCGAGGACGATTTCGACGGAATCTTCGGGCGCATCAAGGATGCGGGAGTCGATTTCTTCGGCGATCCGCACGGCAGGCTCCCGGGCCGGATCAACCACAACCACGGCGGCCGGGGCGTGTATTTCCTCGATCCGTCGGGTCACTACCTCGAAGTGATCACGCAGCCGTACGACAACGTCGGCGCGGACACGGCCGGGTGACGGCGGCGGCCGAGTGACGGCGCCGACCGGGTGACAGCCGAGTAGGTCTACTCGGCCGGGGCGGTTCGCGCACATGTGACACCGCCTCAACTCTTCACTGCGGCAAGGGCGTTGGGGACAACGGAAGACCCAGGGGTCTTCCGGGGTCCTCAACGCCCGCTCCTCCTCCCGGAGTCAGCGGCGCCCCGCCAGGAACTCGGCCGCCGCCACTCCGGAGACGCGCGTCGCGCCGTGGGTGACCAGGTGGACGGCGCCGGGCGCCGCACCGTTCGGGACGCCCATCTCCACGACCACCGCGTCGGGCCGGCTCCCGAGCAGCCGCGCCATCGCCGCCGACATCCAGCCGTGCCGCGCCGCGTCACGCACCACGACGACGAGCGAACGCTCGGCGGCCGGGTCGAGGCCCTTGCGGTCCAGCAGGTCGCCGGACTCCCGCAGGTCGGCCTCCGTCAGCCGTACGGAGGTGGTGCCCGGCAGCAGATCGCTCAGCGGAGCCGCCACGCCCCACGGGGTCTGTCCGTCGACGGCCAGGTTCATCGTCGGCGACAGCTCCACCACATGGGGCGCGCCGACGAGCGGCAGCACCGGGCCCCGGTCCTGTCCATCGTGCTCGCCCCGGCCGCCCTGCCCGCCCATCCCGCTCTGTCCCGTCAGCACGCGCAGCGCGCGCCGGGCGGCGACGAGGCCGATGTCGGACGCCGCGTCGTCGGTGGCCACGGCGCGCGTACGGCTGCCCGACCAGGCCGCGAACTCGGCCACCCGCGCCGCCGCTTCACTGATCCGCGCCTCGGGCAGCGTGCCGTCCAGCACGGCCTGGACGAGGGCGCCGGTGAGCTGGTCGAAGGTCGCCTCCCCGGCGTGCTCGCCGCCGACGCACACCGCGTCGGCGCCGCCCTTGACGGCCCGTACGGTGGCCCCGTCGATGCCGTAGCGGGCGGTGACCGCGCTCATCTCGATGCCGTCCGTCACCACCAGGCCGTCGAAGCCCAGTTCGCCGCGGAGCAGGTCCACAAGGATGCGAGGGCTCAGCGTGGCCGGCAGTTCGGGGTCGTACGCGGGCGCGAGCAGATGCGCCGTCATCACCACGCGTACGCCCGCCTCCATGGCGGCGACGAACGGCGGCAGCGCGGTGGCGGCGATCTCCTCGGCGCTCGCCGAGACCTGCGGCAGACCGTGGTGGGAGTCGACCGAGGTGTCCCCGTGGCCGGGGAAGTGCTTGGCGCAGGCGGCGACGCCGGCCGACTGGAGTCCGCGGACCCACGCAGCCGTGTGCCGGGAGACGACATCCGTACGGGCGCCGAAGGAGCGGGCGCCGATGACCGGGTTGAGGGGGTTGGAGTTGACGTCGGCGCTGGGTGCGTAGTTGAGGGAGATGCCGGCGGCGTGGAGTTCGCGCCCGATGTCACGGGCGACGGACTCCGTCAGATCCACGTCGTCCACGGCGCCGAGCGCGAGATTGCCGGGACGGGAGGCGCCGGTCCAGGCTTCGAGCCGGGTGACGTCGCCGGCCTCCTCGTCGATGGCGATGATGAGGTCGCGGTTCTCCGCGCGCAGGTCGGCGGTGAGGCGCGCGACCTGTTCGGGGTCGACGATGTTCCGGCCGAACAGCACGACCGAGGTGAGACCGCCGCCCGCGATCCCGCGACGGACCCAGTCGGGCACGGTCGTGCCCACGAATCCGGGTTGGAGCGTGGTCTCGGCGAGACGCGTCAGTCGGTCGTGACGGCTGCTCGGCTCCATGCGGGTCCTCCGAAGGCGCATCGCTCGGCCGGCTCAGCGAACCGCCCTTGAACTTGGTACAGGCCAATCGGGATGTTGGCTCAGACCAATAGGTGTGTCAAGGAGGTATCGGGCTGCCGCGTTGTACGCACTCGACCCGGAAGCAGGCGGATTAGGCCGTTCATGAATATTTGGTGAGGCTTCGAGGGAGCGGCTGGGCAGATGCCGGGCTCGCGGGTACGGCCGGTTCTCGCCCCCGGCGGGACCGGGGGCATCAGACCCCGAAGAGCGCCAACGACGGCTCCAGACCGTGCAGTTCGACCGGGACGGTACGGTTCGCCTCCCAGCCCGCGCGGTCCAGGCGCAGCCGCGCCTGAGTACGGGCCGCACCCCGTACCGCCACCGTCTCCAGCCCGTCCGGGCGGTAGCCGAGCTTCTCCGAGACGCGCAGCGACCGCGCGTTGTCGGACATCGCCGCCGACGTCAGATACCGCGCCCCCAGGCCCTCGAACGCCAGGTGCAGCGCCGCCGCCCGCATCTCCGTACCGATGCCGCGCCCTTGGTACTCCTGCCCCAGCCACGAGCCGGTGTGCGCCTCGCCCGTCACCGCGAAGTCCGTCGCGCCCAGGTCCTGGCGCCCGACGACCGTCCCCTCGCAGCTGACGGCCAGGCTCAGCGTCCACTCCCGCGCGGTCCAGGCGGCCACCGTGCCGAGCAGATGCTGGAAGGTCGCCCGCCCGCGTTCCTCGGGGCTCGCGTCCGTCCACGGGACGGAGAACGGCATCCGGTCCTCGTCGTGCACCCCGGCGGCGGCGACGGCCGCCAGTTCGGACAGGCTCGCCAGATCCGGAAGCCGCAGTTCAAGGCGCGGGGTCGTGATCCGGAGTCCGTACAGGGGCCAGAAATGAGCGTCCATGAACGGAGCCTGCCGAACCGGCCGTCGGGGTGTCGACCGAATTACTCCGTACGCAGGCCGTCCGGCCGCATCATCCGCCACAGCGGCGGCATGCTCGCCACCGTCACCAGCATGATCACCGCGGCTCCGACCGCCGCGTACGGGACGAAGACCCACCAGTCGTCGATCGACTTCCCGATGATCCCCAGCATGAAGTCCCCCAGGACGAGACCGCCGGCGATCGCGAGCCCGGTGCCCAGCACGACCGGTACGGCCGTCTGCCACAGCACCGACCAGGCGAGCGTCCGGCGCCGCGCACCGAAGGCCACCAGGACCGACAACATCCGCTTGCGCTCGCGCAGTTGCTCGATCTGGGAGACCAGCAGGCTCGCCGCGATCAGCATCATCGTGAGGGTGCCGCCCACGAGCAGCCCGGTCTGGACGCTCCCGTACTGCTTGTCGCGCTCCAGGTCCTTGAGCGCGTTGATCCGCAGCGTCGGATCGATGTGCGCCGCCGTTGTGCGTACGTACTCCGCCGCGTCGGGCACCCGCGGATCGACCTTGATCGACGCCCTGACCGTCGCGGTGAGCAGCGAGCCTTCGGGGGCCGCCGGGATGCCGGGGGCTCGGGACGCGGCCGACGCCGATACCGAGGCCGATGCCGAGGCCGAGGCCGATGCCGATACCGAGGCCGATGCCGATGCCGGCTCGGAGACCGGCGAGGACCCGGACGGGGACGAGGAGGGGGACGACGACGAGGACGCGGCGCTCATCGGCGTACCTCATCGGCGAGCCTGTCCAGGCGCCCGGCCGTCAGTTCCAGCCAGCGCAGATCCGCCTCCAGATGGAACAGCGCGTGGTCGCAGATGAGCTGGTCGGAGAGGTCGCCGTGCCGCTTGCGCTCGGTCAGGACGCGCATCAGCCGCAGATGCTCGGCCCGCTGCGTGTCGAGCAGGTCGGCGGCGCTGCGGCCGGTGAGCAGCGAGATGACGACCTTCGTGTAGAGGGTCGACTGGAGATACGGCTCCGGCTTCTCCGGCTGCGCGAGCCAGTGCTCGACGTCGGTGATGCCGGCCTCGGTGATCGCGTACCGCTTCCGCTCGGGGCCCCCGCCGGCCTCCACCCCGTCGACCTCGACGAGCCCGTTCTTCAGCAGCCGGGACATGGTCGAGTAGACCTGCCCGTAGTGCAGGGGGCGATCGTGGCCGAAGGAGTCGTCGAAGGCGCGCTTCAGGTTGTAGCCGTGCTGAGGGCCTGATTCGAGAAGCCCGAGGAGGGTGTGTCCGATTGACATGGCGAACACTCTACACACTGCGTATACATACCGTGTATAGTGATCCGGCAACGAACCGTCGACACGCCTCCGACCTGCCCTTTCCCCCTCCCGGCCGCCACCCGTCCACCTCAACCGGAGAGGCGGGCGCGCCGATTCATTGACAGGCCCAACCCCGGTTGTTTGGATACGGCAAGCGCTTTCTGGCCGAGTTTGGAGCATTCCCTTGCAGCTCTCGCGCCGCACCCTGTTGACGATGTTGCCCGCGTCCACCCTGCTCGCGGTCGCCGCGCCCCTGCGGGCGCGAGCCGCCGGGCGGCCGGCCGCCACGACGGCCACGAGCGCCGCCGACCCCGGCGCCAACCACGCCGCGCTCCTCGCCAACACCGTCGCGATCTTCGCCGGCACGGCCGAGTCCAACGCCCGCCCCGAGGTGGCCGCCAAGCTCGCCGCCATCGACTCGACGGCGCGCACCCGCCTCACCGCACTGGACGGCGCCGGACCCGGGGAACTCTTCAAGGGCGTCGCGCTCGGCACCAGCGACGCGAACCTCAACACCTCGTACCAGTACCTGTACGAGATCGCCCTCGCCACCCGCACACCCGGCCCCGCTGCCTCGGACCTCCGGGAGGACACGAGCGTCCAACGACGCGTCATCGACGGCCTGGTACTGCTCCACGACACGTACTACGGCGACCAGTCGAAGGGTTACTACGGCAACTGGTTCAACTGGGAGATCGGCATCTCCGCGAGCGTCAGCAGGATCCTCGTCCTGTTGAAGGACGAACTCGCCGCGTACAGGCCGGATCTGACCACCACTTACGTCTCCTCGATGGACGCCTATCTGCGCAACGGCAAGGACGGTGACGTCGACCTCGACTCACGCTTCCACACCGGCGCCAACCTCGCCGACATCACCACCAACCGGATCCTCCAGGGCGCGGTGACCGGCGACGACGCGCGCGTGGTCAAGGCGGTCGCCGACCAGCTGACGGTGTACGCGACGGTCGATCCGTACCGCCCCCGACACGGCGTCACCGACGGCTTCTACGCGGACGGCTCCTTCATCCAGCACGACTCCGTCGCCTACACCGGCTCGTACGGCAAGGTCCTGCTCACCCGCGCCGTGCAGACCGTCAAAATCCTCGAAGGCACCGATTACCTCGGTACCGACGCCGACGCCGGTACCGAAAACGACAGCGACACCGGCACCGGCACCGCCGATCTGGTGGCCGTGGTGCGCGGCTGGGTGGCCGACGGCTTCGCCCCGCTCATCTTCGAGGGCTGGATGATGGAGATCGTCAAGGGCCGCGGGGTGTCGCGGACGGCGACCGGTTACACGGACGTCGCCGTGGTCGTCGAGGCCGTCGTCGACCTCTCGGGACACTCCACCGGGGCCGACGCCACCGCCCTCCAGGGGTACGTGAAGTTCGTCCGCCAGACGTCGAAGGCCGCGCTCGACCCGGCCGTCTTCGTCTCACCTGTCAGCGTCGCGCGCTACGCCGACATCCTCGCCGACACGTCCGTCCCGGCCGCGGACCTAGGCGACGCCGAGAGCCACACCGCGTTCAACGCCATGGACAAGACCGTGCACCGGCGCCCCGGTTACGCGTTCGCGCTGGCCCGCAGCTCGGACCGGATCAGCAAGTACGAGTACATGAGCGGCGAGAACCTGATGCCGTGGTTCCAGGGCGACGGCGCGCACTATCTGTACCTCGCGGGCCAGGACCAGACCCGGTCCTTCGGCATCGACTACTACACGACCGTGTCGCCGTACCGGCTGGCCGGCGTCACCGCGCCCGTGGAGACCCGGCGGACGATCCCCGAGCTGTACGGCACCGCCTGGTACGACAACCCGGAGCGCGGCTTCACCTCGTCCTCCGAGTCGCAGAACACGTACGTCTACTTCCCGCGCGGCACCAACACCGTGTCCGGGGGCGCCCGCCTCGGCGCGTACGGCGCGGTCGGCCTCGTGCTGGGCGACGACGTCGCGTACGCCGCGAAGCAGGCCGGCGAGCTGCCCGACGACTTCGTCGTCCACCGCAACGCCACCGCCACCAAGTCGTGGTTCATGCTCGACGACGAGATCGTCGTCCTGGCGGCCGGGGTCGGTGACGCGGCGGGCCGCGCGGTGACGACCACGCTCGACAGCAGGATCGCCGCGGCCTCGGACGCCGTCACGGTGACGGGGCGGCTGCGCGACGGTGCGGCGTGGCCGGGGGGCGGTGGTACGGCGCCGGGCCCGGTGGCCTGGCTGCGTTACGCCGACGCCGGACAGGGGATCTCGGTCGGGTACGTGTTCCTGGACGGGGGCGGCGACAGCCGTCCGACGGTCACGCTCGACACGGTCACCAGGAGCCGACGGGTCGTGCGTACGTCCAACCCCGACACCCCGGTCACCAAGCGGGTGTTCTCCCTGTCCGTCGACCAACCGGACGGTGCGCGGCGGCTGTCGATGGCGCACGCGCTCGTACCGAACGCCACGGAACGGCAGTTGAAGGCGTACCGCGCCGGGCACGGGCACGACGGAGGGCGGCACGACGGAGGGCGCGAGCACGGGAACGGCGCGGGGCGCGGGCCCCTGTCGGTCGTCGCCAACACCACCCGCGTCCAGGCCGTCGAACACCGCGGACTGTCCCTCCTCGCCGTCAACACCTTCACGCCCGGCACCCACCGCGCCGACCGTCTGTCGATCGACGGCGCCGCGTCGGTGCTCCTGCGGACGTCGAACGACGGCACGGTCTCGATCTCGGTCTGCGACCCGACGATGCGGCGGAAGACGGTCTCGGTCACCGTGCGCGGCCGTTGGCTGCGCGCCGTGTCGTCCGACGACGGGGTCCGCGTCCGCAAGGTACCCGGCGGCACGCGGATCGACGTCGACACCCACCGGACGCACGGGCGCAGCCTGACGGCACAGCTGCGGTAGGGCGCGGCCGGATCCGTCCCCCGAGGGCGACTTTCGGCCAACGATTGAGCTCCCACCGGTTCACAGACAACCCACAGCTCCCTCTCCCGCCTCTCACTGGCAGGGGAGACGGTTCCGCGATCGGAGACCGTACTTCGCGCCGGCTGTTCGTCCACCGTCCACGCAGGCATTCGGAGAACTCGGAATACTCGGAAAACGAGGAACGATGACCAGAACGCACAACGTCCGGCTCCGGCGTTCGGTGATGGCCGCCACCGCGGCGCTCGCCGTGACCGCGGGTGTCGTGGCCGCGGCGCCCGAAGGCGAGGCGGCGCAGACCACGCCGAAGCTCAGCCTGATCGCCGCGACCAAGATGCTGACGCTCGACTCGTGGAAGGAGGACCCGGGCGTCTACCTCGACCTCGGTACCTACCTCACGGCCGAGGGCGCGCCCTTCGAACTCAAGGTGACCCGCAAGTCGTACAAGGACCCGGTCGTCGCGGAGCAGGTCATCCACGACGGGGACAAGACCAGCACCAAGGCCCTGCCGGCGGGGTTGGTCAAGGACTTCTCGGGGCTGCCGGGCTTCGCGCAGATCACCATCACCGACACGAACCGCGAGGTCGTGGTCAACAAGACCGAGAAGTACTGCCCGAACAACGCCGCCGGGCGCATCGACCCCGACGGACCGGCCAAGTCGAAGTACCCGGAGAGCTGCCCGGAGAACGCGTTCACCCTCGGTTCGGTGTGGGGCGTCGAGAAGGGCTGGGCGTCCAACACGTACGCGGGCTACTCCTCCACACCGGTCGAGCTCGCCGCCGGCAAGTACCAGGCCAAGGTGTCGGTGACCAAGCGCTACCGCGACCTCTTCGGCATCTCCAGCAAGCCGCAGATCATCAACCTGACGGTGCGCGAGCGCAGTTGGGATGACGAGGAGGGCGCCGCCGGGCTGCGCGGCAAGAGCGCGGCATCCGGCCACAGCGGCCACGACATGGCGAACATGAAGGGCATGTCCGGGCACGCCGGCCACGGCGCGACGCGCTCCGAGGCCCCCGCCGCCCCGACGAGTGGCGCCGGTCCCTCGTACAACGTGGGCCACGGCCCGCTGATCCCCGCGCCGCCCGCCCTGCCGTGGGCACTGAAGAAGGCCTCGCTGAGGACCGCGACGGCTCCCGTCGGTGACGGCCCCGGCCGTACGGACGGCTCACGCAAGGCGCCCGCCGTTGAGCCCAACGCCAAGCGCCCGACCGGCAAGGCCCTGGTCCCGGACGTTCCGAAGCCCGACCTGCGTTCGCTGCCCGCCTACGGCATCGAGATCAGCGACGGCGGCCAGGACGTCAAGGGCAAGGACTACCTCGCCTTCAGCGCCAACGTCTGGAACGCGGGTCCGGCGCAGCTCGTCGTGGACGGCTTCCGCAGCCCCGGCAAGGAGCTGATGGACGCCTACCAGTACTTCTACGACGCGGAGGGCAAGCAGGTCGGCTACACCCCGACCGGCACCATGGAGTGGGACCCGCGGCCGGGCCACGAGCACTGGCACTTCACCGACTTCGCCAGCTACCGGCTGCTGAAGGCGGACCAGAAGGAGACCGTGCGCAGCGGCAAGGAGGCGTTCTGCCTGGCGAACACCGACGCCGTCGACTACACGGTGAAGAACGCCAACTGGCACCCGGGGAACACCGACCTGTCCACCGCGTGCGGCCAGGAGAACTCGATCTCCGTCCGTGAGGTGCTGGACGTCGGCTCCGGCGACACGTACACGCAGGACCTGCCGGGTCAGTCCTTCGACATCACCAACCTGGCGAACGGCACCTACTACATCCAGGTGCTCGCCAACCCCGAGAACCGTCTCAAGGAGACGGACCTCGACAACAACAGCGCGCTGCGCAAGGTCGTCCTCGGCGGCAAGCCGGGCGCGCGTACCGTGAAGGTGCCGGCGCACGACCTGGTCGACTCCAACTGACCTCGTCCGTACGGTAACCACTCTCGATCGGCCCCCGGGTTCCTCCGCCCCGGGGGCCGACGCCGTCCGCGGCCTTCTGTCACCGCGGGTCGAGGAGGAGATGGCGATGGCCCCGACGCAGGACCTGTGGCTGACGTTCCTCGACGTACTCGAGACGACCGACCTCACCACCCGCGCCGCGCCGGCCACCCTCCACCACCGCCTCGCCATCCCCGCCGACAGCAAAATGCCGGGCCACGCTTCCGTGGTCCGGCACTCCGTTCTCGACTCCCTCAAATGCTGCCCGGCCCTCCCGTACTCATCGACGGGGCTATGTACGCCATGCAAACCAGCGCCTTACCAATAAGCATCAGTACGGCGATTCGCCCCTTACTCGTGGCGCGGGTGCGGGAGACGCGAGCGCTGTTCAACGACACGGATATTTTCCTTCTGTTCCAATTTTTGGGGCAGGCAAGAAGCAGCGGGATTCGAAGTTCGGTTGCTCCGCTGTTGCCCACGAGAATGCTATCGCTTCCCTATGCCCTCTCCGCACCGCCCGGACCATGGAAAGAGCAGGTCCTGGCATATTCCGGCGCATATGCCAAAGAGGTGCGCATACCACATTGTCGGACGTCCTGGCTTTCCGGACTCCCCGACCGCCCGAGCCGCTCCAGCGCCAGCGCGGCCCGCTCCTCGTCGGCGCGCGCCCCGATCCTGCGGCTGACGGCCCGCGACTGGGCCAGGTGCGCCGCGGCCTGGTCCACTCGGCCCGTGTCCAGCTCCGCCAGTGCCAGGTCGTACAGCACTCCGACCTCCTCGGCAGCGGCACGGATACGGCGCATGACCGCCAGGGCGGCGATGTGATGCGGCAGCGCCTGCTCGCTGAGCCCCGCGGCCCGGTACGCCCTGCCGGTCCCGTTCAAGGCCGTTCCCTCCCCCTGCACATCGCCGACGGCCCTCAGGGCGGGCAGCGACTTCGCATACAGAGCAAGCGCTTCGTCGGTATTTCCGCGATCGGTCAGAACGCTCGCGAGATTCATCTGGAGAGTTGCCCGGTCTCCTCTGCTTCCCATGGTCTTCGAGACGTCCAGCGCTTCCCGGTAATACCTCTCGGCGTATTCCTTGTTACCCAGCTTCTGCCAGAGTTCGGCCACGTTGTTCAATGTCCGGTACCGCCCGCGGTCATCACCCGCATCGGTGAATCCGGAACGGGCGAGCTGAAAGTAGTCGACGGAATCCCGGTCCTGACCGAGGTGGAGATGGATGATTTCGAGAAAATTGCGACTGCGCGCCATTTGCAGAATGTTGCCCGATTGCTTACGCAAAAACACGGCACGTTCCCGAAGGGTCTGCGCGAGTGCCAATTGCCCGGTGTGCCACATCGGGATCGACATCTGATGAATGGACTCGCTCTCCAGCACCGTGTCCTTCAGGGACTGGGCGAGCCCGAGCGCCTCACGCGCCGTCGAGTGACCCTCGTCGTACTTCCCCGCGTGGACGCACACCGTGCTGAGGTCGAGCAGGGCCCGCGCCCGCGAGGTTCGCCGGCAGTCGCCGGCGGTCGGCCCATACGTCCGCACCGTCCCGCACCGCCAGGACGCACCCGTGCGAGGAGTCGGGTACGGCGGCGACGAGAGAGCCCGGATACCGCGCGATCAACTCGGTCGCACGGCGGCGGGCCGCCGTCGTCGTCAACGGCTCGCGGACGACGAGCACATCGGCGTACCACACCGTGTCCCGCCGCTCGGAGGCGTCCGGATCCACGCGCAGGTGTACGTCGCACGCGTACGGCTCCCGCGGTCCCTCGAAGGCCCCGTCGAGCCGGGCGAGGGTGTGGCAGGGCACCGAGGCCGGGGCACCCGCCCCGCCCACCGGCCGCCAGAGCACCGACACCGGGCGCGAGACCGGCCCGCGCCCCCGGCCGCCCGGACGGCCGAACCGCACCGCGCACCACGCGGCGTCCGCCCACCGGGCCCCGGACCGCGCCGGCGCCGGGGGCCGGACCGTCACTGTGCCAGTCCCAGGTCCGTGGCCTCCCAGCGGTCGAGCGCCGGTGGCAGCGGGAGGGGTGACACGACGGGCGCGTGGGCCGGTTCGCCGAGATCGAGCAGCCGGTAGACGACCGCGCGCATCCGGCGGTGGAACTCGCCCGGCGCCGAGGACAGCAGGGCGGCCACCTGCTCGTACTGGCCGGGCCTGCGCTCGCGCGCCGCGTAGCTCAGCTGCTCCTCCAGCGGATACGCCGGTGAGACCACCGGCGCGACGGCGGCCAGCAGTGCCGCGGGCGAGGAGGCGGAGATCTGCCGCCTCGGCCCTGGTGTGAGCAGCAGGGCCGCCTCGGTGAGGGTGGCGTACGCGGTCAGCGAGCCGTGATGGCCCGCAAGATCATTGGAGCCCTCGACGCCGCCTGACGGGCGGCGTGGCGTCCAACAAGGGCCCGGCGGCCCGAGTACCACGATCAGCCGCCGCCCCGCTGATCCGAACCCGTCCCCGAACCTCGATCCAGAAGGTTCCCAGACGGGTTCCGTCGCGTTCGGTGGGTGGGACACCCAACAGAGGCGGCAGCGGCAGCTCCACCCGATGGCCCCTTGGCTAATCTGCACGGGTGACTACCGACCTGACCCTGCTGCCACGTGTCGCCCACCGCGGACACGAGGTCACCGCTCCCCGGCTGCGCGGGCTCCTCGCGCTGCTCGCGGGCGACCTGCGTACGGGATGCAGCACCGAGCGGCTGGTGGAAGGGCTGTGGCAGCCAAACGAGTTGCCGGAGCGGCCGGGTCGGGCACTACAGGTACTCGTCTCCCGGGCGCGGACGCAACTGGGCGCCGATCTCATCGCGAGCACACCGACCGGCTACCGGCTCGCCCTCGCCGAGGACCAGGTCGACACCTCCGCCCTGCTGCTGCACGCAGCCGCGAGCGCGGAGCGGGCCAGGTCCGGGGACTACGCGGGATCCCTCACCGCCGCCGAGGCCGGCCTCGCGCTGTGGGAGGGCACGCCCGACGGGGCCGGCGACACCGACGACCCCGTCTACGCGCTGCGCACCGAGCGCGAGCCGGTGCGCGGAGCCCTCATACGTACGCGTGCGCTCGCGCTCGCGCGCCTGGGACGGCGCGCGGAGGCGGCCGGTCCGCTGGGCCTGGCCGCCTCGGAGCACCCGCGCGACGAGGAGGTGCTCGCCGAGTTGCTGCGCGGCGTGGCGGCGACGACGGGCCCGTCCGCGGCGCTGGCGCGGTACGAGGCGTACCGCCGCGAGCTGCGCGACGATCTCGGCACGGATCCGGGCGCCGGACTCAAGGCCGTACAGCAGGAGTTGCTGCTCGGTGAGGCGCCCGTGGTCAGACACGGCGTGCCGCACGAGCCGAACCCGCTCCTCGGCAGGGACGACCACATCGCGGCCCTCCAGGGGCTGCTGCGCACCTCTCGCGCGGTCACCGTCGTCGGCCCCGGCGGTCTCGGCAAGACCCGGATCGCACACGCCGTCAGCCGCCGGGCCGAGCAGCGGGTGGAGTATTTCGTGCCGCTCGCCGGTGTCACCGCGGACGCGGACGTCGCCGCCGAGGTGGCCTCCGCGCTCGGTACGGGCGAGGGGCGGCCCGGCGCCGGGGGCGGCACCGGCCCGGCCGCGCTGGTGTCCGGCATCCTCGGCGCGCTCGGCACCGGGCCGGCGCTGCTGGTCCTGGACAACTGCGAGCAGGCAGCATGTTCTCCTCGCCGGTGATCAGACCGTCGACCGCGGAGAACTGCCCGGTGACACCGATCGCGGCGCGCACCGACTGCGGATCGGCGGCGAGGTCGTGACCGCCGACCCGCGCCTGTCCGCCGTCGGCAATGATCAGCGTCGACAGGATCTTCACGGCGGTGGTCTTCCCGGCACCGTTCGGTCCCAGCAACGCGAACACCGAGCCCGCCGGGATGCGCAGGTCGATGCCGTCGAGGACGAGCTTGTCCCCGTAGGACTTGCGCAGCCCCTTGGCCGCTATGGCGTGTGATTCGGGAGTCGTTGTCGTCATGCCGCAGAGGCTGCGGCAGGGCGCATTCAGCGCTGTTTCAGAGCGGTTTCAGCGCCCTGGCCCCTGTGGCGAGGTCGTGGTCACCACCGCCGGTGGACGGTCGCCTTGCTGCCGGTCACCAGGCTTGCCGCCGGAACGTCCTCCGTCACGACGGCCCCTGCGGCGACCACGGCGTCACGGCCGATGCTGACACCGGGAAGGATCGTGGCACCGGCGCCGATCCACACGTTCTCCGCCACATCGATGGGCGCTCCGCTCAGCCACCCCCTTCGCTCCTCGGGATCGACGGGGTGGCCGACCGTGATGAACGTGGCCTTCGGACCGACCATCACGCGCTCGCCGAGCCGGATGCCGGCGTAGTCCAGGAACGTGCAGTTCTGGTTGATGAACACGCGCTCGGCCAGCTCCAAGTTGTGGCCGTGGTCCGTGTAGAAGGGCGGATAGATCGTGACTCTCGGCGGCAGCGGCCTGCCGAGGATCTGTTCGAACAGTTCCGCCTTGGCCGCGTCGTCGTCGAAGGGCAGGACATTCAGGCGGGTGGTCAGCTCGGTGGCCCTCAGGACCCTGTCGGCCATGGCTCGGAACTCGTCGCTGTGGATGCGCATGAGACGGTCGCTGGACATTGCCACGATCCTTATCCGGTGTTCCGGTGACTGATACAGGACTCGCCATCGCCCTACCAGTAGTAGTGCAGAGCGACGGCCCGCGCGCTTCGCAGACCGAGCACGTCGATCCGCAGGGCACGGGAGCCCGGCCTGACCGCGGCGACGGCACGCTCGACACCCGCGACGATGCTCCGCGCGTGGGGGAGGAACGCCTGGCCGTCGAGCGTCAGCTCGACTCCCCGGGCGGTACGGGTGAACAGACGGACATCCAACTCCCGCTCCAGCGCGGCGATCCACTTGGGAACCGCCTGCTGCGTCACGCCCAGCTCATCGGCGCCACGCCGCAACTGCCCGAGCCGGGCGGCCCGGACGAACGATCGCAGTGCCTCGGTGTCCACGGCTCACCTTAGGCACGCACAACTGATCGTTGTGGCTCGTTGAGGATCAGGGGTCCGCCTCGGGCTCGCCGACCGCCGCGTTCCTGGAGCCGGGCCAGGATCCGAAGCCACGAGGGGGGTCACCTCCGCCCCCGGCGCCGGGTCACGCCCCGGCCCCCGGCCCCGGTAAAAGCAAAAGCCCCAGATCACGGCGAGTGAGTTCTGGGGCCTTCACAGAGCCGCCTTCGGGATTCGAACCCGAGACCTACGCATTACGAGTTGTCCGATCTTGGTCCGGGGACGTCCGCGAGCGTCTGTGGAGTCGGCTCCGCGCCTGGTCACGAGGGTTGTCAGGCCCCGGTGGACATGAGCGGACAGCCCCGGAACGGGTGGCAAGCGAGACCGCAACTGAGACCGCGCCGCCCTCGTCCCCTTCGGCCACAACGCCTCCAGCGTTGCCCGTCGACAGCTCCCGGCGGCTACGACCTACAAGGGCTTCTGATAGACCTCAGGCATCGGGTGCCCCGTACCTGCGCGCCACTGGTGCCGCTGGGCGTTGTACTCCGTGTCAGCCTTGATATCGCCGCCGCGAGACTTGGCGCCGCACTCGCAACGCCAGTGCCAATTGGTCTCGTTCTGGGACCAGTCGTACCCGGAGTCCGAGGCGGACTCTGACTGCGCCGCAGCATCCTGGAGCGCACGCCGAATGATCAACGCCCCGGCCACAACGACTGCGGCCGTCACGCGACCGGCCCACCTTGGAATGCCCATGCGCCGAACCGTAACGCCTCGCTGCTCTCTACACGCAGAAGGCCCCGGAACTGGTCCGAGGCCTCCGCGTCCTGCTGCAACCCTGCTGCGACCCATGTACGGCCTGGTGGTCAGCCTGTCTCGCCAAGGCGCTCGGCCAACTTCCCGATAACTCGGGCACGGTCCGGCGCAGCCAGTCGGCGTGCGCGGTCGTACGCCTGGTCGACCCGGGAACGCGGTCGCTCGCCCTTCCGCATCCATTCGAGAAGCTGTCCTGCTTCTTTGGCGGTGAGCCGCTTGAGCCCAGCCAGGACTTCGTCGAGCTGTTCCGGGTCGGGGACCTCATCACGCACAGTCTCGTTGCAGCGGGAGCACTCAGTGCGCCAGTTGCTGAGATCGTCCCGGGCCCCTCGTGACTTCAGCCGCTCCTGCGGAACCAGATGACCGATGGTGAGCCGGACCCGTTCCCCGTCCTCGTAGTACGTGTCGTCGGGCCCCAGTCCGCAGATCCTGCACCGCGAACCGTCCTGGTCCATGACCAGGCGGCGGATGCGCGCGCTGGGGGCGAACTTCTTGTACTTGTCCCTCTCGCCGGGAAGCCAGATCTGTCCGCCCTTGGCCTTGAGCCGGTATTCGTCCTGAGCCAAGGTGCTGTCGGTCCGCTGGGAAGGGATGCTCCAGTCGCATTTGCGGAGTTCCCGCAGGCGTCGGTTGAGGTGCTCGGCGTTGTCGGCGATATCCGGCCCCAGGGCAGCACGAAGTTCGCGCATCGTGAACGTGTCGCCCAGGCTCTTGTTGAACCACAGCCAGGCGGCGAGGCGCTTCTCCTGGCCGAAGGGCTTCGCCTTTGTGCCGGGCTGGATGGTGAGGTCCCACCACGGCGTCCCGTCGGGCGCTCGGGTCTCGTCGTTTTCACTGGTCTCGACAGGCATATGCCAACTATCTGCCACGTGAAGGATCTTGCGCAGCGGTTTGATCGAGTCTCTGTTCCAGGCCCGCCTGAGTTCCAGGGAAGCTCTGCTGCAGCCAGTCCTTCACCGCCGCGGGAGTGGTCCTGCCGTGCTGGCGGAGCGCGTCTGTGATGTCACGCCCGCAGACCAGGGCGATCGGATGCCCGTCTTCGTGCACCTCGCTCTGGACCTGCTGGTTGAAGTGCGAGGTAGTGACGAGCACTCCGAAGTTCCGGTGTCGAATTCGGGAGATGAGCCGGGAGACCTCTCTAACCCCAACGCTGTTGCCCGGCCCGTAGCACTTGGCCTCCAGGGCGAAGTCGATGCTGATGGGAGCCGCCGGCGGCCCAAGGACATACGAGCCGACGGCATCGCGGCCACCGTCACGGCTGGGACGTGTCACGTCCACCGTCCCGGTGGCCGGCGCAATCAGACGCCAGATAGCCACAGCACATGCCTCAAACTCTGTTTCCCGCCCGCGGAAGTACTCCCGGATCTCCGACAGCATGGCTTGCCCGACCGGATCATCGGGCAACTGCTGAGCTGTCGAGCGTATGACCGTCGTAGCAGGGGCCAGCAGCGGCCTGTAGACACGGCTTGCAACCCAGGTCCGCCAGGCTTCCGGACAGTCGCCCCCGAGAGGATCGCCACCCGCCAGTAGGTGGCGGATCCAGGTACGCGGGACACTGGCTTCGTCCAACACCGTGAAGCGCGCGCGGTAGTTCTGGAACCGGCGGGTGCCAGTTGCCCGCCAGATGGCGGAGAGTTCATCGTCCGGCGCCAGAGTCGGCCCCCCGGGAGCCAGCAACCCGCGGAAACGGACACTCCGGCCAGGCGCAGCCTTCTCGAAGAGCAGGAACGGCGGCACGCCGCTGGCCCGTTGCTGTGCGGTGCCATGTGAGAGCTCGAAGGCATCGCGCAGCAGCACGTTGCCCTTGCGCGGCGTCTCGTGAAGCCCCTTACCCGGGGTCCGGTTGTCGCCGTAGTACGTGAAGGTACCGGTCTCCACATCCAGGTGGTCCGGCCAGTCCACAGCACCGCCACTGGTGTACAGCACAGCCAGGCGGACGGTCCCCTGTGCCGGAGACCCCGCGTAGCGAAATCCTCCCTGGTTGCCGGTACCGGGAATGAGCTTGCTGATGGGGTCATCGCCAGAGTGCCCGAAGGTCCCACCGGCGTAGACCGCGTCAATCACTAGGTCAGCGTCACCAAGGTGCTCGAACCGGGTACTCGGCTCGGCTGAGCGGGTCGCAGGGATCATGGTGTACGTCTATCAAACGCCGCACTCGAACGCGGATGAGCCGCCATAACGCATCCCGAGTCAGAGGCGCGCATTACAAGTTGCCCGATCGCGGTCCGAGGGCGTCCACGGCCATCCGCGATACGGACGTACGACCTGCTCAGCGAGGGTTCACGGATGCCAGCAGACGGCGGCGGAAAGTGCCGGACCCGATGGCAAATGAGACCGCGACTGAGACCGCCGCTCACGGGGCGAAGAGGGCTATGCCTAACCTCTGCTCACCGCGCTGCCCCGAACGCCGGCGCGAGCCTCAGAGGCTAAGCCCGGCCGCGCGGGACTGGAACGGCGATGTATAGCTGCCGGAGTCCGTGCATGGCGGCTTGGAGCGCAGCCGCGATTTCGCGTGCCTTCCGCTCGCCCTCGATCGCCCTGATGGAGATGTAGTCCGGCGCAATGTTGGCCTGCGTCACCGTGCCGTCAGCTACCAGTACTTCAATCGCGGACTGCAGGACAGCAACTGCCTGCTCCGGGATGCTGGGCCCGCTGCTGGAGAATGCGTCAAGCTCCACCTTCCAGCGCGATCCCTGGCGAGCGATGCAGACAAAGATCGCATCGTTGGTCTTTGCGCTCTTGTAGGCAGCACGGTGAGCTTCCAGTTCGGTGCAGTCGGGGATGAGCGCAGCGGGGAGAGGCGTTCCAGGCGTCGACATGCTGACATCGTCGCAGGCACTCACACCGCGAAACAGGCGAACACTTGCCTTCGCAGGCGACCCCACTCCACCTTAAGGACCGTCGATGACCTGAACTGAGAGCTCCCCAGAGCAAGCAGGTCCGCCCATGCCGATTCGAGGATGCGATGTCCGCGGCACGCGCGCGTTCCAACTGTGAGCGTGGCCGTCCTGGGGCGTTCGTAGGGGTTCACGGGGCAGGTCAGAAGGGGTGCGCGGCTCGCTGCCCCCTTCGCTGAGGGGCTGGAGGCCCTGTCCATGACGTGGCACATTGGACGTATCTGGCGAGATACGTCCGTCACAGAAAACCCTTGACGCTTGGAGCCCGATCATCCAGAGCGGGTCTAACCCGTTTGTCCCGCATGACCACCTCAAGTGCGCCCCGTAGATGCGTGCGGCGAGATTGATACCGTGAGCATGGCGGTTATAAAATAACCGCCATGCTCACACCCGAGGACGCTTCGATCATCACTTCGGCAGCCGAAGGCCTCTCTGGTCCGTTACATGAGGCTCTTGACCACGCTTACACAGCCGCCCACGGCCACTATGACGAGTCCGGCATGACGGGCGGGGGCTACACCAAGGGCCGCACTGATCTGGCCCGGGACCATGCGCGTCGCTTCATCGAGCAGCGAAACGACGAAGGACTTGACCTCGGAGGCTGGGAGCCAGTCAAGAACTCCAGCGGGCGCCTGCACCTTCGCAACGGGATGATGACCCTGCGGCTCCTGCACGCGACACCGTTTGACATGATCCCGGCGCCGGGCCGCAACAAGGCACGGATCAGCTACTACTACAATCGAACTGTCGATCTATTCGGTGTGGAGGCGAGCAACCTCCTCGCTGTCTGGCTCTCTCCGCCGGAGGAGGGCGGGGAGATCTCCGTACGCATCGTTCGTCCGATCGGTGAGTGGAAGCCGGGTCGGCAGCCCAAGTTTGACCTCGACTTCGAGCTTCCCAGAAACACTGAGTCGTTCACGGACTGGGAGTTCGTCCCAGACGACAAGGGCCTGGCATTGCCCTTCGAGTTTGAAGAAGACCAGCGCGAAGAGGGTGAAGGAAGTGGCACGTGATCCAGCGGAGCGTATTCGAACTCTGAGGCTCCTCATGGGGCTCACTCAGGGGGAGCTTGCGCAGGCTGCTGGGGTGTCACAACCACTCATCTCGCAGATCCAGAAAGGGATCAAACTCGTTACCGACGACGTGCTGGTGCGCATCGCAGAGGCAACTGGCACACCCATGTCGTTCTTCGACGTTGACCCTTCTGACCTCCCTGCCGACACGCTGCTGTTCCGCAAGAAGGCCAGCGCGTCGGCCAAGGAGGTCTCCCGCGTCGAGGCGACAGTCAGAGAGGCATACCGGGTTTCCGTACGCCTGATGACAGACACAAAGGTGCGCCGGACCTCTCTGCCCCGGGCAGAAGGGGACATCACCTCCGACGACATCGAAGACCTTGCTGCACAGACCCGCGCAGCTCTGGGAATCGGCGCTGACGGAGTGATTGGGCACGTTATCCGGGCCTGCGAGCGTGCGGGTATCCCTGTCGTCCCTCTGATGCTGGTGGACTCCCAAGGCCAAGGGGAGGACATCGTGGTGGGACATTCCGGTGCCTCCTGCTGGCGAGGAACATCTGAGCCATCCATGATCAGCTACTTCTCCGCCGGTAGCGGAGACAGGCAGCGGTTTACGACAGCGCACGAGCTGGGGCACCTAGTGCTCCACCCGGCGCGCCGTAACGGGCTGGATTCCAAGCGCGCGGAGAGTGAGGCACATCGGTTCGCCGGCGCATTCCTGTTGCCGAGAGAGCGGGCTGCAGAGGCTTTCAACGGACCGTTGATGCTCAGAGAGTTCGCTGCTCTCAAAAAGCGGTGGGGGGTGTCCATCCAAGCGCTCATCAACCGCGCCTACGATCTCGGACACATCGATCAGACTCGCCGAGAAAGTCTCTACAAGCAGCTCGGCGCTCGGGGCTGGAGGACCAGTGAGCCTGTGGTAGTCCACGC
The DNA here is from genome assembly GCF_010384365.1 of Streptomyces sp. S4.7. Lineage (NCBI taxonomy): Bacteria > Bacillati > Actinomycetota > Actinomycetes > Kitasatosporales > Streptomycetaceae > Streptomyces > Streptomyces sp. S4.7. Next base: position 4,280,197 of record NZ_CP048397.1, on the reverse strand, counting down.
GGAACAGCCAACCCTCATGAGGGCGATGCTAGGCCGCAAGTATGGTGAGCCCCCGTCTCTCCTCCAGGCCTCCGAAGAACTGGGGCTCCACCCAGTGCTTATGCGGTCGCTGGCGCCCGACATTGCCATCGACCCAGCAGCGCGGGCGATGGACAACGTCATCAGTCTTGGTGACCGCCGTCGCCGGAGCTCGCGTCTCCAAGCCCTCTGACGGCCACCAGACCGCCTTCTGATCCGTAAGCGCGTGTCTCTCACCTACACCCCGTCACTTCGAGGCTGGCATGAGACGGGATGCGGCTCCTGAGCCCGAGCGATGCCGACCGGAACAGGGAGGCAAGGCCATCGGCGTGTCCTGCGGGACGTGGAAAACTTGACACGTGACGCGACACTGGGTTGCTGTCGAGGCCAGAGGAGAGGAGACCACGTGCCGCAGGTCAGTCCGCGAGGTACGTACCTGGAGGTCTCGGAATCCCTTCACGAAAAGATCAGGAACGGCGAGATCGCTGAGGCGCTGCCGTCTCAGTCGGCGCTGGTGAGTGAGTACAGCGTGAGCCGCAGCACCATCGAGCGGGCCCTTGCCGCGCTCAGGGCTGAGGGCGTCATCGAGTCGGTTCAGGGAGCTGGGTGGTACGTCGCAGGGAGCGGCGACCGCCGACCGTTGGTCGAGAAGGTGACCGACCTGTTGCGGGTCGACGGGGTCAGCATCGGCGACCGTTTCCCCACAGAGAAGGAGCTGTGCGAACGGTTCGGAGCGTCGCGGACGGCCGTCCGTTCTGCCATCGCGCAGATGGAGGGGCAAGGCCTCATCGGTAAGGGTGCCGCGCGGGGGCGGGAAGTACGTGCGTTGCCGGCCGGACGGGGGACTCAGACGGCATGACGACGACCGAAAGGACTGAGTTCGACGCTGGCGCGGCGGGCGCCATATTGCGCAAGGCGTGCGAGGTCGCGGACGTGGGCACGGACGGGATCGAGATGCTGCGGTTCGGCGACCATGCCGTGTTCCGTCTAGACGGCGGCCGTATCGTCTCCCGGGTCGGCCGCAGTCCCGATCGGCTTCCCTCCGTACGCAGGGAAGTGGCCGTGGCGGAATGGCTCGCGTCCGAGGGGTATCCGGCGGCGCGACTCGTCACGGCGGCCGAACAGCCGGTTGTTATTCAGGGCCACCCGGTGACGTTCTGGGAAGGTCTTTCCGACGGAGATGCGTACGCGAGTACAGGAGAAATGGGCGCGCTGCTGCGGCGGCTTCACGATTTGAAGTCGCCTCCCTTTTCGCTCCCGTCGCTTGAACCTTTCGATAGAGTTACGCAGCGTTTGAAGGGTGCCGCCATTCCGGACGCCACCCGCGCTTTTCTCCAGTCTATGGCCGAAGATTTGGTTGCTGAGTACGGCCGCCTCCGCTTTGAGCTTCCGGCGGGTCATCTGCACGGGGACTTCAACGTGGGTAACGTCCTGCACGACGCGGCCGGTCACCCAAAGGTCATCGACATGGATGGTTTCGTTATAGGCCCCCGCGAGTGGGACCTCATGCAGACTGCCATGTACTACGACAGCTTTGGCTGGCACACGGAAGCCGAGTACGCCGATTTTGTCGCTGGGTACGGGTTCGACGTGCGGGAATGGTCCGGGTACACAGTTCTGCGAAGCATCCGGGAACTTCTGATGGTCACGTGGCTTTCCCAGAATGCCAGCACCAATTCACGCGCGGCCGAGGAAGTTGAGAAGCGGGTGCAAAGCCTACGATCGGGTGGGTCTCGCCGGGACTGGGCGCCGTTCTAGAAACGTCACGCCTGTTGCCATAGGCGGAAGCCACGGGCCTGTTCCTCGAATGTGCGGAACTCCGCGACCCGCCTCATCCCGCTCGTGACGCGCCCCTGGAATTCCCGCACGTACTGAATGCAGCGCGCAGACTTCAACCCCTCGCCGAGTTGCAGCGCGCTCAGCGCTATTTCGAATCCACGGCCGATCTCCCCTTGATTGATGTATGTCTCAGCCTGAACCATCGTCGCGAAGAAGTCGCTTCGGTTGTTCAGGCCGTCGCCAAAGATGGAGACCCCACCTCGCTGCGCAGCTTCGATGGAACGTCCCAGGTCGCGAAAGCAGTGGCCTATCTCGGCAGCAAGCTCCACTTCGTCGAAGTACGCGATGTACGGCGGGTCGCTGCCGGCCGTCCGCTGGTTAAGTCTGAGTTCGGCCTCCGCGAGAGCGAGGTCACAGCCACGCTCATCCCCGAGCCGAGCCAATGCCCGTGCCTCCATCGCGCGGAACTGTGCGGCCATCGTCGGCCCCAGTGCAGGACCGGGGCCGGTGTACGCGGCACGAGCGAGCGTCGCAGCGTCCTGGTACCGCCCCAGGAATGTGGCCTGATGGCTCATGGCGGACAGGATGCTTCCGCCGAGAAGCCTGTCACCAGCCGCTTGCGTCATGCGTAGCGCCTGGATGAGGTACCGCTGAGCGATGCCGTGAAGGCCGCTGTCGTACGACATCCAACCGGCGAGCAGGAGCGCTTCCGCCACGGCTGAGTGCAGTTGCCTGCCCACGTCGTCGGAGTACTTCCCATCAAGCATCGGCCGGACATCCGTGTGCAGGTACTGAATCAGCGCCCGCCGGGCATGGCCACCGCCGAACTTGCCGTCGAGCATGCTGAACGCGTCGGCTGTAGAGCGAACCATGTCCACGTCCACGGCACCAACCGCCCGGTTGCCCGTCCGTGTTAGCTCTCTGTCTGGAGGAGCCACGATCCAGCGGAGGGACGCGGTACTCCAAGCCGCAGAATCGGGCAGTGCCCGAACCAGCGTCTCAGCGTCGGCAAGGTCGGCACGCCAGAGGTCGGCCACGGTTTTGGCCGTACTCTCCGGCCTGTCCGGGAAGTCAAGCCCCAACTCAGGCTGCACGGCGGACACGGCCGCGTCGCCCATCCCGATGTCATCGATCGTGAGGCGGCGCCCCACCTTGCGCCCGATCGCGTCGGCAATGAACTGCGGCATGTTGCCGCGCGGGATGGAGCCCTTGAGCCACCTGGTCACGTACGTGTGGTCACAGGTGACGTCCTCGCCTGACTGAGCGGCAGCGGTGACCACCGCACGAGCAAGTGACTTGTGGGAGAAGTCTGCTTCCTGCATGAGCGCGGCCAGTCCGGCGTTCCGGTCTGCCATCGAACCCCCAGAGAGCGGCCGTAGTCCCAGCTTGACTCATCGTCACTCTACGCAGGTCAGGGCCACTGTGCAGAGGCTTTGCACGTCGGGGTGCACGAGTGCACCCCCTAGTACACGCTCCCGAAGTGCGGGCTGTCCGGCAACAGTTGGACCACCACCACACGGGACGGCCAGCGAGTCCGAGTCGAAAACTACGGGTTGACGGCGCGGAATCCTTCTGCCAACGTGAGTGGTAGGTAATACACACCACGCATTGGTGCAACCGCAGAGCGCCCGGAGGAAAGCCCCCAGGGGTCAGTACAAAGGCAGCGTTCGCTTGCTTGAAAACTGAACAGATGCCCCCGGAGCTACGACGCGCCGGCGCCTCCGAGCAAGAGATCTGCGGAGGGGCGCCACACAGGTTGCGTCCTCTGGTCACCCGGGATCAGGCAACAGCGACAAGCCGTAGTCCCTGCCTGTGCGACTCGCACGCACCTTTTCCCGCGCCACCCCTCTCCGGGCTGGACACGCGATCCATACGCACAGGTGAGACAAGGGAAAAGATCGCGGGCCCCGTCTGCCCAACCCAAGAAGACGAACCGCGCGGCCACCGCCGCGTGCTCAACAGTCTCGCCGCCGCGCCCGGCTCTCGGGCTGGCTGCGGCCGGTTGCCTCCTCTGCCCGTCCGGCCTTCACGGTCGTACGGGCGGGGTTGCAGGGAGCCGCAAATCTGCAGGTTCCACAACGGCGAGCGGCCCCGGGTGGCTAGACCCGGGGCCGCAGTTCGGGCCGTTCCCACCGTCTACGAGGAGTTCGACCCATGAGAGTCATCGTTGCTGGTCATACGGCCGTTACGGCTGATGAGTTCGTTGAGCTTGCCCTGGGTACGCCGCTGGAGTTGTGGCTGGGTGTCGAGGGTGAGAGCGAGATGGAGCGCGCGGCCCGCGAGGATGCGGCGCGCGACATCCTCGCCGAGAACCCGGAGCTCCCGGATCGTGCGAGCACGGTTGCCGCGGAGACGGTTGAGGCGCTGGCGCCGGACCTGTTCAACGTCGTCACCCTGCCGCGCACGGCCCGCCGGGTGCGTGCGGGGAAGAGGGCCGCGGCATGAACGAGAACGGATCGTTGACGTTTGACGGGCTGGCCGTGCCGTTGCGTGTGCTGCGGTTGCTGCACGCGGACTTCGGGCACCTGCCCACCCCCACCGTTGACCTGTCCGGCATCTACCCCGGCCGGCTCACGCTGCGCCTGCACGAGGGTCTGGGCGACTTCGAAACGTGGCGTGAGGCGCTGGCCATCCCGCCGGAGAGCGTCACGCACAGCGTCCACAGCGGCGGTCACACGCGGTCGCTCACGGCGTCGATCGCCTACGGCGGCGCGGACGTGCATCTGCACGGCTACAGCGACGCGTCCGGCCCGGACGGGGGTGCGCTCGCATGAACCGCAAAGCCGCAAGCGGGCTCGTGCTCGCGCTGGTCGTGGTCGTCGGTATGGCGTTCCGCGTGTCGTGGAACGCGCTGCGGGACGTGGCCCGTGCGATCGGCGCCGACGAGCAGGCGTCGCTGCTGTACCCGTTCGTGGTCGACGGCCTGATGGCCCTCGCTCTGATCGCGACCCTGGTCCTGACCGGACGGGACAAGACGGTCGCGCTGTGGATCCTCGGTGGCTACACCGTGGCGTCGCTCCTCCTGAACTACGTCCACGGACTGGTCCCCGCGCTGCACGCACCGGAAGTCGGCACCCTGGTCCGGCTCGCCGACTGGGACCCCGCCCACTACGCCCTGGTCCTCATCGCCACGTCACTTCCGGTCGGGGCAATCTTCTTCGGCTCCGACCTGGTCGCCAAGGTGCTTCACCACCGTCCGGCACCCGTGAGCGAACCGGCGTACGAGCGGCGTGCGGATTCATCCGCACACCTGCCGCACACCCCCGTCCCTGCCGCGCACGTGGGCGCGGTCGGCTCGCCCTCCGGTACGGAGCTGCCTGCGGTGCCGACCGTATCCGCCCTGGTCGGGGAGGGTGCGGATGGTGTGGGGGGTGAGGATCCGCACGGCCCGCACACCCTCCGCACACCGGAGCCGGGCGCGCAGGAAGAGGACACGCGGCAGGCCCAGTTCGAGGAAGCGGAGCTGGAGCGGACGCGGCAGGACGCACGCCGTACGTACGCCGAATCCGCACAGGCGGGCCGCCCGCTCAGTGCCCGCGCACTGGGCGAGGCATACGGCATGAGCGAGTCATGGGCGCGCAAGCAGATCCTCGCCGTACGCGACACCAGCGACAGCGACTCGCACCACCCGCACCTCGTGGCAGTCGGCGGTGAGAGCTGATGTCCCCGACGTTCGGCAAGTGCTACGACCCCAACGGCGCCCGCCACGGCATACCCACCTACCCGTGGAAGTTCGCGCCGGACGGGCTGGCGACGCGCCGGCAGTTACGGGCCCGCGGACTGCGCCCCGGCGGTCAGGACATCGCCGCCCAGTTGATGCGCCGATCCCGCCGCCGCAAGGCCGGCGTCGCGGTCGCCTACCTCTACCGGATCGACCGCGCCAAGCCCGTACGCCCCATGACACCGGGCCGGGCCGCCGCGCTCGCCAAAGCGATGCTCGCCCGCCGTACCTGCCCCAACTGCCGCACCGACGCCGGGTACTGCATCCCGCCCACGCTCGGCATGTGCGTCCCCTGCGCCTACCCCAACTGATCAGCGCATCTGCCTGAACGCCTCAATCACCAGGAGATTCATCGTGACCAGCCAGCCGCACGCCCGGTCGCAGGGCAGCCACTTCTTCGTCCTGACGGTGGAAAAGCCAGGTCTTGCCTCGGCGACGTCCAGCGGCAGCTACACCCCGCCCGCCGGGGCCACGCGTGTGGACGCCTTCAACGCCCTGTACGCGGAGCTGACCGGCTCTGCACCGGCTCTGCACCGGGCGAACGTCGTCTTCTTCTCCCTCGAACCCAACCGGATCTGACCCGCATCACAGCCCCGGCAGTTCACCGAGGCCCGACCGGCGACCTCTCACAGCAATCGGTCGGGCCTCCTGTCTCCCCTGAAGGAGCGCTCACAGCATGACGGATACCAGTACGGAAGCGGTAGCAGCCCCTGCGGCTGCACCCCCTCCCACCAGTGAAAACACACCCCAATCCGCGCCTACTCCGGCGGCTTCCGCCGATCAGGGCGGGCACACTGCGGGTGCTTGGCCGGTGGTGCCGCTCGCGATGACAGGCGCCAACTCCACCGCCGGGCTGATCGCGACCGCGGCACTCACCGGTGGTCCGGTGGCCGCTGCGGTCGCGGCGACCGGCGCCGTGGTGCTCGGCACGGTCGCCGCCACGCGTACCGCTCGTCAGTCCCGCACGGGCCGCAAGCGCAACCCGTCGCGGGGCAAGGCGGGATCGGCGTCCGGTGCGTCGCCGCGTCGTGCCGGTGCCGGTGGGCTCGGTGGTGTTCCGTCGCAGTCCCGCCGCTCCGGGCACACCAGCACGGGTGGCCGCGGCGGTGGCAAGACGCCGGGGAGGATGTCCCGTTCCGGTGGACTCGCTGCGGGCTCCAAGTCCCGCACCGGCAAGGGCAAGCACTCCGCCGGGTCGTCTGCCGGTGGCCGCGCGGGGCGTTCTCCGCTCAGTTCCGGCCGCTCGTCGGCGGGCCGGTTGGGGCAGGTCAAGGCGTTGCGGCAGGCGAGTAAGCAGCAGGCGCCGACGCGTGCCGCTGCCCGTACGCAGGGCACCGACGCGCGCCGGAAGGTGGCGGATGCCCGTCGCGCTGCCAAGTCCGCTGCACGCACCGCCCGTTCCGGGAACAAGGGCGGCATCAGCCGTGCCGTGTCCAAGGGCATGGGGCAGGTCGGGCGGATGCGCGATACGGCCGTCGGCAAGGCCCGTGCCGCTCGCGACCGGCGTGCTCAGAACAAGGTCGACGGTAAGCGGTCGTCGGTGCGTCACGCGGCGGCGCGTCGTCGGGCGCGTTCGGCGTTGTGGCGTTCCACGCTGCGGATGCAGGGCCGCCGCCTGCTCGCCGCGGCGCTGTCCGCTCCGCTGGGTGTGCTCGGCATGCTCACCACCCCGTTGGGTCGCAGGCTCGGCTGGCGATGGCTGATGTATCCCGGCCGCCGCTTCTACCGGCGCCTGATGGGTGCCGCGCGGCTGGACCGCGAAGCACGTGACCGCGCGATCCGCGCCGCTCAGGACGACGAGGAAGCTGCGGCCGATGCCGCGGCGGAGAACGACGACGAGCAGATCGGCGACCGCGTCGAACGCCCGGCACAGCTCATCCCCGGCATTCCCGCCCCGCATCAGGAGGTCATCCACGTGTCTGGTTTCCGGTTCGAAGAGGCCGCGTCCGAGATGGAGAACGCCGCCCGCTCCTACGCCCCCGACGACGCCATGGAGATCCTGGCCATGGTCGAGAACCTTCCCGAGGCCCTGACCTGCGTGGCCAACACCTTCCGCATCCTCGCGGAGCGCTCGGACTCCGAGTTCCCGCTGGAGAAGACCGTGGCCGACGGGTTCGACGACCTCTTCCAGGTCCTGATGCACGCCGTGTCCACGGCCGGTGACCTCGGTCCGCTGTTCCGCCAGGCCCACGAGCAGGACATCGCCCGCCACGAGGACCCCCGCAACGGCCCCGAAGCCGAGAAGGGCTGGAACGTCTGATGACCACCACCACCAGCACCAGCACCAGCACCAGCACCAGCACAAAGAAGCAGAAGCAGCAGGACAGCACGGGGCCGGTGTGGGACTGGGCCGCCGGCCACGGACCGGTGACAGGTGCCCTGTCCGCGACCACCGGGGCGTTCGCCGTCGCGACAACCGGCGCGGCCACCGGCATGCCGCCCGGCTGGGCGCTCACGGCCGGTGTCGCCGGGGCGCTCGGACACACGATCGCCGGACTGCGGGTGCGGAACGCGGGGCGCACGATCGCCACCCGCGCCGCGTCCTGGCTCGTCGGCGCCGGGTGGACCACGTGGGCCATGACCACCGGCCCCCTCACCTGGACCGCCCTCGGATCCCTGGCCACGATCGGTATCGGCATGGGGGCCGCCGCCCGCACCGCCAGCCTCTACGAAGAGGCACGCGAGGAAGAGGCCCTGGCCGCCGCGGCACGACAGGTCGCCGCCGAACTCAGCGCCGATCGGCGTGCGATCGCCGCGGAGTGGGTCGACCGGATCCAGCGCGTGTGCGGGATCACCCTGCGCGTTCTCGCCGTGGAGATGTGGCCCACGGGTGCCGGGTTCACGATCGACGCCGAACTCCCCGCCGGTGGGACGACGTACGACCGGATCGCGAAGGAGTCCGCCAAGCTCAGCGCGGACGCGAGGCTGCCGCACGGCTGCACCGCCACCGCCGGCCCCGGCATCCACCAGGGCCGCGTCCTGATCGACGTCACCACCGCCGACGTCCTGTCCGCGAAACTCGACTACCCCACCGACTACGGGCCGCTCTCGATCTACACCGGCCTGCCGTGGGGCTACCGCACCAACGCCGAAGAGATCTGCGCCTACCTGCGCGAGCAGTGCGCCCTCGTCGTCGGCCCGACTGGTTCGGGCAAGACCAACATGGTCCACGTCATCCTCGCCGGCTTCGCCCGCGCGACGGACATCCTGACGTGGGTGATCGACCTCAACGCCGGGTCGGCCGGCCTGCCCTGGGTCCGCCCCGCACTCGACTCCACCGGGCAGACCACGAGCGGGATGCGGCCGGGTGTGGACTGGCTCGCCGGAACCTACGACGAAGCGGTCCTGATGCTGGATGCGGCGGTCAAGGTGGCCAAGCACCGCAAGATGGCCTACCAGGACCTCCTCTCCCAGGCCAACACCGACCTTCTACCGGTGAGTTCGGCGATTCCGCAGGTCATGCTGGTCATTGACGAGGGTGCGGAGATCCTCGCGAGCAACGACCCCCAGATGCGGAAGCTCGCCGCGAAGATCCTCGAAGTCATCCGCATCGCCCGCGCCATGGGCATCCGCACCGTCCTCACCGCACTCGGTGCCACCGGGTCCGTCCTCGGCAACCTCATGATCCGACGTGAAGCCAAGGCGCGCGTCGCGCTCACCGGCGGTGAGACCGAGGGTATGGACCTGGCCAAGCTGTTCCCCGGATCCCGCGGACTCAGGGTGGACCAGGCCCCGTACAAGGGCTCCGGGTTCATGGGCACCCCGGAATCGCCCGCGGCGCTGTTCAAATGCTGGCGGATCCTGCCCAACCAGATCCGCGACATCGTCGCCGCCACCAGCGACCGCCACCCCGTGCTTGACGCGCCGTCGGCACACGCCGCCGGGGCGCCGTACGCGCGACGCTGGGACACCACCCGCACGGCGTGGATGCGCGACCACCTCAACCCCAGCCCCGTACCGGCGACCGGGCCGACGTCGACACCTGCCACGAGCGGGACGGGGTTGAACTTGTCGGCCCTGCACGACACGGGCGGGAGCACGCCGGACGAGGAAGCGGCGGTACGGGCGTTCATGGAGGAAGTCGATGCCCATCTCGGCAACACCCCCGAACCGCCCATCGGGGACCGGCCGCCGGCCGCGACCGGGCTGAACCTGTCCGCCCTGCGCGAGGGAGACAGCGACGCGCGGCAGGCCGCGCTGGCGCTGCTGCTCGCCGCGGGCCCCGAAGGCACCGGTGCTTCCGCGATCGCCCGCGAACTCGCGGACGACTACGGCACGACCCGTCAAACCGTCGTCGGCTGGCTCAAGACATGGACCGACGACGGGGAAGCGGTACGGATCGGGTCGGGCACCAAGACCCGCTACGTCCACCGCCAGCACGCCCCCGAGACACCCGGCGGCGAGTGACCCCAGCCCGTACCTGTCGCCTGTCACCCCACCACGGCAACAGGCGCCGGACGGGTGTCGTGACCGCCGAATCGGGTCCCTGACCTGCGAGGCGACAAGCGACAAGACAAGACAAGCGACAACCCGCACGACAAGACAGACGACAAGCAACACGACAAGCACAGACCGCGTCACGGGCCCCGCCGGAACACCTTCCGGCGGGGCCCGCTCGTACCCGGAAAGGGGCACGTCATGAACGACCGCGAACCGCCGGGCACCCTCGCCCCACACATCCCCGCCGACCTCTACCGCCAGGCACAGACCACTGGCCAGCCCATCGTCATCGTCACCCACACCCCCGCGCAGGGTCGCCCGGCACGCGCGTACCTGCTCCCGATCGTCGTCATCACGACCGGCGCGCTCGGGATCGTCGGCACCTTCGCTGCGGTCCTCGCACTGCTCGACTACGCCGCCCACACCGCCGCCGCGATCGCGGGCGCCGCCGGACCGATCGGCATCGGCGGACTCACCCTCAAGCTCACCCGCCCGAAGGGCAAATGACGCCGGGGCGACCGCCCCTCTCACCAAAGAATCGCGGTCGCCCCGGCTCGCCCAGTCCCTTGAAGAGAACTGGAGAACCCCCAGCATGACTCAACCGAACTTCTTCCGGCGAGGGCGCCGACCGCGTCTGCTCGACGCGTTCTGCTGCCAGGGCGGAGCCGCCGCCGGATACGGGCGCGCCGGGTTCGACGTGACCGGCGTCGACATCAACCCGCAGCCCCGCTACCCGTACACGTTCATCCAGGCCGAAGCCGTGGCGTTCATCCGCGAGCATGGGGCCGAGTTCGACGCCATCCACGCCTCACCGCCCTGCCAGCACAACTCGGAGTGCCAGCGCATCCAGAACCGCAACCACCCCGACCTGATCGGCCCCACCCGCGCCGCGCTGGAGTCGACCGGCCGCCCGTGGGTGATGGAGAACGTCAAGGGCGCCGTCCCAAAGCTGCGCGGTCCGGTGATGCTCTGCGGGGCCATGTTCGGCGTGGAGACGTACCGGCACCGGTACTTCGAGCCCAGCCCCGGACTGACCCTCACCACCCCGGACCACCCCGAACACACGGCGCCTCAGGCGAAGATGGGCCGCGCCGTCCCGCCCGGCTGGTACGGGCAGTACGTCGGCAACTTCTCCGGCGTCGACCAGGCCCGCCGCGTCATGGACGTGCCCTGGATGAACCGAGACGGCATCCGCGAATGCATCCCCCCGGCCTACACCCATTTCATCGGCCGCGCGTTCCGGCTCTCGCTGCGGGAGCTCCCGGCAGGTGCGGGGGTGGCGGCGTGAGGTTCTACCTGACCACGCACAAACGCCACTGGGTGAAGCTCACCGATGTGCCGCTGTTCCTGAAGTCGGAGCACTTCGTGGAAGCGGTCAAGCTGCCCGAAGCCCTCGGCCCGTACGCGGTGGACTCCGGTGGTTTCTGGGAGCTCCAGAAGAACGGCCGCTGGACCCGCAGCCCCCGGCAGTACGTGGGGGATCTGCGCCGCATCTGGGAGCACGTCGGGCCGTTCGACTGGGCGGCCCCTCAGGACTGGATGTGTGAACCGCTCATCATCCACGGCGGCAAGGCCGGACCGAACGTCTTCGCCGGCACCGGTCTGAGCGTGGCCGAGCACCAGCGGCGCACGGTCGCGAACTATGTCGAACTACGTTCGCTTGCACCGGAGCTGCCGATCATTCCCGTGTTGCAGGGCTGGGAGCTCCAGGACTACGAGCGCTGCGTGGAGCTGTACGACCGGGCCGGTATCGACCTCACGGCGGAACCGCTCGTCGGGCTCGGCTCGGTCTGCCGCCGCCAGTCCACCCGCGAAGGCGCCGAGATCGTGACCGCTCTCGCCGCCCACGGCATCAAGCTGCACGGCTTCGGCTTCAAAACCCTCGGGCTGGAGAAGGTCGGGCACCTCATGGCCACCGCCGACTCCCTGGCCTGGAGCTACCACGCCCGCAAGCGCCCACCCATGCCCGACCACACGCACAAGAACTGCGCCAACTGCATCGAGTACGCCCTCAAGTGGCGTGAGCGCGTCCTTGGCGGACTGCCTCCGCAGGACGGAGTACCGGCATGAGCGAGTACCTGCGAACCGCCCTGGAACTCGCTGCGGCGGGTGTGCCCGTGCTGCCGCTGCGCTCGGGGAAGCTGCCATTCGGGAACTGCCCGGCATGCCGTGACAACGCTTGCGGCGACCGTCCGCACATGAAGCGCGCGGGCGGGTGCGTCTGCCCGGCTCCGTGCCACGGATGGGCCTGCGCGACGACCGACACGACCGTACTTACCTCCCCGCCGTGGGCGGGCGCGTGGCGTGAGGCACGGGCGGTCGCCTACTACCCCGGCGGTGCTGGGCTGACCGTCGTGGACCTCGACAACGCTTCGGCGATCGTGTGGGCGCGTGAGAGCCTTCCGCCGACCCGTACCGTGGCCACGACGCGTGGGGAGCACTGGATCTACCTCGGCGCCATGCGGTCCGCCAACAACGTGCGTCCTGGTGTGGACATCAAGTCCCTTATGCAGTACGCCCGTTGGCTCGGCCCCGGTACCGGCAAGATGGCGCCCCTGCCGTCTGCCGTCCGCGCGCTGGTCGAGAAGGAAGAGACCACCCCCGCCCGGCGGGAGGTGGTCTCTTCACTCCCGGAGCGCGCCGCGTGGGACGCGTCGGTGGCCACCGGCTGCCGTCACACCGAACGCTACGTACGCACCGGCCTGGAACGGGGCACGGCCCTGATCCGCGCCCGCAGCGAATCGGGCGCCGGATCGCAGGCGTTCGGCGTCGCGCAGTTCCTCGCCCGGCAGCACGCGCAGTGCCCCGGCCCCTGCGGACTGGACGTCCTCGGCTCGCACATCATCAGTGCCGCCGTCTCGGTCGGTGTCCCCGAGCCATACGCGGCCCGTGCCGTCGCCAACGGTCTGGGGAGGGCGGCATGAGCACCCTGCCGGACCCTGCACAGCTCACCCTCGACGGCGCCCCGGACGCGCCCCCGGCGTCGCTTCGTGCCGGGCGTGCGGTCGTTGCCGGGAAGTCGTCGGCCGCAGGCCGTCCTTCCAAGCCTGTCCGCCGTGACCCGCACACGCCCACGCGCCGCATGGAGGTCGTGCGGTGGCTGCGTGTCGTGGCGCCGCCGGACTGGTCGGCCAAGGTGTCCGGCCACTCGTGGTGCCGGTGCGGATACGACCGGACCGCGATCGGCCGCGCCGCCGTGCAGCAACTCGTCCAGGACCACACCGACCACCGCGCACACTGCCCGCTGCTCGACGGCGGGGAAGGGAGCTTGGCCGCATGAGCACCACTGATCTGTGGGAAGGGTTCGACGCGCTCGATCCCGAGACCATCACCGGCCCGGTGTGGGACGAACCCGTACCGCTGTCCGCCCGCCGGGAGCTCCCGGCCTTCCCCGTGGACGCGCTCCCCGACTGGCTGGGGAACATGGCGTCCGAGGTCGCGGAGGAGACACAGACCCCGGTGGAGCTGGCCGGGTGCCTGGCCCTGGCGGTCATCGCCACCGCCGCCGGCGGGCGCGCCACCGTGTGCGTGCGGGGGCACTGGCGCGAGCCGGTCAACATCTACACCGCCGTCGCGCTCGATCCCGGCAACCGCAAGAGCGCCGTATTCGGGCTCATGGTCGACCCGCTCCTGGCGGTCGAGAAGATGCTGGTGGAACTCTCCGCACCCGTCCGGGCCGAGGCCGAGACCACCGCGAAGCTCGCCAAGGCAGCCGCGGACAAGGCAGCGCAGAAAGCCGCCTGCGCCGAACCGGAGAAGCGCGACCAGCTCACCGCCGACGCCGTCAGCCTCGCGCAGACAGCGGAGAGCCTGAGCGTTCCCGCCGTGCCGCAACTCGTCGCGGACGACGTGACACCGGAGACCATCGGCTCACTCCTCCACGGGCAGGGCGGACGCATCTCCGTCATGTCCGCCGAGGGTGAGATCTTCGACATCATGGCCGGCCGCTACTCCGGGCGCCCGAACATCGGGATGTTCCTCAAAGGGCACGCCGGGGACATGATCCGCGTCAACCGGCAGGGCCGCGACAGCGAGCACATCGAACACCCCGCGGTCACCATGGGCTTGGCCATTCAGCCCCAAGTCCTCGATTCCATCGGCCGGATGGAAGGAGCCGAGGGGCGCGGGCTGCTCGCCCGGTTCCTGTACTCCCGGCCCGAATCCCTCGTCGGCCGCCGCAACCTCACCCCGGAACTCCTGTCCGAGGAAACCGCCACCACCTACGCCAAACGCCTCGGTGGCCTGGCCATGGCGCTTACGGACTGGACCGACCCCGCACTCCTCACGCTCACCCCGGAGGCGGACGCGGTGATGCTCGCCTACCAGAAAGTCACCGAGTCCCGACTCGGCAAGGGCGGAAGCCTCTACCCGATCATCAAATGGGCGTCCAAGCGCGACGGCGCCGTCGCCCGGATCGCGGGACTCCTGCACCTGGCCACCCACCCGGACAACGGATGGACGCTGCCCATCGAGGCGTCCACGATGGCCGCCGCAACCGAGCTGGGTGACTACTTCACCGCCCACGCCGTGGACGTGTTCGACGCCATGGCAGCAGACCCCGCACAGGAAGCCGCCCACCACGTCCTCACGCACCTGCGGGAGACCCGGCCGGCCGACTTCACCAAACGCGTGCTGTTCCGCGGACTGTCCCGCGCTGACTTCCCCGCCATGGCCGACCTCGACCCCGCCCTGGCCCTGCTCGAAGAACACGGATGGGTCCGGCAACAGCCCCTCCCACCCCGCACCGGACGCGGCCGGCCCCCGTCCCCCCGCTACCAGGCCCACCCCCGCCTCACCACCGGCTGACAGAAACCCCCCACCCGCTGACAGAAATGACAGAAATCCCCGAAACCAGTCCTGACCTGCGGAAACAGTCGTCTCGGGGGGCGTGACAGAAACAATAAGAAGTCCGACAGAAACCCTTCCCCTGCCCCGTCCGGCTCGATGCCACCGAGCCGGACGGGATTTCTGTCAGATATTCCGCGATTTCTGTCACGACCCCTACCGAGGCCAAAACCCCAGCTCAGAGGCCCAATCGCCGATTTCTGTCATTTCTGACAGCCCATCCGGCATTTATCGCGCCCGCCCGCGCCCCGTGCCGAGGAGGCATACACCGATGAGCACCGCGCCCCCGCCTGTCGATCAACTGCTCTACACGCCCAAAGAGGCGGCTGCCGTTCTGCGGTACGGCCGCTCGACTGTCTACGAACTGATGGCTGCCGGGGTCCTGAAGTACGTCAAGCAGGGCCGTAGTCGGCGTATCCGACGCAGCGACCTTGAGGCGTACGTGAACCACCTCGAACCCCTGCCCCGCTGACCCGCACCAACGAGGCGGCCCCGGATCCGTGTCCGGGGCCGCCTCTCGCATGGAGGAGCACATGAGCCCCCGCAAGCCGAACCTGGAATCGACCATCTACCTCGGTGCCGACGGATGGTGGCACGGACGCGTCACGATGGGCGTCAAGGACGACGGCAGCCCCGACCGGCGCCACCGCCGGGCCCGCACGGAGACCGAGATCAAGCGCAAGGTCAAAGCGTTGGAAGCCCTCCGGGACAAGGGACGCGCCCCGAAGGCCGGCCGGAAGCCGACCGTGGCCGGGTGGATGGAGACCTACCTCACCGACATCGCGAGCCTCAAGCTCAAGCCCCGGTCTCTGGACGACTACTGGTCCAAGACCCGCAACGACATCATCCCCGGCGTCGGCGCCCACCGGATCGACAAGCTCCAGCCCGAGCACCTGGAGAAGATGTACCGGGCGATGCTCGACGCCGGACACGCCCCGTCCCACGTGCTCAAGGTGCACCGCATCCTCTCGCGGGCACTGAAGATCGCACACCGCCGCCGGATCATCGGTGAGAACGTCGCCACCCTCGTTGACCCGCCCTCCGTAGACGAGACCGAGGCCAACCCCTTCACCCAGGAGCAGGCCAAGGCGTTCCTCGTCGCCGCGGCTAAGCGACCCACGTTCATGCGCTGGATCGTCGGCGTCGGCATGGGCTTCCGGCAAGGCGAAACGCTGGGACTGCGCTGGTCGTACGTCGACCTCGACAACGAACTGTTCCACCCCCGCTGGCAGCTCCAACGCCTCACCTGGCGCCACGGCTGCCCCGACCCACACGCCTGCGGAGCGCGCCTCCACCGGTTCGCCCCCTGCCCACCGAACTGCGCCACGCACAAGGGCTACACACGCGGCTGCCCCAAACCCTGCGCCAAGACGTGCACCCGCCACGCGAGCATCTGCCCCCAACGGAAAGGCGGCGGGCTGGTCTTCACCCGCCCCAAGACGAAGAAGAGTCAGAACCCCGTCCCCATTCCGCCGCCGTTCGTGCCGCCCCTGCGCGAACACAAGGCCCGCCAGGAGGAAGCCAAGGCCGTGGCAGGTGACATCTGGCAGGAGTGCGACGCGGTGTTCACCCGGCCAGACGGCCGGCCAGTCGATCCCCGCGCCGACTGGGACGAGTTCAAGGAACTACTCGCCGAAGCGGGCATCAGTGACCGCCGCCTGTACGACGGAAGCCGCCACACCGCCGGCACGATCCTCAACGAACTCGGGGTCGACCTGGTGACCATCATGGAGATCCTGCGCCACACCCAAGTCAGCCAGACCCGCCGCTACGTCAAGGGCCGATCGACCCTCTCCAAGGACGCCATGCAACGCATGGGAGACGCGTTCTTCCCCGCCCCGGAGTCCACCGCAGAACCCGCGACTGAGACCAGAACTGAGACCACCGACAGCCGCGCGGCACGTGCGCGACGGCGCCGACGCATCCGGTAAAAGCAAAAGCCCCAGATCACGGCGAGTGAGTTCTGGGGCCTTCACAGAGCCGCCTTCGGGATTCGAACCCGAGACCTACGCATTACGAGTGCGTTGCTCTGGCCAACTGAGCTAAGGCGGCAAGCTGCGGAGTTGTCTGTCCGCGCACGGTCAGGTTCGCATCAGCAGCGGCGCCAAGTCTACAGGGTTCTCAGGGGTGCCCCGCACCAGCCCGTGAGTGTGGAGAGGGGGTGGTCAGCACTTCTTGCCGTTCTTGGGTGGGGTGCCTTCGAGGAGGTAGGTGTTGATCGCCGTGTCCACACAGTCGCTGCCGCGGCCGTACGCCGTGTGGCCGTCGCCGTCGTACGTCAGCAGGACGCCGGAGGCGAGCTGCTCGGCGAGGGACTGGGCCCACTTGTACGGGGTCGCCGGGTCGCGGGTGGTGCCGACCACGAGGATCGGGGGTGCGCCCTTGGCCGCGATGCGGTGGGGGGTGCCGGTCGCCTCGGTCGGCCAGTAGGCGCAGTTCAGGCCGGCCCAGGCCAGGGCCGTGCCGAAGACCGGGGACGCCTCCTGGAAGGAGGGGGCCGCCGCGTCGACGTCGGCGGGTTTGTTGAAGGCGGCCGGGAGGTCCAGGCAGTTCACGGCCGCGTTGGCGTACATGAGGTTGCTGAACGAGCCGTCGCCCTCGCGCTCGTAGTAACTGTCGGCCAGGGCGAGGAGCCCGGAGCCGTCGCCGTCCATCGCGCTGGTGAGGGAATCACGGAGGCCTGGCCACCCTGACTCGTCGTACATGGCGTTGATCACACCCGTGGTGGCCAGGGACTCGCCGAGCTCTCGCGGTTCGCCGGTCGGGACCGGCTCGGAGTCGAGGGTGTCGAAGAAGGACTTCATACGCTGGGCCGCGTCGGCCGCCGAACCGGTGCCGAGCGGGCAGTCCGGCTGCTTGACGCAGTCCGCCGCGAACGCCGAGAAGGCGGTCTCGAAGCCCGCCGTCTGGTCGCGGTTCATCTCGTCGGCCGGCAGGGAGGGGTCCATCGCTCCGTCGAGGACGAGGCGGCCGACCCGCTTGGGGAAGAGTTCGGCGTACGTGGCGCCCAGGAAGGTGCCGTACGACGCCCCGACGTACGACAGCTTCTCGTCGCCGAGGGCCGCCCTGAGGATGTCCATGTCGCGGGCGGCCTCGATCGTGGAGACATGCGGGAGGATGTCGGCGGAGCGCTTCGCGCAGCCCTGGGCGAGCTTCTTGTAGGAGGCCGCCAGGAGGTTCCGCTCGGTCGTGTCATCGGGCGTCTGGTCGACCTGGGTGAAGGCGTCCATCTCCTTGCCGGTGAGGCATTCGACGGGTGAGCTGCGGGAGACTCCGCGCGGGTCGACGGCGACCATGTCGTACCGGGCGCGGACCGGCTCCGGGTAGCCGATGCCCGCGTACCCCTGGAGGTAGTCGACGGCCGAGCCGCCGGGGCCGCCCGGGTTGACCTGGAGGGAGCCCAGACGCTTGCCGGGGCCGGTGGCCTTCTTGCGGGCGACGGCGAGTTTGATCTCGGCGCCGTCCGCCTTCTCGTAGTCGAGCGGCGCCCTCATCGTGGCGCACTGGAAGTCGGGCGCGCCGCATCCGTGCCAGTCGAGCTTCTGCCCGTAGTACTTCTTCAGCGCGGCCGGTGCCCCGGACTCCGGCGACGTCCCGCCCGACGACGAATCGCCGGAAGTGCAGCCCGAGACGAGCAGACCGGCCGCGGCGAGCCCGGCGGCGGAGAGACGGAGGAGGCGCCTGAGGTCCATTCGAGGAGCCTAACCGTCACACGGCGGCTGTCTCTTTTCCGAGCCCGTACGGGTGACGGCACTCACCCGGACCGCAGCGACACCGTCATCGCCTCGACCGCCAGCAGCGGCGCCACATTGCGGTCCAGCGCCTGACGGCAGGCCACGATCGCCTCTATCCGGCGCAGGGTGGCCTCCGGCGTCGACGCTCTCGCGATCCGGTCGAGGGCGTCCCGTACGTCCTCGTTGGCGATCCCGGTGCGTGAGCCGAACTGGATCGCCAGCACGTCACGGTAGAAGCCCGTCAGATCGGTGAGCGCCAGATCGAGGCTGTCCCGCTGCGTACGGGTGGAGCGGCGCTTCTGCCGGTCCGCCAGCTCCTTCATCACGCCCGCCGTACCGCGCGGCATCCGGCCGCCCGGCGCGGCACCGAGGGCGGCCTTCATGTCCTCGGTCTCCTTGGCGTCGACGCCCTCGGCGACCTCCTTGGAGTCCTCCCCCGCCGCGTCGATCAGCTCCTGCGCGGCCCGGAGGCAACCGCCGATGTCCTCCACGCGCAGCGGGACCTTGAGGACGGTGGCCCGGCGGGCGCGGGCCCGCTCGTCCGTGGCGAGACGGCGGGCGCGGCCGATGTGCCCCTGGGTGGCTCGCGCCGCGGCGGCGGCGGCCACCGGCTCGATGCCGTCGCGCCTCATCAGGACGTCCGCGACGGCGTCCACCGGTGGCGTACGGAGCGTGAGATGGCGGCAGCGGGAGCGGATCGTGGGCAGGACGTCTTCCAGGGAAGGCGCGCAGAGCAGCCAGACCGTGCGGGGCGCGGGCTCCTCGACGGCCTTCAGCAGGACGTTGCCCGCGCCCTCGGTGAGGCGGTCGGCGTCTTCCAGGACGATGACCTGCCACCGTCCGACAGCCGGGGAGAGCTGGGCCCGGCGGACCAGCTCCCTCGTGTCCTTGACGCCGATGGAGAGCAGGTCGGTGCGGACCACCTCGACGTCCGCGTGCGTACCGATCAGGCTCGTGTGGCAGCCGTCGCAGAACCCGCAGCCCGGTGTGCCGCCCATCGCGCGGTCCGGGCTGGTGCACTGGAGTGCGGCGGCGAAGGCCCGGGCAGCGGTGGAACGGCCGGAGCCCGGCGGGCCGGTGAACAGCCACGCGTGCGTCATCTTCGTCGCCTCGGGCGGGGCGGTGCCCGAGGACTCGGCCGTGACACGGGCGTCCGCGTCACGGGCGGCCGCGGTGAGCGTGTCGGCGATGCGGTCCTGCCCGACCAGGTCGTCCCATACGGTCATGCGCCGTCACCGCCTCCGAGTTGCGTGCTTCGGCATCCGGACCGGGATCGGGACCGGCTGCCGACTTACGGGATCCATTGTGGGGCCAGGGTCTGACAATCCCGTCCCACCTGGGCACAGGCCGACATTCCGGCCCCGGCCGACGGCCGGGGCCGAGCCGGGGCCGAGCCGGGGCCGGTGTCGCAGCCGTCCGACACCTGACACCGCCCACCCCTCGGCCGGTCCCGAATCCTCTCAGCGACCGCGGCCCCGACCCCCGCGCGTCCCGCCGTTGTCGTCGTCATCGTCGTGCGGACCGAGCAGTTCGTCCGCGAGGGTCGGCAGGTCGTCCAGGGGAGTCTCCTCCGCCCAGTCCGAACGCCGCCGGGCCGGCCGCTCCGGGTCGACCTGCGGCAGTTCGCGCGTCCGGTCGTCCCCCGCCGAGGTGGCCGGCGCGGGCGGCGCCGACGGCGCGGGCGCCGATCCCTGCGCGTCCTCCCGGAAGTAGCCGGGCGGCACCCGGTCGGCCGGATCCGCGTCCCGCACGGGCGGCAGTACAGCGGTCTCGTCCGCCGCCCGGTCCCCGGGCCGCGACCCGGATCCCTCGCGTACGTCGGGCACGTCACGTACCGGAGGCAGTACGGCCGTCTCGTCGACCGCCCGGTCCGGAGCGGCGCCCGAACCGGACGCGGAGCCCGAACCCGAACCCCGACCCGGCTCGGCACCCGAACCGGACCCCGAAGCCTCCGCCCCGTCCGCCGGGTCCGGAACCTGCGGGATCACCCGCGTCTCGTCGTTGTCCGCGCCGCCCCGTTCGCCGCCCTTGGGCGCCGGCACCTCCTGCGTCGCGTCGTCCGGGGCGACCACCCGCTTCTCACCCGTGGCACCCGAAACACCCGAGGCACCCGCGGACGGCGACACGACAGGTGTCGGAACGGTCAACTCACTGTCCGACTCGGCACGTTCGGCCTTCGCGGCCGCCTGGGCGGCCTCCGCCAGCCGCCGCGCCTCCTCGGCCCGCAGCAGCGACTCCTCGGCACGGCGCTGCTTCTCGCGCCGCCGCTCCTCGGCCTCGGCCCTGAGCCGGCTCTCCTCCTCGGCGAGCCGCCGCAGCCGCTCCTGCTCGGCACGCCGCGTCGCGTCCTCGGCCTCGCGCCGTACGCGCTCCTCCTCGGCGAGCCTGCGCGCCTCCTCGGCCCGCTCCCTCGCCTCCATCGCCTGCCGGTCGGCCTCGCGCTGCCGCGCCTCCTCCAGCTCGCGGCGCTTGCGCTCCTCCTCCTCGGCCCGGAGCTTGGCGAGCTGCGCCTGCCGCTCGCGCTCCAAGCGCTCCTCCTCGGCCTTGCGCGCCGCCTCTTCCTCGGCCCGGCGCCGCGCCTCCTCGGCGGCGGCCTTCCGCGCCTCCTCCTGCGCCTTCACCTCGGCGGCGGAGAGCGGCAGCATCTGGTCGAGCCGGTGCCGTACGACGGTGGTGACGGACTCGGGCTCCTGCGCCGCGTCCACGACCAGGTAACGGCCCGGGTCGGAGGCGGCGAGCGTGAGGAAGCCGTCGCGTACCCGCTGATGGAACTCGACGGGCTCGGACTCCAGCCGGTCGGGCGCCTCCGTGAAGCGCTCGCGCGCCGCCTCGGGCGAGACGTCGAGCAGCACCGTCAGATGCGGTACGAGACCGTCCGTGGCCCAGCGCGAGATACGGGCGATCTCGGTCGGCGCCAGATCACGCCCGGCGCCCTGGTAGGCCACGGAGGAGTCGATGTAGCGGTCCGAGATGACGATCGCACCGCGCTCCAGGGCGGGGCGTACGACCGTGTCGACGTGCTCCGCGCGGTCGGCCGCGTACAGCAGCGCCTCCGCGCGGTTGGACAGACCGGCGCTCGACACGTCCAGGAGGATCGAGCGGAGCCGCTTGCCCACGGGCGTCGCGCCGGGCTCGCGGGTCACGACGACCTCGTGGCCCTTGGCGCGGATCCACTCGGCCAGCGCCTCGACCTGGGTCGACTTCCCGGCGCCGTCGCCGCCCTCGACCGCCAGGAAGAAACCGTTCGCCGCCTGGGTCTGCACCGGGTCGGCGCCGCCGCGCAGCGCGTCACGCAGATCACGCCGCAGCGGTACGCCCGACCGGTCGTCGGTCTTGGCGAGTACGACGGCGGCCACCGGCAGCAGCAGCGCGCCGACCAGCATCAGTGTGAAGGCCGCGCCGCCGTGGGCGAAGACGAAGTCTCCGGAGGCGAGCCGGTGCGGTCCGATCGCGGCGGCCAGGACGGGCGCCGCGACGGCGCCGAGCGCGACGAAGACGCGTACGACGGCCTGGAGGTGGTCGGTCTGCCGGCCGCGCCGGTACTCCTCGGTCTCCTGGTCGATCAGCCCGTGGCCGGTGTTCGCCGCGACACCGGCGGACACACCGGCGAGCAGCGCGACGAACAGCACGGTCGCCGTGTCCGGGACGAGTCCCACGGCCAGCAGCGCGACACCGGTGACGGCGATCGCCAGCGCCAGCAGGCGCCGCCGGGACAGTCCGGGCAGCACCTTCGCGGCGCCGCGGATGCCGATTCCCGTGCCGCCCGTCAGGGCGAGCACCAGGAGGGCGAAGGCGACCGGCCCGCCGCCCAGGTCCTTGGCGTGCAGTACGGAGACGGCGACGGCGGACGCGATGGCCGCGGCGACGGCCGCGCAGGCGGCGACGAACAGCGGCACCGCTCCCGTGCGGCCCTTGTCGGGGCCGGTACCGGTCGCCGGCCGGCGCAGACCTTCGAGCGGCGAGCGCGGGCGCGGGGTGGGGCCGCCGGGCAGCTCCAGCATGAACAGGGTCGACACGGAGGCGGCGAACAGGCCGGCCGCGACATACGAACCGAGGGCCGCCTGGTGCAGCGAGAACCACTCGATGCCCGTGCCCAGCAGGTTGCCGATCAGCGTGACGACAAGCAGGACGGCGGCGGCCAGGGGGATCGCGACGAAGCCGGTGCGCAGCGAGAGCCGGCGCAGCGCGTCGAGGTGGTCCGGCAGCGGGCGTACGGCGGCGCCTTCCGGCGGCGGGGCCGGGAGCAGGGCGGGCGCCGCACTCTCCTTGGCCACTGTCCAGAAGCGCTCGGCGACGCCGACGACGAAGACCGTACTGAGAAGGATGGGCAGTGCGTTGGCGGGACTCCAGTCGAGCCACAGGGGCGCGACGATGAGCAGCGCGAGGCGTACGCCGTCGGCCCCGATCATCGTCCAGCGGCGGTCCAGCGGGCCGCCCTTGGCGCCGGACGTGGTGTCGGCCGTCGCACCGGTCTTCGTCTGCGGGCTCTGCCCGCCGCCGTTCCCGGCGCTCCCCGCCGTCTTCGACCGCGTACCGGTACCGGGTGCGGTGAGGGCGGAGAGCGGTCCGAGGAGTACGGCTCCGAAGAGCACTGTGGCAAGGATCCGGGCACCGAAGACCGCGGCGACCGCGAAGGCCACCCCTCGGTATCCGGTCCCGAACGAGCCCTCGGCGACCGCCGCCTGCAACGACAGCAGCAGAAGCACGAGCAGGGCGAGTGCATCGCCGATGCTGCCGACGAGCTGTGCGCCCCACAGCCGCCGAAGCGGGGGGAAGCGCAACAAGGCTCGTACGGCACGCTCTCGTGAGTCTGCGGCAAGTGCGTCGGAGTCGGAGGTGGGGCTCACGACCGTTGGCTGCTCGGCTCGCGTCATCCGCCCAGCCTATCCGGAGCCCGCACGTCCTCGGAGGCCCGCCCGAACATACGACCGCCGCACAGGTCTCCGGGGAGTTCCTGCGCGGCGGTCATCCGGTGTGCGCACTTCCGTACGGAGGTGCGTACGACGATCCGTACGGAGGCCGTACGGCCCGCTCTCGTCCTACTCGTCCGTCTTCGTACCGGACGACGCGCTCGACTTCTTCGCGGCGGTCTTCTTGGCGGCCGTCGTCGTCTTCTTGGCCGCGGTCTTCTTCGCCGCCGTCGCCTTCTTGGCGGGAGCCTTCTTGGCGGTGGTCTTCTTCGCCGGGGCCTTCTTCGCGGTCTTCTTCTTGGCGGGTCCCTTGGCACGCTTCTCGGCGAGCAGCTCGTAGCCGCGCTCCGGCGTGATCTCCTCGACGCTGTCGCCGGTCCGCAGGGTGGCGTTCGTCTCGCCGTCGGTGACGTACGCCCCGAAGCGGCCGTCCTTCACGACCACCGGGCTGCCGCTCACCGGGTCCGTCCCGAGCTCCTTCAAAGGAGGCTTCGCCGCCGCCCGGCCGCGCTGCTTGGGCTGGGCGTAGATCGCCAGCGCCTCGTCCAGCGTGATGTCGAAGAGCTGCTCCTCGCCGGTCAGCGACCGCGAGTCGGTGCCCTTCTTCAGATACGGGCCGTAGCGGCCGTTCTGGGCGGTGATCTCGACGCCTTCGGCGTCCGTACCGACGACGCGCGGCAGCGACATCAGCTTCAGCGCGTCCGCCAGCGTCACCGTGTCCAGCGACATCGACTTGAACAGCGAGGCGGTCCGCGGCTTGACGGCGTTCTTCCCGGTCTTCGGGGTGCCGTCGGGCAGGACCTCGGTCACGTACGGGCCGTAACGGCCGTCCCTCGCCACGATCTGGTGCCCGCTCTGCGGGTCCACGCCGAGTTCGAAGTCGCCGCTGGGCTTGGCCAGCAGTTCCTCCGCGTACTCGACGGTCAGCTCGTCGGGCGCCATGTCCTCGGGCACGTCGGCGCGCTGGTGGCCCTCCGCGTCCTTCTCACCGCGCTCGACGTAGGGGCCGTAGCGGCCGACGCGCAGCATGATCCCGTCGCCGATCGGGAAGGACGAGATCTCGCGTGCGTCGATGGCGCCGAGGTCCGTGACGAGCTCCTTGAGCCCGCCGAGGTGGTCGCCGTCGCCGTTGCCCGCGGCGGCAGCGGCGGTCGCCGCGTCCGTGACGCCCTCCGGGCCGTCACCGGCGCCGAAGTAGAACCGCTTGAGCCACGGCACGGACTGGGCCTCACCCCGTGCGATGCGGTCGAGGTCGTCCTCCATCCGCGCGGTGAAGTCGTAGTCCACGAGCCGGCCGAAGTGCGTCTCCAGCAGGTTCACCACGGCGAAGGAGAGGAACGACGGGACGAGCGCCGTGCCCTTCTTGAAGACGTAGCCGCGGTCGAGGATCGTGCCGATGATCGACGCGTACGTCGAGGGACGGCCGATCTCGCGCTCTTCCAGCTCCTTGACCAGCGACGCCTCGGTGTAGCGGGCCGGCGGCTTGGTGGCGTGACCGTCGACGGTGATCTCTTCGGCGGTGAGCGCGTCGCCCTCGGCGACCTGCGGCAGCCGGCGCTCGCGGTCGTCGAGCTCCGCGTTCGGGTCGTCGGCGCCTTCCACATAGGCCTTCATGAAGCCGTGGAAGGTGATGGTCTTGCCGGACGCGGAGAACTCGGCGTCCCGGCCGTCGCTCGACGTGCCCGCGATCTTGACGGTGACGCTGTTGCCGACCGCGTCCTTCATCTGGGAGGCGACGGTCCGCTTCCAGATCAGCTCGTAGAGCCGGAACTGGTCGCCGGTCAGGCCGGTCTCGGCGGGCGTACGGAAGCGGTCGCCCGAGGGACGGATCGCCTCGTGCGCCTCCTGCGCGTT
This sequence comes from Streptomyces sp. S4.7, assembly GCF_010384365.1. Taxonomy (NCBI): domain Bacteria; kingdom Bacillati; phylum Actinomycetota; class Actinomycetes; order Kitasatosporales; family Streptomycetaceae; genus Streptomyces; species Streptomyces sp. S4.7. The sequence goes on along the minus strand of NZ_CP048397.1, from coordinate 4,254,896 downwards.
CTTGACCTTGCCGGCGTACGTACGCGGCTTGTCGGGCAGATAGCTCGCCCCGTAGAGCTGTGTGACCTGCGCCCGCGCCGCCGAGACGGCGGTGGCGGACAGGGTCGTGGAGTCCGTACGCATGTAGGTGATGAAGCCGTTCTCGTACAGCTTCTGCGCGACCTGCATCGTCGACTTCGCCCCGAAGCCCAGCTTGCGCGAGGCCTCCTGCTGAAGCGTCGTCGTACGGAAGGGGGCGTACGGGGAGCGGCGGTACGGCTTCGACTCGACCGAGCGGACGGCGAAGGACGCGTTCTGAAGGGCGGCGGCCAGCGCGTGCGCGTTGGCCTCGTCCAGATGCAGCACCTGGTCGGTCTTGAGCTGTCCGTCGGGGCCGAAGTCGCGGCCCTGGGCGATTCTGCGGCCGTCGACGGCCGACAGCCGGGCGTTCAGCGCGGACGGGTCTGAGGCGTCGCCGGTGCGGCCGGTGTTGAAGGTGCCCGTCAGGTCCCAGTACTCGGCGGAGCGGAAGGCGATGCGCTCGCGCTCGCGCTCGACGACGAGCCGGGTGGCGACGGACTGGACGCGGCCGGCGGACAGGCCGCGCATGACCTTCTTCCAGAGGACCGGCGAGACCTCGTAGCCGTAGAGCCGGTCCAGGATCCGGCGGGTCTCCTGCGCATCCACCATCAGCTTGTTGAGCTGGCGGGGGTTGGCGACGGCGGCCCTGATCGCTTCCTTGGTGATCTCGTGGAAGACCATCCGGTGGACCGGGACCTTGGGCTTGAGGACTTCCTGGAGATGCCACGCGATGGCTTCGCCCTCGCGGTCCTCATCGGTGGCGAGGAAGAGTTCGTCGGACTCGGCCAGCAGCTCCTTGAGCTTTCTGACCTGGGCCTTCTTGTCGGCGTTGACGACGTAGATCGGCTGGAAGTCGTGTTCGACGTCCACACCGAGCCGGCGCACCTCGCCCGTGTACTTCTCGGGCACCTCGGCGGCGCCGCTCGGGAGGTCGCGGATGTGCCCGACGCTCGCCTCGACGACATATCCCGGGCCGAGATAGCCCTTGATTGTCTTCGCCTTGGCAGGCGACTCGACGATGACGAGTCGGCGGCCGGCGTGTCCGGTCTCGCTGGTCGGGGACAACTTCGCTCTTCTCTCCGGTCGGCACTCGGTGGCCCGTACAGCCTTACCGCGGTACGGCAGTACGGCACCGCGGGGCAGGACATGCCCCGCTATGACGCTGCTTCGCTGCGGAGTGTGACGGTACAACCCGCCCCCGTGTCAAACGGCGAAAGACCGCAACGGCCACTCGAACGGTAACCCGACTCCTGACGTTTCTGCCGCCCGGACCCGGTGGACCGCCGCATGGGAAGGTGCCCTGCCGCCGTACGGACGGGGTCGGCCGGGGGCCCTCGGGAACTGCTCCACCGCAGGTCCCGGGGGTCGGTGGAAGGCATACCCCGGGCGGGATCCCGGCGGGATCGGGCGGCGTTCGGGCGGTGTGGGACCGGTCGGGCGCGCCGTGCGGCGGGGCGCCGGCCGTGCCGGAGGGGCCGGGGTTCAGATCCGGCCGAAGCACCAGACGCCGAGTGCCAGGAACGACACGCCCGCCAAGGCCGCCAGCGTGATGGATGTCGCGGGGCTCACACCGTGCGCCACGGGGGCGCGGTGCAGAACGCGTGCTCCTGTCCACACCAGCAGTGCCGCTCCGAACAGCGCGAACGCCGCTCCCGCGAAGATCGCCGGCCCGCTCTCCATGCCTGTACCCCGTTCGATTCCCGATGCCGTGAGGCTCCGGAGGCAGAGGCTGGCACCTCGGTGCGTCATTGGCGCGAATTCCGCGTGAACGGCACGGGGGGGTTCACTCGCGCGGCGTCCACCGGGGCCGGGTGACGGTCGGGCGGCGTCCGCCGGGTGCCGAACAGGGCGGCGCCGCCCCGCGCGCGCCGGGCGACTCCCGCCCCGGCACCCGCCGACTGCGCCCGTACGGTCTCCGTCGGCTGGGCGAGGCGAAATACGCCAGGGGCATACACGGCAGGGCCGGCCCCGGGATCAGCGGCCGGCCGGTCCGGCGAGCCGGTCACGGACCGGCCGGCGCACCGGGCACGGACCGGCCGGCGATCCCGTCAGGGACCCGCCACCGGCAGCAGGAAGCCCTCCTCCACCAGCGCCCGGATCGCGCTCGGCGTCCGGTCGCGCAGCAGCACCGGATCCTCCCCCATGAGCTGGGCGATCGCGTCCAGGATCCGGCCGGCGCTCAGCGAGCCGTCGCACACCCCGGCGAAGCCGGCGGCGACCGTGTCCACCTTCGTCGCCCGCCGCATGCCACGATTCTGACGGAGCAGCACATGCTCGGGGTCCTCCGCGCCGGGCAGCCCGACCTGTTCCTGGACGACCTCGGGGGCGAGCGCGAAGTGAGCGGTCAGCAGGGCGGCGTCGTCGTGGGCGCGCAGATAGTCCTGGCGCTCGAAGTGGGCCCGTACGGTCTCGCCGAGCGGCTGCTCGACGGGGTGCGGCCACTCCTCCACGAGCACCGAGGGCCGCTCGGAGCCCGACTTCCTGAGGGTGATCCAGCCGAAGCCGACAGCCTTGGTCTTCCGTGCCTCGAACTCGTCCAGCCACGCGTCGTACCGCGCGGCGTACGTCTCCGGGTCCGCCTGGTGGTCACCGCTGTCGCGCAGCCACAGCTCCGCGTACCGCGTCACGTCCTGCACCTCGCGCTGCACGATCCACGCGTCGCAGCCGCGCGGCACCCAGGACCGCAGCCGGTCCTGCCACTCCTCGCCTTCCACGTGCTGCCAGTTGGCGAGGAAGTGCGCGTACCCCCCGTCGGCGAGACGGTCGCCCGTCTCCTGGACGAGCGTGCGGCAGAGGTCGTCGCCGCCCATGCCACCGTCCCGGTAGGTCAGCCGGGCGCCGGGAGAGATCACGAACGGCGGGTTCGACACGATCAGGTCGTACGTCTCACCGTCGACCGGCTCGAAGAGCGACCCCTCACGCAGGGCGGCGGCCGGCTCCCCGGACAGGGCGAGCGTCAGCCGGGCGCACTCCAGCGCACGCGGGTTGAGGTCGGTGGCCGTGACCCTGGTGGCGTGCCGCGCCGCGTGCAGCGCCTGGATGCCGGATCCGGTGCCGATGTCGAGGGCCTTGGCGACGGGAGTACGGACCGTGAGTCCGGCGAGCGTCGTGGACGCCCCGCCGACGCCCAGCACCACGCCCTCGCCGTGGCCGCTCGCCCCCGAGGCGCCGCCGACGGCACAGCCGAGGTCGGAGACGATGAACCAGTCCTCTCCGTCCGGCCCGCCGTATGGCCGTACGTCCACGGCGGCGCTGACATGCGCCCCGTCCGGGCCGTCCTCCACGACCCAGCCGTCGGCCAGGCACTCCCCCAGGGGGAGTACGGCTCGGGCCCGCTCGGCGGGAACCGGCCGCTGGAGGAGGAAGAGTCTGACGAGCGTTTCGAGCCGGGTGTCGCCGCGGGTGGCCCGCAGGGCGGGCACGGTCTCGCTGCGGGCCAGCGCGGCGTAGGCGGGCGCACCGAGCAGGTCCAGCAGGCCGTCGACGGTGAAGTCGGCGGCGATCAGGGCATCGCGGAGCCGGGGCGAGTGGTCGGGCGCGGGAAGGCTGGTCGTACTCACCTGTCCATTGTGGCGGCTGCCACCGACAAACGCCCGCGGCCCGGCTCCCCGGGCGGGGTGCCGGGCCGCGGGACACGCTTCCGAGAGCGGTGCTGCGATACGTACGACAGAGCCTACGTACGACGGGGCGTTCTTCTGACGAATCGGCAGAACAGAGGCCGCGTCAGGTCAGAAGGGTCACTTCGGGAAGCCCGCATCAAGAGGCCCGCGTCAAGAGACCTTTTCAGGAGGACGTGTCGGCGGACGACTCCGACGAGGACCCGCCCGATCCGGATTCGGCGGGCGCCGACGTCTTCGGCCGCTGGCAGCCGGGCTGCTTCGCCATCGCCGCGCCGACGTCTCCGGACTGGAGCTTCTGCAGCGCCTCGTCACCGCTCGCGCTGAGCTTGTCGAGGTCGTCGGCGACGCCCTTGAGGCCGTCCGCGAACTTCGCCTGGTCCTTGGTGTCGAGGTCGTCCACGTCGCTCTTGAGCCCGGCGTACGCCTTGGAGGTGGCGTTCAGCTCACTGACGGCCTCCTTCTGGGTCTTCTCGCCGTCGTCGACGGGCGGGGCGCCCGCTCCGTCCACCGCGGCACCCAGCGCCTTGTAGGCGTCCGAGATGGACTGGAAGGCCGCCGCGTCGGTCTTCTGGACGTCGGCGGGCTTGCTGCTGTCCGAGGTCGCCTGCTGGATCGAGGCATTGGCGTTCGCGATCTTCGTCAGCTGCGGCTGGACCTGGTCGCAGACCTTCTTGGCCCAGTCGTTCACCTTGCTGTCGCTGTCGTCGCTGCACCCCGACAGCGCCATGAGCAGTACCGAGCCGCCGGACAGTGCGGCGGCGAGCTTCTTGTTCACCGGATTGGGTCCCTTCCAAGGCTCTCGGCCCCGGAACATACACGCCAAGTGGGTGACTACCGCATGCCGAGTGTCCGAACTATGGCCCTATGAAGTCATTTACACCCAGGGAGAGAACCCTCACTCCACCGCCGCCCGCAGCACATGGAACGGGCGGGCCACGCGCCAACACGCGTCGCCCGCCCGCCACTTGCCGTACCACCGCTTACGGGCGGACACGGTCCGCCACGAAGCGACTACAGGACGGCTAGGAAGCCACCGCCGGATCCGGCGACTTGGTCGTCCCGTCCCCGGAGCCGCCGCCCCCTTCGCCGCCGTCGTCGACGGTCACCGAGCGCCGCTTGGAGACGTACACCGCCCCGACGATCACGCCGATCGCCAGCACCGCCACCACCGCGCGCACCCCGGCGTTGGCGTCGTCGCCGTAGCTGAACTGCACCACCGCCGGAGCGATGAGCAGCGCCACCAGGTTCATGACCTTCAGCAGCGGGTTGATCGCCGGGCCGGCCGTGTCCTTGAACGGGTCGCCGACGGTGTCGCCGATGACGGTCGCGGCGTGGGCGTCGCTGCCCTTGCCGCCGTGATGGCCGTCCTCGACGAGTTTCTTGGCGTTGTCCCACGCCCCGCCGGAGTTGGCGAGGAAGACGGCCATCAGCGTGCCCGTGCCGATCGCGCCGGCCAGGAAGGAGCCCAGGGCGCCGACGCCGAGGGAGAAACCGACCGCGATCGGGGTGAGTACGGCGAGCAGACCCGGCGTGGCCAGCTCGCGCAGCGCGTCCTTCGTACAGATGTCGACGACTCGTCCGTACTCGGGCTTCTCCGTGTAGTCCATGATCCCGGGGTGCTCGCGGAACTGCCGCCGCACCTCGTAGACCACCGAACCGGCCGACCGGGAGACGGCGTTGATCGCGAGCCCCGAGAAGAGGAACACGACCGCGGCGCCGAGGATCAGGCCGACCAGGTTGTTGGGCTGGGAGATGTCGAGGCTCAGGCCCATCTCGTCGGCCTTCGCCCCCACGTCCGAGACGGCCGTGGCGATGGCGTCCCGGTACGAGCCGAAGAGCGCCGCCGCCGCCAGTACGGCGGTGGCGATGGCGATGCCCTTGGTGATGGCCTTCGTGGTGTTGCCCACGGCGTCGAGGTCGGTGAGCACCTGCGCGCCCGCGCCCTGGACGTCCCCGGACATCTCGGCGATGCCCTGCGCGTTGTCGGAGACGGGACCGAAGGTGTCCATGGCGACGATCACACCGACGGTGGTGAGCAGTCCGGTGCCGGCCAGCGCCACCGCGAAGAGCGCGAGCATTATCGAGGTGCCGCCGAGGAGGAACGCCCCGTAGACGCCGAGGCCGATCAGCAGCGCCGTGTAGACGGCGGACTCCAGACCGATGGCCACACCGGCCAGGACGACGGTGGCCGGCCCGGTGAGCGCCGATTTGCCGATGTCGCGGACCGGACGCCGGTTGGTCTCGGTGAAGTAGCCCGTGAGCTGCTGGATGAGCGCGGCGAGCACGATGCCGATGGCGACCGCGACCAGCGCGAACGTCCTCGGGTCACCGGAGTGCGAGGTGATCTCCTCGGCGCTCACGCCGTCCAACTCCGCGTACGTGGACGGCAGATACGTGTACGCCGCCACGGCCACCAGGACCAGCGAAATCACCGCGGAGATGAAGAAGCCGCGGTTGATCGCGGTCATTCCGCTGCGGTCGGAGGCCCGCGGCGCGACGGCGAAGATGCCGATCATCGCCGTGATGACACCGATCGCGGGAACGATCAGCGGGAAGCCGAGCCCGAAGTTGCCGAACGCGGCCGTGCCGAGGATGAGCGCGGCGACGAGTGTCACGGCGTACGACTCGAAGAGGTCGGCCGCCATACCGGCGCAGTCGCCGACGTTGTCCCCCACGTTGTCGGCGATGGTCGCCGCGTTGCGCGGGTCGTCCTCGGGGATGCCCTGCTCGACCTTGCCGACGAGGTCGGCGCCGACGTCCGCGGCCTTGGTGAAGATGCCGCCGCCGACACGCATGAACATAGCGATCAGCGCGGCACCGAGGCCGAAGCCCTCCAGGACCTTGGGGGCGTCCTCGGCGTAGACGAGGACCACGCAGGAGGCGCCCAGCAGGCCGAGGCCCACCGTGAACATGCCGACCACGCCACCGGTACGGAAAGCGATCTTCATTGCCTTGTGCGCGACGGCTGTCAGATCCTTTTCCGGTTCGCCTTCCGCCGGGGTCGCCTCTCGCGCGGCGGCGGCGACACGCACATTGCTGCGTACCGCGAGACGCATCCCGAAGTATCCGGTGGCCGCCGAGAAAAGCGCACCCACCAGGAAGAACAGTGAACGTCCCGCGCGTTCCGACCAGCCGTCGGCCGGAAGCAACAACAACAGGAAGAACACCACGACAGCGAAAATGCCGAGGGTGCGCAACTGCCGTGCCAGATAGGCATTCGCGCCTTCCTGTACGGCCGCCGCGATCTCCTTCATGGAGTCGGTGCCCTCGTCGGCCGCCAGTACCTGACGGACCAGCCGCTGGGCGACGAGCAGCGCCGCCAGCGCGATGACCGCGATGACGATCACGATCAGTCTGTTGCCGTCCGTGAGTATCGCGGCAGCGAGAGAAGTGGGGTGCTCGGACAGTAGTGGATCGATGTGGCCCGCCATTCGTCCTCCTTGACGCTCAGCGCTCAAGATGGACGGATTGTAGGGAGCGGAAGCTGATCAAAACAGAGTGCGCCGCGTGTAATTGACCTTGACTTGCGGAGCCATAAATGATCGGGCCCCGAAAAGCACTCCGAAATGCGTAATGGGATGAACGCATTGACTGGTGATCCATTATCCCGGAGAAATAGAAAAGGCCCTGCTCAGCAGGGCCTCAAGGAAATTGGATCACGCTCTCGATTCCGCCCGCGGGGCGGACCGCGCCGGACGGGCCGGCCGCCCGCCGCGGGCCGTGCACATACGCGTATTCAGGGGAGCGCGACCGCCGAGGCGGTCGGCCAGCTCATCCGGATGACGCCGCCGGTCCCGTCCGACGTCACTTCGACGTCGTCGACGAGGCCGCTGATGACCGCGAGACCCATCTCGTCCTCGCCATCGCCCGTGTCCGTCTCGTAGAGGTCGCCCGCGAGGACGGACCTGCGGGAGACCGGCACGTTCTCCGCGGCGGCCGTGGTGCCCGGAGCGGGAACCTCGTCGCCGACCTCGATGGAGAAGACCTTCTCCTCCTCGGCCAGCACGACCCGTACGGGCGCGGTGATGCCGTGGCTGCGGTGCAGACCGACCGCGCGGCTGCACGCCTCACCGACGGCGAGCCTGACCTCGTCCAACACTGCTTCGTCGACACCGGCCCGGCGCGCCACGGCAGCCGCCACCAGACGGGCCGTCCTGACATGCTCGGGCTGGGCGCTGAAGCGGAGTTCAACGGTGGCCATGCGATCCCCCTCAGACGTACGAGCGTGCGAAAACTGGGGCGCGGGCGCCCCGGACATGACGCCCGGGGCTCCCCGCCCTTCCTTCCGAAAGCCTCCGGCCGGACTCAGTCGGTGGCGGCGACGGCCTCGTCGACCGTGGTGTGAATGGGGAACACCTTGGTCAGGCCAGTGATCCGGAAGATCTTGAGAATGCGCTCCTGGTTGCAGACGAGCCGCAGCGAGCCCTCGTGGGCACGCACACGCTTGAGTCCACCCACGAGCACGCCCAGTCCGGTCGAGTCCAGGAAGTCCACGCCCTCCATGTCGACGACCAGGTGGTAGCTGCCGTCGTTCACCAACTCGACCAACTGCTCGCGCAGCTTGGGCGCGGTATACACATCAATCTCGCCACCGACCTCGACGACCGTACGGTCGCCACCGGGGCCGGACACATTGCGAGTCGACAGGGACAGGTCCACGGATCCTCCAGCACCTTGCAATCGAGCGGTCGCCCCTCGGGTCTCTCCCGACGGAGCCAGGGGGCGTATCGCCAGCCGCGATGGCATTCAATCACTTACCGGCAGCCATGCACGACGCCTTAGGACCATTGTCCGCCACGCCAGTGACAGACTCGGTGCCGATGGCCACGAATCACGGTCCTGGCAGGCCGCCCGAGAGCGGGGATTCCCGCCCCTCCCCCGGTACGGTCCTGGACCGGCTCACCGCGGGAGCGGGCCGGGCCGCGCGCATCACCCATACGGAGCACTTGCCCCCGCGTGCGGGTCGTCATGCGGTCTGGCCCGATCGCATCCGGCCAGAAGTGATCAACGCCATTCAACTGGCCGGGGTCGACCACCCGTGGGCCCACCAGGCGACCGCCGCCGAGCACGCCCTGGACGGCGAATCCGTCGTGATCGCCACCGGCACCGCGTCCGGCAAGTCCCTGGCCTACCTCGCGCCGGTGCTCAGCACGCTCCTGGAGGGCTCCGAGGCCCCCAACGGTCGCGGCACGACCGCCCTGTACCTCTCCCCGACGAAGGCGCTCGCCGCCGACCAGCGCCGCGCGGTGAAGGCCCTCGCCGCACCGCTCGGCAACAGCGTGCGCCCCGCCGTGTACGACGGCGACACCCCCGTCGAAGAGCGCGAATGGGTACGCCAGTACGCCAACTACGTCCTCACCAACCCCGACATGCTGCACCGCGGGATACTCCCCGCCCACCCCCGCTGGTCCTCCTTCCTGCGCTCCCTGCGCTACGTCGTCATCGACGAGTGCCACACCTATCGCGGTGTCTTCGGCTCCCATGTCGCCCAGGTCCTGCGCCGTCTGCGGCGTGTCTGCGCGCGGTACGGCTCCGATCCCGTCTTCCTCCTCGCCTCGGCCACCGCCGCCGAGCCCGCGTCGGCCGCCGGCCGGCTCACCGGTCTGCCCGTCCACGAGGTCGCCGACGACGCCTCACCCCGCGGCGAGGTCGTCTTCGCCCTCTGGGAGCCCCCTCTCACCGAACTCCACGGCGAGAAGGGCGCGCCCGTCCGACGCACCGCCACGGCGGAGACGGCCGACATCCTCACCGACCTGACCCTCCAGGACGTCCGTTCGGTCGCTTTCGTGCGGTCCCGGCGCGGCGCCGAACTGGTCTCGGTCATCGCCCAGGAACGCCTCGCCGAGGTCGACCCCTCCCTCGTGGGACGCGTCGCCGCCTACCGGGGCGGCTATCTCCCCGAGGAGCGCCGCGCCCTGGAGCGCGCCCTGCACTCCGGCGAACTCCTCGGCCTCGCCGCCACGACCGCCCTGGAACTGGGCATCGACGTCTCCGGCCTCGACGCCGTCGTCATCGCCGGCTATCCGGGCACCCGCGCCTCCCTGTGGCAGCAGGCGGGCCGCGCCGGACGGGCCGGCCAGGGCGCGCTGGCCATCCTGGTCGCCAGGGACGACCCGCTGGACACGTTCCTCGTCCACCACCCCGAGGCGCTGTTCCAGCAGCCCGTCGAATCCACCGTGCTCGACCCTGACAACCCGTACGTCCTCGCCCCCCATCTGTGCGCGGCCGCCGCCGAACTCCCGCTCACCGAGGCCGATCTGGCCCTCTTCGGCCCCGCTGTGCCCGAGCTGCTGCCGCAGCTCGTCACCGCGGGGCTGCTGCGGCGGCGCACCACCGGCTGGTACTGGACCCGCCGTGAGCGGGCCGCCGATCTCGCCGACATCCGGGGCGAGGGCGGCCGGCCCGTCCAGATCGTCGAGGCGGGCACCGGCAGGCTGCTCGGCACCGTCGACGAAGCGGCCTCCCACACCGCCGTGCACGACGGCGCCGTCCATCTGCACCAGGGCCGGACCTATCTCGTGAAGCGGCTGGACCTGGCGGACTCGGTCGCGCTCGTCGAGGAGGCCGCCCCGCCGTACTCCACCACCGCGCGCGACACCACCGCCATCTCCGTCCTCGAAACCGACACGGAGATTCCGTGGGGCGACGGACGCCTCTGTTACGGCTCCGTCGAGGTCACCAACCAGGTCGTCTCCTTCCTCCGCCGCCGGCTCATGACCGGCGAGGTCCTGGGCGAGAGCAAACTCGATCTGCCGCCCCGCACACTGCGCACCCGCGCCGTCTGGTGGACGGTCACCGAGGACCAGCTCGACGCCGCCCGGGTCAATCCCGAGCAGTTGGGCGGCGCCCTGCACGCCGCCGAGCACGCGTCCATCGGGATGCTCCCGCTGTTCGCGACCTGCGACCGCCGGGACATCGGCGGCGTCTCCGTACCGCTCCACCCGGACACCCTGCTGCCGACGGTGTTCGTGTACGACGGCCACCCCGGCGGCGCGGGATTCGCCGAACGCGCCTTCCACACCGCGCGCGAATGGCTCACCGCGACCCGCGAGGCGATCGCCTCGTGCGAGTGCGAGGCGGGCTGCCCGTCGTGCATCCAGTCCCCGAAGTGCGGCAACGGCAACGAGCCCCTGCACAAGCGCGCGGCCGTACGGCTCCTGGGCGAACTCCTGCGGTCGGCGCCACCTCCGGCACAGACACCGGACCTGCCGGACCTGCCCGAGCCACGGACGGCCGAGGCCGCAGCGGAGGCCGGAGCGGACGTCACGGGCTGAGGGTGTCGGGCGGCGGCGGGCCGGGCCCCGAGGCCGACGGCGCGGCCGCCGGTGGCGTCCCCGGTACCTGTACCGGGGACGTGGCGGGCGCGGCCGGGGACGTGGGCCCGGATACGGACGCGGGCGCCGCGTCCGGTGGGCCCGCGCGGGACCTGACCATCGGGGCGTACGGGCCGAAGCCGGCCCGCGCGGTCACGTCCGCGACCTCGCCGACGACCGCGCACCGCACCACCTCCGCCCCCTGCGCCCCGGCCACCTCGGCCGCCCGCGCGCAGGCGGCCTGCGCCCCGCGCAGCGCGTGACCGGCCGCCGCCAGCGCCGCCAGATCCGCCGCCGAGCCCGCGCGGTGCCTGGCCACCACCGCCTGGCCCATGGCGAGGACCACCGCGAAGACGGCGATCAGCGCGGTTGTCGCCATGGCCGCCCACACCGTCGCCGACCCCCGGTCCCGGCTCATGGCACCTCCTTCGCGGGCGCTGCCCCGCCCGCCGCCGTGTCCTCGGCCGGTGCCACCGCTTCCGCGGCGAGCGTCAGGGCGATACCCCGGGGCCCCGGCGTCGGGGCCTCCACCCGCACCCGCCACAGGTCCTCCGACCGGGCCAGCGTGACCTCGGCGCCCGCAGGAGCGGCCGAGCGGGCGGCCTCCACCGCCGCGGCCCGGGGCTCGGACCGGGCCGCGGCCCGAGCCCCCGCCCTCGCGGCGTCCACGCACTGGATCTGCGCGGAGGCCGCCATCAGGGCCCACAGCAGCGCCGCGACGAACACCACCAGGGCCGGCACCGCCACGGCCGCCTCCGCCGTCACCGACCCGCGATCGCCGTCCTCTCCAGAGAGCCGGGAGGTCCCGACACCGTCGACCGCCGCTCCGGACTCAGAATTTCGCATCGAGAGCGTTCCCGATGACCGACTCCAGGGCGCCGGTGACAGACGCACTCGTGACCACCTTGTAGAGCCCGGCGGCGAGACCGCACGCGGCGAGCGTCACCATCGCGTACTCGGCGCTCACATTTCCGGAGTCCGCGCGCAGGCGGGCCCGGGTCCGCAGTCCGCTTCCCATCCGTGGGCCACTGCCGACCCGTGCCCCGCTCCGGCGCAGTCGGCACATCCTGCTCGCCCCCTCCACCACACGCCACGCCTGTCGTCCCGACAGCCCCGTCCGCATCTTCATGTCAACCTCCCGTTGGACCAGCACAGTTGGATCAGCACAGTTGAATGAGCAGAGTTGAATGAGCACAGCTGAAACAGCTCGGCCGGAGAGCTCAGTTGCCCCGCAGCAGCCCGGTCGCCAGACCGATCACCACCGGGGCCACCCCCACCGCCAGGAAGGCGGGCAGGAAGCACAGCCCCACCGGGGCGGTGATCAGCGCCTGGGCGCGGCCCGCGCGCGCCGCCGCCTGCCGGGCGCGCTCCGCCCTGAGCCGGTCGGCCAGCCGGGCGACGGGCTCCGCCGCCGGCGCTCCCGTGGATCCGGCCCGCTCCAGACAGCGGGCCAGGTCCGAGGCGCCCGGTATCTCGCCGAACCGTCCCCACGTCTCGACCGGTTCGCCCCCGAGCCGCAGCGCCGCCGCCGTACTCACCAGCCGGTCGCCCACCGGCCCGCCGAGCGACTCACCCACGGCCTCCGCCGCCTCGCGCGGACCCGCGCCCGCCGACACACAGGCGGCCAACAGATCGGCGGCGAGTGGCAATTGCCGCGCGGCCTCGTCCGCCGCCGCCGTGGAGTCCGGCTTGCGGGTACGCAGCCACCGCCCGACGCCGTACGCACAGGCGAGACCCACCGCCGGTCCGACGATTCCCCCGACCAGGGCCCAGCCGAGGCAGCCGATCCCCAACGGCGGCCCCCACCGCCTGAGTCGGACCCCGAACTCCGGTCCAGCGCGCCACCGGCGGGGCGCCCTCTCCATGGCAAGCAGCGTCACCATCCGCCCGCGCGCGGCCCGTTCGCGCCGCCACCCCGACCAGGCGAGGACCACGGCAACCACCGCCGCCAGCAGCGAGGCGGCCACCCACACGCTGTGGACGAAATCCCCCTGCGCTAGCCGCTCGTTCATGACGCGCCCCCGCCCCGGACGATCCGCCCCGCCCACCAGAAGCCCGCCGCCTCCAGCAGCCCGCCCACCGCCAGACAGCTCAGTCCGGCAGGGGTGTGCAGCAGCACGCTCAACGGGTCGGCGCCCATGGCCCAGCCCATCGCCAGACCCACCAGGGGCAGGAGCGCCAGCACCACGACGGTGGACCACGCGCCGGCCAACTGAGCCCGTAGGGCTTCTTGTTGGTCCCGCTGGGCCCGCAGAGCCGTACCGAGCCGTTCGAGCCCGGCGGCGAGTCCCGCCCCTCCGTCGACCGCGACCCGCCAACAGGCCGCGACCCCGACGAGGCCCTCCGCGCCCGGCAGCCGGGCCGCCCTGCGCAGGGCCGCGGGGACGTCGCCCCCGAAGCGGGCATCCGCGACCACCAGGGCGATCTCCGGTCCGCCCAGGTCACGGCCGACGGCCCGGACGGCGGTGGTGAGAGCCTCGGCCGGTTGCGCCCCGGCCCTCAGCTCCCCGACGAGCACGTCACAGAGACCGCGCACGGCCTCGGCACGCCGCTCCGCAGCCCGCCGCCGCTCCCCGGCCCGCAGCCGCCGCCGCACGAGCGGCACGGCGACCGCACCGGCGACCAGCGGCAGCACCGACTCGCCCCACAGAGCGAGCACCGCCGCGACGGGCAGACAGAACCACGCCTTCGGCAACCCCGTCAGCCACTTCCGCACCGCTGTCGCCGCACGCCCCGACGACGGCGCCGCCTTCCGCCTCGTCCCAGCCCCGGCCGGACCGCCGGCGCCGGCGCCGAACAACAGCTCCGCCCGCCGTGACACCGCCCCACCGCCCGCCCAGTGCCACACCGCCAGTCCCGCGGACACAGCGGCGCAGAAGGCGGTGACGCTCATCGGCAGCGGGATCAGGGTCATCCTCCCCTCCGCCGTCACAGCGCGTCCCCGATCAGCGACCGCAGCCTCGGCCAGCCCCGTTCGTACGCGAAGCCCTCCGCGCCCCAGCACAGCGCGGGCACCGGCACCACCAGCCCCGCCGCGTCCCGCTCCAGCACGTGCACCTCGGCGATACGACGCCTCCCGGAACGGTCCCGTACGAGATGGATCACCACCGACAGCGCCGCCGCCAGCTGGCTGTGCAGGGCGGCCCGGTCGAGCCCGGCGGCCGTCCCGAGCGCTTCCAGCCGCGCGGGCACGTCGGCGGCGGTGTTCGCGTGGACCGTCCCGCAGCCGCCCTCGTGGCCCGTGTTCAGCGCCGCGAGGAGCGTCGTCACCTCCGCGCCGCGCACCTCGCCGACCACCAGCCGGTCGGGCCGCATCCGCAACGCCTGCCGGACCAGGTCCTCCAGCGTCACCTCGCCCGCACCCTCCTGGTTGGCGGGCCGCCCTTCCAGGCGCACCACGTGCGGGTGGTCGGGCCTCAACTCGGCCGAGTCCTCGGCCAGTACGATCCGCTCGCGCTCATCCACCAGGCCGAGCAGTGCGGACAGGAGAGTCGTCTTTCCTGAGCCCGTGCCGCCGCTGATCAGGAACGACACCCGGGCCTCGATCAGTGCCCGCAGCAGTCGCTCGCCGCCCGGCGGGACCGTCCCGGCCGCGGTGAGCTCCGCCGGTGAGAAGGCGCGGGGGCGCACGACCCGCAGCGACAGGCAGGTCGATCCGACGGCCACCGGGGGCAGCACCGCATGCATCCGCGTCCCGTCGGGCAGCCGGGCGTCCACCCACGGACGCGCGTCGTCCAGCCGTCTGCCCGCCACCGCCGCGAGCCGCTGCGCCAGCCTCCGTACGGCCGAGGCATCCGCGAACGAGACGTCCGTCAGCTCCAGCCCGCCGCCCCGGTCGACCCAGACCCGGTCGGGCGCCGAGACCAGCACGTCGGTCACGGAGGGGTCGGCCAGCAGGGGCTCCAGCGGCCCCGTCCCGACCAGCTCGCACCTCAACTCCTCGGCGGCGCCGAGCACTTCCGTATCCCCAAGGAGCCTCCCCTGGGCCCGCAGAGCCGCCGCCACGCGCGCCGGGGTCGGCTCGGCCCCGCTCTCGGCCAGACGCTGCCGTACGGCGTCCAGGAGCGCTCCACCGACCTGCGCGCCCCGGGGCCGCGCCACGGCGCTCACGCGGTCACGCTCCCGTCCCCGGCACCCACCAGCGCGCGGTCCCAGAACGCGGCGCAGAATCGCGCCAGCGGCCCCCGCGCGTTCGCCCCCGGCGGCGCCCCGCTCTCCTGGGCGGCCAACAGGCCCGGCTCCTTGGGAAGTTCACCTACGAGCGGCAGGCGCAGCGCGTCGGCCACCCAACTGTCGTCCAGCCCGGTCGCGTACGGCCCGCGGACCACCGCCCGCAGGTCCGGCAGGACCATGCCCACCAAGGACGCGACCCGGCCGGCGGCCGCGACGGCCCGCAGCTCTCCCGGCACCACCAGCAGCCCGACGTCCAACTGCGCCAGGGCCTCAGCCACTCCCTCGTCGACCCGGCGCGGCAGATCCACGACCACGACCGCGCACCGCCTGCGGGCCGCCGCGAGGACGGACCGCATGGCCTCGGGCGGGAGCAGCACAGAGTCGCCCCGGTCCCAGCTGAGGACGCGCAGATCGTGCAGCCTGGGCAGCGACTCCTCCAGCGCACCTCCCGCCACCCGCCCTTTGGAGGCGGCGAAATCAGGCCACCGGCGCCCCTCCACCCGCTCGCCGCCGAGCAGCACGTCGAGCCCGCCTCCGAGCGGATCGCCGTCGACGAGCATGGTCCGCAGGCCCTGCCTGGCGGCCGTGACCGCCAGGGCGCAGGCCAGCGTCGAAGCCCCGGCGCCGCCCCGGCCGCCCATCACCCCGACGGTGAGCGCCTGGCGCCCCACTCCTTCGGCGACGTCGGCGATCCGGTCCACCAGCCAGCTCTCGGCGTCGGGCAGCCGCAGCACACAGTCGGCGCCGATCTCGACCGCCCGCCGCCATACGTCCGGGTCGTCCTGGTCCCGGCCGACGAGCAGCACGTCCCGGCGCCGGGTGGCGGACCGGCAGCGTGAGGCCGCGTCGTCACCCACCAGGACCAGCGGCGCGGACTCCCAACCACCCCGCCGCTCGGGCACGGAGTGGTGCACCTCCGGCTCCGCGCCGGCGGCCGCGCACAGCCGCAGCAGATCGTCGAGCAGCTCGACGTCCTCGGTCACGATCAGCGGTCCGGCCAGGCGCCCTTCGGCGACCGGCGAGCGGTCGGACATCCTGAATCCAGCCATTCTCTCCACCCCCTATTTACCGCGATCCCGGATCGATGTCCGCAGTCGCGCCGAAGCGCGAACCCCTGTCTTCCGCGGACACCCGAAGGGCATCGGCGGAGCGGGCTCTCCGCGATCTCGAAGTGATCCGGCATCTGCGATTCCGGCTACCGCGAACTTTCGCGGTGGGAAATCACCGTGCACCGCCCGGAAAAAACGTGTGGATCTTGCCCAAAAGCTGTGGACAACTCACCGGTTGTGAATATCTCCGTAGCTCATACCGGTGACTTCCGAGAGCAGCCTGACGACTACGCACAGTGACGAGTAGAGTGCGAATCGGACCCGCGCACGCGAAGCGCGACGAGGGGAGGGAATGTGCGAAGGCCGCGGACCCGAGCGCCGGAAACGCATCC
Organism: Streptomyces sp. S4.7; assembly: GCF_010384365.1. Classification (NCBI taxonomy): domain Bacteria; kingdom Bacillati; phylum Actinomycetota; class Actinomycetes; order Kitasatosporales; family Streptomycetaceae; genus Streptomyces; species Streptomyces sp. S4.7. The sequence goes on along the minus strand of NZ_CP048397.1, from coordinate 4,238,289 downwards.
GGACATGCGACGACCCCCGCCGGGGGGGAGAGCGGGGGTCGTCCCCCAGACCGACTCGGGGGGGGGGAGGAGCCGGACCAGGTGAGCACGGTCGCGAACGATCCGTGACTTCCATGGTGTACCCGAGAGCCTTCTCAGGCAAACCCACGCGCCGTACCTTACGCCGAATGGTGGGCGCCTATGCTCGACTTCGTGGAAAACCACTCCTTGCCTCGCACAGCGGCCTTCTTTGACCTGGACAAGACGGTCATTGCGAAGTCGTCGACGTTGACCTTCAGCAAGTCCTTCTATCAAGGCGGACTGATCAACCGCCGAGCCGTACTGCGCACCGCATACACGCAGTTCGTCTTTCTCGCCGGCGGCGCCGATCACGACCAGATGGAGCGCATGCGCGAGTACCTCTCCGCGCTCTGCAAGGGCTGGAACGTCCAGCAGGTCAAGGAGATCGTCGCCGAGACGCTGCACGATCTCATCGACCCGATCATCTATGACGAGGCAGCCTCCCTCATCGAGGATCACCACACGGCCGGACGCGACGTGGTGATCGTCTCCACGTCCGGCGCGGAGGTCGTCGAGCCCATCGGCGAACTCCTCGGCGCCGACCGGGTCGTGGCGACCCGCATGGTCGTCGGCGAGGACGGCTGCTTCACGGGCGAGATCGAGTACTACGCGTACGGGCCGACCAAGGCCGCGGCGGTCAAGGCGCTCGCCGCGTCCGAGGGGTACGACCTGGACCGCTGTTACGCGTACAGCGACTCCGCCACCGACCTGCCGATGCTCCAGTCGGTCGGCCACCCGTACGCGGTCAATCCGGACAGGGCGCTACGCCGCGAGGCGGTGGCCCGCGATTGGCCGATTCTCGTCTTCGACCGGCCGGTCCGGCTCAAGCAGCGACTGCCGGCCTTCTCCATGCCGCCACGGCCGGCACTCGTGGCGGCGGCAGCGGTGGGCGCGGCGGCGGCCACCGCCGGGCTGGTCTGGTACGCGAGTCGGCGACGCCAGGCGGCTTCCGCGTGACCGGACCGGGCGACGGATCGACCACGGCCGCGCGGTTCGCCCTTATTTGAACCTAAAAGTAAAGTTGCGGAGCGAGGGCTTTCGCTTGCTTCCGCACAGGAGTACAAAGGAATCAACGGCCCGCGAGACCAAGGACATCCGCGAGGATGACCTGTTGACGCAAGAAGGCCCCACGGACCGCGCATGAAAGCCGAGTACCCACGCGACGTCGACCCGTCGATTACGGGCCAGCCGCACCAGGGACGGGCGAAGTACCCGACCTGATGGGCAAAATTACGAGGACGCCTGGTAACTGGGTGGACGTGCCAGCGGCGGTACCTGTCCGGTACCGCCGCATTCGTGTGAAGCGACCGCGCGCCGAAGATCCCCCGCCGCCGGAATGGCCGGCGACAGCGGCCAGCGCGGCTCAGGCCGCGCCGCGCTGGAGCGCCTCGCACACGGCGGTCGACTCCCTGACACCCAGTTCGACCGCGCGCCCGCAGTGCGCGATCCAGGCCGCCATCCCCTCCGGCGTCCCGGAGAGATAACCGTCGAACGCCGCCACGTAAGCGGCGCGCCCCAACTCCGCGTGTCCGACCTCGGACGGGCAGATCGACTTGGGGTCGAGTCCGCTGCCGATCAGCACGATCCGCTCGGCGGCGCGCGCCACCAGGCCGTTGTACGAGCCGAAGGGGCGCAGCGCCAGCAGTTCGCCGTGCACCACGGCCGCCGTGACGAGCGCGGGCGCCGAACTCCCCTCGACCACCAACTCCGAGAGGACGTCCAGCCGTCCGGCCACCTCGTCGGCGCCGGGCAGCGGTGCCTCGATCAGTGGTTTGGGGCTGTCCGGCCCCGGCGTCTCGACGACCGGTTCACCGGCCAGCCTCGGCCGGCCCACCGTCTCCCCCGCGACCCCGGAATCCTCGGCGACCGTGGCTCCCGCGCCGACACCACCGGCCGCCACCAGATGCAGCCGGGCCAGCACCCGCACCGGCGACTGCCGCCAGATGGAGAGGAGTTGGCCCGCCTCGGCGGTCAGCCGCAGCGCGGCCCCCACCGTCAGCGCGTCGGCCGCGGAGCCGAAGTCGCTGCGCCTGCGTACCTCTTCCAGCGCCCAGTCCGCCCCGGAGAGCGCCGCCGATCCGCGCGCGGCGCGCAGCGCGGCCTCTGAGGTGACCTCGTTGCTGCGCCGTCTCATCACGCGGTGCCCGTAGACCCGGTCGACCGCCTCGCGCACCGAATCCACCGCGTCGGGGACCCCCGGCAGGGAGCCCAGTGTGGCGAGAGGGTCACGCCCTCGCGGAGCGGACGAAGCGTTCGAAGCTGTCGTACTCATAGGTAGCAAGGCTACGCGCCCACAGCGCGCGCCCCACGTTGGAGTGGTCTTCTTCACCGGGTGCGAAAGCACACAGCGACAACGGCACTACGCTAGGTGAACATGAAGATCGCTTTCGTGGGGAAGGGCGGCAGCGGCAAGACGACGCTGGCCTCGCTCTTCATCCGCCATCTGACCGCCAACGAGGCCCCCGTCATCGCGGTGGACGCCGACATCAACCAGCATCTCGGGGCCGCGCTCGGTCTCGACGAGGAGCAGACCGCCGCGCTGCCCGCGATGGGCGCGCATCTCCCGCTCATCAAGGAGTATCTGCGCGGCACCAACCAGCGGATCACCTCCGCCGACTCGATGATCAAGACGACGCCCCCGGGCGAGGGTTCCCGGCTGCTGCGGGTCCGCGAGTCCAACCCGGTGTACGAAGCCTGCGCCCGTACCGTCCGGCTGGACGACGGCGACATCGAGCTGATGGCCACGGGTCCCTTCACCGAGTCCGACCTGGGGGTGGCCTGCTACCACTCCAAGGTCGGCGCGGTCGAACTCTTCCTGAACCACCTGATCGACGGCCCGGACGAGTACGTCGTGGTCGACATGACGGCGGGCTCGGACTCGTTCGCGTCCGGGATGTTCACCCGTTTCGACATGACGTTCCTGGTGGTGGAGCCGACGCGCAAGGGGGTGTCGGTCTACCGCCAGTACAAGGAGTACGCACGGGACTTCGGCATCGCGCTCAACGTCGTCGGCAACAAGGTCCAGGCACAGGACGATGTGGACTTCCTCCAGGACGAGGTGGGCGACGACCTGCTCGTCACCGTTGGCCACTCCAACTGGGTGCGGTCGATGGAGAAGGGCCGCCCTGCCCCCTTCGAGCTGCTGGAGGCGGAGAACCGGGTGGCGCTCCAGGTCCTTGAGGACGCCGCCGAGGACTCGTACGCGAACCGCGACTGGGAGCGCTACACACGGCAGATGGTGCACTTCCACCTCAGGAACGCGGAGAGCTGGGGCAATGCGAAGACCGGCGGGGACCTGGCCGCACAGGTCGACCCGGCGTTCGTGCTCCGCGAGGACGCGGCGGTCCCGCAGCCGAGCTGAACGGCGACGTGGCGGTACGGGCGGCGCGCCGAGGCACCCGCCCGAACCGCCCGCACCACCGCCCGAACCGCCCGAACCGCTCGGACCGCCCGCGGCTCGCGGCTCGCGGGCGCCCGTGCCTTGGAATCAGCGCGCCGCCGTTCCCTCCTCGGAGCCCGCGCCGGGGTCCGCGTCCGGAACCGGCGGGGTGGCCGGGGCGGCCGGTGAGTCGGAAGCCCCCGGACCCGCCAGAGCCGCGGGGGCCGTCGGGGAGGCCGGCGCGACGGGAGCTGTCAGATACGACTGCCAGCCGCCCTTGGGCTTCTGCCCAACGGCCAGCCCTCGCAGCCTTTCGAGCGTCTGCGGGTCCTGCGCGTCCAGCCAGTCCGCCAGTTCCTTGAACGTCACGCACCGCACGCCGTCCTTCACACAGACGGTCTTGATCGTCTCCTCGACGGCGCGCATGTACGTGCCGCCGTTCCACGACTCGAAGTGGTTGCCGATGATCAGCGGCGCGCGGTTGCCGTCATAGGAACGGCCGAAGGCCTGGAGCAGGCCGTCCCGCATCTGGTTGCCCCAGTACTCGTGCTGGGAGGGGTCGCCGTTGACCGTCTTCGACTGGTTGAACATGAAGTTGTAGTCCATCGAGAGCGTCTCGAACTGCCGCCCCGGCACCGGGACGAGCTGGAGCGGGATGTCCCACATGCCCTCGGTCTTCTTCGGCCAGACCTGGGTGCCGACGCCGCTGGAGTCGTAGCGGAAGCCCATCGTCTTCGCCGCCCGCATCATGTTCTGCTGCCCTTCCAGGCAGGGTGTGCGGGCGCCGACGAGCTCCTTCTCGTAGTCGAAGGGCAGCGGGGCCTCGGCGGTCAGGCCGGTGTTGGTCTTCCAGTTCTTGACGAACGCCTTGGCCTGGCCGATCTCGCTCTTCCAGTCCTCGACCGACCAGTTGCCGACGCCGTTCGCCCCGCAGAAGTGACCGTTGAAGTGGGTGCCGATCTCGTTGCCGTCCTGCCAGGCGGCGCGCAGTTCACGCAGTGTGTTCCTGATCCCCTCGGTGTCGTTGAAGCCGATGTCCGAGCGGCCGACGGCGTGCTGGGGCGGGCTGTACTGCTTGGACTTCTCCTTCGGCAGCAGATAGACGCCGCTGAGGAAGTACGTCATCTTCGCGTCGTACTTCTTGCCGACCTCGCGGAAGTGGGAGAAGAGCTTCTGGCTGTCCTCACCGGCCCCGTCCCAGGAGAACACCACGAACTGGGGCGGCTTCTGACCGGGCTTCAGACGCTCCGGTTTGAGGACCCCGGGCTGGGTGCCGGTGTACGCGGTCGAGCCGTCGCCGATGAGCCGCACCGCGCTCTTGGCCGGGCCCGCCCCCTTCTTCGCGCCATGGGAGCCGTCCTCGGTCTCGGCGTTGGCCTTGTCCTTCGGTTCCGGCGAACCGGCCCCCGAACATCCGGCGAGTCCCACGGCCAGCGCCGTGACAGCCGCACCGCAGACGATCCTCTTCGTGACGGCCAGCATCGGCCCACCTCCTCAGATTCTGTGCGTCGAAGCGTCGAAACGCCGGGCACGGCGCCGAGCGCCGACAACGTCGCACTGGGACCCGAGGGGGATCGGTATGACAAGCCGTACAAAATGACTATTCACTGGCGCGAGTGAAAGTTTGCCCCATTTGCCCCGAAAGTCATGCCTGAATCTTTACTCTCCATTACGATCCATTTACTGAGCGTTGATGATCCCGCCACGGCACGCCGTGACCCACGGCCCCGGCCCCCTGTCCCGTGACCGCGCCGCCCCGGAGGAGACGGGAACCATGTCTGCCTGCGTCCCCACACACGAAGAGAAGCCCCACAGCCCCCCGCCCGGTCAGCGGCGGGGATTGAGGATCGCCGGAGCGGACCTCTCCGCCTCCATCTCGGTCTTCCTGATCGCGCTGCCGCTCTCCCTCGGCATCGCGCTCGCCACCGGCGCCCCGCTCCAGGCCGGTCTCGTCGCCGCTGCGGTGGGCGGCATCGTGGTCGGCCGCTTCGGAGGCGCGCCGCTCCAGGTGAGCGGACCGGCGGCCGGTCTGACCGTCGTCACGGCCGACCTGATCCATCAGTACGGCTGGCGCACCACCTGCGCCATCACCGTGCTCGCGGGCCTCACCCAACTCGGCCTCTCCGCGCTGCGTGTCGCCCGCTCGGCGCTCGCGGTGAGCCCGGCGATCGTGCACGGGATGCTGGCCGGCATCGGCGTCACGATCGCGCTCGCCCAGCTGCACATCGTCCTCGGCGGCAGTCCGCAGAGTTCCGCCGTCGCCAACGTCCGGGCACTGCCTGCCCAGTTGGCCGATCTGCACCCGGCCTCGATCACGGTGAGCGCGCTGACCGTGGGCGTTCTGCTCGCCTGGCCGCGGATCCCCGGGCGTACGGGCCGGATCCTGCGGAAGGCGCCCGCCGCCCTCGCGGCGGTGGCGGCCGCGACCCTTGTGGCCGTCGTCGCGGGGCTGAGCCTCGACCGGGTCGACCTGCCCTCCTGGAGCAGTCACGCACTGCCCGAGATGCCGCAGGGGCCGGTGCTCGGACTGATGGCCGCCGTTCTCACCGTCACCCTGGTCGCCAGCGTCGAGTCACTGCTGTCGGCGGTGGCAGTCGACAAACTGGTGGCCGCCCGCAAGGACCAGCACGTCCAGATTCCGCGCGCCCGCCTCGACCGGGAGCTGACCGGGCAGGGCGCGGCGAACGTCGTCTCCGGCGCGCTCGGCGGGCTGCCGATCACCGGCGTCGCCGTCCGCAGCGCGGCGAACGTGGCCGCGGGCGGTGTCAGCCGGCACTCGACGATGCTGCACGGGCTGTGGGTCGCCGTCGCCGCGCTCTTCCTGGTGCCGGTGCTCGACCTGATCCCGCTGGCCGCCCTCGCCGCGCTGGTCATGGTCATCGGCATCCAGCTGGTCAACGTCGTACACATGCGTAATGTGCAGCGCAATCGCGAACTGCTCGTCTACGTGGGGACGCTGGCCGGGGTGGTGCTCACCGGCGTCCTGGAGGGCGTGGCCATCGGGATCGCGCTGGCGGTGGCCGTCGCGCTGCACCGGCTCACCCGGACACGGATCACGCTGGAGGAGCGGGACGGCGTCCACCGGCTCCGCGCCCGCGGCCAGTTGATGTTCCTGGCCGTTCCGCGGCTGAGCCGACTTCTGCACCAGGTGCCCCAGGGCAGCGACTGCGTGGTCGAGCTGGACGGATCGTTCATGGACCACGCGGCGTACGAGGCGCTGCACGACTGGCAGGTCGCGCATCTGGCCCGGGGCGGCACGGTCGAGTTCACCGGCGGATCGGGGGACCCGATCGCCGAGCCCGCCGAGCCGGCGCCGGGGTCGAGCACCTGCTGCCGGCCGTGGACACCGTGGCGCAACCACCACTGCGGCACCCCCGCGGAGCAGCCCCGGACGGAGGGGCGGAAGACGGACAAGCAGTGGGTGCCGAGCCGGGTCCAGGGCGGGCAACTGGCCAGTGGGCTCAGCTCGTTCCAGCGCCATACGGCTCCGCACGTACGGGGCGAGCTGGCGCGGCTGGCACGCGAGGGCCAGCAGCCCTCGCAGCTCTTCCTCACCTGCGCGGACTCACGGCTGGTGACGAGCATGATCACGGCGAGCGGTCCCGGCGATCTCTTCACCGTCCGCAATGTCGGCAATCTGGTCCCCCTCCCGGGGGAGGAGGGCGCCGAGGGGCAGGACGAATCCGTGGCGGCGGCGATCGAGTACGCGGTCGATGTCCTCCAGGTCGAGTCCATCACGATCTGCGGGCACTCCGGATGCGGTGCGATGCAGGCCCTCCTCAGCGCGCCGGACGCTCCCGACGCACCTGACCTGCCGGACTCGCCCGCCTCAGAGGCCACCGCAGAGACCCTCCCGCCATCCACCCCTCAGCCTGCCTCTCCCACCACCCCGCAAGCCGGCTCCTCCCCCCTCACCCGCTGGCTCCGGCACGGCCGGCCCAGCCTGGAGCGGATGCGGAGCGGCGAGCACGCGTGGGCCAGGATCTCCGGCCGGTTGCCGGCCGACGCGGTCGAACAGCTCTGTCTGACCAATGTGGTCCAGCAGTTGGAGCATCTGCGCGCCCACCCGGCGGTGGCCCGGCGCCTGGCCGAGGGCCGGCTCGAACTGCACGGCATGTACTTCCATGTCGGCGAGGCACAGGCGTATCTGCTCGCCTCCGACGGACCGTCCAACGGATTGCCGGAGGGACTGTCCGGCAGCTCCGACGAGGTGTTCAACCGGGTGGCCCCGACGGCTTTCCAGGAGTCGCGCGCCTGAACCGGAGCCCCGCCGCATCCGTGAGAATGTGTGGCCCCGTTCCCCACCACAGCCGGGGAACGGGGCCACTTACTCGTTCAGCCCACCCGTAAGCCCAGCCGCATAGGTCTAAACCAATTTCCTGAAGACCCTTGTCACCCGGGCATCTGCCTGATGAGCTAGGCGCGGGGACACATAGGACGCCCTGGGAAAGGGAGATGTCGTGAGCAACGAAAGCCTGGCCAACCTGCTCAAGGAAGAGCGGAGGTTCGCGCCACCGGCGGAGCTGGCCGCCAACGCCAACGTGACGTCGGAGGCGTATGAGCAGGCCGCGGCGGACAGGCTTGGCTTCTGGGCCGAGCAGGCCCGGCGGCTCACCTGGGCCACCGAACCGACCGAGACCCTCGACTGGTCGAACCCGCCCTTCGCGAAGTGGTTCGCGGACGGCGAGCTCAACGTCGCGTACAACTGCGTGGACCGCCACGTCGAGGCGGGCAACGGCGACCGGGTCGCCATCCACTTCGAGGGCGAGCCGGGCGACAGCCGCTCCCTCACCTACGCCGACCTGAAGGACGAGGTCTCGCGGGCCGCGAACGCGCTCACCGAGCTCGGCGTGGCCAAGGGCGACCGCGTCGCCATCTATATGCCGATGATCCCCGAGACGGCCGTGGCGATGCTGGCGTGCGCCCGTATCGGCGCCGCGCACTCCGTGGTCTTCGGCGGCTTCTCGGCCGACGCCGTGGCCTCCCGTATCCAGGACGCCGACGCCAAGCTCGTCATCACCTCCGACGGCGGCTACCGGCGCGGCAAGCCGAGCGCGCTCAAGCCCGCGATCGACGACGCCGTCGCCCGCTGCCCGCAGGTCGAGCACGTCCTGGTCGTGCGCCGCACCGGCCAGGAGACCGCCTTCAGCGAGGGCCGGGACGTGTGGTGGCACGACATCGTCGACCGCCAGCCCGCCGAGCACACGCCGGAGCCGTTCAACGCCGAGCACCCGCTCTTCATCCTCTACACGTCCGGCACGACGGGTAAGCCCAAGGGCATTCTGCACACCTCGGGCGGCTATCTCACCCAGGTGGCGTACACCCATCACGCGGTCTTCGACCTCAAGCCGGAGACGGACGTCTACTGGTGCACGGCCGATGTCGGCTGGGTGACCGGCCACTCGTACATCGTGTACGGGCCGCTGGCCAACGGCGCGACGCAGGTCATGTACGAGGGCACGCCCGACACCCCGCACCAGGGGCGCTTCTGGGAGATCGTCCAGAAGTACGGCGTGACGATCCTCTACACGGCGCCGACCGCGATCCGCACGTTCATGAAGTGGGGGGACGACATCCCCGCCAAGTTCGACCTGTCGTCGCTGCGCGTGCTGGGCTCGGTCGGTGAGCCGATCAACCCCGAGGCCTGGATCTGGTACCGGCAGAACATCGGCGCGGGCAAGACCCCCGTCGTGGACACCTGGTGGCAGACCGAGACCGGCGGCATGATGATCTCCCCGCTGCCCGGTGTCACCGAGGCCAAGCCCGGCTCCGCGCAGCGCGCGCTCCCCGGCATCTCGGCCACCGTCGTGGACGACGAGGCCAACGAGGTGCCGAACGGCGGCGGCGGATATCTCGTCCTCACCGAGCCGTGGCCGTCGATGCTCCGCACCATCTGGGGCGACGACCAGCGGTTCATCGACACCTACTGGTCGCGTTTCGAGGGCAAGTACTTCGCGGGCGACGGTGCCAAGAAGGACGACGACGGCGACATCTGGCTGCTGGGCCGGGTCGACGACGTGATGCTGGTCTCCGGCCACAACATCTCCACCACGGAGGTCGAGTCGGCCCTCGTCTCGCACCCGAAGGTCGCCGAGGCGGCCGTCGTCGGCGCGGCGGACGAGACGACCGGCCAGGCGATCGTCGCCTTCGTCATCCTGCGCGGTACGGCGTCGGTGGACGACGGTCTGGTGGCGGAGTTGCGCAACCACGTCAGTACGGCGCTGGGGCCGATCGCCAAGCCGAAGCGGATCCTGCCGGTGGCCGAGCTGCCGAAGACCCGTTCCGGCAAGATCATGCGGCGGCTGCTGCGCGACGTCGCGGAGAACCGCCAGCTCGGAGACGTCACGACGCTCACCGACTCCTCGGTGATGGAGCTGATCCAGACCCAGCTCCCGAGCGCGACCAGCGAGGACTGAGCCCCCCTCGGCCGAGCAGGAGCCCCTGGCGTATCGCGCCGGGGGCTCCTCTTTGTAAAGTGGGCGGCGCGTCAACAATGTAATAAGGAACCAACGGTGCGCCGGGAAGTCTGGTCGGCAGGTGATTCGTCATGCCCGCCGAACCGACCGGAGTCCTCCTGTGTCCACCCCTCGCACCTTCCTCGGACGCCTCCCGCTCCCCGAGCGGACGTATCTCGCGAGCGCGCTGCGCACCGAGACGGTCGGCGGCGTCCTGCTGCTCGTGGCCGCGGTCGCGGCGCTGATCTGGGCCAACAGCCCCGTCAGCGACAGCTACGCGGCCGTCGGTGACTTCCACTTCGGCCCCGCCTCGCTCGGCCTGGACCTCTCCGTGCGGCACTGGGCCGCCGACGGACTCCTCGCCGTGTTCTTCTTCGTCGCCGGCATCGAGCTGAAGCGCGAGCTGGTCGCCGGAGAACTGCGCGACCCCAAGGCCGCCGCCCTCCCCGTGATCGCCGCGCTGTGCGGCATGATCATGCCCGCGGGCGTCTATCTGGTGGTCAACGCGGTGGGCGGGGGCTCCATGGACGGCTGGGCCGTCCCCACGGCCACCGACATCGCGTTCGCCCTCGCCGTGCTCGCCGTACTCGGCACCTCGCTGCCGTCCGCGCTGCGCGCCTTCCTGCTCACGCTCGCCGTCGTGGACGACCTCTTCGCGATCCTGATCATCGCGATCTTCTTCACCAGCGACATCGACCTGATCGCCCTGGCCGGTGCCTGCGCGGCTCTCGCCGTCTTCTGGTTCCTCCTCAGGAAGGGCGTACGGGGCTGGTACGTGTACGTCCCGCTGGCCCTCGTCGTCTGGGCACTGATGTACAACAGCGGCGTCCACGCCACCGTCGCGGGCGTCGCGATGGGCCTGATGCTCCGCTGCGTGAGGCGCAAGGGCGAGGAGCAGTCGCCCGGCGAGCGCATCGAACACCTCGTCCGCCCGCTGTCGGCCGGTCTCGCCGTACCGCTGTTCGCCTTGTTCTCGGCGGGTGTCCCGGTCAGCGGCGGCGCGCTGGCCACCGTCTTCACCCGGCCGGAGACCCTGGGCGTGGTCCTCGGGCTGGTCGTCGGCAAGGCGCTCGGCATCTTCGGCGGCACCTGGCTGACCGCGCGCTTCACCCGGGCGGAACTCAACAAGGATCTGGCCTGGCCGGACATCCTGGCGGTGGCGACGCTCGCCGGCATCGGCTTCACTGTCTCGCTGCTCATCGGCGAACTGGCCTTCGCCGGCGATCCGGGGCTGACGGACGAGGTGAAGGCGGCCGTCCTGGCGGGTTCGGTGATCGCCGCCGTACTCGCCGCCGTACTGCTGCGTGTACGGGTCCGCACATACCGGGCGCTGTGCGACGCCGAGGAACTCGACGAGGACATGGACGGTGTTCCCGACATCTACGAGCAGGACGACCCGGCGTACCACCTGAGAATGGCAGCCATCTACGAGGGGAAGGCAGCTGAGCACCGTCGGTTGGCGGAACACGCCGCAGCGACGCGCGAGGACGGCGCCGGTCCGGCATGATCTGACATCCGGCATGATCTGAAGGCGCAGGGCCGGAAGAATCGCAGATGTGCGAGAGCGCAGCCGAAACGAGGGAGTCAAGGATGAGCGACCCCGGCAGCCATGCCGCCGTAACCATTACCGCCGACACCGTTCCAGCCGTCCGGGTCAACGGCGACCGCAGTCTGGGCCAGTTGGTCTCGTCGGCGACCGCGGAGATGTCCGCGCTGGTGCACGACGAGATCGCGCTGGCCAAGGCGGAACTGCGGGAGGACGTCCAGCGGGGGGTGACGGGCAGCGCCGCGATCGGTATCGCGGGGGTGTTCGCCCTCTTCTCGCTGCCGGTGCTGAGCTTCGCCGCCGCGTACGGGATCCACAACTGGGGCCTGGGGCTCGCGTGGTCGTTCCTGATCGTGGGCGGAGCGTTTCTGCTCCTCGCGGGTCTGCTGGCCCTGATCGCCATGCGCAAGTTCAAGAAGGTCAAACCGCCGGAGAGGACCATCGCGTCCGCCAAGCAGTCCGCCGCTGTCCTCCAGACGGTCAAGCCACATCCGCGCCCGGTCCATGAGGTGGGCGAGACTGTGGCACGCTCGTCTGCATGACCGCCCCCGAAAACGGCTCTGGCACCCCCTCCGGCAGCGTCCCCGGCGCGACGGTCGCGACCGATGTGCGCCTCGACGGCCCCTGGACGCACCGGGACGTGGCCGCCAACGGGGCCCGCTTCCACATCGCCGAGATGGGCGACGGGCCTCTGGTGCTGCTGCTCCATGGTTTCCCGCAGTTCTGGTGGACCTGGCGGCACCAGTTGCCCGCGCTCGCCGAGGCCGGGTACCGGGCCGTCGCGATGGACCTGCGGGGGGTGGGCGGCAGCGACCGTACGCCCCGCGGTTACGACCCCGCCAATCTGGCCCTCGACATCACCGGTGTGGTGCGCTCGCTCGGCGAGCCGGACGCCGCGCTCGTCGGGCACGACCTCGGCGGGTATCTCGCCTGGACCGCCGCCGTGATGCGGCCGAAACTGGTGCGCCGGCTCGCGGTGTCGTCGATGCCGCATCCGCGCCGCTGGCGGTCGGCGATGCTGTCGGACTTCTCACAGAGCAGGGCCGGCTCGTACATCTGGGGTTTCCAGCGGCCGTGGCTGCCGGAGCGTCAGCTCGTCGCGGACGAGGGGGCGTTGGTGGGCGATCTGATCCGGGGCTGGTCGGGTCCGCAGCCGCCCGACGACAAGACCGTCGACATCTACCGGCGGGCGATGACCATCCCCTCCACGGCGCACTGCTCCATCGAGCCGTACCGCTGGATGGTGCGGTCGATGGCGCGGCCGGACGGGATCCAGTTCAACCGTCGGATGAAGCGGCCCGTGCGGGTGCCGACCCTCCAGCTGCACGGCTCGCTCGATCCGGCGATGCGCACGCGCAGTACGGCCGGGTCCGCCGAGTACGTCGAAGCCCCCTACCGCTGGCGGCTGTTCGACGGACTTGGCCATTTTCCGCACGAGGAGGACCCGGTGGCGTTCTCCACGGAGCTCGTCAGCTGGCTGAAGGATCCCGAGCCCGACCGCTGATCAGCGCCGCACGGGACGGATCGCGGCGGCTCACGCGCCTCCTCAGGAACACTTGTACGACGAACAGCCAATTGCCTGGCGCATAGGCCAATTGGCCGACGTGTGGGCGATTACCGACCATGGGCCCCGGGCAAACGTCGGTGTATGGGCTGGACGCACGACTACGGTGACGCAGCACGCAACCACCGCTCGGCCTCTGTGCCGATCACCCACGAGAGGGGCGGTCCGGAAGATCAGGGCCATGATCTCCGACTCGGTATTCCACTGATTCTCCGCCGAAGGGCCCGTTGGGTCTCGGCACGGCTGCGGCATCCACGCGGTTAGGCACGGCGGGACCAGGATCAGGGGAAGCGAGAAGGAGTACCGGAACGAAGACCGGAACTAAAAGCTGAAGGTCGCGGAATTACCGGCGCGCAGGACACGGAACAACGGAGGACAGAGCCGGGCCGGACCAGGATCTCCTGGCCCGGCCCGTCCTCGTATCCGCTTCCCGCCCGGCGCACCGTGCGGGGTCCCGGATCCCTACAGCGCGCATCCCTGGCTGTCGACCTGCTGGTTGGCCGAGCGTCCCAACTCGATGTCCTCGCGGATCTCGTCGGCCGTCAGGGCGTAGCCGGTGTCGGGGTCGTCGAGCGACCGGGCGAAGATCACGCCGTACACCTTGCCGTCGGTGGTGAGCAGCGGGCCGCCGGAGTTGCCCTGCCGGACGGTCGCGAAGAGCGAGTAGACGTCGCGCCGGACCTCTCCGCGCCGGTAGATGTCCGGCCCGTTGGCGTTGATACGGCCCCGGACACGGGCCGAGCGCACGTCGTACGCGCCGTTCTCCGGGAAGCCCGCCACAATCGCGCCGTCGCCGCTGACCGCGTCCTTGTCGGAGAACTGGAGCACGGGGGCGCGCAGGTCGGGCACGTCGAGGACGGCGATGTCCCGCTCCCAGTCGTAGAGGACGACCTTCGCGTCGTAGAGCCGGCCCTCGCCGCCTATCTGGACGGTGGGCTCGTCCACGCCGCCCACGACGTGCGCGTTGGTCATGACGCGGCGCTCGGCGAAGACGAAGCCGGTGCCTTCGAGGACCTTGCTGCAGCTCTGCGCCGTACCGACCACCTTGACGATGGAGCGCTGCGCACGGGCGGCGACGGGGCTGCCGACGAGCGCCGGGTCCGGCGGGTCGACGGCGGTGATCGGCTCGTTGGCGAACGGACTGAAGACCTGCGGGAAGCCGTTCTGCGCGAGGACGGAGGAGAAGCCCGTGAACCAGGTCGCCGCCTGCCCCGGCATCACGCGCGAGACGCCCAGCAGGACCTTCGAGTTACGGACCTCCTTGCCGAGCGTCGGCAATGACGTCCCGGCGAGGGCGGAGCCGATCAGCCAGGCGACCAGCAGCATGGCGACGACATTGACGAGTGCGCCGCCCGTCGCGTCCACGGCTCGCGCCGGTGACCAGGTGATGTAGCGGCGGAGCTTGTTGCCGAGGTGGGTGGTGAACGCCTGCCCCACGGAGGCGCAGACGATCACGACGACGACGGCGACGACCGTGGCCGTCGTCGTGACCTCCGCTTCCTCGGTGATCTGGTCCCAGAGCACCGGGAGCAGATAGACGGCGACGAGACCGCCGCCGAGGAAGCCGATCACCGACAGGATGCCCACGACGAAGCCCTGGCGGTAGCCCACGATCGCGAACCACACGGCGGCGACCAGCAGCAGGATGTCCAGCACGTTCACCGTCAATAGCCTCGCTAGCCTCGCTGATGCGTCTCCCGTCGCCCCGTCGGGTGGGGGTCCGGACCTGCGGCGGAGTCGCTGTCGCGCACCGTGTCACCGGGCCACGCCAGCCGTTGGGCAAGCCTGTCATGAGCGCCGGTCGAGCGGGACCTCCTTCGTGCGGTCCCACGGGCGCTCCCAGCCCGAGAAGTGCAGAATGCGGTCGATCACCCCTGCGGTGAAGCCCCAGACGAGCGCCGAGGCGACCGTGAACGCGGGGCTGTGGACCCCGCTGGGGTGGGTGGCCGTCACGCGGTTGGCCGGGTCCGTGAGATCCGCCACGGGTACGGCGAAGACGCGGGCGGTCTCCGCGAGATCGACCGCGCCGACCGGGGTGGGGGTGTGCCACCAGCCGAGCACCGGGGTCACGACGAACTCGCTCACCGGGATGTACAGCTTGGGCAGCACGCCGAAGACCTGGACACCGGTGGGGTCGAGCCCGGTCTCCTCCTCGGCCTCCCGCAGCGCGGCGCGCAGCGGTCCGGTGGTCGCCGGATCGCCGTCCTCGGGGTCGAGGGCGCCGCCGGGGAAGGATGCCTGTCCGGCGTGCGAGCGCAGGGTGCTGGCCCGCTCCATCAGCAGCAGCTCCGGGCCGCGGGCGCCCTCGCCGAAGAGGACGAGGACGGCGGACTGGCGTCCGAGGCCGTTCTTGGGCGGCAGGAAGCGGCTCAGCTGCTCCGGCGCCACGGTCCGCATGGCGCGCACCACGGGGCCCAGCCAGTCGGGCAGGCCCTCGGTGGTGACGGGGATGTCGGTCACGGCTCTGTCGTGGATGCGAGTGGCCTTGTCGTGGATTCTCTCGGCGCGTGTTCGTTCGCCGCGTGTTGGCTCGGCGCGTGTTCGTTCGGCGCGTGAGGTTCGTGTGGTGCGTGCGTCATGTGTGTCAGCCCGTGTCATCGGCAACCCCCGACGTACAACGCCGGTTGTCCCCCGGATCGTTCCAGCCGCATGCGCCGCAGCCCTTCCTCTCCAGCCCGCCCGCTCCCGTGGCGCGCCGTTCTGTCCGGTGATACGGCTCCGGCCCCCCGCGTGCTCACCGCGCGGGCGCTCATTCGGCCCCGGCGGGTGTGCCGAGGGGCGGTGCCGGCTTGCCCGGGTAGTCCGGCGGCGGGGAGAGCCGCTGTCCCGGATAGCCGCCCATCTCGTACTTGAGCAGCTTCCCGGCCTTCTCCGGGTCGGTCTCGCCTTCTCCGTAGGAGGGGCAGAGGTGCGCGATGGGGCAGGCTCCGCAGGCCGGTTTACGCGAGTGGCAGACCCGGCGGCCGTGGAAGATGATCCGGTGCGAGAGCATCGTCCACTCGCTCTTGGGGAAGATCGCGGCGATCTCCGCCTCGACCTTCTCCGGGTCCTCCTGGTCGGTCCACTTCCAGCGGCGCACGAGGCGGCCGAAGTGGGTGTCGACAGTCAGGCCGGGGACACCGAACGCGTTGCCCAACACGACATTGGCCGTCTTGCGGCCGACGCCGGGGAGCGTCACGAGGTCCTTGAGCGTGCCGGGCACCTCGCCGTCGTAGCGGTCGCGGAGCGCCGTCGACAGCCCTATGAGGGACCTCGCCTTGGCCCGGAAGAATCCCGTGGGGCGGATGACCTCCTCCAGTTCCTCGGGCACGGCGGCGGCCATGTCCTCCGGCGTCGGGTACTTCGCGAAGAGCGCGGGGGTCGTCTGGTTGACGCGCAGGTCCGTCGTCTGGGCGGACAGGACCGTGGCGACGAGCAGCTCGAAGGGGTCGCGGAAGTCCAGCTCCGGGTGGGCGTACGGATAGACGTCGGCCAGCTCGCGGTTTATCCGGCGGGCGCGACGGACCATCGCCAGGCGGGATTCCGGCTTGGCGCTCTTCGGCCGTTTGGCGGTCGTGGACCCGGCGGGCTCGGCGCTCGCGGGCTTCGCGCTTGCGCCTTTTGCGGCTTTGTTCGACTTCGCGGAAGGCTGTTCGCCCACAGCGGAATTCTGCTTCGGTGACACTCTTCCAGCTCCCTTGGGCTGCCCTCTCACCGGCGAGTTGGACACCCGGCCAGCGTAGAGCCCTGCACTGACATCCGCCCCGGCTCCGGCCGATCACCATCCGAATCGGGCCCCGGGGCACGGTCGGGGGCCGCTGTACGTCAAACTTGTGACTGATCGCACGTTTTCGACAATGGGCGCCCGGTACGGAGACAGAGTCGCCGCCGGCCCGAGCCACCCGTGAACAGGCAGCACGTCCGGCATCATGGTGACCGAAGGTCCCCCTGAGCAGGTCGACAAGGAGAGAATTCGTGGACGACGTTCTACGACGCGCCCCGCTCTTCGCGGCGCTCGACGACGAGCAGGCCGCGGAGCTCCGCGCCTCGATGAGTGAGACGACGCTCGCCCGTGGCGACGCGCTGTTCCACGAAGGCGACCCCGGCGACCGCCTCTATGTGGTCACCGAGGGCAAGGTCAAACTGCACCGCACGTCCCCCGACGGCCGGGAGAACATGCTGGCCGTCCTCGGCCCCGGCGAACTGATCGGCGAGCTGTCGCTCTTCGACCCGGGCCCGCGCACCGCCACCGCGAGCGCGCTCACCGAGGTCAAACTCCTCGGTCTCGGCCACGGTGACCTCCAGCCCTGGCTGAACGCCCGCCCCGAGGTGGCCACCGCCCTGCTGCGCGCCGTCGCCCGGCGCCTGCGCAAGACGAACGACCAGATGTCCGACCTGGTCTTCTCCGACGTGCCGGGCCGCGTCGCCCGCGCGCTCCTCGACCTGTCGCGCCGCTTCGGCGTGCAGTCGGAGGAAGGCATCCACGTCGTCCACGACCTGACGCAGGAGGAGCTGGCCCAGCTGGTCGGCGCGTCCCGCGAGACGGTCAACAAGGCGCTCGCCGACTTCGCCCAGCGCGGCTGGCTGCGCCTGGAGGCCCGTGCGGTGATCCTCCTGGACGTCGAACGCCTCGCGAAGCGCTCGCGCTGACCCGTACTGCCGCCGGGCGGGCCGCGTGTGCGGCCCGCCCGGCGCTCGGCCTCGTCCGACACCCCTGCCCGCCCGATGCTCCGGCAGGTCCGGCCCGTCCGGCGTGTGACGCGTCGCCGTGAAGGCGACCCGTCGGCCCGACGGCGGACCGGTCGCTACGCCCCGGAGATCAGCCCGTGCTCCCGCAGGTACTCCAACTGCGCGCGCACCGAGAGTTCCGCCGCCGGCCACAGGGACCGGTCGACGCCGCTGCCTCCGTACACATGCGCCACGATCTCCGCCGCCGAGCGGTAGCCGTTCTCCACCGCCGTCTCGACCTGCGCGAGGCGGCTCGCGCGGTGCGCGAGGTAGTACTCCACCGCCCCCTGGGCGTCGTCCAGTACGGGCCCGTGCCCCGGCAGCACCGTATGGACGCCGTCGTCGACGGTCAGCGAGCGCAGCCGCCGCAGCGAGTCGACGTAGTCGCCGAGCCTGCCGTCCGGGTGGGCCACCATCGTCGTACCGCGGCCGAGGATCGTGTCGCCCGTCAGCACCGCGCGGTCGGCCGGCAGATGGAAGCAGAGCGAGTCCGAGGTGTGCCCGGGGGTCGCCACCACCCGCAGCTCCAGCCCGCCCTCCGTCACGACGTCACCGGCCGCCAGCCCCTCGTCGCCGAGGCGCAGGGCCGGGTCCAGGGCCCGTACGGACGTACGCGTCAGCTCGGCGAAGCGCGCCGCGCCCTCCGCGTGGTCCGCGTGACCATGGGTGAGGAGGGTCAGCGCGACGCGCTTTCCCGCGCGCTCGGCGGTGGCGACGAGATCCCGAAGATGCCCCTCGTCGAGCGGACCGGGGTCGATCACGACGGCGAGCGCGGAGTCCGGCTCGGAGACGATCCAGGTGTTCGTGCCGTCCAGGGTCATCGCGGACGCGTTGGGCGCGAGCACGTTGACCGCGCGGGCCGTCGCGGCGCCCGAGAGGACGCCTCCGCGCGGCTGGCCCGGCAGGGCGGCGGCGTCGGTCATCGGTCGCCACCCCCCAGCGGTACGCGCAGTGGCACGCGCTTGGTGAACTCCTCCTGACCGGGCCAGGCGAGAACCACCTCGTCGCCCTCCACCCTCGGCTTGGCCAGCACGGGCGCGAGATCCCGCCCGGCGGCCGCTTCGAGCGCCTCGGCGGCGGAGCCGTACGGCTGGAGCTGACGCAGGGTCGCGACGGTGGGCGGCATCATCAGCAGCTCGCCCTCGTCGTATCCGAGTGCCGCGTCGGCGGGCCGGATCCACACCGTCCGGTCGGCTTCTGTAGAAGCGTTGCGCGTACGCTGCCCGGCCGGCAGCGCGGCGACGAAGAACCAGGTGTCGTACCGCTTCGGCTCGAACTCCGGGGTGATCCACCGGGTCCACGCCGCCAGCAGATCGCTGCGCAGCGTCAGCCCGCGCCGGTCCAGGAACTCCGCGAAGGACAGCTCACGGTCGACGAGAGCCGCCCGGTCCGCCTCCCAGTCGTCCCCGGTGGTGTCGCCGACGACGGTCCCGGCCGTCTCCCCCGCCAGCAGGACCCCGGCCTCCTCGTAGGTCTCGCGCACCGCCGCGCAGACGATGGCCTGCGCGGACGCCGCGTCGACGCCGAGCCGCCCCGCCCACACGTCCCGCCCGGGGCCCGCCCAGCGGACGAGCCGGTCGTCGTCGCGCGGGTCGACGCCACCTCCCGGATACGCGTACGCACCCCCGGCGAAGGCCATGGAGGTGCGTCGGCGCAGCATGTGTACGGAGGGTCCGAAGGATCCGTCGACGGCGTCGCGCAGCAGCATCACGGTCGCGGCGCGCCGTGCGGGGGCCACGCTGAGCTCGCCCCGGGCGAGCGCGCGGATGCGGCCGGACCACTCGGGCGGGAACCACTGACCATTGGACATGCCGGGATGCTACGGGCTTCCCGGGCGATGTTCGAGAGCCACTTCCCGGAGCCGGGGAGCCCTGGCCCGAGCGACGGCGGCCCGGAGGCAGCGCGACAACGGCACGACGGCGGCACGAGGCAGCGCGACGGCGGCGCGAAGAGAACTCCGCGCCGGCCCTCGCGCGCTCCGGCCGGACGCCGACGGTCAGTCCGCGATCAGCTCGACCTGGATCTCGATCTCGACGGGTGCGTCCAGCGGCAGGACGGCGACACCGACCGCGCTGCGCGCGTGCACGCCCTTGTCGCCGAAGACCTGGCCGAACAGCTCGCTCGCTCCGTTGAGGACCCCGGGCTGGCCCGTGAAGTCCGAGGCGGAGGCGACGAATCCCGTGACCTTCACGACGCGTGCGACGCGGTCCAGGTCGCCGGCGACCGACTTCACGGCGGCCAGCGCGTTCAGCGCGCAGATCCGCGCGAGGTCCTTGGCCTCCTCGGGCGTCACCTCGGCGCCGACCTTGCCGGTCACCGGAAGCTTGCCCTCCACCATCGGGAGCTGCCCCGCCGTGTAGACGTACACGCCGGACCGCACGGCCGGCTGATACGCCGCGAGCGGCGGTACGACCTGCGGAACCGTCAGCCCCAGCTCGGCGAGAGCCGCCTCGACCGCGCCGCTCATGCGGACTTCTCTCGCTTCAGATAGGCCACCAGCTGCTCGGGGTTGTTCGGACCCGGAATGACCTGGACGAGCTCCCAGCCGTCCTCGCCCCAGGTGTCCAGAATCTGCTTCGTCGCGTGCACGAGAAGAGGCACCGTCGCGTATTCCCACTTCGTCATGGGCCGACTGTATCCGCACCGCGCGAGGACCTCGTACGGAGCCCGTGGACGGCCTCGTGCGTAGCCCGCGGTCCGACTGGTTAGGCTCGAATGTGTGAGCAGGCTCCAGGTCGTCAGCGGCAAGGGGGGCACCGGTAAGACGACGGTCGCCGCCGCCCTCGCGCTCGCCCTCGCGACGGAGGGCAAACGCACCCTCCTTGTAGAGGTCGAGGGCAGACAGGGCATCGCACAGCTCTTCGAAACGGAGGCGCTTCCTTACGAAGAACGGAAGATCGCCGTCGCCCCGGGCGGCGGCGAGGTGTACGCGCTGGCGATCGACGCCGAGCGCGCGCTCCTCGACTACCTCCAGATGTTCTACAAGCTCGGCAGCGCGGGCCGCGCCCTCAAGAAGATCGGCGCCATCGACTTCGCCACCACCATCGCACCGGGCGTCCGGGACGTCCTGCTGACGGGCAAGGCGTGCGAAGCCGTACGCCGCCGCGACAAGCGGGGCCGGTTCACGTACGACTACGTCGTGATGGACGCCCCGCCCACCGGCCGCATCACCCGCTTCCTGAACGTGAACGACGAGGTGGCCGGGCTCGCGAAGATAGGGCCGATACACAACCAGGCCCAGGCCGTGATGCGCGTGCTCAAGTCACCCGGGACCGCGGTGCATCTGGTGACCCTCCTTGAGGAGATGCCCGTCCAGGAGACCGCCGACGGCATCGGCGAGCTGCGCGGCGCCGAACTGCCCGTCGGCAAGGTGATCGTGAACATGGTGCGCCCGCACGTCCTCGACGAGGAGGCCGTCAACGCAGTGGCGGGCGACCGTCGTAAAGAGGTCACCAAGGCGCTCGCGGCGGCCGGCGTCGGCGCCCCCACGAAGCTCGTGGGACCGCTCCTTGAGCAGGCCGCGGAGCACGCCCAGCGCGTGGAGCTGGAGCGCGAACAGCGAGCCGTCCTGGCGCGGCTCGGGCTGCCCACGTACGAACTCCCCCTGATCGGTGAGGGGATGGACCTCGCCGGTCTGTACCGCCTGGCGGGGGAGCTACGGAATCTCGGGGAGGTCTGATGACTCTGGACCCGGCGGTGCCCCCGCTCGAAGTCGATCCGCTGCTCGACGACCCGCAGACACGCATCATCGTATGCTGCGGATCCGGCGGCGTGGGCAAGACGACGACGGCGGCGGCTCTCGGCGTACGGGCCGCGGAGCGCGGCCGCAAGGTGGTCGTGCTGACCATCGACCCGGCCCGCCGGCTCGCCCAGTCCATGGGCATCGACTCGCTCGACAACACCCCGCGGCAGGTCAAGGGCATCGAGGGCAGCGGTGAACTGCACGCGATGATGCTCGACATGAAGCGGACCTTCGACGAGATCGTCGAGGCGCACGCCGACGCGGACCGGGCCCGAGCCATCCTGGAGAACCCCTTCTACCAGTCCCTGTCGGCCGGTTTCGCGGGCACGCAGGAGTACATGGCGATGGAGAAGCTCGGGCAGTTGCGGGCCCGCGACGAGTGGGACCTGATCGTCGTCGACACCCCGCCCTCGCGCTCCGCACTGGACTTCCTGGACGCGCCGAAGCGGCTCGGCTCGTTCCTGGACGGGAAGTTCATCCGGTTGCTGATGGCCCCGGCGAAGATGGGCGGCCGGGCCGGGATGAAGTTCCTGAACGTCGGGATGTCGATGATGACCGGCACCCTCGGGAAGCTGCTCGGCGGCCAATTCCTGCGCGACGTGCAGACGTTCGTGGCCGCGATGGACACGATGTTCGGCGGTTTCCGTACGCGCGCGGACGCGACGTACCGACTGCTCCAGGCGCCCGGCACGGCCTTCCTGGTGGTCGCCGCGCCGGAGCGGGACGCGCTGCGCGAGGCGGCGTACTTCGTGGAGCGGCTGGCCGCCGAGGGGATGCCGCTCGCCGGTCTCGTCCTCAACCGGGTGCACGGCAGCGGCGCCGCCCGGCTGTCGGCGGAGCGGGCGCGGGCCGCCGCGGAAAATCTTGAAGAGGGTCGCATTGTGGATCAGGGCCGCGGGAAGGATGGAGTGCGTGAGGCCGCTGCCCCCGCGGGCTCATCTCCCGACGCCCCCGAAGCCCCAGAGGCATCCCGTACGCCCGAGCCGCACGAGGAATCGCAGACGTCCGAACCGTCGATTTCCGCACCGCAATCCGAACCGCCGTCCGAACAGCCGTCGGTCAATCAGCTGACCGCCGGTTTGCTGCGCCTGCACGCGGAACGTATGCAGGTACTCAAGCGTGAGCAGCGCACGCGCGACCGCTTCACCGCGCTCCATCCCGAGGTGCCCGTGGCCGAGGTCACGGCACTGCCCGGCGATGTGCACGACCTCGCCGGGCTCCGGATCATCGGCGTCCGCCTCGCGGGCGAGGACCCGGCGCCCGGGGGCTCGTGACCGGCAGCGCGTGACCGGCAGCGCGTGACCGACGGGTACGTGACCGGGCCTTTCGGTGCCCCGGCACTTGCGCGACGGGGCCTTGGGAAACGGGCACTTCGGTGCACGGCCCTGTCCGCGTAACGGGCCACGCGACGGCCGCCGCACGGTGATGGCCGCGCGGTGGCGAACGGCCGTGCGCGACCGGCCCCGTGGTGACCGGCGCGCTGACGACTCGTGACCCGCAGGTGTGTGCGCGCGTCCGCCGCGCTCCGTACCGCGGCCTACCCCACCGCCGCCCATGTCTCGTCGATGACGTCGGCGTAGTGGCGCGAGCCGTACGTCTCGTCGTCGTCCTCAAGGCCGGCGGGCAGAATGCCCGCGCTGCGCTCGTACTCGGTGCGTGCGGTTTCGAGCAGCCGTCGCCAAGAGGTGACAGTGGGGCGTCTGCGCAGCAATGCGCGTCGCTCCCGCTCGGTCATTCCGCCCCACACGCCGAATTCGACGCGGTTGTCCAGCGCGTCGGCCAGGCACTCCGTCCGCACCGGGCATCCGGTGCACACCGCCTTGGCCCTGTTCTGCGCTGCGCCCTGTACGAACAATTCATCCGGATCGGTAGTGCGGCATGCTGCTTGCGCACTCCAGTCGGTTACCCAGCCCATCCCGGCGCCGTCCTCTCCCGAATCGAGGCTCCCCCACGGCGGAAGCGGCATATTCACCGCTGCCAGTTGAGGACGTTACGGAAGGTGGGCACAGCGCAACACCCCCTTCGGGCCCAATCTTGAATGGCCCGAACGGACTATGCGTACGCGGCAGATCACCCAGGGGAGTGACCCGAGGACATCCGCGACGAACCCCGACAGGTCGGGATGTTTCAGTTGAGCCACAACGGACGCCAGATGGCGTAAGGGGCGGAATCGGACAGGACTTCCAACGCGTCTGCGGCGGAACGTGGTTCGCCGGATGTTCACGTCGAGGACTTGATACGAAACAGCACTGCTGTGACAGTTGAGTGCAGCTTAGGCCAGAGCCTTTATGTGTGTCCGGCGAATGACAACGTAGGCTGCTGGCATGCCAAAGAAGCGCTCCGGCGGCGGTCTGACCGGGACCCAGCAGGCCGCCAAGTTCCTCGGTGTCAGTGTGCTCGCGGGAGCGGTGCTGGCGGGAATCGCCTTGCCCGCCTTCGGAGTTCTGGGCCTGGCGGCCAAGGGCACGGTCGAGGGATTCGACGAGATCCCGGCCAATCTCAAGACGCCGCCGCTCAGTCAGCGCACCACGATCCTGGACAAGGACGGCGGCCAGATCGCCACCGTCTACTCACGTGACCGCACGGTCGTCCCGCTCGTCGGCATCTCGCCGTACATGCAGAAGGCGATCGTCGCGATCGAGGACTCGCGCTTCTACGAGCACGGGGCGGTCGACCTCAAGGGCGTTCTGCGCGCGGCCAATCGCAACGCGCAGTCGGGCGGCGTTTCCCAGGGCGCGTCGACCCTCACCCAGCAGTACGTGAAGAACGTCTTCGTCGAGGAGGCGGGGGACGACCCCGACAAGGTCGCCCAGGCCACCCAGCAGACCATCGGCCGCAAGATCCGCGAGCTCAAGTTCGCGATCCAGGTCGAGGAGGAGCTGGGTAAGAAGAAGATCCTCGAGAACTACCTGAACATCACCTTCTTCGGACAGCAGGCGTACGGCGTCGAGGCCGCCTCGCACCGCTACTTCTCCAAGTCGGCGAAGGACCTGAAGCTGGAGGAGGCGGCGCTGCTGGCGGGCCTCGTCCAGTCGCCGAGCCGGTACGACCCCGTGAACAACACGGAGGAGGCGACCGAGCGCCGCAACACCGTGATCCAGCGCATGGCCGACGTGAAGGACATCTCGCAGACCGAGGCGGACCGCGCGAAGAAGACCGACATCAATCTGAAGGTGAGCCGTCCCAAGAACGGCTGCATCACGGCGGTCAAGGGCGCGGGCTTCTTCTGTGACTACGTACGGAAGGTGTTCCTCACCGACCCCTCCTTCGGCAAGACGCAGGAGGACCGGGCCAAGGTCTGGAACCAGGGCGGTCTGACCGTCCGCACGACGCTCGACCCGCAGGCGCAGGAATCGGCGCAGGAATCGATCAAGAAGCACGTCTACAAGACGGACGAGGTCGCCACCGCCCTGTCGATCGTCGAGCCGGGCACCGGCAAGATCCTGGCCATGGGACAGTCGCGGCCGTACGGCGGCGGCAAGAGCGAGACCTACATCAACCTGTCGGTGGACGAGGACATGGGCGGCGGCGCCGGCTACCAGCCGGGATCGACCTTCAAGCCCATCGTCGCGGCGGCGGCCCTGGAGCAGGGCATCCAGCCGACGCAGTCGTACCCCTCGCCCTACCAGATGGACTACCCGAGCCCCGTGCAGACCTGCAAGGGCCCGTGGACGGACCAGGGCGTCCCGGTCGAGAACGAGAACGAGACCGAGGTCGGCCCGTACGGGATGAAGGAAGCGACCGCCAAGTCGGTCAACACCTACTACGTACAGCTGATCAGCCAGATCGGCGTCTGCCCGGTGACAGAGCTGGCCCGGAAGATGGGCGTCGAGCGGGCCAACGGCAAGGCGATCGACCAGGTCCCGTCGATCACGCTGGGCACGCAGGAGATGTCACCGCTCACGATGGCCTCGGGGTACGCGGCGTTCGCCAACCGCGGTACGTACTGCACTCCGATCGCCATCTCGTCGATCACCGACCCCAACGGCAAGGAGATGGACGTCCCGAAGTCGACCTGCTCGCGGGCGATGTCGGAGAAGACGGCCGACACCATAAACACACTGCTGGCGGGCGTGGTCGAGGACGGCACGGGCCAGGAGGCGGGCCTCGGCAGCAGGCCGAGCGCGGGCAAGACCGGTACCACCGACTTCCGGCTCGCCGCGTGGTTCGTCGGCTACACGCCGAACATGGCGGGCGCGGTGTGGGTCGGTGACCCGGCGCACAAGAAGAAGATGGTGGACATCACCATCGGCGGCCAATACCACGACAAGGTCTTCGGTGGCGCCGTGCCCGGACCGATCTGGCGCGACGCGATGGGCGGCGCGCTCGACGGCAAGGAAGCGCCCGGGTTCAACACCATCAACATCCCGGATCCGGAGAAGGACAAGGACAAGGACAAGGACCGCGACCGGCCGGGCGACAACGGCGGCGGTGACAACGACGGGGGCGGTGAGGGCGACGGTGACGGTGGCAACGGCGACCAGGACCCGGGCCAGGGTCCCGGGAGGCCGGGCGGGAACGACAACGGGGGGAACGGCGGGGATCCGTTCCCGGACTTCCCGGGCACGTTCGGGTAAGCCATAGAGGTCGTACAGGCCATGGAGAGGGGCTCTCGGCCGATCGGAGGTATCGATCGGCCGAGAGCCCCTCTCGCATGCGTGTACCGACGTGCGTGCACGGACGGCCGTGCGTGTACCGACGTGCGTGCACGGACGGCCGTTCGGACGGCTCAGCCGGTGGCGAGGCTCCGCTTGACCGCGGCGGCGACGCGACCGCCCTCGGCGCGGCCCGCGACCTTCGGTCCGACGATCTTCATGACGGCGCCCATCGCGCGCGGCCCCTCCGCGCCGGCGGCCTTCGCCTCACCGACGGCCTGGCCCACGATCGCGTCGAGCTCGTCGTCGGACAGCTGCTGCGGCAGGTACGCGTCGAGCAGCACGCCCTCCGCCTTCTCCCGCTCGGCCTGCTCGGCCCGCCCGCCCTGCGCGAAGGCCTCGGCGGCCTCGCGGCGCTTCTTGGCCTCCTTGGCGATCACCTTCTGCACCTCGTCGTCGGAGAGCTCACGCGCCGACTTGCCGGAGACCTCCTCCTTGGAGATCGCGGCGAGGGTCAGCCGGAGGGTGGCGGAACGCAGCTCGTCGCGCGCCCTGATCGCGGCGATGAGGTCGTCGTGCAGCTTGGACTTGAGCGTGGTCATGCGGACAGTGTGTCAGGTACGGCCCAAGGCCCGCCGACGAGTTTTTCCGGCGCCGTGGGCGGGCGCGGGGGCAACCGCGGGAACGGCCATCGGGTGATGATCGGATGATCATCGGGGTCCGTCGGGTGATCGTGGGGTGTGACCGCGTGGGCGGTGCGTGTCTGCGACGATGACACCATGCGCGCACGCTACGGAGTCCCCCTGAAAGTCACCGCGGGAATCGCGGCCGTCGGGGCGGCCGGCCTCGCCTACGCCGCCGGTTTCGAGGCCCGCTCCTTCCGGCTGCGACGGGTGTCCGTCCCCGTACTGCCGGAAGGCATGCGACCGCTGCGGGTCCTGCACGTCTCGGACATCCACATGGTCAGCGGCCAGCGCAAGAAACAGCGCTGGCTCCGCTCCCTGGCCGGCCTGCGCCCCGACTTCGTCGTGAACACCGGCGACAACCTCTCCGACCCGGAGGGCGTACCGGAGGTGCTCGACGCGCTGGGCCCGCTGATGGAGTTCCCGGGCGTCTACGTCTTCGGCTCCAACGACTACTACGGCCCCGCGCTGCGCAACCCGGCGCGCTACATCTACGAGAAGGCCCAGGGCAAGCACGGTCTGAACGGCAACGCACCGGCGGTCAACGTCGTCCACAACCCGTGGGAGCCGATGCGCGACGCCTTCGACGCGGCGGGCTGGGTGGGCCTCACCAACGCCCGCGGCCGGCTCAAGATCGACGGCCACGAGATCGCCCTCACGGGCGTCGACGACCCGCACATCAAGCGCGACCGCTACGCCGAGGTCGCGGGCGGCCCGGAACCGGACGCGGACCTGTCGATCGGCGTGGTCCACGCCCCGTACCTCCGCACGCTGGAGGCGTTCACCTCGGACGGTTACCCCCTGATCCTGGGCGGTCACACCCACGGGGGCCAGCTCCGCATCCCGTTCTACGGCGCCCTGGTCACCAACTGCGACCTGGACACGGCCCGCGCGCGGGGCCTGTCGACGTACGACGCCGGGGGCCGCACGGCCTACCTCCACGTCTCGGCGGGCTGCGGCACGAACCGCTACACCCCGCTCCGCTTCGCCTGCCCCCCGGAGGCCACGCTCCTGACCCTCACCCCACCCCGCTGACCCTGCCCTCCCGGCCCTAAACCGGATTTCGCCTGCGGCCGCTGGTGGGCTAAAGTAATCGATGTCGCAGCGACACGGGCGACATCGGGGTGTAGCGCAGCTTGGCAGCGCGCTTCGTTCGGGACGAAGAGGTCGTGGGTTCAAATCCCGCCACCCCGACAGCCAAAGCAGCAGCTCAGGGGCCTGATCCGCATTGTGGGTCGGGTCCCTGAGGCGTTTCCGGAGCCGTTGGGCCCGTGGTCAGGTCCAGGCGAGGCGGTTGCCCGTGGTGTTGCGGGCCAGGAAGAGGGTGAGGTAGGCCTGGGAGGCCATGGCCGCTATGCGGTGTTCGCGGCCGTAGTAGGTGTTCTCCGCCGTGGCGCCGTAGGTGCGGCCGTCCGGGAAGCGGGACATGAGGGTCAGTTGGGCCTCGTTGTGGAGGCGTTCCCACTTCGCCGCCGACGGGTCGATGCCGGTGTCCTGGCCCGCGAGGGTGACCAGCAGGTCGAAGTTGCCGAAGTAGAACGGGAAGTGCGTGCCCCAGTCGTTGCCCTCGGGGTAGTGGATCTCCGCCGAGTTCTCGCGATAGATCGGGCTGGTGCCGCCGCCCGGCAGCGGGAAGGGCTTGTCCACCAGGGCGGCGTACGTGCGGTTGATGTTGTGCAGCGCGGCGCGCGGTGCGGGGCGGTTCGCCAGGCCGAAGACGAAGCCCTGGTAGAGGCTCTGGTCGAACGCCACCATGTACAGCGGGTGCAGGCGCGCGTGGTTCTGGAGGGTGCCGTCGTCGGCGATGTTCGTGCCCTGGAGCCAGGTCGACAGCCGGATGCCGTTGATCGTCTCGTCGCCGGTGAGGTCCTGCGGGCAGGCCGCCGCGGCCAGCAGGAGTTCGACGTTGCGGCGCGTCCAGCGGGCGGCGTTGGGGTGGTTCGGCATCATCACCGCGGCGAGGGAGAGCGCCGCCGCGCTCCAGTTGTCCTCTTCCGCCTTGCTGTCGCCGGGTGTGACGACGGTGCCGTCGCGGCGGGTCATGTAGAGCTGCTCACCGCCGGTGCCGATGAGGTGGACGTTGTTTCCGGTGGTCAGCCGGTCCGCCTCCCAGGCCAGCATGGCGGCCAGGTGATCGTGCTCGGCGGTGTCCAGCTTCTCCCAGAACAGCCAGCCGGCCAGCGCGGTGTAGTACGTCCACAGCGCGGTCTGCCACCCGTTGCCCCAACGCGTCGCGGCGTCGGCGTTGTTCGCCCGGTGCCGGGCGGCGAGCGTACGGATGAGGTTGCGGGTCCGGATGGTGGCGTTGGCGGCGGACAGCGTCCGCGGGTCGTAGGTGCCGGTGGTCAGCGCGGTGGTGGCGGCCACCGCCGCCATCGCGGGCAGCCGGATGGCCCGCTCGTCCGTGCCCCGGAGATCGATGTAGCCGTCCGGGAGGTAGCGCGTGTACATCCCCGCGTACCAGGGCCCGATCAGATACCGGGAGCTTCCCGCGAGGATCGCCGTCACCCTTCTTCCAGCGGCGTCGGACCCCGGATACGACCCCAGGCTTCCCCAGGCGATCGGTACGACGTCGTTCTGGGCGGCTCTGGCTGCGGTGGGCACACCGAACGCGGCGGCGGCCCCGAGCGCGCCGGCGGTACCGAGGAACCGGCGGCGGGAGGGCGGGGGAAGGGCGGGCATACGGGCACTCCTGTCACGGGCCGGATGTCCGAACGCGGTCAAGCATGGCAGTGCCAACAAACACCGCACAAGGGTCTATACCATTAGGGATCGATGGCAACAGCCCTGCCGCCAGGGTGATTTGGCCGCGGGTCTTGTCCGGCCGACCGCGTCACTTCGTCGCGTCGTCCATCACCCGCAGGATTTCCGACCAGGGAAGTTCGCGCTTCGGCGGGGCCGCCCGGGGCTCCTGGAGTGGCCAGATGTCGGGGCCCTGGATCAGGTGGACGCCCGCCTGGCGGAGGTGGGTGAGGTGGGTGGGCCAGGCGGGGTGGCGGGCGTGGGCGGCGTTGATGTGGGGGAAGACGATCACCGGGAGGCCGGGGGTACCCAGGGCCTCGGTGAGCTGGGTGAGGGCCTGGTTGTCGGCGATGCCGAGGGCGAGCTTGGCGACCGTGTTCGCCGTCGCCGGGGCCGCCACGTAGCAGTTCACCGGTGGGTGCGGGCGGGGGTCCGAGGGGAGGCGGGGCCGGTCGCGGACCGGGAGGCCGGTGAGGGTCTCCAGGCGGTCCAGTTCGCCGCACGCCCGGAGCCAGTGGCCCGCCGTCGGGGTCAGGGTCACCGCCACCCGCCAGCCGCGGGCCACCGCCGGTTCGACCAGGCCGGTGCGGAGCGACTCCAGCCCGCCGGCCGCCGACGCCACCACTCCGAGGACGCCGCGGGACGTACGCGCTTCACTCATCGTCACAGTCTCGCAGGACTGCGGCCCTCCTTCCGGGGCACACGGTCGGCGACGAACCAACCACCGTCATTCCGGACATGGTTGGCCATCCATCGACATGTTCGGCAGGAGAGAGCAGATGCTCGCAATCGCGGCAGCGGTGGTCTTTTTCATCGCCTTCATACTCAACGCCACCAAGACGTCGACCGACGTCGTCTTCGGTACGACGAGTCTCACGCTCGTCGGACTCACCCTCATCGCCCTGCACCTGGCGGGTGTCGGAGCCGGGTGGCAGGCGCGCGGGCGCGGCCGTCGGCGGTGACGGTGGGGTCAGGAGGCGTAGCGCCAGAAGTCGCGCGGCAGGGATGAGGGGACGGGGCCCGTCGCCTCCAGCTGCGTCAGCAGGATGGTGACCGCACCCGTGGACGGTGTGATGTGGGCGGCCGTTCCCGTACCGCCCACCCAGCCGTAGCGGCCCGCCACGTTCCAGGGGTCGACCGGCGCGATGTCCACCGAGCCGCCGAAGCCCCAGCCCTGGCCCTCCAGGAACAGGGTGCCCGCGTCGCGCTGGGGCCGGGTGAGGTGGTCGGTGGTCATCCGTGCGACGGACGCGGGTGACAGCAGCGTCCTCTCCCCCGCCTTGCCCTTCGCCAGGAGCATCCGGGCGAAGGCGTGCAGGTCGTCGACGGTCGAGACCAGGCCGCCCGCGCCGGACGGGAAGGGCGGCGCCGAACTCCACTGGCCGTCCGGGGTGTCGATCAGTTCGAGGCCGCCGGTCCCGTCCGGCCGGTAGTAGTGCGGCACCCGGTCGCGCTTGCCGGCCGGCACCTCGAACGCCGTGTCCGCCATGCCGAGCGGTTCGAAGATCCGCTCCGCCAGGAACTCCGGCAGCGGACGGCCCGTGACCCTCGCGATCAGCACACCGAGGATGTCGGAGCCGATGTTGTAGAGCCAGACCTCGCCCGGCTGGTGCAGCAGCGGGATACGGGACAGCGTCGCCATCCACTCGTCCGGCGCGGCGACGTGCTGGGGCTGCGGAGGGCCCTGCTTCAGCTCGCTGAACAGCGGTGTGACGGCGGGCAGCGAGAAGTCCGACGGGAAGCCGTGCCCGGAGCGGAAGGTGAGCAGGTCGAAGACGGTGATCGCCCTGACGGCAGGGACCACGTCGTCGACCGGCCCGGCCGGTGTCCGTACGACCATCGGCGACGCGAGTTCGGGCAGCCACCGGTCGACCGGGTCGTCCAGCGCGATACGGCCGTCCTCGACCAGCGTCATGACCGCGGCAGCGATTACCGGCTTCGTGAGCGAGGCGATACGGAAGATCGAGTCCCTGGTCAGGGGCGTCGTGCCTGTCGCATCGGCCGAGCCGGCCTCCGCCACCTCGATACGGTCGCCCCGGGCCACCATGGCCACGGCGCCCGGCAGCGGTCCCTCGTTCACGTACGCCTTGAGCAGGTCGTGCAGATTCGTGGCGTCAGTCGCGTCAGCCGTCGTGTCGGCCGCGTCAGCCGATTCAGTCGCCTTGGTCATGGTTCACCTTTTCGCGTCGCCGCCCGTGCTGTCGTAAATGAGACTCCGGACGGCTCGCGGATTCATCGGTCCGTGTCCGGACGCCGCCGCTTGCGCAGGCGCAGCGAGTTCCAGCTCGCGTCCGCCGTCCAGCCGCCGTCGACCGGCAGCGCCGTGCCGTTCACGAAGCCGCTGCGCGCCGGGTCCGCCAGGAACGCCACCGCCTGCGCGATGTCGTCGGGCGCGGCGAACCGCCCCATCGGCACCCGGTCCACGATGTCCTCGTCCGTGTAGCCGCCGGACGCCTGGTCGGCCGCGTCCATCTCCGTCTTCACCCAGCCCGGACAGACGGCGTTGACCCGTACGCCCCTGCCTCCCCACTCCCCCGCCAGCGTGCGCGTGAGGCCGATCAGACCGTGCTTGCTCGCGTTGTACGCCGCGCGGTCGGAGACTCCGTGCAGTCCGGCGATCGACGCGATGTTGACGATCGAGCCGCCGCCCGCCGCGAGCATCAGCCGGCCCACCGCGCGGGAGAGCAGGAAAGGCCCGGTGAGATTGACGTCCAGGACCCGGCGCCACTGGTCGGCCGTCGTCTCCTCGGCCGGGACGAGCAGCGAGACGCCCGCGTTGTTGACGAGCGCGTCCACCCGGCCGAAGCGCTCGCGGACCTGCTCGGCGAGGCCGGTCACGTACGCCTCCGACGCGACGTCCCCGACCACGGCCACCGTGTCCGCCCCGGCGGCGCGCACGGAGGCGAGGGTGTCCGCCGGGTCCACGATGTCGGCCAGGACCAGCGCGTAACCCTCCTCGGCCAGGACCTCGGCCACCCGGCGGCCGATGCCCTGCGCCACTCCCGTCACCACGGCGACGCGGCCCGCGCCCGCACCTGTTGCTGAGCCTGAACCTGTACTCGGCGTCATTTCAGTCATGAGGTCAGCCTGGACCGGGACACGTGGTCGGCGGAAGCGCTCCGCCGACCGGTCGCGTGGTCAGTAACGCTCGGCCAGGTGCTCGCGGCCGGCCGGGGGCTCGTACGGCTCCGGCCAGAAGTCCGTGATCTCCGCTATCCGGCCGTCCCCGTCCCCCGTGAAGAAACTGACCGCCTGCATCTCCTGCGCGCCCGCCGTGACGCGCAGCCACGTCACCACCTGCCCGGCGTCCGGGTCCGCCACGACCCGTTCCGTACGCACCCGCCAGTCCCCCGGATACTCCACGTTGAACCGCAGAAAGGCGTCCTTGCCGCGAATCCGCTCGCGCGTCTGCGGCAGGTCGTAGACCACCTCCGCCGCGAGGGTGCCGGCGAACGCCGTCCAGTCGCGGGCGTCCGCGGCAGCCCAGTACGTCTCCACTGTCTCCCGGAGTGTCTTCCGAAGCTCGGTCATAGGCGAAGTCTGCACCGTGCCACTGACAGTCGGCGGTCTCGGCGGGGGTCGGCGGTCTCCGCGAGGGTCGGCGGTCTCCGCGGAGGTCGGCGATCTCGGCAGGAGTCGGCAGGAGTCGGTGCTCTCGGCAGGACTTGGCGGTCCCCGCGGCCTCCGGCGGTGTCTTCGCGAACAATGTCCGCACGGTCGTCCGGTTAGTACACTGGCCGTGTGACAGCTACCAGCACCGACGGACGCATCGCACGGGGGAACCAGACCCGCCAACTGATCCTGAAGCACACCGTCCGGATCGCCTCGGTCGAAGGTCTCGGCGGTCTGTCGCTCGGCCGGCTGGCCGGGGAGCTGCGGCTGAGCAAGAGCGGGGTGTTCGCCCTGTTCGGCTCCAAGGAGGAGCTCCAGCTCGCCACCGTGCGCGCCGCCGCCAAGGTGTACATCGACCATGTCGTCCGGCCCGTGCTGGAGTTGCCGGCCGGGCTCGACCGGATCCGGCGGCTGTGCGACGGCTGGCTCTCGTACTCCGAGAACCGGGTCTTCCCCGGCGGCTGTTTCTTCTACTCGGTCTCGGCCGAGTACGACGCACGCGAGGGCAAGGTCCACGACGCGGTGGCGCGGTCCCGCCTCGACTGGGTCGCGTTCGTGGCGCAGAACATCGAGGAGGCCAAGGAGGCGGGCGAGGCGCGGGACGACACCGATGTCCCGCAGCTCACCTTCGAGCTCGTGTCGCTTCTCGAAGGCGCCAACGCCGAGTCCGTCCTGCACGACGACTTCGGCTGCTACGCCAAGGCCGCCAAGGCGATCCTCAACCGGCTGCGGTCCGTGGCGACGGATCCGGCGCTGCTGCCGCTCGCGCCGGCGTCCCGCTGACCACGAAGTCCCGCACGGACGCGGCGACTTGACGGTCACCGATGATCCGCCGGTGACCCAGCCCCCGGGTGACGACCAGCCTCGCCTCCCTGCCGGGCGTGGCGTTGAGCGCCGCGTGGAGTGCGCGCGAGGCCGCGGGGTCGACCAGGTCGTCGTCCTCGTCGTGGACCACCAGGAACGATGACGCGCCCGCCGCCTCAGGCGTACGGATACCCGCCCCCGCACCCGTACCCGTATCCGTACGCGGGACCGAGAAGCGCGACCAGATGTCCCCCTCGCCGGTGAACAGCTCCCGCTCGATACGCCCCCGGAGCTCGCGGTTCAGCCGCGCCCGCAGCCCCAGCCCGGCGCAGAACCCGTCCACCAGATACGCGAAGTCGGGCACACCGCTGATGGCCACGATCCGCTCCGTCCGCACCCCGCGCTCCTGTACGGCGACGAACGTCGCGGTGACCCCGAGGGAGTGCGCCACGACCGTCTCGAACGGTCCGTGCTCCGCGTCCAGCGCCGCGATGATGTCACGCAGGTCGAGGATCGTCATCGTCTCGCCGGTTGCCTCGCCGTGGCCTGGCGCGTCGAAGGCGATCGGGCTGAGGCCGAGGTCGAGCAGCTCGGACACGAGCGTGGCGAAGCGCGAGCCGCGCGACTCCCAGCCGTGCACGATCAGTACGGGCCGTTCGCCCGTACCCCATCGGTAGCTGACGGCCCTCCCCCCGCCCACGGCGATCTCGCCGACCTCGGCCCGGTCCATCACCGGGCGCTCGTCGGGCCGCAGGCGGCTGCGACCGCGCGGCTTGCGGAAGAGGCGGAACGCGACTCTGCCGGCCAGCGCCGGAGAGACGTGGGACGCGGCGTTCAGGGCGGTACGGACGGCTGTCACGGCGAGATCCATGCCGCGTTCTCCTCGGGTCGCTTCGGAGTGGATCGTGGCTCTTCCGTCGAGACGTTAGCACGATCGTTCGGCTAGTTTTATTGCTTAACCGAACGTACGATCGTGCGGTATGGGACCCAATCAGCGCTTCAAGAATGAGCTGGACACCCTCATCGACCAGCAGCTCCTGCCGGAGGACCGCGAGGCGGCCCGGCCCCCGGCGCCGCCGGGCCCGCCGAGCGCGCCGGGACGGACGAACCGGCCCGCACCCGCCGATACCCCGCAGCCGTCCCTCCCGAAGCAGCAGAATGGAGCCCATGACTGAGAAGAACGACCACCGGCCCGGCTCCCCTGTCACACCCGTCGCCCCCGCCGCCCCCGAAGCGGCCCCCGACTGGGAGAAGCGTTTCCGGGCACCCCGCGTCTCGCTGCCCGACTGGGCGGAGGACGCGCCCGACCGCGCGCTGTTCGTGTCCAATGCGACGGGTACGTACGAGCTGTACGCGTGGGACCGCGCCACCGGCGTCCAGCGGCAGGTCACCGACCGCCCCAACGGCACCATGGACGGCGTGCTGACCCCCGACGGCCGGTGGATCTGGTGGTTCAACGACACCGACGGCGACGAGTTCGGTGTCTGGATGCGGCAGCCGTTCGACGCGGCGGAAGCGGGCGCCGGCGCGGGCGCGGGCGGTGCGGAAACGGGCGTGTGCGGTGGCGACGAGGCCGCGACGCCCGGTATCGACGCGGCGTACCCGAGCGGGCTCGCGCTCGGTCGCGACGGGACGGCGGTCGTCGGCTGCTCGACCGACGAGGACGGCTCCACGATCCATGTCCTCCCCGCCGGTGGCGCCGCCCCGGTCGAGATCTACCGGCACCGCGAGTCGGCCGGCGTCGGCGATCTGTCGCACGACGGGACGCTCATCGCCGTCGAGCACACCGAGCACGGCGACGCGATGCACTCCGCGCTGCGCGTGGTGCGCCTCGACGGCACGGCGGTCGCCGAGCTGGACGACACCAAGGGCGGCGGGATCGAGCTGGGCCTGTCGGTACTCGGGTTCGCGCCGGTCGACGGCGACACCCGCCTTCTCGTCGGGCATCAGCGGCGCGGTCGCTGGGAGCCGATCGTGTGGGACGTGGCGTCGGGCGAGGAGACCGATCTGGCGATCGAGCTGCCCGGGGACGTATCGGCCGAGTGGTATCCGGACGGGTCCGCGCTGCTGATCGTGCACAGTTTCGAGGCGCGTAGCGAGCTGTGGCGCTACGACCTCGCCACGCGCGAGCTGACCAGGGTCGAGACGCCCGCCGGTACGGTGTCGGGCGCGACGGCCAGGCCGGACGGCTCGGTGGAGTACCTGTGGTCATCGGCGGCCCGTCCTCCCGTGGTGCGGTCCACGTCGGGCGGCGTCGTACTCGACCCGCCGGGCGCGAAGGCGCCCGAGTCCGTGCCGGTGACCGACGTGTGGGTGGAGGGGCCCGGCGGGCGGATCCACGCGCTGGTGCAGCGGCCCGCGGGCGAGGGCCCGTTCCCGACGGTCTTCGAGGTCCACGGCGGGCCGACCGCGCACGACAGGGACTCCTTCACGGCGGGCCCGGCGGCCTGGGTGGACCACGGCTACGCGGTCGTACGCGTCAACTACCGCGGCTCGACCGGCTACGGCCGCGAATGGACGGACGCGCTCAAGCACCGCGTCGGGCTGATCGAGCTGGAGGACATCGCCGCCGTGCGCGAGTGGGCGGTGTCGTCCGGTCTCGCCGACCCGGCGAAGCTCGTGCTCTCGGGCGGCTCGTGGGGCGGTTATCTGACGCTGCTCGGTCTCGGCACGCAGCCCGACGTCTGGGCGGTGGGGCTGGCGGCGGTACCGGTGGCCGACTACGTCACCGCGTACCACGACGAGATGGAGGCGCTGAAGTCCATGGACCGCACGCTGCTCGGGGGTACGCCGGAGGAGGTCCCGGAGCGGTACGAGGCGTCGTCGCCGCTGACGTACGTGGACGCGGTGCGCGCGCCGGTCTACATCTCGGCGGGCCTCAACGACCCGCGCTGCCCGATCCAGCAGGTGGAGAACTACGTGAACCGGCTGTCGGCGCGTGGCGCGACGCACGAGGTGTACCGGTACGACGCGGGGCACGGGTCGCTGGTGGTGGAGGAGCGGATCAAGCAGGTCGCCCTGGAACTGGACTTCGCGGAGCGCCACCTCGGATAGGACGGGCCGCTGCGCGGGGCCGCGCTCGTCTGCCGGCTCGCACGCCTCTCGGCCCTCGCCGGGGGGGAGCCCGCTCCAGGGTCCTCAATCGCCGGACGGGCTGCATTCGCAGCCGGTCCGGCGAACGCGGGACGAACCCGGCCACGGCCGCCGCGTGAGCAGCCGGTCCGGCGCCTCGGGACGAACGGCCCCCGGCGGGCCCCGGGGACCCCACACCACATGAACCGCCGCATCCACGACCCCTCCCGCGAACGCGGGACCACCCACCGCCTGGCAGGGCTCCGGGCGCCCACACCGGGTGGGCGGGATGCGAATCCCGCCCCTCCGGTGGCTGAGGAGCAACCCGCCCCGTGCTCGCCCCGGGCCGCTGCGTACCGTAGAGGGGTGTACCGGTTCCTGCTGACGCCCCGGTGGTGGGGCATCAATGTCTTCGTGCTGCTGGCCATCCCCTTCTGCATCTTCATGGGGACCTGGCAGCTCGGCCGTTTCGAGGACCGCGTCGATTCGCACCGGAGCGCCGAGGCCGCGCCCGATCCGGCCGAGCGCGCCGCCGCGCCGATCGCGGAGCTGCTGCCCGTCGATCAGGAGACCTCCGGGCGCCACGCGACGGCGAGCGGTACGTACGGGGAGCAACTCCTCGTCCCGAACCGCGAGTTGGACGAGAAGTCCGGCTCGTACGTGCTGGCGCTCCTGCGGACCGACAGCGGCAGGGCGCTGCCCGTCGTACGCGGCTGGCTGCCGGCCGGTGCGGACGTGCCGCCCGCCCCGACCGGCGAGGTCACCGTCACCGGCGCGCTCCAGGCGCCGGAGAACTCCGGCACCGACGGCGCCGACACCCGTGGCGGGCTGCCGAGCGGACAGGTCGGCATCATCAGCGGGGCGTCACTGGTCAACCTCGTGCCGTACGACGTGTACGACGCCTGGGTCACGGTCACCGAGCCCGACGCCGCCGGGCTGACGCCCGTACCGCCTCGGGCGCCGCAAGGCACCGGGCTCGACCTGAAGGCGTTCCAGAACCTCGGGTACACGGGCGAGTGGTTCGTCTTCGTCGCGTTCCTGCTGTTCATGTGGTTCCGGCTGTTCCGGCGTGAGACCGAGGCCGTCAGGGACCGCGCGCTGGGACTGGAGACCGCCGCATAGGCCTCCGCGACACCAACCCCCGACATCAACCCCCGATACCGATACCGACGCCGACACCGCTACGACGCTTCCAGCACGCCCGTCCGGTAGATCGTCCCCGCGCACGCGTTGTCGATCGTCGTCGCCGCCGGGGTCGAACCGGACTCCGGGGTGTGTACGACGTCGATACTGCCGTCCTCCGGCCCCTCATCGCTGCCGAGCTGCGGTGACGGCTCGATCGGCGTCGTTCCGGTGCCGTTCGTCGCACCGCCCGAGCCGCCCTCCGTGGCCGTCGGGTCCGGTGACGGCTCGCCTGTCGGACAGGTGTCGGTCGGCACCCAGGCGAACATCACCTCGTACGCCCCCGACGGCGCGAGCACCAGCGCGGTCGCCTCCTGCGACGGATCGGGCAGGTCGCTCGCGGGGTCGCCCGGCTGGTAGTTCACCACTTCGATCTTTTTCGGGTCGGCGGCGCCCATCGCCTGGAAGACGACGGATCCGTTGCCGCTGACCGAGCAGTTGGTCCCCGAGACGTTGGAGACGCGGAAGCGGCCGTACACCGTGCCGTCCGCCTGCGGTTCGCCCGTCTCGGCCGAGCTGACACCGAGCTGGTCCGCGTCACAGGTCGCCACCGCGCTGGTGAAGCTGCTCTCCGGGTCGTTGCCCGCGCCACCCGTCGTACCGCCCGCCACCCCACCGACGCCCGCCTCGGGCGAGTCCGGGTCGCCGGATTCGCCTTCACCGCCGTCCGATTGGTCCGAGGGGCTGGTGCCGCCCTTCTCACCGTCTTTCGGGCCGCCGTCGGAGCCGGTGCCGCCCTGGACCTGCTCCCCGTGGCCCACGTTGAAAGACTTGCCGTCCGAGGCACTGCCGGTGTTGGCGACGTGCACGAAGGCCGGGACCGCCGTACCGAACAGCAGCGCGGCCGCCGCGACCCCGACGACCGCCTGGCGCTTGCGCGCGCGCCTCGCGGGAACGGCCCTGCGCAGATGGTCGAGGGCGCCGTCGGAGGGCTCGATCTCCTGGACGGCGCCGTGCAGGAGACGGCGCAGCGCCAGTTCGTCGACGACCGCGGCCCCACCGTAGCCGGTCGTGCTTCCCGCGTCTCCGAAGATCGACGCGAGGGGCTGTGTCACCTCAGCCCGTGGGCCGCCGCCGGCCCGTGGTCCTTCGTCGCCGGCCGCGCCTCGCGCGCCACCGGCCACACTGTGGAGGTCTCCGCCCGGTTCTTCTTCCGGCCCGTTGTTCACAGTTCCATTCCCAGTCGACTCGCCCGTCGGGCCGTCCGGCCCCTCCGGCCTTTCGTGATCCTGATCGTGCTCGTACCCGCTCATGCCGTGGCCTCCATGGCGATACGCAGCGCCGCGATGCCCCGCGAGCCGTACGCCTTCACCGAGCCCAGGGATATGCCGAGCGTCTCGGAGACCTGTGCCTCCGTCATGTCCGCGAAGTAGCGCAGCACGAGTACCTCGCGCTGGCGGCGCTGGAGGCCGCGCATGGCCTTGATCAGCGCGTCCCGCTCCAGCAGGTCGTACGCGCCTTCCTCGGCGCTCGCCATGTCGGGCATCGGCTTCGACAGCAGCTTGAGCCCGAGGATGCGGCGGCGCAGCGCGGACCGCGAGAGGTTGACGACCGTCTGGCGCAGGTACGCGAGGGTCTTCTCCGGTTCGCGGACGCGGTTGCGCGCGGAGTGGACGCGGATGAACGCTTCCTGCACAACGTCCTCACACGAGGCCGTGTCGTCCAGGAGCAGTGCCGCGAGGCCGAGCAGTGAGCGGTAGTGCTGTCGATAGGTCTCGGTCAGGTGGTCGACGGTGGTACCGGCTGCCATCGCGTCGTCAGCGCTTTCGCGCCGGTCCGGGATACCGGCCGGGCGTGCCGCCGGCATGGGAGCGATCACCGGCATACCACCGGGCATGCGGGGTCGCCGGGCCGGCCGCACCGAAGTGCCGCGAACCGGGACGACCGCTGTGAAATCGAGAACCTCTGCCACGCCTGTTGGACACGCTTCCCCCACCCAGGGTTGTACGCGTTCGCGCCCGCATTTGACGATGCACCAATTGCCCTCATGCGTAACCGATCTCTTCCACATGCCCCATTTGCCCACGGCACCACACAGGGGCGACCGCTTAGACGCTTCCGGTCAACCGGCGGTTGCGGAAAGTCGAAAGAGCATCGTCCGCCACCGGAACACCCCAGTTCAAGTGGTACAGACCAGCGATTCGCTCACAGGGCGTTCACAGATTCCACAAACAGTCGAGCGGTCAACTCGGGGTGGGTTACCCGCTGTCGGTGCAGCTCATCACGGCTTGGTGGACCCCGTCTACGCGCGGCGCCCCGCTCCCTCTACGCACCCGCGAATTCCCCCGCCACGGCCTCCGCGATCTGCGCGCAGTTGAGTGCCGCGCCCTTGCGGAGGTTGTCGCCGCACACGAACAGCTCCAGCGCCCGCTCGTCGTCCAGCGAACGCCGCACCCGCCCCACCCACGTCGGGTCGGTGCCGACCACGTCCGCCGGTGTCGGGAAGTCGCCGGCCGCCGGATTGTCGAACAGCACCACGCCCGGAGAGGTCGCCAGGATCTCGTGCGCCCGGTCGACCGTGACCGGGCCCTCGAAGCGCGCGTGCACGGCGAGCGAGTGCGCGGTGATCACGGGCACGTGCACGCACGTGACCGCGATCTTCAGATCGGGCAGGTCGAGGACCTTGCGGGTCTCCTCGCGGATCGCCATCTCCTCGGACGACCAGCCGTCCGCCATGAGCGATCCCGCCCACGGCACGACGTTGAGCGCCAGCGGACCGCCGAACGGCCCCGTGATGTCGCCCACCGCGCGCCGTACGTCACCGGGGCTCGTCCCCAGTTCCGTACCGGCCACGGCCGACATCTGCCGGCGCAGCGCCGAGATGCCGTCCTGTCCGGCGGCGCTGACCGCCTGGTACGAGGACACGACCAGCTCGCACACCCCGAACTCGGCGTGCAGCGAGCCCACCGCGACGATCATCGGCATCGTCGCGCAGCCCGGACTCGCGACGATGCCGCGCGGGCGCAGCCGCGCGGCATGCGGATTCAGCTCGGGCACCACGAGCGGTACGTCGGGGTCCATCCGGAACGCGGCGGACGCGTCCACGACGACGGCGCCCTGGGACACCGCGATGGGGGCCCACTGGGCGGACACGGCGTCCGGTACGAGGAACAGCGCGACGTCCACCCCGGCCAGCGCGCTCTCGCCGAGCGCGACGACCTCGGTCTCCTCGCCCCGTACGGCCAGCTTGCGGCCGGCCGCGCGGGGCGAGGCCAGCAGACGGATCTCGCCCCAGACGTCGGCGTGCTGGGACAGGATCTGGAGCATGACGGCGCCGACGCCCCCGGTCGCGCCCACGACCGCGAGCGTCGGCCGGCCGTTCATCGGCCCGCGCTTCCGCGACTTCCCGTCAGCGGCCCGCGAGTTCCCGTCATCGCCCGATGCCCTTCATCGCCCGGTGCCGCCGTAGACGACGGCCTCGTCGGATTCGGTGTCGAGCCCGAAGGCGGTGTGCACGGCGCGTACGGCCTCGTTCACGTCGTCGGCGCGGGTGACGACCGAGATACGGATCTCGGAGGTCGAGATCAGCTCGATGTTCACGTTCGCCTCGGACAGCGCCTCGAAGAAGGCGGCCGTGACGCCCGGGTTCGTCTTCATGCCGGCGCCGACGAGCGAGATCTTGCCGATCTGGTCGTCGTAGCGCAGCGAGTCGAAGCCGATGGTGGCCTTCGCCTTCTCCAGGGCGTCGATGGCCTTGCGGCCCTCGGTCTTGGGGAGGGTGAAGGAGATGTCGGTCAGCCCGGTCGACGCGGCGGACACGTTCTGCACCACCATGTCGATGTTGATCTCCGCGTTCGCGATGGAACGGAAGATCGCCGCGGCCTCGCCCGGCTTGTCGGGGACGCCGACGACGGTGATCTTGGCCTCGGAGACGTCGTGGGCGACTCCGGAGATGATGGCGTGCTCCACCTGCTGGTCCCCTTGCGGCTGGTTGCTGACCCAGGTGCCGCGGAGTCCGGAGAAGGACGAGCGGACGTGGATCGGGATGTTGTATCGGCGTGCGTACTCGACGCAGCGGTGCAGCAGCACCTTGGAGCCGGACGCGGCCAGCTCCAGCATGTCCTCGATGGAGATCCAGTCGATCTTCCGGGCCTTCGGGACGACCCGGGGGTCGGCGGTGAAGACGCCGTCGACGTCGGTGTAGATCTCACAGACCTCGGCGTCCAGCGCGGCGGCGAGGGCGACGGCCGTGGTGTCCGAACCGCCCCTGCCGAGCGTGGTGATGTCCTT
Organism: Streptomyces sp. S4.7; assembly: GCF_010384365.1. NCBI lineage: Bacteria > Bacillati > Actinomycetota > Actinomycetes > Kitasatosporales > Streptomycetaceae > Streptomyces > Streptomyces sp. S4.7. The sequence goes on along the minus strand of NZ_CP048397.1, from coordinate 4,195,916 downwards.
CTTGTCCTGGGACACGCCCTGGAATCCGGCGACGATGGCGATGTTGCCCTCGTCCAGTGCCGTACGGATGCGGCCGGGCGTGACATCGATGATGCGCGCCTTGTTGTGGACCGAGTCGGTGATGACTCCGGCCTGGCTGCCCGTGAACGACTGGGCCTCGTGGCCCAGGCTTTTGATCGCCATGGCGAGCAGCGCCATGGAGATGCGCTCTCCCGAGGTCAACAGCATGTCCAGTTCCCGACCCGCGGGGATCGGGGACACCTGCTCGGCGAGGTCGGTCAGCTCGTCCGTCGTGTCGCCCATCGCCGATACCACGACGACCACCTGGTGGCCGTTCTTCTTGGCATCGACGATTCTCTTGGCAACGCGCTTGATGCCTTCGGCATCGGCAACGGAGGAGCCTCCGTACTTCTGCACGACAAGGCCCACGTGCGCTCCTCGATCAGTCATGCCGCAGTCGTTCATCACTGCGGTCGGCTCAGTCTAACGAGCAGCCGCATTCCGCTTAGGGAATATCACATCGTGAGATGTCCCGCTCACGTCGTGATCACCCGGGAAGCGGTGCGGCTGCCCGGTGGACATCCATGCCCGGTCTGACGCGGGCCACGCGGAACGTGGGCCGGGTCACACGCGTGGATCACGCCTCACCGGCGGATCGCGCCTCACCGGCGGACCGGGCCCGGGATCCTCCAGAGCGGCCCGCCGCTCGCCAGGTCGGTGGCGTACGCGCCGCCCCGCTCGTCCAGCGTGAAACCGGTCAGGTTCGGGCCCCCGGTGGGGGCGGCGTTCGCGGCAGGGGCGGGGGCCGGGTCGCCGAGGGCTCGGCATTGACTAGCGGGTGCCGACGGCCGATCCGCGCGACACCGGCGTCGCGGACCGGCCGCGTCGCGATATGGCGGACCGGGCACCGAGATCTTCCGTAAGCTTGCGGACTCGGCGAAGACGGCGGTCCGCGGACCGCGGACCGCGGACCGCGGTACAGGGGACGGAGCGAGGGTGTATGGACGAGCGACTGGAGAGACTGGCGAAGTCCTCTCCGAACTTCGGTGTCCTCTTCCCTTTGCAGGCCCTGCTCTCCATCTACGGCGCCCAGGCCGAGGCCACCGTCTTCACCAACCCCAACGCCGCCCTCGTCCAGGCGGGCCAGTTCGGTGAGGTCCTGGCGGAGGAACTCGTCAGCCGTACGGCACTGCGCGTCGAAGGCACCCGCCAGGTGGACCGGCTCAACGCGCTGACGCGCGCGGGCGTCCTCGTGCCCGAGATCCGCGACGACTTCGACCGCATCCGGCGCGACCGCAACCAGGCGGCCCACAGCCATCTCTTCGACTCCACCCGCGCGCTCGCCGCCGTACGCGCCTGCTACAAGCTCGGCCTCTGGTTCCACGACGCGGTCTCCGGGAAGCGCACGGTCGCCGAGTTCGTACCGCCCACGGACCCCGAGGCGCAGATCACCGATCCGGCGGAGCTGGCCGAGCTGCGGGAGGCCCTCGAAGGCCACCGGGAGTCGCTCGCACAGTCCCGCGTACGCCTCACCGAGAGCGCGACCCAGCTCGAAGCGGAGCGGCGCGCCCGTGCCGAGGCCGAGTCGCTCATCTCGGCCGCCGCCGCCAACAAGGATCAACTGCTCGCCCAGATCGAGCAGTTGACCACGCAGGTCGAGTCCCTGCGTACGGCACAGCAGTCGTCGTACGAGCTGCTGCGCAAGACACCGCGCCGGGTCGACGCCGCCGCCCGCGACGCGATCGTCCACCGCGCGCAGCGCCCGGCCCCCCTGAACGAGGTGCAGGCCCGCGAGACCATCGACCGCATGCTGGGCGCCGCCGGCTGGGAGGTCCAGGACCGCGACCAGGTCAACCCCGGCAGTGACGCCGAGAAGGGCGTCGCCGTCCGCGAGTTCACCCTGGCGACGGGCCGCGCCGACTACGTCCTCTACGTCGGCGGCAGGATCGTCGGCGTGATCGAGGCCAAGCGCGAGGGCGACCATCTCGGCAGCGCCGTCGAGCAGAACGACCGTTACGCGGCCGGTGTCCTCAAGGAACACCGCCTCGCCGTCTGGCAGCGAGACGAGCCGTTCGCGTTCCGCTACGCGACGACCGGCGCCGAGACGTACTTCGTCAACCGCCTCGACCCAGACGCCCGTTCCCGCGAGGTGTTCTCCTTCCACCGCCCCGAGACGGTCGCGGCCTGGATGCGCCGCGCCGAGGAGAAGCCCACCGCCCCGACCTTCCGGGCGGCGCTGCGCAACATGCCGCCGCTGGAGCCGAACGGCCTGCGACTCGCGCAGATCGACGCGATCACCGGTCTGGAGGACTCCCTCGCCAGGGACCGGCCGCGCGCCCTGATCCAGATGGCCACCGGCGCGGGCAAGACGTACACGGCGGTGGCACAGACGTACCGCCTGCTGAAGTACACCAAGGCCCGGCGGGTCCTGTTCCTCGTGGACCGCAACAACCTGGGCAAGCAGGCGTACGACGAGTTCCGCCGGTTCCTCACCCCGGACGACGGCCGCAAGCTGTCCGACATCTACAACGTCGACCGGCTGGGCGCCGCCGGGCTCCAGGAGACCTCGGCCGTCACCATCTGCACCATCCAGAAGATGTACGCGCTGCTGCGCGGCGAGACCCTGGTCGACGACGAAGCGGCGGACGAGGCGGCGGACAATCTCGCGCACCAGGACACCTACGCGACGGACCGGCCCATCGAGGTCTCCTACAGCCCGGCCGTCCCGATCGAGTCCTTCGACCTGATCATCGTGGACGAGTGCCACCGGTCGATCTACGGCCTGTGGCGCGGGGTGCTGGAGTACTTCGACGCCCACCTGGTCGGCCTCACCGCCACCCCGATGATTCAGACCCTGGGCTTCTTCGGCCGCAACCTGGTCTCCGAGTACACCTATCCGCAGGCCGTCGCCGACGGCGTCAACGTCGACTTCGACATCGTCAGGATGAACACCGACATCCGGGACAACGGCGTGGCCACCATCGAGTCCGGTACGACGGTCAAGGTCAAGGACCGCAAGACCCGGCGTCAGCGCTACCAGGAGCTGGATGACGACTTCACGTACACCACCCGGCAGATCGGCCGCTCGGTGGTCGCCGTCGACGAGATCCGCGCGGTGCTGACCGCGTACCGCGACAACTGGCAGAGCTGGTTCCCCGGCCGCCGGGAACTTCCCAAGACGCTGATCTTCGCGGTCGGCGAGGACCACGCGGAGGACGTTCTCGCGCAGGTCAAGGAGGTCTTCGGGCGCGGTGACGACTTCGCGAAGAAGATCACGTACAAGAGCCGCGCGGCCGGGGAGGACCCCGACGAACTGATCCGCAACCTCCGGACCTCCCCGCGCCTGCGGGTCGCCGTGACCGTCGACATGATCGCCACGGGCACGGACGTGAAGGCCCTGGAGTGCGTGATCTTCCTGCGCGAGGTGCGCAGCGCGGTGCTGTTCGAGCAGATGAAGGGCCGGGGCGCCCGGACGATCGACCAGACCGAGCTACGGGAGGTCACCCCGGACTCGGACGCGTCGGTACGCAAGGACCGCTTCGTGCTCGTCGACGCGGTGGGCGTCACGGACTCCCCCCTGGTCGACGCGAAGCCCCTGGTACCTGCCGGGGAACGTCAGGTGTCGCTCGCGAAGTTGCTGGACAAGGCCGGTACGGGGTCGATCAGCGCGGGCGAGGCGGAGATCCTGGCGGGGCGCCTCGCCCGGCTCAACCAGCAACTGTCGGACGAGGAGCGGACGTTGCTGACGCGGGCGGCTGGGGACAGGACACTGTCCGAGATCGCGGGCGGAATCGTCAAGGCCGTCGACCCGGACCGGCAGGAACGGGTGACGGACGAGGAGGGCCCGGCGGCGGCGCGGAAGCTGGTGCTGGACGCGACCGCTCCACTGCGTGATCTGCCGGATCTGCGGCGCGAGATCATCGACATCCGCCGCGACAAGGACTACCTGATGGACGAGGTCACGGCGGTACGGGTGACGGACGTCCGGGCGATTCCGCCGGAGGAGCGGGCGCGGGAGGAAGTCGGCCGCTGGAGCACGTTGTTGAAGGAGGAGCGCGACCGGCTGGCGGCGGTCAGTATCGCCCTGAGCAGCCCGCGCTCGGTCTCGCCGGCGGCGGCGTACGCGGCACTGGAGGAGTTGGCGGCGAAGATCCACCGCCCCCAGTACGCGTGGACGCCGAAGGTGCTGTGGGCGTACTACGAGGACCTGGGCGCGGCGGTCACCCGACCGGGCGCGGGGGCGGGCCTCCCGGACCTGATCTCGCTCATACGGTACGAACTGGGCGTGGACACGGAGCTGAAGCCGTACCGGGCGGTGGTGGAAGAACGCTTCGAGGCGTGGCTGCTGCGGCAGCGCCAGGCGGGGGCGGAGTTTTCGGAGGAGCAGTTGTGGTGGCTGCGGTCGATACGGGACGTGGTGGCGACGGACGTGGGCATCAGCCCGTCGGAGATGAACGGGGAGCCTTTCCGGGGGCGGGGTGGGGGGCGCGGGTTTGGACATGCGTTTCCGGGGCGGGATGTGCGGGTCCTGTTGAGTGAGATGAATCGAGAGCTTGCGTGAGTGACGTGGAACTTCCGGACGGGTGGGTATCCGTTGAGCTGGGCGAGGTGGCCGAGGTCAATGGTGGCATCCAGAAGCAACAGAAGCGTCGTCCCATCGAGAACGCTTACCCGTTTCTTCGCGTCGCCAATGTCGGACGCGGATCACTTAACCTCGAAGAGGTACACAAGATTGAACTCTTCGACGGCGAACTAGATAGATACCGGCTGCGGCCGGGGGATTTGCTGGTCGTGGAAGGAAACGGGAGTCCGGACCAGATTGGGCGAGCAGCAACCTGGCGGGGCGCAATCTCCGACACCGTGCATCAAAATCACTTGATCCGCGTTCGGCCGTCCAAGGCAATCAGCGCTCGGTTCCTCGAACTTATTTGGAACGCACCTGCCGTCTCCCAGCAGCTCAGGATCGTGGCCCAATCCACGAGCGGCCTTTACACACTCAGCACGGCTAAGGTGAAGCGGGTACGAGTGCCGTTGCCTCCGCTGGCGGAGCAGCACCGCATCGTCGAGGCCCTCGAAGGCCATCTTTCCGGCCTTAGCAGAGCGACGGCCGCTCTCCGCGATACGTCGGCCCGAGCGAAGGCACTCAAACCCCGCCTAATGCGCAGCCAGTTCACCCAAGACAATGCACCGCGCGTTCGACTCGACCAAGTAGCCGAAGTTCGTCTTGGCCGTCAGCGTTCACCCAAAAATCACTCCGGCAACCAAATGCGACCATACCTCAGGGCAGCGAATGTCGGATGGCAAGGACTGATCCTCACCAACGTAAAGGAAATGAACTTTACCGACTCCGAGCTGGAAACATATCGACTGCGCAAGAATGACATCGTCTTGAGCGAAGCTTCAGGAAGCCCCGGCGAAGTCGGGAAACCGGCAATCTGGAATGATGAAATCCCCGATTGCTGCTTTCAGAACACGCTCATCCGAGTCAGACCTAACAACATTGATCCCCATTTCCTGCTTTACTTCCTGCGCTGCGAAGCGCTGCGAGGAGCATTCCGCCAAGGTGCGCGAGGTGTGGGAATCCACCACATCGGCGCGGCCAAGATGGCGGGGTGGCCTATTCCCGTACCTGCTCTCACTGAGCAGCATCGGATCGTCGAAACGCTCGATGGGCAGCTTTCCAAACTCGATGCCGCAGCAAATGTGCTTCACGGCCCGCGCCCCGCTCTACACATGGCCGAGGTTCTAAGGTCCTCGCTCTTGGAACGCGCCTTCACCGGGCAGCTCGTCCCGCAAGACCCCGCCGACGAGCCCGCGTCCGTCCTCCTGGACCGCATCCGGGCCGAGCGGGCCGCCGTGCCCAAGCCGCAGCGGACCCGGCGGCCCCGCAAGACAGCCGTAGCCACCACCCCCGCGCCCACCCCAACCCCCGCCCCCCGCACCGCCATTCAGCAGGAGTTCGAGCTGTGAGCAGCACCGACGTCACCTCCACGCCCGCGCCGCAGGCCGTCGCGCAGACCAACAGTCTCGTCGCCAAGCTCTGGAACTACTGCAACGTCCTGCGGGACAACGGCCTCTCCACCATCGAGTACGTCGAGCAGCTCTCGTACCTCCTCTTCCTCAAGATGGTGGACGAGATCACCAGCGACCCCTTCACCGAGGCGGACGCCCAATCCGTCGTCCCCGCCGAGTACGACTGGAAGTCGCTCGCCTCCAAGAAGGGGCTCGAACTCGAAGCCCACTACCGCGAAGTCCTCGCCGAACTCGCCAAGAACCCCGGCACCACCCTCGGCACGATCTTCGCCAAGTCGCAGAACCGCATCACCGAGCCGGCCCTCCTCGAAAAGCTCGTTGTCGAACTCATCGGCAAGGAGGACTGGACCATCCAGGGCACCGACATCAAGGGCGACGCCTACGAAGGTCTGCTCGCCAAGGGCGCCGAGGACACCAAGACCGGTGCCGGGCAGTACTTCACGCCCCGCTCACTCATCGACGCCATGGTCGACGTCATGCAGCCGCGGCCCGAGGACACCATCACCGACCCCGCCTGCGGCACCGGTGGCTTCCTCATCGCCGCGCACAGCTACATCCGCGAGCACCACATGCAGGACCTCACCCGCGAGCAGCGCCTCGCGCTCGGCTCCGGGAAGATCTTCGGCAACGAACTCGTCACCGGCACCGCCCGGCTCGCCGCGATGAACATGCTGCTGCACGGCATCGGCGACAGCGAGGGCGACAGCCTCATCACCGTCGGCGACGCGCTCGCCGAGAAGCCCGGCAAGCACGCGTCGCTCGTCCTCGCGAACCCGCCGTTCGGCAAGAAGTCATCGATCACGGTCATCGGTACGGACGGCAAGTCCGACCGGGAGGACATGAGTTACGACCGTGAGGACTTCCGCGCCACCACCACCAACAAGCAGCTCAACTTCCTCCAGCACATCATGTCGCTGATGGAGATGCACGGCCGTGCCGCCGTCGTCCTCCCCGACAACGTCCTCTTCGAGGGCGGCGCGGGCGAGAAGATCCGCCGCCGGCTGCTCGAAGAGTTCGACCTGCACACGATCCTGCGACTGCCCACCGGCATCTTCTACGCGGGCGGCGTCAAGGCGAACGTCCTGTTCATCGAGAAGAAGCCCCCGCGCACCGGCGGCAAGCCCAACACGTCAAAGCTCTGGGTCTACGACTTCCGCACCGCGAAGCACTTCACGCTCAAGCAACGCCCATTGCGGCGCGCGGACTTGGACGAGTTCGTCGCCGAGTACCTCCCGGGCGGTGACCGTACGGAACGTGTCGAGTCCGAGCGCTTCAAGTCGTTCACCTACGACGAGCTGATGGCCCGCGACAAGGTCAACCTCGACATCACGTGGATGAAGGACCCGGCCCTGGACGACGCGGACAGCCTGCTCGCGCCCGAGGTCATCGCTCAGGAGATCGTCGAGGACCTTCAGGCCGCGCTGGACGAGTTCGCGGCGATCGCGGAGGCGCTGGGCGGCGAGGTCAAGCCGGACACGACCGCCGAGGAGACGACGGTCAACGAGAGCTGAGTCCGGGCAGCCGCCCTCTCAGGCGCGTCGGCTCGCGTACGAGACGAACGCGCTCCACGCGGGGGCGGCAACGGCCAACTCGGGGCTATCGGTGACCTTGGAGTCCCGGACGTGGACGGCGGCGGGACAGGCGGCGACCTCGACGCAGCTCGCGTCTTCGCGGTCGCTGTAAGTGGACTTGTGCCAGGCCAAGGCGACTTCGACGCAGTTGCTGCCCTCGTCATCGCTGTAGCTGGACTTGAACCACGTCAGTCGCTCGGTCATAAGTTCTTCCACCATCCGCTCGATGAAACGGGCCGACTCATCGGGACTGAGAGCCAACGCCCGGATCATGCTAAGCCGCTCCGTGTGTGAACTGACCACACCAGGATCATCGGTCAGCTGACTGATCGACTGGCCTTCCGAGAAGGCAAGTCGTTCGTGATCGCGCGTCTCCAGGAGCACCATCGGGCCGCTGAGCGCACTGGAGTTGGCGCGGTCGAACGTCAACGCCTGAACTGTGAGATTGCCCAGCTTCCCTTGTTCCAGGATGTGAAGCAACTGCTCCTTGTCCACGTGCGGGCCGCGCAAGGCCGCCTCGTACAACACGAAGTTGAGCGCTGCCAGTGGCTTACGGGTCAGGAGCGACTGGCGTTCCAGCCTGGCCGTGACTCGTTCCTCGACCGTCTCGTCGTCCAACGGTGGACAGCGATTTCCCATCAGCGCCCGCGCGTACGTCTCCGTCTGCAACAGCCCCGGAATCAGGGCCACTTCGTACGACCACAAGCTGATCGCCTCGCGCTCCCGCGCCATGAAGTCCTGCGCCCGCGCCGGGAACTTCTCCCGCCGCAAGTAGTCCTTCGCCGCGCTCAGCTTCCCGTTCGCCTTGAACAGGTCGTCCGCCTGGTCCAGCAGGCGCGGCGTCGGCATCCGTACGCCCTGTTCCATCGATTTGATCGTGGCCGACGAGTAGTTCGTCGCCGCCGCCAGCTCCTCGCGGCTTATGCCCGACTGCGTACGCCACCGCAGGAGTTGGTTGCCGCAGTACCGCCACGTACCCGGTGGCTGGGATTCCTGGACCGACACCGGCCGCACCTCCGACTGATACACCACGCCGTGTATCCACCTCGTCACGTCCGTCCGAGCGTAACCACGTGCAACCCGCCCGCGACCGGGAACGATGCAATCCCACCCACCCGGGTCCGGCCCAGGTCCGGCGACCGTCAGTCCGCGTAATCCTTGAGCTTCTCGGTCTCCAGCGTGATGCCGACCGGGTCGGGAAGCTCGACGACAGCACCGAAGGGCCTGATGGTGACAGAACGGTACTCGCCCTTCTCGGGCTCGGCATGCACAGTCAGAGAGGAGGCATCGCGGTCGACGAGGAGATAGACGGGGATACAGGCTGCCGCGTAGCCGTCGCGCTTTTCGATGCGGTCGCGTTGCTCGGTGTCCGCGTCACGTGAGGTGACCTCCACAGCCATCAGAACTCCCTCAGCCCCGGACCACTCTCCCTGCCCGACGAAGTAGTCGTCCGGCGCGAGCGCTCCATCCGGCCGGGCCCGGCCCTTACGGTACGTATCGACGCACAGCCCTTGCTCCGCGTACAACCACAACTCGGGGCGAAACTGCATGCAGCGCTTCTGAAGCCACTTGACGATCTCGCCGTGGTTTCCGTCCGGCACGGACTTGACCTGGACCTTTCCGTTGATGAATTCCAGCCGCACCATCTCTGGCGCGCGTCGGGCAAGCTCCTCGAACTCGTCGACGGACATCTGTGGCCGGTCTGTGGTCCTGGGGGTCATGGCGTCGCCTCCTCCCCTCCATGGTGCCCTGACCGGCATCTCGTGCACGCTCATTCGGCCGCCCGCAGCAGGTCCGCGCCGTCGGGCGAGCAGGCCTGGACGAGTTCGCCGTGCGCCGGGCGCGGGATGGGGCGGGCCTTGAAGCCGGCCGCCGCGCGCAGGGCGTCGGCGCGACGGGCCACCTCCTGTTTGGCGGGGACGGCACGGAAGGTGTCCGGGATCGCGTCGATGACCAGGCCCCTCTCCTCGGCCACGTCGTACGCCTCCATCTCCTCGTTGCAGTCGAGGCACATGCCCTTGACCAGCGTCACGACGTTGTCGGGCTCCTCGCAGCCCATGCAGACCATCACGGCTCGGGTGATGTACTCGGGGGCCTGGTACGGCTCGGGCGGCATCTTGCTCTCCAGTCGTTTGCGAGCGATCGCGCCGGGGCTGTGCAGGGGGTGCGGCAGCCCGGTGGTCAGTGAACGGGTCAGGTGGTCCGCCGTCGCGCCGCGCGCCAGCCACTGCGCGGCGAGCGGTTCGAGCGCGGCGCACTCGGTGGCGGACAGGGTCATTCGGGGGTCGGTGCGCCCGAGCCGGGCGAGGGCCCGGTAGGCGGCGGAGGGCTCCTGGGGCGCGGCGGGCGGGGACGTTACGGGGCTGGCCGGTCCGGGCTCCCGTACGGCGCCCGGCTCAAGCTCCGGTTCGGGCTCGGGCACGGGCTCGGGCACGGGCACCCGCGCCGCGCCCTGCGCCCGCTCGGTCTCGGCCTCCGCGCGCTGCCGTCGCTCCAGCTCGGTCAGGTCGATGCCGCGCAGGCTGTCCACGTACGCCTTCCACCAGTCGTCGTCCCTCGACGTCCGGGAGAAGTAGGTCCGCGTCACCCAGCGGAAGCTGTTGTCCGCCGTGCACAGGTGTTCCTTCACCAGCCGCAGATGACCCTCGTGCGACAGGAACTTGAGCGCCTTCGCGCACGCCTGCTGCCCGTAGTCGGCGACGTTCGCGGCCAGCGGTTTGTAGCCGATCGCGGCGCCTTCGGGCAGCCGGTCGATGTACGCGGCGAGCGCCGCTTCCCTCGGGCGCAGATGTGCGAAATCGGTTGCGGTACGGGGCCGTTGACCGGGCGCGGAGCGCTTTCCGTAGCCGGGCTTGGCCGAGGGGTGTGCGGGCGCGCGCAGGGCAGCACTAAGCTGTGTGGAATCCACGATCGAGTCTCTTTCGATCCGTTGGTCAGGCCCCGGTTCGGTGTTGCTAGCACCAGCCGGGGCCGCTTAATGCCCTGAACGCTAAACCGTCAATACGCTCTGACGCAAGCCGACCACGGAAAGTCATCTCGCCTGGTCGGCGGGGGACTTGGGAGGGGGGTAGGTTCCCTCCCCTCCCTCCCGCTCAACTAAAAAGGGGCTCGAAGCCCGAGGCTCAAGCTCCGGGCCCACCTGCGGCGACGTCACGCGTCGGCCATCTTTCGCAATCGGCTTGCCTCTCCGCCACGCCCCCGGAATCCTTGATCGCCGTCACAAGGAGTGGGCAGCCATGAGCATCACGCAGCCGGACACCCGGCAGTTCCTCTCGTTCAAGACCAACCTTGAGTACGCGAGGAACCTGATCACCGCAGGGAACAGCCTCCAGGGCCTCCAGCCGGGCGCGCTCGACATCAACGACCTGTACCGGGCCGCGTGGGTGCAGGGCGTCAGCGCCATGGACCACTGGCTGCACGAGGAGCTGTTCCGGCGGGTCGCGAAGATCGCGGCCGACACCGGGAGCGGTGAACTCCCCGCCCAGCTGAGCCGCTTCGAGCTGCCGCTCTCGGTCATCGAGGACGTACGGACCGGCGATCAGGACCTGGGCGACGTCGTCCTCGCGGCGGTCCGCGCGAAGTGGGCCTTCCAGCCGCTGCACAACCCGAAGAGGATCACCGAGGCCTACAAGCTCGTCACGGACGAGGACCTGTGGTCCAAGGGCGCGCAACAGATCAACGCGTGGCACCACCACCGTACGAACTACTCGGCCCAGAGCCTGAAGCAGCAGTTCTCGGCCATCATCCAGCGTCGCAACCTGATCGCCCACTACGCGGACCTGGAAGACGGCGACCTGAAGCGCCGCCGCCCGATCACCGAGGCGGAAGCGTCCGACGCGCTGAACTGGCTGGAGCGTGTGGCGCTCGCCTTCGCGGCGGTACTGGGCTGAGCCCGGCCGCGCCCACCGGCGCACGGGAGGAGGCCGACCCGCACCGGGACGGGACCACCGGCTGATACAGCGCACCGTGTATCCCCTCGGTCACTCCCGAGCGTCACCACCTCGCGGCAGCCTGTGACCATGCTCACCACATCCCGGCGGTTCGCGCGCTCGGACGCGTCCGTACCCGCCGCCCGCGCCTTCGCGCGCGAAGTCATCGGCACCACTCGCGCCGCCGTCGACGGAGCCGTCCTCGACGACGTACTGCTCTGCGTCTCGGAGCTGGCGACCAACGCCGTACGGCACGGCGTGCCGATCGGCGGGGCGCTACTGGTCAGGGTCGGTGCGGACGAGCACCGCGTACGCGTGGAGTGCCACGACGCCAACCGCCGCCGGCCCCGCCTCCGCCACCCGGCCGACGACGACCAGCACGGGCGCGGGCTGCTGCTCATCGACGCGATCGCGTCGCGATGGGGCACGGGCGAGCGGCCGTTCGGGAAGTACGTGTGGTTCGAGCTGGACCTCAAACCGGTGGCGCCGCCTCAACTCCCGCTCGACCAAGGGGAAGGCGACGCGACAGGAGTGTCGGCGGACCAGAAGTCGGAGCGCACGTTGGGGCGAGGCAGCTCGACACCTTCGTAGGCGGGGCCGTTGGGTGCGGCGGTGGGGTCAGCGACCTCGGACTCCTCCACGCAGGGGGTACTGACCTTGAAGAACACCTGGCCCTCGTAACCGACATTCAGGACGATCGCGAATCCCTCCGAGCTCTTCGCGATGATGGCGGGGCTCTCCTTGTCGGAAAACACGGAGGTGATCTTGTATCCGCTCTTCTTCCAGTACCGCTCGATCATGCCGAGGAAATTCCCGCGCCGCTCCTCGGAAACGATGGTCATCACAGTCCGCCGACGAGTCAGGTCACAACTACCTGAAGACGTGTCATCGTGGGCCCACTGAACCTCTGGCTCGATTGCCTCGAAAGTCGAATCCAGCATTGCGTCCGCATGCTCCGCCGCGTCCTGCATATTCATGGCAGCAGCCACTCCTTTCTCACCCTCCCCCAGCATTGCGCATCCGGTGAGCAGCCCACCCACCAAAGTGAGCGCCGGAACCCACATCTGCTCCCGTTTCATCAACGCCAATGCTCCATCTTGATTTTTTCAGGCTGCCCGGCGACGATGAGACCAATATTCTTTGCCGACACTTCATCTTTTGTCGGTGTGAAGTATTGAGAGTGGGCGTCAACTCCGCCCATATCAAGAATGGGGCGAGGCCCGTCTTCAACCAGGAATCGATTCGCACCGAATGTCTTACTGGCTGGATCCTTGCCGAAATAGAGGTCGTCGTCTCCCTGGTCGGCGAGGTCGCCGACAACGTACGCGCCCAGGGGACCGCCGCCCAGCAGGCCGAGGTAACCCGCCCCGGTCTGTTGCTTCGAGGGAAGCTGGGTCACCACGTCGTTGTCGGCCGCCCCGACATAGACATTGTCCTTCCCGACGCCAAGGTCTTCCGCCTTGTCGGCTCCGACGCCTGGGCTTCCCACCAGGATGATGTCATCGGCCCCTGGAATCCCGTCGCCCTGCTGGGCCGCGGTCCCGACCGTCAGCGAGCCGTAGGAGTGGCCGATCGCCGTCATATGTGGGTCCTTGTTCTCATTGGTGACTCCCAGCCCGCTCATGAATTCGTTGTAGGCGGGTGCTCCTTTCTCCGCATCGCCGGTGCTCATGACGTCTATGCTCTGCGGAGCGTCATAGCCGAGCCAGACGATAGCAGCGCTTGACGGGTCGTGTTCTCGGGCTCCCTTCGCGGTGTCCAGGGCCCGCTGCACCGTCCCCCCGGCAAACTCCGCGTCCAACTTGGTTCCCAGTCCCGGCACATACGCCGCGACGTTCTTCGACGTGTCCGGGTTTCCGTACGCCACGATGGCGCGACCGTTGCCCTCGTCCCCGATGCCCAGCAGATACATCGGTACCTTCGTCGGCTTGCTCAGCTTTTCCTCAATCGCCCGGAGCCCGCCCAGCTTGGTCTCGGCATCGTCGCCGCCCTGCCTCTCCAACGAGTCGATCAGCACCGGAAGGTAGTTCCGGTTCGCCTCGTCGCGCGACAGCGCAGGAATTCCGTCCAGGTTCCCGACCAGGTCCGGAGCCACGTCCAGGTACTCCTGACGCTGCTCCTCGGTCAGCCCGTCCCACCACTCCTTGCGCTCGGCGGGGGACTTGTCGAAGGGGACGTTGTCCGCCAGATAGTCCTGTGCGGCCCTCCGAACCGCCGCCGTGTCACCGGCAACGTCCTTCAGCGTCGCCTCGGTGACGTCAAGTCCCGCTGCCGCTTTAAGTTTCCGCAGCGCGCTCGCGTATCGACGGTCGATCTCGGCGGCCGATCTCACCGCCCGCGCGATGCGGTCCGCGATGTCCTGGGCCATCGCCGCGTACGGATTGGGGTTGAGGTCGAAGCCGGGCTCCCCGTTCAGTCCGGGGTGCGGTTCCAGGGGGAGCCGGGCACTGCCCTGTACGGTGCCGCCGACCACCTTCCTCTCCCCCTTCTCGCCGATACGGGTATCGCAGACGACAGCGGACGGGTAACTGATCGAGCCGTCCATGTGGACGGTGAACTTCCAACCCTCGGCCTCCTCCAGAGCCTGCGTCAACTGCCCCTGCGGGTCCATCAGTTCTGCGGCGAGACCGTTCAGGGTTGTACGGATCAGGCCGGACTCGGTGTGGACGTACTGAAAGTTGCGGCTCAGCCGCTCCAGCCTGGTGATCGCCGCCTTCGCCGACTCACTGTCCTGCGTGTCACGAAGTTTCGCCGTCATCGCCTTGTCGGTCCTGACCCGGTCGGCGTCGGCCCTCCCGGAGACCTCGTGCCAGCCGTCGCCGGCGTCCTCGAACTCCCGCGGCTTGAGATCCCGCAGTTGCTGCCAGGTGAGTGTGGCGCCGGTCACCGGCTCTCACCCGCGTGCACGCCCTGTACCGACTTCTCGATCCTGACGTCGGTCTCCCCCATCTCCTTGGCGACCTTCGCCAACGCCCCGTCCAGGTAAGCGCATTCGCCCCGCACCGCGGTCAATCGCTTCTCCCACGATTCCATCACCTCGGTCAACGCCCCCACGGCTGAGAACCCCGCAGCGCCGGACGCGACACCCTCATGTGCGGTACCGAGTCGGCTGCGGCTCTTCCCGGTACTGGTCCGCAGCGAGTCGGCGGTCCCTGACGCGCTGGTCCACGGTCCGGCGCTGTGCTTCAGACCGCCGGTGCCGCCGCCCGCGCCCGTGTCGCCCGTCGAGGCCAGCGACATACCGGTCCCCGGATCCCCGGTCGGCAGGTCCGAGAGCGTGAACACTTCCTGCCACCCCTGCGAATACGACACCGTCTCCCCCGAACTGGTCACCCCGCGCACACTGTTGCGCCGTCTCAGTGACGTTAGTGGAGCACCCCGTGCCGGACGCAAGCGAGAACCGGATCAAGGGCGGAACAGACCTCACAGCCCGTAGCAGCCGCGACACGGGGCGCGCAAGAGCACTCCCTCTCAGATCGGCCGACCGATGAACTCCCGGGCACACCGGATCAGTTCGGCGTGGGGGTGGCGTCCGGGAGGTGGAGTACGTCCTCCAGGCCGATACGGGCGGACAGGCCCTCGGCCACGCCGGCCGCAGGACCGGCCAGGCCGAGCCGTCCTCGCCGTGCAGCAGGACCGGGGCGGGCAGGTCCCTGTTCCGGAGTTCGGTGAGGAGCGCGGTGGCCGTCGCCGGGGCGGTGTGCGGGTCGGGGTCCGTGACCTCGGCGAGCACCCGCAGTACGCGGCCGGCCGAGGGCCAGGCGAGGAAGCGGCGGACCGCGTCCGTACCGGAGTAGAGGCCCGCCTCGATGCCGACGCCCCGGGCGAGCAGGGCGTCCGCGACCAGATCCGCGCCGTCCTCGTGCCAGTTCACCGAGGCGTGGTCCGGCAGCACGGTCCAGGCGCTGACCAGCGCGGCCCGCCGCTCGGGGTCGGAGGTCGTCCAGGCGCCCGTCGTGACGCCCACCGGGATACCGGGTGCGGCTGCCCGTACGGCGGTCAGCGCCGCCGCGACGTACGACGCGGCCAGGGTGTCCGTGCCGTTGTGGTCCTTCGGATGCAGATGTACGTCCTCGGCCCCGTCCGCGACGGCGTCCCGCACGGCGACGCCGAGTTCGGCCGACGAGACGGGCAGCCGGGGGTGCTCGGCACGGGTCCGCGCGCCGTTCGGGCAGACCTGAAGGATGCGGTGTCGCGGCATGTGGCCAAGCCAGCCCCCGCTCATCGGGGCGATCACGTCGCGCCGGGGGACGGGAGGGCGGCCGTTCAGAAGGACGTGTAGTCAGAAGTACGTGTAGTTCGAGGTGGGCCTCAAGCCGCCCCTTTGAGCCAAAGGCCCCTCTTTCCGCCCGTACAGGGCACGGCTCCCCCTACTCTGCGAGCACAGCATTGAGCCGACCGAGAGCCGTATGTCTCCACTTCCCGGATTCCTCCCTGACACGTCCTGCCCGCCGCCGGGCCGATTCCCCTTGAGCTGGAGCGAGGTCGAGGCGGAACTCGTACGGGCCGATCGCTGGTCCCGCTCGACAACGCGGGCCGGTCTGTGGGACGAGCTGAGCATGCACGTCGAACTGGTCCGCAGCGTCGTCGGCCAGGTGAGCCGTATCTGGCTCGCGGGGAGCTTCGTCAGCGGCAAGCTCGACCCCTGCGACATCGACCTCGCCTACCTGATCGCACCGGAAGCCCTCGACTCGATCCGAACGGACGAGGCGAGCATCGACTATCTCGACAACCTCGGCCGCCGCGAGTGGTGCGTGAAGCAGGATATGCGCGTGGACGCCTACATGCTCAGGCTGCCGTCGACCGCCGATTTCCGGGCTCTCGGGATAGCGGGGGCCATGGTGCCGGGAGACGATGAGGTTTTCCAGCAGCTTGGACTGTACGACGAGATCTGGCAGCGCTGCCGTGCGGGCGGCGGCACCGGGCGTCGAGGCTATGTGGAGGTGACACTGTGAGCGCTCCTGAAGGCTTTCCCGATCCCGCGGACAAGGACGCGCTCCGTGCCTGGCTGGAAGCCCGCCGTGAGAAGCCGGACGGCGCACCGCCTGTTCGGACGCTCTCGGAATTGCACCTCGCACAGCGGAAACGGCTGTTGCGATCGCTCCAGTACGGCAGCCCGGAGTCCGGCCCCAACGCCCCCCGCCGAACTCTGCTTCGCTTCTCGCTCGACGGTCCGCCGGTGAAGAATCACCATGTCGAGTCCGCGGTGCTCGGTGACTGGCTGAAGGCGTTCCAGACGGCCGTGCAGTCCGTGGCGTACGCCTTGGACGATCTCCGTCCCACCCACGACTCGGGGCCGGTCCCGAAGGAGATCCAGCGCGCGACCAAGCTGTTCTCGGGGCAGGTGTTCGCGTCTTCGTACGGCATGGTGCTGGAAGGGACGCCCGCCCCGGTGCAGGACGAGCTGCCGGGTGTCAGCAACCCGGACACACTGCTCGACCTCGCGATCAACCGGATCCTCGATGTCACCGATCGTGCCGACTCGGGCCCGGACGCCGACGACGCGGTTCTCGACATGACCCTGCCGCTGGGGCGTCGAGTCATCAGTCATCTGTCCGAACTCTCGAACGTGCTCGCCTCGACGGGAGCCGACGTCACGTTGACGTGGCAGTCCCAGTCAACAGTGAGCAGGACATCCAGGTTGAGTTCCGACGGGGCCGACCGCTGTCGGCGCGTGCTGCTGGCGGCCGAGGTCGTGGAGGACCGGACGTCTCTCGTCGGCACACTCGTCGGCGGAAGCAGGATCCGCGGCCTGGTGGAGATCGAGGTCGCCGGGGTGGGCCTGGTGGCGGCTCGCACCCCGAAAGAGAACGTGACTCCGTATCTGGCCGCTTACGCGGAGCGGCAGGTGCTCGCGGAGGTCAGT
The DNA here is from genome assembly GCF_010384365.1 of Streptomyces sp. S4.7. Classification (NCBI taxonomy): domain Bacteria; kingdom Bacillati; phylum Actinomycetota; class Actinomycetes; order Kitasatosporales; family Streptomycetaceae; genus Streptomyces; species Streptomyces sp. S4.7. The sequence continues at coordinate 4,178,517 of NZ_CP048397.1, read as the reverse complement.
GTCCTCACGGCACGGTCACCGCTGGGACGTGAGCATCGCAGTTACGCGCTCATCGACCTGTCGCTCCACGAGGAGAGTTGACACACCGATGCGCTTGGCGTCCGATCGGGGTGATCGCACGCCAAGCGCATCGACAGCAGTCCAGCAGGCCCCAGAACCCCTACGCGGGGTCCGCCACCGGGCGCATGCCCAGGGTGCCCAGCTCCTGCGCCATCACCTTGCCGGCCTCCTCCGCGAGCGCGTCCTCGCCCAGGTCCTGGTCGGTGTCCAGGCCGTCCAGCTCCGGGAGGGGCTGGTCGAGGCGGACGTGGGCCAGCAGGGACTGGAGGGCGCGCAGGGCGGCCGAGGCCGTGGAGCCCCAGTTGGAGAAGTACGAGAACTGCCACCACCACAGCGCCTCGGTCGTCCGGCCCGCGCGGTAGTGCGCCATGCCGTGCCGCAGGTCGGCGACGATGTCGGCCAGGTCGTCGGAGATACGGGCCGGGACCGGCGCCTTGCGGGGCTCGTACGGGTCGAAGACCTCCGAGTACACGTCGATCGGCTCAAGGATCGCCGCGAAGCGCTCGCGCAGGTCGTCGACGTCCGGCTCCGGGCCCAGGTCGGGCTCGTACCGCTCGTCGGGAAGGATGTCCTCGTGCGCGCCCAGCCGACCGCCGGCCAGGAGCAGTTGGGAGACCTCCAGGAGCAGGAAGGGCACGGCGACGTCCGGCTCGTCGCCCTTCGCGATCTCCGTGACCGCGACGATGAAACTCTCGACCTGATCGGCGATCTGAACCGCGAAGTCGTCCGGGTCCTGCGTGGTGGAGTGCAGCGTTGCGTCAGACATCGAGAAGTCGTCTCCCCTCGAAGGCACGCCCCAGCGTGACCTCGTCGGCGTATTCCAGGTCGCCCCCCACGGGCAGACCGCTGGCAAGGCGTGTGACCTTCAGGCCCATCGGTTTGATCATGCGTGCGAGATACGTGGCCGTGGCTTCGCCCTCCAGGTTGGGATCGGTCGCCAGGATCAGTTCGGTGACCGTACCGTCGGCGAGACGGGCCAGCAGCTCACGGATCCGCAGGTCGTCCGGGCCCACGCCCTCGATGGGGCTGATCGCGCCGCCGAGCACGTGGTACTTGCCGCGGAACTCGCGGGTGCGCTCGATGGCCACGACGTCCTTGGGCTCCTCGACGACGCAGATGACCGTCAGGTCGCGGCGCGCGTCGCGGCAGATGCCGCAGCGCTGCTCCTGCGCCACATTGCCGCATACCTCGCAGAAGCGGACCTTGTCCTTCACTTCGAGCAGGGAGTGCGCGAGGCGGCGGACGTCGGTCGGTTCGGCCTGAAGGATGTGGAAGGCGATCCGCTGCGCGCTCTTGGGACCGACGCCGGGCAGCCTGCCCAGTTCGTCGATGAGGTCCTGGACCACGCCTTCGTACAACGGATTGCCTTCCTGAGGTGCGAGATGGAAGTTGAGGTGGGTGGGTGGGTATTCGTCTTGCTCGTACGCTAGTTGCTCGTACCGTAGTTGCTGGGGCGCTTCCCTAGAAGGGCATGCCCGGCATCCCGCCGAGTCCCTGGGCGAGCGGACCGAGCTTCTCCTGCTGGAGCTGATGCGCGTTCTCGTTCGCCGCCTGGACGGCCGCGATGACGAGATCGGCGAGCGTCTCCGTATCTTCGGGATCGACCGCCTTGGGGTCGATGACGAGGCCACGCAGCTCTCCGGAGCCGTTGACGGTGGCCTTCACGAGACCGCCGCCCGACTGGCCGTCGACCTCGGTCGCGGCCAGTTCCTCCTGGGCCGCCGCGAGGTCCTGCTGCATCTTCTGGGCCTGCTGGAGGATCTCCTGCATGTTGGGCTGGCCACCACCGGGAATCACGGTCACTCCTGGCATATCGACGTCGGATGTTCGGCAGGTCGAGCCTACGTGGTCACCACGGGGCCCGCCCTACCCGCAGGAACGAACTCTTTCGGGTGAGAGTGCCCGGCTCCTCTACCTGATCACGGGGCCCGTGGGGTGGAAGCGCCCGGATTTCGGGCACGGCGCCCACCATTCGGCGGTAGGAAGTGCGGTACGCAAGTTCGCTTCCACGTCTTCCATGTCTTCCACGTCTTCTTCAATGGGCTCTTGAGTTGTCGAGTCCTACGTCTCCATCTTCCGCCGAGTCACGCATCTACGCAGAGGAGTGCCGGTGAGCCAGCCGGACATGCAGCCCGGGGGGCAGGCCCGGGACGACGGCGTGCCGCGGGGTGCGCCGGGGAGTGTGAACGGGAGCGGGGGCGGAGGACGGACGCACGGCGCGGGTCCGGGACCTGGGCCCGTGCCGTTGGGCGCCCTCGGGGACCCGCTCACCGGGGCCTTCCCCGCCGGGGACTGGAGCGAGCCCGCGCGGCGGCTCGACGAGCTGTACCGGTGGGCGGAGGCGGGCGCGCTGCGTACGGTCGCCCGCTACCACGCGGAGCGCGTCCGCAAACGCCGCTGCGCGCGGGCCCTGCGGGCCTCGGCGGCGCTCGGCGTCGCCGCGGGCGCGGCGCTGCCGCTGCTGGACCTGACGCACGTACTGGGCGGGGCCACCGGCTGGGGGTACCTGGCGCTGCTGCTGGCGGCGGCCTGTCTGGGCTGCGACCGGTACTTCGGGCTGACGTCCGGCTGGATGCGGAACGTCGCGACGACGCAGGCGGTGGAGCGGCGGTTGCAGGCGCTCCAGTACGACTGGGCGTCGGAGTGCGTACGGGAGGTGCTCGGCCCCTCGGACGGCACGGCGAGCGAGGCGGCGGAGCGGTGCCTGGGCGTGCTGCGGCGGTTCTCGGAGGACGTCACGGAGCTGGTGCGGGCGGAGACGGCGGACTGGATGGTGGAGCACCGGGCCGGACCCGCGCCGCTGGTGACGCAGTCGCTGGCGATGGGGAGTACGGCACGGACGGAGGGCGCCGGGATGTCTCCGGGCCGCTTCCCCCTCCCCCCGGGCACCCGCCCGAACATGCCACGCCAGCGCCCGCCGGATGTGCGGTAGTCGCGCTTCCGGCCCGGCCCGGCCTGCCCCTGCCCGCCCGGCGGGGGACCGGGGGTTCGTACAGCGCGGCGGGCACGACCACGCGGGCGCGTCGGCGCGTCCACCCGGCAGGTCGGTGCTTCCGCACGGCGGGCGGCAGGGGCGGTGACCGGCCCCGGCGGCCGACCGGCGGGGGCCGGTGCTCCCGCAAGCGGCGGTCCGGCCGGCGGGGCCCGTGACCGGCCCCGGCGTCCACCCGGCGGGTGAGCCGGAGGTTCCCGCAGCGCGGCGGGCACGACCACGCGGGCGCGTCGGCGCGTCCACCCGGCAGGCCGGTGCTTCCGCACGGCGGGCGGCAGGGGCGGTGACCGGCCCCGGCGGCCGACCGGCGGGGCCCGGTACTCCCGCAAGCGGCGGTCCGGCCGCCGGGGCCCGTGACCGGCCCCGGCGTCCACCCGGCGGGTGAGCCGGAGGTTCACACAGCGCGGCGGGCACGACCGCGCGGCAGGTCGGCGCTTCCGCACGGCGCGCGGCGGGGACCCGTAACCAACCCCCGGCGGTGGGAACCAGGGGCACGTGACGCGCCCCGCACGGCGGGTGAGCCGGGGGTTCGCGCAGCGCGGCGGGCACGACCACGCGGGCGCGTTCACCCGGCAGGCCGCGCCAACGGCGCGCCGGGCGGGCTTGGCAGCCCGGCCGGGGCGCTCGGTCGTGGTCGTCAGCTGAAGATGATCATTGAGCCCTGGCCCAGGCTCCGTGTCGCCGCCGCGTGCAGGCCCAGCCAGACGTGGCGTTCGCGGGCGAAGGGGCTGTCGTCGTACGGGATCGGGCCCGCCGGTTCCTCCAGGGACGTGGGGCCCTGGGGCGGGGCCGGGGCGGCCGGGGGGTTGGTCGGGTCGATGCCGATCGAGGGGGCGACCAGTTCCAGCTCGCGCAGCAGGCCCTGCGTCGAGCCCAGCGGGCCGCCGCCCGCGAGGAGTTCCTCGTTGGTGAGCGGGGACGCGTAGTCCACGGGGACGTACGCGCCCGCGTGGTCGTAGTGCCAGACCAGATGCGACTGCTGGGCCGTCGCCTCGAACATCTCCAGCAACTGCTCGTAGTCACCGCCCAGTTCGCCCACCGGCGTCACCGCCAGGCCGCACATCTGGAGCAGGTACGCCCGGCGCAGGAAGTGCAGCGCGTCGTAGTCGAAGCCGGCGACGGGTGCGACGTCGCCCGAGAGGCCGGGCATGTAGGCGAAGACGGGAACGGACGGCAGCCCGGCGTCGCCGAGTGCCTTGTCGTAGACGGCGATCTCTTCGGCGAAGGGGTTGTCGGGGCTGTAGCACAGCACGTCGACGAGGGGGACCAACCACAGGTCACAGGCCAAGGGAGGCTCGCTCTCCAACGAGTTCGAACGGGTTCCGTCGGGTTGCGTCAGATTCGTACACGTACGTACGAACCCGACCGTCGGGTCAGCGTAATGCGGCGAACGCGATCAGCGAAGACAGCCTGCACTACCGGCACTACCGGCACCGGCCGGGCACAGACCGCCCCGGGCCGCCCGCCGCGACCTCGTACTCGCCGTACTCGTCAACGCGCTCTCGGGATATCCCATACCCACGCACCCCCCATCCGCTCCCCCGGGCGCCCCAGCAGTTTCGAGACGACCTCGTACAGGGCCTCGTCGTTGTCCTGCGGAGCCAGCACCACCACGCCCGCCTTCCAGAACGCCAGGTCCAGCTTCGCCTGCTCGCGCCAGCTCGTCCCGATGTCCGGGATCCGGCCGCCGTAACGCACGTCGCGCAGCAGGTTCGAGGTGTAGCGCGGCGACGCGCCGTAGATGCCCATGCGGTCGGGGCCCCACGGTCCGTTGAAGTAACCGCCGGGCACCGAGAAGCCGAAGCCCGTCGACGACTGCCAGTGCAGCGCGTCCGCCTCGGCCGGGCTCGGCAGCGGCACGGGGACGACGCTCTCGCCCTCGGCGACGAAGTCCCGGTACATGCCGTCCGTGATGAACCGCGGCACCTCCGCCCGTTCCCGCACCGGCTGCGGCGTCGGCATGATCGGCAGCAGCGCGGCGACGACCGCGACCAGCCCCACCACCCGGTGCGCACGCGGTTCGAGGTCCGTGATCCGGGCCACCGCGAGCGCGATCAGGACGCCGAGCGCCGGGGCGCAGATCATCGCCACCCGGGACTCGATCACCGACTCGAAGAGCGGCTGGTGCGCCAGCGCGCGCCAGGGCCCCGGCAGCACCACGTCCGTGAACGGGATACGGATCCTCTGCCCCATGGACAGCAGCGCGGAGACGAGAACCGTCCCCAGCAGAGCCTTCACGAGCGGTGAACGCCCCAGCCACACCACTGTCCCGAAGGCCAGCGCGGTCAACGGCCAGCCGTAGAAGGCGTTCTGTTCGGTGCGGTTCATCGCGAGCGTGTCGGCGCGCGTCTCGTCGCCGAGCAGCGCGCGGCCGGAGAACTCCAGGAAGGCGAGCGGGCTGTTGCCGGCGTTGTCGCCGTGCAGGACGCTGTGGTAGCTCTGCGGGCCGAAGAACTGCCAGTACAGCGGGAACGCGACCAGCGGCAGACACACCGCCAGCGCGACGCCGAGCCCGCGCAGCAGCGGCCGTGCCGCGACGCGGGCGACGTCGGGGCGCGCGAGCGCGTATGACAACGCGAAGATCAGCATCCCCATGGCGGCGAGCAGCAACGGTTCTTCGCCGAGGAAGATCTGGTACGCGGCGAAGAGACCGAGCAGGACACCGTCCCGTACGACGCGCCGCTCCTGCGCCGAACAGAGCCGCAGCGCCCGGTCGATGATCACCGGGATCATGAAGAGGACGAGGAAGTTGGGGTGCGCGGTGCCGTGCGACATCATCGGCGGCGCGAACGCGGCGAGCGCCGCGCCGAGGGCCGCCGCCGGGCGCACGCGCGTGACACGGCGTACGAACAGCCAGTACCAGGCGACGGCCGTGCCCGTCAGACCGAGCGTGAGGACCAGCGCCCACGTCACCGTCGGGCCGAAGAGGAGCGTGACGGGCGTGAGGGGGACGGACAGGCCGAGCATGACCGTGTTCGCCATCAGGTTCACCCCGTCGGGATAGCCCTGGTACGTGGTGAACAGCGGATTGCGCAGGTTCACCACGTTGTCGGCGGTGACGGCGAAGAACCACTCCCACTGGTTCTGGTCCTGCATGGAGTCGGCGAGGTACGCGCGGTCGAGATCCGTCCACAGGCCCTTGTAGTGAAGGACGGACGCGAGGAGGAAGAGACCGCCGACCGCGAGGTCCACGGGGCGGGTGCGGGTGCGCAGCCGCAGGAGTTCCAGCAGTACGCGGCCGTAGTCCGTCGCCCGGACCTTGGAACCGGTCTGGTGCGACCAGCGCACCGGCACCTCGGCGACGGGCCAGCCCGCGCGGCGGAAGTGACGCAGGATCTCGACGTCGATGCCCCAGCCGTCGAGGCGGGAGGCGGCGAAGGCGGCGCGCGCCTTGTCGCCGTCGAAGAGTTTGAAGCCGCACTGGGTGTCGCTTATGCCGCGTACCGCGACGAGCCGGATGAGGCGGTTGCCGAGGCGGCCGAGCCATTCGCGCAGGGGGCGCTGGTGGACGTCTATGCGGGAGCCGGGGAGGGCGCGGGAGCCGATCGCGGCGGCGGGGGCGTCGTCGTACGCGTACGGCTCGCCCTCGTCCGGGCCGACGTCGTACGGGCCGTCGTCCGGTGTCAGCAGCGCGTCCAGCGCGTCCAGTTCCTCTATCGGCGTCGCCAGATCGGCGTCCGTGACCAGTACGCGCCTGCCGTACGACGCCAGTACGCCCTGCCGCAGGGCGTACCCCTTGCCGCGGTTCTCCCGGCTCGTCAGCACGTGGATGCGGGGCTCGTCCGAGGCGGCCGCCGCCGCGACGGCGGCGGTGCCGTCCGTCGAGCCGTCGTCCACGACGATCAGCTCCCAGTCGCCCCAGCGGTCCGGGTCGGCGCTCAGATGCGCGCAGATGGCGTCGAGGGTGGGGCGCAGCCGGCGTTCCTCGTTGTACGCGGGAACGACGACGGTCAGGTCCACCGCGCTCCCGCCGCCGTCCCCGCCGGGTATGGCGGGGTCGGGACCGGTGCGCGGGTCCGCGCCCGTCTCCGTGCGTCCGCTCATCGCGTGGCCGCTCACTTCCGCGGACGTCCCGGCTCCGGCTGCTCCGGCTCCAGCCGGTCCGCCCACGCCAGGGCGAGCGCGTCGCAGTCGTCCACGACCGTGCGCGCGGCCTCCGTGTCGCCGAGCGTGATCGCGTCGACCAGCTGCTCGTGCCCGCTCCACAGCGAGTCGCGGCAGGCTCTGTCGGCGCGGAGGAACGGCACGGAGAACACCCACGCCTGGACGCGCATGCGGTGCAGGAAGTCGCAGATGTACTGGTTCGCGACGAGCGCGGCCAGCTCCCGCCAGAACCGCAGGTCGTACCCGATCAGGATGTCCAGGTCCCCGCCCTTGGCCGCCCGCCCGGCCTCCTCGGCGCGGCGCCGTACCGAGACCAGCGTCTCCGACCGCACCCGTCCGATCGGGGTCACCGCGATCCGGCGGAAGATGCCGTCGGCGATCAGTGAGCGCGCCTCGACCATGGCGCGGAAGTCGGCGACGGTGAACTGGTGGACGTGGAAGCCCCGGTGCTGGTCGGAGTCGAGCAGCCCCTGCGCGGACAGGTCGACCAGCGCCTCCCTGACGGGGGTCGCCGACACGCCGTACTGCTCGGCGATGTGCTTGACGGTGAACTCCTCGCCCGGGAGCAAACGCCCCGCCAGCACCTCGTCACGCAGTGCGTCCGCGATCTGCTGCCGCAGGGTGTTGCGGGTCACAGCTCCGCTGGCGGGCATTGGTGTTCGTCCCCTCGTCCGGCTTCGCACACCTTAAGCCAGGTGCCGGGAGGGACCTTCGTGCCCTCGATCGCCGGACGGGCTCCTGCGAACCCCGTCCGGCGATCGAGGGCGAAGCACCCGTCACACCACGTGTTCGTCCGCCACCGACAGCGCCGCGTCCAGGATCGTGAGCCCTTCCTTCGCCTCCGCCTCCGTGACGTTGCAGGGCGGCACCACGTGCGTACGGTTCATGTTCACGAACGGCCACAGACCGCCCTTCTTGCACGCGGCGGCGAACGCGGCCATCGGCGCGTTCGCCTCGCCGGTCGCGTTGTACGGCACCAGCGGCTCGCGCGTCTGCCCGTCCCGTACGAGGTCGAGCGCCCAGAAGACGCCCATTCCGCGCACCTCGCCCACCGAGGGATGCCGGTCGGCCAGTTCGCGCAGGCCGGGGCCGAGGACCGTCTCGCCGATGTGCGCGGCGTGCTCGACGATCTTCTCCTCGGCCATCACCCGCAGGGTCGCGACGGCCGCCGCGCAGGCCAGCGGGTGGCCCGAGTAGGTGAGGCCGCCTGGGTAGGGGCGGGTCGCGAAGGTGTCCGCGACGGCGGCGGAGATCGCGACTCCGCCGAGTGGTACGTAGCCGGAGTTGACGCCCTTCGCGAAGGTCAGCAGGTCCGGCACGACGTCGAAGTGGTCGGCGGCGAACCACGCGCCGGTGCGGCCGAAGCCCGCCATCACCTCGTCCAGGACGAGGAGGATGCCGTGCCGGTCGCACAGCTCCCTCACGCCCGCCAGGTATCCGGGCGGCGGCGTCATGACGCCCGCCGTGCCGGGGATCGTCTCCAGCACGACCGCGGCGATCGTCGCGGGTCCCTCGAAGGCGATGGTCGCCTCCAGATGCTCCAGCGCGCGGGCGCACTCCTGTGCCTCGGTGGTGGCGTAGAAGGGCGAACGGTAGAGGAACGGCGCCCAGAAGCGGACGACGCCCGCGCTGCCGGAGTCGGACGCCCAGCGGCGCGGGTCACCGGTCAGATTGATCGCGGTGGAGGTGGAGCCGTGGTACGAGCGGTAGGCGGAGAGAACCTTGGGGCGGCCGGTGTGCAGCCGGGCCATCCGTACGGCGTTCTCGACGGCCTCCGCGCCGCCGTTGGTGAAGAAGATCTTGTCGAGGTCGCCGGGGGTGCGCTCGGCGATGAGGCGGGCGGCCTCGGAGCGTACGTCGACGGCGAAGGCGGGCGCGAAGGTGCTGAGCCTGCCCGCCTGCTCCTGGATCGCGGCCACGACGGCGGGGTGCTGATAGCCGATGTTGGTGAAGACGAGGCCGCTGGTGAAGTCGAGGTAGCGGTTGCCCTCGTAGTCCCAGAAGTACGAGCCCTCGGCGCCGGCGACGGCGAGCGGGTCGATCAGTTCCTGGGCGGACCAGGAGTGGAACACATGCGCACGGTCGGCGGCCTTGACGGCCGCGCCTGCCTTCGGGTCGGCAGCGTCGAGAGGGTCGACGTCGAGGTGAGGGGTCATGCGGCCAGCGTAGAGAGGGACGGGCGGGGGCCGAAATGACCATCCTGTTCCGGTGTGCGCGGTGGGACTCGGCAGGTTGTCGCCCCGCGCACCCCTCACCATTGACAGCACACTGCCTAAATGACAGGCTGCTGTCATACAACCGAGGAGGCCACCATGACCGGCAAGACCGTTTACCTCGCCGTGTACGACACCCTCGCCGACTGGGAGACCGGGTACGCCACCGCGCATTTCGCCCAGAACGGCTTCACCGTGCGGACCGTCGGCCCGGCCTCCGAGTCGGTGACCACCATGGGCGGTCTGCGCATCGAGCCCGACATCGCGCTCGACCAGCTCGGCGAGCCCGGTGACACGGCGGTGTTCATCCTCCCGGGCGCCGGACTCTGGGACACCGGGGACGAGCTGGCGCCGTTCGCCCGCGCCGCCCGGCGGCTGGTGGGGCTGGGCTTCCCCGTCGCCGCGATCTGCGGCGCCACGGCGGGGCTGGCCCGCGAGGGGCTGCTGGACGACCGGGCGCACACCAGCGCTGTCAGCCACTATCTGGACGCGACGGGGTACGCGGGCGGCGAGCACTACCGCGACGCGGACGCGGTCACGGACGGTAACGTGATCACGGCCGGACCGACCGAGCCCGTCGCCTTCGCCCGCGAGATCTTCGCGCTGCTGGGCGTGTACGAGGGCGAGAAGCTGGACGCCTGGTACCGGCTGTTCAAGAACTCGGACGCGAACGCGTTCGAGACCCTCAACTCATGACGGAGCGGGCGGCGACCGGGCGGGGCGAAGAGGTGGCCCACCCGGAGCTGCTCAGCAGGAGCGCGCTCGGCGTCTTCCGGCTCAACGGTCAATTCCTAGCCGTGGCAGATGAGTTGGCTGCCCCGGCGGGTCTGACGGCGGCCTGGTGGCAGGTCCTCGGAGCCGTGCTGCCGCAGCCGTTGCCCGTCTCCGGGGTCGCCCGTGCGATGGGCATCACCCGGCAGAGCGTGCAGCGGATCGCGGACCTGCTGGTCGAGCGCGGGCTGGCGGCGTACGAGCCGAACCCGGCCCACCGCCGCGCGAAACTGCTCACGCCGACCGAGGCGGGCCGCGCGGCGATCCAAGAGATCACGCCCGGCCACGCGGCTCTCGCGACGCGCCTCGCACAGGAGTTGGGGGCGGCGGACTTCGCCGAGACGGTGCGGGTGCTGGAGCGGCTGTCGGAGGCGATGGACGCGATCGGCCACCGTTCGGACCGGTAGCGGGCCGGTAGCGGGCCGGTAGCGGGCCGGTAGCGGGCCGGGGGTCCGGGCGGTGGACCGGCCTCCGCCGACGGGCAGGCATCCGGATCTCCCGTGACCGCGCAGTGCGACGGCTCCGGCACTATCCTCGGGCCCGTTGGGCTCGGGCATCTGGGGGAGGGCCGTACGGCCATGGAGAAGCTGGCAGCAGGAGATCCACAGCGCATCGGCGCCTACCGGTTGCTGGCGCGCCTCGGTGCGGGGGGCATGGGGCAGGTCTATCTGGCGCGCTCGGACCGGGGTCGTACGGTCGCGGTGAAGCTCGTACGCAAGGAACTCGCCGAGCAGGACGAGTTCCGCAACCGCTTCCGGCTGGAGGTCGCCGCGGCCCGGCGGGTCGGCGGCGCGTGGACCGCGCCGGTCCTCGACGCGAACACGGAGGCCGCCGTGCCGTGGGTCGCGACCGGTTACGTGGCCGGGCCCGCGCTCCAGGACATCGTCTCCGGCACACGCGGGCCCAGTCCGGACGGGCCGGGTCCGCACGGGTCCGGCGCACACGGGCCGCTGCCCGCGCGCTCGGTGCGGATACTCGGCTCGGGGCTCGCCCACGCCCTCCAGGACATCCACTCCGCCGGGCTGATCCACCGCGACCTCAAGCCGTCCAACGTCCTCGTCACCATCGAGGGCCCGAGGGTCATCGACTTCGGCATCGCCCGCGCGATGGAGACGGTCACCGGCGCCGGGCTGACCCGGACCGGTGGCCTGGTCGGATCGCCCGGCTTCATGGCGCCCGAGCAGGTCCGCGGCACCCCGATCACACCCGCGTGCGACGTGTTCTGCCTGGGGTCGGTGCTCGCGTACGCGGCGACGGGGCGGCTCCCGTTCGGTACGGCGGACACCGCCGTACACGTGCTGATGTTCCGCATCGCGCAGGAGGAACCGGACCTGTCCGAACTCCCCGAGGGTCTGCGGGAGTTGGTGGGCGACTGTCTGAAGAAGGACCCGGAGGAGCGCCCGACCCCGGCGCAGATCCTGGCCAGGGTGGGCGAGCCGGACGACGACGAGCCCTGGCTGCCGGGCGCGCTGCTCGCCCAACTGGGCAGCCACGCCGTGCAGTTGCTGGACCACGAGGAGCCCGGCGCGCGTACGGAACTGGCGTTCTCGAAGCCGCCGGAGCCACCGTCGGAAGCGTCGGTTCCCAAGCCGCCGCCGCTCGCCCCGTCGGCGAAGCCGGCTCCCGGCCCCGCCGTCGGCCGCGCTCCCGGCCCGGCTTCGGAACCGGCAACCGACCCGGCCTCGATACCGCCGCCTCCGGGCGGCCCCGGCCGGGGCGGCGGCAACGGCGTACACGGCATGGCGACGATGATCGGCGCGGGGTCGCCGGACGTGGGCCCGCCTCCGGCACCGCCGCCGCCGCAGCCCCAGGCGTACGGCTACCCCCAGAGCCCGCAGAGCCCGGAACCCCAACTGCCCCCGCCGCCCCAGCAGTACGGCTATCCCCAGCCGGGCCAGCCACCGCTCCCGCCGTGGGGCGCGACCCCTCCGTACGGTCCGCCGCCCGCCGGGTACGGGCATCCCCCGCCGTACGGTCCCACTCCCCCGTACGGCCCGGCCGCCCCCGCACCGCAGCCCGAACCGCGGCGCAGCGCACGTGGCACGGTCGCGCTGATCGCCGTCGCGCTGGTCGTCGCGCTCGGCGCGGGCGGTTCGGTGTACGCGTTCATGGACAGCGGCAGCGAGAAGGACGAGGCGTCGGACAGCCAGGGGGACAGGAAGGCCGACGACAAGTCGTCGCAGGCCGGTGACACCCCGTCCGAGGACGCGCCCCCGGCGACGAAGTCGCCTTCCCCGTCGGCCTCGGACGACGCCGGTCCCGGCGACGTGCCCAAGAAGTACCTCGGCTCCTGGTCCGGCACCATCGGCGGTGCCGCGGGCATCAGCACCCGCGAACTCTCCATCCGGCAGGGCGAGGTGGGCGAAACGGTGCTCGAACTGACGGCGGAGGGCCCGACCGACACCGGCGGGACGTACCTCTGCGTCTTCGAGGCCGCGCTCGGCGGGGCGCCGGGCTCCTCGGACGGCCCGCTGAGGATCGGCCCGTCCGAGGTGACGGAGGGCCGGCCGATGTCCTCGTGCACACCGGGCGCGGCAACGGAGTTGACGATCCTCCCGGACGGCCGCCTGCGCCGGGTCACGACGTCGGACGGCGAATCGGTGACGTACACGAAGAACGACTAGGGACCGAACGACCGTAAACCGACGGACCGGAGACTGCCGGACCAAAGATTGCCGGAGAGCCCGACAGGGCCCCGGGCGCGCCCGCACCCTCCGCCGCTACCCCACGCAGAACTCGTTCCCCTCCGGGTCCTGGAGCACGATCCCGAAGTAGTCCATGCCCGGCTCGTCCATCACCCGCGACACCGTCGCCCCCGCGGCCGTCAGCCGGTCCGCCTTCGCGGTGATGCGCTCCTTCCGTACGGCCAGCGGCACCTCGCGCCCGCCGCCCACCTTGAGATCCAGATGCACCCGGTTCTTCACGACCTTGTCCTCCGGGACCTGCTGGAACCACACCCTGGGCCCCACCCCGTCCGGAGGGACGATCGACTCCGGGATCTCGCCCGCCCCCTCGGGCTGCTCCTCCTCGGGCAGCCCCATGTCCGACCAGTACTCCCGCCAGGTGGCGTGCCCGCCCGGCGGTGGCTCCGGCACATAGCCGAGCGCCTCGATCCAGAAGGGCACCAGCCGCTGCGGGTCGGCGCAGTCGATCGTGATCTGCAGAACCACCTGTGAGTTCGTCCCATCCATCTCCCCACGGTCCCAGACGGGTCTGACAACGGGGGCTGCTGCCTGAACCAGCCACACGCTTGCCTAAAGCCTTTAGGAATGCGCATAATCACTTTAGGCAAGTGAACGGAAGCCCGAACGGAAGGCCGGAGCCATGTCCCCCCGCGCAGGACTCACCACCGACCGCCTCGTCCTGGCGGGAGCCGAGCTGGCCGACGAGGTCGGCTTCGACCAGGTGACCGTCTCGGCGCTGGCGAAACAGTTCGACGTCAAGGTCGCGAGTCTGTACTCGCATCTGAAGGGCTCCCAGGACCTCCTGACCAGGATCGCGCTGCTCTCCCTGGAGGAGATGGCCGACCGGCTCTCCACGGCACTCGCCGGACGCGCGGGCAAGGACGCCCTCGCCGCCTTCGCGAACGTCTACCGCGACTACGCCCGCGAGCACCCCGGCCGCTACACGGCGGCCAGGCTGCCGCTCGACCCGGAGACGGCGGCGGCGAGCGCCGGCCCCAGGCACGCGCGGATGACGCGCGCGATCCTGCGCGGCTACGACCTGACGGAGCCGGACCAGACCCACGCCGTACGGCTGTTGGGCAGCGTCTTCCACGGCTACATCAGCCTGGAGACGGCCGGCGGCTTCAGCCACAGCGCACCCGACTCGCAGGAGACGTGGGCGTGGATCGTGGACCGCGTCGACACGCTGCTGCGCACCTGGCCCACCACCCCCTGACGGCTCCCCCGGGGGTCCTCCCCTCCTTGCCCCCCCGACGATCAGCGACAGACCACCCATAGGCAGACACCATGAGCACCGAGCACCGCCCCCTGACCACCGTCCCCGTCACCACCGACATCCTGCGCGGCGCCCTCGAACTGGAGCGGACCGCGCACGGCGTCGTACCGCACCGGCTCCCCGCGTGGGCCCGCGCCCAGAACACCGACCCCCAGCTGGCCATGGCGGAGGCCCAGCCCTCCGGCGTACGGCTGGCGTTCCGTACCCGCGCCACCGTCGTCGAACTGGACGTGCTGCCCACCAAGCGCGTCTACGTGGGCGCCCCGCCCCGCCCCGACGGTGTGTACGACCTGCTGGTCGACGGCCGCCCGGCAGGGCAGGCCGTTGTCACCGGAGGCAACACCCTGACCATCGACATGGCCGCGGGGACCGCCGAGCAGACCCCCGGCCCGCCCGGCTCCCTGCGCTTCGGCGATCTGCCGGAGGGCGACAAGGACATCGAGATCTGGCTCCCGCACAACGAGGCCACCGAACTCGTCGCCCTGCGCACCGACGCCCCCGTAGAGCCCCCACGGGACCGGGGCCGCCCGGTGTGGCTGCACCACGGCAGCTCGATCAGCCACGGCTCCGACGCCGCGAGCCCCACCACGACCTGGCCCGCGCTCGCCGCCGGCCTCGGCGGCGTGGAGCTGATCAACCTGGGCTTCGGCGGCAGCGCGCTGCTCGACCCGTTCACGGCTCGTACGATGCGGGACACCCCGGCCGACCTGCTCAGCGTCAAGATCGGCATCAACCTGGTCAACGCCGACCTGATGCGCCTGCGCGCCTTCACCCCCGCCGTACACGGCTTCCTCGACACCATCCGCGAGGGCCACCCGACGACACCGCTGCTGGTGGTCTCGCCGATCTGGTGCCCGATCCACGAGGACACCCCGGGCCCGAGCGCCCCCGACTTCTCCGGCATGGCCGAAGGACGGCTGACCTTCACGGCGTCGGGCGACCCGGCGGAGCGGGCGGCCGGAAAGCTGACGCTGTCCGTCATCCGGGACGAGCTGGCCCGGATCGTGGAGCAGCGGTCGGCGCTGGACCCGCACCTGCGCTACCTCGACGGCCGGGAGCTGTACGGGGAGGCGGACTACGCGGAGCTCCCGCTCCCGGACGAACTCCACCCGGACGCGGCCACCCACCGCCGTATGGGAGAGCGCTTCGCGGAGCGGGCGTTCACTCCCGACCGCCTGGCCGTCCCGGCTCCCTGAGCCCGCCGCCATTACCAAACCGGCAGGCCCGCACCCGCGGAGTACGCGCGGCGCACCGCGCACATGCACGCCGTTCGGGTCGCCGTCCGGGTCCATCCGGGTGTGCGGCCGGTCGCGCCTCAGGGGCTGACTGTGGGACATACCGATGATCAGATGCGGTCCCGCGAGGGCGGGACCACAGCATCCTGAGAGGAATCCCCAATGCGCCGTAGTCGCGCACTCCTGACCGCCGCCGTGACCGCCGGTCTCACGCTCACCCCGATGGCCGCGGTCTCCGCCGCGCCCGCCCAGGACAGCCCGTCCGTTCTGAGCTGGGGCGCCGGCCGCACCGGCCAGCTCGGCAACGGGGACCGCGCGGACAGCTCCCGCCCGGTCCCCGTCAAGACCCTGTTCCGCGGCGATGTCGACCGGATCTCCGCCGGTGGCACCGCCTCGACCGACTCCTTCGCGCTCGCCCTGACGGAGAAGACCGTCAAGTCGTGGGGCAACAACGCCTCCGGCCAGCTCGGCAACGGCAGCCGCACGAGCCAGAGCGTCCCCACCACCGTGCCGCGCCTGGCCAACATCAAGGACGTCGCCGCCGGTGGTGAGCACGCGCTCGCGATGAACGAGAACGGCCAGGTCTACTCGTGGGGTGACAACACCTACGGCCAGCTCGGCAGTGGCCGCACGGGCGACGCGCGCGCCGTCCCGAGCCGCGTCCAGGGCCTGGCCAGGGTCAAGCAGGTCTCGGCCGGCTGCGACTTCAGCCTCGCGCTGCTGGAGAACGGCAAGGTGTACGCCTGGGGCCGCGGCGTGTACGGCGCTCTGGGCAACGGCACGCGTGCCACCGTCTCCACGCCCCGCGAGGTCGAGGGCCTGGAGAACGTCACCGACATCGACGCCGGCTGCCACCACGCGCTGGCTCTGACCGCCGACAGGACCGTCAAGTCCTGGGGCCACAACGCCTACGGGCAGCTCGGCGACTCCTCCACGAAGTCCTCGGTCCTCCCGGTCGACGTCGACTGGCTGAGCGGCGTGAACGACATCGAGGCGGGCGCCAACCACAACTACGCCATCACGGACGAGGGCATCGTCTGGGGCTGGGGCAGCAACAAGAACAACCAGCTCCTCCAGGCCGAGGCCCCGGCCGGCGCCAACCCCAACGCCGACCGCAACGACGCCGACGCGGATGCCGTCGTGAACGCCGACGCCAAGGCGCCGCGGACCAACCGCACCGTGCCCGTCCAGATTCCCCGCCTGGAAGGCGCCCAGCAGATCGCGGCGGGTGCCAACCACGGCATCGCCATCTTCGGCGACGACGTCTTCGCCTGGGGCCACAACAACGAGGGCCAGCTCGGCGACCGCACCACCACGTCGCGTGTCGACGCCGTGGCCACCCTCAACGCCAAGTCGCCGGTAGAGAACGTCGCCGCGTCCCTCGGCGGAAACACCAGCTACGCCTACTGATCCCGCGGGCCCGGAATGACAACGGCCCTGTGCGGCGACCGAAAGGTCACCGCACAGGGCCGTGCCACATCGGCAGGCCGGTCAGCCCACCTGCTTCACCTTGATGACCTTGTACTCCTTGCCACCGATGATCTTCGTCGTCTCGCCGACCTTCTCGAACTGGCCGCCGCGCGGAATGAGGACCTCCGACTCCTTGCCCCGGTAGCGGGACAGGGGGTCGATGTTGCGACCGTTGTCGGTCTCGACTTCGAGCAGGACGTTCTCACCACCGGAGATGTTCTTGTTCTCCGTCTGCTTCAGAGCGCGCTCGGCCTTTGCCGGATCACTTGAGGTACTGAGGTACTCCGGGAACTCGACCGACTCACCCGAGGCGAGCTTCTTGATCATCTCGTCCGACATGAACGTGCCTCGGTAGAACGTCCCCTCGACCTGGGGCAGATGTTCCAGAGCACGGTCCATCTTGTCCTTGAACGGGTGATCCTTGCCCTGGTTCGCCGGATTACGGAGCCACTTGTTGATTTCCGCAGCCTTGGGTCCGGTGTAGTCGGCAATGGTCAGCGCGTCCTCGGCCGTGAAGTCCTTGGTCATCGGATTCTGCTTGGCGATCTTCTCGACCTCCTCCGACCATTCCTTCCGTCCGTCCTTGCCGGGCTTGTAGTCCGGGATGCTGTCCAGGACGTCCATCGGAGTCTTGACCTTGCAGCCCTGGAGATGCGGCGGCTTCGGCTTCGGCTCGGGCTTCGGCTTGGGCTTCGGCTTGGGTTCCGGCTTGGGGTCGTCCCGGATCGGCGGGGGCGGCGGGTCGGAGAGTCCGAGCGCGTTCTGGACCCTCTCCTCCACTTCCTGGTACGTGTCCATCCCGGGGACGGCGGACGCGGACAGCGCGTTCAACATGTCCATCGGGTCGACTCCGGGAGCCGCGAGCGTGGTGCCTGCGACGGCGACGCGTGTGCCGCCCCCGGCCGCGGCGAGGATGTAGCGCCCGCTGCCGGCCGCACCAGCGGTCACACTGCCCTGGTAGGCGACCTGAGTGCCGTCCGGGCACTCTTCCTTGTCGTCCTCGTCCTCGTCCTCGTCCTCGTCCTCGTCCTTGTCGTCGTCCTTGTCGTCCTCGTTACCGCCGTTGCTCCCGCCGCTGTCGGAACCACCGGGGCCGACTTCCCGGCAGCTCTGCATGATGCCCCAGGGGGCCATGACCGGATTGCACTCGACTTCCGGCTCCTCGTCCTCCTCGTCCTCCTCGTCCTCGTCCTCGTCGTCCTTGTCGTCCTCGTTGCCGCCGCTGGAGGAACTGCCGCCGGAGGAACTCCCACCACCGGACGAACCACCGCTGGACGAGCCACCACCCGAGGAACTCCCACCACCAGAAGAACCACCGCTGGACGAACCACCACCCGAGGAACTCCCACCACCAGAAGAACCACCGCTGGACGAACCACCACCCGAGGAACTCCCACCACCAGAAGAACCACCGCTGGACGAACCACCACCCGAGGAACTCCCACCACCAGAAGAACCACCGCTGGACGAACCACCACCCGAGGAACTCCCACCACCAGAAGAACCACCGCTGGACGAACCACCACCCGAGGAACTCCCACCACCAGAAGAACCACCGCTGGACGAACCACCGGAACTTCCGCCGGAATCGCCACCGCCGTCGGAACCACCGCCGCTGTCACCGCCACCGGAGCTCCCGCCATTCGAGGAACTACCGCTGGACGAACCACCGCTGGACGAACCACCGCTGGACGAACCGCCGGAACTTCCGCCGGAATCGCCACCGCCGTCGGAACCACCGCCGCTGTCACCGCCACCGGAGCTCCCACCGTTCGAGGAACTACCGCCCGAGGAACTACCGCCCGAGGAACTGCCACCGGAGTCACCCCCGCTGTCACCACCGCCGGAGTTTCCGCCACCGTTGCTGCCACTACCGGAATCACCGCCACCGGAGTCGTCTCCATCGGAGTCGCCGCCGCTGTCACCGCCGCCGTTGTTCCCACCGCCGCCGTTGTCGCCGCCGCCGCTGTCACCGCCGCCGTTGTCACCGCCGCCGCCGCTGTCACCGCCGCCGTTGTTCCCACCGCCGCCGTTGTCACCGCCGCCGTTGTTCCCACCGCCGTTGTTCCCACCGCCGGTAGAGCCGCCCCCACCGCTGGAAACACCGCCGGCCTCACCCTCGTCCTGCCCGACCGTCGTCGACTCGCAGTCGCCGCCGAGGATCTTGCAGACCTGCGTCTGAAGCCCGTCCGCAACCTGGGTTCCCACGCCGGTCATCATGAGCGCGGCGATGATGAGCGCGACCAGACCGACCAGCCCCACGTACTCGACCGTCGACTGACCGCGGTTCCGGCGCCAGGTGATCAGGTGCGGAATCGACGGGACCCCGTCCCGTCGCAAGCGCTCAAACGTCCAGCGCGGCCTCACGGCCCGCTGCTCCGCAGGCAGCTCGAACCAGGCCCGGCTCGCACCCACACTGATCAGCGCCAACAAGGCACCCGGCAGCAGCAGTTGACTGATCCCGCGCTCCGAGCCCGCGTACAGATTGGCGACACTGCCGACCAGCAGCCACGCCTGGAGACCTATCAACGCGAACCAGACCGCTTTGCCCCCGGTCCACAGCCGCCGCGCCAGGACCACGGCCGCGATACCCGGCACCATCGCGTAGACCGCCGCGAAACCCAGCGCCGGCGTGATGCGAGTGCCCAGCTCCAAAAGCGAGTTCAGCACGCCGACGCCGCCCAGCAGCGTCAGACCGAACATCAGATACAGGAGAACCCGGGTCGCTGCGAGTGATCTCGGCAACTCCCAGCGGTGCGGCGGTGCGCCGGCCTGGAACGCCAGGCCCTTCGAGTCCGACACGGGAAACCCTTCCACCAACTGCAAAAAGAAGTCCGGCTCCCCCAGCCGCGACGCGTATGCGATCAAGGTAGGTAGAACCAAGACCCAATCCGAAGGGCCCTCAGACCCACGTCAGGGCCCACGCCGGACCCACCTCACGCCGCATCAGCTCTCCTCTTCGGCGAATGACATCGGGTGGCCGAACAGCGCGGCAGCGGCATTGCGCAGGATCGCCGGATGGACGAAGCGATCCGGATTCGAGGGCGGGCAGTACCAGAAAAGGGGCCACGTGTCCCCGCTGAGGGCGGGCACCGGTACGTAACTCACCGTCCCACTCACTGAGTTGAATTGCGTCACCCCCGGCGCCCAGACCCGGTGCGCGGTACTCCCGGCGGGCAGATAGAAGTACACCGCCCGGCACCGATTCGACTCGGTCACGATGGGCCCGGGATCTCCCGCCGTGATGGAGTCCATCATGTCGGCGAGCCGCCGCCCTTCGGCCCCGTCGACGCGGACGGCGTCGAATCGCACACCGGCCTTGCGGAGTTGAAATCCCGTCTTGGGTAGCCAGTGACCCCATGAACGCTCATTCTGTGTATTCACGCAGACATTCTGTGTAGTCGCCGGTAGCGTTTTCCATGGCACGGCGGGAGCCGTCGGACACCAGTTGACCTGCACGAACTCCCGTTACGCGAGGTCGAATCCAGCGAGGATCAGTTGTGACCGGTTGAGTCCGGTCGAGTCGAAACGGTGATCGCAATGGCGCGAGCGGAAAACAAGGAATCGGCGGGCCCGGCGACGCGGTTGGTGGCGGACATCGCCCGCATGATGCGCTTGCAGAAAGGCATGACGCAGGAACAGGTGGGCGTCGAAACGGGCTTCTCCGCTGCGGCGGTTAGCGCGATGGAGACCTGCGCACAGCCGGCGAGCGACCAGATGCTGGTGGCACTGGGAAGAGTGCTGGGCGACGAACTCGGCATCTTCGAACAGGCGCGGGAGTACGTAAGGCTGGACAAGTACCCGGCGCAGTTCAAGAACTATGTGCTGCTGGAGCAGAAAGCGGTCGGCCTGTGCCTGTACGCGACGCTGGTGGTGCACGGCCTGTTCCAGACGGAGGCGTACGCACGGGCGCTCATCGGCGGAGGCTATCCGCCCCTTTCCGAACAGCGGGTCGAGGAATTGGTCGAGGCGAGGATGGCGCGGAAGGCACTCTTCGACCGGGAGCCGGTGGCGTTGATCGAGCTGATTCTGGAGGAGGCGGTGCTACTGCGGACGATCGGGAGCCGGGAGGTCATGCGTGACCAGCTTTCGCACTTGGCGGAGTGCGGGAAGCGCCGTAACGTGACGCTTCAGGTGCTGCCCCTGGATTGCGGCCTGAGCGCCGAGCATGCCGGTGCCTACGGCGATATGAACCTGGTAGAGACTCCGGAGCACGACCGCCTGGTCTACCTGGAGCCACAGGAGGAATGCCTACTCATCTCTGACCCGACAAAGGCCAGCACCTACACCCAGCGCTATGCGAAGATCCGATCACAGGCCCTGGGTCCTCGCGAATCGCTGGGCCTCATCGAGCGGTTGGCGGGAGAACTGGAATGACAAGCACCCTGCGGTGGTTCAAGTCGAGCTACAGCAACCCAAGCGGCGGCGACTGCGTAGAGATCGCCTTCGACTGGCGCAAGTCGAGCTACAGCAACCCGAGCGGCGGCGAGTGCGTAGAGGTCGCCACCTGCCCCCACGCCATCCACGTCCGCGACTCGAAGGTCCACGAAGGCCCCACCTTCGCGGTCGCCCCGACAGCCTGGAAGACGTTCCTCACCTGGGCCGGATAGGGGGCAGGGCGAGCGCCGAGTGGGCCGGTCGTCCCGCTGCGGCGGGCATGGCGCCGCCGAGTCCGCGCAGCATGTCGTTGCGCTGCTCCAGGGCCCGAGCGGTGGTGGGGAAGAGCGTGGCGTCGCCCTCGCCGACCTGGTCCTGGTTCAGGGTCACGAAGTCACGGGTGTCGCGTTCGTAGGCGGCGAAGCCCGCGACGTGGTCCCCGTCGGCCAGCGAGGCGGCCAGCATGTACGCGCCGACGAGCGCGAGGCTCGATCCCTGCCCGGTGAGGAACGAGGGCGCGTACGCGGCGTCGCCCACCAGCGCGACCCTCCCGCTGGACCAGCGGGGCATGCGGATCTGGCTGACGGCGTCGAAGAACAGGTCGTCCGCGTCGTCCATGGCGGCGAGCATGCCCGGGACCTCCCATCGCGCGTCGGCGAAGACCTTGGCGACCAGGTCCCGTTGGGATTGCGGGTTCCGGAACGCGTCGAACGGCTGCTCCGGGCGGGCGAAGTTCAGGAAGGCGTGCACGTCGTCGTTCTCCCCCACGGCGTAGAGCGCCGCGGCTCTGCCCGGGGTGTTCCACAGCACGGTCTCGTGGGACAGGCCGAAGGTGTTGCGCATGGTGAACCCGGCGAAGCAGTAGCCGAGATACCGGTGGAACCGCTCCTCGGGGCCGAACACGAACTCGCGGGTACGTGAGTGCGGACCGTCCGCGCCGAACACCATGTCGAACGTACGCGTGGCGCCCCCGCGGAAGGTGACGTCGACCGCGTGGCCGGACTGGTCGAGGGCGGCGACGGAGTCGTTGAACAGGAACTCCACGTCGTCACGGACCGCCGCGTAGAGGGCGTCCGTCAGGTCCCCGCGCCGTATCTCGACGTCCGCTCCCGCGACACCGCCCGTGAGTGTGTGCGGGTCGACCGAGGCCACCTCGCCGCCGTCCCCGTCGAGGAAGGTCAGCCGGCGCAGGTCGATGTGCGCCTCCCGCAGCCGTGGCAGGATTCCCATCCTCCGTACGACCTCAAGTGCCGTGCCGCGTATGTCGATCGGGTAGCCGCCGTCGCGGAGCGCGCCCGCCTTCTCGACCACCGTGACCGCGAATCCGTGGCGGTTCAGCCAGTACGCGAGGGCGGGGCCCGCGATGCCGGCCCCGGATATCAGGGCCGTGCGTCCCGGCGTGGTAAGGGCGTTCCTCGGCTGATTCCTCAACTGATGGGTGCGGGTCATTCCTTGACTCCCTTGTTCATGGTGCGGGCGACGAGCAGGGACAGCGCCGTGACGACGGCGGCTATGAGGAAGCCGGTGACGAAGGCGGATTCGGCGGGGACGTCCGATCCGGCCGGGGTCGCGGCGGTGAGGATCGCGCCACTGACCTGGACGCCCACGGCGAAGCCGAGCACCCGGGTCACCAGGACCAGACTGGTGGCGATGCCGGTGTCGCCCTGGTCGACGGATGTGGCGGTGCTCGTGACCATCGCGGTGACGCACAGGCCGTTGGCGAGCGCGACCAGCATCTTGCCGATGACCAGGTGCCAGACCTCGGTGTGCACGGCCGCCAGGGCGATCAGGGCGCCGACCATGATGACGGCCCCTGCGGTGACGACGGCACGCGAGCCGAAACGCCGTGCTCCGATCCCGGCGATCGGTCCGGCCAGCGCCGCGGCGACGGCGCCGGGCAGCAGGAAGAAGCCTATCTCGGTGGCACTGGCCCCGAACCCGTACGCGTCGGAGGACACCGCGAGGAGCTGCGGGACGAGGTAGACGGGCACCGACGTACCGACGCAGATCACGAATGTCAGCACGCACGACTTCCACACGGCGGGCCGTGCCAGCATGCGCAGATCGACCATCGGTGAGGCCGCACGGCGCTCAACGGCTGTCCATCCGGCCACGAAGGCGGCCAGGACCAGGATGAGGGCGCCGAGTACGAGGGGCTGGGAGACGAGGTCGGGCGCCGTCGCGAGGACGAGCATGAGCGTGATCAGCGTCCCGCTCAGGAGGACCAGGCCGGGCCAGTCGATGCCGGAGTCGTCCGAACGGCCGGGCGGATCCTGGGGCATCAGCCTGTTCACCAGCACGGTGGAGCCGATGACCGCGAGTGTCGGCAGCGCGAACATCCAGTGCCGGGAGAGCCCTTCCGCCACCGGCCCGGCCGACAGCGTTCCCGCCATCCCGCCCCCGACGAACAACCCGCTGACCACCCCGATGGCCACCTTCGCCTCTCCCGCGGGGAGGTGTTCGCGCACGAGGATGAACGACAGGGGCAGCGCGCCCACCATCGCTCCCTGGAGTATCTGGCCGAGCAGCAGCACGGGCAGATTCGGCGCCACGGCGGACACCAGCCCGCCGGCGCACACCACCGCCATCAGCCGGATCAGGACCCGTTTTCCGCCGTAGCGGTCACCGAACTTGCCCGCCACCGGTGTGATGAGCGCGCCGGTGATGAGCAGCACGATGCTGAGTAACGCCCCTTCGGCGGGGCTCATGCGCAGTTCTCGTTGCAGGAGCGGGAGCGTCGGCGTCACCACCGACTCCAAGGCACCGGTGGCGAGTGCCAGCATGCCGAGGGCCCGGACAGCGGCCTTCCCGATGCGGACCGGTGGAGCCTGAGTCGCGGTCATGGATGTCCTTCCGTCATTGCCGGACGAGCACGGGTCAACGTCGCGACCGAAACTACACTACACCGTGCAGTGTAGGACGCTAGGATGAGTTCATGCCGACCACGAAGACGCTGCGCGAGGGGTCCGCACAGAAGCGGGCCGCCATCCTCACGGCGGCCCGCGAACTGTTCCTTGCCGATGGCTTCGACCGCTCCAGCGTGGACGCGGTCGCCGCTCGGGCCGGGGTGTCCAAGCGGACGGTCTACGACTACTTCGGCGACAAGCAGACGCTGCTGCAAGCGGTCGTCGACGCCGTCGGGGAGTCAATGATCAGCACGGTGCGGCGGACGCTGGAGGACACCCTCACGGATCTCACCGAGGCCGCCGGACTGGAGGACGCGCTGATCGCGTTCTCGATGCGCATCGCGACCGACATGCTCGGCTCGGCGGAGTACGCGACGCTGCAACGGCTGGTCCGCGCGGAGTCCGGCCATCTGCCGCACCGGGGCTACAACTCGATGGCCGACACCCCCGACGAGGCGCTGGCCGAGCGGTTCGCCGCCTTCGGCGGGGCGGGGCTGCTCGACGTACCCGACCCACGGCTCGCGGCCGACCAGTTCATCGCGCTGACGTTCGGCGTCGCGCTGGACAGGCTCGGCTCCGCGAACGCCACGGAGGACACCCGTGTCCGGCCCCTGGTGGTCGAGGGAGTGCGAACCTTCCTCCGGGCGTACCGAGCGAGGTAGGGCCGGGGCGGCACGGCTCCGCCGGCTGCCCGTCGCCACCGCAACTGCCCGTCGACCGCCACCGCTCGTCGCGCCGAGCACAAAAAAAGGCCGCCCGCGTCCCGGCGGGCGGCCCTGTCTCGTACGGTTACTTGTTGCCGTTCAGGCCCAGGCAGATCACCAGCACGCAGAGTTCCGACGAGTCGTCCTGCGGCGGCTCCGCGGTCGGGGGCGGCGGCGGGGGCGGCTGGGCCGGTGAAGTGGGCTGGTCGGGCTGGGGAGTCGGCTGCTCGGCCGCGGGCGGCGGCGGGTCGTCCGGGACCGCGGGCGCCGTGCTCGGGGACTGCGGCTCCGGGACCGCGGTGGGTCCGGCGTCGCCGGTGGCGGTCTGCGGCGAGGTCTTGCGCTTCGCCGGGGCGTCCACGGGGGTGGTCGAGGTCGCGCTGCCCGGCTCGTTGGCGGAACCGGACGGGCGGGTGCCGCTGTCGGAGGTGCCGATGTCACCGGTACGGGGCCGCTGCTTCTCCGTGGCGGAGTCGGCGCCACCCACCGACGGCAGCGTCGGGGCCGTCGACGGATCCGGTGTGGACGCGTGGGCCTGGGCGACGGAGGGGCGCGAGGACGGCATGAAGGCGAGGGTCAGCCCACCGCCGACGAGCGCGACGGTCGAGGCGACCACGGCCCGGCGCCGCTGCTTCTTCCAGTCCGCCAGTCGGCGCCGACGGGCGGCGCGGCCGGTCGCCGAGGGGGCGGAGGGGCCGGTCGCCGAGGGGGCGGAGGGGCCGACCGGTACGTCGGCCTCGGGCTCCGGGAACCCCGGGAACGCGTCGAACTCGCGCGTATGGGATATCTCCGCCATCACCGCGACGGTCGACGGAGTGTGGTGGACGTGTGAGCCGGCGGGAGCGACGTCGGGGGAATAGGCACCACAACCGGGGCATACGAAGACCCCGTTGAGAGTCCGGCGGCACGTAGAGCAGTAGTCCATCCGCGATCTTTCTGTGCTGACGGCGCCGTCGTTGGACCGACGACCTGTCGGATTTCGCACTCGGGATCGAGCGCGAACAACATAGCGACCTCTCCGGGAGGCGGTGCGGACCCCATGTGCCGCTCTTGCGAAGATCGGGAACATTGGACAGGCCACGGACGGCACTTGGGACCGGCCACCGACGCGAGCGGGCCACCGCCCGACGCCCCGGCGACACGTCGCCGGACTGCTCGACACGGCTCCCCCTCAACAGCAAATGCCCGCCGGGGAGCGACTCGTGAACATCCGTCCCCGAATGGCGTCGCGACGTACGCCCCTGGCTGTTCGACGACGACCGGGACACGGCGGACGCCACGCTCGCACTGCCGCGCCTTGAGAATTCGCGCGGAGGAATGGGGGAGCGCGGCGCGCATCAGGGGACGTGCGCCGTCAGCACCGTCCCGTCCGGGAAGGCCAGGAACACCACCCCGCCCGAGACCAGCATCGCCTTGGGCGCCTCGTCCTCGGGCCAGCCCTCGAAGCTGCGCCGGCCCGCCGTCTCCTTGCCGTCGGCCAGCGAGAGACTGCGCATGTCGTCGGCGCCCGCGATCAGGACCCGGTCGTCCGCCACCACCGCGAGGCTGCTCTCCGCCCACTCCTGCGTCGTCCAGCGGCGGTCGCCCGTCTCCATGTCGACCGCGTCGAGTCCCTCGGGGTCGATCGCGTTCCCTCCCGCCGGGACGAGGACCGTGCCGTCGCGGCCGGGCCCGACGGGCAGGGCGGTCTGATACACGTCCGCCTTCTTGAGAGTGGCGCTGCGCAAAGACGAGGAGGACGAACCGGTGACCTGTCGCCGCGCCGGCTGACGGGCCCGCACAGGCCGGACGCGGTTCCGCCCCGGTGGCCGTGACGGCCACCGGGGCGGAGCTGTGTCGCTGCCGAGCCGCGCACCTCGCAGCCGCGGTCGAACCCGTCTCCTACAGGAAGGAGTTGATCTGGATCGTCTCCGTACGGCCCGGACCCACGCCGATCGCGGAGATCGGGGCACCGGACATCTCCTCCAGCGCCTTCACGTAGTCCTGCGCGTTCTTCGGCAGGTCGTCGAACGTCTTCGCCCTGCTGATGTCCTCGCTCCAGCCCGGCAGGTACTCGTAGACCGGCTTCGCGTGGTGGAAGTCGCTCTGGCTGTACGGGAGTTCCTCGACGCGCCTGCCGTCGATCTCGTACGCGACACAGACCGGGATCCGCTCCCAGCCCGTGAGCACGTCCAGCTTGGTGAGGAAGAAGTCCGTCAGGCCGTTGACCCGCGTCGCGTAGCGGGAGATCACCGCGTCGAACCAGCCGCAGCGGCGGTCGCGGCCCGTGGTGACGCCCCGCTCACCGCCGATGCGGCGCAGTGCCTCGCCGTCCTCGTCGAGCAGCTCCGTCGGGAAGGGGCCCGCGCCGACGCGTGTCGTGTACGCCTTGAGGATGCCGATGACCCGGCTGATCTTCGTGGGGCCGACACCGGCGCCCGTACAGGCGCCGCCCGCCGTCGGGTTCGACGAGGTCACGAAGGGGTACGTGCCGTGGTCGACGTCCAGGAGGGTGCCCTGGCCGCCCTCGAAGAGCACGACCTTTCCGGCGTCGATCGCGTCGTTGAGGACGAGCGTCGTGTCGCTGACGTACGGACGCAGCTTGTCCGCGTAGACCAGCAGCTCCTCCACGATCTTCCCGGCCTCTATGGCACGGCGGTTGTAGAGCTTGGCGAGGATCTGGTTCTTGAAGTCCAGCGCCGCGTCGACCTTCTGGATCAGGATCGACTCGTCGTAGAGGTCCTGGACGCGGATACCGACCCGGTTGATCTTGTCGGCGTACGTCGGGCCGATGCCACGGCCCGTCGTGCCGATCTTCCGGGAACCGAGGAACCGTTCCGTCACCTTGTCCATCGTGGTGTGGTACGAAGTGATCAGATGCGCGTTTCCGCTGATCAGAAGCTTCGACGTGTCAACGCCGCGGTCGTTGAGCCCACTCAGCTCGGAGAGCAGGACGGCCGGGTCGATGACAACGCCGTTGCCGATCACCGGCGTGCATTCGGGCGAGAGGATTCCGGAAGGGAGGAGATGCAGCGCGTATTTCTGGTCGCCGACGACGACCGTGTGGCCGGCGTTGTTGCCACCCTGGTAGCGCACCACATAGTCCACGGATCCACCGAGCAGGTCGGTGGCCTTTCCCTTGCCTTCGTCACCCCACTGAGCACCGAGCAGCACAAGTGCGGGCACAGGCGTACACCCCTTCCGGGCGGGGCATGTCCAAGGTCAGGGGACGTACATTCGCCGGACGCGGACGTGCGACATCTCGCACGAGAACCGTCCGTCGCTGTACGACGAAGCCTGAGCCGTCGAACCGGTTGCCCCGGAATAGACCAAGCCCCTGGCGCAATAGCGCAAGGGGCTCTTGCACAAAGATGCTACCCGAGGAAGGACCGAGGTGTCGGCTCCAGAGCCCGACGAGAACGGTGCGCAGCAGCTTCTGGTGGTCATCGACCCGGTCGCCCGCCGGACCGACGGCGAATCAGTCCGGATCGCGAAAGATGTGTTGAGCGCGGGCGCGACCGCGAAATTCTGTCTGCCCGACGGGCCGGCCGAATTCGCGCGGGTGCTGGCCCGCAGAGGCTCGCGGCGGCCGGTGGTGGTCGGTGACGACCACGCCCTGCTGCGGACGGTCGCCCTGCTGCACCGGGAGCGCGACCTGTCCGCGGGCGCGCTGTCGCTGGTGCCGGTCGGGGTCTCGGTCGACCTGGCGCACTCGCTCGGCGTGCCCACGGGCGCGGTCGCCGCGGCGCGTGCGGTGCTCGACGGGGTCGTACGGCGGCTGGACCTGCTCGTCGACGACAGCGACGGTGTGGTGCTGGGGGATCTGCGGATCCCGGCGCCACCGGGAGCGGACGGGCAGCCGGGGCGCGGTGGTGGTCCGGGCGGGCCGGGCGGCTCGTCCGTGTGGGACACCTGCCGGTCCCTGGTCCGGACGCTGGTCAAGCCGGTGCCGCAGGTGCTCGCCGTCCACACGCACCGCCTGCGGGTGGAGGCGGACGGTGTGGTGCTGAGCGATCTGGACGAGCCGGTCGAGACCGTGACGGTGCGCTCGCGCGGCGGCCGGGCGGAGGTCGTGATCCGTACGCGCTCCTCGGCCGAGCCGATCACGGCCAGCGCGCTGTCGGTGACGGTCTCGGGCGCGGACTTCCGCTACCGGGCGGACGCGGCGGTGACGGGGCCGGTGCGGACGCGGACCTGGACGCTGCGGGCGGGGGCGTGGGGGCTGACGCTGCCGGCGGGGCTGGGCCCGTCCGGAAACTGAACAGCCCCCGCCGGGTCCGTCATCGGCCGAGTTGCTCCGCCCGGTGCTCCGTCCAGCGGTCCATCAGCGATCCGAGCTCCGACTCCAGGAAGATGAAGAACTCCATCGTCTCGTTGATCCGCTGCCCCTGCGGGGTGTCGATCCCGAAGTGGTCGACGCCCTCCCGCAGGGTGGACTGCCAGCGCCTGAGCATGGAGTCGCGGTTGGTCAGCGTCTGGTACCACTGGTTGCCCTGGACCCGGTAACGCTCGCGCCGTGAGCCCGGTTCGCGCTCCCTGGTGACCATGTTGACCTGGGCGAGATAGCGGATCGCGCCGGAGACGGCCGCCGGGCTGACCTTCAGCTGCTCGCCGAGTTCGGCGGAACTCAGGACGCCCCGCTCGGAGGAGAGAAGCGCGGCGAAGACCCTGGCCGGCATGCGGGTCATACCCGCCTCGACGAGCTGGGCCGCGAAGCGTTCGACGAACTGTGAGACGGCGGCCTCGTCCTCTTCCGCGGAGCCGTGGGCCTCCCGGGCACGGGTCGCTTCCCCGGCACCGTGGTCGTGGTCTCCGGCACGGCCTTCCTCCCGCCGCCGCTCACCCATGCACTGACCTCGGTTCCTGTCTCCGTGCCCACGGCGTCCTCGGTGCCGTGGGCGCCTGGATCAAGTCTATCGAGCCCATTTATACGGGTCCTTAACTTCACAAGCTTCTGAAGTCAGTGTAATTTCCAAAGCATGAAGAAGGCAATCACCGTGGCCGGACTGCACAAGTCGTTCGGCCGGACGCACGCACTGGACGGCCTCGACCTCGCCGTCGACTCCGGTGAGGTCCACGGCTTCCTCGGCCCCAACGGCGCCGGAAAGTCCACCACCATCCGCGTCCTGCTCGGGCTGCTGCGCGCCGACTCGGGCGCCACCCAGCTCCTCGGCAAGGACCCGTGGAAGGACGCCGTCGCCCTGCACCGCCGGCTCGCCTACGTGCCCGGAGATGTCGAGCTGTGGCCCAACCTCACCGGCGGGGAGGCCATCGACCTGCTCTCCAGGCTGCGCGGCGGTCTGGACCGGCAGCGCAGGGACGAGCTGATCGAACGGTTCGACCTGGACCCCACCAAGAAGGGCCGGGCCTACTCCAAGGGAAACCGGCAGAAGGTCGCCATCGTCGCCGCGCTCGCGTCCGACGCCGAACTGCTGCTCCTGGACGAGCCGACGGCCGGTCTCGACCCGCTCATGGAGGTCGTCTTCCAGGACGTCATCCTCCAGGCGAAGGCGGCCGGCAAGACGGTGCTCCTCTCCAGCCACATCCTGGCCCAGGTCGAGAAGCTCTGTGACCGCGTCAGCATCATCCGCAAGGGCCGCAACGTGCAGTCCGGCACACTCTCCGAGATGCGGCACCTGACCCGTACGACCGTCGAGGCCGAGACCGAGCGGGCGGTCACCGGACTCGACGCGATGGCCGGGGTCCACGCGGTGCGGGTGACAGAGCGCAGGGTGCACTTCGCCGTCGACGGCGCGCACCTGGACGCCGCGATCCACCGGCTCGGCGAGTTCGGCATCCGCAGCCTGACCAGCCACCCGCCGACCCTCGAAGAGCTGATGCTGCGGCACTACGGCGACGAGCTGGCGGCCGGCGCGGGCGGCAACGGGGCTGCCCGATGACCACCGTCACGGCACCCGCCGCCGGCCGCGCCTCCGCGCCCGCCGGGACCGGGGCCGGCGCCCTCGCCGGCACCGGGACCCTGATCCGCTTCGGTCTGCGCCGGGACCGCGTCCGTATCCCCGTCTGGGTGGTCGCCCTCACCCTCGGCACGATGTCCACGGTGACCGAGTTCAAGACGCTGTACTCCACCGCCGAGGAACGCGCCACGGCCGTCAGCTCCATGGACAGCCCCGCCGCGCTCGCCATGACCGGGCCGCGCCACTACCTCACCGACTACAACATCGGCTCGATGACGGGCCACCAGCTGATCGGCTTCATGGCCGTCCTGGTCGGTCTGATGAGCGTCCTGATCGTCACCAGGCACACCCGCGACGAGGAGGAGACCGGCCGCGCCGAGCTGGTGCGCTCCACCGTCGTCGGACATCACGCGCAGCTCGCGTCCGCGCTGGTCGTCGCCGCCGTCGCCAACCTCGCACTCGCCGCGCTGCTGACACTGAGCGTCCTGTCGGCGGGCATCGACGGGATCGCCACCGGCGAGGCGCTGCTGTACGGGCTCACGCTCGCCGCCATCGGTCTCGTCTTCGCGGGCGTCGCGGCGATCACCGTGCAGATCACCGCCCACACACGCGGCGCCTCCGGCATGGCGCTCGCCGTCATCGGCGTCGCCTACGTACTGCGCGCCTCGGGCGACGTGGGCAACGACGCGCTGTCCTGGCTGTCGCCGATCGGCTGGGGCCAGCGCACGTACGTCTTCGTCGACAACCGCTGGTGGCCGCTGCTGCTCTGTCTGGCACTCGCCGCGCTGACCGCCGCCACCGGCTTCGCACTGAGCACCCGGCGCGACGTCGGCGCCGGACTGCGCTCCGCCCGGCTCGGCAGGCGTACGGCCTCCGACGCGCTCACCCGGCCACTCGGCTTCGCGCTGCGGCTGCACCGGGGGACGCTGCTGGGCTTCGGCGCGGGACTGTTCCTGATGGGCGTGATGTACGGCTCCATCCTCGGCGAGGCCGCCGACATGGTGAAGGACATCGAGCAGATCCAGGAGGCGCTGGAGAAGATCGGCGGCGCGTCCCTCGCCGAGTCGTTCGCCTCGATGGTCATGGTCGTCATCGCCGTCGTGGCCGCCGTGTACGTGGTGATGGCCACGCTGCGTCCGCGCGCCGAGGAGAGTGCGGGCCGTGCCGAACCGCTGCTGGCCACCGGCCTCTCCCGTGACCGCTGGGTGGGCAGCCATGTGGCCGTCGCGCTCGCCGGCGGTACGGCGCTGCTGCTCGTGGCCGGGCTGGGCTTCGGCGTCTCGGGCGCCGCGTCGGTCGGGGACGGCGGCCTCGTCCTCGAACTCGTCGGCGCCGCCCTGGCGTACGCGCCCGCGCTGTGGGTCACCGTCGGCGTGGCCGTGACGCTCTTCGGCTGGTTCCCCCGGGCCGGAACGGCGGCCTGGATCGTGCCCGTCTACGCGTTCCTGGTCGGGTATCTCGGGTCGATCCTCCAGTTCCCCGGCTGGATGAACAACCTGTCCCCCTTCGGGCACGTACCCCAGCTGCCGGCCGCCGGGATGAGCTGGACGCCCGTGCTTGTCCTGACCGCCCTCGCGGCCGGGCTGATCGCGCTGGGCCTCGCGGGCTTCCGCCGCCGGGACCTGGAAACCAAGTGACGGCCGGGGCCTGACGGGCCGGAGTCCGACGGCCGGGGGTGTGACGCCCCACAGGGGGCGTCACACCTCCACCAGCAGCTCCCGCACCCCCCGGATCACATAGCCCGGCTTCCACTGCGGCTCGGCGACGAGCCGCAGTGACGGCGCCCGGCGCAGCAACTCACCGAACGACGCGCTCAGTTCGAGCCGCCCCAGCGCCGCGCCCAGGCAGTAGTGGATCCCCGCGCCGAACGTCAGATGGGGATTGTCGGCGCGGGTGAGATCGAGGGTGTCCGGGCGGTCGAAGCGCGACGGGTCGCGGTTGGCGGAGCCGAAGAGGAGCGCGAGCTCGGCGCCGCGCGGCACGAGGATGCCGTCGATCTCGATGTCGTCGAGCACCCACCGCTCGAACATCTGGAGCGGTGTGTCGTACCGCAGCAGCTCCTCCACAGCTGTGGCCAGCGGCGCCTCACCGGACCGCAGCGCCGCCAGCTGCTCGGGATGCCGGAAGAGGGTCCACCATCCGTTGACGGTGGTGTTGACCGTCGCCTCGTGGCCCGCGTTGAGCAGGAGCGCACAGGTCGAGATCATCTCCTGCTCACTCAGACGGTCACCCGCGTCCTGCGCCGCGATCAGCGCGGAGAGCAGATCGGCACCGGGCGCGGCCCGCCGGTCGGCGATCAAATCCCGCAGATAGCCGGTGAATTCGAGTGACGACCGGACCGCCCGCCGCGCCACCTCCTCCGTCGGGTTCAGCTCGTACATCGCGCACATGTCGGCCGACCAGGGCCGCAGCAGCGCCCGGTCCGCCACCGGGATACCGAGCATCTCGGCGATGACGGCCACCGGCAGCGGCTCCGCCACCTCGGCGAGCAGATCCCCTCCGCCCGCCTCGCACAGCCCGCCCACCAGCTCGGCGGCGAGCCGCCCGACGGTCGGGGCGAGCACCTCGATC
Source organism: Streptomyces sp. S4.7 (assembly GCF_010384365.1). Taxonomy (NCBI): domain Bacteria; kingdom Bacillati; phylum Actinomycetota; class Actinomycetes; order Kitasatosporales; family Streptomycetaceae; genus Streptomyces; species Streptomyces sp. S4.7. The sequence goes on along the minus strand of NZ_CP048397.1, from coordinate 4,145,257 downwards.
CTGCGCGGTGTGAACGCCTTCGACACCAGGCGCCGGATCCTGGTGTGGTCCGGTGCCTCCAGGTCGAGCAGGCCGTTGCCGTTGAGAATGTGGAACGGTTCGTGCGCCTCCGGCGTGGGCGTACGGCCGAACTCCTCGTGCGTGAAGCGGTGCAGATACGTCCGCCCCAGCCGCCGGTCCCGCAGCAGGGCCGACACGTCGGCGTGGTGGGGGACCAGCCACTGCCGCGACGGCTCGAAGTAGTGGAGCCGCCCGCGGTCGCGCAGCTCCGAGTAGGCCGGGTACGGATCGGCGACGAAGCCGGGCGACCAGGGGTCGAAGGACACGGCGGGAGTGGACGGGCCGCGGGAGGAATCGGAGGAGACTGCCATACCCGCACGCTACTGACCCGCGCCCCCGACTCACGGAGCACGGCCCGACGGACCGAGGTCCTGTCCGTCCGCCACCTGACCAGTCCCGGAGAATCTCGGTGTCGAGTCCGCTGCCGGCGGGACCGGGAGGTACGGACAAGTGGTCACCCCGGAGTGACGAGCCTCGCCTCGTACGCGAACACCGCCGCCTGTGTGCGGTCCCGCAGCCCCAGCTTCACCAGGATGCGGCTCACATGCGTCTTGATCGTGGACTCGGCGACGACCAGATGCGCCGCGATCTCCGCGTTGGACAGTCCCTGCGCGATCAGGACCAGGACCTCGGTCTCCCGCTCCGTCAGCTCCCCCATCTGTGCCAGCGCCGGTGGGCGCGGGGACTCCGCCAGCTTGGAGAACTCCGTGATCAGCCGGCGTGTCACGGTGGGCGCGAGCAGCGCCTCGCCGGACGCCACCACCCTGACCCCGTCGGCCAGTTGGCGTGCCGACGCGTCCTTCAGCAGGAAGCCGGAGGCCCCCGCCCGCAGCGCCTGGTACACGTACTCGTCCAGGTCGAACGTCGTCAGCACGAGGACCTTCGCATCGGCGTCCGCCGCCACGATCTCCCGTGTCGCCTCGATGCCGTTCAGCTCCGGCATCCGGATGTCCATCAGGACCACGTCGGGGCCGAGGGCCGCGACCTGGGTGACGGCCTCGCGGCCGTTCACCGCCTCGCCGACGACCTCGATGTCCGGCATCGCGTTCAGCAGGACCGAGAAGCCCTCACGGACCATCACCTGGTCGTCGACGATCAGTACGCGGATCGTCATGACGCCTTCCCGTCGGTCCCCGGAGCCATGTCCTCGGGCTCGTCCTCGTCCTGAACGGCGACCGGTATGTACGCCGCGACCTCGTAGCCGCCGTCCGGCAGCAGCCTCGCCGTCATCTCACCGTTCAGCATGCTCACCCGCTCCCGCATCCCCGTGATGCCGTGCCCGGCACCCGGCGAGGGCTTCACCAGCCCCTGCGGCGGTGTGTTGACTATCCGCAGGCCGAGCCCGCCGAGCACGTAGGAGACCTCCACCTTCGCCGTCGCACCCGGCGCGTGCCGCAGGGCGTTGCTGAGTGCTTCCTGGATGATCCGGTACGCCGACAGCTCGACGCCCTGCGGCAGCTCCCGTACCGCTCCGGTGACCGTCTGCTCCACGGTCAGCCCTGCCTCACGGACGTTGGACAGCAGCCCTTCGAGATCCGCGAGAGTCGGCTGCGGGGCGTCGGGGGCGTCGTAGTCCTCGGCCCGTACGACTCCGAGGACACGGCGCAGCTCGGTCAGCGCGGCCACCGCGTTCTCCCTGATGGTGGCGAAGGCCTTCTCCAGCTCGGGCGGTGGATTCTCGACGCGGTAGGGCGCCGCCTCCGCCTGGATGGCGACGACCGACATGTGGTGCGCGACGACGTCGTGCAGCTCTCGGGCGATGGTGGTGCGCTCTTCGAGCAGCGTGCGCCGGCCGCGCTCCACCGCGTTGACGCTGCGCTGCACCGCGACCTCGTTCCTGGCGTCACGGCGGATGTGTATCGCGGCAACCGTCAACAGGATGAGCGCCGAGACGAAGAGCATGGGCGCGCTGGCCGAGCCGTATCCGAGGCCGCCGCCGAACAGGGTCCCGACGAACAGCGAGTACCCGAGGGTCAGCACCCACATCCAGCCCGCGGTGCGCGGCGTCGTCCGTATCGCGACGATCGTCATGACGGTCAGATACGAGGCGAAGGCGGAGGGTGTCCAAGGCCAGTCCGAGTAGTACGAACCGCTCATGCCGGTGACCGCGGTGACCGCGAGGGCCAGCCACCAGGCCGCGACGGGCCTGACGAGAACCAGCAGGACCGGCGCCACCGCGAGCAGGTCCGTACCCGATCCGTTGCCGATCCCGATGAGCAGCGCGAACAGGGCGCAGGCGACGATCGCGAAGTGCGGGAACCACCCCGCGTACTCCCGTATCGCCCCCGGCAGCCGACGCGTGATGACTCCGTCCGTCGCCATGCGCGGCAGCGGCCGGTAGGCGAAGGCGTCGTGGAAGAGGTCCTGGCGCAGGCCTCTGAGCAGGCCGTCGGCCAGGCGGAACTCGGGGCTCCGGGTTTTCCCGGTCGCGGCCTTCGCCGTCGTCGTCTGTGTATTGGTCACGTTTCCAAAGGTAAGGGGAGCAACGGGCACCGGTCGTCACCAGTGATATGGATCCTTCCCCGTCCCTCCCAGGTACTACGAGGACACCCGCGAGAGCTATGCGCGGGCGCCCGCCAACCCCCGGTGAGCGACTTCTACGACCGCGGACGGAACGCGTCCGCGTGCTCGGCCGCCCACTGCGCGAACGTGCGCGCGGGCCGCCCCGTGACCTGCGCCACCGTGTCGATCGGGGTCCGGCCCTCGGGGGGCGTGTTCCCGTACACCTCCAGCAGGAATCCGATCACCTCCGCGGGCTGCCCGGCCGCCCGCCACTGCTCGACGGCCTGGGCCTCGGACAGCTCGACCACCTCGATCTTCCGGCCACGCGCCCCGGCCAGGATGTCCGCCTTGTCCTGGATCGTCAGCGCCTCGGGCCCGGTGATCAGGTACGACTTGCCGCCGTGTCCGTCCTCGGAGAGCGCCACGGCGGCGACGGCGCCGATGTCGCCCTCGTGGACCATGGCGCTCAGCCGACCGACGAACGGCTCACGCACGGTGTCGTCGGCGCGGATCCCCTCCGCCCACTCCAGCGCGTTGGCCATGAACTCGACGGGCATGAGCACGGTCCAGGGGATCCCGCCCGCCTGGACGGCGTCCTGGAGGGGCGTGTCGCCGCCGCCGTTGAGCACGGTGATCCGCCGCACCCCGGCCTCGGCCGCCAGCCCGACGATCTCGGGACCCGTCTCCAGCGGCGCGAAGAGGCCGCCGTCGAAGGTGATCAGGTGCAGTCCGGTGACACCGTCGAGGGCGGGGACGAGCGAGGCCGGATCGGCGAGGTCACCGCGTACGACCTCGACGCCGTCGGGGAAGTCGGCCTTGGCCGGGTCACGGGTCAGGGCCCGTACGGAGTGGCCGCGGCCGAGCAGTTCGAGGACCGCCTGGCGGCCCACGGTGCCGGTCGCGCCTGTCACGAGGTTCACGTTCGCGTTCGCGTCGTTGGTCATGCTCCGAAGGTAGGAGGGCTTGCGGTCAGCTTCGGTCCGCAAGTTGGCGGGTCCGCAAGTTGGCGGCCTGCCGGCTTCCGCGCCGGACCGCCGGACCCCGCGCCGTCAGTACGCGAGCTGCGCCAGTTCCTCGGCCACGACCGCGCAGGCATCCGCCCCGGGGTCGACCGGCGCGTAGTGCCCGACGTCCTCCAGCAGCGTGATGCCCACCATCTCCCCGGCCCTGGCGGCGGCGTCGGCATACGCCTCGGCGACGGCCTGCGGCACGACGATGTCGTTCCGGCCCTGTACGACGGCGGTGGCGATCCCCGTGGGCAGCAGTGCCGACGGGTCCGCGCTGTCCCCGCGCGCCTTCAACTCGCTCTCCCCGCCGAGGAGTTGCACGACGGCCCCGCCACAGACGCCCAGCTCGACGGCGGTGGTGAAGTCCGCGATGGGCGCGATCGCGACGACACCGCGCAGCCGCGGCGGCGCGTCCAGCCGCCATGGCGACCCCACGGGCAGCACATGCCGCGCCGTGGCCCACAGCGCGAGATGGCCACCGGCGGAGTGCCCGGTGACCACGATCCTGCGCGGGTCGGCCTGCGGCAGGGCGTCGGCGACGAGCGCGGGCAGCGCGTCCATGACGGTGGCGATGTCGTCGAACGTCTCGGGCCACCGGCCGGCGACGGGCCCGGCCCCGGAGCCGCCGGCCTCGCCCTCGTTCCCCCGCCGGTACTCCACATTGGCCACGGCGAACCCGCGCCGGGCGAGGAAGCCGGCGAACGGCGTCAGATGCCGCCGGTCGTACGGCGCGCGCCAGGCCCCGCCGTGCAGCACGACCACCAGCGGCACACCTTCGAGTCCACCGCGCGGCGCGTAGAAGTCGACCACCTGATCCGGGTGCTCCCCGTAGGCCGCGGTGACGTCCGGCTCCACCCTCGGGCGCGCGAACAGCGCCTCGGACTCGGCGAGGTCACGGGCGACCGCAGCGACATCGGCGGAGTCATGGGCGGCGGAACCCGTCATGCTGCTCCAACCTTTCGATGAGAGACCCGAATTGGCTTGATCAGCGCGGACGCTATCAGCATCCACGCCCCGGGTTTACGGCCCGGCCTCACCCCAGGACCCGTCTCCGACGGGCACGACCGCGATACCGGGTCAGACAGCCCCACAGCCCGCCGGACCCGGCCCCGGCGGTTCGCTACGAACCCGGGTCCGCGCATTGCTGAGCGCGAGCGAAAGAGACAACATCACTCTCCGCGTCGTACCCGTCGAACGCGGCAGTTTCCCCGGTGCGGGACAGGCCCTGCTCTACTCGCAAGGGACCGTGCCGCGACTCGATGCCGTGCAGCTCGACCCGGCGCACGGACCGGAGTTCGTGCAGCCGAAGCGCAACTCGCCAAGTGCCGAGCCCACTTGCGGTGGATGGAGGAAGCGTGTCTCTCACCACACGCTTCCCGTGACTTCATCCACGGCATCATCCGCGAACTTCGAGCAGCCGGACCTTGTCCAGCATCATCTCTGAGTTGCGGCTTGTCGTTGGTAGTGGCTGGTACGTGATCGGGCCTGGTGGCGGCGTCTCCACTCGGACCAGTCGAGAGGGTGGGCCACGTTGGTCAGGGGCCGGACGACCAGCGCGTTGAACAGACGCTGGATCTCGTTGCAGGACAGGGGGATCAGGTCGTCCGGGCCGGGGTGCCGGGCGTGCTCGTCGGCGCGGACGACTGCGAGGAAGGCATGGGCGAGCATGGCGAGGGTTAGCGGCGGACTTGGTGCTCGTCCCCGGTGGCCCAGTTGGAGCGGTGCCCGGCGTCCAGGAACCGTTCGATCATCGTGGCGGCCGGCTCCGGTTTGGTGGCGAAGGGGGTCTCCTCGTCCAGCCCCGCCGCCCGGCAGCGGTCCCGGTCGGCCGTCCACGAGCGCGGGATGTGCGGTTCCCGGTCCACAGCGGCGTGCCCGCGTGTCCCGGCGTAGACGAGGTAGACCGCGACCTGGGAGTTCTCGATCCTCCCAGCGGTGCCGGTGTACTGGGCGCTGGACGCTGGACGCCCACGGTGTGGGTGCCCTTCTTCACATCGCCGGTCTCATCGACCACCAGGACCGCCTGGTCGTCGTGGAGGTGCCCGACCACGTAGTCCCGGATATCGTCACGGACGGCGTCGGCGTCCCACGCGGACCGGCACAGCAGGTGCTGCATCCCGTGCGGGGTGGCCTCTCCGGCCCACTCGGCGATCGTCCAGCAATTCTTGCGCGGCAGGTCCGACATCAACCCGAGCACCAACCGCGCAGCCCGACGCCGGGGTTCGACCCGGGCAAACCGGCTCGCCACGCGGCCCATCATGTCCTCGAAAGCATCCCGCCAGCGGGTCCCCTCGGGCGGGAATTCGCCGCGGGCGCTCCCGCCCGAGGAGGAAGGTTCACAGCCCGGAGCCGCCCGTCGCGTCGATCACCCGTCCGGTCACCCAGCGTGCGTCGTCGGATGCGAGGAAGGCCACGATGTCGGCGACGTCTTCGGGCTGCCCGACGCGGCCCAGCGCGGCCAGGGACGCGGCGTGAGCTTCGGCGTCCGGATTGCCGCGTAGCCAGCTTGCGTTGACGTCTGTGTCGATGATGCCGGGTGCCACTGAGTTCGCCGTGATACCTCGGGGCCCCAGTTCCTTGGCGAGGTTGAGGGTGAAGGTGTCGAGTGCGCCCTTGGTGGCGCCATAGGCCATGATCTCTGGTAGGGCGAGGCGGGCCGCGCCGCTGGAGATGTTGATGATCCGCCCTCCGTCGCGCAGCCGCTTCAGCCCTTGCTGCACGATGAAGAACGGTGCGCGGACGTTCACGGCGAAGACCTCGTCGAAGCCGTCCTCGGTCAGCGACGCCAGGTCGGCGCTGCGGCCGATGCCAGCGTTGTTGACGATGATGTCGACGGCACCCCCGGGCGTGCAGTCGTCGGCGTATGCGTCGAAGGCACACCACAGGGAGGCCGCGTCACCGTGTCGTCCCAACTCCGCATGTAGTGCGAACGCCCGGCCGTCGTCCTTGCGGATGCCGTCGACGACCTCGTTCGCTGCCGCCTCGTCGCGGGCGTAGGCGACGGCGACGGTGGCACCGTCGCGGCCGAGACGTCGCGCAATGGCCCGGCCTATGCCGCGGCTACCGCCGGTGACCAGCGCGATCTTGCCCTCAAGTGTGCGTGTACCCATCGCTGTTGACCACTCCTCGATTTGTTGAGTGATTACTCAATAAAGAACGTAGCATGCTTCTTGAGCGGACGTTCTAAAATGGGGGTGTGACTGACACACGCGCGAGGCGAGGACGGCCACGGGCCTTCGACCGCACCGCGGCACTGACCGCGGCCACCCGGCTGTTCTGGGAACGCGGCTACGAGGCCACCTCCATCGGCGAGCTGACCGAAGCGATGGGCATCAGGCCTGGCAGCTTGTATGCCGCCTTCGGAGACAAGAAGTCCCTGTTCAAGGAGGTAGTGCAGCACTACGGGCGTTCACCCGTCGGCGCGTTCGTTGGCGTCGCCCTGGAGCAAGAACCCACCGCCCACGCTGCGTTCACCCGCATCCTGCGGGAGGCAGCGGCCATCTACCCCGACCCCTCCCACCCGGCCGGCTGCCTGACCATCAGCGCAGCCACCAACGTCACCCCGCAAGACGTCGAGGTGGAGACGTTCCTCCGCGACCTTCGCAACGGGAACCTGGCCGTCTTCGAAGCCCGCCTACGGATGGCCCAACAGGCAGGCGAGCTATCCGATGCAGCCAACCCCCGTGCCCTGGCCGCGTACTTCGCCACGGTCATCCAGGGCATGTCTCAGCGCGCCCGCGACGGGGCGACGGCGGCCGAACTGACCGAAGTCGCCGAACTGGCACTGGCTGCCTGGCGCACCACACGACACTGATCCCCACACCCCAACTGGCCATCTCGCCTGCCCAGCCACACCGACCTGCCGTCGAGATCAGGATCTACAGCTGGAGTACTAAGCCGACCACCTCCTGTGAGGTGACGCAAAGGGCTCAGCTCCGGCCGGGGCCGGCGGCCTGCTCGGTGAGTTGCTCGTCCAGTTCGTCGACGAGCAGCCCGCGGTGCTCGACCTGGCCGGTCCGGTACGCGGACCGCGCCACCAGGTGGGCGGCCACCGGGCTGGTCAGCAGTTGGAAGAAGCCGATGAGCGCGAGCGTGGCGAGGTCCATGCCGCTGTGCAGCCGCAGCGCGACCCCGGCCAGCACCAGGAGCAGGCCGAGGCTCTGCGGCTTGGTCGCGGCATGGCTGCGGGACAGGACGTCCGGCAGCCGCATCATTCCGATCGCACCGAGTAGACAGATCAGCGCGCCGAGCAGGATCAGCAGCGCTCCGGCTGTGGCGGCGACCTGTAGCCAGACGTTCAATCCCGGCTCCGCTTCGCGTCGGTGGGTTTCGGACGGGCCAGGGGCCGGTCGCGTACCGCGATGAAGCGGGCGATGCCCACCGATCCGGTGAAGCCGAGAAAAGCCAGCACCAGCATGACCGGGAAGTAGAAGGGGTCCAGGGCGAAGGCCGACTTGACGCCGAGCCCGGCGATGATCAGGGCGGCGACGACATCCAGTCCCAGGGCCCGGTCCAGCATGGAGGGCCCGCGCCAGACCCGGACGAGCAGCAGCGTTCCGGCGGCGACCAGCGCGACGACGGCCGCGACCAGCAGGACACGGTCGACGGTCTCGGGCCCGCTCATACCGTGTCCCCCCGCTCGTCCGGCACACCCGACCGCGGTGCGGTCGGCGGCGGTGCGGACACCCGGTCGATCTCGTCCTGGGTGCCGAAGGCCCGTACCATCAGCTCCTCCAGCCGCCAGACGGACCGCCTGGCCGCATCGAGCGCGGCCGGACGGTCCGCGTCGATCACATGCACGAAGACCGTGGCGGTGGACCTGCGCACTTCGACGATGGTTCCGCCGGGCACGTTCGAGACGGCCACCGCGGTCGCGGTGAGCATCAAGTCGCTTCGGCAGCGCAGCGGTACGCCGATGACCGCGGGGCTGTGCCGGCGACCGCCGAAGATCTGCCGGGTGACCTGCACGCCCGAGGTGTACATGTCGTAGAGCAGATATCCGGCCAGCAGCAGGATGCCCCAGGGGTGCAGCCGCAGTCCGAGGTCGACTCTGGGCAGCGGGAACGCCAGACAGACGGCCACCGCGACAACGACTCCGGTGACGACGTTGGCCCAGGTGAGGGTGGACCAGAGCATCACCCAGATGAGGGTGAGCCAACCGATCAGCGGCAGATCGAGCACACGTCGGCGTCCACCGGCGAACTCACAGCTGAAGGGCGGCAGATCGGGGTTGTGGCGGGAGAAAATGATCAGATGTTTCACCGGTCGAGCACCTCGTCGATATAGGGCGACCGCTCGATGAGTTCGCCGGCCGACCGGTCGGTGAAGGCGGTCAGCGGGCCGGCCAGCACGGTGAAAGCGAGGCCGAGCGCGACGGCCCCCGTGGTGGCCGCGGTCATCGCGGCCGGTGGCCGCGTGGTGGTGGTGACGGCCCGTCCCCGCAGAGTGGCCACCGCGGTCAGCCCGGCCTGCCGGAGACCTGCCAGCACACCCTCGTCGCCGGTGCCGGGAATCCGGTCGGGCCCCGCGTCGGTGTCCCCCTCGTCGCTGTCGTCGGCGGAGTCCAGAACGGTGCCGTATGCGGCCTGACCCGGCGGCTCGGCCCGCCAGAAGGCCAGATTCCAGACCTTCGCCATGACGTACAGGGTGAGCAGGCTGGTCACCGCCGATCCGATGACGAGGGCCCAGGCCCAGACGCCGCCGTCGGCGACACCCGCCCGCATGAGTCCGAGCTTCCCGATGAAGCCGGATAGCGGTGGAATCCCGGCCAGGTTCATGGCGGGTACGAAGAAGAGGACGGCGAGCACCGGGGCGGCCCTGGCCAGACCCCCGATGCGGGTCAGTTCGTTGGTGCCTCCCCGGCGTTCGATGAGTCCGGCGACGAGAAAGAGCGTGGTCTGGACGGTGATGTGGTGGGCGACGTAGAAGATCGCGCCGCCGTACGCCTCACGGGTGGCGAGGGCGATACCGAAGACCATGTAGCCGATGTGGCTGATGAGGGTGAAAGAGAGCAGCCGCTTCAGGTCGGTCTGGGCGACCGCGCCGAGGACGCCGACGGTCATCGAGGCGAGCGCGACCGCCAGCAGCAGATCGCCGATCCGGTTGCCGGGGAAGAGCAGGGTCTCCGTACGCAGCATGCAGTAGACGCCGACCTTGGTCAGCAGCCCGGCGAAGACCGCGGTGACCGGGGCGGGAGCGGTCGGGTAGGAGTCGGGGAGCCAGGCGCCGAGCGGGAACACGGCGGCCTTGACGCCGAACACGGTCAGCAGCATCGCCTGGATCAGGGTCTGTACCCCGAGCGGGAGCTCGGGCAGCCGGATCGCGAGCTGGCCGAAGTTGACGGTGCCGGCCGCCGCGTACGCCATGGCGATGGCGGTCAGGAACAGCATCGACGAGGAGAGCGAGATGATCACGTACGTGGAGCCCGCCCGCATCCGGGGGACGGTGCCGCCGAGCGTGAGCAGGACGAAGCTGGCGACCAGCATGATCTCGAAGGCCACGTACAGGTTGACGAGGTCGCCCGCGAGGAAGGTGCAGGAGACTCCGGCAACCAGGATGAGATACGCGGGGTGGAAGACAGCGACCGGTGTCTCCCGGTCCCGCTCGGCCATGCCCTGGCCCATGGAGTAGATCAAGACGCTGAGGGTGACGGCCGAGGAGACGGTCAGCATCAGCCCGGACAGCCGGTCGGCGACCAGGGTGATGCCGAGCGGCGGGGCGTAGTCTCCGAGGTCGACGGAGAGCGGTCCCTGCCTGTCGGCCGCGATCATCAGGATCACCGAGAGGCCGAGTACGGCGGTGAGCACGGCGACGCTGATGAACCGTTGAAAGCGTGCGAGCCGGGTACCGAAGGCAAGGCTCAGCCCGGTGGCACAGAGCGGCAGCAGAACGGGCAGCGGAATTAGCGCATTCATCCGGCGGCTCCTCGGTCGGGGTCGGGGGGTCCGGCGTCGCGGTTGTCGGCGTTCAGGTAGTCCTGCGGGTCCGCGCCCAGCACGTCGTGCCACAGGTCGCCGGAGGCATCGCGCCCCCGTGCCTGCCGGGCGCGGTCGGCCCGCAGCCGACCGCGCAGCCGACCGCGTTCCTCGCGGAAGCGGCTGCTTTCCTCGTCGCCACCGCCGGACTCGGCCCGGTGCCGCTCGCGCAGTTTCGTCCACTCCCCCCGCACCTCGGCCCGCAGCACGATGCGCCGGTCCTCCAGGTCGTCGTGGACCTCGTCCGTGCCGGTCAGCTGGTGGCTGCGGTAGGCCATGGCCAGGAGGAACGCCGTGGTGGCGAGGGTGATGACGACGGCGGTGAGCACGATGGCCTGCGGCAGCGGGTCGGTGATCCGTCGCCATGCCACTCCGTAGAGCAGGGGTGCCTCGCCGGCCGAGCCGGTCGCGGACAGGACGAGCAGATTGACGCCGTTGCCGACGACGACCGCTCCGAGCAGGATGCGCGTGAGCGGCCGGGTGAGCATGAGGATGCCGCCGACCGCACAGAGCACCACGGCGGTGGCGAGGAGCGAGACGCTGACCGTCATCCGGCGGGGCCTCCCGCCGCCGGGCCTGCCGCGGGGTCCCCTCGCGGGACCCCTGTGTGCGCCGCCCGCTCCGTCTGCCGGTCGATTTTGGCGCCCAGGGCCCGCACGATGTCCAGGACCACGCCCAGGACCAGCAGATAGACACCGGCGTCGAAGAGGAACGTCGTACCCAGGTGGTAGTCGCCGAACACCGGCAGATGGCCGTGGTAGGTCCAGGCGTGCAGCACTGTGCCCTCCGTGAGTCCGAGCAGGCCGACCCCGGTGGACAGGAACAGGCCGAGGCCGGTGAAGAGCCCCGGCTGTAGCGGTGCCGCCTCGGCGAGTTCGAACCGGCCGCCCGCCAGGTAACGCGTGATGAGAGCGACTCCGGCAACGAGCCCCGCGACGAAACCGCCGCCCGGCATGTTCTCGGCGCAGAACAGCAGGTACAGCGAGAGCACCAGGATGGGGTGGAAGATCAGCCGGGCCACCACCTCGAAGACAATGGACCGGTGTTCGGGCGCGAGCGTCGAACCGGCGGCCAGCCAACTGCGCTCGGGCGCCGCGTCGTCGCCCCGCGCCAGCCCGGTCACCGGCCGGGACGCCGTCGGCCAGGCGGTCCTGCCGTCCAGCTCCTCCAGCACCGCGGGCGCGTCACCGCGCCGGTGCAGATAGAGGAGACTGGTCACACCGATCGCGGCGGCGGCGAGCACAGCGGATTCCCCCATCGTGTCCCAGGCCCGCAGGTCGACCAGGATGCCGGCCACGACGTCCTTGAGTCCGTGCTCGGCCACCTCCTCGACCATCGACGTGCCCGCCGGTTCGGCGATACGCGCCGCGGCGGCGACCCACACGACCACCCCGAGGGTCGCGGCGGCGGCCAGCGCCACCGGAACGCGCACGGCACGCCGCCAGGGGCTGACCGACTCCTGGAAGTGCACCGGCATCCGGCGCAGGACCAGCACGAACACGACCATCGACACGGTCTCGACGCAGAACTGGGTGAGCGCCAGGACGGGCGCGCCCTGAACGACGAAAAGCAGCGCCGTCCCGTACCCGGTGAGCCCGGCCAGCACCACGGCCTTCATCCGGCGGCTGACGGTCAGACAGAACAGGGCGGCGGCACAGGTCATCGCGGCCACCGCGCCCTGGAGCGGACCGTCCCACACACGGGGTGCCATCGCGCCCCGCCAGGGGTGGTCCGTGAAGAGCACGGCCAGCTGTCCCGCCAGCATCACCAGCAGGGTGGTGGCCAGGTAGACGGAGAGTGAGCCGCGCTGGACGAAGCCGGTGACCTGAAGGGCCAGGCGTTCGAGGCCGAGGAGGAGACGGCCGAAGACACGGTCGGCGGTCGGCCAGGCCGTCCGACGGGAGAGCCGGGTGACGCTCGAACGGCCCGCGAAGAGCACCGCGCCGACCGCCCAGGCGAGCGCCGAGAGGAGCATTGCGGTGCCGAGGCCGTGCCAGAGGGCAAGGTGGTAGGGGTGCGCGGGCGCGCGGAAGGCGTCGGCGTACGCGCCGAGCAGCCCGTCCGTCCATCCGATGGCGGGGCCCAGCACCAGCCCGGCGACGGCGAGCAGGGCTGGCGGCGCGAGGAAGGCGGGTCCGACCCGGCGTACGGGGGTGTCCCCGGCGCCGGGTTTACCGGCGAAGGCGCCCCAGACGAACCGCAGCGTGTAGGCGGTGGTCAGGGCCGAGCCGGCGACCGTGACGGCCAGCAGCCACCGGTCGACGGTATCCCCGTGCAGCAGCGCATCGAAGGCGGCCTCCTTCGCGGCAAAGCCGAGCATTGGCGGAAGAGCGGCCATGGAGGCCGCCGCGAGCACCGCGACCGCGCAGACGTGCGGCATCGCGCGGCCCACACCGGACAGCCTGCGCAGATCGCGGCTGCCCGCCGCGTGGTCCACGATGCCGATGACGAGGAACAGCGGAGCCTTGAACAGGGCGTGTCCCAGGATCATGGCGGCTCCGGCGAGCGCCGCGTCCCTGTTCCCGGCCCCGACGAGCACCGTGAGAAGGCCGAGCTGGCTGATCGTTCCGTAGGCGAGTACGAGCTTCAGATCGTTCAGGCGCAGCGCGCGCCAGCCGCCGAGCAGCATGGTCGCCCCTCCCAGTACGAGGACGACCGGCCGCCAGACGGGGAAGTCGGCGAAGGCGGGAGCGAGCCGTGCCACCAGATACACACCGGCCTTGACCATGGCCGCAGCGTGCAGGTAGGCGCTGACGGGGGTGGGCGCGGCCATGGCGTTCGGCAGCCAGAGGCTGAACGGCCAGATCGCGGACTTCGACAGCGCCCCGCACAGGACCAGAACGACCGCCACCGATACGGCGAGGGTCGGTGCGGGCGGATCAGCGACGATTGCGGAGATCCGATAGGTGGCGGCGGCCTGACCGAGGATCAGGAGGCCGACGAACATCGCGAGGCCGCCGAGCGTGGTGACGGTGAGGGCCTGTAGCGCGGAGCGCCGGTTCTGTTTGCGCTCGCTGTCATGCCCGATCAGCAGATAGGAGAAGACCGTGGTCAGTTCCCAGAACACATAGAGCGAGATCAGGTCGTCGGCGAGTACGAGGGCGAGCATGGAGCCCGCGAAAGCCAGCAGGTTTCCGGCGAAGGCGGCCAGTTGCGGAGTGCTGTCTGTGAAGTATGAGGCGCAGTACAGCAGCGTGAGCGTACCGACCCCGGCCGCGAGCAGCACCATCAGTTCGGCGAGCGCGTCCAGGCGCATGGCCACGGAGACGTCGTATACCGGGATCCACTGCCACGACCAGGTGACCGGCCGTCCGGCGGCCGCACCGTCCCACTGGGTGAGCGCCCATACGGTGGCGGCGGCCGGGGGCAACGCCAGGACGAGGAAGGCGCGTGTACCGAGCCGCCGCACCAGCGGACCGGCGCACGCGGCCAGCGCGAAGTGGCAGACGACGAGCGCGATCATGGTGAGGGATCCGGCACAAAGAGCACTCAATACAGGTATATCTCTTGGCCCGGTTCACCTGTCCGGCGCGCCGCACGGCACCCGGCTCACCGGTTACACCCCGGCGCGAGGTGGACGGCGCACACCCCTGTGCCGCGGAGACGCTGTGGGCGCGCCGCGGCTGCCGCGACCCGGGCGAGCGGCACCCTGGCGGGTGTAGGCGGACCATCCGGCGGATGGGGCGACCGCTCGCGCCGTGTGGGCCCGCCGGTGATCTCCGGCCGGCCGGCACGTTCAGGCGAGCACGCCCCCGGTGTCGGCCGGAGCCCCGCCCGGGATCTTCGCCAGGACCTCCCCCAGCACCCGCGCCGCCCGCTCCGCGTCGCGGAAGCCCACGTACAGCGGCGTGAAGCCGAACCGCAGCACGTCGGGGCGGCGCAGATCGCCGATCACGCCGCGGGTGATCAGTTCCGCCATCACCGCGGGCGCCTCCGCGCAGCGCAGTGCCACCTGGCTGCCGCGTTCCGCGTGCGGCACGGGGGTCAGCGAGGAGACCCGGTCCGCCGGGGCGTACGCCTCCACGCAGTGCAGGAAGAAGTCCGTCAGCGCCAGACTCTTCGCCCGCAGGACGTTCAGCGACACGCCCTCCCACACATCGAGCGCCGCTTCCAGCGCCAGCATGGAGAGGATGTCCGGCGTGCCGACCCGGCCCCGCGTCGCGCCGTCCGCCGCCGCGTACCGCGGTGTCATCCCGAACGGGTCCGCGTGCGAGGTCCAGCCGGGCAGCGGGGAGTCGAATGCCGCCTGGTGGCGCTCGGAGACGTACAGGAACGCGGGTGAACCCGGCCCGCCGTTCAGGTACTTGTAGGTGCAGCCCACCGCCAGGTCGACCCCGTGCCCGTCCAGTCCGACCGGCAGCGCGCCCGCGCTGTGGCACACGTCCCAGATGGCGAGCGCGCCCGCGTCGTGCAGCGCCGCCGTGATGCCGGGCAGGTCGTGGAGCCGGCCCGTACGGAAGTCGACGTGGTTGACGAGCGCGGCGGCCGTACGCGGTCCGGCGGCGCTCGGCAGATCCGCGGGAGCCACCGGCACCAGCCGCAGGCCGGTCATGCGCGCGGCCGACTCCGCGATGTACCCGTCCGAGGGGAACGTCAGGGCGTCCACGAGGAGTTCGTCGCGGCCCTCCCCCGCAAGCCGGGCCGCCGCCACAACCGCCTTGAAAACGTTGACACTTGTGGAGTCACCGACCACGATCCGGCCGGGTCCCGCGCCGACCAGCGGCGCGATCCGGTCGCCGATCCGCTCCGGCGCGGTCCACCAGCCGCCCTCGGTCCAGGAGCGGATGCGCAGCTCGCCCCACTGCCGGGCGACGACGTCCTGGACCCGCGCGGGGACGTGGCGGGGCAGCGCCCCGAGCGAGTTGCCGTCCAGGTAGACGGAGTCGTCGTCGAGCGCGAACAGCTCACGGTGCGCGGCCAGTTGGTCCGCCGCGTCGAGTTCGGCGGCGCGTTTCACCAGCGCCTCCGACGCCGATGCGGATGCGGACCCGGCCCCGGACCCGGGCACAGACGCAGTGGGCGCTTCGGTCGCCTCAGACATGGCTGCGCGCCGTCCACAGCTCCGGGAACACGTTCTTCTGCGCGCGCTTCTCCAGCCAGGCGACGCCGGCGGAGCCGCCCGTCCCGGTCTTGGAGCCCATCGCGCGCCGCGTCGCCACGAGATGGTCGTTGCGCCAGCGCCACACCAGCTCGGCGACATCCGTCAACGCCTCGCCCAGCCTGATGACTTCACCGTGCTGGTCGGGCTCCGCGTAGATCCCGGCCCATATCTCCTCGACCGCCCTCGACGGCTCGTACTTCTGGGTGAGGTCCCGGTTCAGCGCCTGCGCCGGCACCGGCAGACCGCGCCGGGCCAGCAGGCCCAGCACCTCGTCGTACAGGCTCGGCTCCTGGAGCGCCTTCTCCAGCTCAGCGTGCACACGCGGCGCGCCACGGTGCGGTACGAGCATGGACGCCGACTTCTCGCCCAGCAGGAACTCCATCCGCCGGTACATCGCCGACTGGAAGCCGGAGCCGTCGCCGAGCGCGCTGCGGTAGGAGTTGAACTGCACGGGCGTGAGCTGGCTCAGCGGCGTCCACGACGCGTTCAGCGCCTCGAACTCGCGCACCGACCGCTTGAGCGCGTCGATCGCGACCGGCACGCGGTCCTCGCGCAGCGCGCGCGACGCGGTCTCCCACTCGTGGACGATGACGGTGAACCACAGCTCCATCACCTGGGTGGTCACCAGGAAGACCATCTCGCCCGGATCGTCGGACATCGGGTGCTGAAGATGGGTGAGGACGTCCGCCTGGACGTAGTCCTCGTACGGGGTCGTACCCGCGAAGTCGAGGTTCGGGGCTTCCGAACCGGCTCCGGAGGCATCGGGGTGCTGCGACATCTCTGTCTCCTCGATATTGCTACCGGGTAGCGGTCCGCCCCTTCCGTATCGTTTCGGAGCTCCGGTCCCCTGTCGGCATCATAATCCCGTCTTCACGGCACCGCCGGACCTGTGATGTACGTCCCGTCCTCCGCGTACGGCCAGGCATTCGCATGGCAGCCGCGCAGGCCCTTGATCTGCTGCATCATCGCGGGCGCGGGCTTTCCGGCGCCGGCGCAGGTGACATGGCCCCGGCCGATGCGGTGGCCGACCTCGTGGTTGATGATCAGTGCGCGGTACTCGGTGACCGGGCCGTCGAACTGGTCGGACCCCAGCACCCACCGCTTGAGGTTCACCACGACGGTGCGGCCGACGGTGCAGTTCACCTCGCCGCGCGTGCGCAGGCCCGCGGCGCCGCAGATCCGGTCCACCGTGCCCGGCGTCGCGATCTTGACCTCGAAGTCGGACGGTCCGGAGCCCACGAGCTGGAAGGAGTGGCGGCCTTCGGAGGTCCAGCCCCGGGGGTGCGCCAGGATTGTCTCGATCTCGACGGCCGCCTCCCGCCCGGAGAGGTCGATGCCCCTCTCGACCTGGACCTTGTAGCGGCGCAGCGTGCCACCGGAGCCGACGGGCGAGCCGGCGGAACGGGCGGTCGTGAAGGTGCCGGGGCCGTCGGGGGGTATCGGGATGCGGGACGGCGTCCCGGGGCTCGGCCCGGCGCTGCCGGCCGGGCTCGGGGGCGGTGTCGTGGCCGCCGCGGAACGGGGCTTCTCGTCCCCCGGGGCCGCGGCCCCGGCGGTGGGACCGGACTCCGGCCGGCCCGCGAGGGCGGCGACACCGCCGACGAGGAGCGCGGTCAGACCCAGGCCCAGGGGCAGCGCGCGGGCGTACAGACGACGCCGGCGGTGGGCCGGGACACGCTTGCCCAAGACGGACTTCTCCCCTGGTACGACCGGCGTCGGGGAGAGGGTGCCGGGGCCTCCTGCCGGATTCGATGGCGTGTGCGATCGTATCGACCGCGCACCGCAGGTCCGTAGCCTTTCGGACGGCCACGGACCTGCGACGAGACCTCAGCCGAGGGTGTCGGCCGCCGCCGCGGAGGAGTCCCGCAGGAAGACGGAGCAGCGCTCGTACTCCTCGTGCTCGCCGATCGCCTGCGCGGAGCGGGCGAGGGCGTGCAGGGCGCGCAGGAAGCCGCGGTTCGGCTCGTGCTCCCACGGCACCGGGCCGTGCCCCTTCCAGCCGCTGCGGCGCAGGGAGTCGAGGCCCCGGTGGTAGCCGGTACGGGCGTACGCGTACGACTCGACGACCCGGCCGTTCTCGAACGCGTCGTCGGCGAGCTGGGCCCACGCGAGCGACGACGTCGGATACTTCGCCGCGACGTCGGCGGGCGCCGTCCCGTTCGCGAGAAGCTCGCGCGGTTCGGGGTCGTCGGGCAGGTGGGTGGGGGGCGGTCCCCCGAGAAGGTCTTTATGGATGGCCATGCTTCCGAGTGTCCCAGGTCGCGCCGGATTCCGTGGCGGTGGAGCGGGTTTGCCACCGGCAATCGCGGTCCCGGACCGCAGTCCCGGGTTCCGTGCCGTCGCGCGCCCTCACGCCCCCGCCGCGGTCGCGCCTCCTTCCGCCGCCCCCTTGCGCACGGCGGTCGGCTCCAGCGGCGGTGACGACAGCCCGCAGTTCACCTTGCACTGCGGCAGGCTGGGCGCCGCCTCCGCCGTCCCACCGGGAGCGGCCTTCGGCGTACGCACCATCGTGAAGGCGATCAGCGACGCCAGGACCAGCACCCCCGCGGACAGCGGCATCGCCCGGTCGAACGCCGCGTCGAACTGCGTCGGCGAGCGGTACACCTCCGGCCCCGCGCCCGCCAGCAGCGGCAGCGCGGCCACCGCCAGCAGACCCGCCGCCCGCGCGGCCGCGTTGTTGATACCGCTGGCCAGGCCCGCACGCGAGCTGTCGACGGACGCCAGGACCGTCGCGGTCAGCGGCGCGACCAGCGTCACCATGCCGAGCCCCATCACCACCAGCGCGGGCAGTACGTCCCGCACGTACGAGGCGTCCGCGCCGCCGCCCACCCGCAGCATCAGCAGCAGCCCGCAGGCGCACAGCAGCGGCCCCACCGTGAGGGGGATGCGCGGCCCGATCCTGGAGCCCAGCTCACCCGACTTCGCGGAGAAAAGCAGCATCAGCACGGTCGTCGGCAGCAGCGCCGTCCCGGCGCCGAGCGCGGAGTAGCCCGCGACCACCTGGAGCTGCAACGCCGTCAGGAAGAAGAACCCGCCGAACGCCGCGTACACGCACAGCGTCACCATGTTGACCGACGTGAACAGCCGCGAGGAGAAGATCGACGGCGGCAGCATCGGATCGGGCCGCCGCCGCTCCAGCAGGACGAACCACACCCCCACCAGCACACCCGCCGCCCCGGCCCACCACGCCTTCGCGATCAGCGCGTACGTCACCAGCCCCAGCGCGGCGGCGCCCAGCACCGCGCCGAGCACGTCGAACCGCCCGTGCGCCGCCGGGTCCCGCGACTCCGGCACGTGCCGCAGCGCCACCGGCACACAGATCGCGGCCAGCGGCACGTTCAGCAGGAAGACCCACCGCCACCCCGGCCCGTCCACCAGGAAGCCGCCCAGGAACGGCCCGACGGCCGCCCCGACACCTCCGAACCCCGACCACAGCCCCACGGCCCGCGCCCGGTCGTCCGGATGGAAACTCGCCTGGATCAGCGCCAGCGACCCGGGCACCAGCAGCGCGCCGCCCACCCCCTGGAGCGCCCGCGCGAGGATCAGCACCTCGGCGGTGGGCGCGACACCGCACAGCAGCGACCCGAGGGCGAACCACACGATGCCGAGCACGAAGATCCGCCGCCGCCCGAACCGGTCCCCGAGCGACCCGCCGAGCAGGATCAGCCCGGCGAGCGTGAGCATGTACGCGTTGACCGTCCACTGGAGGTCGGCCAGGCTCGCGTCGAGATCGTCACCGATGTGCGGCAGCGCGACATTGACGACGGTCGAGTCGAGCAGCGCCATGCTGGAGCCGAGCACCGTCGTCAACACGATCCACCGGCCGGAGGCCGTGCCCAGCCTGATGTCCATGGGGGCATCATCCCCGCACGGGAGCTACCTGGCGAGCCGGCCCAGCGCACGGATCAACGCGTCCGTGCCCAGTTCCGCCTTGGCGCGCGGGCAGCCCACATTGAGCCGTACGTAGCCCTCGCAGCCGTACGTCGTGCCCGGCATGATCGCCACCTTCTCGTGCTCGATCAGCTCGCGCTGGAGCGCGGCGTCGTCCACGCCCAGGGGCCGCAGATCGATCCAGGCGAGATAACCGGCCTCCGGCGGGCGCCAGGCCAGTTGGGGAAACGCGGCGTCGAGGCGGTCGGCGAGCATGCGGAGGTTGGCCGCGACGTACGTGTTGAGCGCGTCCAGCCACGGCGCGCCCTCGCGGTAGGCGGTGATGTGGGCCGTCAGCGCGAGAACCGCCGGTGAGGCGAGCCCCTCGGCGGTCAGCATCCGGCGCATGAACTCCGCGTGGTCGTCCCGGTCGCCGATGACGCCGTACGAGCCGCTGAGCGCCGGGAAGTTGAAGGACTTGGACGCCGAGGTGACGATCGCCCAGCGGCCGGTGCCGAACCGGCTCCACGGCAGATGGCGGCGGCCGTCCGGGACGAATTCGGGGTGCACGAAGTCGGCGTGGATCTCGTCGCTGATCACCGCCACGTCGTACGCCGCCGCCAGCCCGGCGAACACGGTCAGCTCGCTCTCCGTCCACACGCGGCCCGTCGGATTGTGCGGCGAGCACAGGATGAGCACCTTGCTGTCGGCGCGCGTCAGCTCCCGTTCCAGCGCCGGGGTGTCACCCACCGGCACCCCGCGCAGCTCACGGCCGAGCCCGGTGACCGCCTTGCGGAAACCGTCGTACGTGGGGGTGTGGACGACCACACCGTCGCCCGGGCCGGTCCACATCCGCAGCAGCTGCGACACCTGGTTGAGCACGGACGGCGCGTACACGACGCGGTCGGTGTCCAGCTCGGTGTCGTAGCGCGTGGTGAACCAGTGGCGCAGCGCCGACAGGAAGTCCCCGTGCCGCCAGTTGGTGTAGCCGAGCACACCGTGCGCGAGCCGCGACCGCAGGGCCGCGAGCACCTCGGGCGCGGACGCGAAGTCCATGTCGGAGATGGTGAAGGGGAGCAGCCCGTCCACACCGAAACGGTCGGCGACCCCGTCCCACTGGACGCTCCAGGTGCCGCGGCGGTCGACGGGGGTGTCGAAGTCGTAGCCCACGGGTGGGTGATCCTCCTCGGACCTCGTCGGGACAGCCCGCGGGCCCGGCATCACGGAGGACACCGGGCCCGCTGGGTGCGACGAGCCGCTTACTTGAGCCGCGTACCGGTCGAACGCAGCGCCGCGCACGCCTCGGTCACGCGCGTCGCCATGCCCGCCTCGGCCAGCTTGCCCCAGGTGCGCGGGTCGTAGGTCTTCTTGGAGCCGACCTCGCCGTCGACCTTCAGCACACCGTCGTAGTTGCGGAACATGTGGTCGGCGACGGGCCGTGTGAAGGCGTACTGGGTGTCGGTGTCCAGGTTCATCTTCACGACACCGTTCTCCAGCGCCGTCGCGATCTCCTCGGCGGAGGAGCCGGAGCCGCCGTGGAAGACGAAGTCGAAGGGCTGGCTGCCGGCCGGCTTGCCGTACTTGGCGGCCACGCCGTCCTGAAGGTCCTTCAGCAGCTCGGGACGGAGCACGACGTTGCCCGGCTTGTAGACGCCGTGCACATTGCCGAAGGACGCGGCCAGCAGGTAGCGGCCCTTGTCGCCCAGGCCCAGCGCCTCGGCGGTGCGCAGCGCGTCGTCGACGGTCGTGTAGAGGGAGTCGTTGATCTCGTGCGTGACACCGTCCTCCTCGCCGCCGGTCGGGGTGATCTCGACCTCAAGGATGATCTTCGCGGCGGCGGCCCTGGCGAGCAGCTCCTCGCCGATGTCGAGGTTGTCGGCCAGGGTCTCGGCGGAGCCGTCCCACATGTGCGACTGGAAGAGCGGGTTGCGGCCGGCCTTGACGCGCTCGGCGGAGACGTCGAGCAGCGGACGCACGTACGTGTCCAGCTTGTCCTTGGGACAGTGGTCGGTGTGCAGGGCGACCGTGACGTCGTACTTGGCGGCCACGATGTGCGCGAACTCCGCGAGCGCGACCGCGCCGGTCACCATGTCCTTGTTGTGCTGGCCGCCGAGGAACTCCGCACCACCGGTCGACATCTGGATGATGCCGTCGCTCTCGGCCTCCGCGAAGCCGCGCAGCGCGGCGTGCAGGGTCTGGGACGAGGTCACGTTGATGGCCGGGTAGGCGAACTTGCCTGCCTTCGCCCGGTCGAGCATCTCGGCGTAGACCTCGGGGGTTGCGATGGGCATCGGGCCGCTCCTTGTGATGTGCGGGTGTGAGGTGCTTTGTCCCTGACCTGGGGGCGACGTCATTGTCGCCGCCATCCTTCCAGACTCTCGTGCCTGCGGTGAGGCTCAGGCCAGGCCGAGGTCGTCCAGGGTGTACGCGCTGACGTAACGCAGGCCCGCGGCCTCGACGGCGCCGGCGGCCCCGCGGTCGACGATCACCGCCACGGCGACGACCTCGCCGCCCGCCTCACGTACCGCCTCGACCGCGGTCAGCGGGGACCCTCCGGTCGTCGACACGTCCTCCACGACCAGACAGCGGCGGCCCTTCACGTCCGTGCCCTCGATGCGCCGCTGCATGCCGTGGGCCTTGCCCTGCTTGCGCACGACGAACGCGTCCAGGCGCTCGCCGCGCGCCGCGGACGCGTGCAGCATCGAGGTGGCGACGGGGTCCGCGCCGAGCGTCAGCCCGCCCACGCAGTCGTAGTCGAGACCGGCGGCCGCGGCGGTGTCGAGCATGACCCGGCCGACCAGCGGCGCGGCCTGCCCGTCCAGCGTGGTGCGGCGCAGATCGATGTACCAGTCGGCCTCGATGCCGGACGAGAGGGTCACTTTGCCGTGCACGACGGCCTTGTCCTTGATCTGCTGGAGCAGCTCAGCGCGTACGTCAGTCATGGCCCTGAGCTTACGACCCGGCCCGCGGGGCCCTGTCAGAGCCGGCGCCAGCTCCAGGTGGCCCTGATCTCCAGGGGGTCGATGGGGGTGACCAGGCGCGGCGCCGTGTTGAGCCCGTTCGGCGGGCCGGTCTGCGGCTCCACGCAGACCGCCTCGGCCTGCTCGTCGTAGACGACCGCCCACTCGGCGGTGCTGGTGACCTTCAGTTCGAGCCGGCCCGGCCAGGTCAGCGTCGCGTCGACGCCGTCGGGCATCGCGAAGCAGTCGTCCCAGGGGCCGGGGCGCGGCTCGACACGGCGGCCGGTGGGCAGGTGGTCCTCGCCGCGCTCCTCCTGCCACGCGGGGGAGAAGTCGAGACGTACGGCGTCCTCGTCGGCCGTGGAGCCGTCGAGGTGGCGCAGGAACCACGGGTGCCAGCCCGCCTGGGCGGGAAAGGAGTCGTCGTACGTCTCGACGCCCAGCGTCAGCGTGAGCGAGTCCCCGGTGAGTTCGAAGAGCTGGGTGACCCGGCCGGTGTACGGCCACGGGTCGGCCAGCTCGTAGGTGAACGCCGCCTCGCTCCCGCCCTTGCGCGCCGTGCGCCAGGAGGTGTCGCGTCCGGTGCCGTGGATGGCGTGCGGCGGGGAGTTGAGGGGCAGTTGGTGGGTCTCGCCGCCGTTGCGGAACCGTCCGAGCCCGACCCGTCCGGCCCAGGGCACCATCGGGAAGCAGCCGTACCGGTCGCCCTGGCGCAGCAGTTCGGTACCGCCGGCGCGCAGGCTCGCCAGGCGGCAGCCGTTCGTCGGATGGATGGTCAACTCGGCGTCGCCGGCCGCCAGTCGGATCTCGCGCTTCTGGTCCGTGTCCGTACTCACGCCATGACCCTAACCGGCGGGGCCCGGCGCGGGGCTCAACGCCTGCGCCGCAGCGCGCGCCCGACGACGACGGCCCCGGCGATGGCGAGCGCGGCGGCCGGCCCCACCCACCGCAGCGCGGCCCCGGCGCCCCCGGTGTCGGGAGCACGCTCGGGCGCGTAACGCCCACGCGGCGGCGCGTGGTCGACCTCCTCGGCACTGCGCCCGATCATGGTCCGCCGCGCGTGCGCGGCCTCGGCGGGCGGATCGAGCGGTACGAGGAAGTCCCCTTCCCCGGAGGCGGTGACCCCGAACTCGACGGACGCGTCGAG
Organism: Streptomyces sp. S4.7; assembly: GCF_010384365.1. Taxonomy (NCBI): domain Bacteria; kingdom Bacillati; phylum Actinomycetota; class Actinomycetes; order Kitasatosporales; family Streptomycetaceae; genus Streptomyces; species Streptomyces sp. S4.7. The sequence goes on along the minus strand of NZ_CP048397.1, from coordinate 4,121,636 downwards.
CGCGGAGGGCGGCACGGGGGCGTCGAACTCCCCGGAATCGGGTACGCCGGGGGCGTCCGGGTCGGGTACGCCGGATTCGTCGTCGGAGTCGTCCGGGGTCCGCGCGCCGGAGGCGTCGTCGCCGGGGGCGTCCGGGTCGGGTACGCCGGCCTCGTCGCCGGAAGCGTCCGGGGCCTGCGCGCCGGATTCGCCGTCCGGGTCGCCCGCCCCGGCGCCCTGCGGCGCCTGACCGGCATCGTCAGCGGCACCCGCAGCCGTTCCGCCCCCGCCCTGCCCGGCAGCGCCGGCCGCCCCACCGGCCTCGTCGCCCGCATCCCCCGAACCCGCCGCCCCGGCGCCCTGCGGCTTCGCGCCGGGAGTGGCCCCCGAGGCCCTCGCGCCTCGGTCCGAGCCGTCCCCGTCGGCGGCACGGGCACCGGACCCACCCGCACCGGCGGCATCGGCCGTGCCCGCGGCAGGCGCCTCCCGGCCCGCCCCGCCGTCAGCACCGGAGGGTGCGGCCTGCGCGGCCGAGTCGCCGTCCGAACCCGCGCCCCCACCAGTCGCCCCGCCCGGCTTCGCGCCGCGCGTCGGCCCCGAAGCCGTGTCATCCCGGTCCGAGCCGGCCGCGTCAGCCGCATCGGCGGCGGCAGACCCATCGGCACCGGCTGTGCCCCCGGCGGACTCGTCCTGCGCCACCCCGCCGGAGGCACCCAGCGCGGTCGTGAAGCGGTCCAGCAGTCTGCGGGCCGTCGCCTCGGTCGTCGTGGGGGCGATCTCCGCCAGGCGCCCCTCCGACGTCGACGTCGCCGTGAAGGACACCGTCGTGCCGCCGGCCTCCTCCCGCAGCCGGACGCGGACGTTCAGCCCGGCGGAGCCCGTACCGCGGATCTCCGAACCCTCGCCCTTCGCCGTGAAGGCCCCCGCCCGTTCCGTGAGCGTCAGCGCGCCGCGGTACGTGATCGTGTGGCCGCCGACGCGGACCTTCAGGCGGCCCGAGAGGGGGCGCGCCGATTCGTCCGCGTCCTGTTGGAGTCCGGGGACGCAGCGCGCGACGCGGGCGTGATCCCGCAGCGCCTCGCGGAGGGTCTCAGCCGGAACCGGAATGAACACCTCATGCTCCATGGGATCCGAGCCTACTCAGCCCCGCCGTCTCAGGCGCCCCTCCGCACACAACGGCCGCCTCCGGCCGCGGACCCGTCCCCATCAGCCCGCGTATCTCGGATGCACCAGCGTCGACGGTGGCAGATCGCGCAATCTGGTGCGTTCCGCCCGGAGGATGCCCGCTTCGAGCACCGGCGGGGCCAGCGAGCGCAGCCGGGGCGCGTCCGGGGCGAGCCCCACCGCGGGTGTCCGGCCGGCGGCCGCCAGGACGAAGCCCCAGTCCGTACGCACACCCTCCCCCGCCCCTTCCGCCCCGCCCGCGTTCTTCCCGTCGTGGGACCGGTCGGGCCCCGTCCCGAACCCTGCCGCCCGCCCTTTCGCCGTGTACGGGCTCGTACCGAAACCGGCCGCCCGCAGCGTCGCCTCCACCGTCCAGTACGTACGCGGCCGGACGGCCGGCGGCCCCGCGTGCACGGCCAGCCGCCCGCCCTCGGCGAGCACCCGCGAGGCGAGCACGTAGAACTCCTCCGAGTAGAGCTTGGTGCTCGGGGTGATGCCGGGGTTGGGCAGGTCCGAGATGACCACGTCGTACGCTCCCGCCCCCGCCGTCCCCCGCCCCCGCAGCCAGGTGAACGCGTCCGCGTACTCCACCCGGAATCGCGGGTCGCCGTACACGTGCTCGTTCAGCGCGGCCAGCGCCGGGTCCGTACGGGCCAGTCGCGCGACGCCGGGGTCGAGCTCGACCAGCGTGACCGAACGGACGTCCGGATAGCGCAGGACCTCGCGCGCCGCGAGCCCGTCCCCGCCGCCCAGGATCAGCACCCGCGCGTGCCGACCGCGCATCGCGGGATGCACCAGCGCCTCGTGGTACCGGTACTCGTCGCGCTCGCTGACCCGCAGCCGCCCGTCCAGATACAGGTCCAGCGGCCCCTCGGCCCCGCCCGTGAGGACGACCTCCTGGACGTCGGTCTGGACGGCGACCCGCACCCCGTCCCCGTACACCGCGCGCCGCGCGGCCCGCTCGAAGTCGTCCACCAGGACGGCGGCGGTGGCCAGGACCGCCAGCACCAGGACGTTCACGAGCAGCAGCAGTCCCCGCTCACGGCCCGTCAGATCGCGCCCGAAGACCCAGAGCACGAGCGCCCCGCCCGCCACCACGTTGACCGCGCCGGTCAGGAGCGCGCCCGTGAGCTGCCCGAACCACGGCAGCAGCAGGAACGGAAAGGCCAGCCCGCCGACCAGCGCGCCCACATAGTCCGCCGCGAAGAGATCGGCGACCGTCCCGCCCGCGTCCTGCCGGGAGACGCGCTGGATGAGCGTCATCAGCAGGGGGATCTCCGCGCCGATGAGGACCCCGATGGAGAGCGAGAAGCCGATCAGCGCGTACCGCGACTCGCCCATCCAGGCGAACGTCGCGTACAGCACCAGCGCCGAGAGCCCCCCGAGCAGCGCGAGCGCCGCCTCGACCAGACCGAATCCGACCGCCGCCCGGCAGCGCAGCCGCTTCGCGAGGAGCGAGCCGAGACCCATCGCGAAGACCATCAGGGACAGGACGACCGACGCCTGTGTGACGGAGTCCCCGATCAGATACGACGCGAGGGCGACCAGTTCCAGCTCGTAGACCAGTCCGCACGCGGCGCACACGAAGACCACGACGAGGATCAGGAAACGACCCGCGCTCGGTCGGACGGGCAGCCGCGCCGCGCTGTCCGGCGGCGCGACCACGGACTGGTCGATCATTCCAGTAACGCTACGTCACGACTTGCGTGCGTCTTGTCACCCACAAGGGTGGTAACGGTGTTCGTATCCACTCCGCGCCCCCGCCGCACTCCCGCCCCGCCACCGCTACAGCGCGACCGGCACCCGCACGCCCACCCGCGTCCGGGTCACCACCAGCGTCCCCTCCTGCGGATACGCGTGCCAGGTGCGCCACGACACCTGGCCGTCGTGCCGCCGCACGAGCATCGCCGTGAACGCGTGCGGGTCACCCGGGAACGTACCCGCGAGGCCGTTCGGGTGGTCGGCGACCAGTGCGAGCAGTTCCTGCGCGCGCCCCGCGAACGAGCCCTGCGACAACGTCTCGACGCGCGCGGCGAATTCGTAACTCCACTCCCCCACGCGCTCCGCGACGCCGAGCGGCAACGGCGTGCTGCTGCCGGGGATACAGGCCACCGTCTCGGAGCAACTGCCCTGCTCCTGTTCGAGAAGTACCTGATGAGAAGCGCCAAGAAGCCTCATCTGGACCTTGGCGCATCCGAGTTCGAGATCGAGGACGGCGAGGGCGGGCAGCGGCTCGCGCCCAAGCGCCCAGGCCAGATCGGCCGAACGGGTGTCGGTGTAGGCGGTGTTGAGAGTTCTGAGCATGGGTCGGCTCCGCAAACACGAGAACTGAGAACTGAGAACTGACGGAAGTAGGAGATCGTCTGCTCGGCTCCGCGCGAAGGTCCGAGGTTCGAGGCCCAAGGTCCGGGGGCTGGAAAATCTCAACAGCGAGAGAATCACGAAGTAAGGGGCGCTCGCAGCGTTTTTTACCCAACTTGGCGTGGTTTCCATCCCTTGGGGGGCACCACAGTTCAACTGTTCAACGAATTGGCGCCCTTTCGGGCTCCCGGCGGCCCAACATGACGATGCCCGGCGGAAGTTCGTTCCACCGGGCATCGTCAATGGCCACGGACCAGCTGCCCCGTGTCAGCTGCCTCCGCCGCCGCACCCCCCGCCGCCTCCGCCGCCTCCGCAGGAGGACGAACCTCCGCCGCAGGACGAGGAGCCGCCGCCGTCTCCCGAGGACCACCAGCTCGCGCCCTCGCCACCGCTCCCGCCGGCGCCGGAACGGCTGCGCGAGAGGCGGACCCCTCGGTTGTTCCGTGCGCGCCGGCGCTTCGAGAAGCTGCCCAACATGATCAAGAACCCGACAACCAACAGTGCGAGCAGCCCGAAGGCCAACGCCACAACGTTCATCGTCTTCACCGTCTTTCTGTTCCCCCGAAGCGAGGCCCCCGCGTCGCTGCGGGACCGGCTTCGCCAGTGATCGGCTTTCGTGCCGTCTTCTTTTGTGACTGGGGGATGCCCCCGCCCCGCGGGCCCAAAGCAGACTTGAGCAACTCCAGAGCTTCGGCGCAGGATGGCCGCCATGACCGCCACGAATCCCCCGACGCCCGCCGCGAGCGGCGACCCGGCGCCCCGGCGCCCCCTGCTCAACCGACGCCTCGCGGAGTTCGGGACGACGATCTTCGCCGAGATGTCGGCGCTGGCCGTCCGGACCGGCGCGATCAACCTCGGCCAGGGCTTTCCCGACACCGACGGCCCCGAGGAGGTCCGGGAGGCGGCCGTACGGGCCCTGCGCGACGGCCGCGGCAACCAGTACCCGCCGGGCCCCGGCGTCCCCGAGCTGCGCACCGCGATCGCCGACCACCAGCTGAAGCGGTACGGCCTGGCGTACGACCCCGACACCGAGGTCCTGGTCACGGCGGGAGCCACCGAGGCGATCGCCGCCTCGCTGCTCGCCCTGGTCGAGCCCGGCGACGAGGTGATCGCCCTGGAGCCGTACTACGACTCGTACGCCGCCTCCATCGCCCTGGCGGGCGGCACCCGCGTCCCCGTCACGCTGCGGCCCCGCGACGGCGCGTACCACCTGGACCTGGACGAGCTGCGCGACGCCGTCACCCCGCGCACCCGGCTGATCCTCCTCAACACCCCGCACAACCCCACCGGCACGGTCCTCACCCGCGAGGAGCTGGCGGCCGTGGCCGCGCTCGCCGTCGAGCGCGATCTGCTGGTCGTCACCGACGAGGTCTACGAACACCTGGTCTTCGACGGCGAACACCTCCCCATCGCGACCTTCCCGGGGATGCGCGAGCGCACCGTCACCATCTCCTCCAGCGGGAAGACGTTCTCGTTCACCGGCTGGAAGGTGGGCTGGGTGACGGCCGCGCCGGAGCTGGTGAGCACGGTCAGGGCCGCGAAGCAGTTCCTGACGTACGTCTCGGCGGGCCCCTTCCAGTACGCCGTCGCCGAGGCCCTGCGGCTGCCGGACAGCTACTTCGACGAGTTGCGCGACGATCTGCGGGCCAAGCGCGACCTGCTGTCGGCGGGGCTCGTCGCGGCCGGATTCGAGGTCTACCGGCCGGCGGGCACGTACTTCGTCACCACCGACATCCGCCCGCTCGGCGAGAGCGACGGCTTCGCCTTCTGCCGGGCGCTGCCGGAGCGCTGCGGGGTGGTGGCCGTACCGAACGCGGTGTTCTACGACCACCGGGAGCAGGGCGCGCCCTTCGTACGCTTCGCGTTCTGCAAGCGCACGGAGGTACTGGCGGACGCGGCCGGGCGCCTGAAGACGCTGGCGGGGTGAGGGCCGGGGCCGCCGTCACGGCCCCGTGTGGACCTGGCAGGCCCAGAGACTCGGGGTGCGGGGGTGGTCCGCGCGCACCTCGCACACCGCGCGGTGCAGGGCGCGCGCCGTGCCCTCCACGGACAGCGGGCCGCCCTCGTCGGGGGCCAGCCGCTCGTACAGCCCGCGGGCGATCCGCGCCCCGACGGTGTCGTCCACCTGCCAGAGCGAGCCGACGACATGGGGGAAGCCGGCCATCTGGAAGGCGCTCGCTAGGTGCACGGACCCGTCGGCGAGTTCGGCCCTGATCCGCATCGTGTCGCACGCGGACAGATAGGCCAGGCGGGCGCCCGGAAGGCACAGCCGGGCGAGATCGCGGACCGTCGGCGACGCGTCCGCCGGGCCGTGCGGCATCAGCCGGCCGTTCGACGGGCGCTGGGGATCGCTGACGGCGTGGCAGGCGAAATGCGCGTCGCCACCGACGACAGGCCCGGCAGCGACGTGCCGTACGCCTCCGCCGACACACACCCCGCCCGCACCGCGCGCGGCTCCGCGCCCGCTGCCACCCCTGTCACGCCGACACGCCGCCCGCCCCCGCGCACCCCCCGTACGGCCCGCCTTCGTACCCGGTCGGCGGCTCAGCGGTCGCGCGGGGCACGGGTCGCGCCGAAGGTCGGCTCGACCGATCACGCGCGCACGGAGGTGCCCCCTGTCCGCCGACACGCTCGACACCGCCGACGCCGCCGACGCCGTCCCGCCGGCCACCCGAAAGGCCCCCGCACGGGCCTCCGGGCCGGCTACACCACCGGCCGTCACCTTCACCGCCCTCGTCCCCCGGCGCACCCCCCACCGGCGCGCCGCCCGCCTCTCCTCCGCACTCCGCCGTGCCGCCCCCGCGCTCGGGCTGTTCGCCGCCGCCCGGCTCACCGGTCTGCTGGTGCTGTGTCTGTGGGCCGAGCACATCGGCCGCTCACCGTCCCAACTGCTCACCCGCAGCTGGGACTCCGTCTGGTACACGAGGATCGCCGCGGACGGCTACGGCTACACGCTCCACTTCACCGACGGCGCCGTCCACAGCGACCTCGCGTTCTTCCCGCTCTACCCCGGCCTCGTACGCGCCGTCACGACCGTGCTCCCGCTCACCGGGGACACCGCGGCCCTGCTGCTCTCCTGGGTCGCGGCGGCAGCCGCCGCCCTCGCCGTCTACCTCGTCGGCGAACGCCTCCACGGCCGGACCACCGCGGCCGTCCTGGTGCTTCTGTGGGGCCTGCTCCCCCACTCGGTCGTGCTCTCGCTGGCGTACACGGAACCGCTCCTCACCGCCTTCGCCGCCTTCTCCCTCTACGCGGTGCTCACCGGCCGCTGGCTGTGGGCGGGTTCGCTGGCCGCGCTCGCGGGTCTGTCGCGGCCCAACGGGATCGCGATCGCCGCGGCGGTGTGCGCCGCGGCGGCGTACGAACTGTGGAAGCGCCGCGGCCACGCCCCCTGGCGGCTCTGGGCGGCGGCGGTCGTGGCGCCGCTCGGCTGGGGCGGTTGGGTGCTCTGGGTGGGCCTGCGCACCGGCGACCCGCTCAGCGGCTACTTCGCCGTGCAGGCCGGCTGGCGGTCCCGCTTCGACCTCGGTGTCGACAACCTGCTCAACGTCCGCGATGTCGCGCTGCGGCCCACCGAACTCGCCACTCCCATGACCGCGCTGATCGTCGCCGCGGCCGTACTGCTCTTCGCGCTGCTCCTCGTGGACCGGGAGAACCGCCCGCCCCTGCCACTGCTCGTGTACGCGGGGGTGCTGCTCCTGATCGCCGTCGGCGGCGGCGGGTTCTTCGAGTCCAAGCCGCGCTTCCTGCTGCCCGCGTTCCCGCTGCTGCTCCCGCTCGCGTGCGCGCTCACGAAAGCCCGGCCGAGAGCGGTGATCGTGGTGATCATCGCCCTCGCCGGGCTGTCGTGCTGCTACGGGACGTACCTGCTGACGCTCGCCCCGATGCCGCTGTGACGGTCCTCGGACGTGTCGTCAGGTTCGTTGTCCGGCTCCGTCGTCGGACGTCGTCTCAGGCGTCGTCGGCCGGCTTCTCCCCGGCGGGCTTCTCCTCGGCCGGAGTCAGCCCGAAGGTCTCGACGATCCACTTGTCGAACTCGATCGAGGCCCGGACCCAGCTGACGGTCGACGACACGAAGTGCTCCAGGCTGACCCCGGTGCCGATCAGCATCTGGGCCTCGCCGATGAGCCGGACGGTCGTGGGGCCGCCGTCCTCCTCCTCGTGCACGTGGCTGTAGACCTTGGGCCACAGCGTGCGGCGGTTCCAGTCGTCGATCGCGTCGAGAATCCTGGGCTTGTCATCGATGGCGTGCGGCCGGTCGTAGAAAGTCCGCACGGAGAAGACCTGCTGGTCGCCCTCACCGCGGAACATGAAGTACGTACGGAATTCCTCCCACGGCGCCGCGAGGTCACCCTCGTCGTCGACGACGTACTTCAGCTCCATCTGGTCGAGAAGCTGCTTGACCAGATCCTGGTCGGGGACGACAGGGCCCGCCGTTCCCGCAGCCTGCGGCTGGGGCTGGGCCCCGAAGTTCGGAATCGAGGACGGGTCGATGGTCATCGCTGGATTCTCCTGAGGATGGCATGCCGTTGTCTGACGACGACCCTAGCCGCGATCCCCGGGCGGAAACCCTGCACCCCGTCGGCAATCACGGGAAGGTCCGCGCGACGGCCCACGCGACGGCGCACGGGCAGGCCCGCCACCACGCGGGTGACGGGCCTGCGAGCTGCCGTGCCTCACGGCGTCCTGCGGCGCCTTACGGCGTCTTCTCCAAAGAAGGCGCGTCCCGCCCGGACCCCGCCGCCGTGTCGCCCGCACCCGCCGCCGTGTCCTCCGGCTCCTGCCCACGCGTCGCGGGCCCCACGATCAGCCCGTCCCCCGCGCGCTCCACCCGCACGGTGTCGCCGTCCACGATCTCGCCCGAGAGGATCTCCTTCGCCAGCCGGTCGCCGATCGCCGTCTGGATCAGGCGGCGCAGCGGGCGCGCCCCGTACGCCGGGTCGTTGCCCTCGTCGGCGAGCCAGGTGAGGGCTTCCGGGGTGACGTCGAGCGTCAGACGCCGGTCCGCCAGGCGCTTGGCGAGACGGGCGATCTGGAGGTCGGCGATCCGGGCCAGCTCCTCCTTGGAGAGGGCCGAGAAGACCACGAGATCGTCCAGCCGGTTCAGGAACTCCGGTTTGAAGGAGCTGCGTACCGCCTCCAGCACCTGCTTCTTCTTCGTCTCCGCCGACGGGACCGGGTCGACCAGGTACTGACTGCCGAGGTTCGACGTGAGGATCAGGATGGTGTTGCGGAAGTCCACGGTCCGGCCCTGGCCGTCGGTCAGCCGGCCGTCGTCGAGGACCTGGAGCAGGACGTCGAAGACCTCCGGGTGCGCCTTCTCGACCTCGTCCAGCAGAACCACGCTGTACGGCCTGCGGCGGACGGCCTCGGTGAGCTGGCCGCCCTCCTCGTATCCGACGTAACCGGGCGGCGCGCCGACGAGCCGGGCGACGGAGTGCTTCTCGCCGTACTCGCTCATGTCGATACGGACCATGGCCCGCTCGTCGTCGAAGAGGAAGTCGGCCAGCGCCTTGGCCAGTTCGGTCTTGCCCACGCCGGTCGGTCCGAGGAAGAGGAACGATCCGGTGGGCCGGTCCGGGTCCGCGATGCCCGCGCGGGTGCGCCGTACGGCGTCCGACACCGCCCCGACCGCCTCCGTCTGGCCGATCAGCCGGTTCCCCAGCCCGGCCTCCATACGGAGGAGCTTGCGCGTCTCGCCCTCCAGCAGCCGCCCGGCCGGGATCCCGGTCCACGAGCCGACGACATCGGCGATGTCGTCCGGGCCGACCTCCTCCTTGACCATGGTGTCCGTGGCGGCTTCCTGCTCCGCCTCGGCCGCGGCCTCCAACTCCCGCTCCACGGCCGGGATCTCGCCGTGCAGCAGCTTGGACGCGGTGCCGAGGTCGTTGTCGAGCTCCGCGCGCTCGGCCCGGCCCCGCAGCTCGTCCAGCTTCTCCTTCAGCTCACCGACGCGGTTGAGGCCCTGCCGCTCCTTCTGCCAGCGCGCGTCGAGCCCGCGCAGCTCCTCCTCGCGGTCGGCGAGGTCACGGCGCAGCTTCTCCAGACGCTGCTTGGACGCGGGGTCCGACTCGTTCTTGAGTGCCAGCTCCTCCATACGGAGGCGGTCGACCGACCGCTGGAGTTCGTCGATCTCGACGGGCGAGGAGTCGATCTCCATACGGAGGCGGGAGGCCGCCTCGTCGACGAGGTCGATGGCCTTGTCGGGCAGGAAGCGCGAGGTGATGTAGCGGTCGGAGAGCGCGGCGGCGGCCACCAGAGCGGCGTCCGCGATCCGCACCTTGTGGTGCGCCTCGTAACGGCCCTTGAGTCCGCGCAGGATCGCGATCGTGTCCTCGACGTTCGGCTCGGCGATCAGCACCTGCTGGAAGCGCCGCTCCAGCGCCGCGTCCTTCTCGATGCGCTCCCGGTACTCGTCCAGGGTCGTCGCGCCGACCATGCGCAGTTCACCGCGCGCCAGCATGGGCTTGAGCATGTTGCCCGCGTCCATGGCGGAGTCGCCGCCGGCGCCCGCGCCCACGACGGTGTGCAGTTCGTCGATGAACGTGATGATCTGCCCGTCGCTCTCCTTGATCTCTGACAGGACGGTCTTCAGCCGCTCCTCGAACTCACCGCGGTACTTGGCACCCGCGACCATCGCGCCGAGGTCGAGGGAGACCACCTTCTTGTTCTTCAGGGACTCCGGCACATCACCCTTGACGATGCGCTGCGCGAGCCCTTCCACCACGGCCGTCTTGCCGACGCCGGGCTCACCGATCAGTACGGGGTTGTTCTTCGTACGGCGCGACAGCACCTGCACCACGCGGCGGATCTCCTGGTCCCGGCCGATGACCGGGTCGAGCCTGCCCAGCCGCGCCGCGGCCGTGAAGTCGGTGCCGAACTTCTCCAGGGCCTTGTACTGGCCCTCCGGATCGGGTGTGGTCACCCGGCGCCCTCCCCTTGTCTTCTCGAACGCTGCCAGCAGCTTCTTCGCACCGGCCCCCTGCCGGTCCAGTACGTCCCCGGCCTTGCCGCCCTCGGCCGCGATCCCGATGAGCAGGTGCTCGGTCGAGACGTAGTCGTCGCCCAGTTTCCCCGCCCGCTTGTCGGCGTCGCCGACAACGGCCAGCAGCCTGCGGTCGGGCTGCGGCGGCGCGACCGTGGAGCCCCGCACGCTGGGCAGCCCGGCCAGCAGCCGGTCCGCCCCGGACCGTACCTCGGCCTGGTCGGCGTCGACCGCGACGAGCAGGTCGGTGATGTTCTCGTTGTCCTCCCCGGCCAGCAGCGCGAGCAGCAGGTGCGCGGGGGTCAGATCGGCATGGCCGGCCGACACCGCGCGCTCGGTGGCGGCGTTGAACGCGTCCTTGCTCTTGTTCGTCAGCTCGGCGTCCACGTGCGGTCTCTCCTCCTCGACTCGGGCCCGTCCCGCAACCCCTGGGACCTGACCCACCCAACGTACGCAAAGTTGAGTCTATTCCACTCAAGGCGCGGAAGGAACGCCCGGCGGCCGATCGCCGCGCCGATCGTCGCGCCGACCCAACTCCCGCCGCCCCGCACCCCCGAGGCCGTTACGCGCCTATTCTTCCGGCATGGCCCAAGACGTACGCGATCCCGACCCCGAATATCTCGCCTTCTGGGGAGAACGCCACCTGTGCACCCTGACCACACTCCGGCCGGACGGCACACCGCACGTGGTGCCGGTGGGCGTGACATACGAACCGGAGGCCGCGCTGGCACGTGTCATCACCAACAAGAACTCGACCAAGGTCGCCAACGTCCTGGCGGCGGGCCCCGACGGGGGGCGGGTCGCGGTCTGCCAGGTCCACGGAAGGCGCTGGGCGACGCTTGAGGGCCTCGCGACGGTGCGCACGGAGACCGATCGGGTCGCGGACGCCGTAGGCCGTTACGCGGCCCGCTACGAACGCACGCCGGCACCCAACCCGGACCGGGTCGTCATCGAGATCGCGGTCGACCGCGCACTGGGCAGAGGATGACGCGCGCCGCGCGTACGCCGCCACCACGCGGCACGCGGCACACCGGCCCCGTACGCGGACAGCACAGCGGCGCCATCGCGTTTCAGGTCCACGATGGCGCCGCTGTGTGGGGGAAGCGCCCGAGCGATCTACTACGACGGGGGAATCGCTCAGGCACTGCGGGGGGTGGCGGAAATGGTCTGTGGTTCGACCAGCTGGTGGTCACGCTGGTCAAGATTGACGAAAATCATGTCGTACCGAATCGCGCAGCGTACGGGCTGCGGCGCCCCCCGAGGCTTCCTCAGACACCGGTAGGCACGGACGTCCTCGTCCTCCTCGCGGACGACGACCACGGGCTCTCCGAACAGGGTGACCATCAGCGAGTCACCACGGTGTGGGATCGCCGTGACGAGATCGATGAAGTGCCATCCGGACCGGTAGGCCGAGGCCATCTCTCGCCGAAAGACCCTGTCGTCCGGCGGGACAGTCATGCGCCCAAGTCCGCCGGTGCACTGTCCCAGGAGGGATCACTCGGCAGGGCCTGGACGGCGGACACAGACGCACTGTCCGCCGAGGGGGTGCCACCCGCGACGAGCGAGCCCGTCACGGCCACCGCAAAAGCAAGTACGCAAAACGCGCGAGCCATCCTCTTCATGGACGATCTCCACCCCATTCTGATCACTATCCTCCCCCCGCGACTAAGACGATGGCCCACGCAGAACGCTTCCACCAGCGAGCGAAGGCATCATGTTCCTGTAATTCAGGACCCTGAGGGGGTGTCAAATGCAGTCAAGTCAGGGAATTGACGGACATAGGCATGGGCCTGGCGAACTATGCGAAGCCGGCAAAAATCTCTACGCGGCAGCTCTGCGCTCCGGCCGGCTGGCCCGGGAGGAGGTGGAGAGCGCACCCTGCCTGCTGGCCCTCGCACTACTGCGCCCGGACCCGGACGATCCCCAGTGGCTCAGGCCGGTATCCCCGTCGATCGCGCTCAATCAGCTCACGCATCCCCTGGAACGGGAGATCCAGGATCGGCGGCAGCTCGCCATGTCGCTGGCGGAGACCTTCGAACCGTTCATGACGCTCACGGCCATGGACCCGTCAGCCACGCACGCGATCACCGTGCTCGAAGGGCTGAGCCTCATCAACTCCACCCTGGACCGCGTCACCGCGGAGTGCACCGAGGAGCTGCTCACGGTCCAGCCCGGCAGTGGACGGAAGCCGGGCTCCCAGGAGGAGGCCCTGCGCCGGGTCCGCCCGCTGCTCGACAACGGCGTGAAGATGCGGACCCTGTACCAGCACACCGCCCGGCACCACCCCGCGACGCTTGCCTACGTGGAACTGGTGGCCCCGGACGGGGTGGAGGTGAGAACGCTCGAAGAGATCATCGAGCGCCTCATCATCGTCGACCGCAAAGTGGCGTTCGTACCCGCCCGCAGCGATCGCCGGATCGCCCTGGAGCTGCGTCACGAAGGGCTCGTCCAGTACCTCGTCGGTGTCTTCGAGCAGTTCTGGCTGCACGGCACGCCCTGGGACGAGCAGTTGTCGTACGCGCCGGAGATCGACGGCATCACCAGCACCCAGCGCTCCATCGCCAAACTCCTCATCGACGGCCACGTGGACGAGGCGATCGCACGCCGCCTGGGCATGAACGTCCGCACCTGCCGGGCGCACATCGCCAAGCTGAGCACCACACTCGGCAGCGGCAGCCGGGCACAACTCGGTTATCTCATCGCGCAGTCGGGCATCCTGGACCATGATCACTGAGCCTTCCGAAGGCATCACTCCTCGCGCGAACCGCTTGGAAGAAGGGGGACGGAGACCGTGACCGCGCCCGGACGAGACGCGGCCACGGCCGGGATCGACCGGGGGAGTTGGCCACTCCCGACCTGAGGAAACACACTCCACCCCCGACTAGGATCTGACCACCGTCATCTTGCTGCATTGCACAAAACGGGGGGGTGCCCAAATGGGCGGAACCGTAGACAAGCAGACGCATCCACACGGTGACCGGGAGCTGTGCGAGTCGGCGCTCCGCCTCTACACCGAGGCTCTGCGCCGAGGCCGGATCAACCGCGCCGAGCTCACGCCGGCGCCCTGCCTCACCGACATGGCACTGCTGTACCCCGATCCCCAGGACGACGCGTGGTTGTGCCCGGTGCTGCCGTCCGCGGCCCTGGCGCACCTCCTCCAGCCCATCACGCGGGAGATCAACGAACGCGTACGGCTCACCGCGTCCCTGGTCGACTCGCTCGCGCCCCTGAGCGCCGTCGTCGCCGAAGACCCCAGCGTCTCCATCACCATGCTCGACGGGCACGAGCTGATCGACGCGAAGGTCGGCGAGGCCGCCCGCGCGGCGACGGTGGAGATCCTGACGGTCCAGCCGGGCTTCAGCCGGGAGCGCAAACTCATGATGGCGGGGCTGGCCCGCTCCCTGGCCGCCATCGAACGGGGCGCCCGATTAAGACACCTGTACCAGCACCCGGCGCGCTACAGCCCGCACATCAAGGAGTACCTGGAGCAGGTGCCGGCCGACCGGCTGGAGGTACGGACCGTCGAGCAGACCGTCGAACGGCTGATCATCGTCGACCGTGCCGTGGCCTTCATCCCCGCCAGCGCCAACCGCCACACGGCGCTGGAAATCCGGCACCCGGCCCTGATCACCTATCTCGTCCAGGTCTACGAGGTCCTGTGGGCCCACGCCACGCCGATGACCGAACGCCCGCCCACCGTCTCCCCGGACGTGCCCGTCACGTCCGTCCAGAGCAGCATCGCGCGTCTTCTGGTCGATGGCACCAGCGACGAGATGGTCGCCCGCAAGATGGGCATCAGCGTGCGCACCTGCCGCTCCCACATAGCCAGACTCATGCAGGCCCTCGGCGCCTCCAGCCGCACCCATCTCGGCGCCCTGCTGGTCCAGTCGGGCCTGGCGGGAAGCCGGACGCCCCCTGGATCTCTCCAGGGGGCGACGGGACTCGCGGGCTCGGGTCCCAACTAGTCCGACGACAGCTTCGGCTTCGGACGCCACACCACCAGCGCGCTCGTCTGCTGCACGTCCTGGTACGGCACCAGGTCCCGCCGGTACGACGCGTGGACCTGGGCCTCGCGTTGGCTCATCGCCGCCGCCGCGCCGTCCACCGCCGCGCCGAGTTCCGCCACGCGCGCCTGGAGCGCCGCGACCTGGTTCTCCAGCTCGATGATGCGCTTGATGCCGGCCAGGTTGATGCCCTCGTCCTGCGACAACTGCTGCACCTGGCGGAGCAGTTCGATGTCGCGCGCCGAGTAACGCCGGCCCCGGCCCGCCGTACGGTCCGGTGAGACCAGGCCCAGCCGGTCGTACTGGCGCAGCGTCTGCGGGTGCAGCCCGGACAGCTGGGCCGCCACCGAGATGACGTAAACGGGCGATTCTTCGGTCAGTTCGTAGGCTCGGTTGAACGATGAGTGCGGTCGACGCCGCCCGACCCCGTCCATTGGAGTCACGCTCCCTTCGCTGCCTGGAACAGCTCGTCCCGCGGGTTCTCCCCCACGGTCGCCTTCCGGTAGGTCTCCAGCGCGTCACGGGCCTCGGCGCCGAGATCCTTGGGGACGACCACCTCGACGGTGACCAGGAGGTCGCCACGGCTGCCGTCCTTGCGTACGGCGCCCTTCCCCCGGGCGCGCATCGTACGGCCGTTGGGTGTGCCCGCGGGCAGTTTCAGGGTGACCGCAGGACCGCCCAGCGTCGGGACCTTCACCTCACCGCCGAGCGCCGCCTCCACGAAGGTGACCGGCACGGTGACGGTGAGGTTGTCGTCCTTTCGGCCGAAGACCGGGTGCGAGCCGACATGGACGACCACGTACAGGTCGCCCGCCGGACCGCCGCGCTCACCCGGGGCGCCCTTGCCGCGCAGCCGGATCCGCTGGCCGTCACTGACGCCCGCCGGGATCCGGACCTGCATGGTCCGCGAGGACTTGGCACGGCCACTGCCCTTGCAGACGTCGCACGGGTCCTGGGCGATCAGCCCACGGCCCTTGCAGTCCACGCACGGGTCGGTCAGCGAGAAGCCGCCGCCCGTGCCGCGCGACACCTGACCGGTGCCGACGCAGGTCGGGCAGACCCGCGGCGAACCGTTCTTGTCGCCGGTGCCCGAACACGCCTTGCAGGGCGCCTGGCTGGACATCCGCAGCGGGACCGTGGCCCCGTCGACCGCCTCGGTGAAGCTGAGCGTCACCTCGGACTCGATGTCCTGGCCGCGGCGCGGCTGCGTACGCGTGCCCGTACCGGGACCGCCCCGGTTGAAGAGGCCGCCGAACACGTCCCCGAGCCCGCCGCCGAAGCCGCCGGCGCCGCTCTGGCCCTGGGGTCCCTGGCCGCCGCCCTGCGGGCCGCCCCCGAAGAGGTCGCCCAGGTCGAAGTTGAAGGACCCGCCGCCACCGGCACCGGGGCCGGCCCGGAAGCCGCCGCCGTTGCCGAAGAGCGAGCGTGCCTCGTCGTACTCCTTGCGCCGCTTGGGGTCGCCGAGCACGTCGTTGGCCTCGGAGATCTGCTTGAAGCGCTCCTCGGCCTTGGCGTCACCCTTGTTGGCATCCGGGTGGAACTCGCGGGCGAGCTTCCGGTACGCCTTCTTGATCTCGGCCTCGGTGGCGTCCTTGGGGACGCCGAGAACCTTGTAGTAGTCCTTCTCCACGAAGTCCTTGGTACTCATTCCCGACGTCCCTCCTCACTGCCCGTCATGCGAACTGCCCGTCATGCGTACTGCCCATCCGTACCGCCGTCCGCACGTCCCGTACCGCTGGGCCCTGCGTCAGCCCTCGTCCGGGCCGCCGCTCTCCTCGTCCTTGTCCGGCTCGTCGGCGCTCGACGCCTTCTCCCCGGGCTGGACCCCCGGCTGGGGCTCCGCCACGGCGACGCGCGCGGGCCTGATGGTCCGCTCGCCGAACCGGTACCCAGGCTGGAGGATCGCGACGCACGTGTCTTCGGTGACATCCGGCGCGTAGCTGTGCATCAGGGCCTCGTGGATCGTCGGGTCGAAGGGCTCGCCCTCCTTGCCGAACTGCTGGAGGCCCATCTTCGCGGCCACCGTCTCCAGCGACTCCGCCACCGACTTGAACCCGCCCACCAGCTCGTCGTGTTCCCGGGCGCGCCCGATGTCGTCGAGCACGGGCAGCAGCTCGGTGAGAAGGCTCGCGACAGCGATCTCCTTGACCGTGACCCGGTCCCGCTCGACCCGGCGGCGGTAGTTCTGGTACTCGGCCTGAAGCCGCTGAAGGTCTGCCGTGCGCTCACCGAGCGCCGTACGGGCCTGGTCCAGCTGAGCGATCAGCGCCGTCTGTGTTGCGTCTTGCTGTACGTCCCCTGCCGGGGGGCCGGCCGGGCCGGACTCCTTGGCGGAGTCCGGCTCGGCGGCCTTCGGCGCGGCGTCTTCGGGGGTGGCGCCTGAAGGGACGTCGGGCTCCTCTTCGAAGCCCGGAGTCTCCTCCGTCACGCGGCACCGTCCTTCTTGGGCTTCTCGTCGTCGACGATCTCGGCGTCCACGACGTCGTCCGCGGCGTCGGTGCCGCCGGCGGGACGGGCCTGCTCCGCACCCGGGGCGTCGGTGGCGCCTTCGGCCTGGGCGTTGGCGTACATGGCCTGGCCGAGCTTCTGCGAGACGGCGGCGACCTTCTCCGTGGCCGTACGGATCTCGGCCGTGTCCTCACCCTTGAGCTTCTCCTTCAGCTCGCCGATGGAGGTCTCGACCTCTTCCTTCACGTCACCGGGGACCTTGTCCTCGTTGTCCTTGAGGAACTTCTCGGTCTGGTAGACGAGCTGTTCGGCCTGGTTGCGGGTCTCGGCGGCCTCGCGGCGGCGGTGGTCCTCGTCCGCGTACTGCTCGGCCTCTTCACGCATCCGGTTGACCTCGTCCTTCGGCAGCGAGGAGCCACCGGTGACGGTCATCTTCTGCTCCTTGCCGGTGCCGAGGTCCTTCGCGGCCACGTGCATGATGCCGTTGGCGTCGATGTCGAAGGCGACCTCGATCTGCGGCACACCGCGCGGGGCGGGCGGCAGTCCGGTCAGCTCGAACATTCCGAGCTTCTTGTTGTACGCCGCGATCTCGCGCTCGCCCTGGTAGACCTGGATCTGCACCGACGGCTGGTTGTCCTCGGCCGTCGTGAAGATCTCGGAGCGCTTCGTCGGGATCGTGGTGTTGCGCTCGATGAGCTTGGTCATGATGCCGCCCTTGGTCTCGATGCCAAGAGACAGCGGGGTGACGTCGAGCAGCAGGACGTCCTTGACCTCGCCCTTGAGCACACCGGCCTGGAGCGCGGCGCCGATGGCCACGACCTCGTCCGGGTTGACGCCCTTGTTGGCGTCACGGCCGCCGGTGAGTTCCTTGACGATCTCGGCGACGGCGGGCATACGCGTGGAGCCACCGACCAGGACCACGTGGTCGATCTCGGACAGCGCGATGCCGGCGTCCTTGATGACGTTGTGGAACGGGGTCTTGCAGCGCTCCAGCAGATCGGCCGTCAGCTGCTGGAACTGAGAGCGCGTGAGCTTCTCGTCCAGGTGCAGCGGGCCCTCGGCGGAGGCCGTGATGTACGGCAGGTTGATCGTGGTCTCGGTGGAGGACGACAGCTCGATCTTCGCCTTCTCCGCGGCCTCGCGGAGACGCTGGAGAGCCATCTTGTCCTTGGCCAGGTCCACGCCGTGACCGTTGGCGAACTGCTTCACCAGGTAGTCGACGACACGCTGGTCCCAGTCGTCACCACCGAGGTGGTTGTCACCGTTGGTGGCCTTCACCTCGACGACGCCGTCACCGATCTCCAGGAGCGACACGTCGAAGGTGCCGCCGCCGAGGTCGAAGACGAGGATCGTCTGGTCGTCCTTGTCGAGCCCGTACGCCAGCGCGGCGGCCGTCGGCTCGTTGACGATACGCAGGACGTTGAGGCCCGCGATCTCGCCGGCCTCCTTCGTGGCCTGGCGCTCGGAGTCGTTGAAGTACGCCGGGACGGTGATGACCGCGTCCACGACCTTCTCACCCAGGTAGGACTCCGCGTCGCGCTTCAGCTTCTGAAGGACGAACGCGGACATCTGCTGCGGGTTGAAGTCCTTGCCGTCGAGGTTGATCTTCCAGTCGGTGCCCATGTGGCGCTTGACCGACCGGATGGTCCTGTCGACGTTCGTGACTGCCTGGCGCTTGGCGACCTCTCCGACGAGCACCTCGCCGTTCTTGGCGAAGGCGACGACGGACGGCGTGGTCCTGGCGCCTTCGGCGTTGGTGATGACGGTGGGCTCGCCGCCTTCGAGAACGCTGACGACGGAGTTAGTCGTGCCCAGGTCGATGCCGACCGCACGTGCCATTTCGATTCCTCCAACTGACTTGAGTGGAACAGGCTCAAGGATGCACGACCGATCCCCGGGCGTCAACAGAGCTGAGTTGACCCGACTCAACTATCGTGCGGCCCGATTTCCGGGAACCCCCTGGCAACCGCGCGGTTCCCGCAGGTCCGCGCGCCTTCGGAACTTCTCTCCCCCGCTGCGGCACGATCGGTCGGCAAGCGACCGCAAAAGGCGCGATATCACATACAACGGTCAGGGAGGTCCCATGGTTCCGGACCTGGATCTGGACCCCAAACGCCTGCTCGACCTGACGCTCGGCTCACTCCTGCTGGTTCTGGCCGCGCCCCTGCTGGCCGCCGCCGCCCTCACTCTCACGTTCTCCGCACGGCACCCCGGCGCCGCCTTCACCCACAAGCGCCTCGTCGGCCTGGAGGGCCGCGTCTTCACGGCCCGCTCCCTCGCCACCCGCAGGCACCGGCTGGACCTGCTGTCGCGCCTGCCCCACGTCGTGAGCGGCGAGATGTCCCTCGTCGGCCCCGCGCCGCTCGCGCCCGGCGACCCCAGGGCCGCGGCGCCCTGGCGGCGGTCCGTACGACCGGGCCTCACCGGCCTCGCACAGGTGCGCCGCCGCTCCCCGATGCCGTGGGACGAGCCCGCGCTGCTCGACCAGCACTACGTGGAACAGCACTGGATCGGTCTCGACCTGCTGATCCTCCTACGTACGCCGGCCGCCGCGCTCACCCCGTACGGCGGGGACGCCGCGGCGGCGCGCATCCCCGCTCAGGGTCACCTCAGCGACACAGATCACCGGCCACGCGGCTACAGTGCGGCGGGATAACTGGGTACCCTCAGCACAAACCGATTAAGTTACCGCTTAGTAGACCCGCTTGGTGGCACCCCCGACGTGGTGCTGCTCTTCCCACCCTCGCAGGCCCGAGGAGCCCCCAATGCAACTCGCCGCGATCATCGTGTCGCTGGTGCTGACCGTGGTCGGCGTCGCGCTCATCGCCCGAGCCGTCGCCGAGATCTACCGGTTCGTGAAGCTCGGCTCGCCCGTACCGGCCGGCAGTCGCACCGACGACCCCAGAGCGCGCACGATCACCCTGGCCAAGGAGTTCATCGGCCACACGCGGATGAACCGCTGGGGCATCGTGGGCTTCGCGCACTGGTTCGTCGCGATCGGCTTCCTGACGCTCGGGCTGACGATCGTCAACGCGTACGGCCAGCTGTTCCAGGCCGACTGGATCATCCCGTACATCGGCACCTTCCTGCCGTACGAGATCTACGTCGAGTTCATCGCGCTCGCGACGACTGTCGGCATCCTCGTACTGATGGCGATCCGGCTGCTCAACCTGCCCTCGCGGGCCGGCCGCAAGTCGCGCTTCGCCGGCTCCACGGCCTGGCAGGCGTACTTCGTCGAGTACGTGATCCTCACCATCGGTGTCGCGATCCTGACCCTGCGCGGCCTCGAAGGCGCCCTGCACCACGTCGACGGCTACCAGGCCGCGTACTGGGTCTCGTACCCCCTCGTCGCGGCGTTCGACGGGCTCAGCCTCGGCACGCTCCAGAACCTGGTCTACCTGACCGCCATGATCAAGCTCGGCGTGACGATGATCTGGGCCATCACCCTCGGGCTCAACACCACGATGGGCGTCGCCTGGCACCGCTTCCTGGCCTTCCCGAACATCTGGTTCAAGCGCGAGGCCGACGGCGGTACGGCGCTCGGGGCGCTGCGGCCGATGGTCTCGGACGGCAAGGAGATCGACTTCGAGGACCCGGGCGACGACGACGTGTTCGGTGTCTCGCAGGTCGAGCAGTTCTCCTGGAAGGGCATCCTCGACTTCTCCACCTGCACGGAGTGCGGTCGCTGCCAGTCGCAGTGCCCGGCCTGGAACACCGGCAAGCCGCTGTCGCCGAAGCTCCTGATCATGTCCCTGCGCGACCACGCGCACGCCAAGGCGCCGTATCTGCTGGCCGGTGGCGGCAAGACCATGGAGGGCGGGGAGAAGGCGTCGGCGGAGGCCCTGAAGGACGTGCCCGCCGCCGCCCTCGCGGAGGCCGAGCGCCCGCTGATCGGGACGCTTGAGGAGAATGGCGTCATCGACCCCGACGTCCTGTGGTCCTGCACCACGTGCGGCGCGTGCGTCGAGCAGTGCCCGGTCGACATCGAGCACATCGACCACATCGTCGACATGCGCCGCTACCAGGTGATGATCGAGAGCTCGTTCCCCTCCGAGGCCGGGACGATGCTCAAGAACCTGGAGAAGAAGGGCAACCCGTGGGGCCTCCAGAAGAAGCAGCGTCTGGAGTGGACCAAGGAGGTCGACTTCGAGGTGCCGGTCGTCGGCAAGGACGTCGAGGACCTCTCGGAGGTCGACTACCTGTACTGGGTCGGCTGCGCGGGCGCCCTGGAGGACCGCGCCAAGAAGACCACCAAGGCGTTCGCCGAACTGCTCCACATCGCGGGTGTGAAGTTCGCGATCATGGGCGGTGACGAGAAGTGCACGGGCGACTCGGCCCGCCGTCTGGGCAACGAGCCGCTGTTCCAGCAGCTCGGCCAGGAGAACGTGGCGATGCTGAACATGGCGTACGGCGAGTCCCTCGACGAGGACGGAGCGGTTGACGAGTCGACCCGCAAGCCGAAGTCCTCGAAGAAGATCGTCGCGACCTGCCCGCACTGCTTCAACACCATCGCGAACGAGTACCCGCAGCTCGGCGGCGAGTACGAGGTCATCCACCACACCCAGCTGCTCCAGCACCTCGTCGACGAGGAGAAGCTGGTCCCGGTGACCCCCGTCGAGGGTCTGATCACCTACCACGACCCCTGCTACCTGGGCCGGCACAACAAGGTCTACACACCGCCGCGCGAGATCATCGCCAAGGTGCCCGGCCTCCGTAACGAGGAGATGCACCGCCACAAGGAACGCGGCTTCTGCTGCGGCGCGGGCGGCGCGCGGATGTGGATGGAGGAGCGGATCGGCAAGCGGATCAACAACGAGCGTGTGGACGAGGCGCTCTCGCTGAATCCGGACATCGTGTCGACGGCGTGCCCGTTCTGCCTCGTGATGCTGACCGACTCCGTCAACGGCAAGAAGAACGACGGCAAGGCGAAGGAATCGCTGCAGGTCGTGGACGTGGCGCAGCTGCTGCTGGACTCCGTACGGACGCCGCCGTCGGACCCGGAGGACACCCCGGAGCCTGCGGAGGAACCGGAGCCCGCGACGTAACGCCCTCTTCAGAAGGAACGCGGCCGGACCTGCCTCGGGGGCGGGTCCGGCCTTGCTTCTGTCCCTGGGACGTCCTTCGGGCGACCGTCCTGGGTGAACGATCGGTCCGTGATCGCGATTGGTCCGTTTCCTTACCGCGACGCGCGAACTGGAGCATCATGTGGCAGCGAATGTCGTGTGGCGAGACGGATGGGTGGGTGGGGTCGTGCGCATACGCACCGGCGCGAGAACAGCGGTGATGACCGGCGCCGGCGTCTGTACGGCACTGGCCCTGCTGGTGACCGGTTGCAGCGGC
This sequence comes from Streptomyces sp. S4.7, assembly GCF_010384365.1. Classification (NCBI taxonomy): domain Bacteria; kingdom Bacillati; phylum Actinomycetota; class Actinomycetes; order Kitasatosporales; family Streptomycetaceae; genus Streptomyces; species Streptomyces sp. S4.7. Next base: position 4,099,355 of record NZ_CP048397.1, on the reverse strand, counting down.
TCCGGCGACGGCGGGCCGGGCAGCGGCGCCAAGGCGAAGAACGGCGACACCACGCCCCTCGCCGGCGGCGCCTCCGTACCGAAGCGCCCCGTCCCGCGCGGCGACGGCAGCGAGGTCCCCGCCGACTTCAACGGCGACGGCCACCGCGACCTCGTACTGAACGACCTGGTCAAGGCCCCCGACGCGATCCAGGGTGACGACGCCGGCATCGGCATCGTCTACGGCTCCGACTCACCGCGCGGTGTCGACCCCGCCGTACGCCAGACACTGAGCCCCACCGCCAACGGCGCGGCCACCGACGGCGTCCTCCCGGCCGCCTTCGACGCGGCGGCCACCTGCGACCTGGACGGCGACGGCTACTCCGACCTGATCGTGAGCACCGACCCGCCGTACGACGGCCTCGGCCGCCCGCCCGTCCCCCTCCAGCTCCTCTTCGGCGGCCCGGACGGCATCACGGGCAAGGCGGTCGTGCTCAAGATCCCCGCCAAGGCGCGCTACGGCGACGACTGGCCCGACCACCCGGTGTGCGGCGACTTCGACGGCGACGGCGAGCCGGACCTCGCCGTCTCCGCGAGCGCGGGACAGGTCAGCTATCTGCGGGGCCCGTTCAGCCGCGCGGGCGCCCCCGAGGCGGCGACGGCCCCCGTCCCCGGCGGCGGCCCGGTCCTCTACGCCCCCACGGGCAGGGCGGACACCGACGGGGACGGCTACGACGACCTCGTCCACACCACCCGCGCCCACGAGCCCGGCAGGGCCGCGAAGGGCAAGCTGCTGCTCGGCGGTCCGCGGGGCCCCGGCGAGGCGGGCGGCACGTACACCTTCAAGGCCGTCGCGCTCCCGCCCGCGCCGACACTGCCGGGCGCGGAGGGCGAGCCCACCACGGACCTCCTGGACCCGGGGGACTTCACCGGCGACAAGCGCGCCGACGTGGTGACCCGCACGCACCAGGGCGAGGAGAAGGACCTGATCGCGCTGTACCCCTCGGAGAAGGGCGGGAAGGCGGCGCGGCACCCGGTGATCAGCTTCAGCACGTCGATCTTCCTCAAGTAGGGTGAACCGGCCTCCCCCGTCCCAGGTGCAGCAAGCCCCCCAGGGTTCCCTTAGGGGATGTCACAGCTCGGCCGCAAAGGCCGGCCGGTTCCGGCTGCTCCCGCCCGGCGCCCGTGCGAAGCGGGTACGTTCGGTGACGTGGCTGGATTCAGGATCGGACGCGGCCGGGACAACCGCACACGCCAACAACAACCGCAGCAGCAGCCGTACGGACGGCAGGCGGCGCCCCCTCCTCAGTACGGAGGCGGGCAGCCGGCACCGCCGTACGGCAGACAGCCGCACCCTCCGCAGCAGCAGTGGCCCCAGGCGGGCGCCGGACACCCCGGCCCCCAGCAGGGCGGTTACGGCTACCCCGGACCGGGTGGACACGGCGGTCAGGGGGGAGGACACGGCGAGCCCGAGTACTTCGGCGACCCGCACAACCAGCAGCACGGCGGTGGCGGCGCCCACGACCCGTACGCCAACAACCCCGGTCACACGCAGCAGTTCAGCGTGGACGAGAGCGGCTACGGCGACGGCGCGACGTACCACGCGGGCTCCGCGCCCGCCCCGTCCGGCCCGCGACTGCACTGGAAGCAGCTGCTGAGCGGCATCGTGCTGCGCCCGAACGCGACGTTCTGGCAGATGCGCGACTACCCGGTCTGGGGCCCGGCGCTGGTCGTGACGTTCCTCTACGGACTGCTGGCGATCTTCGGATTCGACGGCGCCCGCGAGGAGGCGATCAACGCCACCCTCTCGACGGCCATCCCGTACGTCCTGACGACGGCCGTGGCCTTCGTGATCGGCGGCCTGATCCTGGGCGCGGTCACGCACACGCTGGCCCGCCAGCTCGGCGGCGACGGCGCCTGGCAGCCGACGGTCGGCCTCTCCATGCTGATCATGTCGATAACGGACGCACCGCGCCTGGTCTTCGCGCTCTTCCTGGGCGGCGAGAACTCGCTGGTGCAGATCCTCGGCTGGGTCACCTGGGTCGCGGCGGGAGCGCTGTTCACGGTGATGGTGAGCAGGTCGCACGACCTGCCGTGGCCGAAGGCGCTGGGCGCGTCGGCGATCCAGCTGATCGCGCTGCTGTCGCTGATCAAGCTGGGCACGATCTAGCGATCGGGACCCGCCGTCGAAGGCGGCGGGTCCCCGCGGGTGCCTTCAGCGCCTCTCAGGAGTCGAGTATCTGCCCGCTGCGCCGCACGACGGGAGCCTCCACGCTCCAAGGCAAATGAAGTCAATGAGGGTAGTAGCCTTGCGCGATACCGAAACACCAGGTCGCAGGCAGGGAAGGCCCCGATCATGGCGCGCAAGGTGGGGATCTACACCCGAATCTCACGAGACGACGAGGGGGACGCACTCGGCGTCGACCGTCAGCGCACAGACTGCGAGCGTCTGGCGGACCTACGCACCTGGCAGCCGGTGAAGGTCTACGAAGACAACGACGTATCTGCGTTCAAGCGCAACGTGGTGCGCGACGAGTTCGAACTCATGCTGAAGGATCTCCAAGCCGGACTAATCGATGGTGTCGTGGCGTACGACCTCGACCGGCTGGCCCGACAGCCACGCGACCTCGAACGGCTTATCGAGATCTTCGACGAGCGCCCGCGACTGGAGTTCGCGACCGTCACCAACGATGTGAACCTCGGCTCCGCCGATGGCAGGACCATGGCACGGATCATGGTGGCGTTCGCCAACAAGTCCTCCCACGACACCTCGCGCCGGATCAAGCGCAAGCACCTGGAGTTGGCCCAGCAAGGGAAGGCCAATGGCGGTCCGGCGCCATACGGCTGGCAGAAGACGGACCGAAACAAGGTTGACCCCGTTGCCGCCGCACACATCCTTGCGGCCCAAAAGGAAATTCTGGCCGGGGTGCGCATCGGAACGATCCGCCAGCGCTGGCACGTCGAGGGGATCGGAAACCCTCGCGAGGGCACCAAGCGCATGGCTCACCACCACGTGGAGCACATTCTGACCAACCCCCGGTTGTGCGGCTACCGCACCTACCACGGCGAGATCCTGTACGGGGACGACGGGCAGCTCGTCAGGGGCGAATGGGACCCGATCAACACGGTCGAGGAGTGGGAAGCCGTCTCGGCGGCTGTCGCCGAGCGCAAGCAGGGTCGGCGAGAGCGCGACACACTTGCCCGTAAATATCTGCTTTCAGGGATTGCCCGATGCGGACTGTGCAAGAGCAAGATCCGGGGGCAGATCAACCAACGTTGGAAGCCCGGCTCCAAGGGCACGAAGTACACGTATCAGTGCTCTCAGGTGAACGGCGGGTGCGGCAAGGTCGGCCGGGTGGGCGAGCCGGTTGACAGGTTGATCGTTCGGCTCGCTCTCAGCGAGCAGCGGGAGAAAGCGGCTACGTCCGTGGCCCCATCTGATGAACGGTGGTCCAGGGAAGCGGAGTTGGAAAACGTCCTGACCGATATCGCCCAGCTCATTGAGGCGGAGAAGGCCAAGACGATCACGGTGTCTTCGCTCTTGCAGTTGCTCCCCGGAAAGGAGCGTGAGCGCGACGCGCTGAAGTTGGAGCGCGCTCGCTTCTACAAGGAGCAGAAACAGGCGGAGGCCAAGGGAAACCCGGCCGATCTGACGGAAGACGAGTTCTTCGCCCTTCCCATTGAGCGACAACGCGAGATCGTCTTGCACAGCATCACGGCCGTGCTCATCCACCCCGCAGGCCGGGGTAAACGGAAGTTTGATCCCGACTTGATCGAGCCGATTTGGCGTTGACCACGAAGGAGCCCCGGTTTCGGCCGGGGCTCCTCTGCATCTAGGTCTTGCCTTGAAGCAGCAAGGCGCGACGTGTCCATTCTTCGTCCCGCTCGGGCGCACGAGCCAGATGCCTTCTCAGCCACGCTTCCTCATGCGTCTCATCGGCCGTTCGGTGATCCCGTGCCACGGCGGAGGCTTTACGGCCCAGCCGCTCCACGGGTGGTGCTATCGCGGTGGTCACTGCCAGACCTCTCCCTCTGTCTTGGCGCGTTGGGCTTGCTCGTGTGTCTGGGCGGTGTCGTGGCGGGCCTGGACGGCGAGGAGTTCTTCGCCGGGGCGGTAGCCGGAGGCGAGGTAAGCCCATGAGGAGTCGGTGACGAGGGTGGTGGCCTCGTCGGGGGTGGGGAGGCCGGCGCGGGCGCGTGCTTGCTCGGCTTGGGCGGTGCGCCAGGTGCGGCGTACGTCGCGCAGTGCGCCGAGGGTGGTGGAGTAGGTGCGGGATTTGGTGGAGAAGTGGCCGCGGAATCCGAGCATGTGGGCCCATTTCCAGAGCTTGAGGTCGGCGAATTCCGGCAGGTGGCCGAGGTCCCAGGCGGTGCGGATCATCTGGCGTACGTGCCGCTGCACACGCAGGTCACGCAGGGGTTCGGCCTGTCCGGTGCCGTCGCAGTCGGTGCACAGATCGCGGTACCCGTCGGGGCCGCGTTGATAGCCCCGTCCGGCGCAGGGGAGGCAGATCAGCGTGCGATCGACGGTGCCCGTGCTGTCAGCGCTCTTGGTCGAGTACTTGGCGATGTATGCCGCGACCTTGTGATCAGTGAGTTCGCCGTCACCGAGCGCGGTGATCTCCTGGACGTCGACCTGTTTCCCCCACTCGATCGCGCGCTCCCCGATCGCATCGGATTCCACGGTGAGGACGGAACGCTTCGCAGCGTCGTGAACGGCGCTGATGAGTGCGTCGGGGGTGGCCCAGGCGGGGGGTGGGCTGGTGTGTCCTTCGGGTCCGTCGAAGCGGATTACGGCGTGGAAGTGGACGAGGCCGCGTGTCTGGTATTCGGCGACTTTGGCGAAGGACACGCGCAGCGCGGCCCCCAACGCCTTCTGTGTCATGCCGAGTTCGGCGGCGAGGGTGCGGCGGAGGTAGGTGGTGAAGCGTGCCCAGAGGGCTCCGGCGTGCGCGTTCCACAGCACGGCGCCGGTGTAGTCATACGTCGCGGGGTGAAGCGGAGTACCCACGGTGGGGTCGTCTTCGGTGTGGTGGGTGCCGCAGCGGCAGCGGCGGGGACTTCCCGCTTGGGTGGTGGGCTGGTTGTGGACGGGGCCGAAGGAGGGGGCGGTGAGGGTGACGAAGGCGCGGGGGTGGGTGCGGACGGTGTCGGGCACGGTCTTGCCGCCGGAGAGCCCGGCTTTGATCAGGTGGTAGGTGTCGGCGGCGTAGAGGCGGGAGCAGGCCGGGCAGCGTGAGGAGCGGCGGTTGCCACACGCGGTCAGCAGTCGCCCCGTGGGTTCGTTGTCGGTGTGAGGTTCCCCCGAGATGCGGAAGTCGATGACAGAGGGTCAGATGGTTCTCATGAGAGGAACATCGTCCATGGCTGCCCCCAGAAAGTACTCACTGGAGTTGCGTGAGCGTGCGGTGCGGATGTACCGCGCGTCGGATCCGAAGCCGCAGATCAAGAAGCTGGCCGTCGACCTTGGCGTCCACCCCGAGGCCCTGCGGGGCTGGATCCGGCAGGCCGAGGCCGATGCCGGCGAGCGGGATGACCGGCTGACTACCGACGAACACGCCGAGCTGGTGGCACTGCGGAAGGAGAACGCCCAGCTCAAGCGGGCGAACGACGTGCTGCGGACGGCCTCGGCGTTTTTCGCGGCGCAACTCGACCCGACCCGGCCCAGGTGACCGCGCTCCTCGACGAGCATCCACACCTGGGAGTCGAGTGCGTACTCCGGGAGCTTTCCATCGCCTCCTCCACCTACTACCGCTGGCGCCGCGCTGAGAAAGAGCCCTGCGAGCGGCGGCGCCGCGACGTCGAGCTCACCGAGAAGATCAAGGCGATCCATACCGGGTCCGGTGGCATCTACGGGTCGCCACGGGTGCACGCCATACTGAAACGCGAGGGCGTCCACGTAGGCCGCAAACGCGTCGAGCGGTTGATGCGCGAGGCCGATCTGGCGGGTCTCAGCCCGCGCCGGAGCGGTTTCACGCGCCGGGATCCCAAGGCCGCGCTCGCCCCGGACCTCGTCAACCGGGACTTCACCGCCCAGGGGCCGAACCGTCTGTGGGTCACCGATCTGACGATGATCCCGACCGCCGAGGGACCGCTGTGGCTGTCCGCGATCCGCGACGCATTCTCCCGCCGGGTCGTGGCCTGGGAAACCTCCGCCCGCGCGGACGCCGACCTGGTCCTGTCCAGCCTGGAGTACGCGCTCGCCTCCCGCGAGGTCGAGCCCGGCAAGCTCATCCACCACGCCGACCACGGCTGCCAATATACGTCCATCAAGCTGACAACACGCTTGATGAGGGCAGGAATTGACGCGTCGATGGGCTCGGTCGGCGACAGTTACGACAACGCCCTCGCGGAGAATCTGTGGATGCTGACGAAGACCGAGTGCGTCCGCGGCCGCGTCTTCACCACCAGGGCCGAAGCCAACCTCGCACTCTTCGAGTACTTCGACGGCTTCTATAACAGCCGGCGCATCCAGAGGCGGCTCGGCTACCTCAGCCCGATCGAGTTCGAGGAGAAGCACTACGCCGAGCAGGCAACGACCAAAAGAGCGAACCTGAAACCCCGTCAACCCTCCCTGACCAGCTGATCAGCACCTCCCGAGCAACGGGGGAACCTCAGTGGAGTAGAAGCGAAGGACGCTTTGGGTGGTGGGATCGGTGGTGGTGGTCCAGCCGACGAGGTTGATGGGGCGGGTGCAGCCGCGCAGGTTGCGGACCTGTTCGGTGACGCGGTCGAAGCCTGCGAGGTGGGCCAGCTCGATCAGGTCCCGGACGGAGGGGCTGATCACGTGGCGCAGGTCCGGGGGGCGGGTCATGGTGCGGGATATCCCTTCTGGCGCAGGTGTAAGGGGCCGCCGGGCAGCGGCGGGTGGGGCCGTTCGCTGCCCGGCGGCATGACGGACTGAGCCCTGGTGGGCCGGGGGTTGGGTGGTGTGCCGGGAGGCCGGCGGAGAGGTCAGGCTGTCAGGGCCGTGTGGAGTGCGGTGGCCATGGGCAGGCCGGTGCCGAGTCGCCGTTTGAGCTGGACGGCGGTGATGGATTCACCGTGTTCGGCCAGGTGCGTGGCGGCGATGGAGCGTGCTTCGGCCAGCAGGGGTTCGGGCACCTTCACCGCTGGCACGGCCGGGACCGTGGCAGGCGCCGGTACGGCGACCGGTGAGGGGATGGCGGGTGCCACGGCACCGGTGCTCTCGGTCCTCGGTTCGTGTGCACGGTGTTCGGCCTCACCAACAGGCAGTGCACCGCGCGTCGTTGGTGGGACGGGGGCGGGCTCCGAGGGGTGCGCGACGGCGTGGAAGTGGCGCAGGAGTTGCGGGCCGACCGTGCCCCAGCCGAGGAGCAGCAGGGGTGCGACCGCGTCCACGGCGGCGCGGCCGTAGTGTCCGAGGGCGAGGGGTTCGGCGATGTTGAGAGCCAGCGTCAGCAGTCCGGAGACGTGCATGAGGCGGGTGGCGGAGCGCATCTGTTCGGCGGGGACGCCGCGCAGGGAGAGGTAGCGCAACGCGACCAGGAGCCCGACCACCGACAGGTCCACCATGGGCGCGATCAGTGGTGCAATCGGGGTGGGGACGCCGAGACGCAGGGCCAGTGACCAGACGTTGCCGAAGGAGAAGACGAACGCCAGGGCGGCGATGACGACCATGACCACGGTAACGACGCGCTGAGTGATCCGGTCCTCAACCACAGGGTTTCACCTCCTTTCAAGTCTGCCTGTGTGCGGGCGAGTTCGGCTCAGGCCGCCTTGGGCCTGTCTCCGGGATGGTCGACGGCCTTGGACAGGGTCAGCCCGCCGTGCGCACGCAGGAGTTCCATCGGATCTTGGGTGAGGTGGGCGGTTGCCTCGGCGATGCGGGCCGAGTCGGCATCGGTCACGTACGGGGTGCGGATGCGGGCGAAGCCGGGGCGGGACTGGTGGCTCATGGACGCGACGCCGACATAGGCGGGGTCCTGGAGGTTGATCGGATTGGCGTCGTCCCAATTGCGGATGTCTTCGCCCAGCGCGGCCACCGCTGCCTCTGCTGTCTTCTGCGCGAACGACAGGCCGACCGGACAGACGTCACGGATGAAGGTGGGGATGGCATCGCCCGTGGACTTCTGTGTGGCGAGGACGGTCAGGATGCCCACCGAGCGGCCCTTCTTCACCAGGTCCTCAACGAGCCGGGCGTTCTCCGCCGCCAGCGCCGCGAGCTTCTTCGTTTTGGGGTCGCTGCCCCGGTGGTCACGGAAGTAGGTGTGTGCCTCATCGATGATCACCACGACGAGCGGCCACGCCGCGGACGGGCCGACCGCCCACATATCGGTCACCCCGAGTCGGGCTTTGACGGCCGTGTGGCGGGTCTCGCGCAGATTGACCAGCCGTTGGAACAGGGCGTTGGCGTCTTCCAGGTCGTCACCGACGAAGGCGAACACGCGCTTGACCAGGTCCGCGTAGTCGCCCTGGTACGCGGCGGACACCTTCCCGTCGAAGGCGACGAATTGCATCGCGGGCGAAGGCGCCCAGTCACAGACGAGCCCGTTGATCTGAGGTTCCCCCGAGATGCGGAAGTCGATGACAGAGGGTCAGATGGTTCTCATGAGAGGAACATCGTCCATGGCTGCCCCCAGAAAGTACTCACTGGAGTTGCGTGAGCGTGCGGTGCGGATGTACCGCGCGTCGGATCCGAAGCCGCAGATCAAGAAGCTGGCCGTCGACCTTGGCGTCCACCCCGAGGCCCTGCGGGGCTGGATCCGGCAGGCCGAGGCCGATGCCGGCGAGCGGGATGACCGGCTGACTACCGACGAACACGCCGAGCTGGTGGCACTGCGGAAGGAGAACGCCCAGCTCAAGCGGGCGAACGACGTGCTGCGGACGGCCTCGGCGTTTTTCGCGGCGCAACTCGACCCGACCCGGCCCAGGTGACCGCGCTCCTCGACGAGCATCCACACCTGGGAGTCGAGTGCGTACTCCGGGAGCTTTCCATCGCCTCGTCCACCTACTACCGCTGGCGCCGCGCTGAGAAAGAGCCCTGCGAGCGGCGGCGCCGCGACGTCGACTCTCAAAGAAGATCAAGGCGATCCATACCGGTCGGTGGCATCTACGGGTCGCCACGGGTGCACGCCATACTGAAACGCGAGGGCGTCACGTAGGCCGCAAACGCGTCGAGCGGTTGATGCGCGAGGCCGATCTGGCGGGTCTCAGCCCGCGCCGGGCGGTTTCACGCGCCGGGATCCCAAGCCGCGCTCGCCCGGACCTCGTCAGCCGGGACTTCACCGCCCAGGGGCCGAACCGTCTGTGGGTCACCGATCTGACGATGATCCCGACCGCCGAGGGACCGCTGTGGCTGTCCGCGATCCGCGACGCATTCTCCCGCCGGGCCGTGGCCTGGGAAACCTCCGCCCGCGCGGACGCCGACCTGGTCCTGTCCAGCCTGGAGTACGCGCCCGCCTCCCGCGAGGTCGAGCCCGGCAAGCTCATCCACCACGCCGACCACGGCTGCCAATATACGTCCATCAAGCTGACAACACGCCTGATGAGGGCAGGAATTGACGCGTCGATGGGCTCGGCCGGCGACAGTTACGACAACGCCCTCGCGGAGAATCTGTGGATGCTGACGAAGACCGAGTGCGTCCGCGGCCGCGTCTTCACCACCAGGGCCGAAGCCAACCTCGCACTCTTCGAGTACTTCGACGGCTTCTATAACAGCCGGCGCATCCAGAAGCGGCTCGGCTACCTCAGCCCGATCGAGTTCGAGGAGAAGCACTACGCCGAGCAGGCAACGACCAAAAGAGCGAACCTGAAACCCCGTCAACCCTCCCTGACCAGCTGATCAGCACCTCCCGAGCAACGGGGGAACCTCAATCAGGCTGGTTTTGCCGAAGCCGGGCAGGCCGGCCACGGTCACACCGGGCACCTGGGACAGGCTCACGTCCACGCTCTGTCCGTACTCGTCCACCCCCAGGTCCCAGGCCGCCAGCCGGGCAGGCGCCCGCCCGGTAGGCACCCGCCGGGTCGGCGTGATCAGCGGATCGAGCCGCACCCCCCGAATGAGCACGTGGCCGGGTCCATCGGGAAGGACCGACACCCGCGTACACCGCCATGCGTCCGCTACTGTGATGCGCCAGAAATGATGAGACTAAGTCTGTAGGCTGTTTTTATGGCGTCTCGGGGTCCTCGTGCTGTGGAAGTCGTGCTGTCTGCCGAGGAGCGGGCAGAGCTGGCGCGTTGGGCGGGTGGTGCCGTGTCGGCCCGTGCGGCGGAGCGGGCCCGGATCATTCTGGCGTGTGCGGAGGGAGCGTCAAATACCGGTGTAGCAGCGGACTTCGGGGTGTCTGCGGAGACGGTGCGCAAGTGGCGCTCGCGGTTCGTGGCCCGGCGGGTGGCGGGGCTGGTGGACAAGCCGCGGCCGGGCCGGCGCAAGCCGGAACTGGTGCTCTCCGAGGCCGAGCGTGCCGAGCTGACGCGCTGGGCGCGGCGGGCGAAGACCGCGCAGTTCCTGGCGCTGCGGGCGAGGATCGTGCTGCGGTGCGCGAACGGCGGGACGAACAAGGAGATCGCCGCCGAACTCGGTGTATCGCAAGGAACGGTGAATCGCTGGCGGTCGAGGTTCATCCGGTTGCGGCTGGACGGGCTGACCGATGAGCCGCGTCCCGGCAGGCCGCCCTCGATCCTGCTGGACCAGGTCGAGGACGTGCTCACGGCGACGCTGGAGTCCACCCCGGGCAAAGACACCCACTGGTCGCGGGCTTCGATGGCGAAGCACTCCGGGCTGTCGCGGTCCACCGTCGGGCGGATCTGGAAGAAGTTCGACCTCAAGCCCCATCTCCAGGACGCCTTCAAGCTCTCCACCGACCCGCAGTTCGTCGCCAAGGTTGTCGATGTCGTCGGCCTCTACCACCATCCGCCCGAGAGGGCGGTGGTGCTGTGCGTGGATGAGAAGAGCCAGATCCAGGCGCTGGACCGCTCGCAGCCTGTACTGCCGATGATGCCGGGCATGCCCGAGCGGCGTACCCACGACTACTACCGGCACGGCATCACCAGCCTGTTCGCGGCCTTCAACATCGCCGACGGCAGCGTCATATCGCAACTGCACCGCCGCCATCGGGCGATCGAGTTCAAGAAGTTCCTGGTCACGATCGACAAAGCCGTGCCGGCCGGCCTCGACGTGCACCTGGTCTGCGACAACTACGCCACCCACAACACCGCCGAGATCAAGACCTGGCTGGGCAAGCACCCCCGTTTCCACGTCCACTTCACCCCCACCGGCTCCTCCTGGATGAACCAGGTCGAGCGGTGGTTCGGCCTGCTGACGGACAAGCTCATCCGCCGCGGGGTGCACACCTCCCTGAAGGCCCTGGAGCAAGACATCAGGGCCTGGATCGACGGATGGAACGAGAATCCCAGGCCCTTCACCTGGACCAAGACCGCCGACGAGATCCTCAACTCCCTCGCCGGCTACCTCGCCAAAATCAACCCGCCGGCCACTGAAACCTGAAACAGACTTAGTCTCATCATTTCTGGCGCATCACACTAGACGCATGCGCAGATAGCAAAACGCCCCACTCGGACGCCGTCCGAGTGGGGTTTCGAATTTCCGATCACACTGCACACCTGCACTCTATCGCAATATCGGGCTTGCCCGTGGCAAAGCTAAACCGATCACGGCTATACCTATGAGCCGAGCCGCAGGGAGAAGATACTTAATTTCCTATGACAGCCTGGTTATCCGCTCGTTCTTCTCCTGGCGCCACGCGCTCAGCACGCCAAGTTATCAATTCGTGCAGCAGTACAGCCAAGAAAGCGGCACCCGCTGCAATTCGAATCGCGTTCCAGGTGAACTCGACAACATCACCTTGCGATGGAGCCTCCGCATCCAACCGCGCAGAGGTCTCGATAAATGCAGTCAACGGGATGAGTAGTCGAAACGGGAGTCCTCCGATACCACGCGTTCGCGCAATGTTCCCAAATAGCCCCACAGGGGCCCCAAAGACGAAGGCTGCTATTCCCCAGACAAGGATCTTAGAACCAAGCCCGTCTCCCGCTCCAGAGGAGACGACCAGACCGATAGGGGAAGCCGGAAACATAGACTTGAAAACGTAGTACACGACCACGGCTACAGCCAATGCCGAGGAAGCCAGCAGCGCCGACTCAATCTTGGACCGGCGCGAAAAACCCACCAGAAAGGCGAAGCAGGCCCACGCCCACCCACCAGAGAAGACGAGCGCAGCAGCATGGCAGACCGGGTTGTCAAATTTGCCCATGAGCGGGCCCATCACACCCAAAACCACGCCGACTGTAAAGACAATCACGATAGGCATGACACGGATACGCAGAAAGTACACGATTAAAATATCCCGCTTCTGTGGTCCATGACCAAGGCCAAGCATTTCGCCAATCGGGGCTCTACGTACACAGTCGCAGAGCCCCGATCGCACTAGCTTTCCCCCCGGCCACCCTGACGCCGCACCTATAACACACTCCCAAAGCGCCGGAAAGATCAAGACTAGTACTTAGCGTAGTAGGTCTCACACGTGTAGGCAAAGCCAGCCGAACGGTTGGCATTGGAAGTCTGGCCGGCGAACGCCACGGCCTTTACCGTGCCGTTGGCGATCTTCACAGTTGAGCCGTGGTCCACGGTCCTGTGGTAGTAGTTCGAGTAGCAGTACTTTTGATCGTTCCTGGCTTCCCAGCCGTAGCTCCAAGTTCCGCCACCGACTTCGATGATGGTCTTGGGCGTAAATTCGCCAGCCAAGTCGTCAAGTGCGAGCGTGACCACACCCCACTCCTTGGGGTTGCCAAGTTCCGCAGGCGGCTGAGAGCCGTCCCCGGCGGTGTGCACAACGATCCTGCTGATCGGAGAATCCTCCGCGGCGGCCGGGGCGGCGAGAGCGCCGACAGCCAGGACCGCACTCGCAAGGGTGAAAACTACGGATCTGCCAGAGATCTTCACGAAAACTCCTCGAATCATTCCCCCACGTTGGGGCTGCGCATACATCCAGCGCAGGTCTGCACCCAAAGGCGAGGCGCACCAAAGAGGTCGACCTGAAATCGCTTCGCCCGATTTTGGGTTGATCAGTTTTTAAATCTTCCGACCCGGGAGTGTCCTTTTTGGATGCATAATCCACTTGAATTGCCTTCATGTTGGCAACCTTGACGCTGGCGTTACGCCCCCAGCCACACACTTCCAGTGGCTAATTAGGCACGTAGAGTCACCATCTGCACGAGAGGCAGCGTGGCTCTTGGAGGCGCACGTAGGCGTAACGAGGAGGGGCTGCTGTCGGGGTCATGATGGTCCGGCCTCGCAGCGACCTGCTTCGGGTTCGTTCACCCAGTGGTGACATGGGCGGTTTAGCCCGTTCCGTGGGGCAGCGCTAACCGTTCAGCGAGCTTCGATCAGCTGATCAACGGCCCGCCGGATCGAGTCACGCCATCGTCTACTCCATGCCCCAGTTGACGGCAACGATGACGTACAGAGGCTGTCGATCACATGCTCTGGCTTCCACATCACGTGTGGGCACTAGCTAACGAGCTCGTGCATGGTTGGCGGTGAGACGCCGAGGACTTCGGTGGGGCCCGGGGGTCACATCTGCCGTGCCGATGTCAGGTCTGCGCCCTGCTGATGAGACAGCAGGCCGGCGATGGCCTGGACCGTGTCGCTCATGTGCTCGCGGCGGCCGAGGTGGCGTGCGAGTGCCCGCCAGTTCTTGAGATGTGCGATGCCGTGCTCGACCCGGATACGGCGTGAGGAGTGCGCCTTGCGCTGGCGCTCGTACATATCCTCGTACCAGTCCGGGGCGTTCTTCTTGAACTTGCGGTGCGGTGGCGTCACCACGCGTCCGCCGGTCTGTGCGCCGAGCCCCTGGTAGCCGGCATCGGCGAGGATCTCGACCGCAGGCCCACCGGCCAGGAGCTCCACCAGCCCCAACTGGCGTGCGTGGGTGATGTCCGCGCAACTCCCGGGCTTGGTCGGGCTGCACCACAGCATGCGTCCTTCGCCGTCCGTGACCACCATGGATTTGACGGCGTTCTGCTTGTTCTTGCCGGAGATGAACTTGTCCCGGTCCTTGCGTCCTTGGGCCGGCCGCCGGACCCGGATCTCGGTGCCGTCGATGATGCCGGTCTTCCCTGTCGCGCCGAGATGGTCGACGACTTCGGCCAGAGTCCGCAGCCGTACGTCGGGGCTGATGGTGCACCCTCGCTCGGCGAGCAGGGGCCGCACCTCGTTGATGGCCCGGGTGATGGTGGAGCGGTCCACGCCAAACCAGCAGGCCAGCACGTCGTGGGTAGTCCCGTGACGGAGATGGACGAGAGTGGCCAGCAGCCGGTCGACAAACACCAGCCGGTGCTTCGCGCCGGCGCCCATGGCCCGCTTGCGCGGCCGGGAGGCAAGCCTGGCCTGGTGGCGCTCGTGCCACAACGGACCCACTTCGGCGACGAGTTCAGCGATCACATCGGCCGTCAGGCCCGTGATCCGCCGGTTGCTGATGACCAGTGCACGAGCCGAGTTCCCCACCACGCAACCATGATCAACGATCAAGGACTCGGCGTCTCACCGCCAACCATGCACGAGCTCGTTAGCCCCACCACGAGAGGCTGAAGTGCAGTTCAGGAGCGCTTTTCCCTCATGTCGCCCGGCAGGGCAACCGATGTGTCAGACTTGCTGCATGGAGGCAAAGCAGACCAGGGGAAGTTGATCCACTCGTCGGTGCGCTGCCAGACGTACTCGCACTTCACCAGCGAGTGCGTCTTCTCGTAGATGACCGCGCTGCGGACCTCGGCGACGTGATCGAGACAGAAGTCGTAAACGAGCTTGAGGGTGCGCCCGGTGTCGGCGACGTCGTCCGAGATCAGGATCTTCTTGTTGGAGAAGTCCACCACGTTCGGTACCGGTGCCAGCATGACCGGCATCGCGAGAGTCGTGCCGACTCCCGTATAGAACTCCACGTTCACCAGGTGGATGTTCTTGCAGCCGAGGGCGTAGGCGAGCCCGCCGGCGACGAACACCCCGCCGCGCGCGATGCTCAGGACGACGTCCGGCTCGTACCCGTCGTCAGCGACGGCCTGCGCCAGCTCCCGCACGGCGACGCCGAAGCGCTCGTATGTGAGGTTCTCCCGTATGTCGTCCACGTCCTTCACACCTGTGTCCGGTGGAAGTTGAGGAACGAGCGGGAGGCGGTGGGTCCGCGCTGCCCCTGGTAACGCGACCCGTAGCGCTCTGAGCCGTACGGGAACTCCGCCGGCGAGCTGAGCCGGAACAGACACAGCTGCCCGATCTTCATGCCGGGCCAGAGCTTGATGGGCAGGGTCGCGAGATTCGACAGCTCCAGGGTCACGTGCCCGGAGAAGCCGGGGTCGATGAAACCGGCGGTCGAGTGCGTGACGAGCCCCAGACGGCCGAGACTCGATTTCCCCTCCAGCCGGGAGGCGATGTCGTCGGGCAGCGAGATGACCTCGAACGACGAGGCGAGCACGAACTCACCGGGGTGCAGGATGAACGCCTCGTCCCCGGCCGGCTCCACGGTCCGCGTCAGGTCGACCTGCTCGACGGCGGGGTCGATGTGCGGATAACGGTGGTTCTCGAACACACGGAAGAACCGGTCGAGCCGCACGTCGATGCTCGACGGCTGCACCATCGATTCGTCGTAAGGGTCGATACGTACGCGCCCGGAATCGATCTCGGCCCGGATGTCCTTGTCTGAGAGAAGCACGCCCCGAGGATACGCAGAACGCGCGGGCCCACCCCAACTCGGGCAACCCCGCGCGCCCCTACCGACCACCCGCGTCAGCGCCGCCCGACCTCCACGGGTACGGCATGCCGCAACCGCGCACAACGCGGACACCGAATGAGCCGCCCGGGCCCGAGCCGCCCGTTGTCAAGCTGCTGCATCGGAAACGACGTAGTACTGAACACATGCCCTTCGGCACAGCGGACGACGGTGCGCTCCATCAAATCCATCAGGTCCCTTCCCCAAAACGCGGACGAACCCACACATTAGGGGATCAACGAACCACCGACGGAAGCGGCACTCCGACCCTGGACGCTACGCCCCAACTCCCGCGACCGACAGCGCCATCGAGCACGCGGAGTCGACAATAAGGTAGAGTGTCCACGGAAGCGCGGATGATCATCGGCGCTCCAGGCGGGTGTAGTTTAATGGTAGAACATGAGCTTCCCAAGCTCAGAGCGCGAGTTCGATTCTCGTCACCCGCTCCATGAAGGAGGCCCAAGTCAGCGACTTGGGCCTCCTTTGTTGTCTAGACCTCTCTAGGCGTCTCGTGCCCGTGCCGTGCCCGATTCCTGATCGTCCGGGCCAGTGTCAGGTTTCTTGGCCTTCTCCCGCTCCGTGCGTACGCGAGCGTCGATCCCTCGGCGGCCTCCATCTGACGTTCCCGGTGGAGTGCTGATGGATGAGGGCCGCCTTCTCCGACGACTGCCCGGCCCGCACCATCGTGTCCTTCAGCGTCGCGCCGGACTGTGTCGACAGGGTGTGCCCGGTGTGGCGGAGATCGTAGAAGCGGAAGTTGTCGGGCAACCCCACCTTCGTGCGCGCCCTGCGCCACTTCCGCCCGAAGCCGGACCGCCGGAACGGGGCACCCTTCTCCCCCACGAAGAGCGACCCGTTCGGGTCCTTCTCCGCGTACCAGGCGAGGTGTCGCTTCAGGTCGCGCTCCATGAAGCCGGGTAGCACGAGGAAGCGCCGACCGGTTGCCGACTTCGTGTCATCGTTCCCTGGGCTGCGCACCCATGAGCTGTCCACCAGCGGCACCATCAGGTCCACCCCGAGCCGGCGGTGCCAGATCAGGACAGCAACTGAACCCGAGCCAGGGGCTCGTAGGCGCTGGCAGTGGCGAGTTCGCCGAGCGTCAGACCGAACCGCCGGCGGTCGTTCTCCCACCTGATCAACGTGCGACAGCCCGCGGCGTCAAGCCGCAGCAGGTTCGCCTGCAGCTCGGCCACCTTCACCTGACATCGGCCCGTCAGCGTCGTGGTGTCCGCGTCGCACTCGGGCTTCGGCTCACCTGGCCTCGGCCGCAGCCGATCGCCGCTGCTGTGGCGGTCGAAGATTTTACGCCAAGGCGCCCTGCTCGGGTGGCCGGCCCAGGCGGCGTCGAAGTGTCGGGAGGGGAGGACGCCTTCGAGATCGGGGGAGTCAAGGAGGGCGTCGGCCCGCAGTCAGCAGGGCTGCCGATGCGACGGGCGATTCCGGCGGAGTGGTGATCAGCGGCTGCGGGCAGACACCGAGCAGACGAACGGACATACCCGCGGGTGGACAGCCGGACAGCCCCCGACCCTGCGGCTGTCCGGGGCGCCCACCCCCCTTCTCCTCCGTCCCGGCTCCGGTGGAGCAGGACTCCGGGGCAGCCCGTCAGGCGAACCCGGGTGGGATGGGCGTGCGGGGGGCAGCACGGGCACAGGCGCCTTGTGTGGTGGCGCCGTAGCGGACGATCTCGGCATCGATGTCTAGTTCGCCGCGCCGAGCGCGGGCCTCGTCGTCGACGAGGTGCGCGGGTAGCACCCAGCAGACCTCGAACTCCAGGCCGTCCGGGTCTTTGGCGTAGACGCCCTTGGTGGTGCCGTGATCGGTGGCGCCGACCAGGGCTCCGCGTTTGGACAACCGCTCGGCGACGATGCGCAGGTCGCCAAGTGTCGGGACCTCCCAGGCAATATGGTAAAGGCCGGTCTCGCCCCGACCGGCCCTCGTCTCTTCGGCCTGTGCGCCGATGCCGAACAGGCCGAGATCGTGGTCATTGTCGGATTCCGGTGCCCGGAGAAAAAATCGCCTTCCGAGGGGCCTCTCCGGATTCGACGACCACCCGGAGTCCGAGGGTTTCCGTGTAGAAACGGGTGCTGGCGTCCGCGTCGCGCACCCACAGCACCGCGTGATTGAGCCCTCGGACCGGCCCGCTGCTCCAGACCAGTCGGTGGTTCTTGAACCCGGCCGGGGTGGTGGCGACCTCCAGCTGGTAGGCGCGCTGGCGGGTACGGGGGCCGAGGTCGGGGACCTGCCAGCTGAACCGGGGCCGTTGTCCGGCGGTGGTACCCAGAGCCTGCGGCAGCAGGTCGGTCAGCAGGCCGGTGGGCGCAGGGGGCGCGCCCTTGCCTCTGCCCTGCGCGGCGGCGGACGCCCGGGGTCCGGTGAACACGACAGCGGCGGACGCGGCGGCCCCCAGCTGCAGGGCAGTTCTGCGCGTCGGGTGTCTGGACATGGGCAGCCCCAGTGGATGAAAGGTTTCATTCGGGTGCTCGGAGGCTAGGCGCTGTTCAGAAAGCGGGTCAACGGATTGGACGAAAGAAACGACCGAGGTAGAAGTGAAACGATATATTCCGACGGAGCTGACCTCTCGCTCCGAATCGACCTGCGATCACTGTCAGGGGCACGTGGCCCACGACGAAGGCCCAAGTCAGCGACTTGGGCCTTGCTCGTTGTCCAGACCTCTTCGGACCTCTCGCACCGTCGACACGTACGAAGTCCCTACGACGGCCTGAACCACCGCCCGCAGTTCGCCCCGAGGGGGTACGCGGTGCGGCTGCGTACAGCGTGGCGGCCTTTGCGGAGGACACTGGTCCCATGGCCCTACCCAAAGCGCATCACTGCTTGACCTGCTCGGAAGGTGCCGCGCAGGACTCGGTCCTTCACGAGGACCTCGTCGTCGGAGCACCGCTCTCCATGGAGGAACTCACCGACGCACAGCGCCTCGACCGGTTCGCCCGTAAGTATGCCCACGACGGTTGTCAGGTCAGAGAGGTCCGCCGGGTGCCGCACGAGGGCTTGAGCGGCTACGCCTGGTCCGTCCGCTTCACCGAGAGTTCGTGACGAGTTGATCTCCCAGGATGCCTGAGAGGAGGAAGCCCGCGCGGCGCGCGGCTTCGGGGCGTCCACGACCTTCCGGCCGTCGGTGAACACGGCTACGGCACCCGCGCGGGGGAGGTCAGCCTGCCGTCGATGTCGGCGGTGACGCGACCCTCGACCATGGTCGCGACGACGCGGTGGCGGAACGTCATGCCGTGGAACGGGGTGTTGTCCGACGCGCTGACCGACTCGGTCCGGTCCACCCGCCAGTCGGCCCGGGGGTCCACCAGGGTGAACGTCGCGGGCTCCCCCGCGCGCAGCGGACGGCCCGCCACGTCGGCGAGCCCCGCGATACGGGCGGGGCGCGTCGACATCACCGTGGCCAGAAGGCCCCAGTCGGGTTCGCTCCCGGCGCCCAGCGCCTCCGCGACCACCGGGAGCGCGGTCTCCAGGCCCAGCATGCCGAAGGGCGCCTCGCACCAGTGGTTGTCCTTGCTCGACGCGGTGTGCGGGGCGTGGTCGGTGGCGACGGCGTCGATGGTTCCGTCGCGCAGGGCCGCGCGCAGCGCCGCCACGTCCTCGGCGCCGCGCAGGGGCGGAGTCACCTTGTGCAGAGGGTCGGTGTCGCGCGTCATGAGATCGGTCAGCAGCAGGTGGTGCGGGGTCACTTCGGCTGTTATCGGCCAGCCTCGCGACTTGGCCCATCTGACGATTTCGACGGTGCCCGCCGTGGAGACGTGACAGATGTGCAGGCGTCCGCCGGTGGCCCCGGCGAGTACCACGTCCCGGGCGACGATCGTCTCCTCGCCCGTCGCCGGCCAGGGCGGCAGACCGGTGGCCCGCGCCGCCGCGCCGGCGTTGACCTGGCCCCGCTCCACGAGACGCGGGCACTGCGCGTGCTGGGCGACGAGGGTTCCCGTGCGGCGGGCCGCCTCCAGCGCCCGCAGCAGGAGCCCGGGGTCGTCGACACATACCCCGTCGTCGGAGAACATCAGGGCGCCGGCCGCGGCCATGCCGTCCAGGGGTGCGAGGTCGCGGCCGGCGAGCCCGCTGGTGACGGCCCCCGCCGGGTGTACCCGGCAGGACGCGGTTCGTGCCGCCCGCTCGATGATGTGCCGTACCCGCTCCGGGGTGTCGGTCACCGGCACGCAGTTGGCCATGGCGAGCACGTCGGAGTATCCGCCGTGCGCTGCCGCCCTCGTGCCGCTCGCGATGGTCTCCGAGGCGGTGTCACCGGGCTCACGCAGGTGGGTTGGAGGTCCACCAAGGCCGGCAGCATGATCAGACCGTCGCATTCGGCTGTCGTCGCGTCCGCGGCACTCGTGCGTCCCCGTTCCCGGGGGCCGTAACGGCGGCGATCCGACTGCCCCGTACGGTCACGTCCCGGGGCGCGCCACCAAGAGGCCGGACGCCCCGCAGGATCATCGTCCCCGGGGAGCCGTTCACCGGTCCGCGCCCACGTGCGCATCCGGGTCCATGAGGCGGAAGACCGGTCCGTCCGCGCAGATCAGCGGGGACTCCTCGGGACCGCTTCTGGTCCCGGTCGCGCAGCCGTGGCAGTACCCGAGGCCGCAGGCCATGTGGGCTTCCAGCGATACCTGGACGTCCGCCGCCCAGCGTCGGCCGAGCTCCTCGCAGAGCCGGGCCAGCCGCTCCGAACCGCACGTCATGATCTGCTGTGGAGGGGCCTGGTCGGGTTCCCCGTCAGCGTGTCCCGGAGCCGGGTCAGGTCGCTGCTGCCGGTGTCGTCGGTGACCTCGTGCAGTCTTTTCACACCGGCCGCGCGGTAGACGTCCGCGCCCACGCCGCCCGCGCACTCTCGATGGAACAGGGTTACGCGGGCACCGTCTCCCCCGGCCGCTTCCGCCCCTCACCCGAACCGGCCGGGTAGGTCCGACACCACCGCCGGCCGCGAACACACGCGACGCCGACGTTCTCGCCGACCTCCGCCGACCTCCGCCGACGTTCGCCGACCTCCGGCGACGTTCGGCGACGTTCGGCGACGTTCGGCGACGTTCGGCGACGTTCGGCGACGTTCGGCGAGCAAGTTTCGGGCCCCACAGTCCCGTTCGCACGGCGGACGCCGACCAGGCCCCGACGCGCCCGGCGCCGAGAGGGTCATGGAGTTCCCGTCCCCCGCCGTTCGCATCGAGCCCCCTATTTTGGCCCCTGGCCTACGCCGAGCGCGCAGGCACCTCATCGGCGTCGAAACGCCGATGTCCGGAAGGCCGGGCCGCCGCGTCGGGAACAGCCGGTCCGGCCGGCACGGTTGCATGGACAGAGGGGCCAACGCCGTACGGACGGGGGGACACCGAGACCCTATGGTCGTCGGCCCACCATGATCCGGGCCTCGGCATCGCGGTACGTACGCCGCGTACTCGGACCAAGACGTAATTCCGCAGGAGGACTGTTTCTCATGAATGACCGGCCTTTGACGCTCATGGCAGTGCACGCTCACCCCGACGACGAGGCCTCCGGAACCGGAGGGGTCCTCGCGCGGTACGCGGCGGAAGGCATCCGCACCGTTCTCGTGACGTGTACCGACGGCGGCTGCGGTGACGGGCCGGGGGGCGTCAAGCCGGGCGATCCCGGTCACGATCCGGCGGCCGTCGCCGCGATGCGCCGCCAGGAACTCAAGTCGAGCTGTGACGTCCTGAAGATCAGCGATCTGGAGATGCTGGACTACGCCGACTCCGGGATGGAGGGCTGGCCCAGCAACCACGCCCCCGGATCCTTCTGGCAGACCCCCGTGGAGGACAGCGCCGCCAGACTCGCGGAACTCATGCGGCACTACAGGCCCGATGTGGTCGTCACCTACGACGAGAACGGCTTCTACGGCCACCCCGACCACATCCAGGCCCACCGGATCACGATGGCGGCGCTGGAGATGACCGCGCTGACACCGAAGGTGTACTGGACGACGATGCCCCGCTCGATGATGGAGCGGTTCGGGGAGACCATGCGCGAGTTCCAGGAGGACATGCCGGAGCCGGATCCTGCCGAGACCGCCGCGATGGCCGAGATCGGCCTCCCCGACGACGAGATCACCACGTGGGTGGACACCACCGCCTTCAGCGGCCAGAAGTTCGACGCGCTCGCCGCGCACGCCAGTCAGGGCGAGAACATCTTCTTCCTCAAGATGGGCAAGGAGAGGTTCGGCGAGTTGATGGGCACGGAGACCTTCGTACGTGTCAAAGACGCCACCGGGGCGGCCGTACCCGAGAACGACCTCTTCGCCGGACTGCGCTGATCCGCCCGGCCGGAGCCGGGGCCGGTTCATGGGCCTCGGACCTCCCCCCGTCGCCTCGGTGCCCCGGGCGTGTCCGGGGCACCAGGGCGGTGGTCCGGGGCACCAGGGCGGTGGTCCGTCCGTGGCCGGCCGCGAAGGCGTGGACAGGTGAGCGAAGGGTCAGGGCGTGCTGTTGTCCCGTATGCGAGGGATGATCGAAGCATGAGAGGCGACGATCCTCTGGTGCTCGGTGCGGAGCCGGGCCTACAGGGCTTCAAGGAGGCGGTGACGGGGGCAGCCGCGCCGGTGACGGGTCCTGCCCGGCGGGTCCGCGCCGGAGAAGCCGTCGAGCTCGGCGGCTCCGTGCGGTCGTCGGCCCCGC
This sequence comes from Streptomyces sp. S4.7, assembly GCF_010384365.1. Classification (NCBI taxonomy): domain Bacteria; kingdom Bacillati; phylum Actinomycetota; class Actinomycetes; order Kitasatosporales; family Streptomycetaceae; genus Streptomyces; species Streptomyces sp. S4.7. The sequence continues at coordinate 4,076,999 of NZ_CP048397.1, read as the reverse complement.
AGCGGGGGAGGGGGCGGGGTGAATGAAGGATCTCTCCTCAGACGGTACGAAGCGCTCCTGGGCGCCGTACCGCAGTCCGTCTGGGTGATGTCGGCCGACGGGGTCGTCACTCTGCTGATGGACAGCGGGATGCCGGAGAGGCTGTGGCACCCCGACGGTGAGAGCTCATGGATGGACGCGGTGCATCCGAAGGACCGGGACTGGTTCCAGAGGGCGTGGCGCAAGGCCAATCAGCAGCGGTCCTCCCTCGACACGATCGTACGAGTACGGCTTGAGAACGCCCCCGACCGTTTCCGCCACATCAAGATCATCGCTGCACCTGTCCCGGACCGGAGCGGGAAACTGGAGTGGGTCGGTACCGCCACCGATGCCGAGGACCACTGGCGTACCCGTATGCGGGAGAAGCTGCTGGCCCGTATGGCACCGGTACCGGCCGCGCACAATCTGTCCGAGGCCTTTCTGACCACTGCGGCAGCGGTCGTGCCTGAACTTGCCGACGCCGTCGCCGTCTTCCACGTGCGGGGCGAGGCCCAAGCCGCTTTCCGCACTTCCGAGGGCGTACCGGCCGCGGCGTTGGCGGAGCGGGTGGGGCTGGCCCCCGGACTGCCTCCCATCCACCCGTTGGACGCGGACTTCCTGCTGGGGCGGGCCGCGCAAGCGGCCATCGAGAGCCAGAAGGCGGAGCTGTTGACCTTCCCGCCCGGAGGGCCGCCCGAAGACAGTCTTTCCAAGATCTCCGTCCGGTGGCTGAGGGAGGCCGACGCGACGAGCGTGGCCCTGCTGCCCGTCGTGGTGGACAACCGGACCGTCGCGCTGGCGACCACAGCGACCTGCCGGGGCAACCCGCCCTCGGACGAGGCCGACCTGTACCTGTTGCAGGACGTCTTCCAGCAGATGAGCGGGCCCCTGCGCCGGACGATGGAACTGCAGAGCATCCGCGACACGGCCCTCGTGCTGCAGCAGTCCTTCCTGGCGGCGCCGCCGACCGTCGAAGGTCTCGTCATCACGGCGCTCTACCATCCGGCCGACTCGGCCGCCGAGGTCGGCGGGGACTGGTACGACGCCGTCCGGCTCTCGGCCGACTCACTCGCCCTGTCCATCGGCGACATCGCAGGTCACGACGTGGACGCGGCCACCGCGATGGGGCGTGTCAACAGCATGCTGAGGGGACTCGCCTACGACAGCGGCCCGGCCGCCAGCCCGGCGGCCACCCTGAGCCGGCTCGACCGCATCGTGCAGGCGCTCGACAGCCCGTCGATGGTCACGGCGGTGCACGCGGTCCTGCACCGGCAGGCGGAGAACGCCTGGCACATCGCTCTGTCCAACGCCGGCCACCCGCCACCCCTGCTGATCCCGGCCGACGCGCCGTCGCGTTACCTGCACGACCTCGCGGCCCCGGACCCGCCCCTGTGCGTCGGCGAGGCCCTCCCCCGTACCGACCTCCACGCGGTCATCCGGGAGGGCGACACCTTGGTGCTCTACACCGACGGACTCGTGGAGGTGCCGCGCACGGACATCGGTGACGGTCTGCGGCGCCTGCGTGAGCAGACCGACGCACTGGTCCGGAAGGGGGCATCGCAGCTGACGCTGATCCGAGGGCTCCTGCCGCCCGTCCAGAACCGCTGGGACGACATCGCCGTCATCGCCCTGCAAGCCCGGAGGGAGCGGTGATGCCCCGTCGGCCGTACGGAGGGCCTTACCCGCGGTTCCGGGGATACGCGGAGCGGCAGGTCCGCTTCGCCGGCTCGCGGCCGGCTTGCCGAACGCTTCTTCATCGCGCCGTTCCCGCCCTTCGCGCCGTTGCCGCTGTTTCGCTTGCGACCGGAACATCACGTTCATACCGTTAGTGAGCCGTCCTTGACCGAAAGAGGCGCCACATGAACGCTCCGCACGATCGACAGAGCGGGCTCGCCACCTCGCGCGCCCACTCCGCGCGGGTGTACGACTACATCCTGGGCGGCAGGGATCACTACCCCGTCGACATCGAAGCGGGCGACGCCATGTGCCGGCACTGGCCCGCCCTGCCCGTCCACATGATGGAAAACCGCCGATTCATGCACCGCGCCGGCCGCTTCCTCGCCGAGGAGCGAGGCATTCGGCAGTTCCTCGACGTCGGGACCGGTCTGCCGACCTCGCCCAACCTGCATGAGGTCGTGCAGGAGGTGGCGCCGGAATCACATGTGGTCTACGTCGACAACGATCCCGTCGTCCTCGCCCACGCCCGCGCCCTGCTGCAGAGCTCGGCCGAAGGGGCCACCGCGTACGTGGACGCCGACATGCACCACCCCGACACCATTCTGGACAGCCCCGAGTTCCGCGACCTCATCGATCTGAACCGGCCCGTCGGCCTGATGGTGATCGGCATCCTGCACTTCATCCTGCCTCCGGACGACCGGCGCCTGATCAAGCGGCTGCTGGAACCGCTGCCGTCCGGCAGTTATCTGGCGATGACCATCGGCACCGCCGACTTCGCACCCGAGGAGGTCAACCGGGTGGCGGAGGAGTACAGGCAGCAGAACATGCCCATGGCGCTACGCGATCTCCCCACCGCCACATCGTTCTTCGAGGGACTGGAACTGGAGGAACCAGGAGTCACCCAGGTGCACACCTGGCACCCCGGCCCTGAACAGGCCGGCATCGACGGCCGCGACATCGCCATGTACGGGGCGGTTGCCAGAAAGCCCTGAAGCGACCTGCGCCGGGGGGATGCCTCGTACGGGGCGCGGGTTCGCCCGGCGTCCCGCGAAGGAGTGGCCGAGCCGTGTACGTGACAGCGGACGGGAACTGGGCCGCTCCTCGCCAGATCGTCAGGGCGCCCTGGAGAAAGGCGATGTCCGGCATCGCGGTCGACTTCGTCGAGATCACGAACAGAGCGATGTCCCCCGAGGGGCCCTTGATGCAGATCTCGCTGCCGTTCGCCGCCCCGGCGAGCGGGAGGGGGTGGTTCTTTCCGTGCTTGAGCAGCCGACGGCACTCGTCGAGGGTGCCGTCCGGCTTGCCGTACAGCTGGAGGAACACGCTCGTGTCGCTCTCCAGTTGGCAACCGATCGACGGACAGCCGAAACGGATGTCCCCCGTGCGGCCCTTCGCTTCCGCGTCCGGATTCTTCAGGTTCACCGAGTTCATCGGCCCGCTCCCCCACTTTGATGCACTGGCCAACGGCATCAGCCTAAGGGGCAGGACGAAGATCCCCGGAATGAAAGGGCGGACCCGGGCTCACCGACAGCCCGGCCGATGCCGGGGCGGCGAAAGGCCTGGCGTGCGGGACCGGCGGAACCGGGTAACGTCTTTGTCATGTTCTGCCAGACGCCGATTTACGAGTGAGAGCGTGATGAGCCCCTGCTGACGTCCCTCGATGTCGCCACGCCCGTCCCCCACCAGTAGATCCGTAGATCCCTTCACATCACTCCGGGAGAACCCATGACCGTGAGCAAGAACATCAACAACCCCGTGGGCATGGGCGGCGGCCAGCGCAAGAGGCTGTCCCGCGCCGAACGGCAGAACAATGGCCCGCACCGCAACCTCGACCGCAAGGGCGCCGCCGAACGGAAGGCGGAACTGGTGCGCAAGATGCGCGAGAAGGCGGGCGAGGGCGCGGAACAGTCCGGCGACGACACCGCCCAGAGCTGACGCACCGCTGCCACGGGGTCGGCTCCTAACGGGTGAATACGGACGGTCGGCAAGTGAGGTCGGCGGGGCCCGGGAAGTTGATTGTGCGTACCGGACAGTCGATGGGCACGGAGCGTCCCTATGCCGAAGTTCCTCATCCAAGCCACTTATACGACCGAGGGCACGAAGGGTCTGCTCAGCGAGGGCGCGAGTGGGCGGCGCGATGCCGTCGAGCAGGTCGTCACCGGGCTCGGCGGGAAGGTCGAGGCCATGTACTTCGCCTTCGGGGAGGACGACATCGTGCTCATCATCGATTTCCCCGACCCCGTCTCCATGGCCGCCGTCTCTCTCACCGTCAAGGCCAGCGGCGCCCTTCACACCCGGGCCACCCCGCTCCTCACCATCGACGAGATCGACGAGGCGGCGCGCCGGCAGGTGAACTTCCGTGCCCCCGGCCCGTAGCGCGACCGGCCCAAATGAGCTGTGAGTGTTGGGACTTGGACGGGTCGGACTCGTTCACCGCTCCGGGAAACCGTAGGAGTACCCCTGCTCCCTCAGCCACGGCAGCACCCCGCGCAGCGCGGCCACCGTCTGGGAGCGGTCGCCTCCCGCGTCGTGGAACAGGACTGTCGGGCCGTTGGGGATCTCCCGCTTCACCGTGGCGACCATGGCGTCCGCGCCGGGGCGTTCGAAGTCCTTGGAGTCGACGTTCCAGCCCAGCGGGCGCATCCCCCGGGACGCGGCGAGTTCCCGGCTGTACGGGGTGAAAGCGCCGCCAGGTGCCCGGTAGTACTGCGGGCGGACGCCTCCCGACGCCTTGGTGATCATGCGCTCGGCGTCCAGGATCTGCTGGGACTGGTAGGCCTCGGACTTGGTGTCCATGGTGGTGTCGTGCGAGACCGTGTGGTTGCACAGCCGGTGTCCGGCCGCCACGACCTGCTTGACCAGGTCCGGGTGCGCCTGGGCCTGGGTGCCCACCATGCAGAACGTGGCCTTCGTGTCGTTGTCCTTCAGCAGTTGCAGCACCTGCGGCGTCCAGGCCGGGTCCGGTCCGTCGTCGATCGTGATGTTGACGCCCCGGGCGCCGCCGTCAGAGGCGTGGACGATCTCCGCCGACACCTCGGCCACCTTCCGGTCCGGGTCGTCCGGGACCGAGACAGGTGCCTTCGGCTGCGCCGCCGTGGGGTTGGCCTGCGCGCTCCACATGGAGGTGGCCGCGGCGACCGCCGTCACCCCGAGCGCCGCCGCGACAAGCCGGCCCTGCCATCCCCTTCCCTTGTGCCTTGCCATGTCCGCCCACCCCTTCGCTGTCTCCGCCGATACTCTGCAACGAAGGAGACAGGCGAACGCCCGCGCGAGATCCCGCTGTTACCGATCACGGACGAATCCGCAGGGGACCGGCGACAAACGCGGGATCTCCGCGACCCGCGAGGCGGATGACAGGGCGGGGGACGGACGTGGCCTCAAGGACGGGCGGTTGCGGTCACGCGGTCACCGGGGTCACGCGGTCAGCGGGACGGAGTGGATCTCGTCCGCCTGGTGGCCCGTCCGGCCGTGGATGCGCTGGACCGCCTCGGCCGAGGGGGCGTCGGAGAGGCAGTAGACCGTGCCGGACCGCGGGTCCGCCCAGACCTTCTCGAAGTGGACGCCTTCTTCGCTCTCGATGTCGGCGTCGGCCTTGTGGGCCTGCTTCAGCTGGTCGGCGGTGATGCCCTTCATTCCGCGGTGGACGTCCATGAACTGGGTCATGACGTCGCACCTCCTTCCTAGGTTCACGTCCCGGCGTTCAGTATCACGAGGTGCCGGAGCGTCATTTCCATCGTGCGCCCGCAGGACCGCGGTGGCGAATTCTCACCGGTGGGTCCCCGGAGCGGCCACGCGGAGCAGTCAGCCGGTGCCCGACCGTGCCCCGTTCCCCGGTGGGTCGGTGCGATCCGCGAAGGTGCCTTCCAGCATGCCGGTGGCCTGACCGACCTCGATCAGATAGCCGTCCGGGTCCCTGACGTAGCAGCGGAGTTCGGCCTTGCGGTCGAGGGGCTCCGTGAGGAATCGCGCGCCCTTGGCGGTCGCCTGCTCGTGGAAGGCCGCGATGTCGGCCACCCGTACGTTGAGGAAGGAGGACACGGGGTCACCGGGTTCGGGAGCGGTGAGGACGACGTCGGGCTTGTCGGGGGTGGGGCCGCCCCCGGGGTTCATGATGATCCAGCCGTTGGCGATCTTCACGATGCAGGGGTTCTCCGCCAGCACCACCTGCCCGCCGAACACGTCGGCGTAGAAACGGCGGGAGACCGCGACGTCCCGCACGGTCAGGAAGTGGGTCAGCACCAGGCCCTGCGCGGGCGTCGGCCAGTCGTCACGGGAAGTCATGAGGTCGTCCTTCCGGTTCTTCCGCTCGGGTGCCGCTGCTCCTGCTCGGCTGCTGTCGCCCGGCCGCCGGAGCGTCACCGGTCGGCCCAGCGCTCCGGGTCCGTCTCCAGTGCCGCCCGGTCCCATCCGGCCCCGTCCGCGGCTGCCGCGTACGTGCTCCGCAGGAAGCCGGCGAGTGCACGGTCCGGGTCGTCGGCGGTGCGTACCGCCTCGTACGGCAGCAGGAACTGCCCGTTCTGCCTGCTGTAGAAGGCGTCCGACGGGGTGACCGGGCTGTCGGCGAACCCGGCCGGCTCCGGGTAGGCGTACGAGTAGAAGGCCCCCTCCTCCCCGCCGCCGGGCCAGAACCCGCAACTGCTCAGCTCGTGCGAGTAGCCCTCCACCATCACCCAGTCACCGCAGTTCGGGGCGCCCCCGGGATGTGTGGGGGCGCGGCGTCCGGAGAACCGGGTGCACGCCAGGTCCATGGCCCCCCAGAAGAAGTGCACCGGGCTCACCTTGCCGACGAACTGACCACGGAACTCCCCCAACACGCGGTTCGCCTGGAGGAGTTGCCGCCAGAACAGCTGCGCCGCATACGGGTCGTAGGTGTGGTGCTGGTAGTCCGTCGAGAACGGGACTGCCGGCTCGACCTCGTTCGGATGGTCCTGGATGGCCGTGGGTACGCCCAGCTCCTCCAGCGTCCGCCCGACGCGGGCGTGGAAGTCGGCCACCGGCATGGACTCCAGTGCGATGGAGTGGGCGCCGCCTTCACTGGTGCGGACACGCAACATGTGGTCGACGAAGTCGAACTCGACGTCGAAGGCCCCGACGCCGTAGGGGACGGCGGAGGTGGTCAGCCCCCGGGGGGTCACATAAAGGGCCACCTGCCACCAGTGGTTGAGCAGCGGGGCGTGTGCCAGCCGGACCTTGCCCACGATCTGTACCCACATGTGCAGCGTGTCGCGGGTCTCGACCCATTCGTCGACGCGCAACCGCGGCCACGCCGACCGGGTCAGGGAGGTTTCCGTCGTTCCCATGATCGTGGTCCTCTGCTCGGCGGCGTCGGACAACTCCCCGCGTACGCCGTCGGCCCGGCCGGAGCATCGGCCGCGGCGCCACCCCCGCTCCTCCACCCTGCGCAGCCTTCCGCACCCCCCGCAAGTTCGGCGAGGTCGGACGCCCGGCCGGGGTTTCCCGGCCGGGCGTCTTTTCGAGCCGCCGGTGACAGCCGCGCCGGCGTGGTCCTCAGTCCGGTGTCAGGTCAGATCGTCGGGGTGTCGTCGACGACCTCCTTGTGCGGTTCGACGATGAACTTCCAGCCGTCGCTGGGCTCCAGGAATCGCACTCGGGTCGGGTAGATGTCCAGGGCGCGGCGGTCGCGCTGGCTGCTCGCGTTCTTGCGGCCGCGGGCCGGCTCCTCGAACAGGTCGACCTTGACGTCCGGTACCGCGACGACTTCTTCGCTCCAGCGCTGGACGATTCCCGCGCCGAAGGCGTCACGGGCGGCGGCGTAGAGCGAATCCAGGGATTCCATGTTTCCGTCGGGAACGAAGAGGGCGAGATTCAGGAGGACGCCCGCGCTCTGGAGAACCTCGATTTCCTCCCCCGCCTTGTCGGCAATCCAGATCCCGCGCTCTTCGGCGTTGTCCGGGAGGACGTGGATTTCCCGGCCGAAGGAGGTCCTCGCGGTGAAGGATCCGCCCTCGAAATTCTTACCCGGCTCCGTGAGGAAAGCCGGGGCGTAGCAGTCGAGAGGAAGGCCATCCATCTCTGCCGAGACGAAGATGCCGTCCTGGAGGCCCAACTCCGCAACCTCTTCGGCCTTAAGACGTCGAGCCGTGACCTTCTCGGTATTCACGCCATTCCCCTTTTTTCGTGGCGTCCTGTGAATTCAATGGAACTCTATCACGGAAACGGTCAACCATCCCCCGTTACACCTGACTTGACGGTCGCGACAGTGCTGGTCAGACCCCGTGGGCAATTTATTCCGGTAGCCCGTTTCGGCGGAGTTCTCTGTTACCAATTCGGCTGCGAAGTGAAATTGGAGCGGACTTAGCCGAATGCCCAACGACAGGTCAGGGTGCCGCGTCCGCGCGTCGCGCGGTCGTGTCGAGGAGTTCCGGGAGGTCCTTGAGCCGGTCGAGGCCCTTGACCGCGCGGGCCATGCGGTGGTTGGCCGCCAGGCGGTCGCGGTGGCGGTGCAGGAAGGCCCAGTAGCCGGCCGTGTAAGGGCAGGCGCGGTCGCCTGTGCGGTCGGTGGGGCGGTAGGCGCAGGGGCCGCAGAGATCGCTCATCCGGTGGATGTAGGCGCCGCCGGAGGTGTAGGGCTTGGTGGTCATGAGGCCGCCGTCGGCGTACTGGGACATGCCGACGACGTTGGGGAGCATCACCCAGTCGTAGCCGTCGACGAAGCAGCGGTGGAACCAGTCGGTGACGGCCGCCGGGTCCCAGCCGTCCTGGAGGGCGCGGCTGCCGAGCACCATCAGGCGCGGGATGTGGTGGGTCCAGCCGGTGTCCCGCACCTGGGCGAGCACGGAGGACAGGCAGTTGGCGGTGACGGCGTCGGCGTCCAGGTCGAGGAACCAGTCGGGCAGCGGGGCCTTGTGGCGCAGCGCGTTGCGGTGGCGGTAGTCCTCGCCGAAGTGCCAGTAGAGATGCCAGACGTACTCGCGCCAGCCGGCGATCTGCCGGACGAAACCCTCGACGCTGTTGAGGGGCGCGTCGCCGGCGCGGTGGGCCCGCTCGGCGCGTTCCACGCATTCGGCCGGGTCGAGGAGTCCGAGGTTCAGGGGCGCGGACAGCAGACTGTGGCTCATCACGGGGTCGGCCGCGAGCATGGCGTCCTCGTGGCTGCCGAAGTCCGGCAGCCGGTGGGTGATGAAGTGCCGCAGCGCGGACAGCGCTTCGCGCCGGGTGGCGGGAAAGTGTCGGGGGCCGTCACGGCCGACGAAGGAGACGGAGCCGTCGCGTTCCCAGCGGTCGAGGTCGTGGCGGACCTCTTCGTCGATCGCGTCCTCACGCGGCTGCCAGGGGCGAGGGACGTCGAGCGTCTCCTGTCCGCGCGGCGGGGGTTCGCGGTTGTCGCGGTCGAGGTTCCACCGCCCGCCGACGGGCTCGTCCCCGTCCATGAGCAGGTCGTGCTGCCCGCGAACCCAGCGGTAGAAGCCTTCCAGCCGCAGACCTTGTCCGTCGCCGCGGCCGGCCCAGCCCGCGAAGTCGTCGTGGCTGACCAGGAAGCCCTTCGCCGGCAGGACCTCGACGCCCTCGCGCGCCCGGACGAACTCCAGTGCCCGGCGCGAGGTGGGGTGGCAGACCGTCAGCCGGCCGCCCGCGCCCCCGTCGTGCGTGGCCGGGCGGGAGGACGGGTGGCCGAGGGCCGTCTCCAGGCCCTCGGCGTACGTCTCGGCCCGGACGTACGTGACCCGGTCGCCGAGCTCGGCGGCGCGGTGCCGCATCGCCGAGAGCACCAGATGGGCTTTGGCCCGGTGGAAGCGGCGCCGGCGCAGCACCGAGCGCGCCTCGATCATGATCAGCGGTGCCCTGGCGTCGGGGCCGCCGTGACGCGGGTCGACGAAACGCGGACCGAGTTGGTCCCCGAACAGCCAGTGGGGGCGTGGCGTCATGGGTCTGCCTCTCGCGGTCGCGTCCCCGCGCGGGGGTGGCGACGAGGTGCCCGACCGATGCTGTCAGCCGCCGCCCGTACCCGTACGCCGACACTCCGTCGGACCGGCGCGGCGTCGGCGATGCCAGGATTCCGCACTTCAGCGCTTCACCGCTTCACCGCTTCAGCGTGGTGAGGTAGGACGCGAACTTCTCCAGGCCGTCGATGTTCCGCGGGCCGCTGATGCCCTCGTTGTAGTCGAGGACGAAGAACTGGTTCTTCCGCACGGCCGGAAGTTCGCTCGTGCGGGGGGATTTCCTCAGGAAGTCGATCTTCTCCTTCGCGGGCTGGTCGCCGTAGTCGAGGATGATGATCACCTCGGGCGCCGCCCGCGTGACGGCTTCCCAGCTCACCTGGGTCCAGCGCTCGTCGAGGCCGTCGAAGATGTTCCGGGCTCCGGCGGTCTTGATGATGTCGTTGGGCGGGACCTGGCTGCCGGCCGTGAACGGCTGGTCCGTGCCGGAGTCGTAGAGGAACACCGGCAGGGGGTCGGTCTTCGGCGCGGCCGAACCGACCTTGTCCACACGCTCTTTGAGGGCGTCGACGACCTCGGTCGCCCTGTCCTCCACGCGGAAGATCCGGCCGAGCCGTTCGAGGTCGGTGTAGAGGCCGTCGAAGGGGGCCGTCTTCTCGGGGAATCCGGGGTAGTTGTAGCAGCTCTCGGTGTGCATGAAGCTCTGGATGCCGAGTCTGTCGAGAATCTCGGGTGTGATGCCGCGCTGGTCGCTGAAGCCCGAGTTCCAGCCGGCGACGACGAGGTCGGACTTGTGGGAGACGACGAGTTCCTTGTTGAGGAGGTCGTCGCTGAGCATCTTGACCTTGGCGTACTCGGCGGCCCAGGGGGATTCGCTCACCGGCGGGTTGGCCGGGGGCATGACGTAGCCGAGCACGTGGTCGGTCAGGCCGAGGCTGAACAGCTTGTCGGCGCTGCCGCCTTCGTAGGCCACGGCCTTCTTCGGGACGGTGTACGGGACGGACTCGCCGCACCGGCGCACCTTGACCTCGGCGTCTGCCTCGGTGTCGGTCTCGATGTCGGCGCCGCAGCCGCTCAGCAGGACGGCGACGGTCAGCGCGGAGGCGAGCAGGGCGGGGCGGCGTACCGCGGGACGTGGGGACATGGGTCTCTCTCTGTTCATGGGTGCTGTTCACGGGTGCTGTTCACGGGTGGGTCGGGAGTACGTACAGCAGTTGGGGATCGCCGGTGTGCGGGTGGCGTACGACGTCGGCCCGGACGCCGAACACCTCCCGCAGGAGCTCGGCGGTGAGGACCTCCTCGGGGGTGCCCGAGGCGACGAGGCGGCTCTGGGAGAGGACCGCGAGCCGGTCGCAGGCGGCTGCCGCGAGGTTGAGGTCGTGCAGGACGACCAGGACGGTGAGGCCCGATCCGCGCAGCAGGGAGAGCAGTTCGAGCTGGTGACGGATGTCGAGATGGTTGGTGGGCTCGTCCAGGACCAGGATCTGCGGCTCCTGGACCAGGGCGCGGGCCACCAGGACGCGCTGGCGTTCGCCGCCGGAGAGGGTCAGGATTCCGCGGTGGGCGAGATGGCCGATGCCGAGGCGGGCCATGGCGGCGGTCACCAGGTCCCGTTCCCGTTCACCCAGGTTCTGGTTGCCGCGCAGATGCGGGGCCCGGCCGAGGGCGACGACCTCCTCGACGGTGAAGTCGAGGTCCACGGAGCTGTCCTGGGTCATGGCGGCGACGGCCCGCGCGCTCTCGCGCAGCGTCAGTGAGTCGAGGTCGCGCCGGTCGACGAGCACCGTTCCGCCGGTGGGTCTCAGCGCGCGGTAGACGCACCGCAGGGCGGTGGACTTGCCGCTGCCGTTGGGGCCGACGAGTCCGATCACCCGGCCGGTGGCGACGTGCAGGGACAGGTCCCGTACCAGGGTCCTGCCGTCGAGCGCGAACGTCACGCCGTCGAGGGAGAGTTCCATGTCAGCGGCCCCCGAAGAGGTAGCTCTTGCGGCGCATCAGGGTGATGAAGACCGGTACTCCGACGAGCGCGGTGATGACGCCGAGCGGCAGTTCGCGCGGGGCGGCCAGAGTGCGGGCGATCAGGTCGGCCCACACCATGAACACCGCCCCGGCCAGGGGCGCGAGGGCCAGGACCCGGGCGTGTCCGGCGCCGGCCACCAGGCGTACGAGGTGCGGCATGACCAGCCCGACAAAGCTGATCGCGCCGCTGACAGCGACCATGACTCCGGTCAGCAGGGAGGCGAGGACGAGCAGGAACCGCCGGTGCCGGTCGGGGCTGATGCCGAGGCTGACCGCGGTCTCGTCGCCGAGTGCCAGGACGTCCAGGGAACGGCTCTGCCGGTGCAGCACCGCTGTGCCGAGCAGGACGGCCGCGGTCACGACCGGCAGGGCGGCCCAGCTCGCCGCGCCGAAGCTGCCCATCGTCCAGTACAGGACGGTGCTGGTCGCCTCGCCGCTCGGCGCGAGGTAGATGATCACGCTCATCACGGCCTGGAGTCCGAACGAGACGCAGACGCCGGTCAGTACGAGCCGAAGCGGGGACAGCGCGCCGCCGCGCGAGGATGCGGCGTACACCAGGAAGGACGCGAACAGCGCGCCCGCGAACGCCCCGGCCGACACCGCGTGGAGACCGAGCCCCGCGAGGCCTCCGGTGACCGTGACACCGACGGCGCCGACGGAGGCTCCGGAGGAGACGCCGAGGACGAACGGGTCCGCGAGCGCGTTGCGGACCATCGCCTGGACGGCGACGCCGACCGCGCTCAGCCCGGCCCCCACCAGGGCCGCGAGCAGCACGCGCGGGGTGCGGATCTCCCAGATGATCTGGTACGTCGTGATGTCGGCCGCCTCGACGCGGCCTCCGGCCAGCGCCGCCCACAGGAAGCGGGCGGTGTCGGCGGGCGGGACCGGGGCCGGTCCCAGGCTGATGGCGAGTAGTACGGAGCCGGACAGCAGTACGGCGAGGGCCGCGCACATGGCCGCGACGGCGGCGGGACGGTGGAGCCGCCCCGCGACGGTGCCGGCCGGGGGCGCGGCTGCCGGGGTCCGGGAGGTGACCGACTCGGCGGCATCCACCCCTGGGGGCAGGGGAGTCGGCGTGGAGTGACGAGGCGTCAACGGGTCCGCCGTTCACGCGTGGCCACGGGCGCGGGCGCGGGTGCGCGGTTCCAGTTCATCCGGGACCAGGGGTGGGCGAGATCGTCGAGCGTGGCCACGGTGCGCGGGGCGAGGGAGTCGGCCGGCTGCGCCGTGCGGTGGCGGGCGAAGACCGAGTCGGTGTAGCGGTGGCCGGTGTCGGCGGCGATGAAGAGGAAGGTCCGGCCGGGGTCGCGGTTGCGTTCCCACCGTGCGGTGAGATAGGCCGCTCCGGTGGAGAGTCCGGCGAAGACGGCGTACCTGCGCAGCAGGTCGACGCTGCCGGCGAGGGCGGTGCCGAAGCCCAGCCAGTGCAGGGTGTCGTAGAGGGTGTGGTCGACATTGGCGAAGGGGATGGAGCTGCCGATCCCGGCGATGATGATGTCGGGGTCGGGCACGTGCTCGCTGCCGAAGGTGACGCTGCCGAACGGCTGAACTCCGATGAGGCCGACGCCGGGTGAGTGTTCCCGCAGACGGCGGGCGAGTGCCCCGGTCGAGGCGCCGGATCCGACTCCGCCGACCACGGTGAGCGGGCCGGTACCGGTCTCCTCGTGGATACGGTCGGCTACGGCCCGGTAGCCGAGGTAGTGGATGTCGTCGTGGTACTGGCGCATCCAGTGGTACTCGGGGTGCGCGGCGAGGATCTCGTGGATGCGCGCGACCCGGCGCTTCTGGTCGAGCTTCAGGTCGTCGCTGGGGTCCATCTGCTCGAACTCCGCCCCGAGCACGGCGAGTTGCGTACGCAGCGTGTGGTCCACGGTCGTGGAGCCGATGATGTGGCAGCGCATGCCGTAGCGATGGCAGGCCAGGGCGAGGGCGTACGCGTAGATGCCGCTGGAGCTGTCCAGCAGGGTGTCGCCGGGCCGTACGGCGCCGGTGTCGAGCAGGTGCCGGACGGCCGCCGTGGCGGAGACCGCCTTCATGGACTCAAAGCGCAGACAGATGAGCCCTTCGTCCAGGCGTATCAGGTCGGGTCGTCCGATCGCGTCGGCGATGTGCTCGTCCATGGCGGGACTCCTCGCTGGTCGTGAACGGCGTGAGGGGCGTGGTGCGGGTGGAGGGCGTGAGGTGTTCGGCGGACGGGCGGGTCGTGAAGGTCCGGGTCACGGGGATGCCTTCGCGGTCCAGGGCGCCCGCGCAGCGCCGGAGGCGCGCCCCCAGGTCAGTGGCCGCGGGGTCGAAGAGCAGCCCGGCCACGCTGCCGCTGTGAGCGATCTGTACGCCCACCGCCCCCGTCCGCTCGGCCACGCGCGTCAGGCGGTCGAACTCCCGGTGGCGCAGTACCCGTTGGGCGCGCCGGGCGCTTTCGGTACTGACTTTCCCGAGCAGCCGGACATCCCCTTCGGCCACCGCCCGCCGCAGCAGTGAGCGCAGCCGCTCGTAGGCGCGCACGTCGTCGTCGCCGCAGGCCGGGGCCGGGAGGGACAGGGTGTCCACGGGCCGCCCCTCGCCCAGGGTGCAGCCGACCACCACGGCGGGCGGCAGCGCGTCGCCGAGGACTTCGAGGACCCGGCCCTCCCGCTGTGCGAACAGCAGTGGCCGGCCGTCGAGCATCAGAGGATCGGACGCCTGCTCGGCCCGTACCGCGATTCGGGCGACGGTCCGCGACGGCAGCCGCAGCCCGCATGCGTCGGCGACCGCGCGCACCGCGGCGATGACATCGCTGCTGGAGGACCCCATGCCCAGTCCCAGCGGAACGTCGCCGCCGAGCCGCAACTCCAGTTTGCCGAAAGGGACTTGAGGGCGCCGGGCGCGGCATTCCCGCAGGGCGAGGGTCGCGGCGCGCAGTGCCTTCGTGCGGTCGGGCGGGTCGACGGAGTGGCTCCCTGGCGGGGTGCCCGGTCGCAGTACGGCGTCGGCGCGGGTGCCGAGGCCGGTCAGCGGCAGGGTGACGAGGGCGGCGCACCGTCGGCCCCGGGCGTCGAGGAAGACGCCCTGCAGGATCTCGCCGTGGTGGCAACTGGCGTACCCCGTACCGGAGACGGCGGGCTCGGGAGACATACCGGCCCTGCCCGGGGTGCCCGGCCCGGTGCCGCCCGCTCCGGCCGTCACGCCCCGCCCCCGGCGGGCTCGCGGTAGCGGTAGAGCGTGGTCGGCTCCGCGCTGAACTGGGAGAACGGGAACGGCTCGGCGGACAGGGCGGTCACGCCCGAGCCCAGGAAGGCCCGTGCCACCGCGCTGCCCGTCTGGGCGTAGACGATCAGCGGCACGGCGCGTTCGCGGCACCGGGCGAGGACGGTGTCGAAGGAGTTGTTGCCGAGAGTCATTCCGGTGGCGATGACGGCGTCGGATTCGCCCAGCACCGTCTCCGCGCTGTCGCTGACGAGGTCGCCCCACTGGGTCGTGCGGAGATTGAAGTCGCAGAGCAGCGGGCTGCCGCCGCGCTCGCGGATCGCGGCGACCAGCGGATTGACCACGCCGATGAGCCCGACCTTCGCACCGGGTGCGATGTCCAGCAGACCGGCCACGGCCGCGTCGCGGGCCTTCGCCCGGATCTCCGGGGTGCCGGCGGGCAGGGCCACCGGCTCGGCGCGCGACGTCCGGGAATGCGGCTCGGCCTCGGTGAGGTAGGCGTCGAGGGCGGCGATCCGGATCGGCCGGGGAGCATCCCGCAGCAGTACGTCCAGGGGCATCCCGGACGCCTCCCGGCAGACGGCGGGGTCGATCTCACCGGCTTCGAAGGCGCAGGCTCCGAAGGATCCGCCGAGCCTGATGAGTACGTACTGGTTGAGGTAGGTGGTGTCGCCCCCGGCGAGGCGTGTGCCGTGGTGGATCCAGAACGCGCTGGTGGCCGTGAGACCGGCCGGGTCCGGGCCGTGTGCTCCCGCCAGGACGCCGGACATCAGGCCGTCGACGGTGCGGGGGCCGGCGGGGCTCGCGAGGTCGGAGGGACCGGCGGGGCTCGCGGGGGAAGTGGGCGCGGTCATGACCGGGCTCCCCGGGTCAGCCGGAACAGGAAGGTCAGGACGCCGTCCTGCCAGTCGTGCAGATGGTCGATCTCCGCGGTGAACCCCTGGTCCAGGGCGTCACCCACGATCGTGCGCAGGTCGGCGGTGTTGGAGACGACGAGGAAGACCTCACCGCCGTCGGCGAGCAGGTCCCGGTCGCGGATCCGGGTGAAGAACCGCGCCACGAGGGGCGCGCCCGCACAGACGTTGCGCACGACGGCCGGGTCGTCGCTGACCCGTTGGCTGACCGCGGGCGGGTTGAACGTGATGACGTCCAGCCGCACACCCGGCGCCAGGCCGTCGAACATGTCGCCCACGACGGGGACGAAGTCGGTGCCCTCGCGGGCGCCGACGAGCCGCCGGTAGTGGCGGGCGGCGGTCTCCACGCTCTCGGCGTGGATGTCCATCGCGTAGATCTCGCGGGCCCCGCGGACTCCGGCGGCGACGGCCTCGACCCCCAACCCGGCGCCCATGGCACCGTATCGGCGCCCGCGTACCTCGATCCGGCCGTCGAGCAGCCGCTCGTGGATCATCCGGCTGGTCGCGCCCGGCAGGAAGACACCCGGCGGTGCCTCGAAGTCCCAGCCCTCCCAGGTGTAGGCGCGGGTGGTGTGCGGATCGGTCCTCGGCTGGTTGAGCGCGATGATCCGCGCCGCGGGGAGGGGCGGTGGGAGCTGTTCCAGCAGAGCGGGTCCGGTCGCTGTCGGGTCCATCGGGTCCTCCGGTGCGAGAGGGGGCAGATATGGCCGTGCCCCTGGCAGGGAGAGGCGAGCCAGACCGCACTATAACGATAATCATTTTCATCTTGCTACCCTTGAGCAGCCGCGGGCGGCCACGCCGTTCCGTGACTCCGCCGCAGTCCCGTGCGTCACCACGCCCCGCCCCACGGGCACTTGACGGTGGCGGAGCCGTATCAGCCGGCCCCCGATGTCAGGAGCGTCACACCGTGCCGACCGCACCCCGCACGACAGAAATCGCCAAGTCCGCCCCACCGCCCGCGTGTTCCGTACTGCGGGACACCGCGTTCCTGCGGCTGTGGACGGGCGCCACCGCCTCGGGGCTCGCCACTTGGGCCCTGCCGTTCGTGCTCGGCCTCGCCGTACTCGACCGGACGCTGTCACCCGCCGCGCTCGGCCTGCTCCTGGCCGCCCGCACCCTCGGATTCCTCGCGGCGGTCCCCGTGGGCGGGGTGCTGGCGGACCGGCACTCACGGCGCGGAGTCGTCCTGTGGTCAGGGCTCGCGGCCGCGGCCTCCGCACCGCTCCTCGCCGCCGGACTGGGGCGCTCGCTTCCCCTGATGGCGCTCGCCGCCGCGCTCGCCGGAGCCGGGCAGGGCGCCTGCCGGCCCGCCTTCCAGGCGCTCACGGCGGAAGTCGTCGACGACGGACGCAGGCAGCAGGCCAACGCGGCCATGACGCTCTCCGTCCGGGTCAGCACCCTCGCGGGTCCCGCCCTCACCGCTCTGCTCGCGGTCGCCCTCGGCACCGGGGCACTGCTCCTGGGCATCGGGGCACTCTGGCTCGTCGCCGCGCTCACCCCCGGGCGCGGCACCCACGCGCCCGACGGCGGGCCCGACGCCGTACCTTCATCCCGACGCCCGTCGTTCCTGGCGGAGTTCGCGGACGGGGTACGTGAGGCGCGCAGGCACCCCTGGTTCATCGCCACGCTCGCCGCGCTGACCGCCGTCATCGCCACCGGCTACTCCGCGACCGGGGTCGCGCTGCCCCTGGTCAGCAGGGACCGGTACGACACCGGTGTGGTCCTCGCGGCGGCCACCACCGCCTACACCGCCGGAGCCCTCGCCGCCGCGCTGCTCATCGCCCGCTGGCGCCCGCCCTCCCAGGGCTGGGCCGCCCTCGCCGGGCTGGCCGCCTACGGATTCGCGCCGCTGAGCCTTCTCTTCCCGGTGCACCCCGCGGTCGTCGTCGCCGCCTACGCCGTCGCCGGAGTCGGCATCGAACTCTTCAACGTCCCCTGGTTCACCGCCACTCAGCGCGAGGTGGCACCCGACAGACTCGCCCGCGTCTCCTCGCTCGACTTCATGCTGTCGTACGGTCTCGCGCCGGTCGGCCTGGCGCTCATCGCCCCGGCGATCGACGCCTTCGGCCCCCGCGCCGTACTCACCGTCTGCGCGCTGATCTGCTTCGCGGCCCCGGCCGCCGCCGCCCTCGTACCCAGCGCACGCCACTTCTCCTCCCGCCGGGCCCGGGAAGCGGGGGCGCCCTGAGCACCGGGACTGCCCGGTTCCGCGGGCCGGAGAACGCCCGCCCCGATCACCGGGGCCGGAGATTCGCCCGGCGGCCTCTCACGGCAGCCGGGCCCCACCCGGGGCCACGCCACCGGCACGCGGGAGGCGGCACCGGCGAACGGGCCCAGGTGGTCCGGCGGCGGAGCCTGCCCGGACGGCGGCGCTCCGCCCGGCCGCTACTTGCCGCTACTTGCCGCTACTTGCTGACGGCGAAACGCATCAGGGCCTGCTCGTCCCCCTGCTTGATCTTCCCCGTCTCGTTGATCACCTGGAGCTTCCAGCCGGCGCCCTCACGCACCGCCTTGGCCACGACGCACCCGTTGTCGTTGCTGAGCAGGCTCGGCCAGATGTCGGCGACCTGCTGGGTGCTGCCGCCCGTCGCGTCGTACACCTTGAAGCTGATGTTGCGCGCGTTCTGGAAGGAGCTGCGCTTCTTGTACGCGGCGGCTATGAACACGATCGACGTGATGTTGGCCGGTATGCGGGAGAACTCGACGGTGACGGTCTCGTCGTCGCCGTCGCCCTTGCCCGTCTGGTTGTCGCCGCTGTGCAGCAGCGAACCGTTCCCCAGCGGGTCCAGGGAGTCCAGCCCCGCCAGCCGTACCGGATCCGCGCCCTGCACCGCGATCGCGATCAGGTCGAGGTCGGTGCCGGCCTTCTGCCGGAGCTTGCCCAGGACTCCCCCGCTGCTTCCCACGGTCGGGTCCCAGGACACCCCGATGGACAGATGCGTCACCCCGTCCAGGTCGGCGGGACCGTCTTCCTTCGTCAGCGTGATCATGCCTAATCCTTCTGATGGCCGGAATAGTGCGATACCTGAAGTGTGCCTGGTGCGATGCACGCCCGGTCAAGCAGGGCGCGGCCGGTGCCACGGGCATGACGCTCGCACGGACGGGACCTACAGGCGGATGACGACCAGGGCGATGTCGTCGCTGGAGCCTGCCGTGAGGTGGAGGTGTTCCAGGAGCGTGTCGGCCAGAGTCTCCGGACTGACATCGGCGCAGGTGGCGAGCGCGTCGGTGAGCCGGGTCAGGCCCGCGTCGATGTCCTCGCCCCGGCGCTCGATCAGACCGTCGGTGTAGAGGACGAGGGTGTCCCCGACCTCGTAGGTGATGCCGGCCTGGGGGCGGAGTACGTGCTCGACGCGGGCTCCGAGGGGTGGGTCGGTGGCCTTGTCGAGGAGCTCGTAGCTGCCGTCGCGGTGCAGCAGGACCGGCGGTGGGTGGCCGGCGCTGCTGTACATGATGAGGTTGCTGCGGGCGTCCACCATGGCCGTGACGGCGGTCGTGGCCATGGCGCCGTCGAGGGAGCGGGCGTACAGGCCGAGGATCTCCAGAGCCTGGGCGGGGCCGGTGACGGTGCGGCTGACGGCGGAGAGCGCGCTGCGGAGCATGCCCATGACGGTGGCGGCCTCGAGTCCGTGGCCGACCACATCACCCACGGCGACGGCGAACCGGGAATCGGAGAGATCGACCGTGTCGTACCAGTCCCCGCACACATTGAGCGAGCCGATGGCGGGGAGGTAGCGCACGGCGATGTTCGGGTGGCGGGCCAGGTCCGGCGAGTGCAGCATCGCTTCCTGGAGCGTGACCGCCACCTGCCGCTCCCGGCCATGGGCGAGCCGCAGCTCCTCGTTGAGCCGTTGGAGCTTACGGGCACGGGCGTAGAGCTCGGCCTCCATGCCCTCCTCGCGCGAGGTCAGCTCCCCGCCGCCCTGGTTGCGGAAGCGCCGGGAGCGCACGAAGGCGGTGACATCCTCGGCACGGTGAATGATGCATGTCACCTCGCCCTGCGAGTCGACCACCGGGGTGTTCACCGGGGACCACCAGTGCTCCGTGAACCGGCCCGCCCGCCGCGGATCCCGGACGTCGTAGCGCTGAAGCGCCATGGTGTCGGGCTCGCCGCTCGCCAGAACGCGGGCGAACGAGGCGGAGAGGTTCCTGACCCCGTCCGCGTCCGGGTCGTGGGGGTTGTCGGGGAACGCGTCGAAGATGTAGCGGCCGAGAAGCTGGTCCCGGTGGAGGGACGCGACACGCTGATAGGCGGCATTGGCGTCGAGGATCACCAGGTGCGGGTCGAGGATCAGGTAGGGGCTGGGCAGCGCCTGGAACAGAACGGCGTAGTCGATGTCCGGCATGATCGCTCCTGACCTGCCCGCTGCTCCCTTTCCCCCCTCCAAACTAAGGCCCATTCCGCCCGGCCACATCCGCGCCGCGCGAGGCGCGGATGTGGCCGGACGGTGCGGGGTCGATCAGTGCCGGGTGATCAGTAGAGCTTGGCGACGGCGGTGCGGGTGCTGTTACAAAAGGGGCCGACCTCTTCGGAGAGGGTCCGGCCGAGGTGGCTGACCTCCAGGACGGTGACGGTGCGGCCGTCGCGGCCCACGGAGATCAGGTGCGCGTCGGCGGTGCCGGTCTCGGGGTGGGAGGTGTCGACGTTGTAGACGTCGGCGCCCTCCTCGACGGCGATCCCGCCGTGGTAGAACGCCTCGCCGACGGTGCCCGGGTACGCCACCGCGAGCCGGTCGAGGCAGCCCGCGATCCGCTGCTTCAGCTTGGTGGCCAGAGTCTTCGCCTTGGCCTCGGTGGCGGCGACGGTGGTGGTCTGGCGGCCGTTGGTGTCCAGGTCGGTACGGAAGTCCCGGTAGGAGGTGCCCGCCGCCGGGGCGACTCCCTCGGTGCACACGGAGCCGTACTCCGGCAGGCCCTGCTGTACCGCGTCGGCGACCCACGGGGTACTGGCGGCGGGCAGCTGCCCCGCGGAGAGGAACTTCGGCGCCGGGCCGGCCGCGGTGGCGGTGGCGAGTGAGGCGAGGGTCAGGCCCGTCACCGCGGCGGTCAGTACGGCGGTGCGGACCGCGTTCACGTACGACTTCGTGTTCGCCTTCGTGTTCGCGTACGTTCTCACGTTCGTGGTGGTGGTCCCGGTCTTGGTCGTCATGGTCTGGCTCCCCGTCGGCAGTGCTGGTGATCGTGGTCGGCTGAACGATCACCAGCATTGGCGGACCCGCCCTGACCAGGCAAGACACCGCGACAGGGGTGGAACGCCCGGAACCGTTCCACCCCCGCTGACGTGCCGTCATACGCGGGGAGTGGAACGGTCCGTGGAACGCCGGGGGTCTGCCTGGGGCCGCTACGTGATCGGCTTGGTCTTCGTGCAGTTGGTCCACTCGACCCAGGGGCGCGCCCCGCCGTTCTTCGGCCCGGTGGCGTACGAGGGGTTGCCGGTGATCGTCTGGTTCTTCTCCTCGTGCGTGATGTCGATGCCGAAGAGTTTGAACCCGGCGGTGACCTGGCCGGCGGAGATCCCGAAGCCGATGCCGAGGGAGGCGTTCCACCAGTCGGTGTTGGCGTTGTAGTCCAGCCGCGACAGCTTGCCCTTGTCGTGGAGGAGACGCTCCAGCGGGCCGGCGTCGCTGCCCGGGACCTCCGCCGCGTCCGAGGGGGTGGGCAGGACGTCACTGGCCGGGAAGTCGCCCCGGCCGCGCAGCCAGTCCTCGACCAGCTTGCTGTCGGCGTCGTTGTCCAGCGCGACCTCGGCCGACTCGGTGTGGATCTGCGACTTGATGTTGCCGCCACCACCACCCACATCGATCGTCACCGGCGTACCGGGAACATTGGCGCCCGCACCGGCCTGGATGCCGGCGCCCTCACCGTTCTCCTGACTGGTCGTGATCACCAGCTTCTCCGGGCGGTGCTCCTTGCCGTCCTCTTCCTCCTGGTCGAACGTGGCCGCGTCGTAGGTCACGGAGACCTGCTGCATACGGGTGGCCTTGCCCTGGGCGAGTTCACCGCCCTTGGCGTCGACGCTGAAGGTGTAGACGAAGGTGATCTTCCCGGCGTCGGGGCCGGTGTTGGCGCGCATGACCACGACGTCCTCGGTCATGGTGCCGCTGCCGAACTCACCCGAGATGTTCCCCAGGTCGGTCGGCTTGCCGTCCTTGTCCTTGCCGCCCTTGCCCTTCTTGAACCCCTTGCCGAAGCTGACGCTGCCGGACGCCTCGGTGCTGGTCTTGGTGATGTCGACGTCCGGGGCCTTCTCCGGCGGCAGATCGGGCTTCTTCTTGTCGGCGTGGTAGCCGCAGATCATGCCGAGTTCGGAGGAACGGGGCCCGGCGGGGCGCGAGTTGCACTTGCTCTGGGCCTTCAGGTACTCGGTGAACTGCTTCGCGTCCTCCAGGTTCAGCTCAAGGTCCTTCTGCGAGTCACCGGTCTTGTTGCCGTTGAACAGCCACTGACCGCCGCTGCCGCTGCCCTTCACGTAGCTGCCGCTGAGCGAGGCGCTGCCGCCCCACTCCTTCAGCCCGGGGATGCCGGCCGAGATGCTCGCGGTGACACCGCCGCCGGTCTCGGTCACGCGTTCCAGCGTGACGGTGCCGTCGGACCACTGCTGGAGCTTGATCTGCTCGGAGCTGCTGATCTTGATGAAGAGGATCTGGACCACGACCGTTTCTTTGGTCTGATCCTGGGAGAGCAGGCACTTCGCCGGCTGGAAGGGGTCGCCCGGCGGTGGTTGGGGCAGGGGGCCTCCGTCGTCTCCACCGCCCCCGTCCCCGCCGCCTCCGTCGCCGGAGTCGCAACCCTCGCCGCCGTCACCGGCGTTGACGATGCGGCACACCGCGTCCTTCAGCGCCACAGATGTGTCGTCGGGGACCGTCAGCGCCACGATCGCACCGACGATCGCGGCGACGACGCCTATCAGCGCGACGTACTCGACACCGCCCTGACCCCGTGCACCGCGCCGCGGAGCCCCGTGGGCGCACCGTGTGCCTGTCATCCGGACTCCTCCGTCCAGCGTTCCCGGCCTCCCCGCTCGGGAGATCTCCGGAGACTAGGGAGAGGCCCGGACCCAGTCGCAGGGCCTAGGGGCCCACCCGCGGGCCCAGCTGAGCGCTCAGATCGTTAACGGACGCGGAACACGGGCCATACGGACCATGGCGGCATGGGTACGGGCACAACCGGGCACCCCGCGGCTCGTCCGGCCGCACTCCGGGCGCGGCTGCACACCGAGGTCGAGGGCCTGGCGGGAGACGACGGGCGGGAGTTGGGCGGCCGGGGGTGGGTGGCCGAGGGTGTCGCCGGGGCGCGCGGAGTGGTCGCCGCCGCGATCGACCGGCCACGAACCGCCGGACGTCGTCACCCGTTGACGCGTGCCTCGGCCGTCGCCTTCAGCTCGCGAGGGCCGGCCGGTCGACCTTGTCGGCCGCCAGCAGCGCCTTGATGACGCTCGCACTGGAGAGCACGAGGACGTCGCCGCCCTCGGTCGCCTTGAGGTCGTCGGCGACCTCGGCGCCGGCTTGTCGACGACCGTCGACCGCTCCCACGGCGCCTCGCCGAGGGTCGAGGCGCCGGGCGATGTCGAAGGCGCTCTGACCGCCGCGTTCCACATGGACCGGTTCGACTGCGCGCAGCCGCAGCAGGAGGCGTGCCAGCGTGGCGGTCAGCTCGTTCTGCTCGGCGGGTTCCAGTTCGCCCCAGGCGGGGGCCGCGGCTGCGCCGGAACCGGTCTTCTCACCGCCGAGGAACCGGTCGCTGATCTCCAGGGCCGTTTCGAGGAGCGCCAGCGCGTCGGGGTCGACCTCGCGGAGGTAGTCGGCCACCGGGTCGAGTGCGGGTCGCAGCGCCCCGCCGGCCGCGGGGATGTCGGGGCCCGCGAACCGCAGCGGGTGGCCGCCGGAGCGGTTGTAGCGGCGCAGCCAGTCCATGAAGTCGGCGAAGCCCCACTCGGCGGCGGCCCTGCTCACCTCCGCCTCACTCTCGCCCTGCGTCTCGCCGCTGAGCCACCGGTCGAGCGCGAAGCCCTCGCTGAAACCGAACTCGAAGGCCAGGACGGTGAATCCGCAGCGCTCGGCGAGTAAGCGCAGCACGCGTTGAGGGGCGTGGGAGAACTCCTCGACGAAGTGCGCGTTCTCGCCGAGGCCGACGACACGGGCGTCGCCGACGATCTCCCGCAGCGGTTCGAGATCGTCGAGTGCTTCGTCCGCGTCGAGGCCGGTCAGCTGGACGGAGTGCGCACGGAACCAGTCGGCGAGCAGGCGGGGGGGGGACGGATGCTGGTCGGGCATGGACGGCGACCGGGCCCGCGTCTCGCAGGGGCTCGTCGTCGTCCCGACCGACAACGCGACGGCGGCGCAGCGCGCCAAGTACGAGGAGTACGCGCGGACGCGGCTGCCACGGACGGCCACGCCCCAGGGGCCGGCCGATGTTCGCCCCCGATCTCGTCGGCCCGTCCGCCGAGATCGCCGAACGGCTCCACGGCCACGCCGCGTTCCGGGAGATCGACGAGGTCTCCTTCGCGCTGCCGTTCACCTTCGACCACGACGACTACGTCCAGATACTCACCGACATCGCCACCTGCCTGGGCCCGGCACTCGGCTGGCAGCCGGCCGCCTCCTGATACGGGGCGGCCAACTGGGTCATGCCCGGCCGGCTGGAGCGGATCGTGCCCAACTTCTCCATCAAGGCGGCGACGCGGAAGGAAGTCCGGTGGCCGCTCACCGACCGGGAGTTGAGGGGCGGGCGCCGGGCGGGCGGTCCTCGGGGTCGGTGTACGCCGGCTGAACGCGAGTGGGTTCAGTGAGTCCCGGTTCGACACGTGTCGGTTCAACATGCGTTGGCTCAACACGTGTCGGTTCGCCGCGTGTCGGTTCGCCGGGACGGACGGGGTAGGGCGTGTCCGTCACAGGAGCCGTCGGCGGGGGCGGGTTCTCGGCCTTCATCGCGCGGACCTCGCTCTTGAGGATCCGGGCCGACTTGCCCGCCGAACGGGCCAGGTCCGGCAGCCTCTTGGCGCCGAGCACCAGAATCACGACGATCAGAATGATCGCCAGCTCACCAAGCCCGAGCAACTGGACCTCCAGACCACGTGGGGCGCGGCCGGACGCCCCGCACCGGAACGGGCCCGCACTGGTACGGACCCGCTATCTGCTGCCAGAATCTACAGGACTGTAGAGATTGGCGGGAGAGGGCATTCCAAGCCTGCGGGCGGCCCGCTCCGGAGCCTGAGGGAGACGGTGTGACCGAGCACGAAGGTCCCGACGAACGTCGGCGCCGGGGGCAGGGTGAACTGGAGTCGCAGGTACTGGCCGCGCTCCGGGAGGCACCGGGGCCGGCGAACGCGGGGTGGGTACGCGAACGGCTCGGCGGGACCCTCGCGTACACCACCGTGATGACGACCCTGACCCGCCTGCAGGCCAAGAACGCCGTGACCCGCGAGCGTTCGGGCCGCTCCTTCGAGTGGCGCGCCGCCTCCGACGGCGCGGGGCTGGCCGCACTGCGGATGCGCCGGGTGCTGGACGCGGAGTCGGACCGGGAGGCGGTGCTCGCGCGGTTCGTCACCGCCCTGTCGTACGACGACGAGCGGCTGCTGCGCGACCTGCTGCACGCCACCGAGGACGAGGCGGAGGACTGACCCGTGGGCGTGTTCGTCTTTCTGCCGCTCGTACTGCCGCTCACGGCGGTGCCGGTCGCGCGACTGGCCGAGCAGCATCTCCATCCGCGCCTGGCCACGCGCCTCCTGACCGCGCTGACGGTGGTGCTGGCCGTGTGCAGCACGCTCTGCCTGGGGCTGCTGGTCGTCGTCGGGACGGCCCAACTGCCGGGCAATCCGCTGCCCGACGGCTGGTCGGACGCGGAGGTGCGGGACGCCGTGCCGTACGACGAGGTGGCCGGCAAGGCCGCGATCGCCGCGCTGGTCGCGGTGGCGGCGGCATGCGCGGCCACGGGTTGGCGGCACCTGCGCGTACGGCGGCGGGCATGGAGCGCGCTGGCGGGGATGCCCGAGCGGCAGCTCGTGGTGCTGCCGGACCAGGCGCCGTACGCGTACGCGCTGCCGGGCGGCGGGCGAGGCCGGGACGGGAAGCGGGCGGGTCGGATTGTCGTCTCCAGCGCGCTGCTCGACTGCCTCAACTCCCGCGAGCGGGCGGCCCTGTTCGCGCATGAGCGCGCTCATCTGACGAGACGTCATCACCGCGGTCTGCTCGCGGTACGGCTGGCGGCGCGGGCGAATCCCTTACTGCGGCCTTTACAGGCGGCCGTGGCGTACACGACGGAACGCTGGGCGGACGAGGAGGCGGCCCGGACGACCGGCAGCCGCACGCTGGTCGCCCGCGCGATCGGAAAGGCGGCGCTGGTGTCCCGCGGGGCCCCGGCACCGACGCTGGCCGGCATCGCCGGCGCGGGCCCCGTCCCCCGCCGGGTCGCCGCACTGCTGGCCCCGGCACCCGCCGCGATGACGTGGCCGCCGGTCTTCACCGGAGCGGGCCTGGCGATCTGGACGGCGACGGCGGGAACGGTGGGCTCGGCACTGTCCTCGGCGAACGCGACGGTGACGCTCTTCTTCGTCCTGAAGGCATCGACCCAGCTCTAGCACGCCTGACGCCCGCCCGCCGGGCCCCACTTCAGCCCGCCGGGCGACCGCCCGAGCCGGCCCAGCCGTTCCAGCGCCTGAGGACAACCGACCACCGGCGCCCACCCCCACCCCACCCGGCCGAACACCTCCAGCCCGTCCGGCGCTTGAGGATGAACCGGCCCCGGACGGACCCGGTCCAGGCCCTGTCCGGCGGATCTTCGGGGGCCCGGGACGCCTGGCAGGACCCTAGCCCTCCTCGCCCTCCTCCTCGCCCTCCTCCTCTTCCTCCTCCTCGAAGAAGTCGCCCACCTCGTCCACGACTTCCGCCGCCACCATGCCGCCCGCCACCCCCACGGCCAGACCGGCCGCGCCGAGGGCGACCGCCGCGCCCGTACTCATGCCGGAGCCGTGACCGTGCCCGGCCCCGTGGTCGGAGCCGTGACCGTGCCCGTACGCGTGGTCCCCGTAACCGCTCGCAAGCCGGTCCATCCACCCCGCCACCACCGCGTTCCAGTCGGTGTGGGGCACCTCCTCGTGCCCGACGGTGTGCCGGTTCAACGCGTCGTCCACACCCGCCTCACCGCGCCCGTCGGCCTCCAGGACGACCTCCGTCCCGCCCGGGTGCGCCAGGAACGTCACCTCGACCTCGTTCAGCCGGTGGGCGTAACTCGGCGCCGGGATCAACTCGATCTCCTGGTAGAACGGCAGGCGCTGGCCGGTCCCGTTGATGTGTCCCAGCTCCAGGTCCGCCGACCTGAACCCGAAGCCCAGCTGCCCGAACGCCTCCAGCACGGCCTCCTGCACCGCCAACGGCCGTACGGCGAGGGCGTCGAAGTCACCCTTGTCCCTCGCGCCCGAGAGCTCCAGGTCCGTGACCACGCCCAGGCTGACCCCCAGCGGTTCACCGTGCAGTTCGGTGAACGGGATCTCCCACGGCACCGGCACCGAGAACGGCACGCTGTGCGACGCCCCCTCGCCCAGCCGGAAACCCCCGCCGATCTCGTACCGCTCGAAGCCGACGTAGCCCTTGCTCTCCCCCTCCTCGTGCTCCGCCTCGACATGGGCGACCAGTTCCAGGTCGACGCGGTCGACGTCGTACGACTCGCTCCCGCCGACCAGCCGGACCTCGCCCCGCAAGGTGCCACCCGGCAGTACCGCACCGGCCTCCAGCACCGTTTCCACCGTCGGCCCGCCGACGCCGAGTGAACCGAGCAGCCGCTTGAACACCATCGAGGTGTTCCCTCCTTCGTTCCCGGACCAGTTACGGACGTATCTCTACAGGTCTGTAGAAGTACGCACCAAGCATAGGGACCAATACGCCTGACGGAGGCCGCCGAATGCACATCAACAGCACTCAGCCGCAAAGGGGATGCATTCAACCGCCGTACGCGCACCCGCGGTACGCGACCCTCACCGGCAGCCACCGGTCGACCCCCGAGGAGGTCCGACCCGCGCCGCTCCCGCCGTCCGGTCACATCCGTGCCGCCCCGGCCCGCCTTCCCGCGGGCCGGGGCGGCTCCGGCGTCACACCCTGACCGCGTCCTCGCTCTCGTCCGCCGCGCGCTGCTCCGGTACGAGCTTGCGTTGCAGGCTCTCGCCCTCGATGTCGAGGTTGGGCAGGATCCGGTCGACGAACCGCGGCAGCCACCAGGCGGCGCGCCCGAGCAGGGACATCACCGCCGGGACCAGCGCCATGCGCACGATGAACGCGTCGACGAGCACACCGATGGCCAGCGCGAAGCCCATCGACTTGATGATCGGGTCGGGCATGAGGACGAACCCGCCGAAGACGGCCGTCATGATCAGCGCGGCGGCGGTGACGACACGGGCGTTGTGCCCCATCCCGCTGACGGTCGCCTGCTGCGCGCCGGCGCCGTGGACGTAGTCCTCGCGCATCCGGGAGACGAGGAAGACCTCGTAGTCCATGGCCAGCCCGAACAGGATGCCGATGAGCAGGATCGGCAGGAAGCTCACCAGCGGCCCGGGGGTGTCGACGCCCAACAGATCGGCGAAACGGCCCTGTTGGAAGATCGCCACGGTGATGCCGAAGGTGGCTCCGATGGTGAGGAGGAAGCCCAGCGCGGCCTTCAGCGGTACCAGGAACGAGCGGAAGACCAGCATCAGCAGCAGGATCGACAGACCGACGACGAGCAGCAGATAGACCAGCATCGCGTCCGCGACCTTCTCGGAGACGTCGATGCCGACGGCCGTGGTGCCGGAGAGCGCGACATCCGCGCCCGCCGCGCCCGGGGCGTCCCCGATGTCCGCCACGCGGTCACGGACGGCGTGCACGACCGCCTCGGTGGCCTCGTCCGTGGGGCCCGCCTTGGGAATGACGGTGAGAAGCGCCGTGGTGCCCTGCTTGTTCAACTGCGGTGGTGTGACGGCCAGTACGTCCTTGGTGCCCTGGATCCGCTCCGTCGCCTCCTTCGCGGCGGCGGCGGTGGCCGCGGCGTCGTCGCTCGAAACGACGGCGATCAGACGGCCGTTGAAGCCGGGGCCGAACCCCTCACTGGTGAGGTCGTACGCCTCACGGGTCGCGGAGCCCGCGGCGGCGGTGCCCGCGTCGGGCAGCGCCAGGCGCATGTCGGCGGCGGGGAGGGCCAGTACGCCGAGGCCGAGGATGCCGACGAGGAGGACGGGGACGCGGAAGCGGGTGACGGTACGGCCCCAGCGGAAGCCGAGGGCCTCGCGGGGCTCGGTGGTCGAGCCGTCCTTCGAGGTGTTGGTGCCACTGACGGCGCTGCTGCCGGAGCCCGTGCCGGTACTGCTTTCGGTGCCGGTGCCGGTGCCTGTGCCTGTGCCTGTGCCTGTGCGGCTGTCGCGCTGCTTGCGGGGCAGGACGCGGAGGCCGGCGAAGCCGAGAAGCGCCGGGAGGAGTGTGAGCGCGACCAGGACGGCGACGGCGACCGTACCCGCCGCGGCCAGGCCCATGACGCTCAGGAAGGGGATGTTGACGACGGTCAGCCCGGCGAGGGCGATGACGACGGTGGCGCCCGCGAAGACCACGGCAGAACCCGCTGTCCCGACCGCGCGGCCGGCCGCCTCCTCGGCGTCCATGCCTTCGGTCAGGTACTGGCGGTGCCGTGAGGTGATGAACAGCGAGTAGTCGATGCCGACGGCGAGCCCGAGCATGAGCGCCAGGATGGGTGCCGTACTGGTCAGTTCGACCACGCTGCTCAGGGCGAACAGCCCGGCCATGCCGGCCCCGACGCCGACGAGCGCGTTCAGCAGCGTCATACCGGCGGCCACCATCGAGCCGAAGGTGACGACGAGGACGCCCGCGGCGATCAGGACACCGATCGCCTCGGTGGAGCCCACCTCCACCTCGGCGCTGAGGACTTCACCGCCGTGCTCGACCCGCAGCCCCTCCTCGTCGGCGCCGGCCTTCTCGTACGCCGCGCGCTGCGCGTCGGTCACCTCGTCGACGGCCTTCTCGAACTGCACCTGGACCAGGGCGTACCGGCCGTCCTCGGAGACGGCGCCCGCCTGGAACGGGTCGACCGCGCCGATCACCCCGGGCACGGCGGCGGCGTCCCGTACCACCGGCGCGACCGCGGCCGGGGCGAGCTTCCCGCCCTCGGGCGCGGCTATGACGATGGTGCCGGTCGTGCCGCTGGCCTGCGGGAACTGCTCCTGGAGGGAGTCCAGCGCGCGCTGGGACTCGGTGCCGGGCATGGTGAATTTGTCGCTGCTGGGGCCCATGAGGGTGGCGGCGGCTCCGCCGAGCGCGGCGAGCAGGAGGAGCCATACGGCGACGACGCGCCTGCGTCGGCGGAAGGAGAACCGGCCGAGCCGGTACAGCAGGGAAGCCATGGCGAAGGTTTCTCTTCTCGGTGGTCGGTGGTCGGGCTCGGCCCGGGGGGCGAGGGGGCTGCGCGCGATCAGTGGGGGGCGGGGGCCGGCGCCGGGTCGGGGGTGGGGTCGGGGCCGGGGCCGGGGTTTCGTGAGGCGGGTGCGGGTGCGGGTGCGGGTCCGGGTCCGGGTGCGGGTGCGAGGGTGCGCAGCGCGCCGCGGACGAGTTCGTCGCGCAGTTCCTGATCGGGTACGTCGACATCGCTGGCGCCCGTCACGAAGACGGCCCCGAGGACCATGTAGGCCGCGACCACGTCCCGTGCCGCCTTCGACCGGCCCGCGAACGCGTCCAGCAGACGGTCGACGGTGCCGGGAATGCTGCCGAGCGCGGGGTGGGCGGTCATACCGGGGATGTCCTCGAAGAGGATCTTGATCTCGCGCCGGAAACGCATGGCGAGATCGACGTAGCCGGTGACGGCGGCCTCCGTTGCCGCCCGCCCGTCGAGGTCGAGTAGCCGGGCGTCGAGGGCGGCGAGCCCTTCGCCGGCCGGGGTCAGCAGCTCGGTGAGGATCGCTTCCTTGCTGGTGAAGTGGTAGAGCAGGGACGCCTTCGAGCAGCCGACGGTGGTCGCGATGTCGTGCAGCGACGTGCCTTCGTAGCCGCGGGTCGCGAACAACTGCAACGCCGATTCCTGGATGTGTCCGCGCAGGGCGGAGGCGGGGCGTGCCATGCGTCCACCATAACTGTCCGATCGGTCAGCTTTGATGGACGGGGGTGGCCGGGCGCCTCTGAACGCCCTTGGGCGCCTTCCCGGTTCCTTGCGGAAAACCGCAGGGGGCTGCCTGCGGTTTTCCGCAGCGGGCCCGGCGGTAACCCGCATAC
Source organism: Streptomyces sp. S4.7 (assembly GCF_010384365.1). Lineage (NCBI taxonomy): Bacteria > Bacillati > Actinomycetota > Actinomycetes > Kitasatosporales > Streptomycetaceae > Streptomyces > Streptomyces sp. S4.7. Next base: position 4,046,051 of record NZ_CP048397.1, on the reverse strand, counting down.
CGGGGCTGGCCTGCGGTTTCTATTGTTGTGGGGGAAGCGCGACGTACGCGCCGGATCCGCTGGAACCTCTCCGTCGGACGCTGGAAACCGTCCGACGGGTCCGCCCCCACCCCCAGCCCACACCCCACACCCGCGCCCCCTGGAGCCAACTGATGGATGTCGTACTGCTCGCTCTCCCGCAGGAACCTGCGGGCGGCATCGCGGGCTGGGCCGCCGATCTCGTGGACACGATGGGGGCGCCGGGCGCGGGCCTCGCCATCGCGCTGGAGAATCTCTTCCCACCGCTGCCGAGCGAGATCATCCTGCCGCTGACCGGCTTCGCGGCGGGTCAGGGAGTCATCGGTCTGGGAGCGGCGCTCTTCTGGACCACGCTCGGTTCGGTGGTGGGAGCGGTTGTCCTGTACTGGGTGGGGATGCTCTTCGGCCGCGAGCGGATGCACGCGATCTGGTCAAGGACGCCGATCTGGTGCGTACGGAGCAGTGGTTCGCCAAGCACGGCACCAAGGCCGTCTTCCTGGGCCGCACGGTGCCCATATTCCGGAGTCTGATCTCGGTGCCGGCCGGGGTCGAGCGCATGCCGCTGCCGGTCTTCATATCCCTGACCACCCTCGGCAGCCTGCTGTGGAACTCGGTTCTGGTGCTGGCCGGTTACTGGCTGGGCGACCAGTGGCATCTGGTGGAGACATACGTCGGGGTGCTCTCCAAGGTGGTTCTCGCCCTGGTCCTGCTCGCCGTCGTCACGTACGCGCTCACGCGCCTGCGGCCTCTCGCCGGCAGCGGTCAGCGGCGGCGCGGGCGAGCGGGGAGGGGTTGAGGCGGGCGAAGCCCTCCTGGCGTTCGTACGGGAAGTAGGGATACGGCGCCACCTTCGCGCTCGACGCGTCGAGCCGGGCCACCTGCTCGGGCGTCAGCTCCCACCCGACGGCACCGATGTTCTGACGCAGTTGTTCCTCGTTGCGGGCGCCGATGATGACGGAGGCCACGGTGGGGCGTCGCAGCAGCCAGTTGATGGCCACCTGGGGGACGGTCCTGCCGGTCTCCTCCGCGATCTCGTCGAGTGCGTCGACCACACGGAAGAGATGCTCGTCGTCGACGGGCGGCCCGAAGCCGGCGGTCTCGTGCAGTCGGCTGCCGGCCGGCAGCGGCTGGCCACGGCGCAGCTTGCCGGTGAGCCGCCCCCACCCCAGCGGGCTCCAGACCATCGCGCCGACACCCTGATCGAGACCGAGGGGCAGCAGTTCCCACTCGTAGTCGCGGCCGACGAGCGAGTAGTAGACCTGGTGCGCCACATAGCGCGGGTGGCCCTGCTTCTCGGCGGCGGCCAGCGACTTCATCAGCTGCCAGCCGGAGAAGTTGGAGACGCCGACGTAGCGGATCTTCCCGGACCGTACGAGCTGGTCGAGTGTGGACAGCACCTCCTCGACCGGGGTCGCCGCGTCGAACGCGTGGAGCTGGAAGAGGTCGATGCGGTCGGTGCCCAGCCGACGCAACGCGTCCTCGGTCGCCCGGATCAGCCGCGAGCGCGAGGATCCGGCGTCCCCCGGTCCGTCGCCCATCGGCAGGCTCGTCTTGGTCGACAGCAGCACCTCGTCCCGACGGCCCTTGATCGCTTGGCCGAGGACGTCCTCGGAGGCGCCCGCCGAGTACACGTCCGCCGTGTCGAACATCGAGATGCCCGCCTCCAGGCAGATGTCCACGAGCCTGCGCGCCTCCTGCGCGTCGGTGCTGCCCCAGGCGCCGAAGAGCGGCCCCCGGCCGCCGAACGTGCCCGCCCCGAAGCTGAGTGCCGGGACCTTGAGCCCGGACGCTCCCAGTTGCCTGTACTCCATGATCGAAACCCTTCACGAGACCCTGAGAAGCCGAGAACACTAACGGGACTTCTGTCCCTTTAAGATGGCCCCAACGTAACAGAGGAGTGTGGCTAATGAAACTGGAGTCCCGTTATGGGGGTGAGGTGCGCCGATGAGCGCTGAAGAGAACGACGACGCCTGTGGCGATCCCGGGACCCTGCGCCCCGGAGGCCGTACAGCTCGGGTGCGCGCCGCGGTGCTCCGCACAGCCGGCGACGCCCTGGCCGAAGACGGCTTCGCGCGGCTGGACCTCGCCGATCTCGCGCGCCGCGCGGACGTGGGCAAGTCGACCGTGTACCGCCGCTGGGGAACGGTGGCCGGTCTCGTCGCCGACCTGCTGACGGACATGGCCGAGCGGTCGCTGCCACACACCGAGACCGGTTCGCTGCTCGGCGATCTGCGGGCCAACGCCGAACTCGTACGCCGCACTCTGGCCGACCCGCGCCAGGGCGCGCTGTTCAAGGCGGTGATCGCGGCGGCGACGACGGACGCGAGAACGGCCGAGTCCCTGCACCGCTTCTACGAGATCCGGGTCGCCGAATGGGCGCCGTGTGTCGAACAAGCCGTGCTGCGGGGCGAGTTGCCGGAGGGGACGGACCCGCACGAGGTGATCCGCGCGGTCTCGGCCCCGCTCTACTACCGCCTGCTGACCAGCGACGCCCCCCTCGACGAGGCGGCGGGGACACGAGCGGCGGAGGCGGCAGCGGCGGCGGCGCGGGCGGGCGTCTACACGTAGCGCGGGGAGGCCGGGGCCGGGGACGCGGGGCGGTTCAGGACCGGAACCTCTCCCAGCTGCTGCCCGTGATCCATCCGTACGTACGGAACGCAACGGCCGCTACGTGCACTACGGACTCGACCTGGGCGCGGTGGAACGCATCGGCAGGGACGTCGCGACGGCGCTTCAGTACTAGCTTGATCTTTAACCTCGGGGTCCGAACGGTTCGTCGTACTTGATCACTCGGACTGGTAACTGCCCTACGTGCGGGCGGCCTTCGGCTGAGCATGTGATCCGACCAAGGAACACACAACGCTTAGCACGAAGGCCGTGGGGATGAGTCTGTCGCATCACGTCGTCCGGCAGGATCCGATTGCGGGACTGTCACGCTTCCGGGGTGAGTTCTACTCGGGCCTTGACCCTTGATCTTGGGCACACGAGACACTGGATCCTGAGGATCTGAGAACGGACATCTCGTGGTCATGAAGCACTACCCGCCGGAGTTCAAGGCGGACGCGGTCGCGCTGTACCGGTCCCGGCCCGGAGCGACGATCAGGTCGGTTGCCGCTGATCTGGGAGTCAACCCGGAGACGCTGCGCAACTGGGTTCGGGCGGCCGGGGCGAACCGGCCGAGGGGGCGCCGGGCGGAGACAGCCGCGGAGCCGCCCACGCCGCTGGAGGAGGAGAACGCGGCCCTGCGCAAGAAGGTCCGCGAGCTGGAGGAGGAGCGCGAGATCCTGAGGAAGGCGGCGAAGTATTTCGCCGGGGAGACGCGCTGGTGAACCGCTTCCAGTTCGTCGCCGACCACCAGCGCCGCTTCGGCGTGAAGCGGCTGTGCACCATCCTGGGCATCGCCCGCTCGAGCTTCTACTACTGGCGCAACACCGCGGCCGCGAGGGCGGCCCGCAAGGCAGCCGACGCGAAGCTCGCCGCGCGGATACGCACCATCCACCACAGCTCGGACGGCACCTATGGCGTCCCGAGGATCACCGCCGAGCTCCGCGAGAACGGCGAGCGGATCAATCACAAACGTGTCGCCCGCCTCATGCAGACCACGGGACTCGCCGGACTGCGGCTGCGCAGGAAGCACCGCACCACCATCGCGGATCCGACCGCCGCGAAGGCAGCAGACCTCATCGGCCGCAACTTCACCGCCGCGAAGGTGAACACGAAGTACGTCGGCGACATCACCTACCTCCCGCTGACCGGCGGGAAGTTCCTGTATCTGGCCACGGTCATCGACCTCGCCTCCCGGCGCCTGGCAGGCTGGGCGATCGCCGACCACATGCGAGCCGAACTGGTCACCGACGCCCTGGCCGCCGCGGAACGGTGCCGCGGCAGCCTGGCCGGCGCCGTCATGCACACCGACCACGGCGCCCAATACACGAGCAGGGCGTTCGCCGACGCCTGTCGCCGGGCGGGCGTGATGCAGAGCATGAGCGCCATCGGCAGCTCGGCGGACAACGCACTCGCCGAGTCCTTCAACGCCACCTGCAAGCGGGAGACACTCCAGGGCCGCAGGGCGTGGGCCGACGAGCGCGAAGCCCGCCTCGACCTGTTCCGCTGGCTCCACCGCTACAACACCCGACGCCGCCACTCCAGCCTCGGACAACGCAGTCCCATCGCCTACGAGACAGCCCTCAACTCAACATCAACTACCCTGGCCCCAGCCGCATAGCCCGTGTCCAAGATTCCGGGTGAAGGCCCCTCCGCCCAGGCGGAGCTGGATCTGGTTCAGACGCATCGGGCGCGGGGGCCGCGCAACCCCCGTTGTCGCCGTCACCGGCAGGGCCCCGACTGTCCGTCTCGGCTCCGCATGTGCCAGGGCCCCGACCTTCGCGAAGTCGGCCTACTGATCGCGGCGTCAAAGGAGCCCGGCGTAGCCGAACGCGGGCACACACAAAAACAAGCACTATCGCGTTCTGAGCAGAACGCGATAGTGTCGCGTTCGGTTGGATGTTGGCCTTCAGCGCCCCACCGCATCGACGAGTTTCCGAGGAGTCCTATGGCTGCCCTGCTCTCCCCTCTCCTGGACCTGCTGACGCTTCATGGCACGGCCACCGAGACCGAGCCTGTCGCCGCCCGGCTCCGTCGCCTGCGCATCGAGGGCGAGGCCCTGTCCGGGCTGGCCGTCCGCCCCGGACAGCAGGTGAGGGTCGCGGTCGGCGGCGGGCTGACTCTGCGCACGTACTCGATCTGGCGCTACGACCCGGAGGGCGCCGTCGAGTTGTGCGTACTGGATCACCCTGAGGGTGGTCCCGGAGCACGGTGGGGGAGAAGCGTCACAGTCGGCGACCGGGTCCGAATGCGCAAGCCGGAAGGGGCGTTCATGCTGCGGCCCGACGCCGCGCACCACGTGTTCGTCGGGGAGGAGACGGCGTCGGTCGCCTTCGGCGCGATGCTGGGCGCACTGCCTGACGGGGCGCGAATCTCCGGCTGCATCGAAACGGAGACGGCTGCCGACCGGCTCCCCCTGCCGTACTCGGACCGCCTCGATTGGATCATCAGGAGTGGCACTTCGCTCCCGGATGCGGTGCGACGCCTCGCCCCTGAGTCAGGCGGGATCGCGTACGTCGCCGGGGAGGCGCGGACCGTGCAGCACGTGCGGCAGGTGCTCGTGCGAGAGGCCGGCTGGGACCGACGGGCGGTACTCACCAAGCCGTTCTGGGCACCGGGCAAGCGCGGGCTGGAGTAGGACAGCATCGCGCCTGTGCTTCCAGGGATGCCGCCGCCGCACCCACTGGTACGAGGCGGATTCTTCAGCTTCCGAGAGTCCGGCAGTTGGCGTGCGGTGGCCCTTGAATCGGCGTAGTAAGAAATCCGTTCTTGAAGCCCTGCCGAGTCTTGGCGAACAGCGACTTCGTCGATCGCCTGAACCAGCAACCATTCCGTGCCTGATGGTAAGTCATGCGGACACGCCCACTGCCGTAGCTGCCTGTTGACGGCAGGAACTGAGTGGTGACGTCAATTCAGAAACACCGACGACAGCCGCCGGTGCGTGGCCGGGAGCGGCATGACGGGCTCGCCTTCAGGATTCCTCAGATCCGAGGCCACGGAGGAAGCTTCGTGCCAGCTCGTGCGTGTCGAGCTGCGCCGGGTCGCGCCCGCTCATGCCCCAGAAGAAGGCCGGTCCGAACAGCCGGCCGATTGCTTGATCGCCGGCTGGCCGGGCCGGGTCGATGCGATTCAGGACGGCACACGCGCCGGCGCTGAGAACGTCCTTGGTCGCGATCAACTGTTTCACCGCCGGATCGTTTCGACACACGGTGAACCCAAACTGGTGCGGGAAAGTCATGCACGTCTTCGTCCAGGGGCCACGGGCACCCGCACGCGCGAGCTTCCCGACTGGAATCCGACCGGCCCGGCCTGGACGAGGACACCCTAAGCGGGGCCTACGGCACCGCACCGCAAACACCATCCAGCACCCTGCGAGGAGATCTTCCATGTCCGACTTCGAGCCCGCCGTAACAGCGTTCATTCTCCTCAAGACCAATCGCGCCTGGCTGGAGCTGTCCGTGCCGGAGCGCGTCGCCGCCTTCCAGGAAAGCGTTCTGCCCGCCATCAAGGACAAGGCCGAGGACGTACGTTGGCGCTACTACGACACCGAGTTCTACACGGCCCGCGTTACCGACATCTGGGTCTGGGAGGCACGCGATCACGAGGCTTTCCAGTTGGTCATCGAGGCATTGCGCGAGACGCCGTTCTGGGACCACTACTTCGAGATCGTCGAAATCCTCGTGGGCGTCGAGAACGCGTACGCCAAGCACTACGACACCGACATTCTGGCGACCAACAACGCCTGAGTATCGCCTGGTGGTCGCCTACCGGCGCGGCGTGGTAGGCGACCACCAGGCGAACCGCGATGCGGCACCGGACGCTTTGCTTCAGTGGCGGCACAGGGCGCCCTCGCAAGTGCTAACGAGCCATCCCGGGATGGCGGACGTCGCGACCCTTCCTCCTGCGGCCTGTTGCGATTGTGCTGGTCACATCCACTCGTTGATGGCTGCGACCAGCACGGTCGCTTCGTAGCGGACGGCGAGCTTGTCGTATCTCGTGGCCACGGCCCGGTGGCGCTTGAGGCGGTTGATCCCGCACTCGACCGCGTGCCGAGCTTTGTAGTCCTCGGCGTCGAACTTGGGCGGCCTGCCGCCGCGGGAGCCGCGCTTCTTGCGATGGGATGCCTGGTCGGCTTTGTCCGGGATGGTGCAGCGGATTCCGCGTCGTCGCAGGTAGGCACGGTTCTTGCGGGAAGCGTACGCCTTGTCAGCCCGCACGAGATCGGGCCGGACGCGTGGCCGGCCCGGCCCGATGCAGGGCACGCGGACCTTGTCCAGCACGGGTTCGAACTGCGGCGAGTCCCCGCGCTGTCCTGCCGTGATCACGATCGACATGGGCTTCTGGCCCTGCTCAACGGCCAGATGCAGCTTGGTGGTGAACCCCCCGCGTGAGCGTCCCAGCCCGTGATCAGGGGGGCTCGGTGAAGATGCCGCCAGGTGGTTCCTTCTGCACGTCGCCCTGCTTGCGGGCCCCGGCCGCATGCTGATGGGCGCGGCAGACTGTGGAGTCGACATTCAGGTCCCACGTGATCGCCCTCTTTGCGTCCGCCAGGACCTGGAGTCGGCTCAGGATCCGGTGCAGTGCCATTCCGCTGCCACCGGCGGAACAGGTCGTAGACCCGGCCCCACGGCCCGTACTCGACAGGCACGTCCCGCCACGGAACCCCGGTACGGACCCGGAACCGTATGCCGTCGATCAACTGCCGCCGAGGCCAGACAGGCGGCCGACCCGCCTTCGTCCCCTTCGGCAACAACGCCTCCAGCACCGCCCACTGCTCGTCCGTGAGATCTCCCCGACCCATGAACCGTGATCATTCACTGCGCAAGATCCACTTTCGATACACGGCCTAGCTGGGTCGGGGCACCCCGGGCCGACCCGGGGGACGGCGGTCTGTACGGTCTCCAGAAGCGGCGGCAACCGGCCGTCAACAGGAGGTACGTGTCGTGATCGGCATCTCGGACATCGAAGCGGCGGCGGGACTGATCGCCGGACATGTCGCGCGTACGCCGACGGTCGACAGCCCCGGCCTGTCGGCGCTGCTCGGGGTGCCCGTCACCGCCAAGCTGGAGGTGCTTCAGCGCACCGGCTCCTTCAAGGCGCGCGGGGCGACAGCGAAACTCCTGTCCCTGAGCGAGGCGGACCGCGCGGCCGGGGTGGTGGCGGTGAGCGGCGGCAACCACGCGATCTCGGTCGCGGTGATGGCCGAGGCGCTCGGTGTGAAGGCCACCGTCGTCATGGCGAAGTCCGCACCCGCGCGCGCCGTCGAGATCGCGGAGGCGGCCGGCGCGACGGTGCGGCTGACCGACACGATGGACGAGGCGTTCGCGCTCATGTCGCGGCTCCAGGCCGACGGACTGACCATGGTCCACCCCTTCGACGACCCGGTGGTCGTCGCCGGACAGGGCACGGTCGGCCTGGAGCTCGCCGAGGACGCGAGCGCCGGGATCACGGATGTTCTCGTCTCCATCGGCGGCGGCGCGCTCATCTCCGGTGTCGCGGCGGCGCTGCACGCGCGGCTGCCCGGCGTACGGATCTGGGGCGTCGAGACCGTCGGCGCGCAGGCCATGTCCGAGGCGCTGGCGGCCGGAGGCCCGAAGCCCGTCCGGCTGTCGTCCATCGTCTCCACGCTCAGCGCGCCCACGGTCTCGCGGATCACCTACGACCATGTGACCGACCTGGTCAGCGATGTGCTCGTCGTCTCGGACGCCGAGGCGGTCCAGGGCACGCTCGACCTCGCGAACCAGGCGAAGGTCTGGGCCGAACCGGCCGCCGGGTGTCTCCTACCGGCCGCCCGCCGCGTACTCGAACGCGTCGGCGGGGACGCGCGTCTGGGCCTGGTGCTGTGCGGCGGCAACGCGACCACGGCGGACGTCATGTCCTGGGCGGAACGCTTCAACCTCCGCTGACGGTTCGGTGAGGGCCCCTGACGGCTCGGTCAAGGGCCCGTACCCGTCCCCGGCGACCACCTCGCCGGGGATTCTTTGCGTATCCGTATGTCGGGGGATCCGGATAGGCGGGCGGCACGGGCGCACGTACTTTGCTGGCGATCCCCCCATGTACGGGGCCCGTTCCGCGGGCCCGAGTCCCGCGGCGTCGTCCACGACGGGTCGCACCGGCATGAATGTGCGCCGCTCCCCCCACAAGGAGATCTGTCATGCTCTCGTCAATCCGAAGAATCGCTGGGGCATCGGCCGTCGCCGCCGCCCTTCTCTTCGCGCTCCCCACGTCGGCCAACGCCATCGAGAACAGTGACATCGCCCGTCCCGCCGCCGTGGCGCAGTCCGCCGAGGCCGCTGTCGCCGCGGACGCCACCCCCGCCCCCCGCTTCAAGACCGGCGACGCCGGCAACCTGTCGGACCTGCCGACGGTCAAGGCCGACGAGCGAGCCGTCCGGGTACCGGCCTGGAGCTACCACATCACCTCGTCCTGCAGCGGTCGTGAAGGCGCGATACGCCAGGGCGCCAACTACTGGGGCTCCGCCACCGAGACGGCATCCAGCGGTACACCCGTCTCCTGTGTCGGCGGCTATGTGCAGGGCTGCGGCGGGAGCAACGTCGTGGGCTGCAACTGGGGCTCCGGCCAGCGCATCGAACTGTCCACCATGGTCGGCGACTTCGCGCTGCTGGCCGCCCACGAGTTCGGCCACAACTGGTACGGGCACTCCGGCACGGGCTGCGCGAGCTGGGCCAGTCAGGCCGACGTGATGCGCACGACCATGTGCAGCTGATCCCTTGCTCCTCCGGGATTCGGGCTGACGAGCACTCGTCGAACAGGGCGGGCCGACCACGCACGACGGTCGGCCCGCCCTTCGCCGCAGGTCGCGGCGGAGGCGGCCCTTACGCGCCTACCCGCCGTCGCCCCCTCCTTCGCCGTCCGTCGCGCGAGCACGCGACACCTCCTTCGCCAGGCCCTGCCGACTGGCGATACCGAGCTTGCGCATCGCCCGCGCCACATGCTGTTCCACCGTGCGCGGCGACAGATACAGCGTGGCCGCGATCTCACGGTTCGTCAGCCCCGTCGCCGCCAGTTCCGCGACCTCCCCCTCGCGAGGGGACATCCGCTCCGCGTACGCCGGCCGGCCCGGGGGACGCCGCCCGGCTGCGGGGCGGTAGGCGCGCAGCGTCGCCCGTACGCGCGCGGCGTCCCAGACCGCGCCGAGGTCGGTCAGCTCCGCCACTCGGCGGGTGAGGTCCTCGACCGCCGCCTCCACCTCGTCGGCGCCGAGGCCGACGCCGAGCAGCAGCGCGCAACGGCCCTCGCCCTCGGCCATGAGCGCGCGGGCGTACGGGTGCGGCAGCCCGTCGTACGCCGCGCCCGCCTTCTGGAAACACCCCCGCGCCTGCGCCAGTTCACCGTCCGCCTCGGCCAGTACCGCCCGGCACCAGAGCAGGGCCGCCGTCGCCGACGGAGCGTCCCGACCGGTCAGCCCGGCGGCGAACTCCGCCACCACGCGCTGCGCCGACTGCCGTTGCCCCGCACTGACATGGGCCAGGACCACCCAGGGGGCCAGTTCGGCGCCCCAGACCCAGACGCCCTTCCCGGCGAGCCACGCCCAGGCCGACGCGGCGGCTTCGGCGGCGGAGTCGACCTGCTGCCGGGCGAGCAGGAGCCGGATATGGGCACCGGCCGCCGTGGCCGCCACCGGGGCCTCGCAGCTCTCGTAGACCCGGTAGGTCCCGTGGACGCGATCCGCTCGCGGGAGCCAGTCCCGCACCGCCTCCCAGTCACCCTTCGCCAGTGCCAGCAGGGCCAGCACGACGCGGGCGTCACTCGCGCTGCCGTCCTCCGCCACCAGCCCCGTGCACCGTTCGGCCAGGCCCTCCCAGCGGCCGGTCAGCCAGTCGCGGAACAGCGCCGTACCGCGTCCCACCCGTTCCAGGAACGGCGCGCCACTGCGCGCCGCCAGCTCGATGCCCTCCGTCAGCAGTTCGTCCGCACGCCGGTAGTGGCCCAGATACACCGCGCCGTTCGCCGTGTTGCACAGCCCCCGCGCCACCTGTTGGCGGCCGGCCCGGTCCGGGCTGTCCCGGGGCAGCCGCGCCACCAGCCGCCAGGCGTCCAGGTCGCCGGTGTTCATCAGGACGGTCGCCCGGCAGGCGGCGGTCGCGGTTCGCGCGGCCCGGTCCCCGGACGCCTCGGCCGCCGTCTCCGCGCGCTCCAGCCAGGTCACGTTCTCCGCCAGGGAGGCACCCGGGAAGAACGGGTTCGCCAGCGCCGCCATCGCCCGTGCGGCGAGCGCGGGCCGTTCGGCCTCGGCCAACTCGTCCGCCGCCCGGCGCAGTTCCGAACGCCCCTCCTCGAAACATCTCTTGCGGTTGTGCAGGAGCAGGCCCAGTTCGAGCCGTATCTCACCCCGGTCGGCGGCGGGCAGCGCCGGGTCCTCGACGATCCCGCGCAGGATGCGGGTGGTCCCCTCCGAGCGGCGGCCGAGTACGGCGCCACGGGCGAGCGTCAGTGCCAACGCCCCCCGCTTGTCGGCCGGGAGGCCGCCGGTGTCCAGCGCCTCCTCCAGCAGCGCGACGGCGGCCTCGTCGTCGCGTCCGAGGTGCTCCGCGGCCCGCAGCCAGTCCTCCGTACGCCCGCCGCCGCGCCAGTGGCGCGCGATACGCGCCCAGGGCGCCGGCTCGCGTGCGGCGAGCATCGCCGCCGCACGGCGGTGCAGCCGCTCCCGCACGGGCCCCGGCAGCTCCGCGTACAGCGCTGTCGCCGCCAGCGGCACCGCGAACCCGTACCGCCCCTCGCTCGTCTCCCGCAGGACCGCGCCCGCCAGCGCCGCGATCAGCGCCGTACGGCCCTCGTCGCCGTGACAGCCCGCCACCGCCGCCAGGTCCTGGGCACCGGCCGGCTCGTCCAGCACCGCGGCGGCCCAGACGACCGGACGGTACGGCTCAGGCAACGCGGCCGTCCTCTCCAGCACCAACTCCGCCAGCCGGACCGGGACTCCGACCTCGTCCACGTCCCCTGCGGTGAATCCTCGGTCCTGGACGTCGCGGTCCTGGACGTCGCGGTCCTGGACGTCGCGGTGACGGCCGCTGTCGCTGGGGCCGTTCCGGTCGTCGGCGGCGTCCCGCAGCATCCGCAGCAGGTCCACGAGGACCTGCGGCACCCCGGCCGAACGCTGCCGGAGCCGCGCCACGAAGTCCTGGGGACATCGCCACGCCCCCAGCAACTCCCCCGCCGCACTCCGCACGCCCCGCTCGTCCAACGGCTCCAGCCGCCACCGCACGACCGAGAGCCGCGCCGGATAATCCACCGCCCGGCCCAACGGCAGCCCGGTTCTCGGCAGTTGCTCGGGCCGATAGGTCAGCACCGCGGCGAAGGGCGCGGGCGGCTCCCTCAGCAGACCCCGCAGCAGCGCCAGACAGTCGTCGTCCGCGTGGTGGAGATCCTCGGCGACCAGGAGGGCGGGGCGGGCGGAGGCGAGCAGCGCCTCAAGTGCCTGGTACGCGGTGAGCCGCACCCCGAGCGGAGCCGCGTCCTGCCCCCGCGCCGTGTTCTGTGCGGTCGCGGTCGCCGGTTCGGCCGGCTCGTCCCGGCCCGCCCCCGACGTCCCCGTCGCGTTCAGCCGCCTCCCGGGCACCGCCGAACTGCCGACGCGTGGCTCCGGGCCGAGCGGGTCGGCGACCACCAGACCGCCCGACGCCTGGAACGTCACCACCAGCCGCGCCACCGCCCGCGCCTGTGGCATCTCCAGCAGCCGGTGCACGAGTCTGCTCTTTCCCATCCCCGCGTCGCCCTCGACCAGCACCAGCGTCGGCTCCTGCCCCGCCCCGCTCCCCGCACCCATGCCGGTGCAGGTGCCGGACAGCGCGGACGCCAATCGCCGCTCCCACGTCTGTTCGTACACGAGAGGCCACTCCTCACGGTCGTCGCACACCGGTCGCCGTACCGGCCCGTCCGGGACGGAGTCGCAGGCCACCGCCCTCCGGCGTTCGCTGCCTATCACGCATCGACATGCACAGAACAGACAGCGCCCGGCCACCTGCGCCGAACCGCTGCCACGTTCCGCCGTCGAACTGCCGTCCGCCGCGGCCGGTCGAAGGTGGGGCACCCGGCCGCCAGACGCAGATGTGCGCGAATTCCTGGAACTCGTACGAGGGAATCCCGTTCCACTTTCTCCCCAAGACTCACCTGCGGATGATTTCGTGGCGAATTCTGGTCGTTGGTAGGAGCAGTGAAGCGGAAAGTGCTCCTGCTCGCTCGCGTCCGCATCCGGTGTACCGCCACTGCGGGACGTGCAGGGTCACTTGCCGGACGGCGACACCCCCACCTCAGTCCTTGGAGCCACCCTGTGCCTGTGCCCACCGACGCGATCACCAGTTCACATACCCCCACCGCCGACGGCGCCCTCACGCTTCCGCCCCAGGCCACCGACGCGGGAGCCGAGAACACCGGGCAGCAGTCCACGGAAGTCGTCGAACACGATCTGACCTTCGACGGATTCCGCTACACCTGCCGAATCGCCCGCCGGGGTCCTCTCGACACCCAGCCCGTCGTCATCCTGGGCGGGTCCTCCCAGGACCGCAATTCATGGCAGCGGCACGAGAAATGGCTCACCCCGCTCAGCTCCGTGATCACCGTAGACCTGCCCGGCTATGGAACCGCCGACTTCCTGCCCGCCAAATACGGCGTCGATTTCCTCGCCGCCGCCGTCCGCCACGTCGTCCGGGAACTCGGCATCCCCCGCATCAATCTGGTGGCCGCCTGCTACGGCGGAGCCATCGGCGTACGGTTCGCCCAGCACTACCCTCACCTCCTCGAACGGATGATGCTCGTCGGGATGACCACCGTCATCCCGGCCGACTACGCGGTGGCGATGGAGCGTTGGGACGGCATGATCCGACGCGGTGAGACGGAGCCCATCGCCCGGGAACTCGCCGACCGCTTCATGTCGCCCCCCGGCACCGGCCACGTACGCAAGAAGGCCGCCGTCGCCCGCCTCGTCTATCAGCAGATCGCCTCGCAGAGCCCCGAGCAGCTGCGTATGTCCGCCGAACACAACTCCCGGCTGATGCGCCACGAGTGGTACCGCCCGGAGCCGACCCCCGACATCCCCGGCCTGGTCGTCACCGGTGAGCACGACACCCTGACCACACCCGCCATGGGCCGCACCATGGCCGCGTGCCTGCCGACAGCGCGGTTCATGACCATCGGGGAGACGGACCACCTCGCCCCGGTGGAACGCATCGCCGACTTCGCCGACCTCATGGCGCGCTTCTGCACCGACCGCCCGCTGGAGAACCTGCCCTACGCCTCCGAGCCCGAGGTATTCGGCACGTCCCGGCCCGCCTGACCACCACCGGTCCCGGCGTGAGGCGTCGAATAGTCGCATGGTGGTCATGTGCGGGCAGGAGGATCTCGACCTTCCGTCCCGGCCCGCTCGGGCAGTGGCCGGTACAGTACGCGGACCGTGCAACTTGGATAAATGGGGGAATCTCATGGCACTGTTCGGCAACGCACACACCATCAATCCGGCCACCGCCCAGCAGGACTACGCGCGACTGCTGGGGCAGGGCGAACAGGTGCACGCCGCCTACCAGTTGATCCGTGACAGCATCCTCTTCACCGACCGGCGGCTGATCCTCGTCGACAAGCAGGGGATAACCGGCAAGAAGACCGAGTACCACTCCATTCCGTACCGGAGCATCTCGCACTTCGCCGTGGAGACGGCCGGCACGTTCGATCTCGACGCCGAGCTGAAGATCTGGCTCTCCGGGGCCTCGGTGCCGATCCAGAAGACCTTCACCAAGGGCGTCGACATCTACGAAGTGCAGGCCATCCTCACGCAGTTCGCGGCACGGTAGCCGGGGGCTCTCGGGGCGCCGCGTCATCAGGGCGCGGGCGGTGGCTCCTTCGGGGTGATCAGCAGCGTGACCGTACGGTTGCGGGGCGCGTTCGCCTCCGTCGCCGGGAAGGGGCCCCGCCGCTGGTCCGCGCTGACCAGCCGGAAGTCCGTCAGCCGCAGGTCGCTGTCCTGCGCCAGATACTGGGCGGCCACCCGGGCCCGGTTCAGCGCGACCACCGATCCGCCGCTCGGGGCGCCGCCGGGCACGGCAACGGAGTGGCCCACCACGGTGGTCTCCACCCCCGTACCGCTCCCGGCCCCCGCCCCAGCCCCGAGGTCGGACTCCAGGTCGGCCAGCCTGCGGCCGATCTCCGTCAGCGCGGACGCGCCCTGCGGGCCGATGACGGAGTCGTACGGGAACACCCCCGTGCTGAAGACCAGTTGGACGTCATCGGCATGCCGCCGGATCTCCACACCCGGCATCGCCAGGCGCTCGGCGACCGCGTCGAGCGTGCTGTCACGGCGCGCCGCGGCGGCCGTGTCGCCCGCTTCGAGCGCCTCCAGACGCTCCTTGAGGGCATCGGCCCGGCGCGACTCCTCCCGCAGCCGCTCCGATCCGGTGTCCGCTTCGGCCACCGAGTCCGACGAGCGCCGGTCGCCGTCGCCGTCGTCGCCGGTCGCGAGGAGCCAGCCGCCACCGCCGATCAGCGCGACTCCCGCCAGCGCGGCGGCGACGACCGCGACCCGGCCGGTGTGGACGACCGGGCGGGCGTGCCGCCGCCCGGCGGCGATCTTCGCGAGGGTACGGCGGCCGGCCGCCGCGTCCGGGTCGTCGGGGGCGAGGGCCTCCACCCGCGACCAGCACGCGTCCGCCTCGGTCAGCTCGCCGCGCTGGGCATGCACCTTGGCGCGGAGATTGAGGGCGGCCAGCACCGTCGCGTGAGCGGAGTGGGCGTCCGGCCCGGATGGTTCGTCCGACTCGCCCAGCTCGTCCAGCTCGTCCAGCAGCCGCGCCGCCAGGTCGAGATCACCCGTACGGGCCGCCGAGTGGGCCCGGTTCAACGCCAGTTGCAGGCTCAGTGCCCGTGCCCGCGCAGGATCGGTCACATCCGCCCTGTCGTCCGTCACATCCGTCACGCCTCTCACGCCCTGCCCAGCCAGACGACCTTGTCCTGCTCATCCTTGGGCAGCAGCCGGTACAGCCGCTGGTTCACCGCGTCCAGGCCCTGCCGGTCGTTCGCCGCGATGGCCCGCTGCCCCTGCTGGATGAGCGGCCCCGCCTGTCCGGACGAGCGGAGCATCTCCTGGAGCGTGTAGAACAGCTTCACCGCCCAGTCGGGGCTGCGCCGCTCAAGTTCGAACAGCAGCGACCCCGTCCGGTCGATGAGCCCGCGGACGGCGACCGAGTCCTGTGCGTTGATCGCCTCGTCGGCCCGGCTCCGGATGGCGGCCAGCTCCTGCCGGTCGGCCGCGTCGCCGTGCTGACGCACGAGTTCGTCGGCCTCGGCGATCGCGGCCCGCAGGTCCTGTACGAGACCCGGCAGCCCCACCGCGTCCGCGATGTCGTCCAACTCGGCCTCCAGATCGCGCAGTCGCTCCTCCGCGGCGGCGGCGGCCCCGACGTCCACCGTCGAGGCGCCGACCTGGTCACGGGCCGTGCTGACGGTGCGCTCCTCGTCCAGCTTGGCCAGCCGCCGCTCGGCGTCGGCCGAGCCCGTGTCGGCCACGAACCCGCGCAGCGCCCCCAGCCGCTCCTCCGCCTGCTCCAGCGACTTCCGCAGCTCCTGGGGATCCGTGGTGCGGATGTTGTCGAGGTCGATCTCGGCCTCGAACTGCGCCTGCACCAGCGGCACATCGGCGATCACCGTCACCATGCTGGATCTGTCGACCTCGACGGTCACCTCGACCTCGCTGCCGGCGGGCAGATCGATCCGGATGTCACGCGGCCGGATCTCCAGCATGCCCACGCCACGGTTGCGGTCGGCCCGGCCGCGTTCGCCCTGGATGACCGGGATCCGGATCGTGGCGTCGGCGTCGGAGCGGTGCAGGGCCGCCGACGTACGGAACACCTCACGCACCGAGGTCGGCAGAGTGGCGCCCTTGCGCAGCATGGGCGCGAAGACCTGCTCGGCGAGCTGGATGCCCAGCGAGTGCGCGAGCCGTACGCCGCCGAACTCCAGGTCCCGGTGGGTGATCGACAGGGTGTTGGAGGCGAGTTCGCACCGGGCGCCCGACGGGTCCGTCAGCTCGACGAAGAACTTCGACGTGGTGTGCGGGTCGACGGCCACGTCGGTGACGAAGACGCCGTCCGCGTTCGGCGAGATGGCGGCGGAGCGGAACGGCGGCTGACCGTCCGGGTTGTTCAGGGTCACCGTGTAACCGGCCCAGTCCACCCCCGACGGCGCCCCGGTCTCCGAAGAGCCCGCCGCCGGCTCCGAAGCACCGCGCAGGCGTCCGCCGACCGTGGGCTGGAGCGTGGTGACACTCGGCTCGTACGACAGCTCGACGGCGAACTGCCCCGCCGGCACCGGCGCCGACTTCGACCGCGGGATCCGCACCGTGCTGGCGAAGATCGCCGCGCCACGGGCGACGACCGTCGTCGGATCGAGGCTGACATCGAGTTCGATGCCGAGGCCGTGACGCGGGTCGGCCAGCCGTTCACGGAGCCCGGGAGAGAGCGTCACGCCGCCGACGAGCAGCAGCCGGTCGATGTCGTCGGGGCCGAGCGCCGCCTCGGCGAGCGCGTCGCGGCAGAGGTTGATCGCCCGGACGTAGAAGGGCTCGGCGATCGCGTCCAGCTCACCGCGGGTCAGCGTGTGTTCGAGGGTGAGGGGGTTGCCGTCGGCGTCGCCCAGTTCGATCAGCATGTCGACCTGGTCGCGCCGGGAGAGATGGATCTTCGCGTCCTCCGCCGCGCGCTTCAGCTTCGCGAAGTTCGCGCGCCACTGCGGGTTGTCCCGGCGCATCTCCGTCAGACCCAGCTCGGCGGCGGCGGCGGGCACCAGCAGCCGCTCGATCACCGCCCAGTCGATCAGCTTGCCGCCGAGGTAGGGGTCTCCGGCGTGGTTGAGCACCCGGAGGTCGCC
The DNA here is from genome assembly GCF_010384365.1 of Streptomyces sp. S4.7. NCBI lineage: Bacteria > Bacillati > Actinomycetota > Actinomycetes > Kitasatosporales > Streptomycetaceae > Streptomyces > Streptomyces sp. S4.7. The sequence goes on along the minus strand of NZ_CP048397.1, from coordinate 4,028,558 downwards.
GTCGCGCTTGCTGACCAGGGCGGCGTCGAAGGTGCCGCCCCCGAAGTCGAACACCATCCAGTACGCGCGGTCGGTGGCGTCCTGGAAGCCGTACGCGAAGGCCGCCGCCGTCGGCTCCTGCACCAGCGGGCACGCGGAGGTGAATCCGGCCAGCTCGGCGGCCTCCATGGTGGCCTTGTTCTGGTTCAGCGCGAACGCCGCGGGGACGGTGATCACCGCCGACTCGGGCGGGGTGCCGCAGTGGTGAGCGGCGTCCGCGCGCAGCGACCGCAGAACCTCCGCCGACAGCTGGGGCGGGCTGAGGGAGACTCCGGCGGTGGTGAAGGTCTTCCGCGAGTCGGCGAGGCCCATCTCCAGCTTGAACTCGGCGGTGGCGTTCGCCGGGTCGTGCTCCACGCGGTCGCGCGCGGCGCGGCCGACGTGGACCCTGCCCTCCTTGGGCATCCACACCGCGGAGGGTGTGATGTCCCAGCCGTCGTTGTTCTTGATGACGGAGACGTTGCCGCCCTCGACGACGGCGATGGCGCTGTTGGTCGTACCCAGGTCGATACCGAAGTCGACGGTGTCACGCATGATCGGTCCTCTCGTGGTCCGAGCTGCACGGCGTTTCGCGGGCGGGAGCGGGTGCGTGGGCGGAGGCGGGGACGGCGTCCTCGGGTCCCGGCGCGGGCGCCGGTACCGGCGCAGGAGCGGGACCGGACTCCACCGCGGGCGCGGGTACGGGCGCACGTGCCGGACCGGACCCGGCCCCCGGCTCGGGTTCCGACGCGGAGGCGGAAACCGATACGGGCGTGACCTCCGGCGCGGGTTCGGGCGCCGGCTCGGGCTCCGGCTCCGGGGCCGGGGCTGGGGCCAGCGCTGGGGCCAGCGCTGGGGCCGGGGCCGGGGCCGGGGGACAGCCGACGATCACCTGGCCCATCTGGATCCGACGGCCGTGCAGATAGATCGTCGGCCTGATGGTCTCCAGGACCGTCTCGGCGGTCAGCGACGCATCCTCCTGGAAGGTCAGCGCCTCCAGCGACCGTCCGGTGTGGAACGCGTCGCCCTCGTGTTCCTGCACGAGCAGACCGGCGTCGTCCAGCGCCTCACGGCACGACCGCAGATAGCGCCCGGTCTGCCGGGAGCGCGACGACGCCGCCTCCCCCTGACGGGTGAGCCTGCGCTGGGCACGCCACAGGTTCGTCGCGGCATCGGCGAGCGCCTTCGCGTCCAACGGGTCCTCGGCGGGCGGTGGTTGAACAGCCGTATCCGGCGCCGCCGTCCCAGCGGTCGCGACCGACGCCGCCACCGTGGCCAGCAGCCGCTCCAGCTCCTCGCGGGAGGGTTCGTCCCACGGTAGCGGCGCGATCCGGAAAGCGCGGTGGTGCCGGCGCTGCCGGAGATCCTCCCTCAGCCGGGACAGCCGCCCGCTCACATCATCACCCCCCGGCGCCACAGCGTGAGCTTGGACAGATACCGGTCGCGCAGGTACGGCGACAAGTTGACGGCCTCCTCCATGAGGTCGGCGGCGCGGTCGAGTTCCCCCGGCGAGCGAGCCAGTGCGAGTGATTCTTCGGCCAGCCGCCGCGCACGTTCCGTGGGCGGTCCGACGGGACGCCTGGTCGTGGGCCGGGGTGGCTCGCCCGTCGTCCGCGAGGCCCCGGGCGCAGCGGAGCCGGGAACACCGGCTGCCGCGCCGGCCATGGATTCCGCACGCTCGCGCAGGGCGTCCGCGAGGAACTGGGCCGTGGCGGGTCTGTTCTGCGGGTCGAGTTCGAGAGTGGCCAGCACGATGCGGTCCAGATCCGCGTCGACCTCGTCGTTGTAGCTGCTCGGCGGGAGCAGCGACCGGTTGAACCGCCCGAAGGAGAACGACGAGAACTCCTCGCCGCCCTGATGGAACGGGAAGCGGTTGGTCAGCAGCAGATACGCGATCACACCGACCGACCACACGTCGCTGGCGCACGAGTAGCCCTGGTTGCGCATCACTTCGGGCGCCATGAAGGCGTACGTCCCCTGGGCGCTGGCCAGATGCGTGAACGGATCGGCGCGTTTCGCCAGACCGAAGTCGCTGACCCGCACCCGCATGCCCGCTCCGTCGTAACCGATCAGGACGTTGGCCAGGGTCACGTCCCGGTGCACGATCGGCGGGTCCTGGTCGTGGGCGACGGCGAGACCGCTCGCGATCTGTGTCATCACCTCGGCGACCAGGTCCCTGGGCACCATCGACTTGTGCGCGGCGGCGAGCCGTTCGAGGCTGCCGCCCGCGACGTACTCCATCGTGAAGAAGCCCCGCAGCCCCTCCGGCGTGCGGACGGTGTTCGCGTCGAAGAGACGGACGATGTTCGGGTGCCCGAGGGTCGACAGCAGCCGCGCCTCGTCCAGCATCCGGCGCGTCTCCTCCAGGGACGCGACTCGCTTGAACAGCTTCATCGCCTGCCAGCCGAGGTATTCGTGGCGCACCCGGTGGACCTCGGCGAACGCCCCCTCGCCCAGTGGGCGGTCGATCACGAGCGTGTCGCTGACGCGGTCACCGCTGACGAGCAGTGTCATAGCCCCGACGCCCCCTGTTCGCCCGTACTCCCCCCACCCGCCAGCACGTTGAGCCGGTAGCCGATGCCCGTCACCGTCTCCAGGATCTTCGGGTTCGACGGATCCGCCTCGACGCACCGGCGCACGGCCCGTACGACCCCGGCGATGTCGGCCCTGCTGTACGAGCGGTGCGGCGCCCACTCCTCGTGCGCGCCCCACAACGCGGTGATCAGCTCGGCGTGTTCGCAGGCGACGGCCGCTCCGCTGATGCTGCGCCCCGCCATGTAGCGCAGCAACTGGTGCCCCTGCGGCCGCAGTCCGGTGATCAGGGTCTCCTCGCCGTCCTCGTTGCGGTACGCCCTGGCGGCGACCCAGTCGTAGCGCAGGCACGGTCCGGTGTGGCGTACGTCGGAAGGGGAACCGAACGGCGCCGGGCGGGTGGTGTGCGGGTCCAGAAAGGTCAGCTCCCAGTACACCGGCTCGCCTTCGGGGTCCATGTCGCCGAGGATCAGCAGGGTGTCACCGTGCTGTATACGTTTGCGGGCCTGGAGCCGTTCGATGGTGTCGCCGTGCTTCAGCAGCGTTCCGTTGACGCTCGCGTTGTCCGTCACCGACCACATGCCGTCGGCGAAGTCGAGCGTGCAGTGCAGCCGGCCGACCCAGCGCTGTGGATCGGGTCCGAGTCCGACGTCGGGTGCCCGCTCCGGCACGGCGCGGCCGATGGTCACCGACACGCCCGCCAGCTCGAAGACGGCTTGTGCCCTCTCCGGCGAACTGACCCGCAGAGCGGCCCCCTTGACCCCCACCACCCGTTTCTCCTCCATGGTCATCATCGGTAGTCGTGCGTCGGACGGGCTTTTTCCGTCTGGCCGGATGGTCATCGAAGCCCGCCGGTGAATGTGCTGTCGCCCGCGTAGGACAGGGCGCACATGCTGTATATCGGGCTGTCCTTGGCGTTCCACGTCCACCAGTCCTGAGCGGGATAGGTGACGTTCAGGACCATGGTGCCCTCATAGCCCTTCGTCTCCTTCTCGCACGCCGCCTTCGCCCGTGCGTAGACGGCGTCGTCGCCGGGCCACTCACCGGTGCCGTCGGGGTACAGGACGGGATAGGCCACTATCTCGGCCCAGTGGAGTTCTTCGCAGGGCACGATGGGGATGCCGACCGACTCCAGGGACAGATCCTTCTTGGTCCGAACGCACGAACCCACGGGCGCGTTGTCCGCGATGCGCTGGCCGAACGTGCCCATCAGCGCCGGTTCGGTCGTGACCGGTACGTCCAGCCGCACCTGGTCGTCCTCCGTCATGTACCGGTCGTCCGGCCAGTGCGCCACACACGTCGTGTACTCGTCCAGCAGGGGCCCCTGGGCGTCCCAGGCCGTCTCGGGGGGCACGGTGAAGGTCACCTTCAGCCCCTTCCCCTCCGGACCGAGCCGCGCCAGGGCGAGTTCGCACCGGAACCGGGCGAGCGCGGTCGCCTGCTCCGCTCCCGGATACTTCCCCGTCAGATACCTGGACGCGGTGTCCGCCAGCGGTTCGTAGGCCACCACCTCTCCCCAGTGCGCCTCGTCGCACGGGACCACGTCCACCTCGCGCTCGCCGGGCCGCCAGTCCGACTTGCTCCCGATGCACCCGCCGGGCGGGTCGTTGTCCTCGACGTTCTCCGCGGAGATGACGACGGTGCCGCCCTGCGGCCGGTAGCTGTCGTCGCCACCGCCGTCGTCGTCGAAGGCCCCCGCGATCTTCGCCACGAGGAAGCCCAGGACGACGAGTGCCAACAGGGCCCAGGCGAGGGCCCGTCCACGCCTGGGGCGCGTGCCGTACGTTCCCGGTCGCGAGCCGTGGAGAGAGGCCAGCATGCGGTCGATCTCGTCGGTCCCCGGTCCGCCGGCCAACTGGCTTTTGACGTTCAGCAGCAGGGTCCTGGCCAGGCCGATGCGTCCGGCGGCGACCAACTGGTCGACCTGGGTGCGGATCTGATTGAACGTCGTCATCATGTCGCGCAGGCCGTCGCGGTTCGTCCTGACCGTCTGCTGGGTGACCTGGTCCGTCGCGAGTTCGGCCGCCGTACGGAACCATTTCGACGCGTTCAGGTTCGCGGCCGGACCGAGCCCGTCCGTGGCGGCGGTGGCGCAGTTGTTGAGCAGCACGGCGACATCGTTGCGGGCGCTCGCGGTACGCCGGTGCCTGGCGTGCGGGACGAGCGACTCCAGCAGTGCCAGTGCGGGCAGGGCGTGGTCGTACACCTCGGCCGCGGCGTCGTCCCAGTCCCTCTCCTCCAACTGGGACGACGCCCGTTTCGCGGTCGCGCGCAGCGACTCGTAGTGAGGCGCGGCGGCCTCTTCGAGCTGGTCGTCCACCGTGCCGGATGGTACGAGGGGCCAGTCGCGCGCCAGTTTGGCGAGCCGGAGGCGGTCGGCGGGCGCCGACGCCGCCGCGGCCAGCTCGATGAGCGGTTTGACGAGGGTGCCCGGCATCGCTTCGCGGAACGTGTCGATGACCGACTCGTCGAGCTGCCGGTCGTCCAGTGCGGCGATACGGTGCCGCACGTGGTCCCAGAAGACGGCGCGCCTGAGCACCTGGCCCCACAGGCGTGACGCGTCGGACCAGAGCCGGACGGCCTCGTCGAGACGGGGTCCGGCCGACACCGCGTCGTTCCCGGCCTCCAGGTCGAGTGCGGCGCTGTGTGCCCGTACGGCGGCGTCGTGGTCGGCGTGCAGCGACTTCGGGCACGAGCAGGCGGTCGTGGTCGTGGTCGTTACGGGGTTCGCGCCGTTCGAGGAACCGCCGGCGGCCCCGTCCCACAGCCAGAACAGTTCGTCCACCAGCCGGCGGCGCGGATCGCCGAGGATGCGGTCGAAGGCGCCACGGACATCGTCGAGCCGGACGGGGAGCGAGTGCCCGAGGTCGACGTCGGCTCCGAGCTCCAGCGCGGGGGTGATGCGCTGCTGACGCTGACGCACGGACCGCCGGTCGGCGTCGGTGGGCAGGCCGGTGATACGGAAGGCGTTGCGGCGGTACATCTGCGGACCTGCCGCCTCCAGCAGTCCGGCTGTCGTCTCGTCGATCACAGCACGCTCCGAATCGACCATGTCGAGGGTTGTCCCTCTGCAAAGTATGGCGATCCCGAGTGCCCCGCTCCATGGCAACTGAATGGAATTCATATGGGTAACGCCCCCTTCGCCGGGCCCGGTTGGACGATGATCCGGGCCTGAGCGAAGAGGGCGGGAGAGTTGGTGGAGAAGGTGCGGAAGTTACAGGGCGGACGGCTACCGTCCGGTTGCCCCGGACACCGCGTGCGCGTGCCGGTTCGTGCGGGTACCGGTCGCCGGCCGTCAGCCGTCGGACTCGGCCGTCAGTCGTCGTGCACGTGCGTGGACGACGTGTCCTCCGGCGGTACGGTGCGCCCGCCGTCACGCCCCGAGGCGATCACCGCGACCAGGACACCGATGATGGCCACGGCCGCCACCCGGCCCGTCAGACGCAGACTCCAGCCGGCCCTGGACCCGCGGTGCTCGCCGGGCGACGCGAGGCGTTCCGAACGGCGGGCCGGGCGGAGGAGCCGGAGCAGGAAGAGCGCGGCGATGGGGAGTTGGAGCAGCCACACGGTGTTGCGGAAGGCTCCGTCGTACCAGACGTTCGTGCCGTACAGCAGCGTGTGCCACACGCTCAGGACGTACACGACGAGCACGAAGCGGTGCAGGACTCGCCAGGTCTTCGGGCCGATGCGGTGGCGTACGTAGAAGAGCAGGCCGAGCGGGACGGCGAGGTAGAGGGCCGCCTGGCCGATCGGCGTGGCCCAGACGCCGGTGCCGGAGTTGTAGCCGCCGGGGATGAACGTCTCCAGTACGGCGGAGCCCACCCGTGAGGGCCACGCGTCCGTGTCCTGGTAGATCAACTCGGCGGCGAACAGCAGCGCGTGGGCGACGATGAGCGCGATCGTGTTGAGGCTGGTGGTGCGGTGCAGGCGTTCCAGGCGGGGGCCGGAGAGCGGCAGGCGCGCGGGGCGGGGGCCGGAGAGCAGCAGCCCGATGATGACGGTGCCCCATGCCACAGCAGGGCGGACCAGCCGAACGCCTGGCTGAGGTAGTACGTCCGGAATTCGCCGGTGTCCGCCATGAACGGCATGACCGTCAGGGTGGACGACGTCTCCGCCTTGATCCGTACGAAGAGGATGACGAAGACGGCGGCCGTGACGACCAGGGCGGCCAGGCCGTCGAGCCAGCTCGCGCGGAGGTCCGAACGGAGGGTTACGCGCCTGGGCGTGGCGGCGGCGGGCGCGGTGGTTTCGGCAGCGGCGGTGTCGGGGACCGGCGCCGCCTGGGATACCGGCGCCGCCTCCGGGACCGAGGTCTTCTCTGCGTCGGGCATCGCGGGCTCTGGGGGCGGACTCATCGGGCGGTCTCCGGTTCCGTCATCTTCCGTCGTACGGATTGGTGCGCGGTCGTACTGTTGGAGGTGTCGGTGGCCGGACCCGATAGATCCCCGGGACCTTCATGTGAGCTGGATCACATCAACTCCTTGTCCCCGCATAGCGCGTGAACATCCGATGTATGCCCATCAGGTGGGCTTTCCCGACAGCCCTGTCACGCTGGCACCATGACGGCCATGGGAGCCGGGCCCGCACTCCGCCTCGCACGCACCGCGGTCTTCGCCGCCGTGTGTGTCGTGGTGTCCGGGCTCGGCCATGCCCTGTCGTCCGGCGGCCCGCTGCCGCCGCGCGTCCTCGCCCTCGCCTTCCTGCCGGTGTGCGCGGCCGGCTGGTGGCTGTCCGGGAAGGAACGCGGCGGCGCGGTCGTCGTAGGCGCGAGCGCCGCCGGACAGCTGCTGCTGCACGCCGTGTTCAGCGGTCTGCACCCCCTCCCGCCCGGCGGTCACGCCGGACACGACGGCCACGGCGCCGCCGAGCGCGGCGGCGGTACGACCGTCGGCGACGGCCGCGAGGTCTCGCACGAGGCCTTCGGTGAACTCCTCGGCCCGAACGGGTTGGCCGGACTGCTCGACAGTTCCGGCTTCACCTCCGGCATGCTCGGCGCCCACCTGCTCGCCGGCCTCGTGTGCGGCTGGTGGCTGTGGCGCGGCGACCGCGCATTCGTACAACTGGTGCGCGCGCTCGCCCTGTTCGCCTGCGAGTTCGCGTACGGCTTCGCGTACGCGCGGCTCCGGTTCGCCCATGAGGTGCTGAGCGGCGGCGCGCCCGCCCACCTCCGGGTGCTCCCGCCCCCGGTGCCGTACCGGCCGATCCGGCCCCCGGCCCAACTCCCGGCCCCGCACGCCGTGTCGAGGCGCGGACCGCCACTCCTTGCGCCCTGAGCGCTTTCTCCACTCCACACATCCCATCGCTCTGATTCCACGGCCCCGGCGGCCCGGACGCGAAGGACTTTCCGTGATACCTGCTGCCCGGCACACACCTGTGCCCACACGCGTACCTCCTGCGCCCATACCCCCCACCCGCATACATCCGACGACCGGCCGGCGCACACGCGTCGGCGACCCGGTCGCCGGCTCCGCCGACGACTCCGAGATCACCGCGTGGGCCCTGGCCGCCGGTCTCGGCGACAGGAGAGCCGCCGAACTGTTCGTGCGGGCGACGTACGACGACGTACGCCGGTTCGTCGCGCACCTCAGCGCCGATGTGCGCGGCGCCGACGACCTGACCCAGGAGACGTATCTGCGGGCGCTGGCGAGCCTCGCGCGGTTCGCCGGGCGCTCCTGCGCGCGGGTGTGGCTGCTGGCGATCGCGCGCCGTGTGGTCGTCGACCGCTACCGGCGGGCGGCCGTACGGCCGCGGATCGCCGACACCGCGGACTGGGTGACCGTCGCGGACCGGGCCCAGCCGCGGCATCTGCCGGGCTTCGAGGAGTCCGTGGCGCTCGCGGACGCGCTGGCCGCGATGGATCCGGGGCGCCGGCAGGCGTTCGTACTGACCCGGCTCATCGGGCTCTCGTACGCGGAGGCCGCCGACGCGCTGGGCTGCCCGGTCGGGACGATACGGTCCCGCGTCGCCCGCGCCCGGCGCGATCTCGCGGCGGTCTGGGCGCCGGAGGCCGACTACGCGGATGCCCGGAGCGCGGAGCCGACGGTGACCGTTCCCGTGTAACGCGGACGTCGGCGCCGGCCTCGGCGTGGACGTGTGCCCGGTCGCCCGCGTCAGCGCGGGCGGCGAGCCCCCACAAGGTCGCCGCCCGCGCGGCGCCGGGCCCGCGCCCGAGCCCGCCTCCGTGTCCCCGCCACCCGGACCACCAGCAGCAGTGGCAGCAGCACCGCCTGCGCGCTGACCAGCAGCCAGAACACCGGTACCCCCGAGGCCCGTTCGGCCGCCCCGTACAACTGGCCGCCGACCACGGCCGCCGCGAACGCCCCAGCCCGGCCGCCAGCCGCTGCCTTCCGAAGACCGTCGCGGAGGGGGCGGCGGACCGGTCGAGCGCTTCCAGGTCGTTCTGGACGAAGAGGACGATCTCGCCGAGACAGAGCAACACCGCCCCGACCGCGATCCCCGCCCGGCCGCCGAGCGCCAGCACCGCCGTACCCACCGCCATCGCGCCGAAGCCGATCCGGAGCGCCGTCGCGTACGGGAGCGCGGCGAGGCGGCGCCACCCACGGCAGCAGCAGATGCCCCGCCCCCACCAGCGCGAACAGCACCGCGACCCCCGTGAACAGCCCCGCGGGCGACGTCAGTACGAACGAGGTCGGCCGCGGGCACGCTCCAGGTGTCCGTCGTGTTGATCAGCCCGGCGAGGTCGGGCAGGGTCGCGAGCGCGCCGCGTACCGCGTCCGGGTCGAAGGTGTCGACGTCGATGACGTCCACCCCGTAGGCCCCGTGCGCGGTGGCCAGTTCATGGCGGTACACACTCCGGTCACCGGTGAGCAGGACGAACCGGTGACCGGCGGCGTGGGCGGCCCGCGCCGTGCGTCCGAGTCCGAAGGAGAGTGCTTCGAGGGCGGCGATGGTCATCGGACGGCCTCACTCTCGGGCGTGACGACCGCGGCGGGCGGCGCGGGCCGGCCCGCCCACTCCAACACGGCCCAGGGCGGGCGAAGTTCGGCGAGTTCGTCGATGCGCTCGGGACGCAGGGCGCTCGGGTCGGACGCCTCGGCGTGCCGCGCGAACACCCGCTCCGCGTAACGGTGTCCGGTGTCGGCGCCGAGGACCAGATGCGTACGGCGCGGATCGCGGGCCGCCTCCCAGCCGGCGACGAGGTGCGCGGCGCCCGTGGACAGCCCCGCGAACACCGCGTGCTGCCTCAGCAGTGCCACCGAACCGGCCATGGCGTGCCGGAAGTCGAGCCAGTGCATGGTGTCGTACAACTCGTGCCGCACGTTCCCGAAGGGGATGGAGCTGCCGATGCCCGCGATGATCGCTTCCGGGTCGCTGAAGCCCTCGCTGCCGAACGTCACACTGCCGAAGGGCTGGATGCCCACCAGCCGTACCGTACGGCCGTCCGCGCGCAGCGCCCGCGTGAGCCCACCGGTCGACGCGCCGGTGCCGACGGTGCCCACGACGGTCAGGTCCTCCCCGGGCAGGGCGGCGGCGGCCAGGTCGGCCAGCTCTCGGTAGCCGGTGTGGTGCACCCCGTCGTGGTACTGCCGCATCCAGTGGAAGTCCGGACGGTCGGCGAGGAGTTGGCGCACGTGCCGGACACGCCGCTCCTGGTCGAGCCGCAGGCTCCGCGAGGGCGGCATCTGGTCGACGGTGGCGCCGAGTACCTCCAACTGGGCGCGCATCGTGGCGTCCACGGTGGTCGAGGCCACGATGTGGCAGCGCAGACCGTACCGGTGGCAGGCCATCGCGAGCGCGAGGGCGTAGATGCCGCTCGAACTGTCCACGAGGGTCTGACCGGGCACGACCCGGCCGCGTTCGAGCAGCGCGCGTACGGCGCCGAGCGCCGCGTACACCTTCATGGTCTCGAAGCGGGCCAGCACCACATTTCCCGAGAGCCGGAGGAAGGCCGGGGCTTTCATGGCGTCGGTGATGTGGTCGTGCACGGGGACCGAGAGCTGGGGGGTGGCGGGGCTGAGCCGGGGCATGGCGTACGGGTCCTCCAGAACTGTGGAGCGTGGCGTACGGACGGGGGTGACGGGGTGCGCGGCCGGGGGGCGGGCCCCGTACGCGGTTGTCGCCCGGCGTCACTTCTTCAGGCCCCGGACGATCAGCCGGCGCGAACTCTGGTCGCAGGGGTCGCCGTCGAAGTCCCCGAAGCACTCGACGTCCCCGAACCCGGAGGCCACGGACAGGTCGTGCAGTTCGGCGGCGCTGTAGAGGAACGACCTGATGGACGCGGTGCGGGCGGTCTCCCCGCGGACGAGCGTCCAGTCGGTGCGGAGCCTGCGCCAGCTGTCCAGGACGGTGTCGCGCTGGACGATGTACGAACCGTCCGGCAGATCCACAGCCTGTGGACGGCCGATCCAGCCCGCGAGCACCTCCTTGCCCATGACGTCGACCAGCAGCCTGCCGCCGGGGGAGAGGCTCCGCCACGCGTTGCGCAGGACCTGGGCGTTGTCGTCCGCGTTCTCGAAGTAACCGAAGGACGTGAAGACGTTGAGGATCACGTCGTAGCTCTCGGGGGGCCGCGTACGTGAGCATGTCCTCGCGTACGAGCCGGACGTCCGCCGCCGCCTCCCGGCAGGCCGCTTCGGCGCGCTCCAGCATGGCCGGGCTCAGGTCGACGCCGGTCACGTGGTGGCCGCGCGCCGCCAGGGGGACGAGGAAGAGGCCGGGGCCGCAGCACAGGTCGAGGACCCGGGAGCCGGGCGGGAAGTCCAGCAGCGGGGCCGACCGGACCAGCTCGGCGACGGTCTCGGCGCGGGCGCCGGAGAACATGGCGGGGGCGAAGTCGACCCACAGGCTGTCGTCGTCGTACCAGTCGCCGCCCGTCGCCTCGCCCGGCACGTCACGGGTCGAATCGCTCGGCACGTCGCTCGGCACATCGCTCGGCACGTCGGCCTCCAGGTAGTCCGTCCCCGCACTTGCCGGTCCTTGTGAGTTGTCGCGGCGTGGCGGGCCCGAGTTCCCGGAGCGCGCGAAATGGCGAGAGATGGCCACGACGGACGGGGCGGGAACCCCGGCGCTCGCGCACGGCGTTCTACGGTCGACCGTCCGGGACGCGGAGCTGGATCAGACGGCCGGATCAGACGGCCGGAACGGACAGTCGGACAGCCGGAACGAAGAGAGGGGGGCGCGCGATGCTCGACCTGGTCCCGGGCGGAAACGTGTTCCTGCCCGGCGGTGTCCTCGCGATCCGGGTGCCGGGCCCCTTCGATCTGTCCGTCCTGATCACCGGCGACGACGGAAAGGTGTCCGGCGACGGGGACTTCGTCTTCTACAACCAGCCGTCGGCGCCCGGCGCCCGACTGCGGGGCGACACGGTCACGGTGGACGTGGGGCGGCTGCGTGCCGGGGCGAGCGGGGTCACGGTGGTCGTGAGCGCGGCCGACCCGTCCGTCCCGCTGGGCGGGCTGCCCGCGCCCACGCTGTCGGTGACACGAGCGGACAAACCGGGCCCGTCCCTCGCCCGGTTCACCCCGCCACGCCCGGCGCACGAGAGCGTCCTGCTGCTCGCGGAGATCTACCGCCGGGGCGGCGGGTGGAAGCTGCGGGCGCTGGGGCAGGGGTACGCGGACGGGCTGGCCGGGGTCGCGCGTGACTTCGGCATCGAGGTGGCCGAGGACAGCGCCCCGCCCGCCGTCTCCACCCCCACGGTCCCCGGCGACGGGGTGGTCGCTCTCGTCAACGCCGAGCGCTCACGCTCCGGTGCGCCGCCCGTTTCCGCCGACGCCCGTCTCACGGCGGCCGCGCAGGCGCACTGCGCCGGCATGGCGGCCGAGGGCCGGCTCGGGGCCGCGCCCCGGTCGGGTGCGTCCCTCTTTCAGCGGATCACGGCCCAGGGGTACACGTATCTGACCGTCGCCGAGCAGTTGGTCTCCGGTCCTCGTACGGAGGCGGACCTCCTCGCGTACTGCCTGACCGACGCGCGCATGGGCCGTACGGTCCGCGACCCGGCCCTCTCGCAGGTCGGCGTCGGCCGGGCGCGGGCCCCCGGCGGGGACATCTTCTGGACGGCGGTGTGGGCCCGCCCGCTGACCCCGCACGGCCTGGCGTCCGTCGCCTCCGACGTCGTGGCGCTCACGAACGCGGAGCGTACGGCCGCCCGCCTGCGCCCCCTGTCCGACGACCCCCGGCTGACGACGGCGGCGCAGGCGCACAGCGACGAGATGGTCGCGCGGGGCTTCTACTCGCACACGAGCCCGGACGGGCGGCAGCCCTGGGACCGGGCCGCCGCCGCCGGCTGCACACACCGCGGCACAGGCGAGAACATCGCGTGCGGTCAGCGCTCGGCCGCCGAGGTGGTCCGGGGCTGGATGGACAGCCCCGGACACCGCGCCAACATCCTGAAGCCGGACTTCACCCACATAGGCATCGGCTTCCACGGCGGCGGTGAGGCCGGTACGTACTGGACCCAGCTGTTCGGCATGTCGGGGTAGGAAGTCCCCGAAGACGGCGGAACGGCTCAGCTCGCGCAGTACACGTCCCGCTCCGGGCGCTCGCCCGTCGTCAGGAACGCGGTGACCAAGCTGTCGCCGCACGCGTTGCCGTTGGCCAGGTACATGCCGTGGCCGCCCTGGTCCACGGTGACGAGCCTGGCGCGGTCGCCCAGCGCCTCACGCATCTTCAGAGCGCCGAAGTAGGGGGTGGACGGGTCCCGCAGGCTCTGGATCATCAGGATGTTGGACGGGCCCCGGTCCGTGATCCGGGTCGGCTTCTCCGCCGGGCCGTTCTTCCAGAAGGCGCAGGGCAGGATGTTCCCGGGCATGCCCGCGGTGAGCGGATAACGGGCCCGGTCCTCCTTCGTGGCCCGCGCGTATCCGCCCACGGAGGCCGGCCAGCGCACGTCGTTGCAGATCACTGCGATCGTGACCGACGCGTCCTCGTCGCGCAGCGGCTGGGCGAGGTCCGGGGACAGGACGGGCCTGGCGGCCGGGTCCTGGGCCGCCAGGACGAGCCGGGCGAGCTGAGGGAAGACCGAGTCGCCGTAGAGGCCGTTCAGGAACGCCTGCCGCAGCATGGCGCCGGTCAGCGGATTGCCCTCGGTGGTCGACTCCTTGGGCTCACGGTCCAGTTGGGCCGCGAGCGCGATGAACAACGGCCTTACGTCCTCGGGCCGTTCGGCCAGCCGCAGCCCTTCGCCGTCCCGGTCCGGATCGGCGGCCCAGGCGGCGAAGTCGGGGAAGCGGTCCTCCACGGCCCTGGACGTGTTGGCCATCCAGCCCCGCTCGACACGCGTCGGGTCCGGGTCACCGCTGCTGTCCAGCACCCAGCGGTCGGTCCTCTCCGGGTACTTCTGCGCGTACACGGCACCGATGTACGTGCCGTACGAGGTCCCCCACGCCGACAGCTTCTCCTCCCCCAGCGCCTGCCGGAACCGCTCGATGTCCCGCACCTCGTTGGCGGAGGTGAAGCTCCGCAGCACCGCGCCCCCGTTCTCGTCGCACGCCTCGGCGGTGCGGCGCGAGCGGGCCACGTTCTCGCCGATCCGCCCGTCGGCGCCGGGCCACGACCGCAGCTTCGCCAGGTACCGGTCGTCCGCGTCGAGCCCGCAACTCGCCGTCGTGCTGCCGCCGACCCCGCGCGGATCGAAGCTCACGACGTCGTACGCGCCGTCCAGCTCTCCCAGCAGCGCGTTCCCCTTTCTGGTCAGCGCCTGCACCCCGGACCCGCCGGGCCCGCCGGGGATGAACAGCAGCGTCCCGCGCCGCGCCTGCGGCTCCTCGCTCCGCACCCGCGAGACGGCGAGCGTCAACTGCCGCCCGCCGGGCTTCCCGTAGTCCAGCGGCACCTCCAACTCCGCGCACTCCTGCCCGGCGGGCCCCCCGGCCCGCGCGCACGGCTCCCACTCCAGCCCGCCCCCACCCTCGACGGCCCGCGCGCCCCCGACGGGCCCGGCGACGGCCAGCGACCCGGCCACGACGGCGGCGGAGAGGGCGAGGAGGAGTGTCTTTCGGCTGTTGTTCCGGTAAGTCGTCATGGTGCAAGGGTTGTTGAGCGGGCGGCTGTTTCCCATGCGGCAGGCAGGCATCCAGGAGGTGGGGGTATCCCCACCTGGCCTGACTCAGAGAGCGAAAGCACCACTTCGCGGTGCTCGGCAGAACCTCAGGCAGCGCCTGCCTCGCTCAGAAACGGACTCGGTGTCCCCGACCACGACACGTACAGCCCGTCCCGGGCTCGAGTGCACGCCACGAAAAGCAGACAGCGTTCGGCCGTCACATCAGCCTCATGCTGAAGCCTGTCCAGCTCGACCGGAGTGATCGCCCCCGGATACGGCATTGCCCCGTCGTGCGTCCCGATGACCGCGACGCAACGGAATTCCAGTCCCTTGAAGGAGTGCATGGTGCCGATCCGGACGGCGTCGGTGTCTTCTGAGGCATGTCCGCGCGGCCGTACGACAGCGACACCCGTGGCACGCAGTCGCTCGGCGGCCCGGTCGCACGTCTTGTTGAAGCGTGCGCTCACGCCGATGTCACCAGGTGCGACCCCGTCGTCGAGCCAACGGCGGACACGCTCCACCAACGCGTCGAACTCGGCGTCCTCCGACGCTGCGGCATACACGTCCGGACCGCTGCCGTGCAGCGCGGAACGGTAACCGATCAGCGTCTCGTTCCGGGCATCGTCCGCCAGCTGTGCGAACGGGCGGCCCACGAGGAGGGCGGTGGACCAACTGAGGATCTCGTGCGTGGAGCGGTAGTTCTTACGCATCTTCGTCGACCGGCCCGCGACCTTGATCCCGACAGTCTTCAGAGACACCTTCGAGTCGTAGATGCGCTGGTGGGGGTCGCCCGCGATGAAGAGATCGTCGGGACGGGCCGGGACAGCCGCCCGCAGCAGGCGCCACTGCGCGGGATGCAGGTCCTGCGCCTCGTCGACAACCACATGCCGGTAACGGGGGCCGTCCGACTCCAGCTGATCGGCGGCCTCGGCACAGGTACCGAGATAGGTGCGTAGTCCATCAGCGGCGAGCCGCCCGGTGAACTCCTCGACGGTGCGCCAAACCGACGCACGTGCCGAGGCCGGCAGGGCGCTGCCGCGCCCCCTGCGCTCGCAGGCCTGGTATTCCTCCTGAGAGCGCAGGTGCTGCGCGAGGATGACATGCTTGTACTCCTGGGTGAGGAACTGCGCGGTGCCGGCGAACCCGACGGCCTCGGCAGCCTCCGCCCAACGAGATTCCTCCTCCCCGCCGCGAAGTGGCCGACGCGAGGTGGACACGACCCGGCCCGCGAACGCGTCCACGGTCATGATGTCCACCCGGTCCCGGAGCCCCTCGTCCTCGATCAGAGCCGCGAGGCCACTGCGCAGTGCACCGACGAGTGCGTTGGTGTAGGTCGTCAACAGAATGCGATCACCGTCGCGCAGATGCCCGAGCAGATGCCGTACGCGGTGGAGGGCAACGACCGTCTTGCCCGTACCGGGGCCGCCGGTGACCTGGGCGGGCCCGGAGTAGGACGCCCGGTAGGCGACCTTGTGCTGTGAGGGGTGAAGGAAGACCCGCCAGGCGGCAAAGGGCTTGTCCAGGATGTCGCGCAGTTCCTCGGACCCGGTGACGAGAGCGATACGGGTGCGAGTGCGGTGGATCGCGGTGGCGAAGTCCGCGGTGTCCACAGGCTCGTCGGACGGCGCGGTCGTCGAAAGACTGACGGAGACGACGTCACGCCACACCTCCTCCACCGTGAAGCCTGCGGCCAAGTACTCAAGAACCTCGCGCTGGTCCTGAGGGAAGTAGGGCGCGAAGACCTCCAACTGTTCGACATCGGTGAGAACACGAGCCTGCCGCAGGGTGGTGTCGTCGATCCCGAGTGCCGCCAGGTCCCCGTCGGAGACCTTGGCGAACAACCGCCGGTCCGCGTCGGGGGCGATGCGCTCGTAGGCGGGCGTCAGCTCGTCGAGCATGGCGATGTCACGGATCTCGACGGCACGGGTGACCGTGTTGATACTCGCCTTCTGCTTGATCGCCCAGTCGATCGCCTTGTCGTGTGGCATCACCCGGAGAAGTACGTAGGTGTCGCCGCTGTCGGGCGCGAGGACGACTCCCCGCGTTCCCTGATCGATCCGAATCGTCCGGATATGCCGATCGCGCGCACTCTTCAGCGTCTCCAGCCTCAGCCCTGGGTCCTTGAACAACTCGTCCAGGGTCAGCCGCTCGAACTTCTCCCAGGCATCGAACACGCCTTGTTTGACGGTGCCTTGAAGCTTGGCGAGCTGTGCGCAGAAACCGATGTCGAAGGCAAGGTGCGGCATGGTGGGCTGTTCTCTCCTCCCTGCGCCAAACGCAGGCTCAAGTGGCGTTTCCGTCAAGGTCCAGGCGAATCACGGCAAGTGCTTCGGCTACTTCTTCGGTCATTTCGTCAGCCGGGCCGAACACCAGGACCAAGTCGTTGTGGAGCGGTCCGAGGACCAGGTCGGCCTCGGTGGCAAGTCCCTGGGCCAACAGCAACATTCCAATGTCCCGCCGGAGTTCGACGGCTTCCTCACTCACGTCACCGTCGACGGCCCGGACGACATCGAGTACGCCGCGTAGAGCCCCCAACGCCTCCGTGACATGGCCGAGTTCGGCGCGGCAGCGGGCGGCCTGGGCCCGGCAGGCGCGTGCCCGCTCGCCCGTGGGTCCACCGGTCCGCGCGAAGGCGTCGGCGAGGGCGTCGAACTCGGGCAGCGCGGCACGATAGTCGCCGCCGAGCAGGCGAACAGCCGCCCGCCGCATGCGCAACTCCAAGACCTTCGGGTTGTCCGTGCCGAGAGCACGCGCCGCGGGCTCAATGATCTCGCTCAGCACTTCGACGGCCTGCCCGAACCGCCATTCCTCAAGCAGGGCGTCGGAGTGGGCGTACGCGTCCCTGATCTCCTCACTCAGCTGAGCGGGGACGGGGACAGGAGCGGCCTGAGCGGCGTTCACGCCGACGGCGGGCGTCGCCCCACCCTGCGCGGCGCGGGCGCGCGGTGCGTACGGGCGGCGGAAGATCCCGGTCGGGTCGGGCGCCCCGTCCGGGCCGCCTTCACCCGGGACGGCCTGCTCACCAGGCGACGGCAGGAACGGCCGCAGCCGCTCGTAGACCTCCTGCACATCGGCCGGCCGTGACTCGGGCGCCTTCAGCAGCAGATGCAGGACGAGTTCTTCCAGAGCGCTCGGCACGTCGGGGCGCAGGGCGCGCAACGGTGTGGGGGCGGCGTTGACGTGCTGATGCATCACCATGTACTCGCTGTCCGCCGTGAACAGCAGGCGACCGCTCAGTAGTTCGTGCAGGACACAACCCAGGGCGTACAGGTCGGTCTGCGGTGTGGTCCGCCCGCCGCGTACCTGCTCGGGCGCCATGTACTGGTACGTGCCGATGGGGCTGCCCGTCGCCGTCAGTTTGGTGACATCGGTCCGCAACATGGCGGCGATGCCGAAGTCGAGAACCTTCACCGTCCCGTCGCGCGCGACGAGGATGTTGCCCGGCTTGAGATCGCGGTGGATCACCGGCACGTCGTGCGCGTATGAGAGCACGGTGGAGACCTGCGCCGCCACGGCTGCCGCCCAGCTGACCGGCAGAGGTCGCTCGGGGTTGATGTACGTGGACAACGGAACCCCGTCGACCAACTCCATCACCAGGAACAGCCGCTCGTGCGTGTCGTCGAGAACCGCGTCGTACACCTGAGGCACACCGGGGTGCTGGATCCGCGCGGTGATGCGGGCTTCGCGACGGAACCGCTTGGCGAACTCCTCGGCGATCTGCGGAGAGCCGACGACCGCCTGCTGCCGGATCTTCTTCACGGCCACCGGTCGGTCGAGTACGGCGTCGTAGCCGCGCCACACGTCCCCCATGCCGCCGTTGCTGAGCTCCTCCAGGAGTTCGTAACGACCGGCGATCGGCTGCTGTGGCACGTTGCCCCCGTGTGTGCATGTGCGTGACACCGATGCGACGTTGGCGTCACCCTGACGTGACTGGGAGACGAGTCTCTCGACATCGCGATGCGTAGTCCAGCGGTGACGGAATGGGGCGTGGCTCGGGCAACCTCTTCCCGGTCGCACGCCCAGGGCCTTCAGAACTCCCCTCGACATGCCGCGAGTTGACACCCCGGTGCCCCCAACTGCCCTTTCGGTAGCATCATCCACTGCTCGTGAGGTGAGGTCGTCGCTGATGGGGGACGTATGACGTTCGACGAGGAGTGGGCCGAGCTCAAAGCCGAGGCGCTGGCACGCCGGTCCGCCGGTATGCAGCTCAATCAACTGCCAGCGGATCCTGGCGGCACTACCGCCACTGGGACCCTGGACTACAACACTGCTTCGATCAACGGCAATGCCAATCTGCTCATCGAAATCGCGGGCTTCCTCTACGAAGGCAGACCTGACGGAGACCTGAGCACCATGGCCCGGGAACCCAGGACACACAGCGATGTAGCCGCACAGGTCGAGCGCTTCAGCCGCTTCGCCGACGACCAGTTCCAGGATTCCATAGCACTCTTCGCGGCTCTCGCCACCCGGCTCAAGTCCGCCGGGACCAACTTCGTGACCGTGGACGACGGCACCGCCCAAAGCTTCCTCGACAGCGTCCTGCGCTATGGCCAGTACGTGGCACCGGAGGCGAAGTGAGCGGGTTGAGCTACCGCAAGGACGTCGAATTCCTGGAAGGCTGCAACCCGGCACTCGTGGAGCGGAACGCCGACGAATTCAAACGGATACGAGACATGCTGGTGGAACTCGACGAGCCCGCCGAGCGAGCGGAAAAGAAGACGCACTGGCACAGCGAAGGAAGCAAGCGCTACGAAGCACGCGTCGCGGAGGCGCGCAAGCTACTGACGGACATCTCAGCAGGGTACGGCAAGGCCACCAGCGCCTTGCGCAACTACGCCTATGCGCTGGAGACAGCCAAGAGCCACTACTCCAACGGCAAGGCGAACGAACGGGCACTGGCCGATCTGATCGGCACCAAAGGCACCGCCATCACCCGTGAGGCACAGGATGCGGAGCCCATGCGCCAGTGGGAGGACATGCGGGGAACCACGGGCGTCCTCGACTTCTTCGCCGAACTCACCATGGACATCGACGACATCAAAGACCAGGCGAACCGGCTGCACGACGCCGCAGGAGGGGACTTCCACCTCGCCAAGACCACGGAGAAGGAAGCCCGTGACATCTGTGTACACGGAATGAAGGCGGCGTACGACCTACTGCCCGAATTCAGGCTGAATTCCGTGCCGCGTGTGGACATCTTCTCCGCCATCGCAGCCATGCGGGGTGAAGCCCGTGAAGCGAGTGAAAATCCCCTTACCCACCTCCCTGGCAGCGGCCCCAAGCAGGACTACGCCCTGCCGGTCGGAGAGCGCCCCATCTCGCCGACGCTCCGCGACATCCGCATGCAAGTGGCCAACCTGCCCGGGGCGAAGGACAGTTACTGGGATCTGCCGTCCACGGACCAGGATCGGAAGGAATGGATCGCCGCGAACAAGGAGATCATTCAGGCCGCAGCGAGAAACTCGGGGCTGCCCGCCGACATGGTCGCCGGTATCGCCTGGCAGGAGATCGGCGGCCAGCCGGGAATCGCGGACGATGTAGTCGATACGATCCGCGAACAGGCCGACGCCCCCTGGGGGTTGAGCCCCATCTCACCGGAGAACCTGCCGGGGCGTCTCGGTGGAAGTCCCGATGAGACGTCCTTCGGTCCCATCGCGATCCAGGTCCGCCGGGGGGCCGAAGTGCTCGGCTACGACCCGGACAACCTGACCGAACACCAGCGAGCGGTTGTGGAGGAGTCTCTCCAGGATCCAGGACAGAACATCTTCATCGCATCCGAGTACCTCGCTCAGCTCAAAGCGGAGAGCGAGTTCGCCGACGTGCCGCCGGAGGAAATGACACCCGCCCAGTACCAGGAGCTCGCGGCGCGGTACAACGGCGGACCGTACTGGGCGGAAGAGGACGCCCAGGGATACGGCCGGGGTTTCACCAACCACCTCGACAACGCAAGGGACGCGCTGCGCTGATGCTCGACCGCTCGGAAGCTGCGCGTGCGGCCGAGGATCAAGGCTGCCTTCGATGGGTCATGGCCGTACCCCTGCTGATCCTTTACGCCCTCGCGGCCGGCTGCTGTTACTACGCGCTGACCATCCGCCCGTCGGGGACGTGGGACAAGGACGCATACGGCGCGATCACCCTGGCATGTTTCTTCACCATCGCTCTCAGTGCTGTGGCGCTGCTCATCACAGTCATCCCTCCTACGGTGCGCCGCGCCATGGGACGCGGGTGGCTCGTTCCGCCACTGGTCCTTGCTGCGGTCGCCGCTGTCCGCTGGGCGTTCGGCGGCTGACGTCAGCCGCGGGCGGGGTGGTGACCGGCGCGGGCACCTACCGGGATACGGCGTGCAACGTGGCCCATACGGTCTTGCCCGGCCCGTCGAAGCGGGGGTACCAGCCCCAGTCGTCCGCGAGCGCGGCAACGAGAAGGAGCCCTCGGCCGCCGTCCGCGTCGTCGGGTGGGTCGGGTGAACCGGCGGGGGCGGGGGATGGCTCGGGCAGCTTCTCGCCGCGAGTGTCGGTGACCTCCACAGCGACGGACGCGCCGTCAGGTGCCTGCGCGACGGTCAGACCCAACCGGAAGTCGCGGCCGGGCACGCGCCCGTGACACACGGCGTTCGCGCAGAGTTCCGCGACGATCAGCGTCAGCGCGTCGTGTGGCTCGCTCCCGTAGGCGATGCCCCACGCGTCGAGGCGCTCCCCGGCCAGGCATCGCACCAGACGGGCGCCGCGCGGGGTTGAGGAGAAGCGCATCGTGAAGTGATTTGTGGGGGCGGGGGGTTGGGTGACACGGACGGGACGTACGGGAAGTGGCGGTTTTCCGTTCATGCCCACACGGTGACGCTCGGTGGCATAGCGTGACCAGGGGTGACTCGCCGTCGCGGACCGCTTGTACGCGTCGGCGTACGGCGTGTACGCGCGTGGAACGGGTGTGGAACAGGTGACGGTATGACGCGGGACGAGATGGACGCCGATACGCGTGCGGACGCGGATGCCGGACCGCGGCCGGAGGACGAGCCGGGCTCGGGAGTGGTCGTGGCCTTCGGCCGGCAGTTGAAGCTGCTGCGCGCTCGGGCAGGCCTCGACCGGACGGAGTTCGGGAAACGGGTGGGATACGCGGCCCAGTCGGTCGCATCCTTCGAGCAGGGCAGACGGATCCCGCAGCCGCGGTTCATCGACCGGGCGGATGATGTGCTGGACGCCGGGGGCGTGTTGAAGGCGCTGAAGGAGGAGGTGGCGCGGGCGGAGTACCCACCGTTCTTCAGAGACATGGCTCGACTGGAAGCAGTAGCGGTGTCCCTTCATGTCTATGCGACGCTGGCTGTGCCAGGCCTGTTGCAGACCGAGGAGTACGCACGTGCCGTGTTCAGAGTGCGCCGTCCACTCCTGGACGAGGAGACAGTAGAACGCCGCGTCGCGGCACGCCTGGCCCGCCAGGGGATCTTTGCCCGCCAGCCTCTGCCCACACTCAGCTTCGTGGTTGAAGAGTCAGTGTTACGGCGTCCAATCGGCGGATGGCACGTGATGCAGGGGCAGTTGGAGCAGACGCTTCTTCTCGGGCAGCGACGCAACGTCGAGCTCCAGGTGATGCCTACCGACAGGATGGAACACAGCGGTCTCGCGGGACCGTTCACCTTGATCGAGAAACTCGACGGGCGGAGGATGGCCTACGTTGAGGTTCAGCGGGACAGCCGTCTGCACACCGAGCGGACGGTAGTGCGGGATATCGAGCAGCAGTACGGGATCATCCGCGCACAGGCTCTCACTCCGCGTGAATCGCTGGCGTTCGTCGAGGGACTTCTGGGAGAGAAATGATCAGCCGGATGAACGTGCCAAGCGTGCCCAAGTTGACTTGGATCAAGAGCAGTCACAGCACAGGCGACGGCGGCGAATGCGTCGAAATCGCCTGGCGAAAGAGCAGCTACAGCAGTGGCGAAGGCGGCGAGTGCGTCGAGGTCGGCGCCGCCCCCACCCACGTACACATCCGCGACTCGAAGAAGCCGACCGGCCCCGTGCTGACCGTAGGACCCGAGGCATGGGCCGGGTTCGTCGGGCTAGTCGTCAACTGACCCCGCTCGCAGACCGGGAGAGTCCCGCCACGCGCCGCACGGACGCAACGCGGGACCCTCTCCTGCACAAGTTCACACCCTGTGCGTGTGAAGGAGGGCAGCCATCTCGGCGAGCGAGATCGCCTCATCCACTCCTTCGGCTTCCGCTTCGTCGGCAAGGCGGTTGAGCCAGGACTCCTCGGCCTGCTCCGCCAGGTCACGCAAGCTCTGATGCTCGTCGATGCCGATCTCCACGTCTCTCTGCTTGCTGCCCCGCCACGCGCCGTACGAGCGCAGCCGCGGGCCCTCCTGTACGCCCCGTACCGGACTACGCCGCGTCCACGCCCTCTTCGCGGCGGATCATCCGCCAGGCCGCCCGGCGGGCGCTGCGGTCCAGGCTGGACTTGAAGCCCTTGTCCGGGCCGAAGTACTGACGCCCCATGCCGGCAACACTGTCGATGTGGTCCGCCATCTTGTCGGCGAAGACCTTGTCGAAGACCTTGCCGAAGTTCTCCTCGTCGTTGACGACCGCAGCTGCCCGGACCTTGCCGTCCTCCTTGGCCTCCTCGAAGGGCTGCCGGACATCCTCTTCGGTGAAGTCCGTGCCGAACTTGGCGTTGAACTTGTCGATCAGTTCGGACAGCAGCGACTTCTCGACCTCCGACGCGCCGCCCTTGCCCTCGCCGAAGCCCTTCAGCTCGGCCGGGCCCTCGGCGGTGAGCGACTTGTCGTGCTCACCGGTCTTCTCCACCCGCAGGTGACTGAGGTCGATCTCGCCTATGTCCACGCCGCCGTCGGCGCGCCGCGGAAGCCGGTTGAGGAGGTGGCGGCCGTAGAGGTGGAGCCGTTCCAGCTCGGGGTCCCGGTAGGGCACGATCTGCGCGAGGAAGCCGTACATGCGTACGTAGTCGTTGAGGGCCGAGCGGAAGTCCTCTGCCGTCTCCACGTCGTCTTCGTCCTCGCTCTCAAGGAGCGGGGTGAATCGGGCGACGGCCGGGGAGAGCAACCGGTACAGCTCCGCGTGCGCTTTCTCCCACTTCGCCTGCGAGCCGGCCGCCTTCTCGTCCGCGTCGAAGTAGGCGGCGGCGAACTCGTCCATCTCCGGCTCGGAGATGATCGGCGCCGACATGACGCGGCCCTGCGCCGTGTAAAGGAGATTCGGCTCGGTGGGCAGGGCCTGCGCCTCCTCGAAGTACGGGCGGAAGGCGTCCTGGATGTCGTCGGCGTCGTTGGTGAAGTCCAGGACCGCGAGGTCGGCCTGGCTCTTGCGCTCGGCGGTGCGGTTGAGGCGGGAGAGCGTCTGTACGGCGGAGATGCCGGTGAGCTTCTTGTTGACGTACATGGTCGTCAGGAGCGGCTGGTCGAAGCCCGTCTGGTACTTGTCGGCGACGACGAGGATCTTGTACTCCTGCTGTCCCCGTCCACCCGCGGCCACGGCCTTGTCGTCGGCGCGAACGTACGAGAACGCTTTCGGCAGCCCGCTCTCGGAGATCCCGCCGTTCTCCTTCACCTCGGTGGTCTCGGCGCCGTCGATGGTGAGAGAACCGGAGATCGCGACGAGGACGCCGAGGTCCGGGTACTTGGTGTCGTACTCCCGGTCCTTGATGTAGCTCTTGATCGCGCGCGCCATCTCCACGGCGGACTGCCGGGAGCCCGTGACGACCATGGACTTGGCACGACCGCCGAGCCGGCCGCGCGAGTGCGTGACGAAGTGCTCGACGATCACCTGGGCGTGCTGCGAGACGGTGTACTCGTGGGTGAGCGCGTACCGGGCGAGCAGGCCGTTGGCCTTGGAGGGGTCGACCTCGCGCTCGTCCGGGTTCTTGTTCACCAGCTTCCAGTACGTGTTGTACGTGACGTAGTTGCGCAGCGGATCGAGGATGAAGCCTTCCTCGATGGCCTGGCGCATGGAGTACGTGTGAAAGGGGCGGTAGACCGCCTTGCCGTTCACGGTGTGCTCTGTGCCGAAGAGTTCGAGGGTCTTGGCCTTCGGGGTGGCGGTGAACGCGAAGTAGGAGAGGTTGGCCGCGCGAGAGCGTTCGAGGGCCTTCCGCTTCAGCTTCTTCTCAGTGGAAACGGCGACGGATGTCGCGCCGTCGTCGTCGGAGTCGGCGTCCAGACCGAGTTCGCGGAGCGCGGCACGTACGTCGGTGGCCGCGTCACCCGACTGCGAGGAGTGCGCCTCGTCCAGGACGATCGCGAAGTTCACGCCCTTGATCTCGGTCGGATTGCGTTTGATGTAGTGGATGAGCGCGGGGAACGAGTGCAGGGTGACGGTGACGATCTTGCCCGTGTCGCGGGAGAGGGCACGGGCGAGCTGCTCGCTCTTCGCGCCGTGCTTCTCGTCGACCTTCACGACGAGGCCTTCGGTCTGGGAGAAACTACCGACGGTCTCGCGGAGTTGGGCGTCCAGGTTGCGGCGGTCGGTAATGACGATGACCTTGTCGAAGACGGGCACGCCGGGCGTGATCCGTCCGGCTGTCACGGCCTCCGGGTCAAGCTTGCGCGGGTCGGTGTCGGCGTGCAGATCGCTGAGGCGGTGGGCGAGCCAACCGATGGTGTTGGACTTGCCGGAGCCGGCGGAGGCCATGATCAGGTAGTTCTGACCTGGGCCGTGGGCGGCGGCGTGGGCGGTCAGCTTCTTGACCGCGTCCCACTGCTGGAAGCGCGGGAAGATCGTCTTCTTCGTCGTGCCGCCGCCGGGCGTCTTTGTCTTCTGCTGGTGCGCGAACCGTTGCAGCAGATCAAGCCAGTTGTCGGGCGCCCAGACCTGCTCCCAGAGGTAGGAGGTTGCGTACGTGCCAGGGGTACTCGGGTCGGGGTTACCGGCGCCGCCGGGCTGGCCGGCGCCGTTGGAACCGGTATTGAAGGGCAGGAATCGCGTCTTCGCACCGCGGAGTTGGGTCGTCACGAAGACGAGGTCCGGGTCTATGGCGAAGTTCGCGATGACGCGGCGGGTGAAGATCAGCTCGGTGGGGTCGCGCTCGGTGCGGTACTGCTCCTTGGCCATCTCGACACCCTGGCGGGTGAGCGGGTTCTTCAACTCGGCTGTGGCGACGGGGATTCCGTTGAGGAACAGGGCGAGGTCGAGCTCGTTGCCCTGGTCGGCCTGCTTGGCCGCGTAACGGAGTTCACGTACGACGGTGAGGCGGTTGGCGCGGTAGCCGTTCAGGACGGAGTCGTCAGGTAAGAGGTTCGGCTTGAAGTACGCGACGCGGAACCGAACGCCGCGGTCCTTGAGGCCGTTACGGAGGACGTTGAGCAGCCCGTCTTCGCCGATGGCCCTGTCGAGGCGCTGGGCGAAGCCGCGTTGGGCCTCGTTGTAGCTGCCGCCGTAGACGGAGAGGAGTTCTTTCCACTCGTCGGGCTGCGTCTCCTCGATGAACGCGAACAGTTCGTCGGTGTCCAGCCCGAGTTCGGCCTGGTACGCCTGGGGCCTAGCCTCGCGCCAGCCGCGCTCGATCATGGCGGCGACTATGGCGTTGCCGAACGCGGCCTCGTCGTGTGCGGGGCTCATGGCTGGACTCCGTCCGTTACGTTGCGTCCGCTGGCGGTGGATACGTCGAACTGGCCGGTTACGGCGGCGGTGATGAGGGCTTGGCGCCGTTCGACGAGGAGGGCGAGTTGTCTGCGAAAGGCTGCGATCAAATTCTCCTGGCGAAGAGCTGCCGCATCGAGTTGTGCCACCAGACGATCTTGAACTTCTCGACTGGGAAAGGGAAATCTATGAGCCCGTAGCTGCTCTCCTGTCAGATGAGAGATGGTTGTTGTGTTGCCCTCCACCGCGAAAACATTCTGCGCCGTCGCTGCGCGCAAGCAGTAGAAGAGCCATCGAGGCGAACTGTATCCCCGTGGCCGCACTCGATGCAGCGCCTTCTGGTAATAGATCTCGCTTACGCGTCCGTCCCAGATGGCGGCCCTTCCAGGTTCACCACCCTCGCAAACCAATAGATCACCCGAGCGTACGGCGTATCGGCGATGCTCTTCGGGAGGAAAGTTCATCAGCAGTAGGTCATCAGTTGTAATGCGATCCCACTGCACATTCGTATTCCTGAGGTACGGCAATAGGTCGGAACCCCGAACATTCTCCTGGTTTAGCATCTTCCCCAAGAGCACTTCGAATTGAAATCCGACAGGCATGATCGCCCATCCAGTTGGGATGCTGCCGAGCCAGGCAAGTCCACTTTCACTCCGGGCCGACTCTTCGGATCCACGAATGGCATCAAAAATCAGCCCGTCGGAACGTTCCTCAAGCAATGAAATTTGACCTTGTCGCACCTTAATCAAACGATCAATTCGAGAAGTCTCGACGTCGAGAAAGTCGGCAATTCGACGCTGCGACTCCAGTGGGGGGAGTTTCACCAGGAGTGTCTGTAGCCACTCGTTGTCGATCTCAACTTGGTTGGGACGAACACCCCGCGAGAGTGATGAATACTCGGCCGCGTATGGAGCAGAACGAAGGAGCCAATTCAGGAATCGATTATCTTCGCTATGGTTGGGACGAAAACAAATATAGTGACCAGAAACAATTCCTCTATAGGGGGAGATGCCAACGGAACCCTGCCAGGCTTTCATTCGATTGATCGCGAGCCAGCCGGGGTGGATCAATTGGTAGATCTTTCGATCCAATGCCGCCTTATTGAAGTTATCCTCTCGACCTTGACGCTTCACAACGCCATGGTCGCGGTACACGCTGAGCAATTCCTCACAAGGATGCCCGACATCCTTCACCCGTTCGAACATCGACCATAGAGGAGCCGTTCGCCACTTGGATGGCCACGAGACCGGAGATCCGGGAGACAGCCGATTCCAACTCATTCTGTGACCTCCCCGAGCAGCATCTGAATTTCCGCCTCAAGCACCTTCAACTCTGCGTCAATCTCCTTCAACGGCCGCGGCGGCTTGTACACATAAAAATGCCGCGTGAACGGAATCTCGTACCCCACCCTCGTCTTCAGGTGATCGATCCATGCATCCGCCACATGCGGATGCACTTTCCGCTTCCGGTACTCCTCGACGTCCTCCCCCAACGGCACGTTTTCGAAGTGCCTCAAGTCTGCATCTGGCTCCGCCTGGCCCTTGACCTTCTGGACCTCGCCCTCCGGGTCCCGCACCCCAATCGCGTCCCGCAGCGCCTTGTTGAACGGCGCTCCCGTCGGCCACGTCGTGCCGGCCGCGACCGCCGCGTCCTTCAGGGCGACCCATGCCTCGGACTTCGTCGCCCACGACCGCACGTCCATCGACTCGAACGCGTCAAAGAGAACCGACGCGTTCGGAAGCTTCTGGATGACCTTGGACGCCTTCAGCGCCGCCAGCGTCTCCTCCGTCACCTCGAACCGCAGCTTCAACGGCCGCTCCACCGTAATCCGTTGGTAGCCGAACGCCGAGTTGTCGAAGACCTTTACCTTGCCGTGCAGCGGGTGGTCCGCGTTCGCCGCGACCGACACCGCGTCGCCGTACAGGCGCGTGATGTCGCCGATGTGGTCCGGGCTGCCACCCTCCCCGTCACCCAGCATCTTGCGCTTGTCGCCCAGCGACTTCCGCATCTTCTGCCACTGGTCCCGCGCGTCCAGCAGCACCACCTTGCCCTTGTGTTCCGCGTTCTTTCGGTTCGTCAGGATCCAGAAGTACGTGGAGATCCCAGTGTTGTAGAAGAGCTGGTCCGGCAGTGCGACGATCGCCTCAAGCCAGTCGTTCTCCAGAATCCAGCGCCGGATCTCCGACTCGCCCGAGCCCGCCGCGCCCGTGAACAGTGGGGAGCCGTTGAAGACGATCGCGATGCGCGACCCGCCCTTACCGTTGACGTCCACCGGCTTCATCATCGAGATCATGTGCTGGAGGAAGAGCAGCGACCCGTCGTTGATACGCGGCAGCCCAGCACCGAAACGGCCGGCGTCGCCAAGGTTCTCGTGCTCGTACTCGACCTCGCTCCTGACCTTCTTCCACTCCACGCCGAACGGCGGGTTCGCAAGCAGGTAGTCGAACTTCGCGCCCTTCTCCTGGCCAGGATTGGAGAAGGAGTTACCGAACGCGATGTTCTCCGGGTCCTGGCCCTTGATCATGAGGTCGGAACGGCAGATCGCCCACGACTCCGGGTTGAGCTCCTGCCCGTACACCTCCACCGTGGCGTCGGGGTTGTGCGCCGTGATGTGGTCCTCGGCAGCACTGAGCATGCCGCCCGTACCGCACGCCGGGTCCATGACCGTGCGGACGACGCCCGGCACGCTCAGCGCGTCCCCGTCGGGCGCGATCAGCAGGTTGACCATGAGCTTGATGACTTCACGGGGCGTGAAGTGCTCGCCCGCGGTCTCGTTGGACTGTTCCGCGAAACGCCGGATCAGTTCTTCGAAGATGTAGCCCATGTTGTGGTTCGGCACGACTTCTGGACGCAGGTCCAGGTCGGTGAACTTGCCGATGACCTTGTAGAGCAGGTCCGCGTTGGCGAGCCGCTTGACCTGCTGGGCGAACTCGTACTGCTCCAGTACCTCACGGGCGTTGTCGGAGAAGGAACCGACGTACAGCTGGAGGTTCGCCGCCATGCCGTGCGGGTCGCCCGCGATGGTCTTCAACGTCAGCGCGCTCTTGTTGTAGAAGGAGTGCCCCGATGCGCGGCGCAGGAAGTGATCGGCGTCGATCTCCTCGTCCTTGTACTTGGCCACCGTCTCGGCGACCTTCTCGCGCGTCGGTTCAAGAACGCACTCCAGGCGGCGCAGCACCGTGAACGGCAGGATGACCTTGCCGTAGTCCGACTGCTTGTAGTCGCCGCGCAGGAGATCGGCTACGGACCAGGCGTGGTTCGCGAGTTCCGTGTGCTTGCTGCTGTTCAAAGGATTTCCCCGGTTTCCTTCCACTACGTACCGCCCATCACGGGACGGATGGGCCTCAAGTGTGGTCGATCGGCTGAGCCAACGGCTGGTTTCAGGCAGATTCGGAGACCGACTCTCCGTCAGGGGGTCGCGGCAGCAGAGCGCCCGTCGTCAGTCCCGCGCTCACCGCGCCCGCCGCCTCCATCGCCAGGTCGGCGACCCGCACAGCGCCCACCCGAAGTTCATGAACACGGCGGAACGCCTCGCCGTAACGCCGCTGCTCTTCGAGCGGCAGCAGCGGAACGCGCAACCGGCCCGGGTTGACGTGCACGACTGTGGTACCGGTCGAGGCCGCCGCGATGTTGTCCTCGGTACCGACGAATCCGGCGAGGAACCATGGATCCAGCCGGGCCGGGTCGGGCCGCAGCAGATGGAGACGCGGGCCCAGCAGGGCGCCCGCGTCCGTGCCGTCGGCGACGCGGGTCATCGGGCGCCGGACGCCGGTGGGGGCGTCACCGCGCAGGATGACGTCTCCCTCGGCCACGGTCTGCGTGGCCTCGGCGCCGAGCCGTTCGGCAGGTCCCGAGGGCGGGCGCCCGGCCGAAACGTCGTCGGTGGTCAGTACGGGCGCACCCGCGCCCGCACGCTCCGGCGTCCCCTCTCGTACGGAATCCTGCGAGACCGGCAGCACGGCCGCCCCCCGCAGCAAGGTCAAAGCACCGCCCCGCGCGAGGTCCGCCACCGTAGCCGTACGCCACGCACCGGCCGATGCATCGGGCGACGGCTGCCACTTCCCGTGGACAGTGGCGGCGGCGAGAGCGGCCAGCTGCTCGTTCAACTGGCTGTGCAGGTCCGCTACACGCCGGGCCAGTGTCTCGGGGTCGATGTCCGTGGCCGTCACTCGCACGTGGCGGGCCGGCGTGAGGTCGACGACGTCTCCGAGAAGGTCGATGACACGTACGGCTCGGGCCACACCCGGCTCGTCCGTGAACGCGTCCGGGTCGGCCGAGAACGCCGTCCACTGGTCAAGGACGCGGGCTGTCAGGGCCGACCAGTTGACCAGCTCCTTGCGGACACCACCGCCCGATGCGTTCTCCCGTTCCCTCTCACCACTGACGAACAGCACCGACTGCCGCTCCGTGCCGCCCGGTTCGGGTCGTCGCAGTACCCAGATGTGCAGCCCGATGTGGAGGGGCGGCGCCACGCCCGCCGGTAGGGAGACGACGGCGCGCAGCGCGCCACTTCGTACGAGTTCTGCCCGGACACGACGCGCCGAGGGCCTTGAGGCGAGGGCGGGCGGGAGCAGCAGGACCGCGAGGCCGCCGGACGCGACGTGCGCCAACGCGTGCTGTACCCAAGCCAGTTCGGATTCCGAGCGAGGCGGCGGCCCGTATGCCCACCTCGGGTCGTACGCGAGTTCCTCGTGGCCCCAGTCCCGGTCGCCGAAGGGGGGATTGCACAGGACGGCGTCCACCGTGAGGTCGGAGAACGCGTCGGCGCGCAGGCTGTCGCCCACGCTGACCGTGGCTGCGCCCGCCCAGCCACCCACCGGATCGGAAGCCCTGATGGGATCAGTTGCCGGTGGGGTTTCCAGCAGCAGATGTACGGCCGCGCGCTGTGCCTGTACGGCAACGACATCCTGGCCGTACAGCTCGTACGCTCCCCGGCGGGCCGCCGCCGCGAGCAGCGTGCCGCTGCCGCAGGCAGGGTCGAAGACCGAGCCGGCGTCGACCGGCAGGAGGCTCGCCATCAGCGTGGCCAGTTCTCCCGGCGTCTCGTAGGTGCCGGTGGCCGCGCTCTCGTCCAGCGCGCGCTCGGCCAGGACATCGAGAGCGGCCTGCGGTCCGGCCCCGTGTACGCACCGCAGGAGTGCACGGACCACTCCCGCGTCCTTGGCGCCGTACCGAACGCGTTCAACCACGGGGACCGCTTCGCGAAGACGGTCGGCGTCGGCGGCGGCGAGGGCGATCAGCTCGTCGTCGGGTGCGGCGGCGAGCTCGGCCAGTTCCTCGGGGGTGCGGCGCGAAGCGGCGGCCACCGAGGCCATCAGGCGTACGGCAAGGCCGGAGCCACCATGCAGGCGCAGGACCGTGCGCAACTCCTCCGCAGGGGAGGCGGTGGAGGTGTGACCGCGGTTCTCCAGCCAGTCCTGCACAGTCCGCAGGTCGTACAGCGGGCTGCTCTCCGTGCCCCCGACCGGCACGGGGAAATTTTCGTGCCGGCGGCGCCAGTTGCTGACCGTGGCGCGCGTGACCCCCGCGATACGGGAGATCTCGGCGGCCGTCACCTGCGGCGAAGACGAAGGCTGCGAGTGCTGCGTGGACGACGGCTGGCGCATGGCGTGGTGTCCTGGCCTCTCAGAAGTGAACTGTTAACAACTTACACCAGCAACAATCACCGTCAACTAGTTTGACAGCGCTTTCACTTACTTGTTTACTCATACTTGCTTACCGAAGCAAGCGGCCGACGAAGTAACCCGTCGGATCACCACCCCATCAAGGAGCAGCCATGCGCCTCACCATGCCCACCACCGTCATCGAGGGGACCCGGATCACCGTCATGCCGTTCCGCGAGAACGCGGTCATCGGGACGATCTCTCTCCCCGCGCTTCTCCAGATCGTCCCTTCTCCCCGCCGCGAAGAGGACCAGAAATTACTGAAGACCGCCTCCGGCCAGGTCCGCCAGCACGCCGAAATGCGTGCCCAGGTCCAGCGCACACTGAAGTCGACGGGTAAGGGCAGGAACGCCACGTCGTACGCCGAGTACATCGCCGCAGGCATCAACGGCGAATGGGCTGACGCCTGGTCGCTGCCGCCGATGACCCTCTGGCATGCCGACGACATCGCCGCGATCAGCGACGAACTGGTGTCCGGCACCGGGCTGCGAACCGTCACCATCGCACCGGGCGCGACTGTCGTCGCGGTCGACGGCGAGACCCAACTGACCGCGTGGCACGACCTGTTCGACCACCCGGAGAAGTTCGGGCTCACCTACGAGCAGCTCGTGGCCGTGCGCATCCCGTTCGAGATGTACGTGGGCCTGTCCGCGGCCGATGCCCGGCAGATCTTCCACGACCGCAACGTCCTCGGGATCGAAGTCTCCAAGAACCTTTCGATGTCCATGGATCAGCGCGACCTGGCCACTCAACTCGCCCACCGCGTGGCCGAAGCCGTCAAGGTCGAGATCGACGGCAAGAGCGTGCCGTTCAGCAAACTCGTCAACGCCACCAAGCGCCAGGTCGGCAAGACGGACGCCGAGGTCGTGACGCTCTCCGCGCTGCGAGCGCTCGTCATCACCACGGTGTACGGCCGCTCCGGACTGAACCTCTCGGCGGAGACCATCCACGAGGACGACCTGCCCGCGGGGACCAACGGAGAACTCGTCGAACGCACAGTCGTCGCACTCCTGACGGGTCTCATCGCCGATCACACCAACGCCTTCACTTCTCGCAGCGCCATCACGGCTCCTGCCGTGATCGCCGGAGTCGGCGTCGCTGCGCACCACGCCACCCCGTGGGCCGACTCCCTCAATCGCACGAGCGCCGATGACCTGCATCGGCTGCTGTCCGGCGTCCGCTGGGAGCGGGAGGCGGCGTACTGGGACGGCATCGCCGCAAAGACGGGCACCACCGGGCGCCTCAACTTCAGCGGTGGGGTCAAAGACTCGGGCGGGCGCGTGGCCGACGCGATCCTCTACCCGGCCACGGAGTCGGGCCGGAAGATCCGCGGCCTTCAGGCGTAGCTGATTGGGAAGGCGGGGACGCCGCGCCGTGACAATCACAACCATCCAGCGCGCGTTCCCGCCTGAAGCCGCCTCCGACGACAGCCGTGACCACCTGCTATTCGGGGTTCCGCGGGTGCGAGGGCGACCCGTCGTAGCTCCCCCAACCGATATGAAAAAGTGCTCGGGCACACCCAACGGGTGACCGGGCTTGGCCGCCCGGTCGGACCGAGCCCGTCGGGACCGCACCACTCGGGGGATTCCATGCGCGCCAGGACACCACTCCGTGCCTCGCCACAGCTCTGCTCCTCGCCGGCGGCGTGACCGGCTGCTCCGGTGGCGGGGAGGACCCGCGACTGGCCGTCGGGACCAGCGTGACACGGGAGTTGGAGGGTGGGGGCAAGGCTGTCCACACGCTCAGGAGCGTGATCGATCCGGCCGAGATGAAGCCCGGGGAACTGGGGCCGCTCCTTGAGGGAGGGTCCTGGGCCGCGCTGGAACTGAGCTTTGAGAATGTGGGAGAGAAGGACATCGAGGAGCGGCCCCTCCACCGGGCGGCTGTCGGGCCGCGCGAGGGCGAGAAGCCGTTGGGCACGACCGCCACCGACTTCGAACCCGTTCAGGGACCCGCACTGCCCCAGGTGGTACGGCTCAAGCCCGGCGAGAGCGTCGAAGGGTTCCTCGTCATGGAGGTGGGGCGGCCGGGTCCGGTTTTCGGCACGGTCACTTACTCCCCGGGCCGCAGTGGAGACATCGTCTGGCAGGTCGACTGACGGGCCCGGTCACCAATCACGCTCGGCCACCACCTCCTCCAGATCCGCGTCCGCGAACCCGTAGGCCGACGCCACGAACGCGAAGTCCCCGGCTATCTCGTCACGCGCCACGGTCTCGATCTCGCTCCCCGCCGCCCAGAACTCCTCCTGCAGCCGGTTGAACTCCTCGGTGGCGACCGCGGTCAGCGCGTACAGCGCCGCCAGATCGGCCGGCCGCTCCGCCTCGATGCGCTCGCAGAGCCGCAGGAGGATGACCCGCCCCTTGTCGAGGAGCCGATCCGGGAAGTACTCGTCCGGGTACAACCCCCGCAGAAACTCACGCCCGGCGACCTGCTGGTTCGTGACCGGCATGGTGATCCCCATCCCCTTCGAAAAGCCGATGCGCCGATCCTGCACCACGGGTCTGACAACGCCGGGCCGCTCAGGTCGAGCAGCAGGTGTCCGAAGGGCCCGGCGTGTTCAGGCGGCAGAAGCAGGAGGCGTTGATCGGGACGTCCGCGAGCGCGGTCGCGACCGTGAGCTGGTGGGACACGATCTCGGCCTCGCCCGTCCTGCCGAGCCGTACCAGGCACTCGTGGAATCCGTGCAGCGCCCATACGTTCCCGGGGTGCCGGGAGGGTCTGGGGAGTGTGTCGTCGAGGCCGAGGTCCGCGCGGTAGACGGCTTCGGCCTCCGCGACGCGGCCCTGTTCGAGCAGCAGGGCCCCGTACGCGTGGCGGGTCGGCTGCATCCAGCCCCAGGGCTCGTCGAAGGGGAGGCTGTCGTCGAGCGCGATCGAGCGTTCCAGCGAGGCGAACGCCAGGTCGTACTCGCCCTCGCGGTAGTGCAGTTCGCCGTCGAGCATCGCCGACGCGACGGCGAGGATGTCCCGGCAGGTGTTGTTGAACAGCATCCGGCTCTCGGGCACCCGCTCGACGGCGAGGTGGAAGGCCGTGCGCTCGGTCTCGGCCTCGGGGATCCGTCCGGTCGCCGAGTACGCCACTCCCCAGGCGTAGCGGATCATCGCGGTGGTGACGCGGTACAGATCGGCGTCGGCCGGCAGCGGCAGGGCGAGGATGTCGGCCCACCGGCCGAACCGGATGAGCACATGCACCCGCATGGCCAGGAAGCCTTCGAGCCAGTCCGCCATGGGCGGACTCTGCACGCGCAGCAGCTCCTCGGGGATGGAGGCTTCGAGCTGTGCCGCGGTCTCCAGGGCCGTCCGGGACTGTCCCAGGAACATCGCGCCGTAGATCTTGAAGTGGTAGTTGTGCGAGCGGTAGAGGGTGTAGAAGTTCATCGCGCCGGCCCGCCGCCGGTACCGCTCGTCGGCCCTGATGGCCTCGCTGTTGGCCGATACGACGCGCCGGTAGTCACCGCACAGGACGTCGAGGTGTGACGGCATGTGGTGCAGGTGTCCCGCGTCGGGCATGGACCCGCGCAGCCGGTCGGCGGCCACCAGCGCGTCCTCCGGTGTCGGGGACATCTCCATCAGATGGATGTACAGGTGCAGGGCGCCGGGGTGGTCGGCCCCCGCCCCGCTCAGCAGCGCCCGGTCGAGGACCGCCTTGGCCTCCGGCGTACGGGCGCCGGCGGCGGGCTCGCCCGTACGCAGATCCCACAGCCGCCAGGGAGTGAGGTTCATCAGCGCGTCGGCGTAGAGCGTGGCGATGTCGGGGTCGTCGGGCGCGAGTTCGTAGACGCCGCGCATGGCCTCGGCGTAGGGCAGGTTCCAGACCGAGCAGTCCGCCGGGGCCTGTGATCGCGGGTAGCGGGCGAGGAGCGCCTCGATGAGGGCGCGTTCGAGGTCGGTCGCGCCGGCCGAGGAGGCGCGGGCCCGTTCGACGGCGGCATGGGTCCTGCGGACGGTCCGCTCCAGGTCGAGCGGGTCGAACGATTCCCAGGGCTTGTTGTAGTTGGGCCCCAGCGCGTACGCGATGCCCCAGTGCGCCATGGCGCAGCCGGGATCGGCACCCGCCGCTTCCTCGAAGCAGCGGACGGCCTCCTCGTGGTTGAACGCGTACGTCCACGCCAGCCCGCGGTCGAACCAGCGCTGCGCGTCGGCCGAACGCGTCGACACGGGCCGGGTGAGAGTCCCGAGGTCGAAGTACTCCATCAACATCTCCTTCGAAGGGTGCTGCCGCTCGACTGACGCGCGCGTGATCTTACGGTCCCGTGACATGCCGTGGCGGGTACCGACCACTGCGTGATCGCGCGCCTAGCGTGGGCCCCATGCGTGTACTTGTCACCGGCGGAGCCGGGTTCATCGGATCGGAGGTCGTCGGCGCCCTCGTGTCGCGCGGCCATGAGGCCGTCGTGTTCGACGCGTTGCTGCCCTCCGCGCACGGCGGGGCCCCACCGCGGCCGACGCGGGAGGGGGAGCGGCTGGTCGTCGGGGACGTGCGGGACCGGGAGGCCGTGGCGGGGGCGCTCGCCGGGGTGGAGGCCGTCTGTCACCAGGCCGCGATGGTCGGGCTCGGCAAGGACTTCGCCGACGCGCCCGCGTACGTGGGGTGCAACGACCTCGGCACGGCGGTGCTTCTCGCCGCCATGGCCGACGCGGGTGTGCCGGCGCTGGTGCTCGCCGGGTCGATGGTCGTCTACGGCGAGGGGCGCTACGACTGCCCGCGCCACGGCGTGGTCCGGCCGGGACCACGCGCGGCCGCCGATCTGGACGCCGGGCGGTTCGAGCCCAACTGCCCCGACTGCGGCTCGCCGTTGGTGCCGGGGCTGGTGGCGGAGGACGCGCCCGTCGATCCCCGCAACGTGTACGCCACGACCAAGCTCACGCAGGAGCACCTGGCCTCGTCATGGGCGCGGGCCACGGGCGGGCGGGCGGTGTCCCTTCGGTACCACAACGTCTACGGGCCCGGCATGCCCCGCGACACCCCCTACGCGGGGGTCGCCTCCTTCTTCCGCTCCGCGCTGGCGCGCGGCGAGGCGCCCCGCGTCTACGAGGACGGCGGTCAGCGGCGGGACTTCGTGCACGTACGGGACGTGGCCGCCGCCAACGTGGCCGCCCTCGACGCGGTGTGCGCGGGCGGGCCGTCCGGCTTCGCCGCGTACAACACCGGCAGCGGCGAGCCGCACACCATCGGCGAGATGGCCGCCGCGCTGGCCTCGGCGCACGGCGGGCCCGCGCCCGTCGTCACCGGCGAGTACCGGCTCGGGGACGTACGCCATGTCACCGCAGATTCGCGGGCGTTGCGCGAGGAGTTGGGCTGGAAGCCGGAGGTGGGCTTCGCCGACGGCATGGCGGAGTTCGCGACCGCGCCGCTACGCGAGCCGGGACGCGTAGTCGACGAGCCGCGCCTGTAGCTGCGGATACGGCGTCGCCTCGGGTAGGGCGCCGCCACCACCCCGTACCGTGTCCGCCACCCGCACGGCGGCGTGCAGCGCGGCGCGGTACGGCAGGGACCCCGTGCTCACGCGGCGGACGCCCAGCCCCGCGAGTTCGGTGAGCGAGAGGGCGGGGACGGCGAGGACGTTGAGGGGGACGGTGACGGCCGCGGCCAGTTCGCGCAGTACGCCGGGCTCCGTGACGCCGGGGACGAACACGCCGTCCGCGCCCGCCTCGATGTAACGCGCGGCGCGTTCGAGCGTCGAGTCGACGGTGGCGTCCTGGCCGAGCCAGTACGTGTCGACGCGGGCGTTGACGAACACCTCCGGGCAGCGCCGCTTCACCGCCGCGACCTTCGCGGCGTGCGCGGCCGGGTCGATCAGCGTCTCGGCGGTGCTGTCCTCGATGTTGACGCCCGCGACGTCCGCGACGTCGGCACCGGCGGCGGCGAGCGTGGAGACGTACGCGGCGACCTCGTCCGGGTCGTCGGAGTAGCCGTCCTCGATGTCCACGCTGACGTGCACCGGCAGCGGCGCCAGGGCCCTGGCCAGCGCGACGTTCGCGTCACGCGTCGACCGGCCGCCGTCCGGACGGCCGAGCCCGGAGGCGAC
The DNA here is from genome assembly GCF_010384365.1 of Streptomyces sp. S4.7. Classification (NCBI taxonomy): domain Bacteria; kingdom Bacillati; phylum Actinomycetota; class Actinomycetes; order Kitasatosporales; family Streptomycetaceae; genus Streptomyces; species Streptomyces sp. S4.7. The sequence continues at coordinate 3,990,734 of NZ_CP048397.1, read as the reverse complement.
ACCGAAGCTCGTCGTGCCGACGGCCTCGAACCCGGCGTCGACGAAGGCGAGGGCCGAGGGGACGTCCCAGGCGTTGGGGAGGACCAAGGGCGCGGTGCGGTGGTGCAGTTCGTGGAAGCCGAGGGCCGGGCGAGAAGGTGAACCGGGGGGAGTCATGGACGAACCGTACGGAGCGCTCGCCGCAGGGCGCGGTGACCGGGGGCGCCGGGCGTGTCCGGGCGGCGGGGCGCGCCCGGCCGTGACGCGCTCCCCGCTCCGTATGGCGCGGCTCGGATCAGGCGGCGGGGAGCGTCACCTCGAAGCAGCAGCCTCCCGCCACGTTGCGGACCGCCGCCCGGCCCGCGTGGGCCTCCACGATGCCTCGTACGATCGCGAGTCCGAGGCCCGCGCCGGCCGGGGGTGTGCGGGCGTCGCTGCCGCGCCAGCCCGTGTCGAAGACGCGCGGCAGGTCCTCCTCCGGTATTCCGCCGCAGCCGTCGGTCACCGAGAGCACCACCCCGCCCTGACCGTGCCGCGCGGCGACCGCGACCGTGCCGTCGGCCGGGGTCCGGCGGATGGCGTTGATCAGCAGATTGCCGAGGACCCGGCTCATCTCCTTGCTGTCGACCTCCACCGGTACGGCGTCGATCCGGTCGCCCACGAGCCGTACGCCCAGCTCGCGCGCCAGCGGATCGGCGCCGGCCAGGGCGTCGCCGACCAGGTCGTACACCGAGATACGGGTGGGGGTCAGGGTGAGCGATCCCGCGTGGATCCGGGAGAGTTCGAAGAGATCGCCGACCATGTCGTTCATGCGCTCGACCTCGGTACGTATCTGCCGCAGATAGCGCGGGGAGTCGGCGGCCATGCCGTCCTCCAGCGCCTCCGACATGGCGCGCAGCCCGGCGAGGGGCGTGCGCAGATCGTGCGAGATCCACGCGACGAGTTCGCGCCGCGAGGTCTCCAGCGCGCGTTCACGCTCACGCGAGCTGTCGAGCTTGGCACTCGTGGCCGCCAGCTCGCGTGTCAGCGCGTCCAGTTCGGCGGTCGCGGGCTCGACGGGCGCGGCGAAGACCCCGCCGTCGCCGAACGACCTGGCGGCCAGGGTCAGATCCCTGCTGCGGGCGACCATCCATCTGCCGAGGAGGACGGCGGTGACGAGCGAGACGACGGCGGCCATCGCGACGACCGTGGTGACGACGCTCAGATCGTGCGGTGACAGGAACATCGCCCAGGCGACGGCGAGCGTCCCGGCGAGCATCGCGGTCACGGCGACGGCGGCGACGACGGTCACGGACACCACGAGCGACCGGCGCCGGAACAGGCGCAGCGTGAGGGCCCCGAGGAGGCCCGCGGCCGCGGCGCCGAGAAACGCGATGAGAGCGATGAGGAGCATGTCCTTCATGGCCGGGCGGACCTCCGGGAGCCGGGTGACGGGTCCGAGCCGGGTGACGGGTCCGGTGACCGGGGCGGCGTGTCCGGTGACCGGGGCGGCGTGTCCGGCGAGGACGCCGAGGCGCCGGCCGGGATGTCCGGGACGCCTTCCGCGCCGGGTGCGGGCCGGGTGTCCTGCGGCGGACGCCCGGCGCCCGCACCCGCGCTCCCGCCCGCAGCCATGTCCTCCGGCTCCGCCAAGCGGTAACCGACCCCCCACACCGTCTGGATCAACCGCGGCCGCGCCGGGTCGTGTTCGATCTTGGCGCGCAGGCGGCGGACATGGACCGTGACCGTCGACAGGTCTCCGAAGTCCCAGCCCCAGACCTCGCTCATCAGCTCCTCGCGCGAGAACGCCCGCCCCGGGTGCCGCAGGAAGAAGGCCAGCAGGTCGAACTCCCGGAGGGTGAGCGCCAGTTCGGCGCCCTCGCGGGTGGCGCGCCGCGCCGCGGGGTCCAGGGAGAGGGCCGCCGTACGCAGCACGCCCGCCGCCGGCGACGTACCGGGCACGGGCACCGGCAGCCGCGCCCGGCGCAGCACCGACCCGACGCGCAGCACCAACTCCCGCGGGCTGAAGGGCTTGGTGACGTAGTCGTCCGCGCCCGTCTCCAGCCCCAGTACGCGGTCCTCCTCGTCCCCGCGCGCCGTCAGCATGATCACCGGTACCGGGCCGCCCTGTTCGCGCATCCGGCGGCAGACCTCGAAGCCGTCCATGCCGGGCAGCATCAGGTCGAGCACGACCAAGTCGGGCCGTCTGCGGGCGAATCGCGCGAGCGCGGACGGGCCGTCGGCGGCGCGTGCGACGTCGTGACCGGCCCGGTCGAGGTAGCCGGCGACGACCTCGGCGACGGTCGGATCGTCGTCGACGACGAGGACATGGGCGGGTGCCTGCCCGTTCGCGCCGTGGCCGGCGTCGCCGCCGATGGGATTGCTCTGCATACGTCCACCTTCGCACCGCGCCCCGCGCGAGAGACCGCCCGAGCGCCCGGATCGGCCGAACGTCCGTGTTTCGTAAGGTCCAGAAGTCCGTTATGCGGCCTTACGATCCGTAGGGTGAGCGCCGTGACCAACCTCTCTGATCTTACCGCCGATGTTGTTCTGCCCTGCCTCGACGAGGCGGCCGCGCTGCCATGGGTGCTGGAACACATCCCCGTCGGCTGGCGCGCGATCGTCGTCGACAACGGCTCCACGGACGGCTCGGCGGACGTCGCACGCTCGTTCGGCGCCACCGTCGTCCACGAGCCGCGACGGGGGTTCGGTGCGGCCTGCCACGCGGGCCTCCTCGCGTCCGACGCCGAGTACGTCTGCTTCTGCGACTGCGACGCCTCCCTCGACCCCGGTCTCCTCACCGGCTTCGTACGCCAAGTCGCCCTCGGAGAGACCGACTTGATGCTGGGCCGCCGTCGCCCGCAGGGCCGCGGTACCTGGCCCGCGCACGCCCGCGCCGGGAATCTCGCCCTCTCCCGGATGCTGCGCCGCCGCACCGGCGTGACGCTGCGCGACCTCGGCCCGCTGCGTGCCGCGCGCCGCGCGGACCTGCTGGCGCTGGGCATCACCGACCAGCGCAGTGGCTACCCGCTGGAGATGGTGGTGCGCGCGGCCGACGCCGGACTGAGGGTCAACGAGGCCGACGTGCCCTACCGACCGCGTACGGGCAGGTCCAAGGTCACCGGCACCTGGCGGGGCACCTGGCACGCGGTACGCGACATGCGCGCCGTGCTGAGCCGGCCCCCCGCGCAGTCCCTACGGCGCACGAGCACCGCGCCGAACACCGTCCCGAACGCTCCCGCGGAGGCCGCCAAGTGACCTCCCCCACCACCACCCTGCTCGTCATCGCCAAGGAACCCCTCCCCGGCCGCGTCAAGACGCGCCTCACCCCGCCCTTCCCCCCCGCCGACGCCGCCCGCCTCGCCGAGGCCGCGCTCGCCGACACCCTGCGGACCGTCCGCGCCCTCCCCGCCCGGCGCCGTGTCCTGGTCCTCGAAGGACGCCCGGGACCCTGGCTGCCACCCGGCATCGACGTGGTGCCGCAGTGCGCGGGCGGGCTCGACGAGCGGCTGGCCGCCGCCTTCGAAAGCTGTAAGGGGCCGACGCTCCTCGTCGGCATGGACACCCCGCAGATCACCCCCGACCTGCTGGCCCCCGCGCTCGGTCCGGCCGGCTGGGACGGCTGCGACGCCTGGTTCGGACCCGCCGACGACGGCGGCTTCTGGGCGCTGGGCCTCGCCGCCCCCGAGTCCGCCCCGCCGGACCTCATTCGCGGGGTGCCCATGTCCGCACCCGACACCGGCGCCGTCCAGCGCCGCCGTCTCGTCCGCGCCGGGTTCACCGTGCGCGATCTGCCGCCGCTGCGCGACGTGGACTCGGCGGCCGACGCCGAGTACGTCGCATCGGCGGCCCCGGACGGGCAGTTCGCCGCCACCCTGCGCCGGCTCACCCCGGTGGGCGCCCGGTGAGCACCACGGACACCGGCACCGACGCCCCGGCGACCGGCACAGCGGACACCGGCACCGAGGCCGCCGCCTGGAGCACCGACCCGTACGCCGACGCCCTCCGGGCCGGCCGCGGCCCGCTCTTCCTGCGCCGTACGGACGGCTGGCTGCTGCCCCTGGACGTCGAGCGCTGGTGCGCCCGCGCCGACGCCGCCGACCTCTCGGCCCTGCACCGCTGCGAGGGCGCCGTCCTGGACATCGGCTGCGGCCCCGGCCGCCTCGTCGCCGCGCTCGCGGCGCGCGGGCGGCAGGCGCTCGGCGTCGATGTCAGCGAGGCTGCCGTCGAACGCACGCTGCGGCTCGGCGGCACCGCCCTGCACCGCTCCGTCTTCGACCCCCTTCCCGGCGAGGGACGTTGGGGCACCGTCCTGCTCGTGGACGGCAACATCGGTATCGGCGGGGACCCGGCAGGACTGCTCCGCCGGGCCGCCGGACTGCTGAGGCACGGCGGGCTGATCATCGCCGAGACCGCGCCCGTGGACATCGACGAGCGGGTGCGCGTACGGGTGGACGACGGGCGCCACCCCCCGGCGGACGGAGCCCGCGCCACGGGCTCGCACTTCCCGTGGGCCCGGCTCGGCACCCCGGCGCTGCTCCGGTACGGCCGGGCCATCGGCTGGCAGCCCGTCGATCAGTGGGAGGCGGCGGGCCGCCCCTTCGTCGCCCTGCGCCGCAGTACCGCGCGCGTCACCAGACAGAGCGCCGAGCACACGAACAGCGCGGCCGTGACCAGCAGCCAGCGCGCCAGGAACCCGTCGGGCGACAGGGCGGCGTACGGCTCGTAGCGCCTCACCCGCCCCGTGATCATCGGGAACCACACCAGCAGGAGCAGCCCCGACAGGAAGGCCGGTACACGTACGTAGTTGACGAGCCGGCGCCGTGGTCCCAGCGCGGCGGTCACCGTCCGGTCGGCCGCCGTGTAGAGCGGCACCAGGACGAGGTCGTGCACGAGCGCGGCGCCGACGAACCAGACCACGATCAGGAACGTCTCGCCCACCAGCAGGCGCACTCCCACATATCCCACGAAGGCGAGGGTGGCGAGCAGCAGCACGATCTGGAGGGGACTGCCCAGCAGCGAGCGGTATTGGAGGGAGCGGTCCTTGAGGACGCGGCGCTCGATGGCGCGCCCCGTACGGTTCCGGCGATTCATCACAGCGCTCCGAACGTCAGCCTGGTGACCCACTTCGTGTTCAGCACCCCGGGCGCGGCCGGGACGATGATCCGCGCCGGGAAGCCGTGGTCGAGCGACAGGTCCGCGCCGTTGACCCGGAGCGCCAGCAGCGAACGCCCGTCGCGCACCTGGTTGTCGCGCAGCGCGCCCGAACGGAAACTCCCGCGGGCCTGGAGGGACTCCACGAACACACCGGGCGCGTCGGCCGGATACCCGGCCAGTGCGGCGAGGTCCCGCAGGCGTACGCCGCGCCACGACTGGTTCGACGTCGACCAGCCCTCCACACAGGCGATCGGCAGCTCGGAGGTGTGCTGGTCCATCGCGAGGAGCTGCGCGCGCGAGAGCCGTACGTCCCCGGCCGGGCCGCTGACGACCAGCCGCCACCGGTCCCCGGCGGTGTCGGCCGCCCTGACCCCGACCGCCGCCGCCGTCTTGTTGATCTGGAAGCCGTTCGGGCCGCCTCCCGGGTCCTGCCAGCCGTGCGGGGCGAGCAGCGCGGTACGGCGCAGCGGACCGTCGAAACTCCGGCCCGCCGTCGTGAGCAGCATGAACAGCGATCCCGTGCCGACGACGGCGAATGCGCCGCGCCGTGAGAGGGTCGGCGGCGCGGGCGCCGGGGACGCCAGGTCGTCCTCCGTCCCCGCGGCGCGGTGCGCCCCGGCCCCCGTACCGCCGCCGGTTCTCCCGGAGCGGAGCTCCCCGCTCCGGATGGCCCGCAGCGCCTTGGGCATCTTCAGCGCGGCGTGCGCGACGAACGCCCCGAAGAACACCCACGCCCCGTAGAAGTGCAGCCGGTAGAAGGACCCGGGGAACAGGTAGTCCAACTGGATGTTGAGCACGCCTGTGACGAACTCGAACAGCGCGCCGCCCACCAGCAGCACCAGCGAGATCCGCTCCAGCGCGTGCGCGAGCGACGTGACCGGCGGCAGCGTGAACAGCCTCGGGATCACCGACCAGAGCTTCGCCAGCAGCACCGGGATCAGCGCGATGCCCACCGTGACGTGCAGCCCCTGGATGAGGCGGTAGAGCCAGTACGGGTGGGTCGGCCAGTCGAAGAGGTAGAAGCCGAGCCATCCGCGGTCCGGGGTCTTGTCGTTGACGGACGCGAGATCCGGGTTGTACGCCGCGTACGACAGCAGACCCGTCACGAACAGCAGGGTGAGTCCGGCCAGCAGTACGAGTCCGAGCACCGCCGTGAACCGGACACCGCGCACCGGACTGCGCCAGAAGGTGGGGTCGGTCGGCAGCGGTGGCAGTGCGCCGACGGGGCGCTTCGACAGCCGTGGGGGGTGGTCCATACCGCGACCGTAAACCCGCGCACCCGCCCGGGAGGCGGTACGACTTCTGACGAAATGGTGACGTGGCGCCGCCGTACCGCCGGAACGCGCCACCCGCTGCATAACGTGCCGGGGTGAAGACAGATGAACGAGGACACCCACTCGGCGACACGGGCACGGACACACCCACCGGCGCGCACCCGGACGCGGACGCGGCCGAAGACGCGGACGTCCACGGACACGAACGCACCGGCCGCCCGCACCGCCGGGATCTCGTCGCCGCCGGCGTCGGCCTCGCGCTCGTCACCACGGCCGCGCTCGTCGGCGGGGCGATCCAGCGCGCCGAGGGCAGCCTCCAGGTCAACTGGCCGCCGCTGCTGGGCACCTGGGACCCCCGCGTCGGCCCCGGCACCCCCGCCGCGCTCGCCGTCGCCGTCCTGATCGTCGCGTACGGCCCCGGTCTCGCCGCCCGGCTGCCGTGGCGCGCGCTCCTCCTCACCACCTGGTCCGCCGCGCTGGCCTGGACGTTCTCGCTGGCGCTCGTCGACGGGTGGCACTGGGGCGTGGCGCGCCGGCTCACCACCAAGAACGAGTACCTCACCGTCATCGACCGCTTCTCCGACATCGGCGCGACGCTGCGCGGCTTCAGCGACCACATCGTGATCGGCCCGCCCGGCAACTGGCCCGCCCATGTCGCCGGTCATCCGCCGGGCGCCACCCTCACCTTCGTCTGGCTCGACCGGATCGGCCTCGGCGGCGGCTCGTGGGCCGGGGTCTGGTGCATCGTGGTGGGCGGCTCGGCCGTGGCCGCCGTACTCGTCACGCTCCGCGCGCTGACCGACGAGCGCACCGCGCGCCGCGCGGCGCCCTTCCTGGCGCTGGCCCCGGCCGCCGTCTGGGTGGGCACGTCGGCCGACGGCTACTTCGCGGGCGTCGCCGCCTGGTCGCTCGCCCTGCTCGCGCTCGCCGCGACGCGTACGGCGCGCTTCCCGGCCGCCGCCGCGCTGGGCGCCGGGCTGCTGTACGGATGGACGTGCTATCTCTCGTACGGCCTGACGCTCATGGCGCTCCCCGGCCTGGGGATCCTCGTCCTGGCCCGCACCGCGCGTCCGCTGCCCCTGGTGCTGGCGGGCGCCCTGGTCGTGCCGGTGGCGTTCACGCTCGCGGGGTTCAACTGGTGGGAGGCGTACCACGAGTTGGTCGTGCGCTACTACCAGGGCGCGGGCGGGGTGCGCCCGTACTGGTACTGGATCTGGGGGAACCTCGCCGCCACCACCCTGGCCGTCGGCCTCGCGACGGCGGCCGGTCTGGGCCGCGTCTTCGTGCTCGCGCCCCGCGCCGTACGGAGGGTCCGACCCGCCCGAGCGGCCTCAACTCCCACGCTTCGCCTGGCCGTTCTCGTCCTGGCGGCGGCGCTCGCGATCGTCGCCGCGGATGTGTCCGGGATGAGCAAGGCGGAGACGGAACGCATCTGGCTGCCGTTCATGCTGTGGCTGATCCCCGCCACCGCCCTGCTTCCGGGCCGCCGGCGATGGTGGCTGGCCGGGCAGGCGGCCGTCGCCCTGCTGGTCAACCACCTCGTCTTCACCGGCTGGTGAGAGGGCTGGTGAGGCCGCCTCGGCCGGTCACAGGACGGTCGTCGTGACGACCGTCAGCAGGACGATCGCCGTCAGCGCGTCCTCGGCCGCCTTGACCGCCTGGCGCACCGCCGGCCCCGCCCACTGGCCGTGCGCGACCTTCTCCATGTTCACCTTGGCGGTCGCCAACTGCGGCTTCTCGTAAAGCAGTCCGTGCAACTTCGCCCCGTGCAGCAGGGCCACCAGACTCGCCGTGCGCTCGTCCGGAGCCGCCCCGCGCATCACGACCTCGTCGAGCCGCTGCCGCAGCGCCGACTCCACCGAGCCGTCGGCCTCCGGGTAGCGGCGCACGGGGAAGAGTCCGAGCACCTTCTTCTTCTCCTCGCGGATCAGCCCCTTTGCCACGAGGTTCCCGGTCGTCCCGGCCACCGCGCCCTTCTTCAGGTGCTCGATCCACTCCTTCGTCTTGCGCGGCTTGCGCTTGTCCTCGCCGGAGATGTCGGCCAGCGCCACGTCCAGGGTGGGGTCGTCCAGGGGCGCCGCGTCGCGGACGGTGACCTGGTCCTCGTTCACCTCGACACGGCCCGCCAGCACCAGTTCGACCAGTGACGCCGCCGCGATGGCGTAGGAGACGTTCATCGACTCCTTCTCGGCCCCGGACTCGTCGTCCAGCGAGAGGAGGAGCAGCTGCTCGCCCAGCGTGGTCTCGACCGGTGTGTTCGTCGGCGTATTCGTGGCGAAGTCCATGACGCTCGTCTCTCCTCGAACTGTGGGGGTATTCAGCCGTCTTGCCTCTGGGGACGCGTGCGGAGCGGGATTGGCTCCCAAGCCGCGAATCGGAGTGGTTTTTCATCCGTGGATCGGACCGGTACACCGTGCCGACCGGCGCCCAGCGTGACCCGAGGAACACGGACACGCACACGCACCCAGCGGGAGCAGCCGAGATCGGCGGCGAGCGCCCGGCTGGGCGGCAGAGCGCTGCCGGGAGCGATACGGCCGTCCACGACGGCCGCCCGGAGGGCCCGAACGAGCCGCAGGTGCAGGGGGCCCGCGGCCCGTTCGCCCAGGTCGAGTTGGGTGCCCCAGGCGGGGCCGGTCGGTCCGTGCGCCGTCGCGGCTCGTGGTCCGGATCGTCGGGCCGGCCGGTCGTCCGGGGGGTCGGATACCCGTCGATGGTACGTGCGAGCCCGCCCTACTCCTTCGGAGCGGGCTCCGGCGCCGGCGGCGGGCCCTGTGACTGGACCGTGATGTACGGAACTTGTTGGGCCGGTCCCGCTATAGTTAGGTTTGCCTTAGTTACGTCCGGGCCGACTCCGGGCGGTCGTCAGGAGGCTTGCCCACCGTGTCCACACACCTCACCCGCCGTATCGGCGTGGCCGCCGCGGCCACCGCGCTCGCCGTCTCACTCTCCGCGTGCGGTGGCGACGGCGACGAGTCCTCGGACAAGGCCGCGCCGGGAGGGACGCACACCGTCACGACCGCCATGGGCGAGGTGAAGGTACCGCGGGACCCCAAGCGTGTGGTCGTCCTCGACACGGACGCGCTCGACTCCGCGATCACGCTCGGGATCACTCCGGTCGGTGCCACGACGGCCGTCGCGGACACGCCGTTCTCCACCTATCTGCCGCAGGAGAAGCTGGGGGACATCAAGTCGGTCGGGCTGATCGCCGAGCCGAACCTCGAAGCGATCGCCGCCCTGAAGCCCGACCTGATCCTGAGCAGCAAGGTCCGCGACGAGAAGAACTACAAGCCGCTGTCGGAGATCGCCCCGACGGTCTTCTCCGACACCACGGGCCCCAACTGGCGTGAGAACTTCGAGCTGCACGCCGACGCCCTCGGCAAGACGGCGGAGGCCAGGACGATCGCCGACGCCTACGACACCCGGGTCAAGGAGCTGACCACGACGTTCGGCGGCCCGGAGGCGGCGAAGAAGACCACGTTCGGCTTCGTCCGCTTCGTGGAGGGCGCCGACACGCGTCTCTACCTCAACGACACGTTCGTCGGCTCGATCTACGGCGACCTCGGCGTCGGCCGCCCGGCCAACCAGGACAAGACCGGCTTCTCGCTCGACGTCAGCCCGGAGAAGATGGACGAGGCGAACGCGGACGTCGTCTTCTACTCCACCTACGGTGACGCGAAGAAGGCCAACGAGACCGACATCATCGGCGGCCCGCTCTGGAAGAACCTGGACGCGGTGAAGTCCGGGAAGGTGTTCAAGGTCGACGACAACGTGTGGATGCTGGGCATCGGTTACACCGGCGCGGGCAAGGTGCTGGACGAGATCGAGAAGAACTACGGCGCCGCCGCCGGCTAGGGCCTGTCGTTTGGATCAGGCCGGATCAGGGAGCGGGGTCTGGTGCGTGCGACCGCAAGGCTGAGGAGGGAGACAACGCGGAGCGTTGGCGACCGACGACAACGCGGCGGGCGTGCGTGCCGGGGACCGCGAGCCCGGCAAGATCCGAACGACAGGCCCTAGGTCTCCTGTCGCCCGAGCTGTTGACGGGCCGGGCCGGCTTCGCCGCCGGCCCGGCCTTCCGGCGGCTACAGCCGCTCGAAGCCGCGCATCCGCTCCCAGTCCGTCACCGACGTCTCGAACGCGGCCAGTTCGGTACGGGCCGCCTGCGCGTAGTGCGCGACGACCGGCTCACCGAAGACCTTCGCGGCGATCCCGCTGCTCTCCCAGCGGTGCAGCGCCTCCGTGAGCGTGCCGGGCAGCCGGGGCACCGACGGATCGGCGAGCGCGTTCTCCCGGTGCGGGGGCGGGAGTTCGAGCCGGTGCTCGATCCCGTACAGACCGGCGGCGACCGCCGCGGCGACCGCCAGATACGGGTTGGCGTCCCCGCCCGGCACCCGGTGCTCGATGCGCATCGAGGACCCGGTCCCCACCACCCGTATCGGGCACGTCCTGTTGTCCCGGCCCCAGGTGATGCCGGTCGGCGCGAAGGCTCCGGGCTGTAGTCGCTTGTAGGAGTTGATGTTCGGCGCCATCAGCAGGGCGAAGTCCGGCAGACAGGCGAGCTGACCGGCGACGAAGTGCCGCATCAGGGCGGACATGCCGTCGTCGGCGGACGCGTCGGCGAGGACGGCTGTGCCGTCCTCGCCGCGCAGCGACAGATGGATGTGGCACGAATTGCCCTCGCCCTCGTCGAACTTGGGCATGAACGTGAGCGCCACGCCCTCCTGGGCGGCGATCTGCTTGGCACCGTTCTTGAAGAAGACATGGTTGTCGCAGGTCGTCATCGCCTCCGCGTAGCGGAAGACGATCTCGTACTGCCCCGCGTGGCACTCGCCGCGCGCCGTCTCCATCGCGAGCCCGGCCCGGCCCATCTCTCGGCGGATCCGGCGCACGACGGGCTCGATGCCGGACAGGCCCTGGAGCGAGTAGTCGACGTTGTACGCGGTCCCGGACGTCAGGCCCTGGTAGCGGGTCTCGCGGGCGGCACGGTAGGTGTCGAGGAAGACGAGGAATTCGAGTTCCGTACCGGCGAGCGCGGTCAGCCCGCGCTCGGCGAGTCGGTCGAGCTGTGTGCGCAGGACGTGGCGGGGGGCGACGGCGACCGGTGAGCCCCCGGCGCCCGGCCAGTGCGCGTCGGCGATGACGAGCGCCGTGCCCTCGTCCCAGGGCAGGTGGGTGCGCAGGGTGGCGGGGTCGGGGCGGAGGAGGAAGTCGCCGAAGCCGGTCCGCCAGGCGTCGATGGCGTAGCCGGGGCGGGTGTCCATCTCCACGTCGGAGGCGAGGAGATAGACGCACGCGCCAAAGCCGTCGCTGTCACCGTCACCGTCCCCGCCGCTCTCGCCCGCGCCGTCGATCTCGTCGAGGAAGTACGGGACGGAGAGCCGGCTGCCCTGGAGCCGCCCCTGGATGTCGGGGACGGCGACGATCACCTCCTCGACCCGCCCCGCGGCGGCGTCGGCGCGCAGCCGCTCGTACGGTGAAGGGCGTTCCCCGGTCATATCCGCTCCCCTGTTCGTGCCGGTGCGGCTGCCAGCGGGTTCGGCACGGTGCCGTGCACGACGTCGAAGCCCTCGTCGCGCTCCGAGCGGTCGTGGAAGCCGCCGCCCAGGAGCTGTTCACGGTTCAGCGCGACGCGGTCGAAGGACGGGGCGAGGAGCCCGTACGAGTCGAAGCGGTCGGCCAGCTCCGGGAACCGGGCGTGGTAGCGCTCGATCTCGGCGCGGACGAGTGCCCAGAACTCGTCCTCGGGCACGCCGAGTTGGGCGGAGCACAGCGGGGCGAAGAACCGGAAGTGCCCGGCGAAGACCGCGCTGAGCAGCGAGTGCGCCAGCTCGTGGGCCGGCCAGCGCAGCAGGACGCGGTCGGCGCGCTCGGAGAGCGTGGCGTACTCCGGCCGGGCGCCGGGCAGCAGGTTCACGTCCTCGGCGAAGTCCTTGACCGCGGTACCGACCGGGATCTCGTCGCGGTCGAAGAGGACGACGGTGTTCTCGCCGTGCGGGCAGAAGGCGACGCCGTAGCGGTAGAGGTAGTGCAGCAGCCCCGGCAGCAGCGCCCCGAAGAATCGTTCCAGCCAGGCCGTGGGTCCGAGCCCGGAGCGCTCGACCAGCTCGGCGGTGAGCGCGCGCCCGTCGGAGCCGGTCTTGAGCAACGCGGCCATGGTGCGGGCGCGTTCCCCCGCGTCCGTGTCGAGCAGCGCGGCCACTGGCTCGCGCCAGACGGCGCCCAGGAGTTCGTGGTAGCGGTACGGGGCGTCCTTGACCGACTCGTAGAGCGGATGCCCCACGGCGACGGCCGCGACCTCGCCGAGCGGATGGATGCGCAGCTCCTGGCTCAGATACGGGTCGGCGTCCCGTACGGAGTGCAGCCAGGCGCTCACGTCGGGCGCGGCCTCGGTCGGCTCGGTCGAAAGCCCCCGCCAGACAAGGGTGTTGCGGATGAGGAGGGGAACCTTGACGTTGCGGCGGTGCGGGTGGTCGATGTTGGCGAGGGTGCGGATCGACTGGAGGGGACGGTAGCGGTCGTCGCTCTGCCCGAGCGCCACGATGCGGCCCTCGGCGAGATAGGGCGCGAAGAGGGTGGCGACGGCCTCGTCCCAGTGGAAGGGGTGCACCGGCAGCCAGCTGAACTCCTCGCCGCTCAGGCCGTTCCGGGCGCACTCCTCGGCGAGGACGGCCGCGAACCGCTCCCGCGTCGCCGGGTCCAGCTCCTCGGCGAGCAGCCGCTCCGCGTCGAGCCCGGGGACGCCGGAGTACGTGGCGAGGTCGCTGTGCACGGCGGCCCACAACAGCCGTACGGCGGGGGCGGATTCGGGCGCGTAGGCGGCGGCGTCGGAGGCGGCGAAACCGAGACGGCCCTTGTTGAGGAGCATGCAGGGATGCCCGTCCTGGTACGCCTCCAGCTCCAGATGGTCCAGATCGGCCAGCTCGGCGGCGGGCAGCGCCCTGGTGATCGCCTCGGCGTCGGCCCGCCGGGTGGCGGTCAGCTCACGCAGGACCTCGGCGGTGGTGACACCGTCCCAGCCGAGGACACCGCGCGCGTCGAGCAGCAGGCGCTCGGGGCCGGCCTCCCGGCCGTCGCCGACGTCCGGGTGGCGGAGCAGACTGCCGGGCTCGACACGCCAGGTCCCGAAGGTGCCGCGAGCGGCGCGCAGCGTCCAGTGCACGTCGTCGCCGAGGTCGAGCCGGTACTGGCCGGCGGTCCCGGCGTCGGGTAGGGGGACGAGCAGTTCCTCGTACGCGAACTCCTCGACGGCCTTGATCAGCAGCCGTCGGCCGGCCTGCTCCCAGGCGTCCCGGTCGAGTTGGTTCATCGGACGTTCTCCTCGTGGACGGCGGAATGGGCGGAGGCGGGCGCGGGGAGGTGGGGGTGGGCGCGGTCCGTGCCGGAGCCGGGGCGCGGCACCCCGAACGTCGTCCACGCCGCCCGCTCCGGGACCCGCAGCACCGTCCGCCCGGCCACGGCGTTCAGGATCGTCGCCGCGCGCCAGGCGCCGAGGGTCAGGTCGGGCGCGCCGACGCCGTGCGTGTGCATCTCCGCGTTCTGGACGTACAGCGTGCCCGACACTCCGGGGTCGAGCGCGACGCGGTACTCGCCGTCGATCCGGTACCTGCCCTGTGCGTCCCAGTCCACGAGCGTGCCGAGACCCCGCTCGCCGCCTTCGCCGCCCTCGCCCTCCTCGCCGTCGAGGAAGGCGGGCCGGGTGGCCGCGTACCCGGTGGCCGAGACGATCGCGGACGTCCGGATCTCGAAGAGCGCGTCCTGCTGCGCGTGACGGCACGTCAACACGTAGTCGCCGCCCGCCACTTCGGTCGCGACGATCTCGACTCCGGGATGCAGCGCGGCCCTCGGGTCCGTCCCGCCGATCGTCCGCTCGTACATCTCGTCGTGCAGCTCGCCCAGCGTCTCGTCGCTGACGCCCTTGTAGAGCTGCCACTGTTCCCGTACGAGCTGCTCCCGCCGGTCCTCCGGGAGGGCGCGGAAGTAGCGGATGTAGTCCGGTGTGAAGTGTTCGAGCCCGATCTTGGAGTACTCCATCGGCGCGAACGCGTTCGTGCGGGCGAGCCAGCGGACGTACGGGCCGCCCGCCCCCGCCCCGTCCTGGTGCCGCAGCAGGTCCAGCGCGACCTCGGCGCCCGACTGGCCGGCGCCGACGACGGTCACGTCGTCGCAGGCGGCGAGCCGTGCGCGGTGCGTCCGGTAGTCGGCGCTGTGCAGGACACGGCCCGTGTGCGCGCTGTCCGCGAGCAGCGGGCGCAGCGGCTCCGGCACGACCGGGTTCGTCCCCACCCCGAGGACGACCTGCCGGGCGAGGACGCGGGTGAGGGCGCCGTCCGCCGTGCGGTGGGCGACGACGAACAGCTCCCGCCGCTCGTCCCACCCCAACCGGTCCACGTGGGCGTCGAACTGACAGGACGCCAGCCCCTCCGTGACCCAGCGGCAGTAGGCGTCGTACTCGCGGCGCGGTATGTGGAAGCGCTCCGAGAAGAAGAAGGGGAACATCCGGTCGTGGTGGCGCAGATAATTGAGGTAGGACCAGGGGCTCGTCGGATCGACCATCGTCACGAGGTCCGCCAGGAAGGGGACTTGGAGGGTGGTGCCCTCCATCAGCAGACCGGGGTGCCAGGAGAACGCGGGCTTCGCGTCGAGGAACAGCGTGCGCAGCTCCGGGGCACCGTCCGCCAGGGCGGCGAGGGAGAGGTTGAACGGACCGATGCCGACGCCGACCAGGTCGTACACAGGGGTACTCGATTCGGACTCGGGCTCGGACTCGGTCACCGCTGGGCCTCCGCGAGGGGGTTGGTCAGGTCGACGTAGACGGACTGGGACTCGACGTCCCCGACGAGCTCGTCGAGCCCGTCCACGCAGGTCAGGTAGTTGCCCTTGCAGCGCAGCACGGGCGCGTCCAGCAGCAGGTCGAGCAGTGCCTTCGCGCCGGGCTCCGCGGCCCGCAGCCGCTCCAGCCGGGCACGCAGCACGCGCAGCAGGTCGCCCTCGTCGGCCAGCCCGAGGGCGCCGAACGCGCCGACGAGGCCGAGGAGGTTGTTGATGCCGAGGTAGTACGCGACGCGCTCGTCCACGAACGCGTCGTCGAAGACAAGGTCGAGCCCGTCGGCCGCGCCCGGCAACAGCCGCTCCGTGTCGGCCGCGTGGGACGCGGCGACGTAGTAACCCTGGCTGTCGCGGTACCAGCCGGCGCGCGGCAGTCCGTCCGCGCCGAGCGCGACCAGTGTGTTCTGGTGGTGCGGCTCCAGCGCGATGCCGTACCAGGCGCGGAGACGGATGAGCGGAACGGCGAGCACGTCCAGGTACGCGGCCAGCCAGCGCGCGGACGCCTCCGCGGTGGAGACACCGTGGGCGCGGGCGGTACGGGCGACGGCCTCGGAGAGCAGCGCGCGGTGCGCGGGCGGCGAGCCGTCGCCGGGCCCGGTCCGCTCGGCCACCAGCCCGGCGACGCAGAGCCCGTCGCCTGCGCCGCCCCGGAACGGGTTGTCGCGTACGGCGGTCTCCAGCCCCGTCTCGGCGTCGCCGTCCACACCGGCCGACACCCACCCGGAGTCGCGCAGGATCCCGAACTCCGGATGCTCGGCCCGCAGCCGTCCGGCGGGCCCGGCGGCCAGCAGCCGGGCCGCGCGGACACCGAGCCGCATCTCGCCGCGCAGGTTGTTGCGGCGGGAGTTGGTGATCCGCATACCGAGGGAGAGCTTCAGCATGACGCCGGCGTCGGGCCGGTGCACGGTCCGCACGGACGAGGTCGGGTACCAGTGGGGCCCGGCGGGCCCCAGCGGCCGCAGCAGCCCCGCGTCCACGAGCGGGCGGACGGCGGGCCTCGCGAGCACGTCCCGCGCCTGCCACGGATGCGCGGGCACCACGGTCATCCCGTCGGGTACGGACAGCCCGAGCCCGTCGGTGAGGGGGCGCAGCAACTCGGCGGGGGTGCGCCCGTCCGCGCTCTCGCCCACGAGGACGTCCGGGTGCACGGCAAACCAGTGCAGCGGGAAGGATCCTCTCAACTCCGGTGAGTACGCGTCGAGTTCGCTGTCGGATGCGCCCTCGCGGCTCTTGGGCGCGGGGTGGAAGGGGTGCCCGAGCAGCAACGCCTGCTCGGCGTCGAGAAACGGCGTCACCCCTCGCGTCCCCGGTGTCTCGCCCCGCCGCCGCACCAGGTGCGCCCCGGTCCGCACGGCGGAGTTGACGATCCGCCCGACGGCATCGGCGCCGAGGTACGGCGGCGCGCCGCGCCCGAGGGTGGACTCGCGTACGAGCGCGGCGGCGACGAGCCCCACGTCGGCGGGCAGGCTGCCGCCCTTGCCGGAGGTGACGACACGTACGCTCCCGAACCGGTGCCACCCGGTGACGGACCGGTACAGCACCCGCACGCGCAGGGTCAGCGCACTGCACGGCAGGGCCAGATACAGCAGGCTGCCGCTGCCGGGCACGTCGGTCCCGGTCTCCCGGACGTAGGCACGGAGCAGGGTCTCGACGGCGACGGAGTCGGCGGCGCGGAGGGGATCGGGTAGATCGAGCGGATCGACCCCGGCGGACCGATCAAGCCCCTCCGGCGATTGAGGAGCGGGGTCCGGGGCAGCGCACCGCCAACCACCCGCCCCGCTCACAACCCCTCCTCCGCCACACCCGCGGCCACCACCGCGTCCAGCAGCCGCTCCACCTCCGCCACCGTCGCATGCGGGTTCAGCAGTGTCAGCTTCAGCCGTACGCGCCCCGGCCCCTCCCCCGGCAGCTCCGTGCGGCCCACGACCGCGCCGCCCTCGCGGAGCAACCGCCGGCGCAGCGAAGCGTTCAGGTGGTCGGTGCGGGCCCCGTCCGCCGCGCCCTCCGCCGGCACGTACCGGAACAGGAACGCCGTCAGCACCGGATCTCCGCCACCCGGCCCGCCCCCGCCGTGCAGCTCCAGCCGCGGATGCGCGGCCGCCGCCCGCGCCCCCGCCACCGCCAGCTCGTGGCACGCGTCGACCAGCCGCCCCAGCCCCTCCCGGCCCAGCGTCCGCAGCGTCACCGCGATCTTGAAGGCGTCCGCGCGGCGCGTCGTCCGCAGTGAGAGACCCAGCAGGCTCGGATAGCCCGCCTCCTCGTCGTCCGCCGGGTTCAGATAGACCGCGCGGCGCGCGAGCGAGGCGTACGTCTGCGACTTCCGCACCAGGAAGACCCCGGCGGCGGCGGGCTGCCAGCCCAGCTTGTGCCAGTCCAGGGAGACGGAGTCGGCCAGTTCGATACCGTCAAGCAGTGGCGCCAGCCGGTCGGACAGCAGCGCGCCGCCCCCGTACGCGGCGTCCACGTGCAGCCATGCCCCGTACTCCGCCGCCAGCTCCGCGCACTCCCGCAGCGGGTCGATCGCGCCCGTGTCGGTCGTACCGGCGGTCGCGACGATCGCGACGGGCAGCTGCCCGCGTTCGACGCACTGCTCCAGCTTCGCCGCCAACGCGCCCGATTTCATGCTGAGTTGGGAGTCGACGGCGACCGGGATGACCGAGTCCTCGCCGAGCCCGAGCAGGGCCGCCGCCCGCTGCACCGAGAAGTGCGCGGCGGCGGACGCCAGGATCCTCGGCCGTGCCCCGGCCACCGCCCCCGGGCCGACCCCGGCGCCCGTCCTCGACACCCCCGTCAGCTCGATCTGCCGGCCCGTCGCCGCGCCGAGCACCCGGTCCCTGGCGAGCATCAGGCCCATCAGGTTGGACTCGGTGCCCCCCGAGGTGAGCACGCCCGCCGCCTCGGCGGGGTCGTACCCGAGCATGGCCGCCAGCTCCTGAAGGAGCAGTGTTTCCAGGGCAGTTGCCGCAGGGGCCTGGTCCCAGGAGTCCTGGGAGGGGTTCAGTGCGGACACCGCCAGGTCGGCGGCGACGGCGACGGCCAGCGGCGGGCAGTGCAGATGCGCCGCGCACGCGGGGTCGGCCGGGTCCGCGCTGCCGTACGACAGCAGTTCGGTGAGCTCGCCGAGCGCCCTGGGACCGCCCGCGGTGCGGAACACCTCGGCGACGGCCGCCTCGATCCCGGCCGGCGCACCGGCCGCGACCGGCCCGCCGCGCCGTGCCGCGCCCGCCGCGAGCGCACCCAGCACGTCACGTACCAGCGGCTCCAGCGCGGCGGCTCCGCCCACCCCGCCCGACAACTCGGTCCCGGTCTCCGGCCGGAGTGCTCGCAGTACGTCCTCGACGGCGGCGCCCAGCGCCTCCGTGGTCACGCCGCCCGCCCGGAAACACCCACGGCCCCGGCACCGTCCACGGACTCCGGTGCCTTCGACGGCTTCGGTTTCCCCGGCGCCTTCGCCACCTCGGCGATCGCCTCCGTCAGCCGCTCCGGCACCGACTCGGCCTCCTCGTCCGTGATCACCAGCGGCGGCAGCAGCCGCACCGCCGACCCGAACCGCCCGCCCAGTTCCAGGATCAGCCCCCGCTTCAGGCAGCCTTCCTGAACCCGCGCCGCCAGTCCGGGCGCCACCGGCCGGGCCCCGCAGGAGTCCGACGGCCCCTCGGGGTCGATGATCTCGACGCCGATCATCAGCCCGCGCCCCCGTACGTCGCCGATCAGCGGCAGTTCGGACCGCAGCCCGTCGAGCCGCGCCGACATCCGCGCGCCGACCGTCGCCGACCGCTCCGCCAGCCCTTCGCGCGTGACGTACCGGAGCGTCGCCGCGCCCGTCGCCATCGCCAGCGTGTTGCCCCGGAACGTGCCGGTGAACGCGAGCACTCCGCGCCGCCCGGTCGCCGTCTGGGTCAGCTTCAGCGCGGCCTCGACGGCGTCCGTCCCGGCGGGCCCGCAGAAGTGGACGCGGGCGCGGTCGGCGAACGCCTTCGGCAGCGTCTCGAACAGCGCGTCGGTGAAGTCGTCCTTCTCCGGTGTCGCGAGGTCGAGCACATGCAGTGGCGCCCCGCTGTCGAGCGTGCGCCGGAGGGCTTCGCGCACGACGGGGTGGTTGTGGCCGAGCGCGAGCGTTCCGGCGCCGGAGAGGCAGTCGAGACAGCGGCGGCCGTCGACGCCCTCGATCGTCATCCCGTGGGCGCGGGCCGGGACGATCGGGAAGCTGCGGGCGTACGTGCGCGCGGACGACTCCCTGGCGCGCTGCCGCTCCAGGATGGAGTGGGCGTCACCGGGGGCGCCGGCGTCGCCGGTGTCCGGGTCACCGGCGGGATACCCGGAGGCGGACAGCGTGGCAGCGGGAACGGTCATGGATCGGCTCCGGAGTATGAGGTGGAGGAGACGGCTCAGAGCAGCTGGCGCCCGGCGACCGGGTGGCCGAGGAAGGCGTGCATGGCGAACTCCCAGCCGTAGGAGCCCGCGTTGGGGAAGACGACGAGATCACCGGCGCGCACCCGCTCGACGTACACGTCGCGCAGCAGGGTGTCCTCGGGCGTGCACAGCTCGCCCACGACGGTGACACGCGTGTGTTCGGCGGCGGGCCTCGGACACCCCTCACCCGCCTCCCACGCGTCGACGGGCAGCACGGCGACGTTGTGCACGATGTCCCAGGAGGTGGGCAGTTGGAAGTGGTTGATTCCGCCACGCAGTACGGCGAACCACTCGCCGAACGAGGCTTTGACGTCGGTCACCTCGGCGGCGTACCAGCCGCAGTCCGCCACCAGGAACCGGCCGGGCTCCAGCACGACCTTCACCCCTACGGGTGGCTCGACGAGCGCCGTGAGTTCACCGAAGCGGGCCATGTCGAAGGGCGCCTCGCCCTCGAACGCCACGCCTATGCCGCCGCCGATGTCGATGTGCCGCAGCTCGATGCCGGTGGCGGCGGCCGTGCGGACGCTCCACTCGACGCACCAACGCAGGTACGCCGCATGGGTGTCCGCGTCGAGGTTGTTGGACGCGGCGTGGATGTGGAAGCCGACGATGTCGAGGCCGGGGAGCTTGCCCGCGGCGGCCAGGACGTCCGGCACGTCGGGCTCGGCGACCCCGAACTGCGAGGGCGCGCCGCCCATGTGGAGCGAGCCGCTGATCGGGATGCCGGCCGGATTGACGCGCAGCGCGACGCGCGCGGTGACGCCTTCGGCGACGGCGATACGGCTGATCCGGTGGAGTTCGAGCAGGCTCTCGGCGTTGATCGCCTCGACGCGGGCGCGGACGAGCGCGGTGAGGACGGGTACGGACTTGGCGGGCCCGGCGGCGACGACGGCCGGCGTGTCCGCGAACCCGGCCGCTGTCAGGGCGAGTTCCAGTTCGCTGACGGAGGCGACCTCGAAGCCGTCGACGTGCGGGGCGAGGGCGTGGACGATGCCGGGGAACGAGTTGGCTTTGACCGCGTAGTAGACGGCCGCCCAGTCGGGCAGCGCGGCGCGCAGCTCCCGGGCGCGCGCGGCGGCGACCTCTCCGTCGTACACGTACGCCGACACGGGTTCGGCGCCCCGCGCCATCTCCAGCAGTCGGCTGCGGACGGGGGCCGGCAGGACGTCCACGGGGTGGGCGACGAGCGGCGCGGCGGATGGCGGGAACTGGACGGACACGTCGGTTTCAACCTCGGCTGGGGGGTGGGGAATCGAACCGGCCCGGGTGGGTCCCGTGCGGCGCCGGCCGTGGCCGGTGGGCCTGCGGCCCCGACCGGGTGGGTCCGGGGGCCGTGCCGGGCGCTGACATGGGCCCCTTCGGATGAGAACAGAGCGGTCGGCGGCGGCGGCACACGCCGGGGGGCCGGCCGAAGACTTAGGCGAGCCTAACCTAAAGCCTTGCCGGGTAGATGCCAAAATGGCCCATGCGCGGGGGGCGATTTCCGGACACGGAGCGGGTGTTCCCCCGCTTCCGCGACTGGCTCGATCGCACGCGTCCCCGCACACATCCCCGCGGCCGACGCCAACACCCGTGCCGACGCCGGCGCGCTCAGGCCTCGCATGCCCCGGACCGGGCGTACGGCGACGCCCGCCGCTCGGTCGCGTCGATGAACTCCTGAAGCGTCCGGCGCGAGCGGAGAAGCGTGTCGATGTGATCGTCCAGTCCCCGCTGGCGCGCCCGGAGCATCTCCAGGACGTCGTCGCAGGGCAGGAGATCGGGTCCCGCGCCGGTGGCACAGGGCAGCAGGAAGGCGATCTCCTCGGTCGAGAGCCCCGCTTCGAGGAGCCTTCTGATCTGCGTCACGGTCACGACCGCGTCGCTGCCGTACTCGCGGTAGCCGTTGGCTCCGCGCTCCGGTTCGAGCAGGCCCTGGGCCTCGTAGTACCGCAACTGATGAGCGTGGACACTCGTCCGCCGGCTCAGCTCCCCGATCAGCACGGCGGCTCCCCCTTGACCTTCATATCGGTATGAACGTTGAAGATTCTGTCACGCGCACCAAGCCATATCGAGGAGCGAAGAATGAATGCTGCTGCACCCGTGACCGTGCTGGGCCTGGGTCTGATGGGCCAGGCGCTGGCCGAGGCCCTTCTGCGCGAGGGGCACGCCACGACCGTGTGGAACCGTACGGCGGCCAAGGCCGAACCTCTCGTCGCCAAGGGCGCCGAGCTCGCGGACTCGGTCGCCGACGCCGTCGCGGCGAGCCAGCTCGTGATCATCTGCGTCCTGGACTACGACGCCGTGCACGGACTCCTCGACCCGGTGGCCGGCTCTCTCGACGGCCGGGTCCTGGTGAACCTGACGTCGGGCACGTCCGAGGGAGCCCGTGAGACGGCGCGGTGGGCGGCGGGGCACGGCGCCACGTATCTCGACGGCGCGATCCTGACCGACCCGGACGGCGTGGGCACGGCGGACGCCGTCGTCCTCTACAGCGGGCCGCGCGCGACCTTCGACGCCCACGAGCCGACCCTGCGGCTCTTCGGCGGGGCCGCGACCCACCTCGGCGACGACCACGGCCTGTCGTCGCTGTACGACGTGGCGGTGCTGGGCATGATGTGGGGCGTCCTGAACAGCTTCCTCCAGGGCGCCGCCGTACTCGGCGCGGCGGGCGTCGACGCCTCGGTGTTCGCACCGCTCGCGGCCAAGAGCGTCAAGATGATCGCGGACTGGGTCCCCGGCTACGCGGAGCAGATCGACAAGGGCGCGTACCCGGCCGTCGACGCCACCCTGAACACCCATCTGGCCTCGATGAACCACCTGGTCCACGAGAGTGAATTCCTCGGCGTCAGCGCCGAGTTCCCCAAGTTCGTCAGGGCCCTGGCGGAACGTTCCGTGGCGAACGGCCACGGCACCGAGGGGTATGCGTCGATGATCGAACTCTTCCGCGAGCCATAGAGGACGCGGGAACAGCCGACGTCCCGTCACGACTTGGAGCCGGACATGACCACATCATCCGCACCGTCCACGCCGTTCGACCCGCGCGCACTGCTCGCGCAGAGCCGCCTCGGCGTGCTCGCCACCATCAAGTCGGACGGCCGCCCGCAGCTCTCCCCCGTCATGCCCTTCTACGACGAGGAGGCGGGCATCCTCTACGTATCGATGACCGAGGGCCGCGCGAAGACGGCGAACCTGCGCCGGGACCCGCGGGCCGCCCTGGAGGTCACCAGCCCCGACGGCTGGTCCTGGGCGACGGCCGAGGGCCCGGTCACCCTCATCGGCCCGGGGACCGACCCCGACGGCCGGGAGGTCGAGGCACTCGTGGACTACTACCGCCGCGCCTCCGGTGAACACCCCGACTGGGCCGAGTACCGCGCGGTGATGGTGTCCGACCGCCGGGTGCTGATGGCGATGACGGTGGACCACGTGTACGGGGCGAAGATCGCCTGACGCGGCGGCCTCGCGCGCGGGGCTCGACTCGGGGAGCCCCGCCGCGGAGGTCCGTTCCCGGCGCGGTGCCGCGCCTCCGGGGCTGAGGGGCCCCCTGGAGACGCGGCGGTCAGTGGCCCCGGTAGGACGCTCCGTCCGTGCGGGCCGGGCCCAGGGAGGGGATCGCGCCCAGGACCTCGATCGGGATCACCGCGCCCGTGTCGGTGGCCTCCGGGCGGGTCAGGTGGACCGCCAGGTTCGCGATCTGCTGGGCGCGGTGGGCGCGGCCCTGGCGGGTGGCGCCCTCGGGGGAGCCGTATGTGATCACGTTGACGGTGATGTCCGAGCCGCGGCACTCGTGGACCAGGTGCCAGGCCAGGCTCATCAGGTCCGCGTGCGGGGCGCCGCCGGACAGGGCCGAGCCTCGGCCCAGACCCTTCGTGGAGGCGATCAGGACGATCCGTCCGTGGCCCGCCTCGCGCATACCGGGAAGCGTGCGGCCGATGATCGCGTTCGCGCGGGCCCGCGTTCCGGCCGCCGCCGAGTGGGCGGTCTCCTCGCCGTACCGGTCGTGGCGGTCGGCGTCCACGACGAGGACGTCCACGACTCCGTGCCCGGTCTCGAACTCCGATACGGCGGCGTCCAGTTGCAGTCCGTCACTCACGTCGCAGCGCACGTTGTACAGCTCGTCGGGCGGGGTCCCCCGCTCGTACAGGAACCCGACCCAGTCGTCCTGGCGGGCGTAGGCGGCGGCGACGCTCTCGGCGCTTCCGCTGGCTCCGCTGACGACCAGTACCGAACGGCTCACGTCTGCCACTTCCCCACCGTGCGTGACTCCACGGTCGCGTACCGGGACCGGATCCGCGCTCGTCGGCCGGTACCAGGCCGTCCACCTGCGGGCGCGCGGAGACCGCGGCAGACGGTGACCGGCGGCGAGATTCGCCGTGTGCGCGGGGGGCGCCGCGTGTGCCGGGGGCGGCGGTTGCCCGACGGATGATCTGCTCGCGTGACGTGCTCCGGTGTGCGCCGCGGTGGTCTCACGCCTGGGCTCCCACGTGGGGTCATCGGATGCGGCACCCCTCAGTGCGTCCACAGCAGCCTCTCCAAGACGGGTTGGTCAGGGGGGCCCGACCGACAGTGCTCGCCGGGCGGCGATCCGGCGGTCGACCGGCCTCTCACGGCCGCGCGCCGACGCAGGGCACCTCGGCCGTGAGGGTGGCCGAGGCCGCCCAACTGCCCTGCTGCGCGACGATGCTGACCCGGGTCCCGCATCGCTTCGTCAGAACGTCGGCCAGGCGGGAGTTGTCCTCGTCGAACTCGACGCGCCCCGCGGGCTCGGCCGGTCCGGTCGGCTCGGCGGGCCGGCCCTGCGCCGGCACCGTCGCCGGCGCGGCGGGCGAGTCCAGGATCGTCACGCTGACCCTTATGGCCACGGCGTCGCCCTGCGGCCCGGGGCGCTTCGTCACTCCGAGGTAGTAGCCGCTGACGCCCACGACACCGATGGCGTGCCGGGCCAGCTGGACAGCGATCTCCTCGCAGGCGGCGATCTTCGCCGACGGCCAGCCGAGACCGGCCAGCTCCTTGCGGACGATACGGCGCGCGACCTGGATCTGCTCCGGTACGGCCGGTAGTGAGACGTGCATGGCATCGGTTCTCCGTGACCCCCCGCCCTGTCACGCCTCTCGGCGTGTCCGGCGGGGTCGGTTCCCGAACCCTGCGCGGCGGTCTGGGGGGGGTACCGCGTAGGGAAACTCCAGACTTCAGCATATCCATCCGACCCCACACTCTGCAACGTGACAGAGTTCGATCGGCGGGTATCGTGGAGCGCGCCGAACGGAGAGGAAAAGACCCTCGCCACCCGCGGACGCGAGGAGGGTCCGGTGAGTCAGCCACGATCCGGCCCCACGGTCGCTTTGCGGTGTTTCGGGGCAGATCTGCGCCGTCGGCGCGAAGCGGCGGGCATGACGCTGCAGAGCGTCGCCGAAAAGATCAAGAAGGACCGGGTGACACCGGCGCGCTGGGAGAACGCGGAGACGGTGCCGAACCCCCGCATGGTCGGCGTCCTGCTGGACCTCTACGAGACGCCCGCCGACGAGCGGGCCGAGGTCCTGCGCGCGCTGGCGGAGGCGAAGAAACCCGGCTGGTGGCACCCCTGGCGCGAGGTCGCCGAGGTCGGTGTCATCGACCTGGAGTCCGCGGCGACCAGCATCCGCTCCTACGCGCCCGGCGTGCTGCCGGACCTGCTCCAGACCACGGAGTACGCGGAGGCCCTGATGAGCCTGCGCAATCCGTACGAGGACCCCGCCGTACGCCGTCTGCGGCTGGAGCTGCTGGAGGCCCGCAAGGAGCACACCATCGGCGACGGGAACGGCAGGGACCGGGCCGGCCTGTGGGTGCTGCTGGAGGAGGCCACACTGCGGCGCCGGGTGGGCG
Organism: Streptomyces sp. S4.7; assembly: GCF_010384365.1. Lineage (NCBI taxonomy): Bacteria > Bacillati > Actinomycetota > Actinomycetes > Kitasatosporales > Streptomycetaceae > Streptomyces > Streptomyces sp. S4.7. The sequence goes on along the minus strand of NZ_CP048397.1, from coordinate 3,965,271 downwards.
GTCCCGGAGTGATGGCCCGTCAACTGGACTACCTTGAAAGCCGTATCGCCGACGTACGTTCTTCGGTGGCCATCCAGGTCATTCCGCCGCGCGTACCGCACCCCCTGGCCATCAGCCTCTGCGGCCACCTGGAGATTCTCCGCTTCAAGGAGTTCGGGATGGGGGAGAGGCTGATCCAGATCGGCCTCCATCCGTCCATGACGCTCATCACCGACGACTCCGACGCAGTTGAGAACTACCGAATGGCGGTGGATGTGACCAGCGGGTTCGCACCGCCCCGTTTCACTCCCCTGCCCCTGACGAGTAAGGACTTCGGATGAGCGACTCCGTACGCCCCGGAACCAATGTGATGCCCACCGTCCCCAACTCCGCGCGGATCTGGAACTACGCGCAGGGCGGCCAGGACAACTACCAGGTCGACCGGGAGCTCGGCGATGTGATGATGGGCGACTTCCCGGAGATCAAGACGGCGGCCATGGAGTCGCGGGCCTTCCAGGAGCGGGTGGCGGACCACGTGGTACGGGAGTTCGGCATCCGCCAGCTCCTGGACCTGGGCACGGGCATCCCCACCGGCAGCGGCACCCACGGCATGGCACAGAAGGTGGCACCGGAGTCACGCGTCGTCTACGTCGACAACGACCCCGTCGTCCTGAACCACGCGAGCGCGCTGAGAAGTTCACCCGAGGGCAGGATCCACTACTTCCAGCAGGACTTCCGTGACGTGGAAGCCGTGCTGGAGGGTGTGTCGACGACCCTGAACCTGGACGAGCCGGTCGCCCTGCTGGTGCTCTCCACGCTCGGCCACTTTCCGCCCGCCGAGGCGGCCGACCTCGTCGCGAGCTACACGAGCCGCTTCGTCTCCGGCTCCTACCTCGCGGTGTGCGACACGATCGAGACGCCCGGCGTGCTCAGGATGCAGGAGCACTACGTACAGGCCGACCCCGAGGGCGCCTATCTCGCCCGTGCGCCCGAGCAGATCGCCGACTGCGCCCGCGGACTGGCCCTGCTCCCGCCGGGACTGCGCCCGCTTCCGGAACTGGTCCTGCCGGCCGGGACCACCGCTCCCGCCGGGGCCGAGGACTGCGTCCAGTGGGGATTCCTGGCGGTCAAGCCGTAGCCACGGGACGAGTACAGGTCCGAGTCGGGACACCCGTGCGCCCGGCACCGGTTCCGGCCCGCCTCCCGGCACCGGTGCCGACCGCTGCTGGGCGGCGTCGGCCGTTTCGCCGCACGGGCCCGGCTGGCCCGGCTAACCTCGGCTCCGTGACCACCACTTGGGAGCCCACGGCAGCGGGTGTGCTGCGACTGCCCTCCGGCCGGCTCGTACGCGGCCGGGGACTGCGGCGCCCCCTCCCGGCGGGCCCGGCGCCCGCCTTCGCGCTCCACCTCCTCGGCAAGGAGCCGCCCGCCGTCGACTGGACGGCCCGCTGGGTGCGCTGGCCGGACTTCCGGCTGCCGGCCGACCGGGCCGGGGCGGCGGAGGCGCTGCGCGAGGCACTGGAGCGGGCCGGTGACGAGCGCGTCGAGATCGCCTGCGGCGGCGGCCGAGGGCGTACGGGCACGGCCCTGGCCTGTCTCGCCGTCCTGGACGGCGTGCCGAACGCGCGGGCCGTCGCCTACGTCCGCGAGCACTACTCGCGCCACGCGGTCGAGACCCCGTGGCAGAAGCGCTACGTCTCGCGCTTCGCGTAACCGCCGCACAGGCCCCGGGCCCCTCAGCTCACCACCGCGCCCGACGCGAGCAGCAGGTCCGGCAGTGTGCCCTCGAAGTCCGGGGCCAGGCGGAGCGCGAGCGCCCAGCCCTCCGGGTCGTCCGAGAGGTGCTCATTGGCGAGTGCGGCGACCGCGCGGCGTGCGGCCCGTACCTCCTCGGTGCCGGGCGAGTCACCCGGCGCCAGCGCCCTGGACAGAAAGGCGATGGTCGCCTGGGCCGGGAATCCGGTCGGTCGGCGGCGGGGGTGTCGGCCGACCCTCCGTCCCGCCAGCGCCGGCCGGACAGCACGTGACGGCGCTGGGCGGGGGTGAGATCGGTGTGGAGGAAGAGCGCGGCGTTGACCTCGGACTCGTTGTACGGGATCAGCTCCTCGATCACCTCAGGGCGGGTGTCCCAGCTCGACGCGATGCCCGCGAGGGCCGACGCGCCCCGCGACCGGACTATGTACGCGCGCAGTTCAGGGGACGGCCGGTGCCAGAGCAGCAGTTGCTGAATGGCGCGCAGGTCCATGTGCTCGACGAGCGCGCACCGCGTCCCGTGACCCGCCGCGTCGTAGAGATACAGCCATGCCGCGCGCCCGATCGACGTCCCACGGCTGGGGAATTCGGGCCCCATCGGCTTCGGCCAGGGCTTGTCACGGTGTTTCGGCGCCTCGGCGAGCGCGGCGTCCACGAGTTCGGTGACGGTGCCGGAGAACCGCGGGAGCAGCGCGTACACGGCCCGCCAGGGCGCGAGATCCGGTCCCAGCCGGGCGACTTGGGCGACCAGGGCGTCCCGTACCGGCCCGTGGCCGTGCGGCAGGGCACACAGGATCCTGCGGGCCGGAGCCGTCTCCCGCAGGACGCGCTCGGCGGGGACGGCGCCCGAGACCAGTCCGCGGCCGAGGAGTTTGGACAGTGCGTGGTCTTCGAGCATGCCGAGAGTGGGGCTCGCCAGCATCGGCCAGTGGACGGCGCCGTCGGGCAGCGTGTTGTTCCGGTTGGCCTCGAAGGCGGCGAGGACCAGCTCCTGCGGGCAGTCCGGGTGCCCCCACAGAGCCGCCAGTGCCGAGGCGCGGAACGGCTCGGCACGGTGCTCCGCGACCAGGGCGTCCCAGTCCAGGGCGCCCGGTGCCGCCGGCAGCTCCGTCGTGCCGTGGAAGCCCTTGTCCCTGAAGTCCCCGATCAACTCCGTCGTCGTCCACGGGTGGCGTTCCCACGACTGCCGGTTCTTCCGGGGGGTGGTGTTCGACGGCCCGGTGGGCCGGGTCCCGGAGCCCGCGCCCCTGTCGGAGCCGGCCCTGCGGTCGAGGACGCTCCGCGCGTGCGCCACCACCTCGGGGAAGGGCGAGAGCAGGGCCGGTTCCAGCAGCTCCTGGCGCCGGGACGCCAGCAGCTTCGCCGGCAGACCGTCCTGCGCCCGCCAGCCGGGGTCCCCGGCCGTGGCCACCGCGCCCTCCCACACCGCGTCGCGCTGAGCGGGTGTACGGTCCCACTCGCGCTCGCCGTAGAGACCGGTAGCCAGCGCGGGATCACCCTGCCCGGCCAGCCGCTGGAACACGTCGTCGCGTGCCCGGCGGAGGCGACGAGCGCCGTGCGCAGCTCCGGGTCCCGGGTGGCGGTCAACTCCTCCAGCAGGGACGGCGGCAACGGGACGCGGCTGTCCAGCAGCCTGACCGTCTCCTCCCGGATGCGCGGCATCAGCGCGCGGGTCAGTTCCCGGTCGACCAGGGCGTAGGCGGCGGATACGACGGTGTGTTCGGCGTGGCGCATCTGGGACTCTCTCGGGCGTTCGGGCGACGTGGCTGCGGTGGGGCGGCGGTCCGAAAGGGCGGACACGCGTCTCAGGAGGACGCCGCGAGCTCCTTCATCCGGGCGAGCACGCCCACCCAGTAGCTCTGCCGGGCCGGCGTCTGCCCGACGAGATGGGTGGCGCGCAGCTTCGGCGGCATGTGGCGCAGCAGCCGTGCCACGACCTCGCCGTGCCGCTTGAGCTGGGACAGTTCGGCGTTGGCGAGCACCCGGTGCACCACGTCGGTGTCGTTCGTCCCCTCCGAGGAGACCTCCGACGCGACGGCGAGACGCTTCTCCCAGAGGTCGACGTCCCGAACCAACTCCCGAAAGCCGAGCGCCACTTCCTGCCCGATCCCGGCCAGCCTGGCTTCGAGTCCGGTCAGCGGCACCGGCGTGAACTCGCCCTCGCCCAGATGGATCAGGCCCAACATCAGCGGCTGGCCCGCCAGATGCAGTTTGATCAGCCGCTCCAGCGTCCGCTTGGTGATCCAGTCACGGGCCTCGTCGTCGATGTCGTTCTTCCACCATTCGAGGACGGTCTCGGCCACATCGCCGTACGCCGCGATGAGCCATTCGTTCGCCGGGATGTCCTCGGGCCGCACCTCGTAGCTGACCGTGAAGCGGCTGGCCCGCGCCACGTTGTTCCTGCTGACCCGGAGCTTTCTGCCCAGGTGGTACGGCGGGTTCTGGAGCGCGATCTGCGCGCGCAGGCCCTCCACCGGCCGCCCGGCCAGCGTCCACTCCTGGGTGATCTCCATCAGCTTGGCGAACGCGGCCTCGTCCTTGGGCCGGTTGTACCCGTCCCAGACGATCACCTTCAACAGCCGTCGCCAGTCCCGCAGATCGGCGACGCTCGTGGTCGTGGTCACGGCCGCTTCGGTCATGCGAAAAACCCTAGCGCCGGGGTCTGACATCCCGTCGGGCGCCGGACCGCGGGCGCGCAGGCGTCGGGCGCGCGGGCGTCGGGCGCGCGGGCGTCGGGCGCGCGGGCGTCGGGTGCGCGGGCGTCGGGTGCGCGGGCGTCGGACCGCGGGCGCGCGGGCGCGCGCGCGTCGGACCGCGGGCGTCGGGCGCGCGGGCGTCGGGCGCGAAGGTCAGGCGGGCCACTCCCACGACATGCCGTGTATCCCCGCCGGGCACTTCGGCGGCAGCATGTGCGCCGTGTGCGAGACGTCCAGCGCGATCTGCCTGCTGCTCGTCTTCTCCGCGCCGATCCGTTCGCGGTAGTAGCGGTGGCAGCTCACCGGCAGCGCGTCGGGGTCGAAGTACACGTGCAGCAGGTACTCCCGCAGGCTCACCCGCGTGCGGCGCTCGTGGTACGTCGAGACCTCGCGGCTCGGGGAGAGCGAGATCGTGTAGTCGGCCACCACCGTCTCGTTCTTGGCCATTTCACCGCCGAACAGGATCTCCGTCACGATGCTCCGCCGCTCCGGCAGGAACTCCACCCGGCCGAGCCTGCCGCAGCGTACGGCGACGTCGACCGACTCCGTCGCCGGGTCGTCGATGACATGCACGGCGGTCAGCCGGCTCGCGCCGTCGCGGGTGGCGCGCAGCACCTGGTTCACCGACATCTGCCGTATGCGGCGCTCGGCGTCGAGATGGACGGTCTCGTGGATGACCAGGGAGGTGACGTCCTCGTTGAAGCGCGCGAAGTCCGCGCCGAGGGCCTGTTCCACGTCGGAGTTCTCACCGAAGACGCGGTGCGAGGCGGAGAGATCGAGCAGGTCCGACGCCGTACGGCCGCGCGGCCGGCCGGGGCGCAGGAGAGAGCGGAGGGCGCCGGCGGGCAGGGCGAGGATGTCCTCCAGCGCGTCGACGGCGCGCAGGGACCTGGCGCGTTCGGGCTGGCTGCGCCCGCGCTGCCAGTAACTGAGGGTGGCGAGGCTGACGCCGATTCCCTGTGCTTCGAGCCGGTCGCGTACGCGCTCCAGCGAGAGACCGCGGCGGCGCAGGGCCTCCCGGAAGACATCGGCGAACGTCACTTCCGCGTCCCCGGCGACGTCCGGGTCCACTCCCGCGCCCGTGGCCCCGCCCATGCCCGTTTCCGTGTCGGTCATGGCAGCAGCTCCGATCGAAGAGGAGTCCCGGACGGCCGGACCCCGTTCTCTGCGTCGATGGTATGCGGACGACGAAAGCCGCCCACCGGTAAGGGTGGGCGGCTCCGCCGCCGTCTCTCCGGGGGCATCGGAGAGACGAAAACCTGTTCAGTTGGTGTTGAGGGTCAGCTTGTAGTGCGAGAGCGCGTCGGTCAGCGGCTGGAAGTACGAGGAGCCGGTGGTGTTCACGCCGCCGCAGTTCTGGCCGATCGGGCCGCCGGAGGTCATGCCCTGCGCCTGGTTGCCGGAGATGTAGGCGCCACCGCTGTCGCCGCCCTCGGTGCAGACGGTGGAGCTGCCGAGGCCCGTGACGACCGTGTCGGGGCCGCCGTTGGCGTCGGTGTACGTGACGGTGACGTTGTACGAGCGCACGGTGCCGCAGGTCCAGCCGGTGGTCTGGCCGGACTTGCACATCGCCGCGCCCGTCGCCGCGCGCGTACCGCCGCGGACCGCGACGTTCCCCGCCTGGCCGTGCGTGGTGACCTGCGTGCCTATCGAGTCCTCGGCGTCGACCGCCGCTATGCCCATGTCCACGCTGCGCGTGCCGACGGCGAAGCGCGAGTCGGTGCCCTTGGCGAACTTGACGTTGTTGTAGGCGAGGTCGGGCAGTTCCTCGATGCAGTGCCCGGCGGTGACCAGGTACTGCTTGCCCGCGGCGTCACGCGCCCCGAACCCGACCGAGCAGATGTAGCCGTTGAACGTCATACGGCTGCCCGGGGGCACCACCGCCTGGGTCTCCAGCCGCTCCTGGCCGCGGACGACGCGGACGGCGTCGCCGTGCTTGCCCGCGGCCTCGATGAACGAACGGGCGGCGGTACCGCTGTCGCTGCTCACCTCCACCGTGACGGTGTCGGACGCGAGGTCGACCGACCACGACGAGACACCGGCGGGGGCCCGCTCGACGGCCTTCGCGTCCAGCTCCGCCTTTATCCGGTCCAGCGCCGACTTGCCGTGCTCGGGAACGCGGGCGACGAGGCCCGCGTCCGCCACCCGGGCCGCGGATCTCGCGTCCGGCGCGTTCACCGTCAGCGTCCCCGACTCGGTGAAGAAGGCGCCGTCCGTCTTGATGCCCTGCTTCTTCACGGCGGCCAACTCGCGCTGCTGCGCGGCTTCGCGGTCGAGCCGCTCTACGGCCTCCCGCTCGGTGGTACCGAGGGTCTCGGCGAGCGCCGAGACCATCTCGGGCTGGTACCGCGGCGCCTGACCCGCGCCGTACGGGTCGGCTGCCTGCGCGCCGGTGACGGCGGAGGCCGAGAGCAGGACGCCGGTGACGGCGGCGACGAGGTATTTCCGGGAAACCTGCACGGTGCTTCCTCTCGTATCGGAGCAGCGCCGAACAGCGGCGTGCCAAGCCTTCGGGGAACAGGGCCTGTTGCCGCGCGTTCGTGGGTGGGCGCTTGTCCGGCGACGTGGCTGGGGGGTGTGTGGGGCGTCGCGGGATGAACTCTCGCTGAACGCTCCCTTTCCGTACAAGGCCTGGCCAGGGAGGTATTTTCAACAGAGTTGCGGATAACTGTTGAGAGGAAGTCGGGGGGACGGGAGGTGGGCGGGCCGTCAGTCGCCCGGCCCCACGGCCGCCCCGTCGAACGCCTGGGCCACCGCGAGGCTGTCCTCGTAGACGTGGTTACGGGTGACGAGACCGTTCTCGACGGTGAGGTGCAGGGCGAACCGGGCCCGGTACGCGCGTCCGGTGGACCGGGCCGTCTGCCGTATCTCGCCCGTCACGACGGCGTCGTTCCCGTCGACCAGGATCCGCTCGATCTCGGTACCGACCTCGCCGGGCACATGGTGCTCGGCGATCTCGCGGTAGTTGGCCACCGCGTCGGCGCGGCTGCTCCGCCGCCGGATCCAGGGCGTCGCGGCCCGCCCGTGCTCGGCCTCCGGCCAGTCCAGCCCCCAGTCGACCTCTTCCGCGTACAGCTCGCCGATCCGGTCCGGGTCCCCGGCCCCGATCCGGCGCAGCAGTTCCTGAACGACCTGACGCGTCCGCGCACTCGCTTCCACCGACATGCCTACCCACCCCTCACCTGCCCCGCGCCCTGCCGGCGCGGCGTGCGACCACATCCTGACCGGGACGTCCGGACGATGGCGATTACCCCGGAGGTAACACCGCCGAGCCGGCCTCAGCTTTTATCAGAAGCTGCCATACCAACCGCGCCTGAAATCCCCTACGTTCGGACGTCGTCCGGTCCACTCCTCCCCCCACAGGAGTCCTCATGTGTGAGCCCCACCTCAGCCGCCGCGCCCTGCTGCGCGGATCCGCCGGCGCACTCGGCGTCGGCGCGCTCGGCATCGGCCTCGTCGCCACCACCGGTACACCGGCGTACGCCGACAGCGGCGCCGAACGGGCGCCGCGCGACAACTTCCACAACCCGTTCAGCGGTTACGCGATCACCGGCACCTGGCAGGAGCACATCGACCGCGGCTCGCTGGGCGGTCTCGACTACGGCATGGGCGTCGGAACGCAGCTCCCGGCGGCCGGCGGCGGGACGGTCACCAACATCCCGGAAAACGGGACCGGCGGCCACACCGTGACCATCACCCACCCCAACGGCTACCGCACGCAGTACATGCACCTGTCCCAGTTCCTGCTCGGCAACGGCGCCTCGGTCGCCGCGGGCGGCATCGTCGGGCTCTCCGGCGGCGCGCCCGGTGCGCCCGGCTCGGGCTCGTCCACCGGCCCGCACGTGCACTGGCACATGATCGACCCGAACGGCGTGCGCATCAATCCGCTCACCTTCCTGGGGAACGGCGGTGGCGGCACCGGGCTGCCGAAGACCTCGACGGAGCAGGACGGTGTGCCGGGCACGGTGTTCTGGCAGCGGGCCCAGAAGTGGCTCTCGATCGAGTCGGGTTACACGGGCCCCGTCGACGGCGCGCCGGGCACCCGGACGTACGCGGCGCTGCAACGCAACCTGCGCGACCACCACGGCTACGCCGGCCCCATCGACGGCGCACCCGGTCAGCAGACGTACGCCGCGCTCCAGCGGCTCGCGGGCGGTTACGGGTACACCGGGCCGGTGGACGGGGTGATGGGCCCCAACTCCTGGCGCGCTGTGGCCCGTTTCCTCAACGAGGACCGCTGGGACTGAGCGGGTCTCAGCCCGCGCTCCTGGCGCGGGCCAGGATCTCCTCGACCACCTCGGTCTTGGCGTCGGCGTAGTTCTGCATGTACTTCCACTCCTGCCGCGCCGGTCCCCGCTTCGTCCTCGCGTACAGCTCACGGTCGCCGGTATGCGTGCGCAGCCGGTCCCGGAAGAGCAGCATGCGGTCGACCTCGGGGCAACCGGCGGGCAGGACATGCAGGTTGGCCGAGCCGGCCGAGGGGTCGAGGTCCCGCTTCCGGAGCACCCGGTGCTCGTACCACTCGGGCTCCCGGACGGCGACCGCGTAGCCGGCGGCGGTCAGGGCGGGCACCTAACCGTCCTCGTCGCCGGGGTCGTCGACGATCAGCAGCATGTCGATGACGGGCTTCGCGGGAAGACCGGGCACCGAGGTGGAGCCGACGTGCTCGATCCGGTGCCCGGACGCGCCGCCCTCGTCGGCGAGCCGCGCGCCGATCGACACGGCCTCGCGCCGGTAGACCCCCGGCCACCGGGGGTCGTACTCCCTCAGCGTCACCTGCCCGTCGACCCGCTGGGCGGCCCCGAGCGCGGCGGCCCCGATCTCGTCGTCGGTCATCGGCCGCTGACCGTGGTCGTCCGCCATGAGCCCTCAACTCCCGTGTGTGCGTGCACTGCGTACTGCTTACTACGGGGCGGGCTGCGTGGACGGCCGGGACTGCGGCGACGGCTCCGGCAGTGGCGCCGTGGCCTGGAAAAGGGCCAATTCGGCGTCGGCGCTCACCCGGGTGAGTCCCGCCTTCTCCAGTACGCGTGCCGAGGCCGGGTTCGACAGTTCCACCTTCGCGCCGACCGTGTGGATGTCCGGCGCCGTCAGGGCGAACGCGGCGATGGCGTGGGCGGCCTCGGAGGCGTAGCCCCGGCCCCTGCGGGAGGGGACGATCCCGTAGCCGAACTCGATCGTGCCGTCCGACGGCGGGAAGAGGCCGACCGCCCCGACCACCAGGCCGGTCGCGCGCTCGATGATCTGGCGCTGGCCGTAGGGACCGAGGGTGCCGGGGTGTTCGGCGATGAATCCGGCGATGACGCGGTCGCCTTCGGCGGGGAAGTCCTCGGCCCAGTGCGGAAACCCGCTCTCACCGGCGACGACGGCGGCGACATCCTCGGCGGGCCAGGAACGCAGGACGAGACGGTCGGTGGTCAGGTCGGGCACGGGAGTCTCCTGAGGAACGTGGCGTAGGGAGTCGAGTCGACGCCGGAGTCTGCCATCGCGGGGGAGGGCGGGTCGCCTCGATCACGGCGCGATGGTCAGGTCCTCGATCAGCCCGGCGCGCAGCGTGAACCGGAAACGGAGGTCGACGCGCCCGCCGGGGAAGTCGCCCTCCAGACGGTTGGTGACGACGTGGTGGTTCTCGTCCGGGCTCTCGGCACCGAGGAGTTCGGTGGTGTACGTGTACTCGCTCGCCGCCTTGCCGAGCCACTGCCCGATCGCGGCCCTGCCGGTGTACGTCGAGCCGTCGTCCGTGACGGTCGCGCCTTCGTGGAAGGTCGCGAGCGCGGACTCCTTGTCGCGGATCTGGTGGGCGGTCAGATAGCGGTTGACCACATCGGGGAGTGCGGGTGCCGGGCCGTTGACGCTCATGGTGTGCTCCTTGGGAGGTGGGAGTGGTGGGGGCGGTCAGGCGGCGGTCGGGATCGTCCCGCCGTCGATGACGTGCTCGGCGCCGACGATGGACGACGCGCGGTCCGAGACGAGGAAGGCGACCAGCTCGGCGACCTCCTCGGGCTCTGACGGCCGCCCCAGCGGGATCCCGCCGAGCGAGTCCATGAGCCGACGGAGCGCCGCGTCGGTGTCGATGCCCGCGCCCGCCGCAATGCGCTCGACGAGCGCCTCCGCGGCCGTGGTCCTGATGAAGCCCGGCGAGACGGTGTTGACGCGGACGCCGTGCGGGGCGACCTCGTTGGCCAGGCCCTTGCTGTACGTCGCGAGCGCCGCCTTCGCCGCCGCGTAGCCGAGCGTCGCCTCGTACAGAGGCATCCGGTGCTGGATGGAGGTGACGTGCACGATCGCGCCCTTGCCTGCCGCGATCATGCCCGGCAGCAGGCCGCGGTCCAGCCGTACGGCGGCCAGCAGGTTGCTGTTGAGTTCGGTGTCCCACGCCGCGTCGTCCAGGGCGGCGAAGCCGCCGGACGGGGCGTGGGAGCCGCCGAAGTTGCTGACCAGGATGTCGATCCCGCCGACCCGGTCGAGCGCTTCGGAGACGATCGTGCGGGCGCCGTCGGGTGTGGTGATGTCCGCGCCGATGAACCGCTGCGGCTCGACCTCTTCAGGACGGTGGCGCGCGGTCACCAGCACGGTGGCACCGGCCCGCGCGAGCCGCGCGGCGATGGCGGCGCCGGCCCCCTTCGTACCGCCGGTGACCAGCGCACGCCTGCCGTCCAGTGACTCTTCCACGATCCGTCCCCGGCTTTCCTCGGTCGCCGACGGGTTGTTGGAGCGCCGCCCGTACCAACAGGGGCCGACGCGCCACGAGTACGTCCTCACGGACCTCGGCCGCTCGCTTCGCCCGGTACTCGTCAGTCTCGCCGCATGGGGCAACTCGCGCCTGCCGACAGAGGACCGGACCATGATCCTCGTCGACGCGGAGACCGGCGAGGAGGTCGAGCCGGTGATCGTCGACGCGGCAACGGGGCACAGGCTCGACGACAGCGAGGCGTACGTCTTCGCGGCCGGCCCGGCGGCGACGGGCGGGATGCTGGCGCGGTACGGCGGCTCCGCGCCCGGTCCGCGGGAGGCACGGGATCCGCGAGACGTGTTTTAGGGCGTGTCTCCGGAATGTAGCGCCGTCCGCCCGCAGGGCGGGGCCCGCGTCGGCGGGCGTGGATCGTACCCCGGCCCTGCCACCTGCACGTCTGTCCGTCGGCAAGATTTCGTATGCCGATTGTCAGTGGTGCCTTCTATGGTTTTGGTCATGACCCCTGCACTGATCGGGCGTGACCACCCCGCAGGCGTCCTCCGCGCGGAGATCGGCCGTGCGACGGACAGCCACGGGGGTCTCGTGCTGGTCGCGGGCGAGGCGGGCATCGGCAAGACCACGCTCGTCACCGCCGTCGCGCTGGAGGCGCGGCAGCGCGGGGCCCTGGTGCTCGGCGGCTCGTGCTGGGAGGGCAGCGCTCCGGGGTACTGGCCGTGGGTGCAGGTCGTGCGCGGGATGCGGCGCGGCCTCCGTGAGCAGGAGTGGGCGAAGGCCGAGGAGGCGGCGGGCGGACGGCTCGCGGTGCTGCTCGGCGAGGCCGCGGGGGACGACGAGGCCAAGGACGCCTTCTCCGTGTACGACGCGGTGACGACCGCCCTCGTCACCGTCTCCCAGGACCGGCCGGTCGTCGTCGTCCTGGACGACCTGCACTGGGCGGACACCGCGTCGCTCAGCCTCCTCGAATTCGCCGCCCAGCACGCCTGGTTCGAGCGGCTGCTGCTCATCGGGACGTATCGCGACGTGGAGGTGGAGGCGCCCGGCCATCCGCTCCAGCAGCTCATCCTTCCCCTCGTCGCCCGAGCCACCACCGCGGTGACGCTGACCGGGCTCGACAGGGACGACGTGGGCGCGCTCCTCGCGCTCACGACCGGGCGGGAGCCGGAGCCCGCGCTGGTGGACGAGGTGCACAGCCGTACGGGCGGCAATCCGTTCTTCGTCGAGCAGACCGCCCGTCTCTGGCACGGCGGCAGCTCTGTCAGCACGATCGCGCCCGGCGTGCGCGAGGCCGTGCGGCGACGGCTGTCGATGCTGCCGAAGCCGGTCGGCGACCTGCTGGTCACGGCGAGCGTGCTGGGCCGGGAGTTCCACCGCCAGGTGCTCGCCGCCGCCACGTCCGCTCCCGTGCCGCACGTGGACCGGCTGCTGGACCGGGCCGTGTCGGCCCGGCTCGTGGTGACGCGCGGGGGCGGCCGGTTCGCCTTCGCCCACGACCTCGTCCGCGAGACGCTCTACGAATTTCTGGAAGAGGCCGACGCAGCCCGTCTGCACGGCGCGGTCGTGCGCGCCCTGGACACCGCCCCGGCACTGAGCGAGAAGATCGTCCCCGCGGATCTGGCCCGGCACGCCCATCTCGCGGGCGGGACGGTGGACCGCGGCCACCGCATCGATCTGCTGCTCGCGGCCGCGCGCGACGCGTCGAGCAGGCTCGCGGTCGACGAGGCCGTCGGTCACTTCCGGCGTGCCCTGGAGGTGGCGGAGACGCCCGGCGAGGGCGATCCGCGCCGCGCCGTCCTCATCTCGCTCGACCTCGCGGGCGAGCTGCGGCACCACGGCATGGAGGAGGAGGCCCGGCGGTATTTCGACCGCGCGGTGACACCGGCGCGCGAGCTGGGCGATCCCGAGCTGCTCACGCGGGTCGCGCTCACCCTCCATCAGCAGCAGGACATGCCCGGCCACGGCTCGCAGGCGGGGGAGCTGCTGCACGAGGCGTACCGCGCGGTGTTCGGGGAGGAAGAGAGGGACGGTTCCGCCAGGAGCGGCGGGAGAGGCGGCCCCGGCAGCAACGAGATGGAGCGGATCGCGCAGGACCTCGCCGTCCGCGCCACGGACCTCGCCCGGCGGGACGACGACGACGAGGCGCTCGCCTTCTCCCTCTGGGCACGGCACGACACCATCTGGGGCCTCGGGACGTCCGACGAGCGGCTCGCTCTCACCACCGAGATGTCGACCGTCGCCCGCCGCACCCAGAATCTGGACATGGAGGTCCACGCCGCGGCGATGCGCTGGGTGACCCTCCTGGAGATGGGCGACCCGCGCTATCTGAACCAGTTGCGTACGTACGCGGGAGTGGCCGAGCGCACGGGCAAGCGCAGGTACGAGCTGGGAAAGACCCTCGACCTGGGCATCGTCGCCGCGCTCAACGGCGACTTCGACCAGGCGGAGAAGTGGTACACGGACACGCTCGAAGCCGTGCCCGACCAGGCGGCGTACGGATATCTCACCTCCCATCTGCGCTGGGCCCTGCACATGACGCGGGGCCGCTACGACGAGGCCGACGCCGTCACGCGCGGCCTCGACGGGGTGGACTACTTCTACCCGCTGCTGCTCGACGGGATCTCGGCGATCGAGCGCGGCGACACGGCGCGGGCGCTGCGGCTTCTCCGGGAGGTGTCGGACCGGCCGGAGCCCGTCTCGCGGGTCTTCGCACCGCTGCGGTTCCGGCTCCTGGCGCACACCGCCGCCGCGTCGGGCGATCCCGCGCTGATCGCCGAGGCCAGGGGCGCGCTCGGCGCGCACAGCGGCCGATGGCTCGTCGCGCTGTACGGCTGCGACATCAGCGGGCCCGTCGACTTCTGGCTCGGTCTGCTGGACGCGGCGGAGGAGCGCTGGGACGCGGCGGTGGCCTCCTTCACCGCCGCGCGTGACTCCGCCGACCGTCTCCAGGCGAAACCGTGGTCCCTGCGGGCGGGCCTGGCGCTGGCCGACGCCCTGCGGGCGCGCGGCGGGACCGGGGACGCCGCCGCGGAGGCGGCTCTGCGCACGCGGGCGGCGCCGGCGGCGCGGACGATGGGCCTGCGGCATCTGGAGAGGCGCGCCCCGGGGGTGGAGGTGGCGGCGGACGAGCCCGGCTCGGCCGGGTCACCGGACCCGCCCGCCCCGGACACCCGGCGGGGGCCGTGGGTGAGAGGCCCCTGGGGGGACGGCGCGGGCCCGAGGGGGCCGGGCAGACCGGACGGAGGCCGTACGGAGGCGGAGGCCGGCCCGGACGGGAGCGCCCGCGCCGCCGCCGCTCGACCGGCCCCGTCCGGAGCGGAGTTCAGACGGGACGGGGCCGTCTGGGCGCTCGCCTTCGAAGGGCGGGCGGTCCATGTGCCCGACGCCAAGGGGCTGCGCGATCTGCACACCCTGGTCTCGCACCCCGGCACGGACTTCCCCGCGGTCCGCCTCCTCTCCCCCGACGGCGGGGAGACGGCCGCGGCGGCGCACGCCTTGGGCGGCGACCCGGTGCTGGACGAACGGGCCAAGGCGGAGTACCGCCGGCGGCTCGACCAGTTGGACCAGGAGATCGACCGCGCGGGTGAACGCGGCGACGACGCGCGGGCCGCCGCGTACGACAGGGAGCGCCAGGCCCTCCTCGACGAACTCCGCACCGCCGCGGGACTCGGCGGGCGCACCCGCCGCCTGGGCGACGAGGCCGAGCGGGCCCGCAAGACGGTCACGGCCCGCATCCGCGACACCCTGCGCAAGCTCGACGCCCTCCACCCCGAACTGGCCGCGCATCTGCGGAAGTCGGTAACCACGGGCGCGACCTGCGCCTACCGCCCCGACGGCACGGAGGACGACACCTCCGCCACCCTCACCTGGCGCCTGTGAGCCCCACCGCCGATGCTGGGGCCTCCCCCTCGGGCAAGGTCAACACACACCGGTGGCCCGCGGCTCTCCCCCGGGGAGTCGCGGGCCACCGGCCTTTGGATTCATGCCCTCACTTGCGGTTGTAGAGCCGCATCGTCCAGGTGCCGAAGACGAGCACCAGTCCGACCGACCAGCCGAGCGTCACCGCGATGTCGTGGGCCGGCCAGTTGCCCGCCATCAACTCACGCACCGCGCTGGCGAGTTCGGAGACGGGGCTGTTGTTGACGAATGCCTGGAGCCAGCCCGGCATCGTCTTCGGGTCGACGAAGACGTTGCTCAGGAACGTCAGCGGCATGATCACCATCATGCTGACGCCCATCACCGACTTCTCGGTGCGCAGCATCAGGCCGAGCATCGTCCAGATCCACGAGAACGAGAAGGAGAAGACGAGCAGCAGCAGCACTCCCGCCGCGATGCCGAGCACACCGCCGTCGGGCCGGTAGCCGATGGCCAGGCCCACGCCCAGGATCACTATCGCGGCGATCATGTAGCGCATCACGTCACCGAGCAGATAGCCGACCATCGGGGCCGGGCGCCAGATCGGGAGCGTGCGGAACCGGTCGAAGACGCCCTTGGCTATGTCGGTGTTGACCGCGACGCCCGAGTACATCGTGATCATCACGACGCTCATCACCATGACGCCGGGCAGCAGGAACTGGATGTACGCGGAGACCGACCCCGCCAGCGCACCACCGAACAGATACGCGTACATCAGCACCATCATGACCGGGAAGACGGTCACGTCGAAGAGCTGCTCGGGCACGTGCTTGATCTTCAGCATCGCCCGCCAGCCGAAGGTCATCGACGCGGAGAGCGCGCTGGGCCTCGGCGGCCGTTCCTTGTTCACGAGCAGCGCGGCGAGGTCGTCCGCCGTGGGCGTGGTGAGTTCGAGGTCGTCGAGGTCCTGGGTCTTCGTGGCTACGGTCGTCATGCCGCTGCCCCCTCCTTCACATCGGTGCTCTTGCCGAACGACGCACGCGACGCGTCGTCCGACGGCTTCTTCTTGTCGGTGAGAGCGAGGAAGACCTCGTCCAGGCTGGGCTGACCGAGGGAGAAGTTGTCCACGACGATCCCCTCGTGGGCCAGCTCGGCGAGCGCGCGCCCGGCCTGCTCGGCCGCGCCCTGTTCGGTGCCGCCCCCGCTGATGGTGGCGGTGAGGGCGAGCGGGTCCGCGTCCAGCACGATGTCCGCGCGCAGTGCGGCGGCCAGCACCCGCCGGGCGTCCGGCCGCTGGGCCGCGTCGCGCAGCCGCAGATGGACGGCGCCGGAACCGACCGACGCCTTCAGGTCGCCCTTCGTGCCCTCGGCGATGACCTTGCCCTGGTCGATCACGGCGATACGGGACGCCAGCTGGTCGGCCTCGTCCAGATACTGCGTCGTCAGCAGCACCGTCGTCCCCTGCGAGACAACGGCCCGCACGATGTCCCACACCTGGTTACGGCTGCGCGGGTCGAGGCCGGTCGTCGGCTCGTCCAGGAAGAGCAGGTCAGGGGTGTTCAGGATGGAGGCGGCGATGTCGATACGGCGCCGCATACCGCCCGAGTAGTTCTTGACCTGCCGACCCGCCGCCTCGTCAAGACCGAACGCGTTCAGCAACTGCCCCGCGCGGTCGCGCGCGTCGGGCTTGGTGTGCCCGAGGAGCCTGCCGAGCAGGATCAGGTTCTCCGAACCGGTCAGGTCCTCGTCCACCGACGCGTACTGCCCGGTCAGCGCGACCCGGCCGCGGACCGCCTCGGCGTCCCTCACCACGTCCTTGCCGAAGATGCGGGCCTCGCCGCCGTCGGGGCGAAGCAGCGTGGCGAGCATCCGTACGACGGTGGTCTTCCCCGCGCCGTTCGGGCCGAGTACTCCGTAGACCATGCCCGTCGGCACGGCGAGATCGACTCCGTCCACGGCGCGGTTCGAGCCGAAGACTTTCACCAGCCCCGTGGTCTCGATCGCGAGGTCGTCTTTACTCATCGTCAGTCCTTCGTCTGTCGTCGTTCGTGTACGTCGTACGAGTACGTGGTACGAGTACGTGGTTCTGGATCGTCTTCGGCGGGTTCTGTCCTATGACTCCGCCGGTGCCAAAAACTCATCAGCAGATGTACGGGCGGGCCGCCCGCGCCTCGCGCAGCGCCAGGCCCCACCACGCGAGCTGGTCGAGCAGCACGCTCGCCGCCCGGTCCCTGTGCTCCTCCGCCGCCGCGTCGACGTCGAGGACGTCGTCGCCGCAGTCGAAGAGGTTGATCGACACCCCGTTGCGCAGGGTGACCGTGTGCAGCTCCGTGAAGACCGTGCGCAGCCCCTCCACCGCGTACAGCCCGCCGGACCCGTGGCCGTAGCTGACGAAAGCGACCGGCTTCGTTTGCCACTCGTCGTAGGCGAAGTCGACGGCCTGCTTGAGGGAGGCGGGGAACGAGCGGTTGTACTCCGGTGTCACCACCACGAACGCCTCCGCGCGGTCGACCTCGGCCGTGAACTCCGCCATCGGCCCCGTGGGCAGGTCGGGATAGCGCGCGGGGAAGTCGAACGCGGCGAGGTCGACGACCGACAGCTCCAGCTCGTCCCGCTTGGCGGCCCGCTCGACGAACCACCGCCCGACCGCCTCACCGAGACGGCCCTCGCGGGTGCTGCCGATGATGACCGCGACGCGCAGCGGCGCCGCCGCCGTGCCGCTCCCGCAGTGCTGTCGCATCCGGGCCGCCTCCCTCCCTCGTCCGCCGTCGCTCCCCCTCACCCAGAAGGCGCTAGACGTGACCGCGCGCCCGCCAGATCAGATCTGGCGGGCGCGCGGGATACGGAAAGGGCAGGTCGGACGCGGTCTGCGTGGTCCGGGCGTCAGCTCACCGGAGGTCCGGCGGCCGGCTCAGTCCTCGCGCGTGTGGAAGTAGTAGAAGGTCGCCACCGCGCTCGCCACCCCCACCGTCAGCCCGATGCCGGACGACCGGAGCACGCTCGCGTAGGTGAGGCTGTGCAGGAACCCCACGGAGACGCCCGCCACCACACCGAAGGCCATCGCCCGCAGCTCGGGGGGCATCGTCTTCGGAAGCCGCATCAGTGCGAAGACGAGCACGGCGACCGCGAGGCCCGAGACCACGCCGAGGGTGATCTGGAGGGCGTTGAGCGGGCTGCCGTGGCGCTGGATGAACGGGGCCCAGATGCCGTACAGGATGCCGAGCGAGATCGGCACCGCCACGGTGTGCAGGGGGATACGGCGCCTCCCGGGCCCCGGGGAACGCCCCGAGGACCGTCCCGGGAAGTGCCCCGAGAAGCGCGACGGACGCGCGTGCCGGGGCCCGGACGTGGTCCCGTGCGTGGACGTCGGTGCCTGTGTGGCCATGGCAGAGAACTCCTCCCGCTCGTCCTTCTTCCAGAGCACACCCGCCGACAGCCCCCGGCAACTCGGACCGCCGCGCCCGTCCCGCTCCACCCCGCCCGGGGCTGACAGCCCGGCCCCCCATACGTCACTGTGGCCACCGTGATCTCTCCCCGTCCCGACCGGCCCACCACCCGGCCCACCGTCCGGCTCACGCCACCGGAGTGGCTGCTCAGCGGTCTGCGGCCGAAGCCCGCCCCCGTCCCCTGGGCGGCCGTCGTCCGCGCCTCCGTCGCGCTGGCCGCACCGCTCGCCGTGGGACTCGCCGTCGGCCGGCCCACGTACGGCGCCCTCGCCGCCATGGGCGCGCTGTCCGGGGTGATCAGCGACACCGCCGGCGCCTACCGGCTGCGGATACTGACCATCGCGATTCCCCAGCTCTTCGGCGCGATCGGCGTCACCCTCGGCACGCTCGTCTTCGGCCACGGCTGGCTCGCCGTCGTCGCGCTGACACTCGTCGCGCTCGTCTCCGGGATGATCTCCTCGATCGGCGCGGTGGCCTCGGTCTCCGGGCTGCTGCTGCTCCTCAACGCGGTCGTCGGCGCCGGTCTCCAGATGCCCGAGCCCTGGTGGGTGGCCCCGCTGCTGCTCTCCTGCGGCGGTCTCTTCGTGCTCGCCCTGTCCCTGCTCGGCTGGCCCTTCCGCGGCCGTGTCGCGGAGCGCACCGCCGTCGCCGACGCGTACCGCGCCTCGGCCGACCTGCTGGAGTCGGCGGGCCGGCAGGACACCGACGGGGATTACGACGGGAAGCGGCAGGCCGTCACCGCGGCGCTGAACGAGGCGTACGACCTCGTCCTCGCCCGCCGCGCCCGCGACAACGGCAGACGCGGCCCGCTCGTACGGCTGCTCTCGCAGCTCAACGTGCTCATCCCGCTCGTCGAGGCCGCGCCCGCCGCCCATCTGCGACGCCGCCCGCTGCCCGACGAGATCCCGGCCGCCGTCAGGGAGTTGGCGCGGGCGGTCGAGGAGGGCCGCCTCGGCGGCGCCGACCTCGACCTGCCGCCGCCCGGGACGCCCTCGGAGCGCGCCGTCGACGCCGCGCTGCGGCACGCCGCGTCCGTCGTGCACAAGCCCGACCCCGACCCGTACAACGTGGACGACCGCCTCGGCCGCCCCGCCGCCCTCGGCGTCCGGATCCGCCGCGCCGGGCGGGACATGCTGTTCAGCGAGTCGTCCTGGCGCTACGGGCTGCGCCTCGCGCTCTGCATCGGTCTCGCCCAGTCCCTGGTGTCGGTGATCGACGTGCCGCGCTCGTACTGGGTCGCGCTCACCGTCACCTTCGTCCTCAAGCCGGATTTCGGCTCGGTCTTCTCGCGCGGCGTCCTGCGCGCTCTCGGCACGGCGGCCGGTCTCGTGGTGGCCGCGGCCGTCCTGGGGCACGTGCCGCGCGGCTGGTGGGACGTGCCGGTGATGGTGGTGCTCGCCGCGTTCATCCCGGCGGTCTCGGCGAAGAGTTACGGCTTCCAGACGGCGGCCATCACACCGGTGATCCTGCTGGTCTCCGACGTGCTCAACCACGAGGGGTTCGCGCTGGTCGTGCCGCGTCTCGTGGACAGTCTCATCGGCTGCGCGATCGCGCTGGTCGCGGGCTATCTGCTCTGGCCGGAGAGCTGGCACACCCGGATCGGCGACCGGCTCGCGGACGCCGTGGAGGACACGGCGGACTACCTGGCGTACGCGTTCGGCCCGACCACCGGCCGTACGGAGGCGGAGACGGCGGCGAACCAGGCCGAGCGGGTGCGGCGCAGACGCGTCATCTACCGCGATCTGTCCGTCGTACGGACGGAGTTCCAGCGCGCGCTCACGGAGCCGCCGCCGACCGGCAGACGTGCCGCCGCCTGGTGGCCGCTGGTCGTGGCGCTGGAGCGGATCATCGACGCGACGACGGCGGCGCGGGTACGCGTCAACCACGGGGCGGCGCCGCCCGGCGCGGCCGAGATCGCGGACGCGGAGAAGCAGTTGCGGGAGCTGGCGGCGCGGGTGCGCTCCAGTGTGGTCCTGGTGGACGTGCGCGAGGAGTGGTCGGCGTCCGACGAGGAGGGCGTGCTGGCCCCGCTGCGGCAGGAGCTGCGCGCGGCGCAGGCGATCACCTCACAGCGCCGGTGAGAACGCCACCGGCCGCGCCCCGCGCCGTCAGCCCGGCGAACGCGGCCCGTCGAGGCGACGCGGCACATTCAGTAGTCCGTAGTCCGGCGTCTTCAGCGTCACCCAGACCCGCTTCCCCGGCCCCTGCCTCGGCGCCACCCCCCAGTCGTCGGCGAGCGCGACGACCAGCGCGAGCCCGCGCCCGCACTCGTCGACGGGGTCCGGCGTACGCGGCCGGGGCACCGAGTCCCCCGCGTCCTCGACCTCCATCCGGAGCAGCCCGTCGGCCCTGCGGACGGTCACCACGATCTCCCGCCCCGGCGGCGACCCGTGCCGCAACGCGTTGGTGACCAGTTCCGACAGCAGCAGCGCCGCGGTCTCACCGAACTCGCCCGACAGCCCCATGAGCCCGGTCAGGGCCTCCCGCGCACGGCCGACGCTGCGGGGATGGCGGGGGAGGCGGAGCCTCATGTGCTGGTCACAGTCGTGGTTCATGGAGATGACCTTCCCCACGACAGGGGCTTTTACTTTCCGTACACGGAACGTGACTTACCGAGGTCGGCGCGGTGCGGGGTCGCGCCGCGCCCGCACCTCCCGAACAGGCCCTAGTGGCCCTGGAGTTCGTCCAGTACGCGCCGCTCGCGCTTCGTCGGACGGCCCGCGCCCCGTTCGCGAACAGCCACCGGACCGGCGAACTCGCGCGGCGGGGGCGGCGGGCTGTTGTCCACGTAACACTGCACGGCCACCGGCGCGCCCACCCGCTTCCGCACGATCCGCTTGAGCACGACGAGCCGTTCGCGCTCCGCGTGCCGGACCCGGATCTCGTCGCCCACCTTCACCGGAGCCGCGGGTTTCACCCGCTCCCCGTTGACGCGGACGTGGCCCGCGCGGCAGGCGGACGCCGCCTGGGAGCGGGTCTTCGTCAGCCGTACGGACCAGATCCAGACGTCCGCCCGTACCGACCCCTGGTCCTCGGTGACATGAGCTTCAGCAGCCATGCCCCCGAGCTTAGAGCGTGTCCTCCTGCGGCGGCTCGGCCATTTCCGACGACGCCTCCAGCACGTCCCGCACCTCGTCCCTCGACGTCTCGCGCAGTTCGTCCCCGACCACCAGCCAGCGCGTGATCCCCACCGATTCGAGGAACGGCAGGTCGTGGCTCGCGATCAGCAGCGCGCCTTCGTAGGACTCCAGCGCGCCCGTCAACTGCCGCACGCTGGCGATGTCGAGGCTGTTCGTCGGCTCGTCCAGCATCAGCAGTTGCGGGGCGGGCGCGGCGAGCATCATCGCGGCGAGGGCCGCGCGGAACCGCTCGCCGCCCGAGAGCGTGCCGGCGAGCTGCGCCGCCCGTGCGCCCTTGAAGAGGAAGCGCGCGAGCTGCGAGCGGATGTGCTGATCGGTGACGCCGGGCGCCAGGCGCGCGACGTTCGCCGCGATGCTCAGCTCCGGGTCGAGCACGTCGAGACGCTGCGGCAAGAACCGCAGCGGTACGAAGGTCCCGGCCTCGCCGGACAGCGGCGCCAGCTCTCCGGTCAGCGTGCGCAGCAGGGTCGTCTTGCCGGACCCGTTGCGTCCGACGAGGGCGATCCGTTCCGGCCCGCGTACGTCGAGGGTGCCCTCGCGCAGCTTCCCGTAGCGGGGCCGTACCTCGCGCAGCGTCAGGACCGTACGGCCCGCGGGCACGGCCGTGGCGGGCAGGCTCACCTTGATCTCGGCGTCGTCGCGGATCGCGTCCGCCGCCTCCTCGCGGCGCTCGCGTGCCTCGGTCAGCCGCTCCTCGTGCAGGACCCGCGACCTGCCCGCCGACTCCTGCGCGGACCGTTTGAGTCCGCCCGCCACGATCCGGGAGGCCTTCCGCTGGGCGTTGAGCTTCTTGTCCTGGCGCTGGCGGCGGGCGCTCTTGATCTGCGCCTCCTCCAGCTCCCGCTTCTGCCGGCGTACGTCGGCGTCGGCGGCGCGCAGCGTGCGGCCCGCCGCCTCCTGCTCGGTGGCCAGCGCCTCCTGGTACGCGGACCAGCCGCCCCCGTACCAGCTCACCGAGCCGGACCGCAGCTCGGCGATGCGGTCGACGCGCTCCAGCAGCTCGCGGTCGTGGCTGATCACGACCAGCACGCCGGAGCGCCAGGAGTCGACGGCCTCGTAGAGCCTGCGGCGGGCCGGCAGGTCCAGGTTGTTCGTCGGCTCGTCCAGCAGCAGGACGTCGGGCCGCTCCAGGAGCAGCGCGGCCAGGCGCAGCAGGACCGTCTCGCCGCCGGAGATCTCGCCGACGGTGCGGTCGAGGTCGATGCCGCCGAGCCCGAGTGAGCCGAGGGTGGCGATCGCGCGTTCCTCGACGTCCCAGTCCTCGCCGACGGTCTCGAAGTGCTCCTCGCGTACGTCTCCGTTCTCGATGGCGCGCAGCGCGTCGCGGCGCTCGGCGATGCCGAGGGCCTGGTCGACACGGAGGGCGGTGTCGAGGGTGATGTTCTGCGGCAGGTGGGCGAGGCTGCCGCCGACGGTGACCGATCCTGCGGAGGGCCGCAGTTCGCCCGCCAGCAGCCGCATGAGGGTGGTCTTGCCGGTCCCGTTGGTGCCGACGAGACCGTTGCGGCCCCGCCCGACGCTGAGGGAGAGCCCGTCGAAGACGGGCGTGCCGTCCGCCCACTGGAAGGACAGCGCGGAGCAGGTCAGGAAGGCGCTGGGGGTGATGGGTTGAGACATGGTGGTGTCCTCGCGGGGCGCGGTGGGATGGGGGACGTCGTATGCGACCACCACGCGGCGACCGGGCCCGTACGGACCGGCGGGCCGGAGCCCGGAGGAGAAGATGCGGCTGTCCGTCGGTCCGTGGATCGGGGGACGGCCCATGCATCGAGGTCGCTGCCACGCGGGCGTACGGCGGGAGACCGGCATGAAGCCGGGGAGCCGTACGGCGTGCTGATCGCGAACCTCAGATGCGCAACGTCCACCTCTATCGGAGACGACAAGGACGGTGTCGACGATAAGCGACGCGGGCGGAGGAGGCAAAGGACTTCCGGACACCGGCGACGGGACTTCCGGGCTCTCCGGAGGGGGCGCGCCACGCGACCGAATGCGCCCTGTCGCCGACCTCCCACCCGGCGCTACGGTGCCCGGCAGACCCAGACCGCCCGTCCGCCCAGGGGGACCCATGGCCCGACGACTCAGCAAGGTCGGTACGAACAGTGGAAACGGCAACTGCCCGACGCTCTACGAAGTGCCCGGGACGGACGACTACGTGGTGCAGGGCGACACCGTCACCGATCCCGCGGAGCTGACCCAGCTCCACCGTCCGACGGAGCGCGAGAGCGCGGTCGTGGTGCCCCGCGAGCTGCTCGCGAACTTCGGTCCGAAGGAGCCCGTGCGGGTGGCGCAGTGGATCTCCCCGGAGGAGTTCGGCGAGATGTTCACCACGCTGGAGCACAGCGTGTGGGGGCTGGAGACCCGCCGGCGTTACGCGAGCGACGGACGAACCCGCCCCCGCGCCGGGCGTCCGGCTCCGGGCAGGCGCTTCGAGCGCGTGCGCCTGGTCGACACCGTCGACGCCCCGGACCCCGCGGGCTCCGGCCCGCGAGCACGGGCCGACGAGGACCTCCGGATCCTGTCCCGCGAACGCGCCGCCGAACTCGACCTCCCCGAAGGGGACTTCTGGATCTTCGACTCAAGGGTGGTCGCGCTGCCGCGCTTCGGCGCCGACGACGGGACGACCCGCGTCGAACTGATCACGAACCCGGTCGACGTCCTGCGCTACGCGCAGGCCCGCGAGGCGGCCTGGCACCACGCGGTGCCGTAGGAACGAAGTGCCCCGCCGGGCCGGCCCGGTCGGCCCGGTCGGCCACACCGCGTACCGGGTGGTCCTGGAGGGCGAGCTCGGGTGCCCTCGATCGCCGGGCGGGCTCATTGAGCCCGTCCGGCGATCGAGGACGAACCGGCCGCCGGGCCGGCCGTGCACGCGGCCCCGTCATCCGGCACGCACCAGCGCGTCAGACGCCGATGTCGCCGCCGTCCTTGCGCCAGACCGCGACCACCGCAGGGCGGACCATCTTGCCGCGGCCGTCGGGCCACGCGCTCAGCGGGTTCTCGACCGTCGCGCCGTCGATCTCGCCCGGGTGCTGCACCGCGACCAGGACGCGCCGGTCCTGGATGATCGGGCCGCAGGTCTCCGCGCCGTTGGGAACGGTGAGGAACTGCTTCAGCTCACCGCGCCGCTCCCCCTGCGTCGCCACGCCGAACAGCCCGTCGTGCGAGCCGAGTTGCGCGCCGTCCGTCGAGATCCACAGGTTGCCGTGGTCGTCGAACGCCACGTTGTCCGGGCAGGAGATCGGGCTGACCTTGTCCTTCGGGAAGCCGGCGAAGTACGTCGCCGGGTCCTTCGGGTCGCCCGCGACCAGGAACAGCCGCCAGGCGAACCCGTCGCCGGCCGGGTCGTCCCAGTTCTCGGCGAGCTCCAGGATCTGACCGTGCTTGTTGGCGTTGCGCGGGTTGGCCTCGTCCACCCCGGCCTTGCCGGCGGCGCCGCGGTCCGAGTTGTTCGTCAGCGCGACGTACACCCGGCCCGTGCGCGGCGAGGGCTCGACGTCCTCGGGGCGGTCCATCTTCGTGGCGCCGACCTTGTCGCCGGCCAGGCGCGTGAAGACGTACACCTCTTCGGCGGTCATGCCGGGCACGTGCGAGACGTCGCCGGTGGCGAGCGGGATCCACACGCCGGAGCCGTCGAACTCGCCGTCCTTGGGGAGCTTGCCGCTGCCGTCGATGTCCTCGACCGGGCTGTCGCCGGTCAGCTTCGCGACGTAGAGCGTGCCCTCGTCCAGCAGCGTGAGGTTGTGGTCGCGGGCGGCGCGGCTGTTGCCCTTCTTCATCGCCTTGGACGACACGAACTTGTAGAAGTAGTCGAACTTCTCGTCGTCACCCATGTAGACGACGGCGCGGCCGTCGCCGGTCAGGCGCGGCTGCGCGGCCTCGTGCTTGAAGCGCCCGAGCGCGGTGCGCTTGCGCGGCGTGAAGTCGGGGTCGTACGGGTCCAGTTCGACGACCCAGCCGAAGCGGTGCGCCTCGTTGGGCTCCTGCTTCAGGTCGAAGCGCTTGTCGAACTGCTCCCACTTGCGCTCGGTGGCGGCGGTACCGATGCCGTAGCGCTTGTCGGTCGCGCTCGACCCGTTGGCGAAGTACTGGTTGAAGTTCTCCTCGCCCGACAGGATCGTGCCCCACGGGGTGGTGCCGCCGGCGCAGTTGTTGAGCGTGCCGTAGACCTTCTTGCCCGTACGGTCGGCCGAGGTGCGGAGCAGCGCGCCGCCCGCGGCCGGTCCGGTCAGCCGGAATTCGGACGTGACGGTGATACGGCGGTTCAGCTCGTGACGCGGTACGACGGTGAGCTTCCCGCTGCGCGGCTGCTCGTCCACCACGACGACCGACAGGCCGTGCGCGGCCCAGGCGATCTCGACCTGCTCGCGGGTGGGCTTGTCGGCGTCGTAACCCTTGAACATCAGGATTTCGTCCGTGTACTCGTGGTTGGCCACGAGGAGCTGCTTTCCGCGCTCGCTCTTGAGCGGGAGGAGGCTCAGGAAGTCGTTGTTGTAACCGAACTGCCCGGCCTGCGCCTTGGCGGTCTGCTTGTTCGGGTCGAACTCCGGTGCGCCGCGCAGGATCGGGTCGCCCCAGCGGATGACGATGTTCTGCGTGTAGCCGTCGGGGACGGTCACCTTGTCGGCGGTGTTGGGCGCGACGGGCGCGAAGCGCAGTCCACGGGCGCCGTCGGGCTTCTTGCCGCCCTGGCCGTTGCCGCCGGCGGCGAGGGAGGTGGCGGAGGCCGGGGAGTTGCCGGGGCCCGCGACGAACGCGGTTCCCGCGGCGGCGGCGACGGTCACCACGGCGGCGCCGCGCATGATGGAGCGACGGGAGAGGACACCGGCTATGACGTCGCCGACATACTCGTTGTCACTGGTGTTGGGCGTCTCGTGGAAACAGGCGTCACCGCAGCGGTAACGGCAGGTCATGGCGGAACGTCCGCCCGGGTGCGAGTTCAGCAGCGGCAGCAGTTTGCGCACTTTCCCCTCCGGTGGGCTTTGCTCGGCGCGCCCTGCGCCGACAATGTGTCGGGATATGTACGGCGGCGACGCTATGCGCGTAGGCACCCGGTTCAGCGGCCTCGAGATGAACGCGGAATGAATGTGAGCCGACCGCGCATTCACCGGGTCTCCGGGGGCATCGGCCGGGCGTGGGCCGGGTGTCGGCCGGGCATTCGTCGGAGGCACATTCCAGGTCCCGGGGCGCCCCTGCCGGGGCAGGCGCCGGGTGGCCGCTAACCTTACGTATCCGCCGTGGCCAGGGATGCCGAGTTTCGGTCCGGGCGCACCCCCGGATCCCCTGTTCCAAATGCGGATATATGCCGCACCCAACTCATCTGAAAGGCCTCGCCCATGGGCATTCGGAGCTTGCTGCGCAAGGTGTTTGGACGCGAGCGTGCGGAGAGTGACGAGTCGGTGGCCACGTCGGTGCCGGCCCAGACCGATCGCTCGCATCAGTCGGAGTCCACAACGCCCTCCGCGAGCACGGCGACCACGACGGCCGAGTCGGCGAAGGCCACCGCCAAGGTGCCCGCGCCGGCCAAGGAGCCGTCACCCGCCGCGGACGAAGTAACGGCGGAGAAGCCCACGCCGAGCAAGAAGACGGAGGAGGAGAAGGCCGAGGATCTGGTCGCCGCCGCCTTCGACAACCCCAGTGTCCCGGCGCAGACGAAGCGGGAGGAGCCGAAGACGGCGACGGTCCCGGCCCAGGCCCAGTCCACGCCGGAACCGGAGGCGGAACCTGAACCGGTGGTCGAGCCGGAGCCCGCGAAGCCGGCGGAGCCGGTGGCGGAGGTCGCCGCCGAGCCGACCCCCGAGCCGGACGTCACCGAGGTCGCACCCGAGCCGGTCGCCGAAGCGCGGCCCGAGCCGGAGCCCACCCCCAAGTCCGAGCCCGTCGTGGCCGAGGTCGCACCCGACCCCGAACCCGAGCCGGTCACCGCCGAGGTCGTACCCCACCCGACACCCGAGCCGGCCGTCGCGGCGCAGCCCGAGCCCACCCCCGCCCCCGCGGGCAAGCCCGCGAACTCCGCCGCGCGGGTCAAGACCAGCGCGCCCGAACTCCTCGACTCGTACAAGGCCGCGGGCGTCGCGCTCAAGGCCGCCGGTCTGGCCGGGGAGCGGGTGACCGTCTACCTCGTACTCGACCGTTCGGGTTCCATGCGCCCGTACTTCAAGGACGGCAGCGCGCAGCACCTCGCCGAACAGACGCTGGCGCTCTCGGCCCAGTTGGACAAGAAGGCGACCGTGCCGGTCGTCTTCTTCTCGACGGACATCGACGGTACGGGCGAGGTCTCCCTCACCTCGTACGAGAGCCGGGTGGACGAACTGCACGCCGGGCTCGGTCACATGGGCCGTACGAACTACCACCGCGCGGTGGAAGAGGTCGTCGCCCTGCACGAGAAGTCGGGCAACTCCGGCCCCGCGCTGGTGATCTTCCAGACGGACGGCGCGCCGACGGCCAAGCAGGCTGCGGAGAAGGCGTTCGCGGACGCGGCGAAGCTGCCGCTGTTCTGGCAGTTCGTGGCGTTCGGCGAGCACGACGCGAAGGGTTTCGACTTCGCGCGGAAGCTGGGCGCGGACGAGAAGGCGCCGAACGTGGCGTTCTTCCACGCGGGCCCCGCCCCGAAGGACCTTTCGGACGCGGAGGTCTACGGCGAGTTGCTCGCGGCGCTCCCGGCCTGGTGGTCGGCCCGCAACTCCTGAGGCCCGCCACCTGATCCACCCCGCGCCACCCATCTCCACCACGAGACGCGCCCTCCGGCCGACCACGGAGGGCGCGTCTCGTTGTCCGGTCCTGTGAGAGGGTCGAGAGGTGATCGTCGAACGTGCGTACGCATCGAGGCCCCCGGGAGAAGCGGATGTCTGGCCCTGGTCGGTGCCGTGCGTCGCCGAGCTGCTGGCGGGCGGTCTGAACTTCACCGCCCCCGTGACCTTCCTCGTCGGCGAGAACGGCTCCGGCAAGTCGACGCTCGTGGAGGCGCTCGCGGAGGGCTTCGGCCTCGACCCGTGGGGCAGCTCGCACGACTGGCGTTACGCCAGTCCGCGCGCCAAGTCGCCACTGGGCGAAAGGCTCCGCTTCGACGCGGCGCCGGGCCGGGGCAGACGGATGCTCGGCAACTGGTCGGCGCGGCAGGGATTCTTCCTGCGCGCGGAGACGGCGATGGACGCGCTGAAGCGCGAGAGTTTCGACCCGGAGTCGGCCAGCCACGGCGAGGGCTTCCTGGCGGTGTTCCGGCAGAAGTTCCAGCAGGCCGGGCTGTATGTGATGGACGAACCGGAGGCCGCGCTCTCCTTCCAGTCCTGCCTCGAACTCATCGGCCACATGGACCAGTTGGCGCAGAACGGCGGCCAGGTCATCTGCGCCACGCACTCCCCGCTGCTGACCGCGCTCCCGGGCGCGGACATCATCGAGGTCGGCGACCACGGCATGCGCCGGACCACCTGGGACGACCTGGCCCTGGTGGACCACTGGCGCCGCTATCTGTCCGATCCGCGGCTGTATCTGCGGCACGTCCTCGACTGATCCGCCGGCGCCGACGGATCCGGGAGGGCGTCCAGCCGAGCCGGCCGGTCACAGGGTCCCGGCCGGTCACGGGAGGACGGGATCGCGACGATCACACCGTTCGCGCCACCCGCAGCTCGGTCAGGTACCGCTTGGTGATCCGGCCGCCGTACCGCCCGTCGATCAGTCCCGCGACGCACGCCAGCAGCCCCTCACGGGCCTGCGGCAAGAGTGCGCGGTGGCCGGAGTAGGTCCGCAGGACGTCCAGGTACTCCGATGTCGTGTACGTCAGGTCCCACTCATGGCGCCGGACGGCGACAGGGCCGAACCGGCCGCTGCGTGCGACCTCGTCACCGTGGTCCGAGGTGTCGACGTCAGCCGCGGCGGGGGGCCGCAGCCCCGGAGGCGTCGCCGGATCGAAGCGCTCGTAGCAGCCCTGGACCAGACCGGGAAGTTCAACTCCCGTACCTCCGCCAGGTCGCGCATCACCCCGTCGAGAACGAACCCCGCGATCCCGCGCCGCTGGCAACGGCGCACACGTTCCCGCCGGCCAGCGCGTAATCCACATCCCCCGCCTGGACGACGATCACCGAGCCCGGCTCCGCGCGGTAGATCGCCGCGTGCAGCATGAGGTTGTCACCGGGCGCGCACCGCACGGTGAACGCCGGGCCGGCGATCCGCGGCACCGACGGCCAGAGCGGGCGGATGCCGAGGTCCATGACCTGTCCGCGGCCCAGGGATTCGGCGAGCGTGGTCGGGGAGATGTCCTTGAAACCACTGAGGTCGTTCATGTACTTCCTCCGTCCGGACGCCCTCCCACGGAGGACTGGGCCAGCCCGAAGACCACCGACGACCGCCGACCCCGCTCCGATGCCGAAAGCGCCCCTACGAGTCCCCGTAGCGAGCGGCGATCTCCACGGCGCGCTCGCGCAGGGACGTACGCAGCCAACGCGGGGCCAGGGCCTCCGCGTCCGTACCGAGCTGCCAAAGCGCCCATTCGGCATGCCGGAAATCCTGAAAGGTCACCTCCAGCCGCGGCCAGCCGTCCGCCCCGGGTTCCTCCGCCCGGACAGCCAGCGCGGAGTCCAGCAGGTCCTCCCGCCGGGCCGGACTCACCCGCACCAGCACGGTGATGTGGTCACCACCGGAGAGGAACCGCGCGGAGCGCTCCCGCCAGATCCGGTCCAGATCCACCCGGTTCGGGCGCTCGGCCGCTTCGGGAAGTCCCTCGGCGGCCAGCACCCGCGACAGCCGGTACGTACGGTCCGCGCCGGATCTCGTCGCCAGCAGGTAGGCCCGCTCCCGTACGGTCACCAGCCCGATCGGGTCCACCGACCGCCACCGCGGCGCCTGGCCCGTCGCCGCGTAGTGGATGCGCAGCTTGTGCCCGGCGAGCACGGCACGCCTGACCTCGATCATCGTGGTGTCGGGCACCTCCTCGGTGACCAGCCGGCGTGAGAGCAGATCGGTCTGCGGGTCCACGAGAAAACGCTGGGCCGCGTCACTCGCGGAGGCCCGGTGGCTCTCGGGCAGGGCGTCGACCACTTTCCGCATGGCGGAGGCGAGCGCCGAACCCCTCGTTGCACACGAAGTCGCCGAGACGAATGGAACCGAAGTGGCAGTGGAACGAGTGGCGGTCAACCCCGTGACGTGGTCGCTGGACATGGGCTTCAACCAGGGTGAGGTCGTCTCCGGTCACACCCGGACTCTCTACATCTCGGGACAGACCGCGATGAGCGCCGACGGCAAGCCTCAGCACGACTACTGGTGGGCTCGCGTATTCAACTGTCGCCAGTTCCGACTGGGGCCCAGCCTGCTGGTGACCGTACGTGGTCGTCGGCGTAGGGACTCCAGTCTTCTCCGACCTCGGATGCGAGGCGGGTCGCGATGACGTCGTGGTAGCCGAGGGCGTCGACGACGGGGCGGGCATCTCCAGGACCCACTGTGGCGGATCGCTCCGGTCCGGGCGGCGGCTGTGGGGACGCCGAGGTCGTTGAGCTGACCGGAGAGGGCAGCCGTTCTTCATGTGGCGTCGGCGAGGGCGAGCCAGGCCGACATCGACGCTGCGGGCTCAACGAGTCACCCCGGCAGGTCGCGACACCTGGTTGCGGCACTAACCTGCGGTGGTGACCGGAACCGAGCTGGATGAGTTGATCGTTGCCGACGGCGCGGCGCTGCGCGCGTGGCTGCTGGACAACCACACCGCCTCTCCTGGCGTGTGGCTCGCCCTGACCAGGAAGGGCGGCACCGTTACCACGCTGACCTGGCAGCAGGCGGTCGACGAGGCACTGTGCTTCGGCTGGATCGACGGGCAGGCCCGCAAGCGCGATGAGGAGAGCTCCTGGCGGCGGTTCACCCCGCGCCGGCCCCGCAGCGTCTGGTCCCAGCGCAACGTCACCAACGTGGCCCGGTTGGAGGCGGCCGGTCTGATGCTGCCCGCCGGCCGCGCCGCGGTGGACGCCGCGAAGGCCGACGGGCGGTGGACGGCCGCCTATGCGCCGTCATCGGAAGCGGAGGTGCCGGCCGACCTGCGCGCCGCGATCGCCGCCGACCCAGCGGCGCAGGCGATGTTCGAGGTACTCACCAAGACCAACCGCTTCGCCCTCATCAACCGGGTCAATGCCGTCAAGCGCGCCGAGACGCGCACCCGGAAGATTGCCGAGTGCGTGGCGATGCTGGTCCGGCACGAGACGGTCCACCCGCAGAGGGCCAGGCCAGCGGACCCGCCGGCGTCGTAGCCGGGCTCCTGCCGGAACGGACAAACCCAGCCTATTGAGCGGAACTTTTCTCCAAGCCCTGCCTCGTCCGCTTCAAGACGGGTGAAGGTCTCCGCTGGTGCGCGACCGGCCGTATCGTTCGACGAGGGCGTTGCCGATCGAGGCCAGGCGGTCTCGGACACTCGGAGGGCCGGTCACCTCGACCCATTCGACCAGCCCGGAGAGCTCGCCGGCGAGGATGTACTCGTTGGGGCCGCGGATCACGACCTCGATGCGGCCGTCGGTCGTGGAACCTCCCACGTCGAGCCGGTCGCCGAGCGCCATCCGGAGTATGCCTATCCCGTCGGGTGTGCATACCGCCTGGGTCTCCAGCGGCGTTCGTTTGCGATCGACCTCTGTGGCGATCTCGTTCCAGCTCTCGGCAAGGTCGAAGTCCCCGGGTCGGTGCACAGGGTCGCCGGTCGGGTCGGCGGACGACACGCGGTCGATCCGGAAGACCCGTCTCCCGGTCTCGGTGTTGGAGACGAGGTACCACACAGGACCTTTGGCGACGATGCCCAGCGGGTGGACGGTTCTCCGGGTTTCGACGCCTTTGCTGTCGACGTAGCCGAGCGACACCTGGACGCCGCGGATCACCGCGTCCTGGAGCTCGTCGAGGAAGCGAGGCGGCCGGTGCTCGATCCGGTTCGCCCCCCATCGCTGCGGGTCTACGACCAGCGACGCCGCCGCTGCCTCGGCCTGAACCTGGAAGGGCTTCGGTAGAGCGTGGACGAGCTTGCGCAGAGCCGCCTTCATCGCCGGCGTCGCATCCGAGGCCGGACCGACAGCCAGGAACAGGGCCCGCGCCTCACTGGCGGTCAACCCGGACAGGTCGGTACGAGCACCGCCCACCAGGCGCCAGCCGCCACCTCGGCCCTGCACGGAGTACACGGGCACCCCGGCCATGGCCAGGGCGTCGAGGTCACGGCGGGCGGTGCGCTCGGAGACGTCCAGCTCGCGGGAGACCTCCGCGGCTGTCACCTGCTCGCGCCGTTGGAGCAAGAGGAGTATGGCCACCAGCCGATCGGATCGCATACCGACAAAACTCTCATAAAAACCGGTCATGAGGTGACCGGTTTGGGGAGCAAGCTGGCGACATGACCTCATCGAGGAGGTCGACCACCGGCGAACGCCCCCAGAGAGGGAATGCAGTGTTCAACCAAGCAGAATTTCCCGAGCCCACCCTCATCCAGGTCAACGGTGTGGAGCTCGAAGTCTTCGAAGCAGGCCGGGAAAACAAGGGCAAGCCCATCGTGCTCTGCCACGGCTGGCCGGAGCACACCATCACCTGGCGTCACCAGATGCCCGTCCTCGCCGCAGCCGGCTACCACGTCATCGCACCGAACCAGCGGGGATATGGCAACTCATCCCGCTTGACCGAGGTGACGGACTACGACATCGAACACCTGACGGGTGACCTCGTCGCGCTCCTGGACCACTACGGCTACGAGGACGCCACCTTCGTCGGCCACGACTGGGGTGCGTTCGTCGTCTGGGGACTGACCCTGCTGCACCCCGACCGGGTGAACAAGCTGATCAACCTGAGCCTGCCTTACCAGGAGCGCGGAGAAACGCCGTGGATCGAGGTCATGGAAACCTTCCTCGGCGGCGACTTCTACTTCGTCCACTTCAACCGGCAGCCGGGCGTCGCGGACGCCGTATTCGATGCCAACACCTCCCAGTTCCTCCGCAACCTCTACCGGAAGAACGTGCCCCCCGCACCCCCTGAGCCGGGCATGGCATTCATCAACCTCGCCAAGGCGGAAACACCACTCGGTGAACCCGTCATGACTGAGAGTGACCTGGCCGTCATCATCTCCGCGTTCGAGACGTCGGGATTCACGGGCGGCATCAACTGGTACAGGAACCTCGACCGCAACTGGCACCAGCTGGCGGACGCCGACCCGATCATCAAGCAGCCCACCCTCATGATCTACGGCGACCAGGACTTCGCGGTCCCGAGGTTCGAAAGACTGGCAGAGTTCGTGCCCAACGTGGAAGTGGTCGGCCTGGACTGCGGTCACTGGATCCAGGGGGAAATGCCCGAAGAAACCAACCGCGTGATCTCAGAATGGCTGGACCGGCAGGGTTAGTGTCCTGTGATCCGGTTCGTACCACCTGAAGGCCGAGTTCTCGCATCACACCGATGACAAATGGGCTCGCGAAATCAACTCTCGCCGGTTTTTTTGGGTGCCCAGCCGATCGGTGACCTCCCGTGGTCTCCGGCGGCGTATCGGCTCCATGTGCCGCCGGTCTCGTTGCGGAGCCGGGTGGTGGTCTTGTGGTGGTAGCCGAGAGCGTCCGCGACGACGGGAGCGGGCATGTCGAGGAGTTGCTGGCGGATGGCGGCGCCGCGGGCTGCTGCCACCGGGACACCGATGTACGCGGTGAACGCCTTCACCGCGTTCTCCCGGCCCTCCACCGTCGTGCGGGCCAGGTTCCGTGCCAGCTGCTGATTGGCGAACCCCGTCAGCATCGCCGTGAAGACCTGTTCCTCCGGCCGCAGCAGCGCGACCCCGTCCACCAGATGCAGCCTCGCCGCACCCGGTATCGACCCGTTGAACCCCACCGATCCACCACTCTCCGTGACTCGCATCTGATGCGAGGAAATCGCATCCTATGCGAGTCGCCAGAAAACCCGCAGGTCAGCCCCCCGGGTGAGTGGCGGCAAGGCTGTTCCTGCCGCTACTGTCACCAGTAGTTCAAGCGCCCAACGCCACCAATCCGCAGCGCGGTTGGCGCCCTCCTTCAGGGCGATTCGCACGCTGTCGCCAATTCGCATCTGATGCAATTGGCGGCGGTTGGTGACATGGAGCAGCAGTTGGCGCTGAGCATCGACAACCTGGAGGCCGTGCTGAGCGAGGCCGGGATGTCTCTCGCGAACCTCGTCCGGCTCAACGTCTACACGACCGACGTCGATCAGCTCTTCCCGCACTACGGCGTGCTGGCCGCGCGGCTGGGCGCCGCCGGGGCGGCGCCGACCACCACGATGCTCGGGGTGACGCGACTGGCGATTCCCGGCCAGCTGGTCGAGCTGGAGGGGACCGCCGTCGCCTGACGGTCTACAACCGCCCCCGCCGACTGTGCTGGTTGCGCTCCGCCAGACGCGCGCTCAGGCCGGTCGGCGGCGGGGCGGGCGGTACGTAGTCGGGACACTTCGGACTGCCGCACTCGCACTTGGGCCACGCAAGTGCGGCCCCCGGGCCGAGAAGCCACGCCGTGTCGTTGTCGCCGTCGCTACCGCCGTCGCTGTCGCTGCCGCTGTCTAGTTTCCGCACCACCAGCACCCCATCCGTACCGAATGTGTTCATCAACCGGGACAGAAGCCGCCGCGCCTCGCTGCCGCTCACTCCGCGACCCGCTTCAGGCCTTGCTCAACGCGCCGGAGCAGCTCAGGTGTCAACGGTGCGTACACACGGGGGACGGAGTCGGGTACGAGCCGCCAGAAACCGCCGCCGTGCACGACGGCGTCCAGCTCGGCCACATCGGCGGTGACGCGGGACGCTGTTCGAGCGTCAGGTTCGAACATGAGGGGTACGCACCTTCCGTCATTGCGCAATTACGTTCCGTGCATCAAGAATCGGCAGATGCGGCCATGTCCAAAAGGGCTTGGCCATGGCCGGGTTGCCGTGGGACACAGGGGAGTTGTCATGGGCGCACGGAAGTCGAACGCAGGTCAGAGGCCGTCCGCACGGCAGATGCTCGCGAAGGAACTGGCGCGGTTGCGGGAGGAGTCGGGCAAGTCCTTGGCCACGCTCGGCGAGGACACAACGTATGACCGTGCGTATCTGCACAAGCTCGAAACGGGCGCGCGGGTGGGGTCACCGGAGGTGATCGCCGCGCTGAGCGCGGTGTACGGGTCGGGGGAGCAGTTGTTGATGCTGTGGCAGCTGGCACGCCATGACGCGTTCCGCGACAAGTACAAACGCTTCATGGAGCTTGAGGAGAAGGCGACAGTTCGCTACTCGTACGCCGTCGGCGCGATCCCTGGCCTGCTCCAGACCGAGGGGTACGCCCGCGAGGTTTTCCAAGCCGCCCGGCTGCGGGACGAGCACGAGCTGGCCGAGCAGGTCGCGGCGAGGCTGGGACGTCAGGAGCTGCTGCGCAGGGACAACGCGTTGCACTTCCGTGCGGTCCTGGACGAGTCCGTGCTGCGCCGTAAGGCGCGCGATCCGAAGGAATGGGAGAGGCAGCTCGAATATCTGCTGGAGGTCAGCCAGTTGCCAAACGTCACGCTTCAGGTGTTGCCTTTTGATGCGGGGCCACACGCCCTGCTGGGCACGTCGGTCACCATCCTCTGGCTTCCGGACGGCAAGGCAGTGGCCTATACGGAAGACGCCCACTCGGGCGAGTTGATGGAGGATGCAGCGTCCGTCGACGAACTACGCCTGTCCTACGATCTGCTGAGGGATTTGGCCCTCTCGCCCCAAGCTACCGTGGCGTTCATCGAGCGACTGATCGAGGAGAACAAACCATGCTCCCCCGACCCGACCTGAGCACCGCACAGTGGCGTAAGTCCAGTTACAGCAACGGCGACGGCGGCGACTGCGTCGAGGTTGCCGACGCCTACCCCGGCCTTATCCCCGTCCGCGACAGCAAGACCCCCACCGGCCCGGTGCTTCTCCTCACCCCCACCGCGTGGAGCGACTTCGTCGCCTTCGCCGGCGGCCAAACCCATGCCTAGCGCCGACCTGACCTCCGCGAACTGGCGTAAGTCCAGCTACAGCAACGGCGACGGCGGCAACTGCGTCGAGGTCGCCCACGGCCACCCCGGCATCGTCCCCGTCCGCGACAGCAAAACCCCCACCGGCCCCGTCCTGCTCCTCACCCCCACCGCGTGGAGCGTGTTCCTCCGCTCGGTCTGACGCGTCCACGGAGGGCTTGAACGCGCATGGACCTACACGAGTTGCAGGCGCGGGCCCTGCGGATTCACGATCTGTACGACGAGTTGAACCAGCACACGCGTGGCCGGGTCTGGACTCGCGAAGAGTTCATGCTCGGCTTCGTCGGGGACGTCGGCGACCTCGCGAAGCTCGTCATGGCCGAGGAAGGCGCCCGCCCCGGAGGCGGGCGCCAGGCCCTCGAACACGAACTGGCCGACTGCCTCTGGTCAGTCCTCATCCTCGCCCACCGGTACGGCGTCGACCTCGACCACGCGTTCCGGCGGACCATGGACGAACTCGATGGCTCGATCCGCGCCCAGCTTCCCCCGGGCGCTGACTAGGCCCGTCAGTCGACGACGTACCACTCGTCCTTCACGTACCCCATGGTGGAACTGCCGATCTCGCTCTCGGAGAAGGTGACGGAGGCCCTGACCGCCTCGGCCGGGATCTCGAACTTGTCGGGGGCCGTCTCGGTCACGCCCCCCGGATCGACCGTCGCCGTCTGGAGAGCCTTCTTCTTCTCCGGCGGGATCATCCGGAACGTGATGCGAACGTCGACTCGCAGGGACCGAACCCCTGGTCCTCGGCCTGCTTCGCCGCGGGCCCGGCCACCTCGCAGACCGTGTCGATGTCCTCCCGGCCCACGGCGTGGAGGAACTCCTCGTACCGCTGGATCGCCCCTTCCACCGTCTTGGGCGCGTTGGGCGCGGGCTGCTCGGCCGGCGGGTCGGCCGGGGGATCCGCCGGGGGCTTGTCCGCGTCCCCGCAGGGTTCGTCGGTGAAGATGCCCGGCAGCTGACGATTCGGGTACGGGCCCATCGGCCCGTTGAACCCGTTCACGTGCTGCTGCGCGCCCCACCACCCGGTGTAGCCCCACCAGGGCTCGCGGTCGACGGGGCGGACGTTGTCCCACGTGCGCCACTCGGCGCCTTCGTCCGACGTCCGGTCGAACGTGTGGGACACCCGGTGGAATCCCTCGGTCGAGTAGGAGCCGTGCGAACCGAGCGCCGAGTACACCGCCGGATGCCCGTCGCGCGGGTTCAGCTCCGACCACTTCGTGCGGCAGGGATCGCCGCCGTGCTTGGCGAACGTCACGGCCTGCGGCTCGCCGTCGCGCAACTGGACCGCGACGCGCTCCCAGTCGCCCTCGTGCCTGTTGCCCGCGACCAGCTTGTTGCAGGGGTAGAAGAACCAGTACACGTACGCCGTACGTGCCGGGCCGGTCTTGTGCTTGTGGTGCTCCCAGTAGACCGGCGCGCCGGCCCCTCGCCCTCACGGACCTCGTTCGGCGGGTCGAGATAGAACCCGGCGCCGACCTCGGTCGTGGCGCGCTCCTTCTCCGCGTGTCCGGGGCAGCTCACCGGCGTCGACGACGGTTTCCCCCGCTCGACATCCGCGTGCCGGTAGGGCTCGGCGGCACGCGGCTGTCGGCCACGAACCGCCGCCGGTCGGCTGAGCGGCGCCCGAGGTGGAAACGCTTCCGTCCCGCACCGGTCGGTGCGGGACGGAAGCGTTCGGCGGGTCAGCACATGCCGGTGGTCAGCACATCAGGGACCAACCCGTGTCGGGGCGCCAGGTCTTCTCGCCGGAGGACGCACCCCGCCAGCTGAACGTGGCCAACACTTTGAAACTCTGGTCCCAGACGCACGGGTCCACGGATGCCGTCAGGGCCACGTCCTCGGTGGCGTGCCACCCGTCGGTGTCCGCCTTTGTGCGCACCGTCACCATGCGGTCGCCGTCGAAGCGCTGGAGCTTGACGTTGGTGACCTTGACCTCGTAGTTGCCGCCGCCGGCCACGTCGGTGATCTTCGCCCGCGCGTGGTAGGTGCCGGTGGCCTCGTTCCACCAGACGGTGGCGCAGCGCTTGACCTGGGTGCCGTAGCAGACCCATTCGCTCTCCGCCGACGCCGACGCCGGAGTGAAGACGATCGACGAGCCGAACGCCGCGGCGACCAGCGCACCGGTGGTACCGAACCTTCTCGCACGCTTGAACTTCATGAAGACTCCCCGTGGCTTCTCAGTGATTCCGGTTCTCAGTTGGCCCAGACGACCGGGTCGTCGCTGTACGCGTCACCCTCGTCGAAGGAGGCGCCCGTGACGGTCTCGCCCTTCGTGGCGCTGAGCGTGCAGGTCTCGTACGACGCGCCCTTGGTGGTGAACTCGGCGGGCGCGGTCTCGTTGTCACACTTGCCCGGGATGTCGCCGATGAGGATGACACCGGTGCCGCCGCCACCGTCCACCACGCCGTTCAGCTTCAGCGACGCGTACGCCATGTCGGTGCCGCCGACGTTCTCCACCTTCATCTTGATGAAGTAGGGCGTCATACCCGCCGCCTTCTCACCGAAGGCGGCCATGTCCGCCTCGGCGCCCTCCTCGATCGCCGTGACGGTGACGGCGACCGTGCCCTTTTTTTCGCTCGTGTACTCGAACGGCAGGACCGCCTTGTCGCCGACCTTGAGCTTCGTTCCGGGCGCGGCGACGTCTCCCCCGGCTGCCGGAGCCTCGTTGTCGGCGTCCCCGCCGGTCGGCTCGGACGACGCCGCGTCCGGGTCCGAGGTCGAGGCCGCCGGCGTGTCCTCGGCTGCCGCCCCCTCCTCGTCACCGTCGCAGGCCGAGAGCCCGAGCGCCAAGGTGACCAGAGCGGCGGCCATCGCGATACGTCGCTTTTGCACTGTTGTTACCTCACTGCTGACGGGGGCTGTCGCATTCGAAAGCCCCCGAACGTTCGATTGCCTTGCTGAGGTGCACCGTGGCACACCCTGGAATACGGCGAGCACACACCTGGAATACGAGGTGAGCGGGTGTGCGCCTCAGCGGATCCCGGCTCGCACGGCAGCCGCCTCGCCGGTCAGCTTCCTCGCGGCGGTCCCGTCTCCGGCCGCGGCCCGCAGCCCGGCGAGCTTTTCCAGGACACCGGCGAGCAGATACGGATAGTGGATACCGCGGGCCACCTCGACGGCGTGTTCCCCTCGATCGATGGCGGTTCGCAGATCACGGCGGTCGCACGGGTCGTACAGCCGGAGGTCGAGCAGGTCGAC
The DNA here is from genome assembly GCF_010384365.1 of Streptomyces sp. S4.7. Lineage (NCBI taxonomy): Bacteria > Bacillati > Actinomycetota > Actinomycetes > Kitasatosporales > Streptomycetaceae > Streptomyces > Streptomyces sp. S4.7. Next base: position 3,925,559 of record NZ_CP048397.1, on the reverse strand, counting down.
GAGAACACGGGTCTCGAACATGGGGTCATGGGTGGTGCGCGCGACCTCGACGGCTTCGAGGAGACGGCGGCGCGCGTCGGCGTACTCGCCCCGGGCCAGGTGGAGACAGCCCCAGGCGTGGGCGGTGTAGAACGCGCCGGACGGCCCGATGTCCTGGACGTGCGCGGTCAGTTCGGTGAACGACTCCTGCGCCGGCGCGTGCCGGCCGAGTGCGAGCTGCGCGTGGCCGAGCCAGTAGGTGTCCCGCGCGATCAGGGTCCGGATTCCCTGCTGCCGCGCCCCGGCGACGATCTCCGTGAGAACCTCCGCCGCGACCTCAGGTCTCCCCGCCTGGAGATGCGCGAGGCCGACCTGCGAGTACGCGTGCAGTGCCGCCGCCTTCTGCCCGGCGGCGTTGAGCCGCTCCCAGGCCTCGCGGCCCGCCGCGATCGCGTCGGTCAGGCGCCCGTTGGGCACGAGGAAGAACGGTGCGTTGCTCAGCGCCTCCAGATAACCCCGTTGGTCGCCGATCCGCTCGAACAGGCCCATGGCCTCGGTGTTGGACTCCTCGGCCGGACCGTACCGGCGCCGGGCGTAACGCAGTCCGGCCAGGGAGATGAGCAGCCTGGCCCGGCCCCGTACGTCGCCCGCGGCACCGGCCAGGCGCATCGCCGTCTCGTAGCACTCCTGCCAGTCGTCGAAGTACCGCTCCGTCTCGAACAGCGCGTGCCCTCCGACGGCCAGCTCCCAGCACAGCTCGTCCCTGCCCAGCTCCGCCGCCTGCCGTACGCCCGCCACCAAGGGCACGCGCTCCCGGTCCAGCGACGCCATCGGTGACACGGAACGCGGCAGGCTCGCCTCCACCCGCTCCGGCCGCCAGCGGGGGGCGTCCCGCTGGAACATGTTCTGCCCCATGTGGCCGCGGTCGGCGATGTCCGTGAGGGCCAGCAGGGCGCCGAGGACACGGACGACGGCCTCGTCCCGCTCCGCCGCCGCCTCCTCCACCTGCGCGCGCTCCCTCGCGTAGGCGCGGATCAGATCGTGGAAACCGTAGCGTGCCTGGCCGTTCGGCGTACCGGTGACGTCGAGCAGATGGACGTCGACCAGTTCGTCGAGGAGTTCCTGGGCCTCGCGCAGTTCGGTGTCGGCCGCGGCGGCCGCCGCCCAGAGGGGGAAGTCCGGCGCCTCCAGGAGCCCGAGGAGCCGGAAGAGCCGCCGCGCCTCGGGCCGGAGCCCCGCGTAACTCAGCGCGAAGCTGGCCCGCACTTCGAGATCGCGGTAGCGAAGGGTGTCCAGCCGGTGCCGTTCGTCCGCCAGCCGGGACACCACGTCCGCGACGCGCCAGTGCGGCCGGGACACCAGGAGCGACCCGACGATGCGCAGCGCGAGCGGCAGCCGCGCACAGAGCCTGACCAGGTCGGACAGCTCCGCACCGGTGGCCGACTCCACCCAGTCGCCCGTGGTGTTGCCCAGCATGGCCAGACTGTCGGCCTCGGACATCTCGCTGAGCTGGACGCGGTGCGCGCCGCCCAGACCGCCCAGCCGTACGCGGCCGGTGGCGATCACACCGCACCTACCGCTGGCCGGCAGAAGGGGAGCCAACTGCTCCTCGTCGAAGGCGTCGTCGAGCACGACCAGGATCCGGCGTTCCGCGAGCATGCTCCGGTACAGATCCGTGCGCTCCTCCGGATCGTCCGGCACCGCGTTGGCGGGCACTCCCAGCGCGCGCAGGAAGCGGCCGAGCACCGTTGCCGGGTCGGCCGGCTGGGAACGTGTACCGGCCAGCGCAGCGAACAACTGCCCGTCGGGGTAGACGGACTTGAGGCGATGCGCGGCCTGCACCGCGAGCGCGGTCTTGCCGACCCCGCCGGGGCCCGAGACCGTCACCACCGCGGCCGGCCGATCGGCGGCGCGGTCCGGGTGAAGCACCGCCTCGATCTCCGACAGCTCCGCCTGCCGGCCGCTGAAGTCGCCGAGCGTCGGAGGCAGCATCCGGGCACTCTTCGCGTTCCGGCGCTCCCGATTCCCGGTCACGACCGCCGGATCCGGCGGGGGGTGTTCCACGGGGTCGTCGCCGAGGATGGTCCGGTGCAGGTCCCGCAGCTTCTGGCCGGGCTCCAGACCCGTCTCCTCGGCCAGGATGTCGCGAACCTGGAGATACGCGAGCAGTGCGTCCGCGCGCCGGCCGCCGCGGTACAGCGCGAGCATGAGCCGGGCCCACATCCCCTCGCGGAAGGGGTGCTCCATCGTCAGCGCGGTCAGCTCGCCGAGAAGCTCGCCGTGTCGGCCGAGCCGCAGGTCGACGTCGATGCGCTCTTCCAGTACCCCCAGCCGCAGTTCGTCCAGGCGCGCTGCCTCCGCGACCAGGGCCGGTACGTCGGCGAGCCCGGCGAAGGCGGGGCCCCGCCAGAGTCCCAGGGCCTCGTCGTACAGCCGCCGCGACTGATCGGGATCACCGGCCGTCAGCGCCGAACGGGCCACGTCCACCAGATCCTCGAAGCGCGCCGCGTCCAGCTCGTCACGGCCGGCGCGCAGCAGATAACCGGGGCCCTCCCGGGCGATACGGCCCGGATCCCCCAGCGCCTGCCGGAGCCGGTACACGTAGGTCTGCACGTTCTTGGCAGCGCTCTTCGGCTGCTCCTCGCCCCAGATCGCCTCCGCCAGCGCGTCGCCGGAGACGATCCGGCCCGGCCGGCACAGCAGGACCGCCAGGAGCAACCGCCCCTTCGGCGTGCCCAGTTCCAGCGGTACACCGGCCCGCCGCACGGCGAGCGGGCCCAACACCCCGAAGTCCACAGCCGCCCCCACCTCTCGTCACCAACTGTAACGGCCACCCGTCAGCCACCGGCTGTCCACAAACGCGGCCGTCCAGGGGGCCCGCGGGACACCCGTCCACCCGCCCGAACCGCTGGTGCCGCCCGTGATCACGGACCGACCCTAACCACCGGATCGCGGCGATCGACCGGACGTGCGAAGCGGTTGAGCTGCCGTGACAAAGTCAGGAATCGGTACCACGGCGGTTGCCCTGCTCCGTCCGGGTCAGTAGAGGGGACGCACCCGGCGGCTCCACCGCTCCCGCGCCTCGTTACCGGCGTCGCGCCAGGCGTGCTGGGCGAGTTGGTCGCGGTCCTGGACCGTCGCGTCGGCCCGGATCCCGACCTTGCTCATGGGTGCTGTCCAGCAGGGCCGCGCGGACCCGAGCGGCGAATTCCACGGGCTGGACACCGGCTTCCCCGCTCGCGCCGGACGCCGCGCGTCCCGGCCACCGATCCGCACTTCCACGAGGGCGCCGGTCCTGTTGACTTCAGCCTTCGGAACCGTAGATCGTTGCGGCTCGGCCGGGTTCGCCCGCGGGTCCGGACACCCAACTGAGCCACGGGACAACGGGAAACGGGGGTTTCACGCATGACGTGGGACGAGTGGGAAGGGCTCAAGGCCGAGGCGGCGCAAGGCCGTTCCACCCGGATGCGCCTCAATCAGCGGCCGGCCGATCAGGGCGGTGGCGGCGGACCGTCGGAGGATCTGAGGTCCGACAAGAAGGCCTGGGTCACGGCCGGCGAGGGCGTCACGGGTCTGAAGGCCGACATCGGCAAGGCGCTGACCGCGCTGGAGAACGGACAGGCCGGGCTCGGTGACACCACCGGATGCCGGAGCGCCGCCGCGCAGAAGGAGTTGTACGACTCCTGGAAGAAGTACATCGGCGACGTGAGCGGCCGCTGCGGTGAACTCGGCGGGCTGCTGGAGAAGTCGGGCCACGACCTCGCGAAGTCCGACCAGTCCGTCCTGACGGACCTGGACCGGCTCAAGGTGAAGTACGCGGACACCGAGGCCGTGGGCGGCCGGGCCCCGAAGGAGCAGTGATCCTCCGTCATGGATCTCGCGACGCTGAAGGGCTTCCGGCCGACGGAGTACGAGGAGGCCGCCGACGGCTACCGGACGACCGGTGACATGGCCGGTGCGGCCAAGGACACGATCAACAACCGGATCAGCGCGGGGATGACCGGCCGGCTGAGGGGCGAGGCCGCGGCGGCCGCTCTGCGGGAGCTGCGGAGCCTGGCGAAGAACTTTCACTACGCGCAGACCGAGTGCGGCCTGGTGAGCACCGCCCTCAACGGCTTCGCCTTCGACATCGCGGCGGCCAAACGGAAGCTGGACGCGGCGATCGAGGACGCCCGCGCCGACAACTGCACCGTGCGGCAGGACGGTTCGGTCGACTACCCCGCCGGAAAGAGGCCCGGTGAGGAGAAGAACGAGCCGGGCGGCACGGTGTCCGGGAGCGCCGGGGGCAGCCCGACGTCCGACGCCCAGCAGCGCCGGGCCGCGGGCATCCACCCGAACCCGTACTACGGCAGGGCGATGGCGTACGCGAACCGGATAGCCGACGCGCTGAGGGAGGCCACCGACGCGGACGCGAAGTGGGCGCCGAAACTGCGCGCGCTGAAGGCCGACGACGACCTGACCGTCTCCAAGGCGGACTGGGCCGACGCGCAGTCGGACATGGGCGGCGTCGGCGAGGCGGGCAGGGGATATCTCGACTCGCTGCCGCAGGCCCCGGCGGACGGCACCCCGGCGGCGAACGCCGAGTGGTGGAAGAAGCTGAGCCCCGAGGAGCAGGCGGCGTGGCTCGCGCTCCGGCCGGAGACGGTGGGGGCGCTCGACGGACTGCCCGCCACGGTGCGGGACGAGGCGAACCGGGTGGTCCTGGAGGAGAAGCAGGGGCAGCTCCGGATGGAGCTGGACTCCATGCCGAAACCGCCCGCCAACGAGTGGACGTGGATCACCGCGGGCGGCTACCCCTCGAAGGTGCACACCGACGAGTGGATGGCGTGGCACAACAAGTACGGGGACCGGTACGAGCAGCTCAACAAGTCCCTCAAGGGCATGGGGAGCATCCAGGACCGCTTCGACAGGACCGGGGAGAGGGGTCTGCCCGAGGCGTACCTGCTCGGATTCAGCCCGGAGGGCAACGGCCGGGCGATCGTGGCCAACGGCAATCCGGACACGGCCGACCACCAGGCCGTCCATGTGCCGGGTACGACGTCGAACCTGGGAAGCATCGGCGGTGACATCGGCCGGATGGAGAATGTGTGGCGGGTGGCCTCCGGTGCCGAGAACGGCTCGGTCTCCACGATCACCTGGCTCGGGTACGACGCCCCGCAGGACATCGTCAAGGACTCGCCGTTCAGCCACTACGCGAACGACGGCGCCCCGGCCTACAACCGCTTCCTCGACGGCCTCGACGCGTCGCGTACGGTCGATTCGGACCCGCACCGCACGGCGATCGGCCACTCGTACGGTACGACCCTCATCGGTTCCGCGGCCCGGCAGGGTGATCTGAACGTGGACGACGTGATCTTCGCGGGCAGCCCCGGCGTACAGGTGAGCAACGCCGATCAGATGGACGTCCCGAAGGGCCACGTCTGGAACCAGGAGGCGGAAGGCGATGTCGTCCCGGACATCGGACGGTTCGGGCACGGGGGGAGCGACTGGAACGGGCTCTTCACGATTCCCAGCGACGAGCGGTTCGGGGCCAACCAGCTGCGGACGGACACCGAAGGCCACAGCGACTACTGGAAAGAGGGCACCGACAGCCTGCGGAACCAGGGGCTGGTGGTGGCGGGCAAGGGCGACAACGCCGAACTCAAGTAGCCGCCGCCCTTTCGGCCACGCGGAGGAGAGATGACCACGCACAGCGGCCCGTGCGAGTCTGGCGACCGGCCCGTGTCCTGTTCCGACCAACCGAGGCTCCGACTTGAAGATCAAGCTGGGCGCGTCCGCGCTCCTGATGTCCCTCGCCCTCACGACCCTCACTGGATGCGGCATGACCGACAGCAAAGACTCCGGGAACTCCGAGAACTCCGGCGACCTGCCGGACGCGGGCACCAGCAACACGCAGGACGCAGCCGACGAGGCGGAGCGGGTGTCCAGCGAGCTGTACGACCTGATCGGCGTCAAGGGAGAGGCGTCCGACACCGGGCCGGGCGTCTCGCAGTGCGGCGACAAGGACCCGGAGAAGTACTTCCGGATCTTTCACGCGTGGACCTTCACCCCGGCATCGGCCGACCGACTGGACGGTGTGATGGAACGGCTCAGGACGGAACTGCCCGAGCGGGGCTGGAAGGTCGTCGAGTACGGGCCGGACACCAGCAAGAACAAGAACCTCAGCCTCACGGCCGACAACGACGAGAAGAAGTACAGCGTCAAGATCGCGCACTTCGCGAAGGACGAATCGCCGAATCTCAACCTGATGGTCGTCTCCGGCTGCTACCGGGTGCCGGACGGCGAGACGGTCGACCGTTTCTGAAGCCCGTCGCCTCCGCGCCTCCGTCAGCGCCCCGTCGACACCGGCAGCTCCACCCGCACCGACAGCCCCCCGTCCGCGCCGCCCGGCTCCGCCGTCACCGTGCCGCCGTGGGCCGTCACGATCGAGCGGACGATCGAGAGGCCGAGACCCGCTCCCGGCCCCATCCGGTCACGGCCCTCGCCACGGCGGAACGGCTCGAAGAAGGCCGCTGTCTCCTCCGGGGAGATGAGCGGGCCGTTGTTCCGCACGGTCACCGCCGTCCCCGACACCGAGACGTCCACCTCGCCCTTCCCGTACGCCTGCGCGTTGGCCAGCAGATTGCCGACCACCCGGTCCAGCAGCGCCCGGTTGCCGCGTACGCCGCCGGGCTCCGACACCGTCACCGTCAGACCGTGCCGCGCCGCCTCCTCCGTCACCAGCTCGCCCCACCGGATCTCCTCCTGGTCCTCGACCTGCCGCTCACTGCGCGCCAGGACCAGCAGCCCCTCGATGAGCCGTTCGCTGCGCCGGTTGTTGTCGAGCAGCATCTGCTTCGTACGGGCCAGCTCCTCCGGCGAGTTGGCGCCCGCGAGGCCGACCTGTATCGCCGTGCGCTGCGTGGCCAGCGGCGTACGCAGTTCGTGCGAGGCGTTCGCGATGAAACGGCGCTGGCTGTCGAAGGCCGTCTGGAGCCGGCCCAGCAGCTCGTCGAGGGTGTCGCCCAGCTCCTTCAGCTCGTCGTCCGGGCCGGTGGTTCCGATCCGCTCGTGGAGGTTGTGCTCCGACAGCAGCCGCGCCTTCGCCGTCATGGCGTGGACGGGCCGCAGCACGCGCCCCGCCGTCCACCAGCCGACGCCGACCGCGCACAGAGCGGTCACCACCAGCGCGCCCACGGACCAGAACATCAGCTCGTCCGACGCGGCGTCGCTGACGTTGTCCGTGAGCTGGTAGACCGTGACGGGCGCGAGCTGCCCCTCTTCGTTCAGGAAGTAGCCGTTGCCCGACGACGGCGGGTGCGCCGGGACGACGCGGCCCGCGATCTCGGCGGCCTCCGTCTGCGTACCGGCGCTGGACAGCAGGTAGACGACGGTGAGCAGACACCCGCCGAGGACGAGGAAGACCGCGCCGTAGACGAGGGCGATCCGCTTTCTGATCGCTCCTGTCACAGCACGTAACCTCCTCCGTCCACATCCACCGTGCGGATCAGCGCCGGATCGCCCAGCTTCTCGCCGAGCTGCCCCACACAGACGCGTACGACACCCGAGAACGGGTCCGCCTGCGCGTCCCACGCCCGCTCCAGCAGCTGCTGGGCGGTCACCGCCTTGCCGTCCGCCTCCAGCAGGATCTGGAGGACGGTCAGCTCCTTCACCGAGAGGTCGAGGGCCAGTCCGTCACGGACCGCCGTACGGCCCACGGTGTCGAGCCGTACGCCGCGGCGCTCCAGCGTCGGCGGTAACGCACGGGCGCTGCGCCGCCGCAGCGCCCGCACCCGCGAGACCAGCTCCGGGAACTCGAAGGGCTTGCCGAGGTAGTCGTCCGCGCCCAGATCGAGCCCCTTGACGCGCTCCTCCATGGAGGTCGACGCCGTCAGCATCAGGATGCGGGTGCGGGACTCCTCCGCGACGAGCCTGCGCGCGACGTCGTCGCCGTGGACGCGGGGAAGGTCGCGGTCGAGGACGACCACGTCGTAGTCGTGCAGTCCCAAATAGGCCAGGGCGGCGTCTCCGCTGTAGACGGTGTCGACGGCGAAACCGGCCCGCCGCAGCCCCGTCGCGATCAGCTCGGCCAGGATTTCCTCGTCCTCGGCGACCAGCACCCGCATGATGATCCTTCCGCCCGGCCCACCGATCTGTTTCGGCTCTCCTTCTTAAGATGCGTTTGACGGGGTCATAGGTTGTGCCGAATCCACACTCTTCAAGCACAATCTCAGGTTTAACCGAGGTGAAGGGACGTGCGCCGGGCCGTTAGGATTTCGACCATGGCCGCCACTGGATCCGAAGAGCAGGGTGGGCGGGCGTACTACGTCACCACCCCCATTTACTACGTCAACGACGCTCCTCACCTGGGCCACGCCTACACGACCGTCGCAGGCGACGTCCTCACCCGCTGGCACCGCCAGCGGGGCGAGAAGGTGTGGTACCTCACCGGCACGGACGAGCACGGTCAGAAGATCATGCGCACGGCCGAGGCGAACGGTGTCACCCCGCAGGAGTGGGCGGACAAGCTCGTCGACGAGGCGTGGCGGCCTCTGTGGGACCACCTGAACATCCGGAACGACGATTTCATCCGCACGACGGAGAAGCGGCACACCGACCGCGTCCAGGAGTTCGTGCAGGACCTGTTCGACAAGGACGAGATCTACAAGGGCGGCTATGAGGGCCCGTACTGCGTGGGCTGCGAGGAGTACAAGCTCCCGGGCGAACTGCTCGACGGCGAAGGTGAGTTCGCGGGTCTGAAGATCTGCGCCATCCACAAGACGCCGGTGGAGATCCTCAAGGAGGAGAACTACTTCTTCAAGCTCAGCGAGTACGGCCCCAAGCTCCTCGCGCACTACGAGGCCAACCCCGGCTTCATCCAGCCGGAGTCGGCGCGCAACGAGGTCGTGAACTTCGTCAAGCAGGGCCTCCAGGACCTGTCCATCTCCCGGTCGACGTTCGACTGGGGCGTGCCGGTGCCGTGGGACGAGAAGCACGTGATCTACGTGTGGATCGACGCGCTCCTGAACTACGCGACGGCCGTCGGCTACAACGAGAACCCGGCGAAGTTCGAGGAGACCTTCCCCGCCGACGTACACCTCGTCGGCAAGGACATCCTGCGCTTCCACGCGATCATCTGGCCCGCGATGCTGCTGGCGCAGGGGCTGCCGCTGCCCGGGAAGATCGCCGCGAACGGGTGGCTGATGGTCGGCGGCGAGAAGATGTCCAAGTCGAACCTGACCGGCATCAAGCCGCAGGACCTGACCTCGCACTTCGGTGTGGACGCGTACCGCTGGTACTTCCTGCGGGCGATCGCGTTCGGGCAGGACGGCTCGTTCTCCTGGGAGGACTTCTCCGCCCGGTACACCTCCGAGCTGGCCAACGACTACGGCAACCTCGCCTCGCGCGTCGCGGCGATGGTCGGCAAGTACTACGGCGGCACGCTGCCGGAGACCACGTCGGGCGGGGTCGCCGAGCAGGCCGTACGCGACGGGCTGGCGAAGGCGGTCACCGAGGCCGACCGGAAGATCGGCGAGGAGCTGGACTTCCAGGGCGGGATCCTGGCGATCTTCGACTTCGTGAAGCAGGTCAACGGCTACATCACGGAGCAGGAGCCCTGGAAGGTCGCGAAGGACACGTCCCCGGACGGCCAGGCGGCACTCGCGACGATCCTGTACACGGCGGCGGAGGCGCTGCGCGGGGTGGCCGTGCTGCTGAACCCGGTGATGCCGGAGACGTCACAGAAGCTGTGGGATTCCCTGGGCGCGGACGCCGCGCTGGGCGCGCTCGCGGACCAGCGCGTCCAGGACGCGGGCACCTGGGGCCTGCTCCCGGCGGGCACGACGGTCACGAAGGGCGCGGTGCTCTTCCCGCGCCTGGAGGAGAAGTCGGCGTAAGCCTTTTCGGCGGGGGGCGTTGCCCGTCACCCGACGTTGCGCGGCCTGCGCCGTGTCCTCAATCGCCGGGCATTTCAAGCCCGTCCGGCGATTGAGGACACGGCCCGACCCGGCGCAATCCCCTCCAACCCGGCGGGCAAATCAAGCCCGTCCGGCGATTGAGGACAGCCGCCCACCGGGCGGGCCGGTCGTCGCGGGCCGGTCGTCGCGGGCCGGTCGTCGCCTACCGCCCCAGCGAGGACACGTCACCCATCACCACCTGCGGCACCTTCCCCGGGTCCAGCCACCGCAGCAGCTCCTTCATACGACCCATCGGCACCGAGACACAGCCCTGCGTCGGCCCCCCGTGATCCACGTGGATCCAGATGCCGCCGCCCTTCCCCGCGCCCAGCGGACGCGTCCAGTCCAGCGGGGTGGTGCCCGGCCGGCGGTTGTAGTTGATGGCGACCACGTGGTCGAAGGACCCCGCGAGCGGCTCGCCCTCGAAGCCGACGCCGTCGACCGTGAAGGCCGGCCCCCGGTCGTACGGAAGCCTCGTCCCCGGATCCGGCAGCCGCCCACCCGCGTCCGTCAGGCCGAAGACGCCGATCGGGCTCCGCAGGTCACCCTGCCGGTGGTCGTCGGTCCAGCCCTTCAGGGCGTTGTGCGCCGGCCACGGGTCCGACACCGACCGCCACCCCTCCACCGGGTCACGCTCGTAGAGAACCAGCATGGCGCGGTTGGAGTCCGGCGCGTCCCCGGTCACCACGACGGCCTGGCGGCTGTCCTCCGGGATCCGCGACCGGGTCTTCGGGCCGAGCGACGGAATCTCCCTCGGCCGCACGACGCGCGCCTCGGTCTGCTCCTCCGCCGCCGGACCCGGTACCGCCCGGCCCCGACCACCGCCCGTACCCTCGCCGCCCCCGTTCCCGCCCTTGCCGTTCACCGCCTGCGGGACGGACGATCCGCCTTCTCCCCCGAACCCGCCCGCGCAGCCGCCGAGCAGCAGACCGGCGGCGAGCAGAAGAGCGGCCACCCCGTGCGGCCTCGGCCCTGAGCGGTAAGACATGTAAGACCTTTCAGTTCGCATGGGCCGGCGGCGCCTTGCTCGGCTCCCGGTTCGCCCCGGAGGCGGGATACTGCGCACCGGCGATCATGGCGCGTACGTCGTCGAGGATCGGGGAACCGGCGCCCGTTCCGGCGACACGGACACCGACTTGGATGCCCACGTCCTCGCCGGGGTCGGGTCCGGCCAGCAGGGCGCCGTACTCCTCGGTGCCCTTGGGCTTGTCGCAGAGCGGTGACGGCTCGTCCAGCGCGTACAACTCCGCCGGGTCCGGCACCTCGCCGCGCCGGCGTCTGCGGACCAGCGTCTGCGCCACCACGAGGCGTGCGTGTGGACCAGCGCCTTGCGTACGTACGCCTCCGGCCGCTCCCCCGAGATCCGGTGCCACTTGGGCCACACCTCGGCCAGGTGCGCGTCGCCCGTCAACAGCCGGGCCACCCGGAGCAGTCGGAGCCCACGGGCGGCGACGAACGCCTCGAAGCCGCCGTCGCGATCCGGGTCGCGGTCGCCGGGGTCCATCGTCTCGTCGCCCTCGCCAATCCGTTCGGTCGTCCACGACCGGTCAACGCGCCGGGAACCTCGTCAGGTTGCCCGATGGCGGGAAGACGCCACGAAGACACGGTGAAGGGCCCGGAACCATACGGCTCCGGGCCCCGAACAAATCAAGCCCGTCGGGCAGGTCGGGCCGGTCCGGCGATCGCCGGACCGGCCCGACCCCGCTCCTACTTCGTGACCGGCTTGCGGAGCTGGATGTTCAGCTCCCGCAGCCGCGTCTCGTCCAGCTCGCTCGGCGCGCCCATCATCAGGTCCTGCGCGTTGCCGTTGAGCGGGAAGGCGATCGTCTCGCGGATGTTGGGCTCGTCCGCGAGCAGCATCACGATGCGGTCGACGCCCGGCGCGATGCCGCCGTGCGGCGGGGCGCCGAGACGGAACGCGCGCAGCATGCCCGCGAACTCGTGCTCGACGGTCTCGCGGTCGTAGCCCGCGATCTCGAACGCCTTCAGCATGACGTCGGGCTGGTGGTTCCTGATCGCGCCCGACGACAGCTCGATGCCGTTGCAGACGATGTCGTACTGCCACGCCAGGATGTCCAGCGGGTCCTTCGTCTCCAGGTCGTCGAGTCCGCCCTGGGGCATGGAGAACGGGTTGTGCGAGAAGTCGATCCTGCCGGTCTCCTCGTCCTTCTCGTACATCGGGAAGTCGACGACCCAGCAGAACCGGAACACGCCCTCCTCGAAGTGGCCGGCCCGCTTGGCCGCCTCGACGCGGACCGCGCTCATGATCTTCGAGACCTCGCCGAACTCGCCCGCGCCGAAGAAGATCGCGTGGCCGGGGACGAGGGACAGGCGCTCGGTGAGGACCTTGACGTTGTCCTCGGTGAGGAACTTGGCGATCGGGCCGGCCAGCGAGCCGTCCTCGCCGACCCGCACCCAGGCCAGTCCCTTGGCGCCCTGCTCGACCGCGTAGTCACCGAGGCCGTCGAAGAACTTCCGCGACTGGCCGGCCGTGTCCGGCACCGGCAGCGCGCGCACGTGCCTGCCCGCGAACGCCTTGAACTCGGAGCCCTCGAAGACGTCGGAGATGTCGACCAGTTCCAGCTTGGCCCGCAGGTCCGGCTTGTCGTTGCCGTACTTGAGCATCGACTCGCGGAACGGGATGCGCGGGAAGGGGGACGTGACCTCGCGCCCGCCGCCGAACTCGGTGAACAGCTCGGTCATCATCTTCTCGATCGGCCGGAAGACGTCCTCCTGCTCGACGAAGGACATCTCCACGTCGAGCTGGTAGAACTCGCCGGGCGACCGGTCCGCGCGGGCGTCCTCGTCGCGGAAGCAGGGCGCGATCTGGAAGTAGCGGTCGAAGCCGGAGATCATCAGCAGCTGCTTGAACTGCTGCGGGGCCTGCGGCAGCGCGTAGAACTTGCCGGGGTTCAGCCGGGAGGGGACCACGAAGTCGCGGGCGCCCTCGGGGGAGGTGGCCGTCAGGATCGGGGTCGCCATCTCGTTGAAGCCCAGCGTGGTCATCTTGTGCCGGATGGCGGAGATGACGGCCGTGCGCAGCAGGATGTTGCGGTGCATGCGCTCGCGGCGCAGGTCGAGGAAGCGGTATTCGAGCCGCCGCTCCTCGTTGACGCCGTCGTCGGTGTTGATCGTGAACGGCAGCGGTCCGGCGGCGCCGAGCACCTCGACCTCGGTGACCTCGATCTCGATCTCGCCGGTCGGCAGCTCCGGGTTCACGTTGTCCGCGCCACGGGCGGAGACCTTGCCGTCGATACGGACGACGGTCTCCTTGGTGAGCTTCGACAGCTCCTCGTTGGCGGGGGTGCCCGGCCGCGCGACGAGCTGGACGAGACCGTAGTGGTCGCGGAGATCGATGAAGAGGATGCCGCCCAGGTCTCGACGATTGTGCAGCCAGCCGCTCAGCCGGACGTCGGTGGAGACGTCAGAGGCGCGGAGCTCGCCGCAGGTGTGGGACCTGTACCGATGCATCGTCGTTCATCCAGTCTTAGCGTTTCGTGGGTGTGCCTGGCCGTGCTTGGCCCGCACCAGGTTACCGGCAGGGCCGGTACGCCCTGCCCCGTATTTTCCGCGTATTCACGGGGTCCCCGCTCACACCTGCGGCCACCCGCACGCCTCCTTGACCCCGCACTCACCGCCCGTACCTGCCTAAAGTGGTGCAATGCGCACCGAGGATGTACTGGCCGCGATCGCGACCGGTCTGTGGCGCTGGGACAACGCGGCCGGGCTCGTCACCCTCGACGCGGAGGCGGCTCGGCTGTTCGGGCTGCCCGCTGAGTCCACGGTCCTCAGCGAGGCGGCCATGCGCGCGCGCCTGCATCCGGTCGACTGGAACGAGACCTACGGCATCATCCGCCTCGCGGTCGCCGAGGGGACACTCGCCGAGGCCCACATCCGGGTCGTGGGCGAGGACGGGCAGGTCATCCGTACGATCAGGTCCCGCTCGAAGCCGCTGGCGACCGAGCGGGAGTACGGCGAGGACTACGAGCTGGTCGGCACGGTCCAGGAGATCGTCCACCCACACGCGGGCGCGCTGACCGGCCGCAGCCCCGTCGCCGGCGACTGGCGGCGCTCCCGCGAGGCCTTCCTGCTCGACGCCGGCCGGGCGCTCGCGGAGGCGCGGTCCACCGCCGAGGTGCTGCGGGTCGCGGCGTCGCTGTCGATGCCGGGGTTCTCCCCCGACGGGCTCGCCGTCTTCGGCGTCGAGGGCGAGCGGCTGACGGTCATCGGGCACCACGGGCACGGGGACGGCGCGGAGGGGCCCTTCACCGACATGTCCCTGAGCACGGACTATCCGGCGGCGGAGGTCGTACGGACCGGCCGGGCGATCTATCTGGCGACTCCCAAGGAGTACCAGGACCGCTACCCCGCGACCTGGCCGCTCGTGAAGCGGTTCGAACGCCGGTCCTGGGCCTTCGTGCCGCTCGTCGTCGCCGGGCGCACCATGGGCGCCTGGGTGGCGGGCTTCAAACACCCGGTGACGTTCACACCCGACGAGCGGTCCGTGCTGACGACGGTCGCCAGGATGCTCGCGCAGGCGCTGGCGCGCGCGGAGGTCACCGAGACGGAGCGCGAGCTGTCGCTGGGGCTCCAGCGCTCGATGATGCCGACGCTGGGGCCGGCCATCCCCAACATGAGCGTCGCCGCGCGCTACGTGCCGACCGGCGGCGGGCTCCAGGTGGGCGGCGACTGGTACGACATCATCCCGCTGCCCGGCGGCACCAAGGTGGCGCTGGTCATCGGCGACGTCCAGGGGCACGACGTGCGGGCGGCGGGCCTCATGGGGCAGTTGCGGATCGCCCTGCGCGCGTACGCGGCCGAGGGGCACCGGCCCGACGCCGTGCTGTCGCGGGCCTCGCGCTTCCTGCACGGCATGTACGAGTTCTCGACCGCGCAGGGGCCCACGCACCCCGACCAGAGCGACGACGGGGAGGATTCCGACTACACCGTGCCGCGCTTCGCGACGTGCCTGTACATGGAGGTCGACCCGGACTCGGGCACGCTCGACATCGCACGGGCCGGGCACCCGGACCCGGTGATCCGCTCGGCGGACGGCGTGGCCCTCATCCGGCAGACGGCGGGCGGGCTGCCGCTGGGCATCGAGGCGGACTCGGACTACCCGACGACACGGGTGGTCCTGGAGCCCGGCGACACCCTGATGCTCTGCACCGACGGGCTGATCGAGACCGGCGGGCACGACATGCTGAGCGGCTGGGCCCGGCTGCGGCCCGTGCTGGAGAACACCACGGACACCTCGCTGGAGAAGCTCGCCGACGCGCTGGTCGAGGCCGTCCACGGTCCCGGCTCGCACTACACGACGGGCCCGCTCGCCGACCGCCGCGAGGACGACATCGCGCTGCTGCTGCTCTCCCGCCACAGCTCACCGGCCCGGCGGCCCCCGCGCCGTACGGTGCTGACCATCGCCCAGGCCGAACCGGATCAGGTCGCGGACGCGCGTCACCAGCTGCGGGAGCTGCTGCACGACTGGGCGGACGAGGAACAGGTCGACTCGGCGGTGCTGATGCTCTCGGAGATGGCGACGAACGTCCTGGTCCACACGGACGGCGACGCGGTGCTGATCGCGGAGGCGGCGGGGGACCGGGGCAAACGCCGCCTGCGTGTGGAGGTCGCGGACGTGAGCGACGAACTGCCCCACAGACGCCGCCCGGGCGAACTGGCATCGAGCGGCCGCGGCCTGCTGCTGATGGAGATGCTGGCGGACGCGTGGGGGGTGGACCCACGGGGAGAGGGCAAATCGATCTGGTTCGAAATCTACGAACAGAACGACACCCCCCTGCCTTCCCGCCCGGCGGAGAAACTCAGCCCGTCCGGCGATTGACGGCGCACCGGCCGCCCCGGGGGGGCCGTATCAGCCCGTCCGGCGGGCCGATCAAGCCCGGCCGGCGATGGAGGACGAACCCGCCGCCGGCCCGAGCCACTCCGACCCCGCCCGGCCGACAGACCCGGCCCGTCCGGCGATGGAGGACGAACCGGCCGCCGGGGCGGCGCCCGGTCACGGCGCCTCCGCTGCGTACCGGCCCCGGACCTCCGCCGCCACCCCGAACGCCGCCGCCGTCAGCGGCACCGCCAGCAGCATCCCCAGGATCCCCGCCACACTCGCCCCCGCCGTGATCGCCAGCATCACCACCGCCGGATGCATCTGCACCGTACGGCTCTGGATCATCGGCTGAAGCACATGCCCCTCCAGCACCTGTACGGCCAGTACGACCCCCAGCGCCCACAGCGCGATCACCACCCCCCGGTCGGCGAGCGCGACGAGCACCGCCACCGCTCCGGACAGGAACGCGCCGAGGTACGGGATGTACGCCCCCACGAACACCAGCGCACCGAGCCCGACGGCCCCCGGCACGCGCAGGATCAGCAGGCCGACGGTGATGCAGGTCGCGTCGATCAGCGCGATGAACGTCGTGCCGCGCATGAACCCCTCGACCGCCCCGTACGCGCGCCGCGCCATCGCCCGGACGTCACCGCCGGCCCACCCCCGCCGAGCGCGCTCCCGCCGGGTTCGCTCCCCGGCGTGCCCCCGCGCGAGTTCTCCATCCGCCCACCCGACCACGGTGCTCGCGCCGCTGTCCCACGGATGGGGCCGGGTGGGTGCCGGGGTGTCACTCAGAGGTGGTGCGGGGTGGGCGGGACGGCGACCGTCCCACCCACCCCGCCCGGCTCACCTCACCGTGCCCGGCTGACGCCGGTCACTGCGGTTACTCGGTGCCCGCCGGCACCGTGCCCAGCCGGCCGGCCTGGAAGTCCTCGAAGGCCTGCTTCAGCTCGGCGTGGCTGTTCATCACGAACGGCCCGTAGTGCGCCATCGGTTCGCGGATCGGACGGCCGCCGAGGAGGACGACCTCCAGGTCAGGCGTGTTCGAGTCCTGGGACTCGTCCGCGCGGACCGTCAGAGACGACCCCGCGCCGAAGACCGCCGTCTGGCCGGTGTGCACCGGCCGCCGGTCGGTCCCGACGGAGCCGCGTCCCGCCAGGACGTACGCGAGACCGTTGAAGTCCTCGCGCCACGGCAGCGTGACCTCGGCACCCGGCCGCAGCGTCGCGTGGATCATCGTGATCGGCGTGTGCGTGATGCCGGGGCCCTCGTGCCCGTCCAGCGAGCCCGCGATCACCCGCAGCAGCGCGCCTCCGTCGTGCGACGTCAGCAGCTGCACCTGGCCGCCGCGGATGTCCTGGTAGCGCGGGTCCATCATCTTGTCGGCCGCCGGCAGGTTCACCCAGAGCTGGAGGCCGTGGAAGAGACCGCCCGACGTGACGAGCGACTCCGGCGGCGCCTCGATGTGCAGCAGGCCGGAGCCCGCCGTCATCCACTGCGTGTCACCGTTGCGGATCGTCCCGCCGCCACCGTTGCTGTCCTGGTGGATGAAGGTGCCGTCGATCAGGTACGTCACGGTCTCGAAGCCGCGGTGCGGGTGCCAGGGCGTGCCCTTCGGCTCTCCCGGCGCGTACTCCACCTCACCCATCTGGTCCATCATGATGAACGGGTCGAGGTGCTGGTAGTTGATCCCCGCGAACGCCCGGCGCACCGGGAATCCCTCGCCCTCGAAACCACCCGGCGCGGTGGACACGGCGAGCACGGGACGGGCGACGGCGTCGGCGGCCGCCGTGACGCGGGGAAGGGTCAGCGGGTTTTCGACGGTCACAGCGGGCATCGGGGGCCTCCTTGGCTTTGGGCTCAATTTAGTTGAACAGTAAACATCTGGCAAGTCCGGAGTTATTTCCTCAACGCTCTGTAGTCACCCCCGGCCGCCGTATCCAGTAGCCACACCCGTCCCTCCATGCCCGGTCACCCCACAGAACCGGTCACGCCCCAGGACACGACCTGCGCCTCCACACCCGAATTCCGGGCAATAGCGGGCATCCGGTTTCCGCCCCGCTCCCTCCGAGCAGGAGCCCCCGCGACAACTGGCCAACTTCCCCCCACAGAAACGGAGTTGCCTATGTCCGCCGCACAAACGAGATTCGCCCGCCTCACCGGAGTCGGCACGGCGGTCCTCCTCGCCACCGGCGCCCTCACCGCCCCCTCGGCCGTCGCCGACGAGAAGCCGCACTGCGCCGTCGATGTCGTCACGAACGCCGAGACCTGCTTCGCGACCCTCCCCGAAGCGCTCGACGCCGCCAGGAGCGGCCAGGGCAACGGTCCGCGGACCATGGCCGGCGATGTCATCCAGGGCACGTTCTTCGACGATCCCCAGTTCGGCGGCGCCTCCCTCACCGTCTACGGCACCGCGCCGTGCGAGAAGGACGGCTGGGTCAACTACCAGTACGACCTTCCGGACGACTGGAAGAACCGCATCAGCTCCGTGCAGCCCTGGGCCAACTGCTGGCTCTGGCTCTACCCGGAGCCGGGGCTCGGCGGTGACCGGGACGGACCGTTCGACGAGAACGCCGCCGACATCGGCGGCCTCATGAACGACCGCACCCAGTCCATCGGCTTCAGCTGAGCCGACGGCCCCCGGCCGCAACGGCCCCCGGACCGGACCCGGCCCCCACGTCGGCCCGGCCCCGTACGACCCAACCCCCCACACAGCACGGAGCACCCATGAAGAACAGGCGAACGAAGGCCCGGCTCCCCATCCTGCTGGCGGCCGCCCTCACCACCGGCGGCATGGCCCTGGCCCCCAGCAGCGCACAGGCGGCCGACGAACAGCCCACCATCCGCGAACTGCTCGACAAGTGCGACAACGGCACCGACCTCTGCGTCTTCCACCCCTCCGGCCCGCCCGAGGTGTCGATGGGCGAGGCGCACCAGGTCGGCGACAGCGCCTTCAACTGCACCGCCGACCTCCAGCGATCCACCGTCGGCTGGTCCGACACCACGGGCGAGTCCAACAGCGTCGGGGTCTCACTGAGCGCCGAGGTCGGCTTCGCGGAGGTGTTCAAGGTGAGCATCGAGACCAACTACAACCACACCTGGGAGAGTTCGCACACCGAGTCGGAGCAGACGAACGTCGACGTACGGCCGGGCGAGGTCGGCTGGGTGACGCGTGAGGCGCAGATGCAGCGCGTCAGCGGCCAGTACGAGCTGCACTTCGAGGACAGGTTCTACGGCCACTACTACTGGTACGTGCCGTTCGACGCGACCGGCCCGCTGCCCGACGCACCGAGCACCAAGACGCAGCACACCCGTCCGATGACGGACCAGGAGCGGTCCGAGCACTGCGGCTGACACCGCCCTCCTTGAAGAGGTCGCCGGGCGGACCGCACACACGCGGTCCGCCCGGCGACCTCTCTTCAGAAGAAGATCAGGCTCCTCAGGAGGAGCGGGCTCAGCCGTACATCCGGCGCATCGCGAAGTCCACCATCTGCTCCACGGCCTTCGCGTCGAAGACCATCCGGTGGTCGCCCTCCATGTCGATCACGAAGCCGTACCCCGTCGGCAGCAGGTCGATCACCTCCGCGCCCGTGATCACGAAGTACTTCGACTCCTTGCCCGCGTACCGCCGCAGCTCCTTGAGCGTGCTGAACATCGGGATGACCGGCTGCTGGGTGTTGTGCAGGGCCAGGAACCCCGGATTGTCACCGCGCGGGCAGTAGACCTTCGACGTCGCGAAGATCTGCTGGAAGTCCTCGGCGGAGAGCGACCCGGTCGTGAACGCCCGCACCGCGTCCGCCAGCGACGGCGGGGACGGCTCGGGGTACAGCGGCTGCTCCCCGTATCCGCCGCCCATCGGCTGCTGCGGGGGTGCGTACTGCTGCTGGGCGCCAGCGTTCTGGTCGTAGCCGTACATGCGGCCAAGAGTACTGAGGAAAGGCGCGCCGATGGGCCGCATGTGCCCCTCGTCGTCCTCGTCACAGATGTCCGGCGGGGGTTGCATCTTATTACCGACGGGTAGCATCATCGGAGTCACTACTGATACGCGTTCGAAAAATTTGCCTCCCAACCGCTTACGGAGCCGTCGCCATGGGGCACTACAAGTCGAATCTCCGCGACATCGAGTTCAACCTCTTCGAGGTCCTCGGGCGCGACAAGCTGTACGGCACGAGCCCGTTCGCGGAGATGGACGTCGAGACCGCCAGGACCATCCTTGCCGAGGTCACCAAGCTCGCCGAGTCCGAGCTGGCCGCCTCCTACGCGGACGCGGACCGCAATCCGCCCGTCTTCGACCCGGAGACCAACACCGCTCCGGTGCCCGCCTCCTTCAAGAAGAGCTACCAGGCGTTCATGGACTCGGAGTACTGGCGCCTGGGTCTCCCCGAGGAGATCGGCGGCACCACCTCTCCCCGCTCCCTGATCTGGGCCTACGCCGAGCTGCTGCTGGGCGCCAACCCGGCGATCTGGATGTACACCTCGGGGCCGGCCTTCGCCGGCATCCTCTTCGAAGAGGGCAACGAGGCGCAGAAGAAGATCGCCGAGATCGCCGTCGAGAAGCAGTGGGGCTCCACGATGGTCCTCACCGAGCCCGACGCGGGCTCGGACGTGGGCGCGGGCCGGGCGAAGGCCGTCGAGCAGGAGGACGGCTCCTGGCACATCGAGGGCGTGAAGCGCTTCATCACCTCCGGCGAGCACGACATGTCGGAGAACATCCTTCATTACGTGCTGGCGCGCCCCGAGGGCGCCGGCCCCGGCACCAAGGGCCTGTCGCTCTTCCTCGTACCGAAGTACGAGTTCGACTGGGAGACCGGCGAGCTGGGCGAGCGCAACGGCGTCTACGCGACGAACGTCGAGCACAAGATGGGCCTCAAGGCGTCCAACACGTGCGAGCTGACCTTCGGCGACCGCCACCCCGCCAAGGGCTGGCTGATCGGTGACAAGCACGAGGGCATCCGCCAGATGTTCATGATCATCGAGTTCGCCCGGATGATGGTCGGCACGAAGGCCATCGCCGCGCTCTCGACCGGCTACCTGAACGCGCTGGAGTACGCCAAGGAGCGCGTCCAGGGCCCCGACCTGTCGCAGTTCATGGACAAGAGCGCGCCCAAGGTCACCATCACGCACCACCCGGACGTGCGCCGCTCGCTCATGACGCAGAAGGCGTACGCGGAGGGCATGCGCGCGCTGGTGCTCTACACCGCCTCCCTCCAGGACGAGATCGCCAAGAAGGAGGCGGAGGGCGAGGACGTCAAGGCGCAGCACGCGCTGAACGACCTGCTGCTCCCGATCGTGAAGGGCTACGGCTCCGAGAAGTCGTACGAACAGCTCGCGCAGTCGCTCCAGACGCTCGGCGGCTCGGGGTATCTCCAGGAGTACCCGATCGAGCAGTACATCCGGGACGCCAAGATCGACACTCTTTACGAGGGCACCACCGCCATCCAGGGCCAGGACTTCTTCTTCCGGAAGATCGTCCGCGACCAGGGCCAGGCGCTGAACACCCTCTCCGAGGAGATCAAGCAGTTCCTCGCCGTCGGCACCGGCGGCGCCGAGCTGGCCCCGGCCCGCGACGCGCTCGCCAAGGCGGCAGTCGACCTGGAGGCGATCGTCGGGAAGATGCTGACCGACCTCACCGCCACCGCCGAGGACGTCAAGAACATCTACAAGGTGGGCCTCAACACCACCCGTCTGCTGATGGCGTCGGGCGACGTCGTCGTCGGCTATCTGCTGCTGCGCGGCGCGGCGGTCGCCGTGGAGAAGCTGGAGACGGCCTCCGCGAAGGACGTGCCCTTCTACCAGGGCAAGATCGCGGCGGCGAAGTTCTTCGCGGGCAACGTCCTGCCGGGCGTCTCGGTGGAGCGAGCGGTGGCCGAGTCGGTCGACAACTCGCTGATGGAGCTGGACGAGGCGGCGTTCTAGCGGGCCGCGCCCCGGTTCCTCAATCGCCGGACGGGCTGTGTTCGCAGCCCGTCCGGCGATCGGTTTCCGCCGCCGTCCACACGAACGCGCCAAACCGTGGCTCGTTAGGGTGATCCCATGAGCACACCCGCCCGCTTCGACCGCGGCCACACCGACGACCTGATGACCTTCCTCGCCGCCAGCCCCACGCCGTACCACGCGGTGGCGAACGCGGCCGAGCGACTGGAGAAGGCCGGCTTCCGGCAGGTCCTGGAGACGGACGCCTGGGAGGGGACCACCGGCGGGAAGTACGTCCTGCGGGGCGGTGCGCTCATCGCCTGGTACGTCCCCGAAGGAGCCGCGCCGCACACGCCGTTGCGCATCGTCGGCGCGCACACCGACTCCCCCAACCTCCGGGTGAAGCCGCTGCCGGACACCGGTGCGTACGGCTGGCGGCAGGTCGCCGTCGAGGTGTACGGCGGGCCGCTGCTCAACACCTGGCTGGACCGGGACCTCGGGCTGGCCGGCCGGCTCTCCCTCCGGGACGGCACCCACCGGCTGATCAATGTGGACCGGCCCCTGATGCGCGTGCCGCAACTGGCCGTCCACCTGGACCGCGGCGTGAACACCGACGGTCTCAAGCTGAACCCGCAGCGGCACATGCAGCCGATCTGGGGTCTCGGCGAGGCCGGGGAGGGCGACCTGATCCGGTTCGTCGCCGAGGAGGCCGGGCTCGACGCGTCCGACGTCACGGGCTGGGACCTGATGGCGCACTCCGTCGAGCCGCCCGCCTACCTCGGGCGCGACCGCGAGCTGATGGCCGGGCCCCGGATGGACAACCTGCTGTCGGTGCACGCCGGTACGGCCGCGCTGGCCGCCGTCGCCGGATCCGCCGCATCGGGCACCGCCCTGCCGTACATCCCGGTGCTCGCCGCCTTCGACCACGAGGAGAGCGGCTCCCAGTCCGACACCGGCGCGGACGGGCCGCTGCTGGGCACGGTGATGGAGCGCTCGGTGCTGGCTCGCGGCGGTTCGTACGAGGACCGGGCGCGGGCGCTGGCGGGCACGGTCTGCCTCTCCTCCGACACCGGGCACGCCGTGCACCCCAACTACGCGGAGCGCCACGACCCGACGCACCACCCGCGCGCCAACGGCGGCCCGATCCTGAAGGTCAACGTCAACATGCGGTACGCCACGGACGGCGGCGGGCGCGCGGTGTTCGCGGCGGCCTGTGAGCGGGCGGGGGTGCCGTGGCAGACGTTCGTCTCGAACAACTCGATGCCCTGCGGCACGACGATCGGCCCGATCACCGCGGCCAGGCACGGCATCAAGACGGTCGACATCGGAGCGGCGATCGTGTCGATGCACAGCGCGCGTGAACTGTGCGGCGCGGACGACCCGTTCCTGCTGGCGAACGCGCTGGCCGCGTTCCTCGAAGGCTGAATTTCCTTCTCCTGCATGGGTGTTCCCGGGCCGGGTACCCGCATTAACGGCCCGGGAATGGCCACCATTCGTATCAGGAGGCGGGATTCATGGGCATTGGCGGATGCATCGCACTCATCGCGGTGGGGGCGATCCTCACGTTCGCGACGGACTGGGAGGCCGAGAGCGTCAACCTCGACCTGGTCGGGGTGATCCTGATGGCGGTCGGCATGATCGGCATCGCGACGTTCACGAGCATCGCGAAGCGCCGCCGCGCGGTGGTGACACCGCCGACGGTGATCGAACGCGACCACCACCAGGGCATGTGACCCCACCGGACGACCAACTCCGGCCCGCCCGGCGGGCAACTCCCGCCCGCCCGGCGGGCAATCCCGGCCCGTCCGGCGCTTGAGGACGACCCACCACCGGCCGGCGTCGTCCCAACCCGCCCGGCGGGCAGCTCAAGCCCGTCCGGCGCTTGAGGACGAACCGCCCACCGGGCGGCCCCGGCCGGATCACTCCACCCCGCAGACCTACGCGTCGAGCCCCGCCAGCACCAACCCCAGCCGCCCGGTCCCCTCCGGGGTCACCCGCACCGGAACCCCCCAGTCCTGCTGGTGCACATGGCACGCCGGGTACTCGGTCTCCGGCGCGTCGTCGCAGGACGCCGCCATCGCCGAGACGTGCAGCACCCCCTCGGTGACGCCGTCCGCCAGCACCAGCTCCCGGCCCAGCTCCGTGCCGGCACCGGCCCCCCGCGCCAGCAGCTCCGGCGGCGTGGCGGAGACCAGGAGCCGGGTCGAGGGACCGTAACGGGCGTCCAGCTTCTGCCCCTTCGGCGCCTCGAAGACGACATCGAGCCGCAGCGCGCCCGGCGCGACATCGGTCGCGGCGCGCTGCGTGCGGTGCGCCACCGACTCGACGCGTACGGCCTCCTCGGGCAGCCTCAGCCGGGTCAGCCGGTGCCCGGCCGACTCGACCACCACGATGTCGTCACCGACGAGCACCGCGTCCGACGGCTCCCGCAGATCCGTGGCGAGCGTCGTGACCTCGCCGGTCGCCGGGTCGTAGCGGCGCAGGGCGTGGTTGTACGTGTCCGAGACGGCCACCGAGCCGTCCGGCAGGGCGGTCACGCCGAGCGGGTGCTGGAGCAGCGCCTGCTCCGCGGGACCGTCGCGGTGGCCGAAGTCGAAGAGCCCGGTGCCGACGGCGGTCCGTACGGCGTACCCGTCCCCGTCCCGCTCCACGTACCGCAGCGCGCTGGTCTCGGAGTCGGCGACCCACAGCCGGTCCCCGGTCGCGGCGAGCCCGGACGGCTGCGCGAACCACGCCTCGGCGGCGGGCCCGTCGACCAGGCCCTCGTTGGTGGTCCCGGCCGCGACCCGGACGGTGCCGGTCGCCGGGTCGTACGTCCACAGCTGGTGCACCCCGGCCATCGCGATCCACAGCCGGTCGTTCCACCACGCCACGTCCCACGGCGAGGAGAGCGCCACGTCGAGCGCGGGCCCGTGGGCGGGTGAGCCCTGCCACCACTGGCTGCCCGTGCCCGCGAGGGTCTCCACGACCCCGGAGACCGGGTCGTACGCGCGGACGGCGTGGTTGACGGTGTCGGCGACCGCGATGCGGCCGTTCGGCATCGGGGCGAGCCCCTGCGGCTCGTTGAAGGCGGCGTCGGGGCCGTCACCGAAGCCTCGCTGACCCGTCCCGACGCGCCCTACGACGCTCTCGCCGTCCGCCGCCAGCTCGACCAGCTGGTGCCGGGTGGAGTCGGACACCAGGAAGTTCCCCGAGGCCAGTACGACCGCCTTGCCGGGGAAGCGCAGGTCGGTGGCGACGGGCTCGGGCGCGACATAGGGGCCGTCGCCGCGCCGCAGCGTGCCCTTCGCGGCGTGCTCGGTCTCCAGCTCCTCGACCAGCTTCTCGATGGCGTGCGCGTGGCCCTCGCCCGCGTGCTGGGCGACGACGTACCCCTCGGGGTCGATGACGACGAGCGTGGGCCAGGCCCGTACCGCGTACTGCTTCCAGGTCGCCAGCTCCGGGTCGTCCAGGACCGGGTGGTGCACCTCGTACCGTTCGACGGCGTCGACGACGGCGGTGTGCTCGGCCTCGTGGACGAACTTCGGGGAGTGGACCCCGATGGTCACCACGGTGTCGCTGTGCTTCTGCTCCAGCTCGCGCAGCTCGTCCAGGACGTGCAGGCAGTTGATGCAGCAGAAGGTCCAGAAGTCGAGCAGGACGATGCGTCCGCGCAGGTCGGCGAGGGTGAGCTCGTTGCCGCCGGTGTTCAGCCAGCCGCCCTTGCCGATCAGCTCGGGGGCACGGACACGGGCACGGCGGCGGGGCGCGGGGGCGGGCTGCGGGGCGGGGGACGGGGCGGCATCGTTCATCCTTCAAGCTTGCCATCCGGGTGTGAACAGCGGATCACACGCTCGCCGGCGCCCCCGCCTCCTACGGATCGCCCGCCCGGACGAGCGCCTCCCCCGCCTCCGTACGGAAGTACAGCACCGACCGGCCCGCGCGGCGCCGGCGGATCAGCCCCGCGTCCAGCAGGACCTTCAGATGGCGGCCCACCGAGCCGAGCCCCTGGCCGGTCAGCGCCACGAGCTGGGTCGTGCTCTTGGGAGCGCCGAGGAGGACGAGGACTCCCGCCCGCGCGGGGCCGAGCAGCGCCCGCAGCGGCTCGGGCACCCGCGCCCGGCCCGTGTCGGCGAGGGCGCCGGCGCAGGGGTACACCACGGCGTAACGGTCCGCGTCCCAGGACACCCAGCCCGTGTGCGGCGTGACCGGCACGAACATCAGCCGCACACCGGGGATCACCTGCGAGGGGCCGCCACGCGTGTTGATCTGGAGGCGGTTGCCGCCCAGCCAGCGCATACCCGGACGCATGGCGCTCAGCGCGCTCGCCCAGCCGCCCTGGCTCAACTGGGCCGTACGGGCGACGACATCCGCCTCGATGAGACGACGGCGCCGCGGCCAGTACGGCAGCACGGCCTCGGCCCACACCCACTCCAGGACGGCCGCGGCGCGCTCCGGCAGGTCGGAGCGGTGCAGGCGGGCGGGGAGGGGGCCGTCCAGGGAGAGGAGGAGATCGTCACGGGCGCGCTCGGGCGGGGTCGCCCGGATCCGTACGAGCTCCTCCTCGAAAGAGGGTTCGCCGTCACGGTCGCCGGACGGTGTCGGCGTGATGAAGTCCGCGTTCCAGGTGCGGCCGAAGGCCGACCGTACGAGCAGCGCGATGAGCGGGTCGGCCGCCTGACGTTCCCGGTAGGCCGGCAGATGCGCGTCGAGCCACGCGCGCTCGCCGGGGTGCGCACCGGCGTGTGCGGCCGTTCCGCGCTCCAGTGCCTTCAGGCTCGCGACGGTCTCGGCCAGGGGCGAGATCACGAACCGGCTGCCCGCCAGCGTGTCCGCGTCGATCTGCCACCAGCCCACGCGCCACCTCCCCGCCCCGTGCCGGCCGGTTCCCGGCCTGATGTTTCGCCCCAGCGCGAAACAGTAACGCGCCGCCCAGGGGCCCATCGAGACTCCCGGGCATGCGTACCTACCGGGAGCTCTTCCGTACGAAGGAGTTCACCCCCCTCTTCCTGACGTCCGCCGCGCAGGTCGCCGCCCAGACCGTGAGCGGACTCGCCCTGGGGACGCTCGTCTTCCACGCGACCGGCTCGCCGCTGCTCTCCGCGCTCGCCATGTTCGGCCCCTCCCTCGCCCAGGTGATCGGCGCGACCACGCTGCTCTCGGCGGCCGACCGGCTCGCGCCACGCGCCACGCTGACCACCGTCGCGTCCGTCTTCGCCCTCGGTACGGCCGCCACGGCCCTGCCCGGTCTGCCGATCGCCGCCGCCCTCGCGGTCGTACTCGGCCTCGGTGTGGTCTCCGCGCTCGGCGGCGGGGTGCGGCTCGGGCTGCTCAACGAGATCCTCTCGACAGAGGGCTATCTGCTCGGGCGCTCCACGCTCAACATGTCGGCCGGCCTGATGCAGATCGGTGGATTCGCGACCGGCGGCGTGCTGCTGACCGTCCTGTCCCCGCGCGGCACGCTGCTCACCGGCGCCGCCCTGTATCTCACCGCCGCGATCACGGCGCGGCTCGGCCTCAGTAGGAGGCCGCCGCGGGCGACCGGCCGCCCGTCGGTCTCCGCGACCTGGCGGAACAACGCGCTGTTGTGGGCGTCCCCGCCCCGCCGCCGCGTGTTCCTGGGGCTGTGGGTGCCCAACGGGCTGGTCGTGGGCTGTGAATCCCTGTACGTGCCCTACGCGCCGCAGCACGCGGGCATCCTGTTCGCGGCCGGCGCGGCGGGCATGCTGACGGGCGACATCCTGATCGGCCGCTTCGTACCCCGCCGCCGGCGGACACACCTGGCCGTCCCGCTGTTGCTGCTGCTCGCCGCGCCGCACCTGATCTTCGTCCTGGGGCCGCCGCTGCCGCTCGCCCTGGCCGCCGTCATGCTCGCCACGGTCGGTTACGCGGCGAGTCTGGTGCTCCAGGAGCGCCTGATGGAGCTGACCCCGGAGGCACTGAGCGGGCACGCGCTCGGGCTGCACTCCGCGGGCATGCTCACCATGCAGGGCGTGTGTGCGCTCCTGGCGGGCGCGGTGGCCGAACTGACCTCGGCCGCGACGGGCATCACGGTGCTCGCGGCGGCCTCCCTGACGGTCACCCTCGCGCTGACGCGCGGGCTGCGGGGAGGAACGGGGGCGGCGGGCTCTGTCGTCCGTACGCGTGCAGGTGACGCCGTTCCGCCGTCCCCCGGCGCCCCGGTGGGTACGGATCCGGCATGAAGTACTTGGTGCGCGACAAGATCTTCGCCATCGGCGACGACTACTGGATCGAGGACGAGCGGGGCCGACAGGCCTTCCTCGTGGACGGAAAGGCGCTGCGGCTGCGTGACACGCTGGAGCTGAAGGACCCTCAGGGACGGGTCCTGGTCACACTCCGTCAGAAGCTGCTCAGCCTGCGGGACGCGATGACGCTCGAACGTGACGCCGAGTCACTGGCCACCATCCGCAAGAAGAAGCTGTCCCTGCTCCGCAACCACTACCGGGTCACCCTGGCCGACGGCACCGAACTGGACGTGAGCGGCCGGATCCTGGACCGCGAGTTCGCGATCGAGTACGACGGCGAACTGCTGGCACATGTCTCACGCAAATGGTTCCGGATGCGGGAGACGTACGCGGTGAACGTGATCCGCGACGACGCGGACCCGTCGCTGCTGATCGCGGTGGCGGTGTGCGTGATCCGAATGGCGGAGAAGGAACACGAGGAGGGCTGAGCGACGGCAGGACGGGCTGCTCGTCCCGACGCGCCCGCCGGGTCTGGCCGATGGCCGGGGGCGCGTGCCGCCCGCCGGGCGGGCGTGAGCCGACCGGGCCGACCGGCAGACGCGGAACCGACGCCCCCGGAGGGGCCGGCCGATGGCCGGGGCGCGTGCCGTCCGCCCAGGCAGGCGCCACCCGCACGTTCACAGCCAGCCCGGCCGACCGGCGAACGCGGCGATTCGTCCGTCGGGCGGGCCGTCACGGCCCCGCTCCGGGGGGGCTCAGCGGCGCGGGGCCCTCACGCCCAGGAGGCGGTCCTTCAGGACCGGGAACTGGTCGCGTGTCGTCTCGACCTTCGACGGGTCGAAGTCGACGGTCAGGACCTCCTCGCCCGGCCCCGCCTCCGCCAGCACCTCACCCCACGGGTCGACCACGATGCTGTGCCCCGACTGCTCCACCCCCGCGTGCGTCCCGGCCGTCGAGCAGGCCAGCACGTACGACTGGTTCTCCACCGCCCGCGCCTGCGCCAGCAGCGTCCAGTGCGCCCGGCGGCGGGCCGGCCAGCCCGCCGGGACGACGAAGACCTGCGCGCCCTCGTCCAGCAGCCCCCGGAACAGCTCGGGGAACCGCAGGTCGTAGCAGGTGGCCAGGCCAAGCACCGCGTCCGGCAGTGTCACGGTCGCCAGCTCGTCGCCCGCGCCCATCAGCGTCGCCTCGCCCTTGTCGAAGCCGAAGCGGTGAATCTTGCGGTACGAGCGCGCGAGTACGCCGTCCGGGGAGATGACCAGCGCGGTGTTGTAGAGGTCGGCCGCGCCGTCCAGGACCGCCTCGGGGGCGCGTTCCACGATGGACCCGGCGTGCAGCCAGACACCCGCGTCCCTCGCCGCCTCCGACATCGCCCGGAACGTCGGGCCGTCCAGCGTCTCCGCCTCGGTGGCGAACGACTCGTACGCGAAAGCACCCACCGGCCAGAGCTCGGGCAGGACCACCAGATCCGCGCCCCGCTGCTCCCGTACCAGCGAAGCCGCTCGCTCCCTACGGGAATTGACCGATTCGTCCGAGTCTACTGCGATCTGGATGAGGGAGGCGCGCACACTACCACCGTCCTGGCATTCGAGCCGTCTACACGGGCCTACGATCGTCACACGAAAGCACTGCCGGGGTGCCAACGGGCAGCGTAACTTAGGCTCTCGAACCTCCCACGCAGCCCACAGCCCGCAGCCAGCAGCCAGCAGCCCAGCCCGCTAACCGCAGAACCGTCGAGGGGTCCCGTGACCGTCCATCCCAGCCTTCAAACCTACGCCGATGCCTGGTCCCACTCCATTGAAGCCATAGCCGAGCTGGTCCAGCCACTCGTCGAGGGCGAGTGGAACCGGCGCACGCCGTGCCCCGGCTGGTCGGTGCGGGACATCGTCTCGCACGTCATCGGTCTCGAATGCGAAATGCTCGGGGACCCGCGCCCAATCCACACGCTGCCGCGCGACCTGTACCACGTGCAGAGCGAGATCTCCCGCTACATGGAGATGCAGGTGGACGTACGGCGCCACCACACCGCTCCGGAGATGACCTCCGAGCTCGAATACACGATCATCCGCCGCAACCGCCAGCTGCGGAACGAGAACCGCGCGCCCGACGCCATGGTCCGCGCCCCGCTCGGCACCGAGCAGACGCTCGAACAGGCCATGCGCAACCGCGCGTTCGACATCTGGGTGCACGAGCAGGATCTGCGTACGACGCTGAGCCGGCCCGGCAACCTCGACTCGGCCGGCGCGCTCGTCACGCGCGACGTCCTCCTCGAAGCCCTCCCGAAGGTCGTCGCGAAGGACGCGGGCGCGCCGCCGAACACGGCGATCGTCTTCGACGTCCACGGCCCCGTCGAGTTCCTGCGGACCGTCCGCGTCGACGCGGACGGCCGCGGCACGATAGACGGCTCCCCCTCGCTCGGCCCCGCGGTGACGCTCGCGCTGGACTGGGAGACGTACTTCCGGCTGGCGTGCGGGCGGGTACGGGCCGCCGCGGTGCCGGACCGCATCAAGACGGACGGGGACACGGACCTGGCGGCGGCGATCCTGCGGGAGTTCGCGGTCACGCAGTAGCGCCGCCCCCTTACGCGGCTCGGCGCTCAGGCGGGTACGTGCACGGCCTCCACCCGGCTCGCCACCAGCCGTTCGCGCTCCCGCCGCGCCGTGCGCGCCCTCAGCCGCAGGATCTGTACGATCCCGAGCGCTTCGAGGACGAAGACGGAGGAGAACGCGACGCGGTAGTTGCCGCCGGTCGCGTCGAGCAGCACGCCGACCGCGAACAGCGTCGTCATCGAGGCCACGAAACCGCCCATGTTGACGATGCCGGAAGCGGTGCCCTGACGGGCCGGCGGGTTCGCCGGCCGCGCGAAGTCGAAGCCGATCATCGAGGCGGGCCCGCACGCGCCGAGGACGACGCAGAGCGTGATCAGCAGCCACATCGGCGCGTGGGGGCCGGGGTGGGCGAGCGTCGACGCCCACACGAGCGCGGTCACGACGACCGTGCCGAGGGCCAGCGGGGCCCTCGCGGCGTGGTGGCGGGCGATGATCTGCCCGTAGACGAGCCCGATCACCATGTTGACGAGGACGATCAGGGTGAGCAGATCGCCC
The DNA here is from genome assembly GCF_010384365.1 of Streptomyces sp. S4.7. NCBI lineage: Bacteria > Bacillati > Actinomycetota > Actinomycetes > Kitasatosporales > Streptomycetaceae > Streptomyces > Streptomyces sp. S4.7. Next base: position 3,894,604 of record NZ_CP048397.1, on the reverse strand, counting down.
GCCGTGGCCCGGGACTGCCCCTGGGCCTCGACGAGGAACGGCAGGCCCCACAGCAGCAGGAACACCATGGCGGGGAACTGGGTGGTGAAGTGCACCCAGAGCCCCAGCCGGGTGCCGGGCTCCCGCCACGACTCGGCTATCTGCCTGCGTACATAGCTCGCGCCGGCGTGCTCGGACGGCGGCGGTTCATGGCCCTCGGGGTGGTCCTTGAGGAAGAACAGCATCAGTAGGAGGACGACGACACCGGCCATCGAACTGCCGACGAACGTCGTGGTCCAGCCGAGGTCGCTCAGCAGCCGGGCGATGACGAGCGTGGAGACCAGATTGCCCGCCATCCCGAACAGCCCGGTGAACTGGGCTATCAGCGGCCCCTGGCGGGCCGGGAACCAGTGGGCGCCCAGACGCAGTACGGCGATGAAGGTCATCGCGTCGCCGCAGCCGAGCAGCGCACGGGCGGCGAGCGCCATGCCGTAGCTGGGGGCGAGGGCGAAACCGAGCTGGCCGACGGTGAAGAGCGTCACGCCGATGGTGAGGACCCTGCGGGTGCCGAGCCGGTCGACCATGAGGCCGACGGGTATCTGCATCCCGGCGTAGACGAGGAGCTGGAGGATCGAGAACGTGGAGAGGGCGGAGGCGTTGACGTCGAAGCGGTCGGCGGCGTCGAGCCCGGCGACGCCGAGGCTCGTACGGAAGATGACGGCGACGAAGTAGACGGCGACACCGACACTCCACACGGCGACGGCGCGCCGGCCGCCGGGCGGGTCACCGGGGAGCGAGAGGACGGGGCCACGCCCCGACGGTCCGGAGGGTCCGGGAGGACCGGGGGGTCCCGAGGGTCCCGTACTCACCTGGCCTCACCCCGGATGAGCACCTTGACGCGGCTGACATGGGCGCGCACGCACCGCGCGGCGGCCTCCGCGTCACCGGCCCGGATGGCTTCGAGCAGTTCGGCGTGCTCGGTGATGCTCGTCCGTACGCGCTCGGGGTGCGCCTCCAGGACGGCGACGCCCATCCTCAACTGCCGGTCCCTGAGCTGGTCGTAGAGCTTCGACAGGATCTCGTTGCCCGCGTTGCGCACGATCTCGGCGTGGAAGCAGCGGTCGGTGACGGCCACGGCGGCGAGGTCCCCCTCGTCGGCGAGCCGGCGCTGCTCCTCCAGCAGCTCCTCCAGGCGCGCGACGAGCCGCGCGGAGGCGGGGACGGCCCTGCGGGCGGTGAACTCCTCGACCAGCAGGCGCGTTTCGACGACATCGGCGATCTCCTGCGCGGAGACGGCGAGGACGAGGGCGCCCTTCTTGGGATAGAGCTTGATCAGCCCCTCGACCTCCAGCTTGAGCAGCGCCTCGCGCACGGGGGTGCGTGACACCCCGACGGCCTCGGCGAGTTCCCCCTCCGTGAGGAGGGTCCCGCCCTGGTAGTGCCGGTCGAGAACACCCTGCTTGATGTGGCTGTAGACGCGGTCGGCGGCGGGAGGCTGTTTCACGGGGGCGACAGGGGAGGAGGCGGCGGGCGCGGCAGGCATGTGCACAGCTTAGATACAACAGGCATACGACGGGGGTCCCGTCCACATCGCGGAACAACATGAAGCGACGCCGAACAACAATTTTCTTGGGCGTGTCGTGCATCCCTCCGGACGGTTCGCGCGTCTTTCAGTGGACTCCTCATTTTTGCGAGACGGAGTCCACTACACGTCAAACCAACGCATTTGCGACATCGGAGCGTTCCTTTGATAACCAGTCTTCCGGGCGTGCGCAGAAACGTGCGTAGAACCGCCGTGGTCGCCCTCACCGCCGGCGCCATGCTGACGGGCACGGCCCTGGTCGCCCCGACGACCATGGCGGCCGAGTCCGCGCCGACGGCTGCCGCCGCTCTGCCGACGCTCTCGGCCAAGGGTGCCTTCCTGCTGGACGACACCACCGGCGCCAAGCGGTACGGCAAGAACGCGGACATCCGCCGCCAGATGGCGAGCACCACCAAGATCATGACCGCGGCCGTCGTGCTCAACACCAAGGGCATCGACCTCAACCGCCAGGTCACGATCAAGCAGACGTACCGCGACTACGTCGTCCGCGAGGGCGCGAGCACCGCGGACCTCCGCACCGGCGACAAAGTCACGATCCGCCAGCTCCTCTACGGCCTGATGCTCCCGTCCGGCTGCGACGCGGCGTACGCCCTCGCGGACGCGATCGGCACCGGCTCCACGGTCGCGGCGCGCACGAAGTCGTTCATCTCGAAGATGAACGCCAAGGCGACCGAACTGGGCCTGAAGAACACCAAGTTCGACTCCTTCGACGGCATCTCGCAGGCCGGCGACAACTACACGACCCCGCGCGACCTGGCGACGATCGCCGACTACGCGATGAACAGCTCCACGCTGCGTACGGTCGTCAAGGCCACGAGCTACAAGACCACGGCGACGACCAGCACGGGCGGCACCCGCACCTACACCTGGTACAACACGAACCAGCTGCTCGGCTCGTACTCGGGCGCGTTCGGCGTCAAGACCGGCACCGGCACGGCCGCCGGGCCCTGCCTGATCTTCGCCGCCACCCGTAACGGCAAGACGCACATCGGCGTCATCCTGAACGGCACGGACCGCTACACCGACGCGGCGAAGCTGCTCGACTACTACTCCGGCGCGTCCGCGGCGAAGACGATGAAGCTCCGCCAGCTCCCGGCTGGTGCCGAGCGCGACTGACCCCCCTGCGGGATGCGGTAAGGGGCGCGGCCACCACGTGGTGGCCGCGCCTTTTGCGTCCGGGGTGCGGTTGCCGGGCGTCCCCGTCCACGGACCGTGCCCAGCGCCCCCTGTAGCCTTCCCCGGTCAGGGATCGCAGCGCGACAAGGAGGACGGGTGGCCGGTCAGCGGATCACGACCCGCAACGCCCGCTTCCAGCAGTGGCACGCGCTGCTCGCCAACCGCAACAAGCGCAAGCGCCAGGGAGAGTTCCTCGTCCAGGGCGTGCGGCCCATCACGATGGCCGTCGAGCACGGATGGAACGTGCGCGCCCTGCTGTACGACGCGAGCCGCCCCCTCTCGCGGTGGGCCGAGGAGTTGCTGCGCGGGATCACGACGGACCGTGTCGCGATGGCCCCCGAACTCCTCGCCGAACTGGGCGAACGCACCGACGGCGCGCCCGAGGTCCTGGCAGTGGTCGAGATGCGGCCGGACGACCTGAGCCGGATTCCCGTCCATGACGACTTCCTGGGCGTGCTGTTCGACCGTCCCACCCAGCCCGGCAACATCGGCAGCATCATCCGCTCCGCCGACGCCTTCGGCGCGGACGGGCTGATCGTCACCGGCCACGCGGCGGACGTCTACGACCCCAAGGCCGTACGCGCCACCACCGGCTCCCTGTTCGCACTCCCGGTCGTCCGCAGCCCGTCGCACCACGAGGTGGCGAAGTGGCTGGCGGAGGAGCGTGCGGCAGGACGACCGGTCGCGGTCGTCGGCACGGACGAGCGCGGTGAGGCCGACGTCGACCGATTCGACCTCACCCAGCCGGTGTTGCTGCTCATCGGCAACGAGACGACCGGACTGAGCACGGGCTGGCGCGAGTTGTGCGACCACGTGCTGAGTATCCCGATGTCGGGCTCGGCAAGCTCCCTGAACGCCTCGAACGCGGCGACGGTGACCCTGTACGAAGCAGCCCGCCAACGCCGCGGGGCCTGAACGCCCCCCGGCTACTCCGCGACCGATCGGGGACGTGCCACCAGGTTCGACGGGGTGTCCAGCCAGGGGGTCTGGCCGCCGTGAGGGGTCACCGTCAGGCCGAAGCGGGTCAGGGGCGGGCGGCCGTGGGATTCCCACCACCCATGGGCCGCCGTGATCTCGTCCCAGAGGCGGCGGGTGCCCCACTGGCATACCGCGTCCGGCGCGTCCCACGCCTCGTAAGGTCGGGCCGCCAGCAGGGCACTTGTCCAGCCCGTGCCCGTACCGATGTCGAGGACTCGCGCGCCGTTGACGACATCGAGATGCCTGAGCATCGAGGCCACCAGCGAAGGCTGGGAGGCGGAGGACGTGGGGACGCCGGGGCCGTCGTGGGCGCCGTCGTCCAGTTGCGTGACGACCACCTCGTCCGCGTCGACCAGCGCCCACCACGTCTCGGGCTCGGCACCCGGGTGATGCGCCGGTGGCCGGTCGGGGATTCCTCGTCCGGCGCCCATACGGCCTCCGGCACGAACTCCGCACGCGGGGCGCGCTCGAACGCACCCCTCCATCCCTCTGCCGGCGCGCCGGGCGCGGTCAGACGGGCCGGCAACCGCGCGTAGCCCTCGGTCACTTCTTCGGCGGAGCGGGCCTGGTCCACCGACCGTCCGACTCCTTCGGTGTCTGCTTCCGGTCCCCCTCTGTTCCACCCTTGCCGTCACCGTGCTCGCCCATGAGCGTCTCCCCCCGTTCTCCGACCGGCCCGACTGCGGTCGGTCACTGAATCAGGCATACCCGCTTCGCTCCGTGACCAGCAGGGGCGTACGGAAGCGGAAGGGTCGCAACTCCGCGCGGAGTTGCGACCCTTCCGGTCGTCGCGTGAGCCATCAGCCCCAGGTGATCAGCCTCTTCGGCTGTTCCAGCACCGCCGCGACGTCCGCCAGCACCTTGGAGCCCAGTTCGCCGTCGACCAGCCGGTGGTCGAACGACAGCGCCAGCGTGGTGACCTGGCGGGGCTTCACCTTGCCCTTGTGGACCCACGGCTGGAGCTTGATCGCGCCGACCGCCAGGATCGCCGACTCGCCCGGGTTGAGGATCGGCGTGCCCGTGTCGACGCCGAAGACGCCGACGTTCGTGATGGTCACCGTGCCGCCCTGCATGGCCGCCGGGGTCGTCTTGCCCTCGCGCGCCGTGGCCACCAGCTCACTCAGCGACTGGGCGAGTTGGGGCAGGGTCTGGTCGTGCGCGTCCTTGATGTTCGGGACGAGCAGACCGCGCGGGGTCGCCGCCGCGATGCCCAGGTTGACGTAGTGCTTGAGCACGATCTCCTGGGCGGCCTCGTCCCAGGTCGCGTTGACCTCGGGGTGGCGCTTGATGGCCACCAGGAGCGCCTTCGCGATGAGCAGCAGCGGGTTGACCCGTACACCCGCCATGTCCTTGTCGGACTTGAGCTCATCGACCAGCTTCATCGTGCGCGTGACGTCGACCGTCACGAACTCCGTGACGTGCGGCGCGGTGAACGCGCTGCCCACCATCGCCGCCGCCGTCGCCTTCCGTACGCCCTTGACGGGGATACGGGTCTCCCGGCCGCCGGCCACCGCGACAGGCGGGGCAGGGGCCACGGCCGCCGGAGCGGTCGCGGGCTCTTCCGGCGCCTCGGGAACGGCGGGGGCCGCCGTCGCCGCGTGCACGTCCTCGCGCGTGATGATCCCGTCCGGACCCGTCGGCGTGATCGTCGCCAGGTCCACCCCCAGGTCCTTGGCGAGCTTGCGCACCGGCGGCTTGGCCAGCGGGCGCGTCAGCGCCTCGGCGACCGGCGCCGGCGCCGCGTGGCCGTTCATCTCCGCCTGGATCGCCGCACCCGCCAGGGCCGCCGCGCCCTGCCCGGGGACCGCGGCCCCCCTGCGCGGACGCCGCTTCGTGGACGACTCCGAGACGCCGTAACCGACGAGCACCGGCTGGCGCCCCTTCGGCTCGGCGGCGTCGTCGGCCCCGCCGACCGGCTCCGCGGGAGCGGCGGCAGGAGCGACGGGAGCCGCGGCCGGGGCGTCGCTCCCCGGCGCCACGTCCACCGTGATGATCGACGCGCCGACGTCGACGGTCGTGCCCTCGTCGAAGCGCAGCGCGTGCACCACCCCGTCGTAGGGGATGGGCAGTTCGACGGCCGCCTTCGCCGTCTCGACCTCGCACACCACCTGGCCGTCGACGACGGTGTCGCCCGGCTGTACGTACCACTTGAGGATCTCGGCCTCGGTGAGCCCTTCGCCCACGTCGGGCATCTTGAACTCTCGATAGCGAGCAGAAGTGTCAGCAGTCATGGTCACGGCACTCCTCAGTACCCGAGCGAGCGGTCGACGGCGTCGAGTACCCGGTCCAGGCCCGGAAGATACTCCTCCTCCAGGCGCGCCGGCGGATACGGGGCGTGGAATCCGCCCACCCTCAGCACCGGAGCCTCCAGGTGGTAGAAGGAGCGCTCCGTGATCCGGGCGGCGATCTCCGCGCCGGAGCCGTAGAACACCGGCGCCTCGTGGACCACGACCAGCCTGCCCGTCTTCTCCACCGACGCCTGGATCGTGTCGAAGTCGATCGGGGACATCGAGCGGAGATCGAGCACCTCCACCGACTTGCCCTCCTCGGCCGCGGCCGCCGCCGCCTCCAGACAGACCTTCACCATCGGGCCGTACGCCGCGAGCGTGAGGTCCGTGCCGGTACGGCTGACCCGCGCCTTGTGCAGCGGGCCCGGGATGGCCTCCGTGTCGACCTCGCTCTTGTCCCAGTAGCGCCGCTTGGGCTCGAAGAAGATGACCGGGTCGTCGCTCTGGATGGCCTGCTGCATCATCCAGTAGGCGTCCGCCGACGTGGACGGGGAGACGATCTTCAACCCCGCCACGTGCGCGAACAGCGCCTCGGGCGACTCCGAGTGGTGCTCGACCGCGCCGATGCCGCCGCCGTACGGGATGCGGACGACGACCGGCATCTTGACCTTGCCGAGCGCGCGGGCGTGCATCTTCGCGAGCTGCGTGACGATCTGGTCGTACGCGGGGAAGACGAAGCCGTCGAACTGGATCTCCACGACCGGCCGGTAGCCGCGCAGCGCGAGGCCGATCGCCGTACCGACGATGCCCGACTCGGCGAGCGGGGTGTCGATGACCCGGTCCTCGCCGAAGTCCTTCTGCAGACCGTCGGTGACCCGGAAGACACCGCCGAGCTTGCCGACGTCCTCGCCCATGATCAGGACCTTGGGGTCGGTGTCGAGGGCGACGCGCAGCGATTCGTTGATCGCCTTCGCGAGGGGAAGCTTCTGTACGGCCATGGCTACTTGCCCTCCTCAGCGGCGCCCGCGCCGTCGGCGAACGACGCCTGATACGCCGCGAACTGCGCCCGCTCCTCGTCCACCAGCGCGTGCCCGTCCGCGTAGACATGGTCGAAGATCGCCATGTGGTCCGGGTCGGGCATCGCCCGTACCGCCTCACGCACCCGCCTGCCGAGCGCCTCGCTCTCCTCCTCCAGGGCGGTGAAGAACGCCTCGTCGGCGGCCGACTCCCGCTCCAGATACGCGCGCAGCCGCAGGATCGGGTCCTTCGCCTCCCACGCCTCGCGCTCCTCGTCCGCCCGGTACTTCGTCGGGTCGTCGGACGTGGTGTGCGCGCCCATGCGGTAGGTGAACGCCTCGACGAGCATCGGCCCCTGGCCGGTGCGGGCGCGCTCCAGCGCGGCGCGTGTCACGGCCAGACAGGCCAGTACGTCGTTGCCGTCGACCCGGACGCCGGGGAAGCCGAAGCCCTGCGCGCGCTGGTAGAGCGGCACGCGCATCTGCTTCTCGGTCGGCTCCGAGATGGCCCACTGGTTGTTCTGGCAGAAGAACACCACCGGCGCGTTGTAGACCGCCGAGAAGGTGAACGACTCGGCGACATCGCCCTGGCTGGAGGCGCCGTCGCCGAAGTAGGCGATGACGGCCGAGTCCGCGCCGTCCTTGGCCACGCCCATCGCGTAGCCGGTGGCGTGCAGCGTCTGCGAGCCGATGACGATCGTGTACAGGTGGAAGTTGTTGGTCTTCGGGTCCCAGCCGCCGTGGTTCACACCGCGGAACATCCCGAGCAGGTTCGTCGGGTCGACGCCGCGGCACCAGGCGACGCCGTGCTCCCGGTAGGTCGGGAAGACGTAGTCGTCGTCGCGCAGCGCGCGTCCGGAGCCGATCTGGGCGGCCTCCTGGCCGAGCAGCGAGGCCCACAGGCCCAGCTCGCCCTGGCGCTGGAGGGACGTGGCCTCGGCGTCGAAACGACGCGTCAGGACCATGTCGCGGTACAGCCCGCGCAGGGATTCGGGGGTGATGTCGGCTACGTAGCCGTCGTACTCGTCGTTCTTGACGCGTTCGCCCTCGGGCGTCAGCAGCTGTACGAGCTGGGGCTCGGAAGCCTTCGGCTGCGGCGCCGTCTTGGCGCCGGCGCGCTTGGTGCCGCTGCTACGTCGCGGCTTTCGCGCGGCGGCAGTGCTCTCCACGGTCACGTGCGTGCTCCTCCGTCGGTCCGGTCCCCGGGATCCGCCGGGAACCAGTGCGGCTCGCCTGCTTCCGGACGCGTGCACGGGGTGGGTGCGACTCGACCGGGACAGGCGTGACAGGTGCCCCGGCGAGCGCCCTGTCACAGGCACGTTACCCAGTGGGTCGCATTCCTGCGAAACCCCTACTGACCTGCGATTTTACTTGGATTTCCAAGTAAACCGAGCAGGTCGGGGAACAATCACTGGTCACAGCCTTGCAGGCCGCCGGAACAACGGCACGTTATCCCGGCCGCCCACGACGGGGATAGGGGGAAGTGTGTTTGACTGATCCTGTGCCTGAAAAGGGAAAAATCACCGTATTTCTTCTGGACGACCACGAGGTGGTCCGGCGGGGCGTCCATGAACTGCTCGCCGTCGAGGAGGACATCGAGGTCGTGGGCGAGGCGGGTACCGCCGCCGACGCGCTGACCAGGATCCCGGCGACCCGGCCCGATGTGGCGGTGCTGGACGTACGGCTGCCGGACGGCAGCGGCGTGGAGGTCTGCCGCGAGATCCGCTCAAAGGACGAGAGCATCAAGTGCCTGATGCTCACCTCTTTCTCCGACGACGAGGCGCTGTTCGACGCGATCATGGCAGGTGCCTCCGGTTACGTGCTCAAGGCGATCCGGGGCGACGAACTGCTCACCGCCGTACGGGACGTGGCCGCCGGCCGGTCACTGCTGGACCCGGTCGCGACGGCGCGGGTGCTCCAGCGGCTCCGCGAGGGCAACACCCCCAAGGGTGACGACAGGCTCGCCGGCCTCACCGAACAGGAACGCAGGATCCTGGATCTCATCGGCGAGGGCATGACCAACCGGGCGATCGGCGAGCGGCTGAACCTCGCCGAGAAGACGATCAAGAACTACGTGTCCAGTCTGCTGTCCAAGCTGGGGATGGAGCGGCGGTCGCAGGCCGCCGCCTACGTGGCGAGAATCCAGGCCGAGCAGCGCTGAGATTCGGCCGACCGGTGCTGAAATCCTGCTGAGCGGCTCCGAAACCTGTCGAAAGGCCCGACCCCGACCGGCTTTTCCAAGGATCCGCTGAGGACGAAGGTCCTTGCCGATCCGGGGCGGGCTCCTCTGTTTCGTGGACGATCGGTGACAGAGAGTGGACAGCATGTCCACCGATGATCTGCGCGCGATCGAGCTGCTCACCCGGGTCCGGTACGGGCGGGTCGCCACGAGCATGCGGGCGATGCCGTTCGTGGCCCCCGCCCGGCACATCGTCGCGGACGACCGCGTCGTCCTGCGGATGCACCGCGGGATGGGCTACCACCAGGCGTGCAGCGGCAGCGTCGTCGCGTACGGCGCCGACAACTTCCACTCGGGCGGGCCCGACCTCTGGGCGGTCCAGTTCACCGGCACCGCGAACATGGTCAGGCCGACGGAGGACCAGCTGGAGCTGTTCGGACCGGGTCCGCACCACGTGGACGGTGAACCGTTCGAGCCGGTCTACATGCGTCTGACGCCGCAGTTCGCGACCGTGCACATCCTCGAATACGGGACCGAGCCGGCCGCGGCCGCGAGCGAGGCCGCGAACGGACGGCGACATAACAGCCACGCTGCGTGATCTATCATTTGAAGGGTGCCGCGCTCATATGCAATGACAGCGACGATGCCCTCTGTCGCGACCGACCCGCCCCTGATCGATCCCTCCTTCGGCTGCCTGCCCCTCGGTGAACTGCTCCGACGCTACGACCATGTCGGCGAGCCCATGGCCTGCCGGCCCCTCGCCCAGGGGCTGCTGAACCGTGGCTACCGGCTCACCACCACCCACGGCACCTACTTCCTCAAGCACCACCTCGACGGCGACCGCGAGTCCATCGCCCGCCAGCACCGCGTCACCCGGCGGCTCCAGGCCCTGGGTGTACCCGTCGTACCGCCCGTCCGGGACACCGAGGGCGGCACCGTCGCCGTCGTCGGCGGGCACTGCTACGCCCTGCACCCCTGGGTCGACGGCCGGCACCGCACCGGCGCCCATCTGACACCCGCCGCCTCGTGGCAGCTCGGCTCGCTCCTCGGCGTCGTACACACCTGTCTGGAGCAGGTCATGAAGCCGGTGGCGGACCGCCTCGGCCACGGAGGCACACGCGACGGCACGCGCCTCGGCGCACGCATCGGCGCGCAAGGCAGCCCGCACGACGCGGCCGGTGACGGCGTCTACGCCAGCGCGGTCCCCGCCGACACCTTCGCGCTCATCGACGAGTTACTGGCCCTCGCCCGCGGGCGCACCCCGGGCGACGGCTTCGACTCGCTCGCCGAACACCGGCTGCTGGAACGCCGCACGCTGCTGGAGCTCAACGCGCACCACCAGCCGCCCCCGGGCGCCGAGACGGCCACGGGGTGGGTGCACGGCGACTTCCACCCGCTGAACGTGCTCTACCGGGGCACGGACCCCGCCGCGATCGTCGACTGGGACCGGCTGGCCGTCCAGCCCCGCGCCGAGGAGGCGGTCCGGGCGGCGGCGATCTTCTTCGTACGGCCGTCGGGAGAGCTGGACCTGGTGAAGGTGCGGGCGTACGCGCGGGCGTACCGGCTGACGACCGGGGCGGACCCCCGCGAACTGGCCGCCGCCGTGCACCGGGTGTGGTGGGAGCGGCTCAACGACTTCTGGATACTGCGCTGGCGCTACCAGTTGAACGACCGAAGGGCCGACCCGCAGTTCCCTGCGGTGTCGGCCCTGGCGGTCTGGTGGACGCGGAGGTACGAGGAGGTGCGCGAGGCGTTCGCGGGGTGACCCGCGACCCGTCGTGGGTGCCTACCCCCCGATCACGCCCTCGGGGTCGCCGCCACCGGGATCACCGGCGGCTCCGCCGCCCGGCGTTCCCGTGGCGCCCTCGTTGGTGCCGCCCTCGGCCGCGCCGCCGTCCGCCGTCCCCGTGTCCGGGGGCGAGGACGGGTCGCCGGTCGGGCCCTCGTCGTCGCCCTCCGTCGTCCCCTCGTCGTCGCCGGGGTCCGGTGACGACGGGGTGTCCGACGGGCTGTCCGACGGGGTCGGCTCATCGGTCGGGGTGTCGTCCGGCGGGTACTCCGGCTGCTGGTTGCCGCCCGTCGAGTCGTCCGTGTCCTCGGAGGGAGTGGAGTCCTCCTCCGTCTTCGACGGCTTGTCGGTCGGCTCGCCGGTCCGGCTCTGCTCGGTCTTCGGGTCCTGCTTGTTGTCGTCGCCCGTGCCGCCCATGTTCTGTACGGCGTACGCGGCGCCGAGGACGATCGCGACGACCGCGAGCAGGGCGAACAGCCACATCTTGCCGCGGCCCCCGCCCCCGTTGCCGTGGTGACCGCCGTCGTAACCGCCGTCGTTCGGATTCTGCGGCGGCAGCAGCGGGCGCTGCGCGGTGTCGCCGTGCGGCGGGTGGCCGAGCGCTGTCGTCGCGGCGACGCCCATCGCCGGGGTGCTGCCGCCCTCGTGCATGTCGACGGGGCCCGTGTTCCACGTGCCCGTGTGGCTGCCCTGCTGCTGGAGCATCTGCATGCCGTACTGGACGAGGCCGCGCATCTCCTCGGCGCTCTGGAACCGGTCGTCCGGGTCCTTCGCGAGGGAGCGCATGACCAGCCCGTCCAGCTCCGGCGGCACGACGTCCGAGACCTCGGACGGCGGGACGGGGATGTCCTGGACGTGCTGGTACACGACGGAGAGCGGTGTCTCACCGGTGAACGGCGGCCGCAGCGACAGGAGTTCGTAGAGCAGACAGCCCGTCGCGTACAGGTCGGAGCGGTGGTCGACGGCCTTGCCCAGCGCCTGCTCGGGGGAGAGGTACTGCGGCGTGCCCATGACCATGCCGGTCTGGGTCATCGTCGACTGCGCGCCGTGCAGGGCACGCGCGATGCCGAAGTCCATGACCTTGACCGCGCCGCCGTCCGTGATGATCACGTTCGCGGGCTTGATGTCGCGGTGCACGATGCCGTGCTGGTGCGAGTAGGCGAGGGCCTCGAGGACACCGGAGACGATGATCAGCGCCTGCTCCGGCGGCGGCGCCTCGGCGTTGAGCAGCAGATCGCGGATCGTGCGGCCCTCGACGAGCTCCATGACGATGTACGGAACGGTCTGGCCGCCCACGACATCCTCACCGGAGTCGTACACCGCCACCACGGCATGGTGGTTCAGCCCGGCCACCGACTGGGCCTCGCGGGTGAAGCGGGCCTTGGAGACCGGGTCCTCGGCGAGGTCGGACCGCAGCAGCTTGACGGCCACGGTACGGCCGAGCCGGACGTCCTCCGCCGCGTACACCTCCGCCATACCGCCCCGGCCGAGGCGGTACGTCATCCGGTAGCGGCCGTCTCCGACCAGCCCGCCGACGCCCCATGAGTCAGCGGCATCAGGCACTCCGCCGCCGCCTGCTTCGGGTTCGGGTGCCATCAGTCCTCGCCGTCGTTTCTGTCCGCGTGCCGCCCGCGTGCGCGGGGACGCGGTGGTACCTGGGATGGATGAAGAAGCGCTCGCAGGAGTCGGGGTGATTCCTGCGGTGGTGCTGTGCCGGTCACGCTACAGCCTCGGTGCGACACGCCAATTGGAGATGGACCGGCCATCAAACCCGCTACAGCTCCGGCCGCGCAAATTCCATGCTTTTCCTGTAACGCTTCCGAGACGCTTGTTGTGCGTAGGGTCACGGAACGGGCACCTGGCTTGACGTGTCACTGCCCTGCGGCAGACTTGGCCGTAAATACGGGATCACGGGATCACCGGATCGCGTGAGTACGGATCAGCGCGAAGCACTGGATCACCGCGTCGCCGCGCCGAGGGGGAAGCACAGTCATGAGCCACGACGGCGCACAGGGCCGCTACGCGGGCGGTTCGGTCGCAGGCGGCAGGTACCAGCTTCGTGACCTGCTCGGCGAGGGCGGCATGGCGTCCGTCTACCTCGCGTACGACGCGGCGCTCGACCGGCAGGTCGCCATCAAGACGCTCCACACCGAGCTCGGCCGTGAGCAGTCCTTCCGCGAGCGCTTCCGGCGTGAGGCCCAGGCCGTCGCGAAGCTGTCGCACACGAACATCGTCTCGGTCTTCGACACGGGTGAGGACGAGCTGGACGGCTCGCTCATGCCGTACATCGTCATGGAGTACGTGGAGGGGCAGCCGCTCGGCTCCGCGCTCCAGTCGGACATCCAGAGTTACGGCGCGATGCCGGCCGACCGCGCGCTGAAGGTGACGGCGGACGTGCTGGCCGCGCTGGAGACCAGCCACGAGATGGGACTGGTCCACCGCGACATCAAGCCCGGCAACGTGATGATGACCAAGCGCGGCGTCGTCAAGGTGATGGACTTCGGCATCGCGCGGGCCATGCAGTCCGGCGTCACGTCGATGACGCAGACCGGCATGGTCGTCGGCACACCGCAGTACCTCTCTCCCGAGCAGGCGCTGGGGCGCGGCGTCGACGCCCGCTCCGACCTGTACTCGGTCGGCATCATGCTCTTCCAACTGCTGACGGGCCGGCTGCCCTTCGAGGCGGACTCGCCGCTGGCGATCGCGTACGCGCATGTGCAGGAGGAGCCCGTCGCGCCCTCCTCCATCAACCGGTCCATCACTCCCGCGATGGACGCGCTCGTGGCGCGGGCGTTGAAGAAGAACCCGAACGAGCGGTTCCCGAGCGCCGCCGCGATGCGCGACGAGTGCGCGCGGGTCCTCCCGCAGGGGCACACCGGGGCGCCGGTGATCGTGCAGGGCGCCCCGTCGTCGAGCGGCGCGGGTGTGGGCTCGGCGGTCTTCCCGCCGGTGGACCAGGGAACGCCGGCGCCCCAGGGGGGCGTGCAGACGCCCTACCAGCCGGGCGCGTACGGCCCGCCCACCCCGACGCCGATGCAGACGCCGCCTCCTACGTACGGCTACCCGCCGCAGCACAACCAGGGCTACCCGACCCCGGCGCCCACGTACTCGATGTCACCGCAGCAGCAGATGGGTTCGGGGCACGGCGGTCAGGGGGGCCACGGCGGCGGCAACGGCGGCGGCAGGCGGAACCTGCCGGTGATCGTCGGTTCGATCGTGGTGGCGATCGCCGCGATCGGCGGCCTCACCTTCGCGCTCAGCCAGGGCGGCGACGACAAAAAGGACCCGGACGCCAAGCCCACGGGCTCGTCGGTGGCCGGCCACCGGCCGCCGGAGCGCTATCGGACGATTGAGCCGGACAAGTGCTCGGACGCCTCGGAGGACGGGGTGGATCCGACAAAGGTCCAGGCACCCGACCTGCGTTACAAGGACATCCTCTCCGTGAAGGACTGTCTGACAGCCGCGGGCTGGACGTGGGCCGAGGTCAAGGAAGTGGACGACGGCACCCAGGCCGAGGGCATCGTCATCGAGCAGTACCCGCGTCAGGGCGCGGCTGTCCTGCCCAAGGACCAGGAATTCGAGCTGAAGATCTCCACCGGCAAGGCCGGTTGATCACCCGCCCGGCGCGAACCGCCCGGCGTGACAATAAGCAGTCGGCCGCGCACCCCCTGTGAGCTAGCATGCACACAACAACTCACCACCGGGGGATCACCATGCGCAAAAGACTGTCCAGCCTTGTTGTCGCCGCCGCGGCAGCCGCCGTCATCGTCGTCCCCGCCGCCGCGTCACCGGCGGGCGCGACGGCGAGTGCCGTGGGCGCCTCGTGCAGCGTCACGGGTGCCTCAGGCAGTGGCTCCTGGGTCTTCGCGAGCCGGACCCGGCTCAACAGCGTCGTCCTCAAGATCACGGACACCGCCGCCGACGGCCACCACGTGGCGATCCAGCTGCAGACGGTGCGGGGATCGGGCGCGTCACACCTCTGGATGCTGCATCACGAGTACGGCGGCAAGGGCGCCTCACACACCTGGAACACGACGGCCACCGACTCCCTCGGCATCAAGTACGCCTACATCGAGGCGTTCGTGATGGAGGGCAACGACGTGATCCGGTCCTGCGGCGACAACTCCATCGCCAACCCGTACTACTAAAATCCGAGCCGTCCGGCACACGGATCCGGCCCTCTGTTTCGCGAAGCCCGCCCGGCACACGGTCGCGTGTGCCGGGCATTCGGCCGCCCGGCGCCCGGGCGTCAACCTCGCGCCGAATGACGCAGAGCCGAGATGCCGCTCCTGTCACCGCATGTGACGCTGAGTAGGTGATGTCACGGCTCCACGCACGGCCCCGTTCCTTCCGCGCGCTCATGGTCGTGGTCGCGGTCGCCACCCTGTTGTCGGCCGCGGCCCCCGCGTACGCCGAGGAGCGCGAATCCCCGCGTGCCGCCCCGCCGCCCTCCCCGAGCGCGTCCTCGTCGCTGGCCGGGAATCAGGCCGGGCAGGGGAGGCCGCGGCCGGGGCGGACGACCGCGAGTGCCGGGGCCTCGTCGCCGGGGGCCTTCGCCCCGTCCCTGGACGTACTCCCGACGCTGCCGGAACTGCCGACGCTGCCGAGTGCGAGCGGAGGACTGTCGTCCGGTTCCGCTTCGCCCTCTCCGGACCGTCCCGCGTCCCCGTCCGACGAGCCGGAGAGCGGCGAGAGCAGCGGCGAGGAGAACGACCCGAAGACGGAACACGAGCGTGAGCGGGAGAGCCCGGACGGGGACGAGGGAGATGACGACGAGGCCCCGTCGGACGACTTCGGAGCCCCGACGGACGTGCCCTTCCCGCTCCGTACACCCCCTCGGGACACCAACGCCCAGGAGCGGAACGACCAGGCCCTGCCCCAGCCGGTCGCCCGCGCCGTCCCGGCACTGACCCTCGGTATCGGGATCGCGCTCATGGGGCTCGGCATCGGCTTTCTCGGCCTGCGGCTGCGCCGGCACTGATGACGAGGGCCCGTCCGAGGCCCCGCACACCCCGTCCGAGCTGCGACTTCAAGGCTCCCGTCCATCTCGCGTTGCCCCTACCTCCTCCTTACGACTGACGCGTGAGGTCCCCCTCAGGGCCCTTGCCGTCGAGGCCATACTCGGTATACATACTGAGTATGTCGATCCGCCACGGGCTACTCGCCCTCCTCGAACCCGGACCGCGCTACGGCTCTCAGCTCCGTACGGAGTTCGAGTCCCGCACCGGAGCCACCTGGCCGCTGAACGTCGGCCAGGTCTACACGACCCTCAGCCGTCTGGAGCGCGACGGCATGGTCGTCCAGGACGGTGAGGACGACGCCGGCCACGCGCTCTACGTGATCACGGACGCCGGCCGCGAGGAGCTGCGCAACTGGTTCCGCTCACCGGTCGACCGGCGCAGTCCGCCGCGCGACGAGCTGGCCATCAAACTCGCGATGGCCGTCGGCGCACCCGGGATCGACATCCGGGAGGTGATCCAGTCGCAGCGCCACCACACCGTGCAGGCGATGCAGGACTACACCCGGCTCAAGGCCCAGGCCACCGACGTGTCACCGGACAACCGCGACGACGTGGCGTGGCTGCTCGTCCTCGAACAGCTCATCTTCCAGACCGAGGCCGAGGCGCGCTGGCTCGACCACTGCGAGGCCAGGCTCGTCCGGCTCTCACTCATGGCCGCGCAGCAGGAGAAGCAGCGGGAGAGCGAGCGGGCGGAGCCGGAGGCGAACGCCGAGGGCTCACCGCCGCCGGGGGAGAAGCCGGCACCCGCCCCGCGCGCCGGCCTCGGCCGCTCCGGCCGCCACTGACACCGCGCCGCCGGCGCCCGGCCGCCGGACACCCCACCACCCACACACCTACGCACCAGATCCGCTCTCAAGGGGGACCACCATGCCTGACCAGCAGGCACCGCATCCCGTACTGCAGCTGAAAGACCTGACCCGCGTCCACGGCAGTGGCGCCACCGAGGTCCACGCCCTGCGCGGGATCAACCTCGACGTCTTCCCCGGCGAACTCGTCGCCGTCATGGGCCCGTCCGGCTCCGGCAAGTCCACGCTGCTCACCATCGCCGGCGGCCTCGACACCCCGACATCGGGCCAGGTGATAGTCGAGAACACCGACCTCACCACCGCGAACCGCAAGCAGATCGCCGCCCTGCGCCGCCGCAGCATCGGCTACGTCTTCCAGGACTACAACCTCGTCCCGGCACTCACCGCCGCCGAGAACGTCTCCCTCCCCCGCGAGCTCGACGGCACCTCGGCCCGCAAGGCCCGCGTCGAGGCCGTCGCCGCGCTGCGCGAGATGGACCTCGACCATCTCGCCGACCGCTTCCCGGACGAGATGTCCGGCGGCCAGCAGCAGCGCGTGGCCATCGCCCGCGCGCTCGTCGGCGACCGCCGCCTCGTCCTCGCCGACGAGCCCACCGGCGCCCTCGACTCCGAGACCGGCGAGTCCGTGCTCGCCCTGCTGCGCAGCCGCTGCGACGCGGGCGCGGCCGGCGTCCTGGTCACGCACGAGCCGCGCTTCGCGGCGTGGGCCGACCGCGTGGTGTTCCTCCGGGACGGTGCCGTCGTCGACCAGACGATCCGCAGCCAGGCCGACTCCCTGCTCACGGGCCAGGCGGCCGAGCGGTGAAGACCTGGTACCACTCGTGGCGCGCCGCGATCCGCATAGCCCGCCGGGACGCCTGGCGTTTCAAGGGACGCAGCTTCCTCGTCCTCGCCATGCTCGCCCTGCCGATCCTCGGTGTGAGCGCCGCCGATCTGACCCTGCGCAGCGCCGAGCTGTCGCCCGCCCAGTCACTGGAGCGCGATCTGGGCCGCGCCGACGCCCGGGTCAACGACCCGGGTCTCGGCGGCGTCGCCCTCCTCCAGGACCCCAAGGCCGACAACTACCTGCCGGCAGGGAACTACGACGACAAGCCGTGGCCCGACGGCGACACGGACGTCGAGGCCGCCATCCCCGGAGGCGCCGAGTCGCTCGTCGACGCCGAGGGCAGGGCCAGACTCAAGACGACCCACGGACTGCTCAGCACCCCGATCCGGGAGCTGAAGGCGGCGGACCCGACGGCCGAGGGCATCATGCGCCTCGACCGCGGCCACTTCCCCCGCAAGGCCGACGAGGTCGCCGCGACCAACGCCTTCCTGGAGAGCAGCGGTCTGCGCGTCGGATCCGAGCTGACCGCGCACGGCCTCGACGCCACCTACCGGATCGTCGGCGCCTACGAACTGCCGAACGCTCTGGGCGACGCCCAGGTCAACGCCCTTCCCGGCGCCCTGCTGGCCCCGCTCGACAAGGCGCTGGCCGCCGCCGAGCTGCCCGACACCCAGACGTCGACCACGTATCTGGTCTCCGTGCCCGGCGACGCCGGTTTCACGTGGAACATGGTCAAGGAGTCCAACAAGAAGGGCGTCACGGTCGTCTCGCGCGCCGTCACGCTCAGCCCTCCGCCCGACTCGGACGTGCCGTACTACGAGCAGGAGGGCGCCGCGTTCGGAGGGGGCGGCTCCGACAACGCCACCGAACTCGCCATCCTCAGCACCGTCGTCGGTCTCGCGATGCTGGAGATCTGCCTGCTGGCAGGACCCGCGTTCGCCGTCGGCGCCCGCCGCTCCCGCCGCCAGCTCGGCCTGGTCGGCGCCAACGGCGGCGACCGGCACCACATCAGGGCCATCGTCCTCAGCGGCGGTCTGGTGATCGGCGCGGTGGCCGCCGTGGTCGGCACGGCGCTGGGCATCGGTCTGACCTTCGCCCTCCAGCCCGTGCTGGAGGACTGGCTGGGCAAGCGCTTCGGCGACTTCGACCTGCGCCCGCTGGAGCTGATCGGCATCGCGCTGATCGCGGTCGTGACCGGTCTGCTGGCCGCGATCGTCCCGGCGGTCACCGCCTCCCGGCAGAGCGTCGTGGCCTCTCTCACCGGCCGCCGCGGCGTCCGCAGGAGCAGCAGGGTGCTCCCGGTCCTCGGTCTGACCGCCGTCGTCCTCGGCGCGGGCGTCGCGCTGTACGGGTCGACGGTGTCCGACCAGGTCGCGCTCGTCGGAGGCGGCAGCGCCCTCGCCGAGCTGGGCGTGGTGGCGCTGACGCCCGCCCTGGTGGGCCTCTTCGGACGGATCGGCCGCTGGCTGCCGCTGTCACCGCGGCTCGCGCTGCGCGACGCCGTGCGCAACCGGGGCCGTACGGCTCCGGCGGTGGCGGCGGTGCTCGCGGCCGTCGCCGGCACGGTGGCGGTGGCGACGTACACGTCCAGCTCGGAGGCGCAGGAGCGGGCGGAGTACGAGGCATCCCTGCCGCACGGCGCGGTCGCGATCCTGTCGCCGGAATCCGCGGCCGACGTCCCGTCGATACGCGACGACGTGCAGAAGCTGCTGCCGACGGAGGTGCGGGCCGATGTGGACCGGGTCGTGGTCGGCAAGAGGAACTGCTCGGCGTACGGGGACGGCGACGGCTGCGGACGGTACGAGATCGTCCTGCCCAAGGACCACGAGTGCCCGCTGTGGAGTTACGACGACACCGGTGAGGACCCTGCCTCGAAGTTCTCCAAGGCCGAGCGGCGCAAGCTCGCCACGGACTGGCGCTGCTCCGAGCAGGGAGGCGGCGTCGGCAATGGCGCCGGCGAAATCCTGATCGGTGACGCGAAGCTGCTGAAGGTGCTGAAGATCGACGACCCGGCCGCGGAGAAGGCGCTGGCGAGCGGGCAGGCCGTGTCCTTCCTCAACCGCAACATCAACCCCGCGGGCGCGGACGGCCGGAACGCCGAAGCCGCCGCGAAGGGCGGCGCGCGCGGCGGGGCCGTCCTCACGGATGGCGGCCCGAAGGCCGGCTCGGAGGGCACGATCGACATCCGCGTCATCTCCGCCGCCGACATTGAGGCGGCGGAAGCGGCGAGCATGGAGGGCAAGGAGCCCCCCGGCGCCGTCACCTCGATCCCCGCCCGCCAGATCTCCGCCGGTCAGAACGCGTACGGCGTCACGATGATCGTGCCTCCGGACGCGGCACGGAAGGCGGGCTTCACGACCGTACCGCTGGGTGCCTTCTTCTCGACCGAGCGGCTGCCGAGCGACGCGCAGGAACAGAAGCTCAACAGCGAACTCGCCAAGACCGGCGGCGACATCTGGCTGACCGTGGAGAAGGGCTTCACCCCCGAGAACAGCACCACGCTGCTGGCGCTCGCCGTCTTCGCGGGGCTGATCACGATCGGCGCCGCCGGTATCGCCACCGGGCTCGCCCAGGCGGACGCCGAGGCCGATCTGAGGACGCTCGCCGCCGTCGGGGCACCGCCCAGGGTCCGCAAGGCCCTCAGCGGTTTCCAGTGCGGGGTGGTCGCCGCGATGGGTGTGCTGCTCGGCTCGGCGTCGGGGATCCTGCCCGCCATCGGGCTGCGCTTCACCGAACGCCGCGCGGAGGACCAGATGTACGAGCAGATGCTGGACGCGGGGTGGGCCGGCGGGTCCGAGTCCACGGCGCCGTTCGTGCCCGTGGTGATCCCCTGGGAGACGCTGGGCCTGCTGCTCGTCGTCGTCCCGCTCGGCGCGGCGGTGCTGGCCGCGCTGGTCACCCGCTCGCGGGGCGCGCTGGCCCGCCGGGCGGCGATCTGACGCACGCCGGGACACCGGGCCCGGAGGCCGATCGGGCCCCCGTAGGGGAGTGGACCACTCTCTTACGGGGGCTCACCGCGCATCGGGACACGGGTGCGAGACAATGAGGGTATGGAAATGCCGAGGAACGAACGGTCGCAGGAGAGCAACCCCCATGTCCTCGTGGTGGGGCAGGACGGGATGGCGCTCGGCGGCGGGCAAGGGGACGACGAGCCGCGCGAGATCCCGGTGACGGAGATGGTCGAACAGCCCGCGAAGGTCATGCGTATCGGCAGCATGATCAAGCAGTTGCTCGAAGAAGTGCGGGCGGCTCCTCTGGACGAGGCGAGCCGGGTACGGCTCAAGGAGATCCACGCCGGTTCGGTGAAGGAGCTGGAGGACGGTCTCGCCCCCGAACTCGTGGACGAACTGGAGCGCCTGTCGCTCCCGTTCACCGATGAGGCGATCCCCTCCGAGGCCGAACTGCGCATCGCGCAGGCCCAGTTGGTCGGCTGGCTGGAGGGACTCTTCCACGGGATCCAGACGGCGCTGTTCGCCCAGCAGATGGCGGCGCGTGCGCAGTTGGAGCAGATGCGCCGGGCGCTGCCGCCGGGCGCGTCCCACGAGGGCGACGACGACGAGGACCCGGGCGCGCACGGCGCGATCCGCTCCGGCCCGTATCTCTGATCTCCCCCCGACTGTCGGAAGAGGACGCCGGAGGGGCCGCCGCGGCGGCCCCTCCGGCGTCCTCTTTCGACAGCGGCGGCTACGAGCGCAGCAGCAGGATCTTGCCCACGTGGTCGCCCGCCTCCAGGGCGGCGTGCGCCTCGGCCGCGTCGGGCATCGGGAACGTACGGTCCACCACGGGCCGCACCTGCCCGGCGCCGACCAGCGGCCAGACGTGCTCCCGTACCGCCGCGACGATCGAGGCCTTCTCACCGAGCGGACGCCCCCGCAGCGACGTGGCCGTGACGGCCGCGCGCTTGCCCAGCAGGGCTGCCAGGTTGAGTTCGCCCTTCACCCCGCCCTGGAGCCCGATCACGGCGAGCCGCCCGTTGACGGCCAGGGCCCGCACATTGCGGTCGAGGTACTTCGCGCCGACGATGTCGAGGATGACGTCGGCGCCCGCCCCGTCCGTGGCCTTCTTGAGCTCCTCGACGAAGTCCTGCTCGCGGTAGTCGATCAGGATGTCCGCGCCCAACTCGGCGCAGCGTGCCAGCTTTTCGGGCCCACCCGCCGTGACGGCGACCCGTGCGCCGACCGACTTGGCGAGCTGGATCGCCATCGTGCCGATGCCGCTCGCGCCGCCGTGCGCCAACAGCAGCTCGCCGGGGCGCAGATGGGCGATCATGAAGACGTTCGACCAGACGGTGCAGGTCACTTCGGGAAGCGCGGCGGCCGTCGCCAGGTCCATGCCGTCGGGCACGGGGAGCAGCTGGCCCACGGGAACGGCGACCTTCTCCGCGTAACCGCCGCCCGCGAGCAGCGCGCACACCTCGTCGCCGACCGACCAGCCCGAGGTCTCGGTGCCGGGGCCGAGCGCGGCGACGCGGCCCGCGCACTCCAGACCGGGGTACGGGGACGAGCCGGGTGGCGGGTCGTAGAAGCCCTGCCGTTGCAGCAGATCGGCGCGGTTGACCGCGCTCGCCACGACATCGACGAGGACTTCGCCCTCGGCGAGTACGGGATCGGGCACTTCGGCCCAGACGAGCGCCTCGGGGCCACCGGGTTCCGGAATCGTGATCGCATACATGGTCGGGAGGCTACCCCCCGGTCCTGTTCGTAGTGCCGGTACGGATTCCCTGTACTGGTACGACTCGCGGGGCCGGTACCGACTCGCGGAGCCCGGTGGCGGGGACAGCCGGCCGGGTTCCGGCGGCGGGGTTCCGGCGGCCGGATCAGTCCCCGTTGTTCTGCTCCGGGTTGGGATCGGCCCGCACGATCGTGATCAGCCGGTCGGTGAGCTGGAGCGGGCTGGCCGCGGGGTCGTCGTACCCGAGCAGGCGGTGCCCGCGCAGGACGCTGACCACCAGATCGTCCGTCTCCCGTACGCTCCGCCCCACCTCGGCCTTTATGACCGGCCGTTCGATGAGGTCGAGGCCGCTGCCCTGCTGGATCAGGTCCTCCATCACCGTGCCGGCGACGGGGCTGAGCACGGAGAGACCGAGCAGCCGGCCCGCCGCGCTGGCGCTGGTGATGACGGCGTCCGCGCCGGACTGGCGCAGCAGCGGCGCGTTCTCCTCCTCACGCACGGCAGCGACGATCTTCGCCCCGCGGTTGAGCTGACGCGCGGTCAGCGCCACCAGCACCGCGGTGTCGTCGCGCTGCGTGGCGATCACGATCTGCCGTGCCCGCTGGAGTTCGGCCCGCAGCAGCACATCGCTGCGGGTCGCGTCGCCGATGACGCCCACGAAACCGTCCGCGTTGGCCGCCTCGATCACCTTCGCGCTCGGGTCGACGATGACGATCTGGTCCTTCTTCAGCCCCGTGGCACAGAGGGTCTGCATCGCCGACCGGCCCTTCGTACCGAAGCCGACGATGACGGTGTGGTCACGCAAGTTGGACCTCCAGCGGTTCAGCCGCCACTCCTCCCGGGTGCGCTCCGTGAGGACCTCAAGAGTGGTGCCGACCAGGATGATCAGGAAGAGCACGCGCAGCGGCGTGACCAGCACGACGTTGATGAGCCGTGCCCCGTCGCTGTACGGGACGATATCGCCGTAACCCGTGGTGGAGAGGGTTACGGTGGCGTAGTAGACGGAGTCGAGGAAGTCGACCGAGTCGTCGGAGTTGTCGTGGTAGCCGGCGCGGTCGATCCAGACGATCAAGACCGTGACGGCCAGCACCCCCAGCGCCATCAGCAGTCGCTTGCTCACCTGCCGCAGCGGGCGGTCGACGATCCGCCGCGGCAGTTTCACCCGGCTGGTGACCAGGTGTTCATCGGCATGACGCGCCATCGCGTCCTGACCGGGAAGTTTCACGTGAAACACCCGTCATCGGTGGAGGCGGAGGCATCGGCCCAGGCCGCCCAGGGCAGGTCGAGGACTTCCAGCTCGTCTCCCTGGCGCGCGCCGCCTGGCGGCACGACCGCGAGTCCGTCGGCGACGGCGATCCCCCGCAGCATGGCGGGACCGTTGTAACGCAGGGGCACGAGCCGGTCGTCACGGTGGACGAAGGGCACGAGCCGGGTGTCGTACGGATGGCCGTGCACCTCGTCCCGTACAGGCGCGTGGTACGCGGGCTGTGGCACCCGCCCCCCGAGCGTACGCAGCAGCGGTTCGGCGAGTGTCAGCAGCCCCGAGACAGCGGCGAGCGGATTGCCCGGCAGACCCACCAGATGGCGGCCGGAGGCGAGCCTGGCCAGCAGCATCGGGTGGCCGGGGCGTACGGCGACACCGTCCACGAGCAGTTCGGCGCCCGCCCTGGCGAGCACGGGGTGGACATGGTCCACGGGGCCGGCGGCCGTACCGCCCGTGGTGAGGATCAGATCGGCCTCGGACTCGGTGACCGCGCGGAACAGGGCGTGGGCGTCGTCCGCGACACGGCGGGTGTCGATGGCATCCGCGCCGAGGGCCCGCAGCCAGGGCGCGATCATCGGGCCGAGCGCGTCGCGGATGAGGCCGTCGTGGGGCAGTCCGCGCACGAGCAGTTCGTCGCCGAGGACGAGGACGTCGACGGTCGGGCGGCGGGCGGTGAGCAGTTCGTCGTAACCGGCTGCGGCGGCCAGACCGAGCACCGCCGGGGTCACCACCGCGCCGGCGGGCAGGAGTCGGTCGCCGGAGCGGCACTCCTGGGCGCGCGGGCGGATGTCCTGGCCCTGGACCACCGCGCGTTCGGCGTGGAGATGGCCGGTGGAGTCCGTACGGGCGTGCTCGCTGCGGACCACGGCTGTCGCCTCGGGCGGGATACGGGCGCCGGTGGCGATCCGTACCGCCGTGCCGTCGGGGAGCGGGGTGGCGGCGGCGTGCCCGGCGAGTATGCCGGGGGTGGGCGTGGACCGGGTGACGGGCGTGGACCGGGTGTCCGCCGGGTCGTCGGGGCGGTCGGCCTCATCGACCTGATCGGGCTGTACGGACCAGGGGCCGGGTCCGGAGACCGCCCAGCCGTCCATCGCGGAGGTGTCGAACGACGGGAGGTCGGTGAGCGCGACCAGGGGCTCGGCGAGGACATGGCCCAGGGCCTGTTCGAGCGGTACGCGCCGGGTGCGGGCCGGGGCTTGCGCGGGGGCCGGGGCGGTGGCCGCCGACCGGCCGGACCGGGCGGCGATCGCGCGGGCCTCGGCCCACGGTGTGGCGCGGTGTCTGCGCGTACCGGACGCGGACTTCGGGGGCGCGGCGTCGCGGTTGGGGTTGGGGTTGGAGTCGCGGTCGTTGGGGGCGGAGGCGGCCCGGTCGGTGTCCGGCGCTTCGCCGGACCCCTCGTCCGGCTGCCTGGCGAACAGCGCGAGGACGTCCTCGACGCCGTCGACCTCGCGGTCCTGAGCCGTCATCCGGCGTCGGCCCCCTCGGCCCCGCCGCCGCCCCCGGACGCCGTGTCCGTACCGCTCTTGTCCCTACCGCTGCCGCCCGTACCGCTCTTGTTCGTCGTCCCGTCCGCCTCGTCGGCCCAGCGCAGGGCGAGCGCCGTGGCCTTCCGGGACGCCTCGGCCACCGCTTCCGGCCCTCCGCCCCCGGCGGCCGCGCGGCCCGCCGCGTACCCGACCAGGAAGGTCGTCAGTGGCGCGGCGGGCCGGGCGACACCGTGCGCGGCGTCGCGGGCGAGATCGAGGAGGTCTTTGATGTCGACGTCGAGCTCGAAGCCGAGTTCATCCTTGACTGCGGTGATCCATTCGTCCAGCACGGTCCCATGCTCCCTGATGCGTGCCCGCGCCGTGGAGATGTCTTCCCAGGTGTCGCAGTCGAAGGACGCGAGAGGGTCGGCATCCGCCGGGACACGGGCGAGGTCGAGTTCATGCGTCAGCAGTCGTAGCGGCAGCCCCACGAGGTTGCCGTGTTCGGCGGCGAGGAGGGCGATCTCACGGCGCAGCGGCTCCGTGCGGTACGCCGCGACCAGCGGCTGGTCGCGGCCGTCCGCGTCGACGAGCATCGCGCCCTCGCGCTCACCGTCCGCCGCGAGTACGTCCAGCAGCCGGACTGTCGTCTCCCGCTTCAGGAACGGCAGATCCGCGGACAGGACGAGCACCGTGTCCGCCTCGGCATGCCGAACCCCCGCGTCGAGCGCGGCGACCGGGCCACCGCCGGGCGGCTCCTCGCGCGCCCAGCGCACGGGCCGGATCGTGGGGCGCCGGCCGCCCACGACCACGGTGTGCCCGGCACCGCCGCACGCGCCGAGCACCCGGTCGAGCAGCGCCCGGCCGCCGACGCTGACGGCGGGTTTGTCGACTCCGCCGAGCCGCTTGGCGGCACCTCCGGCGAGCACGATGGCGTCATGGGCGGTCGTGGTCATGGCAGAAGTATGGTCCGCGATCGCGCGTCCCGGACCATGTGATGTCCGACCGTGATCTCCGGCCGCGATCCTGGACCGCGGCCGGGACTGCGGTCCGCGGTACGCGGCCCGCGGTGCGCGGTGCGCGGCCGTCCTACAACGTGCGCAGCAGCACCGCCGGTTGCTCCACGCAGTCCGCCACGTACCGCAGGAAGCCGCCCGCCGTGCCGCCGTCACACACCCGGTGGTCGAAGGTGAGGGAGAGCTGGACGACCTGGCGTACGGCCAGCTCGCCCCGGTGCACCCACGGCTTGGCGACGATGCGGCCGATGCCGA
The DNA here is from genome assembly GCF_010384365.1 of Streptomyces sp. S4.7. Taxonomy (NCBI): domain Bacteria; kingdom Bacillati; phylum Actinomycetota; class Actinomycetes; order Kitasatosporales; family Streptomycetaceae; genus Streptomyces; species Streptomyces sp. S4.7. Next base: position 3,868,329 of record NZ_CP048397.1, on the reverse strand, counting down.
GCATGGCCGCCTCGGGGTGGTTGATGATCGGCGTGGAGCCGTCGACGCCGAACACGCCGTAGTTGTTCAGCGTGAACGTGCCGCCGGTCAGATCACCGGGCGTCAGCGTCCCCGACCTGCCCGCCTCCGTCAGGCGGGCGAACTCGGCGCTCAGCGACTCCGCCGAACGGCTCTGCGCGTCCCGTACGACGGGGACGACCAGTCCGCGATCCGTCTGGGCGGCGAAGCCGAGATGGACGTCGCGCAGCCGGACGATCTCCCTGGCCTCCATGTCCACCGTGGAGTTGAGCCCCGGGAACCGCGCGAGGGCGGCCGTGCAGATCCGCGCCAGCAGGGCGATGAGGGAGATCTTCGGGCCGCCCGCCGCGTTGGCCGCGGTCCTGGCCGCCATCAGCTCCGTCGCGTCCGCGTCGACCCAGCAGGTCGCCTCCGGGATCTCGCGCCGGCTGCGGCTGAGCTTGTCCGCGACCGCGCCCCGTACGCCGCGCAGCGGTACGCGCTCGGTGACGGCCCCGGCGGTGGAGGCACCGGACGTGCCGTTCACAGCGGGGGCGGGAGCCGGGGCGGGGGCCTGAGCGGGAGTCGGGGCGGGAGCCGGGGCGGCCTGCCCGATCCGCTCGATGGCCAGCTCGACGTCGCACCGCAGGATCAGCCCGTCCCGGCCCGAGCCCGCAAGCGCCCTGAGATCGAGCCCGTTCTGCCGGGCCAGCCGCCGTACCAGGGGCGAGATGACCGGAACGGGCCCCGACCGCTCGGGCACGGAAGCCGGTGCGGTCGCGGGCGTCGGTGCGGGCGCCGCCGCAGGTGCGGGTGCCGGATCGACGACCTCGGCGGGAGCCACGGAAACGACGGGTGAGGCGGCCGGGCGGACCCGGCGCCGCCGCGCGGCGGGCGCGCCCGTGCCGTATCCGACCAGCACATTGCCCGACGTCTCGGCCGGTCCGGTCCCGTTGCCCGCCGGGGCCGGCTGCGTACCCGAACCCGTGGCGGCGGCCGGCGCCGACTCGGACGCCCCCACCGCCACCGTCAGCAACGGCGCGCCGACCGGCAGCTCCGTGCCCTCCTCGCCGTACCGCGCGGTCACCACGCCCCCGTAGGGACACGGCACCTCCACCATCGCCTTGGCCGTCTCGACCTCGACGACCGGCTGGTCGATGGCGACGACGTCGCCGACCGCCACCAGCCAGCGGACGATCTCGGCCTCGGTCAGCCCCTCACCGAGATCCGGCAGCTTGAATTCGAGCACCTGGGCCATCAGCTGTCCGCCTCCCACTGAAGCCGCGCGACCGCGTCCAGCACCCGGTCCACACCCGGCAGATGGTGCTGTTCCAGCATCGGCGGCGGATACGGGATGTCGAATCCGGCGACCCGCAGGACCGGGGCCTCCAGATGGTGGAAGCACCGCTCGCTGATCCGGGCGGCGATCTCCCCGCCGGGCCCGCCGAAACCGTTGGACTCATGGACGACCACGGCACGCCCCGTGCGCCGTACGGAGGCGATGACCGTCTCGTCGTCGAAGGGCACCAGCGAGCGCAGATCCACCACTTCCAGGTCCCAGCCCTCCGCGCGCGCCGCCTCCGCCGCCTCCAGACAGACCGTGAGGGAGGGGCCGTACGTGACGAGCGTGGCGCTCAGTCCCGTCCGCCGCACGACGGCCCGGCCGATCGGCTCCACCGTGGCCGGCGCCTCGGGCGACCACTGCGCCTTCGACCAGTACAGCCGCTTGGGCTCCAGGAAGACCACCGGGTCGTCGGAGGCGATGGCGGCCCGCAGCAGCCCGTACGCGTCGTCGACCGTCGCCGGGGTGACGACATGCAGGCCGGGCGTCGCCATGTAGTACGCCTCGGAGGAGTCGCTGTGGTGCTCGACACCGCCGATCCCGCCGCCGTACGGCACACGGATGGTGATCGGCATCGGCAGCGCGCCCCGCGTGCGGTTGCGCATCTTGGCGACATGGCTGGTCAGCTGCTCGAACGCCGGATAGGCGAAGGCGTCGAACTGCATCTCCACGACGGGCCGCAGCCCGTACATGGCCATGCCGACGGCCGTCCCGAGGATGCCGGCCTCGGCCAGCGGTGTGTCCGTGCAGCGGTCCTCGCCGAACTCGGCGGCGAGTCCGTCGGTGACCCGGAAGACTCCGCCGAGCGCGCCGACGTCCTCTCCGAGGACGTGCACGGCCGGGTCCTCGGCCATCGCGTCGCGCATCGCGCGCTGCAACGCCTGCGCCATCGTGGCGGGCTTCGCCGCCCTGGCGGTCTTCGCGGCCGTGGCGGCAACGGTGGTCATCGCGCCTCTCCCTGTCCGCGTGCGTCGTCGGCCGGCTCGGCCGACGCGTCCAGCTCGGCCCGCAACTGAACGGCCTGCTCGTGCAGTTGCGAGGTCTGCTCGGCGTAGATGTGCGCGAAGATGTCCATGGGCTCCAGCTCCGGATCGGCGTTCATCCGGTCGCGCAGCCGCGCGGCCATCGCGTCGGCGTCCTCGGCCGCCCTTCTGATCCCGCCCTCGTCGAGCATCCCGCGCTCCGTCAGCTCGTGCTCCAGCAGCCGGACCGGGTCGTGCGCGCGCCACGCCTCGACCTCGGCGTCACCGCGGTAGCGCGTCGCGTCGTCCGCGTTCGTGTGCGCCTCGATGCGGTAGGTCACGGCCTCGATGAGCGTCGGGCCGCCACCGCTCCTGGCCCGCCGCACGGCCTCGGCGAGCACCGCGTGCACCGCCGGCGCGTCGTTCCCGTCGACCAGCCTGCCCGGCATTCCGTAGCCGACGGCCTTGTGGGCCAGCGACGGCGCCGCGGTCTGCTTGGCGAGGGGGACGGAGATGGCGAAGCCGTTGTTCTGCACGAGGAAGACGACCGGGGCATTCCATACGGCGGCGAAGTTCAGCGCCTCGTGGAAGTCGCCCTCGCTGGTGCCGCCGTCGCCGACCAGGGCGAGCGCGACCACGTCGTCACCCTTCAGACGCGCGGCGTGCGCCAGCCCCACGGCGTGCGGCAGCTGGGTGGCCAGCGGTGTGGAGAGCGGGGCGATGCGGTGCTCGCGCGGGTCGTAGCCCGTGTGCCAGTCGCCGCGCAGCAGCGTGAGGGCCTGGACGGGGTCGAGGCCGCGCGCCACGACGGCGAGGGTGTCGCGGTAGCTGGGAAAGAGCCAGTCCTGCTCCTGGAGCACCAGGGCCGCGGCGACCTCGCAGGCCTCCTGACCGGTGCTCGACGGGTAGACGGCCAGTCGGCCCTGCTTGGTGAGGGCGGTGGCCTGCGCGTTGAACCGACGGCCGCGGACCAGCTCCGCGTAGAGCCGCAGCAGCAGCTCGGGGTCGGCGTCCGCCACGGCTTCCGTACCCAGCACGCGGTACGGCTCGCGGTCGGGGAGCAACGGGGCGGGGTCCGTGCGGGGCTGCCACGCCGGGGGCGGGGTGGACCGGTGGACGACGGCACCCGGGGGCTCCTGGACCGTCGTGCTGCTCTTCTTCAACGCGTGCACCTCCTCATGGGAGCGGGCATGGGCGGCGCATGAGTGTGGTGCGCCTCACCTACCGATTGTTCGGTTGCCGAGCCATTTTGGCTACTGGCGGCTTCAGCCTGTGGACAAACGGTTCTGCACAGCCTGAGATGGGCACAAGGCGTCCACAAGCGGAGAGGTGGGGGACATGGCGGCTGAACAAATGGCCGAGGACTGGGAGCGCACCGGGCAGGAGCTCCCGCCCCGGCCGCTGGACGCGATCGACCGGGACATCCTGCGCATCCTGCAGACCGACGGCCGCGCCTCGATACGGTCCGTGGCCGAGCGTGTCCATGTCTCCCGTGCCAACGCGTACGCCCGGATCAACCGGCTCATCGAGGACCGTGTCATCCGCGGGTTCGGCGCCAGGATCAACCACGAACGGGCAGGTCAGGGCGCCTCCGCGTACATCACGCTCAAGATCGTGCAGAACTCGTGGCGCACCGTGCGCGAACAGCTCCAGGAGCTGCCGGGAGCCACGCACATCGCCCTGGTCAGCGGCGATTTCGACGTGCTGCTGCTGGTGCACGCCCCGGACAACCGGACACTGCGCGAGCTGGTCCTCACACGCCTCCAGTCGATCCCCGAGGTGCTGTCCACGCGCACCCTGCTGGTCTTCGAGGAGACCGACCTCGACCAGCAGGCTCCGCCGCCCGCGCCCTGACCGGGCGGCGGGCGTGCCCTGCCCCGCGAGGGCGCCCGGAAGCGCTACGCCGATTCCGTGCGGAGCCCGTCGAACGCCATCCGTACGACCGCCTCGGCCACCTGGTCGCTGTCGTAGCCGCCGGCCGACTGCGGGCGGTACCACTCCACCAGCGAGTTGATCATGCCGAAGAGCAGCCGCGTCGCCAGCCGGATGTCCATGTCCGCGCGGAGGTCCCCGTCGTTCGCCGCCGCCTTGAGCAGATCGGCGACCCGCTGGTCGAACTCCCGCCGCCGCTCCATCGCCCAGCGCTCGGTGTTGGTGTTCCCGCGCACCCGCAGCAGCAGCGTCACATAGGGCAGCTCCGCCATCAGGACCTCGACCGTGCGGCGCGTCACGTACTCGACGCGCTCGATGGCCCTGCCCCGCCCGGCGCCCGGCTCGTCGAGGATCCCGAAGAGGCCGTCGATGGCCCGGCTGACCGCGCGGCGCAGCAGTTCCTCCTTGCCCGCCACATGGTGGTAGATCGAGGACTTGGAGATACCGGCGGCTTTCGACAGATGTTCCATGGACGTGCCGTCGTAGCCGCGTTCGTTGAAGACGCCGACCGCGACGGTCAGCAGTGTCTCCGGGGTGTAGGTGTCCCGCTTGGCGGTCGTCATGAGCCCGCCCCTTCCGACGACGCGACCTCGGCGGCGGCGCGTCGGCGCAGCGCCTGCGAGGCGGCGTACCGGCCGGACGGATACTCCTCGTGCAGCCGCTCCAGCAGATACAGCGTGCGGTCGGCGCCCAGCTCCGCGCCCCAGTCGAGCGGCCCGCGCGGGTAGTTCACCCCGAGCCGCATCGCGGTGTCGATGTCCTCGGCCGCCGCGACGCCGCGTGCCTCGGCGTCGAGCGCGAAGTCGACGAGCATGGCGACCGTACGGCCCACGATCATGCCGGGGACGTCGGCGATCACACTGACCTGCTTGCCGAGCGCCTGGAAGAGGCCGACGGCCGTACGGAGGGACTCCTCGGCCACCGTGGCGGACGGCGCCAGGGCTATCCGCGTCGCGGTGCGGTAGTCGAGCGCGAGGTCGAAGTGGATCAGCCGGAGGTCGGAGTTGTCCGCGGCCTCGCCGTCCGTGAGGAAGAGCCGTGTGCCGCAGGGCAGTTCGAGCCAGCCGGGGAATCCGGGGACGGCGTCCTCCTTGCGCATGACCCCGATCCCGGCCTCTTCGATCAGCTCGGGCAGCACGCCCGCCGCGAACAGCTCGCCCTGGACGACCACGGACGACGGAGGGTCGGCGGGCGGCGCGGTGTGCGGTACGGGGGCGGGGGCGCCGTCCTCGTAGGAGAACCAGCCCCGGCCCGACTTGCGGCCGAGCCCGCCGGACTCGACGAGGCGCCGCTGGGCGAGCGAGGGCGTGAACTTGGCGTCCTGGTAGAAGGATTCCCAGACGGAGCGGGTGACCGCCTCGTTGACGTCCTGGCCGATGAGATCGGTCAGCTCGAAGGGGCCCATCCGGAAGCCGCCCGACTCGCGCAGGACGGCGTCGATGGTCGCGGGGTCGGCGGCCCGCTCCTCGTACAGGCGCAGCGCCTCGGCGTAGTAGGGGCGGGCGACGCGGTTCACGATGAAGCCGGGGGTGTCCGCGCAGCGCACCGGTGTCTTGCCCCACGCCGCCGCTGTCGCCCACGCGCGCGTGGCCGCCGTCTCGTCGGTCGCGTGGCCGCTGACCACCTCGACGAGCGGCAGGAGCGGCGCGGGGTTGAAGAAGTGCAGGCCGACGAAGCGGCCCGGGTGGCGCAGGGCGCCGGCGACGGCCGTGACGGAGAGGGAGGAGGTGTTGGTGGCGAGCAGGCAGTCGTCGGCGACGATGTCCTCCAGCGCGGCGAACAGCTCCTGTTTGACCGCCAGTTGTTCCAGCACGGCTTCCACGACGAGTGCGGCGTCGGCGAGTTCGGACAGTTCGGCGGCGGGGAGCAGCCGGGCCTTGGCGCTGTCGCGGGCCCCGGCGTCCAGCCTGCCCTTCTCGGCCAGCCGGTCGAGCCGGGCTCCGACGGCCTCGGCCGCCTGTTGGGCGCGGCCCGGCAGGGCGTCGTAGAGGCGCACCGGATGGCCGGCGACAAGGGCCACCTGGGCGATTCCCTGTCCCATCGTGCCGGTGCCGACCACCGCGACGACGCGGGAGCGCTCGATTGCAGTCATGAAACCGATCCTCCTGTATGAACTTCCGCCGCGGTACGGGACCTCCGCAAGGAGTCCGGTCCCGGGCGCCGATCCGCCGGAACTGACCGGAACGGAACCGTCCACGACGGCGGGAAGACACGGGTTTTCCACAGCCCCCCTTGTCCCGACCGATCGTTCGGTTACTCTAACTCTGTCCGTTGCCCGTGTCCCGCTGTCCCACTTGTCCCCCTCCCGCCCAGCTCGACGAGGAGTTGGTCAGTCATGGCCGCCCAGCTCAGCCCCCAGCAGCTCAACGAGAAGCACCGGCCCACGCTCGACCGGGCCCTCGACGCGATCCGTACGCGCGCCTACTGGTCGCCGCACCCCGAGCACCCGAAGGCGTACGGCGAGAGCGCGCCGGCCGACGGCCTGGCCGCGTTCAAGGCTCTGCACGGCACCCGTATCGACCTGGACCAGCCGGGCACCGACGGCTGGACGGGCGGCGAGAGGTCGCCGTACGGCCCGGAGCTCGGCGTGGAGTATCCGCACGCGGACGTGGACGTCCTGCTGCCCGCCATGCGCGCGGGCATGGGCGCCTGGCGCGCGGCGGGACCCGAGACGCGCGCCCTGGTCAGCCTGGAGATCCTGGCCCGGATCAGCGCCCGCACCCACGAGTTCGCCCACGCCGTGATGCACACCAGCGGCCAGGCCTTCATGATGGCGTTCCAGGCGGGCGGGCCGCACGCGCAGGACCGCGGTCTGGAGGCGGTGGCGTACGCGTATCAGGAGCAGACCCGCACCCCCGCCGAGGCCGACTGGTCGAAGCCGCAGGGCAAGCGCGATCCCCTGGAGCTGCGGAAGTCCTTCGCCGCCGCGCCGCGCGGCGTCTCACTGCTGATCGGCTGCAACACCTTCCCCACGTGGAACGGCTATCCGGGCCTGTTCGCCTCGCTGGCCACCGGCAATCCGGTCCTCGTCAAGCCGCACCCGCGCGCGGTGCTGCCCCTCGCCCTCACGGTGCTGGTGGCCCGCGAGGTCCTCGCCGAGTCCGGCTTCGACCCGAATCTCGTCGCGCTGGCCGCCGAGCGCCCCGGCGAGGGCATCGCCAAGACCCTGGCGGTCCGGCCCGAGGTCAGGATCATCGACTACACGGGGTCCACCGCCTTCGGCGACTGGCTGGAGACCAACGCCCGCCAGGCGCAGGTCTACACGGAGAAGGCCGGCGTCAACACGGTCCTCGTGGACTCCACCGACGACTACAAGGGCATGCTGGCCAATCTGGCCTTCTCGCTCTCCCTCTACAGCGGCCAGATGTGCACCACCCCGCAGAATCTGCTCATCCCGCGCGACGGCATCACGACGGACGCGGGCCCGAAGTCGTACGACGAGGTGGTCGCCGACCTGGCGGCCTCGGTGAGCGGTCTGCTCGGCGACGACGCCCGCGCCAACGGTCTGCTGGGCGCGCTGGTCAACCCGGACGTGAAGGCGAGGCTGGACGCCGCCGCCGATCTGGGCGATGTGGCGCTCGCCTCACGCGAGATCGCCAACCCGGACTTCCCGGACGCGGTGGTACGCACACCGGCGATCGTGAAGTCCGACGGCTCGCGCAAGCAGTGGGACGCGGCGGCAGGGGGGAACGGCTCCGAGGCGCCGTATCTCGCCGAGTGCTTCGGCCCGGTCTCGTTCGCCGTCGCCGTGGACTCGACCGAGGAGGCGCTGGAGCTGCTGCGCCGCACGGTGCGCGACAAGGGCGCGATGACGGTCGGCGCGTACACGACCTCGGCGGAGACGGAGCGCGCCGTCGAGGACGTCTGTCTGGAGGAGCTGGCCCAGCTCTCGCTGAATCTGACGGGCGGCGTCTATGTGAACCAGACGGCTGCCTTCTCCGACTTCCACGGCTCCGGCGGCAACCCGGCGGCGAACGCGGCGCTGTGCGACGCGGCCTTCGTGGCCAACCGCTTCCGCACGGTGGAGGTCCGCCGCCAGGGCTGAGGCCCGGACACGATCCGGGGCCCGGCCGTCCAACGGCGGCCGGGCGCGGGTCAGTTCGGACCGCCCCAGTGGAAGAGGGTCATGGCCACGCTGGTGGCGAGGTTGTAGCTGGAGACCTGGGGCCGCATCGGCAGGGCCAGCAACGCGTCGGCCCGCGCCCGCAGTTCGGGGGAGAGCCCGTGCCGTTCGGAGCCGAAGGCCAGCAGCGCGTCGTCGGGGACGGTCACCGAGCGGATGTCGTCGCCCTCCGGAGCCAGCGCGTACAGCGGGCCCGGGGGGAACGCGTCGAGGGTCAGCCGCTCCACCGCGGTGGCGAAGTGCAGCCCGGCGCCCGCGCGGACGGCGTTCGGATGCCATGGATCGAGATCCCCGGTCGTCACCACCCCCGTCGCCCCGAAACCGGCCGCGAGCCGCACCACGGCACCGACGTTCCCGAGATTGCGCGGATTGTCGAGCACGACGACCGGCGAGCGCCGGGGCGCCGCCGCCAACGCGGCCAGATTGTCCGTGCGCCCCCGCCTGACGGCCAGGGCCATCACCCGCGTGGGGTGCACCTTCGGCACCAGCTGCCGCAGTGCCTCCGCCGGCACTTCCACGACGGAGCGCCGCAGCGTGCCGGTCAGATCGTCGGCGAGTTCGGCCGCGAGGGCGAGCACGGACTCCTTGTCGCTCGTCAGGGCCACCCGCACCTCCGCCCCGAACCGCAGCGCGTGCTTCAGCGCGTGGAAGCCGTCGAGCACCACCGCGCCGGGGGCGCTCTCGTGCCACAGCCGCACGGCGCCCCCGGGATCGACATCGTTCATCGCGCCAGCGTAGGCGGGCCGACGGAGCCGGCCGTCACCGGACGAGCGAAGGGTCCGCGCCGGCGGCGTCGGAGCCGGTATCGGTAGCGGAGTCGGTGCCCGGCTTCCCGGAGTCGTCCCCCCGGCGCCCGTCCGGCCCGGTGGCGCCCGGCGTCCGCTGGGGGAGCAGCCGCGCGCTCCTCGCCGCCATGTCCCCGACGCGCACGAGCAAGTTCGTCGGCAGGAAGACCGCGTCGGCGGCGATCATGGCCAGCGAGAAGAACGGCAGCCCGAGCAGCAGGGCGATACCCGCGTGCTCCAGCATCATCGCCACCAGCAGGACGTTCTTGACGCGCCGGTTGAAGAGTGTGAACGGGAAGGCGACCTGCACCATGACCGTGCCGTACGTCAGCACCATCACCATCACGCCGCTGGACGCCAGGATGTCGGAGAGAGCGGGCCAGGGCGCGAAGTAGTCCAGATTCAGCGGGTAGTACAGCGCGGTGCCGTCCTGCCAGCGCGAGCCCTGGATCTTGTACCAGCCGGCCGTGGCGTAGATCAGACAGACCTCGACCATGATCACGACGAGCGTGGCGTTGTGCGTGAGGTTCGCGAGGACGTCCAGCAGCGCGCGCGGCTCGCTCCTGGGCGCGTAGCGGTTGACCGCCCACCAGACCCCCTGCGAGATCCACAGCGTCCACAGCAGCGCGATCACCCACCACTCGCCGCCGGTGGAATCCAGCAGCGTGCCCAGCAGGGCCACGCCGAGCACCACCCACAGCACCGGCCCGACCCGGTCGGCGGGCGCGGTCCCGCCGGACGCCACGACGCGCTCGGCGCGGGCCTGTCGGCGGGCGTCCAGCGACCAGACCTGGCCGCAGCGCGTGAGGACGAGGTAGATCGCCATCAGATGGATGACGTTGTCGCCGCCGTCACCCATGAAGATGCTGCGGTTCTGGAGGGACAGCGCGCCCACCATGAAGAGCACCGACATGGTGCGGGTGCGCCAGCCGAGCATCAGCAGGGCGCTGGAGAGTACGGCGACGGCGTACACGATCTCGAACCAGACGCCGCTGTCGGACCACATCAGTGTGGTGAACGCGCCGTTTCCCGCGATCAGTTGCTGGGCCATGTCCCAGCTCCACGGGCTGCCGGGCCCGTACAGCTCACGGCGGTTCGGCAGCTCACGCAGCAGGAACAGCAGCCAGGCGGCGGCGAAGCCGATGCGGACGACGGCGCTCTGGTAGGGGCCGAGGGACCGGGACGTGACGCGCTGGAGGGCGAGCGCGGCCTTGCGGTCGACGGACAGCTCGTGGGCGGGGCGGCTCATCGGCGGGCCTCCGTACGGGCGTCGTCGCGCGCGCCGTTGCCCACGCCCTCGTTCCGGACGCCTTCGGGCAGGTCGTCCGAGGTCACGGTCCACCAGGGGAAGAGCCGGTGGCCGGGCTTCGTGCTGATCTTCTCGTCGCTCCACGGGGGCGCCGCGACCGCCCGTGTGACGGACCTGAGCTGGATGCGTTCGACGGGACCGCCGAGGTCGTGCGCCTCCAGCCGCAGCATCACTATCCGGCGTATGTAGCTCTCGGAGAGCTGCCCGCGCAGACCGTTGGGGCGGGCCTTCTCGTCGTGGGAATCGACGTAGAAGTCCCAGCCCCTGCGCAGCTCGTTCTGGTCGACATGGCTGGGGAGGAGGTTGCCGCGGATCGCCCTGGCGTCCTCCTCTGTGAGGTTGATCCAACCGGTCGTGCCGCGCGATCCGTCCGTCCGGTCCACCTCGGCACGGACCTCGACGGCGATGTTCTGCTGGAGGGGGTTGGGCGCGAAGAGTTTCCAGTTCTGCTCGAACTCCGGAAACACCCAGTCGCCCACTTCCTCGCCGTACTCCTTGGAGACCGTGTTGTCGGGCGCGACGTGCAGGAACACCATGGCCACATGGCCCACGGCGAACAGTCCGACGACCGCGAGGGCGATGGCGGCGACCACTTGGTACGGGAAGGAGAGGCCGGCTATCCCCCTCGGTGGACCCGCTGGTGGACCCGGTTCTGGTGCCGGGTTCTCACCCTTGGCGTCGTACGAATCCATCCCGCCCCGATCCCCGTCTTTCCACAGTCGGTTATCCACAGGGTTGACACCCTACGGGCCGCCGACCGACCATTGAAGTCAATGAACCGAACGATCGGTCGGTAGGGGGCTCGGATGACGGCAGTGACCGCGGGGACGGCTGTGGAGGCAACGGTGGAGACGACGGCAGAGGAAGCCGAGGCGGCGTTCGACGCGGCCGTGGCCGCCGACGAGCGCATCGAGCCCCGCGACTGGATGCCGGAGGCCTACCGCGCATCGCTCGTCCGCCAGATGGCCCAGCACGCGCACTCGGAAATCATCGGCATGCAGCCGGAGGCGAACTGGATCACGCGCGCGCCCTCGCTGCGGCGCAAGGCGATCCTGATGGCCAAGGTGCAGGACGAGGCGGGACACGGGCTGTATCTGTACAGCGCGGCGGAGACCCTGGGCACGAGCCGTGACGAGCTGCTGGACAAGCTCCACGCCGGCCGCCAGAGATATTCGTCGATCTTCAACTATCCGACGCTGACCTGGGCGGACGTCGGCGCGATCGGCTGGCTCGTGGACGGCGCCGCGATCACGAACCAGGTTCCGCTCTGCCGCTGCTCCTACGGCCCGTACGCCCGTGCGATGGTCCGTATCTGCAAGGAGGAGTCGTTCCACCAGCGGCAGGGGTACGAATCGCTGCTCGCCCTGAGCCGTGGCACCCCCGCCCAGCACGAGATGGCGCAGGACGCGGTGAACCGCTGGTGGTGGCCGTCGCTGATGATGTTCGGCCCCCCGGACGACGAGTCGGCGCACTCCGTGCAGTCGATGATCTGGAAGATCAAGCGGCACTCGAACGACGAACTCCGCCAGCGGTTCGTGGACATCTGCGTCCCCCAGGCCCAGACGCTCGGTCTCACGCTCCCCGACCCGGACCTGAAGTGGAACGAGGAGCGGGGCCAGCACGACTTCGGGGCGATCGACTGGACCGAGTTCCGGGAGGTCCTGAAGGGCAACGGCCCCTGCAACGAACAGCGGATCGGCCAGCGGCGCCGTGCCCACGAGGAAGGCGCGTGGGTGCGCGAGGCGGCGACGGCGTACGCGGCGAAACACGCCGGGAGGAGCACGGCCGAGGACGCGGCCGGGCACGTGGAGAAAGAGGCGACGGCATGAGCGGATCGACCCAGTGGCCTCTGTGGGAGGTGTTCGTCAGGTCCCGCCGCGGGCTGTCGCACACGCACGCGGGAAGCCTGCACGCCCCGGACGCCGAGATGGCCCTGCGCAACGCGCGCGATCTCTACACCCGCCGCAGCGAGGGGGTGTCGATCTGGGTGGTCCCCTCCGCCTCGGTCACGGCCTCCTCACCGGACGAGAAGGACTCCTTCTTCGAACCGGCCGGTGACAAGCCGTACCGCCACCCGACGTTCTACGAGATCCCCGAGGGGGTGCGTCACCTGTGACCGGCACCCCGACCCGGACCGGGACCGACACCGCGGCCCTCGCCCTCGCCGACGACGCGCTGATCCTGTCGCACCGGCTGGGGGAGTGGGCGGGACACGCGCCCGAGCTGGAAGAGGACGTGGCCCTCGCCAACATCGCGCTGGACCTGCTGGGCCAGGCCCGCATCCTGTACTCCCTCGTGGGGGACGAGGACGAGCTGGCCTTCCTGCGCGAGGAGCGCGCCTTCCGCAATCTCCAGCTGGTCGAGCAGCCGAACGGCGACTTCGCGCACTCGATCGCGCGCCAGCTCTACTTCTCCACCTGTCAGCGGCTCCTGTACGGCGCCCTGGCGGCCGGTGACGGTCCCTTCTCCGGGCTCGCCGCCAAGGCCGTGAAGGAAGTCGACTACCACCAGGACCACGCCGAGCAGTGGACGCTGCGGCTCGGTGACGGCACCGCCGAGAGCCATGAGCGGATGCAGCGGGCCTGTACGGCGCTGTGGCGCTTCACCGGCGAGATGTTCGAACCTGTCGTGGGCGAGGATGACGGCGCCGGCGGCAGCGACGCGGGGAACGGGCCGGACGGGCTGGGCGGCGTCAACAGGCAGGAGCTGGAGGAGAGTTGGCTCTCCTCGATCACCGCCGTGCTGGAGCGCGCGACGCTGACCGTGCCCGACGGACCGCGCTCCGGGGCCTGGGCGGCGGGCGCGGGCCGGCAGGGCCTGCACACCGAATCGTTCGGCCGGCTGCTCGCCGAGATGCAGCACCTGCACCGCAGCCACCCGGGGGCGTCATGGTGACCGACACGGGCCGACCGACCGCGCTGGAGAGCGAACTGCGCGCGCTCGCCGGTTCCGTGCCCGACCCGGAGCTGCCGGTGGTGACACTGGAGGAGCTGGGCGTGCTGCGCGCCGTTCATGTCTCGGCCCCCGGCCGGGTCGAGGTCGAGCTGACCCCCACCTACACCGGCTGCCCGGCGATCGAGACGATGTCGTCGGACATCGAGCGGATCCTGCACGACCACGGGATACCGGACGTCTCCGTCGTCACGGTGCTCTCCCCCGCCTGGTCGACGGACGACATCAGCGCCGAAGGACGGCGCAAGCTCGCGGACTTCGGCATCGCACCGCCCCGCCCGCACAGCACGGACGGGCCGGTGCCGCTCACCCTCGCCATCCGCTGCCCGCACTGCGGCTCGACGGACACCGAGCTGCTGAGCAGGTTCTCCTCGACCGCGTGCAAGGCGCTGCGCCGCTGCGCGGCCTGCCGTGAACCGTTCGACCACTTCAAGGAGTTGTAGATGTTCCATCCGCTCCGTGTCAGCGAGGTCGAGCGGCTCACGGACGACTCGGTGACCGTCACCTTCGCCGTGCCGCCCGAGCTGAACGAGACGTTCCGGCACACACCCGGACAGCACGTCGCGCTGCGCCGGGTCGTGAACGGCGAGGAGATCCGCCGTACGTACTCGATCTGCACGCCCGCCGGTGAGCGCCCCGTGCTGCGGGTGGGTATCAGGCTGGTCGAGGGCGGCGAGTTCTCCACGTACGCCCTCAAGGAGCTCGCCGTGGGCGACACCGTGGACGTCATGGAGCCGACCGGCCGCTTCCGCCTGGAGCCGCGCGCCGGACACTTCGTCGCGATCGTCGGCGGCAGCGGCATCACCCCGGTGCTGTCGATCGCCTCGACGCTCCTCGCGCGGCAGCCGGACGCCCGGTTCTGTCTGATCCGCAGCGACCGCACGGTGGCTTCGACGATGTTCCTGGAGGAGGTCGCGGACCTCAAGGACCGCCATCCGGACCGCTTCCAGCTGGTCACGGTGGTCTCCAGGGAGGAGCAGCAGACCGGGCTCCCCTCGGGCCGACTGGACGAGGAGCGGCTGGCGGGTCTGCTGCCCGCGCTGCTCCCGGTGGAGAGCGTCGACGGCTGGTTCCTGTGCGGTCCGCTCGGTCTGGTCATGGGCGCGGAGCGGGCACTGCGCGCCCTCGGCGTCCCCCGGAAGGTGATCCACCAGGAGATCTTCCACATCGACGACGGCGCGCCGGGCGTGACCACGCCCGCCAGGACCGCCGCCGCGTCGGCCGCGCCCGGAGGCAGCAAACTCACCGCGACGCTCGACGGCCGCTCCGGCAGCTGGCCCGTCCAGGACGGGGACTCCCTGCTGGAGACGGTGCTGCGCAGCCGGGCGGACGCGCCGTACGCCTGCAAGGGGGGCGTCTGCGGGACCTGCCGGGCCTTCCTCGTCTCGGGCGAGGTGCGGATGGACCGCAACTACGCCCTGGAGCCGGAGGAGACGGAAGCGGGCTACGTACTGGCCTGCCAGTCCCATCCGGCCACCGCCGAGGTCGAGTTGGACTTCGACCGCTGACCCGGGGCCCCCGCCCGGTCTACTGGGCGGGCCCCCGGCGCGGCCGACGGTTCGTCAGAGAACCAGCGCGGGGCTGCCGTTGTCGGTGACCATCGGCCGGCCCGCGCCGTCCCAGGCCAGCATCCCGCCGTCGATGTTCGCCGCGTCGACGCCCTGCCCCACCAGATACTGCGTGACCTGCGCGGACCTGCCGCCGACCCGGCACATGACATAGGCCCTGCGCCCGTCGGCCACCGCCTCGGTCACCTCACCGAAGCGTCCGACGAACTCGCTCATCGGGATGTGCAGCGCGCCCTCGACATGGCCCGCCGCCCATTCGTCGTCCTCCCGGACGTCGAGCACCAGGGCGTCGGACGGGACTGCCGCGACATCCACCGTGGGCAGCTGGGCGAAACTCATGTGATGCGCCTTCTCTCGTACGTGTGTGTATGCGGGTGCGACAGGTACAGCCTCGCGCACGGGACGTGCTACGACTGCACCAACCTGGCCAGTTCCGACTCGCGTCCCGAGACCTCGGCGAGCAACTGCTCGGCGATCTCCTCCAGCAGCCGGTCGGGGTCGTCGGGCGCCATCTGCAGCATCGCGCCGATCGCGCTCTGCTCCAGTTCCTGCGCCAGGAGCGTCAGCATCTCCTTGCGCTGGGCCAGCCACTCCAGCCGGGCGTAGAGCTCCTCGTTCTCACTCAGGCGCGGCTCCTGCGGCGCGGGCCCCGCCTCCCACTCCTCCGCGAGTTGTCTGAGCAGTCCCTCGTCCCCACGCCCGTAGGCCGCGTTCACGCGGGTGATGAACTCCTCGCGCCGGGCCCGCTCGGTCTCTTCCTGCGCCAGGTCCGGGTGCGCCTTGCGGGCCAGGTCGCGGTAGAGCTTGCGTACCTCGTCGGTCGGCCGCACCCGCTTCGGCGGCTGCACGGGCTGGTCGGTCAGCATCGCCGCGGCCTCGGCCGACAGGCCGTCGGAGTCGAGCCAGTCGTGGAACAGCTCCTCGATCCCCGGCATCGGCTGGACCATGGCACGGGCCTCACGCGCCTTGCGCAGATCTTCGGGGTCGCCCGACCGGGACGCGCGGGCCTCGGCGATCATCGCGTCCAGCTCGTCCAGCCGCGCGTACATCGGGCCCAGCCGCTGGTGGTGCAGCCGCGAGAAGTTCTCCACCTCGACCCGGAACGTCTCCAGCGCGATCTCGAACTCGATCAGCGCCTGCTCGGCGGCGCGCACGGCCCGCTCCAGCCGCGCCTCCGGCCGCTCGGGCCCCGCCCCCGCGTCGGCTCCCCCGTCCGCCGCGCCTGCCGCGTCCGCGGCGTCCTCGGTGGCGTCCGCGTCCTTGGTGGCATCCGTCGTGGCGTCCGGCACGTCTGGCACGTCCTGCTCGTCGTCGTTACGGATCGTCGGCTCCCCGGGGGCGTCCTGCGTCACCCGTCCAGCGTACGGGCGAACCCGCCCTCCTCCTTCACGTCCCCGGCCCCACGCCCCGCCGCGCCCGGCCTCACACCCCGAGCTCGGCGGCGATCCGGCCGCTCTTGACGGCCGTCACCAGCTCCGCGTGATCCGCCTCGGTCCGGTCCGCGTACGCGACGGCGAAGGCCGCGACCGCCTCGTCCAGCTCCTCGCTCTTGCCGCAGTACCCGGCGACGAGACGCGGATCCACACTGTGCGCGTGCGCCCTGGCCAGCAGCGCGCCGGTCATCCGCGCGTAGTCGTCGACCTGGTCGGCCGGGAGCGCGGCCGGATCCACACTGCCCTTGCGGTTCCTGAACTGCCGTACCTGATACGGCCGGCCCGCCACCGTCGTCCAGCCCAGCAGATTGTCGCTGACGACCTGCATCCGCTTCTGCCCGAGCACCACCCGGCGCCCCTCGTGCTCCACGCCCGGCGCCTCGAACCCCGCGGCCTCCAGGAACGGCACCAGCGCCGACGCCCGCGCCTCCTTCACCTGGAGCACCAGCGGCTCGCCCCGGTGGTCCAGCAGCAGCACCACGTACGACCGCGTCCCGACGCTGCCCGTGCCGACCACCCGGAACGCCACGTCATGGATCGCGTACCGCGCGAGCAGCGGCAGCCGGTCCGGCGAGAGCGTGCCCAGATACTCGCCCAGCGAGGCCGCGACCGCCGCGGCCTCCTCGTCCGGCACCCGCCGCAGCACCGGCGGCGCGTCGACGAAGCGCCGCTGCGCCGCCGCACCCGCGCTCCCGCTCCCCTCGGCGTCCCCGTCGCCGTCCACGATCTCCGTCGACCTGGCGGCGAACCGCGCGCTCGTGTTCTTGCGCGCCTTCTCCGACACCCGCTCCAGGGTGCCCATCAGATCGCGGGCGTCCGTGTGGGAGACCAGCTCCTCGTCGGCGATCGCGTTCCACGCGTCCAGGGCCGGCAGCTTCGACAGCAGCCGCATCGTGCGCCGGTACGCCCCCACGGCGTCCTGAGCACCTCGGCGGCACGTGTCCTCGTCCGCTCCGGCCTCACGACCGGCGAGCACCAGCGAGGTCGCGAGCCGCTTGACGTCCCACTCCCAGGGGCCGACGACCGTCTCGTCGAAGTCGTTCAGATCGATGACGAGCCGGCCTCGCGCGTCCCCGTACAGTCCGAAGTTCGCCGCGTGCGCGTCGCCGCAGATCTGCGCCCCCGCGCCCGTCACCGGCGTCCCCACCAGATCGTGCGCCATCAGTCCCGCCGCGCCCCGCAGAAAAGCAAATGGCGTCGCGGCCATGCGACCCACCCGCAGCGGAGCCAGCTCGGGCACCCGGTCACGGCTCGACTCCTCGACGGCCCGCACCGCGTCCGGCCGCGCGGCCGGGAGCACCAGCGAATCGTGCGAAGACCTCGGAACCCGCTCCCGCAGCGCCTTCCCCGCGTCCTTCGGCGTGCCCCGCCCACCGCCCGACGCCGCGCGCCCCGCGAACCCGGGCACGACCGGAATGCGCTCGTCCGTCACCACCGCACCGGCCTCACCCATGGCGCGCCGCCTCCCCCGCTCTCGTCCAACATCAACCGCCCACGACGTTACCGCCGCGCCCCGAAAGTCGTCTCCCCCTGTGGACAACCCTCGACAGCCCGGCCCGGACAGCCGTAACCCACACCCGGGTCGCGGAGCGCCGGGCGAGCCCGGACAGCCCGAACCGGGCCTGGTCCCGACAGCCCGGACGGCTCCTAACCGTGATTCGGGCAGCCGCTCTCGCCCGCCAGATGCTTCTCGGCCCACCGTCCCAGTTCCTGCAGCGCGGGCTCCATCGCGGCCCCCGCATCGGTGAGCCGGTAGGCGACCCGCAGTGGCGGCCCTTCGTCGACCTCGCGCACCACCAGTCCCGCGCCCGCCAGCTCTGTCAGCCGGTCGGACAGCATCCGCTCACTGATGCCGGGGATCGCCCGCCGCAACTCCGCGAAGTGCACGGGCCGTTGCATCAGGACGGACACGATCAGCCCGGTCCACCTCTTGCCGAACAGTTCGAAGACGCGCGTCATCCCCACGTCCACCGGCTTACACGGATCCCCGTTTCCCTCCATGACACCCAGAGTACTGCGAACCCATGAGGGGGTGAAAAAAAGTAAGCTCCTGTGTTATCAATAGGTACGTACGAAAGTGCGGACCCGGCATCCGGCCGTCCGCCGTGCCGAGACCCACCCCTCTGTTCCCCATGGAGACCCTCATGGCCACGCTGCTGCACATCGACTCCGCCGTTTCCCCGCAGGGATCCGCCTCGCGCGACGTCACCGCCGCCTTCGTCAAGAGCTGGCGCGAGCAGCACCCCGAGGGCGAGGTCGTCTACCGCGATCTCGCCGCGGCCCCGCTGCCGCACCTGGACATCGCCGCCGTCGCGGCGGGCGCGGACAACGCGCTGCGCGCCGAACTCGCCGCCGAACTCGCGGCCGCGGACGCCGTTCTCATCGGCGCCCCGATGTACAACTTCACGATTCCGTCCACGCTGAAGGCATGGCTGGATCACGTGATCATCCTTGGCTACAACGCCCTTGAGGAGAGTCCCGTCACCGGCACGCCGTTCACCGTGGTCGCCAGCCGGGGCGGCTCGTACGTGGCCGGCAGCCCGCGCGCGGACTTCGAGTTCGTCCAGAACTATCTGGAGAAGGTGCTGACCGGCATGTTCGGCGTCAAGGAGGTCGACTTCATCGTCCCCGAGCTGACCCTCGCCCACGCCGTGCCCGCCATGGCCGAGCTCATCCCGCTCGCCGAGGCCTCCCGCGCCAGGGCGCAGGAAGAGGCCGCGCAGAAGGCCAAGGCCCTCGCCTCCCGCCTCGCCGCCTGACCCGGACCGAGAACGGGAGGCACAGCCGGAACAGACCGACCCGCACCCCGAGCAGTACGGGTGCGGGTCGGATCATGAACACACGCACCCGCCCGGTGACATGCGTCACCGCCGAGGCGAACCCCACGCCCCCCGCGCACCGCACCCCACTCGACGCGGGGTTCACGACAAGCCACATCGCGGCACGGGTATCGCGGCACAGGATCCGGGCATACGAGAAACGGGTCTCCTGGTCTGGTGGGCAACCGACGAAATGCGCTGATCAGCGGCGATCTCTGCGCGTCCAAGATCTTTTCCCGCGAATCAAGCGGTCTTTTCCCACCGCGCTGGTCACCGAGGGTCTCAGCAGGATGTCTGCCAGGGCGCAGGCGGGGCAGAGTGGCGACCACAGGACAGAGTTACAGGCGTACATAGCCGGATCATGTTCCGCCTCTTCCTGATCACCCTGTGCGATGGCTACCGTGGCCTCCGCACCTTGAGCATGTCTGTCAGAACTGGTGATCAGGGGGGCCGCATGAAACGGCTGTGGGTCAGGCACGTCAAGGAGGCGCTGCACACGGGTTTCGCGGAGCACATCGACATGAGTGACTACGCAAAAGCCAGCGACTCCGTCCGCGAAAAGTCCTTCCTGAGCCGATCCTTAGCGGCTCTCGCCGTACAGAGGTTCACCGAACTGTCTGCCGCCGAAGCGGCGGCCACAGTGGTCGACGGATCCGGCGACAACGGAATCGATGCCATCGCAATCGATCCCCTGCAGCGAAGGGTGATCCTTGTCCAGTCAAAGTGGGACGGTTCCGGGGACGGCAGCCTCGGATTGGGTGATTCCCGGCACTTTACGGCCGGGTTCAGGGATCTTCTTGACACGAAGTTCGACCGGTTCAACGCACGGCTACGTGCCCAAGAGGCGAAGATCACGGACGCACTTGACGACGTCGATGTGACCTTCATCCTTGTAGTGGCGACCACCGGCCGAACCGACTTGGCCGCGCCCTCGTCTGCCGTTTTTAGCGACCTGCTCGATGAAATGAACGAGTCACAGCAGGTCGTATCCATGGAGACCCTGGGCTTGAGCGATTTCCATTCCTTCATATCCGAAGGATTGGGGGGTTCGCGAATCGACTTCGGCGTACAGCTGGAGAACTGGGGCACGGTAAGCGAGCCATATGAGGCCTACTACGGCGTGGTTACCGCTTCAAGCGTTGCGAACTGGTACGAGCATTTCGGGGATCGCCTTTTCTCTCAGAACATCAGGAAATCCCTGGGCAATACCAGTGTCAATGAGGCAGTCACGCACACGATCCTCAAGGATCCACAGCACTTCTGGTACTTCAACAATGGTGTGACAGCCCTGTGTGAGAGCGTAAAGAAGACCGCACGGGGTGCCGCCAGTCGCACTTTTGGTGATTTCTCGCTCACGGGCGTGAGCATCGTCAACGGCGCCCAGACGGTGGCAAGCATTCATCAAGCAGCACACAAGGGCGAAGCCGGCCTGGACGAAGCCATGGTGTGGGTTCGCTTTATCAGCCTTGAAGGATGCCCAGAAGGTTTTGCAACAGCGGTGACCAGGGCGACGAACACACAGAACACTGTGGAGACCCGAGATTTTGTCTCGCTGGACCCGGAGCAGGGCCGCCTGCGCACAGAATTGGTTCTCTCGCTCAAAAAGACATATTCGATCAAGCGTGGGGAGCCGGTTCCGAGTCCCGAACATGGCTGCACGGTGGTCGACGCCACAGTGGCTCTGGCGTGTGCGAACAGGGAGCCCAGTTTTGCGGTTATGGCGAAGAGCAGGATGGGAAGTCTCTGGGAGTCCATAGAAAAGGCCCCGTACCGAACACTCTTCAATCCGAGGATAGGACCCTATCGCGTATGGCGCTGCGTCGAAGTCATGCGAGAAGTTGACGCGACATTGACGCGTTTGAAGGGTCAGCTTGATGGGCGCCCGCGTTCCATCTGCCTCCAAGGGAATCGACTGGTTCTTCATCTGGTTTTCCGGGAACTCGATCTGCAGCGTATCGAGGATCCCGAGTACGACTGGTCATCGGAACTGAAACGTGTTCCCGGGCTGACCGAGCAGAGCTTGATGTCCCTCACGGAGTGTATCAATGAGGCCTATTCGAATAATTATCTGACCAGTCTCTTCAAAAACATTACGAAGTGCCGCGACTTGGTCCAGAAAGTTCGTTCCGAAAAGGAAGGAAGCAACAAGGAGATTGACGGGCAGTAATCCGAACCCTGACAGTCCGGACCCGGCGCCATCGGAAGCTCCTCGAATGACCCGTTACTCCGTGAGTCAGTCCAGCGCGATTTCACCGTCTGGCAGCCACCCTTCCCGGTAGCCGTCCATGAGATCGAGTAGTTGTACTGGCTCGACGATCATGTTCGCCGTGCGCAGGCTCTCCGTAGTCCACCATCGCGTGGCCGGGCCCAGCGCACGGCCAACAGAGGTGGGCCAGCTTCCGGCAGCGGGCGCTACCAGGACCACGTACTGAGCGCCCGTCGGCTTTCTTCTGGCCTCCAGCCGGCCGATGACCGGCATGATCCGAACCGTGGGAAGTCGCAATTCTCGCCGCAGGTGGCGAACTGCGGCGCGACGGCTGGTCTCTCCAGGGCGGATCGGGATGCTCGGCACAGCCCAGACGTCACCCACGGGCGTAAGGAGGAGCTGCCGCTCCGAGGAGGAAAAGAGCACCGGGCGCACAGTGTCGCCGGCCTCGGGAGTCGCCTTGGTCATCCCCTCACTCTCCAATAGTGCTATTCGAATAGCGCTATTTGGGTTCTATCGTGATGCGCGAAGGCGTCCCAAGGCGTAAACCACGAGGCAACCCGCAATCACTCACACCGGTGGTCTTGCGCCCATTCGCGGTTTCCGGTCCCACTCAGATCGAAGAATCTGCCTTATGGGAACAGCCGGAAGACAGCGAGGGCACCAGCGGAGGTGCCGGTCGCAGAGCCACGCTCCTGCATGCCACTGTCCGATGGCACCAGCATCCGCTTCGAGGTTCGTTGCGAGGCCGGCACGGCGGACGAGCGCTTTCATCGCTACGGATACGACGAGCGATGTGGATTCCCTGTCACCAAGTATCTTCCGGTGCCCGTAAGTGACAGCGCCGTCCTCTCCCTCCAAGCGCGGATCAACGCATGGCTGGACGGAGCTGCGACGGCGGACGACAGAAGGCTCGTCTCGCTGACAGCGGTGCTCACCACTTCTCACGCCGGCAATGCTCCGTCGCGGGGATCCCGTGCTTCTGTTCGCGGTCCGCAGCCTCCGCGCACCCCGCCCGTGGCTGGAGCGGGCACTGTGGACTGACCCGCTACGGGTTGCCGCTGCCGCTCGCGCCGCCGATCTCATGCCGCAAGGCAATGACTCCGCAACGGAGGTAGCCCAGTTGATCGCCGACTACCGCACCGTCGACTACCGGACGACGCCCTGGCGGCTGGACGCCATGGACCGGGCTTACGGGCCGGCGCTGCGTCCGGACGTCTACGCCGACGAGCCTGTACGCCGAGGAACGATCACCATCGACTCCTACCACCTGCGCTGAGTTGATCGGTGCCACGGCCCGCCCGGCCGAGAGCGGGCCGATCACGCGCCCTGAGGCACCGAACAGAAGCACTGGCGTCGTCGTGACGTTGATCGCCAGTCTTCCCCTCGCCCGGATAACAGACGCCGCTGCCGCTCCTCGCCCCCCGGGCAACACGGAAGTCCGCAGATCCAACGGACAGATCGTCGAGATCTGCCGGAGCGACAGGTGAATTCTCGACCGGCATTGATTACCGATCATCTATATAGATGCCTGACTATAGTTCATCCCCAAGGGGCTGTCCGTACACCGCCTGTTCATATAGGCGAGCTTCGATCCAAGGGTCAACGGGGCGCGCTGCGTGCCTGAGCCAAACGCCGGGTTGCCCGGCAGACACGAGGGTCGAAAGTCGTGAACATATCCACTTCGTTGCGCCGGGCCAGGGTTCCGCTGGCTCTATCGGCTGCTGTGCTGCTGGCCGCGAGTGCGTGCGGCGGTGCCGACGCCGGCACTTCCGGTGGTGACGGCGACAAGCTCGCCGGCAACGTCAAGGTCGACGGCTCCAGCACGGTCGCCCCGCTGTCCACCGCCGCGGCTCAGCTCTTCCAGGCCGAGAACGCGGGCGTCAAGGTCACCGTGGGCACGTCCGGCACCGGCGGCGGCTTCGAGAAGTTCTGTGCCGGGGAAACCGACATCGCCAACGCGTCGCGGCCGGTCAAGGACGAGGAGACGGCGCTCTGTGACAGGGAGGGCATCAGCTTCGAGGAGTTCACTGTCGCCAATGACGGTCTGTCCGTCGTGGTGAGCAAGGACAACGACTTCGCGGACTGCCTGACCGTCGAGCAGCTGAAGAAGATCTGGGAGCCGGGCTCCAAGGTCAACAACTGGAACCAGGTCGACCCGCAGTTCCCGGACCAGAAGATGGAGCTGTTCGGAGCCGGCACGGACTCGGGCACCTTCGACTACTTCACCGACGCCATCAACGGTGAGGAAGGCGCTTCGCGCACCGACTACAACCCGAGCGAGGACGACAACGTCACCGTCCGCGGTGTGTCGGGCTCCAAGGGCGGCATGGGCTACTTCGGCCTCTCCTACTTCGAGGAGAACAAGGACAAGCTCAAGGCCCTTGAGATCGACGGCGGCGACGGGTGCGTCGCGCCCACCGTCCAGACGGTGCAGGACGGCACGTACAAGCCGCTCAGTCGCCCTCTGTTCATCTACCCCAAGGCGACGTCCCTGGACAAGCCGGAGGTTGAGGCGTTCGTCGAGTTCTACGTCGAGAACAACGCCGACATCGCGGAGAAGTCGCAGTTCGTGCCGCTGAACACGACACAGGAAGCTGAACTGAAGAAGGACCTCGCAACCCTGCGGGAGCAGCACAAGTCATGAGCTCCTCCCTCAGCGGGCGGCGTACCGCTTCGGGAAGCCCCGGCTTCCTGAAGCGGTCCCAGCCGCGCTACGGCGAGAAGGTCATCAAGGTCCTCCTGGTGGCCGCCTCCATGGTCTCGGTGCTGACCACGGTCGGCATCGTCATCGCCCTGATCCCCCCGGCCGGCGAGTTCTTCGGCAAGGTCGACTTCGGCGAGTTCATCACCGGCACCAACTGGTCACCGCTGTTCAAGCCCCCGCACTTCGGGGTCCTGCCGCTGGTCGGCGGCACTCTGATGGTCACGCTCATCGCGTTGCTCGTCGCGGTACCGCTGGGACTGGGCGCGGCCGTGTATCTGAGTGAATACGCCGACCGCCGGGTGCGCACGGTCTTCAAACCGCTGCTGGAAGTGCTCGCCGGCATCCCCACCGTGGTCTACGGCTTCTTCGCCCTGAAGGCCATCACCCCAATGTTGCAGGACATCTGGCCCGCCGGGGACGGCCCGCAGATCTTCAACGCCCTGGCCGCCGGGTTCGTCATGGGCATCATGATCATCCCGACGATCGCCTCGCTCGCCGAGGACTCCATGAGCGCCGTACCCCGCGCCCTGCGTGACGGCGCGTTCGCGCTCGGCTCCTCGCGCATGCAGGTGTCCACGCGCGTGGTGTTCCCGGCCGCGCTGTCCGGCATCGTCGCCGCTGTCGTGCTGGGCATCTCCCGGGCACTGGGCGAAACGATGATCGTCGCGATCGCCGCCGGCGGCCAGCCGAATCTGTCCTTCAACCCGCTGGAGGGCATGCAGACCATGACCGCGTTCATCGCCGCGGCCGGTATCGGCGACCTGCCCACCGGCTCGACCGGCTACCAGACGATCTTCGCCGTGGGTTCCCTGCTGTTCGTGATGACCCTGGTGATGAACCTGCTCAGCATCCGTCTGGTGCGTAAGTACCGCGAGGTGTACGAATGAGTCCCGACGTCATCGACCGCGACGCGCCCGTGCGGGACACCCCGCACGTGCCACGCCTCAGGGGGAGCGGCACCCCGCTGCGGGAGCGGTTCTTCCATCTGAGCCTGTGGGTCTCCCTGGCGATCGCCGTCGCCTTCCTCGGCTCTCTCCTCGCGTACGTGATCAGCGAGGGATGGTCCCGGCTGGACCCGCGCCTGTGGACCAACTTCCCGGACATCATCGCTCCCGAGAACGGAGGCGCCCAGTCCGCGATCATGGGGACCGTCTGGGTCATCGGGTTCACGGCCGTGTACTGCCTGCCGACCGGCATCCTCACAGCGATCTATCTGGAGGAGTACGCCGACCCGAACCGGTGGTGGAACCGGGCGATCGAGATCAACATCCAGAACCTGGCCGCCGTCCCGTCGATCGTCTACGGCATCCTCGGTCTCGGCATCATCTCCCGCGGTCTGGGCTTCGGGCAGACCGTCCTCACCGCCTCGCTGACCCTGTCCCTGCTGGTCCTGCCCGTGGTGATCATCTCCTCGCGAGAGGCGATCCGAGCGGTGCCGCAGTCCATACGCCAGGCTTCCCTCGCGCTGGGGGCCACCCAGTGGCAGACCATCTCGCGCCAGGTCCTCCCGGCGGCAGTCCCCGGCATGGCGACGGGCTCGATCCTCGCGCTCTCCCGTGCCATCGGCGAGGCGGCGCCGCTGCTGCTCCTCGGCGGCCTGACGTTCATCACGTTCAACCCGACCGGTCTGCAGAGCCAGTTCACCGTTCTGCCGATCCAGATCTTCAACTGGATCAGCCAGTCACGGGCCGAGTTCGTCTCCCTCGCCTCGGCCGCGATCGTCATCCTCCTGGCGATCCTGCTCGCCATGAACTCCGTGGCCATCTGGCTGCGCAACCGCTACTCCCGGACCTGGTGACCCCATGACGTCCGCCACCGACGCGCTCGAACCGCCCGCCGACACTCCGCAGGAGACCGCCATGCCCCCTTCCTCCGACGCCGCCGGGGGAACCCGGACTCCGCAGGTCGCCTTCCGCGATGCCCCCTCCCTTGCCAGCCCGGTCTTCCAGGTCGGCGGTCTGTCGGTGTTCTACGGGGACCACGAGGCCGTCCGCGACGTCAACATGGACATCGGACACCGCCAGATCACCGCGATGATCGGCCCGTCGGGCTGCGGCAAGTCGACCGTACTGCGCTGCTTCAACCGCATGAACGACCTGGTGCCCACCGCGCGTGTGGCCGGCAAGGTCCACTACCACGACGAGGACCTGTACGGCCGTGAGGTCGATCCCATCGAGGTCCGCCGCCGGATCGGCATGGTCTTCCAGAAGCCGAACCCGTTCCCCAAGTCGATCTACGACAACATCGCCTACGGGCCGAGGGTCGGCGGCTTCAAGGGCAGTCTCGACGACCTCGTCGAGGAGACCCTCACCCACGCCGCCCTGTGGGACGAGGTCAAGGACAAGCTCAAGACCTCCGCCCTGGCCCTGTCGGGAGGCCAGCAGCAGCGCCTGTGCATCGCCCGCACCATCGCGGTCAAGCCCGAGGTGATCCTCATGGACGAGCCCTGCTCGGCCCTGGATCCCATCGCGACGGCCAAGATCGAAGACCTGATGGAGCAGTTGTCCCGGGAATTCACGATCATCGTCGTCACCCACAACATGCAGCAGGCCGCGCGAGTATCCCACCGCACCGCCTTCTTCACGGCGGACGTCGACGCCAAGGGCGTACGCCACGGCCGTCTCGTCGAATACGACGAGACGGCCCGCATCTTCTCCAACCCCTCCGACCAGCGCACCGAGGACTACATCTCGGGCCGCTTCGGCTGATCCGCAGACCAACTGCCCTTTGCGCACCGCCATACGTGAAGGAGTCCCAGAGGTGTACCCAGACCCACGACGACCACCGGAGACCGACACACGGGCCGCCCCGTGCTGCCCCGGCTCCGGTCACGAACCGCCCCTGCTTCTCGCCGAGTCCGACGAGAAACTCGCGGCCAAGGCCATCGCCCGCTTCGCCGCCGCGGGTATCAACGTCACCGCCTGCCGCGACGGCGCCGAAGCGCTCCTGCAAGCCGGGGTCTGCCAACCCCGCGCGGTACTGCTCGGCGCACCCCTGCCGGTGGTCGGCGCGGCCGACGTCACGGCGCTGATCGCCAGACTCAAGCCGGTCCCCGTGATCGTCGGCGCCGGGCCCGACGGAGTGGACGAAGCCACCGCTGCCCTCGCCGCCGGCGCCGTAGCCTTCGTGACCCGCCCCTACCGGATCGAGGAGATCCTCCCTCTCCTCTCCGGACTGAACCCGATCGGCAGCTCAGCCACCCCGCTGACTGTCGGTGACATCGAGCTTGACCCGGCCGGGTTTCACGTCCACGTACGGGACCGCCCGCTGCAGTTGCCGGTACGTGAATTCATGCTGCTGCGCTATCTGATGCAGAACGCGAACCGCGTTGTCAGCCGCAATGAACTGACCCAGGCCCTGTGGGGCTCGGACAGCCTGGACAGCAACACCCTCACCGTCCACGTCCGGCGGGTCCGCAACAGGCTCCGCGAGGAGTCCGGCAGCTGCTGCACCATCGACGCGATCCGCGGCATGGGCTACCGGCTGGAGTGCAGCCCCCGCACCACGCACGGGCCGACCTCACAGCGGCCGGCGCCGGCACAGTAGGGGAGACGGTGTGCCGGAGGAGGACTCCTTCATCGAGATGCCGGTGTGGGCGGTGCGCCATCCGAGGTTCGCGGGCATCCGGGGTCGACATCACGTCCCGACGGTCGGGACGCCGGTGCACCGCAAGCGGTGGTACTCCTCGAAAGTCCGCATCAGATTCCTCGCGACCGGCACGAGCAAATGGCAGTCGGGCGTCACCGACTGGGCGACGGTGGAAGAGCTCATCACCGCCGACACCTTGTCCGAAGCACGCACACTGATCTCGTGGTGCCTGCCCGACCCGCGCCGACAGCCCTGACCGGAGCGGACGGTGCTCCCCTCTCATCGCCGGGCAAGAACTGGGGCCGGTCTCAGTGTTGCGACAGAGAGGCCGACAGCAGTTCCTGCGTCAGCAGGTCGATGCGGCTTTGCAGCGCATCACGTACCGACCGCGCGCTTTCGATGTCGAGCCCACTGAGATCCGGCAGGTCCCAGTCCAGATAACGGCGGCCCGGCCTGACCGGACACGCGTCGCCGCAGCCCAGGGTCACCACCACATCAGCGGCCGTGACCACCTCCGGGGTCAGCGGTTTAGGGAACTCCTCACCAGTGTCCAGGTCTTGCTCGGCCAGCAGTCGCACCACCACCGGCGCTATGCCGGCGGCCGGGTCGGACCCGGCCGTCATCACCCTGACCGCCCCCTTGGCGCGGTGCCGCATCAGCGCTGCGGCCAACTGGGAGCGTCCCGCGTTCTCCGTACAGACGAACAAGACCTCCGGGACCGGCTTGGGCGACAGCCCCAGCCCACGGGCCAGGGCCCCCAGCCGCTGGTCGGCGAACCGTTCGACGAGCAGGGGAAGATGGAGCGGCACACTCGCCCGGCCCGCCAGAACGGCGGCGCACTCCTGCACGTACCGCTCCACGGTCTGCTTCGAGAACGACCGGCCGTGACGTGCCGCAAGGCGCGAGGTGATGCGCGTCAGCAGAGCTGCACTGCTGCGCAAAGGCGGCGTGGCCCGGCCGGGGCGGGAATCGTCCATCACGCATCTCCTCGCACTTGTCGGTATGTCATAGTCACCGAACTGCGATTATAGACATTCATCTATCTTCCGGAACAGCGGTGCGGCGAAAGTGAACGGCAAGTGAATAGACGGTTGGCTATGCCGAATTGGGTGCCATGGGCACGTACGGTGAATAGATGGCCATCACTACAGTCGGGGCGGCGCAGACGGCGGTGAACACGGAACCGTGTTCACCGAAGCTGGCCTGCCTGCTCATCGAACGCGAAGAGGCCGAGCGTCTGGCCGGCATGCTCAAGGCCATCGCGGACCCCACCCGGCTTCAGCTCCTGCGCCTGATCGAACGCTCACCCGACGGTGAAGCCTGCGTCTGCGACCTGACCGAGTGCCTCGGCCTGCGCCAGCCGACCATCAGCCACCACTTGAAGCTCATGACCGAGGCCGGACTGCTGAACCGCGAACGCCGCGGCACCTGGGCCTGGTTCTCCGTCAACCACGACGGCCTTCGCCGCGTCCGCAACATTCTGGACCCGGCAACCGTCTGAGCGCCGCTGCCCGGTCACGCCGTCGGAGGAAAAACACCCCGAATCGAAGGGTGCGGCCGGGTACATCATGGGCCCGTGGACATTGAACTGCTCTACTTCGACGGCTGCCCCAACTGGCACCTCACCCACGAACGCCTCACCGAAGCACTGAACGCCACCGGCAGCCCCGGCCAGGCGGTGCGCCTGCGCCCCGTGGACACGGACGCGACGGCCCAGGCTCTGCGCTTCCCCGGATCACCCACGATCCGCATCGACGGGCAGGACCCTTTCCCGGCCCCAGGCGAAACCTACGGACCTACCTGCCGCCTCTATACGACCCGCGACGGGCTCGCCGGCGCACCTACCGTGGACCAGCTCGTCCAAGTCCTCACTCACGGACCGTAGACGAGGGGTCAGACGCCGGCGGGAGCCCTGCCCGGCTCGGCGGTGTTCGTGCCGCGCGTGGCGTTCTCGGTGTCGGTGAGGGCGGCGAGGTAGCGCTCGGCGTCCAGGGCGGCGGCGCAGCCGGTGCCGGCGGCGGTGATGGCCTGGCGGTAGGTGTGGTCGACGACGTCGCCTGCCGCGAAGACCCCGGGGATGTTGGTGCGGGTGGATGGGGTGTCGACCTTGAGGTAGCCCTCGTGGTCCAGCTCCAGCTGGCCGGTGAAGAGTTCGGTGCGCGGGTCGTGGCCGATCGCGATGAACAGGCCCGTCGCGTCGAGGTCGCGGGTCTTGCCGGTGAAGGTGTCCCGCAGGACGAGGCCGGAGAGCATGCCACCCTTCTCCTTGATCTCCGCGATCTCGCTGTCGAACGCGAAGGAGATCTTGTCGTCGGCGAAGGCGCGGTTCTGCATGACCTGCGAGGCGCGGAGGGCGGAGCGGCGGTGGACGACGGTGACGGAGCTGGCGAAGCGGGTGAGGAAGGTGGCTTCCTCCATGGCGGTGTCCCCGCCGCCGACGACGACGATGTCGCGGCCTTTGAAGAAGAAGCCGTCGCAGGTCGCGCACCAGGACACACCGTGTCCGGAGAGTTCGTCCTCACGCGGCAGTCCGAGCTTGCGGTAGCCGGAGCCGGTTGCCACGATCACGGCCTTCGCGCGGTGGACCGTCCCCTGTGAGTCGGTGAGTTCCTTGACGGGGCCGGTCAGGTCGACGGAGACGATGTCGTCGTCGACCATCTCCCCGCCGAACTTCTCGGCCTGGGCCCGCATGTTCTCCATGAGGACGGGCCCGTCGACGCCGTCGGGGAAGCCGGGGAAGTTCTCGACCTCGGTGGTCGTCGTCAGGGCGCCGCCGACGAAGATCGAGCTGCCGAACAGCAGCGGCTTCAGCTGCGCACGAGCGGTGTAGAGCGCGGCGGTGTAGCCGGCGGGGCCGGAGCCGATGACGATGACGTCGCGTATCCCGCTCATGCCGTCTTCTCCGGCGCGATCTCCTGGATCAGGACCTCGACGCGCTTTTTGATCTCGTCGCGGATGGGGCGTACGGCGTCGACGCCCTGGCCGGCCGGGTCGTCCAGCGTCCAGTCGAGGTAGCGCTTGCCGGGGAAGACGGGGCAGGTGTCGCCGCAGCCCATGGTGATGCAGACGTCCGACTCCTTGACCGCGTCGACGGTGAGGATCTTCGGGGTCTCCGCGGAGATGTCGATGCCGACCTCGGCCATCGCCTCGACGGCGGCGGGGTTCACGGCGTCGCCGGGGTTCGAGCCGGCCGAGCGGACCTCGACGCGGTCCCCCGCGAGATGGGTCAGCCAGGCGGCGGCCATCTGGGAACGGCCGGCGTTGTGGACACACACGAACAGCACAGAAGGCTTGTCAGACATCGAGGGGGTCTCTTGTTTCTCACGGGCGACGCCAGGCGTCACGCGACAAAGTCAGGCACCAGTGACATCAGTACCCGGTGGCGTCAGTCGCCACTGATGTGACAGTATCAGCCCATGATGACGTCAGTCGACACTGACCTGATCCGGGTTCTCGCGGACCCGCTCAGGATGCAGATCGTGACCCTGCTCGCCCGCGAGACCCTCTGCACCACGCATCTGGTCGAGGAGACCGGTGCCCGGCAGACGAACCTCTCGAACCACCTGCGGGTCCTGCGCGAGGCAGGCGTGGTGGAGACGGAACCGTGCGGGCGCTTTACGTACTACAAGCTCCGGCCCGACGTCATCGCCCAGCTCGCGGGCCAGTTCTCCGACCTGGCCGCCTCCGCCCGTACCGCTGCCGAGAACAAGAGGGCCTGTCCGTGACCCCCACCGAACCGACCGCTGCTACCGCCACTGCGCAGAGCGGAGAGGACGCCTCGATCGTCGCCAAGCTCTCGACGCTCGACCGGTTCCTGGCGGTGTGGATCCTGCTCGCCATGGCCCTCGGTCTCGGGCTCGGCCGGCTGATCCCAGGACTGAACGACGCGCTCGCCAAGGTCGAGATCGGCGGCATCTCCCTGCCGATCGCCGTCGGCCTGCTGATCATGATGTATCCCGTACTGGCGAAGGTCCGCTATGACAAGCTGGACGCCGTCACCGGGGACAAGCGGCTGATGCTCTCGTCCCTCGCGGTCAACTGGATCGCCGGCCCGGCCGTGATGTTCGCACTGGCCTGGATCTTCCTGCCGGATCTGCCCGAGTACCGCACCGGCCTGATCATCGTCGGCCTCGCCCGCTGCATCGCCATGGTCATCATCTGGAACGACCTCGCCTGCGGCGACCGCGAAGCCGCCGCCGTCCTCGTCGCCCTCAACTCCGTCTTCCAGGTCATCGCCTTCGGCCTGCTCGGCTGGCTCTACCTCGACCTGCTCCCCGGCTGGCTCGGCCTGGGCGACGGCGAGAGCCTCGACATCTCCATGTGGAAGATCGCGCTGAACGTCGTCATCTTCCTCGGCGTCCCCCTGCTGGCCGGCTTCCTGACCCGCCGTCTGGGCGAGAAGAAGATGGGCCGCGAGTCCTACGAGTCCACGTTCCTGCCGAAGATCGGCCCCTGGGCCCTGTACGGCCTGCTGTTCACGATCGTCATCCTCTTCGCCCTCCAGGGAAAGACGATCACTTCCCAGCCCATGGACGTCGCCCGGATCGCGCTCCCGCTGCTGGTGTACTTCGCGATCATGTTCTTCGGCACCTTCGCGCTGGGCAAGGCCATCGGACTCGCCTACGACCGCACCACGACTCTCGCCTTCACCGCGGCCGGCAACAACTTCGAACTCGCCATCGCCGTCGCCATCGCCACCTTCGGCGTCACCTCCGGCCAGGCCCTGTCCGGCGTCGTCGGCCCCCTCATCGAAGTCCCCGTCCTCATCGGTCTCGTCTACGTCTCCCTGGCCTGGCGAAGGAAGTTCGCCCCCACGGCGATCACCACCAGCACGGCCACGCATACGACCAACCGCTGATGGGCGGACCCAACTGCCCGGCACGCCCGGGGAAGATGCTGGACTGGATGGTCCAGATGCCGGCGGCCTCGGTGGATTCGATCAGTGCTCCGAGCAGTGCGGAGGCGATGCCGCGCCCTCGGGCACTGGGGTGGACATAGACCGAGTGCTCGACAACTCCTGCGTACGCGGGGCGGATTGATACGGGTGCGACGGCTGCCCAGCCCGCTACCGTGCCGTCGTCGGCGAGGGCGGCGAAGCGGTGCTCGGGCAGTTTCGCCGTGTCGAAGGACTCCCAGGACGGTGTTGCGGTTTCGAAGGTCGCGTTGCCCTCGTCGATGCCGGCCTGGTAGATCGCCAGCACCTCGTCGGCGTGCGCGGCTCGGAGCGGCACGATGACGGTGGGCGCCCGTCCGACGTGGGTGGACACGGTGTGGCTCCTGCGGGTCGGGGCGAAGGTCAGGTGCCGGCCGCGGTGGTCAGCAGCCGGCCCATCGCGGCCAGCACGCTGGGCTCCACCCGGTAGTAGACCCAGGTGCCCCGCCGCTCGGAGGTCAGCAGTCCGGCGTCCCTGAGCTTCTTCAGGTGGTGGGAGACGGTCGGCTGGGAGACACCGACGTCGGAGATGTCGCACACGCACGCCTCGCCGCCCTCGTGGGAGGCGACCGCGGAGAACAGGCGGAGCCGGACCGGGTCGCCGAGCGCCTTGAACATCCTGGCGGCCACTTCGGCCTCTTCGGCGCTGAAGGGCCGTTCGGTCAGCGGCGGGCAGCACGGCGCGACGGCAGCCTCGGGCTCCAGCAGCGGCAACACCTGCACATTCGACATACGTCTATGTTGACACACGTCGAACCAAGCGCCCAGGGGCTGCCGCTGCCGTGGACGGTTACGCGAGGCTGAGGCGGGTCGCGAGGCGACGGGCGGCGCGCTGCGCGTCGCGGCCGACGCCTCGCAGGGAAGCGGAGGAGAGGCTGCGCTGCCACTCCAGGCCCACATACGCCAGGGCGCGATGGGTGAGGGAGGCTCCGTCGCGGTGACGGGGGCGTCCCTGCCCGTCCAGTGCGCCAAGGGGGGCGAGATAGGCGAGGTCGGGGTGGTAGCCGGTGGCCAGGACGATGGTGTCGACGTGCTCGGTCGTACCGTCCTGCCAGGTCAGCTCCGTGCCGTCGATGCCGGTGAACAGCGGGCGCCGGTCGGGCGCCCCGGCCGCGAGAGCCGCGCGGTAGCGGCCGTCGTCGATGACGGCCATGGTGGCCGGAGCCTTCTGGAAGCGGCCGAGCGGTGCGGTGTCCAGGCCGGTGACCTTGAGCCAGAAGTGCAGGTCCTTCCCCGCCAGCGGGCGCTGCCTGAACCACTTCACGGGTGCCCGGCTGGCGAGGGTGACACGGGAGCGCAGGGCGAGTTCCGACGCGATCTGCACGGCGGAGTTGCCGGCGCCCACCACCACGACGCGCTGCCCGGCGAAGGGCTCGGGGCTGCGGTAGTCGGTGACGTGCAGGACTCTTCCGGCGAAGGAGTCCAGGCCCGGCAGCGCGGGTAGCTTGGGCCGGCCGAAGCCGCCGGTCGCGGCCACCACGGCTCGGGCGCCGGCCTCGGATCCGTCGGCCATGGTGAGGGTGAACCCGTCCCCGTCCGGGCGGACTTCACGCACCCGCCGGCCGGTACGTATCTCGGCGTCCAGCCGGTCGGCGTACCGCAGGAGGTAGGCGACGACCTCGTCGCGGTGGGGGTAGCGGTCCGGGTCGCCGCCGAACGGCAGACCGGGCAGTGAGCTGTACCGGCCGGGCGAGAAGAGGGTGAGGCTGTCGTAGTAGTACGGCCAGGAACCGGCCGTCTGATCGGACGCCTCCAGGACGACCGGCTTCAGCCCTCGTCCGCGCAGGGCGTGGGCGGCTGCGAGGCCGGACTGCCCGCCCCCGATGACCGCGACGTCGAGCTGTTCCATCACACACTCCTATTGATTCGATAAACGTCTATGTTGACGGCCATCGAAACAGATGGCAGGCTGGGCGTGCAAGTCATTGACGGATGTCGAACCAAGGAGGAGTCGCCGTGTCTGCGCCGCTCACCGACGTGTCCACCACCGCCCTGCCGACCGTGGTGATCGGAGCCGGCCCCGTCGGCCTGGCCGCCGCCGCCCACCTCACCGAACGCGGCATCGAACCCCTGGTCCTCGAAGCCGGGCCCGCCGCGGGCAGCGCCGTACGCGAGTGGGGGCACGTACGGCTGTTCTCCACCTGGTCCGAACTCCTCGACCCGGCCGCCGAAAAGCTCCTGGCGCCCACCGGCTGGACCGCCCCCGACGGCGCCGCCTACCCCTCCGGCGCGGACTGGGCCGAGCAGTACCTCCAGCCCCTCGCCGACCTCCTCGGTGACAAGGTCCGCTACGGCGCGACCGTCACCGGTGTCTCCCGGCTCGGGCGCGACCGTATTGTCGACGCCGACCGCGAGCAGCAGCCCTTCACCGTCCGCATCAGGCTCACCGACGGCACCGAGCAGCGGATCCTCGCGCGCGCCGTGATCGACGCCTCCGGCACCTGGACCACCCCCAGCCCCATCGGCGCCGACGGACTGCCCGCCCTCGGCGAACACACCGCTGCCGCGCGTATCTCCTACCGCGTCCCCGACCTCAAGGACCCGGCCGTCCGCGCCCGTTACGCCCGCCGGCGCACCGCCGTGATCGGCTCCGGCGCCTCCGCGTTCACCGCCCTCGCCTCGTTGGCCGACATCGCCAAGGACGCACCGGGCACGCACACGGTGTGGATCCTGCGGCGCGGTATCAGCGGCTCGACCTTCGGCGGCGGCACCGCCGACCAGCTGCCCGCCCGAGGCGCGCTCGGCCTGGCCGCGAAGGCCGCCGTCGACAACGGATACGCCGACGCCGTCACCGGCTTCCGCACCGAGACCGTCGAGCCCGCCGGGGACGGACGCCTGGTTCTCACCGGCGAGGACGGCCGCCGCCTCGACCCGGTCGACGAGATCATCGTCCTCACCGGCCTGCGCCCCGACCTGTCCTTCCTCTCCGAGATCCGCCTCCGGCTCGACGAGCGGCTCCAGGCCCCGGTCGAACTGGCACCGCTGATCGACCCCAACCAGCACTCATGCGGCACCGTCTACCCCCACGGACACCGCGAACTGTCCCACCCCGAACCCGGTATCTACCTGGTCGGCATGAAGTCCTACGGCCGCGCGCCCACCTTCCTCGCGATGACCGGATACGAGCAGGTCCGCTCCGTAGTGGCAGCCATCGCCGGAGACACCGAATCCGCCGACCGCGTCGAACTCACCCTTCCCGAGAGCGGAGTCTGCGGCGGCGCCGGCCTCTTCGACGACCCCGCCGGCACGGAGCAGAGCGACGGCGGGGGCTGCTGCGCACCGGAACCCGCACTCGTACAGATCGGCGCCACGACCGGAGCGGCCGACGGTGAGCAGGCCCCTGGCCCCTGCTGCTCGTGACGGAGCTTCACACCCGCGGGGCCGCGACCGGAACAGGGGACCGGTCGCGGCCCCGCGCCGTGCTCCCCGCACTGTGTGCCACACAGATCACCAGCTGGGGCATCATCTTCTACGCCTTCCCCGTACTGAACCCCGCCATCACCGCGGACACCGGCTGGCCACCCGGCGCCACAACAGGAGCGTTCTCCCTCGCGCTGCTCATCTCCGCTTTCGCCGGCATCCGCGTCGGCCGCATCATCGATCACCGAGGCCCGCGCACCGTCATGACCACAGGCTCCGTCCTCGGCGTCGTGAGCCTCCTCATCATCGCCGCCGCCCCGAACCTCCCGCTCCTCATCGCCGGTTGGCTGCTCGCCGGCCTCGCGATGGCAGCGACCTTCTACCAGCCCGCCTTCGCCGCCCTCACCCGCTGGTGGGCCCCTGACCACGTCCGCGCCCTCACGATCGTCACCCTCGCGGGCGGCCTCGCCTCCACCGTCTTCGCACCCATCACCGCCGCGCTCGCCGACCACATGTCCTGGCGAGCGACCTACACCGTGCTAGCCATGATCCTCGGCATCGTGACCATCCCCACCCACGCCCTGGCACTCAAAGCACTCTGGCCCGCCGTACCCCTGGCCTTGCCCGTCCAGACCGGCGACTCCGCGACAGCAGTGGCCCACAGCCGCCCCTTCTGGGTGCTTGCCGCAGCCCTGACCCTCTCAGCGCTCACCGTCTCCGCCGTCGTCGTGGCCCTGGTCCCGCTCCTCTTGGAGCGCGGTTACTCAACCGACGAAGCAGCCTGGGCGCTCGGTATCGGCGGCGCTGGCCAGACACTCGGCCGCGCCCTCTACTCCACCCTCGCCCGACGCTCCGGGACAACCGCCCGTACGACCGCGCTGATCGCCCTCGGCGGCCTCACCACCGCCGCACTCGGCCTGGTCCCCGGCCCTTACACCGTGCTGGTAGCCCTGTCGATCGCGGCCGGAATGGTGCGCGGAAATCTCACTCTGCTCCAGGCCACCGCCGTCACCGACCGCTGGGGCGCCACTCACTACGGCCGCCTGTCCGGAATCCTCGCCGCACCAGTCACCGTGGCGTCAGCTCTCGCACCGTGGGCTGGCGCAGTGTTGGCAGGACCACTCGGTGGCTACGACGGGCTCTTCCTCGCACTCGCCATCAGCTCGGCCGCCGCAGCTGTCCTGTCCGCCACGTCTGGCCGCCTTACCTTGCGCCATTGAGCACCCCTGTCTGGACGCAGCACGCCTCGGAACAGTGGATCTCCTCTTGAGAGCGCACAAAGGTCTGCCCTGTGTCCTGACTTCCCGGCCGCAGGGCACTACCCGCTACCCGTCGCCGACTCCAGTGCGGGACGAATCCAGTCCGACGCATGTAGCGGCAGGAAGGACGGCTCTCATGACATCCCTACCTCCTGCTCCGGAGGGCCTATGTCCTCTCGCCGCCGGGCGGACTGCCACGGCTGACTCACCTGTCGACCTCGGCACAAATGGGGCACAGGTTCCGCCTCGCTCCGGACAGCGATGAGCCATCCCCCAGTCCTCACATGTCTGGGGCATCCGCGACCTTTTGCCGAGCACAAGCGACACAGACGAACCGTAAAAGCCCTCCCCCCGGGCTCCTCCGAGGCGCGCCTTCCCCCCTGGCCGCAGTCGACTTGCCACTGTGTCTGTCTCTCACCCATGTCTTGCGATACGCGGGAGTAGGCCGCGCGCCCCTGCCTGCCATGCGCGTTGCGGCCCCAGCCAGAGTTGTCGACGGGACTGCGGAACACAATGCAGAGACAGGGCTGCACAGACCACTTCCTTGATTCCTGACGACAGGTGCCACTGATCGGACACATTTTTTTGGCAGGCCTGCCTCCGCCGATCACAGTGCCGAGGGATACAGGACTACCCGATCCTAGGTTCACCGAGACACAGGGAGTGCAAAGCAAGTACGCGGCCTCAATGAACCGCCCACTCCCTTTACAGGTAATCCTCAGCAGAAAGGTATTCGAGCGTTGTCAGCTCCTGTCTCTCGCACAAGACAGGGGGCATCACTTCAGGCGAGACAGGGCCTGAATTACAAAACGCGCCTTGTGAAGAAGCAGATGGAGGTCACGGACGAGTGGCGCACGTCGGGCATCCCCGACCAGCGAAAGGCTGAATCGGCGCCCGAAGAAGGCGACGCCTCAGCTGCGGATGGCTTTCAGCCCCTCACCCGCAAGACGAGGATCATGTGACTCATCGGCCAAGACCCTCAGCGGCAGTGGAAGGCACTCGAAGTGGCCAGCGCCTTGAATGAAACCGACAAGATCAAGAGTGTGCGCGTAGCCATGGATGAGCTGTCCAGGACCGGCTCTTTGATCAAGCTTCCGAACGCCTACTACCAGTACGCACAGCCTCAGCAGAATTGGCCCGAGAGGACCAGGAAGGCCGCCACCAAGGAGTCCAGTCCAAGGTGACGGCCAACCGCGACGAACCCCCCGAGAACCTTTCACAGCGCCGGATCAGTTCGTCATGTTGCATTTTACGAGCGGTCGACCGCCGCCGGTAGCGCACGACGAAAATGGTCCTGCCCTTCGCCCGAAGGGATGACCGCTTCTGTGTTCAATTTCGAACGACTCTTCCACCATCAGGGTTCACCGGCCGCCGGCTTGCCGTGGCGCCCGGACTCATACGTCCCGGCCCGGCCAGAGGTCACAACCCAGCGCTTTTTCCAGGTTGGCGACAGTCAGCAGATCAGGCCACGCCTCACCGGCGAGTGCCTTGGCGATCGTGAAGCGGGCGACGCCGCTGATGCGCGAGAGATGAGCCACGGACCAGCCCCTCTCATCGAGAGCGGTCCTGAGCCTGACGGCCATGGCCTGGGCAACCCGAGCTCCGTGGTGCTCCTCCATGACAGCCTCAGGCCACACAGCGGTAGTAGGTGGAGGAGGCGATGGAAAGCTCCCGGAGTACGCACTCGACTCCCAGGTGTGGATGCTCGTCGAGGAGCGCGGTCACCTGGGCCGGGTCGGGTCGAGTTGCGCCGCGAAAAACGCCGAGGCCGTCCGCAGCACGTCGTTCGCCCGCTTGAGCTGGGCGTTCTCCTTCCGCAGTGCCACCAGCTCGGCGTGTTCGTCGGTAGTCAGCCGGTCATCCCGCTCGCCGGCATCGGCCTCGGCCTGCCGGATCCAGCCCCGCAGGGCCTCGGGGTGGACGCCAAGGTCGACGGCCAGCTTCTTGATCTGCGGCTTCGGATCCGACGCGCGGTACATCCGCACCGCACGCTCACGCAACTCCAGTGAGTACTTTCTGGGGGCAGCCATGGTCGATGTTCCTCTCATGAGAACCATCTGACCCTCTGTCATCGACTTCCGCATCTCGGGGGAACCTCAGGCCGAGGCCGGCAAAGTACAGTGCCCCATCAAGCCAAGATCAATGGGCCGCGGCATCCAGCTCCCACTCGTCGACCCCCAGCCGAACCCCATGGGACCGCTCAAGGTCTGCCGCCAGCGCAGCGTCACGCTCGCCCCCGCCGAGGGCGCCAAGCACTGGCAGTCCCTCGAGTACGGCACCGATGAATGGCAGAAGACCTACTTCAGACTCCGCAACAGCGTCGAGGGCTACAACGGCTACGCGAAGAACCCCCTCGCCGAAGCCATCGAAGCATCCGGCACACGACGTATCCGCGACATCGCCGCCCAGACTGTGCTCCTGGCCTTCCAGCTCGCTCACGCCAACCGCCGGAAGATCGCAAAGTGGCTGGAGACGCTCGCCCTGGGTGGCGAACGGCCCCGCAGGCGCACCCATCACCGGCACCGCACGAAGCCCCTCGGCACCTGGACACCCACCGGATATTTGTCACCAACCGGCTAGCGATCAACACCGGCCCCACCAGCTGAAGAACACCCAAAAATCAAGGCCCGCTCTGTGAGGTACGACACTGAGCGGGCTCCGTGATGTGTGGACGGCCCTTGCCGCCAGTGCTACGAGCCCTGGGGCCGCGTCCGATCAACGAGAAACGGGCCCTACCAGGACTTTCGTCACTGGTAGAGACCCGTTTCGTCGGTTTCTCCTGGTGCGCGAGGGGGGAGTTGAACCCCCACGCCCTTTCGGGCACTGGAACCTGAATCCAGCGCGTCTGCCTATTCCGCCACCCGCGCATTGGGTGTGCCGTCCGGCCTCTCACCTGCTGGTGTGATCGCCTGGCGACATCGAAAAGATTAGCACGCTGCAGGGCGTGGAATCACATCCGTTTGTCTCGGCAACCCGGCCGGGGAACGAGCAACCTCGAGCGGCCTCCCCCCACTCCTCCGGAGTGCACCCCGGGTGCGGGACACTGTCCTGAGGCCGCCTCTACGATCCGTGTGAGAGGTGACACTCATCGACGGGGCAGACAAGGGGAACCAGCCGATTTCCCGACGCGTGGATACGATCAGTAAGCAGTACCAGGACGGCAACGACGGAGGAGGTGCCCCATGGGAGTCCTGAAGCGCTTCGAGCAGCGACTCGAAGGTCTGGTCAACGGCACCTTCGCGAAGGTGTTCAAGTCCGAGGTCCAGCCCGTGGAGATCGCCGGCGCCCTTCAGCGTGAGTGCGACAACAACGCAACGATCTGGAACCGCGAGCGGACCGTCGTCCCCAACGACTTCATCGTCGAGTTGAGCGCGCCCGACTTCGAGCGCCTCAGCCCGTACTCGGGTCAGCTCGGCGACGAACTCTCCGGGCTCGTCCGCGACTACGCGAAGCAGCAGCGCTACACCTTCATGGGCCCGATCAAGGTCCATCTGGAGAAGGCCGACGACCTCGACACCGGTCTGTACCGGGTGCGCAGCCGCACCCTGGCGTCGAGTACGTCACAGGGACCCGAGCACGGCCCCGGTCCGGGCCCCGCACCCGGCAGGGCCCCCGCGGCCCCGCCCCCCGGTGGTTACGGCTACCCGCCCTCGTCCCCGCCCCCCATGCCGCCGTCGCCCCCGCCGGGCGCGGGACGGCCGGGGCAGGCCGCACAGCCCCCCTCGACACCGCCCCCAGGGGCGATGCCGGGCACCCAGGTCCGCCGGTGGATCGAGATCAACGGCAACCGCCACCAGATCTCGCGCCCCACGCTGGTGCTGGGCCGCAGCACCGACGCCGACGTGCGGATCGACGACCCCGGCGTCTCCCGCCGGCACTGCGAGATTCGGACCGGAACGCCCTCGACGATCCAGGATCTCGGGTCCACGAACGGCATCGTGGTAGACGGACAGCACACCACCCGCGCTACGCTCCGCGACGGCTCGCGGATCGTCGTGGGCCAAACCACCATCGTTTACCGGCAAGCCGAAGGGTGAAGCGGGGGCAATGTCAGAGCTGACCCTGACGGTCATGCGGCTAGGTTTCCTAGCCGTTCTGTGGCTGTTCGTGATTGTGGCCGTCCAGGTCATTCGGAGCGATCTGTTCGGCACGCGTGTCACGCAGCGCGGCTCACGCCGCAACGCCGACACACGGCCGCCGCAGGGCGCCGCCCGCCAGAGCGCGGGGCCGCCCGCGCAGCGGCAGCAGGGGGGCCGCCAGCGCCGGGGGGCGCCCACGAAGCTGGTCGTCTCGGAGGGGATCCTCACCGGCACCACGGTGGCCCTCCAGGGACAGACCATCACCCTGGGCCGGGCGCACGACTCGACGATCGTGCTGGACGACGACTACGCGTCCAGCAGGCATGCCAGGATTTACCCGGACCGTGACGGTCAGTGGATCGTCGAGGATCTCGGGTCCACCAACGGCACGTATCTCGACCGGACCCGCCTCACCACGCCGACACCGATTCCGCCCGGCGCGCCGATCCGCATCGGCAAGACTGTCATCGAGCTGCGGAAGTAGTACGACAATGAGCGAGCGGAGCGAGCGAGCCGCGGCGGTCCCGACGTGGGACCGCAGGCTCCCGACCGGAGGGTGGGCAGTGTGGCTCGAGACCGGCTGGCGCCACATTCGGCTGGCGAACCGACAGGAGAGGCGCGCATGAGTCTTTCTCTGCGCTTCGCCGCCGGGTCGCACAAAGGCATGATCCGGGAGGGGAACGAGGACTCCGGCTATGCCGGTCCCCGGCTCCTGGCCATCGCCGACGGCATGGGCGGCCAGGCCGCCGGTGAGGTCGCCTCGTCCGAGGTGATCTCCACGCTCGTGCAGCTCGACGACGACGTGCCGGGATCGGACATCCTCACCTCGCTCGGCACGGCGGTCCAGCGTGCCAACGACCAGTTGCGCGTGATGGTCGAGGAGGACCCCCAGCTGGAGGGCATGGGCACCACGCTCACCGCCCTCCTGTGGACGGGTCAGCGCCTCGGCCTC
This sequence comes from Streptomyces sp. S4.7, assembly GCF_010384365.1. Taxonomy (NCBI): domain Bacteria; kingdom Bacillati; phylum Actinomycetota; class Actinomycetes; order Kitasatosporales; family Streptomycetaceae; genus Streptomyces; species Streptomyces sp. S4.7. Next base: position 3,826,023 of record NZ_CP048397.1, on the reverse strand, counting down.
GTACACGTCGGCGACTCCCGCGCCTACCTCCTGCGCGACGGTGTGCTCACCCAGATCACCCAGGACCACACCTGGGTGCAGCGCCTCGTGGACGAGGGGCGCATCACCGAGGAAGAGGCCACCACCCACCCGCAGCGCTCCCTGCTGATGCGCGCGCTGGGCAGCGGGGACCATGTCGAGCCCGATCTCTCGATCCGTGAGGTCCGCGCGGGCGACCGGTACTTGATCTGTTCGGACGGTCTCTCCGGCGTCGTCTCGCACCAGACCATGGAAGAGACCCTGGCGAGCTACCAGGGCCCGCAGGAGACCATCCAGGACCTCATCCAGCTCGCCCTGCGCGGCGGCGGTCCCGACAACATCACCTGCATCGTCGCCGACGTCCTGGACGTCGAGTCCAACGACACCCCGGCCGGGCAGCTCAACGACACCCCGGTCGTCGTCGGCGCCGTGGCCGAGAACCAGCAGCTGCACGCCACCGAGAGCGACCCGTCGATGCAGACGCCCGCGGGCCGCGCCGCCGGTCTGGGCCGTCCCGTACCGCAGCAGCACCAGCCCCCTCCGGGGGGCTTCGGCCCGCCGGGCAGCGGTGACGGGGCCGGGTACGGCGGCATGCCGCCGGACTCCGGCTTCGGGGCTTACAGCGACACCGACAACGACTATGCCAAGCCGCGCTCCGCCGGCCGCAAGTGGTTCAAGCGGTCGGTCTACATCGTGCTCGCGCTGGCGGTCGTCGGCGGCGGTCTGTACGGCGGCTACCGCTGGACCCAGACCCAGTACTACGTCGGGGCCAACGACGAGCACGTCGCGCTCTACCGGGGCATCAGCCAGGATCTGGCGTGGGTCTCGCTGTCGAAGGTCGAAGAGGACTTCACCAAGATCGAACTCAAGTACCTTCCGCCGTACCAGCGCAAGCAGGTCGAGGACACGATCGCCGAGGGCAGCAAGGCCTCCGCGCACACCAAGATCGACGACCTGTCCAAGCAGGCGGACGCGTGCAAGAAGGACGAACAGCGTCGTGAGTCCGAGCGCGCGGCGAACGCGATCACCGGCGAGGGCGAGGCCGGCGGTACGACCGGGACGAAGCCGCAGACCGGTAGCGACAGCACCATCTCCAAGCCAGAAGCGCTGAAAACAGCGACTCCCTCTCCGGGCCCCAGCCTCTCGGAGGAGGAGCAGAAGCTGGCCTCGAACTGCGGTAAGCAGTAGCCGGCCGTAGGGGGCCTTCACCACCATGAGCGTTGTCACCAACACGACCACCATCGGCGCGATCGAAGCACCGAGCCGCCGCAACACCGAGCTCGCGATGCTGGCCTTCGCCGTCGCCATTCCGCTCTTCGCCTACCTGAACGTCGGGCTGGCCCTCGACGGCACCGTGCCCAGCGGCATGATCGGGTACGGCCTGGGCATCGGGCTGCTGGCCGGTGTCGGCCATCTCGTGGTGCGCAAGTTCGCCCCGTACGCCGATCCGCTGCTGCTGCCGCTCGCCACGCTGCTCAACGGCCTCGGTCTCGTCCTCATCTGGAGGCTGGACCAGTCGCCCCGGCTGATCGCCCGCGCCACGAACCTTTACGGATCGTTCTCACCGGACGCTCCCAAGCAGCTGATGTACTCGGCGATCGGCATCGCGCTCTTCGTGGCCGTGCTGCTGCTGCTCAAGGACCACCGCATCCTCCAGCGCTACACCTACATCTCCATGGCCGTGGCGCTGGTCCTGCTGATCCTGCCCATGTTCTTCCCGGCGAGGAACGGCGCGAAGATCTGGATCAGCCTCGGCCCCATCAACGTCCAGCCGGGAGAGTTCGCGAAGATCATCATCGCGATCTTCTTCTCCGGCTACCTGATGGTCAAGCGCGACGCCCTGGCACTGGCCAGCCGCCGTGTGATGGGCATCTACCTGCCGCGCGGACGTGACCTGGGCCCGATCCTGATGGTCTGGGCCATGTCCATCCTGATCCTGGTCTTCGAGACCGACCTCGGCACCTCGCTGCTGTTCTTCGGCCTCTTCGTGATCATGCTGTACGTCGCCACCGAGCGCACGAGCTGGATCATCTTCGGCCTGGTGATGTCGGCCGCGGGCGCGGTCGGTGTCGCCACGTTCGAGCCGCACGTCCAGCAGCGCGTCGAGTTCTGGCTCAACCCCTTCGCCCAGGCCACCTGGGACCAGAGCGAGCAGGTCGGCCAGGCGCTGATGTCGTTCGGCGCCGGCGGCACTCTCGGCACCGGGCTCGGGCAGGGCAACTCCGACCTGATCGGCTTCGCGGCCAACTCCGACTTCATCCTCTCCACCGTCGGCGAGGAGTTCGGGCTCGCGGGCACGATGGCCTTCCTGCTGATCTACGGCCTGATCGTGGAGCGCGGCGTACGGACCGCGCTCGCCGCCCGGGACCCCTTCGGCAAGCTCCTGGCGATCGGCCTCTCCGGCGCCTTCGCCATCCAGGTGTTCGTCGTCGCGGGCGGCGTCATGGGCCTCATCCCGCTGACCGGTATGACGATGCCGTTCGTCGCGGCCGGAGGTTCGTCGGTGATCGCCAACTGGGCGCTGATCGGCATCCTCATCAGGATCAGCGACACCGCGCGCCGCCCGGCCCCGGCGCCCGCCCCGTCACCCGACGCCGAGATGACCCAGGTGGTCCGACCGTGAACAAGCCCCTGCGACGCATCGCGATCTTCTGCGGACTGCTCGTCCTGGCCCTGCTGCTGCGCACCAACTGGCTCCAGTACGTGGAGGCGGACGAGCTGAACAGCCACGAGCGCAACCGCCGCGTCCTGATCGAGCGGTACGCGAGCGAGCGCGGCAACATCGTCGTCGACGGCAAGCCCATCACCGGCTCGGCGAAGACGAAGGACACCGACTTCGCGTTCAAGCGGACCTACCTCGACGGCCCGATGTGGGCGCCGGTCACCGGATACGCCTCGCAGGCCTTCGGCGCCTCGCAGATCGAGAACATCGAGGACGGCATCCTCACCGGCAACGACGACCAGCTCTTCTTCGACCGCACCATGGCGATGTTCACCGGCGACGAGGCCAAGGGCGGCAACGTCGTCACGACCCTGAACGGCGCCGCGCAGAAGGCCGCCTTCGAGGGGCTGGGCAACAAGAAGGGCGCCGTCGTCGCCCTGGAGCCCGGGACCGGCAAGATCCTCGCGCTGGCCTCCACCCCTTCGTACGACCCCTCCTCCTTCGCCGGCTACGGCGCCAAGGACGAGAAGTCCTGGAACAAGCTCGGCAAGGACACCGACAAGCCGATGCTGAACCGCGCGCTGCGCGAGACGTATCCGCCCGGCTCCACGTTCAAGGTCGTCACGGCCGCCGCGGCGCTGGAGCACGGTGTCGTCGACGACATCGACGCGAAGACCGACTCCCCGCTGCCGTGGACCATGCCGGGCACGACGACGGAGCTGGTGAACGAGGGCAACATCCCCTGCAAGGACGCGACGCTCAGGGAAGCGCTGCGGGTCTCCTGCAACAGCGTCTTCGGCAAGCTCGGCTACAACGTCGGCAAGGACAAGATGCTGGAGACGGCGAAGAAGTTCGGTTTCAACGAGGAGCAGTTCGTCCCGGTCCGCGCCAACGCCTCGATCTTCCCCGAGGAACTGAACGATTCGCAGACCGCGCTCTCCTCCATCGGCCAGTTCGACACCCGCACCACCCCGCTCCAGATGGCCATGGTCGCCTCCGCCGTCGCCAATGACGGCAAGCTGATGAAGCCGTACATGATCGACCAGCTCGAAGCGCCGAACCTGGACGTCATAGAGAAGACCGAGTCCGAGGAGATGGGCCAGCCCCTCAGCCAGGAGCACGCACAGATGCTCCAGGAGATGATGGAGACGGTCGTCAACGAGGGCACCGGCGACCGAGCGCGAATCCCCAACGTGACCGTCGGCGGCAAGACCGGTACCGCGCAGCACGGCGAGAACAACAGCAAGAACCCGTACGCCTGGTTCATCTCCTACGCCAAGGGCGAGAACGGGTCGCCGGTCGCGGTCGCGGTCGTCGTCGAGGACAGCGACGCCACCCGTGACGACATCTCCGGCGGCGGTCTCGCCGCCCCGATCGCCAAGGACGTCATGAAGGCCGTGATCGACAGCAAGAAGTAGCCAGGACCCTCCCGCGGTGGCCCGGACAGCTGTTGACGCTGACCGGGCCATTGTCGGACCGGGCGGCGAACCGTCATGCCGGCGGACGGCACCCACGGTGATCTGCCTCACCATCAGCGCGCCGGGCGTTGACGACCGATATGTGACCATTCAAGTACCAGTCCTGTATCAGGTACCAGGGACGGTCGGACCGGATGCGGCGTGCCCGGTAGCGTATGCGCGAACAGCACACCGCCGGACCGCACACCGGTGCGGTCGGGACAGACGGAGAGGGCTGGAACAGTATGGAAGAGCCGCGTCGCCTCGGCGGCCGGTACGAGCTGGGCTCGGTGCTCGGCCGTGGTGGCATGGCCGAGGTGTACCTCGCGCACGACACCCGGCTCGGCCGCACCGTCGCTGTGAAGACGCTGCGGGCCGACCTCGCCCGCGACCCGTCCTTCCAAGCCCGGTTCCGCCGAGAGGCCCAGTCGGCCGCCTCGCTCAACCACCCCGCGATCGTCGCCGTCTACGACACGGGTGAGGACTACGTCGACGGGGTGTCCATCCCGTACATCGTGATGGAGTACGTCGACGGGTCCACCCTGCGAGAGCTGCTGCACTCCGGGCGCAGACTGCTGCCCGAGCGCACGCTGGAGATGACGGTGGGGATCCTCCAGGCGCTGGAGTACTCGCACCGCGCCCAGATCGTCCACCGCGACATCAAGCCTGCCAACGTCATGCTGACGCGCACCGGCCAGGTCAAGGTCATGGACTTCGGCATCGCCCGCGCCATGGGCGACTCCGGCATGACGATGACCCAGACCTCCGCGGTCATCGGCACCGCGCAGTACCTCTCCCCCGAGCAGGCCAAGGGCGAGCAGGTCGACGCGCGGTCCGACCTGTACTCGACGGGCTGTCTGCTCTACGAGCTGCTGACCGTGCGCCCGCCGTTCATCGGCGACTCACCGGTGGCCGTCGCGTACCAGCACGTGCGGGAGGAGCCGCAGGCTCCGAGCACCTTCGACCCCGAGATCACGCCCGAGATGGACGCGATCGTGCTGAAGGCCCTCGTCAAGGACCCGGACTACCGCTACCAGTCCGCGGACGAGATGCGCGCCGACATCGAGGCGTGCCTCGACGGCCAGCCCGTCGCGGCGACGGCGGCGATGGGCGCGGTCGGTTACGCGGGCGGCTACGGCTCCGACGACCAGCCCACCACCGCGCTGCGCACCGCCCCGCCCGGCGGCGGCCAGACGTCGATGATGCCGCCGGTCAACCCCGACGACGGCGGTGGCTACGGCAACTACGACGACCGTCCCGACCGGCGCCGGCAGAAGAAGTCCAACACCTCGACGATCCTGCTGGTCCTCGCGGGCATCCTGGTGCTCGCGGGAGCCGTCCTGATCGGCAAGGCGGTCTTCGGCGGGGACTCCGGCGGCACGGAGCGGATCGCCGTTCCGCAGCTCGTGGGGGAGACGCTGAAGGACGCGAAGGTGCTGGCGGGCAACGCGTCGGTCGAGGTCGCCCAGTCCGGGACGGAGCGCTGCGACCAGCCCAAGGGCGCCATCTGCTCCCAGAACCCCGCGTCCGGCGGAAAGATGAACCAGGGCGACACCATCCAGGTCGTCGTCTCCGAGGGCGCGCCGAAGGTCCAGGTGCCCGACGTCGCCGACGAGACCGTCGAGGACGCGACGAAGACCCTTCAGGACGCCGAGTTCAGGGTAGAGACCAAGCAGGTCGAGAGCGACCAGGACCCCGGAACGGTCGTCTCGCAGAAGCCGGCCGGCGGCTCCGAGGCGGAGAAGGGCGCGACCGTCACGCTCTCCGTCGCCAAGCAGGCGCAGCAGACGGTGCCGTCCGTCATCGACCAGAACTTCGACGCGGCTAAGAGCCAGCTCGAAACGCTCGGCTTCACCGTCGCGCGCACCGATGTGGACTCCGAGAAGCCGGCGAACACCGTCGTCGGCCAGACCCCGGAGGGCAACACCAAGGCGGCCAAGGGCAGTCAGGTCACGCTCCAGGTGTCGAAGGGGCCGGCGCAGCCGGAGAAGGTCCAGATCCCCGGTGACGTCGGCGGCAAGACGGTCGCCGAGGCCAAGGCGCAGCTGGAGGGGCTGGGGCTGGTGGTCGCGCTGGCGCCGAACTCGCCGAACGACCCCAACGCCCGGGTGCTCGCCACCAATCCGCAGGCCGGCCAGGAGGTCGACAAGGGCAGCACCGTGACGCTGTTCGTCGCCCCCACGGGCGGCGACAACGGAGGGAACAACGGGGGCTTCATCGGCGGTCCCGGCGGGAGAGGCGACGAGGACTGAGGTCGCCTCCTCCCGAGGAGAGTCATAGGTGAACGGAAGAAGCCCCGGCATCCTGAAGAGGATGCCGGGGCTTCACCCGTGTCACGGGCTCGTCGGCCCCCGCCGGACTCGGCGGGTCAGCGGACTCAGCGGGTCGGCGGGTCGGCGGGGCTCAGCCGGCCCGGAGCAGCTCCGGCGGCTTCGTCCGGTCCTCGTCGACCTTCTCCGTGCGCTCCAGCTCGGCCCACACGATGTAGCGGTAGTCGGACGTGTAGACGGGCGTGCACGTCGTGAGGGTCAGATAGCGGCCGGGCTTCTTCTTGCCCGACTCCTTGGGGACCGGCTGGAGTACGTCCACGTTGTACTTCGACGTCTTCGGAAGGTCCTTGAAGACCTTGTAGACGTACCAGGTGTCCTTCGTCTCGAAGACGATCGAGTCACCGGACCTGAGCTTGTGGATGTTGTGGAACTTCGCGCCGTGCCCGTCGCGGTGCGCGGCCAGCGAGAAGTTGCCCTTCTTGTCCTCGGGCAGCGCGGACTTCACCGGGTCGGTGTAGTAGCCGGCGACACCGTCGTTGAGGGACTTGGGGTCCGTGCCCTTCTTCACGAGGATCTCGTCCCCGGTCATCGCGGGCACGTGCAGGAAACCGATGCCGTTCTTCACGTCGAGGGCGCCGGGGCCGCCGCGGCCGTCGGCCCAGCCGTCACGTACCTCGTTGCCCTGCTTCGTGGCCTCGCGGTCCGCCAGGACGTTCGTCCACCACAGCGAGTAGACGACGAAGAGACCGAGCACCAGGCCCGCGGTGATGAGCAGTTCGCCGAAGACGCTGACGGCGGCTGCGACCCGGCCTCGCCGCGGGCGGGCCGGTGTCGCGGCGGGTGCGGCGGCCGGGCCCGCCGCCGTGTCGGGCTCGGGGTCCGAGGGCTCTGACGCGGGCTCGGGATCCGGCTCCGAACGCCCGGATTCGGGCTCGGCCACCCCGGTTGTCGCTGATGTATCGTTTTTTCCGTCTTCTCCGGGTGCGCTCGCACGCCCGTCGTCGTGCCCTGTTCCCGCTGCCACAGCACCCGTCCCCTGGTCCCTGGTCTTCGTCGTGATCCGTTCAGCCGACGAGAGCGTCGGGCTTTCCCTTGCCGCGTGGCCGTTCCTCAACCATCTTGCCCCACACGATCATTCGATACGTACTGGTGAATTCCGGCGTACAGGTCGTCAACGTGATGTATCTCCCGGGCTCCGCGAATCCGGAGCCGGGCGGCACGGGACCGATCACACCGACGTTCGACGGCGCGGTCTGCGGGAGGATGCTCGCCATGTCGTACGTGAAGTAGGAGTCCTGCGTCTCCACGACGATCTTGTCGCCGGGCTTCAGGCGGTTGATGTACCGGAACGGCTCACCGTGGGTGTTGCGGTGGCCCGCGACCGCGAAGTTGCCCTGTTTGTCGGACGGCATCGCCGTCTTGAGCCGGCCCTCCGAGTAGTGGCCGACCATGCCGCGGTCCAGGACCTTCGCCTTGTCGATCCCCTCGGCGATCGGGACGACCACGTCGAGCTTGGGGATGTGCATGATCGCGAATCCCTGGCCGGGCTCGAAGGCTCCGGGCTGACGGCCCTTCGCCCAGCCGTCCTGGATCTTGTCCGTCTCCTTGCCCGCGTAGAGATCGGCCTGGATGTTCGTCCACCAGAGCTGGTACGTGACGAACAGCAGCATCAGCACACCGAGGCTGATGAAGATCTCGCCGACCGCGCGGCTGAGGATCACTCCCGGACTGTCCTTGAGAGCACGGGCGGCACGCCGCGCCTCGACACGGGAGAGGGGCCTGGCGGGCGCTGAGGGGCCCGGCGCGCGCTCGGGGCGTCCGGGGCCCTCCGATCGCCTGCGACCGCGTCCACGGCCCCCCTTGGCCGCCTTACGGCGCTCGGCACGGCCTCCGACGGCCGGTTCCGGCGGCGCCGGGCGCGCCGCCGTGTCCGCGCCTTCCGCGCCGGACTCGGAGACCGTCGGCAGCAGGGCGGTGGCGTCCTCGGCGCCACCGGCGCTCGCGTGGGGCCGGTGGGTGTCCTCCGTACGGAGCCCGACGGTCTCGTCGTCCCGGGCGGGGACGTACGGCGGATCGGGAGCGGTCCGGGGGGCGGGCGCGGCCGGGGTCGTCGGACCGGGCGTCGACCTGGGCTCCGGTACGGGCGCGGGCACCCGCGTGTGCGGCGCCATCCGCACCGACTCCGGCGGGACCTGTGAGGCCCAGTCCTGCCCGTACTGGGCGGGTGCCTGGTCCGCGTACGGATACGGCCCGTAGCCGGACCACTCCCGTTCCGCCGGCGGCGGCGCCGATATCCCGTCCCCCGCGGCCCAGGAGCCGGGAGGCGGGGAAGGCGGGGCGGGAGAGGGATGCGCGGGAGGCGGCGGGGCGCCCTGCCCGGGGAGCGGGTCGTTCAACGGATCCGCGAGTCCGTCCACCGCCGCCTCGAACGCGCCCGGTTCCTCGTACGGTTCCCGCTGCTCGTACGAGGCGCCGTGTCCCGCGTCGTGCTCGGGGCGGAGTGCGGTCACGCGACCGCCTTGCCCACCACCGGTGCCAGGCCCGCCGATCGGCCCACGGCGCCCGGATCACCGCACTGCGCCAGCCAGTTGGCCAGCATCAGGTGACCGTGTTCGGTCAGGACGGACTCGGGGTGGAACTGCACGCCCTCGACGGGCAGTTCACGGTGGCGTACGCCCATGATGATGCCGTCGGCCGTGCGCGCGGTGACCTCCAGCTCGTCGGGCAGCTCGGTGGGCTCGGCGGCGAGCGAGTGGTAGCGCGTCGCGGTGAAGGGCGAGGGCAGCCCGGCGAACACGCCCTTGCCCTCGTGCGTCACCAACGAGGTCTTGCCGTGCAGCAGTTCGGGGGCGCGGCCCACCACACCGCCGTACGCCACCGCCATCGACTGCATACCGAGGCAGACCCCGAAGACGGGAACGCCGGTCGAGGCGCAGTGGCGCACCATGTCAACGCAGACACCGGCCTGTTCGGGCGTGCCGGGTCCGGGAGAGAGCATCACGCCGTCGAAGCCGTCCCGGGCGTGCGCCGTCGAGACCTCGTCGTTGCGCAGCACCTCGCACTCCGCGCCGAGCTGGTACAGGTACTGGACGATGTTGAAGACGAAGCTGTCGTAGTTGTCCACGACGAGGACGCGGGCACCGCTCATGAGGAGCCTCCCGCGCCGGTCACCGTCGCGTCCCCGAACGGGAGGATCGGCTCCGCCCACGGGAAGACGTACTGGAACAGCACGAAGACGACCGCCAGCGCCAGCACGAGCGCGACGACCGCCCGCACCCACACGTTGCCCGGCAGATGCCGCCAGATCCAGCCGTACATGCTGTCCCTTTCCGTTCCGTACCCGATCCGTACCCGCGCGGCCGGACCGGCGTGCGCGACACCGAACCAGACTAAGGGGCCACAGGGTCACGTGGGCGGCGCACGGCGCAGGTGTGCCGTTGCCCTCTTCTTCTTAGGAGAGGGCGGCCCGCGTCTCAAGGAAGGCGGCCGGACCGGGCGCTTTCGGCCGGGCTATTTCACCGGCTTCGCGTAGTGGAGGTCCACGGTGCCCGTGTAGCCGGGGAGCGTGGTCTCGCCGTGCTCGTCGACCTTCCACCCGAGACCGTACGCCTGCACGTACAGCTGGTAGTTCTGGATCGCGGGCGAATCCGCGAGCGCCTCGCGGAGCCTGTCCCGGTCCCCCACCGCCGTGATCTTGTACGGCGGCGAGTAGACCCGGCCCTGGAGGATCAGGGTGTTGCCGACGCAGCGCACCGCGCTGGTGGAGATCAGCCGCTGGTCCATGACGCGGATGCCGCTCGCGCCGCCCTGCCACAGCGCGTTGACGACGGCCTGGAGGTCCTGCTGGTGGATGACCAGGTCGTTGGGCTGCGGCTCCGGGTAGCCCGGATTGGCCGTGGCGTCCGGCGGGGCGTCGTCGAGGGTGACGGTGAGGGCCTTGCCCGAGACCTTCTTGGTGCCTGCCGCGTTCTCCAGACCGCGCAGTTCGGCGTCCTCCGCCTCCGTGGAGCCGGAGTCGCGGCTGGCGAGGCTGTCGACGTTCTCCCGTACGACCCCGGTCGACTCCTCCAGCGCGGCGTTCTTGTCGCTGCGCTCCTGGATGAGGTCGGAGAGCTTGAGCAGCGAGTCGTCCGTACGGAGGTTGGTGCCCTTCGCCGTGTTGAAGCTGGTGACGAAGATGAGGCCGGCCAGGGCGAAGACCCCGGCCGTGAGCAGGCGGACCGGCCGCCAGATCGGTCGGCGGACCGGCCCTTCGGGGGAGTCGGCAGAATTGCTCAACGTACCCTTATCTCCTTAGGCGCCACGGAAGCACTACGCTAACGGACGCCCGGGGGAGCCGGCGTTCCCCCTGCTCGCTCCTCACCCCCGGCACACCGTTTCAGTTACCTGCGCGGTCACGCAGCGCATCGACAGGAGAGTCCCTCGTGCCGAAGTCACGTATCCGCAAGAAGGCCGATTTCACGCCGCCCCCCGCGGCGAAGCAGTCGACCACCATAAGGCTGTCCAACCGGAGCTGGGTGGCGCCGGTCATGCTCGCCCTGTTCCTCATCGGGCTGGCCTGGATCGTCGTCTTCTATGTGACCGAGGGCTCGCTGCCGGTCGACGCCTTCGGCAACTGGAACATCGTGGTCGGCTTCGGCTTCATCGCCGCCGGCTTCGGCGTCTCCACCCAGTGGAAGTAGCGGCGGCGGCCGGCGTCAAGCTCTGCCCAGAGACTTATCCACAGTGCTGTCCACAGCCGGGGGAAAAGGTCTGACCATCTGTGGATAACTCCACGGCAGGTTGACGCCGGTGTGACTGGAGCACCCGCTTCGGCCGATGTGATGAAGCGTCTCGCCCCTTGTCTCTGCTGGGAAAACCCAGATCAGCGACAAGGGGCACTGATGTTCCACACAGATTGCACAAGATCCGGCACACGCTGTGGACAACTGTGCGCTTCGAGGGACTTCGACGGCCCTCAGTTGAGCTGGCCGGTCCTGATCACGACGATCGCCACCGTCGCCAGCAGCACCACCGCGCACGTGCCCCACTGGACCAGCGCCCGGCGCTCACGCGGTGCGTGCACGAGGCCCACGGCGATCGCCGTGCCCGCGACCAGACCGCCGACATGCGCCTCCCAGGCGATCCCGGACCAGGTGAACGTGAAGAGCAGGTTCAGCGCCAGCAGCGCGAAGACCGGCCTCATGTCGTAGTTCATCCGGCGCATCAGTACGGCCGTGGCGCCCAGCAGACCGAAGATGGCGCCCGACGCTCCGAGCGACGGCTGGTTCGGCGCGGCGATCAGATAGGTCAGGGCGCTGCCCGCGAGCCCGGAGATCAGATACAGCGCGAGGAAGCGCACCCGCCCGAGCGCCGCTTCCAGCGGACCTCCGAGCCACCACAGCCCCAGCATGTTGAACGCGATGTGCCACACGGCCTGGTGCAGGAACATCGATGTGAACAGGCGGTACCACTGCCCGTCGGCGACGCCGACGACCTCGCCGATGTCCGTGTTGAAGGCGAACCCGATGAGATCCAGCTCGCCGACGACGCGCCGCTCACTGGTGAGGACGGCGACGAAGACGGCGAGATTCAGCCCCAGCAGGATCTTCGTGATCAGACGGGGATCGGCGGCGATGGTACCGCCGGCGATCGTCCGCGGCCGGGTGGCGGTCGGGGACATGCCCGAGCCGTTCGCCTCCCGTACGCAGTTGGGGCACTGGAATCCGACGGAGGCGCTGATCATGCAGTCCGTGCAGATGGGCCGCTCGCAGCGGGTGCAGCGGATGCCGGTCTCACGGTCGGGGTGCCGGTAACAGTGGGGTGTCGCGTCGGCTGCGGGCCGGTCCGGGCCCCCGGGCTGTTGGTCCATCGGTCCCCTCGGTGCTCGTTGCGGCGGGAGGAGCACAGCGCACCGCCCTCCCCGTCCGGTATGTAACCACTACGGACGGGCAGGGCGGGATGGTTCCCCGAACGGGAATCCGAGACGTCGTGGACGCGTCCGAAGAACTCAGCGGGACTCGACGACGACCGACTCGATCTTGACTTCCTCGACCGGGCGGTCGGTGCGCGGGTTGGTCTGGGTGGACCCGATGGAGTCCACGACCTTCTTGCTCGCCTCGTCGGTGACCTCACCGAAGATGGTGTGCTTACGGGTCAGCCACGCGGTGGGCGCCAGGGTGACGAAGAACTGCGAGCCGTTGGTGCCCGGTCCCGCGTTCGCCATGGCCAGGAGGTACGGCTTGTCGAAGGCGAGGTCCGGGTGGAACTCGTCCTCGAACTCGTAGCCCGGACCGCCCGTGCCGTTACCCAGCGGGTCCCCGCCCTGGATCATGAAACCGCTGATGACCCGGTGGAAGACCGTGCCGTCGTACAGACGGTCGCTGGACTTCTTGCCGGTCGCCGGGTTGGTCCATTCACGCTCGCCCTTGGCGAGCTCCACAAAGTTCTTGACCGTCTTCGGCGCGTGGTTCGGCAGGAGCCGGATCTCGATATCGCCGTGGTTGGTCTTCAGGGTGGCGTAAAGCTGCTCGGCCACGATCTGCCTTCCGTGAGTCTGCTCTGACTCTGTCGATCCTCGCACGGACACCGGGTCCGTCGTCCGCCCCGTACCCCTCAAGCGCTCGCCGCGTCCGATGACGGGGAATCAGCGGCCGTCGTCGGGGCACACGCGGGGCGGACAGGAGCAGGGCGGAGAAAAGCGAGGCAGTCATGTCCTTGACGGGGCGCGGGACGGTGAACCGTGGCATTGTCAACGAGAAGTCCCCTTGCACCGCAATGCCCAGGCATCGCCCCAAGTCGTCTTCGTTGACCCGGATGCCCGTACCGCATGCCGGTCCGGCGTGCGGCAGGCATGATTTCGATCTGGGTGGACAGGCGGATCTTTGTCCAAGTTAACGGGGGAAAGCCCCAACCCCCTGACCGCCACCGAGGAGGAGGATCCTGTGACCCGCATGGACAGCGTGCGCGCCGCTACCGATTCGGCGAGGGAGAGCGTGCTGCACGCCGCGGAAGCGGTGGCACCCTACGCCGACACGGCCAAGGAACAGGCCGCGTTGTACGCCGAAGAGGCCCGCGTCCGGCTCGCACCGAAGGTGTCGAAAGCCGCGAAGCAGGCTCGTGTTCAGTACGGCGCCCACGTGGCGCCGCATGTGCCCCCAAAGGTCGACGAGGCCGCACAGCGTGCCGCGGCACGGACGCGTAAGGCCGCGCGCCAGGCCGCCTGCTACACGGTGCCGCGCGTCGAGCACGCGGTATCCGTCGCACAGCCGGTCGCCGGGGAAGCAGCGGCTCGTTCCGCTGCCGCCCTCGCCGCGCTGCGCGGTCAGATCACGGTGAAGGAGGTCCAGAAGCTTGTGAGGAAACATGAGCGACGGGCCAAGGCCGGACGGCTCGCCAAGGGCCTGGTGGTCCTCGGTGTACTGACCGGTGGCGCTTTCGCCGCGTGGAAGTGGTGGGACAAGCAGGCCAATCCCGACTGGCTGGTGGAGCCGCCCGCTCCTACCGAGGTCTCCGAGCACAACGCGTCGCTGTCGTCCGTCGACGGCAGCCAGGGTGCGCTCGACCCGGAGGTGCAGGCCAAGCAGGCGGAGGAAGAACAGGCGAAGAAGCGCGACGACCGCCCGTGACGGGTGATCGGTGATCCCTGGGACCGGTGATCCGCGGGACTGCGGTGCCCTCGCCGTACGACGACTGTCGCGGCCGGCGCAGATGATGCGACGGCCCGGCTGGTGCGGTGCGGCGGGTGCCGCCTGCCCTGCGGGTGGTTCGGGTGACGCCGGTCAGGTCCGGTGCGGTGGGGACCGCGACGGGTGAGGCGGTGCGACAGACGCCTGGCGTGGTGTCCGCGCCGTGTGCGAGGCGGGCACCGTACGTGGTGCGGGCGCCGGGAGTCCTGAGGAGATCCCGGTTCCTCACGCCGCCGCCGCGAGTGCCGCGTCGGCGGCGACCTCGTTGTCGCGCGCCACGTCGGCGTCCGTACGGGTGTCGACGGGCAGGCGCCGCACCGAAGGTGACGAGCCGTGAGCCTCCGCGCGGATACGCTGCTCGATGGTCGGCGGCCGGGACGTGTTCGCCGGCCGCGCGCTCTCCGGCAGTGCCCGTGCCGCTCGCACTGCGGGTGCCTCCTCTCCTCCGCCCCGCGCCTCGGCGGCGGTCGGCGAGCGGTCGCCCTTGACGGGCTGCTCGGCGGGCTGCTGTACGGCGGCGTCGGTCGCAGCGGCGGGAGCGGTCAGCCCCAGGGTGGCGAGCACCGCGAAGAACGCGGTCAGGAAGACGGTCCACAGATTCTTGACCTTGAAGGCGGCCATGGCCCCTCGCTTTCAGGTTGCGCTCGGGTTGAGCGATCTACATACCTTCCTCATGATGTGTACGCATCTTGGGAATCGAGGGACCAACGCCGCCACTGCGCAGTTCTTCTGATGAACACCACCCGTACGGTGCAACGGGTGCCGTCAATCGTTTGTGATGCCGCCTCAGGCGGCCGTCCGGCTCCCCCTCATCACCTCGAAAAGGCTGGTGAAGCTGTCGTCGGCATGACCGTCCGCCACACCTCGCCGGAACAGCTCCAGGACCGCCTTCGGCAGCGCCGTGTCGACCCCGGCCGCCTCGGTGGTGTGCAGGACGTGCTCGATGCTGGCCACTCCCATGGCGAGCCCGTCGACGTCGCCGGGGAACTCACCCGCGTCGATCCGGGGCGCGTAGAACTCGAAGAACTGCGACATCCCGCCCGCGCTCTGAGACGCGTACGGCAGGAACTCCGCCGCTGAGATGCCGTTGGCGTGCGCGACCGCGAGGGCGTGCACCCAGCTGAGCATCGTCGTCCAGAACAGATCCATCCCGATCTGGTAGTACAGCGCCGCGAGCCCCGGGTCCGAACCCCGGTAGTCCGTGCCGGTCAGCACCTCCAGCGTCGGCGTCAGCTCGTCGAACAGGTCCCGCGGGCCGCTGTAGAAGGTGAAGACCTCCGGCGTGCCGATACCGGAGGGCGGTGTGTTCACCCCGCCGGTCAGATGCCGGGCGCCGTGGCCGGCGAACCAGTCCGCCGCCGCCCGCGCCCGCTCCGGGGTGTCCGAGGTCAGATTGACGATCACACGTCCCGGCAGTCTCGCCGCGGCCGGTCCGAGGATCGCGTACATCGCGTCGTAGTCGGTCAGGCTCAGGACGACCGGCCCACCGGCGGCAAGGGCCTTCTCGACCGAGGGGGCGAGGGTCGCGTCCCTGGCCACCAGCTGGTCCGCCTTCTCCGCGCTGCGGTTCCACAGCGTCACCGCGTAATCCTTGTCGAGGTACGCGCCCGCCATCGCCCGCCCCATGGGGCCGAGACCGATCACCGTCACCGCAGGCGCACCCGTGTCCGTACTCATCGCGCACTCCACTCTCATTGGAACGAACGCTCTATCCAGCGGAAAACATAGCACGCCTCTAGAGCGAGCGTTCTATCCAGTAGACTTCCCCTGTGAAGACGGCGGAGCAGGACCTCACCGCGAACGCGGAGCGCCCGGTCGGCACCCGCGAGAGGATCGTCCGGGCCGCCTCGCTGCTGATGCAGCGCCAGGGCTACGACGGCACGGGGATCAAACAGATCTCCACCGAGGCCGGAGCCACCCTCGGATCCGTCTACCACTTCTTCCCCGGCGGCAAGCAGCAGTTGGCCGTCGCCGCGATCGGGCACGGGGACCGCGAGTTCGCCGACGAACTGCGCCTCACCCTCGACCGCGCGGCCGATCCCGCCCAGGCGGTGATCGACTGCGCGCACCGCCTCGCGGAGGGGCTGCGCGAGTCCGACTGGGTCGAGGGCTGCCCGGTCACCTCCACCGCCCTGGGTACGGCGGGCCGCGCGCCCGACATCCAGGAGGCCGCGGCTGCCGCGTTCGCGAACTGGCGCGACCTGGTGTATGCCCGACTTCGCCGCGCCGGCGTCGCCGAGGAAGACGCCCACGATCTGGCCCATACGGTGATCAGCACCCTGGAAGGCGCCGAACTGGCGGCCCAGGTGTCCCGGAGCGAGCGCCCGCTGCTGACCGCCGGCCGTCACCTCGCCCAGCTCATCAACCTCTACATCCCGGCATCGGACGATTCCTGAGGTCACGTCAGACCATTGGTGGGACGGCCGGCCGATCCCGCCCGTGGGCCCCTGGTCAAGGCGCGGGCCGGATCCGATCCTTGTCCCCATGAACGATGGCGTGGTGTGGCTCGTGCTGAGCACGAGCGGGCTCCTGGTGCTCCTGAACGCGGGCATCGGAGTCCTGGCCCTGTGGAGCCACCACTCGGGGCTGCGCGTGACGGAGCGTCTGATCGCCTCGGGAGAGCTGGACGTCTATCACGCGACCTGGCTGACCGGGGTCGGATACCGCCGGACTCAGACGGCGACCTGGTACCGGGAACGTGCCGCGGCGGAACTGGCCATGCGCGCGCTGCCCGCCGCAGGACCGGCGCACGCCGACGAGCGGAAAGGGCTCGTACCGCCGCCCGACACCACTGTCCCGGGGACCGCGGTGCCTCCGGAGCATGCGCTGACTCTGGCGGCGTCGCGGTTCACCCTCGACTCCTGGTCGGCCGGACGCCCGGTGACGGTGAGGGCCCTCGCTGATCACCCCGCGTTCAAGGCGGCCTGCGCGGCCCACCGGGAGCGCCTCGCCGGTCACCTGCCCCCGCGCCGTACCCGGCTCGACGACAACACCGAGCGCGCGCCGTGGGCCGCGGCGCTGATCGCGACCGGATGGATCACGCTCAACACCTGTCTGCTGATGGCGTCGAACGCCTTCGGCGACCCCGGCGCCGGGCCCCGGGGATTCGAAAGGAGCGTCGCGCTGCTCGCCCTCGCGGCCGGCACCGCCGCCCTGGCCGGTTTCATCCTGGTGGTTCTGCATCTGTTGCTCTGGCGTGCCTGGCAGGACCGCTGGCCCCGAAGGCTGCGCACACACTGCGCGGACCTGGTCCGGCACGAGTCCCGGGACTGGGCGCCCCTGTCCCGTGTCCCCACGGGCTGAGGACCATCGAAGAAAATGCCCTCCGACCCGCGTTTCCGCTGGTCGGAGGGCATTTTTCGAGTGTGGAGCCTAGGGGAGTCGAACCCCTGACATCTGCCATGCAAAGACAGCGCTCTACCAACTGAGCTAAGGCCCCGGAAGGGGTGTACGACGGCGCCGCAGGACGTCTCGGTGACCGCCGGGGACCAGAGTACCGGGTGTCCCCCGTGATCTCGCAAAAGGATTGGGACTCCCGGTGCGCGACCCCGCTCCGTAGGATGCCCCAGAGGTTCGCAGCAGCGAAGCTGCCGCCTGGGGAAGCGATGGGGAGACGCGAATGGACGCCGCACAGCAGGAATCGACAGCAAGAGCCAGGGAACTTCAGCGCAGCTGGTACGGAGAGCCGCTGGGAGCTCTCTTCCGCCGACTGATCGACGACCTGGGGCTGAATCAGGCCAGGCTCGCCGCGGTGCTCGGTCTGTCGGCCCCGATGCTCTCCCAGTTGATGAGCGGCCAGCGCGCCAAGATCGGAAATCCCGCCGTGGTCCAGCGTGTTCAGGCGCTGCAGGACCTGGCGGGGCAGGTCGCCGACGGCAGTGTCAGCGCCGCCGAGGCCACCGCCCGGATGGACGAGGTCAAGAAGTCGCAGGGCGGCTCCGTCCTCACCGGCACCAGCCAGACGACGAACAGCACGGGCGCGCCGACCGTGCGCCGGGTCGTCCGTGAGATCCAGTCACTGCTGCGGTCGGTCGCCGCCGCCGGTGACATCATCGACGCGGCGGACTCCCTCGCACCGAGCCACCCCGAGCTGGCAGAGTTCCTCCGGGTGTACGGAGCCGGGCGCACCGCCGAGGCGGTCGCGCACTACGAGGCGCACCAGAACTAGGCCGGAGCTGGGCACGGCAGGCACGACACAGACCGCGGCCGAGGGCGACGGTCCGCCGGACAGGACGACTGGGAGCGAGCGCGGCGCAATGGGTGAGGTCTTCGCTGGTCGGTACGAGTTGGTCGACCCGATCGGACGTGGCGGTGTGGGCGCCGTCTGGCGTGCCTGGGACCACCGGCGCCGCCGGTACGTGGCGGCCAAGGTGCTCCAGCAGAGCGACGCGCACACCCTGCTGCGCTTCGTACGCGAGCAGGCCCTGCGGATCGACCACCCCCATGTGCTCGCACCGGCCAGCTGGGCCGCCGATGACGACAAGGTCCTGTTCACCATGGATCTGGTGAGCGGCGGATCACTGGCCCATCTGATCGGCGACTACGGCCCGCTGCCGCCGCGCTTCGTCTGCACCCTGCTCGACCAGCTGCTGTCCGGTCTCGCGGCGGTGCACGCGGAAGGGGTCGTACACCGCGACATCAAACCCGCCAACATACTGCTGGACGCCACCGGGACGGGCCGGCCCCATCTGAAGCTGTCGGACTTCGGTATCTCCATGCGCAAGGGCGAGCCGCGTCTGACAGAGACCAACTACGTGGTGGGCACGCCCGGTTATTTCGCACCGGAGCAGATGATGGGCGCGGAGCCGGACTTCCCCGCCGACCTCTTCGCCGTCGGCCTGGTCGCGCTCTATCTGCTCCAGGGCCAGAAACCCGACTCCAAGGCCCTGGTGGAGTATTTCACCGCGCACGGCACCCCCGGAGCCCCGCAGGGGATTCCCGAGCCGCTGTGGCAGGTCCTCGCCGGGCTGCTCCAGCCGGATCCGGACGCCCGGTTCCGTACGGCGACGGGAGCCCGCAAGGCGCTCACGACGGCTGCCGAGATGCTGCCCGAGGAGACGGAGGACGACGAGCCCGTCGAGGTCTTCGACCAACTCGGGCCGCTGCCACACCCGTTCGGCCCCGAAGGGCCTGTCGCGGCCCCGGGCTCGGGCCGGCACGCCCTTAAGACACCGTCGTACGGAAGCGAGCCCACCGGTGAAGTCGCGGGCGTCACGGGCGGAGTCACCGGGGGAGCGACAGGCGGGCCGGCGGGTGGCACGACCGGCGGCGCGACGGATGGCCCGACGGATGGAGTGACCGGCGGACAGCCGCGGTCCGCCCCGCAGACCTCCATGTCGGAGACCGGCAGCTTCCACCTCCCGCCGCCGCCCCGGCCGGACCGGCAACAGCCACCGCAGCAGCAGCCACAGCCCTACCAACCCCCTTCCGGGCCACACCCGTTGCAGCCGTCCCCGCCCGCCGCTTCCCACTCCGCGCCCACGCCCGCGCATCCGCTCACGCCCCCTTCCCCCGCCGCGCCCGATCTGTCGCAGGCGCCGACCACTTCGGTGCCGCACGACTTGCCGCACACCCGTAGATACACCGCTCAGCAGCCCGGGGTTCCCATCCAGTACCCCCCGGCTCCGTACGCCCCCGCCACTCCCGCCCCCGGCGCGTTCGACGACGCGGCGCCCGTCCCCCTCTCGCACAAACGACGGCCGGGACCGCCACCCAAGGTGACGATCCCGGTTCTGCTGCTCGCGCTGGTCTGTTTCGGTGTGGGGTTCTGGGCCCTCGCCCAGACCTGACGGCCCCGCCCCGCCGTTTCGGCTGCTCCGCTACCGCCCCGCGCCCCACCGCCGCGCGAGCAGGGCCCATCCCCCCAGCCCCAGCACCAGGACCGTCCCCGTACCGATCCCGCCCGCCGCGACCAGCGTCATCGTGCCGCTGTCCTCGTTGGCCGGGTTCCCGCCGCCGGCCTGGTCCCGATTCTCGTCCGACACGTTGAACTCCTCGGCCGGCCCGTCGTACTCCGGCCCGTCCACCGCCTTGCCCTCGACGTTCACACGCACCGTCAGGTCGTACGGCTCCCGCCCGAACTTCCCGCCGACCTCCGGGTTGAGGCTCACCCGCAGGTAGTACCAGCCCGCGAAGCGCATCGCCTTCTTGTCGGGGGCGGAACTGAAGCGGTTCGCGTAGTGCACCGGTGGCGCCGGATCCGTCGACATCCACTTCGGCTCGCCGTTGTACGACATCGTGTCGGTGCTGTCGACGAGCCCTCTCGCCGGGTTGTACACGGCGAGGGACATCGCTCCGGTGACGATGCCGCGCCCGTCCGAACCGCCCAGTTCCGCCGCGGCGAACAGCTGCTGCCCCCAGTCGACGGGCACCCGGTAGAAGAGCGACTCACCGGGATCGATCTCCGCCGTCCACTCGCCGTCACCCAGGCTCGTGGCGGCGCTGAAGCCGGCGCCCCCCGCACGCGGTTCGGAAGCGCCGGACGGCGGGCCGGGGGAGGCGCTCGACCAGTCCTCGGGGGCCTCGGTGGAGCCGCCGGCCTTCACCGGGGGCTCGGAAAGGAACCGCAGTTCCAAGTCCCACGGTTCCTGCGAGGACGTCGCCTTGGACTCCCTCTCCACGATCACGTAGTACGTACCGGCCTTCCGGCAGGGCCCGTACTCCTTGCCGGTGAGAGTCCGGGACACATACGCGGTCAGCGGCTGGGGATAGTCGCCCGTCGGCAGCACCCGGGCCTGCTCCGAGTCGCAGTCCTTGCCGTCGCCGTCCTGCATCGTGACCGTGATCTTGTCGCCGTAGTCCACCGACGACTCCAGCTCGGGCACTGCGGTCGCCGACACGTACGCGTTCTCCGCGTCGTCCAGGTCCAGTTGGTAGAAGAGCTTCTTGCCCGGTTCGATCGAAGCGCGATACGCGGAGCCCTCGTCGAGCTCCCCCGCGTCGCCGGTACCCGTCCCGCCCTCAAGGGGCCCGGCGTCCTTGTCGAACTCGTACGCGGTCGGCCCCTCGGCCGCCGCGGCCGTGCCGGACAGCCCGGGCAGGCCGGTGGGGACCGGGCCTCCCGACGCCCCCGGCTGCGCCACCACCGCGCACATCGCCGCCGCCGCGACCAGCGCGACCCGGCCCCTGCTGCGCAGCCTCTTCACGAGCTTCCCCTTGTCGTCCGGCGGCCCCGCCGCCCACCACCAACAGCCCGCCCATCCTGCCCCGCCGATCCGGCCCCTGTCTGCGCGGGCAGCCGATCCGTAACGCCCCCGCCGGCGGCACCACCCGCCACCGCCCCCGAAATTTCACAAAAGCAACCAAATCATTCGCTCAGGTGAACTCGCGGCCGGACTCCCCACGACAGCGCGAAGCCCCGGTCGCCTGGGCGACCGGGGCTTCGCAAACCGACTACTGGGTCTCAGACACCCGAACCTGCGGGCACGGAGTCGGTCGCCTCCGTCCACAGATCCTGCTCGGCGCGATCCGCCTGGATCTGGCGGTACACGAGGAGCCCGCCGATGGCGGCCAGTGCGACCAGGAGAAGCTTCTTCACCGCGCGACCTCGTCTTTCCTTGTCCTTGGGGCCTTCTGGCGCCCGACTATACACACCGACCGATACCGATCGGTGACCTATATGCGCCCCCAACTCGGGGGCCACGACGACCAGTCAACACCCGCGCGAAACAAAGCGATCCGCCCGGACAGAAGAGTCTCTGTCCGGGCGGATCGGCGCTGTGGGGCTAACAGGATTTGAACCTGTGGCCTCATCCTTATCAGGGATGCGCTCTAACCAACTGAGCTATAGCCCCGCGCTGCCCCTGAAGATTAGCGCACTCCAGGGCCAGTCCCAAAATCGATACCGGGGCCGTGCTCTTGCCCGCCCGTCCGCCGTCCGGCCCCTTGTCGAGCCTGGTGGAAGGGTGTCCTACTCGTCCTCGGCGAGCGTCAACTCGACGCCCCCCACGAAGCCCGCGGACAGGTTGTAGATGAATGATCCGAGCGTGGCCAGCGCGGTCGCGAGCACCACGTCGATCACGGCGATCACCGACGTGAAGATGAGCACGCGCGGCAGTGAGAGGAACGACTGGAGATCGAAGCCGTTGCTCTCGTTCGAGCCCGTCGCCTCGCTGATCGTCCCGCCCACCGTCGAGAAGACGCCCATCGCGTCCATGACCATCCACAGCACGGCCGCCGCGATGACCGTGCACACGCCCAGCGCGATGGAGAGCAGGAAGCTGACCTTCATCACCGACCACGGGTCGGCCTTGGCCACCCGCAGCCGCGCCCTACGCGTGCGCGGAGTCGTACGCGCCCCCGTGCGCGGCAGGCGCACGCCCGACGCCGTGGGCGGCCGGACGCCGCCCTGATGTGTCTGTCCCGGCTGCCCCGGCCCCACGCCCTGCCCCTGTCCTTGGCCAACCTGGACAGGCGGCTGCGGCTGCGCCTGCTGCTGTCCGCCCTGTGTCCCCCCGCCCTGCGGCGTCGGATACGCCTGCGGCGGGTGGTACGGCTGCGCCGCCTGCTGCGACTGCTGCCCGGATCCGTACGTCTCGTAAGGGGGCTGCTGCCCCCGGGTGCCGGTCACCGTAATCCCCTGGGAGTCCGTGGCAGGGCCACGAGCACCGTTCCCTCCGGAATCGGCCGATCCGGCGCCCGTGGCTCCACTCACGCTTCTACTCCTCGTGCTCCGCTACCGAGGGCTGGGTGCCCTCAGCGTCCTCGGCAGGCGCTGCCGCGTCGGTCGCCGGTTCGTCACCGGCATCATCGCCGACGACCCCTTCGACCTCTTCGGCCTCACGACCGGCCTCGGCATTACGAGCGATGCCGACGACGGCATCGCGCTTGCCCAGGTTGATCAGTTGGACACCCATCGTGTCACGGCCCGTCTCCCTGACTTCGTTGACTCGCGTACGAATCACACCGCCGCCCAGGGTGATGGCGAGGATCTCGTCCGTCTCCTCGACCACCAGCGCACCGACCAGCGAACCGCGGTCCTCCACGATCTTCGCGGCCTTGATACCGAGGCCGCCACGTCCTTGAACGCGATACTCGTCGACGTTGGTTCGCTTCGCGTAACCGCCGTCAGTAGCAGTGAACACGAACGTACCGGGCCGGACGACATTCATCGAGAGCAGTTCGTCCCCTTCGCGGAAACTCATCCCCTTCACACCCGATGTCGCACGCCCCATCGGGCGCAGCGCGTCGTCCGTCGCGGTGAACCGGATCGATTGCGCCTTCCGGCTGATGAGCAGCAGATCGTCCTCGGCCGAGACCAGTTCGGCACCGATCAGCTCGTCGTCCGCGCCCGAGTCCGTCTCACGGAGGTTGATCGCGATCACGCCGCCGGAGCGGGGAGAGTCGTAATCCTTCAGTGACGTCTTCTTCACCAGACCGGCCTTGGTGGCCAGCACCAGGTACGGCGCCGCCTCGTAGTCCCGTACGGCGAGGATCTGCGCGATCTTCTCGTCCGGCTGGAACGCCAGGAGGTTGGCCACGTGCTGGCCGCGCGCGTCCCGGCCGGCGTCGGGCAGCTCGTACGCCTTCGCCCGGTACACCCGGCCCTTGTTCGTGAAGAACAGCAGCCAGTGGTGCGTCGTCGACACGAAGAAGTGGTCCACGATGTCGTCCGACTTGAGCTTCGTACCGCGCACGCCCTTGCCGCCGCGCTTCTGCGAGCGGTAGTCGTCCGTCTTCGTACGCTTCACATAGCCGCCACGCGAGATGGTGACGACGATGTCCTCCTCGGCGATCAGGTCCTCGATGGACATGTCACCGTCGAACGGCACCAGCTTGGAACGCCGGTCGTCGCCGAACTTGTCGACGATGACGGCCAGCTCCTCACTGACGATCTGCCGCTGCCGCTCCGGGGAGGCGAGGATCGCGTTGTACTCGTTGATCTTCGCCTGGAGCTCGTCGTGCTCGGCGACGATCTTCTGCCGCTCCAGCGCCGCCAGCCGGCGCAGCTGCATCTCCAGGATCGCGTTCGCCTGGATCTCGTCGATCGACAGCAGGCTCATCAGGCCGCCGCGCGCGGTCTCGACGGTGTCGCTGCGCCGGATCAGCGCGATGACCTCGTCGATCGCGTCCAGCGCCTTGAGCAGACCACGCAGGATGTGCGCGCGCTCCTCGGCCTTGCGCAGCCGGAACCTGGTGCGCCGGACGATGACCTCGATCTGGTGCGTCACCCAGTGCCGGATGAACGCGTCGATCGACAGCGTGCGCGGCACACCGTCCACCAGGGCCAGCATATTCGCGCCGAAGTTCGACTGGAGGTCGGTGTGCTTGTACAGGTTGTTCAGCACGACCTTGGCGACCGCGTCGCGCTTGAGCACGACCACCAGCCGCTGCCCCGTACGCGAGGACGTCTCGTCACGGACGTCGGCGATGCCGCCGACCTTGCCGTCCTTCACCAGGTCGGCGATCTTCTGCGCGAGGTTGTCGGGGTTGGTCTGGTACGGCAGCTCCGTGACGACCAGGCACTGCCGGTTCTGGATCTCCTCGACGGCGACGACGGCGCGCATCGTGATCGAGCCACGGCCCGTGCGGTACGCCTCCTCGATGCCGCGGCGGCCCACGACCAGCGCGCCGGAGGGGAAGTCGGGGCCCTTGATGCGCTCGATCAGCGCGTCCAGCAGCTCCTCGTGCGTGGCGTCCGGGTGCTCCAGCGCCCACTGCGCGCCCGCGGCGACTTCCCGCAGGTTGTGCGGCGGGATGTTGGTGGCCATACCGACGGCGATCCCGGCCGAGCCGTTGATCAGCAGGTTCGGGAAGCGCGCCGGCAGGACCGTCGGCTCCTGGTTGCGGCCGTCGTAGTTGTCCGTGAAGTCGACGGTCTCCTCGTCGATGTCCCGGAGCATCTCCATCGACTGCGGCATCAGCTTGCACTCGGTGTACCGCATGGCGGCGGCCGGGTCGTTGCCGGGAGAGCCGAAGTTGCCGTTGGAGTCCACCAGCGGCATCCGCATCGACCACGGCTGCGCGAGGCGGACCAGCGCGTCGTAGATCGAGGAGTCGCCGTGCGGGTGGTAGGTGCCCATGACGTCACCGACGACGCGGGCGCACTTGTAGAAGCCCTTCTCGGGCCGGTATCCGCCGTCGTACATCGCGTACAGCACCCGGCGGTGTACGGGCTTCAGACCGTCCCGTACGTCGGGCAGCGCGCGCGACACGATGACGGACATCGCGTAGTCGAGATACGAGCGCTGCATCTCCGTTTCGAGCCCCACGGGCTCGACACGCATGCCCACGCCTTCTACGGCGGGCACCTCTTCGGGCATCACGGGAGTGTTCTCGTCGGCCATTGCTGGTCAAAGTTCCTTTCGGCCATTTCGATGGCGGTCAGCGGGGGGCCGACTCAGATGTCGAGGAAGCGGACGTCCTTGGCGTTGCGCTGGATGAACGAGCGCCGGGCCTCGACGTCCTCACCCATCAGCACCGAGAACAGGTCGTCGGCCTGCGCCGCGTCGTCGAGCGTGACCTGGCCGAGCACACGGTGGTCGACGTCCATCGTCGTGATGCGCAGCTCCTCGGCGTTCATCTCACCGAGGCCCTTGAAGCGCTGGATCGAGTCTTCCCTGATCCGCTTGCCGTTCTGCTTCCCCAGCTCCACCAGGGCGTCGCGCTCCCGGTCGGAGTACGCGTACTCGAAGTCGTCCCGGCCCCACTTGATCTTGTACAGCGGGGGGCGCGACAGATAGACGTGCCCGGCCTCGACCAGCGGGCGCATGAAACGGAAGAGGAAGGTCAGCAGCAGTGTGTTGATGTGCTGGCCGTCGACGTCGGCGTCCGCCATCAGGATGATCTTGTGATAGCGGAGCTTCTCGATGTCGAAGTCCTCGTGCACACCGGTGCCGAACGCCGAGATCAGCGCCTGCACCTCGGTGTTCTGGAGGATCTTGTCGATCCGCGCCTTCTCGACGTTCAGGATCTTTCCGCGGATCGGCAGAATGGCCTGATACTGCGGGTTGCGGCCGGACTTCGCGCTGCCGCCGGCCGAGTCGCCCTCGACGATGAAGATCTCGCACTTGGCCGGGTCGTTCGACTGGCAGTCGCTCAGCTTGCCGGGCAGCGACGCCGACTCCAGCAGGCCCTTGCGACGGGTCAGATCCCGCGCCTTACGGGCCGCGACCCGGGCCGTGGCGGCCTGGATCGCCTTACGGATGATGTCGGCCGCCTCATTGGGATGCCGGTCGAACCAGTCCGTCAGGTGCTCGTGCACGATCTTCTGTACGAAGGTCTTCGCCTCCGTGTTGCCGAGCTTGGTCTTCGTCTGGCCCTCGAACTGCGGCTCGCCGAGCTTCACCGAGATGATCGCCGTCAGACCCTCGCGGATGTCCTCGCCCGCCAGGTTGTCGTCCTTCTCGCGCAGGAACTTCTTCTCGCGCGCGTAGCGGTTGACCAGGCCGGTCATCGCCGCGCGGAAGCCCTCCTCGTGCGTACCGCCCTCATGCGTGTGGATCGTGTTCGCGAAGGAGTACACACCCTCGCTGTACTGCGAGTTCCACTGCATCGCGATCTCCACCGAGAGCATCCGCTCCTTGTCCTCGGCGTCGATGTCGATGACCGTGGGGTGGATCAGCTCGCCCTTGCGGGAGTTCAGGTACTTCACGAAATCGACGATGCCGCCTTCGTAGAAGTACGTGACGCTGCGCACCGGCTCCTCGCCGGGGGTCTCGGCCGAGTCCGTGCCCGCGATGTCGGCTCCCACGACGGCCTTCGCCGACTCGCGCTCGTCGGTCAGCTTCAGGGTCAGGCCCTTGTTGAGGAAGGCCATCTCCTGGAAGCGCCGCGACAGCGTCTCGAAGGAGTACTCCGTGGTCTCGAAGACGTCCGGGTCGGCCCAGAAGGTGACCGTCGTGCCCGACTCGTCCGTCGCCTCGTTGCGCGCCAGCGGCGCCGTCGGCACCCCGAGCTTGTAGTCCTGCGTCCAGCGGTAGCCGTCGGTCTTGACCTCGACGGCGACCTTCGTCGACAGCGCGTTCACCACGGAGACACCCACGCCGTGCAGACCGCCGGAGACGGAGTAACCGCCGCCGCCGAACTTGCCGCCCGCGTGCAGCACCGTCAGCACGACCTCGACGGCCGGCTTGCCCTCGGACGGGACGATGCCCACGGGGATACCGCGGCCGTTGTCGACCACGCGCACGCCGCCGTCGGCGAGGATCGTGACATCGATGGTGTCCGCGTGCCCGGCCAGGGCCTCGTCGACGGAGTTGTCGACGACCTCGGTCACCAGGTGATGAAGGCCACGTTCACCGGTCGAGCCGATGTACATACCGGGACGCTTACGGACCGCGTCCAGGCCCTCCAGCACCGTGATGGCACTGGCGTTGTACGAGCCTGTTACCTCGCCGTTCTCGCCGGTGGCTACGGACGGAGTGTTCTCGTTGGGGTTGCCGGAATCGGCCACGAAGCGCCCTTTCTGGCACAGCACAGGCCGTTCTCCGGGCAGGCGGGAGCGGCTGCGTCGTTCGGCTTGCGACAGTGTTTGACAGTCTTGGTAGGCGAGTCCCGCCTGCAAGGCGGGATTCCTCACCAGTCTACCGGTAGCGGCGACCCGAATGGGGGTTTGCAGGTACCTGAGTCCGCATGTGCCGCCCTGAACCGGCGGCTGCCGACTCCCCATATTCGGGCAGGGGCTCCAAGAGGCTCACACCGGCTTTGAGCGCTTCGGGCTGTCAACCTCCGGCTACGGTGCGGGACACCTCACCCTCCGTCGGCGTACGACGAGGTCACAGCACTCCCCGCAGAGGCCGGGAGTGACCCGATGGCAGAGGTTTGAAGTGAGGCCCCTGAAGGGGCTGTTGGGGCCTTCGCGGCGCCTCGCGGAGCTCGTCGGAGCGGTCGCGAACGACGGGGCGGTCAACGGCGGTGCGGCCCGCTCAGCCGTACGGGACCTGCCCTGCCGCCGGGCCGGGGCAAAGCCGTACCGGCGTACGCCCCCCGGCAGCCGTACGCGCCCGGTGCCGGGGCGCCCCCGCTCAGCCGTACGTGTCCCCCGGGCCCTTGCTGCCCGGGGCCCGCAGCGCGCCGAAGCGCCGTGGGGGACCGGCCGGGCCACGCACCTTGATCACCTTCACCGTGCCGTGCCCCAGGTCCTCGTTCAGCCGTGCCACCAGGCGGGGGGCCAGCAGCCGCAGCTGCGTCGCCCAGGCCGTCGAGTCGCAGATCACCGTCAGGATCCGCTCGTTCTCCTCGTACCGCTCGGGCACACAGTGCTTGGCCAGGTCGTCGCCCACGATCTGCGGCCAGCGGCCCATCACACCGCCCACGGCGGCGGGCGTCTCCCAGCCGCGCTCGGTGATCAGCCGGTTGATCGCGGCGCCCAGCGACAGCGGATCGCGGCCGTCGGCGCCCGAACCCGAGCGCAGACCGCCCCCCCGGCGGGCCTGCTTCTTCTGCTGGGCCGCCGCGCCACGGGCCCGCGCCTGTTCCTTCGCCGCCCGCAGAGCCACCCGGGCCAGATCGACCCCCGACGACTCGGCGGGGGCCGGCGCTGCCGGATCGGGCACCGCCGACAGCCCCGCGCTCCCGGCGGCCGGATCGGGCGGCGCGGCGGACGCGCCGCCGGTCCTCGCGGACCGCTCCGGCCGTTCGGGGCCCCTCATGTCCGCTCCACCGTGCCGTCGGCCACCGTGTACCGCACCCCGGCCAGAACGCCCGGCACGTCATCGTTCACCGCGGCCGTGACCAACACCTGCTCGCCCGGCGCGACCAGCTCCGCCAGCCGCTCCCGGCGCCGCGCGTCCAGTTCCGCGAAGACGTCGTCGAGGACGAGCACCGGCTCGTTGCCCTCACCGCGCAGCAGGTCGTACGAGGCCAGCCGCAGGGCCAGCGCGTACGACCAGGACTCGCCGTGGCTGGCGTACCCCTTGGCCGGCAACTGGCCGAGCTTCAGCAGCAGTTCGTCCCGGTGCGGACCCACCAGCGTGACCCCCCGCTCGATCTCCTGCTTGCGGGTCCCCGCCAGCGCCTCCATCAGCCGCGCGTACAGCTCCTCGCGGGAACGCGGCACCTCGCCGCCCTCGGAACCGGCGGAGGAGAAACGGTACTCCAGCGCCACCGGTCCGCCTCCGGGCGCCAGTTGCTCGTACGCCTTGTCCGTCAGCGGCTGAAGCGTCTCGATCAGATCCAGCCGCTGGGCCAGCAACTCCGCGCCGACCTGGGCCAGATGCTGGTCCCATACGTCGAGCGTGGACAGATCCATCCCGCGCCCGCCGTGCCGCCGGGCCATCGCCGCCGACTTCAGCAGGGTGTTGCGCTGCTTGAGCACCCGGTCGTAGTCCGAGCGCACGCCCGCCATGCGCGGCGAGCGCGCCGTGATCAGCTCGTCGAGGAAGCGCCGGCGCTCACCGGGATCGCCCTTCACCAGCGCCAGGTCCTCGGGCGCGAACAGCACCGTCCGCACTATTCCCAGCACGTCACGTGGTCTGACCTGCGACGACCTGTTGATCCTGGCCCTGTTCGCGCGGCCCGGATTGAGTTCGAGCTCGATCAGCTGCGAGCGCTCGCCCTGGGTGACGGCGGCCCGGATCACGGCGCGCTCGGCGCCCATCCGCACCAGCGGGGTGTCCGAGGAGACCCGGTGGCTGCCGAGCGAGGCGAGATAGCCGACGGCCTCGACCAGATTGGTCTTCCCCTGCCCGTTCGCCCCCACGAACGCGGTGACGCCCGGATCGAGCGGCACCTCGATCCGGGCGTACGAGCGGAAGTCGGCCAGCGACAGATGCGTGACGTGCATGGACCGCGCCGACCTCCCCGCTCTGGCACCGCCGCGTGGGCGAACGGCTGCTACTTGTTCTTGGGACCGGCCGGCTTGACGGGCTTACCGGGCTTGCCCGGCGTGCTCTCGTCCGCCTGCTCGACCGCGTGGCCACCGAACTGGTTGCGGAGCGCGGCGACCATCTTCATCTGCGGCGAGTCGTCCTGCCGGGACGCGAACCGGGCGAACAGCGACGCCGTGATCGCGGGCAGCGGCACCGCGTGGTCGATGGCCGCCTCGACCGTCCACCGGCCCTCGCCGGAGTCGGCGGCGTAGCCCCGGAGGGCGTCCAGGTGCTCGTCGCCGTCCAGCGCGTTGACCGCCAGGTCCAGCAGCCAGGAACGGATGACCGTGCCGTCCTGCCAGGAGCGGAAGACCTCGCGGACGTCGGTGACCGAGTCGACCTTCTCCAGCAGCTCCCAGCCCTCGGCGTAGGCCTGCATCATGGCGTACTCGATGCCGTTGTGGACCATCTTGGCGAAGTGACCGGCGCCGACCTTGCCCGCGTGGACCGAGCCGCGGTCGCCCTCCGGCTTCAGGGCGTCGAAGATCGGCTGGACCTTCGCCACGTGATCGGCGTCGCCGCCGTACATCAGCGCGTAGCCGTTCTGAAGGCCCCAGACACCGCCAGAGACACCGCAGTCGACGAAGCCGATGCCCTTGATGCCCAGCTCCACCCCGTGCTTCTCGTCGTCCGTCCAGCGCGAGTTGCCGCCGTCCACGACCACGTCGCCCGGGGACAGCAGCCCCGCCAGCTCGTCGATCGTGGACTGCGTCGCCGCACCGGAGGGGACCATCACCCAGACGACACGGGGGCCCTTGAGCTTGCTCACCAGCTCTTCGAGGCTGTGGACATCCGCGACGTCCGCGTTCCGGTCGTATCCGATGACGGTGTGGCCTGCGCGGCGGATGCGCTCGCGCATGTTGCCGCCCATCTTGCCGAGGCCGACGAGACCGAGCTCCATCAATGTTCCTTAAGCGTTGAGCCGACAATCGTTCAGGCGCGGGGCGGGCGGCGACAGTGCCGCGTCCCCGGCCCGAGCCTACGCCGGGCCCGGTGGGACGGCTCGGTGACACCGCCCCGGCCGTGGGCGGCGCACCGACGGCCCGGCGGGACGCGTGGTCAGCCCGACAGCCGCACCGGCATGATCAGGTACTTGTACGCGTCGTCGGCCTCGGCGTCGAGCGCCGGCTTTCCGCTGAGGAGCGCCGGCTTGGTGGAGGTCGTGAAGGAGAGCTGCGCGACCGGCGAGTCGATGGCGCTGAGGCCGTCGAGCAGGAACGTCGGGTTGAAGGCGATCGAGATGTCGTCGCCGTCGAGATTCGCGTCGACCCTCTCCACAGCCTGTGCGTCGTCACTGGAACCGGCTTCGAGGATGAGCACGCCCTGCTCGAAGCTGAGCCGCACGGGGGTGTTGCGCTCGGCGACCAGCGCCACACGCTTGACGGCCTCGACGAACGGCGCCGTCTCGATCACCGCGACCGAGTTGAACTCCGTCGGGAACAGCGTCCGGTACTTCGGGAGGTCGCCTTCGAGCAGCCGCGTGGTCGTCCGCCGGCCCGCGCCCTCGAAACCGATCAGCCCTTCGCCCGCACCGGAGCCCGAGAGGGCGAGTGTGACCGTGTCGCCGCTGGTGAGCGCCTTGGCGGTGTCCAGGAGCGTCTTGGCGGGCACCAGGGCGACCGCGGAGATGTCGGAGACCTCCGGCTTCCACAGGAAGTCGCGGACCGCGAAGCGGTAGCGGTCGGTCGAGGCGAGGGTGACCGTGTCGCCCTCGATCTCGATCCGTACGCCGGTGAGCACCGGGAGCGTGTCGTCACGGCCCGCGGCGATGGCCACCTGGGCGGCGGCGGAGGCGAAGACCTCACCGGGCACGGTGCCGGTGGCGGTCGGCATCTGCGGCAGTGCCGGGTACTCGTCCACAGGCAGTGTGTGCAGGGTGAACCGGGAGGAGCCGCAGACCACCGTCGCCCGTACACCGTCTGTGGAAATCTCCACCGGCCGGTTGGGCAGGGCACGGCAGATGTCGGCGAGGAGCCGGCCGGAGACGAGGACGGTGCCGTCCTCCTCCACCTCGGCGTCCACCGAGACCCGGGCCGAGACCTCGTAGTCGAAGCTGGAGAAGCTGAGCGCGCCCTCCTCGGCCTTCAGCAGAAGGCCCGCAAGAACGGGGGCCGGCGGACGGGCCGGGAGGCTGCGGGCCACCCAGGCCACCGCCTCCGCCAGTACATCGCGCTCCACCCGGATCTTCACCGGAACCGCCTCCTGCTGTTGCTGACTCGCCCTGCCGGCCTTCTTCGTCGTCGGCATGAGCTCACTCCGCCATGGGCAGGGTGAGGTTGCCGGGGACCAGTCTGACGTACCGCACCGACACTCGGTGCTGCTCGGGGTCAAGTCGCGACGACCGGCCGGGCGCGGTCCGGCGCCGAGTTGTGCACAGCACCCACTTCCAAGCGGATTCCCAGGTAACTCCAGGTGTTAGTAGTAGTAGGGCCTGTGGATTCCGTGGATAACGTCGTTTTCGCAGGTCGGACCCGCTTTTTTGTCCACCGGTCCTGTGGGCGCCGACGGTGGACAACCCCGTCGCTCTGTGGACGGCCGAAAGTTCTGCACAGCCGGTGCACAGGACACCCCGACTTCTCCCCAGGGTCGTCCCCAGCTTTTCCGGGGTTCCCCACAGGGTCCCGGACAACCTCGGTGTGACGCCTTTCACTCGACACGGTGAACAGACGTGTTCTGTTGCCGAACAGTGGACAGCGGTGTGGAGAAGCGGGCCGAAGCTGTGGGCAACGGCCCGCTGCCTGTGGGCCGCCGGTGGACAACCGGACCTCGGTCCTGTGGGCGAGAAAACTGTCCACAGGCTGTGGAGGAGAGTTGGCCACAAATCCCCAGGGGTCTGACCTGGCATGATCCAATTCCGGCCGGCCAGCCTGTGGACGCAGTCTGGACAACTTATCGATCCCCAGGGTGTGGACGGCAGACAGGGCCGTTCTCTGTGGAGAAGTGGCCCTCGACGACCCGTATTCGAACAGCGGTTGAGCGCCTGTCGTGTCCCGATCACCCGCCGGACATGACGAAGGGCGCTCCGGGACGGTGTCCCGAAGCGCCCGAGGGCCGGCCGTGAGGTGTTCGCCGGTCGCGTCAGCCGTTCTTGATGCGGTTGGTGAGTTCGGTGACCTGGTTGTAGATGGAGCGCCGCTCGGCCATCAGCGCGCGGATCTTGCGGTCCGCGTGCATCACGGTGGTGTGGTCGCGGTTGCCGAACTGCGCGCCGATCTTGGGCAGCGACAGGTCGGTCAGCTCCCGGCAGAGGTACATCGCGATCTGGCGGGCCGTCACCAGCACCCGGCTGCGCGACGACCCGCAGAGGTCCTCCACGGTCAGCCCGAAGTAGTCGGCCGTCGCCGCCATGATGGCGCCCGCGGTGATCTCGGGGGCCGAGTCCTCACCGCCCGGGATGAGGTCCTTGAGCACGATCTCGGTCAGCCCGAGGTCCACCGGCTGCCGGTTGAGCGAGGCGAACGCCGTCACCCGGATCAGCGCGCCCTCCAGCTCGCGGATGTTGCGTGAGATCCGCGAGGCGATGAACTCCAGTACCTCCGGCGGCGCGTTCAGCTGCTCCTGCACGGCCTTCTTACGGAGGATCGCGATACGTGTCTCCAGCTCCGGCGGCTGCACGTCGGTGGTCAGGCCCCACTCGAAGCGGTTGCGCAGCCGGTCCTCCAGGGTGATCAGCTGCTTGGGCGGCCGGTCCGAGGACAGCACGATCTGCTTGTTGGCGTTGTGGAGCGTGTTGAAGGTGTGGAAGAACTCCTCCTGCGTCGACTCCTTGCTCGCCAGGAACTGGATGTCGTCGACGAGCAGGATGT
Source organism: Streptomyces sp. S4.7 (assembly GCF_010384365.1). Taxonomy (NCBI): domain Bacteria; kingdom Bacillati; phylum Actinomycetota; class Actinomycetes; order Kitasatosporales; family Streptomycetaceae; genus Streptomyces; species Streptomyces sp. S4.7. The sequence continues at coordinate 3,792,334 of NZ_CP048397.1, read as the reverse complement.
CGACGTCCCGGTAGCGCTTGCGGAAGGTGTCGCCCTTGCCGTCGCGGATGGAGTTGATGAACTCGTTGGTGAACTCCTCCGAACTCACGTACCGCACCCGCGTGCCGGGATAGAGGCTGCGCGCGTAGTGGCCGATGGCGTGCAGCAGGTGCGTCTTGCCGAGTCCGGACTCGCCGTAGATGAACAGCGGGTTGTACGCCTTGGCCGGCGCCTCCGCGACCGCGACGGCCGCCGCGTGCGCGAACCGGTTGGACGCCCCGATGACGAAGGTGTCGAAGAGGTACTTGGGGTTGAGGCGCGCGTGATGCTCACCCGGCCCCGGCGGCGGAGACGCCTGTGCGCCGAGCGGTCCGGTCGCCCCGCCCCGGCCGGCGTGCCGGGACTGCTGCGGGTCCAGGTCGTGCCGCTCGGGGCGCTGCTGCTCGTACGGCCGGCTCTCCGGTGACTGCGGCGGCCGGTAGTCGTGCTGGGGCTGCTGCGGTCGCGCGGTCGCGTACGGGTCACGGTCGTGGAAGCCGCCGAGCCGCTGCTGCTGCCAGGACAGGTCCTCCTGCGTCCGCGGCCAGGCCCCGGGGTCGGGGCGCTGCTGCTGGTAGTCGGGGTACGCGGGCCTGGCCGTCGGCATGCCGTCGTCGTCGGACCGGCGGCCGTAGGGGTGGTAGCCGCCGTCCGGGCGCATGTCGTCGTGCCGGGAGTCCTCCGGACGCGGGGCGTCGTGCCTCGGGTCGTCGTGCCGGGAGTCACGGGGGTCGCGCCCGTCGTCGTGCTGCGAGCTCTGGTAGCGGCTCTGCTGCGGCAGCGGGGCGGGCTCGCCCGCCGAGTCGTCGACCGTGATGGCGATACGGATCGGCCGGCCGCACTCGCGGCTCAGGGTCTCGCTGATGAGCGGGGCGAGGCGGCCTTCGAGAACCCGCTTGCCCCACTCGTTGGGCACGGCCAGCAGTGCGGTGTCGGCGACCAGGGCGAGCGGCTGGCAGCGCTCCACCCACTGTTTGTCCTTGGGCTCGACTCCCTGCTGGCCCTCCCTGAGGAGCTGCTCCAGCACTCGTGGCCACACTGCGGCAAGATCGGCAGGTACGTCAGCCACAGGGCACGCTCTCTCGCTGGTCCCACGAATGTGTGGTTCTCGGGACGGGGTGGGAAGACCGGCGGAAAAGAATCCGGAGTTCGGTCACGGTAGTCAGGCCGACCCACGCGGTTCAAGTTGTTGTCCACAGGCTGTGCATAATGGAACGTGGCAGCTGGCTGGTTTGACCGTATGGCGTAGCCGCGCGTACCGTGACCAGGTCGAGTTGTCGATGGCTGCTGCCGCCTGCCTCCGATGGGCAAGGATCACGATCCGTGGTCGTGAAGCGGTGCACTCGGGCGTAATCGCGAGCTACTCGTGGGCGCACGGTGACAGCCAGGCGATTTGCCGCCTTCCCACCATCATTTCTGGAGCCCCCGAGTGAGCAAGCGCACCTTCCAGCCGAACAACCGTCGTCGTGCCAAGACCCACGGCTTCCGGCTCCGCATGCGCACCCGTGCCGGCCGCGCGATTCTCGCGAACCGCCGTGGCAAGGGTCGCGCCAACCTGTCCGCCTGATCGTCTACAGGTTATGACGTGCTGCCTACCGAGAATCGGCTGAGGCGGCGCGAGGATTTCGCGACCGCGGTACGCCGGGGACGCCGGGCCGGACGCCCGCTTCTTGTCGTACATCTACGCAGCGGTTCTACGGGCCCGCACGCGCCGGGGGAGAGTGAACCCCCGACGCGGGCGGGTTTCGTCGTAAGCAAAGCCGTCGGCGGAGCCGTCGTACGGACGCGGGTGAAGCGGAAACTCCGCCATCTCATACGCGATCGGCTGCCCCGGCTGGCCCCCGGTAGCCTGGTTGTCGTACGAGCGCTGCCCGGTGCGGGCGACGCCGACCATGCACAGCTGGCCCGAGACCTGGATGCCGCTCTTGAGCGGCTGCTGGGAGGGGGCGCGCGATGAAGTACCCGCTGCTGGCTCTGATCAAGCTGTACCAGTGGACGATCAGCCCGTTGCTCGGGCCCGTCTGCCGGTACTACCCGTCGTGTTCCCACTACGGCTACACGGCCATCGACCGGCACGGCGCGATCAAGGGCACCGGTCTGACGGCCTGGCGCATTCTGCGGTGCAATCCGTGGTCGCCAGGCGGTGTGGACCACGTCCCGCCGCGCAAGCGCCCGCGGTGGCACGAACTGCTGCGCAACGCGTGGCGCGGCACCAAGGGCGGGCAGTCCGCCGCCGGCGTGCCTTCCGGGGATTCGGCCTCGGCCCCCGAAACCCCGAGTCCGGCCGCAGAGACCTCGTCCAATGCTCAAGGAGCTTGATTAGTGGACACGATTGCCAGTTTCTTCAGTTTCATCACCACGCCCGTCTCCTGGGTCATCGTCCAGTTCCACAGTGTGTACGGGGCGATCTTCGGTCCCGACACGGGCTGGGCCTGGGGACTGTCCATCGTGTCCCTCGTGGTCCTGATCCGGATCTGTCTGATCCCGCTGTTCGTCAAGCAGATCAAGTCGACCCGGAACATGCAGGTCCTTCAGCCCAAGATGAAGGCCATCCAGGAGCGCTACAAGAACGACAAGCAGCGCCAGTCCGAAGAGATGATGAAGCTGTACAAGGAGACGGGTACCAACCCGCTCTCCTCGTGCCTTCCCATCCTGGCGCAGTCACCGTTCTTCTTCGCCCTGTACCACGTGCTCTCCAGCATCGCCTCGGGCAAGACGGTCGGCGTCATCAACCAGTCGCTGCTCGACAGCGCGCGCCAGGCGCACATCTTCGGCGCCCCGCTCGCGGCCAAGTTCACGGACAGCGCCGACAAGGTCGCCACCCTGGACGCGACGCTGACCTCCGTACGCGTCGTCACCGCGGTCATGATCGTCCTGATGTCGGCGTCGCAGTTCTACACGCAGCGCCAGCTGATGACGAAGAACGTCGACCTGACGGTCAAGACGCCGTACATGCAGCAGCAGAAGATGCTGATGTACATCTTCCCCGTGATCTTCATGGTCATGGGCATCAACTTCCCCGTCGGTGTCCTCGTCTACTGGCTGACCACCAACGTGTGGACCATGGGCCAGCAGATGTACGTGATCAACCAGAACCCGACTCCGGGCAGCAAGGCCCAGGACCAGTACCTCCAGCGGCTGCTCAAGGGCATCACCACGCACAACGAGGTCCGCTCGAAGCGCAGGCGCAACATCGTCTCGGCGATCGTGGCCAAGGGCCCCGACCGCAACGACAATGAGCGTAAGTTCATCAACAGCCTGTCGAAGAGCGGTCTTGTCGCACAGGCCGACGGCACCGTGATCAAGGGCGAGGCGCTGCCCGAGGGCGAGTCGCACGCGACGAAGCGCCAGCAGCCCAAGCGCCAGCCCAAGTCGAAGCGGCAGGCCGGCGGTCAGCCGACAGCGGCCAAGGTCTCGGGAGCGAAGCCTTCCGACGCCACCGACGAGGCGCCGAAGACGTCGTTGCAGAAGAAGGACGAGCCACAGGACGGCCAGCCCAAGCCGGCGCGCAAGACCGGTAACGGGGCCGCACGGGCGAAGTCCGGGCCGCGCAAGGGCCAGCAGCGGCCCAAGCATCCGACCAAGAAGTAAGCGCAGCGCCCAGAAGCCCGTAGCCAGCCTGTAGCAGGCCCGTAGTAAGAAGGAGTCCATCCGTGTCGGAAGGCACCATCTCCGCCGCCGCCGAGGGCAGCGACACCCTCACCCGTCTTGAGCAGGAAGGGGAGATCGCGGCCGACTACCTCGAAGGTCTGCTCGACATCGCCGACCTGGACGGCGACATCGACATGGACGTCGAGGCCGACCGGGCCGCGGTCTCGATCATCAGCGATGTGAGCGGCCGTGATCTCCAGAAGCTCGTCGGACGGGACGGCGAGGTGCTCGAAGCCCTTCAGGAGCTGACGCGGCTTGCGGTCCACCGGGAGACCGGCGACCGCAGCCGGCTCATGCTGGACATCGGCGGCTTCCGGGCGAAGAAGCGCACGGAGCTCGCCGAGCTGGGCGCCAAGACGGCCGACGAGGTGAAGAGCACCGGTGAGCCGGTGAAGCTGAACCCCATGACGCCTTTCGAGCGCAAGGTCGTGCACGACGCCGTGGCGACGGCCGGACTGCGCAGTGAGTCCGAGGGCGAGGAGCCGCAGCGCTTCGTCGTCGTGCTCCCTGCCTGAGCGTTCTCTCGGTTCTCGGCCCCGTCTGTCCACAGGCGGGGCCGAACTTTGTCAGCGAGACAGTGACCATGAGCCACGGTCCGGTGGTTCAGAACGGAAGGACGGTTCCCGTGACGGAAGCAGGAGAGCTTCCCCCCGCGCCGGAAGAGGCGAGGACGGTGTTCGGCGAGGCCTTCCCGGCGGCCGTCCGGTACGCGGAGCTCCTCGCCGACGCGGGGGTCACCCGCGGCCTCATCGGGCCGCGCGAGGTGCCGCGGCTCTGGGAGCGGCATCTGATGAACTGTGCGGTGCTCTCCGAGGTCGTGCCCGAGGGCGTGAGCGTCTGTGATGTCGGCTCGGGCGCGGGGCTGCCGGGGATCCCGCTGGCGCTGGTGCGCCCGGATCTGCGGATCACCCTGCTGGAGCCGCTGCTGCGGCGGACGAACTTCCTCCAGGAAGTGGTCGAGCTGCTGGGCCTGGACCATGTGACGGTGGTACGTGGGCGTGCCGAGGAAGTCCTCGGCAGCCTCCAGCCCGTCCATGTGGTGACGGCCCGCGCCGTGGCACCGCTGGACCGGCTGGCCGGCTGGGGCGTACCGCTGCTGCGCCCGTACGGAGAGATGCTGGCGCTCAAGGGGGACACGGCCGAAGAGGAGCTGAAGGGCGCCCGGTCGGCCCTGAGTAAGCTCGGTGTGATCGAGTCCTCGGTGCTGCGGGTCGGTGAGGGCCTGGTGGATCCGCCCGCCACGGTGGTGCGGGCAGAGGTCGGGGAGAGCCCCGGCGGGGTGCGGTTCGCCGCCAAGCGCGCCAAGGCCGCCCGAGCGGACCGGGTGCGCCGCCGCCGGTGATGTCTGGACCATCGCCGGTGCGGGCGGCCGGTGATGCTCCATCGAAGCAGCCATGACCATCCACTGCGGAGTGTCGTGACGGTCCAGCCCTGCGGCGAGTGCATCGTGTTTCACGTGAAACGTCGCTCACTGCTGCAGGGCATCATCGGCCGAGGTCGCGCCGCTCCCGCACCGCGGGGCAAGAAACCCCTCGTAAGGGGTACAGGGTTGGCCACAGATATGGATTCATCCACAGAACCACGGGCCTCGCTGGTTCATGACCCCGAAAGCATGGCAGGCTCTTCCCATTGCGAGCCTGAAGTCGAGGAGAGTGAATCCTTGCGGTCCGACGCCAACATCGCGGGACCGATGACCGATCCGGTCCCCGGCCCCCGTTCCGAGTCGTCGGGCGGCGATGTTTCACGTGAAACATCGCCGCCCCCGATGGACGACACCCCCATCGGCCGTGCAGCCCAGCTGGCCGTGGAGGCACTGGGTCGCGCCGGTGAGGGCCTGCCACGCCCCGAGCAGACGCGGGTCATGGTTGTCGCCAACCAGAAGGGCGGCGTCGGCAAGACCACGACCACCGTCAACCTCGCCGCCTCGCTCGCGCTCCACGGTGCGCGAGTCCTGGTGGTCGACCTCGATCCACAGGGCAACGCCTCCACGGCGCTCGGGATCGACCATCACGCCGAAGTCCCCTCCATCTACGACGTCCTGGTGGAGAGCAAGCCGCTCTCCGAGGTGGTCCAGCCCGTCGTGGACGTCGAAGGTCTCTTCTGCGCGCCCGCCACCATCGACCTCGCCGGTGCGGAGATCGAGCTGGTGTCGCTGGTCGCGCGGGAGAGCCGCCTTCAGCGGGCGATCGAGGCGTACGAGCAGCCGCTGGACTACATCCTGATCGACTGTCCGCCCTCGCTCGGTCTGCTGACCGTCAACGCGCTGGTCGCCGGCGCCGAGGTGCTGATCCCCATCCAGTGCGAGTACTACGCGCTCGAAGGACTGGGGCAGTTGATCCGCAACGTGGACCTGGTGCGGGCGCATCTGAACCCGACCCTTCACGTGTCCACGATTCTGCTCACCATGTACGACGGCCGGACCCGGCTCGCCTCCCAGGTGGCGGACGAGGTCCGCGGCCACTTCGGTGAGGAGGTGCTGCGGACGAGCATCCCCCGGTCGGTGCGCATCTCGGAGGCACCGAGCTACGGGCAGACGGTACTGACCTATGATCCGGGTTCCAGCGGCTCCTTGTCGTACCTCGAGGCCGCTCGTGAAATCGCCCTGCGTGGGGTCGGCATGAGCTATGACGTCAAGCATGCCCACGCAATCGGCAACAGTCAGCAGAGCATTTCGGAGGGGACGCAGTGAGCGACCGACGTAGAGGTTTGGGACGCGGGCTCAATGCGCTGATCCCCCCTGCTCCACAGGAGAAGCAGGCGTCGTCCGCCGGGGACGCTCCCTCCTCGGGATCCGCATCGGTGATGACGGCGGAGCGGGGTATCGCCGCCGCCAAGGTGGCGACGCTGCCGCAGTCGGCCGCGCCGACGGCAGCGGAGATTCCCGCCCAGGACACTCCGGCCCCGGCCGAGGTGGCTCCGCCGGAAGGCGTGTACTTCGCCGAAGTACCGATGGACTACATCACGCCGAACCCCCGGCAGCCCCGAGAGGTGTTCGACGAGGACGCTCTCGCCGAACTGGTCACCTCCATCAAGGAGGTGGGACTGCTCCAGCCCATCGTCGTACGGCAGTTGGGGCCGGAGCGCTTCGAGCTCATCATGGGCGAGCGGCGCTGGAGGGCCTGCCGGGAAGCCGGTCTGGAGGCCATCCCGGCGATCGTCCGGGCCACCGAGGACGAGAAGCTGCTCCTGGACGCGCTCCTGGAGAACCTGCACCGCGCACAGCTGAATCCGCTGGAAGAGGCCATGGCCTACGACCAGTTGCTCAAGGACTTCCACTGCACGCACGATCAGCTGGCCGACCGGATCGGGCGCTCGCGCCCGCAGGTCTCCAACACGCTGCGGCTGCTGCGGCTCTCCCTTCCCGTACAGCGCAGGGTCGCGGCCGGAGTGCTGTCGGCCGGGCACGCCAGGGCGCTGCTCTCGGTGGACGACTCCGACGAGCAGGACAGGCTCGCCCACCGCATCGTGGCCGAGGGGCTTTCGGTGCGTGCCGTCGAGGAGATCGTGACCCTCATGGGGTCGCGGCCGAAGAGCGCCGCCCGGCAGAAGGGCCCGCGGGCCGGAGCCCTGCCGTCGCCTGCGCTGAACGATCTGGCCTCCCGCCTGTCGGACCGCTTCGAGACCCGGGTGAAGGTCGACCTCGGTCAGAGGAAGGGGAAGATCACCGTCGAGTTCGCCTCGCTGGTCGATCTGGAGCGCATCCTCGGCACACTCGCTCCGGGTGAGGGGCGGGTACTGGAGCGGGGACTCGACGATTCGGAAGAGGACGACACCGACGGCGTGGACGGCCCGGACCGGTCGACCGGACTGGAGCCGGACGAGCGCTGACGTTCGGCGTACCGCCATCAGGGCGGGCCTTGTCCGGTGCGTACCGGAACACGGGCCCGCCCTTTGCCGTCTCCCGGTGTGCGAGGCACCTCTGGGTGGATACGATGCGTTCTGGTATGGCGCATCCACCTTGATCCACCACAGAGGAAGGGCGGGGCCATGCAATTGGGGAGCCGCAGCCGACTGGTGTCTGCTGGACTCGGTCTGGGGGTCGTCGGCGGCTTCGTCGGCAGCCTGCTTCGGGAGCGCAGCGCTCTGTCCGCGGCTCGTGGCGCGGCAGGCGTAGGAAGTGAGGAACTGCCTCGATGGGGCGTCGGCTCGTACCGCTCACGCTGGACAACCTTCCCGACCTCCCCGAACGGTGCAGGGAGTGCGTCTTCTGGGAGCTTGATCCGGTCAGGGGAGAAGCGGCGGTAGGAGCCGGCCGGGCCCGGCAGGAGAAGGAAGCCTGGATCTCGGCCGTCCTGCTGGAGTGGGGGTCGTGCGGCCGGTTGGTCTATGTGGACGACGTGCCCGTCGGCTTCGTTCTGTACGCGCCTCCGGCGTACGTGCCCCGCGCCACGGCGTTTCCGACGAGTCCGGTCTCCCCCGACGCCGTACAGCTGATGACCGGCTGGATCATGCCGGGCTATCGGGGGCAGGGACTCGGCCGGGTGATGGTGCAGACCGTCGCGAAGGATCTGCTGCGACGTGAGTTCAAGGCGATCGAGGCGTTCGGGGACGCGCGCTGGAAGGAGTCGGCGTGCGTGCTGCCGGCGGACCATCTGCTGGCGGTGGGCTTCAAGACCGTGAGGACGCATCTGACGTACCCACGGCTCAGACTTGATCTGCGGACGACGCTCTCCTGGAAGGAAGACGTCGAGCACGCGCTGGACAGGCTGCTGGGAGCGGTCCAGAAGGACCCTGCGCTCAGGCCGTTGTGATCCCTTGGATCAGACATGAAAGGGCCCGTCCCCCTGAGAGAGGGGACGGGCCCGTTTCACGTGAAACATCGCGCCGCGTTGTGTGCCGCGCGTGGTGTTACTTGCCCACCGACGAGCCTTCGCCGATGAAGCCCTCCAGGTCGCGCACGATGGCGGCCTTGGGCTTGGCGCCGACGATGGTCTTGGCGACCTCGCCGTTCTGGTAGACGTTCAGCGTCGGGATGGACATGACCCCGTACTTGGCTGCGGTGGCGGGGTTCTCGTCGATGTTGAGCTTGACGACCTCGATCTTGTCCCCGTGCTCGGCCGCGATGGCTTCGAGCGACGGAGCGATCTGGCGGCACGGTCCGCACCAGGCGGCCCAGAAGTCCACCAGTACGGGCTTGTCGCTCTTGAGGACGTCCTCCTCGAACGAGGCGTCGGTCACATGCTTCAGGTCGCCGGCCACGGCGGCCTCCTTAACTTCGTGGGGTGTGGATCGGTATGGACGGTCAGACGGACGCGGTCTTCTCCGGCTCGGCGGCCTTCTCGCCGTCGGCGAGCGCGGAGAGGAAGCGCTCGGCGTCGAGGGCCGCGGAACAACCGGTGCCCGCGGCGGTGATCGCCTGACGGTAGGTGTGGTCGACGACGTCGCCGGCGGCGAAGACACCCGTGAGGTTGGTGCGCGTCGAGGGCGCGTCGACCGTGAGGTAACCCTCGCCGTCGAGGTCGAGCTGGCCCTTGAAGAGCTCGGTGCGCGGGTCGTGGCCCACGGCGATGAACAGCCCGGTCACCGCAAGCTCCGACGTCTCACCGCTCTTGGTGTTGCGCAGGGTCAGACCGGAGAGCTTCTGCTCGCCGTGGATCTCCTCGACCGCGCTGTCCCAGGCGAACCGGATCTTCGGGTCGGCGAAGGCCCGGTCCTGCATGGCCTTGGAGGCCCGCAGGGTGTCACGGCGGTGGACGATCGTGACCGACTTGGCGAACCGGGAGAGGAAGGTGGCCTCCTCCATCGCGGTGTCGCCGCCGCCGATCACGGCGATGTCCTGGTCCTTGAAGAAGAACCCGTCACACGTGGCACACCAGGAGACACCGCGTCCGGAGAGGGCGTCCTCGCGGGGCAGCCCGAGCTTGCGGTGCTGCGAGCCGGTCGTGACGATCACGGCCTTGGCGCGGTGGACGGTGCCCGCCGTGTCGGTGACCGTCTTGACCTCCCCCGCCAGATCGACGGAGATGATGTCGTCCGGTACGAGCTCGGCGCCGAACCGCTCGGCCTGCGCCCGCATGTTGTCCATCAGATCGGGACCCATGATGCCGTCGCGGAAGCCGGGGAAGTTCTCCACATCGGTGGTGTTCATCAGCGCGCCACCCGCCGTGACAGCACCCTCGAACACGAGGGGATGCAGCGACGCACGTGCGGTGTACAGCGCGGCCGTGTAGCCGGCCGGCCCAGAGCCGATGATGATCACATTACGGACGTCGCTCACGGGTTTCTTCCTCGTCTCTGCAGACTGCCTGCTACTGCCAACGGGGGCGGTTCAGACTCTCACCCCACCCAACGGATCCTACGGGCCTCGCATTCCCACGAGGTCCCGGCGACGCGGGGCAGTGTGTCAGTGGCGGGGATAGGTCTTCGTGAGCAGGAGGTCACCCTTGACGTGCGGGGTGACATCGACGCAGGCGGCATCGATGACGTAGGCCCGCACGACGCTGCCGTCGACGGGATCCGAGAGCACGACGAGGAAGGCTTCGACGCCGTTGTACGTGCCCTTCTCGGCGGCGAGCGGCGAATCCGTACGGCCCGTCGCCTGCTGGACACAGGGCGGCAGCTGGGCCAGGGCCCTCGGTGAGGCCGTGGTCCCTTCCTTGGTGGAGTTCTCGCCCTCGGTCCCGCCGTCCGCCATCTGAGGCATACCGCTGGCGGGGGTGGAGGCGAGGAGGGAGTGGACCTTGTCCTGGATCCCGGTGCCGGAGAAAACGTCTCCGCTGCTGTCGGCCTGGCTCGCTCCCGCGTCTGCCTTGTAGTCACCGCCGCCGTTGGACGATGCCGTCTGGAACAGCAGGACGCTCACGCCGATCGCGGCCGTTCCGAACACTGCACCGAGGATCGCGCCGCGACGGCGGCGCAGTCGGCGGGTGCGACCGGGGCCGGTGGCCGCCCGTGGGCGTCCGGCGGGGCGGTCCGCCCGGGGAGCGTCGGGGGCGGTCGCACCGGGCGCGGTGGCGCCGGGCGTGACCGCCGTGGGGGCGGGCTCTGCCTCTCGCTCGGGCGCGGAGTCCCGCTCCGGCTCGTGTGAGGCGGTGTCGGCGTTGCTGTCGGTGGTGGTTTCGGTGGTGGTTTCGGTGGTGGTTTCGGTGGTGCGCGATGTTTCACGTGAAACATCGGCGGTCGCGTTCAGTAGCGCCTCGGCGGCCAGCGCGACGTCGACCCGCGCGGCCACGTCGGCGGGCATCCGCGGCGGGCCGGGCAGTGAACCCAGCAGGCCGCGGATCTCCTCCAGCGACTCGTGCACAGCGGCGCAGAGCGCGCAGCCGTCCAAGTGCTCGCGCACCTCGGTGCTCCGCGCGGGGGAGAGGAGGCCTTCCGTGAGGTCGGAGATCTCCGAGACGTCGGGGTGCTCGGTCGTGCCCGTCGTGGTCGTCACGCTCGCCCACCTCCTCCCTTCACGGCGGCAGGACCCTGTGGTCCCGCGTCTGGTCCGGTGTCCAGCCCTGTGTCCGGTCCTCTGTCCTCTGGTCCCGGCTCCGGTTGGACGGATGTGCCCGCCGTCCGGTTCCTCTGTGGTCCGAGGAGGGCTCTCGCGCCCGTACTGTGGGTCTCGCTCGTTCCTCCGGTGTACTCCCGGAGATGGGTGAGCATCGGCAGCAGTCTCGCCCGGCCGCGTGCGCAGCGGCTCTTTATGGTCCCGACGGGTACGCCGAGGACCTGGGCGGCCTCCGCCACGGGGTACCCCTGCATGTCGACCAGGACCAGGGCGGCCCGCTGGTCGGCGGGCAGCTTGGCGAGGGCGGCGAGAAGCTGGCGGTGGAGGTCCTGGCGCTCGGCGGGGGCCTCGGCGGACTCCTCTGGTTCTAGCAGCTGCTCAAGGCGCTCCGTGTCGTCCACGGGAGACGTCTTGCGGGAGGCGGCTTTCCTCGCCCGGTCGAGGCAGGCGTTGACGGTGATGCGGTGCAGCCAGGTCGTGACGGCGGACTGGCCACGGAAGGTGTGAGCCGCGCGGAAGGCGGACACGAGCGCGTCCTGCACGGCGTCGGCGGCTTCCTCGCGGTCTCCCAGAGTGCGCAGCGCCACGGCCCACAGGCGGTCGCGGTGGCGTCGTACGAGCTCACCGAAGGCGTCGGGATCCCCCGCGACGTGGCGTGCCAGGAGATCCTGGTCGTTCACGCCGCCGAGTGTGGCGTCTTCCAACGGTGAGCCCCTCCCCTGGTCCGCAGGATCAGCCTATGACCTTGATCTCCGAGATTCCGCCCCGGAACTGGTCGGCGGATCCGTCCGGGGCCAGTTCCGTGATGTGGATCAGTACGTACCGCGTTCTCACGGGCTTGTCCAGGGCGGCCTTGAGATTGCTGCCGGTCTGCCCCAGTTCGGCGATGCGCTGAGGGAAGTCCGACAGGCCGACGGGCGAGGAGGCGCTCTCGCCCGCGGCGAGGACCTCGGCCTTCTGACCGCCCCGGTACATGGCCACATCGACGCCGTACACATCCTGCACGCTGCCGAGATCGACGACTATCCCGCTGCCCTGCCGGCGGTTGGGCAGATTGCCGAAGTTCGCGTAGCCGGAGTACTTCGGGGTGATCCAGGCCGTGCCGGTGTCGCCGTCCGTCGCCAGATGGACCTCCCCCGCCTTCACACCGTCCCCGTTGGGCGCGAACACCCCGGTCTCGGCGATCTTCAGATTCTTCGGGGTCCGTGGCGCGGGCTTCTCCTGGTCGCCGTCCACCGACTGCGACTGTGTCGTCTCGTCGGAACTCTTGCGATTGAGCATGTGGTCGGCGACCTGCCAACTGGCCAGTCCCAGCGCGGCGATGAGAAGCGCGGAGACCGTCCACTTCAGCGCCTTGCCGGTACGGCTCTGGAGGGGCGGCGGCGGGACGGGTACGGGCCGCGCGACCGGCTGCCCGACGGGAGTCACGGGGCGCGCGTACGAGCCCTGCTGATAGGTGGTGCGCTGGTACTCGGGCGGCGCGGCGAACGTGGGCTCGGGAGGGCGGACGCGCGGCATCCCGGCGACGGCCTTGGCCAGCTCGTCCGGGGTGGTGCAGGGCGGGTCCTGGCGCGAGGCGGTGGCGCCCTCGTTGACCAGCGCGCGCATGGCGAGCTCGGACAGACCGCGGTGGACCCCCGCCCGTACCTGGTCGGGGGCGATCAGACCGACACCCTTGGGCAGCCCCGCGAGCCCGTACGCGTCCGTCTCGTACGGCCAGCGCTGGGTCAGTGCCGCGTACAGCAGCGCCCCGATCGCCTCGGTGTCCGTGCGCTGGGGGCGTTCCGCGCTGATGCCGCGCAGGGCGGCGTTCACCGCGAGGCCGCGGATCCGGTACTGGCCGGTGGAGCTGCGCAGGACGGCTCCGGGGGTCAGCTTCAGATGGGCCAGTCCCTCGCGGTGCGCCGCGGCCATCGCCTGGGAGACCTGGCTGACGAGCTGGTAGGCGTCGTGGGCCTCCATGGGGCCGGCGGCGAGGATCGCGGTGAGTTCCGTCGCGTCCGGCAGCCACTCGTGGACGACGTAGACGAGGTCGTTCTCCTCGACGGCGTCGAGGACCTGGACGAAGCGCGGGTCGCCGAGGAGGGCGGAGGAGCGGGCCGCCGCCAGCACGGAGCGGGCCCGGGGGTGGTCGGCGGGCAGGAGATGCACGCCCACCGCACGGCGCAGCTTCTCGTCGACCGCGCGCCAGCTGCTGAATCCGTCCAGACGGGTGACGCACTCTTCGAGCCGGTAGCGTCTGGCGAGCTTGTGGCCGCTGTGGAGTTCGGGTGCCGCCACGGACGGTGCGGCCTTCTGCCGCTCCGTGCCCTTCGGCTTCGCCGGGTTCTTGTCCCGGGAGCCCGGCTTCGCGGACTCCGACTCCTCGGTCTCAGCCGCGGAGTCCTCTGTCTTCTGGGCTTTCGCCACCGCGTCGGCCACCCCGTCGGTGGTGGCCTCGTCCGTCTGGGCGGCCGGCGGTTCGTCACCGCTGTTGTCGGCCACCTCGACGGCGGACGTGCTCCGTTCCGCCACCGTCGCTCCTGCCTCCCCATCCGTTGCGCACTGTCCAACAGCCACGCCAATTGTGCCCACAGTCGGACGCTATGCACGACACACGGCGGTCGACGATGGTTGTGCTCGGCCCCGGGACCTAGCGTCCGAGACGGCCCCGGACCATGCCCACCAAGGCGTTCATCTCCTCGATACGCAGCTTCCGCGCGACGACGAAGAAGCAGGCCAAGAGGACGATGCCGCCGACCGCCAATGCGGTGAACGAGCCCAGGACCTCACTGCCGAGCCTGTCGAGCACGAGATAGCCGACCGAGCCGGCGGCGATCGTTCCGGGGACGGACGCCAGGCAGAGTCGCGCGTACGTACGCAACACGTGCGAGCCGTCCAGATCGCCGCCCAGACGCTTCTTGAGCCTGCGCCAGGCGATGCCCACACCGACGGCGTAGGCGAGGCCGTACGAGGCGGCCATGCCCACGACGGCCCAGCGGGAGGGCAGGACGAGGAAGCAGACGGCGGAGGCGGCTGCGTTCACGACGGCCACGATGACCGTGTTGTAGAAGGGGGTTCGGGTGTCCTCGTAGGCGTAGAAGGCACGGAGCACCACGTACTGCACGGAGAACGGGATCAGACCGAGGCCGAAGGCCATCAGCATGTAGCCCATGGAGCGCGCCGATTCGATGCCGGACGAGCCGAAGATCAGCGTGCACATCGGGATGCCGAGAGCGACGAAGCTGAAGGCGACCGGGACGATCGCGACGGCCGAGTTGCGCAGGCCCTGCGAGATGTCGTCGCGTACGGCCCCGGTGTCGCCGTCGTGCGCGGAGCGCGAGAGCCTCGGCAGCAGTGCGGCCATGACCGAGACGGTGATGATGGCCTGCGGCATGCCCCAGATCAGCTGGGCGTTGGAGTAGGCGATGTAACCCGCGCCCTGGGTGCCCGAGTCGACGCCCGCCGCCGTGGAGAGCTGGGAGACGACCAGCACGCCGGCCTGGTTGGCGAGGACGAACAGCACGGTCCACTTGGCGAGTTTGGCGGCCTTGCCGAGGCCGTGGCCACGCCAGTCGAAGCGCAGCCGGATCCGGAAGCCGGTCTCCCGGAGGTAGGGGATCATCGCCAGGGCCTGGACGGTGAGGCCGAGCACCACGCCGACGCCGAGCAGACGCTCCGCCTCGGGCGGGATGGAGGCGACCGTCATCCCGGAGTCCTCGGCCGTGCCGTACACCCAGATGAACATGACGAGGGTGGCGATGATGATGATGTTGTTGAGGACCGGGGTCCACATCATCGCGCCGAACCTGCCGCGGGCGTTGAGGATCTGCCCCATCACCACGTGCACGCCCATGAAGAAGATGGTGATCAGGCAGTAGCGCACGAAGACGACGGCGACGTCGTTGGCCGCCGGGTTGTCCGCGATGCTCACCGACATGAGGCGGACCAGCACCGGGGCGGCGAACACCGAGAGCGCGGTCAGCGAGCCGAGGATGACGACGACCAGGGTCAGCAGGCGGTTCGCGTACGCCTCGCCGCCGTCCTCGTCGTCCTTCATCGCGCGGATGAGCTGGGGGACGAAGACGGAGTTGAGGCCGCCGCCGATGGTCAGGATGTAGATCATCGTCGGCAGGGTGATGGCGAGCTGGAAGGTGTCGCCGAGGGTGGCGGCGCCGAGCGCGGCCACGATCAGTGCGGAGCGTACGAAGCCGGTGAGCCGGGAGACGAGCGTGCCCGCCGCCATCACCGCGCTGGACTTCAGCAGTCCGGAGGCCCGCCCGCCGGACTTCTTCGCGGGCGGTGGCGCCGGAGCCGCTTCGGGCGCGGCGGCCACGGGCCGGCCCATCCCCTCCTGGTCGCGGAAGAGATGCGCGAACGCGTCGGGCTCAGGCTCGTCCGTGCGTGCCCGGGTGACGAGCTCGTCGACGCCCGTGAACTGTGTGGTCCTCGCGTCGTCGCCGTACGGCAGACCGTGTGACGGCCCGTCGGGCTCGGGCGGCGGGGGCTGGGCCCAGACGCGCGGATCGGGCGCGTACTGCTGCGCGGGCGGCTGCTGGTAGAGCGGCATCGTCTCCGGGTACGCGCCGGGAGGCGGCGGATGTGCCTCGGACACCGGGCCCTGCGGGCGGTAGGGGTCCTGGGCGTACGGATCCGGTGGGTAGGCGCCCTGGGGGTACTGGTCCTGGCCGTACGGGGGCCGGGCGTACTGGTCGTCGGTGCGCGGAGGCGGGGCGTACGGGCTCTGGGCGTACGGATCCCGTGCGGGGTCGGGCGCGGGGGCGTTGGGATCGGCGGCGGGTGGCTGGGGCGGAACATGCCCTGCCGGATCGCCGCCAGCACCCTGCCCGCGGTCACCGTCGTACGGCGCGTTCATCGTTACCCCACCTCATCGTTTCCGGCCGACCGGCCACGACATCGCTCAACGGTCCACTTTCTCACCCTTGCCCGACGGGTCCCCGCTTTCCGGACGGGTGTCCGGGGCAGGGTCACTCGGCTGCCCAGATCCGGCGCCGTCGAGGTCGCCCGGAGTCTCCGGCGCGGCGGAGGCCGTCGCGGACGGCCCGGGGGACGCCGCTGCGGAATCCGGGGAGGGGTCCGGGGCGGCGGGATCCGGGGCAGGGGACGCGTCGCCTTCGGTGCCGTTGTCGGGGCGGCCGGGGGAGTCACCGTCGTCGGCGCTGCCGCCCCCGGTGTCGCCGTCGGCATCCGCACCGGCGTCGGCGGCGGCCTTGTCCTCCGCCGCCTTCGCCGCCACCGCCCGCTTGCGCTGGCTGTACATCTTGACCCCCGCCAGGACGAGCATCAGCACACCGCCGGCGATGACGAGCATCACGGTGGGAGTCAGCTCGGAGACCCTGACCTGGAACGTCATGGGGCTGCCGTACGGCCGGTTGTCGGTCGTGTAGAGCTGCGCCGTCAGCTCCACCGGGCCGTTGGCGTTGGCCGCGCCGGTGAACTTCACCACCTGGGTGTGTCCGCCGTCGATCTTGATCGGCTGCTCGGTGACGGCGCTGCCGTCGTCCAGCTTCAGACGCGTCGCGTTCGTGGACTGGAGACGCAGGACGAGGTTGTCGACGCCCTGCAGGAGCTGGTTCTGGACCGTCACCGGGATGGTCGCGCTGCGTCCGGACAGGGTCAGCTCGGACTTCTGGATGAGCTGGACCTCGCTGGAGAGGCTCGTCAGATAGCGGTTCACCGAGTCGCGGTACTGGTCGGCGCCCTTGGCGTTGCCCCGCCAGGACATGGAGACCGCCCTGTTCACGGCGTTGGCGAAGGGGGTCGCCACCCGGTCGGGGAGGGTGAGGATGGCCTTGAACTTCCCGAGCCGCTCCCCCATCCCCTTGAGCTCCTCGAACGCGGACGCGGGGAGTTCCTGGTCACGGAGCTTGTCCGGATACCGCGTCGGGCCGGGCACCTTGGTGGTGGCGTTGGTGTCCGGTTTCGCGGCGGCGGCGGCGACCAGGTCGGAAGGCTGGGTCCAGCGCCCTCCGTCCAGACCCTGGAGGGCACGGGCCATGGACTGCGCCTGGCTGGCCGAGGGAGTGCGCTGCGGGGCGACCACGATGTCGCGCTGCTTCGAGGGGTCCTGGAGATTCACGGCCAGCGACTGGGCGAGGAACTTCTGGACCGCGAGCGTGGAACTGCCCGCCTTGGTCACATCGCCCTGGAAGGCGGTGGACAGCCGGGTGTCGCTGACCACGGCCGTCGTGCCGCCGCCGATGGGCCGGGCCGCGCTCGCCGTGTACGGCAGGTTGTCCTGGATGCTGTCGCTGCGCGAGATCACCTTGTCGGCGCCCGCGGAGGTCGCCACATCGACGATCGACGGGTCGACCGCGCCGTCCGCGGGCCACGCGAAGTCGGTGGCGGGCGGCACATGAAGGATGGTCTCCACGGTCTTCCCGGCCACCTCGCTGGAGCTCTGGAGATGGCCGAGGGTGCCGGAGACGTTCTCGCCGCCGTGGGCCAGCGACGCCAGGTCGGGGTCGCCGAAGGGCAGCGCGACGATGTTGCCGTTGTCCTGGACGGCCTTCTCCAGAGAGTTGAGCCACGTCCTGGCCACGAGCTGGTTCTTGCCCGCGACCGTGGATTTGCCTTCACGGACCCGGTAGGGGTCGGTCATCGCCTCGACGGTGGCGAGGAGGTCCGGGTCGACGACCCAGGTGACGGGGAGCTGACCGCCGAGCGAGACGAGCTGCTCCAGCCGGCCGCCGGGGGCCAGCTCCTGGGCCAGGTCGTCGTTCTCGAAGACCGGGGTCTGCTGGTCGTCCGAGCCGGTCTCGGCGGAGACGTGCGACGTGGAGATCAGCGGCCAGAGGTAGGTGAACTTGGTCTTCTTGTCCACCGGGTCCGGCTGCCACGGCAGGAACGTGCGGCGGACGCCGAGGGTGTGGTCGTACGGTTCGGCCGCCGTCCGGCCCGTGAGCGTCACACCGAGCTGGTAGACGCCGTCGGCCCCGAGGCCGAGCTTGCTCACCGGTACCGACAGGGCGAAGTCGTAGCTGATGCCCGAGGCGAGCTTCTCGAACTCGACCTTGTACTTGCCGCCCACCGGCAGCGGGTCGTACGTGGTGTCGTTGGAGCGCTCGACGGCGTCGTCGATGGCGGTGCGGCCGGTGAGCTGCGGGCCCACCCGGAGATCGACCCGGGCGTCGGTGACCGTCTTCTTGCTCTTGTTGGTCACCGTGCCGGAGATCGTGAGGGTGTCACCCTTGGTGGGCGCGCTGGGCGCCAGGGTGTCGAGCGCGACGGAGACGGTGTTCGGACCGGACGGCTGGGCGGCGGCGCTCGCCGGAGAGCCCTTGACGGCCCCTGTGGTGGCCGTGGAGAGGGACGAGGCGGCCGAGTCGGCCGCGGCCGCCTGCGGCGCGGCGAGACCCCCCAGCAGCCCGGCCAGGAGCGGCACCCCTGCGGCCGTGGCGGCGGTGCGCCCCAGCCATCGGCGGGCAGGAGAGTGCTTCATCCCCTGGATGTCTGCCGCCTCGGCCACGCGCCCGCCCGTCCCTTGTCGTCAATGGTCGTCGTCAATAGTCGTCGATTGTGCGTCCACGCATGGTAACGATGTGCGCTGTGACGAAGTGCCGGGGACCGACCTTCATGATCGGAAGAATCTCACGGGTGGTGGAAACCGGCGCTCCGGAAACCCGGACGCCGGGGTCGGCCGGGGCACGTACCCTTTTCTGTTGTGCCGAACGCCAACGAAGAGACTCCCCTTGCACTGAGTCAGGTGCAGCGCCGCGCGGTCAGCGAACTGCTGCGGGTGTCCCCTGTCGCCGACGACCTCGCGCGCCGATTCCAGGAGGCGGGCTTCACCCTCGCCCTGGTCGGAGGCTCCGTGAGGGACGCCCTCCTCGGTCGCCTCGGCAACGACCTCGACTTCACGACCGACGCCAGGCCCGACGACGTACTGAAGATCGTCCGGCCCTGGGCGGACTCCGTCTGGGAGGTCGGCATCGCCTTCGGCACGGTCGGCGTCCAGAAGGAGGGCCGGGTCGGCGACGACCGGCAGGACTTCCAGATCGAGGTCACGACCTACCGCTCCGAGGCCTACGACCGCACGTCGCGCAAGCCCGAGGTGTCGTACGGGGACTCCATCGAGGACGATCTCGTGCGCCGGGACTTCACCGTCAACGCGATGGCGGTCGCGCTGCCGCAGAAGGAGTTCATCGACCCGCACGGTGGTCTCCAGGACCTCGCGGCCGGTGTGCTGCGCACGCCCGGCACCCCCGAGGCGTCCTTCTCCGACGATCCGCTGCGCATGCTCAGGGCCGCGCGCTTCGCCGCACAGCTGGACTTCGAGGTCGCCCCCGACGTCGTCGCCGCCATGAAGGCCATGGCGGAGCGCATCGAGATCGTCTCGGCCGAGCGGGTACGGGAGGAGCTGAACAAACTGATCCTCTCCGGCCACCCGCGCAAGGGCCTGGCGCTGCTGGTGGACACCGGACTCGCGGAGCGCGTGCTGCCCGAGCTGCCCGCGCTGCGGCTGGAGAGTGACGAGCACCACCGGCACAAGGACGTGTACGAGCACTCGCTGACCGTCCTGGAGCAGGCCGTCGACCTGGAGGAGAACGGGCCGGACCTGGTGCTGCGGCTGGCCGCGCTGCTCCATGACATCGGCAAGCCCCGGACGCGGCGGTTCGAGAAGGACGGCGGGGTCTCCTTCCATCACCACGAGGTGGTGGGGGCGAAGCTGACCAAGAAGCGGATGACCGAGCTCAAGTACTCCAACGAGCTGGTGAAGGACGTCTCGCGACTGGTGGAGCTGCATCTGCGCTTCCACGGCTACGGCACGGGTGAGTGGACCGACTCGGCGGTGCGGCGGTACGTACGCGACGCCGGCCCGCTGCTGGACCGGCTCCACAAGCTGACCCGCTCGGACTGCACCACCCGCAACAAGCGCAAGGCGATGGCACTCTCGCGGGCCTACGACGGTCTTGAGGAGCGAATCGCGCAGTTGCAGGAGCAGGAGGAGCTGGACTCCATCCGGCCCGACCTGGACGGCAACCAGATCATGGAGACGCTGGGTGTCGGTCCGGGGCCGGTGATCGGGGCCGCGTACAAGTTCCTGCTGGAGCTGCGGCTGGAGAACGGACCGATGGGGCGTGACGAAGCGGTGAGCGCGCTGAAGGAATGGTGGGCTTCACAGAACTGAGCCCGGGGCGGCGGGCGGAGTCCGGTGGTCGATGTTTCACGTGAAACATCGATCGGTGGACGGCGACACAGGGGGCGATGTTTCACGTGAAACATCGCCCCCTTCGCGTGTGCTCTCCGCGCTACCCGTACTTCGCCGCGCGCTTCTTCCAGCGGAACAGCCCCGCCGCGGTGCACGCGTACAGCGCCGCCACCCCGAGTACGAGCACTGCCGAGCGGCCGTCCGGCGGCAGTATCAGTGCGGCGACCCCGGCCGCGCCCACGAAGGCGACGTTGAACAGGACGTCATAGAGGGAGAAGACCCGACCTCGGTACGCGTCGTCCACCGACGTCTGCACCACCGTGTCCGTCGAGATCTTCGCGCCCTGGGTGGTCAGGCCGAGCACGAACGCGGCGGCGAGCATCGGGACGGGAGAGAACGGCAGCGCCAGCGCCGGCTCCAGTACGGCCGCCGCCGCGGCGCACGCCGTCATCCAGCCGAACGAGCCGAGGCGCCCGACCGCCGCCGGTGTGAACACGGCCGCGGCGAAGAACCCCGCCCCCGAGACGAGGAGCGCCACCCCCAGCAGCGCGATCCCGTCCTCCTCGGTGTTCGACCAGGCGTAGCGGCAGAGCATCAGCACCATGACGGTCAGTGCTCCGTAGCAGAAGCGCATCAGCGTCATCGCGAGCAGTGCGACCGCCGCGTCGCGCCGCTCCGCCAAATGGCGCAGCCCTTCGCCGAGTCCGCGTGCGGTGGAGGCGAGAGCGGCCCCGATCCGGGGCTGCACCAGTCCCGGATCGGGGCCGAGGAGATCGCGTGTCATCGTGACCGACGCCAGCGCGGACGTCAGATAGAGCGCGGCGCCCAGCAGCACCACGGCGGCGTCGGAGCTGGAGACGACCAGCCGTACGAGGAAGGCGAGGCCGCCGCCCGCGGTCGCGGCGAGCGTGCCGGCCGTCGGGGAGAGGGAGTTGGCGACGACCAGGTGTCCGTCCTCGACGACGCGGGGCAGCGAGGCCGACAGCCCGGCGAGTACGAACCGGTTGACGGCCGTCACGGCGAGCGCGGAGACGTAGAAGAGCCAGTCCGGCATGGAGACGAGGATCAGTACGGCGGTGCAGGCCGCGAGGACGGCGCGCAGCAGATTGCCGTACAGGATGACCTGGCGCCGCCGCCAACGGTCGAGCAGCACCCCGGCGAACGGGCCGATGAGTGAGTACGGCAGCAGCAGCACCGCCATTGCCGACGCGATGGCGCCGGGGGAGGTCTGTTTCTCGGGGGAGAACACGACGTGCGCGGCCAGCGCGACCTGGAAGACCCCGTCCGCCGCTTGCGACAGCAGACGCACGGTCAGCAGACGACGGAAGTTGGGCAGACGCAGGAGCACGCGCAGATCGCGCACGACAGACATGTGGATCAGCGTCACACACGGCACGCGCGTCACATACGAAGGGTCCTCGGACGTCACATGGAAAGGTCCCCGGGCACTCTGCCCGGGGACCTTTCACCTGATGTGGCTCAGGTCAGCGCTCGACCTCGCCGCGGATGAACTTCTCCACGTTCTCGCGGGCCTCGTCGTCGAAGTACTGCACCGGCGGGGACTTCATGAAGTACGAAGAAGCGGAGAGGATCGGGCCGCCGATACCGCGGTCCTTGGCGATCTTCGCGGCGCGCACGGCGTCGATGATGACACCCGCGGAGTTCGGGGAGTCCCAGACCTCCAGCTTGTACTCCAGGTTCAGCGGAACGTCACCGAAGGCGCGGCCCTCGAGACGGACGTACGCCCACTTGCGGTCGTCCAGCCACGCCACGTAGTCCGAGGGGCCGATGTGGACGTTGTCGGCGCCCATGTCACGGTCGCGGATCTGCGAGGTGACCGCCTGCGTCTTGGAGATCTTCTTCGACTCCAGGCGGTCGCGCTCCAGCATGTTCTTGAAGTCCATGTTGCCGCCGACGTTCAGCTGCATCGTGCGGTCCAGGACGACACCGCGGTCCTCGAACAGCTTCGCCATCACACGGTGCGTGATGGTGGCGCCGACCTGCGACTTGATGTCGTCACCGACGATCGGGACACCGGCCTCGGTGAACTTGTCCGCCCACTCCTTGGTGCCGGCGATGAAGACCGGGAGGGCGTTGACGAAGCCGACCTTGGCGTCGATGGCGCACTGCGCGTAGAACTTCGCGGCGTCCTCGGAACCGACGGGCAGGTAGCAGACCAGGACGTCGACCTGCTTGTCCTTGAGGGTCTGCACGATGTCGGCCGGCGTTTCGTCCGACTCCTCGATCGTCTCGCGGTAGTACTTGCCGAGCCCGTCGTAGGTGTGGCCGCGCTGGACGGTCACGCCCGAGTTCGGGACGTCGCAGATCTTGATGGTGTTGTTCTCGCTGGCACCGATGGCGTCCGCGAGGTCGAGACCGACCTTCTTCGCGTCGACATCGAAGGCGGCGACGAACTCGACGTCCCCCACGTGGTACTCGCCGAACTGCACGTGCATCAGGCCGGGCACCTGGCCGGCCGGATCGGCGTCCTTGTAGAACTGGACGCCCTGCACCAGCGAGGCGGCACAGTTGCCCACGCCGACAATGGCTACGCGAACGGAACCCATCCTGGTTGCTCCCTGTGTGTGATCTCAATGTTGCGATGAAGCCCCGCGATGATGCGGAACCTCATGTGGTGGTGTCCTCGGACGGATCCGGCTGGCCGGGGGCTTCCGGAGGCGAACCTCCGGGAGTCCCCCGGAGCCGGGGCAGGCCGTCCTCGTCTCCCGTTGTGCTGTTGGTCGTACTGCTCGTCGTGCCGGTCGTGCTGTTCGGCGTGCCGTCCCGCCGGGCAGCGGGGCTCTCCGGGCCGGGCCCTCGCTGATCCCGTCCCGCCCGCTCGCTCTCGATGAGCTCGTTGAGCCAGCGCACTTCGCGCTCCACGGACTCCATACCGTGCCGCTGAAGTTCGAGCGTGTAGTCGTCGAGACGCTCCCGGGTGCGGGCCAGGGAAGCGCTCATCTTCTCCAGGCGCTCCTCCAGCCGGCTGCGACGGCCCTCCAGCACGCGCATCCGTACCTCGCGCTCCGTCTGTCCGAAGAAGGCGAAGCGAGCGGCGAAGTGCTCGTCCTCCCAGGCGTCCGGGCCCGTCTGTGACAGCAGGTCCTCGAAGTGCTCCTTGCCGTCCGCCGTCAGCCGGTAGACGATTTTGGCCCTGCGGCCCGCGAGTGACGCGGCGAGCGCCTCCTCGGGCGCACTGCCCGGCTCCTCGATCAACCATCCGTTGGCGACGAGCGTCTTGAGGCACGGATACAGCGTTCCGTAACTGAAGGCCCGGAAGATCCCCAGCGAGGTGTTGAGCCGTTTCCGCAGCTCGTAGCCGTGCATCGGAGACTCCCGCAGCAGACCCAGGACAGCGAATTCGAGGATGCCCGAGCGTCTGCTCACTTTCGCCTCCTCCGCCCTCCCGGCTGCTTATGCCGTCCCGATGTATCGACTCGATACATCGGGACGATAGAACACCGATGCTGATGGGACAAGAGGGGTCATGGTGAACGGCGTCACATCACCGATTCACAGCGAGTAACTTGCCTGATTTGGGGTGAAGTTCAGATCTCGGCGGGTTTGACCCTGCGTAGTCTGTGCGGCATGCAGACCACCGGGAACCGCGTGACGTGTGAGAGCGTCGTCGTTCTGGATGCATGCCGGATGAGCCCGACGCCGGGCACATCCGTATTCATTTCGGGGGGACCGGAACTCAACTGCCGCTTCCAGGCGTTCGCGCCTGCCCGAGGAGTAGTCGTTCGATGAGCGAGCACCGTCGCAAACAGGCCCAGCCGCAGGGTGGCCAGGGTGGCGGACGAGCCGCGGCCAGGCGCGCCGCGCAGCGGTCGGCAGGCCGCCGCGCGGATCCCTCCCGTGGAGTCCCCACGGCGTCCCACTCCGGCTCGTATGAACCGGAGCCTTCCTACGGAGGCCGAGCCGAAGCCCGCAGGGCCGCCCAGCGGGGCCGGCGCCGTGCCGCCGAGGGGGGCGGCGCCGGCGCGGGCGGCCATGGCGGAGGCCGCCGTGGTGGCGGCGGTCCCGACGGTCCCGGCCGGCCACGTGGCGGCAGGCCGGGCAAGAAGCGGATGATCGACTACCCGAGGCACGACAAGTACGGATGGCGTCGCTGGATGCCGTCCTGGAAGCTCGTGACCGGCCTCTTCATCGGCTTCCTCGGTGGTCTGATGGCCGCGGGTTCGATCGCGTACGCGCTGGTCGAGAAGCCCCAGGTGAGTCTGGCTTCCAAGGCCCAGAACAACGTCTACCTCTGGGACGACGGAACGCCGATGGTCTCCACCGGGGGTGAGGTCAACCGCCAGATCGTCAAGATCGAGCAGATTCCCGCGGCGATGCAGAACGCCGTGATCTCGGCGGAGAACAAGACGTTCAGGGAAGACTCGGGCGTCGACCCCATGGGTATCGGCCGGGCCGTGTTCAACATGGCCAAGGGCGGTCAGACGCAGGGTGGCTCGACCATCACCCAGCAGTTCGTCAAGAACGCCATGCTCAGCCAGGACCAGACCTTCAAGCGCAAGTTCGAAGAGCTGTTCATCTCCATCAAGGTCGGCGCCGACATGGAGAAACCCGATATCATGGCGGGTTACCTCAACACCTCCTACTACGGACGTGGCGCCTACGGCATCCAGGCGGCGGCCCGTACGTACTACGGCGTGGACGCCAGGGAGCTCAACCCGAGCCAGTGCGCCTTCCTGGCGACGCTCCTGAAGGGCGCGACGTACTACGACCCGAACGGCAACCCGTCGATCGACGCGAACGCCACGCAGAAGAACAACACCGAGCGCGCGACGAAGCGCTGGAAGTGGATTCTCGACGAGATGGTGAAGGACGGCCATCTCGAGGCGGCGGAGCGGGCGAAGTACGGCAAGTTCCCCATGCCGGACTCGCCGAAGAAGAACGCACAGCTCGGCGGCCAGGTCGGCTACCTCGTGGACCTCGCCAAGGCCTACTTCATCAACAACAACAAAAAGGGCATCACGGCCGACGACCTGGCCAAGGGCGGCTTCGAGATCAGGACGACCTTCAACAAGAAGAAGGTCGACGCGCTCAACAAGGCCGTCACCGACATCTACAAGGCGAACATCGACGAGAAGAAGCGCCCGAAGACGGACACCCACGTCCAGTTCGGCGGCGCCTCGGTCGAACCCTCGACCGGCAAGATCGTCGCGATCTACGGCGGGCAGGACGCCACCAAGCACTTCACCAACAACGCCGACCAGACCGGTGCCCAGGTCGGATCGACCTTCAAGCCGTACGTCCTGGCGGCGGCGATGCGTGACGGTGTGCGGGACCCCGAGCTCGGGCCGGAGCAGGGCGCCGAGTCGCGTAGGAAGGTCTCGCCGGACAAGAGCGAGTACAACGGCAAGAACAAACTGAAGATCAAGGACTACAACGGCGACATCTGGACCAACGAGAAGGGCGAGGAGTGGCACCAGCGCAACGACGGTGACGAGGACTACGAGGACATCAATCTGCGCGAGGCCATGAAGGTCTCGGCCAACTCCCCCTTCGTCCAGCTCGGTATGGACGTGGGTATTCCGCAGGTCCGACAGGCCGCCGTCGACGCCGGTCTGCTGGAGGACAGCCTTCCGGGCGGCAGCAACCCGTCGTTCTCCATCGGTATCTCCGACCCCAGCGCCATCCGCATGGCGGGCTCGTACGCCACCTTCGCCGACAACGGCACGCAGCGTGAGCCCTACTCCGTCCAGGAGGTCAAGAAGGAAGGCACTGTCGTCTTCGAGTACGACAAGAAGCCGCAGAACACGTTCGACGCCGACATCGCGAACAACGTGACCGACGTCCTCAAGTCCGTGGTCATGGAGAAGGGCGGCACGGGCACCTCGGCGCAGCTGCCGGACGGCCGTGAGGTCGCCGGCAAGACCGGTACCACCGACGGCAACAAGTCGGCCTGGTTCGTGGGCTACACCCCGCAGCTCTCCACCGCCATCGACATGTACCGGCTGGACGACAACGCCGAGAACAAGAACCGCAAGTTCCTGGAGATGTTCGGCACCGGCGGCCAGGACAAGATCCACGGTGCGTCGTTCCCGGCCGACATCTGGCGCGAGTACATGACGGTCGCGATGAAGGGCAAGGAAGCGCTGAAGTTCCCCGAGCCCTCGCCGATCGGCGAGGCGGTCTACGGCGGCGGCGTGCCGAGCCCGGAGCCGACGCCGACGGAGCAGCCGTCCGAGACCCCGTCCGAGGAGCCGTCCGAGAGCCCGTCCGAGGAGCCGTCCGAGAGCCCGGAGCCGACCGAGTCCTGTGACCAGTGGAACGGCTGTGAGGACGGAGGCACCGGTGATCCGGGTGGTCCGGGCGGTGAGGATCCCGGCGGAGTCATCGGGGATCCCGGCTCTTCGACCAGTCCACCACCGGAGACCGGGGATCCCGAGGGCGGCGACGGCGGAGGCTGGATCGGCGGCCCGGGAGGCTGAGACACCCCCCCGGGCCGGGACGCGGGTCGTGAGGCCCGCGAGAGAGAGTCCGGAAGCGACGCGAAGGCCGTCGCACCAGGGGCGTACACACACCGTGTACGCCCCGGTGCGGCGGCCTTCGCCGTGCCGCGGCGGCGTACGGCAGGATGGGCGGCATGCCGAGCACAGAAGACATCGCGGTGCCCAAGGACCGGCCGGTCGTACCGCCCACCAGGCGGGACAGGATCGCCGCGGCGGGCAGCGAGCTGATCGGCGGTCCCATCGGCCGCTGGGCCTGGTACGGCACCAGCCGGCTCACGCCGGTACGGGTGGTCGCGCTGGTGGCGATCGGGATGTTCGCGCTCGGCATGGTGCAGAAGATGCCCTGCTACGAATGGGCCTGGTTCCGGGGCGCCAGCTCCCAGTACACGCACGCCTGCTATTCGGACATCCCGCACCTCTTCCTCGGGCGGGGCTTCGCCGACAACCTCGTACCGTATTTCGATCAGCTCAACGGCGACATGCAGTACCTGGAGTACCCCGTCCTGACGGGTCTGTTCATGGAGGTCGCCTCCTGGTTCACCCCCGGCGACGGCTCCATCCAGCACCGCGAACAGATGTACTGGATGGTGAACGCGGGGATGCTGATGATCTGCGCGGTGATCATCGCCGTCTGCGTCGCACGCACCCACCGGCACCGCCCCTGGGACGCCCTGCTCCTCGCCCTGGCGCCCGCCTTCGCCCTCACCGCCACCATCAACTGGGACCTGCTGGCCGTCGCGCTCCTGGCGGCCGGGATGCTGATGTGGTCGCGCGGCCGTCCGCTGGCATTCGGCATCCTGATCGGCCTCGCGACGGCGGCCAAGCTCTATCCCGTACTGCTGCTGGGGCCCCTGCTGCTGCTGTGCTGGCGCGCGGGGCGGCTGCGGGAGTTCGGGGCGGCGCTGGGCGGTACGGCCTTCTCGTGGCTGCTGGTGAATCTGCCGGTGATGCTGTTCGCGCCCGAGGGGTGGAAGAAGTTCTACACGTTCAGCCAGGAGCGGCAGGTCGACTTCGGCTCGTTCTGGCTGATCATCACTCAGCGCACGGGGCGCTCCCTGGAGGTCGAGACCGTCAATACCTGGTCGATGGTGCTGATGGTGCTGGCGTGCGCGGGCATCGCGGCGCTCGCCCTGACGGCGCCGCGACGTCCCCGGTTCGCCCAGCTCGCCTTCCTGGTCGTCGCCGCCTTCATCCTGACCAACAAGGTCTACTCGCCGCAGTACGTGCTGTGGCTGATCCCGCTCGCCGCGCTGGCCCGGCCCCGGTGGCGCGACTTCCTGATCTGGCAGGCCTGCGAGGTCATGTACTTCCTGGGCATCTGGATGTATCTCGCGTACACGACCAGCGGTGACGCCCACAAGGGGCTGCCGACCGAGGGCTACCAGCTGGCCATCGCGCTGCACCTGCTGGGGACGCTGTACCTGTGCGCCGTCGTCGTACGGGACGTCCTGCTGCCGGAGCGCGACGGCGTACGGCGCGACGGTTCGGACGATCCGTCGGGCGGGGTGCTGGACGGGGCGCGGGACGTGTTCGTGCTCGGCCGGGCCGCCCGGCCGGGGGCGTACACGGCGCACACGGTGGAGGCGTCTCAGCGCGTCTCGTGGGGGATGCGGCCGCCCGGGGCCGCCTGAGCCACCGACCGACGGGTTGAAAACCGACGGCCGGTCGGCGCCCGGAAGGGCGGCCGACCGGCCATCGCGTTCCTGACTCCTGTCCGACAGGCGGTTCTAGCGGTCCACGAGCCGGTCGAACTGGGTCGTCGTGTGCCGCAGATGCGCCACCAGCTCGTCGCCCACCTTGGGCTCCTGCGCGTCCGCCGGCACGAACAGGATCGACACCTGCATGTGCGGCGGCTCGGCGAACCAGCGCTGCTTGCCCGACCACACGAAGGGCGAGAGGTTGCGGTTGACCGTCGCCAGGCCCGCCCGCGCGACGCCCTTGGCGCGCGGCATCACGCCGTGCAGCGCCTTCGGTGCCTCAAGTCCGACCCCGTGCGAGGTGCCGCCCGCGACGACCACCAGCCAGCCCTCGGACGCGGTCTTCTGCTGGCGGTAGCCGAACCGGTCGCCCTTGACGACGCGCGTCACGTCCAGCACGGCGCCCCGGTACTCGGTCGCCTCGTGGTCGCCCAGCCACAGCCGCGTGCCGATGCGGGCGCGGAACCGGGTCTGCGGGAACTGCCGCTGGAGACGGGCCAGTTCCTCGGCGCGCAGATGGCTTACGAACATGGTGTGCAGCGGGAGCCGGGCCGCGCGCAGCCGGTCCATCCAGCCGATGACCTCCTCGACCGCTTCGGAGCCGTCCGTGCGGTCGAGAGGCAGGTGCAGGGCGAAGCCTTCGAGGCGTACGTCCTCGATGGCGGTGTGGAGCTGGCCGAGCTCCTCCTCGCGGACGCCGTGGCGCTTCATCGAGCTCATGCACTCGATGACGACACGGGCGCCCACCAGCGCGAAGACGCCGTCGACCGAGGAGACGGAGCGGATGACGCGGTCGGGCAGCGGTACGGGCTCCTCGCCGCGGCGGAACGGGGTCAGGACCAGGAGATCGCCGCTGAACCAGTCCTTGATGCGGGCGGCTTCGTAGATGGTGCCGACGGCGAGGATGTCGGACTCGAAGCGGGAGGTCTCCTCGGAGAGCCGTTCGTGACCGAAGCCGTAGCCATTGCCCTTGCAGACCGGGACGAGGCCCGGGAACTGGTCAATGACCGTCTTCTGGTGCGCCCGCCAGCGCGCGGTGTCGACGTAGAGGGAGAGCGCCATGCCGGTCCGGAACCTTTCTCGTGGCTGCGGTGTATGAAGGATATGAACGTGCTTGAGGGTCTTGGGTCCACCGGGTCGGGATACCGGTCTGGATATGCGTCGGGATACGGCTCAACGGCGAGACATGTACATGTCGAGAGCCTTGTGGAGCAACTTGTTGAGCGGGAAGTCCCACTCGCCCACGTACTCGACGGCCTCGCCACCCGTGCCCACCTTGAACTGGATGAGACCGAACAGGTGATCCGTCTCGTCGAGCGAGTCCGAGATCCCGCGCAGGTCGTAGACGGTCGCGCCCATCGCGTAGGCGTCACGGAGCATCCGCCACTGCATCGCGTTCGAGGGCCGGACCTCCCGCTTGTGGTTGGCCGACGCCCCGTACGAGTACCAGACGTGGCCGCCCACGATGAGCATCGTCGCGGCCGCGACGTTCTCCCCCTCGTGCCGGGCGAAGTACAGCCGCATGCGGTTGGGGTCCTCGGAGTTGAGGACGGTCCACATCCGCTGGAAGTACGAGAGCGGCCGGGGCCGGAAGTGGTCGCGCTCAGCGGTGATCTCGTACAGCCGCTGCCACTCGGCCAGGTCGTCGTAGCCGGCCTGGACGACCTCGACGCCCGCCTTCTCCGCCTTCTTGATGTTGCGCCGCCACAGCTGGTTGAAGCCCTTGAGGACATCGTCCAGCGACCGGTTCGCCAGCGGCACCTGGAAGACGTAGCGGGGCTGTACGTCTCCGAAGCCCGCCCCGCCGTCCTCGCCCTGCTGCCAGCCCATCTTGCGCAGCCGGTCGGCCACTTCGAAGGCACGCGGCTCGATGTGGGTGGCCTCCACATCGCGGAGCCGCTTGACGTCCTGGTCCTGGATGCCCGACTTGATGGCCGCCGCGTCCCAGCGGCGGATCACCACCGGCGGCCCCATCTTCACGGAGAAGGCGCCCTGGTTGCGCAGATGCGCGAGCATCGGCTGGAGCCAGTCGGCCAGGTTGGGGGCGTACCAGTTGATGACCGGGCCCTCGGGCAGATACGCGAGATACCGCTTGATCTTGGGCAGCTGGCGGTAGAGCACCAGGCCGGCGCCGACCAGCTGGCCGTCCCTGTCGAACCAGCCCAGGCTCTCCGAGCGCCACTCCGTCTTCACGTCCGCCCACGCGGGGACCTGGCAGTGGCTGGCCGCGGGCAGGCTCTGGATGTACGCCAGATGCTGCTCGCGACTGATGGTGCTCAGCGTCAGGGTCATGCGGGGCGCTCCTCGCAGATGTGTCCCCATGGAGTAGGGGGGCTCCGGCTCTCGCGCCGAAGCCTACTTGCCGAAGGAGCGCCCCGGCTGGCCACGGGGCGGAGCGGGCCTCAGCCCAGTACTCCGCCGAAGAGACCGCCGTGCGCCATCCCGAGATAGAAGCCGACCGCCGAGGAGGCCAGGCCCATGATCAACGCGAACCGCTCGTGGGTCGTCACCGAGACGAACTGGCCGTACAGGCCCGTGAGGATGCCGATGAGCCCCGCCCAGGAGCTGAGGATGTGCAGGTTGTCGAACATCCCGGAGACGAAGGCGGTGACACCCACCACCGCGGTCACCCAGAGAAGAACGTCCTGGAGGGGATGGGGCCGGTGATCGGAGGCGAAGAGAGAACCAGTTCTCCTGGATTGCATTGCCTGAGCCATGGGGCACCTCCTGGCGCCTTGCCGGAGGGCGGCGCATCGTAGCGCCGCCCACACCCGATGTGTACAGGGTGCGTCCGTCCCCGGCCGGATTTCAACCGGAAGCCGGTCAAGAGGTAGTCTGTACGGTCTGCACCGGTGTCTGCCCAGGCCAGAACGCGATCCTCGCTCGTCGAGCGGGATTGTCAGTGGCTGCCGATACCGTTGCTCACGCATCACGACCCTCCTGCCACGGAACGACCGTGGCCGCTGAGTCCAAAGGAGGTGGGTTCCACATGCGTCACTACGAGGTGATGGTCATCCTCGACCCCGATCTCGAGGAGCGAGCAGTCTCCCCGCTGATCGAGAACTTCCTCTCCGTCGTCCGTGAGGGCGACGGAAAGGTGGAGAAGGTCGACACCTGGGGCCGTCGTCGTCTCTCTTACGAGATCAAGAAGAAGCCCGAGGGCATCTACTCGGTCATCGATCTGCAGGCTGAGCCCGCGATCGTCAAGGAGCTCGACCGACAGATGAACCTGAACGAGTCGGTCCTCCGGACCAAGGTCCTCCGTCCCGAGACCCACTGAGCTTCTAGCTCAGCGGTAATCGGGTCCGAGTAGCAGCCAGCACCAGAAGCAATCCCCGCCGAGAGGTTCACCCAATGGCAGGCGAGACCGTCATCACGGTCGTCGGCAATCTCGTCGACGACCCCGAGCTGCGCTTCACCCCGTCCGGTGCGGCGGTCGCGAAGTTCCGTGTCGCGTCGACTCCCCGCATCTTCGACAAGCAGACCAACGAGTGGAAGGACGGCGATGGCCTGTTCCTCACCTGCTCGGTCTGGCGTCAGGCGGCGGAGAACGTCGCCGAGTCGCTTCAGCGGGGCATGCGCGTCGTCGTGCAGGGCCGGCTCAAGCAGCGGTCGTACGAGGACCGCGAAGGCGTCAAGCGCACGGTCTACGAGCTGGACGTCGAGGAAGTCGGCCCCAGCCTGAAGACCGCCACGGCCAAGGTCACCAAGACCACCGGTCGTGGTGGCCAGGGCGGTTACGGCGGCGGTGGCGGCGGTCAGCAGCAGGGCGGCGGCAACTGGGGCGGCGGCCCCGGTGGTGGTCAGCAGCAGGGCGGCGGCGGAGCATCCGCCGACGATCCCTGGGCGACCAGCGCGCCGGCCGGCGGTGGCCAGCAGCAGGGTGGCGGAGGCAACGGAGGCGGTTGGGGCGGAGGCTCCGGCGGTTCCGGCGGCGGCTACTCGGACGAGCCGCCCTTCTAGGGCAGCTCGCTCCCACTTTCTTGATCACACAGGAGAAACACCATGGCGAAGCCGCCTGTGCGCAAGCCTAAGAAGAAGGTCTGCGCATTCTGCAAGGACAAGACCCAGTACGTGGACTACAAGGACACGAACATGCTGCGGAAGTTCATTTCCGACCGTGGCAAGATCCGTGCCCGCCGCGTCACCGGCAACTGCACGCAGCACCAGCGTGACGTCGCCACGGCAGTCAAGAACAGCCGTGAGATGGCGCTGCTGCCCTACACGTCCACCGCGCGATAAGGGGAGGGTGACTTAATCATGAAGATCATCCTCACTCACGAGGTCTCCGGCCTCGGCGCCGCCGGCGACGTCGTCGACGTCAAGGACGGATACGCCCGCAACTACCTGGTCCCGCGTGGTTTCGCGATCCGCTGGACCAAGGGCGGCGAGAAGGACGTCGAGCAGATTCGTCGTGCTCGCAAGATCCACGAGATCGCCACCATCGAGCAGGCCAACGAGATCAAGGCCCGCCTCGAAGGTGTGAAGGTGCGTCTGGCTGTTCGCTCCGGCGACGCCGGCCGTCTCTTCGGCTCCGTCACCCCGGCCGACCTCGCTTCGGCGATCAAGTCCGCCGGTGGTCCGGAGGTCGACAAGCGCCGTATCGAGCTCGGTTCGCCGATCAAGACCCTGGGCTCGCACCAGGTGTCGGTGCGTCTGCACCCCGAGGTCGCCGCGAAGTTCGGCGTCGAGGTCGTGTCCGCCTAGGGCTTCGACCGCGGTGGCTGACCGGGTCCGCCCGGTAGCTGTTTCGTCCGCAATCGCCGGACGGGCTCAGGCCCGTCCGGCGATTGCGTTTTCCGCGCTGTTTCACGTGAAACGCGGGGACGCCGGAGTCTCCGGTCAGCGCGTGGCGCCCGTGACCAGCCAGTGGCCGGACCGGGTGCGCAGCCACAGAGTCAGCATGCGGACCGCCATCATCAGCGTCATGGCCCACCACAGGGCGGTGAGTCCGCCCCCGAACACCGGCACCAGCAGCGCGACCGGTGCGAAGACGGCCAGCGTCACCACCATCGCCTTCGCGAGATAGGGACCGTCGCCCGCGCCCATCAGCACACCGTCCAGTACGAAGACGATGCCCGCGACCGGCTGGGTGACCGCCACCACCAGGAGGGCGGGCAGCAAGGTGTCCTGGACCAGCTGATCGCCCGTGAACAGCGGGATGAACAGCGGGCGTGCCAGCACGATCAGCACCCCGAGTCCCACGCCGGAGACCACACCCCACTGCACCATGCGACGGCAGATGTCCTTGGCACCCTGGGGATCGTTCGCGCCCAGATAGCGGCCGATGATCGCCTGTCCGGCGATGGCGATGGCGTCGAGTGCGAAGGCCATCAGGCTCCACAGCGACAGGATGATCTGGTGCGCGGCGACATCGGCGTCGCTGAGGCGGGCCGCGACGGCGGTGGCGATCATCAGGACCGCCCGCAGGGAGAGCGTACGGACCAGAAGGGGGACGCCCGCGTGGGCGCTGGCCCGAATGCCGGCGGAGTCGGGCCGGAGCGAGGCGCCGTGGCGGCGCGCCCCCCGTACGACGACCACCAGATAGGCCGCGGCCATGCCGAACTGCGCGAGGACGGTGCCCCAGGCGGAACCGGCGATGCCGAGGCCGACGCCGTAGACGAGCACCACGTTGAGGACGGCGTTGGCGCCGAAGCCGCCGATGGCGACGTACAGCGGGGTCCGGGTGTCCTGCAGACCGCGCAGGACGCCGGTCGCCGCCAGGACGACCAGCATGGCCGGGATGCCGAGGCTGGAGATGCGCAGATAGGTGATCGCGTACGGCGCGGCGGTGTCCGAGGCGCCGAAGACGCCGACGAGCCAGGGCGCCAGGGGGAGGGTGACGGCGATGACGGCGGCGCCCAGCAGCAGGGCGAGCCAGATCCCGTCCATGCCCTGCCGGATGGCGGACTGAAGATCACCCGCGCCGACGCGGCGCGCGACGGCCGCAGTGGTGGCGTAGGCGAGGAAGACGAAGACGCTCACGGCCGTGCCCAGCAGAGCCGCCGCGATCGCCAGTCCGGCGAGGTGCGGAGTACCGAGATGGCCGACGATCGCGCTGTCGACCATCAGGAAGAGAGGCTCGGCGACGAGGGCGCCGAAAGCGGGCACGGCGAGGGCGACGATCTCGCGGTCGTGTCGCCGTCGGGCGGCCTTGGACCCCGTGTCGGGTCCCCTGTCGAGCCGGTCGCCGGGGTCACTGTCCCGACCGCTGTCGGAGCCGGAACCGGATGCCGTGGGGACCTGTGTCATGCGCTCAATCCAATCTTCCACAGGTAAGAGATGCAATGCGGCTGTGATCCTTACCGACTGATGAGATTCGGGCGCTGCTGTGCGCCGTTTGCTCGGATCTTGGACCAGCTTGGAAAGTTTTTCTCCCCCACAGCCGGTGGATGGAGAAAACCCAGGTCAGAGTCGGTGTGGCGGAGGTGGCACGAGGTTGTCCACAGTGCTGTCCCCCGGTCCGTGCACAGGTTCACCGGAGTTCTCCACAGCATATGGTCCTTCGTCCACATGGCCTGTGGATAACCAGATTGGCGGACCGTCCCCGCAGGCCTACCGTGGACCGACGTCCGACGCGCCGGAACCGGAGTCAGGCCACTCGATTTGTCAGTGTCGTGCCGTAGAAAGACTCGCACGGCGAGGTCCGCATGGCGGACGGGAGGAGGTGGCCGGATGAGCATCCCCGAGCCATTGGACGACCCCTGGACCGAAGCCGGTCCGGGTGATCGTCTGCCGGTCTCCCGCCAGCGCCGAGGTGAGGGAAGGGGCCGCGACGAGCAGCACGAGCGCGGCAGGGACAACGCCGCGTGGGACGGCGGATCACCCGGTTTCGAGCGGGTGCCTCCCCAGGACCTGGACGCCGAACAGTCCGTGCTCGGCGGCATGCTGCTCTCCAAGGACGCGATCGCCGACGTCGTGGAGATCATCAAAGGCCACGACTTCTACCGCCCCGCGCACGAGACGGTCTTCCAGGCGATCCTCGACCTGTACGCGAAGGGCGAGCCGGCCGACCCCATCACGGTGGCCGCCGAGCTGACCAAGCGCGGCGAGATCACCCGGGTCGGCGGAGCGTCCTATCTGCACACGCTGGTCCAGTCGGTCCCGACGGCGGCGAACGCGTCGTACTACGCGGAGATCGTGCACGAGCGCGCGGTGCTGCGCCGTCTCGTCGAGGCCGGCACCAAGATCACACAGATGGGATACGCGGCGGACGGCGACGTCGACGAGATCGTCAACTCCGCCCAGGCCGAGATCTACGCGGTCACCGAGCAGCGCACCAGCGAGGACTATCTGCCCCTCGGCGACATCATGGAGGGCGCGCTCGACGAGATCGAGGCGATCGGTTCACGCAGCGGAGAGATGACGGGTGTGCCGACGGGGTTCACGGACTTCGACTCCCTCACCAACGGGCTGCACCCCGGCCAGATGATCGTCATCGCGGCCCGTCCCGCCATGGGCAAGTCGACCCTCGCGCTGGACTTCGCGCGCGCGGCCTCCATCAAGAACAACCTGCCGAGCGTCATCTTCTCCCTGGAGATGGGGCGCAACGAGATCGCGATGCGCCTGCTCTCTGCGGAGGCGCGGGTGGCGCTGCACCACATGCGGTCCGGCACGATGACGGACGAGGACTGGACGCGGCTGGCCCGCCGGATGCCGGACGTCTCGCAGGCGCCGCTGTACATCGACGACTCGCCGAACCTGTCGATGATGGAGATCCGCGCGAAGTGCCGCCGGCTCAAGCAGCGCAACGGACTGAAGCTGGTGGTCATCGACTACCTCCAGCTGATGCAGTCCGGCGGTTCGAAGCGCGCGGAGAGCCGCCAGCAGGAGGTCTCGGACATGTCGCGAAACCTCAAGCTGCTGGCGAAGGAGCTGGAGCTGCCGGTCATCGCGCTCTCCCAGCTGAACCGTGGCCCCGAGCAGCGTACGGACAAGAAGCCGATGGTCTCGGACCTGCGTGAGTCGGGCTCCATCGAGCAGGACGCGGACATGGTGGTGCTGCTCCACCGGGAGGACGCGTACGAGAAGGAGTCACCGCGCGCGGGCGAGGCGGACCTGATCGTGGCCAAGCACCGTAACGGCCCGACGGCGACGATCACGGTGGCGTTCCAGGGCCACTACTCGCGCTTCGTGGACATGGCGCAGACCTGAGCGACGCGGCTGTACCGGTGGGAGTGCGGTCACGCCCGGACGGGGCCCAGGCGTCGAAGCGAAGGCGCCGGGGCGTGGACCTGCGGCGCCACCGGACGGTGTTCGGACCCTCGTCGCTCTGCCGCTCAGCAGCCCCTCAGCCTCGCGTTGAGCCGTGCGGCCTGGCGTGTGAGGTGGTCGCGTTCCGGCAGGCTGGTCGCCGATCGGGCGGCTTCGGCGTAGAGCCGGGCCGCGGTCGCCGGGTCGCCGTCGCGCTCGTGCAGATACGCCGCGACGGCGGTGTGGCGGGGCAGGGCGGGGTCGAGCGCCGCCAGGGCCGCCAGGCCGGCCCGCGCGCCGTCGGCCTCGCCGACCGCGACGGCCCGGTTGAGGCGGGCCACCGGGTTGTCGGTGAGCCGCACCAGTTCGTCGTACCACTCCACGATCTGCACCCAGTCGGTCTCCTCGGCCGACCGGGCATCGGCGTGGAGCGCGGCGACGGCGGCCTGGGCCTGGAACTCGCCCAGCCGGTCGCGGGCGAGGGCTGCCTGGAGCACGTCGACGCCCTCGGCGATCAGACGCGTGTCCCACAGGCCGCGGTCCTGCTCCGCGAGAGGCACGAGCCTGCCGTCGGGGCCGGTCCGTGCCCGGCGGCGTGCGTGGTGGAGCAGCATGAGCGCGAGCAGTCCCGCGACCTCCTCGTGGTGGGTCCTGGCCGCGAGTTGGCGAGTGAGCCGGATCGCCTCGCCGGCGAGGTCGACATCGCCGGAGTAGCCCTCGTTGAAGACCAGGTAGAGCACGCGCAGCACCGTGGCGACGTCACCGGGCCGGTCGAACCGGACACCGGAGACGGTCCGCTTGGCCCTGCTGATGCGCTGGGCCATGGTCGCCTCCGGCACCAGGTAGGCGCGCGCGATCTGGCGTGTGGTCAGGCCGCCGACCGCGCGCAGCGTGAGCGCGACGGCCGAGGCCGGTGTCAGGGACGGGTGCGCGCACCGGAAGTACAGATGGAGCGTGTCGTCCACCGCCTCGCCCGCGCCGGGCACTGGCTCGCTCTCGACGCGCACCTCGCGGAGCCGTCGTGAGGTCTCGGCGCGGGCGGTGTCGAGGAACTTGCGCCAGGCCGCGGTGACCAGCCAGCCCCTGGGATCGCGCGGCGGGTCGTCCGGCCATACGCGCAGAGCCTCGACCAGGGCGTCCTGCACGGCGTCCTCGGCCGACGCGAAGTCCGCTCCGCGACGGACGAGGACGCCGATCAC
Source organism: Streptomyces sp. S4.7 (assembly GCF_010384365.1). NCBI lineage: Bacteria > Bacillati > Actinomycetota > Actinomycetes > Kitasatosporales > Streptomycetaceae > Streptomyces > Streptomyces sp. S4.7. The sequence continues at coordinate 3,754,529 of NZ_CP048397.1, read as the reverse complement.
CGCGGGGGTGAGGGTGCGCAGCAGCGCCTCGTCCATGCGCGTCACTCCGTGACGGTCGGGGACGCGGCGAGGAACGGGCGCAGCTCAAGCCACTCGTGGATCGGCTTCCCGCCCGCGCCCGGAGCCGCGGACAGCTCCGCCGCCAGTTCGAGCGCCCGCTCGTAGGTCTCGACGTCGATCACCATCCAGCCCGCGATCAGGTCCTTGGTCTCCGCGAACGGGCCGTCGGTGACCGGTGGCCGTCCCTCGCCGTCGTAGCGGACGAACGTGCCCTTCTCGGAGAGCGCCTGGCCGTCGACGAACTCGCCGGTGCCTTCGAGCCGAGCGGCGAAGTCACGCATGTACTGCACGTGAGCCACGACCTCCTCCGGCTCCCACTGGTTCATCGGCACGTGGTTGACCGCGGTCGGAGTGCCCCGGTAGTGCTTGAGCAGCAGGTACTTGGCCATGATGGTTCTCCTTGGTGCTGTACGGCCCATTGTGGCCGCGTTCACCCCTGAGACGGAGCCGCGGCCGGGTTCTCGACATCCTGCCGCGAAATTCTTCCGGCGGACTTCGAGGACTCCGGGGACGTCGCCCGCTCCGAGGTCGCCGAGGCGGGCGACCGGGGGCGCTGGAGGCTATCGGATCAGCCCCACCCCGGGCTCTGTCCGGACCTAGTCGCTGCCGCCGCCCCCGCCGCCGCTTCCGCAGCTGAAGCCGCCCGGTTCCGGGGACGAGTGGCTGCCGGAAGGCGAGTCCGGGTCCCCGCCGTCCTCGTAGTCGTGGCCGTGGTCCGGATCGGCGGCCCTGCCCATGCGTATCAGCGACCGTCCCAGGCCGGCGGGGATCGCCGTTCCCGCGACGACGCGGCGCAGCCGTCGGTCCCGGTGGGCGGCCGGGCCGTCGAAGACGTACGCGGGGAGGGTGCCTTCCGTCCTCGCCGCCTTCAGTTCGCTCCTGCCCGGCCTGGGTGAGCCGGTGCCGTGCGCGGGGTCTCGTGCGTCGTCTCGGCTGTCATGGCTCAACGCTAGGAACGGGGTACGGGCCCGGTAACCCGCCTTCTGTACTGCCGTTTCCGTCCAAGGTATGGCTCGTCGCCACCGCTCGGCCGACCAAAGTACGGATGAGAAGTCCGGCCGTCGATACGCTCGTCGCACTCTCCGACTCCGTCGAACTGGACTGGTCCCAGTGCCCTCCGCCGCTGCTGCCCGCCCCACGTTCGTACTCGTGGACGGCTCGTGCGGCGGCTCCTTCATGTGGGCCCCGATCCAGCGGGAGCTGGCGCTGGATCGGGCACCGCGGTCTCGCCGTCGATCTGCCGGGGCACGGGCTCGACGCGCAGTATCCGGTCGCCTACCAGGCACCGCAGGATCTCGACGCGTGGGCGGCCGAGCCGTCGACCCTGGCCGGTGTCACCCTGCGGGACAACGTCGACCTGGTGGCCGATGCCGTCCGCCGGGTGGCCGGGCACGGGCCGGTGGTGCTCGTCGGCGCAAGCCTCGGCGGACTGACGACCACCGCCGTCGGCAATGAGATTCCCGGTCTGATCGACCGGCTCGTGTACATCTCCGCGTGGTCGTGCGTGCGGCACGGCAACCCGATGGAGTACATGGCGGAGCCGGAGTTCGCCGACAGCCTGCTCCCCGGTCTCGGCGGTTTCAACGTGGGGGACCCGGAGGTGATCGGAGTCGGCCGGGCCAACTACCGCACCGCCGATCCGCAGCTGCTCGCCGCCCTCAAGGAGGCGACGATGGCGGAGGCCACCGACGCGGAGTTCATGGCCTTCATCAACATCCTCCAGCCCGACAAGTCGCTGATGGTGATCGGTGGCGAGGGGCGTGGGCACGCCGATATGTGGGGCACGGTCGCCCGCTCCTACATTCGCCTCGCCAACGACCGGTCGATCCCGCTCGCCATGCAGGACCGGCTGATCGCCGAGGCGGACGAGCTGACGCCGCAGAACCCCTACGACGTGCACACCCTGGACAGCAGCCACACGGGGTTCCTGCTCCAGGCCCCGAAGGTGGCCGGGATCCTCGACGGCCTGGCGCTCTGAGAGAGCGCTCCGCCCCCGGAGGCAGGGTCGCCGAAATGCGGTCGACGGGACAGGGCTCTACCGATAGATGTGGACCATGACCTCACCCCTCGAAGAACTCCTCCCCAGTACGCGACGGGCCCTGCTGCACCGCGTCGCCACCGCGCAGTCCGAAGGGCGCGCCCCCTCGCTCGTCGGCGCGGTCGCGCGCGACGGGCACACGGTCTGGTCCGGCGGGCGCAGCTGTGTGGACGGTCATGAGCCGGACGCGGACACCCAGTACCGGATCGGCTCGATCACCAAGTGCTTCACCGCCGTTCTGGTGCTGCGGCTGCGCGACGAGGGCCTGCTCGATCTGGCCGACCCGCTGGAGAAGCACCTGCCCGGTACCGGGGTCGGTGAGGTCACCATCGCCCAGCTCCTCGGCCACGGGGCAGGTCTGGCGGCCGAGGCACCGGCCCCCTGGTGGGAGCGCACGCCCGGCACGACGCGCCCCGAACTGGCCGACGTGCTCGGCGAGAACCCCGTGCTGCACCCCGCGGGCCGGCTGCACCACTACTCCAACCCCGGCTACACCCTGCTCGGTTCGCTGATCGAGGCGCTGCGCGGCGCGCCCTGGGAGGCGGTGCTGCGGCGGGAGATCCTGGAGCCGCTGTCGATGCGCCGTACGACCACACAGCCCGTCGCCCCGGCGGCCGGCGGCTGGGCCGTGCATCCCTGGGCGGACGCGATCCTGCCCGAACCGGCCGAGGATCTCGGCCTGATGGCCCCGGCGGGCCAGCTCTGGTCGACGGCGGACGATCTGTGCCGTTTCGGGGCGTTCCTCGCCGGGGGCGACGACCGGGTCCTGAGCGCCGCTTCCGTACAGGAGGCCCGGACTCCCGCCACGCCCCCCGAGAGCGGTCAGTGGGGCGGCGGTTACGGGCTCGGCGTGCAGCTCGTCCACGGGGGTGGCCGCACATACGCCGGGCATACGGGCTCGCTGCCCGGCTTTGTCGCCGCGCTCTGGGTGAGTGTCGAGGACGGACTGGTCGGCGTCGCGCTCGCCAACGCCACCTCCGGCCCGCTCACCGGTGTCGTGGCCGCCGAACTCATCAACATCGTCGCGGAGGCGGAGCCCCGTATCCCCGAGCCGTGGCGGCCGCTGCCCGAGGTCGACCAGTCACTGCTGGAGCTGACGGGTCCCTGGTACTGGGGGGCGACTCCGTATGTCCTGCGCCTGACGGCGGATCGCGGACTGGACTTCGCGCCGCTGCGCGACGCGGGCCGGCGTTCCCGGTTCGTGGCCCGAGCGGACGGTACGTGGAAGGGGCTCGACGGTTACTACACGGGGGAGACGCTGAAGGCCGTCCGCCGCCCGGACGGCCGGGTGAGCCATCTCGACCTGGGCTCCTTCGTCTACACCCGCGAGCCGTACGCGCCGGGGGACGCGGTCCCGGGCGGGGTGGACGAGCAGGGCTGGCGCGGTCTGTGATGTTTCACGTGAAACCGGACGCACGGCGCCGGTGCCCGCACCGGGCCGTCCCTCGCGTCAGCTCCCGCTCTCCAGGCTCATCTTGAATCCGACGTGGGACGCGGTGAATCCGAGCCGCTCGTAGAAGCGCTGGGCGTCCTTTCGCGTCGCGTCGGACGTCAGCTGGACCAACTGGCAGCCCTGGCGCCCGGATTCATCGATGGCCCACCGGATCAGCCGGGTGCCGAGGCCGGAGGCGCGCTCGTCGACGTGTACGCGGACGCCCTCGATGACCGAACGCGTGGCGCCCCGGCGTGAGATGCCCGCGATGATCGTCAGTTGGAGCGTGCCGACGACGCGCCCGTCGCGTTCGGCGACGACCTGGTACTGATTCGGGTCGTCGGCGAGCCGCTCGAAGGCCCTGAGGTAAGGGGTGAGGTCGTCCGGCGACTCGCGTGCCGCTCCCAGTGGATCGTCGGCGAGCATCGCCACGATCTCGGGGAGGTCACCGGCGTCGGCCGGCCGTATGCGCAGATCGCTCATGGCTCGCAGATTACGCCGATGTCACCGGGGTCGACCGCGCGGGTACACGCAGCTCCTCCACGGCCCTGACCAGCGGCGCGAGCTCCGGATTCGTCGCCGCCGCGTCCAGGGCCTCCCGCAGCGCGGTGTCGTTCGTCGGCCGGGCCCCGGCGAGGAGGCGCAGGCCCGCCTCGCTCACGTCGGTGTAGATCCCGCGCCGGTCCGTCGGGCAGAGATAGCGCGTGAGCAGGCCGCGATCCTCAAGACGGGTGACCAGTCGGGTGGTCGCGCTCTGGCTGAGGACCACCGCGTCGGCGACCTGCTTCATCTGAAGGTGTCCGCCCTCGCCGTCGTGCTGGCGGCTGAGGACGTCGAGCAGCGAGTACTCACGGACACTCAGATCGTGCCCGCTCTGCAGGGCCCGCTCGATATGCGTCTCGATCCTGCTGTGCAGCAGGGAGAGGGCCACCCAGCCCTGGGCGAGGGCGGTGAGTGCGGGATCCGTGGCGGTCATGGCGTCTTCCTCCGTCGTCTCCGTCGTCTCCATCGACCGGAGCTTGCGGGACCCAGGATAGGGCACGTCTGCAATATAGCGCGCTTGCAATTAAACGGCGTCTGCAAGTATTGTCCACGCTCGTAAAGCGCATGCACAAGCAGCAGGCGCGTCAGCAGCGCACACGTGGGCAGCGCACACGCGAGCGGCCCGCGTACCGACACACATCCGGGAAAGGCCACATCCATGCCACTCGCGCTCCTCGCCCTGGCCATCGGGGCGTTCGGGATCGGGACCACCGAATTCGTGATCATGGGGCTGCTCCCCGAGGTCGCCGCCGAGTACGCCGTCACCATCCCCACCGCGGGCCATCTGGTCAGCGGCTACGCCCTCGGAGTCGTACTCGGCGCGCCGATCATGACCGTCCTGGGCACCCGCGTCAGCCGCAAGCGCATGCTGATGCTGCTGATGGGCCTGTTCATCGCGGGCAACGTCATGTCCGCACTCGCCCCCACCTTCGGCCTCATGCTCACCGGCCGGGTCGTCGCCTCACTCGCCCACGGCGCCTTCTTCGGCATCGGTTCGGTCGTCGCCGCCGGGCTCGTCGCCCCGCACAAGAGGGCCGGCGCCATCGCGATGATGTTCACCGGTCTCACCCTCGCCAATGTCGTGGGCGTCCCCCTCGGCACATACGTCGGCCAGAGCACCGGCTGGCGCGCGACCTTCCTCCTCGTCGCGGGCCTGGGAGTCGTCGGTCTCGCCGGTGTCGCCAAGCTCGTACCGGAGCAGCCCGGGCCGCGAGGCGTACGGATCCGCCACGAGGTGGCCGCCTTCCGCAACGTCCAGGTCCTGCTCGCCATGGGGATGACGGTCCTCGGATTCGGCGGCGTCTTCGCCGCGATCACCTACATCACCCCGATGATGACGCGGACCGCCGGCTTCGCCGACTCCTCCGTCACCTGGCTCCTCGTGCTCCTCGGCCTCGGCATGGTGGGCGGCAACCTCATCGGCGGCAGGTACGCCGACCGCCACCTCATGCCCATGCTGTACGTCTCGCTGGGCGCCCTGTCCGTCGTCCTGGGGCTGTTCACCCTCACCGCGCACAACAAGATCGCCGCTGCCGTCACCCTCCTCCTGATCGGTGGGCTGGGCTTCGCGACCGTGCCGCCGCTCCAGAAGCGCGTGCTCGACCAGGCGTCCGGCGCCCCGACGCTCGCCTCCGCCGTCAACATCGGCGCGTTCAACCTCGGCAACGCCCTCGCCGCCTGGCTCGGCGGCCTTGTCATCGGCGCCGGGCTCGGGTACACGGCGCCCAACTGGGTCGGTGCCGCGCTGGCCGCCTCCGCGCTGCTCCTCGCCGTCGTCTCGCGCACCCTGGAACGCCGCGCTGCCCGTGACGGCGAGATCGCCACCACGGAGACCACCACGGCCACCACCTCGGAGGCGGCGACGGACACGGTCCCCGCCGGGGCCGTCACGCGGCCGGGCCGAGGCGCTTCTCCGCCACCTCGCGACCGGCACGCTTCCCGGCCGAGGCGGCCCGGACCCGCCGCCCCCGGCGTGTCGGCCCCCACGGCTTCAGCACCGAGACGACGGTCATGAAGAGATACGCACCGGTCGCCACCGACGGCGCGGCGACCAGACTGATGTCGGGCACACCGCCGCTCTCCGCGGCCTCTCCGATCCCCGGCCGCAGTGCGAAGACCGTGGCCGCGCCGGTGACCAGCGTGATCCAGAACTTGACCCGGACCCAGTGGTACCGGGCCAGCCCCCAGGGCGTTCCCAGGGAGAGCACCAGCCCGCTGACCAGCGTGATCACGACGACGGGCGCGAGCAGCCAGTCGGCGAACACCTTCATCGCACGGTAGGACGCCTCGGTGAGGGAGGAGTCCCCGGTGGTGTACGCGGTGATGCCGAGCGTGAGCAGGCCGAGGGTGAGGCCCAGCCAGCTCACGGAGACGGCGACATGGACGACGAGGAGTGCCCGGCGGACGGGCCGCTTGACTGGTTTCACGTGAAACACGGTGCCGCGATCCGCGGCGGAGGGCGTCTGACGGCGGGAGTAACCGCCCGTACTAACCTCGGCGTACATGGAGAGCCCCGGGAAGAACATCCACGACCGCCCGCGTACCCTGCATCTGTTCGATCTCGACGGCACGCTGATCCGGGGATCGGCCGCCGCCGTCGAGATCTCCCGGCAGCTCGGTGTGAGTGCCGAGATCGCGGAGCTGGAGCGTGAGTTCCTGACCGCGGGGCTGGCCCCGGACGAGTTCGCCGTCCGGGCCAGGGAGCTGTGGGCGGAGCTGACCGCCGCGCAGGTCGAGACGGCCTTCGAGGGGGCGCCGTGGCTGGCCGGCATCCGCGAGGTCTGGGCGGACATCCGTGCACGCGGCGACTACTGCGCCGTGATCACGCTGTCGCCGGACTTCTTCGTCGAACGCCTGCTGCCGTGGGGCGCGCACGCCACCCATGGCTCACGCTGGCCGGCCCTGCCGTTCACCGGGCCGGTGGACCGGTCGGGGATCCTCGACACGGCGGCCAAGGTCCGGATCGCGAACGAGCTGTGTAAGCGGTTCGGTGTCCGCCTCGAAGACTGTGTCGCCTTCGGGGACTCCATGTCCGACGCGGCGATCTTCGCGTCCGTCCCCCGCGCGGTGGCGGTGAACGCGGACCACCATCTGACCGGGCTCGCCACGCACACCTACCGGGGCGGCGATCTGCGCGAGGCGTTCGAACTGCTGAGCACCCGCCCGCACTCGCGCGGCTGAGGCCGGTCGGCGTGTCAGCCCAGGTCGGGCGCGTGCATCGCCCGTACGCCCTCGATGTTGCCGTCCAGATAGTGCCGCAGCGAGAGCGGGACGAGATGGACGGCGGCGATCCCGACCCGGCTGAACGGCACCCGTACGATCTCGTACTCCCCGCACGGCTCGTCGATCTCCGGCCCGTGCCGCAGTGACGGGTCCAGCGATTCGAGCCGGCAGACGAAGAAGTGCTGCACCTTCACACCGGTGATGCCGCCGTCCGCGATGTGCTCGACGGTGTCGACGAAGCAGGGCACGACATCGGTGATCTTGGCGCCCAGTTCCTCGTCGACCTCGCGGTGGAGCGCGGCGACAACGGTGGCGTCGTCGGGCTCCACCCCGCCGCCGGGAGTCAGCCAGTACGGATCCACACCCGGCTTGGTGCGCTTGATCAGGACGAGATGGTCGCCGTCGAGCAGGATGGCGCGTGCGGTGCGCTTGACCACGGGCCGTTCGGTCATGGGAAGAGCGTGGCCCGATACGGCCGTGCCGAAACTCCCCGGGCCCGCGCGGTCACCAGTCGACCGAAGCACGCAGCAGCCATTCGTGCGCCCGCGCGATGTGCGGAAGGGCCAGTGTGCCGGTCCGTACGACGAGAAAGTACGTCCGCAGCGGGGGCACCGGCGGATCGTAGAGAGCGACGATCTCACCGCGTTCCAGTGCGGCTTCGCACAGATAGCGGGGCAGCACGGCCAGCCCGGCGCCGGCCGCCGCGCTCTCCAGGACGGCGCGCAGGTCGGGTGCGATGACGGCGCCCGCGGCGGCCGGCCGTGAGTCGAAGACCGACGCCCAGTAGCGCGAGACGAGCGGCAGGGACTCGTGTACCTCCACCACCGGAAGCTGCTCCAGTACGACATGGCCCTCGCGCAGCACGTCGTGGCCCAGCCGCGCCGCCCAGCGCGGCGAGGCGACCAGGACGTGCTCCTCGTCGCAGAGCGGGGTCGAGGTGAGCAGTCCGCCGCGTGGCCGGGCGGTGACGATGGCGAGGTCGTGGTGTCCTGCGGCGAGGCCGTCCAGGAGTTCCTCGGCGTCGGCGAAGAAGGAGGCGCGGAGGGCGAGCCCCTGGCTGATCAGCGCTGTGAGCGCGGGCAGGGCGCGTACGGAGGTGAACTCGGGCGGCCCGGCGAGATGCAGCGTCCGTACGCCGGACTCCTCGTCGAGACCGGTCTCGGTGATCTCGACCAGGGCGTCGAGATGGGGAGCGGCACGGTGGGCGAGTTCGTCGCCCATGGTGGTGGGGGTGACGCCACGGGCCTGGCGCAGGAACAGCGGGCGGCCCAACTGGCGTTCCAGGGTGCGTATCTGGCCGGTGACCGCGGGCTGGGAGAGCCCGAGCAGGGCGGCGGCGCGGGTGAACGATCCGGCTCGGTGCACGGTGACGAAGGTACGCAGCAGGGCCAGGTCCATGGCAGCCCTCCTCAACTTCCGGTCCGTCCGAACCCGTCCCGGGCCCTTCGCCGGAACGTCCAACTATAAATAAGTCGATAGGCGGCTGTCGCTACCGTGATTGGACACTGACGCAGAGTCAACTAGCCTTGCTGGCGTGGTTCTTCGCGCGCGAGACCCGGGGCGGAACGGACGGCCCGAGCCACGAGGGGGGAGGCTCGGACCGTCCGTTCCGCCCGGGGTCTCGCCCACGGTTCAGCCGGCGGCTTCCGCCAGTGCGCGCAGGACGTCGGCGACGAGATCGTCGGGGTCCTCGGCTCCGACGGAGAACCGGACGAAGCCCTCCGGTACCGCGTCGCCGCCCCACCGCCCCCGCCGTTCCGCGGTCGAGCGCAGACCGCCGAAGCTCGTCGCGTCGTCCACCAGCCGCAGTGCGTCCAGGAAACGCTCGGCGTGATCGCGGTCGGGCAGGACGAACGACACCACGCACCCGTACCGCCGCATCTGCGCCGAGGCGACTGCGTGCGAGGGGTCGTCGGGCAGCCCCGGATACCGCAGTCCGCTCACATCGGCGCGCCCGGCCAGCGCCCGCGCCAGCAGCAGCGCGGTCGCGCACTGGCGGTCGACGCGGAGCTGGAGCGTGGACAGCGAGCGGTGGGCGAGCCAGGCCTCCATCGGTCCGGGGATGGCCCCGGCGATCTTGCGCCAGCGCCGCACACCCGCCGCCAGCTCGGGATCCTCGCAGGTCACATGGCCCAGGAGGATGTCGCCGTGGCCCGTCATGCCCTTGGTGTCGCTGGCCACGGAGAAGTCCGCGCCGAGCTCCAGGGGCCGCTGGCCGAGCGGTGTGGCGAGCGTGTTGTCGACGGCGACGAGAGTGCCCCGGTCGTGCGCGGCCCGCACCAGCCGGCGGATGTCGCAGACATCGAGCCCGGGGTTGGACGGGGTCTCGATCCACAGCAGCCGGGCACCGGCCAGCACACCGAGCTGCGCGTCGTCCGCGGTGGGCGCGGTCCGTACCTCGATGCCGTACGCCGTGAGCTGCTCCCGCAGCAGCGGCAGCGCCTGATAGCCGTCGTCGGGCAGGACGACCGCGTCGCCGGTGCGCAGCTGGGAGAAGAGCACCGCCGAGATCGCGGCCATCCCGGAGGCGAAGGCGACGGTCTCGACGCTCCGGCCGGGCGCCTCCAGCTCGCTGATGGCACGTTCGAGATGGGTCCAGGTCGGATTGGTGTCGCGGCCGTAGGTGTAGGGACCCGTCGGCTCACCCGGCAGATGAAAGTGGGCGGCGAACACCGGGCCCGGCATGGTCGGTTCGTATTTCACCGGGTCGGGCAGCCCTGCCCGGACGGCGCGTGTGCCGTCCCCGAGGCCGCTCCCCGCCGGCTCCACAAGGTTCATGGGGTCCAAGGGGGATCAGTCCTTGTCGTCGGGGAGCGCGACGTTCAGCGCCCACGACACGATCGAGATGATGAGCCCGCCGAGCACCGCGGTCCAGAAACCCTCGACATGGAAGCTCAGGTCGAGCTTGTCGGCGAACCAGGAGGTCAGCAACAGCATCAGCGCGTTCACGACCAGGGTGAACAGCCCCAGGGTGACGATGAACAGCGGCAGTGTCAGCAGCTGGACTATGGGCTTGACGACGAAGTTCACCACTCCGAAGATCAGCGCCACGACCACCAGTGCCAGCGCCTTCTTGCCGGTGCTGTCGCCGGTCAGGGTGATGTCATTGATCAGCCAGATCGCGACGGCCAGCGCTCCGGCGTTGGCGATCGTCTTGACTACGAAATTCTTCATGGTGAGATCGTGGCATGAAGGCATTCCGACTGGACGAGCTGGAGGCGGAACGTGCCGCCAACGACGGGGCGTATCTGCAGTTTGTACGGGAACGGAATATGTCCGTCGGCCTGTACGCGCTGGACGCCGGGACCATCGACCCGCAGCAGCCGCACCGACAGGACGAGGTCTACTTCGTCGTGAGCGGGCGCGCATCGATCACCGTGGGTATGGAGACGACGCAGGTCGGTCGCGGCAGCGTCGTCTACGTACCGGCCGGTCAGCCGCACAAGTTCCACCACATCACCGAGGACCTGCGGGTGATGGTCGTCTTCTCCCCTCCGGAGGGCTGAGGCCGGACCCTCATGATTCCGTCAGGGTCGGATCAGGGGAGTTCCAGGGCCGCGGGGCCTCCGCTCCGCCCCGCGCCGCTCTAGCATCGGAAGCAGCGGGAACGCTCATCAGGTATTCACGCTTCTGCGTGCTTCAGGTACTCACGGAACGAGGTAGGGACGATGGCGGTGCGGGAGATGGTCGCGGGAATGCCCTGGTGGGTGAAGTGGATCGCGTTGCCCGTGGTCGTGCTCGTCGTGTTCGGCGGGCTGATCGCGAGCGTGGTCGGTTTTGTGATCGGACTGCTCTTCAAGCTGCTGATCCTGGTGGCCCTGGTCGGTGGGCTCGTCTACGCGGTGCGGAAGTTCACGGCGTCGTCCTCGCGAGGTGACTGGTAGCCCGCGCCGTCCTCCACATTCGTACCCCCGCCCCTGTCGTTCCGCCGCCGTCCCGCCCCCGCCGGGGGCGGCCCCCGCCCCGGCCGTTAGCCCGCGCGGGGGAAAGGCGGAGACGAAACCACTTCCACCTCAGAGACTGCCATTAGAGTGGCAAGCCTCTGGCACCCCTTGCGAAAACAGCGTCGCCGGTCATTTTGACCAATGCATTGTGCGAGTTCCCGGCGCCGGGCCTCAGACTCTGTCTCGGGTCACCGGGGGTGTGACAGGTGCGGGGGCGGCCCCCGCGAGCGGGCGCACGCCCGTCAGTACGCCCGGGGGTGACCTTTGGCCACAGCGAGCACGTCAGCTGCCCCTACCCTGATCGGTTCGGTGCGGCGAGCGCTGCGTCTGCTGGAGTCGGCCGGCGCCCATCCGAACGGGGCACCGGCGAAACAGCTCGCCCGGGAGGCCGGCCTTCCCCTCCCCACCGCCTATCACCTGCTGCGCACCCTGACCCACGAGGGCTATCTGCGCCGTGAGAAGGGCGTCTTCTTCCTCGGCGCCGCGGTGGACCGCCTGGTGAGCGGCGAAGGCCCCGGGACCGGCCCGGCCTGCCGCACGTTGGCCGAGTCGATGGAGTACTGCCGCGATCTGATCGGGGCGCCCGTCTATTTCGCGGTCTACCGAGAGGGCGAGATCGAGATCGTCGCGGTCGCCGACAGCCCCGCCGCGCCCGCCGTCGCCGAATGGGCGGATTTCCGCGAGACCGGGCACGCGCACGCGATCGGCCAGTGCCTGCTGGGCCAGCTCGACGAGGCCGCCCGCCGGGACCACCTCGACCGGCACCCCGTGGGCCCGCTCACCCCCTACTCCGTGGCGGACCGGCGCGCACTTCTGTCGCGCCTCGGTGCCAGGGGGCGTACGGGACCCTTTCTGGAGCGGCAGGAGTACGTGCTCGGCCAGGTCTGCGCCGCCGTACCCGTGCCGCACGGGCCGACGGTCGCGGCGCTCGCGACGTCGGTGCCGCTGCATCAGGAGAGAAAACTGCTTCCCAATGTCGAACGGCTATGCAAAGAGATCGGAAACTTGATCGGCTCGCTGGAATTCTCTATCAGTATCTGAAATATCACTCCTTGTGATCCGTTACTGCGTGTTGGACGATTAAGAAGAGGATCAAGGGGCATCAATATCGGACGTTTCACCCTTCAAACCCCCGAAATCCCTCTGAATTTCTTACTCTCCGTAACTTTCCGTCATCAACTGCGGGGTACATGATGCGCGAGTTGGTTCAGGCCGAAGTCCTGATGAGTTTCCTCGTCTCCGAGGAGCTCTCATTCCGAATTCCCGTGGAACTCCGTTACGAGACGGCGGACCCCTACGCGGTGCGGATGACGTTCCATCTGCCCGGCGACGCCCCGGTCACCTGGGCCTTCGGCCGCGAGCTGCTGGTCGACGGCATCAACGAACCCAGCGGCGACGGCGACGTGTACATCTCGCCGACCGAGCCCGAAGAGCTCTCCGATGTCCACATCAGACTCCAGGTCGGCACCGAACGCGCCCTGTTCCGCGTCAGCGCACCACCGCTGGTGGCCTTCCTCGACCGTACGGACCGGCTGGTCCCGCTCGGCCAGGAGATGACGCTCGGGCACTTCGAGACCAACCTGGAGGAGACGCTGGGGCGCATCCTCGCCGAGGAGAACGCGGGCTGAGCGCTTACGCCTTGCGGCGCCGCCCGCCGCCGCCCCGCGTCCGCAGGCCCCCGAACGGCCGCCCGGTAGGCGCCTTCGGCGGCGCCCCCGAGGGTGCCCCTGACGGCGTCCCCGACGGCGCTCCCGTCTCGGTCTCCGGCGTCGCGCCTTCCCCCGTCCCCGGCCGGTCGGCCGACACCACCAGGGCCGCCAGCACGGTGGTCACCGGCACCGACGCGACCAGACCGATCGACCCGACCAGGGTCCGTACGATCTCCTGGGCCACCAGTTCGCTGTTGGCCACCGTCGCCACGCTCGACTCGGCGATCGAGAAGAGCAGCAGCAGCGGCAACGCGGCGCCCGCGTAGGCCAGTACGAGCGTGTTGACCACCGACGCGATGTGGTCACGCCCGATACGGATGCCCGCCCGGTAGAGAGCACGCGGTCCCATGTCGGGATTCGCCTGGCGCAGCTCCCACACCGCCGATGTCTGGGTGACCGTCACATCGTCCAGTACACCGAGCGATCCGATGATGACGCCCGCCAGCAGCAGGCCGCTCATGTCGATCTCCGGATAGAGCCCGTGGATCAGTCCGGTGTTGTCGTCCGTGTTGCCCGTCAGACTCGCCCAGCCGATGAACAGCGAGCCCAGCAGCCCGATCAGCAGCAGCGAGATGAGCGTGCCGAGTACGGCGACGGATGTACGGGCCGTCAGACCGTGGCACAGGTACAGCGCGAGCAGCATGATCGCGCTTGAGCCGACGACCGCGACGATCAGCGGATTCGAGCCCTGAAGAATCGCCGGCAGGATGAACAGCGTCAGCACGGCGAACGAGATGACCAGCGCGATCAGCGCCATCAGCCCGCGCAGCCGCCCCACCACGACCACCGCGAGCGCGAAGATCCCGGCGAGCAGCGCCATCGGCGTCGAACGGTCCACGTCCGTGACCGAGTACTGGAGATCCCGGGGCGCGTCGGGGGCGAATGCCACCACAACGCCTTGTTTCACGTGAAACTGCCGCGGCGCGTCGGGCTGGACGATCTCGACGAACCTGCGCCCCTTGTCCTTGCCGGTCGTCACCTCGACCGTCGCCTTCTCGCAGTCGCCGGTCTGCGCGCGCTGCGCCTCACGCCCCTCCGGCGTCGTCGTGTCGCCCGTCGGCGGGACCTGAGCGGCGTTCACGTCCTTGCAGTCGATCTGCTCGATCTTCACCACCTGGCCCTGCTCGGTCTGGCGGTCGAAGCCGACACCGGTGCGTTCGTGCGCCGGGGCGCCGCCGGGCCACAGCACGACGAGTCCGACAAGGACGGCCGTGGCGAAGGGGATCAGCACCGCGGCGATGACCTTGCGCAGGTGCTTGGAGACCGGCGCGGCCGGCCCGTGGCTGTGCGAGTGGCCGTGCGAATCGGGTGTCTGCTGGGGTGAGGTCACCGACCGATCATCGCAAGAACGGCGGGGGCCCTCTGTTCAGCACGCCCGACATCGCGTTAGCGTGGTGGTGCCTTTACACACGCGGGAGCTCGGAGCACCGGGCTGAGAGGACGCTGACTGTGGAGTTCCGGGGCTTCCCCGGATCCCTGAGCTGCGTCGACCGCCGAACCTGTTACCGGGTAATGCCGGCGTAGGGAGTAGGTCTCATATGACCGTTCAGGACGCACGCACGCCTGCCGCACGAGCCATCGGCTGGCACAAGGGATACGTGGAAGGATCGCGCGCCGACCTCCGGGTGCCGGTCCGTCAGGTGTACCTCACCAACGGCGACGACGTGACGCTGTACGACACGTCGGGCCCGTACACCGACCCCACCGTCGAAACCGACGTACGGCGCGGTCTCGCACCGCTCCGGGAGAACTGGATCATCGGCCGCGGCGACACCGAGGAGTACGCGGGCCGCCCGGTCCGTCCCGAGGACGACGGCCTCAAGCACACCTCGCCGCGCGGTGGTCTCCGCAATCTCGACGCGGTCTTCCCCGGCCGCCCGCGCCAGCCGCGCCGGGGCCGCGAAGGGCGGGCGGTGACACAACTCGCCTATGCCCGGCGGGGCGACATCACCCCGGAGATGGAGTACGTCGCCATCCGGGAGAACGTCCCGCCCGAGGTGGTGCGCGACGAGATCGCCGCGGGCCGCGCCGTACTGCCGGCCAACGTCAACCATCCCGAGATCGAACCGATGATCATCGGCAAGCGGTTCCTGGTGAAGGTCAACGCCAACATCGGCAACTCCGCGGTCACTTCCTCCATCGAGGAGGAGGTGGACAAGATGACCTGGGCCACCAAGTGGGGCGCCGACACGGTCATGGACCTCTCCACCGGCCGCAACATCCACACCACCCGCGAGTGGGTGCTGCGCAACTCCCCGGTCCCCATCGGCACCGTGCCGCTCTACCAGGCGCTGGAGAAGGTCGACGGCAAGGCCGAGGAACTGACCTGGGAGATCTACAAGGACACGGTCATCGAACAGGCCGAGCAGGGCGTCGACTACATGACCGTCCACGCGGGCGTCCTGCTGCGCTACGTGCCGCTCACGGCCCGCCGCAAGACCGGCATCGTCTCGCGCGGCGGCTCGATCATGGCGGCGTGGTGCCTGGCGCACCATCAGGAGTCGTTCCTGTACGAGAACTTCGAGGAGCTGTGCGACATCCTCGCGTCGTACGACGTGACGTACTCCCTCGGTGACGGCCTGCGACCGGGCTCGATCGCCGACGCCAACGACGAGGCGCAGTTCGCGGAGCTGCGGACGCTCGGCGAGCTGAACACCATCGCCAAGCGGCACAACGTACAGACCATGATCGAGGGGCCGGGCCATGTCCCGATGCACAAGATCAAGGAGAACATCGACCTCCAGCAGGAGATCTGCGAGGAGGCACCGTTCTACACGCTCGGGCCGCTGACGACGGACGTCGCCCCGGCGTACGACCACATCACCTCCGGCATCGGCGCCGCGATGATCGCCTGGTGGGGTACGGCGATGCTCTGCTACGTGACGCCCAAGGAGCACCTTGGCCTGCCCAACCGCGACGACGTGAAGACCGGCGTCATCACGTACAAGATCGCCGCGCACGCGGCGGATCTGGCCAAGGGCCATCCGGGGGCGCAGGAATGGGACGACGCGCTGTCGGACGCGAGGTTCGAATTCCGCTGGGAGGACCAGTTCAATCTGGCGCTCGACCCTGACACGGCACGGGAGTTCCACGACGAGACACTGCCGGCGGAGCCGGCGAAGACCGCGCACTTCTGCTCGATGTGCGGGCCGAAGTTCTGCTCTATGCGGATCTCCCACGACATCCGTCGTGACCACGGCGGTTCGCAGGACGAGATCGAGGCGGGCATGGCGGCCAAATCCAAGGAGTTCGCGGCAAGCGGCAACCGGGTGTACCTGCCGATCGCCGACTGACACGCCGCGTTCTGACCCCGGAACGGCCCATGGCCGTTGAACGCGAGTAGGGCAGGTCCGGTTCCATCCTGGCCTGGGATGGAAGGGGCCTGCCCTACTCGATGGGGGTGTGTGTGATCTGTGGGTGATCAGCCGCCGAGGATCTCGCCGACCTTGTCGGTCAGACCGCCGGCGATCTCGTCCGCGACACCGGAGCCGACGATGGCGGCGATGATCAGGGCGACGAGGACGATGACGCCGACGTACTCGACGGCGCCCTGGCCCTTGTCGCTGCGGCGCTTCATCGCGGTGACGGCGGTGTTGGCCCAGGTGCCGACGTAGAGCTTGGCGTTGGTGGCGGCCTTCAGCGTGACGTTCGACATGAGCTTTCCCCTTATGTGTCGGCCGGCCGGTGACCGGCCGACTCGTACGAGTCCTTGGTGTCGCCCCGCGTTTCCGGCTTCCTCCTGGCCGGTCCCGCTGGCGACATGAGAAACATACGAAGAGGCGGCACCCACCGGCATGGGCCCCGAGACCCAACCCCGGGCCCAACCCACGAACTGGGCCCCTGGATGGGCTCAGGTGGCCTTCAGGCGGGCGAGGGTGGTGATGATGCGGTCGGCGATGTCCGGGGGCCAGGGGAAGGACTCGGCCACCGCTCGCTGGTGGGCGAGTCCGTGCAGGCCCAGCCAGAGCGCGACCGCGTCGCTGGACGGGTCGGTGCTGGTGGACTGCCCCGCGGCGGCGCACTCGCCGAGGGTGTCGACGAGGATCCGCATGCTCTCGTCTCCGAGCGAGGCCAGATCCTCCTTGGTCAGTGAACTGTCGTCCAAATCCGGCATCCAGAGCCCGCCGAACATCGTGCGGTAGCGCTCGGGGTGGATCCGGGCGAACTCCAGATACGCCTCGCAGACGGCGTACATCCGTCGCCGGGGGTCGTCCCCGGCCTTCTCCACCGAGGAGAGCAGGCTGTTCCGCAGCCCGGCGAACTCCCCCTGTACGACGGCGAGCATGATGGCCGGCTGGTCGGGGAAGTGCCGGTAGATCGACGGGGCGGCGATTCCGACCCGGCGGGCGACCGAGCGCAGTGTGATGGCGTGTTCGTCGCCCGCCTCGTCGAGGAGTTCCACCGCGGCGGCGATGATGTCCTCCCGCAGGCGCCCGCCCTCGCCGCGACGGTTGCGCGCGCGGCCCTGTTTCGGTGCGGCCGAGGCCGCTGTTCCGGTGCTGTCCATGGTGTCACCTTACGCCGTGAAGGTTATGGCTGTATCCCCGTGCGAACCGAGACTTGCGCTCGTACAGTTACATCCGTAAGCTAACGAGTGCAGCATTGAAGGGAATCCCATGACCACCAGCACCGTCACCGTGAGCGCCACCGAGATCGTCCTGCCCGGCACAGTCGAGCCGGACGGCCTGGAGGTCCGGACCCGTGATCTCCCGGCGCCGGCCGCGGGCCAGGTCGTACTGCGGATGGAAGCGACCGGGGTCGCGTTCGCCGAGCAGCAGATGCGCCGAGGCAAGTACTACGACCAGCCGCCGTTCCCCTTCGTCCCCGGCTACGACGTCGTGGGTACCGTCACCGCCACCGGCCCCGGTGTGGACACCGGGCTCACCGGACGCCGGTTCGCCGCCGTCACCAAGACCGGCGCGTGGGCCAGCCACCTGCTGATCGACGCAGCGGACCTGATGCCCGTGCCGGACGACGTGGACGCGGCCGCCGCGGAGACCGTCCTCGTCAACGGGATCACCGCCTGGCAGATGCTGCACCGGATCGCCAAGGTCCGCTCCGGCGGCATCATCGTGGTGCTCGGCGCCAACGGCGGCGTCGGTTCCACACTCGTACAACTGGCCCGGCACGCCGGGATCACGGTGATCGGCACGGCGTCCCCCCGCCACCACGCCACCGTGCGTGAACTGGGCGCGAGCCCCGTCGACTACCGCGACCCCGGCATGTACGCCCGGATCCGGGAGATCGCCCCGGACGGCGTGGACGCGGTCTTCGACCACGTCGGCGGCGACGCGCTGGAGCAGTCGTGGCGGCTGCTGCGCCGTGGCGGAACGCTGGTCTCCTACGGCACCGCGGCCACGAAGGACGAGGAAGGCAACTCACAGCTGCCGGTGCTCAAGCTGTTCGCCCGCCTGGCGGCCTGGAACTCCCTCCCCAACGGCAGGAGCGCCCACTTCTACAACTACTGGGCGGGTAAGCGCTGCCGGGCCTCCTGGCAGCGCCGGCTGAACGAGGACCTCACCCAGGTGCTGCGACTGGTGGCCGACGGCTCCCTCGTCCCGCAGATCGCCGCGGAGATTCCGCTGACCGACGCCGCGTCGGCGCTGGCACTCGCCGAGTCCCGCACCGTCCTCGGCAAGGTCGTCATCGTCCCCGGAACGTGACGCCGTGGCACTCGCCGCCGACGCGCCCGCTCCCCGCCGCACCCTCCGTCCGAGGAACCGCCGGGGCGAGGGCGGCCACCTGCGGGCCGACATCCTGGCCGCCGCGACCGACCTGCTCGACCACGGCGACGAACGGGCCGTCACCCTGCGCGCCGTGGCCCGGAAGGCCGGGATAGCCACCCTCTCGATCTACCCGCACTTCCCCGGCCGCCCGGCCATCCTGCTCGCCGTCGTCCGCGAAGCCTTCGCCGAACTGGCCTTCCGGCTCCGGACCGCCGTGGACGCGGCAGGCGACGACGCCGAACAGCGCCCGTACGCCGCCTGCCACGCCTATCTCGACTTCGCCGCCGCCCACCCCGAGCGCTACCGCGCCATGTTCGGTGAGCTCGCGAAACCCGCCACCACCGACGGCGGAACCGCCGACGACGGGACGACGGGCAGCAGGACCACCGGCGACGCGCCCCCGGCCCCGGCCCGGCCTCCCTCGGCGCACAAGCCCTGCGCGTCCTCACCGGCGTCCTCGGCGACTGCGTCACCGCCGGCCGCTCCACCAGCACCGACCCCTGCGCCGACGCGGTCGCGCTCTGGCTCGGTCTGCACGGACTCGCTCACCAGCGCACCGTCTCCCACGCCTTCCCCCGGCCCGCCGATCTGGTGCGGCACTTTGCGGCCTCGCTGTCGCGCCTCGGCCCGGTCTGAGCCCGGCCGGACCCGAACTCCCCCGTATTCAGCACCTGCACGCGCCGCCCGACAGGGCTTCCGCGCCCCGACACCCGGAGGTTTCCGCCATGTCCGTCGCCACCCTCGCCTCACAGGCCGCCCACACCCCCGCCCCCACCCCCACCCCCGCCCCCGTCGCTCCGACGGGCCGTCCGACGGGCCGTACGAGCGAGGTCGACAACCGCGCCACCTATGTCAGCTTCGGACTGGCCTATCTGCTCGGACACGGCGCCGCCGCGGTCTCCCAGGGCGCCGCCCCCCTGCTCGACCTGCCCGGGTGGCTGCCCATGACGCTCCTGGGAATCGGGCTCGCGGCCGGCACCGTCAGCGCGACCGTCGCCGCCGGACGCGCACAGCGTGCCGCGACCGACCCCGACGACATCCGCACCGGCAAACTGCTCGGCGCGGCCTGGGTGGTCGCCTTCGCCGCCCTGTTCCTCGCCATCACCGGCCTGACGAACAGTCTCGACATGCCGGACCTGCAGTCCACGCTCTGGCCCACCGGCTCCGGCCTGGTCGTCGGCCTGCTCTATCTCGCCGAGGGCGCCGCACGCCGCAACTCTCTTCACTACGGGCTCGGTTGCTGGCTCGCCCTGACCTCCACCGCGGCGCTCTTCCTCGACACCCCCGGTCTCTACTGGGTCCTCACCGTCGCAGGCGGCGGCGCGTACGCCGTGGCCGCCGTCCTCGAACGCCGCAGCCTCGCGACCCGCTGACCCGCCCGCCGTATCGAGCCCCGCAGGGTGAAGACCCACCCGCGGGGCTCACTCGGGCTTGTGCTCGGGACCGCCGAAGTCGGGGCTGGAGAAGTCCGGGCTGGAGTACGTCGGACGCTGGCCGGCCGTGGCGCCGTCGTCCGGGCTGGAGAAGTTCGGGCGGCTGTAGCCCATCTTCGGCAGATGCTGTGCCGGGCGGACCTTCGGCGCCGGCTCCACGCCGGGCGCGGCCAGGGCCTCGCGCAGGAACGGCAGGATGCCTCGTTCCAGTACGGCGACGCGCCACTCCTCGCGGGCCCGTGACAAGTCGTCGGGCCAGGAGCCGTCCCTGTCGCCGGCCGGGACCTGCGTCGAGGCGTTGCGCAGCGCGGTGATCAGCAGCCCTGCCGCGGCGACCGCCAGGCCGAGGGCCGTGACGGCGGAGAAGAACCAGCCGACGGTCAGCAGCGTGTCGGAGAAGCCCGGCACCGGGCTGAGCATTCTCAGCGCGTACCCGACGAGCAGGAAGACGACGGCAGCCGCGCCCGCGAGGACCGGCACCAGGACGGCGACGACGGCGGCGAGACCCGCGCCGGTCTCGGTGGCCCCGTGCATCGCCGGAGCCAGTACGGAGTTGCCCACCGGCGAGGTCGCCGGGGCCCGGAACTCCTCCCGGATCTTCGCGTAGTGCTCGTACTCCGTCGCGGCGGCGGCGGTTATCAGAGACGTCGCGTTGAGAGCCATCGTGCGCAGTTGTTCGGTATTGAGCCGCTGCCCCACATCGGCCAGATCCGGACGGTCGTGCGCGTGGCGCAGCGTCTCGTCGAGAATCCGCTCGAAATCGGCGCGATCCTCGTTCAGCAGATGCGGAGCGCTGTTCATGTGCGTCCCCCGATGCTCCGTAGAGCCGGATTGCCCGTTGAGAACGGGCGGTTGGCGAAAACGGAGGAGAGCCTGCTACGGATAAGCCGATGGTAGAGCGGTTACGGCACCCGGTGACAGGGGGTTCACCGAAATCGCCCGACCCCACTCTGTTCAGTTATGCAACGGGAGCCGTACGACCAGAAGCTTTCCGGCCATGGTCACTCCGCCGTCCATGGCGATGGCGAGACCGTCCGCGTACACGTGCGGCCCGTCGACGACGGGACCGGCGTTCTCGTCGCCGTCCGAGGCGTCCTCGGTGCCGACCTCACCGAGCAGATACGGGATGGGGCTGTGACCGTGGACGATGCGCCCACCGCCGTACGCGGCCATCAGCTCCCGGGCGGCGTCCGGGCCGCCGTCGTCGCGGAACGCGAAGCGCTTGGTGAGCTTGCGGAAGATGTCCCAGCACTCGTCCGCGTCGTTGCGGGTGAGGATGGCGCGGATGTTGTCGTTGACGTCGTCGATGGTGGTGCCGTAGTCGAGATACGCGGTCGTGTCGGAGTGCATCAGCAGATGCCCGTCCTCCTCGACGAGGGCGTCGAGCCGCGACATCCACTGGAGGTGCACGTCCTGGAGGCGCTCCATGTCCGTCTTCTGACCGCCGTTGAGCAGCCAGGCGGCCTGGAAGGTGGCGGTGCCGGCCCCGGAGTTGACGGGGGTGTCGGCGAACCGCTTGGCGCCGAGCAGCAGCAGCTCGTGATTGCCCATCAGGGCCTTGCAGTAGCCGCCGGCGGCCGCCGCCTCGGCGGAGAGCCGCATGACGAGGTCGATGACGCCGACGCCGTCCGGTCCCCGGTCGGTGAAGTCGCCGAGGAACCAGAGTCGGGTGTTGCCCGCCGCCCAGCTGCCCTCGTGGTCGATGAGGCCCTGTTCGGTGAGGGCGGCGACGAGTTCGTCGAGATAGCCGTGGACGTCGCCGACGACGAAGAGCGGGCCGAGGCCGTCCGCGTCGGCGGGGCTCTCGGCCGGCGCGGCGCGCACCTGGGCGTTCTCGACGCGCTTGATGACCGGGAGATCGCGTTCGGTGGGGGTGTAGCCCTCGGGGGTCTCGTCGCGCGGGACCGCGTTGCCGGGGTGGACGGAGGGGGTCGCGTCGGCGGCGGGCGCGCCCGGCGCCGACGTTGGGGCGGGCGTCGGCGGCGCGGCGGCCACCGTACCGACGAAGCTGCGCGGATCGGGGTGCGACGGGGCGTCAGAGACCCTCGTGGCCGCGGGAGTCGCGGCGGGTGCCGGAGCGGGAGCCGGCGCCGCGGCGGGTCGCCCGACCGGCCCGGTGAGCGAGATGCCCCGCGGATCCGTACGGGGCAGGACACCGAGGCTCCCCGGAGCGCCGGGCTGCCCGGCGACGGGCCGTTCTGCGGGCGTCTCGGACACTTTGGACGCCGTGGGGTCCCCGGGCTCCCCCGGCCGCACGGGAACCTGCGTGTACGGCGGCACCCGGAAATCGCGCAACGTCGCTGTCCGTACCACGGGTCCCTGACCGGCCCCGGCCCCCTGAGTCATCGACCCCTCCACCAACGTCGCGCCTCCGTACACCTTTCGGGCCCGCCTGGTCGGGCGGGACATCCCCACCGGAGGGAGGGGAGGGTCCGCGGTGTCGTGCGCCCATCATAGGAATGCAGCCACCCCTGTGTGACGCACCAGGGGTGGTCAATCCGATTCCACTCACGTTTCACCGGATGTTTTCACGAGGATCGCCCCGAATTGTGCGATCTGCGTCCTGTCCCCGGTACGTACCAGGTTCGTCCGCGGACCGTCTCCGGTCCGTCCCCGGCCGCGTTCCCGGCCCGCCCGCGTCAGTCTCTCGCCGGAGACCTCGGAGCGCTGACCGTGGTGCGGGGCGGGCGCCGTTGGGACGAGGTCCGGACGATCAGCTCCGTGGGTATCACCTGCTCGACCGGCCGCCCGGTGTCGATCCCCTCGATGGCGTCGATGAGGAGCTGTACGACGGCGGTGCCGATACGGCGCGGCTTGAGCGAGAGCGTCGTGATGGGCGGCTCGGTGGTCGCGTACACGGTGGACTCGCTGCAGCAGACGAGCAGCAGGTCCTCGGGCACCCGCAGGCCGTACCGCCGCGCGGCGGCGAGCAGATCGGTGCCGTTGGGATCGAAGAGCCCGTACACCGCGTCGGGGCGGTCGGGCCGGGCGAGCAGCCGGTCGGCGGCCACGGCCCCGGCGCAGGGGTCGTGCGCGGGGTAGGACTCGTACACCGGATCCTGTCCGACGCGCTCGCACCAGCGCAGGTAGGCGGTGGTGGAGAGCCGGGTGTAGGTGTCGGTGGTGGTCCCCGTGAGCAGCCCGATCCGGCGGGCGCCCGCGGCGGCGAGATGGTCGAGCAGATCGAGTACGGCGGCCTCGTGGTCGTTGTCGACCCAGGCGGTGACGGGGAGCGTGCCGGCCGGACGGCCGTCGGAGACGACGGGCAGGCCCTGGCGTACGAGTTCGGTGACGACCGGATCGTGGTCGGAGGGGTCGATCACGACGGTGCCGTCGAGTGCGACGTTCGACCAGACGTCGTGGCGGGAGGTGGCGGGCAGGATGACGAGGGCGTAGCCGCGGGCGAGCGCCGCGGAGGTCGCGGCCCGGGCCATCTCGGCGAAGTAGGCGAACTCGGTGAAGGTGAAAGGTTCATCCCCGTACGTGGTCACGGTCAGGCCGATCAGACCCGACTTGCCCGTACGGAGGGTTCGGGCCGCGGCGGACGGGCGGTAGCCCAGCCGCTCGGCGACTTCACGGACATGTCTGCGTGTGGCGTCGGGTAACCGTCCCTTGCCGTTGAGCGCGTCGGACACGGTCGTGATGGAGACACCGGCTGCGGCGGCCACGTCCCGGATGCCCGCCCGACCTTGCCGGCTGCCCCGGCGGGATGTGTCCGTCCGGCTCACCTGGTGTTTCCCTGCTGGTGTCATGGCGAGCCGATAGTAGGGCGCATCAAGGTGGTAAGGCCGGTCGCATATTCACTCCCCAAGAGTCACGTTTCTGCATGATCAACAAAGCTCAATGGGCATGGAAATCAAGGTCGTTGAGCGATTCGGTTGTGGTCTGTCAAGCGTTGAGCAGGATGGGCCTGGCGAGTGTCCGATGTTTCGAAGAGGTCTCAACTCACCCTCACGGGGGATGCGCGCCACGGAGTGAGCCACCGGCGCGCGCCGGGTTCGCGAGTGCTCCCCTTGCTGGGACCGGCCCCGGGGGGAGTCGGGGACCGGTCTCGCGGGCGGTATTCGCAGCGCCCGTCAATCCTCTTAAGGTGAGCAGTATTGGTACATCCGCATGAGGCGAGCCGACGATGTGCACGCCCCCAGAACGCCCGAGGAGGACCCGCGGTGAGCGAGACGAGCCCGAAGCTGCGCGCCGAGCTGGACGGCATTCCCACCTACAAGCCGGGCAGGCCGGCGGCTGCCGGCGGGCCCGTCGCGTACAAGCTGTCGTCGAACGAGAACCCCTATCCGCCGCTGCCCGGCGTGATGGAGACGGTGCTGGCCTCGGCCGGCGCGTTCAACCGTTACCCCGACATGGCGTGCACCGGCCTGATGAACGAACTGGCCGACCGTTTCGGGGTGCCGGTCTCGCATCTCGCGACCGGCACGGGCTCCGTGGGCGTCGCCCAGCAGCTCCTCCAGGCCACCTCGGGCCCCGGCGACGAGGTGATCTACGCGTGGCGGTCCTTCGAGGCGTACCCGATCATCACCCAGATCTCGGGCGCCGCGTCGGTGAAGGTGCCGCTGGACGCCGACGAGGTGCACGACCTCGACGCGATGGCGGACGCCATCACCGACCGGACGCGGATGATCTTCGTCTGCAACCCGAACAACCCCACCGGCACCGTTGTGCGCCGGGCCGGGCTGGAGCGGTTCCTCGACCGGGTGCCGGACGACGTCCTGGTGGTCCTGGACGAGGCGTACCGCGAGTTCATCCGGGACACCGATGTCCCCGACGGCGTCGAGATCTACCGGGAGCGGCCCAATGTGGCCGTGCTGCGGACCTTCTCCAAGGCCTACGGCCTCGCGGGGCTGCGGGTCGGCTTCGCGATCGCCCACGAGCCGGTGGCCGCCGCGCTGCGCAAGACCGCGGTGCCCTTCGGCGTGAGCCAGATCGCGCAGGACGCGGCGGTCGCCTCGCTGCGCGCCGAGGACGAGCTGCTGGGGCGGGTGGGGTCGCTGGTCGGTGAGCGCACCCGGGTGTACGACGCGCTGCGCGGCCAGGGGTGGACGGTGCCCGAGACGCACGCCAACTTCGTGTGGCTGCGGCTGGGGGAGCGTACGACCGACTTCGCGGCGGTGTGCGAGCGCGCGGGCGTGACGATCCGGCCGTTCGCGGGCGAAGGGGTGCGGGTCACGATCGGCGAGTACGAGGCGAACGACCTGTTCCTGCACACGGCGGAATCGTTCCGCAAGGAGATCGAGGAGGACTCCCGGGGCCGGGGACCCGAGGCCTCCAAGGCGATCTGAGGCGCCTCCGGGCGGTCCTCGCGCACCGTTTTCCGGCGCGCGGTCGCGGTCGGATGTTCGAAGGGGACCCCCCTTGAAGATCCGGTCGGGCCGTGCGCCATACTTTTGCTTGTGAATGTGAACGCGTTCACAAGCGCGTCCCTGTATCCCGGTTCCTCCCGATCAGGCCGGGACCAATAGGGCAGGCCGCCGCCTCACAGGGCCGGCTCGTTAGGAGAAGGAGAGACGACGACGTGGACATCGCACTGGCTCCCGAGACTCTCGCGCGATGGCAGTTCGGCATCACCACCGTCTACCACTTCCTCTTCGTCCCCCTGACGATCTCCCTCGCCGCGCTGACCGCCGGCCTGGAGACCGCCTGGGTGCGGACGTCGAATCCGAAGTACCTCGGGGCGACGAAGTTCTGGGGCAAACTCTTCCTGATCAACATCGCCATGGGTGTCGTCACCGGCATCGTGCAGGAGTTCCAGTTCGGGATGAACTGGTCCGACTACTCCCGCTTCGTCGGCGACGTCTTCGGCGCCCCGCTCGCCTTCGAGGCGCTGATCGCCTTCTTCTTCGAGTCCACCTTCATCGGTCTGTGGATCTTCGGCTGGGACAAGCTGCCCAAGAAGATCCATCTGGCCTGCATGTGGATGGTCTCGATCGGCACGATCCTCTCCGCCTACTTCATCCTGGCGGCCAACTCCTGGATGCAGCACCCCGTCGGCTACCGCATCAACGAGGAGCGCGGCCGGGCCGAGCTGACCGACTTCTGGGCCGTACTGACCCAGAACACCGCGCTCGCCCAGTTCTTCCACACCATGACGGCGGCCTTCATGGTCGGCGGCGCGTTCATGGTCGGCATATCCGCCTTCCACCTCGCGCGCCGCAAGGGCGCGGCACACCGGAAGAACATCCCGGTGATGCGCGCCTCGCTGCGCCTGGGACTGGTCACACTGGTGACGGCCGGCCTGCTCACCGCAGTCAGCGGCGACACGCTCGGCAAGATCATGTACGAGCAGCAGCCGATGAAGATGGCCGCCGCCGAGGCCCTCTGGGACGGCGAGGCGCCCGCGCCGTTCTCCCTCTTCGCCTACGGGGACGTGGACGAGGGCCACAACAGGGTCGCCGTGGAGATCCCCGGCCTGCTGTCCTTCCTCGCCCACAGCGACTTCGATTCCTTCGTGCCCGGCATCAACGACGTGCAGAAGGCCGAGCAGGAGAAGTACGGGCCCGGCGACTACCGGCCCAACATCCCCGTCGCGTACTGGGGCTTCCGCTGGATGATCGGCTTCGGCATGGCGTCGCTGGGCATCGGCCTCCTCGGGCTCTGGCTGACCCGCCGGAAGTTCCTGCTGCCGAAGGCGCTGCGGACCGGCGAGGACGAGGTGCCGAATCTCGTGCTCTTCCGCAACAAGGCGCTCGGCGCGCGGTTCGCCCACATGTACTGGCTCGTCGCCCTGTGGACGATGCTCTTCCCACTGATCGCCAACTCCTGGGGCTGGATCTTCACCGAGACCGGCCGGCAGCCCTGGGTGGTCTACGGGGTGCTGCGCACCGCCGACGCCGTCTCCCCCGGCACGTCCCAGGGAGAGGTGCTCACCTCGATGATCGTCTTCACCCTGCTCTACGCGGTGCTCGCCGTCATCGAGGTCAAGCTGCTCGTGAAGTACGTCAAGGCGGGACCACCGGAGTTGACGGACGACGACCTCAACCCACCCACGAAGATCGGCGGCCACGACTCCGAGGACGCCGACCGCCCGATGGCCTTCTCCTACTGAGGCTTGAGGAGTTGATCTGAGTCATGGAACTCCACGACGTCTGGTTCGTACTGATCGCCGTCCTGTGGACCGGCTACTTCTTTCTGGAGGGCTTCGACTTCGGGATCGGCGTCCTGACGAAGCTGCTCGCCCGAAACCGCAAGGAACGCAGGGTCCTCATCAACACCATCGGACCCGTCTGGGACGGCAACGAGGTGTGGCTGCTGTCGGCCGGCGGGGCGACCTTCGCCGCGTTCCCCGAGTGGTACGCCACCCTCTTCTCCGGCTTCTACCTCCCGCTGCTGCTCATCCTGGTCTGTCTGATCGTGCGCGGCGTCGCCTTCGAGTACCGCGCCAAGCGGCCCGAGGAGCGGTGGCAGCGCAACTGGGAACACGCGATCTTCTGGACCTCGCTGCTGCCGGCGGTGCTGTGGGGCGTGGCCTTCGGGAACATCGTGCGCGGTGTGAAGATCGACGCGGAGATGGAGTACGTGGGCAACCTGGCCGACCTGCTCAACCCGTACGCGATCCTCGGCGGGCTCGTGACGCTGACCCTCTTCACCTTCCACGGCGTGGTGTTCGCGGCGCTCAAGACGGTGGGGGACATCCGGGCGCGGGCGCGGAAGCAGGCGGTGGCCCTGGGGCTGCTCACGGCCGTGCTGGCGATCGGATTCCTGAGCTGGACCCAGCTCGACAGCGGCGACGGCGCGAGCCTGGGGGCGATGGTCGTCGCGGTGGTGGCGCTGGCCGCCGCGGTAGTGGCGATCCGGGCGGGCCGGGAGGGCTGGTCGTTCGCGCTCTCCGGGCTGACGATCGTGGCCGCCGTGGCGATGCTCTTCCTGACGCTCTTCCCGAACGTCATGCCGTCCTCGCTCAACGAGCAGTGGAATCTGACGGTGACCAACGCGTCGTCGACGCCGTACACCCTGAAGATCATGACCTGGTGCGCGGGCATCGCCACGCCCGTCGTGCTGCTCTACCAGGGCTGGACGTACTGGGTCTTCCGCAAGCGCATCGGTACGCATCACATCGCGGACGCGCACTAGCTGACTGGGCGGGTGTTTCACGTGAAACCGATCGATCCGCGTCTGCTGCGGTACGCAAGGGCCACCCGGCGCTTCCTGGTGGCGGTGGTGGTCCTGGGACTCGCCGGTGCGGGGCTGGTCGTGGCCCAGGCGCTGATCATCGCCGAGGTGGTGGTCGGCGCGTTCGGGGACGGGCTCGACGCCTCCGGGCTGCGTACGCCCCTGCTCCTGCTCGGCGCGGTCGCCGCCGGGCGCGGACTGGTCGCGTGGCTGACGGAGCTGGCGGCGCACCGGGCGAGTGCGGCGGTCAAGTCCGAGCTGCGGGGGCGGCTGCTGGAGCGGGCGGCCGAGCTGGGGCCGGGGTGGCTGAGCGGTCAGCGCACCGGGTCGCTCGTCGCGCTGGCGACCCGTGGCGTGGACGCGCTGGACGACTACTTCGCGCGCTATCTGCCGCAGCTGGGGCTCGCGGTGGTGGTGCCGGTGGCGGTACTGGCGCGGATCGTCACCGACGACTGGGTGTCGGCGGGCGTCATCGTGCTGACGCTGCCGCTGATCCCACTGTTCATGGTGCTCATCGGGTGGGCCACGCAGTCCCGGATGGACCGTCAGTGGCAACTGCTGTCCCGGCTGTCGGGTCACTTCCTCGACGTGGTCGCGGGGCTGCCCACGCTGAAGGTCTTCGGACGGGCGAAGGCGCAGGCGGAGTCGGTCCGGGAGATCACCTCGGAGTACCGGCGGGCCACGCTCCGTACGCTGCGGATCGCGTTCCTTTCGTCCTTCGCGCTGGAACTGCTCGCGACCCTGTCGGTCGCGCTGGTGGCCGTGGGGATCGGGATGCGGCTGGTCCACGGGGACCTGGATCTCTACACGGGCCTGGTGGTGCTGATCCTGGCGCCCGAGGCGTATCTGCCGCTCCGGCAGGTGGGGGCGCAGTACCACGCGGCGGCGGAGGGGCTGGCGGCGGCGGAGGAGATCTTCGCGGTGCTGGAGACGGGGGCGGGGGCGGGTGGTGCCGGCGGTGCGTCTGGTGCGGCGGCCGGGGCTTCCGGTGGCATCACGGAGGTGCCGGACTCACCGCGGCTGGAGTTCGGAGGTGTGACGGTCCGCCACGAAGGCCGTACGGAGCCCTCGTTGGACTCGGCGACGCTGGTGGTCGAGCCGGGGGAGACGGTCGCCCTGGTCGGCCCGAGCGGCGCGGGGAAGACGACGCTGCTGAACGTGCTGCTCGGCTTCACGGCCCCCACGGAGGGCCGCGTACGGGTGGGCGGGACCGACCTGTTGTCCCTGGACCTCGACCGCTGGCGCGAACGGATCGCCTGGGTGCCGCAGCACCCGTACCTCTTCGCGGGGACGATCGCGGAGAACGTACGCCTGGCCCGCCCGGACGCGGACGCCACCGCCGTACGGAAGGCGCTGCGCGACGCGGGGGCGTACGACTTCGTGACCGCGCTCCCCCAAGGTGCGGACACGCTTCTCGGCGAGGACGGCGCGGGCCTCTCGTCCGGCCAACGCCAACGCCTCGCCCTGGCACGGGCCTTTCTCGCCGACCGCCCACTGCTCCTGCTTGACGAGCCCACGGCGGCGCTCGACGGCGAGACGGAGGCGGGCATCGTGGAGGCGGTCCGCCGCCTGGCGGTGGGCCGCACGGTCCTCCTGGTGATCCACCGCCCGGCGCTGCTGTCGGTGGCGGACCGCGTGATCGAACTGGGCGACCGGACGGCGAGGGCGGATGCGGGGGCGGTCATCTGGCCGTCCCTCACGGGCCGGGCGCCGGCGGAGCCGGCTTCCGGGCTCGGTGGGATCGGGTCGCCTGCGGCAGCGGGCGCGGCTGCCGGTTCGGAGGGGGCGGTCATCTGGCCGTCCGGTACGGGCCGGGCGTCGGCGTCGGCGTCGGCGGAGTCGGCCTCGGGGCTCGGTGGGATCGGGTCGCCTGCGGGAGCCGGCGCGGCTGCCGGTTCCGGGGCGGACGTCACGGACACCGCGCCCGACCGGCCCACCGATGCTCGCCGGACGTCGGCGTCGACGGCCGCAGAGGCGGGCTCCGGGGCGCCCGGTGGGACCCGCGGGGCCGAAGGCTCCGGTGTCGTCGGTGACGTCCGGGCCCACCCGCTCGCCCGGATGCGGGCCGCGGTCGGCGCCCTGCGGGGGCGGTTCGTCGTGGCGTTGGTGCTGGGGAGTCTGGCCCTCGGCTCCGCCGTCGGGCTCATGGCCGTGTCCGGGTATCTCATATCGCGGGCGTCCGAGCAGCCGCCCGTGCTGTATCTGATGGTCGCCGTCACCGCGACGCGTGCGTTCGGGATCGGGCGGGCCGTCTTCCGGTACGCCGAGCGGCTCGTGTCCCACGACGCGGTGCTCCGCATGCTGGCCGACCTCCGGGTCTCCGTCTTCCGGCGCCTCGAACGCCTCGCCCCCGCCGGGCTGCGCGAGGCCCGGCGCGGTGATCTGCTCTCCCGGCTCGTCGCCGATGTCGACGCGCTCCAGGACTACTGGCTCCGCTGGCTGCTGCCGGTCGGCTCCGCCGTGCTCGTCGGCGTCGGCGCCGTCGGATTCACCGGCTGGCTGCTGCCCGAGGCCGGCGCGGTGCTGGCCGTCGGACTGCTCGCAGCGGGCGTCGGCGTGCCGCTGGTGAGCGGTGCCCGCGCGCGCCGGGCCGAGCGGCGACTCGCCCCGGCGCGGGGCCTGCTGGCGACGCGGGTCGCCGAACTCCTCGAAGGCTGCGCCGAACTGACCGTGGCAGGCGCCCTCGGCAGCCGCGTCCGCGCCGCGCGCGCCGCCGACGCGACGCTGACGGCCATCGCCGCACGCGGCGCCACCGCCACCGCGCTCGGCGGCGGCCTCTCCGCGCTGATCTGCGGTCTGACGGTGGCGGCCGCCGCGTACGCCGGAGTGGGCGCCGTGCACGACGGGCGGCTTCCGGGCGTCGCGCTGGCCGTCGTCGTACTGACCCCGCTCGCCGCGTTCGAGGCGGTCGCCGGTCTGCCGCTCGCGGTGCAGTACCGGCAGCGGGCGGCACGCGGCGCCGAGCGGGTGTGGGAGGTGCTGGACGCGCCCGTCCCCGTACGGGAGCCCGAGCGCCCGGCCGCCGCTCCCGCCACGCCGTTCCCGCTGGAGGTACGGGGTCTGGCGGCCCGTTACGCGGGGCAGGAGCGCGACGCGCTCCGTGGCGTCGATCTGACCCTGACGGCCGGGAAGCGGGTGGCCGTGGTGGGCCCGTCCGGCGCCGGGAAGACGACGCTCGCGCAGGTGCTGCTGCGGTTCATGGACGCCCGCGAGGGCGGCGTGAGCCTCGGCGGGACGGACACCGCCGCGCTGGGCGGTGACACGGTGCGGCGCTTCGTCGGGCTGTGCGCACAGGACGCGCACCTGTTCGACAGTTCCGTACGCGAGAACCTCGCTCTCGCCCGCAAGGACGCGACCGAGGACGACCTCCGCGACGCCCTGCGCCGCGCCCGTCTGCTGGACTGGGTCGACTCGCTCCCCGCCGGCCTCGACACCCTGGTCGGCGAGCACGGCGCGCGCCTGTCGGGGGGCCAGCGGCAGCGCCTCGCACTGGCCCGCGCGCTTCTCGCCGACTTCCCCGTCCTCGTGCTGGACGAGCCCGCCGAGCATCTCGACCTGGCGACGGCCGACGCGCTGACCGCGGACCTGCTGGCGGTGACCGAGGGGCGGACGACGCTGCTCATCACCCATCGGCTTCAGGGGCTCGACGCGGTGGACGAGGTGATCGTGCTCGACGAGGGGCAGGTGGTGCAGCGCGGGCCGTACGCCGAGCTCGTCGCGGTCGCGGGGCCACTGCGGACGATGCTGGAGCGTGAGCGAGGTCCGCTCGCGCCGGTCCATCAACCGGCCTGATCAGCGGTGTCGTCAGCGGCTCGGCCGGCCGACCCCGTCAGCCGACTTTCCTTATCAAATAGTACTAATTAGGGTCAAGGGCATGAAGGCGCCCGAACCCGAGAACTTCCCCGAGGCCGACGCGGCGCGCCGTCTCCAGGGCCGGTCCACCGAGCTGACCGCCCGCGTCCCGCAACTCCTCGAAGCCATGCGCTCCGTCGGCACCGGCCTCGAACTGCACTCCACCCTCGACCGGATCTGCGAGACGGCGGCCCGGCTCGCCGGCGCCCGCTACGCGGCGCTCGGCGTCGTGGACGAGACGGGCGGCGGCCTCTCCGACTTCGTCACCTACGGCGTCGGCGATGACGTCGCCCGGCAGATCGGCAACCGCCCGGACGGCCACACCGGACTGCTCGGCGAACTGATCCGCCACCCCGAAGCCATCCGCCTCACCGACCTCACCGCCGATCCGCGCTCGGCCGGTTTTCCTCCGCACCACCCGCCGATGCGGACGTTCCTCGGAGTCCCCATCCGCGTCCAGGGCGAGATTCTCGGGAACCTCTACCTCACCGAGAAGCACGACGGCACCGAATTCACCGACCACGACCAGCACATGGCGCGGGTGCTCGCGACCGAGGCGGGTCTCGCCATCGGCAACGCGCGGCTGTACGAGGCGGCCCGCCGGCGTGAGCGGTGGATCGACGGTTCGGTCGCCGTCACGACGGCCCTGCTCTCGGGCAAGGACGCCGACCACTCCGGCCGCCTCGAACGCCCCGTCGGTACGGAGGCGACCGAGGGCACCGAGCGCACCGAGCGCACCGAGCGCACCGACTACGCCGACCGTGCCCACCACGCCCTCATCGTCGTGGCCGAACAGGCACGCAGGCTCGCCGACTCGGCCGCCGGCCTCGTCCTGCTGCCCACCTCCGACGGGGGACTGGAGATCGTCGCCGTCTCGTCCGACACCCCGGACGTCTCCGTCGGCACCCGGATCCCGGGACGGAGCGCCATCGTCGCCAAACTGCTGGCCGGGGAGTCCGTCTACATAGAGGACTCCAGTACCGACTCGCGGCTGGTCTCCCCGCAAGCCGCCCATTTCGGCCCGACCATGGTGCTCCCCCTGCACAGCGACGGCCGGGTGCTCGGCGTGCTCGTGACACCGCGTGCGATCGGCGGCCGGCCCTTCACCGAGTCCGAACGCACCCTCGCCACCCAGTTCGCCTCACAGGCGGCCCTCGCGCTGATGTTGGCCGAGGCACAGCGCGACAGGGAGCGGCTCGCGGTTTTCGAGGACCGCGACCGGATCGCCCGCGACCTGCACGACTTGGTCATCCAGCGGCTGTTCGCCGCCGGGATGATGCTGGAGACCGCGCAGCGTCAGTCGGACGTGCCCGAGGTGCGTACGGGCATCGGCAAGGCGGTCGACGAGCTGGACGTCACCATCCAGGAGATCCGTACGGCCATCTTCGCGCTCCAACAGGGCTCATCCGAGGCGCCGTCCGGGCTGCGCACCCGGGTGCTGCGGGAGATCAACATGGCGGCCGTGCCGCTCGGCTTCAAGCC
The DNA here is from genome assembly GCF_010384365.1 of Streptomyces sp. S4.7. Lineage (NCBI taxonomy): Bacteria > Bacillati > Actinomycetota > Actinomycetes > Kitasatosporales > Streptomycetaceae > Streptomyces > Streptomyces sp. S4.7. The sequence goes on along the minus strand of NZ_CP048397.1, from coordinate 3,720,970 downwards.
CGCCCATCGCTTCGTCGGCGCGCTCGACTCGGCCGTCGGCGAACTCACCGGCAAGAACCTCATCGCGGCGCTGCGCGAGGCCCTCTCCAACACCTTCCGGCACGCGCGGGCCTCCCGTATCGAGGTCACGGTGGACGCGAGCGCCGTGCTGCCCGACGGCACGCCCGCCGTCCGGCTCTCGGTCGCCGACGACGGCGTGGGCATCCCCGAGGGCGACCGGCGCCGCAGCGGACTGCGGAACCTGCGGCGGCGCGCCGAGTCGCTGGGCGGTTCGAGCGAGGTCGGGCCGGGCCTCGGCGAGGACGGCACCGGTACGACAGTGACCTGGCAGGCCCCGCTCTAGGGTCTGTCCGCCGGAGGTTTCCAAAGGCTTTCCGGTCGTCAGCCCCGCCCCGACGCCGCCCGCGCGCGTGCCACCAGACGTTCGATGACGACGGCGACACCGTCCTCGTTGTTCGCCACGGTGCGTCCGGACGCCGCCGCGATCACGTCCGGATGCGCGTTGCCCATCGCGTACGACGTACCGGCCCACGCCAGCATCTCCACGTCGTTCGGCATGTCCCCGAAGGCGACGACCTCGTCGGAGGAGATACCGCGCTCGGCGCAGCAGAGCGCGAGAGTGCTCGCCTTGCTCACCCCGAGGCCGCTGATTTCGAGCAGCGCGGTGGGGCTGGAACGGGTGAAGGAGGCCAGGTGTCCGGCGGCCGTACGGGCCAGCGTCAGGAAACCGTCGGGTGTCAGGGTCGGGTGGTGCGCCAGCAGCTTCACGACCGGTTCGCCGTCGCCCGGCCCGCCTTCTTGGAGGAGCTTCTCGGCGGCGGCGACGTTCGCGCCGCCGTCGTCCAGGAACGGCGGGTACTTCGGCTCGTAGTCGAAGCTCGTCGTCTTCTCAATGGCGAACGCGGTGCCGGGCGCCGCGTCCCGCAGCGCCCGTACGACGTCGAGCGCGACGGCCCGGTCCATCCCGCGGACCTTCACCAGCTCCCCGCCGCCGTGCAGATCGACGACGACGGCCCCGTTGGCGCAGATGGCGAGGCCGTGCCGGTGCACATGGTCGCTGACGACGCCCATCCAGCGGGCCGGCCTGCCGGTGACGAAGAAGACCTCGATCCCGGCCTCCTCGGCGGCGGCGAGCGCGGCGACGGTGCGCTCCGAGACGGTCTTGTCGTCGTGCAGCAACGTTCCGTCAAGATCGGTGGCGATCAGCCGGGGGCGGGCGGGAAGCGGGGACTCGCTAGCTGAGGTCACGCGCCCATTCTCCCGCACACATGTGAACGTGAGTGCGGAGCACGCACATGTGAGCGCCCTCACGCCCGTAGGTGGCGGACATCCACCGCACCGCCCCGCCGCCGCGCCCGCGGCACCGAACTGCCGCGATGCCCGCCCACCGCCTGCCGCGCGGCGCCTCGAAGGCGGGACGTAGGGTCGGGGCCATGCGTCTGAGCACTGTGATTCTTCCCGTCCGCCGCTGGCACGAGGGCGGTCGCGACGAGTGGTCGCGCGCCGAGGAGCTGGGTTTTCACGCGGCGTACACCTACGACCACCTGTCGTGGCGCACCTTCCGGGACCGCCCGTGGTTCGGCGCGATCCCGACCCTGACAGCCGCCGCGGCGGCCACCGCCCGGCTGCGGCTGGGCACGCTGGTGACGTCGCCGAACTTCCGGCATCCGGTGACGCTCGCCAAGGAGCTGATATCGCTGGACGACATCTCCGGTGGCCGGGTCACCCTCGGGATCGGGGCCGGCGGGACGGGCTTCGACGCCGTGGTGCTCGGGCAGGAGCCCTGGTCGCCGCGTGAACGGGCCGACAGGTTCGCGGAGTTCGTGACACTGCTCGACCGGCTGCTGACGCAGGACGCGGTGACGGCCGAGGGGACGTTCTACTCGGCGGTCGAGGCGCGCGACATTCCGGGGTGTGTGCAGCGCCCGCGGCTGCCGTTCGCCGTCGCCGCCACCGGGCCGCGCGGACTGAGGCTGACCGCGGCGTTCGGCCAGGCCTGGGTGACGACGGGGGATCCGAAGCTCTTCGAGTCGGGCACGGCCGAGGAGTCGCTGGAGGCGGTCCGCGGACAGATCGGCCGGCTCGGCGAGGCGTGCGCGGAGATCGGGCGTGACGCGGCCGGTCTGGAGAAGATCCTGCTCAGTGGCTTCACACCGGGCCGTCCGCTCGATTCGTTCGACGCGTTCGTGGACTTCGCGGGACGGCACTTCGAGCTCGGGATCACGGAGATCGTGGTCCACGCGCCGATCCCGGACTCCGACTTCGCGATGGAGCCGGCCCTCTTCGAGCGGATCGCCACGGAAGGGTTGGCGCAGCTCAGCCGCTGAAGCGGAGGTAGCACGGCGGTACGGCGTCGGCCAGCCAGACGCCGTTGGCGCTCACCCGGAAGACATGGCCGTCGCGGTGCATGGCGCCGGCGTCCACGGGCAGGACCACGGGCCGGCCGCGGCGCGCGCCGACGCGGGTCGCCGTCTCGCGGTCGGGCGAGAGATGGACGTGGTGGCGGTTCATGGGCCGCAGGCCCTCGGCGCGGATCGCGTCGAGGCTGCGGGCGACCGTGCCGTGGTAGAGGTACGCGGGCGGCTCGGCGGGCGGCAGGTCCAGGTCGACCTCGACGGTGTGGCCCTGATTGGCGCGGATCCTGTCGCCCTCGATGGTGAAGCGCCGTTTGTCGTTGACGGCCACGACATGGTCCAGCTCCGCGCGGGTGATGGGGAAGCGGTGGTCGGCCGTGGCGCGGAGCAGCGCGTCGACCTCCACCCAGCCGTTCGGGTCGAGCGTGAGGCCGATCCGCTCGGGCTGGTGCCGCAGGTGCTTGGAGAGATACTTCGACACCTTCACGGTGCGTCGCTCGTCGGGCGTTCCCGTGCCCGGTGTTCGTGTGATGGTCATTCGCACAGCGTGCCCGGTGGTGTCGGGTGGCCGCCACTCATTTCGGTCCCGTCCCCGGCGCACCGGCCCCGTTCCGAAGCGCTTCGATCCGATCCGATCGATCGGAAAACGATCAGTGCCGAAATGTTTGATCCACAGTCAACTCGACTTATCCACAGGCTATTTGACGAGTCTGTGGACAACTGCTGGACGGATTAACCTATTTGGTCAAGTTGAGTGCTCTGTCTGTGGGTTGTGGTCAGGGCGTCCAACGTCCTCGCCCCCAGCTCCCGTTCGGCCGCCGCAGCGATGAACGCCGAGGTGTTCTCCTCGCCAACCAGCGCCTGTACGGCGTCGATCGTGGTGGCCGGCAGCCGTACGGAACGGGTCCGCGCACCCGCCGGTCCCGGTTCCCCGTCCATCAGATGCTGCTGGAGATGGCGCGTCGCGAACAGCCGCATGGCGCGGGCCAGTTCGGCGTCCACGGTCTGCCGTGCCAGCGGTCGCAGCCGCCGTACGAGCGAGGCCGCCTCCGCCGCGTCCGCGTCCGTCGGCGGGTGATGCCCCAGATACCGCGCGAAGACGTGCTCGGTCGTGAACTCCAGGAAGCGCGCGGCGATGTGCTCGACCTGGCCGCGAAGTTCCCGCAGATGGGCGGAGATCGCGGTCAGCGGCACCCCGGCCGCGTACAACTCGGCTGCCACCGACAGCTCTTGAGGGCTCGGTACGAGGAACTCGTCGTCGCGCCCGGGGATCCGCTCCAGCACCCCCAGCTCCACCGCCTCGGCGAGCGCCGCGTCGTCGGGAGAGCCGCCGAACCGCTCGTCCAGCTCCGCGCGGGTGATCCGGACGGCGTGCTCGTCCGTCCAGGGCCCGTGCACCTCGGCGACCAGGCCGAGCACCCCGCCGAGACCGCGCCCGGTGTCCCACGCCTCCAGCAACTCCTTGATGGAGGCCAGCGTGTAGCCCCGGTCGAGCATGTCCGCGATCTGCCGCAGCCGGGCCAGATGCCGGTCCCCGTACACATTGGCCCTGCCCCGCCGCTCGGGGGTCGGCAGCAGCCCCCGGTCCTGGTAGGCGCGGATGGTCCGGACCGTGGCGCCGCTCGCGTGCGCCAAGGCCTCGATCCGGTACCGGCCACCCGCCGGGGTCCCCGGCACGCCCTACCTCAGGGCGGCGCGGCCGACGGCCCCGGCCGCGGGCGAGGTCGCGAGATAGTCGGCGGCCCTGCGGAGCGAGCCCTCCTGCGAGGGGTGGTACGACCGCCGGAAGTACCGGGGCACCGCCGAGCCCAGCTCCCGCCAGGTGGGCAACAGGCCCTTGGCCACGGCCCGGTTGTGCTCGCGCAGCGAGTAGCGGGGCCCGCCCGCGAGCTGCGGATCGTGCCGGATCAGATACGCCGCTCCCCGGCCCCAGAGCCAGAGCATCACCGGCGCGGTGACGGCCATCGTCTCCAGCCTGCGGGCGTAGCGGACCGGATCGGGGCCGCCGCAGTGCTGGTACATGTCGAAGGCCACCGACCGGTGTTCGACCTCCTCGGCGCCGTGCCAGCGCAGCAGGTCGAGCATGACCTCGTCGGCCCCCGCCCGGTCCAGCGCGTCCGCGCGCAGCACCCAGTCCCCCAGCACCGCCGTGAACTGCTCTATCGCGGCGACGATCGCCAGCCGGAACCGCAGCCACTCCCGCTGGGGCCACGGCACCCCGAAGGGTGGCCTCTCGCCGAGGAGGATCTCGAAGAGGTAGTCGACGTGCCGGGTGTACGGCGTGGTGTCCAGCCGCTGCTCCGCGAGGTGGCTGAGCACATAAGCGTGCTGCACGCTGTGCGTCGACTCCTGGCCCATGAAGCCCTTGACGTCCCCCAGCAGGACCGGGTCGTCGACCAGCGGCAGGGCTTCCTTGAAGACCTTGACGAACCAGCGCTCGCCCGCGGGGAGCAGCAGATGCAGGACGTTGATGACATGGGTGGCGGTGGGCTCGTCCGGTATCCAGTGCAGCGGGGTCTCCCGCCAGTCGAACGACACCCGGCGCGGAGCGATCGCATGATCCTCCCTCCGGGGGTCCTCGCGCGGTTCCCGGCCGTTCGCCGACGCGTTCACAGCGGTGGCTCCAGACGGGCTATCGCGCGCAGCGTCCTGGGCGCGAAGCGGGACAGCAGCCGGGCTCCCCGGGCCTCCGGAGTGACCGGTACGACGGCCTCGTTACGGACGACTGCCCGCAGGACGGCGTCGGCGACCTTCTCCGGCGGGTAGTTGCGCAGCCCGTACAGCCGGGACGTTCTCCTCCGGCGCCGTTTCTCCTCCTCCGCGGAGACTCCCGTGAACCGCGCGGTGGCCGCGATGTTGGTGTTCACGAAGCCGGGGCAGACGGCGGTGACGCCGATGCCCTGGCCGGCCAGCTCGGCGCGCAGGCATTCGCTGAGCATCAGCACCGCCGCCTTGGACGTGCTGTAGGCGGGCAGGGTCCGCGAGGGCTGATAGGCCGCCGCCGACGCGGTGTTGACGATGTGCCCGCCCTGGCCGCGGGCCGCCATCTGTCCGCCGAATATCCGGCAGCCGTGGATGACGCCCCAGAGATTGACGTCCAGGACCTTCTTCCAGTCCTCGCTCGTGGTGTCCAGGAACGGTCCCGAGAGCCCGATCCCCGCGTTGTTCACCAGGACGTCCACCGTGCCGCACTCGGAGGCGACCTTCTCGGCCAGCTTCTCCATCGCCTGCTCGTCGCCCACGTCGACCGTCTCGGCCCACGCCCGCGGTGCGCCGATCAGCCGGGCCATCTCGGCGGTCCTGGCGACCCCTTCGGCGTCCCGGTCCACGGCGACGATCCGGGCGCCCGACTCGGCGAACGCGAACGCGGTGGCCCGCCCGATGCCGCTCGCGGCGCCGGTCACCAGGACGAGCTGTCCGCCGAACCGCTCCCCGTAGGGGCCGCTCGGCACCAGGTCCCGCACCCGGCGGGCCCGGCTCTCCCGGCGCGCCTTGCCGGCCGTTTCGATCGCCGTCACGATGTCGGCATCGCTCACCGGCTCCGGGTCGGGCTCGTGGGCCATGACGAACTCGGAGATCCAGGAAGCCAGTTGATCCGGTCGCGTACGCGGCACCCAGTGCTTGGCGGGGAGCGTACGGCGCACCAGCTGGGGCACCCACCGCTCCAGGTCGTCGTAGAGCCGCTCGGAGAGGAAGGCGTCGCCGGTCGGGGTGATCAGCTGGACCGGCGCGTGCGCGTGCGCGTCGGCGCGGGGCCGGCTCAGCCGGGCTCGGATGTTGTCCCGGTAGAGCCAGGCGCCGTGCGCGGCGTCGTCCGGCAGCGATGCGGTCGGATAGGCCTCGATGCGTTCCGTGCCCGCCGATTTCCCGCGTGCGCCGCTTCCCCGCTTCGCGGGCCGACGCCCCGACGGCAGCTTCTCGAACCGCTCGAGGATCCTCGGCCACTGCCTTCCGAGCGGCCCGCGCCAGGCGAGCTCGGGCAGCACCGGGGTGTGCAGCATGTACACGTACCAGGACTTGGCGCCCTGGCCGAGGAGCTGGCCCACCGCGCGCGGGGTGGGCCGGGTCATCCGCCGTTTGATCCAGTGCCCGAAGTGGTCGAGCGAGGGACCCGACATGGAGGTGAAGGAGGCGATGCGGCCCGACGTGCGCCGTACGGTCACGAACTCCCAGCCCTGCACCGAGCCCCAGTCGTGCCCCACCAGATGCACCGGGCGGCGCGGGCTCACCGCGTCGGCCACCGCCAGGAAGTCGTCCGTCAGCTTCTCCAGGGTGAAGCCGCCGCGCAGCGGCTTCGGCGCCGTCGAACCGCCGTGCCCCCGCACGTCGTACAGCACCACGTGGAACCGTCCGGCGAGCCGGGCGGCGACCCGGGACCAGACCTCCTTGCTGTCCGGATAGCCGTGCACGAGCAGGACCGTCGGCCGCGCCGGGTCACCCAGCTCGGCCACGCACAGATCGATCCCGCCCGTGCGGACCCTGCGCTCACGCGCACCGGCCGGCCACGGACCTGACTGAAGCGACATCACGCACCCTCCGCCCAACGCCGCACATGCGGCAGATCGTCATCCAGCCAGAACGCGCTCTGAGCCGGGTCCCCTGAGTCGGTGACCACCAGGATCTCCTCGAACTTGGCGCCCGTGCCCCGGAATCCGAGGTGCGGCTCGACCGCCCACAGCCCGGGTCTCGGCGGGTGGTCGGAGAATCTGTATGGACTCCACAGGGGCGACCAGCCGTCCCGGTGCCCGTGCAGCGCGTCGCTCGCCAGGCCCTTGAGCGACTGCGTACCGAAACCGAGAACACGCGGTGACCAGCGCCGGTCCTTCACGCGGTCGACCTTGTGGGCGATCACCCCGAAGGGGTAGGCCCGGTGTCTGTTCTCATATCCCTGCCGCACCATCAGCCTGTCCACGTCCTCGTATATCTCCCGCAGCGGACGCCGCTCGCGCACCTCGCGCAGCAGCAGGTCGCGGTGGGCCCGCAGATCGGCGAGCAGCTTGTCGTGCAGCGGGTCGGGGCCGGGGCCGAGACGGCCCGAGTAGCCGACATCGGCGGTGTAACCCCGGTGGACCGGCGCCAGGTCGAGGATGAACGGCATGCCCTCCGTCAGCCTGCGATCGGTGGGGAAGAACTGGAGCGGGATCCGGAACCCCTTGAAGGCCGTGCGGTCCCCGAACCAGGCGAAGGGCAGATGGAACCAGTCGCGCACCCCGCGCGCCCGCAGCCACTCGCGCTGCATCCGGGCCGCCTCGCGCTCCGTGACACCGGGCCGCAGGCGCGCGGCAACGGCTTTGGCGCACTCGTAGGCCAGCCGCTGCACCGATCTGAATCCGCGCAGCTCCGCGGTCTGTTCGCCCCTCACCGCCGAAGCCATGCCACCCCTCTGTGCCGTGTGCCGTGTGCGGTACGCATTCGTAACTTGACACTGATGAATGTGACAATGTCCGACGGCTGCGTCAAGGGGGTCCTTTCGGCCTGTGGACAACTCCCCGATCAGGGTCGATCCCCGCCAATTCCGGCCCGGTTCCAGCCCATTTCCGGCCGACCCCGAACCTTCGGACTGACTTTTGACGCTGCCCTTACGGGTCTGTACACCTCAAGACGGACCCCGAGACAACCGTCAGGGCTGACGTCCGCTGTGGTGTGCGCCACTACCGTCAGACACGTGACTGTGATCGCTACCGAAGGCCTGAGTAAGCGGTTCCCCCGGGTAACCGCGCTTGACCGGCTCTCCTTGGACATCGGACCGGGTGTGACCGGTCTGGTGGGTGCCAACGGAGCCGGCAAGTCCACCATGATCAAGATCCTGCTGGGTCTGTCCCCCGCCACGGAAGGCCGGGCCGCCGTGCTCGGTTTCGACGTCGCCACCAGCGGCGCCGCCATCCGCGAGAGCGTCGGATACATGCCCGAGCACGACTGCCTGCCGCCCGACGTGTCGGCGACCGAACTCGTCGTCCACATGGCGCGCATGTCCGGACTCCCCCCGACCGCCGCCCGTGAACGCACCGCGGACACGCTGCGTCACGTCGGCCTGTACGAGGAGAGGTACCGCCCCATCGGTGGCTACTCGACCGGCATGAAGCAGCGCGTCAAGCTCGCGCAGGCGCTGGTCCACGACCCCAAACTCGTCCTCCTCGACGAGCCGACGAACGGTCTCGACCCCGTCGGCCGCGACGAGATGCTCAATCTGATCCGCCGCGTGTACACGGACTTCGGCATCTCCGTCCTCGTGACCTCGCACCTCCTCGGCGAGCTCGAACGCACCTGTGACCACGTCGTCGTCATCGACGGCGGGAAGCTGCTGCGCTCCAGCTCCACGAGTGACTTCACACAGAACACGGCGACGCTCGCCGTGGAGGTCACCGACACCGACACCCACCACGACGGCACCCGCGCCCTGCGCGAGGCCCTCACCGCGGCCGGACTCTCGCTCCACGTGGGCGAGGAGGACGGGCTGCCGGGCGCCGGCCACATCCTGCTGATCGAGGCCACGGGCGAGGAGACGTACGACGTCGTACGCGACACCGTCGCCGAACTCGGCCTCGGCCTCGTACGGATGGAACAGCGCCGCCACCACATCGCCGAGGTCTTCCGCGCGAAGGACGCCGCGTCGGCGGCCGCCGACGCGCCGGCCGCACCGGCGGGCACGGGCACCGCGGAACTCGCACTTCAGAAGGGAGGCGGCAGCGATGAGCACTGACCTCACCCAGATCCACAACATCGGCTACCGCAACTACGACGGCCCTCGGCTGGGCCGCGCCTACGCCCGCCGATCCCTGTTCTCCCAGTCCCTGCGCGGCTCCTACGGCCTCGGCCGCTCCGGCAAGTCCAAGATCCTGCCGATGATCCTGTTCGCCGTGATGTGCCTGCCCGCGGCGATCATGGTCGCCGTAGCCGTCGCCACGGACCTCAAGTCCCTGCCGGTGCCCTACACGCAGTACGCGATCTTCCTCCAGGCCGTCATCGCGCTCTTCCTGGCCGCCCAGGCCCCCCAGTCCGTCTCCCGCGACCTGCGGTTCAAGACGGTGCCGCTGTACTTCTCGCGCCCCATCGAGCGCGTCGACTACGTCGTCGCCAAGTACGGCGCCATGGCCTCCGCCCTCTTCGTCCTGACCGCCGCGCCGCTCCTGATCCTCTACATCGGCTCGCTGCTCGCCAAGATGGACTTCGTCGACCAGACCAAGGGCTTCGGCCAGGGACTCGTCTCCGTGGCCCTGCTCGCACTGCTCTTCGGCGGACTCGGCCTGGTGATGGCCGCCCTCACCCCGCGCCGCGGTTTCGGCGTCGCCGCCGTGATCGCCACGCTGACCATCACCTACGGCGCCGTCTCCACCGTGCAGGCGATCGCCTTCGGGACCGGTTCGGACAGCGCCGTCCAGTGGATCGGCCTCTTCTCGCCCATCACGCTCATCGACGGCGTACAGACCGCGTTCCTCGGAGCCACCTCGTCGTTCCCCGGTGAGGCCGGTCCCTCGGCCGGTGCCGGCGTCATCTATCTGCTGGTCGTTCTCGCGCTCGTCCTCGGCTCGTACGCCGTCCTCATGCGCCGTTACCGGAAGGTCGGGCTGTGACCACCATCAACATCGAGCACGCGTCGCGCTGGTTCGGCAACGTGGTCGCCGTCAACGACGTGACGATGACCGTCGGCCCCGGCGTCACCGGACTGCTCGGACCGAACGGCGCGGGCAAGTCCACGCTCATCAACATGATGGCCGGGTTCCTGTCACCCTCCAACGGAAGCGTCACCCTCGACGGCGACCAGATCTGGCGCAACGAGTCCGTCTACCGGCAGATCGGCATCGTCCCCGAGCGGGAAGGGATGTACGACTTCCTCACCGGGCTCGACTTCGTCGTCGCCAACGCCGAACTGCACGGCCTCGGTAAGAAGGAGGCCGGGAAGGCGCTCGCCACCGTCGAGATGGAGTACGCCCAGGACCGCAAGATCGGGACGTACAGCAAGGGCATGCGGCAGCGCGTGAAGATGGCGTCCGCGCTCGTCCACGACCCGTCGGTGCTTCTCCTCGACGAGCCCTTCAACGGCATGGACCCCCGCCAGCGCATGCAACTGATGGACCTGCTGCGGCGGATGGGCGACTCCGGCCGCACCGTCCTGTTCTCCTCGCACATCCTTGAGGAGGTCGAGCAGCTCGCCGCGCACATCGAGGTGATCGTCGCCGGCCGGCACGCCGCGTCCGGCGACTTCCGCAAGATCCGCCGGCTGATGACCGACCGGCCGCACCGCTACCTCGTACGGTCCAGCGACGACCGCACCCTGGCCGCCGCGCTGATCGCCGACCCGTCCACGGCCGGCATCGAGGTCGACGTCACCGAGGGCGCGCTGCGCATCCAGGCCGTCGACTTCGGGCGCTTCACCGAGCTGCTGCCGAGAGTCGCCCGTGAGCACTCCATCCGGCTGCTCACCGTCTCGCCGTCCGACGAGTCCCTCGAATCGGTCTTCTCGTACCTCGTAGCGGCCTGAGCGGCCTTGATAGGAGCTGTGACGTCCATGTACCACCCCACAGTCGCCCGGCTCACCTACCGGGCCCTGCTCGGCCGGCGCCGGGCCGCCGTCCTGTTCATCCTGCCGGCCCTGCTGATCCTCATCTCCGTGGCCGTGCGGACCTTCAACGGCGTGGACGACCAGATCGCCTCGGACGTCCTGGGCGGCTTCGCCCTCGCCACGATGATCCCGCTGATCGGCGTGATCGCCGGAACGGGCGCCATCGGCCCCGAGATCGACGACGGATCGATCGTCTACCTGCTGGCCAAGCCGGTGAAACGGCCGACGATCATCTTCACCAAGCTGATCGTCGCGATCTCCGTGACCATGGCGTTCTCCGCGATCCCCACCTTCATCGCCGGATACATCCTCAACGGCAACGGCCAGCAGATCGCGGTGTCCTACACCATCGCCGCGCTGGTCGCCTCCATCGCCTACAGCGCGCTGTTCCTGCTGCTCGGCACCGTCAGCCGCCACGCGGTCGTCATCGGTCTCGTCTACGCCCTGGTGTGGGAGACGCTCTTCGGCAGCCTGATCGCCGGCGCGCGCACCCTCAGCGTCCAGCAGTGGTCCCTGGCGGTCGCCGAGAAGACCGGCGGAGACGGCATGATCACCTCGGACGTCGGACTGCCGCTCGCCGTCGTGCTGCTGGCCGGCGTGACGATCGTCGCGACCTGGTACGCGGGGCAGAAGCTGCGCACGCTGACGCTCGCCGGCGACGAGTGAGGCCGGCCCGTCCCGACAGTGTCTCTGCCTACGGAGGCGGCCCCCGCCCGATCCGGGCGGGGGCCGCCTCCGTACGCCGCTTCCCGCTCCGCCCAGGAACCTCGGACCTAGGTCGTCGTACGGATACGCCTAGGACTCAAGCCGTCGCGCGGGAGCCCGTTCTGGTCCCAGCGCCCGATGACCTGCCGGGAAGTCGCACCTAGCGTCACAGCCATGCGAATCGGATTTCTCGGAACAGGATTTGTCGCCCGCGCGGTGGCCGCCGGAGCGGCCGCCGCGGGCCACGACGTCGTGCTCGGTTCACGCGACCCCAAGGCCGCCGCGGACAGAGAACTCGGCCTGCCGGTGACCGGGTTGGCCGAGGCGGTGGAGCACGGCGGGATCGTCGTCAACGCCACCCCCGGCACCGTGTCCCTGGAACTGCTCGGTGAGCTGCGGGAGCGACTCGCCGGGAGAATCCTCCTCGACATCGCGGTGGGCCTCACCGACGACATGGCGCTGGCCCACCCCAACTCCAGCATCGGCGAGCAGCTTCAGCGGGCGCTCCCGGAGACCAGGGTCGTCAAGACGCTCGCCACGATGGACTCCGCCGCGATGGTCGATCCGGGCGGGCTGAGCGGCGAGAGCACGGTTTTCCTGTCCGGCGACGACGCCGGTGCGAAGGCCGAGGTCGGCGCGCTGCTGGGGGACCTGGGCTGGCCCGCCGGCTCCCGGCTGGACCTGGGCGGCATCGAGACGGCGCGCGGGCAGGAGCACTTCGCGCTGCTGTTCATCGGCATCGCGGGCGCCCTCGGGACGTACACCTTCAACATCAAGGTCGTACCGTCGAAAAAAGCGGCGAAGTAGCCCGAAGTAATTCACTGGCGCTCAACCCCCTCACGGGGGGACAGTGGTGATGTCAGGTACCACTGAACCGGGAGAGGAGCGCGGCGATGACCGGTAGTCCGAGTCCGTCGGGTTCCCGACAGGGCAGTCCCGGCCCGGCACCGGAGTAACCACTTCCGCTCCGTGCAGCCGACGGTGACCCGCCCAGGGGGGCGGTCGCTTCGAGCGCGCGTCCGCGCGTGGACCGCCCCCTCCCCACTCCCGTGAGCACGCCCCGACGCCGGCGGCACGCGCGCCCGTCAGCGCGGCTGAAGCAGCCTCTCCAGCACCACGGCGATCCCGTCCTCGTCGTTCGACGCGGTGATCTCGTCCGCCACGGCCTTCAGCCGCTCGTGCGCGTTGGCCATGGCCACACCGTGCCGCGCCCAGCCGAACATCGGGATGTCGTTGGGCATGTCGCCGAACGCGATCGTGTCGGCCGCCGTCACACCGAGCCGCCGCGCGGCGAGCGAGAGCCCCGTCGCCTTGCTCAGACCCAGCGGCAGGATCTCCACGACACCCGGCCCCGCCATCACCACGGCGACCAGACCGCCGACCGTCTCCTGCGCGACCTTCGCCAGCTCGTCGTCGCTCAGCTCCGGATGCTGGATGTAGACCTTGTTGATCGGCGCCGTCCACATCTCGGCGGGATCGTCGAGGAACAGCGCGGGCAGCGGGCCCTCCTGGACCCGGTAGCCGGGACCGATCAGGACGTCACCGTCCAGCCCGTCACGGCTCGCGGCGAGCGCCAGCGGGCCGACCTCCGCCTCGATCTTCGACACCGCCAGGACGGCCACCTGCCGGTCCAGCGTCACCGACGTCAGCAGTCTGTGCTCGCCCGCGTGGTAAACCTGCGCGCCCTGGCCGCAGACCGCCAACCCCTCGTACCCGAGATCGTCGAGGATGCTCCGCGTCCACGGCACGGCCCGCCCCGTGACGATGATGTGCGCGGCGCCCGCCGCCGTGGCGGCGGCGAGCGCCTCACGCGTACGCGCGGAGACCGCGTGGTCCTCGCCCAGCAGCGTGCCGTCGAGGTCGGTCGCGACGAGTCTGTACGGGAAGGCTGAGGCGGCTGAGGCGGCGGAGCTCACTTGGCGATCGGCTCCAGCGTCTCGCGCCCGCCCAGATACGGACGGAGCACCTCGGGCACCCACACCGAACCGTCGGCCCGCTGGTGGTTCTCCAGCAGCGCCACGATCGTGCGCGGTACGGCGCAGAGCGTGCCGTTCAGCGTCGCGAGCGGCTTCACCTGCTGCTTGCCGTCCTGCGACACCCGCATCCGTACGGAGAGCCGGCGCGCCTGGAAACCGTCACAGTTGGAGGCGGACGTCAGCTCGCGGTACTTGCCCTGCGTCGGGATCCACGCCTCGCAGTCGAACTTGCGCGAGGCCGAGGCCCCCAGGTCGCCCGTGGCCACGTCGATCACCTGGAAGGGCAGCCCGAGGCCGGTCAGCCACTGCTTCTCCCACTCCAGCAGCCGCGCGTGCTCGGCCTCGGCGTCCGCCGGGTCGACGTACGAGAACATCTCGACCTTGTCGAACTGGTGCACCCGGAAGATGCCACGGGTGTCCTTGCCGTAGGTGCCCGCCTCGCGGCGGAAGCACGGGGAGAATCCCGCGTACCGCAGGGGCAGCTTGTCGGCCTCGATGATCTCGTCCATGTGGTAGGCGGCGAGGGGCACCTCCGACGTACCGACCAGGTAGTAGTCGTCCTTCTCCAGGTGGTACACGTTCTCGGCCGCCTGGCCGAGGAAGCCCGTGCCCTCCATCGCGCGCGGGCGCACCAGCGCGGGAGTCAGCATCGGGACGAAGCCCGCCTCGGTCGCCTGCGCGATCGCCGCGTTCACCAGGGCGAGTTCGAGCAGGGCGCCGATGCCCGTCAGGTAGTAGAAGCGCGATCCGGAGACCTTCGCGCCGCGCTCCATGTCGATGGCGCCGAGCGCCTCACCGAGCTCCAGGTGGTCCTTGGGCTCGAAGCCCTCGGCGCCGAAGTCGCGGGGAGTGCCGACCGTTTCGAGGACGACGAAGTCCTCCTCGCCGCCCACGGGCACGTCCGGGTGCACGATGTTGCCGAGCCGCAGGAGCAGCCGCCTGGCCTCCTCGTCGGCCTCGTGCTGCGCCACGTCGGCGGCCTTGACGGCGGCGGAGAGCTCCCGCGTGCGCGCCAGCAGCTCCGTCTTCTCGTCGCCCGTGGCCTTGGGCACCAGCTTGCCGAGCGTCTTCTGCTCGGAACGCAGCTCGTCGAAGCGGACGCCGGAGGCCCTGCGCCGCTCGTCGGCGGAGAGCAGGGCGTCGACGACGGCGACGTCCTCTCCACGGGCGCGCTGCGAGGCGCGGACACGGTCGGGGTCGTCTCGGAGCAGGCGAAGGTCAATCACCCCACCAGGCTACCGGTGCGCGCTTCCGCCACCCCACCCCATATTTCAGCGTGTGGCACTTTGTCTGAATTGCCGCAATTGGCGAGGGTGAGGAAAGAGTGAAAAGGAAGGGGCTTCCCCGTCAATAATGGGCGGCCAATTCCCCGGAAAGGGGCGTCGACGGGTGGCCCGTTGACCCATTTCTCTTGCGGCGCACGGTACTTGGGTCGACGTTGTCCACAGGGCCCCACCGGTTCGGAAAGTTATCCACAGACTGTGTGAGGGATCTGTGGATCGAGAGCGAGGTCGCGGTGAAAGCCCAAGTGGGGGCGGGAGAATTCCCCCCTTGAACCCGCTTCACACCCTCCTTCGGGTGGGACTTGATCCCTCTAACGAGTTGATCAATGGAATTGGGGTGACACGGGCCACCTGAGGCCCTGTGGGCGGAAGTGTGGTGACTGAGCCGATTTGTCGACCACGCCAGGACGGCACTGTCGACTTGTCCCCAGGAGAACCGATCAGCCTGTGGATAACTTTGGGGGCAGCGGGCCGCCCGCTGCCCCCGGCGGCTCAGATCCGGCCGTCCTGGCTGCGGGCCAGCCAGTCGGCCGCGTCCATGAACTCCGCGTCCGACGTCCCCGCCCGAAGTCGCCGTACGTCCTCCGGAGCCACCCCCGCCCTCGGGTACGACCCCAGGAACCGCACCTTCGGGCTGATCCGCTTCAGCCCCATCAGCGCCTCGCCCACGCGGCGGTCCGCGATGTGGCCCTCGGCGTCCACGGCGAAGCAGTAGTTACCGATGCCCGCGCCCGTCGGCCGCGACTGGATGAGCATCAGGTTGACCCCGCGCACGGCGAACTCCTGGAGCAGTTCGAGCAGCGCGCCCGGATGGTCGTCGCCGAGCCAGACGACGACCGACGTCTTGTCCGCGCCGGTCGGCGCGGACGGGCGCGCGGGCCTGCCCACCAGCACGAAGCGCGTCTCCGCGTTCTCGGCGTCGTGGATCTCGGTGACCAGCGCCTCCAGCCCGTACGTCGCCGCGGCGAACTCACCCGCGAAGGCGGCGTCGAACCGGCCCTCCTGGACCAGCCGCGCGCCGTCCGCGTTCGAGGCGGCCGACTCCCACAGCGCGTTCGGGAGATGGGTCCGCAGCCAGTTGCGCACCTGCGGCTGCGCCACCGGATGACCGGTCACCGTCTTGATGTCCGACAGCGCCGTCCCCGGCCTGACGAGCAGCGCGAAGGCGATGGGCAGCACCACCTCGCGGTAGATCATCAGGGGCTCGCCCGAAGCGAGTTCGTCGAGGGTCGCGGTGACGCCGCCCTCCACCGAGTTCTCGATCGGTACGAGGGCTGCCGCGGCGTCCCCGTGCCGTACGGCATCGAGGGCCGCGGGCACCGAGACCATCGGGACGAGCTCCCGCGTGGCGGCTTCCGGAAGGGTGCGGAGGGCGGCTTCGGTGAAGGTGCCCTCGGGGCCGAGGTATGTGTAGCGCGTGGCCGACATGTGGTCACTTTAGTCCGACCGGCGGACGCCCGCGGACGGCCGGGGACCGCCGCCGAGGACTCCTGCCGCGGATTCCGGCTCAGGACTCCAGCAGCCGCTGGCCCACGTACTCGCCCTCCCGCGCCCCGCCCGGCACCGCGTACAGGCCGCTCGCCTCGTGCCGGACGAACGCCGACAGCGCGTCCCCGCGGTCGAGCTTGCGCTGCACCGGCACGAAACCCCTCAGCGGATCGGCCTGCCAGCAGATGAACAACAGGCCCGCGTCGGGGGCGCCGTCCGCCGCGATCCCGTCGTGGAAGGAGAAGGGACGGCGCAGCATCGCGGCGCCGCCGTTCTGCTCCGGCGCCGAGATCCGGGCGTGCGCGTTGTCCGGGATGACGAGTCTGCCGTCCGGGCCCCTCCTGTCGAGGTCGGGTTCGGTCGTCTCCTCACCGCCGGTGAGCGGGGCGCCGTCGGACTTGCGGCGGCCGATGACCAGTTCCTGGCGGTCGACCGACAGGGCCTCCCAGTCGTCGAGCAGCATCCGGATCCGGCGTACGACGGCGTACGAGCCGCCCGCCATCCACTCCGGTGTGCCCGCCGGCGGCTTCGCGGGCACGAAGATCCGCCGGTCGAAGTCGGGCTCATCGGGCCTGGGGTTGCCGGTGCCGTCGATCTGGCCCATCAGATTGCGGGCGGTCATCGGGCGGGCGGTGGCGCCGGGCGAGCGGTTGAAGCCGTTCATCTGCCACCGCACGTGCGCCGCGTCGCCCGCCTCCTTGAGAAGGGCGCGCAACGCGTGGAACGCGACGAGCGCGTCGTCCGAGCCGACCTGTACCCACAGATCGCCGTCGCTGCGGCGGGCGTCGAGCTGGTCGGAGGAGAAGGCCGGCAGCGGGTCCAGCGCCGTCGGACGCCGGGCGGTCAGCTTCGTACGGTCGAAGAAGGTCCGGCCGAAGCCGAAGGTGACCGTCAGCGCGGAGGGTCCCGCGTCCAGCGCGACGCCCGTGTCGCGCTCCCCGGCCGGTTCGCCCGCCATGAGCCGCCGCGCGGTCTGCGACCAGCGGCGCAGCAGCGCGGCGGCCTCCTTGCGTCCGGCGCCCGGCGCGAGGTCGAGGGCGACCAGATGGCCGCGCGCCTGCATGGGGGAGGTGATACCGGCCTGGTGGGCGCCGTGGAAGGCCGCGGTCGCCGAGCCGACCGTGCTGAGCGCGGTCGGCTCGTCCGCGCGGGTGGCGGCGTACGTGGCGCTCCCGCCGGCCGCCCCCGCGACGAGCCCGGCGGCGCCGGCGGCCCCGGCCGTACCGAGCAGCCGCCGCCGTGAGATCGCGGGAGCGGCGCCTGTGTTGCCCGCACCGGTGGAACCGGAGTCGGGTCCGCCGGTGTCGGTTTCGCTGGTCGTACGGGTGTCGCTCACGCGGTCAGCCGATCTTCACGTTCTTCTCGATGGTCGTCTGGTCGATGTCCGAGGTCCGCACCGTCACCTGCAGATGCCAGTCGCCGGGCATCGGGATCTGTACGCTGCTCGCGCTCCAGCGTCCCGGTGCGAGGCGCGCGGGCACGACGGGGAGCGGGCCGATCTGCTCGGACTTCAGGGTGTACGCGACCTTTACCTCGGGCACGTCCATCGGCTTGCCGGCCGGGTCGTCGATCCAGACGTGCATGAGGTTGTCGCCCGAGCGGGCGGGGTCGAGGGTGAGCCGCACAGTGCCCTTGCCGTTCGCGCCGCCGGTGTCGAAGGGCTCGGTGAGGCTGACGGGGCGGGCGGGCGCGGGAGCGGCGGCCTCGGTGCCCGGCCGGCCGGCCTCCTTCTCCTGCGTACGTCCCGGCTCGGTGCCCGTCAGCGCGGTCGTGACGGCGAGCACCACCAGGGCGACGCACGCCTCTATGAGGACGGAGCGGCGCAGTCCGGAGCGCTCGGTGTCGGCGTCGCGGTCGCGCTTCTTTCGCGCCGTGGCCAACGCGGTCCGCTGGCGGGCGAGTTGAGCGGCGCGCGCGGGATCGGACGTCTCCCCGGCCCCGTCAACCGCCTCACCCCCGGCTTCCGATTCCGCTTCGGCTTCCGCTTCCGATTCCTCCCCGGCCTGCGTCCCGGCCGTCGTCCGCTCGCCGAGCAGCCCCGTCCAGCGCCGTGAGAACCAGGCCGCGCAGAGCAGTACGGCGATCAGCGCGACCTTGACCAGCAGGAGCCGGCCGTACGACGTGTCGGTGAGCGCGGACCAGGAGCCGACCTGTCGCCACGCCTGGTAGAGCCCGGTCACGGCCAGCACGACGACGCTGGTGAAGGCGATCCGGGAGAAGCGCCGCACGGCGGCACGTTCGATGTCCGGCATCCGGTGGAGCACGGTCAGCAGCGACACGAGGCCGCCGAGCCAGGCCGCCACGGCCAGCAGGTGCAGGACGTCGAGCGGCATGGCGAGACCGGTCTGGATCCCGGTCGACGCGTGCTCGGACAACGCCCACGTCCCGGCGATACCGGCGGCGACGACCGTGCCGCCGAGGCCCAGTCCGAACGTGAGGTCGGCCTTCGCCTTCTCCGCCTCGGAGCCCGCGCCGCCCGAGCCCTCCCCGTCATCCGTACCGGATTCCGCTCCGGTCCCCGATTCCGCTTCGGCCTCCGTCCCGGATTCCGTCTCCGTCACGCGCTTCGCGTACGCGCCGAACAGTACCGCTATGAAGAGCGCCGCCGCGCTGAGCAGCAGCAGCCGTGAGACGAGCGCGGCCCCCGTCTTGGTGTCCAGTACGTCCGCGAGCCCGCCGAGGTCGAACGCGTCGCCCAGCTTGCCGGACCCGGTGTACGGAGTGCGCAGTAGTAGGAGGACGAGCGTCGCCGCGGTCAGGGTGACCCAGCCGCCGACGACGAGCCGTTGCAACGGCCTTACGGAGGCGCCGCGCTGCCAGCACGCGAGGATGAAGGCGGTCCCGCCGACGAGCAGGACGAATCCGGCGTACGACAGGTAGCGCACCGTGTCGTAGAGGGTGCCGACCAGCCCGCCGCCGGCTTCCTGGTCGGGCACGGTGGCCGTGGTCTTTGAAGGCGCCCCGACGGAGAAGGTGAACGCGCCGGACACGGGGTGGCTGTCGGCGGAGACCGCCTGCCAGGCGACGGTGTACGTGCCGTCCGGCAGTCCGGGCTTCAGGTCGACGGCGTAGCGCACCGTGCCGCCCCCGCTCAGATCACGCATCTTCGCGACGTCGACGCGCTTGCTGGTGGGGTCGAGGACCCGGATCGAGTTGTCGCCCATGGCGATCTGTTCGGAGAAGGTGAGCGTGACGTCCTTGGGGGCGACATCGACCACCGCCCCGTCCTTCGGATCGCTCCCGGTCAGCGCGGCGTGCGCCGACGCCGTCCCGGAGAGGGTGCCGAAGAGGCCGCAGACGAGTACGGCGATGACGAACAGCAGCCGTACGAGCGGCAGCTGACGTATGCGGGGGGCGGTGGCCGTCATGGTGGGTCAGTCCCTCAGTGCCGCGTGGGGTTGTAGGTGGTCTCCTTCACTGGAAGGTCGACCTCGATCGGGTCGGTCTTCTCGAAGTGCAGTTCCACGGAGATCCGTTGGCCTTGGACGAGCTTCTTCTTCAGGCCCATGAACATCAGATGGTTGCCGCCTCGGTCCAGGGTCAGCTCGCCCTCGGCCGGGATGTCGAAGGACTTCACCTGCCGCATCCTCTGGTCCTTGGTCTCGTGGATCGTGATGTCGTCCGAGACGTCGCTGGTGACGGACGTGAGCTTGTCCGCCGCGCCGCCGCTGTTGGTGACGGTGAGGAAGCCGGACGCCATGTCGCCGACGGGCTGCGGCATGAAGGCCCCGGTGACCTCCAACTGAGGCCGGTCCTCGGAGGCGTCCGCCGACGAGCAGCCGACCAGTGCCACCGCCGATGCCAGCGACACCAGCACCGCCCCCACGGAGGGACGGCCGCCGCGCCTCCTCACGGGGTCTCGCCCTTGACGAGCTTCGGCAGATCCTTCGTGTAGTCGTCGGCCGTCGTGTCCTCGCCGTACAGGACGTAACCGCCGTCCGTCTTGGGTGAGAAGGCGATGACCTGGGCCCCGTGCATGGAGACGACGCTGCCGTCCTTCTCCTTGGTCGCGGGCTCGATGCCGATGCCGACCTGACGCGCGCCGGCCTGGATGGTCGGGAAGTCGCCGGTGAGGCCGACGAACGACGGATCGCCCGCGCTCGGGAGCCACTTGGCGAGCTCGGCGGAGGTGTCCCGCTCGGGGTCGGTGGTGATGAACACGACCTGGAGCTTGTCCTGGTCGGCCTTGGGCAGCGCCTTCCTGGCGATGGCGATGTTGCTCATCGTCAGCGGGCAGACGTCGGGGCAGTGCGTGTAGCCGAAGTAGATCAGCGTCGGCTTGCCCTTGGTCTCCTCGCGGAAGTCGTACGTCTTGCCCTCGGTGTCCTTGAGGACGAGGTCCGGCTTCTCGAAGGGCTTGTCGAGCACGGTCGCCGCTTCGGTCTTCGGCTGTGCGGAGACGTCGGCCACGGGCTTCGACGCGGCGTCGTCGCCGCCGCTTCCGCAGGCGGACAGGGTGAGTGCCGCCACCGCCGTGAGTGCGGCGGCGGTGAGCACGGTCTTCTTGCGCATGGAGAGAGATCCCATTGGTGGAGTACGGGTGACGGGCGCGGGCCCTGCGGCGGGCCCGCGCCCGGCGGTCAGCTGGCGGGGGTGGCCGGAGTGCCGGTGGAGGAGGTACGGCGGCGCCCGGCCAGGACGCCGAAGGCCACACCGGCGGCGCCGACGACGATGCCGACGATGCCGAGGGCGCGCGCGGTGCCGTCGCTGCTGTCGGACGAGGCGGCGTTCTTGGTGGCCCCGTCCTCGCCGTCGTTCTCGTCCGAGGCGTGGTCGGCGCCGCCCTTGGCGTCGTCGTCCTCGGCACCGGCCGCCGCGCCGTGGCCGTCCTCGGCGGCGGCGGTTAGTGCCAGTACGGGTGCCGGGCTCTCGGGCTCGGCGCCCTCCGTCGGCGCGTCGATCCAGCGCACGACTTCCTTGTTGTCGTACGTCTGGAGGGTCTTGAACACCAACTGGTCCGCGTCCTCGGGCAGCTGGCCGATGGAGAGCGGGAACTGCTGGAAGTAGCCCGGCGCGACCTTGCTGTCGCCCGTGGCGGTCCAGGTGACCTTCGAGACGGCCTCGGTGATCTGCTTGCCGTGCATCTCGATCGGCTTGTCGAGCTTGCTCTTGGTGACGGCGATCTTCCAGCCGGGCACGGCCTGCGGCGACACCGAAGCCAGCGGGTGCTCGGTCGGGAAGTTCACCTCGAGCTTGACGGTCGAGGCGTCGTCACGCTCGTTCGGCACCTTGAAGTTGACCGTCGCGTACCCGCCCTTGGCGGCTTCGCCGACCGGCTGCACGCCGACATGCGCGAGCGCGGGACCGGCCAGCAGTACGACGGCGGACGCGGCGACACCGCCGACGACTGCCGCGCGGCGCGCAGTGCGGTTACGACCGGCGGTGGACGGCTGCGGGACGCCGCGACGAGAGGTGTTCGCACGAGAGGCGTTCATGACAGGAGACACTCCACGGTGTGGGGAGGACGGTGGACCGCGCGCGGATACGCGACGGCATCGCGACGCCACCGCACCGCGTCTTCGTACGGAGCGTGTCGTCGCGTCAGGCGGCGAGAGTGAATACGGCCGGCGGGCCGCGCCTGATCACCGAATGCTGGAGCGTCCTGTCCGTGTCCGACGGCGGGGCGTCGGGACGCGGGGCCGGCTGTCCGTGGAGCCCGGGGGCGGACGCGACCGGCAGGCCCCAGCGCAGGGCCCGTACGAGACGGAGGGCGGCCCGCAGCGCCCGCAGCCGCGCGTTGTCCGCCACGGCTTCGCCGATGCCGTCGCCGAGCCCCTGGGCCGAGAGCGTGGCGAGCCGGGCGAGCGCGAGGTCACCGCGGCGCATGAGCCAGCCGGTCGCGAGGGCGGCCAGCAGATGCGCGAGGAACATGGGCAGGGTCGGCAGCTCGGGCAGCGGTCCGGCGGCGCCAAGGGCCGCGTCGGCCGTACCGTGCAGGTGACCGCCCTGCGCGAGCCCGCCGGAGGCCCCGGAGACCGTGGCGGGGTCGATCCCGGCGTCGGTCACGATGCGGTGCGCGTCCCCGGGGCTCAGCGACGCCGGACCGGCCCCGCAGATCAGCTTCGCCGCCATGCGGACCAGTACGTCGTCGGCGCCGGGGCGCATCGTCAGGTGGTGCTGGCTCATCCCGAACAAGGCGTGCAGCGCGAGCTGTCCACCGGTCAGGGCGAGCGCGATGGCGGGCAGCGAACGGGCGCGGCCCGCGAGCGGCGCGGCCACGGCGAGGACACCGGCGAATCCGACGACGAGCGTCCACCAGGGGACGGCCTGACAGGCCGCGATCACATGTCCTGTCGCGGACAGCACGACACAGACCGCGGTGAACACCGCGGCCCTCAGGAGCCGCAGACTGGCTCCGGCGTGTGCGACACGATCAGGCATGGCCGGCTCATCATCGCACTGCGGCCGACGGCTTCGTACGGCAGGTCCGGAAGATCACCCTCTGTCCCTTACAGCGGCGGACCGGCCATCCGCTTCCGCCGAATGGGTTGTTTCACGCAGTCGAAGCGCTTACGACACGCCTACAGGGGCAATACGTATCGGTATGTCGAGCTGTGGCCAGGAGGCTGGAGCATGAGCATCTGGTGGTCCCTCCATTTGCGGCGTGAAGCCGCGAGCGTCCCGCTGGCGCGCCGTCTCCTGATCGGCACGATGGAGACCGCGGGCGTCGACCCCGACATTTCCTTCGATCTGTCCGTCGCACTGAGTGAGGCATGTGCCAACGCCGTCGAACACGGTGGAGACGGCTGTCCTTCCGACGACCCCGGGCGGTCGTCGGAGGCGTACCGGGTGACGGCCTATCTGGACGGCGAGAAGTGCCGTATCGAGGTGGCCGACTCCGGGCCCGGATTCCCCGCCCGCCGGACCCTGCGGCGGGCCACCGCCCTCGCCCCCTTCACCGCCGAGGACGGGCGGGGGCTCTCACTGATCGAACAGCTGGCCGACCACGTCCACTGCCGGAACCGGCCGGGGCGGGGCGCGGTGATCAGCTTCGACAAGATACTGAAGTGGCGCGAGGAGACCCCGCTGGTGGCACTGGGCGGCACGACCGCCGGAGTCTGACACCGCACCGGAGTCCGAACGCCGCACCCTGCGGCCCGGCCGTGCCTCTCGCACGACCGGGCCGGCTCGGAGACCTCCGGGCTCAGCCCTGCTTGGTGGCCGCCATCCACGCTTCCACGTCGTCGGACGTACGCGGCAGCCCCGCCGACAGGTTCCGGTTGCCGTCCTCCGTGACGAGGATGTCGTCCTCGATCCGGACGCCGATGCCCCGGTACTCCTGCGGCACCGTGAGGTCGTCCGCCTGGAAGTACAGCCCCGGCTCCACGGTGAGACACATACCGGGCTCCAGCGTCCCGTCCACGTACGCCTCCGTACGCGCCGCCGCGCAGTCGTGGACGTCCAGACCGAGCATGTGCCCGGTGCCGTGCAGCGTCCAGCGGCGCTGGAGACCGAGCTCCAGGACCCGCTCGACCGGTCCGTCGAGCAGGCCCCACTCCACGAGCCGCTCGGCGAGCACCCGCTGCGACGCGTCGTGGAAGTCCCGGTACTTCGCGCCCGGCTTCACCGCGGCGATACCGGCCTCCTGCGACTCGTACACCGCGTCGTAGATCTTGCGCTGGAGCGCGTCGAACCGGCCGTTGATCGGCAGGGTGCGCGTGACGTCCGCCGTGTAGAGGGTGTGGGTCTCCACGCCCGCGTCGAGGAGCAGCAGATCGCCGGGGCGCACGTCCCCGTCGTTGCGCACCCAGTGCAGGGTGGTCGCGTGCGGGCCGGCGGCGCAGATCGAGCCGTAGCCGATGTCGTTGCCCTCCACGCGGGCACGCAGGAAGAACGTCCCCTCGATGTAGCGCTCGCTCGTCGCCTCGGCCCTGTCGAGGATCCGTACGACGTCCTCGAAGCCGCGCACGGTCGCGTCGACGGCCTTCTGGAGCTCGCCGATCTCGAATTCGTCCTTCACGGCGCGGGCCTCGGACAGATAGACGCGCAGTTCGTCGTCGCGCTCCGCCGTGACCTTGTCGGCCAGCGCGGCCTCGATCGACGCGTCGTGCCCGCGGACGGCGCGCACCGGGCCCGTCGCCTCGCGCAGCGCCCCGGCCAGCTCCCGTACGTCCTTCGCGGGCAGGCCGAGCAGCTGCTCGGCCTCGGCGAGTGAGTGCCGGCGGCCGACCCACAGCTCGCCCTGGCGGCCGTCGAGCCAGAATTCGCCGTTCTCCCTGTTGGAGCGGGGAGTGAGATAGATCGTCGCCCGGTGGCCCTCGCCGCCGGACTCCGGCTCCAGCACGAGGACGCCGTCCTCCGTCTGGTCGCCGGTGAGATAGGCGTACTCCGTGGAGGCGCGGAAGCTGTACTCCGTGTCGTTGGACCGGGTCTTCAGGCCGCCCGCCGGGATCACCAGGCGGTCGCCCGGGAATCGCGCGGACAGCGCGGCACGGCGGGCCGCCGCGAACGGCGCCTGTGCGACGGGCTCCAGATCACGGAGCTCGGTGTCGGCCCAGCCCGACTTCATGTTCTCGGCCAGCTCGTCGGACACGCTCATGTAGAGGCCGTTCTTGCGCTGTTTGACGGGCTTCTCGGCCGACGCCTCGTCGGCGTCATCGAGAACTGTGTCCGGATTTCCCAGGGTCTCCGGGGTCTCCGGCGTTTCCGGGATGAGCTCCTCGGCCACGGTCTGCCTCCTCCTGTACGACACTGGACCTTTCGGGTCCCGGCACCATCGTATGTCTGTACGGGGGACAGGCCAGGGGGCCTGTGGACAAGGTGACCGGCGGATGTACCACCGCTGGAGGGGTTCCGTCCGTTTCGCTCGGAGAGAGCGCCAGCTACTCGAAGAGGGCGGCGAGGATCACGACGTCCTCCGCGCTCCCGGCCGCGTCTCCCGCGGAGCGGGCGCCGGGGCCGGCTCCGTCCGGTCCGTCCGGCAGCATCACGCGCAGCACGTGGTCGGCGACGGCCCCCGGATCGTCCCTCAGGCTCCTGGGGACGCTCGCGGCCGCCGCGTGCAGCCGCGCGAAGGCCCGGTCCATCGGGTCGCCGGTGCGCCGCAGCAGGCCGTCCGTGTAGAGCAGCACGGTTTCTCCTGGCGCGGGTGACAGCTCGACGCTCGGCGCCTCCCAGCAGGACAGCATCCCGAGCGGCGCCGACAGGGTCGTCTCGACGAATTCGGTGCGCCGCTCCCCCACGACCAGCGGCGGCGCGTGCCCGGCCCCGGCGAGCACGATCTTGCGCAGCGCGGGTTCGGCGTAGACGAAGAGCGCGGTGGCGGTGCGTGCCGGTTCGGTCAGCCGCAGCAGCAGTTCGAGGTCGGACAGGACGGCGACGGGGTCCTCGCCCTCCATCACCGCGTACGCCCGCAGGGAGGCGCGCAGCCGTCCCATGGCCGCCAGCGCGCTCGGCCCGGAGCCGCTGACCGACCCGACGGCCAGCCCCAGCGCGCCCTCGGGCAGCGGCAGCGCGTCGTACCAGTCGCCGCCGCCGCGCCTGCTCGTGCGGTGCCGTACGGCGAGCCGCACGCCGGGCACCCGGGGGAGCCGGCTGGGCAGCAGTTCGTCGGCGATCGTGGCCTCGCGGGCGCGGGCGGTCTCCAGCTCCAGGAGGCGCGCGAGATGCTCGGCGGCGTACCTCGCGTAGAGACCCACCAGATGGCGCTGTCTTTCGACCGGTTCGGCGGGTTCGTCGTAAAACCAGACCGCGGCGCCGATCCGGCCCGTGGTGTCGGTCGCGAGGGAGACCGCGTACGTGGCGCTGTAGCCGAGCCGCAGGGCGACTTCGCGGTGCAGCGGGTCGAGGTCCGGGTCGCCGAGCACGTCGCCGACGGACTCGGCCGCCGTGGCGGGCTCAGCGGTGTCGTCGAGCAGCCGTCCGTAGGAGGACGCGCCGCGCGGTACGGTCTCCAACTGGCCGAGGTCCGCGTGGCTGAGACCGAGCCCTACGGAGGTGCCGGGAACGTGCTCGTCCGCTCGGGCTGCCGGTTCGAGGACGACCAGACCGCGCGAGGAGCCGACGAGGGCGGCGCCCGCCCGTACGACCTCGTTGAGCGCCGCGTCCACCGAACCGGTCCTGACCATGCGTTCGGTGAGTTCGTGCAGGGTGGTCAGGTCGGAGACCCAGCCGGCCAGCCGGTCCTGGATCAGGATCACGGGGGCGCCGGGGGACTCGTCGAGTGGAGCGACAGTGTGCGCGGGAGCCGGAACTGCTGAATCGATTCCAGCCACTTTCGGCATGTGCGGAGCGCTCATGGCAACCGGCTTTCTGACTGGTGCGTTTCGCGCAATAGCATCGCAAACCACCGCGTGATTCTGCGCCACTAGCAATGCGTCCACATGTACACGCACAACTGAGGCGATGTCCAGCATTGTCCCGGTGGAAGCACTGGTGTCTGCGCTACGTTCAACTTGGCGAGAAAATGCTCCCAACGCTGTATTCTGCGATCGACTGAGGGAACTCGACAGGGGCCTCCCCGGTGAAGCGCAGGCGACATCGAGGAGGAGCGTCATCCAGCACGTGATGGGTACGTGAACGGTGACGGACAGGGGCAGTTGGGACTGCCCCGGAACCTGACGGACGGCTTCGGCGTCTTACCCGCCGTAGCCCGCGCGCCATCCCGGAACGGCGGGGCTGTCACAGCGCGACGACAGCCGTAGAGTGCGCCACCCATCGCCACGGGTTAGTGAAGACAGACCGCGTTCGGCCCAGGAGCGGTGAGCCCAGCCGCAGGTTGGCAAAGTCCGACTGTGCCCTGTCCACGGGGGCGGCGGAGCGTCGACGACACGCGTCGACTGTACGCACAGCGATACGCACAGTGAAGCCATGCACACAGATTGACCGGTGTGGCATGTGGACCTCGGCGTTCAACGGAAAGGAACGAGCGCTCATGCGCGAGATCCTCGGAAGGCGACGCAGGCTCCTGTTCAGGCGCAAGGGGATGCCTGCCCCACTCGAAGCGGCGCTCACGTGCGCCACGGCGTGGCAGTGGCCCGTACTTCCCGGAGCCGGCCTGAAGACGTCCGGCGGCCGGGGCGATCGTGGCCGCGGCTGCGCCTGCCCGGACCCCGAGTGCGCCGTACCCGGCGCGCACCCCTTCGATCCCGGCCTGCTGGCCGCGACGACCGACGAGCGCATGGTGCGCTGGTGGTGGGCCAACCGGCCCACGGCCCCGATCGTGATGGCCACGGGAGGCGCCGCGCCCTGCGCGGTGTCTCTGCCCGCGGCCGCCGGGGAGCGTGCGCTGGTCGCACTCGACGAGATGGGTATGCGCCTCGGCCCGGTCGTGGCGACCCCCACTCGCTGGTCGCTGCTGGTCGCCCCGTACACCCTGGAGCGGCTCGGCGAGCTGCTCTTCGCCAAGGACTGGGTGCCCAGCTCGCTCCGCTTCCACGGCGAGGGCGGCTATCTGGTGCTCCCGCCGTCCGAGGCGGTCGGCGGTCAGGTCCGCTGGGAGCGGGCGCCGCTGCCCGGTTCGGCGTCGCCGTGGCTGCCGGACGTCGAGGCGGTCGTGGACGCGCTGGTCGAGGCGAGCACGAGCGCACCGGACGGTGGCAGCAGGCTCGCGTACTGAGCCTCTTACGGAGCTTCGCGTACTGACCGGAAACCGGGTCGCACCCATGGGTGCGACCCGGCTTCCGTGCGCGCCATCACTCGTACGGGTGTGACGTGGCCCGAGTTGTGGGGGAATGGGCGCGCGGCGCTCCGGGGAGCCCGATTCCGCCGGTATCTTCGGCCGACCGTCAAGACCTCCCCGGCAGGTGGGCCCCATGAATCTTCGCGTGATCGGGCTCGCCACCCTGGTGGCGGTCACCGCCCTGCTGCCACCGGCCGCGTCCGCGGGCCCCGCGGGCGGTCCCGCCGTCCGATCCGGGTCCGATGCCCCGCACCGGCCCGCTCTCCGGCGCGCAGCGCCCCCGGCGGTGCTCCCCGCCGGGCTCCTGGCGGCGAAGAACGGCGACGTGGCGGCTGTCGAGTGCTGCGGACCGGCGCTCACGTCGCGTGACGGGATCGAGGCCCAGACCTGTGTACTCACCGGGAACGGGGACACCTGGGGCCGTACGTACTACCGGAACGTGTCGGGCGGGGAATTGAGTTCCGTGCTCAGTCTGATGGGCCCCGGCGGGCGGACCGTGCAGTCCCACTGCGCGGTCGAAGACGGCGATGAGCCGGGTTCTTGTGAAACTCCGCGTGAACGCACAGCGGGAAAGCCCGCGCGGTACTGGGCGGTGGCGGAGTTCGCGGGAAGCGCCGACGGGACCGGGCCGCTCCTCCTCAGGTCCGGCAGCAACTCGGCTGCTCCGTCCGCTGGTTGAGCGATCCGGGTGCCTGGCGCGAGCGTCGGCGGGAGCCGTCGTGAGCGGCCGACAACTCTGCAGTCTCCACTCCGGAAATTGCAGGAACAGTCCCGGGGAACGCGGACGCCCGGTCGCTGGCGACGGGGGATGCACCAGCGACCGGGCTTCTAGAACGGTAACAAGAGATCGGCGGTTAGCAAATTCGATCTGGTGTATTCGGACAAGAAATTACTTGCCGGTACGGGCAGTTGTGACGACTGTCACCGTGGGCGACGAATTCCTTGAGCTTCAGCTGAGGGTCACCTGGCGGTTGGTGAGACCGCCGCGCGCCCGGCGCTCGTCCCCGGTCAGTGACGCGTCCACCGCCAGGGCCGCGGTCAGCCGCTCCTGGAGCTCCGCCGCCGGCTTCTCGCAGTCCTCGGCGCGCATCGCGCTCGGCAGGTCCCAGACCGGCACCGTCAGCCCGTGCGCCCGGAAGGAGCCGACCAGCCGCGTCCCCTCGCCGAGGCTCGACGTACCGGCGGCGTGCAGCCGCGCGAGCGCGTCGAGCAGCTTCTCCTCCGGGTGCGGCATGACCCAGCGCAGATGGTTCTTGTCCGGCGTCTCGCACCAGTACGCGGCGTCCGTACCGGAGAGCTTCACCGTCGGGATCGCGGCGGCGTTGGCGCGCTCCAGCGAGGCGGCCACCTCGGGGGTCGCGTTCTCGGCGTCCGGCACCCAGAACTCGAAGCCGGGGTGCACGACCGGCGCGAAGTCGGCCTCCGGGTCGAGCAGGTCCTGAAGGCGCGGACCGTCGGCCGGGACACGCTGGGCCGCGACCGGATTGCCGGGCTCGGCGGTCAGCGCACGCCGGAGCGTGTCGGCGAGGTCGCGGCTGAGGTCGCCGGACGAGGTGTCGTTCTGGAGCGCGAGCAGGACGGAGCCGTCGTCGCGGCGCAGCGCGGGCCACGCCATCGGCAGTACGGTCGCGAGCGTCACGGACGGTACGCCCTCCGGCAGGCCGCCCTTGAGGGTCAGCTCGGCGGTCGCGGCGGGCACCAGCTCGCGCAGTGCGATCCAGTCGCACTCGCCAACCAGCCCGTCGAAGGGGCGCTGGACCAGCTCGGTGACGGCGTGTGCGGCGGCGCGTCCATGACAGGCCTTGTAGCGGCGGCCCGAGCCGCACGGGCAGGGCTCGCGGGCCCCCACGACCGGAATCGGCCCGTCCGTGAGCTGAGCTTTCGCGGACTGAGCCTTCGCGGCCTTGGTCTGGGGGCGCTTCTTGGCCATGGTGGGCTTCTCCCGATAGCGGCAGTGCGGTCTCGGGCGCGAGCCTAGCCGTACCGCCCGCGGTCGTGGGCGCAACGCCCCATCGGGGCAGGGCCGGTGGGAGTGCGTGTACGGGCCCGATGCGCGCCGGGTGGTACGTCGGCCGTGATCGGGAATGCTTCAGCCGAGGTCGTCGTAGGTGTCGTTGAAGTCCAGTTCCGGGACGTTGACGCGCGTAGCGAAATCCTCGCGGCGGTGCCCTTCGGTTACGAGGACCCATACCGTGACCTCGCCGGACGCGCCGTCCCGTACGCCCCAGTCCTGGGCGAGCGAGGTGATGATGTTGAGACCGCGACCGCCGCGCGCCGTGACCGAGGGCGTGGCCGGAACCGGTCGTGTCGGGCCGCCGCCGTCCGTCACCTCGACGGTCAGCCGGCCCGCCGGGTCGACCTGCCAGGCGGCGCGCACGTCGCCGTCGCCGATCTCCGCCCGGCCCAGCGGTCTGCCGTGTCGGCAGGCATTGCTGAGCAGTTCGGAGAGGATCAGTACGGCATCGTCGACGACCGCGTCCGAAACGCCTCGGTCGCGCAACTGCTCACGCATCCGATGCCTTGCCTGTCCCACGCCCGCAGGGCCATGGGGAACGGCCATGCTCGACGACGTGGGCACTTCTTGTGCCACCACAAACGCCACCCCCGAGACCTCCTTTGCCCCACGCCACGGTGTGAATGCCCCGATGGCCTGGACCGGAAACCGGCCAAGGGAGGGTCAGTGACGCACTCAACAAGGTCGAACACTTACCGAACGCGCCGGTGCACTCCCAGTCACACCCTGTGTGTCCGAATCCCCGATAAGTCAGGCAAGGCGTCCCAGCTGGGACAGCACCTGTTTGGGGCGGTTGGTGATGATTGCCTCCACTCCGAGGCTCGCGCAGAGTTCGACGTCTTCCGGCTCGTTCACCGTCCAGACATGGACACGGTGCCCCGCTCTGTGCAGCCGCTCCACATAGCCCGGCTGGTTGCGCACGATGCGGATGCCGGGCCCGGCGATCCTGGCCCCCGCCGGCAGCCGCCCGTCACGCAGCCTGGGCGAGACGAACTGCATCAGATAGACGGTGGGCAGTTGCGGCGCGGCGTCGGCGATGCGATGCAGCGACCTGGCGGAGAAGCTCATGATGCGCACCGGTGACTCGTCGGGCGCCGGGCCGTCGAGTCCGAAGCGCGCCAGCAGGTGGAGCAACCGCTCCTCCACCTGTCCGGCCCAGCGGGTGGGGTGTTTGGTCTCGATGGCCAGCTCGATGCGCCGGTCGGTGTCGGCGACCAGTTCCAGCAGGCGCTCCAGCGTCAGTACGGAGGTGAGGGAGCGGTCCTTCCAGTCGGGGCTCTCCTCGCTGCCCGAGTTCTCCATGGTCTCCCTCCACGAACCGAAGTCGAGGGTGGCCAGATCGGCGAGCTCCAGGGCGGAGACGGCGCCGCGTCCGTTGGAGGTGCGGTTCACACGTCGGTCGTGTACGCACACCAGGTGCCCGTCGGCGGTGAGCCGTACATCGCATTCCAGTGCGTCGGCGCCGTCCTCGATGGCCTTCTTGTAGGCGGCCAGAGTGTGTTCGGGGGCGTCCTCGGAGGCTCCTCGGTGGGCGACGACCTGGATGCTGGGCTGCCGTGCGTGAGTCACCCCGCCATGGTGTCACCGAGACGGGGTAAGCGTGGGGCGGTACCCCTCCGCGGTCGTCCTGCGGATGCGTCCCGTTTGCCCCGTAATAAAGGATGGCGGGGTGACACACAGGTCCTGCTTACCGTGGCCTGACGTGCTGTGGGAAAAGCTGAGGGCAGAGACATACGAGAGACGTGTACATGTCGAAGAGGCATGCGCGGACAGCCGAACGCGGCGGAAAACAGCGGAACTCTTGCCGAAGACTGATGTGGAACCGAGGAGTAAAAGACTGTGAGCACCGAGAACGAGGGCACTGCGGTCCCGTCCGCCCCGTCCGTACCTCCCGTGCCGGTTGCCGCTCCCGATGGCACACCCGCGTCCGCCTCGGGGGGGTTGCCCCAGGACCAGCGGTACCCAGACCAGCCCGGCCGGTCCAGTGAGCCCGGTGGGGCGGGCGGTTTCGGCGGGACCGCGCAGGGGTCGCCGCCGGCCCAGCCGCCGTCGGTGCCCCCGTCCGGACCCGGTCAGGGCTCCGAGCCCGCGACGCCGCTGCCCGGAGCCGTACCGGCGTACTACCCCGGCTCGACGGGATCGACAGGATCGGCCCCCGACGCGGGATGGCCGCCCCCGCCCCCGCCGGCCCAGCCTTCCTACGGAGGCGGTGGCGGCGGCTGGGGCGAGCCGCCCGCGTCCGGCCCGAAGCCGTCCCGCAAGCGCCCCGGCGGTCTGATCGCGGCGGTCCTCGCGGCGGCGCTGGTCGCCGGTGTGGTCGGCGGCGGGATCGGTTACTGGGCGGCGGACCGCAACGACGACAGCGTCGGCGGCGGATCGACCACGGTCTCGGCGGCCGACGCCCCCGCGCTCAAGCGCGAGGCGGGCAGCACGGCGGCGGTGGCCGGCAAGGCGCTGCCGAGCGTCGTGACCATCACGGCGCAGGCCCAGGGTGGCGACGGCGGCACGGGCACGGGCTTCGTCTACGACAAGCAGGGCCACATCCTCACGAACAACCACGTGGTGGCGTCGGCCGCCGACGGCGGAGACCTGACGGCGACCTTCTCCAACGGCAAGGAGTACGGGGCCGAGGTCGTGGGCCGCGCCGAGGGTTACGACGTCGCCGTGCTGAAGCTGAAGGACCCGCCGTCCGGGCTGGAGCCGCTGGCCCTGGGCAATTCCGACAAGGTGGCGGTCGGCGACTCGACGATCGCGATCGGCGCGCCGTTCGGGCTCTCCAACACCGTCACAACGGGCATCATCAGCGCCAAGAACCGCCCGGTGGCCTCCGGCGACGGGTCGAGCGACAAGAACTCGTACATGAGCGCCCTCCAGACGGACGCCTCCATCAACCCCGGCAACTCCGGCGGTCCGCTCCTGGACGCGCGGGGCGCGGTCATCGGCATGAACTCGGCGATCCAGCCCTCGGGCGGTGGCGGTGGCGGAGGCGGCGGCCAGTCGGGTTCGATCGGCCTCGGCTTCGCCATCCCGATCAACCAGGCGAAGAACGTCGCCGAGCAGCTCATCAAGACCGGCCAGCCCGTCTACCCGGTCATCGGCGCCACGGTCTCCATGGCGGAGGGCGGCGACGGCGCGACGATCTCGGGCGACGGCGGGGGCGGCACCCCGGCGGTGACGCCGGACGGGCCGGCCGCGAAGGCGGGGCTGAAGTCGGGTGATGTGATCACGAAGTTCAACGACGTGCCGATCGACAGCGGCCCGACGCTGATCAGCGAGATCTGGACGCACAGGCCGGGCGACAAGATCAAGATCACGTACACGCGCGACGGCAAGGAGTCGCAGGTCGAGGTCACCCTGGGTGAGCGCAAGGGCGATTCGCAGTAAGGGACTTGACGGACATCGCGAAGGACACCGCGAGAGGCCGTCACAGGTGGGGCGGGAGACGGGGCGCCGATCTACGGCGCCCCGTCGTCGTGTTGACGCAGAGGCGGTCCCTTCGACGCAGAGGCGGTCCGCGTGGCGGGCGCGGCGAGGAAGTCGCGTTCGCGCGGTTGTACGGGAGCGCGAAGGCCCGCCCCCAGACGAACGCGGCATCCTCCGCCCGCTTTCCGCCTCTTCAGCCGCTCACCAGTTGCCGGTCTCCGGGCCCATGGCCCCGTACCCGACCTCGCCCGCCCGCGCGTACGTGCTGATGACGACACCGCTGTCGGAACTCGCGGTGTTCGAGCAGCTTCAGCCCCGCCGGGACGGTGCCCGCCCCGAAGAGCCGCTTGCCGGAGCCGACGAGCACCGGGAGGACCAGCACGTGGAACTCGTCCACGAGGTCGTGCTCGATCAGCGTCTGGATCAGATCACCGCTGCCGTGCACCTGGATCTCGCCGCTGTCCACGCCGTCGCCGTCGCCGTCGCCGCTGTCCTGCTTGAGCGCGCGGACCGCTTCCGCGACATCGCCCGTCAGCAGCGTCGAGTTCTGCCACGACACGGTGTCCGCCGTCCGCGACGCGACGTACTTCCGCACGCTGTTCATCTTCGACCCGATCGGGTCGTCGGCCTCGGCGAGCGGCCAGGTGGCGGCGAGATGTCGTACGTCCTGCGCCCGAGGAGCAGCGCGTCGGCGCGGCGGACCACGGCGGTCATCCGCTCGATGAGATCGGCCCCGAAGTGCGGTACGCACCAGCCGCCGTGCTCGAACCCGCCGTCCCGGTCCTCGCCGGCGCCGCCGGGCCCCTGCATGACCCCGTCCAGGGAGACGAATGTGGTCACCGTCAGTTTTCGCATGCGCGTTTTCCTTCGCTCGTACGGCGTCCTTGCGCCCGTAACTCCGTGCCGCGCCGGTCGGCGGCCTCACTGATACGGCGAAGGGGACCGCCCGCGATCGACAGCACGGGAGCCACGAATTCCCCGCGCGGCCACCCACGGCCACCCGTGGCCGTACGGCACCGCCCACAGGCACCGCCACAGGCACCGCCACCGGCACCTGATGATCGGCTTCCGGAGCCCGTTTTACCCGCTCGAAACGAGCGTTCAGCAGAATCCACCCACATGAAGATCGAACAGGTCGGGTGGGACAACACGGACGCGGTCGCCCTGCGCGCACGGCAGCGGGCCGAGATCGCCGAGCGGTACGGCACACCGGACAGCGAACCCGGCATACCCCCGTCCCAGGCCGACACAGCCGCCTTCTTCGTGGCGTACGAGGACGACGGGTCCGCGGTGGGCTGTGGAGGGCTGCGTGCCCTCGGCGCGGGAATCGGTGAGATCAAGCGGATGTACGTCGCGCCGGCGTCCCGTGGCTCGGGCGTCGCGCAGCGCGTCCTGCTCGCGCTGGAGGAGTGGGCGCGGGACCAGGGCTGGTCAAGTCTGTGTCTGGAGACGGGAGATGCCCAGGCCGACGCGGTCCGCTTCTACACCCGCTCCGGCTACGAACCGATCCCGCCCTTCGGTCCTTACGCGGAGTCGGGCAACTCCCTGTGCTTCGAGCGCCCGCTGTAGCCGACGCCCCACCGCTCGCCGAGCTGACGATTCCACTCCGGCAAGATCGTCATACGAACGACGCTCTGACCGTGGGGACTTGGCGCCCCCGGCCGCACAGCGAGCGACAACGCACCAACGGGGAGCACAGAAGACATGCGCACGTGGACTCGCGCCGTTCCAGCGGCACTCGGCGCCCTCGCGCTGGCCCTGGCACTGGCCGGCTGACGTACCGCCTGGGTGAGGCCAGTCCTCCCCAGGAGAGCACCATGCAGGCGACGAAGGACAGCACGTTCACGGTCGCACCCACGAAGGTGCTGACGGGTACCGAGGCCGACATGGCCAAGTCCGGCCTGGACCTGGCCGAACTGCCGGGCCCCAAGGTCCCCGTGTACGTGTGGACCACCCTCACCCACAAGAGCGGCAAACCCATGCCGGTCGGCGACATGGACGGCGCTCTGGTGGTCCGTACGGACCAGGACGACCGCACCAAGGCCCTCCTCGTCCTCATGGGAAGCGCCACCTGGCCGGACTGCCCCGCGCCGGACACCGACAAGGAGCTGAGCGAGGGGCAGTCGGCGGAGATCTGCACGACCTTCCTGATCACCAAGGGCGAGAAGGCGGCGGCCGTGGAGCTGACGCAGGGCTTCTACAACGAACCGCTGGAGTGGCCGGTCAAGGGCTGACCGTCGGCCGCGGCGTCCGGTGCGGCGCCGGGTGCTGCGCTCGTCGTGCCGAGCGCCGCACCGCCGGTGCGCGCGTCCCGGACGACGGGTGACGCCCCGGCTCGCAGATGTTCCGGCGTCGACGACGGCTTCACCTTCCGTACGAAGGCGGCCCGCAGGGCGTGGTACGGCGCGCCGGGGTCGAAGAACGTGGCCCGCATCCGGGCCAGTTCACGCTCCCGGTACTCACTCAGCGGCGCGACGGCCTCGTCCCGTTCACGGGCCGCCTTCTTCTCACTGACGCGCCGCTGTGTACCCGGCGCCGACCCGAGACGGGCGGCATGGCGCGCGACCACGGACCCGAAGTCCTCGGGCGTGCTGTCGACGACGACGTCGACGAGCCCGATCTCGCGCGCGCGGGCCGCCGTCACCGGCAGGGCCCGCCGCGTCAGGCGCTCGGCCTCCTCGGCCCCCACCCGACGAGGCAGCGTGTACGTCCAGTACTCCGACCCGTACAGCCCCATCAGCCGGTAATGCGGGTTGAGTACGGCTCCGCTCCTGCACCAGACCTGGTCGGCCGCCAGGGCCAGCATGGCGCCGCCCGCTGCCGCGTTGCCGCCGAGCGCGCTCACGACCAGCCGGTCCGTGGTGGTCAGAACGGCCTCCACGAGGTCGTCCATGGCGTTGATGTTCTCCCAGGACTCCCGCGCGGGGGCGTCGGCGGCCTCGATGACGTTCAGATGGATCCCGTTGGAGAAGAAGTCACGGCCGCCGCCGAGCACCAGCACCGTGGTCGGCCGTGCACAGGCGAAGCGGTACGCCGTGAGGAGGCGCCGGCACTGCTCCGTACTCATCGCGCCACCGGGGAAGGTGAACGACAGGAATCCGACCTGACCGTTCTCGCGGTAGCGGATGTCCCGCCATGTCCGGTGGGTGGCGGACCGCCCTCCGGGCGACTCCCGCGACGCTCCCAAGGAGTACTCGGGGGAGTGCTCCCAGGGCGCGGCGATCTCGGGCAGCGCAGGCGGCAGCCGGTCACCGAGGGCGAGAACAGCCGGCAGTTTGAAGGTGGCCGGGCCACCGGCCCGGCGCCGGGGACGCAGCTCCGGGATCCACACCGCACCGTCCACCGTCGCGCGGCAGACCGCTCCGGACCGGGTGGCGAGCAGCTCTCCGGGGCGCCCCCGCAGGGTGTCCTCGGCGTGGCCGCCGTGCAGATACCACTCCTCTTCGAGGAGTTCGTCCAGGACACCGGGCTGCGAATCGGCCCCGCGCAGTTTGCGTACGACGGTCTCGGTCGGGTCCGACGCCCAGTCCACGCGCCGCAGACTCTGCTCGAAGTACGGCCGGACGCGGACCTCCGCGCCCGGACCGGTGCTCTCCTGCGGCCGCGGAACGTATGTCCCGGAGGCGAAACGCCCCACCGCGAGCAGCACCGCCTCCAGAGCGGCGTCGGAGACCTCGTTGCGGTAGAGGTCGCTCTTCCCGATGTCCGCCGGCACCGGACAGCGGGCCGTGGCCCACACCGCCCCGCCGTCCATCTCTCCCGACGCTTGCAGGACCGTCACCCCCCACTCGGTGGCGCCCAGGTGGATCGCCCAGTCCAGGGAGGACGGTCCACGGTCGCCGACCGGACCCGGATGGACGATCAGGCAGACGTGGGCGGACCAGATGTCGGGCGGGATCGCGGTCCTGAGCATGGGGGCGATGATCAGGTCCGGGGCGGTGCGGCGTACGGCTTCGCGCAACGGCTCGTCACCCAGGGCCAGTTCGAGACCGACGCGGTGTCCGCGGTCCCCGAGTTCGGCGAAGACGCGCTGGGTCAGACTGTTGAAGGCACTCGCGACCAGCAGGATGTGCATGACCAGCTCCTTGACCGGCTCGTTCACGCCGACCCGAGGCCCGGACGCCGGCCAACGGCGATCATGACCCGGGTCCGCCCGCCGCCGTGGAAGCCCCGCCCGGGGGCGCGGCCGGAGACACCCGACCGGTGCTACGGGCGGGGCGGGTCGTGGCGGAGCTTCCGGTCGGCTCGGCCCGGCTCAGCCGGCCTTGTCGACGGAGACGTTGTCGAAGGCCGCGGCGGTGTTGAAGACCCGTACTCCGTTGGCGCCGCTGCGGTACGTGTCGTCGGTCACCGAGATCGCCGGCGTGGCCATGTCGTCGACGTACACCTTGATGGTGGAGCCGACGGCCGAGATCCGCAGATGGTGGTCCGGCCTTGTGGGGAGGGGCAGTTGGGCGGATTCCAATGGCGTCCAGGCGCCGTCGTCCGCGCGGCCCAGCACGACCTTGCCGGTCGGGCCGATGCCCGCGTAGTAGCCGGCGTAGCTGTCGACACCGACGGCCGGCCGCGCGGCGCGGAAGAGCAGGCCCCCGTCGCCGCCGCTCGCTCCGAGAAGGCCGCTGCTGCCCGTGGGGACCGTGACGTCGGCGGCGTACGTGAAGTCGGCGAAGTCCGTGTCGAGCAGCGCTCTGCCGCCCGGCGAACTCTCGGCCCGGTAGCTTCCGTCACCGGCCGACCACGACCCGCCGTAGGTCTTCCAGCCGAGGGAGTTGCCGTCGGCGAAGTTGTCCCTGACCCGCATCGTGACGGGTTCGATCGTCCCGTCCGCCCTGAAGTGCATCGGGTCGTGGGCGAGTTGGCGGTTGTTGCCCGCGCTCTCACTGAGCGGCCTGCGGTGGTAGACGATGTACCAGATGTCCGTGCCGGGCACGTTGACGACGGAGTTGTGCCCGGAGCCCTTCGCGACCGCGGGGTCCTGGGCCAGCACCTCCTCGATCTTCTCGAAGGGGCCGGTCGGTGAGTCGGACATGGCGTACGAGACCGAGTAGTCCGGACCGGTCCACCCTCCCTCGGACCACATCAGGTAGTACATGCCGTCGCGCTTGAACATCTGCGAGCCCTCGACGTAGTCGGCGACGGGCGTGATCTCCTTGTACGTACTGCCGTCGGCGAACGTACCGAGGCTCGTCATGTCGTCGTTGAGCTTGACGACGTTCGCGTGTCCCCAGCCGCCGTAGTACATGTACGCCTGACCGTCGTCGTCGATGAAGACGTCCTGGTCGATGGGCTGGGCGCCGTTGTGGAACTGTCCGATGAGCGGGTGGCCCAGGGCATCCGAGTAGGGCCCCTCGGGCCTGTCCGCCACGGCGACACCGATACCGCCGAGGCTGGAGTCGTTCTGGATGTCGTTGGCGGCGAAGAACAGGTAGTACTTCCCGTTCCGCTCGACCGGCGCGGGCGCCCACACCGCGTACTCGGCCCACTCGACATCCTCTGTCGTCAGCACCTTCTCGTGCTTCGTCCAGTTGACCATGTCGGTCGAGGAGAAGGCGTCGAGATACGTCTGCTCCGCGTACGTCTTGGACGTGGTCGGGTACACCCAGTAGGTGCCGTCGTACATGGTGATGTCGGGGTCGGCGTACCAGCCGTCGACGAACGGATTGCCGGCTTCGGCGACCGGGGAATCCGGCACCGGGACGGCGGTGGCGGTGCTGATGGCGGTGGCGGTGGCGGTGGCGGGCGAGAACATCGCGATGAGGCAGCCGGCGAGCAGCGTGGCTACGGCCTTGGCGTGGAGTCTGAGCATTCGGACGTTCATCGTCGGCAGCTCCGCAGGTGGGGGGTCGGAAGCACGCACACCGTTCTCCACGAGGACATTCCCGCACAGTAAGCAACAGGAACGTACACGTTCCATCAATGCTGCCCGCGCCCCTGAGCGCCCGTCAATACACCCGCGCCCCTCCGGTCCGCTCAACACGCCGCTGCCACCGATGTGTTGCCCCCGCACTTCCTCCTGCTGCGACGGTGATGGAGGATCGGCGCATGACTCAACAGAGAACCGACGGGACGCCGTCGGCCGAGCCGGCCACCG
Organism: Streptomyces sp. S4.7; assembly: GCF_010384365.1. NCBI lineage: Bacteria > Bacillati > Actinomycetota > Actinomycetes > Kitasatosporales > Streptomycetaceae > Streptomyces > Streptomyces sp. S4.7. The sequence goes on along the minus strand of NZ_CP048397.1, from coordinate 3,681,456 downwards.
CCTACCTGGAGGCACTCCGCGAGCGGCTCGCCGCCGACGGATGCAAGGTGACCGCGACCCCCTGGGACGAGCACCAAGCGGTCATCGGCAGCCGATCGGACCGCAAGGCACGGTGGTTCGGCACCAAGGTTCAGCTGTTCGTCCTCGCCGCCGCCGTCCCCCAGGTCGACGACGCGTTGCTGGCCAACTTCACCGGATGGGCGACGGAGTACGCCGGCGACCTCCGCGGCGGCCTGCCCGGCGCCCGCAACGCACTGATGGTCCTGCCCACTCTGATCAGCGGCAACGTCCAGCCGTCGGCGACGCAGTGGGCCGCCGCGGACGCCCGAATCCTCGGAACGACCGTGATAGGCCGCCCCGTCGTGGTCCACACCCCGGCCCCGGGGGCCGGCCGCGCCACGATGTACCGGGGCGGAGTCGTATGGGGCGGAATGTTCACGACTCGCGTCCTGGAAAAGGCGTCGCGGTACTACCCCTGACCACCCGGCGGAACACCGAAAGCCCGCTCCCCCCACGGGACACCCGGCCGGGCACGCCCCGCCACCTCCCTCACACCGAGCCCCTGCCCCACCCGGCTCCTCTCCCCGGCACTGCGCCGCCTCTGGATCAGACACCCGGTAGGCTGTACCCGCTCCGTCGCTGGTGGGCGGGGCGTGGGTGGGTTGCCCGAGCGGCCTAAGGGAACGGTCTTGAAAACCGTCGTGGCAGCGATGTCACCGTGGGTTCAAATCCCACACCCACCGCCAGGTCAGAGAACTAGCAGGTCAGAGGGCGGACCCCCGGTTCGGGAGCCCGCCCTCTGTGTTCACTCTGTCTCACCCTGAGTCGGTTGTATCCCACTGCTGACCAGTGCGTGTGGGCCATGTGTGGGCCAGAACCGCGGACTCACCCCCCGCTCAGACCTCGCTCAATGAGGTCGTTGGCGCGGGACTGTTGTCCCTTAAGGATCTTGGCGTAGAAGCGGAAGAGGACCGCGAGGCTGTGGCCGGCCCGCTGCGCGACTTCCATCGGGTCCACCCCGGAGTTGATCCACAGGGACACTCCGGCGTGCCGGAGTGAATACGGCACGTCCGCGAGCGGTGTCTTGGCCTCTTTCGCCGACAGGGCCTTGAGCCGAGCCGAGTCCCAGAGCTCGCAGTACTCCGTGGACCGGACGCGCCCACCCTTCGCAGCGCGGAACAGCCTGCCATCGTCCGCCACCCCGTACCTCTCTTTGTGGCCCCGGAGCATCGCGGTGAGTACGGGCGGGATCGGTACAGACCGAGTGGCTGTCCGAGCCCGCCGTTTCAGTCCGCGCTGCTCGAACGACTGCCCATCGTTGGTCCACCCCGAGCCGACCTCGGGTTGGCTCCCGGCAAGAACCAACTCACCCCAGCCGCTCTTGGGCAGTTTGCAGTCCTCGGCTCTGAGAGCCGCGATCTCCGAGGGCCGCATGGCCGCGTAGTAGAGGCAGCCGAAGAAGGCGGCCATGTGCTCACCGCGCGCGCTGAGCTGCCGCACGGCGTCGATCAGGGCGGCGGCCTGGTCCGGGTTGGGGACGTACCGGAAGTCGACTTCGTCGTCCTTGTCAGGGCCGGTCCAGTCGACGCGAACGAGCGGATTCGAGACGAGGGTTCCGCGCTCAACCGCGTATCGCAGAGCGTTGCTCAGAACCATGCGCTTACGGTTCACCGTGTTGTCCGCCGCTGGCATCCCGTTGAGTTTCTTGGACAGCGCGTCCAACGCGCTCCGGAGCCGTTCCGACTTTCCGACCTCGGTCATCTTGACCGTGTTCGCAGAGATCCAGGTGAGGGCCGCCGCGATGTCCGCAGGCGGCGTCTCGACCTGGTGGCGCATGCGTAGGTTTCCGTCCGTGTCTTGTGCCGCGCGGAAAGCCCATCCGTAGAGCGCCTTTCGAAGTACTGCGGCGTCGGGGGCACCACGCGAACTGGATACGAAGGCTGGCGTAATCGTTGCGAACGTCTCCGCGATGCTCGCACGGTGCTTGGCCGCTGCCTTCGGCCACTTCATCAGCACGTAGGCGGTGGCGTGCTCGTACCAGGTGGGTGTCGTCAGCGCCTCGAACTCAGAGGCGGGGAGTCCGGTCTCCTCGTCGTACTGCTCTCGGTTGCGCAGCGCGGCCAGCAGCTCGGATTGTCGTCCTTCCGCCTGCGGTTTGAGCTTGAAGCTCCGTGAGTGCGAGCGCTCGCCGACCCGCCACCGTAGCTCGAACGGCTTCGGGCGGCCCTTGCGCTGCCTGATGGACCAGATGTCTACGTCGTACGTGAGCATGGCTCTCCAATGAGGGACAGGGCCCGCCGGCTGGCGGGCCCTGTCGGTGTGCGGCTGAATCAGGCAGCGAGTTCTTCGCCCTTGGACAGCCATGCGTCCAGGTCTGAACGGCGCACGCGGAGGTGCCCGTTGGGAAGCTTGATGAGTCGCGGGCCCTGGTTGCGGGCGCGCATGCGGTAGAACGCGGCTCGGCTCATGTCGATCTCTTCCAGCACTTCGCGGAGCTTGAGCATCTTGGGGCGGGACATGGCACTCCTCACGGCGGCGGCGGTGCTGATGTGTGTTGAGTCCGCATTGCTGTGTGTCGCGACTCAAGCGACTCAAGCCCCCTACCGGCGGCCCCTGAGTCGCTTGAGTCGCGACACTCGCTATTACGGGTCGGACGGGTTGAGGGTGATGCCGGTGTAGGTGGGGACCTGTCGCCCGTACTCGTCTCGGGGTCGGGCCCGGTTGAGTTGGGGGACGACGGAGAGCAGGTTGCGGCCGAAGAGTTGCTTGGTGCCTACGGCTTTGACGCCGTTGTCTTCGGCCCACTGGCGCCAGATGTTCCACAGCGCGTCCACGGGGACGCTGCACGTGGGTCCGGTGGTGCAGCGTTCGCGGACGAACGCGCTGGTGGGGCTGGCGATGTCCTGCATGGAGATGACCGTTTCCCGGCTCGCGGCCGGTTCGGTGATGCGGCCGGTGCGTCCCAGGCGGGCGAGTCCTTCAAGGGCCCAGTTGATGATGCCGGGCATCTCCGCGGTGAGCCGGTCGGTGAGCGTGGGATCTTCCTTGCCCAGCCAGGAGACCGTCATGTTGAGCACGATGAACCGGCGGGCGATGACCCCGGAGGAGTCCCCGAAGTGCGGCAGCTCGTTGGTCAGAACCATGAGCCGCGTCGGCAGCTTTCCGGTCCAGGGTTGCCGGTATTTGCGGTCGATGTCGATGGTGTCTTCACCGGAGATGGTGAGCAGCCGTTCCACGACCTGGCCGCCGTCCTTGCCGGACAGCCGGGCGTCGGAGATGACCGCCAAGGGCTTGCCGACGAGGGTCGACAGCCCGAAGTTGCTCCCCAGGCCGGCCAGCGTAGGACCGGCAAGGTTCTCCTTGCCGACCAGCTCTTTCAGCACGCGGGCGATAGTGCCCTTGCCCGATCGGGAGGGGCCTTTGACCAGGAGAATCTTCTGCTGATCGGTGCGCCCGGACAGGACGTAGCCGAACCACTCCTGGAGTGACTGGATGGCCTCGGGGTCGTCGGGCCAGATTCCGGCGAGGAAGCGTTCCCAGGTTGGGGCGGTGGCGTTCGGGTCGTAGGCGAAGGGGACGGAGACGAGGTTGAAGAAGTCCGGCGTGTGCGGGCGGAGCGCGCGGTCCCGGATGCGCAGCAGCCCGTTCGTACAGGCCACGATCGGCCCGTCGTCCTCGCCGGCCCTGTCTTGGTCCACCCATGCCGGGGCGTCCGTGTCGGTGGGCAGGAGCGTGATCGATCCCAGGGCGTCGAGCAGGTTGCTGATCTTCGGTTTCGTGGGGGCCCAGGCACGTTCCTCGGGTTCGCCGTCCTTGCCGGGCGTGGTGTAGATGGCGTGCTCAAGCCGCTCGTACATGGCCTTGCGTACCTGCGCGTCGTCCATCTCGCGCCAGCAGGTTCCGGTCCAGCTCATCCACGAACCGCGCCAGCGCCGGTACAGCATCTGCCCGTCCTCGTTCTGCCAGTCCGGGAGCAGACGACGCGCAACGGCCATCGGGTTCGACGGTGCGGGTAGTTCCTCCAGGTCGGTCATGCGGCGGCCCTCCCTTCAGTGCTGGTGGTGCGGAGCGGGCAGGCGTCGCGGTGCGCGGTGTGGTCCTCGGTCAGGGCCAGGACCTTGGCGTGTCCGGAGGCGAACAGGTCTCGGCCGCAGGCGCACCACGAGGTGGCGGTAGGCGTTCCCTTGCGCGGTACCCGGATCGTGAGCCACCCGGTGACGTGCCGCCCGTCTCCGAGCTGCTGGTCAGGGAGAACAGCAGTGGGGACGCCTTCGGCGACGCCCGTCGGGGCGCCCACGGCTGGGGGTACGGATCGCAGTTCGGCGGCCGGCGGGGGGTTGGTGGTGGGGGTGTGGCCTTCCAATGGGGGATGTGGGCGGTGGTTCATGCCGCGTCCCTGGGCCGGGCTTTGCGGATGGAGTTGTCGAGGGCGCTGCGGATCGTGGCGTGGCACTCGGCAGCGGTGAGTCCCCGCTCCTGCCCCGCCGATTGGAAGGCCTCCTCAACCACGTGCCGGGCGAGGTCGCCCCACGCGACGAAGCGCCCGACCTTGAAGGCGCATCGGTTGAGCGTGTTGTTGCCCTCCCCCTCCGGGGCGTTGCGGACGTTGTCGCACTCGCGGTCCATGGCCGCCAGCGCCGCGCGGTCGCCGTTGACGACCAGCGGCGCGAACCGCTCCACCCGGACGGGTGCCGAGGGTTGGAGCAGGCTCAGCAGCCATCCGGGCAGCGGGGCGACAGGAGTGTCGTCGGTGACCTCGTACCGGTCGGCCGGGGTGGTGCTGCCCGCCGCGACGACGTACCCGCCCCACGCCCGTGTGTCGATCAACGCACCGAGCTTCCCGGCGGTGTTGGTGAGCCGGATTCCGGTGGGTGCGGTGAAGTACAGGTGCTGTCCGCCGCTCGCGGTCCGGGTGCGGTAGGTGGCGGGCACTTCCTGCCCGGCGCGCTCGCAGAGCGCCTTGAAGGTCGTCACGCCGCAAGGCGTGTCCCCACTGCCTGTGGCCTTGTTCTTGGTTTTGGGCATGTCGAGGTCCACCACGACCAGCCCGGACGGGCCCGTGGCGATCCCGATGTTCGCGGGGTAGAACTCCCAGCAGTACCGGATACGTCCGGGGCTGGTGGTGGCGCGCTGCTCCCACTTGAGGTGGCCGTTCACGCAGTCGCCGGTACGGGTGCAGCGTTCCTCGCCGTGCAGGGCGGGGCGCTTGTCGTCGGGACGGAGGGGGAACACGTGCCAGCCGCGTTCTGCCACGTTCAGGGCGGCGGTCAGCAGGCGCTCTCGCCTGTTGTGGACAGGTTGGGTCATGCTTGGTGTCTCCTGTTCTGAGATGAGCGGAGAACCAGGGCGGCCCCGGACTTTGGCGAGACGGGGGCCGCCCTCGGTCGTTCCAGCGTCACTTGCCGTTCGGGCGGGTGAGCTTGAGCGTGAGTCCGCCGATGCCGATCGGTCCGGCGGCGCCCGCGATGGCGGCGGCGGTGTGGGCGGCGTAGTCGAGCAGCGCGAGGACCGCGGCGATGGTGCCGATGAGCCCGAGCGCGCACGCGCCGGTGATGACGATCGGGATCAGGTACGTCCGTGCCGGGCGTCCGGTGGGCGGGGCGCCGGTGATGATGACGATGGGTCGGCCGGTGGTCTGCGCGCGGTGGTAGAGGTCGGCGGGGATGTGCGGGGCGAGGGTGCCCGGCGGTTCGCGGTCGTTCATGACGTGCTCCTTCCGGGTACGCACGGGCCCCGCCGGAAGGTGTTCCGGCGGGGCCCGTGAAGCGGTGTGCACTTGTCGTGTTGCTTGTCGTCCGTCTTGTCGTGCGGGTTGTCGCTTGTCTTGTCTTGTCGCTTGTCGCCTCGCAGGTCAGAGACCCGATTCGGCGCTCACGACACCCGCCCGACTCGTGTTTCTGCGGTGGGGTGACAGGCGACAGGTAGAGGCTCGGTTCACTCGCTGTCGGGGGTCTCGGGGGCGTGCCGGCGGTGGACGTAGCGGGTCTTGGTGCCCGACCCGATCCGTACCGCTTCCCCGTCGTCGGTCCACGTCTTGAGCCAGCCGACGACGGTCTGGCGTGTCGTGCCGAAGTCGTCCGCGAGTTCGCGGGCGATCGCGGAAGCACCGGTGCCCTCGGGGCCCGCGGCGAGCAGCAGCGCCAACGCGGCCTGCCGTGCGTCGCTGTCCCCCTCGCGCAGGGCGGACAGGTTCAGCCCGGTCGCGGCTGGCGGCCGGCCCCCGATGGGCGGTTCGGGGGTGTTGCCGAAGTGGGCGTCGACTTCCTCCATGAACGCCCGTACCGCTGCGTCCTCGTCCGGCGTGCTCCCGCCCGTGTCGCGCAGCGCCGACAGGTTCAGCCCGCCACCGGCACCGTTGGTGGCCGGTGTCGACGCCGACGTCGGTCCGGTTGCCGCGGGGACGGGGTTGGGGTTGAGGTGGTCGCGCATCCACGCCGTGCGCCCGCTGTCCCAGCGGCGTGCGTAGGCCGGTCCGGCGGCGTGTGCCGAGGGGGCGTCGAGCACGGGGTGCCGGTCGCTGGTGGCGGCGACGATGTCACGGATCTGGTTGGGCAGGATCCGCCAGCACTTGAACAACGCGGCCGGTGACTCGGGGGTGCCCATGAACCCGGAGCCCTTGTACGGGGCCTGGTCCACGCGCAGCCCGCGAGATCCGGGGAACAGCTTGGCCAGGTCCATGCCTTCGGTCTCGCCGCCGGTGAGCGCGACGCGCACCTTGGCCTCGCGGCGGATCATGAGGTTGCCGAGCACGGAGCCGGTGGCCCCGAGCGCCGTCAACACGGTGCGGATGCCCATGGCGCGGGCGATGCGGATCACTTCGAGGATCTTCGCGGCGAGCTTCCGCATCTGCGGGTCGTTGCTCGCCAGGATCTCCGCACCCTCGTCAATGACCACCATGACCTGAGGAATGCTCGCGCTCACCGGCAGGAGATCGGTGTTGGCCTGGGAGAGGAGGTCCTGGTAGGCCATCTTGCGGTGCTTGGCCACCTTCACCGCAGCATCCAGCATCAACAGGGCTTCGTCGTAGGTTCCGGCGAGCCAGTCCACACCCGGCCGCATCCCGCTCGTGGTCTGACCGGTGGAGTCGAGTGCGGGACGGACCCACGGCAGGCCGGCCGACCCGGCGTTCAGGTCGATCACCCACGTCAGCACGTCCGTCGCACGGGCGAACGACGCGAGGATGACGTGGACCATGTTCGTCTTGCCCGACCCGGTCGGCCCCACCACCAGCGCGCACTGCTCGCGCAGGTAGGCGCAGATCTCCTCGGCGTTGGTGCGGTACCCCCACGGCAGACCGGTGTAGATGGACAGCGGCCCGTAGTCGGTGGGGTAGGTGAGTTCCGCGGACAGGACGTCCGCGGTGGTGACGTCGACCAGCACGCGGCCCTGGTGGATGCCGGGGCCGGCGGTGGCGGTGCAGCCGTGCGGGAGCCTGGCGTCCGCGCTGAGCTTGGCGGACTCCTTCGCGATCCGGTCGTACGTCGTTCCGCCGGCGGGGAGTTCGGCGTCGATCGTGAACCCGGTCCCGGTCGGCCACATCTCCACTGCGAGAACGCGCAGGGTGATTCCGCACACGCGCTGGATCCGGTCGACCCACTCCGCAGCGATCGCCCGCCGGTCCGCGGACAGCTCCGCAGCCACCTGGCGGGCAGCCGCGGCAAGGGCCTCTTCCTCGCGGGCCTCTTCGTACAGGCTGGCGGTGCGGGCGGCAGCGCCCATGCCGATCCCGATCGTGGCCAGCGACCCGAGGGCGGCCCAGGTGAGCGGGCCGGTGGTCATGGCCCACGTGGTCCACCCGGCGCCGACCAGCCAGGAGGCGGCGCGGGTGGCGATCGTGCGCCCCGCGTTCCGCACCCTCAGTCCGGCGATGGTGTGACCGAGCGCCCCGGCGACACCCGCAGTGAGTGCCCAGCCGGGCGGCATGCCGGTGGCGGCTCCGGTGGTGGCGACGGCGAACGCCCCGGTCGTGGCGGACAGGGCGCCGGTCACCGGTCCGTGGCCGGCGGCCCAGTCCCACACCGGCCCCGTACCCGCATCCTGCTTCTTCTGCTTCGGGGTCTTCTTGCTGGTGGTGGTGTTGGTGGTCATCAGACGTTCCAGCCCTTCTCGGCCTCGGGGCCGTTGCGGGGGTCCTCGTGGCGGGCGATGTCCGCCTCGTGCGCCTGCCGGAACAGCGGGCCCAGGTCCTCGGCCGCGTCCACGGCGTTCATGAGCGCCTGGAAGATGCCGTCGAAGCCGTAGGCGACGTCCTTCTCCAGCGGGAACTCGGAGTCGGAGCGCTCCGCGAGGATCTGGAAGGTGTTGGCCACCGACCGCAGCGCCTCGGGCAGTCCCTCGACCATGGCCAGGATCTCCATGCTCCCGTCGGGGTCGTAGGAACGGGCGGCGTTCTCCATCTCGGCCGCGGCCTCTTCGAACCGGAAACCAGACACGTTGTTGACCTCCAACTGCGGGGCGGGAACGCCAGGGATGAGCTGTGCGGGACGCTGAACGCGATCCCCGATCACGTCGTCGTCCTCAGCCGCGGCATCGGCCGCAGCTTCCTCGTTGTCCTGAGCTGCGCGGATCGCGCGATCGCGCTCCTCGCGGGCCAGCCGCGCGGCACCCATCAGGCGCCGGTAGAAGCGGCGGCCCGGATACATCAGCCAGCGCCAGCCGAGCTTGCGACCCAACGGGGTGGTGAGCATGCCGAGCACACCCAGCGGCGCGGACAGCACCGCGGCGAGCAGGCGGCGGCCCTGCATCCGCAGCGCGGACCGCCACAACGCCGAACGCGCCCGACGACGGGCCGCAGCGTGACGCACCGACGACCGCTTACCGTCGACCTTGTTCTGAGCACGCCGGTCACGCGCGGCACGGGCCTTGCCGACGGCGGCGTCACGCATCCGCCCGACCTGCCCCATGCCCTTGGACACCGCACGGCCGATGCCACCCTTGGTTCCGGAACGGGCGGTGCGTGCGGCGGACTTGGCCGCGCGGCGGGCATCCGCCACCTTCCGCCGGTCCTGAGTGCCCTGCGTACGGGCCGCGGCACGGGTCGGCGCCTTCTGCTTCTGAGCTTGTCGCAGCGCCTTGACCTGCCCCAACCGGCCTACGGGCGTGCAGCCGGAGCCGAGCGGAGAACGCCCACCACGACCACCGGCAGACGACCCCTTGCCGGTGCGGGACTTGGAACCGATGGCGAGCCCGCCGGAACGGGACATCAGCCCCGGCGCCGTGCCACCGCCGCGGCCACCGGCCGCGCTCGAACGTCCGGAGCGGCGGGACTGCGACGGGACACCAGCGAGCCCGCCGGCACCGGTGCGGCGCGGCGACGAACCGGAAGCCGAACCCGCCCCGCTCCGCGGCTGGTTGCGCTTGCGGCCGGTGCGGGACTGGCGAGCGGTACGCGTGGCGGCGACCGTGCCCAGCACCACGGCGCCGGTCGCCGCGACCGCGGCGGCCACCGGTCCGCCGGTGAGGGCGGCGGTGGCGACCAGCCCGGCGGTGGAGTTGGCGCCGGCCATCGCGAGAGGCACCACCGGCCAACCACCCGGAGTGTGCCCGCCCTGATCGGCGGAAGGCGCCGGAGTAAGCGCGGATTGGGGGGTCTTTTCACTGGTGGAAGGGGGTGCAGCCGCAGGGGCTGCTACCGCTTCCGTACTGGTATCCGTCATGCTTGGGGCACTCCTCTTGGGGAGACTGGAGGCCCGACCGGGACTGTGAGAGGAAGCGGTCGGGCCTCGGTGAACTGATGGGTCAGACCTGGTTCGGTTCGAGGGAGAAGAAGACGACGTTCGCCCGTTGCAGAGCCGGGGCAGAGCCGGTCAGCTCCGCGTAGTGGGTGTTGAAGGCGTCCAGGCGGGTGGCCCCGGCCGGCGGGGTGTAACTGCCGCTGGACGTGGCCGAAGCAAGACCCGGCTTCTCCACCGTCAGAACGAAGAAGTGGCTGCCCTGCGACTGCGCGTGCGACTGGCTGCTCACGATGAATCTCCAGGTGGTAGAGGTGGTCAGGCGGCGCGCTGATCAGTTGGGGTAGGCGCAGGGAACGCACATGCCGAGCGTGGGCGGGATGCAGTACCCGGCGTCCGTACGGCAGCTGGGACAGGTACGGCGCGCGAGCATCGCCTTGGCGAGCGCCGCGGCCCGGCCCGGCGTCATCGGCCGTACAGGCTTGGCCCGGTCGACGCGGTAGAGGTAGGCGACCGCGACACCTGCCTTGCGGCGACGGGATCGGCGCATCAACTGGGCGGCGATCTCCTGACCGCCGGGGCGCAGTCCGCGGGCCCGTAACTGCCGGCGCGTCGCCAGCCCGTCCGGCGCGAACTTCCACGGGTAGGTGGGGATGCCGTGGCGGGCGCCGTTGGGGTCGTAGCACTTGCCGAACGTCGGGGACATCAGCGCTCACCGCCGACTGCCACGAGGTGCGGCGGGTGCGAGTCGCTGATCTCGCGTACGGCGAGGATCTGCTTGCGCGCCCATGACTCGCTCATGCCGTACGCCTCACCCAGCGCGCGGGCACTGAGCGGGCGGCCCGCCTGTGCGGATTCGGCGTACGTACGCCGTGCGTCCTGCCGTGTCCGCTCCAGCTCCGCTTCCTCGAACTGAGCCTGCCTCGCAGCCTCTTCCCCCGTGCCCGGCTCCGGTGTGCGGACAGCGTGCGGGCCGTGCGGATCCTCACCCTGCACACCATCCGCACCCTCCCTGACCAGGGTGGATACCGTCGGCGCAGCAGGCAGCTCCGTACCGGCGCGTGAGCTGAACGTGTCCATCTGGGCGGCCGGGGCGGGGGTGTGCGGCAGGTGTGCGGACTCATCCGCACGCCGCTCGTCCGCCGGTTCGCTCACGGGTGCCGGACGGTGGTGAAGCACCTTCGCGACCAGGTCGGAGCCGAAGAAGATCGCCCCGACCGGCAGCGAGGTGGCGATAAGGACCAGGGCGTAATGGGCGGCGTCCCAGTCGGCGAGCCGGACCAGGGAGCCGACCTCAGGAGCGTGCAGCGCGGGAACGAGTCCGTGCACGTAGTTCAGGAGCAACGAAGCCACGGTGTAGCCACCGAGGATCCACAGCGCGACTGTTTTGTCCCGTCCGGTCAGGACGAGGGTCGCGATCAGCGCGAGAGCCATCAGGCCGTCGACCACGAACGGATACAGCAGCGACGCCTGTTCGTCGGCGCCGATCGCACGGGCCACGTCCCGCAGAGCGTTCCACGACACTCGGAACGCCATACCGACGACCACGACCAGCGCGAGCACGAGCGCGCTTGCGGCTTTGCCGTTCATGCGAGCGCACCCCCGTCCGGACCGGATGCGTCGCTGTAGCCGTGCAGATGCACGTCCGCGCCGCCGTAGGCGATCGACGCCGTGAGCGACCGCGTGTGACCGCCGCTGTGGACGCTGTGCGTGACACCTTCCGGCGGGATGGCCAGCGCCTCACGCCACGTCTCGAAATCGCCCAGACCCTCGTGCAGACGCAGCGTGAGCCGGTCGGGGTAGATGCCGGACAGGTCGACACTGGGGGTTGGCAGGTGCCCGAAGTCCGCGTGCAGCAGCCGCAGCACACGCAGCGGCGCGGCCAGCGTGTCAAAGGTCGTCTCGTTCATGCCGCGGCCCTCTTTCCCGCACGGACCCGGCGGGCCGTGCGCGGCAGCGTGACGACGTTGAACAGGTCCGGCGCCAGCGCCTCAACCGTCTCCGCGGCAACCGCGCTCGCACGGTCCACCAGCGTGGGGTCGTCCGCGAGGATGTCGCGCGCCGCATCCATGCGGGCGGCGCGCTCCATCTCGCTCTCGCCCTCAACACCCAGCCACAACTCCAGCGGCGTACCCAGGGCCAGCTCAACGAACTCATCAGCCGTAACGGCCGTATGACCAGCAACGATGATTCTCATGGGTCGAACTCCTCGTAGACGGTGGGAACGGCCCGAACAGCGGCCCCGGGTTGCCCCCCGGGGTCGCGCGCCGTTGAAGCGGAAAGGTCCGGCTTCCCTCAACGCCGCCGTACGAGACGAGCAGCGGAGGCAACCGGCCCCAGCGCGGCTATGCGCACTGAGGAATGGATGAGCCGCCCGACCGGCGCCGGAGTGATATCCCGGCACCGCGTCGCGCGGCGGGTGGTGCGGTGACGCTGAGAGCGTTGCCGCCGTGCCGGTCAAGGACGGGCGGCGGCCCTGGTATGTCGCTTGCTCATCGGGGCTCCGTTCGGCCGGCCTGGTTGGGGTGAAGCACTACAAGGGGGACCTCGTCCCCACACTCCGGCCGTTGCTCGCGGTCGCCGGGCCACCTCGCCAGTCGGGCCGAAGCCCATTGCGTCCTACCTGGCCTTTAGCGGGATTGCAGCGTCCCCGCCCTCTGCTCCGGTTCACGCCCGCTTTGAACGCAGGTATGCCGGGGGTTACGTGTCCGCCGCTCCCCGAAGCGCCGGGCACATCCCTAAGGTTCCCTAGGGTTCCCTGCGGTGTCAAGCGGTAAGCTAGGGAACCTCAGGGATGTGCCGACAGGAAGTGAGCAACATGGCAGGCCAGGCCGACAATCGGGCACCGTACGCAAAGATTGCTGCTCACTACACAGAGTTGATTACGTCTGGTCAGCTAGAGCCGGGAACTCTCTTGCCGAGCATCAAGAACCTCTCGGAGGAGTGGAAGGTGAGCACGGCGACAGCGGAGAAAGCTCTCCGCAAGTTGCGTAACGAGGGGCTTATTCGTGGCATCCACGGCATCGGCACCGAGGTGCTGGATCAGCCGGCGCCGATGTCGTCAGGGGCACAGCGGCAGGACCGAGGACGCCGCACCGGATCTAGCTGGGGTGCGGGCGAACGGTCCGACTCACACGAGGCGGCCGTAGTACGCGCGCCCGACGAAGTCGCACAGGCGCTGGACATTCAGCCCGGCGCCGACGTGGTGCGCCGTAGCCGCGTCTACCGGGATCGGCACGGCATCGTGGCCCACAGCACGTCATGGATCCCAGCTCGGTACGGAACGCTGATCCCCCAGCTAGCAGTGAGCGAACGTCTGACGGGCGGAACCTCGCTTCAGCTCATCGCCCAGGTGACCGGCCACCCGATCAGCCACCGCGTCGACACTGCCTCAGCTCGCCTGCTCACGCCGGAGTACGCACGACTCTTGGAGCTGGACCCCGACAACCTGCCGACGGAACCAGTGGTTGTGATGACGGCGAAGTTCGTCGACAGCGAGGGCAATGTCGTGGAGTACGGAGTAGACCTCGGCGGTCCCGATCGAACATGGCGCACAGAATCGGAGATCCCGTTGTGACGGTCATGGATGACACGCTCGCGAGTGTGCTCGAAGAACGCCTCGCCTCAGCGCTTGCGGCCCGCAGGGCTGGCACAATCACACCCGATACCGAAGCGGAGATGGCTGCTATCTCCCGAACCTTGACGAGACCGATGTCCCAACGCCCTCCGTTCTGCGTGCTGATGGCCGGACTTCCCGGCTCCGGCAAGACGACCTTGTCCCGCGCTCTCACAGCTCGCGGGTTCGTACGGCTGTGCCCTGACGAAGAGATGTTCCGGCGACACGGCGTATACGGCGTGGACTTCCCTCGTGGCGTCTTCCCCGACCTTGAGCGGCCGGTTCTGGAAGACGTGGCGGCCGACCTTGAGGAACAACTCAAGGCCGGGCATGACGTCGTCGTTGACCACGGCTTTTGGACCCCGAAGGATCGGGCGAAATGGCGAAGCATTGCCATCGCCGCCGGCGCCACTCCAGCGCTTGTCTACCTTGCAGCCAGCCACGATGAGCTGTGGGCGAGGATCAGCGAGCGCAACGACTTCCACGCGAACGACCCCAACTCGATTTTCTTCTCCGAGAGCGACCTACTGCGGTACCGCACGCGGTTCATCCCCCCTCAGGCAGATGAACCCCACCTGTTGTACGACGGCGACCCTGCGGTTGTGGTCGCGATTCTGGATGCCTCTCACCCCTGAAGACGAGAGGCAGACGCGCAGGTCAGAAGAGCAGTCTTGCCAAATTCCACTCACCTCACGCCCACTGGTTACACGAAAACCGAACTGTGCTGTGGAGATTGTTCAGCGACCCGGTCCCGGTTGAGTCAGCGTTATGGACCGCCCATTGGCTAATCTCACCGATGCATACGTTGACGGCCTCCATCTCATACCACCGTCAATGCATCGGAGAAGACCATGACTTCATCTGCCTTAGTCACCCTATGTGCCGAGTAATTCAGAGAGAAAATCTCTCGACGTTGCTTTTGGTAGAGCTCGGCCACCCTAGGGACGTTATCGTATGTCAGCAACCACTTTGAATCACTCAACGCATTTAAGCACGAAGCAAGAGCGGAGTGATTTGAATCCTCGAATGAGTTCAAATAGAGCGAGCCTGCCTTCTCGAAGTAGGGCGGGTCGGCGTAGATTAGCGTGTTGTCACGTTTTGAATATCTCTTGATTATTGCCATTCCGTCAGTATTGCTCACTGTAATTCTCTTGGCATGCAGAGAGATCAACCTAAGTCGCTCAGTTAGCGTTTCACGGTTGAAGCGAGCGTCAATCTTATATTTTCCGGTCTGGTCCATTCCGCCAATGGGGCCACCATTTAGCACCCCTGACCTATTGGTGCGATTCAAGAAGAATGTAGCAAATCCGAGATCCAAGTACTCGTCGCGAGGTGAATTGAGATAGACGTCCTTCTGGCGTGACCACTCTGCAACGGTCAGTTCTGCACCTTTGATCCTTCGAGAAATTTCATGAGGTTCGGTGGTGATGGCTTTCCAGAAAGCGAAGATTGCCGGGTCGAGATCGTTGATGACGATGCGTCTTACCTGCCCAGTTACGAGCAGCCCCAGGGCTGCTCCAGCGCCACCCGCATACGGCTCTACGTATGTCCCGGAAGTCAGGTTGTTGGCCCTTATAATCCCCCGCAACCTCGGATAGAGCGAGGCTTTCCCTCCCGGGTAACGCAGTGGGGAAATGATCGGCTTTTTGTGATGCCTCATGGTTGCGCCTGAATTGGTCACGGCTTCAGCACCATCCTGATAAGGCCTTCCATGCCATCCCAACATGCCTTGACTTCGTCCGGCGTGGCGAAAACATGATGATTATGGTTGATTGCGTTCATGTGGTCGATTGTTGGTATATAGCCTCCGATTTTATTACCTCGAATCTTCTGGATGACCTGGATGAAGGGGGTCTTCTTTGTCGATTTAACATACTCCTCAAGCCAGTTGAGACAGTTCCCCAACTGCACATAGCCGCCTGCCTGCTTACCTGCGTGAGCCTTGAGGTCTACGTTTAATTTTTCGGCGTAGGCTTTGATCGACTTTTCGAGAAAAGTGCGAATCAGATCAAGAGTCGCATTGGGAAACTTCTTGACGTTGATGACTGCGAGTTCTTCGCATATTTTTCGAATGGATGGAGGGTAGCTGGGGTCGATTTTTATTTGACTGAAATTCAGGTAATTCGGACCAGGCTCCTTCTCTTTCTGTGGGGCATTGGGTTTGGTTTGAGGCGTGTTGGTGCCCAAAGAAGGCTGTGGACTTGACTGTGACTTGGATGTTGGAGTCGCGGATGTGCCGGCGGCCGGGAGTGGTGGTTGTGTTGGCGAGGAAACTGGAGCATTTATGGTCGACTGACTAACCCCCGTTGTCGGCTGAGGTGATCGAATAATGGGTGGAGCTTCTTTCGGGATGATGCCGCCCGAGGTCACGAGATTTCGCAACTCATTCATATAATCGATGTAGGACTGAGACTTTGTTGAGTTGAGGGTGCGGGTATTGATGTTTTTGTTCTTAATGTCGCCGACAACCTTTTCGGCGATCGTTGCGAATTGTTCGTCCGTTGATCCCAATTCGACGCTTGCAGTCTGCTCGTTGACACGAATTTGAGCCAGCAGCAAAAATTCTTCGTAGGCGTAAAGGCGTGCCAGCACAGAGACGGGAAAGTTGCGAGTGTCGACATAGTCAGCAAGTTGGGGGTCCTGATATTTCGCATCACGGAACAGCTTGAGAATTCGGCTGCGGATGATGAACTTCTTCACTTCAACCGTCGGATAGTGCGAGATCAGATACTCAGGTGACTTTCCTGCATCGATTTGGGCTTGAAAGAAGGCGGATTGCCTTGCGGGCGACCACCCCACGCGCTGATTTCCTGTATGGATAGCTGCGATTAGTTGGTTTGCGTCGTCCTGGTTAGGGGCTAATTTTACAGAGATGCGCCGGAAGGCGTCTAGGCTCACATTCTGAGTCGCCCTCTTGATCCTGGCCTGATATTCGGGGGCCAGGAACGGGTTCTGCATCGCCTTCAAGGCTGCGATGCGCCTGTTTCCTTCGACGACGACAAGTTGGCCCTCTCGTTTAAGGGCGATCGGTACCTCGTGTGTCAGTAGCCCCACCTTGCAAATGCTTTCGACCAGAGTTAGTGCCTTTTCGTTATGAAATAAATCTTGGACGATATCAGCTTCCAGGAGCGTGCCTTGAAGGTCAATTCGAACGTTTTTTGGATCCAAGTAGAGTTCATCGACGACGTCGACGTTGATTTCTTCCCAAGCCGACATGTCGATCATCAAGCCCCCACTGCTGATGTCGCGGCACCTTGTCGCGCCTACGATCTTCCACTGACTTACAGTACTTGTGTGGCTACGGCAAGCCCCCCCTCTTCGAAGTAACCTCGCTGGGAGGGGTGTTGATGCCAGAGCGATCCCATGCCGCCGCGCCTAAGCCCAGTTGCTGTCTGACTGGTGAGGCGAGGTGTGACGAGGCTGGCTGTCTGTGAGTTGCCCATGCGACGCCACGCCGCCTGAGGGTTAAGGAGGTCGTCCTCCCGTCCGCGAAGCGGCCTTCGTGGGCCATCTGTGGGCCGGCAGGACAGTCGAGAATGAAGGAGACAGTGTTCAAGCAGGTCAAGCGGTGTGCAGAGGCGGGCAGCGTGACGCTCTTGAAAACCGTCGTGGCAGCGATGTCACCGTGGGTTCAAATCCCACACCCACCGCAGGTAAACGGCCCCTGACCAGTACGTATGGTCAGGGGCCGTTGCCATGCCCGCTCCCTGCCGGTCACCGCTGTTCCCCCTGGTTTCCCGCTCTATCGGGCACGGAAGGGGCACGCCGGGGGCACGGCCATGCAGTGCTTTGGAGCTGCCGAGGACTGCCCGCTACTGGCTGATCGGGATCTCGTAGACGATCTCGCAGTGCGCCGCGGGCACCACGATGTCCGCCGTCTCCACGGGCCGACCCTGGTCGCTGTAGTACGTCCGCCGGATGTGCGTCACGAGTGCGGCCTTCTGAATGCCGAGTAGCGACGCCTCCTCGGCGGTCGCATGCCGTGGCTCCGGCTGCTCAACCGCATGGCTGACGGTCACTCCGATCACGGCCATGCGGTTCACGACACCCGCCCCGGCGTGCGGCCCTCCCTCGGGGAGGACGACGAGTGTGCCGCCGGTGAGGTCGTACGGCTCCCAACTCGTCGACAGCTGAACCGGCCTGCTGTCCGCCAGGAACTCGTACGTCGTCCGCACGCACAACTCTGCCTCGGCGATCCCGAGCCGCGCGGCGATCTCCGTCGGGGCCGACACCTTCGCCTCGGTCCGGCTCTCCCAATCGCTCTGCCTGCCGAGAGCCTTCATGTCCTGGCGAAACGGGGACCCCGTGGGCTGTTCGCGTGCCGACGACCGCACGACCCGTACCCGTTGCCGGACTTCGGCGACGTACGTGCCCGATCCGGCCCGACCTTCCAACACTCCCTGGGAGATCAGCAACTCCTGTGCGCGGCGCACCACGTTCTCGCCCACGCCGCACTCCTGGCCGATCTGGGCGCGGGAAGGGAGACGGTCCCCCGGTCCCCAGACGTGCTCCGCAATGCGCCGCCGGAGTTCGTCGGCGATGCGGATATACGGCGGCTGCTCAGACATATGGAAAATCTAGTCCACTAGCTTCACCGAAAGTGATCGCTGGTGACGGAGGCTGCCCTGTGTCCGCTTCGGGAGTGACTGCGGCGGCCATCGCCGCCCGGCTGTCCGCCGCCGGGCTCCCCACGCGCGTGGAGGAGCACACCCGGTTCACGACGGTCGAGGCGGAAGTGCCGGAAACGCTCTCCGCCGAGTCATGGCGGGAGGTTGCCCGAGCCGGTGCGCGGCGGTCATCACGCCGTACCGGTCGGCAACCCACGTCCCGTGCGAGGTCACCCCGCTGGAAGCCTCACGGATTGTGCGGAGCGCGACGAAGCCGCATGATCTGCTGATCTCCTTGCTCGCCTACGCGGGTCCTACGCCCGGCCTGTGGCTGGTCGTGACGACCAGGTGGCGGAAGCGGCGGACAGCTGGCTCAGTGGGTCGGACACCGGCGACGGCTCTGCCGGTGCCGCTTCGGACTGACCACCGCGCCTCTCCTGGTAGTTGAACGGCCCCTGACCATGCACCTGGTCCGGGGCCGCTCTCCTGATGAACCCCTTCGACGTCCCGGCCCGGCACGCGGTAGAACCCGATGTATGACCGTCTTCTACTGCGCCAAGTGTGGGACCGCGCTCACTGAGGAGTGAGTGTTTGACTTCCCTTCATGGCTACCGGTGGCGGAACCCCGCACGTCGCGTACAGCACATCGACCTCTCGCCCGCTTCGTGGCAACTGCAGTTCGTGGGGGTTGCATGCTCGCTGTACAGACTCTGCCGTGGGTGGCTACTGCAGTAGCACGGGGCGGGCCGGGGTGCCGCGTGGCCGACGGCGCGGATGAGGCGCAGGGTGGAAGGGGACGGGTATCGAGAGGAGTGGCGTGCGATGACCGCAACGACGCGTAGTGATGCTCCGGTCGCGATCGAGGGGGGCGGCGTGGAGCTGCGCATGAAGGAAATCGGGGGAAACATGACCGCGGCTTTTGCGCGGCTCCCCAAGGGTGCGGACCTGGCACCGGTCTGCAAAGGACTGCCCGACGACCTGTGCCAGTGCCCGCACTGGGGATACCTGCTCAAGGGCAGCCTGAAAATGCGGACCGGGCACGGTGATGAGGTCTACCAAGAGGGACAAGCGTTCTACTGGCCCCCTGGCCACGCCCCCGAGGCGCTTGAGGATTGCGAGTACGTGGACTTCTCGCCGACGAAGGAGTTCCACGAGGTCGTCGAACACATCAAGGCCCAGATGAGCTGACCTGATCATGGCAGACGCTTGCGAGGCCGACGCTCACAACCCAGCTCCGCCTCCCCTGCGACGAGATCGGTGCGGGCAGGAGAGTAGGTCTGACTCGGAGGTGGGCTGGCCGGGGAGGGGCGTTACGGATTCTTCGACCAGCCGGTTCGAGGATCTGGCCTGGTGGGTCGGTGGGTCATGGTCGGGGGCTGCCAAACGAGCGGTGTGACTCGGGTTGTGGATCTCTGGCCTGTGATGGCGAGCAGTTCGCGCATGCGCTCGGCCGGGGCTTCCCAGCCGAGCGTCTTGCGTGGGCGGTTGTTCAGCTCGGTGGCGACGGCGTCGAGGTGGTTTTGGTCGTGTAGGGCGAGGCTGGTGCCCTGTCGAACAGGACTGCCTTTGCCACAACGCACTCATGACCACACAGTGCCCGTGAGCGTTGCGCTGAGCAGCCTGGGGTACGCAGCGGGCACGATGACGACGACAACGGTTCCGCCGGGGCGCTCGTACGTGCCTGACCTGCGACAGAGAACGGAAGCCGCTCGACCGCCAGAAGGTCTTGAAAACCGTCGTGGCAGCGATGTCACCGTGGGTTCAGATCCCACACCCACCGCAGCAGGTCAGGAGGGGTGTTTCCGGCTCGGGAGCGCCCCTTCCGGGTTGAGTCCGGCTCACGGTTTCACGGCATCAGCCCGGGTGCGGCGCCGCAAAGGGAGCGGCTGTTCCGGGCGGGTGGACGTCGATCCGAGCGTGCCCAGGAGCCACGGCATGTTCTTCCTGTCCGTGACGACCAGCACCGGCCTGCCGTCGTCCTCGCACTCCAGCACCACCGCCTTGGCGCCGTAGTTGGGCTGGTCCGGATCCCTCCAGTACTGCGGGCGGACGCGGATCGGGGTCAGAGTGGTGGGGATTCGGCGGCGGAACGCCTTGCCCGTGGGGTCGGGGGTCGACCAGAGGGATGTGGGGCCGGCGACCAGGAATCCCTGGGTCGCGTACGGGACCCCGCCCACGATCCGGGCGGTGAGGATCCGCTCCTCGGTCGGTACGGACGGTGTCATCGCGATGGTGTCGTCGCCGCGTTGGCGTCGTCTCACGAGCAGGGCCGCCACCGAGCAGCCCGCGAGGATCGGCAGTGAGCACAGGCCGAGGAGCCGCAGCGCGGACCCGAAGCTGTCGGTGACCCAGGGCGCGCCCGCTCCCGGCAGGGTGAGGAGGACCGCGCCCGTGGTCGGGACGCCGATCTGCCACGGATCCGCCCGGACCGAGGACCGGGAGTGGCGGGCCCACCAGTACCAGACCCACAGGATGCCCGCGCCGAAGAGGCCGATGGCGAGGCCGAAGGAGGCGAAGGGG
Source organism: Streptomyces sp. S4.7 (assembly GCF_010384365.1). Classification (NCBI taxonomy): domain Bacteria; kingdom Bacillati; phylum Actinomycetota; class Actinomycetes; order Kitasatosporales; family Streptomycetaceae; genus Streptomyces; species Streptomyces sp. S4.7. Next base: position 3,661,042 of record NZ_CP048397.1, on the reverse strand, counting down.
CGGTAGTCGCCGCGTGGGTCCGCCGTTGTGTACCGGCGCGTGGAGTCGAAGTCGACGTACCGGATTTCCCCCCGCCAATACGTCACCTCGACGCGCGTTCCATTCGTGGCGGCCGGGGGATCCGACGGGCTGCCCCAGAGGCGGGGGCTGCTGGTCGTGCCGTCCGCCTCGGTGACGTACAGGAAGTACGAGGCTGTCTTCTTTCCCTCCACGCGCTCGGTCCGGTCGATCCGAGCCCCGGTCGTACGCAGGCAGTCGTCGCCGGAGTCACAGCTGACCGCAGCCCTGAAAGCGCGTTCGTCGTCGATCGCCCCCCGCACATTGACCAGCAGCAGCCACGCCGCCACCAGCGCGCACAGGATGCCCGTCACCGCCGCGCGGCGCATCGTCGCACGGTTCCGCGGGCGGGGGCTCGGGCGAGGGATCGGACCGGCCTTCTTGGGTGTCACCTGCACATTGTGTGGCGGTGGGAGTGGGAAGCGACATGGGTGAGGTGTGCACCCATGACGTGCTGCCCGCTGCCGGGGATCGGCAATGGCCGGCAACGCGGTCGGTTGGCCGTATGGGGCGAAATGAGCCTCACTGTACGGGAGTTGGCGGCTCTACCGGCCGGTATGTCCTTGTTCCGGAAAAGGCGACCCGTTGCGGGCGCTTGGTCATACTCTGGCCGCCTGCCGGGCCCTTTGGGGGGTGCCCGGCCTCGATCAGAAGGACGCACATGCGCTACTCCCGCACGCTCTCCACCGTCGCGGCGACCGCCGCGGTGGTCGCCGGAACGGTTCTGTTGCCTTCGCAGGCGCAGGCCGCCGGGTCGGTACATCTGTACAAGATCTACTACGACAGCCCCGGCACGGACACCCGCTCCAACGCCAGTCTCAACGGCGAGTACGTGCAGATCCGCAACACCACCACCAGGGCGGTCAGCCTGACGGGGTGGTCGGTCGTCGACGGGTCGAATCACAAGTACACGTTCGGCAGTTACTCCCTCGCCCGGGGCAAGACCGTGACCGTGCGTACGGGGAGGGGCACGAACACCGCGGCCAACCGCTACCAGGGGCGCGCCGCGTACGTCTGGAACAACGACCGCGACAAGGCGACGCTCAAGAAGTCCAACGGCGCCACGGTGGACACCTGTTCGTACAACTCGACACGGGTCGACTACAAGGTCTGCTGATCCGAGGCGCGCCGGCGTTCGCCCTTCGAAGTGAGGGCGGACGCCGGCGCGCGCCGCCGTCCCGGCGCCCCCGGCCCGGTCATGGATCCTCCACAACCCGACGCACAACCAGGCCTGGAATTGCGGTGTCTAGCAGGTGACCAGTGGGACACGCCGTCCCGCTTCCGTACGTTCGAGGAGACTCACCGTGCGCCAGCACAAGCGCCTCTCGCGCCTGACATCGACAACGGTGGCCGCCGTCGCGGTCGCCGCGGCCCTCCCGCTCGCCCTCGCCCCCGGCGCCCATGCGGACGAGCCCGTCGCGCCGGATCTGACCGTGTCCGAGCTGTCGGGGAATCAGCTCAGGCCCGGCGAGGTCCGCGACGACTCCGTCAAGCTCACCAACAACGGCACCGCCGCCACGGACGGTGTCACCTTCCGGGTGCGGCTCACCCGCGGACTGGCCTTCACCCGGCCCGTCGACGGCTGTACGTACTCGACTGTGGGGGACAAGATCAAGCAGGCCGTGTGCGAGCTGGACGTCGGCATCGCGCCGGGTGAGAGCTACACGGTGCCGGTCAGGTTCACGGTGCTGAAGAAGGCGCTGATGGAGGTCGTCGAGTACGGCACGAGCCGTACCGGTGACGACCCGGGGGAGGGCTACGACGAGGCCCACCGCCGCCTCGCGCTGGACACCGACAACTCGGCCGACCTCGTCGCCACGGGGGACCAGGCCAAGGGGAAGTCCGGCAGCGAGGTCATCGTCACGCCCTCGATCCGCAACGACGGACCGGGCTGGATCCAGAACAACGAGAGCGACGACCACCCGGCGCTCCTCGTGAACGTCCCCAAGGGCACGAAGGCCGTCGAAGTCCCCGCGGAGTGCAAGCCGTTCGGGATCGACGGACCGACCGGCCCCTCGGAGCCGGGACACCCGAAGTACGTCTGCCAGGAGGACGACTACACCCTGGAGGTCGGTGAGACCGAGGCGTTCGCCTTCGTCCTGAGGATCGACAAGGGGCGGCGGACGGACACGTCGGGCGAGGTCAAGGCCACCTCCAACTACGACATCGAGCCCGTCTACGACACCAACAAGACCAACAACAGGGCCACGTTGAGCATCGACGTGCTGTAAGCGCGGAAGACGGAGGGGCGTTCGCCGGCACGACGCCGGTGAACGCCCTTCCCGCGTATACGGACCTACGCCGGTCCCGCCGTCAGGCGGGACGCCGACGCGATCGTCGCGCGCGCCTCGCGTTCGGTCAGGCCCGTCCGTACGGCGGCGTCGACGAGCGTCTCCAGGAGGGAGTCGCCGAAGCCGTGCTCGTACGCCCGGCAGGCCGCCCACAACAGCCGGGTGTTGCGCTGGCCCGCGTGCGCGGCGAGTACGAACTGGACGAGGCCGTGCCCCTGCGCCGGGCGGCCCCGGTGCCCTCCCGGCCCCGAGTGGCGCCCGCGCTCGGGGGGCGTGAGCAGGCGCAGCAGGGCGCGCGGGCAGGGCGCGGGGGTGAGTCCGGCGGAGCCGGGGGCGAGGCGGTACGCGCCCCGGGCGGTGACGGAGCCGGGACCGACGAGATAGCCGCCCGCGCCCCGTACGTCGATGCCGGGTGCCAGGCGCCCCGCAGAGTTGGGGACGGTGATCCCGGATGGACCCGACAGCCAGATGTGCCGGCCACCGCTCGGGGTGAGCACGACCACGGTCTCCGGCAGCGTGAACAGGTGCTGGAAGGCGAGCTGCTGGAGCGCGGCGACCGAATCCGGGGTCGGGTCCGGTGCGCTGTTCGAGCCGCCCGCGTGGTCGCCCGCGTGGTCGCCCGCGTGGTCGCCCGCACGGCTGTGCGCCGACGCTGCGGTCGTCGGCGTCACGTCCAGGTCGACGCCGATCAGATGGTGCGGAGCCCGTCCGCAGGCGATGCCGTAACCCGTCGCCCAGGGCGCGGCGGCGAACAGCGCCCGTACGGCGGCGGGGTCGGTCGTGGCGTCGTGCACGCCGTGACCCGGCAGGCCGCACTCCCCGCGGCACATGCCCGGCCCGCCCGCGCGCTGTCCGCTGGTCGCCCCTGAACCGGGCTCGTTCCGGTGTGGTGAGCGCAGTGCGGGGAGCTTGCTGGGGGAGAGCGGGATGACGGGGAAGCCGCTCTCGGCGGCGGAGAGGGCGTGAGCGAGGGCCAGGGTGGTCGAGTGCGGGGCTGTGATGGCCATGGATCCATGTTCGCACTAATATTCGAATAACGGGAGTGGGAAAGATTGGCCGAAAGCGTGCCGAAACGCTTCGCCCCTTGCGGGGGGCGGGTCGCGATGTGATCCGTACGGGTCGATACGAGCCGAACTGGCCTGTTGATGTCAGGAAGGGGGTTTATCGACTTGTCATCACGCTTGCGAGGGAATAACCCTCTCGGGGCTGGTTCGCCAGGGATTCGGTGGGCAAGTCTTGATCCGCGACGTCGAGCACAACGTCGGGGCGGCTGGCCAACTGCCCGGACAGAAGCCGTACTTCTCGTTCACGAAGATCTCGTTCCTGGAGGAACTGACATGGCAAGCTTCCGTACCGCCCGCGTCTTCGCCGCCGTCGCCGCCCTGCCCCTCGCCGCGGCCCTCTTCACCACCTCGGCGTCGGCCGACGACTTCGCGGACGACGGATCGAACGCCAGCGTGGCCACGATCGTGGGCAGCGGCGTCGGTGATGACAATTCCGGTAATTCGACGACCACCCAGCAGGTCGCTACGGGTGCCGGTGCGTCTAACCAGAACAACACCGCCAACGTGAACGGATCCGGCTTCACGGTGATCGACCAGTCCAACGAGAATGTCGCGGTGAACTTCGTCAACCTCTGGTGATACGCGGCCCGACGGGGGAGTTTGCTGAGGGGTGAGCGACGGTCTGCGCGACGGCACTTCGGTGCCGGGGCGCAGGCCGTCCTCGTATGTGCCCATGCGGTGCACGCCCCCGCGGTGCCCACTCCTCCGGTGTACGCCCCCGCGGTGCCCACCCGTGCGGTGCGCGCCCCCTCGGCGCCCGACCGCCCACAGGCGTACGCCCTTCCCGCGTCACCACCCCCCGTCGCCACCCCTGGTCGTACACGTCGCGCCGCGCCTCCCCCTCCTCGTCAAGGTGTACGGCTCCGACACCACCGCCCTCGCGAGCGCGGCCCGCACGGCTCCCACCTGCGGGGCCCGTCCCCACAGGGGCTCAAGACCGCCCCGCCACGCGGGAATCAAGATCCACACCGGCCCCACGCCTCGGATGCCGACCCTGACGAGTGTCCACCGCTCCTCCACCTTCAGGAGGTGGAGCCGGTACTCCCCCTACTCCCTGAGGCGGACGCAGCTTCGGGACCTGGGGCCGATCCCCTGGGAGGGGCCCGCTCCTAGCGTGGGAGCCATGACCACGCCTGTCTGCGCGAGCGCCTCCAAGGCCGCCTCGTATTCGCCGTATCACCCGAACTCGCATCCACCCGCGCACTCCGCGCACCAGTCGCACCCGCACACGCCCTACAAGTCCTTCTCGTCGTACGTACGGGCGCGGGGGCCCGTGCTGCTGCGTACCGCGCGCTCGCTCACCGCGAATCCGAGCGACGCCGAGGACCTTCTCCAGACCGCTCTCACCAAGACGTACGTCGCCTGGGACCGGATCCAGGACCACCGTGCCCTCGACGGATACGTCCGCCGCGCCCTCGTCAACACCCGTACCTCGCAGTGGCGCAAGCGCAAGGTCGACGAGTTCGCCTGCGAGGAACTGCCCGAGCCGGCCGGGCTCCCGGCGCCCGATCCCGCCGAGGAGCAGGTGCTCCACGACGCGATGTGGCGCGCGGTGATGAAGCTGCCGGACCGCCAGCGCGCGATGGTGGTGCTCCGTTACTACGAGGACCTCAGCGAGGTGCAGACCGCCGAGGTGCTGGGGGTCTCCGTCGGCACGGTGAAGAGCGCGGTGTCGCGGGCGCTCGGGAAGCTCCGCGAGGACCCGGAGCTGGTGCCCGTCCGCTGAGTCACAGCCGTGTTTTCTACCCCCGGGTAGTGACATGCCGCGTGGTATGTGCGCAGAATCGCCGCACAGCTTGTCGACACGCCGCGCTTCTGTCGCGTAGCGCCAGCGCCCACCGGGAGGACGCCGTGCTGAGCACCATGCAGGACGTACCGCTGACAGTGACCCGCATCCTGCGTCACGGGATGACCATCCACGCGAAGTCGCAGGTCATCACCTGGACCGGGGAGAGCGAGCCGCAGCGCCGCAGTTTCGCGGAGGTCGGTGCGCGGGCCGCACAGCTCGCCGGCGCCCTGCGCGACGAACTCGGAGTCGCGGGTGACGAGCGGATCGCCACCCTGATGTGGAACAACTCTGAACATGTCGAGGCATACTTCGCGATTCCCTCCATGGGAGCGGTCCTCCACACGCTCAACCTGCGCCTTCCACCGGAGCAGTTGGTCTGGATCGTCAACCACGCCGCCGACCGCGTCGTCCTCGCGAACGGCTCACTGCTGCCGCTCCTCGTGCCGCTCCTGCCTCATCTGCCGACCGTCGAGCACGTCGTCGTCTCCGGCCCCGGCGACCGGGGGCCGCTCGCCGAAGCCGTCGCGGCGACAGACGGCCGCGTCCAGGTGCACGAGTACGAGGACCTGATCGCCGGGCGCCCCACCACGTACGACTGGCCCGAGCTGGACGAACGCACCGCCGCCGCCATGTGCTACACCTCCGGCACCACCGGCGATCCCAAGGGCGTCGTCTACTCGCACCGTTCGATCTATCTGCACTCCATGCAGGTCAACATGGCCGAGTCGATGGGGCTGACGGACAAGGACACGACTCTCGTCGTCGTACCGCAGTTCCATGTGAACGCCTGGGGCCTGCCGCACGCCACCTTCATGACCGGCATCAGCATGCTGATGCCCGACCGCTTCCTCCAGCCGGCGCCGCTGGCCGACATGATCGAGCGCGAGAAGCCCTCGCACGCGGCCGCCGTGCCGACGATCTGGCAGGGGCTCCTCGCCGAGGTCACGGCGAAGCCGCGCGATCTGAGCTCCATGGTCCGCGTCACGATCGGCGGTTCGGCCTGTCCGCCCGCGATGATGGAGGCGTACGACAAGCTCGGCGTACGGCTCTGCCACGCCTGGGGCATGACGGAGACCTCGCCGCTCGGTACGACGTCCAACCCGCCCGCCGGTCTCACCGCCGAGGAGGAGTGGCCCTACCGCGTCACACAGGGCCGCTTCCCCGTCGGCGTCGAGGCGCGGCTGACCGGCCCCGGCGGTGACACCCTGCCGTGGGACAACGAGTCGGCCGGCGAGCTGGAGGTACGCGGGGCCTGGATCGCCGCCGCGTACTACGGCGGCGCCGACGCCGAACCGCTCAGGCCCGAGGACAAGTTCAGCGAGGACGGCTGGCTCAAGACGGGCGACGTGGGCGTCATCAGCCCCGACGGCTACCTCACCCTCACCGACCGCGCGAAGGACGTCATCAAGTCCGGCGGCGAGTGGATCTCCAGTGTGGAACTGGAGAACGCGCTCATGGGCCATCCGGACGTCGCCGAGGCGGCGGTCGTCGCCGTGCCCGACGACAAGTGGGGTGAACGCCCCCTCGCGACAGTCGTGTTGAAGGACGGGGCGAGCGCCGACTACGAGTCGCTGAAGACCTTCCTCGCCGAGAAGGTCGCCAAGTGGCAGCTCCCGGAGCGGTGGTCGGTCGTGGATTCGGTGCCGAAGACGAGCGTCGGCAAGTTCGACAAGAAGGTGATCCGGAAGCGGTACGCGGACGGCGAGCTGGACGTCACACGCCTCTAGGTGTTGCGGGGCAGGAGGTTGATGCCGTGGCTACGCGGAGCGCGATGTATGCGAATCACATACACTTCTGGTCATGGAACCCAACCTTGAAGAAGCGATCAATGAGTGGCACGCAAGCGTCAATGCCGGCGACCTGCAGCGATCTGCGCGGGCGGTCGGCGATCCGGTCGTCGTGCTCGGCCCGAAGGGCGCGGGTCCGATCACGCCTGCGCAGTTCGCCGAGTGGGTGGAGCGCTCGGGCATCAAGTTGATCCCGCGGTCCTGGCACCCAGTCAGCGAGCGACTGATGGTGGTCGAGGAGGACGCGACCTGGCCCGAGAGCACGGAATCCACGCGAGTAGCGACGGTCTTCCGCGCTACCGGCGGGAAGGTCACGGCTGCTCTCAGGCTGCCGGACCTCAAGGCCGCTCTCGAGCTGGCCTACATCTGCCGCGAGATGGCGGCAACCGAGTGACAGACCTCGGCCCGGGACAGGTCCTGTTCCATTTCGTCAGGCACTGGTCACGACGGTCTGTCGCAGCAGACACAGGCGGTGAGCAGGGGCGACTCGTGCTCGTCTGCGAAGCTGTCCATGCGCTCAATCTCCGCGCGACCCCGGCAACGGTGAACGCAATCGCGCAAGAGGTCGGGATCGACCAGAGCGGCGCGTCACGGTTGATCAAGAGCGCCACCGCAGCCGGGTATCTCGTCATGGCAGCGTCCGCGACCGACGGCCGACGACGCGAAGCATCACTCACCTCTGCGGGTCAGATGATGCTGGACCAGGCGCATCGTTGGCAGGAGGACGTGTTCGCGGAGCTGACCGAGAACTGGAGCGACCAGAAGCGCCGCGACTTCCAACAGGCGATGACCGACCTGATCGAGCGCTCCTACGCGATGGACGCATGAGCCACGCCAACGCCCCGCTCAGTCTCGAGGGGCGCCGCCGGCTGGTCGAGCGATGCAAGACGCGTCCCATCGCCCACGTGGCCGCCGAGATGGGGATCTCACGTGCCTGCGCATCGAAGTGGGTCAACCGTTGGCGGAGTCACGGCGACGCCGGACTTCTCGACAGCTCATCGAGCCCCCACCGGAGCCCGAACGCCACACCAGCTTGGGCCATCGAGCAGATCGAGACTTGGCGACGCGAGCACAAGTGGTCCGCTCAGCGCATCGCCGATGAGCTCGCCGACCTCGGGTTCACGATCAACCGCCGCACCGTCACCCGGCACCTGACCAGGCTCGGACTGGGCAGGCGAAAGTTCATCGACCCCGGCGGCGAAAACAACCGCAAGCCTGGGAAGATCACCGCTCGCTGGCCCGGACACATGGTGCACCTTGACGTGAAGAAGGTCGGCAGGATCCCCGATGGCGGCGGTTGGCGCATTCACGGCCGCGACAGCGACCAGGCCAAGACCGTCGATCGAGCGAAGTCAGCTGGTGCGAAGCGCGGCTACACCTACTTGCACTCTGCCGTCGACGGATTCTCCCGGCTCTCCTACACCGAGCCCCTGCCCGACGAGAAGGGAGCCACCGCTGCAGCGTTCCTGGCACGAGCCAAGGTCTGGTTCGCCGCGCACGGCATCACGCACATCCACCGGGTCGTCACCGACAACGGGGCCTGCTACCGCTCCGGTGACTTCGCCCGGATCGTCGGCAGAAGCACGCGGCATCAGAAGACCAAGCCGTACACCCCGCGCCACAACGGCAAGGTTGAGCGCTACCAGCGAATCCTGGCCGAGGAACTGCTCTATGCCCGCGAGTTCAATAGCGAGGACGCCCGCTCTTCCGCGATCGCCGTCTGGAACATCCACTACAACTACCACCGCCCGCACAGCGGAGTTGGTGGCCGGCCGCCAGCATCTCGACTTCGGGGCGGCGTCACCAACGTCCAGCCCTCATACATCTAGGGCGCGCCCTTGTCCAAGGCCGCCGCACCAACCGACCCTCGGGCGAATCTTCTTGAGGGTCGGTCGAGGGTCAGTTGGTGCCGATCTTCGCGAGCAGTTCCACGATCCGCGACTGCACGTCCTCACTCGTGGACCGCTCGGCCAGGAAGAGCACCGTCTCCCCGGCGGAGAGCTGCGGCAGTTCGGCGCGGTCGATGCCGGTGGAGGTGTAAACGACCAGCGGTGTCCGGTTCAACTGGCCGTTCGCGCGCAGCCAGTCGATGATGCCCGCGCGCCGGCGCCGTACCTGCATCAGGTCCATGACCACCAGGTTCGGCCGCATCTGGCCCGCGAGCGTGACCGCTTCGCTGTCCGTTCCCGCGCGCGCCACCTGCATGCCGCGGCGTTCCAGCGTCGCCGTCAGCGCGAGCGCGATCTCCTCGCTCTCCTCGATCAACAGCACGCGCGACGGGTGCTGTTCGCTGTCGCGCGGCGCCAGGGCCTTGAGCAGGACGGCGGGGTCGGCGCCGTACGCCGCCTCGCGCGTCGCCTGCCCGAGCCCGGCCGTCACGAGCACCGGGACCTCGGCGGCGACGGCGGCCTGGCGCAGTGACTGGAGCGCGGTCCGGGTGATCGGGCCGGTCAGCGGGTCGACGAAGAGCGCCGCGGGGAAGGCGGCGATCTGCGCGTCGACCTCCTCGCGGGAGTGCACGATCACCGGGCGGTAGCCGCGGTCGCTCAGGGCCTGCTGGGTGGAGACGTCGGGTGCGGGCCAGACCAGCAGCCGACGCGGGTTGTCCAGCGGCTCGGGGGGCAGCTCGTCGTCGACGGGGCGGGGCTGGGGGCGGTTCGCGACCTCGACCGCGCCGCCGGGGCCGTCCAGCGGCTGGGGGCCTTCGGCGCCCTCGTCGGGGGCTCCTATGGCGTAGGCGCGGCCCTCGGAGTGGGGGCCGTGCCCGAGGGAACCGCCCTGGCCGCCGTGGGAGGGGCCGGAGGGGTGCGGGGCCGGGGGCGCGGAGCCGGGCCCTGTGCCGCTGCGGGGGTCTTCGGGTTCCTGCGGGGCGGACAGCCTGCGGCGGCGGCCCGAGCCGAGGGTCTGGTTCTGCTGCTTGGTGATCTGCTGGGCGAAGGGCACCCCCTGGCCGAGCGTACGGACGCTGAACGCCCGTCCCTGTGTGGAGTCCGCCGACACCGGCTCCTCATCGGGCAGGGGCTGGGCGGGGGGCAACGGCTGGGACGCGCGGGGGTCTTCGGGGGCGGCGCCCGCGCCGCTGCCGTTGGCTGTGCCTGAGCCCGTACCCGTACCCGTACCCGTACCCGTACCTGAGCCTGTGCCGTCGGTGTCGTCGTCCGTGTGGGCGTGCTCGGCGGCCGGGGCCGGGGTCGGTGCCGGTACGGCTCCGGGGACGGGCCACGACGGCTGCTGGCCGGGCGCCCCCGGCATCACGCCGACGCCCGAGGACGTGGGCATCGCGGGCGCCCAGCTGTTGGGATCCATGGGCGGGGCATCGGTCTCGGCCGCCGCGAGTGCCTCACGCGGGTCGTTAGTGGACGCGACCGGGTGCGGCTTCAGCGGCGTGTGGTCCGCGCGGGGGTCCGACCGCGCGGTGTCGTGCCTCCCCGGCGCCGACGCGTCGGGCGCGCCCTGTGCACCGGGCGCCGGGGCGCGGTCGGCGTCGGCGGGCGGAAGCGCGAACTGTGCGCGGGGCGGCGCCGCGTCGGCAGCGGGCGCGGGGCGCTGCTGCGCGGGCGCCAGCGCGCGCCGGGGCCGACGGACGGCCGGCGACTGCGCCGGGGCCGCAGGCGCTGCCTGTGGCTGGGCCGAGTGCTGGGCCGGCTGCTGTGTGTGCTGCTGGCCCTGTTGCGGTACGGGCGAGGGACCGGAGGGCAGGGCCGGGAGGGCGTTCTGGCCGTCACGCCGGGCCCTGCGCCCCGTACCCGCTGCCGCGGCCTCCTGCTGTGCGCCGTTCTGCGCCCCCTGCGGTACGCCCTGCGGCGGCACCGCCTGCCCGAGGGCGGCGCGTCCGGTCGGGTGAGATCCCTCGGCGGCCGTCACGACCGCTCCCTCGGACGCCGGGGACGCGGCGGAGGGGGGAGCGGGAGGGGAAGACACCGCGAGTTCGGCGCCCGGTACGGCACCGGCCGCGTTCTCCGCCGGGCTCGGCCGGCCGCGCCTGCGGCCCGTACCACCGGTACTTCCGCCCGAATCCTGGGCCGGGATGAGTTCCTGCCGCGGATTCTGCCGCGCGGCCGTCTGCGGATCCGCCCCGGAGGCCGAACCCGAGGCCGGGCCCGAGGCCGACTTCGGGACCGCTCCGGAGTCCGGCCCGGGAGCCGAATCCGTACGGGCCCTGCGCCGCCCCGTGGGCTCGCCGGGCTCCTCGCCGGCCGCCCCGAGGAACGCGTCCGTGGACGCCCGCCGCGCCCGCCGTCGCCCACCGCCCGGCCGACCGGATCCCCCCGTCGACCCGGCCTCCGGGCCCGACCCCTCCGAAACCGGGCTCTGGCTCTCCTCGGCCGCGGGCGGCTGGAACGTACCCGACCCCTCCCCCAACGGCACTTCCAGAACGTACGCGCTGCCGCCCATGCCCGGCATCTCGTGCGTCTGCAACACGCCGCCGTGCGCCCGCACGATCCCGCGCACGATCGGCTCGTGCACCGGATCGCCCCCGGCGAACGGTCCGCGCACCTCGATCCGTACGACGTCACCGCGCTGCGCCGCCGCCACCACGATCGTCGAGTCGACGTAACCGCCGCCCGGCACCGCCCGCGTCCGGCCGGTCGAGTCGACGCCCGCCACGTCCGCCGTGAGATGCGCGAGCGCCGTCGCCAGCCGTACCGGGTCGACCTCCGCCTCGATCGGCGGCGCGTGCACGGCGAACTGCGCCCGGCCGGGGCCGATCAGCTCGATCGCGCCCTCGACACCGGCCGCCACGACCGCGTCGAGCAGCACGTTCACCTTGTTCAGCTGGTCCAGGCCCTCGTCGAGCCGCTGGTAGCCGAGGACGTTGTCCACCAGCGTCGTCATCCGGGCGTACCCGGCCGACAGGTGGTGCAGCATCTGGTTCGCCTCGGGCCACAGCTGCCCCGCCGGGTCGGCGGCGAGCGTCGACAGCTCACCGCGCAGCTCCTCCAACGGCCCGCGCAGCGCGTCGCCCAGGACGGCGGCCAGCTGGTGGTGCCGACGGGCCGTGTTGTCGTACCGCTCCGCCAACTCCTCGATCTCGGCCGCGTACCGGTCGCTGCGGTCCGCCAGTTCGGCGGTGTGCCGCTCGACGGCGGCGGCCAGCTCCGCCGTATGACGCTCGACCGTCTCCGCCAGCTCCGCCGCGTGCCGCTCGGCGGTCTCGGTGGCCTCCGTGGTGTGCGCCTCGACCAGTTCCTCGTACGGACGCCGGTCGGTGAACGTCATCACCGCGCCGACGAGCTGCTCACCGTCCCGCACGGGCGCGGTGGTCAGGTCGACGGGCACCTGCTTGCCGTTCTTCGCCCACAGCACCTGCCCGCGCACCCGGTGCTTGCGGCCCGACTTGAGCGTGTCGGCGAGGGGCGACTCCTCGTACGGGAACGGCTCGCCGTCCCCGCGCGAGTGCAGGATGAGCGGGTGCAGCTCCTGGCCGCCCAGATCGCTGGCCCGGAAGCCGAGGATCTGCGCGGCGGCGGGGTTGACGAGTACGACGCGGCCGTCCGTGTCCGTACCGACCACGCCCTCGGCGGCGGCCCGCAGGATCATCTCGGTCTGCCGCTGCGAACGCGCCAGCTCCGCCTCGGTGTCGACGGTCCCCGACAGGTCGCGGACGACGAGCATCAGAAGCTCGTCGCCGGTGTAGTTGTGCAGGTCGTACGCCTGCTGGCCGTCCTCCAGATTGGCGCTGGTGACCTCGACGGGGAACTCGTTGCCGTCCGTACGCCGCGCGATCATCCGGGTCGGCTTGGTACGGCCCCGCTCGTCACTGGCCTCCGGCCGGCGCATCGAACCGGGGATCAGCCGCGGGTCGAACTCCGGCAGGAGATCGAGCAGACCGCGTCCGACCAGGGCCGTACCGGGGGTTTCGAAGGTTTCGAGGGCGATGGTGTTGGCGTTGACGACGGTCCCGTTGCCGTTGACCAGCACCAGACCGTCGGGAAGTGCGTCAAGTATCGCCGCGAGGCGAGCAGCGCCTCGGGATGGCCTGCCACTCACGACGACGCTTCCTCCCTGAACCACTGCACCTTGCGGACGGCCGGTCCCATCTTGCCCCTCTGAGTCTCAGCCTGTCACTGGAGGGAGTCTAAGCGCTGGGGGCGGGCCGGGACGGCGGATGAGGGGGAGCTCTCACCAAGGTTGTGTGCGGACCCCGTACCCACCGCGTCAGCCCCTGGCGGCGGGGAGTACGGGGACGAGGTTCTGCCAGCGGGTGATCTCGCAGCCGTTCTTGCGGCTGAACGTCGCGTCGACGCTCCGCCCCTGCCACGTCCCGGTGACCCGGGCGGTGGCCGGCCCGCCCATCTGCATGGTGCACATCTGGCCCTCGGGCACCGGGGCGAACGGGTCCCTTCCCTCCCCGGCGAGCTCGTCGAGCCGCGCGCACGCGGACCCGGCCTCGGGGTGCGTACCGCCGCTGGGTCCGCACTTCAGCTCGTACGTACCGTCGGCGCGGGTGATGTTGGTGTCGACGACGGTCACGGTGAGCCGGTCCTGCGCCTTCTGCTCCTGGAACAGCGGCGGCAGCGCGGTCCACGCGAGATCGAGGGTCCCGGCGGCGGCGGTGGGCGCGAAGGCGGCCACGGCGGCGATCGAGGCGGCGAAGGCGGCGGTGCGGGCGGCGGTGCGGGTGAGGGAGGAACGACGCGACACGGGAGCTCCTGACGGCAGACGATTCCGAAGGGCCCGACGGTGCGCGCCCGCCATCACTAACGCGCGTGAGCCCCAGTCGTTGCGCACGGACCCGGGGCCTGAAGAAGCGCTTTGCTTTGCGGGGTTCCCGCCTAGTACCGTGGGCGGCGATTGGTGACACCGCGCTCGACTGTGTCATCATCTGACACGCACCACCCGCGCCCGCGCGGGTGTGCTGGAGGCGTCGCCTAGTCCGGTCTATGGCGCCGCACTGCTAATGCGGTTTGGGTCTTAAAGCCCATCGAGGGTTCAAATCCCTCCGCCTCCGCGCACGAATCACCGAAGCCCCGGCCACCTGGCCGGGGCTTCGGCCGTTCCGGGCCGTTCAGGTCGCTCGGTGAGGGTCGTTTCGAGGTGTTTCCGCAGCTCAGACCTGGTCCGGCTAATGGATTTCACGTGACGCCGCAGGTCATGTAATGTTGTTCTCGCAACGCAGCCGGGCCACAAAAGCCCAGCACACCAAGCACTCGTAGCTTAACGGATAGAGCATCTGACTACGGATCAGAAGGTTGCAGGTTCGAATCCTGCCGAGTGCACAGCAGGCCAGAGGCCCTGGACGACGAGTCCGGGGCCTCTCGCGTTGAGCCGTACAGCGGCGACGTACAGCGGCGACGTACAGCGGCGACGTACAGCAACGGGTACTGCCGAGGTGAGCCCGGGCCGGGTGCCCAGAGGCAGTCAGGGGCCGCGGTGCCCTTCATGAGCAGATTGTCACCACGTGACGGCGGCACACCCGACTTCAGTTCTCTTTACCGCAGGCCCATGACGTTGAGGCCGACGTCATCGCCGAACGCGCCGGGTGGGTGGGACGCGGGGTCCGGCCGTGTGCCGTGAATCAGCCGGCCCGTCAGCTCCGCCCTGTTGCGGCAGCAGGGGGCTGGTCGGCAGTGCCTTGTCCGCCGGTCTCGTGGTCTTCCCGAGCCCGGCGCGCCGGACCGCGCGCCCGCACAGGCGCCGCAGCGCGAGGTAGAAGCGATCGGGGAGGAAGACCAGGTCCGCGACGATCATCGCGCCGGAGAAGAGCGGCAGTCCCATGAGTACCGCGATCCCGATGTGCATGCCCAACAACGCGGTCAGGACGGGGTACTTGAGCCTGCCGAACAGGACGAACGGGAACGCGACCTGGAGGAGCACCGTCGCGTATCCGGTGATCGCGAGCAGTACGGTCTGCTCGTCCGCGATCTGCGAGAGTCCGGGCCAGGGCCGGAAGAGGTCGAGATTCAGTACGTAGTGCATGGCGGTGCCACTGCCCCACGTACCACCCTGCACCTTGTAAAGCCCCGCCGATCCGTAGAGGAAGCAGACCTGCACGGCGATGACGATCAGTCCGCAGTTGTGCAGCACCGTGACCAACATGATGCGGGCGTAGCGGAGTTGACCTGTCGGCGTCGTCGTACGCCCGTCGCCCTTCGCGCCGTCCCGGGCCGCTCTGCGCGCGTCCAGGGACCAGCGCCGGCCGCAGGCGGTGAGTACGAGGTAGAAGGCCATCAGCAGGATGAGGTTGTCGCCGCCGTCCGTCATGAAGATCGACCGGGAGTGGAACGAGGCCACGACCAGGGCGAAGAGGACGGACACGGCGCGGGTGCGCCAGCCGAGCGCGAACAGCGCGGAGGTGACGACAGCCAGCGCGTAGCAGAGTTCGAAGTAGGTGCGGCTGTCGGACAGGGCGAGAATGCTGGCCCAGCCGGTCTGGTCGTAGAGCTGTGCCGCCAGCTCCGGGGTCCAGGGCGAACCGGGGCCCCAGATCTCGTCGCGATGCGGGAACTCCCGGAGCAGGAAGCCCAGATAGAGCAGGCCGTAGCCGATGCGCAGCGCTGCCGTGGCGTAGAGCGAGAGCGGCCGTTCCGTCAGGAGGGCGTACAGGCGCCGACCCCGTTCGCGCGGTGAGAGCTGTTCAGTTGCCATCGGGAGTCACCTTCCACCAGGGCAGGAGCCGGGTCTCGGGGTTCTTCGGCGAGCCCTGGGCCGTTCGCCCACCGTCCGTCCCCGGGGCCGCGATGGGCACGGTGACGACCCTGAGCTGGATGAACGCGGAACGTCCGCCGAACCGTTCGGACATCCGCGCCACCGCGATGTTGCGCAGATACTTCTGCATCATCACGGCCCGTTCCGAGCGCGACTCGTCGCTCCCACCGTGCAGTTCGAGATACGAGGTCCAGGCCCGGCGCAGTTCGTTCTGCGCGGTGTGGCTGGGGAACGGGGTGTGCTCGACCGCCGCGTTGTCGACGGCTGTCAGGTCGAACCACTTACTCACCTGGATCGATCCGTCGGCCGCCGTGCGTGCCGTGCGCGCGGAGATCTGCCGGTTGACGGAGTCCGGATCAGGGGCGAAGAGCCGCCAGTTCTGTTCGAAGAGCGGATAGACCCAGGCGTTGATCTGCCGGGCGTAGCGCTGTGAGACGGCATTGGAGGGCGCGACGTGCAGGAACACCAACGCCGCGTGCGCCAGCACGGTCGCCAGACAGAGGAGTACGACGGTACGCAAACCCGCCTTCAGCACGCGGGAAGTGGCCGGTACCCCGGTGGGGTCGGTTTCCCGTACCCCCGTCGAACCCGCTCCATCAGCCGTATGAACGGTTCCAACGGCTTCAACCGACTCAACTGATTCCACCGAATCAATTCCGCCCGGCACCGACACCCACCCTGTCTCTTTCATATCAGCTACTCACACCCGGATTTTCGCGGGACTTCCTGGGACGCCGCGCGGCGGAATCGATGAGATTCCACCGCGCGGCGCGATCCATGGGCCGGTTCGGTCAGGCCAGGTGCTCGGGCTTGTCGCCGTAGCCGCCGTGCTCCGAGGGCTTGTCGTCGCCGTAGCCGGGCTTCTCACCGTGGTCGGGCTTTCCGTGACCGTGGCCCGGCTTTCCGTGACCGTGGTCGGGCTTCCCGTGACCGTGGCCCGGCTTCCCCGGAGGCTTGCCGCCGTGTCCGCCGCCGGAGGTGTTGCCCACCGTGTTCCCGGTCGTGTTCCCGGTGGTGTTGCCTGAGATGACCCCGCCCGTGGACCCGCCGGTGGTGCCGCCGGTCGTCCCACCCGTGGTGCCGCCCGTGGTGCCGCCGGTCACGACGCCGCCGAGCACGCCACCCAGCACGCCGCCGGTGTTGGTGCCGGTCGTCCCACCGCCGAGCACGCCACCGAGCACGCCGCCGAGCACACTGCCCGTCGTTCCGGTCGTGGTCCCCGTGGTGGTACCGGTCGTGGTGCCGGTCGTGGTGCCGGTCGTCGTCCCTGTGGTGGTGCCGGTCGTCGTCCCGGACGTGGTGCCGCCGGTGCAGGTGGAGCGGGTGATCCGGTTGGTGTCCAGGGTCACCGAACCGTTGCGCGCGAGCGCGCGACCGTCGATGGTCGCCCCGGTCGTGGCGCTGATCGAGGTCAGGGCCAGGATGTTGCCGACGAACGTCGAGTTGGTGCCCAGGGTGGCCGAACTTCCGATCTCCCAGAACACGTTGCACGCCTGCGCGCCGTTGATGAGCGCGACCCGGCTGGCGGAGGCGGTCGTCAGTCCGGAGCCGACCTGGAAGACCCAGACGGTGTTGGGGTTGTTCTGCGCGTCGAGGGTGAGGGTGCCGGTCAGGCCCAGGGTCGAGGGCGCGGTGTAGACACCGCCGACGAGCGTCAGGCCGCCGGCGTCCGGCGGGAGCACCGCGTCCGTGGCCTGTCCCGCGGCGTTGTTGAACGCGGTCACGAGGTCGGACTTGGCCTGCAGGGCCACCGCGTCCGCGGAGTGCTGCGCGCCGAGGACCAGACCCGGCGGAAAGCCGGTGATGGCCGTTCCGGGGCTCACACCGATGTCGCCGGTGATGACCGAGGGGCCGGTGTTGGTGATCGACTCACCGGCCAGAACAGCAAAGGCGTCGGCCGTGCCCAGAGGCACGGGTGTGGCAATGGCGAGCGCCTGGGTCGGCGTCACCGCGACCATTGCGGCGGCGACGGCAGCCGTGAGTGTGGCGGTCAGCCAGCCGGAAACGGATCGTGGTCGAACCACGCCAGGGATGTTGAGCTTCATCGAGACCATTTCTCTCGGGAGACCGGGGGCCGGCCGGGCCTCTACCGATCGCCCGGAAAGCCTTCATTCTGTCGCGGGGCAGACTACGCACGAATTTCCTCCCGGCGGCAATACGCGCAGAGGTGTCTCGACGCATTTTATTTTCCATATTGTGAGAGAAGGTTGTGAATGGCTTAACCTTGCATCGGAATGGTTCTGGTTTTTTTTTGACTGTGCAGAATGGATTCTTCGGTTGGGGTTACCGGCGCGCGGTACTGTTTTCGCACTCGCACGGAGGCGCTGTTCATCAAAGCTCATGTAGTCATCTCGGGTACGCGGTCTCGGCAGCGCGCCAAGTCGCCTGTCGGCGAGTCTCCTTCCCGCAGGGAACGATCAACGCCCCGTGAGGGCTTCTGCGCTTTCCTGTATTCAGGGGCCCAGCCTGACGGCGGCGGAGCGTTCGGTGGGGAGGTGGGACGCGGGGCACAGTTCGTGGGTTGGGCCCGGGGTTGGGTCTCGGGGCCCATGCCGGTGGGTGCCGCCTCTTCGTATGTGTCTCATGTCGCCAGCGGGACCGGCCAGGAGGAAGCCGGAAACGCGGGGCGACACCAAGGACTCGTACGAGTCATCGAATCTCGCTGTCGGGGTGGTCCTTGTCGTAGGACTGACGAGCCTGGGCAATGCTGGCCCGATGTCCCAGTGACCAGTCGGCGAGTGCCTTGACGAGGTAGGTCAGGCTCGCTCCGGTCTCGGTGAGCCGGTAGTCGACCTGGGCGGGCACAGTCGGATAGACGGTCCGCAAGACCAAGCCGTCGCGCTCCAGCCTGCGCACCGTCAGGGTCAGCATTCGCTGGGAGATCCCGTCGATGGCGCGCTGGAGTTGCCGGAAGCGTCGCGGCCCGTTAGTGAGTTCGGCGATGACGAAAACAGACCATTTGTCGCCGACCCGATCGAGGACATCCCTGATCCCGCAATCGGGGTGGTCCGGCTGTCCGCACGGCTCGAGCTCGGCGGCTCCAGCGGTTATCTCGGTGTGCGTCACTGACACGAAACTGCCTCCTTGTGGGCCGACCACTGTCGGTTGAGGATCTCACCGTAGTTACTGAAGAGAACCACGGTAGGAGACAGGATCACAATGATCATGGTGACCGGAGCGAACGGACAGCTCGCCTCTCTCACGCTTCAGGAGCTGGCAGAGCGAAAGGTGCCCGCCCTGGGTGGCAGCCGCACGCCAGCCAACGGGCAGCGTCGACTCGACTTCGACGACCCTGCAACCCTCGACCTCAGCGGGGTCTCGACGCTGGTTCTGGTGTCGGCAGGGTATGCCGAGGACGACCTGGTCATCGCCCGCCACGGTGCCGTTCTCGACGCTGCCGTACGCGGCGGTGTAGCTCATGTCGTTTACACCAGCCTGACCGGCGAAGGTGACCACCTCGGCTTCGCCCTCGCTCACCGGGCGACCGAGCGGATGATCAAGACCAGTGGACTCGGCTGGACGATCCTGCGCAACGGGCTCTACGCCGAACTGTTCGGTGCGCTCCTGGCTTGGACGGCCGAAGGACTGGAATCAGCTTTTGGCGACGGGGCTGTCTCCGCGGCAGCGCGGACCGACCTGGCCGCCGCCGCAGCCATCGTGGCCAGCAACCCGTCTGTCCACTCCGGCAGGACCTACGACCTGTTGGGCGAACCGATCACCGCCACCGACGTCGCTGGCAAGCTGGGCGTCGCGCATCGAACGATCGGGCTCGCCGACTACCGTGCCATCCTCCTCTGTGATGACGGCATGCTTCCGTTCCAGCCGCCGATGCTCGCCTCGATCGCGTCCAGCGTCCGGCACGGCTTCCTCAGCAACACCTGCCCCGACCTCGTCCAGCTACTGGACCGGCCGCTCACCGACCCGCTCACCGTCGCCATGGACACCGCCGCCACGATGCGCCCCACCGCACGATGACCCAGACGACCATCTCAACGCGCCACTCTCCCTTGAAGGCCGGCGACGGCTCGTCGAGCGATGCCGCGCCAGGCCGATCGCGCACGTGGCTGCGGAGATGGGCATCTCCCGGGCGTGCGCGTCGAAGTGGGTGAACCGCTATCGCCGCCATGGCGAGGCCGGGCTGCTTGACCGCTCCTCGACGCCACATCGCCAACCGACTGCGACACCGCCGGAGACCGTGGAACAGATCGAGACCTGGCGTCGCGAGCACAAGTGGTCGGCGGCCCGGATCGCGTTCGAACTCCACGACACCGGCACAACGGTCAGCCGTCGCACCGTAAGCCGACTGCTCGCTCAACTCGGATTGAACCGCCGCCGGTTCATCGACCCCGACGGCGACACCAACCGCACGCCGCGCACCATCGTGGCCAAGTGTCCCGGACACATGGTCCACGTCGACGTCAAGAAAGTCGGCCGCATCCCCGATGGTGGCGGGTGGCGTGCCCACGGCCGCGACTCCGACCAAGCCCGCGCCGCCGCGAGATCCAAGATCAGGACCGGCAAACGCGGCTACGTCTACCTGCATTCCGCCGTCGACGGGCACACCCGGATCGCCTACACCGAACCGTTGCCAGACGAGAAGGCCGCCACCGCAGTCGGATTCCTGCACCGGGCCAGGGTCTGGTTCGCCACGCACGGCATCACGCACATCGAGAAGATCGTCACTGACAACGGCGCTTGCTACCGCGCGGACGCCTTCGCCCGAGCCCTGGTCGGCGCGAAGCACAAGCGCATCAAGCCGTACACGCCCAAGCACAACGGGAAGGTCGAGAGGTACAACCGGATCCTCGCCGAAGAGTTCCTCTACGCCCGCACCTGGACCTCCAAGGCCCAGCGCGCGGACGCGACCGCCGTGTGGCACGTGCACTACAACTGCCACCGCCCCCACAGCGCCGTCGGCGGTCAGCCACCCGCAGCCGCGCTCAAACAACGTGTCACCAACGTCATGGCCTCATACGCCTAGTAGATCGTGTCGAGAAGCCCGGTGTGGCTCCGACGTCTCCCGTGGAAGGGCTCGGGACCAACAGGGCCCGGGACGCGAGCCCCGGAGGGACGGCCGTGCAGAAACTGACTGTCGATGTGTTCATCTCGGTCGACGGGTGGGCCGGCGGGGAGACGTCGCCCGGGTATTTCGGGTACTTCGGTCCCGACCTGGAGCAGTGGATCACCGCTGAGTCGGCCCTGCCGCAACTGGTCGTTCTCGGGCGGCGCACCTACGAGGCGCTCGCGGGGCTGCCCGAGGAAGCGCGGGACGCGGGCTGGCGGCGGATGGGTGAGCTGAACACCGTCGTGTTCTCGAAGACGCTGAAGACCGCCTCGTGGCCGAACACGCGTATCTGCCGTGACGACCTCGTCGGGGAGATCGGGCGGCTCAAGGTCGAGAGCGACGTTCCGCTCCGCACCATGGGAAGTCTCTCCGTGGTGCGACAACTCCTCGACGCGGGTCTCGTCGACCGGCTGCGGCTGATGACGTTCCCGCTGCTCGTCGGGCCGTCGGGCCGCGAACCGTTCTTCGCGGATGTGCTGTCGGCCGACCTGGAGCTGGTCGAACACCGTTCCCTGGACGGCCGGGTGCTGCTGGTCGAGTACCGGCCGACCGGCCGCGACATCCCGCGGGCCTGAGCGAAGAGCTCCCCGACGTCGCCTAACCGTTTGTGGCGCGGGCCGGGGGCGGTGATTATCGCGGGATGGGTGAGCTGGCGGCCGTGCAGGCCTTGGTTGTTGTCGATGTGCAGCGTGCCTTCTTCGGCGGGGAGGGGGCCGTGCCCGGCGCGCCGGCCGTGCGGGAAGCCGTTGAAGGGATGCTCGGGCGGGCGCGGGAGTGTGGTGTGCTCGTCGTGCATCTGCAGAACGACGGGGCCGCCGGCGCCGATGACGAGGCCGGGACCGCGGGGTGGGAGCTCGCCCTGCCCGTCGTGGAGGGGGACCGCGAGGTCGTCGTGCGGAAGCGGCACGACGACGGGTTCGCGGGGACCTCGCTCGGCGGGCTGCTCGTGGCCGCCGGGGTGAAGGGGATCGCCCTGTGCGGGGTGATGTCCGAGATGTGCGTGTCGGCCACCGCGCGGACCGCGCTGGCGCGTGGCTACCGGGTCGTGCTGCCGCACGACGCCCACTCGACGTACGGCGTCCCGGCCGCCGACGGCATCAGCGAGGCCATCCCGGCCGCGACCGTGTCGCGGGTGGCGGAGTGGGCGCTCGGGGACGAGGCCGAGATCGTCGCGCGCGCCGTCGACGTGCGCTTCGAGGCGGGCGGGCGGTGAGGCTTCAGGCCGGGCTCGCCGGGACCACCACGATCTGGCTTCCGTCCTCGTAGACCACCCTGCCGGGCGCGACCGGCGACGTGAGCCGTACGCACGCGACGTCGTGCGCGGCCAGCAGGTCGAGATAGGCGGGCACCCGCGCGAGCAGTTCGTCCGCCGTCGACTTGAACCAGGCCGTCGCGCCCGGGTTGACGTCGTGGTCGTAGACCGTCGGGTCGGCCTTCGCGGGGTCCGGGTAGGCCGCGTCGTACCAGTCGTTGTTCGTACGCCAGGAACTCCACTGCTCCGGGGTCAGCCTGCCGCCCCGCGCCAGGCCGTTGGCCAGCGCGAAGACGCCCGGGAAGTGGCCGCGCGGGCTCCGGGTCGGGGACTGGAAGCGGATGTAGTGGAGGGTGGGGGTTGTGAGGGTCGTGAGGAGCGGCATTTCGCACTTCTAGCAGATCGGGAGCACGTATGGGGTGGCGGTGCGGTGGGCTGCGGTGGAGCCCCGGCGGGGCCGAGTTGGTGTGGCGCGACGGCGGGCGGGAGCGGCGCAGCGTGCTCGGGTACGGGCGTGACCTCGGGTTCCGGGCCGTCGGGCAGCGGCGCTGTGCCGGGGTGCGGGGGCAGGTCTGTCCCCTCGGCGCCGTCGTGGGCGGGCGGAGCACCGGCGGGCAGTGCCCGGACTGCGCGCGGCTCGACCGGTCGCGGTCGGTGGCGGCCGACACCGTCGCCGACGATCCGCAGCCGTACCTGGTCTATCTGGCGTGGTTCGGGCCCGGCATGGTCAAGGTCGGGATCACCGCCGAGGCACGCGGGTCGGCGCGGCTGCTCGAACAGGGCGCCGTGGTGTTCACCCGGCTCGGGCGCGGGCCGCTGATGGCGGCGCGGCGCACGGAGGAGTTGCTGCGTACGGCGCTGGGCGTGCCGGACCGCGTCCCGTACGCCGCGAAGCGTGCCGTACGCGCCACACTGCCGACCGCGCCCGCCGAACGGGCCTCGGAGGTGGGCGAGTTGTACGCGCGGGCCGTCGCGCTCGCCGGGTGGCCCGAGTCGTTGGAGCGCGCCGACTACCGACCGGTCGACCACATGGGCGTGTTCGGACTGACCGGGACCCCGCCCGTGACGGGTGTGATCGGCGAGCTGGTCGACGGAGGGCGCGTGGGCGGGCGGCTCGTGGCAGCCGCCGGGCCCGACCTGCACCTGGAGTGCGACGACGGCGCGGTGCTCGTGCTCGACACAAGGCTGGTCAAGGGGTGGGAACTTGCCGCGGCGGGGGACACCGGGGGCGTGAGTGTGCCCGTACGCGAAGTGGCCGGCTCCGACCGCTCCGTACAGGACGGGCTGTTCTGACGTGATCCGCGGTCCTGCGGGTACCGCTGGACAGCACGCCGTCCGGATCGGAGGCCAGAGGGATGGATGATCAAGCAGCCGCGGAGATCGAGGCCGTGAGGGAGTTCCGGGACCGGCTCTCGCTGCCCGGACTCATCGACATACACACGCACTTCATGCCCGACCGCGTCCTGCGGAAGGTGTGGGCGTACTTCGACAGCGCCGGTCCTCTCACCGGCATGGAGTGGCCCATCACCTACCGGCACGAGGAGGACCAACGCGTGGCGCTGCTGCGGGCGTTCGGCGTCCGCGCGTACACCTCGATGCTCTACCCGCACAAGCCCGGCATGGCGGACTGGCTCAACGGCTGGGCCGCCGGTTTCGCCGCGCGGACGCCCGACTGCCTCCAGACCGCGACCCTCTTCCCGGAGGAGGGCGTGGAGACGTACGTACGCGAGGCCGTCGAGTCCGGCGCCCGGATCTTCAAGTCGCATCTCCAGGTGGGTGGTTACGACCCCAACGACGAACGCCTCGACCGGAGCTGGGGGTTGCTCGCCGACGCCGGCGTGCCGGTGGTGATGCACTGCGGATCGGGCCCGCAGCCCGGCAGGTTCACCGGACCTGAGCCCGTCGGCCGGCTCCTCGCGCGCCATCCGCGACTGCGGCTGGTCGTCGCGCACATGGGGATGCCGGAGTACACGGACTTCCTGGACCTCGCGGACCGGTACGACGGGGTCCTGCTCGACACGACGATGGTGTTCACCGACTTCAGCGAGGGCTTCGCGCCGTTCCCGGCCGGGGCGGAGGCCAGGGCCCGGCTCGCGGATCTGGGCGACCGGATCCTGCTCGGTTCGGACTTCCCCAACATCCCCTACCCGTACCTGCATCAGTTGGAGGTCCTCGACGGGCTCGGACTCGGCGACGACTGGACACGCGCGGTCTGTTACGGGAACGGGGTCCGCCTCTTCGGGCTGGAGCCGGCAGACGTTCCCTAGACCGTGTCCTGGGCACCGGAGGGACACGCTGATATTCTGAAAGGCTGCTCACTTCCGTGGGCGGAGAGAGGAGCGCGGTGCCGTGAAGTGGACGCAGAACACCACTCGGTCGACCTGGCCGCCCGCCCGGAGGTTCCGGGAGCACGGGCGGCGGGTTCCGAGAGGAACGAGATGTCCCGTACGGACAAGACCAAGCCGCCGTGGGTACGCCACGCGGAGCACCACCCCCTGCCTGTGCACGACCACCGTGACGGCGCCTGCGACCTGCCGCCCCGCCCGACCCGTGAGGACACCGACACCCGCTGCCGCTGGGCACCGACCCTCATGGCGCTGATCACCCGGCCCTGCTGCGCCGGATGCAAGGTCCGCTCCCACATCAGGGAACGGCAGGAGTGGGCCAGGGCCGCCAACCGCAGGGAGCGTTACACGGGGCGCCGCGAGGCACGCCGTTTCGCCGCGGCGGGCGCCACCGGCGACTAGCGCGACCGGGAACCACCCGTGCCCCGGACCGCCGACCGGTTCTCAGGGAATTCACAGGAAGCGGCAAGGACGTTCTCAGGGGGCCTCCGCAGTCTTGGCATCATGACCGTCACCTCGCCCAGGGGGCGCACCGAGATGATCAAGCCGGACGGGAGCCCCGTCCGGGTCCTCGTCGTGGACGACGAGGCCTCGCTCGCCGAGCTCATGACCATGACCCTGCGCTACGAGGGGTGGGAAGTGCGCAGCGTTGGTGACGGGGCCGGCGCCGTGCGTTCGGCGCGGGAGTTCCGGCCCGACGCGGTGGTGCTGGACGTGATGCTGCCCGACATGGACGGCATCGCCCTCCTCGGGCGGCTCCGCGAGGAGCTGCCGCAGGTGCCGGTCCTCTTCCTCACCGCCAAGGACGCCGTGGAGGACCGGATCGCCGGGCTCACCGCGGGCGGTGACGACTACGTCACCAAGCCCTTCAGCCTGGAGGAGGTCGTGGCGCGCCTGCGCGGGTTGATACGACGTTCCGGCACCGCCGCCGTTCGCAGCGAATCGATGCTGGTGGTCGGCGACCTGACCCTCGACGAGGACAGCCACGACGTCAGCCGGGCGGGGCAGTCCATCCATCTCACGGCGACCGAGTTCGAGCTGCTGCGCTTCCTGATGCGCAACCCGCGGCGTGTGCTGAGCAAGGCCCAGATCCTGGACCGCGTGTGGTCGTACGACTTCGGCGGCCAGGCGAACGTGGTGGAGCTCTACATCTCGTACCTGCGACGGAAGATCGACGCGGGCCGGCCACCGATGATCCACACCCGGCGCGGGGCGGGGTACCTGATCAAGCCGGGGGAGGCGGGAGAGTAGTGGCCGCGGTGGCGGTGTGGGACCGGGTACGCGGACGGGGCGCACGTACCGCCCGGAAACAGGCCCCGAAGCGCTGGTCGCTCCGCACCCGCCTCGTCGTGTCCGCGGTCTCGCTGATCGCGGTCGTCGCGGCGGTCATCGGCGCGGTGACGACGATCGCGTTCCGTTCGTACCAGTACGACCAGCTCGACGCCCAGGTCCACGCGATCGCCCAGCGGGCCGCCGGGCCGTACGAGCGGGCCGACCGGCTGCCGGACGACGTCCCGCCGCCGCGCCTGTCGGAGGTGCGGGAGCCGCTCAGGACCATCGCCGGCGGTGGCGCCCCGATCGGCACGGTCGGCGTCGAGCTGACCGGCACCGGTCCGAGCGACGTCGGCCGGGGCATGATCAGTGCCCAGACGGGCGGTGACGATACCGGCCAGCAGGTCACCGGGCACGCGCTCACCGACTCCGAGACCACCGCCCTGGCGACGGTCCCGCGCGACGGCGACGCGCACAGCGTGAGCCTCGCTGACCTCGGTGACTACCGCGTCGAGTACGTGGAAGGCGTCAACGGCTCCTTCCTCGTCGGAGTCCCGCTCAGTGACGTCCAGGACACCCTCGCCACCCTGATCGTGGTCGAGATCTGCGTCACCGTCGCCGGTCTCGTAGCCGCCGGGATCACGGGCGGGGTGCTCGTCGGGGTGGCCCTGCGGCCGTTGCGGCGCGTTGCCACGACCGCCACCCTGGTCTCCGAACTCCCCCTGCACAGCGGCGAAGTGGCGCCGCTGACGCGGCTGCCGGAGACCGAGGCCGATCCGCGCACCGAGGTCGGCCAGGTCGGCGCCGCGCTCAACCGGATGCTGGGGCACGTCGGTTCGGCGCTCACCGCGCGGCAGGAGAGCGAGACGCGGGTACGGCGCTTCGTCGCCGACGCGAGCCACGAGTTGCGGACACCGCTCGCCTCCATCCGTGGCTACGCCGAACTCACCCGGCGCGGCCGGGAGGAGATCGGCCCCGACACCCGGCACGCGCTCGGCCGGATCGAGGCCGAGGCGGAGCGGATGACCGGGCTGGTGGACGATCTGCTGCTGCTGGCACGGCTCGACGCAGGACGGCCGCTCGCGTACGGGACGACGGACCTCACCCCGCTCGTCGTGGACGCGGTCGCCGACGCGCGGGCCGCCGGGCAGGACCACCGCTGGCGGCTGGAGCTGCCGGACGAGCCCGCGCACGTACGCGGCGACGGCCCCCGGCTCCAACAGGTGCTGGTCAACCTGCTGGCGAACGCCCGGACGCACACCCCGCCGGGGACGACCGTCACGGCGCGCGTGCGAACCGTCACCACCACCATTCCCGGCGCCGCCGACGGCCGGGACCGGTGCGTCCTCGTGGACATCGAGGACGACGGGCCCGGCATCCCGGCCACCCTCCTCCCGCACGTCTTCGAACGCTTCGCGCGCGGCGACGCGTCCCGTTCACGTGCCGCCGCCACGGCGGCCGACTCCACCGGCCTCGGCCTCGCCATCGTGCACGCCGTCGTCACCGCGCACGGCGGTGACGTCCGTGTACGGAGCGAGCCCGGCCGCACCACCTTCACCGTGCGCCTCCCGGCCGACACCACCGCCGGCGACGCCACCCTCACCCCCGTCCTCACCCACCTGGACTCACAGCCGCACCACAGGCTCACCACACCGCTGTGACAGTCCGGCCGCCCAGTATCGTCCGTATGCGAACCGACACCGACACCCCGTGGGGCAGCCTCCCGGCCAGGGAGCATCTCCCAGCCGAAGCGCCGGACGCGAGAGCCCCCACCGGCGTCCCCGTGCTCGACGTGACCATCCCCGTCCACAACGAGGAGCAGGACCTGGAGTCGTGCGTGCGGCGACTTCACGACCACCTCGCCCGCACCTTCCCGTACCGCTTCCGCATCACCGTCGCGGACAACGCCAGCACCGACCGCACCCCCGCCGTGGCGGCCCGACTCGCGGCGTCGATCCCCGAGGTCACCGCGTACCGGCTGGAGGAGAAGGGGCGCGGGCGCGCGCTGCACACCGTCTGGTCGCGCTCCGACTCCCCCGTCCTCGCCTACATGGACGTCGATCTGTCCACCGATCTCAACGCGCTGCTGCCGCTCGTCGCGCCGCTCATCTCGGGCCACTCGGACCTGGCGATCGGCTCGCGCCTCGCGCGCTCGTCGCGCGTCGTGCGCGGCCCCAAACGGGAGTTCATCTCGCGCGCCTACAACCTGATCCTCAAGTCGTCGCTCTCGGCGCGCTTCAGCGACGCGCAGTGCGGCTTCAAGGCGATACGGCGCGAGGTCGCCGAGCGGCTGCTGCCGATGGTCGAGGACACCGGGTGGTTCTTCGACACCGAGATGCTGGTGCTCGCCGAACGGGCCGGGCTGCGGATCCACGAGGTGCCGGTGGACTGGGTCGACGACCCGGACAGCCGCGTGCGCATCGTCAGTACGGCGGTCGAGGACCTCAAGGGCGTCTGGCGGATCGGGCGCGCGCTCGCGCTCGGCGCGCTGCCGCTCGACCGGCTCGCCCGGCCCTTCGGTGACGACCCCAGGGACCGTGAGATCGGCGGTGTGCCCGGCGGACTCGCGCGCCAACTGGTCGGCTTCTGTGTCGTCGGCGCGCTGTCGACCCTCTTCTATCTGCTGCTCTACTCCCTTTTCCGTACGGCCTCCGGGGCTCAAGCGGCCAACGCTGCCGCGCTGCTGGTGTCGGCGATAGCGAACACCGCGGCGAACCGCCGGCTGACTTTCGGCGTACGGGGCCGGGAACGCGCAGTACGCCACCAGGCCCAGGGCCTCGTCGTCTTCGGTATCGGGCTCGCGCTGACCAGCGGCTCGCTGGCCGCGCTCGGCGCCGCTACCGGGAATCCCTCCCACGGCACGGAGTTGGCCGTACTGGTCTGCGCCAATCTCGCGGCGACGGTGCTGCGCTTCCTCCTCTTCCGGGCATGGGTCTTCCCCGACCGGCGCGGCGGCGACGACCAGCCCACGATCCGCATGGAACCGAACACCCAGGAACGGAGCGCCCGATGACCCAGGCCCTCACCACCGGCGCACCGGCCGCCGGATCCACCCGCCCCGCCTCCTCCCTGCTCGCGCGCCTGCGACGCGGCAGGCCCGAGGACGCGCCCTGGGTACGCCCCGCGCTTCTCGGCCTCCTCCTCGTGGCGCTGGTCCTCAACCTCTGGAGTCTCGGCGACTCCGGATACGGCAACTCCTTCTACTCCGCTGCCGTCCAAGCGGGCAGCGAGAGTTGGAAGGCGTTCTTCTTCGGCTCGTCCGACGCGGGGAACTCCATCACCGTCGACAAGCCCCCGGCCGCTCTGTGGCCGATGGCCCTGTCCGTAAGGCTCTTCGGGCTCGGCTCGTGGCAGATCCTGGTGCCCGAGGCGCTGATGGGTGTCGGCACCATCGCCGTGCTGTACGCGGCCGTACGGCGCCGCTTCAGCGCCTCGGCGGGGCTCGTCGCGGCCGGTGTGCTGGCGCTGACGCCCGTCGCCGCCCTGATGTTCCGCTTCAACAACCCCGACACGCTCCTCGGGCTGCTGATGACGGTCACCGTCTACTGCGTGCTGCGGGCCCTGGAAGGGGCACGGACGCGCTGGCTGGTGTGGGCGGGGGTCGCGATGGGTTTCGCGTTCCTGACGAAGACACTCCAGGCGTTCCTGATCCTGCCGCCGCTCGTGCTCGTGTACGCGGCGTGCGCGCCCACGACCGTACGCCGCAGGATCGGCCAACTGGCCGCCGCCGGATTCGCGTTGGTGGTCAGCGCCGGTTGGTGGGTGGCGATCGTCGAGCTGTGGCCCGCCGCGTCCCGCCCCTACATCGGGGGCTCACAGACCAACTCGTTCCTCGAACTCACCTTCGGCTACAACGGACTTGGCCGTATCAACGGCAACGAGCCCGGCAGCGTCGGGGGCGGGGGAGGCGGTCCGCGCACCGGTGAGACCGGGCTCGGCCGGATGTTCAGCGACAGCCTCGGCGGTCAGATCTCCTGGCTGCTGCCCGCCGCACTGTTCCTGCTGGTCGTCGGTCTCGTGCTGACCCGGCGGGCCCGGCGCACGGACCTCGCCCGCGCCTCGTTCCTGGTCTGGGGCGGTGCGCTGCTGATGACGGCGGGGGTCTTCAGCTTCATGGCGGGGATCTTCCACGAGTACTACACGGTGGCGCTCGCGCCGTACATCGCCGCGGTGGTCGGCATGGGCGTGGCGCTGCTGTGGGAGGAACGCGCCAAGGCGCTCGCGTCGGCCGCGCTGGGTGTGACGGTGGCGGGGACGGCGGTCTGGGCGTTCGTACTGCTCGGCCGGACGCCGGACTACCTCCCGTGGCTGCGCTGGGCCGTCCTGATCGGCGCAGTGGTCGCCGCGGTCGCGCTGACGGTCGTGGGCCGGATCGGGCGTGAGGGGCGGCTGCGCACCCTGGCACCCCGGCTCGCGGTGGGCGCCGCCGTGCTGGCGCTCGCCGCGTCGCTGGCGGCCCCGCTCGCGTACACGCTGACCACGGTCAACACCCCGCACACGGGCTCGCTCGTGACGGCGGGGCCGGCGGCGGCGCGTGGCGGTGCCGGTGGCGGTCCTGGCGGCGGTGGCGGTGGTCCCGCGGGCGGCGCCGGTGGGGGCGACGACGGCGCCCGCGGCCAGCGGCCCGGCGCCGGCCAGGCTCCTCCCCAGGGCGGCGGGGCTGCCCAGGGCGGCGGGGCTGCCCAGGGCGGCGGCCGGCAGTTGGCGCGCGAAGGCGGAGCCGGCAGGGTCGGTGGCGGTGGTGGTATGTCCGGTCTGCTCGAAGGCCGGGAGGTCAACTCCGAGGTGGTCGCGGCGCTGAGGAAGGACGCCGGTGACTACACCTGGGCCGCCGCGACGGTCGGCTCCCAGAACGCCGGGACCAGCCAACTCGCGACCGGGGAAGCGGTGATGGCGATCGGCGGCTTCAACGGCAGCGATCCGTCCCCGACGCTCGACCGGTTCAAGGAGTACGTCGCCGACGGCGAGATCCACTACTTCTTCGGAGACAGCGGGTTCGGCGGCGGAGGTGGGGGCGGCCGAGGCAGGGGTGATCAGGAGGGTACGGCTTCGTCCATCTCCAGCTGGGTGGAGTCCACGTTCAAGGAGGTCACCGTGGGCGACACGACCCTCTACGACCTGACCGCCACGAAGTAGTCGTACGGCTGAAGGGGGCCGCTCCGCCGTGCCGAACGGGCCGGCCGGCCGGAGTCGCCCGCATAGCATCGGTTCCGCATGAACGGGGCGAGGAACCGAGGAGGCTCAACATGGAGTCGGCAGCCGACAAGGCCAACCAGCCCCGGCGGACGAGCGTCTGGCTGGAAGGCAAGCCCGCCGCCCGCGGTCGCAAGAGCGAGCGCTCCGACCACCCCACCGGTCTCGACCGGGACCGGATCATCTCGGTCTCGGTACGGCTGCTCGACGCGGAGGGGCCTGCGAAGTTCTCCATGCGGCGGCTGGCGGCCGAGCTGGGCGTGACGGCGATGTCCCTGTACTGGTACGTGGACACGAAGGACGACCTCCTCGAACTCGCCCTGGACTCCGTCTTCATGGAGATCGCAGTCGCGGAGCACGAGGCGCACGACACGGCGGGCGCCCACTGCGACTGGCGCGACGACCTGCGCGTCCTGGCCGGCAGGTACCGCGCCCTGCTGGTCCGCCACCCCTGGGTCTCCGCGCTCGTCGGCAAGTTCCTCAACATCGGCCCCCACTCGATGGAGTTCTCCGCCGCCGTGCTGCGGGTCATGCGCCGTACGGGACTGCCGGCGCACGGCCAGGCGGGCGCGCTCGCCTCCGTCTTCCAGTTCGTGTACGGCTTCGGCACGATCGAGGGCCACTTCGTCCAGCGGTGCGCCGAGGCGGGGATGACGCAGGACCAGTACTACCGGGACGCCATGGGACGGATGAGCGAACAGCGGGAGTACCGGGGCCGGTTCGAGCAGACCGAGGAGATGATGGAGGCCCGCGGCGGCGACACGGTCGAGGAGATGCGCGAACGGGACTTCACGTTCGCGCTCGAACTCCTCATCGCTGGCATCGAGGCGATGCGGGCGCGCGGCTAGGTCCTGTCCGCCGGACAGGCCTGAGGGCGCCTCTACTCCGGCGGAGCCAGCCTCGCCGGGAAGCCGCCCGTCGCGATCGGGCTCCAGCGCTCCGGTGTGACGCGGATGATCGACTTGCCCTGACGCACCATCGCCTCGCGGTACTCGTCCCAGTCCGGGTGCTCCCCGGAGATGTTGCGGAAGTACTCGACCAGCGGCTCCACCGACTCCGGGACGTCCAGCACCTGCGCCGTACCGTCGATCTGCACCCACGGACCGTCCCAGGTGTCCGACAGGACGATCACGCTCGCGCGCGGGTCACGCTTCGCGTTCCGCGTCTTCGCGCGCTCCGGGTAGGTGGAGACGACGATCCGGCCCGAGTCGTCCACGCCGCACGTCAGCGGGGAGCCCTGCGGACGGCCGTCCGAACGGGTGGTCAGCAGGATCGCGTGGTGCCTGGGCCGGACGAACTCCAGCAACTCGGCGAGCGCCACGGTGGTGTTGGTCGCGATGTCGGGTGCCATGTCCCGCAGCCTACGACGCGGCCGTGTCCGCGGGACCGACCTCACGTACCGCCTGGATGTCGAGTTCCACCCGCAGCGTCGTGCCGATCATGGTCATCCCCGCCTGCACCACCTGGTTGTAGTTCATGGCGAAGTCGCTCCGCAGCAGTTCCGTCGTCGCGCGGAAGGCCGCCCGCTCACCGCCCCACGGGTCGGGCCCGATCCCGAGGTACGACAGGTCCAGCGGCACCTTCCGTACGACGCCGTGCAACGAGAGTTCACCCCGTACCGTCCAGCGGTCCGGACCGGCCTGGCTGACCCCCGTGCTGTGATACGTGATCTCCGGGTACCGCTCCGCGTCGAGGAAGTCCGGCGACCTCAGGTGCTTGTCCCGCACCCCGTTGCCGGTGTCGATGCTCGCCGCGTCGATGACCGCGTCGACGCGGGAGTGCTCCGGCACCGCCGCGATCGCGATCCGGCCGCCGAAGTCGGTGAAACGGCCGCGCACGCTGGAGATCCCGAGGTGCTGGGCGATGGTGACCACGGACGAGTGCGCGGGGTCCAGGTTCCACACGCCGGGCGGCGGCAGTTCGACATTGCCCTGCCGGGTCAGGACGACCGTCCCGGCGTCGGCGACACCGCTGGAGGTGACGAACGCGGTGGCGGCGGAGGGCGCGTAGCCGACGGCCGTCACGATCACGGTGTACGGCCCCGGCGCCAGTGTCACGTCGGAGGACACCAGCCCGTCCGCGTCCGCGTCGGCGCGCGCCACTTGCGCGCCGGTCCGGTCGGTCAGGGTCACGGCGGCGTTCTGGACGGCCCAGCCGTCCGGTGTCCGTACCTGAGCGCGAAGTCCCATCCCGTTTCTCTCCTCGGTCGCAGTTCACGTCAAGCTCGGCCGGCCAAGAATCGGGCCCCGGCGCGTCGGCGGCACGCCGTCCCCAGGCTGCCACCCCCGCAACCGGGGCCCCTACCGCCGGACGCGGGCACGCCTCCGCTCGGGAGCGCGCCCCGCCCGGGGGCTTGGACGGGCGTCAGTCGCCCGGGTGCATGAGTTCGACGTCGTGGCCGTCGACCCCGTGCCCGGCGACGGTCAGCGCGCCGGCCACCGGCGGGTAACCGGTCGCTATGACCGTGTACTCCCCCGCGTCCAGGTCCGCGAAGCCATACACCCCGTCGTCCCCCGTCGTCGCCGTGGCGACCACGTTCCCGGCCGCGTCGATCAGCGTGACACGCGCGTCCGGCAGCGGACGCCGGTCGGCTCCCGCCCTGACCGTGCCCTGGACGAGCGCGCCCGACCGCAGGACGGCCTCGA
Source organism: Streptomyces sp. S4.7 (assembly GCF_010384365.1). NCBI lineage: Bacteria > Bacillati > Actinomycetota > Actinomycetes > Kitasatosporales > Streptomycetaceae > Streptomyces > Streptomyces sp. S4.7. The sequence continues at coordinate 3,627,633 of NZ_CP048397.1, read as the reverse complement.
CGCGGGTCACGCCCTGGGCGCCGATCTCCACCGGCAGGGCCAGCGGCCGGAATCCGCTCGCGTTCACGGCGACGGTCACGGAGCCCGGCAGCAGCTCCGCGAAGGCGAACTCGCCCCGCTCGCCGGACTTCCCGGTCGCCAGCACATCGCCGCGCACGTCGGTCACGATGACCATCGCGCCCTCGACGGGCATGTCGCCCTCCTCGCTCCGTACGGAGCCGGTGAGGCCGCTCGTACCGACGAGCAGGAGGTCGTACGCCAGGGGCTCCGAGCCGACGGACACCGTGGCGGCCTGCGGCTGGAAGCCGTCGGCCGACGCGATGAGGACGTACGAGCCGGACTCCGGCGCGTCCACCTCGTAGCCGCCGTCCTCCCCGGCGACCGCGCGGCCCAACTGGCGCCCGGCCGGGGAGATGAGGGTGACAGCGGCCCGTGGCACGGGTCCGCCCTCGGTGCCGCGTACGACGCCGTGGACGGGGATACCGTCGCCGCCGCCGGGTGCTCCCGTGCCCAAGTCCTTGTCCGTGCTCGTGCTCGTGCCCGTGCCCGTGTCCGTGCCCGTGCCCGTGCCGGCGGCCTCGACGGCCACCGGCGCCTCGGCACCGCCACCGATCGGGACGACCTGCTCCACCGGTACGAACGGCGTGTTCTCCAGGCTCTCCTCCGCTTCACCGGCGGCGCGCGTCTTGAGCGCGACCTCCTTGATGAACAGCGTGATGAGGAAAGCGAGCAGCGCGGCGGGCGCCGAGTAGAGGAAGACGTCGGCGACGCCGTGCCCGTACGCCGCCTCCACGACGGTCCGCATCGGTACGGGCAGCGTGTCCAGGTCCGGGATGCCCCCGCCGCCCGTACCGGCGTGACCGGCCGCCGCGGCGTCCGGGCCGAGATCGGCGAGACCGTCCTTGACGTACGAGGTGACCCGGTGGCCCAGCACCGCGCCCAGCGCCGAGACGCCGATCGCGCCGCCGAGGGAGCGGAAGAAGGTGACGACGGAACTCGCGGCGCCCAGGTCCTGCGGGGAGACCTGGTTCTGCGTGCACAGGACCAGGTTCTGCATCATCATGCCGATGCCGAGGCCCATGATCGCCATGAAGACCGCGATGTGCCAGTACTCGGTGTCGTACCGGATGGTGCCCAGCAGCCCGAGGCCGGCCGTCACCAGTACACCGCCGCTGACCAGCCACGCCTTCCAGCGCCCCGTCTTGGTGATGATGAGGCCCGAGACCGTCGAGGAGAGGAAGAGCCCGCCGATCATCGGGATGGTCATCACACCGGACATGGTCGGCGACTTGTCCCGCGCGAGCTGGAAGTACTGGCTGAAGAAGACCGTGCCGGCGAACAGCGCGATTCCGACGAACAGCGAGGCCAGCGAGGCCAGGGTGATCGTGCGGTTGCGGAACAGTCGCAGCGGGATGATCGGTTCGGTGGCCCGTGACTCGGTGAGGAGGAAGAGCGCGACGAGCACGACCGTGCCGGCGAGCATCGCGTACGTCTGCCAGGAGATCCAGTCGTACTTGTCACCGGCGAAGGTGACCCAGAGCAGCAGCAGCGAGACGGCCGCGCTGATGAGGAACGCGCCGGTCCAGTCGATCCTGACCTTGCGCTTGACCACCGGGAGCTTGAGGGTCTTCTGAAGCACGATCAGCGCGATGACGGCGAAGGGGACGCCGACGTAGAAGCACCAGCGCCAGCCGAGCCACGACGTGTCGGTGATGACACCGCCGATGAGCGGGCCGCCGACGGTGGCGACGGCGAACGTCGCGCCGAGGTAGCCGCTGTAGCGTCCGCGCTCACGCGGGGCGATCATCGCGGCCATGATGATCTGGGCGAGCGCGGTGAGACCGCCGACGCCTATGCCCTGGACGACACGGAAGACGATCAGCATCCCCGAGCTCTGGGACAGCCCGGCCGCCGCCGACGCGACCACATAGAGGGTCAGGGCTATCTGTACCAGCAGCTTCTTGCTGAACAGGTCGGCGAGCTTGCCCCACAGGGGAGTGGTCGCCGTCATCGCCAGGAGCGACGCGGTCACCACCCAGGTGTAGGCGTTCTGTCCGCCGCCGAGGTCGGAGATGATCTCGGGCAGGGCGTTGGTGACGACCGTCGAGGAGAGGATCGCCACGAACATGCCGAGCAGCAGCCCGGAGAGCGCCTCCATGATCTGACGGTGTGTCATCGGCGTGTCGGGTTCGGTGGCGGGGGAGCCGCCGCCGTGCTTGGCGTGGCCGCCCCGTACACCCGTTGGTGTGTTGGTCGTAGCCATTGAATTCCTTCGTCTCAACTCTGTCGCCGCGCGGGGGTTTCTCGCGGTGCGGCCTCAGGTACGGGTGCCGGGGTGGGTGCGGGTGCTGCGGGAGAGGGTACGGGTGCGGCCGCGGGCCCGGTGCCGTAGCGGCCGGGCCGGCAGTCGCCGAAGTTCTCGCGCAGGCGTGCCAGCATGGTGTTCAGCTGTCCGACCTCGTCGTCGGTCCAGTCGGACAGCGTGCGGGCGAAGATCTCCGTCGTCCGTCGCGCCAGTTCGTCGAGCAGTTCGCGGCCCGCCGGTGTGAGCCGCAATATGCGCGACCGGCGGTCGGCGAGGTCGGGCGCGCGCTCGATCCAGCCGCGCTCGGCCGCGTGTGCCACATGCCTGCTGGTTACGGACATGTCCACGGCCAGCAGCTCGGCGAGGCGGCTCATCCGCATCTCGCCGTGCCGCTCCAGCAGGGTCAGTACGGCGGCCGAGCCGCCCGGACAGTCGGGTGGCAGGACGCGGGAGAGTCCCCGTTTCACGGCTCCGATGGCACTGAGCTGGCGGGCCAGTTCCGCGTACTGACCTCTGGCGGCCATGACCCCTCCGAGAAGGTTCCTCGCGTCTGTCACACCTATGTTGTTGCTTGGGGCAACCATAGAAGCGGTTGGTTGCTGAAGGCAAATTAAAAGAGATCATCTGCAGTAAAGGAACCCAAAAGGCTTCGCATGTGCGAGGTCAATGGTGCGCAGGGGGTGGAAGGGGCCGGGAGAGGGCCGGAAACACGCTCGGGAAAGGCCGCCGCGCGGGCCCGGACATGCCTTCGGTCGGCCCCGGGGGTTGGGCGGGGTCACGGTGTTCGCTAGGGTCCTGGCACATGGCACACAACCCCCATGCCCCGCAGGGCCCCGAGGGAAATCCCGACCCCGCGGGCAACACCCAGATGTTCCGCGCCTTCGTCGACGAGGGTGAGCCACAGCGTCGGCAGGCCCCGCAGCGGAGCGGATCGAAAACCGGACTGATCGTCGGTGTCGTGGCCGTGATCGCGGTCCTGGCCGCGGTCGCCTGGCTCGCGCTCGGCTGACCACGGACGGACGGACGGAATCCCGCACCGGTCGCTGCCGGCCGCGGGTCCCACTCATGACGGTGGCGCTCCGCTCCACGCGGGGCGCCACCGCTGCGACGGCACCGGCGAGGCCCGCTCTGCGACGAGGCAGCGCTCCCCGGTGAGGCCGTGCTCGCGGTGACGTCCGCGATCAGTCCGCGATCAGCCCTTCCCGCAGCTGTGCGAGCGTGCGGGTCAGCAGGCGTGAGACATGCATCTGCGAGATGCCGACCTCCTCGCCGATCTGGGACTGCGTCATGTTCGCGAAGAAGCGCAGCATGATGATCTGCCGCTCGCGGGGCGGGAGTTTGGCCAGCAGCGGCTTCAGCGACTCCCGGTACTCCACGCCCTCCAGGGCCGTGTCCTCGTACCCCAGACGGTCCGCGAGCGAGCCCTCGCCGCCGTCGTCCTCGGGGGACGGCGAGTCCAGCGAGGAGGCCGTGTACGCGTTCCCGACCGCGAGGCCGTCGACCACGTCCTCCTCCGACACGCCCAGCACCAGGGCGAGTTCGGGGACGGTCGGTGAGCGGTCCAGCTTCTGCGCCAGCTCGTCACTGGCCTTCGTGAGCGCGAGCCGCAACTCCTGGAGCCGGCGGGGCACGCGCACCGACCACGACGTGTCGCGGAAGAAGCGCTTGATCTCGCCGACGACGGTCGGCATCGCGAACGTGGGGAATTCCACGCCCCGTTCGCAGTCGAAGCGGTCGATCGCCTTGATGAGGCCGATCGTGCCGACCTGGACGATGTCCTCCATCGGCTCGTTGCGGCTGCGGAACCGGGCCGCCGCGTAACGCACCAGAGGCAGGTTCAGCTCGATGAGGGTGTCACGTACGTAGGTGCGCTCCGGGCTGTCCTGGTCGAGTACGGCGAGCCGCAGGAACAGGGAGCGGGACAGAGTGCGGGTGTCGATGGCTTCCGGCTGGGACACGCGCGGTTCGGCCGCACGGTCGAGAGCATCCGGCGCCTCCGGTGTCTGCTCGCTCTTGTTGAGCGTGAGCACCTTCGAGCTGCCCTGTTCTACGGACATGCCACCCCCTTGAGGTCGCTGACGGTCGCGGTGGCCGCTCCCGTCGAAGGAACGCAGCCTCCACCTGAATACCGGAGGTGGGGCTGCGGCAAACGCGGTTCCAGCAGAATGTCACATGTCGTCAACACGCTGTAGCGCCAAGTCGACATATCTGCACCGGAATATGGGGGTATGCGAATTTGCTGCTGCTGGAGGCGCTGCGGGGTTACTACCCGGAAGAGTTACGCCTCGATCCTGTTTGCGGATCGCAAACGCGCGAAGCTTCGCGCCAGGAGCCTGGACACATGCATCTGGGAGACGCCGAGTTCCTGGCTGATCTGTGACTGCGTCAGGTTGTTGTAGTAGCGCAGCATCAGGATGCGCTGTTCCCGCTCCGGCAGTTGTACGAGCAGATGCCGGACCAGATCGCGGTGCTCGACACCGGCGAGCGCCGGGTCCTCGTAGCCGAGCCGGTCGAGCAGGCCGGGCAGACCGTCGCCCTCCTGGGCGGCCTCCAGTGACGTCGCGTGGTACGACCGGCCCGCCTCGATGCAGGCGAGGACCTCCTCCTCGGAGATCTTCAGCCGTTCGGCGATCTCGGCGGAGGTGGGAGAGCGGCCGTGAGCCGTCGTCAGGTCCTCGGTGGCGCCGGTGACCTGCACCCACAGCTCGTGCAGCCGGCGCGGTACGTGGACGGTGCGCACGTTGTCGCGGAAGTAGCGTTTGATCTCGCCGACGACGGTGGGCATCGCGAAGGTCGGGAACTGTACGCCGCGGTCCGGGTCGAACCGGTCGATCGCGTTGATCAGGCCGATCGTGCCGACCTGGACGACGTCCTCCATCGGCTCGTTACGGCTGCGGAAGCGGGCGGCGGCGTACCGCACGAGCGGCAGATTCGCCTCGATGAGCGCGCTGCGGACCCGGGTGTGCTCGGCGGTGCCGCGTTCCAGATCCTTGATCTGCGAGAAGAGGAGCTGCGTCAGCGCCCTGGTGTCGGCGCCCCGCGTCTGCGGTGTCGACGGTCTCGGCTCGGTCTCGCTCGGGGTCTCGACGAGCCTGGGTGGCTCGGCGGGACTCGGGGGCTCGGCGAGGGGGGCCTCGGCCCGGTTCCCGGAGCCGCTTCCGGCCTGGGGCGCGGCTCGGGGTTCGCTCTGGGGCGGCATTTGAGGCGTTGTACTGGCCGGCACGGTCACGCCACCCCTTTGCGGTCAACTACGGTCAACTCATCCGTCAAAAGCGGTCATAGCATCACAAGACATGCCCACTGTGTGCAAGCACCAGAAAACTCCGTGTTGACGAGGATGTGCCGCCCATACCCGAAAAGCCCCACACCGATGAGGCGTGGGGCCGGGAGCGCGGTGGGAGGGCCGCGGGGGAGAGTCGGCGGAGCCAGAGGCTCGAAATCCGGTCGGAATCGATCAGAACTCGTAGTCGGCGATCACCCAGGTGGCGAATTCCCGCCACTGTCCGACGCCCGCCTGATGGTCGGGGTGCTCCAAATAACGGGTCAGCGCGTCGGCGTCGGCGACCGCCGAGTTGATGGCGAAGTCATGGGCGATCGGCCGGTCGCTGATGTTCCAGCCGCACTCCCAGTACTCCAGCTCCGGGATCGTGCCGCCGAGCTCCGCGAAGGCCCGCGCGCCGGCGACCACCCGCGGCTCGTCGCGGGAGACGCCCTCGTTGAGCTTGAAGAGGACCAGGTGGCGGATCAAGGCGGTCTCCCGGGGGCGCGGAGGGCTGGGGGGTGAGCGGCGGCGGACCGCTCGGAGGTCGGCGCCGTCGGCGTCCGTTGGCGCGGTCACGGCGCCTTCGGCCGTGGCTGCCGCGGCTGCTGACTGCCGTGGCTACTGTACGAGCTCGGTCATGAACTCGCCGACACCCTCGGCCGCGCTGGCTATGCCCTCGAACCCCACCTGGACGAGATCGGCGGACCGTTCGGGTGAGGTGATGATCGTATACAGCACGAAGACAATGACCAGATAGAGCACGAGCTTCTTCGTTTGCACCATCAGCGCTGCCTCCCCTGCCGTCCCCAGTGCGATCGCGTGAGTCTAACCGCATGAATGGGCCGCTTCGGAGAACGATTTCGATCACCTGCGTGACCGCTTCTGGCCACACCACATCGACACCTCGTCGCCACAACTCGATCGAGGTGTTGTGCGGGACGTGTGCCCGGGCCGCACCATCAGGATCTGAACGGACACTCCGCAAGATACATCGCGAACCTGGGTAAATGCCCCGCCGAGTCGGCCAGTTGTTGATCGGACGGCGGTCGGTGAAGGCCGGTGCGTGCACAACTCTTGACGTGTACGAAACACGGGAGAACCATCTGCCGTAGCGAGAGAGCGCTCTCCGGGTTCTGCCCGATCTCTCCGTGTGCGTCCCGAACTCCCCCTCGTCGTCCGAGACTTCAGGAGACCTGCCCATGCACGCTCCGCTGTCCGTTGTACCGGTGTTCAGGAGACCCGCGTCGGCGCGCCGCCGCGGCATCGCCGCGTCCGTCGCCGCCACCCTGGTCGCCTCCCTGCTGATGCTCATCCCCGGCACCACCGCCGCGAGCGCCGCCCCGACCCTGCTCTCCCAGGGCAAGCCGGTGACCGTCTCCAGCACGGAGAACGGCGGCACGCCCGCCGCTGCCGCGGTCGACGGCGACAACGGCACCCGCTGGTCGAGCGCCGCCGCCGACCCGCAGTGGATCCGGATCGACCTCGGCTCCACGGTCGCGGTCAACCAGGTCGTGCTGCGCTGGGAGACCGCGTACGCCAAGGCGTACCGGATCGAGCTCTCCACGAACGGCACCACCTGGACCAGCGCGTACTCCACCACCACCGGCCCCGGTGGCAACGAGACGCTGAACATCTCGGGCGACGCCCGCTACGTACGGCTGACCGGCACCACCCGTGCCACCCAGTACGGCTACTCACTCTGGGAGTTCCAGGTCTACGGCGAGAGCGGCGGCCCCGGCGGTCCGATCCAGGGCGGTGGCGACCTCGGTCCCAACGTCAAGGTCTTCGACCCCTCGACGCCCAACATCCAGGGCACGCTCGACCAGATCTTCCAGCAGCAGGAGTCGGCCCAGTTCGGCACCGGCCGCTACCAACTGCTCTTCAGGCCGGGCACGTACAACAACCTCAACGCCCAACTCGGCTTCTACACCTCGATCTCCGGTCTCGGCCTGAAGCCCGACGACACGAACATCAACGGTGACGTGACCGTCGACGCCGGCTGGTTCAACGGCAACGCCACACAGAACTTCTGGCGCTCGGCCGAGAACCTCGCGCTCAACCCGGTCAGCGGCAGCAACCGCTGGGCGGTCGCGCAGGCGGCGCCGTTCCGCCGTATGCACGTCAAGGGCGGGCTGAACCTCGCGCCGAACGGATACGGCTGGGCCAGCGGCGGCTACATCGCCGACAGCAAGGTCGACGGCACCATCACGCCCTACTCCCAGCAGCAGTGGTACACCCGCGACAGCGCCATCGGCGGCTGGGGCAACGGCGTCTGGAACATGGCATTCTCCGGGGTCGAGGGCGCACCCGCGCAGTCCTTCCCGAACCCCCCGTACACGACGCTGAACAACACCCCGACCTCTCGCGAGAAGCCGTTCCTCTACCTGGACGGCAACACGTACAAGGTCTTCGTCCCGGCCAAGCGCACCAACGCGCGCGGCGTCTCCTGGAACGGCACCCCGCAGGGCGAGTCCCTCCCGCTCGACCAGTTCTACGTGGTCAAGCCGGGCGCCACGGCGGCCACGATCAACGCCGCGCTCGCCCAGGGCCTGCACCTGCTCTTCACCCCGGGCATCTACCACATCGACCAGTCCATCAACGTCAACCGGGCGAACACCGTGGTCCTCGGCCTCGGCTACGCCACGATCATCCCGGACAACGGGGTGACCGCGATGAAGGTCGCCGACGTCGACGGCGTGAAGCTGGCCGGCTTCCTGATCGACGCGGGACCGGTCAACTCCCCGACGCTGCTGGAGGTCGGACCGCAGAACGCGTCGGCCGACCACTCCGCCAACCCGACGACCGTCCAGGACGTCTTCATCCGCATCGGCGGAGCGGGCCCCGGCAAGGCCACCACCAGCATGGTCGTCAACAGCGACGACACGATCATCGACCACACCTGGATCTGGCGGGCCGACCACGGTGACGGCGTCGGCTGGGAGACCAACCGTGCCGACTACGGCCTCCAGGTGAACGGCGACGACGTGCTGGCGACCGGACTGTTCGTCGAACACTTCAACAAGTACGACGTGCGGTGGAGCGGTGAGCGGGGCCGGACGATCTTCTTCCAGAACGAGAAGGCGTACGACGCCCCCAACCAGGCCGCCATCCAGAACGGCAGCATCCAGGGCTACGCCGGCTACAAGGTGGACGACTCGGTCGTCACCCATGAGGGCTGGGCGATGGGCAGCTACTGCAACTACACGTCCGACCCGAACATCCGTCAGGAACACGGCTTCCAGGCGCCGGTGAAACCAGGGGTGAAGTTCCACAACATCCTGGTCGTCTCGCTCGGCGGCATGGGCCAGTACAACCACGTGATCAACAGCATCGGATCACCGACATCGGGCACGTCGACGGTCCCGTCGAACGTGATCAACTTCCCGTAGCCGGACAGCGCGACCACACGTAACACCTCAGGGCCCGGTCTCTTCGCGAAGAGACCGGGCCCTGATCCCACGGCGGACGCCGTGGGCCGACGTGGTCATAACAGGCAAAATTAGGGTGAAGCGGTCTTCCTGTTGGCATCCCTGCCCGAGGGAGGGCCGGATCCGTCGCCTTCCCGTGCCGGGCAACGCGAAGGGGCGGACCTCGTGAGGTCCGCCCCTTCGTTCTACCAGCGGTAGCGGTGGGATTTGAACCCACGGTGACGGGTTACGCCACACTCGCTTTCGAGGTCTGTTCCTGCTGGTCAAAGGCTTAGGCGGGGCTGTTCAGACTCGTTCATTTCAGTACTCCGGGGCAGGGCGTGAACGGGCCTGAACGGATCCGGACGGAGGTGAATGAGACCCCGATTGAGACCCTCAGTGTGTGTGCCCTTCGAGCGCCGCAACGAAATAAGCAATCGTTGGCCCAAGCATCACCCAAAGTAAACACGAGGTCACCCTGGTGGCACCGAAGCCAGCCTCGCCATACTTCTCCCATGGTGGCAGGGGAGCAGCAACAGGAACGGGGCCGTGAGGGCGCCTACTTCGCGCAGGCGTGGCTGGAGAGCACTACGCGAGTGAGCGCTCCCTGGATTGTCTACGAAGCGCACCAGATGACCACGTTGACGCTATTGAACGGGAAGCATGAATCCTGGGATGTGGCTGGCTATTTTGAGAATAAGAAGAAGAATCCGTTCTATGCGGAAATCAAGGCTTACACGAGTGACAACCAAGGGCCGAAGTATCGCGAATACTTGACCGACTGCTACTCGGCCACAGCTAAAATGATCAAAGACGGCCTGGATAAAGAATGTGAATTCATGTGGATAACGTGGCATCCGTTCGCGATGGGCGCATGGACGAAACTATGCGATGAGGCCATGATCCAAGAGGCGGTGGCCGATTATCCCGAGAAGCTTGGCGAGGAGGAGTATGATCCAGAAATCGGTAAACTCCTAGCTGGGAGACTCTGGCTCATTGTCTTATCGGAACGGCAAGAAGAGCTGATGATGAAACGTGAGTATCTGGGTCATATTCGCTCTTTCGTCACAAAGGGGCTTTGAGTAATGCAGACGATTGATGCTCAGATTCAGAATGCGCTGCACCAGACCTCCCCAGAGGCAGCCATGCGAGATGTTAAGCATGTAGTTGCCAAGGAACTACAGTCTTTGGATCCTAAGACTGAGATCAAGGCTACTGACTACTTCAATCACACGTTCATTCCAGACTTTGTGTTAACTTGGGGCTCCGGAAATCAGCGACCCACGCGGGATATCTATCTGAGGTTTAGTGTCGATGCGCCGCTGATTCGAAGGGACTTGAAGAGTCTGCATGAAGAGTCGCCAGCATTCATCGCTATTTCCGATGGGGCGCGCCCCTCCGGTAGTGATCCTGAATCTTTGGCTTATCAGTACGACGACTGTCTCCTGTCAAGCACCGCCGCGCTAGAAGCTATTGCCAGAGAGGATTCCCAAACCCCTGTAACGCAAATGCTTAAGGCGTCCTTGTTGCAAGGAGGGAAGGGGTATTTGATCGGCAATTCTGCCGCAGAGGTTCAACGAGCTGTCTCACATGCTGACGCTGCGCTATTGAGGCTCGATGGGCCGGAGGTTTCAGCTAGCGTCAGATCCATGAATGACTACCTCTCACCGGCTTTCTCTTCCCGTATCGAGCGCGTCATGCAAGTCATGTGGGTCAGTCAGGGCGGTGACGCGGAGCGCTTTCCGGGTACTCACGAAACAGCAGCAGCTTTGTCGTCTGGAGAGTTGACGCAGATTCTTCCTTTCCTGCTCTCCCTGGAAGACGTGGCTAACAACGACTTTTGGAGGAATCTTGGCGAGAACCTATCGATTGGGCACTTGCAGGAACTAGAACACTGGCGCGGGAGTATGAACCTGAATCTACTGGTGAATGCCAACTTGGACCGCATAACTGCACGCGGGGCGGCAGTCGATCAAATTCAGCCTGACTTGTTCGATGACCTTGATGGCCCTCCCTATTGGGAGGTCGTGGACTTCCATCTGCACCTACGTTGTGGTGCAGTTGACTTCAAATTTGTCGATGACCGGCGTAAGATTTCTCACCGCAAGGAAATGGGCATCGCTCCCCGCTGGTTCGAGATTGAGCCCCGCCTTGATCGGTACGGAATTGAAGGGATCGAGTTTACTTCTCCCGGAAGCAAGACTCGAATCCGGAGCAGCACAACGGAAGGCTTGCGTGAATCGATGGACATGCAGGCGCTTTCCGAGGCTCTCGGAGAGTTCGCCCGGGTCATGGCCGTCGAACTTCGATGGCCGAGGTCCCTTCATAATATTGACATCGATTTCGATGGTTCGGCAGTTGAGTCCGTAGGGGTAGCGCTTAGTCCCCATATCCTGTCCTACGTGGGCTTAGATCTACTTCGTCAAGCCTCACCGGAAACGCTGAGAGAATTCCAGAAATTTGTCACGGTCGGCGGTCGTTTTTCCTGGTGGAACGATAAGGGTGGCCGGCTGGGAACAGTTCCTGAGCAGTCGTGACCCCTGCCGCCAGCGTTGACCGCTCTCCTCAGGAGCCGTGACCGTGGGACGCTGGGGTGCGACGGCAGGGGCCGGAAGAGGGAGAACGAGTGTCGCAGCAGGCAAGTCCTCGCGGGACCTTCTTGCAGATCGCAGAAGCACTGAAGGTTGAGATCGCGAAGGATCCGAGCATGACGGAGCTGCCGAGGCTGGCGGATGTCATGCGTGACTATGACGTCTCGCGCGGTCTGGCGCTCCGGGCCTTCCACGTCTTGCGTGATGAAGGAGTAGCCGAGTCGGTACCGGGCGCCCGCTGGAGGGTCATCAAGGGAAGCCACGAAGACCGTCGGCCGCTGGTCGAGCGCATCGCGGCGTTGGTCGAGCAGGTGGGCGTTGGATCGGAGTTTCCGAGCGCGTCCACGCTGAGTGCGCAGTTCGGCGTATCGCGGCCGACCGTGAGCAAGGTGCTGGACAAGCTGGAAACTGCCGGCCTGCTGTCCGAGGGCGGGCAAGGCAAGGTGCGGACGGTACGAGCGTTGCCAAGCCGAGAGGAGCGTTCCCAATCTTGAGCACTACTGGACTGGTCGAGTGGGCCTACCCGATCGCTGAATCCTTGCTGGCCGAACCGCTGCCGCGCCGTTGGGCCCATTCTCAGGGGGTGGCGGAACGGTCCCGATCGCTGGCCCCGATCCTCGGTGCCGATGCGGACTTGATGGAGGCCGCCGCAGTTCTCCACGACGTCGGGTATTCGCCCGACCTCGCCAAGACTGGCTTTCACCCGCTCGACGGCGCCCGGTACTTGCGCGACGTGGCCCAAGCCGATGGGCGTCTCGTGCGGCTGGTCGCGCACCACTCATGCGCCTGGATGGAAGCGGAAGCACGCGGGATGCGCGAGGAGCTTGAAGAGGAGTTCCCGCGGGAGCTCCCGCACCTAGCTGACGCGCTCTGCTACTGCGACATGAACACGACCCCGGACGGGACGCCGACGAACCCCGTGGACCGCGTGAACGAGATCGCCGGTCGCTACGGCCCCGACAGCCTGATCGGGACGTTCATCCGCCGTGCCGAACCGGAGATCCTCGCCAGCACGGCGCGCGTCCTCGAACGTCTCGCCGCTGTTCAGCGTCAGCCGATGTAAGGGGACGTCCGCCCCTGCTCCATCGCGTGCTCGATGCGGAGCCGCATGGTGGGGTGGACGTCGTATGACTCCAGGTCCGCCGGGTCCACCCAGCGGACCTGAGTCGTCTCGTCGCTCGTACGGATCTCGCCGCCGACCGGTCGGGCACGGAAGCAGATGCTGAACTGCTGCCGTGCCTCGCCGTCGTCGTAGAGCATCACGTGACCGGGGTCGGTGTAGATCCCCGACATCCCGTCGACTTCCGCCTTGATGCCTGTCTCTTCCCACACCTCACGCACCACGGTGTCACTGATGGACTCGCCGACGTCGTGCCCGCCGCCGGGCAGTGCCCACCTGCCGTTGTCCGAGCGCTGGATCATCAACACCTGACCCGCCTCGTTCTGGACGAAAGCGACGACGGACGGTACGACCGAGTTCGCCGGCGGGGCGTCAGGGTCGTGAAGGTAGTCGATACGTCCCATGCTCAGGCTCCTGTGATGTCGTGCTCCGTTACCTGGCGTCCGCCTGTCCAGGTCTGCTCGATGCTATTCGCGTACGTGTCGAAGAGACCGCCGCCGGGGAGCCGCCGCAGGTGCAGGACGGGCGCCATGTACGCGCCGATGCCGTAGACGTGCGTGTTGACCAACATCTCGTCGTCGGCCCGGAAGAGCGAGTTGTAGAGCGTCGCGTCGTGGAGCCGGAAGCCGATGTCAGGGTGAGTCGAAAAGAGCGGCCGGTAGTTCACCAGCGCGTTCCGGATCTTCCCATCCATGATCCGGTGACCCTCGTCTATCCCGCGCTGCTGGACAGCAGCACAGTCGGGATCCCCGAGCATGAGGCGAACCTGTGCCCCCGCCTCCGACTTCATCCGGAGCAGCGCGAGGAACTTGGGATCCTCGGAGAGCCACAGGCCGGCATAGACGAGTGCGTCAACGTGGTGCGACGCGCGCCCGTACATCTCCCGCCACAAGTCGGCGGGGACCATGTGGCGGTGCGGGTAGACGGTGAGGATTTCTGCCCGGCTCAGGTCGGCGGAGGTGTCGACCGCGCGTGCGTCCTCCCACAGCGTTGTGACGTCGACTTTGAGCATGGACGCGGTGGCGTACTGGTGACGCCGGTACGGCACTTTCCCCTGCGTGATCCAGCGCTCAACCGTCTTCGGGTTGACCTCGATCGCCTCTGCGAGTTGTTGCACGGTCAGCCCCTGAGCTAAGAGCGCCGAGCGCAAGCGTTCGTTGGGCATCTCCACCCCCGGTGGGACGTCTTGGGATCTCTTGACGGTAGCCAGATCGACACAAGGTGTCCATGGGTGGGGTAACCATCGCCCCTGACCTGGGGCGATTCTGATGGTGCGCCAGGAAGTCCCGGCGCGAAAGCGAGAAGTTCCGCCGACGTACTTGACGGAACTTCATGCAGTACCTGTAATAGAGGTACTGCATCGGTTGCGGTCCTCGGACTGCGACCGGTCAACAACTCCATAGCGTGATCCACCGCGTTTTGACGGCCGTGACTGCACCGGTCGGGGCGAGTGGAGACCAGTCGAGTCCTCCTGAGGGAGGGGCGACTCAAAAGAACGGATCTGCCCCGAAGGCGGGCACGCCGCGCGATGAGACCGAGAAGGCGATTCCTCGGGAGAGCGGGACTGAGGCGCAGATCCATATCGCGTACGACGGGCTGTCACCTCTCGCACAAGGTGGCCGGCGCGGCTCAGGGCCGCGCACCACGTTCTACCGCCCCGATGGTCGCAAGGCCGGGTTCGACTCCCGGCCGGGGCGCTCCACCCATGAACGGCGCGGCTCCGGTGTTCGAGCACCGGAGCCGCTTGGGGCCGTTCCCACCGTCTACGAGGAGTTCGACCCATGAGGATCATCGTTGCTGGTCATACGGCCGTTACGGCTGATGAGTTCGTTGAGCTTGCCCTGGGTACGCCGCTGGAGTTGTGGCTGGGTGTCGAGGGTGAGAGCGAGATGGAGCGGGCCGCGCGTGAGGATGCGGCGCGCGACATCCTCGCGGACGACCCCACGCTGGTGGACCGTGCGAGCACGGTTGCCGCGGAGACGATTGAGGCGCTGGCTCCGGATCTGTTCAACGTCGTCTCCCTGCCGCGCACGGCCCGCCGGGTGCGTACGGGGAAGAGGGCCGCGGCATGAGCGAGTCACGGACGTTCGACGCGCTGACCGCTCCGCTGCGTGTGCTGCGCCTGTTGGCTGTGGACTTCGGGCACCTGCCCGCCCCCACCGTTGACCTGTGCGGCATCTACCCCGACCAGCTCACGCTGCGGTTCCACGAGGGCCTGGGGGACTTCGAGGTATGGCGTGAGGCTCTGGCCATCCCGCCGGACAGCGTCACGCACAGCGTCCACACCAGTGGTCACACGCGGTCGCTCACGGCATCGATCGCCTACTGCGGTGCGGACGTGCACCTGCACGGCTACAGCGACGCGCCCGCCACGGACGGGGGTGCGGCATGAAGAGCATCGACAAGCCCAAGATCCTGCTGGTGGTCGCGCTGATCGGCGTGGTCGGCATGGCGTTCCGCGTCTCGTGGAACGCGCTCTACGACGTGGCCCGTGCGCTGGGGATGGACACTACCGCCGCCACGCTCTATCCGTTCGTGGTCGACGGCCTGATGGCTCTCGCGCTCGTTGCGACGCTGGTTCTTGTGGGCCGTGACAAGACGGTCGCGCTGTGGGTCCTGGGTGGCTACACCCTGGCGTCGCTGATCCTGAACTTCACCCACGGCGCGATCCCCGAGCTGCACGGGGAATCGGTCAACTGGGGCGCGCTGGCCGACCAGCCGTACGCCTACTACCCGCTCGTACTCCTGGCCACCAGCCTCCCGGTCGGTGCGATCTTCTTCGGTTCGGACCTGGTCGCGAAGGTGCTTCACCACCGTCCGACGACCGTGAGCGAACCGGCGGATGCGGGGCGTGCGGATGAGTCCGCACACCGTCCGCACACCCCCGCCCCTGCTCTCCACGTGGGCCCGGTCAGCCCGGCTTCGGGCATGAAGGTGCCTGCGGTGCCGACCGTATCCGCCCTGGTAGGGGAGGGTGTGGACGGTGTGCGGGGTGAGGATCCGCACGGCCCGCACGCTGTCCGCACACCGGAGCCGGGCGCGCAGGAAGAGGACGCGCGGCAGGCCCAGTTCGAGGAAGCGGAGCTGGAGCGGACGCGGCAGGACGCACGCCGTACGTACGCCGAGTCCGCACAGGCGGGCCGCCCGCTCAGTGCCCGCGCGCTGGGTGAGGCGTACGGCATGAGCGAGTCGTGGGCGCGCAAGCAGATCCTCGCCGTACGCGAGACCAGCGACTCGCACCACCCGCACCTCGTAGCTGTCGGGGGCGAACACTGATGTCCGCCCGGTTCTTCGACCCGGACGGCGACCGCTTCGGCATGCCGACTTTCCCTTTCCGGATGGCCCCGGACGGCTACGCGACGCGCCGTCAGCTCCGCGCCGACGGGCTTCGGCCCGGCGGGCAGGACGCCATCCAGATCATGTGGTTCTCCAACCGCTACCGCCGCCCCGGCCGGCCGCCGATCCGGGTCGCCTACCTCTACCGCCGCGACCGGGCCAAGCCGGTCCGGCCGATGACGCCGGGCCGCGCCGCGGCGCTCGCCAAGGCGATGCTCGCGCGCCGTACCTGCCCCAACTGCCGCACGGACGCCGGGTACTGCATCCCGCCCTCGCTCGGCATGTGCGTCCCCTGCGCGTACCCCAACTGATCAGCGCGCCGCCTGAACGCCTCAACATCCAGGAGATTCATCGTGACCAGCCAGCCGCACGCGCGATCGCAGGGAAGCCATTTCTTCGTTCTGACGGTGGAGAAGCCGGGTCTTGCTTCGGCCACGTCCAGCGGCAGTTACACCCCGCCCGCCGGGGCGACCCGCGTGGACGCCTTCAACGCCCTGTACGCGGAGCTGACCGGCTCCGCCCCGGCTCTGCACCGGGCGAACGTCGTCTTCTTCTCCCTCGAACCCAACCAGGTCTGACCCATCAGTTCACCGAGGCCCGACCGCCTACCTCCACAGCAATCGGTCGGGCCTCCTGTCTCCCCAAAAGGAGTGCCCCAAGCATGACGGATACGAGTACGGAAGCGGTAGCAGCCCCTGCGGCTGCACCCCCTCCCACCAGCGACAAGACACCCGAAACGACCCCCGCCCCGGCACCGGCTGCCGACCAGAGCGGACACACGGCCGGTGGTTGGCCGGTGGTGCCGCTCGCGATGACCGGCGCCAACTCCACCGCCGGCCTGATCGCCACCGCCGCACTCACCGGCGGGCCGATGGCGGCAGCAGTCGCTGCCACCGGCGCCGCCGTGCTCGGCACCGTCGCCGCCACCCGCACCGCTCGCCAGTCCCGCACCGGCCGCAAGGCCAACCAGTTGCGGCGCAAGGCGGGATCGGCGTCCGGTGCGACGCCGCGCCGGACCGGTGCCGGCGGGCTCGGTGGCGTTCCCGCGCAGTCCCGCCGCGCCGGAAGTCCGGGCGCGGGCGGTGGCCGCGGCAAGACGTCTGGGCTGATGTCCCGTTCCGGCGGAATCGCCGCGGGTCCCAAGTCCCGTACGGGCAAGGGAAAGCACGCCGCCGGGGCGTCTGCCGGTGGCCGCGCGGGGCGTTCTCCGCTCGGCTCCGGCCGTACGTCGGCAGGGCGGTTGGGGCAGGTCAAGGCGCTTCGGCAAGCTCAGAAGCAGCAGGCGCCGACGCGTGCCGCTGCCCGTACGCAGGCCACCGACGCCCGGCGGAAGGTGGCGGATGCCCGCCGCGCCGCCAAAGCGGCGGCCAGGACGGCGCGTTCGGTATCGAAGGGCGGCATCGGCCGCGCCGTGTCCAAGGGCATAGGCCGTGCCGGGCGGATGCGTGACGCGGCGGTCCGCGCGGTGCGTGCGGCGCGTGACCGGAACGCTCAGCAGAAGGTCGACGGCAAGCGCGACGCGCTCCGCAAGGCCAAGGCCCGCCGCCGGGCGCGTTCGGCCCTGCGCCGTTCCGCGCTGCGGATGCACGGCCGCCGCATGCTCGCCGCCGCCCTGGCCGCGCCGCTGGGTGTGCTCGGCATGCTCACCACCCCGCTGGGCCGCAAGCTCGGCTGGCGCTGGCTGATGCACCCCGGCCGGCACCTGTACCGGCGCATGACCGGCGCCGCCCGCACGGACCGCGACGCCCGTGACCACGCGATCCGTGAAGCGCTGGCAGAGGAAGAGGCCGCACTCGACGCCGCGGCCAGCAGCGAAGACGACGTGATCGGGGACCGCGTCCAGCGTCCCGCACAGCTCATCCCCGGCATTCCCGCCGCATTCCCGGAGGTAGTGAACGTGTCTGGATTCCGGTTCGAAGAGGCCGCGTCCGAGATGGAGAACGCCGCCCGCTCCTACGCCCCCGACGACGCCATGGAGATCCTGGCCATGGTCGAGAACCTGCCCGAGGCCCTGACCTGCGTGGCCAACACCTTCCGCATCCTCGCCGAGCGCTCCGACAGCGAGTTCCCGCTGGAGAAGACCGTGGCGGACGGATTCGACGACCTCTTCCAGGTCCTCATGCACGCCGTGAACACAGCCGGTGACCTCGGACCGCTCTTCCGCCAGGCCCACGAGCAGGACATCGCCCGCCACGAGGACCCCCGCAACGGCCCCGAAGCCGAGAAGGGCTGGAACGTCTGATGACCACCAACACCACCACCAGCAACAAGACCCCGAAGAAGCAGCAGGACAGCACGGGGCCGGTGTGGGACTGGGCCGCCGGCCACGGACCGGTGACCGGCGCCCTGTCCGCCACCACCGGGGCGTTCGCCGTCGCCACCACCGGAGCCGCCACCGGCATGCCGCCCGGCTGGGCACTCACGGCCGGTGTCGCCGGGGCGCTCGGACACACGATCGCAGGGCTCCGGGTGCGGAACGCGGGGCGCACGATCGCCACCCGCGCCGCATCCTGGCTCGTCGGCGCCGGGTGGACCACGTGGGCCATGACCACCGGCCCGCTGACCTGGACCGCTCTTGGCTCGCTCGCCACGATCGGGATCGGCATGGGCGCCGCCGCCCGCACCGCCGGCCTGTACGAAGAGGCACGCGAGGAAGAGGCGCTGGCCGCGGCGGCCCGCCAGGTCGCAGCGGAGCTGTCCGCGGACCGGCGTGCTATCGCAGCGGAGTGGGTCGACCGGATTCAGCGCGTCTGCGGGATCACCCTGCGCGTGCTCGCGGTCGAGATGTGGCCGACCGGTACCGGGTTCACGATCGACGCCGAACTCCCCGCCGGGGGAACGACGTACGATCGGATCGCGAAGGAGTCCGCCAAGCTCAGCGCGGACGCGAGGCTGCCGCACGGCTGCACCGCCACCGCCGGCCCCGGCATCCACCAGGGCCGCGTCCTGATCGACGTCACCACCGCCGATGTCCTGTCCGCGAAACTCGACTACCCCACCGACTACGGGCCGCTGTCCATCTACACGGGCTTGCCGTGGGGCTACCGCACCAACGCCGAAGAGATCTGCGCCTACCTGCGCGAGCAGTGCGCTCTGGTGGTCGGGCCGACGGGGTCGGGCAAGACGAACATGGTCCACGTCATCCTCGCCGGCTTCGCCCGCTCGACGGACATTCTGACGTGGGTGATCGACCTGAACGCCGGGTCGGCCGGCCTGCCCTGGGTCCGTCCCGCGCTCGACTCCACCGGGCAGACCACGAGCGGGATGCGGCCGGGTGTGGACTGGCTCGCCGGAACCTACGACGAAGCCGTGCTCATGCTGGATGCGGCGGTGAAGGTGGCCAAGCACCGCAAGATGGCCTACCAGGACCTCCTCTCGCAGGCCAACACCGATCTCCTGCCGATCAGTTCGGCGATTCCGCAGGTCATGCTGGTGATTGACGAGGGTGCGGAGATCCTGGCGAGCAACGACCCCCAGATGCGGAAGCTCGCCGCGAAGATCCTCGAAGTCATCCGCATTGCCCGCGCCATGGGCATCCGCACGGTGCTGACCGCGCTCGGTGCCACCGGGTCCGTCCTCGGCAACCTCATGATCCGACGCGAAGCCAAGGTGCGCGTCGCGCTCACCGGGGGCGAGACCGAGGGCATGGACCTGGCCAAGCTGTTCCCCGGGTCCCGCGGACTCAGGGTGGACCAGGCCCCGTACAAGGGATCCGGGTTCATGGGCACCCCCGAGTCACCCGCGGCGCTGTTCAAGAACTGGCGGATCCTGCCCAACCAGATCCGCGACATCGTCGCCGCCACCAGCGACCGCCACCCCGTACTCGACACCCCCTCGGCACAAGCCGCCGGACCCGCCTACGCACGACGCTGGGACACCACCCGCACCGCGTGGATGCGCGACCACCTCAACCCCAACCCCGCGTCGACCGGAGCGGCGCCGACAGCGTCTACGAGCGGTGGCGGGCTGGACCTGTCGGCCCTGCGCGACACGGGCGGGGCCGACACGGGCACGGTGGACGAGGAAGCGGCGGTACGGGCGTTCATGGAAGAAGTCGACGCCCACCTCGGCAACACCCCCGAACCGAACATCGGGAGCCAGCCGCCGGCCGCGACCGGGCTGAACCTGTCCGCCCTGCGCGACGAGGACAGCTCGGACAGCGGTCCGGCATGGCTCGCGCAGGCGGTCGACGCGATCGAGTCCGCGGGGGCGTCGGGCATGAAGCCGTCCGCCGTCGCGGACATGGTCCGCAAGGACCGCAAGACCGTTCGCGCCGCACTGCGGAGCGCGGTCGAGCGCGGGGAGCTGGTCTACCGGGACAACGGACCGCACTCCGTCTACGTCCACCCCGACCACGCCTGAAACGGCCACACACGGCTACTGAGTACCGGGTAGTGGGGCGGCACCCCACTACCCGGTACAGCACCCCAGTAGGCCGCTACAGGGGCTCACAAGGGCTTTTCTACTGGGGACCCCACTGGCCACTACCCAGTAACGCACCCCACTACGACCACACACCGTCACCAACGGGCCCCGCCGGAACACCTTCCGGCGGGGCCCGCCCGTACCCGGAAAGGGGCACGTCATGAACGACCGCGAACCGCCGGGCACCCTCGCCCCACACATCCCCGCCGACCTCTACCACCACGCTCAGACCACCGGCCAGCCCATCGTCATCGTCACCACCACACCGCCCACCGGGCGCCCGGCACGGACCTACCTGATCCCGATCGTCATCACCGGCGCGTGCGCGCTCGGGCTGCTCGGCACGATCGCCGCGGTCCTCGCGCTGATCGAGTACGCCGCCCACACGGCCGCCGCCATCGCGGGCGCCGCGGGGCCGCTCGGCATCGGCGGACTCACGCTCAAGCTCGCCCGCCCGAAGGGCAAATGACGCCGGGGCGACCGCCCCTCTCGGCAAAAGATGCGCGGTCGCCCCGGTCTCTCCGGTCCCCAACAGACCTATGGAGGTCTCCAGCATGACTCAACCTGTCCCGATCCGGCGACCTCGCGTGTGGCGGGTGCTGGACGCGTTCTGCTGCATCGGTGGTGCCGCTCGCGGCTACCAGCGGGCCGGTTTCCACGTCACCGGCGTGGACGTCCGGCCGATGCCCGACTACTGCGGTGACCGCTTCGTGCAGGGTGACGCGATCGAGTTCATCCGCGCCCACGGCCACGAGTTCGACTTCATCCACACCTCACCTCCCTGCCAGGGAGAGGGCGCCCCGGCCAAGGGCACCAACGCGGCCCGCAACAAGGCCATCGGACGGCAGTACCCGAAGCTGATCGCACCGACCCGCGGCGCGCTCGAAACGACTGGCCGCCCGTACGTGATGGAGAACGTGGCCGGCTCCGGGGTCCGCAAGGACCTGCGCCTGTGCGGGGAGATGTTCGGGCTCGGGGTGCTCATGCATCGGTACTTCGAGCTTGGGGGGTGGGCCACCGCACGGCCGGCCCACCCCGCGCACCGTGGCTACGTACGTGGGTGGCGTCACGGTGTCTACCGCGACGGCCCGTATGTCGCCGCGTACGGCAAGGGCGGGGGCAAGGCCACCACCGAAGAGATCCGTTGGGCCAAGGGCATCGACTGGTCCAGCGACCACTTCAACCTGCGCGAGGCTTTGCCGCCCGCGTACACCGAGTTCATCGGCCGCGCGTTCCGGCTCTCGCTGCGGGAGCTCCCGGCAGGCGCGGGGGTGGCGGCGTGAGGTTCTACCTGACCACCCACAAACGCCACTGGGTGAAGCTCACCGATGTGCCCCTGTTCCTGAAGTCGGAGCACTTCGTGGAAGCGGTCAAGCTGCCTGAAGCCCTCGGCCCGTACGCGGTGGACTCCGGTGGTTTCTGGGAGCTCCAGAAGAACGGCCGCTGGACCCGCAGCCCCCGGCAGTACGTGGGGGATCTGCGGCGGATCTGGGAGCACGTCGGACCGTTCGACTGGGCGGCCCCGCAGGACTGGATGTGTGAACCGCTCATCATCCACGGTGGCAAGGCCGGACCGAACGTCTTCGCCGGCACCGGTCTGAGTGTGGCCGAGCATCAGCGCCGGACGGTCGCGAACTACCTGGAACTGCGTTCGCTTGCACCGGAGTTGCCGATCATTCCCGTGTTGCAGGGCTGGGAGCTCCAGGACTACGAGAACTGCGTGGACCTGTACGACCGGGCCGGTATCGACCTCACGGCGGAACCGCTCGTCGGGCTCGGCTCGGTCTGCCGCCGCCAGTCCACCCGCGAAGGCGCCGAGATCGTCACCGCTCTCGCCGCCCACGGCATCAAGCTGCACGGCTTCGGCTTCAAAACCCTCGGGCTGGAGAAGGTCGGGCACCTCATGGCCACCGCCGACTCCCTGGCCTGGAGCTACCACGCCCGCAAACGCCCACCCATGCCCGACCACACGCACAAGAACTGCGCCAACTGCATCGACTACGCACTCAAGTGGCGTGAGCGCGTCCTGGCCGGACTGCCTCCGCAGGACGGAGTACCGGCATGAGCGAGTACCTGCGAACCGCGCTCAACCTCGCCGCCGTGGGCGTGCCGGTCCTCCCGCTGCGGGCGGGGAAGCTCCCGTTCGGGAACTGCCCGACGTGCGCCGGTTCGGCGTGTGGCGACCGGCCGCACATGAAGCGCGCTGGGTCGTGTGTCTGCTCGGCTCCGTGCCACGGGTGGGCCGCCGCGACCACCGACACCATCGTGCTTACCTCCCCGCCGTGGGCCGGCGCGTGGCGTGAGGCGCGGGCGGTCGCCTACCACCCTGGCGGTGCCGGGCTGACCGTCGTGGACCTCGACAGCCCTGAAGCGGTCCTGTGGGCGCGGGAGAGTCTGCCAGCCACCCGGACTGTGCCCACGACGCGTGGGGAGCACTGGATCTACCTCGGTGCCATGCGGTCCGCCAACAACGTGCGGCCCGGTGTGGACATCAAGTCCCTTATGCAGTACGCCCGTTGGCTCGGCCCCGGTACCGGCACGATGACGCCCCTGCCGTCTGCCATCCGCGCGCTGGTCGAGAAGGAAGAGACCACCCCCGCCCGAGGGGAGGTGGTCTCTTCACCCCCGGAGCGCGCCGTGTGGGATTCCTCGGTGGCCACCGGATGCCGGCACACCGAGCGCTACATCCGTACCGGGCTGGAGCGGGGCACGGCCCTGATCCGCGCCCGCAGCGAATCCGGGGCCGGATCGCAGGCGTTCGGCGTGGCGCAGTTCCTGGCCCGGCAGCACGCGCAGTGCCCCGGACCCTGCGGACTGGACGTCCTCGGCTCGCACATCATCAGCGTCGCCGTCTCGGTCGGTGTCCCCGAGCAGTACGCGGCACGGGCCGTCGCCAACGGTCTGGGGAGGGCGGCATGAGCGCCCTGCTGGACCTCGAACAGCTCACCCTCGACGGCGCCCCGGCCGCGCCCCCGACGCTGCTCCGTGCCGGGCGTGCGGTCGTTGCCGGGAAGTCGTCGGCCGCAGGCCGTCCTTCCAAGCCTGTCCGCCGTGACCCGCACACGCCCACGGGCCGCATGGAGGTCGTGCGGTGGCTGCGTGTCGTGGCGCCGCCGGACTGGTCGGCCAAGGTGTCCGGCCACTCGTGGTGCCGGTGCGGATACGACCGGACCGCGATCGGCCGCGCCGCCGTGCAGCAACTCGTCCAGGACCACACCGACCACCGCGCACACTGCCCGCTGCTCGACGGCGGGGAAGGGAGCTTGGCCGCATGAGCACCACTGATCTGTGGGAAGGGTTCGACGCGCTCGATCCCGAGACCATCACCGGCCCGGTGTGGGACGAACCCGTACCGCTGTCCGCCCGCCGGGAGCTCCCGGCCTTCCCCGTGGACGCGCTCCCCGACTGGCTGAGGAACATGGCGTCCGAGGTCGCGGAGGAGACACAGACCCCGGTGGAGCTGGCCGGGTGCCTGGCCCTGGCGGTCATCGCCACCGCCGCCGGCGGACGGGCCACCGTGTGCGTGCGGGGGCACTGGCGCGAGCCGGTGAACATCTACACCGCCGTCGCGCTCGATCCCGGCAACCGCAAGAGCGCCGTATTCGGGCTCATGGTTGACCCGCTCCTGGCGGTGGAGAAGATGCTGGTGGAACTCTCCGCGCCCGTCCGGGCCGAGGCCGAGACCACCGCGAAGCTGGCCAAGGCAGCCGCGGAGAAGGCAGCGCAGAAAGCCGCCTCCGCCGAACCGGAGAAGCGCGACGAACTCACCGCCGACGCCGTCAGCCTCGCGCAGACAGCGGAGAGCCTGAGCGTTCCCGCCGTGCCGCAACTCGTCGCGGACGACGTGACACCGGAGACCATCGGCTCACTCCTCCACGGGCAGGGCGGACGCATCTCCGTCATGTCCGCAGAGGGCGAGATCTTCGACATCATGGCCGGCCGCTACTCCGGGCGCCCGAACATCGGGATGTTCCTCAAAGGGCACGCCGGGGACATGATCCGCGTCAACCGGCAGGGCCGAGACAGCGAGCACATCGAACACCCCGCCGTCACCATGGGCCTGGCCATCCAGCCCGAAGTCCTCGACTCCATCGGCCGCATGGAAGGCGCCGAGGGCCGCGGGCTGCTCGCCCGGTTCCTGTACTCCCGGCCCGAATCCCTCGTCGGCCGCCGCAACCTCAGCCCGGCACTCCTGTCCGAGGAAACCGCCACCACCTACGCCAAACGCCTGGGCGGTCTGGCCATGGCGCTGGCGGACTGGACCGACCCCGCACTCCTCACGCTCACTCCGGAGGCGGACGCGGTGATGCTCGCCTACCAGAAGGTCACCGAGTCCCGCCTCGGCAAGGGCGGGAGCCTCTACCCGATCATCAAATGGGCGTCCAAGCGCGACGGCGCCGTCGCCCGGATCGCGGGACTGCTGCACCTGGCCACGCACCCGGACAACGGATGGACGCTGCCCATCGAGGCGTCCACGATGGCCGCCGCGACAGAGCTGGGTGACTACTTCACCGCCCACGCCGTGGACGTGTTCGACGCCATGGCAGCGGACCCCGCGCAGGAAGCCGCCCACCACGTCCTCACGCACCTGCGGGAGACGCGGCCGGCCGACTTCACCAAACGGCAGTTGTTCCGGGGACTGTCCCGCGCGGACTTCCCCGCCATGGCCGACCTCGACCCCGCCCTGGTCCTGCTCGAAGAACACGGATGGGTCCGGCAACAGCCCCTCCCACCCCGCACCGGACGCGGCCGGCCCCCGTCCCCCCGCTACCAGGCCCACCCCCGCCTCACCACCGGCTGACAGAAACCCCCCACCCGCTGACAGAAATGACAGAAATCCCCGAAACCAGCCCTGACCTGCGGAAACAGTCGCCTCGGAGCGCGTGACAGAAACAATAAGAAGTCCGACAGAAACCCAGCCCCGCGCCCCGTCCGACTCGACGCCACCTAGCCGGACGGGATTTCTGTCAGATTTTCCGCGATTTCTGTCACGCCCCCATCCGAAGCCAAAACCCCAGCTCAGAGGCCCAATCGCCGATTTCTGTCATTTCTGACAGCCCATCCGGCATTTATCGCACCCGTCGCGCCCCGTGCCGAGGAGGCATGCCCAGATGAGCCCCGCGCCCACCGACAACGACCAAACCCTTGTCCTGCTCACCGTCGAAGAGGCCGCCCGCCGTCTCAGCATCGGCCGGACGGTCTGCTACCGGCTCATCAGGTCCGGAGAGCTGGAGTCCTTCACTCTCGGTGGGCTCCGCCGGATCCCCGCCGACGCGATCCCCGAGTACGTCACCCGTCGCCGTCAGTCCTACCGAACCGTTGCTGCGCAGGCAGCTTGAAGGGCAGTTCCATGGAAGATGAGAGTAAGAAGAAGCGCACACGGCAGCCGAACGGCCGATCGTCCATCTACCTGGGTGCCGACGGGAAGTGGCACGGCCGCGTGACAGTCGGGATCCGAGACGACGGCACCCCGGACCGCCGGCACGTGAAGCGCAAGACCCGAGCGGAAGTCACAGAGGCCGTACGCGAGTTGGAGCGCCAGCGCGAGACCAGGACCACCCGCAAGCCCGGTCGGGCCTGGACGGTTACCACCTGGCTTACGCACTGGATCGAGAGCATCGCCCCGCTCGCCGTCAACGAGAACACGGCGGCGGGGTACGGCTACGCCGTACGGAAGCACCTGATCCCAGGTCTTGGGGCTCACCGGCTTGACCGACTGAAGCCCGAGCACATCGAGCGGTTCTACGCGAGCATGCAGCAGCGCGGCAGCGCCCCCGCCACGGCTCATCAGGTACACCGCACCTTCCGGACCGCGCTGAACGAAGCGGTGCGGCGTGGCGACCTCGGACAGAACCCCGTCCGACTCGCCAAGGCCCCACGGCTCCGGGACGACGAAGTCGAGCCGTTCACGGTTGAGGAGATCCGCCGACTCCTCCGAGCGGCTGACGAGGGCCGTAACTCGGCTAGGTGGGCCGTGGCGCTCTCCCTCGGACTGCGGCAAGGGGAAGCGCTCGGGCTCAAGTGGGCGGACGTGGACCTGAAGCGGGGGGTCCTGATGGTCCGCCGAAGCAGGCGCCGACCCCGGTACGCCCACGGGTGCGGCGACACCTGCGGCCGGAAGCCCGGCTACTGCCCGGAGCGCCAACGGACGAACCCCGAGACAGCCGACACGAAGTCGCGCGCCGGCCGACGGGCGGTCGGCCTTCCCCCACAGCTTGTGGATCTGCTCCGCACCCATCGGGACCGCCAGGAGACGGAGCGTGCCGCCGCAGGGGGCGACTGGACGGAAGAGGGCTGGTTGTTCCCCACGGCAACCGGGCGCGGTACCTCACCACGCACGGACTACGACGACTGGAAGGAGTTGCTTGGCCGGGCGAAGGTTCGGGACGGACGGCTGCACGACGCGCGGCACACTGCCGCCACGGTGCTCCTGATTCTGGGGGTTCCCGAGCGGGCAGTCATGGGGCTCATGGGCTGGTCGTCCACTGCGATGGCGGCGCGCTATCAGCACATGGTCGACACCGTACGAACCGGGGTCGCCGCACAGGTCGACGGGTTCATCTGGGAGTCGGGAAACGACGGCTCCGACGATGACGACGACGGGGCTTCAGGGGCTCTCGTGACGACCAACTGAGACCCGAACTGAGACCCTGGCAATGCCGAAGGGGTGGACCTCATGAGGTCCACCCCTTCGCTCATCTGCGGTAGCGGTGGGATTTGAACCCACGGTGACGGGTTACGCCACACTCGCTTTCGAGGCGAGCTCCTTCGGCCGCTCGGACACGCTACCGAGAGAGAGCTTAGCCCAAGGTGGCCCCTGCTCAGAAATCGATAACGCGGCGGTCGCGGAAGAAGTCCGTCAGCAGCCGCGAGCACTCCTCGGCGAGCACCCCGTGGACGACTTCCGGGCGGTGATTGAGGCGCCGGTCCCGTACGACGTCCCAGAGCGAGCCCGCCGCGCCCGCCTTCTCGTCGAGCGCCCCGTACACCACCCGCGCCACCCGTGACTGCACGAGCGCGCCCGCGCACATCGTGCACGGCTCCAGGGTCACCACGAGCGTGCAGCCGGTCAGCCGCCAGGCGCCGAGTTCGGCCGCCGCCCTGCGGATGGCCAGGACCTCCGCGTGCGCGGTGGGGTCGCCCGTCATCTCGCGTTCGTTGTGGCCGACGGAGAGCACCGAGCCGTCCGGGGACAGCACGACGGCACCGACCGGCACATCGCCGGACGGCGCCGCGCGTGCGGCCTCTTCCAGGGCGAGGCGCATCGGCGCCCGCCACGGCCCGCGGACCGGGTCGGCCACCGGGTCGCTCGCCGGTTCGCCCACCGGGTCGTGCTCGGTCACTAGCGTGCGGTCTCCAGCACCTCGGAGGCGCCGAGCGCGTCCGCGATCTCGGACATGGCGTCGGTCTCCAGCGCCAGCAGCTCCGCCTCCGACAGGCCCAGGTCCGCGAGGATCCCGCGGTCGCCCGCCGGACCCGCGGGAACCGTTCCCGGTCCGGCCGCGACGGCGGTGCCGGTGCTGTCGTCCCTGTCGTCCGTGTCCTCCTGCTCTTCAGTCTCGCCGTCCTCGGTACCGTCGAGGTCCAGCGTGTCCAAGGCGTCGTCGAGGTCGTCGTCCCCGCCGAGCAATTCGTCCGTGAGGATCTCCCCGTACGAGGAGCGTGCGGCCATGGCCGCGTCGGAGACGTAGATGCGAGGATCCTCCTCGCCCTCCACGCGGAGCACGCCGAACCAGGCGTCCTCCTGCTCGATGAAGACGAGCACCGTGTCCTCGTCCACCGAGGCTTCGCGGGCCAGGTCGGTCAGATCCGACAAGGTCTCCACGTCGTCGAGCTCTGTGTCGCTCGCTGCCCATCCGTCTTCGGTGCGCGCGAGCAGTGCGGCGAAGTACACCGTGACTCTCCCACTGGTCAGAGGTGACGAATTCGGCGGTGCGCTGCGCTCTGCCCCGCCCACTACTCGGAATCGTGGCAGAAAGCGGGCGATTGCGAGAGGTCTTCCGCCGTTGCGTCGTGCAGGCATTTTTTTGGACCGGTCCGGACGCATGCCTGGACCGGCGGCCCAGAGGCCCGTGGGGCGGGGGTCCGCCGGTGCCCAAGTGGCCGTCCCACGGCGGCCGGAGGGCCGCCGGGTGGCCGGCGCGCGACTACCAGCGGAAGGTCCGCATCCGCATCTGCTGGCGCATCCGGGCCGCGCGGGCCTGGCGAGGTTTCACCCGCTCGCGCAGCGCCTTGGCCTCGTTCAACTCCCGCAGGAACTGAGCGCGCCGGCGCCGACGGGCCGCGGCGCTCTCGTCGGAGTCGAGTTCGGCGGTGGGAACCGGTGGGGGATCGGGCACGGAATCGGGCGCGGGGCCGGGTGTGGCGTCAGCTGTGGAGTGGGACCCCGGGGCGGGCGCGGCGTCCGCGTACGGGCGCGGGCGCGAGCCGTCCGGTCCGGCGTCGACCGCCCCGTCCCCGCCGCCCCGCTCCCGCGGTTCACGCCGCTGCCGGTCCCGCATCGCCGCCTCACCACCCCACGACTCGGTTGGCTGTGTCCCCTGTGTGCGTGTCCCATCCACCTTCCCTGCCGACAGGGAATTGATGCCAGCGGGGGGCTCCGGCCGGGCCGCGGTTACTGTGGAGCCATGCGGATTCACGTCGTCGACCACCCGTTGGTCGCGCACAAACTCACCACGCTGCGCGACAAGCGCACCGACTCCCCTACCTTCCGACGCCTCGCCGACGAGCTGGTCACCCTGCTCGCGTACGAGGCCACCAGGGACGTGCGCACCGAACAGGTCGACATCGAGACTCCGGTGAAGCCGACCACGGGTGTGAAGCTCTCCTACCCGCGGCCGCTCGTGGTGCCGATCCTCCGGGCCGGTCTCGGCATGCTCGACGGCATGGTGCGGCTGCTCCCGACCGCCGAGGTCGGTTTCCTCGGGATGATCCGTAACGAGGAGACGCTTCAGGCGTCGACGTACGCGACCCGGATGCCCGAGGACCTCTCGGGCCGCCAGGTGTACGTCCTGGACCCGATGCTGGCCACCGGCGGCACGCTGGTCGCGGCGATCCGTGAGCTCATCGGGCGCGGCGCCGACGACGTGACGGCCGTCGTGCTGCTCGCGGCGCCCGAGGGCGTCGAGGTGATGGAGCGCGAGCTGGCGGGCACGCCGGTGACCGTCGTCACGGCGGCGGTCGACGAACGGCTGAACGACCGCGGATACATCGTGCCGGGGCTCGGCGACGCGGGCGACCGCATGTACGGGACGGTCGACTAGGACATGCCCCAGGTCCTGTCCCGGCGGGACAGGACCTGGGGACCCGGGCCGGAGGGAAGCCTCACTAGCCCTTGTGGTCGCAGGTGCCGCCCGGTGAGGGCCTGGTGAGGACGGCCAGGGCCCGCTCGGCGTCCTTCTGCACGCTCAGGCTCTTGAAGGCCGTGCCGAGCAGCAGGTCGACGTCCTTCGTCTTCCGCTCGTCGTGCTGGGGCTTCGCGCCCTTCAGCTGAGCGCCGAGCACCGTGAAGGAGCTGTCGGCCGCGGCCGGGGCGCCCAGCAGTATCCCGGTGCCGGGGATCTTCTTGTCGAAGGCCGCCGGTGCGTTGCCCACCTTGCCGATGACGAAGCCGCGCTTCTTGAGCTCGTCGGCGGTGGTCTTGGCGAGTCCGGCGCGCGGCGTCGCGTTGTAGATGTTGACCGTGATCTGGGCCGGCTTGGGCAGCGTCTTGACGGGCGCCGCGGACGGGGACGGTCTGCAGTCGGGCTGGCGGCCGGAGGCCGTCGTCGTCTTCTTCGCCGACCCGTCGTCCGCCGTGAACACGTCGATGAGCTGTACGGTCCCCCAGCCGGCGAGGCCGAGGGCGACGACTGTGGCGATGGCCGCGAGCACGATCCTGCGGCGGTTCCGGGGGCGACGCATGCGGGGGTACTTGGCACCCGTGATGCGATATTTGCCGCCCATGCCAGGGGGGGTGAGCATGCTCATGGCCGCAGCGTAGTGCTCGCCGGTAGTGATTCCTACTAAATGATCAACAGGTCGGGCCTCTGGGCGTCGGAAAGCCCCCGAAAGGCTCAGTCCCGAGTCGGTTGAGTGCCCGTCGGCGCGTCAGCCCGGCCGACGAGTCGGCGGGCGGGGCGTTGGCGACCGGTGGCCGGTCGGTTCAGCCCAGGTCCAGTTCGAGCACGCGCGCGTGCAGCACCTGCCGCTGCTGGAGAGCGGCGCGGACCGCGCGGTGGAGGCCGTCCTCCAGATAGAGGTCGCCCTGCCATTTGACGACATGCGCGAAGAGGTCTCCGTAGAAGGTCGAGTCCTCGGCGAGCAGCGTCTCCAGATCCAGTTGCCCTTTGGTGGTGACGAGCTGGTCGAGGCGGACCGGGCGCGGCGCGACATCCGCCCACTGCCGGGTACTTTCCCGGCCATGGTCGGGGTACGGTCGCCCATTTCCGATGCGCTTGAAGATCACACGGAAAGCCTACCGGGCGAGCGCCTCCGGGCGCAGCCATGGCGCGGTGGTGCAAAGAGATCCATACGGGTCAAAGTGGGAGTGGCGTATGAGTGGAACCGTCCCGTCCGGTGACGTCGACGCCCTTGTCGCGACCCGTATCGCCTTCCGGAGAGGCCGAGCGCGAACGGCGGGCACCGAGGGAACTCGCTCCCTCGGTACCCGCCGTGAGTGGTTGTCAGGCTGTGGGTGAATCAGACCGCCAGGGTGTCAGGACCTGGTCTCGTGCCCGTGCTCGTGGTCGTGCGCGTTCGACGCGCCGACGCCGGTGTCGCCGCCCGTGGTGCGCTCCGTCTTGGCCGTGGCCTGGGCCTTGGCCTTCGCGGTGAGCGGGCTCAGGTCGTGGGCGTACTGGCCCACGGCGTCGGCGATGACGTCGATGTTGACGTCGAACGCCTCCTTGTTGATGTTGTCCAGGTCGTCGCAGGCCGCGTGGTAGCAGGGGTCGTACGCGACCCCGGCCTCGCCGCCGAACTTCGCCGCCTGCGCCTCGGTCTTGATGCCCTCGGCGCCGGTGAAGGTCCCCCCGGAGGGGATGCCGACCTCGATGAACGGCCCGTAGTCGGAGCGGCCGGTGAAGTCGGTGCCCTCGTGTGGGTGGTCCTTGCTGTCGAGGAAGTCGGTGATGCCCTTCTCCAACTGCGCCGAGCCCTCCGGCCCGGGGCCCTCGCCGACGGCGTCCGAGTCGTCGCCGTCGTAGACGAACTGGCCGAAGTTGGGCGAGGCGATCATGTCGAAGTTCAGATAGAGCTTGATCTGTTCGGCCTGCTCGGGGCTGAGGCCCTTGACGTAGTCCTCGGCGCCGAGCAGCCCCAGCTCCTCGGCCGACCACCAGGCGAAGCGGACCTTGTTGGCGGTCTTCTCGCGGGACTTGGCGAGGTCCAGGGCGACTTCGAGCAGACCGGCGGAGCCGGACGCGTTGTCGTTGATGCCCGCGCCCTCGGTGACGGAGTCCAGGTGGGAGCCGAGCATCACCGTGTTGGCCGTGTCGCCGCCCTTGGTCTCGGCGATGACGTTGCGGGTGGTGCGCTCCTCCTGGAGCTGACGGATGTCCAGGGAGACCGTCACGGGGCCCGCGGCGGCCTCGGCGGCGAGCTTCGCGCCCTCGGCCTGCGTGATGCCGCCGGTGGGGATCCTGGCCGCGGCCGGGTCGCCCAGGGTGCCGCTGAGGGCGCCCTCGGTGTTGTTCGAGACGATCGCGGCGACCGCTCCCGCGCCGGCCGCCATCTGCTGCTTCGTGGCGAAGTCGCAGCCGCCGCGCTGGATGAGCGCGATCTTGCCGGTGAAGGCTCCGGCGGCGTAGTCGGTGGCCTCGCAGCCGGTGGTCGCGTCGACCGGCACGACGGCGAGGCCGGCCTCGATACCGCCCTCGGGCGTCGACTTCGTGTACGACATGGCCGTGATCTGGGAGTCGCGCGGCGTCGGCGCGGTGACCTTCAGCGTCTCGGCCTGCGTCTCGATGTACGTGAACTCGAAGCTGTCGTACGAGACGTCGTAGCCGGCCTTCTTCAGGAGGCTGTACACGTACGCGGCGGAGGCGTCATGGCCGAGCGAGCCCGCCGCGCGGTGGCCGCCGGCGGAGTCGGCGATGTCCTGGAACTTCTTCAGGTGCTTGTACGCGTCCTTGCCGGACGCCTCCTTGACGAGCTTCTTGGAAAGCTTTGACGCGTCCTTCGCCGGGTCGGGCCTGTTGTGGGCGGAGGCGGAGGATGCGGACAGCAGAAGCGGGGCCGCGAGCGCGGTGGCGGCTGCGACTGCCATGAGTCTGCGGGACGTTGCGTTCACAGGGGTCCTTCCGATGCGAACGAATGCGAGCGGTGCGGAGTGAAGCTAAGGAAAGTTAGCGACCAGGGGTGCCCCAGGGGAACAGATGTGCCACAAGTCCTGCACTCGCGCTCGCGTCCACTCAGCCCTTCGCGCGGCTCGGGGGGCTCATGGCCGTCTTCGCCGCCTTGGCGGCACGCTTGGCCTCCTGCTTGTGCGCGCGGACCTTGGCCAGGGTCTCGGGCCCCGTGATGTCCGCCGCCGAGCGGTACGAGCCCTCGTCGCCGTACGCGCCTGCCGCCTCGCGCCATCCCTCGGGCCGTACGCCGTACTGCTTGCCGAGCAGGGCCAGGAAGATCTGCGACTTCTGCTTGCCGTAGCCGGGGAGCTCGGTCAGCCGCTTGAACAGCTGGGCGCCGGTGGCGGCGTCTTTCCACACCGCGGCGGCGTCGCCGTCGTAGTGCGCGACCAGGAACTGGCAGAGCTGCTGCACGCGCTTGGCCATGGACCCCGGGTAGCGGTGCACGGCGGGCTTCTCCGAGAGCAGCGCGGCGAACGCCGCGGGGTCGTACGTCGCGATCGCGCGTGCGTCCAGATCGTCACCCCCCATGCGTACGGCGATGGCGTACGGCCCCGAGAAGGCCCATTCCATGGGCACCTGCTGGTCCAGCAGCATGCCGACCAGCGCGGCCAGTGGGCTGCGGCCGAGGAGTTCGTCGGCCTCGGGCTGCTGTGCGATCCGAATCGTGGTGCTCATGGGCAGATGGTGGACCGGGAGGCGGTTGATTTCACGGAGGCCACGCCCTAATGGTGTGTTCATATGACTGTTTTATGGCGCGGATGGCGGTACGTGACGAGGGGTAGAGCTGGACACGGACAGTTGCCGGAATCCTCCGGAAACCTCGGGAAAGGCCGCGCACCAGTGACACGACCCTTCGAACTGCCGGATTTCTACATGCCTTATCCGGCGCGTATCAATCCCCGTCTGGAGGAGGCCAGGGAGCACTCCCGGAGGTGGGCCAGGGACATGGGGATGCTGGAGGGCTCCGGCATCTGGGAGCAGAGCGATCTCGACGCGCACGACTACGCGCTCCTGTGCGCCTACACCCATCCCGACTGCACGGGGCCGCAGTTGTCGCTGGTCACCGACTGGTATGTGTGGGTCTTCTTCTTCGACGACCACTTCCTGGAGATCTTCAAGCGGACACAGGACCGCGAGGGCGGCAAGGCGTATCTGGACCGGCTCCCGGCGTTCATGCCGATGGATCTCGCCGACGGGTTTCCCGAGCCGACGAATCCGGTCGAGGCGGGACTCGCCGACCTCTGGAGGCGCACGGTCCCCTCGATGTCCCTGGACTGGCGGGCCCGGTTCGCCGAGAGCACGGAGAATCTGCTCAACGAATCCCTCTGGGAGCTCGCCAACATCAACGCCGAGCGGATCTCGAATCCCGTCGAGTACATCGAGATGCGCCGCAAGGTGGGCGGGGCGCCGTGGTCGGCCGGGCTCATCGAGTACGCGGCGGGTGCGGAGGTGCCGGCCGAGATCGCCGACTCCCGTCCGATGCGGGTCCTGCGCGACACGTTCTCCGACGGGGTCCATCTGCGGAACGACCTCTTCTCGTACCAGCGGGAGATCGAGGAGGAGGGCGAGCTGAGCAACGGCGTGCTCGTCCTGGAGACGTTCCTGAAATGCACGACACAGGAGGCGGCGGACGCGGTCAACGACCTGCTGACCTCCCGTCTCCACCAGTTCGAGAACACGGCGCTGACGGAGCTGGGCCCGCTCTTCGTGGAGAAGGGCGTCGATCCCGTCGCGGCGGCCGGGACCCTGGCGTATGTGAAGGGCCTCCAGGACTGGCAGTCCGGCGGCCACGAGTGGCACATGCGCTCCAGCCGGTACATGAACGGCGCGGAGGCGGGCAAGGGCGCGGCGGCGGGGGAGACGGCGGGCCCGCTGTTCTCGCTGACGCCGGTCGGGCGCGGGACGGCGGCGTCGGACTATCTCAAGAGCCTCACCAACGGCTCCCCCGCCAGGGCGCGCAGCCACAGCCATGTCCCGTACCAGCGGGTGGGGCCCTCGATCCTGCCCGCGTTCGAGATGCCGTTCGAGGCGAGGCTCAGCCCGCACCTGGAGGCAGCGCGCGAGCACAGCGTGGAGTGGGCGCGCCGGATGGGCATCCTGGAGGGCCAGCCCGGTATCCCCGGCTCGGACGTCTGGGACGAGGACCGGATCCGGCGTATCGACGTCCCGCTGTGCGCGGCCGGCATCCACCCCGACGCGACCCCCGAAGGGCTCGACCTGACGTCGGACTGGCTGGCCTGGGGGACGTACGGCGACGACTTCTTCCCCGTCGTCTACGGCAACACCCGCAATCTGGCGGCGGCGAAGGTCTGCAACGAACGGCTGTCGCTGTTCATGCCGATCGAGACGCTCGACACCCCGCCACCGCTCAGCGCGCTGGAGCGCGGGCTGGCCGACCTGTGGCTGCGGACGGCGGGCCCGATGGACGTGGACTCCCGCCGGGCCTTCCGCGCTTCCGTCGAGGACATGACGGCGAGCTGGGTCTGGGAGCTGACCAACCAGATCCAGAACCGCATCCCGGACCCCGTCGACTACATCGAGATGCGCCGCGCGACGTTCGGCTCCAACATGACGATGAGCCTGTGCCGCATCGGCCACAGCGACGCCGTGCCGCCGGAGATCTACCGCAGCGGCCCGATGAAGTCCCTGGAGAACGCGGCCCAGGACTACGCCTGCCTGATGAACGACCTCTTCTCGTACCAGAAGGAGATCGAGTTCGAGGGCGAGGTCCACAACGGCGTGCTCGTCGTGCAGTCCTTCTTCAACTGCGACTACCCGACGGGTGTCGCCATCGTCCACGACCTGATGAAGGGCCGCATGCGCCAGTTCCAGCATGTCGCGGCCAACGAACTCCCCGTCCTGTACGACGACTTCGCCCTCGACGCCGAGGTGCGCGCGGTCCTCGACGGTTACGTGAAGGAGCTGGAGAACTGGCTGTCCGGCATCCTCGTCTGGCACGACGGCTGCCACCGCTACAAGGAGGAGGACCTGCTCCACGACCGCGCGGGCATCACCCGCTGGCTCCCCCCGACACCGAGGGGCCCGGGCACATCGGCGACGAGAATCCAGCTCCCGTCCCCGGCATCTGCGACGGAGGCAAAGGCGCTGACACCGTGACCTCCTCCTACTCCTCCCGCTGAGACGGCGGCCCGCCCCGGGTCTCGGTCCGGGCCGGGAGATACCCTCGCCCCCAGGTCTGTGGAGGGGGAGTGGCATCGTGCGGGGGCGGTTGCTGAGCGGGCGTTATGAGTTGGGGGAGTTGCTCGGGGCCGGCGGGATGGGGGAGGTCTGGCGGGCGCGGGACCGGGAGCTGGGGCGGGAGGTCGCCGTGAAGCTGCTGCTCGCGCCCGGAGGCGACGGGGAGCGGCGGGAGCAGTTGGCGCGGTTCCGGCGGGAGGCGCGGGCCGTGGCCTCGCTGGACAGCCCGCACATCGTCGCCGTACACGATCACGGTACGGACGGCGACAGCCCGTACCTGGTGATGGCGCTGGTGGACGGCCGTACGCTGCACGACGTCCTCGCCGAGAGCGGGCGCGCGACCGTGGCGGACGCGCTGGGCTGGGCCATCGACGTGTGCCGGGGGCTGGAGGTCGCGCACGCGGCCGGCATCGTGCACCGCGACATCAAGCCGGCCAACATCATGGTCACCGGCGAGGGTGTCGCCAAGGTCGTGGACTTCGGCATCGCCAAGTACACCGAGGCCCGGTCCAGTGATCCGCAGCTCACGCGGACCGGACAGGCGCCGTTCGGCAGCGTGCTGTACATGGCGCCCGAACGCTTTCAGCAGCGGAACGGCGACGGGCGCACGGATCTCTATGCGCTGGGCTGCGTCCTCTACGAACTCCTCGTCGGGCGACCGCCGTTCGTCGGTCACGCCGCCGGGATCATGTACAACCACCTGAACGACGAGCCGTTGCGGCCGAGCCGTGCGCGGGCCGAACTCGGTCCCGAAATGGACCGGTTGATCCTCTCGCTGATGGCCAAGGACCCTGACGACCGGCCGTCGGACGCGCGTGCGGCGCGGGAAGCGCTGGAGTCGGCGCGGTCGTCGCTGGAGGGGGCGCGGGAGGAGTCCGGCGGTGAGCCGGAGGCCGCGGCGGTGGCCGTGGTCGCGGCTGCGCCCGAGCCGGAGGACGAACGTCCGGCCACGCCCGCTCCGGTCGCGGCCCCCGCTCCGGCCGCCCCCCGCCCGCACTTCGTCGCGAAGGTCTCCACCCCGCCCCCGGCACCCGTACGGCGCCGTCCACGCAACGCCCTTGTCGCGGCCGCCGTGGCGCTCGTCGTGCTCGGTATACCGACCGGGCTCGTGATCTCCTCGTCGTCGTCCTCGTCGTCTTCGTCCGGTGGGTCCGTTCCGGCCGACGGACCCAGTGCGGCGGTTGCGGACCAGTACGTCGTCGGCGTCCCGTACGACTGGTCCCTCGACGAGCGGCACGGGGAGGAGCGCGCGGCGATCGTCGAGGCCGCGTTCAAGGACGCGGCGCGCGCGTCGGGCGGGAAGCTGCCGGTGCGCGTCGTCCCGGTGAAGGACGACCGGGAGACCCCGGCCACCGAGATGCTGAAGAAGTACCCGGGGATGATCGCGCTGGTCGGTGATGTCAACAGCGTCGACGGCGTCGAGACGGAGTTCGACCGGGACATGGCCGCCGTCGACACCTGCAACGGGAGCTCGGGCCCGGACTTCGCGTTCGGCACGATGCCGTCGAAGTTCGACATGGGCAGGCAGGAGGGGCGCTATCTGACGGGCGCGTACGGCGTGCAGAAGGTGATCGTCGGTTCCGACTTCAACTGGGACGACGACATCATCGCGGAGGACGATCCGCACCGCCGCACGCTCGGGCAAGGGCTGCGCGAAGCCGGTATCGACGCCGTCGAGGCGGTGGACTACCCCGAGGACATGGACGAGGAGGACGTCGCCCGCGACGTCGGCAAGCAGCGGCCGGACACCGTCACGCTCCCCAACGCCCGGCAACGCGAGGGCTGGGTCGACGCCCTGGAGAAGTCCGGGCAGTTGATGGTGGTGCAGGAGGACTACGAGGCGTCCTGCGACACCGATGAGGACCACGAATACACCGACAGGGAAGACAAGTTGGTGCCGGACGGCACGCTGCGCTTCCGGTCCTTCCACGACGAGCGGCAGCCGAAGGCCGACTGCGGACCGTTCCCGAAGGTCTGTTCGAGTCCTGCCGCGCTGCGGAAGATGTTCCAGGCGCGGGGCGGGGCCGAGCTGTACGACGGCGCGCTCGTACTCGCCGCCGGGATCGGGAAGGTGATGGACGACGGGGCCCTGCCGGAGCCGGACGGGACGACGGACACCGATCCAGGGGTGGCGCGGGCCTCGCTCCGGGAGGCCGTGGGGGGCGTCGACGTCGAGGGAGTGCTCGGCCGGTACCGCTTCAAGGACCACCAGGCGGTGAGCCGGCCGGTGTGGATCGATGTCCGTGAGAAGGGCGAGTGGAAGCAACTGGGGACGGTCGGCAGCCTGAGCGGTTGAGCGGTTGAGCGGTAGACCGGCTGACCCGCCCAGCCGCCGGCTCGCTGAATCAGTGCGTCGCTGATTCGGCGTCAGGCGCGCAGGCGTGCCGCCCGCATCATCAGGTAGCGGCTCTCGGGCACGCTGAGCGTGCGGTTGGCCGCCGCCCGGTAGGCGGCCAGGGCACCTTCCGTATCGCCGGCCTTCTCCAGCAGATGCGCCCGCACCGCGTCGAGCCGGTGGTTTCCCGACAACTCCTTCTCAAGTCCCTTGAGTTCCGCGAGCCCGGCCTCCGGGCCGTGCGCCATCGCGACGGCCACCGCCCTGCTCAGCTCGGCCATCGGCTCCGGCCCGGGGGCCCGGCGTACCAACTCGTCGTACAGGGCCACGATCTGGAGCCAGTCGGTCTCCTCGGCGCTCGCCGCCTCGTCGTGCAGCGCGGCGATCGCCGCCTGCAACTGGTAGGGCCCGGCCGGTCCTTGGGACAGTGACTCCTCGACCAGCGCCGTACCCTCGGCGATCGCGGCGCGGTCCCAGCGGGTGCGGTCCTGCTCGTCCAGCGGGACGAGTTCGCCGTGCGGTCCCGTACGTGCCGCGCTCCGCGCCTCCGTGAGCAGCATCAGCGCGAGCAGACCGGTCACCGCGCCGTCCGCCGGCAGCAGCCGCCGTACCGCGCGGGTCAGCCGGATCGCCTCGTGCGCGAGGTCGGCGCGGTGCAACTCGCTGCCGGAGGTCGCCGTATGACCCTCGTTGAAGATCAGATAGAGCACCTGGAGCACGGTGGCGAGCCTGCGGTCGCGGTCCTCCGGACCCGGCTGCCGGAAGGGCACGCCCTTGATCTTCTGCTTCGCCCTGCTGATGCGCTGCGCCATCGTCGCCT
Organism: Streptomyces sp. S4.7; assembly: GCF_010384365.1. Lineage (NCBI taxonomy): Bacteria > Bacillati > Actinomycetota > Actinomycetes > Kitasatosporales > Streptomycetaceae > Streptomyces > Streptomyces sp. S4.7. The sequence goes on along the minus strand of NZ_CP048397.1, from coordinate 3,588,502 downwards.
CGGGCACCAGGTGCGCGCGGGCGATCTCGGCGGTGGTCAGACCACCGACGGCGCGCAGGGTGAGTGCGGTACGGCCGGCGGCGGGCAGTTCGGGATGGCAGCAGAGGAAGAGGAGCGTGAGGGTGTCGTCCTCCGAGGGGGCGCGGCTCTCGCCGGGCGGTGGCGCGGTGAAGGTGTCCCTGGGGGCCAGCGCGGCTGCGTTCTCCTCGCGTCTGCGCCGCGCCTCCTCGCTGCGGAGCTGGTCCACGAGCCGGCGGGAGGCGGTCTTGATCAGCCAGCCGCGGGGGTTGTCGGGCGGCCCGGCGGCCGGCCACTGCTGGCTGGCGGCGATGAAGGCCTCCTGTACGGCGTCCTCGGCGAGGTCGAAGTGGCCGTACCGGCGGACGAGCGCGCCGAGGACCTGCGGCGCGTGCAGGCGCAGCAGGTCCTCGGTCGTGGCGGGGCGGGCCGGTGGGCCCGGACCGTTCTTCGTACCGTCTTTCACACCGCGTATTACACCCCGTCGTGCCGGAGCGCGCACGGTGTCTCAGCCATCGACGCCCGGACCGTCCGGGATGGGCCGGATGACCACCGGGTACACCGGGACGCCCTCGGGCTGGGGGCACGTCGCGACGCGGGCGGCGATCTCGGTGACCCGCTCCAGGCCGGCGCAGTCGAGCACCCAGTATCCGGCGAGGAGTTCCTTCGTCTCGCCGTACGGGCCGTCCGTGATCACCGGCTTCCCGTCCTTGTCAGCGCCGACGAGACGGGTCTGGGAGGGCGCGGCCAGACCGTTCGCGTCCACCAGCTCGCCGGATTCGGCGAGGTCGTTGTTGATCTCGCCCATGAAGGCGAACATCGCTTGCAGGTCCTTCTCGCTCCAGGCCGCGCTGTGCTCGGACGCCTTGCCGTTCATCGCGTCGTAGTCGGCCTGCGAACCCTGGACCATCACCAGATACTTCATGACGTACTCCTTCTGCCCTCAGCTGCCGACTGTCTGCCGGCTGCTGCGTGGTCACCCCTTGTGGGCGACTCTCACAGGGGACGTCGGAGCCGATGACGGGTTCTCTACAGCTCGCGGGAACTTTCTTTGAATCACTCCGTCGGCTCCGTCGGCTCCGCGATCGGCGTCGGGCCCGACGCCGGAGCCGGGCCCCGGGCCCGCACCGGAGTCGCGAGACGTAGCGATGCTACGGATCAGGGTAGCGTCGCTAACTCGAACATGTTAGCGTTGATGTCGTCGGGGAGTTCACATCGTGGTCCCGGCTGAGATCCCCATGGGTGGAGGGAACAACGTCATGACTGAGCAGCCGAGCACAGCGCGTCGCGTGGTGATCGTCACCGGAGGGTCCCGCGGGATCGGCCGGGAGAGCGCGGAGCGCCTGGCGGCGGACGGACATGCCGTCGTCGTCAACTACGCGGGGAATCGGACCGAGGCGGAGGCGGCGGTGGCCGCGATCACCGGAGCGGGCGGGACGGCCATGGCCTTCCGCGCCGACGTGGCCGACGAGGTCGCGGTTTCGGCGCTCTTCGACGCGGCGGAGGAGGCTTACGGCGGCGTCGACGTCCTCGTGCACGCGGCGGGCGTCATGTCGGTCACGCCGCTGGTCGATACGGAGCTGGACGCGCTGGACCGTATGCACCGCACCAACATCCGCGGCACGTTCGTGGTCGACCAGCAGGCCGCGCGCCGGCTGCGGAGCGGCGGGGCGATCATCAACTTCTCCAGCTCGGTGCTGGGCCTGTCCTTCCCGGGATACACGGCGTACGCGGCCAGCAAGGGCGCCGTCGAGGCGATGACCCTGATCCTGGCGAGGGAGCTGCGCGGCCGCGACATCACCGTCAACGCGGTCGCGCCCGGACCGACCGCCACCGCTCTGTTCCTGGACGGCAAGGACGAGGAGACCGTCTCGAAGCTGGCCGCGCAGCCGCCTTTGGAGCGGCTCGGGCGCCCGGAGGACATAGCCGAGGTCGTGTCCTTCCTCGCCGGACCGGCCCGCTGGGTCAACGGCCAGGTGCTGCGCGCCAATGGCGGCATCATCTGACGTCGCACGTCGCACGCCTGGAGCCGCATGCTTGGAACCGCGCGCCTGGAACCGCGCGCCTGGAACCGCGCGCCTGGAACCGCGCGCCTGGAACCGCGCGCCGCGCGTCCGTAGATCCATGGCATCCGCGTCAGTGACCAGGTCCGCGACGTCCTGCGATCGAACGAGGAGTCCTGTCATGAGTGACACCGCGGAAACCACCGCTCTCGCCCGCGCCGGGCGCACCGTCCACGACACGAACGGGTTCGGCACCCAGCGAGCCAACAGGAGCGCTCCGCATGCGTAACAGCGTTACGGGGACCTTGATACGGTCGTCCGCGATGAGCACACGAGCGCGGATCCTGGAAGTCGCGGCGCGGCTGGTCGCCGAGTCGCCCAACGGCGACGTCTCCACCCGGGCCGTGTGCGACGCCGCGCAGGTGGGTGCCCCGGCGCTCTACCGGTACTTCGGGGACAAGGAAGGGCTGCTGTCCGCCGTCGTGGACTACGGCTTCGACAGATATCTGGAGACCAAGCGGCAGCGTGCTCCGGAGGACGATCCGATAGAGGATCTGCGCAAGGGCTGGGACAGCCACGTGGAGTTCGCGCTGGACAACCCGAATCTGTACCGGCTGATGTACTCCCCCGCGATGCGTACACCTCCCGCTGCGGCGCTGGAGTCCCACGAGATCCTCACCAGGGACCTGCGGCGGGCGGCGGCGGACGGCAAGTTGCGGCTGGCGCCGGAGGCGGCGGCGCAGGTCGTCATGTCGGCCAATGTCGGGGTGGCGCTGATGCTCGTCGCCCGTCCCACGACCTTCACCGACAGAGACACCTCCCGGCGGGTCCGTGACTCCGTCCACGCCACCGTCTTCACCCCGGAAGTGATGGCGGACAGCCCGGCGCGGGCCGCGGCCAGGACTCAACTGCCTGCGGCGGCGGCCCAGTTGAATGTCCTGCTGGGGCGGTCGGCGGAGTCGGGGCTCAGCACCGCGGAGGTGGCGCTGATGACGGAGTGGCTGCGCCGGCTCTCCACGACCTCCGAGAACGACGGATAGCCGCCGCTCGCTCAGGCGGGAAGATTCGCGCAGGTGTCCGACGCGGGGAGTTCGTCCGCGAGGAATACCGTCTGCGCCATCATCTTGAACCCGGAAATCTTTTCGCGGAATGTCTCCACGGACTCCTCGGGGTGGACGGAATCGATGACGGCGTGCTCGCCCACGGCGTTGAACTGGTGGCTCACCCCGCGGGGGATCTGCATGTCCACGAAGGAGCAGGGGGGCACGACCAGGTTGTACCGCGTCCGCACCACCCCCGGCGGGGTGTCGGGCAGCGTGTCCTCGAAGGAATGCAACGTGAAAGGAGTTACTCCGGTGACACCTGTGGTCTCGAACGGCGAGAGACTGCTCACCCGGATCCGCGTCGCCGGGCCCGTCATCATCCGCACGAATCGCAGCCCGGTGTGCATATGCATACGCGAACAGACGCCGCGCTCCTCCACATTGTAGAAATCCATCAGATAGCGATCGGCGAAGAAGTCGTCGAAGGGTGCTTCGAGCATATAGACGTCGCCCTCCTCGAAAGTCTGGAAACGCGTTATCCCGTCGCTGTCCGGCATCGTCGCCGATTCGCTTCTCTTCGCGTCCCGCACGATCTTGGTGAAGGCGTTCACCACGGCCAGGGCGATGTCCTCGGGGAGTTGCAGGACGGGCGTGACGACATTTCTCGCCGCGTCCGTGAATTCGGCGACGTCGTGAACCTCGTTCTCCGCGTTCGCCTCGTGTTTCATTCTCGTACGGGAATTGTCCATGTGAATCAAGCTCCGTCGTCTAGGATCTGTCCGGTCGACATAACGAAACCACGCGCTTGTCGGGGCAGTTGGAGGGGGCCACCGTGATCTGCCCGCACTGTGAGAAGAGCCTTCGCTACAGGGAGCGAGGGGGCACGACCTGCTCGGTCTGCAAGCGCACCTTCGCGCTCGAACCGAAGGGCAACGCGCTCCGTCTGCACGACATCCGGATGCGCAAGCTCATCGAGAAGCTCGGCAACGGCGAAGGGCTGCGCTACACGCCCACTCAGCTCTGGTACGCCGCCGCGCGCAACCACACACCCACCGGGGCTGTGGCGTACGGATGCATCGCGAGCTTCCTTGTCGTCCTGACGTCCTTCATCCTGCTGGTGGTCAGCGACGCCTCCGACTTCGATCCGGACGTGGTGCGCCCCGCCGTCGTGGTGGGCGTGGTGGTCCTGGCGCTGGCACTCCTGCTGACGGCGGGCGGTTCCCGGAGCGCGAAGCGGACCGGCACGGTGCAGGTACCGATGCCGCTCGACATGTTCCGGACCGCGATCATCGACCGCTGGGCAGCCGTTTACGGAGGCCCGCCGGCCGGACTGAGGCAGGAGGGCAGCGCCCGGTACCCGGTGGTCCCCGCCTCCGGAGGGCCGGGCCCGAGGCTGGCACTGCTCTGTCCGGACCGCGCAGTGCTGACCTGCCTCTCGCTGAACGGTGCGCACAAGACGCACTCGCTCGCGCTGGCGCAGTCACTGGACCAGCTCGGGAACATATCCACCGGCCCGACCCCGCCCGGAGAAGGGGGTGTTGTGGGGATAGTCCTGCACGACGCCAGTCCGGCGGGGCTCGCCTTCGCCTCAGCGGCCAGGGCCGCGCTCGGTGGCCGGGTGGTGGTCGCGGGGATGCTGCCGCGCACGGTGATGGACAAGGACAACGCCGTACGGCTGCGGAAGCCGCTGGACCCTGGGGACCTGGACGCCATCCGTACGTCGTCGTCGGCGCTGACCGCGGCGGAGGCCGACTGGCTGACCCGGGGCTGGTGGTCCCCGCTCGCGGCCGTACCGCCGGCGAAGCTGCTGGCCGTGGTCGCACGGGCGGTGGACCGGGCGGAGGGGCTGGCCGACCCCGACCGGGGCCGCGCACAGCAGGTCGGCTTCCTCACCTGGCCGACGGCGTCATGAGGGATTCGGGGCAGGCGGGGCGGACGAGGCCCGTCGGGGACGCGATCCTCGACCGCGTGCTGCGGACGGCCGCCGAGAAGGCCGCAGAGCCCGGTCAACTGCGCTTCACCGAGCGGCAGTTGTATTACGAGGTGTGCCGGGTGCTGATGCCGTGGCACCGGGCACCCCGGCGCGCGCAGTTCACCTCGGCCCCCGCGCTGACGTACGAGGCGTACCTGGCCGCGCTGCGTCGCCACGGTCCCGGCTCGGTGGGCGGTCTGCTGCCGCCGGTCGTGCCGAAGCCCCGGCAGGCGGCCGGACGGCACACTCCGGAGCCCGACCTGTTCGACTACGGCCTGCCGAGGCTGCTGGTCTGCGAGTCCGACGACATCGCCGCCATGCTGCGGGCCAACGGGGTGCCGATGGAGTCGGCGTGCCCGGTGTACGGCGCATCCGAACTGCCCCTCGCCGAAGGGATGCTGAGGATGCTCGCGCTGGCCGAGCGGGCGACGGTCTATCTCCTGCACGACGCGAGTGCGCGTGGGCTCACCTTCCCCGCGCGGTTCGCCGGGGCGGTCGACGTACCGGAGGGAGTGCGGGTCGTCCCGCTGGGACTGCGGCCCAGGCAGGCGGGGGCACTGCATCTGGTGCACGGCCGGGGCCCGGCGTACGCCGCCGTTCCGGCCGCTTTCCCCACCGCGGGATCCGGCCTCGGTCCGGGTCCCGGTGCCGGCCGGGGTCCTGGTCGGGGGGTCGCGTTCGAGCTCGGTCGCTGGGAGCGCGACTGGCTGCGGCGCGGCAGATTCGTGGAGGTCGCCGCCGTGAACCCGGCGTCACTGATCCGTACGGTGCACCGTCTCGTACGGGAAGTACGCACGCCACGCTCGCAGTTGACCGAACTCCGCCAGGTGCGCCGGGCGGGTTTCCTGAGCTGGCCCACCGCATGAGAGGAACCGCAGTGCCGCAGCCGCAGAGGCGGGAGATCACCTACACCGACGAACTGCTCGCCGACCGGACGGTCCACCGGCGCTACTCGGACGGCGGTCAGGAGTGGCGCAGCGCGGTCGGCGGCGGGGGCCGGGTCGTGCAGTGGCGTGACGAGCGCGGTGGTTCGGGCACCGACGAGCTGCTGGGCGGGCGGATCGTCAAGCGGGTCCACACCAACGGGCGTCGGCCGATCTACGGCAGGGAGGCCGGCTACGGCCGGACGCTGTGGAGCGACGGGGTGCTGACGGTGAATCGGACGTCGTTCGGCGGCCGGCTGGGCACGGTCCTGGGCGCGGTCACCGCCGGTGCCGTCATCGGCGGGCTGACCTTGCCGCCCGCTTTCCTCTCCCCGGAAGAGGAGGAGGAACTGCGCCGACAGGCCGAGGCCAGTTCGTCGGGCGGAGGCGGTGACGGCGGCGGGGGTGACGCCGGCTACGGGGACTGGGGCGACGGATCCGGCGACTCCGACGACGACTTCGGCTGAGCCGGAGGTCCGGGGTCCGGGGTCCGGGGTCCGGGGCTTGGGAGCCGTACCGGCGAGGGTGCGTCGCGGATGACGAGAGAAGAGAGAGGGGGCGTGAGATGTCCCGCTGGTGTGCGTCTGTGACCGCCGATGATCCGGCGGGGCAGGTGGCGGCCATGGGCGGCCGTCCCGTACCGACGCGGGCAGGGCGTCACGCGCTCGGTCTGCTCGACGGGCCCGGCGCCGCTGCGGGGCCGTACCGGGTGGGCGAGGTGTACGCGATCGGCGAGGTCACGCTCCACAACGCGCCCGAACTCCGCGCTCGGCTCGGAGCGGCGGCAGCCGGCCCCGTCCCCCACGACTGCTCGGACGGGGAACTGCTCCTGCGCGCCTATGTCAGGCTCGGCGCCGCCGGACTGGCCGCCGCCGACGGCATGTTCGCCCTCGCCATCGCCGAGGGCGACGAACTCGTCCTCGTACGCGACCACATGGGCGCCCGCACCCTCTTCCACGCCCGCGCCGGTAGGGGCGACCGCGCCGCATGGGCAGCCTCCACCTCCCTGCGGGCGCTCCGGGGCTGGCCGGCGCTGGAGACGGGACTGCATCTCCCGGCGGTCCGGTCGTTCCTCACCTTCGCGTATCTCCCGGGCAGGGAGACCCTGTTGCGCGGGATCCACGAGGTGCTGCCGGGGCGGTGCGTACGGCTGAGGCCCGACGGCTCCTCGGCGGAGGAGACGTACTGGGAGCCGGCCGAGGTGGCCGACGAGCGCCCGGCCGCCGAACACGCGCGTGAGCTGCGCGAGTTGCTGGAGTCCGCCACCGCGCGGCGGCTGCCCGCCGCCGAACCGGTCGGCGTACTGCTCTCCGGCGGTGTGGACAGCAGCCTGGTCACCGCGCTCGCCGCCAAGTTGCACGACCGGACCGTCAGGTCGTACTCGATCAGTTTCGGCGGCGACGCCCCGAACGAACTCGCCTACTCCGGACTGGTCGCCGCCCACTGCCACACCGAGCACCGGGTGCTCACCGTGCCGGGCGAGGCGGTCGCGGCGCGGCTGCCGGAGACCGTCGCGCTGCTGGACAGCCCGGTCGGCGACCCGCTCACGGTGCCCAATCTGATGCTCGCCGGGGCCGTCGCGGCGGACGGTATGAGCGTGGTGCTCAACGGGGAGGGCGGCGACCCGGTCTTCGGCGGCCCCAAGAACCTGCCGATGCTGATCCACGAACTGCACCGCGAGGAGGCGGGCGTGGACTCCAGGGCGCGGGCCTACGTGGACTCGTACCGCAAGTGCCACGTGGACCTGCCGGTGCTGCTGACGCCCGGTGTGCTCGCCGAACTGTCGCAGGCGCCGCCCGTCACGGATCTGCTGGCGCCGTATCTGACGCGGGGGCGGATGACCAGCCTGCTCAACCAGTTGCTGCACACCAACCTGCGGACCAAGGGCGCCCACCACATCCTCACCAAGGTGGAGCGCATCACCGCGTCCCAGGGGCTGGAGGGCCGGGCCCCGCTGTTCGACCGCGCGGTCGTCGACCACGCCTTCCGGGTGCCGCCACGGCTGAAGCTCGCCGGTACGAGCGAGAAGTGGATCCTCAAGGAGGCGGTACGGGACCTGCTGCCACCGACGATCGTGGACCGGCCCAAGAGCGGGATGCGGGTGCCGGTCCAGCAGTGGCTGGACGGTCCTCTGCGCGAGCTGGGCCACGACCTGCTGCTCGGCAGGTCCGCGCGTGCCCGGGGCCTGTTCCGCGAGGACACGATCCGGTCGTGGCTACGGGGAGAGGGGACGCTGCTGCCGCGCCAGGGCGGCAAGTTGTGGCTGGTCCTGACGCTGGAGCTGTGGCTGAGGTCGTTCGAGGTCGGCGCCTGAGCCGGTGTCGGGCGCCTCGACCCCTCGGGCAGGCGCTGTCCGACCCGGCGCCTGTCCTGCGATGCCATGGCCACCTCCCGGACGGACGCCCCCTCCGAGGGCGCGGGCGAACTCGACGCGCTGCGTGCTCTGCTGGCCACCGCCAAGGCCCCGCGGGCCCGTAAGGCCGTACAGGAACTCCTCGTCCGGGCGGATGACGCCCCGCCCGTCGACCCAGCCCGGGCCCTCGCGCTCGCCGCGCGTTTCGCCGCCCTCGGGCAGCCGAGCACCCACGCACTCCTGAAGCTCTGGCCCAAGGTCGCCGACCCCGACGGCTTCGCCGAACAACTCCTCGCCCCCGCCTACGCGCGCGAGAACCGCACCGACCTCAAGGTGAGCAAGACCGTCCCCGAGGGCCTGCGGCATCTCGCCCCGGTCCTGCGCACACTCCATCTGGACCGCTGCGCCGGGCTCACCGACCTCGCGCCGCTCGCCGAGTTCACCCGGCTCATCAGCCTTGATCGGGGCGGCTGTCCGGGCTTCGACGATCTCAAGCCCCTCGCCCGGCTCACCGCCCTGGAGAGCCTGCGGACGTGGAGCCGAGGGCACCTACCCTTCCTGCGCCCTCGCCCAGGAGTGGTAGTCCGCGATCACCTCGGGCGGGTTGGCCTCTTCGGCGAGCCGGTCCAGCTCTTCGGCCCGGTACATGTCGAACGGCAGGATCGGTACAGCCCGCCCGAGGACTTCGGTGAGCTTGCCGCTCGTGTGCAGATGCCGGGCCAGATCGACGCACGCGTCGTCGAAGTGGGCGATCAGGAGATCGTTTCTGGCCTCTTGCTCCTCGTCGTCCTCCTCTTCCGCCGTGTCGTCGTCGGCCCTGTCGTCGCCGGGCCCGTCGAAGTCCTCGTACCAGAGTCCGAGTTCCTTGATCTCGGCGAGGTGCAGGGCGGCTCCCACAGGATCGTCCGCCGGTTCGGGACCGTGGCCGACGATGCCCGCCGTCTCGTCCGGCGGCCAGTACGCGTAACTCCAGCGCACCTCACCGGGATCGGAGGCCGAATCGCCCTGTGCGGCCAGGACGCGCCGTACCTCGCTCTCGGTGTTGTAACCGATCGCGAGGTACGGGTGACGCCAGTCCAGCGAGTCGTGCCGCCAGATCCGGAAGGAGATCACATAGATCTCGGGCCTGAGCGGCACCGGAAGCGCCTCCAGCGCCCGCTCACCCGCCCGTCGCATGTGCTCCTGGAACGCCGTCATGGCGGGCACTTTCGCACATCGCGCGGCACGGGACCGCGCCGGGGCTCAGCCCTCCTTCGTGGAGTACGAGTGCGCGCCCGTGCCCGCCCCCGGGTGTCAGCCCTTCGAAGCGCCGGCCGCGCCGCACGATGGGCACGCCGAGTTCGTGCTCCAGCTTGCGTATCGCGGCGGAGAGGGAGGGCTGCGAGACGAAGCAGGCGTCGGCGGCCCGCGCGAAGTGCCGCTCGCGGGCGAGCGCGACCAGGTACTCCAGCTGCCGTAACAGCACGACGGCCCGCTCCCCTCCTCCTGGTCCGCCATCCTCACCCATCGGGAGCCGTTGCGGTACGGGTCCGCGGCCACCGACAGCGTGCCTCCCCGCTACCGGACCTGCCACGGTCATCCGGGCGTCGACCGCCCGTACCGCGCCGCCAGGTCCCTCAGGTGGGCGATCAGTTCGGGTGGTTCGGTGACGTCGAAGTCGTGGCCCAGCATGCCGAGGTGGACGGCCAGCGTCTCCAGCGAGTCCGCGCCCGTGTCCAGGACGCACGTCGTCGCGTCGATCGCCTCCACCACGCCCACCGCCGGGTTGATCCGCTCGACGACCGCCTCCGCCGGCGCGTGGACCGTCACGCGGGCACGGTGGCGCCAGGCCGCCGCCGAGACCCGGCGGGAGACGTACGCGGCCACGTCGCCGTCCGGCGCCGGGCGGGGGGTGAAGCGGGGACCGGCCGGGAGGCGGGGATCGATCCGGTCGACGCGGAAGGTCCGCCAGTCGTCGCGTTCGACGTCCCAGGCCACCAGGTACCAGCGCTGGCCCCAGTTGACGACCCGGTGCGGTTCCGCGACACGGCGCGTGGACGCGCCGCTGTGGTCCCGGTAGTCGAAGCGCAGCCGCTCGCAGTCGCGGCAGACCGACGTCAGTGTCGTCAGCAGGTCCGCGTCCACCTTCGGGCCGGGCCGGTCGGCGGGCACCGGGACCGTGTACGTACGCAGCGCCTCGACGCGCCTGCGCAGCCGGGACGGCAGCACCTGCTGGAGCTTCGCCAGGGCCTGGAGCGAGGTCTCCTCCACGCCCGCGATGGCGCCCTCGGCGACCGTACGCAGGCCGATCGCGACGGCCACCGCCTCCTCGTCGGCCAGCAGGAGCGGCGGCATCGCGGTGCCGGCGGTCAGCCGGTAGCCGCCGGTGGCGCCGCGCGCCGCGAGGACGGGATAACCGAGTTCGCGCAGCCGGTCGATGTCGTTGCGCACCGTACGTCCGCTCACGCCGAGCCGTTCGGCCAGCTCCGAGCCCGGCCAGGCGCGCGGTGTCTGGAGCAGGGAGAGCAGGCGCAGGAGTCGTGCGGAGGTTTCCAGCATGAGTGGCAGCCTGTCCTGTATTCAGGAACGAAGTGTTCCTAATGAGACTCTACTGTTCTGTCCATGGAGAACAACAGCGGCGGCAGCCGCACCAGTGCCGATGTCCGCCCCTTCCGCATCGAGATCCCGCAGGCCGAACTCGACGATCTGCGCGACCGGCTGCGCCGTACCCGCTGGAGCGACGAGGTCCCCGGTGCCGGCTGGACGCGCGGTGTCCCGGTCGGTCATCTCAGGAAGCTGGCCGCGCTCTGGGCGGAGGAGTTCGACTGGCGTGCGGCCGAGGCGCGGCTCAACGAGTTCCCGCAGTTCCGCACCGAGATCGACGGCCAGCACATCCACTTCCTGCACGTGCGGTCGGCGAACCCCGCCGCCACGCCGCTGCTGCTGATCCACGACTGGCCCGGCTCCTTCACCCAGTTCGCCGAGGTCGTCGGCCCGCTGACGAGCGATTTCCATGTCGTCGTCACGTCGACGCCCGGCGTCGGCTTCTCCGGGCCGCTCAGCGCTCCCGGCTGGAACAACGGCCGGATCGCGGGCGCGTTCACCGAACTGATGTCCCGCCTCGGATACGAGCGTTACGGAGTCCAGGGCGGCGGAGGAGGCGCCTGGATCGCCACCGAGATGGGCCGGCGGGCGCCGGAGCGGGTGGTCGGAGTCCACGTCAACGGCTTCATCACCTTCCCCTCGGACGACCCGGCCGACTTCGACGGGCTCACCGAGGGCGAACAGGCGCGCCTCGCCCGCCTCCAGGAGTTCCGGGACGAGAAGATGGGCTTCAACGCCATCCAGTCGACCCGCCCGCAGACCCTCGCGTACGGGCTGACCGACTCGCCCGTCGGCCAACTCGCCTGGATCGTGGAGAAGTTCAAGGAGTGGACGGACACCGAGGCGGAACTGCCCGAGGACGCGGTCGGCCTGGACCAGCTGCTGACCAACGTGAGCGTCTACTGGTTCACCGGCACGGCCGGGTCCTCCGCGAACCTCTACTACGAGTCCGCGCACGACCGGGCCGCGTGGGCGCCGAAGGAGCGCGGCACCGTCCCCACGGGCGTCGCCGTCGCGCTGCCGACCGACATCGCCGTCCGCCGGTTCGCGGAGCGGGAGCACAACGTCACGCACTGGAGCGAGCTGGAGCGTGGTGGCAACTTCCTCTCGCTGGAGCAGCCCGAGCTGTTCGTCGCGGATGTGCGCGCGTTCTTCCGCTCGGTCGGCGCGCTGTAGGGGGCGAGGGGAGCGTTCAGCGCGGTGGGCGGCGGGAGTTCGCCCCGGCCCACCGCCCACCGCCCGGCGCTCGCGCCGGCCGAACGCCTCGGCAGGGAGCTGGTGTTGTTCCCCGGCGGCCGTGTCGGCTACGCGCAGTGGCCCGACGAGTTCGGCCTGCTGCTCCGCACGGTGCTGGCCGGGTCCGCGCCCGCGAGGGTGGCGGAGGGCGCGGCTGCGTACGGCGCGGTGGCGGAGGGCGTGGGACGACGTGTGGGAAGCGGGCTGTCAGAGGCCGCTGCCGCCGTGGGTGACGCGGATCTTGGACTGGCCGTGCGGCAGCTCCTCCCAGTCCGGCATGAAGCGCGCCGTCAGGCCGTGCTGCCCGGCCAGGGAGATCAGTGTCTCCGTGCGGTAGTAGAAGTCCTCCCGCAGGACCTGGTGCTCCTTGCCCTCGGTGCGGTCGAAGGTGAAGTCGAACCAGCCGCCCGGCGCCAGCACCCGGCCGACGTGCGCCAGGCACTCGTCGATCACCGGCAGCGGTGAGTGCGAGAAGACGCTGTGCGCGTGGACCACGTCGAAGTGGGCGTCGGGGAGGAAGCTGAACTCCAGGTCGCGGACCGGGGTGAGGGTGGGGAGGCGGTCCTGGAGCCCTTGGCGGACGAGGGTGTCCTGGGCGGCGGCGAGTATGTCGGGGGAGATGTCGATCCCGTAGTAGTGCCCCGGCTCCAGATGGCCGATGACCGCCAGCCCGCGCGCAGGTTGCCGCAGCCTGGCACACCGACCCGGACGCGGCGCGCGGACACATGCGGGACGCGGCCGGGATCGCGTCCCGCAGCCTCACCGAGGCACGCCGGTTCGTCCACGACCTCGCCCCGGCCGACCTCGCCGAACGGACGCTCGCCCCGGCACTCGCCGCGCTCGCCGAACGAGAGAGCGGTGCGGGGCTGACGGTGGTCCTCCACCTGGACGGCGCGCCGGGCCCGCTGCCGGAACGGGTCGAGGCGGCGCTGCTGCGCATCGCGCAGGGCGCGCTGGCCAACGTGCGCGAGCACGCGGGCGCGACACGGGCCGCGCTGACCCTGACCTGCCTGGACGATCAGATCTCCCTGGACATCGCGGACGACGGCCGCGGTTTCGCGGTCGCGGCGCCGGCGGACGGCGCGACCGCCGGCGCGAAGGGGCGCCCCGGGCGCGGGCACGGGCTGCCCGCGATGCGGGTCCGGGCACGGCAGTTGGGCGGCACGCTCACGGTGGAGTCCGAGCCGGGCGAGGGCACGGTCGTAACGGCGGCCGTACCTCTCGCTGCCGTTCCCGCTCCCGCCCCCGCGCTCGACACATCGGGAAGGGGCACCTCATGAGTACGGGCGCGGAGTCGCCGGAGCCCACAACTCCCGTACGGATCCTGCTGTGCGACGACCACGTGGTCGTACGCGCCGGTCTGCGCGCGCTGCTGTCCAGCACCGACGGCATCGAGGTGGTCGGTGAGGCGGGCAGTGGCGAGGAGGCGCTGGCGGTGGCGGCGCGCGTACGGTCCGACGTCGTACTGATGGACCTCCAGCTCGGCGACGGCATGGACGGCGTGACGGCCACCAGACATCTCGGCGCCGGTCGCGGACCGGGTCCTGGCCCAACTGCGGAGCCCGCGCCCCGCCTTGTCGGAGCGGGAGCTGGAAATACTCCGGCAACTGGCACGCGGACTCGGAAACCGCGACATCGCCCGTGCGCTCTTCATCAGCGAGGCGACGGTGAAGACCCATCTGGGTCGTATCTACGTCAAGTTGGGGGTCGACACCCGCTCGGGGGCGGTGGCACTGGCGAAGGAGCGGCGCCTGCTGTCCTGAGAGCCGCTGTCGTCACGGCCGCTGTCCTCAAGGGTGCTGTCCTGAAGGCCGTTGTCCGCCGATCGCGGTTCGGCACTCAGCGGTCGACCGTCCACGCCGCGTCGGCTGGCGGTCCGCCCGTCGCGAGAACATGGCGGACGATTCGAAGCGCCTCTTCGAGAGGCACGGTGTCCTCGTCCGGATACTCGTCGCTCTGCCCGTTCGCCAGGACGAATCCGTCGCTCCAGCCCTCGGCCCCGGGTCGGTGGCGTGCTCGCCCGGGTCTCCCGCACCGTTCAGGAGCATCACCATCGCGCGCTCGGCATTGGTCACGACGGCGAGCAGCCGACCGGACGACCCGGCCAGCCACGACTCGAACGTCCCGTGCGCGACCCTGCGCCGGAGTACCGCGATCGCGTCGTCGGGAGCCACGGGAAGGGCCCCGTCCCCGCATCCGTCCCCGTGCCAGTGCCCGTCCACGAACGCCCACGACTCGACCACGGTCACGTCCTCGTCCTCGTCCTCGTTCTAGTCCTGGTCCTGGCACTCGGCGCCCAGTGCCCGCGCCCCCGTCCATGTCCAGCAGCGCTCCCCGGTCGAACGACGCGTCGAAGACCGCATCCCCGAGCGCGTCGCGCGCCACGGCCGATATCCGGTCCACGTCCCGGCGCTCGGCGGGCGGCAGCAGCGTCGCGGACTGGCCGTACCGGCCGGCCGCGGCCCGTGCTCCCGCCAAGCCCTCCAGCGCCAGTGCGACGGCTCTGGGGTCGCCGAGGGCGACTACGCCACGGAGACGTCCAACCTCGACATCAACGCGGTGGGTCTCGCCAACATGCTGACCGCCACCAAGGCCCAGGCCTCGGCGTGGAGCTGCTGGCCCCTCTCCAGACCCTCTTCGAGAGCCAGATCGCACAGGGCCACGGCGCGCAGAGCCTCGCCCGGACGATCGAGTCACTTCGAGCCGCGCGCTTGACGCCCCGTTGGCCGAGAGTGGCCTCTTTCGCCGCGCGCATCCCCCCGGCCAGACTCTCCGGGCCAGGGGGATACGGCCACCACGGCCGGAGTTGGGGGACACATGACGCTCGGGGACGCATGACGAGGAAGCGCCGCCGCAGGCGGCCGTCGGCCGCACGCAGACGGTACGAGTCGCGGCGGGGCGCCCTGTTGAGCGGTGGCGTCCTGGCGCTGCTCCTGCTGGCGACCTTCTGGGCCGAGATCTGGCCGTACGTCGTCGGGACCGCCGTGACCGGTGCGATGGGCGGCGCGCTCTGGTGGCTGTGGCGTACGGACCGGCTGATACGCGGCCGGGACCGCCGGTGGCGCGAGGCGGACGCGATCGGGGCCTGCCAACGGTCGCTCGCCGAGGTGGACGCCATGAGCTGGCAGGAGTTCGAGCGGTACGTCGCCGACCTGTGCCGACGCGACGGCTGCACGGACGTCGAGGTCAGCGGCCGGTCGGGCGACCTGGGCGCGGACGTGACCGGGACGCTGCCCGACGGCCGGCGACTGGTCGTCCAGTGCAAGCACTACGCCCCGCACCGCTACGTCCCCAGCGGCGACATGCAGAAGTTCGTCGGCACGGCCTGGCTCCACCACAAGGCGGACGTCGCGGTGTTCGCGGCCACCTGCCCGTTCAGCAGGCCCGCACTGTCACTCGCGGTCCAGCACGGCATCCTCGCCGTCCACCGCGACCTCCTGGGCCTGTGGAACACGGGCACCCCACTGCCCGAACTGCTCCCCCTGAACGGCACGGGCCAGGGCGACCACACCCACCGCAGACGCTGGAAGAACACGTACGGCAGCTGACCGACGTCGTCAGCGTTTCTTGGTCTTCCGCTTCTGCCGCGGAGTCCATTCGCCCCTGTGCGTCTGACAGCGTGAATAGCCGATCATCGCCGGCTTCTGGCACGGCTTGCCGGTCGTGGTCTTGGTCGATCCGCACTTGACCTGCTTGCCCATTCGTCCTCCCGGGATCACGGGCAGTACGCCGAACACCATCGTCCCTGGGGAGCATCGGCCACGGAAGGCGCGAGGTGCGCCGTATCCCGACATCCCCCTGCATTCGACCGATTCACGGGCCCCTGTGACCGGTTCCCGCCGTCGGGCCCGGGACCTGGCTGTTTGCCCGGGTGCGTTGGTGACCATGATGCGGGTCCAAGAAGGCGTTCACATCGAGCAGTTCGGTGACTGGTCCCGGTGCTCGTACGGTCTTTTCCGCCTCGGTCATGACGGCAGCTGACGGCGCCGCCGACGTACGCCCCGTAGAACGCGAGACGGCCGGGTCGCCCGTGAGTACGGGCGACCCGGCCGAAACAGTCGGCTCAGGCGCTCAACCGTCCTGAGACCCGGCCGCTCAGACGAGGTCGAACCGGTCGAGGTTCGAGACCTTCGTCCACGCCGCGACGAAGTCCTTCACGAACTTCTCCTTCGCGTCGTCGCCCGCGTAGACCTCCGCGAGCGCGCGCAGCTCCGAGTTCGACCCGAAGACCAGGTCGGCGCGGCTGCCCGTCCACTTGACCTCGCCGGTGGCGGTGTCGCGGCCCTCGAAGGTGTTCTCGTCCTCGGACGTCGACTTCCACGTCGTGCCCAGGTCGAGCAGGTTGACGAAGAAGTCGTTGGTCAGGGACCCGGGGGTCGCCGTCAGTACGCCCAGCGACGACTGCTGGTAGGTCGCGCCCAGGACACGCAGACCGCCGACGAGGACCGTCATCTCGGGGGCGCTCAGGGTCAGCAGGTTCGCCCGGTCGAGCAGGAGGTACTCGGCGGGCAGCCGGTGGCCCTTCCCGAGGTAGTTGCGGAAGCCGTCGGCGAACGGCTCCAGCGCCGCGAACGACTCCACGTCGGTCTGCTCCTGCGACGCGTCCGCGCGGCCCGGCGTGAAGGGCACCTCGACCTCGAAGCCGGCGGTCCCGGCGGCCTGTTCGACGGCCGCGGCTCCCGCGAGCACGATCAGGTCGGCGAGCGAGATCCGCTTGTCGCCGCCCTTGGCGTCCTGCGCGGAGTTGAAGCTCTCCTGGACACCTTCGAGGGTACGGAGCACCGTCCCGAGCCGGTCGGGGTCGTTGGCCTCCCAACCGATCTGCGGCTGGAGACGGATACGGGCGCCGTTGGCGCCGCCGCGCTTGTCGCTGCCGCGGAAGGACGAGGCGGACGCCCACGCGGTGGAGACGAGCTCGGAGACCGGCACGCCCGCGGCGAGGACCTGCTCCTTGAGAGAGGCGATGTCCTCGGCGTCCACGAGCTGGTGGGTGACCGCGGGCAGCGGGTCCTGCCACACCAGCGTCTCGGCCGGGACCTCCGGGCCGAGGTAGCGCACGACGGGGCCCATGTCACGGTGGGTCAGCTTGAACCACGCGCGGGCGAAGGCGTCCGCGAACTCCGCGGGGTTCTCCAGGAAGCGCCGCGAGATCTGCTCGTACGCCGGGTCGACGCGCAGCGCGAGGTCGGTCGTGAGCATCGTCGGGGCGTGGCTCTTCGACGCGTCGTGGGCGTCGGGGACGGAGCCGGCGCCGCCGTTGTCCTTCGGCCGCCACTGGTTGGCGCCCGCGGGGCTCTTGAACAGCTCCCACTCGTAGCCGTAGAGGATCTCCAGGAAGCTGTTGTCCCAGGTGATCGGGGTGTTCGTCCAAATACCCTCAAGACCACTGGTGATGGTGTCGCCACCCTTGCCGGTGCCGTGGCTGTTCTTCCAGCCGAAGCCCTGGTCCTCGATCGCGGAGGCCTCCGGGTCGGCGCCGACGCTCTCCGCCGGGCCCGCGCCGTGGGTCTTGCCGAAGGTGTGGCCGCCCGCGATGAGCGCGACCGTCTCCTCGTCGTTCATCGCCATCCTGCGGAACGTCTCACGGATGTCGCGGGCCGAGGCGAGCGGGTCCGGGCTGCCGTTCGGGCCCTCCGGGTTGACGTAGATGAGGCCCATCTGGACCGCACCGAGGGGGCTCTCCAGATTCCGGTCACCGCTGTAGCGCTTGTCGTCGAGCCAGGTGGTCTCGGGACCCCAGTAGACGTCCTCCTCCGGCTCCCAGACGTCGGCGCGACCGCCGGCGAAGCCGAAGGTCTCGAAGCCCATCGTCTCCAGGGCGACGTTTCCGGCGAGGATCATCAGGTCGGCCCACGACAGGCTCTGGCCGTACTTCTTCTTGACCGGCCAGAGCAGCCGGCGGGCCTTGTCGAGGTTGCCGTTGTCCGGCCAGCTGTTGAGCGGCGCGAAGCGCTGCTGCCCGGCGCCGGCGCCGCCGCGGCCGTCACTGATCCGGTAGGTGCCGGCGCTGTGCCAGGCCATCCGGATGATGAAGGGGCCGTAGTGACCGAAGTCCGCCGGCCACCAGTCCTGCGAGGTGGTCAGGACCTCGGCGATGTCCTGCTTCACGGCGGGCAGGTCGAGGGACTTGAACGCCTCGGCGTAGTCGAAGCCCTCGCCGAGCGGGTTGGCCACGGCGGGGTTCTTCGCGAGGATTTTCAGGTTCAGCCGCTCGGGCCACCACTCGCGGTTTCCGCCGCCCTGGGTCGGATGGGGGGCCCGCCCGTGCGCGACCGGGCAGCCACCGCCCGCCTCCTCCGACTTCGCGTCTACGACGATTGCATCATGGTTGTCAGACATTGAAATCCTTCCGGACCAGGCGGATCAGAGGTGCTCTGGAGAGGCAGTGGCTGTCGGACGCGGTCGGGCGGTGCCCCCGCCGACCAGGCTTGACGTGGCGTACGGGCTCTGCCGCGTAAGCGAGTGGGGAGCCCCACACGGCCCCACACGCGACGTTCCTTGGCTATTCGCCGGAACCGATCCTACGATGGACGGAGTCCAAGTCAAGAAGCGAGCTAAACGTACATCCAGTAATAATCCGGACGTCCGGCGGATGTCCGCCGGTACTTTCGGAATCCACTTTCGGATTCTCGCGAACGCGAACAGGTGAACCGACATGAGCGACCTGCTGGAGAGACTACGAGGGCGCGGCTGGCGGATGACCTCCCAGCGCCGGGTCGTCGCGCAGGTGCTCGACGGCGACCACGTCCATCTCACGGCCGACGAGGTGCACGCGCTCGCGGCGTGGCGGCTGCCCGAGATCTCCCGGGCGACCGTCTACAACACCCTGGGCGAACTGGTCTCCATCGGCGAGGTGATCGAGGTCTCCACCGAGGGCCGCGCCAAACGGTACGACCCCAACGCCCACCGCCCCCACCAGCACCTGATCTGCTCCGACTGCGGCACGATCCGCGACGTCCACCCGACCGGCGACCCCCTGTCCGCGCTCCCGCCGGAAGAACGGTTCGGCTTCACGGTGTCGACGGCGGAGGTCACGTACCGGGGGCTGTGCCCGGCCTGCGGCTAGGGGGTGTCCTGGTCGAACAGCTTGTGGTGCAGCGCGCAGAGACAGAGCCCGTTGTCGATTTCGTCCGGGCCGTCGAACGCCCACCAGCGCACGTGCGCGGCCTCCAGTCTCCTCAGCGAGCCCGCCAAGGCAGTCGAGGCAGCCCGGGGGACTGTTCACCCTGCTGCGCACCCTCGACTTCGCCCGGCTCTTCGGCCAGTTCGACTGCGCCGCCGACTGCGCCGCCGACTGCGCCGCCGACCACGACAAGGTCGACATCGACCTGATCCCGCCCCCATCCGGGACGTTCCGTCCCGCAGGCTCAGCGGCGAACTCGCGGGGAAGCCGGTGACCCGCTCGACGCGGGGCCCTTGTCTCAACTGGGGCTCAGATCCGTGTAACGATCGCGCTCAGTGGGCCCGTGGGCCCGGTGGATGGGCCCGGTCTTGTGACGCGCATCACTCAACGGTGCGTAAAGGGCGTGGTAGGACTGCGTAAATCCGTTTCCGGAGCCTCTCTTTCCGGTGGCGGTTTCACCGGTGCGCACCGGTACGTACCACCGGGGTGAGCCCGGTCCGGGTCCGCGGACCGGGTCGCCCCCGACGGTCTTGGACATGGCTGTCTCGCCCTTGCCTGCCCCCACCCGACGTGTGCTTGCGCGTCGGCCTGCGCTCCCGAGGTAGTCAGATGTCACTTGACTCATTCACCGAGTCGGTCGACGAATCCGTCAGCGGATTCTTTGAACCGATCGCCTCCTGGCTCGGGGAGGTGGTGTTCTACGCCGTTCCCGTAGGGGGCACGGATCTGCCGCTGATCGTGGCCTGGCTGGTGGTCGCGGGTCTCGTCTTCACCGGCTGGTTCGGGTTGATCCAGTTCCGCCGGTTCCGGCTGGCCGTCGATGTGGTGCGCGGCAAGTACGACGACAAATCCGCGGCCGGTGAGGTGAACCACTTCCAGGCACTCACGGCGGCCGTCTCCGGCACGGTGGGCCTGGGGAACATAGCCGGCGTCGCGGTCGCGGTCAGCATCGGTGGCCCCGGCGCGACGTTCTGGATGATTCTGTGCGGGCTGCTCGGCATGGCCAGCAAGTTCGTCGAGGTCACCCTCGGCGTGAAGTACCGGGAGGTGCACGCCGACGGCACCGTCTCCGGCGGACCCATGCACTACCTGCCCAAGGGCTTCGCGGAACGGTTCGGCAGCACCGGTGCGCGGTTCGGAAAGGTCCTCGCGGTGCTCGCCTCGGCGATGATCCTCTTCTTCGGCCTCTTCGGCGGCAACCTGTTCCAGGTCAACCAGAGCTACGCGCAGCTCGTATCGGTCACCGGAGGCGAGGACGGCGCCATGGGCTCCTCGGCCGGCGCGCTGTTCTTCGGCATCCTGGTGGCCGCACTCGTCGGAATCGTCCTGCTCGGCGGCATCCGCTCGATCGCCTCGGTCACCAGCCGCCTGGTCCCCGCCATGGCCGCCGTCTACATCGCCGCCTGCCTCGCCGTCATCCTCGTCCACGTCGGTGAGGTGCCCTCGGCCGTCGCCACCATCGTCGAGGGTGCGTTCAACCCCGAGGGAGTCGCGGGCGGCGTGCTCGGCGCGCTCATCATCGGCTTCAAGCGTGCGGCGTTCTCCAACGAGGCCGGTCTGGGTTCGGCACCGATCGCGCACTCGGCCGTCAAGACGAAGCACCCCGCCAGCGAAGGCCTGGTGGCCCTGCTGGAGCCGTTCATCGACACCGTGATCATTTGTACGATGACGGCCCTCACGATCGTGATCGCCAACCCCGCGAGCTGGGCCGAGGCCCGCACCGGCGAGGAGATCGGCGGCGTGACGATCACGTCCGACGCCTTCGAGACCGTGCTGCCCTGGTTCCCGTACATCCTCACCGTCGCGGTGATGCTGTTCGCGATCTCCACCGTCCTGACCTGGGGCTATTACGGTCTCAAGGCGTGGTCGTACCTCTTCGGCCGCAGCAGGGCCAGCGAGATCACGTACAAGGTGATCTACACCCTGTTCGCCGTCGCCGGCTCGCTGCTCACCCTCCAGACCCTGATCGACATGGCGGACGCCGTCCTGTTCACGCTGGCTGTCATCAACATCATCGGCCTCTACTTCCTGGCCCCGGTCGTCAAGCGGGAACTTGAGACGTTCCTGGCGTACGTACGCCGGCACGACAGCGGTGAAGTCCAGGACCCGGCGGCGGAGAAGGCTCCGGCCCCCTCCGAATCCTGATCCCTTCCCGTCCCAGGGCGCGGTCGGTCCCCTGCCAAGGGGCCGACCGCGCCTGTCTGTCGCCCCCGAGCCGCCCCGGCTCCTGTGCTGGTCTCCGTCGTGCGGTGCGCCGTGGGCCCGGGCGCTGCAGAGGTGCGTTGACCAGCGGGCGCGGATAGCCTGTCAGCAACGCGTCAAGAAACGCGCTGGAGTGCCGGGAAGCCTGGTCGGCGACACGGATAACTGTGTCCACCCGCAGTCGACCTCCTCGAAGGACCCTCTGCATGCGCCGTGACTCCGAAGAGCGCTCACCGTTTCTGGCGGTGCCCTCGTGGCGTGAGCGGACGGCCGTGGCGCGAGCGCTGCGCACCGAGACAGTCGGCGGGCTGGTGCTGCTGGCAGCGGCGCTGGCCGCGCTCATCTGGGCCAACTCCCCCTGGAGCGAGAGCTACTCCTCGGTGCGCGACACGCACTTCGGAATCGGTGCGCTGGGGCTGGATCTGTCGGTGGGGCACTGGGCCGCCGACGGGCTGCTGACCGTCTTCTTCCTCGTCGCGGGTATCGAGCTGAAGCGTGAGCTGGTGGCCGGGGAGCTGCGCACCCCCGCCGCGGCGGCGCTGCCGGTGGTGGCCGCGGTGTGCGGGATGGCGGTGCCCGCCCTCCTGTACGTCGCGGTCGCCCGTACCGGAGGCGGATCGCTGTCCGGCTGGGCGGTACCCATGGCCACGGACATCGCGTTCGCACTGGCGGTCCTCGCCGTCCTCAGTACCCACCTCCCGTCCGCCATGCGGGCTTTCCTGCTGACACTCGCGGTGGTCGACGACCTCGGCGCGATTCTCGTCATCGCGCTGTTCTTCACCAGCGATCTCAACCTGCTCGCGCTGGGCGGGGCCGTGGGAGGGCTGGTCCTGTTCTACGCACTGCAACGCCTGCGGGTGCGTGGCTGGTGGTGGTACGTGCCGCTGGGCATCGCCATCTGGGCGCTGATGTACAACGGAGGCGTCCACGCGACCGTTGCCGGGGTGGCGATGGGACTGATCCTGCGCGCCACTCCCGACGACGACACCGGAGGGCGCAAGCCCGAGCAGACCTCACCGGGGGCGCGCACCGAGCACCTGCTGCGGCCCTTCTCCGCCGGCGTCGCCGTCCCCTTGTTCGCCCTCTTCGCCGCCGGAGTCAGCGTGTCCGTCTCCTCGATGGGGGAGGTGTTCACCCGCCCCGAACCGCTGGGCGTGATCGCGGGCCTGGTCATCGGCAAAATCGTGGGCATCTTCGCCGGCACGTATCTCGCCGTGCGCTTCACCCGGGCACGGCTCAACCCCGACCTCGCCTGGGCGGATGTGTTCGCCCTCGCCGCGCTGGCAGGTATCGGGTTCACCGTCTCCCTGCTGATCGGTGAACTCGCCTTCCCGGACCCGGCACAGGCCGAGCACATCAAAGCCGCGGTCCTGGCCGGCTCCGTGATCGCCGCCCTCCTCGCCGTGTTGCTGGTCAAGCGGCGCGACCGCATCTACCGACGGCTGTTCGAGGAGGAGAACCGTGACGACGACCTGGACGGCGTCCCCGACATCTACCAGCGCGAACCGGACGGTGCGGCATGACGTCCGGAACGCTCTGAGCGTTGCGGCCGACCACCTCCACCGGCTTCCGGTCGACGTTCGCCCACACTCGGCTGCAACCAAAACCGCAACCACACACGTCGAAGGCCCGCCATCGCTAGCGACGGCGGGCCTTCGACTATTGCCCGGTGAGAGCAATGGCGGAGGATACGAGATTCGAACTCGTGAGGGGTTGCCCCCAACACGCTTTCCAAATGTTCGCTTGGGTGTTCGGGGGTGGGCGGGAACGTCCTGACCTGAGGAAATATCCAGACCTGGGCTGGGGTGTGAACCCTGGTGGACGGCGGTGAATGAGACCAGAACTGAGACCGGGACGCGGGCCACGCCGCGCCATGCCCTGAAGACGCCATAGATATCGGGACGGACGGCCGCGATGAGGGCTCTCAAATCCTCCTCAAGCTGCCGACGCAGAGGGCGTGGACGTGCAAGGGAGATGGCTCCTGCCCCACGGGCAAGAGCGTCTGGGGCGAGCGCTCTTGGCCCAGACGGTCTCGCCCCGGGGGCGCTCGAACTTAGGGCTGGTCATGTTCTGTCGGCTCCTGCTCGGTGTCCAGCCGCCGCCACAACCGTTCCGCAATCTCCACCAGTGTCCCCTCCCCGGGTATCTTCCACTGCTTGGGTCCCTGGACCGCACTCCACTGTTCCCGCCATTCGGCTTGTTGCCAGATGCGATTCACCAGCCCACTCGGCGAGTAGCGTCGGCCATCAGCCTCCCAGAGGATCGGCGCTTTGCGGTCGTTGAGCCAGGTGCCCCGCCGTCGACGCGGGTCCTGGTCGAGCCAGGCGCCGATGGCCCGCTCTTCGGTGTCACTGGGCGCGTAGGTCAGCGGCGTGCCCTCGGGGATGAGGTCGTGGTCCACGAGGAGATGAATGGTTGGGGGCCGCTTCGCACGCTTCTTGCTGGCTGCCATCACAAACGCCGAGAGGTCAGGGGCATCGCTCCCTGCGTCGAGCGTCAGCAAGACCGCCTGGACAAGCTGTCTGGACTTCTCCTCGCTGGCAAAAGTACTCGTGATGTAGCTCTTGTTGGTGAAGAGTTTGTCAACCATGCCGATCAGGCCGGCCAGGACGCGTTGTACCTGGTCAGGCACGCCCTGCAGAATCGTGTCCCAATCGCTGTCGGGTTCTTCAATCACCTCGCTGCCGATTCGCTGGAACACCACATGGGCCGCCAGTAGCGCCCCACTGTCCGCGATGGACGCCGCCCTTCCTGATAGCGCCGACCGGAGCTTCGTGAGCTCGTCCCGGATTTCTCGCAGGACCTGTACGGAACGCCAGATCTGGTAGGCGCTTGCCTGTTGCCCGAATAGGCGGGTATAGGCGCCATCAGCGCCTTCCTTCCACAGAGCCTCGGTCGACCCCTTTATCCGGACCGCGAAGGTGAGGTCCTGATACGCACAGGCGAGAGCGGTGGCCGCCTCGGTAACCGAGCAGCCAGACTCGGGAGCCGGGTCCATTTCACCGCGCCGGAAGACGTACTCCTTGTCGAGTGAGAGCTTGAAGTCCTTCTGGATCTCGCTCTGTACCGGATCAATTGCGATAAAGTCCCGGCGCTCCATGTGGTTCTGGGTGTTGGTGGCTTTGGTGACACTTTGTGCGAACCCCTCAGGCGTCCCCTCTACGGAGACAATCCGCACGGAGACGTAGGCTTCTGCCACTGCGTCCGGGTCCTTCTCGAAGGCTCGGTTGGCTGAGGTGACGGTCTGTGCACCGTTTACGACGCTCGCGTTGCGGAGAGTCAGGGAGATGGGTGCTCCGGTCGCCCGCTTCGCAAAGAATTCCCGTTCGATGGCGTCGCACTGCACCGTGATGCCGTTGTGGCGGTAGAGGAAGCCGTCAGGGTCCTCCAACATGCTGTCGACCAAAGTCTTGTTGACTCCCGTGAGCCCGAGCGACTTGCGGACGTTACGGTCGTAGAGGCGCTCGCCGTTGTCCGCGTACCACCGGGCGAGCTCTGCGGCGCTCACCTCACCAACGATGGCCTTGTAAGGGGTCTCGCGGTCGTGCCAGCCCTCGGTCATCTTCGCGGTCAGGCTGATGGGCTCTGGCTCCAGCTCTTCCCGAATGGCCCGGTGGAAGGCAGCCTGGTCCACCACTCGGTATTCGACAGTGCGGCCGAGTCCCCCGAATTCACGGGCTGCCTCATCCAGGATGTTGCGTGTCTCCGGTGAAAGCTGTCCGCCCCCCATCAGTGCGACGACTAGGTGCACTTTGCAGGTGGGAAGTTTGAGGACGCCATGCACCCGGTCTCCGAGTAGTCGCAGGCGTTCATTGAAGTGGTCGAAATCCCGGTTATCGAGCTTCTTGAGGCCGTGGATTAGCTTGAGTGCCGCCTCAGTGTCGAAGCCTGCTGTCCCCGAGTTCTTCCATTTAGCCTGGATTAGCCAGAGTTCCGTCCCGGAAGCGGAGAAGGCCACGGAGTCGATGCCGAAGTCGGCTCTGCCATCGATTACCCCAGCGGCTGCCTCGTCTGAGGTGCAGTCGGTCAGAATGCGAGCTGCCCTCGCCGATACGGCCCGGGATAAGAGAGCGGTTTCCCGCTCCGTAGGATCCTTCTTCTCGAAGTCGTCCATGGAAATCCGGTCAGTGAACTCCCTCAATAGGGCCTCACGAATCTGCCGAACCTCCAGCGGCATCGCCTGCGTGCTCTTCCTCATCCCCGCCCCACTACTCCCCTGATCTCGCTCTGACCACCCAGCGTACCCAGGTGATGCAGAGCGTGGTGGTGAAACCTGCGGCGGATAGGAGTTCCGGGGCCGAGGGGTGGACTGCTGTACTTCACGGCCGCGCGTTCCACTACGACACGATCCTTGACAAGCTGATGGACGGACCGCCTGGCGAGTTCGCCCGCCCCTGCGCTGCTGCTGACAGCACCTAACCGATTGCGCACTGAGGGACGCCGGGCATGGAATGACTTTGGCCCCTTTTGGGCATCGAACGGGCCATGGAAGAAACGATGCTGGCATGGGCGAGGCAGGTAGCCGAGAACGAGCTCAGCGAGGTGCTTCCCCGACGGTGGGCGCATTCGCAGGGCGTGGCGGCGCGTGCCGCCGGGCTCGGCCCGGCCCTGGCAGGGAATGCTGAGCTGTTGTTTTCCGCGGCAGTACTGCATGACGTGGGCTACGCGCCCCGGCTGGCGGAAACCGGCTTTCACCCGCTCGACGGGGCGCGGTTTCTCCGAGACGAGCATGGTGCTGATGAGCGGTTGGTGCGCTTGGTGGCGAACCATTCGTTCGCGCTGCTGGAAGCCGAGGAGCGCGGGTTGATGGAGGTGCTGGAGCGCGAGTTCCCGTTGTTAGATGAGGCTCTGCTTGTGGATGCGCTTGTGTACTGCGACATGACAACCACACCGGATGGCAAAGTCACTTCGACCGATGCTCGCCTGGCCGAGATCGCCAGCCGGTACGAATCCGGCAGCCCGGTGGGGCGGTTCATCCGCCGAGCATCACCTGACATCCTGGCGGCCGTGAGCCGGGTAGAGGCGGCCTTGGAGGCTCAGCCCAGGTAGGGGTACGTGCCTGCCAGGTAATCGCCGATCTGTTGGCGCATGCTCGGGTGGATGTCGTACTGGTCCAGGTCGCTCGGCTGGACGTACCGGACGCCGTCGGCCTCGTCGTTGATCGTGGGCTCACCGCCCACCGGCCGGCCGATGTAGGTGTTCTCGTACTGCTGGCGGATCTCGCCGTCGGTGTAGGCCACGATGTGGTTCGGGTTCGTGTAGACCCCCAGGAAGCCCGTGACCTCGGCGATGATCCCGGTCTCTTCCTGGCATTCACGCACGGCGCACTGGGCCGCAGTCTCGCCGATGTCCTGGGCTCCGCCCGGCAGGGCCCATTGGCCGGTGTCCCGGCGGCGCTGGAGGAGAATGGCGCCGTTGTCGTCGACAACGAGCAGGTTGTTGGCGGGGATGAGTGTGTTCGCCTTGGGGGCCTTGGGGTCGTTGTAGTACTCAGTCCTGCCCATGCGGCGAGGGCCCCTCCTGGTCTGGTGTCCAGGGCCGTGCGGTGGCCCAGACAGCTTCGAAACTCTGAGCGTAGTTGTCGAACCAGCCCGCCGTGTCTGCTCTGCGGAGATGGAGGAGGGGGTTGGCGCTGGCCGGCTGGCCCCAGACGTGCGGGTTGATCAGAAGATCATTGTCGTACCGGAACATGGAGGTGTAGAGCGTGGTGTCGTGCAGTCTCACCTCGCATCCGGCCTCGGACAACAGGGGCCGGTAGTAGGTCAGGGAGGCACGGATCTTGGCGGCGAGGGTGTCGCCGATTCCCTCTTCGTGGCCCCGGATTGCTGCGGCCCGGCCCTTCGAGTCGCCGAAGCAGAGCCGCACTCGCACCCCGCTCGACGCACGCTCGGCGAGCATCTTGGCCACGTGCGGGTTGGACTGAGCGAAGAAGGTGCCGGAGAAGACGAGGACGCTGATCTGCTCCTGGGCGCCGTTGAGCAGCGACAGCCATGTGTCGCGCGGGACGCTTGCCCGGTTCTGGTAGGTCCCGACCAGCTCCTGCCCTGAACCTTCGAGTTGCTGCGGCGTGGTCGGCGCTGGTGCGGGCCAGAGGAACAGTTCCTCGACCCGTAAGTGCTTGGCGACGCGGAAGCGGTGGCGAGGATGGGGAACGCGCCCGCCGAGCCACCGGCCGACGGTCTTGGGGTCCACCTCACAGACTTCGGCGAGTGATTCGGGTGGGATGCCGCGCTGGGCGAGCACGGAGTGCAATCGCTCGTTCACAGACGCCATACAAGCCGAGACCGGTCAGGAGCGGCAAGGACGTTTCGGGACGTTCCACAGAAGGAGGGGGCCATGACCGCTGTATTTACGCTGGATGCATGGAGCTCATCGTCCTGTGGGACATCGACCACACCCTCATCGAGAACTCAGGGGTCAGCAAGGAGATCTACGCCGCCGCCTTCACGGCCCTGGCGGGAAGGGCGCCCGCGGGGCCGGCGCGGACGGAAGGGCGTACGGACCGGCTGATCATGCGCGACATGTTCGAGCGGAACGGCCTGGCCGAGCCGGACTGGCCAGCGGTCGAGAAGGCTCTCGCCGACGCCGGGGAGGCCCGTCTCCACGCCCTCAGCCAGCGGGGAACAGCCCTGCCCGGTGTGCGGGAAGTCCTGAAGGAGGTCTCCGTGCACAGCAGTTGGGTGTCGTCGGTGCTCACAGGCAATATCGCGGACAACGCCCGCGTAAAGGTCGCGGCCTTCGGCCTTGATCCCCTCCTCGACCTTCCGGTTGGCGCCTACGGGGCTGATGCCCTCCAACGCCCCGACCTGGTCGCTGTCGCCCGGGAGCGGGCCCGGCGGCTGCGGGGCGCCCCGGATGGCGTGCCCGTCGTGCTCGTTGGAGACACTCCGAGGGACGTGGAGGCCGCACTCGTCACGGGTTCCGAGATCATCGCGGTCGCCTCCGGCGTCCACAGCACCGAAGAGCTGGCAGCCGCCGGTGCCCGTACGGTCCTGCCCGATCTGACGGACACCGGCCGTTTACTCGGGATTCTGGAGGCGCTCTCCGCACGCTGAAAACGTCCCAGGACGTCCTCGGAGCGTCCCGATACGCGGTGACGAGGTCCGTACCTGTCCCGCCAATATCAGGTCTCCCACCAGGCAAGTGCCTCGAAGGAGACCCTCGTGATCAGCGAAGTCACCGGGATCCGCAGGATCCGGATGCTGTACCTGCAGCTGCTCTACCGCTGCAACTTCGAATGCCTGCACTGCTTCCACGGCAAACGGCTCCAGCACGCCGACGCCTTCACCACGGACGAGGCGGTCAACCTCCTCACGCTGATGCGCGACGAGTACGGCACCGAGGCGGTCACGCTGCTGGGCGGCGAGCCGTTCGTCTACCGGGACCTTGCCCAGGTCGTCCGGTACGCCAAGCGGGACCTGGGCATGCAGGTCGAGATCTGCACCAACGGCTACCGCATCGAGCGCTGGCTGACTGAGATCGCCCCCGACCTGGACCTGCTCCGGGTGTCGCTGGAGGGCATTGGCACGACCAACGACAAGATCCGGAAGTTCGGAAGCTACCGCAGTGCCCTGAGCGCCCTCGAAATCGCCCAGCAGCTCGGCGTCCGCGCCGGCGCGACCATGACGGTCACCTCGCGCAACATCGACGAGGTCCTGCCGCTCGCCCGCACACTGCAGCACTACGGGGTGGAGCAGCTGAAACTCCACTGCCTCCGCCCGGTCGGCTACGCAGCCGATCACCCCGAGCTCCTCGTCAACGACGCCACGGCCTACACCCGCCTCCGGGAGCGCCTGGCCTCGGCCGAACTGGAGATCGAGGTGATCCTCGACGAGGACCTGTCCGAGCTCGGTGCACCGGACGCCTGCCTCCCCGCCGGGGGCCCTGTGGAGATCGAGCGGATCGAAGCCGACCCGCGCGGCGCGCTCACCATGTCCTGCAAGGCCGTCGGCAAGGACTCGCACGCCTTCTGGTACGACAAGCTCGCCGACCACATCGACCACCGGCCCTCCCCCACCGACGAACTCACCCTCGCGGTGCCGGACGTGGTGTACGGACGTGTCTGACCCGGCGTCGTTCGAGAGCGTCGAAGGGCTGCGCGGCACCGGCAAGTCGACGCTCGCCCCCATGCTCGCAGCCGTCCGTGGCGCGGTACTGGTCCCGACCGTGCCACCCACTTACCAGGCACTGCGGCAGGAGGTCGACCGGCTGGGAAACGCAGAGGCACGCATGTGCTTCTACCTCTCGGCCCTGTTCACCGCCACCGATCAGATCCAGCGGTACCTGTCCGCCGGCATCCCGGTCGTCGTCGAGAGCTACTTCGCACGCTGCCTGGCCAACCACCGCGCTTTCGGAGCAGACCTCTCCGTTTCCCTGCCGCCGGGCATCGCGCGTCCCGTCACCTACTACCTCGTCTGCGCGGAGGACGAGCGCCAGCGTCGACTCGCCCGGCGTGACAAGCCTGTCTCGCGTTGGGACGCCCTCGCCGAGATCACCGCAGACAAGATCACCGACGCCTACGCAGCGTTCCTGATGCACCGCGTGAACACCACCGGTCTCACCCCTGACGAGGTCCTCCGAGCCGTCCTGAGCACCCACCCGCAAGGAGAGCAAGCCAGTGCAGACACCGAGCATGTGGCGGCACACCCTCACCTTCTTCCCTCAGTTCCTCGCCGCGCTGAAGGAGCGTACGGAGCCTGACTCCACCGTGATGGTCATCGGCGCGAGCGACGGCAGACTCGTCGTGCCACTGGCCGCAGCCGGCTACCGCGTCATCGCCATCGAGCACGACCCGCTCGCCCTCCACGGCGGCGAGGTCCAACTCCCGGGTGACAGAACCGGTCACGCGATGGGAATGATCGAGCGCCTGAAGCAGGAAGGGCTGCACGACCGTGTCCAGGTCGTGGAGGACGACTTCCTCGCCTCCGACCCCGTCACCGCCCCCTGCGATGCCGTCTGGACGAGCTGCTCGTGGCATTACAGTGCCAACCACCACCGGCCGTTGGGCGAGTTCGTCGACCGCATGCAGCGCCTGGTCCGGCCCGGCGGTCTGCTCGGCGCGGAGTTCATGATGCCCCTCACGCAACGCCACCACGTGCTGGAGCACTACACATCTCCCGAGAAGCTGCGGCGTTACTTCATCGGGGACTGGGACGTCCTGCTCACCCTGCGGACCAACGAGTTCACCGAGCACGCGCACGTCGGACAGCTGCAGGACCACAACCACCGTATGGGCCTTCTCCTTGCAGCCCGTGCGTCCACCCCCTCCTAGTAGGGCTTGGTCATGTTGGTGCGGGGTCTGGCATGTCGCGGTGACAGGTGGGACAGGCGCCGGCCCAGATCACGAGGAGTAATTGCAGCTCGCGGACGACTTGGTAGAGGCTCAGGCCGACGCCGTCTCTTTTGGGGATCGGTTCAGTCGCTGCAGGGTGCAGAAGGCGTGGGCGACCGAGACGAGGGTGACGTGGTGGTGCCAGCCTGGCCAGGTTCGGCCTTCGAAGTGGGCCAGGCCCAGGGCCTGTTTCATCTCGCGGTAGTCGTTCTCGATGCGCCAGCGCAGCTTCGCGGTGCGTACGAGGACGGGCAATGGGGTGGTTTCGGGCAGGTTGGAGAGCCAGAACTGCACGGGCTCGTCCTGGCCGGCGGGCCATTCGGCCAGCAGCCAGCGGACCGGAAGCCCGGT
This sequence comes from Streptomyces sp. S4.7, assembly GCF_010384365.1. NCBI lineage: Bacteria > Bacillati > Actinomycetota > Actinomycetes > Kitasatosporales > Streptomycetaceae > Streptomyces > Streptomyces sp. S4.7. The sequence goes on along the minus strand of NZ_CP048397.1, from coordinate 3,557,364 downwards.
GCCGGCCGTGGCCTTGCGGATCTCGCGTCCGGCGGGCCGGACCCGCAAGGCCACGAAGCGCGAATACATGCGCTTGTGCCCGCTGCGGCCACTGCCCGGCCGTGATCCCTCCCTCCACTGCACCGGCCGCGCGGAAGATTTACCGGCCGCGATGACCAGGCTCTTCACCCTCTGCGCCGGCTCGGGGTAGGCAGGAACCGGATGTGGGCCGCGGCCGGAGCAGGCCGGGATGCATGTCTGTGCGATTTCGGGTTGCGCGGTGGTCGTGGTCGAGATGCCCACCACGTAGTCGAGACCGCGTTCTTCCAGGCCGAGCCGGAAGGCGGCGGTGTCCCCGTAGCCTGCGTCGGCGATGACCTGGGGCACCTCGATGCCCCAGGACCGTGTCTCGTCGATCATGTCGAGGGCCAGCTGCCACTTCTCGACATGGCCCACCTGGGCAGGGATGGCGCACTTGTCACGGCGGGCGACCTTGGCCGGATCGGCTTTCGGTGAGGCTGGGTCCCAGCTCCCGGGCAGGAACAGGCGCCAGTTGACCACCGCCGAGGCGCCGTTGGAAGCCAGGTGCAGCGAGACTCCGGCCTGGCAGTTGGTGACCTTGCCCGCGGTGCCGGTGTACTGCCTGGTCACGCACGCCGAAGCGTTCCCGTCCTTGAGGAACCCGGTGTCATCGATGACCAGCGCGGTGGGTTTGATGACCGGCTGCATGCGCCAGGCCAACCGGGCCCGCACATGCGCCGCGTCCCAAGGGCTGGAGGTGACGAAGTGGGCCAGGGCCTGCCGGTTCCCGTCCTCGCCCAGGCGGGCGGCCATCGGCTCCACCGACTTGCGCCCACCGTCCAGCAGCAGGCCCCGCAGATAGACCCCGCCCCACCGCCGCTGATCCGCCCGCGCGAACGGCTCGAACATCTCCGCCGCGAAGTCCTCCAGATCACACCGGACCGCAGCCAACTCCCCACTCAGCACACCCGATCAACGACACGACCGATCAAGAAGACACGCCATCACGGACCACACATGACCAAGCCCTACTAGAGCTACGGGAAGAAGGACCTATGAAGCACGAGTACGAAGCCAAGTTCCTCGACGTCGACGTCGACGGCCTCCAGGCCAAACTGACGGCGCTCGGAGCCGTCCAGGCATTTCCGCGCACCCTCCTCACTCGGAAGATCTTCGAGAACGACGCGCTCGAAGGCGGCGCCTGGGTCCGCCTGAGGGACGAGGCCACCCGCTCCACTCTCACGCTGAAGCAGGTCACCGACTCCACGACGATCGACGGCACCACCGAGATCGAGACCGAGGTGTCCGACCTGCACGCCATGGCCGAGATCCTCCGTAACGTCGGCTTGCGCGAGGTGCGCTACCAGGAGAACTACCGGGAGGAGTGGCGCCTGGGCGAAGTCGCCTTCGATTTCGACACCTGGCCGGACCTCCCCACCTTCGTCGAGATCGAGGGACCCGACGAGGCGTCGGTCCGCCAGGCAGCCGCCCTGCTCGACCTCGACTACAGCGAGGCACGATTCGGCAGCGTCGACGAGATCTACAAGAGCGAGGCCGGCAGGGACATCCTGGCCGAGCCCACGCTCCTCTTCGCCGACGCCGACAAGCAGGCTTCGGCCAGGGCAGCTGTCCCGAGCGAGTGATCTTGGGGACGAGCTGTGTTGTTAGAACTGGCCGTGACGCCTCGGGTCATACCCGGCATCGCCGAGTTCGCGCGCGGCGGTCTGCCAGCCGCGGCAGACACTGACGACGGCAATACGTGGACTGAGGTTCCCCCGTTGCTCGGGAGGTGCTGATCAGCTGGTCAGGGAGGGTTGACGGGGTTTCAGGTTCGCTCTTTTGGTCGTTGCCTGCTCGGCGTAGTGCTTCTCCTCGAACTCGATCGGGCTGAGGTAGCCGAGCCGCTTCTGGATGCGCCGGCTGTTATAGAAGCCGTTGAAGTACTCGAAGAGTGCGAGGTTGGCTTCGGCCCTGGTGGTGAAGACGCGGCCGCGGACGCACTCGGTCTTCGTCAGCATCCACAGATTCTCCGCGAGGGCGTTGTCGTAACTGTCGCCGGCCGAGCCCATCGACGCGTCAATTCCTGCCCTCATCAAGCGTGTTGTCAGCTTGATGGACGTATATTGGCAGCCGTGGTCGGCGTGGTGGATGAGCTTGCCGGGCTCGACCTCGCGGGAGGCGGGCGCGTACTCCAGGCTGGACAGGACCAGGTCGGCGTCCGCGCGGGCGGAGGTTTCCCAGGCCACGACCCGGCGGGAGAATGCGTCGCGGATCGCGGACAGCCACAGCGGTCCCTCGGCGGTCGGGATCATCGTCAGATCGGTGACCCACAGACGGTTCGGCCCCTGGGCGGTGAAGTCCCGGTTGACGAGGTCCGGGGCGAGCGCGGCCTTGGGATCCCGGCGCGTGAAACCGCTCCGGCGCGGGCTGAGACCCGCCAGATCGGCCTCGCGCATCAACCGCTCGACGCGTTTGCGGCCTACGTGGACGCCCTCGCGTTTCAGTATGGCGTGCACCCGTGGCGACCCGTAGATGCCACCGGACCCGGTATGGATCGCCTTGATCTTCTCGGTGAGCTCGACGTCGCGGCGCCGCCGCTCGCAGGGCTCTTTCTCAGCGCGGCGCCAGCGGTAGTAGGTGGACGAGGCGATGGAAAGCTCCCGGAGTACGCACTCGACTCCCAGGTGTGGATGCTCGTCGAGGAGCGCGGTCACCTGGGCCGGGTCGGGTCGAGTTGCGCCGCGAAAAACGCCGAGGCCGTCCGCAGCACGTCGTTCGCCCGCTTGAGCTGGGCGTTCTCCTTCCGCAGTGCCACCAGCTCGGCGTGTTCGTCGGTAGTCAGCCGGTCATCCCGCTCGCCGGCATCGGCCTCGGCCTGCCGGATCCAGCCCCGCAGGGCCTCGGGGTGGACGCCAAGGTCGACGGCCAGCTTCTTGATCTGCGGCTTCGGATCCGACGCGCGGTACATCCGCACCGCACGCTCACGCAACTCCAGTGAGTACTTTCTGGGGGCAGCCATGGACGATGTTCCTCTCATGAGAACCATCTGACCCTCTGTCATCGACTTCCGCATCTCGGGGGAACCTCAGTTCGATGGCCCGCGCCGAGCTGCTGACCGGGATGCGCTCAACGGGGCTCGACGCGCGCGAGGTGGACAAACCTGCCGACTTCGCGTCCGGTTTCACTGTTCAGGTCTACCCGCACGTTCGGATCCTGCCCTCACACAGTCTCCGGATCGCCTTCGCCGCCGGGGATCCGGCATTCCCTCGCGTCCACGCACACGGACCCGACTGCCCCGCCCACCGCAACCCCGACGGTTCCCTTTGCCTCTGGTACCCGAAGGACGCGCCCTCGCGCCGCTGGTCGCCCGGTGACGGCGGGCGGGTCCTCGTCGCGATCATCGTCCGCCATCTGCGATGGGAATCTGCCTATCGCGCCACCAACATCTGGCCGGGCTTCGAAGCACCCCACGGCCACGGTTCGCCGGGCCTCGACGAACAGGACCACATCATTGGCTGACGCGATCAAAGTCTTCGGCCCCTACGCCGCTGTTTTCGCCGCACTCGTGACCGGCCTCGTCCTCGGCCTGAGGTTCCCCCGTTGCTCGGGAGGTGCTGATCAGCTGGTCAGGGAGGGTTGACGGGGTTTCAGGTTCGCTCTTTTGGTCGTTGCCTGCTCGGCGTAGTGCTTCTCCTCGAACTCGATCGGGCTGAGGTAGCCGAGCCGCCTCTGGATGCGCCGGCTGTTATAGAAGCCGTCGAAGTACTCGAAGAGTGCGAGGTTGGCTTCGGCCCTGGTGGTGAAGACGCGGCCGCGGACGCACTCGGTCTTCGTCAGCATCCACAGATTCTCCGCGAGGGCGTTGTCGTAACTGTCGCCGACCGAGCCCATCGACGCGTCAATTCCTGCCCTCATCAAGCGTGTTGTCAGCTTGATGGACGTATATTGGCAGCCGTGGTCGGCGTGGTGGATGAGCTTGCCGGGCTCGACCTCGCGGGAGGCGAGCGCGTACTCCAGGCTGGACAGGACCAGGTCGGCGTCCGCGCGGGCGGAGGTTTCCCAGGCCACGACCCGGCGGGAGAATGCGTCGCGGATCGCGGACAGCCACAGCGGTCCCTCGGCGGTCGGGATCATCGTCAGATCGGTGACCCACAGACGGTTCGGCCCCTGGGCGGTGAAGTCCCGGTTGACGAGGTCCGGGGCGAGCGCGGCCTTGGGATCCCGGCGCGTGAAACCGCTCCGGCGCGGGCTGAGACCCGCCAGATCGGCCTCGCGCATCAACCGCTCGACGCGTTTGCGGCCTACGTGGACGCCCTCGCGTTTCAGTATGGCGTGCACCCGTGGCGACCCGTAGATGCCACCGGACCCGGTATGGATCGCCTTGATCTTCTCGGTGAGCTCGACGTCGCGGCGCCGCCGCTCGCAGGGCTCTTTCTCAGCGCGGCGCCAGCGGTAGTAGGTGGAGGAGGCGATGGAAAGCTCCCGGAGTACGCACTCGACTCCCAGGTGTGGATGCTCGTCGAGGAGCGCGGTCACCTGGGCCGGGTCGGGTCGAGTTGCGCCGCGAAAAACGCCGAGGCCGTCCGCAGCACGTCGTTCGCCCGCTTGAGCTGGGCGTTCTCCTTCCGCAGTGCCACCAGCTCGGCGTGTTCGTCGGTAGTCAGCCGGTCATCCCGCTCGCCGGCATCGGCCTCGGCCTGCCGGATCCAGCCCCGCAGGGCCTCGGGGTGGACGCCAAGGTCGACGGCCAGCTTCTTGATCTGCGGCTTCGGATCCGACGCGCGGTACATCCGCACCGCACGCTCACGCAACTCCAGTGAGTACTTTCTGGGGGCAGCCATGGACGATGTTCCTCTCATGAGAACCATCTGACCCTCTGTCATCGACTTCCGCATCTCGGGGGAACCTCAGCCTCCAGGCGCGGATTGGCCGTCGCGCCCAGCTGCAGGAGCGGAAGCAGGAATTGTTCGCGAGCGCGTACGAGGCGAGCATCCAGTACGCGGAGATGGCTTACGTCGTGCGGCGCCGCCGCGCGGACGCTGCCGCCGAGGAGCGGGTCCGCCTGTCGGAGCAGCTGCGAGAGATCCAGTCCAGACTGACCTGGCACGAGGCGTGGGTCCGCTTCGAGGCTCCGGAGGTGGGCGCCGCGTATGACGAACTCGTCGCCCGTACGCGGACGGTGGCCGGGCAGAGCATGAAGGATGCGTGGCTCTCGCCCCCAGGGGCGGACGACACGGCGATGGTGATCCCGACGTCGGTGATCGACCTGCGGGCGCTGGCGGATGTCCGCGAGCGCTACATGGCCGCGGTGGAAGCGCACCTTCGCCCCCGGGGCCGTGCCCGCCGCCTTTTCCCGCGCCCGCGCCGCGCCATGCCACCCCCACCCGCGCCTGCTCCCCCGGCCGGTGGGACGACCCCCGGCGGCCCCGTCGGCGGCTCGCCGTGAGGCGAAATACACGCACACCCCCGCCTCCGGCCGGCACTGGCCCTGGACCCACGTGATCATCGACGCCCTCGAACGGCTCGCTCTCCTACCGAACTCCGGGTGACCAGAAGGTCTCCCCGTTCCCACGCGAGCCCTTCACCCGGAGCAGCGAAACCCCGCGCCACCCCGAGACGACATTTGGGCCCCCGACCTGCCCCTCTACCCACCACACGAAACGGCCGACCGACTCCGCGGCGGACCGTCAAGCAAGATCGAGGTTGGGGGCCTCGCCCCTGCGAAGGCATCCGAATGCGGGGCCTCGACCAGATCGGTCGGGGCCCGCTCGTCCTTTTTCCTAGCCGGGGATCCCGAGCTCCTTCAAATACGTGAGGCGGGCGCTTATGGCAGCCGAGAAGTGCCGCCAGTCAAGGCTGTTCACCAGTTCGACGGGCTTGGGGTCCTCGGCTGAGGACGTGACATAGCAAGCGGCGTCGTACAGCTGCTCGGCCACAAGGCGCTCGCAGAAGATCCCGAACCGGTCCTGATACGAGGTGCCGTGCCAGATTGAATCGGCAGGCAGCGCGCCCTCCGCGATGCTGACCGGCCTCCGAGAGCCGCTGCCGTCCTCCATGATGAAGAAGTAACCGAGCCAGGGCTTCTCCTTCGGATACAGCTCGGCCAAGGCGGCCCGTCGCAGATCCACCGCGCTGCCGAGTGCTTCCTCAACCCGGTTGTTGTAGTTGTTTCCGAACGACGGCCCACCGAGGGCCTTCAGTTCGAAAGCCGCAACCAGTACTCCCTCGTGGACCACCACGAGGTCCCACTGCTTCTGGGGGCGGTAGTAACCGGGGAGTTCCAGACCTTGTTTCTTGGTGACCCGGATGCTCTCGGGCGGGTAGCCGGCTTCGAGGAAGAACTTCGACAGGAGGATCGCGATCGCGTCGAAGTGCTTACCACCGCGCACGGATCCGGCGGTGCCGGCGCCGACCGCGGCCTTGATCGCGGACTGCTCCCGCTGCAGCTGCTTGGCGCCCCAATAGGTCGCTATCGCGTCCTCGAAGTCCTGGCGGGTGACCGTCAAGATCCGCTCTCCTAGTCAGGAAGCTCGGCAAGTCCGTAGACGCGCAGGGCGGCCTCCGTGGCGGCCCTCACGTCTCGCTTGTCGAAAGCTGCCGCCAGGGCTTCTCGGTCGCGCTCGCCGATCGCTTCCGGGTCTGGGACCCGGATCTTGCGGAGGTACTGAGCCTGGAAGCGGAGGGTCCCCCCTCGCATCTTGACCGCGTACGCCTCCACGAATGCTTCCGCGACCTTGGAGAGTAGGAGACCACCCAGCACGCGCATGTCCCAGACGTCCGAGACGATGAAGTACAGGTTGTGGTGAGGGTACAGTCCGCCCTCGTCGAGTACCGGATGGATCGTCAGCTTCATGTCCGGGAACAGCAGCTTGGGCCGCCGGGTCAGCGCGTGATCGACCTTGTCGATGGTCTTGTACCAGCGGTGCGGCTGTTTGACCGCCACATAGCGCTGGCGCAGCGCTGCTCCGTTTTCGTCGAGATATCGGGCAAGCCGCGGATACGCAGCGAGGTCGACCAGGTCGCCGCTGGCCGACCAGGGGTTGACCAGATAGGTGCCGTTCCAGTTCAGGGTCCCGCTTGTGGTGTCGCGGACCATGGCCATCGGCAGCAGTCGATCTTCCTCGATCAACTTGCCGTTGTTGGTGAGGAAGATCTTGTCCGCGCCAGTGGCGATCCCGATGCCGACCCGGGTACCGGTGCCGTCGTTCTCGAGCAGTTGGAAGCGCTCCGTCAGCTCTTCGAGCACGGCCAGCCGGGCCGGAGAGGCACTCGGCCATGAGTCCTCGTCCGGGAACCAGTGCGGCATGCGAGCAGCCTGGAAGGCTTCCGTCACGACCGCTTCATCCCGACCACTCGCGTACCAACGCGCAAAGTCGGTGGCTTGGGGAGCACCGAAGGCTCGCGTGGCGTCCGCTGCTACGGCGGTGCCCTGGGGCCGCTTGCTGATGAGCGTGATGGCTGGGTAGGCCGAAACCTGGTCGTCGAAGGCGTCGACATCGTGCATAACCAGAGCCAGGTCCACGCTGAAGCCCTTGGTCACCATCTGCCGGAGCCGCCGGCCGTACTGATTGCGCATCCACCGGTCCGCGCAGATGAAGCCCAGTTGTCCTCCGGGGCCGAGGCTTCGGAGCGCGACTTCGAAGAAGCCGACATAGATGTCTGCACGGCCGCCCATGGTGGGGCACGCGCGACGGTAGACCGCCATCCTGTCCGCGGGGACGTCCTCCAAGCGGATGTAGGGCGGGTTGCCGACCACGTAGTCCGCGTGCTGGGTCCCTTCGGGCTGGAGTAGGTAGTCACCCTGCTCGACCCAGGCCGCCGCCACCTGCCGGGCATCCGCCGGGTTCCAGCCGTCGTCGACCAAGTGCTTCTCGACGACTTCGCGGCTCCTGCGGACGTTGCGCTCCAGCAGATCGAGCGCACGCACGGCACCGCTTGCGTCACCGATGGGACGGTTCTGCTCGCGGCAGGATGCGCTGATCCGCGAAGCCACGGCTCCTAGAAACGCACCTGACCCGCAGGCCGGCTCCACGAGCTTCAGGTCGCAGAGGGCTTTATCAGAGGTGTAGCCCACGAGGTCGAGGATCAGATCGACGACCCAGCGCCGCGTGAACACCTCGCCGTGCTCCACGGCCTCCTCGGGGACCGAGGGGAGGGTGTGGAGGGCGGTGTCGAAGAACAGGGGAGTGGCCACGTCTTGACACTACTAGGGAGGATTTCGGCCACGAGAGTTATCCACAGGGGCGCTCGCGCTCAACGGAGTGATCTGTTCCATCTGCGGAGCATCGGGCTCGTGGGCCTCGTGGGATCGACATCCACTCGTACCCATGCTCAACGAGAGCGTGCTCTGGCTCGTCGGCCTTGAGAGGGCGCACGGCGGAGGAGAGCGGACCAGCAACCGAGCCGACGCGTCACCTCGGAGTAACTGAGACCAAAACTGAGACCACCAACGACGAGGGGCCCCGCAGCAAGCTGCGGGGCCCCTCGTCGTATTGCCCGGTGAGAGCAATGGCGGAGGATACGAGATTCGAACTCGTGAGGGGTTGCCCCCAACACGCTTTCCAAGCGTGCGCCCTAGGCCACTAGGCGAATCCTCCGCGACGAACCATACAAGACTGGGAGCGGTGCTCGCGAACTCGTTCGTGGGGGTGGGGATCGGGTACTGTGGGCGCAGCCCCTCACGTGGCGCTATCTGACTGAACTCCCCCAGGGCCGGAAGGCAGCAAGGGTAGGTTGGCTCTGGCGGGTACGTGGGGGGCGTCTGCGTTGGCGGGGGTGGGATGTCGTAGCGGGCCGATATCGTCGTAGGTGTGTCGTCCCTAGCGCTGTACCGCCGTTACCGCCCCGAGTCGTTCGCCGAGGTCATCGGGCAGGAGCATGTCACTGACCCGCTGCAGCAGGCCCTGCGCAACAACCGGGTCAATCACGCGTACCTGTTCAGCGGGCCGCGAGGCTGTGGGAAGACCACCAGTGCGCGCATCCTCGCGCGCTGTCTGAACTGTGAGCAGGGGCCCACGCCGACCCCCTGCGGGGTCTGCCAGTCCTGTCAGGACCTGGCCAGGACCGGCCCCGGGTCGATCGATGTCATCGAGATCGACGCGGCTTCGCACGGTGGTGTGGACGACGCGCGTGATCTGCGGGAGAAGGCCTTCTTCGGGCCGGCCGGCAGTCGTTACAAGATCTACATCATCGACGAGGCGCACATGGTCACGCCGGCGGGGTTCAACGCCCTGCTGAAGGTCGTCGAGGAGCCGCCGGAGCATCTCAAGTTCATCTTCGCGACCACCGAGCCGGAGAAGGTCATCGGCACGATCCGGTCGCGTACGCACCACTATCCGTTCCGGCTCGTGCCGCCCGGGACGCTGCGGGACTATCTCGGCGAGGTGTGCGCCAAGGAGCGGATCCCGGTCGCCGACGGGGTGCTGCCCCTGGTGGTGCGGGCCGGGGCCGGGTCCGTGCGGGACTCGATGTCCGTCATGGACCAGCTGCTCGCGGGCGCCGCCGAGGACGGTGTGACGTACGCCATGGCGACGGCCCTCCTCGGTTATACGGACAGTTCGCTGCTCGACTCGGCGATCGACGCCTTCGCGGCGGGCGACGGCGCCGCGGCCTTCGAGGTGGTGGACCGGGTCATCGAGGGCGGCAACGATCCGCGGCGGTTCGTCGCCGACCTGCTGGAGCGGCTGCGGGACCTGGTCATCCTGGCCGCCGTTCCGGACGCCGGTACGAAGGGGCTCATCGACGCCCCGGACGACGTGGTCCAGCGGATGCGGGACCAGGCGTCGGTCTTCGGGGCCGCCGAGCTGAGCCGGGCCGCCGACCTCGTCAACACCGGGCTCACCGAGATGCGGGGCGCCACCTCGCCCAGGCTCCAGCTCGAACTGATCTGCGCGCGCGTGCTGTTGCCCGCGGCCTTCGACGACGAGCGTTCCGTACAGACGCGGCTCGACCGGCTGGAGCGAGGGGTGTCGGCGGCGGCGTTCTCGACCGGGGGCCCGGCGCCCGCCATGGGGTACGTCCCCGGGCCCGAGGCGCACCCGGTGGCGCCCGGCGGCGGACCCGCGGCGGCACGGGCCGCCGCGCAGGGCGGCGGTGCGCCGGGCCAGGCACCCGCGCCCCCCGCCACCACACCGCCCCCCGCACCGTCCGCGCCCGCCCCTGACCCCGAGCCCGCCCCCGCCCCGGCGCCCCCGAGCGGCGGCCGGCCCGGCGCCTGGCCCGGTGCGGCGACGCCCGGCGCGCCCGCCCCGGCCGCTCCCGAGCCCGCCCGCAAGCCCGGCGGCTGGCCCACCGCGTCGACCCCCGGGCGCGGACCGCAGCCCGCCGAGCCCGCTCCGGCCGCGACCCCGTCGGCGCACGAGCCGGCAGGACCGGCCGCCCCCGCCGGCGGCCCCGTCATGACCCAGGGCGCCGGACAGGTGCGGAACATGTGGCCGGACATCCTGGAGGCGGTGAAGAACCGCCGTCGCTTCACCTGGATCCTGCTCAGTCAGAACGCGCAGGTCGCGGGCTTCGACGGGACCACCCTCCAGCTCGGCTTCCTCAACGCGGGCGCCCGTGACAACTTCGCGAGCAGCGGCAGCGAGGAGGTGCTGAAGCAGGCGCTCTCCGAGCAGTTCCACGTGCAGTGGAAGATCGAGGCGATCATCGATCCCTCGGGCGGCACCCCGCAGCCGCCGGCTCCCGGCGGCGGCAACAACCCCGGCGGTGGCGGGGGTTACGGGGGCGGCGGAGGTGCCGGGGGCGGCTACGGAAGCGGAGGCGGTGGCGGCTTCGGCGGCGGGGACGGCGGCACCAGACCCCAGGCACCCGCTCCCTCCCAGCGGCCCACACCGCCCGCCCAGTCCGCCCCTTCCGGGGCGGGCTCCGGCTCCGCGGTGTCCGGCGCCTACGCACCCGCAGCCCCGGCGCACACCGTCCCCGGCCCCACGACGCCCGAACAGCGCCGCCCGTCGGACGCGGCCCCCCCGGCCCCCCGGCACGTCGCCCCCGAGGACGACACTCCTGAAGAGGACGACGCCGACCTCGTCGACTCCGCGCTCTCCGGGCACGACCTGATCGTCCGCGAGCTGGGCGCCACCGTGGTCGAGGAGTATCCGAACGACTAGCTTGATCTTTAACCTCGGGGTCCGAACGGTGCGTCGTACTTGATCACTCGGACTGGTAACTGCCCTACGTGCGGGCGGCCTTCGGCTGAGCATGTGATCCGACCAAGGAACACACAACGCTCAGCACGAAGGCCGTGGGGATGAGTCTGTCGCATCACGTCGTCCGGCAGGATCCGATTGCGGGACTGTCACGCTTCCGGGGTGAGTTCTACTCCTGTCTGACCAGGCGTGCGGACGCCTTGTTCGAACTCGCGGACGCGGTGTTGTGCGCGGATGGTCCGGTCCGGTCCTTGGTGGAGCTGTCGCTGGTGGGCGAACACCGGCGGGGACACGGCGGGCTCTACGATGCCCTGGCCGCGGGCCGGGTCGACGTCGCCCGGCTGCGGCGGGCCCTGGCGACGGTGCCGCTGCCGAGGGCGGCGGACGGCCGGCTGGTTCTGGCCGCCGACCTCACCTGCCGGCTGCGGCCCAGCGCCCACACCTCGCCGCAGCGGATCCTGTGCCACACCTATGGGCGGGGCAAGGACCAGCACATTCCCGTTCCCGGCTGGCCGTACTCGGTGATCTGCGCGCTGGAGACCGGCCGCAGTTCCTGGACCGCACCGCTGGACGCACTGCGTCTGGCACCGGGCGACGATGCCGCCACCGTCACCGCCCGGCAGATGCGCGAACTCGTCGAGCGGCTGGTCACGGCCGGCCAGTGGAAGGACGGTGATCAGGAGATCCTGATCGTGGTGGACGCCGGATACGACGTGCCACGTCTGGCCTTCCTTCTGAAGGATCTGCCGGTGCAGGTACTGGGCCGGATGCGCTCGGACCGCGTCCTGCGACGCGCGGTCCCACCCCGTGAGCCCGGTGTCCTGGGCCGCCCACCCCGCCACGGCGGCGAGTTCGTCTTCGGTGACCCGGACACCTGGAACACCCCCGACATTCAGACGGTGACCGCAACCCGCCTATACGGGACAGCCACCGCCAGGGCCTGGGACCGGCTCCACCCGAGGCTGACCCACCGCTCCGCCTGGACTGCTGAGCTGGGTGCCCTGCCGGTGATCGAGGGCACCGTGATCCGTCTGCAGGTCGAGTACCTGCCCAGCGGTGCGACACCGAAGCCGGTCTGGTTGTGGTGGTCGGGCACCGACGCCACCGAAACCACCGTCGACCGGCTCTGGCAGGCATTCCTGCGGCGCTTCGACATCGAACACACCTTCCGCCTTTTCAAGCAGACCCTGGGCTGGACCTGCCCGAAGATCCGCAGCCCCGAAGCCGCAGACCGCTGGACCTGGCTGACCCTCGCGGTCTTCACCCAGCTCCGGCTCGCCCGCCCACTGGCAGCCGATCTCCGCAGGCCGTGGGAGAAACCGACCCCGCCCGACAGGCTCACTCCCGCACGAGTCCGCCGCGGCTTTCGGCACCTCCGCCCGAAGGCAGCCTGCCCAGCCGAAGCACCGAAACCCGCCCGACCCGGCCCAGGACGCCCACCCGGCCGCAAGAACAACCAACCCACTGCCCGCTATGACGTGCACACAGTTGGCAAACCAGGCTCCGCGAAGCGACGCAAGAAGAAGTCAACGACCCCGCGTCCACGCCGCACAGGTTAAAGATCAAGCTAGCGAGCTCGTGCATGGTTGGCGGTGAGACGCCGAGTCCTTGATCGTTGATCATGGTTGCGTGGTGGGGAACTCGGCTCGTGCACTGGTCATCAGCAACCGGCGGATCACGGGCCTGACGGCCGATGTGATCGCTGAACTCGTCGCCGAAGTGGGGCCGTTGTGGCACGAGCGCCACCAGGCCAGGCTTGCCTCCCGGCCGCGCAAGCGGGCCATGGGCGCCGGCGCGAAGCACCGGCTGGTGTTTGTCGACCGGCTGCTGGCCACTCTCGTCCATCTCCGTCACGGGACTACCCACGACGTGCTGGCCTGCTGGTTTGGCGTGGACCGCTCCACCATCACCCGGGCCATCAACGAGGTGCGGCCCCTGCTCGCCGAGCGAGGGTGCACCATCAGCCCCGACGTACGGCTGCGGACTCTGGCCGAAGTCGTCGACCATCTCGGCGCGACAGGGAAGACCGGCATCATCGACGGCACCGAGATCCGGGTCCGGCGGCCGGCCCAAGGACGCAAGGACCGGGACAAGTTCATCTCCGGCAAGAACAAGCAGAACGCCGTCAAATCCATGGTGGTCACGGACGGCGAAGGACGCATGCTGTGGTGCAGCCCGACCAAGCCCGGGAGTTGCGCGGACATCACCCACGCACGCCAGTTGGGGCTGGTGGAGCTCCTGGCCGGTGGGCCTGCGGTCGAGATCCTCGCCGATGCCGGCTACCAGGGGCTCGGCGCACAGACCGGCGGACGCGTGGTGACGCCACCGCACCGCAAGTTCAAGAAGAACGCCCCGGACTGGTACGAGGATATGTACGAGCGCCAGCGCAAGGCGCACTCCTCACGCCGTATCCGGGTCGAGCACGGCATCGCACATCTCAAGAACTGGCGGGCACTCGCACGCCACCTCGGCCGCCGCGAGCACATGAGCGACACGGTCCAGGCCATCGCCGGCCTGCTGTCTCATCAGCAGGGCGCAGACCTGACATCGGCACGGCAGATGTGACCCCCGGGCCCCACCGAAGTCCTCGACGTCTCACCGCCAACCATGCACGAGCTCGTAGGGCGTGTCCCGGAAGTAGCACCGTCCGCCCGCAGGGCGGGGCCCGCGGCGGCTGCCGCGGTGCATCGCGAGGCCGAGGAGTGGTCCTGTACTGGACGTACTTGGCCGGCTCCCACAACGCGGGGGCACCTCCCGTACCCCCTCGGGGAGGTGCCGCGCCAGCCGCTGCGGGCCAGGCGGGACTCTCCGGACACGCCCTGGGACGCCCCCGCCCCGCGCACCCTCATACCCGCGCCCGCCGTCCGGCCGCCGGACGTCAGGTCGGTCGCGGACCCCGTCCCGGCTAGGCTGCCCCCCGTGAAGGTCCTAGTCATCGGCGGCGGTGCCCGCGAACACGCCCTGTGCCGCTCTCTGTCCCTCGATCCCGACGTCACCGCCCTGCACTGCGCGCCGGGCAACGCCGGCATCGCCGAAGTCGCCCAGCTGCACCCGGTCGACGCCATGGACGGTGCGGCCGTCGCCCGGCTCGCCACCGAGCTGGAGGCCCGGCTCGTCGTCGTCGGACCCGAGGCGCCGCTCGTCGCGGGGGTCGCCGACGCCGTACGGGACGCGGGCATCGCCTGCTTCGGCCCGTCCGCCGAGGCCGCGCGGCTGGAGGGCTCCAAGGCCTTCGCCAAGGACGTCATGGCCGCGGCCAGTGTCCCCACCGGGCGCAGTTACGTCTGTACGACCCCCGAGGAGATCGACAAGGCCCTCGACGCCTTCGGTGCCCCCTTCGTCGTCAAGGACGACGGTCTCGCCGCCGGCAAGGGCGTCGTGGTGACCGACTACATCGCCGCCGCCCGCGAGCACGCGCTCGCCTGTGGCCGCGTCGTCATCGAGGAGTTCCTCGACGGCCCCGAGGTCTCCCTCTTCGCCGTCACCGACGGCCGCACCGTCCTCCCGCTGCGGCCCGCCCAGGACTTCAAGCGGGCGCTCGACGGCGACGAGGGCCCCAACACCGGTGGCATGGGCGCCTATTCGCCGCTCCCGTGGGCCGATCCCAAGCTGGTCGACGAGGTCCTGGAGACGGTGCTCCAGCCGACCGTCGACGAACTGCGCCGCCGTGGCACGCCCTTCGCCGGGCTGCTGTACGCGGGCCTGGCGATCACCGGCCGCGGTGTGCGGGTGATCGAGTTCAACGCCCGTTTCGGGGACCCCGAGACACAGGTGGTCCTGGCCCGGCTGAGGACCCCGCTCGCCGGTGTCCTGCTGGCCGCCGCCGAGGAGCGTCTCGCCGATCAGCCGTCCCTGGTCTGGCGCGACGACGCGGCGGTCACTGTCGTCGTGGCCTCGCACAACTACCCCGGTACGCCGCGCACGGGCGACCCCATCGAGGGCCTGGCCGACGTCGTCGCGCAGGATGCGCCCCACGCGTACGTCCTGCACGCCGGGACCCGGCTGGCCGACGACGGCAGCACGGTCCTGAGCGCCGGTGGCCGGGTGCTGTCCGTCACGGCGACCGGCAAGGATCTCGGGCAGGCGCGGGAGCGGGCGTACGCGGCCGTGGACCGCATTCGCCTGGACGGTTCCCAGCACCGTACGGACATCGCCCGCGAGGCCGCCGAAGCCTGACCGGCCGGTCGGGGCCGGGACGTCTCCGTCCCGCCCCGGCCCCCCCGGCACGAACATCGGACACCCGACACCCGAGCCCGCCACGCGGCCCGGTCGCGGAAACCAGTTCCCCTCGTCACCCCGCCGCGGATACCGGACTCCGGAACACCCGCGCGTCAGCACCTTTGCCCAAAGCCATTCCATCGAGTGGCGGTTAGCCCATCCGAATGACCCCCGCAGGGGCCCCAACTATGGTGCGGCGCAAGCGTTCGGGCACTTGGCCCACCGGCATTGCGATGTCAGTGGCGGGTGCCACAGTGGGGGAGTGAGCAAATCCGCCGCAGTGCTGGCAGAGGGGGTGAGATCCGGACGTGTCCGGTTCCGGTGTCGGTGAGGAGATCGGTGTCCTGGGCGCCAGGTCCAGGGCTGTCGCGGTGCTGCGCGTGCGCGGCAGGGCCATGGCCGTCGCGCTGCTGCCCGCCGCGGCGGCGGTCGTGCTGCTCGCGGGCGGTGCCACGGGCCGTCTCACCGGCGGGAGTTGGGACACCGCGCGCTGGACCGTGACAAGTTTCGCCGTGGTCGTGCTGCTGTGCGCGGCGGCCGTCGCCGTCGTGATCTCCAGGGCCAGACCCGCCCTCAGCCCCACCGTGGAGATCGCCGAGCGGTCCGCCCCCGACCTGTATCGGCTGGTGCGGGATCTGGCCGAGCGGCTGGACGTGCCCGCGCCCTCGGCCATAGCCCTGACCCCCGACTGCGACAGTTGGCTCGAGGACCGTACGCACCCCGCGCACGCCCCCGTCGACGCCCCGACCGGCCCATCCGGTACCGGCGATGGCACCGGCGCCCGTGGGGTCCCCGGCTTCCCGAAGGGGTCGGCCGCCGGCCCCGGCCGCCACCGGATCCCCGCCGCGCCAGTCCTCGTGATCGGCTCGCCTTTCCTGTGGTGGATGCGGGTCGCCGAGCTGCGCGCCGTGCTGGCCCCTGTCGTGGCCGGTACGGGGCCGGCGTCGCACCCCGACATAGCGGCCGCCCGCCGCTTCGTGCGGGGCCTCGACGCCGCGGCGGCTTTCTCCGGCCGCCCGGGGCTCGGGCTGATACGCCGGGCCGCGCTCGCCGTCGTCGGCCGGATCGCCCGCCTGATGCTGCGCGCCTGCGGCGAGCACGCCGCGCTGATGGAGCGCGGTGTCGCCTCCGCCGCGTCCGAGCGCGCACAGGGTGTGGACTACGGCCTGCGGATCGTCGCCCAGGAGCAGGTCGGCCTCGCCTACGCGGGCTGGGACCGGCTGCTGACCCGTGTCGCGCTGCCCGCCTGGCGGATGGGCCGCTGGCCGTCCCGGCTCGACGTCGGAGTCGTATCGGCGCTCACCGAGCTCTCGCGGCGCGACCGGCTGGCCGACGGCTTCACCTCCCGGCTCGGCGAGCGGCCCGCCTGCGATCTGCTCGAAGAGCCCGGCGCGGTCGACGAGGCCGCGTCCCTGCTGGCCGCGCGCCTCTTCCACGGCGGCCCGGCCGCCTCCGGCCCCGACTGGTCCCCGGTCGACTGGCAGCAGTATCCGGAAGAGGTCGTCGACCGTAAGTGGCGTACGGAAGCGGCCAGGCTGCACCGCGTCCTGGACGACATGGGTGTACGTCCCTCCGTCCGGCCCGGCGAATCCGCGGCCGACCTCTCGGCCGCCCGCGTGCTCGGCCCCACGCTGGACCGCGTCATGGACCATCTCGCCGGACGGGGCGAGGAGGCGGGCGATGCCCTGGCGGCCGGGATCAGCGCCGAGGTGGCGCGCGAGGAGGCCGCGGCCGTGCCGTCCGTCCCGTCGCCCGCCCCGGCGGCGGAGACGGCCGGCGACGCCCTGGCGTTCCGTGGGACGGACCCGCTCCCGCTGCTTCCGCTCATGCCGCCGCGTACGGGCCGTGAGCTGCTCGCCGACCACGTCACGGCGATGGTCTGCTGCGCGGCCGTGGACACGGCGGGCGCGGCCCCGGGCCTCGACTGGCTCGACGGACCGGCCCTGCTGATGGGCGGCAAACGCCGCACGGATCTGGCGGGCGGGGTGCTGAGCCTGGTGGAGGACGGGGACGTGGAGCCGCTGCGGACATGGCTGGCCTCGACGGGCGTACGTTCGGAGAAACCGGTCCGTCTGGTGTGAATTCGCTCACCCCCATCCGGCCGGGACGCCCGGCCCGGACCCGCCGAAGGCGCCGCGCCCCGCCCGAGCAAGGCCCACGAACCGCCTGGGTACAGCCCACGAACCGCCCGGGCACAGAACACGAACCGCCCGGCAAACCGCCCGGCGAGGGCCTGAAGAACCCCACGGCAGGGGTCCGGCAAACCGCCTGGCGGGCCGCCCGGTGAGCGCCACGCGCCACTCAACCCGCCATCCGAATCCGGGTGTTCCGTTCACTTCCATTCGCGACGAACGGTGACGGAGCGCGTGCGTAATGTGATGTGCTGGGGCTCGACGCTGACACGGCCCGGCCCCAACGGCCGCCCGCCCACCGGCAGTCGACCGACCACCAAGACCCGGACGGGATTCCAGGGAGGGGCGCGCCAATGTGCGCCGATCACATCCGACGGTGGGAGTCGGGCGCGCTCGCCCACGCCGTCTCAGACCCCTTCGGCCAGGGACCGGTGCCCTGGCTGCGCGGCAGCGAGACCTACTTCGACGACACCGGCCAGGTCGTCCCCTGGTACGCGGACCCGACGCTCGGGCGCGACCGCGGCGGCACCCGCACCGCCGACGACGTCCACCGACAGATCAAGGGCTTCGCCTCCACCGGCGCCGCCGCGCCCGGCGAGTCGATCGACTTCCACGTCACCGTCGATCCGCCCCAGCCGTTCGCCGTGGACATCTACCGGATCGGGCACTACGGCGGCGAGGGCGCCCGCAAGATCACCACCAGCCCCCGCCTCTCCGGCATCGTCCAGCCCGCCCCGCTCGCCGCCGAGCGCACGGTCTCCTGTCACCACTGGTGGCTCTCCTGGCGACTCCAGATCCCGTCGTACTGGTCGCTCGGCGCGTACGTGGCCGTCCTCACCACCACCGACGGCTACCGCTCCCACATCCCCTTCACGGTCCGCGACAGCCACCCCGCCGACCTGCTCCTGCTGCTGCCCGACATCACCTGGCAGGCGTACAACCTCTACCCGGAGGACGGCCGTCTCGGCGCCAGCCTCTACCACGCCTGGGACGAGCAGGGCCGGCTCCTCGGTGAGGAGGACGCGGCGATCACCGTCTCCTTCGACCGCCCGTACGCGGGCGCCGGCCTGCCCATCCACGTGGGCCACGCGTACGACTTCATCCGCTGGGCCGAGCGCTACGGCTACGACATCGCCTACGCCGACGCCCGCGATCTGCACGCAGGCAGGATCGACCCGACCCGCTACCGGGGGCTGGTCTTCCCCGGCCACGACGAGTACTGGTCGCTCCCCATGCGCCGCACCGTCGAGCGGGCGCGTGCGCACGGCACGTCGCTGGTCTTCCTCTCCGCCAACACCATGTACTGGCAGGTCGAGTTGGGCCCGTCCGCCTCCGGCATCCCCGACCGTCTCCTCACCTGCCGCAAGCGCCACGGCCCCGGCCGCCCGGCCCTCTGGCGGGAGGTGGACAAGCCGGAGCAGCAGCTGCTCGGCATCCAGTACGTGGGCCGGGTCCCCGAGCCGCACCCGATGGTCGTACGGAACGCGGAGCACTGGTTCTGGGAAGCCACCGGCGCCTCCGAGGGCGACGAGATCCCCGGCCTGGTCGCCGGCGAGGCGGACCGTTACTTCCCGCGTACGGCGCTGCCCGAGCACGACGAACGGATGCTGCTGGCCCACTCGCCGTACCGGGACGGCGACAACGCCCTGCGCCATCAGGAGACTTCGCTCTACCGGGCGCCCTCCGGCGCACTCGTCTTCGCCTCGGGAACCTTCGCGTGGTCACCCGCCCTGGACCGCCCCGGCCATGTCGACCCGCGCGTCCAGCGGGCGACCGCGAATCTCCTCGACCGCATCTGCAAGCGGGACTGAACGCGGCCGGGGCCGGTGAGGCAGGCCGCCCCACGCACGCACCGCCCCACGCACGCCCCGCCCCCACGCACGCCCCGCGCATACGGGAGAATCGGAACCGGAAAGCACCCGCGGCGAGGAACGAGGAACCGTGTCCGGATTCGTAGAAAAGCCCGAGCCGCTTCAGGTCCCGGGCCTGGTGCATCTGCACACCGGCAAGGTGCGCGACCTGTACCGGAACGAGGCGGGCGATCTCGTGATGGTCGCCAGCGACCGCATCTCCGCGTACGACTGGGTCCTGCCCACCGAAATCCCCGACAAGGGACGGGTCCTGACGCAGCTCTCGCTCTGGTGGTTCGACAAGTTCACCGACCTCGCGCCGAGCCATGTCATCTCCACCGACCTCCCGGACGGCGCCCCCGCCGACTGGGCCGGCCGCACACTCATCTGCGAGCCCCTGCGGATGACCCCGGTCGAGTGCGTCGCCCGCGGCTATCTCACCGGCTCCGGTCTCGCGGAGTACGAGCAGACCCGCACCGTCTGCGGACTCGCCCTCCCCGAGGGCCTGGTCGACGGCTCCGAGCTGCCGGCGCCGATCTTCACCCCCGCCACCAAGGCCGCCGTCGGCGACCACGACGAGAACGTGTCGTACGAGGAGGTCGCCCGCCAGGTCGGCGCCGAGACCGCCGCGCTGCTGCGCCGTACGACGCTCGACGTCTACGGCCGCGCCCGCGACATCGCCCGCGACCGGGGCATCATCCTGGCCGACACGAAGTTCGAGTTCGGCTTCGACACCGACGACCGGCTGGTGCTCGCCGACGAGGTGCTGACCCCGGACTCCTCGCGCTTCTGGCCGGCGGCGACCTGGGAGCCGGGCCACGCGCAGCCGTCGTACGACAAGCAGTACGTACGGGACTGGCTGACGTCGCCCGCCTCCGGCTGGGACCGCGCGAGCGAGCAGCCACCGCCGGAGCTGCCCCAGGAGATCGTGGACGCGACGCGCGCCAAGTACCTGGAGGCGTACGAACTCCTCACCGGTACGCGCTGGTAGCCCGCGGCCGGAACAACGAGGAACCCCCGGCCGGTGATCCGGCCGGGGGTTCCTGTGCTGAGCGGACGACCAGGTTCGAACTGGCGACCTCAACCTTGGCAAGGTTGCGCTCTACCAACTGAGCTACGTCCGCGTGCGCCGTGGCGCGAAGCCCACTATACCCAACCTCGCTCCCGGGCGAGACGCACCGCCGTATGCCGGCTCGAAGCCCCCAGTTTGGACGCGGCCGACGACAGGTAGTTCCGTACGGTGCCCTGCGACAGCGAGGCCCATGCCGCGATGTCGGCGATCGGCGCCCCGTCGGCGGCCAGCTCCAGCACCTCGGCCTCGCGCGCGGTCAGCGGCGAGTCACCGGCGGAGATCGCGTCGGCCGCCAACTCCGGGTCCACGTGCCGGTTTCCGGCGTGCACGGTACGGATGATCTCGGCGAGCTGCCGGGCACTGACGGTCTTCGGTACGAAGCCGCGCACCCCCGCCGCCAGGGCCCGCTTGAGATGGCCGGGGCGGCCGTGGCTGGTGACGATCATCGTCCGGCAGCCGGGCAGTTCGGTACGCAGAGATGTGGCGACCTTCACACCGTCGGCGCCCGGCATCTGGAGGTCGAGGACGGCGACGTCCGGGCGGTGTGCCAGCGCCATCGCCAGCGCCTCGGGCCCGGAGGCGGCCTCGGCGACGACGGTCAGATCCTCCTCCAGCCCGAGGAGCGCCGCGAACGCGCCCCGGATCAGATGCTCGTCGTCGGCGAGCAGGATGCGTACGGGTGTCACCGACGCGGGGACGGGCGGTGGCGGCTGACTCACGCGGTCACCTCGCTCGCCCCGGCCGCCTCGGCGACCCCAGCGGTTTCAGTGGTCCCGGTCGGCGCCGCCGCCAGCGGCACGCGGGCCGTCAGCCTGAAGTGGGTGCCGTCCACCGGCCCCGCGTCGAGCGTGCCGCCCAGCGTGGCCAGCCGCTCGCGCAACCCCGCGAGCCCGGTCCCCGCCCGCCGGGGCGGGCTGTCCGCGCCCGACCGGGCCAGGGCCGCCCGGTCGGGCAGTCCGTCGTTCTCCACGACCAGCACCGCGTCGCACCCCTCCCGTACCGTCAGTCGTACCGTGCACTGCCGCGCGTCCCCGTGTCGCAGCACGTTCGTGGCGGCCTCGCGGACCACCCACCCGAGTGCGGACTGCACGTCGGCCGCCAGGCCCGCCGTGCCGTCCGCACCGCCGCCGGAGCCGCCGTCCACGCCGTCCGTACCGTCCCTGCCCGTTCCGTTCCCGCCCGCACCGCTCGGCGTATCCACGCCCTCCAGCCGGAAACCGATCCCCGCCGCCTGCAACACGCCCCGCGCGCCCTCCAGTTCGGTGCGCAGGTCCACCTCCCGGTATCCCCGCACGACCGCCCGCACCTCGCGCTGCGACTCCCGCGCGATCCGCTGCACCTCGGACATCTGGGCGGCGGCCTGCTCCGTGCCGCCGCGCTGCGCCAGCTGCACCGCGAGTTCGCTCTTGAGCGCTATCACCGCCAGATTGCGGCCCATCACATCGTGCAGGTCCCGCCCGAAACGCAGCCGCTCCTCGGCGACGGCCAGCCGTGCCTGGAGTTCACGGGCGCTGTCCAGATCCCATACGGCCTTGACCAGCCAGACCGAGAAGCCGGTGGTGAAGGTCAGGGCCAGTCCCGCGATCAGCACCCCGAGCACGGAACCGAAGAGGGCACCGAGCCCCATGCCGAACACCAGCCCGGACAGCGCCACGACCACGATGGAGGCCAGCACCAGGAGCAGCATGTTCTTCACCCGCCGGACACCGACGACCAGCGACCCGACGCCGAATCCGGCGAAGGCGACCAGCACGTAGGACAGGCTCTGGAGGTCGTCCGTGCTCGACCGGTTCGCGGCGACGAGAGCCATGGTCGCCACGGAACCGACGACGGACAGCACACCCGTGACGGCCATCAGACGGGTCGGCCGGGCCCGCCTGCCGAGCGACCAGTCGAGGGCGTACGAGATGTAGGCGCCGGCCGCCAGCGCGTGGGCACAGCCGAGCAGCAGGAACCAGCCGCCGACCGGTGAGCCGGCCCGCGCCACGGTGCCCATCGCCATGACCACCAGCTCGCCGACCATGAAGAGGTGGAAGGACCAGCGGGTGTAGATCTCCACCTTGGCGGGTTTGCTCTTCCCGGCCCACGGTCGCGCCCTGCCCATCACCCTCGCCATGCCGTCCTTCCCGCTCCCGCCCGTGTCGGCGTGTTCTTCCACGGACGGACGCGCGCTCGGCGTCCGCCGGCGCGTCGTCCGTCCGTCGCGCCCTTCGCTCAGCGTCGGGGCTCCCAGCGGAACCACCGCTTCACAGCAAACACCGCCAGCACCGACCAGGCCAGAGCATTCAGTCCCGCCGAGACCAGGTCCCCGGTCGCGGCGTCGCCCAGCCAGCCCGCCCGCACCAGGGTCACGATGCCGGTCATCGGCAGCACCTCGCAGACCGAGGCGACGTTGTCGGGCAGCGCCTCCAGCGGCATGAACAGGCCCGATCCCACCACCGAGAGCAGGAACAACGGCATGGTGGTGATCTGCGCGCTCTCCACGGTGCGGGTGTACGAAGCCGTGGCCGCGGCCAGCGCCGCCATCAGCCCGATGCCCACCAGCACACCCAGCACCAGCAGCTCGGGCCGCCGCGGGGAGCTGACGTCCAGGAACGCGACACCGACCGCGACCAGCAGCACACACTGCGCGAGCGCCAGCGCGGCGGCGGGGAGCGCGGTCCCGGTCAGGATCTCCGGATCGGACACCTCGCCCGTACGGAGCCGCTTGAGCACCAGTTCCTCGCGCCTGGCCGTGTACGCGGAGGTGAGGTTCGAGTACACGACCATCAGCAGCACCATGCCGATGCCGCCGGTCAGCGCGATCTCCAGGACGCTCATCCCGGTCTCTTCCAGATCGACGTCCTTCAGCGAGACCTGGACCGAGGCGATCAGCCCGATGGGCACGAACAGGGCCACGAAGAGCGTCGTCCTGTTGCGGATCAGCAGCGTCAGCTCGGCCCGCGCGAGCGCGCCCAGCCGTCCCGCCCTGGTCGTCGTCCCGCCCTCGGCGGCCGTCTCGCGCTTCTGTGTGACTGTCGCGCTCATGCGGCGACCCCCGTTCCCTTGTTGTCGCCCGTACCCACACCGGGGGTACCGGCCCCCGCGCGCTGTGCCGCGATGTCGAGGAACGCCTCTTCGAGCGAGGCGGACCGGGCGTCGAGCCCCGCCAGATGTACGCCGAACTCCTCGGCCCAGCGCAGCAGTTCGGCGAGGTCCCGCTGGAGGTCCTGGGTGCGGATCTCGATCTGCGGACCGTCCGCCGCCGCCCGCAGGGTGAGCGGCAGCTGCCCCGGCGCCACGCCCTCGGGCAGCTTGAACCGGATCCGGGCCGGCCTGGTCGCGGTCACCTCCGCCGGTGTTCCCGCCACCTCGATCCGGCCGCTGTGCATGATCGCCAGCCGGTCCGCGAGGGACTCGGCCTCCTCCAGGTAGTGCGTGGTCAGCAGGACGGTCGTGCCGCCGTCGCGCAGCGCCGCGACCAGCTCCCAGGTGTCGCGGCGGCCCTCGGCGTCGAGGCCGGTCGTCGGCTCGTCGAGGAAGAGCACCTCGGGCCGTCCCAGCAGCGCGAGCGCCAGGTCGAGGCGCCGCCTCTCGCCGCCGGACAGCTGCTTGACCCGCACACCGGCGCGCTTGGCCATCCCGACGAGATCCAGCGCCTCGGCCACGGGTCGCGCCCCGCTGGTGCAGCCCGACCACATCCGTACGGTCTCCTTGACCGTCAGATCGGTCGGAAAGCCGCCCTCCTGGAGCATCACTCCGGTCCGCGGCCGTACTGCGGCCCTGTCGGTGTACGGGTCGTGTCCGAGTACCCGCACCGTGCCCCCGCTGGGACGGGCGAGGCCCTCCAGCATCTCCACGGTGGAGGTCTTGCCCGCCCCGTTCGTGCCGAGCAGCGCGAAGACCTCCCCCTCGCCGACGGTGAACGAGATCTCGTCCACCGCCTGGAACCCCCCGGCGTAGGTGCGCCGGAGCCGGTCCACCTCGATGACGTTCCAGTCCACATCCGTGGCCCTTACCGCGTTGTCTCCCCGAGTCGTTGTCATGAGTACAAGACTTCCGCCGGACGGGGCCCGGGATCAGTGCACGCTGTCACCACTGCTCATGACAAATGTCATCGCTGCGGCCCAGCACGACGAAGACCCCGGTCACAGGTGACCGGGGTCTTCGATACGGAGCGGACGACCAGGTTCGAACTGGCGACCTCAACCTTGGCAAGGTTGCGCTCTACCAACTGAGCTACGTCCGCAGTGCATCGTTCACCAACAACAAGCTTCGATGTGATGCAGAGCGGGTGACAGGAATCGCACACTGCGCCTCCCCCTTGGAAAGGGGGCGTTCTACTACTGAACTACACCCGCACGCTGCGTGGGGTTCGGCTTTTCGGCCTTGCCCTTCGGCGTGCTCCAGACTCTAGCCGATCGCTGGGGGTGCTGTGCAACTCCGTTCCCCGGCGAGCCCGGCCGTGCGTCCCGGACCGGACACCTCCTCAACTCGCCTCGCGGAACGCCTCGTAGACCCGCTTGGGGATCCGGCCGCGGGCCGGCACCTCCATCCGGTGCGAGAGCGCCCAGGCGCGTACGGCCGCCGGGTCGGGCGCGAGGGCCGTGTGCCGGTACGACTTACGGTTCTTTCCGGCGTGGGTCTGCCGCCGGCCCGCGGAGAGGTAGGGGGCCAGGGCCTTGCGCAGTTTCTTTGCATTGGCGGGATTGAGGTCGATCTCGTACGACTTCCCGTCGAGGCCGAACGTGACCGTTTCCGCCGCTTCCCCGCCGTCGATGTCGTCGGAGAGCGTGACCACTACGCGTTGCGCCACGGATATCGGTCCTTTCCTGCGGCACCGCCGGGCCGGGGCCATGCTCGGGATCATGGCTGACGTGCGGCGATACCGGGCTTCCGGCTGTTTAGGGGCAATGCGGCTTTCTGCTCTATTCCTTTGTACAGCGAACCGCATCGCATTGTGAAGCCCAGCCAATTGCATCAGCGTGTCCGACGGCAATGGCGGGGGCGATTTTTTTCCTGGATTTTTCCCGGTCGTCTCACGGTGCGATATCGACGGAGATCGGTGGAGAGTCCGACACTGTGTGGATATCTACTCGCGTAGATTTTGCGTACGGGTACGCTGAAGGCACTCGGGGGGTCGGGGGATTCCCCGGCGGAACCACAGCCGCGGACAGCTGCACACAGCCGCACCACACAGCCGCACCACACCACCGGGAGTGCCAGTGGCACGCGTCGTAGTCGACGTCATGCTCAAGCCGGAGATCCTCGACCCGCAAGGACAAGCAGTGCAGCGCGCACTGCCCCGGCTGGGTTTCGACGGGATCGCGGACGTCCGACAGGGAAAGCGTTTCGAGCTCGAGGTGGAGGGCCCGGTCGACGAGGCCGCCCTCGCCCGCATCCACGAGATGGCCGAGACGTTCCTCGCCAACACCGTCATCGAGGACTTCGTCGTAAAGGTGGAGTCGTGACCACTCGTATCGGAGTCGTCACTTTCCCCGGCACACTCGACGACCAGGACAGTCTTCGCGCGGCGCGGATCGCCGGCGCCGAGCCCGTCTCACTCTGGCACCGCGACAAGGACATCAAGCAGGTCGACGCCGTCGTCCTGGCGGGCGGATTCAGCTACGGCGACTATCTGCGCGCCGGCGCCATTTCGCGATTCTCGCCGGTGATGGAGACGGTCATCGAGCAGGCGAAGGCCGGTATGCCGGTCCTCGGGATCTGCAACGGCTTCCAGATCCTCACCGAAACGCATCTCCTGCCGGGCGCGATGCTGCGCAACAACCATCTGCACTTCATCTGCCGCGACCAGAAGCTGCGCGTGGAGAACGCTTCGAGCGCGTGGACCGCCGACTACACGGCGGGCCAGTCCATCTCCGTACCGCTGAAGAACATCGACGGCCGGTACGTGGCCGCCGCGTCGGTCCTGGACGAGCTGGAGGCCGAGGGCCGGGTCGCCTTCCGCTATCTGGACGGCAATCCGAACGGCTCGCTCCGCGACATCGCCGGCATCACCAACGCGGCGGGCAACGTCGTGGGTCTGATGCCGCACCCCGAGCACGCCGTCGAACCGCTGATCGGCACGGGCCGTACCGACGGGCTCGGATTCTTCACCTCGATCCTGAAGAAGCTGGTAAGCGCCTGATGACGATCAAGAACCTGGACACCGTCAAGAACGCGACGGGGACGCCCGACGTCGACCAGCCCTGGAAGGAACTCGGCCTCAAGGAGGACGAGTACGCCCGGATCCGCGAGATCCTGGAGCGTCGGCCGACCGGCGCCGAGCTGGCCATGTACTCGGTGATGTGGTCCGAGCACTGCTCGTACAAGAGCAGCAAGGTGCATCTCAAGCAGTTCGGCGACAAGGCCCCCGCCAGCGACGCGATGCTCGTCGGCATCGGTGAGAACGCGGGCGTCGTGGACGTCGGCCAGGGGTACGCGGTCACCTTCAAGGTCGAGTCGCACAACCACCCCTCGTACATCGAGCCCTACCAGGGCGCGGCCACCGGCGTCGGCGGCATCGTCCGCGACATCCTCGCCATGGGCGCCCGCCCGGTCGCCGTCGTGGACCCGCTGCGCTTCGGCGCGGCCGACCACCCCGACACCCGGCGCGTGCTGCCCGGCGTCGTCGCCGGCATCGGCGGTTACGGCAACTGCCTCGGCCTGCCGAACATCGGCGGCGAGGTCGTCTTCGACCCCTGCTACCAGGGCAACCCGCTGGTCAACGCGGGCTGCATCGGCGTGATGAAGCACGAGGACATCCACCTCGCGCAGGCGTCGGGCCCCGGCAACAAGGTGATCCTGTACGGCGCCCGGACCGGCGGCGACGGCATCGGCGGCGTCTCGGTGCTGGCGTCCGAGACCTTCGAGTCGACCGGACCGGCCAAGCGCCCGGCCGTCCAGGTCGGCGACCCCTTCCAGGAGAAGCTCCTCATCGAGTGCACCCTGGAGATCTTCGCCGAGAAGCTGGTCGCCGGTATCCAGGACCTCGGCGGCGCCGGGCTCTCCTGCGCGACGAGCGAGCTGGCGTCGGCCGGCTCCGGGGGCATGCGGGTCGAGCTGGACACCGTCCCGCTGCGTGACTCGTCCCTCTCGCCCGAGGAAATCCTCATGAGCGAGTCGCAGGAACGCATGTGCGCGGTCGTCGAGCCCGACAAGGTCGACCGGTTCATGGAGATCTGCGAGAAGTGGGACGTCATCGCGACCGTCATCGGTGAGGTCACCGAGGGCACCCGCCTGGAGATCTACTGGCACGGCGAGCAGATCGTGGACGTGCCGCCGCGCTCCGTGGCGCACGACGGCCCGGTCTACCACCGGCCCTACGCCCGCCCCGGCTGGCAGGACGCGCTCCAGGCCGACGGCGCGGGCAGGCTCGCCCGGCCGGCGAACTCCGCCGAGCTGCGCGAGCAGGTGCTGCGGCTCGTGGCGTCGCCGAACCAGGCGTCGAAGTCGTGGATCACCGACCAGTACGACCGCTTCGTGCAGGGCAACACGGTGCTCGCGCAGCCCGAGGACGCGGGCATGGTCCGCATCGACGAGTCGACCAACCTCGGTGTGGCCATGGCGACGGACGGCAACGGCCGGTTCGCCAAGCTCGACCCGTACGCGGGCGCGCAGCTCGCGCTGGCGGAGGCGTACCGCAACGTCGCCGCCTCCGGCGCCAAGCCGCTCGCCATCTCGGACTGCCTGAACTTCGGTTCGCCCGAGGATCCGGCCGTCATGTGGCAGTTCGCCGAGGCCACCCGCGGTCTGGCGGACGGCTGCCTCCAGCTGGGCACCCCGGTGACCGGCGGCAACGTCTCGCTCTACAACCAGACCGGTGAGACGGCCATCCACCCGACGCCGGTCGTCGCCGTGCTCGGTGTGATCGACGACGTCACGCGCCGTACCCCGATCGCCTTCAAGGAAGAGGGCCAGCTCCTCTATCTGCTGGGTGACACCCGCGAGGAGTTCGGCGGATCGGCCTGGTCGCAGGTGATCCACGACCACCTGGGCGGGCTGCCGCCGAAGGTGGACCTGGACCGGGAGAAGCTGCTCGGCGAGATTCTGATCTCGGGATCGCGCGACGGCATGATCGACGCCGCCCACGACCTGAGCGACGGTGGTCTGATCCAGGCCGTCACCGAGTCGTGCCTGCGGGGCGGCAACGGCGCGCGGCTGGTCGTGCCGGACGGGCTCGACGCGTTCACCGCGCTGTTCAGCGAGTCCGCCGGGCGCGCGGTCGTCGCCGTGCCGCGCAGCGAGGAGCTCCGCTTCACCGACATGTGCGCCGCGCGGGGGCTGCCCGCGACGCGGATCGGTGTGGTGGACGGTGAAGAGATCGAGGTCCAGGGCGAGTTCAGCATCCCGCTGAGCGAGCTGCGCTCGGCGCACGAGGGCACGATCGAGGCCCTGCTGGCCTGACCGTTCCCGCTTCCGTCCTCAATCGCCGGACGGGCCGCGCGTACGCGGCCCGTCCGGCGATTCTTGTCGCCGAGCCGGAGCGCCGGCTCGCGGCGCCGGAGCGTACGGAGGCGTCGTCCCGGCCGGCGCGAGGAGAGGGGCCGGGGCGGACGCCGACGGCGTGAGGTGCACGGGCTCGGTACGGCAGCGGATCGCCGACTGCGGCAATACCGGCAACTCCACCGAACCGCGCCTTCACTTCCAGCTGATGGAATCAGCTGTCGGACAGCGGCTCGGCGGCGAGGCCCAGTAGCGTTCCGGCGGTGAGGGCGACACGGTCGGGAAGGTCCGCGACGGTGACGTGCTCGTGCCGCGCGTGCGCCCCGTCACCGGTCGCGCCCATGCCGCACAGGACCGGACGGCCGAGGGCGGCGATGCGGCCGACGTTGACGGTCGTCCCACGCTCCGGATCGGCGGCGGCGACCAGGTCCCCGATGACGTCGGCCAGGCTGTGGATGGCGCTGGCGCCCTTGGCCGGATCGAGGCCGGCGTGGGCCTCGAGACCGGTCGCGGTGAGGTTGAAGATGCCGACGCCCTTGCGGCCGGCCTTGATCCCCCACTCGCCGCCCGGTTCCAGCACGAGTGTAGCGACCGCGTCGTCGGTGGCCCGTTCGATGAGCGGCCGGGAGACGACGCTGCCGGTCTCCTCGTCCCCGTTGAAGACGAAACGCACGGTGGGCCGCGGCAGTCCGAGCGCGCAGCGCGCGCAGCGCCCATATTCCCTGCGCCAGACCGGCCTTCATGTCGAAGACGCCCGGCCCCGACGCGGTCGTGCCCGTGACCGTGAACGGCCAGTCGGCGGTGGTCCCGGCCGGCCACACGGTGTCGTAATGGCCGACGACGGTGACGACGGCGCCGGTGACCGTGCCGTCGTACTCGGCCTCGATGACATCGCCCAGCTCCGGGTGACGGTGCCTTACGGTACGGCTCGGCTCGCCGAGCCGCTCCGACAGCAGCTCCAGAAGCAGATCGGCGGTGGCGTCGAGGAGCTTCTTCTCGTCGCTGGGCGACTCCTGTTCCACCAGCCGGCGCAGATCGGCGAGGTAGCCGTCCTCGTGTTCCGGTGTGCGGCACCAGGACGAGATACGGGACAGGGCGGGGCCCTCGGGGGACCGGGGGGCGGGGGCGGATGCGGGTGCCGACATGTTCTCTCTGTCTCTCCGATTCGGTCGCGTTGCTCGGGGGCTCGGGGGGCTCCGGGGGTTCCGGGTCCGCCGTTTTTGTGAGGGGGCGCGTCAGCGCGTGGGTGCTCCGGGGCCGAACGGAAGGCCGATGGCGTACCAGGCGAGGAAGAGCGGCGTCCATACGACGAGCATCGACAGCGCCACCGGAAGCGTCAGCGACATCAGCGTGCCGATGCCCGCCTTGGGGCGGTACCGGCGGACGAAGCCGAGGCAGAGCGTCCGGGTGCTGCGCCGCCACTGGACGGCGCGCGACGGGGTGCGGCTGGGGGACAGGTCCGACGGGTTCCTGCGCGCCGTGCTGGAGCCGTAGTACGCGCCCCGGCGGTACGCGCCCCCGGCAGTACACGCTCCGGGTCCGCCCCAGGTCCGCTCCGGGACGGCCCCGGTGAAGCCGCCGAGGCCGTCGCGCTAGCCTCCCGGTCATGCCACCGGCCAAGAAGCGCAAGCAGCGCGGTTACGACTCCGACAGGACCCGTACCGCCGTCCTCACCCAGTTCGCGCACGTGCGTGAGGCGGTCGCCGCCCTCATGCCCGAGCAGCTCGCCCGGCCCGCAGGGCTCGGCGACTGGACCGTGCGGGAGCTGACCGCGCACCTGTGCATGGGCGTCGAGACCGTCAGCCGGGCACTGGAGCAGCCCGCCCCGCCCGTGGCCGAGGTCGGCCTGCCCGGGTGGGCGTTCGCCACGGCCGCGTTCGCCGCCCCCATCTCGGACGACGTCAAGGCGTACGCGGCCTCCGCCGAACCCGCCGAGCTGTTCGAGCGCACGGCCGGCCGGATCAACGCACTGCTCCCCGACGCCCCGGCCGACCGGCTGATCGTCGTCCGGGTCGGCGCGATGCGCCTCGGCGACTTCCTGGTCACCCGCACCGTCGAGCTCGTCGTCCACACCGACGACCTGAACCGTGCCGCCGGGCTCGACATCCCCTTCGACCGGCAGGCGCTCGCCGCCTGCACCCGGCTGCTCGCCGACGCGCTCGCGGAGAAGGCGCCCGGCGCGTCGACGGAGGTGCGGATCCCGCCGTACGCCGTCGTGCAGTGCGTGGAGGGCCCCCGGCACACCCGTGGCACTCCGCCCAACGTCGTCGAGACGGACCCGATCACCTGGCTGAGGCTGGCCACGGGACGTACGACGTGGTCCGAGGCGCTGGCGTCGGCGCAGGTCGGCGCCAGCGGGGAGCGCGCGGATCTGGCCGCGCTGCTGCCGGTCATGAGCTGAGCGGGACCCGATCGGCCGACCCTTCCGGCACCGTCACGGAACCGGACCGGGGGCTGCCTCGTCCCACCGGTATGCGGAAACAGCCAGTGACCATCGTCACCGCCCTCACGACCCTGTCCCTCCTCGTCCTCGCCGGGTGCGGCACGGAATCCGGCAGAGGGTCCGACGGGGCGGCCGAGGCAGGCAGCGCGGTGCAGTCCGATCTGCCCCTGACCGACGTGCGCTGGAGCATCGAGAGCCTCAGCGTCGACGGCAAGAAGACCGCGGCGCCCGCCGGGGCCAGCGTGGAGATCGACTCCAAGGGCCGGGTCAGTGCCCGGACCGGATGCAACTCCATCGGCGCGAAGGCCACCATCGACGGCGACACGATCACTGTCGGTGAGAAGCAGTCGACGCAGATCGGCTGCCCCGAGGAGCTGGCCGCGTTCGAGAAGGCGCTCGACGGTGCCTTCGAGGGCAAGCTCAAGGCCAAGGTCGAGGACAAGAAGCTCACCCTCACCAGTGCCGGGGGCGACTCCATCTCCATGTCCGCCGAGAAGCCCGTCCCGCTCGTGGGTACGGGGTGGACCGTCACCAGCCTCGTCTCCGGCGGGACGGCGAGCTCGCTGCCCAAGGACAAGAAGGGCGAGAGCGGAAAGGCGACGCTCACCTTCGCCAAGGACGGCACCGTGAGCGGCAGCCTCGGCTGCAACACGTTCTCGGCGCCGGCGAAGACCACGGACTCCACGATCACCTTCGGGCCCGTCAGGTCCACCAAGAAGATCTGCCCGGAGCCGGGGATGTCCCTGGAACGCAAGCTCCTGAAGGTGCTCGACGGGAAGGTGACGTATGAGGTGCACCACCGTGAGCTGACCCTCAAGGCGGCCGACGGCACCGGTTTCGGAGCCGCCGCGGGCACCCCCGCGAAGTAGTAACGGCGCGTTCCCGCTGGTGAGTGGGGACCTGTCCGAGCGGGCCGGTGGCGACACGCCGCCGGCCCGCTTCGCCGTCCACCTCAAGGCCCACTTCCGTACCGCATTCGGACCAGCGCTCGATCTCGCCTACACTCGGTGGCGTGCCTCGTGGTGATGGACGACTCAACCACGACCTCCTCCCTGGCGAGAAGGGCCCTCAGGACGCCTGCGGCGTCTTCGGAGTCTGGGCCCCCGGTGAAGAGGTCGCCAAGCTCACCTACTTCGGACTGTATGCACTGCAACACCGCGGACAGGAGTCCGCGGGCATCGCAGTGAGCAACGGCTCCCAGATCCTTGTCTTCAAGGACATGGGCCTCGTCTCACAGGTCTTCGACGAAACTTCTCTCGGCTCCCTCCAGGGCCATATCGCCGTGGGTCACGCCCGCTACTCCACCACCGGAGCCTCGGTGTGGGAGAACGCGCAGCCGACCTTCAGGGCAACCGCCCACGGCTCCATCGCGCTCGGCCACAACGGCAATCTGGTCAATACGGCCGAGCTGGCCGAGCTGGTCGCCGACCTCCCCAAGGAGAACGGCCGCACGACCCGCGTCGCCGCCACCAACGACACCGATCTGATCACGGCGCTCCTCGCCGGACAGACGGACGACGACGGCAAGCCCCTCACCGTCGAACAGGCCGCTCCGCAGGTTCTGCGCAGCGCCAAGGGAGCCTTCTCGCTCGTCTTCATGGACGAGCACACCCTGTACGCGGCCCGGGACCCGCAGGGCATCCGCCCGCTCGTCCTCGGACGGCTCGAACGCGGCTGGGTCGTGGCGTCCGAGAGCGCGGCGCTCGACATCTGCGGCGCCTCCTACGTCCGGGAGATCGAGCCCGGCGAGCTGGTCGCCATCGACGAGAACGGCCTGCGCACCTCGCGATTCGCTGAAGCGAAGCCCAAGGGCTGTGTCTTCGAGTACGTGTATCTGGCCCGCCCCGACACCGACATCGCCGGCCGGAACGTCTACCTCTCCCGGGTGGAGATGGGCCGCAAGCTCGCCAAGGAAGCGCCCGCCGACGCCGATCTCGTCATAGCGACGCCGGAGTCCGGCACACCCGCCGCGATCGGTTACGCGGAGGCCAGCGGCATCCCGTACGGCTCGGGACTGGTGAAGAACGCGTACGTGGGCCGGACCTTCATCCAGCCCTCCCAGACCATCCGCCAGCTGGGCATCCGCCTGAAGCTCAATCCTCTTAAAGAGGTCATCAGGGGCAAACGCCTGGTGGTCGTCGACGACTCGATCGTCCGCGGCAACACCCAGCGCGCCCTGGTCAAGATGCTCCGCGAGGCCGGCGCCGCCGAGGTCCACATCCGGATCTCGTCCCCGCCCGTGAAATGGCCGTGCTTCTTCGGCATCGACTTCGCGACCCGCGCGGAGCTGATCGCCAACGGCATGTCCATCGAGGAGATCGGCACGTCGCTGGGCGCCGACTCGCTCGCGTACATCTCCATCGACGGCATGATCGAGGCGACGACCATCGCCAAGCCGAATCTCTGCCGCGCCTGCTTCGACGGCGAGTACCCGATGGACCTGCCCGATCCGGAACTCCTCGGCAAGCAGCTGCTGGAGACCGAGCTGGCGGGCGGCTCCGATGCCGCCGACGCGCTCAGGCGGCCGTAACAGCGGCCGTGAGCGCCCGTGAACGTGCCCGTACGGCCCGCCGCGACCCTCTCTCCGGTCGCGGCGGACCACAGTCACGTCCCGGACGGACGGACCCCGCCCCCGAACCGAGCCCCCGCAGTACCGACACGAAAGCTCCCCGCCATGCCAGCTGAATCCTCCGGTGCCTCCTACGCCGCCGCGGGCGTCGACATCGAGGCCGGCGACCGCGCCGTCGAGCTGATGAAGGAGTGGGTGAAGAAGACCCAGCGCCCCGAGACCGTCGGCGGCCTCGGCGGCTTCGCCGGCCTCTTCGACGCCTCCGCGCTCAAGCGCTACGAGCGCCCGCTGCTCGCCTCGGCCACCGACGGCGTGGGTACGAAGGTCGACCTGGCCCGCAAGATGGGCGTCTACGACACGATCGGCCACGACCTCGTGGGCATGGTCGTCGACGACCTGGTGGTGTGCGGCGCCGAACCGCTGTTCATGACCGACTACATCTGCGTCGGCAAGGTCTTCCCCGAGCGCGTCGCCGCCATCGTCAAGGGCATCGCCGAGGGCTGTGTGCTGGCCGGCTGCGCCCTCGTGGGCGGCGAGACCGCCGAGCACCCCGGCCTCCTCGGCGAGGACGACTTCGACGTCGCCGGCGCGGGTACGGGCGTGGTCGAGGCCGACCGGCTGCTGGGCGCGGATCGTATCCGTACGGGTGACGTCGTGATCGCGATGGCGTCCTCCGGGCTTCACTCCAACGGGTACTCACTCGTCCGGCATGTCGTGTTCGACCGGCTCGGCTGGTCGCTGGAGCGCGAGGTCGAGGAGTTCGGCCGCACCCTCGGCGCGGAGCTGCTGGAGCCCACCAAGATCTACTCGCTGGACTGCCTGGCGCTGACCAGGACCGCCGAGGTACACGCTTTCAGCCACATCACCGGCGGTGGCCTCGCCAACAACCTGGCGCGGGTCGTCCCGGACCATCTGCACGCGACGGTGGACCGTTCGACCTGGGCGCCCGGCCCGGTCTTCGACCTGATCGGCTCGGCCGGCCAGGTGGAGCGCACGGAGCTGGAGAAGACGCTCAACATGGGCGTCGGCATGATCGCCGTCGTCCCCGAGGAGTCGGTGGACACGGCGCTCACCACGCTCGCGGACCGCGGTGTGGACGCCTGGGTGGCCGGCGGCATCGTGGACCGGCAGAGCGCCGTGTCCACGGGCGCGGCGCTGACCGGGGACTATGCGAGCTAGCGAGTGCTCGGTGCCCACGGGGCACTGGTGTCATGGTGAAACCCGGTCCGGGGAGCCCGGACCGGGTCACATGAGTGATTTCTTTTTGAGGTGTACGTACGTCAAGCGCCGCGACGCTGTGACGACGGGCCGGACTCCTCGTCCTCATCGTCGTCGTTGTACAGCTCCGCGTACTGTGCGTACGGGTCATCTTCCTCGTCGTCATCCTCGAACGGCTCAGCGTTCGGCGGTTGACTCGAAGGCGATGCGCCCAGCTCATTGGCCAGACGCGACAGGTCTGTCCCGCCGCTGTTGTACTTCAGCTGGCGGGCGACCTTTGTCTGCTTGGCCTTGGCCCGGCCGCGCCCCATGGCTCGACCCCCTCGGTGACGGGGCTCCACGGCCCCAGAGTCTTGACACGCGTTCATGTTTCAGAACGAGCTCTCCGCAGAGAGACCCGTCCTTAGGACTTCAACGGTACCTGCTTCCGCGGCCATACGGTACGCCGCCCGCATGACGCGCCTCGGCGCGGGACCGGCGGGAACGGCTGTCCCCGCTGGTCAGCTGCGATTTTAACCTCTTCTTGAGGGGCGACCCGCCGACCGGGGTGAGTCTCGTCTCCCCCGTGGCCCCGCGGTGGCTCCGCGTCGGCCGGCCGCCCCTTTCCGACGTCAGCGCAGACGGGCCTCCGAGATCCGCTGCTCGGCGATCCTGTCGGCCGCCGCGGCGGGCGGAATCCCGTCATCCTTCGCACGTGCGAATATTGAAAGCGTTGTGTCGAAGATCTTCGCGGCCTTCGCCCGGCACCGCTCGAAGTCGAATCCGTGCAGCTCGTCGGCGACCTGGATCACCCCGCCCGCGTTCACCACGTAGTCCGGCGCGTAGAGGATCCCGCGGTCGGCGAGATCCTTCTCGACGCCGGGGTGCGAGAGCTGGTTGTTGGCCGCCCCGCACACCACCTTCGCGGTCATGACCGGCACGGAGTCGTCGTTGAGCGCCCCGCCGAGCGCGCAGGGCGCGTAGACGTCCAGGCCCTCGGAGCGGATCAGCGCGTCGGTGTCGGCGGCCACGGCGACCTCCGGGTGGCGCCCGGTGATCCGGAGCACGGACTCGTCCCGTACGTCGGTGATCACGACGGAGGCGCCGTCCCGGAGCAGATGCTCGACCAGGTGGTGCCCGACCTTGCCGACGCCCGCGATGCCGACCTTGCGGCCGCGCAGCGACGGGTCGCCCCACAGGTGCTGGGCGCTGGCGCGCATCCCCTGGAAGACACCGAAGGCGGTCAGTACGGAGGAGTCGCCGGCGCCGCCGTTCTCGGGTGAGCGGCCGGTCGTCCAGCGGCACTCGCGGGCGACGACGTCCATGTCGGCGACGTACGTACCGACGTCGCAGGCCGTCACGTAGCGGCCACCCAGCGAGGCCACGAACCGGCCGTACGCCAGCAGCAGCTCGTCCGACTTGATCTGCTCGGGGTCACCGATGATCACGGCCTTGCCGCCGCCGTGGTCGAGACCGGCCATGGCGTTCTTGTACGACATCCCCCGCGACAGGTTCAGCGCGTCGGCGACGGCTTCTTCCTCGGAGGCGTACGGGTAGAAACGGGTGCCGCCCAGGGCCGGACCCAGGGCGGTGGAGTGCAGGGCGATGACTGCCTTGAGCCCGCTGGCACGGTCCTGGCAGAGCACGACCTGCTCGTGGCCTCCCTGCTCCGAGCGGAACAGGGTGTGCAGTACATCGGCGGTTGCGACAGGGGCTCCGGTCACATCGGTCACGGTGGTGACTCCCAAGTACGAAGCGGCGAGTAGACCCTCCTGGGGGTGGGGAGGGACTGTTTGCGCATGAGGGTAAGTCCTACCGCGACGTAGATCCGACGCAGTGCCGAGGATCACCCTCCCGAGGGGTACGGGCATGGGACGATTCGGCCCATGCCAGCGGTGTCTGCACTCCTTGTCCCTTACGCCTCCTACCTGCGGGTGTACGAGCCCCTGGCGGCTTTCCCGGAGCCGGAGAGGAGCCACTGGGCGCGTTACGCCGCCCGGGAGCGTACGCCGACCGCGCAGGACGAACTCCGGCGCTCCCTGGCCGACTTGCTGCCCACACCGCCCGTCCCGGTGCCCGTCCACGAGAGCGCCGACGCGTTCGTCACGGAGATCGACGGCGTGGTGTGCGTCTGCCCGTGGCGCACCCGGCTGCGCGGCTGGCTGGCCCTGGAGTCGCTGGTGGACACCCTGCCCGAGCCGCTGCTCGACGCGGTGCTGCCGCCGGTGGTGCGCGGGCAGGCGGTGGCGGACTTCGAGCAGTGGCGCGAACGCAATCCGGACGCCCGGCCGTGGATCAGGACGGCGGTCTGGCAGGTGCCCGTGCGCTGGTTCACGCTCTTCGCCGACGACGAGCGCGAGTACCGGGCGCAGGAGCCCGACGGCCCCGCGGCGCCCGCCCTGCGCTACCGGACTCCGATGGTGCAGGCGCGGCGCCGGCTGGCGCGGGCGCTGAAGGCGCTGCGTGAGTCGGTCGACGAGGGTCCGCTCATCGAGGGCCTCATAGACGTGGGCCGGTGGCTGGAGGAGTTCCATCCCCGCTCGCTGGTCGAGCTCGACTACGGCGGGCTGGTGCACGCGCTGACCGGGCCGCAGCTCGCCGACGACCGTTCGGCGGCGGACGTGGCGGCCGGGATCGCGGCGCTGCGGGCCGGTGACGGCGAGGCGGCGGGCGAGGCGTACGAACGGCTGGCGGAGCGCTGGCGGGCGGTCAGGGACCGTCAGTTCGCCAACTGAGGGCGGACCCGGATCCGCCCTGGATCGCTGGACAGGACGGGCGTTCGGCACCGTGAGGACTTAAGGCCTCTATACGGTCTCTAAGCCCCAAGGGTGACGGACCGCACTTACGGGGCTCTTGCGCCCATCACCTACCCTCGTGTCAAAATAGGACAAGGAGTCCGGAGAGGGCTCCTTCCGTCCGAGTGTGGGCGGAATGCTCGTCATTGCGCTCTATGGGGGGTCCGGTGACTCCTGATTGCTCCTGTGACTGATCGTCACCGCCGCGTAACTGTCCGCTATGGCATGGTCCATCGGCTTCCGTCGTTGATGAACACCTGAGAGGGCAATTCCATCGGTTTGGCCGACGAGGCTGGACGGATGGTGTAGTTGTAGTGCCGAGGACAAGCCGTTCGTCCTATAACCGACTCGGCCCGCGTCCGCCATTTCGGGCAACGTGGGTCAAGGTGCAGAATTTAGAGGAAAGAACCGAGATGGTTCGGTTCTCCCGAGGAGGCCGCTCATGACCGCTCGCACCCCTGATGCCGAGCCGCTGCTGACGCCGGCTGAGGTTGCCACGATGTTCCGTGTGGACCCGAAGACGGTCACACGCTGGGCAAAAGCGGGCAAGCTCACGTCCATCCGCACGCTCGGTGGGCATCGCCGGTATCGCGAGGCAGAGGTCCGCGCACTGCTCGCGGGTATTCCGCAGCAGCGCAGCGAGGCCTGAAAGCCTCGTCAGGGCACAACTGACAACCAATCAACCCAACTGGGCACCCGGGTCCCCAATCCGGTCGTCCCGCACCACAGCTCCACATTGATCCACAGAGCTTTGCAAAGCTCCACATGACGGGCACCTGCCCCAACAGGTCCCACGCTCCCGCGACGCGGGGCGAGTCACTTTGATCGCGCTGGACTCCGCCGGGTCCAGCGCGATCTTTTTTGTTCTGTGGAGGGGGAGTTGGGGTGATGTCGGGGTGGTGCGGGCGCGGTTCCGGCGGTTCGGAGGGGGTGCTTACGGAGAGGTGCAATTGCACATACTAAATTCGGGGCTTTTGTGCGGGGTGTAAGCGCAGTCGTTCCGCAAACGTGAACGGTGACACCCGTCACAGTCCGAACCTCTTGCCAACTCCCCGTCGCAGCGCCTATTGGGGGTCGGTGTC
This sequence comes from Streptomyces sp. S4.7, assembly GCF_010384365.1. Taxonomy (NCBI): domain Bacteria; kingdom Bacillati; phylum Actinomycetota; class Actinomycetes; order Kitasatosporales; family Streptomycetaceae; genus Streptomyces; species Streptomyces sp. S4.7. The sequence continues at coordinate 3,518,435 of NZ_CP048397.1, read as the reverse complement.
CGCTTCTGGTGTGCTGTTCGGCGCGGAGCTGTTGACCGTCCCTCCGGCGTCCGCGGGAGCGGGCGCGACAGGCTCCATGACGAGCCGCTGGAGGCGATGACAGACCGCGCAGTGCCGTGTGACATGCCGAAAGCCCGTCGCGGCCGCCAGATGGGCGCGCAGGAGCGCGCGGGTCTCGTGTTTCACCACCGATGCCGCCATGCGCGCCACCCCCCGGTACGGGGCCCTGCGCTGCCGGGGAAGGGCCCCTCCTGATGGCTTACCCGCGCCACGGGGGACCGTCAACCCAACACGCGGCAGTGGAACCCGTGTCCCGGGCACAACGACGGAATCCGCAGCCATGAGGACGCGGACTCTTCGTGGCGCGCCGGAACAACGAAGAAGCCCGCATCCAAAGGGAAGCGGGCTCCGTTGCTGCACTGCGGTCCTGACGGGATTTGAACCCGCGGCCTCCACCTTGACAGGGTGGCGAGCACTCCAAACTGCTCCACAGGACCAGAATTCGCGGCTCCGGTGCGATCCGTACCGGCGGCTGCGAAGTCAGACTGTACAGCAGGTCGGAGGGTGCGGTCGAACCGGATCGGTGCCCCCGGGGCGCTACGGCACCGCCGCGTCGATCGCCTTCACGATCCGCTTGTCGGACACCGGCTGCGCCGTGCCCAGCGCGTGCGCGAAGTAGCTCACCCGCAGCTCCTCGATCAGCCAGCGGATGTCCAGGGCCTGCCGCGGCACCGGCAGCCCGCGCGGGAACTGTTCGAGCAGCCACGCGTACTCGTCGCGCATCTCGTGGACCTTCTCCATACGCGTGGTGTCGCGCTGGACGTTCGTCGGCATCTGCTGGAGCCTGCGGTCCGCCGCCACCAGATAGCGCATCAGGTCGGGCAGTCTGCGCAGACCGGTGCGGGTCACGAAGCCCGCCGGAACCAGCTCCGCCAGCTGGTCCCTCACGTCCTGGACGTTGTTGATCAGGACCAGGCTGTTCGTGGACCTCAGGCGCCGCTCACACGCCTGCCAGGCGGCCAGGATCTGCTCCACCTGACCGATGGTGCGCACGGTCACGTCGACCAGGTCGGCGCGGACCAGCTCGTACAGCTTGCGGAACGACTCCTCGTCCCACGCCGGCCCCCCGTGCTCGGCGATCAGCCGGTCCGCCGCCGCCGTGGCGCAGTCCTCGAACAGCGCCTGGATCGAGCCGTGCGGGTTACGGGACAGGGCCAGCTTCTGCTTGTTGGTGAGGGTGTCCGAGGCGAACTTCGCGGGACTGACCGGGATGTTGAGCAGGATCAGCCGCCGGGTGCCCTGCCACATCGCCTGCTGCTGCTCGGCCTCGGTGTCGTAGAGCCGTACGGCCACGGTCGTGCCCTGGTCGACCAGAGCCGGGTACGCCTTGACCGGCTGGCCGGCACGCCGGGTCTCGAAGGTGCGCGAGAGGGTGCCGATCGTCCAGTCGGTGAGGCCGGAGCGTTCGACCGACTCGCCCGTGGGCCCCGCCACCGCCGCGGCGGCCTGCGAGAGCGCCTTGCGGGCCTTGGGCCTCAGCGCGATCCGCAGCGCCTCCAGATCCTTGTCCTCGGCGATCTTGCGGCGCCGCTCGTCGACGATCCGGAAGGTGATCTTGAGATGGTCCGGCACCCGGCCGGGATCGAAGTCGTCCGCCGTGACGGGCACGCCCACCATCCGCTGGAGCTCGCGCGCCAGCGTCACGGGCAGCGGCTCCTGAAGAGGCACCGCCCGCTCCAGGAACTTCGCCGCGTAGTTCGGCGCAGGGACGTAGTGGCGGCGGATCGGCTTCGGCAGGGAGCGAATCAGCTCCACCACCACCTGCTCGCGCAGTCCGGGGATCTGCCAGTCGAAGCCCTCGGACGTGATCTGGTTGAGGACCTGGAGCGGTACGTGCACGGTCACACCGTCCGCGTCGGCCCCCGGCTCGAACTGGTACGTCACCCGGAACTTCAGCCGCCCCTGGCGCCAGGAGTCCGGATAGTCGTCCTTCGTGACGGCGCCCGCGGCCTCGTTGATGAGCATCGAGCGCTCGAAGTCGAGGAGTTCGGGCTCCTCCTCGCGCCGGTGCTTCCACCACGAGTCGAAGTGCGCGCCGGAGACCACATGGTCGGGCACGCGCTGGTCGTAGAAGTCGAACAGCGTCTCGTCGTCCACGAGGATGTCGCGGCGCCGCGCGCGGTGCTCCAACTCCTCGACCTCGCCCAGAAGTTTGCGATTGTCATGGAAAAACTGATGGTGCGTCCGCCAGTCGCCCTCGACGAGCGCGTTGCGGATGAACAGGTCGCGCGACGCCTCCGCGTCGATCCGGCCGAAGTTCACCTTGCGCCGCTCGACGATCGGTACGCCGTACAGCGTGACCTTCTCGTACGCCATCACCGCTGCCTGGTCCTTCTCCCAGTGCGGCTCGCTGTACGTGCGCTTGATCAGGTGCCCGGCCAGCGGTTCGATCCACTCGGGGTCGATCTTCGCGTTGACCCGCGCCCACAGCCGGGACGTCTCCACCAGCTCCGCGGACATGATGACGCGCGGCGGCTTCTTGAAGAGGGCCGAGCCCGGGAAGACCGCGAACTTGGCGTTGCGGGCGCCCACGTACTCGTTCTTCGCCGTGTTTTTCCCGCCCTCCCCCCCGGCGGTCTTCACATCCTTCAGCCCGATGTGCGACAGCAGCCCCGAGAGCAGCGAGATGTGCACGGACCGGTCCGGGGCGGGGACGTCGTGGTTCTCGTCGTGCTCGTTGACCGTCATGCCCATCTGCTTGGCGACCGTGCGCAGTTGGGAGTAGATGTCCTGCCACTCGCGGATCCGCAGGAAGTTCAGGTACTCCGCCTTGCACATCCGGCGGAAGGCGGAGGAGCCGCGCGCCTTCTGCTGCTCGCGGATGTAGCGCCACAGATTCAGGAAGGCCAGGAAGTCGGAGGTCTCGTCCCGGAAACGGGCGTGCTGCTGGTCGGCCTGGGTCTGCTTCTCCGAGGGACGCTCGCGCGGGTCCTGGATGGAGAGCGCGGCGGCGATCACCATCACCTCGCGTACGCAGCCGTTGCGCTCGGCCTCGATGACCATGCGCGCCAGGCGCGGGTCCACGGGCAGTTGCGAGAGCTTGCGGCCGAGCTGGGTGAGCTGCTTGCGCGGATCCTTCTGCGCGGCGTCGAACGCGCCCAGTTCCTGGAGGAGTTGGACGCCGTCACGGATGTTGCGGTGGTCCGGCGGGTCGATGAACGGGAACTTCTCGATGTCGCCGAGGCCGGCCGCCGTCATCTGGAGGATCACGGAGGCCAGGTTCGTACGGAGGATCTCGGCGTCCGTGAACTCGGGCCGGGCCTCGAAGTCGTCCTCGGCGTACAGCCGGATGCAGATGCCGTCCGACGTACGGCCGCAGCGTCCCTTGCGCTGGTTGGCGCTGGCCTGCGAGATCCGCTCGATCGGCAGGCGCTGGACCTTGGTGCGGTGGGAGTAGCGGGAGATACGGGCGGTGCCGGGGTCGATCACGTACTTGATGCCCGGCACGGTCAGCGAGGTCTCCGCCACGTTCGTCGCCAGCACGATCCTGCGGGTCGCGCCGCCGCCGGGTCTCTGGAAGACCCGGTGCTGCTCGGCGTGCGAGAGGCGCGCGTACAGAGGAAGCACCTCGGTGTGCCGGAGCTTGCGCTTGTCCAGCGCGTCGGCGGTGTCGCGGATCTCGCGCTCGCCCGAGAGGAAGACCAGGACGTCGCCGGGGCCCTCCGACTGGAGTTCGTCGACGGCGTCGCAGATCGCGGTGATCTGGTCGCGGTCGCCCTCGTCGCTGTCGTCTTCGAGAAGCGGGCGGTAGCGGACCTCGACCGGGAACGTACGGCCGGAGACCTCCACGATCGGGGCGTCGCCGAAGTGGCGCGAGAAGCGCTCGGGGTCGATCGTCGCCGAGGTGATGACGAGCTTGAGATCGGGGCGCCTTGGGAGGAGCTGGGCGAGATAGCCGAGCAGGAAGTCGATGTTGAGACTGCGCTCGTGGGCCTCGTCGATGATGATCGTGTCGTACGCGCGCAGGTCGCGGTCCGACTGGATCTCGGCGAGCAGGATGCCGTCCGTCATGATCTTCAGATACGTCGCGTCCTGGTTCACCTGGTCGGTGAAGCGGACCTTCCAGCCGACGGCCTCGCCGAGCGGGGTCCCCAGCTCGTCCGCGACTCGCTCGGCGACGGTACGGGCGGCGATCCGGCGGGGCTGCGTATGGCCGATCATGCCCCGCACGCCCCGGCCGAGTTCCATGCACATCTTGGGGATCTGGGTCGTCTTCCCCGATCCCGTCTCACCGGCGACGATCACGACCTGGTGGTCGCGTATCGCCGACAGGATCACGTCCTTCTTCTGGCTGACGGGCAGTTGCTCGGGGTACGTGATCGCCGGCATCCGGGCCGCGCGGGCGCGCACACGCTCGGCCGACTTGCCGGCCTCGGCCGCGATCTCGTCGAGAACGGCCTGCCGGGCTTCGGGCTTGCGGATGCGCCGGACGCCTTCGAGACGGCGGCCGAGGCGCTGCGAGTCGCGCAGCGACACCTCGGCCAGCAGGGACTGAAGGTCGGCGAGGGAAGTAGACATACCGAGCCCAGGGTCTCACCCGTGCCGGGCGAGTGGCGAACCCATTTCGCGGGACGGGCCCCCGGACAAGCCGAATCCCCTGCCGAAGATCTCGACAGGGGCGTCTGTACGGAAGAAAGAAGAGTGGCTGGGGCCGGGATCGAACCGGCGACCTATCGCTTTTCAGGCGATCGCTCGTACCAACTGAGCTACCCAGCCACGCGGCTCTCGCGAGCCACAGCGGTCCTGACGGGATTTGAACCCGCGGCCTCCACCTTGACAGGGTGGCGAGCACTCCAAACTGCTCCACAGGACCAAGCAATGTGCGAGACGAGTCTCGCACACGGTGTTGCGTGCCCCCAACGGGATTCGAACCCGTGCTACCGCCTTGAAAGGGCGGCGTCCTGGGCCACTAGACGATGAGGGCTAAGGGCCCGCCTGGGCGCTTAGCAGCGCGTCGGGGACGTGAGAAGCATATGGGATGCGGGGACCTATCGCCAAAACGGTTTACCGGAACGGCTTACCGGCCGGTTCACCTGTCGGGGGAGGGGGAGCCGGAGGCGGGTGCGGGCGGCTCGTTCGAGCGTGAACCCGGAGGCGATCCGCTCGGTGATCCCGACGGCGCTCCGGAGGGCGACGGGTCCGTACCCGGTACGCCCGCCTCCTCAGGAAGATGACGGCTGACCTCCGCCGTCGTCAGCCCCAGACCGCCCAGCGTGATCTCGTCCCACGCCTGGAGCCGCTTGGTCGAGCTGTCCAGATAGAGCAGCGAGGCCCGTACCTTCTCCGGCTCGTCGTTCTGGACCGCGCGCAGCCCGCCGCCGCCCGTCGAGCCCTCGATCTTCAGCCGCGTACCGAACGGCATGATCTCGGTCTCGCGGTGGTGGACATGGCCGGCCAGCACGAGCGGGACGGTGCCGTCCGTCTCCCTGGCCGCCGTCGGGTTGTGCGCGACGGCGATGTCCACCGGGGTGCCCGCCCGCTCCTGGTCGCGGAGGGCCGACGCGAGCCGTACGCCCGCCATCTCCTCGGCCGGGTCACCGCCCCTGGCCAGCGAGCGGTCGGGGGTGAACTGCGGGTCGCCCGTGCCCGCCACCCGGATCCCGGCGACGGTGACGGCGCGGCCGTTGTCGAGGACGTGGACGTTCTTCATGCCCGACAGATACTTCTGGGTGTCGGCCGAGTCGTGGTTGCCGCGCACCCAGACGTACGGCGCGCCGAGGTCGGGGATCGGGTCGAGGAAGCTGTTCTCGGCGGCGGAGCCGTGGTCCATCGTGTCGCCGGAGTCGATGATGAGATCGATCTTGTACTGCTCCACGAGCGAGCCGATGATGTGCCAGGCCGCCGGGTTGAGATGGATGTCCGAGACCTGGAGGACGCGCAGGGTGCCGGGGTCCGGCTGGTACGAGGGCAGGGTCGACGTCGCGTCGTACAGCTTGGTCACATTCGTGACGAGCCGCGCCAACTCCTTCTGGTAGACGTCGAATTCGGTGACGATCGAGCGCGCGCTGCCGACGACCTGCGGGGCCGAGGAGAGCAGTCCGGAGAAGCGGGGCTCCAGCACGGACTTCGGGTTCCAGGTCGCGAACGCGGTGACACCGGCCGCGCTCAGCAGCGCGAGCGCGAGGCCGCCGGCGGCCAGCGCGCGGCGGGGGCGGCGGTAGACGGCCAGGCCGAGGGCGGTGGCGCCCGAGACGACGGCGACGCAGGACCGTACGGCCAGCTCCGTCGTCCCGGCCGCGACGTCGTTCCCGACCTCCTCCTGGAGCCCGGCGAGGCGTTCGGGGTGCTCCACGAGGGCCTGCGAGCGGACCGGGTCGAGCTGGTCGACGTCCACGTCCAGACGGATCGGGGCCGTGTGGGAGTCGAGTTCGAGCGCGCCCAGCGGCGAGACGTTGATCTTCGTGCCGCCGGTGAGGGAGGGCCGCAGGGTCATCTTCGTGTCCATGGGACCGACCGGCGTCCGCACACTGCCGACGATCAGCAGTCCGAGCCAGGCGCCGAGCAGGACGACGGCGACGAGGCCGAGCGCGCGGGTGTACGGGTGCGGGGAGCTGACGAGGGCACTGGTCGGGCCCTCGCCGCGGGAGCGGTAGTGCCGCTGGATTCGGCTGATCGCGGTGATCGCGGTACGGAACGGGACACGGCGTGCGTCGCGGGCCATTGGTCGCGTATGCCCGGAGCGGTGGGCGATCATGCGTGGGCACCGCCTTTCACCGATCTTGGTGACCTGCGTGACAATGGCCGGGTGCTGGAGATGACGCGCGAGGAGTTCGAAGAACTGGTGGCCGAGGCGCTGGACCGCGTTCCGCCGGAGCTTATGCGGCTGATGGACAACGTCGCGGTATTCGTGGAGGACGAGCCGGATCCCGCCGCGGCCAAGGAGTCGGGCGAGGAGTTCGACCCCGATCTGCTCGGGCTCTACGAGGGGACTCCGCTGACCGATCGCGGCGAGTGGTACGCGGGAGTGCTGCCGGACCGCATCACGATCTACCGGGGGCCGACGCTGCGGATGTGCGAGACGCGCGAGGACGTGGTGGCGGAGACGGAGATCACGGTGGTGCACGAGATCGCGCACCACTTCGGGATCGACGACGAGCGGCTGCACGAGCTGGGGTACGGGTGAGCGGGGGGCCGGGAGACCCGCCCCTGGAGCCGGTCGACCCCGATGTCGATCTGCGGGTGCCCGGCCAGCGCGCCGAGACGGCCGGGCACCGGCTCTGGCAGGTGCTGGCCGTCATCTCCGCAGGCGGCGCGGCGGGTGCGACGGCGCGGTACGGCGCCGAGCGCCTGTGGCCCGCCGCCGACGGCGCCTTCCCGTGGACGACGTTCCTGGTGAACGTCGTGGGCTGCGGGCTGATCGGTGTCCTGATGGTGCTGGTCGCCGAGGGCGGCTGGTCGGTGCATCCGCTGCTGCGGCCGTTCCTCGGGGTGGGGGTGCTGGGCGGCTTCACGACGTTCTCGACGTACACGCTGGACTTCCTGCGGCTGGTGCGGCACGGGGAGGCGCCTGCCGCGCTCGGGTACGCGGCCGTGACGCTCGTGGGCGCGATGGCGGCGGTCTGGCTCACGGCCACGCTCACGCGGCGCCTGGTGGGGCCGGTGGCGGGGCGGCGGGCGGCGCCGTGAACTGGCTGCTGGTCGTCGTGGGCGGCGCGATCGGCGCGCCGCTGCGCTATCTGACGGACCGTACGGTGCAGAACTGGCACGAAACCCTGTTCCCCTGGGGGACGTTCGCCGTGAACGTGGCGGGGAGTCTGGTGCTGGGAGTGCTCGCCGGGGCGACGGTGTCGTCGGCGACGTACGCCCTTGTCGGTACGGGGCTGTGCGGGGCGCTCACGACGTACTCGACCTTCTCGTACGAGACGCTGCGGCTGGCCGAGCGCGGGAAGGGTCTGCTGGCCGGCGCCTATGTCTCGGCGTCGCTGCTGGTGGGCCTGGGCGCGGTGTGGGCCGGCTGGGAGCTGGGCGCGCTCTGAGGGGCCGCCGTGGGGCGGGCTGTGACTCGGTTGGGCCCTGGGGAGCGTGTCCCTCGTGGGGAAAAGGAAGTTGGGCAGGGTAATCAATCCCCCGCCGCCGGGCGTTCGTCGGTGGGGTGAGCCGTTCCATGCCCCGGAGGTGCCCGCGTGCGCCCGTTGCCCGCCCATGGTCGTCTGTCCGCCGCCGGCCGCCTCCCCGCGCCCGGCCGCCCCGGCGCCGCCGGCCGTCTGTCCGCCTCCGGCCGTTTCGCCGTCTGGGTCGTCACCTCGATGGCCGTCGCCACCGCCACGGGCTGCATGAGCGTAGGCCACGACGAAGGGAAGCCGGCCCCCTCACGATCGGCCGAACGCAGCGGGGCCGCGGCGGAGCAGGACGGCGGTACGGCGGCGGACACCGGCGCGACCCCGCAGGCCGAGGGCCGGAGCGGCGCGGGGCCGAAAGGCGCCGAGCACACCGGCGGGCGCGGCGAGAAGGGGAAACCGGGCGATCCGGAGGCGTCGGGCGGCCCGTCGGCCGAGCCGTCGAAGGGGCCGGACGGCAAGCCGCTGCCCCCCGCCCCGAGGCCGCCGGGCGGCGACGTACCGCCCGTGGAGCAGCCGACCAGGACCCCGCCGCCGCCCTCCGAGCCGCCTCCGCCGGACCCGGAGCCGGAGCCCCCGGCACAGCCCGAGCCGAGCAGCCCGCCGGCCGAGCCGTCGGCCTCGCCGATGGCGGACGTAAGGACGAGCGCGCTGTCTCCGGGTGACGGGGCCGGGATGCGGAAGGAGCCCGTGGCGTCGCCGCAGTTGGGGCCGGTATGAGGGCCGGGGAAGAGGCCTTCGGCGCGCCGGTGGAGAGCCGGTCGGGCATCGGTGGAGTGCCGGTGGAGCCCCGGTGTGACGCGGATCGTGCGGAGGCGGTTTGCCAGGGAGGGGGAGCGGTGCGTATGGTAGTAGATCGTTTGATCATTGCCCGGCGCCGACACAGAAGAGCGCCGCGTGGCGCGTACTCTCCCTTGCCGTGGCAGACCGCATTGAGGCGGTCGATTTGCGAATCACGGAGTTTGGGCGCGTGCCGAGACTCCGGAAGGTTTCGCATTTCGCATGTCCATTTCCAGTACTGACCACGCCGTCATGCCCGAGAACGACTCCGACGACTCGATCAAGAGCGTCGACAGCGTCGAGAACATCGAGGCTGGGACGGCCGAGGCCACAGAGGCCCCGAAGACCCCCGAAATCAGCTTCGGCGACCTGGGGTTGCCCGAAGGCATCGTCCGCAAGCTCGCCCAGAACGGCGTCGTCGCGCCCTTCCCGATCCAGGCCGCGACCATCCCGGACGCCCTGGCCGGCAAGGACATCCTGGGCCGCGGCCGTACCGGCTCCGGCAAGACCCTCTCCTTCGGTCTGCCGCTGCTGGCCACCCTCGCCGAGGGCCACACCGAGAAGAAGAAGCCCCGCGGCGTCATCCTGACCCCGACCCGCGAGCTGGCGATGCAGGTCGCCGACGCCCTCCAGCCGTACGGTGACGTGCTCGGTCTGAAGATGAAGGTCGTCTGCGGCGGTACGTCGATGGGCAACCAGATCTACGCGCTGGAGCGCGGCGTCGACGTCCTCGTCGCCACCCCCGGCCGGCTGCGCGACATCATCAACCGCGGCGCCTGCTCCCTGGAGAACGTCCGGATCGCGATCCTCGACGAGGCCGACCAGATGTCCGACCTGGGCTTCCTGCCCGAGGTCACCGAACTGCTGGACCAGGTGCCGGCCGGCGGCCAGCGCATGCTCTTCTCCGCCACCATGGAGAACGAGATCAGCACCCTGGTCAAGCGCTACCTGAAGAACCCCGTGCACCACGAGGTCGACAGCGCGCAGGGCAACGTCACGACCATGAGCCACCACGTGCTCGTCGTGAAGCCCAAGGACAAGGCGCCGGTCACGGCGGCGATCGCGGCACGCAAGGGCCGCACGATCATCTTCGTCCGTACGCAGCTCGGTGCCGACCGTATCGCCGAGCAGCTCCGCGACTCGGGCGTGAAGGCGGACGCGCTGCACGGCGGCATGACGCAGGGCGCGCGCACCCGCACGCTGGCCGACTTCAAGGAGGGTCACGTCAACGCGCTCGTCGCGACCGACGTGGCCGCCCGCGGTATCCACGTCGACGGCATCGACCTGGTCCTGAACGTGGACCCGGCCGGTGACCACAAGGACTACCTGCACCGCTCGGGCCGTACCGCGCGCGCCGGCAAGTCCGGTGTCGTCGTCTCGCTGGCCCTGCCGCACCAGCGCCGCCAGATCTTCCGGCTGATGGAGGACGCGGGCGTCGACGCCGCGCGTCACACGGTCGCCGGCGCCGGCGCGTTCGAGCCGGAGGTCGCCGAGATCACCGGCGCCCGTTCACTGACCGAGGTCCAGGCCGACTCCGCGAACAACTCCGCCAAGCAGGCGGAGCGCGAGGTCGCCGACCTGACCAAGGAGCTGGAGCGCCTCCAGCGCCGCGCCGGTGAGCTGCGCGAAGAGGCCGACCGCCTCGTCGCGCGTGCCGCGCGCGAGCGTGGGGACGACCCGGAGGCGGCGGTGGCGGAGGTCGCGGCCGAGGCCGTGGCGGCCATCGAGGCGGCGGCGGCAGCCGCGTCCGTACCGGCGCAGGCGACCCGCGACGAGCGCGGCAACTACGGTCGTCGTGACGACCGCAGGGACGACCGCGGTGAGCGCAGTGGCCGTGGTGGCGCGCGGGGTTACACCCCTCGCGACGGTGGCAGCGGTGACCGCGGCGGCTTCCAGCGCCGCGACGACCGTGGTGGCGAGCGGGGCGGCTTCAACCGTGACCGCAGCGACCGCGGCGGTTTCCAGCGCCGCGACGACAGGCCCGCGAGCGGCGGTTTCCAGCGTCGTGACGACAGGCCCGCGAGCGGCGGTTTCCAGCGTCGTGACGACCGTCCGGCCGGTGGCGGCTTCCGCCGCGACGACCGGAAGGAAGGCGGCTTCAACCGCGACCGCCGTGACGACCGCCGCGACGGTGCCCGCCCGTTCGAGCGCCGCGAGCACCGTCCCACCGGTGACCGCCCGTTCAACCGCGACCGCCGCGACGACCGCCCCTCGGGCGGCTTCCGCTCCGGCGGCCACGACCGCCCCTCGGGCCGCCGCGACGACCACCGCGGAGGCACGACCGGTACGGGCACGAGCACGGGCTCGTTCGGTCGCCGCGACGACAAGCCGCGCTGGAAGCGCAACGGCTGACGGTCCGGCACCTGACACGACGGGGCTCCTGCCGCACCCACCGGGCTGCGGCAGGGGCCCCGCCCCGTACCCCTGATCCGGGCCCCCGCACCACCACCGGGGGATACCCGATCGGCTCGCCGCCCCCGGCGGGCTATGCTCGTGGATGACTCGTCGAGGGCCGTTAGCTCAATTGGCAGAGCAGCGGACTTTTAATCCGTTGGTTGTGGGTTCGAGTCCCACACGGCCTACCGCTAGACCCCAGCTCAGAGAGGTTTTCAGAGCTGGGGTCGCCTCATGTTCGAGCCCATTTCGGACACTCGCTCCATCGATGCTCCATCGAAGTGCAAACGATCATGAGGCGACGAGGCCCCGGCGGAGCGCTGCGCCAACGGGTCCGCCTGCTCCAGCGCGACCAGCCAGGCGTGCACCACCTCGCGGCGACACAGAACCTCGCGTCCGACGCGCGTCCCCATCGGGCCGACGCCCCGGTGGCGCATCTGGCGTACGGCGTGCGGCGTCCCACTTAGAAGCACACTCGGGCGCTCAACCATCTGTACCTGCCACCGTCATCCAAGCGCGGACCTCTGCCGGGCGAAGCGGCGCGTCTGGTTCTTCGCGCCGGCGGTCGGAAGACGTTCGACGGGCATTCCGGCCCTGACCCACCCACTGGAGGACTGTCCAGCCCGAGACGCCGTAGTACGTCGCCAACTGGCGCATCGAGAGCAGAGGTAGGAGTCCAACAGGGAGGTCGGTGAGGCGCTCAGCCTTCCTCGACATGCGGCTCTCCCGCCCTCTGCCTGGCGCGTACAACTGTCGGATCGAAGCGTTTTCCCCGCGACCTCATGGGTTCCACCGGGCAGCCTGCCTGCACCCGGCGGTTCACCGTCCAGTTCGAGACGCCGTTAAGGGCCATCATGTGGCGAGTGCTGAGCATCGGCGGGGATGCCAAGCTGTGTCGTCGCTCAGCCGCGGCCGGGGCGGTCTCAGCGGGCGACGGCGTGAGGCTTCATGGCCGCCGGGTCAACGACGATGACGAACGAGTCGCCCCTCTTCCGGGACCGGCCGCTGCGCGCCGCCGGGGCGGGGGCTGCGGCTTTCGCCGCTCTGTACAGGGCGACCGCGTCCGTGTACCGAGGGTCTGTCCACTCCATCGGATCAGCTCCTGGTTACCCAACGACGGTGCGGCGCTGGGATCACACGCTCGCCGCAATCCGGGAATCGGGGGCCAGCACGCCTGGTGCCCGCGCCATGAGATCGGGGTCGTCCAGGGTGATCCGGCCGACGCTCAGGCGGTCGTGCCCGTACATCGTCATGCCCAGTTCCGTGGTCCTGTCGACCTCCAGCGACCAAGCCGCGTGGGGAAGTTCGAGGGTGCCGGGCTTGGGGATGGTGCGACCGGACCAGCCCACGCAGATCAGCCAGCACGCCTCGGTGAAGCGAGCGCCTGCGGCAGAGCCGCACAGACGCGCCGGCTGGTGCTGTTCGGCGATGTCCATCAGGGACATGTCAGGGATGTCGACGATCGTGACGTAGCCGACGATCGCGGTGTCTCCGAACTCCCCGCTTGTGGTGTAGGCGAGGACGCCGTACCGGTCGGGCCACGTGTGCGGCAGCGGCAGCACGGTGACCCGGCCGGCCCCCGTCACAGTTCTTGGCACTGGTCTGTTCCCCTCGTGACGGACGGGCCCGCCCCGGCCTCCCGGAACGGGCCCTCCGGATGTGTCAGCTGACGCGGTAGCCGCCGTTGTCGCTCGGCCGGGGTTTCTTGGTCGGAGTCACGGCCGTGACGAGGGTCAGTGGGCGTAGGCCGAGTCCCCCAAGGGGAAGTCGCGCCGTGTGCGCGCACGACCGTGCGCCATCGCCCGGCTTCTTCGCGCAGGCGCCCGGCCTGCCGGCAGTACGCGCCGGTGCTCCTGAGCAGCGCGCACGTGGTGCACCTTGACGCGTGCTCCTGAACCGCGCGGGCCGGGTCCGTACGCGGGATCACACCGTCGATCTCATCCGCCGGCGCTCCACCGGTAACCGTGACGCGCTGCCGGGCCGGCCGACCGGAGCTTTGGGGGCGGTACTGCCACCCCAGGCGGGTCGCAGTCCGCGCCCCGCTGCTGGCGGGCCGTCAGTGTCTCCACCGCAGGGACCGAGGCGAGCGCTCCGGTCACGGTCGCCGCGGTCACTGCTCGACCCTCCGCTCGCGCCGGGCCAGCTTCTCCGGGCCGGAGGCTGAGAACCTCTCCTCGGACGGTGACAGCGCCAGGGGCCGGAGCCGGGACGAGGGCCAGCCGGATCCGCGGTGGTACCGCACGTGGGGGTCGGGCTCAGCAGTGACGGCGAGAGTGCGGGTCGCGGTAGTCATACGGGGACCGTAGGAACCGGCCTCCCGCACCGTCGTGCCGATTGCGCCCGATTGCGCGACCCCACCGCCGGGTTGAGGCCGGTTGCTACGGTCGGAACAATCCGTTCCGCGCCCGCGCGATCAACCGGTGCGCCTGCGGCCCGTACACCGCCGCACTGTCGAGCTGGTCCCACACCCGCCCGTACAGGTCCACATCGTCCGGGGTGTCGTACTGCAACTCCGTGCCGATCGTCTCGACCACGACCCGCTGCTCGTCGTAAATCCAGAAGGCATGCTTCGGGGTGATCGGCAATGGGACGCCCATCGGGACGATCCCCAGCTCCACCGTGCTCATCCCGATCAGACCCACGAGGCGGTCCGGTTGGCCGGCCGTCGCCTCACGCGGGCAGATCAGCGCATGCAGCGCCCCTTCCCAGATCAGGACCCGGAACCGCTTGCCCACCTCGTACAGGACCTCTTGGCGCTTCATCCGGCCGGTGACCGCCGCCTCCGTATCCCGGGGCGACTTCATCAACTCCGCATTCTTGACCAGCAGATGGCGCGCGTAGTCCGGGGCCTGGAACAGGCCGGGGATGACTGTGGCTTCATAGCCGCGCATCGTCCCGGTGCCCTGGAACTCGATCACGTACCGGTCCTGGACCGGTGCATGGCCGCCCGCAAGCCGGCGCCGCCAGTTGCGTTGCTGCGACAGCAGGCCCCGTCGTCGGGACTCCAGGTCCGCGGCCTGCTCAGGGTTGGTGACGCCGGCCCACGTTTCGAGGTCGGTCTCCGTCGCGGTCTGCTTCCCCGTCTCCAGCCGGGACACCTTCGAGCGCTGCCAGCCAAGGCGTTCGGCGAGGTCCTTGCCGCTGAGCCCGGCTTCGGCGCGCAGCTCCCGCAGGCGCGCGCGCCGAGGGTCGCTCCGGCACTGTGAAAGTCGCTGCTCACACCGTTGAACGTACCTGCGCCCACACCTCGGCAGAAGAACGCGCGGCGGCCGTGGCCGCGTCACGGGCCTTGCACGCCGAGAGGACCCGGCCCCGATCGGTGATCAGCTCCACGCCGATCGTTGTTTCGCTTCCGTCGATGTGCATCCGCACCAGGGTCCGGGAGTCGAACAGCCACAGGTCATAGTCCGGGAGTTCCAGATGTTCGGCCTCGGCCCGGGTGAGGACCCGGATGTCCTCGCCGGCCGCTACACCCCCGGCGGCGGTGGCCATGAGGAACCGCTGCCCGTCCGTGGGCGGGGTGTCGATGATCCCCACCCGGGAGAACCGCGCGCTGGTCGGCCTTGGCACGGACGTTGACGTTCCACGGGTGATCGGGCTCGACATCGGGCATCACGCCGCGCATGAACGCCTGGTATAGGGCGCCGTCCCGGTCGGTGGCGTAGCCGCGGCGGGTCTCCAGACGGAATGCGGTGTGCTCGAACTCCGAGAAAAGGTGGGTGATTTCGTCGAACGGGATCAGAGGCGACGTCACTCCTTCGGGGCGAAACGGGACAGCAACTCACGAGGGATGACCACGAACGTCTCATGATCGGCGACGTCGCGTAGTTGTCCCAGGGCTTCGGGGTCCGTGAGGCGGTCGCCCTGGACGACGATGTCTCCGGTCTCGGTCTCGTACAAGGGTCGGTCAGTTGCCGTGCTCGGAGGTGGTGCCGATGAACCGGAGGTTCATGGTGTCTCCCTCGCTGGTCGGGCCACCAGCATGGTGTCTGCCGGCGCTCGGCGGTGGCTGGTTGCGCGGGTTGCGGCGGTCGGTGGCCGGGACGCCGGTTGCGGGCAACGCGAAGGCGTCCCCTGCCTGGCCCGAAGGTCTGACGGACCTCAGCTTTGGTGAGTGCCGACCTGCGTGAACGCCTTGTCGGCGACGCTGCGGTCCTCAACCGGGGCTGGCGAGTACCTCGCCTTCTCCAGGACATCCTGGAACGTCTGCCAGCCAACGTATGGGGTGCCCGCTGGGGAGTGTGTCCGGCTGGTTATTCGCGCGGTCAGAAGTGGAAGCTGCGGTGCTCGCGGCATCGAGGCCGGCGTGACGGCGCAGCTCGGAGCGGGTGTCCCCGGCCGGAGTGGGGCCACGGGATGCCCCCGTCTGCGGTCGTGGCCGACTATCTCCCTGATCGGTGCACAGAAATCTATGTCGGCCGGAGTAGACATTGGGTGGCGATGTGGTTATGGTTTCTCTCGTAGCCCAGAGAGACAGCAGGGCCCGGCAGAGACGAACTGCCGGGCAGCAGTACGGAAGTCGCAGTACGCAGGACGGTGCGGCAGTGGAGTTTCGAAGCCATAGCGATTGCAGGACGGTGACGGGACTGGCGGCCGGACCGGGTGGCCCGCAGTGATCAGGGGCCGCCACGAGCAGTACCGAAGTGAAGCAAGTGCGGTAACAGCAGTGAAGTGAATGAGCAGCACCTCGGTGAAGGCGTCGGCTGCGGGCGCGCGTGCCGGGTAGTTCGGCAGTGGGGTTCTAAGCCAGAGCAGACGCAGGACGGGCGACGGGGCTGGCTGCCGGAGAGTGGCGCTTACTCAGGTCACCAGCAGTTCGCATCACCAGTAGTACAGAGCAGTTCGCAGTACCAGCAGTAGTTGTGTGAATTGATCCCAGAGGGAAGAACGGAGGAGCCGAGCGCCATCAGGATCGCCCGGGTGTAATCAATGAGCCCGGGTACCGCAGGACATCGATAGCGAGGTGGTCTCCGGTCAAGCAACCGCGATCCCCGCAACCCCGGCAACTTCCAGGTCGGGTCGGCGGAAACAGAAGGCCGGCGCCGGAACAGGGCCGGCAGATGGTGTAGCAGTTCCTTCGGGGCCTTGGTGCCATATGGCACCAAGGCCCCTCAACGCGTGCCAGAGAGGTGCAGATGACAGCAGACGACTCGTTCAGCCGGCTCGATGACGACGACTACCCCGCCTACACGATGGGCCGGGCCGCGGAAATGCTCGGCACCACCCAGGGCTTCCTCCGCGCCATCGGCGAAGCCCGCCTCATCACCCCGCTGCGCTCCGAGGGCGGCCACCGGCGCTACTCCCGCTACCAGCTGCGCATCGCCGCCCGCGCCCGGGAGCTCGTCGACCAGGGCACCCCCATCGAGGCCGCCTGCCGCATCGTCATCCTCGAAGACCAGCTCGAGGAAGCCCAGCGCATCAACGCGGAATACCGCAACGCCGCCAAAGGGGTGGGTCCGTCCCTCGCTTGAGGCAGCGCGCCCGCCGGAATCCGGCGGGTCATCGCACAGCCTGTCAGGGTGCGGCGCCGGGGCGTCTCTCACTACTGCCCGCCGCTCCGACCTGTGTCCAGACCGGCCACGGGCCGATGGGGCGGATGCCGGGCGAGACGGTGGCCACCGGATTACGGGTCCCCCCGAGCCTGAACAGTGCGAGCTTTTTCTGAAACGCTGCCGTCCGGGCGGGGCAATATCTATAACCGCGAGATGAGAGTTTAACGCGCACTGCGGGGAGTCTTTTTACGGCAACCGGCGGAGCGAACAAATTCACCGCACACGCGTCGCCACCTCATGCTACTGTCCATCCAAGTTGCAGTTGTGGTTCCCAAAACTTCAAGCTTCTTCGTGGGCATTTTCGGCCGACGGAAGCTTCATTGTATTTCCGGTTGTTCTCCGGGCGGGGCATCATCGCGGCGACCCGGCATCCGTGCACCACGGGTCCCGGCGTACTGCCCCTGAAGGAGATATGACATGGCATCTGGAACAGTGAAGTGGTTCAACGCGGCCAAGGGCTTCGGCTTCATCGAGCAGGACGACGGCGGCGCTGACGTGTTCGCCCACTTCTCGAACATCGCCGCCGAGGGCTTCCGCGAGCTGCTCGAAGGTCAGAAGGTCACCTTCGACATCGCGACGGGCCAGAAGGGCCCGACGGCCGAGAACATCGTTCCCGTCTGACGTTCACTTCGTAGCTGGGGCCCACACCCCGAGGGGTGTGGGCCCCAGCTACGGGCATTTCCCGCAGCGGTGTCACCTGTGGAACAGCGCCGCCCGCAGTCCCGTCTTCAGGGGTGCGCACCTTTTCGGAGCTGCGCGGGTCGAGGTATGGATTTTCACGTCCACATGACGTCACCTATTTCATCGCGTGCGTCCCGCGCCGGAACCACTGCAAACCACATTCGCTTTTCGCATTCCACTCGGTTCGTTCTTGTGATTCCCCGCGCCACTCTTTCGCTGCGGGAATTCCTTGATGCGCGCCGTATCAAGGAAGGTTCTCGATGAACCCCACACGTACGAACGCCCGCTCCTCCCGCCCCCGCCGGACCGAAGGCCCCGCTTACGGGTCCACCGCCGGGTCGAGGCGGGGCGCCCGCTTCGGCTCGCCCGCACCGACCCGTTCGGGCGGGACGGGCCGCTCGGGCAGCCACGGCCGACGGCCCGCGGCGGTTCAGGGAGAGTTCGCCCTGCCTGAGACGATCACGCCCGCGTTGCCCGCGGTCGAGAGGTTCGCCGACCTCGACATGCCCGCCCAACTGCTGGCCACCCTGACCGAGCAAGGCGTGAGCGTCCCGTTCCCGATCCAGGGCGCCACCCTGCCCAACACCCTCGCGGGCCGCGACGCCCTGGGACGCGGGCGCACCGGCTCCGGCAAGACCCTCGCCTTCGGCCTGGCCCTGCTGGCCCGCACCGCCGGTCAGCGCGCCGAGCCCCGCCAGCCGCTGGCCCTGGTCCTCGTGCCGACGCGTGAGCTGGCACAGCAGGTGACCGACGCACTCACCCCCTACGCCCGCTCGGTGAGGCTGCGCCTGGCCACCGTCGTCGGCGGGATGTCGATCGGCAGGCAGGCCAACGCGCTGCGCGGTGGTGCCGAGGTCGTCGTGGCGACGCCGGGCCGGCTCAAGGACCTCATCGACCGCGGCGACTGCCGGCTCGACCAGGTAGCGATCACCGTCCTGGACGAGGCCGACCAGATGGCCGACATGGGCTTCATGCCCCAGGTCACCGCACTCCTCGACCAGGTACGCCCCGAGGGCCAGCGGATGCTGTTCTCCGCCACCCTCGACCGTAACGTCGACCGCCTGGTCCGCCGTTACCTCACCGACCCGGTTGTCCACTCCGTCGACCCGTCCGCGGGCGCGGTCACCACGATGGAGCACCACGTGCTGCACGTCCACGGCGCCGACAAGCACCGGACGACGACGGAGATCGCGGCCCGCGAAGGCAGGGTGATCATGTTCCTGGACGCCAAGCACGCTGTCGACCGGCTGACACAAGACCTGCTGGACAGCGGGGTGCGGGCCGCCGCCCTGCACGGCGGGAAGTCACAGCCGCAGCGCACCCGGACCCTGGCCCAGTTCAAGACCGGGCACGTCACCGTGCTCGTGGCCACGAACGTCGCCGCCCGCGGCATCCACGTCGACGACCTCGACCTCGTCGTCAATATCGACCCGCCGACCGACCACAAGGACTACCTCCACCGCGGCGGCCGAACCGCGCGGGCCGGGGAATCCGGCAGCGTCGTCACCCTGGTCACCCCCAACCAGCGCCGGGACATGACGCGCCTCATGGCAGCGGCCGGCATCGTGCCCCGGACCACCCAGGTCCGCTCCGGCGATGAAGCGCTCAGCCGGATCACCGGAGCCCAAGCCCCTTCCGGTATTCCCGTGACGATCACCGCTCCGGCCCCCGAGCGGCGTCGGCGCAGCACGTCCTCACGCGGCCGGCGCAGCCCCGCTTCGGCTGCCCGGCGCACGACAGCGCGGCAGACCTCCTTCGACGCGGCGGCGTAGAAACCTCGTGATCAGGAAACTGACCCACCAATGCAGGAGAAACCTTTTGACATTGGTTCAGATGCGGCCCCGCCCGGCGGGTGCCACCCCCGGACGGACCGACAGGGAGCGCTGCGGGGCGGGTGGTTCGGGTTCGGCTCAGGGGCTGGGGGGAACCTGACGGGATTTTGTCGACTGGCGGGTGACCGCGTTGGAGAGTTGCGCGCACAGGCGCTCGATCTCCTCGTGGGTGCGGTTCCGTTCGGTGACCACCGTTGTGAGGACCAGGCCGGTGAGGGAGACCGTGCCGTTGAACGCCTGGAGCGTGACCATGTTGGTGAGGAGATTGTGGTGCTCGAACGGGCCGGTCATCCGGCCCGAGGCGAGGATCGCGAGGGTGGAGACGGCCAGGGCGCAGGGTGCGGCGCCCGCGCGTTCGAAGCGGAACGAGGCCCAGATCAGGAACGGGAAGACGAGGAAGAGCAGGGAAGAGTTGCCGGCGTTGGTGGCCAGGTAGGCCACGGCGAGGGTGGACGCCGCCAGTGCCGCCGCCTCCGCCCAGATCAGGGGGCCGACGGCGGGTGGCCACCGTGCCCAGCGGATCACGAGCAGGAACGGGGTGACCACCAGCACGCCCATGGCGTCGCCCGTCCACCACACGGACCAGGTCGGCCAGAAGCCGTCGGCAGACAGTGCCCCGGACAGGAAGAGTGTGCCGCTGCCGATGGTCGCGCTGATCAGCGTGGGGCCCAGGGCGCCGAGGAACACCAGGGCCACCGCGTCCCGTAGGCGGTCGAGGTCGTTGTGGAAGCCGGCCCGGTTCAGCAGCAGGTAGGAGCAGACCGGGGTGAGGGTGTTGCCGACGACGATCGCCAGTACGGACCAGGCCGTGGGGCCGATGGTGGCGTTGACGGCGAGGGCGCCGACGGCGATGCCGGGCCAGACGCGCTTGCCGAACAGGAGCAGGGCGGCGACGGAGATACCGGTCGGCGGCCACAGGGGCGTGACCTGGCCCCGTACCAGCTGCTGGAGCAGCCCCAGGCGGGCGGTCGCGTAGTAGAGGGCGGCGACCGCCAGGATCGTCAGGACGGTGGGTCCGTGCCGCCCCAGTCGTGCGCTGTCCACCACATCAGCATCAGACACCACCCCGGGTCCCGCTGCTCGGACGGACGCGCCGACGCCACCGCGCTGCCGGCGGCTACCGGGCGTCCGGCGGACCGTCGTGGCGGACGACGAGAACGGCCGCGTCGTCGTCGTGCCCGGTGCGGTCCGCCACCCGGATCACCCGTGACGCGAGGATGCCGGGGGCGACGCCGCGTCCGGCGCCCGTCAGCCCGGCGACCTCGGCCAGGCCCTCCTCGATCGGGAAGGCCGGTCCTTCCACGACGCCGTCGGTCACCAGGACGAGGTAACCGGGCCGGGTCAGGCGTCGATGAGCCACCGGGTACCGCTGGCCCGGCAGAATCCCGAGGGGAACCCCGCCGGAGTCCAGGGACACACCCGAATCGCCCGCGTCGGTGCCCCAGACCATCGGGACGTGGCCCGCCCGCGCGATGGCGAGATCACCGGTCCGCGGCGCGAAGCTCAGCAGGCAACAGGTGGTGAAGAGGTCGGTACCGAGCGAGATCAGCAGGTCGTTGGCGCTGGTCAGCACCTGCCCCGGGTCACTGGTGACGCTGGCGAGGGCCCGGAGGCTGGCGCGGGCCTCCCCCATGAAGGCGGCGGCCTCCACCCCGTGGCCCTGCACATCGCCGATGGCCATCCCCGCCACCCCGTCGCTCATCGGGAAGGCGTCGTAGAAGTCGCCGCCGACGGCCAGACCGTCCTGCGAGGGCGAGTACCGGGCCGCCAGCCGGACGCCCGGGAAATCGGGCAGTTCGGAGGGGAGCATGTTCCGCTGCAGCGCCATGCCGAGTTCCGCCCGCGCCTGCTGGAGTCTGATGTTCTCCATCGCCTGGTCGACAAGGCTTCCCAGGGTGAGGAGGAGTTCCTGGGTGTTGTCCGGCGCTCTGCGGTGTCGGTTCATGGCGTTCCTGGCATTCCGCGTTCCGATCGCCCCTTGCGTAAACCCTAGCCCCGTCGCCGCCGCCTGGCGCGTAGGGCCGAGACCCGCCCGTACGTACGGGGGAGTCCCGACCGAAGGGCCTGCGGGCCCACCCGGGGCCCAACCCTGTGGAGCGCGTTCCGGCACCGCCGGGGGCGATCGGCGGCAGAACCGGGCCGCCGGCCGGCCGTCGGGGACGTCGCCGCGTACGTACGGGGAACATCCGGGGGCCTGTGGGAGGTCGCCGGTCAACGGCGGGATGAACGTATGCCGGTTCGGCCGTGATGGCGCGTCGGCTGGGTCCGTGGACACTGCCGTGTGGGCCCTGACCTGTCCTTACGCTGCTCGCGCTCGGGGGTGGGTGACGACGGCGTGAGGTGGGAGACCAGGTGAAGAGGGCCCGCAGGTTCCAGTGTTGGCAGGCGTATCCGCGGCTACGGAGCCGGATACGGAGACGGCGAGATCCGCTCCATCGTGACCGGGGACAGAGCGGCGCGGAGTACGCCGCGGTGTTCGGGGTCGTGTCCATGATCGTGCTCGCTGTCGTCGGTCTGAGCCTGCCCGAGGAGGAGGCGACCGGGCTGAAGAGCGCGGTGTGCCGCGTACTGCACCCGCTGAGCGGGGACGAGGCGTGTGCCACCGGCGACTTCGCGGACGGCGGGGACGGGGGAGAGGGCGGCGGGGGCGGCGGCGAGGGCGGGGACCCCTTCGTACCGAACGGCGACCCGTTCGAGCCCACGAGGTGTCTGCTGTCCCAGGAACAGACCAAGACCACCGTGGTCGTCCAGATCTTCTTCATCAAGATCAGCAGCTCGGAGACGGTCAAGCTCCAGCAGTGGTCCGACGGCACCGTCACCCTGGAGCGGATCACCGAGACGGGCGGCGGGGTCACGGCCAGCGTCTCCGCGGGCATCCGTGGCCTGGAGGACTGGGGCGGCAGCGCCAAGCTGAGCGGCACGTATCTGGCGGGCAGCGGCAGCGGCGGTCAGTGGCTCTTCTCCGGGAACAAGACCGGCGACCCGCAGAAGGACCTGGAGCTGAACCTGGCGGACGCCAAGCAGTTCACCGAGTACCTGAAGGCCCAGGACGAGTGCAACTCCCGCCCCGCCGGGCCCCGTTCATCCGAGCTCGGCATGATCTGCGGCCACCACGCCGGGAAGAAGAAGCCCGACCTGCCGCCGGAGAAGGCACCGGACGTCGACATCACCAAGACCTCCGTGGAGGCCTCCGGCAACGCGAACTTCGGCGGGAAGTTCAAGGGCAGCGGCAAGGGCGGCAAGGACTCCGGCGACGGCCCGAAGGATCTGGGGAAGATATCCGGCGAGCTGGCCAACGGCACGATGACCGAGGACGTCGTCGTCATGCGTGCGCACACCGGCCCCAACGCCGGGAAGATCACCTTCGTCTACACCTTCACCGTCAAGGGGGCGGGCGGCGCGGGCGGGGTCGCCATCGGCGAGCGGATGCAGCAGGTGGCGGTCACCTACGACGCCGCGACGTACGACCAGGAGGAGGCGGACGGCAAACCGCACCGCCCGGAGAAGCTGATGATCACCACCAGCGAGGAGGCCGGCGGCGGTGGCGGCGTCAAGGTCGAGGGAGGTGCCAACGCCGGTCCCGTGACGATCGATGTCGGCGGCGGTGGCGGATCGACCCAGTCGCTAATCCATACGGAGACGGCCGAACTCATCCTCGACAACGACGCCGACAGCGTCCTCGTCGAGGACTGGCTGCGGGGCAACGGCGACCAGCCCGCGAAGAACCCGCTGCCCTCCCCCACCGACGCGGCCAAGGTGCCGGGCCCCGACGCGAGCCCGCTCGAACGGCTCCTGCACGAGAAGGGGAAGCTCAGCAGGCTCGACTACAAGGCCAACACCGACTGGTGGAACGCCTCACTGGGCATCGGCTTCGGCATCTCCGCCGGGCAGTTCACCCTCGGGTTCAAACTCTTCGGGATCGACATCACCCATGAGGAGAAGACCCAGACGATCACCGGGAA
This sequence comes from Streptomyces sp. S4.7, assembly GCF_010384365.1. Classification (NCBI taxonomy): domain Bacteria; kingdom Bacillati; phylum Actinomycetota; class Actinomycetes; order Kitasatosporales; family Streptomycetaceae; genus Streptomyces; species Streptomyces sp. S4.7. Next base: position 3,495,117 of record NZ_CP048397.1, on the reverse strand, counting down.
CCCCACCTACGCCACCGGGCCCAAGAACGGCGGCGCCCGCCCGTGGGTGGAGTGGAAGAACTGCAGCAAGATCAAGCCCATCCCCACCTGACGGCGCAGGGCCACCGCCCCCGGCGCGGCGCGGCGCGACCCGCCCGGACCCGCCCCGACCCGCCCGGTTCAATGGCGGGTCCTGGCGGGTCCTGGCGGGTCCTGGCGGGTCCTGGCGGGTCCTGGCGGGTCCGCCTCGGGTCAGAACTGGTTCTCACCGCCGTCCACGTACAGGTTGGCCCCGAGGACGAAGCTGCTCCGCTCCGAGGCCAGGAACGCCACCGCGTCGGCGACCTCGTCAGAACGCCCGATCCGGCCCAGTGGGACACCCGCGGCGAACCGCGACTTGGTGAGGGGCGTGTCCCCCGCGACCACGGCGTCGAGTCCGGGGGCGTCGATGGTGCCCGGGGAGACCGCGTTCACCCGGATTCCGCGGCCCTTGAGCTCGTTGGCCCAGGTCCGGGCGAAGGACCGGATCGCCGCCTTGGAGGCCGCGTACGTGCCGAACGCCTCGACGCCGTCGTCGGCGCGGACCGAGGAGTTCAGGATCACCGACGCGCCGTCGTTGAGCAGCGGCAGCGCCTTCTGCACGGTGAACAGCGTGCCCCGGACGTTGACGCCGAAGGTCTCGTCGAAGTGCTCCTCGGTGACCTCCTCCAGCGTCGCGAACGACGCGGCGGCGGCGTTGGCGAACAGCACGTCCAGCCCCCGGCCCCGGCCCCGGCCGCGGACCGCGTCGTACAGCCGGTCGAGGTCCGCCAGGTTCGAGATGTCGCCCACCACCGCGGTGGCCGCCGCCGGGCCGGTGGCCGCCGACGCCCGCCACGTGCTCGCCGATCTGCTGTACTGGGTGGACGAGCGGCTGCACGAGCCGCTGACCGCGCCCGACCTCGCCCGGCGGGCGAACATGAGCACCCGCAATCTGACCCGGCGCTTCACCGCCACCACGGGCGTCACCCCACTGCGCTGGCTGCACACCCGGCGCATCCACCGCGCGCGGGAACTGCTCGAAACCACCGACGACAGCATCGAACTCATCGCCTCCCGCACCGGTATGGGTACGGCGGCCACCTTGCGCCGCCACTTCCACCGCGCCCTCGGCGTGCCACCTGACACCTACCGGCGCACGTTCCGGAACCCGGTCCCGTAGCGCCGCCGGAACTCAGTCCCGCAGCGCCGAGGTGATCGCCGAGAGATAGCCGCTCACCGGGCCGAGGGTGAGCAACCCGCTGCCCGCGCCCGCGAGTTCGGCGGACGCGGGCAGCAGGCGCTCGCGGGCGCGGATGAGCACGGCGCGATCGCCCAGCTCCAGCGCCGCCGTCGCCTCCAGACAGCAGCACGCCTCGTACAGCAGATCGCGGGGCGGGTCCGGCAGCGCGCGCAGTGCGGTGCGGGCGGCGGCGCGGTCGCCCGAGGCGAGAGCGGCGAGCGGGGCGATCCAGGGGCGGTACGGGCCCCAGTCCGCCGCCGGGTCGACCGCGTCGCGCGGCGGAACGCGCGGGCCGTCGGCGAGGTGCAGCGACAACAGGGCCAGGGGCAGGAGGCCGTGGGTCAGGCCCGGCATGCCAGCGCCCGGGAGGTCGGCGGCGGCGGACTCGTACGCCCGCCAGGCCCCGGTGAGGTCACCGGAAGCAGCCAGGCGCAAGGCGCCGTACCACCGGGTGAAGACGCCCACGAGCGGGAGTTCGTGGCGGGCCGCCAGGCGGTCGGCGGCGGTGGCGTGGGCGTCGGCCGACCGGAAGTCGCCGAGCGCGCCGTGCGCCTGAAGGCCGATCAGACGACCGAGGACCTCGTAGGTCACCAGTCCGTGCCGGGATCCCAACTCGACCAGCTCCGCGCCGATTTCGGCGCGGCGGGGTGCGAGACCGGCACGGGTGAAGGACTGCATGAACGCGCCGTTCAGCGCGAACGCCAGCAGCGCCGGGTCGTCGAGGCACCGGGCGATCGCCTCCGCCTGGCTCGCGGCCTGCGGGCCGCGCGAGGAGTGCGAGCCGCGCGTCTCGACCGCGACGGTCGCCAGCAGCCGGCAGCGCACCGCGCCGTACGTGTCGTACGTGTCGTACGTACCGGATACGCCGCGCGGCGGCAGGGCGGCCAGGGTGCGTTCGGCGGCGGCGACGATCTGCCGCGCCAGTTCGGGATCGTCGCCGCGGGTCCAGATCGCGGGGACGTCGAAGGCGCCGATCACCCGGCCGGTCAGTACCGGGTCGCCGAACTCCTCGGCGGCGGCGACGGCTGCCATGCGGTGCTCACGGACGGCCGCCAGCCCGCCGCCACCGGTCACCGCGAGGTCGCGGAGCAGGCCCACCGTCGTCTCCAGCCGGGCGCGGGCGCCGGCCGCGACCGTACGGTCGTACGCCGCCGCCGCCCGTGTCCACAGGCGCGCGGCCGTCTCGGTGGGCCCCGCCTGCCCTGCGGTGGCGCGGAGAGCCGGATCCTGCGCCAGGATGTCCGCCTCCAGCCTGCGCAGCCCCGGCCCCGGATCCACGCCGAGCTGCTCCACCAACGTCGACCGGGCCCGGCGCAGGACGGCGAGCGCGTCCCCCTGGCGGTCCGTCCGGTACAGCGCGAGCGCCAGCAGCCGCCACGCCTCCTCGCGCCAGGGGTGGTCGGCCAGATGCGCGTCCAGGTCGGGGACGGCTTCGGCGGCGCGGCCGAGGGCCAGCTGGGCGCCGGCCCTGCGCTCGACCGAACGGAGCCGCAGTTCGGCGAGGCGGGCACGCTCGCCCCGTACCCACTGCTCGTGCTCGAAGTCCGCGTACGCGGGCCCCCGCCACAGCTCCAGCGCCTCGTCGAGCCGGGGCAGCGCCCGATCGGCCGGCAGCTCCGCGGCCTCGCCGACCGCCGTCTCGAAACGCCAGGCGTCGACGGCGTCCGGCGAGGCGCGCAGCGCGTAACCGGAGCCCTCGGTGACGAGCAGCCGGGCGGGGGCACGGGGCGGACGGCCTGGTTCCAGGGCGCGGCGGAGGTCGGCGACGAAGGTCTGTACGGCGCCGACCGCGCCGGGCGGCGGGTCCGCCCACAGGTCGGCGACCAGCCGGGCGACGGGGACGACACGGCGGCGGGCGACGATCAGACGGGCCAGTACGGCGCGGTGGCGCGGGCCCTTGAGGGCGATCGGGCCGCGCCGGTCGTCGGCGGTGCCCCCGGTGGCGCGCCCGGCGGTCACGGGGCCGAGTACGCCGAACCGGACCTCGTCCCGTTCCATTCGCCTCCCGTCCACGCCGACCCACGACCGATCCACCGCTGCCCCGCACCTTTGCTGACCCGGTGCTGATTCGCGGCCCGCAGGCTCGAAGCCACGCACGTCACCCTACGAAAGGGCGCACCATGCACCCCACCATCCCCGGCTTCACCTACCGGCGCGTCCCCGTCGCCGACGACGTCACCCTCAACGTCGCCGTCGGCGGCTCGGGCAGCCCGGTCATGCTTCTGCACGGCTTCCCGCAGACCCACCTCATGTGGCGGCACGTCGCCGTCGAACTCGCCGCCCACCACACCGTCATCTGCCCCGACCTGCGCGGTTACGGCGCGAGCGACAAGCCCATCGAGGACGCCGAGGACGCCGAGGCCGGTGGGGTCACGTATGCCAAGCGCACCATGGGCGCCGACGCCGTCGCGCTCGCCCGTGCCCTGGGGCACGAGCGGTTCGCACTGGCCGGTCACGACCGCGGCGCGCTCGTGGCGATCCGGACGGCCCTCGACCACCCGGAGGTGATCACCCACCTCGCCTCGCTCGACGTCCTGCCCACCCTCGACACCTGGGACGTGATGCACGGCACCGGCGCCGCCGTCGGCTTCCACCTCTATCTGATGGCCCAGCCGCCCGGTCTGCCCGAGCGGATGATCGGCGCGAGCGCGGACGAATTCTTCGGCCACTTCCTCGACATCTGGACGCGCGATCCGGGGGCGATCCCGGCCGACATCCGGGCCGCGTATCTGGCGGCCTCCCGCGCGTCCGTCCCCTCCGTCGTCGCCGACTACCGCGCCTCGGCCGGGATCGACGTCGTCCACGACCAGGCGGACCGCGACGCCGGGAACCGGCTGCGGATGCCGGTGACCGTCCTCCAGCAGGACTGGGGCGCGGCGCTGGGCTTCGACGCCGCCGCGCGCTGGCGCGCCTGGGCGCCCGACCTGCACCACTCCACCGTCTCCTGCGGCCACTTCATGGCGGAGGAGGCACCGGAGGACGTCGTCAGGGCCGTTCGCGACCTCCTCACCCGCTGAGGGAGCACGGGTTACGGCGTCCGCGTCACCGTCCGACGCCTCCCGGCCGCCCGGCGTCCGCTGCCCGCTGCCCGACGGTCCGTCAGCCGACCCGCAGCGCACCGAGGAGCCGCCCCAACGCGGCCCGTGTGTCGGTGAGATCCGCCGGGTCGGCCGAGGTCGCCAGCCACAGGGCCGCCTCGTTCATCGCGCCCGACAGCAGGTGCGCGAGGGGCGCCACCGGCTGCGCGGCAACGACGCCCTCTTCCACCAGTGCGGTCAGCGCCTCCGTCAGATGGCGGGCCGACGACGCCTCGTCCATCGCCCGCCACTCGGTCCAGCCCAGCACGGCGGGCCCGTCGACGAGCATGATCCGCTGAATGTCGGGCGCGGTCGTGGCGGTGATGAACTCCTGGCAGCCCGCGACCAGTTGGTCCCAGGAGCCGTCCCGCGCGTCGGCCGCCCCCGCCACGCGCCGGCCCACCTCCTCCTGGACGTCCTCCAGCACGGCGCGGAACAGCGCGGTCTTGCCGTCGAAGTGGTGGTAGAGCGCGCCCTTGGTCACACCGGCGGCGGCGACGATCTCCGCGAGGCTCACCGCGCCGTAACCGACCTCCGCGAAGAGCCTGCGGCCCTCGCGCAGCAGGGTCAGTCTGGTCTGCTCCCGCTGCCGGGCCCTGGCCCCGTGCTCCTGCGGCATCGCGTTCCCCTCCGATTGACATACCGACGGTATGTGAATAACGTCGTTCGCATACCGATGGTATGCGAAAGGAATCCGTCATGGAGCTGACCAGCTTCTATCCCGTGATCGCCACCACGAGGCTCCAGGAGTCCCGGGACTTCTACACCCGGTTTCTCGGCTTCGAGACGACGTTCGAGGCCGACTGGTACGTGAGTCTGCGAAGGCCGGGGGCCGTCCCGTACGAGCTCGCGCTCCTCGACCCCACCCATCCGACGCTGCCCGAGGGCTACGGCAGACCCGTCCAGGGCCTCCTCCTCAACTTCGAGGTGGCGGACGTGGACGCGGAGTGGGAGCGGCTCGTCGTCGGTGCGGGGCTGACCCCCGTACTCCCGCTGCGCAGCGAGGACTTCGGGCAGCGGCACTTCATCGTGGCCGACCCCGCCGGGGTGCTGGTCGACATCATCACGCCGATCGAGCCGGTGGGGGAGTTCGCGGAGCGATACGTGGGCTCCGACGGCGCGCGTCCCTAGCCGTACGTACGGAGGCGGTGGACTGGAGGCGGGGGCGGCCGGCGCGCGAAGGCCCCGACCGGCGCAGGGGAGCGGTCGGGGCCTTCGGCGGGATGTTCGTCCGGAACGTGCGACCTGCCGGATCGGCTCCGGGGTCAGCTCCTCGGCGGGCGGTCGTCGCCGGGCGTGGGCCGCTGCCGGGAGCCGAGCTGTTCGTTGAGCTTCTCCTGGGCCGTGTCGACCTGGCCCTTGTACTTGTCGCCGGTCTTCTTGTCGACGGCGTCACCGGCCTTGTCGACGCCTTTTCGCACGGTGTCCTCGTGGCCCTTGACCAGACCCTTGAGCTTGTCGAGCATCGACATGACTCGTCCTCCCTAGTGGGTTCACCTCCCAGCATCGGGGGGTGTGTCGTATCCCGCATCCGGGCGGCGACAAAGCATGCGCAAGGGCTGCAAAGCGGTCCATTTCGCGGCGGTCTCCTGGCAAAGACCGGACCCCGAGGCTGCGCTCGGGCCACGGGAGTCGCACTCTTGACCGTATGAGTGACACACCGATCGTCGTGCACCGGCCGTCCGGGACGGGCGGCCGGCGGGTCACCGTCCGCGGCCGGATCATGGGACTCGCGCACAACGACGACCATCTGATCGAATTCCTGCGGCTCGCCGGGCTGTCCGACGCGTGGGAGCTGCTCGACGACCCCGCCTGGGTCGAGTGGCAGGGCGGGCAGCCGCACGAGTACGGCTCCGGCTGACCGGCCGCCCTCGCCGACCCGCCGCGTTCAGGCGCCCGAGCCGCGCCGCCGACCCGCCCGAGCCGCGCCCGCGCCGCCCGCGTCGTCCGTGCGCGCTCAGACCGGCTGCCGCAGCTCCGCCACGATCGGCGTCAGCTGTGTGAGCGTGTCGATCCGCCAGTCCGCCGCCGCGACGACATCCGGATCGTCCGCCGTCAGATAGCCCCACGGGCCCCGTCGCAGATGCGCCACCCGCAGCCCGGCCCGCTGGGCGGGGAACAGGTCGTGCATCGGGTGGTCGCCGACGTACAGGATCCGCTCCGGGGTGGTGTCCGCCGCCTCCACGACCCGGGCGAAGAACTCCGCCGACGGCTTGGCCACACCCCACTCGTCCGACGTCACCACCAGATCGGCCGGCAGATCCAGGCCCCGCAGCAGCTCCCCGGCCTTGGCGGTCTGGTTGCCGGCGATGATGACGCGCGCGCCGAGCTGGTGCAGCCCGGCCAGGGCCGGCCGTACGTCGGGGTAGAGATCGGACTCGTCCAGGTGCTCGCCCCGGCCCGCGGCCTCTCTGGCCCGGTACGCCTCGGCGACATCTATGCCGGGCTTGATGAGGTGGAGCGCGTCGGCGTTGTCCCTGCCCTGTGCGGTCACGGCGCCGACCAGCGCGGAGAGGGTATGGCGGGGGACGCCGAGCCAGTCGGCCCAGGAAGCCCAGTGGCGGTCGTCGCGGACGAGGGTCTCGCCGACGTCGAACACGATGGTTTCGATCACCGGTGTAAGCGTAGGCGCTGAGGGGCTCCGGACGGTGGCTATACGAGACGTGGGGTACACGCTCTGCCGATTGTCAGTGGCTGGCCGTAGCCTTACTGCATGTCAGCTTCCTCTGATGCCCGTGGTTCCGTCCGTCCTGCCGCCGTCGTCAACACGGAGATCCGTGCCCTGTGGGCCCGGGCCGGCCGGACGCTGTCCCCCGCCGAGCAGGACGAGTATCAGCGGCTTCTGGTCGAGTGGGCGGCGGCCGTTCACGCCGATGTGGTGGAGGCCGCTTAGGCCGATCGGTGCCCCGGACCGGAAAATGGAGATGATCTTGGTCCGGATGGCGTAAAGTTGCATTCAACGGCGCGGGGTGGAGCAGCTCGGTAGCTCGCTGGGCTCATAACCCAGAGGTCGCAGGTTCAAATCCTGTCCCCGCTACTGGTAGAAGACGAAGGCCCGGATCCACTGGATCCGGGCCTTCGTCGTGCGCTCCCCGCCGCCGCGTCTTCTGCCGCCGTTCCGTGCCACCGTGTCCCGCCGAATCGGGCTTGACCTTTACGCAACGTCAAGATTTAGCGTTCCGGACATGGAGTGGTCGATCCAGGACATCGCGAAGAAGGCCGGCACGACGAGCCGCACGCTCAGGCACTACGGCGAGCTGGGGCTGCTGACCCCGAGCCGGGTCGGCGGCAACGGTTACCGCTACTACGACCAGGACGCCCTGGTCCGGCTCCAGCGGATTCTGCTGCTGCGTGAGCTGGGTCTCGGCCTGCCCGCGATCGCCCGGATCCTCGACGGCCAACAGGACACGGCCGCCGCACTGCGCACCCATCTCTCGCTGCTGGAGCAGGAGCGGGACCGGGTGGGGCGTCTCATCGCCTCGGTGCGGACCACTCTCCACAGGACCGAGAGGGGAGAAGAGCTGATGGCCGAGGAGATTCTCGACGGCTTCGATCACACGCGCTACGAGCGCGAGGTGACCGAGCGGTGGGGCCGCGACGCGTACGAGAAGGGGGATCGCTGGTGGCGCTCGCTGAGCGAGAGCGAGCGCAAGGAGTTCATGGGCCGGCACGAGGACATCGCCCGGGACTGGGGCCGGGCCAGGAAGGACGGTCGCGCCCCCGACAGCCAGGAGGCGCAGGCGCTCGCCCGCCGCCACTACGAATGGCTGTCGGCCACGTCCAGCGTCGGCAAGTCGTACGTCATCGGTGTCACCGCGATGTACGTCGACGACCCGCGCTTCGGCCGGAACTACGACAAGTACGAGGAGGGCGCGGCCGTGCTCGTACGGGACGCGATGAAGGTGTACGCCGAGCGCCATCTCACCGACTGAACGGCCTCCCCGGGGGCCGGGGGAGGCCGTTCATAGCCCAGTCGGTCGATGGCCGGGTAGCCGCCGGGCGCGGAAAGAGTGAGCCTGGGAAGTGCGCGGTACTGTGCGCGGCCGTCGACTGACCGGGCAGGAGAGTGGGGCACCTGAGGGAGAACGGAGACGGCGGGCGGCGGGAGCGACGACCGTTCCCCCGAGGGTGCCGCCCGCCGTCGCCGTATCCCCGCGGGGAACAGACTCCGCAGCCTCAGGGACCGCGTCGAGCGCGGGATCCGGCGTGGCTCCCGGCGCTCCGACGCCGGATTCCGCGAGGCGGACATGCCCCCACAGGACCCCACCTGGAACACCTCGCGCGCCATGGACAAGCACCCTCCCGGCTTCGGTCCCGAGGACCTCCGGCCGGGAGGCCGGCGGCGCGGCCGGCACGCGGCCCGCTCGCCGCATCCGTTCGTGGAGATCCTGCCCGCCCTGATCATCGTGGTGGCGATCGTCCTGGACGAGGCGACGCCCGACTCGAGCACCGCTTTCCCGCTCTTCGCGGCGGCGCCGCTGGTCGCCGCGCCCTTCTTCTCGTTCGCGCGCACCCTGGCCGTCGGCATCGTGTCGGTCGCCGCCATCCTCGGGCTGCACTTCTGCAACGGCACGGCGGGCGGGATCGAGACGATCACCGAATCGCTGACCGTCTTCACCGTCTCGGTCCTCGCGCTGGCCATCAACGCTGTCGTACGCCGCAGCGGCGAACGGCTCGCCTCGGCGCGGGTGATCGCCGAGGCGGCGCAGCGCGCCGTGCTGCCCACACCCGCGGCCCGGATAGGCGGGCTGCACATCGCCGCGCGTTACGAGGCGGCCGAGGAGGGCGCGTTCATCGGCGGCGACCTGTTCGCCGTCCAGGACACGGCGTACGGGGTACGGCTGGTGGTCGGTGACGTGCGCGGCAAGGGCATGGGCGCCGTCGAGACCGTGGCCGTCGTCATCGGCGCCTTCCGTGAGGCCGCCGAGCAGGAGAGCTCGCTCGAAGGGGTCGCGCAGCGGCTGGAGCGGGCGCTGGCGCGCGAAGGCACCCGGCGCGGCGGGATCGATCTGTTCGAGGGCTTCACCACCGCCGTACTGGCGGAGATCCCGCACGTCGAGGGCATGGTGCGGGTGGTCAACCGCGGACACCCGGAGCCGCTGGTGCTCGCCGCCGACGGGGCCTTGACGGTGCTGGCCCCGTCCGACCCGGCGCTGCCGCTCGGGATGGGCGAGCTGGGGGCGTGGCCGGACCGGGCCGGACGAGGTCCCGTACGGGTCCGGGTCGACGCTCCTGCTCTACACGGACGGTCTCACCGAGGCGCGCAACGCGGCGGGTGTCTTCTACAACCCGCGCGAACGGCTGGCGGGACGGATCTTCCCCGGCCCCGACGAGCTGCTGGAGGCGATCGTCGGTGACGTACGGCTGCACACCGGTGGTGGCAGTACGGACGACATGGCGCTGCTGGCCGTCAGCCGGCCCACCGCGGGGCAGCCGGAGCGGCGCAGGACGATGCCCGTCGTGCCGTGAGACGGCCTGTCGCGCCTCCCGCGCCGCCGTTCGTCGGGCCGTGCCGTCATCTCGCCCGGCACGCTGCGTAGTTGAGGCGCACCACTCCGCATAACATTTGACGCACCGTCAGTTCGAGTGTGTGATCGCACACGGCCCGAGAGTCGATCAACTCGCCCGATTGTGCCCGCTTGTGGCCCGATTGATCCCGGCCGTCATCGCTAACGATCACCCGGAACAGCTTGGAATAAGCCCCGGTCGTCTATTAACGTTCGATAACGCAGCGCGGTTGTCCCAGCCGTCGAAAGAGACGGCACCGTGCGCACGCGCCGAATTCCGCAAGGAAACCGGGGAACCACCAATTGGGGTGAATCGGGCGCCTCTTGTTCGCTTCGTGCGGCCAGGAACGCTCGTAGGAGACCTTCCTGCTCCGAACCCGTCAGCTAACCCGGTAGGCGAGAAGGAAGGAAAGGAGAGCGCCCGAGTGGCGTCCAACAGGCCTGCCCCCGAAGCCTCAGCCCCGGCCCATTTCGGCCCCGGCAGCCGGCTCACCGGCACCGATCACAGCAACGGCGAGGCGAGCAGGGACTGGGAGGAGTGGAATCCCACCGCGGACTCCATCCGTCCCGTACGCGGCAAGCACCGTGTCGCCAAGCAGCGCAACGCTCTCGCCCGCAGCTCCACGGTCCTCGGAGTAGGCGTCATCGCCGCGGTCGGCGCCGGAGGCATCGCCTCCGCCCAGGACAAGCCCGCGGTCTCGATATCACTTCCCGACGCGATCTCGGACAGTTTCCCCGACGCCAAGTCTCTTCCCGGCGTCGGGTCTTTCATGTCCGACGGCGACAAGAAGAACGACGAGACGCCCTCCCCGCTCACCACGGCGGCCCTCACCGCCGCGGACGCCCAGCAGGGCACCACCGACTCCGGCGAGGCGCTGCGCGCCCGCATCCTCCAGCAGGCGGAGCAGCAGCAGGCCGAGGCGGACGCCGCCCAGAAGGCGAGCGCCGAGACGGCCGCCGCCGAGAAGGCCGCGGCCGAGGCGAAGAAGCAGCAGACCGACGCGGAGGAGAAGGCCGCCGAGGCGAAGCGCAAGGCCAAGGAGGCCGCGGAGGCCAGGGCGGAGAAGGAGCGCCTGGAGAAGCTGGCCGCCAGCTTCTCGCTGCCCACCTCCTCGTACACGCTCACCTCCACCTACGGCCAGACCGGCTCCATGTGGTCCTCCGGCCAGCACACCGGCCTGGACTTCGCGGCCCCCACCGGCACGCCCACCAAGGCCGTCCACAGCGGGACCGTCAAGTCGGCCGGCTGGTCCGGGTCGTACGGCTACCGCGTCGTGCTGGAGCTCGAAGACGGTACGGAGATCTGGTACGCCCACCTGTCCTCGATGACGGTCGGCGCCGGCCAGAAGGTCACCACCGGCGAGACCATCGGACGCGTGGGAGCCACCGGCAACGTCACCGGTCCGCACCTGCACCTGGAGGTGCACACCGCGGGCGGCAGCGGGATCGACCCGCTGAGCTGGCTGCGCAGCAAGGGCCTCACCCCCTGACCGGCCCCTGACCGGGGCCGGATGATCCGGCCCGGCCCGGCCCGATCCGCTCGTCCGAGGGAGCGGGACTCAGCTCCGGTACGGGTTGTAGCCGCCGTAGTCGATGTACGGCGGCGGCGTCCACACCCGCCCCGTCGCCCGCGCCGCGTACGCCAGCGCGGGCGACGCTATTTCCCGGCGCTGCCACAGGTGGTGCAGCAGTTCCTGCTCGCGCTCGACGTAGTCCGGGCCGGCCCTGCCGCGCCCCGCCCGGTGGCGCAGGAACGCCAGCGAGGTCGCGAACGCCTCGTACTCGCCGACCGTGCGGGCCGCGGCGGGCCCGTAGTCCCGTCCGGCGACAGTGCGCGCCATCGAGCGCGCCCGCATCGAGGACAGGGCCAGCGGCTCGGTCTCGGCGAGCCAGCCGGCCGCCGCGTACGCGGGCAACTCGGCGGAGACCGTGCGCAGTTCGCGTTGCCTGCTCCATATCGCCAGCCAGGTCAGCAGGGCGAACGCGGGCACCATGAAGGCCGCGTACACCGCGTAGAAGCCGTAGGGGCCGAACAGCGACGACGAGCCGTTCCACAGCGCGTGGGTGCCCATGGCCAGCACGAGGCCGAGCACCGGCATCAGCCACTGGCGCACGCGCTGGCGGCGCGTGGCGAGCGCGGCGATACCGAAGCCGATGCCCGTCAGGACCGTGAAGAGCGGATGCGCGAACGGCGACATCACGACCCGCACGAAGAAGGTCGCCGCGGTCACGGACGCCAGGCCCGAGTTGCCGATCTGCTGGTCCTCGCCGAAGGCGCTGCCGAGATAGAGGATGTTCTCGGTGAAGGCGAAACCGGTCGCGGTGAAGCCCGCGACGACGACCCCGTCGACCAGACCGGTGAAGGACTGCCGGCGGAAGAGGAAGATCAGCAGGATCGCGCCGGCCTTCGCGCTCTCCTCGACGATCGGCGCGACCACGGTGGCGCCCAGGGACTCCGCGCCGCTGGGATCGGCGGTGGCGGTGGCTATCCACTGGGTCGCGAAGGAGTTCGCCGTTATCGCCACGAGGGCCGCGGCGCAGGCGCCCCAGGCGAAGGAGAAGAGCAGATTGCGCCAGGGGCCCGGTTCCACCCGGTCCAGCCAGCGGAAGGCCGCCATCAGCAGCGGCACGGGCAGGATCGCCAGACCGAGACCGACCAGGAAGCCCTGGGTGCCGGTCTGTTCCCGTACGAGCGACAGGATCAGCAGACCGCACAGGGCGAGCAGGATGACCACCGCGCCCGCGCGGACCGCAGGGTGGCGCCAGAGGGAGCGGTGCGGCCGGTAGCGCCAGCGGGAACGCTCCGGCACGGCGGCCCACATGTCACCGAGCCGCTGCTGCTCGTACGCGGGGACGGACGGGTGCGTAGGCGGGGGCGCGGTCGTGGGCGGGGACGATCGGAACGGTTCGGACACCTGCTGACCCTAGCGAGGGGCACCGACAACCCGCGACGGCGCCCGGCTCGTCCCGGCCCGCTCCGGCGCGGCGCTACGCCGCCGCCGCGCCGTCCGCGACCCGGCGGAAGAGCAGGTCGCGTACGGCGTGCCCCTTCTCCAGGCCCTGGCCCTCGAACCGGGTGAGCGGCCGGAAGCCGGGCCGCGGCGCGTAACCGGTGTCGGGGGAGGTGTTCTCGTAGGCGGGGTGCGCGGTCAAAACGTCGAGCATCTGCTCGGCGTACGGCTCCCAGTCGGTCGCGCAGTGCAGTACGGCGCCCGGCTTCAGCCGGGGCGCCACCAGGTCGAGGAACTCGGGCTGGATCAGCCGCCGCTTGTGGTGGCGCTTCTTGGGCCATGGATCGGGGAAGTAGACGCGGATCCCGGCCAGCGACCCGGGCGGCAGCATCTCCCGCAGCAGGATGATCGCGTCGCCGTTGGCCACCCGGATGTTGGAGAGCCCGTTCCGCTCGGCGAGACGCAGCAGATTCCCCTGCCCCGGTGTGTGGACGTCGGCGGCGAGTATCCCGGTGCCGGGGTCGTCGGCGGCCATCCGCGCGGTCGCCTCGCCCATGCCGAAGCCGATCTCCAGGACCACCGGCAGCCCGCCGAACAGGGCGTCGAGATCGAGGACGCGCTGTCCGTCGATGTCCAGGCCCCAGGAGGGCCAGAGCCGCCGCAGGACGTCGGCCTGGCCGGTCGTCACACGGCTGCGGCGCGGCTGGAAGCTGCGGATACGGCGCTCGAAGTGCGATCCGGCGGGGTCGGCGGCCGGGCCCGTGCCCTCGGGGAACATCCGGCTCCGGGGGTCGGTGCGGTCGGCGTGGGCGCTCTCGGCGCGGTCGCCGTCGCGGTCGCTGTTCACGTTCATCTGGGTCTTGGACACGTTTTCTCGGGCACGTCGGAGTCGGTCGGGATCCATACCGATTCTACGGACCCGCCGGGAGTGCCCCGAGTGGCCGGCGCGGATCGACCGGACACCGGACACCGGAGACCGTCCGCCGTCCGCCGGACAGGACCTAGACGCCGTCCGCGTCCTTCAGCATCGTCAGCGCCAGCTTCGCCACCTCGCGGCCGATCGGGAGCGAGGCCGTCGCCGCCGGTGACGGGGCGTTGAGCACGTGCACCGTGCGTGGTGCGCGCCGGATCAGGAAGTCGTCGGCCAGCGTGCCGTCGCGCAGCACCGCCTGGGCGCGTACGCCGGCGGTCGCGGGGCGCAGGTCGGCGTCCGTCACGGCGGGCAGCAGCCGCCGTACGGCGGTGGCGAAGGCGCGCTTGGACAGCGAGCGCTTCAGCTCGCCCGCGCCGTACCGCCAGTGTCTGCGGGCTATCCGCCAGGAGCCGGGCCAGCCGAGGGTGCCCGCCATCTCACGGGGGCGCACGGCCGACCAGGAGTAGCCCTCGCGGGCCAGCGCGGGCACCGCGTTGGGGCCGACATGGACGCAGCCGTCGACACCGCGCGTCAGATGCACCCCCAGGAAGGGAAAGGCCGGATCCGGCACCGGATAGACCAGCCCGCGGACGAGACCGGGCCGGGCCAGCTCGAAGTACTCACCCCGGAAGGGGACGATCCGCATACCCGGGTCGTCGCCCGCGAGCCGGGCCACCCGGTCGCACTGGAGCCCCGCGCAGTTGACGAGGGCGCGGGCCCTGACCACCTCACCGGCGGCCGTACGGACGGCGACGCCCCACTCCCGCCGGTCGACGACCGTGACCTCCGCGCCGTACCGCACGGACGCTCCCGCCGCCTCCGCCGAATCGGCGAGCCGCGCCGCGACGGCCCCGAAATCGCACACCCCGGTCGTGCCGACATGGATCGCGGCCAGGCCGCGCACCTCCGGCTCGTACTCCATGATCTGTGCCGGTCCCAGCTCCCGCACCGGAATGCCGTTCTCCCTGCCGCGCTGGACCAGGGCGTGCAGCCGGGGCAGCTCGTCCCGGCCGGTGGCGACGATGAGCTTGCCGGTGACCTCGTGCGCGATGCCGTACTCCGCGCAGAACTTGACCATCTCCGCGGCGCCCTTGATCGCGTAGCGCGCCTTGAGGGATCCGGGGCGGTAGTACACACCGCTGTGGATGACTCCGCTGTTGTGCCCCGTCTGGTGCCGCGCGGGGCCGGGCTCCTTCTCCAGGACCGTCACACGGGTGCCCGGGGCGGCCCGGGTGAGGGCGTAGGCCGTCGAGAGGCCGACGATGCCGCCGCCGATCACCAGCACGTCGCAGTCGTAGCCACGGCCGCCCACGCGACCCGAGCCGTCTGTCTTCACTCGCGCAACCTCCCACCCCGATAGTGCACTGGCCCACTGACAATGCCCTTAAACCACCGGGGTGCCACGCGTGTCCCTCATCGTTCACCGAGCATTCGGTCGGCGGGCCCGGCCAACGGCGCCCACGGCGGCGCTCCGCCCGGCCGGCCCGCGTACGGCCTACGCGGGCGCCACCAGCAGCGGACGGGCCCGCTCCCGCAGCTCCGCGACCCTCGGCTCGTCGCCGTACGGCTCCAGCCGGTGCAGCAGGTCCCGTACGTACTCCGTCGTGCGCGCCGACGAGATCCGCCCCGCCACCTCCACGGCACGAGTCCCCGCCGCGCACGCCGCGTCCAGATTGCCGGACTCCAGCTCGGCGACCGCGCTCACCACCAGGCGTAACCCGTGCGACCGTGCGAACTCCTCGGTCGGCCGGGACAGCGCCTGCTCGTTGAAGCGCCGCATCTGCTGAGGCACCTTCAGATCGCGGTAGCACTCGGCGGCGTCCGCGGCGAAGCGGTCGTAGGAGTAGAAGCCCAGCCAGCTGGGATCCGCGTCGCCCGCGCGGGAGCGCTCCAGCCAGCCCTCCGCCGCCTTGAGCGCGGCCCCGGCCGCCGCCGCGTCGCCCGCCTTCGCGTGCGCGCGTGCCTCGACCAGCCGGAAGAAGCTCATGGTGCGGGCCGTCGCGAGCCCCCGGTTGCGTTCGAGCGCGGCCTGGGCCAGGTCGACGCCCTCGTCGGCGAATCCGCGGTATGTCGCCTGGAGCGACATCGAGGCCAGCACATAGCCGCCGAGCGGCACGTCCGCCGCCGCGCGGGCCAGCCGCAGCGCCTGGATGTAGTACCGCTGCGCCGCCTCCTGTTGACCGGTGTCGAAGGCCATCCACCCGGCCAGCCTGGTCAGTTCGGCGGTCGCGCCGAAGAGGCCGCGGCCGACCTCGTCGCTGTACGCGGCGAGCAGCAGCGGCGCCGCGTCGACCCGCAGGCACTCGGGCACCATCGACGAACGCCAGTCCCCGCCGCCGTACTTGGAGTCCCAGCGCCGGGCGTCGGCCGCCGCCTCACGAAGCTTGGCGACATCGCTGTGGCCCACGCGCAGGGGCGACAGCTCGCCACCGGCGTCGGCTCCCGGAGCGCCGGGGCCCGCCGTGGCGGGTGTGAGGGAAGACGCCGGCGGCGGGGTCAACCCCGGTCCGCCGTGCGCCGGGTGCGCTCTGCGCGCCGCCTCGGCCATCGCCGCGTCCCGCGCGACGGACGAGTCGGCGGGCGATATCAGCCACCGCGAAGCGGGCGTGGCATATGCGCTGACCGCGAAGGAACCGGCCAGCGACTGCCAGATGCCACCGCTGCCCGCCCGCCGGCCCGCCAGATCCAGCCGGTACAGATCGGTCGCCGACCGCACCGCCTCGCCCACGTCGCGCGGGAAGGCGAGACCCACCTCCGGCGCCGGATCGGCGTCGGCCAGGCCGATTTCGTGCAGTGGGACGGGCCGGCCCAGCTTGGAGCCGATGGCCGCGGCGATCAGATGGGGCGCCGCACCCTGCGGAATCATCCCCTTCGAGACCCACCGCGCCACCGATGTCTTGTCGTATCGAAGCGTCAGACCGCGCTGCGACCCGAGGTCGTTGACCCGCCGGGCGAGACCGGCGTTGCTGATTCCCGCGAGGGCGAGAACGGTGCCGAGCTTCTCGTTCGGCCCGCGTAGCTCCCTGGACATGCGTCACCCCTCGACACACAGACGGCCGCCCCGCCGGCCCCTCTTTCTGAGGAACCCCGTGGCATTCGTAAACCCAGCGTAGTTCGCCGCATCCCTACCGTTAAGGGGCGGACGTCCGGATGGCGGGATTGTTGTCCGTACGCGAGTACGTGTGAAACCCGCCCCGGATCGAACGTGCTCCGGGTGTGTGGCCGTGCGCCCGGCCGTGCGCTCTTGGCCTAAAGAGGCCGGGAGCGCTTCCATGAGTGCTGCGTGGGTCGGCCCACTGCGTACTGGAACCAGTGGGCTGGGGGACACCGCCGCCTCATTTCCCCGCGGGTGGCGGATCGGTCCGGGAGGCGATGGCGCCTCCCGGACTGTACATTTACCGACGTTCTGTCGGCGGATCGGGCTCGGAGATTGGCTGAATCCTGTCTGTCCGTCCTGAGCCCCTCACAGCGCCAACTGGCCTTTGCCAGGGGCGCATTCGCATTTTGCGCTCCCTCACCGGGGCCACTCCTGTGTGCCGTTGTCGTGGCAGCATGTTCACGAACGACTGATGACGACGGGTACGACTCTTGATCCACAGGCTGTGGAGGCGCCGATGCGCTGGTTGGTGGGGTGGAGCAGTATCGCCGCGAGCTTCGGCACGGCGGGCTCCGTGGGCGACCAGTCCGAGGGCCGCACGGTCCACCCCGTCGGCTCCCAACTCCTGTGGGGCGACCCGGATCCGCTCTGGGCCGTCGGCGACTGGCGCGACGACGAGGTCCGCGTCGTCAGCGTCGACCCGTGCACCCGGCTCGCCGTGTTCGGCTGCTGCGGAGCCACCGACGAGCAGCTGAAGATCGGCCTGTTCGCCGCCCGCGGCGGCGCCCTGCGCCATCTCACCGCCTGGCCCGGCAGTTACACGGCGGTCGCCCAGATCGGCCGCCGGATCACCGTCGCCGGCGACCTCGCGGGCGCGAGACCCGTCTTCCACACGCCGTGGGCGAGCGGCACCGCGTACGCCACCGCCGCCCTGCCGCTCGCCGACCTCATCGAGGCACAGCTCGACATCGGGCACCTGGCGGCGCTGCTCGCCTGCCCCGAAACCCCCGAGGCGCTGCGCGACTCCACGCCGTACGCGGGCGTCAAACGCGTCCCGCCCGGCCACGCCCTCGTCCTGCGCGAGGGCTCCCGCGAGATCACCGGATACGAACAGGTCGCCTCGCTCGCCGTCGCCGCGCCCCAGGTCGACCCCGAACGGGCCGTCGAGGGAGTCAGGGACGCCCTCGTCGAAGCCGTACGGGCCAGACTCCTGGCGCCCCGTCACGCACCCGAGGCCACACCGCCCGACCCCGGGCCCGTGCCGGGCATGGGGCCCGCGGACCGGCGCGCCGCCCGCGGCGGACCCGTCCCCGGCATCGGCGCCGACCTGTCGGGCGGCAGCGCCTCGGGCACGCTCGCCCTGCTCGCCGCCGGACTGCCCGGCGCGCCCGGCACCGTCCTCGGACACGGCACCGGCGCGGGCGAACGGCTCCTCGCCGTCACCTTCAACGACCTGGCCACCGGCGGACGCGAGGCCGAGCTGGAACGGGCCCGCGCCATGGCCTCCAACCCGCGCCTGCACCACG
Source organism: Streptomyces sp. S4.7 (assembly GCF_010384365.1). Taxonomy (NCBI): domain Bacteria; kingdom Bacillati; phylum Actinomycetota; class Actinomycetes; order Kitasatosporales; family Streptomycetaceae; genus Streptomyces; species Streptomyces sp. S4.7. The sequence goes on along the minus strand of NZ_CP048397.1, from coordinate 3,476,806 downwards.
TGGTCGTCGCGGCGGGCGAAGAGGCCCTGCCGTACGCCGAGTTGGAGGGCCCGCTGACCGACGAGCCCGGCCCCTCCCTCGTCACCGCCGAACGCCACCGCCGCAGGCTCGCGGCGGGCAGCGCCGACCACTTCACCGGGGCCGGGGCCCGCGAGGTACTGGACGCCCACCCCGCGCGCCTGGCCGACCTGCTGATCGACCGCCGCCGCCGCGACCTGCTGCGGCCGGCCACCGCGCTCGCGAAGGCCCAGGGGCCCGCGGCGGGCTCGCTGTTCGTGCCGCTGACCGTCTACCGCGCGGCCCGCCGCCTCGCCCGTACGCCCTACCGCACCGGCCTCGAAGAGGCGGCCGCGCGACTCCCCGGCGCCCACCGCGAACGCGACGCGCCCGCCGCCGACGGGCCGTTGGGCGCCTCCCTCGCCGCGCTCACCTGGTCACGGCCCGGACCGGCGGCGCGCTGGCTCACGGGCGAGGCGCTGGCCGAAGTATCGGTTCGTCTCACATCGGCGGCGATCCGCCCGACATCCGTCCAGCGGCCCGGAGAGGCCCGCGCACGGGCCGCGCTGGCCCGGCACGCCGCAGACCACCGGATCTTCGAGCAGGCCGCGGAGATCCGCAGCCAGCGGCTCCACGCGCCGTTCTTCGACAACCAGGTCGTACGGGCCTGCCGCGCGCTGCCCGAATCGCTGCGGGTCCAGCCCGGCGCCCGCGCCGACGTCCTGCGCGCGGTCCTCGCCGGCGCGGGCATCCACGACCTGCCGCCGGGCTGGGGCGCCACGACCCACGCGACATCGGCCGCCGCGACCCGCACCGGGATGCGGGCGGCCGTCGGCGACCTGATCGCCCTCTTCGACGCGCCGCTGCTGGCCGACGCCGGTCTGATCGAGGCACGCGTGGTGCGCAAGGCGCTGCGCAGGGCGGCCGAGGGCGAACCGATCCCGCTGGACGGCATCGCCGACCTCGTCTCCACGGAACTGTGGCTCAGACGCCTGCTCTCCCGCCGCGGCACCTGCTGGACGGGCACGGCGGCCCCGCGCCAGCGCGCGGTGGCGGGCGGCGTGGTCCCACGCCGCCCCACGCTGCACCCCTAGGGCCTGTTGTCCGGATCTTGCCGGGCTCGCGGCCCCTGGCACGCACGCCCGCCGCGTTGTCGTCGGTCGCCAACGCTCCGCGTTGTCTCCCTCCTCCGCCTTGCGATCGCACGCACCGGACCCCGCTCCCTGATCCGGCCTGATCCGAACGACAGACCTAGGCTAGGCGGTGTCCGGAAGGTCCCGCCCGGCACGGGACGCCCGGCACGGCATCTATCCCCCGTAGTTTCCGAGGAGGCACGGGAGGTGCCCCCTGTGTTGTCGGAGTCGGCCGAGTACGGCCGGTTGATCCACCACGCCGATCCTCCGCCCTGCGATGCACCGCGCCGGCCGCCGCGGGCGGACGGCGCTGCTTCGAAGACAGGCCCCAGCAGTGAGCGGGTGGCGGGCGATCGGCGCCCGCGGGCCGTCCGGCCGGTTGGTCAGCCGCAACTGATGCCGGCCTGCGCCCAGTCGGCCACCACCACCGAGTCGAACGGTGTGTGCGGTTCGACCACCAGCCGGATCCTCTTCTGGCCCCCGATCCCCACGTTCACCGGCACCGCCTGCTCGCCGCCGCGCACCACCGGGGACCGCCAGAGCCGGCCGCCGTCGCCGTACACCGAGAAGCGCACCGCGCCCAGACCCAGCGTCAGGTCGTCCACGCCGACCATCGCCCGGTAGGTGGCGCACGGGCGGTTGAGCTGGATGGTCACCGAACCCGAGGCGTGCATGGACGCCCCGTGTCCGTAACGCGTGCCGCCGATCGACATGCCGGTGCGCTGCCAGAGCCAACTGCTCTGCCCGATCAGCACCTCGGGACCGGACCCGTCACCGGTCACGTCGAACCTGAGCCGGTTCACCTGGTACTCCTCCGGCGCCGGTGGAGGCGGCGGCGCCGGGGCAGGGGGCTCCGGCTCGGCGGGCGGCGGCGCCTCGGGTTCGGGCTCGGGTTCGGGTTCGAGTTCGGGCTCGGGCTTCGGCGGTGTCGGCTTCGCCTTCGTCGCCGTGGGACTCGGCTCGGGTTCCGGCTTCGGCGAGGGTTTCTCCGGCGGCGGTGACGGCCGGGGCGCCGGGGCGGGCGCGGCCGGCGGCTCCGACTCCGGTTCCGGCGCGGGCTTTTCCGGTACGACGGGCTGTACGGCGGGCGGCTTCGCCCGCGGCTCGTCGGGGACCTCGTCGCCCGTCAGCGCCCACACCAGCCCGGCCGCCGCCGCGAGGGCGACCACCGCGGCGATCCCCGCCTTCATCGGCGCGCCCAGCCCTTCGGCCGCCGCACCGCCCGCCGCGCCGGCGGTGCCTCCCGCCGAACCCGACGCGCCACCGGCCGCCGCCGCACCGGCTCCGGCCGCACCCGCCGCGCCGCCGGCGACGACCCCGGCGGCCTTCAGCGAGTAACCGGCCGCGAACCAGCCGATGACCGCGATCGGGAGCACCGCCGGAATCCCGGCGTTGACGTGCGCCAACTCGCCCGCCACGATCCGGCACTTCGCGCACTCGTCCAAGTGCTTGCGCAGCCCGCGCTCGGCGCGGACACGCAGCCCGCCGCGCGCGTACGCCCCGAGCCGGTCGGCGTACTGCGCGCAGTCGCCGGCCGTGGCGGCCGCCGTGTTCACATGCGCCTGGAGATACGCCTGCTTGAGGCCCTCACGCGCCCGACTGGCCAGCACGGCGGTGGCGTTGGCCGTGAGGCCGAACAGGGGCGCGACCTCGCTGGGCGACTCCTCCTCGACAGTGGTGTGCCAGAGCACCGCCTGCCACCGCTCGGGCAGACTGCGGAACGCCTGCATCGCGAGCGACCGCTCGGCCTCGTGCATGGCCCGCACGTCCGCGCCCGGATCGAGGGTGTCGTCGTCCGACACCTCGGCCGAGCGCACGGACTGCGCCGCGAACACCGCGAAGTCGTCGACCAGTTGCTCGCGCTTGGCCGTCTTCGTCCACGCCGCGGCGACGCGCCGTACGGTCGTGAGCAGATACGCGCGCACCGCCTGCTCGGGTCCCGCGCCCCCGCGCACCGCCTGGAGCGTGCGCGCGAACACCTCGGCCGTCAGATCGTCGGCGGTGTGGGAGTCCCGGCAGCAGGTACGCGCGTAACGCAGCACGGCCGCCGAGTGCCGCCGGTACAGCTCCTCGTACGCCCTGCCGTCACCGCCCCGCATGCGCTGGATCAACTCGGAGTCCGACGGGGGCAGATCGGCGCCCTGCCCCTCGACGGGGGCTTCAACGGGCCGGCCACCGCGCTCGCGCTGCGACGGCACACTCACCCCGGCCTCGTCCGGGGACGGCACGGGAACAACAGGACCGACGGACGGACCGGCAGGCGGACCGGTGGTGGGACCGACACGTCCGGACGGCCCGGCCGCTCCCGAGGAACCTCCCGGCCCACCCTGGCTCGGCACCTGCCCGGACGGTGGCCCTCCCGTCCCCGTACCCCCGGAGCCGCCACCCAGTGGCTCGTTCCGTCCCTCACCGCTCATCGCGGAAGCCCCCGTAGCGTCCTGCAGACCCGAAACACCGAGTCAGCGTGCCACAGCACCCGTCACCGCCGAACCCCCGTCTACAGCGCCACTCGAACGTGATTCGTCACCTGAGCGGGGCGACGGTCAACGACCGCCACCGCACCGTTCGACCCGCCGTCACCGAAACGTCGCTCACCTGGACATCCGCACAGGAGCACCCGTCGGAAGGCGTGCACGGCGACGCTCACGGCGAGGTGCGGTGCGGTAGTCGGACGAACTGCTGTCCGGACTACCGCCCCACCACCTCAAGTTGACGTCGCCGAACACCGCGGGCGCCCGCCGGGGCCCCGCACTAAGCCGCCCGGGACCGAAGCCCTTCGAGCAGGATGTCCAGCAGCCGGGCCGAAGCCGCCGCCTGCTGAGCAGCGTCCGGCAGCGCGGGCGCCGCCGTGGCTATCACCAGCAGTACATCAGCCACCGTCACCCCCGGCCGCAGCTCGCCGGCCGACCGCGCGCGCTCGACCAACTGCCCCACGACATCAAGCAGTTCGACCGTGCCGGAAGCCGGTTCCACCAGCTCCTCGTCCAAGGCGCCGACCGAGCCGACCGAGGTGTGCTCCCCCGCCACGACCACGCGCAGGTCCGGCTGCCCGGACTGCCGCTGATGCGGCACCCGTGCCTCGTCCGCCGAGTCCGGCACGACCGTCGACTCGTCGACGTCCACCCCGACCCTCAGCACCTGCGGCGGCAGCAGCCTGCCCGCGCCGGAAGCCACCGACGTCCGCAGGAAGCGGGCGAGCGCGGACCACGGCTCGTCCTCCTGCCCCAGAGCCGCCCGGGCCTGCTCCGTCAGCCGGGAGGTCTCCTCCTCGGCTATCCGGCGGACCAGCACGTCCTTGCTGGGGAACCGCCGGTAGACCGTGCCGACCCCGACCCGGGCCCGGCGCGCCACGTCCTCCATCGGCGCCCCGTAACCGAGCTCGCCGAACACCTCACGAGCCGCCCGCAGGACGTGTTCGAGATTGCGCTGAGCGTCGACGCGCAGCGGTGCGGCCCGACCGATTCCGCCGGTGCTCGCGCGTCCGTTGCCGTCCACGGAGACGACGGCCTGCCAATGAGAATCCTGAATGTGCATAAGCGTTCCCCCGGTAATGACGTCTCCCCCCGGAGACCTCCCCGCCCTGACAGCCGGGGCATTTCGACCAGTCACGGTCGACACCCCGACGGAGTACGAACATAGTTGAGCCCCGAGGAATTCAGAAGGGGGTGGTTCCGCACAGTGCGCCCCCCGATCGGAGCAAGGACCGGAAGATGCCTGATTCGACACTCTCCTGTCACCGGCCCCATCCCGCCTGACCTGCGAACCTTCCCCGCCACAGGGCGATTTGCCCACCCGGGGCGGTCGGAGGTCTCCGGTCACACAATTTGCCGAGGCTGTGGACAAACCAAGGTGCCCGATGCCTCATGGGGTGGTGAAGGCAGAGATCTCCCGGGGGACGGCCCCCGCACCACCGCCCCGCGCCCGCGTTCTCGTCATCGGCGGCGGCTACGTCGGGATGTACACCGCGCTCCGGCTCCAGCAGAAGCTCAGGCGCGGCGAGGCGGAGGTCGTGGTCGTGTCGCCCAACGCGTACATGACCTACCAGCCGTTCCTGCCCGAGGCGGCCGCCGGCTCGATCTCACCGCGCCATGTCGTGGTGCCGCTGCGCCGCGTCCTGCCGGACTGCAAGATCATCGTCGGTGAGGCGAGATCCATCGACCACGCCAAGCGTGTCGCGACGCTCACCACCCTCGCCTCCGAGGAAGAGGCCGCCACAAGAGCGGACACCGACCGCCCCGGCGCCGACACCCCGGACGCGGACCGGATCCCCGGCTCCTTCGAGATGACGTACGACGAACTCGTCCTCGCCCCCGGCTCGGTCTCCCGCACCCTCCCGGTCCCCGGCCTCGCCGAACACGGCATCGGCTTCAAGACCGTCGAGGAAGCCATCGCCCTGCGCAACCACGTCCTGGAGCAGCTGGACATCGCCTCCTCCACCCGCGACCCGGAACTGCGCGACGCCGCACTCACCTATGTCTTCGTCGGCGGCGGCTACGCGGGCGTCGAAGCGCTCGCCGAACTCGCCGACATGGCCCGCTACGCCACCCGCTACTACCACAACGTCAAGGCCGAGGACCTGAAGTGGATCCTGGTCGAGGCGTCGGACCGCATCCTTCCCGAGGTCGGCCACGACATGGGCAGGTACGCGGTCCGTGAGCTGCGGGCCCGCAACATCGACGTACGCCTCGAAACCCGGCTCGACTCCTGCGAGAACCGGGTCGCCGTACTGAGCGACGGCACCCGCTTCCCCACCCGTACCGTCGTCTGGACGGCGGGCGTCAAGCCGCACCCGATCCTCGCCGCCACCGACCTCCCCCTCGACAGACGGGGCAAGCTCGTCTGTACGGCAGGACTCACCGTCGACGGCGCCGAACACGCCTGGTCGGCGGGTGACGCCGCCGCCGTCCCCGACCTGGCGGCGGACGAGCCCGGCGCCGAATGCGCCCCCAACGCGCAACACGCCGTCCGCCAGGCCCGGGTTCTCGCCGACAACATCGTCGCCTCCCTGAGAGGTGAACCGCTGCACGACTACCGTCACCGGTACGCCGGTTCCGTCGCCTCGCTCGGCCTCCACAAGGGCGTCGCGCAGGTGTACGGCCGAAAGCTCAAGGGCCGTCCGGCGTGGCTGATGCACCGCGCGTACCACCTCAGCCGCGTCCCCACCTTCAACCGCAAGGCGCGCGTGCTGGCGGAGTGGACCCTCTCGGGACTGTTCAAACGGGAGATCGTCTCCCTCGGCTCCCTGGAGCACCCACGTGCCGAGTTCGAACTCGCCGCCGGAGTGGAACGACCCCGAGACGTCTGACGTCCGATGTCAGTCCCGTCGACCACACTGAACGTGTGACCATAGGTGGGTTCACATCTGCACAGAGTGATTCCGCCAAGAGCTATCCGGTAGCCCGCCAAGGCGATCAGCAACGACACCATGAGGCCTGAAAATCCGTGAATTTCACGCGTTGGAGCGCCCGGCTCCCCGGTACACAGCGCCGCATCGCCGCGCGGACGGGCTCGGGGGACTCCCCTGCCGAGCCACGGGACAATTCCGCGCATTCGCAGGGCGCCAAGAGTTCCGTGCCCGCCGCCCGTGGTGAATTCGAACGACACGGCGAGCACGGCGACCGGACCGGCGAACACCCGGACGGAAGACCGGACGGCGGGCCGGCGGGAATCCCCGCTCTCGAAGAGCTCTCCGTCCGCGACGTCCTCGGAGGTCTCCCCGCTCTCGTCGCGCTGGTGTACGGCCCCGATCACCGCGTGGCCTACGTCAACGACGCCTACACGGACGCCTTCGGACCACGCGAGCCCGGCACGGCCGCGGCCGAGTGCTGCCCCGAACTGGTCGAGCTGGGCCTGATGCCCCTCATGGACCAGGTGCTGCGCAGCGGGAAGCCCCGCACGGTCAAGTCCCGCAAGGTCCTGGCGGCCACGTCCGGCACGCTCACCACCTCGCCGCACGGATCGGTCAACGGCTCGGCGACCGTGGCCCGTGACGGTTCGTACACGGTGACCTGCACCCCCGTCGAGACCAGCGGATCCGGCGGCGTCCTGATCTTCGCCGCCGACGTCACCGACCACGCCGAGGCCGCCGAGCGGCTGCGCGCCGGCGAGCGCCGGCTCCGCGAGACCGCCGTCGCCCTCCAGCGCTCGCTCCTCCCACAGGAGCTGGAACAGCCCGACGACCTGCGCGTCGCCGCCACATACCAGCCGGGCGGTACGGACGCGGCTGTCGGCGGCGACTGGTACGACGTGATCACCCTCGGCGCCGGCCGTACGGCCCTGGTCATCGGCGACGTCATGGGCCGCGGCGTCCGCGCGGCGGCCGTCATGGGCCAACTGCGCACCGCCGTCCGCGCGTACGCCCGCCTCGACCTGCCCCCGCACGAAGTCCTGCAACTGCTCGACGGACTCGCCGCCGAGATCGACCCCAGCCAGATCGCCACCTGCGTCTACGCGGTCCACGACCCCAACGAAGGACGGCTCGTCTACGCGTCGGCGGGTCATCTGCCGATCCTCGTACGTGCCGAGGACGGCACCGTCGCGCGCGCCGCCGACCCGACAGGCCCCCCGCTCGGCACCGGCGGCTGGATCCATACGTCCGGCACCATCGAGCTGGCACCCGGCTCGACCGCCGTCCTCTATACGGATGGTCTCGTCGAGCGCCGCAGCGAGGACATCGACGAGGGCGTGGCATCCCTGGAGCGCGCGCTGGCCGGCGCCAAGGGATCACCCCAGGTCGTCTGCGACCGGCTGATTCGCGCGATGGGCGTCACGGCCGAGCACGACGACGACGTCGCGGTGCTCGTCCTCCAGCACCCCGCCCGCACCGGGCACTCCGCCGAGCTGTTCCACAACGCCGCGCTCGACCTGCTCGGCGGCATCGAGGCCGCCCCGCGCGCCCGCGCGTTCGCCTCGGGAGTCCTCTCCTCGTGGCGCTTCCCCGTCGAGCTCAAGGACCTGGGCGTGCTCGCCACCAGCGAACTCGTCGCCAACTCCCTCCAGCACGGCACCCCGCCGATGCGGCTCAGACTCCGCCGTACGGACCGCAGGCTGATCATCGAGGTCACCGACGGGGACGATCATCTGCCGCTGCGCCGCCACGCGGAACCGGCGGACGAGGCGGGTCGCGGTATCTCGATCGTCGCGACGATCGCCTCCTCCTGGGGCTCCCGCCGCACACCGGGTGGCGGAAAGGCGGTCTGGTGCGAATTCGCCCTGCCGCACTGACACGCACCGCGGCACCCTCAGTAGGAGGCGGTGACGGCCTCCGGCTTGTGGACGGCCACGACACGCGAGGTGTGGGCGAGTGACGGCTGGTCCTGTACGGGGGTGAGCCGCCGCCCCAGCCGGAGCGCCAGCACACTGACACCGAGCGAGAAGAGCACGAACGTCACGATGTACGGGCCGTGCAGAGCGGCACCCATCGGGCCGCCCACGGCCGGACCCACGGCCAGCGCGAGCTGCTTGACCAGAGCGAAAGCGGCGTTGTACCGCCCGACCATCCCGTCCGGCGCCAGGTCCGCCACCAGCGGGGCCACGGTCGGCGACAGCATCGACTCACCGAGCCCGAACAGCGCGTACGTGGAGATGAAGGCGGCGGTCGCCATGGTCTGGCTGCCGTGCCCCAGGCCCGCGTACCCGGCGATGATCCAGGCGAGCGCCCAGATCAGCCCGACCGAGGCGACGACCCGGCTCCGCCTGCGCCGCTCGACCAGCCTGAGCACGACGAACTGCGCGACGACGATCACGGCCGTATTGGCCGCCAGCGCGATGCCGAGCGTCGACGGGTTAATCCCGGCGGCCTCGGTGCCGTACGCGGCGAGCCCCGACTCGAACTGTCCGTAACAGGCGAAGAACAGCACGAAGCCCAGCGCGCACAGCTGCACCATCGCCCGGTGCCCGAGCAGCGCGCGCATCCCACCGCCCCCGGCCCGCGCCGCCATCTCCTTGGGAAGGGAGGCGGAGGCGGACGTACGGGGGAGCCGGACCGTGCCCGCGACGGCGGCCAGCACCAGGAACATCGCGGCCTCGATACCGAACAGCAGGGTGAAGCTCCCCGGCCTGCCGACATCGACGATCTGGCCACCGATCAGACCACCGATGCCGAGCCCGAGGTTCTGGAGGAAGAACTGCGTCGCGAAGGCCCGGGTCCGGGTCGACGGCTCGGAGCACCAGACGATCATCGTGGCGAGCGCGGGCTGCATGACGGCCGTACCGGCACCGAGCAGCGCGGCCGAGAACACGGCGGTCGGCACACTCGCCGCCACCCCCATACCGACGGCGCCCACCGCGGCCAGCGCCGCACCACCGACGACGACCGGCAACGGCCCGCGCCGGTCGATGACACGCCCGGTGAAGGGCAGCACGACGAGCGCGGCCATGGCGAAGACGGCCAGCACTGCCCCCGCCGTACCGGCACCCAGGTCCCGCACCTGGGCCACATACACATAGAGATACGGGACGGTGAACCCGAGCCCGAACGCGCTCAGCGCGTTCCCCGCCTGGATCCGGCGCATCGCGGCGCCCATCACCCTGGTCACACTCACCTGCCTCTGAGGAGAAGACTCAACACTGGAAGACCTGAAGCCTGAAGACTTCAAAGCTAAAGTTAGAACCTCAACAATACACATCGAAGGACTTCAACGCCAACGACAGGCGTGCCATACTGCGCGGCATGTCAGACACCCCCGAGGAACCGAGCCTCGACGAACAGATCGCCGCCTATCAGCGCGAGTTCGACGATCTCGACCCCCAGGTGGAGAAGGTCGTCTCGGCGCTCGGCCGGCTCAACCGCCGGATGAACGTGGCGTACGGGAGACAGGTCTCCGACCTCGGCATCAGCAACGCCGAGTGGGAAGTCCTCAAGACCCTGGTCCTTGCCGGAGCCCCGTACCGCCTGGGACCGGGGGAACTGGCCAAACGCCTCGGCCTCACCCCGGCGGCGATGACTCATCGTGTCGACCGCATGGCGGGCGAGGGCCTGGTCACGCGGGACCGGGACGAGAACAACCGCGTACGGGTGATCGTCGAGCTGACGGACGAAGGCCGTACGAAGTGGCTGGAGGCCATGCGCATGGCCTCGGACTTCGAGGAGGACCTGCTCCAGGACCTCTCGGCCGAGGAACGCGGGCTACTCGGCGGGCTGTTGACGCGCCTGCTCCGCCGGGTGGAACACGCGCAGCCGGACGCCGGTGGACGCCTGACCGACCTGGACTGACGGGGACTCGGCCGGTCGGCGACCGGCCTGGCGGAGGGGTGAACAGCCCAAGTTGACACCACTCGGGCCGGTCCGTAAGGTTCTTCGAGTTGTCATGGAGCCGTAACGGTTCCACGGCACACTCCGGCCGCTTGAATGCGGCACACAAACTCTGCTGGGCCCCCGGACCGGGAACAATTTCGGCATGCCGAAATCGATTTACCGGGACTCGATTTGTGAGTCGACGGGGAAACGGGCTAGAGTTTGAAACGTCGGAACGGCCGCAGGGCCGGAAAGACAAACCCGCTGACTGGGAATCAGACGCCGAAAGGTTCTGATAGAGTCGGGAACGCAAGACAGCAAGACCGAAGGGAAAGCCCGGAGGGGCCCGGAGACGGGACCGAAGGAAGCGTCCGTTCCTTGAGAACTCAACAGCGTGCCAAAAGTCAACGCCAGATATGTTGATACCCCGACCTCGTCCGCATTCTGTGGATTGGGTTGAGGTTCCTTTGATAGAAACACAGCGAGGACGCTGTGAACGACTGGTCTTATTCCGACCGGTTGTTCCGCTCTCGTGGTGTCCACCTGACCTTCGGGTCGGGAATACATTCACGGAGAGTTTGATCCTGGCTCAGGACGAACGCTGGCGGCGTGCTTAACACATGCAAGTCGAACGATGAAGCCTTCGGGTGGATTAGTGGCGAACGGGTGAGTAACACGTGGGCAATCTGCCCTGCACTCTGGGACAAGCCCTGGAAACGGGGTCTAATACCGGATAATACTGTGCCCCTCATGGGGGACGGTTGAAAGCTCCGGCGGTGCAGGATGAGCCCGCGGCCTATCAGCTTGTTGGTGGGGTAATGGCCTACCAAGGCGACGACGGGTAGCCGGCCTGAGAGGGCGACCGGCCACACTGGGACTGAGACACGGCCCAGACTCCTACGGGAGGCAGCAGTGGGGAATATTGCACAATGGGCGAAAGCCTGATGCAGCGACGCCGCGTGAGGGATGACGGCCTTCGGGTTGTAAACCTCTTTCAGCAGGGAAGAAGCGAAAGTGACGGTACCTGCAGAAGAAGCGCCGGCTAACTACGTGCCAGCAGCCGCGGTAATACGTAGGGCGCAAGCGTTGTCCGGAATTATTGGGCGTAAAGAGCTCGTAGGCGGTTTGTCACGTCGGGTGTGAAAGCCCGGGGCTTAACCCCGGGTCTGCATTCGATACGGGCAGACTAGAGTGTGGTAGGGGAGATCGGAATTCCTGGTGTAGCGGTGAAATGCGCAGATATCAGGAGGAACACCGGTGGCGAAGGCGGATCTCTGGGCCATTACTGACGCTGAGGAGCGAAAGCGTGGGGAGCGAACAGGATTAGATACCCTGGTAGTCCACGCCGTAAACGTTGGGAACTAGGTGTTGGCGACATTCCACGTCGTCGGTGCCGCAGCTAACGCATTAAGTTCCCCGCCTGGGGAGTACGGCCGCAAGGCTAAAACTCAAAGGAATTGACGGGGGCCCGCACAAGCAGCGGAGCATGTGGCTTAATTCGACGCAACGCGAAGAACCTTACCAAGGCTTGACATACACCGGAAAGCATCAGAGATGGTGCCCCCCTTGTGGTCGGTGTACAGGTGGTGCATGGCTGTCGTCAGCTCGTGTCGTGAGATGTTGGGTTAAGTCCCGCAACGAGCGCAACCCTTGTTCTGTGTTGCCAGCATGCCCTTCGGGGTGATGGGGACTCACAGGAGACCGCCGGGGTCAACTCGGAGGAAGGTGGGGACGACGTCAAGTCATCATGCCCCTTATGTCTTGGGCTGCACACGTGCTACAATGGCCGGTACAATGAGCTGCGATACCGCAAGGTGGAGCGAATCTCAAAAAGCCGGTCTCAGTTCGGATTGGGGTCTGCAACTCGACCCCATGAAGTCGGAGTTGCTAGTAATCGCAGATCAGCATTGCTGCGGTGAATACGTTCCCGGGCCTTGTACACACCGCCCGTCACGTCACGAAAGTCGGTAACACCCGAAGCCGGTGGCCCAACCCCTTGTGGGAGGGAGCTGTCGAAGGTGGGACTGGCGATTGGGACGAAGTCGTAACAAGGTAGCCGTACCGGAAGGTGCGGCTGGATCACCTCCTTTCTAAGGAGCACTTCTCACCAGAGCCTTTCGGGGGTCTGGTCAGGGGCCAGTACGCCGGCGAATGTCCGGTGCTGGTTGCTCATGGGTGGAACGTTGACTATTCGGCACAGTGAGTTGGTTGTGTTTGCCAGTACTGTCCTTCGGGGCGTGGAACGTGAATACGGCGGATTTGCTGGGCCGGGCGCGCTGTTGGGTGTCTGAGGGTACGGGCAGTTTTTCTGCTTGTGTCTTCGGGATGCCGGCCCCGGTAAACTCCGCAAATTCTGCGGGGGTGGCGGGTGGTTGGTCGTTGTTTGAGAACTGCACAGTGGACGCGAGCATCTGTGGCCAAGTTTTTAAGGGCGCACGGTGGATGCCTTGGCACCAGGAACCGATGAAGGACGTGGGAGGCCGCGATAGGCCCCGGGGAGCTGTCAACCGAGCTTTGATCCGGGGGTGTCCGAATGGGGAAACCCGGCAGTCGTCATGGGCTGTCACCCGCTGCTGAACACATAGGCAGTGTGGAGGGAACGAGGGGAAGTGAAACATCTCAGTACCCTCAGGAAGAGAAAACAACCGTGATTCCGGGAGTAGTGGCGAGCGAAACCGGATGAGGCCAAACCGTATGTGTGTGATACCCGGCAGGGGTTGCGCATGCGGGGTTGTGGGATCTCTTTTTCACAGTCTGCCGGCTGTGAGGCGAGTCAGAAACCGTTGATGTAGGCGAAGGACATGCGAAAGGTCCGGCGTAGAGGGTAAGACCCCCGTAGCTGAAACATTAACGGCTCGTTTGAGAGACACCCAAGTAGCACGGGGCCCGAGAAATCCCGTGTGAATCTGGCGGGACCACCCGCTAAGCCTAAATATTCCCTGGTGACCGATAGCGGATAGTACCGTGAGGGAATGGTGAAAAGTACCGCGGGAGCGGAGTGAAATAGTACCTGAAACCGTGTGCCTACAAGCCGTGGGAGCGTCGCTGGCAGTACTTGTGCTGTCAGTCGTGACTGCGTGCCTTTTGAAGAATGAGCCTGCGAGTTTGCGGTGTGTTGCGAGGTTAACCCGTGTGGGGAAGCCGTAGCGAAAGCGAGTCCGAACAGGGCGGTATAGTAGCGCGCTCAAGACCCGAAGCGGAGTGATCTAGCCATGGGCAGGTTGAAGCGGCTGTAAGAGGTCGTGGAGGACCGAACCCACCAGGGTTGAAAACCTGGGGGATGACCTGTGGTTAGGGGTGAAAGGCCAATCAAACTCCGTGATAGCTGGTTCTCCCCGAAATGCATTTAGGTGCAGCGTCGTGTGTTTCTTGCCGGAGGTAGAGCACTGGATAGGCGATGGGCCCTACCGGGTTACTGACCTTAGCCAAACTCCGAATGCCGGTAAGTGAGAGCGCGGCAGTGAGACTGTGGGGGATAAGCTCCATGGTCGAGAGGGAAACAGCCCAGAGCATCGACTAAGGCCCCTAAGCGTACGCTAAGTGGGAAAGGATGTGGAGTCGCAGAGACAACCAGGAGGTTGGCTTAGAAGCAGCCACCCTTGAAAGAGTGCGTAATAGCTCACTGGTCAAGTGATTCCGCGCCGACAATGTAGCGGGGCTCAAGCGTACCGCCGAAGTCGTGTCATTCGTACACATAGCCCCAACGGGCGTGCGGATGGGTAGGGGAGCGTCGTGTGCCGGGTGAAGCCTCCGCGGAAGCGAGGGGTGGACGGTTCACGAGTGAGAATGCAGGCATGAGTAGCGATACACACGTGGGAAACGTGTGCGCCGATTGACTAAGGGTTCCTGGGTCAAGCTGATCTGCCCAGGGTAAGTCGGGACCTAAGGCGAGGCCGACAGGCGTAGTCGATGGACAACCGGTTGATATTCCGGTACCCGCTTTGAAACGCCCAGTACTGAACCAGGCGATGCTAAGACCGTGAAGCCGTCCTGGAGCCTTCGGGCAAAGGGAAGTGGTGGAGCCGTCGGACCAGACTTGCAGTAGGTAAGCGATGGGGTGACGCAGGAAGGTAGTCCAGCCCGGGCGGTGGTTGTCCCGGGGTAAGGGTGTAGGACGCACGGTAGGCAAATCCGTCGTGCATATAGTCTGAGACCTGATGCCGAGCCGATTGTGGTGAAGTGGATGATCCTATGCTGTCGAGAAAAGCCTCTAGCGAGTTTCATGGCGGCCCGTACCCTAAACCGACTCAGGTGGTCAGGTAGAGAATACCGAGGCGTTCGGGTGAACTATGGTTAAGGAACTCGGCAAAATGCCCCCGTAACTTCGGGAGAAGGGGGGCCATTTCTGGTGATGAGTCTTGCACTCTGAGCTGGGGGTGGCCGCAGAGACCAGCGAGAAGCGACTGTTTACTAAAAACACAGGTCCGTGCGAAGCCGTAAGGCGATGTATACGGACTGACGCCTGCCCGGTGCTGGAACGTTAAGGGGACCGGTTAGTCACATTTCGGTGTGGCGAAGCTGAGAACTTAAGCGCCAGTAAACGGCGGTGGTAACTATAACCATCCTAAGGTAGCGAAATTCCTTGTCGGGTAAGTTCCGACCTGCACGAATGGCGTAACGACTTCTCGACTGTCTCAACCATAGGCCCGGTGAAATTGCACTACGAGTAAAGATGCTCGTTTCGCGCAGCAGGACGGAAAGACCCCGGGACCTTTACTACAGTTTGATATTGGTGTTCGGTTCGGCTTGTGTAGGATAGGTGGGAGACTTTGAAGCTTGGACGCCAGTTCAGGTGGAGTCGTCGTTGAAATACCACTCTGGTCGTGCTGGATGTCTAACCTGGGTCCGTGATCCGGATCAGGGACAGTGTCTGATGGGTAGTTTAACTGGGGCGGTTGCCTCCTAAAGAGTAACGGAGGCGCCCAAAGGTTCCCTCAGCCTGGTTGGTAATCAGGTGTTGAGTGTAAGTGCACAAGGGAGCTTGACTGTGAGACCGACGGGTCGAGCAGGGACGAAAGTCGGGACTAGTGATCCGGCGGTGGCTTGTGGAAGCGCCGTCGCTCAACGGATAAAAGGTACCCCGGGGATAACAGGCTGATCTTCCCCAAGAGTCCATATCGACGGGATGGTTTGGCACCTCGATGTCGGCTCGTCGCATCCTGGGGCTGGAGTCGGTCCCAAGGGTTGGGCTGTTCGCCCATTAAAGCGGTACGCGAGCTGGGTTTAGAACGTCGTGAGACAGTTCGGTCCCTATCCGCTGCGCGCGCAGGAGTCTTGAGAAGGGCTGTCCCTAGTACGAGAGGACCGGGACGGACGAACCTCTGGTGTGCCAGTTGTCCTGCCAAGGGCATGGCTGGTTGGCTACGTTCGGGAGGGATAACCGCTGAAAGCATCTAAGCGGGAAGCCTGCTTCGAGATGAGGACTCCCACCCACTTGATGGGGTAAGGCTCCCAGTAGACGACTGGGTTGATAGGCCGGATATGGAAGCACTGTGAGGTGTGGAGTTGACCGGTACTAATAGGCCGAGGGCTTGTCCTCAGTTGCTCGCGTCCACTGTGTTAGTTCTGAGACAACGAACGACCGTGTTCACATCCGGTTTGTTCATGTGTTTCATTGTGTTTCGGTGGTCATTGCGTTAGGGAAACGCCCGGTTACATTCCGAACCCGGAAGCTAAGCCTTTCAGCGCCGATGGTACTGCAGGGGGGACCCTGTGGGAGAGTAGGACGCCGCCGAACAATCTTTGTGGGAATGCCCCGCACCTCTGGTGCGGGGCATTCCTGCGTTCCGGATCAGGACACCTACGGCGGGTCGCCTCGATGCCGTCCAGGCCCGGCATACGGACGTCCATCAGTACGACATCCGGGTGGAGTCGGGCGATCAGGCGGACGGCTTCGGCTCCGCCGGCCGCCTCGCCCACCAGGGTCATGTCGTCCTGGCTCTCCAGCAGCATCCGGAAGCCGAGGCGCTGCAAGGGCTGGTCGTCGGCGATCAGTACGGTCGTCACAGCCGGTGGTCCTCGTCGTTCGGCAGATGCAGATGGACCCGCCAGCCGCTGTCGGGCGGTGGCAGCGGTCCGA
Source organism: Streptomyces sp. S4.7 (assembly GCF_010384365.1). Lineage (NCBI taxonomy): Bacteria > Bacillati > Actinomycetota > Actinomycetes > Kitasatosporales > Streptomycetaceae > Streptomyces > Streptomyces sp. S4.7. The sequence continues at coordinate 3,460,362 of NZ_CP048397.1, read as the reverse complement.
CGTCAAGTGTGCCCGCGTACAGGGCGGTCCGTTCCCGCATGCCGGTGATGCCGCGTCCGCCCGGCCCCGTCGAGGCCGTCGCTCTGCCGGTGTCGGTGATCTCCGCGGTGAGGGACTCGGGCGTGCGGTTGAGAGTGACCCTCGCCGTGGCGCCGGGGCCGCCGTGCTTGAGGGTGTTCGTGAGGGCTTCCCGGACGACGCGGTAGACCGTGAGCTGGCGTCCCGTCGGCGCGGTTTCGAGGTCGCCGGTGACCGTGACGTGCACCGGCAGGCCCGCCGCCCTTACGCCGTCGATCAGTTGGTCCAGTTCGCCGAGGCCGGGCTGTGGTGTCAGTTCGGCGGGGGCGCCGTGCGGGGCGTCGTTCCGGAGGACGCCGAGCAGTCGGCGCAGTTCCGTGAGTGCCTGGCGGCTGGTGGTGGCGATCGCGTCCAGGGCCTCGGTGGCACGCTGCGGGTTCTTCCTCGCCGCGTACGAACCGCCGTCCGCGAGGCCCGTGATGACCGAGAGGTTGTGGCCGAGGATGTCGTGCATCTCGCGTGCGATTCTGGTGCGTTCGGCGGCGGCCGCGAGTTGGGCCTGCTGGTCGCGTTCGATCTCCAGCTGTCTCGCCCGCTCCCTCAACGAGGCCGTGTACTCCTGCCTCGTAGGCACCACGATCCCCAGCATCGCCACGACCGCGTAGCTCGTCAGGGACGACTGGAGGGGTATGACCCAGCCGTCCTCCGGGAAGCGGACCGCCCCCACGACGAGGGGAACGGCCAGCAGCACGGCGCTCAGGGCCAGTTGGCGCATCGGCAGACGCAGTGCGATGTTGAAGACGACGATCAGCTGGCAGAACGCGGCGATCTGGAGGCCGGCACCCGACCAGGCTTGCAGCAGGGCGAACGGCAAGGATGCGAGCAGCATTGCCAGGGGACGCGTACGGCGGCGCAGCACGGTCAGCGCGAAGCCCACCGTGCAGAGCGCCGCCGCCCACGTCGGTACGTCGGGGTTGGGCGCGACCGATCGCCAGCCGCCGCCGGCCAGGTCGATCGCGCCGCCGAGCAGCAGGCAGCCGGCCGGCAGCAGGTCCCAGACGATCGGGTGCGACGCGTCGAAGCCGCTGATCCGCTGAGCCGCGCGGTTGATGAGCTGCGTGAGCGATCTGCTGCCGCCCTCGGCGTCGCCGTCGTATGTCCCGCTCATCCCCGACCCCTCACCCTGCCCCTGCCCCTGCTACCGGTCCGGCGCATGCCCCGCGCCGTTCACGCCCCCATCGTCATGCATCACGCCGTCTGAGCAGCCATCCCGCCGCTCCCAGTGCGGCCACCGCCCACAGGCAGAGCGTGAGCAGGGCTGTCCCGTCCGACAGCCCCCCGTCGACCTGCCTCAGCGCGCCGAGGGATTCGGAGGCGCGGGCCGGGAAGTACGCGACGGCGTTCTTCACGGCGTCGGACGGCACCGCCGACAGCACTTCCGGCAGGATGACCACTCCCGCGAAGAACGCGCCGATGGCTCCCGGCACGGAGCGCAGCAGCGCGCCGAGGCCGAGGCCCAGCGCGCCGAGGAGCGTGAGGGCGACCGCCGTGCCCGCGACGGCGCGGGCGATGCCCGGATCGGTGAGCGAGGCGCCCATGTCCGTGTCCGAGAGGAAGAACTGGGCGAGGAGGAAGGTCGTGAAGACGGTGACCGTGCCGATGACGAGCGCCACGGCGGTGAAGACCGCGGCCTTGGCCCACAGCACGGGCAGCCGCTTGGGGACCGCGGTGAGCGAGGCACGGATCATGCCGGTCGAGTACTCGCCCGCGCTGCACAGGACACCGAGCACCGTGAGGATGATCTGGCCGAACTGGATGCCGATAAGCGTCAGGACGACCGGATCACCGACCCCTCCCGAGCCTCCGCCGTCCGGCTCGTGGCCGACGGCCATGACCAGGCCGGTGCCGAGGATGAGCAGCGACGTCGCCGAGAGCGTGACCCAGGTGGAGCGCAGGGTCCAGAACTTGTGCCACTCCGAGCGCGGGACGCGGGCCGGTGTGATACCCGTGCGTGCGGGCCTGACACCCGTGGGAGCGGGGGTGGTTCGCGCGGTGCTCATGCCGCCGCTCCTGTCAGTGCGTCGTGGGTGGTGCCGCCGGCCGGGTACTCGACCTCGTCGCGTGTCAGGTCCATGAATGCCTGCTCCAGCGAGGCGGTGCGCGGTGTCAGTTCGTACACGGGGACGGCGTGGGCGGCGGCGATACGGCCGATGTGCTCGCCGTCGGCGCCCCGTACGTCCAGTTCGTCGGGGCCGGCGCCGGGTGTGATCTCGACGCCGGGGCCCGCGAGCAGCGAGGCGAGCGTGGCGGCGTCGGGGGAGACGACCTTCATGGCCGTGATGCCCGAGTCCCGTACGAAGTCGGCCACCGTCGTCTCGGCGAGCAGCCTGCCGCGGCCGATGATGATGAGCCGTTCGACGGTCAGCGCCATCTCGCTCATCAGGTGGGAGGAGACGAAGACCGTACGGCCTTCGGCGGCCAGGGACTTGAGGAGGTTACGGATCCACAGGACGCCCTCCGGGTCGAGGCCGTTGACCGGTTCGTCGAGGATGACCGTGGCCGGGTCGCCGAGCAGGGCGGCGGCGATGCCGAGGCGCTGGCCCATGCCGAGGGAGAAGCCCTTCACCCGGCTGCCCGCGACATCGGTGAGGCCGGTCAGGTCCAGGACGTGCCGGACGCGGGAGCGGGGGATGCCGTGGGTGTGGGCGAGTGCCATCAGGTGGTGGTGGGCGGTGCGGCCCGGGTGGACGGCGCGGGCCTCCAGGAGGGCGCCGACCTCGTGGAGCGGGGCGGGGTGTGCGGCGTAGGCGCGGTCGCCGACGGTGACGTTTCCGGCGGTGGGGGCGTCGAGGCCCAGGATCATGCGCATGGTCGTGGATTTGCCGGCGCCGTTGGGGCCGAGGAAGCCGGTGACGGCGCCGGGCTCGATGGTGAAGGTGAGGTCGTCGACGATGTTCTTGCCGGTTCCGCCGGCTCTGCCGCCGTAGCGTTTGGTGAGTCCGTTGGCCTTGATCATGGCTTCGACGGTAGGCAGCGGGCGGCTTCGGAACGTCGGACCGGGGGCGGGCATCGCGTACGGGGCGTACTACCCCGGTACGACGAAAACCGTTTGTGCGGGGCGGTGGTGGGCGCGCAGGATCGCGGAATGGACCAGACGAATCGCGCGGAGCGCGCCGTACCTCTTGAAGAGGCCGAACATGCCGTTCGTACTGAACGTGTCGCACGCGGTGTACGTGCCGTTCGTGCCGTACGCACGGACGAATGGGCCGAGGCCAGGGAGTTCCGGCTGGACGCCCTGCGGGATCCGGCCGCGTCGATCGCCTTCCTGGAAACGTACGAGGACGCCGTTCGACGCCCCGATTCCTTCTGGCGCGAGCGGACCGAGCGATCGGCGCGGAGCGCGTCCGTGCGGCAGTTCGTGGCCGAGTCGGCGGACGGTGGGTGGGCCGGTTCGGTGGTGGCGCTGGTCGAGCGGCGGGGCACGCCCGGCGCCATCGGTGGTCCCAGCGCGTACGACCAGGCGCACCTCGTCGCCGTGTACGTGAGGCCGGAGCACCGGGGCGCCGGTGTGCTGAAGGAGCTGTTCGACGCCGCCACCGCGTGGGCGTGGTCGCTGGAGGAGCCCCGTGTCGAGCGGGTGCGGTTGTACGTGGACGAGCGGAACGGGCGGGCGCGTGCCGCGTACCGCAAGCTCGGATTCGAGCCGAGCGGGGAGAGCGTCCCGGTCGACAACGATCCCTCCGCGCGGGAGTTGGAGCTCGCGGTGTCGCGGCCGTCGGCCTGAGCCGTTCGTCCGCCGGCAGCCGCCGACCGCCGTTGTCGGCCGCCGTCAGCTGCCGTCGCCGCCGTACGGGTGAAGGGCGCGGTGTTGGCGTTCCTGAAGCTGGTCAGCGTGCCGGGAGGCGGCGGCGCGGCCTGAGTTGAACGGGGACGCCGCGGAGGTCGCCGAACCGGTCGGCTCAGGCGGGCAGTTCCTGGTGCGGCCAGCGGTCGCGGCCCTGTTCACGCGAGCGCAGCAGGACGAGGGCGGGCATCCCCTGCTCGTCGCCGCCGGCCAGCAGCTCGGGCAGCGCGGGCAGTGGCGCCACCGCCGCCACGTCGTCGAGCACCAGCGTCATTGGTGGGTCGAGCCGACCGGCGGATGACCGTGCGGCCATGCGGCGGCCGTGCTCGACCACGTTCGAGGCGAGAGCGGTCAGCAGCGGCATCGCTCCCGGGCGAGTGCGCGGATCTTCGATCGGCTCACCCACCACGTAGAGCGTTCCCCCCTCGGCACGAAAAGAATCCAACGCGAGCGAGTCGGCGCGATTGGGTGTGCACGCCTCACGGATGTGGACGGACGACAGCGAGGTCAGCGCACGTGTCGTCAACTGCTGTGCGATGTCCCGGCGTTCGGGGTGCGCCGTGAGCGCGGACTCCAGCAGCCCCGCGAGCCCGGAGGCGGCCTTGGGGTGCGTACGCAGCAGCCGTACGGCCTCGTGCGCGTTGCCGCCCTGCGCCCAGCGGTGCACCTGCTTGAACGGCCGTGAGTCCACGGCCGCCGCATGCAGCCAGCAACGCAGCAGGGTCTGTGCCGTGTCGGCCATCGCGGCGTCGAGCCGGGCCAGTGGCCGGACGGGTGCGAGCAGCGCGCCGGCACGCGCGGCGGCGGTGTCGGCGTCCTCGCAGCCGGAGGCCGGGGACCAGTGGAGACGGTCCGGGGTGTCGCAGAGATGGCCGGGGTCGTAGACGAGGACGGGCCCGAGTTTGGCGCGGGCGTCCTTGGTCTCGGCCCAGAGGGTGGGGTCGGACGTGACGACGAGCGCGGGGCCCTCGGCGTCCTGGATGGCCTGTACGGCGGCGGGGCGGCGGGTACGGGGGTCGCCGTAGCGGACGTGGGCGTAGGGGGCCGTACGGGGCGCGGGGACGGGTACGGGCGCGGCGGCGGGGGCCTGTTCGACCGCCTGCTCCACTGGAACGGGGGCCGGGGCCGGGACGTGGGCAGGCGTCGGCGCGGGGACCGGAGCCTCCCGTACATGCTCCGCCTCGGCTCCCGTATCCGCGTTCACGCCCGCGCCCGCTTCGCCGCGGCCCTGCGCCCGCTCCCGCGCACGCGCACGCGCGCGTTCCCGGAGCCGTACCGTACGCAGCGCCCGCCAGCGGACCACCACGCCCAGCACGAACACCGTCAGCACGGCCGCCACCATGAGCTCGCCGATGAACAGGCCCCAGAAAAGGCCGTATCCGGAGAGCTCGTCCGCCGGGGTGCCCGGCCAGGCGGCGGGCAGGTCGTGCGGCGCCGAGACCAACTGCCTTATCGCCGACGGCGTACGCGTGAAGGTCACCGATTCCGGCCACGAGCCGTGCGCGAAGAGCGCGGCGAGGCCTGTCGCCGTCCATACGAACAGGGTGATCCCGAGCAGGAAGCCGAGCACGCCGAGGATCAGACCGTCCGGGATCCCGCGCTGTGCGCCGGGTCCGGGCCCGCCTCCCGCCGCCATGCCGCTCACGCCACCGTGGACTCGGAGGACGCGTTCAGCCGCTGCTGTTCCATCAGGATCGCGCGCTGTTCGGCCTCCCACTCGGCGGCTCTCACGTCGTCGGGCAGCCCGCCGTTCATGGCGTCGGCGGCGTCCGAGGCGTCGGACGCCTGGCTGTTCTCCGTCATGGCGCGGTCGGTGAAGACCAGTGGGCGTTCGGCCTCGCTGACCAGGTGTTTGACCACCTGGACATTGCCGTTGACGTCCCACACCGCGATACCGGGCGTCAGGCTCGGGATGATCTCGACCGCCCAGCGCGGCAGCCCGAGCACCTGGCCGGTGGAGCGCGCCTCGTCCGCCTTCTGCGCGTAGATCGTCCGGGTCGACGCCATCTTCAGGATGGCGGCGGCCTCCTTCGCGGCGGCGCCGTCCACCACGTCGGAGAGGTGGTGGACGACCGCCACGAACGAGAGCCCCAGCCGGCGGCCGAACTTGAGGAGCCGCTGGAAGAGCTGTGCGACGAAGGGGGAGTTGATGATGTGCCAGGCCTCCTCGACCAGGAAGATGCGCTTCTTCCGGTCGGGGCGGATCCAGGTGTGCTCCAGCCACACGCCGACGATCGCCATCAGGATCGGCATCGCGATCGAGTTGCGGTCGATGTGCGAGAGGTCGAAGACGATGAGAGGTGAGTCGAGGTCGATGCCGACCGTCGTCGGGCCGTCGAACATGCCGCGCAGGTCACCGTCGACGAGCCGGTCCAGGACGAGGGCGACGTCCAGGCCCCAGGCCCGTACGTCGTCTATGTCCACGTTCATCGCCTCGGCCGACTCCGGCTCCGGGTGGCGCAGTTGCTCCACGATGTCCATCAGAACGGGCTGGCGCTCGACGATCGTGGCGTGGACGTAGGCGTGCGCGACCTTGAGGGCGAAGCCGGAGCGTTCGTCCAGGCCGTGCCCCATCGCGACCTCGATGATCGTGCGCAGCAGGGCCAGCTGCCCGGTCGTGGTGATCGCCGGGTCGAGCGGGTTGAGCTTGATGCCGCCGTCCAGGGCCGCCATCGGGTCGAGCCGGATGGGGGTGATACCCAGCTCCTGCGCGATGAGGTTCCACTCGCCTGCGCCGTCCTCGCCCTGGGCGTCGAGGACGACGACCTGTCGGTCGCGGAAGCGCAACTGCCGCAGGACGTACGTCTTCTCCAGTGCCGACTTGCCGTTGCCGGACTCGCCGAGGACCAGCCAGTGGGGCGCGGGGAGCTGCTGCCCGTACAGCTGGAAGGGGTCGTAGATGTAGCCCTTGCCGCTGTAGACCTCGCGGCCGATGATGACGCCCGAGTCGCCGAGACCGGGGGCCGCGGTCGGCAGATAGACGGCCTGTGCCTGGCCGGTGGACGTGCGGACCGGCAGCCGGGTGGTCTCCACCTTCCCGAAGAGGAAGGTGGTGAAGGCGTCCGTGAAGGCGGACATGGGATCTCGCATCACAGGCCCCTATCAGCGGCGGTCGGCTTCTGGATGACGGTCATCGGCGGATGCCGGTCGCGAACGGCAGGGTGTTCACGAACGCCCGGTGGTGCTCGCGGTCGCACCACTCCAGCTTCAGGTACGACTTGCCGGCCGACGCCCGGATCGTCCGCTTGTCCCTGGCCAGGGCTTCGGGCGAGCGGGACGACACCGTGATGTACCCGACGATGTTGACCCCGGCCGCACCGCTGGCGAGATCTTCACCCCGCTGGTCGAGCCTGCCGTGCGCGGCGATGTCGCGCGGGTCGACGGTGCGGTTCATCTTGGCGGCGCGGCTGGCGTCGGCCTCGTCGTTCGTCTTCTCCGTGAGCATCCGCTCGATGGCGACCTCGGTCGGCTCCAGGTCCATGCAGACCGCGACCGTACGGATCACGTCGGGCGTGTGGACGAGCAGCGGGGCGAGGAAGTTGACGCCGACCGGGGTCATCGGCCACTCCTTCACCCAGGCCGTGGAGTGGCACCAGGGGGCGCGGGTGGACGACTCGCGGGTCTTGGCCTGGAGGTACGTGGGCTCCACGGCGTCCAGCTCGGCGGGCCAGGCGTTTCGTTTCGTCATGGCCTGGATGTGGTCTATGGGGTGGTCCGGGTCGTACATCGAGTGCACGAGGGAGGCCAGCCGGGCCTGTCCGAGCGGCTGCCGGACACGGATGTCGGCCTCGGCGAGACGGGCGCAGATGTCGGTGAGTTCACGGGCCATGACGACGGCGAGCCCGGCGTCCTTGTCGAGCCTGCGGCGCCGGGCGCCCTTGCCGCCGGCGGCCTGGCGGGCGGCGCGGGCCATGGCGTGGCCCTCGGAGGCCAGTTCGCGGGTGTAGTGCATACAGGCCACGAGGTAGGCGCGGTGCTGCTCGCTGGAGGTCGAGACCATGGACTGGAGCTGCTCGTACGACTCCTGGAGCCAGCCCGGGGACGCGGAGTCGCCGCGCTGGGCGACGTCCTTGGCGTGCGCGTCGGGGTCGGCGGGGAGCGTACGGGCGAGCATCTGGAGGCGGGTGACGAAGCCGTCCCCGTTGGCGACGTGCTTGAGGAGCGTGCCGAAGCGGTCGACGAGGGCCTCCTGGTCCTCGCTGTCGCGCAGGCCGACGCCGGGGCCCTCGATCTCGATCGCGGCGGTGACGGTGCGGCGGTCGGCGTGGAGCAGTACGGCGATCTCGTCCGGCCCGAAGGGCGCGGCCAGCCAGTTGATCCGCCCGATACCGGGCGGCGGGCCGATCTCCACCTCACGGCCGTCGGCGGCGGTGCCGGACTCCATGGCGGCGGAGCGGTAGGTGGTGCCGTTGCGCAGGGTCCGTTTGTAACTGCGGTTGATCTCGAACCACTTGTAGACGGTGCGGTGCTTGTACGGCACGTACACCGCGGCCAGCGCGAGGAGCGGGAACCCGAGCAGCGTCACGATCCGCAGGGACAGGACGGGGACGATGAGCCCGCTCATCATGCCGAGGAACGCGCCGAAGATGATCAGCGCGATCTCGCCGGTCTCACGGTTCTTGCCGACGATCGCGTTCGGCCGCGCGCGGCCGATGAGATACGTGCGGCGGGGCGCGATCGGATGGGACTGAGTCGTCAACGCCCTCCACCTCCTGTGCTGTTGTTACCGGTTCCGCGATTGCCGAGGCTGCTGCGGCTGCTGTGGGGGGTGCCGCTGGTGGGGCTGCTGGAGCGGGGGGTGGGGGCGGGCGAGGGGACGCCGCCTCCGCCTCCTCCGCCGCCGCCCGAGGAGGGTCGGCTGCTGTGGGCGGCGACGCCGCCGGAGACCGGGTTGGACGGCCGGGCACCGCCGCCACCGCTCTCGCCGCCACCGCCCCGGCCGCTGTGGGTCTTGATGCCCTGCGAGACGACACCGGCGGGCGAACTGATCACGGCGGCGGCCCGGCCGCCGTCGGTGGACAGCTTGGCGTTGCTGCGGGCGCTCGCGATCTCGTCGCCGAAGCCGGGGACGAAGCGGTAGATCATGGCCGAGGCGAAGATCGCGAGGAGGATGATGGCGAGCCCGGAGACGACGGCCGAGAACGAGTCGGGCCCGTCGTCGGACGACGTGAGCGCGCCGGCGAGGCCGAGGACGATGACGATGACGGGCTTCACCATGATGACCGCGATCATGAGCCCGGCCCAGCGGCGTACGTGCCCCCACATGTTCTTGTCGACGAGCCCGGCGTAGACGACGACGCCGAGGAGGGCGCCGACGTAGAGCAGGATCGCCCGGATGAACAGCTCCAGATAGAGGATGCCGGCGGCGAGGATCGTCACGAGGGACACGACGATCAGCATGATCGGCCCGCCGCCGATCTCGGTGTCCTTCTTCAGCGCCTCGGAGAACGTCCCGAAGAACACATCGGTCTGCCCACTGGTCCCGCCGGCGATGACCTCGGTGACGGCGTCGGTGGCGGAGACGAGCGTGTAGAGGATGAGCGGCGTGAACGCGGAGGCGAGGACGGTCAGCCAGAGGAACCCGATGGCCTCGGAGACGGCGGTTGTCAGGGGGACGCCGCGGATGGCGCGCTTGGCGACGGCGAGGAGCCAGAGGATGAGGGTGAGGATGGTGGCGGCGGCGAAGACGACGGCGTACTGGGAGAGGAAGGCGGTGTTGGTGAAGTCGACCGTGGCGGTCTCCTTCACGGCCTTGGAGAGGGTGTCCACGGTCCACGCGGCGGCGTCGGCACAGCCACGCGCGAGGGAGGTGAGGGGGTCGAGGGCGCTGGTGGGGTCGTTGGGGGTGCTGCGGCTGCTGCTGCCGGGTTCGCCGTCTTCGCAGTAGTCCTTGGCGAGTCCGACGATGAGATCGCAGGGATTGTCACTCTCGCTGGGGCTCGGAGTGGGGGACGGTTCCGCGGACGAGCACGTGGCCGACATCATGACCAGCGCGTAGGCACTTGCCCCTGAGGCGAGGAGCGAGGACAGTCCGAAGCGGCGATTATCGCGCATAGGTGAAGCCTCCGTATCCCTCGGTAGCCTTGGCGATCTCGTCGGCGGAGGAGGCTCGGTTGTCACCGTTGACCGGTGTCGGGCCCTCGGACTGCGTCGAGGACACGATCTTCCAGTCGTCACCGACCCACTTGAGCTTCTCGGTGATGGTGAACCAGGTGGCGGTCACGGGCTTCGTGGAACCCTCGCCGGCCAATCCGACGAGACCGGTGCACCAGACCTCGGCGGTGGCCGTGTCCCCGTTCATCTCGGTCACTTTGGTACCGACGGGCATCGTCCTGGACACGAACGTCTGTCCGCTCGGTGCGCTGCCGTCGTCATTGAGGCCGACGTTCTTGAGGAAGGCCGGGGAGTAGGCCTCGTCCAGCTGGGCGAGGAGCGCGTCGACGGCAGCGGGATCGTGGGTGGCGCGGACGATCTCCTGCCGGGAGTCGGCGGTGAACATTCCGACGGAGCCGAGCGCCACCGCGTAATTCGCCGCCGCACTCTCCGCCCCCTGCTCATCCTTCGCGAACCCCGAAGGAATTCCCCCGTTCTTCCCCGTCACCGGCTTCACCCCCGACGCCGACGTCGGTTCCGAGCCCGAGGCTCTGTCGCCGCCGCCCGCTCCCGACGTGTCGTCGTCGCCGCCCCCGCGGTTCGCGAACGCGATGGCTGCGATCAGCAGCACCACCACACCCACCACCGCCACGAGCGAGCGCGAGCTGCGCTGGGGCCGGCGGCCGCCGCCGTACCCGTCGCCGCCCCCGCCGTCCGGCAGACGCGTCCGCGTCTGGCCCATCCCGCCGAAGCCGCCGTCCGTCGTGCGGCCCGGGTCGCTCCCGTGGCCGTGCTCATCGCCGAAACTCATGCCGCGTCCGCCCCCTCGACCGGTTCAACCGTGTGCACTTCCGCTTGCGGCAGCGCTTTTGGTGCCGCATAGCACGACGGTAGCCGTGCTGGTTCCCGCGCGGGCGCGGTGTGGTGACTCGACATCAGGGAGACGCAACCTCGGCGGATGGGCGCGACGGACGGATGGTGTTGGGGATGGGCCGGGCGTACCCGGCGCGGACCGGACCGGTGTGACGCTAAACAGCCATCCCGTACACAATCGTGAAGACCGTGCCGAGCGACCCGATGATGAAGACGCCGGTCAGTCCGGCGACGATCAGACCCTTGCCCTGCTCCGCGCTGAAGGTGTCCCGCAGCGCGGTCGCGCCGATGCGCTGCTTGGCGGCACCCCAGATCGCGATGGCGAGACAGAGCAGGATGGCGACGGCCATCACCACCTGGACAATGACGCGCGCCTCGGTGCCGAGGTTCCCGAAGGGTCCCCAGCTCGGAGCGATACCACCGATGATGGTGTTGATGTCGCCCTTCTCGGCTTCCACGTCCATGCAACTCACCGCCCCTGTTGGGTTGTTAGGTGCCCGCGCCCGGCGGGCACGGATCGCCTTCTATCTTCGCTGATGGAACCGCCCTCGTATGCCGACTTGGCGGGTCTCTTTACCCGATCCCCGCACGTTTGACCGATCCGACCGCCCTGACCTGCGTCATGAACCGGAGTGGGCGAGTACGCGTACGGTCACTCTGTGTATCACGCAGGGTGACTCCGGGCAATGATTGGGCGTTGTGCACTCCTGAGCCCGCCGCGGTTCTGCGTCCGTGCGCCATCCGTGCGCCGCCCGCGGCCCGGAGGCGGGCACACCGTACGGGTGAACCTGCCAGGGCCGCCGCGCTGTTGCCGGTCGCGGCCGATGCCAACGGGGGACGGGCCTCCCGCCCTCCCCCGGCCCCGCGACCGGCCTCTTCCTCTCCCCGCCGTGCGGTATCCGCCCCGTCCCGGATTGGGACAGTGCCACGCGACATCCCGGACAACAGAGGACAGGGGCGGATGGCATGGCGGGCTATTCGGGCGGTTTGCGGGCGTTGGCCGACGAGGCGGGTGCGGGGCAGGGGACTTCGGGCGCGGTGTCGGGTGAGCGGCTGAGGCACAGCGACGGACCGTGGACCCGGGCGGCGGGCGGGGCCGAGGCGATGCGTACGCAGATGGCGTACGTGAAGGCGGAGTTCGCAACGGCGCACGAGGGCGTGGCCGGCTGCGGGGAGGGGCTGAGCGCCCTCGCGGCCCTGGCCACCGTACGTACGTCCTGGGAACGGCGCATCGAGGCAGCCCGCGACGAGTGCGGGAGCCTGGCGGGCCGCCTGCGCGCGGTGGCCGGGACGCAGGGCGAGCACGACGCCGCGGTCAGGTCGGCCCTGGCGGGGGTCGACGCGGGACCTGGCGCGGCTGCCGGAGCGGTCGCGGGCGGCGCGAGCGTCGGCCGGTGAGGGGCGGCGGGCTGACCTGGGCGCAGTTACGGGACGTCAGATGCGCCGAGCTGGAGGGCGCGGCGGACGGCTGGGGCAAGGCGAGCAACCGCGCGGACGCGTCCCGCGACCGCATCGACAAGCAGCTCCTCACGGGTCTGACCGAGACCCAGGAGGGCGAGGCGGCGCGGGCGGCGGCCGGGCGGCTGAGGGAGCTGGGACGGAACTTCCAGTACATCTACTCGGAGTGCGGGCTGGTCCGTACGACGCTGAACAGCCTCGCCCAGGACCTGCGCGGCTCGCAGCGGAATCTCCGGGAGGCGCTGGACGAGGCGGCGGGCCTGAGGCTCACGGTGCGGACCGACGGGTCGGTGAGCTACCCCGACGCCGGGGAGGACCCGCTCACGAAGGAGACGCTGCGGGGAGGTACGGCCGCCGGCCGCGCGTACCCGCTCACCGCCCTGCCGTCGGGGTTCACGAGCCCGAACCCCCTCGCGGCGAAGGCGCAGGACATCGCGGACCGGATCGCCCGCGCGCTGAGCGACGCGGCGGAGATCGACGCGCGGTACACGCGGACACTGCGGAAGCTGATCGCCCAGGACGGCCTCACCGTCACGGACGCGATGTGGACGGACGCGAGCGCCGACGCGACGGCGGTACGCGCGCTCACGGCGGACTACCTCAGGGCGGCGATCCCCCTCGACGCGACGGCCGGGGAACGCCTGGCCTGGTGGCAGGGCCTGACGGAGGAACGGAGGGAGGAGTACCTGGCGGTCCACCCGGACACGATCGGCAACCTGGACGGCATCCCGGCCGCCGTACGCGACGCGGCGAACCGCGACAACTTGGTGCTGTTGATGGGCAAGTTGGCGGGCGCGGACGACGACGGGTCGCGGACGATGCTGGCGGGGCTGAGATCCATCGACGAGCAGTTGAGGGCCGGCGGGCATCCGCCGATGTTCCTGCTGGGGATCGGGGACGAGGGGAACGGGCGGGCCATCGTGTCGTACGGGAATCCGGATACGGCGAGAAATGTGTCGGCGTATGTGCCGGGGCTGGGGACGGGACTTGACGAGGATTTCGCGGAGAACGACCTGAAGCGGGCGAGGGACACATTGGTGGGTGCGGCCGAGTACGACTCGTCGACGGCGTCGATCGTGTGGCTGGGTTATGACGCGCCGCAGCTCTCGGTGGACGACATCACGGGGAATACGGACGTGATGTTCACGGACAACGCGGAGGCGGGTGCGTCGGCGTACGGCGAATTCATGTCGGGGATCGCGGCCACGAACCACCACGAGAACCCCCACCTGACGGCAGTCGGCCACTCGTACGGCTCCCTCACGGTGGGCCAGGCCGCCCAGCGGGACGGGGGTATTCCGGGAGTGGACGACATCGTGCTGGTGGGCAGCCCCGGGACGGGCGCGGATTCCGCGGCCGATCTGGGAGTGGGGAGAGGACACGTGTACGTGGGCGCGGCGGAGAACGACCCGGTGACGCGAATGCCCGCGAAGGGCGAGGCCCAGGGCATGGGGATGGGCGCGCTGGGAGGCGCCTCGGTGGGAGCGGCACTGGGAGGCCCGGTGGGCGCGGCGGTCGGCGGGGCGGGCGGGGCGGCGGTGGCGTACTTCGCACAGGACGCGCAGACGGAGAAGAGCGAGATCTGGTTCGGCACGGATCCGGCGCACGAGGATTTCGGAGCGAGGAGGTTCAGGGTGGAGGACGGGCCGAGGCCGGTTCTGGATATGGGCGGGGTGACGGCTCACTCCAACTATTTCGATCCGGACAAGGACGAAGAGTCCGCCGACAACATCGCGCTGATCGTTACCGGACAAGGTCGCCTGGTCACTGGTCAGGAGCATCGGTGAGGAATCTTCGATTTGCGGGCATCCTGCTTCTGATCTGCTTGGCGGCCCGATGTGCGATGCCAGGCGGCGGTGGAAGCGAAGAAAGAAAGGCGTTGGGCGTGGATATGCAAGAGGCTGCCGTCCAGGCTGACTCCATCATGCTGATGACTCTGAATGGGGTCAGGCCGGAACTGCGGTGGAACCACGGACCTTCGATCGACAGTCGTTGCAGCGATGTGCCCGGTACCGGTTCCGTGAAGCGCCGGATCGCGGTCATGACCGTAGTTTCGAAGGAGCGGCGCGGGAGCCTGCTCGGCGTTGTGGAGCGCAACTGGAAAGGCCGCGGCTATGAGGTCACGAGTGTGCGGGCGAGTGAAGAGTTGCCCGCCATGTACGCGTCGACGCCTGAGGGCTTCCGCATGAGGGTCGCCGTCGCCGGCGAAGGCCAGTTCTTCTTCTCCATCACCACCCCCTGCTTCGCGGAGTCGGACGTCGCCGATCCCAAGACCCCGCCGAACACACCGCACCGCGAAGGCGGTTACCCCCAGCGTCCCGACATCCACGACGACTTCTGGTCCGCCCCCTCACCCCCACCCCGTACCTGAGTCGCCGTCAGGTCCGTAGGGCCCGGCCGTCGTCCCTGTGGGACAGTCGTTCCAGGGGAGTCGCCGTGACGCGTGCTGTCGTGTCCGGATAGCACCGACACGACAGGCGGGAAAATGGCGGTGAACGTGTCCCGGATGGGGGAGGGTTGAGGGGTGCGTAAATTCTGGGTGGCCGGCGGGATCGGGCTCGGGCTGAGCCTGGGTTTCATCGCGCTGCTCGTCGTGGGTACGTACTCCGCCGCCGCCGGGCTCGCCGGTGGTGCGGGTGGTGGCGGGGCGGTCGCGCTGGCCAAGGGCGCGGTTCCGGCCAAGTACCAGCGGCTGGTGCAGGAGTGGGGCAATCTCTGCCCCGCGATCAATCCCGCGCTGCTCGCCGCGCAGTTGTACCAGGAGAGCGGTTGGGACCCCGACGTCGTGAGCCCGGCGCAGGCGCAGGGCATCGCGCAGTTCATCCCGGGGACCTGGGCGGCGCACGGTGTGGACGGGGACAAGGACGGCGACCGCGACGTCTGGGACCCGGAGGACGCGATCCCTTCGGCGGCCACGTACGACTGCAAACTCGCGGGCTACGTCGACGATGTGCCGGGCGATCAGACGAAGAACATGCTCGCGGCGTACAACGCGGGCGCGTACGCGGTCATCAAGTACGGGGGCGTCCCCCCGTACGCCGAGACGCAGAACTACGTGAAGGTCATCACGACCCTCCAGCAGAGCTTCGCCCGCCCCGTCGGCCGCGTCGAGCCCTCCCGGCAGGCCGCCAGTGCCATCTACTACGCGCAGCAGAAGCTCGGTACGAAGTATCTGTGGGGCGGCAACGGGACCCCCGAGCAGCAGGGGCGGTTCGACTGTTCCGGGCTGACGCAGGCCGCCTACCGGTCCGTGGGGATCGAGTTGCCGCGAGTCGCCAACGATCAGTACAACGCCGGCGAGCATCCCTCGCGCGACGAGTTGAACCCCGGTGACCTGGTGTTCTTCTCCGACGACCTCACCAACTCGCGGGCCATCCGGCACGTCGGGCTCTATGTCGGTGGCGGGTACATGATCAACGCTCCCTACACCGGGGCCGTGATCCGGTTCGACAAAATCGATACGCCCGACTACTTCGGTGCGACGCGGGTCACCGAAGACGGCGCGAAATCGCTGCCGACCGATCTGCCCAGCGAGCGGAACTCCGGCGGGTGAAGAGGCTGACGGGGCGTCGGTCCGACGGAGTGTGAGGGTGGCGAAGGGTTGACGTCCGGAAGGGTGGAGTCCGGTCCCCGCGAGGGCCCGCGTGGCCGGAATTATCCGTTCGTTCACCCCTCTGAGCTGGGACGATGTGTCACTCTTCGATAACGTCCTGGAGATCGTCCGGTGAAGACTGGAACCTGGAGGGGTATCAGGCCGTTCCCTGGACTGGGGCTGTGGCGTTGATCGCGCAGCACTGACCGCATGCACCACGGGGGTTGGTGGAAGCGACACGCCCGGAGGCGTGTCGTGGTGGGCGACAAGGCAAGGGGCCGCAGCACATGGCTGGACTCGCGATCGATGGGTCGAACCCCGACGTCAGCCTGCTCTACGACATCAACGGGCTGACGAAGTCGTCCCCCGGCTGGTTCGACCGCGGCATGGAGTTCGTCGGCGAGTACGGGATCATGTTCGCCCTCGTCCTCGTCGCGCTCTGCTGCTGGTGGAGCGTGCGCAGGCGCGGGTCGGCCGAGGATTCGGTGGCCGCGGTCGCCGGGCTGCTCTGGGCGCCGCTCGCCGCCGGAGTCGCGCTGCTGATCAACATCCCGATCCGTGAGTTCGTCGGCCGCGAGCGTCCCTTCGTCGACCACCGGGGGCTCGACGTCCTGGTCGCCGGCAAGACCGACTTCTCCTTCGTGAGCGACCACGCGACGTTGGCGATGGCCCTCGGCGCGGGCATCTTCGTCGCGCACCGCGGGTTCGGGCTCGCCGCGATCGGGCTCGCGCTGGTCGAGGGCTTCTCCCGCGTCTATCTGGGTGTGCACTACCCGACCGATGTGATCGGCGGCTTCGCCCTCGGTACGGCGGTGGTGCTGCTCCTCGCGCCGCTCGCCATGGCGCTGCTCACCCCGTTGGTGTCGGCGGTCTGCCGTTCGGGACGGGTGGGGCTGCTCGTACGGTCGCGTGCCGCGCGGAAGGCGGACCGGGCCGGGGCCGCCGAGGCGCCGGGGACCCGGCCGCTCGGCATCCCCGAGCAGCGGCCCGACGACAACAACCTCGCGGCGTAGGCGGGCGGGGCGGGCAGCCCCGGCCCCGCGACGGGCCGCGCGCGGCCCTACAGCGCCTGTGGGAAGTCGAACATCCGCTGCGGGTCGTAGCGCGCCTTCAGGGCCTTCAGCCGTCCCGCCGCCGGGCCGTAGTACGCCGTGCGCCAGTCCGACAGCGCGGGGTCGGTGTAGTTCTGGTACGCCGCCCCGGACGCGTGCCTCCGCAGCCCGCCCCGGCTGTTCCTCAGCCATGCCCGCTGCTCCGTGCCGGGCGTGCCGGGGCGCCACGACGCCACGTACTGCGCGAGCATCCGGGAGCCGCGGTGCACGAAGGCCGTCGCGAGCGGGTCCACGCGGTTGATCGCGCCGCCGAGCGCGGTGAGCGTGATCGTGCCCGATCCCGCGCCGTCGGCCACCGTGATCCGGCTGAAGTCCTCCACGGCGGACAGCAGGGTGCCGATGCCCGCCGACGGCAGTGACCGGTCGAAGAAGTCCGAGGCCGCGGCGTACGTCTCGCGCTGGAGCGCGCCGTTCTTCCCGCGGCCCGGTGTCGTGCCGGGCAGCCGGCACCGGTCGTCGCTCAGTCCGGCGCAGCCGGCGTACGCGAGCATCGCCTCCTGGTAGCCGCCAGGGCGCAGCGAGACGAGGCTCGCCGAGGCGCCCACGCGGTCGGCGAGCCTGTCGACGGCGTTCTTGAGGTCGCCCTCGGTGCCGAGTGTGAACGCGGAGATCGAGACCGTCGGGTCGGCGCCGCCGCCCGCGCCGACCGCGGCGTGGAACGAGGACCAGATCTCGTCCGGCTGGTCGGGGCCCCACTCCTGCCAGGCCGCGAGCAGGGAGCGGGCCCTGGACCACGGCCAGTTGAGGTTCGCGGCGACGCCGGTCGAGGCGGGGTGGGTACGGAAGCGGAGCCCGGTGACGACGCCGAAGTTGCCGTTGCCCGCTCCCCGCAGGGCCCAGAAGAGGTCCTTGTTCCTCTCTGCGTCCGCGGTGAGCACCTTGCCGTCGGCCGTGACGACGGTCGCCGAGGTGAGGCTGTCGCAGGTCAGACCGTACGCGCGGGAGACGACCCCGTGACCCCCGCCGAGGGTGAGTCCGGAGATGCCGACGGTGGCGCAGGAACCGCCGGGGATCGTACGGCCCTTCGGGGAGAGCGCGCCGTAGACGTCGACGAGCTTGGCGCCCGCGCCGATCACACCGTCCGAGGCGGCGTCGCCGACTCCGTCGAGCGAGGAGACGTCGATGACGAGGCGGCCGTTGCCGCTGGACCAGCCCGCGTAGCAATGGCCGCCGTTGCGGATCGAGACGGGGGTGCCGTGCCTCCTGGCGAAGGCCAGGCATTCCCTGATGTCGTCCTCGCCCGCGACGTACGCGACGGCCGCCGGTTTCAGATCGTCGAAGCGCGTGTTGTAGAGCTGGCGGGCGGTCGCGTAGTCGCCGTCCCCGGGCCGTATGAGCCGGCCGTCCAGCCCTTCGGCGAGCGCGCCCCAGTCCGCCGGCCCGGGGGCAGGGGCGGACGGGGCGGACGGGGCGGCGGACGGGCTGTCACGCGAGGGGCTCGCGGGGGAGTCCGGGGACCCGTTCCCCTTTCCGTCGCCACCGCCGTCGCCCGTGCACGCGCTCACCGCGCCCACCGTGCCCACGGCCAGCGCGCCGGTCAGCAGTGTGCGCCGCTCCATCGGATCCCCCGCCCTCTCCCGCGTCGGCGACGTCGGGGTGACGTCGGTGAACGTCAGTCTGCCGCCTGATGGGACGCGGCGTCCGTCCTCGCCCGGTCGCGGGAACGTCTGGCTGGTCCCGACCAGCCGCAGGTGCAGCGGGCCAGCGAGAACGAGCCACGCTCGACGGTCGACGCGAGGTGAGGGACGGGAGAGACGGGGGGAGCGAGCGAGTCGCGGGGGTCGTGGGGGGCGGTGGGCGGGTCCGAGGTCTCTTGGTCGCGCACCTTCCCACCGTACTCGCGCGTTCGCCCACCGGTAGGGGTGGCGCGTGACGACGCGCGCGAGACGTCGTTATGGGGGCAGGGCGGGCTCTCGGACAAGCAACGGCTGGGCGTTGGGGTTGGCAGGCGATGGTGGTGCGGCAACACAGGCGCAGGGGCGTGGCGATGGTCGCCGCCGCCGTGACGGCGGCGGGGGTCGTGGCCACGAGCACCGGTTGTTCCGGAAGCGAGGGAGCCATGGCCGACGACCGGCCCCTAGGTGATCCGGCGGCGGTGCGCGGGGCCGCGGACGTACTGGCCGAGGCGGGCAGCTCCAAGGCGCGGACCTCGCTGGTGATGGCGACCGGCGGGACGCGCGTCACCATCAGGGGCGAAGGCGGTTACGACTTCCGGAAGCGGATGGGGCGGCTCTCGGTCGTACTGCCGAAGGACCCGGCCGGCGCGGACGAACACCGGCCGATCGCGGAGCTGCTGGCGCCCTCGACCCTGTACATGAAGAACCGGGGCGCCGGGGTGCCCGAGGACAAGTGGGTCATGCTCGACTCGACCACCCTCGCGGACGGCAATCTGGTCACCGGCGGGGCGACCGATCCGCTGACCGCCGCCGAACTGCTGCGCGCGGCGAAGGACGTGGTCCACGTCGGAGAGCAGGAGCTGGCCGGCGTGCGCGTCTCGCACTACCGGGGTGTCACCGACATCGGGCGGGCGGCGAAGCAGGCGGCGCCGTACGCGCGCGAGGCGCTGGCCGCGGCGGCGCGGGGGTTCGCGGACGACGTCGTGCCGTTCGATGCCTATCTGGACGAGGAGGGGCGGCTCCGCAAGGTCCGGCACCAGTTCAGCTACCCGAATCAAGGCCGTACGGTGGCCGTCGCCTCGACCACGCTGCTGTACGAGTTCGGGGTCGCCGTCGGGGTACGGCTCCCCCCGAAGGACCAGATCTTCACCGGGAAGATCAAGGTGTAAATGGTCCGGACGTGCCATGCGCGCCACGTCTCACCCTCCATACCCTAGGAAGTCGGCAGTCGACACCGCCAGGAAGACGACACCGGCAGGAAGAGGTGAACGCACGTGGCTCTGTTGCGCACGCCGACCGTCCAGGACCACGTGGCCCTCGCCGAGATCGAACTCTGCGGAGAGCTGATGATCGCGGCGTCGGCCGCGGACGGTGAACGGCTCAGCCCGGACCGGATCGACGAAGTGCTGAAGGTGGGCGTGGAGCGCGGCGAGAGATCGTCCTGCCGCTGAGCTTGAGCTTGAGTGCCGGCGTGCGCACTGGGCCGGGTGGCGCGGGCCGTGGCCCGCCCGTCGGCCGGACCGCCCGGCGCCCCGCCCGCCCGTCAGGTACGCAGCAGGCGCGCGATCGCCTTCGTTGCTTCCTGCACCTTGTCGTCGATCTCGTCGCCGCCCTTGACCGCCGCGTCCGCGACGCAGTGCCGCAGATGCTCCTCCAGCAGTTGGAGCGCGAAGGACTGGAGCGCCTTCGTGGAGGCCGAGACCTGCGTGAGTATGTCGATGCAGTAGACGTCCTCGTCGACGAGCCGCTGGAGTCCGCGGATCTGGCCCTCGATCCGGCGCAGCCGCTTGAGGTGCTCGTCCTTCTGCTTGTGGTAGCCGTGCACACCGCGGTCGTGATCGGTGACGATCTCGTCGCCGACGGTGGTGGCCGCCGTGGCCGGGCCGGAGGTGGCGTCGCCGGTCGCCGCGCCGGCCGCCTCGGTGGTCGTCATGGCGTCCTCCTGGTGGGGGTGTTCGTGATGGATGTCCGAAAGGGTAGTAAATACCCCAGGTAGGTATATGGTACCCAGTCGCGCGCGTACGGGCAGGGGCACGTCATGATCGTCGTGTCCCATGCAGCACACTGATGGACGCCGGTTAGCCGTGGCCGGATGATGCGCTTAGCATCAGCCTGACCGAACCCGATGTAAACCGAGGATCCCCCGTGCGCTTTCGTCTGACCCCCAGGGAGACGAGCTTCTACGACATGTTCGCCGCGTCAGCGGACAACATCGTCACGGGCTCCAAGCTCCTCATGGAACTGCTCGGAGCGGATTCCTCCGCGAGAGCCGAGATCGCGGAACGGATGCGCGCGGCGGAGCACGCGGGGGACGATGCCACGCACGCCATCTTCCACCAGCTGAACTCCTCGTTCATCACACCGTTCGACCGCGAGGACATCTACAACCTCGCCTCGTCCCTCGACGACATCATGGACTTCATGGAGGAGGCCGTCGACCTGGTCGTCCTCTACCAGGTCGAGGAGCTGCCCAAGGGCGTCGAGCAGCAGATCGAGGTGCTGGCCCGGGCGGCGGAGCTGACCGCCGAGGCGATGCCGCACCTGCGCACGATGGACAACCTCACCGAGTACTGGATCGAGGTCAACCGCCTGGAGAACCAGGCCGACCAGATCCACCGCAAGCTGCTCGCCCAGCTCTTCAACGGTAAGTACGACGCCATGGAAGTCCTGAAGCTCAAGCAGATCGTGGACGTGCTCGAGGAGGCCGCCGACGCGTTCGAGCACGTCGCGAACACGGTGGAGACGATCGCGGTCAAGGAGTCCTGAACCACGTGGACACCTTTGCCCTGATCGTGACCATCGGAGTCGCGCTCGGCTTCACGTACACCAACGGCTTCCACGACTCCGCGAACGCCATCGCGACATCGGTGTCAACGCGGGCGCTGACGCCGCGCGCCGCGCTGGCGATGGCCGCGGTGATGAATCTCGCAGGGGCGTTTCTCGGCCAAGGGGTCGCCAAGACCGTCAGCGAAGGGCTGATCGCCACGCCGCACGGGCAGCGAGGGATGGGGATCCTCTTCGCCGCGCTCGTCGGGGCGATCGTCTGGAACCTGGTCACCTGGTACTACGGCCTGCCGTCCTCCTCGTCGCACGCGCTCTTCGGCGGCATGGTGGGCGCGGCGCTCGCCGGCGGGACCGAGGTGATCTGGACCGGGGTGCTGGAGAAGATCGTCATCCCGATGTTCCTGTCGCCGATCGTCGGCCTGGTCATCGGCTATCTGGTGATGGTCGGCATCATGTGGATGTTCCGGCACTCCAACCCGCACAAGGCCAAGCGCGGATTCCGGATAGCGCAGACGGTCTCGGCGGCCGGCATGGCGCTCGGGCACGGACTCCAGGACGCGCAGAAGACGATGGGCATCGTGGTGATGGCGCTGGTCATCGCCGATGTCGAGGGTCAGGGCGACGAGATCCCGATCTGGGTGAAGATCGCCTGCGCGGTGATGCTCTCGCTCGGTACGTACGCGGGCGGCTGGCGCATCATGCGGACGCTGGGCCGCAAGATCATCGAGCTGGATCCGCCGCAGGGGTTCGCGGCGGAGACGACGGGCGCGTCGATCATGTTCGGCTCGGCGTTCATCTTCCACGCGCCGATCTCGACGACACACGTCATCACCTCGGCGATCATGGGCGTCGGCGCGACGAAGCGGGTGAACGCGGTGCGGTGGGGTGTGGCGAAGAACATCATCCTGGGCTGGTTCATCACGATGCCGGCGGCGGCGCTCGTCGCGGCGGTCAGCTTCTGGATTGTGAATCTGGCCTTCGGCTGAGGCCGGGGCCGGTGGGGCCCGGTTTTTCGGCCGGGGGTCCGGGGGTTGTCCCCCGGGGCGGCACAGTTGGATTGTGAATCTGGCCTTCGGCTGAGCCCGACCCGCCGGACACCTAGGACACCAAGGACACAAGAGTGGGCCCGCCCCCTGGGAGAGGGGGCGGGCCCTTCGCCTTGCGGTGGCACCGCCATGCAGCACCGCAGGACGGCTTGGGGCGCCGAGGCCTATCCGAAGCGGCCGGAGATGTAGTCCTCGGTCGCCTGTACGGACGGGTTGGCGAAGATCCGCTCCGTCTCGTCTATTTCGATGAGCTTGCCGGGCTGGCCCACGGCCGACAGGTTGAAGAAGGCCGTACGGTCGGAGACCCGCGCCGCCTGCTGCATGTTGTGCGTCACGATGACGATCGTGAAGCGCTCCTTGAGCTGGCCGATCAGGTCCTCGATCGCGAGCGTGGAAATCGGGTCGAGCGCCGAGCACGGCTCGTCCATCAGCAGGACGTCAGGCTGCACCGCGATCGCGCGGGCGATGCACAGTCGCTGCTGCTGGCCGCCGGAGAGGCCGGAACCGGGCTTGTTGAGGCGGTCCTTGACCTCGTTCCAGAGGTTGGCGCCCTTGAGGGACTTCTCGACGACGTCCGCCAGCTCGTTCTTGCGGTACTTGCCGTTGAGCCGCAGGCCGGCCGCGACGTTGTCGAAGATCGACATGGTCGGGAACGGGTTGGGCCGCTGGAAGACCATGCCGACCGTGCGGCGCACCGCGACCGGGTCGACATTGGCGCCGTACAGGTTCTCGTCGTCCAGCAGGACCTTGCCCTCGACGCGGCCACCGGGCGTGACCTCGTGCATACGGTTGAGGGTGCGGAGGAACGTGGACTTGCCGCAGCCGGACGGGCCGATGAAGGCCGTCACGGAGCGGGGCTCGACGGTCATGGAGATGTCGTCGATCGCCCGGTGGTTGCCGTAGTACGCGGTCAGGCCGCTGACGTCGATTCGCTTGGCCATCTTCAATCACTGCTTTCTGCGTGACCCCGCTCGGCGGAGCCGGATTTCGGGGCCTCAGCGGCCGGTCTTGGGGGCCTTCCAGCGGGCGATGCCGCGCGCCACCAGGTTGAGGAGCATGACGAAGACGATCAGGACGAGTGCCGCGCCCCAGGCGCGCTCGACCGAGGCGCTGGTGCCGACCGCGTACTGCTCGTACACGTACAGCGGCAGTGACGACTGGGCGCCTTCGAACGGGTTCGGGTTGATGAGCTTCGTACCGAAGACGAGCAGCAGCACGGGCGCGGTCTCACCGGTGATGCGCGCGATCGCGAGCATCACGCCGGTGGTGATGCCGCCGATCGCGGTCGGCAGGACCACCTTGAGGATCGTGCGCCACTGGGGCACGCCCAGCGCCAGCGATGCCTCGCGCAGTTCGTTCGGGACGAGCTTCAGCATCTCCTCGGTGGAGCGGACGATCACCGGCATCATCAGGATCGAGAGCGCCAGGGCGCCGGCGAATCCGGACGGGCCGAAGCCGAGCATCAGGTTCCACGTCGCCAGGATGAAAAGACCGGCGACGATCGACGGGATGCCGGTCATCACGTCCACGAAGAAGGTGACGGCGCGGGCGAGCTTCCCGCGCCCGTACTCGACGAGGTAGACGGCGGTCAGCAGACCGATCGGGGTGGCGATCACGGCGGCGATGGCGACCTGCTCGATGGTGCCGAGCAGCGCGTGGTAGATGCCGCCGCCCTCGTCCGTGTCGAGGAGTCCGCTCATCGAGTGGCTCAGGAAGTACCCGTCGACGACCGACGCGCCCTTGCTGACGGTGGTCCAGGCCAGCGAGAGCAGCGGGATGACGGCCAGGACGAAGCAGACCCAGACGAGGCTGGTCGCGACCTGGTTCTTGCCCTGGCGGCTGCCTTCGACCTTGGCGGTGATCAGATACGTACCGCCGATGAAGATCAGCGCGGCGAGCAGGGCCCACTGGGCCTTGCTCTCCAGTCCCGCCGTCTCGCCGATCAGCCAGCCCAGCGCCAGGGAGCCGGCGGCGATGGCCGCGGGGGCCCAGCGCGGCATGCGCGCGTGCGAGAGCGAGCCCCGGGGCTCGGCGACCGCGGGCCGCTCGTCCTGCAGCGTGTGGCTCATGCGTTGGCCCCCGAGTACTCCTTGCGGCGGGCGATGATCGCGCGGGCCGCGCCGTTGACCAGCAGTGTGATGACGAAGAGGACCAGGCCGGAGGCGATCAGGGCGTCGCGGCCGAAGCCGTCGGCCTCGTTGAACTTCGCGGCGATGTTCTGCGCGAAGGTGCCGCCGCCCGCGTCGAGCAGATGGCCCGAGAAGAGGAAGCTCGGCGACAGGACGACGGCGACGGCCATCGTCTCGCCCAGCGCGCGTCCGAGGCCGAGCATCGAGGCGCTGATGATGCCGGAGCGGCCGAACGGCAGGACCGACATCCGGATGACTTCCCAGCGCGTGGCACCGAGGGCCAGTGCGGCCTCTTCGTGCATCTTCGGCGACTGGAGGAAGACCTCGCGGATGACGTTGGTGATGATGGGGAGGATCATGATCGCCAGCAGGATGCCCACGGTGAACAGGTTGCGGGCGACTCCTTCGTTCGTCTTCTCGAAGATGTACGTCCAGGCGAAGTACTCGTTCAGCCACTTGTTGAGGCCGTCGAGGTACGGGACGAGGAAGACGGCGCCCCACAGGCCGTAGATGATGCTCGGTACGGCTGCCAGCAGGTCGACCAGGTAGGCGATCGGGGCGGCGAGCCTGCGGGGCGCGAAGTGCGAGATGAAGAGCGCGATGCCGATGGCGACCGGGACGGCTATCACCATGGCGATGATCGAGCTGACCACGGTGCCGAAGGCGAGTACGGCGATACCGAAGGACCGCGGGTCGCCCTGCGGGTTCCACTCGAAGGTCGTGAGGAAGTTCGTCTCGTCCTTGGAGATCGCGAGCATCGCGCGATAGGTGAGGAACGCGGCGATCGCGGCCATGATGACCAGCAATGTGATGCCGGAACCCCGGGACAGGCCCAGGAAGATCCGGTCGCCGGGCTGCTTCTTCCCCTTGGGCGCGCCCTGGTCCTCGAGCGGTGGGGGTGGAGGGGCGTTCGTGGTTGCGCTTGCTGTATCCATCGTTTCTCCGGTCTGCGGAGCCGGGTGACGGCTCCTGGCGGCGGTGCACCGGAAGACGTGGCCGGTCCCGCTCGGCGGGACCGGCCACGTCCGGGGGTCAGGACAGGGTGGGAACGATCTCGCGGACCTTGGCCGCGATCTCGGTCGGGAGCGGCGCGTAGCCGGCCTCGCTCAGGACCTTCTGGCCCTCGTCGCTGACGGTGTAGTTGAGGAACGCCTTGACGCTGGGCAGGGTCTCGGCCTTGTTGCCCTTGTCGCAGGCGATCTCGTACGTCACCAGGATGATCGGGTAGGCACCCTCGGCCTTGGTGGCGTAGTCGAGCTCCAGGGCCAGGTCGTTGCCGGTGCCCTTGACCTTGGCGGCGGCGATGGCCTTGGAGGCGTTCTCCGTGGTGGCCTCGACCGGGTCGCCGGCGCCGGTGTCGACCTTGACCGTGGTCAGGTCGCCGGCGGTCGCGTAGGAGAGCTCGAAGTAGCCGATGGCGCCTTCGGTGTCCTTGACGCTGGAGGCGACGCCGGAGGAGCCGCTGGCGGCCTGGCCGCCCTTGGCCTCCCACGACTTCGAGCTGTCGTCGTAGTTCCACTCGGCCGGGGCGGCGGCCTTCAGGTACTTGTTCAGGTTCTGCGTCGTGCCCGACTCGTCCGAGCGGTGGAACGCCTGGATCGCGGTGCTCGGCAGCTTGGCGTCGGGGTTGAGGTCGGCGATCGCCTTGTCGTCCCACTTCTTGATCTTCGAGTCGAAGATCTTGGCGAGGGTCTGGGCGTCCAGGACGAGGCTGTCGACGCCGGGCACGTTGAAGCCGATGGCGACGGGGCCGCCGACCATCGGGAGGTTGATGCCCTTGCCGCCCTTGCAGATCTTCTCCGAGGCGGTGACTTCCTCGGGCTTCAGGGCGGAGTCGGAGCCCGCGAAGGCGACCTGGCCCTGCGTGAACTTGGTGATGCCACCGCCGGAACCGATCGGCTGGTAGTTGATCTCGATGCCCGAACAGGCCTGCTGGAAGTTCTTGACCCAGAGGTCCATCGCGTTCTTCTGGGCGCTCGATCCGGCGGCAAGGACCTGGCCCTTGGCGTCGTCACACTTGATGTTCGAGGCGGCGGCGGCTGTCTTGTCGCCGGAGCCGGTGCTCTCCGTGTTGTCGTCCGAGCCGCACGCCGTGAGAACCAGGGCGCCGGAGACGGCGAGAGCACCGAGCGCGGTGGCGCGCAGCCGGTTCTTGCGCTGAAGCTTCACTTCGGGTGTTCCTTCCAGAAGCCGCCTGTGTGCGGGTATGCGCACTTCTACGGCGGCGTGCGTCGAGGTGGTGGGCCCGGCGGTGTGCCGGTCACCGTGTAAGGCCGAAATTAGGCAGATCAGGTGAAGTGGCTGACGGATGGGAGTGAACGGGAGGTGAACCGTGACGGACAGCCTGGTGCGGCTCCGGCCGCGATCGGCGCCCGACACGGCGTGCCGGCCGAGAAAGTGCGCCCGATGGCGTCGGGGGTCGCGAACCGGGCGTATCTCCTCGGTCCGGACCTGGTGCTGCGAGTTCCGCGTACGGAGGCCTTCGTCGCCGACCTGGTGAAGGAGGCGGCGGTCATCCCGGTCGCGCGGGCCGCCGGGGTGCGTACGCCGGCGCTCGTGACCTTCGACGACAGCCGTACGGACGCGGACGTGCCGTACATGGTGCTGGAGCGCGTGCCGGGCACGGACCTCGCGGACCTCGCGGGTCACGACGGGATCGGCGCGGGCGCGGGGGACGTCTTCCGGGAGGTGGGGCGCGAGCTGACGCGGCTGCACGCGCTGACTCCTGAGGTCGTGGGGGAGCTGACCGGTGTTCCGGTGGAGTACGACCCCGACGCCGGCGCCCCGCACCGGCTGGTCGACGGCCTGCTGGGGGACGGCATGCTCGACGCGGAGGCGGCGCGCTGGCTGCGCGGCTGGTTCGACCGCCTCGCGGAACGGATCCCCGGCGCCTTGCCGCGCGTCCTGGTGCACGGCGACATCGCGCCGCAGAACCTGCTGGTGAGTCCAGTGGCCGGGCCGGGACGGGGGAGGCTCGCGCTCACGGGGATCGTCGACTGGGGCGACGCGATGTGGGCGGACCCGGCGGTCGAGTTCGCCAAGACGCCGCTGCGGGGCGTCCCGGCGATGCTCGACGGCTACCGGGAGGGCGGCGGCGGGGACGGGGGCGGGCGCGACGCCCCGTACGCCTGGGAGGCCCGCGTCCTGCGCCACCACCTCGGCTGGGCCCTCGCCCGCCTGCGCGACCCCGCCCCGGTGCCGGGCGAACGCCACTGGACGGCGCCCCCGGCCTCGCGGCTGCTCGGCATCCTCCGGTTCTTCACCTCCTCGCCTCCGGAGCCGTGGCCGGCGCTCGCTTAGCGGTCGGCGGTCGGCGGGCGCAATTACATCCGGCTTCCAACTTCCTCCCATGGGCGGGTCGTTGAGGAGCGCTCACACTCGAAGGACCCGGCGCCGAGGCTCCGCAGCCGACGGGGGTGGGTGGCGGGGCCCGGCTCCGGTGTGGGTCGTCGGTCGAGTGGAAGAGGGAAGGTGATGGGGGTTGCGCGAGAGGGCGTGCGTGTCAGCAAGTGGATCATCGGTGGGATCGTCGCGCCGGCGATTGTGGGTGTGACCGCCACGTTCGTCCTCGGGGGCGCGGGCTGGATCACCGCGCCGTTCCGGGGGGCGGCCGAGGAGCGGGAGAACACCGTCGGGTCCGGTGCGTTCCGGCAGTCGACCTACCAGGAGTTCTTCGATCTGTGCGAGGCCGCGCAGAACGCCGAGGGGACGATCGAGGCGCTCAAGCAGCAGCGGGGGGCCGCCTCGGCGGCCCGGAAGACGCAGATCGACCAGTCCCTCATGGCGCTGACGGCGTCGAGGATCGAGTCGATCAACGATTACAACTCCAAGGCCGCCCAGGAGCGCCGCGCTCGTCCACCGGCAAGGTGGTCGTGGCGCTGCCGGGCATGGACGGCGTGTACTCGGCGGGCTCGATGTGCAACGCGTACTACGGCTTCGACGCCACGACCGGCGCGTACATCGAGTTCACGGTCGGGACGAACCAGTCGTTCTTCCTGTTCGACAAGCCCATGACGATGCCCGAGTACGCGAGTGCCGAGCAGCTGGGTCCGACCTCCGTGGAGGAGGTCGGGAACTGACCGTGAGGGGCGCGCGTCATGACTCCGGCGCGCTCTTCACGGGCAGTGAGTCCAGAAGAGCGTCGATCAGGAGGCGGTCGCGGGGCTGGGTCAGACGGGTGCGGGCCGTGGGCGGGGGAAGCCACAGGACGCGGTCCACCTCGTCGTTCGGCTCGAAGGCGCCGTCCGTCGCTTCCGCCGCCCAGTAGACGACCTCCTTGGGGCGGCCGTTGACGAGGTAGCTGACCGTGCCGAGCCGCGCGCCGGGGGAGCAGTGGTGACCCGTCTCCTCCAGGACCTCGCGCAGTGCCCCCGCGAGGGCGTCCTCCGCGTGCTTCAGTTTGCCCTTCGGGTGGGACCAGTCGTCGTACTTCGGCCTGTGGACCAGGCAGATCTCCGTGCCGTCGGCCGAGTGGGGCGACCTGCGCCAGAGCACGCACCCCGCCGCGAGGACCGTGCGTGCACGGGCGCCGGTGCTCTCGCTCATGGTGCGCTCACCGCCGTCCGCTGCCAGATCCGCTGGAACTCGTAGCGCGCCGCCTCCACTTCGAGGCGCTGGTCCGCGTGCAGCACGCCGAGCGCGTACGCCGTCGCCGGGGCGATCCGCGGGGTGCGGGCCGCGTTCGCCGAGGCCGCCGCGGCCTCGGCCGCTTCGCGGTGGCGGTCCAGGGCGCGGCCCGCCTCGGCGAGCACCGGGTCCGGGGAGCCGCCGCTCCGCCGGACCTCCTGGGCGTACCGGTGCAGTCTGAGCAGCAGCCGCACCTGGTGCCACGGGGCGTCCTGGGCCTCGCCGTCGGAGGGGGTGGCCAGGCCGTGGACCAGGGCCTCCGCGTTGTACGGGTGCGCGGCGCGCGCCAGTGGCAGCGCGGACACCGCGTCGAGCAGCCTGCGTTCGGCCGCGCTCCGGGGCGCCGCCAGGATCTCGGCGGCGGGCGCGCCCGCGACCGGCGCCAGCGGTACCTCGGACGCCAGGACGGCGACGGCGTCGGCCACCGCGTGGAAGCGGGACGAGCCGAGGGCCTGGAGCGCCGCCGAGTGCGACCGCGTGCGCGCGAGCGTCAACTGCCGCTCCAGCAGCGCCCCGGCGCGCGACGCCCCGACGGTCAGCGCACCCGCCGTCGCCGCCGACGCGCCCTCACCGCTGCGGGCGGTCGGCACCGGCCCGGACCCCGGCGCCGGGCCCGGTCCCGACAGCCGCCCCAGCGCCGACACCAGCCGGTGCAGCCGCGCCGTGCACGCGTACTCCTGCGCGAGTGTGCCCGACAGCCAGCCCAGTTCCGTCCGGAGCTGGTCCGCCCACGCCGGGTCCAGCAGCACCCGGAACGTGTGCAGCGTGCCCCCGATGCGCCGCGCCGAACAGCGCAGCGCCGACGCGGCCTCCGCCGCCGCCGCGGTGTCCGAGCCGCTCTCCCCGTACAGCCGCAGACTGCGCAGGAAGTCCGCGCAGCGGGCGTTCAGATACCCGGCGAGCACCTGCCCCGCGGTCGCCTCGAAGGCGTCGTCGGGGTGGGCGGGACGGTCGGCGGCACGGCCGGGATGTGCCGTACCGACCGAGCCGGCGGTCTCTGCTTCATGGTGCTGCACGCCGGCGCCTCCGGGCGTCAATGAGCATTTCCTGTACGTGCCTGAGCGGCTGCCCGTCCGCGTCGACGGAGTGCCGGGTCCAGTTGCCGTCGCCGCCCAGGTGCCAGGACGCGGTGGTGTCCGCCATGCCGGTCTCCAGAAGCCTGCTGATGGAGGCGCGGTGCGCCGGGTCGGTGACCCGTACCAGGGCCTCGATACGACGGTCGAGGTTGCGGTGCATCATGTCGGCGCTGCCGAACCACACCTCGGGCTCGCCGCCGTTGCCGAAGGCGAAGATCCGCGAGTGTTCGAGGAAGCGCCCGAGGATGGAGCGCACCCGGATGTTCTCCGACAGGCCGTGCACGCCGGGGCGTACGGCGCAGATGCCCCGCACCCAGATGTCCACCGGTACGCCCGCCTGCGCCGCGCGGTAGCACGCGTCGATGACCGCTTCGTCGACCATCGAGTTGACCTTGATGCGTACATACGCCGGGCGCCCCGAACGGTGGTGTGCCGCTTCCTTGTTTATGCGCGTGATCAGCCCGTCGCGCAGCGACTTGGGCGCGACGAGCAGCCTGCGGTACGTCTCGCGCCGCGAGTATCCCGACAGCCGGTTGAAGAGGTCGGAGAGGTCCGCCCCGACGTGCGGGTCCGCCGTGAGCAGGCCCAGGTCCTCGTAGAGCCGTGCCGTCTTCGGGTGGTAGTTGCCGGTGCCGACGTGGCTGTAGCGGCGCAGGGCCTCGCCCTCCTGCCGGACCACGAGCGAGAGCTTGCAGTGCGTCTTGAGCCCGACCAGCCCGTACACGACATGGCAGCCGGCCTCTTCGAGCTTGCGCGCCCACTTGATGTTGGCCTGCTCGTCGAAGCGTGCCTTGATCTCGACGAGGACCAGGACCTGCTTGCCCGACTCGGCGGCGTCGATCAGCGCGTCGACTATGGGGGAGTCGCCGGAGGTCCGGTACAGCGTCTGCTTGATCGCCAGCACGTCGGGGTCGCCCGCGGCCTGCTCCAGGAACGCCTGGACGGAGGTGGAGAACGAGTCGTAAGGGTGGTGCAGCAGTACGTCGCGCTCCCGCAGCGCCGCGAAGACGTCCGGCGCCGACGCCGACTCCACCTCCGCGAGGTCGCGGTGCGTGCCCGCGATGAACTTGGGGAACTTCAGCTCCGGCCGGTCGAGCGCGGCTATCCCGAACAGACCGGTCAGATCCAGCGGCCCCGGCAGCGGATAGACCTCGGCGTCGGAGACCTTCAGCTCGCGGACCAGCAGGTCGAGCACGTACGGGTCGATCGACTCCTCGACCTCCAGGCGCACCGGCGGGCCGAAGCGGCGCCGCATGAGTTCCTTCTCCAGCGCCTTGAGGAGGTTCTCCGCGTCGTCCTCCTCCACCTCCAGGTCCTCGTTGCGGGTGACCCGGAACATGTGGTGCGCCAGGACCTCCATCCCGGGGAACAGCTCCTCCAGGTGCGCCGCGATGACGTCCTCCAGGGGTACGTACCGCTGCGGGGACGCCTCCAGGAAGCGCGTCAGCAGAGGCGGCACCTTGACGCGGGCGAAGTGCCGGTGGCCGCTGACGGGGTTGCGGACGACGACCGCGAGGTTGAGGGAGAGACCCGAGATGTACGGGAAGGGGTGCGCGGGGTCCACGGCCAGGGGCGTCAGGACGGGGAAGATCTGCTGCCGGAACAGGGTGAACAGGCGGGCCTGCTCCTTCTCCGTGAGATCGCCCCAGCGGATCAGATGGATGCCCTCGTCGGCGAGCGCGGGGGAGACGTCCTGCTGGAAGCAGGCGGCGTGCCGCGCCATGATCTCCCGCGACCGGGTCCAGATCAGGTCGAGCACTTCGCGGGGCTGGAGCCCTGAGGCCGATCGGGTGGCGACGCCGGTCGCTATCCGGCGCTTCAGGCCCGCGACGCGGACCATGAAGAACTCGTCGAGGTTGGACGCGAAGATGGCGAGGAAGTTCGCCCGTTCGAGTAGCGGGGTGGCCGGGTCCTCGGCCAGTTCCAGCACGCGTTCGTTGAAGGCGAGCCAGCTGCGTTCGCGGTCGAGGAAGCGGCCCTGGGGCAGCTCGCCGCCGTCCGCGTCGCCGTCCTGGTCGTACGAGTCGAGGTCGGCGTCGAGGTCGGGCTCCAGATCGGAGACCGCGGCGGCGACGGTGT
Organism: Streptomyces sp. S4.7; assembly: GCF_010384365.1. Classification (NCBI taxonomy): domain Bacteria; kingdom Bacillati; phylum Actinomycetota; class Actinomycetes; order Kitasatosporales; family Streptomycetaceae; genus Streptomyces; species Streptomyces sp. S4.7. Next base: position 3,428,016 of record NZ_CP048397.1, on the reverse strand, counting down.
GCGGCCGGTGTGCGGCGATGGACCCGACGGACGGCTGCGGGTGGACCGGGCTCTCGGCAGGCTGCTGGCTCATACCTCCATTGTTCCGCGCGGAAGGCAGGACAGGCGCGTCGGAGCCGGCGGGGGCGAGACGGAACCTGCCGTTCGGCGTGGGGGGCACAGCGGGCTGCATTCCGAGAGGGTCGCAACCCCGTCTGAATGGCCGGTAACGGCGACATGACGTGCAGGGAAGCGGGGCGGGGCTCCACGGGGTCGGGCGCCGGGCCCCACGGGCGCCGGCGCACGGTTGTGCGAGGTGAACGTACAGATGAACGGACGGGGTCGGCCGCGACGCACGGGGTCCCGTCCGCCCCCCTGCGGCGGACGGGACCCCGTGCGTATACCCCGGAGTCAGCCGTGCCGCCGCCCCAATACCTTGAACGCGGCGAAGACGCACGCGGCGGCCAGCACGAGCACGATGCCGGTCTCGACGAGCTGGAGGGGCCAGAAGTGCGAGGCGGGGTGGTACTCGTAGAAGCGTGTGACGGCCGTGGGGGTGCTGCCCGGGTCGCACGGCGACTTCGAGAAACCCATGTCCAGGCACTGCTTGTAGGTCATCCGGCCGCCGTCGGCGAGGACGACGCCTTCTCGTACGATCCAGGGCTCGGACGACGCCGTGAAGGGGCTCGTCCCCGCGCCCCCCTCTGCCTTGACGACCGGCCACAGGTGGGGCCGCACCCAGGCGAAGAACAGCGAGACTCCCCCCGTGGCGGCCACGCCGACGGCGATCGCCAGGAGGGTGCGGCGCAGGAGTACGGCCGCGAGCGCGCCGACGGCGACCGCCAGCAGGACATAGCCGACAACGGTCGCTCCCAGGGCGGGGTAGACCTCACGACCGCTCCAGGACCGGGCCATGGACAGGAACGCGTCTTCCTGGCTGTAGGACCTGCTCCAGCGGAGAGTGACGGTCAGGAGGACGGCGCCCGCCGTGGCGACAGCGGCGGCGCCGGCGAGTCGCACGGCGAGCCAGCGGGCGGGCGACACCGACTGGGTCCATGCCAGTCGGTACATGCCCGATTCCAGTTCACGGGCGATCAGCGGACCCGCGGTGAACGCCGCGACGACGAGCGGCAGCAGGACGGCGGCGTGCCCGACGTAGTTCTCCGCCCAGCGGAACCAGCCGCTCGCCGTCGTACTCATCTCACACCCCTTGCCGCAGCTCACCACCACCCCGGCCGAGCCGACCCAGACACGGGCCGCGACCACGCAGCCGACGGTGAGCACCGTGAGGAGCAGCGCCGTCCACAGCGCGGGGCGGTGCTGGCGTACCGCGACCCAGGCCGGGCCGCGCGGTGTCAGGGAGTTCATGCCGTCACCTCGGCGGCGAGGGTGCGGAGGGTGCTCAACTCCGCGCTCGGCGTCAGCAGCACGGGCGCGCCCGGGGAGCGCAGGTGGGCGAGCAACAGTTCCTCCAGGGAAGGTTCCACGGTCTGCCAGTCGTGGCCGACCGGTCCGTCGGGGCGGATCAGCGCGGTGATCTGGCGGCCGGTGGTGCGGGTGTCCACGACCGTGTGCGGGGCCAGGCCGCGTACGGGGCCGGTGATCAGCCGGTGCGCGGTCAGCAGGTCCTCGGTCTCGCCGCCGAGCCGGATCCGGCCGTCGTCGAGGAGCAGCAGATAGTCGCAGGTGCCTTCCAGTTCGGTGAGGATGTGCGACGAGATCACGACGGTGGTGCCGTGCGTGGCGGCCTCCGCCATGAGCGTGCCCATGAGCTGATGGCGGGCGAGCGGGTCGAGGTCGGCCATCGGCTCGTCCAGCAGCATGAGTTCGGGCCGCTTGCCGAGGGCGAGCGCGAGGGCGACCCGGGTGCGCTGGCCGCCGGAGAGCGTACGGACGCGTACGCCGAGGTCGAGCCGTCCCTCGGTGACAATCCGCTCGGCGGCGTCGGCGTCCCACCGGCCGGGGTTGAGTTCGTCGCCCATGCGCAGGGTGTCGCGGATCGTCAACTGCCCGTAGAGGGGCTTGTCCTGGGCGACGTACGCGATCCGGTCGCGGACGTCGGCCGGGTGCTCGCCGAGGACCCGGACGCCGCCCTCGGTGGCCGGGAGCAGTCCCGCCGCCTGGGCGAGCAGGGTGGACTTGCCCGCGCCGTTGGGCCCGACGAGGGCGCAGATACGGCCGGCGGGCACCCGGAAGGAACACTCGCGCAGGGCCCAGCCGCGCCGTTTCCCGTAGCGCTTGCCGAGGCCGGCCGCCTCGATCGCCGCGGCTGTCATGAGTATTCCCCCTTGGTCGTGGTGCTGGTCGTGCTGCTGGTGGCGGTGCCGGTCGTGGCGCCGGTCGTGGCGCCTGTGCCGGTCGGCTCCGTGAAGCGGTCCGCGAGTTCCGCGAGGACGGAGTCGAAGAGGGCGGACAGGTCGTCCCTCTCCAGCCCTCCGGTGCGGGCCCGTTCGACCCAGGTGGTGAGTTCGGCGCGGAGTTCGGCCCGCAGCGGGCTGTCGGCGGCGCCGCCGCCGAGGGTGCCGCTTACGAAGGTCCCCAGCCCGCGGCGTCCTTCGGCCAGGCCCTCGCGCTCCAGTTCGCGGTAGGCCTTGAGGACGGTGTTGGGATTGATGGCCGTGGCTTCCACGACCTCGCGTGCCGTGGGCAGTCTGTCGCCGGGCTCCAGCAGGCCGAGGCGGAGGGCCTGTTTGGTCTGCTGGACGATCTGGAGGTATGTGGCGACACCGCTGCGCCGGTCGATGCGGTATTCGATCACCCGCAAGCACCCTTTCACTAGGGAAGTAGTGAAAGCATGGGGTGAAGAAGGGGCGGTGTCAACTTCACCGCCCCTCGGGGTGCTTGGCCGCCGCGCTACGACTCCGTGCGGTACATGAGGTCCACCTCGTGCGTCACGAAGCCCAGGCGCTCGTAGACCGTCACCGCGGCCGTGTTGTCCGCGTCGACGTAGAGCATCGCGGTCGGCAGGCCCAGCGACGCCAGGTGCCGCAGCCCGATCGCGGTGAGCGCCTTGCCGAGTCCGCCGCCCCGCGCGTCGGGGCTGATGCCGACGACGTACACCTCGCCGAGCTGTTCGGCGGCGTGCACCTTGGTCCAGTGGAAGCCCACGAGCCCGCCCTCCCGCTCGGCCAGGAAGAAGCCCTTCGGGTCGAACCACGGCTCCGCCTCGCGGTCGTCGAGATCGCGCTGCGTGAGTCCGCCCTGCTCGGGGTGGTGTGCGAAGGCGGCGGCGTTGACGGCGAGCCAGGCGGCGTCGTCCCGGCCGGGCACGAAGGTACGCACGGTGACGCCGTCGGGCAGGACCGGCTCGGGGATGTCCAGCGGCTCCAACGGCCGCCGCAACTGCCGCAGTTCCCGGAACATGCTCAGCCCGAGCACCTGCGCCAGATGCCGGGCGGCGGACTTGCCGCCGTGCGCCCACACCCGCAGCCGCTTCCCGGAAGCGGCGAGCAACGCGGCCCCGAGGGCGCGCCCGTGCCCACGTCCCCGGTGCGACGGGTGCACGACCAGCTCGGCGGCCGGCGCCTCGACGGGATCGGTGTCCTCCAGCTGGGCGTACCCGAGCAACTCCCCACCGACGGTCAGCAGAAAATGCCGCACCCCGGCCCTCGGCCCCCCGCGCAACTGCAACCGCCCCTGCTCGGACACCGCTTGCACACCGTCGGAACGGGCCGCGTCGTCGAGCAGCGCGAGTACGGCCCGCGCCTGCTCGGGGTTGATCTCGTCGAGGGTCTCGATCTGCCGGCCCGGGTCGAGGGCTGCCGTATCAGTCATGCACCGAGGGTACGGCGCACCCACGAGTTCGCCCGGCTTCCGGATTCCACATTCAAGGGCGGTGGGTGTCCGTCCCGGGGGTGGGTCACGATGTGGCCCCAGGAGCACTCGGCCAACGGTCTGTCGGCCCATCGGCTCCGTCCGGTTGTGTCCGCCGTACGGGTGATACGCGCAGTCCACCCCTTGACGGACATTGGCAACCAGGTCGTAACCAGTACACCCCTGTTGCTCTACGCGCGTGGACTCTAGGCTGCCGCTCGCAGCTGTTCCTCCTCATACGGAACTTACAAGCGGAAGCAACAAGGGGACCGATGTCAGCGACACCGCAGAAGAATCGCGCGGCCCGGCGGGTGCTCGCCGCCGTAGCCGGACTTGCCACACTGGGCGCACTCGCCGCCGCCGCGCCCTCCGCCGGGGCGCAGGGTCACGGACACGGGCACGGGCACCCCAAGCCCCGCACCGTCGATGTCCAGCTGCTGTCCTTCAACGACCTGCACGGGAACCTGGAGCCGCCGGCCGGGTCCGCGGGCAATGTGAACGAGATCCAGGCCGACGGCACCGTCAAGGCCGTCCCCGCCGGTGGTGTCGAGTACCTCGCCTCCTCGCTGCGCACCGCGCGCAAGGGCAACCCGTACTCCGTCACCGCCGCGGCCGGTGACATGGTCGGCGCCAGCCCGCTGCTGTCCGGGCTGTTCCACGACGAGCCCACCATCGAGGCGCTCAACAAGATCGACCTCGACGTCTCGGCCGTGGGCAACCACGAGTTCGACGAGGGCTCCGCCGAGCTGACCCGCCTTCAGAAGGGTGGCTGTCACCCGACGGAGGGCTGCTTCGAGAAGGGCAAGAAGTTCAAGGGCGCCGACTTCCCCTACCTGGCGGCCAACGCCACGTACGAGAAGACCGGGAAGCCGGTCCTCAAGCCCTACACCGTCTGGAAGAAGAAGGGCGTCAAGGTCGGCTTCATCGGCGTGACCCTGGAGGGCACCCCGAACATCGTCACCGCCGAGGGCGTCAAGGGCCTGAAGTTCCACGACGAGATCGAGACCGTCAACAAGTACGCCAAGGAACTGGACCGCCAGGGCGTCAAGTCGATCGTCGCGCTCGTCCACGAGGGCGGGGCCCCGGCCTCCGACTCGTACAACTACGACTGCGACAGCCCCGGCCCCGGTGACGGCATCTCGGGTCCGATCGTCGAGATCGCCAAGGGCATCACACCCAAGGTCGACGCGCTGGTGACGGGCCACACGCACCAGGCGTACGCGTGCACCGTCCCCGACCCGGCCGGCAACGACCGCATGGTGACCTCGGCTTCGTCCTTCGGCAAGGTCTACACGGACACCACGCTCACCTACGACCTGCGGACCAAGGACATCGTCCGTACGAGCGTGAAGTCGGCCAACCACGTCGTCAGCCGTGACCAGGCCAAGGCCCAGGACATGACCGACCTGATCGCGCGCTGGAACAAGACCGCCGCGCCGATCGCGGGCGCCCCGCAGGGCTTCATCTCCACCGACATCAACGGCCGCGGCTCCACCGCGCCGGAGAAGCCGCTCGGCAACGTCATCGCCGACGCGCAGCTCGCGGGTCTGGCCCCGGCCGACAAGGGCGGCGCGCAGGTCGCGTTCATGAACCCGGGCGGTATCCGCGCCGACCTCGTGTTCGCGGCGTCCGGCGGCGAGGGCGACGGTGTGGTGACGTACGGCGAGGCGTTCACCGTGCAGCCGTTCACCAACATGATGAACGTCGTCGACCTCACCGGCGCGCAGCTCCTCACCGCGCTCCAGCAGCAGGTCAGCGGCGCGAACGAGGCGTCCCCGAAGATCCTCCAGGTCTCGAAGGGCTTCACCTACACCCTGGACATGACCAAGACGGGCGCCGCCCGGATCGTCACCGACTCGGTGAAGCTGGACGGCGTGGCCCTGGACCCGGCCAAGACGTACCGCGTCGCGATGAACGAGTTCCTCGGCGGCGGCGGCGACGGCTTCCCGGTCCTCGGCCAGGGCACGAACAAGCTGGTCGGCGCGTCCGACCTGGACCTGTTCAACGCCTACCTGGCGGCGAACTCCACGGCGACGGCGCCGCTGGCGCCGCCGGCGACCGACCGGATCACGGTCGTCAAGTAGTCACCGCTACTCCCTGACGGAGGGCGGCGGGACGGTTCATCCGTCCCGCCGCCCTCCGTTTTTCCGGGGCCGGCCCGGCGCGGATCAGTCCAGTGGGGCGGGCCATTCGTGAACGGGCAGCAGTTCTCGCAGACTTGCCGATCTGCCGCGGCCCAGGACCACTTCGGTGTCGATGTTCGCCTGATCGATCTGGCGGATGAACTCACGGCAGCGGCCGCACGGTGGCAGTACGTGCAGGACACCCTCGTCGCCGCGCCAGACGGCCACCACCTTCGCGATCCGGTACTCGCGGGCGGTGACCATGGCGGCGATGGCCGCGTGCTCCGCGCAGAAACCGGTGCCCGAACCGGTGTCGATGCACACGCCCGAGTACTGATTGCCCGCCTCGGTGACCAGCGTGGCCGCCACGTCGCCGAAGAGCCGGTCACCCACGGTCCGCGGATGCAGTACGGCCTGGGCGGTGGCGATGAGTTCGTCGTTGGACGGGGTGGTGGTCATCCGCCGGAAGCTACCGCCACGACAGCCTTGAGGGCACCGGATTTACGCGACCGACCCCGGCGACGGACCCGGGTCCTGCTCAGCGGCGGGAGCCGAGCCGCGCCGTGAGTTCGTCGAGGTCGGACACGAACCAGACGTCCCGCCCCCGGTTCGCCTCCCGTACGAGGTCGCGCAGCGCGGTGCCGGTCCCCAGGTGGTGCGAGATGTCGCCGACAACGGCCAGCCGGAGCCGGTAGTTGGCCAGCTTCTGCAGGATCCCGCCGGCGACACCGCTGCTGAGGTCGTAGAAACGGTCGTCGAACCGCCCGGCCGGGACCGCGACCAGCTCCGCGCCCTGGAAGGCGGCGCCGACGAGATGGTCGAGCGCGTCCTGCTCGGTGGCGATCGTGGCGCCGTCCGCGTCGCAGACCAGTACCTGTACGCCGTGGTGCTCCACGAGAAGATCAGGCACGGCCGGTCTCCCATCCTTCGGTGGGCAGCAGGTCGTTGCCCGGCCCGAGCACACTGTCGACCAGGTTCAGCAGGTCGGCGGTCTCGGCGGCGCCGCCGAGGATCACGATCTTCATACGGGCCCGCTCCTGGTCGTAGACGGTCTGGATGCGCAAGGAGTGCGCCCGGCCCGGCCCGGACCGGCCCCGCCCGGACTGGGCGCTCGCCGTGAGGAAGGTGCTCAGCCGGCTCGCGGCGTCCGGGCCGACCGAGTCGATCTGCACGATGCTCGACACCTCCATGTGCCGCCCGCGCGGAACGTCCGCCGCCGCCGATTCCCCGGTCTCCGGCTCCGGGGGACCGGTCAGCGCCTCGAAGTCCGCCCGGCTGATCCGGTACTGCTTGCCGATCCGCACGGCCTTGAGCCGCCCCTCACGGACATAGTTCCGCACGGTCCGCACATGCAGCCCCAGCAACTCGGCGACCTCACCGACCGAGTACAGCTCGCGCTCTCCGCTCTCCATGGGTATGAAGAGTACCTCAAGTTACCTTCCTTGACCCTTTCTCGATCCCTGAAGGGAATGATTGGGAGTGATGCAACAGTATTGGGCGAGCGGACTCGTCCGTCGAGCCGGTCATGCCGCTCAGACGTGCCCTGCCCGTGCCGCCCATACCGTGCGCTCGGTGCGGACCGTCAGGTCGTCGCGGCGCACAATGCCGTACGGGCCGTCGGCGTCGAGCAGTTGATCGAGAGCGGCCAGGTCCTCGGCCGCCAGCGTCTCGGCGACGCCGCCGCGGATGCGGCGCAGGCTGCTGAGGGCGTAGCGGCCGACCGCCTCGGTGTGCGGCGGGCCGAGGTTCACGGTGATGGTGCGTTCGCCCTCGACGGTGAAGCCGGCGGCGGCCAGTTTGGGCCCCCAGTCGGCGCCGCGGTGCGGCATGTGCTCGGCATGGTGGCGGTCGAGTGCGGAATGGCAGCGCTCCTCAAGGCCGGGCCGCTCCGCCGGGGCGTCGGCCGGCAGGAATCGCGGGAAGCCCGCCAGTTCGACGACCGCGAACAGCCCGCCCGGCGCGAGCGTGCCGTGCACCTGGCGCAGGACGCGGTCGGGGTCGGCCATGTGGTGCATGGAGGCCGACGCCCAGACGAGATCGGGCGTGCCGAGGTCGGGCCAGCGGGTGTCGAGATCGGCCTGAACGGTACGCACCTGGCCCGCCACCCCTTCCGCCTCGGCCTTCTCCAGGAGACGGTGCAGATGGGCGGCGGATGTGTCGACGGCGGTCACCTCGGCGCCGGGGAAGCGCCTGAGCAGTGCGAGAGTGCCGGCTCCGGTCCCGCTGCCCAGGTCCACGATGTGGCGGGGGGCCGCCTCGACGGGCAGCCACGCGGTGATGGACGTGGTGTGCTCGGCGAGTACTTCCGCGTCGAGGTCGAGGATCTCAGCCTGGTCGTGGTCGTGGTCGTGGTCGGCGTCGGCGTGCTGGTGCTGGTGCTGGTGCGATGCGGGTGTCATGACCTGCACGTTAAGTGGATCAGCGGCGCCCGGCGCCACCGCTTTCCGGATGCGCAAGAAGGTGGCTCTCCAAGGTGCTGAAGAGGCAAGCGGCTCTACCGCGCGCCCTGCCCGTCCTGCGCATCCGACGCCTGTCCGCCCGCGCCGCCCTGGTGCCCGCGCCGGGCGTCCCGGTCGAAGATCCCCAGGACCTCGCACGGGCCGCCCTCCGCGCCGATGGCATGCGGAAGCATGGTGGGGAACTCCGCCGCCTGATTGGTCTCCACCCGGAAGCGGCGGTTGCCCAGCAGCAGGACCGCGGTGCCGGAGAGGACCACGAGCCACTCGTGGCCGGGGTGGGCGCGCATGCGGGCGGGGTTGTCGGGCGGCGGATCCGTCACCCGCTGACGTACGACTGTCAGGTCCGGCGCCGCCCGCACGGGCCACTGCATCTGCTGATGGGCCGCGTCGATCGTCGGGCTGGAGATGACGTCGTCCGCGGCCGTCTCGACGAGCTGGTCGAGCGAGGTGTCCAGGGCGCGGGCGAGGGTGACGAGCTGGTCCAGGGCGAGGCGGCGCCGACCGGTCTCGATCCTGCTGAGCGTGGAGGGACTGAGCCGCGCGCGGGTGGCCAGCTCGTCGAGGGACCAGCCCTGCGCCACCCGTAGGGCGCGGATCCGCTTGCGTACGAGGCTGTCCAGCTCGCCATCTTCTTGCGTCATGAGCAACAGCTTATGCCGTATAGGCAAGCCGTGCCTAGTGTGGAACGTGCGGGGCCGCTCAGGGCCCGCACACCACCAGGGAAAGGCCACGCGCATGTCTGAGACGACCGCTGATGCGGAGTGCGAGACCGAGTACGAGACGGACCACGAGTACGACGCCGTCGTGATCGGTGGCGGCGCCGCCGGGCTGAACGGCGCGCTGATGCTCGCCCGTTCCCGCCGCTCGGTCGTCGTGATCGACAGCGGTACGCCCCGCAACGCACCCGCCGAGGGCGTGCACGGTCTGCTCGGCCGGGAGGGCGTCCCGCCGGCGGAACTGCTCCGCAAGGGGCGCGAGGAAGTGCGCGGCTACGGCGGACGGATCGTGGCCGGCGAGGTGACGGACGCCGTCCCGGCCGACCCGACCGCCGAAGGTGATCCGCGCTTCGCCGTGACCCTGGCCGACGGGGCCGTACTGCGGGCGCGCCGGCTGCTGGTCGCCACCGGGTTGCGCGATGTGCTGCCCGACGTTCCCGGGCTGGCCCGGCACTGGGGGCACGGCGTGGTGCACTGCCCGTACTGCCACGGCTGGGAGGTGCGCGACGAACCCATGGGGATCCTGGCCGTGGGCCCGGCGTCCGTCCATCACGCCATGCTCTTCCGGCAGTTGACCGACGACCTGGTCTACTTCACCCGGGGCACCGAGCTGGACGAGGGTACCCGCTCGCGCTTCGCCGCCCGCGGCATCCGGGTCGTGGACACCCCCGTGGCGTCGGTCGAATCCACGGAGTCCCCCGGCGACGGCGGAGACGGCATCGAGGGCGTGCGGCTGACCGACGGCCGGACCGTTCCCCGCAAGGTCCTCGCGGTCGCGACCACGATGCTGGCCCGTACCGACGGCCTCGACTCTCTGAAACTGCTGACGGAGGATCTGCCGGGCGGCATGGGCCGCCACTTCGCGAGCGGACCGGCGGGCGTCACGTCCGTCCCGGGCGTGTGGGTGGCGGGCAACGCCGCCGACCCCGCCGCCCAGGTCGGAGCATCGGCCGCGGCCGGCGCCCTGGCCGGGGCCCACATCAACGCCGACCTCACGAACGCCGACACGGAGGCCGCTCTGGCCGCCACGCGCGTCGCCGATCACCGGGCGGACCACGAATGAAGCCCTGCCCGGCAGCACGCGGCCCGGGTCCGGGGCGAGGTCGCCACGCCCCTCAGGTGAGGTTGTCGCCCCAGCCGCCCTGGATCATCGTCTGGAAGGCCCACTCCCCGTTCCTCTTGATCAGCACATCGGCGTAGCGCAGCTGTTGGGTCTCGCCCGCGGCCGTGGTCATCGTGGAGTCGGTGAAGACGACGACCATCGCCGAGGTGAGGAAGACGGGCGTACGGACGGAGTCGAACGTGAGGTCTCCGTCCCCGCCCTCGCCCATCACATGGGTCATCGTCCCGATGAACCGTTCCCTGTCCCACTGGGCCGAGGCCCCGTCACCGGCCGGGTTGTCGCTGACGAGATTCAGCGGAAAGACGGCGAGGTCCGCCATCCGAGCGATGTCCCGCTTGGCGCTGTGGGCGTCGTACGCGGCGAACCACGCCTCGACGGAGGCGAGTTCGTCCTGGGACGGGGTGTAACCGGTGTCGGGCAGCAGGGGCATACTCTCTCCCGTGATTCATTGGTCAAGCTTGACTAGGTTGCTCGTTCGAAGCGTATGCCCGCCGTATGGACTAGTCAAACTTGATTAATCGAGAGAAGTCAGCGCACGACGTCGAACACGTTCAGCTGGAGGCCGTTGTCGTACACGGCGTGCTCGACCAGCTTCAGCTTCTGCGTGTCCTTGTCCGTGGTGCTGAACAGCCGCTTGCCCGCGCCGAGCAGCAGCGGATACACGAGCAGGTGGTAGCGGTCGATCAGGCCCGCGTCCGAGAGGCCGTGGTTCAGGGAGGCGCTGCCGTGGACGATGATCGGACCGCCCTCGGTCTCCTTGAGGGCGGCGACCTCGTCGAGGGAGCGGAGGATGGTGGTCTCGCCCCAGTTCGGGACGAGCTCGTCCTCGGTGAGCGCGGTGGAGACGACGTACTTCGGCACGGCCTTGTAGTGCGCGAATTCCTCCATGTCCGGCCACACGGGGCTGAACGCCTCGTAGCTGACCCGGCCCATCAGGATCGCGGTGGACTCCTCCTGCTCCCTCCCCTTGATGTCGAACGCCTCGGGGAGCAAGTCGACCTCCTTGAAGGTCCAGCCGGAGTTGCGGTAGCCGGGCTCGCTGCCCGGAGCCTCCACGACGCCGTCGAGCGAGATGAAGGCGGTGCTGATCAGAGTACGCATGAGCTCTCTTCCTTGCTGTCCGCTGTGGGACTTCGATGGTTCGGCGGTCGTCAGGCGACGAGGTCGTTCAGCCACTGCTGCCAGGCGGCCTCGGCCCCGTCCGTGTCCGGCCCGAACAGATGGTGGAACATCACCGCCACGCCGGACCCGTGATGGAAGGTGTAGAGCCCCTGGGCCGTACGCAGCCCGATGCGCTCGTCGTCCGCCCAGACCACCTCGCCGTCCAGCGGCACCAGTCCGGCCGGCTCGGCGTGGCCCCGGACGCCCACGGTGACGGGGACCGGCAGCGACAGGCCGCGGACCAGCGCCGCCCGCACCTCCTGGGGCGTCTTCTCCGGCGACGGCGCCATGGCGAAGACCGGGACCCCGGCGCGTCCGGCGAAGTGGGCCAGATATTCATGGAGCGTGTGGAGGTGGAAGGGCCAGCCGCGGCGCAGGGCGTCGTACTCGTCCTGCCAGTCGTCGCCGAGCAGACCGCTGTGGACGACGCGGAGCACGGTGCTGCCCCGGTCCCTGCCCTCGATCAGATACTCGAAGGCCATGAACCGGCCGTTCTCGTCCGTGGGCGTACGGGTCGCGAAGCGCTTGCCGGGCTCATAGGCGGTGATCACCGCTTCCTCGCGGTGCCCGGCGGTGTCCATGGAGGCGGTGCCGCCCTCGCGCGGCTCGACCTCGTTGCGGCCCATGAACCAGGAGTCGATCCCCGGCCCTGTCGCGATCGCCTCCCAGACCTCTTCCGGGCTCGCCGGCAGGGTCGTCTCCAGTTCGATCTCGAACGGGTGCGTCATGACCGGTCCTCCTGGCCTGCTTCGGGTTGTTGTCCGTCCGTCCCCCCGGCTTCCGGCGGGGAGGCGGGGATCTGGTGGAGCCCGACGATCACCCGGTGACTCCGGCCGCCCGGGGCGGACTCGTCGTGGTACCGGCCGACGAGCGTGGCCACGCTCCGGGCCAGTTCGTCGGCGAACTCCCTCCGGTCGGCGGCGGATGCGAAACGCACCTCGGCGTCGATACCGAAGGACGCCACCCGCTGCCGGGCCCGCGCGGCGCCGCCCAGCAGCGTCCCGACCTCCTGCACCAGCCGGGCCCCGAGGGCGAGCAGCCAGCGGGCGGAGAGCTGGTCGGGGGACCGGGAGGGGTCCGGGCTGACGGCGGCCAGCGCGCTGGGTGAGATCACGTAGGAGGCGGCGGTGGCGCGGAACACCCGCTCGGTGACGTTGCCCTTGCGCCGCTCCTCGGCCAGCTCGACCAGCGCGTGCCGCTCCAGCTCCTTCAGGTGGTAGTTGACCTTCTGTCTGGGCAGCCCCAGACGGACGGCCAGCATGGCGGCCGAGCCGGGCTCGGCGAGGGCGGCGAGGATCCGGGACCGTATCGGGTCCAGGGACGCCTCGGCCGCGGCGGGTTCTTCGATCACAGCGACGTCCAGCACGCCTCCAGGATCCGACCGACAATAAAATTTGTCAAGACAGGAAAATCTGTCGGTGGGTCGAGGCGCGACCTGTGGCGTCCCTGATCACACGTGGCCGCCCCGGGCTTGTCGAAATCGACCCCGCCGAGCCCCGTAGCCGTACCGGGCCGTGAGGCAGGCTGACCGGCCTCCGGGCCCGCCCCTAACGCCAGGTCGTGGTGTCCGGGTCGATGCCGTGGGCGCGCGCACTGGCGTCGACGATCCGGCGGAACCACGCGGCGAGGCCGGGGCGGACGCCGTCGTAGTGGGCGGCGAACGCCGGTTCGGCCTCGTACCTGCGGCCGAGACAGACCTGCATCTGCCTGGTGAGGGGAAAGTAGGAAGCGAAGACCTCGCGGTGGCGTTCGACGAGTTGGTTCGCCTCCGGGCTGCCGGGCGTGACGCCGGCGTCCATCGCGTCCCCGAGGGCGCGCTCGAAGCCGGCGACGGCGTCGGCGACGGCCTGCCACTCCTCCGGACCGCGAGAGGCCGAGCGTTCGGCGTACTGAAGCCACTGCGCCGTGTCCCCGTATCGCTCACGGGCTTCGGCGGGCCAGTCAGGGTTCCACCGGGGACCGAAGATCGCGGCCTGCTGCTCGACGGTCAGCAGCAGACCGCGCTCGTGGGCGTCGATCATCCGGTCCAGTCCGGCACCGAGCCGCTGGAGGCGGTCGATCCGTTCGGTGATCTGTGTGCGCTGCGCGCGCAGCGCACCGGGCACGCCCGCCGCCGAGTCGTCCAGGACGGTCCGGATACTGTCCAGGGCGAGACCCGTCTCGCGGTAGACGACGATGCGGTGCAGACGTTCCAGATCGACGGCGGTGTAGAGCCGGTACCCGGCAGCCGTGCGCAGTGACGGTCGCGCCAGACCGATCTCGTCCCAGTGGTGCAGCGCGCGGACCGTCACGCCCAGACGCGACGAGACCTGACCGACGGTCAGGCCGTCGCCGTCGCCGTCGCCGTCGCCGTCGCCGTCGCCGTACACGCCGGCGTCCGTGGCATCACGCATGGTCCCCATTGTCGTCGCGACCCACGGCCGGCGGGGTGATCCCGAAGGCCGCGAGGTTCCGGGCCTCCTGACTGGCCGGATCGAAGGGCTTCGCCGCGGTGAAGACGATCCGGGCGTTCTCGGGGGTGGTCACCACCACGTCGCGGGTGTTCCAGGGGGTGTCCCGCGGACCGTCGACGCAGTCATGGCGCAGCGCACGGCAGTCCTCCACGAGAGAATCCACCTGGCTGAGCACGCACGCGAAGCTGAAGCTGATCGCCGGTGCCCGCTCCGGAACGCTCTCCGCGGGGACGAGGAGTACGTCCTGGAACGCCCATCGGCGCAGATGCACGACCTTGCCGGGGATGCCGAACAGCTCGAAGAACCCGAGACCACGGGTCCAGAAGTCCACCGAGGCCGTCAGATCGCCGGTGGGGATGGTCACGAACGCGGGCATTCCGTAGATGCCGCGGAACGGCTCCGGCGGGACCGCGTCCGGACCGGGAGCGGGCACGGGACTCGTCTCGAACGCGTTGTAGTAGTCGCTCATGCGGCTCACTCTCCGGCCTCACGCGACGTGAGGGTCAAGCCGGTTCCGAGTCGCGGTCGCGCCACCGATGTGAGGCCGGGCCTCACTAGAGTCGCCCGTATGCCTGATCTCTCCTACCTCGCCGCTGTCCGGGAGTCGTACGACACGGTCGCCCGCGACTACGTCGAACGGGTCAAGTCTCCGGCGGAGCTGGATCCGCTGTCACGGGGGATGCTGAACGTCTTCGCGGAGGTGGTGCGGACGGCCGGCCTCGGGCCCGTCGCGGACCTGGGATGCGGGCCCGGCAGAGTCACGGCGTACCTCGCCGAGCGGCAAGTGGCCGCGTTCGGGATGGACCTGTCGCCCGCCATGGTCGAGCTGGCTCGTCGCGCCCACCCGGACTTGCGTTTCGACGTCGGTTCGATGACTGCGCTCCCGATCGAGGACGACAGCCTCGGAGGCATACTCGCGTACTACTCCACCCACCACACACCGCCGGCGCTGCTGCCGGTGGTGTTCGGCGAGTTCCTCCGCACCCTCGCGCCCGGCGGCTCTCTGATGCTGTCCGGACACGTAGGGGCCGACCGGCATCTGCGTCCCACCCAGGCGTACGGCGGTCATCCGGTGTCCTACGAGTCCTACCTGCTGCCGCCTGACCGGATCGCCGGACTGCTGAAGCAGGCCGGGTTCGTCCTCACCTCACGTCTGGTGGAGGAACCCCTCGAAGGGGCCGAGCGGAACTTCGCCACCTTCCTCGCCCACAAGCCCGAACGGTCCTGAGGTTCGCATCCGGCCGATGGCCGGGCGGACCGGGCCGGAGTCAGGTCGCCGCGGGCGCCGTGGACGTGGGGCCCTGTTCCTGTGTGATGCGTGCACGCAATAATTCGCCGCATGGTCACAGACAGCGGCACAACTCCCCCCACCAGTACTGGACTTGGGCGCAGAGGGATCCTCGCCGGGGCTCTCGCGCTCTCCGCCACCGCGCTCGTCGGTGCGGGCTCCGCGACAGCGACGGCGGCCGGGCCCACCACGACGAGGCGCGCGCTCGCTCCCTCCGACTGGCTCGCCGGGATCGGCGACTCCACTCCCGTACAGCGCCTCACCCTTCCCGGCACACACAACTCCGGCGCGCACAGCGGCGGTCTGTACGTCGCGTGCCAAGGAACCACCATCGCCGAGCAGTTGAACACCGGGGTGCGGTTCCTCGACGTGCGGTGCCGGGCGTTCGAGAACGCCTTCCCGATCCACCACGCCGCGTTCTACCAGAACCTCAACTTCGACGACGTCCTCACCGCGTGCCGCGACTTCCTCCAGGCGCACCCCTCCGAGACCGTGCTGATGCGCGTCAAGCAGGAGTACTCGACGGAGAGCGACGCGGAGTTCCGGCGGATCTTCGACACCTATCTGGACGGCAAGGGCTGGCGTTCCCTCTTCCGGCTCGACAGCAGCCTGCCCACGCTCGGTCAGGCCCGCGGCAAGGTCGTGCTGCTCGCGGACAACGGCGGGCTGCCCGGTGTGCGGTACGGGGACGGCGGGCTGTTCGACATCCAGGACGACTACCAGGCCGAGCCGGGCGCCAAGTACCCCGAGATCGAGGCCCACTTCCGCAAGGCGGTACAGCAGCCGGGCAAGCAGTTCATCAACTTCGTCAGCACGGCCGCGCTGCTGCCGCCCCGCTGGAACTCCGACCGGCTCAACCCGCAGGTGCACTCGCTGCTCGACGGGTCGGAGGGTGCGGGCTGGCGCGGTCTGGGCATCGTGCCGCTGGACTTCCCGGAGACGAGGGCGGGGCTGGTGGACTCACTGATCCGGCACAACGGCTAGGTCCTGTCTTCGAGCTGGCGTCGTCCGACCGCGGGGCGGGGCTCACGGCGTCCGGTGCGTGCGATCGCGAGACGGAGGATCGCATCCGTACCGGGCGTACTCGGGCGAGTCCGACAACGCGGCGGGCGTGCGTGCGAGGCGTCGTGAGCCAGACGCCAGTTCGAAGACAGGACCTGGGGCCTGTCCGGGGGCAGACACCCCCTGGGCGATTCCGGCCCGTTGCCGAGGACCGATCTACACTCGCGGGCATGGCATGCCGCATCAGTGAACTGGTCATCGACGTCGCCGACCCCGAGCTGCTCGCCGCGTTCTGGAGCGGGGTACTCGGTTACGTCGAACTCGGCCGGGAGCCGGACGGAAGCATCGAGATCGGGCCGCCGGACGTGGGCTTCGGCGGCCCGCAGCCCACCCTCGTCCTCAGCCCGAGCAGCGACCCCCGGACCGGGAAGCTCCCGCTGCACATCGACGTCAACGCCACCGACCGCGACCAGGACGCCGAGCTGGAGCGGCTGCTCGCGCTCGGCGCGAGGCCGGTCGACGTCGGCCAGGACGGCAGCGAGAACTGGCACGTCCTGGCCGATCCGGAGGGCAACGAGTTCTGCCTCCTGCGCCGCCGCCTCCAGCCCCTCTGACTCCGCTGACTCCACTGACCAGCAACGTCAGGCCCGCGTCGCGCCCGCCGGGCCGGACGGGGGCGGCGTCGAGGCGCCCGGGATGCGGATCGCGGCCACCGTGCCGCCGCCCGCCGCCGGGCGGAGCGCGATCTCGCCGCCCGCCTGCTGCACCGTGCGCGCCACGATCGACAGGCCGAGGCCCGAGCCCGGTAGCGCGCGGGCCGACGGGGAGCGCCAGAAGCGTTCGAAGACGTGCGGCAGTTCCTCCGCGGGGATACCGGGGCCATGGTCCCGGACCGTCAACTCGCCCCGCTCGCTGAGCGCGACCGCCACGGCCGCACCGGGTGGGCTGAACTTGACCGCGTTGTCCAGGACGTTGACCAACGCCCGCTCCAGCGCGGCCGGTTCGGCCCGTACGTACCAGGGGTGCAGCGCCACCTCTATCGTCAGGTCCGGTCCGCGCAGCCGGGCGCGTTCCAGGGCGCTCTCGACGATCGTGTGCAGCGCGACGACCTGGAGCGGGCCGGGGTCGGGGGCGTCCGGCCTGGACAGCTCCTGGAGGTCGCCGATCAGCGAGGCCAGCTCCGTCATCTGCGCCTTCACCGACGCCATCAGCGCCGTACGGTCCTTCGGGGGGATCGCGCGGCCGGTCTCCTCGCTGCGGGCGAGCAGTTCGACGTTCGTACGCAGCGAGGTCAGCGGCGTACGGAGCTCGTGGCCCGCGTCGGCGATGAGCTGCGCCTGGCGGTCCCGCGACGACGCGAGCGCCGCCGTCATGGAGTTGAAGGAACGGGAGAGGCGCGCGATCTCGTCCTCGCCCTCGGCCGGGATGCGCAGGCTCAGATCCTCGGTGCGCGCGACGTGCTCGACCGCGCGGGTCAGTCCGTCGACCGGGCGCAGACCGGTCCTGGCCACCCAGAGCCCGGCGGCGCCCGCGCCGACGACACCGGCGCCGGCGACGGCGGTCAGCAGCAGGGCGAGGCGGTTCAGCGAGGCGTCGATCTCGTCGAGGGGGCGGGAGACGGAGACGGTGACCTGCGCTCCGGCCGGACCGAAGGGGATCCGCTGGGTGTGGACGCGCACCGGGGCGCCCTTCTCCGTGGTGGAGTCGTGCAGGGTGTCGTGCTCCGTACCGCGCGCCACGGCGATGTCGGCGGACCGGACCTTCACCGGCTGCGAGGAGGCGTCCACACACCGGCTGCCGTCGCGGCCGACGACCTGGACGTACGCGAAACCGTGGTTGGACGGCTCGGGAGGGGTCTGGCCGAGGGTGCACCGGTTCAGCGCGTCCTGCACCAGGTTGTTCGGGGCCGAGGTGTTGCGGAGCGAGTTGTCCAGCTCCGACTCCAACTGGGCGCGGGTCAGCAGCCAGCAGGCGACGGCCGCCGCCGCGACGGCCACGGCGACCGCGGTGGCGACGAGCATCGCGAGGCGCGAGCGGAGCGGCAGCGTACGCAACCGCCGGGCGAGAGAGGTCACTCGGGGCCGCCGCGGTCGCCGTGCCCGCCGGGGACGGAGCCGGAACCATGACCGGGAACGCCGGGCCCGCCGTCGGTGCGCAGCGCGTAACCCACCCCGCGCACCGTGTGGACCAGCCTCGGCTCGCCGCCGCTCTCCGTCTTGCGCCGCAGATACATCACGTACACGTCCAGGGAGTTGGAGCTGGGCTCGAAGTCGAAGCCCCAGACGGCCTTCAGGATCTGCTCCCTCGTCAGCACCTGGCGCGGGTGGGCCAGAAACATCTCCAGCAGGGTGAATTCGGTACGGGTCAGTTCCACCCGGCGCGTGCCCCGTGTGACCTCGCGCGTCGCCAGGTCCATCCGCAGGTCGGCGAAGGACAGGACGTCGTCCTCCGGCAGCTCGCCGCCCGCCGATCCCGCGTACGAGCTGCGGCGCAGCAGCGCGCGGATCCGGGCGAACAGCTCGTCCAGCTCGAAGGGCTTCACCAGATAGTCGTCGGCGCCCGCGTCGAGCCCGGTGACCCGGTCGCCGACCGTGTCGCGCGCCGTCAGCATCAGGATCGGCACGGTCGATCCGCCGGCGCGCAGCCGGCGGGCGGCCGTCAGCCCGTCCACGCGCGGCATCTGGATGTCGAGCACGATCAGGTCGGGCTGGTAGACGGCGGCCTTGGTGAGGGCGTCGACACCGTCGACGGCGACCTCGGTGCCGTACCCGTCGAAGGCGAGGGAGCGCTGGAGCGCCTCGCGGACGGCGGGCTCGTCGTCGACGATCAGGACGCGCTGCGGATCGCCTTCGGCGGGGCTCATGTCGTCGCTCTCTCTCTGAACGGCTTCGGAAACCGGGGCCGGGACGTGGGTCTCCGACACTTCAGCCTCGCACGTCAGACGGTTCCTAGTCGCTGTTCCCGGCGCGCAGCGCGCTCAGGTCGGCCTTGACGGTGTCGACCGGGATGGAGAAGCCGAGCCCGACGCTGCCCGCCGACGAACTGTCGCCGCCGTTCGAACCGCTCGCCGAGAACATGGCCGAGTTGATGCCGATGATCTCGCCGTTCATGTTGATCAGCGCGCCACCGGAGTTGCCCGGGTTGAGCGACGCGTCGGTCTGGATCGCCTTGTACGTGGTGGTGGAGGAGCCCGGGTCGCCGTTGAACTGCTGACCGCCGAACTCGAACGGCCACCGGCCGTCGCCACCGCCCTGCTGTTGCTGCTGACCCTGGCCCTCGTCCTTCGACACGGTGACGTCCCGGTCGAGCGCGGAGACGATACCGCTGGTCACGGTGCCGGTCAGGCCCTCGGGCGAGCCGATCGCCACGACCTCGTCGCCGACCTTCACACTGTCGGAGTCGCCGAGCGCCGCCGTCTTGAGGCCGCTCGCGCCCTGGAGCTTGATCAGGGCGAGGTCCTTGTCCGGGCTGGTGCCCACGACATCGGCCGTGTACGTCTTGCCGGTGCTGAGCTGCACCTTCACCGTCTGAGCGCCCGCGATGACGTGGTTGTTGGTGATGATCTCGCCGTCACCGGTGATGACCACACCGGAGCCGGTGGACTGTCCGGCGTTCGACTGCGCCTGGATCTCCACTATGGCGGGTGAGACGGCCGCCGCCACACCCGCGACCGTGCCCTTGCTGCTCTGCGAGACGGTCGTACCGGTGACGGTGCTCGCGGCGGTGCCGGCTGAGTCGTTCGCCAGCGCCGAGGTCAGCGCGGCCGTACCACCGCCGACCACGGCCGCGACGAACGCGGCGGCTGCGAGCAGCGCGACGGGTCGTCGGGCGCGGCGGGCATGGCCCGGGGAGTGCGCGGGGGCGGCGCCGCCCCAGCCCCAGGTGGCGTGGCCGGCCTGGGCGTGGTGGGCGTACGGCGCCTCGGGGGCGTGCTGCGGGTACGGCGCCTCGGGGGCGCCGTGCGCGTGCTGCCCGGCGGGCTCGTACGGAGGCGGCGGCGGGTACGCCTGCCCGCTGACGGTGCCACTGCCGGTGTCCTGCTGCTGGTTCACGTCTTCGTCGCCGCTGCGGCGGTAGTTGTCGGTCATGTCTTCGACAATCCGCCTGCTGGATGAGAGCAGTCTGAAGACGCTCTGAGAAGCCCGACAGAACCTTGTATGTCCCATATAAAGACGGCCGGGAAGCTACCGGGGCGGTGCGTCCGTCGTCTCCCGCCGGTACGCGATGAACCGTTCCGTGAAGCGGAGTCCCCGGGGGCTGTCGTTGAGCGTGCAGCATCCCCACGGGCAGTTGCCACCGCTTCGGGCGACTCGTATCCGCAAGAGTGCCCACGGCGAGCGGAGCGGCCGGTCAGTCACTGCGGTCACGGTCCTCGGCGCCACAGGCGGGTTGCCACAGCGCCCACACGAGCTTGCCGACGCCCACCCGGTCGGCGACGCCCCACGCGTCGGCCAGCGCGTCCACGATAAGGAGGCCGCGTCCGTCGCACGCGTCCGGCGCCCCCGTGCGCGGGTGCGGCCGCAGGTCGGACGCGTCGTGCACCTCGATCCGCAGGCCGTCGGGGTCCGGGAGCCCCGTCGGCAGAAAGCGCGTCTCGATTTCCCGGTCCGGCGGCACACGCGCGTGCAGCACCGCGTTGGTGACCAACTCCGACAGCACCAGAACCGCCGAGTCCTCCAGTGCTGACAGCCCCCACCCGGCCAGCGCCTTGCGCAACTCGAGCCGCGCCGATCCCACGGAACTCGGATGCCGTCGCCACCGCAGCACCACCGCGCCTTCGCACCCCATCAGCCGACCTCCGCGCCACGGGCTGCGTGCTGCCGGGTTCCCGGCCCGTACGAGGCGAGCCAGGACTCCCGCCTCCGGCGTCGGCGCAGCCGGTTCTCTGATCGCTCCCACCGCTCGAACTCGGCGGGAACCCGGCTGAGGGGGATCGTGCCCAGTGGCCGATGCTCCGGGGTGGGCGGTGGCGGCGATACGCCGCGCGTCGGCGGCCCGAAGAGACGGGCAAGGATTCCGTCCATTCTTCCACTCCCCTTCAAGGCGGCGACCGTGCGCTGATCGCGCGGCACCTCCGCCTGGTCGTGCGATGTACGATCGCGAGAGCCGTACTGCTATTCACGAAAAGCGGCAAGCTTGTTGCTGGGGGATGCGAAGTTGAGTCGCTTACTGTGTAAAGCGGTAAGGCCAAGATCCCGTCAGCAGCACAGGAGGACGTCATGAGCGCCGCCGCCTGGATCAGCACCTCGATGCCGTATCTGACGCCGCGACGCGAGGGCCAACCCGACGCGTGGGGTGCCGAGTCGGCGGCCCGGGGGCGGCGGGGCGGGCAGCGGATCGTCAGTGCGGGCGAGGTGGACGCGTCGGACGAGGTGGCGGAGCTGTTGAGCGTCACGCCGGGCGAGGCCGTCGTCGTGCGGAGGCGGGTGATGCTCCTGGAGGACGTGCCCTGCGAGCTGACGGACACGTACTACCCCGCATCCCTCGCGCGCGGCACGCGTCTCGCCGGGACGGCGAAGATCCCCGGCGGCGCTGTCACCCTCCTCGCCGAACTGGGGCACATCGGCGTACGCGTCCAGGAAGACGTGACCGCCCGGATGCCCGGCGAGGAGGAGCGCGAAATGCTCCGTACCGAGCCTGGCGAGCCGGTGCTCCGGCTGGTCCGGGTCACCTTCGACGGTGCCGACTGGCCCATCCAGGCCGATGTGATGACCATGCCCGCGCACCGGCAGCGGCTGCGCTACGAGATCGGGATCGGATGACGACCGTGCCGCGCAGCGACGAGAACGGGTTCGACCGGCGCTCGCTCCACGAGCGCATCGCCGCCGATCTGCGTGACGAGATCATGACCGGGGATCTCGCTCCCGGCGCCAGCCTGCCGTCCACCGCGCGGCTCAAGGAGAGATTCGACGCCTCGAACGCCACGGTGCAGAAGGCGCTGCAACTCCTCAAGAGCGAGCGGCTGGTTGTCGGCCGCGCGGGCGCTTCCGTGACCGTACGGGAGCACCGGCAGCTGACCGTACGCCCCGCCTCCTCCATGGCCCCGGCTGCGACCGGCGACGACCCCTACCCCTGGCTCGCCGAGACCGCGAAGCGCGGCGGCGAGGCCCGGAGCACACTCCTCGCCGTTACGGAGGTGACGGCACCGGCAGACGTCGCGGCGGCCCTGCGTCTGCCCGCCGACGGAACCGCGGTCCTCCGACACCAGGTACTCACGCTCGACGGCGATCCGGTGGAGTTGGTGCACGCCTACTACCCACCGGACATCGCCCGCGACACCCCGCTGGCCGAACAGCGCCGGATCAAGGGTGGAACTCCCACCCTGCTGACGGCACTCGGCCACCCGCCCCGGCTCAGCGTCGATCATGTCTCCGCGCGCATACCGACACAGGAGCAGTACGAAGCACTCCAACTGCCCGGCGCCCTGCCCGTGTTGCGCACACTGCGCGTGGTGTACGGCGCCGACGAGCGTCCCATCGAGGTCACCGTGATGGCCAAGGCGGGCCATCTCTACGAGTTGCGGTACGAGTTCACCCCGCAGTGACCCGGGCGAGCGGGCTCAGAAGCAGCCGCACGAGCGTCGTACGATCAGCGCCGACGGGAACTGCTTGACCCGTTCCCTGCGCGACCCCGCCACCCGCAGCCCGTCGTCCAGCACCAGGTCCACCGCGGCCCGCGCCATCGCCGGCCGGTCCGAGGACACCGTTGTCAGCGGCGGGTCCGTGAGCCCCGCCTCCTTGACGTCGTCGAAGCCGGCCACCGCCAGCTCGGCCGGCACGTCGATCCGCAGCTCACGCGCCGCCCGCAGCACACCGATCGCCTGGTCGTCGGTGGAGCAGAAGATCGCCGGCGGCCGGTCGGGCCCGGCCAGCAGCTTCAGCGCGACGTTGTAGGCGTCGTACCGGTTGTAGAGCGCCTTGAAGAGCCGGCCCTCCGTCGACAGACCGGCCTCCCGCATCGCCCGCCGCCAGCCCTCGACGTGGTCGGTCACCGGGTCACCGACGACCGGCGTCGACTCCACGCCGCCGAGGCACGCCACGTACGGATGACCGTGCTCCAGCAGATGCCGGGTGGCGAGCTGAGCGCCGCCGATGTCGTCGGTGACGACGGCGACGTCGTCGATGCCCTCGGGCCGCTCGTGCAGCAGTACGACGCGGGCGTCCCACGCCTCTATCTCCGCGGCGGCGCGCTCGCTCGGGCCCTGGCTGACCAGGATCAGCCCGGACACCCGCATACCGAGGAAGGCCCGCAGATAGTGGACCTCGCGCTCGTTGCGGTAGTCGGAGTTGCCGACGAGCACCATCTTTCCCCGCTCGGCGGCGGCCTGTTCGACCGCGTGCGCCATCTCCGCGAAGAACGGCTGCCGCGCGTCGGGCACGACGACCCCTATGAGGTCGGTGCGCCGCGACGCCATCGCCTGCGCGACCCGGTCGGGCCGGTAGCCCAGCTCCTTGATCGCGGCGAGTACACGCTCGCGCGTGGCCGGGGCGACCGGCCTCGGTCCGTTGTTGATGACATAACTGACGACCGCGGTCGAAGTCCCCGCCAGTCGTGCCACGTCGTCCCGCGTCACCTTGGCCACGCGCGGCAGTCTACGCGTGGTGACCTACCTCCCGGCAGGCCGTACGGCGCCTTCTCGCACCTCGGACGTGTCGGCCGTGTGCGTGGTGTCGTCGGCGGCACCGTCCGCGGGCCCGGAGGCCTTCGCCTTCGCGGCCGCCTCGGCGATGGCTTTCGCCTCCTCCGCCGCGCGCTCGACCTTCTCCGGCGTGACGAAGCGGTATCCGACGTTGCGGACCGTGCCGATCAGCGACTCGTGCTCGGGGCCGAGCTTCGCGCGCAGCCGCCGTACGTGCACGTCGACCGTCCGCGTACCGCCGAAGTAGTCGTAGCCCCACACCTCCTGGAGGAGCTGGGCGCGGGTGAAGACCCGGCCGGGGTGCTGCGCCAGGTACTTGATCAGCTCGAACTCCTTGAAGGTCAGGTCCAGGACCCGCCCCTTCAGCTTCGCGCTGTAGGTCGCCTCGTCCACCGAGAGATCACCGTTGCGGATCTCCATCGGGGAGTCGTCGGTCGAGATCTGCTGGCGTCCGGTGGCCAGCCGCAGCCGCGCCTCGACCTCGGCCGGGCCCGCGGTGTCGAGCAGGACGTCGTCGATGCCCCAGTCGGCGGTGACGGCGGCGAGGCCGCCCTCGGTCACCACGAGGACCAGCGGGCAGCCGGGTCCGGTGGAGCGCAGCAGCTGGCAGAGCGACCGCACCTGGGGCAGGTCGCGCCGGCCGTCGATCAGGATGACGTCCGCCCCGGGGGTGTCGACCAGGGCCGGTCCCTCGGCCGGGGCCACCCGTACGTGGTGCAGAAGCAGGCCGAGGGCGGGCAGCACCTCCGTCGACGGCTGGAGGGCGTTCGTGAGCAGCAGCAGAGAGCTCATCGCCGCCCACCTGCCCGGGTCGGACATACGTCGTGCGTCTGCGTCATTGGCTCGCCCATTACGTCGGTTCCTCCTCGGTCCCTGCAAGGGGGCACCTCCCACACCCTGAAGCGTGGGGGCGTATGTGGCATCGCCTTCCGTCCCGCGCTCCGGGTCGGAAAGCGCAAAAGGACCCGGGGGCTACATTGCCCGGATCCTCTTCCGGAGCAGAATAACCCACATGTGCTCAGTGTCAGAGGGCGAAGACAGCGGGTCATCTCTTTCCGGGCCCTCTCCCGAGGCGGCGGATGCCGTGGCAGGGCTGGGGATCGGCCATCATGGAGGGCCGACGGAATCCGACGGGAAAATTGCCGAGAAATAGATGGAGGAGTGCGCCATGGCAGCGGGGACCATCCGCTTCTGGGCCGCGGCCAAGGCGGCGGCGGGCGTCGCCGAGGAGCCCTACGCGGCGGACACCCTGGCCCAGGCGCTGGACGCCGTGCGCGACAAGTACCCCGGTGAGCTGGTCCGGGTGCTCCAGAGGTGTTCGTTCCTCGTCGACGGTGACCCCGTCGGCACCCGTGGGCATGAGACCGTACGGCTTGCCGAGGGCGGCACGGTCGAAGTGCTCCCGCCGTTCGCAGGAGGGTGAGCAGCCGAGCATGAGCGACGACCAGTACGACGGGCAGGGCCGTTACGACGGGCAGGGCCGGTACAACGGACAGCAGGGCTACGGACAGCAGGGCTACGGGGGGAATTACGACTCCGAGCAGTACGGGCAGCAGCAGTACGGCGTACCGCGACCGGACGGGCCGTCCGAGCCGTACCAGCAGCCGTATCAGCAGCAGGCACCGCAGCAGCAGCACTACCAGCAGCAGCCGTACCAGGAACCGTCCGACAACGGGCAGGACGCGCAGACCTGGGAGGGCCAGACCTGGGACACGCAGTACCAGCCGCAGTACCAGCAGCCGCAGTCCCGGCCCCACCCCCAGCCGGCCGCCGCCGACACCGCGTATCTGCCGCAGCAGTCGGGCGGGTACCCGCTGCCCCCGGAGGTCCCGACCCCCGGACAGCAGCCGTACGGGGTGCCGGCCGCACCCGCTCCCGTCCCCGCCGCCGCTGCCTCGGTCCCGGCCGCCGACAGCTACAGCTCGCCCACCACCATGGGCAACGCCCGCATCACCGACGCCCAGCGCGCCCGCGCCGAGGGCCGGTCGCCGATCATCCCGCCCGGTATCCAGCCCGCGGGGCTGACCGCCGTACTCGCCCTGCTGCTCGCGGGCGGCGCGGCCGTCGGCCCGTGGGCCCTGGTCGTCCCGCTCGTCATCCTCCAGGCGGTCACCGCCGCGGGCTGGTTCCGGCTCAACGGCATGTGGCCCGCCCGTCAGGGCATCGCGCTCGCCTTCGCCGGCGCGCTCGTCGCCGATGTCGCGGTCCTCGCCGTCGGTGACGACCACGCCCTGGCCGCGATCCTCGGCACGCTCGGTGCGTGGGTGCTGCTCACGGTCGTCCTGCAACTGCGCAGCTACGCGGGCGCCGACGAGCGGATGCAGGGCCTGATGGCCACCGTGGCCTCCGCCGCGCTCGCCATCATCGCCACCGGGAACCTCGCGGCCGTGCCGGACGCCGTGACGGTGGGCGCCGTCGCCGTGGCCGCCGCGACCGTCGCCCGCGCGCTCCCGCTGCCGGGCGTCGTCTCGATCGTGGTCGCGCTCGCGGCCGGCGCGGGTGCCGGTGTCGCGGCGGGCGTGCTGACGGACATCGGCGGCCAGGGCGCGCTGCTCGGCCTCGGGGCCGGGGTGTGCGCGCTGATCGGTCTGCGGGTGGCCAGCTACGACTACCCCTCGCGCTTCGTGCACATGACGGCCGGGGTGGCGTTGCCGCTGACGGTCGCGGTCCCCGCGATCTACCTGCTGGGGCGGGCCCTCTGAGCCCGTCCGGCGGCTGAGGACAGCCCGCCCCAGGAACCGAACCGCCGCTGCGGACGTCGACCCATTAGGCTCACGGCGTCACGGGGGCTGGGCCGACCAGGGTGGGGGACACCGAGCAATGCGCGCACTGCGAATTCTGCTGATCTTCGTCGTGATCTTCGGCGGGCTGTTCGTCGCCGCCGACCGGGCCGCGGTGTACTTCGCCGAGACCGAGGCGGCGAGCAAGATCAAGAGCAGCCAGGGCCTGGCCGACGAACCCGACGTCTCCATCAAGGGCTTCCCCTTCCTCACCCAGGTGGCGAACTCGAAGCTGGACGAGATCGAGGTCAGCATCGGCGGGATCACCGCCACCACCGAGGGCCGCGAGGTCGAGGTGACCGAGGTGAAGGCCGAGCTGCGCGACGTGAAGGTCAACAGCACGTTCTCGTCGGCGGTCGCGGGCAGCGCGGAGGGCTCGGCGCTGATCTCGTACGAGGACCTCACCAAGTCCGCGCCGAAGGGCGCGACGGTCGGCTACGCCGGGCCGGAGCGGGCGGCGAAGGGGCAGGTCAAGGTCTCGGGGCCGCTGGGCGATCTGGTGGAGGGCGCGGGCATCGACGTCCCGGACGCCTTCAAGGGGCTGCTGCGGGACGACTTCACGGCGTACAGCACCGTCTCGCTGGAGGGCGGCGACAAGGTCCGGCTGCGCGCGGAGGACCTGCCGACCCTGCCGGTGCCGGGTGTCGGGGACAAGCTGAAGGAGGTCGTCGACTACGACCTGACGATCGACGGGCTGCCGTCGACCATCAAGCTCGACAAGGTCACGGCGACGGAGGACGGTCTGCGGTTCTCGGGCACGGGCCAGGACGTGGACCTCACGGGCTGACGGCCGCACGGCGGCCCCACGACGGCCGCGCCGCCGGGGCGGGGCGGGCCGGGCGGGCGGATTCCACCGTCCGCCGTATCGTGAGACGCGGATGTCCATCCCGTAGATGGAACAGCGGTACGAGAGCCCCGGGAATCGCTTCAGGGCCGCTGGGAACGCCCATTGGTCCCACATCTCGGACGATCCCGTCTCACAATTCGACACACCGGTGACATCGCACCGTATCCGTCCCTACGATCGGACGCATGCAGTGCTTCATCAGCGGTCTCCAGCAGCGGGGACAGGCGAACCTCACGAAGCGGCGGGCAGTCGACCTGTGCCGCGTCGCCGCCATGCTCTGTCGCACCGCCTGAGCGGGACACGTCCGTCCCGCCACCTCTCCCCGGCCCTTCGACCACGTCAGGGCCACCCCGTGCCGTCCGCAGCCCGCCGCGCCTCCGTGCCCGGAAGGCGCCGCCGCCCGCACCACCCGCCGCACACTGCCCCGGAGGAGAACACATGAGCCGCAGCGACGTCCTGGTTGACGCCGACTGGGTCGAGGCCCACATCGACGACCCGAAGGTCGTCATCGTCGAGGTCGACGAGGACACCTCGGCGTACGAGAAGAACCACATCCGTAACGCCGTGCGCATCGACTGGAAGCAGGACCTCCAGGACCCGGTGCGCCGCGACTTCGTCGACCAGGAGGGCTTCGAGAAGCTCCTGTCCGCGAAGGGCATCGGCAACGACGACCTCGTGATTCTCTACGGCGGCAACAACAACTGGTTCGCGTCCTACGCCTACTGGTACTTCAAGCTCTACGGCCACGAGGGCGTCAAGCTCCTCGACGGCGGCCGCAAGAAGTGGGAGCTGGACTCGCGCGACCTGGTCGACGCGGTGCCCGAGCGCGCGGCCACGCAGTACAAGGCCAAGGCCCAGGACACGTCCATCCGCGCCTTCCGTGACGACGTCGTCGCCGCGATCGGCAGCCTGAACCTGGTCGACGTGCGCTCGCCCGACGAGTTCAGCGGCAAGCTGCTCGCCCCCGCGCACCTCCCGCAGGAGCAGTCGCAGCGCCCCGGCCACGTGCCGAGCGCCCGCAACATCCCGTGGTCGAAGAACGCCAACGACGACGGCACCTTCAAGTCGGACGACGAGCTCAAGGCCCTCTACGAGGAGGAGCAGGTCGACCTGGCGAAGGACACCATCGCCTACTGCCGCATCGGTGAGCGCTCGGCGCTCACCTGGTTCGTCCTGCACGAGTTGCTGGGCCAGGAGAACGTCAAGAACTACGACGGCTCGTGGACCGAGTACGGCTCCCTCGTCGGCGTGCCGATCGAGCTCGGCGCCGCCAAGTAGTCCAGCCCGCGCGACCACCGTCCCGCGAGACCACCTGCCTGACCCGGAGGACAGATCCCATATGTGCGGAGCGAAGGCCGGCGGCCCGGACGCCTCGTCGATCAAGCCCGGTGAGACCACCATCCAGGGTTCCGTGACCCGTGACGGCGAGCCCGTCACCGGCTACGTACGCCTGCTGGACTCGACCGGAGAATTCACCGCGGAGGTTCCGACCTCGGCGACCGGACAGTTCCGCTTCTACGCGGCCGAGGGCACGTGGACCCTGCGCGCGCTCGTGCCGGGCGCCACGGCGGACCGTACGGTCGTCGCCAGGACCGGTGGGCTGGCCGAGGTGGCCATCGCGGTCTGAGGCCGGTGCCGCGGCCCGACGGCCGCGGCCGGGCCGAGCGGGACACGACCGGCCGGAGGGCCGCACCCCAGGGGGCTGGACGCTTCCTGATACGGGGTGCGGTCCTCCGTGCCAGTCGTAAGCTCGGTGTATGTACACGCGACGTCGTCGCCGTTACTTCGTGCTGATGGGCGGATGCATCGCCCTCTTCGTCAGCGCCTGGGCTTTCGTGCGCCTGTGGTCGGTGCCGGTGGCGATCGGCATGTGCGTGGTGGCGATGGTCATCCCCCCGGTCGCGGCGATGATCGCGAACGCGCGCGGCCCCGACGACCGCTGGTGGGACGACCCGTCGGGCGACCCGAAGTCCGACGAGTGGTGGGAGGAACTGGACGGCAGGAAGAAGCCGCGCAAATGACACCGCACGGATCCCGGTAGCGGGCGCACGGGGACGGCGCGGGCCGGTCAGTACACGAGCGCCTGCGCGTCGTCCGCCATCGCCTCGCTGACGAAGACCTGGGCACCCGCGATCCGTACGCCCTCCAGCACGTCCTCCTCCGCGATCCCGCGCCGCGCGGCGCACTGCGTGCAGAGCGTGATCCGGCCCGCCGACTGGACCGACTCGATCAGGTCCGGCAGCGGCGCGGCGTGCGACAGCTCGAACTCGGCGGCCCGGCCCGGCAGGGCGAACCACGCGGACTCGCCGGTCAGCCAGAGGGAGACCTCCACACCACTGGCCACGGCGACCGCCGCCACGGTGAATGCCTGGGAGCAGCGCTCGGGGGCGTCGGCGCCGGCGGTTACCTTGATCACGAGCTTCTTGGCCATGTCCCGCACTGTAGTGCGCGCCCGCACGGCCCCGTCGGCGCGCGGTGGGTCTGTCGGATGCGCGGGTGTCGGAGTCCGCGCCTCAGTCCTGTGTGTGGGGGGCGTCTAGGCATCGCCCTGAACCGTGCGCATGCCAGGTATATGTACATCGGCGCGGGTGACACGCTCGCGCTGGTCGTCCGGTCCCGTAGGGATGCCGGCGCGATCCGTGCGAGCGCGCGTGCGGACCGTACTGGCCGGGGCGCCCTGGGAACGGCGCGCCCTTCAGGGCCGCGCCCGAGTCTCCCAGCGCTGCTCGCGCCGTCCCCGATCGTGCATCGGGGCTACTGCCAGAGCGCTGATCAGCAGCAGAGCCATGTACAGGGCCACCGGCCAGGTTTCTCCCCCGGCCGCCTGCAGCAGCGCGGTCGCGATGAGGGGCGCGGTGCCGCCCGCCAGCGCGGCTGCGATCTCCCGGCTGAGGGCCACCCCGCTGAACCTGGTCCTGGTGGTGAACAGGTCCGCCAGGAAGCCGGCCTGGGCGCCGAGCTGAGCGCCCAGCAGCAGCCCGCTCAAGCCGAACGCGAACCACACGTACCCGGCCCCTCTGGTCTCCAGCAGCCAGAAGAAGGGGAACGCGAACGCGGCCGCACAGACCATGGCCCCTCCGAGTACGATCCTGCGGCCGACCGCATCGCCCAGTGCTCCGGCCACCGGTGTCGCCGCCGCGCTGTACGCGAAGTAGATCAGTGCACCGACGAGGGTGTCCGTAGGGGAGACACCAAGCTGCTCGGTCAGGTACGCGAGCGCGAACACCACCGGGATGTATGCGGCGACGTTCGGCCCCGCGCTGCTGACCACCCCGAGGAACAGGGTCCGTGGAGCTCCGCGGACCAGTTCCACGGCCGGCGCCCGCGCGACTCCCTGCTCCCGCTTGGCCTCCTCGAACACCGGGCTCTCGGACACCCGCATACGGATGTAGAAACCGGTTGCTGTGACCAGGATGGTTACCAGGAAGGGGATGCGCCATCCCCAGTCGAGGAAGTCGTCCGGGGGAAGGGTCGACACTGCGGCGACGACCCCGGCCGAGAGCAGCGCGCCGAGCGTCGCACCCGCCGGGGGGATGGCGGCGTACCGCCCGCGACGCTCCGGCGGCGCGAACTCGGCCAGAGTGAGGGAGGCGCCCGCGTACTCGGCTCCCGCGCCGAACCCCTGGATCACCCGCAGCACGACCAGCAGGGCGGGAGCCCACGCGCCGGCGGTCGCGTATGTCGGCAGCGCACCCATCAGGGCGCTGGACAGGCCGACGGTGACCAACGTGATCACCAGCATCCTCCTGCGGCCCAGCCGGTCCCCGTAGTGCCCGATGACCAGCGCGCCGAGCGGCCGGACGAGGAACCCGACCGCGAACGTGGCGAAGGACGCCAGTGTCGCCGCGGCCGGATCACCGGGCGGGAAGAACAGCCGGTTCAGGACGAGCGCGCTCATGGTGCTGAACAGGATGAAGCCGTACCACTCCAGCAGGGTGCCGATGGTCGTTGCCATCACCACGCGCGTCAGCATGGACGGTCTCTCACCGGCCATGGGCGCCGCTCGCACGACTGCTGCTCCGACGGCTTCTCCGCACACGGACACGATGAGCGCGCATCCCCGCTGACCGGCAGGACCTCGCCGATACCGGGGGCGCGTTCCCGCCGGAACAGGAACCGGGGGCGCAGTCCGGGTTCGACCGGAACGGTCGCGAGGCCGGACAGGGCGGTGTTGGCCTGGGTCGGGTCGAACCTGGGGCCGCGCCCGGCCGGGACCAACCTCGCAGCGAACGGCCGGGTCCCCACCCATTACGCTGGTGACCGGCCACCCACCGCCCCGACGCTCTGTGAGGAGCACCCTGTGCTTGAGAATTTCTTCTCCGCCCTGCTCGCCCTGATCGCGGTGGCGATCCTGGCGTTCACCGTGCTGGTCGTGAAGAAGCTCTACCAGGGCCAGAGCTGATCGGGGCCGGTCCCCGGCCCTCCTGCCCCCTCACCATTCGAATTCCTACAGATCGCCTGAGCCGCTCATGATCGAGATTCCGTCCGACCTGAATCCGGGCCTCGTCCCGCTCGCCTTCCTCCTCGGTGACTGGGAGGGCGTGGGTGTCTTCGACTTCCCCGGTGAGGAGAAGGCCAACTTCGGCCAGCAGGTCTCCTTCAGCCACGACGGCCGGGACTTCATCGAGTACACCTCGCACACCTGGGCCCTGGACTCCGACGGGAAGAAGATCCGTCCCATCGAGTCCGAGTCCGGCTACTGGCGCATCGATAAGGACCGTAAGGTCGAGGTCGTCATGGTGCGTGACCAGGGCATCGTGGAGATCTGGTACGGGGAGCTGGCCGACCAGAAGCCGCAGATCGACCTCGTCACGGACGCGGTCGCGCGTACGGCGTCCGCCGGCCCGTACAACGGCGGCAAGCGGCTCTACGGCTACGTCAAGAGCGATCTGATGTGGGTCGGCGAGAAGTCCACCCCCGAGGTCCCGCTGCGCGCGTACATGTCGGCGCACCTGAAGAAGGTCGTCTCGCCGGAGCAGGTCGCCGCCTGGGCGAAGGACCTGGGCGATCTGCCGGACGACGGCATCGCGTTCTTCAAGTAGGGGAGCCTTCCTTCCGTTCCTCCTGGGGCGATCGGGGCCGCGCTGCCTACACTGGGTGCGTGGTGAGCACCGACTGGAAGAGTGACCTGAGGCAGCGCGGCTACCGCCTGACCCCGCAGCGCCAGCTTGTCCTCGAAGCCGTCGACACCCTGGAACACGCGACGCCGGACGACATCCTGTGCGAAGTGCGCAAGACCGCGTCCGGCGTGAACATCTCCACCGTGTACCGGACGCTGGAGCTGCTGGAGGAGCTGGGCCTCGTCTCGCACGCGCATCTGGGCCACGGCGCGCCGACGTACCACCTCGCGGACCGGCACCACCACATCCATCTGGTCTGCCGGGACTGCACGAACGTCATCGAGGCGGATGTCTCCGTCGCCGCCGACTTCACCGACAAGCTGCGTGAGACGTTCGGCTTCACCACGGACATGAAGCACTTCGCGATCTTCGGCACCTGCCGCAACTGCACCGCCCGTGCGGCGAGCGGCGAATCCTAGACCGGTCGTACGCTTGTCGTCATGCAGCGACACTCAACGACCAGCCCGCTCCTCTCCCTGCCCGGTGCCGTGGCCGCCGAAGGGCAGGACGAAGGTGTCGCCGCGCACTACGGCGATCTGTTCCGTGAACAACGCGCCCTCGCCGACGGCAAGGGCCTGGTGGACCTCTCGCACCACGGCGTCGTCACCGTCACCGGCGAGGACCGGCTCAGCTGGCTCCATCTGCTGATCACCCAGCACGTCAGCGAGCTGCCCGCCGGCCGGGCCACCGAGGCGCTGATCCTCTCCGCGAACGGCCACATCGAGCACGCGCTGTATCTCGTGGACGACGGCGAGACGGTGTGGACGCATGTCGAGCCGGGCACGCGGGAGGCGCTGATCGCCTACCTGGAGTCGATGAAGTTCTTCTACCGCGTGGACGTCGCCGACCGTACGGACGACTTCGCCGTGGTCCACGTCCCCGCCGGGTCCATCGCCGAGGCACCGGAGGGGGCCGTCGTACGGGAGACGCCGTACGGCCGGGACGTCTTCCTGCCGCGCGCCGACCTGGAGTCGTACGCCCGGGAGAACGGCCCGCCGGCCGGGATCCTCGCGTACGAGGCCCTGCGGGTCGAGGGCCACCGGCCGCGGCTGGGCTTCGAGACCGACCACCGGACCATCCCGCACGAGCTGGGCCTGATCGGCAGCGCCGTCCATCTGGAGAAGGGCTGCTACCGCGGCCAGGAGACCGTGGCGCGCGTCCACAACCTGGGGAAGCCGCCGCGCAGGCTGGTCTTCCTGCACCTGGACGGCAGCGAGGTGTTGCTGCCCGGACACGGCACGCCCGTACGGCTCGCCGCCGACGGCGAGGAGGGCCGCCAGCTCGGCTTCGTCACGACGTCGGCCCGCCACCACGAGCTGGGGCCGATCGCGCTGGCGCTGGTCAAGCGCAATGTGCCGGTGGACGCGCCGCTGATGGCGGGGAACACGGCGGCGTCGCAGGAAGTGGTCGTGGAGGCCTGAGCCGCCGCCCCGGTCCTCGGTCCCGGGTGCCGCGTAGCGCCGCTCCGGTCCCGCGTACCGCCGCCCTGGTCCCGGGTGCCCGGCGCCCGGGGCTCACATCTCCAACTGCACCGTGAACGGGCCGTGGTTCGTGAGCGAGACGCGCATGTCCGCTCCGAACCGGCCCGTCCCGACGGTCGCCCCCAGTTCACGCAGCCGCGCCACGACCTCGCCCACCAGCGGTTCGGCCACCTCGCCCGGCGCCGCCGCGTTCCACGTGGGGCGGCGGCCCTTGCGGGCGTCCCCGTAGAGAGTGAACTGCGAAATCACCAGGAGCGGGGCGTTCGCCTCGGAACAGGACTTCTCGCCTTCCAGGATCCGCAGCGTCCATAGTTTGCGGGCCAGTTGGGCCGCTTTCTCCCTCGTGTCCCCGTGGGCGATTCCCACCAGCACACACAGTCCCTCGCCGACGATCTCGCCGACCGTCTCGATATCCGAATCCGTCACCACGGCGACGCTCGCGCCGTCGACCCTCTGCACCACTGCTCGCATACGGCCAACCTATCCGGTCCCTGTCCGGGCCCTGTTCGGGTCCCGTCCGGCGCCCATCCAGGGCCGAACGGGTGCAGATCGCCTGCAGGTGCACGTGCAGGAGTGGCACGATGCACGCAGGCGGAGCGAGGGGAAGTAAGCACGCATGAGCACATATGGTGCCGGGCAGTCGCCCGGTCCTGTACCGATCATCGGCAGTACGGCGTCCGGCGAGGGCGCCGGAGCGAGTGCCGGTGCGGCGACGGTCCGGCCCCCCGCACAGCGGGCCACGGGCGGTGAAAACGCCCTGCGGCTCCCCGAGTTGCGCGCCCTGCGCCGGGACGCCACGCGCGACGAGGCCGACCTCAGCTATCTGCGCCGGCTGCTCCAGGGCCGGATCGACATCCTGCGGGCCGAGTTGGCGCGCCGGTCGGCGCCCGAGACGCCCGTCGTGGACCGGCTCTCCGAGATCCTGGCCGACACTCCGTCGCTCCACCGGTCCTCCGCCCGGCATGTGACTCTTTCCACACCGCGGAACGAGGAGTTCCGG
Source organism: Streptomyces sp. S4.7 (assembly GCF_010384365.1). Classification (NCBI taxonomy): domain Bacteria; kingdom Bacillati; phylum Actinomycetota; class Actinomycetes; order Kitasatosporales; family Streptomycetaceae; genus Streptomyces; species Streptomyces sp. S4.7. Next base: position 3,393,032 of record NZ_CP048397.1, on the reverse strand, counting down.
CTGCTGGCCGCCGAGGCGCTCGCCGAGGTGGAGCTCTCCGACCTGGAAGCCCGTACGGATGAGGAGTTGCGGGCCGCGATGGGCCGGCTGGTCCGCCATGAGCAGCAGATTTCGAAGCGCCGGCACGATCTCCAGCGGACGGCGGACGATTGCAGCGCGGAGATCGCCCGCAGGTACCGTGAAGGCGAAGCACAAGTAGACGACCTGCTCACGTAACGCCGTGGCTGCCTTCCGGAGCGGTCCCCGCCCGGAAGGCCCGTTGATGACGACTCGCAGGACGACGACGCCCACGACCGGGGCGGCCACGTCCACCACCGTGGCGAGCGGGGTGGCGACGGATGCCGCCACCCGGTCCCCGGTCCTCGCGGAGATCGTGCGGTCCGGCTTCGTGGAGGGCAGGCACCGCGGCTCGCTGGTGCTGCTCGCGGCCGACGGCAGCGTGGAGTTCGCGCTCGGCGACCCGGACGTGCCGGTCTTCCCGCGCTCCAGCAACAAGCCCCTCCAGGCCGCCGCCGTGCTGCGCGCCGGGGCCGAACTGTCGGGTGAGCGGCTGGCGTTGGCGGCGGCGAGCCACTCCGGCGAGGACTTCCACCTCGCCCTCGTGCAGAAGATGCTCGCCGAGTCCGGACTGACGGCGGACGATCTGCTGAATCCGGCCGACCTGCCGCTGGACCGGGTCGAGGCCGAGGCGTATCTGGCGGCGGGGCGCATCCGGGACCGCGTCACCATGAACTGCTCCGGCAAGCACGCGGCGATGCTCGCGGCCTGTGTGCGCAACGACTGGCCGCTGGACACGTATCTGGAGCCGTCCCACCCGTTGCAGCGGCTCGTGGCCACGGTGGTCGAGGAGACGTCGGGGGAGCGGGTCGCGGCGGTCGGTACGGACGGCTGCGGCGCCCCGCTGATGGCCATCAGCCTCACCGGACTCGCCCGCTCCTTCCGCCACTTCGTCCTCGCCGAGCCGGGCTCGGCCGAACGCCGGGTGGCGGACGCGATGCGGGCGCATCCGTCGTACGTCGCCGGCACGCGCAGGGCCGACACCTGGCTGATGCGCGAGGTGCCGGGCGCGCTGTCGAAGATGGGCGCGGAGGCGGTGCAGGCGGTGGCGCTGGAGGACGGCCGCGCGCTGGCGTTCAAGGTGGACGACGGCGGCCTGCGCGCGCTGGGGCCGGTGCTGGCACGGGCGTTGGGGCTGCTGGGGGTCGAGGGACCGGTGCTGAAGCGGATCGGCCGGGCGCCGTTGCTGGGGGGCGACGCGGAGGTCGGCCGGGTGCGCGCGGCGTTCTGACCGCTCGCCCTTTCGGCCTGCTGCGAGCGCCGAGCCGCGGGGGGCGGCGGGTCGCGGCGGGCGGCGGCGGGTCGCGGCGGGCGGCGGAAATCCGCAGGACTTTCCGCCCCGCCTGTGTTTAGCGTACGAGTATGGCCATCGACGTCCGCGTGATCAGCGAATCCGACTTCCCCGCCTGGCTCCGCGCCCTGAACACCGGCTTCCTCAGGCCGCCCGCGGTGAGCGAGGAGGACATCGCGGACCGCGCCGCGTACATGGACACGCGCCGTATTCGGGGCGCGTTCGACGAGGGCCGCTGTGTGGCGACGTACCGCACCTTCCCGCAGGAGCTGACCGCCGTCGGCGGCGCCCCGCTGCCGTCCAGCGCGATCTCCAACGTCACGGTCTCGGCCACGCACCGCCGCCGCGGGCTGCTCAGCCGGATGATCAACGACGATCTGGCGGAGGCGAAGGAGCGCGGCGACGTCGTGTCCACGCTGATCGCGGCGGAGTACCCGATCTACGGGCGGTACGGCTTCGGCCCGGCCGCCTGGATCACCGACTGGTCGATCGACGTGCCGCGCTCCGGCCTCGACCCGCGCGCGTCCGGCCGGCCGGACGACGGCGGCCGGGTCGACCTGGTCGACGGCGATGACGTGCTGAAGCTGGGACCCGAACTGCACGACCGGCTGCGCTCCCTGAGGCACGGCGTGATCAGCCGCAACGAGCGCTGGTGGCGGGTCCACACGGGCACGGCGACCTCGCACGGCGCACCGTGGACCGAGCCGTTCTACGCGGTGTACCGCTCGGCGTCGGGCGAGGTGGAGGGCCTGCTGACGTACCGGGCGGACGAGGTGTGGGGCGACGCCAAGCAGCCGCTGAACACGGCGACGGTGCTCGACGCGATCGCCGTGACGACGGCGGCGGAGCGCGCGCTGTGGCGTTACGTCTGCTCGATCGACTGGATCACCACGGTCCGCACCGGCCACCGCGCCCCCGACGACCTGGTCCCCTTCTTCCTCCCGGACCCCCGCGCGGCCAGGATCGTCACCCAGGCGGACTTCTTGTGGGTGCGGATCCTCGACACCGTACGCGCGCTGGAATCCCGTACGTACGCGGCCTCCGGCACCCTGGTCCTGGACATCCACGACCGCGCGTCCCTCGCCTCGGGCCGCTTCCGCCTGGACGCGACCCCCACGGGCACGACCTGCGCCCCGACGACGCAGTCGCCCGATCTGACGCTGGACGTGAGGGAGTTGGGCGCGCTCTACCTGGGCGACGAATCGGCGGTCCGGCTGGCGGCACTGGGCACGGTGACGGAGGACAAGCCGGACGCGGCGTCCCGCACGGACACCCTGTTCCGCACCTCACGCCGCCCCTGGTGCCCGGACGTGTTCTGAGCGGGGCGGGCGGTGACCCCGGCTCACGCCCCGGTGCCGGGCCCTCTCACGCCGTCCGGATCCTGAACAGCCGGCCCGAGACACCCACCGCCACCAGCAGAATCCCCGCGCACCAGGCCAGCGCCACCCATGGGTCCGAGCCCACCGGTTCGTTCAGGAGGAGGCCGCGGAGGGATTCGATCACGGGGGTGACCGGCTGGTTGTACGCGAAGCCGTGGAGCCAGGACGGCATCGCCGCGATCGGGGCGAACGTGCTGCTCGGGTAGGTCAGGAACATCATGAAGAACGAGAAGGAGCCCGCCGCCTCCGGGGACTTGGTGAGCAGACCCACCGCCGCCGCCAGCCAGGAGATCGCAAGGATGAAGGCGAGCAGCAGGCCCGCCGCCGCGAGGGCGGCCGGGAGGGTCGGGGTGGGGCGGAAGCCGATCAGCAGGGCCACACCGAGGACCAGGACCGTCGAGACGACGTTGCGGACGGTGCTCGAAGCGACATGGCCGGCCAGGATCGCCGTGCCGCCGACATCGAGCGAGCGGAGGCGGTCGACGATGCCGCCCTTCATGTCCTCGTTGACGCTCACCGCCGTGCCGGAGGAGCCGAAACCGGCGCAGAGCAGCAGGACACCGGGCACGACGTAGGAGACGTACGGCCCGCCCGTGCCGGTGTCGATGGCGCCGCCGAAGAGGTAGACGAAGATCAGCATCAGCATGACCGGCAGCATGAGCGAGGTGAAGACGGCGTCGACGTTGCGGCTGCTCAGCCGGATCGAACGGCCCGTCATGACAAGGGTGTTGTTCAGCGCCCGGCCCGCCGGGGCCGTCGTCGCGGTGTCGGACGTCGCCGTGTCAGACATGGGTCGGCTCCTCGGTGGTCAGGGGGTCGTTCCCGGGTGTACGGGCTGCGCCCCGGCCCGTCAGGGCCAGGAACACGTCGTCCAGCGTCACGCTGTGCACCGCGAAGCTCACGACGTCGCGGCGCGCCGGATCGACCTCGTCCAGCAGCGCCCGTACCCGCGTCGCCGTGCCGTCCGTCGGCAGACCGAGCGTGAGTGTGTCGGGGGAGCGCCGTACGGCGAGCGGCGCGAGGCGTTCGTACGCCGCCGCGTCGGCGACCACCAGGTCGAGACGGTGTCCGGAGACCCGGGCCTTCAGCTCCCGCGCCGTGCCCTCGGCGACCAGCCGGCCGCCGTCGAGTACGGCGATACGGTCCGCCAACCGGTCCGCCTCCTCCAGGTACTGGGTGGTGAGGAAGACCGTGGAGCCGCCCGCCGACAGCTCGCGCACCACCTGCCACAGCTCCTGCCGGCTGCGCGGGTCGAGCCCGGTCGTCGGCTCGTCGAGGAAGACGACCTCCGGCTCGCCGACCAGCCCGGCGGCCAGATCGAGCCGCCGCCGCATCCCGCCCGAGTACGTGTGGGTGAGCCGCCGCCCCGCGGAGGTGAGGTCGAACCGCTCCAGCAGGTCCGCGGCCCGGCGGCGCGCGTCCGCGCGTGACAGGCCGTGGAGGCGCGCCATCATGCGCAGGTTCTCCTCGCCGGTCTGCTTCTCGTCGACCGAGGCGAACTGGCCGGTCAGGCTCACGGCCCGGCGCACCTGGCGCCGCTGGGTCCGTACGTCGTAACCCGCCACCTGGGCGGCGCCGCCGTCCGCGTCCGCGAGCGTGGCCAGGATCCGTACGGCGGTGGTCTTGCCGGCGCCGTTCGGGCCGAGGAGGGAGAAGACCGTGCCGCGCTCGACGGACAGGTCGATGCCGTCGAGCACCTTCACCCGCTCGTCCCCGCGCCCGTAGGACTTCTCCAGCCCGATGGCGCTGATGGCTCGTCTCTGGGGGCTCATGGCCACCGCTCCTCCGTCGCGTTTCATGGGCTTGACGCCTTATGCGTAACCCTTACGCTTGATGTGTAAGGGTTACGCATAACTAGGATGGCGTCAAGCGGAGCGGCAGGACGAGCGGGGGAAGGCGGAGGCACGGACGTGACGGACGAGAGCGCGGACGAGAGCGCGGACGAGACCACGGGGGAGCGCGCGGGGGAGCGCGGCGACGGCGGTACGGGGCTGCCGCCCAGCATCGAAGCCGCCTGGGGACTGCGGGCGCGCCCGACGAAGGGGCGCAAGCCCGGTCTCAGCCTGGCCCGGATCGTCGACACGGCCGTCACCATCGCCGCCACCGAAGGGCTGCCCGCGGTCTCGATGGGCCGGATCGCCAAGAAGCTCGGTGTCTCGCCGATGTCGCTCTACCGGTACGTGGCGGCCAAGGACGAGCTGTACGTACTGATGCAGGAGGCGATCATCGGCGACCCGCCGGCGCTGCCCGCACCGGGCACCGACTGGCGTACGGCGATGGCCGAGTGGGCGTGGGAGATGCGCCGGATCTGCTACCGGAACCTGTGGGCGCTCCGTATCCCGATCTCCAGCCCGCCCGCCACACCCCGGATGGTCGCCTGGTGGGAGTGGGGGCTGGTCGCGCTGGAGGGGACCCGGCTCGACTGGAGCGAGAAGCTGTCGGTGATCCTGATGGTCAACGGCCATGTGCGGCACGAGGCGACGCTGATGGCGGACCTGGCCGCCGCCGTCGAGGCGAGCGGCAGATCGGCGGAAGCCGTACTCGCCGGATACGGGCACACGCTGCAGAGGCTGGCCGACCCGGCGCGCTTCCCGTCCGTCGCGGAGATGCTGGCGGCGGGGGTGATGGACGTACCGGAGGAGCCGGAGAGCCCCGACCACGAGTTCGTCTTCGGTCTCGAACGCATGTTGGACGGCATCGACCTGCTGGTGCGCGACCGGGGCGGGGACAGGGGTGTGGGCGGGGGCCCGGGCGGGCGCGGCGGTGAAAAGGGCGCAGAACCCGTCGCATAAAGTGCGCGCGTGGATCATCTCTTCTCGACAGCCAACGGGCGGGTGCGAGGCCGCCGGACCGCCCCCGGCGTGGTCGCGGTGCTCGGGATCCCGTACGCCGCACCGCCGTTCGGCCCCGACCGCTTCAAGGCGCCCCGGCCCGCGTCCGCCTGGCAGGGCGTACGGGAGTGCGTCGGCTTCGGACCGATCGCGCCGCAGTCGGCGGAGCTTCCCGGCATGCCGGCGTGGGCACCCGGCGACGAGGACGTGCTGAACCTCAACGTCTGGACGCGTGAGGGAGAGGAAGAGGGCGCTGCCGCGCGGCCCGTGCTCGTCTGGATCCACGGTGGCGCGTACACCTTCGGCGCCTCCGCCCAGCCGGACTTCGACGGTACGGCCCTGGTCCGCGCCGGACTGGTCGTCGTCACCCTCAACTACCGCCTCGGCTTCGAGGGCTTCGGCCATGTCCCCGGCTCGGGCGTCCCCGGTTCGGACCTCCCCGAGAACCGCGGTCTGCTCGACCAGATCGCCGCCCTGGAGTGGGTGCGCGACAACATCACGGCCTTCGGCGGCGACCCGGCCAACGTCACCGTCGCCGGGCAGTCGGCGGGGGCGTCGTCCGTCGCCTGTCTGACGGTGATGGACCGGGCGCGCGGGCTGTTCCGCCGCGCCGTCGCCCACAGCCTGGTCGGCCCGGCCTACCCGCCCCGGCTGGCCGCCGAGACCACGCGCCACGTGGCCGCCGCCGCGGGAGTCCCGGCCACCGCCGAGGCGCTGGCGACGGCGTCCCCGTACGACCTGGTCCGCGCCTCCGACCAGGTCGTCGCCGACTTCCGCGCCGACCCGGCGGCCGGGGCACGCCACTACGACCCGGTGCTGTACGGCCCGGTCGCGGACGGGGACCTGCTGCCCGCCGACCCTCTCGCCGTCGACCCGGCGGACCGCGCGGATGTCGACCTGCTGGTCTGCCACACGACCGAGGAGTACTGGTTGCTGGACGCGGTCGGCAGCAGCAAGCGGATCACGACGGACCGTCAACTGGACCAGTTCGCCGAGGACTTCGGGCTGCCCGGTGATCTCGTACCGGCGTACCGGGCGCTGCGGCCCGACGCGCCGGTGCTCGACCTGTACCTCGCGATTTACGGCGACATGTCCTTCGCCGAGTACAGCAGCCGGTTCGCCGAGCGCCACGCCGCCGCCTCGGGCGGCACCGGCCGGACGTATCTGTCGCGCTTCGCCAGACGGCGCGTCACGGAGAGCGGAGTCGTACGGCCCTGGCACTGCGCCGACGTCCCCTTCGCCTTCGGCACCGTCGCCGACCCCGGACTCGCCTTCCTCATCGGCGGTCCCCCTCTCCCCCAGGACCACGAGCTGTCGCACCGCATGGTGCGGGCGTGGGCGGACTTCGCCGCGACCGGGGATCCGGGCTGGCAGCCGCTGGACCCGGACGGCGGGCCGGAGCACGTACGGATCTGGGACACGGGGACCGGGGCGGCGGCCGACGGAGGTCTGTACGGCGCCTTCCGCGCCGCATGGCGCGCCGCCGACTACGCACACGTCCACTCCTGACGGGGGTCCGACGGGGGTCTGACGGGCCGGACCGGCCGGACCGGCCTGACAGGATGGGCACATGACCGAGATCCGCACCCCCCGCCTCCTCCTCCGCCGCTGGACCGACGACGACCTCGCCCCCATGGCCGAGATCAACTCGGACCCGGAGGTCATGCGCTGGATCGGCGACGGCTCGGTCCGCGACCTCGACGAGACCGCCGAGGACATCGAGTGCTGGGAGGAGGAGTGGGACGAGGAGGGCTTCGGGCTCTTCGCGGTCGAGCTGCTCGCCTCCGGCGAACTCATCGGCTCCGTCGGCCTCTCCGTGGCCGGCGAACTGCCCGAGGTGCTGCCCGACGTGGAGATCAGCTGGCGGCTCGGCACCCCGTTCTGGGGCCAGGGTTACGCCTCCGAGGCCGCCCAGGCGGTGCTGGAGTTCGCCCTCCAGGACCGGGGCCTCGACCGTGTCGTCGCCGTGAACCGGCTCGGCGACGAGCAGTCCGAGAACGTGCTGCGCAAGCTGGACCTGGTCCTCGACCGTGAGACGAAGCACCCCGAGCACGGCCACGCGCTGAACATCTACTCCATCGACCTCACCGAGTACGAGGCCTGAGCACCGCGAACGCCACCACGAACGCGGCCACCAGCAGCCCGGCCCCGACGCCGAACGCGAGGTGGTAGCCGCCGGTCAGCGCCTCGGCCTCGCTCTCGCCGCTCGCCAGCATGCGCTCGCTGCGCGAGGCCGCCGGTGTCGACAGGACGGCGACCCCCACCGCCTGGCGGTCATGCTCACCAGCGCAACAATTCGGTCCGTCGCGGATTATCCGGAAGAGGATCTGATAATTGCCCGGCCCGCCGCGCGGCGGGCGAGTGCTACCTCCGCCAGAACAGATGGTGCGCGACGCCGCTCGCGCTGGGTACGACCTCCAGATGGAACCGGTCGAGCAGGTCGTCGGGTGAGTCCCAGAGACGGAGACCGGAGCCGACTTCCACCGGTGCGACCGCCACGTGCATCGTGTCGACGAGGTCGGCGGCGAGGAACTCCCGGATGGTGGTGACCCCGCCACCGAGCCGGACGTCCTTGCCCTGCGCCGCCTCCCGCGCCTGTTCGAGGACCGTGACCGGGTCGCCGTCGACGAAGTGGAACGTGGTGTCGGAGAGCGTGATCGAAGGACGCTCGTGGTGGGTCAGGACGAACACCGGGGTGTGGAACGGGGGCTCGTCACCCCACCAGCCGCGCCAGTCGTGGTCCTGCCAGGGCCCGCGCTGGGGGCCGAACTTGTTGCGGCCCATGATCTCGGCGCCGATGTTGCGTGCGAAGTCCCGCGTGAAGTAGTCGTCGAGGCCGCGGCTGCCGCCGGGGGCGGTCCGCATGGGCCAGCTCGCCGTGGCGCCGGCCCAGGCGAACAGCCTCCCGGGATCGACGTGGCCGAACGGCCTGTCGAGGGTCTGGTGCTCACCGGCACCGATTCCGTCACGCGAGACGCTGAAGTTCATGACTTTCAGCAGCTGATCCATGGGTTCTCCTCGTCCGGTCCTGTCCACGTGTGGCGAAGCGCCCCACATCAGGACGTCGAACGGGACATGGCCGGATCGACAGCGGCCGGCGGCTTTCTTTCCGGCATTCCTACCGCGCCGCCGCCGCGTGATCCGTCAGAACCCCCGTGATCACGTGCCGCGCGTTCACCGCGAGTACCGGGTTCGTGTGGAGGTAGTACGGGAGCTGGATCAGCGCCATCGAAAGCGCCCAGCCGCGGCCCCGCGCCCACGTCGCGTCGTCCGCGGCCAGGGCAGCGCGGAAGCCGTCCCGTACACCGGCCGGGAGCAGGTTCCACGCGGGGATCAGGTCGGACGCGGGTTCGCCCACTCCCATCGTGCCGAAGTCGATGACGCCGCCGAGCCGTCCCCTCCCGGCACTGTCCAGCAGGAGATTCCCCGGCATCAGATCGGAGTGGACCCACACGGGCGGCCCGTCCCACCCCGGCGCCCGCAGGGAGACCTCCCACGCCGCGGCCGCCGCTTCGGTGTCGATGACGCCGCCCAGTGCGCGGAGCCGTCCGAGGGCGTCGCGCGTCTCGTCGTCCTGCGCGGACAGCGGCCCGCCCCGGTAGGCGGGCGGCCCGTCCGTGGGGTCGATCCGGCGCAGCGCCATGACGAGGCCGGCCAGGTCCGCCGCCATGAGCGCGGGTCGGGTCAGTTGCCCGGCCTCCGGGTTCGCGCCGTCGAGCCAGCGGTAGACCGACCACGGCCAGGGATAGCCCTCGGCCGGTGTGCCCGCGCCGAGGACGGCGGGGACGGGCACCGGCAGGTGCGGGGCGAGCCACGGCAGCCAGCGCAGCTCCTTCGCCAGGTCCTCGACGCCGCCCTCGATACGGGGGAGCCGTACGGCCATGTCGTCGCCGAGCCGGTACACGGCGTTGACGGTGCCGCCGGACGGGAAGGGCGTGACGGGCAGCCCGGCCCACTGCGGGAACTGCGCGGCCAGCAGCCGGCGTACGAGCGTGACGTCGGTCGGGACCTCGTCGGCGTGCATCATGCGAGGTCCCCGGGGCCGGCGGGATTCGCCGGGTCCCCGGCGTCCGGCCCCCGCTCGTACGCGTACGGCAGCAACTCCCGTACCGGCACGGCCCGCAGGCCGTCCTCCGTCCCCACGACGACCTCGATCCGCGGGAAGTAGTCCAGCAGCACCTGCCGGCAGCGCCCGCACGGCGGCAGCACCCCCCTGCCCTCGTCCCCGACGGCGACGACGGTCCTCAGGTCGTACGCGCCGACGGCCGCCGCCGCACCGATCGTCACCAGCTCGGCGCAGGGGCCGCCGGTGAAGTGGTACACGTTCAGACCGGTGATGATCCGGCCGTCCCGGTCACGGGCCGCGCAGGCCACGGTGTGGTCGTCGCCCCTGGCATGGGCCACGACGAGCCGGGTCGCCGCTCCGACCAGTTCGGCGAGGTCATGATCGAAGTCATCGAGGTCGTGGTCGAGGTCAGCAGTCACGCGACGGAACGGTACTCGCGGGCGATCGGCGGTCACAGCGAATACGGCGCCGGGCGCCCCCGTACCACCCGGCGCGCGCCCCTGACGTGCGCCGCAGGCGAAAATCCCGAGCCATGACCCGGCAGCCGCCGGGTAGCGTGCGTATATGCCCGAACTGCAACTGCTCCGACTCGATCACGCTCCGGCACTGCTCGCATTCGAGCAGGAGAACCGGGCCTACTTCGCCGCGTCGATCTCCGACCGCGGGGATTCCTACTTCACCGATTTCGCCGCCCGGCACGGCGATCTGCTCACCGAGCAGGGCGCCGGTCTGCACTACTTCCATGTGCTGGTCAGCGGCGACGGCAGTACGACGGACGAGGTGATCGGGCGCTTCAATCTCCTCGACGTGGCCGACGGGTCGGCCGAGCTGGGTTACCGGATGGCGGAGAAGGCGGCGGGCAAGGGTCTTGCGACGGACGCCGTCCGCTCGGTCTGCGTGCTGGCCGCCGAGACGTACGGGCTGACCTCGCTGCGCGCGATGACGACGCACGACAATCTCGCCTCGCGCGCGGTGCTGAACCGTACGGGATTCGTGGCCACCGGCGAGACCGAGGTCGGCGGCCGCCCCGCCACGACCTATATCCGCACGCTGAGCTGAGCGCCCAGCTCCCGGAAACCGAGGGCCGTGGCCACCCTCCGCGACGGATACGGCCGGGCCCGCCACTGCGGCAGCAGACCGGCGTCGAGCGCGTGCGACACCGCCGCCGACGCCACGATCCCCGCCAGCCGCCGGCCCCGCCGGTGCGGGGCGACCAGGACGCACACATGGGCGACCGAGCGCGGCCAGGTCACATAACCGGCCGCCGACACCACGTCCCCGGGACGATTCCCCGCACCGTCGCCGTCCTCGGCCGCACTGCCGCCCGCGGCCTCGCGGAGCAGGAACGCGGGTGAGGTGATCTCGTCCAGACCGCTCTCGTCCGCGTCCCCCTTCCCGGCCCCCGCCAGCAGCGCGGTCAGCGCGGGGTCGCCGGGCGCCGCCCGCTCGACGGTCGTACCGGCCCCCTCGGGAAGCGCGGGCACGAACGCGTCCCGGTCCAGGTAGGAGAGCGTGGCGGGCCCCAGCACGTCGAGCACCGGCGCTCCCGTACCGCTCAGGGCCACGCCGAGCCGGACCGGGTCGACCAGCTCCGCGGACGCCAGCTCCCGTACCGCGGCCCTCAGCGCCTCGGCGCCCCGCGCGTGTGGAGCGGTGACCACGGCGGCGTCGCCGATCCGTACGATCCCGGCCCATCCCGGCGGGCAGAGCCGTGAGCCGGGCGCGGTCACAACGGCGGTGGGAGAGGTGAACTCGACCGGGACACCGGCGAGTTCACTCCACAGCGCGCGGGCGTGGTCCAAGTCCATACCGTGACGGTAGGGCGGAACGCGGCCGCGGCGCGACCGACTTCTCCGCGCTTCAGCCCTGCGCGCCCGACCTCCCAGCAGCTACCCCCGCGCGGTCCGCTCTGCCTCCCCGACCGTCCGCGCGTAGTGCTCGGCGATCTCGTCGCTCGTCGTCAGCCAGACGCCGGGGTGGTTCGCGATGTGCTCCAGCGCCTGGTCCAGGTACTTGTGCCGGAACGGCTGGCCGATGACGAACGGGTGCAGCACCAGTGACATCACCCGGCCGCTGTCCGCCGAGTCCTCGTGGAGCTGATCAAGTTGGTCCTTGACGATCCGCACGAAGTCGGGCCCGCCGAGGCTCTTGCCGACGAACAGACTGATGTCGTTGACCTCGATGGAGTACGGGACGCTCAGCATGCCGGGTACGTCGAGCCGGTACGGCTGGTCGTCGTTCGACCAGTCCAGTACGTACTCCAGACCCAGCTCGGCGAGCAGCTCCGGAGTCCGGAAGGTCTCGGTGAGCGCCGGCCCCAGCCAGCCGCGCGGGCGCCGGCCGGTGTCCCTCTCGATGGTGTCGACCACCTCGGTCAGATAGGCGCGTTCCTCGTCCCGCGTCATGTCGGCCTGGAAGATGGAGTTGTTCCTGCCGTGCGCGATCCACGCCCAGTCGCGGTCGCGGCCCGCGCGGACGATCTGCGGATAGCGGCTGCCGACATCGGAGTTGAGCATCACGCTCGCGCGGACACGGTGCCGGTCGAGGCTGTCGACGAGCCGCCAGATGCCGACCCGGGGTCCGTAGTCGCGCCAGCCGTAGTTCAGCGGGTCCGGCGCCAGGGAGGCGGTGCCCGCGAAGATGCTCGTGGAGGGGCGGTCGACCTGGTAGTGCTCGACGTTGAGCCCCACGTAGAAGGCGACGCGGGCACCGCCCGGCCAGTGGATGGGGGGACGTTCGGTGATCGGGCTGTAGCCGAAGAGCTGGTTGTCCATGGCCACAGGCTCAGACATTGACATCAGTGTGAGGGTCAAGACGGAAATGGGTGGGGTCGCCTGGGCTGCCGGAATTACGATGCGCCGCTATGAGCCCCACCCGTATCGAGCCGTTCCGTATCGACATCCCGCAGAGCGAGCTGGACGATCTCCACGACCGTCTCGACCGCACCCGCTGGCCCGACGAACTGCCGGGGGCGGGCTGGGCGTACGGTGTCCCGCTCGGTCATCTCCGGGCGCTGGCACACCACTGGCGGCACACGTACGACTGGCGGGCGGCCGAGGCCGAGCTGAACCGGTGGCCGCAGTTCACCACCACCATCGACGGGGCGACCGTCCACTTCGCCCACATCAGGTCCCCCGAGGCGGACGCGACGCCGCTGATCATGACGCACGGCTGGCCCGGCTCGATCGTCGAGTTCACCGATGTGGCGGGCCCGCTCACCGACCCCCGCGCGCACGGCGGCGACCCCGCCGACGCGTTCCACCTGGTGCTGCCGAGCATCCCCGGCTTCGGTCTCTCCGGGCCCACGCGGGAGAAGGGCTGGGAGTACGAGCGGGTGGCGGCGGCGTTCGCGGAGCTGATGGCCCGCCTGGGGTACGAGCGGTACGGCACGCAGGGCGGCGACTGGGGAGCGGCGATCTCCCGCGAACTGGGCCGCATCCGGCCGGACGAGGTCGTCGGCGTACATCTGAACCTGCTGCCGGGCGGGGGCGCGGCGCACGAGCCGAGCGCGGCGGAACTGGCCGCGCTGAGCCCGGAGGCGGGCAGACGCGCGGTGGCTTCCTGGGAGCGGGCGCGGGAGTTCGCCCGCGAACGCCAGGGGTACGCCGACATCCAGTCGACGCGCCCGCAGACACTGGCGTACGGCCTCACGGACTCGCCGGTCGGCCAACTGGCCTGGATCACCGAGAAGTTCCACGAGTGGACGGACAGCGCCGACTCGATCGACCGGGACCGGCTGCTCACGAACGTGATGCTGTACTGGCTCACCGGCACGGCGGGCTCGTCCGCCCGCATCTACTACGAGCGGGCGCACGCCGCGTACTGGGGGGCGCCGCCCAAGCCGTCCACGGTCCCGACCGCCCTGGCCGACTTCCCGCGCGACAACTTCATCCCGCTGCGCCATGTCGCCGACCTGACGAACAACATCACGCGGTGGACCTCCTACGACCGCGGCGGCCACTTCCCCGCGATGGAGGTGCCGGAGCTGCTGGTGGGTGACGTACGGGCGTTCTTCCGCTCCCTCCGGAGCTGACGCCACGAGAACGCGGTCGTCAAGGAGAACGTGGTCGTCAAGGAGATCGCGTAACGGTGCGGGCGAGCGCGTCGACCGCCGCGCGCCGGGGCCCGCCGAGTCCGAGGAAGTCCGTGCTGTCCGCCCACTGGTCCACCCCGCCGGTCAGCGGCAGGCCGCGCAGCTCGGGGGCGGTGACGGTCGCCGCGAGGGCCCGGGCGAAGCGTTCGGCGTGCAGCACCTCAAAGGGTCTGCCGTGGTACGGCCTGCGGGCCGGGTCCACCGGGGCCGCGAGCCCCGTCGCGTTCTGGAGCCCGGCCACGTACTCGTACGCGTCGCACAGATGCCGCTCCCGCACCGGGTACCGCGTCGCGGCCAGCACGCCCGCCAGCGACGGCTTGAGAGCGTCGGCGACCGCGAGCCGCCCGAACGCGCTGCCCAGCCACTTGCCGTACGGGGCGTAACTCCGCTCCAGCAGCAGGCACAGCCGCATCAGATCGCGCACCAGCCGTGCCGCGACGACCGCCGACCCGAGATCGTCCCCCACCTCGGCGCACCGGCCGACGAGCGCCTCCTCCTGGGAGATCGGCGGGGCCCGGTCGATCCGGCAGACCGGGCCGGCGTGGTCAGTCAGGTCGGTCCGACAGCGAGGACGCCTCGCCGAAGGCGGCCAGCAGCTGGATCGGCCACTCGGGATCGGCCTGGCCGACGGCGAGCGCCAGCCAGCGCCCGGCGGGTGCCGGCCGCCAGACGCGCATGCTGCCCGCGAGTCCGCACAGGGAGCCCATCGGCTCGGGCACCGCGAGATCGAGAGCAGGGTCGGGGCCGAGGTCCGGGGCGGGGCTGTCGATTCCGAGGTAGGGGGACAGATCGACGGTCTCGGGCTCGCCCCAGCGGCCCGTCAGTGTCGCGGCCAGCGCTTCGAGGGCGGCCTCGATCTCCTGCTCGGCCTCCTCCACGATCTCCTCACCGCGCTCCTCCCAGAAGTCCCGGCTCTCCCGGAGTACGGCCACGTGGTAGCCGGGACCGCTCCAGATGTCCCCCTCGGTCCGTCTCTCCTCCCGCTCGGGGAACGGCAGGGCGTTCAGGCTGTCGATCATTGACAACTGGTCTCGCGTGGAGCGCGCCGGGTTCATGGGCGGAGCCTAGGGGCGACCGGCGACCGGCGATCGACCGTCGCATCATTTCGGGCATATCGTTGTGAGTGGGACCTTCGTCTGGCACCAGGGGGTCATCATGGTCGAGGGACTGGTCATAGGAGTCATAGCCGCCATCTGCGTGTGCGCTGTATTGGCGATGGCGTCCGCCCGGATCGTCAAGCAGTACGAGCGCGGCGTGGTCTTCCGTCTGGGCCGGCTGCGCGAGGGCATCCGAGGGCCCGGATTCACGCTGATCACGCCGTTCGTGGACAGGCTGAGCAAGGTCAACATGCAGATCGTGACGATGCCCGTCCCCGCACAGGACGGCATCACACGTGACAACGTCACCGTGCGCGTCGACGCGGTGATCTATTTCAAGGTGGTCGACGCGGCGGACGCGCTGATCCGGGTCGAGGACTACCGGTTCGCGGTCTCGCAGATGGCGCAGACGTCACTCCGGTCGATCATCGGTAAGAGCGATCTGGACGATCTGCTCTCGAACAGGGAGAAGCTGAACCAGGGGCTGGAGCTGATGATCGACAGCCCGTCCATCGGCTGGGGCGTACAGATCGACCGGGTCGAGATCAAGGACGTGTCGCTGCCGGAGACCATGAAGCGGTCCATGGCACGCCAGGCCGAGGCGGACCGTGAGCGCCGGGCGCGCGTGATCAACGCGGACGCGGAGCTCCAGGCGTCGAAGAAGCTCGCCGAGGCGGCCGGGCAGATGTCCGACCAGCCCGCCGCGCTTCAACTGAGGCTGCTCCAGACCGTGGTGGCCGTCGCGGCCGAGAAGAACTCCACGCTGGTTCTGCCGTTCCCGGTCGAACTGCTCCGCTTCCTGGAGCGCGCCACACCCGCAGAAACGGCCCAGGCCGTCGACGCGGCTTCGGCAGCCCTCCGGTCGGCTCCTCCCACGGACCCCGAGGCGGCGCCGGACAAGCAGACGCCGGAGAAGCAGACGCCCGAGAAGCAGGCGCCGGAGAAGCCGGTGGAGAAGCAGCAGGTCGAGAAGGAGCAGGGACGGGAGACGACGACCGTCTGACTCCGCCGAACTACGCCGATTCCGGCGACCCGCGCCCACGGGCGCGGGCCCGCGCCCGGAGTTCACGCTCACAGCCAGTCGTGTTCCCGCGCGTACCGCGCCGCCTCGTGCCGGGTCCGCGTCTGCGTCTTCTGCATGGCGTGCGAGAGGTAGTTGCGTACGGTCCCTTCCGCCAGATGCAGGCGGTCGGCGATCTCGGCGGCGGAGTACCCCTCACCGGTCGCCCGCAGCACGTCGATCTCCCGGTCGGTGAGCGGGCAGTCGTCGACCACGGCGAGCGCGGAGACGTCCGGGTCGATCCAACGCCTGCCCCCGTGCAGCGTGTTGATGACCGATGTGATGTGCGCGGGCTCCGCCGACTTGCTGACGAAGCCCTGGACTCCGAGTCGCAGGGCCTTGCGGAGCACCCCGGGCCTGGCATGGCGGGTCAGCATGAGGACGACCTGGTCCGGCCGCTCCCGGCGGATCCGCTCGACCGCGCCGAGTCCGTCCACACCGGGCATCTCCAGGTCGATGACGAGCACGTCGGGCCGGTGCCGCAGTGTCTCCCGCACGGCGGATTCGCCGTCGTGTGCCTCGGCGACCACGGTGATCCCGTCTTCGAGGGTCAGCAGCGCCGCGAGCGCCTTGCGGAGAAGCGCCTCGTCGTCGGCGAGCACCACGGTGGTCACCGGTTGTCGTCCTTCCGCGCCGGGCGACGCGGCGTCGCCGCGCCCAGGGGGGAAAACTCGGCGGCCGTGAGGAAGCGCCCGTTCTCCTGCTCCACCGTCAGCTCGCCTCCGCTGTCGCCCACGCGTTCCCTGAGAGCTGCCAGTCCGCCGAGCCGCGGCAGGGGAGCGTGCGGGGCTCCGTCGTTCTCGATGGTGATGCCCGACCGCGAGAGGGTGATCCGCACCCGAGTGGCCTGCGCGTGGCGCAGGATGTTGGTCGTCGTCTCGCGGAGTACCTGGCCGAGCAGCCCGTCGACCCTCTCGTCGACGGCGCCCTCACGGTTGACGCGCACGCGGATGCCCGCGGCTTCGAAGAGATTCTTCGCGTTCTCCAGCTCCACGGACAGATTGAGCCGCCGCTGAGCGTAGGCGAGCTGTTTCGTCTGGGCGATCGTGTCGCTGACCAGGGCGTGCACCTCCCGCAGCTCCTCCTCCACGCGCCCGATGTCGCGCCGCACCAGCTTCTCGGCCAGCGCGATCTTCAGTTTCACCACATGCAGTGTGTGGCCCTGGATGTCGTGCAGATCGCCGGCGAACCGGACACGTTCCCGGTAGACCGCCAGCTCCGCCTCGCGTTCCCGTGCCTCCTCGATGATTTCGTAGAACCGCCGGTTGGCGAACATGAGGCAGGTCGCCACGACGACGACGGCCGTGGGGACGAGGACGTACCGGAGCAGTACGCCGGGAACGTCGTCCGGCGATTCCAGCAGCTCCGCCGCGCCCACGGCGGCGACGAACGCGCCCAGGCCCACGGTCGCCGCAGCCCGGTGGCGCGGCAGCCGGGCGACGAAGAACGGGACCACGATCGTCATGCCGTAGAACGCCCGGTGACTGTCGGCCACCAGCACTCCGAACGGCCACACCGCGGCGGTGACGATCAGGCACGGAACCACGACGCGCGAGGTGTCGCCCGCCGTCCAGCGTTCGAGGACCACCAGGGCCGCCAACACGCCCAGGGCCAGGACGGTGGCCTCCCACCAGTTCCGGGCGTCGGCCGCGACCAGCACCGCCCCGACGACAGCGAGTGGCGGGATGAATACGGTGAGGTTCCACCCGCGCAGCCGGCCCTGCGTCGTCCTGGTGTGTCCCGCGCGCGGGGGGCTGGTTTCCATGTGTGGCTTTCCGGGATGGGACGGCGGAGTCCGCCCAGTATTCTTCCGGCGCCGCGGCCGGCGCCAGTGACGCCGTGTCATGCGTTCACCAACAGGAATGTCATCGCGAGTGATGACAGCACGCACTGCCGGACGGGTCCGATCACGGCTGGAATTGAGGCATGACCTCGACACCAGTCATCGACGTTGAACGTCTGAACCTGAGCTACGGCGACTTCCACGCCGTGAAAGACCTGTCCTTCCAGGTGAGGAAGGGGGAGCTGTACGCGCTGCTCGGCACGAACGGGGCCGGGAAGACCTCGACCCTGGAGACCGTCGAGGGCCACCGCAAGGCCACCTCGGGCACCGTCCGGGTCTTCGGGCACAGCCCGCGCGACCGGCGCGCCGTACGGCCCCGGATGGGCATCATGCTGCAGGAGAGCGGCTTCTCCCCGGATCTGACCGTACGGGAATCGGTCCGGCTGATCGGCAAGCTCTCCCAGCGCACGGACAGGGTCGAACGCGTGCTCAGCATCGTCGACCTCACGCACAAGGCCGACACCCTCGTGTCCCAGCTCTCCGGCGGTGAGAAGCGACGTCTGGACTTCGCCACCGCCGTGTACGGGAGCCCCGAGCTGGTCTTCCTGGACGAGCCGACCACCGGCCTGGACATCCAGTCACGGGACGCCCTGTGGGACGCCGTGGACAAACTGCGCGAGGACGGTTCCACCATCGTGCTCACCACGCACTACCTGGAGGAGGCCCAGCAGCGCGCGGACCGCATCGGGCTCATGCACAAGGGCACCTTTCACCAGGAAGGGACCGTCTCCGAGCTGACGCGGACCCTGCCCGCCGTCATCCGCTTCTCCCTTCCGGCCGCCGCCCCCGCACTCCCGCTGCGGGCCGCGCGCGACAGCGGCGGAAACCTCCTCATCGAGACCTTCGGCCTGCAGAACGACCTGTACGCCCTGCTCGGCTGGGCGCACGCCAACGCGATCGAACTGCGGGAACTCCAGGCCGGGCCGACCCGGCTCGATGACGTCTTCCGCTCCATCGGCAGCGAATAGACCGCTCCCGGAACTTTCCAGAAGAGGACCTTCCCCATGCTCTCCATCGCCCAGAGCGAGCTGACCCAGATCTCCCGGAACCGGCTGGTGCTGCTCAACAGCTTCATCATCCCGGTGGCGGCCTGCGCGTTCTTCGTCTACCGGCACGAGACCTTCGCCGACATGTACAGCCTCGGGTACATCGCGGCGATCGTGATGTTCACCGTCACCGCGTTCGGTCTCTACGCCACCACGGTGACCACTCTCGCCTCACGCCGCCAGAACCTCTTCCTCAAGCGGCTGCGTTCCACCCCGGCGAGCGACGCCGGCATTCTCGCCGGGCTGCTGCTCCCGGTCACCGTCCTCGCGGTGGTCCAGGTGACCGTGATCCTCGCCGTGCTGGCCGCGGTCGCGGGCTCACCGTCCAACGTTCTCCTGCTGGTGGCGGCGGTCGTCTCGACGGTGGCCATGATGCTCGGTCTGGGACTGGCAACGGCGGGAGTGACGAACTCCCCCGAGCACGCCCAGGTGACCACGCTGCCCGTCAGCCTCGGCGCCATCGCCGTCACCACGTGGGTGGGCATCGCCGGCACCGAGGAGATGACCCTGCTCAAGCGGCTGATCCCCGGCGGCTCGGCCACCGAGCTGGCCATCAACGCCTGGAACGGCGGCGTCCCCGTGGCGGACTCCCTGCTTCTGCTGCTGCCCACCCTGGGCTGGGTCGTCGCGGCGGTCCTGCTGGCCTCCCGCTTCTTCCGCTGGGAACCGCGCCGCTGAGGGCGCCGCCCACCGCGCCGCCCCTTGACCACCACCCTGTGCCTCAACTCCCGACGCGCACAGACCCGTTGGCGTACGCTGAGCTACGCGATACGAACAGCGCGTGCGTGGACAGGAGCTGCGTGGACGCGTATCTCCTCGCCGGCAATCTGCTGGCGGCCGTCGCCCTGGACACCACCCTGCGATCTGGCCGGGGCCGCGCCGTACCCGTGTGTGCGCCGCCGGGTTCGTGGCGGTCGGCGCGCTGATGCTGTGCACCGGAAGCGATCCGGCGGTGCTGGGATGCGCGGTGTCGGCACTGGGGGCGGGTGCGCTGCTGCTCGCGAAGCTGACGACGGCCCGCCGCGGTGCGCTCGTCGCCGCGTGGCTGGGCGCCCTGGCACTCCTGGTCGTGCTGAACGTACGGCAGGAGCCGGTTCACCGCGTGGACGACTCCGGCCACCTCGCCGCCGTCCCGCCCGGCCTCCGAGAACTCCGTGTACATCGCCTGCGCGAGCCGGTACACGGCCCGGTCGGGAAGCTGCCACAGCGTCGAGACGACGTGCGAGAACCCGGCGAGCTGGAAGGCGGAGGCGAGATGGATCGCCTCGTCCACATGGCGCGGACCCACCGCGGCCGTCTCACAGGCGGAGAGGTACGCCAGCCGGGAGCCGCGCAGATCCAGCGTGGAGACGTCGGCGACGGTGAGCGCTCCGCGCGCGTGGCCCTGGAGCAGCAGCCCGCTCCGTGACGGTGCGCGGGGGTCGGGGGCCGCGTGGCAGGCGAAGTGCGCCCAGCTGTGCCGGGGCAGTTCCGCCAGGACGCGGTCACGGGTCGCGGCCGCGTCCGTCAGCAGGGTCGTGGCGCCGGGGGCCGCCGCCCGCACCAGTTCCGCCTCCTCGGCGGCGGACGGCAGCGCCGGGGCGTTCGGCGCGGAAGGCACGGAGACCACGAGGCGGCTGCCGCCCGGCACCGTGGCACCGGACTGCGATCGGGCCGCGGCCAGTGCCCGTACGGTCGGTGTGTACGAGGACGCCGCTCTGTCGAGCAGGGCCGGCCCGCCCTCCCGGTGATGGCCGGCCGCGTGCAGCGGCAGCGCCGTGAACATCCCGGTGGGCACCCACCGCGGCCGTCCGGCGTGCCAGCGCCGCGTGGAGGCCGACGCTCTCGGCCCCGAGCCGTACCGCCTCGCCCGCCGCGTCCAGGCCCGCGCAGCTGGGCAGTACGGCCCGGCGGAAGTTGCGCCGGTCCCGGTAGGCCGCGCTGATTCCGGTCCCGGACTCCTCCGTCACGAGCCACCGTCTGCCTCTGACACCCACGGCGGGCGGATGCTCGACGATCAGGCGGGCCGTGACCATGCGGACCTCGGCGGCGCCCGCGATCCGTTCGGTCCTCGTCCTCGTACCGCCGCCCCTGCTCCCAGAGCTCCAGCGCCTTGCGCAGATACCGGTCGACCGCCATCCCCGCCACCCCCTGGCGCGCCGCTCCGCGCACTTGCTGCGACTGATTGATACCCCAGCGTAATGGGGGTGGTGGCGCGGCACGGGGGAGTAGCCGAAATCACCCGGACGCCCGGGGCGCCGCTGTCGGCCTCTCGTGGTGCCGCTTGTTGCGTGGAACACTTTTGCAAGCGGGTGCTTGCAATAGTTAGCAAGAGTGGGCACCCTGGAGCCATGGCATCACTCAACGTCGGCAATCTCGGTGGGTATCTGCGCGAGCAGCGGCGCAACGCGCAGCTGTCGTTGCGGCAGCTCTCCGAGGCGGCCGGGGTGTCCAATCCGTACCTCAGCCAGATCGAACGCGGTCTGCGCAAGCCGAGCGCGGACATCCTGCAGCAGCTCGCCAAGGCGCTGCGGATCTCCGCCGAGACGCTGTACGTGCAGGCCGGGATGCTCGACGAGCGGGAGCGCGAGGAGCTGGAGACGCGTGCCGTCATCCTCGCCGATCCGTCGATCAACGAGCGGCAGAAGCAGGTGCTCCTGCAGATCTACGAGTCCTTCCGCAAGGAGAACGGGCTCGGCACGGAGACTGCGGAGAGTACGGAAGCGACGGCGACCGCGGGACCGGCCGGTAAGGGCGCCGGAACCGGTAGCGGGGACGCCGACGGGGACACGCCCGGTACGGCCGGCGGCGGTGCCGTCACCCCACCCTCACACTGATCCGGAGGACCACAGTCATGGCCATCGCCGATGACCTGCGCAAGACGTTCAGCGACCCGACCCCCCTCTACTTCGCGGCCGGTACGGCGGATCTCGCCGTCGAGCAGGCCAGGAAGGTTCCCGGGCTGATCGAGCAGCTGCGGGCGGAGGCGCCGGGCCGCATCGACGCGGTGCGGAACGCCGACCCCAAGCTCGTCCAGGACAAGGTCGCCTCACAGGCCAGGGAGGCGCAGACGACCGTTCAGTCCAAGGTCACCGAGGTGCTCGGGTCGCTCGACACCGACCTGAAGAAGCTGGGCGAGACCGCTCAGGACCTGGCGCTGCGGAGCGTGGGTGTGGCCGCGGAGTACGCGGTCAGGGCCCGTGAGACGTACGAGAAGGTCGCCGAGCGCGGCGAGCAGTCCGTACGGAGCTGGCGCGGTGACGCCGCGGACGAGATGACGGAGATCGCCATCGCCGTCGAGCCCGGCACCAAGCAGACGGCCAAGCCGGCCGCGGCGAAGCCCGCCCAGGCCAAGCCCGCGACCGCCAGGACCGCCCCCGCCAAGTCCGCGCCCGCGAAGCCCGCGGTCAAGAGCGAGACGAAGGCGGCCAAGCCGGAGGCCAAGGCCACCGGGGTGAAGCCCGCCGCGAGGAAGGCGCCCGCCGCCCGTAAGCCGGCCGCCGCCAAGAAGGCCACGCCGCCCACGGGCAAGTGACAGCTATATCCGCGGACCGGGCACCCCACGGGTGTCCGGTCCGTTGTACGGGTACCTTGTCGGCACATGATTCGGACAGAAACAGGCGGTGGGCAACGTGTTGATGGCCGGCTTCGACGGGCTCGTGGCCATGTTGAGCATTCCGCTGACCGTGTTCGCCTGCTTCGCGCTGGTCGACGCGTTCATCCGGCGTGAGGACGCCTTCCGCGCGGCGGACAAGCAGACCAAGCCGTTCTGGCTGATCATTCTGGGCATCGCGCTCGTGGTGAGCCTGATCTTCCCGCTTCTCTCCTTCCTGCCGATCATCGGGCTCATCGCGGTCATCGTGTACTTCGTCGATGTGCGTCCCGCGATCAGGCAGACCGGTGACGGTGGCGGCCGGGGCCGCAGCGGGGGCTCCAGCAGTGACGGTCCCTACGGGCCGTACAACGGCGGCCGGTGAGCAGGGCCGGTCGAGCGGTACCGGTTGAACGGGTCCTTTGGGCGTTGCCCGTGCACAGGGTGCGGGCGAGCCGGGGTCAGTGACCGAGCGCCGGCGAGGCGTGCGCCTGCCCGGCGGTCCCGGCGGTCACCCGGCCGCGGTCCAGCAGCAGTACGGCCACGTCGTCCGTCAGCTCGCCGCCGTTCAGCTCCCGCACCTGCGCCACCGCGGCCTCCAGCAGCTCCTCGCCGCTCAGGCCCCGCGCCAGCTGCGCGGTGATCATCTCGACCATGCCGTCCTGGCCCAGCCGCTGCTTCGTGCCCGCTCCGACGCGGCCCTCTATCAGCCCGTCCGTGTACATCATCAGGCTCCACGCCTCACCCAGCTCGACCTCGCGGCGCGGCCAGCGGGCGCGCGGGAGCAGGCCGAGCGCGGGGCCGCCCTCGTCGTACGGCAGCAGTTCGGGTGCCCGGCCGGCGCGGACGACCAGCGGCGACGGGTGACCGGCCAGACAGAGCCCCGCCCGCCGGCCGTCCGGCGCGATGTCGACCGTGCAGAGCGTCGCGAAGATCTCCTCGCTCTCCCGCTCGTGCTCCAGCACCTTCTGGAGCGTCGAGAGCAGGATGTCCCCGCTGAGCCCGGCGAAGGTCAGCGCCCGCCAGGCGATACGGAGCTCCACCCCGAGCGCGGCCTCGTCGGGGCCATGGCCGCAGACGTCGCCGATCATCACGTGGACCGTGCCGTCGGGCGTACGGACCGTGTCGTAGAAATCGCCGCCGAGCAGGGCGCGGGAGCGGCCGGGCCGGTATCGGGAGGCGAACCGCAGCTTCGCCCCCTCCAGGAGGGGGGTGGGCAGCAGCCCGCGCTCCAGCCGTGCGTTCTCCTGTGCCCGCAGCCGGGACTCGGTGAGTTGGCGCTGCGCGACGTCCGCGCGCTTGCGTTCGACGGCGTACCGGATGGCGCGGCTCAGCAGCCGGCTGTCGAGCTCGTCGCGGAAGAGGTAGTCCTGCGCGCCCACCCGTACGGCCGCGGCGGCGCGCTCGCTGTCGCCCTCGGCGGCCAGCGCGAGTACGGCGTGGCGGGGCGCGAGCCGCAGCACATGCTTGAGCGGCGCGAGTCCGTCGAGGTCGCCGTCGTCCCGGCCCGACAGGGCGAGGTCCACCAGGACGCAGTGGATGTCGTCGGTGAGCAGCCGCTCGGCCTCGGTGAGGTTGCGCGCGGTGCGGATACGGACCCGGGTGCCGGCGGCGTCGGGGAGTTCCGGTGCGCTGAAGGTGCCCGCGGGGTCGTCCTCGATGACGAGCAGCGTGAGGTCGCCGCCGGAGGTCTCCCGGGCGGGCGCACTCTCGGCTGTCGACCCCGTGCGCTGACGCGGCACAGGTGCAGGTACGGCCATGGGTCTGTGAGTCCTTCCCTCCCCCCGAGGGCGCGGTGCGGCGACGATCGACGCCCCACCGACCGGGACCATAGCGGTAGCCGGCGTCCGAAAGGAATGGCGTAAGGAACGCCGCGCGGAGAAGAACCCGCGTCATATGCCGCTTCCCGCCACGCATCCGGCGCGATTCGCGCGCCGGGCGGCTCGAAACGGCCATGACAAACATCACGTGGGAGCGGAGCCACGAGGGATGTACGGGGCGTTCGCGTCAAAAAAGGGGCACAGGGGGCGCAGGGGATGGGGGGGGGGGCGGCCCGGCGCCGCTGCTGCCGGTCCTTACTTGTCCGGCCTGACGACCCCGAGAATCACCATCGAGCCCGCCCCCGTCAGCGTCACGTGCCGGCCCGGCCGCGGCGCGTGGACTATCGAGCCGTCGCCCACGTACATGCCCACATGGCTCGCGTCGTCGTGGTAGATGATCAGGTCGCCGGGCCGCATGTCGGCCAGGGGGACCCGGGGGAGCAGCCGCCACTGTTCCTGCGAGGTACGCGGAATCACCTTGCCGGCCGCCGACCACGCCTCGGAGGTCAGCCCCGAGCAGTCGAACGACGACGGGCCCTCGGCGCCCCATACGTACGGCTTGCCGACCTGCGCCATCGCGTACTCGATCGCCTTCTTTCCCTGCGCGCTCGCCTTGCCGTCGATGTCCTTGAGCGCGCCCGAACTCAGCCAGGCCGCCTGCGCCTTGGCCGCGTCCTCCTGCTCAAGCATCAGCAGCCGGTCGCGCTCCTCCTTCTCCAGCCCCGCCTCTATCTTCTTGGCGGCCTTGATCTGCCGCTGGATCTCCTTCTTCGCCTTGGCCTGCTTGACCCGGCTGGCTTCGAGCTTGGTCCACTCGGCGCCGGCCTTCTTCGTGTACGCCGTCAAGTCGTCCTGCGCCTCGGTCATCCGGCCGAGGAGGTCCCTGGTCGCCTTCTGGCCCCGCTCGACCCTGTCCGCCCCGTCCAGGAAGAGCTGCGGGTCGTCGGTGAGCATCAGCTGGGCCTCGGGCGGCAGCCCGCCCGCGCGGTACTGGGCGCGGGCCGCGGCGCCCGCCTGGCTCTTGAGTCTGTCGATCCGGACCTGGCCGTTGACGATCTCGCTGGCCAGCCTGACGAGTTCGGCCGACTGGTTGTCGGCGCGCTCCTCGGCGAGGTTGTACGCGTCGGTGGCCGAGGCCGCCCTGCCGTACAGCCCCTCGATCTTCCTGCGCACCGCTTCGAGCTTCGAGTCGTCCGCGGCGGGCGTCCTGCCGTCCGCGCCGGGCGGCAGGGACCGGTCGAACGGCCGGGGCGCGACCGGCGGGTCGCTCGGTGAGGCGGGGGATGCGGGAGACGCTGGGGACGCGGGAGCCGCGTACGCCTGGTTCAGCAACGCCGGTGACGTGAGCACCGACAGAGCGCAGACGACCGTGATCGCGACTCTGACGCAGCGGCGTCTGTTCACAAGCTCCCCCTCCGGACAACCGTCTCGGCGACTGCTCCGCCGACTCTCGCAACTCTCTGAACGTGTAAGGCCGAATACATCTGACTTACTGTCAGTAACTGTTCTCCGCCGACGCGATCGTGCCATGCAGGCCTCCGGAACGACAGAGGGCGTGACGGGCCGTCGGCCGTTCTCCCCCTCAGGGACGAACGGCCCTCCGCTCATGTTCCCTTGGTCGCGTCCCTTTCGTCCGAGCCCGGCGCCAGCGCCGCCCACTCCACCGTCACCTCTCCCTGCCGCCATCTGCTCACGCCGCCGCCCGCCGCCGGGCCTGCCAGCGGCCAGTCCGCCGACAGATCCCGTACGGCCCTGATCCACCGCTGGCGCGCGCCCAGTGAGGCGTACGGGGCGGCAGCCGCCCACGCCCGGTCGAAGTCCCGCAGGAACGCGTGCACCGGTTCGCCCGGCACATTGCGGTGGATCAGCGCCTTCGGCAGCCGCTCGGCCAGATCCGAGGGGCGGTCCAGCGAGCCGAGCCGGGTCGCGAAGGTGACCGTGCGCGGCCCCTCCGCACCGAGGGCGACCCAGACATGGCGCCTGCCGATCTCGTCGCACGTCCCCTCGACCAGCAGCCCGCCGGGTGCCAGGCGGGCCCGGAGGCGGTCCCAGACGGCCGGGACCTCGCTCTCCTCGTACTGCCGCAGGACGTTCGCCGCCCGGATCAGCAGTGGCCGGCGGCCGTCCGGCAGCGGGGTCTCGAAGCCGCCGTGCACGAAGCTGAGCCCGTCCTCCTCGTACGCAAGCGCCCCCGTGACCCGCGCGGGCTCGATCTCGACGCCCACCACCTCGGTGCGCGGCTCGGCGGCCCGCAGCCGCCTCAGCAACTCGACGGCGGTCCAGGGCGCGGCGCCGTACCCGAGGTCGACGGCGACGGGATCGGCCGAGCGGCGCAGCGCGGGGCCGTGTACGGCGGCGATCCAGCGGTCCATGCGGCGCAGCCGGTTCGGGTTGGTCGTGCCGCGCGTGACCGTGCCCACGGGGCGTCGGGGCGATGAGGGCGGGCGCGCGGGCATGCGGACGAGCCTAACGACGCGGCGAAGGGCCTGGCGACGCGGCGAAGGCCTGCCGATGCGGCGCAAGCCGCCCCGCCCGCGCCCGCCGGCAGGGTCCGCGACCGCCGCCGTCGCCCGCCGGGTCCCCGGAACACCCGTCCAGGGTTGAGCACTCAACGGCAATGATTCGGTAAAGCCGGAAATGAAAGAGAGCGTTCCGGCGTTGCCGCGTCCCAGAGGGTCCCCACACCCTCTCCTTGCCATGCTCCGAGCGAGAGGTCCTTCGACGTGAGCCAGTACGTGTCCAGGCTTGCCGGCACCCTGGTGTCACCACCCCGGCTCCGGATCCCCGGCCACCCCCGCAAACCGCGGCGCGTCGCCATGCTCAGCGTGCACACCTCCCCGCTGCACCAGCCGGGGACGGGCGACGCGGGCGGCATGAACGTCTACATCGTCGAGCTGGCCAAGCGGCTGGCGGACATCGACATCGAGGTCGAGATCTTCACGCGCTCGACCACCGGCGGGCTGCCGCCGAGCGTGGAGCTGGCGCCGGGCGTGCTCGTACGGCACGTGGACGCCGGTCCGTACGAAGGACTGGCCAAGGAGGAGCTGCCCGCGCAGCTGTGCGCGTTCACGCACGGTGTGATGCAGGCGTGGGCCGGCCAGCGCCCCGGCTACTACGACCTCGTCCACTCCCACTACTGGCTCTCCGGCCATGTCGGCTGGCTCGCCGCCGAGCGCTGGGGCGCGCCCCTCGTACACGCCATGCACACCATGGCCAAGGTCAAGAACGCCGCGCTCGCCGAGGGCGACACACCCGAGCCCCCGGCCCGGGTCATCGGCGAGACACAGATCGTGCGCGCCGCGGACCGGCTGATCGCGAACACTGCCGAGGAGGCCGACGAACTCGTCCGCTTCTACGAATCGGATCCCGGAAAGGTCGCGGTCGTCCACCCCGGTGTGAACCTCGACCTCTTCACTCCCGCCGACGGCCGCGCGGCGGCGCGCGCCCGGCTCGGGCTGCCGCAGGACGCGTTCGTCCCGCTCTTCGCCGGCCGGATCCAGCCGCTCAAGGCACCCGACGTCCTGCTGCGGGCCGTCGCCGTCCTGCTGGACCGTGACCCCTCCCTCCGTAGGAGGCTGGTCGTCCCGGTCGTGGGCGGCCCGAGCGGCAGCGGTCTCTCGAAGCCGGAGGGGCTGCACAAGCTCGCGGCCCGGCTCGGTATCGCCGATGTCGTACGGTTCCGTCCGCCGGTCGGCCAGGAAGGGCTCGCCGACTGGTTCCGTGCGGCGTCCGTGCTGGTCATGCCTTCGTACAGCGAGTCCTTCGGACTGGTCGCCATCGAGGCGCAGGCGGCGGGCACGCCGGTGGTCGCGGCCGCCGTGGGAGGTCTGCCGGTGGCGGTGCGCAACGGCCAGACCGGCTTCCTGATACCCGGCCACGAGCCGGAGGCGTACGCCCAGGCGCTCGCCCGCTTCGTCGACCGGCCCGAACTCGTGGACCGGATGGGGCTGGCGGCCTCGCGGCACGCGCAGTCCTTCGGCTGGGACACGGCGGCCTCGGCGACGGCGGACGTCTACACGGCCGCCGTACATGATCACCGCGGTCGCGTACGCTCGCACCATGGCTGACGAAGCGCGAGCCGACGCGAACGGAAGCACGACCGCCGCCGGGACGGTCCCCGCCGGGACGGTCCACGCCACCGGCCTGGTCGAACGGGCCCTGAAATCCGCCGCCCACGACTCCGGGCTGAAGTGGGAGACCCCCGAGCCCGGCACGTTCGTGGTCACGCTGCCCGGCACCCGCAAGCTCTCCACGACCTGCTCCCTGCGGGTCGGCAGGCACTCCCTCTCCGTCAACGCCTTCGTCATCCGGCACCCGGACGCGAACCAGGAAGGCGTCCACCGCTGGCTGCTGGAGCGCAACCTCAAGCTGTACGGGGTGGCGTACGCGGTCGACCGGCTCGGCGACATCTACCTCTCCGGCAAGCTGCCGCTCTCCGCCGTCGGCGAGGACGAGGTGGACCGGCTGCTCGGCTCCGTGCTCGAAGAGGCCGACGGCTCCTTCAACACGCTGCTGGAACTGGGGTTCGCGGACGCGATCCGCAAGGAGTACGCGTGGCGGATCTCCCGTGGCGAGTCCACGCGGAACCTCGACGCCTTCGCGCATCTGACGCGACAGCCGGACGAGACCCCGCCGACCGGCTGAAGTCGCCCCAGAACCGCGCACATTCGGCCCTCCCGGGGCGGCACGCCGCGACGAGTTCGGGCTGTACGTGCCGACCACCGCACCCCCGCACCCCCGCACCACCCGCTTCCGCGGACAGGCCGGCCGGGTCGGCCGGGTCGGCGGTGCCAAGGCCCGCCACCGGTCCGGCGCTCCGACCCGGTGGCGGGCCGCGTCCGGCGCCCCCCGCGTGGACACCTTCACCCACACCGTGCGGGCCGACCCGTTGACGGAGAGCCGGTCATCGCCGCGGTGACCTGAGCGGTCTCACGGCCGTTCCGTCGCCTCGCTCAACACGACCGGCCGCGCGACGGGTTCGCCGTCCAACTCCGTCCCCTTCTCGTCCGCCGAGCTCCGGTCCACCGATGACCCGTCCGCCTCGTTGCGTTCCACCGCGCCCCGGTCGAGCGCGTCCGCCGGCAGCGCCCGCATCAGCAGCCAGTAGCCGCCCGCCGCCACCGTCCCCAGCAGCCCGCACACGCCCCACAGCCAGTCCGCGCCGTAGTGGTCGATCAGGAAACCCGCCATCAGCGGCGCGACCAGACCGGCCACCGCCCACGACATCGTGTACATGCCCTGGTAGCGGCCCCGCCCGTCGACCGGCGAGAGCCGCACCACGAGGCTGGTCTGCGTCGGGGCGTTGACGATCTCGGCCAGGGTCCACACGCACACCGCCAGCACGTACACGGCCAGCGACCCGGCGAACGCGGTCAGCGCGAAGCCGTACCCCGCGAGAGCCGAGGAGAGGATCAGCAGCCGGCGGGTGTCACGGTGTTCGATGAAACGGGTCACCGGGATCTGGAGCACCACGATCAGTACGCCGTTGAACGCGATGACCATCCCGAAGTCGGAACTGCTGAACCCGTCCGCACCCATCGCGACCGGCAGTCCCACGAACGCCTGCTGGAAGATCAGCGCGACCACGAACGACAGCCCCACCACACCCATGAACCGGCCGTCCCGCAGGACCGTCCCCATCCCGGTCTCCGGCGCGCTCCTGCCGTTCACGAGGACGCGTTCGGGCCGGGACTCGGGCAGCTTGATGTAGATCAGTACGGCGCAGGCCAGCGTCAGCGCCGCCTCACCGAGGAAGCCGGCGAGATAGCTGTACTCGGCGATGAAGCCCGCCACACCGGCCGAGACCGCGAACCCCAGGTTGATGGCCCAGTAGTTGAGCGAGAACGCCCGCACCCGGTCCTCGGGCTTCACGATGTCCGCCATCATCGCCTGCACCGCGGGGCGCGAGGCGTTGGAGGTCATACCGACCAGGCACGCGACGGCGGCGATGGCCACGGGGTGCTGCACGAAGCCGAGCAGCGCCACGGACGCGGCCGTCGACGACTGCGCGATCAGCAGCGTGGGCCGCCGCCCGAGCCGGTCGGTCATCACGCCCGCACCGACCGCGGAGATGACACCGCCGAGTCCGTGGAGCGCGGCGACGAGACCGGCGTACGACGCCGAGTAGCCGCGCTCCACGGTCAGATACAACGCCATGAAGGTGGTGACGAACGCGCCGAGCCGGTTGACCAGCGTGCTCGTCCACAGCCACCAGAACTCACGCGGCAGCCCCGCGACGCTTCTTCTGACGCTCTCCCCCGTGGCGCGTCTCAGTGCGGCGACGGACATGCGGCATTCCCCCCGAGGAATCCGGCGTTGTAAGTGGCCGATCGGCCAACGGCAACTTACGTACGGGCGTCACCGGGTCGCCAGTCAATTGACGGCAGCCGTCAATCGGAAACGTTCGATTAGGCTCGGGCCCATGGCCGACGCACCGTACAAGTTGATCCTCCTCCGCCACGGCGAGAGCGAATGGAACGCGAAGAACCTGTTCACCGGCTGGGTGGACGTCAATCTCACGGACAAGGGTGAGAAGGAGGCCGTGCGCGGCGGTGAGCTGCTGAAGGACGCCGGTCTGCTGCCCGACGTCCTGCACACCTCCCTGCAGAAGCGCGCGATCCGCACCGCCACGCTGGCGCTGGAGTCCGCCGACCGCTCCTGGATCCCCGTCCGCCGCTCCTGGCGCCTGAACGAGCGGCACTACGGCGCGCTCCAGGGCAAGGACAAGGCGCAGACGCTCGCCGAGTTCGGCGAGGAGCAGTTCATGCTCTGGCGCCGCTCGTACGACACCCCGCCGCCGGAGCTGGAGGACGGCACCGAGTTCTCGCAGAGCGACGACCCGCGCTACGCGACGATCCCGCCGGAGCTGCGCCCGCGCACCGAGTGCCTGAAGGACGTCGTCGTCCGCATGCTGCCGTACTGGTACGACAGCATCGTCCCGGACCTGCTGACGGGCCGTACGGTCCTGGTCGCCGCGCACGGCAACAGCCTGCGCGCGCTGGTGAAGCACCTGGACGGCGTCTCGGACGCGGACATCGCGGGCCTCAACATCCCCACGGGCATCCCGCTCGCCTACGACCTCGACGCCGAATTCCGCCCGCTCAAGCAGGGCGGCACCTACCTGGACCCGGACGCGGCGGCGGCCGCGATCGAGGCCGTGAAGAACCAGGGCAAGAAGAAGTAGTACGGAGCCGAGTTAGCAGGGCCCGGTCCGGGTGGAGGTCTTCACCGCCGGACCGGGCCCTTGTCCGTGTCAGCCGCAGCTGCCCCCGCAGGCACAGGGCGCACCCGACTGGCAGCCGCAGCCGCAGCCCGAGCCGCAGCCGCAGGCGCCGAGGATCGGCAGCCGCACCCGTTCGACAGGCGTTTCCTGCTGGGGTTGGGTCATGGGGGACTCGGCCATGGTTCCTCCTCGAAGGTGTGCACGGGCGAACGTGGGTGCGTCTTCGCTCATTGCACCGGCTCCATGGCGGGCGCATCAACGGCGCATGCGCGCAGGCGCCCCCCACTGTCACCGCGACACGCCCCCATGCGCCCCCAAGAGCCCCGTGCCACGGAGCCCGTGCGGCACACCCGGCTGTCAGGCCCCTTCGACCGGGGCCTCCGCCTGCTGGATCTCGTCCGCGTGCTCACCCGTCACCAGATAGACCACGCGCTTGGCCACCGACACCGCGTGGTCGGCGAACCGCTCGTAGTACCGGCCGAGCAGCGTCACGTCCACCGCGGTCTCGATGCCGTGCTTCCAGCGGTCGTCCATCAGGTGCTGGAACAGCGTCCGGTGCAGCAGGTCCATCTCGTCGTCGTCCTGCTCCAGCTGAAGCGCCAGATCGACGTCCTTGGTGATGATGACCTCGGCCGCCTTCGCCATCAGCCGCTGCGCGAGCTGCCCCATCTCCAGGATGGTCGCGTGCAGGTCGTGCGGCACGGCGTTGACCGGGAAGCGGAGCCGGGCCAGCTTGGCGACGTGCTGCGCCAGGTCGCCCGAGCGCTCCAGGTCCGCGCTCATCCGCAGCGACGTGACCACGATCCGCAGATCGGTGGCGACCGGCTGCTGCCGCGCCAGCAGCGCGATGGCCCTGGCCTCCAGGTCGTGCTGGAGGTCGTCGACCTTCTGGTCGCCGGCGATCACGCTCTCGGCCAGCTTCAGATCGGCGTCGAGCATGGACGTGGTGGCGCGCCCGATCGCCGACCCGACCAGCCGGGCCATCTCGACCAGGCCCTCGCCGATCGAGTCAAGTTCCTCGTGGTACGCGTCCCGCATGGGTGTCCCTCTCTGGATTTTCCTGCTGGTGGTCCGGGGTGTCCGAGTACGTCGAAATGGCCCCCGAACAGCACCGTCCTCGTCGCACGGACCGGCGACGGACCGTCAGGGGTAGGGGCTGTCGAACCCCCACGGTCCCACGTTCGGGCCGTCAGGAGTCCGGATGCTCCCTCCCAAGTGAACCGGCACTTTCTCCACGGTGAACTCTGGGCGACGAGTGTTCGAGAAGACACCTGTACGGCTGGGAGAGTGTCGCTGACCGCGCATAACCTGGATACATGGACGTGAACGCGGCAGTCGCCGCAGTGGCAGCGATCGCCGGGGCGTGTACCGGCGTGATCGCCATGCTGGCGTTCCGCTGGAGCGAGCGCGACCAGGCCAGGCCCACCCGTAGCTCACTGCATACGGAGGCCGGTCTTCCGCCCGGCGTGGACACCGTGCTCTCCGTCCTCCGCTCCTCCGCCGTCGTGCTCGACGAGAGCGATTCGGTGGTCAAGGCCAGCTCCGCCGCGTACGCGCTGGGTCTGGTCAGAGGCGGCAAGCTGGCCGTCGACCCGATGCTGCACATGGCGCGCGACACCCGCCGCGACGGCGAGATACGCCAGGTGGAGCTCGACCTTCCCCGGCGCGGCACCGGCCGCGGCGAGGCCCTGGCCGTATCGGCCCGGGTGGCGCCGCTCGGCTCCCGCCTCGTTCTGCTCCTGGTCGAGGACCTCACGGAGGCGCGCAGGATCGAAGCGGTCCGGCGTGACTTCGTGGCGAATGTCAGCCATGAGCTCAAGACCCCCACCGGGGCGCTCTCCCTGCTCTCCGAGGCCGTCATCCACGCCTCCGACGACCCTGAGGCGGTCACCCGCTTCGCCGGCCGCATGCAGATCGAGGCGACCCGGCTCACCAATCTCGTACAGGAACTCATCGACCTCTCGCGGGTGCAGAACGACGACCCGCTGGAGGACGCCGAGCCCGTACGGGTGGAGGAGCTCGTCGCCGAGGCCATCGACAGGTCCCGGCACGCCGCCTCCACCAAGCAGATCACCATGGCCGCCGGTGGCGCCGCCGATCTGCGAGTCTGGGGCAACCGCGGCCAGCTGGCCGCCGCCCTCGGCAATCTCGTCGAGAACGCCGTCAACTACTCCCCGGCCCGCACCCGTGTGGGCATCGCGGCGCGCCGCGTGGCCGCGCCCGGCGGGGATCTGATCGAGATAGCCGTCACCGACCAGGGGATCGGCATCTCCGAGAAGGACCGGGAACGCGTATTCGAGCGGTTCTACCGCGTCGACCCGGCCCGCTCCCGAGCCACCGGTGGTACGGGCCTCGGCCTGGCCATCGTCAAGCACGTGGCCGCCTCGCACGGCGGGGAGGTCACGATGTGGAGCTCCGAAGGTCAGGGCTCCACCTTCACCCTGAGGCTCCCCGAGACGGGCGCCGGACGGGACCGCACGCCCACCGCCACCGGCCCGGACGAAGATGCCCAGCGCCGCTTTCATCACGACGTCAACGATCTTGACCAATCGACTGAGATCCCTGCCCCGGAGGTCCTTCCGTGACCCGAGTGCTCGTCGTCGAGGATGAGGAATCCTTCAGCGACGCCCTTTCCTACATGCTCCGCAAGGAAGGCTTCGAGGTCGCGATCGCGACCACCGGGCCCGCGGGGCTCGACGAGTTCGAACGCAACGGCGCCGACCTCGTCCTCCTCGACCTGATGCTGCCCGGTCTGCCCGGCACCGAGGTGTGCCGCCAGCTGCGCGGGAAGTCCAACGTCCCGGTGATCATGGTGACCGCCAAGGACAGCGAGATCGACAAGGTCGTCGGTCTGGAAATAGGAGCCGACGACTATGTGACCAAGCCCTTCTCCTCGCGGGAACTGGTGGCGCGCATCCGCGCGGTGCTGCGCCGCAGGGGCGAGCCGGAGGAGGTCACGCCCGCCGCCCTGGAGGCCGGTCCGGTCCGGATGGACGTGGACCGGCACGTCGTGACGGTCTCCGGCGGCAAGGTCGACCTGCCGCTGAAGGAGTTCGACCTCCTGGAGATGCTGTTGCGCAACGCCGGCCGGGTCCTGACCCGTATGCAGCTCATCGACCGGGTCTGGGGCGCGGACTACGTGGGGGACACCAAGACCCTCGACGTCCACGTCAAGCGGCTGCGCGCGAAGATCGAGCCGGATCCGGGGGCGCCGCGGTACCTGGTGACGGTGCGCGGTCTCGGCTACAAGTTCGAGCCGTAGACCGCTGGACCCCACTCGTCATGGGCGGTCACACGTGTAGGGGCGCCCGCCGGAATCCCGGTGGGCGCCCCTACACGTACTGCCGGTGGCGGCTGCTCAGTGCTCCGTGTCCGAGGACGCCGAGGCGGCGTCCGTCGGTGTCGACTGCTCGCCCTCCTCGGTGCCCTGGTCCGCGCCCTCGGCGGTGCCGCCGGGCGCCTCGGACTCGCCGCCCTCGCCGTCGTCCGTCTCCCCGTCGCCGGGTGCGCCGGAAGCGCCGTCGGACGGGGAGCCCGAGCCCGTGTCGCCCGGCTCCTCCGAGAGGCCGGGCGACGGCGAGGGCGGCGCGCTCGGGCCGAAGCCCGTGAAGGGGCCGGTCGCCGGGACCACGAAGGCGTCGAGTGCGACGTCACCGGTCTCGCTGAACTGGAACACGACCCGCTGGGCGTCGCCGTTGCGCGCGGGCTCGTTGCCGGTCTCGATCACGGCGGAGGCGTTGCCCTCGCCGCCGATCAGGACCGAGGCGCCCGCGGGCACCGTGAGCGGTCCCTTGCCCTTGACCGGGGTGATCTTCACCGTGTTGCCGCTGCCGGGCAGCGTGATGGCGTCGAGCGTCTGCTGGGTGCGGCCGTTGTTGAAGAGCGTCGCCGTGATGACGGCGGGGCCTTCGGCGGTGGCCTTGGGCTGAGTGACGACCGTGGCGTTCTGGACGCTGATGTCGCCGATCGAGGTCGAGGCGTTGTCAGGTCGGACGCCGAGCGTCTGCGCGTCGTTGCCGGCACCGCACGCGGCGAGCGAGGCGATCGAGAACGCGATGGCAGACGCGGCGAGGGTGCCGCGTCGAAGGCTGCGGCTCACGGCGGCGGCAACTCCTTGGGCTTGGACGTGCGGACGGGCTGAGGAAGGCTGGCGCTGGTTCAGCGGGCCCAGGTTACCGAGCCCCCGTCACGGCCCCGCACCCGACCCGCCACTTCGGTGCCCGGCCGCCGACGGAGGCTGCCGGGGAGCGAGGCCTAAGCGAGGCGAAAGTAAGTGGCCACGGCATGTTTAGTACGCCGTTCACATAAGTCCGGTGATCAATTCCCCGACCCGACACACATTCCTTACGAATAGCGCCGGATAGCTTCGTAAACCCCCGGTGATCAAATTCGGATTGGCTTCGCACTTCTGTCCGTACGTGTGACCGACATCCGAACGGAGCAGGGGAAGTTCAGCCTCCGGAACCAGACATATGTGGACGTTCAGCCCATCGTGACGGGGTTCGAGGCGGTGGAACACGTGTGTTTCTGTCCGGCTTCGCAGCCGCTCCCACCTGCGAATACCTCGTTCCGGAAGCCGCTCGCAGCACGTTCCTATTGCTGTTGTCAAGCCCCGAGATGCGCCCTGACCTGCGAAAACGCCATTCAGAACAAGCCGTTCCCGTGTTACCCTGGATAGCCACGGAAGGGGTACCTGTCACATGACGTTCAAGGTTGGCGACACCGTGGTCTATCCCCATCACGGGGCCGCGCTGATCGAGGCTATCGAAACTCGTCAGATCAAAGGCGTGGACAAGACCTACTTGGTGCTCAAGGTCGCCCAGGGCGACCTGACGGTTCGTGTCCCGGCGGACAATGCGGAGTTCGTCGGAGTGCGCGATGTGGTCGGTCAGGATGGGCTGGACCGGGTCTTCGAGGTGCTGCGGGCACCGTACGCGGAAGAGCCGACGAACTGGTCCCGGCGCTACAAGGCAAATCTTGAGAAGCTCGCTTCCGGCGATGTCATCAAGGTCGCCGAAGTGGTCCGCGATCTCTGGCGTCGGGAGCGAGAGCGTGGACTCTCCGCAGGTGAGAAGCGCATGCTCGCCAAGGCGCGCCAGATTCTGGTGAGCGAGCTGGCTCTCGCGGAGAACACGAACGAGGACAAGGCCGAGGCCCTGCTCGACGAGGTCCTCGCGTCCTGACCGGGTCCTGACCCGGACGTCCCGGCTGTCGTACGCCGTCGATGTGTGCGTCATGCGCGCACCGACGCGGAGCAGCAGCCGGGCGTGAAGCAGGATCAGGCATCAATGCCGCGGTGCCCGCTGACCAGCAGTGATTCATATGCTGTGTCGCCGGGCACTGCGGCATGCCCGGAGGAGTCGGCAGAGAACCCAGCAGGTGAAAATCTCTCCGGCGGGACCTCTTCACGAGCCTCGTCCGGCCCTAAGATCTACTCGGATGTGACACCACGTCACAACCGAATTTCCCCCGCAGTCCCCGTATCCGTACTCGAATCCGGCACACGCGCCTGCGCCCGATCCTGGTGTGCCGGGCCCGGGCAGCTGGCGCAGCTGGTCTCAACCAGTGTCACGGAAGGGTCCGGTCAAGGCGCCGCGCCCGGCACGCTGAGGCCATACCCATGTCGGCCGAGGAAACAAACCTGCCGGAGTGCAACCGATGTCAGACGAATCGAGCCCACACCGCACCGCCGCCGTGATCCCCGCGGCGGGCCGTGGCATACGGCTCGGCCCCGGCGCCCCCAAGGCGCTCCGCACCCTGGGCGGCACCCCGATGCTGGTCCACGCGGTACGGGCCATGGCGGCCTCCCGCGCGGTCTCCCTCGTGGTCGTGGTGGCCCCGCCCGACGACGCGGGGGCGGTGAAGCTGCTCCTCGACGAGCACTCGCTGCCCACGCGCACCGACTATCTCGTGGTACCCGGCGGCGAGACCCGCCAGGAGTCCGTACGGCTCGGCGTGGAGGCCCTGCCGGACGACATCACCACCGTCCTCGTCCACGACGCGGCACGGCCGCTCGTGCCGGTCGACACCGTGGACGCGGTGGTCGACGCCGTACGGGCCGGAGCGCCCGCCGTCGTCCCCGCCCTGCCGCTCGCCGACACCGTCAAAGAGGTCGAGCCCGGCGGGAAGGACCAGCCGGAGCCCGTCGTCGCCACCCCCGAGCGCGCCAGACTGCGGGCCGTACAGACCCCGCAGGGCTTCGACCGGGACACGCTCGTACGCGCGCACCTGACGGTGCCGCTCGCCGGCCAGGGCGCCACGGACGACGCCGGGCTCGTCGAGCAGCTCGGCGTGCCCGTCGTGGTCGTGCCGGGCCACGAGGAGGCGTTCAAGGTGACCCGGCCGCTGGACCTGGTGCTAGCCGAGGCCGTACTCGCCCGCAGGAGGGCCAACGATGGGTTCTGAGTCCGCACCGCTCCCCGCTCTGCCGCTGATCGGCATCGGCACCGACGTGCACGCCTTCGAGGCCGGGCGCGAGCTGTGGTGCGCCGGTCTGCTCTGGGACGGCCCCGAGAACGACGGCTACGGTCTGGCCGGCCACTCCGACGGCGACGTCGCCGCCCACGCCGCCTGTGACGCGCTCTTCTCCGCGGCCGGCGCCGGAGACCTCGGCGCGCACTTCGGGACCTCCCGGCCCGAGTGGTCGGGCGCCTCCGGCGTCACCCTCCTCAAGGAGGCGGCCAGGATCGTCCGCGCCGAGGGCTTCGTCATCGGCAACGTCGCCGTCCAGGTCATCGGCGTACGGCCGAAGATCGGCAAGCGCCGCGACGAGGCCATGAAGGCGCTGTCGGAAGCGGTCGGCGCGCCCGTCTCGGTGTCCGGCACGACCACCGACGGGCTGGGGCTGACGGGGCGCGGCGAGGGCCTGGCCGCGATCGCCACGGCGCTGCTGGTGCGCGCCGGCTGAACGCTCGCGCGGATGCCCGCCGGGTCGTGGCGGACGGCCCGCCGATTTCGAGTCGCCCGACCCGAAATACCGGACGGCCCACGTCGGTTGAGAAGGATCGAGGGGTACGCGTACCGCGCGTACCCCTTCCGTGCACCCCGCGTGCATCCCCTCCCAAGGAAGGCAGCATCGATGGCAGTCGCTCTCTCCGAGAAGCTCAAGGAGCTCCTGGACAGCCCCGTCTTCGTCGCGATCGCCACCATCCAGCCCGACGGCAGCCCCCAGGTGTCGCCGGTATGGGTGAAGCGCGACGGCGACGACATCCTCATCTCGACGACCGTCGGCCGTCGTAAGGAGGAGAACCTGCGGCGCGACCCGAGGGTGACGGTCATGCTCCAGCCCTTCGACGCCCCGTACTCGTACGCCGAGATCCGCGGGTCGGCCACCCTCACCACGGAGGGCGGACAGGAGCTCATCGACGAGCTGGCCGTGAAGTACGTCGGGAAAACGTACGGCGAGTTCAACCCGAACGCGGCCCAGGACGACGAGCGCGTGGTCGTCCGGATAACCCCCCGGAAGGTCGTCGGCCGCATCTGACGCCCTCCGGACGCCACCGGGCACTGTCCGATGACGGACAGTGCCCGGACCGTGCGCGGACTGCCGTCCGGACCGCCCCTCACGAGGGCCGTCCGAGGCGCCCAACGTCACGCTTCGGTGTCCCGTGCCCCCAAGGGGCCCGGTGCACTGCCTCCGGAGCACTACCCTTGTCGCGTGACTATTCGGCTGTACGACACCGGCGCCCGGCAGATTCGTGACTTCACCCCGCTCGTCCCGGGCTGTGTCTCGATCTACCTCTGTGGTGCCACCGTGCAGGCCGCACCGCACATCGGGCACATCAGGTCGGGGCTCAACTTCGACATCCTGCGGCGCTGGTTCACCCACCGCGGCTACGACGTGACCTTCGTACGGAACGTCACCGACATCGACGACAAGATCATCGCCAAGTCGGCCGTGCAGGACCGCCCCTGGTGGGCGATCGGGTACGAGAACGAGCGCGCCTTCAACGCCGGTTACGACGTCCTGGGCTGCCTGCCGCCCACCTACGAGCCGCGCGCCACCGGGCACGTCCCCGAGATGATCGAGATGATGCGCGTCCTCATCGAGCGCGGTCACGCCTACGCGAGCGACGGCAACGTCTACTTCGACGTGCGGTCCTTCCCGGAGTACCTCCGGCTCTCCAACCAGGACATCGACGATCTGCGCCAGCCCTCGGGCGAGGGCGAGACCGGCAAGCGCGACCAGCGCGACTTCGCCATGTGGAAGGCCGTCAAGCCCGGCGAGCCGTTCTGGGAGACCCCCTGGGGCCCCGGCCGGCCCGGCTGGCACCTGGAGTGCTCCGCGATGGCGCACAAATACCTCGGCAGCGCCTTCGACATCCACGGCGGCGGCCTCGACCTCGTCTTCCCGCACCACGAGAACGAGATCGCGCAGGCCAAGGCGTACGGCGACGAGTTCGCCGAGTACTGGGTGCACAACGCCTGGGTCACCATGAGCGGCGAGAAGATGTCCAAGTCGCTCGGCAACTCGGTCCTGGTGAGCGAGATGGTCAAGCACTGGCGGCCCATCGTCCTGCGCTACTACCTCGGCACGCCGCACTACCGCTCGATGATCGAGTACAGCGAGGAGGCCCTGCACGAGGCCGAGTCCGCCTTCGGGCGGATCGAGGGCTTCGTCCAGCGCGTCATCGAGATGGCCGGCCACACCGTGGAGCCCGCCGACGAGGTACCGCCCGCCTTCGCCGACGCGATGGACGACGACCTCGGTGTCCCGCAGGCCCTCGCGATCATCCACACCACCGTCCGGCAGGGGAACTCGGCCCTCGCCGCCGACGACAAGGAAGCGGCGGTCGCCCGCCTCGCCGAGGTCCGCGCGATGCTCGGAGTTCTCGGTCTGGACCCGCTGGACGCACACTGGACGGGAGCGGGCGCCGGCGAGGACGGTCCCGACGGGCGCGACAGCCTGCACGGGGTCGTCGACACCCTCGTACGGCTGGTGCTCGACCAGCGCGAGTCCGCCCGTGCCCGTAAGGACTGGGCCGCGGCGGACACCATCCGGGACCAGCTCCAGCAGTCCGGACTCGTCATCGAGGACGGCCCGGCGGGCCCCCGGTGGACGCTCGGCCCCCGCTGAGCGGGGCGAACACCACGGCCTCCTGAAGGGGAGGCGCGGGACGGCCTCCTGAAGAGGAGGCGCCGGGCGGACCGGGTGCCGCGGGGCCCCGACCGGGGCCTCGATTGTGCTGTCCGGCCGCCGGGCGGCACACTCGCGTGAACGAAGTGAAGTTCTCACGAACCGACGAAAGCAACGAAACAGGTAGGTCATGGCCGGGAACAGCCAACGCAGGAACCGCCGCACGTCCAACAAGAAGGGCGCGCAGGTCGGCAGCGGTGGCAAGCGACGCCGCGGCCTGGAGGGCAAGGGCCCGACGCCGCCCGCGTCCGCCCGCAAGGGCCATGTGCAGAACCGTGTCTCCAACGCCAAGGCCAAGCTGACCGCCCGACGCCAGGTCACCCGGCGCGGCGGCAAGGGCACCAGCGAGATGGTCGTCGGCCGCAACCCGGTCTTCGAGGCGCTGCGCGACGGCGTACCGGCGACGATGCTCTACGTACAGCAGTACATCGAGAACGACGAGCGCGTGCGCGAGGCCCTTCAGCTCGCCGCCGACCGCGGCGGCATCCACCTGATGGAAGCCCCCCGGCCCGAGCTCGACCGCATGACCAACGGCCTCAACCACCAGGGCATGGTGCTCCAGGTCCCGCCGTACGAGTACGCGCACCCCGAGGACCTGGCCGCCGCCGCCTTCGACGACGGCGAGGACCCGCTGATCGTCGCGCTCGACGGCATCACCGACCCGCGCAACCTCGGCGCCGTCGTCCGCTCCGTCACCGCCTTCGGCGGTCACGGCGTCGTCGTGCCCGAGCGGCGCGCCGCCGGAATGACCGCCGGCGCGTGGAAGACCTCGGCCGGCACCGCCGCCCGTACGCCCGTCGCCCGCGCCACCAACCTCACCCGCGCGCTGGAGAGTTACCAGAAGGCGGGTCTGACCGTCGTCGGTCTGGCGGCCGACGGCGACACCGAGGTCGGCGACCTCCCGGCGCTCGGCGGCCCCGTCGTGATCGTGGTCGGCAGCGAGGGCAAGGGACTGTCCCGGCTGGTCGGCGAGACCTGCGACTACCGCGTGCGGATCCCGATGCCGGGCGGCGCCGAATCGCTGAACGCGGGCGTCGCCGCCGGTGTGGTGCTGTACGAGGCGGCCCGCCGGCGCGGCTGAGCGGCCGGGGGCGCGGGCCCGGCGACGGGCCCCGCGCCGGTACGGTGCGGGGCACCCTTCGTACAAATGTCCCCGTGCCGCCACTCTTGACGGGTCTCGGACATTTACCGGCCGTCAAGGCAGTGTCCTAAACACAAGTCACTCGGTTAGATGAGTGTGGACACCAGAACGCCCCGGCCCGGGTTCGACGAACAGCCCCCGCTGAGCATGGTCAAGGTGGACTGCGATCCCGCGCAGGTCATCGTGAACCACGCCAGCTTTCGGGTGAAGCTCGCAACGAGCCAGCGCCCCAGCCCCGTACGCGCCACGGCGGACACCGCGCGGATCCCCGCGATGAGCCGCCCCGGAGGCGCGGCCCGCCGCCGGGCCCCCGTCGTCTGGAGCGGCAGGTCGGAGCCGGGCGACCTCGGAGCCACCGGGCTCCTCCAGGCCGTGCGGAACTCCTCGGCGACCGCCGCGGGCGCGGCCCTCGCCGACGCGCCGGGCAGCCCCTACGAAGCGGGGGTCGGGGGCTCCACCCAGGTCATCCCGCGCATCGACCTGGGCGACGACACGATGCCGACCCCGCGCGTACCGCACCGCGGCGGGGGCGCCGGGTCCGGCGCCCCCCTGCTGCCTCCCATGCGGCAGGCCGTGGGCGCGTACGACGCACCGGAGTACGACAGGTACGGGGCGGGCGGCGCGCGCCACCGCGGCGGGCACGACGACCGCGACGACCTCGAATACGAGCGCGACTACGAACGCGAGCGTCGTGGCTACGACGGTCCCGACTACGACGACGACCCGCGCGGGGAGCGCCTGGACCACTCGGCGGCGGACGCCGCCGTACGGCACGCCTACTACCCGGGTCGCCGTATGAACCTCGGCGTGGTGCTCCTGCCGCTCCGCGTCTTCCTCGGACTCATCTCCGTCTACGCGGGCATGGGCAAGCTCTGCGACCCCGTCTACTTCGACGGCGGCAAGCGCGGCTCCATGGTCACCTGGCTCACCTCGCTCCAGCCGTGGGCGCTCGCCGAACCACTGCGCGACTTCGCCCTCTCGCACCCCGTCGGCGCCGGACTCAGCGTCGCTTTCCTCCAGGTCGTCGCGGGAGTGCTCACCGTCCTCGGCCTCTGGCAGCGGCTCGCCGCCTGCTTCGGTGCGCTGCTCTCGGCCGCGCTGATCCTCACCGTCAGCTGGCGCACCGTCCCCGTCTACGACGCGCCCGACATCATCTACCTGGCCGCCTGGTCCCCGCTGATCATCGCGGGCGCCCCCGTCTACTCCGTGGACGGGCGCCTGGCCGGCGAGGCCTGGCGCAAGCTCGGCCCGCGCTCCCCCCTCCGGGAGCTGCGGCGCCGCGTACTGCGCCGGGGCGCGGTCGTCGCGACCGTGGTCATCGGTCTGACGCTGCTCATCGGCTCCATGCTCGGCGGCGCCGTACGGTCCACGGACATGGTGACCGTGCCCGGACCGAACAACCCGGTCAACCAGCTCCCCGGCTCGCCGCTCCCGCAGAAGTCCGGCAAGAGCAGCGCGTCGGGCTCGCCCACCGGAGAGGCCCGGCAGAACGGCGGCAGCGCCGCGCCGACCGCCGGCCAGACCAGCGGTCCGGCGGCCGAGCAGTCGACGCCGGGCCGGAACCCGGCCCGCGAGCCCGGCCGGACCGGCGCGAGCGGGCAGCCCAGCCAGTCCCAGGGCACCGGCCAGGCCCCCCCGCAGACGTCACAGCAGCAGGCACCACCGCCGTCCAGCAGCCAGGGCCCCGCGACGAGCGGCGGCTCGACGGGCAGTGGCGGCACCACGGGCGGCGGAGGTGACGGCGGCGGCACCACGGGCGGCGAGGGCGGCTCGTCCGGCGGCGGCGGTGGCGGCGCCAAGAACCCGATCGGCGGCCTGCTCGGCTGACG
The DNA here is from genome assembly GCF_010384365.1 of Streptomyces sp. S4.7. Classification (NCBI taxonomy): domain Bacteria; kingdom Bacillati; phylum Actinomycetota; class Actinomycetes; order Kitasatosporales; family Streptomycetaceae; genus Streptomyces; species Streptomyces sp. S4.7. The sequence goes on along the minus strand of NZ_CP048397.1, from coordinate 3,349,550 downwards.
CGACGCGGCGACGACCGGAACACGTACGAGGGCGGCCACCCGGCGGGATCGGGTGGCCGCCCTCGTACGTGTGCTGTGCGCCCGTCTGCGGGCCTGAGGCGCCCGGTACGGCTCCGAGGGGTGTACAGGGTGCCCCGGCGCCCGTCAGGCCCCGCCAGGAGCGCGCCGCGCCGGCATCCGGCGTCGAACGCGAGGGAAGCGGCCGGGGGAGCGGCCGGGGGAGGGGCGACGGGAACTCAGCGGGAAAGACCGGGGGAACGGCCGGGGGAACGTCAACGCGCGGCGGTCGCCAGCTCCTTGGCCGCCTCGGTGAGGTCCTTCGCGGTGTCGATGGCCCGCCAGTACGCGCCCTGCGGCAGCGGGAAGCCCGCCAGCCGACGTTCGCGCGCCAGCCGGGGAAAGGTCGTCCGCTCGTGGTCGCCCCGGTCGGGCAGCAGACCCGCGAACTCCGACGAGAACACGTACACACCCGCGTTGATCAGATACGGCGACGGCGGCGACTCGATGAAGTCCAGCACATGGCCGAACTCGTCGGTCTCCACGGCCCCCCAGGGAATCCGCGGCCGGGCGAGGGCGAGCGTCGCGGTGGCATCGCGCTCGGCGTGGAACGCGGCCATCTCGCGCAGCGAGAAACGCGTCCAGATGTCGCCGTTGGTGGCGTACCAGGGGTGCTCGGGCTCGGGCAGCCGTGCGGCGGCGTACTTGAGACCACCGCCGCGGCCGAGCGGCTCCTTCTCCACCACGGTCGTGACACGCAGCGGGAGTTGCGACGAGTCCAGCCACTCCTGGAGCACCTCGGCGAGATGGCCGCACGAGACGACGGCGTCCGTGACGCCCTCGGCGGCCAGCCAGGCAAGTTGATGGCCGATGATCGGGGTCCCCGTCCCGGGGATCTCGACCATCGGCTTCGGACGGTCGTCGGTGTACGGGCGCAGCCGCGATCCCTGGCCGCCCGCGAGGACCACGGCCTGCGTCGGAAACGTCATCATGCCGTGAACGATAGGCGGGGCGGTCGGGGAGGCGCTGCTCAGTGCCCCGCGGTCTGCTGGGAGACCCCGTAGGCGAACGAGGTGTCGCACACGGGTCGGGAGAACGACTGCGCGCGGGTGGGTCCGTAGTGCGCGACAGCGGCGCGGCCGAGCGCGCGGGCCAGGGACATGCAGTGCTTGGCGAGCGAGGGACGCTCCTCGATCTGGCGCTGGAGGTGGGTCAGGGCGATCCCCGGGTCCTTCTCCTGAAGCTCCACGAGCAGCTTGTCGCGGAGAACGTCCTGCGGGGCGCGGGACTTGGCGCGTACGGACGCCTTGTCCGAGGAGGCGGTGAGGATCTGTGCCTCGGAGTTCTTCGCCGCCCACGGGACGGTCGCGACCGCCAGGGTTCCGGAGAGGACGAGGACGACGGGCAGTACGAGGGCGAGAGTTCGGCCGATTCGGCGGGCAGTGTGGGTCACGGAGGCGAGCGTAGCGGTCAGTGATGATTTGGCGACATTTAGTCACCCGGCCGAGGGATGGTTCGACTGGGCTTTTCGAATCGGGTGTTGACGCACGCGATGCGAAATGGCCTGTGTTCCGGGGTATTTGTCCGCTCGGGCGGCATACGCAAACGGCCCCGCACCGAGGTGCGGGGCCGTAAGTACGTTCTTCAGTTCGGTCGCCCCGAGGGGTCAGTCGCTGAGGCGCTCGCCCGTGGACGAGGCGAAGACGTGCGTCTCGCCCGGACGCGGCACGACGTGCAGCTTGGCGCCCTTCTCGGGAACGGCGCGGCCGTTGACGCGGACCACCAGGTCCTTGTGCTCGCCGCCGACCTGCGCGTCGCCGTAGACGTAACCGTCGGCGCCGAGCTCCTCGACGACGTTGACGGTGACGGCCAGACCGGCCGGCGCGTCGTCGGCGTCCTTCGACAGCGTCTTCGCGACCTCGCCGCCCTGCTCCACGATGTCGAAGTGCTCCGGGCGGACACCGACGGTGACGGTGCTGTCACCGCGGTCGGCCGCGGCGGACAGCGCCTCGCGGGAGATCGGGACGACGCTGTTGCCGAACTTCACGCCGCCGTCGGTGATCGGGACCTCGACCAGGTTCATGGCCGGGGAGCCGATGAAGCCGGCGACGAAGAGGTTGGCGGGACGGTCGTACATGTTGCGCGGCGAGTCCACCTGCTGGAGCAGACCGTCCTTGAGGACGGCGACCCGGTCACCCATGGTCATGGCCTCGACCTGGTCGTGCGTGACGTACACCGTCGTGATGCCCAGACGGCGCTGGAGCGAGGCGATCTGCGTACGGGTCGACACACGGAGCTTGGCGTCGAGGTTCGACAGCGGCTCGTCCATGAGGAACACCTGCGGCTCACGCACGATCGCGCGACCCATCGCCACACGCTGGCGCTGACCACCGGAGAGCGCCTTCGGCTTGCGGTCCAGGTACTCGGTGAGGTCGAGGATCTTCGCGGCCTCTTCGACCTTCTTACGGATGTCGGCCTTGTTGACGCCCGCGATCTTCAGCGCGAAGCCCATGTTGTCGGCGACCGACATGTGCGGGTAGAGCGCGTAGTTCTGGAACACCATCGCGATGTCCCGGTCCTTGGGCGGCAGGTGCGTGACGTCGCGGTCACCGATGCGGATGGCGCCGCCGTTGACGTCCTCAAGACCCGCGAGCATGCGCAGGGAGGTCGACTTGCCGCAGCCGGAAGGGCCGACGAGTACGAGGAACTCGCCGTCGGCGACGTCGAGCTCAAGCTGATCGACAGCGGGCTTGGTGGAACCCGGGTACACACGGGTCGCCTTGTCGAACTGAACAGTGGCCATGGTGATGTGGTCCCTTCACCGGCAGGAACGTGCCGGACGATCCGAGTAAAGGAATGGCTCCTCCGCCGAGTGGCGGAGGATGGGTCTAGTCCACCTGGATGAACTTGAGGTGACGCTACCCCGCGTTTCAAGATCTGTCAGTAGGTGAGCCGCGACGAAATTCCCGGCCGACCCGTGATCGGTGCCGGTTATAGTTTCCCCGCACGCCTCCTTAGCTCAGCTGGCCAGAGCAACGCACTTGTAATGCGTAGGTCGTCGGTTCGAATCCGACAGGGGGCTCGGGGGAAGGCCAGGTCGTCCACGGTGACCTGGCCTTTCGGTTTATCGGGGGGCGGGGGCGTGGCTCTTCGGGGTGTCGGGGTCAGTGGCGGCCCGCGATGCGGTTCGCCGTGCGGGCGATGCGGTGGGTTGTCGTCGTGCGGGCCGTGGACTCCTGGCGGTCCGCCGTGCGGTAGGCCGCGTAGAGGGTGTGGACTCCCAGCCAGCGCAGGGGTTCCGGTTCCCATTTGCGGACCTTGTGGTTGACCCAGGGCAGGGTCGTGAGGTCGGTGGGGCCGCCCTGGCCGGAGTCCTGTTGGATCAGGTCGCGCAGGGTGCGGGCCGCGAGGTTGGTCGTGGCCACTCCCGAGCCGACGTAGCCGCCCGCCCAGCCGAGGCCGGTGGAGCGGTCGAGGGTGACCGTGGCGCACCAGTCGCGGGGGACACCGAGGACGCCCGACCAGGCGTGGTCGATGCGGACGCCGGCCGTGGTGGGGAAGAAGCGGACCAGGATGTCGCGCAGCGTGGCGACGGTGGCGGGTTGCGTGCGGCCGTCGTTGTCGGTTCGGGAGCCGTAGCGGTACGGGACTCCCCGGCCGCCGAGCGCGATGCGGTCGTCGGCGGTGCGCTGGGCGTACATGTAGGCGTGCGCCATGTCGCCGAGTGTCTCGCGGCCTTCCCAGCCGATGGCGTCCCACACCGCGGCGGGCAGCGGTTCGGTGGCGATCATCGAGGAGTTCATGGGGAGCCAGGTGCGGCGCTGGCCCTTGAGGCCGGCGGTGAAGCCCTCGGTGCAGCGCAGGACGTAGGGCGCGCGGACGGTGCCGTACGGGGTGGTCGCGTGTTTGGGCTTGATCTGCGTGACGGGCGTCGATTCGTGGATGGTGACGCCGAGCGCCTCTACGGCGGCGGCGAGGCCCTTGAGGAGTTTGACGGGGTGCAGCCGGGCGCCGTGCGGGGTCCAGCTGGAGCCGACGGCGCCGGTGACCCGTACGCGATCGGCGGTCTCGCGTGCGCCGTGCAGGGTGCGGTCCGTCTCGCCGAAGGCGATCTCGGTGGTGTGGAAGTCCTTGAGGCGGGCGAGCTGTGCCGGTGTGTACGCGACTTCGAGGACGCCGCCCTGGTGGATGTCGGCGTCGATCGTCTCGTGGGCGGCGACGCGTACGACCTCGGCCACGGTGTCGTTCATGGCCTGCTGGAGGCGTACGGCGGCGTCGTGGCCGTGCTTGAGGGCGTACGCGGCGCGTCCGGCGATGCCGTTGTAGAGCCAGCCGCCGTTGCGCCCGGAGGCGCCGTATCCGCAGAACCTGCCTTCCAGGACGGTGATGTTGAGGAAGGGCACGGCCTTCTTCAGGTAGTAGGCCGTCCACAGGCCGGTGAAGCCGCCGCCGACGATGCAGACGTCGGCCGTCGCGTCGCCGGGGAGGGGTTCGCGGGGCGCGGGTATGCCGTCCTGGGCGTACCAGAAGGAGATGCCGCCGTTGGTGGTGCTGCTCATGACGGTGTTCGTACACCGCTTTCCGTGCCTGTGTCCAGGTTCGGGGTACGGGGGCGACCCCGGGGGAGGGGGTAGCAGGCGAGGCCGATGAGGACGGCGGTGACGTGGCCGATGTCGGTGAAGTCCGGCCCGGCGATGAGCGGGACGCCGTAGATGATGAAAACGGCTCCTACGTACGGAGGTCGCCAGTGCGGGGTGATCCGGTAGGTGAGGGCGGCGGCTACGCCCGAGAGGGCGTAGCCGCCTCCCACGTCGAGGGTGCGCGCGGCGGCTTGGTGCGTGCGGCCGTGCTGGACGGCCCAGTTGAGGATGCCTTCGCTGACGAGGGTGGCACCGATGTGCGCGGCGACGGCCGCGAGGCAGAGCCAGGTGCCGGGGGCGGTCCTGACCCGGGTCCAGGTGGTGTGGGCGGCCTTGCGGAGATGGCGGCGCATGGGGCGATTCACCCACGGGGGCGGGGTCTTGGACGGGATCGACATTCCGGGCTGGCGCGGCGGCGGCGCGAAAACGCGGTCGAGGTTCGGTCGGTGCGCTCGTAGGCTCGGGGCGATGGAGATCCCGGCGGGGCTGGCGAGGACACAGTCGAAGTTTCTGGGTGCGCGGGGGCGCGCGTTCATCGCCGCGCTCCCGGGGCGCGCGGCCGACTTGCTGAAGGGGTGGGAGCTTCGGCGTACGGGCCCGGCGACGCACGGCATGTGCGCGCTGGTCCTGCCGGTGGAGCGGGCGGACGGTACGCCGGCCGTGCTGAAGCTCCAGAACCTGGACGAGGAGACGGCCGGTGAGCCGCTGGCGCTGCGGCTGTGGGACGGCGACGGCGCGGTGCGGCTGCTGGAGTACGACGAGGCGTCGGGCACGCTGCTGCTGGAGCGGCTGGACGCGGCGCGGGATCTGACCGGTGTACCGGTACGGGACGGGGTGGCGGTCATCGCCGGGTTGCTGGCCCGGTTGACGGCGCGGGCCGCGCCGGCGGGCCTGCGGACGCTGGACGGGATCGCGGGGGCGATGCTCGACGAGACGCCGGTGACGGTGCGGTCGCTGCCCGGCGGCGCGGAGCGGCGGCTGCTCCTGGACTGCGCGGCGGCGGTACGCGAGGTGGCCGGTGAGCCGGACGACCGGCTGCTGCACTGGGATCTGCACTTCGAGAACGTGCTGGCGCCCGTGGCGGGCCCGGCGGCCGGGGACGGGGGCCGTGAGCCGTGGCTGGCGATCGATCCGAAGCCGCTGGCCGGGGATCCGGGGTTCGAGCTGCTGCCCGCCGTCGTCAACCGGTTCGACGCGGGCGACATCCTGTGGAGGTTCGATCTCATGACGGAGGTCATGGGACTGGACCGGGAGCGCGCGCGGGCGTGGACGCTGGGGCGGGTGCTCCAGAGCTGTCTGTGGGACATCGATGACGGGGAGCGGGGGCTGTCGCCCGTGCACCTGGCCGTGGGGCGGAAGTTGCGGGACCGTCGGCTCTGACCGCCGCGGCCGGGATCGTTCAGGGCCCGGAGCGCCGAGTGCGGGCCGCTCCGGGCGCCGCTGGCGCGGCAGCCGGAGAAAGGGCAGGCTGCGGTCATGATTCGTACGGCGACGGCCGCCGACGTTCCGGTGATCCACGCGATGATCCGTGAACTGGCGGCATACGAGAAGGCCCCGGACGAGGCACGGGCGACCGAGGCGCAGCTGGGGGAGGCGCTGTTCGGGGAGCGGCCCGCCGCGTACGCGCACATCGCGGAGACGGACGACGGCGCGGTGGCGGGGTTCGCGCTGTGGTTCCTGAACTTCTCGACGTGGCGCGGGGTGCACGGCATCTATCTGGAGGACCTGTACGTCCGTCCGGAGCTGCGCGGCGGCGGGCACGGGAAGGCGCTGCTGACGGAGCTGGCGCGGATCTGTGTGGAGCGCGGGTACGAGCGGCTGGAGTGGTCCGTACTGGACTGGAACGAGCCGTCGATCGCCTTCTACCGGGCGTTGGGGGCGCGGCCGCAGGACGGGTGGACGGTGTTCCGGCTGACGGACGGGGAACTGGCCGCGCTGGGGGCGCCCGGCGCCTGACATGCGTCAGGTGCGTGTCGGCTGCGTCGGCTCCGTCGGCCGCGTTGTCAGTGGGGCCCTCTACGCTCGGTGACGAGTGCGGAGACCGACTTTTCTGGGGGACCTCATGTCCGGGACGACGACGCAGCAGACCGATCCGGTGATGGCGGAGATCGGCCGTGGCATGGAGCTGGGACAGCGCGGTGAACGGGACGCCGCCCGGCGGGTGTTCGCCGGTGTGTGGGACCGGCTGGGCGCGGACGGCGACCCGTTCCACATATGCGCGCTGGCTCACTCCATGGCCGATGTCCAGGACGATCCGGGTGAGGAACTGGTCTGGGACCTGCGCGCGTTGGAGGCGGCGGATCTGGTCTCGGACGAGCGGGCGCGGCTCGCGGGGGTGGCGGGTCCGGTGGCCGCGTTCTACCCGTCGCTGCATCTCAACCTGGGGGATGTGTACCGGCGGCTGGGCGATCTCGACCGGGCCCGTGATCATCTGGCGCGCGGGCAGGAGGCGGTGGGCACGCTCGGTGACGACGGGTACGGGCAGCTGATCAGAGGCGGTCTCGACCGGCTGGCCGAGCGACTGTCGGCACCCGGTCCTTCGTCGGCCTGAGCCCGCCGGTCCCGGCCCGAATCCCGCCTGGCCCGTTCCGTTCTCCGCCTGTTCCCGGTCCGGTCAGACGTCCGCCCCGCCGAGCGGTGGCTCCAGGACCACCTTGCCCATCGTGCCGCGCGTCTCGATCGCGCGGTGGGCGCGGGCCGCGTCGGCGAGCGGGAAGCGCATGACGGCGGGACGCAGGCGGCCCGCGGCGGCCTCGGACAGGGCACGCGCCTCCAGTACGCGGACGTCGCCGCCCGCCTTCTGGAGCATCACGGGGCCGAGGACCCCCTCGGAGGTGATGCCGCGCGCCGCCTGTTCCTCCTTCGTGTAGGTCAGCGGTTCGCCGTCGAGGATGCCTTCCCCGGCCCAGCCGAAGACGATGTGGCGCCCGCCCTTGCCGAGGAGGTCGACGGCGGCGCGGCCGGTGTCGCCGCCGACCGAGTCGAAGACGACGGTGGCGGGGCGCCCGTCGAGTAGGGCGCGGACCTTCCCGGGCCAGCCGGGCAGCGTGTAGTCGACGGCGATGTCGGCGCCGTTCTCGGTGACGCGCGCCACCTTGGCGGGGCCGCCGGCGAGGCCGACGACGGTCGCGCCGGCGTTCTTCGCGTACTGGACGAGGAGCGTGCCGATGCCTCCGGCGGCGGCGGGGACGACCGCGACGTCCTCGGGGCCGAGGGTGGTGAACTGAAGGATGCCCATGGTGGTGCGGCCGGTGCCGATCATGGCGACGGCCTCGGCGGCGTCGAGGTTGTCGGGGGTCTCGTGGAGCCGGGCGGCATCGGTGACGGCGAGTTCCGCGTAGCCGCCGGGGACCATGCCCAGGTGGGCGACGACCCGCTTGCCGAGCCAGCTCGGGTCGGTGCCCTCACCGAGCGCGTCGACCGTGCCCGCCACTTCCCGGCCGGGGACGGTGGGCAGTTCGACGGGGTGGGGCAGCGGGCCCTGTCCGCCCTCGCGCAGGGCGGTGTCCAGGACATGGACCCCCGCCGCTGCGACGGCGATCCGGACCTGGCCGGGGCCGGGGACGGGATCGTCTGCCCGTTCGTGGACCAGGTTCTCGGCGGGCCCGAAGGCGTGGAGGCGGATGGCGTGCATGGCTGGCTCCCTCGTTCGGTCCCGGCACGTCGCGTCGCGCGTTCTGTCGCGTCGTGCTCCGCGTCGCGGCGCGCGTTCCGGGTCGGCGTACGGAAGCCAGCCTCCGACCTCAAGCGGGCTTGAGGTCAAGTGGGCTCGGGGTCAGGCGGAGCGGCGGAGCCGGGCCCCGTCGGCCTTGCGCAGCGCGAGCGAGGCCGCCTCGATCGCGCTGTTGAACGACACCTCGGACAGGACACCGGGCGCGGCGACCTGGTCACCGACGAGATAGACGCCGTCGCCCCGGTCGATGTGCGGCCGGTCGCGCCAGGTGGTGCCCGGCAGATCGACCGCTCCCGTACGGCCCGCGGCGAGCGACTGGCGCCGCCAGAGGGCCCGTTCGCGCCAGTCGGGGAAGCCCAGGTCCAGCAGGTTCTCCGCGCGCGCGATGCCGACGGCCGCCGGCTCGTCGGGGGCGACCGGGAACTGACCCTGGAGCAGTTGTTCACCGGCGGGTGCGAGCGACGTATCGGCGGCGGTGAAGCGTTCCAGCCAGCCCGGCGCGTCGAGATCGCAGATGACGAACGGGTCGCCCCTGCGCGTGGTGAGCCCGAGGTCCAGCAGCGCGGTGCGCCCGCTCTCCCACCGAAGGCTGTCGTCACCGAGCAGCGGCCGGGCCGAGTCGAGCGATGTCGCGACGATCACCGGACCGTCCTCGGGGAGGGCGTCGACGCGGGAGACGGTCTCGACGCGTACGCCCAGATTCCAGGCCCGCCCGAGCATCCGGTCGATGACCTGGCTCCAGCCGCCGACCGCGATGTGGGCCTCCGGCGGGATGGTCGCGGCGCGCCGGAGCCGTTCCTGGACGAAGGCGGCGGACAGAGAGCCCGGATCGTGGTGGAAGAGGACGACGGCGGCGTAACGGGCGGCGGCGACGGCCGCGTCGTGGCCGTGTCGCTCGGTGGCCCAGGTGTGGAAGTCGATGTCCACGGGCGCCCGTTCGGCCCTGCTGCGGCTCGCCTTGAGCAGTCCGAAGGGTGGGGCCTTGCGGAGAGCGCCGTCACGGTGGAAGCGGAGGCGGGCGGCTTCGAGGGCCGGGACGCGGGCCATCGGGCCGAGGAGACCGCGCTGCCGGAGCCAGGCCCAGTGCGGGCCGCGGTGGTAGAAGACGTGCGGCCCTTCGTTGGCGTGGTACGGGCCCTCGGTGGTGCGGGCCCGCCCGCCGAAGGTGTGGTGCGCCTCGAAAACGGTCACCCTGGCGCCCGACTCGGCCGCCGAGATGGCCGCGGTGAGTCCGGCGAAGCCGCCGCCGACGACGGTGATGTGATCCATGGCTGTTGCCCCTTCACTCGTTCACTCGTTCCCGGTGTGCCTGCGCGTTGGTCCTCACGGATATGACGAGACGCGGGTGCGGTCTGTGACATGACGAGCCGGACATTTCGGGCGACTGTCAGTGGTGTGCGTCACGATGGGTTCATGGTTCGGAGAGCGGCGACGCGGAAAACGGCGGCGGGGAAGACGGCGGCGGCCGGCAGGAGTGTGCCGGCGCGGCGGCCGGAGGTCCGGCTGCCGCCGCTGGTGCCGTACGAGGGGGAGCTGGAGCCCGACGGGGATTACGACGGGCAGGAGTTCGGCGGGCTGGATCTGGCGGATCAGGAGGGTTTGGGCGCCCGGTTCATGGACTGCGCGCTGCGCGAGTGCGGGCTCGACCGGACCGATCTTGGCCGGGCCCGCTTCATGGACTGCGTTCTCGACGGCATCCGGGGGGTGGGCACGGATCTGGGGGGAGCGTCGCTGCGCGATGTCGAGGTGGTGGACGCGCGACTGGGCGGGGTGCAGTTGCACGGCGCGGTGTTCGAGCGGGTGCTGATCCGGGGCGGCAAGATCGACTATCTGAATCTGCGGAAGGCGAAGCTGAAGGACGTGGTGTTCGAGGGCTGTGTCCTGGCCGAACCGGACTTCGGGGGAGCGGAGTTGGAGCGCGTCGAGTTCCGGGACTGCGTCCTGAAGGACGCGGACCTCAGCGGCGTCCGGATGAAGGACGTCGATCTGCGGACCGTCGCCGAGCTGGGCATCGCGCGCGGGGTCGACCGGCTGGCCGGTGCCGTCATCAGTACGGCGCAACTGCTCGATCTGGCGCCCGCGTTCGCGGCGCAGATCGGTGTACGGGTGGAGGACGCGCCGGGCGCCTGAGCTGCTCAAGCGGAAGACCCCGACCGTGGGGGTGGGTCGGGGTCTTCAATGTGCTCCGGGGGCTCGGCCATGTGGGGGGTGAACCCTGGTGTCTGGGTTCCTGGTGGCGTCCCGGCAGAACTGCGTCTTCCCGGCCCCGGCGGTTGTACTCCTGCCAATCCGAAAACGTCCCACAGGGTCGTGTGGATTCGCCCATACCAACCCATGCTCACCCGCGTCCGCCCAGCCGGGTGGATGTCGGCTCACTTCGTAGTGGGCCGGACAGTGTGCGATCGCGTAAGAGGCGGGCGGTCAGACGCGGGGGAAGCGGGCCTGGATGTCCCAGATCGCGGGGTTGTCCATCAGCCCCTCGTGCATGTCCCCGAGGTCGGCCAGCAGGTCGTGCAGGAAGTCGCGCGACTCACGGCGCAGCAGCCGGTGGCCGAAGGTGAGCGGGGGTTCGTCGGCGGGCATCCAGTCGGCGGCCACGTCGACCCAGCCGAAGCGCCGCTCGAAGAGCACGCGGTCCGCCGACTCGGTGAAGTCCAGCTCGGCGTACTGCCTGTTGGCCGACCGGTTGCCGCGCGGATCACGGTCGAGCTGCTCCACGATGTCGCACAGCGCCCACGCGAAGTCCAGCACCGGCACCCATCCCCAGCCTGTGGACACCTCGCGGTCGGCCTTGGTGTCGGCCAGGTACACATCGCCGCAGAACAGATCGTGCCGCAGGGCCCGGACGTCGGCGAGGCGGTAGTCCGTCTGCGGGGGATCGGGAAAGCGGCGGGAGAGGGAGTAGCCGATGTCGAGCACGCGTCCGATGGTGTCACGACGCCGCGCGGACGAGTTCGTGCCCGCCGGGACGGGGGCCGGGCGCGGCCTACGATCACCGCGTGCACCAGCCGCGAGACCAGAACCGGCACGAGCCGCGAGACCAGAACCGGCACGAGCCGCAGGACCAGAACCCGTACCGGCCGCCGGACCGCGGCCCTCACCGGCCGCGACACCGGAGCCCTCTCGGGCGGGTCCGCCGCACCGACCCCCTCCCGTTCCCCTCCCCCTCTCTCGCCGTCGGTCCCTTCCTCGCCCTCGCCCTCACCCTCGTCATCGGCGGCCTCGCGGGCTGCGCGGAACGGGACGAGCCCGGCGCCCCCGGCGCCCCCGGCTCGGCCGGCCTCGGTGACCCGTACTTCCCGCACCTCGGCAACGGCGGCTACGACGTCACGCACTACGGCCTGACCCTCGACTACGACCCCGCCACCGGCCGCCTCGACGCCGACGCCGAGATCACCGCCCGCGCCACGCGCCGGCTCAGCGCGTTCAACCTCGACCTGGCCGGTCTGACCGTCGGCCGGGTCACCGTCGACGGCGAGCGGGCCGGCGTACGGCGCGCCGACACGGAGCTGACGCTGCTGCCGCGCTCGGACATCGGGCGCGGGGACACCTTCCGTACGGTCGTGCGCTACTCCGGCGTCCCCCGGACCCTGACCGACGCCGACAGGACGAGGGAGGGCTGGCTCAGATCGGGGAAGCGTTCCGTCGCGCTGGGCCAGCCGACCGGTTCGATGGCCTGGTTCCCCGGCAACCACCATCCGAGCGACAAGGCCGCGTACGACATCCGGATCACCGTGCCAAAGGGCCAGCGGGCGATCTCCAACGGAGAGTTGACGAGCGAGCGGACGGCCGGCGGCCGTACGACCTTCGGCTGGCACTGCGCGGAGCCGATGGCGAGCTATCTCGCGACGGTCGCCGTCGGCCCCTACCGGACCAGGACCACCCCGGGCTCCGACGGCGGTGTTCCCGTCCTCACCGCCGTCGATCCGGCCGTGGCCGCCGACAGCGCCCGGCTGCTCGAGAAGATCCCGGAGATCATGAAGTGGGGCGAGAAGACGTTCGGCCCGTATCCGTTCTCCTCGACCGGCGTGATCATCGGGCGGCCCGGCGACGCCGACTACGCGCTGGAGACGCAGAACCGCCCCTTCCTGCCCGGTCCCACCAGCACCGCGATCCTCGTCCATGAACTGGCGCACCAGTGGTTCGGCGATTCCGTGACCCCCAAGTCCTGGCAGGACATATGGCTGAACGAGGGTTTCGCCGAATACGCGGCATGGCTCTGGGCGGAGGACATCGAAGGCGTCCCGGCGCGGAGCGCGTTCGAGCGGGCGTACAAGAACGCCGAGAACTGGGCCTTCGCGCCGGCCGAACCGCCGACCGCCGCGGACATCTCCGGGCGGCCGGTGTACGGGCGCGGCGCCATGGTGCTCCATCAGCTGCGGCTGGCGGTCGGTGACGACACGTTCTTCGCGCTCGTACGCGGCTGGACGCGGGCGTACCGCCACGGCAACGCGTCCACCGCCGACTTCACCGCCTTCGCGCAGAAGTGGACGGACCGCGATCTGACGGCTCTTTGGGACGATTGGCTGTACGGCTCCGACCGACCACCGCCCGGCGCGTGAGTCCACGGCGAGTGCCTGTCGCGGCGCGTGGGTCCGCAGGGCCGTGGGTTCGCGGGGTCGCGGGTCCGCGGACCGCACGCCAAAGGCCCCCGGCCGCAAATGCCGGAGGCCCCTTCGCACCAATCGGTCGGTCACTCGCTGAGCGACTCGACGAGTTGACGATTCAGCGACTCAGAGGTTGACGCCGAAGTCCGTGGCGATGCCCGCGAGGCCCGAGGCGTAACCCTGGCCCACCGCGCGGAACTTCCACTCCGCACCGTTGCGGTACAGCTCGCCGAAGACCATCGCGGTCTCGGTGGCGGCGTCCTCGCTCAGGTCGTAGCGGGCGATCTCGGTGCCGCCGGCCTGGTTCACGATGCGGATGTACGCGTTGCGGACCTGGCCGAAGTTCTGGCTGCGGGTCTCGGCGTCGTAGATGGAGACCGGGAAGACGATCTTGTCGACGTCGGCGGGCAGACCCGCCAGGTTGACGTTGATCGCCTCGTCGTCGCCCGCGCCTTCACCGGTGCGGTTGTCGCCGGTGTGGACGATGGTCTGGTCCGGCGTGGACTTGTTGTTGAAGAAGATGAAGTGGCTGTCGGAGACAACCTTTCCACCCGCGTTGACCGCGATCGCCGAGGCGTCGAGGTCGAAGTCCGTACCGGTGGTGGAGCGGACGTCCCAGCCGAGGCCGACCGTGACGGCTGTCAGGCCCGGTGCCTCCTTGGTGAGCGAGACGTTGCCGCCCTTGGACAGGCTTACAGCCATGGGGATGGTCCCTTTCGTTGTGTACGAGCTCATGTGCGGACTTCGATCGGCTTCCGAAGTTACCGTCACCCGCCATAACGCGGAGAGAGGACTCAGAGGTTCCTCAACGCCTTTGATTTGTCTGTGCGGACACGGGACGATGGACACATGTCCGGGTCCCCGCACGTCATCCGCGGCTCCGTCTCCCTTCCGGAGGCCGAGCTCATGTGGCGTTTCTCGCGCTCCTCGGGACCCGGCGGACAGCATGTGAACACCAGCGACTCGCAGGTGGAGCTCCGCTTCGACCTCGCCAAGACGCAGGCGCTGCCCGAGGCGTGGAAGGAGCGGGCGCTGGAGCGGCTCGCGAGCCGGCTGGTGGGCGGTGTCGTGACCGTACGGTCGTCGGAGCACCGTTCCCAGTGGCGCAACCGCGAGACGGCCCTGGTGCGGATGGCCTCGCTCCTGGCCGAGGCGACGGCTCCGCCGCCGCGTCCGCGCCGGGCCACGAAGATCCCGCGCGGTATCAACGAGCGCAGGCTGCGGCAGAAGAAGCAGCGCGCGCAGACCAAGCGCGGGCGCGACGGCCGGGATTGGTCGTAGCGGGCCGGGAGGACGCCGCGCCGCGGCTTCAGCCCTGTCCCTGGCCCTGCCCCAACTGCCGGTATTTCCCGCGGAAGTACGTCAGCGGGCCCCCGTCGCCCGATCCGCCCGGCACCGCCGCCGTCAGCACCCGGCCCACGACCAGCGTGTGGTCGCCGGTCACGATCCGCTGCTCCGTCCGGCACTCCAGGACCGTCAGCGCGCCGTCGATCAGCGGTGCCCCGCTCACCTCACCGCGCCGGTGGGGCATGTCCTCGAAGAGCAGCCGGTCGCTGATCCGGCCCTTCATCGCGAAGCGGCCGGCGATCCGCACCTGGCTCTCGGAGAGCATCGACGCCGCCCACATCGGCTGTTCGTCCAGCAGGTCGTCCATCCGGGAGCCGTTGCGCAGGCTCACCACCACCAGAGGCGGGTCGAGCGAGACGGACATGAAGGACGTGGCCGTCATTCCGGCGTCCGCGCCCTTCGGACCGTCGTCCGGGTCGTGCGCGGTGACCAGCACCACCCCGGCGGCCAGCCGGGAGAGCGCGGCGCGGAACTCGTCGTTGCTCACTCCCTCAGGATGGAGGACGGCTTCGGGAGACGCGGCGTCGGGAGGCTGCGCCTCGGTACGCCGGGCGGTTGTCTTCTGCAGCACGTCGTCCACGCTAGCCCCGGCGGTGACATGCCCGCATCGGACCACAGAACCAGCCAGGACCTAGGTCCAGCCCTCCGCGCGACTGCGTCGCGGCACTTCGCGAGCCCGGGACGCGGCTCCGGTGAGGCCCTCGCCGCCTCTGCACGCCGGAGTGTGCGCCCATAATGCGCCCCTCCGCGCGCCCCCACCGCACCGCTTCCCACCTCGATATTTGCGTTCATGAAGGCCTGGAGCGTTCCCACGCCCCCGGCCAATGCTCCTTCCTCGTGTGTGACTTGGCTCACAGGGTCGAGGAATTGTTGACCCTGTGTACCGAGTGCACAGCTCGCTGTGATTCAGTGGCCGGGATACCGCATCAAGCGAGCCGATGAGAATTCTGGAGTTGCTGTCGAGGTCTCGGGGAGAGCGAACGATGGAGACCGAGTCGGAGCCGTACGTCCGCCTTGCGACCCTGCGGCAGCTGCACGACGTTGTCGGCGAGCTCAACACCGCCCGCAGTCTGGCCGACACCCTGCAGACAGTTGCCGACGGCATAGTCAAAGGCCTCGGCTACGAGCTGGCCTGCGTCAACCTCGTACAGCCCGACGGTGACCTGGTCGTCGCCGCCTTCGCCGGCAACGCCGCGGCCGAGGCGCTGATCACCGGCCGCGTCGGCGCGCGCGCCTCCTGGGAACGCCGGCTCAGCATGGGCGAGACCTGGGGTGAGCTGCGGTACATACCCCACACCGAGGGCTGGATCCTGCTGGATGACGACGTCCCGCAGTGGTACACCGAGGGACCCGACCCGCGCTTCGAGGACGAGTGGCACCCGCAGGACCGCCTCTACGCCCCCATGTACGCCCCTGGGGGCGGGCGCGAGCTCCTCGGGGTCATATCCGTCGACCGGCCGCGCGGCGGGCGCCGTCCGGGCCCCTGGGGGCGTGAAGCGCTCCAGATGTACGCCTCCCAGGCCGCCATTGCGATAAGTAACGCCCGCCTCAGAGCAAACATGCAGCGCGCGCTGGTCCGGCTGGAGCGGGAGCAGCAGGCGTTGCGGGCCAGCGAGGAGTCGTTCCGGCAGGCGTTCGAGTACGCGCCCAGTGGTATGGCCATCGCCGAGATGGGCGGGGACCAGCACGGCAGGCTGCTGCGGACGAACGACGCGCTGTGCCGGCTGCTTGGCCGGTCCGCCTCCGCGATCCGCCGCTACGCCTTCTCCGACCTCGTCCACCCCGAGGACATCGGCACCCTGCTGCGCACCTCGGCGGAGGGCGGTCGCGCCGAGCTGCGGCTGGCGCGACGTGACAACAGTTATGTGTGGGTGTCGCTGCGCAACTCCGTCGTCGCCGACACCACCGACGGCCCCCGCTTCCTCCTCACCCATGTCGAGGACATAGAGGAGCGCAAGCGCAACGAACTCCAGCTCGCCCACCGCGCCTCGCACGACTCCCTGACCGGTCTGCCCAACAGCGCGGAGCTGCGCGCCCGTCTCAGTGCCCGCCTCTGCGAGCGTCCCAACGCCATATCGGTACGGGAGACGGCGGTGCAGACCGTGGACAAGGCGTTCGGCGGATACGAGGGCGCCAACGGCGCCGGCAGCGGCGGCGGATACGACGAGGGCGGTCACGGCACCGGAGTGGTCCCGTACGGCCAGGAGCCCGGCTACGGCGGCTACAACGGGACCAGCGGCGCCGGCTACGCGCCCGTACCGGCGCCCGGTTACGGCGGGGGCCACGGCGGCGCGGCCGGGGGCTACGACCCCGGCTACGGACCGTACGAGCCGTACGACTCCTACGACTCCTACGGGGACCCCGCCGAGCGCGCCTTCCCAAGAGACGGCTTCGACCCGTCCGCCGCCCCCGTGCCCCTCGACCACCACGTGCACACCGTCGCGCCGGGCGCCGACCCCGACGACGGGAGCAAGGGCCTCGCCGTCCTCTTCTGCGACCTCGACGGTTTCAAGTCGATCAATGACCGTTTCGGCCATAACACCGGCGACGCCGTCCTCATCGAAGTCGCCCGCAGGCTGAACACCGGAGTGCGGGACGGCGACACCGTGGCGCGTCTCGGCGGCGACGAGTTCGTGGTCCTCGCCGACGGCCTCGGCGCCACGGACGCCGCCGACCTGGCGGTCCGGCTGCGGAACGCGATCATCCCGCCCATCAGGGTGGACGGCAGGGCGGTCCGGGTGGGAGCCAGCTTCGGTATCGGCTGGGCGAGCTGCGGAATGACGGTCGAGGAAGTGCTGAAATCCGCGGACCAGCGGATGTACATCGAGAAGCGCTCGCGCAGCAAGGTCCAGCGCCGGGCGGGGTGACGCCGGGGCCGTGCCGGGGCCCGTCGTGTCCTATCTCTCTGTACGGCGGTTCACCGATGTCCACCGATGTCTCCCGATGTTCACCGGGGGATGGCGCAACCGCCCACTCCGATCAAGGCCCGTCCGTATGCTTGCCCAATCGAGGTAGGCTCGGCCGGTCGGCGACGCTGGCGAGATGGTAAGGAGTGACCCAGGGATGACGGCCGGGAACAACGGCGCGAGTAAGCCCGAGGACGACGATCCGTTCGGCTATCTGTACGAGGACGGACAGACGGCCGCGAACGGTGCGCAGGCCCGGCGCGGCGGCTACGGCTACCCCGGTCCCGCCTCTCAGCCCGGTGTGCCGAGAACGTCGTACAACCAGGTCAGGACCGTCGGCGAGCGCCAGTACGGTCAGGTCCCGCAGCAACAGCAGTCCTACGGGCAGCAGCCGCAGTACGGAGGCCAGCAGCCTCAGTACGGCCAGGCTCCCGACGCGCACTACGCGGCCCCCGAGACCGGCGGCGCCGCCACGCGTACGGTTCCCGCCCAGCGCGGCGGTGGCGGCCGTGGCAACGGCGGCGGACCCAACACCAAGGGCCTGCTCATCGGCGCCGTAGCCGTCGTGGCGGTGGTCGTGATCGGAATCACGGCCGCGCTGCTCTCCAACGGAGACGACAGCAAGAACGCCGACGGCGGCCCGACGGACGGCCCGACCACGGGCGAGTCGGCGGCACCGAGCGAGGACCCCGGCAAGCAGGATCCGGACCCCGACAAGCCGATCGAGCTTCCCAAGCAGGACGCGGCGACGCTCCAGCTCGGGGCGCCGGCGGTGCTGGCGAAGGACATCAAGGGCGCGAAGGGCGCGGGCGGCGCGTACGTGACGTTCAACGGGCCCGGTGGATCGGCCAGCTGGACCGTCGATCTGCCGGAGGCCGGTGAGTACACGCTGTTCATCACCTACGGCGTGCCGGGCAAGGACGCGAAGACGTCGCTCACGATCAACGGCGAGACGCCCCGCTCGGTCAACATGTCCAATTTCGCCAAGGCGAAGGAGGGCGACTGGGAGAAGGGGTGGACCACCACCTACGCCTACGTCAACCTCGACAAGGGCAGCAACACGCTGAAGCTGTCGTGCGAGGCGGGCGACCAGTGCGACGCCATCCTCGACCAGGTCTCCCTGGAACAGGGCAAAGCGAAGGGCTGAGCCCGCTCGCCCGGTTCCCGCACCCGGGGAGCCCGGTCTAGGACTCCCCGCCGATCACCTTCAGGAACGCCGCCACCGTCCCGGTCATCGCCTCGCGAGCCGGGGCGAGGTATTTGCGGGGGTCGACCGTCTTCGTGTCGGACTCCAGGCGGACGCGGACCGCGGTCGTGAAGGCCGTGTTCAGGGCCGTGCCTACATTGATCTTGACCATGCCCGCCGCGACCGCCCGCCGGATCTCCTCGTCGGGGACGCCCGACGAGCCGTGCAGCACCAGCGGTACGGCGACGGCCCGCCGCAGCGCGCCGATCAGTTCGTGGTCCAGGGCCGCCGTGCGGTCCGTCATCGCGTGCGAGGAGCCGACCGCGACGGCCAGCGCGTCGACGCCGGTGGCGTCCACGTACGCGACCGCCTCGGCGGGATCCGTACGGACGCCGGGGGCGTGGGCGCCCAGCGGTGGTTCGCCGTCCTTGCCGCCGACCTTGCCCAGTTCGGCCTCGATCCAGATGCCGCGCGCACGGCCCCAGGCGACCGCCTCCGCCGTGGCCTCGACGTTCGCCTCGTAGGACAGCTTCGACGCGTCGAACATTACGGAGCTGAAGCCCTCTCCGTCGGCCGCGCGCAGCAGTTCGGCCGATTCGACGTGGTCGAGGTGGAGCGAGAGCGGGGCGTGCGAGGCGCGCGCGACGGCGGCGGTGGCCGCGGCGACGGCCGTCAGCCGGCCGCCGTGGAACTTCACCGCGTTCTCGGAGATCTGGAGGATCGCGGGACGCCCCGCCCGTTCGGCGCCGGCGGCGATCGCCTCGGCGTGCTCCAGGGTGATGACGTTGAACGCGGCGACGCCGCCCCGCCCGTCCCGCCGTTCGGCCGCCGCCGAGACGAGTTCACCGGTACTTACGAGTGGCATGTGGTCCCCTGTCCGGACTGTTCTCGTTCCGTCACCGAGCCCGCTCGGTCACGGTGCTTGTTCCGTCACGGCGATCCGCGGCAGCAGGTCCGCGTACGCCTCCCGGTCGAACTCGCCCGCCGCGGGCGCCAGGACCGTCGCCGTGGAGAGCGCGACCGCTCTCGCGAGTCTGTCGGGCCACGGCAGCCGCTCCACGAGCCCCGACAGGAGCCCCGCCACCGCCGAGTCCCCCGCGCCGGTCGGATTGCCCCGTACGGCCTTCGGCGGTGCCGCCCGCCACCAGCCGTCCGGGGTCGCGGCGAGCAGCCCGGCGGCGCCGAGCGAGGCGATGACGGCACGGCCGCCGCGCCTGCGGGCGTCGCGCGTCGCGCGCAGCGGCTCGCGGGAGCCGGTGAGCCGGGCCAGTTCGTCGGCGTTGGGCTTCACGAGGTCGGGGCGTGCGGCGATGCCACGGCGCAGTGGTTCGCCGCTGGTGTCGAGGAGTACGGGCAGGTTCGCCGCCCGCGCGAGGCGTACCAGCTCCGCGTACGCGCCGACGTGGATGCCGGGCGGCAGGCTGCCGCACAGCGCGACGGCGTCCGCGCGGGCGGCGAGCCCTTCGTAGGAGGTGAGGAACGAGGCCCACTCGGCGGGTGTGACGGTCGGGCCCGGTTCGTTCAGCTGGGTCGTGTCACCGGTCGCCTCGTCGACGACGGCGATGGTGCGGCGCGTGGTGCCCGCGATCCCCACGAGCGCGTCGGACGGGCCCTCGGCGGCGAGCAGTTCGCGCAGCGCGTCCCCGGTCCGGCCGCCGGCGAACCCGGTCACGACGGTCCCGTGGCCGAGCGACGACAGCACACGGGCGACGTTGAGGCCCTTGCCGCCGGGCCGTTCGGAGACCTCGGCGACGCGGTTGGTGGCGTGCGGCGTGAGGGCGGGGGTGCGGTAGGTGATGTCGAGGGCGGTGTTGAGCGTGACCGTGAGGATCATGCGCGGTGCCCTCCCTCGGGGGTGCGACGGGGGAGGGGACGCCTGCCCGCTCCGTATCGGTTCTGATCATGCCAAAGCCGGGCCGGGCGCCCCAGTGGAGGGAGCGGAACGGATGACCGGACCCACCGCCCCGGCACCCGCCGGACCCACCGCCCCGGCACCGGCCGGATCTACCGCCCCGGTCCGGGCTTGACCACCCATTCGCCCTTGCGCAGCACGCCCGCGATCGCGAACTCCGCGTCCAGGATCACCAGGTCGGCGTCCTTGCCCGCCTCCAGTGAGCCCACCCGGTCGTCCACGCCCAGCAGCTTCGCCGGGTTGGCGGAGATCGCCCGCACGATCTCGGTGACCGGCAGCCGGTCGATCGTCGCCGCGCGTCTGAAGGCCGTGTCCAGGGTCAGGGTCGAGCCCGCGATCGAACCGCCCACGGCGAGCCGCGCGACACCGTCCTTGACCTCGACCTCCAGCGGTCCGAGCTGGTACACGCCGTCGCCGAAACCGGCGGCGTCCATCGCGTCCGTGATGAACGCGACCCGGTCCGCGCCCGCGCGGTGGAACGCCAGCTCCAGCGCCGCCGGATGCAGATGCGTGCCGTCGTTGATCAGCTCGACGGTGATCCGCTCGTCCTCCAGCAGCGCGGCGATCGGCCCCGGCGCGCGGTGGCCGAGCGGCGGCATCGCGTTGAAGAGGTGCGTGGCGACCGTCGCGCCCGCGTCGATGGCCTCGACGGTCTGCTCGTACGTCGCGTCCGTGTGCCCGATCGCGGCGATCACACCGTGCTCCACCAGCAGCCGTACGGAGTCGATGCCGCCCGGCAGTTCGGTCGCGAGGGTCACCATCCTGGCCGTGCCGCGGGCCGCGTCGAGGAGCTTGCGCACCTCGGCGGGGTCCGGGTCGCGCAGCAGCCCTTCGCTGTGCGCGCCCTTGCGGCAGGGCGAGATGAACGGCCCCTCGAAGTGGATGCCGGCGAGGTCGCCCTGTTCGACGAGTTCGGAGAGGAACCCGGCGCGCTGCGCGAGGAAGTCCATCTCGCCGGTGACGGTGGAGGCGACGAGCGTGGTGGTGCCGTGCTCCTGGTGCGTACGGACGCCCTTGAGGACGTCGTCGGCCCCGCCCGACGTGAAGGACGCGCCGCCGCCGCCGTGGTTGTGCATGTCCACGAAGCCGGGCACCACCCAGTGGCCGGTCAGGTCGAGCGTCCCGGGGGCGACGGCACCGGAGGATCCGGTGGTGTCTCCTACGGAGGAGGAGGCCGGCCCGGCCTCGGTGATTCGTCCGCCCTCGACGCTCACCCGTCCGTTCTCCACGATCCCGGTCGGCAGCACCACCCGGGCCCCGGCGAGAACAGTGCTTTCGGCGCGTGCGGCCATCAGGCGGATACCTCCGTCGAGAGAAGATCCCAGGCGAGCAGCCCCGCGCCCAGGCATCCGGCGGTGTCCCCGAGGGCCGCCGGGACGATCTCGGGCAGCTTCTGGAACGTGACCCGCTCCTCGACCGCGGCCCGCAGGGGTGTGAACAACGTTTCCCCGGCCTCGGCGAGACCGCCACCGATGATCAGCCTTCGGGGGTCGAGCAGGGTGAGCGCGGTGACCAGCCCGGCCGCGAGCGCGTCGACGGCGTCCGCCCAGACCGCCAGGGCCCTCGGGTCGCCGGACGCGACGGCCTTCGCGCAGTCGGCGGCGTCGGCCTCCGGATCACCGCTGGCCGCCGCCCACGCCCGGGTCACGGCCGCGGCCGACGCGAGCGTCTCCATGCAGCCGGTCTGCCCGCACCCGCACACGGGTCCGTCGGGCCGGACCACCACATGTCCGATCTCGCCCGCGTAGCCGTGCGCGCCCGCCTCTATGGCCCCGTCGATGCCGATGGCGCCCGCGATGCCGGTGCCGAGGGGGACGAAGAAGAACCGGTCCGAGCCCCTGCCCGCGCCGATCCGCCCCTCGGCGAGCCCGCCGGTGCGTACGTCGTGCCCGAGCGCGACCGGTACGCCGCCCAGCCGGGCCGCCAGCAGATCGCGCAGCGGAAGATCGCGCCAGCCGAGGTTCGCCGCGTACAGCGCGATCCCGCGCTCGGCGTCGACTATGCCCGGTACCGCCACTCCGGCGGCGACCGCGCTCTCGCCCAAGTGCTCGACGCCGTACGCGCGCAGATCCGCCGCGAAGCCGAGGATCGTCTCGACGATCGCGTCGGGGCCGCGCTCCCTGTCGGTCGCGCGGCGCGCCTCGTACAGCAGCGCGCCGTCCGTCCCGACCAGGGCGGCCTTCATACCGGTGCCGCCCACATCCAGGGCGATGACGTGTCTCACAGACGCATTCTCGCGCGAAAACCCAAGAAAGGTCTAGTCCACTGTGCGGGATTGTTGCCAGCCCATACAAAGCCTTCGCCAAACCTGACGGGCAGGGGAAGTTGCCGAAGCGATACGGGGCTGGTGTAGACCTCCGACGGTGCATGGGGAAAAATCGCAGCTCGTCAACGCAGGACGTCGCGGGGGACCGACGGGACAACGAACGCCGTAAAGACGGCCGAGCGAATACAAGGGTGGGAAAAGAGCTGTGCAACAGCGCTTCCTGAGGCATACCGCGGCGATAGCCGCACTGGGCATGACGATGGCGCTGAGCGGCTGCGGCAGCTCCGGCGGTTCGGGTGACGTCACCTTGAAAGTGGTCGCGGCGGACTACGGCAACAGTGCCGCCAACAGCTCGGAGAAGTACTGGAACAGCCTGGCCAAGGAGTTCGAGTCCAAGAACCCGGGCATCAAGGTCGATGTCGACATCCGTTCCTGGAAGACCGTGGACGCCGACGTGGCGAAGATGGTCAGGGACGGCGAGGCGCCCGACATCGCGCAGATCGGCGCCTACGCCGACTACGTGAAGAAGGAAGAGCTGTACAGCGCGGACGAGCTGCTCTCCATTCCCACGCAGGCGAACTTCCTCTCCCGCTTCGCGGACGCCGGAAAGGTCGACCAGACCCAGTACGGAATGCCGTTCGTCGCCAGCACACGGCTCCTCTTCTACAACAAGGGCCTCTTCGCGGGGGCCGGTCTCTCCGCGCCGCAGGACTGGGACGACATCAAGTCGGACGCCGAGGCGCTCAAGGCGCAGGACGTACCGACCCCGTTCGCCCTTCCGCTCGGCCCCGAGGAGGCGCAGGCGGAGACGATGATGTGGATGCTCAGCGGTGGCGGCGGCTACACGGACGCGACCGACGGTTCGTACGCCGTCGACTCGGAGACGAACGTCAAGACCTTCGAATGGCTCCAGAAGGAGCTGGTCGGCAAGGGTCTCACCGGCTCCGTACCGCCCGGCGAACTGGACCGCGCCGACGCCTTCAAGGCGTTCACCGACGGCAAGGTCGGCATGCTCAACGGGCACCCGACGATGATGCAGGAGGCCGAGAAGGCCGGCGTCGATGTCGGGATGGTGCCGCTGCCCGGCATCAACGGCAAGTCCAAGGCGACGATGGGTGTCGCCGACTGGATCATGGCGTTCAAGCAGCCCGGCCACCGTGAACAGGCGGGCATCTTCCTCGACTTCACCTTCGAGGACGAGAACGTCATGGACTTCGTCGGACAGTACGACCTCCTGCCGGTCACCTACAGCGCGTCCGATACGATGGTCGCCGACGACGAGCACAAGGAACTGCGGAAGTTCCTGGAGGCGCTGCCCACCGCCGAGCTTTACCCGTTCGGCAAGACGTCGTGGGCGGGCGTCAGCGACGACATCAAGAAGAACATCGGCAAGACGGTGCAGCCCGGCGCGGTGCCGTCGGAGATCCTGGCGAGGATCGGCCGTGACGCGACGACGGCGGAGAACGCCGAGTAGCGTGGCAGCCCTATGACCGCCGCACTGATACCCGAGCCGGAGCCCGGCGCCGAGTCCGGCGCCGAGCCCGAGCCCGGACACACGTCGCACGAGGACCGCGGTCCCGCCGACCGGTCGGAACTGACCGAGCGGGACCGCGCCGTCCTCGCCGTGGAGAAGCGCTCCTGGCCGGGCCCCGGCGCCAAGGAGCGCGTCATCAGGGAGCGGCTCGGCATCTCGCCCACCCGCTACTACCAGCTGCTGGGCGCGCTCATCGACGACCCGCTGGCCCTGGTCCACGACCCGGTGACGGTCAACCGCCTGCGCCGGATCAGGGACGCCCGCCGCGCCCGCCGCTGAGCGCGAGAACAGCCCGTCCGGCGATCGAGGACGAACCGGCCACCGGACGGACCGGGTGAGACGAACCCGGCCACCGCGACCGCTCCGCACCCAGTAGGGCGGGCCCCGGGCCCCGTACGCCGATAGGGTCGGGGCATGGGCAGCCATCCGCACCCCCTGCCGACCCCCGTCACCCCCGCCGGCGCCGAAGGACTGGCCGCGCTTCTCGCGCGGCCCGGGAAAGCCGTCGTCGCGCTCGACTTCGACGGCACGCTCGCCGACATAGTCCCGGACCCCGAACAGGCCCGCGCCCACCCCGGCGCCGTCCCCGCGCTCGTAGCCCTCGCCCCCCACGTGGCTTCCGTCGCGGTGATCACCGGCCGGCCGGCCGATGTCGCCGTACGGTACGGCGGCTTCGCCGGCGTACCCGGCCTGGAACACCTCGTCGTCCTCGGCCACTACGGCGCCGAACGCTGGGACGCGGTCAGCGGCGCCGTCCAGACCCCGGAGCCGCACCCCGGAGTCGCCGCGGTCCGCGCCGAACTCCCCGGACTCCTCGCCCGGTTCGACTCCTGGCGCGGTGCGTGGATCGAGGAGAAGGGCCAGGCGGTCGCGGTCCACACCCGCCGTGCCACCGACCCGCAGGGGGCCTTCGACGCACTGCGCGAACCGCTCGCCGACCTGGCGGCCCGGCACGGCCTGATGCTCGAACCGGGCCGCCTCGTCCTGGAACTGCGCCCGCCCGGCGTGGACAAGGGCGTGGCCCTGCGCGAGTACGTCGGCGAGGTCGGCGCCGAGACGGTCGTCTACGGCGGCGACGACCTGGGCGACCTCCCGGCATTCGCCGCGGTCGACACCCTGCGCGGCGACGGCCATCCGGGTCTGCTGCTGTGCAGCGGTACGGGCGAGGTCCCCGAACTCGCCGCGCGGGCCGACCTGGTGCTGCCGGGCCCGGGAGCGCTGACCGGCTTCCTCGCCGCGGTGTCCGCCCGCCTCTGAGAGCAGAGGTCCAGATCTCGGGCGCCGCGCCGAAACGCGGGCGACACCGGGCGGCCCCCTCACGCATCATGGTCGTTCGGTGCGAGCGGGGGCGAGGGCTCGATGGACGACGACCTGATGGACGGTCCGACGGACGACCGGATACGGGCGACGCTGGAGTTGCTGAACGAGGCGCGGGGAGCTGTCGATCGAGGATCCGCGGCGGGAGCGGCTGGAGCGCGCAGCCAGTGGACTCTTCCGGGACGGGCGGCGCAAACGCCGGTCGGCCACCCGCGGCGCCCGTGCGACGGCGGACGCCGGGATCCAGGCCGGCACCGTCATGGGCGCGCCGGACCGGACGACGGACGCGCCGCCGGCCGGTGCGGATCCGGTGCGGGACGACCAGTTCGCCGGCGAGTTGGGGCGTCCCCAGCGCTGCTACGTCTGCGAGGACCACTACCGCCGGATCCACCACTTCTACCACCGCCTCGGCCCCGACTGCGCCCGCGACAACCTCGTCCGGCGCCGTGCCCGCAACGCGGCCCAGACGCTGCGCCGTTCGCCGCGCGCCTACTCCGCCCTGGCCGCCGCGGAGGCCGCACCGGCGCGCACCGCGCTGCCGGCCGCCAAGGCCCCCGCCGTGTGGACCGCCCCGGGCTTCGGCGTCCCCGGCGCCGTGAACACCGGGGTGGCGGGCCGGTCCTGGGCCGCCGGGCTCGTGCCCCGTAACACCGGCACACCCGAGAGCGACGGTTCCGTGCTCGCGACCGTGGACGAGGCGGGGCTGCTGACCGAGACCGCCGCCGAGAACTCCTGGACCGCCCGGCTCGGCGGCATCGACCCGGCGGAGCTGCTGGAGGTCCAACTGGTCAACGCGGTGGCCCCGTTCCTGCTCGCCGACCGGCTGCCGCCCCTGCTGGAGTCCTCACCCCACGCGCGGCGCTATCTGCTCAACGTGACGGCCGTCGAGGGGCAGTTCGCGGTCCACAGGAAGACGAGCGGTCACCCGCACACCAACATGGCCAAGGCCGCCCTCAACATGCTCACCCGCACCAGCGCCGGTGAGCTGGCCGAGCGCGGCATCCACGTGTGCAGCGTCGACACCGGCTGGGTCACCGACGAGAAACCGCTGCCCGCCAGGGAGCGGCACGCCGCCACCGGCTGGCGCCCGCCGCTGGACATCGTGGACGGCGCGGCGCGGATCTACCACCCGATCGTGCAGGGGCAGGCGGGCAGCCCCGTCCACGGCGTACTTACTGCTCAAGGACTACCGGCCCGTCGACTGGTAGGCGCTCAGCCGTTCCGCAGCGCCTCCAGCTGGTCCAGGAACCACCGCTGCGGCGGCAGTGCCGTCGCGGCGGCGGCCAGGCGCTTCGTACGCGCCGTGCGGTCGTCGTCGTCCATCGTCAGGGCCTCGTGCAGGGCCGCCGCCGTGGCCGACACGTCGTACGGGTTGACCACCAGCGCGTCGTCGCCCAGCTCCTCGTAGGCGCCCGCCTCGCGCGACAGCACCAGGGCGCAGCCCTCCTCCGAGACGACCGGGATCTCCTTCGCGACCAGGTTCATGCCGTCGCGGATCGGGTTGACCAGGGCCACGTCCGCGAGGCGGTACGCGGCGAGCGAGCGCGCGAAGTCGTCCTTGACGTGCAGCACCACCGGCGTCCAACCGGGCGTGCCATAGGCGGAGTTGATCTCGTCGGCCACCTCCTGGACCCGGGCCGTGTAGTCGCGGTAGACCGCCAGGTCCTGCCGGGACGGGTAGGCGAACGCCACATGCGTGACCCGCTCGCGCCACTCCGGACGGTCAGCCAGCAGCTGCCGGTAGGCGAGCATCCCGCGCACGATGTTCTTCGACAGCTCCGTACGGTCCACCCGCACGATCGTCTTGCGCGGCGCCCCGTCCGAGCCGCCGATCTGCTCCCGCAGCTCGGCCAGCCGCTCGTCGACGTCGGGCCGGTTCGCACGCTCGCGCAGGAAGTCCGCGTCGGCGCCCAGGCCGTGCACGCCGATCCGTGTCTTCCCCGTCCCGCCCAGCAGCTCCTCGCAGCACGCGGTGAACGCGTCGGCCCAGCGGCGGGTCAGGAACGCGGCCCGGTCGGCGCCGAGGATGCCGCGCAGCAGCTGGCGCGCGATGTCGTCGGGCAGCAGCCGGAAGTAGTCGACCGGGGCCCACGGCGTGTGCGAGAAGTGCCCGATCCGCAGATCGGGCCGGAGCGCCCGGAGCATGCCGGGCACCAGGGCCAGGTGGTAGTCCTGGATCAGTACGGCCGCGCCGTCGCCCGCCTCGTCGGCCAGGGCCTCCGCGAACGCGCGGTTGTACGCCTCGTAGGAGGCCCACTGCGCCCGGAAGTCCGAGCCGAAGGCCGGCTCCAGCGGTGTCTGGTAGAGCAGGTGGTGGACGAACCAGAGCGTGGAGTTCGCGACGCCGTTGTACGCGTCCGCGTATACCTCCGGCGGGATGCCGAGCATCCTGACCCGCTGCCCGCCCGTGTCGGCGGTGTCCAGCCGGCCGCCGGTGCGCCGTACGGCCTCGCGGTCGCCGTCACCGAGGGCCGCGCACACCCACACCGCGTTCGTGTCCGGCCCGATGGCCGACAGACCCGAGACGAGACCGCCGCCACCGCGCCCGGAGGTCAGCTCGCCGTTCTCGCCGAGTGTGTACGAGACGGGGCCGCGATTGGACGCGACGAGGACCTGGGCGGCTTGCTCGGAGACCATGTGCCGAAATCTAGCCCGTCGCACAAACGCTCAAACGTACGGATTCAGGTCGGTGAGGATCAGCCACGCCCCCGGCCCCGGCTCGCCGCGAGCGCCACCACCCCGGCGGCGACGAGGGCGAGGGCCACGCCGCCCAGCAGCCAGAGCTGTTCCGTGGTCAGGGTCACCGCAGTCATCGCCATACCGGGCAATATACGCAAATCATACGAACGGACCGGTAATGCCACGCGGTGAAGCCTGCCGCCGGGCGGGCCCGGTGAGCCCCACGCGCGCGCCTGAGCCACGCGCCCACGCCGGGCCCTCGCGGCGCGCCTACGCCGCGCGCCGCTCCGCGTACTCCGCGATCTCCCGCATCGGCGGCCGCTCCTGCGTGTCCACCGCGTGCGTACGCGGCTCGAAGCCGCCCTCGCCCCGCTCGAACTGCGTCAGCGCCGGCCGCACCAGATGCCCCCGCGACAGCCGTAGCTGCGCCGTCCGGTAGATCGCCGCCGCCATCCGCCCCAGCGCCTGCCCGTCCTGGTGCCGGTGCCTGCGCACCCCGACATCGACCTGGCCCAGCGCGTCCAGCCCCACCGTGTGCAGCGCGTCCACGAGCAGCCCCAGCTCCACCCCGTAACCGACCGGGAACGGCAGCCGCTCCAGCAGCGAGCGCCGTACCGCGTACTCGCCGCCCAGCGGCTGCACGAACCCCGCGAGCAGCGGCCAGTGCAGATTCAGCAGCGGGCGCGCGACCAGCTCCGTCACCCGGCCGCCCTGCCCCGGCTCGTCGCCGAGCGGGCGGTCGTACATCGCCTTCACGAGCAGCACGTCCGGCTCGGTCAGCAGCGGCCCCACGGTCCCCGTCACGAAATCCGCCGAGAAGTCCTTCAGGTCCGCGTCCACGAAACAGACGATGTCGCCGCTCGTCACCAGCAGCGAGCGCCACAGCACCTCGCCCTTGCCCGGCACGGCCGGCAGCCTCGGCAGGATGTCGTCCCGGTGCACCACCCGTGCCCCGGCCGCCGCGGCGACCTCCCCCGTACGGTCGGTCGAACCCGAGTCGATCACCACCAGCTCGTCGACGAGCGGCGCCGGGCCCGACATCAGTTCGCGCCGGATCACCGAGACGATCCGGCCGACCGTCGCCTCCTCGTTCAGGGCCGGGAGCACCACGCTGACCTGCGTACCCTGCTTCGCCGCGGCCAGCAGACCGGGCGGCCGGTCCGCCGCGGACCAGGACCGCCGGGCCAGCCAGCGCTCCACCTCTTCCAGCACGTGATCTCCATCTCGCGGATCGGACGAGGCCTTCAACCGTCCAGGGGTTCGGTTACAGTCTTGAACAACGCGGATGACCGTCGCACGTCGGGGGTCATCAGGCTGACAATCGAATACCGCTCATCCAGAGGGGCAGAGGGAACGGCCCGTTGAAGCCCCGGCAACCCTCCCGCCGACCGCGAGGTCACGGTGGGGAAGGTGCCAATTCCGTCTCGCGGCGAGATGCGTCGCGAGGAAGATGAGGAAAGGGCCCTCGCCTTCATGGCTGTGCAGACCGTCTCCAACACCAACGACGCCACCACTGCCGCCGGATCAGCAGCATCCGACGCCGGCACCGTGGACCTCGGACCCGCCGCCGCCCTCTCGTGCCGCGAATGCGGTGAACGCTTCGAACTCGGCCCGATCTTCGCCTGTCAGAGCTGTTTCGGCCCCCTCGAAGTGGCCTACGACCTGCCGACGGGCGATCCCGAGGAGCTGAAGAAGCGCATCGCCGCGGGCCCCGACAACATCTGGCGCTACGCCCCGCTGCTGCCCGTCCCCGCCGACGTGGCGTCGAAGCCGAACATCAACCCCGGCTTCACCAAGCTCGTCAAGGCCGACAACCTCGCCCGTGAGCTGGGTGTGACCGGCGGCCTGTACGTGAAGGACGACTCCGGCAACCCGACGCACTCCTTCAAGGACCGGGTCGTCGCCATCGCCGTCGAGGCGGCGCGCGCCTTCGGCTTCACCACGCTCTCCTGCTCCTCCACCGGCAATCTCGCGGGCGCCGTCGGCGCCGCCGCGGCCCGCGCGGGCTTCCGCTCCTGCGTGTTCATCCCGCACGACCTGGAGCAGGGCAAGGTCGTCATGGCCGCCGTCTACGGCGGTGAACTCGTCGGCATCGAGGGCAACTACGACGACGTCAACCGCTTCTGCTCGGAGCTCATCGGCGACCCGCTCGGCGAGGGCTGGGGCTTCGTCAACGTCAACCTCCGCCCGTACTACGGCGAGGGCTCGAAGACCCTCGCGTACGAGATCTGCGAGCAGCTCGGCTGGGTGCTGCCCGACCAGCTCGTCATCCCCGTGGCGTCGGGCTCGCAGCTGACGAAGATCGACAAGGGGCTCAAGGAGCTGATCGCGCTCGGCCTGGTCGAGGACAAGCCGTACAAGATCTTCGGCGCGCAGGCCGAGGGCTGTTCGCCGGTGTCCGTCGCGTTCAAGGCCGGCCACGACGTCGTACGGCCGCAGAAGCCGAACACCATCGCCAAGTCGCTGGCGATCGGCAACCCGGCCGACGGCCCTTACGTCCTGGACATCGCCCGCCGCACGGGCGGCGCCGTGGAGGACGTGAACGACGAGCAGGTCGTCGACGCGATCAAGCTGCTCGCGCGGACCGAGGGGATCTTCGCCGAGACCGCGGGCGGGGTGACCGTGGGCGTGACGCGCAAGCTCATCGAGGCGGGTCTGCTCGACCCGGCGCTCACGACGGTCGTGCTGAACACCGGTGACGGGCTCAAGACGCTGGACGCGGTCGCGCCGACGACGGGGCCGACCGCGACGATCCCGCCGAGCCTCGACGCGTTCCGCTCGGCCGGTCTGGCGCGTTGAGCACCTCACCAACCCGCTACTTCCCGGAAGGCAGAAACCGATGAGCGTGAACGTCCGTATCCCCACCATCCTCCGTACGTACACCGGCGGGAAGGCCGAGGTCGCGGCCGAGGGCACGACCCTCTCCCAGGTCATCGAGTCCCTGGAGACCAACCACCCGGGTATCGCCGCCCGCGTCCTGGACGACCAGGGCAAGCTCCGGCGCTTCGTCAACGTGTACGTGAACGACGACGACGTCCGCTTCGAGCAGGGCCTGGAGACCGTCACCCCGGACGGTGCCGGGATCTCGATCATCCCGGCGGTCGCCGGCGGCTGAACGGCACGCACGGTGAACGGTGTTGCCCCCTCCGCGAGAGAAACGGAGGGGGTAATTCCATGAGGTTGAACGCGGTACAGTTGGGGTAGCCCCGCTGCCGCCTGTGCCACGAGCATATGAGTTCGCGACAAGATGCGGTCAAAGTGTGGACGCTGTTTGCGCGGTTCCTTACGCTTTGCCCGGCCCGACTTGCCCCTGGTGGCCCGGCAATTCACCCCTTTGCGTGTTCGGCCATGCCCATAATTCTCGTCCGATTGACCTGTTGCAGAGGGCAGTTGGGCAGATACATTCAGCCGCGGTCGACGCGTTCCGGCGCGAAGTGCGGTCCCGCGGAGGGGCCAGTAATAGGGGAGTTGGGCATGGCTCAGGGCACCGTCAAGTGGTTCAACGCGGAGAAGGGCTACGGCTTCATCGCGGTCGACGGTGGTGCGGATGTTTTCGTCCACTACAGCGCGATCCAGATGGACGGCTACCGCACCCTTGAAGAAGGTCAGCGAGTTGAGTTCGAGATCTCGCAGGGCCAGAAGGGTCCGCAGGCGGACATGGTCAAGCTCGCCGTCTGATCCCGGCGCGATCGGCCAACGACGCACTCACTCACGCACGAGGGGCCCGTATCCCGGCAGGGGATACGGGCCCCTCTTGCGTGCGCGCGGGGGGCGTGCGCGAGGCGTGCGCGGGTCCTGCACGGCTCCGCGGTCACTCGGGAGTCGCTTGCACTCTCGGGGGTCGAGTGCTAATCATTGGCGTTAGCACTCTGTAGGTGAGAGTGACAACTTATGGACCGGGTCAGCGAGGCCCGAGAGCCTGTGGGGCAAGGAACCGCAGGGCTCTCAGGCCGTCCGTCGCGGGCGCGGACACGGTCCGGAGCAATCCACCCCCTGTCCGGGAGGACCACTTCACATGGCCAAGATCATCGCGTTCGACGAGGAGGCACGGCGCGGTCTCGAGCGCGGGATGAACCAGCTCGCCGACGCCGTCAAGGTCACCCTTGGCCCCAAGGGCCGAAACGTCGTCCTCGAGAAGAAGTGGGGCGCCCCCACGATCACCAACGATGGTGTCTCCATCGCCAAGGAGATCGAGCTCGAGGACCCGTACGAGAAGATCGGCGCCGAGCTGGTCAAGGAAGTCGCCAAGAAGACGGACGACGTCGCCGGTGACGGTACGACCACCGCGACCGTCCTGGCCCAGGCCCTGGTCCGCGAGGGCCTGCGCAACGTGGCCGCCGGCGCCAACCCGATGGCCCTCAAGCGCGGTATCGAGAAGGCCATCGAGGCCGTCTCCGGTGCGCTTCTCGAGCAGGCCAAGGACGTGGAGACCAAGGAGCAGATCGCTTCGACGGCCTCCATCTCCGCCGCCGACACCCAGATCGGCGAGCTCATCGCCGAGGCGATGGACAAGGTCGGCAAGGAAGGCGTCATCACCGTCGAGGAGTCGCAGACCTTCGGTCTCGAGCTCGAGCTCACCGAGGGCATGCGCTTCGACAAGGGCTACATCTCGGCGTACTTCGCCACCGACATGGAGCGTATGGAGGCGTCGCTCGACGACCCGTACATCCTGATCGTCAACTCCAAGATCGGCAGCGTCAAGGACGTTCTGCCGCTCCTGGAGAAGGTCATCCAGTCGGGCAAGCCACTGCTGATCATCGCCGAGGACGTCGAGGGCGAGGCGCTCTCCACCCTCGTCGTCAACAAGATCAAGGGCACCTTCAAGTCCGTCGCCGTCAAGGCCCCGGGCTTCGGTGACCGCCGCAAGGCGATGCTGAACGACATCGCCATCCTCACGGGCGGCACGGTCATCTCCGAGGAGGTCGGCCTCAAGCTGGAGAACGCCGGTCTCGACCTGCTGGGCCGCGCCCGCAAGGTCGTCATCACCAAGGACGAGACCACCATCGTCGACGGTGCCGGTGACAGCGAGCAGGTCGCCGGTCGCGTGAACCAGATCCGCGCCGAGATCGAGAACTCGGACTCGGACTACGACCGCGAGAAGCTCCAGGAGCGCCTCGCGAAGCTGGCCGGCGGCGTGGCCGTCATCAAGGCCGGCGCCGCGACCGAGGTCGAGCTCAAGGAGCGCAAGCACCGCATCGAGGACGCGGTGCGCAACGCCAAGGCCGCCGTCGAGGAGGGCATCGTCGCCGGTGGTGGTGTGGCTCTGCTCCAGGCTTCCTCGGTGTTCGAGAAGCTGGAGCTCGAAGGCGACGAGGCGACGGGCGCCGCTGCCGTCAAGCTCGCGCTGGAGGCCCCGCTCAAGCAGATCGCGGTCAACGCGGGTCTTGAGGGTGGCGTCATCGTCGAGAAGGTCCGCAACCTCAAGATCGGTCACGGCCTGAACGCCGCGACCGGCGAGTACGTGGACATGATCGCCGAGGGCATCATCGACCCCGCGAAGGTCACGCGCTCCGCGCTGCAGAACGCGGCGTCCATCGCCGCGCTGTTCCTCACCACCGAGGCCGTCATCGCCGACAAGCCGGAGAAGGCCGCCGCCGGCGGCGCGCCGGGCGGCATGCCGGGCGGTGACATGGACTTCTGATCCTGACGGGTCGGCGGTTCATGGCGTAGCACGCACGCAGTTGTACGAACCGAGGGCGGCACCCCCGAGAGGGGGTGCCGCCCTCGGGGCGTTCAACTGATGTAGTTCTTCAGCTCGTCGGTGTCGAGGGTGATGGCGACGGGGTCGGGGAGCGTGACGGTGGCGCCGAACGGGTGCGAGCGACGGGCCTTGTATGCGCCGTTTCGCGGGTCCGTGTAGACGACAAGCTCGTTGGAGTCGCGGTCGATGAGGAGGTAGACGGGGATGTCGGCTGCCGCGTAGCCGTCGCGCTTTTCCTTGCGGTCGCGGCTGTGGGTGTCGCCGTCGTACGAGGTCACTTCGGTGACCATGAGCACGCCGCCCGGATCGGACCACTCGCCGTGGTTGGCGAAGTGCCCGCGCGGCGCGAGGGCTCCATCAGGACGGGCTCGACCATTGCGGTACGTCTCGACCTTGAGCCCGCGCTCGCGGTACAGCCGGAGTTCCGCCCTGGACTGCATGCATTGGTCGGCGACCCACATGATGATCTCGTCGTGAGCCCCGTCCGGCACGTGCTTGACCTCCAACTTCCCATTGATGAATTCGAGCGTCACCGTCTCAGGGGTGTGGTGAGCGATCTGCTCGAACTCCTTGACGGACATCTGGGCGTGATCAGCGGTGCTGGGGGTCATGGCGTCGCCTCCTCCCGTACATCGTGCCCTGCTTCTGGCACGGGTGGGCTGAACGGTCATTCGTGAGTCCTCTCCGGTGGACGGGACGTCGCCGCGCGGGCATCGGCGGCCAATGCGCGGACTCTTTGCGGTGGCAGCGGAGCGCGGTTCGCCTGGCGTACGGGGACGGGTTCGCCACGGCAAGTGGCGCATTCGCCGAAGGCGAGCGCTTCGGGGCGGGCCGGTGCGCCGCACTTCGCGCATTCGAGGACGCGGAGCGCCGGTTTCGGGAGGCGGACCGGTTCCGGCGGGAGCTTTGAGATCAGGCGGGCGCGCGTGAAGGCCGCCGAGCAGTGGACCTCGGGTGGCAGGCCCGACGTCAGTTCGCGCAGCAGGTCTTGCTCCGTCGCCTCCCGCGCGAACCACTCCGCCGCCAGCGGTTCCAGCGCCGCGCAGTCCCTCGCGGAGAGCGCGAGGGCGGGTGCGGCGCGTCTCAGGGCCGCCAGCAGGATGTACGCGCGTGAGCGAGTGGGACGCGCGGCGGGCTCTTCCCGCAGTGACGGCGCGTTGCCTGCCGCGAACGCCGCCCACCACGCGTTGCCGCGGGGGGTACGGGAGAACCACGTACGCGTCACCCACCGCGCGCTCCCGGAGCCCCGTACATGCTCCCGGCCGATACGCAGATGGCCCGTGCGGCGCAGGCACCGGAGCGCCGTGCGGAGCGCGCACTGGCCGTACGGGAGGATTGTCGCCAGCGTCTTGACCGAGATGTCCGCGCCGTCCGGCAGCCGGTCGAGGTAGAGCGCGATCGCCGCCTCGCGGTCGGGCAGATGCGCGAAGTCGCCGGGGGCGGCGGGCTGTTGGCCGGGCGTCGAACGCTTGCCGTAGCCGGGGTTCGCCAAGGGGTGAGTGGTGGGCGAAGTCATGTGCGCGGTGCGCGCGGCAGCACTAAGCTGTGGCTCAGCCATCGGATCGCTTTCTAAGTGGGTCGATCTGTGGGCGAGGCCCTCGCAGGTGTTGGTAGCACCTGGCGGGGGCCGTCCTATGTTCGCTATCCGGAACGCTAGACCGTCGACACGCCGCGTTGCAAGCCGATCACTAAAAGTCATCCCTCTTGGTGTGCGGCTCAGTTGGGGCCGGTGAGCCGCCCGGTGGGGTAGGTAGGGAGGACCTCCTCCCATTCCCTGTGGAAAGAGGACTCGGAGCACGGGACTTGAGCTTCGGGTCGTCGCGCCGAAGATCGCCGACGGGCTGTGGGCGACGGCGAGGTACGTGACGTACGCGAGATGGCCGAGGACGGCCGATACGAGAGCGGCGGCGGCAGTCCCGTGGTCGGCCGCGATGGTGTGTACGGAGTTGTCGGTGCGGGTGATCCCGGCCGGCGAGGGAACGGTACGGGCCTTGCGGCCCTACTCCACACCGGTTCCCCGGCTCTGCGGCCGGTGCTGCGGGATCGGGCGGGAGTCCGTCGAGACGGCGACGTAGGCCAGGCCGTCGTACGCGTCCGACAGCCGGACCGGGGTGATGTCGCGGCGGTAGAACCAGCGCGTCACCAGCGCGCCGAAGGTCCGTGTCCCGTGCGTGGCCTCGACCCACTCCCGTACGGCGCGCGGCGCGTCCCCCGCGCCGGCGGGGCGCAGGTCCAGCAGATGGTCCCGCGGTGTGGCGGCGGCCAGTTGGGCCTCCACGGTGGTCGCCGGGGCCGCGCCGATGGGGTTGCCCTCGGCGGACCGGCCCGTCAGCCCGCCGACGCCGCTCCAGGGGCCCGGCCAGATGCGGTGGGCACGGAAGGAGCCCGAACCGAAGAGGAGCCCGAAGGCGTAGTACGCGTCGCCGTACCGCTCGCGCAGATGCAGTCCGAGCGGCCGGGCGCCGCCGCCGGAGCTGATGCCCTTCGCGACGTGGCCGTTGTGGCCCCAGAGCACCACCTTGGCGGCCGGGTCCGCGTCCAGGACGTCCTCGATGGCCTCCGCCATGTACCGGTCGCGTGCGGCCTGGACGGTCCGTTCCGGGTCCGGGTGCTGGGCGTTGCGCGTCACCAGATCGGCGGCCCTGACCAGGTTGCGGGCGTGCCGTACCGCCACGGCCCCGGCGGGGGTGCCGGGATCGTCGTAGCCGCGTACGTACTCCAGCAGCCTCGTGGCCTCGTGCATCAGCTTCTGCTCGGGGTCGGGGAGCGAGCCCGGATACGCGGTGGCGAGCACACCGAGAGCGGAGTGCAGGGCGGGCAGCCGGTCCGGCGCCACGCTGGTCAGGAACGCTTCGAGCACCGCGAGCGAATCCCCCGCCCGCTGCGGGTCGATGCCGACGAAGCGGACCTTCTCTCCGTCCGGACGCCCGTCGTTGTAGGCGCGGATCCACTTGATCACGGCCAGGACCTCTTCGGTCCGCCAGGTCCAGAACCCCAGCCCGGTCAGCACCCGTTCGGGGTCGCCGACACCGTCGCGTACGTACGCGTCGACGGCCGGACCGGCGGACGCGCTCGCCTCCATGGCGAGGACGGTGAAGCCCAGTTCGGTGACCAGGTACTCCAGCAGGCGGTGCTTGAGCTGGAAGAACTCACGGGTGCCGTGGGTCGACTCGCCCAGCCCCACGATCCGGACGCCGTCGAGGACCCGCTTGAGCGGCTGGAGGTCGGCGGTGGGCGCGCCGGCGGTCAGACCGCCGCTCAGGGGTACGGAGTTCTCCGACAGCCACCCCGTCACCTCGGCGGACATGGTCTCCCGATCATTCGCTGACATGCCGCCGAGGCTACAGCCGGGCCGGCTTGCCCCCCGCACCGGGAACTCGGTCCCGGCCGCGGCGCGTTACGTGCGCATAGCGCACCGGAGTTGTCCCTGTCCCCAGGTACCCCCGAAGCCCCGGAGGCCCGACACCATGTCCCTGACTCCCCCCCCCGGCTCCTCCCGCCCCACCCGCCGCGCCGTGCTCGGCGGCGCGGCGGCGGCCACGTTCGCGCTCGCCGCCACGGCGGCCGGTGCGGGTACGGCCACGGCGCACACCCGGCCCGGCCGCCCCGAGAGCCCCGGCCGCCCCGCCTGGCCCACAGGTACGGCGCACCG
This sequence comes from Streptomyces sp. S4.7, assembly GCF_010384365.1. NCBI lineage: Bacteria > Bacillati > Actinomycetota > Actinomycetes > Kitasatosporales > Streptomycetaceae > Streptomyces > Streptomyces sp. S4.7. The sequence goes on along the minus strand of NZ_CP048397.1, from coordinate 3,312,133 downwards.
GGCTCCGCCGCGGGTCCGGTGCGCCCTCAGCCGGGGGACATGCCCCGTTCGACGTCGCCCGCGTGGCGCCTGCGGTACTCGGTCCCGGCCACGACGAGGTGGGGGCAGGCGTGCCGCAGGGCCTCGATCAGCGGTGCGATGTGGGCCGAGGTGATGTGCGGTGCCTGGTACGTGGTGTGGGACGCCCCGCCCACCTCCAGAAGCAGCACCATCTCGTCGGTCTCCCAGGACTCGTCGTCGTCTCCGTCGTCCACGACGGCCGGTGAGACGAGCCCGACCTGGAGCGGGCGCAACGCGGTCACCGCGTCGAGAGGGCAGGCGCGGGTACGCCCGTACCGCTGCCGCAGCACCAGCCGCCGCCCGCCTTGTGTCTCCACCCGCACCTCGATCACCGACCGCCATGTACGCACCCAGGCCGGTCCCGATATCGCGAGTCCGACGACGGTCCAGAGCCCCAGCAGGAAGGCCACCGCCGGTGCGACGAAGGAGAACAGGACCGTCAACGGCGGCAGGACGCCGACCGCGACGGCTCCCTCCTCGTAGATCCAGGGCTTCTTGTACCGAGCCCGCCAACGCAATGCCGCAGTCCTCATGCCGTTCATGAAGCCAGGCCCGGCACCCGGGGCACAAGGCCCCGGTGGACACGGATGTCAGCGCCAGGGCGCGTGGGCCAGGGTGGCCCGCCGGCGTTGGAGCGCGCCGATGACGGCTGCTGCCTCCGTACCGGCGATCGGAGGCTCGGGCCACGCCTGCGCGGTGATCTCGGTCATGGCCGAGGACCTTGGCCGTCGTTGTCGCGACGGACACGCAGCAGGTGCACGCAGGTCGCGTACAGTGCCGCCGCCGAGCCGAAGCCCGGAAGCGCCGTCCACAGGGCGGCGGTCGAGGTCAGTGGCGCCAGTACGGCCGCCGTCAGGGCCGAGACGCACATCCCCGCGCCGGTGAGGTGGTACGCGCGGACGCCGAACAGGCGGGCCAGCGGGAAGAAGTGGACGCCCACCACCACGGCGACGAACGCGGGGACCGCCTCCGTGTGGTCCGTCGCCACCAGCACGCGGGCGATCGCGAAGATGGCCACCCACTCCGCCAGTACCACCAGAGCGAAGCGCACGCCCACCTTCTTCCTGGTGTCCGCCGTCGGGTCGCCGTGCGTCGGGGCGTTCGCCGCCGCGCGGCTCCTGCGGGCGGCCAGGAACGCGAAGGTGACCGAGACGAGTGCGGCGGACGCGAACACCGCCCGGCCCGCCGTCACCGGCATGTCCGTGACACCGCACGCCGTCCAGCCGAGGCCGAAGAAGGCCATGACGCCGGCGCCGGTCGCGCGACCGCGCAGTTCGGCGCGGGATATGGCCGAAGGGGCGTCGGTGGGGTGGGCGGTGGTCATGGGCGGTCGTCCTTACCGGGAGTTGCGGGAGGCGCGGGGGATTCGGGGGAGCGGAGCGTGGCCGTGCACGGCGCCACGATCCTACGAATCGGCGGCGGCCCCCTTCGACGCCTGGAGAGCCACCCGCAGATGACCGTGCGAGTCCGCGAGAAGGCTTGCCGCCGTGGGGCCGTCGACCGCGCCGAGGATCGTGAGGATCGCGTTCTTCACCTCGCCGTCGGTCGCCGCCAGCGCCGCCTCGATCTCCTCGTCCGCCGCGCCCGTCGCGAGCGCGACGATACGGCGGGAGCGGGCCCGCAGCTTCTCGTTGGACGCGCGGACGTCGACCATCAGGTTCCCGTACGTCTTGCCGAGCCGGATCATCGTGATCGTCGAGATCATGTTGAGGACCAGCTTCTGCGCCGTACCGGCCTTCAACCGCGTTGATCCCGTGAGCAGTTCGGGGCCCACGACGATCTCCAGGCCGTGATCGGCGGCGGCGGCGAGCGGGCTGTCCGCGTTGCAGGACAGACCGACGGTGAGCGCGCCGAGCGAGCGGGCGTGCTCGACCGCGCCCACCGCGTACGGCGTGCGGCCGGACGCCGAGATGCCTACGACCGTGTCGTTCGGGCCCACCTTCAGCTCGTCCAGGTCCGTCGCGGCGAGCTCCTTGGAGTCCTCGGCGCCCTCGACGGATTTGACCATCGCGCCGGGGCCGCCCGCGATGAGGCCGACGACCTCCGACGGGTCCGTGTTGAAGGTGGGAGGGCACTCACTGGCGTCCAGGATGCCGAGACGGCCGGCCGTGCCCGCCCCCGAGTAGATCAGCCTGCCGCCCCGGGCCATCCGCTCGGCGGCGGCGTCGATGGCGGCGGCGATACGGGGGAGCTGCGCGGCGACCGCGGCGGGGACGGTCTGGTCCTCGCCGTTCATGACGCGGGCGATGTCCTCCGTCGAACGGCGGTCGATGTCGGCGAGTTCGGGTCGGAACGCCTCGGTGGTGAGGGTCGCGAGTTCGGCGCGGAGCTCGCCGTAGGAGGAGGAACCGGCGGAGGAGCTGGAAGCGGGGCTGGAGGCGGAACTACCGGCGCCGGACGTCGATGAGGCATCGGTGGGCATGGAGGTCATGGAGAAGCGGCTCTTTCTGGCGAGCTGGCAGAAACCTGAGGAAGCCCCGTTTTTTTGGTGACGCGGTCGAGCGGTCGAGCGGTGCGCGCCGGTTCAGCGGCGCGCGGGTGTGCGACTGCGGTGTGCGGTCGCGGGTCTGTGACCGGCAGGTGTGCGTTCGGCGGCGCGGCGGCCGGCGATCGGCGGGTGTGCGGGTCCCGGATCAGCGCGAGCGCGGTGAGTGGCGGTGCGCCAGCGCCTCGTAGGACGCCGCGAGCGCGGGTGCGGCCGTCTCGTACGTCCGCTGGGCGACCCCCACGAACAGACAGTCCACGACCAGGAGCTGACTCGTCCTGCTGGACATCGCGGCAGGCCGCAGCTCGCTCTCGCGGGCCGTGGACGTGGTGAGGACGTGGTCCGCGTACTGCGACACCGCGCCGTCCGGGCGGCCCGTGATCGCGACCGTCGTCGCGCCCCGGTCGAAGGCGACGCGCAGCGGCTCGATGACGTCCCCGGTGGAGCCGGAGTGCGTGATCGCTATGGCCACGTCGCCCGGCCGGAGCTGGACGGCGTTGGTGACCGCGAGGTGCGGATCGCTGTGCGCGTGGGCTATCAGACCGATGCGCAGGAGCTTCTGCGCGAGGTCCATGCCGACGAGACCGCTCGCGCCGACGCCGTATATGTCGATACGCCGCGCGTTCGCGGCGGCCGTGACGACCGCGCCGAGCTGCACGGTGTCGAGCCCGGCCGCCGTGTCGGCGAGCGTCTGCTGCTCGTCGTAGGCGAGCTTGGCGACGACATCGGCGATCGGGTCGTCGACGGCGATGTCGGCGGTGACCGCCGGGGCCGCGCCGGACTCCTGGTGGGCGGCGAGGCCGGCGAGGGCGAGACGCAGATCGCGGTAGCCGGGGTAGCCGAGGAGACGGGCCGTCCTGACGACGGTGGCCTCGCTCGTACCGGTGAGTTCGGCGAGCCCGGTGACGGTGAGCGCGGCGGTCCGCGCGGGGTCGGCGGCCACGGCTTCGGCGACGCGCTGCATGGAGCGGGTCATGGAGGGCGCGAGCGTACGCACCTTGGCCGCGAGGGCGGCGGGGGCCGGAGGGGCGCCGCCGCTGTAAATTTCCTTCACGTCACTGGTCACGTCTGAAAGATAATTTCAGGCGGGGGGTGCGTCAAGGGGGCGGCTAGGGTCGTTCTCAGGCGACGGGCGCGCTCGGCGCGACGGGCGCGGCCGTCTCGCGGACCGTCGCCAGGTACTCCTCCACCGCGTCCCTGTTGCGGGTCAGGCAGTCGATCCGGTGTGTCATCCGGTCCCGTTCCACTTCGAGGGTCGCCAGCATCTCCGGGGTCGCGTCCGGGAAGTGGATGACCCGCGGCTTGTCGAGACACGGGAGGATCTGCTTGATGATCCGGGTCGGCAGGCCGGCGTCGAGCAGCCCCCGGACCTGTACGACCCGGTCGACGGCCGGCTCGTCGTAGGAGCGGTAGCCGTTGGCGCAGCGGGTGGAGACGATGAGGCCCTGCTCCTCGTAGTAGCGCAGGAGGCGCCGGGAGGTGCTGGTGCGGTCCGACAGTTCACCGATGCGCATATGGCTCCCTCGGGGCGATCCTTCACACGGATGTGAAGCTTTGAGCGTACGACAATGGGTGCATGGAAGACATGAACCCCCTGGAACAGGCGTTGCACACCGCACGCGCCCTGGTCCTCGCCGACCTCGCGGCGGGTGACGTCGCGCGGGCCGAGATCGTCTCGCTGGTGGAAGACGCCGTGTCGCACCGGCGGTGGTGGGTGGAGCAGTGGCCGGAGGGGATCGAGTTCGTCGTCGGCCTGATCGCCCAGGACGTACAGGACGCCCTCCTGGAGACGCACGGCCGCTGGCCGCTGTGCCCCGTCTGCGGCGAGTCCCGCACGGAACTGGCGGCGGAGGGCGGGCCGCACGCGCTGCAGGTGGAGCCGGAGTTGGGCGCGGATCCGCACTGGGTGTGCGGGAAGGCGGCCGTGGTGGTGGCGCCGGTCGGGTCGCTGGGCGCGGTTCTGGGGGCCGGCTGACGTGACCGTGTACATCGATCCGCCGACCTGGCCGGGGCACGGGCGGCTCTGGTCGCACCTGGTGAGTGATGTCTCGTACGAGGAACTGCACGCCTTCGCGGCGGGGATCGGGTGCCCGGCGCGGGCGTTCGAGCGCGATCACTACGACGTGCCGGCCCACCGGTACGGGGACGCCGTCCGGGCGGGTGCGGTGGAGGTGGACTCGCGGGAACTGGTGCGGAGGCTGACGGGAGCGGGGTTGCGGCAGCGGAAGCGGTGGCGTGGGTAGCGGTTGCCGGGCGGGCCTGCTTGCCGGGCGCCCTCAACCGCCGGACGGGCCGTGGCCGGGCGCCTTCGATCGGCGGGCGGGCCTCGGGTGGCCGGGGTTGTCTTCACGGTGCGAGCCGTGACCGGGCGCCCTCAACCGCCGGGTGGGGGCGATCCGTGCCCTTCGCGATCACGCGTGTGCCGCCCGGCCGCTGGTGGCGTATCGCCAGCGCCACCAGGCCCGCCGCCAGCACGGTCATCGCCGCTCCCGCCCACGCCGTCGAGGCGAAGCCGAGCCCCGCGTCGATCACCGTGCCGCCGAGCCACGGGCCGCCCGTGTTGCCGAGGTTGAACGCCGACGTCGCCGTCGCGCCCGCCAGGATCGGGGCCGCCGCCGCCACGTTGAACATCCGCGCGTTCAGCGCCGGTGCCGTGAAGAACGCCGAGAATCCGAGCAGCAGCGACAGCGCCACCACCGCCGCCGCGCTCGACGCCAGGAGTGCCAGCGCGGCCAGGAACACCGTCGACGCCACCACGCCACTCAGCAGCACCCCGAAGAGGTGCGCGTCCGCGACCCTGCCGCCGATCACCGTGCCGATCAGCGCGCCGACGCCGAACAGCGCGAGCACCGTGGGGACCCAGCCCTCGTCCAGACCGGCCACGTCCGTCAGCAGCGGGGCCAGATAGGAGAACGCGCAGAAGACCCCGCCCGCCGCGAGCGCCGTGATGGCGATCGCGAGCCAGACCTGGCGGTCGCGGTAGATCAGCAGCTCACGCCGGAGTTCCGGCTTCCGCTCCGGCAGCGGGATGCGCGGGATCAGCGTCGCGACACCGACCAGCGCGACGGCGGACGCCGCGCCGACCGCCCAGAACGCGGAACGCCAGCCCAGATGCGTACCGAGGAACGCCCCGGCCGGCACCCCGAGCACGTTCGCGATCGACAGCCCGCCGATCATCACGGCCATCGCGCGGGCACGCGAGGTCTGCGGCACCATCGCGATGGCGACCGCCGCGCCGACCGCCCAGAAGCCCGCGCACGCGAACGCGCTGACGACACGTGAGACGAACAGCACCTCGTAGTTGGGCGCGATCGCGCCCGCGACCTGGCCGAGGCCGAAGACGGAGATCAGCGCGATGAGTGTCGTACGGCGCGGCAGCCGCAGCGTCGCCACGGCGAGCAGCGGGGCGCCGACCACCATGCCGATCGCGAAGGCGGATATCAGCAGACCGGCCTTCGGGATGCTGACATCCATGTCCTCGGCGATCGGCGGCAGCAGCCCGGACAGCATGAACTCACTGGTCCCGAGGGCGAAGACGGAGAGCCCGAGTATGTACACGGCGAGTGGCATGCGGGCGCGGCTGGGCGCGACGGGAGCGGAGTCAGGCATGGCACGTACAACCACCGGCCCCCGCTCCGTGATTCCTGACCGGGCCGGTCAGCGGGTGAGCGTCTCCAGCTCGGCCGTGAGGTTCAGACGGGCCCGTCCCTCCCAGAGCTCCGCGCCGTGCGGCGTGCGGAACAGCCTCTCCAGGTCGAGGAGTTGGCGCAGTACGGCCGCCCGGCCCGCCCGGAACGCGTCGTCCGGGACGAAGCCGTACTCCTCCCGCACGGCGCGTGTGTACGCCTCGTACGCCTCCGGCCCCGACGCGAGGATCGCGAGATCCGCGTCACACAGCACCTCGCCGTTGGTGTCGCCGGGCGCCGGATCGTGGGTGACGGTGAGGCGCACGAGGCGGGCGACCTCGTCCGTGACGTCGGGCCGTACGCCCGCCTCGGTGAGCGCGCGGACCGCGAGGACGGCGCTGCGCTCCTCGTTCTCCGAGCGGTCGGGCCGGTAGACGGCGTCGTGGAACCAGGCCGCCAGGCGTACGGCTTCGGGGTCGGCCGCGTACACGGCGAGGGTGTCGATGTGGTCCAGGACGGCCAGGAGGTGGTCGGTGTTGTGGTACCGGCGCTGGGGCTCGGCCCAGCGGGCCATGAGGTTTTCGGCGTAGGGGAGGGGATCGGGGAGCGGGCCGGGGGCGCTTTCCCCGTCCCGGACCGCGTCGAGGGTGCGCAGCCAGCGGCTGCGGAGGGCGTCGTGAACGGACATGGAGGGAGAGCTTAGAGCCCTGTCCCCGGCGGCCAGCTCCGCGTTGAACTGGGCGCCGGCCACCAGCGACAGGTTCGACAGCCACAGCCAGACGAGAAAGACGATGCTGCCCGCGAGCGAGCCGTAGAGCCGGCTGTACGTACCCGAGTGGGCCGCGTACAGCGCGAACCCCGCCGACATCAGCAGCCACAGCAGCACCGCGAGCACCCCGCCGGGCAGCGAGCTCCGCAGATGGCGGGTGCCGGGCGGGCCCGTACGGAACACGATGAGGACGAGGACAGCCGCGAGCGCCAGCAGCAGCGGCCACTTCAGCACGGTCCACAGCACGGTCGCCGTGCTCCCGACGCCCAGCAGCGGTCCGATCCGGTGGACCGCGTCGCCCGTCAGCACCAGCGTGAACGCGCTCGTGACGAGGAGCGCGAGCAGCGCGCACGCCGCGATCACGATGCGCGGGGCCTTGCGCCACGGCGGGCGGTGGTCGACCGCGCCGTGCATACGGTGCAGCGCCCGCCGGAAGACGCCCAGATAGCTGGAGGAGGACCAGAGCGCGCCGACCGTGCCGAAGATCGTCAGCAGCCAGGCCGCGGTGCGCTGGCGGGTCATCTGGTTGAGCGCCTCGCTGATCAGATGCCGGGACTGGGCCGGGACCAGGGAGGTGATCTGGTCGGCCAGTTCGCCCGCCGCGTCGGTGCCCGCGAGACCGATGGCGGCCACGGTGACCAGGAGCGCCGGGATGATCGCGAGGACGGTGTAGTACGTGAGGGCGGCGGCCCAGTCGGTGGCGTCGTCCCGCCACAGCGCGATCGGGGTGCGCCGGAGCGCGCGGGCGAAGCGGCGGGCGTCGCGCGGTGGACGCTTGGCGCGCGGTGGATACGGGTGCCACCAGGCGTGTGCCGGGCGGGACTTGGGCACTCTCGACTCCCCGTTCGGTGTTCGTGTCCGGTGTTCGTGTCGGGCGGTCGCAGGGTCGCGGCGGCGGTCACAGCGGTCGCGGGGGTGCGTGCGGCCCTGTGACGATCTGCCTGCGGCAGTTCCGCCGTGCTGCTTGACCTCAGGGTGCCCTGCCGCGGGCGTTCGACGCGGCTCGGAGCAGCGGCGCACGTGTGGTGTCGGCCCAACGGCTCCCGCGGAGCCCGCCGCGCGAGCCCGCCGGAGCGCGTGCCGGGGCCCGGAGGCGTACGACCGCCTCGGCGTGCCCCGCGCCCTCGGCGCTCGTGCGCGCGTCCGCGACCGGGCCCGCGTCGATCAGCCGTACGACGTCCGCCTGGACGGCGTCCGGCGCCGGCCGTACGGAGAACGTCGCGTCGCCGACCTCTTCGCCGCGGGCGCCGCCGCCGACGCCGCGGGACCGATGGCGGGTACGGCCGCCAGTCCGAGGAGGACGGCGAGCAGGAGGAAGAGGCGGAACGGGCCTTGTGCGAGACGCGTCCTGGTGAGCATGTGACGATCCCTTCCTGAGTGGGAGACTGTCATGCATATGACAGACAGGTGGATCGGGAAACGACAGAAAGCGCTTCACCTCTTCGATCTAAGAAGTGAAGCGCCACCCTGTCAAGGCTTTGGTCTGGACCAGACTCCGGCCCGTCGGACCGCTCAGACGGACGCCTTGAAGCCGCGCAGCCGCAGGGAGTTGCCGACGACGAAGACGGAGGAGAAGGCCATGGCCGCGCCCGCGATCATGGGGTTGAGGAGCCCGGCGGCCGCGAGGGGGAGGGCCGCGACGTTGTAGCCGAAGGCCCAGAAGAGGTTGCCCTTGATGGTGCCGAGGGTGCGACGGGAGAGACGGATGGCGTCGACGGCGGCGCGGAGGTCGCCGGTGACGAGGGTGAGGTCGCCGGCTTCGATGGCGGCGTCGGTGCCGGTGCCCATGGCGAGACCGAGATCGGCCTGCGCGAGGGCGGCGGCGTCGTTGACCCCGTCGCCGACCATCGCGACGGACCTGCCCTCGCCCTGGAGGCGCTTGACGACATCCACCTTGTCCTCGGGCATCACCTCGGCGAAGACGTCCTGCGCGCCGATGCCGACCTCGGTGGCGACGGCCTCGGCGACGGCCCTGTTGTCGCCGGTGAGGAGGATGGGCGTCAGACCGAGGGCGCGCAGACGGCGGACGGCTTCGGTGCTGGTGTCCTTGACCGCGTCGGCGACTTCGAGGATGCCGCGTGCCTCGCCGTCCCAGGCGACCGCGACGACCGTACGGCCCTGCCGCTCCGCCTCCTCCTTCCTGGCGGTGAGTTCGCCGGGGAGGCGGATCTCCCACTCGGCGAGGAGTTTCGTGCGGCCGACGAGGACGGCGTGACCCTCGACGACGCCCTGGACGCCGAGGCCGGGGACGTTCGCGAAGTCCTCGGGGGCGGGCGGGGGGCCGGTCCGCTCGGTCGCTCCGGTGGCGATCGCGCGGGCGATGGGGTGTTCGGAGGCGTGCTCCAGGGCGCCGGCCAGCCGCAGCAGTTCCGATTCCTCGGTGCCGGGGGCGGCGTGGGTGGCCAGGAGGGTCATACGGCCGGTGGTGACGGTGCCGGTCTTGTCGAGGACGACCGTGTCGACCTTCCGTGTCGATTCGAGGACTTCGGGGCCCTTGATGAGGATGCCGAGCTGAGCGCCGCGTCCGGTGCCGACCATGAGGGCGGTGGGGGTTGCCAGCCCCAGGGCGCAGGGGCAGGCGATGATGAGTACGGCGACGGCGGCGGTGAACGCGGCGGTGATGCCCGATCCGTTGCCGAGCCAGAAGCCGAGCGTGCCCAGGGCGAGGGCGATGACGACGGGGACGAACACGGCGGAGATCTTGTCGGCGAGCCGTTGGGCCGCGGCCTTGCCGTTCTGCGCGTCTTCGACCATGCGGGCCATGCGGGCGAGCTGGGTGTCGGCGCCGATCCGGGTGGCGGTGACGACGAGGCGTCCGCCGGCGTTGAGGGTCGCTCCGGTGACGGTGTCGCCTGGTGCGACCTCGACGGGGACGGATTCGCCGGTGAGCATGGAGGCGTCGACGGCGGAGGTGCCTTCACTGACGGTGCCGTCGGTGGCGATCTTCTCGCCCGGCCGCACCACGAAGCGGTCTCCGACCACCAGCTCACCGGTCGGGACGGTCGTCTCGCGGCCGTCCCGCAGGACGGTGACCTCCTTCGCCCCCAGCTCCATCAGCGCCCGAAGCGCGGCGCCGGCCTTGCGCTTGGACCGGGCCTCGAAGTACCGGCCGGCCAGGATGAACGCGGTGACACCGGCCGCCGCCTCCAGATAGATGTTCCCGGCCCCGTCGCCCCGAGCGATCGTCAGCTCGAACGGGTGCGTCATCCCCGGGGTGCCCGCCGTACCGAAGAACAGGGCCCAGAGCGACCACGCGAACGCCGCCGACGTCCCCACCGAGATCAAGGTGTCCATCGTCGCCGCGCCGTGCCGCGCGTTCGTCCACGCCGCACGGTGGAACGGCCAGGCCGCGTAGGTGACGACGGGGGCCGCCAGCGTCAGCGACAGCCACTGCCAGTACTCGAACTGCAACGCCGGCACCATCGCCATCGCGATGACGGGCACGGCGAGGACGACTGCGGTGATCAGCCGCTCCCGCAGCGTGCGCAGTTCGTCGTCGGCGCGGGTGGCCCCGCTCTCCGCACCGGAGCCGGCGCCGGGTCCCGGCTGCGTGCCGCCGCCGCCCGCCGGCAGGGGCGGGGGTGGCTCGGCGGCCGTGTAACCGGTCTTCTCGACGGTGGCGATCAGGTCCTGTACGGAGAGGTCGCCCTGCGCGTAGGTGACCTTCGCCTTCTCGGTCGCGTAGTTCACGGTCGCCTCGACACCGTCCATACGGTTGAGCTTCTTCTCGATACGGGCCGCACACGAGGCGCAGGTCATGCCACCGATGGCCAGCTCGACGTCGACCGTGACGGTGCCCGGGGCGCCGGTGGTGCCGGTGGCTGCCGGGGCTTCGGCGGGTGTGTCGGTTGCCGGTGTGGTGCTCATGACTGCCATTCTCCTCCGCGTCGCCTCCAGATACCCCTAGGGGGTATCTACTTCCATGTCCATGTATACCCCTCGCCCCTATCCGAAGCAAGGGCGGGGTGACGCCGCCCGGCGACGGCGGGTGGCGGCTGATGTGGTGTGGTGGGGGTTTGATGATGCGGGCGCGCCGTGCGGCGTCGTAGGCTGGCTATTGGACTAGACCTATAGAGACCGATCTGTAGATCTGCGACGGGCCGACTGCCGAACCGGTCGTCCCAGGTCCTGACCCGGCTTCCTAGCCTCCCGAACGGAATGGGTTCCCATGAGCAAGCGTGCAGTCCTGGAGGTGATCGCCCTCGACGCCGAGGACGCCGTCGCGGCCCAGGCGGGCGGGGCGGACCGTCTTGAGCTGGTCACCGACATGGCGGCGGACGGTCTCACCCCGCCGGTCGAGACCTTCGCCAAGATCCGCGCCTCCGTCGACATCTCGCTGCGCGTGATGCTGAGGCTCCAGGACGGGTTCTCGGCGGGATCACCGGAAGAGGTGGACGTGCTGGTGGAATGCGTGGACGCCATGCGGGTCGAGGGTGCGGACGAGTTCGTCCTCGGCTTCCTCGACGTCGCCGGCAATGTGGACCTCGTCACGGTCGAACGGCTCGTCGCGGAGCTGGACCCCTGCCGCTGGACGTTCCACCGGGCGATCGACCGCGCGGCCGACCGCGACGCGCTGCGCAAGCAGCTCGCGGACCTGCCCGGCCTCGACACGTACCTCACGGCGGGATCGGCGAACGGGGTCGACGCGGGCATCCCGGTCCTGCTGGCCGAGGCGGAGTCCGCGGCGGCCGGTGAACCGGGTTACGGCCCCGAACTCCTCGTCGGCGGCGGCCTGCGGCTGGACCACCTGCCGCGGCTGCGTGCGGGCGGCCTGAACGCGTTCCACATCGGCGGCGCGGCGCGGCCCAACGGCTGGGGGGCGCCGGTGGACGAGGCGACGGTACGGGAGTGGCGCGAGGCGATCGACGCGTAGTGGCGCGGCCTGCCTTCCCGATCGCCGGACGGGCTCGGTGCGGTGCCCGTCCGGCGCTTGGCGGAGTCAGCCGGCCGGATTGTCGACCGGGTCGCGGTCGACGGCCTCTATGCCCCTGAACGACAGCACCACGATCGTCACCGCGCCCGCGAAGATCCCGATGTCGGCGACGTTGCCGACGAAGAACCCCGCGTAGTCGATGAAGTCGACCACGTGCCCGCGCGCGAATCCGGGCTCGCGGAAGAGACGGTCGCCGAAGTGGGACGTGGCGCCGCCGAGAAGGAGCCCGAGCGCGTACGCCCACGGGGTGGAGACCACGCGCCACGCGTACCAGGCGATGGCGACGACGGCGACTCCGGCGAAGATCGTGAAGACCCAGGTCACGCCGGTGCCCATGGAGAAGGCGGCGCCGGGGTTGTAGACGAGCCAGAAACGGATGACGTCGCCGACGACATCGATCGACTCCGAGTCCCCCAACGCCCCGACGGCCCACCACTTGGACGCCTGATCGACGAGCAACAGCACGAGGCCGATCCCGAGAGTGGACCAGAACAGCCGACGGCTGGGGGGTACGGGTGCGGGTGCCGTACCGGCCGTGTCGCCCGTGTCGGTTGTGCCGACGTCGGCCGCGTCCGGCGCGTCCGGGTCGGCGGCGGTCACACCCTCCGTGCCGACGGTGTCGGGTGCGTTCGTATCCGCCGTCCCCGCCGTGCCTACGGAGTCGGCCGCATGTGCCGTGTCCGCCGGCCCGGACGCCGGGGCGGGTGCGTCGGGAGCGTTCGTCGCACTGTCCGTGTCGCTCGTGGCGACGGCCCGGCCCACGCCGACGCCCACCGGGGCACCCGTCCCGCTCACGCCCCCCGCACCGGCGTCGGACACGTCCGCCGTGCCGTCCGGTACTCCCGGTGCGTCCGTCGTGGGCACCGTCTTCGCCGCATCGGGCTCATCGTTCGAGTTCACTCCGACAGTGTCGCCCACCCGGCCTACCCCGCCCAGGCGGTGTCCAGCTGGGGCGGCAGTGGGGCGGCGTGGATCACGGCCAGGCCCGAGACCGCCCGGGTCAGTGCCACGTACAGGCGGCGCAGGCCCGTGCGTTCGTCCGGTTCGCCGCCGACCACCGCCGACGGCTCGTCCAGGACCACGTAGTCGTACTCAAGGCCCTTCGCCAGCGACGCCGGGACCAGCGTGAGGCGGGAGGCCGCCGTCGTCTCCTCGCCCGGGGCGAGGTACGAGTGGCCCGCCGCCGACAGCGCGGCGGCCAGCCCGGGGATACGGGCGTCCGCCGCGATCAGGCCGATCGAGCCCTCGTGCCGCAGCGACTCCACGCACGCGCCGACGACCGCCGCGTCCAGGGTCTCGGCCCCCACCGCGCGTACCTCCAGCGAGCCCGGCGACTCACGTACCGACGCCACCTCCGTCAGCCCGGGCGAGATCGCGGGCAGCAGACGCGACGCGTAGGCGATCACCTCGCGCGGTACGCGGAAACCGGCCGTCAGCTCCTCCACCACCGCCTCCGGCTTGCCCAGATGCGCCAGCGCCTCCGCCCAACTCGCCGTCGCCCAGGGCGTGGTGCCCTGCGCCAGGTCCCCGAGCACCGTCGCCGAGCCGGTCGAGCAGCGCCGGCCCACCGCCCGGTACTGCATCGGCGACAGATCCTGCGCCTCGTCCAGTACGACATGGCCGAGCGAGTGCGTGCGCCAGACCAGATCGTTCGCCTCGTCGATCAGCACCGCGTCCGCCGACGACCACTTCGCCGTCTTCACGCTGCGCGGCGGCTTCGTCCACAGCAGGGCCTTCTGCTCCTCGTCCGTCAGCAGCCCCTCCGCGTGCTCGGCGAGGAAGTCCGCGTCGGAGAGCAGCCGCAGCACCAGCTTCGCCGGGTCGACGGCGGGCCACATCGCCTTCACGGCCGCCTTCACCGCGGGGTCACGGGCCACCGCGTCCTGCACCCGGTCGTCGGGCGCCTCACCGGATCTCTCCATCTGTACGAGCACGGCGTGCGCGATGCGCTGTGGCAGGGCGTCGTGCGCGGCGCCGTAGCGGATGTCGCGGTCCAGCAACTCCCGCACCAGCTTTTCGAGTTCGTACGCCGGTACCCGCCAGCGCCGGGAGCCGCGCACCACCATCACCGGCTCCGTGGGCAGCGTGACGTGCGAACGGACCGCCCGGCGCAGCACCCGCGCCATGCGGGCGTCGCCCTTGACGACGGCCGTCGCCGCGCTGTCGGTGCCCAGCACCCGCACCTGGCCAGGCCCCGACGCCACCAGCTCGTCGACTGTCGCCTGCTTGACCTCCAACTCGCCGAGTGCGGGCAGCACTTGCTCGATGTAGTGGAGGAAGGAGGCGTTCGGTCCGATGACCAGCGTGCCGGTACGGGCCAGCCGCTCACGGTGCGCGTACAGCAGATACGCCACCCGGTGCAGGCCCACCGCGGTCTTTCCGGTGCCGGGGCCGCCCTGCACGCAGACGGAGCCGCCGAGCCCTGACCGGACGATCTCGTCCTGCTCGGGCTGGATCGTCGCGACGATGTCGCGCATCGGGCCGACGCGCGGGCGCTCGATCTCGGCCTGGAGGAGCTTGCTGGAGTGGGCCGTCTCCGTCGGGTCGGAGAGGTGCTCGTCCTCGTACGCGGTCAGTTCGCCGGCCGTGTAGCCGAAGCGGCGGCGCAGGCCGACGTCCAGTGGATTCTTCTTGGACGCCTGGTAGAAGGGCTGCGAGACGGGCGCGCGCCAGTCGATGACCATCGGGTCGCCGTCGGCGTCGTGGACGTGCCGCCGGCCGATGTAGAAGCGCTCGCCCTCGGCGCCCTCGGCCTCGGCGGCGCCGACCGCGTGCAGGTAGTCGAGGCGGCCGAAGAAGAGCGGGGTGTGCGAGAGGTCGGCGAGGGCCTTGATGCGGTCCTCGATCTGCGATTCGAGGACGGCGGCGTTGACCCAGTTCGCCGTCACGTCGCGGATGTCGAGGGACTGGACGTCCTCGCGCATGGAGCGCAGGGCCGCGCGGGAGGCGCCGAGATGGGCGCGCTCGCGGGCGAGCGGATCGGTGCGGGTGTCGGCCGCCGGGGCCGGGAGCTGGGCCCGGGGCGGTGCGGGGTCGTGCGCGGACACGGTGGTGCCTCCGGATGTACGCAGGCCGACGGGCCGCGACCCGATGGTGGCGGGGCGGCGGCCGGTGTCGGCGGTGGATCACGTCAGGGCAGCCGCCCGGTTTCCGACCGGACGACAGCGCTCCTCGGAGGGAGGCGGGAGAAGAGGGCGATTGTAGTCAGCGGGTGGCGGCGGGGCGAACGGGTTTTCCGGGGCCGTCCGGGCCGCGGGCCTCGTCCTTCCCCGTCCGACCCCGGTGAGAGGTCAGGGGCGGGGGCGTAGTCCCCGTAGGGGATGCCGTATCCCCGCAGATGTACGGAACGGCTCGGCCGATTCCCCCTGCGGAGCGATGTGCCGCGCTCGCGGAGGACGCACCATTGAAGTATGAGTACAGCGACCTTCACCCCGATCCCGACCGTGGACGTCGGCCCGCCGCACAGCGGGGCGACGGCGCTCGGTTCCGCCCCTCACTCCGGCCCGCACCAGCCGCATCGTGTCGGCAACGCGCTGCGGGCGGTCAAGGTCTTCGTGACCGCCGCGTTCAGCGTGGCCGTCCTCGGTGAGTACGGAGAGGAGGCGGGCATCATGCGCTGAGCACGCACATCCACCCGCAGGACCGCACGCAAGTCCGCATGTCTGTACGTGTCTGTACACCCGCGCGTGCATCCGCGCGTACATCCGCACATCGCTGCGCGGCCGACCGGCACCTCGGCACGAGCCCCGATCGGCTAATGTCGCGGCCGTGACGCTCCCGACCGTGACTGTCCGGTCACTCCTCGCAGTTGGCGCACTCGTCCTGTCGCTGACCGCACTCACCGCACTCACCGCGCTCTGCCCGGCCCAGTACGCCCTGCTCGCTCAGCCGATCCCGGTGGCCGAGCGGGTCGCGGTCACCGAGTGGCGACTGCCCGCCACCTCGCCGCCGTTCGCCGCGATCCTGTTCGTCCCGGCCACCTGGCTCCCGGTCGCCACGCTCAAGGCCGTTGTCGTCGTGGGCAACGTGCTGCTTCTCGCCCTCCTGGTCCGGCTTTCCTGGCGATTCGCCGCCCGGCGCCCCGACACGGCCACCACCCCCGTCCCCGTCCCCGTTTCCGTACTCGTCGCCTTCGGGCTGTGGCTCGAACCGGTCTTCCGGACCGTCCTGCACGGAGAGATCAGCCTCGCGCTGGCCTGCCTCGTCCTCTGGGACCTGACGCGGCCGGACCACGCGCTCGGCAAGGGCTTCGCCGTCGGGATCGCGGCGGGCGTCGAGCTGACGCCCGCCCTCTTCATCGCCTATCTGCTGGTCACGGGCAGGTCCGGCGACGTACGCGCCGGGCTCACCGCCCTCGCGTCGCTCATCGGCACGATGCTGCTCGGCGCGCTCGTCCTGCCCCGGTCCAGCCTCGACTTCTGGACTCTACGGGTCTTCGAGACCAGCCGTCCGGGCGAGGCGTGGAGCGCCGACAACCAGTCGCTGCAAGGGCTGTTCGCCCGCGCGCTGCACACGCCCGAGCCCGGCGTCGGCTGGGCGGTCGCCTGCGTCGTCATCACGTTCGCCGGCCTGTGGCTGGCGCGAAGGGCCGTCGTGCGGGCGGGACATGGGACATGGGGCATGCCGGCCATCGCGCTGACCGCGCTGCTCGTCTCGCCGGTCAGCTGGTCCCACCACTGGGTGTGGTGCGTGCCGCTGCTGGCCGTCCTGCTCGCGGAGGGCCGGTGGCGTACGGCGGCGGCGGTCGCGCTGGTCTTCTCGGCGCGGACCTTCCTCCTCGTACCCCACGAGGACGGGGCGGAGCTGCAACTGCCGTGGTGGCAGCAGGTGTTGGCGGCCCCGTACGCACTGCTGGCACTCGCGGTGCTCGCGGCCCTCGCTTACGCGGCCCACCGCCGCCACCGCCACCGCCGGATCACCGACCGGCGGCTCGCGGCCGTCCGCCCGCTCCCGCTGTCTCAGTTGCCGGCCAGCAACTCGTCGGCGTCCACGATGCGGTAGGCGTACCCCTGCTCCGCGAGGAACCGCTGCCGGTGCGCCGCGAAGTCCTGGTCGATCGTGTCGCGGGCGACCACCGAGTAGAAGCGCGCCTCGTGGCCGTCCGCCTTCGGCCGGAGCACCCGGCCCAGCCGCTGCGCCTCCTCCTGCCGGGAGCCGAACGTGCCCGACACCTGGATGGCGACCGTCGCCTCCGGCAGATCGATCGAGAAGTTCGCGACCTTCGACACGACGAGCACCGAGATCTCGCCCTGCCGGAACGCCTCGAACAGCTTCTCCCGCTGCGCGTTGCTCGTCTCGCCCTTGATCACCGGGGCGTCCAGATGCTCGCCCAGCTCGTCGAGCTGGTCGATGTACTGGCCGATGACCAGCGTCTGCTCGCCCTTGTGCTTCCGGACCAGGGCCTCCGTCACCTTGCGTTTGGTCGCCGTCGTCGCGCAGAAGCGGTACTTCTCCTCCTGCTCGGCGGTCGCGTACGCCAGGCGCTCGCTGTCGGTGAGATTGACCCGTACCTCGACACAGTCCGCGGGCGCGATGTAGCCCTGCGCCTCGATCTCCTTCCACGGCGCGTCGAAACGCTTCGGCCCGATGAGCGAGAAGACGTCCGACTCGCGGCCGTCCTCCCGCACGAGCGTGGCCGTCAGCCCGAGCCGGCGCCGCGCCTGGAGGTCGGCGGTGAACTTGAAGACGGGCGCGGGCAGCAGATGCACCTCGTCGTAGACGATCAGACCCCAGTCGCGGGAGTCGAACAGCTCCAGATGCGGATAGACGCCCTTACGGCGGACCGTGAGGACCTGGTACGTCGCGATCGTGACCGGTCGGATCTCCTTGCGCGTACCGCTGTACTCGCCGATCTCCTCCTCGGTCAGGGACGTGCGCCTGATCAGCTCGTGCTTCCACTGCCGGGCGGAGACGGTGTTGGTGACGAGGATCAGCGTCGTCGCCTTCGCCTGCGCCATCGCGCCCGCGCCGACGAGCGTCTTGCCCGCCCCGCACGGCAGCACGACGACCCCGGACCCGCCGTGCCAGAAGCCCTCGACGGCCTGCTTCTGGTACGGCCGCAGCGACCACTCGCGCTCGTCCAGCTCGATGGCGTGCGCCTCGCCGTCCACGTACCCGGCCAGGTCCTCCGCCGGCCAGCCCAGCTTCAGCAGCGTCTGCTTGATCTGCCCCCGTTCGGAGGGGTGCACGGCGACGGTGTCGGGGTCGATCCGCGCACCGACGAGCGGCTGGACCTTCTTCGACCGCAGGATCTCCTCCAGGACCGGCCGGTCGGTGCTGGTCAGCACGAGCCCGTGGGTGGGGTGCTTGGACAGCGTGAGCCGCCCGTACCTGGCCATGGTCTCGGCGACGTCCACGAGCAGCGCGTGCGGCACCGGGTAGCGCGAGAACGCCACGAGCGCGTCGATGACCTGCTCGGCGTCGTGTCCTGCCGCCCGCGCGTTCCACAGCCCGAGCGGGGTCAGCCGGTAGGTGTGGATGTGCTCGGGCGCCCGCTCCAGCTCGGCGAAGGGCGCGATGGCCCGCCGACAGGCGTCGGCCTGCTCGTGATCCACCTCCAGCAGCAACGTTTTGTCGCTCTGGACGATGAGAGGTCCGTTCACAGCAGCGCCTTCCGTCCTACGTACGGCCACTTCCCACGGCCAAACGTCCAGTGTGGCGTATCGCGGGTGCTTTCGTGGAGGGGGAGCCTCGGGGCCACCGGAAGCGCGCGTTCAGGACGGACCGGACGCCCCTCTCGCGCGTCTTCCCCGCCGAGCGCCGGACCGGGGCGACTCGGGTGCGTACGTGGCGCGGTCGGGGGCAGGCGCGGCGTATGGCCGCTGAAATGGAACCGACGGGTGGGCGGGGCAGCGCCCGCGGGGTGGACGGCTCGGTGAACGCGACGTCGTCCTGGAGTACGTCGTGGGGCGGAGCCGTGCTGCGGGTGGTCATTCTGGCCGTGGCGCTCCTGCTGCTGGTCGGGTTCGCCGCCGTTCTCGCGGAGTTGACACTCACGCCGTCACCCGCCTCGTCGGAGATCGCCGGGTCCAATCTCCAGCCGGGGCACTCGCTGCGCCAGTACGCCGAGGACTACACCTTCCTCGCCGCCTGCAAGCAGGTCGGCGGCAACGTGCTGATGGGCGCGCCGTTCGGGCTGCTGCTGCCGGTGCTGGTGCCGCGCAGGTTCCGGATGCTGCGGGTGATGGCGCTGACCGTGGTCATGATGACCGTGGTGGAGCTGGCGCAGGGCGCGATCGTCGAGGGCCGGGCCTTCGACGTGGACGACGTGATCATGAACGCGAGCGGTGCGTTCCTGGCGTATCTGCTGATCGGGCGCCGGTTCAGCCACCGCTTCCACACGCTGGGGTTCCGCTCGCTGGAGGCGCAGGTCCGGCGCGAGCGGGAGCGTGAGGAAGAGCGCGAGGCGGAGCGGCGTGAGCGGGTGGCGGAGAAGAAGGCCCGGCGCGCGGGTGTGGGCACGCCCACGACGGGTCGCACGCCGTGGACCGAGCGCGTGCGGTCCGCGGTGAGGCGCGAGCCCGTGGCCGCGAAGAAGACGGCGGCGAAGAAGACGGCGGGGAAGAAGGCGGCGGCGAAGAAGACCACGGCCGGGAAGACCGCGACCGCGAAGAAGTCCCCGGTGAAGAAGACCACGCCCGCGAAGAAGAGTCCGAAGTAGCGCCCCGCGCGGGGCTACGCCGGGTCGTCCGCCAGTTCCGAGACGCCGGTGATGCGGTGCAGCGGGTAGGTGCGGACCTCGTCCGCCGTGTGGTCGTACGCCGTCACGAAGCCGCCCTCGACCCGCACGGGCGCGATCACCCGCTGGCTCGCCGCGCCCTCCGCGTTCACATAACCGATCCAGAGCGCCGAGCCCGTCAGCGCGGCGGCCTGGACCGTCGCCAGGGTCTCGGCCGACGTGGTGCGGGGCAGGTCCCCGCGTGCCGTCGCCGCGGCCTCGGCCGGTTCGGGGAGCGTCTTGCGTACGACGGTCGCCGCCTGGTCGCCCGCCCGGATCGCCCGTACCGCCGCGCCGAGCAGCGGCGGCGCGGGCACGGGCGGGCCGTCCGGCACGGGGGCAGGCGGCGTACGCGGCGGGGTGCGGTGCGCGTGGGCGCGCGTGACCAGGACGTCGCCGTCGGCGGACTCGGCGGCCGGCGCGAGGCCCATCGTGCGCAGCCCGTCCAGCAGCGTCGTCGGGTCGGCCTGGGCCGCGAGGACGGTGGGCGCCAGCCGGCGCAGCCGCAGGCCCTGGGAGCGCCGGTCGGCCAGGATCTCGTCCAGGACGGCCTCGTCGTCGCAGCGTACGTACGCCGACGCGGCGCCGATCCGCAGATGCCCGTGGCGGCGCGCCATGTCGTCGATGAGATAGCTGAGCGGCTGCGGTACCGGCGTACGGCTGTGGGCGGCCAGGAACGCGTGCAGGTCGGACGCGGACCGCCCGGCGTCGAGGGCGCGGCGTACGGACGCGGGCGTGAAGCGGTAGACGGTGGCGCCGCCGCGTGACTCGATGTCGGCGATCACGGACAGCGTCTCGGCGAGCGGGCGCAGCAGCGGCCCGGGGGCGACGGCGGTGAGGTCGGCCTGGAGGAGGACGTGGTCGAGGGGTTCGGGGAGGTGGGGGGCCAGGGCGTGGGCCGCGTGCAGACCGGCGGCCGGGAGTTCGGCGCCGGTGGCCGCCCGTGCGGCCGGTTTCGGGAACGCGCCCGTCGCCCCGCCCGCCCCGGCGTCCGGGGCGATCAGCGCGCGGCCGTGCGACGAGAGCGCGCCGCGGCCGGTGATGCCCAGCATCTCCGCCTCGTTGAGGGTCCACGCGGCGATGCGCGCGCGCAGGTCCTCGGGCCGGCCGGCCGCCGCGCCGCGCAGCGGGCGCTCCCAGCGCAGCCGGGCGAGCACGCTCTCCGGGTCGGGGGCGGTGCCCTCCGGGAGGCTCGCGAGCAGGTCGAGGACATGGCGCCGTACCTCCGGCGCGGCGCCGCGGTCCAGGTCGGGGCCGAGCGCGGCGAGCGTACGGCCCTTGCTGTCCTGGCCGCCGACGAGGCCCGCGGTGCGGGTGGCGCGGAGCCAGGCCGTGGCCAGTGCGGCCCACCGCTGCGCCGGGGGCAGATCGGGCCACTGGTCGTAGGCGGGCGTCGGCGCGTACCGCTCGTCGGCCTCACCGTCCGCCGCCAACAGCCCGGCCGCGTAGGCGAGTTCGACCCAGAAGGCGGCCACGGGCTCGGTGACGTCCAGGGCGGTGGCGGTGCGCTTGAGGTCGCGTACGGAGAGACCGCCGGCGCGCAGGACGTTCGGGCCGCCCTCGTTCCACTCCTTGGCGAGCTCCTCGATCGTCTCCAGCGCGGTGTACGCCTGTGCCGCCGCCGCGCTGTCCACAACCTGTGGACGGCTGACGGCCGACGAGGCCGCCGACGACGCCGAGGGATGCGGCAGGATCGCCGGCGGCTCCGGCTCGGCGTGGCGGTGCGCGCGGCCCCCGCGCAGATGCAGCGCGGCCTCGCGCGGCAGCACGACGGTGCGCGTGGAGGTCGGCAGCAGCAGCCCGTGGTCGCGCAGCCACTGCACGGGCGGCGCGGGCTTCGAGGTGATCTCGCCGTACGGCGGCCCCCACACCAGTCGGTCGAGGACGGTCAGCGCGTCGGGCGGGGCGGTGTCGAGCAGCGCCGCCATACGGGTGCGGTCGGTGAACAGCGCGGCCAGCGCGGCGACCGCCGAGACCGGGTCGTGCGTGGAGGGCAGACCGGCGGTGCTGATGATCTCCTGGATCCGGCCGGGCGACATCCCTGCCGTGGCCTCGGCGACGGTCGGGCCGAGGCCGGTCGGGGAGGGGTGGCCGGGGGAGGGGGCCAGGATCTCGCGGGCCGTACGGACCAGCCGCAGCCGGTCGTCCGCGCCCCAGATCAGCGCCTGTTCGCGCAGCGCCGCGACGGCGCGCGGCAGGGCCGCCTCGACCCGCGCGTCACCCTCGTCGCCGGTCATCAGGGCGAGCAGGGCCTCGTACGGCGCGGGGTCGGTCGAGGCCGCCAGCGCCTCGGCGGTCTGGAGCGTGAATCGGTCTAGCCGCTCCAGCGCCCGCATCACGGAGGCGCGGGTGCCGGCCCGGGTGGCGAGCTGGCTGAGGTCGTTCGGTACGGGGCTCAGCAGGTCGGGGCGCGTGCGCAGCAGAGCGGCCAGCGCGTCGTCGTCGCGGGTGCGCAGGGCCTCCGCGAGCGTACGCGGGGGCGTTGCGCCGGTTCGTTCGGACACGTGCGCCTCCAGGGGCGGCTAGCTGATTCCCGTCATCCGCCCCACGTTAGCCCCTGCGGGGCGCCTGGCCGGGGTGGTGGCCGTCGGGGGCCGTGCGGCGCGGTGCGGGGAGGGCGTCGTCCGGGGCTTGTTGACAGCCGGCAGGCGGCTGCGTGTAATGGACGCGGTGCCGCGTGGTGCCGGCCGAAGAGCAGTGGGCGGGCCGGTGACCGGGCGAGCACCCTTCATTCAGGGGATCCGCCATGAGCACGAGTACGTACTCCGCGACCCGTACGTGACGTAGCCACGAGCGCGAACAGCGCTGTCGCACGTCGTCTCTCATCCTTCGCAGCCCCCGGCTCTGCCGTGTCCGAAGGCTGCCTCCATCTTCCGGAGAACACACACGCATGCCCACATCGTTCAATGCATCCGTCAATGAGTCCGTCATCGAGGAGTTCCGCGCCAACGAGGGGAAGGTCGGCGGCCCCTTCGAAGGCGGGAACCTGCTCCTGCTGACCACCACCGGCGCGAAGTCCGGAACCGCCAGGACCACTCCCCTCGGGTACGTCCGCCACGGCGGCTCGCTCCTGCTCGTCGCCTCCAACCTCGGCGCCTCCGACGACCCCCACTGGTACCGCAACCTGCTCGCCCACCCCGTGGTCGACGTCGAGATCGGCACCAGCGCCTACCAGGCCCTCGCGGTCCCGGCCGAAGGGGCGAGGCGCGACGAGCTGTTCGCGCACGTCGTACGCGAGGCTCCCGGATACGGCGACTACCAGGCCGCCACCACCCGCACCCTGCCGGTCGTGGTGCTGGAGCCCGCCGTGCCCGACGACGGGAGCCCGCGCGAGGTGCGGACCCTCGCCGACAAGATCCTGGAGGTCCATGACCAACTGCGCCTCCAACCGCGGCTGGTGACCGCCGACATCGACGCGCACTTCGCCGCGCTCGACGCCCACGAGGGTCCCGGCGAGCCGCCGGCGCCGGGTCTCGGGTTGCAGATCCGGCAGCGCTGCCTGGCGTTCTGCCAGGCGCTGGAGTTCCACCACACCGGCGAGGACGGGCACTTGTTCCCCGGGATCGCCCACTACCACCCGCATCTGACCGACGTCTTCGACCGGCTGCGCGCCGAACACCGCACGGTCGCCCGCGTCCAGGAGCGGCTGGTGGCGCTGCTCGCCGACATCGGCGCCGCCGATCCGCCGCGCTTCCGGGCCGAGTTGGCACGGATGACGACGGAGCTGACCGCGCACCTCGACTACGAGGAGGAGATGATCCTTCCCCTCGTCGCGGACGTGCCGTGGCCGCCGGGTCCGCCCGCCTGGGGCCTGTCTTCGAACTGGCGTCGTCCGCCGGCAGGGTGGGAGCCAGACGCCAGTGTGAAGTCAGGACCTGGGGGACAGGCGCGACCCAGGAGCCGCCCGCACGCGCCGTACTGGACGTACGGGGACGAGCGCGACACCATCGGCCCCAGGTACGGCGCGTATGTGCGGAGGGCAGTGTGGGGATCGAGAGCGACCAGCTCGTCTACGACTATCTGAGCAGGGTCGGAGACGTGGCCCAGCAAAGGCAGTTGCCCTCCGGTGACCGGATGAGACTCGTCTCCGAGCTGCGCGGCGAGATCGACAAGCAGCGCGGGAAGTTCGGCGGCGACAGTCCCGCCGCCGTCCGCCGCATCCTGGGGCGGCTCGGTTCGCCGGACCAGGTGGTGGGCGCGGCGGCGCCGGGCGGCACGTTCGCCGACCGGCAGCCGGCGCCGGATCCGTCACCCGATCCCGTTCCAGAACCCCGGTCCGGGCCCAGGCTTCCCAAGCAGCGCGGCAAGCTGGGGCGCGGGCTGGGCCTCGGGCTCGGGCTCGGGCTCGGTGCTTCCGGCGAGGGGCGGGGGCCTGACGGGCCCTCGCTGCCGAAGCAGAAGCGCCGGACCGCACCCGAGACGCCCGCCGAACCCACCGCCTCCCCGCCGCATCTGGCGCCCATGCACGAACTCGGCGAGTCCGGCGGTGAACCGGACTGGTGGCGTGTCGACGCCGGCCCGATGGGCACGGCGACCGGTGTCTCCGGGTTCGTCGGCGGGGTCGAGATCCCCGAGATACTGAAGCCGCCGCCGACGCCCGAGGAACGTGACGAGAAGGCCCGCCTCGCGGCGGAGGCGGAGGCGGAGGCGGCGGCGGACGGGGCCGGCGCGATGGAAGTGGCGCAGACGCCCGAGCGGCGCCGGCTGCTGTCACGACTGCGCCCCCGCGCCAAGAAGCCCGACCCCGCCCCCGCCGCCCCGGGCGCGGGCCCCGGGCTGCGGCTCACCAACCCGTTCCTCCTGCTGGCCGCCGCCCTCCTCGTCGTCGGCGCGGTCCTCGGCTCCTGGCTGGCGCTCGCGGGCGGCTGGGTCCTCGCGTACGCCTCACGCCGGCTGTCCCGCTTCGAGGCGAAGCTGGCGGTCTTCGGTCTGCCGATCGTGGCCGTGGTCGGCGGCGGGATCTGGCTCTGGGGCCGTGCGACGGAACGCTGGGGCGAGCCCATCCCGGAGGGCACGATGGGCGAGGCGCTCTCGGCGACCTGGCCGTTGGTGATCCGGGTGGCGGCGGTCAGCTCGGCACTCTTCCTGGTCTGGCGCTCCCGCCGCCGCTGAGCTGCCGACGGTACCGGGCTGCCGCGCAATCGCGTTGCCGTCGCGGCGCCACCGCCTTGTCGCACGTCCACGGCCGCTGTCGTGCCGACGGGCTCTCGCCGTGTTGCCGGGCTGACCGCCGGTGCCGTCGACGCTTGCCGCGTTGCCGCGCAACCACGCTCCCGCCACCGTGAGGGCTGAGGTGGTGGGCGCCGTCGCTGCGTCTCCGTGGCCGCCGGGTCGCCATGCTCCGCTGTCGGTGACGTGCTTCCGTGCCGCTCCCGGCTCCGCCGGCACACGCCGCGCGCCGACGCGCGCCCGCGCTTCGAAGCGGCTCCCGGTCGTCCTCGATCCGCGACCGCGCCGGGCGGCACGACCCGACCCCGTCCGGCGTCCGGGGGGACGGCGCCGTCGCGCGCGACTACTCCCCGTCCCCCGGCCGGTACGGCGCCCCCGGGACCACCAGCGGTGACCCCGTCACCGGGTCCGGGACCACCACCGATTCGAGGCCGAACACCTCGCGTACCAGCTCCGCCGTGACGACCTCGCCCGGAGCGCCCTCCGCGACGATCCGGCCCTCCTTCATGGCCACCAGGTGATCGGCGTACCGCGCCGCCTGGTTGAGGTCGTGGAGCACGATCACGACCGTGCGGCCCTGGTCGTGGTTGAGGCGGCGCACCAGGTCGAGCACCTCCACCTGGTGGGCGATGTCCAGGAACGTCGTCGGCTCGTCCAGCAGCAGCAGATCCGTCTCCTGCGCCAGCGCCATCGCGATCCACACGCGCTGCCGCTGACCGCCCGACAGTTCGTCGACCGACCGCTCGGCCAGCTCGGTCACGTCCGTACGCCCCATCGCGTCCGTCACGGCCCGCTCGTCCTCCTCCGACCACTGCTGCCACCAGCGCTGATGTGGCTGGCGCCCGCGCGAGACCAGGTCGGCGACGGTGATCGCCTCGGGCGCGGACGGCGACTGCGGCAGCAGACCGATCGACTGCGCGATCCTCCGCGTCGGGATGCTCGCCAGCTCCGCGCCGTCCAGCAGCACCGAACCGCTCTTCGGCCTCAGCAGCCGCCCGAGCGCGCGCAGCGTGGTCGACTTGCCGCAGGCGTTGGGGCCGACGATCACGGTCACCCGCCCGTCGGGGACGGCCAGTTCGAGACCGTGTACGACCGTGCGGTCGTCGTAGGCGAGCGTCAGCTCGTGGGCCGCGAGCCGGCTCACGCCGGTCTCCCGCGCCTCCGTCCGGCCACCGATGCCCGTGCCCGTGCCCGTGCCTGCGCCCATGCTCATGCTCCAGCTCCTGCGGTACGGCTGCGGATGATCAGCCAGATCAGATACGGGGCACCGATCGCGGCCGTGAGCACGCCCACGGGCAGTTCGGTGGGCGCGAACAGCTTGCGCGCGAGGAGGTCGGCGAGTACGACGATCACCGCGCCGAGCAGCGCGGAGCAGAGCAGCGGGATCTGCGCCGTACGCGTCATCCGCCGCGCGATCTGCGGGGCGAGCAGCGCGACGAAGTCCACCGGCCCCGCGGTCCCGGTCGCCACCGACGCCAGCACCACGCCGAGCAGGACGAGCCCGAGCCGTACGTGCCCCAGGCGCACGCCGAGCGCGGTGGCGGTCCCGTCGTCCATCGACACCGTGCGCTGGGCGTACGCCGCCCACGCCACCGCCGGCAGCAGGATCAGCAGCACCCAGCCGAGCGGCGCGGCCTCGTCCCAGCCGCGGCCGTTGAGCGAGCCGGTCATCCACACCTGGGCCTGCTGGGCGACCAGATAGTCGCCCTTCGTCATGAAGAGTGTGGTGAGCGAGCGCAGCGCGATCGCGAAGCCGATGCCGATGAGGACGAAGCGGGTGGCGTGCAGCCCGCCGCGCCAGGCGAAGACGTACACGAGCACGGCGGCCAGCATGCCGCCCGTGACCGAGAGGTAGGGCAGGACGGTGAACGACGTGACGCCGTACGTCATCGCGAAGACCGTCAGCGCGCTCGCGCCCTGCGTGACCCCGATGATGTCCGGGCTGGCGAGCGGGTTGCGGGCGACGGTCTGGATGAGCGCGCCGGAGACACCGAAGGCGGCGCCGACGAGGAGACCGACCACCATGCGCGGCAGCCGCAGCGTGCCGACGACCAGTTCGTCCGGCGACGGCTGTCCGAGGATCACCTTCAGGACCTCGGCGGGGGCGACGAAGCTCTCGCCGACGCCGAGGTAGGCGACGCAGACCAGCGAGAGCAGCACCGCGAGGGCGCAGGCGACGACCGCCGCGCGCCGGTGCACGAGGAACGACACGCGCCGGGTGCCCAGCCGGGTGCGTACGAGTGAGTATCCGGCGGGCCGTACCCCGGCGCCCCTGGTGACCACTTTCCGGTCGGCCGCTGGGGCCGTACTCATGCCGGTACCGCCTTCCTGCGTACGAGAGCGACCAGGAACGGCACACCGAGCAGCGCCGTCATCACGCCCGCCGGCACCTCGCCCGGCGGGAACAGGACACGGCCGAGCACATCGGCCACGAGCAGCATCACCGGCCCGACCAGCGCGGCCATCGGCATCAGCCAGCGGTGGTCGCTGCCGACGATCGCGCGGGCGATGTGCGGGACGGCGAGGCCGACGAAGGCGATCGGCCCGGCCGCGGCGACGCCGACCCCGACGAGTACGGTCGCGCCGACACCGCCCACGACGCGGACGGCTCCGACGTTCTGCCCGAGGCCCTTCGCGACGTCCTCGCCGAGCGCGAGCGCGTCGAGCCCGCGCGCGACGCTCACCACCAGGACCGTGCCGACGAGGAGGAACGGCCAGACCTGGCCGACGAGTTCGGCGTCCCGGCCCGCGACCGACCCCACCTGCCAGAAGCGGAACTCGTCCAGCGCGGCGGCCCGGGTCGTCAGGATGCCCATCGTCACGGAGACCAGGAGCGCGTTGATCGCGGCGCCGCCGAGGGCGAGTTTGACCGGGGTCGCGCCGCCCCTGCCGCGTGAGGCGATCGCGTACACGGCGACCGAGGCGACGGCAGCGCCGGCGAACGCGAACCACACGTATCCGGTCAGCGTGTGCACCCCGGCGAAGGCGATGGCCATGACGACGCCGACCGCCGCGCCCTGGCTGATTCCGAGGATGCCGGGGTCGGCGATGGGGTTGCGGGTGATGCCCTGGAGGACCGTACCGGCGAGCGCGAGCGCGGCGCCGACCATCAGGCCGACGACGGTACGGGGCACCCGCAGTTGCCGTACGACCTCGGCGTCCTCGCCGTGACCCCCGTTGAGCAGCGCGTCGAACACGGCGCCCGGCGCGACGGCGCGGGCCCCGACCGCGAGGCTGAGCAGGACGGCGAGCAGCAGGGCCGCGGCGGCGACCGTCGTCCAGCCGATGCGGCGGGCGACGAGAGCGCGTCTGGTGCGGTGGGTCGTCGGGACGGCGGCGGCTGTCATCGGGACCAATCGGGTGCTGGGCTCCGGGACCACGACGGCGGGGCGTGGCGCGGCGTGGGTCGGCGAGGCATGGCTTGGACGTGGCTGGGCGCGGATTGACGTGGGCGTGGCTTGGTAAGGCTTGGCTAAGTCTAAGCGTCGAGATCAGGCCACCGACCGGCGGAGGGGTCCGGGCACAATGCTCGTATGACTTCGCTCCCGACCCCGCCCCTGTCCGTCGGTCGCGACCGGCCGCCGACGGTCGGCTTCGATCTCGACATGACCCTCATCGACTCCCGGCCCGGCATCCACGCCGCCTACCGCGCTCTCTCGGCCGAGACCGGTGTCCCGATCGACGCCGATCTGGCCGTCACCCGGCTGGGACCGCCGCTCGACGAGGAGTTGGCGCACTGGTTCCCGGCGGACCGCATCGCGGCGATGGGCGACCGGTACCGGGAGATCTATCCCACTCACGCCATCGCGCCGACGCTGCTGATGGCCGGGGCCCGTGAGGCGGTCGCAGCCGTTCGGTCGCTCGGCGGGCGGGTGATCGTGGTGACGGCGAAGCACGAGCCGAACGCGAAGCTGCATCTCGCGCATCTCGGTGTGGAACCGGACGCGGTCGTCGGCCGGCTCTGGGCGGAAGCGAAGGCGGAGGCGCTGCGCGAGCACGGCGCGAGCGTGTACGTGGGCGACCACACGGGCGACGTACGCGGTGCCCGTACGGCGGGCGCGCTCTCGGTCGCGGTGCCGACCGGCCCCTGCGGCGAGGGGGAACTGCGGGCGGCGGGCGCGGACGTCGTGCTGCCGGACCTGCTGGCGTTCCCGGAGTGGCTGCGCGCCTACGTCGCGGAGCCCGCCGCCGACCTGGCCTGACGGCGCTGCGCGGCGATCGACCGCAGGAGGCCGGCGCCGGCGATCACGAAGCCGACGGCCATGAGCATGCACAGCGCGTAGGCGACGGTCGGGAACGGGTCCGTCCCGAGGAACAGTGGGGCCACGGTGACCAGTGTGGCGACCGCGCCGACGATGAAGACGATCGCGCCGATCCGCACCAGCCGGTCGCCGGGACCGGCCACTTGGGCGGCGGGTTCGGACGCGGCGTCGGGTGCGGATTCCGTCGAGGGCGATGAAGGAGTAGCGGTCACTCCACCAGGGTAGTTCCATGCGGACAGGAACCAACCGGCGACGTCTTGTCACCAGCCCCTGGACCATTAGCCTTGGGGATTGGCGGGTCGTCCGACCCGCTGTAGTGCTATCCAGAGCCGTTTCTGTGCGCGCCAGCGCCCCCAACACATATGAGGACGAGGACAGACGTGCCTACCGGCCAGGTCAAGTGGTTCAACCGCGAGAAGGGCTTCGGCTTTCTCTCCCGTGACGACGGCGGCGACGTCTTCGTCCACTCATCGGTCCTCCCTGCCGGAGTCGACGCACTGAAGCCGGGCCAGCGCGTCGAGTTCGGCGTCGTCGCGGGCCAACGTGGTGACCAGGCCCTCTCGGTCACGGTCCTCGACCCGGCCCCGTCGGTGGCGGCGGCCCAGCGCCGCAAGCCCGACGAACTCGCCTCGATCGTCCAGGACCTGACGACGCTCCTGGAGAGCATCACGCCCGTGCTGGAGCGCGGCAGATACCCGGACAAGTCGCAGGGTGCGAACATCGCGGGCCTGCTGCGCGCGGTGGCGGACCAACTCGACGTATAGCCCCACCCGCCGAACCCCACCGAACCCCGCCGGGCTCACCGGCCCTGTGGCCTGACACGTGAGTCCGGCTCCCTCCCCCCGCCTGCTCCCGCCCGCGTCCCGGCCGTGTCACGCGACCTCGGGGCCGCAGCGCATGCCGATGTACACCTCCAGCTGCTGCCAAGGCCGCATCCTCAGTAGATCAGCGGTTCGCTCAGGTCGATCGCGCGCAGTGCCGCCGTCAGTGCCCGTTCGTCGCCCACGTCCAGCGCCGTGTCGGCGAACTTGATGACGTGCTCGTCGCCGTGGGCCAGGGCCCGTTCGAGGACCTCCTCGGGCGTCACGGCCGGGGCTGGGGTGTACGGGGCCGGGGCGGGTGGGGCGTACATCGAGGTCACCGCCGCGGAGGCCGTCCAGGCCGCGTGCAGGCTCGGGACCCACAGGGCGCGGGGCAGGGCGGGCAGGGTGCGGAGTACGGCGTTGGGGGCCGTTGCCGCGTGGACCAGCATCGTCTCGTCGCCGTGGCCGTGGGTGGCGTAGCGGTGGGTCGCCGCGGCCACCAGGGCCGTCAGCCGGTCCCGTGCCTCGTCCGGGTCGGTGACGTCCGCCGACCAGACCGGCAGGCGGTCGACCCGGGCGAGCCTGTCCCGGAAGCCGCCCTGGAAGTCGCTGATCGCGGGGACGGCCTCCAGCGCGCCGTCGGCGTCCGGGGCACCGGGGAGTGGGGCGACGCCGGGGACCGTGTGGTGCCGGGCGGCCCAGTAGCCGAGTCCGTGGGCGAGTTCGGTGAGGCGCGGCCCGTTCTCCCCGCTCCGGGTGATGACGCGTACGGCGTGGCCGACCCGGATCACCGGGTGGGTGGACCCGCCGTACAGTCCCGGCAGCAGCCGGGCCCACCACTGGGCGAGCACGTCACGCCAGGGCCGTTCCCCGGTCGCCCGCAGGAAGTAGCCGATCCAGTCCGCTCCCCGGCGCGTATCGCCCAGCGCCTCCCGCCAGTTGGCGTCGGTCACGGGGGACACGGGGGTGGGGAAGTCGTCGAGCCTGGCCTGGTAGGCGTCCAGCCAGCGGTGCACGGCCGCCGACTGCCCGTGCGTGGCGAGCGCCTCGACCACCATGGGGGCGTGGTTGGTCAGGCGCCACTCGTAGATCTCGGGACCGGAGGCGTGCAGCCGCCCCAGGGCCTCTTCCAGGACACCGCTCGTGTTCACGTCGTTGGTCATGGGTGTGACGCTAGGACGGGGTCCGGCGGTCGCGTATCGGCCGCACGGACCAGGCCCGTACACCCGGGTCCTAGGACCGAGGTCCCGGCTGGTCAGCCGAAGGCCAGCGCCTCCGGGGGGAGCGGTGGAACCAGGCCCTCCGCCGACGCGCGGGTGAGGAGCCCCCGGACCGCCGCGTAGCCGTCCGGGCCGAGGTCGGCGGTGAACTCGTTCACGTACAGGCCGATGTGCTGCTCCGCGACCGCCGGGTCCATCTCCTGCGCGTGGGCGCGGACGTACGGGCGGGACGCCTCCGGGTCGTCCCACGCCATGCGGACCGACGTACGCGCCGAGTCCGCCAGCAGCTGGAGCGTGTTTGAACCCAGGTTCCGCTTCGCGATGATCGCGCCCAGCGGGATCGGCAGGCCCGTCGTGGACTCCCAGTGCTCGCCCATGTCGGCGAGCCGGTGCAGCCCGTAGTCCCGGTAGGTGAAGCGCGCCTCGTGGATGACGAGCCCCGCGTCGACCTTGCCGTCGCGCACCGCGGGCATGATCTCGTGGAAGGGCATGACCACGATCCGGCCCACCCCGCCCGGCACGACCTCAGCCGCCCACAGCCGGAACAGCAGGTAGGCGGTGGACCGTTCGGACGGTACGGCGACGGTCGCGCCCGTCAGATCGGAGGCCGGCTCGCGGGTCAGGACCAGCGGACCGTTGCCGCGGCCGAGCGCGCCGCCGCACGGCAGCAGCGTGTACTCGTCGAGGACCCACGGCAGCACGGCGTACGACACCTTCAGCACGTCCAGCTCGCCGCGCTCCGCCATGCCGTTGGTGATGTCGATGTCCGCGAACGTCACGTCCAGCTCGGGCGCGCCGGGCACCCGGCCGTGCGCCCACGCGTCGAAGACGAACGTGTCGTTGGGGCAGGGCGAGTAGGCGATGCGCAGGGGCTTGGCGGCGGCATGACTCATGGCGACTCCTCGAAGACGGGGCTGAGTTGCTGGAAGGCGTACCGCAACGCGTCCAGTGCCGGGCCGATGCGCCACGCCGAACGGTCGCGCGGGCCGACGGCGTTGGAGACCGCGCGGATCTCGATCACCGGCAGGGCGTACGCGGCGGCGGCCTCCGCGACACCGAACCCCTCCATCGCCTCGGCGGCGGCGCGCGGGTGACGCGCGATCAGTTCACCGGTGCGGGCGGCCGATCCGGTCACGGTGGAGACGGTGAGCACCGGCGCGTGGACGGCGTCCAGCAGGTGCGCGATCCGGGCGGCCACCTCCGGGGGCGGGAGGTGGACGGTGCGGCCGAAGCCGAGTTCGTCCACCGGCAGGAAACCCTCGGGCGTCTCGGCGCCCAGGTCGGCGGCGACGATCGCGTCGGCCACCACCAACGAGCCGAGGGGGGCGAGCGGTTGGAACCCGCCGCCGATACCGGTGGAGACCACGAGGTCGTACGGGGTGGCGGAGGCCGAGGCGGCCAGCGCCGTCGCCGTACCGGCCGCCGCCGCGGCGGGACCGACCCCGGCCGCCAGCACATCGGCGCTCGGGCGGGCGCGCAGGACGTAACCGCCCGGCAGGGCGCGCTCGGTGGCCGCCGTACCGGATCCGCCCAGTCCGGCGGAGACCGCGTCGGCCTCGGCCGGCACGGCCGTCACGACGAGTACGCGCACGCACGCCCCTCCCTCGCCGGGTTGCGGTCCGGCCGGAACTCCGGGATCAGGACTTCTTCTTCAGCTCGAAGTTCCAGACACCGGTGACCGCCTTCTCCTTCTCGCTCGTCTCCACGATCCCGAGATCGACGGACTTGATCAGCTCGCCCGTCTGCGAGGCGAAGAACGAACTCGCCTGGATGGTGCGGTACGTGTCCTTGTTCGGCTCCGGCTCCACACGTTGGCCGTCGATGTAGAAGGTCCAGCCGTTGTCCGCGATCGCCGGGTCGACGCCGAAGTGGATCCGGTCGTCGAGGGAGACCGGGATCGTCTTGCGCCCGGACGTGTCGTTGAGGCACTTCGCCAGCACGGACTGCTCACCCAGCGACTCGCCGTGGTTGTAGCAGGCCGCCTCGGAGTGCACGGAGTCCGTGCCCACCGTCACCGTCGCGACCGGCGTCGGCTTGTCGCAGGCCGAGAGGACGAGCAGGCCCGCGGAGACGGCGCCGAGCGCGACACCGGTCCGGCGGGCCCTGGCAGAGATAAACGCAACGGTCATGGGCGGAAGGCTATCGCCCGGCCGGTCTCATCCGACGCGCGGGTGCGGCGCGCCGTGCCTGGCCGCGCCGAGCAGCCCCCGTACGGAGAACAGCGCCCCGGTCGCGACCAGAGCGGCGGCGACCGACATGCCGAGCACGCCGTTGAGCGGCAGCGCGATACCGATCGCGCCGCCCACCACCCAGGACATCTGGAGCAGCGTCTCGGCGCGCGCGAAGGCGGACGTACGGACCTCCTCCGGGACGTCCCGCTGGATGCACGCGTCCAGCGACAGCTTCGACAGCGCCTGGGTGAAACCGGCCGTGGTGGCGAGCACCGCGATCGTCAGGCCGCCGAAGAACACCGCGGCGAAGATCGCCGCCGTGAGCGCGAGACCCAGCACGGTGGCGATGATCAGCTCGGGCGCGCGGGCCTTGAGCCAGGCGCCCACCGCCGTACCGATCGCGTTGCCCGTACCGGCGCAGACGCCAACGATGGCCAGCGAGACGGCGGCGCTCTGTCCCGCCAGCGGATGCTGGCGCAGCAGGAACGCCAGGAAGAAGATCAGGAAGCCGGAGAGCGCGCGGTGCGACGCGTTCGCCTGGAGGCCGTTGAAGACGGAGGGGCCGACCGTACGCAGACTCGGCCGCTTCTTGCTCCCGCGCGCCACCAGCTGCATCTTGCGCTCGCCCTTGGCCGAGTCCACCTTCGGCGGCATCGTGAACGCCAGGAACGTGCCCGCGACGAAGATGACGAACGCCCCGTACAGCGGCCACTGCGGCCCGATCTGATGGAGTCCGGCCCCGATCGGGGCCGCCGCACCCGTCGCGAGCAGCCCCGCGAGCGTCACCCGGGAATTGGCCCGGACCAGGGGAAACTTCGGTGGCAGCAGCCGTGGCACGACGGCGCTGCGGACGACCCCGTACGCCTTCGAGGCGACGAGCACGCCGAGCGCGGCCGGATACAGCTCGAGGCCGCCCGTCGCCACCGCGCCCGACATCGTCAGCGCGAGCAGCGCCCTGGTCAGCATGGCGCCGGCCATCGCGGCCCGGCGGCCGTGCGGCAGGCGGTCGAGGAGGGGGCCGATCACCGGGGCCAGGAGTGTGAAGGGGGCCATGGTGACGGCGAGGTAGAGCGCGACGCGGCCACGGGCCTCGTCGGTCGGTACGGAGAAGAAGACCGTCGACGCGAGGGCGACGGTGATCATGACGTCACCCGCGCCGTTCACGGCGTGCAGCTCGATCAGTCTGCCGAGGCCGGACTCGCCCGCGCCGTGCGCGTGCGTGGCCTTGCGGATGCCCTTGGCCGTGCCGGTGAACGGCAGGTGCAGGGCACGCCCGACCGACCGGCCCGCTCTGCGGAACGGACCGGGCCTCTCGGACGACCTGACGGCTGCCACCCCGTCATACTGCCCCCACTTCGGGTGAGGGAACGCCCACGACGTCGCTGACGCGCGGACTTCGGCTCTTCTTCTCATTACTTTGCCGAGATTTCACGGCCGCTCGGACACCCGCTCCACCGCTGTCTTCCGGCCCTTTCCCGGGCTGTCGCACCGCCTCCGGGCTGCCCGAACTCCGGGAAAGGGGGCGTGCAGGTGGGCGGCGGGCGGTGGAGGGGGTAGCGTGCGTAGCGCGCCACCGGCGGTTGTTCTCGGCCGCGCGCCTCTTCGTCATCCCGCAGAATGGTTGACGGTAGGTGTGCCCGAGAGGCCTCGGGCGTGGACGTCGATGCGGCCCTCTGGTCCGCTCCGCCCTCGGCCCGTGCATCGCGACTCGGCCGGCGCACCCGTGAAACGGCGTAGGAGAGAAGCGAGACCTGTGAGTGCTGCGACGACTCGAAGCCGAACCCCCGACCGCCTGTGCGCCGAGGCGGTAGACCTCGCGAGGGCGGCAGCCGAGGAGGCTGCCGCGCCCGGTGTCGTCGGCGAGCATGTGTCGGCGGTGTCCGAGGGTGACCGCGTCGTCACCCATCTCTTCGAATGCAAGGAGATGGGCTACCGGGGCTGGCGCTGGGCGGTGACCGTGGCCCGCGCGTCCCGCTCCAAGCTCGTCACCCTTGACGAAACGGTGCTGCTGCCCGGCCCCGACTCCCTCCAGGCCCCCGAATGGGTGCCGTGGAGCGACCGGCTGCGCCCCGGCGACATGGGCCCCGGCGATCTGCTGCCGACCGAGGCGGAGGATCTGCGCCTGGAGCCCGGCTACAGCGGCGAGGACGTGCCCCCGCCGAACTCCGTCCTGCGCGAGGGCGTCACTCCGCAGGCGCTGGCCGACCTGGTCGAGGCGGAGGACGCCGAGGAGACCGACCGCGAGGGCGCGACGGGCGACGCCGCGACGGCGACCACCGGCCGCGGCACCATTTCGGCCCTTGCCGAGGAGCTCGGCATGCGCCGGGCCAGGGTGCTGTCCCGGTACGGGCTGCACATCGCGGCGGACCGCTGGGACGAGGCGTTCGGCGCGAAGACCCCCATGGCACAGGCGGCGCCCGCGCCCTGTGTGTCCTGCGGCTTCCTGCTGCCGCTCGCGGGCTCGCTGCGGCAGGCGTTCGGCGTCTGCGCGAACGAGTTCTCGCCGGCGGACGGACGGGTGGTGTCCCTGGCGTACGGCTGCGGCGGCCACTCCGAGGCGGCCGTGATGCCCACGCCCCCGCGTCCGGCACCGCACGTGCTGGACGAGCTGGGAGCGGACGCGTTCGAACTGGAGCCCCCGACGAGGAACGGCACCCCGGAGAGTCCGGACAGCGCCTGACCGGCCGCGGGCCCGACCGGCCCGACGGCTTGTGCCCGTGACCGGCCGTGCCGGGCGACCGGTTCGTCCTCCGCGGCCGGACGGGCCACGTTTCTGCCCTCCGTCGCCGGACAGGCTCGGCAAGGCCGGCGATCGCGGCACCGCTCTGCGTACCGACTTCTCCGCGCGGTACCTTCGGGCCGCACACTTACCGATACGGGACCGGTACGCGGACAGAGTGGAGTCACAGGGTGAGCGTCACGACGACCGAGGGGGTCGACCCGTTCGGGACGGCTCGGCTGCGGCGTGCGGTACTGGCCTCCTGGGGGGCGGGTCCCGCCCGCTTCCGGGAGGACGCCAACGCCGAGGAGGACCTCGCGCTCGGCGGCTACCGTGACCGCCTGATCGTCGAGTTGGCGCAGAACGCCGCCGACGCGGCCGCCCGCGCCGGCGCCCCCGGCCGGCTCCGGCTCACCCTGCGGCCCGCCACGGCCGAAGGGCCCGCCGTACTCGTGGCCGCCAACACCGGCGCGCCCCTCGACGCGACCGGTGTCGAATCGCTCAGCACACTGCGCGCCTCCGCCAAGCGTGAGGGGCACGAGTCCGCCGTGGGGCGGTTCGGTGTCGGTTTCGCCGCCGTCATCGCCGTCAGCGACGAACCGGCCGTCGTCGGCCGGCACGGCGGCGTCCGCTGGTCGCTCGCCGAGGCGCGCGGGCTGGCCCAGGAGGCCGCCCGGACGAGCCCCGGGCTCGGCGACGAGCTGCGCCGCCGCGACGGGCACGTGCCGCTGCTGCGGCTGCCGCTGCCCGCCGAGGGCAGCGCGCCGGAGGGTTACGACACCGTGGTCATCCTCCCCCTGCGGGACGGGACCGCGCTCGACCTGGTGGAGCGGCTGCTCGCCGCGATCGACGACGCGCTGCTGCTGACCCTGCCGGGCCTCGCCGAGATCGTGGTCGAGACCCCGGACGGCGAGCGGGTGCTCAGGCGCGCCGAGCACGGCCCGTACGTGCACGTCGAGGACAGCGCCGCGGACGCCGTACGGCGCTGGCGGGTCGTCAGTCACCACGGCGCCACCGCGCCCGACCTGCTCGAAGGCCGCCCCGTCGAGGAACGCCTGCGCCCCCACTGGGCGGTCACCTGGGCCGTACCCGTGGACGACGAGGGCGCCCCGGTCCGGCCCCGTACCGCACCCGTCGTGCACGCCCCGACGCCGACCGACGAACCTCTCGGCGTCCCCGCGCTGTTGATCGCCTCGCTGCCGCTGGACACCACCAGGCGCCACCCCGCGCCCGGTCCGCTGACCGACTTCCTCGTGGAGCGCGCCGCCGACGCCTACGCCGAACTGCTCGGCGACTGGCAGCCGGTGTCCACCGGCACGATCGACCTGGTACCGGGACCGCTCGGCAAGGGCGAGCTGGACGGCGTCCTGCGGGCCGCGGTCCTCAAGCGGCTGCCGCGTGTCGCCTTTCTCGAACCGGCCGCCCCCAGCGAGGAGTTGACCGCGCTGCGGCCCTTCGAGGCGGAGGTCGTGGAGGGCGCGGGCGCCGACACCGTACGCGTACTGGCCGAAGTGCTGCCCACATTGCTGCCCGCCGGACTCGAACGGCGCACGGAGCTGCGGTCCCTGGCCGTGGGCCGGCTGCCCCTCGGCGACGCGATCGAGCGCATCGGCGGCGCCGAGCGGCCTCCCGAGTGGTGGCGGCGGCTGTACGAGTCGCTGGCCGGCGTCGACCCGGACCGGCTGTCCGGACTGCCGGTGCCGCTCGCCAGTGGCCGTACGGCGGTCGGGCCCCGGCGGGTCCTGCTGCCGCTCGCCGACACGCCGTCCGACCTGGCCAGGCTCGGCCTGAGGGTGGCGCACCCCGACGCCGCCCACCCGCTGCTGGAGAAGCTGGGCGCCCTCCCCGCGTCGCCGCGCGCCGTGCTGACCACCCCGGAGGTGCGCGCGGCGGTCGCCGCCTCGCTGGACTCCGCCGAGGTGTGGGACGAGGAACAGGGCCTGGACGCCGAGGAGTTGGCCGAGACGGTCCTCGCCCTGGTGCGGGACGCGGATCTGGAGGCCGGCGACGAGCCGTGGCTGGCCGCGCTCGCTCTGCCCGACGAGGACGGCGAACTGGCTCCCGCCGGTGAACTCGTCCTGCCCGGCAGCCCGTTCGCCGCCGTCATGCGCGAGGACGAACTCGCCCTGTGCGACGCCGACCTGGCCGAGCGCTGGGGCGAACAGCCGCTCGCCGCCTGCGGGGTGCTGGCCGACTTCATCCTCGTACGCGCCACCGATGTCGTCCTGGACCCCGACGAACTGGAGCCGCGCGACGGCGACTTCGCCGAACCCGACGACGCCGGTCTCCTCGACGCCGTCGACGTGTGGTGCGAGGACGTCCTGGACCGGCTGCCCGAGACACCCGTGCCGCCCGTCGCCACCGAGATCGTGGCCGTACGCGACCTGGACCTCGTGGACGACGACGCCTGGCCGCAGGCGCTGGCCCTGCTGGCGCGGCCCCCGCTGAGGGACGCGCTGACCGCGCCCGTACGGGTCCTGCTGCCCGACGGCACCACCGAGAGCGTGCGCTCGTACACCGCCTGGTGGCTGCGCGACCACCCGGTGCTCGACGGGCGTCGCCCGGCCGGTCTGCGCGCGGCCGGCGGCGATCCGCTGCTTGCCGGGCTGTACGACTCCGTGGACGCGTCCGGCTTCGAGGACGCGCAGGTGCTGCGCGCCCTGGGTGTACGGACGTCGGTGGCCGCGCTGCTGGACGAGCCGGGCGGCGCGGCCGAGCTGCTGACCCGGCTGGCCGATCCGGGCCGTAAGGTGACGGCCCGTCAGCTGCACGCCCTCTACACGGCGATCGCGGAACTCGACCCCGAGCAGGTCACCCTGCCCGACGAGTTGCGCGCGGTCGTGGACGGCGAGGTGCGGATCGTGGACGCGGCGGACGCCGTGATCGCGGACGCGCCCGACCTGCTGCCGCTGAGCGCCGGACTGCCGCTGCTGCCGGTCGCCCCGGCGCGCACCGCAGACCTCGCGGAGCTGCTCCAGGTCGGTCGGCTGGGCGAGAGCGTCACGGCGGAGGTGGCGACACAGGGCGAGGAGTACGAGGTCCCGGAGTCCGTCCACGTACTGCTCGGCGCGGGCACGCCCGCCACCTACGTCGAGCACGAGCGGCTGCTCGCGGGCGGCGTGGAGCTGGACTGGCGCCGCACACCGGACGGCACGGTCCACGCGGCCACGGTGGAGGGTGTCGCCGCCGGGCTGGCGTGGGCGGCGGGGCAGTGGCCGCGCCGCTTCGAGGTGGCCGCGCTGCTGGAGGACGCGTCGCGCACGGAGGAACTGGCGCGGGACCGCTGGTTCGACTGAAGTCACGGCAAGAGGTGCGATCTTCACGAAAGTCGCACGTTGTGCACAACCATTACCTCCTGACCCTCGTCTGTACGGGTGAGCCAACAGGCTCACTGACACATGGGGAAATGCATGCGAATCCGCGCCACTGTTGCCGTCGCGACCGGTGCCCTGGCTCTGTCAGCCCTCGCTGTGCCGGCCACCCAGGCCGCGCCCGCGGGGACACGTCCCGGCGTGCCGTCCTACGGCTCCGCCACCCACGAGGGCTCCGCCGCCGCGCCGAAGGGCAACGCCCGGGCGGCTGCCGAGGCCCCGGTCATCAACAAGGCCGTGGTCAACGGCGGCAAGCCCATCGTCGTCGGCACCACCGCCGTCAAGAAGGTCTCCGTCTCGATCACCGCGTCCCACCCGTCCGGCATCGCCGACGCCGACGCGATCATCTGGATCGGCTCCAGCCTCGACGACCCGGATTCCTTCGGTTTCGGAGCGCCCGGAGCGTTCAAGTGCACGGCCGCGAGTGCCACCACCTCGACGTGCACCCAGACCATCGAGGTCGACCCGCTGTGGCTCATCAACAGCGACTCCAAGACCTGGAACGTCGGTGTCTGGGCACTGTCCAACGACACCTACAGCGTCCAGAACGACAAGTTCGCCAAGACGAACCTCCAGCGCCTGTCCAAGATCACCGTCAACGCCGCGCCGGAGCCGGTGAAGAAGGGCGGCACGATCACGGTCACGGGCAAGCTCTCCCGCGCCAACTGGGAGACGGGCACCTACAAGGGCTACGCGACCCAGTCGGTGCAGCTCCAGTTCCGTAAGAAGACCAGCACCACCTACAGCACGGTCAAGACGGTCAAGACCTCCAGCACCGGCACGCTAAGGACCACCACCAAGGCCACGGTGGACGGCTACTGGCGCTGGAACTTCGCCGGCACGTCCACGACCCCGGCGGTCATCCCGGCCGGCGACTTCGTCGACGTGAAGTGACGTAACAACCCCGGCGGGCAGCGGCCCGGGCAGGCACCACGAAGGGCCCCGCGCACCCGGCGCGGGGCCCTTCGCCGTACCGTCTCCCGGCCGGCCGTGCCTACACCGGGTACTTCCGGTCCACCACCCGCCACGCCACTTCCAGCAGCACCCCGCCCACGGCCGCGATCGCCACCGCCGTCCAGGGCATCGTCGTGCCCACCAGTTTCAGCGCGAAGAAGTGCTGGAGCGCGGGGACGACCAGCACCACCACGAAGCAGAATCCCATCGCCAGCACCAGCCCCACCCGCCACCAGGTGTACGGGCGGGCGATGATCGCCAGGACCCACATCGAGACCAGGAACAGCGTCAGTGTCGCCGCGCTCGTCTCGGCGGGCAGGGCGCCCGAACCGCTGTAGTGCGAGCGGGCCAGCGAGTACGTCGTGAACGTGGCGGCGGCGGCGACGATGCCGCTGGGGATCGAGTAGCGCATCACCCTGCGTACGAAGTTCGGTCTGGCGCGCTCCTTGTTCGGCGCCAGGGCCAGGAAGAACGCCGGGACGCCGATCGTGAGCGTGGAGATCAGCGTCAGATGCCGGGGCAGGAACGGATACTCCACCTGCGTGCACACCACGAGGATGGCCAGCAGCACCGAGTAGACCGTCTTCGTCAGGAACAGCGTGGCGACGCGGGTGATGTTGCCGATGACGCGGCGCCCCTCGGCCACCACCGAGGGCAGCGTCGCGAAGCTGTTGTTCAGGAGCACGATCTGGGCGACCGCCCGCGTCGCCTCCGACCCCGATCCCATCGCGACGCCGATGTCGGCGTCCTTCAGGGCGAGGACGTCGTTCACACCGTCACCGGTCATCGCGACCGTGTGGCCGTTCGACTGAAGCGCGCCCACCATCTCCCGCTTCTGCTGCGGGCTGACCCGGCCGAAGACCGTGCCCGAGTCGAGCGCCTTCGCCATCTCGTCGCGCTCGGCGGGCAGTTGGCGGGCGTCCACCGTGCGCTCCGCGCCCGGCAGCCCGAGCTTCGCGGCCACCGCGCCGACCGAGACCGCGTTGTCGCCGGAGATCACCTTCGCCGCGACGTCCTGATCGGCGAAGTACGTGAGGGTCTCGGCGGCGTCGGGGCGCAGCCGCTGCTCCAGCACGACCAGGGCCGTCGGCTCGGCGCCGGCCGTCACGCCGGGCGCGTCCAGCGGTCCGGTGCCGTCGACACGGGCCAGCAGGAGCACCCGCAGGCCCTGCTCGTTGAGGGAGTCGATCTCCGCGAGCGTCGGATCACCGGCGGGCAGCAGGACGTCGGGCGCGCCCAGGAGCCAGCTCGTGGGCCCGTCCAGGCCGTCCCCCTTGAACGTGGCGCCGCTGTACTTGCGGGCCGACGAGAACGGCAGCGCCGCCGAGGCGCGCCACCCCGAGTGGTCCGGGTAGGCGTCGATGATCGCCTGGAGGCTGGCGTTGGGCCGGGGGTCGGAGGCACCGAGCGCGCCGAGCACCGTGCGTACGTACGCCTCGTCCGCGCCGCCCAGCGGGCGCAGTTCGGCGATGTCCATGCCGCCCTCGGTGAGCGTGCCGGTCTTGTCGAGGCAGACGACGTCGACGCGGGCCAGGCCCTCGATCGCAGGCAACTCCTGGACGAGGCACTGCTTGCGGCCGAGCCGGATGACGCCGATCGCGAAAGCGACCGAGGTCAGCAGGACCAGGCCCTCCGGGATCATCGGGACGATGCCGCCGATGGTCCGGGCGACGGAGTCCTTGAAGGCGTTCTCCTTCACGACGAGCTGACTGATGATCAGCCCGATCGCGGTCGGGACCATCATCCAGGTCACGTACTTGAGTATCGTGCTGATGCCGCTGCGCAGTTCGGACTGGACGAGCGTGAAGCGCGACGCCTCCTCGGCGAGTTGGGCCGCGTACGCCTCCCGTCCCACCTTCGTCGCCCGGAACGCGCCGCCGCCCGCGACCACGAAGCTGCCCGACATCACCGTGTCGCCGGGGCGCTTGAGCACCGGGTCGGCCTCACCGGTGAGCAGTGACTCGTCGACCTCCAGATTGTCGGCCTCGACGATCTCGCCGTCCACGACGACCTTGTCACCGGGGCCCAGCTCGACGACGTCGCCGAGGACGATCTCGGAGGTGGAGATCCCGGCCGGGACGCCGTCACGCCGTACGACCGGCTTGGCCTCGCCGATGACGGCCAGACCGTCGAGCGTCCTCTTGGCGCGCAGCTCCTGGATGATGCCGATGCCGGTGTTCGCGATGATGACGAAGCCGAAGAGGCTGTCCTGGATCGGCGCGACGAACAGCACGATCACCCAGAGCACACCGATGAGCGCGTTGAAGCGGGTGAAGACGTTGGCGCGGACGATCTCGGCGGTCGAGCGGCTGCTGCGTACGGGTACGTCGTTGACCTCGCCCCGCGCGACCCGTTCGGCGACCTCCGCGGCGGTCAGCCCCGTGGCGCGGCCGGCCGGTGCGGGCAGTTCCCTCGGGTGGACGGGGTCGAGTTCCGCGCCCGCGTCAATTGAGGGGCCGCGTGGCTCGCCGCCGCCGGTGTCGATCTTCGCCCGCTGAGTCATGGGGTTGACGTTACGGCCGCGCGGGGGCGTTTACCCGCCGGGGGGCCCGAAGATCCGACCGAGGTACGAGAGGTACGGCCACTAGTCGTCCCAGGGCATTACGGCGCGGGGTCCCCGGCGGAGCCGCCGCCGGTGTCCGACCCCGGTCCGTCGCCCCGCGCGGTGCCGGACTTTGTGTCCGTCTCCCGGGCCGTGCGCCTGATGGCGGCGTCGCGCCTGAGGACGTACCAGATGCCGATCAGCCCCAGCCCGGCGCCGGCCAGACAGGTCCATACCCACCAGAGGTGCCCGTGGTCGTCGAACCAGCCGTAGAACGGGATCTGCACGAGGAAGAGGACGAACCAGATGAGGGTGCCGCCGACGATGGTCGGGACGACCGGTCCCTCCAGGGGCTCGGGTGCCTCATGCGTCGGGGTCCATTTGGCCATGGCGTCAGTGTATGCGGCGGCCCCGGCCCGCTCGGGCGCGGTCCCGCACGGCTCTACGCGCGGAGATAGCGATCACCGGTCCATCTGTTCATACTGAAACGGTTTTGCGGGATGGCCCGTTCCGCATGGCCGGTTCCATTCGCTCGAACAGCCGATGAACATGACAGCCGATGACCACGACGACCGAGGGTTGCGCATGCCCGTCCAGGACAAGGCCACCGCCCCGGTCGCCATGGACCGCTTCTTCAGGATCT
Organism: Streptomyces sp. S4.7; assembly: GCF_010384365.1. Lineage (NCBI taxonomy): Bacteria > Bacillati > Actinomycetota > Actinomycetes > Kitasatosporales > Streptomycetaceae > Streptomyces > Streptomyces sp. S4.7. The sequence continues at coordinate 3,268,689 of NZ_CP048397.1, read as the reverse complement.
CGGAGCGCGGTTCCACCGTCGCCCGCGAGGTCCGCGGCGGCTTCGCCACCTTCTTCGCGATGGCCTACATCATCGTGCTGAACCCGATCATCCTCGGCAGCGCGAAGGACATGTACGGCAACCAGCTCGACGGCGGGCAGCTGGTCACCGCCACCGTGCTGACCGCGGCCTTCGCCACCCTCCTGATGGGCGTCATCGGCAATGTGCCGATCGCGCTCGCCGCCGGGCTCGGGGTGAACACGGTCGTGGCGCTCCAGCTGGCCCCGAGGATGAGCTGGCCCGACGCGATGGGCATGGTCGTCCTGGCCGGTTTCCTGGTGATGCTGCTGGTCGCGACCGGGCTGCGGGAACGGGTGATGAACGCCGTACCGGCCAGTCTCCGCAAGGGCATCGCGATCGGTATCGGCCTCTTCATCATGCTGATCGGTCTGGTCGACTCCGGCTTCGTCTCCCGTATCCCGGACGCCGCCAGGACCACCGTGCCGCTCCAGCTCGGCTCCGACGGCCACCTCAACGGCTGGCCCGTGCTGGTCTTCGCGCTCGGCGCGCTGCTCACGCTCGCGCTGATCATCCGCAAGGTGCCCGGCGCGATCCTGATCTCGATCGTCACGATGACGGTGGTCGCGCTCGTCGTCGAGGCGGTCGCCGAGGTGCCGAGCTGGGGCCTGACGACGCCGAAGTGGCCGGGCAACCCCGTGGACATGCCGGACTTCGGGCTGATCGGCGAGCTCAGTCTCTTCGGCGGCTTCGGGAAGGTCGGCGTCCTCACCGGCCTCCTCTTCGTCTTCACCGTGCTGCTGGCCACGTTCTTCGACGCGATGGGCACGATCCTCGGCGTCGGCGACGAGGCGAAGCTGATGGACGAGAAGGGCCGGCTGCCCGGCATCAACCGGGTGCTGTTCGTGGACGGCATCGCCGTCGCGTCCGGCGGCGCCACCTCGTCCTCCGCCACCACCTGCTTCGTGGAGTCCACGGCGGGTGTCGGCGAGGGGGCCAGGACCGGACTGGCGTCCGTCGTGACGGGTGCGCTCTTCTCGCTGTCGCTGTTCCTCACACCGATCGCGACGATGGTCCCGTCCCAGGCGGCGACGCCCGCACTGGTGGCGGTCGGCTTCCTGATCCTCGCCGGATCGGTCAAGGACATCGACTGGAGCGACTTCACCGTCGCCGTGCCCGCGTTCCTGGCGATGGTGACCATGCCGTTCACGTACTCGATCACCAACGGCATCGGCATCGGCTTCATCACCTTCAGCCTGCTGCGGCTGGCGGCGGGCCGGGGCCGCGAGGTGCCGGTGGCGATGTACGTCGTGTCGGCCGTGTTCGTCTTCTACTACGCGATGCCGGCGCTGGGCCTCACATAAGAGGGCCGGCTCGCCCCGCGGGCGTTTTGTCCCGGCGTCACGCCGCGCCGTAGAACCTCTCCGTCTCGTCGACGGCCGCCCTGAAGCGTTCGTCGAAATCGTCGCGCATGAGCGTCCCGACCACGTAGTCCTGGACGCTCATTCCGCGTCTGGCGGCGTGTTGCCGAAGCCGGTCGAGCAGCTCACCGTCTATCCGCAGGCTGAGCACCGTCGATCCCATGCCGACCAGGGTCGCGGGCACGTGCGGGCCGTTGGGTCACTTTCCGCGCCTGTCTCACTCGTACGAGTGAGCTGCGGGCGCTCGATGTGTGGGATCTGTGAGCCCTGGCGCGGAGGGCCGTTTTCCGTTTTCTTTAGCCAAGGTAATGAGTTAGGCTAAACAACATGCCTGATCTATCCCACGGCGACGACGCGGCCGCCGTGAACGCACTCCGCTCGGCCGTCATGCGGCTGGGCCGGCGCCTCAAACACCAGCGCGTCGACGAGTCGCTGAGCCCGACCGAGATGTCGGTGCTCGGCACCCTCGCCCGCTGCGGCTCGGCGACACCCGGTGAGCTGGCCCGCAAGGAGCACGTACAGCCGCCGTCGATGACCCGGATCGTCGCCCTGCTCGAAGCCAAGGGACTGGTCCGGCTGGAGCCGCACCCCGACGACCGCCGCCAGAAGGTGGTCACGTCGACCGAGCGGGCCGAAGCCATGCTCGAAGAGAGCCGCCGCAAGCGCAACGCCTGGCTGACCGCCGTGGCCGAGGGCCTGGACGAGGACGAATGGTCCAAGCTCCGCGCCGCCGCGCCGGTGCTGGAGAAGCTCGCGCACCTGTAGGCCCGTAGAAGCACACTGTCCACGCCGAGGAGGCGAACCAACTTTGAGTACGGGATCCGGAGCAGACTCCGCCCCCGCACCGACCACCCCCGACCCCGTCGAACAGACCGAACAGCCCCGCACGAGCATGTTCAGCTCGCTGAGGATCCGTAACTACCGGCTCTTCGCCACCGGACAGGTCGTGTCGAACACCGGCACCTGGATGCAGCGCATCGCCCAGGACTGGCTGGTGCTCACCCTCACCGGATCCTCCACGGCCGTCGGTATCACCACGGCCCTCCAATTCCTGCCGATGCTGCTCTTCGGCCTGTACGGCGGCGTCATAGCCGACCGGTGCAACAAGCGCACCCTGCTGCTCGGCACCCAGGCCGCGATGGGAGTCACCGGACTCGCGCTCGCCGCGCTCACCCTCAGCGGTCAGGTCCAGGTCTGGCACGTGTACGCCACGGCCTTCGTACTCGGTCTGGTCACGGTGGTCGACAACCCGGCACGGCAGTCGTTCGTGCACGAGATGGTCGGGCCGGACCAGCTCCGTAACGCCGTCAGCCTGAACTCGGCCAACTTCCAGTCCGCCCGGCTCGTGGGCCCGGCCGTCGCCGGTGTGCTGATCACCGCCGTCGGCAGCGGTTACGCCTTCCTCCTCAACGGACTGTCGTTCATCGCCCCGCTCACCGCCCTGCTGCTGATGCGCAACTCCGAACTGCTGAAGGTCGAACGCACCCCACGCGGCAAGGGCCAGCTGCGGGAGGGGCTGCGTTACGTGGCGGGCAGGCCCGAGCTGATCTGGCCGATCGTGCTCGTCGGGTTCATCGGCACCTTCGGCTTCAACTTCCCGATCTGGCTGTCGGCCTTCGCGGACGACGTCTACCACGCCGGCGCCGGTACGTACGGCCTGCTCAACACCCTGATGGCGATCGGCTCCCTGATCGGCGCCCTGCTCGCGGCCCGCCGGGGCACCTCCCGGATGCGGCTGCTGGTCGCGGCGGCGGTCCTCTTCGGTGTGCTGGAGATCGTGACCGCGTTCGCGCCGACGTTCTGGCTCTTCGCTGCGCTGCTCGTGCCGGTCGGCATGTGCGGCCTGACGGTCAATGTCACCGCCAACTCCAGCATCCAGATGACCACGGACCCGGCCATGCGCGGCCGGGTGATGGCCCTGTTCATGATGGTCTTCACGGGCGGTACGCCACTGGGCGCCCCGATCGTCGGCTGGGTCACCGACACCTACGGCCCCAGGGTCGGTTTCGCCTCCGGCGGCGCGGTCGCCGCGCTGGCGGCGGTGGGCGTGGGAGTGATGCTCGCCCGGGTCGGCGGCCTCCGCGTCAGGATCGACCTGCGCCGTGGCCACCGCCATGTGACGTTCGTCCAGCGGGAACAGCCACTGACGACGGCGGCGTGAGTGCTGTCGCCCGCTCGCCCGGGGGGCTCGGGGGAGCGGGCGCGGCCGAGGTCAGCCGCGCGGGAACTCGTCGGTCTTGAGGGTGAGACCGACCACGGTGTCCTTGAGCTTGATCTCCTCACCGAAGTCGACGGTCCGGTCGACGGCGTACTCGTCCTTCTTCGGTTCGGTGAAGACGCGGCAGCGGCCGACGTACGGATCGACGACGAGGTAGACGGGCACGCCGGCGGTCGCGTAGGCGGCCTTCTTCGGGCCGTAGTCGTTGAGCGCGGTCGACTTGGAGATCACCTCGGCCACCAACTCGATGTCCTCGCAGTCCCAGAGACCCTTGGCGTTCTTCACCGCTTCGCCGGACAGTGCGACGACATCGCAGGCGAAGCCGTTCAGGTGCCCGGGAAAGTCGAAGCGGACATCGGACTTGACCCGGCTGCGCGCGTAGCGGGAAGCCCGTAGCTGCTCGACGAGATCCAGGATGATCTCCCAATGGGTGTCCCGTTGCGGCGCCATGAAGACGTTCCCCCCGACGATCTCGGCCTTGTATCCCTCGGGGACGGGCAACTGCTCAAGCCACTCGAACATCCTGTCCAGAGTCAGCTTGTCCTTGTCGTCGCTCTCGTCGGCCATGGCGATCCTGTCGGTCTCTACGACGGTCATCGTGGCGCTCCTCCCCGCCGCCGTACGCGATTCGGCAGCCGCGCGGTACAACGATAACCACGGTGACTCGGTCACGCCGGGCTGCCAGACTGGCCGGCATGCGTCTCTTCGCCGCCGTGCTGCCGCCCGCCCACGCCGTCGACGAACTCGCCGAGGCCGTCGACCTGCGGGTGCGGGGGCTTCCCGGGGCCGATGGGATGCGGTGGACCGGGCGGGCGGGGTGGCACTTCACGCTCGCCTTCATGGGGGAGGTCGACGAGGCGCTCGTGCCCGAGCTGACCGAGCGGCTGGAGCGTGCGGCGCACCGGACGCGAGCCTTCCCGCTGCGGCTGCGCGGCGGCGGACACTTCGGCGGGCGCGCGCTGTGGGCCGGCGCCGCCGGGGGCATCGCCGAGCTGCGGCGGCTCGCCGAACGCGCCGACGCCGCCGCGCGCCGGACGGGGCTGGCGATGGAGGAGCACCGGACCTACCGGCCGCATCTCACGCTGGCCCGTACCCGGACCGAGACCGACCTGCGCCCGTACGCTGCCGCGCTCGACGGCTTCGAGGGCACGCCGTGGGAGGTCGGGGAGCTGGCGCTCGTACGGAGCCGGCTGCCCGTGGCCGGAGTGCCGGGGGAGCAGCCGCGGTACGAGACGCTGGTGCGCTGCCCCACCGCGAGTCCCGCCGACGGCGGCCGTTAACCTCGACGCGTGGACCCCAAAACCCGGAACCGGATCATGGCCGCCGCGCTGGTGCTGATGTTCGTGATCGTCGCCGTGGCGGGAGCGGTCGGCTAGCGACCGTCCCGCGACCGTCAGGGGGCGCGGCCCGGAGGCCGCGCCCTCCCGTAGCGGCACTACCAGGCGAAAGCCTCGGGAGAGGGCCCCGGACCGGGGAAGATCTCCTCCAGCGACGCCAGCACCTCTTCCGGCAGCTCCAGCTCGACCCCGCGCAGCGCGGACTCCAGCTGTCCGGCCGTACGCGGGCCGACGATCGGGCCCGTCACGCCCGGACGCGTCAGCAGCCAGGCCAGAGCGGCCTCGCCCGGTTCGAGGTCATGCTTGGCGAGCAGGTCCTCGTACGCCTGGATCTGCTCACGGATCTTGCTGTCCCTGAGCCGGTCGCCCGACCGCTTGCCGGGGGCGCCCTCGCGCTCCTTGCGGACCGCGCCGCCGAGGAGACCGCCCTGGAGGGGCGACCAGGGGATGACCCCGAGGCCGTACTCCCGCGCGGCCGGGATGACCTCCATCTCGGCACGGCGCTCGGCGAGGTTGTACAGGCACTGCTCGCTGACCAGGCCGTACGAGCCCAGGCGGTGGGCCGTCTCGTTGGTCTGGGCGATCTTCCAGCCGGGGAAGTTGGAGGAACCGGCGTAGAGGATCTTGCCCTGCTGGATCAGGGTGTCGATCGCCTGCCAGATCTCCTCGACCGGGGTGTCACGGTCGATGTGGTGGAACTGGTAGAGATCGATGTGGTCGGTCTGGAGCCGCTTGAGGCTGGCGTCGACCGCGCGGCGGATGTTGAGGGCGGACAGCTTGTCGTGGTTGGGCCACGCGTCGCCCTCGGCCGCCATGTTGCCGTACACCTTGGTGGCGAGCACGACCTTGTCGCGACGGCCGCCGCCCTGCGCGAACCAGGTGCCGAGGATCTCCTCGGTGCGGCCCTTGTTCTCGCCCCAGCCGTAGACGTTGGCCGTGTCGAAGAAGTTGATGCCGGCGCCGAGCGCGTCATCCATGATGGCGTGGCTGTCGGCCTCGTTGGTGTGAGGACCGAAATTCATGGTGCCGAGGACGAGTCGGCTGACTTTGAGTCCGGTGCGTCCGAGCTGCGTGTACTTCATGACTCAACAGCCAACGCCTTCGAGCGCGCTCGAAGCAAGGCCTCAACAGGTGCCCCGCGAACCACCGTCCGGCGCCGCGAACGCGTCGAGCGCGGCCAGTTGCTCGCGGCGCATCGTCGCGCCGCCCTTGTGGCCCGCGTCCTCCACGACGACCAGACGGGCGTCGGGCCAGGCGGCGGCCAGGTCCCACGCGGTGCCGAGCGGGCCGGACAGGTCGTGTCTGCCGTGGATCAGCACCCCCGGAATCCCCGCCAGCCGTCCCGCGTCGCGCAGCAGCGCGCCCTCCTCCAGCCAGGCGCCGTGGGAGAAGTAGTGCGCACAGATCCGTACGAGGGCCTGGCGTGCGGCGGGGGGCCGGCCGCTGTACGGGTCGGCGGAGCCGTGCGGTTCCCCCGAGAGCACCGCGTCCTCCCAGGCGCACCAGTCGGCGGTGGCCCTGGCCCGTACGGCGGGGTCGGGGCTCTCGGTGAGACGCGCGTACGCCGCGAGCAGACCGGGAGTGTCCTGGTGGCCGCCCGGCCGCGCGTCATCGGCCGGGGCACCGGCCCGGAAGCGTGCCCACGCTTCGGGGAAGATCTGGCCGGCGCCCCGGTAGAGCCAGTCGATCTCGGAGCGGCGGGTGGTGGTGACACTCGGGATGACGATCTCCGAGACACGGTCCGGGTGCCGCTCGGCGTACGCGAGGATCAGCGTCGAGCCCCAGGAGCCGCCGTACAGCAGCCACTTGCCGATCCCGAGGTGCGCGCGCAACCGCTCCATGTCGGCGAGGAGATGACCGGTGGTGTTGTGCCGCATGTCGGCGGCGGGGTCGCTCGCGTGCGGGGTGCTGCGTCCGCAGTTGCGCTGGTCGAAGAGGACGAGGCGGTAGCGGTCGGGGTCGAAGTACCGCCGTGCGCGCGGGCCGCACCCGGAGCCGGGGCCGCCGTGCACGACGAGCGCGGGCTTGCCGCCGGGGTTGCCGCAGACCTCCCAGTGGACGAGATTGCCGTCGCCGACATCGAGCATGCCCCGGTCGTAGGGCTCGATCGGCGGATACAGCTCACCGGGCTCGCGGTCCACGAGGGGTCTCCTTCACGGGGTGGGGTACGGGGGGTTTGCGTAGGGTTGAGGGCGACGGCGAGCGGTGGGGAGGTGCGTGGCGATGTCTTTCGGCAACGGTGGCGGTGACGGTGACCGTGACGCCGGTGACGAGGTCGTGCAGGGCGGTGAACCGCCCTGCATGCTGGAGCTGGTCTGCGAGGAGTGCGGTCGTCTGGACGACGGCCCGCGGCCGGTGAACTGCGGCGGGTGCGGGACCCCGCTCGGGCGCGGGTGACGCGTCGTACGGGAGTTGGTGCCCGTGTACGCCAACTCATCGCCGTGCGAACGGATACGGCGCGCCCAGCCCCCACGCCTGGTGCATCGCGTCGGCGAACGCCCCCGCGAGCAGATGCTCACCCGAAGGGCCGGGGTGGGTCCCGTCATAGGTGTCGCGGTGGATGTCGTACGACGCGGGGCGCGAGGCCGGCAGCAGAGGGGAGGCCGCGTTGTCCAGATCGGCGACGGCCTTGGCCAGCAGGACATTGAAGCGGTCGACCTCGGTGGCGAACTCCGGGTCGGTGTCGGCGCGCGTGTTGGGTATGACCGGCAACAGCACGATCCGCACGCGCGGATTCGCCGCCCGTGCCTCGGCGATGAACTCCCTCGCGTACAGCGCGGTTCGGTCGCTGTCCGTGTAGAAGCCGAGGTCTATCAGGCCGAGCGAGACGAGCAGGATGTCCGCGCGGTGCGCGGCGACGGCGTCACGGACCACCGGCGCCATGTGCTGCCAGCCCTCGCCCCAGCCCGCGAGGTGCGGCCAGGCCTTCGCGGGGAAGCCGGGGTCGCCGTACGCGTGCGAGACCGGGGCGTCGGCGTGGGCGTCGTACAGCCCGGTGCGCGGGCCGACGATCGCGAACGGGCCGCCGTACGCCGCGTTCAGGTGCCGCCACATCCGGTAGCGCCAGGTGAAGTCGCCGGCGCGGCCGATGGTCATCGAGTCGCCGACGAACATGAAACGCATCGGATCATCATCCCCGATGGCCGGTGGACGACCGTCCCCGGCCTGCGAGGTGGCAGTCTTGGCCCATGGTCAAGGTCAAGGACGTGCGTCCGTCTCCGCCCCCCGTTCCGCGCGCGGGCCGTGTCCGGTCCGTCCTCGCGGCGGCGGTGCTCGTCCTGGCGGGCGCGGCGGGCGCGCTCTGCGGCCCGGCGGCCGTAGCCGCACCGGCCGCGCCCGCCGCCGACCCCGACCGGAGCTTCCGGATCACGGACCCGCGCATCACCGAGTCCAGCGGTCTCGCCGCCAGCCGCGCGCACCCGGGCGTGTACTGGACGCACAACGACCAGGACAAGCCCCTCGTCTACGGCATCGACTCGCGGACCGGCGAGACCGTCGCGACGATCACCATGCGCGGGGTCGGCGAGCCCCGTGACATGGAGGCGATCTCCGTCGGCGCCGACGGAGACATCTACGTCGGTGACATCGGCGACAACCTCAACGGCAGCTGGGACCACGTCTGGATCTACCGCTTCCCCGAGCCGAAGACGCTCGCGGACGCGACGGTCGACGCCACGCAGTACACCGTGAGGTACGCGGACGGCCCGCGCGACGCCGAGGCGCTGATGGTCCATCCCGCCACCGGCCGCCTCTACATCGCCTCGAAGAACGAGGACGGTGGCGGCCTCTACGAAGGCCCGGCCGAGCTCACCGCGAACGGCACGAACACCTTCACCCGCATCGGCGAGGTGCCGTGGGTGACCGACGGCGCGTTCTCGCCGGACGGCAGGGAACTGCTGCTGCGCTCGTACTTCAGCGCCCGCGGTTACGTGTGGAAGAACGGCCGCCCGGGCGCCGACCACCGCGTCCGGGCCCCGATCCAGGGGCAGGCCGAGTCGGTGACGTACACCCTGGACGGGTCGGCCCTGATGTTCGGCACGGAGGGGACGCGCAGCCAGGTCGAGCGCGTCGACATCGACAAGGAGGGCGGTTCGTCCGGAGGCGCGGGAAGCACGGGCGACGGCGCGGCGGGGGACGGCGTCGGGGGCGAGAGCGGGAACATCACCATCGGCGCGGTGGTGCTCGTGGGAGCCGCCGTGCTGTTCTTCGGGTTCAGGCGCCGGAAGCAGAGCGGCTGAGGAAGCGGATACCGGCTCAGCCGCCGCCGGTGCGCCGCGCGACCAGCACCTCCAGGCCGTCGAGCAGCCGCTGGAGCCCGAACTCGAAGTGGTCGAAGTCGGGGCCGAACGCGTCTTCCGAGAGCGTGGCCATCACCGGGTAGCGCCCGCTGTTCATCACCGCCGACAGGATCGGCGCCTGCGCCTTCCAGAACTCGTCGTCGCTGATGCCGCTCGCCTGCTGGACCTCGACGGCCTGCACCTGGGTGCGGGCGACGCCTGAGACGTAACCGCTGACCATGATGATCACGGAGATCAGCTCGGGGTCGGTCAGGCCCATGTCCTTTATGCCGGTGAGCATCGTCTCCATGCCGCCGACGGCGCCGGGGCCGAGGACGGGCCTGGTCTGGTTGACGGAGACCAGCCAGGGGTGGGCCTGGTAGAGGGCGAGTTCGCCGCGGGCCGCCGTCTCGACGGTCTTCCGCCAGCCGGGGGCGGCCGAGGGATCCGGTTCGGCGGTGGGCGTACCGGACTCGCTCTGTACGCGGTCCAGCATCAGGTCCACCAGCTCGGCCCGGCCGGGGACATGGCGGTAGAGCGACATCGTTCCCGCGCCCAGCTCCGTGGAGAGTCTGCGCATCGAGACCGCGGAGAGCCCCTCGGCGTCCGCGAGTTCGACGGCGGCCGTGACGATCCGGTCGAGCGTGAGCCCCGGTTTGGGTCCCCGGGTCGCCCGCTCGCCGGTGCCCCAGAGGAGTTCCATGCTGCGGGACACGTCGCCGCTGCCGCTGCTTTCCGTCGTCGCCATGGCCCCAGCCTAAACGGCTGGACATCAACTGGGTACCATGTACGCTTCTTGGGTACACCGTACTCAGTTCCCTGGAGGGGCAGTGAACGACCACGCCGTGACCGACGACAACGCGACCGAATACGCCGTGCACGCCGAAGCGATCCGCAAGCGTTACGGGGACACCTACGCCCTCGACGGCTTCGACCTCGCCGTACGCACCGGAACCGTGCACGGCCTCCTCGGCCCGAACGGCGCGGGCAAGACCACCGCCGTACGCGCGCTCGCCACCCTGCTGAGGCTCGACGGTGGGCGCGCGACGGTCGCCGGGGCCGATGTGCGCACCGCACCGCGCACCGTCCGCGCCCGGATCGGGCTCACCGGGCAGTACGCGGCGGTCGACGAGATCCTCACCGGCCGGCAGAACCTGGAGATGTTCGGCCGCCTCTTCCACCTCGGCGGACGGCGGGCCGCGCTGCGCGCCGGGGAACTGCTGGAGCGATTCGACCTGGTGGACGCGGCGGACAAGGGCGTGCGCGAGTACAGCGGCGGTATGCGGCGCCGGCTCGACCTCGCCGCGTCGATGATCCTCGCGCCCCGGGTCCTCTTCCTCGACGAGCCGACGACCGGACTCGACCCGCGCGGGCGCGGCGAGGTCTGGGACGCCGTGCGGGCGCTGGTGGCGGGCGGTACGACCGTGCTGCTCACGACGCAGTATCTGGACGAGGCCGACAAGCTCGCCTCGCACATCACGGTCATCGACCGGGGGCGGGCGATCGCCGACGACACACCGGACGGGCTGAAGAACACCGTGGGCGGTGACCTGATCGAGGTCGTCGTCCACGACGAGCGCGAACTCCCGGCGGCGGCCGAGGTGGTGGCACGCGTCGCGGGATCGGTGCCGGCGACGGACACCGAGGCACGCCGGGTGCACACGCCCGTCACCGACCGGGTGGCCGCGCTGACGGACGTCGCGCGGGAGCTGCGGGACCGGGGGATCGCGGCGGAGGACATCGGCCTGCGCCGTCCGAGCCTGGACGACGTGTTCCTGCGGCTGACGGGCCACCGTTCGGAAGAGGCGCCGACCGACGCGACGACGACGAAGAGGACGAAGACCGAGGTGGCGGCATGAGCACCAACACGGATCCGAGGACGGATCAGAACGCGGGGGTGAGCCTGGTGGTGGACGACACGCACGGCCGCGCCTACTGGGCGGTGGCCGACTGCTGGAACCTCGTACGCCGCAGCCTGACCCACTATCAGCGCCAGCCCTCCTACATCCTCTGGATGCTGGGCTTCCCGCTCGTCTCCGTGCTGCTCTACGGCTATGTCTTCGGTAGCGCGATGAAGGTGCCGGGCGGGGGTGACTACCGGGAGTTCCTGATGCCGGGCATGTTCACCATGACGATGGCCTTCGGCTTCATGAACACGGCGACCGCTTTCGTCACCGACTCCAGCAAGGGAGTGCACGACCGCTTCCGGTCGATGCCGATGGCACCGTCGGCGGTGGTCACGGGACGCGGCGTCGGGGACATGCTCACCGCGTGCGCGGAACTGGCGATCCTCGCGCTCACAGCCCTGGCGATCGGCTGGCGCGCGGACGGCGGCCTGCTCGCCTTCCTGGCGGCCTTCGGCCTGCTCATGCTGCTGCGCTTCTCGCTGATCTGGGTCGGAGTCTGGCTCGGCCTGGTCGTCCCGGGCCCCGAACAGGCCGGAAGTCTCTTCGCCGTCGCCTTCCCGGTGACGATGATCTCCAGCGTCTTCGTCGCCCCGTCCCTGATGCCGGACTGGCTGGGCGTGGTCGCCGCGTGGAACCCGGTGTCGGCGACGGTGACGGCGACCCGGGAACTGTTCGGCAACCCGGTGGCGAGCGGCGGCACCTGGCCGGAGGAACACGCACTGCTGCTGTCGGTGGCCTGGCCGGTGGCGATCACGCTGCTGTTCGTCCCACTGGCGGTGCGGAGGTTCCAGCGGCTGAGCCGGTGACCGTCAGGTCGCGTTCCTGGGCTCCCCGGTCTTGAGCACGGCCGAGACGTCGGGCTTCACCTCGGCGCCGATCGACTCGGGGAGGACGATCTGCTCGCCGGGCGCGTGGATGCGGTGGCTTGCGTAGTCGCCGGCGACGGGGTCGGTGAGCACGTGCGGTCGGGTGTGTCTGCGGTCGACGATCACGTAGACGGGGATCTTGGCCTCGGCGTAAGCGGTGACCTTGTTGTCGAGACCATCATCGTAAGCCGGGACAGCCCGATTCGTCGTGAACGTGATCATGCACGCGCAAGAGTGACGGCCCCGCCCCCAACGAAAGGGGACGGGGCCGGTCGACGGCGCGGGGTGGGGTCAGAGCTTGTCGATCACGTAGTCGACGCACGCCGTCAGTGCCTCGATGTCCGCCGGGTCGATCGCCGGGAACATCGCCACCCGCAGCTGGTTGCGGCCCAGCTTGCGGTACGGCTCCGTGTCCACGATGCCGTTGGCGCGCAGGACCTTGGCGATGGCAGCGGCGTCGATCTCGTCCGAGAAGTCGATCGTGCCGATGACCTGCGAGCGGTGCGCCGGGTCGAGCACGAACGGCGTCGCGTACTTGGACGACTCCGCCCAGCCGTACAGCGTGCGCGCGGACGTGGCCGTGCGGGCGGTCGACCAGTCGAGACCGCCCTGGGTGTTCAGCCAGGTCAGCTGCTCGTTCAGCAGGAAGAGCGTCGAGAGCGCGGGGGTGTTGTACGTCTGGTTCTTCAGCGAGTTGTCGATCGCCGTCGGCAGCGAGAAGAACTCCGGGACGTGCCTGCCCGAGCCGTGGACACGCGCGGCGCGCTCCAGCGCGGCCGGCGAGAAGACGCCGATCCACAGGCCGCCGTCGGAGGCGAAGGACTTCTGCGGGGCGAAGTAGTAGACGTCGGTCTCGGCGATGTCGACCGGCAGACCGCCGGCGCCGGACGTCGCGTCGACCAGCACGAGCGCGCCCTCGTCGGCGCCCGCGACACGCCTGACGGGCGCGGCGACACCGGTGGAGGTCTCGTTGTGCGTGAGCGCGTACACGTCCACGCCCGACTCGGCCTCCGGGTCCGGGCGGGTGCCCGGCGAGGAGGAGATGACGGTCGGCTCGGCCAGCCAGGGGGCGAGCTTCGACGCCTTCGCGAACTTCGACGAGAACTCGCCGAACGTCAGGTGCTGCGACTTGTTCTCGATCAAACCGTGCGTCGCGATGTCCCAGAAGGCGGTGGAACCGCCGTTGCCCAGGATCACCTCGTAGCCCTCGGGGAGCTGGAAGAGCTCGCGCACACCGTCACGCACCGCGCCGACCAGGTTCTTCACCGGGGCCTGGCGGTGGGACGTGCCGAGGAGAGAGGTGCCGGTGGCGGCCAGGGCGTCGACCGCCTCCGTACGTACCTTGGAGGGGCCCGCGCCGAAACGACCGTCGGCGGGCTTGATGTCAGCGGGAATCTGAATATCGGCCACGGACGGCAGCCTAGACGTTTTCCGACGGCTGTCAGGGCGGCGGTCACGTCGTGAGACGTGGCCGACACGTCGTCGACATGTGGTGCGATGCGCCCGGCGGGGCATCCTGGGGGAATGGCTGAGCACAGGCAGCGGAACCGGAACCGGGAAACGACGGCGCGTACGGCACCCGCGAAGGCGCAGGCATCGGCGGCCACCACCGCGCTGGCCAGAGACCTCGCCGGAGCCGTCCGCGGGGAAGTGGACTTCGGCGCCGCCGCCCGCGCACTGGTCACCATGGACGCGTCCAACTACCGACGGGTCCCGGTGGGCGTCGTCTCACCCCGCGACACGGCGGACGTCGCGGCGGCCCTCGACATCTGCCGTACGCACGGCGTCCCCGTCGTGCCGCGCGGCGGCGGCACCTCGATCGCCGGGAACGCCACGGGCATCGGCGTCGTCCTCGATCTCACCCGGCATCTTCGCTCGATCGTGTCGGTCGACACCGGGGCCCGTACCGCCGTCGTGCAGCCCGGAGTGGTCCTCGACCGGCTCCGCGACACCGTGGCACCGCACGGTCTGACCTTCGGGCCCGACCCCTCCACGCACAGCCGCTGCACCCTCGGCGGCATGATCGGCAACAACTCGTGCGGATCGCACTCGGTCGCGTGGGGGACGACCGCCGACAACGTCCACGAGCTGTCGGTCACGACGTACGGCGGCGCCTCCCTGCGGCTCGGCAAGGGCTGGGACGGCGCCCCCACCGGGCTGCGCCCCCTCGTCGAGAGCAACCTCGCCCTGCTGCGCACCGGCTACCCCACCGGCCTCCCGCGCAGAATCTCCGGCTACGCGATGGACGCGCTGCTCCCGGAGAACGGCACCGACCTCGCCCGCGCGTTCTGCGGCAGCGAGGGCACGCTGGGCGTCGTGACGGAGGCCGTCGTACGGCTGGTGGACTCGCCGCCCGCGCGGGTGCTCGCGGTCCTCGGCTACCCCGACGAGAGCGCGGCGGCCGAAGCGGCCGCGGGGCTGCTGCCGTACCACCCGCTCACCGTCGAGGGCATGGCCGACGACCTCGTCCCCGGCCCGCACGACCTGCCGCGCGGCGGCGCCTGGCTCTTCGTGGAGACCGGCGGCGCCACCGTCGCCGAGGCCCGCGCGCACGCCGAGCGGATCATGCGCGCCGCCGACGCCCTGGACGGCACGGTCGTGGACGACCCGGCCGGGATCCGGACCCTGTGGCGGGTACGGGAGGACGCGTCGGGCACCGCCACCCGCAGCGCCGACGGGGGAGAGGCGTGGCCGGGCTGGGAGGACTGCGCCGTACCGCCCGCCCGGCTCGGCGCGTACCTGCGGGACTTCCGCTCGCTGCTCGCCCAGCACGGGCTGCGCGGCACGCCCTACGGGCACTTCGGCGACGGCTGCATCCATGTCCGCATCGACTTCGACCTGTTGAGCACCGACGGTGTGCGCCGCTTCCGGCGCTTCTCCGAGGACGTCGCCGGGCTGGTCGTCGCGCACGGCGGCTCGCTCTCCGGGGAACACGGCGACGGGCTGGCGCGTTCGGAGCTGCTGCCGAAGATGTACGGGGACGAACTGACCGGTCTCTTCGGGAAGTTCAAGGACGTGTGGGATCCGGCGGGCGGCCTGAACCCCGGTTCGATCGCCCGGCCCGCCCGGCTCGACGAGAACCTGCGCTTCGAGGTCCTGCCGCGCAGCCGCGTCGACGTCGCCTTCGCCTATCCGCACGACGGCGAGGCGGACGGTGTCGTGGGCGGAGACTTCTCGGCGGCCGTACGGCGCTGTGTCGGCGTCGCCAAATGCCGGGTGGAGGGGCCGAGTTCGGGCGCCGGGGTGATGTGCCCCTCGTTCCGCGCGACCGGCGACGAACAGCACTCCACACGTGGGCGCGCCCGGCTGCTGCACGAGATGCTCGCCGGTGAGATCGTCACCGACGGCTGGCGCTCGGCCGAGGTCAAGGACGCGCTCGATCTCTGTCTGTCCTGCAAGGGCTGTCGCAGCGACTGTCCGGTGGGCGTCGACATGGCCACGTACAAGGCCGAGTTCCTGCACCACCACTACGAGGGCAGGCGGCGGCCCGCCGCGCACTACGCGATGGGCCGGCTGCCGCGCTGGCTCCGGGCTGCCGCGCCGTTCGCGGGTCTGCTGAACGCGGGGGTACGGGTGCCGGGCGTGGCCGCGCTGGCCAAGCGCGCGGGCGGGATCGCCCCCGAGCGCTCGATCCCGCGCCTGGCGCCGCTCACGTTCACCCGGTGGCTGCGGCGGCAGCGGCGCGAGATGGCCGGGGACCCGGCGGTGGTGCTGTGGCCGGACACCTTCACCGAGCACCTGTCGCCGTCGGTGGGACAGGCGGCCGTACGGGTCCTGGACGCGGCCGGCGTCACGCACACGCTGCCGCCCGGCAAGGTGTGCTGCGGCCTCACGTACGTCTCCACCGGGCAGCTCGACCAGGCGCGCGCCGTCATGCGCCGCACCCTGGACCGGATGGAACCGCTGCTCGACCGGGCGCTGCCGGTGGTTGTTCTGGAACCGAGCTGCGCCGCCGCGCTGAAGACGGATCTGCCGGAGCTGCTGGCGGACGACCCGCGCGCCGCCCGGCTCGCCGCGTCCGTGAGGACTTTCGCCCAGACGCTGGAGGAGTCCGCGCCCAACTGGCGCCCGCCACGCGTCGACCGCCCGGTCGCGGGCCAGACCCACTGCCACCAGCACTCGGTCCTCGGTGACGCGGCGGAACGGCGCCTGCGCGAACGGGCGGGTCTCACCGGCGAGTTGAGCGGCGGCTGCTGCGGCCTCGCGGGCAACTTCGGTTTCGAGAAGGGCCATTACGACGTCTCGGTGGCGTGCGCGGAGGACCAGCTGCTGCCGGCGGTCCGGGCGGCGGACGAGGGAACGGAACTCCTCGCGGACGGCTACTCGTGCCGTACGCAGCTGGACCAGCTGTCCGACGGGGGAGCGAGGCACCTGGCGGAGGTCCTCGCCGAGGCGCTGGGGGAGGCGGCGGGCGACGAAGGGCCGGGGGACGGCACGGGTGGTGACGGGCCGGGCACCGGCCGCTGACGGATGCGCTCCCGAGTGCGCCGGGTCTGCGCGGTCAGTGCCACGGGAGTCGGTCGCCGATCTCCTCGGATCGCTTGCTCCACCGATCGAACATGTAGCACTCTGTAGTTGATCGACTACCTTCAGGAAGGGGATGTGTCATGGGGGATCACCGCAAGCCCGAGCCGGACCTTTCGCAGGGCAAGCCGCCGCCGGGCAACGGCGACAGCGAGGTGCCCAAACCGCCGCCTCCCTCCGGCAACCGCCGGAAGTAGGCGCCGTGTTCGAGGAGCGGCGGATCGCGCTGGCCGAGGCGATGGCGGAGCGGGGCGGCTGGCCCGCGGACTCGCCGTGGGTGCGGGCGGCCGTCGACGCCGTTCCCCGGCACTCGTTCGCACCCGACACGCTGTGGCGCTGGGACGGCGACGCCTACGTCGCGGTGAGCCGCGCGACGGAGCCGGAGCGGTGGGCCGCCGAGGTCTACGGCGGCCCGGGTGATCCCGCCGTCACCCAGGTGGGAGACGGACGGGCCACATCCAGCCTGTCCTGTCAGTCCGTGGTGGTGGACATGCTCGATGCCCTGATGGCGGAGCCCGGCCACCGGGTCCTGGAGCTCGGTACCGGCACCGGCTGGAACGCGGCGCTGCTCGCCCGTCGCGCCGGGCCGGGGCGGGTGACCAGCGTGGAGGCCGAACCCGGTCTCGCGGCGACGGCGCGCACCCGCCTGGAGGCCGCGGGGGCGGAGGTCACCGTGGTCACCGGGGACGGGCGGCTCGGTCACGCGCCGGATGGCCCGTACGACCGGGTCGAGTCGACGTACGCGGTGGAGACCGTCCCGTGGGAGTGGGTGGCCCAGACCCGGCCAGGCGGACGGATCGTCACCCCGTGGGGCCGCATGGGGCATGTCGCCCTCACCGTCGCGGCCGACGGGCTCTCCGCCACCGGCTGGGTCCAGGGGCTCGCCCTGTTCATGCCCGCCCGCGGCGCTCCGGCCCGCGCCGGCTGGCAGGAGGTGCGCGGTCACGACCCGGCCGAGGTCGAGGGCGCCCACACCCTCGATCTGACGCGACTGTCCGATCCGCACCTGTTGTTCGCGCTGCGGGTGCTCCTGCCGGACGTGGAGATCGTCCTCGGGGACCGGGACGGACCGGTGGCCTGGGCCCACGACGGCCGTTCCTCCTGGGCGACCCTGACCGCTTCCGTGTCCGGACCGGGCGCCGCCTTCCAGGGAGGGCCACGACGCCTTCTTGAGGAGATCGGGACGGCCGTCGCCCGCTGGGAGCACCACGACCGGCCGGACCTCTACGACTTCGGCATGACGCGCACCCCGGACAGCCAGTACGTATGGAGCCACGACCGCGACACCGGGCCCCGGTGGTCGACGGTCACAGGGCTCGCCCAGCCGGTCGGCTGAGGGGCGATCCGCACGTCGGCGGTGTCGGTGTCGGTGCCGTCGGTGGTCGGTGGCGTCCGCGGGCTCAAATGGCGCGCAGCCCGCGGTCGGTGAAGGCGATCAGCCACTCGAAGCTCTCGTCCACGTCCGCGCTCCACTGGAAGCCGTTGGCCGACTGGAGCGTGGCGAAGCCGTGGCAGAAGCTGCGGAGCATGCGCAGGGCGTGGTCCACGTCGGCCTCGTCGATCTCGTAGCCGCGCAGGACCGCCGTGAAGGCGTCGAGCAGCCGGCGGCCCGCGGTGGCCAGCGGATCGTCCGGGCCGGACGGTTCGACGCCGATCGTCGCGGCGTACCGGCCGGGGTGTTCCAGGACGAAGGCGCGGAAGGAGCGCGCCGCCGCCGCCAGGGCGTCGCGGCCCGCGTATCCCTGGACCGCGCCGCCGACGGCGTCCGCGGCCTCGCTCAGCGCCAGGGCCGCGATGCGCCGTGTGAGGTCCTCCTGGCCGCCCACGTGCTTGTAGAGGGACGGGGTGCGTACGCCCACCCGCTCGGCGAGCAGGCCCATCGTCAGCCCGGAGAGGCCCACCTCGTCGGCGAGGGCGGCGCCGGCCGCGACCACGGCCGCCGGGTCCAGTCCGGCCCTAGGCACGGGCGGCGTCCGAGCGGACGAAGGCGAGCACGAGCGAGACCACCCGGTCGGGGAACTGGTCGTGCGGGTAGTGCCCGGCGCCCTCGATCATCTCCAGGCGGCCGAGACCGGACGGCAGGGCCTCGACGATCGCCGAACCCTCGGCGTGCGGGTCGGCCCAGTCGGGGTCGAGCGTGCCCATGACGACCAGGACGGGGCGGCGTACGTTGGCCAGTTGCGCACCGGCGTCGGCCGGGGCCCCGCGGCCCATGCCCTGCAGGGCCTTCATCCGGCCCGGCTCGCGCAGCAGGGAGTCGACGCGGTCGAGCCGCTCCGCCCAGTCGGCCGGTCTCGCACCGGGGTAGGCCGTGCCGAGGTAGGAGCGCCAGAGCGGCACGCTGCCGAACGTCGCCGCGCCGAGCAGCCGCAGCATGCCCTGCCGGAAGCGCTTCACCCGCAGGTCCCCGAGGCGGATCGACTGCTTACGGGTGAACGGTGCCAGCTGGACGACCGCGGTGACCAGCGAGGGCTCCCGCGCCGCGGCGATGGTGGCGGCGCCGCCGGAGATCGAGTGGCCGACGAGCACGGCCGGGCCGCCCAGGTGCCGGATCACCGCGAGCAGGTCGCCCGCGATGGCGGTGCGGCTCCAGTCGGGCCAGTCGGTGGTGGACTCGCCGCAGCCGCGCAGATCGACCGCGGCGACCCGGTAGCCGGCGGCCACCAGTTGGGGAACCACGGCCCGGTACGCGGCGCGGCTGTCACCCATGCCGTGTGCGAGAACGATCAGCGGCCCGGACCCCGCCACCTCGTAAGCGATCGTGCCGCCGTCGACGGCGAGGTGTTGGGTCATGACGTCCTCCGGATAGTTGGCTAATGTTGTTAGCTAAAAGCTAGTCTCATTAGCCAATCGTGTCAACGGTGGAATCTCCGTCGCGGAGAGCCGATGGTCGCGGGCGCGGTGGCCTGGGGTCGGGGGGTCGACCGTCGTGTTTCGCAGTGCAGTATGTTGCATGCAGTAGTTCATTGAATTGACCTGATGGGTCTGGCTGAATTGGAGGAGGATCCCGGTGGAGGAGTCGCGTACCGCGGCCGCAGGCGCCGTCGTGGCGGTCCCCGAGGCCGTGGGGGTGGCCGCCGGGGCGCCGGCGGAGAAGGGGCGGCGCACGCTCGGGCCCGTCGCGCTCGTCGTCGGGGGCATGCTCTCCGTGCAGTTCGGCGCCGCCATCGCCGTACTGCTGATGCCGCGGGCCGGCGCGGTCGGCGTGGTGGCGCTGCGGCTCCTGCTCGCGGCGGTCGTCCTGCTCGTGGTCTGCCGGCCCAGGGTCCGCGGTCACTCGCGCGCCGACTGGGGCACGGTGCTCGTCTTCGGCGCCGTGCTGGCCGCCATGAACCTCCTCTTCTACCAGGCCGCCGACCGCATCCCGCTGGGCGCCGCCGTGACCCTGGAGGTCCTCGGGCCGCTCACCCTCTCCGTCATCGCCTCCCGCAGGCTCTCGAACCTCCTGTGGGCGGGCCTCGCGCTCGGCGGTGTGGTGCTGCTCAGCGGCGGCGGGTTCGACCGGCTCGACCCGGTGGGCGCGGCGTTCGCGCTGGCGGCGGGGGTGATGTGGGCGGCGTACATCGTCTTCAGCGCCCGGACCGGGCAGCGCTTCCCGCAGGCCGACGGACTCGCGCTGGCCATGGCCTTCGGCGCCGTGCTCACCCTGCCGCTCGGCATCATGGACGCCGGTTCGAAGCTGCTGGTGCCGTCCACGATCGGGCTCGGGCTCGCGGTGGCGCTGATGTCGTCCGTCCTGCCGTACACCCTGGAACTGCTCGCGCTGCGGCGGCTGCCCGCGTCGACGTTCGCGATCCTGATGAGCGGGGAACCGGCTCTCGCGGCGATGGCCGGCTTCCTCGTGCTGCACCAGGGCCTCTCCCTCACCGACGCGCTGGCGATCGCGCTGGTCATCATGGCGAGCGTGGGAGCGGTCCAGGCGCAGGCGGGCAGGCGCAGGACGCGGCGCGAGGAGTCGGCCGCCGGGAAGGCCGTGGCGGAGGGAGCCGCACCGGAGCCCGCACCGGAGGCCCTGCGGACGGGCCGGGAAAGCGCCGGCCAGTAAAGCAAGCACGCTTGCTTGTTTCTCCGGGCGCTGCCATGCTCCGGGGCACGCACCACGCCGTGTCCCGAGAGCCGATGGGAGTGCGTCCCGTGTCCGACCCTGCCGCGCCAATCCTCGACGATCTGCGCAGCGAGAGTGAGGAAGTCGACCGGCTCGTGGCCGAGTTGGGCGACGAGAGCTGGTCGCTCCCGACCCCGGCGGCCGGCTGGACCGTCGCCCACCAGATCGCCCATCTGGCGTGGACCGACACCGCGTCCCTCCTCGCCGTGACCGACGAGGCCGTCTTCGCCGACGTGGCCGCGAAGGCGCTCGCCGCCCCCGACTCCTTCGTGGACGAGGGCGCCGAGGCCGGCGCCGTACTGCCGCCGGACCGACTCCTCGCCCACTGGCGCGAGGGCCGCGAACGGCTCCACCACGCGCTGCGCTCCGCACCCCCCGGCGCGCGTTTCCCCTGGTACGGGCCGCCGATGAGCGCCCCGTCGATGGTGACCGCACGCCTGATGGAGACCTGGGCGCACGGCCAGGACATCGCGGACGCGCTCGGCGTGCGGCGCGAGCCGACCGCGCGGCTGCGGCACGTGGCGTGGATCGGCGTACGGGCCCGCGACTACGCCTACCTCGTCCGCGGCGAACAGCCACCCGCCGCCCCCTTCCGGGTCGAACTCACCGGACCCCAAGGCCAGTTGTGGACATACGGTCCCGAGGACGCCGACCAGCGCGTCACCGGGCCGGCCCTGGACTTCTGCCTGCTCGTGACACAGCGCGCCCACCGCGCCGACCTGGACGTACGGGCCGAGGGCCCGGACGCCGGCCGATGGCTGGACATCGCCCAGGCGTTCGCGGGCCCGGCGGGTCCCGGCCGCCCGGCGAAGGGGGCCTGAGCGTGCCGGACACCTCTCACCCCACCCGCGACGTCCTGCGCGTCGGGAACGCCTCCGGCTTCTACGGCGACCGCTTCGACGCGCTTCGCTCCATGCTCACCGGCGGCCCGCTCGACGTGATCACCGGCGACTACCTCGCCGAACTGACCATGCTCATCCTCGGCCGCGACCGGCTCAAGAACCCCGCGTCCGGCTACGCCAGGACATTCCTGCGGCAGTTGGAGGAAGGGCTCGGGCTCGCGCGGACACACGGCGTGAAGATCGTCGCCAACGCGGGCGGGCTGAACCCGGCGGGACTGGCCGCCGCCGTACGCGAACTGGCCGAGCGCGTCGGCGTCCCCGTGCGCGTCGCGCACGTCGAGGGCGACGACCTGCTCGCGGCGCGCGACTGGGGCGAGGGTGTGCTCACCGCCAACGCCTACCTCGGCGGCGCCGGCATCGCCGAGTGTCTGCGCGGGGGGGCCGACGTGGTGGTGACCGGCCGGGTCACCGACGCCGCGCTCGTCACCGGCCCCGCCGCCGCGCACTTCGGCTGGGGCGCCGACGACCTCGACGCCCTCGCGGGCGCCGTCGTCGCCGGGCACGTACTGGAGTGCGGCACCCAGGCCACCGGCGGCAACTACGCCTTCTTCGGTGAGCACGACGTCCGCCGCCCCGGCTTCCCGCTCGCCGAACTCCACGCCGACGGCTCCGCCGTCATCACCAAGCACCCCGGCACCGGCGGAGTCGTCGACATCGGCACCGTCACCGCGCAGTTGCTCTACGAGACCGGCGGAGCCCGGTACGCCGGACCCGACGTGACGGCCCGGCTCGACACCGTACGGCTCACCCAGGACGGCCCCGACCGGGTCTCCGTCACCAGCGTGCGCGGCGAGGCACCGCCCCCCGCGCTCAAGGTCGGGCTGAACCGGATCGGCGGCTGGCGCAACGAGGTCGTCTTCGTCCTGACCGGACTCGACATCGACGCGAAGGCACGGCTGGTGAAGGAACAGGTCGCCGACGCGCTGGCGGCGCCGGGCGTCAAGAAGGCGCCGGAGGAGGTCCGTTGGGAGCTGGCGCGCACCGACCGGGCGGACGCCGGCACCGAGGAGACCGCGAGCGCGCTGCTGAGGCTCGTCGTCCGCGACAGCGACCCCGACGCCGTCGGCCGGGCGGTCAGCGGCGCCGCCGTCGAGCTGGCGCTGGGCAGTTACCCCGGCTTCCATGTCACCGCGCCGCCCGGCAAGGGCGCTCCGTACGGCGTCTTCGAGGCGGCGTACGTCCCCGCCGCCGAGATCCAGCACACGGCGGTGCTCCCCGACGGCACGCGCGTACCGGTGCCGACCGCCGCCCCCACACGCGTACTTGAACCCGTCCCCGAGCCCCCGCTCCCCGACCCGCTGCCCGCCGGACCCACCCGCCGCGCCCCCCTCGGCCTGATCGTCGGCGCCCGCAGCGGCGACAAGGGCGGGGACGCCAACGTCGGTGTGTGGGCGCGCGGTCCGCAGGCCTGGCGCTGGCTCGCGCACGAGCTGACCGTCGAGCGACTGCGTCAACTCCTGCCCGAGACGGCCGACCTGACCGTCACCCGGCATGTCCTGCCCCATCTGCGCGCGCTCAACTTCACCGTCCAGGGCCTCCTCGGCGAAGGCGTCGCCGCACGCGCCCGCTTCGACCCGCAGGCCAAGGCGCTCGGCGAGTGGCTGCGCTCCCGGCACGCCGACATCCCGGAGGTTCTGCTGTGACCGTGCTCCACTCGGCGCTGGACACCGCGTCCCCCGACTACGCCGAGCACCGCGCCGAGATGCTCACCAAGCTCGCGGACCTCGGCACCGAGCACGCCAAGGCGCTGGCCGGCGGCGGCGAGAAGTACGTGGCGCGGCACCGTAAACGCGGAAAGCTCCTCGCCCGCGAGCGGGTCGAGCTGCTGCTCGACCCGGACACCCCCTTCCTGGAACTGTCCCCGCTCGCCGCCTGGGGCAGCGACTACCCCGTCGGCGCGTCCATGGTCACCGGCATCGGCGTGGTCGAGGGCGTCGAATGCGTCGTCACCGCCAACGACCCGACCGTGCGCGGCGGCGCGTCCAACCCCTGGACGCTGAAGAAGGCCCTGCGCGCCAACCGGATCGCGTACGAGAACCGGCTGCCGCTCATCAGTCTCGTCGAGTCCGGCGGCGCCGATCTCCCCTCCCAGAAGGAGATCTTCATCCCCGGCGGCGCTCTCTTCCGCGATCTGACGCGGCTCTCCGCCGCCGGGATCCCCACGGTGGCGGTCGTCTTCGGCAACTCGACGGCGGGCGGGGCGTATGTGCCCGGCATGTCCGACCACGCCGTGATGATCAAGGACCGGTCGAAGGTCTTCCTGGGCGGGCCGCCGCTGGTGAAGATGGCCACGGGCGAGGAGAGCGACGACGAATCGCTCGGCGGCGCGCAGATGCACGCCCGCGACTCGGGGCTCGCCGACCACTTCGCCGTGGACGAACCGGACGCGATCCGGCAGGCGCGGCGGATCGTCGCCCGCCTCAACCGGCGCAAGGCGCACCCCGATCCGGACCCGGCGTCGGTCGAGCCGCCGAAGTACGACGAGGACGAACTGCTGGGCATCGTCCCCGGCGACCTCAAGATCCCCTTCGACCCGCGCGAGGTCGTGGCACGGATCGTCGACGGCTCGGACTTCGACGAGTTCAAGCCGCTGTACGGGCCGAGTCTGGTGACCGGCTGGGCGACACTGCACGGCTGCCCGGTGGGAGTGCTCGCCAACGCGCAGGGCGTGTTGTTCAGCGCCGAGTCGCAGAAGGCCGCGCAGTTCATCCAGCTCGCCAACCAGCGCGACATCCCGCTGGTCTTCCTGCACAACACCACCGGCTACATGGTCGGCAAGGAGTACGAGCAGGGCGGCATCATCAAGCACGGCGCGATGATGATCAACGCGGTCGCCAACTCGAAGGTCCCGCACCTGTCGGTGCTGATGGGCGCCTCGTACGGAGCCGGGCACTACGGCATGTGCGGCCGGGCCTACGACCCGCGGTTCCTGTTCGCCTGGCCGAGCGCCAAGTCCGCGGTGATGGGGCCGCAGCAGCTGGCGGGTGTGCTGTCGATCGTGGCGCGCGGCTCGGCGGCTGCGAGGGGGCAGCCGTACGACGAGGACGGTGACGCGGCGCTGCGCGCCATGGTGGAGGCGCAGATCGAGTCGGAGTCGCTTCCGGCGTTCCTCTCCGGGCGGCTCTACGACGACGGGGTCATCGACCCGCGTGACACCCGCACGGTGCTCGGCCTGTGCCTGTCGGCGATCCGCACGGCGCCCGTCGAAGGCGTCCGGGGCGGCTTCGGCGTCTTCCGAATGTGAGGCTTACGTTGATATCCACTCTCCTCGTCGCGAACCGTGGCGAGATCGCCTGCCGCGTCCTCCGGACCTGCCGCGAGCGGGGCATCGGCACGGTCGCGGTCTTCTCGGACGCGGACGCCGGCGCGCTGCACGTACGCGAGGCGGACGCGGCGGTACGGCTGCCCGGCGCCGCCCCCGCCGACACGTATCTGCGCGGCGACCTGATCGTGAAGGCGGCCCTCGCGGCGGGCGCGGACGCGGTGCACCCCGGCTACGGATTCCTCTCCGAGAACGCCGGGTTCGCGCGGGCGGTGCTCGACGCGGGGCTGGTGTGGGTGGGTCCGCCGCCGGAGGCCATCGAGGCGATGGCCTCCAAGACCCGTGCGAAGGAGCTGATGGCGGCGGCGGGTGTGCCGCTCCTGACACCGGTGGACCCGGCCTCGGCGACCGAGGCGGATCTGCCGCTGCTGATCAAGGCGGCGGCGGGCGGCGGCGGCCGGGGGATGCGGGTGGTCCGCTCGCTCGACGCCGTGGGGGAGGAGTGGGAGGCGGCCCGCGCGGAGGCCCGGTCGGCCTTCGGCGACGGCGAGGTCTTCGCGGAGCCGTACGTGGAACGGGGCCGGCACGTCGAGGTCCAGATCCTCGCCGACGCGTACGGCACGGTGTGGGCGCTGGGCACCCGCGACTGCTCCCTGCAACGGCGGCACCAGAAGGTGATCGAGGAGTCCCCGGCGCCGGGCCTGACGGCGGAACTGCGCGCCACCCTGACGGACGCGGCGGTCGCGGCGGCGCGGGCGGTGGAGTACCGGGGCGCGGGCACGGTCGAGTTCCTGCTCTCCCCGACGGGCCGCGCGTACTTCCTGGAGATGAACACCCGCCTCCAGGTCGAACACCCGGTGACGGAGGAGGTGTTCGGGGTCGACCTGGTCGCACTCCAACTGATCCTGGCGGAAGGCGCCGCCCTCCCGCCGACCCCACCATCCCCCCTCGGCCACGCGATCGAGGCCCGCCTCTACGCGGAGGACCCCTCCCAGGACTGGGCCCCCCAACCGGGCCGCGTCCACGAGTTGACGGTGCGGGGGGTGGGGGAAGCGGGCCCGCCGTACGCGGCCGAGCCGCGGGCCGCACGGCCCTCGCCGGCGACGGGCGCATCCGGCCGGGCCGAGTCGGGTGCGCGCGCCGTCGATCCGGGCCGGATCGACGCGCCGGGCGCGGGCGGGACGGGGGCGGTCGGTCCGGGCGCCTCCGGCGCGAACGAGCCGCGGGTCGCCCGGACTGCGGGCGCGGGCGGTTGGGCCGGGACGGGCCACCCCGGTCCGGGCGCCTCCGGCGCGGGCGCGACGGGTCCCGCCTCCGGCGGCCTCGGCCGCACCGGGGCCGACATCGGCGGGGCCGGCGGCCCCGGCCCCCGCGTCGCCCCGGACGCACCGGAACCCGCGCTCGTCGGGCGCGGTGGGCACCCCCGTGTGCGGGTCGATACCGGGTACGGGTCCGGGGACAGCGTCGGGGTGCACTACGACTCCATGCTCGCCAAGGTCGTCGCCTGGGCACCCACCCGTGCCGAGGCCGTGCGAGTGCTGGCCGGCGCGCTGCGGCGGGCGCGTGTGCACGGGCCGGTCACCAATCGCGAACTGCTCGTACGGTCCCTGCTCCACCCGGACTTCACCGGCGGGCGGCTCGACACCGGGTTCTACGAACGCCACCTCGGCGCGCTCACCGGGCCGACGGCCGAGGACGCCGGACGGCCCGCCGCCGTCGCCGCCGCGCTCGCCGACGCCGTACGCCGGGGCCACCCCCTCGGCGGGTGGCGGAACCTCGCGTCGCAGCCGCAGACCAAGACGTACGGCGAGTACGAGGTCCGCTACCACCGCACCCGCGACGGGTTCCGCGTCGAGGACGACGCCGTACGCGCCGTCGCCGTCGCACCCCACCGCGTCAGCCTCGAAGTCGACGGCGTGCTGCGCCACTTCGACGTCGCCGAACACGGCGACCACGTCTACGTCGACAGCCCCGCCGGCTCGTACCGGCTCCGCGTCCACCCCCGCTTCACCGACCCCCGGACCGCCACCGCGCCCGGTTCGCTGCTCGCGCCCATGCCCGGCACCGTCGTACGGATCGCGGACGGGCTCGGCGAGGGCAGCGCCGTCACCGCCGGGCAGCCGCTCATCTGGCTGGAGGCCATGAAGATGGAGCACCGCATCACCGCTCCCGCCTCCGGCACGCTCACCGCGCTCCACGCCGTCCCCGGCAGCCAGGTCGAGGTCGGCGCGCTCCTCGCCGTAGTCACGGACACCGCCCAGGAGGACACATGAGCATCGTCGAAACGCAGGAACACCAGGATCTCCGCGCCGCCGTCGCCGCCCTCGGCCGCCGGCACGGCCGCGGCTTCGACCGCGACACCCTGTGGAGCGAGGCGGGCAAGCTCGGCTACCTCGGCGTCAATCTCCCCGAGGAGTACGGCGGCGGAGGCGGCGGCCTCGCCGAACTCTCCATAGTCCTCGAAGAGTTGGGCGCCGCCGGCTGCCCCCTGCTCCTCATGGTCGTGTCACCCGCCATCTGCGGCACCGTCATCGCCCGCTTCGGCACCGAGGAGCAGAAGCGCGAATGGCTCCCCGGTCTCGCCGACGGCTCCCGCACCATGGCCTTCGGCATCACCGAACCCGACGCCGGTTCCAACTCGCACCGCATCACCACCACCGCCCGCAGGGCGGACGACAGCGACGGCTGGATACTCAACGGCCGCAAAGTCTTCGTCTCCGGCGTCGACATCACCGACGCCACTCTCGTCGTCGGCCGCACCGAGGACGCCAGGACAGGCTCCCTCAAGCCCTGCCTCTTCATCGTCCCGCGTGACGCGCAGGGCTTCCACCGCTCGCAGATCGACATGGAACTCCAGGCGGTGGAGAAGCAGTTCGAGCTGGTGCTGGACGACGTACGGCTGCCCGCCGACGCCCTCGTCGGCGACGAGGACGCCGGACTCCTCCAGCTGTTCGCCGGCCTCAACCCCGAACGCGTCATGACCGCCGCCTTCGCCCTCGGCATGGGCCGCCACGCCCTCGACAAGGCCGTCGACTACGCCAGGACCCGGCAGGTCTGGAAGCAGCCCATCGGCGCCCACCAGGCCATCGCCCACCCGCTCGCCCAGGCCTACATCGAGATCGAACTCGCCCGGCTGATGATGCGCAAGGCCGCGCACCTCTACGACGCGGGCGACGACGCGGGCGCGGGCGAGGCCGCCAACATGGCCAAGTACGCGGCGGGGGAGGCCTGCGTACGCGCCGTCGACCAGGCCGTACACACCCTCGGCGGCAACGGGCTCACCCGCGAGTACGGTCTGGCCTCCCTCATCACCGCGTCTCGCGTGGCCCGTATCGCGCCCGTCAGCCGCGAAATGATCCTGAACTACGTGTCCCACCAGTCCCTGGGTCTCCCCAAGTCGTACTGAGACAGGTCATTCTGTCCGTCCCACGCACCTGGCAGTCCACGCGTCGAAGGGATCGTCCTCATGATCTTTCACAGCGAGTACGCGGATGTCGAGCCGGTCGACCTGCCCATCCACGAGGCGGTACTCGGCCGCGCGGCCGAGTTCGGCGAGGCCGTCGCCCTCGTGGACGGTACGGACGGAACGACCGTCACCTATGCCCAACTGGACGCCTTCCACCGCCGTACCGCCGCCGCGCTCACCGCGGCCGGTCTGCGCAAGGGCGACGTCCTGGCCCTGCACAGCCCCAACACCGTCGCGTATCCGGTCGTGTTCTACGGGGCCACCCGCGCCGGCGCCTCCGTCACCACCGTCCATCCGCTGTCCACCGCCGAGGAGTTCGCGAAACAGTTGCGGGACTCCTCGGCCCGCTGGATCGTCACCGTCTCGCCGCTGCTCGAAGTCGCCTGCAGATCGGCCGAGTTGGTCGGCGGCATCGAGGAGATCCTCGTCTGCGACCGGGCGCCGGGCCACCGCTCCGTACTCGACATGATCGCCACCGGGCCGGCGGCCGACGGCGCCGGACGGCCCGCCGCCGACGCGGACATCGATGTGGACATCGACCCCGCCGAGGACATCGCCGCCCTCCCGTACTCCTCCGGCACCACCGCCAGCCCCAAGGGCGTCATGCTGACGCACCGCTCCATCGCCACCAACCTGGCGCAGCTCGACCCCGTCATCCCCATGGGCCCCGGCGACCGCATCCTCGCGGTACTCCCGTTCTTCCACATCTACGGCCTCACCGCCCTGATGAACGCGCCACTGCGGACCGGCGCCACCGTCGTCGTGCTGCCGCGCTTCGAACTCGACCAGTTCCTCGGCGCGATCGAGACGCACCGCATCAACGGCCTGTACGTCGCCCCGCCGATCGTCCTCGCGCTCGCCAAGCACCCGGCCGTCGCCCGCTACGACCTGTCCTCGCTCGACTACGTCGTCAGCGCCGCCGCGCCCCTCGACGCCCGCCTCGCCGAAGCCTGTTCGGCCCGGCTGGGGCTGCCGCCCGTCCGGCAGGCGTACGGCATGACCGAGCTGTCGCCGGGCACGCACGTCGTCCCGCTGGACGCCGTCGACCCGCCCGCCGGAGCCGTGGGCAGGCTCCTGCCCAGCACCGAGATGCGTATCGTCTCGCTCGACGACCCCGGCACGGACGTC
The DNA here is from genome assembly GCF_010384365.1 of Streptomyces sp. S4.7. Lineage (NCBI taxonomy): Bacteria > Bacillati > Actinomycetota > Actinomycetes > Kitasatosporales > Streptomycetaceae > Streptomyces > Streptomyces sp. S4.7. The sequence goes on along the minus strand of NZ_CP048397.1, from coordinate 3,239,279 downwards.
CCCGTGGGCACCGACGGCGAAGTCCTCATCCGCGGCCCGCAGGTCATGAAGGGCTATCTCGGACGTCCCGAGGAGACCGCCCACATGATCGACGCCGAAGGCTGGGTGCACACCGGCGACATCGGCCGGGTCGACGCCGACGGCTGGCTGTTCGTGGTCGACCGCGTGAAGGAACTCATCAAGTACAAGGGCTTCCAGGTCGCCCCCGCCGACCTGGAAGCGCTGCTGCTGACCCATGAGTCGATAGCCGATGCCGCGGTGATCGGTGTGTACGACGAGGCCGGGAACGAGATCCCGAAGGCGTATGTCGTCCGCCGGCCCACGGCGCCCGAACTGACCGAGTCCGACGTCATGGGATACGTCGCGGAACACGTCGCCCCGCACAAGAAGGTCCGCCGGGTCGAATTCATCGAGGGTGTCCCGAGGGCCGCGTCGGGCAAGATCCTCAGGCGTGAACTCAGGGACCGCGAAAGGCAGCCGGAGACGATAACGCCGACGTGACGTATGCGTCCGGTCGCAGAGAGCGTCAGCGGTCCGCGATGTCCTCGCGAAGTCCGTCGGAGAACTCCCACCACGACAGAGCGAGCCAGTCTCCATTGACGAAGGCGTCCACGGTGGAGCCGCGTCCGTGGACGGCCACGGTCGTGCCGGGCGGATAAACGGTGCCGGACAGCCCCGGCGCGGCGACGAGCAGAGTTCCCAGTCGCTGTGCGGACACGTTTCGTCACCCTCTCCATTTCATGGTACGGCGCCGGGCGGCCATTTACCGGAGAATGCCGACTTGCCCCATCGGCCGGGGCGGAGAACCATTGAGAGGTGGGTCACGCGGGGAGAGCGGCCGGGGCGGGGCGGCCGGGGGTGGGTGAGGCCGGGTGGGGCAATCACACACGTGCGCAGCCGGACGGAGGTGGCAGCATGAAAGCCGTCGTTTACAAGGGACCTTTCAGCGTCGCGGTGGAAGACGTCGAAAAGCCGGGCATCCAGCATCCGAACGATGTGATCGTACGGGTCAGCACGACCGCGATATGCGGCTCGGACCTGCACATGTACGAGGGCCGCACCGCAGCCGAGCCCGGTATCGTATTCGGCCACGAGAACATGGGAATCATCGACGAAATCGGCGAGGGCGTCACCGGCCTCAAGAAGGGCGACCGTGTCGTCATGCCCTTCAACGTCGCCTGTGGATTCTGCACCAACTGCGTCGACGGATTCACCGCGTTCTGCACGACGGTCAATCCCGGTTTCGCAGGCGGTGCTTACGGCTACGTGTCCATGGGCCCCTGGAAGGGAGGCCAGGCCGAATACCTGCGCGTTCCGTACGCCGACTTCAACTGCCTGAAGCTGCCGCCGGGACAGGAGCACGAGAGCGATTTCATTCTGCTCGCCGACATCTTCCCCACCGGCTACCACGGCTGCGAACTCGCCCAGGTGCGCCCCGGCGAGAGCGTCGCGGTGTACGGTGGCGGGCCGGTCGGACTGATGGCCGCCTACTCGGCGCTGCTGCGCGGCGCGCGAAAGGTCTTCGTCGTGGACCGGGTCGCCGAGCGGCTGCAGAAGGCCGAGGAGATAGGCGCGGTGCCGATCAACTTCGGCGAGGGCGACCCGGTCGAGCAGATCAAGGAACAGACCGAGGGCGTCGGCACGGACAAGGGCATCGACGCCGTCGGCTACCAGGCGAAGGCGCACGGCACGGACACCGAGGAGCCGGCGACCGTCCTGAACTCCCTCGTCGGAACGGTCCGCGCCACCGGGGCGCTCGGCGTACCGGGTCTCTACGTCCCGGCCGACCCGGGAGGCCCGGACGAGCAGGCCAAGCAGGGCATGCTGCTCGTCGCCATCGGCAAGCTCTTCGAGAAGGGCCTGCGGATGGGCACGGGCCAGTGCAACGTGAAGAACTACAACCGGTTCCTGCGGGACATGATCATCGACGGCAGGGCGAAGCCGAGCTTCGTCGTCTCGCACGAACTGCCCCTGGGCCAGGCGCCGTCGGCGTACGACAAGTTCGACAAGCGGATCGAGGGCTACACGAAGGTGATGCTGCACCCGTAGACCGTGTTCCGATCTTGGACAGCAAGACCCCGCACGGCCCGGTGCTCGCGTTCGACGCGTCCGGCTGGGGATCCTTCATCTCGGCCGTGAAGCGCGGCGCGTTGGGCGCCTGACGCGTCAGATGTACGAGGCGGCGGCCCCGTTTGCCAGTGCCCGGTTCACCGGGGTGAGGAAGGCGCGGTCGCGGTCTCGGTGTAGCGGCGGGCCAGGCGGGCGAAGGCGTCTTTGAGTTCTGCGGCGCCGACACCCTCGATGTCGGCGTCGAACCTGCCGAGGGCGGCGGGCTGGAGCGGTTCCGTACCGAGCAGCCGCCCTACTCGATCCTCAACCGTGCCATCGAGCGCGAGGTGCTGCCGGTCTGCGAGCGCTACGGCATGGGCACCCTGGTCCGGAGCCCGCCGGCCATGGGCCTGCTCACCGGTTCCACCGTAAGGGCCGCCTGTCCGACGCACACGCCGCACGTATCCACCGGGTGCCCCAGCACATGACCGACGAGCGCAAACTGGACGCCGTCGAGCGACTCCTCCCGCTCGCCGAGCAGGCCGGTCTGTCGCTGACCCACATGGCGTTGGCGTTCGCCATCACCCACCCCGGTGTCACCGCGGCCGTCATCGGCCCCCGCACCATGGTCCACCTCGACGACCTGCTCGCGGGCGCGGCGACCGCACTGGACGACGATCTCCTCGACCGGATCGACGCGATCGTCCCGCCGGGTGCGGATGTCGGACCGCTTGATGTCGCGTACGTGCCCCCGGCCCTCACAGAGTCGGCGCTGCGGCGGCGTCAGCCGGGGAGCGGGGCGGCGGCGGGCGAATGGCCGTGCCGCTCCGGTGAAGCCGGTTCGCGGGTGCCGTCGCTCTGTATCACCCACACCGTGTGGGCCCCTGCCGTATCCACGGTGAGGCCGTACTGGTCGACGCTCGGGCGGCCAAGGCTCTCCCACCGGGTGTGAGCCGCCGTGATCTCGTCCCAGAGCCGCCGGGGACCTGCCTGGGTGACGGTGAACCGGTCGGCGTGTTGTCCGTCGTAGTCGACCGTGGCCCAGGACGGCCCGGTGTCGTCGGCTACATCGAGCCGTGCGGGAGCGTGCTCGCCGCTCGCGTCCCAGGCGAACCAGGCTCCGGGAACGGTGAGTCCGACGTGGAACTCCGCGTTCAGATTTCCTCCGGCGACGGCCCACGGGGACAAGGCCGAGGACGTCACATGCCGGGGTTCGGGCGGACCGCCGTTGTCGGCGGGCGCGGTAGCCGACGGGACAAGCTCCCGCATCGGCATGAACGAGGCGAAGTCGTGGAACCGGCCTTCGCCGCCGCCGTCCGGTGTCGTCGTCAGCACCAGCGTGCCGTAACCGCTGCACCAGGCGGAGTTCCACGGGGTGACGATGCGGCCGCCCGGTTCTGTCTGCTCCAACCAGGCCGACGGGAGCCGGTCGACCGAGAACGTGGCGATGATCCGCTTGTACGGAGCCCCGGCCGGCCAGCCGGCCCCGGCGTCACCGCGTACCACCTTCGGCGCGTGGCCGACTGCCTTCAGATTCCGCTCCGCCTCCGCGGCGAGCGTGGGGTCCAACTCGACGGTGGCGACGGCCTGATCGTCACAGAGGTGGCAGAGCAGCGCCGCGTTGAACCCGGTGCCCGCGCCGAGTTCGAGAACACGGAGCCCTGCCGCCTCCCGGTCCAGGTCCGCCAGAGCGAGCATGCGGAGCACCATGGAGGGCATGGACGCGGACGAGGTAGGTACTTTGTCGGTGAGCTGTGTGACGAGCGGAGCGTCGCTGTAGGCAGCGCTCAGCCACTCGCCGGGGGCGGCGGCCCGGTCGCACGGCCGGTAGCCGCCCTCCCCGTCGCGCAGCCAGATGACAGCAGGGAGAAAGAGATGCCTCGGGACCGCGCGGACCGCGCGGTCGAAGGCGGACGGCACCGGGCCGATGAATTGGGCTACCGCGGCTAGGAGTTGCTCGGTGAGGTCGGCCGCCGACCGTGCTGGTGTGCCCACTTCACCTACTTCTTAGGGGGAGGCGGCGGCGGTGTCGGCTGCGCCGGTGGGATGGGCCGGTTGGGCTGGTGGCCGTCGTCGCTGATGGGGGTACGGTGTTTGGCCGTTGTTACCGCATCCATGCTCGCCTCCAGAACGCATACGTTCGTCCTCCAACCGTAGGGAACGATGCCCGGTTCGTGCAGGGCGCATTGGCGGCCGAGGGTGGGGATAACCCCCGGCCGGATACGGCAACGCGCCCCCTCGTGGCGGCCCCGCGCCTCCGGCAGGCTCGTCGTACGGCGTGCACCGTGCCGTACACACTGATCACGGAGGTCGGGATGATGCGTGCCCAACGGGCGTGGGTGAGCGCGCCCGCCGCCGTCGCGGTGATCGTGGCGGGCACCGCCGCCTCCGCCGCGCCCGCCGAACACGGCGCGGATCGAAAGACGTTGCAGGAGCGGCTGGACCACGTCGTGGACGTCGGCGCCGTCGGGGCCCTGGCGGAGGTGCGGGACGAACACGGCGTCTGGCGCGGCACCAGCGGGGTCGCCGAGCTGGGTACGACGCGTGCCGTGCCGGCCCGCGGCCATTTCCGGGTCGGCAGCATCAGCAAGACGTTCGTCGTCACCGTCGTTCTGCAACTCGTAGAAGAGGGCGAGCTGGGGCTGGACGACACCGTCGAGTCGTGGCTGCCCGGAGTCCTACCGGCCGGCGAAGGCATGACCGTGCGGCAGCTGCTCAACCACACCAGTGGGGTGTACGACTACGTCAGCACGCTGCCGATGCCGCCGGGCCAGGAGTTCGTGGCCAACCGGTGGCGGACCTGGACCCCCGACGAGTTGGTGCGGCGGGCGGTGGCCAATGCGCCGTCCGTCGACCCGCCGGGGTCGCGCTACTCGTACTCCAACACCGGCTACCTCCTCCTCGGCCGGATCATCGAGAAGGCGGCCGGCCAGTCGTACGCCGAAGAGATCGAGCGACGGATCATCGAGCCGCTGCGGTTGCGCGGAACGTCGGTGCCGGACACGTCCCCGCGTGTGCCCCAGCCGCGTCCCCGCGCCTATCTGCCCGTCGAGCCCGGCGGTACGGCGCACCCCACGGACTACACGGAGATGAATCCGTCCCTGTTCGGCACGGCCGGCGACATGATCTCCACGACCCGCGACCTCAACCGCTTCGTCGCCGCGCTGCTCGACGGGTCTGGTCTCCGACCACCTGCCGGCGGAGACGAAGAAGCCCGGTGCCGAGGGTGCGACGTACGGACTGGGTCTGGACTGGTACGACACCGCGTGCGGGGTCCGTGTGTACGGCAACGACGGCGACGCCCTGGCCTACCAGGCCTGGTCGTACTCCACGGAGGACGGGCGCCGCCAAGCCACGGTCGGGCTCACGTCTAACCGCCCCGCTGACCCGGCCGACGCCGTCCACGCGCTCCTGGACGAAGCCTTCTGCGACTGAGCCGAGCAACTGCCCGCGACTGCCGCGACCACCGGAATCATGCATGCGCGCTTGATTGATTCGGCGCACGCTGCCACTCTCTGAACCCTCGCACACCAGCCCGCGAACGGGAGACGGAGACCACGTGACGCTCGTCGCGACCGCGCACGAGCGCGGCATCACCACCTTGACCCTGGACGCGCCGGCCAAGCGCAACGCCCTGTCCGCACGGCTCGTGGGCGAGCTGGCCGACGCGCTCACCGGGTGCGCCAAGGACCCCTCCGTACGCGCCGTGGTGCTCAGCCACACCGGCGGCACCTTCTGCGCCGGCGCCGATCTGAAGGAGCCGCCGAACCCGTACACCTTCGTCGCCCTCCTGCGGCAGATCGTGGAGCACCCCAAGCCCGTCGTGGCGCGTGTCACCGGCCATGTCCGGGCCGGGGGGCTCGGGTTGCTGGGGGCCTGCGACATCGTGATCGCCTCCACCGACTCGGACTTCGCCTTCACCGAGGTACGGATCGGAGTCGCGCCCGCAGTGATCTCGATGCCCCTGCTGCCCCGGATGACACCGCGCGCCGCCGCCCGCCACTACCTCACCGGCGAGACCTTCGACGCGGCCGAGGCAGTCACCGACGGGCTCGTCACCGAGGCCGCCGACGACGTGGACAGCGCGCTCGCCCCGGTCCTGGAAGCCCTTCGCAGAGGCTCCCCGCAGGGTCTGGCCGAGTCCAAGAAGCTGCTGAGCGCGCGGGTGCTGGAGACCTTCGACCAGTACGCGGAGGATCTCGTCCAGCGCTCGGCGTCCCTCTTCGCCACGGCCGAGGCCCGCGAGGGGATGTCGGCGTTCCTCGAACGGCGGGACGCGGCATGGGTGCGGTGACCACCTCCAAGGAGCCCAAGCAGGACCGGAGCCGCGTCACCCGCCGGCGGCTGCTGGAGGCCGCCGTCGCGTGTCTCGCCGAACACGGCTGGGCGGGCTCCACCGTCTCCGTCGTCGCCGAACGCGCCGGGGTGTCGCGGGGCGCGGCGCAGCACCATTTCCCCACCCGCGAGGACCTGTTCACCGCGGCCGTCGAGTACGTCGCCGAGGAACGCTCCACCGCCCTGCGCGCGCTCGCGCCGAGCGGGCCGACCCACCGCCGTGAGGTGGTCGAGGCGGTCGTCACGCTCTACACCGGGCCGCTGTTCCGGGCCGCGCTGCATCTGTGGGTCGCCGCCTCCGACGAGGAACAACTGCGGCCCCGTGTCACCGAACTCGAAGCGCGGGTCGGCCGTGAGGCGCACCGTATGACCGTGGAGTTGCTGGGCGCGGACGAGTCGGTCCCCGGCGTTCGGGAGACGGTCCAGGGCCTGCTGGACATGGCGCGCGGCCTCGGCCTCGCCACCCTGCTGACGGACGACACGCAGCGGCGGAACCGGGTGGTCGCGCAGTGGGCGAGGATCCTGGAAACGGTGCTGGGCTGACGGGGAGGGCCGACCCGACCGGATCCGGACCGGATCCGCCGGAGGGCACCGCGCGACACGCGGAGCCCTCCGGCGTCCGGGCCGTCCGTCAGGACGCGATGTCGTCGTACCCCTCGATCTCGCGCGGGTCCCGCGACCCCGGACCCACGTACCGCGCCGAGGGCCGCACCAGCCGGCCCGTCCGCTTCTGTTCCAGGATGTGCGCCGACCAGCCCGCCGTACGCGCGCAGGTGAACATCGACGTGAACATGTGCGCGGGCACCTCGGCGAAGTCGAGCATGATCGCCGCCCAGAACTCCACGTTCGTCGCCAGCACCCGGTCCGGCCTGCGCGCGTGGAGCTCCTCCAGCGCCGCCTTCTCCAGCGCCTCGGCGACCTCGAAACGCGGCGCGTCCAGCTCCTTCGCCGTACGCCGCAGCACGCGGGCGCGCGGGTCCTCCGCCCGGTAGACGCGGTGGCCGAAGCCCATCAGCCGCTCGCCCTTGTCGAGCGCCTGCTTCACGTACGCCGTCGCGTCGCCCAGCCGCTCGATCTCCTCGATCATGCCGAGGACCCGCGACGGGGCGCCGCCGTGCAGCGGCCCGGACATGGCGCCGACGGCCCCCGAGAGGGCCGCGGCGACGTCCGCGCCGGTGGAGGCGATGACGCGGGCCGTGAACGTCGAGGCGTTCATGCCGTGCTCGGCCGCCGACGTCCAGTACGCGTCGACCGCCTTGACGTGCCGCGGGTCGGGCTCACCGCGCCAGCGGATCATGAAGCGCTCGACGACGGACTCCGCCTTGTCGATCTCGCTCTGCGGCACCATCGGCACGCCCTGGCCGCGTGCCGACTGCGCCACGTACGACAGGGCCATGACGGCGGCCCGAGCCAGCTCGTCGCGCGCCGTCGCCTCGTCGGTGTCGAGGAGCGGTTTGAGGCCCCAGACGGGGGCGAGCATCGCGAGCGCCGCCTGCACGTCGACGCGGATGTCGCCGGAGTGGACGGGGATGGGGAAGGGCTCGGCGGGCGGCAGCCCCGGATTGAAGGCGCCGTCGACGAGCAGGCCCCACACGTTCCCGTAGGACACGTGGCCGACCAGATCCTCGATGTCGACGCCCCGGTAACGGAGGGCGCCGCCCTCCTTGTCCGGTTCGGCGATCTCCGTCTCGAAAGCGACGACTCCCTCGAGTCCGGGTACGAAATCGGACATCAGGCGGCTCCTCTGGTGTGACGGGCGTGGAAGCGTGCGGCTGAACCGGGAGACGGCTTACGGCCTACGGCCCGCGATCCGATGTCAGAAGTTGTCGGCGCCGATACGGATCCCCGGTCGTTGTCCTACGACTCGCGGTCCGGAACGGTCATCCGTACTCACCGTCCTGCCCAACCCGGACAATGAATCAACCATGACACGGTCCCGGCATTGGGCGAGGATGGGTCGCGTGCCTCACATCCCGCCCTCCGCGGCCCCCGACCCCTCAGCGACCCCGGACCCCGCCGTGATGCGCGAGCAGTACCGCGGCACCGCGTTCCTGGAGAGCGACCTCGCACCCGGGCCGATGGAGCAGTTCGCGCGCTGGTTCAAGGACGCGGTGGCCGGCGGTCTGCACGAGCCGAACGCGATGGTCCTCTCCACCGCGACGCCCGACGGCCGCCCGTCGTCGCGCACGGTGCTGCTCAAGGCCTACGACGAGCGGGGCTTCGTCTTCTACACCAACTACGGATCCCGCAAGGGCCGGGAGATCGCGGCGAACGGTTACGTCGCCCTGCTCTTCCCCTGGCACGCGCTGGCCCTCCAGGTGGTTGTCACCGGTGCGGCGGACCGCGTCGGCCGCGAGGAGACGGCCGCGTACTTCCGCACCCGCCCGCACGGCTCCCAGCTCGGCGCGTGGGCGAGCGACCAGTCCACGCCGATCGGCTCGCGCGCCGAACTGCTCGAACGGTACGAGGAGCTGGGCCGCCGCTACGGGCCCGACGAGCAGGTCCCGGTCCCTCCGCACTGGGGCGGCGTCCGGGTCGTCCCGGAGACCGTCGAGTTCTGGCAGGGCCACGAGAACCGGCTGCACGACCGGCTGCGCTACGTCCGCGAGCCGCAGTCCGACGGCTGGCGGGTGGAGCGGCTCTGCCCGTGACGCGGCGTCCTGGGTGAAGGCGGGCGACCGGGAACACGGACGACCGAACGCGGACCACCGAACGCAGACGACCCGCGTGCTCAGGTTCCTCCGGGGAGGAGCCGGCCGGACTTACCGGCGAGCACGCGGGTCGGGTGACTGCTTGGATTGGGCCGGTGGTTCACCGGCACCGCACGTGTGCGACGACGGGCGTCAGCCCGCAGCCACCTCACTTGTCCGGATTGAAATCACTTCCGAACCACCTCCCTTCTAGTGTGCTCACCAGCCTAGGAAGCCCTCCCGCGACCCACAAGTGATTATTTTGGATTTCCACCGCACAACGATTTCCCGGAACAAGGTGTGTGCTGGGTCACGTTCGAGTTGAATGGTCGTAGGTGTGACCAAGCAGCCGGCAGGGGGTGCCAGGGATGAGTGCTTCCCGGAGTGAGACCGCTCGCCCGCCCGGCCCCGACGAGCCGGAGTCCGGCGAGGCCGGGGCGGTGGGCCCCGACAGCGGGCCCGGGGCCGATCTGCTCGCCGCGCTGCTCGACGGGATGGACGCCGCCCTGTGCGCGTTCGACGCCGACGGCGTCATAACGCACTGGAACCGCGAGGCCGAGCGGATACTCGGCTGGTCCGCCGAGGAGGCCGTCGGCCGGCGCGGATTCGCCGGCTGGGCCGTGCGCAGCGCCGACGCCGACGAGGTGCACGGGCGGCTGATGTCGGCGATGGAGGTGCCCGGACGGCTGGTCCACGAGTTCGCGCTGCTGCGCAAGGACGGCGGCCGTGTCCTCGTACGGACCCAGTCGGCGGGGGTGCGCGGCGCGGACGGCGGCCCCGCCGGGGTGTACTGCGCGTTCGGCGAGGTGCACGCGCAGATCGACCTGGAGCGGTCCATCGCGCTCAGCGAGGCGCTGTTCGACGACGCGCTGTGGGGCGTGGTGCTGGTCGACGTGGACCTGCGGCCGACGGTCGTCAACGGGCACGCCGCGCGTGCGCTCGGCTCGAACCGTACGGCGCTGCTCGGACGGCCCCTGGGCGAGACCGTCGTACAGGGCGTGGAGGAGCTGGAGGGCGCGCTCCACCACGTACTGGCGGAGGGTGCGCCGCGGGCGCTCGCCGAGCTGTGGGTGACGCTGCGCAAGGCGGACGGCGGTGAGCGGCGGCGCTGCTGGCGCAGCGGCTTCCTGCGGCTCGCGTCCCCGCTCGCCGAGGAACCGGTGCCGCTGGGCATCGGCTGGCTCTTCCAGGACGTCACGGAGGCGAGGCTCGCCGCGCAGGAGGCGGACAAGCTGCGCTTCCGCTCCAGCCAGCTGCATCGCGCCGGGCGGGCCGCGGGTGAGTGCGAGAGCCCGATGGAGGCGGCGACGGTCTGTCTGGACTTCGCGCTCGTGGGCTTCGCCGACCACGCGCTGATCGATCTGGTGCACGGCGACCCGGGCGCGGCGACCGCGCCCGGTGGCAGGTCCCACGGTGACAAGTGGTCCGGTGACCCGCCGACCCGCCTCGTACGGGTGGCGGCGACGCCGGGCGGTTCGGTCGGCCCCTGTCTGCCGGTGGCGGCGGGCGGGATCCCCGTGCGGTACCGGGACGGGCATCCGGCCCTCCAGGCGGTGGCCCGCACGGGCTCGGTGCGCGCGAGCGCCCCCTCGGGGGCCTCGACCACCCCGACCTGGTCGGTCTCCCGCCAGTGGCCGCCCGACTCCGTGCACGCGCTCTGCACGGTGCTGCGGAGCCGGGGCAGGACCCTGGGCGTGGTCACGTTCCTGCGGGGTGCCAGCCGCCCGTCGTTCGAACGCCAGGACGCGGTGTACGCGGAGGACGTGACGGCCCGCATGGCGGCGTCGCTGGACCTGCTCCGGGCGGAGGAGACGCGGCCGGAGGCCGGGCCCGGGTGATGAGGCGCGGCCGTACCGGTGCCGGACCCCAGGTGCCGGGCGCCGGGTTTCAGTGCCGGTAGAAGATCCGGTCCCCGTACTCCGTCATCACGCGCCCGTTCCACTCGTGCCCGCCGTCCACGTTCCCCGACCGCAGCATCGGCGGGTCGATGCCGCGCTCGACCAGGCCGCCCGCGGCGGTCGCCACCATGGCCTGCATCAGCGCGCTCGTCACGACGGTCGACGCGGGCGCGAACGGCGCCTCGATGCCGTCCGCCGACAGCTCCGCGTCGCCCACCGCGATCTTGTTGTCGAGGACGATGTCGCAGTGGTCCTTGAGGTACGTGCCCGACACATGCCGGGACCCGGTCTGCGTCGCGTACGCCACCGATGTCACGCCGATCACCTTCAGGCCCAGCGCCTTCGCGTTGAGGGCCATCTCCACCGGGAGCGCGTTGCGCCCGGACAGCGAGATGATCACCAGGACGTCGCCCGCCTTCGCGGGGCTGGAGTCGAGAACCGCGCTCGCGAGGCCGTCGACCCGCTCCAGCGCGGAGCCGAGCGTCGCGGGCATGACGTCGACGCCCGTCACGCCCGGCACGGTGAGCAGGTTCATGAGGGCGAGACCGCCCGCCCGGTAGACGACGTCCTGAGCGGCGAGCGAGGAGTGCCCGGCGCCGAAGGCGAAGACACGGCCGCCGGAGGCGACCGTCTCGGCGATCGCCTTGCCGGCCGCTTCGATGCTCGCGGCCTCCTCGTCGCGTACGCGCTCCAGCAGACCGATCGCGGCGCCGAAGAACTGACCGGCCAGCGTGCTCTCGCTCATCGGGAGACCTTCCGTAGGGGGCGGGAAAGAGGGCGGAACAGACAGGGAACGGGGGCGGGAATGCCTGTGCCGCGGATCACGTTGCGGTCTGGACCTTTACCGTGTCAATACGGCTTCCTCATGGGCGGCTTCCCGTACGGCACGGTTGTCGGTGCGATGCGTCAGAATTGAGCAGGGGCCAGCGCACGGTTGTTTTCATGTCACAGCATCGAGGGGCACGTATGTCCGGACTGATCGACACGACGGAGATGTATCTCCGCACCATCCTCGAACTCGAAGAGGAAGGTGTGGTCCCCATGCGCGCCCGGATCGCGGAGCGGCTGGATCAGAGCGGGCCGACGGTCAGCCAGACCGTGGCCCGCATGGAGCGCGACGGGCTGGTGCAGGTCGCGGGCGACCGGCATCTGGAGCTGACCGAGGAAGGGCGCAGACTCGCGACCCGGGTGATGCGCAAGCACCGCCTCGCCGAGTGTCTGCTGGTCGACGTGATCGGCCTGGAGTGGGAGCAGGTGCACGCGGAGGCCTGCCGCTGGGAGCACGTGATGAGCGAGGCGGTGGAGCGGCGGGTGCTGGAGCTGCTGCGGCACCCGACGGAGTCGCCGTACGGCAATCCGATCCCGGGCCTGGAGGAGCTGGGCGAGAAGAAGGAGGCCGACCCCTTCCTCGACGAGGGCATGGTCAGCCTGGCCGATCTCGACCCGGGCAGCGAGGGCAAGACGGTCGTGGTGCGGCGGATCGGCGAGCCGATCCAGACGGACGCCCAGCTGATGTACACCCTGCGGCGGGCGGGCGTGCAGCCCGGCTCCGTGGTGAGCGTGACGGAGTCGCCGGTGGGCGGGGTGCTCGTGGGCAGCAGCGGAGAGGCCGCAGAGCTGGACTCCGAGGTCGCCTCGCACGTCTTCGTCGCCAAGCGCTGACCTACCGGGGTCTCCGGGACCCGTACCGGTCCCGGACCTCGGCTCAGCGCTCCGGCCGCCCCGCGCACGGGCGGCGGGTCGGGGCTGCCCGGTGACGGCTGCGGAGAGTGTTCCCCTGGCGACGGAGAATGCAAATATCCCGGCGGAATGGCAGCGGGCGGGCGATTCGCGTGCCAGGCTTGTCGAGGGGCATATGACCTGAGGGCAGCGGTGGCGGACCTCGTTCCGCGGCCGAGGAGGGAGCGGGGCTGTGCGCCTGATGCTTTTCGCTGTGCCCGCCGCGCGCGGTAAGGGCCCCGGCGCTTTGCGGCGCCGGGGCCTGTCCTCCCCTGTTCCGACCCGGAGCCCCGAGCTCCCAGGGTCGGTCCCCGCGAACCCTCATCCCCGAGTGGTCCGCCTCCTGGAGAAGATCTCCCCTCCGGCGCTTCGGACAATCCTTGACCACCGTCACTCGTACGAGCGGTGTTGCGCGCCAGGACCCAGTTTTCGAATGGGAGTTCGATAGCCTGGGGGAGTCGTGCGACCGAACGGCACAACGAACGGCACGGCATCGAACGGCACGGCATCGGGCCGGTGCCATCGACTCGACCACTCAGGACCGAAGGGGGTGCCAGGACACATGGTGCAGCGCATCGATGTGACCGGATTCGACGGGCTGCGGCTCGCTGCCTGGGAGTTCGCCGATCCTCCCAAGGAGCCGGCCGGGACCGGACCCGCCCCCGGCGTGCTGCTGCTCCACGGACTGATGGGCCGCGCCTCGCACTGGGCGGCCACCGCGCGCCGGCTGTCCGGGCGTCACCGGGCGGTCGCGCTCGACCAGCGGGGCCACGGCCGCAGCGACAAGCCGCCCGAAGCGCCGTACACACGCGAGGCGTACGTGTCGGACGCCGAGGCCGCGATCGAACAGCTCGGCCTGGCGCCCGTCACCCTCGTCGGCCACGCCATGGGGGCGCTCACCGCCTGGCAGTTGGCGGCGAAGCGTCCCGACCTGGTCGGTGCGCTGATCATCTGCGACATGCGGGCGTCCGCGCTGGGGGCGGCGTCGCAGCGGGAGTGGGTCGACTGGTTCCGCACCTGGCCCGTCCCGTTCGCGACGCTCGCCGACGTGCGGAAGTGGTTCGCCGAGGACGACCCGTGGCTGGAGCGGCCGAGTCCGGGCCGGGGCGAGTACTTCGCCGAGGTGATGGCCGAGCGCGCCGACGGCTGGCGGCCGGTCTTCTCCCGCCGCCAGATGCTCGTCTCCCGGGAGACCTGGGTGCACGACGCGCACTGGGAGGAGCTGGCGCAGGTCCGCTGCCCCACGCTGGTCGTGCGGGGCCTGGACGGCGAGCTGGGCCGCGCGGAGGCGCAGGAGATGGTCCGCGTCCTGCCGCACGGGCGGTACGCGGAGGTGACGGACGCCGGGCATCTCGCGCACTACGACCGGCCGGACGCCTGGCACGCCGCGATAGAGCCGTTCCTGGACGGCGCGTTGACGGCGTAGCCGGGGACGGCGACCGGGCGGTCCGCGCATGCCGGGCGGACTGCCGCGTCAGGCCGCCGAGTTGCCCGTGAGCCGTTCCGGGGTGATCCGGATCGTGACGCGTACGACGTCGGGCGGCAGGTTCAGATACTCCTGCCCGGCGCCGGGGCCCTCGTACTCCTCGGCGAGCGCGACGGCTGTCCGCCGACCGATGTCCTCACTGACGGTGGCCGTGCCGCGCACCTCCACGTACCGCTCCGGGTCGGCCATGTCGAACACGCTGAGGCTGACCCTCGGTTCACCGGCCAGGTTCGTCACCTTGCGACGGCCCGCCTGCGAGGAGATGACCAGGTCGTCGCCGTCCGTACCGACCCAGACCACCGAGGACTGCGGACCGCCGTCCGGGTTGACGGTGCACAGGACGGCCGGATTGCGGCCGTCGAGGATCTTCCGGGCGGCGGCGCTGAGAGAAACAGTCATACCGGCGAGCTTAAGACGACGCGGTCTCCTTGGATCGGCCCCGGGGCGGTTGTGCCGCACGGCCTCGGAGACCGGGTGGTGGCCGAGACGGCCGAGCAGGACCGCGTCGGTCCGCGGCGCCGCGCGCGGTCCGAGCGGGCAGGCCGCCGGGGCGCCTCGGCCGGGGCGCCCCGGCGGTCACTTCTCCCGCCTGCGGGGGCGGTCAGCCCTTGCTGACCGCCGTCAGGATCTCCGGCAGCCTCGACGCCGTCTGCGGCGCCGCCACCTTCACCCCGGCCCACGCGATCAGCGCGCCGTACGCGGTCCCCGCCGGCAGCACGAGCCACGTCAGGCCCTCAGCGCCCGACACGTGCAGGCCGATCGTCAGCCCGATCACCGGCGCGCACAGCAGCGCGCCGCCGAGCATGCCGCCGAGGATCGAGATCCACGCGAGCCCGCCCTGCCCCGGAGCGACGTTCTTGTACGCGCTGTCCTGCGGGATCGAGTACGGGAACCGGGCCGAGGCCACGGCGCCCGTCGCCATCATCGCGCCGAGCAGCGCGAAGGACAGCCCGAGCGCCTCGGGCAGCGCCCGCCAGTCGCCGAGCAGCGCGGCCGTCAGGATCGTCACCAGGGCCGAGTACGGCAGGGTGATCACCAGCAGGGCGAAGGCCCTCGCCCGCAGTTCGAGATACGCGTCACGGGTGGAGGAGATCGTCAGGGCCACCATCCAGAACGCGGAGGTGTCCTGCCCGAACTGGTTGTACATCTGGATGCCGAGCATCCCCGCCGCGAAGCACGCGAGATAGATCGAGCCGTTGCCCTGGAGGGCGTTGATCAGCGGCACGATCAGCCCGATCGCCAGCGAAGTGATCCACGCCGCCTTGGTCTTGGGGTCGCGCCACACGTACCACAGGCTCCGCTGCATCACCGTCCCCGTACGCCCCTCGGGGAGCAGCCGGCCCAGCCCGGAAGCCGACTCCTTGCGGGCCGGCCCGGCGGCGGCGATCGTCGAGCCGTCCGGGGCGGTCATCAGCTTCACGAGCGAGCGCTGCCACGAGTACATGAGCGCGGCCAACGCGGCCAGCGACAGCAGCAGTTGCAGGGCGGCCCATCCGTACGCGCCGTCGCTCACCGAGTCCACGGCGCCGATCGCCGACGCGGGCGGCAGCCAGCGCAGGACGTCGGCCACGGGGTCGAGCGCCGACAGCCCGCCCGCCTCGCTGAGCCTCTGCACACCGAAGTTGACGAACTGGATCCCGACGGCGATCACCAGACCGCTCAGCACGGCCAGGTCCCGGCCCTTGCGCGAGGTCAGCAGCCGGATGTTCGCCGCGGCCACGGCACGCGACAGCGCCACGCACACCAGCAGGGTCAGCGGTACGACGACGACCGACAGCGCGATCGCGGCGCCGCCGTGCGCGACGGCGATCGCGGATCCCAGCACCAGACAGAGCGTGAACAGCGGTCCGATACCGACCAGGGACGCGGCGAGCAGCGCACCGATCAGCGCGTGGGGCCGCAGCGGCAGCATCACCAGGCGGCTCGGGTCGAGTGTCTCGTCGCCGCTGGGGAAGAACAGCGGCAGCATCGCCCAGCCCAGGGCCACGATCGCGGTCAGTACGACGACGAGGGTGCCCGCGCCGCTGTTCCCGCGCAGCAGGATCAGACCGAGGAGCTGGCCCGCGGCGATGAGCAGGGCGAAGACGACGGAGGCCACATAGGCGGCGGTACGGCCGGAGGACTGCCGCAGCCCGTTGCGCAGCAGCGACAGCTTCAGCGTCACGAAGACCGGGGCGAGGGCGCGGGTGCCGAGGGTGGCGACGGGCGTCGTACCCGAACCGACGGGACCGGCGGGGCCGACCGATGGGGCGGGAGCGGCGGATGCCGCGCCACCCGGCGTCCCGGACAGACCCGTGCCGCCGGCCGGTGCCTCCGCGCTCATCGGGCACCGCCCAGCCAGTCCAGGGACTCGCCGGTGTCGCGGCCCTGCGCGCCGACCAGTTCGAGGAACGCGCTCTGGAGCGAGGGCGCGTCGCCCCGTACCTCCGCGAGCGTCCCCTGCGCGCGGATACGGCCCGCGGCCATCACCGCGACCCAGTCGCACAGCGACTCGACCAGTTCCATCACATGGCTGGAGAACACGACGGTCGCGCCGGACTCGGTGTAGCGCTCCAGGACACCGCGGATCGTCTGCGCCGACACCGGGTCGACGCCCTCGAACGGCTCGTCCAGGAACAGGACTTCGGGGTTGTGCAGCAGCGCCGACGCCAGGCCGATCTTCTTGCGCATACCGGTCGAGTAGTCCACGACGAGCTTGTGCTGCGAGCCCGCCAGGTCCAGTACGTCCAGGAGCTGGGTGGCGCGCTTGTCGACCTCGTCACCGGGCAGCCCCCGCAGCCGGCCGGTGTATCCGAGGAGTTCGCGCCCGGAGAGCCGCTCGAACAGGCGCAGCCCCTCGGGCAGTACGCCGATCCTGGCCTTGACCGCGACCGGATCGCCCCAGACGTCGTGCCCGGCGACCCGGACCCTGCCCATGTCCGGCCGCAGCAGGCCGGTCACCATGGAGAGCGTGGTGGTCTTGCCCGCGCCGTTCGGGCCGACGAGACCCACGAACTGGCCGGCGGGCAGATCGAGATCGATCCCGGCGACGGCGACCTGTTCACCGAAGCGCTTCCACAGCCCCTCCACGCGTACGGCGGGCGGCGCCTCCGTACGCGCCCCGCCCGCCGTGTCCGGCGCCGCATCCCGCGCCTCCCGCCGGGCGGCGGGCCGCCCGGCCGCCGTCTGTCGCCCTGTCTGCTCCGCCGCTCGGTCCGGTACGTGATCCGGCATGCCGCACTGCCCTTCGGTGTTCCTCTTCGAGATGTCGGGAGGACCCACCATAGGACGACCCCCGAGCGGGGTCCTCAGGTCCGCCGGGCCCGTGCGGCCGCCGCGTCGCGGCCGCAGGCGTACGCCAGCGGGCTGATCAGCTCCTCCGCGTCGGGGAGCCAGCGGTTCGGCGGGGTGGGCCGCCGGACCCACTGCACCGCGCCGTAACCGCCGACACGGGTGGGCGGGGCGGCGACGTAGTGGCCCTCGCCGCGCGCCACCAGGTCGATCGCCGGGGCCGACCAGCCCAGCCTCCGCACCAGGTCGTCCACCTTGACCGAGCCGCCGGGCAGCACGAAGAAGAGCATCCGGCGCTCGGGGGTGCGGGTGACGGGACCGAGCGTCGTCCCCATCCGCTCCATCCGGGCGAGCGCCAGGAACCCCGCCGACTCGGGCACGTCGAGGGCGTCGAACGTGCGGCCCGTCGGCAGCAGGACCGAGGAGCGCGGCTGCTTCGACCACAGCCTGCGCGCGGCTACGCCGCTGCCCGTCGCCTGCGTCGCCCAGTCCGGCCTCGTCGGATGCGCCCCGGGGGCCGGACAGTCGGAACGCTCGCACGAGCAGCGCTCCCTGCCGTCCACCGCCTCCAGCCAGGTGCCGGGGAACACGTCCCAGTGCCGCTCCTGCGCGTACCGCACGGCGCTGTCCAGCAGCGGCTCGCCCCGCTGCTGGGGGATCTGCGCGGCGTCCGTGACGCCCGTCACTCCGATGGTCTTGTCCACGATGAGCACAACTCCCGCCCGCACCCCGGGTTACGGGCGCCGCGGAGCGTCGCGGCGGCGCATCGATCGCGCACGCGGGGCGCACTGGTGCATGGGCGGGGGCGCGCGTGAGGTTGCGGCGTGTCGATGGGTAACCACAACCGGTGACCGGGGGTTGCCATCGGGGAGGCGCGAGGCATGAGGCGGATCACACACATCTCGGTGCCAAGCGGGCGGCGTTTCCCGAAAGTTACCGAAGATTGCTGATTTCGACCATCGCACGCATTTACTGCGTTTCCGCCGGGCAGTGATCGCTCAGTCGATCACCGCGGCCACAGGGGGTATCCATTGGCAGCCAGACCTCTCGTCGCCCGTCAGCCGAACGAACGGCTGCAAACACTCATCCAGGAAGCGGGCTGTTCCAACGCCGGCCTCGCCCGCCGGGTGAACATGGTCGGAAATGAACGCGGCCTCGACCTCCGCTACGACAAGACGTCCGTCGCCCGCTGGCTCCGTGGCCAGCAGCCGCGCGGCCGGGCCCCCGGGATCATCGCCGAGGCGCTGGGCCGCAAGCTGGGGCGCACGGTCACGATCGACGAGCTGGGGATGGCCAACGGCAAGAATCTCGCCTCGGGCATCGGACTCCAGTTCTCGCCGACGGTCGTCGGCGCGATCGAGCAGGTCTGCGAGTTGTGGCGCAGCGACGTGGGCAGACGCGACTTCCTGACCGGAGCGGCGGTGGCGTCGTCGGCGCTCGTCGAGCCGAGCCGGGACTGGCTGATCACCGGCGCGGACGCGTCGGTGGCCCGCAACACCGGTGCGCGGGTGGGGGATTCGGACGTGGCGGCGGTCGCCGCCATGACATCCGCCCTGGTCGAGCTGGACCACCGGTTCGGCAGCGGCCACGTCCGCCCGGTCGTCGTGCACTATCTGAACAGCGTGGTGTCGGGCCTGCTTTCGGGGTCGTACCCGGAGGCGGTCGGCCGCAGACTCTTCGCCGCCGTCGCCAGACTCACCGAGCTGGCGGGGTACATGGCGGTGGACACCGGTCAGCCGGGGCTCGCCCAGCGGTACTACATCCAGGCGCTGAGGCTCGCGCAGGCCGCCGGGGACCGCGGATACGGCGGCTATGTGCTCGCCGCGTCCATGAGCCATCTCGCGGCCCAGCTCGGGAACCCGCGCGAGATCGCCCAGTTGGCGCGGGCCGCGCAGGAAGGCGCGCGGGGACATGTCACCCCCAGGGCGCAGGCCATGTTCCTGGCCGCCGAGGCACGGGGGCACGCGCTGATGGGCGATGTGAGCCAGTGCCACGCGGTCGCGGGCCGGGCGCTCACCGCGCTGGAGCACGCGGATCCGGAGAGCGGGGACGACCCCGTGTGGATCGCGCACTACGACCATGCCTATCTGGCCGACGAGTTGGCCCACTGCTACCGCGACCTGGGCCAGCCCGAGGCGGCGGCGCGCCACGCGTCCGACTCACTGGCGGGGCATCCGGAGGCCCGGTCGAGACGGCGCGCGATCGGCCTGGTGCTGCTGGCGACGGCACAGGTCCAGCAGCGCGAGGTGGAGGAGGCGTGCCGTACGGGCACGCGCGCGGCGGAGCTGCTGGGCACGCTGCGTTCCAGCAGGGGGGCGGAGTATCTGGACGATCTCCAGCAGCGGTTGGAGCCGTACGGGGCGGAGCCCGCGGTACGGGAGTTCAGCGCGCGGCTGGAGACGCAGGCCGCGTGACACGGCTTTGCTACAACTTCGGCCCGGAGCGCGGCTGTACGGCGTTCGCCGGAGCGTCTGACAGCCATCGGGCGGCCGTTGCGCCGTGTTGACCACGGGGCCGGTGTGGCGTCGGTGGGACGGGGCGCGGCTCGGGCGGCGGGTCCGTGACCGGGGCGGACGGGCCGGCCCCGGCGTTCGCGGAAGGTCTCCGGCGGTCACCGGCAGCCGCGCACGGTGGTCCGATTGGTCCGCATCGCCGGCGGGTGTCTTGAACACGGGTGGCTGTGACTGATTCCGGGCGCGTAGCAGGGCTCCTGATTCACCCGGTAGCGTGAACTGACGATTCCGTAGGTCCACACTAGGAGTCCCGGTGACGCAAAGCGGACAAAGGGACGAGTCGCAGTCGCCTGCCGCTCGGCCCGCGCACGAAGGCATCGTGCTGCCCGCCGACGGCGGTCCCCCCTTGATCCCCGGCGCCCCGGCCGCCGACCAGTCCGCCCCGGCGGGCGGTCAGCCGTGGGGGCAGCCCTGGGGGCCGGGGGCGCCTCAGCCGGAGCCGCAAGGACAGCCGCAGGGGCATCAACTGCCGCCACCGCAGGCGCAGCAGCCGGATCCGGGCGCCCACGGGTCGTACGACGCGACGGGAGCGTACGGAGGCGGGGGCTACGGCTACCCGCAGGCGCCCCAGCAGCAGTACCAGCCCCCTCAGCAGCAAGAGCAGCAGTACCAGCAGCCGCTGCCGCCCGCGCAGCCCCAGGCGCAGCCCCTGCCGCAGGCACAGCCGCCGCAGCAGCAGTACGGAGCGCCGCAGGGGGGCACGTACGGTGCGCAGCCCCTGCCGGCCGAGACGCCGCCCCCGGCCGCCCCCGGCGGCCCTCTCGGCAGCGCGGACGCGACGCAGTACATACCGCCGGTGCCCGCGGCCGGGGCCGCCGACGCGACGCAGTACATACCGCCGGTGCCGCCGCAGTACCACCAGGGCCGGAACCCCGGCGGGCTGCCGCCCGAGAGCCCGGCCGAGTCCACCCAGTACCTCGGCACCGTCCAGCCGTCCCCGCCCGCCGGGGCCACGTCGGACACGGACGCCACGCAGTTCATCGCGCCCGTCCCCGCGCAGGGCCCCGGGGACATCCCGGCCGCGCCCCCCGGCGCGCCGTACGGCATCAGGCCCGGCGACCCCGGCGACCGCCAGCCGCCCGCCGAGTTCGACAGCCTCTTCCGCAGCGAGGACCCCGGCGCGGGCCAGGTCCCGGACGCGACGCAGCAGCTGCCGCAGTTCGACCCGGCCGCGGGTCCGGGCGCCGGTCCCGGCCGGGGCAGGGGCGGTCCACAGGGCCGCGGCCGGCAGGGTCACCCGCAGCAGGGGCCGGGGCAGGGCTACGGACAGGGCGGCGCACCGCCTCCGTACGGGCAGCCGCCGCGCGGCCCGCAGGAGCCGTCGGGCCCGCAGGGCCGGGCCGCCGGGCGCCGCAAGTCCTCACCGATCCCGCTGATCGCCGCGGTCGTCGTCGGCTGCGCCGTCCTCGGACTGGGCGCGGGCTGGCTGATGAGCGGGGACGACTCCAAGAAGCAGGACAACAACCAGACCGTCTCGTCGGAGAGCTCGCCCTCGGGTCCGGGCGAGGACGAGCAGCCGGCCGACCCCGCCAAGCCCCAGGCCGAGGAGCTGGACAAGCTCCTCGCCGAGAGCAACGACAGCCGGGCGGCGGTGATCAGCGCGGTCGAGTCCATCAAGACCTGCGAGAACCTGGACAAGGCCGTCAGCGACCTCCAGGGCGCGGCCGATCAGCGCCGCGACATGGTCACCCGGCTCAAGGAACTGACCCTCGACAAGCTGCCCCGGCACGCCCAGTTGTCGTCCTCCCTGACCAAGGCGTGGCAGGCGTCCGCTTCGGCGGACGACCACTACGCGACGTGGGCGGGCGAGGCGAAGACGAAGAAGGGCTGCAAGGGCGGCAAGGCCCGTACGACGAAGGCGGCCTCCGAGGGCCACGCCGCGAGCGGCGAGGCGACGGCGGCGAAGCGCCAGGCGTCGGGCCTGTGGAACGGCATCGCGACCAAGTACGGCCTCACGGAACGAGCCCCGACGGAGCTGTGACGCCGGGTGTGTCCTCGATCGCCGGACGGGCTCGGATGATCCCGTCCGGCGGGCGGAACACACCCCGTCCGGACGGGCCGAGGACGCCGGTCCTCCGGCCGGCGAGGCACCGCACCGCACGACGGGTCGCCGGCCTCTCCACCCGCGAGGGCGGGCGGGCTCCGGTGACGGCACCTCTCCTCCGTGGCCCCCTGCGTTGTCGGAGTCGGCCGAGTACGGCCGGTCCATCCACGGCGCCGGTCCTCCGCCCTGCGATGCACCGCGCCGGCCGCCGCGGTCCCGCCCCGCGGCCCCGCCCCGCGGGCGGACGGCGCTGCCGTCGGGACCCGCCCCCGGCGCTACGCGCTGGGGCCCGCGTCGCTCAGTGTTCCGCGGACGTCCACGAAGCCGTCCTTCAGCGAGACCAGCCGGCCTTCGCGTACCACCTGGAAGGTCACCTCGCTGTTCACGATGCGCGGGAAGCCGGGCGAGCCCAGCATGTCCTCGTACCGCCAGCGCAGCGTGGGCGTGAGGCCGCCCGTCTCGACCCTCGCGCCCTTGTCCAGCGCGTGCGAGAACGTGGCCGAGGAGATCGTGTCCCTGCCGATCGACTCGACGACCGACCTGAGGGCGGTGTAGGCGATCCACGTCGTCTGCACGCCCGGGTCCGCCGGGTCGATGCTGTCGTCGCCGAAGGCGTGCTCACGGATGACGTCTCGCATCGGCCCCCACGCCGGATCCGACGCCTGCGGGTACCAGCCCGTGACGTACGCGCCCTCGAAGAGGCCCTTGGAACCGCCCGTGCGGTCCACCAGGGGCTGGCCGACGCTGCCCAGCACCGAGGAGATGCGGATGTTCCCGTCGTCGTCGGAGAGCCGCCGGTAGGAGTCGAAGAACGTCTCCGTACGGTCGCCGAGCACCGCCGTGACACAGCCGTCGGACGCGTTCTCGCGGGCGCGCTCCGCCGAGTCGGTGTAGTCGGTGGCGTCCTCTGCCGCGCGGATGTCCGTCGCCTTGTCGCCCCCGCCCGCCTCCCCGCCGTCCTTGCCGCCTCCGCCGCCCCTGCTCAGACCGGAGTTGAGCAGTTCCGGCATCGCGTCACCGGTGATCGTGTCCGGCCGCACGATGGAGACGCGGTCGCACTCCCCGGCCAGCTGCATGCCGTTGCCGGCCAGGAGCGCCGCCTGGCCGCCGTTGACCGGGTACGAGACGAAGCTGGAGAACTCCCGCTCGGCGATGCCGTAGCCGCCGAGGTACGGGATCCCGGCCGCCTCCAGCGGCGCCATGAACGCGTCGCCGTGCTGGCTGTAGGAGCCGACGACGGCCGTGACGTCCTTCTTGGCCGCCAGGCGGGCGCAGTCGGCGGCGCCCGCCGAGGTGTTGCGTTCGTTGCAGGTCAGCACCCGCAGCTCGTGACCGTCGATACCGCCCGCCGCGTTGACCCAGCGCGCGTAGGCCTTGGCCATGGCGGGCATGCCCGGCATGTTCGTCGCCGCCGTGCCCTCCGGCGCCCACGTCATGACGGTGACGGGCTCCCTGGAGCCCCCCGGCCCCCCAGGGAGTACGCCGCACCCGGTGACCACCGATGCCCCGACCGTGACCGTACACAGGACGCGGACCACCGGATTCCGGTGGAAGGGGCGGGGCGAGGAGGAGCGCTGCTGCCTACCGGTCATGTATCCGCACACTTCCGGCCTATGGGTAACTGCCTGGTGGAGCTTGTTCAACCGCACATGACGACGAGGTGAATTACGGGGGCCCGCGCGATCGCCTCACGGAGGTCCGTACGATCGACTCCTGTGCAGCAAGGTTCGGAGAACTCTTCCCGTCGCGGCCGTCGCTCCTCCACCATGGGCGACATGCCGCTCAATGACATTCCCTGGTGGCGCTGGCGCAGCAATGTGCGCTCGGCGCTGCACATGCTCTCCGATCCCGTCTTCCACCAGGAGTTCTGGCTGGCCGGCCGAGAGGGGTACGGCGACGTCACCGACGCCGTGTACCGGCTGGTCGAGGACACCTGGCTGGACAACTGGTCGGCGGAGAAATACGTCGGGACGATCTTCCGTGACTCCGGCGAGGCCGCGCTGGTCGACGTCGCCGTCCTGCGGGTGCTGCGGATCATGCACCAGGTGGGGCCGGACGCCCCGATATCGGTGTATCTGGAGCACCACGGCTGGCCGGAGGCGGTACGCGCGGCGCGTGAGGCGCACGTACGGCTGGCCGTCAACGACGGCGAGGACCCGGACACGGTGCCGCGCTCGCTGGACGTGCTGCGGATCCTGACGCGGTCCGCCTGACCCGGCCGCGGTCTCACCGACCCGGCAGACACCGCCGCCGGATACCGACGCGGTCCGCCTGGCGGTCACGACCGCCCCGTACGGGGCCCGTGTGGGATCCTCTGGGGTCATGAGTTCCCCGCAGCAGCCCGCCGCCCGGGCCGACCGGCCCGCCCCGTCCGACGAGTACGTCCTGACACTGTCCTGCCCGGACAGACAGGGCATCGTGCACGCCGTGTCCAGCTTTCTCTTCATGACCGGGTGCAACATCGAGGACAGCCAGCAGTTCGGCGACCGCGACACCGGGCTCTTCTTCATGCGGGTCCATTTCTCGGCCGAGGTGCCGGTGACCGTGGAGAAGCTGCGCGCGAGCTTCGCCGCGGTGGGTGACTCCTTCCGGATGGACTGGCAGCTCCACCGTGCCGTGGACCGGATGCGGGTCGTCCTGATGGTCAGCAGGTTCGGCCACTGCCTGAACGATCTGCTCTTCCGGTCCAGGACCGGCGCGCTCCCCGTGGACATCGCCGCCGTCGTCTCCAACCACACGGACTTCGCCGAGCTGGTCGCCTCGTACGACATCCCCTTCCACCACATCCCCGTCACCAAGGACACCAAGGCGGCGGCCGAGGCCGAGCTGCTGGAGCTGGTCCGCGCGGAGGACGTCGAACTGGTCGTGCTGGCCCGCTACATGCAGGTCATCTCGGACGATCTGTGCAAGCAGCTGAACGGCCGGATCATCAACATCCACCACTCCTTCCTGCCGAGCTTCAAGGGCGCGAAGCCGTACCACCAGGCGCACGCCCGGGGTGTGAAGCTGATCGGCGCGACCGCGCACTACGTGACGGCCGACCTCGACGAGGGCCCGATCATCGAGCAGGAGGTCGAGCGCGTCGGCCACGAGGTCACCCCGGAGCAACTCGTCGCGATCGGCCGCGACGTGGAGTGCCAGGCGCTGGCCCGCGCGGTCAAGTGGCACGCCGAGCACCGGATCCTGCTGAACGGCCGCCGCACGGTGATCTTCGGCTAGGCCCTGTCCGGCGGATCATCGCAGGGCCCGGCAGTCGAGTCGCCTCGCTGCCGTGCCCCGCCGTCACAGAAGGTCGTCGATGGTGATGGGCAGTGAGCGGATGCGCTTGCCGGTCGCGTGGTGGACCGCGTTGGCCACGGCGGCGGCGATGCCCACCAGGCCGATCTCGCCGATGCCCTTGGTACCGATCGGCGAGAAGCGGTCCGGTCCGCCGACGAAGACGACGTCCAGGTCGGGAATGTCGGCGTTGACGGGGACGAGGTAGTCCCCGAACGTGCCGTTGGCGATTCGACCGGTGCGCGGGTCGGTGACGGTGTCCTCGAACAACGCCTGGCCGATACCGCCGATCGTCGCGCCGATGATCTGGCTCCGGCCGGTCTTCTCGTTGAGGATGCGGCCCCCGTCGATGACCGACACCACCCGCGCGATCCGCACCAGCCCCAGGTCGCGGTCGACCCGCACCTCGACGAACTTGGCGCCGAAAGCGCCGGACGGCGCCATGCCGAGATCCTCCGGGGAAGCGGGCGTGCTCGAACCGTCCGCCGAAAGTTCCGCCAGCCCCTGACGGCTGAGGATGTCGATGTAGGACTCGCCCCGGGAGGGCTCGCCTTTCACGTGGACACGTCCGTCGCCGGCGGTCACCGCTTCCGGCGGGACACCGTGCAATGGCGACTCGCCGTCTTCCGCGGCGAGCTCGGCGAACCGGCGGACGAGGCGACCGCAGGCGTCGACGACGGCGTTCCCCAGGGATCCGGTGAGTCCGGAGCCGCCCGCTTGGGGAGCGGCCGGCATGTCGGAGTCGCCGAGGTCGAAGCGGACCACGCCGAGGGGGAGTCCGAGATGCTCCGCCGAGACCTGGGTCATCACCGTGTAGGTGCCGGTTCCGATGTCGGTGACGGCGCTGAGCACCAGCGCGCTCCCGTCCCGGCCGACAGTGGCCCGCGCGGAGCAGGGCACCGAGTACCACGGGTAGCTGCATCCGGCCATCCCGTATCCGATGAGCCAGTCGCCGTCCCGCATGGAGCCCGGCTCGGGGTCCCGGGACGACCACCCGAAACGCTCGGCCCCCACCTGGTAGCACTCCCGCAACGCCTTGCCCGACCAGGGCAGGCCCGACCGCGGGTCGACGTCGGTTTCGTTGCGCAGACGCAGCTGCAGCGGGTCCATCGCCAGGGCGTAGGCCAACTCGTCCATCGCGGACTCCAGAGCGAAATTGCCCTGGCCTTCCGCAGGGGCGCGCATCGAGCAGGGGGCAGGCCGGTTCAGACGCGCCTGGACGTCCCGGGTGACCACGTTCGGGCACCGGTAGGCGAATGCCGAACCCGCGGAGACGGCCTCGTAGTCGTCGTCCTCCATGGCCAGCGACGAGACGGTGCGGTGGTCGATCGCCGTCAGCTCTCCGCTCCGGTTCGCGGCGAGCGACACCCGCTGCACCGTGTCGGGCCGATGTCCGACGCAACTGAACATCTGGGGCCGGGTCAGCACGAGCTTCACCGGCCGGCCGATCAGCCGGGCCGCGGCGACGGTGAGGATCACGTGCTGCCAGGCCCGCAGGCCGGCGCCGAAGGCACCTCCCACGTACGGCACCAGTACGCGAACGGAGCTCTCCGGGACCTTGAAGACGGCGGCCAGTGTCGCCTTGACCATGGAGGGCCACTGGGTGGTGTCGTGGACGGTGAGCCGGTCCCGGTCCCAGATCGCGAGGGTGGCGAAGAGACCGAGCGGGCTGTTGGTGTTGTCCGGGGTGGTGTAGGTCTGCGTGACCTTCACCTCGGCCGAGGCCAGGGCCGCGTCGGTGTCCCCGCGATCGCTGTCCGTCCCCCACGGGTCGGTCACCTGGGGGGCCTTCGGGTCCAGCACGTCGAGCAACGGCTCCGTGCGCTCGTACTCGACGGCCACCAGCCGGGCCGCCGCCGCGGCCTGCTCGGGGCTCTCCGCCACGACAAGAGCGACGTGCTGCCCGTAGTGCCGGATGAGGTTGTCCTGCATCGGTGGCGGCGGTGAGGTGCCGAGCGCCGTCATGGGTCCGCGCTCCAGCCTCGGCATATTGAGGTGCGTGAGCACACTGATCACGCCGGGCGCGGCCTCGGCGGGGGCGGTGTCGATGCGTACGACGCGGCCCGCGGCCACTGTGCTCCCGACGAGCGCCGCGTGTACCTGATGGTGGACGTTGAAGTCCGACGGATAGGGAGCGGCGCCCGCCACCTTGCGGGGGCCGTCCACCCGGCTGATCCCGGCCCCGACGACTGTCTCGCTCATGCCGCCACCCCTGACACGGTGCGCAGTTCGCGGACCAGGCAGCGCTGCGCGAGTTCCACCTTGAACGCTGTGCCGGGCAAGGTCCACGCGTCCTGTACGGCCACCCGCGCCGCTCGTTGGAAGGCTTCCGTTCCGGGAGGCGAGCCGACGAGCTCGCGCTCCGCGTCCAGCGCCCGCCAAGGCCGGCTGCCCACCCCGCCGAGCCCGATCCTGGCCTCGTGGATGATCCCGTCGGAGACCACCAGGGCCACCGCGGCCGAGGTGAGCGCGAACTCGTAGGACATCCGGTCCCGTACTTTCAGGTAGCCCGAGACGGCCCCGGCGGGAAGCAGCGGGATCTCGACGGCAGTGATCAGTTCGCCGTGTACAAGGTGGTTCTCGACGTCCGGACTCTCCGATGCCAGGAGGTAGAAGTCCCTCAGCAGGATCCGCCGTTCGCCCGTGGGGCCCTGGGCGCGCACCACGGCGTCGAGTGCCACCAGGGGGACGGCGAGGTCCGAGGCGTGCAGGGCGATGCACCGCTCGTTCGCGCCGAGGACGGCGTGCATACGGGGCACCCCCTCGACGGCCGCACAACCGGACCCGGGGAGGCGCTTGTTGCACTTCGGGACGTCGGGGTCCCGGAAGTACCGGCAGCGCGTCCGCTGCAGCAGGTTTCCGCCGATCGTCGCCATGTTCCGCAGCTGGGTGGACGCGCCCTTCAGCAACGCCTCCCGGACCAGAGGCAGGCGCTCGGCGACTGTCGGATCGGCCGCCAGTTCCTCCATCGTCGTCAGGGCGCCGACGTGGAGCGCCTCGCCCCGCCGCTCGGTACCGGCCAGTGGGAGACGCGTGATGTCGACCAGCATGCCCGGGCCGAGCACCCCGTCCTTCATCAGATCGAGCTGCGTCGTCCCTCCGGCCAGATACGCGGCGTCGGGACGGGCCGAGACCAGCCGCACCGCGTCGGAGACTTCCGTCGCCCGGACATACTCAAATGGCCGCATTGCCTCTCCCCTCGGAGGCCACGTCGCGGATCGCCGCCACCATGTTCGGATAGGCGCCGCACCGGCAGAGGTTTCCGCTCATGAATTCACGGATGTCGTCATCTGTTCCGGCTCGTTCTTCGTCGATGAGGGCGATCGCCGACATGATCTGTCCCGGCGTGCAGAATCCACACTGGAAGCCGTCCCGTGCGACGAATGCTTCCTGTACGGGATGCGTCGCGCCCGCGCGTGCGATCCCCTCGATCGTCGTCACCGCGCGGCCCTCGCACTGTGCCGCGAGAGTGAGACACGAGAGCACCCGCTTCCCATTCACATGCACTGTGCAGGCACCGCAGGCTCCTTGGTCGCAGCCTTTCTTCGTTCCCACCAGACCCAAGTGATCGCGCAGTGCGTCCAGGAGCGTGACGCGTGTGT
This sequence comes from Streptomyces sp. S4.7, assembly GCF_010384365.1. NCBI lineage: Bacteria > Bacillati > Actinomycetota > Actinomycetes > Kitasatosporales > Streptomycetaceae > Streptomyces > Streptomyces sp. S4.7. The sequence goes on along the minus strand of NZ_CP048397.1, from coordinate 3,210,397 downwards.
CGATGCTCAGGACGGATGGGCGCCCATTCACCATCAGTTTCGTGACTGTCTCGAATACTTCGGGAACCGCGGTCTCACGCGAGATGTCCACGCGCATGCTCAAACCTTCCAGGTGATGAAGCTCGCCAAGAGATCGAAGAGACGGAATCAGCGGCGACGGCTTTCGCGTACCCGGCCGGGACCAGGCAGGCCGCCGCGGCCACCTACAGGAATCAGGCGATGGCCGCGTAGGCGGTGACGTGCTCGATCCGCATCCGCCCCAGTAGCATGCCCGGGACGCTGTTGCGCTCCCCGAACTCCCGCGCACGGTCCTCGCCCGTGTACCGCGCGGCGATACTCGTCGCCCAGGTGAGCAATTGCCCGGGGTCTTCCGAGATCGCCACGCGTCCCCGCAGCACCACGAAGGAATAGGGCGGCGCTCGTCGTCGACGCACATCGCGGCCCGTTCGTCCCGCAGAAGATTGCGGCTTTTCACCGTCGTGTTCTCGGTGGTGAAAACGAGATCTTCACCGTCCAGCAGGAACCACATGGGCGCGATGTGCGGGCTGCCGTCCGCCCGGACCGTGGACAGCTTGCCGGTGCGAGTGCCTTCTCCGATGAAGGCCTTCCACACGTCCTCACTCATTCGTTCAGCCATGCCGGGCACAGTACGGAGCGAAGTATCACGTTGCTCCGAGGGCACGCCGCGATTGGCCCGGAAACGGCGCGGCAGTCGAATTCCGTCGATCACCTTCCGGTGATCCCGCCACCGGCCACAACGGCCGTTACCGACGGGCAAGAACGGCCGCAACCGTTCCCACTCGGGACAAGCTCCGGTCATATGATCGGCCGGACAGGGCCCAGCCGAACGCCGGAGCCGGTCGCCGGAGCCGGTCGTCGAAGCCGACCGTCAGAGCCGGCTCAGCGAGGCCGCCGCGAACAGCACGTCCCGGATCGCCTCGCGGTCGCCGTCCTGTCCGGCCGCGGCCTCCTCGGGCGAGATGTGCCCGGCGACCAGCTGGCAGAACTCGACGCCGTCCAGCGCGACCTGGGCCACCGCGCGCTCCGCCGTGCCGACCGCGGCCGGTGAGTCCAGCGCGATGTACCAGTTCCCGCCGCCCGGGCCCTCGACCTCCAGATGCAGCGAGCGCCCCGGCGACCCCGGTACGACCAGCTGATGGGCGGGCGAGGCCAGGCCCGCGCGGCGGCGGGCCGCGAGGGCGGACGGGATGAGCTGCGCGGCGAGGTCGATCATCTCGTGCAGATGCGGGCCGCTCGGCGCCGGATACGGGTAGTCCACCGCCTCGGCGATGTCCACGCCGTGGATCCAGCACTCGAAGGCCCGGTCGATCATCGCGTCGCGCAGCGGCAGCGCGAACTCGCCGTACGGGACGGAGAGTTCGGCCACACCGCGCCCCGCGAAGGAGACCGTCCTGATCAGCGTGTGGCTCTGGTCGCGCCACGGTTCGCGGATGGTGCGGGTGGGCGGCGGATGCGCCCTGCGCCAGAACGCCTCGGTCCGCTCGGTCGGCGACTGCGGCGCCGGCTCGCCCAGCGGATCGTCGAGTCCCAGCGCCGAGGCCACCAGGCCGTCGACCGTCATCAGGTGTCCGATGACCCCGGCGACCGTGGCACGTCGCGCGGCGGGCTCCTCCTTCTCGAACCACTTGAGCTGGAGCGGCGCGTGCCACTCGGCGTCGCCGAAGTCGCGCAGCAGCGCGTCGAGCCGGGCGGTCTCGGCGTCGTACGGGGTCGCCCACAACGGCACCGGGATACGCGCGGCCCTGCGGCCGAGGCAGTTCTCCAGCACGCGGGAGCGGAGCAGCGGAGGGAGGTCGAGATTGCGGTCGGCCTGCAACAGGCCGACCGCGTCCCGCAGTTTGAGGGCCTCGTCGGCGCACGGCGCGCACTCGGTGAGGTGGTTCTCGACGTGTGTCGTCTCCTCGGGCGAGCAGGCGGCCAGGGCCCAGGCGCCGAGCAGGGACTTCAGTACGGAGTGCGAGGGCGGCGGCCCGACGGGCTCCGCCGGCGGGCGGGGCGGCGGACCGTACGGGTCCCGCCCGCCGGTCATCTCCCGCTCCCCGGCGGGTTCAGGCGGATGGGCGGGCTCGGGCGGTGTGCCGGGGACCGTGTCCGCGCCCGCGCCGGAGTCCACGCCCGCCGTCTTGTCCGCCGTACCTGCCTCGTCTGTCGCATCCGGTTCATCCGGCTCTTCCCGTTCGCGGCTGTGCTCCGCCGCCCGCGCGGCGCGGGCGTTGCCCTCGACGGCCCGGCGCAGCACATCCGTCGAGGGCGGATCGAGGTCGTCGGCGGCGGCGCGCTGGCCCGGTATGCGCGGGATGCCGCGTACGCCGTCGGGCTCGTCGGCGCCGCCGCGGTCGCCGTTCCTGCCGCCGTCGAGCGGCCCGTTCACAGCGACCGCCCGCTTCCGGGCGGCGACGAGCCCTCCAGGGGACGGGCGTTCGCCGACGAGAGCAGTTGCAGACCGAGCCGCAGCCGGCGCCGCGCCTCGTCCTCGGTGACTCCGAGGTCGGCGGCGGTCTGCCGGTAGTCGCGGCGCTGGAAGTACGCCAGGTCCAGCGCGGCTCGCAGGGGCGCGGGCATGGAGGTGACGATGTAGTCGGCGCGTGCGGCCGCCGACGCCTCGCGGATCTTCTGTTCCAGCTCCTCCGTGCTGCCCTCGCCGCTGGCCCGGTGGGCGGCCGTCTCCAGCTGCCGCAACCGGTTCACGGCCTGGACGCGGGCGAGCTTGGCGATCCAGGACCGCATCGAGCCCTGCTTCGGGTCGAAGACATCCGGGTTCTCCCACACGTAGCCGAAGACCTCCCGGGTGATCCGGTCGGCGGCCTCGTCGTCGTCGAGCACCCGGTGCGCGAGGCTGTGCACGAGCGAGGCGAAGCGGTCGTACAGCTCACCGAGCGCGGCGGCCTCGCCCCGCGCGAGCCGCTGCTGCATCCTGCGGTCCCAGCGGGGCGGTGTGTCCTTCGCCATGAGACCCCCAGCCCTGTGACTGCTCCGTGACCCGACCTGCGATGCGACCCCGCCGTTTCCGAATGTACTGGCCAGTGTCATCGAAGAGCGCCCCTTTGCGCCAAGTGCGCCCCTGGAGGCCGCTCGCGATGATAAGGAATTCGGCCGCGTCGGACGCGTTGTGTTTCATACGAGGTCAGTCGGGCAGCCGCGAGGAAGAGGGACGACCTCCGGTGCGGAACCGGAGTCCGGAACTCCGTACAGAGTCTCCGGTTCGGTACGAGGGAAGGTCCAGGCGTGACGCTCAAGGTGGAGAAGGACGAGCACGGCCTGTGGACGGTGCTGCGCATCACCGGAGAACTGGATCTCGTGACCTCGCCCGTGGTCCGCCAGCACGTCCACGACGCCGTCGCGGCCGGCCGCCGCGAACTGGTTCTCGACCTGTCCGAGGTCTTCTTCTGCGACTCCAGCGGTGTCGGCGTCCTGATCGCCTCGCGCAAACTGATGCGCTCCTGTCAGGGACGGCTGCATCTGATCCTGCCCGCCCATGGCGCGGAGGAGGGCTCACACGTGAACCGCGTTCTCGCGGCTCTCGGCGTGCGTCGCCTGTTCGAGGTCTACTCGGACGTCTCCGACGCCGTCGACGAGGAGGCGCAGCCCCTCTCCGCCTGAGGTCCGTCCGCCGGACAGACCTGAAGCCTTCACATGGCGGCCCCATGGCGTCGTACGCTCCCAGGCATGGACAGCGCAGAGTACGAGGGCAAGATCGCCTCCCGGTTCGCCGCCTTCGACCAGGACGGCAACGGCTACATCGACCGCGAGGACTTCAGCGGAGCGGCAGCGGCACTGCTCGCGGAGTTCGGCGTCACCGCACGATCCGACAAGGGGCAGGCCCTCTACAGCGGGGCCGAGGCCTTCTGGCAGGGCATGGCGGGCATCGCGGACGTCGACGGTGACCAGCGGGTCACCCGGCAGGAATTCATCACCGGCGCCGCGAAGAGGCTGCGTGACAGCCCCAAGCGCTTCGCCGAGATCGCCCGGCCCTTCCTGCACGCGGTGATCGCCATCGCGGACGAGGACGGCGATGGTGTGACCCCGGCGGCGGCCGAGCGGGTGCTGATCGTGCTGGGCACGGAGCAGGGCGTGGCCGCGCAGGCCGCCGGGGGGCTGGACGGGGACGGTGACGGCCGGATCACCGAGGAGGAGATCCTGACGGCGTTCGCGTCCTACTACGTGACGCCGGAGCCGTAGACCGCGAGGTCGACCGGGGCCCGGGACCGCCCGGCGGAGCTGGCGGAGCCGTACCGGAGAGCGTTACCGTGAGTGACGGCATGGCATTCGCACATGTCGATACCGGGTTGTGTCCTGCGGGTGACCCGTCACGGGCCGGAGTCGGCGGCGGGCTCCGGTAGCCTCGCTCGGGTGCGAGCGGTGGTGAGGCGTGACGGATCCGGTGTGGCCAGGACGGCGACGCCGGACCGGGGAATGCCCGCCGATCGCACCGTACGGCGGCGCCGGGGGCGTCCTTGTTCGACTACCCGCAGAGTGCGTCGCACAGTATGGCTCACGCGTACTCCTTCGCGTTGGAATATGCCCGAAGCGCTTGTTGCGGTGACTGTACGTCAACCATGCTGTCCCACAAGGGAATCACGTTCTGTGACCTTGTCGTGGACCTTGTCGAGGCGCGAGGCGATGTGCCCGCCGGTTCGGATGGTGTGAGCGGTGCAGGTTCTTCAGGTGCAGTTGGAGGTCGGGGCCGATCCGGCGGAGGTCGGCCGGGCCCGTCGATGGGCGCGGTCGCGGCTCGTCGGCTCCGGATTGAACGACGACGAGCCACTGGCGGAGACGCTGATCCTGCTGATCTCCGAGCTCGTCACCAACGCCGTCGTGCACACCGGCTGTCCGGCCGTGCTGCGGATGCTCTTCGGTTCCGGGGCCGCCGAGGCCGGGACCGTACGGGTCGAGGTCGCCGACACCAGCGCGCGTCCCCCCTGTCCGCGCCATGCGCAGGGCGCGGACACCAACGGGCGGGGCCTGGAGCTGGTCGACGGACTGGCCGACCGGTGGGGCTGGCAGCCGGAGGGCTCGGGCAAGCGGATCTGGTGCGAGGTGGACCGGTCCGAACCGGAGCCCGCGGCGCGGTACGAGCCGCCGGTGCCCCCGCCGCTCGGCGGGCTCGGGCACTACGGGGCGGACCTGTCGGTGACCGGCCGGTCCGTGGAGCCGGACCGGGACCGGGACCGGCCCCCCGCCGGGGCGGACGGCTCGTCGAAGGCCTTCACACAGGCCTGAGCGCCGCCGGACCTCCGCTGTCGCGGGTGTCGCCGCACGGACCCTGGCTCCCGCCGTCGACCGCGCGGAACGTACGCCGGTAGACGGTCGGCGCGACACCGAGCGCCGCCTGGAGATGCTGGCGCATGGACTGCGCCGTACCGAATCCCGCGTCGCGCGCGATCTGGTCGACGGCCAGATCCGTCGCCTCCAGCAGATGGCGCGCCCGTTCGACCCGCTGCTGGACCAGCCACTGGCCGGGGCTGATCCCCGCCTCCTCGCGGAAGCGGCGCGTGAAGGTCCGGACGGACATCGATTCCTGTTCCGCCATGTCCCGCAGCTGGATCGGCTCGTGGAGCCGGGCGAGCGCCCAGGCCCTGGCCCTGGTGGTGGTCGCCAACTGTGCGTCGGGAACGGGGCGTTGGATGTACTGGGCCTGGCCGCCGTCCCGGTGCGGCGGGACGACCGTGCGCCGCGCGACGTCGTTGGCGACGGCCGTGCCGTGATCGCGGCGCACGATGTGCAGACAGAGATCGATCCCGGCGGCGACCCCGGCCGAGGTCAGGACGTCGCCGTCGTCGATGAAGAGCACGTCCGCGTCGACCCTGATCCGGGGAAAGGTCCGCTGGAAGTGGGCGGCCGACGACCAGTGGGTGGAGGCGGGCCGGCCGTCGAGGAACCCGGCGGCGGCGAGCACGTAGCCGCCGGTGCAGATGGAGACCAGCCGGGTGCCGGGCCGCAGATGCGCCAAGGCGGCGGTCAGCTCGTCGGTGAGGACGCCCTTCTCGTAGACCGGGCCGAGTTCGTACGAGGCGGGGACCAGCACCGTGTCGGCGGTGGCGATGGCCTCGGGGCCGTTCTCGACGAGGATGTCGAAATCCGCGTCCGTACGGACCGGGCCCGGCGGTCGGACCGAGCAGGTGACCACGTCGTACAACGGGGCGCCCTCGGGGCTCCTGGCGCGGCCGAAGATCCGCTGGGGGATGCCCAGTTCGAAGGGGAGGACCCCGTCGAGCGCGAGGACCACGACGCGGTGGCGCGGCCGGGCGGTGCCGCGCGGTGACCGTGCCCGCTCCCGGCCGGCGGCGCTGTCCGGGCCGTCCTTGCTGTCCGTCATTCGAGAATCCCCTGGTGGTCCAGACCAGCACTTGATATCTGTCGACTCTGTGACTGCCAAGCGTCCGAGGGACCCCGCCATTCCCGGCCCGGCCGGGAGATCCGTGAAATCCGACGAAACCCCTCTCTGGAACCGTAACTTCCGGCTCTTCTTCCTCGCCAGGACCGTGGCGCGCTTCGGCGACGGCATGGTGCCCGTCGCGCTGGCCGCCGGGCTGCTCGAATCGGGACACGGCGCGTCGTCCGTCAGCTTCGCGCTCGGCGCGTGGATGGTCTGCTTCACCGGGTTCGTTCTCTTCGGCGGAGTGCTCGCCGACCGGTTCACGCCGCGCCGGATGATGGTCCTCGCCGACGTGATGCGGCTGTTCGGCACGGCGGGCCTCGCCGTGATCTTCGCCGGGGGAGCGCCGCCGCTCTGGCTCGTGTACACGCTCAGCGCACTCAACGGACTCGGCGCCGCACTCTTCCAGCCCGGCGTTGCCAGCATGCTGCCCGTGCTCTCGCCCGACGTGCAGCGCGGCAACGCGGTGCTGCGGGTCGCCGAGTCCCTGGCGACGATGGCGGGTCCGGCCGCGGCCGGCGCGCTGGCCGGGTTCGGCGGGCCCGGCACGATCTTCGCGGTCAACGCGGCGACGTTCGGGATGAGCGGGATCTGTCTGTTCCTGGTGCGGATGCCGACCATGAAGGCCGTTCGCGGTGACTCGATGCTCACCGAACTGGTCGGCGGCTGGCGCGAGTTCCGCGCGCGGTCGTGGCTGTGGGGCGTGATAGCGATCTGGTCGGTGTACGGCGTGACCGTCCTCGGGCCGATGGTCCCGCTGGAGGCGGTGGTCGTCACCGAGCGGTACGGCTCGGCCATGTTCGGCCTGATGATGACCGTCCACGGGGCGGGCAACGTGGCGGGCGGACTGCTGGCGCTGCGACTGCGCCCGGCCAGACCGCTGTTCGCGGGGACGATCGCGCTGTTCGCGGTCGCCGCGAACCTGCTGGTGCTGGCCTACGACGTCCCGCTGCCGGTGCTCGCCGCCGGATTCTTCGCGGGCGGTACGGGTTTCGCGTTCTGGCTGGTGATGTGGTCCACGACGGTCCAGACGATGATCCCGCCGGAGGCTTTGAACCGGCTCCACGCCTACGACGTGGCGGGCTCCCTCATCATGCTCGCGGTCGGCCGCGCACTGGCCGGCCCGGCGGCCGAGGCGATCGGGATGCGCGAGGCGCTGGTGGGCGGGGCGGTGGTGAACGTCCTGGTCTGCGTGGCCCTCTTCACGGCCCGCCCGATCCGCGCACTGCGGCGCGTGGTCCGCCCTCGACCCGCCCCGCCGGACCCGCTCACCACGGACCGGCCCACCACGGACCGGCCCACCACGGAGCCACTCACCGCCCGGCCCGGGACCGCCTGCCCGACAGCCGAGGGGGACAGACCGTAGCCGGGCCACGCGCACCCCTGCCGGGCGGCTGCGGGCCGGGTCCGGCGCACCGGCCGTGCGCGCCCGGCTCGTCCCCACCCCATGGCCCGATCCCATTGGCCGCTGGCCTTCGGGCCGCTCGTCCCGCGCGTCCGCGGCGCCGATGCTTCTCGACGTGACACAGACAGCCGAGACCCCAGCAGAGATACCCGCGGAGGCCCCCGGCCCGCGCGGTCGGCGTCGGCCGCGGATCCACCGGGCCTGGTTCGTCGCCGCCGTGACCTTCGTGACCATCATCGGCGCCGCCGCCTTCGCCTCGCTGCCCGGGCTCCTCATCGATCCGCTGCACACCGAGTTCGACTGGTCGCGTGGCGAGATCGGGTTCGCGGTCTCCGTCAATCTCGCGCTGTACGGGCTGACCGCGCCGTTCGCCGCCGCGCTCATGGACCGGTTCGGGATTCGCCGGGTCGTCGCGGTCGCGCTGAGCGTCATCGCGACCGGCTCCGCGCTCACCGTCGTCATGACCGCCGCCTGGCAGATGGTCCTCTACTGGGGCGTCCTGGTCGGCATCGGCACCGGCTCGATGGCCCTGGCCTTCGCCGCCACCGTCACCGACCGCTGGTTCGTCGCCCGGCGCGGTCTCGTCACCGGGATCCTCACCGCCGCCGGCGCCTCCGGGCAGCTCGTCTTCCTGCCGCTGCTCTCCTGGCTCGTGGCGAACCACGGCTGGCGCCCCGCCGCCATCACCGTCTCGATGTCCGCCCTGGTCGTCGTCCCGTTCGTCTGGCTGCTGCTGCGCGACCACCCGGCGGACGTGAGGCTTCCCGCGTACGGCTCCGAGGAGTTCAAGCCCAAGCCGCCCCCGGTCACCGGCGCGGCCCGGCGGGCCGTCACCGTCCTGTTCGACGCCGCCCGCACGGGCCCTTTCTGGCTGCTCGCCGGGACGTTCGCGATCTGCGGCGCCTCCACGAACGGACTGGTCAAGACCCACTTCATCCCCGCCGCCCACGACCACGGCATGCAGATCACGACCGCCGCCTCGCTCCTCGCGGTCATCGGTGTCTTCGACATCATCGGCACGATCGCGTCGGGGTGGTTCACCGACCGCTTCGACGCGCGCCGGCTGCTCGCCGTCTACTACGCGCTGCGCGGTGTCTCGTTGCTCTTCCTGCCGATGCTGCTCGTGCAGGGCGGTGCGGACGTCCGGCCGCCGATGCTGTTCTTCATCGTCTTCTACGGTCTGGACTGGGTCGCGACCGTCCCGCCGACGATCGCCCTGTGCCGCGAGTACTACGGCGCCGACAGCGCGATCGTCTTCGGCTGGGTGCTCGCCTCGCACCAGGTCGGCGCCGGCGTCGTCGCGTTCGCGGGCGGCATGGTGCGTGACGTCACCGGTTCGTACGACATGGTCTGGTACGGCTCGGGCGCGCTGTGCGCGGCGGCGGCGCTGATGGCCCTGCTGATCAGGAGCCGGGCCAGGACCGCCCCGGTCAGCGCGGCTTGACGCTCTTGGCCTTGCGCGCCTCCGCCTTGCGCGCCTCCGCCTTGCGCGCCTTCGTCCCGACCGCCTTCGCGATCCGCTCCGCGTCCCTGGACAGTTCGCGCAGCATCCCGCTGATCGGATTGGTGAAGCCCGTGAAGTACAGGTCCGGCGCCCGGTCGGAGGTGCGCGCGCCGCGCACCACCGGGCGCCCCCGCTCGTCCAGTACGCCGAGGTGCCCCACCAGGCCCTCCAGCGCCCGGCTGTAGCCGGTCGCGGCGATCACCACCTCGGGCGAGATCCGCGAACCGTCCGCCAGCACCACCTTGCTGTTGTCGAACGACTCGACCGCCGCCACCGGTTCGACCCGCCCCTTGCGCACCGCCGCGATCAGCCCCACGTCCTGCACCGGGATCGCGCCCTCACGCACCCGTGAGTACAGCCCGGTGTCGGGGCGCGGCAGACCCCGCTCCGCGAGGTCGGGCACCGCGATCCGGCACATGATCTCGCCGGCCCGGTCCACCAGCCGCGTCGGCAGCCGCCGGACCAGGATGCCGGTGCGCTGCGCCGGCCAGCCCGCCGTGGAGCGGCGCACGATGTGCGGGACGGTACGGATCGCGAGACGCACCCGCTCCGCGCCGCCCTCCACCAGGTCGACGGCTATCTCCGCGCCCGTGTTGCCGGCGCCGACGACCAGGACGTCCTTGCCCGCGTACGGACGGGGGCTGCGGTACGCACCCGCGTGCAGCAGTTCACCCCCGTACGACTCCGCGCCCGGCCAGGAGGGCAGCCGCGGGGTGTGGTTGAAGCCGGTGGCGACGACGACGGCGCTCCCGGTCAGCTCCCGGCCACCGGTCGCGCGCAGCAGCCAGCTCCCGCCGTCCGCCGAGCGGTCGACGCCGGTGACCTCGACGCCGGTCACGATCTCCAGGCCGTGGAACTCCGCGTACTTCTCCAGATAGCGGACCATGTGGTCCCGCGAGACCCAGCGGCCGAAGGACCGCGGCATCGGGAGGCCCGGCAGCGCGGACAGCTTGCGGGTGGTGTGCAGATGGAGCCGGTCGTAGTGACCGCGCCAGGAGGCCCCGACGGCCGCGGACTTCTCCAGCACCACGGCTCGTACACCCTGCGCGCGCAGGGCGGCGGCGACGGCGAGACCGCCAGGGCCGCCGCCGACGACGTACACGGGGCGGTCGTTGGTCAGGTCGATGTCGCTGGGCATGAGAGCTGAGCGTAATCGAGCGGGCACTTGTTGGGTCTCGGTCAAGATGGGAATCGATTGCGAATCGGTCACGTACGGGTAAGTCCTGCGCGCGGAGGCTGAATCCGCCGTGAAAGTCGGCGTGAATCAGACGCTCCGCGCGCGGCGTGCCACCGGGGTCCGCCGTAGGGCCCGACGCCGTCGTCGGTCAGTCGATGACCGCGGTGGCCTCGATCTCGACCAGATGCTCGGGCACGTCCAGTGCCGCGACCCCGAGCAGTGTGCCGGGCGGTACGGGGGTGACCCCCAGCTTCGCCGACGCGCGGGCGAGCCCGTCCAGGAACAGCGGCATCTTGTCGGGGGTCCAGTCGACGACGTGGACGGTCAGTTTCGCGACGTCGTCGAAGGTGGCGCCGACCCCGGCCAGGGCGGTGGCGATGTTGAGGTAGCACCGCTCGACCTGGGCGGCGAGGTCGCCTTCGCCGACGGTGGCGCCGTCCGCGTCCCAGGAGACCTGCCCGGCGATGAAGACCAGCTTCGATCCGGTCGCGACCGACACCTGCCGGTAGACGTCGATCTCGGGAAGTCCGGTCGGGTTGACGAGGGTGATGGCCATGGTCCCTGCCTTGCTCTGGGTTCTCTTGCTCCGAGGCTCTTGCCCGGTCTCTTGTGGTTACTCAGGAACCGTAGGAGAGTGTGCGCCGACATGGAAGAACGCACTTTTCGGTGACTGGGGAACCTGATGGTGACCAAGCAGTTCGGCGGCCTGCCCGAGGACGCGGATCTCCGGCGCGCGGACTCGCTGGCGCGGGAGATCTTCTCCGACGTCGCCAACAAATGGGCGCTGCTGATCATCGAGGCGCTGGGGGAGCGCACCCTGCGCTTCGGGGAGGTGCGGGACGAGGTCGAGGGCATCAGCCACAAGATGCTGACCCAGAACCTGCGCATGCTGGAACGCAACGGCCTGGTCGAACGGAACGTGCACCCCACCGTCCCGCCGAAGGTGGAGTACACCCTCACCGGACCGGGCCGCGGACTCCGCGAGACGGTCGACCTGATGTGCGACTGGACCCAGCGCCATCTGCGCCACATCGAGAGCTCCCGCGACCGCTTCGGCCCCGGCCCACAGGACGCGGCCTAGGGGAAGGCGCTGTCTAGGGCCAGAGCAGTTCGCGGGACCAGTCGCCGCCGTTCGTGGCCGGGCCCGGGGGCGTACGGCGATAACGCAGCCGGACATGGCGGCGTCGCACGTCGCCCTGGAAGAACTCGACCTCGTCCGCGGCCAGCACATACCTCGTCCAGGTGGGGGCCGGTGCCCGCGGATCGGCCCGCGCCCGTTCCCACGCCGCCTCGGACGCCCGCGCCAGTTCCTCGGAGGAGCCGAGCACGTCACTCTGCCGCCCGGTGAGCGCCGAGGCCAGCGCCCCGGTGGACCGGACGCCCAGATCGGCCCGGCTCTCCCGCGGCCCGGCGGCGCTCACCGTGCCGCGTACCCGGATCTGCCGTCCCCGCGCCGGCCAGTAGAAGCCGAGCGCGGCCCACGGCCGGCCGGCCAGCTGGCGGCCCTTCGCGCTGGTCGCGTGCGAGGCGAAGTGCCAGCCGCGCTCGTCGGCGTCGTGCAGCAGCAGGGTGCGTACGTCGGGCCGCCCGTCGGCGTCGGCGGTCGCGAGCGTCATGGCGTGCGGCTCGGTCTGCCCGGCCGTAGCCGCCTCGACGAACCACCGGTGGAACAGCGTCAGCGGCGCCTCCGGTACGGAGCCCGGATCGAAGGAGGGCAGTTCGGTGTCCCAGACCCGCAGCTCCGGCAGGATCGCGCGGAACGCCTGCTGCTCATCATCGGCCTCGTCGTCGCTCATGGGCCCATTCAACCGCGCCGGTCCCGGCCGCACCGGGCACCGGCCGCCACCTACGATGTAGTACTACACATGAAGTGGTATCAACGCGAAGAGGTGTGCCCGCTCCGATGCGACAGAACCTGGCCCGGCGCTCCGCGCTCGTCGACGCCGCCATCGAAGTGCTCGCGAGCGACGGTGCCCGCGGTCTGACCTTCCGGGCCGTCGACGCCGAGGCCGCCGTGCCCAAAGGTACGGCGTCCAACTACTTCACCAGCCGCGACGAGCTGCTCAACCAGGTGGGCCACCGGATCTACGAGCGGCTGATCCCGGACGAGGCCACCGCCGCGGGTCTGTTCGCCGGCCCCAACACCCGTGAGCGGACGGCGGAGTTGGCCCGGCAGGTGGTGGAGCGCGTCACCGCGTTCCGGACCGGGTTCCTCGCGCTGCTCGAACTGCGCCTGGAGGCCACCCGGCGCCCCGAGCTGCGCGCCGTACTGACCGCGCGCGTCGTCAAGGACGTGGAGGCGAACGTCGAGGGGCATCTGGCGTCCGGACTGCCCGGTGACGCCGACGCGGTCAAGATGCTCTATCTGGCCGCCAACTGGCTGGTGGTGGAGCGGCTCACGCTGCCCGGTGTCTTCTCGGAGGAGGAGGCCGCGCGGCTGATCGGCGACATGGTGGAGCGTGTACTGCCGTCCGGTCCGTGAGACGGGAGCGCCGGTGGCGGATAAGTTCGCTGATCCGCCACCGGCTTGACAGGACGCAGGGAAGGGCACGCCCGTACCGTGCCCCGCGGGCGCGGCTACTTCGCCGGCTTCTTGCCCGTGATGCCCAGGTGGACCAACAGCGCCAGATTCGGCCTCAGTTCGGCCTGCTTCACACCCCAGGTCTGGAAACCCTTCTGGTGCCCGGCCACCGCGGCGAGCATGACGACCAGCGAACCGGCCATCGCGGCGGGGTTGACGTCCTTGTCCACCCGGCCTTTTGACTGGAGCTCCTTCACGGAATCCGTAAGGGAGTTGGTGACCGAACTCAGGATCTTCATACGGATCTTGTAGAACCGCTTGTCGCCCTCGGCGGCGCCGAGATCGATGACCCTGAGGATCGCGTCGTTCTTGCGCCAGAAGTCGAGGAATCCCTCTACGAGTTCTTCCGCCGTCTGGCGTCCCGCTTTACCGGCCCAGGAGCGGCCGGAGACCAGTTCGGTCAATCCGGCACCCTCCTTGGCCATTTCCTCGGCGATCTCAAGGACGGCGCCCTCGACGTCCGGGAAGTACTGATAGAAGGTCGCGGGTGAAGTGCCTGCCTTCCGGGCCACGTCGATGACTTTGACGTCCCGATACGGCGAGGTGCTGAGCATCTCGCTGAGGCAGTCGAGCAGCTTCTGCCGCGTCGCCTGGCCGCGCCGACCGGCCACGCGGCCGTCGACGGTACGCACTTGTCCTGTCATGCCGTCAGCTTACCGAGGGGTGATCGGAGCGCGATTCGGCCGACTGCAAATGGGGAACCGCCCGCTGATCGCCGGGGCCGTAAGGAACCGTTTAGGGGCGGTAAGGGAGCGCCCCCTCGGACGGCCGTGACCGGGAAAAGTGTTATCAACAGCCTGTGGACAACTTCGGTGGACAACTCAGCGCGCACGGGCCCTCACCGGGAGGTGATTAGTCAATTGTTCGATTTGCCCCGCCCTGCGCCGGGCGAAATGCGCCATTAGCGTGGCCGGAAGGGGCGCCGCTCGGGCGGTGCGCACGCGAGGGAAGGATCCGGGCTCATGGCCGCATTCGCGGAAGGCACGCCGTGCTGGGTGGATGTGTCGCTTCCCGACGTCCGGGCGGGCAAGCGTTTCTACGGCGAGCTGTTCGGCTGGACATTCGGCGCGGACGGCGGTGCGGCATACGGGCACTACACGAATGCATTCAGTGACGGAAAGCGAGTGGCCGCACTCGCGGCGAAGCAGGACGGGCGTATGCCGACCGCCTGGGGCGTTTATTTCGCGACATCTGACGCCGCGGCGCTCAGTGCGCGAATCAAGGAGGCCGGCGGCGGAATGGTGATGGATCCGGCACCCGTGGGGCCGTACGGCACGATGGCGCAGGGCGTCGATCCCGGCGGCGCTGTCTTCGGCCTCTGGCAGCCCGGAGCGCTCTCCGGCTTCGAAAAGCGGGGCGAGCCCGGATCTTTCTGCTGGACAGAGGTCTATACGAGGGACAAGGAGAGCGTCGACCTCTTCTACGAGTCGGTATTCGGCTTCGTCGGCAAGGACCTGCCGGGCGATCCGGCCGATTACCGCACGTGGTCCCCGCAGGGCTCCGAGCCGGACAGCGACACCGCGATCGGCGGGCGAAGTGTCATCACCGACGCATTTCCCAAGGAGATGCCGGGGCATTTCCTCGTTTACTTCTCCGTCGCCGACTGCGACGAGACGGTCGCCGACGCCGTACGGCTGGGCGGCCGGGTCAGGGAGTCCGCCGCAGACACCCCGTACGGCCGGATCGCCGTCGTCGCGGACAACCAGGGTGCGGCTTTCGCGCTGCTCGCCGAGCCGGCGGCGGCGTAGTCCGTCCGAGTCGGGGGGTGGCGCAACCCGTGTTGGCCCGTACGCGTCAACACTTATACGGGCGTGATACTCACCCCGTACGAGGTCGTTCGCTCATTTCCTGTCCGAAACGGGGTGAGACACCCCGATCCGCCCCCGGGTTCGCAACGATCGAGCCAGGCAGGAAGAATCAGGGTGCAGGGGGCCGTACCTTTGTGGCCCGTACGGGGAGGTGGCAGGCAAGTGGAGCAGCTGACGCAGCACGATCCAAGACGTATCGGGCCCTTCGAGGTGCTCGGACGCCTCGGAGCGGGCGGTATGGGGCTCGTCTATCTCGCGCGCTCGGCCTCGGGCCGGCGCGTGGCGATCAAGACGGTGCGGACCGAGCTCGCCGAGGACCAGCTGTTCCGCGTCCGTTTCACGCGCGAGGTGGAGGCCGCCCGCGCGGTCAGCGGCTTCTACACCGCCGCCGTCGTGGACGCCGACCCCCGGGCCGCCGTGCCCTGGCTGGCCACCGCCTACGTGCCCGCGCCCTCGCTCGAAGAGATGGTCAACCGGTGCGGACCGCTGCCGGTCCAGGGCGTGCGCTGGCTGGCCGCCGGCATCGCCGAGGCGCTCCAGTCCATCCACGGCGAGGGCCTGGTCCACCGTGATCTCAAGCCGTCGAACGTGCTGGTCGTGGAGGACGGACCGCGCGTCATCGACTTCGGCATCGCGTCCGGCGTCTCCAACACCCGGCTGACCATGACCAACGTGGCCGTCGGCACCCCCGCGTACATGTCGCCCGAGCAGGCGCGCGACTCCCGCAGCGTCACGGGCGCCAGCGACATCTTCTCGCTCGGCTCCACCCTCGTCTTCGCGGCCACCGGACACGCCCCCTTCCACGGCGCCAACCCCGTCGAGACGGTCTTCATGCTGCTGCGTGAGGGACCGAATCTGGAGGGGCTCCCCGACGACCTGCGCCCGCTGATCGAGTCGTGCATGCAGATGGACGCCGCCCGTCGCCCGTCGCCAGCCGATCTCCAGTCGCAGCTCGCCCCGCACCTGTTCGCCTCGGGCAGTGACGACAGCGGCACGGCTTCGGCCTGGCTGCCCGCGTCCGCCACCGAGATGATCGAGGAGCGGCGCGGTGGCGGGCGCATCAACGCGGCCGCCGCTGCCGCCGCGCGCGCGCCGGTCCCCCCGCCGCCCGCGCATCACCCGCCGCCGCCGCCGCCCGCGCCCTCGCCCGACTGGGACGCCGCGTGGCGCCGCGACGGCGAAGGCGGTCAGGGCGGTCAGGGCGGTCGAGCCGGCCAGGGACAGCAGGGCGGCCAGGGCGGCGGCGGGGCGCCCGCCGTGCCCGCACCGCCGGGCGCGGGCCCCGGCGGCCCGGTCAGGCTCTCCGGCTCCCCGGTGCCGATCGGCCCCGGCCCCCGCGTCCCCGACGGCCGGGTCGCCGCCTCCGCCGACGCCGGACCGGCCACCGGCTGGATCCGGCCACCCGCCGGGCTGACCGGCGCGGACCTGCCCCCCGGCGCCGTCCAGGCCCCCGCCGCGCCGCCGGTGCCCGCGCCCTCGCCCGCCCCCGACGGCGCGGCGCCCGGCCGCTGGCGGCCCTGGCGCTTCCGGATGTCCAACGACGTCTGGGGCACCCCCGTCGTCGACGGCGATCTGCTCTACGTCACGTCGTTCGAGGTGCACGCGCTGGACGTGGGCAGCGGGCGCCGGCAGTTCAAGACCCGCGACGTGGCGTGGGCGATGTCCGTCTCCGGAGGCCGTATCCACGCCTCCGACGGCCCCACGCTCTACGCGCTCGACGGCGCGGACGGTACCGAGCGCTGGCGACTCCAGACCGACGCCTGGGTGTACTCGCTGAAGACCGACCGGGGCACCGTCGTCACCGGTACGCGCGGCGGCGGCGTCCAGGCGTGGGAGGCGTCCAACGGCGAGAAGCTGTGGGAAGTCACCGGCGCCCAGACCGACTTCGAGACACCCGAGGCCGGACCCGCCATCTTCGACGGCACGGTGTACGTCTGGCAGAACGCCCGGCTGCGGGCGCTCGACGCGCGCACCGGCAGCGAGCGCTGGTCGTACCCCATCGGCGACGGCGCGTCCTGCGGCGGCGTACCGATTCGCCTGGTCCCCGCCTCCGACGGGTACGTGTACGTCGCGGCCGGCACCCGCGTGCTGTCCATCGACATCGCCACCGGCCATGTGCGCTGGCACTTCGAGGCGCCCGCCGTCTTCCTCTCACCGCCCGCCTTCGCGCCCGGCCCCGCCGTGACCGGCGGCGGTGTGTATCTCGCCGACTACCTCGGCACGGTGTACGCGCTGGACGCCACCACCGGCAAGGACCGCTGGCGCATCGCCACCGAGGCCCGCCAGTCCCTCGAACCGGTCCTGGTCACCGCCGGGAACGTGCACGTGGGCAGCGGCAGCGCGCTCTACACGCTGGACGCGGTGGCCGGCACGCCCAAGTGGCGCTTCGCCGCGGGCGGCGAGGTCGTCGGCGCGCCCGTCGTGGCCGACGGCCGGCTGCACTTCGGCTCGGCCGACCATGTCCTCTACACCCTGGACGCGGGCGGCGGACAGCTCCGCTGGAAGCTCGCGACGGGCGGCGAGATCACGGGCTCACCGGTGGCGCGCGGGGGAGTGGTGTACGCGTGCAGCAAGGACCGCTGCGTGTACGCGCTGGACGCGATCAAGGGCACGGCCACGGGCCGGGGCGCCCGCTGACCGCGCCGCGTCGTACGACAGGCCGTACCGGCTGACGGCCCGCGCGCACCCGACCGGCCGGGCCGGTCGATTCCCGTACGGTCAATTCCCGGGCGGGCGCCGGGTGGTGTCGTCCGGCGGGGGCTGTGCCCACGGCTGCTCCCCGGTGTCCCAGGCCTGCTGCCCGGGTCCTCGGTCGTCCTGCCGCTGCGGGCCGTTCACCGGCGGCTGTACGGGTGGCAGCCGCTCGTCGCCCCACCACTCGTCACGCACGTCCGGGTCGTATCCGTGGTCCCGGTAGTCGTCCCGGTCCTGGTCCCGGTCCCCGTCCCGTTTCCGGTCGCCGACGTACCGGTGGCCCCCTCCGCCGCCTCTGCGCCGCGTCCGGCCGCTCATCACCGCCGCCGCGATCAGCAGCAGCGCCCCGCCGCCCAGGGCGGCCGCGACGCCGAGGCCGAGACCCGAGCCGTCGCTGGTCAGCGAGAGGCTTCCGGCGGCCTGCCCCTGGCGCACCATCCACAGAATCGTGAACCCGAGCACGACCACCCCGGCCAGCGCCACCAGCAGCCGTGAGCGCAGCACCAGCCCGATCAGGGTGACCAGGGCGGCGAAGACGAACGGGAGCAGAAGGGAGACCCACAGGTCCGAACCGGTGCCGGTGATGCCGTTGAACAGGTCCTCGACGCGGTAGTCCCGGCCGTGCCGGCCGTTGTACCAGGCCTGGAACGGGCTCGCGACCGCCGAGGCGGCCCCGATGACGGCGAGGACCGACCCGATGATGTTGCGGACCATCGACGGCCTCCTTGGACGAGCGTGCAGAGCACAGCTTCCAGAATCCGACGCTACGCCCGGGAACCAAGGGCCGCCAGATTTGGTCCCGTAACCGAGCACCCCTCGCGCACTGCTAGGGTGACATGCGCTCGACAAAAGGGCATTAACCATGACCAAATATCGCAATTTCAACGGGGGTTGAAATGAAAAGTCGCCATGTCCGTGCCATAGCCGTCTTCGGTATCGCCGTCTTCGCGCTGACCGGCGCCCGTGGCTCCGGCGGCGGTGGCTGCTCCAGCAGCAGTTCCGGCAGCGGTGGCAGCAGCCACTCGGACAGCGATTACGACGACGACTACGACGGATCGTCCGGTTCCACCACCACCGGGGGATCCGTGACGGGTGGCAGCTCCGCCGACGCCGGCCGGGATCTGACCATCGACAGCTGCAAGTACGACACCGTCGCCGGCGGCTTCGTCGCGGAGGTCACCGCCACCAACAGCGCCTCGGTCGACTACAGCTACTCGTTCTCGGTCGAGTTCACCGACTCGGCCGGCGCGAACGTCGGCAACGGCTTCGGCAGCATCCCGGCCGTGACCGCGGGCGGCTCCGAGTCCGTCGAGGTCACCGCGGTGGACGTGTCGGGTGACGAGGGCGCCTCCGGCGGCGAGTGCAAGGTCGAGAACGTCATCCGCACTTCCGCCTGACCGGCAACGCGAAGAGAGACGACGACAGGCGGGGCCCCCTGAACGGCCCCGACTGTCGTCGTCTCTCTCTTTCCCCCTGGAGAGCGGTCGCGGCAGCTCCCCTCCCCCGCCGCCGCGACCGCCGCCCGGTGCTACTTGGGCGGTGTGGGGGAGTGGTGGTCGCCCTGCGTCGTGGCGCCGCTCTTCGGCGGGACCGGCGAGTGGTGGTCGCCCTGCGTCGTCGTCGTGGTGGTCTTCGGCGGCGCGGGAGAGTGGTGGTCGCCCTGCGTGGTCTCTTCCGGCTTCTTCTCGGTGCTGCTCATCTTGTCCCCCTTGGGGTTGCCCTACGTCGGACCGAAGGCGGCCTTCTGCCCGGATACTCCCCCGAGGTCGCCGGGCAGAAGGCCTGGGGGACCGCTCACCCCCCCCGAGGATGTGACGGTCCCAAGCGACCCGTCTGCCCCCCGAGGCGACGGATCGAATATGCACTGGAGCATGCCGAAAGAGCATAAACATTCGATGAACGCCCAGGCCGGGCACCCCACCAGTCATCGGACACCCCGGCAGAAGGACCAGCCCCGGCAGGACGACGGTCCCCCCTGGCGCCATCCGCCCCGCGCGACCCCTATGCCGCGCTGAGCGGCGCGGCGAGCAACTCCCGTGCCTCCTCGGCCTCCGCGGCGCCCGACCCCTCGTGCAGCGCCAGCGCCTCGCGCCAGCACACCCGCGCCCGGTCCGCCTGCCCCAGACTCTCCAGCGCCTTGCCCAGCGTGATCAGGACGTTGGCCCTCGTCCGGTCGCCGCCGATGCAGCCGATCGCGAGCGCCTGCTCCGCGTGCTGCGCGGCGGCTCCGGCACGGCGGGCCGCCAGATGGGCCTGCGAGATACGGAAGTGGGTCGTGCCCTCCCACAGCCTCTGCCGGTTCGCCTCGAACCCCTCCAGCGCCTCGCCCAGTTGCTCCAGCGCCTCCGTGTGCCGCCCGGCGTTCGTGAGGGCGATCCCCAGCGCGAAGCGGGCGTTGGAGAGCCGCAGGGTGTGTCCGATGCTGTCGTAGACCTCGACGCCCTGTTCGGCCAGCGTCACGGCCTGGGACGTACGGCCCAGGGAGTGCTGGATGCGCGAGAGGTTGCACAGGGCGCTCGCCTCGCCGGGCCGGTTGCCGTCGGCCCGGGAGCCCTCCATCGCCCTGAACAGATGCGCCTCGGCGTCCCGGAAGCGGCCCTGGTTGAAGGCGATGATGCCCCGGTCGTTGTCCGACCAGTAGACGGGCGCCGGGTCCCGTACGGACTCCGCCAGCGCCGCCGCCTGCCGGGCCTCGTCGTCCGCGTCCTCGTAGCGGCCCGCCACCAGATGGACGATGGTCATCGAGGTCCGCGCGCGCCCCTCCGTACGGGCGTCGCCGACCGCGCGCGCCGCCGCGAGGGCCGAACGGGCCGCCGTCTCGTACGACTTGGAGTTGGCACCCGACTCCGCCAGGCCCTGCGCGGCCCACAGCAGATCGACGGCGACCCGCAGCCGCGAGCCGCCCGCCGCCTGCCGGGCGCACGCCAGCAGACAGTCGGCCTCCGCGTACAGCCAGTCCTGCGCCTCGTGCCGGTCGGTGAAGACCAGACCCTCGTACTCCGTCGGCTCCAGATGGTCCTTGAGTCGGTCGCCCGGCCGCTCGATCGTGTACACCCGCGCCGCGGTCGCCAGATAGAAGTCCAGCAGCCGGAAGAGCGCCCCGTCGATCCCGGTGCGCGGCTGTTCGTCGCGGTCGGCGCAGGCACGCGCGTAGAGCCGGACGAGATCGTGGTAGCGGTAGCGGCCGGGCGCCGCGGACTCCAGCAGGGAGGTGTCCACCAGGGACTCCAGCAGATCCTCGGTCTCGTGCGCCGGCAGATCGAGTACGGCGGCGGCCGCCGCCAGCGAGATGTCCGGCCCGCCGGCCAGCCCCAGCAGCCGGAACGCTCGGGCCTGCGCGGGCTCCAGCTGCCCGTAGCCCAGTTCGAAGGTCGCCTTCACCGCCAGGTCGCCCGCCTGGAGTTCGTCCAGCCGCCGGCGTTCGTCGGCGAGCTTCGCCGCCAGGACCGAGACCGTCCACGTGCGGCGCGAGGCCAGCCGGGAGGCGGCGATCCGGATCGCGAGCGGCAGGAAACCACAGGCGGCGACCACGTCCAGCGCCGCCTCGCGCTCCGAGGTGACGCGCTCCTGACCGACTATGCGCGTGAAGAGCTGGAGCGCCTCCTCCGGCGACATCACGTCCAGGTCGACCAGATGGGCACCCTCCAGATCGACCATCCGGACGCGGCTCGTGACGAGCGCGGCACAGCCCTCCGTGCCGGGCAGCAGCGGGCGCACCTGCGCGGCGTCACGCGCGTTGTCGAGCAGGATCAGCACCCGGCGGCCGTCCAGCGTCGAGCGGTAGAGCGCGGAACGTTCGTCCAGCGAGTCCGGGATCGCCGAGTCGGGTGTGCCGAGCGCCCGCAGGAACGAGCCGAGCACCGCCTCCGGTTCGGCGAACCGCGCCCCCGCGCCCTGGAGGTCCACGTACAACTGGCCGTCGGGGAAGCGCGGACGGGCCGCGTGCGCGACGTGCACGGCGAGCGTCGTCTTGCCCACGCCGCCGATACCGGCGAGCGCGGAGACCGCCATCACCGAACCCTCGGCGCCGGCCAGCCTGTTGCCCAACTCCCTTACGAACAGGTCCCGTCCGGTGAAGTCCGGCACGGTGGCGGGCAGTTGCGCGGGCCGGGTGAAGGTGACGACGGGCGCGGTCTCCTCCGTCGGCCGGGCCAGTTCGGCGTCCGCCTGGAGAATGCGCTGCTGGAGCCTGGCGAGTTCGGGCCTCGGGTCCACGCCCAGTTCGTCGGCGAGGAGACGGCGCGTGTCCGCGTACACGGCCAGCGCCTCGGCCTGCCGGCCGCTGCGGTAGAGGGCCAGCATCAGCAGCTCGCGCAGGCGCTCGCGCAGCGGGTGCGCGGCGGTCAGCGCGGTGAGTTCGGAGACGGCCTCCGCGTGTCTGCCCAGCTCCAGGTCGATGTCCAGTCGGCCCTCGACGAGCTGGAGACGCCACTCGACGAGCCGCGCGCGCTCGGTCTCCGCGTACGGACCGGGCACGGACGCCAGCGGTTCGCCGTCCCACAGCCCCAGCGCCTTGTTGATCAGCACACGGGCCTGGTGACGGTTGCCCGCCGTCTGCTCCTTCTCGGCGGCGGCGGCCAACTCCTGTGCCATGGAGAGGTCCAGGGCGTCGGGCCGGGTGCGCAGGGCGTACCCGCCGGACTCGCTGACCAGGACACCGGGGGACAGGACCTTGCGCAGCCGGGAGGCGTACGTCCGCACGGCGGCGAGCGCCTGCGGCGGCGGCGTCTCGCCCCAGATGCCGTCGATCAGCTCGGCGGCGGTGGCGGTCCGGCCCTCCCGCAGGAGGAGGGCGGCGAGCAGGGCGCGCTGCTGGGGCGAACCGGACGACAGCGACTCGCCACCACGCCAGGCCCGCACCGGTCCGAGTACGGCGAAACGCAGCTCGCCGGGCAGGGCCGGTGCGCCGCTCCCCGTGCCGGTCGTCGTGCTGTTCGGTGTGGCCGGAGCCCGCTGCTCCGGTACGCGCGGCCCGCTGTCACGGTCCATAGCTCCCCCTGCCCGCCGAACTGCCGGTATCGCCCCCGACAGTCTGCCTTGTCCGGAGTGGCGGCGTCAGCCTCGGGGCGGGGGTCTGCACAAGCCCTCGACACGGTAAAGGACGCGACCCCTCCGGGTAAATCCGGATGCGGACGGCCCATCGGTCACAACTCGGCGCCGGGATCCGTCAGGAGGGTGGGAGCGCCGCCGCCGCGCGACCGAACGCGGCGGTGGCGGCGACGCGACAGCACGGAGGAAACGCCGTCGCGCTGATCGCCAAGCCGGTGCCCGGAAGGCCGTTCAGCGATCCGTGGCGGTGAGCCGGTGCCCCGCCCCCGTGGAGACACGGGGGCGGGGCCGTCCCGCACGACATCGACCGAGCGTCCTTGACGGCTACGCGCCCTTGCCGCCCAGGAACACCGGGTTGGTCAGGGCGACGAACGGGCCCGGCAGACCGGGCACGCCCGGGACCGCCGGCGGGCGGCGCACCTCCGCGCGTACGTACGTCGCGTACTCGGCGGTCGTACGCCACTCCACCGTGCCCGAGCCCGACTCCGGCAGCGCGGCGGTGTGCAGCGCGCCCTGGTCGGTGACGATGCGCGCCGAGCTGCCCGCCGGGGCGCCGGCGACCTCCAGCCGCACCGTCACGGGGGTGTCGTCGGCCACCCGCAGCCGCTCGCCGATCCCGGCGTGCTGCCCGCGACCGCCCGAGGCGCCGAACGTCAGGGACACCGCCGCCGACTCCGCGATGTAGCTGCGGCCCGCGCGGATGCCGGCCAGGATCGCCTCGCGGGACAGCTCGTCGGCGAGGACGACCGTCTGCGGGGTGCCGATCGGGTCGGGGTCACGGTGCGCGTCGCTGCTGCCCATCGCCGGGGTCCAGGGCCGTCCCGAACGGGCGGTCGACACCAGGGTGTTGTCCCAGGAGGCCAGGGCCACCTCGTCCTCCGGGGTGAAGGGACCGTTCCACACCTCGACCGCGTCGGCCTCCCCGAAGCCGAACTTCCAGTTGCAGCCGATGCAGGTGGCGTGCGGATGCGCGGGCACGACCAACCCGCCCGCGCGCCGCACCTCGCGGGCGTAGTGGCCGAAGCGGTTGTCGCGGGCCCGGTAGCGCCAGTCGACGAACGTGCCCGCGTCCATGCCGATGGCGACGACGTGGCCGTTGCGGGTGGTGATCTCCTCACCCGTGAGGATCAGCAGGTCGTCGTCCCACAGCCCGTCCCACGCGCCGTGCGCGGACGAGGTGTTGTGCTCACTGGTGTTGATGAAGTCCAGCCCGGCCGCCCGCGCGCCCGCCGCGATCTCGGCCGGGGTGCGCCTGCCGTCGGAGTGCACGGAGTGCAGATGACAGTCGCCCCGGTACCAGGCGCGCCCGCGCCCCTTGGCCCGCTCGGGCGGGTGGACCGGCCGGGGGGTGCGGCCGGGGGACCCGTGGGTGAGGGTGATCGTGACCTCGTACGCGAGGCCTTCGGGCGCGACGGTGTACGGCGCCAGGGCGATGTGCCACTTCCCGGAACGTACCGGGCCGGGCAGATAGCCGGGGGTCGCCTCGTCGGCGCGGATGAAGAACTCCGTACGCGCGCCGCCGGACCAGCCGCGGAAGCCCTTGCCGCCCAGTTCGGTGCCGCGCTCGTCGAAGATTCCGATGTCGAGGGCGTTGCCCTGGGTGCCGGCCGGGACGGTGGGCCGCTCGTAGCTGTACGAGACCCGGATCTCGCGGACGCCGCGCGGCACGTCGACCGGGAGGTAGACGTAGTCGGGGGAGCCGGTGGGCAGGGTGCCGCGTACGGTCCTGGTCTCGGTGCCGTCGCCGTTTCCGGTGCTGTTGCCGGTGCCGCTTTCGCCGGGCGCGGCGTTCGCGAAGCTCACGGTGCCCAACGTAAGGGCCGTCGCCGCTCCGGTCACGAGCAGACCGCGTCTGCCCATCGCGTGTTCCGTGTGGTCGTTGCACATGCCGGCGGCTCCCCAGGAGTGTCGAGAGGGACAGGAAGGGACAGGAACGGTCAGAAGTGGTGCACTCGAACCCTGGTATTGAGCCGTGAACGGGCGGGCAAGGGAAGGGGTTCGGAAGGTGGTCCGGACATTGCCAGTGGCTGGTGCGGGCCGGGTCCGCATCAGTCCCGCCGGGCCGGGCACAGGTCTGTACGCCGCTCGCCCACAGCTCGGCGCCGCCACCCGACCGGAAAAGAGAAGGACCGCATGCGGATCGCGACCACCATCTTCCTGACCGACGAGACGATCACGCCCGTGCGGCTCGCACGGGCGCTGGAGGAGCGTGGCTTCGCCGGGCTCTACCTCCCCGAGCACACCCACATCCCGGTCGAGCGGGCCACCCCGTACCCGGCGGGCGGCGATCTGCCGCGTGAGTACGGCCGCACGCTCGACCCCTTCGTCGCGCTCGCCCAGGCGGCGGCGGTCACCGACCGCCTCGGCCTCGCCACCGGCATCACGCTCATCGCCCAGCACGACCCGATCGACCTCGCCAAGCAGATCGCGACGCTGGACCATCTGTCGGGCGGCCGGTTCACCCTCGGGCTCGGCTTCGGCTGGAACAAGGAGGAGGCGGCGGACCACGGCGTGCAGTGGACGACACGGCGCGAACTCGGCTGGGACCGGCTGGCGTTGATGCGCGCGCTGTGGGCGCCCGAACCGACGCCGTACGAGGGCGAGTTCGCCTCCGTACGCCCCAGCGAGGCCCACCCCAAGCCCGCGAACGGCGCCCCCCGCACCCTGGTCGGCGGCGGCGCGGGCCCCAGACTCTTCGCCCGGATCGCCGAACAGGCGGACGGCTGGCTCCCGATCGGCGGCCGGGGCCTCGCCGATTCGATCCCGGTCCTGCGCAAGGCATGGGTGAACGCGGGCCGCTCCCCCGACGCGCTCCAGATCGTCCCGTACGCGGTCCGCCCCTCACCGGGGAAGCTGACGCACTACGCGGACCTGGGCGTGAGCGAAGTGGTGCTGCAACTGCCCTCGGGGGACGAGGCGGAGGTACTGCGGGCGCTGGACGAGTTCGCGCGGTACGTGTGACGGGCGCCGACCGGTTGACGCGGGCGGCCGTTCCGGCGGCCGAGGTGTGGCGGCTGTTGCGGGACGGCCGATCCGGAGGCTGTTCCCGGCCCCGGTCACTCGAAGAGGTGCCGGCGCGCCCGTCACCACTCGACCAGGTCGGCCAGCGCCGCCAGATGCCCCTCGGCCACCCACGTGGCCTGCGGCTCCAGCCCTCGTTCGGCGAGCCGGCGCACCAGCGCGGTGGTGTCCAGCTGCGCGGTGACGACGGCTTCGACCACGCCGGACGCCGGACGCCGGACGCCGGACGCCGGACGCCGGGCGGTCGGCCGGGCCGAGACCGTACGCGTCGCAGAACAGTTCCAGCCGCCGCCGGTCCGGAGGTTCGGGATACCGCAGCCAACGGACGCACTCCTCGTCGTCCCGGAAGGGGGCCACGTACTCCAGGGCATAGGCGACGTCATGGATCCGCGCCGCCGGGCGTGTGAAGTCCCAGTCGAGGATCCCGACGGGACGGCCGCCGTTCCAGACGGTGTTCCAGGGGGCGAAGTCCCCGTGGCAGACGATCTGACCGGCGGCCGGGGCGCCGGCAGCCGTGGACCACACGGCGTCGGCCGGGGGGACGAAGCCCGCACAGGCGTCGTGGTACGCACGCAGCAGCCGGGCGAACGCGGCCGGACCGTCGTCGTCCACGACCCTGGCCCAGGCCGCCGGGCCCGACTCGCCGTCGATGAAGGTGAGGACTTCACGGCCCTCGTCGTCGAAGCCCAGTACACGCGGTGAGCAGGGGAATCCGACCGCCTCCAGATGGCGCAGCAGCGCGTGGACGGCGGGATTCCAGGGCTGGACCGGCCGGTGGATGGTGTCGCCGATCCGTACGACGGGGCGGGGCCCGTCCTGAAGGCTCTCGTGCACCGGCTCCATCCACAACTCCCTTTCTCGCGCGGGTGAGAGAGTGTGCGCATGAGCGCCCCGGACGACAATGACACCGTCACCCTGAGGTTGCCCCCAGGAGTTCCCCGCCAGGCGTCGGCGCCCGCGCCCACCGCCGGTGGGTCCGCCGGGCTGGCCAGGTCCAGTGCCCTCATGGCCGCCGGTACGGTCGTCTCCCGCATCACCGGCTTCGCCCGCACCCTGGTGATGGCCGCGGCCATCGGCGTCGGCACGCTCAACGACTCCTACCAGGTCGCCAACGTCCTGCCCACGATGATCTACGTCCTGGTCGGCGGCGGCGCGCTCAACTCCGTCTTCGTGCCGCAACTCGTACGCGCCATGAAGAAGGACGACGACGGGGGCGAGGCGTACGCCAACCGTCTCCTCAGCCTCGTGATGGTGGTTCTCGGGGGCGTCACCGCCCTCTGCGTCGTCGCCGCGCCGCTCCTCGTCCATCTGATGTCGCCGGAGATCGCGGACGATCCGCGCCGGATGGACGTCACTGTGGCCTTCGCCCGCTACTGCCTGCCCACCCTGTTCTTCATGGGCGCCCACGTCGTGCTCGGCCAGATACTCAACGCGCGCGGACGCTTCGGCGCCATGATGTGGACCCCGGTCCTCAACAACCTCGTGATCATCGCGGCGTTCGGCGGTTTCATCTGGGCCTTCGGCGGCTTCACCGGCTCCGGGGTCACCCCCGCCGACGTCACCCCCGAAGGCGTCCGGCTTCTCGGCATCGGCACCCTGCTCGGTCTCGCCGTCCAAGCGCTCGCCATGCTGCCGTACCTGCGCGACGCCGGATTCCGCCTCCGGCCGCGCCTCGACTTCCGCGGCCACGGGCTCGGCAGGGCCATCGGCCTCGCCAAGTGGACGCTGCTCTTCGTGCTCGCCAACCAACTCGGCATGGTCGTCGTCACCCAACTCGCCACCAAGGCGGGCGCGGTGGCCGAGCGGGCCGGCTTCACCGGGACCGGTATCACCGCGTACAACTACGCCCTGCTGCTGTGGCAGATGCCGCAGGCCATCATCACCGTCTCCGTCATGACGGCCGTCCTCCCGCGGATCTCCCGCGCCGCGGCCGACGGCGACACGGCGGCGGTGCGCGACGACATCTCGTACGGCCTCCGGACCTCCGCCGTCGCGATCGTGCCGTGCGCCTTCGCCTTCCTGGCGCTGGGGGTCCCGATGGCGACGCTGCTCTACGCGGGGTCCGGCGCCGAGGGCGCGCGCGGCATCGGCTTCGCGCTGATGGCCTTCGGGCTCGGCCTCGTCCCGTACTCGGTGCAGTACGTGGTGCTGCGCGGTTTCTACGCGTACGAAGACACCCGAACGCCCTTCTACAACACCCTCGTTGTCGCCCTGGTCAACGCCGCCGCGTCCGCTCTCTGCTTCGCCGTCCTCCCGCCGCGCTGGGCGGTGGTCGGCATGGCCGCGTCGTACGGCCTCGGCTACGCCATCGGTGTCGGCATCGCCTGGCGCCGCCTCCGCAAACGCCTCGGCGGCGACCTGGACGGCGCCCGGGTGCTGCGTGCGTACGCCCGCCTGATCACGGCCTCGGCCCCGGCGGCGGTGGCGGCGGGCGCGGTGGCGTACGGGCTCACGCGCGAGCTGGGCAGCGGCGCGACGGCCTCGCTCCTGTCACTGACGGCGGGCGGGACCGTCCTCCTGTGCGTCTTCCTGGCCGTGGCCCGCCTGCTGCGCCTGCCGGAGCTGGCCGCGCTGACGGGCATGGTGCGGGCCCGGCTGGGGCGTTGATTCGGGCCACGATGACGGATACGCACATCGATTCGGAGGCCCTGGGCGGACGCGCTCGCGCTGTTCCGCAAACGCTGTGGCAGCCAAGGCGGCCGTCCCACCCGGATTCGACTCAAGGACCCAATTCGGCCCGCAGGCGATCAGGCCGGTCATCGTGGGCCGGCTCGGCCGCGACCGGCAGGCCGCGCCAGTCCGCCGTCAGGGCGAGTTGGACGGCTTCACGGAAGCGACGGGCGCTCTCGGCGCTCTCCTGGGCGAGCGGAACCATCGCGGCTTGCGGGCGCTCACTTCTGAAACACTCCGCGTCGTAGCCTGCGGTGTCCGGGAGTTCATCGAGCATGCGCATGATCTCGGGCGCGGAGCCGGGTTCCGGGAAGTCGTGCCGGATCCGTCGTCCGAGCCGCGTACTGATCGGCACCGCACCAGCCCTCTCCCCGCGTAAGACTTCGTGCGCCATCAGCACGATACGGCGAGCAGCCCAACCACCGCCGACTCGCCCAGCGCAGCCCGCCGCGCCTCACCGTCCCAGCGACCGGCTACGCCCCCACCGTCCCGTCGACGCCCTCGCGCAGCAGGTCGGCGTGGCCGTTGTGGCGGCCGTACTCCAGCAGTACGTGCACCATCACCATCCGCAGCGAGACGTCCTCGCCCCACCTCGGCTGATGGCCCGTCAGATCCAGCGACTGCGCCGCACGCTCGACACGGCGCGAGTTCTCGACCTCGGCCTCCCAGGCGGTGAAAGCCTCGGACCGGGACGAGCCGCTCGCGTCGTACGCCGCCTGGAAATCGATCTCGCCCGGGGGCGACCACAGCATCGGCGCCCCGTTGTCCTCGAACACCCGCCGGAACCAGTCGCGTTCGACCTCGGCCAGGTGGCGTACGAGGCCGAGCAGGGACAGCGTCGAGGGAGCCATCGACTGCTGCCGCAACTCGTCGTCGCTCAGCCCGGCGCACTTCATGGCGAGGGTCGCGCGGTGGTAGTCGAGGAAGGCTCGCAGGGTTTCGCGTTCGCCGCCGAGGTGGGGCGGGCCCACGCGGTCGTCGGTGCTGTTCACGAGTGGGCTCCCAGGGCGTGGCGGAGAAGAGACGGGGCGCGACGAGCCTACGTCGCACGCGGCGCCCCGTCGCCGACGTGTGGACGGCGACGGGGCCTGCTCAGGCGTTGTCGGTCACCACGGCGAACGGCCGAACCCGGTGAGGGCGAGCCACGGGCCGTCGAACGCCACGCTCGGACGGCGGTTGAAATCGCCGTTCTCCGGGAGCAGTTGGACCAGGTCGAGTACGGCTGAGAGGAGGCCGCACTCGGCGGCCCGCTGGATCAGCAGCTCGATGGGGTGTTCCCGGTGGGCGTGGGGCGTGTGCGAGGCCATCAACGGCCTGTCACGCAGGTTCCGGGTCGGGGTCGGTGAACATCTCGTAGGGCTGATCGGACATCTCTCCTTCCACCCACCCCTGCATCCCGTAGCTGAGGGGATCGTCCGGGTAGGGGTTGAACAGCTCACTATTGGTGTGCTCGAAGTCCGCCCGCACATCACGCAACCGGAGTTCTTCACCGTGCCGGAGGGGTGTCCCGGTCAGAGCGGTCGGGACGGCGGCGTCGAACGCGGCCCAGTCGACAACAACGCCACCCCCCTCCGTCCAGTCGATGACGGGGCGCAGGTCGACGTGGCCCATGCGACGGCCGTGCTCGATCAGCCACAGATCCGCGCTCTCACCACCCAGATGGCTCTCGAACTGGCCATCGATCACGTTCGAATCAGGATTGTCCAGGAACATGTCCTGTAGCAGTGCCCTGATGTGCTCACGCTGGGAGTGGACGAAGAACAAACTCCAGTCCATTTGGCCGGTGTAGGTCTTCTCCAGGATGTAGGCGCTCTCGCCTTGCGGATCAGCACTCTTGAACCGCACCCTGCCAGACCCCTATGACAGCCACGCATGTCGGCGCCGCTGAGACAAGCGTCCTGCAGGTCCGCTGCCGTGAGGCCTGCACCTGCCAGGTGGGCGTGGCTGACCGGCTCTGCGAACGCCCATGAGGACGGGCTCCACGAGCTTCAGCGGTTGAACCCGTCGGACTTGACTGCGGTGATGAAGGGAGTCCAGACGGGGGCGGCGAAGAGGAGGGCGGAACCGTGGGGGACCTTGCTGTCACGGACCGGGACGCAGGCGGCGAACGCGTCGCTGACCTCCAGGCACTCGCCGCTACTGCCGCCGCTGTAGCTGGACTTGCGCCAGACGGGCAGTACCGAAGCGTCCGAGATGCTGTGCTTACTGCTGCTGCGCGTCATGCTCGTAATCCTCCGCGACGGACCTGATCAGGGCCAACGGCTTACGGTGCGACAACGCGTCGCCCAAGGCATGATCGTAGACCTCCTGGCACTGGCGCACCACGGATGGCAACTCCCAGACTCGTCCGCTCTTCAAGCCCTCCACATAGGCGATGGGCGGCAGGTCGTCGAACCACATCAGTGAGACGAAGCCCTCCAGCAGTGCGTGCGCGCCCACCTCGAACGGCAGCACATGCACCCGGATACGGCGGCTCTCACCCAGCGCGACGATGTGACGGAGCTGTTCGCACATCGTGGCCGGACCACCGATCGGTCGCCGCAACACAGCCTCGTCCAGCATCGTCCACACCACGGGCGAGTCGAAGGTGTCCAGTATGCGAGCGCGGGCCAGCCGTGTGACAAGGAGCTTGTCGCGTTCCTCGGCGCTCTTCGGCGGGGAACCCGAGCCCAGGACCTCGCGCGCGTACGCCTCCGTCTGAAGAATGCCGGGGACGAGCTTCGGCGCGTACTCCCGGATCACCGAGGCCTGCTGCTCGAACTCCAGCGCCTCCTCGAAGTGTTCGGCGACCTTCTTGCCGTCCAGCGTCGGCAGGAATCTCTCGAACAGCCCGCCCGTCTTGAGCACTTGGTCCAGCCGTCGAGCGTCGGCGATGTCCGGCCGCCGTCGCCCCGCCTCGATGTGCGCGATGTGCGTGCGCGACATGACCGCCCGTTGGCTCAGCGCCTCTTGCGTGAGGCCGGCTCTCTCGCGTCGCTCTCTCAGTTCCTCGCCGTACTTCGTGCGCGACTCGGGGTTGTCCTCGATGGCCATGAGCAACTCCCGTATGTGCTGACTCCGGTGTCACGGGTGAACCCCTACCGAGCGTAGCCGCACCGACTTCACGCTGTGAGTGTTTCGACACACAGAGCGAGAGTGGGGGTGCCGCGATGGCCATCCCGTATGACGAGGGCGCGACCGACCCCATCTTGTCCGGCGCGGGCCGTACCTACCTCACCCTGCGCGTCTCGCGCGACGGCGGACGTACCTGGGGCCCGAGGGAGATCCATGAACCCGCGTGCGGGGCTGCTCCGTTCGAGCTGACGGCCCGTTTCCCGCCGTGTGCGTGCCCCAGGTGTGATCGCACGCAGTGACTGTGTGTGTACGTGTGTTGCTGTATCGTGAGCACAAAGCGGCCCCCATCGCCGGTTCGCAGCCAGCGACGAGGGCCTACACCACGAGTGCCATCCCGGAAGGGGCACCCACAATGCTTCGGCATGTTATCCCGCCTGCCCGTTTCTTCTCGCAGGTATCGAACGACATCATCCGCCATCCGCGGCTGTCCTCC
Source organism: Streptomyces sp. S4.7 (assembly GCF_010384365.1). Classification (NCBI taxonomy): domain Bacteria; kingdom Bacillati; phylum Actinomycetota; class Actinomycetes; order Kitasatosporales; family Streptomycetaceae; genus Streptomyces; species Streptomyces sp. S4.7. The sequence goes on along the minus strand of NZ_CP048397.1, from coordinate 3,178,544 downwards.
GACGCCGTACGGCTGCTGACCTGGCAGCTCTCGCTCCCGCTGGACGCCGAGGAATCACTCTCGCGGACCGCGACACGCGCCGGGATCAAGAAGGGCGCGTTCCTCCGTGCCAAGGGGCAGTTGAAGGAGGAGGGTTACGTCCACGAGTGGCGCCAGCAGGGCGTACGCGGCCTGTGGTCCACCGTCCAACTCGTATCGAGCGTCCCGCTGTCGGCGGCCGAGGCGACAGCCCTGCGGGGCGGGGGAGTCCCGGTCGCGGCTCCGACGGTCACTTCTCCGGCCGCCGGTCGGCCGACGGGTCGGGCCGCCGGTCGTCATCCAGAAAACACCCCGAAGGGGAACACCTCCAACCATCGGGTGGGACCGCCCGAGCCGACGCAGGAAGAGGCGCGCGAGGTCGTCACCGACCTCCACCACCTCGACCCCCGCCTGCGCGTCCCACGCGGCATGCTCCCGCAACTGGCCGCCCTCGCCGCCCAATGGCTCGCGTGCGGCCACACGCCGGAGGGCGTCCGCGCCGAGATCCGCGGGAGCATGCCTGCCAAGGACCAGCGCATCCACAGCCCCGGCGGCCTGATCCGCTACATCCTGCGCGACCCGCAGCCCGTACACGTCCCTCCACCTGCCCCCGAACCTCGGGTCGCCCGCATGCGCGAGTGCGAGGGCGAACACCACATCCAGCCCCTGCTGTTCCGCCCGGTGGCGGACGAGACCATGTGCGGGGCCTGCCGCCAGGAGAGGGCGGAGTCGGCGGAGCAGGTCCCCCGGCCCGGAGGAGGCGGCTATGTACTCCAGCCGTAGATCGTGATTGCTCTGCTTGGCCGCCTGTCAGGGGCTTGATGTGTCAGGGGGGCCGACTTCGTCGCGGTTCTCCCGTTGCTCCTTGGCGAAGCCATGACGGTAGAGATCGCGAAGGACGCCGAGTTCGGCACCGTGGTGAGCGGCTTCGTCCAAGGCGTGGAGAGCCAGCAGCAGGTAGCTCTCGTGAGCGTAGGGATCGGCGATGGGGCCCATGGGTCGGAGAAGGCGGTCATCGCCAAGGGACTCGACCTGGGTTCGGAATCGGGACCAGTCGTCGGCCACCACCTGGACGCCCTCGGTCGCTGTGCCCGGCCACAGGTGCCGGTCGTCGCCGCTCAGGGATTGGTCCTCGAAGAAGCGGCCGTAGCCGCGCAGGCAGTCGGCCCCGATGTGCCAGATCCGCCAGGCAATCGTCGTGAACGGCGCCGGGTGGACGTCGCCTGTGGGCCGCGGGTCGGCACGGAACACGCCATCCGCATCCGCCCGGAGTGTCATGCACGAGGCGACGGGCTCCCAGAGGTACTCGGCGTCGGTGAGGCCGTCGAGGCGAGCGAAGATTCTGGTACGTACGTCGTCAAAGGTTTCGAGCAGGTCGCGGGTGACGGGGGCGGACGAGGTCATTGGCTGCTCCAGTTTCGCCGACAGGTACGGCCACCGTTGATCATCAGTGTGTGAAGACGGTCCGATGGGCGGGCAACGGCACGACGACATTCCCGGCGCCTGCGGCCATCCAGTCACCCGCGAAGCCCTCGGAGTCGGAGACGACGCGCCCGATCACTGCGTGATTGCGCCTACCCGCTGGGCTGCTCGTCCTCGCCATCCGTGACCTCGACTCCCGACTCTTGAAGTAGATGCGCGACGAGGGAGACCTCCACCTGAGTGCCGCGCCATCCCGTCGTGGTGAGTTCTGTCGCCGCCTGCTTCGCGTCTTGAACCGACCAACCGAAGACGTCCCGGAAGACTTTGAGGACCCTGCCGCCGTGGGCGTCGGTGCCGCCGCCCCGAACGTGGGTGCTCCCGTACCTCTCTATGAGCCGCCCCCGGATGTACTCGGGAGCCGGCCCCGAGTTGACATCGTCGGCCTCAATGCCACAACCAAGACAGGACCAGTTGAGCTCCCACCCCAGCCTGCCCCGGCTTACCAGCTGGACTGCCCAATATCTACAAGGATGGCGGCAACTCGTACACTCCGCCTCGAATTCCGCCGCCTGCACGGTCAGTTTCATGTCAGAGCGCAATCGGCCGGTACGCGAGTGCCTTGTCGACCACTTCCTCTGCGGAGAGCGGGGGGGCTGAGTAGAAGATGTAGTCGCTCACCTGTGGGTCTATGAGGTTTCTCGCCAGCCGCACCATGAGCTGCTCGCCCACTTCTTCAGGATCCCCTCCCGACATTATTCGACTCACTAGAGAGATCAGCTCTTCTCTGGGCATGTGCGAAGTCATAGCATCGCTTCCGTTTTATTCGCTGACGTCCGGACCGGCGCGGACTCATGAGCATTTCAGAAAAGCGGCGCTCGGCCTGTTACCCGGAGAAAGATCTGATCGAAGGCGTCGTCGTCGACTTCCAGTTCACCTCCGTCGACAAAGTAGGCCCCCTCGGCGAAGGCTGCCGAGTGAACCCGGAGCATTTCTTCGATCGTCATGTATTCGATCTCCGTCGGTTCCGATTCCAGGACTCCTGCCACGCCGAGGAATTGGGTTTCCTGCCAGATCGCCGCGTAGAGATCCGCGGAAGCATTTACCAAAAGAGGCAGCCATTGTCCCATGGTGTCGAGATCTGCGTGCCCAGCTCTGCGAATTTCGGCTGCTTCGCCCGCCGAAGGAAAAATGTAACCAGGGATGAATGCGGATTGTCCCACGGTTTGCCCCGGGCGGCGACGCGTTCCGTCGCACCAGGAGAACCAGTCACGCACTGTTTCCGGTGTCGGTCCGAAGAGTCTCTCCAATTCATCCGGCGGCTGACCGGGGTGCACAAGATCAGAAACCACCGGACGATCCAGGTCGAGGAGTTTTGACCGAATATCGGTCAGCAGGTCAGTAATGATCGTCATGCTTATTTCCTTGGTGTCGAGCAGATATTAAAGAGTTTCACTTCAGCGTCTGAACCAACCTTCTGGCATAACGTAGAATTCGTCTCCATTTCCAATTCCGTGCTTCTTGTAGAAGCCACTCAAGAAGCCGCCTTGGCTATTGTTTTCGGCACGCGCAATCAGGGTGGTGATGGCGCCGCTTCCACCTTGGGCAGAGGATGCCAATGGAAACTCCTCCCATGTCATGCCAGCGGGCGGCCGATCCAGCCCCGCTTGGGCATGCCGGCGATTCCGGCGTATGTTTCGCCGCCCGGTCTGACGGGCCACGATGGGACTGCCGCCCCTAGCGAGGTATTCTGCAAGATTATCGGCCGCACCGGGCAGAGTCCGTTCACCGAAGTAGGCAATAGGTAGCTCAGACGTCCTACCAGAACTGTCCACGGCGAAAACGCGACAGGCCGGCGCCAGCCCCAGCGGGTCGCACCACGTCAGTGGATTGTGGACGTACGCCGTCGGGTTCGGGGACGGGGCCAGGCCCAGGGGGTCCGGGGTCAGGTAGTGGGTGGATTCCGGGTCGTAGTGGCGGTGGAGGTTGTAGTGGTGGCCCGTTTCCAGGTCGTGGTACTGGCCCGGGAAGCGCAGGGGGGTGTACGCCGTGGCGTCCGGGGGCCAGGTCGTCGTGCCCCAGAGGGTGCGGCGGGCGTGCCAGGCCGTGGCGCCCGACTCGTCGATCAGGTGGGTCGGGGTGCCGATCAGGTCCGTGACGATCGCGTAGAAGCGGGTGTCGGTCTCCGACCGGGAGGCGGCGTAGCGGGTCGTCTGGGCCAGTGGTGTCAGGGTCGATTCGTCGTGGTCCCAGGTCAGCGTCTGGGTGCCCGTCCAGTCCGTGGAGGTCGAGGTCTCCTCGATCAGCATGGTGCCCTGGTAGGTGAAGCGGGTCTCCTGCGCCACCGAACCGTCCGGCGCCAGGCGCTGTTTGGACACCCGGCGGCCCAGCGCGTCGTACGCGTAGCGCCATGTCGTGCCGTCCGGTGTGGTCACCGCCGCCAGCTGGTCGCGCGCGTCCCAGGTGTAGCGCCAGTTGTCCGGCTTCCGCGACAGGCGGGGTTTCTGGCGCAGTGTGGTGCGGCCCGCCGCGTCGTACTCGTAGCGGACCGTGCCCGCCGTTCCCACGCGGGTGCCCGTGTGGGTGCGCGGACCCGTCGCCTCGGGGTACGCGAGCTCCGCCGGCCAGGCGGCCTCGGTCTGGTTGCCGGCCGTGTCGTAGGCGTACGACTCCGACCAGTCCGCCGCCGCCCGGACCTCGGTGACCCGGCCCGCCGGGTCGAGCGTGTAGCGCGCGTCGCCCGCGGCGAGGAGGTGGCCGTCCGGGCGCCAGGTGTACGCGACCGCGGGGACGGCCGCGCCCGCGTACGAGCGGGACCGCGGGCGCCCCGCCGCGTCCCAGGTCTGCGTCAGGGACAGCGCGTCGCCCCAGCCGAGCCGGGTCTCGCGGCCCGCCGCGTCCCGCGTCACCGTCAACGACCGCCCCGACGCCGTGAGTCCGGTGCGGTTGCCCGCCGCGTCGTACGCGTAGGTCGTGACCGCCCCTGCCGGGGTCCGCCGGCCGGACAACCGCCCCGCCGCGTCGTACGACAGCCGCAGCTCGCGTCCGTCCACCGTCTCCGTCAGCAGGCGCCCGGCCGGGTCGTACGTCCGCAGCAGTTCGGCGTCCGGCCCCGTCGAACGCGCCAGGTCGTCGCCCGCCGTCCAGTCGAACGTGGTGACCAGGCCGCCCGCGTCCTGCGCGACAAGACGGCCGAGCAGGTCGTAGCGGAGGTCGGTACGGACGCCCAACGGGTCTACCCGCGAGACGAGTTGGGCCGCCGCGTCCAGCGCGTACCGCACCGTACGGCCGTCGAAGTCCGTCTCGGACACGAGATGCCCGGCCGCGTCGTAGGCGTAACTCCAGTTCAGGCCCTGCGGGTTGGTCACCCCGGTCAGCCGCGCCGCCGCGTCGTGCGTGAAGGAGTGGCGCGCGCCGTCCGGGCCCGTGCGGGCCGTCAGCAGGTCGAAGTGGGTGTACTCGTGGTGCGTGACACCGCCGTTGGCGTCGGTGTACGTGACGGTGTTGCCCTCACCGTCGTACGTCCACGACTCCGCCGCGCCGTCCGGACCCGTACGCCGCAGGAGCAGCCCCTCCGTGGACCACTCGAAGCGCGTGACCGCGCCCAGCGGGTCGGTGAGGGTCACGATCCGGCCGAACGCGTCACGCGCCAGGCGCGTCGTCGCGCCGAGCGGGTCCGTCGTCTCGACCGGCAGCCCCGCCGCGTCGCACCGCACCCGCGTGGTCGCGCCGAGCGGGTCCGTGAGCGCGAGCGGGGCGCCCCGGCCGTCGTACAGGAAGCGGGTCGTGGCGCCGGTCGGGTCGGTGACCGACGTGCGGTTGCCGGCCGCGTCGAACGTCTGGTGCCAGACCTGCCCGGCCGGGTCCGTGATCCGTACCGGCCTGCCCTCCGTGTCGAGGTCGGCCGCGACCGTGCTGCCGTCGGGACGCCGAACGCCCGTGAGACGGCCTTGCTCGTCGTACCTGAACTCCGTGGTGCGGCCCAGCGGATCCGTCTCGGCGGTGACGCGTCCGGCCCCGTCGAAGGCGGTACGGGACACGGCACCGTTCGCGTCGATCTCGCCGACGACCAGATGCCGCTCATCGATCAGATAGCGGGTGGTGGCGCCGTCGGGGGCGGTCAGTGTCGTGAGCGTGAGCCCGGGGAGGGACGGTTCGGATCCGTCGTACGCGAGACGGAAGCTGTAGTGACCGCCCTCGCCGCCCTCCGCGACCACCCGGTCGTCGTCGGCGCCGCCGTACTCGTACGTGTAGGAGCGGTTGTTGGTGTCCGTCCACGACGTCACCCGGCCCGCCGTGTCGTACGCGAATCGCAGCGGCAGGTCCGAGGAGTTGTACGTCTGGGTCAGCCGGCCCTCGGCGTCGTAGCCGTACGCCTTCACGCGCGCGTCGCCCAGCCACAGGCCGGTGATCCGCCCGCCCGCCGTCGTCAGGCGCAGCACGTACCCGCCGCTGTGCGCGATCTCGACCGGCGCGCCCTCGGCGTCGTACGTGAACGCGATCCGGTTGCCGTGCCGGTCGGTGACCGTACGCAGCAGGGCCACGCCGCTGTCTGCGTGCGCGGTGAACGTGCGGACCTGCCCGGCGTCCGGGTCCGTCACCGTGTACGAGCCGTCGGCGCCCCGCGCCAGTGGCCACCGCGCGCGCCCCGCGGACTCCTCCGGCAGGACGGCGGCCCCGCCCGGCGCCGGGTGCGGATACGCCAGCAGCAGACCGTCCTGCGTGAAGAACACCGCGCCGTGCTCGTCGAACTCCAGCCGCTGGTCCGCCGTCGGGACGCCCACGACGGGCCGAACCAACGGCCGCCCCGGTAACCGGAGTCCACCCGCCGCGAGAACACCAGCGGGAGCACACCCGGCAGTTCGACGTCCGTCACCGGCAGGAACATCCGGCCCGTCGCCATGTCCACCGGGTCCGTCGGGCCGCGCCTGATCTCGTCGGAACGCCGGGTGTACCGGCCCCGGCCGCTCCGCAGCGCGTTCCGCGCCCACGCCAGCGCGCCCCGGCCCGCGAGCCGCGCGCCCACCTGCGCCGCCGCGCGGGCGGCCAGTGGGGCCAGGGCGCGGCCCGCCGCCATCGTGAGCAACTCAGGGAGCAGGAAGCCGAGTCCGCCGGTGGCCGCGCCGAGCGGGAGTGCGAACGGCAGGGCGAACATCAGCAGGGTGAGGATGAGCGCGGGGGCCACGTCCAGGAACTTCTCCAGAACGAAGGAGACGATCAGGTGGTCGGGCAGGACCTTGCCGTTCTCGGCGATGGTGTCCGCGCGCGACAGCAGGAGAGCCCCCGCGCAGAGACTCCCCGCGACCAGCCCCATCCGCAGCAGGGCGGTCGCATGCGGTTCGGCGGCCGGCAGGGTACGGACCAGGGGCAGGGAGCGCCACGTCATGACGAGGCGGAACGCGGCCAGCAGCAGGCCCGCCAGGCCGCAGCCGATGAGGAGTTGCCAGCCCCGGCCCTCGGTGAAGTACTCCTCCAGCCCCTTTGTCTCCTCGAAGGCGAACGTGGCGGCGAGGAGGGCGGAGGGAATCAGCAGGGCCAGTCCGAGGATCAGGACGGCCTTCTCCCACCACGGCGGCCGCCCGGCCCCGCGTGCTCGCACGCGTCGCCAGGCTTCGCGTATCGAGGCGCCACGCCAGGCCTCCGGGGTCGCGGTGGCGTCCAACTCGGCCGTACGGGCGGTCAGTTCGTCCCGCAGCGCGGCGACGTGCTCCGGGCGGGCGCGGGGGTGGGTGGTGACCTGGAAGAGGGCCCGGCGCCGACGCGCGTACCCGAGAGCGATCAGGGTGGTCCAAGGGGCCCGCAGCAGCGCGTAGTTCAGCAGCGCGGCGCCGGAGCCCCCGCCACCTTCGCCGCCCGCGCCCTCCCGATCGCCCCTCAGCCGCACCCCCGTCTCACGCGACCGCCCGGCCCGCCGCGTACGCACGTCCCACACCACGGCCGCCACCAGACAGCCGAGCACCACCCAGAGCCCGCTGGCGACGATCCGGTCGTACCACTCACGCGGTGTTCCGTGGGCGCTGGGCAGGGCGGCGATGTAGTTGACCGCGGTGTGCAGACCGACGGCGGCCAGCAGCGGAAGCAGCCCCGCCGCCCGTACCCACCAGCGGTGTCCGCACACGACCAGACCCACGGCGAGGCCGCCGAGCGCCGACCACGCGACATGGTTGTCCACCGGTACGGTCGCGGTGGCGGAGCCCAGCTCAAGGGTGCCCACGGCCGCGGGGAACCAGTGCCCCAGCAGCTCGGGAAAGCCCGAGACGAACGGCGCCTCGAAGAGCCGTGTCGCGACCGACCAGCCACCCGCCGACTCGATGGGTCGAACGCGGACATCCGGTGCGAATGCGAATTGCAGCACCGATTCGAGCAGCCCGAACCCCACGCCCACGGCGGCGCCCAGCACCACGAAGTCCGTCAGGCCCCACTGGACCCGGCCGCGCAGCGCCCAGGCGGCGAGCGCGAGCGGGAGGATCTTGAGCAGTTCCTCGGCGGCCGGCGCCGTCGTCCACATGACGGTGTCCATCACCGTGCGCATCGACGTCTCGTCGGCGGCGGCCAGTTGGCGGGTGACGGCCGTCTCGATCAGGACCGAGAGGACACCGCAGCCGTAGGCGCCGATCCCGAAGGCCAGCAGTACGGTCGGCCAGCCGACCGTACGCGCGGGCCATGACAGCAACAGCAGTTGCAGTACGCACCACACGGACGCGGCAGCCATCCAGAACGCCACAAACCCCACCCCGTAAGTTTGCTTTAGTGAACTGAACGTAGGTGTGAGGGGCGTATGTGTCAACAAGGCACTACCGCCGGTGGTCGTGAGCGGCGGGCGGGGGTGTAGTCAGCGACACCGGTGACTCGGGTCGTACGCCCAATGTGGTCGCGGCGGCGCGTCCGTAGCTTCGTAGTCGTGGCGCAGGGAGTGCCCGAGGGGAAGGTGCGGATCATGTTTCGTCGTCGGAGTTCGACCGGGCGGGCCAGGAGCGCGGAGGCGCTGCGGCTGGCGGGTGTCAGCAAGGTCTACGGATCGGGCGACAGCGCCGTGACCGCTCTGGACGGGGTGTCGCTGAGTCTTCCCGCCGGGTCCTTCACCGCCGTCATGGGCCCCTCCGGCTCGGGCAAGTCGACCCTGCTGCAGTGCGCGGCCGGCCTCGACCGGCCCGACAGCGGGCAGGTCGTGGTCGACGGCGAGGAGATGACCGGCGGCACCGAGGCCGCGCTGACGAAGTTCCGCCGCCGGCGGATCGGCTTCGTCTTCCAGCGCTACAACCTCCTGCCGACCCTGACCGTCGCGCAGAACACCGTCCTGCCGCTGAGACTCGCCGGCCGCCGCGTCGACAAGGACCACGCCCGGGACATCCTCACCCAGGTCGGCCTCGGCGACCGGCTCACCCACCGGCCCGACCAGCTCTCCGGCGGCCAGCAGCAGCGCGTCGCCATCGCCCGCGCCCTGGTCACCGAACCCGCCGTCATTCTCGCCGACGAACCCACCGGAGCCCTCGACATCCGCAGCGCACGCGACGTCCTGCTCCTGCTCCAGCAGACCGTCCGCGTCCACGGCCGCACCGTCGTCATGGTCACCCACGACCCCGTCGCCGCCTCCTACGCCGACACCGTGATCTTCCTCGCCGACGGCCGCCTCGCCGGACACATCGACCACCCCACCGTCGACACCGTCGCCGAACGCCTCGCCCACCTCGGCGACACCCTCAACCGGCCGGCCGAGCGGTCCGCCGACCAGCCGTCCGCCGCCGAGCCGTCCGCCCGGTCCGCCGGCAACACCTACGCAGGGGTCTGACCGATGTTCACTCTCGCCATGCGCTCCGTCCGACAGCGCCCCGGGCGCTTCATCGCCACCCTGCTCTCGACGTTCCTCGGCGCGGTGGTCGTGATGACCTTCAACTCGATGCACGACACCGCGTCCGCCCCCGGCATCGACGCGCTCAGCAAGGAAACGCTCACCATCGCCGCGAGCGTGGTCGGCGGCTACGGCACCTTCCTCGTCTTCTTCGCCGTGGCATCCACCCTCACCGTCAACGTCCGCCAGCGCGGCGAGGAGATCGCACTGCTCCGCCGCAGCGGGGCCACCCCCGCCCAGATCAAGCGGATGGTCGTCTTCGAGGCCGTCGCGGTGGCGGTCGTCGGAACCGTCCTTGCGTTCGGGCCGGCGATGCTCGGCGGCGACCGGCTGCTCGTCCTCTTCAAGGACACCGACCAGGTCACCCAGGGCGTGGACTTCAGCTTCGGCCCGATCGCGATGGCGTCGGGATTCGCCATCACGCTGGTGGCCTCGGTCGGGGCCGCGTTCCTCGCGGTACGCCGGGTGGCCAAGGTCGCCGCGGGCGGCGCCAAGCCGCGGGGCCGGGGCAAGAACCTCGCCGGTGCCGCCGCCTTCGTCCTCGGCATCGGAGGGGTCTTCTCCACCTTCGCGCTGGACAAGTCGGACGTCGCGCTGATGGCCGGCCCGGTCTACGGAGCCATCCTGCTCGCCGCGGGCTTCGCGATCCTCTCGCCGGCGATCCTGCGCCTCGTGCTCGGCACCCTGGCCCGCCCCATCACCGCCCTCACCGGCGCCAGCGGCTATCTGACCGTCCACAACATGCGCCGGCGGGCCTCCGAGCTGTCCGGCGTGCTCATGCCGCTGATCCTCTTCATCGGCATCGCCTGCGCCACGCTCTACATGCAGGCCATCCAGAGCGACGCGGCCAAGGCGTCCGGCATCGCCCCGACCGGAGAGGACAAGAACGTCGAGACGCTCAACTACGTGGTCGTCGGCATCATCGTGGTCTTCTCCTGCATCATGCTGATCAACAGCCTCTACGCGGCGACCACTTACCGCACCAGGGAGTTCGGCCAGCAGCGCCTCGCCGGTGCCACCCCACCGCAGGTCCTCGGCATGATCGCCCTAGAATCGGTGATCCTGACCGTGACCGGAGTGTTCTTCGCGACGGTGGCGGCCGTCGCCGGAGTCGTCCCCTTCAGCATGGTCCGCGTCGACACCGCCACCCCGGACCAGGACCTCGGGATCTGGCTGGTCGTCGTCGGGATCGGCGCCGTCGCGACGATCGCCACCAGCGTCGGTACGGCGTACCGCGGCCTGCGCACCCCGGCCGTCGAGGCGGTGACCCTGGCGGCCTGACATGACACCGCAGGGACCGGAAGCCGCCGAGGGGCAGTCGCACACCGCGACTGCCCCTCCGGGCTCTGCCCCTACGGCCGCAACCGCGGTGGCTCGACCTCCGCCCCGGCGTCCGTGGCCGACCACGTACCCCGCCCGGCGCCGGGGTCGTACGCGCACGGCGCGTGGACGCCACCCTCGAACCGCCCTCGGTGGTCCCGCCACTCGAAGACGGCCCGGATGTCGCCACCGTCGTCCGAGGGGCCGTCGCGCGAGACGCGCAACTCCAGCCCGTACGCGGCGCCCGCGTCGCTCTCGTACGAGTCGATGTCCCAGCCCCCGTCCCCGAGATGCCCGTGCAGCCGCTTCAGCGCGGACGCGGCCCCGCTCTCCGGGACGTCGTCCACCGACCAGCGGTGCGAGAGGCTGTACGCGCCGTCCACCGGCTCGTCGGCCATGCTCTCCAGGCCGCCGGGGTAACAGAGACCGGCGCTCGCGTCGGACCCGGCGGCCGTCTCGAAGCCGAGCACCTCGTACGACTCCCGCGACACGTCCCCGATGCGGGTCATCATCGCCTGCGGGTCGACACGCTCGTACTCCTCCGGTGTCCCGCGCTGCACCGAGTACGTGACCAGGAAGCCGAGTACGAGCAGCACCGGTACGGCGACGAGCACCCCGCAGCCGATCCCCACGCCCCGCAGCACGCCACCACCCGCGCCACCGACCTCGTCGCCGGTCGGGCCGGGCGAGCCGGCCGAGTGAGCCAAGTCCCTCGCGTCGTTCATGAGATCGAAGTTATTCCCGTATCCCCGAATGTGGGCATCCGCTCACCTACTCATCCGGCAGCCGGAATCCCCCGGCCCCGCTCGTATGCTCGGACATATGACGACGAGCGCCACGGCCCCCTCCGCCCCTACCGCCAACGCCATGCGCCGCGCCCTCAAACGAGCCAGGGAGGGTGTCGCGCTCGACGCCGCGGAGGCCGCCGTCCTGCTTCAGGCCCGCGGCGACGACCTCAAGGACCTCGCCGCCTCGGCCGCGCGGGTCCGCGACGCGGGACTCGAAGCCGTCGGGCGGCCCGGAGTCATCACGTACTCCCGCAAGGTCTTCATCCCGCTCACCCGTCTGTGCCGCGACAAGTGCCACTACTGCACGTTCGTCACCGTCCCCGGCAAACTGCGCCGGGCCGGGCACGGCATGTTCCTGTCGCCCGACGAAGTCCTCGCCATCGCCCGAGAGGGCGCCGAAATGGGCTGCAAGGAAGCGCTGTTCACCCTCGGCGACCGGCCCGAGGACCGCTGGCCCGAGGCGAAGGAGTGGCTGGCGGCCGAGGGGTACGACGACACCCTGGCGTACGTACGGGCCATGGCCGTGCGCGTTCTGGAGGAGACCGGACTCCTTCCGCACCTCAACCCCGGAGTGCTCGGCTGGACCGACTTCCAGCGGCTCAAGCCCGTCGCGCCCAGCATGGGCATGATGCTGGAGACCACCGCCACCCGGCTCTGGTCCGAGCCCGGCGGCCCCCACCACGGCTCGCCCGACAAGGAGCCCGCCGTACGGCTGCGGGTGCTGGAGGACGCGGGCCGCTCCAACGTCCCCTTCACCACCGGCATCCTGATCGGCATCGGCGAGGACTACGAGGAGCGCGCCGACTCCCTCTTCGAGCTGCGCCGCACCGCCCGCGCCTACCACGGCATCCAGGAAGTCATCGTCCAGAACTTCCGCGCCAAGCCCGACACCGCGATGCGCGCCATGCCCGACGCCGAACTGGAGGAACTGGCCGCCACGATCGCCGTCGCCCGGCACCTCCTCGGCCCGGCGGCCCGGATCCAGGCCCCGCCCAACCTCGTGGACGAGGAGTACGCGCTTCTCATCGGCGCCGGGATCGACGACTGGGGCGGCGTCTCGCCCCTCACACCCGACCACGTCAACCCCGAGCGCCCGTGGCCGCACATCGACCAGCTGGCCGAGCGCACCGCCGCCGCAGGCTTCGAGCTGCGCGAACGGCTCACGATCTACCCGGAGTTCATCGCCCGCGGCGAGCCCTGGCTCGACCCGCGCGTGATGCCGCACGTGCGCGCGCTCGCCGACCCCGTCACCGGTCTCGCCCGCGAGGACGTCAAACCGGCCGGACTGCCGTGGCAGGAGCCCGACGAGGGCTTCACGGCCACCGGCCGTACCGACCTGCACCGCACCATCGACACCGAGGGCCGAACCGGCGACCGCCGCGACGACTTCGACCATGTCTACGGCGACTGGGACGCCCTGCGCGAGGCCGCCGCGCCCGGCATGGTGCCGGAGCGGATCGACACCGACGTCAGGCAGGCCCTCACCCAGGCCGCCGCCGACCCGACGAAGCTCACCGACGACGAGGCACTCGCGCTGCTGCACGCGGACGGCCCCGCGCTCGACGCGCTGACCCGGATCGCCGACGAACTGCGCCGCGAGGTGGTCGGCGACGACGTCACGTACATCGTCACGCGCAACATCAACTTCACCAACGTCTGCTACACCGGCTGCCGTTTCTGCGCCTTCGCCCAGCGCCGTACGGACGCCGACGCCTACACCCTCTCGCTCGACCAGGTCGCGGACCGCGCCGCGCAGGCGTGGGACGTCGGCGCCGTCGAGGTGTGCATGCAGGGCGGCATCCACCCCGACCTGCCCGGCACGGCGTACTTCGACATCGCGCGCGCCGTCAAGGAACGCGTCCCCGGCATGCACGTCCACGCCTTCTCGCCGATGGAGGTCGTCAACGGCGCCTCGCGCACCGGGATGTCGATCCGCGAATGGCTCACGGCCGCGAAGGAGGCCGGGCTCGACTCGATCCCGGGCACGGCCGCCGAGATCCTGGACGACGAGGTGCGCTGGATCCTCACCAAGGGCAAGCTGCCGACGGCGACGTGGATCGAGGTCGTCGAGACCGCGCACTCGCTGGGCATCCGCTCCAGCTCCACGATGATGTACGGCCACGTGGACCAGCCCCGCCACTGGCTGGGGCACTTCCGCACCCTGGCCGGTATGCAGCGCAAGGCACTTGAGGCCGGGCGCGAGGGCTTCACCGAATTCGTCACGCTGCCCTTCATCCACACCAACGCGCCCGTCTATCTGGCCGGCATCGCCCGCCCCGGCCCCACCACGCGCGACAACCGCGCGGTCATGGCGATGGCCCGGCTCCTCCTCCACCCCTACATCACCAACATCCAGACCAGTTGGGTGAAGCTCGGCACCGAAGGCGCCGCCGAGATGCTCCGCTCCGGCGCGAACGATCTCGGCGGGACGCTGATGGAGGAGACCATCTCCCGCATGGCGGGGTCCGGTTACGGCTCGTACCGCTCCGTCAAGGACCTGGTCGCGATCGCCGACGCCGCGGGCCGGCCGGCCAGGCCCCGGACCACGCTGTACGGCGAGGTCCCCGAGGAGCGCGTACGGGCGGCGACCGCGTCCGACGGGCACCTGCCGGAGCTGCTGCCGCTGCTGCCCGAGTAGGCCGTCCCCGCGCCGCTCCCCGGCAGGAGCGTGCCCCCGCGCTGTGGGGCGGACGGGCTGTTGCCCGGCGCCGTCTCCCTGTAACCCGATCGCCCGGAGGGTCCGCCCGCGCGGCCCCGTCCGGCGATTGAGGACGAAACCGCCCGTCCCGCCGGGCCCGGACACGCCCGTGCCGAACAGTCCGTTCCCGTTCGATTACAGTGCTGCGCCAGAGCGCGTTCCACGACTCGGAGGGAGGGACGCGTGAACAGGCCAGCCACCGCCATATGGGGCCGGGCGGAGCAGCAGGACTTCCGCAGCCGCGTCCGCGGGTGCCTTCTCGGGGGAGCCATCGGCGACGCGCTGGGGGCGGGGGTCGACACGCTCACCCTCGACGAGACCCGGACCGCGCACGGCGCCGAGGGTGTCACCGACTTCGCCCAGGCGTACGGCCGGCGCGGCGCGGTCGCCGCCGCCACGCAGCTGACCCTGTTCACCGTCGACGGCCTCATCCGCGCGCAGGTCCGGCGCGACACCGGCGCCTGGCATCCGCCGACCGATGTGCACCGCGCCTATCTGCGGTGGGCCGCCACCCAGAGCGACTGGGGACCCGACGAACGCCGCAAGGACAACGGCTGGCTCGCCCAGGAGGAGTGGCTGTACGCGCGCCGCGACCCGTCCGTGTCCTGTCTCACCGGGCTGGGCGACGAGCTGATGGGCACGCTGGACAAGCCCAAGAACCCCACCGCGCGCGACGCGGGCGCGGTCGTGCGCTCGGCGCCGTTCGGGCTGCTCGTGGGGTGGGAGCCGCAGTTGGTCTGCCAGCTCGCGGTGGAGTGCGCGGCGCAGACGCACGGCCATCCCACGGCGTACCTGTCGGCCGGTGCCTTCGCCGTGATCGTGCACGGCGTCGCGCGGGGCGACAGCGTCGACGCGGCGGTGCAGCGGTCGCTCGCGCTGCTGACCCAGCACCCCGGCCACCAGCCGGTCACCGACGCGCTGGGGCAGGCGCTCGGAGCCGTACGGCAGGGGATCCCGACCCCGGGCCGGGTCTCGGTGCTCGCGGAGGGCGGGGCGGCGGAGGACTCGCTCGCGGTGGCCGTGTACTGCGCGCTGGTGGGCGAGGACGTACGCCACGGCCTGCGGCTGGCGGTCAACCACGACGGGCCGTCCTCGGCGACGGGAGCGCTCTGCGGGGCGCTGCTGGGCGCGATGCACGGGGAGACGGCCCTGCCGCCCGCGTGGCTGGCGGAGCTGGAGGGCCGGGCGACGCTGCTGGAGATCGCGGACGACTTCGCGATGGAGATGACCCAGGGCCCGGCCCTCCACGGCCCGTCGATCACGTCCTCGGGCTGGCTGACGAGGTATCCCCGGGGCTGAGCGCCTCGGGGCGGCCCTCGTCGACACGGCCTGGCCACGACGAGTCGGGCACCGCTGTCACACAGCGCGAGTCGCCCCCGGCTCGCGCTGCCGGACGTCCGTCCTCAATCGCCGGACGGGCTGAGAACGCGCCCGGCACGCTCCCACCCCGTCCGGCCACGTCCAGCCCGTCCGGCGTTTGAGGACAGAACCGGCCGGCGGGTGGGCGTACTTGCAGTCTGTCCGGCCACGTCCAGCCCGTCCGGCGTTTGAGGACGCAACCGCCCACCGGGCGGGCTCACTTGCAGCCCGTCCGGCGTTTGAGGACGCAATCGGTTGTCGGCCGGGCGTACATCCAGCCCGTCCGGCGTTTGAGGACAGAACCGCCCACCGGGCGGGCCCGGTCGGCGAGTTCGGGCCCGGCGCCGGTGCGGCGGGCGGGGCGTCAGCCGGAAGCGCCCTCGCGGCCGAGCTGCTTCGCATCCCCCGGCCCCGCCGGCCCCGGCACCGCGGCGCACCCGTCCGACCCGTCGTCGTCGTTGATCTTCTCCAGCACCGCGTCACGCTCCGGCGTGTCCTCCGGCTTGACGAAGCCGATCACCACGTAGAGCACCAGCGAGACCGCGAGCGGGATCGACACCTGGTACTGGAGCGGCACCCCACCGTCCACGTTCCAGCTGATCGGGTAGTTGACCAGCCAGAACGTGACCAGTCCGACGGCCCAGCTGATCAGCGCCGCCGTGGGACCGCTCTTGCGGAACCAGGGCAGCAGACCCAGCATCAGCGGGATCGCGATCGGCCCCATGAGCCCGGCCACCCACTTGATGACGACCGTGATGATGTCGCCGAAGAAGGGCGAGTTGACCTGCGTCGCGATGGCCATCGACAGACCGAGGAACAGCAGCGTCGTCCAGCGGGCGGCCAGCAGCCCGACCCGCGTGTCCCACTCCCGTGCGCGGCGCGACACCGCGGGCATGATGTCGCGGGTCACGACCGCCGCGATGGCGTTCGCGTCCGACGAGCACATGGCCATCGTGTGCGAGAAGAAGCCGACGATGACCAGACCCAGCAGACCGTGCGGCAGGAGCTGTTCGGCCATCAGCGCGTAGCTGTCGGCCGGTACGTCCGTGTCGATGAGGACCGGCGCCACCCACATCGGGAAGAACAGCACCAGCGGCCAGATCAGCCACAGCACGGCGGACAGGACCCCGGACCGCGTCGCGGACTTCGCGGAGTCGGTGGCCATGTAGCGCTGGGCCTGGTTCCACATGCCGCCGTTGTACTCGAAGGTCTTGATGAACAGATACGCGATGAGGAAGACCATCATGTACGGCCCGGCCAACGGCTCGGTGTGGCCCTGGAGTTCGGGCTCGTCCCAGACGTTCCACAGACTGCTGAAGCCGCCCAGCTCCGCCATGACGGCGACGAGCATCGCGATGCCCGCGACGAACTGGATGATGAACTGGCCCAGTTCGGTCAGGGCGTCCGCCCACAGCCCGCCGACGGTGCAGTAGACCGCGGTGACCGCGCCCGTGATCAGGATGCCCATGTTGAGCGAGACACCGGTGAAGACCGACAACAGGGTGGCGATGGCGGCCCACTTGGCACCGACGTCCACGATCTTCAGCAGCACGCCCGACCACGCGAGCGCCTGCTGGGTGGGCAGGTTGTAGCGGTTCTTCAGATACTCCAGCGGCGACGACACCCGCAGCCGCGAACGCACCCGGTTGAGCCGGGGCGCGAAGAGCTTGGCCCCGATCGCGATACCGATGGCGATGGGGAACGACCAGGTGACGTACGACGTGACGCCGTAGGTGTACGCGATGGCCGCGTAGCCGGTGAACATCACCGCGCTGTAGCCGGACATGTGGTGCGAGATGCCCGACAGCCACCACGGCATCTTGCCGCCGGCCGTGAAGTAGTCGTGGACGTCGCCCACGCGCTTGTGGGACCAGACGCCGATCGCGACCATCACACCGAAGTATCCGATGAGCACGGTCCAGTCGAGACTGTTCATGTGCCCCCTCCAGGGGTCCGCCTTGTGAACGTGGGGGTGCACTTCGTCAGTACGTCCGGTCAGCGGCCCCCGTGCGGGAGCGGGGACTTCGGGGATTGAACCGCTATTCGCGGCAACGGGTCAAGGGTTTCTGCGGTCATAGGTGTGAACACAAATCAGAAAGCCGAACCATTTTGCTCGTTCTTGACCTCGCGGGGCGTTGTCGTGAACGTGACAGGAACCACACGATGGGCGGGCACTTCGTCAGACCACGGCCGTCCATGGAGAGGTCGCGCGGGATGCGGGTCCCGCGCGGACCGGAAGAGAGGACCGATCGAGAGACGCTGCGGGAGAACGGGCGGAACGGGCGGGAGAACGGGCGGTGAGCCGCTTCCGTGCCCGGAAAAGGTGAGAGCCCCCTCGGCCGGGACGGCGACCAGTCGAGAGGGCTGGGGTTCGGCGGACGTACTCGTACCGCTCACCAAGGTGTTCAGAGGGTCGTGGCCGACGTCCCTACGGAGTCGGCCACGAAGGTCTCCCAGGCTTTCGGGGCGAAATTGAGGACGGGACCGCCGAGATTCTTCGAATCCCGGACGGAGACCGCCGTCGCGGGAAGTGCGCGCACTTCTACGCAGTCCCCGTTCGCCGAGTAGGTGGACTTCGTCCACTGGGTCAAAGAGACTCGCTTACTAACCATGATCGCTCCGGTGGTCGTGCCAGACTGACACAAGTCGATTTACCAGCGCGCCGCATTGCGCTCTGACGTGATCGACGCTACGCGGTGAAATCATGGGTTTCATTCATCGTTCACTCAACCGAGTGGCAATTGCCGAAGCGGCTTACCTCAATGACCGTTACGCGTGTAAGATGCGCGCCTCTTGACCTGACGAACCGTCAAGTCGCTGCCAAGTCGCCGTCAACTCGCCGCGTAGTCAGCGGCGATCTTGTTGATGAACTCCCTCGACTGTTCGGCGCTGAGAGCCTTGGCCCGGAGATGCTCGTACATGACGGTGTAGCTCTGAACATCATTCGCCTTCTCCAGGTACAGGTCGCTCGTCACTCCTTCCAGGTAGACGACGGTGGCATCCGCCGCTTCCTGGAATTCGAGGATGGCGAACTTGCCGTACATACCCGGATGCGCGCCCACATCGTAGGGAACCACCTGAAGTGTCACATGCGGCTGCGCGCTCAATTGCGCGAGGTGCCCCAATTGCGCGGCCATGATCTGAGGACTGCCCACCACGCGCCGCAGCAGCGCCTCGTCGATGACCGCCCAGAAGCGGAGCGGGTCGTGAGGGTCCGTCAGCCGGTCCTGGCGCTTGAGCCGGATCTGGATCCGCTTCTCGACGTCGCCGGGTGTCTCCTCCGGCCACATGCCTTCGATGACGGCCTGGGCGTACTCACGCGTCTGGAGCAGACCGGGGACGATGAGTGACTCGTACACGCGCAGCGAGGCCGCGTCCGTCTCCAGGCCGATGTAGACGCTGTACGGGATATCGCCGAAAGCGTGCCACCAGCCCTGCTGGCGCGAGTCCTTGGCCATTTGCATGAGCGACTCGACAATGCGGTTGTCCTCGACCTCGTACACACCGCACAAGTCGCGGACATCGCGCTGACTGATGGAACGGCGACCGTTCTCAAGACGGCTGATCTTCGACTGGGAGACCAGCAGGCGCTCCGCCACCTCCTCCGCCGTCATGCCTTTGACCTCGCGGAGCCGGCGCAACTCCTGGCCCAATCGGCGTCGCCTGACGGTGGGATTGACGTTGGACGCCACGGGAACGGCACCTCCTGCTGAGTATCTGCGTAGCGCTGTGTGTCTACGTCTCAGCAGACTGCCACCGATGGGCCCGACCGCGCTGGAAAACGGCGACAGAGGGGAATGCGCGGGTGGTAAGTGGACACACCGTGGCCAGGTCCTGTATTCGGGCGCCGCGTGATGACGCGGGACGCGCGACGCGCGGGACGGCCTGTCGTAAGGCTGGTCCCGCGCGTCTCTTGCGGCTCCCGAACCGGGTCTCTGGGGACGTCGGCGCGGCGGTTTCCCGTACCGCGTGCTGTCCTGTCGGTGCGTGTTCGTGCTCTCAGTGCGGCTCTCTCGGTGTCGTGCCTTCAGTGCGCCGCGACGCGGGCCATGCTCCCGCGGTGCGGTTGCATCGGTACGGCCGGAGGTCGGCCTCCCGGTGCGGGATTACGGCGCGGCTGAGCGGCCGCACCGTTCTGGACGTCCATCACGGCATGCGCCACGAGGCCGCCCATCGGGTCGTGTCTGATCAGATCCCGGAGCCGGGAGCGCGACGAGCGCCCCTCGTTACCGGGGTACAGGTGCTTGCCCAGACCGACCGCGTGGGCCAGTGCGGCGAGCGCCGCGGTCCGCGGGTCCGGCGGTACGCCGGTGCGGATCGCACTGTCCAGCCGTGCCCTGATGTCGCGGCTGATCGCCGTCTCCGTCGCCTGGTAGCGAGTCGTCGGCAGCACTCCGCACATCTGGCCCGCCACGGCATGAACCATGCCGCACCGCTCCAGATGCGAGAGGTAAATCTGACGGAGCCCCAATCGGGGCCCGCCGATCCAGTGAACTGCGCGAACCGGGCTGCCGCGTCTGCGCAACAGCTCCAGCGCGGAGTCCAGAGTCGGATCTCCGGTCGGCCGTGGCATCACCACGGCGATACGATCCCCGTCAGGGGCTATCCGTCCTGCCAGAGCCAGCTCTACTAGCTGTGCTCCGGCCAGGCCGAGGTCGAGCGACTGCGGCTGCGCTGTGGTACCCGTGGCCGGGTCCAGAGCGAGCAACAGAAGCTCCTCCGGAATTGTTCTGCGGCTCCTGCCCATCCATGCCTCCCCGCGTGGATGAATGACAGGGTGACCCCTCTCACATTGGTCTGTCGAGGGTGCCTGGTCGCTTTGTGCGGGAACCGTTATGTATGTCGTTCTCGTCTTGCACTTGGGCTGTGGTTTCACACAGGACACTGATAATCAGTTCGGAGAGTGCGGCGCAGCGCGCGAAACGCGTCGCACACGCATGAGGAGGCACGGTGGCGGGCGAGTCCCCCGACAAGTCGGAGCAGCGGAAGTCGTCGGGGGAGGCGACTCACGAACGGGACCCGAGGTTCGCGGTCTTCCGGGAGTCTGCCGCCGACGAGCCCGACACGACGAAGGACGCGAGTTCGGACCGCGAAGGTTCCGGGGAGGCCACTGTCGACCACTCGACGGCCGTGTTCACGGTCAGGGGGGCCGGGGGAGCCCCAGGGGCTCCTGGGGCCGCTGAGGCGCCTGTGGCGGCCGTGGAGGGGTCTTCGGCGGGTGTGACGGAGTCCGGGTCGGCGGCGGAGCCTGAGAGCGGGTCGGGAGTGACCGCGACACCGCTGTCCGGCCTGCGCCCCGCCGCGGAGAAACCGGCGGACGAGCCCGAGACCGCCCCCGTTCCGGCGGCGGACGTTGCTCCCGCGAACCCGGAGGGCGAGCGGGAGGCCGAGCCTGCCGGGTCGGCCGCCTCCGGCTCGAAGGCGGGGGTCGCTCCCGCGGAGCCGGAAGCAGCCTCCGAGCGGACGACTGATGGTGCGCCCGCCGGGTCGGCGGACGAGTCCGACGAAGTGACCTCCACGCCGCCGGCCTCGCCCAGCCGCCCGAAGAGTGACGAGGCTGCCCCTGTTCCGGCGGCGGACGTTGCTCCCGCGAACCCGGAGGCCGGGTCGGCCTCCGGTTCGGGGGCCGATGACGCGTCCGCCAGCCCGGCGGGGGCTGTCGCTTCGGTGGAGCCGGGAAACGGTTCCGAGGCCGATCCCGCCGGGTCCGGCGCTGACCGCCCGGCCGACGTCGCTCCGGCGGCGCCGGGCAGCAGGCTGGGGTCCACTCCCGCTGTGTCCGAGTCCACGGCTGGCGTGAAGGGCGACACCGCGCCGGAAGCGGACGTTGCCTCGGCGGAGCCTGAGGGTGAGCCTGCCGGGTCGGCGGACGGGTCCGGGCCGGTCCGGCCGGTGGGTGGCCGGTCGGCCTCCGGTTCGGGGGCCGATGACGCGTCCGCCAGCCCGGCGGGGGCCGATGACGCGTCCGCCAGCCCGGCGGGGGCCGATGACGCGTCCGCCAGCCCGGCGGGGGCCGATGACGCGTCCGCCAGCCCGGCGGGGGCCGATGACGCGTCCGCCAGCCCGGCGGGGGCTGTCGCTTCGGTGGAGCCGGGAAACGGTTCCGAGGCCGTTCCTGCCTCGTCCGGGGCGAAGCCCGGAGCCGAGCCTGAAGTCGGGTCTGCCGGGTCCGGCTCTGACCGCCCGACAGGCGTGGCTCCGGCGGAGCCGGACGCTCCCGCTGCGGCCGGGGCGGTGCCCGGCGCGAAGCCCGCGGGTGGGTCGGGAGTCAACTTCCGGCGGCCGTCCGTCGCCCCGGCGGAGCCGGAAGGCACCTCCGGGCAGAAGCCCGCAGCCGCGGGCGTTACCTCCGCGAAAGCGCAAACCGCACCGGAGGCGAGCCCCGAGGGCGGGGTCGACCGGCAGACCGCCGTGTTCAAGGCGCTCAAGCGGCCCGGGGTCGATCAGCCCACCGCCATGCTCAAGCTTCCGCCGCAGACCCCGGCGCCCGCGTCGGAGTTGCCCGCCGAGCGGACCAGTAAATTCGTGCCCCTCCGGTCGGAGCAGGCTCAGCAGCCCGCCTCCGCCGGCGTCGCCGAGGCCGAGCGGACCCGGCAGCAGCCCATGCCGCCGCTGCCGCCGCTCGATCTGCTCGCCGAGCTGACCAACAAGCCGGCGCCGCCCGAGACCCCGACGCGTACGGTCGTCAGGCGGGTCAAGATCTGGACGCCGCTGCTCGTGCTCGTACTGATCATCTTTGCGGTCGTACAGGCCGTGCGCCCTCTCCCGGAGCCGTCGTTGAACCTGACGGCGGAGTCGACGTACACCTTCGAGGGCGACAAGCCCACGCTGCCGTGGCCCGGCGAGGGCCAGGGCTTCATGGCGGCGACCGGCCTCGGCACCGTCGACTCGTTCGGTGAGCAGAAGGCCGTGCCGATCGGCAGCGTCGCCAAGGCGATGACCGCCTACGTCGTCCTCAAGGACAAGCCGCTCGCCAAGGGCGCCGACGGCCCGTCCATCACGGTCGACGCCAAGGCCGAGGAGGACGGCGGGCTCGACGCGCAGGGCGAGTCGACGCTCAACACCGTCAAGGAGGGCGACAAGCTCACCCAGCACGACGCGCTGGCCGCCCTCATGATCCCGTCCGCGAACAACATCGCGCGCCTCCTGGCCCGTTGGAACACGGACGGCTCCGAAGAGGCGTTCGTCAAGAAGATGAACGACACCGCCGAAGAGCTCGGCATGAAGAACACCACGTACACCGACCCGTCCGGGCTCGACGCGACGACGGTCAGCTCCGCCGAGGACCAGGTGAAGCTCGGCCAGAAGCTGGTCGAGATCGAGGCGCTGATGGACATCACCAAGCTGCCCGAGTGGAAGGACCCGTCGGGCAAGACCTGGCGGAACTACAACACCCTCGTCCCGTACGACGGCGCGCTCGGCATCAAGACCGGCTCCACCACCAAGGCGGGCGGCAATCTCCTCTTCGCCGCGCACAAGACCGTCGGCGACACCGACCAGTTGATCGTCGGCGCCGTCCTCGGCCAGCACAAGGCGCCGATCATCGACACCGTCAACGCGGTGAGCGAGGACGTCATGCTCGCGACGCAGGACGAGTTGGAGGGCGCGACGGTGGTGAAGAAAGGCCAGGTCGTCGGCGAGTTCGACAACAACATGGGGACGAAGACGCCGGTCGTCGCCACCAAGGACGTGAAGGCGGTCGGCTGGTCGGGCCTCACCGTCAAGCTCGAACTGTCCGACGAGGGCAAGGACCTGCCGCAAACGGCCGCCGCCGGGACCCATGTCGGTCTGCTCACCGTGGGTGAGGGCAAGAGCCGGGTGGAGGTCGCCGTCGCGCTCCAGGGCGATCTGGCCGAGCCCACGTTCGGCGACAAGCTGACCCGGGTCGGCTGAGCCGCCCGCCCGACGAGCACGGGAGGGCGCCGGAAACGGCGTCCTCCCCGACCTCGGCCGCGTGCTAGCGTCCGAGATCCGTCCACGATCCGGCCGAGATCCGACCGAGGTCAGGGCAGCCAGGCAACTCAGGACGCGGGGACGGCGTCCTTACTTCCTCCAGGGCCGGACGGACCTCGGGAGGGCCGGCACACCGGGCTGACGGTGAGACGGGGAGAGTCGCAGTGACCACCGCTGAGCCGAAGCGCGCCGACGGGCCGAAGCGCGCCGCTGAGCCGAAGCGCGCCGACGGCAGCATCACCGAGCCCGCCGAGCCGGACGGGGAGGCGGCCGGGATCCCGGAGCCCGCCAAGGACCTGCGCAGCCGCGTGCTGCGCCACCCCGTCCTGCTCACCGGCACGGTCGCCGGGATCGTGCACCTGAGCTGGTTCTTCTTCATCGCCAACAGCGGCGGCGACATCGCCGCGCAGGACGCCTGGGCCGAGTTCGTCGGCCGCCACCCGGACTCCGCGTACAACCTCGCCTGGTACGGCGGGATGCACCCCGTCTCGTACAGCGTCGTCTCGCCGTATCTGATGTCGTTGTTCGGCGTCCGGACGACGATGATGATCGCCGGGACCGTCTCGGCCGCCCTGACCTCGCTGATCCTCTACCGCGTAAAGGCCGTCCGGAATCCGCTGGCGTGCTCGTTCGCCGGGGTCTTCGCCTTCCTCTGCAACGCGCTCTCCGGCCGCGTGACGTTCGGCCTGGGCACCATGTTCGCGCTCGGCGCCGTCGCCGCCGTCTTCTGCTGGCCGCGCCGCTGGCGCTACAAGCGCTGGGCCAAGGGCGTGGTCGCCGCGCCGCTCGCCGGGCTCGCGACCGCCTCCAGCCCGGTGGCGGGACTGTTCCTCGGGGTCGTCGCCGCCGCGCTCTTCCTCAACAAGCGGCGCCCGGGAGCGTACGCGGTCGGGCTCGCCCCGGTCGCCGTCGTCGCGCTCTCCGCCTGGCTGTTCCCGTTCTCCGGCACCCAGCCGATGTCGCTCGGGACGGCGTCGCTGCCCTTCATCTTCTCCGTCGTCGCCTTCTTCCTCGTGCCCCGCGACTGGCACACGGTCCGCACCGCCGCCGCCGTCTACGGCATCGGGGTCCTGCTGACCTGGGGGATCGACTCGCAGATCGGCTCCAACGTCTCGCGGCTCGCGATGATCGTCGGCGGTGTCGTGCTGCTCGCCGCGCTGCCGTACGCGGCGCCGCGCTCACGCAAGTGGTACGCGCTCGTCCTGGCCTTCGTCGCGTTCAACTTCTGGATCGGCTTCAAGGGCGTCGACGACATCATCCGCACCGCCCCCACCGCGTCCTGGACCCGTGAACTGGCGCCGCTGGTCAACGAGTTGCAGGAGGTCGGCGCCGAGCGCGGCCGGGTCGAGGTCGTCCCGGCCAGCAGCCACCGCGAGGCTTCGGCGCTCGCGCCGTACGTCAATCTGGCCCGCGGCTGGAACCGGCAGGCCGACATGGAGCGCAACCCGCTCTTCTACGACGACAGTCTCACCGACGACAGCTACCGCGCCTGGCTCGACCGCTGGGCCGTCGCCTATGTGGTGCTGCCCAAGGGCAGGCCGGACAACGGCGCGGGCCAGGAGGCGGAGCTGGTACAGCGCGGCCTGCCCTATCTGAACCACCTGTGGGGCGACGCCAACTGGCAGCTCTACGAGGTCCAGGACCCGATGCCGCTGGCCGACCCGCCCGCCGTCGTGCGGCGGGCGTCGGCCGACGAGCTGACGATAGAGGTGAAGACCGCCGGGAAGGTGCTGATCCGTATCCCGTACTCGCGCTGGCTCGCCGTCGTCGACGAGAAGGGCGAGAGCCTGGACCGCCCGGAGGAGACCGCCGCGTCCAAGGCGGACGAGGACGGTCCGAAGGAGTTCACCAACCCCAACGGCTGTGTGTTCCGGGCGGAGAAGAACACCGACGGCGACGAGTGGACGGAGCTGCTGGCCCCGCGCCCGGGGACCTACCGCATCGCGGCCCCGTACCAGCTGCGTCCGGGCACGCCCTGCCCGGACGAACTGCGCGAGGAAGTTGACGGGCGCTGACGGGCGCTGACGGGCGCTGATGAGGGCCGCCCCGCTCGTGTGCGGGGGTTCCGAGATCCCGGGCCAACGACCTTCTCGCCGGGCGTCGGCCACGAGGGAGTTGTCCGGGGCCGCCGCTCTGGCAGGGGTGCCGCTTACCCCGGCTGTCAGGTGCCGGGGGAAGCGGAGTGCCGGCGGTGTCAGCCGAGGTTCGCGTCCTGGTGGACGCGCACCGAGTCGATCTTGAACTGTTGCGGGAAGGTGACGCTCGCGTCGGGGTGGCCGATCCACGAGGCACCCACCGCGGTGTTCATGATGATGTGCATCGGGGTGTTGAAGTAGTTGCCGGCCGGACTGAACTGGCAGGTCTGCTGCCCGTCCACGAAATAGGTCAGCTTCGGCCCGGGCTCCCAGATGAGGCTGTACGTGTGGTAGCCCGCGGACAGGTCGACGGGGCTGACGTACTTGCAGCCCTGATTCGCGCCGAGATCGGTGCCGTTCGGGGTGTCGGCGTGTAGGAGTCGGTCTCGACGGCGTTGGTGAACTTGCCGCCCTTCACCGCCCAGCCGTTGGGCGCACCGGCCATCGTCAGCGCGAACATCAGGGCCCCGCCGCCCCCGACACCCGTGTCGCCCAGCGCCCAGCGCCCGGCCTTGGCGTCGGTCAGGCCCTCGCACAGCTCGACGAACTCCTCGAAGCTCTTCGGCGCCGGGTTGAGCGAGCGCTGCGCGATCAGATCGTCGCGGGTGAACATGACGTTGCCGATACCGGCCCGCGGGGTCGGCAGTCCGTAGATGCCGCCGTTGGCGACCATCGGGCGCCAGGAGAACTCCGGGATGTTGGCCAGGAACGGGTACTCCTTGACCGCGTCGCCCGAGAGGTAGGGCGTGAGGTCGGCGAACTTCGCCTTGAGGACGGCGGGCAGGTTCGGGGTCCAGGACTGCAGCATGACCAGATCCGGGAGGTCGCCGCCGGTCAGCGTGGTGGACAGTTTGATGCCGTAGTCGGCGTCCGGGACGATGTTGAACGCCAGCTCGGCGCCCACCCGTTCGTTCAGTGCCTGCCAGTACTTGTTGCTGCCGGGCGCCGGCGGCACCGGCGTGAACGTGTTGACCAGGATGTCGACCTTCCCGGCGCCCTCCCCGGGCTTGCCGGTGACAGCGGCGGCCGGGTCGGCCGGATAGCCGTAGAAGCCCGGCAGCAGGTTGTCGCCGAACGGCAGGTCCGGCTTCACCCCGGCGAACGGGACGTAAGTGGGCAACTTCAGCCGGGCGTTGGCGGCGACGTCGCCACCACCACCGCCGGCGCCGCTGCCGCACGCGGCGACGAGCGGTGCCGCGGCGGCCGCGAGCGTTCGGGTGGGCGACCGCACCGCGGCCCGGGTCGAGGAGGCGATCCAGCAGCTCGGCTACGTACCGAACGTGGCCGCCCGCAACCTGGCCGGCGGCCGCAGCAACATCATCGGCGTGTTCACCTACGAGGCGCTGTTCCCGATGGACGCGATGAGCTTCTACCACCCGTTCCTCATGGGCGTGGAGGAAGCCGTCGAGAACCTCGACTGCCACCTGCTGCTCTTCACCGGCTCGCACGTCGACGGCCGGCGCCGCGCGATCTACAAGAACGGCGTGAACACGCTCCAGCTCGCCGACGGTGCCGTCATCGTCGGTCAGGCCGAGGACCGCGACGAGCTGACCGCCCTGCTGCGCGAGGGCTTCCCCGCGGTGTTCATCGGCCGCCGCGAACTGACCAGCATCGAGGCCTCGTACGCCGCCGCCGACTACAACACCGCCACCCGCCAACTCGTCGAACGGATCAGCGGCCTCGGCCACCGCCGCATCGCCCGGCTGCACAGCGGCTCCGGCCACGAGTCGATCGTCGACCGCGACGCCGGATTCATCGCCGCCCGCGCACTGCTCGCCGACCGGCTCGACGCCGCGGACGTGTTCATCACTCCGAACGCCGCCGCCGTCACCGAGCTCGTGCCGCGGCTGGTCGAGCAGGGCTACACCTGCCTCGTCGCGGACGACTGCGACCGGGCCGGCGACGCCTGCGCCGCCGCCGAGGAGCTCGGCCTGTCTGTGCCCCGCGACCTGTCCATCGCGGCGCTCAGCGAGTTCTCCTTCACCGCCCCCCACCGGGACTTCACCACTGTCGTGACTCCCGGGCTGCTGAGCTGGGTGCAGGTCGCGCCCGAGACGCTGGTCCGCTACGAGAAGAACATCTTCGAGCCCGACAAGGACTTCGACCTGTGGCGCTTCCGCCGCATCCTGCACAAGCCGCTCCTCGCCGAGGGCTTCGCCGCCAGCGACATCACCCTGGTCAACTGGCAGCAGGTGGACTACTGGATCGGACCGCTGACCGGCGTCGACGACGCCGAGCGCGACCGCCACCTCGCGGCAGCCAAGCAGCTCAGCCTCTCCTTCCTGTACTGGATGCAGACCGAGGCACCCAACTACGAGGGCGGCACCGGCTATCCGGGGCTGCGGCTGCGCACGGACGTCACCGACACGGCCGACGGCCTCGCCAAGTACCCGTACATCCGCGAATCGCGGCGCATCCGCGCCGACTTCACCGTCACCGAACAGCACGTCGGGGTGGCCGCGCGCGGCGCGCTGCTGGGCTCCGAGGAGTTCCGCGACTCGGTCGGCATCGGCAGCTACCGCATCGACCTGCACCCCTCCACCGGCAACGGCTCCGGGCCGCGCCAGTACCTGGACGTGGAGAGCTGGCCGTTCCAGATCCCGCTCGGCGCGCTGCTGCCGGTGCGCGTGGAGAACCTGCTGCCCGCCGGCAAGAACATCGGCACCACCCACATCACCAACGGCTGCTACCGGCTGCACCCCGTCGAGTGGAACATCGGCGAGGCCGTCGGCGCGCTCGCCGCGTACTGCCTCGACACCGGGTCCGCGCCCCGCCAGGTGCACACCGACCCGGTCAAGCTCGACGAGTACCAGAAGCTGCTCACCGACCTCGGCGTCGAGCTCAGCTGGCCGCGCGAGGTGCGCACCCAGAAGAAGTACAACTGACCCGAGCTGAGGCAGGACGAGATGGCTGTGCTCGAGAAACCGATCGTCGCCGCGCAGGCCCCGCCCGCCCCGCAACCCGCGGGGCGCCGACGACGGCTACGGCGGGACCGGCTGCTGCTCCTGTGTGCGCTGCCGGGCCTGGCCGCGCTGCTTGTCTTCCACTACGCCCCGCTGCTGGGCCATGTCATCGCGTTCAAGGACTACCAGCCGTACATCGGCATCGCCGACTCGCCCTGGGTCGGCCTGGACAACTTCCAGGTCGTCTTCAACGGCGATCCGGTCTTCCTGAACGCGCTGAGCAACACGCTGGTGATCTCGCTGCTCCAGCTGGTCTTCGTCTTTCCGCTGCCGATCGCGGTGGCCCTGCTGCTCAACTCGCTGGTCTCGGAACGCTTCAAACGGATCGTGCAGTCCGTGCTCTACCTGCCGCACTTCATGTCCTGGGTGATCGTCGTGGCGATCTTCCAGCACATGCTGGGCAACGCCGGACTGCTCAACGGCTTCCTCCAGACCCACGACCTCGGCAGCTTCAACCTCATCGGCAACCCCGGGATGTTCAAGGAACTCGTCGTCGCCCAGGTGATCTGGAAGGACACCGGCTGGGGCACGATCCTCTTCCTCGCCGCGATGTCCCGCATCGATCCGGCGCTGTACGAGGCGGCCGCGGTCGACGGCGCGTCCCGGCTGCGCCAGCTGTGGCACGTGACGCTGCCCGGCATCAGGGCCGTCGTCATCCTGCTGGCGATCCTGCGTCTGGGCGATGTGCTCAGCGTCGGCTTCGAGCAGATCATCCTCCAGCAGCAGGCGGTCGGCCTCGGCGCTTCGGACGTGCTCGACACCTACGTCTTCAACAACGCGGTCGGCTCCGGAGTTTGGGGCGCCTCGGCCGCTGCCGGGCTGGTCAAGGGCGTCATCGGCGTCGCCCTGGTGCTCGGCGCCAACAAGGTCGCCCATCTGTTCGGCGAGCGAGGGGTCTACCAGAAATGAGCGCATCGGTGACGCCGGCCGCAGCGCCGGTCAAGGCCGCGAAGGGCGTCGTAC
The DNA here is from genome assembly GCF_010384365.1 of Streptomyces sp. S4.7. NCBI lineage: Bacteria > Bacillati > Actinomycetota > Actinomycetes > Kitasatosporales > Streptomycetaceae > Streptomyces > Streptomyces sp. S4.7. The sequence continues at coordinate 3,149,079 of NZ_CP048397.1, read as the reverse complement.
TGACGCTCTGCTGTCTGCTGGTGATCCTGCCGTTCCTGGCAGTGGTCTCCACCAGCCTCGCCGACCAGCAGCAGGTGACCGAGGCCGGTGGTTACGTCCTGTGGCCGGACCACCCCGATCTCGACGCGTACCGGGCACTGTTCGACGGCGACGTGGTCACCCGCGCGGTGCTCGTCTCCATCGTCATCACGCTCGTCGGCACGACGCTGTCCCTGGGGTGCACGACGTTGCTCGCCTACGGACTGTCCCGGCCCGGCAGCTTCGCGAGCAAGCCGATCCTGATGCTGGTGCTGTTCAGCCTGCTGTTCTCGCCGGGCATCATCCCGATGTACCTGACCGTCAAGCAGCTGGGACTGCTCGACAGCTACTGGTCGCTCATCCTGCCGACGCTCATCAACGCCTTCAACGTGATCGTGATGCGTGCGTTCTTCCTCGAACTGCCGCAGGAACTCCTCGACTCGGCGAAGATCGACGGTGCCGGGGAACTGACCATCCTCGCCCGGATCGTGCTCCCGCTGTCCAAGGCGATCATCGCGGTGATCGGACTCTTCTACGCGGTGGGGTACTGGAACAGCTTCTTCTCGGCCCTGCTGTACATCACCGACAACGCGAAGTACCCGCTGTCCCTGGTGCTGCGCACCTACGTCGTCAACAACGCCACGATAGGCACCGGCGACGCGGGCACGGCCCTGCCGCAGCAGTCGCTGCAGATGGCGATGCTCGTGGTGAGCATCCTGCCGATCCTGTTCGTCTATCCGTTCCTTCAGAAGCACTTCGCCAAGGGCATCATGATCGGCGCCGTGAAGGGATAGCGGCCCGGGACGGCGCGCAGGCCCGGTACCTCTGGTGCCCGCGCGAAGAAGGAGTCGGTGGCCGGCCCTCCGGCCACCGACTGACCGGTGCCGTACGCCCTTGTCCAGGGCACGGTCAACACCCCGTCCCCGGCACGGCGGCGACCGGGCACCCTCATTCGCGCGCGACCGGACGCGTACGGACACACGGTTCCGGCGTGACCGGGCGGCCCTCGTTCCACGCGCGGAAGCGCTGAGCTTCCGCTCAGAGCCGCTTCGCGCTGCGCAGCGTCTTCGCGTAGTAACCGTTGCCGTCCAGCCGCGACGTACCGCCCTTGTCGCCGATCGTCGGGCCGTTGACCTCCTCCCGGCTGGAGACGAAGACCTGGTGGCCGTCGGTGTCCACGCCCATGTACATACCGACGTGGTCCAGCCGCTCCTTGGTCCGCGCGTCGAGCTTGAAGAAGACCAGGTCGCCCGGCTGGAGGACGCTGATCGACTTCGGCCGCTCGTACGGCGGCGAGCCGCCCGACAGCTTGATGACGTCCGTGCCGGCCTTCGAGCGGGCCATCCCGTTCGCCGTGCGCGGCAGGCCGTCACCGCTCTTGTCGTCGGCCATCAGCGGGAACCGGCCCCGGTAGCCGAAGACCGTCCTGATGAAGCCCGAGCAGTCGATGGACCGGTAGCGCTTCTGCTCCGGCTGGATGGTGGTGCCGTCGCGGAAGGTGTACGGGATGCCCAGGTAGTCGTAGAAGTCCGACTGTTCGAGCCGGTAGTCCGCGCCCTCGCTGCCTTCGGGGTTGATCGGGCCGAAGTCGGCGTCACCCGCGTACGGGGTGCCCTCGCCGTCCTCCTTGACCGGGGCGCCCTCGACGTACTGGAAGGAGTACGCGAACAGATCGTCCTCCTCGCTGCCGAAGAACTCCTCGAACCAGTCCTTGAACCACTTCTCCCTCTGCCCGTCCTTGATCCACGGCTCGGGCATCAGCCGCACCCAGTTCTCCGTCACCACCCGCGACTTGGTGCTCGTCGGTTCGGCGAACGTACGGCTCGGCCCCGTCAGGGTCGCGGTCCGCGCGCCGTCGGTGAAGGTGGCCAGCACGGCACCGCTCCCGGAGCGCAGCACGGAGCGGGCGGGGTTCTTCAGCCGCTCCCACTTCTGCTCGCCGGACTCCGCGTCCCCCGCGGACGTCAGGTCCGGGGTGTCCGTGATCGCCTGGACGGCGGGCGCCTTCGCCTGCTCGTCCTTGCGGAGTTCGACGGTGAGGTACGCGCTGCCGGCGAGCAGCGCGATGACGGTCACCGCGTGCAGGACACGGCGGCCACCACGTTTTTTGGACTTGGCACTCATGAGAGGTCAGCTCCGTCAGGTCCAGGTATCTCGGTCACGTGGGCGGTCCGACGGCCGCTCATGTGGTGGGCAGGGCGCCGAGCAGGATGCCGGCGGTGAGGACGACGTAGGCCATGAGCGTGACCGTGCCTGTGGCGAGTATGGTCGCGCCCTTCGGCTGGCGGACGAGCTGGTAGGCGATCAGGCCGGGCACGATGAAGCCGAGCGTCTGGTTCGCGTACAGCAGCGGGAACTCCAGCGACAGCACGAGCATCACCGTCGCCTGGAGGAGCACGCCGATGAGGACGACCGCGGAGAACAGCCGCTTGCCGTAGAGGATCACGAAGCGCTGGACGAGGAGCGTGCTCACGTACGTCAGGACAGTCACGCCGACGACCATGGCGGCGCGCTGGAGGTCCTCGACGAGGGTCAGCGCCAGCCAGCCGGGGGTGATCATGCCGCCGGGGGAGAGGTTGGTCGTCAGGTAGCAGATCAGGGAGAACATCAGGCCCAGGCCGATACCTATGGCGGCGATCTCGGGCGTGAGAACTGCGGGGATCAACGGGGTTCTCCAGGACTCTGCGGGGGGTGCGGGGTGCGGCCGTACCGGGACTGCTGTCCGGGGTCGGGCTCGGACGGAGGCGGGGGCACGGAGTCGTCCGCGGGATCGACCGGCATCCGTACGGGCTCGAAGGGGCCGCGGGTCCGGGCGGGCTGCTGGTGCTGGTAGCGCTGCTCGTACGCCTCGGGGTAGGGCTGGTACGGGTCGATGTACGGCGAGTAGCGGTGGAGCGTCAGCGTCTCCTCGTGGCGCGGGTGCGCCGCGGCGGCCGGCGGGTTGGGGGACGCCTGCGCGAGCGGCCGGGCGGTCAGCCGGGCCACCAGTTCGGTGGCCGGCTCGATCGCCCGCCGGGGGGTCTGGTCCGGTACGACCACCGGGAGCGCCGCCGTCGCCGCCGGGTCACCGGCCGGGTCGGGCACCGCGACAGCCGTCGAAGCGGAAGCCGGCGCGGGAGCCGGAACGGGAGCCGGGGTGGCCTGGGTGGCCGGCGCGGGAGCCGTCACGGCGGCCGGGACCGCGTCCTGCTCCGGGTCCGGGGTCTCGTCCGCCGGCAGTTCGGCGAGCTGCTCCAGCAGCAGCTCGCCCTGACCGTGAATGTTGCCGATCGCGACCAGCGAGGAGTCCGGCCCGAGCCACGACAGCAGCTCCCGCATGAACTCCTGCGGATCGCGCTTGTCACCGCCCAGGTCCACCGCGCGCGAGCGCCACTGCGCCGGGATCGCGTCGATCGCGCTCTTGGCCGGGTGGCCGATGACGAAGACCTGGTCCGGCTGGAGGTCGGGGACGATCTCGCCCATCTGGCCGTTGCGCTCGACGCGGTCGGGACGGCAGTTGACGACCACGTTCAGCGGGCGGTGGATCGCGCCCAGGTCGAGGAGCTGGTTGATGTTCATCAGCGTCGACTCGGGGTCGTTCGCCGCGAAGACGTTCGCGAACCGCAGCCGCTTGCCGTCCGGCGTGACGTACCGCTCGACCGACAGGACTCCCGGGTCCGGCGGGGCGTCGTACATGCCCTGGAGCGCCGTCTCGCGCTCCACGCCCAGCAGTTCGGCGACCTTCAGCGCGATGGACACGTTCTCCTTGAAGGTGAACCAGCTGAAGCCGCGCAGCTCCTCGTCGCTGACGGTCTCCGGATCGGCGTAGATCAACTGGCAGTTCCGCGCGTCCGCCTCCTCCTGGAGGATGTCGAAACGATCCTTCTCCGCCGTGACGCAGATGCCGTCCTCCGGCATCGAGCGCGACAGCGAGCGCGCCACGTCGTCCAGCGTCGGCCCCATCTCGGCCAGATGGTCCTCACGGACGTTGCACAGCACGCCGATCGTGGAGCGGATCAGCTTGGACTGGTTGATCTCCTGGAGCGCCGGCATGACGGCCATGCACTCGATGACCAGCGCGTCCGGGTTGTACGACGCCGCGCGCCGTACGATCCCGATCTGCTCCACCACGTTGGCGATGCCGAACTTCCGGTAGACCGGCTCCTCGGTGGCGTCCGGGTGGATGAAGCGGGCGGCCGTGCCGGTGGTCTTCGCGACGGTGATCAGATCGCCGCCGCGCAGCGCGCCCGCGCAGAGCCGGGTGATGGAGGACTTGCCGCGGATGCCGTTGACCAGCACGCGGGTGGGGATGCGGTTCAGGTTGGTGAAGTGGCGGCGCTGCTCGACGACGCCCGCGACCAGCAGGAAAGCGCAGCACACCATCAGTACGGTGTAGAGGAAGAGCACGGGTGGTCAGTTCCTTCCGGCGGGTGTGTGGGCCGGTGCCTGGGCGGGGACGGTGACCGGGGCCGTCGTCGCCCCCGCGCCGTCCCGCTTGCGCTGTTCGAGCACCTGCTGGCGCAGCAGTTCCAGGGCGCGGGCGATGGCGCCGACCTCGTCGTGGTGGCGTGGGTAGAGCACGGTGCGGCGGTCGCCGCCCGCCAGTGACTCGGCCTGCTCCGCGACCTCGCGCAGCGGCCGTACGACGACGATGTACAGCCAGCCCAGACACGCGGCGGCTGCGGTGATGCCGAGGAGACCGGCCAGGACGGTGCGGTTCTGGAGGTTGTACTCGGGGATCGCGAGCCCGGCGGCCGGCTGCCAGCTGACCACCATCCAGTTGAGCGACTTGGCCGCTCCGCCGCCGACGAACGGCGCGGCGCCCGCGACCTGCACGCCGCCTCCGTCGCGGTAGACGACTGCGCCCGCGCGGGCGCTCATACCGGTCTTCTGACCGGTACCGGCGGCCAGTTCGTCCAGCCGTGCCGAGGGCAGGTCCTCGAAGGCCAGATAGCCCGAGTTGCCGCCGAGCACACGCCTTTCGGCGTCGATGACCCGGATCTCGCCGAGGCCCGGCCGCTTGAGGAGGGAGTTGATGAAGTCGATACGGAACTCACCGACGACCGTGCTGCCGTCGCGTCCGGACAGCTCGGCGTAGCCGGCGATGACGGGTTCCGTACCGGAGTCGTTGAGGACGGTGATGTCGTCGGCGAACGGCCTGCCGTCCTTGCCACCGTCCTGCCCGGCGTTCCTCCCGCCGTCGCCCTCACCGTCCCGCGGCTCGTCGGACAGCCGGGGGGACTCGCCCGAGCGGGCCAGGATCGTGCCGTCCGCGGCGCGTACGTACAGCGAGCGGTAGCGCGCGTGCTCGTTACGGGTGCGGTCGAGGACCTTCGTCATGTCCTCGGGCGAGGTGTGCTCGCCGAGCAGACCGGCGACGGACACCAGGTCCGCGTGGCCCTCGTTGAGCGAGCGGCGCACCCGGTCGGAGAGTGTGTCGGTGCGCTCGCGCTGGTCGTTGGTGATCTGTTCCGGTACGACGGCGGTGGCATCGGCCCGGTTCACCAGGAGCAGCATCGGGCCGGACCAGAGGAGCAGCAGGACGCCGCAGACGAGGAGCAGGGCGCGGGCCCCGATCCGGCCCCGGCGGCCGGCCCCGGCCGTGTCCGATTCGGCGCGCTCGCCGAGGAGCTGGCGGCGCAGCCGCTCCAGCGACTGCCCGATCCGGGCGGCCTCGCCGTGGCGGGGCACCCGGACCGGCCGGGTCAGATCGCCGCGGGTGAGCCGGCGGCTCTCCAGGAACAGCCGCAGCAGCGGGCGCTGGACCGTACCGAACAGGACGCCGACGCCGAGTGCGCCGATCAGCAGCAGCGCGCCGGCGGCCAGCAGTCCGAACAGCGGGTCGGTGACGCGCGTCGGGTCCTCGGCCACGTCCACCATGGCGACGACGGTCAGTCCGAGCGAGGTGGCGACGGTGCCCTTGCCGGGCTCCGGGCCGGTGAGGGCCGCGTAACCGGCGACGGCGCGGTCACCCTGGAAGGTGGCGCCGCGCAGGCTGCCGCTGACGCCCGTGTAGCCGCCCTCGCCGGGCACGTTGGCCTTGAGGGGGTGCTCCTCGGCCCGCTCGGCCGCGACCTCGGCGAACGCCTTCAGCTGCTTCTTGGACCGCTTGACGCCGGTGCGCTGGTCCTCGGTGAGGACCTGCTCGCTCTCCGGGATGCCGTCACTGCTGAGGATGCGCCCGGTGCTGTCGATGACCGCGATGGAGCGGAACTTGCCGAGGCTTATGCCGGGGAAGCGCAGGCTGCTGGAGGCGATGAGGAGTTGCTGGGGCTGTCCTTCCCAGGACAGCAGCTGCAAGGAGAGCAGCCGGGTCTCGCCGTTGGCCAGGCGGACCATACGGGGGCTGAGCCCGTCCTTCTCGGAGAGCTTGGCGGTGTCGATGGCGGCGACGGGAACGTTCTCGCCACGGGCCGCGAGCATCTTGCCCGAGGAGATCTCGACGACGGCGGTGCCCACCCACTTCTGGTAGACGCTGCCGATCTTGTCGACGACGGCGTCCGGCTGAGCCGGGTCTCCCGCGTTGAACAGCGCGGCGGTTCTCGCCAGGTCCGCTGCGCTCTCGTCGATGGAGGCGCGCATCGCCACCGCGCCGTCCTCCGCGAAGTGCTGCTGCGAGGTCATGACGGCCTTCGGCACGGATTCCTCGCCCGCGCGGCCGAAGCCGAGGGCGGTGATTCCGGCGAGGCACAGCAGCAGCGCGGACAGGATCGCGATGGGTGGGCGGATACCGCCCAGGAGGGACATGTCGGCCCGTCGGCGGACCTTGTGCCGTCGCTTCGCGGGCGAAGCGGCCATGAGCGTTCCCTTTCGGATGTTCGTGATCGGCGGGCGCTGTGCGTGCGTGCGGGCGCGCGGGGAACAGCCCCAGCCGGAAGGGTCCGACTCGCAGGCCTTGGTGAAGGTTGCACGAAGAGTTACGGGTGTGATCTACGCGACGTTTGGACCGAGTGATTCCGTCAACGCGCGCGAGTCGTCACGGTTTCCGCCCAATCGGGCACACACCCCTGAGTGCTCGCCCGATCAGGCGCCAACCGCTGGATGCTCGCCCGATCAGGCGCACCGCCGTGCACCCGCTCCGTCAGTGGCGCCGCCGCGCGCCCGCTCAGTCGGGCAGCTCGCTCAGCGGACGCAGACCGTCACCCGCGGCGCCCCGGTTGAGCATCGTGCCCCGGGTGCGTTCGAAGGCGAGCCGGTACTGGGCACGCTCCTCCGCCGACAGATCCTTGTCCGCGCGCAGCGCGCCCGCGATGTCCAGCAGCCGGTGGTCCTTCGCCGCGCCCTTCGTGCCCTTGCCGCCGTCGGTGGACTGCTCGACGCCCGCGCCGTCCGCGCCGTCCGCCTCGCTCTCCTCGCCCTCCTCGGGCGGGATCGTGACGAACGTCGGTGCGTACCACGCCTCCACGTCCCAGCCGCCGCCCGGCTTCTCACGGAACTCGAACCAGCCGATGGCGCCTTCCTCGGTCAGCCCGGACGGCACGTCGTGCCGGGCGAGCTGGTTGCCGAGGCCGTACGCGATCCAGGTGCCGTCCACCTTCTCCATCGGCTGCACCACATGCGCGTGGTGACCGATGACCAGGTCGATCCCGGTCTCCTTCGCGATCCGCCGGCCCAGTTTGAGCTGCGAGGCACTGGGGTCGGGATGGTGCTCGCGCCCCCAGTGGATGCTGAGGATCACCGCCTCCGCGCCCGCTCCGCGGGCGGCCTTCTCGGCGGCGGCGATGGCGTCGAACGAGTTCTCGTTGGCGAGCCAGGGCTTGTCGGCCGGTATCTCGCGGCCGTTGAACCCGAAGGCGTACGACAGCTGCGCCACCCGTACGCCCTTCACGTCCACGATCAGCGGCTTGGCGCCCTCGGCGGCGCTGCGCGCGGAACCGGTGTGCTTCAGCCCGGCCGCGTCCAGGGCGTCGAGGGTGCGGGTGACGCCCTGGGGGCCGTCGTCCAGCGTGTGGTTGGACGCGGTCGAGCAGGTGTCGTATCCGGTCTTCTTGATCGCGGTGGTGATCTGCGGCGGCACCAGGAAGTCGGGGAAGCTGCGGAAGGGGCCCTTCGGCCCGGCGACCACCGGCTCGAAGTGACAGATCGCCAGGTCGGCCTTGCTGATGACGGGCTTGACCCCGGCCATGATCTTGCCGAAGTCCGGATCCGGGACACCGGCGCCGACCTTCCTGCCGACCGCCTCGGGGACCTGTGTGACACCGGCGTCCCGGTACGCCTGCTCGGTCAGCTGCGGGTGGATGAGGATGTCGCCCGCGGCGGCGACGGTGAACGCGGGATCGCCCTTGGGCGCCGTGTCGTCGCTCCCGCCGCCGACGACGGAACAGCCCGCGGCGGTCGTCGCGAGGAGCGCGAGCACGAGTGCGGCGCTGCTTCCGGGCAGGCGGAGGCCCCGGTCGGAGGTGTGTCGGTGTGGTCTCACCCTGGTATTTTCACTGCAACATGAGCCATGATCCGACCAAAAAGGTAACGGTAACGACAAAAGTGGCCAAAAAAGCCATTTTTGTTGTGCTCCTTGTGGCGGCGGTCGCCGTGGTCGTCCCGGTGCTCGACCGATCCCGGACCGACGGCCCGCTGCCCGGCCCCGGCTCGACCGGGGCCGCGACCGGCCTGGAGCGCCGGCTCGCGTCGTACGCCACCGATGTCGTCGCCGACGCCCGCTACCGGCCACCGGACCGCGCCGAACGCGAGGCCCTGGCCGAGGGCGTGGCGCTGTACGTGGACGGCGAGCACGAGCGCGCCGCGCGCAGACTGGCCGAGGTCGACTTCGGCGTACGGATCGTGCGGGACACCCCGCGCGGCGGGGACGCACCCGGCCGCCGTTACGCGGAGATCGCCGACCGCACGGACGAGACCCGGCGCGGCTGGGGACGGGTGTACGTCGACCTGGACACCGCCCCGCGCTACAGCGTCCAGGTCCCGCACCCCGTCGCCGACGCGTACACCGACCGGCTCGGCGCGGGCGTGCTGCGCGGCGCCCCCGGCGGGGTACTGGTCATCGCCGGCGCCCACCGCCGGGCGGGCGAGGGGAACGCGGCCGATGTCGCACACCGCCGGGACACCGTCTTCCACGCGGTCACCGCCGAACTCGTCGACCGCGGGTTCCCCGGCATCCAGGTGCACGGCTACGCCGACAGCAGCGTCCCCGGCCGCGACGTCGTCGTCTCCACCGGCGCGGGCGACCGCGCGCGCCCGCAGGCGCGCACCCTCGCGGGCGCGCTGGACGACGACGGGTTCCGGGTCTGCCGGGCCTGGGAGGAGAAGTGTCCGCTCGAAGGCCGCAACAACACCCAGGGGAAGCTCGCGGCGGCAGAGGGCGTGCCGTTCCTGCACATCGAGGTGAGCCGGGCCGTACGGGGCGACACGGCACGCACGGCCCGCGCGGTCGCGGCGATGGCGACGGCGGTCCGCGAGTGGGGCGCACGCACCGGAAATTGACCTGCGGACGGTCCGCCCGCTGATGCACAGTGACCGCCATGACTTCTCGCGTACGACACGTGACCATCGACTGCGCCGACGCCTACCGGCTCGCCACCTTCTGGGCGGACGTGCTCGGCGCCAAGGTGTCCGACGAAGACGAACCCGGCGACGACGAGGCACTGGTGGCCGCCGACGGCATCACGCTGCTCTTCGTGGAGGTCCCGGAGGGCAAGGCGGCGAAGAACCGCATCCACGTGGACCTCGAACCCCAGGACCGCACCCGAGAGGAGGAGATCGAACGCCTCCTGTCCCTGGGCGCCACCCTGGTCTCGGACCACCGCCGCCCGGACGGCCTCGGCTGGGCGACGCTGACGGACATCGAGGGCAACGAGTTCTGCGTCGAACGCGGCAAGGGGGAACGGGCGGCGGCTGCCGCGCTTTAGGGCCCGCCCGGCGAAGTGGTGGTGTTCATGTGCAGGACAGCCGGCCGTGACACCCAAGCGCCGTACGCGCGGCACCCGTTGGCGTCACGACGTGCCCGGGTTCACCCAGGATTCGGCCACGCTTCGCCGGCTCCTCGCCGCCCTCGGCCGCGAGCCCCCCATCGACTCCGCGGCCATCTGCAACTGCTGCTGACGGAGTACGACGGGGACACCCCGCCCCTGCACGCGTACGAGCTGATGCGCGCGCTCGCCGGGACCACGCGCTCAACGTCGCGGTCACCGCCGTCGGCGGCTGGATCGCTGTGGCGCTGTGGCGCGGTTGCTGACCTGTCATGTCCAAGTGATGACGTATGTCACTGCCCGCCCGGCGGCGCCGGAAGAACACTTGAGGTCGTGGTACTCGCACGTACTCAGGGGAGTGGGGGCATGTTCAACAGCTTGCGGAATCGTCTGGCCGTACGGCGGGTCAAGCCCGGTGACGGGCGCCCGCTGAAGCGCTTCCGGTGGTGGCAGTTGATCGGCCGCTCACTGTTCTACCTCCGGCTGCCGCACGGCGACGGCCGGCAGACGGTCTACGCCGTCGACGTCAGACAGTGGGGGAACAGGGAGTCCGGCGAGGTCGAGGCCGATCTGTACCTCGACGGCAGGCACCACGCCAGGTCGAAACTTCCGGCGGTCCTCCCCGTCCGGGGCGGCGCCGTCGAAGTGCGGGCGAGCGCCTTCGGGCTCAAGCGCTGCCACTACGTCACCGCCGAGGGGGCCGCGTACCAACTCGTCCCGGACCCCGCCTCCGCCGAAGGCCGCCGCGCGCGACTCGACCGGGCGCACCCCGTGCTGAGCCGCTGGATCGGCTTCGTCTCGGCGGTCGTGCTGGTGGGCGCCCTGCTTGTCCTCATCCCGCAGGTCGTCCAGCCGCTCACCGAGGTGCCCCCGGTCGCCGAGCACATCGGGCCCTTCGACTCGCCCGTCCGTCTGCCGCTGTGGCTCAACATCACGGTCACGGTCACCAGTGTGACGGCCGCCATGGAGCGGGCCCTGCGGCTGCGCTACCACTGGCTGCTGGACGGCGCGGCGGGCTGACCCCGCAACGCTCGGAGCCCGATCGCGATCCCTGGCCGAGGACCATTGAAGTGAACTCTCGTTTCCCGACACTCATCGTGTGACGTCCGGCTGCCCCGTTCCTCATGGTCTGCTGTGATCGTTGGCCGAGCCGAGCCGAGCAGGGCGTCGGGTGAGCGAGAGGGAAGCGCGCGATGGAGAAGGGCCGGTCGGAGGGCCGCAGAGTCGCGGTGGACCTGTCGGAGGGATTCGGAGAGCGGCTGCTGGGTCAGCTGCTGGACCGGGCTCACGAGATGCCGCCACAGCTCATGGCTCCGCTGGTGGCCGAGGAAGTACGCCGGATCGGTGGCCGGGACGTGTCGATCCTGCTCCAGTGCTACGAGCAGCTCGAATTGGTCCCGCTGCCGGGAAGAGGGCTCACCGTCGGGGAGGCGCTGCCGATCGACGGTTCTCTCGCGGGGGAGGTCTTTCTGCGCAAGACCACGGCCGAGGAGGTGCTGGGCGACGGCGTACGGCTGTATCTCCCGCTGCTGGACGGCAGCGACGAGGTCGGGGTGATGGCGCTCACCCTGGACACGGTCGATGACAACGACCGGCGGCTGCTGCGGCGGCTGGCCGGACTGGTCGCCGACATGGTGGTGACCAAGGGTGCCTACACGGATCAGTTCTTCCAGACCCGGCGGCGCCATCCGATGAGTCTGGCCGCGGAGATCCAGTGGTCCCTGCTGCCGCCGATGTCGATGACCACCCCACAGGTCTCTGTCGCGGGGATCCTGGAGCCGGCCTACGCCGTTGCCGGTGACAGTCTGGACTACGCCCTCAACGACGACGTCCTGCACATGGCCATCATCGACGCGATGGGCCACGGTCTGAACGCGTCCGTGCTGGCGACCGTGGCCGTGGGTGCCTACCGGCACGCCCGACGCGCCGATGTCGACCTCGCCGAGCTGTACGCCTTCATGGACAAGGCCATTGACGAGCAGTTCGGCCCGGACCAGTTCGTCACCGCGCAGATGATGCGCCTGGACGTCGGGACGGGCAGGCTGTACTGGGTCAACGCCGGCCACCCGGCGGCACTGCTCATCCGGGGCCACCGGGTCGTGCAAGTCCTGGAGCACCCGGGCACGCTGCCGCTCGGTTTCGGCGGTGCCGAACCCCTGACCTTCTCCATCGACCTTCAGCGGGGCGACCGGGTGATGTTCTACACCGACGGTCTCGTCGAGGAACACCGCGAGGGTCAGGAGCAGTTCGGCGAGGACCGCATGATCGACATCATCGAGCATGTCAGCCCGACCGTACGGAGCGTGCAGCACATGGCCCGGAACCTGTCCCACGCGCTCAAACGAGAGAGGGGCGGGACCACCAGCGACGACGCGACGATCTTCCTCGTCGAATGGCACGGCGGCACCGCCGACCACCTCGCCGTCGTGGACCTCTAGGACATCTCCCAAGGGTTCGGCGATCCGGCGGCGCGGCGAGGAGCCGTGGCTGTCGCCGTGCGCCCGCCGGGGGACTACGGGACGGCCCTTACGCTTGCCGTTCCGTCCGACGAGCAGAGAGTCCCGCCCCTGATGCCGATGCCCGTGCAGCCCGACGGCCGCTTCAGCCGCATGTTCGAACAGGCGGGGGCGCACTACGCCGCCGGCGCCGTCGAGCAGTTGGGCGTCTACGAGCGCCATCAGCCCGTGGGCGGCGCGTGGGCGCTCGACTACGAGGCGGGCACTCCGCGTATCGGTGAGGTGACGGTTCATCAGTCGCCGCTCGGTTCGCTCGGGAACGACGGCAGTTGGCTGTGGGCGTGGGCGAACGAGCGCACCGACCCGCCGGGTTCGAGCCGTCTGACGCTCGCCGAGTGACTGCGGGACTTCGGTGAACGCAACCAGATCTACGAGTTCGTGACGCCCCGGCTCGAACTGGCCGAGTTCCCCGAGCCCGAACGGGCCGCGTGGCGTCTGGCGTCGGTGAGTCTGGGGGCATTCGGCACCCGGGGCTTCGCGAGCCTGCCGCTGGAGTCCGGTGCCCGCGCCTTCGTGCTCGTGGACGACGCGGAGGTTCCGGCGGCCGGGTTCGACGGCGGCGCGCTGACAGGTCTCCTGGACAGGGCGCTGAACCTGTTCCCGTACGATCCGCGGCTGACAGTGGCCGGATATCTCCGGCGCCACGGGTTCGAGACCCGGGAGTCCGCCGACGGGCGGCAGGTTCAAGGGGAGCGGGACGGGTACGCGGTCGCCGTGCGATTCACCGAGGACGACCTGATCGCGGCCGTCTCTCACGGTGCCCGTACGGGACCACAGAGTGCCCGAACCGTGTCCGAATAGCCCGCAAACGTCCCTTGGCGACTTTCATACTGTCGAACGTGATCGTTCACGGCTTCCGAGGGGATCGTTTGCCGTTCGGATGGGGTCTCGTGTCATGTCGGCCAAAACGTGAGAAAGGCCGGATTGGCACTGAGTCAGGCGGACACGGGGTGTAGTCATCACAGCAAACGACCCACAAACGACCCCTGTCCGGTGCTGCAACGAGAGCGGGAAATGGTCACTGTGTAGGGGCGCCTGCCGCCGGTAGGGCGAGTTCCGGTTCCGCTGGCCGATCAGAGAGCACCGATCAGTTCTGACCATGTTGACAGTTGACAGATGTCTCATTCGAGAGGGCTGTACAGGCGCATGAGTGGCTATTTCACCACGGAATTCCATGAACGTCTCCGGGCACAGGTCCGGGCGTTCGCGGAGGCCGAAGTCCGGCCCCGAATACCCGAGATGGAGGCGTCCAAGGCCGTCCAGCACGAGCTGTCACAGCTCATCGCCTGGCAGGGCTGGCTGGGCGTCACCATCGATCCCGCGTACGGCGGCATGGGCGCCGGTCATGTCGCGAAGACCGTCATCATCGAGGAACTGTCGCGCGTCAGCGGAGCGATGGGCGCCATGGTGCAGGCGTCCCAGCTCGGCGTGGCGAAGATCATCCACTTCGGCAGCGACTACCAGAAGAAGACCTGGCTCCCGGAGATCGCGGCCGGCGGCTGTCTGCCGACCATCGCCGTGACCGAGGCCGGGTCCGGCGGTCATGTGCTGGGCATGGAGGCGACGGCCCACCGCGACGGTGACGACTACATCCTCAACGGCGCCAAGGTGTTCGTCGGCAACTCGCACGTCGGCGATCTGCACGGTGTCGTGGTGCGCACAGGGCCGGGCAGCAAGGGCCTCTCCGCCTTCCTGGTGGAGGCGGACCGCCCCGGCTTCTCCCTGGCCCCGCACCGGCCCGCCATGGGCCTCCACGGCTTCTCGTTCGGCGAGCTGATCTTCGACAACTGCCGGGTGCCCGCGTCCAATCTGCTGGGCAACGAGGGCGACGGGCTGCCCGTCGCGTACTCGTCGAGCATCCTCTACGGCCGGGCCAACCTCACCGCGGTCGCGCTGGGCATCCACCGGGCGATCCTGGAGGAGACGGTCGCGTTCGCGACGGCACGCCAGCGCTACGGCGCCCCGCTCGCCGAACTCCCCACGATCAAGCAGAAGCTGGGGAAGATGCAGTCGGCGTTCATGACGGCGCGGCTGACGGCGTACCACGCGGTGCACCTGCTCGACCAAGGGCTGCCGTGCGACGCCGAGTTGATGAACGCCAAGCTGGTGAACGTCGAGTCGGCGATGGACTCCGCCCGCGCCGCCATGGAGGTCCACGCGGCCATCGGCCTCTCGACGGACCGCCCCATCGAGCGCTACACGCGCGACGCGTTCCACATCTTCGCGCCCGCCGGCACCTCCGACGTCCAGCTCCAGCGGCTGGCGGAGACGGCGCTCGGCACCTCGAAGGGTGACTGGTCACGACGACTGGCCGCCCACGCGGGTGCGGGAGCGGCTGCCGTCGTCGGCTGATTCCGTCTTTCGCCGGCCTCGGCGGACGGACCGCTCACACGGTCCGTCCGCCGAGGCCGGCGGTGGTGACTAGCGCGGACCGCCACCGGTGCGCTGGTAGATCAGCCGCATCAACTGGTCGCGGCTCTCCTTGATGAGCTGGAGGGTGTCACGGCCCGTCTCCTTGCCACGCGGGTCCGTACCCACGAAGCAGACCGTCCCCAGCACCGTGTCGGTGCGCTCGTCGATGAGCGGGGCGCCCGCGTACGTACGGATACCGATCAGGTCCACCACCTCGTTCGAGGCGAACCGCGGGTAGGCGTACACGTCCGGAAGCACCAGCGCCTTGCGGCGGTTGAGGACGTCCGGGCAGTACCCGTGGTCCCGGGCCATGATCCGGCTCACCTCGGGGTTGCCGCCCGCCTCGGGACCGCCCGGACCCGACTGGGCCGCGGACGGCGTGTGCAGACCGGCGAAGAACTGGTGGCCGGTGATGAAGTTGACCATCGCGTACGGTGCGCCCGCCGCCTGCGCGAGCTGAGTCGCGAACGCGTCGAACTCGGCGTCGGGCATGTCCCCGAGGCCCAGTTCACGCAGCCGGGCCTCACGGTGTGCCAATTCCATGTCGGGCGCGGGGAGATGCAGGCCCGCTTCGGTGTCGTAGGTCATGAGGTGGCTCCCAGATCGCTGGAGTGCTGAAGGGGTGATGCGGGGGGCGGGGTGTGGACGGCCCGCTCCCGCGCGCGGCGGAGCGAGACCGAGTGCGCGTAACTGACGAGGGAGACCAGTACGTGCTTCGCCGACGCGGGGTCGCGCGCGTCGCAGAGCAACACCGGTACGTCCGCCTTGAGTTCGAGCGCCTCGCGGACCTCTTCGGAGCTGTAGCGGTAGGCGTCCTCCGCGTCGAACTCGTTGACGGCGACGACGAAGGGCACGTCACGGCTCTCGAAGTACTCGACGGCGGCGAAGCAGTCCAGCAGTCGGCGGGTGTCGGCCAGGACGACGGCCCCGATCGCACCCAGCGACAGATCGTCCCAGGTGAACCAGAAGCGCTGCTGTCCCGGAGTGCCGAACAGAAGCAGCACCATGTTCTGCTTCTGGAGGGTGATCCGGCCGAAGTCCAGGGCCACCGTGGTGGTGGCCTTGTTCTCGATGCCCTCCAGCCGGTCGGTGCCCGTCCCGCTGCTCGCCGAGGTCAGGGTCTCCTCGGTCGAGAGCGGCTTGATCTCGCTGACCGCGCCGATCATGGTGGTCTTGCCCACGCCGAAGCCGCCACCGACCACGATCTTCAGGGCGATGGGATCGTCAGACGACATAGGTTCGTAGCCCCTCAAGCACTGCCTCCAGCAGATTCGGATCTTTCGGGTCGGCCGTTCTCGTGGGCATCGCCATGATCAACGCACCCTCGTCCAGCAGGTCGGAGAGCAGGATCTTCGCCACCTGGACCGGCTGGGCCAGGGTGGCGGCGACCTCGGCCACCGACCGTGCCTCGCCGCGGCAGAGCGCCAGACAGTGCGCCGCCTCCGGGCTGAGATAGCCCTCCGGTGCCGTGGCGCGTGCCTTGAGGAGCGACGACAGACTCATCTCGTTCGTGGGCCGCGTTCGCCCACCCGTCAGGGCGTACGGACGGATCTCGTGCTCGTCGTCGTCCACCCAGGGGGTACCGTCTAAGGCCGCCATGATCAGTGCACCCGGTCGTCGACGGAGGACTGACGCAGCCGCGGCGGTGTACTCAGGTGCTCGGGCACGCTCTTGACCAGCTGCCCCATCTCGAAACCGACGGCGCCGAGATCGGCGCTGTCGGAAGCCAGCACACCCAGCACGGCCCCGGGGCCGGCCATCGAAACGAAGAGCAGTCCGTTGTCGTGCTCGACCACCACCTGCCTGACCCTGCCGTCGGCGGGACCCTTGATGTCACGGACGCCGCCGGCCAGTGAGCACAACGCGGTGCTGATCGCGCTCAGCTTGTCCGCCGAGTCGATGCCCAGACCGTAGGAATGCTTGCGCACTCCGTCACTGGATGCCAGGACAGCGCCTTCCGTACCGGGGACGCGCCTGATGAAATCAGCCATCAACCAGTCCAGATCGGGCTGCTGGGCCGAAAAAACTTCGTTTGGCAAGAGAGTGACTCCGTAAGTGGTTGGGCGACCGCCGCGGGCAGCGTCAGCTCGTCTGGTCGGGGGGCCCCTGCGGGCCGTCTTCCGAGCTGGCGAGCCTGATGCCTGAGGCGAAACGAGCCATCAGATCCGGATTCGGGGCGACGACCTCCCGGTCGGCGTCGGCGAGCCGCGGGAACTCCGGTCCGCGGTACGTCTCGCTCCGCCGGGGGAGAGTGGGCCGGCGACCGGGGGAGTTGGTGGCGTCGCTCGGGGGTGAGGCCTGGGTGGATCGGGGGACCTCGGGGGGTGTGACGTCGGCAGAGCCGGTGGTGGAGCGGCCGGCACTGGATTGGCCGGAGTCGGGGTGGGCGGTGGCGGAGTGCCGGCCGCCGCCGGGGTAACCGGGGTTCTGGTGGCCGCCGTTGTGGCTGCCGTTGTGGCCGCCGCCGGTCTGGCCGTTGCTCGCGCCGTACGCCGTGGGCTGCCGCTGGGGGAGCGGGGCCGGGGCCTCGCCTGCGCCGTTGGATCCGGCCGAGGCCGTCGCCGTGGCTGCCGCGTGGGCGTTCGGTGAGCCGATGCGGCGTACGGACGGCGTCTCGCCGTGCGTACCGCGACCGCCGCGACCGCCGCGGGCGGCGAGGGCGCCGGCCTCGGCGGGCAGGGGGCTGCGGTGGTCGGACGTGGACTGGGGGACCTGGTACGGCTGGTGGTGCGGCACCTGGTTCGGTATGTGCGGCACCTGGTTCGGAACCTGACCCGGAACCTGACCCGGGACCTGGTGCGGCGCCGGCGGGGACGTGTGCCGGGGCGCCTGCTGCGGGGACGGCTGGGGGGCCTGCGGGGCGGCCGACCACGCCGCGCCCGACGCCGGCTCGCTCGACGGGCCCGTACGCTGCGCGTGCTCCGCCCGCTGCTCCTGCTGCCGGCGCTGCTCCTGCTCCGGGTTGGGTGCCTGCCGCTGGGTGGGCGGCGTCGGGGCGGCGTCGAGCAGCGCGCTCGGCAGTACGACGATGGCCTGGGTACCGCCGTAGATGTTGCGCCGCAGTGCGACGTCGATGTCGTGCCTGCGCGCGATCTGCGCGACCACGAACAGGCCGATCCTGCCGTCCTCCAGCTGCTCGCGGATGTCGAACTGGTCCGGCCTGGTGAGCAGCCGGTTCATCCGCTCCAGCTTCTCGGGCGCCATCGGCAGCCCGCGGTCGTCGATCTCGATCGCGAGACCGGCCGGGACACGCTCGGCGCGCAGCGTCACCTGGGTCTCCGGGGCGGAGAACCGGGCCGCGTTCTCGACGAGTTCGGCCAGCAGGTGGATGACCTCGGCCGCGGCGTAGCCGGGCAGAGTGCCCTCGGGCGGCTGGATGACACGTACGCGGGCGTACTGCTCGATCTCGGCGACACCCTGGCGCAGCACGGTCGGCAGCGGGACGGGCTTGTTGATGCGGCGGGGGACCGCGCCGCCCATCACGGCCAGGCTCTCCACCTGGCGGCGGAACTGGGTGACGAGGTGGTCGACGCCGAAGAGACCGCCGAGCAGGTCGGGGTCCTCGACCTCGCTCTCCAGATCGTCCAGCCGGGCCAGCGCGCGGTTGACCAGCGCGTGCAGGCGCTGCGCGATGTTGACGAACACGTCCACCTGCTGGCGCGCGCCCGCCTCTGCGACCGCGGCCAGTGCCTGGTGCTGCGCGAGGCGCAGGGTCTGTTCGAGATCCGAGAACGGATTGCCCTGGGCGACGGCGTGGGGCGCCGGCTCCAGGAGCTGGGGACGCTCGCCGCGGCTGATCTGTTCCAGCAGCCGGGCGATGTTCTTCTGCCCCTCGCAGGTCACGGCCTCGAACCGCTCGACCCACTGGCGGGCGGAGGCGGCGTTCGTGACCCGCTGCTCGTGCACGGCGGCGGAGACGGCGGCGGCCTTACGGGTGGCGGCGGCCGTCGCCACCAGGCCGAGGACGGCGGCGGCGGCCACGACGGACCAGGTCGCCACGGCGTTCTGGGCGAAGTGCCACGTGGACCACGCGCCCGCGCCCAGCACCACGACCGTGGCCACCGGCATCAGGGCGAGAAAACGGATCCGTGAGCGCAGACCCTTCTCGGTGGCCAGATTCCGGTTGGCCGTGGCCGTGGCGGGGGCCTGCGCGGTCCCGGAGTTCTGGGACTTCCGAGCGGAACGTCCGCGCCGCCGACCGCTACGACGGTCGGCGGGGGCGACGTTCGGGGAGAGTTCAGGCATAAATGTCCTCGGTACGACGGGGACCGGCGGATGAAGGTGAAAGGGCCGCGCTTCGGCGCCGGCTTGGGGCTCCGGGGGCGTGTGCCGTTGGAGCGGATACCGCTCGGGCGAGTGCCGGGTGGGCGTTCGCCCGGCGTCGCGGGCCCCACGGGCCTTCCGAGACGCCCCCGGCTCGCCGTTCCGTCCGCCGCCCTCGGGAGCCGCCGCGTCGGCCGGCCGGCAATTCCGGGCCGGCGGAACGAGCACGAGGGAGCGGACCATGTGTTTAGGGAGCCTTCACAGACGGGCAGTTGGACGGGTACAGGCACATGCCAGCGTCATTAAGAGCCATAACAAGCTTGGTGCGTGGCCGCGTTCGCCGCCACGGCCGGAAGGGGTCGTTCAGCGGTCGCTTGACCCCATGGGCTTCACAATGTGAATCACACAAAAGCGGCTATTGGCGCGAACGCAAAGAGGCCGTCGGCAGGGCACGACGGCGATACGACCGCCAAACGATCGATATCGCGGGGTGCGGCGATCGGTATGGGGGTCGCTTGTGAGGAGAACTCGAGCCTGGCTCTGGGAACAACCTCTCAAAGAGTGCATCGCAATCCTCTACCCAACTGTGCCCAGTGGCAAGGCGCTTCAACCATGCTTGTCCTTCACGATGCGGAGAATTGGTGAGGGAGGCCGTGAATGGCCGGCGGCGGCGCTTGATTTGACTGCGGTTGCCCGTGACGCGGGTCACTTCGGACAGCCGGTCGCCCTCAGGCCGTCACTTCGGATCGAACTCGCCGACGAAGCGCAGGACCTCGTCCAGCTGGTCCATGCTGAGCAGCCGGCTGCGCGGCCGGAGCATGCCGGAACTCCCGTACGCCCCCAGCTCCTGACACCGGCGCAGCAGCCAGGGCCAGTCGATCGACAAATAGTCTGCCAGGGCCCGCAGCCGGTGCGCGGAGGTGGGTCCGTCGATCACGCTCCGTGCGCGGGCATGGTCGATCGCCTGGGTGTACGTACGGACCTGGGACCGCTGATCCGTAATGCCGACACGCCAGATACCGTCCGAGCGCAGCCAGTTGGCCACGATCACCCGGTCGTCGGGTGCCAGGACGAATTCGTCGATCTGTGAGTACTCCTCCTCGGCGCAGATCCACACGGACAGTCCGTGCATCTCCATCAGGGCGACGTTGAGAAACAGCAGGATCCGCTCGTACGGCTCGCTGTCCTTGACCGCCTTCTCCGGTACGCAGAACGCGTGCCCCGGCCGTACGGACGGATCGGCACGCCGCGCCGCGTCACGGGCGAGGTGCTCGTGCTTGTGCCGGAAGAAGAGCCAGGCCGCGCTCTCCTCGCCGGTCTGCTCGCGCGTCCAGTGGAAAGGCGGTTCCGTCACCTCACCGAGATGGCGCTCGATGTGCAGTGTGCAGAAGTACGAGCCCAGCCAGGCGGCACCCACCCGGGACAGCTCCGGCATCGCCGACCGCGCCACGGCCGAGCGAGGCATCGCTAAATGGCTTTCCAGCTCACGTCGTTCACCGTCGAGAATGTGGTCGTCCGCGAGGAGGCTGTCCTCCAGGTTGAGCATCGCCCACACGATGCCGAACGTCAGGTCGTCCAGCCGGTACGGCTTCGGTATCGGCAGCGTCCCGCGCGGATCGGCGTCGAGCTGGTAGCGCGCGCGGGCCGAGTCCAGTACGTAGAGTCCCTCGCCGCCGCTGCCGCCGAGCGAGGCTATGAGCAGGGCGCGTCGAGCGGGCGCCACGAACGCGCGTAGATGCGGATTCTCCTCAACGGCGATCGACACCACGTCGTCCTGCGACGTCGCCTCGTACATCTGGGCGGGCACCGCCGTACCGTCGAAGATCCGCATGCCGTCGAGGTACCAGAGCCCGCCCGCCCCGGCCGCCGCCTCCGAGGGGGAGAGGGAGGAGCTGGACCACAGGGCGTCCATCGAGCGGGCGGTGGCGAGCGACGACCCGTGCGGCAGCCGCGCGGGGACGACCTCGCGGCTGGGCACCCGCTGGAGCAGCAGGTCCACCTCGACGCCGAGCATGTAGGCGAGGACCGTGGCCGCGTCGCCCTGGGGCGACTGCGTGCCGGCCAGCCACCGCTTGAAGGTGATGCGTGAGACGGAGACGTTGCCGACGCGGCTGTTGCCGTACTCCTTCGCGGCCCGGCGCGCGGCCAGGCTGAACTGCACGTCGAAGACGGCGAACTTGGCCCAGTTGAGTCGTTCCAGCAGCACCCGCAGCAGGGTCGGCGGGCGCTGTTCGGAGGGGCCGGCGGACCGGTCCGCGGTTCGCTCGACGGACTGGTCGGTGGTCTTCGGGGCCGCCTTCTCGACCGGGTGATCGGCAGAGTGGCCGACCAGGTGGCCGGCGGGCCGACCGCCCGGGGGGTCGGTGGGCTGATCGGAGGGTCTGTCGACCACCTGGTCGGCGGGGCCGTCGGCGGGGTGATCGAGCCGGCGATCGACCGGATACTCGTTCTCCTCAAGGGTCACGAGCCGAGCCTTCCTCGGGCAGCCAGAACGGTGCGGTCAGATAGTCGAAGCGGAAATTCCATCCAGCTGACTCATCCTCACGGTGTCGTACGCACGGTCGCAAATGCCAATTCTGGCGTCTCGGCAGAGACATGATCACTCCGAGTACGCGCCGCTGTCCAGCAGAACCCTGGCCAGAGGATCGACGGTTAGTCAACAGCCCTCACTATTAGCGCAGTTGAGAGACAGGGGCCGCGGAAGCGGAGGATCCGGTCCGCCGCTGTACCGCCGCTCCGGCCTCCCGCGACCCTTTCCCGAGGTCAGTTCCGCTTCCGGGGCAGCTGCGCCAGGACCGTCAGGACCCCGAACGCAAGGATGACCACCAATCCCGGCCGGAGCGTGGACAGCTCGTCGCCTGGCATGATCGCGGCTGTGACGACGGCGAGGCCGACGGCTCCGCCGACCTGGAGCGAGCTGTTGAGCATGCCCGCGGCGAGCCCCTGCTCCTCGTCGGGGACCCCGCTGGTGCCCGCGACCATCAGCGTCGCGATGCTGAGCGCGAAGCCCACACCCCAGAGCAGCGAGGCGGGCAGCAGGACCGTCCACAGGTCCGGCTCCGAACCGATGCGCAGAAGGAGCAGATAGCAGGGCAGAAAGGCCACCAGCCCCACCATCAGCACCCTGCGCACGCCGAACCTGTTCATCAGCGCGCCGAGCTTGGGCCCGATGACGACCACCATGAGCCCGGCGGGCAGCAGGACCAGCGCCATCTGCCACGGCCGCCAGCCCTGAAGATCCTGCAGGTACAGGGCCAGCACGAACTGGAAGCCCATGGCGCCCCCGTACAGCAGGGCGATGCTGATGTTGGCGGCCACCAGACCCCGGTTACGGAAGATGCCCAACCGGATCAGCGGCTCCCGCACCGTGCGCTCGATCGCGACGAACCCGGCGAGCAGCAGCCCGGACAGGGCGATCCCGCCGAGCGTCCGCCACGACGACCAGCCGGCGTCCGCCGCCGAGACCACCGTGAAGACGAGCAGCAGCATGCCCGCGAGAAGGGTGACTGCGCCGCCGATGTCCAGCCGCGGGCGCGCCGTACGGGGCGGGTCCGGTGGCAGGAAGCGCAGCGCGCCGATCAGCAGCAGTACGGAGAGCGGGATCGGCAGGATGAAGACTGACCGCCAGTTCAGCCCGGCGAGCAGACCGCCGACCAGCAGCCCGGAGGAGTATCCGGACGCTTCGAAGACGTTGAAGATCCCGAACGCCCTGTTGCGCTCGGGGCCTTCGCGGAAGGTCGTGGTGAGCAGCGACATGGCGGCCGGCGCGGCGAAGCCCGCGGCCATCCCCTTGACGAAGCGCGAGACGATGAGCAGCGTCCCGTCGTCGACGAGCGCGCCGAACAGCGACACGACGGCGAACGCGGCCATCGAGACCACCAGCACCCGCCGCCTGCCGAACAGGTCGGCGACCCGCCCACCCAGCAGCAGGAAGCTGCCGAACGCCAGGATGTACGCGCTGACCAGCCACTGCGCGGTGGCGGTGGTCATGCCCAGCTCGTGCTGGATCTCGGGAACGGCGACGACGATCATCGAGATGTCGAGCCCGTCGAGGAGGATCACCCCGCTGAAGATCATGAGGGAGATCCACAGCCGGGCGGGCAGGCGCCGGGAGACCTCCGGTGGCGGTTGTTCACTCGTGGCCGGGCTCTCTGACATGGGCGTGTCCCCTCACGGCTGCTGATGGATGCCGCGAGCCTCACCGGCGGGCCGGGGACCGGCCAGTCCCCTGTCGTACGTGCGCCGCCTGTTCCTGCTACCGACAGGGACAGCCACGGCTCGCGCCGTGCGCGTACCGTCGGGAGCTATGAACGCTCCGGAGACGGCGGCGGAGAGGGCGGTGGAGACGGCGGTGGAGACGGACGGCGACGGTCGGGTGTTCGACCCCCACGCCGAGATCGGCGCGTTCCTGCGCACCCGCCGGGGGCGGCTGAGTCCGCAGGACGTGGGCCTGCCGCCGTACGGGCGGTACCGGCGCGTCCCCGGCCTGCGGCGCGAGGAGCTGGCGCAGCTCGCCGGGGTGTCGGTCGCGTATCTCACCCGTCTCGAACAGGGCAGGGGCCACAACGTGTCGGCGGAGGTCCTGGGCGCGCTCTCCCGCGCCCTGCGGCTGACGGACGCCGAGCACGACCACCTCACCCGGCTCGCCAAGTGCCATCACACGACCAGACGCACCCTGCCGCCGCCCGCGCGGGAGCGGGTGCGCCCGGCGCTGCGGGAGATGCTGAGGTCCCTGGACGGCGTACCGGCGTACGTCACGGGCCGGCGCTCCGACCTCCTGGCGTGGAACCGCACGGCGGCGGCCCTCTTCGGCGACTGGGACCAACTGCCCCCGAGGGAACGGAACTGGGCGCGGATGCTGTTCCTGTCGCCCGACTCCCGCCGGCTGTTCGACGACTGGGAGATCCGGGCCGCGGGCGCGGTGGGAGCCCTGCGCGTACACGCCGCCTGCCGTCCGGACGACCCGCGGCTGCTGTCACTGGTGACCGAACTCTCCACCAGGAGCGAGGACTTCCGCCGCCTCTGGTCACGCCACGACGTCAAGGAACACCACCACGGCGCCACCCGTCTCCACCACCCGCTGGTCGGCGCCCTGACGCTGTCCTTCGAAACCCTCCAGCTCCCGGACGGATCGGACCAGACCCTCACGATCCACCACGCGCTCCCGGGGTCGTCGGCGTCCGAGAACCTCCGGCTGCTGACGAGTTGGGGTCCGCCGACGGTGGCGGCGGCCGCGCCGGAACGCTGACGCCGGACAACGGCGTCCGGCGCCGAGGTCCGGGGGTGGCGTCCGGAGCCGGCGTCGGGGGGTGGCGTTCGAGGGGGCGTCCGGAGGTGGCGTCCGGAGCCGGCGTCCGGGGGTGGCGTTCGAGGGGGCGTCCGGGGGTGGGTCAGAAGCCCGCCGCCGTGTGAGCGGCCGGGGTCATGTGGTCCGTGAACCAGTCACCGGCCAGCTCGGTGACCCGCTCCAGGGCGCCGGTCTCCTCGAAGAGATGCGTGGCACCGGGAACGACCGCGAGCCGGTTCTCGCAGTGCAGCCGGGACCGGGCCGCGCGGTTGAGGTCGATCACCTGAAGGTCGTCGCCACCGACGACCAGCAGCGTGGGCGCGGTCACCTCCGGCAACCGGGGCCCGGCCAGATCGGGCCTGCCGCCCCGCGAGACCACGGCGGCGATACGGGCGTCCGGCTCGGCGGCCGACCAGAGCGCGGCCCCGGCACCGGTGCTGGCACCGAAGTACCCCACGGCCGGCCCCTCGCATTCGGGCTGTCCGCGCAGCCAGCCGGTGGCATCGGTGAGCCGTCCGGCCAGCAGCCCGGTGTCGAAGACGTTGGCCCGGTCCGCCTCTTCCTCCTCGGTGAGCAGGTCGAACAGCAGGGTGCCGAGGCCGGCCCGGTTCAGTCCGGTCGCGACGAAACGGTTGCGCGGGCTGTGCCGGCTGCTGCCACTGCCGTGTGCGAACACGACGACCCCGGCCGCGCCCTCGGGGACGGTCAGCCGCCCGCGCAGCGTCGCGCCGCCGATCCGTATGTACGCCTCTCTGCCCATCTCACCGCCCACCTCACCGCCCCCTGGCCGGTACGCTTGGCGATCCCCGCCGGCCATGTCCACAGGCCCTGATCCGGCCCGGCGGCCGTCCGCCGGGCGATCGCCGGCCTCGGCCAGGCAGGCGACGACCTCGTCGTCGTCGGTCTGGGCGAAGTCGACGTAGAACTGTCCGATCGCGTAGAAGTCGCGCGGGGTGTGCGGACAGACGAGTTCGTCGGCGTCGGAGCCCATCCGCTCGGTCCAGTTCCGCGGCGCCACGGGGACGGCCAGCACGATCCGCTCGGCCCCCCGGGCGCGGGCGATCCGGCAGGCCGCGCGAGCCGTGGACCCCGTGGCCACCCCGTCGTCGACCACCAGCACCGTGCGCCCCTCCAGCCCGATCGGCGCGCGTCCGCCCCGGTACCGGCGGGCGCGGCTCTCCAGCACCTGCCGCTCATGGGCCTCGACACCGGCCAGCTCGTCCTCGGTGACGCCCGTCATGCGCACCACCTCGTCGTTGATCACGCGGACGCCGCCCTCGCCGATCGCCCCCATCCCCAGCTCCTGGTGGAACGGCACGCCCAGCTTGCGTACGAGACAGACGTCCAGGGGCGCGTCCAGCGCCTCGGCGACCGCGGCGGCGACCGGAACCCCTCCACGGGGCAGACCCAGCACCACGATCCCGGTGCCCCCGAGGTGCCCCAGAGAACCGGCCAGCCGACGGCCGGCGTCCCGGCGATCCATGAACAACACGACTCGACCTCCTTGCCCCGAGAGGAAAGCGAAACGAGCGGTGCGACGAGTGCTCTGTACATCTATCATCGTCCATTTGAAGGAACGACGCGCGCCGCCGATGAGGTGCGGGACGTTCGGCCCGCCGGGGCGGTCCGGAGGATGGCCGAGGGCGGTCCCCGATCCCTGCTCGTACGAGAACGGGGCTCTGCGTGGCATAGTCACCGACCGTGATCCCGCGGTACGGGGGCTGGGCCACGGACTCGACGGGAGGGCGTCGGTGGAGGCCGCCATGCCGGCGCGGGTCGTCACCGGGGACGCGTCCGACGACGTACACGTGGCCTACCCCGGACCTTCCGCCGCGCCGAGGCGCGCCGGCTGCCGGTTCTCTGCGCCCTGTACGCCCCGTACGTTCCCGTGCGCTCCGCGAGCCGCGAACTCCTGCGATCCCGTGGTCAAACGGTGCCGTGGCAGGGGCAGTTGAGGAAGTCCGTCCGGCGGGCACGGCGAGCGTTTCCGGGCGTGCAGTCCGTGCATGCCATGAACATCTTGTTGCCGGCCGGCCGCACCGCCGTGGGGTGTCGATACTGGTCCGGCGACGGACGGGCGGAGGCGACGGTGGACTGGTGGACCGTGCTGGGAGGGCTGGCCGCGGGGCTGCTGATCGCCACGTCGACCGCGCCCGTCGGTGTGTCCGGGGCGGTGTTCCTGCTC
Organism: Streptomyces sp. S4.7; assembly: GCF_010384365.1. Classification (NCBI taxonomy): domain Bacteria; kingdom Bacillati; phylum Actinomycetota; class Actinomycetes; order Kitasatosporales; family Streptomycetaceae; genus Streptomyces; species Streptomyces sp. S4.7. Next base: position 3,122,499 of record NZ_CP048397.1, on the reverse strand, counting down.
CCCGTCCAGCTGAGCGTCTTCGGCGTGCCGAACCCCGCCGTGACGCCGACCAACCTCCTCTTCAACGTCATCGCCGGACCGGGCGCCCTGTGGCGCTACGGCCGGACCGGCGCCCTGCGCGGACCGCTCACCCGGCGCCTGGTCGCCGGCACCCTGCCCGGGGTGGTCCTCGGCGCCGTCATCCGCGTCTTCGCACTCCCCGGGCCCACCGTCTTCCGGCTCCTCATCGCCGCCCTCCTCCTCCCGCTCGGTCTGTGGCTGTGCGCGCCCGCACGCTCCGCCGGGCCGACCGGCGCACCGCCACCGCTGAACCGTCCGCCCGTTCCGTAACCGCACTGGCGCTGGCCGTTGGGGTGGTGGGCGGGATCTACGGCATCGGAGGCGGCTCGCTTCCCGGCCCGATCCTCGTCGGCAGGGGCCTGCCGGTCGCCCCCGCCGCCCTCGCCGCCCTCGCCTCCACCTTCGCGACCTCGGTCGTCGGCGCGGCCACCTTCGCGCTGCTGTCCCTGGTCAGCAGCGGTGACGTGGCACCGGACTGGTCCCTCGGCACTGCCTGCGGAGCCGGCGGCCCGATCGGCGGCTACCTCGGTGCCCGCCTCCAGCCCCACCTCCCCGAGACAGCTCTGCGCCTCCTCCTCGGCGCCCTGGCCACCGCACTCGGCGCCCTCTACCTGGCCCAGGCCCTCCGCCGACCGTCCGCCTCGGCGCAACGCCGTCACCGTGCTGCTCGCGGCCGTGGGGTGGCTCAGCCCGATGGCCGCCGCCATACCGTGCCGCGCCTCTCGTACTCCAGCACCGTCTCCACCCGCTGGGCCAGTTCCGCGCCCACGTAGCGCTCCACAAGCCACAGCGCGACCTCCAGCCCGGAGGTGATGCCGCCGCCGGTGATCAGGTCGCCGTCGTCGACCACCCGCGCGTTGATCACCGTCGTGCCCTGAGCGGCCAGATCCGCCTTCGCGCCCGCGTGGGTCGTGGCATTGCGTCCCTTGGTCAGCCCCGCGGCCGACAGCACCATGACGCCCGTACAGATGCCCACCGGCTGCGCCTGCGATGCGGCCAGCCGGCGCAGAAATCCTCTGTCGGTGATGAGCGTGTTCACGCCCGGTCCGTCCTTGGCCGTGTAGCCGCCACCCGGCACCACGAGCACGCCCGCCTCCCGCGGCGACCAGCCCTTGTCCACCTCGACCTTCGTGCCTACGTGCAGGTGACCGTGGCCGGCCGTCCGGTCGTCACCATCGTCGTCGTCAACGCTCCGCCGCTCGCGCGGCCGGCGAGCCCCAGCACCTCCACAGGGGCGATGAAGTCCTGCTCCTCCACACCGTCGAACATCGGCACCTGCACGCGCAGCGGATTCGCCGCCGACACCGCTGACGCGCCCTCGTCCATGGCCCCAACTCCGGCTGCCGCACCGACGGACAGAGCCGAAGCGCGCAAGAACGTACGTCGTTCCATGACCGACCTCCCGGGAATTGTCGTCTGCACGAGATGTCGGCGGACATCCGCGTTCAGTTCCCGGGCCTGACCGAATCGTCGGTACGACCGAGGCGCCCCGCTCGTTCAACTCCGCCGATAAGTTCCCGGTGACAGCGATGTTTTTCTTGCCCGTCAATTGTGAGGGACCGGATCGCTGTCTACCGTGGCGGGAAAATCGTCGTTACTCTCCCCCGTAGGGAGCGTGGTACAGAGCAACGTTGCCGCGGGTTGTCCCTCATCTGTGTCCCGTGGCAAGCCGTACGGAAACCGGAGTTGAGTGATGGCGAAGTCCTCGGGATCTGTGACGCCTTCGTCGCGTCGGACGAGAGAACGCGCTCGTTTCGACTGGGCCGCGCTGCGCGCCGATCTGCGAGGAGCGGTGCCGGACGCCTCACTGGCCCTGGTGGTCACCGTATTGATCTACTGGCTGCTCTACGTCCGTGCGGAGAACGGGACTTCGGCGACCGTCAAGCTCATGCCGGACATGGCTGACGCGGGCGAGTTCTGGATGTACTGGATGTGCCAGGCGTTCGGCTGGTCGGCGATGCTGTGGGCCTATGTGACCGTGATATTCGGGCTGTTGCGTTCCGGGCCGAGACCCCGGTGGCGCCGGCTGCCCGCCGCGCGGCTGGAGAAATGGCACCGCACCACGAGTCTGACCACCATCGCCCTGATGTTCATGCACGCGTTCTTCTTCTTCACCGACCAGATCCGGACCAACCAGGACCAGTGGTCGCTGGGGCGCAGTGTGTGGACCGCGTTCGTCGATGTCTTCGTACCCGGCGGATACGCCACCGGCACCGGCCGTGTCGCCATCCTGATCGGCCTGTTGGCGATGTACCTGGCCCTCCCGCTCGGCCTCGCCTTCTACCTGCGGCACCGGACCGGTTCGCGCATGTGGCTGGCCCTGCACCGCTTCGTCATCGTCGTCTACATCCTCAGCGCCTGGCACACCCTGCTGTACAGCAGCCAGGCGTGGTTCGACGGCCCCTTCCGCACCATGGTGTGGGCCTTGCAGATCCCGATAGCCGTCCTGCTCCTGGTCCGCCTGATGTCTCCGGCCCGTCCGGGCGAACGCCTGCGGCTGCGCGACCCCCGGCGCCGCGACGCCGCCCTGCCGGTCAGCGCCCGGCTGCTCGGCAGGATCGTGGTGGGGGCCACGGTCCTGGGACTCTTCGCGGTCGTGGTCACCGGCGTGGACGGCGGGCGGGCCCCCGAGGCCGACGCTCTCGTACCGTGGTCCCACAAGTGGGTGATCTGGGCGGGCCTGGTGCTGTTCGCCCTGGCCGTCGTCGCCGTGATCCTCAGGCTGGGGCCCCGCGCAACCGACACCGCGAAGCCCGCGGCCCCCTCGGAGGAGCCCGCGAACGGAACGCCCGACCGGGTCTGACCCCGCTCCCGCACGACGCGCCGGACGGGTGGAGGGGATTCAGGGAATCGGGGCGGCTAGCACTCCCGATTTCCGACACGGCCCGGCCCGGTAATTCCCGCCCCGGCGGCTGTCGCGCAATCGCCGAAAGGCGAATCGCGGAAATCCGTCGCCATCATCAATTGCCTCAACGTTCCACGCCCGGCATCTGAAGAGGCGGAATTCCCTGGGAACCCGGCGAGCTCCACCGTCGACTGCTCCAGCAGACCCCCCACCGTCCGGCTACGTGGCCGTCGCCCTCATACACGCCGCCGAAGCCCCTCGCCGCGCCCCTGGGTCGGCTCACCGCGCCACGCTCGGCAGGCCTTCGTGGCCCCCGGTACGGCCGCCACCCCGGTTCGACTGCCGAGGTCGTCGCCGCGTCCAGGACGGCCCCGAGGGTGACGGTGGACGCGGCCGGGGTGAACGCCACCGAGCAGACCAGGTCCAGAAGGTCTGCGAGGCCGAGCACGGCCATGCCCAGTACACGTACGAACGGCGCAAGGAGAGCTGATGAACCACAGCACATGGAGGACGCGCCGGACCCGGCAACTCGCGGGGGAGGCGGTGGAGTACGACCAGGAGTACGTCGATGCCCGCCTGGCCGGCGACCTCGGCCAGGCGGTCTACGACCGTCGCATCGAGCTCGGCCTGTCCCAGGCGGAGCTGGCGGAGCGGGCCGGGATGACGCAGCCCCAGGTCTCCCGGATGGAGGGCGGAGACACCGTGCCGACTCTTCCGCTGCTGCGGCGCTTGGCCAAGGCCCTGGACGGCACTCTCAACCTGACAATCGACGAAGGCGACTCGCACGTCACCTTCACCCCACACGCCGCCTGAGTCGCCGAAGGGCACCTACGGAGATCCGTAGGTGCCCTTTTCCCATGTGCCCCCGGCAGGATTCGAACCTGCGACACCCGCTTTAGGAGAGCGGTGCTCTATCCCCTGAGCTACGGAGGCGGGGCTTGTGCGAAACCTTGCACGGAAGTCGATGAACAGTCCGCGTCCAGATCTTCCCGTCAAGTGGTGAGCGTCTGGATCGAGCGGCTGCGGTGTGCTGATGAGAGGGGTTCTTATGTAACACAGTGCAGCACCCGCCCGGGCGCTCGATCCACATCGTAGCGGATCGGGTCCCGGACGGGCGCGGAGGAGGTTGGCCGTGGTTGGGATCAGCCCGCGGGCTGCAGGAGGATACCGCTCTGGTGCAGGGCGCGGCTGGTCGAGTTCTGCGCGAGGACGAAGCCGAGGGTGAGCAGTTGCTGGGCTTCGACTCCGTAGGAGATCAGCCGTCCGTTCCATAGTGAGGCGTCGAGTTGCGCGTGGCCTGACTCGATGTCGCTGCGGTAGGGGTAGACGAGCTGGTGGGTGCGGGTGAACTCGGGGATTTGCTGGAGATGCTCGGCGCGGTGGAAGCCGCGTTCGTCGTCGCTCTCGCCGGGTGGTCGTTCGCCTGTGCGGCTTGTGGCGCCGACTCCGACCCGATATTCGTGCCGACCGTGGCGGCAGGGCCTGACCAAGAGGTGGTACCAGCGGAACGTGCGAGTACCGCGCCGTTCGAGTTTCCTGATCGGCACAGGGACCAGTTCAATGGTTCCGTCGGCGAAGTGCATCTTCTCGGCGATGCGCCCGTTGGCTGCCCACAGTTCGTGGCTGCAGCGACCCGGGCGCAGGGTCTCGTAGAACTGCGGGAGATTTCCCTTGTGCTGCTTGTTGATGACGAGACCGCCGAATCTCGCGATGACATCGCGGTGCACGCCCCGCATGGCGCCGTCGTAGAGGGTTCCCATGCATCCGGGCGCGGAGGACATGATGTCGAGCACCCCCTCAACGGCAACGGCTGCTTCTCCGCCGGGGTGAAGGTGGGGAACATACCGGGAGTCGAGGAAGACCCGGGTCGTGTAGTCGGCGCCCTTCCGGGCGGAGAAGAAGACATAATTCGGTCCAAATACCTCAGCGCCACCGCCTTCGATCTGGGCAACGGAGGCGGGGTCGATCCGGTGAGACCGGATCTCACCGGTCGTCATGTCCACACTCTGGCTGGCCCGAGCCAGGGTCGGGGATTTCAGGACTGTCCCGTCGGCTGCAATGAGCTGGTGTCGCTGAGGGCTGCTCCAAGAGCGGGTCTCGTGCTCGGGGAAGATTCCCTGAGCGAGTGCCTGCTGAAGAGCGAGCGGGCGGTGTATGAGGTTGGGCCTTGACCCTTGATCTTGGGCACACGAGACACTGGATCCTGAGGATCTGAGAACGGACATCTCGTGGTCATGAAGCACTACCCGCCGGAGTTCAAGGCGGACGCGGTCGCGCTGTACCGGTCCCGGCCCGGAGCGACGATCAGGTCGGTTGCCGCTGATCTGGGAGTCAACCCGGAGACGCTGCGCAACTGGGTTCGGGCGGCCGGGGCGAACCGGCCGAGGGGGCGCCGGGCGGAGACAGCCGCGGAGCCGCCCACGCCGCTGGAGGAGGAGAACGCGGCCCTGCGCAAGAAGGTCCGCGAGCTGGAGGAGGAGCGCGAGATCCTGAGGAAGGCGGCGAAGTATTTCGCCGGGGAGACGCGCTGGTGAACCGCTTCCAGTTCGTCGCCGACCACCAGCGCCGCTTCGGCGTGAAGCGGCTGTGCACCATCCTGGGCATCGCCCGCTCGAGCTTCTACTACTGGCGCAACACCGCGGCCGCGAGGGCGGCCCGCAAGGCAGCCGACGCGAAGCTCGCCGCGCGGATACGCACCATCCACCACAGCTCGGACGGCACCTATGGCGTCCCGAGGATCACCGCCGAGCTCCGCGAGAACGGCGAGCGGATCAATCACAAACGTGTCGCCCGCCTCATGCAGACCACGGGACTCGCCGGACTGCGGCTGCGCAGGAAGCACCGCACCACCATCGCGGATCCGACCGCCGCGAAGGCAGCAGACCTCATCGGCCGCAACTTCACCGCCGCGAAGGTGAACACGAAGTACGTCGGCGACATCACCTACCTCCCGCTGACCGGCGGGAAGTTCCTGTATCTGGCCACGGTCATCGACCTCGCCTCCCGGCGCCTGGCAGGCTGGGCGATCGCCGACCACATGCGAGCCGAACTGGTCACCGACGCCCTGGCCGCCGCGGAACGGTGCCGCGGCAGCCTGGCCGGCGCCGTCATGCACACCGACCACGGCGCCCAATACACGAGCAGGGCGTTCGCCGACGCCTGTCGCCGGGCGGGCGTGATGCAGAGCATGAGCGCCATCGGCAGCTCGGCGGACAACGCACTCGCCGAGTCCTTCAACGCCACCTGCAAGCGGGAGACACTCCAGGGCCGCAGGGCGTGGGCCGACGAGCGCGAAGCCCGCCTCGACCTGTTCCGCTGGCTCCACCGCTACAACACCCGACGCCGCCACTCCAGCCTCGGACAACGCAGTCCCATCGCCTACGAGACAGCCCTCAACTCAACATCAACTACCCTGGCCCCAGCCGCATAGCCCGTGTCCAAGATTCCGGGTGAAGGCCCCAGTGCCCTGATTCTTATCTTCACCCTATAGAGGGGCAAGAGGGGTACGTAGGTGACAGACGCAATTCGTGTTGCATCGTGAGGGGCGCAAGCCCTACATGACTTCCGGTCAGTCATCCCGCGCTCTCTACGGGCCCCTGGGCTCCAGTGTCTATGTCCCGCCCGGCGTGAACCTGGACAAGGACAAGGGCGTGAGGTGCCCTGGTTGTCGGGTTGATACTTCGAGCGCGTTCCTCGCCACGTACGGGACCCTCCGTGTGATGCGCCTGCTGAAGGGTGGGGTAGCCGCCAGCCGAGACACGCCCTGGAACTCTGCTTCTCAAGCCCGATAGCGGGCCTGAACCGGCGCTTGCCACCAGGGCCGCTACCGCCGCCAACGGCAAGACCGTTACCAGGCATGGGAGTGGGCCCACCCTCGGCTGACCACCGCGCCACCTGACTGAACCATGGAGGCGAACTCCATCTGGTCGAGGACGTATTGGTCCCAATCGAAGCAACGAGTTCAGGTCCCAGGTGCTGGTCCCCAGGCTGCCGATTCCTCTGCCGTGAGGATGTAGACGACGGGCAGCCCCATGCGGCACCAGGCGTGTCGGGTTCGAGCAGCACGAGTCCGCACGCCCGGAGAACGTCCGGCGGCCGGTGGCCTTGTCGCCGTCCTGAAGGACGAGGGCAAGGAACGTCCGACCAGCGGCGTGAGCCGGGGGCGGTGTGCGGCGTCATCTTTGGCAGGCCAAGCGCGGCTGTGCGTTTGGCGAGGCCGCCAGCTCGGAGGGCTGTGGTGCAACCGTGCGTATCTCCATCTCGATGCGCAGATCACCCTCTCTGTGAGCCTTGGGGGAGACCTGAGTCCTGCACCTGGAAGCCGTGAAGGTCATGCACAGCTCGACCAGCACTTGCAGCCGCCGCGCGGCCGTCCCCACTCCTGCAGTTTGACCTGGGCGCAGGCGGCCGACCAAGCCGCTGTCCTGGCCACGATGGGGGAGCGGGGCCGCCGTAAGCAAAGGCGGCTGCGCGACATGGACCACCGGCCGGAAAGCAAAGACCTGTCCACACCCAAACCCGCAGGACTGCAGCGTCCGGCTGCAGCCCTGTGCACGGTGACCTGGCGAGCCCAGGTTGGTCACGTGCGACCGTGCCTACGGCGGCTTACATCACGACAATGCCGACTGGCACTCCTCGCACCGTCGTGTCGCCTGCCGTTTGGTGTTTCCCTCGGTCGCGGTCGCCGGGTGGCTGCTGTTCAACCGGTCCCAGAGCCCGTGCGGCGGTTCGGTGATCCAGCCCCATCGCGGGGCCATCACCAACTCCTCGGTCAGGTGGGTGCAGCCCGGCAGGTGCGCGTACCGCGTGGGCGAGATCAAGATTGTGCCCGCACGGAAGCGCCGCCACTCCTGCGTGGGCTGGGGCACGGCACGCTTCTCCGATACGACCCCGTTAGGCGGGCAGGCGCATCCCAGCCCGACGATGCATTCACACCGGTCGCACCGCTCTTCCTTCACAGTCGCACCCGCCCTCAGCCCCTATTGGTGTCTACCCGGTAGACGATCTTCCCATCGAACTCCGCGAATCCCAGCGACTTGTAGAAGGCACGTGCGTTCGGGTTGTCGCGGTCCGTCATCCACTCGACCCGGCTGCACCCAGAGCGTGCGGCGGCCAGTGCGCGGAGTTCGTCCATGAGGCGGGCACCTACGCCCTGGCGGCGGAGAGTGCTGCGGACATAGAGCTCCTTCAGGAACAGGGAGTGGGAGGAGCCGGCCGCAGGCCAGAGGAACGAGTAGGCGGCGAGCCCGACGAGGTCGCCGGCCTCGTCCTCGACCAGGAGTGCGGACGCGAGTGGCGGCGAGCCGAAGAGCGCCTCCTCTACCTGGGAGCGGCGCTCCTCGAGCGGCTGGATCTCGGTCGATCCGTAGAACCGCTCGATTTCCTCGATCAGTTCGGCCACAGCCACGATGTCCCGCCTGTCGGCGGGGCGGATCGTCACGGTCATCGACATCTCCCTGTCGCTCTTCCATCGTTTCACTGCGCGTCGCAACGCCTGATCTTTCCTTGGCGGCAGGTCTCGTGGCTACGGGGGTGGGGTTGCCGCCGCCTGCGGGTCCCAGCTGTGCCGACGTAGGGACCCCTGGACATGCCGGATGAGGTACTCCAGGTCCGCGCAGTAGACGGAGGGGTTTTGGTAGCCGCGGGCGGCGCTGAAGCGGTGTGGGAGGTAGCCCCCGCCGCACACCTCCACCAGGGGACAGCTCTGGCACTGCTCGGCGAGCGCGGTCTTCCCGTACTGCCGGTGCAGAAGCTTCGGATGATGAAGGACCTCGTTGAAGGACTGCCTGAAGACGCTGAGCCCCAGCCAGGAGGCGCCTTCCTCGACGGACCGCAGAGTGTCCACACCTTCGATCGTGCCGTCGGACTCGATCACGGTGCTCGTCGGCGGGGCCAGGCCGAGGGATTCCACCGAGCCGCGCACGCCGGAGCTGAGTGCCACGATGTCTTCCAGCATCCGCACGCTGTGCCTGTCCTCGGGCCGGCCGAGCCAGGCGTCGTAGACGCGGCCCATCCACACGCCGTACTCGGGCACGCTCGGATCGTCGCGGTGCGGCGGATCGTCGTGAGTCGCGTGCGGAAGACCGAAGTCGATCACCGGAGGCTCGAACGATGCCAGGTAGTCGTGGACGTCGACCGGGTCGTTGGCCAGGTCCACGACGGCGAGCAGTCCCGCGAACAGGTGCGGTCGGGAACGCAGTAGTTCGATGCCGCGTACGGCGGAGGCGATGCTTGACCGTGCCGCGTGGGTCAGCCGGTGGCGGTCATTCGCGGCCGGTGGTCCGTCGAGGCTGACGCCCACGACTACCTCGTGCCGCTCGAAGAGGTCCAGCCACGGCTTCGAGAGAAGCGTCCCATTGGTCTGGAGCTCGAAGCGGACCTCCACACCGACCGGGATTTCCTCCCGTACGGCGCCGAGCAGTTCGGCCATGTGCCGGGGACCGGCGAGCAACGGCTCTCCACCGTGCAGCACGACGTGCACGTCCCCCAGTCCGTGCGCCGCAGCGTGCTCACCGATCCTCTGCCCAGCCGCTCGGGCCACATCCACGCTCATCCGGGCGGGTAGACGCCGCCACGCCTGGTCTGTTGAGTTGAAGACGTAGCAGTAGTCGCAGTCGATGTTGCAGCGGTTGGCAACCTTGAGAATGAAAGACCGAAAGGGAGCGATGTCCTCGCGCGGCGTCATCGAGCGGGAACGCTCACAGAGGCCGGGACCAGATCAGGGAAGCCTGGTGACCACCCTCGCCGACACGGTCCGCCGCGGCGTGCTCGGCCGCCAGCCGCTGCCGTACGCGGGCCGCGACTCGGTCCAAAACGAGCGCGCCCTGCGTGAGTTCCGGGCCGGCGGGCGCCGAGGCGTGCGGCTCGGAAACAGACGTGCGTGACGGCATTGAACGCTCCTCGTGACGGTACGACGTCGGTTGCGGCGACAGACCCGATCGCAACGTAGCAGCCCAACTACCCATGGTGACAGATGTGATCCGGTCAGAAGCCCGGCTCACCCCGCCTGCGACGCAAGCAGTTGCTCAACAGCGTCAGCCGCCCCATTCGCGCCCAACCGCCGGTACACAGCGAGTGCTTCGCGCAGCGAGCCCTCGGCCCGCGCGGGCCCGTCGGCCATCCAGTCGCAGCGGCCGACCCCCTCCAGACCCCGCGCTTCCTCCAACGGACAGCGGATGTCACGAGCTAATTCCAGCGCCTGCTCGAAATTCTCCCGCGAGGCTCCCCACTCGCCAGAGGCGTGCAGCAGCGTTCCCCAGTGGTTCAGGACCTCCGCCTCCCCGCACCGGTCGCCGAGCTCCCTGAGGATCTCCAGGCTCCGCCGGAACGCCTCGACAGCGTCCCCCTGCTCCGCGACCATTCCCTGCACAACACCCAACTCGCCCAGCGCGGCGGCCTCACCGCCACGGCTGCCGAGATCGCGGTACGCACCCAGGGCGTCCCCCAAGACACGGATCGCCTCGGTGATGTTCCCTTCCATGCGGTCCAGCACCCCGAGGTGGCGGAGGCTGTTCGCACGCCCGAACCGCTCGCCGAGCTCCGTGTAGTGCTCCAGAGCCTCGGAGTGCGCCTCCCGCGCACCGGGCAGATCGCCGGTAAGCCGCCGTACGACTCCGAGCTCGTTGAGGGCGTACGCCTGGTGGACCCGGTCGTCGAGCTCCTGGTAGATGCCGAACGCCTCACGGTGCCGCCGCGCGGCCAGCTGGTACTCACCCAGGAGGCAGTGCACGATGCCCAGGTCCCGCAGTGAGTTGGCCTCACCGTACTGGTCGCCCAACTCACGGTAGATCGACAGTGCCTCGGTCTGCGCTTCCACCGCGGCGTCGAACTGGCTTGTCTGCCGGCGCACCATGCCGAGGTCTGCGAGCGCGTTGGCCTGGCCGAGCCGGTCTCCGAGTTCGCGGTAGAGGGCGAGGGCATCGGTCTGGGCGCTGGCCGAGGCGTCGTTGTCCGCGATCATGTACGAGACGATGCCGACCTGGTTCAGAGCGTCCGCCTTGCCACGCCGCTCACCTACCGCGTCGTACTCCGTCACCGCCTCGTTCAGGGCTTCGGTCGCCTCGGGGTAGGCGGCCATGAAGCGTCGTACGACTCCGAGTTCGGCGAGCGCGCCGGCCAGGGCGCGCCGGTCGCCGGTATGCCGGGCGGCTTCGGCGGCCGTGCGGTGGAGGCTGACGGCCTGGTCCCAGGGGCCGGCCTGCCGAAGAAAGGGGGCCATGGCCGCGGCCATGCGGATGACCAGCTCATGCAGTGCGAGGCTGTTCGCCCGCCGAATGCAGGCGAGGACGTTGGCCCGCTCGTCCTCCAGCCAGCCCAGGGCCGCCGTACGCGACTCCATGGGCGGGGTCTCCACCCGCACGTCAACGTCTGGCGGCGCTGGTGCGGCGGCGCCGCTGCGCAGGATGTGTTCGTTCGCGACAGCGAGAGCGGCTAGGTAGTAGGTGCACACGCGCTGAACGGCCTGAACTTGTTCCATCGTGCCTCCCTCGTCGGCGAGACCGCGGGCGTAGTCGCGTAAGAGGTCATGAAGCCGGTAACGGCTTCCTGGGTGTTCGTCGATCAGATGGGCGTCGTAGAGCGCGTCGAGTTGCCCGCGCGCTGCGGCCACTGGGACCGAGCCGAGCGCGGCCCCGGCGTAGACGTCGAGGTCGGTACCAGGGTAGAAGCCGAGACGCTGGAAGAAGCGTTGCTGATCCGGTTCGAGATCCCGGTAGGACAGGGCGAACGTCGCGGCGACCGCGCGCTCCCCGGCCCGGAGCTCTCCCAGCCGATCTTGTGCTGCTACCAGCCGCGCCCGTAGGTCATCGGCGCTCCATGACGGATGGTGGCGAAGCCGCGCTGCGAGCAACGACACTCCCAGAGGCAGATGCCCGCACAGTCCCACCATATCCGCGAGGACGGCACGGTCGAGCGAGTCTGCCGAACGCCCGCTGAGCAGCACGAACAGGTCGACCGCGTGCGCCGACGGCAACGCCGCCACCGGCAGGACCACCTCCTCATACGCCGCCAGCCGCTTCCGGCTGGTCACCAGCACAAGACAGCCGCTCCCGCCCGGGATCAAGGGCTCAAGCTGGTGATAGCTGGCCGCGTTGTCGAGGATGAGCAGCGCCTTCTTGTCCGCGAGTCGACTCCGCCACATGGCGGCCCGCGCCTCGGTGACCGCGCCCACGTCGTCGCCGACTGGTATCCGCTGCGCCGGCACCCCGGTCGCGGCCAACAACGAGGCCAGCGCCTCGTTGGCCTGCACCGGTGTGCGCCCCGTCGTATGCCCGTTGAGGTTCACGAAGAGCTGCCCGTCCGGAAAGCACTCCGCGAGCACATGCCCCGCATGCACGGCGAATGTCGTCTTGCCGACCCCCGGCATACCGTCGATCACATGCACGGGCATTGCCGAGCCGCTCTCCTGAGAGACCCTCACGGACCAGATCAGGGCCTCGAGTTCGGCGCTCCGGTCGGTGAACGCCGCGGTGTCGCGCGGCAGCGATCGCAGCACCAGAGCCGCCCCCGGAGGCTCCAACCCGTCCTCCGGATGAGGCGGCTCAGTGGGCCGCGGGGGTGTCCGGGTCTCCGACAGCGCGGCGAGCAGCACGGCCAGCCCGACCATGGCCCCGCCCAGCAGGGCGAACGACAGCCAGGCGTGCCGCTGCAACCACCCCAACCAACCAGGCCACTCAGACTCGGACACCGCGTTCGTGACGAGTCCCACGAGCATCGTCGTCACGGCACCCCCGGCGGCCACGACGGCGATCGTGACCCCCCGCCGGAGTCTCATGCGCGGGCCGTCTGTCCATCGAGCGGAAGGAGCGAATCCGCCTCGCTACGACGGGCGCGACACATCGCACCGAGAACCGCTCTGACCACGAAGCCCCCCGAGTTTCAACGCTCAACTCCCCCAGCGCATCAGCTACCAAGGACTTTGGTCAAGGCCGCCTCTATGCCAATATGCGCCCTGCTTCAGGCCGCTTGCCTCGGACGACGGAGCCGTCCAACACGCGAAATGCTCCGGAGCTAGTACTGCAACGGTCTTTGTTCTGATGTGTGGGCAGTTTCTGGTGGTGTGTGGCCGCGTCGTTTGTAGTGGCTGATGCGGGCTTGGAATTGTCGTCGGCGGCGCCAGTGTGACCAGTGCAGGATGTGGTCGGTGAGGTGGGCGTGGGGCCGGGTCAGGCGGGTGGTCAGGCGCCGGATTTCGGGGAGGGTCAGGGCGATGAGCTGGGAGGATCCGTTTCTGCTTTCTCTGTGACGAGCGCGCGGGCCCGCAGGACGGTCAGGCAGGCGTGGGCGGCCATGGCGAGGGTGATGTGGCGGTGCCAGCCGGGGTAGCGGCGGACCTGGTAGTCGTCCAGGCCGCATTCCTGCTTGGCGGTCTGGAAGCATTCCTCGACGGCCCATCGGCTGCCGGCGACGCGGATCAGTTCATCGAGTGTGCTCTCGGCGGGGCAGTAAGCGATGTAGTAGGAGATTTCCTGGGGTCGGCTGACGCTGCGGCGGGCGATGACCCAGTGCCGGCGGTCCTCGCGGTGCCACGGGCGGACTTCCACTCGTGCCCAGTCGTAGACGCGGGGGCCGTGGGCGCCGTTGCCGCAGGAACGGCGTTTCCATTTCTGCCGGGGCAGTGAGGGAAACAGGTCGTGGACCGGGTGGTCCATCGCCCAGCGGGTGAGGTTCCCCCGTTGCTCGGGAGGTGCTGATCAGCTGGTCAGGGAGGGTTGACGGGGTTTCAGGTTCGCTCTTTTGGTCGTTGCCTGCTCGGCGTAGTGCTTCTCCTCGAACTCGATCGGGCTGAGGTAGCCGAGCCGCCTCTGGATGCGCCGGCTGTTATAGAAGCCGTCGAAGTACTCGAAGAGTGCGAGGTTGGCTTCGGCCCTGGTGGTGAAGACGCGGCCGCGGACGCACTCGGTCTTCGTCAGCATCCACAGATTCTCCGCGAGGGCGTTGTCGTAACTGTCGCCGACCGAGCCCATCGACGCGTCAATTCCTGCCCTCATCAAGCGTGTTGTCAGCTTGATGGACGTATATTGGCAGCCGTGGTCGGCGTGGTGGATGAGCTTGCCGGGCTCGACCTCGCGGGAGGCGAGCGCGTACTCCAGGCTGGACAGGACCAGGTCGGCGTCCGCGCGGGCGGAGGTTTCCCAGGCCACGACCCGGCGGGAGAATGCGTCGCGGATCGCGGACAGCCACAGCGGTCCCTCGGCGGTCGGGATCATCGTCAGATCGGTGACCCACAGACGGTTCGGCCCCTGGGCGGTGAAGTCCCGGTTGACGAGGTCCGGGGCGAGCGCGGCCTTGGGATCCCGGCGCGTGAAACCGCTCCGGCGCGGGCTGAGACCCGCCAGATCGGCCTCGCGCATCAACCGCTCGACGCGTTTGCGGCCTACGTGGACGCCCTCGCGTTTCAGTATGGCGTGCACCCGTGGCGACCCGTAGATGCCACCGGACCCGGTATGGATCGCCTTGATCTTCTCGGTGAGCTCGACGTCGCGGCGCCGCCGCTCGCAGGGCTCTTTCTCAGCGCGGCGCCAGCGGTAGTAGGTGGAGGAGGCGATGGAAAGCTCCCGGAGTACGCACTCGACTCCCAGGTGTGGATGCTCGTCGAGGAGCGCGGTCACCTGGGCCGGGTCGGGTCGAGTTGCGCCGCGAAAAACGCCGAGGCCGTCCGCAGCACGTCGTTCGCCCGCTTGAGCTGGGCGTTCTCCTTCCGCAGTGCCACCAGCTCGGCGTGTTCGTCGGTAGTCAGCCGGTCATCCCGCTCGCCGGCATCGGCCTCGGCCTGCCGGATCCAGCCCCGCAGGGCCTCGGGGTGGACGCCAAGGTCGACGGCCAGCTTCTTGATCTGCGGCTTCGGATCCGACGCGCGGTACATCCGCACCGCACGCTCACGCAACTCCAGTGAGTACTTTCTGGGGGCAGCCATGGACGATGTTCCTCTCATGAGAACCATCTGACCCTCTGTCATCGACTTCCGCATCTCGGGGGAACCTCAGGGACACGACGGTGTCATGGCGGGTGGTGGCCATGACGTGGAAGACATCAGCCTGCTCGAGTTCGGTCCGCCACCCTTTGGAGAAGCCGTAGGCGGCATCCGCGGTCACCCACCGGAACGGGATCTTCTCCGTGATCGCCCGGCGGACCATGGCCTTGGCGGTCACCACTTTCGTCTCGAAGGCGACCGTGTCCTCGATCCCCGCAGACCGGCAGCGTTCGCGGTCATCGGTCCATGACGTGGGCAGATACAGGCGGCGGTCGATCAGCGTGCGGCCGTGGACGCCGGCATAGGCGAGGAAGACACCGACCTGACAATTTTCTGTTCGCCCTGCTGTCCCGGAGTATTGGCGCTGGACTCCGGCCGAGCGGACGCCCTTTTTCAGGAACCCGGTGTCGTCCACGATCAGCACCGCGTCCGGGTCACCGAGATGTTCCACGACGTAGTCGCGGACGTCATCGAGGACCTCGTCGGCGTCCCAGTCGCACCGGTTCAACAGCCGGTGCATTCGATCAGGAGCCGCGTGCCCGGCCTCCTCCGCGAGCGTCCAGCCGTTCTTCCGCTCGAGCGGAGCGATCAGCCCCTGCATATACGCAAGTGCCGACTCCCGCGGCTCGGAGCGGGCGAATCGGTGCACGAACCGCTCGTGCAACTCGCCCAGCCCGGCCGCCCACATCCTGATGTCGCCGAGTTCCCCACCCATAGTCAGATCAACGACAGACCTGGCCACCAGTCATGCCAAACGCCGTTGCAGTACTAGGGCGCTGACCTGGGCCTCAAGGGTTTTCGACACATCCCACGGAGGCGGGGATGGTTGCGAAGAGTGCTGGTGGTGATCCGCCCGGGTGGGTGGATCACGGCCCCTGGGGGTTCCAGGCATTCGCTGGGTGCCCCGTCGCCGCGGAGCACCGCGCATCAGTGTAGCGGGTTGCCGTGGGGCGTGAGGGGCGGTGGCGCGGTGTGGGGGCCGGCGTCGGCGACCGGGGGTGGATGGGTCGCTCGATCAGGGGGAGTGCGGGGGTGGGGCCGCAACCCCGAGGGGGGTCCGGGCGTTGCGCGGGTGATGAGAGACCTGCCCGAGCCCGTGTGGCCCGTTGTCGTCCTGGCGCTGATCCAGGTCGGTGACGGGGTTCTCTGTCTCGGGCCCGTCCGGTTCGTGCGTGAGTGTTTCGAGGGTGTGGGCTTTCCGCGGGAGTGGTGGTGGGTCACGCCGCCCGTGAAGTTCGCCGCCGCCGCGGGGCTGGTCCTCGGGGTGTGGGTGCCCTGGCTCGGGGTGGTCACCGTGTGGGCGCTCGTTCTCTATTTTCTTGTGGCGGTCTTCACGCACGTCCGGGCGCGGGACTTCGGCCGCAACCTGTTTCTCAACGCCGTGAGCATGCTCGTCATCTGCGTGCTCGTCGCCCTGTACAGCTTCGGCCTGTAGGGACGGAGGTCCGGCGGGCGGAAGTGTCTGGAGGGACACTCCGAAAACTGGGGCCGTGGAGCGGGTGTGAGAATCGGGCTTGAGGGAACCCGTGAGCCCGATGAGGCTGTTGACACTCCGTTTGACAGCAGAGATCATCAAAAACTCTACAGCAGAAAGCACTTCACCTTCACGGTCGCCACACCGAGCCCCGCCGCACCGGCGTGGGGCCCCGGATCGGCGTCGTGGCGTGGAGGGTTCAGCGGAGTCAGAGATCAACGGGGCAACGGGGAAGCAGTTCGCACGCGGCAGCCGCCGCCGCCGGTTCATCGGCGGCCGTTTCGGGCTGAGCGTTTTCACGGCGTCCCGAGGAGACGATCCGAAAGGACACGACAGGTCTTGACGCACTCGGCGACCGAAAGCGCTCACCGTTCCGGTTCCCACCCGGACGGCTCTCATCCGGACGGCGACCACCCACTGCGCATCCGGATCCTCGGGCCGATGGAGATCAGTGGCCAGGGAGGGGACCGTACGCCGTCCGCTCCGATGGCCCGGCGGCTGCTCGCGGCACTGCTGCTCCACGCCAACGAACAGGTACGGACCTCCACACTCATCGACGAACTCTGGGACGGCGAGCCGCCCAGGCTGGCCCGCAAGACCATCCAGACCTACGTGTACCAGCTCCGCAAGGCACCGCACTGCGCGGGCGTGGGCGGCCCCGGGGAGCGGGTGGAGACCTGCCCGAACGGCTACCGGATCAGGCTCGCGCCCGACGAGATGGACCTGTGGCAGTTCGAGCGGCATCTCGCGCGGGCGCGCGCCGATCTGGGCGACGGCGACCCCGAGAGCGCGGCCCGCACGCTGCGCCTCGGGCTCGCTCTCTGGCGCGGCGACGCGTTCGCCGACATCGAGACCGGCCCGGCGCTGGCCGCCCGTATCTCACAGCTGGCGGACACCCGCCTCGGCGCCCTGGAGCTGCGGGTCGAGGCCGATCTGCGGCTCGGCCGGCACCACCGGCTGATGGCGGAGCTGCGGCAGCTCACCGCGGACCACCCGCTGAACGAGGAGTTCGCCGCCCAGCTCATGCTCGCGGCGTACCGTTCGGGCCAGCGCGGTACCGCGCTGGAGACGTTCGGACAGCTCCGCCGCGATCTGGTCCAGGAGCTGGGCATCGAGCCCTCGCACCGGCTCCAGCGGCTCCAGCGCGACGTGCTCAACGAAGCGCCGTCGCTGGAACTGTCGCCGGGCAGGCAGTCGGCCGTACGGGCCGCCGCGCCCGCCGCCGACATCCGCCCCCGGCGCGAGGTCATCGCCCAACTCCCCTCCGACACGCCCGATTTCGTGGGCCGACGAGCGGAGCTGGCGCACATCGTCACCCACGCCCGGTCGGGCAGCGCGACTTTGCTGACGGCTCCTCAGATCGTGACCGTGCTCGGCGGCGCCGGTACGGGC
The DNA here is from genome assembly GCF_010384365.1 of Streptomyces sp. S4.7. NCBI lineage: Bacteria > Bacillati > Actinomycetota > Actinomycetes > Kitasatosporales > Streptomycetaceae > Streptomyces > Streptomyces sp. S4.7. The sequence continues at coordinate 3,104,757 of NZ_CP048397.1, read as the reverse complement.
AAGAGCACCGTGACCGTCCGGGCCGCGCATCTGCTGCGTGAACACTTCGCGGACGGACAGTTCCACGTACGGCTCCACGACGAGAACGACCGGCCCACCGACCCCGCGGCGGCGCTGCGCTCCCTGCTGCGCGACATCGGCATGCGGATGGACGAACTGCCGGAGCAGATGGATGAGTTGGCGCGCATCTTCCGGAGCTGGAGCGCGGACCGGAGTCTGCTGCTGGTCCTGGACGACGCGTCCGGGCCCGAACAGGTCGTCCCGCTGCTCCCCGGCGGTTCGCGGAGCGCGGTCCTCGTCACCTCGCGCGTACGGCTGCCGGGCCTGCCCGGCGCGGCCAACGTCGAGCTGGGCCCCATGGAGACGGACGACGCCGTCGAACTGCTCGCCTCGCTCGCCGGGGTGGACCGCGTCGGCGCGGACGTCGCCGCCGCCCGGCAGGTCGTACGCATGGCCGGCAACCGTGCGCTGGGCGTACGGGCCGCGGGGGAGAAGCTCGCGGCCCGCCCGATGTGGTCCGTCACCGAACTCGCCGCCCGGCTGGCGCCTGACCACCACCGGCTGGCCGAGCTGGGCAGCGGCTCGCTCGATGTCCGGGGGCGGATGGCGGGCGCGTGCGCCCGGCTCGCCACACCGGACAGCCAGGCGCTGGCCTGTCTGGCCCGTGCCGGTGAGGCGCCGTTCGACATCCCCCGCGCGGCGCGGGCCCTGGCGATGGACACCTGGGCGGCCGAACTGCTCGTGGGCCGGCTGCTGGACCACCACGTGGTCGAGATCGCCGAATCGGCGCCGGGCGCCGTGACGGTCTACCGCATCCCCGATTTGATCCGGCTCGTCGCCCGGACGCAGGCCCAGGCCCCGGACATGGCGGTCGCGGAGCTGCGCCTGATGTCGGGGACGCCCTCGCGGGCGGGGCAGTCACCCGTGCCGTGCTTCACGTCCGTCCTGACACCGGCCGGATGAGCCCGCTCCCGTCCGGTTCCGAGACGGGAGCGGGCTCAGAGGCGCGCGACTCGTAGGCCGCGCCTCTCCTCGACCGCCGGACGGGCCGGAAACGCCCGCCCGGCGATCGAGGAGCCCGGCTTCGGTGAACAACCTCAGTGCACGCTCTCGCGCGTCGGCTTCCCGTCGGACGTGCCCGGCGACCCGGGCGTACCCGACGGCTCGTCCGGCGCCTCGCGCAGGCCGAAGCGGCGGTGGAAGCGGGCCAGCGGTCCCGGTGCCCACCAGTTGGCGCGGCCCGCGAGGCGCATGAACGCGGGCACCAGCGCGCCGCGCACGAGCGTCGCGTCCATCAGGACCGCGACGGCCAGGCCCAGCCCGATGGCCTTGAGGTACGAGATCCCCGACAGGACGAAGCCCAGCCACACGATGGCGATCAGTCCCGCCGCTGCGGTCACCATCGCGCCGGTGCGCTCCAGCCCGCGCGCCACGGCGAGTTGGTTGTCGCCCGAGCGGTCCCACTCCTCCTTGATGCGGGAGAGCAGGAAGACCTCGTAGTCCATCGACATGCCGAACGCGATGCAGAACAGCAGCACCGGCACGGTCCAGGTGATCGTGTCGGTGACTGTGAACTCACCGACGAATCCCTCCAGATGGCCGTCCTGGAAGCCCCACACCAGCACACCGAACGTGGCGCTGAGGCTGAGGCAGTTGAGGACCAGTGCCTTCAGCGGCAGCACCAGGGAACCTGTGAACAGGAACAGCAGGATGAACGTCGTGACACCGATGATCGTGAGTGCCAGCGGCAGCCGGTCGTACATGGAGTCCAGCGAGTCCACCAACTCCGCGGCCGGGCCGCCGACCTGGACGTCGTACGGTGCCTCGGTCGACCGGATGTCCTCGACCAGGCGCTCGCCCTCCTCGCTCAGCGACTCGCTCTTGGGGATCACCGAGAGATACGTGCTGCTGTCCGCGCTGAACCGGTCGGAGCCCGGTCCGGGCGGGGCGAGAAGCTCACCGGCCGCGAAGGAACCGGCCTCGCTGTCGACCCGCGCCACATTGCCGAGCGTGGAGAGCTTCTGCGCGTACGTCTCGATCGAACGCTCCCCGGTCGGCGGGGCGTCGTTCAGCACCACGTTCAGCGCCTGCGACTCCTGCGCGCTGAAGTCCTCGCGCACGATGTCGCTGATCTGCCGCGACTGGGTGTCGGCCGGCAGCACGCGGTCGTCGGCGAGGCTCATGTGCAGGTTCAGGAACGGTGAGCCGAGGAAGAGCAGCAGACCGATCACGGCGACCGCGACCGGGATCGGGAAGCGCATCACGGTCGTCGCGAGGCGGTACCAGAAGCGCTCGGCCTCCGGCTTCGGGGGCTGCTCCTCCTTGCCGCGGTTCAGGACGCGGATCCGGCCCTTGTCGATCCGCGGGCCCAGCGCCTTCAGCAGCGCGGGCAGGAAGGTGATGGAGACGATCGCCGCCAGCAGGGCGGTCGGGATGCCCGCGTACGCGAAGGACCGCAGGAAGTAGAACGGGAAGACCAGCAGGCCCGCGAGCGCGAGCGCGACCGTCACCGCGGAGAACAGGACGGTGCGGCCCGCGGTGCGCAGCGCGGTCGCGATGGCGGTGTCGGTGTCCGCGCCGCCGTGCAACTCCTCCCGGTAGCGCTTGAGGAGGATGAGTCCGTAGTCGATCGCCAGACCGAGTCCGAGGCCGGTCGCGACGTTGGTCGCCAGCACCGAGACATCGGTGAACAGCGTGAGGATACGGAGCGTCAGAAGCACGGACACGATGGTCAGTCCGGCGACCATCAGCGGCACCAGCGCGGCGACCACACCGCGGAAGACGAACAGCATCACGACCAGCAGGACCGGGAAGGTGACCATCTCGATCAGGAGGAGGTCGTCCTGGGTGGTGTCCGTGATCTCCTTGTTGGCGACCGCGACGCCGCCCACGCGGGTGTCGAGGCCCTCCACCTTGGTGTCGTACTCCGGCTGGATCCGCTCCAGCGTCTTCTGCACCTGGTCCTCGTCGCCGGTGATCCGTACGAGGATCAGGGCGCTGTTCCCGCCTTCGCCGCGCAGGGCCGGGGCCTTGCCCAACGTCCAGTAGGACAGGGCCTGTTCAACACCCTTCTCGGCGCCGATGCGTTCGGTGAGCCGCGCACCGGCCGCGCCCACGGCCGGATCGTCGACGCCGCGCTTGTCCGAGACCAGCAGGGTCAGATTGGGGGCACCCGAACCGAACCGTCCGTCCAGGACCTCGGCCGTCCGCGCGGATTCGGTCGAACTGTCGGTGAATCCACCGGCGGAGAGAGTCGATATCACGCCACCGCCCAGCGCTCCCGCGAGCACGAGGAGCACACCGGAGAGATAGAGGACCAGCCTGCTGCGGTGTGTGGTGAATCTGGCCAGTGAGGCGAACATTCGGCAACCTTTCGAGGGGGAACGCCGTTTCTGGGGGCGGCGTGTCGATCCCGTTCACACGATCAAGGTAGGGAGCGCGCGAGCCCACTGGCAATGACAACCCCTCGCGCGGCGCGCCCGGTTGAACGGTCGCGCGGGTGCGGTGGGCGCGGTTCGGGGCGGCGGGCCGGGTCGGGCCCTTCCTGCCCGCCTCCTCGTACCCGCCTCCTCGTACCCGCCTCCTCGTACCCGCCTCCTCGTACCCGCCTCCTCGTACCCGACTCCTCGCAGCCGGCCCTACGCACACGGCCCTACGCACACGGCCCTTCGCATCCGGCCCGGACGGGCCACCGCGGGGTGGTCCGGGGGGTCGGGACGACGGTTGGGCAGCATGCTCCCCCACTACGGTCCACCAGCGCGTGAATGCGCACAATGACAGGTGTATGCGGGTCATTCCCTGCATGACTGCTATATCTAACAGCCGCTTCACCCTCCTAAATTGCGGCGAGAACAGGCGACAACAGTCGAGGGCAATCCGAGACATTCCCTGGAGGGTAAAGCGAATGAGCCAGCGTGAGAGGACCGCTGTCATCGGCGGAGGGATGGCAGGCTGCGCCGCCGCCAAAGAGTTGATCAAGGCGGGCCGCGAGGTCGTCATTTTCGAGGCGGCCGCCGGACTCGGCGGTCGGGCTCGCTCGTGGCACCGTTCGGAGATCGAGCCCTCCGTCGGCATCAACCTCTGGTTCACCAGCTTTTACAAGCTGATGTTCGAGCGAATTCATGAGTACGGTCTCGAGGACCAGCTCGTGGAGATGTCCAACAACGTCATCGTCGTGGACAAGGGCCAGCCCGCCGAGCTGCTCTCCGACTCGCTGCGCAGCCTGCTCACGTACAAGCACGTCGCCCTCAAGGACCGGATCGGCTTCCTGACCGGGACGATGAAGGAGACGCTCAAGCGCAAGCAGCTCGACATCTTCGACCCGATCAAGCTGGCGCCGTTCGACGACGGCACGACGGCGGCCGAGTACGCCCGCAAGAGCCTGTCGCAGCGCGGCTTCGACAACCTGCTGCGGCCCGAGATCGAGTCGTTCTGGCTGTGGCGCTGCGAGGACATCTCCGCGGCGCACGTACGGGCGATGCAGGCACAGGTGGCCGGTGCGAAGTTCTACGTGTTCCGCAACGGCATGGAGGTCATCGCCGAGCGCAACGCCGAGGGCGCGGACATCCGGCTCGAACACGAGGTCACCGACCTCCAGGTGACGGACGGGCGGGTGCACATCACCGCGCGGTCGGCGGACGGCGAGAGCCACGCCGAGGTCTTCGACGACGTCGTGGTCGCCACGACCGCGCCGGTCGCCGCCAAGCTGACGGCCGCGCTGCCGAACGACATCGTGGGCCGCGACACCCGTGAGTTCCTGGAGACCCAGGTGTACGAGCCCGCGCTGTCGGTCTCGTACCTGGTCGACTTCAGCAGCATGCCGTCCGAGGCGCACATCGTGGCGGCGGGCGCGGACGACCCGCCGGTCAAGACGATCATCACCTTCCCGCGCAAGGTCAAGGACGAGCAGGGGCGTTCGGTCGACAAGCACCTCGCGTTCGTCTACCCGGGCCGCGCCGAGACGCGCCGGCTCCTCGCGCTGTCGCCGGAGGAGCAGTACGCGGAGACGACCCGGCTGGTCACCCAGCTGTGGCCGGACTTCCCGGTCGACGAGGCGGAGCCGTTCGAGATCGCCGTACGCCCGCACGCGATGCCGCTGCCCTCGCCCGGCCGCTACCGGATGTCCGCGCGCGTCATCGGACTCCAGCACGCGCCGGTGGTCTTCGCGGGCGACTACTTCACCTCGCCGATCTCGGAGGCGGCGATGCTCTCCGGCATCCGGGCCGCCGAGAAGCTGACGACGGCCGGAAAGCTGACGACGGCCGGCTGAGCCGGGCCGCGGAGAGCAGGGGAGAAGAGATGAACGCGTTCACTCCCGCCTCCGGCGGCGCCGGATCCGGTGCCGGAGGCCGCCGGTCCGGTGGCGGCGTCGACACGGCGAAGGGTACGTCGGGTACGGCGTCCGGCCCGTCGGAAGCGGCTGCCGGTGCGGCCGGCTCGTCCCGCACGCGGACCGGCGCCGGTGGCGTTACGGCCACCGACGGGGCCGGTGCTCCGGTTGACGGGCGTGCGGCGGGAGCCGTCGCGAGCCGTTCCGCCTCCGGCGCGGATACGGGCGTCGGCACCGCACCCGGTGCGGGCACGGGCGCTCCGGCTTCCGGTCGCGCCTCCGGCGCGGGTGACGGCGGCGCCGTCACGAACGCCTCCCGCCAGGCCACGGACGGCGTAGGACTGGCCGGGCGGTCCGGGGTCGCCACCGCGTCCGCGGCGGGCACCGACGGCACAGGGCCCGCCGGCGCACCCGCATCCGGGGCCCGGGGCCGGTTCGTGGCGTACGCGCGGCTCGCCAAGTTCGAGTTCGTCCTCGACTACTACCTCAGCATGCTCGTGCTGTGGACCGCGCTCGCCGGCAGTGTGCGGTTCGCGTCCGACACGTGGACGACCCTGCTGCTCTTCCTCCTCGGGGAGATCGGCGTCATCTCCGCCGTCATGGCCCTCGACGACGTCAACGGCATCAAGGACGGCAGCGACCGTGCCAACTACCTCGGCACCGGCGGCACTCCGCTGCGCCCCCTGGAGCGCAAGCCCCTGCTCACCGGTGCGCTGACGGTCCCCCAGGCCACCCGGTTCGGGTATCTGAGCCTGCTCTGGGGCACCGTCTTCTGGTCCGCCTCGGCGTTCGCGGCCCCCGAGCGACCCCTCTGGGCGCTCGTCGTCACCGGGCTGGTGCTGTTCGCCGGCTTCCAGTACTCCTGGGGTCTCAAGCTCAGTTACCGGGGCCTCGGCGAAGTCCTCATCATGGGCTGCCCGTTGGTCATCGTCGTCGCTCCCTACGGCTTCGTGACCGGCCATCTGCCCGCCATCGTGCTCGTGCAGGCGGTGCTGTTCGGCCTCTGGCAGATCCTGGTGTCCTGCTACTCCAACACCAAGGACATCAGCGGGGACGCGGCCGTCGGCCGCAGCACGGTCGCGGTTCACACATCGGCGCGCGGCAACCTGGTCTTCATCGGCGCGCTGTCCGCCGTCGACCTGCTGCTGACCGTCGGGGCATCGGCCGTGGGCTGGGCACCGTGGTGGTTCTTCGCCGCCCTGCTGCCCGAAATGGCGCTGCGGCTGCGCCAGTTCACCTCCTTCAGCCGTAACGGAGACGCACTGCTGGCACGCAGGCGAGGAGTGGTGGCGTTCCGGACGGGCGTCGCCGGCATCGTCCTGGCCAACCTCATCCACTTCGCGAGCTGAGGGGCGACGGCCGCGGCCCGAGCCAGCGGCCCGAACTCCGGACAGGACAAAAGGACATGGGTACCAAGAAAAAACCGACCGGACTCGGCCTGCTCTTCGACGAGCACGCGCAGGCGGGCCGCAGCACCCGCTTCCATCTGAGCCGGCCCTTCGACATCGCCCCCGGCGCGGGCTCCGAGTTCAGCGTGGCCGGGATCGCCGAGCTCGTGCAGGAGACGGCCGGCCTGCTGTACGAGGCGGGGTCGCGGCCCGGCGACCGGGTCGCCATCGCCAAGGACAACCACTGGGACTATCTGCTGCTCGCCTGCGCCACCGCGCGCTTCGGCGCCCTCCCGGTCCTGATCGCGGGCGGCCTCCCGGCGCAGACGCTCGGCACCGTACTGAAGCGCGCCGACGCGCAGTTGTTCGTCACCACCGCCGACATCCTGCGCTCCGCCGACGAGCAGGGCGTGGACCTGAAGTCCCTCGTCCCGCGCACGGTGACCGTCGGTGCCGCGCTGCCGGGCACGGTGTCGCTGGACGACCTGCGCGGGGCGCGTACCCCGAAGGTGTTCACGACGGCCAGTTACGAGCCGATGGTTGCCACCCACACCTCGGGCACCACCGGGGTGCCGAAGCTCGTCGTGCACTCCGTCGACACCGTCCTCGGCCACCTCGGCCGTACGGAGTCGCTGCGCTTCCCGATCGTGGCGATGAAGCGCTCCGACACGGTGGCCACCGCCACCCCCTTCAACCACATGCGGATGATCACCTGGAGCACCGGCACGCTGAAGCTGGAGCCGAAGGACGCGCTGCTCCTGGCCGACGCCCGTCCGGCCACCGCCGAGCGGATGTTCGCGCAGCGGAAGCCGACGTATCTGGAGGCGCTGCCCGCCACGTACATCGGCTGGCAGGAACTGGCGCGCAAGCGGCCGGAGTTGTACGGGGACGTACGGCTCTTCGTGAGTACCTTCGACGCGATCCACCCGCCCACGGTCCGCCGGTTCCTGCACGCCAGCAAGCGGCGCTTCCCGGCCTGGCTCCAGGGCTGGGGCCAGTCGGAGACCGGTCCCATGACTTTCCGCCTGCTGACCCGCAGGGCGCTGGCGGCCAAGGGCGACCGGCACCCCACGACGCGCGACGTCGGCCGCCCCATCCCCGGCTTCACCGGGATGAAGGTGGTGGACCCGGCGACGATGAAGCCGGTCCCCAACGGCAAGCCCGGCGTGCTGCTCACCCGCACCGACGGGCGCTGCATCGGCTACCTCGGCGAGCAGCGGCGCTGGCAGGACAAGGCGCGCGGCAAGTGGTGGAACACCGGTGACTACGGCCTGCGCACCGCCGCGGGAGCCTTCCGGCTGCTGGACCGCGAGGTGGACGTGATCCCCGGCATGAGCTGCATCGAGCTGGAGGACGTACTGGCCGACCGGCTGCCGCAGCTGCTGGAGGCCGCGGTGATCGGCATTCCGGGCCAGCTCCCGCTGCCCGTCGTCTCCACGCAGGACGGCACGCTGGACGAGGCGGAGTGGAAGCGCGCGACCGCGGACCTGCCGGCACTGGGGGCACCGCGGGTGCTGCCGCTGGACGAGATCCCGCGTACGAGCACGGGCAAGGTCCGCCGCGTCGAACTGCGCGAGCGGCTGCTGGGCGAGGAGACGTACGGCACGGGGCGCTGGACGTAGCAGCGGGACGCCGGACGGGCGGCGGGCACTCCACGCCCGTCCGGCGGTCAGCGGACAACAGACAGAGCCCGTCCGGCGGCCGTGGACACCACACAGTCCGTCCGGCGATCGAGCACGAACCGGCCCAGAGCGTTGAGTAGGGAGCGCAGCCATGGCAGAGGCAGAGGCACAGGCAGCCGAGGAATCAGGCACGCACGTCGACGTCGCCGTCGTCGGCGCCGGGATCTCCGGTCTCACCGCCGCGTACCGGCTGAAGGAGGCCGGCCGCGCGCCGGAGGTCTTCGAGGCGGACGGCGACGTCGGCGGCCGGATGCGGGCGCGGCAGGAGGACGGCTGGATCGTGGAACAGGGCACCGAGACCTTGGCCTCGCACGGCTACCCGTCCACCTGGCGGCTGATCAAGGACGTCGGTCTCGACCGGGACGGCGGGGTGCTCAAGGTCGGCAGCCTCGCCGGTGTCTGGCGGGACGGCAAGGCGCACGCGGGCAGCGGGCACTGGGTGGGCACCCTCACCGGCGCGGGGCTGTCGCTCGGCGGCCGGATGGCCATGACCGGGATGCTGGGCGGCCTGCTTCCGTCACTGGGCAAGGTCAGCACCCGGCGGCCGGGGGAGAGCCCGCTCGGCCTGCGCACGGTCGCGGAGTTCGTCGACGGCAAGCACCCGGACCTGCACGACTACCTGCTCCAGCCGGCCGCGAGCACCGGCTGGGCCTGGGACACCCGGCGCTCGTGCGTCGCGCCGCTCGTGGCCACGATGGTCGCCACGCGTGGCCTGCACGGCTGGCGCACCTACCGCGACGGCATGGACTCGCTCGCACGGAAGGTCGCGGAGCGGCTGACCGTGCACACGGGGAGGGCCGTCCAGGAGGTCACCGAGAACCCCGACGGCGGCGTACGGCTGGTCTTCGCCGACGGGCGTGTGGTGACGGCCCGTGAGGTCGTACTCGCGGTGCCGGCGCCCGTGGCCAGGAAGCTGTATCCGTCGGCGCCCGCCGAGGAACTGCCCTTCCTGGACGCCACGTCGTACTCCCGCATGATCCGCGTGACCCTTCAGGTGAACCGTCCCCTGGCGGTCCGTCAGTCGCGCATCACGAAGAAGGTCTACGCGCTGCTCATCCCGGAGAAGGAGGACGGCTATCTGGCCGGTCTGACCTTCGAGCACTTCAAGGCGGCCAACCGGGCGCCGGGCGGTCAGGGACTGGTCAGCATGCTGAGCGCGGAGCGCGCCACCGACGAGCTGATGGACCGGCCCGACGAGGAGGTCGTCGAGAAGCTGCTGGGGCGCGCCACGAGATACGTGCCCGAGCTGCGCGAGGCGCTGATCGCGTCGCAGGTCCACCGGTTCCCGTACGCGGCCCCCGAGGCGACCCCGGACGCCCTGCGGCTCCAGGGCGCCTTCCTGGACCGGCCCGTGCGGGCGGTGGAGTTCGCCGGGGACTGGGTCTTCCAGCGGCCGACGAGCGAAGCCGCCGTGCAGGCGGGGGAGTTGGCCGCCGAGCGGATCCTGTCGCGGCGGCGGAGCCCGGCCGGCGCGCAGGGGCCGGTGCCCACGGCCCGCGCCTGACGGCCTCCGCCTGACGTCGCGCGCCCGACGGTGTGGGCCTGACGGCCGCGCCCGACGGCCGCGCCCGACGGCGTGACGGTCTACATCTTTCAAGAAGCCGTCCACTTGCCGAACTCCCGGCGAGCGGGCGGCTTTTCCGTGGTCGGCGCGGGGTTCCGGTTATGTGGCGGGTGTGACTGGAGTGACGTCAGTGACCACCTATTGACCAAGCCTTGACCGATCGTTGGACGCGGCCTGTGAGGTTCCGGGGGAGAGAAAAACGAGTTGGACGTGCGAACAAGATGAGCCACGGGGGCTGGAATGCGCGCGCAGAACGACGAAGGATCAAACGGGACCATACGGATCGTCGAGCCGGTGCGAACAGGCGGTGACCTCGGTCCTTCCACCCACCAGCGGGCGCGTTACGCGCTCACCTCCCGGGTCGGCAGGGACACGGAACTGGCCGATCTCAAGGCACGCGCCGCCGCCCCGAACGGACAGGTACTGACGCTCACCGGCCCGGTCGGTGTGGGCAAGAGCCGTCTGGCGGACGCGCTCTTCGAACAGATAGCGGGTGAATTCGCCGACGGCGGAAGGTACTTGGAGCTGGACACGCTCCGGCTGGAATCGAGCGATCCCGACGGCGGGCTCGCCCGCGCGGTCGCGGAGGCGCTGGAGCTGACGCCACCACCCGTGCCCGGCGACGATGTTGACGCCGCGTCGGACGACGGCGGCGCGAGGGGCGGACGTGCCCCGCTCGATCTGCTGCGCGACCATCTCGGCGGACGGGACTTCCTGCTCGTACTCGACTGCGGAAGCCGCCCACCGCGCGGCATCGCCGAGCTGTGGGCGGCGGTCGGATCGGCCGCCCGGCGGCTGTGTCTGGTGACCGTCGGCACCCAGGTGCTCGGTATGTACGGCGAGCACCGCGTCCCGCTCTTCCCCCTCGCCGTGCCCACGGCGCGTGACACCGCCGACCTGGCCCGGCTGGGACAGGTCGACTCCGTACGCCTGCTGGTGGACCGCACCAAGGCCGTGCGGCCGGGATTCCGGCTGACGCAGGAGAACCGCGAGACCGTCGCCAAGCTCTGCCAGATACTCGACGGACTGCCGCTCTCCATCGAACTGGCCGCGTCCCGGCTGAAGGTGAGCTCGCCGCGCGCCCTGCTGGACGAGCTGAGCCGGTCGCCGGGCACGCTGACGGACCCGGGCACGGCCACGGACGCGGCGGCCGGCCCGGACACGCTGGGCCTCGCTCCGCAGGCCGTCGAACTCCTCGTACGGCTCGGGGTGTTCACCGAGAGCTTCGGTGTCGCCGAGGCCGCCGGCGTCTTCGAACTCCCGCTCGATGTCACCCGGCAGGCGCTGGAGGAGATGGTCGACCACAGCGCGCTGCTGACCGAGGAGCAGCGGGACGGCAGCATCCGGTTCTGGATGCTGCGCAGGTCCCGGGCGCGGGCCCTGGAACACCTCGCGCGACAGGACGCGCTGGGTCCGGTACGGGCCGACCACGCCGTGTTCTTCATCCGTCAAATGCACGGAATCCGGAGCGAGTTGGAAGGACCCGGGCAGACGGCGGCGCTGGAGCAGTTCGACCACTGGCACCAGGACGTCCTCGCCGCGCTGGAGTTCCTCGTCGAGGCGGGCAACGGTGAGGCGGTGGCGACACTGGCCACCGCGGCGCAGCCGTACTGGCTGCTCCGCGGCGAGGTGGAGAGCGCCGAGCACTGGCTGTCCGCCGCACTGCGGCTCGGCATCGACCGGCACCGGGTACGCCTGGCCGCCCTCGAAGCGCTCGGCGAGGCGCTGCTCCTCAACGACGACCCCTCGGCCGCCAAGCCCTGGCTGGACGAGGCGCTGGCCGCGTACACCGAACTGGCCGACGGGCCGGGGGTCGCGACCGTACGCCAGCACCTGGCCAGGCTCGCCCAGATCGAGGGGAACCTCCCCGCCGCCGAGAACCTACTGACACTGGTCCTGGCGGACCTCGATCCGCGGGGAGGTGGTCAGTGGTGCCGGGGGGCAGTGCTGGCCCGACTCGCCGAGGTCCGCCGGGACCGGGGAGACACCACGTCGGCGGCGCGGCACGCCACGGAGGCCGTACGGCTCTTCGAGCGTGTGGAGGACGCCCGCTCGGCGGCCCGCGCGAAGCTCACGCTCGCGGGCCTGACCGGAGGCCAGGGCGACTACGACCGGGCCGAGCAACTGGCCTGCCGGGCACTGCTGTTGCTGCACGACCGGGGAGATCTTCCGGAAGTGGCCCGTGGGTTGGCGGTCCTCGCGGAGCTCCTCACCTACAAGTACGGCCGCACGGCGGCGGTGTGGGAGCGCGCGGCCCTGCTGCTCGGCGCTTCGGACACACTGCGCCGGCGGGTCGGCGACACCCTGGCGGGCCAGCCGAACGCCGTCAGCGGCACACTGCTCGGCCAGGTCAGCGAACGGATGGGACGCAGCGCCTTCGACACGGCCTGGCAGCAGGGCGGGCTGTGCACCCCGGACGAGGCGGTGGCGCAGGCCCTCGCCCTGATCGAACGGCCCGACCACCAGCCGCGTTCCACCGATCTGGTCGGCTCGCTGACCAGGCGCGAACACGAGGTGGCGATGCTGGTCACGGAGGGCCTGACCAACCGCGAGGTCGCGCGCAGGCTGGGCATCGCGGAGTGGACGGCGGTGAACCACATGCGCAAGGTGATGCAGAAGCTCGGCTGCACGTCCCGCGTCCAGGTGGCGGGCCGCATGCTGCGCCCCATGGACCCCCACGCGGGTGTCCAGGGCGCGGCGGCGGGGGGCCTGGTGCGCCGCTAGCTCTCGGGCCTACGGTGTCCATGGCCGTGACGTAGACGCCCGGACATCGGGTGGAGCGTCTCGGCCATGGAGCGTCTCGGCGCCGGTCGGTTGACTGGAGCCATGTCTGAACATCCGATTCTTGTCACCGGGGCGACCGGCAAGTCCGGCCGCCGTGTCGTCAGCCAACTGCGGGCCAGGGGGCTGCCGGTCCGTGCGGCGGCCCGTAACGGCGAGCACGTCTTCGACTGGACCGACAGCCGCACCTGGAACTCCGCCCTGGAGGGCGTGCGGTCCCTCTACATCGTCCAACTGGACGGCACGAAGCTCGTCCGCCCGTTCGTCGAACGGGCGGTACGGCACGGAGCCCGGCGGATCGTCCCGGCCTCGGGGCGCGGGATCGACGACCCCGACTACGCGAAGGACAGCGGCGGCGTCCTCGACGGCGTCCTCGACAGCGAGGCGGCGGTGCGGGAGAGCGGTCTGGAGTGGACGATCAGCAGACCGGGCTGGTTCGCGCAGAATTCCAGCGAGGGCTTCTTCGCCGACGCCGTGCGCGCCGGCGAGTTGCGGCTGCCCGCAGGGCGACGGGGCCGCCAGCTTCGTCGACGCCGAGGACATCGCCGCGGTGGTGGTCGCCGCGCTGACGGAGGACGGACACGCGGGCCGGACCTACGAGCTCTCCGGTCCCCGGGCGGTGACGCTGGCCGAGGCAGTCGCCACGATCTCCACGGCCGTGGGCCGCGAAATCCGCTACGTACCCGCTCTCGGTGGCCGAGTACGTGGCGGACCTCGTCCACCAGGGACTGCCACCGGCGGACGCCGAAGCCTTCGCGGACGTGATCGAGCCGCTCGGAAAGGGCACGGACGCCTACGTCTCCGACGGCATCCCCCAAGCCCTGGGCCGCGCGCCGCGTTCCTTCGCGGAGTTCGCCAAGTCCACCGCGGCGGCGCGTGGTTGGCGGGACTGAACGTCACCCGGAGGGTGCCCGACCCGACTGGCGGGTCGGGCGCCCTCCGGGCTTGAGCAGTTCTCGTTGTCAGCTCCTCAACGCTTCAGCCCTTCAGCGCGGCGACCTGCTGAGCTCGCGCGCTGAGCTCCCGAACCGCGCGCACCTTGCCGTACGGGGCGATGTGCTTGCGCATGGTCACGAAGTGCTCATCGCCTCGCGCGCTCGACAAGCCCGCGTATCCGTCCAGGAACGAGCCCCACGTGGCGCACGCTTCCTCGATGCGCCCGAGCTGGAATTGGCGTTGAGCCATGACCGCGTTGAAGTGCACCCGTCCCTGACGCTCCTGTTTCGGCTGCGCCCGAAGCGCCGTCTTCAAGGAGGCGATCGAGCCGGGCAGGTCGCCGGTCTCGTAGAGCACGTGGGCGACGTGGAACTGGTAGGCGGCCTGGTCGTATCCGCCGATGGACTCCCTGCGGGCACCGGCCTTCGAGAGTGCCACCTCGGCCTCGCGTAGCCGGGCGAACGCCCGGCGCTCGGCACCCACCATGGCGGACGCGTGCGCCTGTTGGCCCCGCGGGAAGGCGACAAGGCGGGGGCCGGCCTGAGGGGCCGCCTCTGCGGCCGAGTCCGCGAGTTCCAGCGCCTTTCGTCCGTAGCGCAGGTTGGACGCCTGAAGGCTCATTCCGCGCAGAGTGCGGCAGTACGTCACATGATCGTTCGCCTCTCGCGCGTGGACGACCTCTTCCTCGGAGTCTCCCGCGTCATCGCCACGCAAATGGCGGCCTTCACGCGGCACCGCATCGGCGAACGGTACGTGTGGGACGCCACCGGACGCATCAACGTTCTGGACCGGCTCGGCAACACCGAACTCGAACTGCTCGTCAACAACGGGCTCCGTGAAGTGGCCCTCGGAATCGAATCGGGAAGCGACCGCATCCTGCGCGCCATGGACAAGCGCATCGACGCCGAGATGACCGAACGCGTTACCCGCCGCCTTGTCGAACACGGCATCGGCGTGAAGGGGTACTTCATCCTCGGCTTCCCCGCGAGACCCACGAGGACATCCGGGAGACCGTGCGCCATATCCGCAACCTCTGGAGCATCGCCGACGCGAATCCCGGCGACGTGCGGGCCAGCGTGTTCGAGTTCCGCCCCTACCCCGGAACGCCGGTGTGGAAGACACTCACCGACGCCGGCCACGACCCCGACAAACTCCTCGCGTACGGAGATGTCGACCTCACAGCTGACGGGGCTGATGAGTCGATGCGTCAGCGAGACGAGTTCAACTTCTCCGTCGGCATCCAGTTCGGTGACGTCCCCCTGCCCGAGGTCCGCGCAACCCTGGCCGCGCTCACCCGGGAACAGCACGAACGCAACCAGCCGACACGGGAGACCGCGGCATGACGTCGGCACGTGGCCGGTTCGTCACCGTCGACGGCCCCAGCGGCGTCGGGAAGACCACCACCGTCCACGCCCTCACCAGGGAACTGGCCGGACGAGGCTGGGAGGTTCATCAGACCGTGGAACCCAGTACCAGCGCTGTCGGTGTCTTCACCCGCGAGCACTTCAGCCACATCCACGGGCGCGCCCTGGCCTTGCCTGGTCGCCGCCGACAGGTACGAACACATCGAGCACGAGATCGAACCCCGCCTGAGCGGCGGCGACACGGTTGTCTGCGACCGGTACCTGGCCTCGACGCTCGTCATGCAGCAACTCGACGGCGTACCCATGAAGTTCCTGCTCGACCTGAACGCGCACGTTCTGCTGCCGGACCTGGCCGTCATCCTCACCGCGTCCCCAGGCCTCATCACCGAACGGATAGCCGCACGGGGCCCACGCAACCGCTTCCACCTCGACCCGACCGCCCCTGGTCGTGAAGTCGACCTGTACCACGAGGCCGCCCAGACCCTCATGACGGCAAACGTGAAGGTGCTGATCGTGCGCACCGACGGCTCCACCACAACGGAGGTTGCGGCCTCAATCGCCGACGCGATCCCTCATCCGTCGGTATCGTCAGCCGCCCCAACACCATCAACCATCCCTCAGGAACCATGAATCCGCACCCCGCGCAGCCCGTCATCGACACGCATGTCCTCCTACGCGACGGGGACAAGCTCCTCTTCTCCCAGCGCGGCGGCCCCTACGGCCACGGCCGCTGGCACATGCCTTCCGGCAAGCTCGACCGGGGCGAGACCATCAGCGCCGGTGCCGCGCGGGAGTTGATGGAGGAGACCGGTGTGCGGGTCGACCCCGCGCGGCTGTGACTGGTGCATGTCGTGCACCACAAGCAGAGTGAGAGCGTGGAACGGATCGGGTTCTTCTTCGAGGCCACCGACTGGGCCGGTGACCCCGTCAACAGAGAGCCCGCGAAATGCCTCGCCCTTCAGTGGTTCAGCGTCCACGAACTTCCCGAGGACATCATCGAATACCCGAAGGAAGGACTCCTCGGGTATCTGGAGGGCTCGGGGGCCCTGGCGGAGCACGGGTGGTGAGGAGCCCGCGCCGTTCCCGCGGGGCGCCGGAAGCCGGTCGGTGAGCCCGGCCCGGCTACTTCCCGGCGTCCTCCGCGAGCGTGTGGGCCACGAGCGCGTTCGCGTGGCCGTGGCCCAGCGCGTGGTCCGTCTTGAGCCAGGAGACCAGTTCCATGTGCTTCGTCAGCGGTGAGGAACGGATCAGCTCCTTCCACTCCGCGACCGGCCGGCCGTACTTCCTCTCGATCGACGGGAAGTAGGCGGCAGGGCCCTTCACGGTTTCGGTCATGTCGGCGGTGTCCCCTCACAGGTGGTGTTCTCCGCCTCTATGACCGGTGGTGGCCGCCGAAGTGATCGGTAGATCGAAAGTGGCCTTCGCCACTTTCGATCCCCCCGGGGCGTCCCCGTCTCACACCCCCGCCACGACCAGCGGCTCGCCGGAGGGAACGCCGTTGGCCTCCATCTCCGCGGCGATCTTCAGCGCCTCTTCGATGAGGGTCTCGACGATCTTGGACTCGGGCACCGTCTTGATCACCTCACCCTTGACGAAGATCTGCCCCTTGCCGTTGCCCGACGCCACACCCAGATCCGCCTCACGCGCCTCACCCGGACCGTTCACCACACAGCCCATCACCGCGACCCGCAACGGAACCTCCATCCCGTCCAGCCCCGCCGTCACCTCGTCCGCCAGCTTGTACACATCCACCTGCGCCCGCCCGCACGACGGACACGACACGATCTCCAGACGCCGCTGCTTCAGATTCAGCGACTCCAGAATCTGCAGACCGACCTTCACCTCCTCCGCCGGCGGCGCCGACAGCGACACCCGGATCGTGTCCCCGATCCCCTCACTCAGCAGAGCACCGAACGCCACCGCCGACTTGATCGTCCCCTGGAACGCCGGACCCGCCTCCGTCACCCCCAGATGCAGCGGATAATCACACCGGGCCGCCAGCAGCCGGTACGCATTGACCATCACCACCGGATCGTTGTGCTTCACCGAGATCTTGATGTCCCGGAACCCGTGCTCCTCGAACAGCGACGCCTCCCACAACGCCGACTCCACCAGCGCCTCCGGAGTCGCCTTCCCGTACTTCCTCAGCAGCCGCGCGTCCAGCGAACCCGCGTTCACCCCGATACGGATCGGCGTCCCCGCCGCCGACGCCGCCCCCGCGATCTCCTTCACCTTGTCGTCGAACTGCTTGATGTTCCCCGGATTCACCCGCACCGCCGCACACCCCGCGTCAATCGCCGCGAACACGTACTTGGGCTGGAAATGAATATCCGCGATCACCGGGATCTGCGACTTCCGCGCGATCGTCGACAACGCGTCCGCGTCATCCTGCGTCGGGCACGCCACCCGCACAATCTGACACCCCGACGCCGTCAGCTCCGCGATCTGCTGCAACGTCGCCCCGATGTCCGAGGTCCGCGTCGTCGTCATCGACTGCACCGACACCGGCGCATCCCCACCGACAGCCACCGAACCGACCTGGATCTGCCGACTGACCCTCCGGTCGGCGAGCTTCACCGGAACATCCGGCATTCCGAGTGCGATGGCGGTCATGAGGTGAGTGTCCTTTCCGAGGTCATCCGAGTCAGCACCGCGCCGGTGACGGCGTCGGCGGTCAGCCCGCAGTGGGCGAGGACCTGGGCCCGCGAGCCGTGGTCGAGGAACTCGCGCGGCAGCCCGAAGTTCCGTACGGGCGTGTCGATCCCGGCGTCCGCCAGGGCCTGCCCGAACGCCGCGCCCACGCCGCCGGTGCGTCCGCTGTCCTCGATGGTGATCACGTGCTTGAAGTACGCGGCGGCCTCCACCAGCGTGGGGTTGACCGGGGCGACCCAGCGCGGGTCGACCACCGTCGCCCCGACGCCTTCCTCCCCCAGCCGGCCCGCGACGTCCAGCGCGAGCCGGGCCATCGGGCCCACCGAGACGATCAGCACGTCGCGGCCTGGCGCGTTGTGGAGCACGTCGAAGCCGTCGGTCGTGTCGATCGCGGGGATGTCCGCGCCGGTGGTCCCCTTGGGGAAGCGCAGCACCGTCGGCCCCTGGTCCCAGGCGACCGCCTCGCGGAGCAGCTCGCGCAGCGTCGCGCCGTCGCGCGGGGCCGCGATACGGATGCCCGGTACGGCCTGGAACAGCGTCAGGTCCCACATGCCGTTGTGGCTCGCGCCGTCGTCGCCGGTGACGCCCGCGCGGTCCATCACCAGCGTGACCGGGGCCGAGTGCAGGGCGATGTCGGTCACCATCTGGTCGATCATGCGGTTGCCGAACGTCGCGTAGATGGCCAGCACCGGGTGCAGACCACCGAGCGCCAGACCGGCGGCGGCCGCCGCCGCGTGCTGCTCGGCGATGCCGACGTCGATCGTGCGCGCCGGGAACTCCCGCTGGAACTCCAGCAGTCCTACCGGCTCCGCCATCGCCGCCGTGATCGCCACGACATCGGAGCGCTCCGCCCCGATCCGTACCATCTCGTCGGAGAACACCGCCGTCCACGCGAGACTCGACGCGGGAGCGGCGTTGGCCGACGGCGTCGCCCGTACGACATGGCAGCGGTCCAGCTCGTTCGTCTCGGCCGTCTCCCAGCCGCGGCCCTTCTCCGTCACCACATGGACGACGACCGGACCGCCCAGGGCCCGCGCACGCTCCAGCGCGTCCTCGACGGCGGCGATGTCGTGCCCGTCGACCGGGCCGAGATAGCCGAAGCCGAACTCCTCGAAGACGTTCGCCGAGTCGGACTCGACCTCGGCCGACCCGGCCGACCGCAGCTTGCCGAGGTGCGCCGCCAGGCCGCCCACCGTCGGCGCGTACGAGCGCTCGTTGTCGTTCAGGACCACGATCACCGGCCGCTGGGGCGCGCCGCCCAGGTTGTTCAGCGCCTCCCACGCGAGACCGCCGGTCAGCGCTCCGTCCCCGATGACGGCGACCACCGCGCGGTCCGTGTCGCCGCTCAACTCGCGGGCGCGCGCCAGCCCGTCCGCGTAACTGAGCGCCGTCGACGCGTGCGAGTTCTCGATCACGTCGTGCTCGGACTCGGCGCGCGAGGCGTAGCCGGACAGCCCGTCGCGCGTACGCAGACCGTCGAACCCGGCGCGCCGGCCGGTCAGCAGCTTCTGTACGTAGGTCTGGTGGCCGATGTCCCAGAGCAGTGTGTCCTGCGGCGAGTCGAAGACCCGGTGCAGCGCGATGGTCAGCTCGACCACGCCCAGGTTGGGCCCGAGGTGTCCGCCGGAGCGGCACACCGCGTCGATCATCACCTCCCGGATCTCCGAGGCGAGCTGGCCGAGCTGCGCGGGCGAGAGACCGCGGAGATCGCGGGGAGCCGCGATCTCGTCGAGTAGTGCCATGACTGAACCCTCCATGTCCGAGATGGCCGACGTGTCCGTGCGGCGGTGGTGCGGATCTGTCAGGGCCGGCCAGTTCCCGGGTCGCCGTCCGTGGGCGGCGGCGGCCGGAAGCTGATCTGCGAGCCGGGCCGCAGGCCGGCCTCGGGACCGGTGAGCGTCCAGGCGGTGTGGATCAGTACGTTGTAGTGGTTGGGGAAGTGGCAGGCGTCGAAGCCCAGCAGGGTGCCGATGGGCTCACCGTCGACCAGGACGATGTCGCCCCGGTCCAGCACCCCGGACACCGAGATCTCCACGAATCCGAGGAAGCCGACCCGGTCGATACGGGAGCCGGCCTCGGTCTCCAGATGGTCGGTGGTGACCAGTTCGTGCAGCTCGCCCTCGCGCACGCAGCGGGAGGCGAACTCCTCCAGGCGCATACCGCGGTCCGTACGGCGGTGCCGCAGCACCTTGACCACCTCGGACCTGACCGTGCGCTTGTCGCCGTTCTCCGGGCTCGGTGCCAGCAGCGCGGGGACCTGTGTCCCGTTGGCAGTCCCGTTGGCCGTCCTGTTCATCACGTCGCCGCCCCCGTCAGCTCGTTCTGCCCGGTCCGCTCCGTGCGGTACGTCGCGTCGACCAGCTCCAGCATCGCGAGCCCGGCGCGCGAGGCGTCCGTACCGGCGCGCACCGCCTGCTCGAACTCCTGGAGCACACCCACGTATTCGTGCTTCAGGGAACTCTTGAACGCGTCGTGCCCGGCGAGCATGTCCGCGTGGTGCTCGGTGCCGTCCTTCAGGCGGACGGTGACGTCCTTCGCCTCGCCGTGCGGGTACGACCAGTCCAGCTCGACGGTGGCGGGCACCCCGCCGGCCGAGCGCAGCTCCACCCGCGCCTGCCGGTCGACGCCCTCCCCGTCGCGTACGACCTCGGCGGACTCGACCGTCAGCTCGCCGAGGAACAGCCGTACGACGTCGAAGGCGTTGGGGCCGTTGTCGGCGACGCAGCCGCCGCCGCAGCGCTCGGGGTCGAGATACCAGCGGTCCTGGCCGACGTGCTCCTCGATCTTCTCCAGATAGCGCACCGTCACCGACTCCACCGCCGCTGCCTCGGGCAGCGAACGCAGCAGGCCGAGCACGTTGTCGTTGTAGCGCCGGTGGAACGCGGTGAACAGCACCGAGCCGCCGCTCACGGCCAGTTCGGTGAGCGCGCGGCCGTCGGCCAGGTGCAGTGCGAGCGGCTTCTCCACGCAGACCGCGACGCCCGCTTCGAGCGCGTCGCGGCAGACCGCCGCGTGCGCGTCGTTGGGGACGTTGACGACGATCGCGTCGAGCTCCGTCTCGGCCAGCATTCGCCGGTGGTCCGGGTAGCAGGGCAGCCCCGCCGCGCGGTGCGGGGCCAGCGCGTCCTCGCGCAGGTCGCAGACCGCGACCAGTTCGAGTGTGGGCAGGCCGGGGAAGGCGTCGAGGTAGAACCGGGAGATGACCCCGAGCCCCACCACGCCTATCCGCAGGGGTTTCATTTTCTGTGTCCTCCTTGGACGCGATTGCCGGTGTCCGGGGGGTGGATGTCCTCACTCGCCGGACGGGCTGCGTGCTGTGTCCTCACTCGCCGGACAGACCGGGCGCTCGGCGGGCTACGTGTCCTGTGACGGGCTTGCTTCGAGCGCCTTCGGCGCCGTCAGGCCTCGTTCCGCCGCCACCGTGACGAGCTCCTCGAACAGGGCCGCCGACAGCGGGACCCCGCTCTTGCCGTGCTCCGTCGCGCGCTCCGCCTCGAACCAGCCGGGGTAGCGGACCGGACGGGCCTCGTCCACCGCCGGGGAGCCGACCAGCGCGTCGAACATGCCGGCCGTCTGCGCCTCGAAGTCCTCCTGCGGGCGCAGCTCCGCCGGGGCGACGACCAGCACCGTGAAGCCGATGTTGTCGTCCTGGCCGCTGGGGCTGCCGCTGCCGGACCAGGCTTCGGTCGCCGGGCCGAGGCCGGCGCCCGGCAGGAGCGCGCCGAGGACCTCGACGAGCAGACCGAGCCCGTACCCCTTGAACGCCCCGGTGGCCGGATCGCCGCCCAGCCACTTCAGATAGCCGTCGCCCCGGTCCAGCGCGTGCGGGTCGGTGACCGGCCGGCCGTCCTTGTCCTCCAGCCAGCCCTCCGGGATCGGCTGTCCGGCCCGCGCCGCGCCGCGGACGCGCCCGGTCGGGACGACGGTGGTGCTCATGTCGAGGACGAGCGGCGGTCGCGCCCCGGCGGGTGCGGCGAACGCGAGCGGGTTGGTGCCGAGCAGGGCGGCCTGTCCGCCGGGCGGCCGGATGATGCGCTGCTGACCGCAGTTGGAGACGAGCAGGCAGATCATCCCGCGGTCCGCCGCGCGCTTGGCGTGCGCGCCCGCGCAGCCGAGGTGGGTGGCGTCGCGTACGGAGACGAGCCCGACGCCGTACTGGAGGGCGCGCTCGGCGGCCAGGTCCACGGCCTCGCTCGCCGACCAGAGGCCGAGGGCGCGGTGCGCGTCGAGCAGGACGGCCGCGCCCCGGTCGGCCAGCACCTCGGGCTCGGCGGCCGGGTCGCAGCGGCCGTCCTCGAAGAGCTTCAGATAGAGCCGGGTGAGGTTGGTCAGGCCGTGCGAGGTGATGCCGGTCAGGTCGCCGTGGACCAGGGCCTGCGCGGCGGTCAGGGCCCGCTCGGCGGGCAGGCCGTGGTGCCGGAACACGGCGGCGGTGAACTCCACCAGCTCGGTGAGGTCGACGCGCGGTGTCGTGGCGGCGGAAGCAGCCCCGGAGCCGGCGGTCGTGGTCGTCGAGGTCGTCGTCATGAGGTCAGTTCCCCTGGTCCAGCCGATTGCGTGCGAAGGAGATGAGCAGGCGCTCGATGTGCCGCGCGTACCGGTCGAGGTCGGCCAGATCGGCGAACTCACCTTCCGCGTGGGCCTGGTTGGCGCCGAGATCGCCGGGGCCGAAGACCACGGTCGAGGTGTCGGGCACGCCGGCGAGCCAGATCGCGTCACAGGTGAACGCCGGCAGTTCGGCGGGCCACGGCGCTAGTCCCGCCCGGTCCAGCAGCAGTTCGCCGACCCACGCGTCATCGGCGTACAGGGCGGGCAGTCCGCGCTTGAGCCAGTCCAGATGCGTCACGCTCGCGGCGTCGCGGGCGGTGGTGGCGAAGGTCGGGCTGTCGGCGAAGCGTTCGCGGAAGCGCTCCACGCCGGTCCGCAGTACGTCGTCCAGCGCGGCTTCCAGTTTGCGCCCGGTGTCCTGGGAGCCGTACGACAGATTGATCAGCAACTGGCCGGTGCCGTAGACCTTGTTGTGCATGGAGCCGGTGTTCATGCCGGCGACGCAGACCTGTCCGTCGACCGCGTACGGCGGCAGCTCCGACGCGAGGTGCTGGGCGAGATAGCCCAGTAACACCGTCGCGTTGTGGCCGGCGCCCGGCTCGTCGTCGATGCCGTCGCGGCCGTCGACGCGCAGGCGTGCGGTCATGGAGGCGGTGGCCCTGCTCAGTACGCGGAAGCCGGTCGGTTCGCAGAACACGTTGAGCCGCCCCACGTACCCCTGCTCGACCAGCGGCTTCGTGCCGAACACCCCCATGGCGCCGCCCTCTTCGCCCGCGACGAGCTGGATCAGCACGCCCACCTCGGTGCCGAGCGCGGGGGAGGCGGCGAGTGCGGCCCGCAGCCCGGCGAGGAGTCCGACGGCGGGGCCCTTGGCGTCGATGGAACCGCGGCCGTGGAACCGCGAACCGGTGAAGGAGACCGGGCCGCCGCCCGCGACGGTGTCCATGTGCACGTTGAACATCACCGTGGCGGCGCGCGGCAGTTCGGGGCCCAGACGCAGGACCATGTTCGGCTGGCAGTCGAGGAATCCGGGCATGGTGTCGGCCGCCTGGCCCACCGCCCGGGGCACGTCCGGGCCGGTGACGGTGTCGGGTCCGGCGGGGGCGTGGTGGACGACCCGGAAGCCGAGCCGGCCGGCCGCCTCCGCGTACGCGCTCTGCGCCTCCCACAGCTCCACCGGTTCCCCGCCGCCGGTCTCCAGCGGTCCGGCGGTGCGCAGGGCGAGGAGGTGCAGGAGCAGTTCCCGGTCGGACTCGGTCAGCCCGGCGGCGCCCGGATTGATGCGCCGGGTCGGCAGGTCGTAGGCCGGACGCTGGTCGTAGGTCATGCGGGGTCCCCCTCTCTTTTGCAGACGGTCTGTCAGATGCCGCTGTCCGTGGCCGGCTCCAGCTCGCGCAGGAGCTTCTCGAGCCGCTGCCCGTACGTCACGAACTCGTCCACGTAGTCCCCGGACGGGTCCGACCATCCCTCGTGGGGGCGGATGTTGATGTGCGGCTCGATCGAGACGGCGCCGGAGTAGCCCTGGTCGAACAGCAGCCGCAGCGAGTCCGCGACCCGGCAGTCCCCGTCGCCGGGCAGCGAGTAGAACTGCGCGCTCGTGTCGCCCGTACCGTCCTTCACATGCACGTGCGCGACGTACGGCGCGATGTGCGCGAGATGGTCGTACGCCTCGTAGCCGTACGCGATGCCGTTGCCGACGTCGAAGAGCAGCCGCAGCGCGGGGCTGTCGGCCGCCTCCAGGAGACGGAGCATCCGCGCCGGGTCGGTGGCTGCCCAGCCGGCGCAGTTCTCGTGCACCAGCACCAGCCCTGCGTCCTCGGCGCGCGCGGTGAGCCGCCGTACCCGGTCGAGCACCTCCCGCTCCCAATCGGCGTCCGGCAGACCGGCGTTGGGGTAGGACATGATCCGTACGTAGCGGGTGCCGAGGCGCTCGCAGCGATCGGCCAGGCGGGCCAGCTCGTCGAGGTCGTCGGCGAACGGGGAGACGACCGTACGGGCCCAGTTGCCGATCCGGGAGTCGACGCAGGAGACTCCGAGCCCGGCCTCGGCGACCGACCCGGCCACCCGGTCGAAGGCCGGGCCGTCGAGTTCGGCGAGGGGAACGCCGTCGACCGAGCGCAGCTCCACGCTGTCCCAGCCGAGCCGCCGTACCGCCTCGATCTGCCGGTCGAGCCCCGGGGCCGCCTCGTCGCCGATGCCGCTCAGACGGATGTCAGCCCTCATGGTCGGCACCCCCCTGGAGCGCGGGGGAGACGCCGGTCAGCGGTGGCCGCACGGGCGCGGCCGAGTCTGCGCGGCTACTCTGCGCGGCGGCCAACAGCCGTGCCTCTTGCAGCAGTTGGACGACCCGCCGGGCGATCGCGTAGTCGTCCATGTCGTTCACCCCGCCGGGAGCGCCGTTACCGGGGCCGCCACTGCCCGAAGCGCCGTCGGTGCCCGCGTCGACCGCCTGGTACTCCTGGTAGGCGTGGTCGATGTAGCTGGTCAGCGCGTCGTCGAAGAGGAGCCTGCGGGCCGCCGCACCGCCGCCCGCGTCGTCGTGGACGGTCAGGCTGGCGTGGTGGTCGACATCGCTGATCGGGTAGTGGCCGACGACGTGGCCGGTGTCGAACCGCAGCCCGACACGGCGTTCGCGGATCGGCGAGGTGAGGTCGGAGGCTATCTCCGTGGTGGCGCCGTTGTCGTGCTGGAGCGTCAGCCGGGCGCCGCCCATGTCGGGGATGACGGTGTCGCCGATCCGCATGTCCGTCAGCGCCGCGTCGGTGATCCGTGCGTCCCCCGCGAGCCGCAGGGCGACACCGAGCGAGTGCGGCAGCTCCACGTCGAAGGCGGTGGTGTGGTTGTTGGAGCGCAGGGTGCGCGTCCAGCGCGGCTTGAACTGCGTGAAGGACATCGAACGCAGCTCGCCCAGAGCGCCGTACCGCGTCAGCTCGGCCAGCTCCCGGGTGAGCGAGCTGGCCAGCCACGGCGAGACGACCCGCAGCCGCAGACCGCGCACCCGCGCCAGCATGTCGATGGCCTCCAGACCGGCGATGTCGTCGGCCATCGGCTTCTCGACCACGATGCGCGTGTAGCCGAGGTCGGCCAGCTGCTGGAGCGTGGCGAACCGGTCGGCCGGCGGCGTGCACAGATGCACGACCGTGGTGGCGGGGTCCGCCAGCTCGGCGGCGTGGGCCAGTGAGTCCGCCGGCACCAGGCCCTCGGCCAGGGCCTGTTCGCGGATGTCCTGGACGTCCCAGATCACGGGCGGGTCCGGTGACCACGGACCGCTTCCGTCCGGCAGGGCGCGCAGCTTGCGCAGCACCGGCCAGTGCAGCCCGAGGCCGGCCCGCCCGCCGCCGACGATGAACGTGTTCAGCATGACGTGACCTTCGCTCTCGAGGAGATCTGCCGTCTGGGGAGAAAGGGAACGGGCTGTCGGATCAGTGGTCGCGGTAGGCCACCGACGTGGCCATGTCGGCGAGTTCGCGCTTCCACTCGTCGCTGATGGGCGCCGCCGACAGTGCCTCGTGCGCCTGGACCACCAACTCGTCGATCCGGTGCTCCACTTCGGCGCGTACGCCGCTGCTGGTCAGCGCCTCGGCCAGCGCGGCGCCGTCCCACTCGGCGGCCTGCACCAGCTCGCCGACGCGCGGGTCGCGCAGCGCGGCGAGGCTCACCAGGAGCGTCATCTTGTGCTGTTCGGCGTCCAGACCGACCGGCTTGCCGACCGCGTCCGCGTCGCCGTAGGTGTCGATGAGGTCGTCGCGCAGCTGGAACGCCTCGCCGAGCGCGGTCCCGTACGCCTCGAAGGCGGCGGCCGACGAGGTGTCGCCCGCGATGGCCGCGCCGAGCTCCAGCGGGCGATGGATGCTGTAGTGACCGGACTTGGCGTTGGCGATGTACCGGGCCAGCTTCGGGTCCGGGAGGGATTCCGCGGCGACCGTCACGTCCAGGTGCTGGCCGATGATCATCTCGCTGACGAGCCGGCCCCAGACCAGCCGGGCCTCGGCGGGCAGGTCCTGGATGAGCTGTCCGGCGTACGAGAAGGCCAGGTCACCCGCGAGTACGGCGATGCCCTCGCCGTAACGGCGGGCCTCGCCCTGCCAGCCCTGTGCCCGGTGCCGCTCGATGTGCTGGACATGGACCGTGGGCTCGCCGCGGCGCAGGTCGGAGTCGTCGATGACGTCGTCGTGGATGAGCGCGAACGCGTGCAGCATCTCGATCGCCGCCGCCGCGTCCACCACGCGCGAGTCGGACAGCTCACCGCCCGCCGCCAGGAAGCCGGCCGCGCAGAACGCGGGGCGCAGGCGTTTTCCGCCGGCCCGGATCAGCTCGCCGATGGCGTCGACGGGGACCGCGGCGCGCGCGTCGACCGCCGCCCAGCGGGAGTGCTCCGCGGCGAGCATGGCGTCGAGGCGCTCCTCGGTACGGTCCAGGACGGCCGCGCGGGACTGCGCGGCGAGCCCTCCGAGGTGCCCGACGGCCGGTGCGGGCGGTGAGACGGTCATGAGCGTTCTCCTGTCGTGTCGGCTGTCGTGCCGGCGATCTGGTCCTCGTGGCGCCGGGCCCGTGTTCTCAGGCGTACGGCTCCGAGGCGTGGGGCTCCGGGCTCGCGGCGCCGGCTCCGGCACATGAGCGGCGCGAGCCGTACGGCTCCTGTCGGAGGGGCGGACGGATCGGGCGGACGTATCAGGCGGAGGGACGTGCCTGGCTGAGTCCCGACGGCAGCTGGAAGACGATGTCCTCCTTGGTCGTCACGGACAGCTCCACGTCCTGGTAGCCCAACTCGTCCAGCCGCTCCAGCAGTTGGTCGACCAGCAGCTCGGGCGCGCTGGCGCCGGCGCTCACACCGATCGTCGTCACCCCGTCCAGCCAGCTCACGTCGAGTTCGGTGACGTCCGGCACCAGATGGGCGGCGGTCCCTTCGAGAAGGGCGACCTCCACCATCCGTACCGAGTTGCTGGAGTTGCGCGATCCGACGACCAGCACGAGATCGCTGCGCGCGGCGATCTCCTTCACCGCGACCTGCCGGTTGGTGCTCGCGTAGCAGATGTCGCCGTCGGCCGGGCTCCGCAGATCGTCGAAGCGCTCGCCCAGCACCGCGACGATGCCCGCGGTCTCGTCCATCGACAGCGTCGTCTGGGTGAGCACCGCGACCGGGGTGTCACTGGGCAGGTCGAGCTGCCGCGCGCTCTCCTCGCTCTCCACGATCACCGTGCGGTCGGGGGCCTCGCCGTACGTGCCCTCGACCTCCTCGTGGTCGGCGTGGCCGACCAGCAGCAGGGTGCGGCCGTCGCGGGCGTAGCGCCGGGCCTCCTGGTGGACCTTCGACACCAGCGGGCAGGTCGCGTCGATGGTGTCGAGCCGGCGGGCCTTCGCGTTCTCGCGGACCTCCGGGGCCACCCCGTGCGCGGAGAACACACAGACCGCGCCGGGCGGCACCTCCGCCTCGGAGTCCACGAAGATCGCCCCGCGCCGCTTCAGCACCCCCACCACGTAGTGGTTGTGGACGATTTCTTTTCGCACATAGACGGGAGCGCCGTGGACCTCCAATGCCTTCTCGACGATTTCTATCGCCCGGCGTACCCCCGCACAGAATCCGCGTGGCTCGGCGAGGATCACTTTCTTGTCGGACACGATGTCGGTCACGACTGAAAACTCCTGTCGGTCCGTGGAATTGGGCTTCACCGTCGACCACACCGAAGAGGCAAGTCAAGGTTTTTCGGACCGGCAATAAGCAAGGAGCCAGGTAATAGGCAGTGTTCTGCACGCTCTTGCCTGCACTGTCCCCCGCAACTGCCAATGGATTGCCGGGTGATTGCTATCGAAGGGGTGTCGGCGCGCGGTCTACGTTCGATCGGACGTAAGCGAGCAGAACCGCGGAGTTCCGGACGAGCAGTTCCGACAAGTAGAACCGTGGATTCCGCCCAGCACCGCCGAGACGAGTGGAGTGAAATGGACAGCAAGGCGATGCCGGCTCCGGCGAGCACCGTCCCGTTCTTCACGCAGGCGGAATCCTTCGAGCGTTTGTGGCCCCGGCTGAGCGCGTATCTCGACGAGGTCTGCGAGTCGGGGACGTACTCCAACGGGCCGAAGACCGCCGAGCTGGAGGCCGCGCTGCGCGCCTACACCGGTGCCCGGCACGCGATAGCCGTCGGCAACGGCACCGACGCGCTGGTCCTGCTGCTGCGCGCGGCGGGGATCGGCCCCGGTGACGAGGTGATCGTGCCGGCCTTCAGCTTCTTCGCGTCGGCCAGCTCCGTGGCGCTCGTCGGGGCGGTGCCCGTCTTCGCCGACGTCGATCCGCTCACCTACAACCTGGACCCGGCCGCCCTCGAAGCGCTGGTCACACCGCGCACCAAGGCCGTCATGCCGGTCCATCTGTTCTGCCAGCCCGCCGACATGACGGCGGTCCTCGCCGTCGCCGAACGCCACGGCCTGCTCGTCCTGGAGGACAGCGCCGAGGGCATCGGGATGCGGCTGGACGGACGCCACACCGGTCTGATCGGGGTGGGCGGCGTGCTGTCGTTCTTCCCCACCAAGACGCTCGGCGCGCTCGGCGACGCCGGCATGGTGCTGACCGACGACGACGCTCTCGCCGGCGCCGTCCAGCGGCTGCGCGACCACGGTCGGCCCGCGCTGCCGCCCCCGGCCCCCGCCGCCAGGCCCGCCGCCGCCCCGGCCGCACGCGCCGAATACGCGCGGCAGGGCGAACTGGCGGGCACCAACAGCAAGATGGACGAACTCCAGGCCGCGGCCCTGCTCACCAAGCTGACCACGCTGGACGACGACATCCGCCGCCGCGCCGTGCTGGCCGACGCGTACACCCGCAGGCTGCGCGGCATCCCCGGTGTGCGCGGGCTGCCCGCGGTCGTGGAGCGCGGCGAGCCGGTGGATCCGGTCTTCTACGTCTATCTCATCGAGACCGACCGGCGCGACGCCCTCGTCTCGCACCTCGCCGCCGCGGGCATCGGTACCGAGACGTACTACCCGCTGCCGCTGCACCTCCAGCCGTGCTTCGCCCATCTCGGCCACCAGGAGGGTGACTTCCCGCACGCCGAGGCCGCCAGCCACCGCACCGTGGCGCTGCCGCTCTACCCCGAGCTGACCCTCGCGCAGCTCGGCCGGGTGTGCGACGCCGTCCGCTCCTTCTTCACCGGGAGTACGTCATGACCACCGAGACCTCGGCCGCACAGGCCGCCCCGATCCGCGTCGCCGCGGCCACGGCGACCACCGAGACCGTCCCCTACGCGTACACCCGGCTCCCCGACGCGGACCGTGAACTGCTGCGCGAGGTGCTGTACGAGGTCGGTACCGACCCCGAGCAGAAGTTCATACTCGGCCGCCGCACCGCCGAACTGGAGCGGCGGCTGGCCGACCGCGCGGGTGTGCGCGACGTCGTCGCCTGCGCCAGCGGCACCGGCGCCCTCGTCCTCGCCCTGCGGGCCGTCGGCGTCGTCCCCGGCGACGAGGTGATCGTGCCGGCCTTCGGCGCGGAGCCGCTGGCCGCGACGGTGCTCGGCGTCGGCGCGGTGCCGGTCTTCGCCGACGTCGACCCGGTGACGATGGTCATGGACCCCGTCGACGCGGAGAGCCGGGTGACGGACCGCACCCGCGCGGTCGTCCCCGCCCACACCTTCACGACGATGGCCGACATGCCCGCGATCATGGCCTGGGCGCGGCGGCGCGGCATCGCGGTCGTCGAGGACGCGGCGGTGGCCCAGGGCGCCACCCTGGGCGGCCGGGCGGCGGGCACCTGGGGTGACATCGGGCTCTACTCGTTCTTCCCCGTCAAGCCGTTCGGAATGCCCGGCGAAGGCGCGGTGGTCCTCTCCGGCAACATCGAACTCGCCACGCTGGTACGACGGTTGCGCAACCACGGGCAGGACGGTGTGCAGCGCTTCGTGCACCACGAGGTCGGTCTCAACAGCCGCTTCGACGAGGTGCTGGCCGGCTACCAGCTCGCCCGGCTGGACCGCGCCGACGACATGGTCGCCCGGCGCGCCGCGATCGCCGCGCACTACAACTCACGGTTCGCGGCGCTGCGCGGGAGCGGCCTGCTCG
Source organism: Streptomyces sp. S4.7 (assembly GCF_010384365.1). Classification (NCBI taxonomy): domain Bacteria; kingdom Bacillati; phylum Actinomycetota; class Actinomycetes; order Kitasatosporales; family Streptomycetaceae; genus Streptomyces; species Streptomyces sp. S4.7. The sequence continues at coordinate 3,074,467 of NZ_CP048397.1, read as the reverse complement.
CCCCCACCACCGGCGCCGACGGCCAGTGCCACTATGTCTACGCCGTACAGACCATCTGCCGGGACTCGCTGGCGGCGCACCTCGCCGCGCACGGCATCGGCAGCCGCGTGTACTACCCGGTCCCGCTGCCGAGGCTGCCCGCCTTCGCCGCGTACGCCGGGGAGGGCGCGGACGGACGGCGGCCCGGCACCGAACTGGCGAGCGCGCGCCATCTCGCGCTGCCGCTCAATCTCAGTCTGACGGACAGTCAGGTCGAGCGTACGGCCGATGTGGTCTGCGCCTTCTTCGACTGACCACCGGCGCGGCCCCCCCTGCGCGCGCTCGGCCGCTCCGGCCCGCCCGCCGCCGCCGACCGCTGTCGCCCGACCCTGACCAACTGACCAATCTTCTCCGACGGGAGCAACCGTGAAAAGCAAGGTCGTCGTTGTCGGGCAGGGGTACGTGGGCCTGCCGCTGGCCGTCCGGGCCGCTCAGGCCGGCCACCAGGTGGTCGGCTACGACGTGGACACCGAACGCGTCAAACGGCTCGTCAGCGGTGAGTCCTACGTCGAGGACGTCCCCGACGCACAGCTCGCCGTCCTGCTCGACCGGGGCACCTACCTGCCCACCACCGACCCCACGGACCTCGACGGCTTCGACATCGCCGTCGTCACCGTGCCCACCCCGCTGCGGGACGGCGCCCCCGACCTCTCGTACATCGAGTCGGCCGCCCACACCCTCGCGGGCCGGCTGCGCCCCGGCGCGACCGTGGTCCTGGAGTCGACCACGTACCCCGGCACCACCGTCGAACTCCTCGTCCCGCTGCTCGAGGAGGGCTCGGGCCTCGTCGCCGGCCAGGACTTCCACCTCGGTTACAGCCCCGAGCGCATCGACCCCGGCAACCCCACCTGGCGCCTGGAGAACACGCCCAAGGTGGTCTCCGGCATCGACTCGGCGTCGCTCACCGCCGTACAGGCCTTCTACGACACGATCACCAGCAACACCGTGCCGGTGCGCACGACCGAGGTCGCCGAGCTGTCCAAGCTGATCGAGAACACCTTCAGGCACGTCAACATCGCCCTGGTCAACGAGATGGCGATGTACGCGCACGAACTCGGCGTCGACGTCTGGGAGGCGCTGGACGCCGCCGCCTCCAAGCCCTTCGGCTTCATGCGCTTCACCCCCGGCCCCGGGGTCGGCGGACACTGTCTTCCGGTCGACCCCGAATACCTGTCCTGGCGGGTCAGGCGCACGCTCGGCCGCAGCTTCCAGTTCGTCGAACTCGCCAACGAGATCAACGGACACATGCCCGACCACGTGGTCCAGCGGCTGCTGCTCGCCTTCAACGCCCGCCGCAGGCCGCTGGCCGGCTCCCGGGTCCTGCTGCTCGGCCTCGCGTACAAGCCGAACACCGGCGACGCCCGCGAGTCGCCCGCGCTGCGCGTGGCGGAGCTGCTGCTCGGTCTCGGCGCCGAAGTGCGCGCGGCCGACCCGTACGTGGTCGAGGCGGTCACCGTGAACAGCAGGCTGACCCGCTGCGACTTCACCGAGGAGGAGCTGGCGGCGGCCGACGCGGTGGTGCTGCTGACCGACCACGACGCCTTCGACTACGAACTCGTCGCCCGCGCCTCGGAGTTCGTCCTGGACTGCCGGCACCGGCTGGAGACCGGCCCCACCGTCGAAGTCCTCTGAAGCCCCTGTGCAGTCCTCCGAGCGGTGATCAGGCGAGCGAGAGACCGGCCGCTAACCAGGCCGTCCAACGGGAGACGGAGACACGGACGTGAGTGACGGACATCTGGAGGTCTGCATCGTCGGCGCCGGGCCTCGTGGGCTCTCGGTGCTGGAACGGCTCTGCGTCAACGCGCGCCGGGGGCTGCCGGACGGCTCCACCCTCACGGTGCACATCGTGGACCCGCACCGCCCCGGCGCGGGCGGGGTGTGGCGCACCGACCAGTCCCACCATCTGCTGATGAACACCGTCGCCTCGCAGGTCACGCTGTTCACCGACGAGAGCGTGGAGATCGACGGCGAACTCGCCCCCGGCCCCAGCCTGTACGACTGGGCGGTCCGGACGGCGGCGGCGCCGGGGGAGGGCACCGGGGAGGCGTACGACGACCAGGTGCGCGCCGAGGCCCGCGACCTCACCCCGGACTCCTACCCGACCCGCGCCTTCTACGGCCACTACCTGGAGTGGGTCTTCCGGCACGTCGTCCGCACCGCGCCCGCGCACGTCCGCGTCGTCGTCCACCCGTCGCGGGCGGTCCGGCTGGACGGCGCCCCCGACGGCCCGCAGGGTCTGTGCCTCGCCGACGGCTCCCGCGTCGACGGCCTGGACGCGGTCGTCCTGGCCCAGGGCCACCTCCCCGTCCGGGGCGGCCCCGGCGAGCGCGAACTCGCCGACTTCGCGCGGACCCACGCGCTGACCTACGTCCCGCCGGCCAACCCCGCCGACACCGACCTGTCCGCCGTCCGGCCGGGCGAGGCCGTCGCCCTGCGCGGACTCGGACTCAACTTCTTCGACCATCTGACACTGTTCACGCTCGGCCGGGGCGGCACGTACACCCGCGAGGACGGCCGGCTCGTCTACGGCCCGTCCGGACGCGAACCGCGCCTGTACGCCGCCTCCCGGCGCGGCATCCCGTACCACTCACGGGGCCGCAACCAGAAGGGCGCGCACGGCCGGCACATCCCACGGGTCCTCACCCCGGAGGTGCTGGAGCGGCTGCGCACCGCCGCCCGGCTCGGCGGCGGACTCGACTTCGGCCGCGACCTGTGGCCGCTGATCGCCAAGGAGGTCGAGACCGTCTACTACACGGCGCTGCTCGCCCGGCGCGTCGGCGGGAGCGAGGCCGGCCGGTTCGGCGACCGGTATCTGAAACCGGCCTGGGGATCGGCCGAGGAGTCCGACCTGCTCGACGCGTACGGCATCGGCCCCGAGGCCCACTGGGACTGGAAGCACCTCTCCCTGCCCCACGCCGACCAGGGGTTCAGGAGCGCCGGGGACCACCGCGAATGGCTGCTGGACATCCTGCGCCGGGATCTCGCCGAGTCCGAGGCGGGCAACGTCGAAGGCCCGCTCAAGTCCGCCCTCGACGTACTGCGGGACCTGCGCAACGAGATCCGCCTGGTGGTCGACCACGGCGGACTCACCGGCAGCTCGCACCGCGACGACCTGGAGCGCTGGTACACCCCGCTCAACGCCTTCCTGTCCATCGGACCGCCGGCCGCCCGGATCGAGCAGATGATCGCGCTCATCGAGGCCGGGGTGCTGGACGTCCTCGGCCCCGACATGCGCGTCGGCACCGACCCGGACCAGGGCGTCTTCACCGTCGAGGCGCCCGCCGTGCCCGGCTCCGCGACCCGCGTCACCACCCTGGTCGAGGCCCGGCTGCCCGAGCCCGACCTGCGCCGGACGACCGACCCGCTGCTGACCGACCTGCTGGCCACGGGGCAGTGCCGCCCCTACGCGATAGCCGACCCGGAACTCGGCGCGTACGAGACCGGCGGCCTGGCCGTCACGCCCCGGCCCTACCGGCTGGTGGACACCGAGGGTCGCGCCCACCCCCGGCGCTTCGCCTACGGTGTACCGACCGAGTCCGTGCACTGGGCGACCGCCGCCGGGGTCCGCCCCGGTGTCAACTCGGTGACCCTGGGTGACTCCGACGCGATCTCCCTGGCCGTCCTGGCCCTGCCCGCCGGCCCGCCCCGGCCTCCGGTGACGGACCACCAGAAGTCCAGGACCACGTGAAACCATCTCAGCAGAGCGCGAGTTGACGAGGATTCAGACATGACGAACAGTCAGCCCCCGGCCGACACAGGGCTTTTCTCGCCGGTCCGGTCGGGCACCCCGGCCGAGGCCGCCACGAGTGACACCGCGTGCCTCCAGGCCATGCTCGACACCGAAGCGGCCCTCGCGCGGGTACAGGCCCGGCTCGGCACCGTACCCGAGTCCGCCGCCCGCGCCATCGGCGAGGCCGCGCGCGCCGAACACTTCGACCTCTACGAGCTGGCGGTCCAGGCGCGCGGCGCCGCCAACCCGGTCGTCCCTCTCGTACGGCGGCTGACCGCGCTGGTCGCGGCCGCGGACGCCGACGCCGCCCACAGCGTCCACCAGGGCTCCACCAGCCAGGACATCCTCGACACCGGCCTCATGCTGGTCGCCGCCCGCACCCTCGACCTCGTCCTCGCCGACCTGGACCGGACCGCCGCCGCGCTGGCCCGGCTCGCCGCCCGGCACCGCGACACCCCCATGGCCGCCCGCACCCTCGGCCAGCACGCCGTCCCGACCACGTTCGGTCTCAAGGCCGCCGGCTGGCTCCAAGGTGTGCTCGACGCACGGGACCGGCTGCGCCGGGTGCGCGCCCAGGGGCTGCCGGTCCAACTCGGCGGCGCGGCGGGCACGATGGCCGGATATCTGGAGTACGCGCTCCTGCACGCACCGGACGCCGCCGACGACGGCGGGCGGCGCTGCATCGAGGAGCTGCCCGGCGCGCTCGCCGCGGAGCTGGACCTCACCGAACCGCTCGTGCCCTGGCACACCGTCCGAACGCCCCTCGCCGACCTCGGCGCGGCGCTCGCCCTGCTGACCGGCGCGCTCGGCGGTATCGCGGCGGACGTCCAGCTGCTGTCCCGCACCGAGACGGGCGAGCTGGCGGAACCGGCCGCCGAGGGCCGGGGCACGTCCTCCGCCATGCCGCACAAGCGCAACCCCGCGCTCTCGGCACTGATCCGCGCGGCCTCCTACCAGGTGCCCTCCCTCGTCGGCACCCTCATGCAGGTGTCGGTCCACGACGACGAGCGGCCCTCCGGGGCCTGGCACGCCGAATGGCTGCCGCTGCGCGACTGCCTGCGCCTGGCGGGCGGCGCGGCGCACACCGCCGCGGAGCTGACGGAGGGTCTGACCGTCCACGAGGACCGGATGCTGGCCAATCTGGAGCTGACGGGCGGTCTGGTCGTCTCCGAACGGCTCGCGGCCCTGCTCTCCGTCGAACTCGGCAGGGCCGAGGCGAAGGCCCTGCTCGGGCGGGCGTCGGCAGAGGCCGCCGGCTCCGGCAGGCACCTCGCGGACGTCCTGGCCGAAACCCCCGGCCTGGCCGGCCGTCGATCGGCCGACGACCTCCGCAAGCTGTCGGATCCGGCGCACTACACGGGCGCGGCGGGCCAGTTGGTGGACCGGGTGCTCGGCCGCCACCGCACCGACCGGCCCGCGGACTGACCCGGCGGGTCCGGTGATCAAGGACCGGGCGGTGGCCCGGGACGCCGATCACGGTGCCCACCGGGCATTTCGGCTCGCTCGTCAAGATCGAGCCCTGTGTAAGGATGAGACTGTCGCCCGGCAATGGCCGCGCGGCCCCGTGCGACTCCCTTTCCCTGGATGGTCTTGGATGCAGAGCTCTCAGCGTCGTATCGTCCGAACCGCGCCTCTTCCCGCCGCAGATGAGTCCGTTTCGCGTCCGCAGCACAGCGACCTCTTCCTGGAGGCGCAGTACACGATCGACCTCCCCCCGCTCGACGAGGAGGAGGAAGCCGACCCCAGCACCGTCACCACCCCCTACCGGGGAAGGCCCCCGCATGTCGCCGGATGAGGACGTCGAGAAGGTCCTCCTCGACGGGCTGACGGTCGACGACCGGGACCCCCAGCAGCCCGTCCTGCTCGACAAGTCCGGTCGCCCTGTGAGGACATGGCGGCAGAACTACCCGTACGAGAAGAAGATGCGCCGCCGCGAGTACGAGCGGACGAAGCGTACGCTCCAGATCGAACTGCTCAAGTTGCAGCGCTGGGTCAAGGACACCGGCCAGCGGGTGGTCGTGGTCTGCGAGGGCCGGGACGCGGCGGGCAAGGGCGGCACCATCCAGCGGTTCACCGAGCGGCTCAACCCGCGTGGCGCCCGCGTGGTGGCCCTGGAGAAGCCCACTGAGCGAGAAGCCGGGCAGTGGTACTTCCAGCGGTACGTCGCGCATCTGCCCTCCGCCGGGGAGATCGTCTTCTTCGACCGCTCCTGGTACAACCGGTCCGGTGTCGAGCGGGTGATGGGCTTCTGCACCCCGGCCGAGTACGAGCACTTCCTCCACCAGGCGCCCCAGTTCGAGCGGATGCTCACCGACGACGGCATCCTGCTGGTCAAGTTCTGGTTCTCGGTCTCGCACGACGAGCAGCGCACCCGCTTCGCGATCCGGCAGATCGATCCCGTACGGCAGTGGAAGCTCTCGCCCACCGACCTCGCGTCGCTCGACCTCTGGGACGCCTACACCGCGGCCAAGGTCGACATGTTCCGGGCCACCGACACGGCGCACGCGCCCTGGACCGTGGTCAAGAACAACGACAAGAAGCGGGGACGGCTGGAGGCCATGCGCAGCCTGCTGTGGCGGGTGGACTACGAGCTGAAGGACGAGTCGGCCGTCGGCGAGCCCGACCCGCTCATCGTGGGTCCGGCCGACACCCTGCTCGAAGAGGGCGAGGAGAGCACGGACCTCTCCCCGACCCCGCTCGCCTCACGGCCCCACGGCCCCGGTGACCACCCGCCGAAGACGGAGTCGGATCCGAGGCCGAAGCCGAAGCCGATGAGCTGATCGACCGGGACCGGCCGATCAGTGGGGACCGGTCACAGATAGCGGCGGATCGGGACCACCGTCGCCTCCTGTGCCCGCCGCACCAGCGAGCGCCGCTTCCAGCGGCGCGGACAGATCGGCTCGCTCAGCGTCAGATCCTCTTCGAAGTGCTCGTCCAGTGTGGCCGTGAAGGCCGCGTCCAGTACGGCGAGCATGACCTCCTCGTCGTGGTCCAGCGAACGCCGGTTGAAGTTCGTGGACCCGATCAGCGAGGCGATCGAGTCAACGGTGATGATCTTCGCGTGCATCATCGTCGGCCGGTACTGGTGGATCTTCACGCCGCACGCCGCCAGCCGCTCGTAGTACCGCTGACCGGCCAGCAGACAGACCCGCTTGTCCGTGTGCGGCCCCGGCAGCAGGATCTCCACCGAGACCCCGCGCCGGGCCGTCGCGCACAGCAGCTCGACGAAGTACTCGTCCGGCGCGAAGTACGCCGTGGCCAGCCGTACGCGCTCCTCCGCCGACTCCAGCATGACCCGGATCAGGGTCTGCATGTCCTGCCAGCCGAAGCTGGCCGACCCGCGCACCACCTGCACGATCGCGTCACCGTACGCGTCCTGCTCGACGAACCGGTCCCGCTCGTCGAACATCTCGTCGTGGCACTCCGCCCAGTTCTGGGTGAACGCGGCGGCGATCCCGTCCACCGCGGCCCCCCGGACCCGTACATGCGTGTCGCGCCACTCGTTCTCGTTCCGCGCGTCGCCGCACCACTCCTCGGCGATGCCCACACCGCCCGTGAACGCGGTCGTCTCGTCCACGACGAGCACCTTGCGGTGGCAGCGGTGGTTCTGCTTCAGCGGCGAGAGGTACAGCGGCTTGCGGAACCAGGCCACCTGGACCCCGGCGTCCTCCATCGCGGCCAGCTGGTCCTTCTCGATCAGCCGGCTGCCGAAGCCGTCGAGCAGCAGCCGCACCCGCACCCCGGCGCGGGCCCGCTCGCTCAGCGCCCGCGCGAACTCGTGGGCGATGTCACCGCGCCAGTAGACGAAGGTCATCATGTCGACGGTGTGCTCGGCGCCACGGATGCTCTCCAGCATCGACGCGAAGATCTCGTCGCCGTTCCGCAGCGGGACGAGCGCGTTGCCCTCGGTCATGGCGATACCGATCAGCCGCTCCAGGCGCCGTCGTATGCGCTGGACCTTCTCGGTCGGTACGGACTCCGGCGCCGTCGGGTCACCGCTCCGCGGCGCGGGCAGGACAGATCTGTGCGGCGGGCGGGACAAGGGGGCACCCCTCTCGGTCGGGTCGGTACCTGTCCCGGATTCCCCCGCCGCGCCCTCTCACGCAGGGTTCGGCGACACGTGTTCGGTGACACAGCCCAGCCGCTGTGCTCAGCCGCGGAACGCGTCGGCCGCCCCGAGGAACTTCTCGATCAGGCCCACGTCCTTCACACCCCGGCTGCTCTCCACCCCGCTCGACACGTCGACGCCCCACGGCCGCAGCGCCGTCACGGCATCCACCACGTTGTCCGGCGAGAGTCCGCCGGACAGCACCCACGCACCCGTCGGCTGCTCCGGCAGCGAGTCCGGGGACCAGCGTTCGCCGGAGCCCGGCCGCGCCGAGTCGATGATGAGCATGTCCTCGCCGTACGCGCCCGCCGTCAGCGGATCGCCCGACTCCGGCGAGGTGGCGCGGATGAGACGGTATCCGTCGGCGCGCAGCGCGGCGAACGCCTCGGGCGGCTCGCCGCCGTGCAGCTGGACGGTGTCAGCGCCCGCCTCGGCCGCCGCCCGGCGCACCTCGTCCAGCGACTCACCGCGGAAGACCGCGACCTTGGCGACACCGGGCGGTACGAGCGCGGCGAGCGGGCGCGCCTCGGCGGGGGACAGCCGGCGGGGGCTCGTCGTCAGGATGAACCCGACCGCGGAGGCCCCGCCGGCCACGGCGGCCTCGACCTCGGCGGGCTTCCGCAGACCGCAGACCTTGACGTACAAGTTGTGCAACAGGAGCTCCTCGCTCGATGGACTCGACTCGAGGGTACGAAGAAAGCGAGACGTACGTGCCGCACACCGCCGCCCTGACCGCCCCGGGTGCGCCTTTCGAGGTCGTACGCGCCGAGAACGGCTCGCTCATGTACGCGGACGGGCCGCGCACCCTGCGGGAGTTCGTGGAGACGACGTGGGCGTACGGGGAGCGGCCCTTCCTCGTCGGCGGCGACGGGGCCGTCCTTTGTACGTACGGCGACTTCTTCGCCGCCGCGACCGCGCTGGCCAACCTCTTCGCGGACACCTACGGCCTGCGGCCGGGCGACCGCGCGGCCGTCCTGATGGGCGACCGCCCGGACTGGCAGACCGCCTTCTGGGCCACGCAGCTCGCCGGGCTGGTCGCCGTACCGCTCGACGCCTCGTGGAGCGGGGAGGAGACGGCCCGCGCACTGGACCACTGCGCGCCCCGCGTGCTGCTCGTCGACGACGAGCGGCTGCCTGCGGTCGCGGGCCGGGCGGGGGAGCGGGTGGTCGTCTTCGGCTCCGGGGGATCGGGGTCGGCGGGGGCTCCGGCCGGGCCCGCCGAGCGGTACGAGGACCTGCCGGCCCCCGATCCGTACGCGGCGCCGCCGGACATCGAGATCCGTGCCGAGGACGACGCCACGATCGTCTACGCGTCACCGGCCGATCCCCTCCGGGGGGCCGTCGCCACTCAGCTCGCGCAGGCGGGGGCCGCGATGGACGCCCGTTTCCGCGCGGCGGCGGACGCGCTGGGACGCGGCGAGCTGCCGGGTCTCGGACGGGCCCCCGTCACCCGGCTGACGAGCCCCTTCTCCGGCCCCGCCGCGCTCTTCGACGTGTACGGCGCCATGGCGGCGGGCGGCTCGCTCGTCCTGGACGCGGCGGTGCGGCCGGAGCGGTCCCGGCTTTGGCCTGCGGACACGGCAGCCGGGACGCCCGCCGTCGAGTCGCGCGTGTCGGAGGAGACCGGCGAGCTGTGGCTGCGGGGCCAGTCGCTCCCGTACGCCTACTGGCGTGACGAGGCGGCCACGGCCGAGGCGTTCACGCCCGACGGCTGGTTCAGGAGCGGGTGATCCGGACGCGGTAGCCGCCGTCGCCGTCCGTGCCGAGCACCTCGATGCCGACGCCGCTGTCCCGGTCCCGGAACGTCTCCCCGGGCCCGTACGGCGCGTCGGACAGCTCCGCGTGCACGTTGGGCCGCCGCGTACAGCCGCCGCTGCGCTCCTCGCTGTCGGCGACGGTCACCGGACCGCGCCCGGTGTCGACATCGGCCTCGACCCGGTAGATCAGCACGCCGGGCTTGCAGACGGCCTCGTCGTTGCCCGCGCGGGTGCGGACCTCGACGGCGAAGCCGGACTCCTCGGAGACCGGCACGAACGCCAGTTTGCGACCGCCCCCGGTGGCCAGTGGAGTCAGGTCGTGCTCGCTCTCGCCGGGCGCGGACGCGCAGCTGATCTGCGCGTTGTCGATCCAGCCGAGCTTCCACTTGTGCCAGCCGAGCAGATCGTTGTTGGCCCCCCAGTCCTCGGACATGATGTCCCAGTGCCCGACCGTGCCGCCGCCGTCCATGGTGTAGAGGTCGGGGAGGCCGAAGACATGGCCGTTCTCGTGCGGCAGGACGCGGTAGCCGGTGCGTGAGTACGATCCCGAGCCGTCGTCCTGCCTGCTGTAGACGAAGGACGTGTTGGAGAGCGGGACGCCGTCCGCCTTCGGGGCCTCGCCGTTGCCGGAGAACGTCACGGACAGGACGGTGTCGAGGGCCGAGGGGCCGGCGTTGGGTGTGACGAGGATGTTGACCAGGTCGTACGCGCTGAAGTCCACCTCGGGGTCGGCCGCCGTCACGATGTCCTGGACGAGCCGCCGGTAGCCGGGTTCGTAGGGGGCGCCGCGCTCTATCCCGTAGTCGGCGAACGGCAGCGGCATCCGCAGCCAGTCCTTCAGCGGGGCCTCGGGCCGGTAGTCGAGCCGTCCGTAGGAGCTGGTGCGGAACCACTGCGAGGTCTGCGGGAAGAACTCACCGAGCCGGTCGGAGGCCTTGCCGGGTCCCGGCGCGTCCGAGAAGTCGACCATCAGATTGAGCGCGCGCACGGTGCCGGTCGAGCGGGTGTAGCCGGCGGGGGTGGGCACACCCTCGGACATCTGTACGCCTGCGGCGGGGGCGATACGGCACGGGGTGAGCGTCGAGTCGTGCGCGGTGGACGCGGGGCCGGCGGAGGCGCGGATGGGCAAGGGGAGGGTGGCGCTGGCGGTGGCGAGGGCGGCGAGGGTCAGCGTGCCGACGGCGGCGAGCGTGCCGAGCCGGCGGGGCCTGGCGTGTCGGCCGTGACCTGCGGTTCCGCGTATCCGACGGGTGTCCTTCATCGGCCGCCTTCGGGTCAGCGGCAGTCGTCGTGCTGACTGCTCTCGGTCCGCTCACCCTGCGACGGTCGGCGTGTCGGCGCTCGCTGGGTGCGCCGATCGTGGGTTTTCCGATCGCCGTACGGGTGTAAAAGCCCGGTCCGGCGATTGAGGACAGGACACGCAGCCCGGTCCGGCGATTGAGGACAGGACACGCAGCCCGGTCCGGCGGTTGAGGCCGAGCACGGCCCACCCATCCGTGACCCAGCTCACACGTCCGGCCGAAATAACCGGGGACGCCTTCCCCGTTTGCACCCGTGTCAAGGAAAACGGGGACGCGCTCCCCACTTGCGTGAACCGAGGGAAGGGCCCGACGTGACCACCGCTGCCGAATCCGAAACGCGCCGCGTCCCGCGTCCGCGAGCGGACGCTCTGCGCAACAGGGAGCGCATCGTGGCGGCGGCCCGTGAAATCCTCGTGGAGTCGGGTCCCGACGTGCCGCTCGACGAGATCGCGCGGCGTGCCGGCGTCGGCAACGCGACCCTCTACCGCCACTTCCCCGACCGTTCCGCGCTCATCCTGGACGTGGTGCACTCCGTCATGGCGCGCACCGCGGACCAGGCCGAGCGGATGGCGGCCGAGGAGAGCGACCCGTTCGTGGCGCTCAGCCGCTTCGTCCACGCGGCGGCCGACGAGCGGATCGGCGCCCTGTGCCCGCTCCTCTCCGGCAGCTTCAACGGAGACCTTCCTCATCTGCACGCGGAACGCGAACGCCTCGAAGCGGCTGTGGAAGACCTCATGGAGAAGGCACGCGCGGCGGGCAGGCTGCGCACCGACGTCGCGGTCGGTGACCTGATGGTCGCGCTCTCCCAGCTCACCCGTCCGCTGCCCGGTACCGGTTGCCTGAACATCGACCGCTTCACCCACCGGCATCTACAGCTGTTCCTCGACGGCCTGGAGGCGCCCGCGCGCTCCGAGCTGCCGGGTGCGGCGGCGACTCTGGAGGATCTGCGCCACGGTCGATGACGACGTGTGACGCGCCCCCGGGCCAAGAACTTCCGGACCAAGGACTTCTGTCGACCACGTACACCACTCACACCACGCAGACCACGCGTCTGACATCCACCGGCGACCACGACCACGACCACGATCACGACCACGTCGGCCGGATTCTCCCGAACCAGTAACCCGTAACCAGCGCGTAGGGCCGACCAGTGCGTCCCCGCGTCCGTTATGAACTCTTCGTACGCATAGGCGGACTCACCCATGTCAAAAACAGCCGAGACCCGGCTCCCGGACCCATGGGTCCCCGATTCGGTCCCTGATCCCAATCGCTGGAAAGCCCTGGTGTTCATCGCCCTGGCCCAGCTGATGGTCGTGCTCGACGCGACCATCGTGAACATCGCGCTGCCCTCCGCCCAGCAGGATCTGGGGATATCGGACGGCAACCGCCAGTGGGTCATCACCGCGTACGCGCTCGCCTTCGGCGGTCTGCTGCTCTTCGGCGGACGCATCGCCGACCTGTGGGGACGCAAGCGCACCTTCACCGTCGGCCTGCTCGGCTTCGCCGCCGCGTCCGCCATCGGCGGCGCCGCCACCAGCGAGGCCATGCTGCTCGGCTCGCGCGCCCTCCAGGGCGCGTTCGGCGCGCTGCTCGCACCGGCCGCCCTCTCGCTGCTCGCCGTGACGTTCGGCGATCCCAAGGAGCGCGCCAAGGCGTTCGGCATCTTCGGTGCGATCGCCGGTGGCGGTGGCGCCGTCGGTCTGATCCTCGGCGGATTCCTCACCGAGTACCTGGACTGGCGCTGGACCTTCTTCGTCAACATCCCGTTCGCGCTCGTGGCCGCCGCGGGCGCCTACTTCGTGATCCGGGAGCCCGCGGGCGGCCGTAACCGCAACCCGCTCGACATCCCCGGCGTCGTCCTGTCCACGCTGGGCCTGGTGGCGCTGGTGTACGGCTTCACGCGCGCCGAGTCCGAGGGCTGGTCCGACCCGACCACCATCGGGATGTTCGTCGCGTCGGCCGTCCTGCTGGCCGCGTTCGTCGCGGTGGAGGCGCGGGTGAAGTCCCCGCTGCTGCCCCCGCGCGTCCTGATGGAGCGCAACCGCGGCGGTGTCTACCTCTCGCTGGGTCTGGCCATCATCGGCATGTTCGGTCTGTTCCTCTTCCTGACCTACTACCTCCAGGTCGTGAAGGGCTACTCGCCGGTCCAGACCGGCTTCGCGTTCCTGCCGATGATCGTCGGCATGATCACGGGCTCCACCCAGATCGGCGCCCGGCTGATGACCCGGGTGCCGCCGAGGCTGCTGATGGGCCCCGGCTTCCTGGTCGGCGCGACCGGCATGCTGCTGCTGACGCGGCTGTCGCTCGACACCTCGTACCCCGGTCTGATCCTGCCGGCGCTGCTGCTGCTCGGTCTCGGTATGGGTACGGCGTTCATGCCGGCCATGTCCCTCGCGACGCACGGCATCGAGCCGCGTGACGCGGGCGTCGCCTCGGCGATGGTCAACACCTCGCAGCAGGTCGGCGGCGCGATCGGTACGGCGCTGCTGAACACCGTGGCCGCATCCGCCACGACCGCGTACGTCGCGGCCAACGCGTCGGGTGCGAACAACCCGAAGTTCCTGGAGCTCCAGGCCATGGTGCACGGATACGCGAGCGCCATCTGGTGGGCGGTCGGCATCCTGGTGATCGCCGCCGGTATCGCTTTCACCTTCATCAACACCGGCCGTCCGGGGAGCACCCGGGTGGCCGAGGGCGAGGGCGCCGACGCCTCGGCCGAGGACGTCCAGATCCCGGTGGCCATGCACTGACCGTCGGCACCGGTCTCCGGTGCCCCGGCGAAGGACTGCCCGGCGAAGGACTGCCCTGGCGTCGCTGTCCCTCAGCGGCGCCAGGGCAGATCCGCGTCCGAACCGTCCGGCTGGAGCCCCTCCGCCAGCACCCGCATGATCTCCCCGAGCTGGGTCACCTGCTCGGGGCCGAGCCGGTCGAAGATCGCCTGCCGTACGGCGGCGACATGGCCGGGCGCCGACCGCCGCAGCACCTCTTCGCCCTCGGCCGTGAGAATCGCGTTCTGCCCGCGCTTGTCGGAGGGACAGTCCTCGCGGCGTACCCAGCCGTGTCGCTCCAGCCGCGCTATCGCGTGCGAGAGCCGGGACCGGGTGATCTTGGCGTTCTGGGCGAGCCGGGTCATCCGCAGCCGGTGGTGCGGGGCGCGGGCAAGGTGCACGAGCAGGGCGTAGTAGATGTGCGGCATCCCCGCGTCGCGCTGCAACTGGCGGTCGAGATGGTCCTCCAGCAGCGTGGTGGCCTGGAGATACGCCTGCCAGACGCCCTGCTCCTCGGCGCTGAGCCAGCGTGGCCGGTCTTCACTGCCCATGCTCTCCACCCTACGCGCTCCTTGAAAGTTGAACTAGATGGACGTAAAGTCAGTCGGGTAAGTGTTTTAAAGTTCAAGCAGATCACCGGAATCCGGCAGGGAGACGCCATGGCCAGCACAGCGGAGCGCATGCCCGCCCTCTATTTCTCCCACGGGGCCCCTCCCCTCGCCGACGACCCGGTGTGGCCCGGACAGCTCGCCGCATGGTCCGCCGAACTGCCGCGGCCCAGAGCGATCCTGATGGTCTCAGCCCACTGGGAGGAAGCCCCCCTCGCCCTCGGCGCCACCGAGACCCTGCCGCTGGTCTACGACTTCTGGGGCTTCCCCGAGCACTACTACCGGGTCCGGTACGCCGCCCCCGGTGCCCCGGACCTCGCCGACTCCGTCGAGAAACTGCTCCGCGGCCCCGGCACCCCCGTACAGCGCGTCCCCGACCGTGGGCTGGACCACGGCGCCTATGTCCCGCTGGTCGAGATGTTCCCCGGCGCCGACATCCCCGTACTCCAGATCTCCATGCCGACGCTCGACCCGAACGAACTCCTCGCGATCGGCCGCAAGCTCGCCCCGCTGCGCGACGAGGGCGTCCTCGTCGTCGGCAGCGGCTTCTTCACGCACAACCTGGCCGCGCTGCGCCATGCGGGCCCCGGAGTGCCGGGCTGGTCGGCCGAGTTCGACGCCTGGGGCCGCGAGGCGCTGCTCGCGCGGGACGTCGACGCCCTGCTCGACTTCACGCGCAAGTCCCCCGCCGGGCAGCTCGCCCACCCGCGCACCGAGCACTTCGCGCCCCTGTTCGTGACGCTCGGCGCCGCCGAGGAGGAGCTGGACACCGTACGGAACGTCATCGACGGCTTCTGGATGGGACTGGCCAAACGGTCGCTGCAGTTCGGCTGACCCACCCCGATACTCCGCCAGTGGTCGGCCCAATGGCAGACGGGTTCAGATAGGCAACGGTTCGACATCCCCTGGCCAATGGCACTTGACCGGGCAATCGGGGCTCCGTACGTTCCTGTGGTCTAGACATCCTGTTAGGGAGCGGCCATGCGGAAACATGTCATCGGGGCCTTTGTCGTCACCATGGCGCTCGGACTCTCTGCCTGCGGCAGTGGGGACTCGGGCGGCGACGGCGGCGAAACGTCGGGCAAGGGCAAGACCCTGACCGTATGGATCATGGAGGGGACCAACCCGGACCCCAAGCCCTTCTTCAACGAGGTCGCCGCGGCCTTCAAGAAGAAGACGGGCGCCACGGTCAAGGTCGAGTACCAGCAGTGGGCCACCGCGCAGAAGAAGTTCACCACCGCGATCGAGGGCGGACCGAGCCAGGTCCCCGACGTCGCCGAGGTCGGCACCACCTGGATCCCGCAGTTCGCCGAGACCGGCGGACTCGTTGACGTGACCGACAAGGTGAAGGACTCCGGGCTGGGCGACGACCTCGTCGAGGGCCTGGCCGACGCGGGCACGCTGGACGGCAAGCAGTACGGCATGCCCTGGTACGCCGGCGTCCGCGGTCTCCTCTACCGCAAGGACGTCTTCGAGAAGCACAACCTCAAGGCCCCGACCACCTGGAAGGAACTGCGCGACACCGCGCTGGTCCTGAAGGAGAAGGAGCCGGGCATGATCTCCTTCCCGGTCGCGGGCGGCGCGGAGATGTTCGCGACCCCGTTCGTCTGGGGCGCCGGCGGCGAACTGGCCGTCGACGAGGGCGGCAAGTGGAAGTCCGGCATCAACTCCCCGGAGTCGGTCAAGGGCATCACGTACTACACCGACCTCGCGAAGAAGGACAAGCTGTCCCCGGCGAAGGTCACCACCTGGACCGAGAAGGAGGTGGCGACCGACTTCCAGAAGGGGAAGATCGCGATGTCCCTCTCCGGCAACTGGACGCCCAAGGCGTTCGTCCAGGCCGCCCCCGACCTCGAGGGCAAGCTCGCCGCGGCGCCCATCCCGGGTGAGACCGGCGGGATGAGCAAGTCCTTCTTGGGAGGCTCCTACCTCTCCACCTTCAAGGGCGAGAACCAGGACCTGGCCTGGGAGTACGTCAAGCTGGTCACCACCGGTGAGTTCGCCACCAAGTGGGCCGAGCAGACGAACTACTTCCCCGGACAGAACTCCCTCCTCAAGGAGGTCCAGGCGAAGAACGACCCGCTCGTCGCGCCGTTCGCCAAGCAGATGACCGAGGCCGGCGCCACCGTGCCCAAGACGCCCGCGTACGGCCAGATCCAGGCCACCCAGGTCGTCACGAAGATGATCCAGTCGATCCTGACGGACAAGCAGACCGTGCAGGAGGCCGCGGACCAGGCCGCCGAGGAGATGGACAAGATCTTTGCCTCCTGAGTCGGTCATCGAAGACCCGGCGCACGACGACGTGGCCGCGGCGACCTCCCCTGTGAAGTCGTCGCGGCCACGCGGGCCGCGCCCGAGCCCGACGCTGCGCCGCAAGCAGCTCGGCCGCACCACCCGCCCCTGGCTGCTGCTCCTGCCCTCCCTCGTGGTGCTGGCCGGGCTGCTCCTGTGGCCGCTGATCAAGGTCGGCATCCTGTCCGTCCAGGACTACGAGGTGAAGTTCGGCGGCGGAGTCGGCACCTACACCGGCTTCGACCACTACAAGGACCTGCTCACCGACGGCGCCCTGTGGCGCACGGTCCTGCCCAACACCGTGTTCTTCGCGGTCGCCTGCGTGGCGCTGACCGTCGCGCTCGGCACCCTCGCCGCCCTGCTGCTCCAGCGGCTCGGCACCACCTGGCGGGTCATCTGCTCCACCGCGATCATGGCGGCCTGGGCGATGCCCGCCGTCACCGGCACCTACGTCTGGGTCTGGCTGTTCTCGGCGGGCGACGGAATGATGAGCCAGCTCGCCGGCTCGCTCGGACTGATCGACCCCGAGACCACGAACTGGTTCACCGAGCGGCTGTCCTTCTACGCCATCGCCACCCTCAACGTGGTGCACCACGGCTTCCCGTTCGTCGCCATCACCGTGCTCGCGGGGCTGCTGACCATCCCCAAGGAGCTGTACGAGGCGGGGATGATCGACGGCGCGAACGCCTGGCAGCGGTTCTGGAAGATCACCGTGCCCACCATCAAGCCGATCTTCCTCGTCGTCACCATCCTGTCGACCATCTGGGACTTCAAGGTCTTCACCCAGATCTACCTGATGCCGGGCGGCGCGGGCAGCAACGAAGAGGTCCTCAACCTGGGCGTGTGGTCCTACCAGCAGGCGTTCGCCCTGAACGACTACGGCGCGGGCGCGGCCACCGCCGTACTCCTGACGCTGCTCCTGCTGCTGATCACCATCGTCTACATCCGAACCCTCTTCAAGGAGAGTGACGAGCTGTGACCCGCACGACGACCGCCGGGCGGATCGGGCTCGCTGTCGCGGTGTTCGCGCTGCTGGTCTTCACACTTTTCCCGGTGTACTGGATGGTGAGCACCGCGCTCGACCCGAACGCCATCACGCGCGGCGCCGACGTCCTGCCGAGCGGGATCAGCGGCGAGCACTTCAGCTACATCTTCGACCGCGGCAACTTCGGCCAGTTCCTGACCAACTCGCTGATCGTGGGACTCGGCACGATCCTGGTGTCCGGGCTGCTGGCGCTGTTCGCCGCCGTGGCCGTCGCGCGCTTCCGCTTCCGGTTCCGCACCTCGGTGCTGATCATGGTGCTGATCGTGCAGATGGTCCCGCTGGAGGCGCTCGTCATCCCCCTCTTCCTACAGATGCGGGACTACGAGCTGCTGAACAGCCTCATCGGGCTGACCGTCGTCTACATCGCGCTGTCGCTGCCGTTCGCGATCTGGACGCTGCGCGGCTTCGTCGCGACCGTGCCCAAGGAGGTCGAGGAGGCCGCGTATCTGGACGGCTGCTCGTGGCCCCGGATGTTCTGGTCCGTCCTGCTGCCGCTGGTCGCGCCGGGCCTCGTCGCCACCAGCGTGTTCGCCTTCATCACCGCCTGGAACGAGTTCGTCTTCGCGTACACCTTCATGAAGGACGGCTCCAAGTACACCGCCGCCGTCGGGCTGTTCCAGTTCTTCGGCGAGAACTCCACGTCCTGGGGCCCGGTCATGGCCGGCTCCACCCTCATCACACTGCCGGTGCTGATCTTCTTCATCATCGTGCAGCGGCGGCTGGCCTCCGGGCTGGCGGCCGGGGCGGTCAAGGGATGAGCCCCGGGGACTCCCGGGACGGAGAGCTGCGCCTGGTCAACTCCGTCCTGCTGCCCGGTTTCCACGGCACCGAGCCGCCCCCGTGGCTGCTCGGCGCCGTGGACGACGGACTCGCGGGCGTCGTGTACTTCGCGCACAACGTGCCCGACCCCGCGACCGCAGCCGCGCTCTCGGCCGCCCTGCACACCCGTCGCGCCGACCTGATCGTCGCGAGCGACGAGGAGGGCGGCGACGTCACCCGCCTGGAGGCGGCGACCGGCTCCTCGTACCCCGGCAACGGGGCGCTCGGCGAGGTCGACGACACCGACGTCACCGAACGGATCGCCCGCGCCATCGGCCACGACCTGCGCGCGGCGGGCATCGACCTGAACCTCGCACCGGACGTCGACGTCAACGCGAACCCGGACAACCCGGTGATCGGCATCCGGTCCTTCGGCGCCGACGCCGCCCACGTGGCCAGGCACTCCGCCGCGTACGTCACCGGCCTCCAGTCCGCCGGTGTCGCGGCCTGCGCCAAGCACTTCCCCGGCCACGGCGACACGGCCGTCGACTCGCACCTGCGGGTGCCGCAGCTGGACGCCGACCTCGACCTGCTCCGACAGCGCGACCTGCTGCCGTTCGCCGCCGCGATCGAGGCGGGCAGCCGCTGTCTGATGACCGGGCACATCACGGCCCGCCCGTTCGGCGACGCCCCGGCCTCACTGAACGCCGAGGCCGCCCGGCTGGCCCGAGAGGAGCTGGGCTTCACCGGCGCCATCGTCACGGACGCGCTCGACATGGGCGCCGTCCTGGCCGACCCGGGCTTCGGCCCCGCCTGCGTCCAGGCGGTCCTCGGCGGCGCCGACCTGCTCTGCCTGGGCAACCCGGACAGCGCGGAGGCCGCCGAGAGCGCCTATACGACGGCGCGCGACGCGCTCCTCGACGCCGTGGCCACCGGCGAACTGCCCACGCGGCGGCTCGCGGAGGCCGGACGGCGGGCCCGGGAGCTGGCGGAGTGGATCGGCAGCGCCCGCGCCACACCCCCGCCTCCCAAAGAGGACGAGCTGCCGTTCGCGGTGGCCCGCGCCGCTCTGCGGGTACGCGGCAACGTGGCGCTCGGACCGGCACCTTACGTGATCGACCTGCGACAGCGCGTCAACCACGCCTCCGGCAGCCGCGCACCGCATCTGAACCGGCTGCTCGCCGAGGCCATGCCGGGCCTCATCATCACCGGCGTACCCGCCGAAGGCCCGACCGCGGTCCGCGCGGACACCGCACTCCAGGGTGCGGGCGAGCGCCCCGTGGTCGTCCTCGCGCGGGAGCCGCACCGGGACGCGGAGGAGACCGCGCTGCTGCGCGAGATCGTCGCCCGCCGCCCGGACGCCGTCGTCGTCCTCACGGGCTGGCCGCACGCCGTGGACGCGCTGGCGGCCAACACGGTGGTGACGTACGGCTCGGCCCGCGTCAACGCGCGGGCGGCCGTGGAGCGCCTCCTGGGCGGCACACCGCACGGAGGCTAGAGCCTCTTCTCGTACCAGGCGACATCCCAGTACCTGCCGAACTTGCGGCCGACCTCGCCGTACGTACCGATGCGCCGGAAGCCGAAACGCTCGTGCAGCCGCTCCGACGCGCTCGTCCTCCTGCCTTCGGCGTCGGACACCCCCTGCACGATGCCCGCGTACGCACGGTGCACGTCCTCGCCCTCCAGGGCCTTGAACAGCGCCTCGTAGAGAAGCGTGCCGACTCCCCGGCCCGCCGCCTCGGCCGCGCAGTACACCGTGACCTCCACAGAGGTGGAGTACGCCGCCTTCGGCCGGAGGGGGCTGCTGGTCGCGTAACCGAGCACGCGCCCGGAAGGGACGTCCTGAGCAACCCTGAGGCGGTGTGGGCCGTCTTCGGGGTAGGAGCGCAGCCACGGGCGGCGTTGCTCGGGAGTGAAGGTGGCGGTGTCGAAGGTGATCGGCGTCTCGCGGACGTAGTGGTTGTAAATCTCCGTGAGCGCCGTCAGATCGTCCTCGGTTCCGCTTCTGACCTGCACTTCCGTCCAGCTCGGCACCATGCGTCCCTCCTCGGTGGCGGGACAGGGTACTGCATGATCACAAAAATGAGTGCACGCCTTGGGAATTCTGTCCGGATTCCAGTCGTTGTTTCCAACGGATGCAGGGCACCCGAGAGGGTGTCGCGACCGACTCAGTAAGGGAGCTCGCATGGCAACCCGTGCCGTCGCCCGTCGCACCGCCACCGGCGGTTCGAAAGCGGCAAGCAGTGTTCGCGCCGTAGGCGGGGAGATCGCCGACCGCGACCTGGTCGGCATGTACCTCGACGAGATCGCGCGTACGCCGCTGCTCGACGCCGCCAAGGAAGTCGAGCTGTCCCAGACCATCGAAGCGGGTGTGTACGCACAGCAGATCCTCGACGGATCGGTGGAGAGCGAGGGCGCCGGTGCCCAGCACGAGGAGCTGGAAGCCCTCGTCGCCGCCGGTGAGCGCGCGAAGGACGTCTTCATACGCTCGAATCTCCGTCTCGTCGTCGCCGTGGCCCGGCGCTACCCGCGCAGTGGACTGCCCCTGCTCGACCTCATCCAGGAAGGCAACGCCGGCCTGGTGCGCGCGGTCGAGAAGTTCGACTACGCCAAGGGATTCAAGTTCTCCACCTACGCGACCTGGTGGATCCGCCAGGCCATCACCCGGTCCATCGCGGACCAGTCACGCACGATCAGGCTGCCCGTCCACCTCGTGGAGGAGCTCGGCCGTATCCGCAGGGTGCAGCGCGAGTTCAACCGTGAGCACGGGCGCGACCCGGAGCCCTCCGAGGTCGCCGCCGAGCTCGGCTCCAACGCCGCGCGTGTCACCGACGTCCTGGACTGGGCCCGTGACCCGGTCAGTCTGAACATGTCGGTGGACGACGACGGGGACACCCAGTTCGGCGATCTGCTGGAGGACACCTCGGCGATCTCGCCCGAGCAGTCCGTCCTCACGCTGCTGCGCAGCGAGGAGCTGGAAGACCTGATCGGCAGGCTCGACCACCGCACGGCCTCCATCATCAAGATGCGTTACGGCATCGAGGACGGCCGGGAGCGGACGCTCACCGAGGTGGGCAAGCAGCACGGCCTGACCCGGGAGCGGATCAGGCAGATCGAGAAGCACGCACTTCTCGAACTCAAGAAGATGGCGCACGACGTGGGCTTCGACGCCGCGGCGTGATCCAGGGCGTGCCCTTTGAGCGGAGTCCCGGTATCCACCCCCCGGTGCCGGGACTCCTCGCGTACTCACACCTCGCCCACCGCGTCCCCGCCGGCCGCACGCGTCAGCCGGCCACCCAGCTCACCGATGTGCTCGACCAGCCGCGCGGGCCGGTGGACCGTGAACTCGCAGTCCACCAGCGCCAGTCGAAGCGCCAGCCACTCCAGTGAATCGCCCGCCTCGGTCCGTAGCCGGCAACTGCCGGGACCGGTCGGCTCCGGCACGCCGAACGAGGCCGGGAGCCGTGACGCCACGTGCTCCGCGGGCGCGTCGAAGCTCACATCCACCTCCCACGGCTGCTGCGCGCCCCGCATCGAGCTGGTCAGGAACTCCGCCGCGTCACCCGTCGGCAGCTCACGCGGTGTGAAGCGTGCCCCGGTGGGGAACGGGTCGCCGACCCGGTCGACCCGGAACGTACGCCAGTCCTCCCGCGCCAGGTCGTACGCGACGAGATACCAGCGCCGCGCCGTCGACACCAGCCGGTACGGCTCGACCTGCCGCTTGGTCCGCGCGCCGTCGCCCGCCCGGTAGTTGAACCGCAGCCGCTCCGTACCGGTGATCGCGGAGGCGATGACCGTCAGCGTCCGCGGGTCGACACTCGCCGCGTCGCCATGAATCAGCAGCGGCACCGTCGCGGCCTGGAGGGTGGAGACCCGGCGCCGCAGCCGCGAGGGCAGCACCTGCTCCAGCTTCGCCAACGCACGTACGGACGCCTCCTCGACGCCCTCGATGGCATGCCCCGCCCCGGCCCGCAGCCCCACCGCGATGGCCACGGCCTCCTCGTCGTCCAGCAGCAGCGGCGGCATGGCCGCACCCGCCACCAGCCGGTACCCACCGACCGCGCCCCTGCTGGCCTCGACCGGATAGCCGAGATCGCGCAGCCGGTCGATGTCGCGGCGGATCGTGCGCGGGCTGACGTCGAGACGCGTCGCCAGCTCGCTGCCCGGCCACTCGCGCGGCGTCTGGAGAAGCGACAGCAGATTCAGGAGTCGTGCCGGAGTGTCCGTCATGCGCTCCAGGGTGCCAGCCGTCTAGGACATGAACTGGCCTACATGCTGCATAGCTTTCTCCCATGAGTTCTCCAGTCACAGCACCGGTCGCCGTACCGGACACCACCCCCGGCCCCGTCACGACCTCAGCACCCGGCGACCGCCGGCGCTGGCTCGCGCTGGCCGTGGTCATGACCGCTGCCTTCATGGACCTGGTCGACGTCACCATCGTCAACATCGCCATTCCCAGCATCGAGCGGGACCTGTCGGCGACCTTCGGCGCCATCCAGTGGATCACCGCCGGATACGCCCTGGCCTTCGCCGCCGGACTGATCACTGGCGGCAGACTCGGCGACATCTACGGCCGCAAGCGGCTCTTCCTCCTCGGAATCACCGGCTTCACCCTCGCCTCCGCGCTCTGCGGCTTCGCGGTGAACCCCGAGATGCTCGTCGCCTCCCGGCTCCTCCAGGGCGCGATGGCCGCGCTGATGGTGCCCCAGGTGCTCGCGATCATCCACGTCACCTTCCCGGCGCACGAACGCGGCAAGGTCTTCGGCATGTTCGGCGCGATCGTCGGCCTCGGCGCCGTATCGGGGCCGCTGCTCGGCGCGCTGCTCACCCAGTGGAACCTCTTCGGGCTCGAATGGCGCCCGATCTTCCTGATCAACCTGCCCGTCGGTGTCGCCGGGGTGATCCTCGGCCGCAAGTTCATCACCGAGTCCAGGGCGCCGAGGGCCCTGCGGCTCGACGTGGTCGGCGTCGTCCTGGTGACCGGGGCGCTGCTGATGCTGATCTACCCGCTCACCAGGGGCCGCGAGCTGGGCTGGCCGCTCTGGGGGCACCTGTGCACGGCGGGCAGCGTGCTGGTGTTCGCGGCGTTCGTGGCGTACGAGAAGGTGAAGACCCGCAAGGACGGGTCGCCGCTGGTGGAGCTGTCCCTGTTCAAGGTCAAGAGCTTCGCCGCGGGCATCGCCGTACAGCTCACCTTCGGCGTCGGCCTGGGCATCTTCTTCCTGGTCTGGACGCTCTACATGCAGATCGGCCTCGGCTGGAGCCCGCTGCACGCGGGTCTGACCGGTCTGCCGTTCTCGCTCGCGGTCTCCACGGCCGCGGCGCTCTCCGTACAGAAGCTGGTGCCGCGGTTCGGCCGCAAGGTCCTGCAGACCGGTGCGCTGACGATGGCGGCGGGCGTCCTGCTCTACCTCTGGGAGGCCGGGCGTTACGGGGCGGACATCAGCTCCTGGCACATGGTGCCGCCGCTGGTGGTCATGGGCCTGGGGATGGGCCTGATCGTGGCGCCGCTGACGGACGCGGTGCTGTCGGACGTACCGCGCGAGCACTCGGGCTCGGCGTCCGGGCTGATCAACACGGTGCAGCAGATGGGCAACGCGCTGGGTCTCGGGCTGGTGTCGGTGGTCTTCTTCGGGGTGGTCGACGACCACCGGGCGACGACGCCCACGGAGGTGGCGTCGGCGTTCGAGGCCGGGTTCCAGAACGCGCTGTGGTGGGTGGTGGCGGTGCTGGCGGGGATCTTCCTGCTGATGTTCGCGCTGCCGAAGCGGAAGGTGGCGGCGGCGCGGGTGCCGGCGGCCTGACCGGGTCCGCGCCGTGCGGGCCGTTCTGGCCTCAATCGCCGGCCGGGCTCGGGGTGGTCGCGGTGGTGGCCGGGTGCCGCTGCGGGGTCATGCCCGGACGGCGTGATTTACGGCGCGTGCAAGGCTCATTGGTCTCAGGGGGACCGGCATTCTCACGCGCCACAAATCAGCCCGAGTGTCCGGACCCGACCCCTGAGCGTCCCCCTTCCATCCCGCGGGCCGGTGGGGTGTGAACAGCGCCACGTGGCGGCAGGAGGGGGCGGGGTCGCAGGAGGGGTGTGTCCGGACACTCAGGCTGATTTGTGGCGCGTGGACACGATGGGTCAGCGGGTCCAACGAACGGGGCACGCGCCGTAAATCACGCCGTCCGGACATGCCCCTCCAAAGGCCCCGCACCCCGACCGGCACCCGACAACCGAAACTTGGACACCGCGTCCCGTCACGCGACCACACGCCCACATGTGTTTACTTCCAGGGAACCCCACCGTAACGTGACCCCGAAACCACAGACTCGGACATCGAACGGACATAAACCCACATGTACGCACCGGAGCGGCAGCAAGAGATCCTGCGCCTCGCCCGTGAGGGAGGCCGCGTCGACGTGCTGTCGCTCGCCGAGGAGTTCCAGGTCACCGCCGAGACCGTACGGCGCGACCTCAAGGCCCTCGACCGCGCCGGCCTCGTCCGCAGGGTGCACGGCGGCGCCATCCCCGCCGGCCGCCTCGACTTCGAGCCCGACCTCGCCGAGCGCGAGTCCACCGCCGCGGACGAGAAGGACCGCATCGCGCACGCCGCGCTCGCCGAACTGCCCCGGACCGGCAGCGTGATCCTCGACGCGGGCTCGACCGTCGCACGGCTCGCCGCCGCGCTCCCGCTGGAGAGCGGACTCACCGTCGTCACCCACGCGCTGCCCGTCGCCGCGCGCCTCGCCGACCACCCCGGCATCGACCTGCACCTCGTCGGCGGCCGGGTCCGGCACCGTACGCGCGCCGCCGTCGACGCGTGGGCGCTGCGCGCGTACGGCGAGATCCGGGCCGACGTCGTGTTCCTCGGCACCAACGGCTTCTGCCCGGACGGCGGCCTCACCACCCCCGACCTCGCCGAGGCAGCCGTCAAACGCGCACTGGTCGCCGCGGCCCGCCGCGTCGTGCTGCTCGCGGACTCCGCCAAACACGCACAGGAGCACTTCGCCCGCTTCGGCGCCCTCGCCGATGTCGACCTGCTGATCACCGACACCGCACTCGCCCCCGCCGCCCGCGCGGCGATCGAGACGGCCGGCACCGAGGTGCTCGGTGTCTAGGCCGTGTCTCGGAAGTCCCGCCCGGCCCGCCACCACCCGAAGGGGCCCCGCGTGATACTCAGCGTCACCCCGAACCCGAGCCTCGACCGTACGTACGAGATTCCCGCCCTCGACCGCGGCGCGGTCCTGCGCGCGACCGTCGAGCGGATGGACCCCGGCGGCAAGGGCGTCAACGTGTCACGGGCGGTCGCCGCGGCCGGGCACCGTACCGTCGCCGTGCTGCCCCTCGGCGGCGCGCCCGGCGCGCTCGTCGCCCAACTCCTCGCCGAGCAGGGCATCGACGTCGCCCCCGTACCGATCGCCGGCGCGACCCGCTCCAACATCGCCCTCGCGGAACCCGACGGCACACTGACGAAGATCAACGCGCCCGGCCCCGAACTGACCCCCGCCGAGTCGGAGTCCCTGCTGTCCGCCCTCGGCGACCACGCCGTGGGAGCCCAAGGCGACTGGATCGCCTGCTGCGGCAGCCTGCCGCGCGGGCTCGGCCCCCGGTGGTACGCCGAACTGGTCGCCCGCGCGCACGCCGCCGGTGCCCGGATCGCGCTCGACACCTCCGGCGCCTCGCTGCTGGCCGCGCTCAAGGAACGCCCGGACGTCGTGAAGCCCAACGCCGACGAACTCGCCACCGCCGTCGGCCGCCCACTGGCCACCGTCGGCGACGCGCTGAAGGCGGCGGAGGAACTGCGTACGTACGGTGCCAGGTCCGTACTCGCCAGCCTCGGCGCCGACGGGCAGCTCCTGGTGTCCGACGCGGGCGCGTACTTCGGCTCGGCCGCCGTCGCGGCCGTCCGCAGCAACGTCGGCGCCGGTGACGCCTCGCTCGCCGGCTTCCTCGCGGCGGGCGGCACCGGACCGGCCGCGCTGGCCTCGGCCGTCGCCCACGGCGCCGCGGCCGTCCAACTGCCGGGCAGCGTCATGCCGTCGCCCGCGGACCTCGACCCGCGGGCGGTCACCGTGTCCGCGGACATCCCCCTGGACCGTCCCCTCTCGGAGCCCGCCTCATGACCTCTCCCCGTACGTCCCCGAACCGTTCCCCACGTAGGAGCCCGCGATGAGCGACATGATCACCGCGGACCTGGTCGACCTCGACCTGGCCGCAGAGACGAAGGAAGCCGCGGCCCGCTCGCTGGCCGAACGCATGGTGGCTCTGGGCCGTGTCACCGACCTTGAGGGCTTCCTGGCCGATGTGGCCGCCCGCGAGGCGCAGATGCCGACCGGGCTCGACGGCGGGATCGGCATACCGCACTGCCGCAGCGAGCACGTCACGGAGCCGACGCTGGCCTTCGGCCGCCCGGCCGGGGGCATCGACTTCGGGGCGCCGGACGGCCCGGCCGACCTGATCTTCCTGATCGCGGCCCCGGCGGGCGCCGACGACGCACATCTGACGATCCTGTCCGCCCTGGCCCGTCGCCTGATGGACCCGGACTTCACGGCGGCGCTGCGCGCGGCGACGGACCCGGCGGCGACCGCGAGCCTGATCAGCGGCGAGACATCACCCGCCGCCCCGGCGGAGGCGGCGGCCGAACCGGAACCGGTCCCCGCGCCCGACGTCTTCCGCGTCGTCGCCGTCACCTCCTGCCCCACCGGCATCGCGCACACCTATGTGGCCGCCGAGGCCCTGGAACAGGCCGGCCAGAGCGAAGGCGTCGAGATCGTCGTCGAACCGCAGGGCTCCGCCGGGTTCACCCGGATCGACCCCGCCGTCATCGCCGCCGCGGACGGCGTGATCTTCGCGCACGACGTGCCGGTACGGGAGAAGGAACGCTTCGCCGGCAAGCCGACCGTCGACGCCGGCGTCAAGGCGGGCATCAACCGCCCCGCCGAACTGATCGCCGAGGTCCGCGACAAGGCCGCCCGTGGCGAGACCACGGCCGCCGCCACCGGCTCACCCGTCGACGAGGCCGGCGACCCCGGCGAGGGCTACGGCACCAAACTCCGCAAGTGGCTGATGTCCGGCGTCAGTTACATGGTCCCGTTCGTCGCGGCCGGTGGACTCCTCATCGCCCTCGGCTTCGCCATCGGCGGCTACACCGTCGACAAGGCGCCCTCCGTCGCCGAACACTTCGTGTGGACGGACTCCACCAGCTGGGCGGCGCTGCTCTTCCAGATCGGTGGCCTGGCGTTCAGCTTCCTGGTGCCGGTCCTCGCGGGCTACATCGCGTACGGGATGGCCGACCGCCCCGGTCTGGTCCCCGGCTTCGTCGGCGGCTCCATCGCGCTCACCATCAACGCGGGATTCCTCGGCGGTCTGGCCGCCGGTCTGATCGCCGGCGGCACGGTCATGGCCATCCAGCGGATCAAGGTGCCGGCCGCGCTGCGCGGCATCATGCCGGTCGTCGTCATCCCGCTGATCTCCTCCGCCGTCGTCGGTTCCCTGATGTTCCTGGTGGTCGGCAAGCCGATCGCCGAGCTCCAGAAGGCCCTGACGGACTGGCTTTCGGGGCTCTCCGGCGCCAACGCGATCATCCTCGGCGTCGTCCTCGGCCTGATGATGTGCTTCGACCTGGGCGGGCCGCTCAACAAGGTCGCCTACGCCTTCGCGGTCGGCGGCCTCGCCAACCCCAACGAGGGCAGCCTGAAGGTGATGGCGGCCGTGATGGCGGCGGGTATGGTCCCGCCGCTCGCGATGGCGCTGGCCACCGTGGTGCGCGGAGCCCTCTTCACCCGCACCGAGCGCGAGAACGGCAAGGCCGCGTGGGTGCTCGGCGGCTCGTTCATCACCGAGGGCGCGATTCCGTTCGCCGCGGGCGACCCGCTTCGGGTCATCCCGTCGGCCATGGCGGGCGGCGCGGTCACGGGCGCGCTGTCGATGCTGTTCGAGTGCACCCTGCGCGCCCCGCACGGCGGGATCTTCGTGCTGCCGCTGATCGGCAATCCGGTGTTCTACCTGATCGCGATCCTGGCCGGTACGGCGGTCAGTGCCGCTCTCGTCATCCTGTTGAAGGGCATGGGCGGGCGCGGCGGCAAGGACCTCGGCCGGGACGGCGTCCGGGGCGCGGAGTCCGGGACCGCGCCCAAGGTGCCGGTGTCCGTCTGAGCCGCCTCAACCGCTCATCTGACCCGCGCGCGGAGCTCCATGGCTTCGCGCGCGGCGCTCTGCGCGGCGTACACCTCACACATGTGACGGCCGTCCGGCGTCGCCGTGTGCTCGACCTCCCACAGGCTGGTCTCCGTGCCGTCGAGCAGCAGGAACGCGTGCTCGTACAGCGTGAATCCGGCGTCCTTGCCCTCGACATGACCGTGCCGGCCGAAGACCTGGGTGATCTGGTGGGCGAAGGCGGCCCGCAGCGGTCCCGCGATCTCCTCGCCCGGCCGGTCCGTGTTCTCCGCGCGGCGCAGCACCCGGCGTGCGTGGTCGGCGGAGTTGTCCGGGTGGTACACCCGGGGCAGTGGTGTCAGCGGCGCTGTCAGCAGTCCGCTGAGCAGTTCGAGATCGGCCGCGAGGTCGGACTCGAAGCTGGGATCGAGACTTCCGCCGAGACCGGGCTCGAAACGGGACTCGAAGAGCGAATCGGAATCGGCGGTGGAATCGAGGGGGTCGGTGGAGGGAACGGCGGCCTTGCCCGTACCGACCGCGCCGCCGGGGCGGCGTAACCGGGAGGCGGCGAGGCGCACCTCGTGCTCGTCGGTGTAGAGCTCGTGCTGTTCGGCGCCGTCGCGCCCGGTGTTGTGGACCAGCTCCCAGAGGGTGAGGGCGGTGCTGTCGGCAAGCAGGTAGGTATGCCGGTAGGTCTCGCGATGCAGTCCCGCACTGTGGTGCGAGGACCGCATTGAACTGGCGTGTGCCAGAGCGGAGTCGAGCCGCTCGATCACGGCGTCGGGCAGATCGAAGGAGTTGAGTGCCCGACCCAGAAGACGCTCAAGATGCGTCTCGCTTGTCTCATACGGATCGTTCAAGGTGGGTCTCCAGGCCGTCGCCACATGTCACTTGGTGATTGCATAACGTAGCCCCTGGGACTGACATTGCGTCCCAAGTTCGGTAAAACGATTGGGGGCGCGCGAGAAGTTCCCTCGCGCCCCCCTCAACTCCCTTGCGCCGCGGGTCAGTCCGTGCCGTACAGGTCGCGGTACGCGGGGAACGTGCCGCCCGGTCCGTCGACCCCCTCCGCCGCCACCATCGCCCGCACGATCGCCCTGGTCACGGCGTCGGCGCCAGCCGCGAGCAGCTCGTTGAGCGCCAGCGGATCCCCGGCTTCGAGCGGGCGTTCCCCCGTGGCGAGCGTGAAGACGGTGTCGCCGTCGTTGAGCAGATGTACAGGACGGACGGCGCGCGCGATGCCGTCGTGCGCCGTCCCCGCGAGCTTCTGCGCCTGGGCCTTGGAGAGGTCGGCGTCGGTCGCCACGACGGCGAGCGTGGTGTTCAGCGGAGGCCGCCCGTCGCGCTCGCGGATCCCGGCAAGACGCGCGAGGGCCGCCTCGTGCACAGCGGCCGGCGGAAAGCCGGGACGGCCCAGGAAGTACCGCCCGTACAGTACGCCCGTCAGCGGATCGACCGCGGAGCCCGCCGCGTTGGCGACGACCAGCGCCGCGACGGTGGTCCCGGACGGCAGCCGCGCGCTCGCCGTACCGACCCCGCCCTTCAGCTGCCCCACCACGGCCCCGGTCCCGGCCCCGAACGCCCCCTCGGCGACCGGCGCCCCCGATTCCGTACGGGCCGCCGCCTCCACCGCCGCGCGGCCGGTGGCGGCGTCCGGGCGGGCCCGCCAGTCGCCACCGCGCCCCAGGTCGAAGACGCAGGCGGCCGGGACGACCGGCACCACCTGGGACGGATCCGGCCCGACCCGCACACCCCGCCCGTGCTCCTCCAGCCACGCCATCACCCCGGCCGCGGAGTCGAGCCCGAACGCGCTGCCCCCGGTCAGCACGAGGGCCTCCACCCGCTGGACCAGATTGCGCGGATCCAGCGCATCGGTCTCCCGGGTGCCGGGCCCACCGCCCCGTACGTCCACGGCGGCGACCGCCCCGCCCTCGGGCGCGAGGACGACCGTCGTACCGCTGAGCGCCCGGTCCCCGGCCACCCGCGCGTGGCCGACCCGGATCCCCGCCACATCCGTCAGTGCGTCATTGATTGCCATGAGCCCCATGCGTACCACGAGGTCAGACCCGTCGACGGCGGATCCCCCCGTCCGCCGCGCCCACCGCCGTACCCTGGACACATGAGCACCGCACGCACTCCCGGACCCGGTGACGCCGCCACGGAGCCGCCCCGGCCGGCCCCGCCGAAGCCGTCACCTCCGAAGCCGGGCCCGCCCAAGCCGCCACTCGTCTTCGACGACCCGCTGGACCGCCAGTCCGCGGACGACACGGACACCGGCTGGGGCGACCGGCAGGGCACGAGCGGCGACAGCGCCGCGGACCTGGCCCGCTTCCTGGACGAGAAGCCGCCCCACCACATCTGAGTGCCCCGAGCCCCGGCCGACGCTAGGGCGCGCTCGGCCCCGGCCCCCGCTGATGAGCCACCAGGGCGTCCCTGATCTCCTTCAGGACCTCCAGCTCGGTCAACTCCAGCACTTCCTCCACCCGCTCCTTGGCGGCCTGCTGCCGGGCGCGCCTGGCCAGGTACTTGGCCATCGGCAGGACCATCAGGAAGTACACGACGGCGGCGGTGATCAGGAAGCTGAGGGTCGAGCTCAGCACCGTCCCCCACATGATCGGGATTCCCGACACCACCTCGCCCGCCGCGTTCGTCTCGCAGGGGGACCGCAGACACGAGGTGTAGCGGTCCAGGTTCTTGGTGCCGAACGCGCCGACGACCGGATTGATGACGCCTTGCACCAGGGAGTTCACCACGTTGGTGAACGCGGCGCCGATGACCACCGCGACCGCGAGGTCGATCACGTTGCCACGCGTCAGGAAGGCCTTGAAGCCCTCCAGCACGCTCTCCTTCTCCTTGCTCACCAGTGAGCCCTTCTTCGTATCTGCCGTGGGGACAGCGACGGGGACAGCCGATCGCCCTGACACCTTGGGCAACTCGTGCCCCAGCTGTCCAATCCGCCCATGCTTTCGTGTGACCAGTGTGCTCATCAGTACGACGACGAAAAGCGGAGGCCGGCGCCGGGCGGCTCAGCACAGCGTCACCGCCAGCCGGGAGTTCGTGCTCGCGCCCGCCAACTCCGCCGCGACATCACGCGCGACGCTCAGCAGGACCAGCGCCCCACCGTCGGTCGCGCTCTCCAGAGCCCGTGGGACGGAGTCCACCAGCGCGCCCGTCGCGATCACCCGGGCGTCCGACTCCTCGCCCACGGGGGAGTGGGCGGCGGCGATCACATCGACCCGGTCGCCCGGTCGCAGTAGCCGGACCGTCGCCACATCCGCGATCCGCACCGGAGCCGTCACCAACCGGGGCTTGGCCGCGCCCGGTTGGGCGGCAGCGCCCGCGCCCGGCGCACCACCACCCCCACGCGCCGCCGCGCGGGACGCGGCGCGCTCCTCGGCCCCGGCCGCGACACCCGGGCCGCCCGCGCCCGACGCCGCCAACGCGGCGGCCGTCACCGCCAGCCCCGCCGCCATCGCCCGGCGCCGCCGGAGCAGGGCCCTGCGCAGCCGGTGCCCGCCCCCGCGCACCCGCAGCGGATCGAACGCCGGCACCCCGCACGGCGCGGGCGCGGCGGCCACGGACGCGGGCACCGGCACGGGCGGGAAGTGCGGCGGGTCCGAGGGACGGGTGGAGAGGGAGCGGGAGGGGGCGTGGGAGGGCGAAGGGGAACGGGACATGGCAACCACCACCTGGCGTGAGGAGTTCTCGCTGACCGCCCCTCACGATCCACGTCCCGCCGGAATCCCGCCGAGGCCTGTGGACAACTACCCGGATGTGAATATCTCGCTCACCCGAACGAGGTCCGTCCCAGGCGTTTACGGCAGTTCAAGCCCCGTGTCGATGCCGTCCAGCGCGTGCGAGCAGAGGCAGTCCCGAGTCTCGCCCGCCTGCAATCCGCCCACGGTGTCGAACAGCACCGTGCGCAGCCGGTCGACATTGGAGGCGAAGACCTTCAGCACTTCCTCGTGCGAGACGCCCTCACCCGTCTCGGCCCCGGCGTCCAGATCGGTCACGAGCGTCAACGACGTGTAGCAGAGCCCCAGTTCACGGGCGAGCACGGCCTCGGGGTGACCCGTCATACCGACCACCGACCAGCCCATCGACGCGTGCCACCGTGATTCGGCGCGGGTCGAGAAGCGCGGTCCCTCGACAACGACCAGCGTCCCGCCGTCCACCGGCTCCCACTCGCGGCCGCGCGCCGCGGCGAGCGCCGCCTGGCGCCCTTCGGGGCAGTAGGGATCGGCCAGCGAGATGTGGACGACCTTGGAAGCGCCGCCACCGGGCAGCGGCACCCCGTCGTAGTACGTCTGGGTGCGCGCCTTCGTACGGTCCACCAACTGGTCCGGCACGAGCAGCGTCCCCGGGCCGAACTCCTCCCGCAGTCCGCCCACGGCGCACGGGCCGAGCACCTGCCGTACGCCGACGGACCGCAGCGCCCACAGATTGGCGCGGTAGTTGATGCGGTGCGGCGCGATGTCGTGCGCGCGCCCGTGGCGGGGCAGGAACGCGACGCGCCTGCCCTCGACATCGCCGATGAACAGCGAGTCGCTGGGCGCCCCGTAGGGGGTGTCGACGGTGACCTCGGTCACGTCGTCGAGGAATGAGTACAGACCCGAGCCGCCGATGACGCCGATCTCCGCGGTCTCCGAGCCCTCTGCGTTCGCCTTGGTCGCCATGACGATCACCCTAGCGGGGCCCGCGGGAGGGCACGCGTGGGTGGGCGGGGCGGGGGAGCGCGGGTACGCCGAGGACCCCGCCGTACCGGACGGCGGGGTCCCGGAGAAGGATTCGGACGATCAGGCGGCGGAGGAGCCGCTGGAGCTGCCGGTCGAAGCGCTCGACTTCGAGCCGGAGGAACCCGAACCGGACGATCCCGAACCGGACGAGGACGACGAAGACCCGGTCGAGGACGTGGACGCGGACTTGGAGTCCGACGACGACGAACCCGACGACTTGTCGCTCGAACCGCTCGACTCACCCGAGCCGTTCGACGCGCCCGCCTTGGCCGGCGTGCTGCTCGACGACGAGCCGCGGCTGTCGTTCCGGTAGAAACCGGAGCCCTTGAAGACGATGCCGACCGCGGAGAACACCTTCTTCAGGCGTCCTTCGCACGCGGGGCACACGGTGAGGGAATCGTCGGTGAATTTCTGCACCGCCTCAAGGCCCTCGCCACATTCGGTGCACTGGTACTGATAGGTCGGCACTTGTTCCTCCTGGCACTCTCACTCAATGAGTGCTAACGACGCTCCATACTGACGCATTCCGCTGGATCAGTCCACTGCCACCGGCACGCGGTGACCCATTCCACGCGCGGCGACGCGGCCCGGCGCCTTCGGCGTGAGCCGCGAGCGCTGGGCGACGAGCGTGACAAGGGCCAGCGCGGTGCCCACCAGGGGCACCACGAACCCGGCGCTCGCGCCGTGCGCGTCCGCCAGTTGCCCGGCGGCCGTGACCGCGCCCGCCTGGCCCAGCGCGACCGAGCCCGTCAGCCACGTGAAGGCCTCCGTACGGGCCCCGGCGGGGACCAGCGGCTCGATCAGCGTGTAGCCGCTGATCAGCGCGGGCGCGATGCAGAGCCCGACCAGCAGGCCGAGTGCGGCGAGCGCGGGTACCGAGTGCACGGCCCACAGCCCTGAGGCGGCCAGTGTCAGGCCCGCGTACCCGGCGATGAGCCGGCGGCGGGGCCCGATCTTCCAGGCGACGGCACCGCACGCGATACCGGCGAGCATGTTGCCGGCGGCGAAGACTCCGTACAGAAGGCCGTTCGCGCCGGGGTTGCCGATCTCCTCGGCGAAGGCCGTGAGCGAGACCTGCATCCCGCCGAAGACCGAGCCGATGCCGAGGAAGACCACGGCCAGGACGCGTACGCCGGGTACGGACAGCGCCGAGGCGCGCGCCTCGGTAGAGGTACCGGATCCGCTCGTACGCTTCGAGCCGCCCGCACGCCGCCCCGCGGGCCTCGGCTGGGTGCCCTTCCGCGCGGCGAACAG
Source organism: Streptomyces sp. S4.7 (assembly GCF_010384365.1). Taxonomy (NCBI): domain Bacteria; kingdom Bacillati; phylum Actinomycetota; class Actinomycetes; order Kitasatosporales; family Streptomycetaceae; genus Streptomyces; species Streptomyces sp. S4.7. The sequence continues at coordinate 3,039,929 of NZ_CP048397.1, read as the reverse complement.
CAGCCCGCCCGCCAGGGTCAGCACCCCCTCGGCGATCAGCCCGGCCGCCGGGTGCACACCGGTGCACAGCGCGGTCGCCAGGACCGGCCCGATGACGAAGGTGAACTCGTCCGTGACGGACTCGAAGGCGGCGGCCGTCGGCAGCAGCCGCGCCCGCTCCTCGGAGGAGCCGAGCAAGGCCGCCCAGCGGGCCCGGACCATCGGCCCCACCTGCGGGACCGAGGCGCCCGTCGGTACGGCGGCGACGAACAGCGCCCACAGGGGCGCGCCCGCCAGCGCGAGCACCGTCAGGGCGGTGACGGAGGCCGCGTGCAGGAGCACTCCGGGCACCAGCACCGCGCGCTGGCCGAACCGGTCGGCGAGCTTGCCGTTCTGCGGCGCGAAGAGCGCCATGGAGACACCGGTGACGGCGGCGACGATGCCCGCGCTGCCGTACGAACCGGAGGTGTGCTGGACGAGTAGGACGATGCCGATCGTCAGCATCGCGAAGGGCTGTCGCGCGGCGAAGCCGGGAAGCAGGAACGTCCAGGCGCCGGGTGTACGCAGCAACTGCCCGTAACCCGGGCGGCGCGGAGCCGTCCCCTCGGGAGCGCCGGCGGTGGTGTCGACCGTGTTGACCACGGTCCTTGCCTTTCTGCCGCCTGGTGGCGCCCCCGGACGTGCGGGGGCGGCCGAGAGCTGTCCTCTTGCGCGGAACTGCGGTAGATACCCAGGGTCCACTGAAGGGGACGCCACGGCCGCCATACGGTCGCGCCAGCTCTGCGTCAGGCAGAGTTGGTCGATCAAGGTCGATCAAGTCTGTGCCGTCACATCGGTACGTCGGAAACAGTCCTCGACGTGACAGGCACGGGCCTCATCCTACCTGGGAAACACCTGGAGGATCCCGGCCCGTACCTGTGATTGCCGCTTCCGGGCAGGCCTGCCTTCCATTCCCGGCCAACCCACCGGGCCTCACCCGGCACCACCCGACCGGCCCGCCGACCGGCCCGCCGACCGGCCCAGCCGTCAGTCCTGCCCTCGTCCGAGCCCGCCGACCCCGCTCCCGGGCTTCCCGTGCGCTCCCGGCCTCCTGCCCGGCCCGCCCGCGCCACCCCCGCCCGTCCCGTTCGTACCCAGCCAGTCGGCCAGCTTGCCGCCCTGCCCGACCGCCCGCAGACGGCGCTCGGCCGCGTCCCGTACCGGATCCGTCGCCACCACCAGCAGCTCGTCGCCCCGCCGGAGCACGGTGGACGGCCCCGGTACGAAGCTCTTGTCCTCCCGTACGACCAGCGTGACCGCCGACCCCGGGGGCAGCCGCAGCTCGCCGACCTCCACGCCGTGCATCTTCGACCGGTCCGGGATGGCGACGGACAGCAGATGGCCGCGCAGCCGCTCCAGCGGCGCCGACTCGACACCGAGGTCGGCCGCCCCCGCGGGGTCGCCCAGGTGCAGCTTCCCGGCGACCCAGGGCAGCGTCGGGCCCTGCACCAGCGTGTACACGACGACCAGCACGAAGACGATGTTGAAGATCCGGTGGCTGCCCTCGATCCCCGAGACCATCGGGATGGTCGCCATGACGATGGGTACGGCGCCACGCAGCCCCGCCCACGACATCAGCGCCTTCTCCCGCCACGGGATGCGGAACGGCGCGAGGCTGACCAGTACGGACAAGGGCCGCGCCACCACGGTCAGCACCAGACCCACTATCACCGCGGGCCAGAAGTCGTCGCCCAGTTCGTGCGGCGTCACCAGCAGTCCGAGCAGGACGAACATGCCGATCTGCGCGAGCCAGCCCAGCCCCTCCGCGAAGCCGCGGGTCGCGGGAGCGTGCGGGAGCTTGGAGTTCCCCAGCAGCATGGAGGCCAGGTACACGGCGAGGAACCCGCTGCCGTGGGCCATGGCCCCGGCCGCGTACGCGACGACCGCGATGGCCATCACGGCGATCGGGTACAGGCCGGAGGCCGGCAGGGCAACGCGCCGCAGCCCGAAGGCGCCCAGCCAGCCCACCGCGAGGCCGATGGCGGCGCCGATGGCCAGCTCCAGGGCGATCTCGCCCACGAGTACGTACCAGTGCTCCACCGGTCCGGCCGTAGACAGAGCCACCACCATGATCACGACGGGGGCGTCGTTGAAGCCCGACTCCGCCTCCAGAGCGCCCGTCACCCTCGAAGGCAGCGGAATCCTCCTCAGTACGGAGAAGACCGCGGCGGCGTCCGTGGACGAGACGACGGCGCCGATGATCAGCGCCTGCCGCCAGTCCAGGCCGACGAGGTAGTGCGCGGCGGACGCGGTGACGCCCACGCTCACCGCGACACCGACGGTCGACAGCGCGACGGCGGCCGGCAGCGCTGGTTTCGCCTCTTTCCACTTGGCGCCGAGACCACCCTCGGCGAGGATCACGACCAGGGCGGCGTACCCGATCACCTGCGTCAGCTCGGCGTTGTCGAACTCGACGTTGAAGATGCCGTCCTGCCCCATGACGACGCCGATCCCGAGGTAGAGCAGCAGGCTGGGAAGCCCGCTCCGGGACGAGATCCGTACCGCGGCGACGGCGATCAGCAGCACGAGCGAGCAGATGAGCAGGAGTTCATTGAGCTGGTGGACAGTCAGCGGCCGATCCTTCCCCTCGCGCGCACCGGATCGGTTCTCCGGCCGTCGGCACTTCGTTACCTTACCTAATCTTTAACGTTTTCTTGACGCGATCGATCGTTCGTGCGATCGATCCCGTGATTCCCTGTGTGATCGTCCGAGGAGTCCCGCCAGGTCGTACTCCGGGTCGTACTAGTGACACCGCGTCGGGGCGAGTGAACGGCTGCGCCTATGGTTGCTGCAGCATTCCAGGACCACCTGCCCCTCGAAGGACAGCGATGCCCGCCAACTCAACGCCCCCTGCCACCAAAAAGAAGGGGCGACGCGCCCGTCTTGTCGTGATCGTCCTGGTCCTGGCTCTGGTAGCAGGCGTTGGCTACGGCGCCTACTGGGGCGTCAGCACCGTGCGTGCCTCGCTCCCGCAGACCACCGGCACGATCAAGGTGCCGGGACTCGACGGCCGGGTCGAGGTCAAGCGCGACAGCTACGGCATCCCGCAGATCTACGCCAACACAGACCGGGACCTCTTCCGGGCGCAGGGCTACGTCCAGGCGCAGGACCGCTTCTGGGAGATGGACGTCCGGCGTCACATGACCTCGGGCCGGCTCTCCGAGATGTTCGGCAAGGGTCAGGTCGCGACGGACGAATTCCTGCGCACGCTCGGCTGGCGGCAGGTGGCCCAGGAGGAGTACGACACCAAGCTCTCGGACGAGACGAAGAAGAACCTCCAGTCCTACGCGGACGGTGTCAACGACTACCTCAAGGGGCGTGACGGCAAGGACATCTCCGTCGAGTACGCCGCCCTGAACTTCATCAACGACTACAAGCCGGAGAAGTGGACCCCCGTCGACTCGGTGGCCTGGCTCAAGGCGATGGCGTGGGACCTGCGCTCCAACATGCAGGACGAGATCGACCGTTCGCTGCTCACGAGCAGGATGGACGAGAAGCAGATCGAGGACCTGTACCCGTCGTATCCGTACGGCCGGAACCAGCCGATCGTCACCGAGGGCGCGGTCGATCCGCTCACCGGGCAGTACGACCCCAAGGCCGAGCCGGGCGACGCGACGGGTGACGGCACGGGTACGGGGACAGGCACGGGTACGGGAAGCGGCACCGGGCTCGGCGCCGGCACGGGAACCGGCACAGGAACCGGCACAGGCACGGACCCCGGCGACGCCACCCAGGGCCTGGAGTCCCAGCTCGACGCCCTCTCGGGCACCCTCGACGAGATCCCCGCCCTCCTCGGCCCCAGCGGCAGCGGCATCGGGTCCAACTCCTGGGTCGTCTCCGGGGAGTACACGACAACCGGCAAGCCACTGCTCGCCAACGACCCGCACCTCGCGCCCCAGCTGCCCTCCGTCTGGTACCAGATGGGCCTGCACTGCCGCAGCTTCACCAAGGACTGCCAGTACGACGTCGCCGGCTACACCTTCGCCGGAATGCCGGGCGTCATAATCGGCCACAACAAGGACATCGCCTGGGGCATGACCAACCTCGGCGCCGACGTGACCGACCTCTATCTGGAGAAGGTCAACGGCGACACCTATCAGTACGGGGACGAGCAGAAGAAGTTCACGACCCGTCAGGAAACGATCAAGATCGCCGGGGCCAAGAGCCAGACCATCACGGTCCGTTCCACCGGCCGCGGCCCGGTGGTCTCCGACCGCAACGCGGAACTGCGCAGAGTCGGCGACAAGGCCCCCGTCAACAACGCGGCCCCCGACCGCGGTGAGGGGTACGCGGTCTCGCTCCAGTGGACCGCCCTCAAGCCCGGCAGGTCCATGGACGCGGTCTTCGAGCTCGACAAAGCCAAGGACTTCGCCCAGTTCCGCAAGGCCGCCGAGTTCTTCGAGGTCCCCTCGCAGAACCTGATCTACGCCGACACCAAGGGCAACATCGGCTACCAGGCGCCCGGCCGGATCCCGATCCGCGCCGAGGGCGACGGCTCGGTCCCCGCCCCCGGCTGGGACCCGGAGTACCGCTGGGAGGGCTACGTCTCCTTCGACGAGCTTCCTTACGAGGAGAACCCGAAGCGCGGCTACATCGTCACCGCCAACCAGGCCGTCATCGACAAGGACGACTATCCGCACCCGCTGACCGAGGACTGGGGCTACGGCGCCCGCAGCCAGCGGATCAACGACCTCATAAAGTCGAAGATCAAGGACGGCGGCAAGATCTCCACCGACGACATGCGCACCATGCAGACCGACAACCGCAGCGAGATCGCCACGCTGCTCATGCCGCATCTGCTGAAGATCGATGTCGCGGACCCCTCCGTACGCGAGGCCCAGAAGCTCCTCGAAGGCTGGGACTACACCCAGGAGCCGGACTCGGCGGCGGCCGCGTACTTCAACGGCGTCTGGCGCAACGTCCTCAAGCTCGCCTACGGGAACAAGCTTCCCAAGGAGATGCGCGTCAAGGGCGAGTGCCTCACCGTGCGCCCCGCCGACAGCACGGGGCCCGTCGACGACCTCGCGGAGCTGGTGCAGGAGTGCGGCAAGCGCTCCGCGGACTCGGCGCAGCCGGACGGCGGCGACCGCTGGTCCGAGATCACCCGCAAGATTCTCAAGGACGAGGACAACGAGTGGTGGCAGGCCCCGAAGACCCGTACGGAGAAGGCCGCCAAGACCCGCGACGAGCTCCTGCTGCGCGCCCTCACGGACGCGCGCTGGGAGCTGACCGCCAAGCTCGGCAAGGACGTCTCCACCTGGAGCTGGGGCCGGCTGCACCAGCTGACCCTGGAGAACCAGACCCTCGGTACGGAGGGCCCCGGCGTCGTGCGGACCCTGCTCAACCGGGGCCCGTGGAATCTGGGCGGCGGCGAGGCGGCGGTCAACGCCACGGGCTGGAACGCGGCCGGCGGCTACGAGGTCATGTGGGTGCCGTCGATGCGGATGGTGGTCAACGTCGGTGACTGGGACAAGTCCCGCTGGATCAATCTGACGGGTGCCTCGGGGCACGCGTACAGCGCGAACTACACCGACCAGACGGACAAATGGGCCAAGGGCGAGCTGCTCGACTGGTCGTTCAGCAGCAGAGCCGTGGAGGAGAGCACGGGAGACACCCTGACGCTCGCCCCGTAGAGCGCGGGACGCGAGGGCCCGCCCCGCCGGATGCACCGGCCTGGCGGGCCTCTCAGTTCCCGGTGAAGCGCCGTGTCCCGCCCGGAGTCACCACCACGTGCACGGGGCGGTCGTGCGGCTCCTCCGGGACCCGCTCGACCACCTCGTGGTCGTACAGAAGCACCGCGAGAGCCGACCCCGCGTCCACACGCCCGCCCGTCGCCGCCTGCTCCAGCCGCGCCAGCACCCGGTCGTACGACCCGCCGCCCCGCCCCAGCCGCATCCCGCGCCCGTCCACGGCGAGCCCGGGCAGCAGCACCACCCGCGCCTGAAGCACCGCGCGTACGCCGAGCCGCGCACCGTCCGGCTCCAGCAGCCCACGCCCCGCGCGCACCAGCCGCTCCGCCCCGTCGTACGCCGCCCAGTCCAGATCGTCGTCCGGCAGCAGCACCGGCAGGAGGACGCGCACCCCCCGCTCCCGCAGCGCGTCGAGCAGCGCGCGCGTGCCCGGCTCGCTTCCCACCGAGACGTACGCGGCGACGGTCCCGGCCGCCGCGAGTTCGGGAAGATCCAGCGCCCGCCGGGCGAGAACCGCGGCGGCGCCCCGGACGTCCTCCTCCGAAAGAAGGCGCCGCGCGGCGAGAAGCTCCCGCCGTAGGGCTGACTTTCCCGACATGTCAGTGCTCACCGGACTTCGCAAATCTTTCGTATGTGTATGTATGGAGGGAAAGTTAACCGGAGCCACATCTTCCCCTCATCCGTGACGGATATGGTGCTCGGCATGACTCAGTCGCCCCCCAGGATCAGCAAGGCTGTCATCCCCGCAGCAGGTCTCGGAACACGCTTCCTCCCCGTCACCAAGGCCACTCCCAAAGAGATGCTGCCTGTCGTCGACAAGCCCGCGATCCAGTACGTGGTCGAGGAAGCCGTGATGGCCGGGCTCTCCGACGTTCTCATGGTCACCGGACGCAACAAGCGTCCCCTGGAAGACCACTTCGACCGCAACTACGAGCTGGAGGAGGCGCTCACCCGAAAGGGAGACACCGAACGCCTCGCCAAGGTGCAGGAGTCCAGCGACCTGGCCACCATGCACTACGTCCGGCAGGGCGACCCCAAGGGCCTCGGCCACGCCGTCCTGTGCGCCGCCCCGCACGTCGGCGACCAGCCCTTCGCGGTGCTCCTCGGCGACGACCTGATCGACCCGCGCGACCCGCTGCTGTCCCGCATGGTCGAGATCCAGGAGAACGAGGGCGGCAGCGTCATCGCCCTGATGGAGGTCGAGCCGGACCAGATCCACCTCTACGGATGCGCCGCCGTCGAGCCCACCGCCTACGGCGACGTGGTCAAGGTGCACGACCTGGTCGAGAAGCCCGACCGCGCCGACGCGCCCAGCAACTACGCCATCATCGGCCGCTACGTCCTCGACCCCGCCGTCTTCGAGATACTGCGCAAGACCGAGCCGGGCCGCGGCGGCGAGATCCAGCTCACCGACGCCCTCCAGCAGCTGTCCGCCGACGAGAAGGTCGGCGGCCCGGTCCACGGAGTGGTCTTCAAGGGACGCCGCTATGACACGGGTGACCGCGGTGACTATCTGCGTGCCATTGTCAGACTCGCGTGCGAACGTGAAGACCTGGGACCGGACTTCCGGGCCTGGCTCCGCAGTTACGTCACCGAGGAGATGTAGGAACTTGAGCAGTACGGCGACACCGGCACCCGCACCTGTCTCCGGGCAGGGACGGCTCTGGACGGTCGACGAGCACCTGGCGGACATCCTCGCCACGGTCCGCCCGCTGGACCCGATCGAGCTGCAACTGCCCGACGCCCAGGGCTGCGTCCTCGTCGAGGACGTCACGGTGCCGGTGGCCCTGCCGCCCTTCGACAACAGCTCCATGGACGGCTACGCGGTCCGTACGGCCGACGTGTCGCGCGCCGACGCGGAGTTCCCGGCCGTCCTGGCGGTCATCGGCGATGTCGCGGCGGGGGGCGGCTCCCCGCCCCGCGTCGGCCCCGGGCAGGCCGCCCGGATCATGACCGGCGCACCGCTGCCACCGGGCGCCGAGGCCGTCGTCCCCGTCGAATGGACCGACGGCGGTACGGGCGGCGGAGCCGCCACCTCCATGCGCCCGGCCGGCTCCGCCCCCGAGGGCGCGAGCGGCGAGGTCCGGGTGTACCGCCCGGTCGAGGCCCGCGCCCATGTCCGCGCGCGCGGCAGCGACGTACAGGCCGGAGACCTCGCCCTGGAGGCCGGCACGATCCTGGGACCGCCGCAGATCGGCCTGCTGTCCGCCATCGGCCGCGCGACCGTCCGGGTCCACCCGCGTCCGCGCGTCGTGGTCCTGTCGACCGGCAGCGAACTGGTCCAGCCCGGCGAGGCGTTGGGCGAGGGCCAGATCTACGACTCCAACAGCTTCGCGCTCACGGCCGCCGCGCGGGACGCCGGCGCCATCGCGTACCGGGTGGGCGCGGTCACCGACGACGCGGACACCCTCCGGTCCACCATCGAGGACCAGCTGATCCGCGCGGACATGATCGTGACGACCGGCGGTGTCAGCGTCGGGGCGTACGACGTGGTCAAGGAGGCGCTGTCCTCCGTGGGAGACGAGGACGAGCCGGGCAGCGGCATCGACTTCCGCAAGCTCGCGATGCAGCCGGGCAAGCCCCAGGGCTTCGGCTCCATCGGCCCCGAGCACACCCCGCTGCTCGCCCTCCCCGGCAACCCCGTCTCGTCCTACGTGTCCTTCGAGCTGTTCGTACGCCCCGCGATCCGCGCGCTCATGGGCCGCGAGGACGTCCACCGACCGACGGTCCGCGCCACGCTGAAGGCCGACGCGCCGCTGAGGTCCCCGGCCGGCCGTCGCCAGTTCCTGCGCGGTACGTACGACGCCGAGGCGGGCACGGCCGCCCCCGTCGGCGGCGCCGGTTCGCATCTCGTCGCCGCCCTCGCCCACGCCGACGCGCTCATCGTGCTGCCCGAGGAGGCGACCTCGATGGAGCCCGGAAGCGAGGTCGACGTGGTGCTGCTCGGCTGAGGGGCGCGCGGTGGCGGTAGCGTGTCTGCCCAGACAGGCCCCGCCGGGCCCGGACCGGGAGCGCCACAGCGATGACTGCGTTTTCCCGGGGGGAGACCCCCGGACCTTCTGGACAAGGCCGACTGACGCATATCGACGAGGCGGGCGCGGCCCGCATGGTCGACGTCTCCGCCAAGGAGGTCACCGCGCGCACCGCCGCCGCGAGCGGCCGGGTGCTGGTGTCGCCGCGCGTGGTCGAACTGCTGCGGGGCGAGGGGGTGCCCAAGGGTGACGCCCTGGCCACCGCCCGGATCGCGGGCATCATGGGCGCGAAGCGGACCCCGGAGCTGATCCCGCTCTGCCACCCGCTGGCTCTCTCCGGAGTCACGCTCGACCTCGCCGTCACGGACGAAGCGGTAAAGATCCTGGCGACGGTGCGGACCACGGACCGCACGGGCGTGGAGATGGAGGCCCTGACCGCGGTCTCGGTCGCGGCGCTGACGGTGGTCGACATGGTGAAGGCCGTCGACAAGGGCGCGGTGATCACGGACGTACGGGTCGAGGAGAAGACCGGCGGAAAGTCGGGCCCCTGGTCTCGCCGGGCACCGGAACCGGAAGCACCGCCGGACACGCCGCCGGAGACCCGGCCGCTGCCGAACGGGACCCCGGAGAGGGGCACGGCATGACTTCCGCCGAAAGTGGCCCCGCGGCCCCCGCGCCGCGGGCGAGCCGGCCGTACCGCGCCCTCGTCGTCACCGCGTCCAACCGCGCGGCGGCCGGTGTGTACGCGGACACCGGAGGCCCGATCATCGCGAACGCCCTCGGGGAGCTGGGCTTCTCGGTCCAGGGTCCGCTGGTCGTGCCCGACGGCGACCCGGTCGAGCAGGCCCTGCGCGAGGGGGTCGCCGCCGGGTACGCCGTCATCCTGACCACCGGCGGCACCGGCGTCTCGCCCACCGACCGCACCCCCGAGGCCACCCGCCGCGTGCTGGACCGCGAGATCCCCGGCATCCCCGAGGCGATCCGCGCCGAGGGCGCCCGGAAGGTCCCCACGGCCGCGCTCTCGCGGGGCCTCGCGGGCGTCGCGGACCGGACCCTGATCGTGAATCTGCCGGGTTCCTCCGGCGGTGTACGGGACGGGCTCGCCGTCCTCGGCCGACTGCTCGTCCACGCCGTCGACCAGATCCACGGCGGCGATCACCCGCGTAGTGACGGATGAACCACCCCTTCTGGCCCGTGGCGCTGGTGGACGGCGACGTCGTCCTGCGCCCCATAAGGTCGCGCGATCAACGGGCCTGGCGCGAGGTCAACCGGCGCAACCGCGAGTGGCTGCGGCCGTGGGAGGCGACGATCCCGCCGCCGCCCCCCGGTGCCCCGGTGGCCCAGCGCCCGACGTACCGGCAGATGGTCCGTCATCTGCGCGCCGAGGCGAACGCGGGGCGGATGCTGCCGTTCGTCATCGAGTACCAGGGGCGCCTCGTCGGCCAGTTGACCGTGGCCGGGATCACCTGGGGCTCGATGTGCTCGGGCCATGTCGGCTACTGGGTGGACCGCGACGTCGCGGGACGCGGCGTCATGCCGACGGCCGTGGCTCTCGCCGTCGACCACTGTTTCCGTATGGCCGGGATGCACCGGATCGAGGTGTGCATTCGCCCCGAGAACGGACCAAGCCGCCGCGTCGTGGAGAAACTCGGATTCCGCGAGGAAGGGACCCGGCCCCGCTATCTGCACATCGACGGGGCCTGGCGGGACCATCTGGTCTTCTCCCTCACGGCCGAGGAAGTACCGGAAGGACTCCTCCACCGCTGGCACCAGGCGCGACCTGGAACGCCACAGAAATAAAATAAGTGTTCGATAATAGTCGCCATCCGACCATCAAGTGATCCGAACAATCACAAAAAAAGTCCGTGATATCAGCCAGATCGTGCGACACACCGGCTCAATTGGCGGATCCCCTCGCGCGTAGACCTCTACGGTGTGAACCGTGAGCAGCAGCGGCCTCATCTACGCAGTCATCGTCGGGGCCTGGGCCGCCTACTTGGTACCGATGTGGCTCCGCAGGCAGGACGAGCTCAACGAAGCCCGTCCTACGGAACGCTTCAGCACCGCCATCCGGCTGCTGTCCGGACGGGCGGGGATGGAGCGCCGGTACGCCAAGGAGTTGCAGGACCGCACCACCGAGGAGGCCGGGCCCGACGACGGACCGGACGCCGCGGCGGAGCCGACGAGCTCCGTCGACGTCCGGTCCTTCTCCGCGCCCGCGGCCCGTACGGAAGCCAGGCTGGAGATCCCTGCGCCGTCGAAACGCCCGGCGCCCGCACCGGCCGCCGCGTCCGACCCGGCGCACGCCCCCACCCCCGCTCCGGCCCGTCCGGCCCCCGAACGGCGGCCACGTCCTTCCGGCGCGGCGGCCGAACGCGCCCGCCGTGCCCAGCGCTCGCAGGTCCTCGCCCGCCGCCGGCGCACCACCGTGGTGCTCTTCCTCGCTTTCACGATCGGCGCGGTCGTCGCCGGCGTCCAGGGACTCGCCTTCCTGTGGGCGCCGGGTGTCCCCGCCATACTTCTCAGCGTCTACATCGTGCATCTGCGCGCCCAGGAGCGGCGCCGCTTCGTCTTCACCATGGACCGTCGCAGAGCCGAGATCGCCGCGCAGCGCCTGCGCGAGAACCGCCCCCGCCGGCACCACCAGGTCTCGGCCCCGGCCGAGCCGGACGAGGAGCCCGAACCTCGCCCCGCCCCGGAACCGGCCCCCTCGGTCTCCCCGCAGGAGGCCGGCCGCCGCGCCCTGGTCGAGCAGACGGACCACGCCGAATGGGTCGACCAGCAGCGCGAGCGCGGCCCGGCCCGCGGTGACAGCTGGGAGCCGGTCCCGGTCCCTCTCCCGACGTACGTGACGGCCCCCGTCGCCCCGCGCGCGAGCAGCGGCGTGAACGTCAGCGACCCGGAGACCTGGAGCGCGGCCCGCTCCTCCACGGCCGAACCGGCCCCCGCGGAACCGGCGGCCCCCGAACCCCCCGCCCCCCGCCACACCCCGCCACTCCAGCGCCGCAGCCGGACCCCCCTGTTCGACCAGTACGACGACGGCGACCGCCCCCGCGCCGCCAACGAGTGACCAGCACGGAACTGATTTCCAAGCAGCCCGACGGGGGTGCTAAAGTTTCACTCGTCGCAAGGGCCTGTGGCGCAGTCTGGTAGCGCACCTCGTTCGCATCGAGGGGGTCTGGGGTTCAAATCCCCACAGGTCCACGGCAAGGGCCGTTCACGGGTTCATCCCGGAACGGTTCACGAGATCCCGGTCAGACGGTCATCGTCTGACCGGGATCTCGTCGTTTGAGCTCCTGCTTGTGTGAAAGTCAGCCTGCCGGGCCGCCGGGAAGCGCGGCGGTCCGCGTCGGAACGGACCGGGGGGCGGGATGCGGACATGCTGCGGGGACCGCAGGCGTGGAGGCAGGCTCCTGCGGTCTCGCGACGTGTCGATCTTCAATTACCCGGAACGTGCCCGCTCAGGGGCTACGGCTCAGCGCCTGGGAGCGGGGCGAGACCGTCAAGCTGATCGTCGGGTAGGACAGAAAAACATCGTTCGGCTCGAGGTCGAGGCCGGTGATCGCGCTCTTCTTGCTGGCGACCAGGTACTGCTCGATCTCCTTGATGTTGTGGACCATGACGGTGATGGCGGACAGGAGTGTCTGGGCGACGCGTCCGCGGGGCTGGCGTCTCTCGCGGGCGTGCAGGGCGGAGTCGACGGACTTGAGCCGCCCGTTGCCGCCCTCGATGTGGGCGCGCAGGGTCTGGTAGGCGAGGGCCCAGGAAGGCGTCTGCCAGGAAAGTTCCTGCCGTGTGCGGGGCATGACGTGTGCTTGCACGGTGACGGAGGACTGGCGGCAGCACTTGGGGCGTTCGGCGAGCGGCAGGGTCGGGGGCTCTACGGTGGGCCGGCTGGCGGGGTGCGCGGTGCGCTCCCTGTGGGCATCGAGGTTGATGACGACCGGTACGGGCCCCTTCTTCGGTGGTGCGGCGCGGCCCTCACGCTCCTGTGCCCAGGGGCAGTTGAGCTTGGTGATGGGGCAGGCGAACCGCTCGGTTCCGCGATCGTCGAGTGTGTCCTTACGGGTGAGTGCGTACGCCTCGATCTCCTGCAGCCGCTCTCGAAGCGGGATGCGTTCACGCTCGTTCTTGGCGCTGCGGATCTGCGAGTACAGGTCGAGCAAGCGGCGTGGCGTGAGGGGGCAGAAGAGCCGGCCGACTTTCGTGATCGCGCCCTGGTGATGGCCTTCCGCCCTGGCGGAGGTGACCTGGGGCTCAGTGAAGTCGAGCACGGGCATGTAGCCGAGGGCGCGCATCGGCCGGTGAAAGTTCTCAGGGAGGAGTTTGGTATAGGCGCGGTCGGCCGCTGTGAAGCCACGGAGCTCGGTGAGCTGCGCCAGCACAGCGCTGACGTAGTGGGCGTGGCGGCCCATGTCCTTCTCCGGCGTGTGCAGCACCATGCCGAGGATCAGCTGTGGGTAACGGCCGGCTCGGTCCGGGTCGGCGTGGGCCGCGATGGCGAGCGTGGCGCTGTAGCCGAACTCCCGGTCGCCGCCCCCCTTGTAATGCCAGTTCGCGCTCGCCTCCAGAGCAGAGCGCTTGCGCGTGTGGGGACGGGCCCAAGTTGGCACGCAGGTGGTGTCGATGGCAGTGTCGCCGCGCCAGTGACGCATCAGACCTTTCACGAAGGCGATGCGGACCGGGGCGGTGACCAGCCGGTTGGCGAGTTCTTCCAGACGGCGGAGAGCGGGCTGTCCGTGTTCACCGTTCCACTGAGCGGCCACTTTGAGGCCTGCCGCCCTGGGGAGCCGACTGCGGCGCTGGTGCGGTGCAGCGTCCAGCGGTCGGTTCATGCGGGTCCAGGCACGGTGGAAGCGGTTGTAGAGCGCGTTGACCGCGTCCTGGTCGTCGATGTCGCAGGTCGGGATGGAGAGGTGGGCGCGCAACCGCTCGCTGGTGCCGAACGTCATGATCTCGAAGGCGTCGTCGAGGTTGCCGCTGGTCCTCTCGTAGCTCGCGCAGACCAGACCGAGCAGAACCAGACGGACGGGGTATCCGGGCGGGCCCGGCAGCCCTGCAAACTGGGCCTCGATCATCTCAACGACGCCGCTCTGATGGAGCGTGCGCCGAAGCTTCATGATCTTGCTGTCAGCCATCTCGGACGGCTCGTGTGAGCGCGGGGAAGAGCTGGGTGAGCAACTGCGCCTGAAAGGCGTCACGACGTTCCTGCCCCACCCCTCGCTGTCCGTGGACGAACGGCGGCGGGCTGAAGAAGCCTTCGCCGACGCACGCGACTGTGTGATCGTCTCCACCAGCACCCTGGAACTCGGTATCGACGTGGGCGACCTGGACCGCGTCATTCAGCTCGACGCGCCGTCCACGGTCGCCTCCTTCCTCCAGCGCATCGGCCGCACCGGACGCCGGACCGGCACCACACGCAACTGCCTCTTCCTCGCGCTCGAACCCGAAGGACTGCTCGCCTCAGCGGCACTTCTGCTGCAGTGGTCCCGTGGCTGGGTCGAGCCCGTCGTGGCGCCGCCCGAGCCGCGTCACCTGGTGGCACAGCAGCTACTGGCCCTGTGTCTCCAGGAGCACCGGGTTGGGGAGAACCTCTGGCAGGAGTGGTGGGGTGGCATGGGCCCGTTCGGGCCGGGCGCGCTGCCCGTCGTCCGCCACCTGGTCGAGGAGGGGTACCTGGATCAGGGCGGCGGACTGCTATTCATCGGCCCGGAGGCCGAACGGCGCTACGGGCACAGACACTTCATGAATCTGACGGCCATGTTCACCACCCCGCCGGAGTTCACCGTGCTCAACGGCCGCAACGAGATCGGCCGCACCGACCCCGATCTGCTCACCGAGGAGATCGAGGGCCCGCGCAAGCTGCTTCTCGCAGGCCGCAACTGGCTGGTGACCTACATCGACTGGACACGCAAGCGCTGCTTCGTGGAACCGGCTGACGAGGGCGGGCGTGCCCGTTGGAGCGGGTTCGGCGGAGAACGCATCCGCTCCTTCGCCCTGTCCCGCGCCGCCCGGGACATACTTCTCGGCCAGGATCCACCGGTCCGCCTCACCGCGCGTGCCACGGCGAAACTCGCCGAAGCGCGTGACGTCCACCTGCACGCCGTCCACCCCGGCGGCACGGTGATCAGCAGGCACAGTGACGGCGACGTCCGCTGGTGGACCTGGGCGGGCCACCGCGCCAACGCCACGCTGGCCGCCTCGCTGGCCTCGGTGGCCGCCCCGCACCGACGGGTCAGCGACCAGTGGGTCAGGCTGCGCGACGACCTCACGCCTCAGCTCTGGCAGACGGCCCGCGCGGATGCTGCGGCGGGGCTGTGCCTGCCTGATGTCAGCAGCAGGGCGGTTCGTGGCCTCAAGTTCGGAGAAGCACTCCCGCCCCGACTGGCCGAAGCCACCCTCGCTGCACGCATGACGGACGAGAAGGGAGCCGGCACGGTCCTCGCCGAGCCGGCACGCTTCCTCAGGCTCGACTACGAGTAGTTGCACATCGGTGCCGACCGCGAGCCGGGCTCCTGCGGCCTTGCGGTGTGTCGATCTTCGACTGCCTGACGTGAGCGCCCCCGCGGGGAGAATTCCTCATCACTTGGAGGTGGGGCGCCGTTGGGCTGTCTTCTTGGCGGCCCTCCGTGCTGGGCCAGGCCGGTTGCCTCCTTGGGCCGGCAGCGTGGCAGGCAGTGCTCCCAGAACCTCTGAGGCGAAGGCCAGCCAGGCTTGCGCATCAGCGCCGTTGAGATCGTCCGTCCACATGAGTGAACCGTTCTGTCCGCCGCCTTGACTGTGCGGAAGGATGCCGTTCTCTGCGTACCAGGCCTTCTTGAGCTCCCATTTCCGGGCATAGTCGGGTAGGTCGAGCATGCCTGCGTGCTCCCAGTAGACCGTGCGGCCATCGAGGGTCGAGACCGTGAAATCGGGCAGGACGACGCGGCCGTCGGAACCGGTGAAAGGCCCCTCGTATTGCCAGTGGCCTGGGGCGAGCTGGTCGAGGATGCCAGCGATGATGACCTCGTTCTTCGACGCCATCGGGATGCCACTCGCTGACACATGCATGAGCTTGCGGTCGAAGCGGCGAGCTGTTCCCCGAATCTCGAGCGCTACCGGGTGTGGCGCGTCGAACAGGTCGGTCAGCCGTCGGGCCGTCTCCGAGCGCCAGGGCTGTGCAAGGTCGCGCAGCTCGGAGAGCGTGCCCTCATGGAGGATGACGATCTTGTCCTTCTGTCTGGTAAGAGCGGTGTACATGAGCTCCCGGGAGACGTTCGCCCGGGCGGGGAGGATGAGGAAGGTCGTGCCGAATTCGGATCCCTGCGACTTGTGGACCGTGACTGCCCATGCCAGTTCCAGTGGCGCGTCATCGGAGTCCGTCGGCCAGTACGAGTACTGGAACCCTGCTTGTGAGGAGAATTCGACGTTGAGCTTGAGTTGGGACTTGGGCACCTTCGTCGCCGGTGTGACGCGTCCGATCGCGACGCCAATCTCGCCGTTCGCCACGTAGTTCATCGCGTTCTGCTTGGGCCATGCGTTCAGGCGCTTGTTGGTGGTCTGCATGACCTTGTCGCCGCGAACGATCAGCTCGGGTCCGATTGGTTTCGGGATGTTGGCGCGACGGGAGTGCTGTGCCCACTCTGTGTCGCTCGACCGGTACGTGCGCTTGATGTGGCGGTTGAGTTCGACCGTACCGAACGCCCGGGAGCGAGTCGGGGAGAGAATCTGCCAGTCCTCGGCATGTCCTCCCGCGCCCACCTGCCAGTTGAGGTAGCCGTCGTTGATGACGCCGCCGTAGGTGAGTGCGAAGGCGCGCGCCGGGTCCGGGTCGCCGTCGAGAGCCAAGTTGTGCTCGAGCTCGTCGGTCAGTGCCTCGACGGCAGTCCTGCTGCCCCAGGGCACGTATCGCACACTGGGGAGGTCAGGGCTGGCTGCCAGATCCGCCCAGATGGCTTCGTCACCTGCCCCACGGGTGTTGTCGCCGAACCAGGCTGCCAGTTCCAGGTCGTGTCGGATTCCGTGGGTCCCGTCAGCGAGCTGCCGTCGAGGCACCTGGAGCTCGACATAGCCCGGCGCCACCCGCACCCAGTCACTGAAACCGTCAGGGCGGAGCTTGTTGACGAGGTCGACGAAGGGGCGGCCTGCGCCGATTGGTGGGAGTTGCCGAGGGTCGCCGACGAGGATGAGCCGTTTGACCCCGGCGAAGGAATCGAGGGTGGATGCGAGCATCTCCTCGGTGAGCATCGACGCCTCGTCGATCACTACCAAGGCGTAGTTGTGCCGCGGTTGCTGGTCTCCCCACACGAGGTACCGGCCGGTCTCCCCGTCATACCTGCGGGTGGCGCTCAGGTGTGACGCCAGCGTCTTGGCGGGCAGCTTGACCTTGGCTTCCAGCTGGACCTTCGCCTTGCCGGTGGGCGCGAGGAGCAGCACACTGCCCGCAGCGACTCCGGGGTACTCGACCAAGGCGCGCAGCAGCGTGGTCTTGCCGGTTCCCGCCGACCCGATGAGCACCGAGAGCGGCGCGTCATGCAGCGCCGAAAGACCGGCGGCTTTTTCGGTGCGAGCACGCTCCTCCAGTTCGTCCAGCTCTCCCGTGACGTTCTGGTTGCGACCGAGAGCGCCGTCCAACGTCTGCCTGGCGTCAGTGACCGGACCGAGGCTGCCCAGTTCTTCCTGAGCTCTGATCCAGTCCCGGATGACGGAGGAAGTTTCGTCGAACCTCGTGAGCTTGTACGCAGCAGTGCCGTCCGCGAGGGGCACGCTTGTCAGCGGTGACCACTCGGTCCACTCGTTAATGCCGTCGTGGTCCAGATCGAGGCCGGCAAGGACGGTCCGTGGCAGTGCGGGCGGCTGGGCGAGTGGCACCTCGAGCGCCAGCGCGATGGTCTCACTCGCCGGTACGACCGTGTCGCCCTGCTGGCCTTGTCGTTCCAACACGTCGGTGAGCAGAGCTTCGATTCGACGCCGATCGATGCTGCCCTCCAGCTTGAGGTCGTCAGGGACCGGAGGCTTCCAGGTGACGTGGGCAGGGGGGAAGAGGGCGCGGTCAACGGTCGCGAACGGTACGTGATCTGCTGTGCCGTACGTACATGTAGAGGCGAAGTACGGGTTCTGCAGTAGTTCCTCGGCCGACATCTCGACCTCTGTGGCGCCGTCGAGCAGCATCTGTACCTGGGCCGGGGAGATGTCGAAGCCGGAGAGTAGGCGCATGACGGCCTGACGTTCTGAACTGACCTTCTTCCAGATCCTGCCCTGGAGGGCTGTGATGTGCGCTCTGAGCCCACTAGGGGCGCAGGACGGGTCGGCCAGGACCATCTGCAGGATGTCCCAGGGGTCGGTGTTGTCACCCGCCTCTGCCATGACCGCTCGCGCGGCCACGTAGGGATGCTGGACGCCGATCGAAGTGAGGAATCCAGGCAGTCCGGGGACCGGGCCGCGAAGCTGCCAGAGACGTTCGATTTGGGCTTGCAGCCATTCGCTCGCGGTGTCAGGTAGGTCCACACCCAATTCCCGCATGCCATCGGCGGCCACCTGCAGAGAGGTGAGCGCTTCGATCGCGGCATCGTCGGACAGGTGCTCGGTGACGTATGAAAACTCGACAACACGGCCCTCAGGAGCCCATGCCAGCGCCTTGTCGACGTCGATGCCGTCGTCCATCAGGGAGATGAGCTGCTGGTAAGGCAGCAGGATTCCATCGGTCATATCGGGGCGGAGCGAGTGCTCGACAGCCGTCTCCCACATGGCGGATTGGAATGGCGGGTTCCCCGAGTGGTTCCACATCGGTGGCGGAGTGACGCGGTTGATCCGCGCGGCGCCTACCAGCAGACGGTCGGTGCGCTGCTCCTGGAACGGGGAGTGCTTCAAATAGGCGAAGACCAACGAGTCGCCCGGGGCAACCGGTTCGAAGAAGGCATCCATGATGGCACGTTGGTTGTCTCCGTCCATCACCCACAGCGGAGCGGAGTTGAGAGCCGCGTCGGCGGCGTCCTCCGCGGCTTGGCTGAACAGGGGAACCCGCTCATGGCCGACTTCCTGCGCGAAGACTTCGCGATTCATCCAGCGGAAGGGAACCGCCTCGAAGGCGTAGCCAGGGAGCGTGACGTGGGTGTCGTGGAGCTTTCCTTGCAGCGCACGGTTGTGCTGGTACGGGTGCTGCTTGACGACCGTGTAGCCGAGGGGGGACATGAACGTCGCGCGCTCGCTGAGACATGGGAGCTTGTTCTGATCGAGTACGTCGATCCCGGCTCCTGCGTGGGCGACTTCGAACAGGTCCTCCCGTCCTTTGCTGATCGCGGTGAGCAACGTACACGACGAGTTCCCTAATGGATCGTCGCAGATGAACTGGTCCCAGGGCCGGTCCCGCCACGGAACCCTCATCGATAGGTGTTGAATGCCAGCCATGCAGGAGGTCTATCACCTGATACCGACACAGTCCGGCTTTCCGACCCATTAGTGCGTTCGCCCGTTGCTCGGTCGCTCGGCTGGTCTTCGTGGATCGGCGCCTTGGAGACGATCAGCTGACGGACGAACCCCGCACCAGCGCGGGTGTCGGCGTCAACGGTATGGACGCACGGTCGAGATCTGGGACGTCAGCCGGCCGGTAGGGCACTGTCCTTGTCGACCTCGGGACGTCTGATTGCGCCCTTGGCTATGTGTAAGGCCCTTCTCTGGAGGACGAGGAACCTCTGGTGGGTGCACGAGCTTCCTGTATGTCTGAAGAGCGTACTGACCGCAGGGGTCGGTTACGGGCTGTCTTGGTTCCTGTCCGCGCTTGAGCGCGCATGCCTCCGCCGACCGCCGCAGACCTGGACGCCCATACCTGGACGGGGCGCCTGGCGGCGTACCGGAACGGTCTGAGTGACTCCTGTCCGGCGGCTACTGTGCTCCGGTCCCTCCTGAGACACCGGGGGAGGAGGTGGCGAGCATGTCGAACGAAGCTGACGACATGAGGCTTATGCTTTTCACGAGCAGGGGTTCAGGGGGTGAACGACCGAGCGGGATGCCTGCTGGCCCGCCAGCGGGGCAGTCTCAGCTCCGTCCACGAGATAGGGGCTGGTCCGGTCTGACCAGTTGAGCCGACGGAACCGGATCCGATGCACTGTTGCTACTTCACATCTTTGGCCAGGACGGCGACGGCGACCTTGCCCACTACTGTCGTGAGGACGTAGTTGGTCGAGCTACTGAAAGCGACACCTACGCCGGCTGGTATCGCCTTGGCCATCGCCTTCTGGGTGAAGGTGATGGACACCCGCTTGAACAACTGCTTGATCGTGATCAAGGCGGGCCCTTTCAGGTACTGGTAGACCAACTTCTCGGCGATCTTCAGGACCGCTGCCTTGCCGCCCTTCGTCGCCATCTGTTCTGCCGAGCCCGCCAACGCGAGGACGAAGGCGAGGTGCTTCTTGTCCTCACTGCCCAGTTCGGTCTCGTACACCTCAACCAGGCACATGCACATGTCGATCTGAAGCTTGAGTGTCGCGGCGATGTCAGTGACGCCACCGCCCAGGACTGCGACCGCGGTCCCGACCCCCGGAATCACGCTCGGGGCTGCGGTGACCGCCCCGGCGGCTGCCGAAAGTTTGGAGTACCGGCCAATGATCTTGGCGGCGATCCGGCGCTTGTCCTCCAGGCTCTCGGGCTCCCGCTTGAACTTTGCCTCGAAAGTCGCTCGGTAACCGCCCACTAGCTTGGTGGCCGACTCCGGTGTGATGGCGATCGTCTCGACGGCCTTCTGGAGCCGAGACGGTTCGAGCTCGTCCGCTGCGCGGTTCATCATTTGCCCCCCCAGATCCGCTGCACCTCACGAAGAGGACAACGTGCTCTGTGCGCAACCTTGTGTGCACAGAGCCAATGACATGTGCAGTTGCTTCCTGCGCCCGGCTCCGCACGTTCGGTCTCGTGGTGGGCCAGATCAGCGTGAGGAGGTCCTCACGCGATGCGGACCCCGGGCCAGGCGGCACAAGCACAGATACTGCCCGACCAGCCAGCAACCTGTCACATGGTCAGGAAATCTGCAGAAAACTGGCCTCGCGCATGCCCTCCTCCGTGAGGCCAGGCCTGAGCAGTCGCCGAGCCGGGTCCTTGGGGCACAAACTGCAGCGGGTGGACCGAACTACATCCAGGCAGACATCCCCGTACGAGCTCTGGCAGTCGCTCGACGGCGTACCCGATGCTGATTGTCTGCAGCCCGTCCGCGTCCCCACACGGGACGACGGCAAGATGCGGGCCACTGCATGCACTTGGCAACCAGCTGGGAAATGATCTTCTCCGCCCTGGGAAGCCTCCGCGGAACGTCCCCGTTGTCCCAGCTCAGACCCACCCGTGAACGGCCCACGGCAAGTGAGAAGCCCCTACCGGGGAGATCCGGTAGGGGCTTTTCGGTGTTTGGCGCAGATGGATGAGGTATTGGTCTAGGCCAGCCGCTCCCGTCCCAGTATCCTCCCCCGTAGCCAGTGGCACACCCCCCCACCCAGGTTGCGTGCTGGCGCGGGCGACCGCCGACTCAACTCCGCCCCAAGCAGCCGGGTCCCCCCACTCGCCGCCTCTAGGAGTCACGGTGAAATTTCGCACCAGAAGCTCGGCGATCATCGGCACCATCTGCCTTGCCACTTCACTCGCGTTCGCCACGGCGTACGCCGACGAGCCCGCCGCTCCGCCCAAGGCGGCGGCCGAGGTCGCGCTCACCGAAGTGGCCACGGCACAGAACCCCGTCGCCGGCGCCGCCGGTCCGGACGGCACCGTGTGGATAGCCGAACGCGCCGGCACCGTACGGGTCCTGGACGACCAGGGGCTCGGTGAGCCCGTTCTCGATATCTCCGACGAGACGAGCACCGACGGTGAACGCGGTCTGCTCGGCGTCGCGTTCGACAACGAGCTGGCGCACTTCTACATCTCCTACACGGACCTCGAAGGCACCAGCACCATCGACGAGTTCGCCGTGCAGTCGGGCGCGATCCAGCCGGACTCCCGGCGTACCGTCCTCACGCAGACGCAGCCGTACGAGAACCACAACGGCGGCGACATCAAGTTCGGCCCCGACGGATACCTCTACATCGCGCTCGGCGACGGTGGCGCGGGCGGCGACCCGCACGGCAACGGGCAGAAGCTCGACACCCTGCTCGGCAAGATCCTGCGGATCGACCCGAGCGGCGCCGAGCCGTACGCCGTCCCGGCGGACAACCCGTTCGTGGACGACCCGAACGCCAAGGACGAGATCTGGTCGTACGGGCTGCGCAACCCGTGGCGGTTCTCCTTCGACTCCGGCACGGGCGACATGCTGATCGCCGATGTCGGCCAGAGCGACTGGGAGGAGATCGACTGGGCCCCGGCGGGCAGCGAGGGCGGCGAGAACTACGGCTGGGCCTCGATGGAGGGCACCCACCCCTTCCGCGGCGGGACCGAGCCGGCGAACCACGTGCCGCCGGTCTTCGAGTACGACCGCAACGGGCTCGGCTGCTCGGTGACCGGTGGCTACGTCTACCGCGGCGACGCGATCCCGGACCTCCAGGGGCAGTACCTGTACAGCGACTACTGCGACGGCACCGTGCGCGGTCTGACGATCGAGAACGGCCAGGTCACCGGCCAGAGCGACCTCGGAGTCAACGGCGGCGAGGTCATCTCGTTCGTGGAGGACGGCGACGGCGAGCTGTATGTGCTCGGTCTCGGCGGCACCATCTCCCGCATCGACCCCGCGTAACGGCTCCAGCCGGCACGTCAGCACATCCGCGCGTCGACTGGTCACGGCGTCCCGTCCGATCCCCCCGATCGGGCGGGACGCCGTCGTTTCCCGCAACGTCACCGCCCCGTCGCCACCGGCCCGCCGGGCCACAGACGGCAGGAGACGGCCACCACCAGCGGCCACAGGGCCTGTACGAAGGTCACCACCCGCTCCGCGACCCCCGGTGCCTTCCCGTTCCGCAGCTCGAACACGAACCACAACGCGCACACGCACATCAGCGCGCTCGCGACGATCGCCACCTTGAACCGCAGCCCCCACGGCACCGTCCTGCGGCGTCTCGCGGCCAGGGCCGGCCACACCGCGAGCAGGACGAAGCCGACGGCCGCCACCGCCCCGTGCCCCAGCGCCCCACCACTGATGGGCACGGGCACCAGGGTCAGGGCCATCGCGGACAACCCGCCGCCGGCCAGGGCGATCCGGCCGGCCGGCGCGGCCTCCCGCAGCCCGTGCGCCGTGACCACGTAGCAGGTCCCCAGCACGATCAGTATCACCGTCATCAGCCAGTAGCCGCGGGCACCGTAGGACGCCAGCACGCTGAGTGTGTCGACCGTGGGGTCGTAACCGGGGCCCTGCAGCAGCTGCGCGATCGTCCAGGCACCGACCAGGAGCAGAGGGGCGCCCCCCGAAGAGAGGAGAACCCACCAGGGGGCACGTCGCATCAGCCCACCGTAAACAGCACTCGCCCTCACTTCCCGGTGACACACCACCACCTGAACCACCCCGCTCCAGCGTCCGTGCCTCCTGTACAGATCCGCGGCTCAGGCCGTCCCCCTCACAGGAGAAACCACAAGGCCACGGCGCCCCCACCGAAGCCGGAACCGCCCACGACGTCGAGCAGCGGCAAGCCGGGCACGGACAACTGGCTCGCGCGCATGGCGCTGCGCTTCACCGCGTTCACCGAGAAGTGGCTGCCCGACGCGCTCGGGTTCGTCCTCGTCGGCACGTTCGCGGTCTTCGCGCTCGGACTCGCGACCGGGGAGGGCCTGTACGGGCGACCCGACGATCCCGCGGACACCACCGGGTTCGGGCTGGTGGACGCGTGGGGGCAGGGCTTCTGGTCGCTCATCACCTTCACGCTCCAGATGGCGATGATCATCATCGCCGGGTACGCGGTCGCGGTCTCCCCGCCGATGAGCCGGCTGATGGCCAGGATCGCGCGTGTGCCCCGTACCCCGCGCGGCGCCATCGCGTTCACCGCCGCCGTCGCCATGGCGACCTCGTACCTCAACTGGGCCTTCAGCCTCATCTTCACGGCGATCCTCGCCAAGGAGATCGCCCGCCGGATCCAGGGCGTGGACTACCGGGCGCTCGGCGCGATGGCCTTCCTCGGGCTCGGGACCGTATGGGCCCAGGGGCTGTCCGGGTCCGCCGCGCTCCAGGTGGCCAGTGAAGCGTCGAGTCCGCCCGCGGTCCAGGAGGTCATCGCGGACGGGCGCGGCAGTGGGCTCATCCCGCTCACCGGCACGATCTTCCTGTGGCAGGGCATGGTGGCCACGGCGATCATCTTCGTCATCGCGGTGGTCATGGCCTGGTTCCTCTCGCTGTCCCCCGAGCGTGCGAAGAGCGCGGAGCAACTCGGCATCGACCTGGGGCCGAGCGTCGCCGAGAAGCGTGCGGAGACGCGGCGCAACCGGCCGGGGGAGTGGATCGAGTACAGCCCCGTCTTCGCGATCCTGCTGTTCTCGCTCGGCGCCTGGTACCTCGTACGGCACTTCGCCCTCGCCGAGGGGGACCCCCTCAACGCGCTGGACCTCAACACCGTCAACCTCATGCTGATCCTGCTGGCCCTCATCCTGCACTGGCGCCCCGTCCGGCTCGCCCAGGCGGTCAAGGAGGGCACGCCCGCGGCCTCCGGTGTCCTGCTCCAGTTCCCGCTCTACGGCGGCATCTTCGGCATGATCGCCTTCACCGGGCTGAGCAAGACGATCGCCGGCTGGCTGGTCTCGGTGTCGAACGAGTTCTTCTATCCCGCCCTCATCGCGATCTACAGCATGGTGCTGGGCGTCTTCGTGCCGAGCGGCGGCAGCAAGTGGGTGATCGAGGCGCCTTACGTCCTGGAGGCGGCCAACCAGCTCCAGGTGAACCAGGGCTGGATGGTCGTCGTGTACGACCTCGGCGAGGCCAGCGCCAATCTCCTCCAGCCGTTCCGGATGCTGCCCACGCTGACCATTCTCGGCCTGAAGGCGCGCGACATCATGGGCTACACCTTCGTCATGTTCCTCGCCTGTTTCCCGGCGGTGCTGATTCTCGTGACCCTCTTCGCCCGTACGCTTCCCTTCCCGTAGGGAAGAAGGACGGCTCGGGGCGCGAAGGAGTGGGCGGACGTGCGGCGTATCGGTGTGGCGGAGCGGCGGGCCCGGATCGGCGTACGGCACCGGCTCGCGGTGGCGGCCCGCGCGCAGGATCCGGTCGGGGTGGCACGCGACATGGTCGCGCTGCACAGCACCGACCCGTCCTCCGTGTACGTCGCCACCTGGGCGCGAATGAACGGCGGTTCGGTACGGGAGATGGAACGGGCCCTGTACGAGGACCGCTCCCTGATCCGGCTGCTGGGCATGCGCCGTACGGTCTTCGTCACCTCTCTCGACGTGGCCCCGGTCATGCAGGCCGCCTGCTCGCACGCGGTCGCCGCGCGGGAACGCCGCAAGCTGCTCGGGTTCCTGGCGGCGTCGCGGGTCGCGGACGACGAGGCGGGTGTACGGACGTGGCTGGCCGAGACGGAGGACATCGCCGTGCGCGCGCTCGCCGCGCGCGGCGAGTCCACGGCCGCCGAACTCGCCGGCGACGACCCCCGCCTCGGTACGGAGGTGGTGCTCTCCGCGGGCAGGAGTTACGAGGGCACCCAGAAGGTCGCGAGCAGGCTGCTGCTCCTGCTCGCCGCCGAGGGCCGGGTCGTACGCGGCCGGCCGCGCGGCTCGTGGACCTCGCACCGGTACCGCTGGGCGCCGTTGGCCGACGGGTTCCCCGGCGGCCTCGCGCACTGGGACACCCACCGCGCGGAGGAGGCACTGGCCCGACGGTGGCTGCGCACCTTCGGCCCTGCCGCGGCGGACGATCTGCGCTGGTGGGCGGGGTGGACGAAGACACAGGTCAAGCGGGTGCTGACGGAACTGCGGCCGGTCGAGGCCGATCTGGGCGGCGGCACGACCGGTCTGCTCCTGCCCGACGACCTGGAGGAGACGGCGCCGCCGGAGCCGTGGGCCGCGCTGCTGCCCGCGCTCGACTCCACGCCGATGGGCTGGCACGAACGGGGCTGGTTCCTCGGCGACCACGGACCGCGCCTCTTCGACGGCGTCGGGAACATCGGCCCCTCGCTCTGGTGGGACGGCCGGATCGTCGGCGGCTGGGCGCAGGACAGGAGCGGCGAGATCGTGTGCCGCTTCCTGGAGGACGTCGGCTCGGACGCGGAGGCGGCGGTCCGCCGCGAGGCCGAGCGCCTCGCCGAACCCCTGGGTGCGGTGCGGCTCAGCCCGCGCATGCGGGGCCGCACCTGGCTGGAGGACGAGCTGGCGGGCAGCTAGATCCTGTCCGCCGAACAGGGCCTGGGCCCGGACGGGCGCGGTACGCGCCCCCGTCCGGCCTCGCGGGAGGTGGTGGAGAACGGGCGGTCAGCGGTCAGCGGTCTCCCGCGAACGCGCACGGCATCGAGCGGACCCGGTTGTCGAAGTTCGACGGCACCAGCACCGGCGAGCCCACGGCGCGCAGCTCGGGCAGCCTCGTCAGCAGCTCCCGGAACAGGGCCTTCATCTCCTGCTTCGCCAGGAACGTGCCCAGGCAGTAGTGCGGACCGCCCCCGCCGTAGCCCACGTGCGGGTTCGGGCTGCGGGTGATGTCGAAGCGGTCCGGGTCGGTGAAGACCGACTCGTCGCGGTTGGCGGAGGCGTAGAAGAGCACCACCCGCTGGCCACGCCGGAGGTCGTGGCCGTTCAACCGGTGGTCCTCGGTGAGCCTGCGCCTGAACTGGATGATCGGTGTCGAGTGACGCACGATCTCCTCGACGGCGCCGTCCGCGTACCGGTCGAAATCACCGAGCAGCAGGGCGCGTTGGTCGGGATGGTCGGTCAGCAGGGACAGACCGTGCGCGATCGCGTTACGTGTGGTCTCCACACCGGCGACCATGAGCAGCGAGAAGAACGAGCCGAGCTGCCGGCCGTTGAGCGACTGTCCGTCGATATCGGCGTTCACCAGCGCGGAGATGAGGTCTCCGGTCGGGTTCTTGCGCCGTTGCCGTCCGAGTTCCGCGACCATTCCCTGCATCGAAGCGAGTGCCCGAAGGCCCTTTCCGGGGACCCGAATTCGCTGCCGTACGGTGCGCGCGACGCCCGTTTCGACCGATGCCCGATTCACCTGCGCGAGGATCGACGGGCGTTCCTTCTCGGGGATACCCATAAGATTGCAGATGATTTCGAACGGCATGCGCGAGGCGACCGCCGTGACGAAATCGGCCGGACGTTCCCGGAGCATGTCGTCCACGATACGGGTGGCCACCGAACGGACGTCTTCCTCCGTCGCGGCGAGAATGCGCGGAGTGAAGGCCCGGGAGACGATCCGGCGCAACTGCGTGTGCTGCGGCTCGTCGAGATTGACCAGGGACTCACCGAAGAGCGCCCGCACCCAGCGGGCCGGCTCGGGGGTCGTGACGCCCGGCGCGCTGCCGAACACCCGCGAATTGCGGCTGGCCTCCACCACATCGGCGTGCCTGACCAGCGCGTGGAAGCCGCGCTCCGGCCGCAGCCGGCTCCCGGGGCGTTCCACGAAGTACTGCGGCGCCCCGAGGGCGCGCAGCCGGGCGAAACCCTCCAGCCTTTCGGAATGCGGTAGTTGCCAGAACGTGGGATCGGCGAGATTCGGCGTCATTTTTTCCATTCCTTCCCGTGACTTGGAGCTTCCCACGGCCGACATGCCATCAGCATGTGTCGGACGTAGGGCAGACGGGGGTGTCGAAGGGCCTCTTTCGCACTGGGGAACGAGCACTCCGCCACTCGGGTGACGTGAAATCACTCCGGGCGCCGACGGGCCACTACTGTGCCGAAGCATGACCTCTACCAACACCGCGCAGGGAAGCGCGCAATACGCGCCTCTGCTCGGCACCCTGACGGTAATTCCCTGGACCGGCGAAGCCTCCGACGGCGAGCGCAACCCGCCTTTCCTGCTGGCCTATTCACTCGGTGACGGCCGCGACGGGGCGGAGGCCGGAGCGGAGGCCATGCGTGCGGTCATCGACGAGGTCGGGCTGCACACCGGGGCCGGGCTCGTCGACGTGGGGGAGTCGCCGAACGTCCCGATCACCCTCCTCGTACAGGCCGGGCGGGCCGTGCTGACCATGCCGTACCTGAAGGCCCAGTGCGCCGTCCCGCCGGAGTGGGAGCAGGACGCGCGCGCGACCGGCGGGGTGTACTTCATCATCGCCACCCGGCCGTGGCCCGAGGGCACTCCCGGCAAGCCGGTGAGCGAGGAGGCGCTGCGCGCCTTCGTCGGCGACGAGGCGGTACTCACCGGCGCCGCGCACTGCCTGGTGCCGGTGAGCAGCCTGCGCGGCTGAGCGCGGCCGGGCGCGGCCCCGAGGGCGTCGGCCCCCGGCCCGCGCCCACGGCTCACCAGCCCTTCCGGCCGACCCCGCCGGCCGCGGGGACCGTACGTCCCGCCGCGCCCCACTCCCGTACGAGAGCGCTGTAGATGGGAGTGGGGACCGGTGTGGGCGTGGGAGGAGGCGGTGAAGAGGACGGGGAGACCTCCGCGGCACGGAAGTCGGGTACCGCTGACAGGCGCTGCCATTTGGGCGCTCGCACGGAGTTCATGCTCTGGCAACGCCGTACTCGACCCCGGAGTCACTGCACCCGGCGTGTCGAGGGGAAAGCTGAATCGCTCATTCGAATGTGTGACCGAACCGGTGGAGCACACCATGACGACAGTAGTGATCGACAACGCGTCGCCGTCCGGCGCGGACAGCGACGAGACCCTGCGGGACGGGCCTCGCCGTATCGGGGCGGGGCGGGTGCTGGCGTGGTTGCTGGTGGTGACGGGTGCGGCGGGTGTGCTGGCGTCGTGGGTGATCACGATCGACAAGTTCAAGCTGCTGGAGGACCCGGGGTTCACGCCGGGGTGCAGTCTGAACCCGGTGGTCTCGTGCGGGAACATCATGACGAGCGAGCAGGCGTCGGTGTTCGGTTTCCCGAATCCGATGCTGGGGCTGGTGGCGTACGGGATCGTCGGGTGCGTGGGCGCGGGGCTGCTGGCGGGGGCGCGGTACCGGCGCTGGTTCTGGCTCGGACTCAACGCCGGGATGCTGTTCGGCGTCGCCTTCTGCACCTGGCTCCAGTACCAGTCGCTCTACAGCATCGGCTCGCTCTGTCTGTGGTGCTCGCTGGCGTGGGTGGCGACGATCGTGATGTTCTCCTACGTCACCACGCACAACGTCACGCACCGGATCCTTCCCGCGCCCGCGGGGCTGCGCACCGCGCTGGGTGAGTTCCACTGGGTGCTGCCCGTGCTGTGGATCGGGACGATCGGGATGCTTGTCCTGACCCGCTGGTGGGACTTCTGGACCAGCTGAGAGCGGCCGTCCGGTGTCCCCCGCGGGAGAGCGGGGACACCGGACGGCCGCCGGTGGTGCGGGAGTTACGGGGTGCCTGCCGACTACCGGCCGAGCGGGATCCCGCCGAGCATCGCGCCGCCCTTGCCCTTGCTCTTGGCGCCCTTGCCCTTGCCCTTGTCCGCCTTGCCGCCCTTGCCGCCCTTGCCCCCGTCGGTGCCCTTGCCGCCCTTGTCGCCGCCCTTTTCGCCACTCAGACCGTTCGCCACATCGCCCACGGTGTTGACGAGGGAGCCGTCGTTCTTCGGGTCCAGCGCGTTCGTCCGCACCGGCTGGACGTCCAGCGTCTCCTGGTTGGTCACCATTTCGAGGGCCCCGCCCAGTCCGCCGTTCAGGCTCATCGGCAGGTTCTGGGCGGCGAACGCCGGGGCAGCGGCACCCAGCGTCAGTACGGAACCGGCGATGACCGCGGCGACCTTGATGGGCTTCATCGTGAATCCTTCTTTCAACGGTTGTTCTCTCGTGTCCTGGCCTCGACCTCAGTAACGATCTCCGGCCGTCCCGGACACGACGAACGGCCGTGCGGCCCCGGGTGACGGGACGGCACGGCCGCTGTGGCGTACGCGGTGTTACTGGTTCTGCGGCGTCGTCGGCACGCCCGGAAACTCCGGAGCCGGCGCGGGAGCCTCGGCGCCCGGCAGCTTGGGCAGCTCGGGCAGGCCCGGCAGGTTCGGGGCCGGCATGCCGCCGTTCATGACGAGCGCGGTGGTGAGGTTGACCAGCGAGGTCACGACGGCCTGCGACTGGGTCGCGACGGCCTTGGCGTCCTTGGTGGCCGCCGCCTTGAGCAGCGCGTCCGTCGACTTCTGTACGGAGTCGGCGGCCTGAGCCGTCATGTCGGCACGGGCCGGGGCCTTGCCGTCGGCGCCCACGGCGTTCACGGGGTTCATCGCGTCCGCGTTGCCGTCGTTGTCGGCGGGCTTGGCGGGGGCGGCCGGGGCGGCGTTCCTGACCGCGTCCAGCCCCTTCTTGATGGCCGCCTGGTGCCTCTGGATGTCGGCCGCGGCGAGCTGGCCGTTGTCCGCGGCGAGCACGTCGGCGAGCAGGTCGGTGACCGGCGTGATGGCACCGGACAGCGAACTCAGGGCCTCGGCCTGCTGCTTGATGGCGGCGGCGTCGGCGATCGGGGCACTGAACGCCTCGGCGCCGACGCCGGCCGGCGTCTCGGTGGCGCTGGTGGCGGCGACGGCGGTGCCGGCGGTGCCGAGAACGAGTGCGGCGCAGACGGCGGCGGCTGCGGCGCGTGAGGAAACATGGGAACGCATGAAAAGTCCTTTCAGGACACGGTGGGGGGTTTCGTCTTCACCGTGAGTCGCGGGAAGGTGACCCGCAACTGATCCGGACCGTCGTGCGATGTCCGCCAAACGGCCGCCTCGCCTCCGCTGACCTGCACCGGGCCGCGGAAATTTGCCACCCGTCCGAGGCGCGTGTCGCAGCCGAAAGGGTGGCCGGACGTGCTCTCGGACAGCGGAAGAGCCGCCCACCCCTGGATGGGGTGGGCGGCTCTCGCCGTGGGTGACGGCAGTCGGGGCTGTGGTCGAAGGTCAGGCGTTGACGCAGGTGTTGCCGAAGGCCGGGTTGAGCAGGCCGACGACGTTGATGGTGTTGCCGCAGACGTTCACGGGGATGTGCACGGGGACCTGGACGACGTTGCCGGAGAGGACACCCGGGGAACCGACAGCCGCGCCCTGGGCACCGCTGTCGGCGATGGCGGCACCGGAGGCGCCGACGACGGCGGCGGCGGCCGCGGTGGACAGAACAACAGCCTTGGCGATACGCGACATGGGGATGAGCTCCTCGGTCTTAAGGGGAAAGGCGGTACGGGCGCAGTTGCCCGACTTACCGATCAACGCGGGGCGTGCTGATCGGTTGCGGTCCGAATGAGTGAAGAAGAGGTGCCGGGTCCGGCGGCGGTGCCGCCGGACCCGGTGCGCCGGCCGTGGGCCGACGGAGCTCGGGCTCCGTCGAAGGTCAGGCGTTGACGCAGGTGTTGCCGAAGGCCGGGTTGAGCAGGCCGATGACGTTGATGGTGTTGCCGCAGACGTTGACCGGCACGTGGACCGGGATCTGGACCAGATTGCCGGACAGAACGCCCGGGGAGTTGGCCGCGACTCCCTCGGCGGAGGCGCCGCTGGCGGACGCCATTCCGGCTCCGGCGAGGAGGAAGGCTGCGCTGGACGTCGCCATGACGACGGACTTAGCGACTCGCTTCATCACTATATCCTTTCGATTTACCAATGGTGCGACAGGCTCAACGACCGTCGGCCGTTCGGGAAACGCGGGATCGCCCGAAGAGTGCTAATGGGAGCGCGGGAAGGTTTGCGGGCGGAGCGATTCCGGGAAAGCGACTGTGCCTTGATACGGTCCGCGCGGCTCACGTGATTTTCAGTCCGCGTCTGTAAGGGTGCACTGTCGATTCATACCTGGGGTCGGAGAGTCTCAATGCGTGATTCCGTGGTTCATGGTGTAAGGCGCGGTCTGTTGTTCGCCGTCATGGCGACGGCTGCCGTGAGCTTCACCGCGATGTCTCCGCCCTCCGTTTCGACGGCTTCGGCCGCGCCGGATTCCGAGGTCCGGGCGGCGAAGGAGGCGACCCGAATTCCGTTCGGCGAGCGCTACCGCGCCGTCCAGCACGGCGGGATCGTCCGGGCGGCCAACTCGGCCATCACCTGCCGGACCACAGGTGAGTTCACGGTCGTCACCCCGGCCGAAGCCGCGGACTGCGTCGCCGCGCGGGACGGCGCCACGGCTTCCAACGACCGGTTCGACATGTTCTACACGGACCTCGACGAGGACCCGAACACCTACAACTCGACCCGGGGCGAACTGCGCGTACCGGCCGGAGCCATGGTCAGCTACGCCCGTCTCTACTGGGGCGGGAACCTCCGCGTCGGTGAGCAGAAGCCGCGAGAGGACAACGGCCGCGTACTGATCGCCGAGCCCGGCGGCTCGTACAAGGAAGTCCTGTCCGACACCCTGATCGGCCACCGTACGGCCGGTGGCGCCGATGCCTACCAGGCGTCGGCGGACATCACACCCCTGGTGCGCTCCGCCGGTTCGGGTCTGTACACGGTGGCGCAGATCAATGTCGCGATGGGCAGGACGGCGGCGGGGGCGTGGGGCGGCTGGACGTTGGTCGTCGCGTACGAGAGGGCCGAGGACCCGCTGCGTCATCTGGCGGTCTGGGACGGCTTCGAGGCGCTCGACGCCAAGAAGCGGGAACTGCGCGTGGGGCTCGGGAAGTTGCGTACGCCGGCCGGCGGCTCGGGCGCCCTGGGCGTCGTCGCGTACGACGGGGACTCCGGGGCCGCCGGTGATTCGCTGACGGTCGGGACGGGGCGCGGGAAAGCACGTTCGGTCGGTGACTCCGCCAACCGGGCCGACAACGTGATGAATTCCAGCATTGCGGATGCGGGTGTCAATCACATTAAAAGACAACCTGCTTACAAGAACAGTCTCGGATATGACTCCGATCTCTTCGACCTGCGTGAAGCACTCGTCCCGGGAGGCGACACTATGAACGTCAGTTTCCGGACCGGGCGCGACTCGATCTGGCTCGGCGCGCTCTACGTAGCGGTGGACGCGCGGCACTGAGCCGGCTCATTCCTCGGCGCATCAGCAGCGCTTACGCGTTTTCCCGATTGTCCGATCCACGACACCAGAGACCACGAATGGAGTGACTTGCGCGTGCCGCAACCAAGCAACAGTCCAAGTTCCGGCTTCACCGTTCTCCATCTCGTCCAGCCGGTCGACGGCGGAGTGGGCCGCGTCGTCGCCGATCTCGTCCACGCCCAAGTCACCGCCGGAATGCGGGTCGTCGTCGCCTGTCCCGACCGGGGCCCGCTCTCGGCGGACGTGGCCGCTCTCGGCGCCGAGACGGAAGTGTGGCGCGCGACCCGCGACCCCGGCTTCGGACTGCCCGCCGAGATCCGCCGTGTCACCGAACTGGTCGGACGGATCCGCCCCGACGTGGTGCACGCGCACAGCGCGAAGGCCGGATTCGCCGGACGCCTGGCCGTACGGGGACGGATCCCGACCGTGTTCCAGCCGCACGCCTGGTCGTTCGAGGCGGTCAGCGGTACGACGGCGGCCCTCGCCCGGGGCTGGGAGCGGCTGGCCGCCCGCTGGACCGCGCGCGTCGTCTGCGTCAGCGAGGCCGAGCGCGGCCGGGGCGAACGCGCCGGAGTACGAGCCCTCTGGTCGGTCGTCCACAACGGCGTCGACGCCGACCGCTTCCGCCCGGCGGACACCACCGGCGCCCTCTCCTCGACCGCCGCCGACCGCGCCGCGCTCCCCCTGCTCGCCGAACTCCCCCCGGACACACCCCTCGTGGCGTGCGTGGGCCGCCTCTGCAGGCAGAAGGGGCAGGACGTGCTGCTCCGCGCCTGGCCCCTCGTCCTCCGGGACCTGCCCGAGGCCCGTCTCGTACTCGTCGGCGACGGACCCGACTCCGAGCGGCTGCGCGAGGGCGCCCCGCCCTCCGTGCTCTTCGCCGGAGCCGTGACGGACACCGCGCCCTGGTACCGGGCCGCCGACCTCGTCGTCCTGCCGTCCCGCTGGGAGGGCATGGCGGTGGCGCCGCTCGAAGCGATGGCCAGCGGGCGGACCGTGCTGCTCAGCGATGTCGACGGGGCGCGCGAAAGCCTGCTGCCGCACCAGCGGGCACACTGCCTGACCGCGCCCGAGGACCACGCCGCCACGGCGAAGGCGATCACCGCGCTGCTGCGCGACCGGTCGCTGCGCGACACCTTCGGCCGCGAGGGCCACGAGCACGTACGGGGCACCTACGACGTGCGGCGGACCACGAGCGCCATCGCGGACGTCTACCGCGACGTGGCAGCCGTGCCGCGCTCCGAGCGCAGGGAGCCGATTCCCCGGTGAATACGGAAAGCACCAGCGTCCCCCCACCCTCCGGACGCGGCTCGGCGGCGCGCGGAGCCGCCGGCCCAGGCGGCCCCGGGCCCACGACCGTCACGGCCGAGGGCCGGCCACCGCTCGGGTCCGCCTCGATCACCTCCCGTCAGGACGGGAACGACCGCCTCGCGCTGCCACCCCGCCGCCGTACGGCCGCCCCCCTGCGCTTCGGGCTGCCGCTCCTCGCCTCCGACTGGGCGTCCGCCCTGCTCGGCACCGCGTTACTCGACTCCGGACAGCGCCACGCGGTGCTGATCGTCCAACTCCTGGTCTGCGTCGCCATTCTCAACACGTTCGCCGGTCTCTACCGTCCGTCGGGCCCACGCACCGCCCTGGACGAATTCCCCGCACTGGCCACGCGCACCCTCATCGCCTGGTGCGCCTCCGCCGCACTGCTCGCCGCGCTGCACCCCACGCACGCCCTGAGCCTCACCACACTGCTGGCCGGCAGCGCGACGCAACTGCTCATCGCGTGCTGCGGCCGGGCCGTCGTCCACGGATACCGGCGGCGCACGGCGGGCAAGCGGCTGACCTCCGCGCTGGTCGTGGGCACGGGGCCGGCCGGCCGTCGGTTCGCCGCGCTGTTCGCCCGGCATCCCGAGTACGGCCTGCGGCCCGTCGGCATCGTCGCCCCCGTGGAGGGGGACGGCGCCGGCGCCCCGGACGGTGACCCGCGCGGTGTCGGCGTCGGCGCCGTCGGCGAGGACCACCCCGCCGACGCCGACACCCCCGCCCCAGGACTCCCCGTGCTGACCACCGCCGAGGAGATCCACCGCGCCGTCATCCAGAACGGCGTCCGGCAGGCCGTGTTCGTCGACGGCCCGGCCGGTGCCGGAGGCGAGGAGGGCCGCGCCGCGCTCGTATCCCTCTTCCACGAGTACGGCTGCGCCACCTGGTTCATCGGCGCCGGCCCCTGGGACACGGTCGTCAGATCCGGCGCCGGCCCCCGCCGCGGCATGTCCCAGCACGTCTGGGGCTACACCTGCCACCGCGTCGACCCGCCCACCGCACCCCGCGGCGCCCTCGCCAAGCGCCTGCTCGACATCGCCGTGGCGGCACTCGCGCTGGTCGCCGTCTCGCCGGTGCTGCTGGCCTGCGCGCTCGCCGTACGGTTCCTCGACGGGCCCGGTGTGCTGTTCCGCCAGGAACGCGTCGGGCAGAACGGCCGCCCCTTCACCGTGCTGAAGTTCCGCACCCTGCGCCCGGCCGACGACACGGAGGCGGCCACCCGCTGGTCCGTCGCCAACGACCGGCGGATGAGCACGGTCGGGCACATCCTGCGCCGTACGTCGATGGACGAACTCCCGCAGATCTGGAACGTCCTGCGCGGTGACATGAGCCTCGTCGGACCCCGCCCCGAACGCCCCTTCTTCGTCGCCAACTTCAGCAAGACCCACCCCGGCTACGCGGCACGCCACCGGATGCCCGTCGGCATCACCGGTCTCGCGCAGGTCAACGGGCTGCGCGGGGACACCTCCATCGAGGACCGCTCCCGATTCGACAACCACTACATCGACCATTGGTCGTTGTGGCAGGACGTGTGCATC
This sequence comes from Streptomyces sp. S4.7, assembly GCF_010384365.1. NCBI lineage: Bacteria > Bacillati > Actinomycetota > Actinomycetes > Kitasatosporales > Streptomycetaceae > Streptomyces > Streptomyces sp. S4.7. The sequence goes on along the minus strand of NZ_CP048397.1, from coordinate 3,004,473 downwards.
ATCATCCGAACCGCACTCTCGCTCGTCCGTCCGGCGGGGAGCTGACGTGGCCCACGCCCGAGGCGCGCCGCTCCTGGCTCCCCGTACGGAATCGAACCCACTGCGCCCCCCTTCCCTCTCCTCCGCCTCCGAACGCGACCTGTACCGGCGGGGCCGGCGCGACACAGCGCGCCGGGTCGCCCCTCTGCTGCCGGTCCTCGCCGTCGTGGCCCTCCTCGCCGTCCCGGTGGCGGGCCCGGCCGACGGCGGGTCGTCCGGTTCCGGGACGGTGGCCGACGCGGCGTCCGCGCTGCTCGTCCTCTTCTGCCTGGTGCGGGTGGTGCGCGAACGCGCCCGGCCGCTGACCCGAAGGGCCGCGCTGGTACTGGGACTTCCCGTCTTCGGCGTCTGCGTCGCCGCGATCACGTCCTACGACCCGGCGTCCAGCCTGCCCGGTGTGGCCCGCTACCTCCAGATCTTCGTGCTGGTGCCCGGCGCCCTGCTCCTGCTGATCAGAGACCGCCGGGACTTCCGGCTCGTCGCCTGGGCGATGGTGGTCCTGGCGCTGGTGCAGGGACTCATCGGTGTCGTCCAGTACCTGACCGGCACCGGTGCCTCGTACATGGGCGAGGACATCCGCGCGGTCGGTACGTTCGGTCCCACCGACGTCATGGGCATGGCCACCGTCGTCTCGTACGGCCTGGTCGCCGCGGTCGGACTCGCCCTGGGCGCGGGAGCGGAGAGCGGTCCGGGGGGTGCCCGTGAGGTGCCGCGCGGACAGCGCGCCGCCGCGCTCGGCTGCGCCGCACTGCTGCTCCCGCCGCTCGTGGTCTCCTTCAGCCGGGGCGCGTGGATCGCGACGGTCGTGGCCGTCACGCTGCAACTCGTACTCTCCGGGCCGCGCCGCGCCGCCCGCGTCGCGCTCGTGACCGCGGCCCTCGGCACCGTACTCGTCGGCGGACTCGGCATCGGCTCGCAGATGATCTCCGAACGGCTCGGCAGCATCACCGAGGTCACCGAGGCACCCGACCGCTCGGTCACCGACCGGTACACGATGTGGGCGGCGGCGGGCGGGATGTGGCGCACCGACCCGGTCACCGGCGTCGGGCTGAAGGGCTTCCCCGCCTACCGCGACAGCCACTCCTCGATCGCGCTGTCGTCGGGCAGCGACACGGCGGGCGCGGGGATGGAATTCCGGCGCCAGCCGCTGCTCTCCCCGCACAACATGTATCTGCTGGTCCTCAGTGAGCAGGGAGTCGTCGGGCTGCTGGCCCTCGCCGGGAGCTGGGCGGCGCTGCTCGTGCTGGCCCTGCGGCGACTGCCCGGCTCACGCCGCGGCGGTACGGGCACCGACTGCGCGCTCGTCGCGGTCGGGCTGCTGATCTGGCAACTGGTGGACTTCGGTTACGCGGACATCGGCGGGCCCTCCACGGTGCTCACCGCCGTCGTGCTCGGTCTGGCCACGTGGTGGGCGCTCGACCGGCGGGCCGACCGGGGACAGGGTGCGGCGTGACGGATCTGACCGACGCGACACAGTCCCCGGCGGCGAAGACCACGGAGATCACCGAGATCACCGAGATCACCGAGACCACGGAGACCATTGAGACGCCGGAGACCGTGAGGAGCACGAAGACCACGGAGACCGCCGGGCCCGCGGTCCCCGGCCGACGGCCGCCGCCCCCGCCCGCGCACCCCACGACCGCACCGGCCGAGAACGCCGGTCAGGAGAGCGCCGAACAGGACACGGCCGATTCGGGCAGCCGCGGCGGCCACCTCTCCAACCGCTTCCTCGCCCGCGCCGCCCTGCTGACCGCCGTCCTCACCGCCGCCGGCGCGCTGCTCGGTCTCGTACGCGACCAGACCATCGCCCACCTCTACGGCGCGGGTCCCGACACCGACGCGTTCCTCGTCGCCTGGACCGTGCCCGAAGTCGCCTCGACGCTGCTCATCGAGGACGCGATGGCGCTGATCCTGGTGCCCGCCTTCAGCCTCGCGCTCGCGCGCCGGGCCACCGACCGGCCACTCCTCGACCGCGACCCCGTGCACGCCCTGCTGCGTACGACCCTGCCGGGTCTGCTCCTCGCTCTCAGCGCGGGCGCCGTCCTGCTGATGCTCGCGGCCCCGTGGGTCGTCGCCGTGCTGGCGCCCGGCCTGCCGGACACCCAACTGGCCGTCGACTGCACCCGGTTGACGGCGACCTGCGCCTTCAGCTTCGGGATCGCCGGATACTGCAGCGCGGCGTTGCGGGCGCACGGCAGCTTCGTACCGCCCGCGATGATCTACGTCGCCTACAACATCGGCATCATCGTCACGATCGTTGTCCTCAGCGACCGGCTCGGGGTGCGGGCGGCGGCGGCCGGGGTCGCCGTCGGAGGGGTCCTGATGGTCCTCGTCCAGGCCCCGGTCGTCTGGCGGCGACTGCGCGAGCGACGTGCGACGGCGGAGCAGCCGCGGGAGCACACACCGAAGCAGCCACCCGAACCCGCAGGCGAACAGCACGCCGACGAGCGACCCGCAGGCGAACAGCCCGGCGGCGCCCGCCCGCTCGTCGCCCTCGGACTGCTCGCCCCCGTCATCGTCTTCGCCCTGACCCGCCAGTCCCAGGTCCTCATCGAACGCTTCCTCGCCGCGCCCCTGCCCGCCGGTGCCATCTCGCATCTCAACTACGCGCAGAAGGTCGCGCAGATGCCGATGGTCCTGTCCCTGATGCTCTGCACGGTCACCTTCCCGGTGGTCGCCCGCGCCATGGCGGCCGGGGAGACCGACCGGGCCAGGCGCCGCGTCGAGCGGGACCTCGCACTGGCCGGTGTCATCGTGCTGGTGGGCGCCGCGACCGTCGTCGCCTGCGCGCCGCAGATCATCGAAATCCTCTTCCAGCGCGGCGCCTTCGACCGTGCGGACACGGCGGCCACCGCCACCGTGATGCGTGTGTACGCACTGGGGCTGCTCGGCCACACCCTCGTCGGGGCCCTCGTCCGCTGCTACTTCTCCGCCGCGCGTCCCCTGTGGTTCCCGGCTCTCGCCATGTTCCTCGGCCTTCTCCTCACCACCGCGGGCGGCGCACTGCTCGTCGGCGTCTGGGGAGTCCTCGGAATCGCGGCGGGCAACGCGCTGGGCATCACCCTCACCGCCGTACTGCTGCTGCACGGCGTCGCCCGGCACAGCGTTCCGGTACGAGTCCGCCACATGACCGGAGGGCTCGTCAAACTCAGCGCCGCCGCCGCTTCCGCGACCGGCGCCGGATGGCTCTGCGGCGCCCTCATCCCCTCGCCGGTGCCGGCCGCGGCCGTCGCCTGCGTGGTGGTCGCCGCCGTGTTCCTCGTCATCGCCCGCGCCGTCCAGGCACCCGAGATCGACTCCGTCATCCACTCCGTCACACGAAAGTTCATCGATGTCCGCTGACACGGTGCCCGAAGGCCCCTTGTGGGCAGCCATGTACCACTCGATCAACGACCCGACCGACGACCCCTACCAAGTGACCGTCTCACCCGACCGGCTCGACCGGCAGCTGCGCTGGCTGCGCCGCCGCAGGCTCACCGGCGTGAGCATGGAACGCCTGCTGCTCGCCCGCGCGCGGGGCAGCCACGCCGGACTCGTCGGCCTCACGTTCGACGACGGCTACGCCGACTTCCTGACCGACGCCGTACCTCTGCTGCACCGGTATCAGTTCACCGCCACCGTCTACACGCTCCCCGGCCGTCTCGGCGGCACCAACGAATGGGACCGCCTCGGCCCGCGCAAACCCCTCCTCACGGAGGACGGCATCCGCGAGGCGGCGGCGGCGGGCATGGAGATCGGCTCGCACGGACTGCGCCACACCGATCTCACCAAGGCCGACGACGCGCTGCTGGCCGAGGAGACGCTCGGCAGCCGGGAGGCGCTGAGCGCGATCACGGGCGCCGAGGTGACCGGGTTCTGCTACCCGTACGGCACGGTCGACGAGCGCGCCATGTCCGCCGTACGGGACGCCGGCTACCGGTACGCCGTCGGCATCGACCCCGGCCCGCTCACCGGCCTGTTCGCCCTGCCGCGCCTGCACATCGGCCAGGAGGACACCGGGCTCCGGCTGTTCCTGAAGCGCGCACTGCACGGCCGGCGGCGCGAGCCGGTCCCGTACGGCCCCTACCCGCCCGCCGCCGCGGCTGTCGAGCGGCGGGGGACCGCGACCGTACCCAAGGGCGGCGGCGCATGAAGGTACTGCACGTCATCACCGGTCTCGGTATCGGTGGTGCCGAACAGCAACTGCGCCTGCTGCTCAACCGGTTGCCCACGCAGAGCGCCGTCGTCACGCTCACCAACCCCGGCGCCGTCGCACGCGGCATCGTCGCCGACGGCTTCCCCGTCACGGACCTCGATATAAGGGGCAACCGCGACATCGGCGCGCTGCCCCGGCTGACAGGACTGATCAAGGACGGCCGGTACGACCTGGTCCACACGCACCTCTACCGCGCCTGTGTGTACGGACGCCTCGCCGCGCGCCTCGCGGGCGTACGCACCGTCGTCGCCACCGAGCACTCGCTGGGCGCCACCCAGATCGAGGGCCGCTCGCTGACCGTCGGTGCCCGGGTCCTCTACCTCGGCAGCGAACGCCTCGGCACGGAGACCGTCGCCGTCTCGACGACCGTCGCGAACCGGCTGCGCCGCTGGGGCGTACGCCGCGACCGTATCCATGTCGTGCCCAACGGCATCGACGTGCCGCGCTTCTCCTACGACGAGACGGCCCGGCACAAGGCACGGGCCGAACTCGGCCTGCCCGCCGACGCGTTCGTGGTCGGCGGTATCGGCAGGCTCAGCGAGGGCAAGCGCTTCGACACTCTCGTCAGAGCCGTCGCCGCACTGCCCGGCGCCCGCCTGCTGCTCGTCGGCGAGGGCCCCGAGCGCGACCGACTTCTCGATCTGGCCGCCGAGTTGGGCGCCGGCGACCGCGTCCTGCTGCACGGCGCGTGCGAGGACCCGCCGCCGAAACCCCCCGACGGCACCGGACCTGACCTGCCGTCACTCCTCGCCGCCATGGACCTCTTCGTCTCCACCTCCGCCGACGAGGCCTTCGGGCTCGCCGTGATCGAGGGCCTGGCCGCCGGGCTGCCCGTCCTGTACGTCACCTGCCCCGCCCTGACGGACCTGCCCCCCGACGCGGCGCCCGGCGCCCGCCGGATCACCGGGTCCGTCGACGGTCTCGTCGCCGAACTGGTCGCGGCACAGGGGCGGTTGGCGGCCGGCGACGGCCCGCCCCGGCTGCCGGCACCACCCGCCGCCCGCCACTACGACATCTCCCGCAGTGCCGAACAGCTGATGTCCGTCTACGACCGCGCCCTGCGCCGCACCGGCTCGTCCGAGCCCGCTGTCCGGCGCCCGGCCACCCCCGAGGAGTGAGTTAGCGATGACCGACAACGAGAACGGCCGACGGCGCGCGGGCAGTTGGCCCGGCCGCGTCCTGGCGAGGATCAGGGCACTGCCCGTCTGGTGGATCGTGCCGGTCGGCGTCCTGATCGGGGCGCTCGCGGGCGGCGGGTACGGGATGCTGCGCACCCCGCAGTACTCCGCCACCAGCTACGTGCTCGTCGTACCGACCGACAAGACCGACCCCGCCTCGGCGCTGGGCTTCGCGCAGGCGTACGGGCGGGTCGCCTCGCAGGTCGCCGCCGTCGGCGACGCCCAGGTGTGGGCCGGGGTCTCCTCCAAGGTCCTGAAGGAGAACGTCACCACTGTCACCTCGCCCGACGCCCCGATGATCTCGGTGACGGCCACGTCCAGCGGCGCCCAGGCGGCCGTCAGCATGGCCGACGGCGTCGCGCGCTCGCTGGTGCTCAACGGCACCCAGATGCAGGGCAGTACGAACGTACGGGTGGTCCAGTTCTCCCGCGCGGTCAAGCCCACCAGCCCCGCCTCCCCGTCCGTGCCGCTGGCCGCGCTCGTCGGCGCCGCCGCGGGCGGACTGCTCGGCGGACTCGGGGTGCTGGTCCGCCCCAAGCGCCGGCGCGAAGAGGCGCACGCGACGGTCCCCGGCCCATCGACGGCATCCGTGCCGCAGACGGAGAGTGTGTGATGGCGACCGAACAGACCACCCGGAACGAAGGACCCGTCCGGCGGATCTTCGTGCGCGCGCGCACGGCCCCGGCCACACCCGTCCGCAGAGGCACCCTCACACCACTGACCTCGGAGATCTGCCGGGATCCCGACCGGTTCGGCGCGCTCGCGGCCGAATGGACCGCGCTGCACCGCCGCTCCGGCCCGGCCACCCCGTTCCAGAGCCACGCCTGGCTGCACTCCTGGTGGCTGTCGTACGGTACCCCCGGCCGGCTCCGCGTCGTCCTCGTACGCCGCGGCGGCACCCTCGTCGCCGCGGCCCCGCTGATGCTGACGCACCGGCCGGTCCCCGTCCTGGTCCAGCTCGGCGGCGGAATCTCCGACTTCTCCGACGTCCTGCTCGACGACGACTGCGTCGACAGCGCGGCCCCGGCGCTCGCCAAGGCCCTGGCCGTCGCCGCGCGCGGCGCCGTCATCGACCTGCGGGAGGTACGGCCCGAAGCCGCCGCCGAACGCGTCTACGAGTGCTGGGACGGCCCGCGCGACCGGCTGCCGGACTCGTCCTGTCTGGAACTGCCCGCCGTCCCCATGGACGAACTGCTCGGCCGTCTCTCGTCGTCGCGCGCCCAGCGCGCCAGGGCCAAACTCCGCAAGATCGACTCGCTCGGCATCGAGGCGCGCGTGGTGCCCGCGGACGAGATCCCGACCGCCGTCGAACGCCTCCTGCATCTGCACCGGCTCCAGTGGCAGGGACGCGGCGTCACCACCGAACACCTCAGCGCCCGCTTCTCGGCGCATCTGACCCGCTCCGTGCGGTCCATGGTCGAGCACGGCGACGCGATGGTCACCGAATTCCTGCTCGCGGGCGAAGTGGTCGCCGCCGACCTCACCCTGATGTCCCCGCGGCTCGGAGGCGGCTATCTGTACGGCGCCGACCCGATGCTGCGCGACCGGAAGGTCGACGTCGCCACGATGCTGCTGCGCGAGAGCGCCCGGCGGATCAGCGCAGACGGACGCCCGACGCTGAGCATGCTGCGCGGCAACGAGCCGTACAAGCACCACTGGCGTCCGGAGACGGTCGGCAACCGGCGACTGCTGATGGCGCGCGGCCTGCTGGCCCCCTCGCTGCGGCTGGTCGCCACCCAGGCCGCCGCGCGCGACCGGGCGGCCGTCCTGGTCAACGAGCGGCTGCCGGCGATGAAGGCGGGCCTGGCGAAGCGGACCCGCCGCGGCGAGGGCAAGGGCTGATTCCGGGGGGATCCCTGCCGCCGCGACGGGGCGGTCAGGACAGCCAGCGCTCCCAGCTGCCGACCCGGAGACAGACCTTCTCGCCGAGCAGGGCCTCGATCCACGAACTGGGCGTCAGCTGGTTGCAGTTCAGGGGTGTTCCCGGCTTCGCCGGAGTGCTGGGCACGGGCACTGTGGGAGTGCCCGTGCCGGGCTCCGGCCTCAGCCCGTACAGCGTGGCACGGAACACCTTCGACGCCTGCGGATTCGTACCGCACTGCCACACGCCGTGCGGGCAGTAGTCCGTGAGCGTCTGATAAAGCGGCCGGTGCTGTTCGAACCACTTGAGCATGCCCCGCATATACGTGGGATTGTCGCCGTTGCGGAAGAGGCCCCACTCCGGATAGGAGATAACCTTTCCATGTTCAGCGGCGAACTCCACGTGCTTACGGAGTCCGAAAGGCTCATTCACCTGCTCGTCGAACGTCCCTCCCGGCGGCTGGTCGTAGGAGTCCATTCCCATGATGTCCACGACGTCGTCGCCCGGATAGCACTCGGTCCAGGCGATGGTGTCCCTTCCGCGGTTCGGAGCGAAATCGAAACGGAATTCTTGGCCGGGCACCGCGCGCATGGCGCCGACGATCCGCTTCCAGTACGCCTTCCACGCCGTCGGGTCGGGGCCGCAGCGGTGCGTGTACGTCGTGCCGTTCATCTCCCAGCCGAGTACGAGGACGGTGTCCGGCACGCCGAGCGAGACGAGGCGCTCGGCCAGCACCTTGAAGTGCCGGTCGTAGTCGCCCCGTGCGCCCCGGCGAAGCTCTCTGCGTACGAGCAGGTCGGGGACCCGGCCCTCGGTGCGTTCGAGCATGGGGACGTTGAGCACGAACATGCGGTCGGCGTCGGCCTTCTTCCAGTCGGCCCAGTCGCGCAGGAAGCTCGGGCTGCCCTCGATGTTGGACCACACGTCGCCGGGGAGGTAGGTGTGCCCGACCCGCAGTTCCGTACCGCCGAGCCACTTCTGCATCTCGGTCATGCGGCGGATGCCCTCGGGGCCGTAATTGAGGTATGCGCCGACCGCCGTTGATTTGACTTCCGGTGGTGCGGGAGCGCCGGAAGTATCGGGACCGGCGGCGTCGGTCGCCATCGGCAGCACGGAACCTGAAACAAGGAGGCCGGCCGTGATGACACCCAGACAGGTGCTGATCAGCCGTCGGCGCCGATAGGACATGTGTGCTCCTCGTGAGGGGACGCGTTCCTTGGTCGCACTCATCCAAAAGTATTTCTAATAAGACGATCGGGAATCCGGTCGGCCGCTCCCGTAGACCGTTCGTGAATTCCATCCCTCGCATGGGTCATCGAAACGAAGGACACCGCAGTGGTGAGCTTTGACAGCGCCGTCCCCGCCGTCCTCGTGCGGCTCGACCGGAATCCGTTCCACCACGGGACCCTCGGCGCCGTCAGATCCCTCGGCCGGGCCGGGATCACGGTGCACGCGGTGATCGAGTCGCTCCGGAGCCCGGTCGCCGGATCCCGGTATCTGCACAGCGCGCATCCGCGACCTGACCGGGCCTCAGATGATTGGGCCGGCCCTCGGACGAACCGGACCGAGGACGAGCGACTGCACGAACTGCTGCTGCGGATCTCGGATCGGCTCGGCGCCCCCGCCGTCCTCGTCCCGCTCGACGATCTGAGCGCGATCTCGGCCGCCCGGCTGCGCCCCCGGCTGGCCGGCCGCTATCTCCTGCCCGAACAGCCGCCGGGGCTGCCGGAGCGGGTCGCGGACAAGGCGGAGCTGGCCGCCATCTGCGGCGCGCTCGGCCTGCCGCATCCCCGCACGGTCGTCCCCGACGACGCCGGGGATGCCGCGCGGTCGGCGTCGGCGCTCGGGCCGCCGGTGGTCGCCAAGTGGAGCCGGCCCTGGCTGCTGCCCGAGGGATCCGGGCTGCGCAGCACCGTCGTGGTCCGCTCGCCCCGGGAGGCCCGAAAACTGTTCGCACGCGGTGCGGAGTCGGGGAGCCGGCTGCTGCTCCAGCGGCGGCTGCCGCCGGGCCGTGACCTCGACTGGTTCTTCCACGGCTACCGCGGTCGTGACGGCACCCTTCTGATGGGCGCGACGGGACGCAAGGAACGGTCGTGGCCGGTCGGGGCGGGGCTGACGGCGGTCGGCCGATGGCTGCCCAACCCCGCCGTGGAGCGGCTCGGGCGCGAGGTGACCGCCGCGCTCGGCTACCGGGGCATCGTCGATCTGGACTTCCGGCTCGACCCCGACACCGGCGCGTACCACCTGCTCGATTTCAACCCGCGGCCCGGAGCCCAGTTCCGTCTCTTCACCGACGCGTCGGGGACGGACGTCGTGCGGGCGCTGCATCTGGACCTCACCGGGCGCCCCGTCCCACCGCAGGTCCCCGCCTACGGACGGACTTTCGTGGTCGAGAACTACGCGCTGCTGTCCCTGCTCTCCCCGCTCGCCACGGCCGGACGCCGGGGCCGGTCGAGGGGGCGTGAGGCGGACCGTGGGGTCCGGGCGGGGGGCACGGAGACGGCGTGGTTCGCGCGAGACGACCCGCGCCCCGCGTACGCCATGACCGCGGCCTGGCTCCGGCGCGCGGCGCGTGGCCGCGGCAGCCGCCCCAGCAGTCCCCCCGAGAAGTCAGAGAACCGAGAGAGCGGTGAACTCCTATGCAGGAATTGGTAGTTGTGGGTGCGGGCCCGTACGGGCTGTCCATCGCCTCGCACGCGGCGGCGGCCGGTCTCCAGCCACGCGTGTTCGGCAGGCCGATGGCGGCCTGGCGGGACGGGATGCCTCCGGGCATGCTCCTGAAGTCGGAGCCGTGGGCGTCGAACCTGTCCGACCCGAAGCGCGCCTTCGGGCTGGCCGCCTACGCGACCACCAAGGGGGTCCAGGTCCGGCACGGTGTCCCGCTTCCGGTCGGCTTCTTCGCCTCGTACGGCCTCTGGTTCGCCGCCAACGCCGCGCCCCCGGTGGAGGAACGGACCGTCACCGCCGTACGGCCCCGGGCCGGCGGCGGGTTCGAGGTCACCGTCGACGACGGCGATGCCGCGGGCGACGGCGAGACCTTCCTCGCCCGTACGGTGGTGCTCGCCGTCGGCGTCCGGCCCTTCGCCGATGTCCCCGGCCCGCTCCGCGCCCTGCCGCCCGAGCGGGTGTCGCACAGCGTCGACCACGCGGACCTGACGCGCTTCAGGGGCATGGACGTGACGGTCGTCGGTGCGGGCCAGGCCGCGCTGGAGACCGCGACACTCCTCGCGGAACAGGGGACCTCCGTACGTGTGGTCGCCCGGTCCCACGACCTGAACTGGAACACCCTCCCGCCGCCCCTGCGTCGTCCCTTCGGCGAGGCCGCCCGCGCCCCGCACACGGGGCTTGGCTGCGGCTGGCGGAACTGGCTCTACGCGCGGACCCCCGGCCTCTTCCACCGGCTGCCCACCTCGACGCGGGCCCGCGTCTTCACCTCGGCGCTCGGCCCGGCCGGCGCCTGGTGGCTGCGCGAGCGGTTCGAACCCGCGGTCGAGGTCCGGCTCGGCGAGAGCGTCGCCGCCGCCGCCCCGGCCGGGGGCCGCGTACGGCTCGACCTGGTCTCCACCCGCGGATCCGTGGACTCGGTCACGACCGACCATGTCATCGCCGCCACCGGCTTCACCCCGCGCCTGGACCGGCTCGGACTGCTCGACGAGCGGCTGCGCCGCAGGCTGCGCACCGTGGGCGCGAGCGCCGCCCCCGACACGGACACCGTCTTCGAGACCTCGCACCCGGGTCTGTTCGTGACAGGACTGCTGAGCGCGCCGTCGTTCGGGCCGTCCATGCGCTTCGTGTTCGGCACGACGTACACGGCGGGCCGGGTGGTACGCGGGGTGCGGCGCCGACTGGGAACGGGGCCCCGGGATACGCGGCCGGGAGAACTCCGGGAGATTCTCCCGGCCGGAGCGGCGCCGGCGAACTGGCTGGAGAGGTTCTGACGGACGGGCTCGGAGCCCGTCCGTCGGCCGGGACGGACCCGACCGGCAGAACTAGACGCGCGCCCCGGGGCGGTTGCGGCGGTAGAGGATGCCGCCCCCGATCAGCAGCCCGGCACTGATCGCCGCGCCGGCGAGCAGGTTCGTGTCCGCGCCGGTCTGGGCCAACTGGTCGAAGGCGCCCGCCTCCTGGACGGCCCGCGGCTGCTCCGGGAGCCCGTGGGGGCCGGGCGCGTTCGGGGGCTCGACGTTGCGGTCCCCGGGCGGCTTCGACGGGTCGCGCGGGTCGGTCGGGTCGTGCGGGGCCGGCGGGAGCACCGGGGCCTCCGGGGTGCTCTCGACGCCGTTGGCGCAGGAGTTGCCGAAGGCCGGGTTCAGTACGCCGACCAGGTCCACGCTGTTGCCGCAGATGTTCAGCGGAACGGCGAGCGGGGCCTGGACGAGGTTCCCGGACAGCAGACCCGGGGAGTTGAGCGCCGCTCCGGAGGCCGACGACCCACTGTGGCCGGCGTGGGCGGCGGGGCTCGCGTGGTGGGCCTGCTCCTTGGGCGAACCGCCGCCGTGCCCGTGGGGGTTGGCGCCGTGCGTCGAGCCGGCCTGGCTGTCGTGGCCGCCGCGGGCCGGTCCCGAGTGCGGGCCCTGGGCCGGCGCGGCGTGGGCCGCGGGCTCGGTGCGTGTGCCGTGCTGCTTGGCGGGAGCCTGGTGACCGGGCTTGGGCGCCGCGTGCGCACCGGAGGAGTTGCCGCAGCCGTTGCCGAAGGCGGGGTTGCCCGCACCGACGGGATTCACCGTGTTTCCGCACACGTTGACCGGGATCTCGACGGGCGCCTGGACGCTGTTGCCCGACAGCAGCCCCGGGGACCCGGCGGCGGTGGCGCCGCTGTCGGTGGCCTGGGCGTACCCACCGCTCATGGTCAGCACGCTCGACGCCGCCGCGGCGGTGAGCAGTCCCTTGCCGATGAGTTCTCGCATCTGTTCTCCTGATATCGCCGGTGTCTCGCCGGTGCGTTGGTGTATCTGTGTATCGGTGTGGACCGAGGCCAATCCCGAAGCGCGTTCTGGCAGTGCGCCCTGGGACCGGCCGGTGCCCCTCAGGGCGTTTCAGCGCCCTTCAGAGGACGGACGTCGGAACGTCAGGCGTTGACGCAGGTGTTGCCGAAGGCGGGGTTCAGCAGACCGATCACGTTGATGCTGTTGCCGCACAGGTTGACGGGAACGTGCACGGGGACCTGGACGACATTGCCGGACAGGACGCCCGGGGAGCCCACGGCGGCACCTTCGGCGCCCGCGTCGGCCATCGCCGGCGCCGCGGCACCGACCGACAGGAGAACGCCCGCGACGATCGTGGCTGCCCTTTTGCCATTCATGGTTGAGCCCTTTCCGCAACGGGGTCGCGCGCGTGACTCCGATGCCACGCGAACACAGCCCGATCGGCCCGCACCGCCGCTGCTGGAACTCCAACGAGTACGCGCTTATGAGGAAACTGCCCTGATTTATGGCCTTTGTTGGTTCACCCGATCGCCACGCGAAATGACGTTTCTGCGAGGGCGGGTGAAGCCTGTACGACACGGAGGCCGGCCCGGGCGAATTCGCCCCGGCCGGCCTCCGTCGACCCGGAATGGCACCGGAACGGCTCTGGCTGTCAGCCGTTGTTGACGCCGTTCGCCGAGAGGACCGGAATGTCCTCCAGGATGTGCGAGAGGGGCTCGTCGCCCTTCGCCTGCGTCGAGTTCTCGGCGCACTGCTGGTTCTGCGGGGAGGACAGGACGTTGATGTCCTGGACCGCGACCGGCACCAGAACGCCGACGAGGGAGCCGACGTTGGCCTTGGCCGGCAGGCCGACGCAGAGCTTGTTGAGCGTGCCCTGCACGAGGCTGAGCTGCGGGCTCATGTCGCCCTTGGTCGCGGAGTTGCCGAAGGCCTGCTTGGCGCCGTTGCCGCTGAGTGACGTGGTGCCGGTGTCGTTGCCGACAGCGAGGGCGGGCGCCGCCGCCGCGGCGGAGACGCCGACCACGGAGGCGCTGACCGCCGCGGCCGCCAGAATCTTCTTGATCACGGTTGGTTCCTTCTTCTCAAGAAATGCAGGTGATGCGGCCTGCCCAACCGAATGCCCCGGGTTTGGTTCCGCTGCTTCACTCGTTCGGATTGTGGGCGGCATGCGGACTGATTGAGTGCTTAATGGGCCGTTGGAGTGAATCGCGATAACCAAACCTTCAGAAAGTAGTTGCTCATGGCGCCCCGGAACTTTGGGGCATTCTTCAGAAGGGGACTCATCGTGATCAAGAAGGTTATGGCCTCCGCGGCCATCGCTGCTTCCGTTGTCGGCATGTCGGCCATGGCCGCGCCGTCCGCTTCCGCCGTCGGCAACGACACCGGCACCACGTCGCTCAGCGGCAACGGTGCCACGCAGTCGTACGGCAACTCCGCGACGTACGGGAACATGAGCCCGCAGATGGCGCTCATCCAGGGCTCGCTGAACAAGCCTTGCATCGGCCTCCCTGCCAAGGTCAACGCCGGTTCCCTGCTGGGCGTCGTGCCGATCGCGGTCCAGGACGTCAACGTCCTGTCCTCTCCGCAGAACCAGCAGTGTGTCGAGAACTCGACGCAGGCGAAGGGCGACGAGCCGCTGTCGCACCTGCTGAACGACATCCCGATCCTGTCCGCCAACGGTGCGGGCAACGGCTGATCTCGCCACTGAGCCACCACTGCCGGGTCATCGCCGAATTCAGCGGTGACCCGGTGGTGTTCATGCCGCGCGACCCGCCGATATGCCTTATGGGCCGTTCGGGGGCATGGGAGCAACCAAACGTCGCGCGGCGAGTTGAACGAAACGGCACTCCACCGGTGGGGTGCCGAAATTCTGGAAAGGCAACAAAATGAAGAAGCTGTGGGCAACGGCCGCGGTAGCCGCCACGATGGTCGGCGGTCTCGCCGCCACCGCGTCGCCGGCGCTGGCACTCGGCAACGACACGGGTACGACGTCGCTCAGTGGTAACGGAGCCGAGCAGGAGTTCGGCAACTCGGAGACCCACGGGGACATGAGCCCGCAGCTCAGCCTTGTGCAGGGCACGCTCAACAAGCCCTGCATCGGTCTGCCCGTCAAGGCCAACGTCGGTTCGCTCGTGGGCGCCATCCCGATCGCGGTCCAGGACGTCAATGTCCTGTCCTCCCCGCAGAACCAGCAGTGTGTCGAGAACTCGACGCAGGCGAAGGGCGACGAGCCCCTCTCGCACATCCTGGAGGACATTCCGGTCCTCTCGGCGAACGGCGTCAACAACGGCTGACCATCCGCCTCGGAGCCCGGTCCGGCAGCACGGCTGCCGGACCGGGCTCCGTCGTGTGCCGGGACCGGCACTCAGCCCAGCGGCTTCGCCAGGCAGATGCTGAGCGGGTCGTGCCGGTAGTGGCCGAACTTCGAGCAGTCCGTGTAGCCGCTGGACCGGTAGAGGGCGATCGCCTCCGGCTGCTTGGTGCCCGTCTCCAGCACCATGCGGGTACGGCCCGCCGCGCGGGCGTCCTCCTCCAGCCGCGCGAGGATACGGCGGGCCAGCCCGAGGCCGCGCGCCTCCACCGTCACGTACATCCGCTTGATCTCGGCGTCGCCGTCCGAGTAGCCCTCGTCATTGGCCTCCTGCGACCGCCAGCCGCCGGTGGCGACCGGGCGGTCGTCGGCGTCGTAGGCGAGGAGGTAGAGCCCCTGGGGCGGGTCGAACATCCGGGGGTGGAGCACGGTGGCGTCACCCTCGCTCTCGTAACGCGCCGCGTATTCGAGTTGGACCTCGGCGTCGAGCTTCACGGCGTCGGGGTGGTCGGCGGGGACCTGACGTATCTGGATGGCCACGGCATCGATCGTAGAGCCTGGGTAGGGTGCCGGAATGCTCACTGTGACATCCGTGAATGTGAACGGGCTCCGGGCCGCCGCGAAGAAGGGCTTCGTCGAGTGGCTGGCCGGGACCGGTGCCGATGTGGTCTGCCTCCAGGAGGTGCGCGCCGAGGAGGATCAGCTCACCGAGGCGGTGCGGAAGCCCGAGGGGTGGCACACGGTGTTCGCGCCGGCGGCCGACAAGGGCCGGGCGGGCGTCGCGCTCTACTCGCGGCGGGAGCCGGAGCGGGTGCGGATCGGCTTCGGGAGCGCGGAGTTCGACACCAGCGGGCGGTACGTCGAGATCGATCTGCCCGGTGTGACGGTGGCGAGCCTGTATCTGCCGTCGGGTGACGTGGGCACGGAGCGCCAGGACCAGAAGGTCCGGTTCATGGACGAGTTCCTCCAGTACCTCGTCGGCCTCAAGGAGCGCGCGGCGGCCGACGGGCGGGAGGTGCTGGTCTGCGGCGACTGGAACATCGCGCACCAGGAGGCCGACCTCAAGAACTGGAAGGGCAACCGCAAGGAGTCGGGCTTCCTGCCCGAGGAGCGCGCGTGGCTGACGCGGGTCTTCGACGAGGCGGCGTACGTGGACGTGGTCCGCGCCCTGCACCCGGACGAGACCGGGCCGTACACCTGGTGGTCCTACCGGGGGCGTGCCTTCGACAACGACACGGGCTGGCGCATCGACTACCACGTGGCGACGGCGGGGCTGGCCGGGCGCGCGGTGAAGGCGTGGGTGGAGCGGGCGGCGACCCACGCGGAGCGCTGGAGCGACCACGCGCCGGTCAGCGTCGCCTACGAGCAGGGGTAACGGGCGTCAGCCCTTCCGCAGGTGGCGGTCCAGGGCCATCGAGAGTTCCGCGTCCACCACGCTCTTGGCGAGGGGGCGCAGTGTCCGCGGGTCCGTCGCGCCCGCGTGGGTCTGGAGCGTGGTCGCGAAGAGTTCGGCCAGCGCGTCCGCGTGGGTCCGGACCTGGCGGGCCGCGTCGAAGACCGCCGCCAGGGGGACGCCCTCGCGGACCAGGGCGGCGGAGACGTCCAGCAGACGGCGGCTGATGTGGACGAGGTCGTCGCCGTCGGTGGCGAGATAGCCGAGTTCGAGCGCGGTGGCCAGGTTCTCCGCCGTGACCTCGCCCTCGAAGTGGTCGGCCAGGGCCTCGGGGGTGAGGCGGACCGGTGTCTCCTCGGTCGGTTCGCCGAGGCCGAGGACCTCGCCCACGTCGCGTCCGCTCTCGAAGGCGGTGGCGAGGTCGGCGATGCCGTTGAGGGTGTGGCCGCGTTCCAGCAGGGCGGCGATCGTACGCAGTCTGGCCAGGTGGTGGGCGTCGTACCAGGCGATGCGGCCCTCCCTGCGGGGCGGCGGGATGAGGCCGCGTTCGCGGTAGAAGCGCACCGTGCGCACCGTGATGCCGGCCGCGTCGGCCAGCTCCTTCATGCGGTACTCGCGGGGCTCCTCGCGGGCTTCCTCCTGGTCGGACATGGCGTCCAGCCTATGTCTCGCCGCCGCGTCCTACCGCCGGTGACTTTTCTCGTCCGACCCCTACCCACGAGTAAGGAGCTGCCCTACTCTCTTAACAGTGCCAGTGATTACTGGCGTGGTCCGGTGCGAAACTCCGGCGGGAGGCGGCGGCATGGCCAAACACGAGCACGTACGGGTGGCGGTGATCGGATCCGGATTCGGTGGCCTGGGAGCCGCCGTCCGGCTGCGACGCGAGGGGATCACCGACTTCGTCGTCCTGGAACGGGCCGACTCGGTCGGCGGCACCTGGCGCGACAACAGCTATCCGGGCTGTGCCTGCGACGTGCCCTCGCACCTGTACTCGTTCTCCTTCGCGCCCAACCCCGACTGGCCGCGCGTCTTCTCCGGCCAGTCGCACATCCGCGCCTACCTGGAGCACCTCACCGACACCTTCGGGCTCCGGCCGCACCTCCGGCTGAACCACGAGGTGCTGCTGATGCGCTGGATCACCGAGGCGGCGCACTGGGAGATCGAGACCTCGCGCGGGATCATCACGGCGGACGTCGTGGTCTCCGCCACCGGGCCGCTGTCGGACCCCAAGGTGCCGGAGGTGTCCGGACTCGACTCGTTCCCGGGCAAGGTCTTCCACTCCGCGCGCTGGGACCACGGTTACGACCTGCGGGGCAAGCGCGTCGCCGTGATCGGCACCGGCGCGTCGGCGATCCAGATCGTGCCGGCCATCCAGCCCGACGTGGCCAGGCTGACGCTCTTCCAGCGCACGCCGCCATGGGTCCTGCCGCGCGCCGACCGGGCCATCTCCGGTGCCGAGCGGTGGCTGCACCGCAAGGTGCCGGCCACCGCCGTCGCGCGGCGCGGACTGCTCTGGGGCATCAGGGAGTTGCAGGTCCAGGCGTTCACCAAGCGCCCCGATGAGCTGGGGCTCGTCGAGCGCGTCGCGAAGGCCAACATCGCGCGTGCGATCAAGGACCCGGCACTGCGGGCCAGGCTGACCCCCTCGTACCGGATCGGCTGCAAACGGATCCTGCTGTCCAGTACGTACTATCCGGCGCTCGCGCGGCCCAATGTGGATGTCGTGTCCTCCGGGCTCGCCGAGGTGCGCGGGTCGGCGGTCGTGGGCGCCGATGGCGCGCAGACCGAGGTCGACGCGATCATCTTCGGCACCGGCTTCCACGTCACCGACATGCCCATCGCCGAGCGGGTGGTGGGAGCGGACGGGATCACGCTCGCCGAGGCGTGGAAGGACGGGATGGAGTCGCTGCGCGGCGCGACCGCCGCCGGGTTCCCCAACTGGATGACCGTCATCGGGCCCAACACCGGACTCGGCAACTCCTCGATGATCCTGATGATCGAGGCCCAGCTCAGCTATCTCGGCGACTATCTGCGCACCCTCGGCTCGCTCGGTCCGGGCGCCGCGCTCACGCCCCGTCCGGCGGCGGTCGACGCCTGGAACCACCGTGTACAGGAGCGGATGAAGCGCACCGTGTGGAACACCGGCGGCTGCACCAGCTGGTACCTGGACGACAACGGGCGCAACACCACCATCTGGCCGGGGACGACGACCGAGTTCCGCCGTGCGACACGGGCCGTCGACCTGAGGGAGTACGACGTCGTACCGGCACGGACCGGAAAGCCGCGCGACAGGGAGGCACTTCGATGACGACGACACCCAACCCCCGTGAACTGACCGCGCGTTCGGCCGACGGCTCGCGCCTGCACATAGAGGTGTACGGCTCCGAGGGGGCGCCCGCGATCGTCCTCGCCCACGGGTGGACCTGCTCGACCCTCTTCTGGGCCGCGCAGACAGACGCTCTCTCCGCCGACCACCGCGTGATCGTCTACGACCAGCGCGGGCACGGCCGTTCACCCGCCGTGGGCCGCGGCGGCTACACCACGGACGCGCTCGCCGACGACCTGGAGGCGGTGCTGGGCGCCACCCTGGCGCCGGGCGAGAAGGCCGTACTGGCCGGGCACTCCATGGGCGGCATGACGCTGATGGCCGCCTCGGCGCGGCCCGCCTTCCGGGAGCACGCGGCCGCCGCGCTGCTGTGCAGCACGGGCAGCTCGAAGCTGGTGGCCGAGTCGCGGGTGGTACCGATGCGCCCCGGACGCGTACGGACCCGGCTGACCCGCCTGATCCTCGGCGCGCGGGCCCCGCTGGGGCCGGTCACGGGGGTCTCGAAGCGGATACTGCGGTACGGGACCATGGGGCCCGGCACGGCGCCCGACCGGGTCGACACCTGCGCGCGAATAGTCCACGCGTGTCCGCGCCCGGTACGGGTGGCCTGGTCGCATGTCCTCGGTGAACTCGATCTCGACGCGCAAGTGGGCGAGTTGAGGATTCCCACGGCGGTCATCGCGGGGACGGCCGACCGGCTGACGCCGCCGGTGCTGGCACGCAGGCTCGCGGAGGCGCTGCCCGACTGCGCCGGCCTCACCGAGCTGACGGGTATGGGACACATGACGCCCGTGGAGGCGCCCGAGGCGGTGACCGCCGTGCTCCGGGGACTGGTGGACGACCACCTCACGGCCGAGCGGGCGGCGGCGGACAACGCGACCGAGGAGAGTGCCGTATGAGCCGGGTCAGCCTGGAGGGGCAGGTCGCCGTCGTCACCGGCGCGGCACGTGGTGTGGGCGAACTGCTGGCCCGCAAGCTCTCGGCGCGCGGCGCCAGGGTGGCGCTGGTGGGCCTGGAGGCCGACGAGCTCAAGGACGTGGCGAGCAGGCTCCACACCGAGTGCGAGCACTGGTACGCCGATGTCACCGACCACGAGGCGATGACCCGCGTCGCCCAGGAGGTCAAACAGCGCTTCGGGAAGGTCGACATCGTCGTGGCCAACGCGGGCGTGGCGGCGGGCGGCCCCTTCCTGGACTCCGACCCCGTCGCCTGGCGGCGCGTCATCGAGGTGAACCTCATCGGCGGCGCGGTGACGGCGCGCGCGTTCCTGCCCGTACTGATGGAGAGCCGCGGCTACTTCCTCCAGATCGCCTCGCTCGCCGCGATCACGCCGGCGCCGATGATGAGCGCGTACTGCGCCTCGAAGTCGGGCGTCGAGGCCTTCGCGCACAGTCTGCGCGCCGAGGTCGGCTACAGGGGCGTGCGCGTCGGCGTCGGCTATCTCTCCTGGACCGACACCGACATGGTGCGCGGCGCCGACGAGGACGAGGTGATGCGCGAGATGCGGCGGCGGCTGCCGTGGCCGGCCAACAGGACATACCCGCTCGGGCCCGCCGTCGAGCGCCTGGTGACGGGGATCGAGCGGCGTTCGGCGCATGTGTACGCGCAGTGGTGGCTGCGGGGCATGCAGTCCGTACGCGGATATCTGCCCGGCGTCATCGCGACCGTCGGGAGCCGGCACATGCGGAGCCTCGACGCACGGCTCGGCGGGGTGGGCAAGGGGCTCGTGGGGGCGGGCGGGGCGGCCGACGAGCAGGCGCGTGCGCAGGACGCGCGTGACCGGTTCGACGACAACTACGACGCCTGAGCGGGTAGTTCGCGGCGGAGCGCACCTGGTGACCTGTGCACCGGGTGCGCTCCTGTGTGCGGGCCGGGTGTGGGTGTCCCCGATCGCCGGACGGGCTGCGTGCCGTGTCCTCAATCGCCGGACGGGCTTGATGAGCCCGTCCGGCGGGATCAGCTTCGCGGCGGTAGCGCGGGGCGGCGGCGGTCCGGGACGTTCGTGTAGTCCGGGGGTGTCGCCGCCGGCTGTTTCGCCAGCAACTCCAGTGCCACCCACACCGCGTCGTCCAGCTGCGCGTGCCGTCCCTCCGCCCAGTCCAGCGGTGTGCGCAGCGCCTCGATGTCCGGTTCCACACCGTGGTTCTCGACCGACCAGCCGTAGGTGTCGAACCAGGCCGCGTTCATCGGCACCGTGATCACCGTGCCGTCGCCCAGCCGGTGTCTGCCGGTCATGCCGACCACCCCTCCCCAGGTGCGCTGTCCGACCACCGGGCCCAGTTTCAGCAGCCGGAACGCGGCGGTGATCATGTCGCCGTCGGAGGAGGTGGCCTCGTCCGCGATCGCGACCACCGGGCCGCGCGGGGCGTTGGAGGCGTAACTGACCGCCTGCGCGTTGCGCGTGAGGTCCCAGCCGAGGATGCGCCGGGTCAGCTTCTCCACGACGAGTTCGCTGATGTGGCCGCCCGCGTTTCCGCGTACGTCCACGATCAGTCCGGGCCTGGACACCTCCAGCCGCAGGTCCCGGTTGAACTGCGCCCAGCCGGAGCCGCCCATGTCGGGGATGTGGAGGTAGCCGCACTTGCCGCCGCTCATCTCGCGGACGACCTCGCGGCGCTTGGCGACCCAGTCCTGGTAGCGCAGGGGCCGTTCGTCGATGAGCGGGACGATCGCGACGCGCCGTGAACCGCCGTTCCCGGCAACGCCGTTGGCCGTCGACAGGTCCTCGGCGGGGCGGAAGGTCAGCTCGACCGTCGTGCCGCCGGCGGCGGACAGCAGCGGGAAGGGGCCGGTCACCGGGTCGACGGGCCGGCCGTCGACATGGGTGAGGACCGCGCCCTCGCGGATGCCCGTACCGGCCAGCGGGGAGCGGGCCTTGGAGTCCGACGACTCACCGGGCAGGATCCGTTTGACGAGCCATTCGCCGTCCCGGCAGACGAGGTTGGCGCCGAGCAGACCCATGGCGCGCTGGTAGTGCGGCGGTCCCTCGTTGCGGCGGGCGGGGGTGACGTACGCGTGCGAGGTGCCCAGTTCGCCGAGCGCCTCGCGCAGCAGATCGGCGAACTCGTCGGGTGTCGCGACGCGTTCGACCAGCGGGCGGTACTGGTCGAGGACCGCGTCCCAGTCGATGCCGCACATCTGCGGCTCCCAGAAGTACGCGCGGATGATGCGGCCCGCCTCCCCGTACGCCTGGCGCCACTCCGCCGCGGGATCGACCTCGTGCAGGATGCGGCGCAGGTCGAGGTGGACGGTCGAGTCGCCGTCGCCGGGCTCGTTGGCGGGCACGGCGCGCAGATCGTCGTCGTCCACGACCACGAGCCGTGAGCCGTCCCGGCTGATCGCGAACCAGTCGAGGTGGTCGACGAGTTCACTCCTGCGCGCCTTGGTGATGTCGAAGTGTTCGAGCGTCGGCCGGCCCGAGGTGTCGGCGGGGTTGGCGAACGTCTCGCCGAGCGCGCCGGAGATCGGCCAGCGCAGCCACACCAGGCCGCCGCCGCTGACGGGTTGCAGGGCCGAGTACTTGGACGCGGAGACCGGGAACGGCGTGACCCGGCTCGCCAGCCCTTCGACCTCGACCGTCACCGTCCCTCCCCCGGAGCCTTCGGCCTGGGAGGTGCCCCCGAAGGCCGCGGCGCCGTCGGACACGACGGCCGCCACCGGGTCGAGTCCGCCCGCGGCCGGCCGGCCGTCCGGGGACAGCGCGAACGGCGAGGGCGTCGCCGACGACAGCGGTACGAGATAGGGGCGGCAGCCCAGCGGGAAGGAGAGGTCGCCGGTGTGCACGTCGTACACGGGGTCGAATCCGCGCCAGGAAAGAAAGGCGAGATATCGGCCGTCCCGGGTGAAGACCGGATTCTCGTCCTCGAAGCGGCCGTTGGTGACGTCGACGATCGTACGGTCGGCGATCCGCGCCATCTTGATCTGGCGCAGCGAGCGGCCGACTCCGGGGTGGGACCAGGCGATCCAGTCACCGTCGGGGGAGAACGCCAGGTCGGTGACGGGGCCGTTGACGGAGCGGATGAGTTCGGTGACGTCCTCGGTGACGTCCGCCGCGACGGGCTCGGCCGGTTCCGCACCGGGAACTTCCGACGTCGCGTCGTCCGGCGCGTCGTCGGGAACCGTCAGTATCAGCAGTCTTCCGTCGTGCGTCGTCAGCGCCAGCCGTTCGCCGTCCGGGTCGGCGATCAGTTCGTGCACCCGCCCCAGCCGCCCGGAGGCGAGCCGCAGCGGCGGCCGGTCCCCGCTCGCGCGGGGCAGATAGGCGATCTCGATCGCGTCCTCGCCGTCCGCGTCGGTGACATAGGCGACCTTGCCGCCGCTGCCCAGCATCTCGGGGAGCCGGACCCGTACCCCCGGAGTGTCGGTGATCGTGCGGGCGGGGCCGTCGCGGTGGGTGAGCCAGTACAGGCTGCCGCGTACGGAGACGGCGCTGGCGCGGCCCGTGGTGTCGACGGAGATCGAATCGACGTGGTGGGTGGCCGGGACCTGGTAGGCGCGCCGCCCGGCGCGCGGGCCGCCGAGCCGTACCGACAGCTTGCGCGGCACCGCGCCGGGCGCGAGCGAGTCGACCAGCCAGAGGTCTCCCGCGCACTGGTAGACGATCCGTCGTCCGTCGGACGACGCGTGGCGGGCGTAGAACGCGTCGTGGTCGGTGTGCCGGCGCAGGTCGGTGCCGTCGGGGAGCGTCGAGTAGAGATTGCCGACGCCCTCGTGGTCGGAGAGGAAGGCGATGCGCCCGTCGACGAACATCGGACAGTCGAGATGGCCGGGCAGATCCTCCAGCAGACGCTCGCCGTGCAGCCAGAGCCGGCCCATGGCCCCACCCCGGTACCGCTTCCAGGCGGCCGGCTCGTGCGGCGGCTTTCCGGTGAGCAGCAGCGTGCGCCGCTCGCCCCCGATGTCGGCGACGGCTATGTCGGCGACCGGGCCCCAGGGGAGCTTGCCGCCGGGGGAGCCGTCGGTGGGGACGCTGTAGGCCCAGGAGTAGTACGAGAACGGCTGTCCGTGCGAGGAGACGGCGAGGATCTGCGCCGAGCCGTCCTTGTCCGGCGGCGTCCAGCCGCAGACGCGGGTGTCGGTGGAGCCCCAGTAGCTGAGCCGGCGGGCCGGGCCGCCGGCCACCGGTGCCAGATGGATCTCGGGATCGAGGCTGCGCCAGGTCGTGTACGCGATCTGGCTGCCGTCGGGCGAGAACCGCGGATGTCCCACTCTGGTGCGGTCGACGGTCACCCGCCACGCGCGGTCCGGGCGGTGCTTGGCCGACGAGAGGGGGGCGACCCAGAGATCGTCCTCGGCGGCGAAACACAGCAAGTCGTCGTGCAGGTGCGGATAGCGGAGATACGCGACGTCGTCACTCACCCCCCAATGCTTTCCGCGCGGGAGGGGCGGGGCAACTCGTGGGCACAAGTCAGTTGGCCGGATGTGTTCGGCGGGCGCTCGGTCGTGTGTGTGGAGGGTGTGGCGGAGCCCACAAGCGAAACGTTGCCGTTTCGATGAGGGTGGGGTTATCTTCGTACTGTACGAAACCGTTTCGTTCGGTTCCTCGATTCCTTGAGGGGAGGTCGGCCATGGCACGCACCAGACTCACGCCGGAGCGCGAGAGCGAGTTGTACTCAGCCGTGCTCGACCTGCTGCGCGAGGTCGGCTACGACGCCCTCACCATGGACGCCGTCGCCGGCCGCACCCACTCCAGCAAGGCCACCCTCTACCGCCAGTGGGGGAGCAAGCCGGAGCTCGTCGCACGGGCCCTGCGCCACAACAAGCCGGCCGATGTCGCACAGATCGACACCGGCTCGCTGCGCGGGGACTTCCACGCCATGGTCTCGATGGCCGACGACTGTCAGATGGAACGGGACACCGCGCTGATGCGGGGTCTGGTCCATGCCGTCCACACCAACCCCGATCTCCACCAGGCCCTGCGCGAACTCCTCATCGAGCCCGAGCTGAACGGGCTGAGCGTGTTCCTGAGCCGTGCCGTGGACCGGGGTGAGATCAGCGCGGACCAACCCGCGCTGAAGTACGTCACACACATGCTGGTCGGCGCCTTCGTCGCCCGGCAGCTCGTCGAGGACCGCTCTGTCGACCAGGCGTTCCTCCGCGATTACCTCGACGCCGTGGTTCTCCCCGCCCTCGGCGTCTGACCCTCCCCGCAGCACCGCAGCACCGCAGCACCGCAGCACCGCAGCACCGCAGCTCCGCCTCCCTGGGCCGCTCGCCCATCTCCGGGGTTCCCCAGCAGTACCCAGTACCGCACGCGTGTCGCTCTCGCGCCGTCGGTCGGCTCCCCATGCCCTGACCCACCCCCAGACCGGGAGTACGCCTCGTGGCCACGTTCCTGTACAGACTCGGACGGTTCGCCTTCCGACGCCGAAATCTCGTCGCCCTCGTATGGGTGGCGCTGCTGGCCCTGGCCGGCGTCGGCGCCGCATCCGCGTCCACCGCGACCTCCAGCTCCTTCTCCATTCCGGGGACGGAGGCCCAGAAGGCCTTCGACCTGCTGGAGGAGCGCTTCCCCGGCGGCAGCGCCGACGGAGCGACGGCCCGTGTCGTCTTCAAGGCCCCGGACGGCGGGAAGATGACCTCCGCCGCCAACAAGGCCGAGGTCGAGAAGATCGTCGACGAGCTGCCGGCCGGCTCGGACCAGATCGCGCGGGTCACCGACCCGTACACGGCCAAGGCCGTCTCGCAGGACGGTTCGACGGCCTACGTGTCCATCACGTACAAGGTCAGCTCCATGGAGCTGACCGAGGAGACCCGCACCGCGCTGGAGGAGACCGGGGCCGACGCGCGGGACGCGGGCCTGACGGTCGAGATCGGCGGGGACGCGCTCCAGGCCGTACCGGAGACCGGGGCCACCGAGGTCATCGGCGTCTCCGTCGCCGCCGTCGTACTCGTCATCACCTTCGGCTCGCTGATCGCGGCGGGGCTGCCACTGCTCACCGCGCTCATCGGCGTCGGGATCGGTGTCTCGACCATCACGGCGCTGGCCGGTGTGATGGACCTCGGCTCCACCACCGGCATTCTCGCGATGATGATCGGCCTCGCCGTCGGCATCGACTACGCCCTGTTCATCGTCTCGCGCTACCGGGCGGAGCTGACGGAGGGGCGTGAACCGGAGGAAGCCGCCGGGCGGGCCGCCGGGACGGCGGGATCCGCGGTCGTCTTCGCGGGGCTCACCGTCGTCATCGCGCTCGTCGGGCTCTCCGTCGTCAACATCCCGATGCTCACCAAGATGGGCATCGCCGCCGCCGGTACGGTCGTCATCGCCGTCGTCGTCGCGCTCACGCTCGTCCCGGCCGTGCTGGGATTCGCGGGCAGGCGCGTGCAGGGCAAGAAGGTGCGCGAGCGGCACGAACGGGAGCGGGCGGCGTCGGCCGACGGCAAGGTGGCCGAGGGCAAGCCCAACATGGGCACCCGCTGGGCCCGCTTCGTGCTGCGCCGCCCCGTCGCCGTGCTCCTGGCCGGGGTCGTGGGCCTCGGCATCATCGCCGTACCGGCGACCTCGCTGGAGATGGGTCTGCCCGACGACGGATCGCAGCCGACGAGCACGACGCAGCGCAAGGCGTACGACATGCTGTCCGACGGCTTCGGCCCCGGCTTCAACGGCCCGCTGCTGGTCGTCGTGGACGGCAAGGGCGACGACAACGCCAAGCAGACCGCGGGGCGGGTCACCGACGCCGTGAAGGACCTGAAGGGCGTCGCGGCCGTCACCCCGGCCACGTACAACAAGGCCGGTGACACCGCCACGATCACGGTCGTCCCGAAGGACCGTCCCTCGTCGGTGGAGACGGAGAACCTGGTCCACGCCATCCGCGACGCGGGCGGCGAGATCGCCTCCGACAGCGAGGCGAAGGTCCTGGTGACCGGCGCCACCGCGATGAACACCGACTTCTCCGAGAAGATGAACGACGCGCTGCTGCCCTATCTCGCGCTCGTCGTGGGTCTGGCGTTCCTGCTGCTGATGCTCGTCTTCCGGTCGGTCCTGGTACCGCTCAAGGCGGCCCTCGGGTTCCTGCTGTCGGTCGTCGCCGCGCTCGGCGCGGTGGTCGCGGTCTTCCAGTGGGGCTGGCTCTCGGGTCTGTTCGGCGTCGAGCAGACCGGTCCCGTCATGTCGATGATGCCGATCTTCATGGTGGGTGTGGTCTTCGGTCTCGCCATGGACTACGAGGTCTTCCTGGTCACCCGGATGCGGGAGGCGTACGTCCACGGGGAGCGCCCCGGCCAGGCGATCGTCACCGGTTTCCGGCACGGGGCGCGGGTCGTCACCGCCGCCGCGGTGATCATGATGGCGGTCTTCGCGGGCTTCATCGGCTCCGGCGAGTCCATGATCAAGATGATCGGCTTCTCGCTCGCCATCGCCGTCTTCTTCGACGCGTTCGTGGTCCGGATGGCCATCGTCCCGGCGGTGCTCGCGCTGCTCGGCAGCAAGGCGTGGTGGCTGCCCCGCTGGCTGGACAGGCTGCTGCCGAACGTGGACGTGGAGGGGGAGCAGCTGCGGAAGATGCTGGAGAAGGAGTCCGACGGCGCGGGCCGGGACGCCGGGCCCGGCCCGGAGAAGGAGCTGGTGCGGGTCTGAGGTGACCCGACCCGACTCCGACCTAGGAGTTGTGCAGCAGGCGGTCCAGGCCGCGCTTGGCGCGCAGTGGGTAGCGCTCCTCGCCGGCCGGGACCGTCTGGTGTGTCAGCCGCAGGAAGCGGCGCAGTGCGGCGGTGTCGAACTGGATCAGTGCCACACCGTCCGGTGAGTGGAATTCGAGCATCGTCTGGGCCCGGCCGCAGGGCCAGACGCGTACATCTCCCTCGCCCGACGGCGTACGCAGTCCCGCTTCCAGCAGCTCGCGGGCGAAAGCCCACACCACCTCGCCGTCGTCGCGTGACACCTCGGCGGGGAAGGCGACGCGGACGGCCAGCGGATCGGCGCTGTCGTAGCGGAGGGTGACCGAGAGGCGCCGGTGGTGGGGGGTGTCCGTGATGAGGCGGACCTTGGCGGGCTGCTCTACGACGGCTGGCATCGCTTCGCTCCTCTGCGGCGGTCTTCGACGCGGTGTGCGGCGCAATATGAGGCGCTTTACAACACAACATACCTTTTGTCAGATATTTAACGCCGTGCGTCCCGGAATCCGCAAACTTTCCGTGCCGTTCGGTGCCCGTACACCGATTCGCATGGCCCGCGCTCTTGCAACTCGTTCGCAAGAGAGGACTATCTATTCGAACGGTTCACTTCGAGCGGTTCACCACGCCTGCCGGAAGCGGAGCCCGCCCATGCATGTCCCCGACGGAATGATCAACCTGCCGGTGTCGGCCGCCGCCGGCGTCGTCGCGGCCGGGGCCGTGGCGGTCAGCCTGCGCGGCGCACGCCGCGAGCTGGGCGACGGACCCCTCGCCGAGGGCCACGGCGCGGAGCGCACCGCGCCCCTCGCGGGTCTCGTCGCGGCCTTCGTCTTCGCCGTACAGATGCTGAACTTCCCCGTCGCGGCCGGCACCAGCGGGCATCTGCTCGGCGGGGCGCTGGCGGCGATACTCGTCGGCCCCTTCACCGGGGTGCTCTGCATCGCCGTCGTCCTGCTGATGCAGGGAATCCTCTTCGCGGACGGCGGACTCACCGCGCTCGGCGTGAACATCACGGTCATGGGCGTCGTGACGGTGCTCGTCTCGTACGGGATCTTCCGGGCCCTCCTCCGGGTCCTGCCGAAGGGGCGCCACTCGGTGACCGGGTCCGCGTTCGTCGCCGCCCTGGTGTCGGTGCCGGCCGCCGCCGCTGCCTTCACCCTCCTCTACGCGATCGGCGGGACCACCGATGTCCCGATCGGCAAGGTGCTCACCGCGATGGTCGGCGTGCACGTCCTCATCGGCATCGGCGAGGCTGCGATCACCGCGCTGACGGTCGGGGCGGTCATCGCCGTACGCCCGGACCTGGTCCACGGGGCACGCGGGCTCGCCGCGCCGCTCAAGCTGCGGGTGGACGGTGAACTGATCGACGCGCCCGCCGCACCCGCGCCCACCGTGCCCGCGACCGCGCCGGCCGCGGCGCGCTCGCCGCGCGGGCTGCTGGCGGCCGGCCTCGGCACGGCCCTCCTGCTCGCCGGCGTCGTCTCCTTCTACGCCTCCGCCAACCCCGACGGCCTGGAGAAGGTCGCCGCCGACAAGGGCTTCGACAAGAACGTCGACGAGCACGCCGCCGCCGACTCGCCCCTCGCCGACTACGGCATCGCGGACATCTCCGACTCCCGGCTCTCCGGCGGCCTCGCGGGCGTCATCGGCGTCGGCGCGACGGTCGTCGTCGGCAGCGGGGTCTTCTACGCCGTCCACCGCCGCCGTACGACGCGGAACGCGTCCGCCCCGACCTCCGCCGAGCGGGCCTGACATGGGGGCGGGCCACGCCCACAGGCTCTACCGGCAGGGGCGGTCGCCGGTCCACGCGCTGCCGCCGCACTGCAAGCTCGCCGCCGTCCTGTGCTTCGTGCTCGTCGTGGTCTCCACCCCGCGCGAGGCCGTGTGGGCCTTCGGCCTGTACGCGGTACTGCTCGCCGCCGTCGCCGCGATCGCCCGCGTCCCGGCCGGGTTCCTGCTGCGCCGCATGCTGATCGAGGTCCCGTTCGTGGCCTTCGCCGTCCTCATGCCGTTCGTGGTGCCCGGCGAGCAGGTCACCTTCCTCGGGCTCTCGTTGAGCGTCCCCGGCCTCTGGGGCGCCTGGAACGTGCTGGCCAAGGGGACGCTGGGCGTCGCCGCCTCCGTACTCCTCGCCTCCACCACCGAACTGCGCGCGCTGCTGCTCGGGCTGCAACGGCTCCGGCTCCCGCCGATGCTCGTCCAGATCGCGTCGTTCATGATCCGCTACGGCGACGTGATCACCGACGAGCTGCGCCGGATGTCGATCGCCCGCCGCTCGCGCGGGTTCGAGGCACGCGGCGTACGGCACTGGGGGGTGCTCGGCAAATCCGCCGGCGCGCTGTTCATCCGTTCCTACGAGCGCGGTGAGCGGGTGCACCTGGCGATGACGAGCCGCGGCTACACGGGCACGATGCCGGTCATCGACGAGACGACGGCCTCCCGCGCGCAGTGGACGTCCGCCGCCGCACTCCCGCTCTCGGCGCTCGCGGTCTGTCTGCTTGGCTGGACACTATGAGCACGCAGTCCCAGGACCAGCCGAAGCAGCCGTCCCCGCCGCCCTCTCTCGAAGTGCGCGGGCTCGCCTACGCCTACCCCGACGGCCACCAGGCCCTCTTCGGCGTCGACCTGACCGTCGCCCGCGGCGAGCGGGTCGCCCTGCTCGGACCCAACGGCGCCGGGAAGACCACCCTCGTCCTGCACCTCAACGGCATCCACACCGCCGGCGCCGGGTCCGTCACCGTCGCCGGGCTGCCCGTCGCGAAACAGCACCTCGCCGAGATTCGCCGCCGCGTCGGCATCGTCTTCCAGGACCCCGACGACCAGCTGTTCATGCCCACGGTGCGCGAGGACGTGGCCTTCGGACCCGCCACGTCCGGACTGCGCGGCGCGGAGCTGGAGGCGAGGGTCGTCGCCGCGCTCACACAGGTGGGCATGGCCGAGTACGCGGACCGGCCGCCGCACCATCTCTCCTTCGGCCAGCGCCGCCGGGTCGCCGTCGCGACGGTCCTGGCGATGGAGCCCGAGATCCTCGTACTCGACGAGCCCTCGTCCAACCTCGACCCCGCGTCGCGCCGTGAACTCGCCGACATCCTGCGGGCGTTGGACGTCACCGTCCTGATGGTCACCCATGACCTGCCGTACGCGCTGGAGCTGTGCCCGCGCGCCGTGATCCTCAGCGAAGGTGTCATCGCCGCCGACGGGCCGACCCGCGAACTGCTGGGCGACAGGGAGCTGATGGGCGCGCACCGGCTGGAGTTGCCGTTCGGTTTCGACCCCGGGACGGTCCCGTCGCACTGAACCCCGTGGCCCCGTCCGCCGTGCCGACCGTGCACCATGGAGTCATGAGCGGGATCGTAGGCGTCGCTGACGTCCAGGGCACGGTGGCCGCGGGCTTCGAACCCGTCAAGGACGCCTTCGTACGGAACTTCCGGGAGCGCGGTGAACGGGGCGCCGCCGTCGCCGTCTACCGGGACGGGCACAAGGTCGTCGACCTGTGGGCCGGCACGCGCGACGTCGACGGCGCGGAGCCCTGGGCCGTGGACACCGCGCAGATCGTCCACTCCGCCACCAAGGGCGTCGCCGCCGCCGTACCGCTGCTGCTGCACCAGCGCGGACGCATCGACCTGGACGCTCCGGTGGGCACCTACTGGCCCGAGTTCAAGGCGGCGGGCAAGGAACGGGTCCTCGTACGGCACCTGTTGTCGCACCGCGCCGGCGTGCCCGTGCTCGACCGGCCGCTCAGCCCCGCCGAAGCCCTCGACGGCGAGTCGGGCGCCCACGCGCTGGCCGCGCAGCGGCCCGTCTGGGAGCCGGGCACCGACCACGGCTACCACGCCTACACCTACGGCTGGCTCGTCGCCGAGCTGGTGAGACGCGTCACAGGCCGCTCCGTCGGCCGGTGGATCGCGGACGAGATCGCCCGCCCGCTCGGCCTGGACTTCTGGATCGGGCTGCCCCCCGAGGAGGCGCACCGGGTGGGCCGGATCGGCCGGATCGAGGAGCCCGCCGGTGGCGGTGGTGAGCTGCGGCTGCGCGTGAAGCGCTCGGTCGCCGAGGCGTACAAGGACCCGCAGTCGCTCACCCGGCGGGCGTTCGGCGCGATCGATCCGCTGCCGGACCTCAACAGCGCCGCCTACCGCGCCGCCGAGATGCCCGCGAGCGGCGGCATCTCCACCGCGCGTGCGCTGGCGCGCTGTTACGCGGCGATGATCGGCCCCGTGGACGGCCCCCGGTACGGCTACCGGGGCGGCGAGCGGCTGTTCGCCCCCGCGACGCTGACCCTCGCCCGTACCGAGGAATCGGCCGGCCCCGACCGGGTGCTGGTCGTCGGCACCCGCTTCGGCCTCGGCTTCATGCTGCACGGAGCGGGCACGCCGCTGCTGGGCCCCGGCTCCTTCGGGCACCCGGGAAGCGGCGGCTCGCTCGGCTTCGCGGACCCCGAGTCGGGCATCGCCTTCGGCTATGTCACCAACGGGATGCGCAAGGGAGTGACGGCGGACCCCCGGGCCCAGGCACTGGTGCGAGCCGTCAGGTCGGCGTCCCGGGGGACGTCCTCCTGAGGGACGTCGCGGGGCCGCCTCCACGGTGGCCGCGCCTCGCCGCGCCCCTGGTGCGAGCCGTCGGGTCGGCCCCATGATCGGCACATGAGGCGATTCGAGAATCACGGCGTACTGATCACCGCCGCCGGGCGCGGCATCGGCGAGGCGATCGCCCGACGGCTGGCCGCCGAGGGCGCGCGGGTTCTGCTCACGGACGTGGACGGGGAACGGGCCGAGCGGGCGGCCGAGTTGATCGACGGCGCGGAGCCGTACGTGTGCGACGTCGCCGACCGCGCCTCGGTCGAGGCGGCCGTGGCGTACGCCGCCGAGCGCTTCGGCTCGCTCGACGTCCTGGTCAACAACGCGTACTCCTGCACCCCGGACGTGCCGCTCTTCGAGGACGAGCCGGACGATGAGTGGGCCCGCGACATCGATCTCACCCTGACCGGGGCCTTCCGCTGCGCACGGGCGGCGCTGCCGCACCTCGCGGCGTCGGGGCGCGGCGCGATCGTGAGCATCGGCTCCGTCAACGGCGAACAGGACTTCGGCGGCCACGCCTACAGCGCGGCGAAGGCCGGCCTCGCGAGTCTCACCCGGACCCTGGCGGGCCACGCGGCGCCGCGCGGGGTCCGCGTCAACCTCGTCGCACCCGGCACGATCCACACGGAGGGCTGGAAGGGCCGCGAGGCCAATCTGGAACGCGCGGCGCCCCACTACCCGGCGGGCCGGGTGGGCCTGCCGGACGACGTCGCGTCGGCGGTGGCGTTCCTGGCGTCGTCGGACGCGGGCTGGATCACGGGGGTGACGCTGCCGGTGGACGGAGGGATCCTGTCGGCGAACGTGGCGCTGCGCAGAGCGCTGGCGGGGGCGCCGGCCCCGGCTGTCCCGGAGTAGCGGGGGGAAGCGCGGCGGGGGGCGATGAGTTTCGGCGACCGACGGGGTCTTGTCTGTGTCACCGGGAAACTCCGGTGACACCGAGAATCTCCGGGCTTCCCAGGCAAGGACGGCTCCATCATGGTCACCACCCGCACACTCGACGTCCCCGGCGCGCACCTGCGGTACGAGGTACGGGGCTCCGGCCCCTTCCTGGTGCTCACCGGCGCGCCCATGAGCGGCGCGCACTTCGCACCGCTGGCCGACGCGCTCGCCGCCGAGTACACCGTCGTCACCCACGACCCCAGAGGCATCTCCGGCAGCACGCTGGACGACCCGGCGCAGGACTCCACCCCCGAGCTGCGCGCGGACGACCTCGCCGCGATCCTGGACGACCTGGGCGCCGAGTCGGCCCATGTGTTCGGCAGCAGCGGCGGCGCCGTGACCGGGCTCGCGCTGGTCGCGCGGCACCCGGCGCGGGTACGGACCCTCGTCGCGCACGAACCGCCCGTGCTGGAGCTGCTGCCCGACGCGGCGGAGCGGCGCGCGGAGACGGACGACATCGTCGAGACGTTCCACCGGGAGGGTCCCGGGCCGGCGTTCGCGAAGTTCATGGCGACCGCGGGGATGGCGCCCGGCGAGGAAGGTGCCCCCGCCGAGCCGCCCGGCGAGCCCTCCGCCCAGGACATGGCGGACGTGGCGCGCTTCCTCGGCCACGAACTGCGGGGCACCGCCCGCTACCTGCCGGACATCGACGCGCTGAAGGCCGGACCGGCCCGGGTCGTGATCGGCATCGGCGCGACGTCGGGCCAACTGCTCACGTACCGCACATCGACGGAGCTGGCCGACCGGCTCGGCTCCCAACCGGCCGAATTCCCGGGCGGGCACGGCGGGTTCGTCGAGGTGCCGGGGGAGTTCGCGGAGGTGCTGCGGAAGGTGCTCGTAGGCTGAGGGGACTCCCGCGTCTCGGGGGTCCGCCGTCGAGAGGGTCCGTACATGTCCGCGCTGACCGCGTCCCGGCTCGCCGCGATACTCGAAGCCGCCGGGGCGCGGGCGGGTGTCGACGGATACGAGGTGCTGGGCGGGGGGACGTACAACTCCCTCTACCGCGTTCGGCTGGACGACGGTGGTCGGCTGATTCTGAAGCTGCCGCCGGAGGCCGGGACGCCGCGTCTGACGTACGAGGGCGAACTGCTCATCAACGAGGGCGAGTTCTACCGGTCGGCCGGTGGCGTGCCCGTGCCGGTGCCCGAGGTGGTGCGTCTCGCGGCGGATTCGCTGCTGATGACGGAGTGCCCGGGGGAGCCGTGGTCCGGCCTGGCGGGCGGGATCGGGGACGCGGAGCACGAACGGCTGCGGCGTGAACTCGGGTCGTACGTGGCCCGGTTGCACACCGTCACCGGTACGCGTTTCGGGTATCCGTCCGGAGCCGTTCCCACCGCCGGGAGTTGGCGTGAGGCGTTCACCGCGATGCTGGAGGCGGTGCTGGCGGACGCCGAGCGGTTCGGGGCCAGGCTGCCGGTGACCGGGGAGCGCGTGCGGGAGTTGGTACGGGACGCCGTACCGGCGCTGGACGAGGTCACCGTGCCCGCGCTCGTGCACTTCGATCTGTGGCAGGGCAACATCCTGCTGACGGGTGAGGCGGGGGAGCGGCGGATCGGTGGGGTCATCGACGGTGAACGGATGTTCTGGGGCGATCCGTTGGCGGAGTTCGTGTCGCTCAATCTCTTCGGCGAGCCCGAGGACGACCAGGCTCTGCTGGCCGGCTACCGGGCGGGTGGCGGTGACTCCGGCTTCGGCGGGGCCGCGCGGCTGCGCATGGCGCTGTACCGCTGCTACCTCTATCTGATCATGCTGGTGGAGGGCGTACCGCGCGGCTACCCGCCCGCGCAGAACGCCGTGACCCGCAGGACCGCCGGGCCCGCCCTGATCCTGGCCCTCGGGCTGATCTCCACGAGCACATAGGAACGGTCAGGCGGTGGGCGGTGGCATGCCGCCCTGGAGGCGTTCGAGGTCGGAGGCCCGTACCTGGATCACGAACACCGCGATCAGGGCCGACACAAGGGCGAAGATCGCCGCGGCGATGAAGGCGTTCGTCACACCGTGCGTCAGCACCTCGTCACTCCACGGCTTCGGCAGCGAACCCGTCTTCCGGAACGTCAGCTTCTGCGCCGGGGTCGCGTGCGCCAGGAAGTCGCGGGCCTGGGTCTTCGCCTCGTTCCTGCTGGCGGTGCCGAACACCGTCACCAGGATGGACAGCCCCAGCGAACCGCCCACCTGCTGTGTCGCGTTGAAGACACCGGACCCCGCCCCCGCCTCCTCCTGGCTGATGCCCGAGAGCGCCATCAGGGTCAGCGACACGAACTGGAAGCCCATACCGAGGCCGAAGACCAGCACCGGACCCAGCAGGCTGCCCAGATAGGTGCTGTTCACGTCCGTCAGCGTCAGCCAGGCGAGGCCCGCGGCGGCCAGGACCGCGCCGGAGACCATGAACGGTTTCGGGCCCCAGCGCGGCAGCAGTTGCGAGGCGAGGCCCGAGCCGATGGCGATGACCACACTGACCGGCAGGAAGGCGAGACCGGCCCGCAGGGGGCTGAAGTCGAGGACTTCCTGCACGAAGAGCGTCAGGAAGAAGAACATGCCGAACAGCGCCGCGGCCAGGCTGAGCATCATCCCGTAGACGCCCGCGCGGTTGCGGTCCTTGAACATCCGCAGCGGTGTGATCGGCTGCCTCGAACGCTGCTCGATGACGATGAACAGCACGAGGAGCACCACGGCCGCGGCGAAGGACCCGAGCGTCAGGGCGTCGGTCCAGCCCTCCTCGGAGGCCCGGATGAAGCCGTAGACCAGACCGACCATGCCCAGCGTCGCGGTGAGCGCGCCGACGACGTCGAAGTGACCGGGGCGCGGCTCGGACTCCTTGATGAAGCGGGGAGTCAGAAGGATGAGCAGCAGCCCGATCGGCACGTTGACGAAGAAGATCCACCGCCAGTTGAGCCACTCCACCAGGATGCCGCCGGCCAGCAGCCCGATCGCGCTGCCGCCCGCCGAGACGGCCGCGAAGACGCCGAACGCCCTGTTGCGCGCGGGCCCTTCGCGGAACGTGGTGGTGATCAGCGACAGCGACGTCGGGGAGGCGATCGCGCCGCCGATGCCCTGGACGGCACGGGCGGCCAGCAACTGCCACGAGTCCTGCGCCAGACCGCAGAGCAGGGAGGCGACGGCGAAGAGCGCGATGCCGGACATGAAGACCCTGCGCCGCCCCAGGATGTCGCCGAGGCGCCCGCCGAGCAGCAGCAGACCGCCGAAGGTGAGGGTGTACGCGTTGACCACCCACGACAGGTTCTGGGTCGAGAAGTCGAGCGCGCTCTGGATGTGCGGGAGCGCGATGTTCACGATGGTGACGTCGAGGACCACCATCAGCTGGCAGGACGCGATGATGGCCAGCGCGATTCCGTTGCCGCCGTTCCCGTCGGGGGCGGCGGCACTCTTCGTGGTGGTCGGCGGCGTGCCCTGTGAATCAGTCATAGGTGTGGGGTGGTGGAACGGGGTGGTGCGCGCCCTCGGACAGGGAGCGCCGTCGTTCACCGGATCTGACTCTAAGTGGGGTGAACCGGACACGCGACTCGGCCGCGAGCGAGCGGGGGCGGCCGAGCGGGGAGCGGTCATCGAGGGGGCTCGGGCGTGTCGGCCGGGGGCTGTTCGGCTTCGGCCTCCGCGCCGGTCTCCGCTCCCGCTCCCGCTCCCGCTTCCGCATTCGCGTCGGCGTCGTGTTCGGCGAGGGCGCGGTCCACGAAGGCCGGGGCGGAACCGGTGTATCCGGCCGGGTCGGTGAGGGCGCGCATCCGCTCCTCGCCGATCAGCTCGGCGACCGCCGGGTCGGTCTCCGTCAGCGCCTGTGCGAGCGGGATGCCCGCCCCCGCCGCGAGCCGTTCGGCGGCGGCGAGCAGTTCCCTCGCGCGGGCCCGGCCGACGGCGGGGGTCAGGGCCCTCGCGAGCCGTTCGGCGGAGAGCACCCCGTGGGTGAGGGCGAGGTTGTCCCGCATCCGGTCGGGGAAGACGCGCAGGCCGTGGGCGAGTTCGGCGGCGTCGCGGGCGGCTCCGCCGGTCAGCCGCAGCAGCTCGCGCAGCGGCTGCCACTCGGCCTGCCAGGGGCCGGCGGGGCGTTCGTCCTCGGCGACGAGCGCGCCCAGCAGTACGGAGGCGAGTGCGGGAGCCTGTCGCGCGGCTGCGGCGATCAGGGCGGCCCGCACCGGGGTGCGCCGGTGCGGCGGCGTCGCCGGACCGCCGCCGCGCGCCTCGGCGACCTCGCCGATCTCGGTCCGGGACAGCACGAGCACGTCGGCGGCGACCTTTCCGAGCGCGCCCGCGGTGAAGGCGAGGGCCGAGCCCAGATCGGCGACGGGAGTTCGGAGGGTGTGCCACGGCAGCGTCGGTTCGGCGAGACGCAGCCGGTCGGCGTACGCGGCGAGGAGACGCACGCCGGTGTCGGCTTCGGGGCCGGCGCTGGGGCCGGCCGCCTCGGTGGTGGTGCCGGTGCCGGTGCCGGGTGCGCCCCGGCTCTCCGTCGCGGCCTCGGCCGAGTTGTTGGGGGCCGCGCCCGGCAGGTCGTAGATCGGCTCGTCCGGCGCGGGGTCGACCCCGACGCCGGGCTCGGAGTCTCCCTCCGGGACGGGGCCGGTGGCGGGCGGGTAGTCGGGCAGCGGCTCGGGAGGGCTTTCCAGGGTGGTGTCGAGCGGACCCGTCAGGTCGTAGACGGGCTCGCAGGACGCGGCCGTGGAGGTCTTGCCGGGTGCCCCGTCCACCGTGATGTCGTCCGGCGCGAAGGCCGCCAACGTACCCGCCTCGCCGCCCAGTTGGGCCGGGAGCCGGACGGCCGCCAACCGGGTGCGGGCGGCCCGTACCGACGAGAGCCAGCCCGCGGCCTTCAGCCCGAACGTGGTCGGGGCCGCGTGCTGTGTGACGGTGCGCCCCGCCGCCGGGGTCGTGCGGTGGGCCGTGGCGAGAGCGGCGAGCGCGTCGGCCGTACGGTCCAGGTCCGCCAGGATCACGGGCACCGTACGGGCGGCGACCAGCATCATCGCCGTGTCCACGATGTCCTGACTGGTCGCGCCCCGGTGCACGTACTGCGCCGTGTCCGCGTTCCTTCCCGCCCTCGTGTCCTCGTCGTCCACCGCCGCCGTCAGATCCGCCACCAGCGGGGGCACCGGGTTGCCCTCGGAGCGCGCCCGCAGCGCCACGTCCCGTACGTCGAACCGCTCAGCCGTCGCCGCCACCGCCGTGATCGCGTCGGCCGCCGCCTCCGGCGCGAGACCGACGGCGGCCTGCGCGTGGACCAGCGCCGCCTCGGCGTCGAGCATCGCCCGGAGGAACGCGGCGTCCGCGGTGGCCGCCTCGGCGGCGGATCCCGCGCGGCCGGGCGAGAGCAGCCCGGCGTCGTCGGTGTGCCCGGCGGACTCGGTGCGGTCGGCATTGGTGCGGTCGTCAAGAGGCTCGGAAGGCTCGGAAGTCAAGGAAGACCGTCTCCTCGGTACGTGCCGGGCGTGGGCCCGGCCTGCTGGTACCAAGGTCTCTCGCCGGTCCGTGGCGGGCGAGGCGAGCGGCGGGCCGGGGAACAGTTCCGGCCGCTGTCGACGGGCGACGGGCGGTGGATCTTTAACACCCCTTGACAGGGTCTGGGTACGGGACCGATCGAGTGAATGAACCCTGTGGGAGCAGGGATCGGACCGGCATCCGTCAGGAAGTGAGCCGTGTGAGGACCGAGACCAAGCGGGGGCGCAAGGCCGGCGAAGAGCAGTGAGTGGAATACGTGGAACGGACGGCACTCTCCGTCGTGTCGCCGTCGTCGGCACCTCCCTCGCCGGGGTGCGCGCCGCTGAGGCGCTGCGCCGACGGGGCTTCCAGGGCCGGCTGACCCTGATCGGCCGGGGCACCGACTTTCCGCCCTACGACCGTCCGCCGCCCTCCCAGGCCGTGCTGACCGGCGGGGACGTGGAGGGCGCCCGGCTTCCGGTGGCGCCGGACCTCGACGTCGAACTGATGATGAACACGACGGCGGAAGGGATCACCCTCGGCCGTACACCCGGCGGCACGGGTGGCACGGTACGACTGTCGGCCGGCCGGACGCTGGACTTCGACGGGCTGATCATCGCGACCGGTGCCGAGGCCCGGCGGCCCGCCGCCCTGGTCGACGGGCACCCGGACGTCTTCGTCCTCCGTACCTTCGAGGACTCGCTGGCGCTGCGCGCCGCCCTCCTCGGCGGACCACGGGTCGCGGTCGTGGGCGCCGGATTCGTCGGCTGCGCGGTCGCCTCGCACTGCCGGGCCCTCGGGCTCGACGTCACCGTCATCGAGGAGGGCCCCGGCCCGCTGGGGCGCGTCCTCGGTACGGCGATGGGGCGGGAGCTGGCCCAGCTGCACCGCGACCACGGCACGGTCATGAAGACCGGCGCCCAGGCCGCCGCACTCCACCCCGACGGGGTCGAGCTGGCCGACGGCACCCGCGTAGCCGCCGATGTGGTGGTCGTCGCGGTGGGCCGCGCGCCACGCACCGAGTGGCTGCGGGGGAGCGGCCTCGACGTGGAGGACGGGGTGCTGCTGGACGCGACGTGCGCGGCGGCGGGTGCCCCGCGTGTCGTCGCCGCCGGGGACGTGGCCCGCTGGTTCAACCCGCTGTTCGGCACGGTGGTGCGGGTCGGGCGGCGGAGCGACACGGTGGAGCAGGCCAGGGCCGCCGCCGACACCCTGCTGGCGGACGGCGACAACGCGTCGCCCTTCGAATCCGTGCCGTACTTCCGGTCGGAGCAGTACGAGAGCGCCGTCCAGTTCGTCGGACGCGGGAACGGCGTCCCGCACGTCGTCGAGGGGACGCTCGCCGAGCGCCGGTTCGTCACCGCCTACACCGACGGTCAGCACATCACCGGCGCGCTGTGTGTGAACAGGCCCTCCCAACTCGCCCGCTACCGGAGGATGGTGGAGGCACGTGCGCCGTCGGATCTGATCCTCACGCCGGAGGGCGGTCAAGTCGGCCTACTGGCAGGAAACTTGACCGCCTTCGAGTCGGCTACGGCGTCTTCCCAGGCCGCATGACGGGCCGTCAGGTCGACCCGGGAAGCGGTCGACGAGCCGAAGCGCGTCACGCCGCGGCCCGGTCGCCCGCCGGCCGCCGACGCAGCGAGGCGTCGGTGAGCACGGGCGGGCGCCACGCGCCGTCCGGCTGGTAGACGTTCGTCCCGGGCGGCACGATCTCGTCGATACGGTCGAGCGTCGCGTCGTCCAGACCGAGCGAGGCACCCTTCAGCAGACCGTCCAACTGCTCCATCGTGCGCGGCCCGGTGATGACCGATGTCACGGCGGGATGCGCGACGGTGAAGGCCACCGCCAGCTCGGGCAGCGAGCAGCCGATGCTGTTCGCCAGCTCGACCAGGCGCTCGACGATCTCCAGCTTGGTGATGTTCACCGGCAGCGACGGATCGAACCGCGCGGGGGTGAGCGCCGCGCGGCCCGTGGTCATGTCGATGGCCCCGCCCATACGGTGCCGGCCGGTGAGGAAGCCGGAGGCGAGCGGACTCCAGGTCAGCACACCCATCCCGTACCGCTCGCACACCGGCAGGACGGACGTCTCGATGCCGCGCGCCAGGATCGAGTACGGCGGCTGCTCCGTCCTGAACCGCATGAGCGCCCGGCGCTCGGCGACGACATGAGACTCGACGATCTCCTCGGCGGGGAACGTCGAGCAGCCGAAGGCGCGGATCTTGCCTTGCCGTACGAGATCGGTCAGCGCGGAGAGCGTCTCCTCGATGTCCGTCGTGTGGTCGGGCCGGTGGATCTGGTAGAGGTCGATCCAGTCGGTGTCCAGCCGCCTCAGGCTCTCCTCCACCTCCTTGACGATCCAGCGCCGTGAGTTGCCGCCGCGGTTGCGGCCCTCGCCCATCGGGAAGTGCACCTTGGTCGCGAGTACGACGTCGTCGCGGCGGCCCTTGAGCGCCTTGCCGACGATGAGTTCGGACTCACCGGCGGAGTACATGTCCGCCGTGTCGAGGAAGTTGACGCCCTGGTCGAGGGCGGCGTGGATGATGCGTACGCAGTCGTCGTGGTCACTGTTGCCGACGGAGCCGAACATCATGGTCCCGAGGCAGTGGACGCTCACCTCGATACCGGTGCCGCCGAGAGTGCGGTAACGCATGTCGTGCTCCCTTGCTGGTCAGGCCTCCGCTGGGGGGTACGCGGGCACTCTAGGACTTGGAGTGCGATCCAGGTCAAGGCGCGACGGGCCGTCAGGAGAGCCTCCGTGACGGACCCGGTCACTCCGGATCGGCGCGGGCCCGGTCACCGCGCGTGCTCCCCCTACTTTGGTCACCCCCGCGGATCCCTTCGGCCGATGCCCGCCCCGGCGTCCGCTTCCTAACCTCTGCGTATGAAGCCAACCGCCAGGGACCGCGACGCGACCGTACTGGCCCAAGAGCTCTGGATCGTCCCGGCCTTCGCCGCGATCGGAGCTGTCGTCGGCTGGCTGGTCAAACTTCTCGCCAACTGGCTGGTGACGCTGCGCTGGGCCCCGATGAAAGGTCCGGCGGAGCTGCTGAACTCGATCCCCGAGCCCTGGCTCACCTTCCTCGGCGTGACGGCGGGCGTGCTGCTCGGTGTGTTCGTGGCGTTCATCGCGCTGCACGAGGCGCTGACCGTACGGCTGACCGACACCCACGTGACGCTGACGATCCGCGACGAGTCCCAGGAGCTGAGCCGCGCCGACGTCGGCCCGGTCTTCCTGGACGGCAAGTTCCTCGTCCTGCTCGGCCACCACGCGCAGGAGATGGCCCGCGAGCCCTGTGACCTGGACGCCGCGGAGCTGGCCGCCGCCTTCACCGCCCACGGCTACACCTGGGCCGCCGAGGACCCGTACAAGGCCGACTTCCGGCTCTGGGTCCCGGACACCCCGGGGCTTCCGGTGGGCGCGAACGCGCTGATGAGCGCCCGCGCGACGGCGATGCGGAAGACGGGTACGGAGGAGGACGTCCGGGCGCTGCGCGGTGAGTTGAACCGGCTGGGCCTGGCGGTCCGCGACGAGAAGAAGCGCCAGTACTGGCGGTTCCCGCCGCGGCCGTCCGCGTAGCTGGGCCCCTCCGCGTGGGGCGTGCCCGCCCGGGTTGCCGCGGCAGGTCGGAAACCGGCTGATCAGCCTCCCTTGAATGACCCGCGTCCGGTGGTTGGCTGGAGGGGAGACGCGAGAGAGGCAGGCAGCCCCCATGACCACCGACTCCAACGGCCCGATGACCACCCCCTTCAACGCCGGGTCCACCGCGGCCGAGGTCGTCGCCGGTGTCGATCTCACCGGCCGCCGCACCGTCGTGACCGGCGGTTCCTCCGGCATCGGCGTCGAGACCGCCCGCGCGCTCGCCGGGGCGGGCGCCGAGGTGACCCTCGCCGTACGCGACGTCCTGGCCGGTGAGCGCACCGCCCGGGACATCAGCGCCACGACCGGCAACGAGCGAGTGCTCGTGGCGCCGGTCGACCTCGCCGACCTGGGGTCCGTCGCTGCGTTCACCGACGCGTGGGAAGGTCCGCTGGACATCCTGATCAACAACGCCGGGGTGATGTACACGCCCGAGCTGCGGACGCCGGAGGGCTGGGAGCTGCAGTTCGCCACGAACCACCTCGGCCACTTCGCGCTCGCCACCGGACTGCACCCGGCGCTCGCCGCCGCCGACCGGGCGCGGGTCGTCGCGCTCAGCTCGGTCGGGCATCTGCGGCAGGCGGTGGACTTCGACGACATCGACTACCGCCGCCGCCCGTTCGACACCCGGCTCGCCTACGGCCAGTCGAAGACGGCGAACGTGCTCTTCGCGGTCGAGGCGACCCGGCGCTGGGCCGGTGACGGCATCACCGCCAACGCCGTCCATCCCGGCGCCGTCCTGTCGAATCTGACCCGCCACATGAGCCAGGACGAACTCGACAAGGCCGTCGCCTCCGGCTACACCTTCAAGACGCCCGAGCAGGGCGCGGCCACCTCCGTACTCCTGGCGACGTGGCCGGGACTCGAAGGCGTAGGCGGGCGCTACTTCGAGGACTGCCAGGAGGCGAGCCTCCACCGGGAGGGCGACTCGGGCGGCGTCGCCGCGCACGCACTGGACCCCGTCGCGGCCGAGCGGTTGTGGCAGGTGTCGCTCGACATGCTGGCCTCGGCGGCGCGGGCCTGACCCCCCTGGCGCCGGGCTTCTCAGGCCCCCGCCTCCTCCAGCAGCCGCACCGTCTCCGGATACGGCCCGGTCCGCGCCCATTCGAGCGGCGAGTGCCCGCTGCCGCCGTCCTCGCGCAGCCGCGGATCGGCGCCGTACGCGAGCAGTTCGCGTACGGCGTCGGAGTGCCCCCAGCACGCCGCCCCGCACAGCGGCGTGCCCTCCGTGCCGTCCCCGCTCTCGGTGTCGGGCAGCGCGCCCGCCGCCAGCAGGAGGCGTACGGAGTCGGCGTCCCCGTGTACGGCCGCCGCGTACAGGGGCGTCGACCCCTCGGAGTCGCACGTCTGGGCCGGCGCCCCGCCCCGCAGCAACGCGGCCACTTCCCTCGCCCCACCGAGCCTCGCGGCCCACACGAGACGCCGCGACAGCTTCTTGCGCCGCCTGTTGTTCATGCCGCTCCGTCCATCCCGGTCCTCAACTCGTGTGCAGCATCAGCCCGATGCCGATCACCATCAGGCCGGCCGCCGCGATGGTCGCGCCTGTCTTCGCCGTCCGTGGGTACGGTCGCACCGGTGGCCGTTGCCGACAACTGTTATCGATCGTCGGCGCGGTCGGCCGCAGCGGTGCAAGGGCAAACGCCAGGTTTCGCTACCCTCGCGAGTCCGCTAGCTGGACGTTCGTATTTCGCCACCCTCCACCGCCACCGTTCGCCAAGATCATTCGCCAGCGGAAAAGCGACAAATCGCCCCGTGATCGTCTGCGAGCACTTGATGACCCCGTTGACTTGCGGTTATCTCATCCTGTGGCACCTACGAGGCCAGACCTCCTGGTGCGCCGATCTCCCCGCACACGCACAAAGCCTGGCTTCGGGATACAGCCCGAAGCCAGGCAGTGCGCGGGGCAGGGTGGGTCCGGCCGAGTAGGCATCGGCCGGGCTCACTTACTCGCCCAACCAGTCGTCCGGCTCACCCTCCATGCGTCACAGAAACTGCTGGACGCACCCCGCGATGGCAGTGATCGCCGTGAGGAACAGTGCCGCCAACTGCGCCCAGTCCGGTGACTGGCCGCGCCGGCGACGCCTTCTCCGACTCTTCGATCGCTCCATCTCGTCCGATCTCCCGTCTCTCTGCGTTCCCAACCCTGTTGGGGCCCGCCTGTCGCAGGCAGGCGCTCTGGGAGAGACATGACCGAACGTCTCGCAACCTACCGGCCCGCCGGACACCCGCACGACCAGAGCGACTGTTCGCCACGATTCGCCACACCTCACCCGGGCAATCGCCATGCCGACAGCAGCGGCGAAGCCCGCCCACGGTGCGGCTGGCGGGCGCGTGCCGTGCCCGATTGAACGGGGAATCGCGGCCAACAGCGGCTGATCGCTGCGACGTTACGCACGTGACGGCGTCGCCGGATGGGCCGGACACCGTTGCCGCTACGGTTTCCTCGCTCAACTCGTGCGCAGCATCAGGCCGATGCCGATCACCATCAGGCCGGCCGCCGCGAGGCGGGGTGTGCCGAAGCGTTCCTGGGAGAACACCGCCCCTGTCGCCGCGCCGACGATGATCGATGTCAACTCTTGCTCAAGCTGTAATTACCGGCTGCGCCGAGATTGATCTCGGGCGTGCTGGTTTTGGGGGTTCGGCGGGCTGGTGGTCCAGCGGCTGTCGGTCCGTTACTCGTACCGGTACTTCAGCGAATCCGCCTCCGTCTGCTCGATGTCAGCGATCGTCAGCTCCGGCATCCGCAGTTGAGCCAGCGTCACCTC
This sequence comes from Streptomyces sp. S4.7, assembly GCF_010384365.1. NCBI lineage: Bacteria > Bacillati > Actinomycetota > Actinomycetes > Kitasatosporales > Streptomycetaceae > Streptomyces > Streptomyces sp. S4.7. Next base: position 2,960,287 of record NZ_CP048397.1, on the reverse strand, counting down.
GGCCGAGGTCGGCTGGGCGTCCGCCGGCAGCCACTGCTCCGGCTTCCAGGCCCCGCTGCGCAGAAGCGACTTGGGACAGTGCGGGTAGACCTCCTCGATCCCCAGCACCAGCGCACTGGCCGGCGGCTTACCCACGGCAGTCAGCTGCGACAGCAGCTCCGGGCGGGTGGAGACGCAGGCCCGGCCGTTCACCCTGAGCGTCGTGGTGCGCCCCGGGATGAGGAACAGCAGCCCGGCCCGTCCGGTGGCGATGACGTTCTGCAGGGTGTCCAGACGCTTGTTGCCGGTCGCGTCCGGTATCGCCACCGTCCGTGTGTCCAGGACGGCGACGAACCCGGCTGGGCCACCGCGCGGGGAGACGTCACAATTACCGTTGGCGTCCGCGCTGGCGACCAGGACCAGCGGTGAGCATCCGATCAACCGCCGGGTCTGTTCGGTAAGTTCGGTCATCTGCTTGCGCACGGCCGCGTCGCCGGGGAGTGCGTAAGCCCGGCGCAGCGCCTCCTGGTCGGGCACGGCGTCGAGGCGGAGCGAGTCGAAGGCGCTGCTGGCAACGGGTGTCGTCATGCCTCCGACCCTAATCGGCCGACCTGCGATTGATCTTGGTACGCATGGCGGTCAGAGGGGAAACTCGCACGTGATCGTGCCGCATGTGATCTCCGGACAGCCGAGTCTCCGCGTGTACGGCTGAACGTCACGCCTTGGTTTCTCGCCTGTCGTGGCCTGCGGGGCTGTTCTATCAGTATGGATGTTGTCGTGACAGTGCGCCCGGTGGTCGCATGGCAGGTCGGCGGATCTGAGGAGTTGGTAGGGGCATGCCGTCTGGTGCTGAACTGAACGCGGAACAAGGCTTTACCTCGGCCGTCGCTACGCGGGTGGTTGCTGAGGCGTGTCGGCAAGCGGGGCTTGATGGTGATGGGGCCCGCCTGATCCGCCTGGGTGAGAATGCTCTGTTCCGCCTGGAGGCGCACCCGGTGGTGGTCCGGATCGCTCGGTCGACCGAGTATCTGGAATCCGCGCGGGGTGAGGTCGCTGTGTCCCGGTGGCTGGCCCGTGAGGGCTTTCCGGCGACGCGGGTTCTGGATGATCTGGAGCAACCCGTGATCATTGATGGTCACCCGGTGACGTTCTGGCATCTGATCGAGGAGAGCGACCGTAAGCCGACGTACGGCGAGCTGGGGGCGATTCTCCGCGACCTCCACTCGCTCACCCTGCCCGCCTCCCTGAGTCTCCCGCCGTACCCGGTGCTGGACCGGACAGACCGACGCATCAACGCGGCGACCGAGATACCGGAGGACGACCGCGCGTTCCTGCGTAAGCGCGCGCGTGAACTCCGCGGCCGGGTGGAAGAGTTGCGCTTCGATTCCCAGAAGGGGCCTGTGCACGGAGACGCCCACGTACAGAACCTCATGGTGGACCGCAGTGACCGGGTGATCCTGATCGACCTGGAGAGGTTCAGTTACGACCACCCCGAGTGGGACCTGATGGTCACCGCTACGGAGCACCACAGCTTGGGTTGGCAGACGCCGCAGGAGTACGGCGCGTTCGTCGGTGCGTACGGTCGGGATCTCCGCTCGTGGGCGGGGTTCCCCACCTTGCGGTCATTGCAGGAGTTCAACATGACGACATGGCTGATGCAGAACGTCTCGGAGAGCGACGAGACGGCAGCGGAGTACAGCCGTCGTATCGCCTCGCTCCGTGACGAGGATGCCCCGCGCGACTGGAACCCGGGCTGAGCCTGCTTACTCGTCGTCCAGGCGTTGCATCGCGGCTTGCACGTCGCCGTTGAACTGCTGGACGACAGGGTTGGGCGCGTGGACCGAGACCTCACGTTGGAAGTCGCTCACGTACCGCTGAAAGCGCGCGGACTGAAGGGCGTCGCCAGCTCTGACAGCAAGGCCAGCGGTCGTCACGGCGGCCTCCAGGTCGCCGTTGAGTAGCTGGCTCTGAGCGAGAACCATGCGGCAAAAGCCCAGTGTCCGGGCGTACTTGGGATCGGTCAGCTCCACGGCCCGCTCTGCGAACCGGACGGCATCGGGCCCCTGTCCGAGATCCCGGAAGCAGTGGCAGAACTCGCCGATCAACTCCGCCTCGTCCATGTACGACAGCCACTCGGGGTCTTCGGCGCTGTCGGCGTGCTCGAAGAACCGCTCCGCCTCGTTCATCGCACGCTCGGCGCCCCTGTGATCTCCTGCGGTGGAGAGCGCGCGAGCCTCATGCGCGAAAAACAACGCCATGGCGCGCGGTGTTGCGGTGGCTCGGCCCCCTTCTACGGAGGCGCGGGCGAGCATAACGGCACGCGGGGCCTGGCCAAGGTAATTGGCCTGGTGGCTCATGTTGGTCAGGATGCGGGCGCCCATCACACGGTCGCCGATGACCTGCGTCAAACGCAGCGTCGACATCATGTAGCGGTCGGACAAGGCGTGTTTGCCGCTGTCGTACGCACTCCATGCAAGGAGCTGGGACATCTCCGATGCGGCCTGGAAGAGGGCTTCCCCTACCTTGGCGCTGTAGCTGCCACTCAACAATGGCAAGACGTCTTCGCGGAAATAGTGCCGGAACGCCTTGTGTGCGTGGCCACCGCCGAACTGGAAGTCGAGCTGCATGAAGAATCCGGCGGCGGTGCGGATCGCGGCGACGTCACGCATACCGACTCGGCGCGTGGCGGGCACATCCGTGGGCAAGCCATCCGGCCGCGAGACGAGCCACGACAGAGCGGCCGAGTGCACATCGCTGTCGGGCAACGGCGCTTCGTCGCCCGGCCCGTCTTCCGGGCGCTGATGCGTGAGGGTTTCCAAGGTGCTCAGCGTCTCGGCCAAGGAACCGGCGTAACGGGTGGCGCCCACGGGCACGCGGGCCAGCGCCGTCGCCGGGAAGCCCAGATCCTTCGGCGTGATCGTCCGCCGCAGTTTGTCGCCCAGCGCTTCGGCCACGTACCCGGCGGTCTGACGCTGAATACCGCCACCGTCCAACCACCGCTGTACAGCAACGTGCGTGGTACCTAAGTGGTCGCCGTGCCGCTGAGCGACTTCGCGAACTCTCTTGGCCAGCCCTTTGTTAGAAGCTCCGGCCTCAGCCATGACAGCGGCCAACTGATGGTTCGGGTCTTTGCTCACGTCCTGCTGTCACCCCCGACATCACGTCACGTGTTCATCCTGTCACAGCAGTTCGTTCTGAAAAGGGGGGTTCATCACGAACCCCCTGGGCCGGACCTCCTGAACCCCGGTGTGCAGACGAACCCCTATGTGAACGCTGCCGCTTGGTCAAAGACAGTCGTTGACTGTCGAGACAAGACACCCCGGCGGTGCGTGACAGCACCCCGGGGTTTGGCCTACCTGGTGAAAGCAGGTCGACATGCGGAACCATATCGGCAGGGTTTTCGAGCGGCTGATCAGCCTGTTATCGCCCCCACCCGGCCACCACCGCGCGGCGGACGTACGGGCGATGGCAGTGCCTCGCGCACGTGACCCGTACGTCTGGCCCACGATGTGCGGCGAGGACGACCGACTCGTCCGACCGTACGTGGCGCAGGATCGACGGCTCGAACGACACGAATGCCGCTGCCAAGCGGGGCTGCGGTGCGCCGTCCACGCGTGGGCGGTGTCGACGTGAGCACACAGGCACGACTGCTCCCATGGCCGGGCGAGGACGGACAACGCTCCTACCTGGTCACCAATGACGGTCAAAGCTATTTGTCCACGCTGGCCAACGAGATGGAAGAGGTCCAGCTCCAGACAGGTGGCACGCTGCTCGACCATGCGGCGGCGATGCTCCGGGAGGACAAGGTCAGCACCCGAGAGCTGCGCTTCCTCAGCACGCGACTAAGCGAGGCCCTGCACGACGCGCTACGAGTCGCCGAGAGCAGAGGATCCCGACTCCCGTCTCCGGACGAGGACGACGAGCCGGAAGACGCCGTGCCCGGGACCGAGGCCCACCCCAACGAACCCATCCACGCACTCCCCACCAAAACGCCAGATCAGCCCTGCTCCCACCCGATCCCAGACCCGTAGGACTACTCACACAACACTGGACCACCCGGGCCTGAGAGCAACTGGGGGCGTCCGGCTAGGGACCGCTCTCCAACGATCACGGTCCCCGGTGCCGAGGCACCGGGGCCGTCGTCGTGTCTTCTGCTGCGTGACCGGACATGGTGAATTGCCAGTCGGCCTGCGTAGAGGGGGACTTGTAGGGGCGAACAGCACCGGGAGCGACGAATCCGACGCTGACGACCTGAACGCTGATGCACTTCTCTGTGTCTGGGGCGTGAACTACGTGGCCAGCTGGCGGGACGCATCCCAAGACTGGTAAGAGTCGTTTATCGAGTAGTCGGTGTTCCTGAACCTGACGGCCTTTCGGCTCTCGTGTCTGTTACTGCTCGTGATCAACAGTGGTGTGCGTCGGCTCAAGGGCAGCCACGGGAGAATGAGCGGCATGACACGTCTCCGGGCTCCGTTTGGCAGGTGGGATCCCGCCTCTCTGAGCGAGGTTGTCGCGAGGTTCTCCGGCTTGGAGTCCTGCTGGTGGGTGGCTGGGGGCTTCGCGATCGAGCTCGCGGTGGGCCGCCGAATCCGGAGCCATGGGGACATCGATGTCCTGTTGCTGCGGCGTGATCAGCTCGTGGCCCAGCAGGCTCTGTCGGGCTGGCAATGGTGGGCCGCCGATCCACCGGGAAGCCTGCGTCCGTGGGCGTTGGACGAGGTCTTGTCGCTGGAAGTTCACGACATCTGGTGCCGGCCCGGGCCCGACGATCCCTGGCGTATCCAGATCATGATCGACGAGTCCTGCGGCCAGGAATGGGTGTCACGGCGTGACCCCCGGGTGCGTAGGCCGATCAGCATGCTGGGGATGACCTCGGCTGACGGTGTTCCCTTTCTCGCCCTGGACGTGCAGCTCTACTACAAAGCCAAGACACCTCGGCCCAAGGACGAAGAGGACTTCGACGCTGCGCTGCCCGTGCTCACGGATCAGCAGCGAAGCTGGCTCGTCGATGCGATCTCCAAGACGTACGGACCTCACCCTTGGATCAAGCGCCTGCAGGCGTAATCTCACGGTCGGCCGGTGCCTCACCGGAGCCGTGGAGATCGCCGGTTGTGGTCGCCGGGTGCGTAGTTCTTCCAGGGGGCTCCGGCGTCGTTGGCGATGCGGGTGGTGCTCTTGTCGTGGTAGCCCAGTGCCTGGGCGATGACGGGCGCCGGGGCCTGGAGGACGAGCTGGCGAATGGCCGAGGTGCGGCCTTTCTCGACAGGGATGCCGAGTTTTCGTAGTGCGTCGCGCAGGGTGGCGGGGTTCATGGGCTGGCTCGCTCGGCGACCGGGGAACAGCCAGGGCGAGTTCTGGTTGATGGCGGGGGTGCTGGCGGGCAGCGCTTGGAGGTAGTCGAGCAGGAGGTCGGCCACCGGCTCAGGGGCTGGAGTGGGCGGGTCGCCAAGGCGGAGTGTGACGCACTGGCCGTCGCGGAGAACGTCGTCGGTGGTCATGCGAACGATGCGGCTGACGGGTTGGGCGAACAGCAGGACCAGACAGGCCGCGACCCGGACTCTCAGCGCGGTGCTGTCGTCGGCGAGGACCCGTTGCAGGGCGGTGACGCGCTGGTGTTGGCCCATCGGGTGGGGGTTGGTGGTCGGGTGGTTCGGGATGATCAGCCGCGGCATCCGGCGGGTCTCCATGCACCATCGCAAGAACGCCTGGGCAGGTCGCCGGGTGGCGTACTTCTCCGCGTGCCAGGCATCGAGATCGGTCTGGGTGCAGGCGCTCAGCGCGACGTGCCGGGCGGCGAGCCAGACCAGGAAGGCACCAGCCTGGGTGATCTGCTGGCGGCATTCCTGCGTCGTACTCGTGCCCAACGGGCCCTTGGCCGCCTTGGCTCGGAGCTTGCGAAGCTGGTGCCAGGTGGCGAAGTGCTGGAGTATGCGGGCGTGTTCGGTGTCGGCGGTGGTGGCGATTCGCTGGGCGAGCCACCGCTCGAACAGAAGGAGTCGCCGGTCGAGGTGAGGCAGGACGCCGCTGTCCATGAGCAGGTCGCGCAGGTAGGCGGCGGTCCGCCAGTTCGGCAGGGCCTGGATGGCGTCGTGTGTGAGTGGCACTGTTCCGGTGGCGAGGTCTCGCAGGAGTGCCGGGACTTGCCGGTTGCGGAGCCAGATAAGCCGACTCTTCGGACGGTCCAGGCTCACCAGAAGCTGGTGCAGCGGGATCAACTGTGGGTGGATGCAGCCGGTGCCGTCGTCCAGGAGGGCGGTGAGCTGGTCGGAGAGGGTGCAGCGTTCGCAGAGCCGTCCGCCCAGGAGTAGGCCCTCGAAGCCGCAGCGGTCGCAGAAGAAGTCGCGGCTGATGCCTGCGCAATCCCGGCAGATCGCGGTTCCCGCCACGTTGCGGCCGGGAAGCAGCCGCTCGGTTTTGCAGCCGGGGCAGCGGCCTCGGTCCCGCGTGGCCCGTTCATAGCAGGTGCGGCAGATAGGTCCGTCTGACCAGTTCGCGGACTTGGCTGCGCGGCGGCCGCAGCGTGCGCAGGTGCGTATGTGCCACCGCTCGTATTTCTCGCGGCTGTCGTAGGCCGGGCTCACGAGTCGGGGGTGATCCGGGCGCGCTTGGGCCGGATGGTGTTGGCCAGGTCCACGACGTCGGCGCCGCCGGAGGCGGCGGTGCGGCGCGGGGCGACGTTCTCGGCCCGGGTGGCGATCAGGTCGGTGGGGGTGACGTCGAGGATGTCGCAGAGCGCGGCCAGGACCGGCAGGGAGAGCCGTTCGGGAGTCTGGGTGACCAGGCGCCAGACCTGGACCGAGGACAGCTCGATGCCGCGTTCGGCGAGCAGCGGGGAGAGGTCGGAGGCGGCGAAGATGCCGCGGGTGGCCATCACCTCGCGCAGTCGCCACTGGTAGCTGACCTGGCGTTTCATCAAGCCCTCCTCGCCGGCCGCAGAGCGGCCTGCATCGTCGCGTCCAACGCTCTGCGCAGGGTGCGGGTGCGGAAGTCGGAGGACACGCATGTGTAGATCGCGGTCGTGGATGCGTGTTCGTGCCCGACCTGTTCCTGGACGAACCGGGCGTCCATGCCCTTCTCGATCAGGTGGGTGACGTAGGACCTGCGGAAGGAGTGGAAGTCGAGTCCGTCGTCCAGGCCGAGGGCGTCCCGGTAGGTGGTGAACCGGGTGTTCATCTGGGAGAAGCCGACCCGGGCCGATCGCTCCGACGGCCACAGAGCCCCGGAGCCGGCGGTGGGAAACAGCGGACGTACCTCCTCGTTCCACTGCTGGAGGATCTCCGCCGACCAGTCGAAGACGGTCAGCACACTGCGGCGTTTGGGCGGCGAGCCCTTCTTCGCCTTCCCGTGGCGGACGTAGAGGACGCCGTACTCGCCGAACTCAGGACCTTCGGGGTTGCGTCCGAAGTCGACCGAGTCCAGCATCCGCGTCTCGTTGCGGCGCAGGCCGAAGGCGTACGCGGTCTTGAACAGCATCGCGTCGCGGAATGCGGGCAGCCAGCCCTTGCGGCCCCGGCCGCGGACCCTGCCGACCTGGTCGTCGGCGTGGTCGAAGAACGCCTGCAACTCCTGCCGGGTGAAGGCCCGTTTACTGGGGTCTGCCTCGGCTTCCTCCACGTGCACCGCGGTGTTCCACTCGTGCACCACCTGCACCGGGTGGGCGCCGAAACGCTCCTCGCAGGTCACCGCCCATCCGTAGGCGGGATCGGTGATGAAGGAGCAGAAGGACCGGACCGATCCCTGGTAGTTGCGGAGTGTGGAACGGCGCAGGTGCCGTACCGACCGCAGGTCGCCCAGCCACTCGTCGACCATCTGCGGCGACCAGGCCCAGGGGAACGTGTCCGCGTGCCGGACGAAGGCGCGTACCACCTTCTCCCGGCCCTCGATCGTGGAGAACGCCAGGTTCCGCGCGAGCTGCTGGTTGCGCCAGCCGTCCAGCATCGCCGTGAACACCTGCTCGTCCGGCCGCAGCAGCGGCAGGTCACCTACCAGGTGCAGCCCAACAGCCCCCGGCGCGAGCCTGTTCCCACCCACGAATGACTACCCTCCGCCGCCTACATCAGACGAAGGAATCTTTCATCAGATGTAATCACCTGACAAGTTCCCAGCTCAGAAGGCATGCCGGCTCGCATTCGCCGCATCTCAAGCGGCCCGGCGAGCCATCCACACCGAACCCGCACAGGGTGCTGACCAGGACATAGGGGGAAGGCGGCTGTTGATATGCACCCCAACCGCAGTGTTGCATCTGATGAAATTGCGGCCACTTGTCGTAACTGAGCTGACCGTAGCGCTAACAGCGGCAGGCATCGACACGACCGGAGGTCAACTCCGCGCCAGCGCCTCAATAGACGGATTGGGCGTGGTGCGACTGGAGTTAACGCCCGCCGCAGCCGGCGAGATCACGATGCTGACCCACGTCGCAACGACAAGGCAGTGCAGAACCGGGTGAGTAACGGGCCTGCATCAGCCTGCACTGTCGTCCATGAATTTCAGGCGGGCGCGTCCGTAGGGGTCGCTTCCAGTTTCTCAACGTCACCGATTAGGCCACGAACGGTCTGGTACCGGTTAGCAACATCGTGCGCCACGCATTTTCTCACAATGTCGCTCGCTGCGTCCGCTTGAGACATCAAGGCTTCCTTGCCGGTAAAGATATAGGAAAGAACATGCCCAATCGAATAGATCTCATTGCGTGCGTCATACTCTTTGAAGCTGACCAGTAGAGGATCTCGGATTGTCCCGCGCATTTCTGTTTTCGTTCGAGTGTATTCAGAGGTCCTGTCTTTGGCGAGGCCGAAGTCCGAAAGCTTCACCAAAACGGCTCCACCGTCGAAGGTTTTCACCAAGACATTTTGAAGGCTGATGTCGCGATGAAGTAGGTCTTTGGTGTGGATGTAGTTGATGCCGTACAGGAATTGCAGCGCAATTCTCTTTCGTGCCGCAAAGGGCAACATGTTATTGCGTCTTTTGATGTAGTCGCGAAGCGTGGCTTCACAAAACTCCATCTTGTACTCGTGGCGAGTTGCATCGTACTGATACACCTCAACAACGTATGGGAAACTCAGACGCTTTAGAATGTCGAACTCTTGTCGGAAGCGGTGGAGATCGCGTTCGTCCATGTTCTTTTTGGCGCGCTTGACCGCGAATTTGATGCCGTAGTCCGGGTCAATGAAGGAGAACACATGCGCATATGACCCCTCGCCGATCAACTGCAACCGGGGGCGTGCGGTGGACTTTTTCAAGTGAAGTTCGGTGCCGGGGCGAGACAGGATGGGCTCGTACTTGATGATTTTGATCTTTTCGAAGTCATCCGGTACGGCGCTGCCTCCGCTTTGCGTGAGCCATGATTGACAGTTTTCTATGGCTGCCGCATAGGTGTCCGTGAGCCGCACTTCTATGCCGACACTCTTAAGGGATTGGAGAATGTCGTCCGTTTCTTTGCAGAGTGTGATCATCTCTCTGCTTGAATCGGCCCAATAGTGGCGAGTTGTTCCAGCTCTGTCGTTAATGGATTCGAAATGCCCGTTCAGACGCTCATGAATGCTGGCGAAAGCGCGACCAAATTGAGTGTCATCCGCATAAAGTCGCAAAAATGCGTTGGAGACTTGTCTTTCCGTGTAACTCTGCGCGAGATCTTTCAGCATCAATTCGGTAGGATCGGCCATCTCTTTCTCCCCCGTCACCCATTCCTGGCCATCTGAGTGTGCCAAGGCTGTCGTGCACACAGGCGTGTGACGCACGAGCGCCGCCTACGCGTGCATTGTGCTCCAAGCACCTCCGGGTTTGCTCCTAGTTGAGTGATTTTCCAACGCAGAGCCAGACACCCGCGTGGGTGGGACTTCGAGTCTGCGCCGCCCGTCGGCTACAACACGTCTGCCACGACTACGCGCCATTTCCTTGCCCTCGTCCCGTCTGCCGTCGACCTGCACGGTGTGTGGGTCGACGGCAGACGGGAGGTCTGGTGGCTGATCGCGCGAGCGGTGGGCGCCGACCGGACTGAGCGGGGCGGAGACACGAGCGCGGCCCGGCCGGGGGCGGGCCCCGCTCCTCCCTCGCTCAACTCGTCCGCAGCATCAGGCCGATGCCGATCACCATCAGGCCGGCCGCCGCGATGCGGGGTGTGCCGAAGCGTTCCTTGACGACTCCCGCAGTGCCGCGATCGGGGCGAGGGCCGCCTGCGTCTGGGCCCACAGCACCAGGGCGTACGCGCCCACCGAGAGCGTCGCGCCGAGGAGGCCGAGGCGTGCGTGGGGGCGGAGTTGGGTGAGGAGCCGGCGGCGGCGTGCGTACAGCGCGTACAGCGGGATCAGCGAGCCCTGGAGAATCATCAGCCAGCCGATGTAGCCGAGTGGTGTGCCCGATTCGCGGACGCCCACCCCGTCCACCACCGTGTACGCGGCGATCGAGACCCCCGTCGCGACCGCGGCGGTCAGCGCGGGCCACTGTGGCTTCGTCTCCGCGCTCCGCATGCCCCACAGGGCAACGCCCACCAGCCCCGCCGAGGCCACCGCGACGCCGGTCGCCTGCCAGCCGTCCAGGGACTCGCCGACGAAGACCGCCGCCAGGACGGTCACCAGCAGTGGCGCCGTACCGCGCGCGATCGGGTACATCTGGCCGAAGTCGCCGAGGCTGAACGACCGCATCAGCAGCGCCTGGTAGCCGAGGTGGAGCACCGCCGAGACGATCAGATACGGCCACGCGCCGGACGCCGGGAACGGTGCGAAGCACACGGCGACCGCGCCGATCAGCGCGCCACCGCCGGCGATCAGCGTGAAGGCGACCACCTGGTCCTTGATGGTGTGCGCGATCGCGTTCCAGGTCGCGTGGGTGACGGCCGCCAGGAGGACAGCGGCGGCGACGGCCGGGGTCACGCCATGCGCTCGCGAACGTCCACTAGCGTGCCGCCGGCGTACGAGACCACGCTCTTGGGGTCCATCGGGAAGACCGTGTGCGGGGTGCCGGCCGCCGCCCACACCACGTCGTGGTCGAGCAGCCCCCGGTCGGCGAGCACACGCGTCCGGGTGCGGTGGCCGAAGGGCGGTACGCCTCCGATCGCGTAGCCGGTGGTCTCCCGTACGAGATCCGCGCGCGCCCGCTTGACCGCCCCGGCGCCCAACTCCTGCCGTACGCGCTCCACATCGACGCGCGACGCGCCGTCCATCAGTACGAGCACCGGGACGCCGTCGGCCTCGAAGATCAGCGACTTGACGATCTCGCCGAGTTCGCAGCCGATGGCGGCGGCGGCCTCGGCCGCGGTGCGGGTGGCGTCGGGGAAGGCGCGGATCTGGCCGGTGAGGTCGTCGAGGCCCAGTTCGCGCAGGGCCTCGACGAAACGGGGATGCGCGGCGGGGGCGGTGTCAGGCGTGCCGTCGGGGTTGGTCATGACGGGCACGCTAGCGGCCGGGGGAGGGGCGGTGCGAACGCGTTTCACCGGCGTTCAGACACCTGGTGGACCCGTCGTACCGGCCGCCCGCAGCCTCTCCGCCAGCGCGCCGCAGCGCTCCGCGAGCTCCGGAGGGTCGAGCACCTCGAAGTCGTGCCCCAGCAGCAGCACATGCATCAGTACGGCGTCGAGGCGGGCGCCGCCGCTCACCACCTCGCAGCGTCCGTCCCCTCGCTCCTCCACGACGGCCGCCGCCCCCGGGATCTGCTCGCGCACCGTGTCGGCGGAGGCGTGGACGAGGAAGCGCGCCCGATGCGCGTAGACCCGGCTCGCCACGCCCTCCTGTACGTACGCCGCCGCGTCGGGCGCGGTACGCGGGCGGAAGCGCCAGGTGCGCAACGACACCGCGGTCATCCGGTCGACGCGGAAGGTACGCCAGTCGTCGCGGTCGAGGTCGTAGGTGAGGAGGTACCAGCGCCGGTCGGAGGCGACCAGGCGGTACGGCTCGCAGCGCCGCCGTCGCGTCTCGCCGCCCGAGGGATAGTCGAAGCCGGTCTCGACCTCGTCGCGGCAGGCCCTGGCCAGCGTCATGAGCACATCGGGGTCGACCGGCGAGCGCCCTCCGCCGAAGAACTCCACCGAGCCGGAGAGCGCGCGGACCTCGTGCCGCAGCCGGACTGGCAGTACCTGGTCGAGCTTGGTCAGCGCCCGGAGCGCGGCGTCGCCGGCGCCGGTGACCGCACCGCCCGCGCCGACGAGCAGGGAGACCGCGGTGGCGATCGCCTCCTCGTCGTCGAGGAGCAGCGGCGGCAACTCCTGCCCCGCGCCGAGCTGGTAGCCGCCGCCGACGCCTTGGCCGGCCCGTACCGGATAGCCGAGCACGCGCAGGCGCTCGACATCGCGCCGCACCGTGCGCGTCGTGACGCCGAGCCGGTCGGCCAGCTCGGGACCGGTCCAGACCTGTCGCTGTTGCAGGAGTCCGAGCAGGGTGAGTACCCGCTCGGTCGTGCCCCGCTCGGTCGTGCTCCGCTCCGTCGTACCCCGCCCGTCACCGCTCGCCGACGTATCCATGCCGACACCCTGACAGAGACAGCGGACCGATCCTGTCCGCCATGGGTGTGAGGGTGGCTCCATGGAAGCGGACGAACTCGACTGGAACCGGACGCTGCGCGAGCAGTGGGAGTTCCACTGGAACCATCAACTGCGGGCCCGGCTCGACGGCCTCACCGACGACGAGTACTTCTGGTCGCCGGCGCCGGACGCCTGGAGCGTGCGGCCTCTCGGCGAGTCGACGGCGCCGCTGCGGTTCGGCGCCGGGGACTTCACGATCGACTACGCCCACCCCGGCCCGGATCCGGCGGCCTTCACCACGATCGCCTGGCGGCTCGGCCATGTCGTCGTCGGCGTGCTCGCCGCGCGCAACGCGGCGCACTTCGGCGGGCCGCCGGCGTCGTACGAGACCTGGGAGTACGCCGCGAGCGCCCGGACCGCGCTCGCGCAGCTGGAGGAACAGCTCGACGCCTGGCTGGCCGGGGTGCGTGGCCTCGGTGACGCCGGGCTCAAGGTTCCGATCGGCGCGAAGGAGCCGTATCCCGAGGCCCCGACGGCGGATCTGGTGCTGCACATCCACCGTGAGCTGATCCACCATCTGTCCGAGGTCTGCCTGCTGCGCGACCTCTACCACCACACGCACATGACGCCTACCACGAACGGAGCCACCCGATGAGCCGCCACCTCCAGATCACCTTCGACGCACACGACCCGCAGGCGCTGTCGTCCTTCTGGCGCGACGCACTCGGCTACGTCCACCCGGCCCCGCCCGGCGTCGATCTGCCGGAGGGCGCCGACCCGCTCGCCGCGTGGGACGACTTCCTGGCGCGGATCGGCGTACCGGAGGAGCAGCGCAACGCCCGCTCGGCCGTCGAGGACCCGGACGGCCACGGCCCGCGGCTGTTCTTCCAGCAGGTGCCGGAGGACAAGGTCGCCAAGAACCGCGTCCACCTCGATGTCCGCGCGGCCCCCGGACTGGAGGGTGAGGCGCGGATGGCGGCACTGGAGGCGGAGTGCGACCGGCTGACCGCCCTGGGAGCCACCCGCGTACGCCGCGACGAGCCCGCCCCGCCGCTGAGCGCCGGGTTCATCGTGATGACCGATCCCGAGGGCAACGAGTTCTGCCTGGACTGAGGGCGGGGCGGCCGTGCTCCGCGGTGCGCGTCCCCGGAGTGGCACGGGGCGGTGCGGGTCTGCCCGCTCCGTAGGATGCGTCGCATGCCGGATATCTCACCCCGTCCCGTGCCGTTCACCGCGCGGACCGCTCCCGCCGCCCTCGACGACCTCCGAGCGCGGCTGCGCGCGACGCGCCTGCCGGACGCCCCCGAGAACGCGGGATGGTCGCTCGGGACCGACCTCGCCCACCACCGCGAGCTTGTCGACCACTGGGCGAACGAGTTCGACTGGCCGGCCCAGGAGGCGGCCCTCGCCCGGCTGCCCCGCTTCCGCGTCACGCTCGGCGGCCTCGGCATCCACTACGTGCACGCGCCCGCCGTCGCGCCGACCGGCCCTGTGCTGCCGCTGGTCCTCAGCCACGGGTGGCCGGACTCGTTCTGGCGGTACGCGAAGGTCGTCCCGCTCCTCACCGACCCCGGCGCGCACGGCGCCGACCCCGCGGACGCGTTCGACGTGGTCGTTCCCGACATGCCCGGCTACGGGTACTCCGACCGTCCCACCGGCCCGCCCCTCAACTCCATCGACGTCGCCGGTCTCTGGGCCGAACTCATGGGCGTTCTCGGCTACGCGCGGTTCGGCGCGGCGGGCGGGGACATCGGCAGCCACGTGAGCCGCTACCTCGCGCTCGACCACCCGGACCGGGTCGTGGCCGTCCACCGTACGGACGCGGGCGTGCCCGTCTTCACCGGCGATCCGGCGGACCTCGCGCCCGAGGAACGAGCCTGGATCGAGTCCGCCGCGGCCTGGGGCGCGAGCGAGGGCGCGTACGCGGCCATGCACCGTACGAAGCCCCAGACCGCCGCCTTCGGGCTCACCGACTCACCGGCCGGGCTCGCCGCGTGGATCGTGGAGAAGATGCGCGCGTGGAGCGACTGTGACGGCCACATCGAGCGCAGCTTCACGAAGGACGAGATCCTCACGAACGTGACGCTCTACTGGCTCACGGGCACGATCGGATCGTCGATGCGCATGTACGGCGCGAACGCCGCGATCCCGCCCGAGCAGCTCGCCCGCCGGGTCGAGGTGCCGTCCGGCTTCTCGCTCTTCCCCGGCGACATCGTCCGTCCGCCGCGCGCGTGGCTCGACCGCACGGCGAACGTCGCACGCGTCACCGAGCCCGCGCGCGGCGGCCACTTCGCGGCTTTCGAGGAGCCCGAGATCTACGCGGAGGAACTGCGCGCGTTCTTCCGCCCGTACCGGGCCCCGGCGCTGGGCTAGGCCCTGTCGGTCGGATCCTGCCGGGTTCGTGGTCCCTGGCACGCACGCCGCCGCGTCGGCGACGGAAGGGGAGGCACGGCTCCCGCCGTGCCTCCCCTTCCGTCTCGCGACCGCACGCACCAACATGGCATCGGCCGCAGCCGCGGCGCGCGCTCCCTGATCCGGCCTGATCCGGCCGACAGACCCTGCGCCCTGTCGGTCGTACCCGCCGGACCCGGGACGCGTGTCGCACGCACTCTCGCACCGTCACGCTCGACCGGCGCCGTCCGCGCGCCGCCCCCTCACCCCGCCGCCAGCACCGCCGCGACCACCGGGCCCGCCGCGTCGCCGCCGTGGCCGCCCGCCTCTACGCTCGCCGCTGCCGCCAGGTCGTCCTGGAAGCCGGTGAACCAGCTGTTCGACGTGGCCTGTCCGTCCACCTCGGCGGAGCCCGTCTTCGCGCCCTTGTCGCCGCCGAGCGCGGACATCGCCGCCTTGCCCGTGCCCCACGAGGCCGTCGCCCGCATCATGTCGCGCAGCTGCCGGCCCACCGCGCCCGGCAACTGGCGCTCGGCCACCGCCAGTTGGCGGTCGTCGAGGTCGCGCGGGACGATGACCGGCTGGCGGAACGTGCCGTCCTTCGTGGTGGCCGTGACCGACGCGATGTTCAGCACGTTCATCTGGACCGTGCCCTGACCTATGTACTGCGCCGCGGCCCCGCCCCCGGCGGACTCCGGCACACTGCCGTCCGCCGACGCTATGCCGGTCTGCCAGTTCAGCCCGAGGCCGAAGACCTCACGGGCCTCCGCGGGCAGCGCGTGGTCGTCCTTCGTGTCGTCGATCAGCTTGATGAAGGCGGTGTTGCAGGAGCGGGCGAAGCTCTGCGTGAAGTTGCCGCCCTTGATGTCGAACTGGTCCAGGTTGTGGAACGAAGTGCCCTGGTAGAGCACCGTCTTGGGACACTCGGCCGGCTGGTTCGCGCCGACCAGGCCCTTCTCCAGCAGCATCGCCGCCGTCACTATCTTCATCGTCGACCCCGGCGCCTGCTTGCCGAGCATCGCCGCGTTGAAGCCGTCCTCGCGGTTGTTGGCGACGGCGACGATCTCGCCGGTGCTCGGCTTCACGGCGGCGACGGACGCCTCGTCGTACTTCTTCACGGCCTGCTCGGCCGCCCCCTGCACCTTCGCGTCGAGCGTCGTCCTCAGCTCGCCGGGCTTGCCCGTGGAGAGTGCCAGCAGTGTCGTGCGGGGCGCGCTGTCACCGTCGCTCTGGATCCACGTCTCGACGCCGGACCTGCCGCCCGCCTTCTCCCCGTACTTGGCCCGCAGTTGGTCGAGCACCGGCGCGAGTGACGGGTACCTCTCGGCGGTCAGCTCGGTCCCGTTGCGGTCGACCGCCTTGATCGGCGGTTTCGCGGCCTCGCCGGTGACCAGGCTCGTGTTCTTCGTCAGCTTCGGATGAATGACGGTCGGGACCCAGTCGACCAGCGGCTTCCCGCTGGTCAGCCCGCGGACGACGGTCAGCTCGGAGGCGTACGACAGGGGCTTGCTCAGCCCCTGGAACTTCACCGTCGCCTCCACGGTGAAGGGCACCTTCGCGCCCGTCGCCCTCCCCGGAGTGATCACGGCCCCGGTGATGTGCGCCTGCTCGCCGTACCCGGCGACGGCTTCCTTCGCGGCGGCCGGATTGTTGGTGTACGTGGCGGCGAGTTCGGGGTCCTTGCCCTCGGCCCACGCGGTCAGGAACTGCTCGGCGGCGTTCTTGATCTCCTCCGCGCTCAGCGGTCCCGTCCGGACCTCGGCCGATGCCGACCTGGTCTCCGTGCCCCCCTCGCCGGCCAGGACGTTGTACGCCCCGTACCCGATACCACCGGCCACCACGACGAACACGCCGCCGACGATGGCGACCTTCGTTCCACTGCGCATGGGTGCGGTCCCCTCCCCCCAGGAGCGCCCCCGCCACGTTTGAACGTGTTCAAGGGGCAATTGTTTCGCACTCTACGGGACGCGGGTGAACGCGGAAGGGCCCGTTACCGGACCGCGATGAGGGCGTCATCAGGCGGCGGACGTGTGCGGACGCGCGTTGACGCCAACCGTCGACACGACTCCTCGCACGACCGTTGACACGGCCGATTCCGCGAACGTAGCGTAAGGACTAGTCGTCTAGACTAATTTGAGCCCGCCGGGCCACGACGCGGAGGTGACCATGGAATCGCGGACATCGCATCTGAAAGAAGCCCGCTACGAGCTGGTCGAGATTCCTGAGCCGATGGGCCCGGTCTCCGTGACCGTGGACCGGCGCAAGGTCCTCGACCACGCCTACAGCGAGGACGACTTCGGGTCCTGGTACTTCCAGGACTCCCCGTTCGGCGGCCCCGTGGGACACCCCCTCGTACTCGCCAACGACCTGCTGTTCCTCTTCTACGAGAAGTACGACGGCAACACCGCCCAAGGCCTGCACACACACGAGCACCTGACGTTCCACTCGCCCGTCAAGGTGGGTGAGACGGTCACGATCGAGGGCGGCTACACGCACAAGTACGAACGCCGGGGCCAGGGCTATGTCGCCCTGGACGCGGAGGCGCGCGGCGCCGACGGCCGGCTGCTGGTGCGCCACACCGGAAAAGAGATCATGCGGGCGGTCGCCGGTGAGATCACCGGACAGAACCGTACGGCGGGCGACGTGCGGTCACGCACCGTGCTCGGCACGGTGGACACCACCGTCCCCGCTCTCGACCGGGCCCGCCCCGACGCCCCCGCACGCGCCGCCCTGCCACGGCGGACAACGGTCTTCACCCAGGACCAGATGTCGGTCTTCTCCTGGGCCGGGCGGGGTTACGCCAACGTGCACACGGCCCCCGACAAGGCCGCCGCCTCCGGCCTGGACCGCACCATCGTCCAGGCCCAGCAGCAGACCGGTTTCCTCATCGCCAACCTGATCGACGTGTTCGGCAAGGCGTTCTTCACCTCGGGTGAACTCGACCTCCGCTTCGTCTCCCCCGCCTTCGTCGGCGACGAACTCACCGCCGGCGGCGCTGTCGCCGGAGTCACCGGCGACCGGCTCGAACTGGAGGTCTGGGTCGACAAGGCCGACGGCACCCGTACCGCACTCGGGTGGGCGTCAGCCCAGGTGGACACCGACCCGGAGCGCCCCACGCGCCTGGTCTGACCCGCCGTGTCCCCGCCCCCGCACCCCCGTCCCCACACGTCAGTGAGATCGACAACGGAGTCATCCATGGCGCACTCAGCCACCACCCCGCCCACCACCGAGCAGGAACGGACCAAGCTCGCCAAACGAGCCGCCGTCGCCAGCCTCGTCGGCACCGCCGTCGAGTGGTACGACTACTTCATCTTCGGCACCGCCGCCGCCCTCGTGTTCGGGGAGCTGTTCTTCCCCAACGAGGACGACCCGATCATCGGCACCCTGTCGGCGTTCGCCGTCTTCGGTGTCGGCTTCTTCGCCCGCCCCGTCGGAGGGGTGGTCTTCGGACACTTCGGTGACAAGTTCGGCCGCAAGGCCGCCCTCGTCACGACGCTCATGCTGATGGGCGTCTCCACCTTCCTCATCGGCCTCCTGCCCACCACCGACCAGATCGGCATATGGGCCCCGATCCTGCTCGTCCTGCTGCGGCTCATCCAGGGATTCGGCGTGGGCGGCGAGTGGGGAGGCGCCTCACTGGTCGCCGTCGAGTACGCCCCGGCGCACAAACGCGGCGCCTACGGCAGCTTCCCGCAGATCGGCA
This sequence comes from Streptomyces sp. S4.7, assembly GCF_010384365.1. NCBI lineage: Bacteria > Bacillati > Actinomycetota > Actinomycetes > Kitasatosporales > Streptomycetaceae > Streptomyces > Streptomyces sp. S4.7. The sequence continues at coordinate 2,941,766 of NZ_CP048397.1, read as the reverse complement.
ACGCGGTCGGGCTCGTGCTCTCCACGGGCATCTTCGCGATCGTGTCCACGCTGCCCGACGAGGCACTGATGAGCTGGGGCTGGCGCGTGCCGTTCCTGCTCAGTGCCGTACTCATCGCCGTCGGCCTGTTCATCCGGTTCAAGCTCACCGAGACACCCGCCTTCCAGGCCGCGCAGGAGGAGCTGGAGAAGCAGCCCGCCGAGGAGCAGGCCAGGGAGCGCATGCCGATCACCGAACTGTTCAAGCGGTTCAGGAGGCCACTGCTCCTGGCCATGGGCATGCGCCTCGGCGAGGCGGTCTTCGGCTACATCATCCTCACCATCGGTCTGACGTTCGCCGAGAACTACACCGACATCCCGCGCACCCATGTCCTCGTCGCGAGCAGCATCGCCGCCGCGCTCGCCATATACACGTACTACTTCTTCGGGAAGCTGTCCGACCGCATCGGCCGGCGCACGGTCTTCATCATCGGCTCCCTCGTGGGCGTGGTCGTCACGTTCCCCTTCTTCTGGGTCCTGGACGCCGACGCGCTGGTGCTGATGTACGTGGCCTACGCCGTGGCGTACGCGATCGGCGTCGGCGCCGTCTACGGCGTCGAACCGGCCTTCTTCGCCGAGCTGTTCAGTACGAAGGTGCGCTACACGGGAATCTCCCTGGCGGCGCAGATCCCCAGCGTCCTGATCGGACTGTGGCCGCTCGCCTCGACCGCCCTGCTGGCGGCGACCGGCGGAGACCCCTGGCCCATCGCGGCCATCACCGTCGCGGCCCTGCTCATCGGACTGCTGTGCGCGTACCTGGCCCCCGAGACCAACCGCATCGACATGACACGTGTCGGTGACGAGACGGAGAAGGCACGATGACGGAACCGAATGCCCGTCCGTGGCGGGATCTGACCGACCCGCGCCGCGCGGGCGCGACCGAGAGGCTCGAAGAGGGGCTCAAGGAGCCGGAGTTCGAGAACCTCGACATTCCCGAGGACCTCGGCACCGTGCGGGTCGTCGTCGACGACCACAAGATCAAGCGGTACGCCTTCACCCACGACGACCATTCCCCCTGGCATCTGACGGAGAGTCCGTTCGACGGGAAGCGCGTCGGGCACGCGGCGCTGCTGGGCAACGACCTCGTGCAGCTCTTCACCCTCGTCTACGCGGCCAGCCAGGTCGTCGGGTACCACACCGAGGAACAGATGTGGTTCGACAGCCCGGCCGTCCTCGACGAGGTCGTCACCCTCAGCGGCACGTACACCGAGGCGTACCGGCGCCGCGGCGAGGGCTATGTCGTCATGGAGGCCACCGCCACGGGCGAGGACGGGCGCAGCGTCGTCCGCCATCGCGGTGTGGAGATCCTCAAGACCGACCCCGGCGCCATCGGCGGACGCGGATCGGCGGCGCCCGAACGCCGTGTCACCGGCGAGGTTCCCGAGGGCGCGCGGACCTCTCACACCCTGGGACCGGACGTACGGCCCGGTGACGTACTGGCGCCGCTGAACAAGACGGTGACCGCCGAACAGGCCGCGGTCTTCAGCCGGGTCGGCGAGTACGTGCGCAACATCCACAACGACATCGACGTCGCCCGCGCGGGCGGCCTGCCGGTGCCGATCGTGCAGGGGCAGCAACAGTTCGGCGTACTGGCCCAGTTGCTCACCCTGCGCGCCGGTCCGTCGTTCCTCACCGGCGGCTGGCTGCGGGTCAAGTTCCTCGCTCCGCTGGAGGTGTTCGAGCCGTTCACGTCGACCGGCGTCGTCACCGCCGTCACCCCGGTCGACGACGGTCTCCGCGTCGATCTGGAGGTCTGGGTACGACGCGACGCCGACAACCGTCTCCTCACCGCCGGCTGGGCCGCCGTGACCGTCCCCGCGTCCTGAGCGACCGCACCGCTCCCACCCCCACTTCGCACCTCTCACCGACCGCACCACCGCACCGACACAGAAAACGGGATCTTCGCAGATGAGCACTTCCAAGACCGGCGGCCAGGTCGTCGTAGACCTTCTGACCTCCCTCGGCGTCGAGTACGTCTTCGGCGTCGTGGGCGGCCAGACCCTCGCCATCACCGACGCGATCATCGACACCCCCGGCATCCAGCTCGTCCACACCCGGCACGAGAACGCCGCGGCCGTGATGATGGACGCCTACGGCAGGCTCACCGGCACCCCGGCCGCCTGCATCTCCACCACCGGCCCCGGCGCCACCAACCTGCTCACCGGCGTCGGCGGCGCCTACCGCGACTCCAGCCCCGGCTTCGTCCTCACCTGCAACAACAACGGCGAGAACATCCACAAGGACGACGCCCAGAACGCCGACCACGTCGAACTGCTCAAGCCGCTGGTCAAGTACTCCCGGCTGGTGGCACACAGCTCGTCCATCAAGCAGGCGATGGAGGAGGCGTACGTCAACGCCCTCACCGGCAACCCCGGCCCCGTCCACCTCGACTTCGCCCGCGACACCATCGAGGGACAGGTGACCGACCCGCCGGTGGTGCCCGCCGTCCACCCGAGCCGCGCGTGGGTCACCGAGCGGCCGTCCGCCAACCCCGTCGCGCTGGCCAGGGTCGCCGAACGGGTGCTGCGCGCCGAACGGCCCGTCATCTGGCTCGGCAACGGCGGCAACCGCGCGCGGGCGAGCGAGGACGTACTGGCGCTCGCCGACGCGCTCTCGATCCCGGTCGTCACCACCTTCAACGGCATCGGGTCGGTGCCGACCACCCATCCGCTGGTGTTCGGGGCCGTCAGCCGGATGGGCACCACGCTCTCCGGCGAGGTCCTCGGCGACGCCGATCTCGTACTCGCGCTCGGCAACAGCCTCAACGCCGTGTCGACCACCCGCTGGCGGCGCGAACTGCCCGAGATGATCCAGGTCGACGTCGAGCCGGCCATGATCGGGCGCTACTACTCCGAGATCACCCAGGGCGTCGTCGGCGACCTCGGCGCGTTCGCCCGTGACCTGGTCACCGCGACGGCCGGGCACGCGGCCGACGCGAAGGCCGGACGCGCCGAGTGGATCAGCTCGCTCACCCAAGCGCGCACCGACTGGTGGCAGGCGTCCGAGGTGACGGACACCGCCGCCGAGGGCCCGCTGTCCCCTGCCGACATCGTCCGCACCCTGCGCGAGGTGTCGCCCGAGGAGACGCTGCTGATCCCGGACGCCGGCAACCCGGGCGTCTGGTCCTTCCTCTGGGAGATCCAGCGGCCCAACAGCTACATCAAGCCCGTCGGTTTCGGGAACATGGGATTCGCGCTGCCGTCGGCGATCGCGGCGTCGCTGATCGACCCGCGGCGCCCCGTGCTCGCGCTGATCGGGGACGGCTCCCTCGGTATGAGCATGGGCGAGATCGAGACCCTCGCACGCGTCGGCGGCAACGTCTGCGTCGTGGTCCTCAACGACTCCAGCTACGGCAACATCCGCCAGGAGCAGGAGCTGCACTTCGACGGCCGCACCACGGGCGTCGACTTCGGCACCGTCGACTTCGGCATGGTGGCGCGCGCGATGGGCGTGGACGGTGAGGTCGTCACCGGCCTGGCCGCGCTGCGGCAGCGGGTCGCGGACGCCTTCGCGGCCGGCACGCCGGTGATACTCGACGTACCGATCGACCGTGCTGCCAACGCCTGGACGTTCCCCTCGTTCGTGGCGCCGAAGAAGTAGAAGCAGGAGCAGGAAGCAGGTGACAGCGGCAATGCCGAACGCGAACGCGGCACCGAAGGGGGCGGCGGGTCCGACACCCCTCGACGGCGTGAAGGTGCTCGACCTCTCGCGCTTCATCGCGGGCCCGCTCTGCGCGCAGATCCTGGCCGACTTCGGAGCGGAGGTGGTCAAGATCGAGCGGCCGGGCGGTGAGGACTCCCGGCACCACGGCCCGTACCACCGGGACGAGAGCGTCTACATGTTCCTCTACCACCGGAACAAGTACGACGCCTCCCTGGACACCCGCCACCCCGAGGCGCTCGCAATCCTGGAGCGGCTGATCGCCTGGGCGGACGTCGTCGTGGAGAACTACCGGCCGGGCACGATCGAGAAGATGGGCATCGGCTACGAGCGGATGAAGGAGATCAACCCCGACATCATCCTGGTGTCCATCTCCGGCTTCGGCCAGACCGGTCCGGACTCGCGCCGCGCCCTGTTCGACGCCATCTCGCAGGCGTCGTCCGGGCTGATGGACATGACCGGTGAGCCGGACGGCAAACCGACCCTCAGCGGCACCTACATCGCCGACTACACCACCGGCTACCAGGGCGCGATCGGGGCCCTGCTGGCGATCCTGCACCGCGAACGCACCGGCGAGGGCCAGCTCGTGGACATCGCGTCCTTCGACACGATGTTCTCCGCGCTCGGCATCCGGCTCATGTCCCAGCTCATGCTCGGCCAGGACATGCCACGCAGCGGCTCACGCGATCTGCTGACGGCGCCGGTCAACGTCTACGAGGCGGCGGACGGACCCATCTACATCCAGGCGGGCACCGCCTCGCTGTTCCCGAAGCTCTGTGCGGTGATAGGGCGGCCGGATCTCTCCGACGACCCGCGCTTCGCCCGTGTCGAGGGCCGGATGACGCACCAGGAGTTCCTGGAGGGCGAGATCGGGGCGTGGGCGGCGGGCCGTACGAGGGAGGCCATCGCGCGGACCCTCGAAGAGGTGGGCGTGCCCTACGCCAAGGTCGCCTCGGTCGCGGAAGTGGCCGAGTCACCGCAGATCGCCGCCCGTGACATGATCGTTGAATCGGAGCATCCCGAACTCGGTAACATCCGGATGCCCGGTAATCCGATCAAAATGGAGAAGACCCCGCCCATGGTCCGCAAGGCGCCACCTCGGGTCGGCGAGGACAACAGCTACGTCTACGGCGGCATCCTCGGGCTGTCCGACCAGGACATGGCCCGACTCCGCAGGTCGGGAGCCATCTGACCATGGCGCGCGCACCCAGGTATCAGGTGATCTACGACGACCTCGTCTCCCGGATCAGGTCCGGCGCCCTGGCCCCCTCGGCGCGGCTGCCCAGCGAGACGGACCTGGCCAGGCAGTACGGGGTGAGCCGGATGACCGTGCGGCAGGCCCTGGACCTGCTCGACTCGGAGAGGTTCGTCGTACGGCGGCAGGGCAGCGGCACGTTCGTCAGCGGGCACGGCGATCGCGGGCGGCGGCTCAACCGGCTGCGTTCCTTCGCCGAGGAGATCGAGGGCACGGGCGGTGAGCCGTCCACGCGGCTGATCCACTGCGGGACCACGACCGCGCCCGGTGATGTGACCGAGGTCCTCGGAGGCACGGCGGACGACACGGTGAACCGGCTCACCCGTGTACGTCTCGTCGACGGCTCGCCCGCCGCGCTCCAGGACGCCTGGATCCCCTACTCCGTGGCTCCGTCACTGTCCCGGGAGCCACTGCTCGACGGCTCCCTCTACCGCACCCTGACGGAGCGCTTCGGGGTCGAACTGCGCCACGCAGACCAGTCCATGACGGCCACTTTGCTGACCGCCGAACAGGCGGACCTGCTCGAAACCGAACCCGGCGGGGCCGCGCTGGTGGTGCGCCGCACCACCTACGGATCGCGTGGCGAGATCGTCGAGTTCACCACGAGCTGGACGCTGCCCGGATTCCCCTTCCTGCTGAGGATCGACGCCGAATGAGCGCCCACGTCATCGCGGTCGATGTCGGCACCTCGGCCGTGCGGGCCGTCGCGATCGGCGTGGGGGGCGAAGTCCTCGCCCAGCGGCGGATCGCCCGCACGTCGGGACTCGGCGGCGACACCTTCGACGCGGACGAACTGGAACGGGACGTACGGGCCGCGCTGGCGGGCGTCTGCGGCGGACCGGCCCCCGCCGCGCTCGCCATCGCCGCCCACATCGGCACGGTCGCCGTCGATTCCGCGCTCCGGCCCCTCGGGCGCGGCGGCGGCTGGGCCGACACCCGGGGCGTGGCGCACCTCGCGGCGCTCGGCGACGCGACGGTGCGGCGGCTGCTGCACGACGCGGGCCGCCCGGCGCTGACGGGCGGTGCCCTCGCCCATCTCCTGGGCATGGAGCCGGAACTCGCGTCGAGGGTCCACGCCTTGCTGTCGCCCAAGGACTTCCTCGTCGCCCGGCTCACCGGACGGCTCACCTCCGACACGATCAGCGCCGCCTACACCCTGGCCTCCGACGTACGCCGCCGCGCCTGGAACACCGGCCTGCTCACGGAGGCCGGTCTGGATCCCGTACCGCTGCCGCCGCAGTCGGAGCCGACATCCGTGGTCGGCGCCCTCACCGGGGAGGCCGGGGCGGCCACCGGTCTGCCGGCCGGGCTTCCCGTCATCGCCGGCGGCCCCGACGGATCCGTCGGCATCGGTCTGCTCCTCGGCGGGGCCGGTGACGCCATCGCCGACGTCGCGGGGACCACCGACGTCATCGGCCGGCTGCTCCCGGGCCCCGACGACGTACCGCAGGGCGCCGTACTCAACCCCTCCGTCCTGCCCGGCCGATTCGTCGCCGGCGGGGCGACCGGGCTCACCGGAGGCGCTGTCGCCCGGTGGCGCTCACTGGTCGGCACCGTCGCCGACGAAGAACTCGCCGCGGTGCCGCCGGGTGCGAACGGGCTCACCGTGCTGCCCGGCATGACGGGCGCTCGCTTCCCGACCTGGCGGTCCGGCACCCGCGGCGCGGTGCTCGGACAGCGGCCCGACCACGACGCCGCGTGCCTGCTCCGGGCCGCCCAGGAGGCGGCGGCCTTCACGGTCCGCGAGGGACTGGACCGCCTCGATCCCTCGGGCGGTCTGCCGGTCGCGCTGGCCGGGGGTTCCTCGCGCAGCGCCCATGTGGCGCGGCTGCGCGCCGACATCCTCGCCCGGCCGCTCCTGATCTCCCCGGAGCCCGATGTGACCCTGCTCGGCGCGGCGGCGCTGGCGTTCATCGGCTCCGGCCTGGACACCGACCTGGACGCGATCCGCGCCCGCCTGATCGGCACCCCGCGCCGGGTCGACCCCGACGCGGCGCGGGCGGCGCGCTACGAGCGACTGCACGCCCGCTGGCTGGAACTGCGCGACGCGACGGACAGGCTGTCGGACACCCCGGGCGCCGCCCCGGCGCGGTGACCGGGCCGGATGTACCCGCTCCGTCCGGTGGCCGGTTCGTCCTCGATCGCCGGCCGGGCAGCAAACGCAGCCCGTCCGGCGATCGAGGACAGGGCCTAGACCCAGGTGTCGAACCACATCCGGTCCTGCCACTCCCCGACGGGGATCGTCTGCCCGGTGAAGACCGGCCAGAAGTAGATGAAGTTCCAGACGATCAGCAGCACCAGTACCCCCGCCCCCACCGCGCCGATCGTTCTGCGCCTCTCGTCCGAGCCCGCCGGGCCCAGCATCGCGCCGATCATCATCGACACCGCCAGACAGAGGAACGGCACGAAGACCACCGCGTAGAAGAGGAAGATCGTGCGTTCCTGGTAGAAGAACCACGGCACCCAGCCCGCCGCGATCGCGCAGGCGATGGCGCCCGCGCGCCAGTCGCGGCGGAAGAACCAGCGCCACAGGACGTACAGGATCGCGAAGCACGCCGCCCACCAGAGCAGGGGCGTGCCGATCGCCAGGACCTCCTGGGCGCACTTGTCCGCCGGGGCCGCCGTACAGCCCTCCGTGCCGCCCCTGGGGTCCTCGTAGAAGTACGAGACGGGGCGGCCGAGGACGATCCAGCTCCAGGGGTTGGACTGGTAGGTGTGCCCGGAGGTCAGATTGACGTGGAAGCTGTAGACCTCGGTCTCGTAGTGCCACAGGCTGCGCAGCCAGTCCGGCAGCCAGGACCACATCCCGCCCTGGCCCTGGGTCGCGGCCCAGTCCCGGAAGTAGCCCTTGTCGGTGACGATCCAGCCGGTCCACGAGGCGACGTACGTGCCGATCGCGACCGGGACCGTGGAGACGAAGGCCGGCAGCAGATCGCGCTTGAGTACGGCCTGCCAAGGGCGTACGGCGCCTGCGGTGCGCCGCGCGCCCACGTCCCACAGGACGGTGAGCAGACCGAAGGCGGCCAGGATGTAGAGGCCGTTCCACTTCGTCGCGAAGGCGAGCCCCAGCATCAGACCGGCCGCGAGACGCCACGGCCGCCAGCCCAGCCGCAGGCCCTCGGCGACGCCGGTGTCCGGCCGCAGCACCCCCTCCGCGTCCACCGGCAGCGCGTCCGCGAACCGCCGTCGCGCCCAGTCCCGGTCGAGCAGCAGGCAGCCGAAGGCGGCCAGCACGAAGAACATCAGCACCAGGTCGAGCAGCGCCGTGCGGCTCATCACGAAGTGCAGTCCGTCGACGGCGAGCAGCCCGCCCGCCAGACAGCCCAGGAACGTGGAACGGAACAGCCGGCGGCCGATGCGGCACAGCATCAGTACGGAGAGCGTGCCGAGGACGGCCACCATGAAGCGCCAGCCGAACGGGTCGAAGCCGAACATCAGCTCGCCGAGCCCGATGATCCACTTGCCGACCGGCGGGTGCACCACGTACCCGGGGTCGGTCGGCACCGGGACCTGCGAGGGGTCGGCCAGGATCAGCTTGTCGACGTCCTTGGGCCAGCTCGCCTCGTACCCCTGCTTGACGAGCGCCCACGAGTCCTTGGCGTAGTACGTCTCGTCGAATATCACCGCCTTGGGGCTGCCCAGGTGCCAGAACCGCATCAGCCCGGCGACCAGCGCCACCAGCAGCGGACCGAGCCAGGCGGACCAGCGGGTCAGCCGGTCGGCGAGCAGGGGGCGCACGCCGAGCACGATCCACAGGCGCTGGGACGGCTCCGTGTACGGCGGCACCAGGCGCTCGCGCAGCCCGATCACCGGTCTCGGCGCATAGCCGAACCGCCGCAGCCGCTGGGGCCATGACGGCGGTCTGTCCTCGGCGTCCCGACCCTGGAGGGCTTCTGGCGCAGTACTGGTCACCGCGCCATCGTAGGGAACGCGACTGTGTGACGTGGGCACACGGCGGCGGACACGGCGCGGAGGAGGCGTGCAGGTGGTGTGCGGGCGGCGCCGACACGCTCCGGTGCGGCGTCCGGGCAGATGGTCCGGAGCCGGTCCCGGCGGGCGGTGCGCGGCACCGGGGACGGGCCCCTCCGCCGCCCTGCGAGGATGGCGTACGTGACTACTGTGCCCTCCCGGGGAACGGCCCCCGCAGCCCCGACCGGCGTCCTCGTCCTCGCCGGGACCCCCATCGGCGACACCTCCGACGCCCCGCCGCGCCTCGCCTCCGAGCTGGCGACCGCGGACGTCGTCGCCGCCGAGGACACCCGGCGGCTGCGCAGGCTGACCCAGGCGCTCGGGGTGCAGACGACGGGCCGGGTGGTGTCGTACTTCGAGGGCAACGAGAGCGCCCGTACGCCCGAGCTCGTCGAGGCGCTGGCCGGCGGTGCCCGCGTGCTGCTCGTCACGGACGCGGGGATGCCGTCCGTCTCCGACCCCGGTTACCGGCTCGTGGCCGCGGCCGTCGAACGCGACATCAAGGTGACCGCGGTGCCCGGCCCGTCCGCCGTGCTGACCGCGCTGGCACTGTCCGGGCTGCCCGTCGACCGCTTCTGCTTCGAGGGGTTCCTGCCCCGCAAGGCGGGCGAGCGGCTCGGCAAGCTCCGGGAGGTCGCCGGTGAGCGCCGCACCCTCGTCTACTTCGAGGCACCGCACCGGCTCGACGACACCCTCGTGGCGATGGCCGAGGTCTTCGGCCCCGAGCGCCGGGCCGCCGTCTGCCGCGAGCTGACGAAGACCTACGAGGAGGTCAGGCGCGGCGGCCTCGGTGAACTCGCCGAATGGGCGGCCGAAGGCGTACGGGGCGAGATCACCGTCGTCGTGGAGGGGGCACCCGAGAGCGCGCCCGTGACGGACCCCGTGGAACTGGTGCGCAGGGTACGAGTGCGGGAGGAGGCGGGGGAGCGGCGTAAAGAGGCCATCGCCGCGGTCGCCTCGGAAGCGGGGGTGCCCAAACGCGACGTGTTCAATGCCGTCGTCGCGGCAAAGAATGCGGCCGTGACAAGCCCCCGTGACGGTAAAGGACTATCTTGAAAAGCAAAGCGCAGACCGTGTGCCGAGCCCTTTCGGCATGAGGAGGCCAAGAGCCTGCCATTAATCGACAGCGCTGATGCGCTCCCGCCGGAACAGGCGTCCACTGGATCGAGTGGAGAGGAGCTGGCATGAGTGAGATAACGGGCAACGCCGTCGCCCACGAGGCATATGCTTTCTGTTGCATGCGATGCGGTCACGGCTGGGAGCAGGCGTACGACATAGAGCACCACACGGACGCTTCCGGTCAGCAATACGTCGTCTACAAGGCGGACGGACTGCGGGTGCCTTCACCGCTGTCGAGTCCCACCTGCCTCAACTGCGGACACCACGTCGTGCGCATCATGCGCTCGGGACAGGTGTCCTCGGTGCACGCGTACTCCCTGATGAACCAGCAGCGCAACTCCGTCAAGGCGCCCAGAACGCCGAGGGAGCCCAAGGCGCGCAAGACCCAGAAGCCGGCGAAGGAGCCCGAGCCCGCCAGGCCGGTGCCGGTGACCGACGAGGCGGGCGGAGCGGCCGTCGCCGCCGTCGCGGAGGGGGCGCGGGAGAAGGCGGACCACCACTGGCACCTCTCCGATCTCCTGCACCCCTTCCACCGCAAGTAGGCGCCCGCACCTGGGGTCCGCCCGGTGGGCGCGGTCCTCGTACGATCGGGACCATGAGCCCGAAGAGCGCCAACAGCACGAGAGGCGCCGCACGCGCCGAAGAAGCGCCGCCGGCCCCGGAGCCACTGCGGGTGCCGGTCGCGGATTCGCACACCCACCTGGACATGCAGAGCGGCACCGTCGAGGACGCGCTCGCCAAGGCGGCCTCCGTAGGAGTGCCGGTCGTCGTCCAGGTGGGTTGCGACGTGAAGGGGTCCCGCTGGGCGGCCGACACGGCCGCCGCGCACGAGTCCGTGCACGCGGCGGTCGCGCTGCATCCCAACGAGGCGCCGCGCATCGTGCACGGGGACCCCGACGGCTGGTCGCGCCAGGGGGCGCGCGAGGCGGGCGGGGCCGCGGCCCTGGACGACGCGCTCGCCGAGATCGACCGGCTGGCAGCCCTTCCTCATGTGAAGGCCGTCGGCGAGACGGGGCTCGACTTCTTCCGTACGGGGTCCGACGGCACGGCCGCGCAGGAACGCTCGTTCCGCGCGCACATCGAGATCGCCAAACGGCACGGAAAAGCACTCGTGATCCACGATCGAGACGCGCACGCCGACGTGTTGCGCGTGCTGGCCGACGAAGGCGCTCCGGAACGGACCGTTTTCCACTGCTATTCGGGCGACGCGGAAATGGCCGAAATCTGCGCCGCCGCAGGCTACTTCATGTCCTTCGCGGGAAATATGACGTTCAAGAACGCGCGTCCGCTGCGCGAGGCGTTGGCCGTCGCCCCGTCCGAACTCGTTCTGGTCGAGACGGATGCGCCATTTCTGACGCCCGTTCCGTACCGTGGACGTCCCAATGTGCCGTATTTGATTCCGGTCACGGTGCGCGCGATGGCGGAGGTGCGCGGGATCGGTGAGGACGTGATGGCGGCGGCGATTTCGGCCAACACGGCGCGCGCTTTCGGGTACTGACACGGCCGGTCCCGTTCGGTCCCGCCCGGCTCGGCGCGGCGGATTCGACGCAGACTCGAACAGCGACCCCGAGTAGTCGCGCTGCTTTGGAGAGTGACCGTCGCTCCGCTAGTGTCCGCCGGGCATCGGGGGCCCAGACCGGAGTTGTGGAGCGTCGAGCGTCGTGAGCAATGCGCAGGGCAGTCACCGTGCCGGACGGTACGAGTACGAGCAGGGGTACGGGCACGCTTACGGACACGCGTACGGGTCCGACCACGCATACGAGTACGCGGGAGGTGTCGACGTCGTCGCCCGGCCGCACCCCGAACCGGCGCCCACCCTCCCGTACTTCGACCCCACCGACGCGCTGGTCCCGCACCGGCCACCACCGGCGGCCCCCGCCCCGGACCCGGCGCCCGACCCCGTTCGCGTCTCCCGCCGCCGCATCGTCCCGCAGGCTCTCGTCGTCGCCTTCCTGGCCGGCGGCACCTCCGCGTTCGTCGCCAGTGACAAGGAGGTCGAACTCCGCGTCGACGGCACCCCGCGCACGCTCCACACCTTCGCCGACGACGTGGACGAACTCCTCGCCGACGAGGGCGTGAAGATCGGCGCGCACGACCTCGTGGCCCCCGGCCGCGGCGCCGAACTCACCAACGGCGACGCGGTGGTTGTCCGCCACGGCCGCCCCGTCATGCTCACCCTCGACGGCCGGCGCCGCCAGATCTGGACGACCGCCGACACCGTCGAGGGCGCGCTGCGTCAGCTCGGCGTACGCGCGCAGGGCGCGTTCCTCTCCGTCTCGCGCTCCTCCGCGATCCCCCGCAGCGGTCTGGCCCTGGACGTCCTGACCGAGCGCACCGTGACGTTCATGGCCGACGGGCGCGAGCGCACCATCCGTACGAACGCCGCGACCGTACGTGACGCCCTGGCCGGCGCCGCGCTCACCCTGCACGGCGAGGACACCACCTCGGTGCACCCCGACAGCTTCCCGCGCGACGGCCAGACGATCACCGTGATGCGCGTCACCGCCGACGAGATCGTGCGCGAGGAGCCCATCCCGTACGACGTCGAACGCACCCGGGACCCCTCGGTCTTCACCGGCACCGAGGTCGTCACGCACCGGGGCGAACCGGGGATGCGCCGCCTCACCTACGCGGTGCGCGCCGTCAACGGCGTCAAGCAGAAGCCCCGCAGGATCGCCGAGAAGATCGTCCGCGCGCCCGTCACCGAGCGCGTCAGGGTCGGTACGAGGCAGCGGCCGTCCTCCGTCGCGGGCGCCGACGGCCTCGACTGGGCCGCCCTCGCCGCCTGCGAGTCGGGCGGCCGGGCGGACGCGGTCGACCCCTCGGGGACGTACGGCGGGCTCTACCAGTTCGACTCCGGCACCTGGCAGTCCCTCGGCGGCAGCGGACGCCCGCAGGACGCGTCGGCCAGTGAGCAGACGTTCCGGGCGAAGAAGCTCTATGTGCAAAGGGGGGCGAGTCCGTGGCCGCACTGCGGCCGTAGGCTGCACGGGTGAGCACCACAGAGCCCCCCGACGCCCCGGGCGTCCCTGACGTCCCCGATGTCACCGACGCCCTCCTCGGCCCCGCGGACATCCGCGAGCTGGCCGCCGCCCTGGGCGTACGCCCCACGAAGCAGCGCGGCCAGAACTTCGTCATCGACGCCAACACCGTCCGCCGGATCGTCCGCACCGCGGGCGTACGGCCCGACGACGTGGTCGTGGAGGTGGGCCCCGGGCTCGGCTCGCTGACACTGGCGCTGCTGGAGGCGGCCAGCCATGTGACGGCCGTCGAGATCGACGACATCCTCGCCGCCGCGCTGCCGCGCACGATCGAGGCCCGGATGCCGGCCCGCGCCGGCCATTTCTCACTGGTGCACTCGGACGCCATGCAGGTGCGCGAGCTGCCGGGGCCGGCACCCACCGCGCTGGTGGCGAACCTTCCGTACAACGTCGCCGTGCCCGTCCTGCTCCATATGCTGGAGCACTTCCCGACGATCGAACGCACCCTGATCATGGTCCAGGCGGAGGTCGCGGACCGGCTCGCGGCGGCGCCGGGCAACAAGGTGTACGGCGTGCCGTCGGTGAAGGCCAACTGGTACGCGCGGGTCAAGCGCGCCGGTGCCATCGGCCGCAACGTGTTCTGGCCCGCGCCGAACGTCGACTCGGGCCTCGTCTCGCTCGTCCGGCGCACCGAACCGCGCACGACGACCGCCTCGCGGACCGAGGTCTTCGCGGTCGTGGACGCGGCCTTCGCGCAGCGCCGCAAGACGCTGCGGGCGGCGCTCGCGGGCTGGGCCGGGTCGGCTCCGGCGGCGGAGGCGGCGCTGGTCGCGGCGGGAATCTCGCCGCAGGCACGGGGGGAGTCGCTGACGGTGGAGGAGTTCGCACGGATCGCGGAGTCGAAGGGGGCGGGGGCGTGAACGGCGCCGAAGTGGCAGGGGCGGACGTGACAGGGGCGGACGTGAAGGGAGCGGGCGTGAGGGGGACGGACGTGAGCGGTGGAGAGTCAGCTGCCGGGGTACGTGCCGAGGGGGCGGTGACCGTACGCGTACCGGCCAAGGTCAACGTCCAGCTGGCGGTGGGTGCCGCGCGCCCCGACGGCTTCCACGACCTCGCCAACGTCTTTCTGGCGGTCGGTCTCCACGACGAGATCACGGTGACCCCGGCCGACGAACTGCGCGTCACCTGCGCCGGCCCGGACGCCCACCAGGTCCCACTGGACGCGACGAACCTCGCCGCGCGCGCGGCCCTCGCGCTCGCGGAGCGCCACGGGATCGGGCCGCGCGTCCATATCCACATCGACAAGGACATCCCCGTCGCGGGCGGCATGGCCGGCGGCAGCGCGGACGGCGCGGGCGCACTGCTCGCCTGCGACGCGCTCTGGTCGCTGGGCTCGACCGAGGCCGAACTGCTCGCCATCTGCGCCGAGTTGGGCAGCGACGTGCCGTTCAGCCTGCTGGGCGGCGCGGCGCTGGGCGTCGGGCGCGGGGAGCGGCTGACGCCCCTGGACGTCGGCGGCACGTTCCACTGGGTGTTCGCGGTCGCCGACGGGGGACTGTCGACCCCGGCGGTGTACGCGGAGTTCGACCGCCTCACCGCGGCGGCCGACGTCCCGCCCCCCGCCGCCGACCCCGCCCTGCTCGCCGCCCTGAGCGCGGGCGACGCGACGGCCCTGGCGGCCACCCTGACCAACGACCTCCAGCCCGCGGCCCTCTCGCTGCGCCCGTCCCTCGCGACGACCCTCGCCACGGGCACTGCGGCGGGCGCGCTGGCGGCCCTGGTCTCGGGCTCGGGCCCGACGACCGCGTTTCTGACGAAGGACGAGGAGTCGGCGGCCACGGTGGCCGAGGCACTGCTGGCATCGGGCGACTGCCGCACCGCGCGGGTGACTTCGGCGCCCGCGGCCGGGGCGCGGGTGGTCTCCTGATAAACGCGCCGGAGGTCGCGGCCCGCTCCGCCGCCGATGCCGGCACCGCACTCACGGCGGTCCCGCCGAGCCCGGACGACGACCACTAGGTCCTGTCTTCGAACCGGCGTCTGGCTCACGACGCCTGGCACGCACGCCCGCCGCATTGTCGGACTCGCCCGAGTGCGCCCGGTACGGATGCGATCCTCCGCCCTGCGATCGCACGCACCGGACCCCGCTCCCTGATCCGGCCTGATCCAAACGACAGGCCCTGGCCGTCATCGCGGCCGGGGAGCCTCGCGTATGTGCTGGTGCCCGTCCAGAGGGAACGGCGGGCGGGCGGCCAGCGTCCGGCGGTACACGTAACCGGTCTTCTCCGCGACGCGGCACGAAGCCGTGTTGTCGATCTGGTGGAGCAGTTCGAGCCGCGTGACGCCGTCGAGTGTGTCGAACGCCCAGTCGGTCAGGGCGGCCACGGCGCGCGACGCGATCCCGCGCCCGCGCGCTTCGGCGGCCGTCCAGTACCCGACCTCGGCACACTCGCTCGGCACCGCCCCCCGCTTGACGGCGACGTTGCCGACGAGCCGGTCCCCTTCGAGTACGGCGAAACTCAGCCGCTGCCCGGTGCGCCACCCGTCCGACTGGACCGCCATCCAGCGCGCGCCGTCCTCGGCTCCGGTCACGTGCAGCCGGGTCCACTTCCGCAGCAGGGGGTCACGGTAGATGCCGATCAGCGGCTCGATGTCGCTGTCGCGCCAGGGGCGCAGACCGAGGGCGGGGTGCCCGGCGGGGGTGGGATCGACTCGCAGTTCGACGGTCAAAGGGTGCTCCTGGTGATTCTGCGTGGACTCGGCGGATGTCCCGCCGGCCGGTTCGCCGGGTCCGCCCGGCAGGCGCTCTGCCCTCATCCGCCGGGCGCGCTCGGCGGGCCCGCCCGCCCGCAGCACCCCCGCAGCCCCTCCACCGCCTCACGCCCCGCCCCGCCGATCGCCGCGTCCAGGTCCGGGCGGCGGGTGGAGAGGGAGGCGGTGCGGGTGAAGACCGCGACCGCGTAGCGCGCGCCGTCGGGGTAGGTGACGACACCGATCTCGTTGCGTATGCCCGGCAGCGTGCCGCTCTTCGCCGCCACCGTGGTGAAGCGGTCGAACGCCGCGCCCAGCCGAGCGCCGTTCACCTGGCCCGACATGAGTTCGCGGACGCCCGCGCAGGCCGCCGCCGCGCCCGCGCGGTCGTTCCACACCAGGCTCAGCAGCCGTGTCATCTCGCGCGGTGTCGCGCTCGTCGTACGCGCCGGGTCCAGGGCGCGCAGCCGGTGGACCTCCTCGGCGGGCAGCGCGGCGAATGCCGAGGCGAAGGCGTCCGCGTCGGCAGCCCCCAGATCCTCCAGCATGCTCTCCAGCACCTCGCGCGGCGCGCCCGTCACCCGGGCGCGCTCCAGGCCGAGTTGGCGGGCCAGGGCCTGCACCGTGTCCAGGCCGACGCGCCGGAAGAGGATGTCGGCGGCGGTGTTGTCGCTCACGGACATCGTCATGAGGGCGAGATCGCGCAGGCTCAGCTCCACGTCGTCGTGGAAGCCGGCCGTTCCCGTACCGCCGAGCCGGTCCGCCGCGCGTACGACGGCCCGTTCGGCCGGATCGAGCTGCCCGGCGACGACCTGCCGGAAGAACTCCAGTACCAGCAGCACCTTCACCACGGAGGCCAGCACCACGGGCTCGTCCTCCGCGTGGCCGGCCGCGCGTCCGCAGTCGACGCAGCGGGCGTGCAACCACAGGCGGGCGCCGAGGAGTTCGAAGCGGCGGGGGAGTTCGCCCGGTCGCGGGAGCCCGGGAGGGCGGGGGAGTTCCCCGGTGTGCGTGATGTCCGTTCCGTTCATGACCGCTCGTACACCGCGTTCCAGGGTCGGGGAGCGGGCTCGGCGCCCGGTCCGGGAGAAGACAGGGCACCGCCCGGGTGACCGCGCAGAATCCCGGTCGCCGCCCGCACCAGCGGCCCCACCGCCGGGTGCGGCGCCCGCGCCGGCCACGCGAAGACCAGCCGCCACAGCGGCGCGCGGAGCGCCAGCGGGCGCCAGATGACCCGTGGTTCCTTCCGCGCGATCGCCGGGTGGCTGAAGGCCACCCCGTGCCCGGCGATGACCAGGCCGAGCATCACCTCGGGGCTGCGCGCCGTCGACACCCGCACCGGGTGGAAACCCTCGTCACGGCAGGCCGCGAGCGTCGCGTCGTACAGCGCGGGCGCCGCCTCGCGCGGATGCGTGACCAGTGCCCGGCCCGCCAGCTCGGCGAGTGTGATGTCGCCGCCGGAGGCCGCCTCTTCCGCGAGCGGCGGGACGCGCGGCAGCACCACCCCCAGCGGAGGCTCGATCACCGGGCCGCTGTCCAGACCGGCGGCGGGATCGAGCGGATGGTGGACGAGTCCGGCGTCCAGACCGTGCCCGGCCAGCAGTTCCAGCTGCTCGGCCGTGGTGAACTCCCGCAGCTCCAGCCGGACTTCGGGTGTCAGCGCGGCGAACTCGGTGAGTACGGCCCCCAGTACGCTGCCCGGCAGCTCCGGCGGCACCCCCACCCGCAGCGTGCCGTACTCGCCGCGCCCCGCCCTGGCCACCAGCTCCCGCATCCGCCCCACACCGGCGAGCAGTTCACGGGCTTCGTCGAGGAGTACGGCGCCGGCCGGTGTGAGCCGCACCTGGCGGCGCGAGCGGTCGAAGAGTTCGACGCCCAACTCCCGCTCCAGTTCGCGGATGCGCTGGCTCAGCGGCGGCTGCGCCATGCCGAGGCGTTCGGCCGCCCGGCCGAAGTGCAGTTCCTCGCCCACCACGGTGAAGTGACGCAGCTGTCGCAACAGGTCCACGCTGCGACGATATCGGCCTCGATATGAGTTACAGGAGGTCAGGGTCTTGGACCGGGCAGCCGCGGGCGTGCTGTGATCCCGTCCTGTTCGCCACACCGGCCGCTGCCTCCGGGGGAGCCGGCCGTACGACGAAGGGCACTGACGCACATGAGCTTGCGCGAGAACAACGGCGGGACCAACGGCGAGAGCAACGCCAGGAAGAGCGAGCGACGACGGAACCTCATCACCCGGCGGGGCCTGCTGGGCGCCTCGGCGGCGGTCGGCGCCGGCGTGGCCGCGACGGCCGTCGGCACCGCGAGCGCCGGCCCGTCCGCGCGCCCCTCCGCCGGCCGGGCCGCGCCGCCCGGCGATCTGCGGCTGCGCTGGCTCGGCAACAACGGCTGGGAGATCCGGATCGGCGCCGGTGACTCGGCCGCCACCGTACTGATCGACCCCTGGCTCACCCGCTTCTGGACCGGCACCTACTCCGAGGCGGGCGCGGCCCCGGAGACGCCGATCGAGGTCGACACCGCGGTGATCGACGGTTACGGGCTGCGCGCCGACCAGATCCTGGTCACGCACGGGCACTACGACCACATGACCGACGTCCCGCACCTCGCGAAGACCACCGGCGCCACGGTCTTCGGCACCGAGAGCCATGTGAACACCATGCGGGCGATGGGCGCCCCGGAGCGGCAGCTGTCGGTGGTGGGGGGCGGCGAGCGGCTCCAGTACAAGGGCTACTCCGTGCAGGTCGTACGGTCGCTGCACTCCATGGGCGGCGAGCACCCCCGCGTGGCGTTCGCCGGCACCCGGCCGGGGCAGGTGCCCGACGCCCCGGAGACGATCGCGGACCTGGTGGAGGGCGGGAGCCTGTCGTATCTGGTCAGCGTCAACGGCTTCGACATCGTCAACTTCGGGTCGTCCAACTTCAGCGAGCACGACCTCGAAGGGATACGCGCGGATCTCGTCATGATCCAGCCGGGCGGTGCCAACGTGCCCGGCTACGTACCGCGGCTGCTCGATCTGCTGGGACACCCCGCCTATGTCGTACCGACGCACTGGGACGACTTCGACGAGCCGCTGGACAGGCCCGCGGTGGACTGGGGCGGGCTCGACGCGCTGCACGACGCGGTGCGGAAGGCGAGCCCGAAGAGCCGGTTCGTGAAGCTGGACCATCTGGAGACGCTGAGTCTCTGACGGCGCGGGCGGCCATGTCCGGGCGGCCGGTTGTCAGACCCGCGCGTTAGGTTCCCGGCATGACTCGATACGTACTGGTGGCAGGCGCGTGGCTCGGCTCGTGGGCGTGGGACGAGGTGGTGCCCGAGCTGCGCGCGGCCGGGCACGACACCCACGCGCT
Source organism: Streptomyces sp. S4.7 (assembly GCF_010384365.1). Classification (NCBI taxonomy): domain Bacteria; kingdom Bacillati; phylum Actinomycetota; class Actinomycetes; order Kitasatosporales; family Streptomycetaceae; genus Streptomyces; species Streptomyces sp. S4.7. The sequence continues at coordinate 2,922,649 of NZ_CP048397.1, read as the reverse complement.
GACACTGCCGGGCCTCGCCGAGCGGCGGCAGGAGGAGCGGGCCGGGGAGCGGGACGGGCCCATCGGGCTGGAGACCCACGTCCGGGACATCGTGGACACGGTCGAGCGCCTGGACCTGCGTGATGTCGTCCTGGTCGGCCACAGCTACGCGGGCATCCCGGTCGGCCAGGCCGCCGAACGCATCGGTGACCGGCTGTCCCGCGTGGTGTTCGTCGACTCGAACGTGCCGGCGGACGGTGAGTCGTTCGTCTCCGGCTGGCCGGACGGCCGGGCGGCGGTGGAGGCGTCGATCGCCGACAGCGGCGGCTTCTGGCCGCCCCTCACGGCGGCCGACTTCGCGGGCCAGGGCCTGACGGACGCACAGATCACCCGCCTCGTCTCCGGCTCCACGCCGCACCCGGGCGCGACGCTGACCGACCCGGCGAGGCTGGAGCGACCACTGGCCGGACTCCCGGCGACCTACATCAAATGCCTGCTCGACTGGCCCGAGCCGAGCCCCGAGGTCACCGAGCTGCTCAAGAGCGAACACTGGCGCCTGGTGGAGATGAACACGGGCCACTGGCCGATGTTCTCCCAGCCCCACGAGCTCTCGGCGATCCTGCTCGGCCTCTGACACCGGCGGCCTTCGCACGGGCCGGGGTGTCAGTCCGCTGAAGTAGTCTTCCCGCCACCGCACACCGACTCGGAGGATCAGAAGAGTTGACCGGCCCGTCCGCCTTCCCGCTGCCCTTTCACGCCTCCCGTTCCATATCGTTCGCGAGACCGCGCACGCTTCGGGAAATTCAGATGATGCGGTGCGGCTCAACAATTCGGGCCAAGCGGGGGTGGTTCGACAAGATGAACGATGCCGACATCGTCGCCAGATGGACGCGGGAAGCGGTCGACCAGGGCCTCACAGAAGCGCAGGTTCGCTACGTTCTCGCCGAACTCCTCCATTACGCCGAGCTGCGGGACGGACGTACCGGCGTCGAGGTTTCCGCCGTCGAGGGGGTGTGGCAGTCGGACACACTGGTCGACGACGAGCTCAGATCGCGGCTGCGCGAGGCGGTCCGGGTTCTGGAAGAGGTCCCCGAAGCAGCGCGGGACTGGCATCCCGGCTCCGACGGCCAGGTACTGGATCTGGTGCACCCCTCACTGTTCTGCCTGGTGAGAGAGGTATCCGGTGCGCACGAGCGTGCTTGGCGCAATCCCACGGACCGTTACTCGAAGTACGAATTCTCCGAGAAGTTCCAGTGGCTGCCCACGGACGTCGACGTCAGTGACGACGGAGATGTCGCCTTCAGTTCGTACGTCAACAACATCCACCCCGAGGCCCATCGCGAACTGGCCGCCGTCCTGCCGGACTTGTTCGCGCGCCTGCGCCCGCTGCTGGAGAACGTGCTCACCGATCTGCGCCATCCCCGGCCCCCGCGGATCGAGGCCGATCCCTACGGGTGGTACGACTCGAAGCCGGAGTATCCGAACAAATCCTCCTACAGCGACGACACGGCCTACCGGGAAGCGGTCAGCGCCTGGGGGACGGCCACGGACGACTGGTGGGAGAACCGCCGTCCGGCCATTCCGGACGCCCCGGCCTTCACTCCGCCCGAGTTGCCCGGCGACTCCGCCCGGGTCGATCTGCGCGGCCACCGTCTCCAGGTCATCGTCAAGCTCGCCACCATTCATCTCACCCCGGAGAAGCCCGAGTACGCGGGCGGTTCCTGGCATGTCGAGGGGATGATGAACGAGCGGATCGTCTCGACCGGCATCTACTCCTGGGACAGCGAGAACATCACCGAAAGCACGCTGAGTTTCCGCGCGGCGCTCGACGACCCGGACTACGAACAGAATGACGACAACGGTCTGCGTGACGTCTACGGCCTGGAGGACGAAGACGCGCTGAACCAGTTGCTGGGATCGGCGTCGACCCCGGCGGGCCGCTGCCTGGCGTTCCCGAACATCCTGCAACACCGCGTCGGCTCATTCCGCCTCGCGGACGCCACCCGCCCGGGACACCGCAGAATTCTCGCGTTCTTCCTGGTCGACCCGTCGGAGAAGATCGTCTCGACATCCGATGTGCCACCGCAACAGCCATGGTCCGACACCTCGACCATGACGCTCGAACAAGCCAGGGACTACCGCGAACAGCTCATGCGGGAGCGCAAGTTCTTCGTCGACGAGCACAACGAGCAGCTCTACGAACGAGAATTCTCCCTCTGCGAGCACTGAGCCGCGGCGGCGGGCGGAGCTGTCGGCCCGCCGCCGCAGTCGGGGATCAGCCGTTGCCGGCCTTCCGCGCCGTGTCCTCCACCCGGTCGCGGTAGGCCGCCCACCAGGCCCGGTCGCCCGGAGGCATGTTGTCGTTGCCCTTCCGCATCCCCACCGCTCCGTCGACGAGTTCGCGCACGATGTCGGCGTGCCCCGCGTGCCGGGTGGTGTCTGCGATCACATGCACCAGGATGCGGTGCAGTGTCACCTCGCTCCGCTCCTCGGGCCACCACGCGACATGACCGGTCGCGTCGAGCGGCAGAGCGGCGACCGTGCCGTCCGTGTGCTCCCACGCCCGCCGGTACAGCCCCACGATCTCGTCCCGCGACTCCTCCGCGGTGGCCCACATGTCCGCGTTGGCCTCGGCGTCCTCCGCGTACCACGCGGGCACCCGGGCAGCGTCGAAGAACGGCCGCCCGAACGTCTCGCCGAAGTAGCCGATCTCCACCCCGGCGACATGCTTGATCAGTCCCAGCAGATTGGTCCCGGTGGGTGTCAGCGGGCGGCGGACGTCGTACTCCGAGAGGCCGTCGAGCTTCCACAGCAGGGCGTCACGGGCGGATTGGAGATACCGGAGAAGGTCTGCCTTGAGCGGGTCCGCGTTCGGGTTGGGTTCGATCATGCCGGGCAGTCTCCCACCCGGCACCGACAACGGCCCGGGCCCGGCCGGGCCGACTCGGGTGGGAGGGCCGAACCGGCAGCCGCGTGCGGCGTGGTCCGGGTTCGGCCCTGCTCAGGTCGCTCCGCCGGGCGGATCAGACCAGGTGGTCGAACTCGCCGGCCTTCACCCCGAGGAGGAAGGCGCGCAGCTTGTCCCTGTCGGTGGTGACGATCGTGTCCGGCGCGTCGCTCTCACGGAGCAGGATCCGGCCGTCCACGTGGGCCAGTTCGACGCACTGGATCTCGCCGTCGGATCCCGAGAACGAGGACTTCTGCCAGGTGATGGGGCTGGTCATGACGGTGGCTCGCCTTCTGTCGCGTGTTGTGGTGCGCCGGTTGCGTTCAGCGCGGAAGGAGGGGGAGTTGGCGCGTTTCGGGGGTGTGGAACGCGTAGTACGGGTGGACCGTCCACTCCAGCCATGCGCTGTGGTGGCTGAGCGAGAACCCGCAGGGTTCGCCCCGGTGCGGGGCGGCGACGGCTCCCACACAGCCGCCGCCCTCGGCCCAACTGCGGGCGTGTTTGCGCTCTTCGGGTGAGAGCGTGGCGACGAGGGTGCGGACGGACAGCCGGATCTGGCGGATCGCCTCGGCGGAGGTGCGGCGGAGTGGCGTTCGATCTTGTCGATCTCCGAGCCCGCAGCGGTGAGCGAACGGTACGCGACGTGCTCGTACCAGTAGCGGATTTCGGTGTCCGGGCATGGCGAAGCCGCGGGCTGGTGCATGGGTGGGCCTTCCGCCGGTTCGTGCGGTGCGGAGTCGCCCCCGCCTGTCGCCGGCATGACGGGCGGCGGGCGGGGACAACCCTTTGACGCCTCTCCCCGACCGGGCCAAGGCAGGGGGGGAGGTACGTCGCCACGGGGCTGGCCTGCCGAGGTAGCCACGACCAGTGCGACGCGTAGTGCCGGTAGCGTCACACACTGCTTCGTGGCAAGTGTGCGCCGGGGCATGTTTTTTATAGCGAGACACCGAAAGCCCCTCCGTCGCATGGACGGAGGGGCTTCAATCGCAGGTCAACGTCGGTCAGTTGGCGAAGTGGTCGAACTCGCCCGACTTTACGCCGGCGATGAAGGCGGCAAACTTGGCTCGGCTGGTGGTCGTGATTGTGTTCGGGGCGTCGCTCTCGCGCATGAGGATGTCGCCGTTGAGTTCGGCGATCTCGACGCATTGCTCGCCTCCGCCGCCGGAGAACGACGCCCGGCTCTGCGTTGGTGAGTTGGTGACCAACGCCCATCGGCACACCCGGAGCCGACAGATCCGGGTCGAGGCCTTGGTCAATCGGAAGCAGACCACCGTGTACTTCTGTGACAGCAACCCCTGGCGGCTGCCCGTGCCAGGTGAGGCGGGGCTCGGAGCCGTACAGGAGGGTGGGCAGGGGCTCCGGCTCGTCGAGAGCCTTGCCCGCGCCTGGGGGCTCACCATCTACGGCTGTTGCCGCCCCCGCGTACAAGGCCGTCTGGTTCACCCTCGCCCGCGGGGGCGGCAACAGGTGCCCTCGCGTGAAGCACCTCGCGTGGGACTTCGTCCCCGCCGCCGTCGGCCTTGTCGCCCTCGCCGTGGGGCTGGTCCGTGCCGGGTGAGGATCCGGGTGGGCCGCGCGCCCCGTCGACCCCGACGCCCCGGCGGGGTCCGTGAAAGAATCAAACGCCAACTGATCCGGCATGTCCTCAAGCCTTGGAGCAGCCATGAATACCGGTCCCGCAGGCCTTGATGCGCAGCCGTCCGCCACCACATACGAGCTTGGCGACCTGGTACCTCTCGCCTGGGGTGGCCGGATCAGGGTTCCCCATTTCCAGCGCGACTTCCGCTGGCAGAGTCAAGATGTGCTGAGGTTGTTCGACAGCATCGTGAAGGGATATCCCATTGGGAACCTCTTGCTCTGGGTGCGCAAGCAAAAGCCGGAAGAGTTCATGCTGGGTAAACTCCGGCTGACGGCGCCCGCGCATGATGAGTCGCTTTGGGTCGTGGACGGTCAGCAGCGCCTCATTAGCCTGGCCAACGCTCTGAGTGCGGATGGGCACCCGTACAAGCCCTTCAATGTGTATTATGATCTTTCTGCGAAAGAGTTCGTAGAAACCCCGAAGCTACGCGAGGCGCATCACATCTCTTTGCCTGTACTGTTCGATCTGAGGAAGCTCCTTACCTGGTTTCGTACAGATGGAATCGCCGCTTCGGAATACTTCGATGAGGCCGAGCGTGTGGCTACCGCCCTGCGGCAGTATAAAGTGCCTGCCTATCTTGTCCGTCAGGACGATAGGGATGCCCTGACAGACATTTTCGATCGGATGAACAACTACGGGCGGCGGTTGAACCGCGCAGAGATCTTCTCGGCCCTCTACTCGGGTGAGGAACAGGGCGCCGACGAGCGGCTGACTCTGGCAAAGATTTCCGACAATGTAGCGGATCGGACCGGCTTCGGAAGCATCGACACCGGTACTGTCCTCGCGTCAGTGCTGGCCCGGCGGGGTTCGGACCCCATGAGGGACATCCGTGTGGAGTTCTCCCTTGCCGGCCGCCGTACGCAGCCCGAGTTTCCTGATGAGGACCAACTCACCGCGTACACACAGGGTGAAGAGGCACTCGTGCGGGCGGTCGAGTTCCTGATCCGGGAGGCGGGTGTACCTCATATTTCCCTCCTGCCCTACCGGGCGCAGCTCGTGACTCTGACTCGATTCTTTGCGCACTTTCCTCAGCCGCAGCCCAACAACATTCGGTTGCTGCGAAGGCTCTTCTGGCGACTCTCGCTCGTTGGGCCGATGGTCTTCAAGGGCAGCTTCACACTTTTCAGTCGAACGCTCGGTGCGAAGATTCACCCCGGCGACGAAGAGGGTTCGCTACATGCCATGCTGGACACAATCTCCGACGCAGGTCCGGTGATTCCCAGTGTCGAGCGATTCCGTACCAACGAGGCAATGACAAAGGTCATTCTCAGTGCCTGGTGGTCGCTGGATCCGCGCTCAGTCACTACCGGGGAGATTCTTGATTCGCGAAGTCTGGATGCCGTTCTTGATCAGGACAGGACTGCTGCGAACGCGGCGCCGATGATTTTTCCCCGGCTCCGGGATGCACGGAGGAAACTCTGGCCAGCCAACCGGCTTTTCCTGCCTGATGGTGGAGACCCAGTCTCCGAGCTTCCGGGAGCCCTCGCACGGCAGCCGCTCGACATAGATGACGAGACCTGGGACTCGGTACTCGCCTCACACCTGCTCGACCGCGATGTGGCCGTACTGGCGGATCAAAACCGTGATGCTTTTCTCGCGGCACGCCAAGAGCGAATCCTGCCGCAGTTGGCGGCCTTCATCGGCCGCATGGCTGAGTGGGACTACGAGGACACTCCCTCGCTGGACGCCCTGGATCTGGACGGTGAGTTCCAGGAGTTCGAGGAGACCGACCTTCCCGCCGCTCCTGAGACAGAAGGCTGAGCTTCCGCGGGAACCGCCGAGAACGGTTACGAACGAACGGATCACACACGATGGGCGCCCTCCCCGAGATTTACTACGCGGTGCTGCTGCACGGCCGCCGTGTCGGCACGCTGTGCCAAAAAGGCGACTACACGCGTTTCGTGATGACCGACCGCTACGTGGAGGACGCCGAGCGGTCTGTGCTCGGTCTGCGGTTCGAAGAGAACCTCAGAGCGCCGTACTCGTCCGCGCTCAGACTGCCCCAGTGGTTCTCGAACCTTCTGCCCGAGGGCCCGCTCAGGGAGTGGATCGCCGACGACCGCGGAGTCTCTCTCGACCGTGAGATGGAACTGCTTGCGCAGGTCGGTCACGATCTGCCCGGCGCAGTCCAGGTGCTTCGCGCGGAGGGGCCGGACGACGACTGGGAATGGCAGGAACCCGTGGACCCCGTGGCGGGGAGCACCAGTGCCGCGGGTGACCTGGCGGCGTCGCCGTGGCGGTTCTCGCTGGCCGGGGTGGCGCTGAAGTTCTCGATGCTCGCCCGGGGTGATCGGCTCACCGTGCCCGTGGGCGGTGAACTGGGGGACTGGCTGGTCAAGTTTCCCGACTACCGGCACGCGGACGTGCCCCGCAACGAGTTCGCGGTGATGTCACTCGCCCGTGCCGCCGGGCTGGACGTCCCGGACATCCGGCTGCTCCACCGGGACGAACTCGACGGCCTGCCGGACCGGATGTGGCCCAATGACGAGCAATGGGCCTACGCCGTCCGGCGCTTCGACCGGACCTCGGACGGCAGCGGAGCGCGTATCCACATCGAGGACTTCGCGCAGGTCCGGGACAAGTACGCGCGGGACAAGTACCAGTCGACCTTCGAGACAGTGGCCGCGCTCTCCTTCCGAGGCCACGACGTGGGCTCGCTCCGCGAGGCGGCGCGGCGGATCGCCTTCTCGCTGGCCGTCGGCAACGGCGACGCCCATCTGAAGAACTGGTCACTGATCTACCGCGACGGCCGGACCCCGTCACTGTCCCCGGTGTACGACTTGGTCTCGACCGTCCCGTACGCGCCCGGCGACGAGGCCGAGGACCTGGGGCTGAAGTTCGGCGGCACCAAGAGCTTCGAGCGAGTGTCGCTCAGGGCGTTCGACCGGCTTGAGGCGGCACTGGACCGCCGGTTCACGCTCTCCGGGGCACATCTCGCCGCCGTCGCCGAAGAGACGGTACGGGCCGTGCGCGAGCAGTGGCCCGATCACGAGGAGGCGCTGGTCGGCAACCCGGAACTTCGCGGGGCGGTGCGTTCGTGGATCTCTGCCGCCACGGCCCGGCTGCTTCAGGGGCGTTGACGCGACGCAGGTCGGGCCCGGTGCCGGGACTGCGGCACCGGGCCCGATCTCGTAGGGGTTACGCCGCGTCGATACGTGACACGCTGCCGCCGATGGCGAGCACGTACAGCTCGCCGTCGCCGTCCTGCACGAACGAGATGACCTCGCCGTTGGTGACACCGAGGTCGCTCTGGCCGGTCACCTTGCCGTTCCTGAGCTTCAGGGTGCGGACCGTGCCGTCGCAGTAGTCGCTGTAGAGGTACTGGCCCCTGAGGGCCGGGATCGCCCTGCCCCGGTAGACGTAGCCGCCGGTGACCGAGCAGCCGAGCCCGGTGCGGTCGTACTCGAAGACCGGCGGCGTGTGGTTCGCCGGCTCCGTGCCGCCGCGGAAGGGGTGGGTGCCCTCCATCGAGGCCCAGCCGTAGTTCTCGCCGCCCCTGCTCCTCGCCGGGGCCCAGTCGACCTCTTCCCAGTCGCTCTGGCCGACATCGGCGATCAGCATGTCGCCCGTGCCGGAGTCGAAGGAGAATCGCCAGGGGTTGCGGAGCCCGTAGGCCCAGATCTCGTCCCTGGCTTCGGGGTCGTTCACGAAGGGGTTGTTCTTCGGGATCGTGTAGGGCTTGCCGCTGTACCTGCCGCCCGCCGGGTCGATCCGCAGGATCTTGCCGAGCAGGGTGTCGAGCTTCTGCCCGTTGCCGTGCGGGTCGCCGCCCGCGCCACCGTCGCCGAGCGCGATGTAGAGGTATCCGTCGGGGCCGAACTTGATGTCGCCGCCGTTGTGGTTCTCGTACGGCTGCGTCTGAGTGAGGACGGTACGCCGGGTCTGCGGCTGGAGCTTGCCGTTGCGCAGGGCGATCTCGTCGATGGTGCTGGTGCCTTCGAGGTCCGTGTAGGAGATGTAGAAGTGCGCGAGCCTCTTGTCGAACGCGACGCCGAGCAGACCGCGTTCACCGTCGGTGCTCGTCTCACTGGATATGTCGAGAACGGGCTCGCTCAGCCCACTGCCCGTCAGGACCCTTACCGTGCCCGCGCGTTCGGCGATCCAGACCGTGCCGCGGGGCCCGGCTGCGCCGGCGACGGGGTTCTGGGCCTTGGCCACTTCCGTGAGCCTCACATCGGCCGCCGGACGCGGGCCGCGTGGCTCGTCGGCGGAGGCCGTGGTCAGTGCGAGGGAAGCGACGAGGGAGATGGTGCCGATGATCGCCGAGCTTCTGGTGCGAGTTTTCACCGTGACTCCTAGAGCGGCGAATGGGGGACCCGGCTGCTCGTGTGCTGCAGGTCACGGATGAGGATACAGAGACAGCGATGTTTGGCCTAGACCAATGTGGACTCCATTCGCCTCTGTCCGATTACCGCCGTCGGGCCCGCCGGAGCGGGGAGTGGACCGCCCCCGCACCCCACCCCCCGCTCCGACTACCCTGGGACGTCGATCCAGCCGTCCCGTAACAGGAGTGAAATGGCCGTCAATCTGGTCAATGTCGAGGCAGTCACCAAGGTGTACGGCACCCGGGCGCTGCTCGACGGGGTCTCCCTCGGGGTGTCCGAAGGGGACCGGATCGGGGTCGTCGGGCGGAACGGGGACGGGAAGACCACCCTCATCCGGATGCTCGCCAAGCTGGAGGAGGCCGACACCGGGCGGGTCACCCACAGTGGCGGGCTCAGGCTCGGCGTACTCACACAGCACGATTCGCTCGACCCCGCCGCCACCGTCCGGCACGAGGTCATCGGAGACCTCGCCGATCACGAGTGGGCGGGCAACGCCAAGATCCGGGACGTTCTCACCGGGCTCTTCGGCGGGCTCGACATGGCCGGGTTCCCGCAGGGGCTCGACACCGTCATCGGGCCGCTGTCCGGTGGCGAGCGGCGCCGGATCGCCCTCGCGAAGCTGCTCATCGCCGAACAGGACGTGATCATCCTCGACGAGCCCACCAACCACCTCGACGTCGAGGGCATCTCCTGGCTCGCCGGGCACCTGCGGGAGCGCCGATCCGCGCTGGTCGTCGTGACCCACGACCGGTGGTTCCTGGACCAGGTCTGTACGCGCATGTGGGACGTGCAGCGCGGCGCGGTGCACGAGTACGAGGGCGGCTACTCCGACTACGTCTTCGCCCGCGCCGAGCGCGAGCGCATCGCCGCCACCGAGGAGTCCAAGCGGCAGAACCTGGTGCGCAAGGAGCTGGCGTGGCTGCGGCGCGGCCCGCCGGCCCGTACCTCGAAGCCCCGCTACCGCATCGAGGCCGCCAACGAGCTGATCGCGGACGTGCCGCCGCCCCGTGACAGCTCGGCGCTGATGAAGTTCGCCAACGCCCGCCTCGGCAAGACGGTCTTCGACCTGGAGGACGTGACCGTCCAGGCCGGTCCCAAGGTGCTGCTCAGGCATCTGACCTGGCAGCTCGGCCCCGGCGACCGGATCGGCCTCGTCGGCGTCAACGGCGCGGGCAAGACCTCCCTCCTGCGCGCGCTCGCGGAGGCGGCCCGTACGCAGGGCGACGTCCAGCCCGAGGCCGGGAAGGTGACCGTCGGCCGGACCGTCAAGCTGGCGTACCTGTCTCAGGAGGTCGGGGAGCTCAAGCCCACCTTGCGGGTGCTGGAGGCCGTGCAGCAGGTGCGTGACCGGGTCGACCTCGGCAAGGGGCGGGAGATGACCGCCGGACAGCTCTGCGAGCAGTTCGGCTTCGCCAAGGACAAGCAGTGGACGCCCGTCGGCGATCTCTCCGGCGGTGAGCGGCGCAGGCTCCAGATCCTGCGGCTGCTGATGGACGAGCCCAACGTGCTGTTCCTGGACGAGCCGACGAACGACCTCGACATCGAGACGCTCACCCAGCTCGAAGACCTTCTCGACGGCTGGCCGGGCTCGATGGTCGTCATCAGCCACGACCGGTTCTTCGTCGAGCGGACGACGGACAAGGTGTACGCGCTCCTCGGCGACGCCGCCCTGCGTCATCTCCCGCGCGGTATCGACGAGTACCTGGAACGGCGCCGCGAGGTCGTGGAGTCGGCGCCCGCCCCGGCGCGCTCCGGTGCCGGAAGCGGTGCGCCGGCCGCGCCTGCCGCCCCCGCCGCGTCCGCGAAGGACAACCGCGCCGCGAAGAAGGAACTCCAGCGCATCGAGCGGCAGCTCGACAAGATGTCCACGCGCGAGAGTGCGCTTCACGGACAGATCGCCGAAAGCGCCACAGACTTCGACAAGGTGGCCAAACTCGACAGCGAGCTGCGTGAACTCGTCGCGCAGCGCGATGAGTTGGAGATGCGCTGGATGGAGCTCGCCGAGGACGCGTAGAGGCCTCGTAACAACCGCATCACGGGCCGGTCCTCCCTTGGGAACAGGGGAGTACCGGCCCCTCCCGTACAAGGGTGCGAGTGATACAAAGAAGGCCCGCTCGACTGACGTGACACTGCGGATTCCCAAGCCCGAATCGCTCCGTTCCGCCGGCACCGGCTGACATTTCGACAGCCGGTCTTCCCGCCGCCGGAACAGCGGGGGAGACCGACCGGACGAAGGACCGTACGACAAGGGGGAAGCGCTGATGACCCAGCCGCCCAGCCAGCCACCGCCGCCGGGCCAGCAGCCGGGCCAGCAGCCGGGATACGGGTACCCGCAGGGGCAGCCCGGCTACGGCTACCCGCAGACGCCGCCCGTCCCCGGCCAGCCGCCGGCCCAGCCCGGCCCGTACAACCAGCCGGGACCGTACGGCTCGCAGCCCGGCCCGTACAACCAGCCCGGCCAGCCCGGCCCCTACAACCAGCCGGGACCGTACGGCCAGCGGGCCAACCCGTACGGCGGTGGCGGCGGTTACCCGCCCCAGCAGTACCCCGGCGCGCCCACCCCGCCCCCCGGCGGCAACGGCGGCGGCAGCTTCTTCAAGCGCAAGCCCGGCGTCGTGATCGCCGCGGCCGTCGCGGGTCTGCTCGTCATCGGCGGCGGCACCTGGTTCCTCGTCAGCGGTGACGACGACGGCGGCAAGAAGAGCGTCAGCAAGAAGGACGACGACGCCAAGCCCGACGGCGGCGGCTCGGACGACGAGCCCGACAACGGTGACGGCACCGGCGGCGGGCGCGAGGCGCAGGACGACCTCAACGCCGGGCGCAAGGACGGCGAGTCGAAGATCCTCTGGCTCCAGAAGAACGATGTCGACCTGCCGAAGAACGGCGCCGACGTGTACGGCCCGTGGTTCGCCGGCGACATCGTCGTCAAGGCCATGTACAAGAAGGTCGTCGGGTACGGCGTCGCGGACGGCAAGCAGAAGTGGAGCCTCACCCTGCCCGCCGAGATGTGCGCGGCGCCCACGGTGTCCACGGCCGACGGCAAGATCGTCCTCGGGATCAAGGACGGTGTCACGGAGAAGTCCGACTGCTCCGTTCTCCAGCAGGTCGACCTCAAGACCGGCAAGGGCGGCTGGAAGCAGACGCTCAAGCAGCAGGGCAACTTCGACTTCCTCTCCGACATCACCCTCGCCATCAACGGCGACACGGTCACCGCGGCCCGCACCGGTCACGCCAACGCCTTCCGGATGAGCGACGGCAAGGCGCTCTTCGACGAGGTGGCGGGCGACTGCCAGCCCGACGCGATCTCCAGCGGTGCCAGGATGATCGCCGCCGAGTCGTGCCCCGGCGGTGACATAGACAAGCAGCAGAACCAGGTCCAGGAGCTCGACCCGGCCACCGGCAAGGCCAAGTGGACGTACAAGCTCAAGACCAACTGGGAACTCGACAAGGTCTATTCGAGCGATCCGATCGTCCTGTCGCTGACCGAGCCCGACAAGAAGTCCTGGGCCATCGTCGCGCTCAACGACAACGGCACCGTGCGCTCCCAGATCGACGGCGGCAAGGACAAGTTCCAGCCCAAGTGCGGCGGAGGCTTCATCGTCTTCGGCGCCAACCTGGACGGCTGCACCGGTGTCGCCGCCGACGCCAGCACCTTCTACATGGCGACGCAGCCCAGTGAGACCGGCTCGTCCGGCACCAACGAGGTCATCGCCTTCAGCCTCGACACCGGCAAGGCCAAGTGGCGCGCCAAGGCCCCGGCCGAGCGCGTCATGACGCCGCTGCGGATGGAGGGCGCGAACGTGCTCCTCTACTTCGAGCCGGCGTACGACAAGGGCGGCGCCGTCGCGACCCTGGCGCCGACCGGAGGCGCCCCCAAGGTGCTGCTCAACAACCCGCAGTCCACCTCCCAGATCGAGAGCTCGTTCTACGACTCCGAACTGGACTACGTGGGCGGGCGGTTCTTCGTGACCAGCAGCCGGGTCAGCGCCAGTGACGACAAGGCCGAGATGGAGACGAAGACCATGATGGCCTTCAGCGAGTGACACACTGCGTGTCTCTCCGACTCCGCTCCGTACGCATTCTCCCCTTTGAGGTAAGCACGCCATGAGCCAGCCACCCCAGCCGCCCAACGAGCCCCCGCAGGGAGGGTTCGGCAAGCCGCAGGAGCCGCCGGCCGGGGGCTTCGGCGCACCGACCGAGCCGCCTCCCGGCGGATTCGGCGCGCCGACGCCGCCGCCCGAGCAGCCCGGCTACGGCTATCCGCAGACGCCCCCCGGCCAGCCGGGCCAGTCCGCTCAGCCGCAGTACGGCTACCCGCAGCAGGGCCAGTACCCGCAGCAGCCGCCGACGCAGCCCATGGGGCAGCCGCAGTACGGGTATCCCCAGCAGGGCCAGCCCCAGTACGGCTACCCGCAGCAGCCGGGCCAGCCGTACAACCAGCCGGGTCCGGGCGCACCCGGCGCACCCGGCGGCAAGAAGGTCAGCACGCAGGCGCAGATCATCATCGCCGCGGTCGTCGCCGTCGTCCTGATCGTCGGCGGAGGCGTGTACTTCGCCTCCAGCGGCGACGACAAGGACAACCAGGCCAAGAAGTCCGACACCAAGGGCGGTGACAAGGGAGGCGACAACGGGAAGTCCCTCGGCGGCGGCACGGAGAAGCCCCCGGGGAACAACAACTCCAAGGTCGCCTTCCAGCTGCCGCAGCCCAAGGTCGGCGACATCACCGACGTGTCCGGCTCATGGCTCACCGACAAGGCGTACGTCAAGACCGGTGTGAACCAGATCGTCGGCTACGAGGCGGACACCGGCAAGCAGCTCTGGACCATCCCGCTGCCCGGCCAGGTCTGCGCGGCCTCACGCCACGCCACCGAGGACAACAAGACCGCCGTCGTCTTCGCCGCGAGCAAGCCGACCGCCAAGGAGAAGTACGTCTCCTGCACCGAGGTCGGCGCGATCGACCTCGACAAGGGCGCCCTGCTGTGGACCGAGTCGGTCACGGGCGGCAACTCCGGTGACGACAAGGCCGCCTTCCGGGAGGTCACCCTCAGCGGCAAGACCGTCGCCGTCGGCGGCACCGACGGCGGCGCGGCCTTCGACCTCACCACCGGCGACAACCTGTGGAAGCCCGACGTCAACGCCGAGGGCTGCTACGACATGGGTTACGGCGGCGGCCCCGCCCTCGTCGCGGCCCGCAAGTGCGGCTCGTACGACGACCCGACGGTGACGATCGAGACGGTGAAGCCGACCGACGGGACGCCGATCTCCAAGTTCAAGATGCCCGCGGGCGTCGAGTACGTCTCCGTCGTCTCCACCAAGCCGCTCGTCGTCGCGGCCGATGTCGGCGACACCGCCGGTGACGGCAGCGGCATCTCGGACTTCTTCTCCATCGACGAGAAGACGGGCAAGCTGCGCGCCAAGATCCCCGTGGACGCGGACAAGTACGCGGGCCGGTGCGGCTCCACCGAGGTGGAGCAGTGCTCCAAGCTCGCCGTCGGCAACGACAGGATCTACGTGCCGACCGAGGAGCACGAGGGCACCGGCGACGAGTACGGCCAGACCAACGAGATCGTCTCCTTCGACCTCGCGACCGGCAAGGCCACGACCGACCGGGCCGACGCGGGCGAGCGTTACGCGATGTACCCGCTGCGCATGGACGGGTCGAACATCATCGCGTACAAGTGGCCCCCGTACGACAAGGGCGGACAGATCGTCTCGATCGACGGCGGCACGTTCAAGGAGACGGTTCTCATGGAGAACCCTGCCGAGGAGTCCGTCCGTGAGGCGGAGACCAGCTTCTCGCTCGACGGCGCGGAGATCCGCTTCGGCGGCGGCCGGATGTACACCTCGGAGACGCTGATCAGCGAGCCGAGCGACTACAGCAAGGACCGCAAGGAGTACCTCGTGGTGGCGTTCACCACGAACTAGTGGGGTGGGCGCAGGAGTTCACCGGGTCCGCCCGGTGGGCCGTTCGTCCTCGACCGCCGGACGGGCCGCACACGCGGCCCGTCCGGCGATCACGTTCGCCCCTGAATCGCGGCGAATTCGACAAGTGGGCGTCTTCTTACCCGTATGGGGGCGCGCGGTCCCGGCCGAGCGTGTAGCTTGCCGGGTCAGGGCGGCCGGGGGGCCGGGGGGCCCTGGGCCTGGGGGGATGGGATTGCTCGATGGGTATACGGCTCATGGTGGTTGACGACCACCGACTACTCGCCGAGGCGCTCGCCTCGGCCCTGAAACTGCGCGGGCACCGGGTGCTCGCCGCCGCCGCGCCCACGGCCGGCGCCGCCGAACTGGTCGTGAGCCGGGCGCCCGAGGTGTGCCTCATGGGGACGGCGGCTCCGGCCGGTCCCGGCGCCTTCGACCCGATCGTACGGATCCGGCGCGACCGCCCGCAGGTGGCGGTCGTGGTCCTGGGACCGGTGCCGAGCCCGCGCGGCATCGCCGCCGCGTTCGCGGCCGGGGCGTGCGGATACGTACGGCACGACGAGCGCATCGAGGGAGTGGAGCGGGCCATAGTGAAGGCGCGGGCGGGCGACGCGGCCGTGGCGCCGGGGCTGTTGCAGGGGGCGTTCACCGAACTGCTGAATCCGGTGGCCCAGCCGGACGACGAGGGGCAGCGGCTGCTGCGGATGCTCACACCGCGCGAGATCGAGGTGCTGGTGCGGGTCGCCGAGGGGGACGACACCCGGCTGATCGCCGCCGGTATGGGGATCGCGCCGAGCACCGCCCGTACGCATGTGCAGCGGGTCCTGATGAAGCTGGGGGTCGGCTCCCGGCTGGAGGCGGCGGCGCTGGCCGCCCGGACGGGACTGCTGGACCGCGCCATGAACGAGTGATCGCCGGACGGGCCGCGCAGAGGCGGCCGGTCCGGCGATCGATCGGGGCGGGCGCGGCGACGGGCCGCGGGCCGGTTACTTCCCGGTGTCGGGCGCGCCCGGTTCGTCCGACGCGGCCGGCGGGGGTATCTCCGTCGGGCGCAGCTTCATCCAGCCCAGGAAGAACAGGCCGAGTGCCAGCATCGCCAGCCCCGTCCAGAGGTTGATGTTGACGCCCTCGGCCTTCTCCATGTCCGCGTCGGAGACGAAGACACCGGCGACGGTGACGATCACCCCGTACAGCGTGAACAGGCCGCCGATGATGAGCCGGATGTCGAACAGGCGGGCCGCCGTGGCGGACCGGCCTTCCAGTTCGGAGACTTCCTTGTGCAGGTCGGACATGATGTGTGCCTCCGTTTCTGTCAGAACGAGTACGGGATGTAGCAGGCCGCGGCGATGACGATCGCGCCCCAGCCGAGCAGGGCGGGCTTGCGGTACCAGGCGTCGTCGCCCTCGGCGGGTGCCTCGGACATGCCGGGTGACGTCGTCCCGTAGACCAGGCCCGCGAGTTCGGCCTCCGGCTTCGGCGCGGTGAACAGCGTGACGGCGACCATCACCACCGCGCCGGCGACGAAGCCGACGATCGCGGAGACGAAGTTGGCGCCCTGGTCGCTGGGTATGCCGATGACGCCCTGCTTGTAGATCCAGAAGTAGTTGACCATCGCGGCCGTCGTACCGGCGACCAGACCCCAGGCGCCGGACTTCATCGAGGCCCGCTTCCAGAACATACCGATGATGAAGACCACGAACATCGGCACGTTGAAGAAGGAGAACAGGGTCTGGAGGTAGCTCATGATGTTGGAGAAGCTGGCGGCGATGAAGGCCGTGCCGACGGAGGCCAGTACACCGATCGCGGTGATCAGCCGTCCGAAGCGCAGGTAGTACGTGTCCTCGCGGTCCTTGACCACGTACTTCTGCCAGATGTCGGTGGTGAAGACGGTGTTGAAGGACGACACGTTCGCCGCCATGCCGGCCATGAAGGCGGCCATCAGACCCGTGACGGCGATCCCGAGCACACCGTTGGGCAGCAACTCCTGCATCAGCAGGGGGATCGCGTCGTTGTACGTGAGGTCCGAGCCCGCCGTGCCTATCTTCGGCACGATCACGGCGGCGGCCAGGCCCGGGATCATCACCAGGAAGACGATGAAGATCTTCGGGAACGCGGCGATCAGCGGGGTGCGCTTGGCGGCCGAGAGGTTCTTCGCGGAGAGCGCGCGCTGCACCTCGGCGAAGTTGGTCGTCCAGTAGCCGAAGGAGAGTACGAAGCCGAGCCCGAGGACGATCGTCAGCCAGTTGGCGCCGAGCGGGTTGGCGTCGCCGATGCCCGTACCGCCCCAGGCGCTCAGGAAGTTGTCGCCCTTGCTCGCGCTCAGCGAGCCGGTCAGACCGTCCCAGCCGCCGACCCGCTTGAGGCCGAGGACCGTGAGGGGGATGAGGGCCGCGAGGATGACGAAGAACTGGAGCACTTCGTTGTAGATCGCCGACGAGAGGCCGCCGACGGTGATGTACGCGAGGACGAAGAACCCGGCGACGACGATCGAGACCCACTGGGGCCAGCCGAGCAGCGCCTCGACCACGATCGACAGGGCGTAGAGGTTGACGCCCGCGATGAGGATGGCGGCGAAGGCGAAGAGGACCGAGCTGAGCAGGTGCGCCGACTTGTCGAAGCGCTGGAGCAGGAACTCGGGGACGGACCGCACCTTGGAGCCGTAGTAGAACGGCATCATCACCAGGCCGAGGAAGACCATGGCGGGGATCGCGCCGATCCAGTACCAGTGGACGACGGCCACGCCGTACTGGGCGCCGGTCGCGGCCATGCCGAGGATCTCGGTCGCGCCGAGGTTGGCGGCGACGAACGCGAGGCCGGTGACCCAGGCCGGCAGTGATCTGCCGGAGAGGAAGAAGTCGAGGCTGGTCTTGACGCTCGCCCGGGCGGCGAAGCCGATGCCGAGGACCACGATGAAGTAGATCGCCAGGATCGCGTAGTCGAGGCCGTTCGTGGGGAGCCGAAGTCCTTCGGCCAGGTAGTACGTGGGGGACTGCATGGGGGTACCCGCTTCGTCGCGTGAACGTTTCGTCGGTGGAGCCTGCAATGACTCCGTCGGAACTTACGCCTCCCATTAACTAAACTGAACACTTTTGATGGTGTTCTTTGTTCGATCGTGATCGAGTGTCGCAACCGTTGACGTAGGTGTTGGCTCGTGGTTAGTTATGTTTAGTTCTGTTTGGGTGCGGGCTCGGGTGCGGCCGGAGGAAGAAAACGATGAAGAAGACGGTGACGTCGCTCGCCGACGGCCGGGAGCTGATCTACTACGACTCCCGTGACGACGCCGTACGCGACGCCGTGGACCGGCGGCCACTCGAACCGATCTCCACCACCTCCGGGATCCGCCGCGACCCGCTGCTCGGCGACTCGGTCGCCGTCGCCTCGCACCGCCAGGGCCGCACCTACCACCCGCCGGCCGGCGAGTGCCCGCTCTGCCCCACCGACACCGCCGCGGGCCGCCTCGGCGAGATCCCCGACAGCGACTACGACGTGGTCGTCTTCGAGAACCGCTTCCCCTCGCTCGCCGGGGACTGCGGACGCTGCGAAGTCGTCTGCTTCACCTCCGACCACGGTGCCTCGTTCGCCGATCTCACCGAACAACAGGCCGGTCTCGTCCTCGACGCGTGGACCGACCGCACCGCCGAACTGGCCGAACTCCCGCAGGTGGAGCAGGTGTTCTGCTTCGAGAACCGCGGCCCCGAGATCGGCGTGACCCTCGGGCATCCGCACGGGCAGATCTACGCGTACCCCTTCGTCACCCCCCGAACCGAACAGATGTCCCGATCGGTCGCCGAGCACCGCGCCGCCACCGGGGGCAACCTCTTCGACGACGTCCTGGAGCGCGAGCGGGCCGACGGACGGGTGATTCTCACGGGTGAGCACTGGGTGGCGTTCGTGCCGTACGCGGCGCACTGGCCGTACGAGGTGCACCTCTACCCGCTGCGCCGGGTGCCGGACCTGCGGGGCCTGGACGAGGCGGCGCGCGCCGAGTTCCCCGCCGTCTATCTGGAGCTGCTGCGGCGCTTCGACCGGATCTTCGGCGCGGACGAACCGCCGACGCCGTACATCTCCGCCTGGCACCAGGCGCCGTTCCGCCAACCGGGGCGCCACGACTTCGCACTCCACCTGGAGCTTTTCACGATCCGCCGGACATCGGGCAAGCTGAAGTTCCTCGCGGGATCCGAGTCCGGAATGAGCGTCTTCATCAACGACGTACCGCCGGAGACCGCGGCCGAGCGACTGCGAGAGGTAGCGAGCGCGTGAGTGGCAAGTATCTGGTGACGGGCGGCGCGGGGTATGTCGGCAGCGTGGTCGCCACGCATCTGCTGGAGGCCGGGCACGAGGTGACCGTGCTCGACGACCTCTCCACCGGCTTCCGGGAAGCGGTCCCCACGGGCGCCGAATTCATCGAGGGCCGGGTCCACGACGCGGTCAAGTGGCTCGACCCCTCCTACGACGCGGTCCTGCACTTCGCCGCGTCCTCGCAGGTCGGCGAGTCCGTCGCGAAGCCCGAGAAGTACTGGGACAACAATGTCGGCGGCTCGATGGCGCTGCTGGAGGCCATGCGCGCGGCGGGCGTACGCAGACTCGTATTCTCCTCGACGGCCGCGACGTACGGCGAGCCCGTCTCCACCCCGATCACCGAGACCGACCCGACCGCGCCGACCAGCCCCTACGGCGCCTCCAAGCTCGCCGTCGACCACATGATCAGCGGCGAGTGCGTGGCGCACGGGCTCGCCGCTGTCTCGCTGCGGTACTTCAACGTCGCGGGCGCGTACGGCAGTTACGGCGAGCGCCACGACCCCGAGTCGCACCTGATCCCGCTCGTCCTGCAAGTCGCCCTCGGCACACGGGAGTCGATCTCCGTGTACGGCGACGACTACCCGACCCCGGACGGCACCTGCGTGCGCGACTACATCCATGTCGCCGACCTCGCCGACGCCCATCTGCTGGCCCTGACGGCTGCCGCCGAGAGTGAACACCTGATCTGCAACCTGGGCAACGGCAGCGGGTTCTCCGTCCGCGAGGTCATCGAGACCGTGCGTACCGTCACCGGGCACCCGGTACCGGAAGTCGCGGCGCCGCGCCGCGCCGGCGACCCCGCGGTCCTGGTCGCCGCCGCCGCCACGGCGCGCGAGCGCCTGGGCTGGACCCCGAGCCGCGCCGACCTGGCCGGGATCGTCGCGGACGCGTGGGCGTTCGCACGTCGAGAGGAGACACACAGGTGAGTGGTCCGAGCGTGGCCGACGGGTTCCAGGACCTGTACGGCGCGGCGCCCGAGGGTGTGTGGGCCGCGCCGGGCCGGGTGAATCTCATCGGCGAGTACACCGACTTCAACGACGGTTTCGTGATGCCGCTCGCACTGCCGCACACCGCCGTCGCCGCGGTGTCGCGGCGCACGGACGGCGTCCTGCGCGTGCACTCCGCCGACACCCCCGGCGGGGTGGTGCGGCTGGCCGTCGACGAACTGGTGCCGCTCTCGGACACCGGCTGGGCCGCCTACCCGGCGGGCGTCGTATGGGCGCTGCGCGAGGCGGGCCACGAGATACCGGGCGCCGACATCCACCTCGCGTCGACGGTGCCGACGGGCGCGGGACTCTCCTCGTCGGCGGCGCTGGAGGTCGTGACCGCGCTCGCACTGAACGACCTGTACGAACTCGGCCTCTCGGCGCCCGAGTCGGCGGTCCTCGCCCAGCGCGCCGAGAACGCGTTCGTCGGCGTCCCCTGTGGCGTCATGGACCAGATGGCCTCCGCCTGCTGCACCGACGGGCACGCGCTGTACCTCGACACCCGCGACCTCTCGCAGCGCCAGGTCCCCTTCGACCTCGCCGCCGTCGGGCTTGAGCTGCTGGTCGTCGACACACGTGTGAAGCACGCCCTGGGCGACGGCGCGTACGCGCAGCGGCGCGCCGGTTGCGAGACCGGCGCGCGGGCGCTCGGCGCGCGCACGCTGCGTGAGGTCGAGTACGCACGTCTGCCCGCGGCGCTGGAGCGGCTGGCCGGCGAGGAGGAGAACGTACGCCGCTGTGTCCGCCACGTCGTGAGCGACAACCACCGGGTGGAGCGGGTCATCGGCCTCCTCGACGCGGGCGACGTCCGCGCGGTCGGCCCGGTCCTGGTCGAGGGCCATGTCTCGCTCCGCGACGACCTGCGGGTCTCGTGCGCGGAGCTGGACCTGGTGGTGTCGTCGGCGGTGGCGGCGGGCGCGCTCGGCGCGCGGATGACGGGCGGCGGCTTCGGCGGCTCGGCGATCGTCCTGGTCGAGACGGCGGACGCGGACACGGTGACGAAGGCGGTCCTGGAGGCGTTCGCGACAGTGGGACACACGGCGCCCCGCGTCTTTCCGGCGGTCCCGTCGCGGGGGGCGTACCGGGTGGGCTGAGGGCGGCGCCTTCCTCGGTTCGGGTGAGGTCTCAGGCCAGGCGCTTGATGAAGAGGAACTCCGTGACGCCGGGCGGATAGTCGGGGATGTGCCCCGCCAGGTCGTAGCCCTGCCGCCGGTAGAACGCCGGCGCCTGGAAGTCCCAGGTCTCCAGGCGCGCGTGCGTACAGCCACGGGCGCGGGCCAGATCCTCCGCCTCCGTCAGCAGGCGCGTGCCGAGACCCGCGCCGCGGTGCGTCTCGTCCATCCACAGCAGATCGACATGGAGCCAGCGCGCCCACACATGGGCCGCGAGACCGCCGGCCAGCGCGCCCGTCGACTCGTCCAGCAGCCACACGTGCAGCTGGAACTCCTCGTCGTCGGCCGACCCCCGCAGCTCGCGCAGGACGGCGGAACGGGCGGTGTTGGTCTCCCGCATCCGCTCTTGCAGCAACGCCCGTCGTTCGTTGTCGACTTCCGTCTCCAGACGCAACATGCGCCCCAGACTAACCAGACGTCGCCGATCAGTTCTGCAAATAGTCTTCCGCTCCCGGCGCCCGCCCGTACGCTGATGCACAGCACCGGTGGGGGCCGGTGCTGATCAGGGAAGCGAGACAGTCGGGTACGACGCCCGGGGTGGGTGGGCAGCCGCACGGCGGCGGCCGTGGCGGTACCAGTGTCCACGCGACGCGAACTCACCCCACCGGGCGCCGTACCCGCGTCGTCCGCGCCCCGACATCTGGGGGTGTCAATTGGTCCGTATCAGAGTTCTCGTGGTGGACGACCACCGCATATTCGCCGAGTCGCTGGCAGCCGCCCTCGCGGCGGAGCCCGACGTGGACGTCGCGGCCGCCGGCAGCGGTCCCGCCGCGCTGCGCTGTCTCGAACGGGCGGCGACGGAGGGGCGCGCGTACGACGTGATGCTGGTCGACGCCGACCTGGGCGTCGTCGCGGGTACGGGCGGCGGTCCGGTGGCGCGCGCCGTACCCGACAGCGGCGAGGCGGGTCTCGGGCTCGTCGACGGCATCTCGCTGGTCGCGGGCGTGCGTTCGGGACAGCCGTCCGTGCGCTGCGTGGTCCTCGCGGAGAAGGACGACCCGAGCCGCGCGGCACTCGCGCTCCAGGCGGGCGCGTCCGGCTGGGTCGCCAAGGACTGCTCGCTGCAGCGGCTGCTGGCGGTGATCAGGGGCGTGCTGCGCGACGAGACACATCTGCCGCCCGCGCTGCTCACGAGCGTCCTGCGGGAGCTGACCGCCGCGCGCAAGCACCGCACGGACAGCGAGCGGCTGGTCGACTCGCTGACGCCGCGCGAGCTGGAGGTACTGCGCTGCATGGTGGCGGGCCTGGGGCGCAAGGCGGTGGCCGAGCGCCTCTTCCTGTCCCCGCACACGGTCCGTACGCACATGCAGAACGTGCTGGGGAAGCTCGGCGTCCACTCGACACTGGCGGCGGTCGCACTGGCCCGCCGCGCGGGAGTGGGCCCGGCGGACCTGGGCGACACGGACGCGGTGCGGGTGGGCTAGGGTCTGTCGTTCGGATCTTGCCGGGCGTCGTGAGCCGGACACCAGTTCGAAGACAGGACCTGGATCCGGGCCGGCGGATCTTCGGGGCCCGGCCGTTCCCGGGCCGGGCGGGGCGGGTGTCAGCCGGGGATGTTGTCGAACGGCGCGGTCAACCGGCGCAGCAGCGCGGCCAGTTCGCCGCGCTGCCCGCGCGACAGCTCCGCGAGGATCGCGCGTTCCTGGGCGAGCAGCCCGGCCAGCGCCTGGTCGGCGCGGTCACGCCCTTCGGGGGTGAGCCGGACGAGGACCCCGCGCCGGTCGCTGGGGTCGGGCAGCCGCTCGACCAGGTCCTTCTTCGCGAGCCGGTCGATGCGGTTGGTCATCGTGCCGGACGTCACCAGGGTCTGGGTCAGCAGCTGACCGGGGGAGAGCTGGTACGGAGCGCCCGCCCGCCGCAGCGAGGTCAGGACGTCGAACTCCCACGGCTCCAGATGGTGCTCGGAGAACGCGAGGCGCCGGGCCCGGTCGAGATGGCGCGCGAGCCTGCTGACGCGGCTGAGCACCTCAAGTGGTTCCACGTCGAGGTCCGGCCGCTCCCGGCGCCATGCTGCGACCAGACGGTCGACCTCGTCCTCCATGGCGATCAGTGTAGAGGGTCTGTCGACATGAAGTCTCTTGACGTCAAGATATACTTGGGTGCAGGCTTGGGCATGGTCGGGCGCGGACGGGAATCCGCTCGTCCGCTCCGTATCCCGAGGGGACTTCGTACATGCATTCGGCAGCGACTCCGGCGGCCACCCCGGCATCCACGTCCGCACCGACCTGGGACCCGCAGCAGTATCTCCACCACTCCGTGCACCGCACCCGCCCGTTCCTGGACCTGCTGGGCCGGATCCCCGAGCTGCCGGGCGGGAACCGGCCCGCGCGGATAGCGGACATCGGCTGCGGCCCCGGCAACGTCACGGCGCTCCTCGCCGAACGTTGGCCCACCGCCCACATCACCGGCTTCGATCTCTCCACCGAGATGCTGGAGCAGGCCGAGAAGGAGTACGCGGGCCCCACCCCCGGCGGCGGCCTGCTGGACTTCCGGTCCGCCGACGCCGCCCACTGGACCCCCGACGAGCCGTACGACCTGATCGTCTCCAACGCCGCTCTCCAGTGGGTCCCGAACCACGCCGAATCCTTTCCCGGCTGGATCGACGGCCTCACCCCCGGCGGTACGTTCGCCTTCCAGGTCCCCGGCAACTTCACCGCCCCCAGCCACGCGCTCCTCGGCGAACTGTGCGAGACCCCGCGCTGGAGCCGCCGTCTCGACAGCCACGGCCGGCGCTTCGTACACATCCTGGATCCGGCCGACTACCTGCTGCGCCTCACGGACCTCGGCTGCACGGCGGACGCCTGGGAGACCACGTACCTCCAGTTGCTCTCCGGCCAGGACCCGGTGCTCGACTGGGTCAAGGGCACCGCCCTGCGGCCCGTCCTCACCGAACTCGCCGACGACCCCCAGGCCGCGGCGGACTTCCTCGGCCAGTACGGCGACCTGCTCCGCAAGGCGTATCCACCCGGCCCGCACGGCACGGTGTTCCCGTTCCGCCGGATCTTCGCGGTGGCGAGAAGGCACGCCTGATGATCGCGGGCGTCGACGACTCGACGACGACCTGAGGGACCCGACCACCGGAACGCCTCGGCGCCCCGGTGGCCGGGTCCCGGCTCGCCCTCACACCTTTCGGTGCCCTATCAGCCGTGGCTTCGCCTCCAGATTGCCCAGCCCGTGCCACGCCAGGTTCACCAGGTGCGCCGCCACCTCGTTCTTCTTCGGGCGGCGGGTGTCCACCCACCACTGGCCCGTCAGCGCCACCATGCCCACCAGGGCGTGCGCGTACAGCGGGGCCAGCTTCGGGTCGAAGCCGCGTGCCTTGAACTCCATGCCGAGGATGTCCTCGACCTGCGTGGCGATGTCGCTGATCAGCGAGGCGAACGTGCCCGTCGACTGCGCCACCGGCGAATCGCGGACCAGGATGCGGAAACCGTCCGTGTACTCCTCGATGTAGTCGAGGAGCGCGAACGCCGCCTGCTCGCACAGCTCTCGCGGATGGCCCGCCGTAAGAGAACTCGTCACCATGTCGAGCAGCTGGCGCATCTCGCGGTCGACCACGACCGCGTACAGGCCCTCCTTGCCGCCGAAGTGCTCGTACACCACCGGCTTGGAGACGCCCGCCTTCGACGCGATCTCCTCCACCGACGTGCCCTCGTAGCCCTTCTCGGCGAACAGGGTGCGGCCGATGTCCAGCAGTTGCTCGCGACGCTCCTTACCGGTCATCCGCACCCGGCGGGAGCGCCGGACGGGCGCGCTCGGGGTCCGGCTCTTTTCGGTGTCGCTCTTACCGCCGTCGATCGCCACGTTGCCAATCATGCCGCGTTGGGATGGTCAATTTTCCGCCGGGCTTCCAGCCGGCCGGCGTCGGGCCAGCGCACGCTGTGCGCCCAGCCGAACGCCTCGAACCACCGGATCAGCCGGGCGCTGGAGTCGATCTGACCTCGCAGCACACCGTGCCGGGCGCTCGTCGGGTCCGCATGGTGCAGGTTGTGCCATGACTCGCCACAGGACAAGACCGCCAGCCACCACACATTGCCTGACCGGTCACGCGATCTGAACGGCCGCTTGCCCACCGCGTGACAGATCGAGTTGATCGACCACGTGACGTGGTGCAGCAGCGCCACCCGCACGAGCGAGCCCCAGAAGAACGCCGTGAACGCGCCCCACCACGACATCGTCACCAGCCCGCCGACCAGCGGCGGGATCGCCAGCGACACGAACGCCCACAGCAGGAACTGCCGCGAGACCCGCCGGATCGCCGGATCCCTGATCAGATCCGGCGCGTACTTCTGCTGAGGCGTCTGCTCCTCGTCGAAGAGCCAGCCGATGTGCGCCCACCACAGGCCCTTCATCAGCGCGGGCAGCGTCTCGCCGAACCGCCACGGCGAGTGCGGGTCGCCCTCCGCGTCCGAGAACTTGTGGTGCTTGCGGTGATCGGCGACCCAGCGGACCACCGGACCCTCCACGGCCATCGACCCCGCCACGGCCAGCGCGATCCGCAGCGGGCGCTTCGCCTTGAACGAGCCGTGCGTGAAGTACCGGTGGAAGCCGACCGTGATGCCATGGCAGCCGATGAAGTACATCGCCACGAGCAGACCCAGATCGAGCCAGCTCACCCCCCAGCCCCAGACCAGCGGAACGGCGCCGAGCAGGGCGATGAAGGGCACGACGATGAAGAGGAGCAGCGTGATCTGCTCCAGCGAACGCTTGTTCTCCCCGCCGAGCGTGGCAGAGGGAGCGGGCGGAGTGGGGGGAGCGGAGGAACCGTCCGGCGCAGGCTGAGCCTGTGAGGAGTCGCCGAGAACGTCAGGGCTTGTCGACATGGGTGTGTCCCCTGGAGGTGTGGAATGCGGCATTCTGCCCGTCTACGGGCGCGTAACCTACGGCAACGTAAGTATGGCAGCGAAGAGGCACGCGACAAGGGGCCTGTGGATAACGACGCG
Organism: Streptomyces sp. S4.7; assembly: GCF_010384365.1. Taxonomy (NCBI): domain Bacteria; kingdom Bacillati; phylum Actinomycetota; class Actinomycetes; order Kitasatosporales; family Streptomycetaceae; genus Streptomyces; species Streptomyces sp. S4.7. Next base: position 2,896,437 of record NZ_CP048397.1, on the reverse strand, counting down.
CAAAGGACACCTATCCTTGTGACGTCGGACAGCGCGGTCCGGTCGAACAATCTCTCCAGAACCTTCTCCTCCCGACGTGCTCAAACACTGCAAGGAGCCGCACCTGTGAGCAGTGCCGACCAGACCCCGACCGCCGGCCGGTCGACGACCGACCGGCCGTTCCACACCGAGGGCGCCACCTCCAACGTCGAGCTGCGCTCCGACATCCGCCGGCTCGGCGACCTCCTCGGCGAGACCCTCGTACGCCAGGAAGGCCCCGAACTGCTCGACCTCGTCGAGCGTGTCCGCGCCCTCACCCGCGAGGACGGCGAAGCAGCCGCCGCGCTGCTCGGCGACACCGACCTGGAGACCGCCGCGAAGCTCGTCCGCGCCTTCTCCACCTACTTCCACCTCGCCAACGTCACCGAGCAGGTCCACCGCGGCCGCGAGATGCGCGACCGCCGGGAGGCCGAGGGCGGGCTCCTCGCCCGTACCGCCGACCGTCTCAAGGACGCCGACCCGGAGCATCTGCGCGCCACCGTCAAGAACCTCAGCGTCCGCCCCGTCTTCACCGCGCACCCCACCGAAGCCGCGCGCCGCTCCGTACTGAACAAGCTCCGCCGCATCGCCGAACTCCTCGAACTGCCCGTCATCGCCGCCGACCGGCGCCGCCACGACCTGCGGCTCGCCGAGTCCATCGACCTGATCTGGCAGACCGACGAACTGCGCGTCGTACGGCCCGAGCCCGCCGACGAGGCCCGCAACGCCATCTACTACCTCGACGAACTGCACGCCGAAGCGGTCGGCGACGTCCTCGAAGACCTCGTCGCCGAACTCGAACGCGTCGGCGTCGAACTGCCCTCCGGCACCCGCCCCCTCAGCTTCGGCACCTGGATCGGCGGCGACCGCGACGGCAACCCCAACGTGACCCCCGCCGTCACCTGGGAAGTGCTGATCCTCCAGCACGAGCACGGCATCACCGACGCGCTCGAACTCATCGACCAGCTGCGCGGCCAGCTCTCCAACTCCATCCGGTACGCGGGCGCCACCCAGGAGCTCCTCGACTCGCTCGCCACCGACCTCGACCGCCTCCCCGAGATCAGCCCCCGCTACAAGCGCCTCAACGCCGAAGAGCCGTACCGCCTCAAGGCCACCTGCATCCGGCAGAAGCTCGTCAACACCCGTGAGCGCCTCGCCAAGGGCACCCCGCACAGCAAGGGCCGCGACTACCTCGGCACCTCGCAGCTGCTGGAGGACCTCACCCTCGTCCAGGAGTCCCTGCGCTCCCACCGCGGCGGCCTCTTCGCCGACGGACGCATGGACCGCACCATCCGCACCCTCGCCGCGTTCGGGCTCCAGCTCGCCACCATGGACGTACGCGAACACGCCGACGCCCACCACCACGCGCTCGGCCAGCTCTTCGACCGCCTCGGCGAGGAGTCCTGGCGGTACGCGGACATGCCGCGCGAGTACCGGCAGAAGCTCCTCGCCAAGGAGCTGCGCTCCCGCCGCCCGCTCGCCCCCACCCCCGCGCCCCTCGACGCCGCCGGCGAGAAGACCCTCGGCGTCTTCCACACCGTCAAGCAGGCGTTCGAACGCTTCGGCCCCGAGGTCATCGAGTCCTACATCATCTCGATGTGCCAGGGCGCCGACGACGTCTTCGCCGCCGCCGTCCTCGCCCGCGAGGCCGGACTGCTCGACCTGCACTCCGGCTGGGCCAAGATCGGCATCGTGCCGCTCCTGGAGACCACCGACGAGCTGCGCGCAGCCGACATCATCCTCGACGAGATGCTCGCCGACCCCTCCTACCGGCGCCTCGTCTCACTGCGCGGCGACGTCCAGGAGGTCATGCTCGGCTACTCCGACTCCTCCAAGTTCGGCGGCATCACCACCAGCCAGTGGGAGATCCACCGCGCCCAGCGCCGGCTCCGCGACGTCGCCCACCGCTACGGCGTACGGCTCCGCCTCTTCCACGGCCGCGGCGGCACCGTCGGCCGCGGCGGCGGCCCCTCGCACGACGCGATCCTCGCGCAGCCCTGGGGCACCCTGGAGGGCGAGATCAAGGTGACCGAGCAGGGCGAGGTCATCTCCGACAAGTACCTGATCCCGGCCCTCGCCAGGGAGAACCTGGAACTGACCGTCGCCGCCACCCTCCAGGCGTCCGCGCTGCACACCGCGCCCCGCCAGTCCGACGAGGCGCTGGCGCGCTGGGACGCGGCCATGGACACCGTCTCCGACGCGGCCCACGGCGCGTACCGCAAGCTCGTCGAGGACCCCGACCTGCCCGCGTACTTCTTCGCCGCGACCCCCGTCGACCAGCTCGCCGACCTGCACCTCGGCTCACGCCCCTCCCGGCGCCCGGACTCCGGCGCCGGACTCGACGGGCTGCGCGCCATCCCGTGGGTCTTCGGCTGGACGCAGTCGCGGCAGATCGTACCCGGCTGGTACGGGGTCGGATCCGGCCTCAAGGCGCTGCGCGAATCGGGCCTCGACCCGGTCCTGGACGAGATGCACGAACACTGGCACTTCTTCCAGAACTTCCTCTCCAACGTCGAGATGACCCTCGCCAAGACCGACCTGCGGATCGCCAGGCACTACGTCGACACCCTGGTGCCCGACGAGCTGAAGCACGTCTTCACCGCCATCGAGGAGGAGCACGCGCTCACGGTGCGGGAAGTCCTGCGGATCACCGGCAACGAGCAGCTGCTGGGCTCCAACCCGGTGCTGCGGCAGACGTTCGCCATCCGCGACGCCTACCTCGACCCGATCTCCTACCTCCAGGTCTCACTGCTCGCGCGCCAGCGCGCGGCGGCGGCCCGCGAGGAAGCACCGGACCCGCTGCTCTCGCGGGCACTGCTGCTGACGGTCAACGGGGTGGCGGCGGGGCTGCGCAACACCGGCTGAGCAGGTGAGGGACCCGGGCGCCGGACGGGCTCGACCCCTCCGGCGCCCGGGGCGGGTGTCAGAGCGCGAAGAACGCCGCCGCAAGCAGCAGCGCACCCGCCAGCGCCGTACCCCACGCCGTACGCGTCAGCCGCATCCCGCCGCCGACCACCGGCGCCGCCAGCAGCAGCGCGCCGCCCAGCGGCACCCACGCCAGCAGTACGCCGGACGAGCCCGCGCGGAGCAGCTCCTCGGTGCCGGGCCTCAGCACCACCTCGTACTCCCGGCCCTTCTTCACCGCCACCGACCGCTCGATGGGCGCGCCCGCCCGCGGTGGCGGCGGCCCCTCGGGGTCGTAGGTCCCCGTACAGGTCGTATCGCCGCACTCGGTCACCGACAGCGTGCCGTGCTCGCGGCCCTTGGAGAGCAGCACATGCTGCGCCGTGTCCCAGGACGTCCAGAAACCCGCGACGAGCAACAGCCCGGCGACGCACGCCATCGCGACGCGGCGGCCCACCGACAGGGCGAGTTGGGAGGAGCTCGGCTTCATGGACCGCGATCCTTGGCCATCCGGACGCGGTCGGTCAACTTGTGGCCGACAAATGGCCGTTGTTGTCAGGAGTTGTACGCGCTCTGCGCGCGTTCAAGCCCTTCCGTCACCAGACACTCGACGGCGTCGGCCGCCCGGTCCACGAGGAAGTCCAGCTCCTTGCGCTCCACGGACGAGAAGTCCTTCAGTACGAAGTCGGCCACCTGCATCCGCCCCGGCGGCCGGCCGATCCCGAAGCGGACCCGGTGGTAGTCGGGACCCATCGACTTCGTCATGGACTTCAGACCGTTGTGACCGTTGTCCCCGCCGCCCAGCTTCAGCCGCAGAGCGCCGTAGTCGATGTCCAACTCGTCATGGATCGCCACGATGTTGACCGTCGGCACCTTGTAGAAGTCCCGCAGCCCGGCGACCGGCCCCCCGGACAGGTTCATGAACGACAGCGGCTTCGCCAGCACCACCCGCCGGCTGCCCGGCCCCATCGGCCCCACCCGGCCCTCCAGGACCTGCGCCTGTGACTTCTGCGCGCGCTTGAACGAACCGCCGATCCGGCCCGCGAGGAGATCGGCCACCATGAAACCCACGTTGTGACGGTTGGCCGCGTAACCCGGGCCGGGATTGCCCAGGCCCACGATCAGCCACGGGGGGGTGACATCGGTCGTCATCTGCGCTGCGTCTCCTTGGGACGAAGAGAAGAACGGGGTGGCGGGCACCGGCCCGCCACCCCGTCGGGCAAAGCGTTTCTCAGGTTCCTGCGGAGGCTCAGACCTCGGCGGCGGCCTCGTCGGCGGCGTCCTCGGCCGGCTCCTCGGCCTGCGCGGCCAGGACCTGGATGACGACCGCGTCCTCGTCGGTCACCAGCGTCGTGCCCTTGGGCAGGGGGACATCCTTCGCGACGATGGAGGCACCGGCCTCCAGGCCCTCGACGGAGACCGTCACGGACTCGGGGATGTGCGTCGCCTCGGCCTCGACGGTCAGGGTGCTCAGCACGTTCTCCAGCAGGAACGGACCCGGGGCCAGCTCGCCCTCGGTGTGCACCGCGACCTCGATCGTGACCTTCTCGCCGCGCTTCACCGCGAGCAGGTCGACGTGCTTGATGAAGCCCTTGAGCGCGTCACGCTGGACGGCCTTGGGGATCACGAGCTCCTTGCGGCCCTCGATGTCGATGCTCAGGAGGGCGTTCGCCGTCTTGAGCGCCATCATCAGGTCGTGACCCGGCAGGGAGACGTGAACGGGGTCGGCGCCGTGACCGTAGATGACCGCGGGAACCTTGTTCTCACGACGGGTACGGCGGGCGGCGCCCTTGCCGAACTCGGACCGGACCTCAGCGCTGATCTTGACCTCAGCCATGGCTGCACTCCTCGTAGATGACACATAGGTGACGATGGGACCGCTGGTCACCCGGCCACGACAGGCCTGCTACGAAGAGCGCGTCGATAACGGACAGCCGCGAATGAAAGCGGCCTCCCTCGCCGAGCAACTCCGTGAGTCTACCCGGCGGGGAGGCCGCCCCAGAAATCGATCTTCGCCGGCCCGGTCGTGGGGCCGTGTCGTGGGGGCCGTGCTACGCCTGCTCGTCGAAGAGGCTGGTCACCGAACCGTCCTCGAACACCTCGCGCACCGCGCGCGCGATCGTCGGCGCGATGGACAGCACCGTGATCTTGTCCATCTCCAGATTGCCCGGATCCGGCAGCGTGTCCGTGAAGATGAACTCACTGACCTTCGAATTCTTCAGCCGGTCCCCGGCCGGACCCGACAGCACACCGTGCGTCGCCGTCACGATGACGTCCTCGGCGCCGTGCGCGAACAGCGCGTCCGCGGCGGCGCAGATCGTGCCACCCGTGTCGATCATGTCGTCCACCAGGACACAGACCCGGCCCTCGACATTGCCGACGACCTCATGGACCGTCACCTCGTTGGCGACATCCTTGTCACGGCGCTTGTGCACGATCGCCAGCGGGGCGTCCAGCCGGTCGCACCAGCGGTCCGCCACCCGAACGCGGCCGGCGTCCGGCGAGACCACCGTCAGCTTCGACCGGTCGACCTTCGTCGCCACGTAGTCCGCCAGGATCGGCAGCGCGAACAGATGGTCCACCGGGCCGTCGAAGAAACCCTGGATCTGATCGGTGTGGAGGTCCACGGTCAGAATGCGGTGCGCTCCCGCGGTCTTCATCAGGTCCGCCACCAGACGGGCCGAAATCGGCTCACGCCCACGGTGCTTCTTGTCCTGCCGGGCATATCCGTAGAAGGGAACGATCACCGTGATGCTCCGGGCCGAAGCCCGCTTCAGAGCATCGATCATGATCAACTGCTCCATGATCCATTTATTGATCGGAGCCGTGTGGCTCTGGATCAGAAAACAGTCCGCACCACGAGCCGACTCCTGATAGCGCACGTAGATCTCGCCGTTGGCGAAATCGAACGCCTTGGTCGGCACTATTCCGACACCCAGCGTATGGGCGACAGCCTCGGCCAGCTCGGGGTGGGCGCGGCCGGAAAAGAGCATCAGCTTCTTCTCGCCGGTCGTCTTGATCCCGGTCACAGCACAGTCTCCTCAGACGTGTTGATTGCCGCTGCACCCGCGCGTCCCTGCGAGCCAGCCGAACGTGAGCATCTATCACGGTACGCGCTGCACGAGGCGCCTGTTTCCGGTCAGCTTTCGACCGCGAGCTCCTCGGCCGCGGCGGCGGCGGCCTGCGCGGCCGCGCTGCCCGGCCGCTTACGGGCCACCCAACCCTCGATATTCCTTTGCTGGCCCCGCGCGACGGCCAGCGAACCCGAGGGGACGTCCTTCGTGATGACCGACCCGGCGGCGGTGTAGGCACCGTCCCCGACAGTGACAGGCGCCACAAACATGTTGTCCGAGCCCGTCTTGCAGTGTGAGCCGATCGTCGTGTGATGCTTCGATTCGCCGTCGTAGTTCACGAACACGCTCGCCGCGCCGATATTCGTCTGCTCACCGATCGTCGCGTCACCCACGTAACTCAGGTGCGGCACCTTCGAACCGGCGCCGATCGTCGCCTTCTTCATCTCCACGAACGTCCCGGCCTTCGACCTCACGCCGAGCCTGGTCCCCGGACGCAGATACGCGAACGGGCCCACCGAAGCCGACTCGCCCACCTCCGCGTCGATGGCCACCGTGTTGTCCACCCGGGCGCCCACGCCCACCTTGGTGTCCGTCAGCCGCGAGTTGGGACCCACCTCGGCGCCCTCCGACAGATGCGTCGTGCCCAGCAGCTGCGTACCCGGGTGCACGATCGAGTCCGGCTCGTACGTCACCGTCACGTCGATCAGCACGGACCCCGGATCCACCACGGTCACACCGGCCGTCATCGCCCGCTCCAGCAGCCGCTCGTTCAACAGGCGGCGCGCGGCGGCCAGTTGTACGCGGTTGTTGATGCCCAGGATCTCCCGGTGATCACCGGCCACCGAGGCGCCGACGCGGTGCCCCGCCGACCGCAGGATGCCGAGGACGTCGGTCAGATACTCCTCGCCCTGGCTGTTGTCCGTACGGACCTTGCCGAGCGCGTCCGCGAGCAGCCGCCCGTCGAAGGCGAACACCCCCGAGTTGATCTCCCGTACCGCACGCTGCTCGTCGGTCGCGTCCTTGTGCTCCACGATCCCGACGACGGCGCCGCTTGCCTCGTCCCGCACGATCCGCCCGTAACCGGTCGCGTCCGGCACCTCGGCGGTCAGCACGGTGACGGCGTTGCCGTCCTTCTCGTGCTGCGCGGCGAGCGCGGCGAGCGTGGATCCGGAGAGCAGCGGGGTGTCGCCGCACACGACGACGACGGTGCCGTCGGGAGCCCGCCCCAGCTCCTCGACGGCCATCCGGACGGCGTGCCCGGTGCCGTTCTGCTCGGCCTGGAACGCGGTCCGCACCCCGTCGTACGAGGCGGCCAGATGCCCCTCGACCAGCTCCCGCGTGTGCCCGACGACGACCACGAGATGCGCCGGCTCCAGCTCACGCGCGGCGGAGACGACATGACCGACGAGCGATCGCCCGCAGATCTCGTGCAGGACCTTGGGTGTCTTCGACTTCATGCGGGTGCCCTCACCCGCTGCGAGGACGACGACGGCGGCCGGGCGATTGGCGCTCACGGGAATGCCCTTCGGCTTCGGATGCTTGGTGTGGGTGACATCCGCAGGATACCGGGGGGTTTCGGGGCGGAAACGAAGGCGGGTCCTGACCGGAGAGGTCAGGACCCGAACTTGCTTGCTCCCCCGCCAGGACTCGAACCTGGACAGATGGCACCAAAAGCCACAGTGCTGCCAATTACACCACGGGGGATCATTGCGGCCTTAACGGACATTGTGTCAGGCCGTTGTTTTGGCACCCAACACTATGCCGTACCAGGCGCCCTCCATGCGACGGTATAGATCGGCGCTTTTGGTCACGTAGATGATCAAGCAGCCTCTGTAGGTGTCGGCGGTGTTCTTCCGCTTGGTCGTCGGGTTGTGCTTCTTGAGGGTGGCCTTCTGGAACGCGGACACGTTCACACCCACCAGATCGGCCCAAAATGCCTCGGCGGCGGGAACGTCGGCCGACTCGTGGATGCTGACCCGCAGTCGCATGCGCTCACGCGTGACCCCCAGCAGTTCGAGCCAGCGCAGGTAGGTCTTGATCATGTTCGGGTCGCTGTTGATGAAGTACAGCGCTTCCCGGCGGCTGTACGACTTGTCCTTGGTTCCTTCGGCCCAGTAGAGCCCCACTCCGATCAGGAACAGTTCCCGGTCGGACAACTTCCCGACCTCCTCTCGCGCCAAGCGCTTCGTTTCGTGTCGGTCCACGTCCTGTGCGGCGCGGAGACGTGCCTATCCGGCGTTCATTCGGGCCCGACGCTCCTCGTTCGTGTAGCGAGGCTCCGGCTTCGGCAGATCCCGCACCCATAACGAGATCGAACTCTTCGAGCACCCCAGCTCCAGCTCGATCTGGTCGTATGTGAGTCCCTGGAGCCGTAGCTCACGTGCCTTGGCCCGTAGGTCATCCTTCGCGTTGGGGCGCTTCGTCCACTCCGGCGGTGGCTCGCCTTGCACCAGACGCCTGAGGATCTCGTTGTTGAACACCTTCGGGCGGTCGCGGATCTGCCGCAGGCTCAGACCCTCCCGGCGCAGTGCCACCGCCTGCTCCCGAAGTGCCTCGAAGTCCTCGTATTTGCCGTTCAGTGCTGTCATGCAGGACATCCTCGTCCGGAATCCGGACGTCCGGCTCGAATGTGTGGTCGGTTCGCCGGATCGTGTGAGCGGTGGTCGTTCCCCTTGCCCGAGGACCGTTCGCGTGCTGATGGCACTCCCCGGAAATTGGGTCGCGGCCGCCCGTAGGCTGGGAGGTATGACCACAACGGGGGCATGCGAGGAGGCCGAGGGCTTGACCACTCGCGGCTTCTGGTGGTGGAGGCGGCGCCGCAGCGTCGTGCTGGATGTGGGGCTGGCCGTCGTGTCCGCCCTGGAGTGTGCGTTCGAGGGGATCCGGTTCGCGGACAGCGCTCGGCTGCCGATGGCCCTCGGGGTCGTTTTCGGCCTGTTGGTCGGGTCCGTGCTGCTGCTGCGACGGCGGTGGCCGATGGCCGTCGTGCTCGTCTCCGTCGCCGTCACTCCGGCCGAGATGGGTGTGCTGCTCGCGATCGTCGGGCTGTACACGCTCGCCGCGTCCGACGCGCCCCGCCGCATCATCGGCGCGCTTGCCGGGATGTCGCTCGTCGGGACGCTCATCGTCGTCTTCGTACGGACGCGGCAGGACGTCAGCGGCGTGGACATCGACTCCGCCCGCTGGTACATCCCGCTGATCGCCGTCTTCATGGCGTTGAGCATGTCGTTGCCGCCCGTGCTCCTCGGTCTCTACGTGGGGGCCAGGCGCCGGCTGATGGAGAGCCTGCGGGAGCGGGCGGACAGTCTGGAGCAGGAGCTGTCGCTGCTGGCCGACCGGGCCGAGCAGCGGGCGGAGTGGGCCCGTACGGAGGAGCGCACGCGCATCGCGCGTGAGATGCACGACGTGGTGGCGCACCGGGTGAGCCTGATGGTGGTGCACGCCGCCGCGTTGCAGGCGGTGGCGTTGAAGGATCCGCAGAAGGCGGTGAAGAACGCCGCGCTGGTGGGGGACATGGGGCGACAGGCGCTCACCGAGCTGCGGGAGATGCTGGGTGTGCTGCGCGCGGGTGAGCAGCAGGCGGCGCGGAAGGTGGCGGACGCGGGGTCGGGGGCGGACCGTTCGACGGTGCCGTTGGCCTCGGTGGGTGTCGCCGCGGCGGCGGCCGCCGCCGCCGCGGCGGACGACGGCCCCGGTATGGAGGACATCGAGGCGCTGGTGGGTCAGTCGCGCGACGCGGGGATGGTCGTGGAGCTGGCGGTGCACGGGGTGACGCGCGCGTACGCCCCGGAGGTCGAGCAGACGGCGTACCGGGTGGTGCAGGAGGCGCTGACGAATGTGCACAAGCACGCGGCCGGGGCGAAGGTGATGGTGCGGCTGGCGCACCGGGAGGCCGAGATCGCGATGCAGGTGGAGAACGGTCCGTCGTACGGCGCCGCGGACGCCGGGCTGCCCAGTGGCGGGAACGGGCTGGTGGGGATGCGGGAGCGGGTGCTGGCGCTGGGCGGGGTGTTCGTGTCGGGGGAGACGGACGCGGGGGGCTTCCGGGTGTCGGCGGTGCTGCCCTATCGGGACACCGTGTAGGTTCGCTCCTTGGTCTCCGGCTCCGGTTGCCTTTCGCCCGGTCTCTCAGTCCGAGGTGAGCCGCTGCGGCTGCGCTCCGGTCACCAGCGCCGCGAGCGCGTGGTCGATGTGCGGACCGAGGAACCAGTCGCCGGTGTGGTCGATGGAGTAGACGCGCCCCGTGGCGTCGACGGCGAGCACGGCCTGGCCGTCGCCCTCCTCGCCGATGGGGCTGATCTCGGTGTCCAGGGAGCGCCCGAGGTCGCCGAGGGTACGGGCGAGATGGATCCCGGCCAGCGGATCGAACCGTACGGTCGTGGGGGCGATCTGCCGACCCGGTCCGGGCGCGGACACGGTCAGCCCGCCGAACTCCGCCCAGATCTCGACGACGGCCGCGAACACGGCGTGCATGTGTCCCGCCGGGGTGACGTGAACGCGCAGCGCGTCCGCCCACTCCTCGGCCTGCCGCATGTCCCAGCGGCCCGGCTGCCAGCCGGCTTCGCGCAGGGCGGCGTCGACGGCGACGGGGAAGCGGGTCGTGGTGAGGTCCGGCACGGGGTCGTCAGCCGTTCTGCGTCGGGTCGACGGGGCGTACGCCGAACTGGGCGAGCATCGCCGTACAGGAGCGGCAGGGCGGCGCGTAACTGCCGTGGAGCGGGTCGCCGTCCTCGCGGATGCGGCGTGCGGTGAGTTTGGCGTGCTTCAGGGAGCGGCGGGCCTCGCCGTGGGTGAGGGGCTTGCGCTGGGCGCGTTTGGAGCGGGCGCCCTCGACGGCGGTGAGGTGCCGGGACAGCAGGATGGCTTCGGGGCAGCGGCCGGTGAATCGTTCACGCTGGCCGCTGGTGAGGGTGTCCAGGAAGTCCTGTACGAGGGGGTGCAGGGCGGGTGGCTGGTCGGCCTTGCCCGCGGTGCAGGTGAGATTTTCACCACGCACGGAGAGCGCGGCGGCGACGGCGGGCAGGATTCCGTCGCGGCGCTGCCGCAGTACGGGCGGGCGGTGCGGTTCGGTGCTGCTCCAGCTCAGCCGCGGGTCCCCGGAGGTCTCGCCGGCCGTGGTCCCGGTGGGCCCGGACCGGGTCCCGTCCGAGGTCCCGGCGGTGGTCCCGGTCCGGCCGGCCCCGGCGACGTCCGTGACGAGGCGCCCCGGCGCCGCTCCCTGGCGGCTCGGCGAACCGAGGCGTGGATCTCCCGATGTGTCCTGTTGTGCTGTGTGCAAAGCGTTGACCCTCCCTACGCAATCCCCACGCAATCCCCCGAGTTGCGGGGGACAGCCTGCCAAATGTGACACGTCGTGGGGAAGCCGGGGCGGGTTCGGTGCGTGGTGTCGTCGCTGCGTGACCTGGGGTGACCGGTTGTCACCGGCACCCGAACGAGTGCCGTGGCAAGGGCCGGCGACGGACCGGAGGGGCAGCGTCCCCTGTTGCTTCACCGCATAGGCTGTGCCGAACCAGTCAGAAGCCAGCAGGGGGCATCCGCCATGACGACAGGTCGGCTCGGGCAGCAAGCCGCGCCACCGAACGCGGCCTACGCCGGGCAGGTCGTGCAATTCCCGGACCCCGTCCGGGCCTCCCGCCACCCCAGGGGTGTGCCGGTGGACGGCAACGGCTTCCCGGACTTCTCGCCGTACGCGCGTGCCGCCGCCGAGATCGCCGAACCCCCCGAGGGCTTCGGCGTCGACGAGCTGCGGCTCACGGACTACGTGTCGGCCAACGCCGCGCTGCACGCCGACGGCCATGAACTGTGGGACACGATCCCCGCCGTGGCGACCCCGCACGGCTGGACCTGGCACCACGCGCCGAATTCGCGGCGGCTGCTGCTGGTGCCGGTGGAGGTGAAGGCGCTGCTGCGCCATCACGGCGGGCTGGCGACGACTGCGGTGGACCACGGCAAGCGCGGGACGCGTCCTCTTCAGGAGACACGGCCGGTGCACTTCGGACTGCCGAAGGGCTCGGTGTCGGTGTCCGAGCAGCAGCTGCTCAGTGTGGAGGAGGACCTCGGTTACCGGCTGCCCGGCGCGTACCGCACCTTCCTCAAGGCGGCGGGCGGCTGCGCCCCGGTGGGCGCGGCGCTGGACGCGGAGCTGGGGCTGCTGGTGGACCAGCCGTTCTTCACCGTTCGTGAAGAGGCGGCGGTCAACGACCTGTTGTATGTCAACAAGTGTCTGCGGGACCATCTGACCAAGGACTATCTGGGCGTGGCGTTCGTCCAGGGCGGCATCCTCGCGGTGAAGGTGCGGGGCGGGTCGGCCGGTTCGGTGTGGTTCTGCGCGTACGACGACGCACGCGACCGGGACGGCTGGAGCGTGCAGGAGCGGGTGGAGCGCCTGCTGCTGCCCTGCGGTGAGGACTTCGACGCCTTCCTCACACGGCTGGCGGGCAATCCGCCGGAGCTGGACACGGTGGCGAACCTGATGGTGGACGGCGGCTTCGCCCGCGCCGTCCCGGTGGAGGGGTGAGCGCGATGGTGACATTCGCTCAGGCGCAGGAACGCGCGGACGAGTGGGTCAACGGTGATGTGCCCGCGTATCAGCACCGCGAGGTGCGGGTGCGGGAGTTCGAGCTGGGGTTCGTGGTGTGGGCGGAGGACCGCGCGGACGGTCCGAGGTCGGACGGCGGGTTCCAGCGGCTGGTGATCGCCAGGGACAGCGGTGAGGCGACGCTGTGGCCGGGGCTGCCGGTGGGTGAGGTGATCCGGCGGTACGAGGAGGAGTACGGGGCGCAGGCGCAGGCCCCGGAGCCGCCGAGGGCGCCGCAGCGCATCGATCTGAACCAGACGTCGTTCCTGCTGACGCCGCCGGAGTGGTTGCAGGACGCGGCGGACAGGATGGGTGTTCCGGGGGCGCCGTCGTCGCCCTCGCCGTCCGGGTCGTCTTCCGCGTCGGCGGGCCCGGGCTCGGGTTCCGGTGCGGGCGCGGGTTCCTCCGGCGGCGGTGGGTACGGGCAGGGCGCGCCCGCGGAGCCGGTCTCGGCGTCGCAGAGCAGCAGTTCGCCGTGGCCCGACGCCGACCGCAGCGGGGATCACGGGCCCGCGGGGTCCGGCGGTGCGCCGCAGTCCGGGGCGACTCCCTGGGCCGGTACGGACACCAACGCCGCCGGTGAGGACGTGTCGGTGGGGCTTCCGGCGACGGTTTTCGCACCGCCGCTCTCGGGCGCGGACGACGACGACACCCCGCCGCCCGGTGTGGCGGCCGACGCGCCGACGGCGCTGATGTCGGGTGGCAGTCATCTGCCGCGGACGACGGTGGCCCCGGGTCTCGGCTCGGGGACCCCCGACCGGAGCGGGCCGGGTGCGCCCGGTCCCGGCTCCGGTCCCGGTGACATCGCCGACGCCGCGACGAGCAAGGCGACGGGGCCGCCGCGCGGTGCGCGTGGCGCCGGCCCTTCGACCCCGCCGCCGCCAAGTCCTCCCGGCGCCCCCGGAGTTCCCGGCCCGCCCGGTCCTCCCGGCGCCCCGGCCGGTGGGTACCAGCCGACTCAGCTCGCCCCGCAGCTCGGTCCCGGCGGACCGGGGGGTCCGCAGCCGCCCGGACCTCCGGGTGCGCCCGGTGCTCCCGGTGCGCCGCCACCCGGTGGTGTGCACCATGCGGCGACGATGCTCGCGGACCCGAGCCAGGGCGGTCAGGCCCCGTCGTCGGGCGGTCCTCGTCCACCGGGCCCGCCCGGTCCTCCAGGTGCTCCTGGTGCTCCCGGGATGCCGCCGGGTCCGCCCGGCCCGCCCGGTGCTCCCGGTACGCCGCCGCCCGGTGGTGTGCACCACGCGGCGACGATGCTCGCGGACCCGAGCCAGGGCGGTCAGCACGGTGGTCCCGGTGCGCCCCCCGGCCCTCCCGGGATGCCGCCGGGTCCCCCCGGTGCGCCCGGCGTACCGGGTGCTCCCGGTACGCCGCCGCCCGGTGGCGTACACCATGCCGCGACGATGCTGGCCGGCCCCGGTGCCGTACCCGGCCCGCCGCCCGGCGCCGCCGGTCCCCATCCGCCCGGCCCGCCCGGCGCGCCTCCCGGCGCCCCGCCCGGCTCGTACGGCTATCCGCAGCAGGCCACCGGCATGCCGACGGTCGGCCCCGGCTATCAGGCCGTTCTGCGCTACCGCGCGCCCGACGGCTCCGAGGCCCAGCTCATCCGCCGCTCGGCGCCCGGCACTCCGCACCCCGAGTGGCAGATCCTGCACGAGCTGCGCGCCATGAACGTGCCGCCGCAGCAGGTGCTGGAACTCCACACGGAGCTGGAGTCCTGCGAGCTGCCCGGTGGTTACTGCGCGCGCATGATCCGCGAGACCTGGCCGCAGGTGCGGATCACCAGCGTCGCCCCGTACGGCAGGGACCACTCCAGCCGCCAGCAGGGCATGCAGCATCTGCTCACCCACCAGGGCGAGTTGCACCAGGTCGCGGACGGTCCGGCGCGGCCGGCCCCGGTACGCGCCCCGCTGCCGCAGGTACCGCCCGCGCAGCCGGTTCCGCCGGAGGCGATCGCGCAGGAGCTGGCGGGTGCGTTCGGCCCGCAGGGCATCTGCCGGTTCGACCAGCGGGCGGTCTCCCGTCAGGGCGTGCCGGAAGTCGTGGCGCGCACGCTCGTGTGGGCGGGGCTGCCGGGCGACTTCGGCCCGTTCTTCTGGGCGCAGCCCCCGCAGCCGGTGGTGCCGACGCTGGCCGAGCTGGCCGCGCAGCGGCAGGTGCAGCCGGCGGCGGACGCGGGCTCGTACCTGGTGATGGGCAGCGACTTCGGCCGGGCGATCTGTGTGCAGTACGGAACGGCGCACATCATGGCCGTGTCGGTCGAGACGGGACCGGGCGGTCAGACGACCCCGCCGCAGTTCGTGAACACCGGGCTGCCGGAGTTCACTCGCTCGATGGCGCTGCTCGGCCGCATGTGGCGGTTGCGTTTCGGTCTGAATCCGGAGCAGGCGGGCCGCTGGACGGTCGACTTCCAGGCACAGCTGGCCGCGATCGACCCGGCGGCGCTGTCGTCGCCGGAGAGCTGGTGGTCGGTGCTGCTGGAGCAGATGTGGGACGGGCTGCTCTGACCGTACGGGCGGCGATCCGGCCGTACGGAGCCGGTCCGGCGGTGCCGGGCCGGCGGTGAGATCCGCCACGTACGACCCGCGCGAAGGCGCCCCCGTGGTTCACGGTGGGCGCCTTCGCCGTGCCGGTACCGCGATCGGGCGATGGCTTGAACGCGTCGGCCGCGTCAGCGGTACGGAAGCGGCGTCGGGCACCCGGCGTCAAATGCCGCATTCTTGAGAAGGATGGACGGGTGGGGCGTTTCGTAAGGACGTTCCCTCTTGTCACCGTCGGTCGGAGAGAGGCTTCAGGAATGGCTGCTGCACGGGCGTCGGCTCACGGCTTCGATCCCGTCCGGGGCCGTGGTTACCGCCCCGAGCAGGTCGACCGGCGGGTCACGGAGCTGGCCGGGGACCGCGAGGACGCCCAGGCGCACGAGCGGCGGCTCGCGGAGCTCGCCGGGCGTCTGGAGGAGGAGGCCGAGCTGCTGCGGCGGCAGGTCGAGGCGCTGCCGCCGCAGACGTACGACTCCCTGGGCGACCGCGCCCGGCAGATTCTGGCTCTGGCCGCCGAGGAGGCGGACGCGGCGCGTGCGACCGCCCGGGAGGACGCGCAGGCGCTGTCCGACGAGGCGGACGACAGGGGCCGCAGGACGCGTGAGGCGGCCCGCGCGGACGCGGAGGCGGTCACGGCCGACGCGGACGCGCACGCGACCCGGACGGTGGAGGGCGCGCGGGGCGCGGCCGACGAACTGCGGACGGCCGCGCGCCGGGACGCCGAGGAGGTACGGGGCGCGGCGCTGGCGCGGTTCGACGAGATCCGGCAGCGTACGGAGGCTCTGCTCACCGGGTTGTCGCAGGAGCACGCGGAGCGACTGGCCGCGACGACGCGGGAGTTCACCGACCGGGACGCGGCCGCGGAGGCCCGCCGGACGGAGCTGGCGGCCCGCTCGGACGCTCGGCTCGCGGACGCCAGGCGTGCTTTCGCGGAGGCGGAGGAGAACGCCCGGCACATCCAGGAGGACGCGGCGGCTCGCGCCGAGGAGTTGATGGGGCGGGCACGGGTGGCGGAGGAGCGGACGGTACGGGAGACGGAGCGGATCCTGCGGGAGCACACCGAGATCCGCGAGGAGGTGCAGGCGCGGATGACGCATGTGCGCAACAGCCTGGCGGCGTTGACGGGCCGGGCTCCTGTGGAGGCCGATGCGGCTCCGTCCGGCGAGGGAGAGTCCTCTTAAGGGAGGAGCCCGTTCTTCAGGAGGCGTCCGTCGCCGCGTCGCTCGCCTTGTCGGGCCGGGTGCCGGGGGCCGGATCCGGTGCGGGGTCCCGGTGGACGGGGAAGCGGCGCGGCGCCACGAAGAGAAGCACCAGCAGGCAGAGCGCGGCGGCGCCGGCCGCCCCGAGGAAGACGGCGTCGACCGCCGAGTCGACCGCGCGGCGCAGGAAGTCGGCCGCGCGGGCGGTGAGGCCCGCCGAATCGTCCAGGGCGTGCGCCACGGAGTCGAGGTCGCGCGGGAGACCGTCGCCGGGCGCGTCGGCGAGCCTGTTGGTGAGGATGCCGTTGGCCAGCGCCCCGAAGAGGGCGGCGCCCACGCTCTGGCCGAGCTGGCGGCAGAAGAGTATCGACGCGGTGGCCGTGCCGCGCTCCGACCAGCCGACCGTCCCTTGTACGGCGATGATCAGCGGGAGTTGGAACAGCCCGAGCGCCCCGCCGAGCAGCAGCATCAGCAGCGCGGGCTGCCATGCCTGGCCGGGGAAGGGCAGCAGGGGGAAGGCCAGCAGGACCAGCAGGGCGAAGGACATGCCGGTGATCGCGGTGCGGCGGAAGCCGACACGGTTGTAGACGCGGTCGGAGAGGGCCGCGCTGATCGGCCAGGTCAGGGTCATCGCGGAGAGGACGAAGCCGGCGGCTATCGGGCCGAGGCCGAGGACGGACTGGGCGTACGTCGGCAGGAAGACCGTCGGGGCGATCATCAGCAGACCGAGCGCGCCGAGCGCGAGATTGACGGCGGCGATGGGGCGGCGGCGCCAGACCCAGCCGGGGATGATCGGTTCGGCCGCGCGCCGTTCGACGAGGAAGGTCACGACGGCGAGCAGCGCGGTGCCGGTGAGGAGCGCGAGCGAGGGGGCGGAGAGCCAGGGCCAGGCGACCCCGCCCTGCACGAGGGCGGTGACCAGGAGCGTGCCGGTGGCGAAGACGGCGAGCGCGCCCGCCCAGTCGACGCGGGGGCGGGGCGGGGCAGCGGTCGTGCGGTCCGGGCCCCGCTCCGTACGCGCGGTGTGCCCCCTCTCGCGGGCGCGCGTGCGGCCGGGCTCGTGGAGGTGGCGGACGGTGAGGTAGAGCGCGAGCGCGCCCACCGGCAGATTGATCAGGAAGATCCAGCGCCAGTCCGCGTACCCCGCGAGCAGTCCGCCGACCGCCGGGCCCGCTATGGAGGACGCGGCCCAGACGGTGGAGAGTCTGGCCTGGATCTTGGGGCGTTCCTTCAGGGGGTAGAGGTCGGCGGCGATGGTCTGCACGGTGCCCTGGATCGCGCCGCCGCCGAGGCCCTGTACGACGCGGAAGGCGATCAGGGATCCCATGTTCCACGCGGTGGCGCAGAGGACCGAGCCGATGAGGAAGAGGATGATGCCCGCGATCAGCACGGGCTTGCGGCCGAAGGTGTCGGAGAGCTTTCCGTACACGGGCAGGGTGACCGTCGCGGCGAGCAGATAGCCGGAGAAGAGCCAGGAGAAGACGGAGAAGCCGCCGAGGTCTCCGACGATCTGCGGGACGGCGGTGGCAAGGATCGTGCCGTCGAGCGCCGCCAGTGCCATGCCGAGCATCAGGGCGGCGACGACGGGACCGCGGCGGCGCTCGGGTGCGGCGCGCTCGGGTATGGCGGTCACAGGATCCCTTCCCTATGCAGGTATCTCCCCGGACACCATCTCACTTGACCTTCTCGTCGTGGCAGGGTGCAGTCTTCGTCCCGGAGGGAACCCTCAGGACGGCTCCACCTGAGGGTGGAGAGCCCTTAGGTGGTTCTCCCTACTTACGGCCAGGGACGGTTCGTCCCGCTGGAGGAGGAGAAGAGGCGGGCCCGTTCTTTAAGTTGGTCTTACACCGCAGGGGAGGCCGGTCGGGGGGCCGGGCGGTGAGGGGGAGCGGGCCCGAGGGGGGCTACCACCCGGAAATCCTGAGGAAAACCCCAGCAGAAGTCTGAGTTTTTCCCCAGCGCGCCGGAGGGTCTCGGGGGCGCAGACTCAGGTCGGAGCCGGCGGGAGCAGTCACCGGCCCGTCTGCCGCACGACGGCCGGTCGCGCGACACCACGTCGCGCGACCACCCGTCGCACCACGAACACATCGGCACACCACCACACAGCGCGGGGCGCGCAGCGTGCCTCACGACGCCTGATTTTCGACGGACTTAGGAGACTTACCGTGACAACGGCTGTGACCATCCCCAAGCACGGGGGCACGGGAGGGGGCTTGGCCGTCGCCGCGCGAGCGCGACAGGTCGTCAAGGCGTACGGCTCGGGGGAGACCCGGATCGTCGCACTCGACCATGTCGATGTGGACATCGCCCGCGGGCAGTTCACCGCGATCATGGGCCCGTCGGGCTCAGGCAAGTCGACGCTGATGCACTGCCTCGCCGGGCTCGACACCGTGACCTCGGGGGAGATCTATCTCGACGAGACCGAGATCACGAAGCTCAAGGACAAGAAGCTCACCCAGCTGCGCAGGGACCGGATCGGCTTCATCTTCCAGGCGTACAACCTGCTGCCGACGCTGAACGCCCTGGAGAACATCACGCTGCCCATGGACATAGCGGGCCGCAAGCCCGACCGGCAGTGGCTCCAGCGGGTGGTGGAGACCGTCGGTCTGGCCGAGCGCCTCAAGCACCGGCCGACCCAGCTCTCCGGCGGTCAGCAGCAGCGCGTGGCCGTCGCCCGCGCCCTCGCCGCCCGGCCCGAGATCATCTTCGGTGACGAACCGACCGGAAACCTGGACTCGCGGGCGGGCGCCGAGGTGCTGAACTTCCTGCGCAAGTCGGTGGACGAGCTGGGACAGACCATGGTGATGGTCACGCACGACCCGGTCGCCGCCTCCTACGCGGACCGGGTGCTGTATCTCGCCGACGGCCGGATCGTCGACGAGATGCGCAGCCCGACCGCCGAGCAGGTCCTCGACCGGATGAAGAACTTCGACGCTCGGGGGCGGACGTCGTGACCGTCGTCAAGACCTCCGTGCGCAACTTCCTCGCGCACAAGGGCCGCATGGCGCTCTCCGCCGTCGCCGTCCTGCTGTCGGTGGCGTTCGTCTCGGGGACGCTCGTCTTCACCGACACCATGAACACCACGTTCGACAAGCTCTTCGCGTCGACGTCGTCCGACGTCACCGTCAGCCCCAAGGGCGCGGCGGCGGCCGACGAAGCGCCGTCGCAGACGGGCAAGCCCGAGTCGCTGCCGGCGTCCGTCCTCGGACGCGTCGAGAAGTCGCCGGGCGTGAAGTCCGCCGAGGGCGCGGTCAGCAGCATGAGTGTCACGGTCGTCGACACGGAGAACAAGAACGTGGGCGCGACCTCCGGCGCCCCGACGATCGCGGGCAACTGGACGGACAACGACCTCAGGTCGATGGAGATCACCTCCGGCCACGCCCCGCGCGGTCCCACCGAGGTCATGGTCGACGCCGACACCGCGGACAAGCACGGCCTGAAGCTCGGCGACGAGCTGCGCACCATCGCGGTCACGGGCGACCTCAGGGCGGAGATCGTCGGCATCGCCACCTTCAAGGTGACCAACCCGGGCGCCACCATCCTCTACTTCGACACCGAGACCGCCCAGCGTGGACTCCTCGGCGAGACGGGTCTGTTCACACAGATCAACGTCGTGGCCGACGACGGGGTGAGCGACGCCCAGCTGAAGGCGGACCTGGCGGGATCGCTCGGGGGCACGTACAAGCTCCAGACGCAGAAGGAGACGGCGGACACGGGCCGGGACAGCGTCGGTTCGTTCCTCGACGTGATGAAGTACGCGATGCTCGGCTTCGCCGGGATCGCCTTCCTCGTCGGCATCTTCCTGATCGTCAACACCTTCTCCATGCTGGTCGCCCAGCGGACCCGCGAGATCGGTCTGATGCGGGCCATCGGGTCCAGTCGCAAGCAGGTCAACCGCTCGGTGCTGCTGGAGGCCGTCCTGCTCGGCGTCGTCGGCTCCGTCGCCGGTGTCGCCGCGGGTGTGGGACTGGCCGTCGGACTGATGGAACTGATGTCGTCCATGGGCATGGAGCTGTCCACCCAGGACCTCACCGTGAAGTGGACGACTCCCGCGATCGGGCTGGTGCTCGGCGTCGTCGTCACCGTCCTCGCCGCGTACATACCGGCCCGCAGGGCCGGGAAGATCTCGCCGATGGCGGCTCTGCGTGACGCCGGTACACCGGCCGACGGCCGCGCCGGACGGATCCGGGGCACGATCGGTCTGATCCTCACCGGCGGTGGTGTCGCCGCGCTGCTCGTCTCGACGCGGGCCGAGAAGGCGAGCGAGGGCTCGCTGTTCCTCGGCATGGGCGTCGTGCTCACACTCATCGGCTTCGTCGTCATCGGGCCGCTGCTCGCCGGCTTCTTCGTCCGGATCCTGAGCACCGCGGTGCTGCGGGGCTTCGGCCCGGTCGGCCGGATGGCCGAGCGCAACGCGCTGCGCAACCCGCGGCGTACGGGAGCCACGGGCGCGGCCCTGATGATCGGCCTGGCCCTGGTGGCCTGTCTGTCGGTGGTCGGTTCGTCGATGGTCGCCTCGGCGACGGACGAGCTGGACAAGACCGTCGGCGCGGACTTCATCATCCAGTCCGACACCGGTCAGCCGATCGTGCCGCAGGCCCAGGAGGCGCTGGAGAAGGCACCCGGAATCGCGCACGTCACCGAGTACAAGATGATCGAGGCGAAGCTGACCACGCCCGACGGGAAGACCGTCAGCGAGGACCTGGCTGCGGCCGACTCGACGTACGCGCAGGATCTGCGCCGCGAGACCGTCGCGGGCGAGCTGTCCGCCGCGTACGACAAGGACTCGATGTCCGTCGGCGACGTCTTCGCCGAGGAGCACGGCGTCAAGGTCGGGGACGAGCTGACCGTCGCGTTCAAGGGCGGCGAGAGCGCGAAACTCAAGGTCGCGGCGATCACGTCGGACGACGTGTCGGTGGACAAGGGCGCCAAGTACACCTCCATAGCGACCGCCGAGCGGTATCTGCCCGCGGAGAAGATGCCGAAGAACGTGATCATGTTCGCGGCGGCCGAGGACGGCCAGGAGAAGGCGGCGTACGCGGCGCTGAAGGACTCGCTGGCGGCGTACCCGCAGTACAAGGTCCAGGACCAGACGGACTTCAAGCAGGACCTGAAGGACCAGATCGGCCAACTGCTCAACATCGTCTACGGTCTGCTCGGACTCGCGATCATCGTCGCGGTGCTGGGTGTGGTGAACACCCTGGCACTGTCGGTCGTGGAGCGGACCCGGGAGATCGGACTGCTGCGGGCGATCGGCCTGTCGCGCCGTCAGCTGCGGCGCATGATCCGGCTGGAGTCGGTCGTCATCGCCCTCTTCGGAGCCCTGCTCGGCCTCGGTCTGGGCA
Organism: Streptomyces sp. S4.7; assembly: GCF_010384365.1. Lineage (NCBI taxonomy): Bacteria > Bacillati > Actinomycetota > Actinomycetes > Kitasatosporales > Streptomycetaceae > Streptomyces > Streptomyces sp. S4.7. The sequence goes on along the minus strand of NZ_CP048397.1, from coordinate 2,874,783 downwards.
TGGGCTGGGGCACGGCGGCGCAGAAGCTCCTCGCCCTGGAGGGCCTGGAGGTCCTGGAGATCCCGTGGCCCACCATCATCGGGGTGTTCGTGGCCTCGGCCTTCGTGGGACTGTTCGCCGCGCTCGTCCCGGCGTTCCGGGCGGGCCGGATGAACGTCCTGAATGCGATCGCCACGGATTAGCGGTGCCCGGCGGTGACCGACCCGCCGCCACCGGCCCGGCCTAGGTGATTTTCGGCTCCGGTGGGCGTCCTCGACGCCCACCGGAGCTGTTTTTGTCCTCCCTGGTCAGAGCGGTGCTGACAACAAGCTGCGCGCGTAGATGCAACAAGCTGACACGCCCCGGCCCCCCATTTCGAGACACCCGCTGCCATGGTCGTGCCACCGGAAAGCGATCCGGTCCGACGGAACGATTCAACAGGGGGAATTGTGCTCGGTGTACCGCACTGCAACTCCAAGAAGATCATGGCCCGTTCGCGCACCGCTCGCACCGTACGCTCGGCACGAACCGCACTCGCTCTTGGTGTCTGTACGGCCGCACTGACCCTCTCCGCGGGGACCGCCTCGGCCTCCGCCCGCGTCGCCGGGCCGAGCGCGCCCGACCCGGTGCCGGCGTGCCAGACGGCCGCCGCCTTCCTCCCCGAGACGGTGGCCGGCGAGGCCCTGACGCTCTGCAAGCTTGTCAACGGCTGGGACTAGGCGTAGCCGGTGCGGTTTCAGCTCCTCGGGCCGCTCAGCATCACGGACGGTCCCGACACTGTCGTCCTCCAGCCGTCCAAGCCCACCATCCTCCTCGCCTCGCTGCTCCTGCACGCCAACACGGTCGTCTCCGCGGATTACCTCCAGCGGACCATGTGGGGCGAGGAACAGCCCGCCACCTCCCGTGCCGCGCTCCAGACGTGCGTACTGCGGCTGCGCCGGCTGTTCACCAAGCACGGGGTGACCGAGACCCCCATCGAGGCCGTGCCCGGCGGCTACCGGATCACGGCCGGGCCCCGGCACCTCGATCTGATCGGCTTCCGGGAAGAGGTACGGCGTGCCGCGGACGTCGCCGACCCGGAGAGTGAACTGCACGTGCTCAAAGGCGCGTTGTCGCTGTGGGAGGGCTCCGTACTGGCCAATGTCCGCTCCGACGTGCTGCACCGCGACGAAGTCCCCCGGCTCGTCGAGGAGCGGCTGCGGACACTGGAGCGCGCCTGTGATCTCAAGCTGCTGCTCGGCCGCTGCGGCGAGGCGCTGGTGGAGCTGTGGAGCGCCAGCCGGGCCCACCCCGGCCATGAGCGGTTCCGCGAACAGCTCATCGAGGCCCTGTACCGCACGGGCCGTCAGACCGAGGCCCTCGCCGAGTACCGGATGGTCAAGGAGTACCTGCACGACGAGCTGGGGGTGGACCCGTCGCCCGCGCTTCGCCGGCTGGAACTGGCCATCCTGCGCGGCGAGGACCTCGGACCCGCCGACGACCGCCACCCCGCCGGCGCCGCGTACACCTCCGCCGGCAACGGCGAGCGCCGGCACACCACCGCCCCCGCCGCGCCGCCGCCGGCCGCCGTGGAACCCGTCGAGGCCGTGCACTCCTTCACCGGGCGCGAGGCCGAGACCACCGCCCTGCTGGAGCGGCTGACCGCGCCCGGCCACGAACCCGTCACCCTCCTGGTGTCGGGGGCACCCGGAATCGGCAAGACCGCGCTGGCCCGGCACCTCGCCCACCAGGTCAGAAACAGTTTCCCGGCAGGCCTGTTCATGGTGCGGATGGTCGCCCCGGACGGTACGCCGCGCAGCCCCGACGACGCGGCTGCCGAGGTGGCCGCCGCCCTGCGCGACCAGGTGCGCGGCGAACGCGCCCTGCTCGTGCTGGACGACGTGGTCGACGCCGACCAGGTCAGACCGCTGCTGCCGGCCGGCGCCGACGGCGCGGTGATCGTCACCAGCCGGCGCGGTCTCGCCGGTCTCGTCGCCACCCACGGCGGCTGGGTGCTGCGGCTCGGCACCTTCACCGAGGAGGAGTCGTACGCGCTGCTGGTCGCCGTCCTCGGCGCCGAACGCGTCGAGGCGGAACCGGAGGAGGCCCGCCGGCTCGCCGAAGCCTGCGGTCACCATCCGCTCGCGCTGCGCATCATGTCGGCCCGGCTGCTCACCCGGCCGGCGCTGCGGCTGGCCGACTCCGTCAGCTGGCTGGCGGAGGACCCGCTGGCCCGGCTCTCACTCGCCGACTCGCCCGAGCTGTCGGTGCACCGCGTACTGGGCGGGGCGCTCGACCGGCTCGACCCGCGGCTCGTCGAGGCGTTCCTGAAGGTCGCCGCGCAGCTCCCCGACGACTTCACGGCCGAGGACGGCGTGCGGGTGCTCGGGATGTCCCCCGTCGAGGCGGACGACGTACTGGACCGGCTCGCCGACGCCGGACTGCTGGAAGAAGGGCCGCCCGGCCCGTACCGGGTGCACGAACTGCTCCGTGTGTACGCGCGCAGAACCGCGCCGTTCCGATCCCGACCGATACAGAAGGTGTGAATCCCATGGCTGCAGAAGCGACAGCGACTCCTACGGCCGTCGCGCCTCCGGCGGCAGAGCAGACCGGGACGGCGTCCGCTTCGGCGTCGGACGCTCCGGCTGCCCCGGCCCCGGCCCGGACCCCGGTGGCGTCCGCCTTCGACGCCCTGGCCGGCACCAGACCCCGTGTCCGCCGGGACGTGCTGTTCACCGAGACGCCCGGCGGGGTCCTGTTCCACAACGCCGACGGCGGTTTCCACCTCACCGGCCGCACCGCCTACCGGTTCGCCTCGCTGATGGTGCCGCACCTCGCCGGCCACCACCGGCTCGGCGACATCTGCCAGGGCTTCGGACCCGCCCAGCAGGCCATGGCCGCCGAGCTGGTCAAGACGCTCTACGAGCGCGGCTTCGCCCGTGACATACCCGAGGACGAAGCCGACCCCGACACCTCGGACGCGTCCGGCGCCCCCGACGCCCTCACCGACGCGGTCACCACCCGCTTCGCCGCCCAGATCGCCTACGCGGACCACTACGCCGACGGCGCCCTCGCCCGCTTCCGCCGCTACCGCACCACCCGCGTCGCGATCCTCGGCACCGGCCCCGTCGCCCGCTGGTGCGCGCTGAGCCTCGTCCGCAACGGCTGCGCGGGCCTCGCCGTCGAAGGTGACGCCGACAGCGACCCGACCCTGCTCGCCGAGATCGCCGAACTGGCCGCCCAGGACTGCCCGGTGACCCTCGACAGCCTCACCGCGCACCCCGGCTGGAGCGCGCTCGACGGCTACGACGTCGTCGTCGTGACCGGCCCCGACGCCTCCGCCCGCACCCACGCCCTGCTTCTCGCGGGCGTGCCGGAGGGCACCACCCTCATCCCCGCCTGGACGTTCGGCCGCAGGTCGGTCACCGGGCCGCTCAGCAAGGCGGGTTCGACCGGCTGCTGGTCCTGCGCGGTACTGCGCCTCGGCGGCAACACCGACGCCGGTACGGCCGCCGACATCTGGAGCGAGGTCGCGGGCGGCGCCACCGGCGGCGCCTCGGGACGGTCCGCGCCGACCGGCCCCGTCGCCGCGATGTCCGGAAACCTCCTCGGCTACGAGATCTTCCGCCTCACCACCGGTGTGCTGCCCGCCGAGACCGAGGGGCAGGTTCTCGTCCAGGACCTCGAATCCCTCGACGTCATGGCCGAGCCCGTCCAGCCCCACCCGCGCTGCGCGCTGTGCGCGCCCGCCGCCGTGGCCCCGCGCCCCGCGCTGCCCGGCGGACTGACCCTGCCCGTCACGCCGACCGTGGAGAGCGCCGGCGACGCCGAGGCGCTGGTCGAGGACCTCAACCGGATCAGTACGGTGCTGGTGCGCCCCTTCACCGGCGTCTTCGGCCGGTACGACGACGAGAGCCTCACCCAGACCCCGCTCAAGATCAGCCGCGTCGAGCTGGCCGTCGGCCACGGACCGCGCAGGCGGATCGCCGCCTTCGACGTGCACCACCTGGCGGGCGCCCGGCTGCGCGCGCTGTACGCGGCTGCCGAGGCGTACGTCGAGCACGTCGTGCCCATCGTCCCCGAGACGCTCGCGCCCGGCGCCCCGGCACCCGACGACGCGGTCCTCCCCGACCGTCTGACCACGGGCGGCGGCACCGGCGCGGGCGCCGACGCGGTCGGCGCCTGGCTCACCGCGACATCGCTGCTGACCAAGGAGTCCGTAAAGGTACCGGCCGCCGCCGTGCGTCCCTTCGGCCCGTACAACACCGAGCGGCTGCACCAGGCGACCACCGCCGGCGCGGGCGCGGGCCCCACCCCGCAGGAGGCGGCGGGCCGTGGTCTGCTGTCGGCGCTCGCCCACGGCGCGCTGCTGCGCGCGGTACGCGGCGAGGCACGGGGCGCGCTCGTCACCTCCCCGGCCGCCGGCGAGCCGGACGCCGACCCGGAACTGGTGTTCCTGCTCAAGTCGGTGCCGAACGTGGGGATCCGGGCCGAACTCGTCGACCTCGGCGAGCAGGAGCACTCCGGCGCCCATGTCGTACTGGCCCGTGAGACGGGCGGCGTGGAAGGGGACCGGCCCGAAGGGCTGGGACGCTGGGCCGTCGCGGCCGGGCTCTCCCGGACCACCGCCGCGTGCGCCGCGCTGCGCGACCTCATCGGCCAGGTGCAGCTCGACGCCGAGGACCCGGCGACCGCGGTCGACACCGGCGACCCGCTGATGGGTGAACTCGCCGCGGCCACCGTCCTGTTGACCGCCGACCCGGTCGCCGCCGACGCGACGGCCACCACCTTCGACGCGGTCCTCGACCGGCTTCGCGAGGCCGGGCGCGACGTGCTGTACGTCCCCACCACCCCGGCCGACCTGCCCGCCGGCGGCATCAGTACGGCGCGCGTCCTGCTCACCACCGGTCCCGCCACCGGTCGCGACGGCGCCGTCACCACCGGCGTGGAGGGTGCGCCCGATGCCCGTTGAGCCATGGGCGCGGTCGGCCCACGACCTCGCCACCCTGATGCGCCGCGGCCTCGACGCGGCCTCCGGGCCCGCCCCCGTGCTCGACGTCGCGCCGCTCGGCGTCCACGACGCCTTCGCCCACGAGGGACCGGTCGACGAGGGGCCGGCCGGCGGGGAGCAGGGGGACGCCGTGCCCGTCCGGTTCTACGGCCGGCACGCGGTCGTCGGACCCTTCCCGGAGCCCGGCGCGGCCACGCACCGCCCCTGCGCCCGCTGTCTCGCCCGCCGCTGGCAGGGCGTGCGCTCCGTCGCGCTGCGCGAGGCCCTGGAGCTGGGCTCCGGCACCAGGGCCGCCGGGGAGTCCCCGTACATCACCCCGTTCACCGCCGACGCCCTCGCCGGGATCGTCGCGGCCAGACTCGCCGGGAAGGGGCCGTCGACCGGCTCCTTCCCGGCGGTCCACCTCGTGGACCTGCAGACCCTTCAGGTGCGGCACTACCCGCTCGTGCCCGACCCCGAGTGCCCGCGCTGCGGACGCGCCGAGGAGGACACCGCCGAGGCGGCCGTCCTCACGCTCAACCCCGCGCCCAAGCACAAGCCGGGGAGCTTCCGGCTGCGCGACATCAGCGCGTACGAACTGCCCGTGGAGCCGTACGCCAACCCCGTCTGCGGCTCCCTCGGCCCCTCCGTCGTGCAGGACATCTCCTCCGCCTCGACCTCGGCCACCATCGGCTGCTTCTCCATGCGCAGCGGCGACTACCTGCGTGAGACGTTCTGGGGCGGCCACGCCGACACCTTCGCGCAGAGTGTGCGCATCGGTGTCCTGGAGGGGCTGGAGCGGTACGCCGGGATGCGTTCGCGCGCCAAGGTCGCGGGCGTCCACGGCTCGCTCAACGGTCTGCGGGCCGCCGGTGAACGCACACTCGATCCACGTGAAGTCGGCCTGTACTCCGAGGAGTTCCACAAGGCCAACCCGCGCGTCACCCCGTTCCACCCCGACCGTGAACTTCCCTGGGTCTGGGGCTACTCGCTCCGCGACCAGCAGCCCGTTCTCGTGCCGGAGGTGCTGACGTACTATCACGCGCCCGGTCTGGAGAACCGGTTCGTGCAGGAGAGCTCCAACGGCTGCGCGTCCGGCGGCTGTATGGAGGAGGCCGTGTACTTCGGCCTCATGGAGGTCGTGGAACGCGACGCCTTCCTCCTCACCTGGTACGGACAGGCCGCCCTGCCCGAACTCGACCCGCGCACCAGCACCCGCGCCGCCACCCGGCAGATGGTCGACCGCCTGGAGATGTACGGCTACGAGGCCCGCTTCTTCGACACCCGGATCAGCTTCCCGATCCCCGTCATCACCGGTGTCGCCGTCCGCCCCGACGGCGGCAGGGGCCGGATGTGCTTCGGCGCGGGCGCCGGACTCGACCCCGAGTCCGCGCTCGCCGGGGCGCTGTGCGAGATCGCCACCGACGCCGTCAACCTCCAGGGCCGTACCGAACGCGACGAGGACAGGCTGCGCGCCATGGCCACCGACTACGACAAGGTCGCGGCGCTGCACGACCACCCGCTCGCCTACGGCATCCCGGAGATGGGCGACAACGCCCACTTCCTGATCGGCGAGCCGGGCGCGCCCCGGCCGCCGAAGCGGTCTTTGGCGCAGGCGTACGGTGACGGATCCCTGCCGCCCGTCTCCGACGATCTGCGCGAGGACCTCACGCGGTGCGTGAGTGCCGTCACCGACGAGGGATTCGACGTGGTCGTCGTCGACCAGACGATGCCCGAACAGCGTGACCTCGGCCTGACGACGGTCTCCGTGATCGTCCCCGGCCTGCTGCCCATCGACTTCGGGTGGACCCGGCAGCGCGCGCTCGGCCTGCCCCGGTTGCGCACCGCGCTGCGCGAGGCGGGGATGCGGGAACGCGACCTGACCGACGCCGACCTGAACCCGGCGCCGCACCCCTTCCCCTGACCCGAACCCCCGAGAGGAGTCCCACCATGGGGTACGCCCATGACTACGCCGCCGCGATCATGCAGCGGGGCCGGGTCCCGATGGCACCGGCCGATTTCGTGCCCAACTGGTCCGACGGCCCGCGCAAGGCGAAGTACTACCCCGGGGTCGACAGCCTGCCGCTGCCCGTCGCCGGCTATCCGGCGGACGCCGGCCTGGACCGCGCCTTCGGCGGCGGCGCGGGAGCGAGGGGCCCGGCCACCGGCGAGGCGGCGTTCGACCTGACGTCGCTCTCCGGCATGCTCCTCGACTCCTACGGACTGACCGGCCGCCGGCTCGGCGTCCAGGCCAACACCGACCTGAGCGCCCTGCCCTTCTACCCGCTCGCCAACTGGTCGCGCGGCTCCGCCTCCGGCGGCGGCCTCTACCCCGTGAGCGTCTACTGGGTCTCCGGGCCGCGCGGGCCCGTCACGCCGGGCGTGCACTACTACTCCACCCGCCACCACGCCATGCAGCGCCTGCTCACCGGCGACGTGTCCGGCGAGGTGCGCGCGTCGCTGGGCGGATACGGAGCGGACACCGACCAGTACCTGGTCCTGGGCATCAAGTACTGGCAGAACTCGTTCAAGTACAACAGCTTCTCCTTCCACGCCGTGAGCATGGACCTCGGCGCCGCCGTGCAGACCTGGCGCATGTGGGCGGGCGCGCGGGGGCTGGCGGTCGAACCGGCGATGTGGTTCGACGAGGCGCGGCTCCAGAGGCTCCTGGGCGTACAGGGCGAGGAGGAGGGCGTGTTCGCGGTCGTCCCGCTCAAGTGGGCATGCGCGCAAGGCGGTTCGAGCCCGGCCCCGGGCCTCGCCGGGCCGGGCGCCGGGTCCGTCTCCGTGCGACGGCGTGATGTCGAGCGTTCGCGCGAGGTCTTCACCTTCGACGCGCTGCTGAGGATGCAGGAGGCGACGTCCGCGCACGCCACCGAACGGCCCGCCCCCGGCGCGCTCGCCCCGGCCGCCGCACCCCCGGCCGACGCGGACCTGCCGGTCGCGGCGCTGCCCGCCCCGCGGCCGATGCCCGCCGACGTACGGACGGTGCTGCGCCGCCGGCGCAGCAGCTTCGGCCGCTTCGACGCGAGCCGGCCCGTCACGGGCGAACAACTGGCGGCCTGCCTCGCCGCGTCCGCCGCGGGCTCACGCCTCGGCGGCGACACCGGCACGGGCGAGGGCGGCGACGGTGTACGGCTCACGAAGCTGTACGCGTTCGTCAACCACGTCGAGGGGGTGGAGCCGGGCGCCTACGAGTACGACCCGGACGCCCGTGAGCTGCGGCTGGTCAAGGCGGGCCGCCCCGGCGAATTCCTCCAGCGCAACTACTTCCTCTCCAACTACAACCTGGAGCAGGCCGGCGCCGTACTGGTGCCCACGATCCGTACCTCCGCCGTCCTCGACGCCGTCGGCGACCGCGGCTACCGCCTCGTCAACGCCACCATCGGAGCCGTCGCGCAGTCCCTCTACACGGCGAGCAGCGCACTGGAGCTGGGCTGCGGTGTCGCCCTGGGCTTCGACAACGTCTCTTACATCGAGGAGTTGGGGCTCGACGCCACCGGCGAGGCCCCGCTCCTGATCATGATGATCGGCAACGAGCGCCCCGCACCCGCCGACTTCCGGTACGAGATCGCCTGAGCCCGAGCCGATGACCAACCGGATGGGGAAGCATGATGTCTGACCAGGTTTACGATTCGCGGGACCAGGACCCGAGACGCGCGTTCATGCTGCGCGTCGCCGGGCTGCCGATCGAGACCGTGCGCGCCCTGCGCTGCCCGGCGAGCCGCCGCTGGGCGGACTCCGTGCTCGCCGAGGACGAGCGGCTGCGGGCGGCGGGGGAGCGCGTCGGCGATCTGCTGCACGATCTGGTCGGCCGCACCGGTGACGGCGCGGACGCCGGGCCCGACGAGGCCGCCGACCGGCGCGCGCTGCTGAAGCTGCGCCGCGAGGTGTTCAACAACCGGCTGCCGCAGCGGCCCGGCGAGGCCCTCGCGCTGGTCGCGGGGCGCGACGCGGCGGCGGGCGAGGCCCTGTCGCGGTGGCTGCTCGACCGCCGGGACCTGGCCGCGCTGCGGGCCACCGGCGCGGAGCTGTTCGCGGGCGAGAGCGCCGATGCGCGCGCCGCGCTGCGCGCCGTCGCGGGGGAGGAGCGGCTGCGCAAGGGGCTGCTGCTGGCCTCGCCGACGCTCGACGCGCAGATCGACGCGTTCGTGAAGGGGGAGGGCAAGCCCGACAAGCGCCGCAGGAAGATCGAGCGGTCGCTGCTGTCGTACCTCTACCGCACCGTCTGCAAGACCAGCCCGTTCTCCACGTTCACCGGGGTCGCGCTCGGTGAGTTCGACGAGTCCCGGGACGGCTCGGCCGGCGGGGACGGCTTCGAGGTGCGGTTCGCCGAGAAGTGGACCGGGCACGCGCGGCTCAACGTCGTCGCGCTGGGCCGCCTCGCCGAGTGCGTCATCGCCGATCCCGTACGCCGCGCCGATCTGCCCGTCGCCCCCGCGTCCGGCTGGGGCAGGGACGACGACCGGGTGCGTTACGTGCGCCGCTGGATCACCACCGGCGACGACGACACCGCCGTCACCTTCGACGCCGTGAAGGACCGGCTGTTCTTCCTGCGCCGCAGCGGCACCCTGGAGCGGCTGCTCGACTTCTTCGAGGAGAACCCGGCGCTGCGCTACGGCGAGCTGGCGGCATGGCTCGCCGAGGACGCCGGGGCGGGGGCGGCGGAGGTCGAGCAGTACCTCGCCGCGCTGCTGGACCTCGGCATGGTCCAAGTACCCGCGCTGCGCACGGCCGTTCACGACACCGACCCGCTGCGCGCCTTCCAGCGGTCGCTGCGCGAGCTGGACCGGCCGTGGGCCACCGGACTGGCGGACCGGCTGGACGAGGCCGTGGCGCTGACCGACCGGTTCGCGGGGGCGGAGCCCGCCGAGCGCCGTGAGGTGCTCGCCGCGCTCCGGGCCACGCTCGGCGACGTCCAGCTGGAACTGGGCGCCGAGAAGCCGCGGGTGCCGCAGACCCTGCTGTACGAGGACGCGGCGGCCGGGCGTGAGACGTCGATGGACCTCGGCGCCTGGCGCGAGCTGACGGCGGAGCCGCTCGGCCGGGTGGAGGGCGTACTGCCGGCCTTCGATCTGACACTGCCCCAGCGCGTCACGTTCAGGGGCTTCTTCCTCGCGAGGTACGGACAGGGCGGGCGCTGCGACGATCTCCTCAAGCTGGTGCACGACTTCCACGAGGACTTCTTCGACCAGTACATGACGTTCACCGCGAGCCGTACGACCTTCGACGCGGACGGCCGGTACGTACCCGAGGTGAACTGGCTCGGGCTGCCGCAGCTGAAGGCCATCGACTCGGCGCGGCAGATGTTCATCGACAAGATGCGCGCGCTCTGGGCCTCCGGGGCTGAGGAATCGGACGCCGACATCGATCTCGACGCCGGATTCCTCGCCGACATCACCGCGGAACTCGCCCCGGCCGCACCGAAGTTCGCGCCGATGAGCCACCACATCCAGCTCGCCGACCGCCCGCACGACCCGCTGATCGTCCTCAACCGCTCCTACGGCGGACTGTCCTTCCCCTTCAGCCGTTTCACCCAGTGCTTCGAAGGGCTCGACACCGCCCTGCTGGCCGCCGCGGACCAAGTGCGCCCGCCGGGCGCGGTGTTCGCCGAGGTCACCGGTGGCACGGTCACCAGCAACCTCAATCTGCACGGGCGGCTCACCGAGTACGAGATCGTCTGCCCCGGCGAGAGCGGCACGCTGCCGCAGGAGTACCGGATCCACCTCGACGACCTGTACATCGAGCACGATGAGACCGACGACCGGCTGGTGCTGCGCTCGACACGGCTCGGCCGCGAGGTCGTCCCCGTCTACCTCGGCTATCTCGTGCCGCTCGCCCTGCCCGAGCTGCCCCGCACCCTGCTGCTCCTCTCGCCGACCTCGATGGCCCCGCTCAACGTGTGGGGCGGGGTCCCGGAGAGCGCGCCGGTGGGCGGAGTCACCCGCAGGCCGAGGGTGCGGCACGGCAGCGTCGTACTGAGCAGGCGCAGCTGGAGCGCGCCCGCCGCCGAGCTCCCGCTGCACACGCCGGGGACGTCCGACGACGAGTGGTTCCTCGGCTGGCACCGCTTCCGGCGCGCGACCGGGCTGCCGGACCGGGTCTTCGTGACCGTCTCGGACACCGGGGCGCGCGGTGCGACGGGCGCCAAGCCGCAGTATCTGGACTTCGACAGCGCGCTCTCGCTCACCGCGTTCGAGGCGCTGCTCAGGACGGCCGAGGCCCGCGTGGTGTTCCGCGAGATGCTGCCGGACGAGGACGGGCTGCACGCCGTCTCCGACCGCGGCGCCCATGTCGCCGAACTGGCCGTCGAAACGCTGGCCGGGGCGCCCGAGCGTGTCCCGGACATTCCCGAACTCGTATCCGCGGAGCTCGTGTCCGCCGACTCCGCACGGAGGGACGCCTCATGACCGCCCCCGGCCCCTGGCAGGCCACGCACGTCTTCTACGCCGCCAACCCGCGGCCCTTCCTGCTCCAGTGCGTGCGTCCGCTCGTCGCCGAGCTGGAGGCGGAAGGCCTGATCGACAACTACTTCTTCATGAACTACTGGCTCGAAGGCCCGCACGTACGGCTGCGCCTCAAGCCCGTCAGCGAGGCGGCGGCCCCCGCCGTACGCGCCCGCACCGAGCAGGCCGTCGACACCTTCCTGGCCGAGCGCCCGGCGCTGTACGAGGTGGACTCCGGGTTCCTCAACGACTTCTACAACACGCTGTTCGAGATCGAGTTCCCCGGCAGCGAGCGCGGCCACTACATGGACGACAAGGGCCGGATGAATCTGCGCCCCAACAACTCGCGCAGCGCCGAGCCGTACGAGCCGGAGTACGGCAAGTACGGCGGCCCCGCCGGGATCGAGCTGGCCGAGTGGCACTTCAGGCACTCCAGCGATCTGGTCATCGAGGCCCTGCGCACCAAGAACCTCCACCTGCGGACCGTGCTGCTCGGCACGTCCGCGCAGCTGATGATGGTCATGTCGGGGACCTTCCTGCCCGAGGACCGTGAGCTGACCGACTACCTGGAGAGCTACTACGAGTTCTGGCACACGGCGTTCCCCGGCACGGGCTTCATCGGGACCGTCGAGTACGACAAGAACTACGCGGCGATGGCCCCCGGTCTCACCAGCCACTTCGCCCGTATCAGGGCGGCCGTCGGCGCCGGTGAGCCCGGCCGGCTGCCCGGCTTCCTGGCGGGCTGGGCCGAGCACTGCGCCGAACTGGAGCGCCGCGCACGGAAGCTGACCCTCGACGGCGACCTGGTGTTCCGGTCCTGGGACGGGGAGCGGGACGAGCGGGTGACGGACCCGGCGGTCGCGCTGCCGCTGCTGCTGTCCCCGTACATGCACATGACCAACAACCGGCTGCACGTCACCATCCGCGACGAGGCGTATCTCTCGCACGTACTGGGCCGGACGCTGCGGGAGTCCGTCGCACCGGCCAGGTCCGGGACGGAGCCCGAGACGGAGGCGGAGGCGGTGGCCGCGCCATGACCGCTCCCGCGGACCGTGTCCCGACCGACCGGTACCGTCCGGCTCTGCGTCCCGACGTGCTGGTCAGCGACGAGTTCCTGCTCGGCGCCAGGAGCGTGCACCTCGTCAAGAACCCGCGGAGCGGCAAGTCGTACGAGGTCGGGGTCAAGGAACACTTCCTGATGGCGCGCATGGACGGTACGCGCGGTCTGGAGGAGCTGGGCGCGGAGTACGCGGCGGAGTACGGCAAGCGCCTCGGCGACGCCAACTGGCAGCGGCTGCTGGGCATGCTGGGGGTCCGGGGGCTGCTGGAGGGCGGCCCCGCGGCCCCGCCCGCCGAGACGGCCGGGACCGCCGCCACCGCCGACGAGCCGGCGAAGCGCACCCTGCTGCGTGGCACGCTCCCGCTGGTCGCCGACGCCGACGCGACGGCCGACCGGCTCCACCGCGCCGTCGGCTTCCTGCTCGCCACGCCCTTCATGGTCCCGCTGCTCCTGCTGATCACCGCCATGGAAGTGGTCGCGGTCGCGCGGCTCGGCGAACTCGTCGACGGCGCGTCGGCTCTCTTCACCAACCCGGTCCTGCTCGCCGGCGTCGCCGCGCTGCTCTGGTTCAGCACCGCGCTGCACGAGCTGGCCCACGGGGTGGTGGCGAGACGCTACGGCGGGCAGGTCGCCGAGATCGGACTGCGCTGGCGCCTGCCCGTCGTGATCATGTACTGCACGGTCGACAACTACCTGTATCTGCGAACGCGTTGGCACCGGATCGCGACCGCCGTCGCGGGCGCGGTGATGAATCTCGCCGTGCTGCTGCCGTTCTGCGCGGTCTGGCTCTTCGTGCCGGTGGACGACGCCACCGGCGAGGCGCTGGCCGGGCTGCTGCTCCTCGGCAGTGTGCAGGCGCTGGCCATGCTCGTACCGTTCCCGCCGCTCGACGGGTACAAGATCGCCGCGCAACTGTGCGGCGCGACCGCTCTGGCCGCGTCCAGCCGGGAGTACGTACGGCTGGCCGTGCGGCGCGATCCGGCGGCGAAGGCGTACCCGCGCCGGGCCCGTACCGCCTACCTCGGCTACACGGCGGGCTCGCTGCTCGCCCTCGCCGGCATCGTGGCGGCCGTCGTCGCGCTGGTCGTCCATCTCGTCGCCGACTGAGCCCGCATCCGCACCCGTCACACCCGTCCCGCCCGCAAGGAGACCCGCATGACCCCCACCCCCGCCGACGGCTCCGCCGGCGACTCCACCGAAGGACCCGCCGTCGTCCTCGACACGATCCACAAGCGGTACGGGGAGAAGCGGGCCGTCGACGGCATCTCGCTGACCGTCCCGCGCGGTGAGTTCTTCGGGCTGCTCGGCCCCAACGGGGCCGGCAAGACGACCCTCGTCGAGATCATGGAGGGCCTGCGCCGACCCGACTCGGGCTCGGTCACCGTCCTCGGCCGGCACCCCTGGCCGCGCGACCCCGAACTGCTGCCCCGGCTCGGCGTGCAGACGCAGGCGTCCGCCTTCTTCGTACGACTCACGGCGCGCGAGCACCTGGAGACGGTCGCCGCGCTCTACCGGGCCGACCGGGAGGCCGCGACGCGCGGACTCGCCGCCGTCGGCCTCGCCGAACAGGGCGACGTCCGCGTCGACGACCTCTCCGGCGGCCAGCGCCAGCGGCTGGCCATCGCGTCCGCGCTCGTCCACGACCCCGAGCTGATCTTCCTCGACGAGCCGACGGCCGCGCTCGACCCGCAGGCCCGCCGCGCGCTGTGGCAGGTGCTGCGCGCGCTCAAGGGCGCCGGGCGGACCATCGTCTACACCACCCACCACCTGGACGAGGCCGAGGCGCTCTGCGACCGCGTCGCGATCGTCGTCGACGGCAGGATCGTCGCGCTGGACACCCCGGGCAAGCTGGTCGCCGCCAGCAGCTCGCTCACCCGGCTGGTGGTCCCCGCCGACCGGCTCTCACTCACCGACGCGCGGGCCATCCCCGGTGTGCTGCGGGCCACCGAGGACGGCGACTCGATCGTGCTGGAGACCGAGGACTCGGGTCCGGTGCTGTCGGCGGTCGACGCGCTCGCCGGACTGCACGGCGTACAGACACGCACCGCCAGCCTGGAGGACGTGTACCTCGAACTGACCGGCAGCCCGCAGGCCCAGGGCGTGTTGTGAAGGTCCCGTCCGGCTCACGACGCCTGGCACGCGCGCTCACCGCGTTGTCGGAGTCGCCCGAGTACGCCCGGTACGAGGGCGATCCTCCGCCTCGCGATCGCACGCACCAGACGCCGTGAACCCCACCCTCCGGGCGGACGGCGCCTCTTCCGGAACACGACCCGCCCCGACGCCCCGGACCCCGACGCCCGCACTGAGAGACGGAGCACCGACACGATGAGCACCACGAGCGCCACCGGCAACCCGCCCGGTCCCGGTACGACCACGACCACGGCGCGCCCACGCGCCATGAGCGCCTACTCCGCGCTGAGCAAGGCCGGTTACAAGGCGTACACGCGCGACAAGACCACCCTCTTCTTCACCTTCGCCTTCCCCCTCCTCTTCCTGATCGTCTTCGGCCTGATCTTCCACGGCATGACGGTCGAGGAGAGCGGGCGCCCCTACATCAACTACATCGCCCCCGGTGTGCTGTCGTGGGGTGTCGCCAACGCCGCCGTCTTCGGCGTCGGGTTCGTCATCATGCAGTGGCGCCGCGACGACCTCCTGCGGCTGATCCGGATGACGCCGACCCCGCTGCCGACGATCCTCGGCTCGCGCTACGTGCTGGCGCTCGCCATCGGCACCGTGCAGGCCGCGATGTTCGTGCTCGTCGCGATGCTGCCGTTCTTCGGTCTCGAACCGGCGGGCAGCTGGCCGCTGGCGCTGCCGGTGCTGTTCCTCGGCATCACCGCGTTCCTCGCGGTCGGCGTGATCGTCGGCTCGTTCGCGAGGACACCCGAGGCGGTCGCCGCCGTCGCCAACTGCCTGATGGTGCCGATGGCGTTCCTCTCCGGGTCCTTCTTCCCGCTCGACGCGATGCCCGGGTGGATGCGAGACCTGTCGCTGGTCCTGCCGCTGCGCTACTTCAACGACGGCATCTCCGCCGCCATCACCGGTGACGGGGGCGGCGGCGACATCCTGGTGGCCTGCGGCGGCATCACGGCCTTCGCCGTCGTCTTCGGCGCGATCGCGCTCAAGACCTTCCGCTGGAGCGACCAGTCATGACGACGGGGACGGCCACGGGAACAGCCGCGGGGGAGGAGGCGGGGGCGGCTGTGGCCCCCGCCGACGGCAGCCCTCTGGAGCGCGGCCGCGCTCACCTCCAACACGCCCTGGACGTACGGTTCGAGGCCGCCGCGTCCACCGCGTCCGCCGAAGGAGCTCTGCCCGCACCGCTCGTGGTGCCGCTCGGCGCCGCCGACGTCCTCGGCTTCGGGCTCCCCGACCCGTACGCCGCCGTACGCCCCCGGGCCAATGTCCAGCTCACCGCGCGCGCCGTCCTCGTCGGGCCGTGGGGCACCGAGGCGGGCACCGCCTGCGGCCAGTGCCTCGCCATCCGCTGGCAGCGGCTGCGCAGCCGCTCCGAGCGCGAGGCGCTGGAACTGGGCCACGAACCGCGCGGCTGCGCCGACTGGCCGCTGCTCACCGACTACACCGTGGACGCGGTCTGGGCGGCGTATCTCGCCGTCCGCACGGGGGAGTTCACCCCGCCCGCCACCGGCGCCCCCGACCGGGAGCTGCCGCAGGTCACCCGGATCGACCTCGGCACGCTCGCCCTGGCGACGTTCCCGCTGCTGCCCGAACCGATCTGCCCCTCCTGCGTCCCCGAGCGCCCGGACACCGCCGAGTCCGCCCGCATGCGGCTGACGGCCAAGCCCAAGCCGGACCCGGACGGCTACCGGCTGCACCCGCTCGGCTCGTACCCGCTGCCGACCGCCGCGCTCGCCAACCCCGTCTGCGGCGCGCTCGGTTCGGACACCTGGATCAACCCGACGTCCACCACGACCGCCCCCGTCGCGGGCACCAATTTCGTACGGGGCTACGCCGGTCTCAACGACGTCACCTGGAGCGGCCAGGCCAACAGCTACTCCACCAGCCGGACCCTGGCCTTCCTGGAAGGGCTTGAGCGGTACGCGGGCACCCACCGCCGCCGCGGCACGAGCCCGGTCGTCGACTCGTACAACAACCTCGCGGCCGACGCGCTCGACCCGGCGGACCGCGGCTTCTACTCGGACGCCACGTACGAGAAGGACCACCTGGTCAGCCCGTTCGACCCGGACCGGCCGATCCCCTGGGTGTGGGGCCACTCACTGCGCGACGAACGCCCGATCCTCGTCCCCGCGCGTCTGGCGCACTACAGCGCGGGCGTCGAGGCCGACAACTTCGTCTTCGAGTGCTCCAACGGCTGCGCCACCGGCGGGAGTCTGGAGGAGGCGATCCTCTTCGGCCTGCTGGAGCTGATCGAACGCGACGCGTTCCTGCTCGCCTGGTACGGCCGCGCCAGGCTCACCGAGATCGACCTCGGCTCGTGCGGCAGCGGCACGATCCGCACGATGCTGGACCGGGCCGCGCTGCACGGGTACGACGTGCACGCCTTCGACACCCGGATGGATCTCGCCGTGCCCGTGGTCACGGCCCTCGCCGTGCGGCGCGACGGCGGGCTCGGCACCCTGTCCTTCAGCGCCGCCGCCGGCTTCGACCCGGAGGGCACGGTCGACGCCGCGCTGTCCGAAGTCCTCACCTACATACCGCACCTGCCCTACCAGGTCGCCGAACGCGAGGGCGAGCTGCGCGACATGGCGGGCGACTTCCGCAAGGTGCTGCATCTCAAGGACCACGCGCAGCTCTACGGCCTGCCGGAGATGGCGCGGCACGCGCGTGAGTACCTGGAGCCGACCGCCGTGCGCACGCTCGGTGAGACGTACGCCGACTGGGCCCCGGTCCGGCCGCGCACCGGCGATCTGCTGGACGATCTGCGGCTGCTGCGCGATCAGTTGGCGGGCGCGGGGTACGACGTGATCGCCGTGGACCAGACGACGCCGGAGCAGCGGCGGATGGGGCTGCACACGGTCAGCACACTCGTGCCCGGTCTGCTGCCGCTGGACTTCGGGTGGACGCGGCAGCGCGCCCTGCTGATGCCGAGACTGCGGACGGCGCTGCGGGTGGCCGGACGGCGTACGGACGACCTGCCGGAGTCGGACATCAAGGCGGTTCCGCATCCGTTCCCGTAGCACCCCTCCCGCAACTCCCCGGGTCCTCCCGGGGCGTTACGGGCCGCCGGGCCCCCGGCACGACGGCAGCCGGCCCCTCGCCCGGTGGGTGTACCCACGGGGAAAGGGGCCGGCGGGATCCGAACAGACCCTGACTGCGAAGCCGGATCAGGCGGAGCAGGAGGTGGTGCTGGTGGTGCTGGAGCAGGTGGACGTCGAGGAGCACGACGTGGAACCGGCGAGGACGACCTCGGACGCGTCCGAGTAGTCCGAGATCTCGAAGGTCTCCGACTCGAGCTCCAGGATCTCGTCGGCGAGGGTGGCGAGAACGGTCTTCGGGGCCATGAGGGTCTCCTTCGGTCACCGGGGCTCCACCGGCCTGTCCGGTGCAGCTCCCTTGCGATGGCCCCATTCCACCGGTGGGCGCTGTCAGTTGGGCCCGGCTTTCGCTGTCACATCGCTGACACCTGGTGTCAGCGGAACGCAACGCGGGTGCGCGTGCTCTGACGCACGCTCGAACCTCAAGTAATGCTCAAGCAGATCCAAGCAAGGAGGTGAGCGGCGCATGACCGACGCGCCGAACGGGGACACACTCCGAGCATCCACGCCCGCACCGGAACCGGATTCCGCGTCCGTCGGCCCCGCCGCCGTGCCGCGCGAGACCCTGCGGGCCGCCCTCGGGCTCTATCTCGAACTGCACGCCCACCCGGAGCTGTCCGGCGCCGAGACCAGGACCGCCGCACGCTTCGCCGCCCAACTGGAGGGCGACGGCGCCACCGTCACCCGCGGCATCGGGGGCCACGGCGTCGTCGGTGCCCTGCGCAACGGACCGGGACCGACCCTCCTGATCCGCGCCGAACTGGACGCCCTGCCGATCGCGGAACGCACCGGCCTGGCGTACGCGAGCACCGTGCCCGGCACCATGCACGCCTGCGGCCACGACCTCCATCTGGCGTCCGCCGCGGGCGCGTTCGCCCTGCTCGCGGCGGAGACGGACACCTGGAACGGGACCCTTTTCGTCGTCGGCCAGCCCGCCGAGGAGACCCTGGAGGGTGCGGACGCGATGCTCGCGGACGGTCTCTACGAGCGGTTCGGCATCCCCGACACCGTCCTCGCCCAGCACACCGCGCCCCTGCCCGCCGGGACCCTCGCGCACGGCCGGGGCCCGATGATGGCGGCGAGCGCCGCGCTGGACGTCGTCATCCACGGCCGCGGCGGCCACGCAGGCACCCCGCAGCTCACCGTGGACCCCGTCGTGACGGCCGCCGCGACCGTCATGCGCCTGCAGACGGTCGTCTCCCGCGAGACGGCGCCCTCCGACCAGGTCGTCCTGACCGTCGGCTCCCTGCGCGCGGGCAGCCGGGGCAACGTCGTCCCCGACGAGGCGGAGCTGAGCATCACCGTTCGCGCGGCGACCGACCAGGCCCTGGAGCGGGCCGTGGAAGCGGCGAGACGGATCGTACGGGCCGAGTGCGCCGCCTCCGGATGCGCCGAGGACCCCGACATCACGCTGGCCTCCCGCTCCCCGGCACTGCTTCCCGACCCGGCGGCCACGGCGACCGTACGCGCCGCCCACGAGCGGGAGTTCGGCAGACACCGGGTGCTGGACTGGCCGGGCTCCATGGCCACCGAGGACTTCCCGCGCTTCGCGGTCGACGGTGTGCGGACGGCATACTGGATGGTCGGTACGACATCGCCGCGGCAGTGGCGCGAGGCGCACTCCGCCGCCCGGCCGGTACCGCCCAACCACTCGGCCGAATTCGCCCCCGACGTGCGGACCGCCCTGCCGGCCGGTATCGCGGCCATGGCGACGGCCGTCAGGCAACTGTCCAAGGAGACACGGTGATGATGACGGCCCAGTGGGACGTCGAGGACACCCCCGGCTACGTGGAGGTGGTGACGGTCCGCGAGGACAGCACCGCCCCGTCCGCCGAAACGACGGTCATCCGCCTGCTCGGCCTGCTGCCCGCCCACTGGAGATGCGTGCCGGAGGCCGCCGAGGACCGGATCCGCCTGTGGATCGCGCGGGACGGTGCGACGACCGACACCGACATCCACCGGGCGGTCCGCGCGGTCCTGTCGGACACGGCGCTGTGGGGCTGGGCGGAACAGAGCTGATCGCGTCGCGGACCTCGTCGTCCGCCTTCCGGGCGATTCCGCCGTCGTTCAGATCCAGCCCCGTTCGCGGGCCAGCAGCGCGCCCTGTGCGCGGCTGGCGGCGCCCAGGGACTGGAGGAGGTCCGCCACATGTCTTCGGTAGGTGCGGACCGAGATGCCCAGTTCACGGGCGCCCGCCTCGTCCTTGCCCACCGTGCACATCGAGATCAGCACCTGCTGTTCGATCTCGCTGAGCCCGTCCACCGCGTCGGACGCCTCCTTCGTGACGGTCAGGAGGTCGTCCGCCTGCGTCCAGATCTTCTCGAACAGGGCGATGATGTTGGAGACGAGTCCGCTCTTGTGGGCCAGCAGCGCCCCGCGTGCGGTGTTCTGGGGGTCCACCGGCACCAGGGCCGTGCGGCCGTCGTACACCAGGATCCGTTCCGTGATGTTCTCCGCGACGCGGATCTGCGCTCCGCGTTTGACCAGTTCGCGCAGGTACTCGCGGGTCGGCAGGTCGTCCAGCGCGGCGGCGAGCACCACATTGCGGATGCGCACGCCGCGCCGCAGACATCGCAGGTCCAGCGGGCGGGACCGTTCGATGTTCTCGGCCGAGAGTTTCGTGTACGGCTCCACGGACAGGATCTCGTCACGCGCGAAGAACGCGAGGTCGTCGATCCGGTTCCGTATCTCCGACAGGCCCTCCAACTGCTCGATGCCCTGCACCGGGGGCAGCCGCGAGCCCTGTTCGGCGCGCAGCCCGTCGACGAGGTCACGCGCCTGCATCACGCGGCGCAGCTCCTCGTGGAGCGCGTTGAGACGCGCGTCCGTCAGCCGGGCCAGCGCCACACCGGGGTCGGCGGGGGAGACGCACTCGTGACTGCTGTCGGGATGGAGCAGGCCCAGCTCCCGCAGCCGGTCGAGGCTGCGCCTGGCGTCGTCCTGTTCGGTATGGACCAACAGGTGGATGTCGTCCGCCGATGTATCGGGATTACGGAGAAAATGCCGGTAGATCTCTTCCTCGGCCGGAGAGACGCCGAAGACGGACATCTCGTTGTCGCCCAAGACTTGGCCTCCGCTACTTGATCAGTTCACGCCGAGGACGGGTGGGGGTGTCGGTGCCGGGTGGTGCGGTCCGCCGGCCTCGCCGCACGGCGCGGGGGACCTTGGAGAGAGTAAAGGCAACGCCATGACTCTGTAGCCGATCTTGCGTGGAACTGTGTTGTAGATGTGGGTGAACCGTGCGTGTCCTCACTTACCGCCGCCCGCCCGCCCGGCGCGCCGCGTTGCGCGGCGGTCCGGCGGACTGGCGTCCGTCTCCCCGTGGGTGGTCTCCGGGCAGTCTCCCCACGGTCTCCGGGGAGTACACGGAGCGCGCGTGGAGTACGCGGGGAGCGGGGTGGACAGCTGCCTCCGTGGGATCAGGCGGAGGAGGCTCTGGCGGCATGGCAGGCGGACGGGTCGCCCGACCGGACCGTGTTGGCATGACGGTCGACGGCGACGCGCAGACAGTCTTGCCCGGAGACCCGGGACGGACCGAGTCGGCGGCTACCGGTCCGAGCCGAGCCGCTGCCGCGCCGGGCTGTCGGCGTCCGCGTCGGCGAAGTGGTCGAACTCCCCTGCTTTGACGCCGAGTATGAAGGCGCGGAGCTTTTCGGGTGTGGTGGTGACGATGGTGTCGGGGTCGTCGCTCTCGCGGATCTTGACGGTGCCGTCGTCGGACGCGGAGACGTTGACGCAGCTGTTCGCGTTGGCGCTGAACGAGGATTTCTGCCAGTTGAGGACGGACATGGGTGACCCTTCTGTCAGATGTCTTCCGCGATCCGGCGGATCAGCACACGAGACGCTGCTGGCTTGAGGCTACAACCCTCCATACGGTCCAGGAGGGTCTGGTACTTCGCCAACTGCGGTGGGGTATCGAGGAACTCGGCGCCATGTTCTGAATCGAGTTGGACCGTGTCGAGGGCCGGGACCGTGTCGGCCATGTAATGGATGTTCTGGCCCGAACCGGGGAAAGCGCCGACACCGAACGGGATCACCAGGACGGTGATGTGTTCCCGTTCGCTCATGGCGAGGAGGCTGTGCAGTTGCGCACGAGCCACCTCCGATCCGCCGAAGCCCATACGTAGGGCGGCCTCATGGACGATCGCCGTGAGCGGTGTCGGGTTCTCGCCGTACAGCACCACCTGCCGCTTGATGCGGTACGAGACGCGGTGCTCGATCTCGGGTGGTGTGAGCGCGGGGACGCCTTCGCTGATGACGGCATGCGCGTGAGCCCGAGTCTGGAGCAGTCCTGGAATATGGATGACCGATGCCGTGCGCATCGCGCGGGCATGGTGCTCCAGCTCCGCGAGGTCGAGGGTGTCGGGCGGCAGCATGTCGCGGTACTCGTCCCACCAACCGCGGGTCCGTCCCCCGGTCATCTCCGCGAGCGCATCGATCAGAGCCTCGTCCGCGCAGGTGTAGCTACGGGCCATGGACCGGACGCGATCGGCGCTCACCGCGAAGCGTCCCGTTTCGACGCTGCTGATCTGTGGTTGAGACGAGCCGAGGAGCGCGGCTGCCTTTGTCACGGACAGATCCATCTGTTCGCGCAGTCTGCGCAGCTCCGTACCAAGGCGCCGTTGCCGCATGGACGGGAGGCTCTTCCGGACCATGACTCCCCCTCACTCGTTCTGATGTATCTGACTTTTCGGCTCCATGGATAGTAGCGCCTGGGCTACGGTGTGAAGCACGCCACTTCAACTGGCCGCGCCTCACGGCGCCTTACTCGCCATGCCCAACCGCATCAGCCGGGCGGGCGTCACCCTCTCGCCGACAGGGGAAATTCATGACGACCGTTTCGCCGCAGAGCGCCGCCCCGGAGCCGTTCGACTTCGCGCGGGAGGTGTACGAACTCGTACGTGACACCGCTCCCCGCCTCTTCGCGGTCGTTGAGGAGTACCGCCCGGGCACGGAGGACGCCGACGCCGTCGTCGTCGCGTGGGGACTCGCGTACGCGGACGGCACCGCCGAGGTCGTCGGCGTCGAGGGACACCGGCGCTGGCAACTCGCCGCCGCCGAACACATCGTGCGGTACTTCGGCCGTGCCGAGGACCTGTCCGCCCGCCTTGTCTGGCTCACGACCCCCGACGCGGACGCGCGCACCGAGGCGTGCGCGGCCTGATCGCCAAGTCGGCAGCTCGGCCTTCCGCCGTGGAACTTACGCGCTCCGCTCAGTGAGGCGCCGACGCATGGCCACCGCCCGGTCGTCGTCGTACGGGGCGATCAGCCGCAGCGCCTCGGACCTGTGCGGGCCGGCGTCGTCCAGCGCCGAAGCCAGCGCCTCCAGGGCCAGCGCCTCGTGCCAGGAGTCGCCCAGATCGTGGTGCACGGCAGCCGCCCGGCGGTGGAAGTGCGTGGCCTCTTCGGGTCTGCCGAGTGCCTGGTACGCCTCACCGGTGCCGTACCAGGCCATCGCCTCGCGGCTGCGGTTGCCGAGGCGCCGGTGCAGGTCGGCGGAGCGCTGGTACGAGGCGAGGGCGTCCGCGTGCCGGGTCAGGGCCAGTTGGGCATCTCCGAGCGTGAGCAGCCAGTAGCCCTCGTAGATCTGGTCGCGCAGGGCCAGTGCGATGTCCATGGCCTCTTCGGCCGAGCCGAGGGCCGCGTCCAACTCGCCTCGCTCGCGCTGCAAACAGCTCAGTACGCGAAGTGCGTTGCCCTCGCTGCCCGCGTTTCCGAGTGCGCGGTGGGCGGCCAACGCCTCTTGGACAGATACCGAAGCCACGTCCAGGCGCCCCGCGTTGTACTGCGTGGTCGCCAGATTCGACAGGGCCGAGGCCGCCCAGCCCTCGGATCCCGCTGCCCGCCAGAGCGTCGCCGCTTCCTCGAAGTGCGTGGCGGCGGCGTTCAGTTGACGGCGACGCAGATGGATGAGGCCGATCAGATTCAGTGAGTCCGCCTCATCGGCCCTGTCGCCGTGGGTGCGACGGATGGCCAGCGCCCGCTGATGGCAGTCCAGGCTCTCGTCCCACGCGTTGATCCGGTGATGTGCCATGCCCAGACAGGTGAGGAGATGCGCCTCGGCGACGGAGTCGTTCACCCGGCGAGCCGCGGCCAGTCCGTTGGCGCCCACGGCAAGCCAATCGGTCATGGACGCGGAAGGCGGCTGGACGTACCACAAGACAAACGCCAACTTCCATGCCAACACGTCGTGTTCACCGGAGACGGCAGCTCCGACCGTCCTGAGCAGGTTGGTGTGTTCGCGCTCCGCCCAGTCCATCGCCGCGTCGTAGTTCGCGAAGTCCATCGGTCGGACGCCCTCGGGCAGTTCCGGGAGAGATACGGGCTCCTCCGCGGGGGCGAGCCTGACCCGTGCCGCCTCCGCGGTGCACAGGTACCAGCTCAGCACCCGGCGAAGAGCGGCTTGTCCCTCCTCCTGGGGCTCATCGTGCCGGGTGAGCCCGGCAGCGTACGCGCGCAGCAGGTCGTGGAACTGGTAGCGGTCGGGCCCCGTCTGCTCCAGGAGATGGGCGCCGACGAGGGAGTCGAGCAGTTGGCGGGTCTGTACGGCGGGCAGTGCGGCGAGCGCGGCGGCGGCGGGCAGACCGAACTCCGGTCCTGGATGCACGCCGAGCTGCCGGAAGAGCGTCGCGCCCGGCTCGGACAGGGCGCGGTAGGACCAGGCGAACACGGTGCGGACGGCCTCGGCCTCTTCGGCGTCTCCGATGCTGAGCGCGTCCCAGAGGGCGGATTCGTCGCGCAGTTCGGCGATCAGGTCGGCCAGGCGCAGATGCGGGTTGCTCGCGGCGCGCTCCCCGGCGATGCGCAGGGCCAGCGGCAGCGCCGCGCACAGCTTGGCGAGTTCCGCGAGTTCGCGAAGGTCGTCCTCGGGCCGGTAGCCGGCGGTCACCGCGCGCAGCAGGGCGACGGCTTCCGGCTCGGGAAGCGTGCCGAGCGTCAATCTGTGCGCCCCGTCCCGTATGGCGAGTCCGGAGAGCCTGCTGCGGCTTGTGACCAGCGTCAGGCACCGGGTGCCGCCGGGCAGCAGCGGGCGGACCTGCGCGATCGTGGCCGCGTTGTCCAGGACGATCAGCATCGTCCGGTCGGCCAGGAGAGAGCGGTAGAGCGCGACGGCGGCGTCGGGTTCCTGGGGCACGGAGTCCGCCCGCACGCCAAGGGCGGAGAGAAAACCGCGGAGGGCTTCTTGGGCGCTCAGCGGCTGAGCGGGGTCGTACCCGCGCAGATTGACGTACAGCTGACCGTCGGGGAAACGGTCACGGACCTGGTGGGCCCAGTGCAGTACGAGGGAGGTCTTGCCGGCACCGGCGGTGCCCGCGACGACGCAGACCGAGACGACGACGGGTGCGCCGCCCTCGCCGTCCTGGCTGGGCAGAACAGCGTTCAACTGGCCGAGTTCGCTGGTGCGGTTGATGAAGCGGTGAATGTCGCCGGGTAACTGGCGCGGCACGGGGCCCTCGCGTCCAGCCCCGCTCCTTCCCTGCCCATGGAAGTGGATCCCGCCGGTGACGCTCCCGGCTTGAACGACGTCGTGGGACGTCCCCGACAGGTCGTTGCGCGAGCTGTCGGGAGCGCCCGACGCACCGCTGTGCTCGTTGATGATGTGCTCCGGTTAAGGGACGGGTGCGGGCAGGGGTGCGATCTCACGGGCGAAGTACGGGGCGATGTCCTCACCGATCTCGAACAGCGATCGGATGTACCGCTCCCAGGAACTGACATGGTGCTCGTCGGTGAAGCGGATCGAGCCCATCGGTACCCCGGAGTCGCTGTAGACGACGTTGTAAAGGGTCTGGCTGCCGATGACCAACATTTCTGGGAGCTGCTGCGTTCTCTCGGCATGCGCAACCTGGTCCGCAGTGACGATCCGTACGCGACTCCCGCCCAACTCGGCATGCTGTCGAAGCCAGTACAGCTCCCACTGCACGTACGGGGTGATGGGATACTCGACAATGCGAACCCGGTGAAGGGTGTATCGACGACTCCTGTCCTTCGCGGCTTTGGCGAGTACGTCGTCCCGATCCTCGGCGAAGAGGCGAAGGACTTCCTGC
This sequence comes from Streptomyces sp. S4.7, assembly GCF_010384365.1. Classification (NCBI taxonomy): domain Bacteria; kingdom Bacillati; phylum Actinomycetota; class Actinomycetes; order Kitasatosporales; family Streptomycetaceae; genus Streptomyces; species Streptomyces sp. S4.7. The sequence continues at coordinate 2,849,047 of NZ_CP048397.1, read as the reverse complement.
CAGTCACCACGCGTGAGCGCGTCCCTGCTGGGATCGTTCTGCTCCTCGAAATACTGCCGTCGTTCCAGTTTCCACGCGGTGCCGTCCTGGATCGACGTGTCGCGTTCCCTGAAGTCGCGCTTGTAATCCTTGCTGACGAGGCGCTCACCCAACTCGGGATCGATCGTCGGCACGTTCAGATCAAGCATCCGGAATATCTTTCTTAGCGGCGCTGAGCATATTTCCGGGGATCACGACGACGCGTTCGTCTACCGACAGGGAGACTCCGGAAGGCAGCCTTCCCGAATAGTCGGCTGTGAGATCTCGACCTATGACGGCGATGTCGCCGTTGTCGAGCTGCCAGATGTCCGGGCAGTCTTCCGTGTCCTTCGAATTCCCAAGTCCTTGCGCCGTTTTGCCGAGGCGTCGCTCGAATAACGCGGACGGATCTGCTTCCCAGGGGCGGTTCACTCGTTACCTCCGAGTGTGAGAATTCAGGCGGATGGCTGTCACAGATTCTACCGGCGTCGATTACACAGAGCAACGTCGTTCGGCGGCGGCTTCTCGCCAGTGTCAGCTCCCGCAGCCGACTCCCGCCCGCACACGCCCGCCCCACTCGTCCCGCGCGACGCCCGTCCGTCCGGAGTCGTACGCTGGTGTTCCCCCGGCCCGTGACACGTGTCGGGCCCTTCGCGTTGCTCACAGGGCGCGACCACAGCACCCATCCGCACCACCACCCCCCGGAACCGGACGGAAACACCCTTCATGAGCCTGCACGGTCTGCTCGACGCCGTAGTACGAGACCCGGCGCTCGCCGAAGCGGTGGGCGCCGCCGCCGACGGGCACCGCGCCCATGTCGATCTGGTCGGGCCGCCCGCCGCCCGCCCCTTCGCCGTGGCGGCGCTCGCGCGGGACGCGGGCCGCCCCGTGCTCGCCGTCACCGCGACCGGCCGGGAGGCCGAGGACCTCGCCGCCGCGCTGCGGTCGCTGCTGCCCGCCGACTCCGTCGCGGAGTTCCCGTCCTGGGAGACGCTGCCGCACGAGCGCCTGTCGCCCCGCAGCGACACCGTCGGGCGCCGGCTCGCCGTACTGCGCCGTCTCGCGCACCCCCGCTCCGACGACCCGGGCGCCGGGCCGGTCAGCGTCGTCGTCGCGCCCATCCGTTCCGTGCTCCAGCCGCAGGTCAAGGGCCTCGGCGACCTGGAGCCCGTCTCGCTGCGCGGCGGTGGCACCGCCGATCTGAACGAGGTGACCGGGGCGCTGGCCGCCGCCGCGTACTCCCGTGTCGAACTGGTCGAGAAGCGCGGCGAGTTCGCCGTACGCGGCGGCATCCTGGATGTCTTCCCGCCCACCGAGGAACACCCGCTGCGCGTGGAGTTCTGGGGCGACGACATCGAGGAGATCCGCTACTTCAAGGTCGCCGACCAGCGGTCCCTCGAAGTCGCCGAGCACGGTCTGTGGGCGCCGCCCTGCCGTGAGCTGCTGCTCACGCCGGCGGTACGGGAGCGGGCCGCCGCCCTCGCCGAGGTGCACCCCGAGCTGAGCGACATGCTCGGCAGGATCGCCGAGGGCATCGCGGTGGAGGGCATGGAGGCGCTGGCCCCGGTCCTCGTCGACGACATGGAGCTGCTTCTCGACGTACTGCCCAAGGGCTCGATGGCGCTGGTCTGCGACCCGGAGCGGGTCCGGACCCGGGCCGCCGACCTGGTCGCCACCAGCCAGGAGTTCCTCCAGGCGTCCTGGGCGGCCGGGGCCGGCGGCGGCGAGGCGCCCATCGACGTCGGCGCGGCGTCCCTGTGGGGCATCGCGGACGTCCGCGAGCGGGCCCGCGAGCTGGGGATGATGTGGTGGTCGGTGGCGCCGTTCGCCGCCGACGAGGAGCTGTCGCAGGACACCCTCAAGCTGGGCATGCGCGCCCCGGAGACGTACCGCGGCGACACCGCCCGCGCCCTCGCCGACACCAAGGGCTGGCTCGCCGACGGCTGGCGCACCGTCTATGTCACCGAGGGTCACGGCACCGCCGCCCGTACCGTCGAGGTGCTCGGCGGCGAGGGCATCGCCGCCCGCCTCGACACCCCCGAGGCGCACGGCGGCAAGGGGCTGGGCGAGATCACCCCGTCCCTCGTGCACGTCGCGTGCGGCTCGATCGAGTACGGCTTCGTGGACCGGGAGCTGGGGCTCGCCGTCCTCACGGAGACCGACCTGTCCGGCCAGAAGGCGGCGGGCAAGGACGGCGTGCGGATGCCGACCAAGCGCCGCAAGACGATCGACCCGCTCACCCTGGAGGCGGGCGACTACATCGTCCACGAGCAGCACGGCGTCGGCCGCTACGTCGAGATGGTGCAGCGCACCGTCCAGGGCGCGACGCGCGAGTACCTGCTCGTCGAGTACGCCCCCGCCAAGCGCGGCCAGCCCGGCGACCGCCTCTACATCCCCACCGACCAGCTCGAACAGGTCACCAAGTACGTGGGCGGAGAGGCACCCACCCTGCACCGCCTCGGCGGCGCCGACTGGACGAAGACGAAACAGCGCGCCAAGAAGGCGGTCAAGGAGATCGCCGCCGACCTGATCAAGCTCTACTCGGCGCGGATGGCCGCCCCCGGCCACGCCTTCGGCGCGGACACGCCCTGGCAGCGGGAGCTGGAGGACGCGTTCCCGTACGTGGAGACGCCCGACCAGCTCTCCACCATCGCCGAGGTCAAGGAGGACATGGAGAAGACGGTCCCGATGGACCGTCTCGTCTGCGGCGACGTCGGCTACGGCAAGACGGAGATCGCCGTGCGCGCCGCCTTCAAGGCCGTCCAGGACGGCAAGCAGGTCGCGGTGCTCGTACCGACGACCCTTCTCGTGCAGCAGCACTTCGGCACGTTCTCCGAGCGCTACGCGCAGTTCCCCGTCGTCGTCAGGGCCCTGTCCCGCTTCCAGAGCGACGCGGAGGCCAAGGCGACCCTCGAAGGGCTGCGCGAGGGGTCGGTCGACATCGTCATCGGCACGCACCGTCTGTTCTCCTCCGAGACGAAGTTCAAGGACCTCGGTCTGGTCATCGTCGACGAGGAGCAGCGCTTCGGTGTCGAGCACAAGGAGCAGCTGAAGAAGCTCCGCGCCAACGTCGACGTGCTGACGATGTCCGCGACCCCGATCCCGCGCACCCTGGAGATGGCGGTGACCGGCATCCGCGAGATGTCGACCATCACCACTCCGCCCGAGGAGCGGCACCCGGTGCTGACCTTCGTCGGCCCGTACGAGGAGAAGCAGATCGGCGCGGCCATCCGCCGTGAACTCCTGCGCGAGGGCCAGGTCTTCTACATCCACAACCGCGTCGAGTCGATCGACCGCGCCACCGCCCGGCTGCGCCAGATCGTCCCCGAGGCGCGCATCGCGACCGCGCACGGCCAGATGTCCGAACAGGCCCTGGAACAGGTCGTGGTGGACTTCTGGGAGAAGAAGTTCGACGTCCTCGTCTCCACCACGATCGTGGAGTCCGGCATCGACATCGCCAACGCCAACACCCTTGTGGTGGAGCGCGGCGACAACTTCGGCCTGTCCCAGCTCCACCAGTTGCGCGGGCGGGTGGGCCGTGGCCGCGAGCGCGGCTACGCGTACTTCCTCTACCCGCCGGAGAAGCCGCTGACCGAGACCGCGCACGAACGGCTCGCGACGATCGCCCAGCACACGGAGATGGGCGCTGGCATGTACGTGGCGATGAAGGACCTGGAGATCCGCGGCGCGGGCAATCTGCTCGGCGGCGAGCAGTCCGGGCACATCGCGGGTGTCGGCTTCGACCTGTACGTACGCATGGTCGGCGAGGCCGTCGCGGACTACCGCGCGGCCGTCGACGGCACGGTGCAGGAGGAGCCGCCGCCGGAGGTCAAGATCGAGCTGCCGGTCGACGCGCACGTCCCGCACGACTACGCGCCCGGCGAGCGGCTGCGCCTCCAGGCGTACCGCGCGATCGCCTCCGCCAACTCCGAGGCCGACATCACCGCCGTGCGCGAGGAGCTGACGGACCGCTACGGCAAGCTCCCCGAGCCGGTGGAGAATCTGCTGCTGGTGGCGGGGCTGCGGATGCTGGCGCGGGCCTGCGGGGTCGGCGAGATCGTCCTCCAGGGGGCCAACATCCGCTTCGCGCCCGTGGAGTTGAGGGAGTCGCAGGAGCTCCGGCTCAAGCGTCTGCACCCCCGTACGGTCATCAAGCCGACCGCCCACCAGATCCTGGTGCCGCGCCCGACGGCCGGCAGGATCGGCGGCAAGCCGGTGGTCGGCCGCGAACTGCTGTCGTGGACGGGTGAGTTCCTGACGACCATCCTGGGGTCTTGACTGCTCCCCTTCCGGAAGGGAGGGGATTCCTCACCTTCCAGGGCTGAGCGGGGATTTCTAGCTCACGCTGCCTGGCAGTCCGGCGGACTGCCAGGTCTTACACGATCAGCACTGGCCGGGGCCAGACCAGCCCGGACGAGCATCACGTGTGCGGAGTTCTTGTCCCTGGGGGATACGGCTCCGCACGCGGTGCAGGTATAGGTGCGTTCTGAGAGTGGTAGTGCGTGCTTGGTTCTCGCTCCGCACCGTGCGCGGTCCATGGTGGTGTGCGCGGGGTGTACCAGGTGCACGGTCCGGCCGTGCTTGCGGGCCATCTCGATCAGAGCCGTCTTGGTGGCGCTGATCGCTGCGTCGGCGGCCTTGCGTGCCATGGTCGACCTGGCAAGGAACTTCGGGCGGAAGTCTTCGACTGCTACCACATCGTGGTCGGTCACCACGCGCTTGGCCCACTTGCGGCCGGTGTCCTGCCGCTGCCGGGCTACCTTCTTGTACAGATTCGCCCGCGGGCGCTTGGCGTTGCGGTACCCCTTCGACCCAGGCTGCCCCTTCTCGGGCCTGCGCCTGGCCATCATCCGGTCGTACCGGGTCAGCTTCCCCTTGGCCTTCCCGCCGTGCTCGGCATGCGAAAGGTCGTGGGTGTCGCTGGTGGTGGTCGCGGTCTCCTTCACGCCCCAGTCAATGCCGATCACACGCCCGGTAGCAGGTAGGGGCCGTACTTCGGCGGGCACGACGAACGAGCAATACCAGTGTCCGACGCTGTCCTGATGGACGCGCACACTGGCCGGGTCGGCCGGAAGGGTCCGCGACCACACCACCGTCAGGGCGATGCCGCCCGCCAGGTGCAGACGGCCTTGCCTGAGGCGGAATCCACGCTTGGTGTAGTTGAGGCTCGGCAGTGCCTTGCGCTTCTTCTTGTACTTCGGCATCCCGGCGCGCTGCCGGATCGGCAGGCGTTCCTTGATGTCCTCCTGGGCTTTGGCGCGGGACTTGCCGAAGTCGCGGATCAACTGCTGCTGCGGGACAGAGCTGCCGCCACGGAGCCAGGCGTTCCTGGAGCGGGCCTCGGTCAGCATCTTGTCGAGCCACGCCGGACCGCAGGTGTGCTTGTCCGTGCCGTTTGGCCGGGCTCTGTTCCAAAGGTGCGTCTGCTTGGACTTGGCGCAGCACTCGTTCCAGATCCACCGGCACCGGTCCCACTCCGCCATGAGGGCGGTGCGGGCAGTGGACGACACGCGGACACGAAAGGTCCACCGGGCGCGCCCGGCTTCTCCCGCTTCCTTTGGTGTCACCATGCCACCATAATGGCACCATGATCAATGAAGTCCGAATCACCCTGCGACTGCCCGAAGCTCTCCGTGACAGGCTGCGTACTCACGCAAAGTCCGAACGGCGGTCCCTCAACTCCGAGCTGGTATACATGCTTGAGGTCGGCCTCCGTGCCGTCGAGGTGAACGCCGAATCGCCCCGCGATTCAGCAACCCCGGCCCCGCTTCGCGAGAAGCCGGATTCCTCCCCCGCCTGAAGGCCGGGGGATTCTCCAGTTGTCAGGTGAACCGCCTTGAGACCTAGGCCGCCGCGCACTGCCCGTCCGCTACTTCCACTGCTCGTCGTCGCCCTCGCGGCCTGGCTCCTCGCGGGGTGCGACGCCATCGACTCCGTCGACCCCGCGGCCCCCGGGACCTCCGGCGGATCCGCCGGAGCCGACGGCAGCGCCCGGGACGGGCGGGCGACCAGCCCGCTCAAGAACGCAGACGGCACCGCGCCCGGTCTCGCGCCCCTCACCGGGGACGCGGACCTGGCGGCGGCCGGCAAGCTGATCGCGACGCTGTCGGTCAAGGGGCGTGGCCCCAAGACCGGTTACGACCGGGACGAGTTCGGTTACGCGTGGATGGATACGGCGGACGGGGTACCGCTGGCGAGGAACGGTTGTGACACGCGGAACGACTTGCTGAAACTCCATGGGCGGCACGTGCAGTTCCGTTCAGGTTCCGACTGCGTGGTCGTTGCGATGGACCTGTACGACCCGTACACCGGCAAGGACATCGACTGGAAGAAGGCGAAGGCCACCGAGGTGCAGATAGACCACGTGGTCCCGCTGTCCTACAGCTGGCAGATGGGCGCCGCCCGATGGCCGGAGAGCAAGCGCAAGCAACTGGCGAACGACGTGCTCAATTTGCTTCCTGTCGAAGGGCGCGCCAACTCGGCGAAGCGGGACTCGGGGCCCGCGTCCTGGTTGCCGCCGAACAAGAAGATCCGGTGCTCGTACGCGGTGCGGTTCGCGCAGGTCGCGGCCAAGTACGAGATGCCGGTGACCGCTGCCGACAGGAAGACGATGCTGACACAGTGCGGGGGCTGACGGGCGAGTGACGGTGGTTGGCCGGCCCCTGTCCGAAGGCCGTACAAAACCGCTGGGACCGCCGCACCCGCGCGGACAACGTGCCCGCATGGCTCTCACCGTCACCACCCTCGCCGAACGGCCCGAACTCGTCGGACCGATGTGGCAGATGCTCGACACCTGGCCGGAGTTCATGCTTCACGACCCCGTGGGCTGGGCGAACATCGGCCGGATCGTCGCCGAACTGCCCGAGTTCACGCTCGTCGGTACGGACGAGGAGGGGACCGTCGTGGCGCGCGCCTTCAGCGTTCCCTTCCAGCTCCGTGCCGAGGGACGCGAGGCCCTGCCGGCGACCGGCTGGGACCAGGCGCTGCTGTGGGCGTTCTCCGACCTGCGGCACGGCAGGAAGCCCGACACCGTCAGCGCCATCGAGATCACGATCGCCACCGACCGGCAGGGGCGGGGCCTGTCCGGCATCGTGCTCGCCGCGATGCGCGAGAACGCCCGGACCCGCGGCTTCGCCGAACTCGTCGCCCCGGTACGGCCCAGCGCCAAGCACCGGGAACCGCACACCGCGATGGAGGAGTACGCCCATCGCGTACGGGACGAGGACGGACTGCCGTACGACCCCTGGCTCCGCGTCCACGTGCGCGCGGGCGGTGTCGTCGACTCGGTCGCGCCCGCTTCCATGACGGTCACCGGATCGGTCGGCCAGTGGCGCGAGTGGACGGGGCTCCCGTTCGACACCGACGGGCCCGTCGTCGTACCGGGAGCGCTCTTGCCGGTGCACTGCGAGGCCACACGCGGATACGGTGTCCACGTCGAACCCAATGTGTGGGTGCGTCACCGGATCTGAGCGATGGGGACAGGTCCGGGGGCAGGGGGATCCACGGATGAGGGTTCGACAGGTCGCGCCGCTGGATACCCTCGATACGCTTTCGCAGTCGTCCCCCCTGGCCTGTCAGGAGCAGCATGCACGGCCCCGGAATAGCGCAGCCTCCGCCGAACGGCACGTCATCGCCGGGGATGCTCGCCTTCATAAGAGTGATCTTCGTGGGATTGCCGCTGATCAGCTGCGGTTTTCTCGCCTGGGCGGCGACGCTGCGGGTCGCGATCGTGACCCGGTCCACCCTGAACTGGTGGCTGTTCGTCGGGAACGCGGCCCTCAACGTCCTGTGGGTCGTCTTCCTCGCCCAGGACGACACCGACGACTTCAGCAGCCCGGCGGGCAACACCGGCATGATCGGCATGCTGTCCACCGGCGCCGCCGCCATCGCCTACTACCTGTACGCGGACTTCAGGCACTACGGGCCCCAGCGGCACGTGTACGCGGGCTACTACCCGCCGCAGGGATTCCAGCCGCCGGCCGACACCGGTTACGGGTACGGCGGTCCCACCCGGCCCATGACCGGCCCGCCGGTGCAGAACCAGCCGCAGCCGCAGCCCCAGAACCAGCCCCCGCAGCCCAACCACGCCGCGCCGCCCCGCATCGACCAGGTCCGCGCCGAACTGGACGAGCTCAGCGATCTCCTGCGCCGGGACAGCGGCGAGGGCGACAAGCGGTGAACGCCCGCGTCGTCGCGGGCCGTTACGAGATGGCCACGCTCATCGGCCAGGGCGGCATGGGCCAGGTCTGGACGGCGTACGACCAGCGCCTGGGCCGCCGCGTCGCCGTGAAACTGCTGCGCCCCGACAAGATGGCCGCCGACACCGGCGCCGAGGACATGCGCCGCCGCTTCATCCGCGAATGCCGGGTCACCGCCCAGGTGAACCACCCCGGTCTGGTCACCGTGCACGACGCGGGCAGCGACGGCGACGAGCTGTTCCTGATCATGCAGTACGTCGAAGGGACCGACCTCGCGGCCCACTTCAGCACGCACGCGCCCTACCCGTGGCAGTGGGCGGCCTCGGTCGCCGCCCAGCTGTGCGCCGTCCTCGCCGCCGTCCACGCGGTGCCCATCGTGCACCGCGACCTCAAGCCGCGGAACGTGATGGTCAAGCCCGACGGCACGGTCCTCGTGCTCGACCTCGGCGTCGCCTCCGTCATCGACACCGACACCACCCGCCTCACCCACACCGGATCGGTCATCGGCAGCCCCGCCTACATGGCGCCCGAGCAGGTGATGGGCGGCGCCGTCGGCCCGTACACCGACCTCTACGCCCTCGGTGTGGTCCTGCACGAACTCCTCAGCGGCACCGTCCCGTTCCCCGGCGCGACCGCCCTCGGCGTCCTGCACCGGCATCTGTACGAGCCGCCGATGCCGGTCCGCCGGATCCGCCCGGAGATCCCCGAGACGCTGGAGGCGCTCGTCCTGCGCCTGCTCGCCAAGGACCCGCAGCACCGCCCGGCCGGGGCGCAGGAGGTGTACGAGGCGCTCGCCCCGCTGCTGCCCACGCGCGGCGTGGTCGGCGCGCCCGGCTCCGCGGGCAGCGGCACACCGCTCGACCCGACCCGTCCCTTCCTGCGCCCGCACGCGCCCTGGCCCGACCGCGCCACCGCCCCGCCGTCAGCGCCCCTGCCGCCGCCCAGACCGGAGCACGTCCCCGCCAGGCGGCCCGACGTCGCGGCGGCCGTGGACGAGGCCAAGCGCCTCCTCGGCGAGGGCAGCATCACCCAGGCCGTGGACATCCTCGGCGGGATCCTCCCCGCCGCCGCGGCCGAGCACGGCGAACGCTCACCGGTCGTGCGCATCCTGCGCAAGCAGTACGCGACGACGCTGATGGACGACGGCCAGTACCGCCGCGCCCTGCCCGAGCTGCGCCGGCTCGCCGACGACCGCGCGGCCGAGGCCGGTCCCGGCGACCCGCAGACCCTCCAGTTCCGCTACGACGCGGCGCAGTGCCTCGAACAGCTCGGCGAGGCGGGCGCGGCGCTGGAGGAGTACCGCGCGGTCCTGCCCTACTACGAAGGCACCGGACAGCCCGGAGGCGACCAGTCGCGCGCCTTCGACATCAGGCACCGCATCGGGCATCTGCTGCTCGCGGTGGGCGACCACGCGGCGGCGCAGCAGCAGTTGCAGTACCTGCTGTACGACGCGGAGCGGGTATACGGCCCCTACCATCCGCTGCCCGTCGAACTACGGCGCGGGCTCGACCGACGGCAGCAGTTCAGGGGCGGCACCACCCGGCGCAAGTAGTCCCCGCGGTCCAGGCCGTTCGCGACGTCGCCTCCTACGGCGGCCCCCGAGGGCGGCCCCGGCGGCCGGAACGAGCGGTCGACCGAGGTGGTCGAGCCGCCCTCCAAGGGTGTCGCCCGCCTCCGTGTACGCGGCGTGGATTGTCGGCTTCGCCATGGTGAACGGGGTCGGCGCCCCCGCCTATGTCACACTTCTGGTGGCCGTCACGGCACTGTCGGGCGTACAGATGGTGATGGTGGGAGTCGTCGGCGAGTACGTCGGCCGCATCCATTACGAGGTGAGGTGGCGCCCCCACTGTCTGGTGGCGGCGACCGACGCGGACCGGCCGCGCCGGACACGTCCGACGGCGGACCCGGCGACGGAACAGGATCAGGAGCTCGTGGGCACATGACGGTGCGGGGCCAGCTGTTCAGATTCGCGCTCGTCGGCGTCGTCAACACCGTTACGTACTACGCCTGTTATCTGTTGCTGCTGACCTGGCTGCCGTATGTCGCGGCGCATGTCGTCGCCTTCGCGCTCAGCATGACCGGCTCCTTCTTCCTCAACTCCCGCTTCACCTACCGGACCCGGCCGACCTGGCGCAAGTTCCTGCTCTTCCCGCTCACCAACGCGGCGAATTTCACCATCACCACCAGCGGCGTCTGTCTGCTGGTCGACGTGCTCCACCTCAGCAGCGGATACGCGCCGCTGATCGCCGCCGCCGCGGCGATCCCGATCACGTTCGTGGTCTCCCGCACGATCATGCTGCGCCCCGACCGCACCGAACCGCTGCCGGAGCCCGTCGCCGCGGCCCCGGCCCGTATCGAGGGATAACGCCGACCCGGGCCCGCCCGTCGCAAACGCGATCGCGTATTCGGCGAAGTTTTCGAAAAAACTCCGGCTGACTGGATCGGATCCGCCGCCACTGCCTAACATCGATCAACGCACGGTCGTTGTCACGATCCAGGAGGCACCCTTTGCACCGCCGCCGTCGCACAGCGCTCACCCTCACCGCCGCGCTCCTCGCAGCGGCCCCGCTCCTCACCGCCTGCGGCAACGACGCCCATCCCGGCGCCGCGGCCGTCGTCGGCGGCGAGCGCATCGAGGTGTCCGCGCTGCAGGCCCAGGTACGGGACGTACGCGACGCGCAGGAGGCGTCCCCGCAGGCGGCCGAGCTCATTAAGAACACCGGCCAGCTCGGCCAGGTCAAGCTCAACAGCATGATCTTCGACCGGATCCTCCAGAAGGCGGCGGACGACGCCGGTGTGACGGTCTCCCGCAAGGAGATCCAGACCACCCGGCAGGTGGCGGCCCAGCAGTCCGGCGGCGAGGACCAGCTCGCGGCGATGCTGCTCCAGCAGGGCGCGCTCACCCGCGACCAGATCGACACCGCGATCCGCCGCGAGGTGCTGATGTCGAAGCTCGCGGAGTCGCTCGGCGCCAACACGACGACGCCGGAGGGCCAGCAGCAGGTGCTCGCCACGCTGGTCAAGACGTCCGAGGAGCTGGGCATCGACGTCAACCCGCGTTACGGCGCCTGGGACGTGAAGCAGGTCAGGCTCGGTGAGACGCAGACGCCGTGGCTCACCCAGGTCACCAAGGAGGAACCGCCGGAGCAGGTCCCGGCCGGGGCGTGAACGCCCGCGACGTGAGCTGATCGCGCCCGCGCGTGAGGGACGGCCGGCGGCCGGGGGTAGGTTGCTCCGGTGACTGAAGAACCCGCCGTCGACCCCGGCCGCATCGTCCTGCTGACCGTCAGCCACCGGGTCGCGCCCGGTGTGCTGTCCTGGCCCGCGTGGCAGACGCTCCACGAGGCGGACCAGGTCCTGTGCGCGGACCCCGCGCACCCCCAGCTGCCGTATCTGCGCGAGGCCGGTGTCACCGTCGAACGGTCCGCGCCCACCGCCGCCGAGCTCGTCGACTCCTGCTCGGGCGGCCGTACGGTCGTGGTCCTGCCCTCCGGCGAGGGCGACCAGGCCCTCACCGACGGCCTCTCCCGCCTCGCGGGCTCCGGCAGGGTCCACATGCCCGATCTGGAACTGCTCCCCGGCTCGTACGACCTGCCGGGCGCCCGGCTCCTCGACCTCGTCCAGGTCATGGACCGGATCCGCGCCGAGTGCCCGTGGTCGTCCACCCGGACGCACAAGGGCCTCGCCAAGTACGCCATCGAGGAGGCGTACGAACTGGTCGAGGCGATCGAGAGCGGCGACCGCGACGAGCTGCGCGAGGAGTTGGGGGACGTACTGCTCCAGGTGGTCTTCCACGCCCGGATCGCGCAGGAGGGCGGCCCGGGGGAGGACGACGAACCGTTCTCCATCGACGACGTCGCCGCCACGATCGTCGAGAAGCTCATCCACCGCCATCCCCATGTCTTCGGCGACGAGACGGCCCAGACTCCCGCCGACGTCAAGGCGCACTGGCTGCGCACCAAGGCGGAGGAGAAACAGCGCGACTCCGTCACGGACGGCGTCCCGCTGGGCCAGCCGGCGCTCGCCCTGGCCGCCAAACTCACCTCCCGCGTCGCCGCCTCGCCCCTGGACGTCCCTCTCCCGCGGGGCGAGGACGTCGGCTACGAGCTCCTCGCCCTGGCCGCCCGCGCGGAACAGGCGGGCGTCGACCCGGAGGCCGCCCTGCGCGCGGCCGCCCGCACCTACCGTGACGCGATCCGCGCGGCGGAGGCCGAAGCCGCCACCGACCGGTGACCGCCGGCCCCGCCGGCGCCGGCGCACCGCCCCCCGCGCCCGAACTCTTCACCTGGGAGTTCGCCACCGACCCCTACCCCGCCTACGCCTGGCTGCGCGAGCACGCCCCCGTACACCGCACCCGGCTGCCCAGCGGGGTCGACGCGTGGCTCGTGACGCGGTACGCGGACGCCCGGCGCGCCCTCGCCGATCCCCGGCTGTCCAAGAACCCCCTGCACCACGCCGAGCAGGCGCACGCCAAGGGGAAGACGGGGATCCCGGGGGAGCGCGGCGCGGAGTTGATGACGCACCTGCTGAACATCGACCCGCCCGACCACACCCGGCTGCGGCGGCTGGTCTCGCAGGCGTTCACACCCCGGCGGGTGGCCGAATTCGAGCCCCGCGTGCAGGAGTTGACCGACAATCTGATCGACGCCTTCGCGGCGAAGGGGGAGGCCGACCTCATCCACGACTTCGCCTTCCCGCTGCCCATCTACGCGATCTGCGACCTGCTCGGCGTCCCGCGCGAGGACCAGGACGACTTCCGCGACTGGGCCGGGATGATGATCCGGCACGGCGGCGGACCGCGCGGCGGCGTCGCCCGGTCCGTGAAGAAGATACGCGGCTACCTCGCCGAGCTCATCCACCGCAAGCGGGACGACCCCGGCGACGACCTGATCTCCGGCCTGATCCGGGCGAGCGACCACGGCGAGCACCTGACCGAGAACGAGGCCGCCGCGATGGCGTTCATCCTTCTCTTCGCGGGGTTCGAGACCACCGTGAATCTGGTGGGCAACGGGACGTACGCCCTGCTCCGCGACCCCGATCAGCGCGCACGGCTCCAGCGCTCGCTCGACGCGGGCGAGAGCGCGCTGCTCGCGACCGGGACAGAGGAACTGCTGCGCTACGACGGGCCGGTGGAGCTGGCCACCTGGCGCTACGCCACCGAGCCCGTCGAACTCGGCGGGCAGAGCGTCGCGGTGGGCGACCCCGTCCTCGTCGTGCTCGCCGCCGCGAACCGCGACCCGGAACGCTTCGCCGATCCGGACCGGCTCGACCTGTCGCGCGGTGACAACAAACACCTCGGATACGGCCACGGCATCCACTACTGCCTCGGCGCGCCGCTCGCCCGGCTGGAGGGGCAGATCGCGCTCCGCACCCTGCTGACCCGCTTGCCCGACTTGCGACTTGCGGTCGATCCATCCGATTTGCGGTGGCGTGGTGGGCTCATCATGCGTGGACTGCGCACGCTCCCGGTGCAGTTCACAGCGGTGCGTGACTGACGGAACGTCAGCACTGTGACTTTCACGTGATCTCCGCTGCATCGACTTGTGACAGACGTTCGAGTACCGCTACGTTCACGACCGTCTCAGCAGTCACGTGTTCGGAATTCACGTTTCAGCAGTCTCAAGGAAGGCAACCGCATGCGCTCCGGGAACGGCCGGCACCGTCGGCCCCGCCAAGCCCCCGCTCTTGTCGTCGCGGCAGGGGTGACAGGCTCGGCGATCGCCATCCCGCTGCTCGGCGCGACCGGCGCCAGTGCGGCCGACGTCACCACCTGGGACCGGGTCGCCGAGTGCGAGAGCGGCGGCATGTGGAGCGCCGACCTAGGCAACGGGTACTACGGCGGACTCCAGATCTCCCAGGAGACCTGGGCCGACTTCGGCGGTACGGCGTACGCCCCCACCGCCGACCAGGCCAGCCGGAGCCAGCAGATCGCCGTCGCGGAGAAGATCCTCGCCGCGCAGGGACCGGCCGCGTGGCCGACGTGCGCGCTGATCACCGGCCTCACGGCGGACACCGATACGGGCAGCGAGTCCTCCGGCGAGGCCGCCGAGAAGCCCGAGGCGCCCGCGGAGCCCGAGCCGGACGAGACGGCCGTCCTGCCCGCAGCTCCCGAGTCGACGCCCCCCTCGGGCCAGTTCGGCCGGGACTCCGCCTCCGGGGCCGAGAGGCCCGCTACGGGGGAGTCGAGCGCGGAGCCGAGCACCGAGGCCTCCACGGGCCAGGGCAAGCACCGCGGCGAGCCCGCTCCCGAGAGCGACGCGACGACCGGCTCGGGCGAGTCGGCCGAGGCGGACACGGACGGCACGGACGGGTTGACCGAAGCGGGCAAGCCAGGTAAGTCCGGCGAAGAGCGTGAAAGTGGCCGCCATGCCTCACGGGGTGACGATTCGGCGCGCGGCGACGTGGCCGAGGACGGCTCGTACACCGTCCGCACCGGCGACAACCTGTGGGCCATCGCCGACGAGCAGAAGGTGGAGGGCGGCTGGCCCGCCCTCTACGAGGCGAACCGCGAGGTCGTGGGCTCCGACGCCGATCTGATCCTGCCCGGCCAGAGCCTCGATCTGACCGCGAAGCAGGGGTAGTTAAGCGGGCTATGTCCGCATCTGCGTAAGTGAGACAAGCGTCTCTTCGTCCCAACTGACACGGTCTGCCCGGTGGCTTGCCCCGGGCCCTTCCCGACCTGCGTAAACAGAGGTTTCCCTGGGGCGGGATGGGTGAATCATCCCGGATGTTCCGTCTTTGAACATCCGGGATGTCTGTGTTTACGGTCTGAACCGCTCGCACCGCGGGCACCGTCGACCGTCACGCCGAATCCTGCCGTCGGTCGGGGGGAGTACTCGTCGCGTCAAGCGCCGAAGGCAGGAGCGGGGGACCCACAGGTAAGTGCCGGTCATCACGGCCGGCTCGGGGTGCAGCCGTGCGCAGGGGGACGTGAAGACGTTCCCGGGCCGCACGGCCGGGCAACTCACTTGGCCCGAACCCGACAGCTCACCTCGCAGGCGTCGGTGAGGAGATCACGCATGCTGTTTTCCAGCAACTCCGGCAAGGGCAAGCACCGCCGTCCCTCCAAGACCGTCCGCTACGCCACGCTCGCCGGCATCACCGGTGCCGCTGTCGCCGCCCCGCTGCTCGGCGCCACCTCCGCCTCCGCCGCCACCACCTCCGAGTGGGACGCCGTCGCCCAGTGCGAGTCCGGCGGCGACTGGTCGATCAACACCGGCAACGGCTACTACGGCGGCCTCCAGTTCTCGGCCTCCACCTGGGCCGCGTACGGCGGCAGCGCCTTCGCCTCCAGCGCCGACCAGGCGTCGAAGTCCCAGCAGATACAGATCGCCGAGAAGGTCCTGGCGGGCCAGGGCAAGGGTGCCTGGCCGAGCTGCGGCGTCGGCCTGTCCAACGCCTCGAACGACGCCGGCTCCGCCGAACCGGCCCCGGAGCAGTCCGCCCCGGAGGCCCGGCCGGCCCCGCAGAAGTCCGAGCCGCGCGCAGAGCAGGAGCAGCCCGCCTCGCGTGGTGAGGCGCGCGGTCCGGTCAAGAAGGGCGACGGCGAGTACAAGGTCAAGGCCGGCGACACCCTCTCCAAGATCGCCGAGACGAAGAAGGTCGAAGGCGGCTGGAAGAAGCTCTTCAAGCTGAACAAGGACATCATCGAGAAGGCGGACGAGATCTTTCCGGGTCAGCAGTTCCACCTGAGCTGACCCCATCCCCAGAACCCCGGCCCCGACCCGGCGCGCCTCACTCCCCCCGGACGCGCCGGTCCGGGGCCGGGGCCTGTCCGCCGGGCGAACCGCGCGCCCACCGCGCGACATTCGTCACCCTCCGCGCATTCCGGGCTCTTTTCGTCCCAGCGGGCGGGCATCGGCCGACCGTCGCCCGGCAGCCGGTTAGGCTCATGCCGCGGTGCCAATGAGGCCCCGCACCAAAGCGTCACATCCCAGAAGGAGATGCTCGTGCCGTCCATCGACGTCGTCGTAGCCCGGGAAATCCTTGACTCCCGAGGCAACCCAACGGTCGAGGTCGAGGTCGGCCTCGACGACGGCAGCACCGGCCGTGCTGCTGTCCCCTCCGGTGCCTCCACCGGCGCGTTCGAGGCCCTCGAACTCCGCGACGGTGACCCGAACCGCTACCAGGGCAAGGGTGTCGAGAAGGCCGTCCTCGCCGTCATCGAGCAGATCGGCCCGGAGCTCGTCGGCTACGACGCCACCGAGCAGCGGCTGATCGACCAGGCGATGTTCGACCTGGACGCGACGCCCGACAAGTCCTCGCTCGGCGCCAACGCCATCCTCGGTGTCTCGCTGGCCGTGGCGCACGCCGCCTCCGAGGCCTCCGACCTGCCGCTGTTCCGCTACCTCGGCGGTCCGAACGCGCACCTGCTGCCCGTGCCGATGATGAACATCCTCAACGGCGGGTCGCACGCCGACTCCAACGTGGACATCCAGGAGTTCATGATCGCGCCGATCGGCGCCGAGTCGTTCTCCGAGGCCCTGCGCTGGGGTGCCGAGGTCTACCACACGCTGAAGAAGGTCCTGAAGGAGAAGGGGCTCTCCACGGGCCTCGGCGACGAGGGCGGCTTCGCGCCGAACCTGGAGTCCAACCGCGCCGCGCTCGACCTGATCCTCGTGGCCATCAAGGAAGCCGGCTACGCCCCGGGCAAGGACATCGCGCTGGCGCTCGACGTCGCGGCCTCCGAGTTCTACAAGGACGGCTCCTACGAGTTCGAGGGCAAGTCCCGCTCGGCCGCCGAGATGACCGAGTACTACGAGGAGCTCGTCGCCTCGTACCCGCTGGTCTCCATCGAGGACCCGCTCTTCGAGGACGACTGGGCCGGCTGGAAGGTCCTCAACGACAAGCTGGGCACCAAGGTCCAGATCGTCGGCGACGACCTCTTCGTCACCAACCCCGAGCGCCTCGCCCGCGGCATCGAGGAGGGCTCGGCCAACGCCCTGCTCGTCAAGGTCAACCAGATCGGTTCGCTGACCGAGACCCTGGACGCCGTCGAGCTGGCGCAGCGCAGCGGCTTCAAGTGCATGATGTCGCACCGCTCCGGCGAGACCGAGGACGTGACGATCGCCGACCTGGCCGTCGCCACCAACTGCGGTCAGATCAAGACCGGCGCCCCGGCCCGCTCCGAGCGCGTCGCCAAGTACAACCAGCTCCTGCGCATCGAGGAGATCCTGGACGACGCGGCCGTGTACGCGGGCCGCAGCGCGTTCCCCCGCTTCAAGGACTGACCTGCGCCAGGGCCGGTCCTCGCCGGGGCCGATCCCCCGAGCACCTGATCCGGCCTCCGGCCCGGCCCGGCACAGCCAGTCGTGCGTACGTCCCCGTCCCCGGTCCCGTACCGTGTCCGGGGACGTACGCGCGTACAGAGGCAGTACGGCAGTACCGGAGGTACGAGGCCCGCTCAGACCTCTGAGGGAGGCGGGACCATGGCCGCGAACCGGGACCGGTTCTCCACCGCGACCAAGATCAGGATTCTGGGCGAGCAGACCGCCGCCCGGGTCTACCGCTCGCAGACCCGCAGGCAGGCCCGCCGCTCCCGGCTCACCGGACGCGCCGCGTTCCTCGTGCTCGTCGTCTGCTCGCTGATCGTGGCGCTCGCCTACCCGATGCGGCAGTACGTGTCGCAGCGCGGCGAGATCGCCGAGCAGCAGCGGCTGACACAGGAGGCCCGGCAGCGGGTCGAGGAGCTGCGCGACGAGAAGGCCCGCCTCCAGGACGACGCGTACATCCAGCGCCTGGCGCGCGAGCATCTGCACTACGTGATGCCGGGGGAGACCGGCTACATCATGTCCGACCCCCGGGCGGCCGAGGAGCGCCGCACCGACCAGGGCGCGGCCGACCGGCCCTGGTACTCCAATCTCCTGGACGGCGTCGACAGCGCCGACCGGACGGACAGATAGACACCAAGGAAACCGACGCAGGTATGGATACGCCCCCTCCGCAGACCGAACGCACCGAACCCACCGAGGCGGACGTCGCGGCGTTCGGACAACAGCTCGGCCGGCCCCCGCGCGGTCTGCGCGCCATCGCGCACCGCTGCCCCTGCGGGCAGCCCGATGTGGTGGAGACCGCCCCGCGGCTGCCCGACGGCACGCCGTTCCCGACGCTCTACTACCTGACCTGCCCGCGCGCGGCCTCGGCCATCGGCACGCTGGAGGCGAACGGTGTCATGAAGGAGATGACCGAACGCCTCGCGTCCGAACCCGAGTTGGCCGCCGCGTACCGCAAGGCCCACGAGGACTACCTCGCGCGCCGCGACGCGATCGAGCTGCTGGCGGGCTTCCCGAGCGCGGGCGGCATGCCGGACCGGGTGAAGTGCCTGCACGTGCTGGTCGGCCACTCGCTCGCGGCGGGCCCGGGAGTGAACCCGCTGGGTGACGAGGCGCTGGCGATGCTGCCCGAGTGGTGGCGCAAGGGCCCCTGTGTGATCCCGTTCACAAACGACGGACCCACCGATGAACCCGCCGGGGGAGACACCCCGGCCGGCCCCGAGGGAGAGACCGTATGACCAGGGTCGCGGCGATCGACTGCGGTACCAACTCCATCCGGCTCCTGGTCGCCGACGCCGACCCCGCCACCGGCGAACTCGTCGACCTGGACCGGCGCATGACGATCGTGCGGCTCGGCCAGGGCGTCGACCGTACGGGCCGGCTCGCCCCGGAGGCGCTGGAGCGCACCTTCGCGGCCTGCCGCGAGTACGCGGACGTCATCAAGGAACACGGTGTGGACCGGATCCGCTTCGTGGCCACCTCCGCCTCCCGCGACGCCGAGAACCGCGACGAGTTCGTCCGCGGCGTCCTCGACATCCTCGGTGTCGAACCCGAGGTGATCACCGGCGACCAGGAGGCGGAGTTCTCCTTCACCGGCGCCACCAGGGAGCTGACCGGCCGCACCGATC
Source organism: Streptomyces sp. S4.7 (assembly GCF_010384365.1). Classification (NCBI taxonomy): domain Bacteria; kingdom Bacillati; phylum Actinomycetota; class Actinomycetes; order Kitasatosporales; family Streptomycetaceae; genus Streptomyces; species Streptomyces sp. S4.7. The sequence continues at coordinate 2,829,931 of NZ_CP048397.1, read as the reverse complement.
TGGAGAAGCCCTATCTGGTCGTGGACATCGGCGGCGGCTCCACCGAGTTCGTCGTCGGGTCCGACCGCGTCACCGCGGCCCGGTCGGTCGACGTCGGCTGTGTACGGCTGACCGAGCGGCACCGTCCGGCCGACCCGGCCACCCCTGCCGACATCACCGCCCTGCGCGCGGACATCGCCACCGCCCTCGACACGGCGGCGCGGGACGTCCCGTTCGGCGAGGCCCGCACCCTCGTCGGCCTCGCCGGCTCCGTCACCACGGTCGCGGCGATCGCGCTGGGCCTGACGGCGTACGACTCGCAAGTGATCCACCACTCGCGCATCCCCTTCGAGACGGTCCGCGAGATCACCGCGACGCTGCTGTCCTCCACCCACGCCGAACGCGCGACGATCCCGGTGATGCATCCGGGGCGGGTGGACGTGATCGTGGCGGGTGCGCTGATCCTGCTCACGATCATGGAACGGACCGGTGCGCGGGAGGTTGTCGTCAGTGAGCACGACATCCTCGACGGCATCGGCTGGTCGATCGCCTGAGCGGGTGACGGGGGCCCGTCGCGGGGGCCCGTCGGGCGCCCCGAACGCCTTTACGGGGGTCTTACGGGGTCTCTGAGCCGCACTCCGGAACGAAGTTCGTGAAGTTCTTCACAAGGAAAAACGCCGGGTTGGGCGCACATCACTCTCCGGGGGCCGCCGGCACCGGCCCGGCGCCTCTGCGCGGCCGGTCAACGGGCCGTACCGGCGGTGTTGCGGGCGTGTGAACCACCCTGTGGTCCACCCCCGCCGAACCGCTCAAGGGCCAGCTCACGAGGGGTGCCGAACGTCCGGGGACACCGCCTGGTTCCACCGCGGAACCATGAGGTGGATCACGCGGGCCGCGCAGTGTAGCAGAGGTATGGGGGGTGCTTGTGAAGGGGCTCACGAGCACCCCCTCCTGGGCAGGTGGATACTCGATGGCATGAGCACCACGGAGCGTCCCAGGATCCTTGTTGTAGGCGGAGGGTACGTAGGCCTGTACGCAGCTCGTCGCATTCTGAAGAAGATGCGCTACGGGGAGGCGACGGTCACCGTTGTCGACCCCCGCTCGTACATGACGTACCAGCCCTTCCTCCCCGAAGCCGCAGCCGGGAACATCTCGCCTCGGCACGTCGTCGTACCGCTGCGACGCGTGCTGCCCAAGGCTGAGGTGCTCACCGGCCGGGTCACGACCATCGACCAGGACCGCAAGGTCGCCACGGTCTCCCCGCTCGTCGGTGAGGCCTATGAGCTGCCCTTCGACTATCTGATCGTCGCGCTCGGCGCCGTCTCCCGTACCTTCCCGATCCCCGGCCTCGCCGAGCAGGGCATCGGCATGAAGGGCATCGAGGAGGCGATCGGCCTGCGGAACCACGTGCTCGAACAGCTCGACAAGGCCGACTCCACGACCGACGAGGAGGTCCGCCGCAAGGCGCTGACCTTCGTCTTCGTCGGCGGCGGCTTCGCCGGCGCCGAGACCGTCGGCGAGGTCGAGGACCTGGCGCGCGACGCCGCGAAGTACTACACGAGCGTCAAGCGCGAGGACATGCGCTTCCTGCTCGTCGACGTCGCCGACAAGATCCTTCCCGAGGTCGGCCCGAAGCTCGGCTCCTGGGGCAAGGAGCACCTGGAGAGCCGCGGCGTCGAGGTCTACCTCAAGACCGGCATGGAGTCCTGCGTCGACGGCCGTGTGGTGCTGGGCAACGGCCTGGAGGTCGACTCCAACACGATCGTGTGGACCGCGGGCGTCAAGCCCAACCCGGCGCTCGCCCGCTACGGTCTGCCGCTCGGCCCGCGCGGTCACGTCGACACCGATGCCAAGCTCCAGGTGCGGGGCACCGACTACATCTGGGCCGCCGGTGACAACGCCCAGGTCCCCGACATGGCCGCCCGCCGGGCCGGTGTCGAGAACGCCTGGTGCCCGCCGAACGCCCAGCACGCGCTGCGTCAGTCGAAGGTCCTCGGCGACAACGTGATCTCCGGTCTGCGGGGCTTCCCGCAGCAGGAGTACAGCCACGCGAACAAGGGCGCGGTCGCGGGTCTGGGCATGCACAAGGGTGTCGCGATGATCGTCGTCGGCAAGATGAAGATCAAGTTCCGTGGCCGGCTGGCCTGGTACATGCACCGCGGCTACCACGGCATGGCGATGCCGACCTGGAACCGCAAGATCCGCGTCTTCGCCGACTGGACGCTCTCGGCGTTCCTCAAGCGCGAGGTCGTCTCGCTCGGCGCCATGGAGACGCCGCGCGAGGAGTTCTACGAGGCGGCCAAGCCGGCGCCGGCGCGTCAGGCCTCCGTCGCGCCGAAGCCCGGGTCCGGCTCGGACTCCGAGCAGGTGAAGGCCGAGGCCGGGACGAGGGTCAAGGCTTCCTGACCGCGCGCACTTCCCCGCCCACTCGAAAGGGCCGCCCGCCATCCGTGGTGCGGGCGGCCCTTTCGCGTGCGCCCGGGCCGTAGATGGGTACGACATACCAGGTAAGGGTGTGCATCGGTAGAAGTCGGTACAAGATCGATGGCCTGTGCAGCTATTTTTGCCCACCCATTGCGCGCTGCCGGGACTGCGACACCCCGTCGGCGGTGTTCACGTGTGAGTTGAGCATTTCTGGGATCCCTTTCACGGAGGTGTGCGCCATGGCCGACGCCGCACTGCGGCTGACCACTCTCGCCGAGGAACTGCTGGGAGCCCCGCTCCCCGTACGTATCCGTGCCTGGGACGGCAGCGAGTCGGGCCCGCCGGGCGCGCCGACACTCGTCGTCCGGCACCGCAGGGCCCTGCGCCGTCTGCTGTGGAAGCCGGGCGAGTTGGGACTGGCCCGCGGCTGGGTGGCCGGTGAGATCGACATCGACGGTGATCTGTACGCGGCCCTGTCACTGATCGCCGGACTCCTCTGGGAGCGGGGCGCCGACGCCAAGGACCCGGTGCACCCGCTGCGCGACCCGCGGATGCGCGCCGCCGCCAAGGGCCTCGCGCGGATCGCCGGACCCTGGCCGCCGCCCCCGCCGCCTCCTGAGGAAGTGCGGCGCAGAAGCGGCACGCTGCACACCAAGCACCGGGACCGGGCGGCGATCAGCCACCACTACGACGTGGGCAACGACTTCTACGAGATGGTCCTCGGACCGTCGATGGTCTACTCGTGCGCCTACTTCGAGGAGCCGGGTGCCACGCTGGAGGACGCCCAGCGCGACAAGCTCGACCTCGTCTGCCGCAAGCTCGGGCTGACGGAGGGCGAGCGGCTGCTCGACGTCGGCTGCGGCTGGGGCTCCATGGCCATCCACGCGGCGCGCGAGTACGGCGTCCAGGTCACCGGGGTCACGCTCTCCCGCGAACAGGCCGCGTACGCGCGCAAGCGCATCGCGGACGAGGGCCTGACCGACCGCATCGAGATCAGGGTCCAGGACTACCGGGACGTCAGGGACGGTCCGTACGACGCCATCTCGTCCATCGGCATGGCCGAACACGTCGGCTCGGTCCGCTACCGCGAGTACGCCGCCGACCTCTTCGCCCTCCTCAAGCCGGGCGGCCGGCTGCTCAACCACCAGATCGCGCGCCGTCCCGAGCGGAACGAGTCGGAGTACCGCATCGACGACTTCATCGACGCGTACGTCTTCCCCGACGGCGAACTGGCCCCTCTCGGGCGCACCGTCGGAACGCTGGAGGAGGCCGGCTTCGAGGTCCGGGACGTCGAATCCCTTCGTGAGCACTACGCGCTGACGCTCCGGGAGTGGGTGCGGAATCTGGAGCGGCACTGGCCCGAGGCGGTCCGGCTCACCTCACCCGGCCGCGCCCGGGTATGGCGTCTCTACATGGCCGCGTCGGCCCTCTCCTTCGAACACAACAGAATCGGCGTCAACCAGATCCTGGCGGTGCGGTCCCGGGAATCGGGCGACGCGGCCCTCCCGCTGCGCACGCGAACCTGGAACTGACACGAGCCGGGCGACCCGTGCGCCCACGCGCGGGCGCCGGGCGGGCCGCGTGTACGCGGCCCGCCCGGCGCCCGGTGACAGAGCCCGCACTCACTCCGTCTTGATCGCCGTCAGCATGTTCAGCCTCGCCGCGCTGCGCGCCGGCCAGAGCGCGGCCAGCACACCCACCAGCCCCGCGAGCACCAGGAAGATCCCGATCCGCTCCCACGGCAGGACCAGCACATAGCCGGGGATCGACGAGCGGATCGTCTCGCCGATGGCCCAGGCCAGGAACGTACCGAGCCCGACCCCGACCAGCGCGCCGAACACCGAGATCACCACGGCCTCCAGCCGGATCATGCGCTTGACCCTGCGGCGGTCCAGACCGATGGCCCGCAGCATGCCGATCTCCTGCTGACGCTCGAAGACGGACATCGCGAGGGTGTTGACGACACCGAGCACCGCGATGATCAGCGCCATCCCCAGCAGCCCGTACATGATGTTCAGCGCGGTGTTGATCATGCCGCCGAACATGTTCCTGATGTCCTGCTGGTCGGAGACGCTGATCGCGGGGTTGTCGCCGAGCGCGTTCACCAGGGCCAGTTCGTTGGCCTCGGTCATGCCGCCGTCCATCGCCACGTACACCTCGGGCGTGTACGGCTTCGCCTCGTGCGGCCCCACCAGATCGGTCGAGATCAGGACCGGGGAGACGAACTCGTTGGCCTCGTACGTGGCGCCGATCTTCAGCCGCGCCTTCTTGTCGTCCTGGTACTTCACCGAGACGGTGTCACCGGTCTTCAGTCCCCGGGACTTAGCGGTGTCCGAGGCCATCGCGATCGCGTCACCGCTCAGCGAGTCCAGCGAACCGCTCTCCGTCTTCAGCGCGAGGACCCGCTGGATGTCCCCGGGGGTCACCGCCGAGGCGGAGCTGTCCTCGCCCTTGATCTCCAGGTACGACGCCCGCTGCGGGGAGACCGCGCTGACGCCCGGCGCCTTCTCCAGGGCCTCGACCGCCGACTCGTCGAGGCCGCCGCCGCTGGCCATCGTGACCATGTAGTCGGCCTTGATGTTGTCGGTGGTCATCTTGTCGATGGCCTGACCGAGCGTCACACCGATGACGGTCAGACCGGTGACCAGCGTGAGACCGATCGCCAGCGCGGAGGCGGTGGCGCCGGTACGGCGCGGGTTGCGCGCCGCGTTCTGCCCGGCCAGCTTGCCGGCGACGCCGTACAGACGGTTCAGCAGCGGCTGTACGAGCGCGATGACCGGGCGCGACAGCAGCGGGATCAGCACGATGATGCCGACGAGCGAGAAGAAGGCGCCGCCGCCGATGAGCAGCTTGCCGTCCTTCCCCACCGAGGCGCCCGCGATGATCCCCGCGGCGCCGATGAGCGTGAGCACGGCCCCGATCGAGTTGCGCAGGACGAGCGACTTCGCCGTGGCCACGGCGTGCACGCTGCTCATGGCGGCGACCGGCGGGATCTTGGCGGCCCGGCGGGCGGGCAGCCAGGCGGCGATCAGGGTGATCACCACGCCGACACCGAAGGCGGCGGCGACGGCGACCGGCGTGATCATCAGCGGTCCGGCGGGCACCTTCGCACCGAAGGACCCCATGGCCGAACGCAGTCCGACGGCGAGACCGAGACCGAGGACGAAGCCGACGGCGGACGCGAAGAGACCCACGACCAGAGCCTCGAGCATCACCGAACGCTTGACCTGGCGGCGCGAGGCGCCGACGGCGCGCAGCAGCGCCAGCTCCTTGGTGCGCTGGGCGACGAGCATGGTGAAGGTGTTGGAGATCAGGAAGATGCCGACGAAGAGCGCGATGGCCGCGAAGGCGAGCAGCATCTGGTTGATGCCGCTGAGCTGACGCTCGATCTGGTCGGCCTGCTCGGCGGCCAGCTGGGTGCCGGTCTGTGCCTCGGCGTCCTCGGGCAGCAGCGGCTCGACCGCGTCGAGGATCTTCGCGTCGGACGCGCCGGGCGCCGCCTTGACGGTGGCGTCCTGGAAGAAGCCGGGCTCCAGGTAGAGCTTCTGGGCGACCGCCGTCTCGAAGAGCACCAGGCTGCCGCCCGCGTTGACCGCGCCGTCCTCGGTGGTGAAGATGCCGGCGAGGGTGTACTCCTTCACCGGCCCGTTGGTCGAGACCCGTACGGGCTTGCCGACCTCGTACTCACCGCGGGACGCGGTGGACTTGTCGAGCGCGATCTCACCGGCCTTCGTGGGGCCCGCCCCGTCGGTGAAGTCGTAGGCGGCGTCCTTGCCGTCCTCGCCCGGGGAGAAGTTGGTGCCGGTGTTGGACCAGCCGTTGCCGATGAGCTTGCCGTCCGGGTCGGCCACGCCGGCGAAGCCGTCGACCCGGCCGGTGACGGAGGCGACTCCGTCGATGGCGCCGATCTTGTCGAGGGTCTTCGGGCTGAGTCCCGGCTCCGGCTTCTTCCCGTCGGAGCGCGTCTCGTTGGAGGCGTAGCTGGAGACGGAGACGGCTACGTCCTTGTAGCTCTTGGCCGACTGTTTGTTGAAGGCGTTGCCGAGGGTGTCGGTGAAGACCAGCGTGCCGGAGACGAAGGCCACGCCGAGCATCACGGCGAGCACGGTCATCAGCAGCCGGGCCTTGTGCGCGAGCACGGTGCGCAAAGCGGTACGGAACATGGTGGGAGTCCAGGTGAAGTGGGCAGGGCGAACGGACGGCGGAGCCGCGTGAGGGCAGGGCGGACCGACCGCGGTGGAGTGCGGGATCGGCCGCGGTGGAGGAGGGACGGCCGCGCCGGCCGGCGCGGGGCGTCAGGGGTGCCGGACGTCCGGCGTCAGCTCGTACGGCCCTTGGAGTCGAAGGCCTTCATGCGGTCGAGCACACCCTCGGCGGTGGGGTTCTGCATCTCGTCGACGATCCGGCCGTCGGCGAGGAAGATCACGCGGTCCGCGTACGAGGCGGCCACCGGGTCGTGCGTCACCATGACGACGGTCTGGCCCAGCTCCCGCACGGAGTTGCGCATGAAGCCCAGGACCTCGGCGCCGGCCCGTGAGTCCAGGTTTCCGGTCGGTTCGTCGCCGAAGATGATCTCGGGCCGGGAGGCCAGCGCGCGGGCGACGGCCACGCGCTGCTGCTGGCCGCCGGAGAGCGCGGTGGGACGGTGGTGGAGCCGGTCCTTGAGGCCGATCATCGTGATGACGTTGTCCAGCCACTGCTTGTCGGGCTTACGGCCCGCGATGTCCATGGGGAGCGTGATGTTCTCCAGGGCCGTCAGCGTCGGCAGCAGGTTGAACGCCTGGAAGATGAAGCCGATCTTGTCCCGGCGGAGCTGGGTGAGCTGTTTGTCCTTGAGCGTGCCGAGCTCGGTGTCGCCGATGCGCACCGAGCCGCTGCTGAAGCTGTCGAGCCCGGCCACGCAGTGCATCAGGGTCGACTTGCCGGACCCGGAGGGGCCCATGATCGCGGTGAACTGGCCCTGCCGGAAGTCGACGGTGACCTGGTCGAGGGCCACGACCTGCGTCTCGCCCTGCCCGTAGACCTTGGACAAGGCGGAGGCGTGGGCCGCCACGGCGCTGGCGCGGAGGAGAGGCATGGTCGTCACGGGTTGGGCTCCTGTCGGGGTGCATGGGGTGGAATGACTTCATCCTCTCCGCCGTCCGGCGCCGAGTCGTCACTCCGCATGCCCGTTCCCGTGGCCCTCTCGGGTCGGACCGCGACGCCGCTCCGTCCTCCTTCGGTATGACGTCGACCCTTACTCATGTCATCCGGTCGTCGGGCTGTCGCCTGAACGACGGCTCCGCGCAATCCGTGTGCGGGGAGTGGCGAATAGTAGACAGAGAGCGGCGACTTTCCGTCATATCCCGAGGGTCGTATCAAGACCTTCGTCCTGCTTCCGGCATGTGCCGATGGCGTGTTACCAGGGCTGACACACCCTCAGGTGCCAATAAAATCAGACAGGATCGTCCAGGTGCTCGGCTGCCCGAGGGGTCCTCCCGGATAGGCTCGTAAGCCAACGCGGAGCCGCGTACGCCCGGATGGTGGAATGCAGACACGGCGAGCTTAAACCTCGCTGCCCCAAATGGGGCGTACCGGTTCAAGTCCGGTTCCGGGCACACTCTCTGAACGTGTGCTGACCTGCGAAGATCGATTCTTCCCCACTTTTTCTGCCTTTGAGGCGCAGTGCTGCTGAAACGTGCCTGCAGATCGGCCCGTTCGCTCAACTCGTTTGAAATGTAGAGCTTTTGACGAAGAGTCAGCTTCAAATCGCGACGAACTCCCAGCTCAGACCCTTGATCATCTTGTCGAGTGCGCGTCAATCCGCTGAATCCGCTGCTCCGGCCCGGTGGTCGGCGGGAGCGCTCTCCGAAGATCCCCGGAGAGTCGCGGACGCGCCATCCGACGACACTCCGGGCCGGCCCCCGACCCCGGTCCCGGCACCCCCGCGTCACGATCGAGGAAAGATCCTCCTGGGGCACTAGGGTGTTCCCTTTGCTCCCGCATTACTCTTGTGCCAAGGCCGCGCAGGGTGGCCGCCATGGAGGAGTGAGATGAGGAGCAGTAACCCGGTCTTCTCGCGACGGGGCTTCAGCCGCGACAACGGCCAAGCGGGCTTCAACGCGGCGCCGCAGGCCGGGGGCCCCGCCGTAGGAACCACGCAGAACCCGTACGCGACCAACCCGTACGCCACCAACCCCTACGCCCCGCAGACCGACGGTCAGTACGGCGGCGCCGGACCGCAGGCGCCCGCACGCGCCGGGGTCATGACGATCGACGACGTCGTGACGCGCACCGCGTCGACGCTCGGCACGGTCGTCCTCACCGCCGTCCTCGCCTGGGTCCTGCTCCCGGTCGACCAGGACAACGTCGGCAAGTCGTACGGCATCGCCATCGGCGCGGCCCTCGTGGCCCTGGTCCTGGCGCTGGTCCAGTCGTTCAAGCGCAAGCCGGTCCCGGCGCTGATCCTGGGCTACGCCGCGTTCGAGGGCGTCTTCCTCGGCGTCATCAGCAGCGCGGTGAGCACGTACCTCTCGCCGGGCGTGGTCGTCCAGGCGGTGATGGGCACGATGGCGGTCTTCGCCGGTGTGCTGATCGCCTACAAGATGCGCTGGATCCGCGTCACGCGCCGTTTCTACGGCTTCGTGATGGCCGCCGCGATGGGTTTCGTACTCCTCATGGTCGCCAACCTGCTGTTCAGCGTCTTCGGCGGCGGTGACGGCCTCGGCTTCCGCAGCGGCGGCCTCGGCATCCTCTTCGGTGTGATCGGCATCATCCTCGGCGCGTGCTTCCTGGCGCTCGACTTCAAGCAGGTCGAGGACGGCGTCACGTACGGCGCGCCGCGCGAGGAGTCCTGGATGGCGGCCTTCGGCCTCACCATGACGCTGGTGTGGATCTACCTGGAGATGCTGCGCCTCTTCTCGATCCTGAGCGGCAACGACTAGCCGGTGCGATGACCTGGCGCCGGACGGGCCGCGGCACATGCGGCCCGTCCGGCGATCGAGGACAACGCGGTTACGACGGAGGGGTCCACGGGCAACAGCCCGTGGACCCCTCCGTCGTGTCGGCCGGGTCTCAGCCGAGGCGGCGCGCCGCCCGCCTCAGATCGTGCTCGTGGATGATCGCCTTCGCGTGCCCGTACGCGAGGTCGTGCTCGCCGCGGAGCCAGGCGACCTTCTCGTCGAAACGGACGAGGGCGGGGCCTTCGTCGACCGTGCGGAGCCAGTCGGAGATCTCGCGACCGGTGCAGTGTGGGATGCGGGACAGCAGGTTGCGATGGGTCTCTTCGGAGAAAACAAGGGACATCGGCGCCTCCGGACGCTGCTTCACGTACTGGTCCTTCACGTCACCGTGCCTGAGCGTTCGTCCGTTGGCAACAGTCCGGCAAGGGCGCGTAGGGTCGCGGCGTGCTTGATACGACGCGCCTGACCGCCGCCGTGGACCGATTCGCCGACCGTCTGCGGGCAGCCCCGCAGAGCAGGTTGCAGCGAGGGGCCGCGGCCGAAGGGCTGGCTCTGGCCAGGGAGCTGTCCGCGACGGCCCAGCGCCTGGAAGCGGTGGACGGCGGCCCACCGGAGCCGCCGAGGATCATGCCGGACGTCGGGGTCTTCGTCGTCGCCGATCAACTCACCGTCGCGGCGGGTGATTTGGCCGAGGCACTGAGAACGGCCCCATCCGTGGCGGAACTGGACGAGGCCGTAAGGGCGGTGGAGCGGGCGGTGGCTAGAGCGAAGCTATGACCCGGTCCGCGAGAATGTAGATGTGGTCGTCGGCGGCGCTCTCACCCGTCGCTTCCATGTTCCCGGCGCTGTCGGCGTCTTCCGCGCCGGTGTTCACGCCACAGGAGAACGTGAGGGCGTACGCCCCCGAGATGCCCGAGCCGCCCAGCAGGAACGGCGTACCGCCGTCGCGCAGCGCGTCCGCGAGGCGTTCGGCGGTCTCGCGGTGGCCCGGGGTCATGCAGAGCGTCGTACCGTCCGTGAAGACGTACACGTCCAGTGTGCCCAGCGGGCCGGGGCGGACGTCGGCGAGCGCGGTACGGGCGTCGGCCAGCTCTTCGAGCCGCGCGACCGTCCGCTCGTGGTCGGTGACGACCGGGGTGCGGACCGGAACGAAGTCCGGATGCGAGGGGTGCCTGCGGCGGGCCGCGGCCAGCTCCGGGGAGTCCTCGGCGAACTCACCGACCTCGCTGACCTCACCGACCTCGCTCACCTCGCTCACCTCGCTCAGCTCCGGCAGTCCGTCGTAGTCCCCGAGGGCGTCCAGGTCGTCCAGGTTGTCGAAGCCGGCGAGACCCGCGGCGTCGTGGTGGTCGTCCAGTTCGCCGCGCTCGCGCAGCTCGGCGAGTTCCGCCAGCTCCGTGAGGTCGTCGTAGTCGTCGTCCGTGGCCCGGCGGGCCCGGTCGGCCCGGTCGAGGGCGTCGAGGTCCAGCGCCTCCAGGCCTACGAAGTCGGCCTGGCGCGGTACGTAGAACGGCCCGTCGTCGGTACCGGAGCCGGCGAGGCCGCCCAGCAGCGACGGTGCGTCACCCGCGTCGCGTGCCTCCTGCGCGGCCCAGAAGGCCCGCGCCTCGGCCAGCTCCCGCTCGCGCTCCTCGGCCAGTGCCTCGGCCACCGCGAGCCGTATGTCCTCGGTGGACGCGGCGGGGGCCGGAGCCGATTCGCCGGAGCGTGCCTGCGGGACGGCGGCGTGGCCGCCCGTATTGGCCAGGGACAGTTCGCCGCGCAGGGCCGTGACCTCCCGCCGCAGCCCATGAGCGGCGTGCAGGGCGGCGACGCCCACGGCCGTGGCGGCGGCCGTGGTAAGCAGCAGGGCAATAGACATGACGCTCACTGACTTACTCCCGGTCTTCAATGGTCCCCCGACTTCCTACATCAGCTTGTCGTGGGGGCGCGCACGTCGGCAGTGCATTACGTCATGAATTGGACAGGTCTTTCGGCCTTAGGGCCGGCCTCAATACTGCCGTGACCAGCGTAAATGGGTCTCCCCCAGGACGTAGGTCACATCCTGGGGGAGATTGAGTCACGACTGGGGCTCGTCGGGGTTCGGTGCGGCCGCTCGGTGTTCTTGGTCGCGTTCGCTTCGCCGGCGCTGTGGGCAGGTGCTGCCCTCGTTCCTCGGGCCGCCCCTACCCTCCGCTCCGGCTCAGCTCAGCCGCTCGGTGTTCTTGGTCGCGTTCGCTTCGCCGGCGCTGTGGGCAGGTGCTGCCCTCGTTCCTCGGGCCGCCCCTACCCTCCGCTCCGGCTCAGCTCAGCCGCTCGATGACCATCGCCATGCCCTGGCCGCCGCCGACGCACATGGTCTCCAGGCCGAACTGCTTGTCGTGGAACTGGAGCCCGTTGATGAGCGTGCCCGTGATCCGCGCGCCCGTCATGCCGAAGGGGTGGCCGACGGCGATCGCGCCGCCGTTGACGTTCAGCTTGTCGAGGTCGACGCCGAGGTCCCGGTAGGAGGGGATGACCTGCGCGGCGAACGCCTCGTTGATCTCCACCAGGTCGATGTCGCCGATGCCGAGGCCCGCGCGGCGCAGCGCCTGCTTGCTGGCCTCGACCGGGCCGTACCCCATGATCTCCGGCGAGAGGCCGGAGACTCCGGTGGAGACGATCCGGGCCAGCGGGGTGAGGCCCAGCTCGCGCGCCTTGGTGTCCGACATGATCACCAGCGCGGCGGCGCCGTCGTTGAGCGGGCAGCAGTTGCCGGCGGTGACCAGTCCGTCGGGCCGGAAAACGGGCTTGAGGCCCTGGGTGCCCTCCAGGGTGACGCCCGCGCGGGGGCCGTCGTCCTTGGCCACGACGGTGCCGTCGGGCGTGGTGACGGGGGTGATCTCGCGCTCCCAGAAGCCGTTCTTGATGGCTTCCTCGGCGAGATTCTGGGACCGCACGCCGAACTCGTCCATGTCGCGCCGGGTGATGCCCTTGAGGCGGGCCAGGTTCTCGGCGGTCTGGCCCATCGCGATGTACGCGTCGGGGAGCAGGCCGTCCTCGCGCGGGTCGTGCCAGCCCGCGCCCTCGGAGGCGGCGACGGTGGCCGTACGGGCCTCGGCGTCGGCGAAGACCGGGTTGTGGGTGCCGGGCATGCCGTCGCTGGAGCCGTTGACGGAGCGGGACACCATCTCGACACCGGCCGAGATGAAGACGTCGCCCTCGCCGGCCTTGATGGCGTGCAGCGCCATCCGGGAGGTCTGGAGCGAGGAGGAACAGTAACGGGTGATCGTGCAGCCGGGGAGGTGGTCCATCCCCATCTGTACGGCGACGATCCTGCCCAGGTTGTGCCCCTGCTCGCCGCCGGGGAGGCCGCAGCCGAGCATCAGGTCGTCGATGTCGTGGGGATCGAGCTCGGGGATCTTGGCGAGCGCGGCCTGGATGATGGTGGCGGTCAGGTCGTCGGGCCGCAGCTCCTTCAGGGAGCCCTTGAAGGCCCGGCCGATGGGGGAGCGGGCGGCAGAGACGATCACGGCTTCGGGCATCACGGCTCCAGAGGGGCGGGTGCGGTACGGCGGTAGTGCCGTCTGGTGAAGTTACCCGCACGTACGGCCCGGGTCACCGGGCCGGACGTGTGACGAGTGCCGCATCCGGGCTCCGCCCGGTCGCGGGTTCTGTCCTCGATCGCCGGGCGGGCTGAGAACGCGGCCCGGTCGGCGATCGAGGACGGGCGCTGCCCACGAGCCGCGCGACCCGGCCCCGGCACCGGCTGCCCCTGGGCCGGGCCGGGAAGCGCGGTCGCGCGTCATGTGCGGTTGGCGTCCTCCTTGGAAGGCGGCGGCGCGGCCGGCTCCGTCTGGGTCGGCTCGGGCTCCGGCAGGCGCCGGCGCCTGCGGTGCTTGAGCAGGGCCCACGGCGCCCGCGCCCCCGTGACCTCCGTACCCGCCTCGGCCGCCGCCTCCGCCGCCGCCTTCGCCACCGGCAGCATGTCCTCGTCACGCGAGGAGTCCAGATGGTCCGTCTCCGGCCACAGACCGAGCACCGCGCACAGCGTCGGCAGGACGGCCATCGCCGCCGTCGCGTACCCCTCCGTCGACGGGTGGTAGTTGTCGGCCCCGAACATCTCCCGGGGATTCGCCTCGAACTCCGGACCCAGCAGATCGCCGAGCGAGACCGTACGGGCTCCCTGCTCGACCGCCACGATCGTCTGGGCCGCCGCGAGCTGCCTGCTCACCCGGCGGGCCAGCCAGCGCAGCGGCTGGTACACCGGCTCGATCGTCCCCAGATCGGGGCATGTGCCGACGACCACCTCCGCGCCCGCCGTCCGCAGTCTCCGCACCGCCGTCGCGAGACAGCGGACCGAGGCGGTGGCCGACATCCGGTGGGTGACGTCGTTCGCGCCGACGATGATCACACACACGTCCGGGGTCCGGAAGGTGTCCGAGAGCAGCAGCGTGACCTGGCGTTCCAGATCGTCCGACTGCGCCCCCGGCTGCGCCACGTTCCGCAGGTCGACCGGGCGCTCCGCCACCGCCGCCAGGCCCGAGGCGAGGAGCGCTCCCGGTGTCTGGCCCGCCCGCCGCACGCCCTGACCGGCCGCCGTGGAATCACCGAGGATGCCCATCCGCAGCGGGTCGGTGTGTCCGTACGCCAGTCCGTACCAGCCGTTGCCACGGGGCGGGATCGGCGCCGTACCGCCGCCCACCGACCGTTTCGCCAGCTGGACCTCGGCCAGGACGAGCCCCACCCCCGCCGCTCCCAGCAGACCGACGCTCCCGCCGCCGAAGGCGGCCCCTGCCGCGATCCGCCGTGCCACCCTCGCTCTCGACACAGTCCGGGTCACCTCCCTCTAGTCCCGCCAGACCCTCTGGCCGTTCACACGATGTAGCGGTCCGCACACCGGGATAAGACCAGCAAGAGGTAATTGCCCCGTAACGGGCGTGGCCCAATCTCTTCCGCGTACGCATACGCTGGCCGGACCATCACGGAGACCCCGGAGACAACGGTGCAATTCCACGACTCGATGATCAGTCTGGTTGGCAATACCCCGCTGCTGAAGCTGGGCAATGTGACCTCGGGCATCCAGGCGACAGTCCTGGCCAAGGTCGAATACTTCAATCCGGGCGGTTCGGTGAAGGACCGGATCGCCCTGCGCATGATCGAGGCAGCGGAGGAGAGCGGCGAACTCCGGCCCGGTGGCACCATCGTCGAACCGACGAGCGGCAACACCGGCGTCGGGCTGGCGATCGTGGCCCAGCAGAAGGGCTACCACTGCATTTTCGTCTGCCCCGACAAAGTCTCCACGGACAAGATCAACGTGCTGCGGGCGTACGGCGCCGACGTCGTCGTCTGCCCCACGGCGGTCGATCCCGAGCACCCCGACTCGTACTACAACGTCTCCGACCGGCTGGTACGTGAGACTCCGGGCGCCTGGAAGCCGGACCAGTACAGCAACCCGAACAACCCGCGCTCGCACTACGAGACCACCGGTCCCGAACTGTGGGAGCAGACGGACGGGCGGATCACCCACTTCGTGACCGGTATCGGCACGGGCGGCACGATCAGTGGCACCGGCCGCTATCTGAAGGAGGTCAGCGAGGGGCGCGTCACGGTCGTCGGCGCCGACCCCGAGGGATCCGTCTACTCCGGCGGCTCGGGCCGGCCGTATCTGGTCGAGGGCGTCGGCGAGGACTTCTGGCCGAGCGCGTACGACCGGACCGTCACCGACGAGATCGTCGCCGTGTCCGACAAGGACTCCTTCCAGATGACGCGCCGCCTCGCCAAGGAGGAGGGCCTGCTCGTCGGCGGCTCCTGCGGCATGGCGGTCGTGGCGGCGCTGCGGGTCGCGGAGCGGCTCGGCCCCGACGACGTGGTGGTCGTGCTGCTGCCCGACAGCGGCCGGGGCTACCTCAGCAAGATCTTCAACGACGAGTGGATGAACGACTACGGCTTTCTGGAGCAGCCCGGGGACGCCCCGAGGGTCGGTGACGTCCTGCGGTACAAGGAGGGCGGCGGCCTCCCCTCCCTGGTGCACATGCACCCCGAGGAGACGGTCGGCCAGGCGATCGAG
The DNA here is from genome assembly GCF_010384365.1 of Streptomyces sp. S4.7. Classification (NCBI taxonomy): domain Bacteria; kingdom Bacillati; phylum Actinomycetota; class Actinomycetes; order Kitasatosporales; family Streptomycetaceae; genus Streptomyces; species Streptomyces sp. S4.7. Next base: position 2,814,559 of record NZ_CP048397.1, on the reverse strand, counting down.
GTCCTGCGCGAGTACGGCGTCTCGCAGATGCCGATCGTGAAGCCCGGCGCCGGCCACCCGGACGTCATGGCGGCCGAGGTCATCGGCTCCGTCGTGGAGCGCGAACTGCTCGACGCGCTCTTCGCCCAGCGCGCCTCGCTCGGGGACCCGCTGGACAAGCACATGTCGGGTCCGCTGCCGCAGGTCGGCTCCGGCGAGCCCGTGGCCGACCTGATGACCGCGCTGAGCGGTGCCAACGCCGCCGCGGCGGCGATCGTGCTGGTGGAGGGGAAGCCGACGGGAGTGGTGAGCCGTCAGGACCTCCTGGCGTTCCTCGCGAAGGACGCCAAGTAGGACCGTGCGGGCCTTCGTGAAAGTGGTACCGGCGCGACATCCACGCGCAGCACGCACTTAACACGGCTCGGCCACAGTAGTTGTTGTCGGCGTCAGTGATCTCCGGAGCGGCTCCCGGACCCACATGGACGCCAGGACACGGTGCCGGTACTGACCCGGCCCCGGGTCCCTCGCGGGGACCGCCGTCGTCCCGCCCTCCGGAAACGGGGGTGCGGCGGTCCCCGCGACCAATCGTTGGGCATCGGCCGGTCCGCTCGCGGACCGGCCGTCGCGCTGCCCGGCCGACCGGGCACGCCCTGTCCCCCCGAACAGGGCCTGCGAAGACGTCGTTCTAGTCCTCCCAGTCGGACGATTGCCTCGACTCGCGCGAGCGCCTGCGCGCCCAGGGCACCCCGCCGCCCGCCTGCGCCACGTTCACCCCGACGATGCCGAGCCAGGCCACGCACAGACCGGCGAAGTCGGCCTGCACCACGGCTATCGCGGAGAGCGGGATGGCCAGCACAAGCGAGATGACGCCGAAGCCGTAGCGCGCCGCGAACGTCTCCTCGGCGCTGCGCGGGCGCGCACCGCGGGCGACGACCATCTGCTGTTCGGCGAGCTGACGCCGGGCACGGCGGTCGGTCGTACCGTCGAGGCGCTGATCGAGCTTCTCCATGAAGGACTCGATGAGTGCGGACTCGTACTCCGGCCCCAGCTCTCGGCGGGCCTGAAGGGTGGCGTCGAGCTCCTTCTTGAGCTCAGGGTCGCGGGCTTCCATGAGCACAACGGTACGAAGCCGACGGCCCCCGGAACAGTGGGGCTATCCCCCCTCTTTACCTGCGGGGTCCCTCAGGCCGGCGTCCCCGCGCTCTTTGCGGGGACAGCTCTTGCCGGGCTGCATATCGTCATGCAGAGTTCTCGTTGACTGAATAGTTTGCCGATGCCCGGAGTCCCGAGGAGGGCGACACACATGCCGGACGACCGTGCCGCCGTCGCCGTACACCCCGCCCTCGTCGTCCTCGACGGACAGAGCCTCCCCGTCGCCGACATCGTCCGGCTGGCCGACGGGATCGCCCGGCCCGTGCCCGGCACCGACGCCATGAAGCGGGTCGAGCAGTCCTGGCACACCGCGCGTGAACTCGCCGCCTCCGGGCGGGTGTACGGACGCTCCACCGGCGTCGGTGCCAACCGCACCGAGGCTGTCCCCTCCGACGCCGCCGCCGACCACGGACTGCGGCTGCTGCGCAGCCACGCGGGTGCCATCGGGCGTCCGCTGCCCGCCCGTGAGGTCCGTGCCATGCTCGCGGTACGGGCCAACCAGCTCCTCGCCGGCGGCGCCGGACTGCGCCCCACCGTCGTCACCGCACTCTGCGACGCCCTGACCTCCGGCGCGCACCCGGTCGTCAACGAGTTCGGCTCGGTCGGCACCGGCGACATCGCCGCCCTCTCCCAGCTGGGCCTCGCACTCGTCGGTGAACACCCCTGGCAGGGCGGCCCGCCGCCCGAGGCGCAGCCCCTCGACAACAACGACGCGCTCGCCCTCATCAGCAGCAACGCGCTGACACTCGGTCAGGCCGCCCTCGCGCTGGATGAGTTGGGGCGTCTCATCGCCGCCACCGAACTCGTCGCCGCGCTCTCGCTGCTCGCCGTCGACGGCAGCTACGAGGCGTACGCCGAACCGGTCCACGCCGCGCGCCCGCACCCCGGCTCGTACGCCGTCGCCACCCGGATGCGGCACATCCTCGGCGCCCCCGGGCGCCCCACCCCGCCGCTCGGCCGCATCCAGGACCCGTACGGCTTCCGCTGCGTCCCGCAGATCCACGGACCGGCGCGGGACGCCGCCGACGCGCTGGAGAGGGCGCTCGCCGTCGAGATCAACTCGGCCGCCGAGAACCCGCTGATCTGTCCCGGCACGGACGACGACCTGGCGCCCGCCGCGTACCACCACGGCGGTTTCTACCTCGCCCAACTCGCGCTCGCCCTGGACCACTTCAGGCTCGCGGTCGTCCAGACCGCGCGGCTGTCCACCTCCCGGCTCTCCGCGCTGAACGAACCCGGCTTCAACCGGCTGCGCCCCTTTCTCGCCGACGCCGAGCCCGCGAGTTCCGGCGTGATGATCCTGGAGTACGCGGCCGGGGCCGCCCTCGGTGACCTGCGCGCCTTCTCCGCGCCGGCCTCGCTCGGACACGCGGTACTGTCCCGTGGCGTGGAGGAGCAGGCCAGCTTCGCCTCGCTGGCCGCGCGGCAGACACTGCGGGCGTGCGAGGCGTACCGTCTCGTCGTCGGGTGCGAACTCGTGGCCGCCGTAAGGGCGTTGCGCCAGCGGGGGCTGCGGCCCGAGGCCGAACTGCCCGTGGGCAGGGCCTTCGTCCTCGCCGAGTCCGTGCTGGAGGCGGAGATCGCCGACCGGCCGCTGACCGACGACGTGACGGCGGCGACGATGCTGCTGGACCAACTCGCCACCACGGCGGACGACATGACACCTGTGAGCGCGGTGGGTGGCACCGGCACGACAGGCACCACAAGGGGGATCGCGTGAGCGACAGTCCGGCCGCCCGGCTCCAGCAGCTGTTCGAGGGCCACCGGCTCACCCCCACCCAGCGGCGCATCGCGCACAGCATGGTGCGCCGGGCCGCCGACGCGCCGTTCCTGTCCAGCGTCGAGCTGGCGGACCTCGCCGGTGTCAGCCAGCCCTCGGTGACGCGTTTCGCCGTCGCGCTCGGCTTCGACGGCTACCCGGCGCTGCGCAGGCATCTGCGGGAGGTCGCGCCCGCCGGCCGGGCGGCGGGCGCCTCCGAGTACAACGAGTACCAGCAGGCCGTGCACGCGGAGTTGGAGAACCTGCGCCAGCTCGCCGATCTGCTCGCCGACCCGGGCCCGGTCGAACGGGCCGGCCGCGTACTCGCCGCGTCCACCCCGCTGCCCGTCCTCGGTCTGCGCGCCGCGTCCGCCCAGGCCACCGGCTTCGCCTACTTCGCCGCCAAGGTCCACCCCGACATCCGGCTCCTCGACGAGGGCGGCACGATGCTCGCCGACCGGCTCGACGCGGCGCGCCGTGCCGGTGCGAGCGCGCTGCTCTGCTTCGCGCTGCCGCGCCATCCCAAGGAGGTCGTGGAGGCGCTGGACCACGCGCGCGGGTCCGGACTGTTCGTGGTCACCGTCGCCGACTCGGCGTTCGCGCCCGTCGCGGCCCACAGCGACCTGCTGATCCCGGCGGCCGTCGGCACGGGCCTCGCCTTCGACACGGCGTGCGCGCCGATGCTCCTGGGACGGGTGCTGCTGGAGGCGATGTGCGACGGTCTGCCGGACGCGCAGGCGCGCCTGGAGGACTTCGACGTACGGGCCGCCGCCCGGGGCCTGTTCGTCGAATAGGGCCCTCCGCCTTCGGCGTTCTCAGGAAATGCTCAGGGAACGGCATTAGTCTGCCCGCCAAAACTTCTGTGAGGTTCTGTGAAGAGGAGGCGGCCGTGGGGCGCGCAGGACAGCAGTCGCTGGCACGGGTGACGGTGATCGTGAGGGCCGGTGCGGCCCCGATGTGGTGGCTGGGGATCCTTGCCGCCGCTGCCGGGGCGCTGATCCCCGGACCGACCGGCCGCTGGGTCGGGCTGTACATCGGGGCGGCGCTGTTCGTGCTGACCGCGGCGGTCGTCGCGGTCGTACGGCGCCGGCGGTACGACGGCTGGGCAGAAGCCGCGTCGCGCGCAGGGAAGTTCGACTATCTCCAGGACCGTTCGGTGACGCTGCGGGTCTGGCGGCGGGCCCGGGTGTGGTGGCTGGCCGGCGGGTTCCTCGCGGCGGTGGCCCTCTCGTTCGCCGTACCGGTGGCGGGCGGCGCGGTTCTCGCGGGCGCGGGCGCCGGGCTGTGGCTCAAGGCCCTGCTGCTCGGCCGCCGCGAGCGCGCGGGTGAGGAACTGCTGTGGGTCCGCACCGACTGGGCCGGGCGTGGCAGCCCCGTCGGCGAGAAGGTCAGGGGCTTCCGTACGACCGGGCTCGAAGCCGGGGACGCCGCGCCCGGTGGGGCGCGGCGACCGCGCGTCAAAAAGGCCAAGGGCGCCGGGCCGGCCAAGGACGCCAAGCCCGGAGCGGGCAAGGCGGCCGGAGCGGGCAAGGGGGGCAGGGCGACCGCGCCCGCGAAGGCCGAGGGGGAGGGGACCCCCGTCACACCTCCAGTTCGTTCTCGATCTTCTTGAGCTGGTGTCTGGCCATCGCCAGGTTCGCCCGCTGCTTGTCCAGCGCCAGATAGAGGAACAGACCGGTGTTCCCCCGTCCCTTGAGCAGCCGGATCAGGTGGTACTGGCTGCCGAGGGTGATCAGGATGTCCTCGATCTCGTCCTTGAGGCCCAGCATCTCCATGGTGCGCACCTTGGCGCGCACCACATCGGTGTTACCGGCGGCGGCGACCGTCAGATCGAGCTCCTTGCCGCCGCCGACGGTGCCGAGGGCCATGCCGCTGGTGTAGTCGACGAGGGCTGCCCCGACGGCGCCTTCGATGGAGGTCGTCGCTTCTTTGAGAGCCGCTTCGGTGTTGGCCATGGACGTCGCACTTCCTTTTCGTCTCTGAGGTATTCGTCTCTGAGGTATTCGGGTCTGAGTCGCCGGGGTCCGGGTCGTCGGGGTCCGCGCCGTTCGGGCGGGTGTTCCGCTGGAGGCCATGGGTCAGGTGTTCTCCGGTCGTTCGAGGGCGCTGTCGACCAGGGCGCCGATCCGGGCGCCGGACCGGCGGGCCTCCAGATGGAGCCGGCCGACGTTGATGCGCGGCTCGGCGAGCACGGTGAGGACGGCGGAGCCGCCCGCCGCGTACGTGGCCACATAGCCGCGCTCGCCCCTGATCAGCAGTTCGCGGAAGCCGCCCTGTCCCGTGCTGTCGGTCAGCCGCAGGGAGACGCCGAGCGCGGCGGCGGTCAGGGCGGCGACGCCCTCGGGGTCCGCGCCGGAGGCTCCCGCGCCCGGCCCCCCGCCGGTCAGTTCCTCGGCGAGGACCAGACCGTCGGTGCTCGCGGCCAGCGCGCCCGTGAGCTGGGGGAGACGGGCCCGCAGGCGCCGCAGCTCCCCCAGGACTTCGGCCTCCGCCGTCATCAGCTGTCTCCTCTCGCTGCGCAGCCGCAGGGCGCGTCTCACAGGTTTGCCTCCAACGCGTCACGGAGCCGGCGGAGCAGGGCGATGTCCGGGTCGGCCGAGACCTCGGCGATCCAGGCGGGAAGGGCGGGGCGTACGGGGCGGCCCCCGTGCCCGGAGCGGGACCCCGGCGGCGGATCGGGAGGCGTGTCGACCAGCCCGGCCGCCGCCAGCCGCCGAACCTCCAGCAGGGTGTGGAACGCCGGGCGGCCCAGGGCCCAGGCGATGGCCGCCGGGGTCCGTACGCCGTCGGCCAGCTCCAGCAGCGCGCGCTGCCGGCGGGTGACCGACTGGCCGGGCGCGGGCGTGCGGGGCACCACCGGCGCGCTGTCGACCGCCGGATACGGCCAGACCTGGTCGAGCAGTTCGCGGCGGCGCAGCGTCTCGCGTTCGACCGCCGCCGCCGGGACGGGGCGCACCGGGCCGATCCAGTGCCCGACGCCGTAGCGGAACCGGGTGGGGCCGCTGCCCGGGGCAAGTGCGAAGAACGCGGCGTCGTACAGCGCGCCGAGATGGCAGATCTCCAGCTCGCCGCCGCCGATCCGGCCGCTGTCGACGAGGAACCGCCCGACCTCGCGCCTGGCGCCGGCCTCGTCGATCGCCTGCTGCCAGCCCTCGGGCGGCAGCCGGCCGCCCGTGGTCAGCAGGATGTCGATGCCCGGCGCGGCGGGGCTCTCGGCGTGCACGACGCGTCCTTCGGCGAGATACAGGGTGCCGTGGTCGCGCAGGAGGGCGCCGGTGGCGCGCTCGTCGGCCAGCCGGACCAGCATGGGCGAGACGGGGGAGACGTGCGGTGCGACGGTGGCCGCCGTTTCGGCGTTCATGCCAGTACCAGCCGTTCGGCGAGCTGTTGGAGCCGGAGCCGGGCGAGCGCGAGATTCCCGGTGTCCCGGTCGAGCCACAGATGGAGGAAGACGCTGCTGTCGAAGGTCGTCTCGACGAACCGCAGGACGTGGTAGCCGGTACGGCTGGTGACGATCAGGTCCTCGACCGGCGGGCCCTTGCCGTCGCCCGCGGCCTCCCGTGTCGCGTCCGCGCCGGCCGGCCCCGCGACCGGCTCGGCGGCCGGGGCGAACGCCGGGTACTCCGCGGCGGCCCGCGCCAGTTCGGCGGTCTCGGTCGCGGTCGTCTCGTGGTCACCGCCCGGCGACTCGCCCGCCGTACCGAGCGCCAGGCCGCTGGTCCAGTCGACGATCGCCGCTCCGCGGGCGCCGGGCAGGGCCATGATCTCGTGCAGGCATGCGTCGATTCCGGGCACGCGGACTCCCCTCCCAGCCGGTCGTGCGTAAGGCACCGTCGTGCGGCAGTGACGGCGAGATTACGCAACGTCCCTACTCCGGAAGGGATTTCTGGCATTTTCCGTTGGAACATGCCCCGCGCGGATAGGGTCGGCGCACGGAGCGCCCGTGCCGGCGCCCCGTGCGGTGTGCTGCGCGCGCCCTACTTCTCCAACTCGCCGCCGGTCTTCGCGTGCTCCTCCGAACGTGCCTTGAGCACCAGCTTGTTGACCGCCCACAGCGCGATACCGATCGCGAGCAGCACACCGGCCCGGACGTAGACGTCGGCCGCGCGGTCGGCGAGCGGGCTGGCCAGGATCAGCGCGGTGACCGCGCCCAGCACGGGCACGATCGTCGGCGCGCGGAAGTGCTTGTGCGCGACCGGGTCGCGGCGCAGCACGAGCGCGGCGACGTTGACCACGAAGAACACGCACAGCAGCAGGAACGAGGTCGTGTCGCCGAGTCCCTGGATCTCGCCGGTCGACACCAGCCCGATGGCCAGGACGGAGACGAAGACGATGCCCACGACGGGCGTACGGCGCGCGGGGAGGACCCGGCCCATGGCCTTGGGCAGGATGCGTTCGTTGGCCATCCCGTAGCAGAGCCGCGAGGCCATCATGATGTTGATCAGCGCGGAGTTGGTGACGGCGAACAGCGCGATCAGCGCGAAGAGTTTCGGCGGGAAGTCGACGCCGCCGGCCTTCACGACCTCCAGCAGCGGTCCGCTGGAGCCCTCCAGGGTCTTGTGGTCCACCAGGAGTGAGGAGACGAGGGCGACCAGGACGTAGATGGTGCCGGTGACCGTGACGCCGATGAAGATGGCGCGCGGGAACGTACGGCTCGGATCCTTGGTCTCCTCGGCCATGTTGACCGAGTCCTCGAAGCCGACGAAGGCGAAGAAGGCGAGGGCTGTCGCACCGAGCACCCCGGTCATCAGCGAGAAGCCGGTGCCGCTCGCCTCGAAGTCGGTCAGCCGCGCCGGCTCGCCGTCACCCGACATGACGGCGTACGCGCCGATGCCGAGGATGATCGCCAGACCGCTCAGCTCGACCAGTGTCAGGACCACGTTGGTCTTCACGGACTCCGAGACGCCGCGCAGATTCAGCGCGGCGAGCGCGAGGATGAACAGGATCGCGATCAGGGTGGGCGGCACCGCGTCGGTGAACTCGGCCAGATAGTCGCCGCTGAACGCGCGGGCCGCGGCGCTCGCCGACGACAGGCCCGAGCACATCACCATGAAGGCGACGATGAAGGTCAGGAACGGGACCTTGAACGCCTTCTGCGTGTAGAGCGCGGCGCCGGCCGCCTTCGGGTACTTGCCGACGAGTTCCACGTAAGAGGCGGCCGTCAGGACCGCGACGACGAAGCCGATCGCGAACGGCAGCCAGAGCGCGCCGCCGACCCGGCCGGCGACCTGGCCGGTGGTGGCGTAGATGCCGGTGCCCAGGATGTCGCCGATGACGAAGAGGATCAGCAGTTTGGGGCCGAGGGCGCGTTTGAGTTCGGGTGCGTCCCCGGCCGGTCCCGGTGTGTCCGACGCCGTCGGTGTCTGAGATGCGGGCATGGAATGACCTCCCCCGATCGATGGTGGGAAGTGTTCTGCCCTGTGCGGCCGGGCTGATTCCTCTCCGGTCCCGCTCCGCCCCTCTTCCGCTTCGTCCGGGGGCGGTGGTCAGTCCCGGACGAGGGCGTCCGGGTGCCCGCCGCCCGACTCGGCGACGATCTCCGCAACGGTCTGCGGCGCCCGTACGGTGGCGAACCGCACGCCGTGCGCCGTCGGGTCCGTCCCCGGCGTCGTGAAGCCGTGGATGCCGGGCCGGGCAAGGCTGTTGTACGCGTAGTGGTTGGCGAAGTAGTACGCGCCGGTGTCCAGGGCCGCGACGAGATCGCCCTGTTCCAGCAGCGGCAGCGGCCGGTCGGTGGCCAGGACGTCACCCGCGAAGCACGCCGGGCCCGCGATGTCCTGGGCGACGTCCGGGCCGTCCTTGGGCCGGCCCCCGGCGTCGTACGCGGCGATCCGCAGCGGCCAGGACTCCGGGTTGTAGACGGTACGGGTGGCGACCTGCACGCCCGCGTGGGTGACGGCGATGGGACGGCCGCCGGCGGACTTCGCGTACTCGACGCGGGCCAGCACCGTGCCGTGCTTGGCGAGCAGGGAGCGGCCGAACTCGGTGACGAGCCCGTAGCGGCCGTCGAACAGGCCGGGGACGGTGGACCTCAGCAGCCGGGCGTACTCGGCGTGGGTGGGGGTCTCCTCGTCGGAGGAGAAGTTGACCGGGAGGCCGCCGCCGATGTCGATGGTGTCGACCTGTTGCCGGCCGGCCGCCGTGTTGATCTCCTCGGCCAGGTCGTGAACGGTCCGCACGCCCTCGGCCATCAGGGCGAGCGGGACGCCCTGGGAGCCGGAGTGGGCGTGCAGCCGGGTCAGCCAGGGCCGGTCCAGGAACGCCTGTACGACCCATGCGCGGGCACCCTCGTCGCGCAGCGCGACGCCGAACTTCGACGTGGCGGTCGCCGTGGACAGGGCGCCGATGGAGCCGCTGCCGGTCTGCGGGTTGACCCGCAGACCGATCGGGGAGCCGGTGGGCGCCGAGGGCAGGAGCGCGAGGAGCGCGTCGAGACGGGTGAGTTCCTGTGGGTTGTCGGCGTTGACGGCGATACCGAGCGCCAGTGCTTCGCGCAGTTCGGCGGGCGTCTTGGCGGGCGAGTCGAGGACGGTGTGGTCGGGGCGTATCCCGGCGGCGCGCGCCAGCCCCAGCTCGCCGGGGCTCGCGACCTCGGCGCCGATGCCCTCGGCGTGCAGCAGGCGCAGGACGGGCACGAGCGGCGCCGCCTTCACGGCGAACGCGTGCAGCACGCGGGTGCCGGGGGCGGCGACGGCCGCGAACGCGGCGTGCAGCGCGGCGGCGGATGCGCGGATGCCCGCCACGTCGAGGAGCGCGACGACGGGAGCGGCCTCGGTGAGGAGCCCCTGTTCGACGGCGGCCCGTACGGCGAGATCGCGCCTGCCGGCGGCGTCCGCGGGCAGGGACCCGCGCCTGCCTGCGGCGTCCGCGCGCCCCTGCCCCTCGTAGTCGTTGCCGGCTTCCTCGTCCTTGCGGATGTCCTCGACCATGCGTGTCAGCCAATCATCCGGCCGCCGGTTACTCCACTGTTGACTACATCTATTCACCCGGCGAGGATGTGAATAGTTTGACCAACAGTGGAGCAGCGACGGAGGAGGCACCGCCATGTCAGGACCCCGACCCGTACGGGCACCGCGCGGTACGGAACTGAGCGCCCTGGGATGGCACCAGGAGGCCGCCCTCCGCATGCTCCAGAACAACCTCGACCCCGAGGTCGCCGAACACCCCGACCAGCTGGTGGTCTACGGCGGCACGGGAAAGGCCGCGCGGGACTGGCGCTCGTTCGACGCGATGACGCGCACGCTGCGGACGCTGAAGCAGGACGAGACGATGCTCGTCCAGTCCGGCCGCCCGGTGGGTGTGATGCAGACCCACGAGTGGGCGCCGCGCGTGCTGATCGCCAACTCCAACCTTGTCGGCGACTGGGCCAACTGGGAGGAGTTCCGTCGGCTGGAACAGCTCGGCCTCACCATGTACGGCCAGATGACCGCCGGTTCCTGGATCTACATCGGCACGCAGGGCATCCTCCAGGGCACGTACGAGACGTTCGCCGCCGTCGCCGCGAGGAGTTTTGGCGGCACGCTCGCCGGGACGATCACGCTCACCGCCGGGCTCGGCGGGATGGGCGGCGCGCAGCCGCTGGCCGTCACCATGAACGACGGTGTCGCGATCTGTATCGACTGCGATCCGCGCGCCATCGACCGCCGTATCGAGCACCGCTTCCTCGATGTGCGCGCCGACTCCCTGGAGCACGCGCTCCAGCTCGCCACCGAGGCCCGTGACGCGCGCCGGCCGCTCTCCATCGGGCTGCTCGGCAACGCGGCGGAACTCCTGCCCCGGATGCTGGCGGAAGGCGCGCCGGTCGACATCGTCACCGACCAGACGTCGGCGCACGACCCGCTGGCCTATCTGCCGCTCGGCGTCGACTTCGACGACATGGCGTCGTACGCCGCCGAGAAGCCGGCCGACTTCACGCTGCGGGCCCGCGAGTCCATGGCGCGGCACGTGGAGGCGATGGTGGGCTTCATGGACGCGGGCGCCGAGGTCTTCGACTACGGCAACTCCATCCGGGGCGAGGCCCAACTGGCGGGATACGACCGGGCGTTCGCCTTTCCCGGATTCGTACCCGCCTACATCAGGCCGCTGTTCTGCGAAGGCCGGGGGCCGTTCCGCTGGGCGGCGCTCTCCGGCGAGGCGTCGGACATCCACAAGACCGACAAGGCGATCCTGGAGCTCTTTCCCGAGGGCGACTCCCTCCAGAACGCGTCCCTGCACCGCTGGATCAAGATGGCCGGCGAACGCGTCCACTTCCAGGGCCTGCCCGCGCGTATCTGCTGGCTCGGCCTCGGCGAGCGCGACAGGGCGGGTGAGCGCTTCAACGACATGGTCGCGAGCGGCGAACTCGCCGCGCCGGTCGTCATCGGCCGCGACCACCTGGACGCCGGGTCGGTGGCGTCCCCGTACCGCGAGACCGAGGCGATGCTCGACGGCTCGGACGCGATCGCCGACTGGCCGCTGCTGAACGCCATGGTGAACGTCGCCTCCGGAGCCTCCTGGGTCTCCATCCACCACGGCGGCGGCGTCGGCATGGGCCGCTCGATCCACGCCGGCCAGGTGACGGTCGCGGACGGAACGGAACTGGCCGGCGACAAGATCCGCCGCGTCCTGACGAACGACCCGGCCATGGGCGTCATCCGCCACGTCGACGCCGGCTACGACCTCGCGGAGTCGGCCGCCACCGATCGCGGCGTCCGCGTCCCGATGCGGGAGGGCGAATGACCCACCCCCCGACCCCGGACCGGAACCCGGACCCGGACCGCCAGCTCTCCTTCCAGGAGATGTGGCGGGAGCTCGCGCCCATCGGGCGGGACGCCGGCAGCCGGGGGTACCGGCGGTACGCCTGGAGCGGCGCCGACCGGGACTGCCGGGAGTGGTTCCGGGGGCAGGCCGAGGCGCGGGGGCTGGTGTACGAGACCGACCGCAACGGCAACCAGTGGGGGTGGCTCGGTGACCCCCACGGCGGGGACGCCGTCGTCATCGGGTCGCACCTGGACTCCGTGCCCGACGGCGGTGCCTTCGACGGGCCGCTCGGCGTGGTCTCCTCCCTCGCCGCGCTCGACGAACTCCGCCGCAGGGGAGCGGAGTTCACCCGGCCGGTCGCCGTCACCAACTTCGGTGACGAGGAGGGCGCCCGGTTCGGGCTCGCCTGTGTCGGCTCCCGGCTCACCGCAGGACAACTCGGTGTCGCGCAGGCGCACGCCCTGTGCGACGGCGACGGTGTCCCGCTGCCGCGCGCCATGGAGGCGGCCGGGTACGACCCGGACGCCATCGGGCCCGACCCCGAACGCCTCGCCCGGATCGGCGCGTTCGTCGAACTGCACGTCGAGCAGGGGCGCGCGCTCGACCTGACCGGTGATCCCGTCGGTATCGCCTCCTCCATCTGGCCGCACGGCCGCTGGCGCTTCGACTTCCACGGCGAGGCCAACCACGCCGGCACCACCCGCCTCGCCGACCGCCGGGACCCGATGCTCAGCTACGCGCAGACCGTCCTCGCCGCCCGCCGCGAGGCGGAACTCGCCGGTGCGCTCGCCACCTTCGGCAAGATCGCCGTCGAGCCCAACGGCGTCAACGCCATCCCCTCCCTCGTGCGCGGCTGGCTCGACTCCCGAGCCGCCGACCAGGCCACCCTGGACACCGTCGTCACCGCGATCGAGGCGGCGGCCCACGAGCACGCCGAGGCCGCGGGCATCGAGCTGCGGGTCGTACGGGAATCCTTCACGCCCGTTGTCGAATTCGCGCACGCCCTGCGCGACGAGCTCGGCAGGATCCTCGGCGGCCGGCTCCCCGTGCTCGGCACGGGCGCCGGTCACGACGCGGGTATTTTGTCCGGATCCATTCCGACCGCCATGCTGTTCGTACGCAACCCCACCGGCGTCTCGCACTCCCCGGCCGAATTCGCGGCCGAGGACGACTGCGTGGCCGGGGTCCTCGCACTCGCCGACGTACTGGAAGGGCTGGCGTGCACGTGACCACGTACTGGCTGGAGCACGCCTGGCTCGGCACGCACGTCGAACCAGGCGTGACCGTGACCGTCGCCGACGGCCGGATCACCGACGTCCGCACCGGGGACGACACCCCGCCGCCCGGCGCCACGGCCCTGCGCGGGATCACACTCCCCGGCCTGGCCAACACGCACTCGCACGCCTTCCACCGCGCGCTGCGAGGCAAGGTCCAGGTCGGCTCCGGCACCTTCTGGACCTGGCGCGAGATGATGTACCGGGCCGCGGCCAGGCTCACCCCGGACAACTACCACGCGCTCGCCCGCGCCGTGTACGCCGAGATGGCGCTCGCCGGTATCACCGCCGTCGGCGAGTTCCACTATCTGCACCACGCCCCTGGGGGAACGCCCTACGACAATCCCAACGCGATGGGCGAGGCGCTGATCGCCGCCGCCGCCGACGCCGGGATCCGGATCACCCTCCTCGACACCGCCTATCTCTCCTCCGGCATCTCCAAACGCCGCGGCGGCAAGCCCCCGGACCGGCACCAGGTCCGCTTCTCCGACGGCACCGCGCACGCCTGGGCGGAACGCGTGTCCGACCTCGCGGCCCGGTACGCCAAGGACGACGGCCACGTCCGGATCGGCGCCGCCATCCACTCCGTACGCGCCGTGCCCGCCGAACAGCTGTCCACCGTCGCCGAATGGGCCGAGGCGCGGCAGGCCCCGCTCCATGTCCATCTCTCCGAACAGACCGCCGAGAACGACGCCTGCCTCGCCACCCACGGCCGCACCCCCGCCCGTCTCCTCGCCGACCACGGCGTCCTCGGCCCCCGCACCACCGGTGTCCACAACACCCACCTCACCGACGAGGACATCACCCTGCTGGGCTCCACCCGCACCGGCACCTGCATGTGCCCCACCACGGAACGCGACCTCGCCGACGGCATCGGCCCCGCGGCGCGCCTCCAGCTCGCCGGCTCCCCGCTGTCGCTGGGCAGCGACAGCCACGCCGTGATCGACATTCTCGAAGAGGCCCGCGCGCTGGAACTCAACGAACGCCTGCGCTCCCGCACACGCGGCCACTGGACGGCCGCCGCGCTCGTCACCGCCGCCACGGCCGACGGTCACGCGGCCCTCGGCAGACCCGAAGGGGGCCGGATCGAGCGCGGCGCGCTCGCCGACCTCGTCACCGTCGCCCTGGACTCCGTCAGAACAGCGGGGCAAGTACCCCGACTGGGCGCGGAGATCGCCGTATTCGCCGCGACAGCCGCCGACGTGCGCCACACGGTCGTGGCCGGCCGCCATCTCGTACGCGACGGTGCGCACACCCTGATCCCCGACGTGCCAGAAGCACTCGCCCGGTCGATCGCGGCCGTACGCGGCTGAAGGAGAGCATCCCCACGATGACGTCCACGAACGCGCACACCACACCCGCGAACACGCCCGCGAGCACACCCACCACCGCCGTCACCAACATCGCCGCTCTGGTCACCAACGACCCCTCCCTCGGTGACGGATCCCCCATCGGTCTGATCCAGGACGCGACCGTCGTCATCGGCGGCGACCGCGTCGTCTGGGTCGGTGAATCAAGCAAAGCACCCGCCACTGACAACGCGGTCGACGCCGGCGGCCGGGCCGCCGTCCCCGGCTTCGTCGACTCCCACTCCCACCTCGTCTTCGCCGGCGACCGCACCCAGGAGTTCAACGCCCGCATGTCGGGCCGCCCCTACTCCGCCGGCGGCATCCGCACCACCGTCGCCGCGACCCGCGCCGCCACCGACGACGAGCTGAGCGCCAACGTCGAGAAGTACCTGGCGGAGGGCCTCCGCCAGGGCACCACCACCCAGGAGACCAAGTCCGGCTACGGCCTCACCGTCGCCGACGAGGCACGCGCGCTGCGCGTCGCGGCCCGGCACACGGACGAGGTCACCTACCTCGGCGCCCACATCGTCGCCCCCGAACTCGCCGACGACCCCGCCGCCTACGTCGCCCTCGTCACCGGTGACATGCTCGACGCCTGCACCCCGTACGCCCGTTGGGTCGACGTCTTCTGCGAGAAGGGCGCCTTCGACGGCGACCAGGCGCGCGCGATCCTCACCGCGGGCGCGGCGAAGGGTCTGGTTCCGCGCGTCCACGCCAACCAGTTGTCGTACGGCCCCGGCGTCCAGCTCGCCGTCGAGCTGGACGCCGCGTCCGCCGACCACTGCACCCACCTCACCGACGCGGACGTCGACGCGCTCGCCCACTCGCGCACGGTGGCGACGCTGCTGCCCGGCGCCGAGTTCTCCACCCGCGCCCAGTGGCCGGACGCCCGCCGCCTGCTCGACGCGGGCGCCACCGTCGCGCTGTCCACCGACTGCAACCCCGGCTCGTCCTTCACCTCGTCGATGGCCTTCTGCATCGCCCTCGCCGTACGCGACATGGGGATGACGCCCGACGAGGCGATCTGGTCGGCCACGGCGGGCGGCGCCGCCGCGCTGCGCCGCACCGACGTCGGACGCCTCGCACCCGGCGCCCGCGCCGACCTCGTCCTGCTCGACGCCCCGAGCCATGTCCATCTCGCCTACCGGCCGGGAGTCCCGCTGACCCACGCGGTCTGGCGGGCCGGCGAACGCGTGCCCTAGGGTCTGTCGTTTGGATCATTCCGGGCTCGCGGTCCCCGGCACGCACGCCCGCCGCGTTGTCGTCGGTCGGCATGGCTCCGCCATGCCTCCCTCCTCCGCCTTGCGGTCGCACGCACCGGACCCCGCTCCCTGATCCGGCCTGATCCAAACGACAGGCCCTAGGTCCGTCGGAACGCATCCGGAACGCGCGAACCCCGGTGGCGGGCAAGGGACTTGCCGCGCTGCCGGGGCCGCCCGATCAGGAGTACGTCACCGCTACGCGTTCACCGACCACTTCTGGTTGGCCGCGCCCGTGCACGTCCAGAGCTGGGCCCGTGCCCCGTTGGTCGCGGCGCCGCCGGTCACGTCCATGCATTTGTCCGCCTGGATGTTCACGACATCGTTCGCACCCGACACGGCCCAGCGTTGATTGCCCGTGCCCGCGCAGTCCCAGAGCTGGAGCTGCGCGCCGTTCGCGGTGCTGTTGTCCTTCACGTCCAGGCACTTGCCGAGCGCCCGCAGCGAGTCGTTGGCGCCCCGGCTCCACTGCTGCGCGGCCGAGCCGTTGCAGTCGTAGAGCTGAACAGGCGTCCCGTTGGCCGGATTCGCCGCCGCCACGTCCAGGCACTTGCCGCCGAGGCCGGTGATCGAGCCACCGGTGCCTCCGCCGCCGTCGGTGGTGACCCGCACGTAGTCGACGGTCAGGGTGCTCGGGAAGGGCGTGCTGCCGTTGGGGTCACCGGGCCAGTAGCCGCCCACGGCGAGGTTGAGGATCAGGAAGAACGGCTTGTTGAACACCCACTCCCGGCCGCCCAGATCGGCGGGCGTACGGGTCTGGAAGACGTTGCCGTCGACCGACCAGCGGATGGAGTTGGGCGACCAGTCGATCGCGAAGGTGTGGAAGGCGTCGGCGAACGCCTGGCCGCCGGGGAGGGTGTAGCCGGCGCCGATGCCGCCCGAGCCCGAGTAACCGGGGCCGTGCAGCGTGCCGTGGACCGTGCCGGGCTCGAAGCCGACGTTCTCCATGATGTCGATCTCGCCGCTGTTGGGCCAGCCGACCTGGCCCATGTTGTTGCCGAGCATCCAGAACGCGGGCCACATGCCCTGGCCGCGCGGGATCTTCATCCGGGCCTCGACCCGCCCGTACTGCGCCGTGAACTTGCCCGCGGTGTTGAGCCGGGCGGAGGTGTACTCGCAACGGCCGTACCAGCACTGGTAGTTGCCGGGGTTGTCCTTGCGGGCGGTGATGACGAGATTGCCCTGGCCGTCGAGGGCGGCGTTGTTGTTGCCCGCCGTGTAGTACTGCCGTTCGTGGTTGTTGACGTTGTCGCCGGTCTCGATCTGCCATCTACTGCCGTTGACGGCCGATCCGGCGGGTCCGTCGAAGTTCTCGTCGAACGTCACGGCCATGGGCGCGGCGCTCGCGGCGTCGACGCGGGGCTCGGGGGTGGGCGCCGCTCCGGCGGGCCCGGCGGTGGCCACGCTCGTACAGCAGAGAAGAGCCAGGGCGTACAGCGTCACACGACGCCGCAGGGGGGTTCGCACAGGTCATCACTTCACTTCTTGTGGAGGCATGAGCATGGCATTCGGGGCGATGGAACGCGGGGTTGAACCCGGTTATTTCAATACTTGATTTAAGGGAGGGCGGGAGGGGCCGTCAAGGCGTTGGTATGGACCAAAGTTCCTGACTGCCCGTCACCCGACCTCCCCTGGTGCGGCCTCCACCGCCCCTGGGCAACTACCGCAATGTGACCGGCAGTTGCTGCACGCTGTTGCCCACGAAACTCGCGTGGCGCGGCAGTTCCGCATCCGTGACCGCGACGTCGAGGTTCGGGAAGCGCGCGAACAGCCGCTCCAGCGCGATCGTCGCCTCCATCCGGGCGAGCGAGGACCCGAGACAGAAGTGGGCGCCGTGCCCGAGCGAGAGATGGCGGGCGGTCGGGCCCGTGTGCCTGGTGAGGTCGAACACGTCCGCGTCCTCGCCGTGCGCGGCCTTGTCGCGGCCCGCCGCCGAGTAGCCCGCGAGCACCGGCGTCCCCCGCGGGATCACCGTGCCGTCCACGGTCAGGTCACGGGTCGGGTAGCGGAACGGGAAGAAGCTCACCGGGCTGTCCCAGCGCAGGGTCTCCTCGACCACGTCCGACCAGCTCGCCTTGCCGTACAGGACCAGTTCGAGCTGATCGCGGTGGCGGCACAGCGCGCGCACCGCGTTGGTGATCAGATTCAGCGTCGTCTCGTGCCCCGCGATGATCATCAGGAGCAGCGTGCCGATGAGTTCGTGCCCGCTCAGCCGGTCGCCGTCCTCCTCGCGCACCGCGATCAGCGCGCTCGTCAGGTCCTCGCCGGGCTTCTCGGTACGGGAGGCGGCCACCGCGCCCAGGACGGCCACGATCTCCCGGTTGGCCGCCATCGCGTCCTCGGGGGCGATGTCGGTCGCGACGATCTGGTTCGACAGATGGTGCAGCCGGTCCTGGTACTCCGCGTCCACGCCCAGCAGTTCACAGATCACGCCCATCGGCAGCGGCAGCGCGAAGTGCTCGCGCAGGTCGATCGCCTGCTCCCCGTCGCCCGCCGCCTCCAGGGCGTCCAGCAGCTCCGCGGTGACCTCCTCCACCCGGCCGCGCAGGGCCTCCACCCGCCGCGTCGTGAACGCCTTGCTCACCAGCGAGCGCAGCCGCCGGTGGTCGTCGCCGTCCGCCGTCGTCATGCCCTGCACGGTCGCGAACGTCTTCAGCGGCCACCCGTCGGGGATCAGCCCGTCCTGGAGCGCGGTGAAGTGCGTGGCGCCCTTGGCGACATCGGGGTGGGAAAGGAACTCCTTCAGCGCGTCGTGCCCGATGACGGCCATGGCCCCGACGTCGCCGGGGAGTACGACGGGGGCCACCGCGCCCCGCGCGAGCAGGCGCGCGTTCGCGGCGTGCGGGCAGCCGCCGGACGGGTCCATCCGGTGCGGTGCGGTGCCGGACGTCTCGGGGGTGGTGCTCGGCTCGGGGCTCAACAGGCTCTCCTCAACTCCGCGTCGCCCGCGCGTCACGGGGCAACTGCGGCTCGGTGAAGCGGACGGGCAGGGCCGCCAGGCCCTTGCTCCAGGGCGATTTGATCCAGGCCAACTCGTGTTCCGGCACGGCCAGTTCGAGATCCGGCAGCCGGTGCCTGATCGTGTCGACCGCGGTACGCGTGATCAGCCTGGCCGGGTCCTGGGCCGGGCAGGTGTGCGGCCCGGCCCCGAACGCCAGATGGGACCGGTTGCCGACGACGGGCGTGCCGTCCTCCGGCAGGATGCCGGGGTCGGCGTTCGCCGCCGCCAGACCGAGGATCAGCATGTCCCCGGACCGGATCTCCCGGCCGCCGAACCGCAGGTCGCGGGTGGCGTACCGGGCGGGGAAGTTCTGCGTCGGCGGGAAGCGCCACAGCACCAGGTCCAGCGCGTCGTCGACGCTCAGATGACCGCCGCTGAGCGAGGACCGGAACGCCGGGTCGCACAGCAGGATGCGCAGGGTGGTGGCGATCCAGTTCACCGTGGTCTGGTTGCCCGCGACGAACATCACGACCAGGTTGTGCAGCACCTCCTCGTCCGTCAGCCGCGCCGGATGGTGCAGCAGCGCGGACGTCACGTCGTTGCCGGGGCGGTGCCGCTTCTCCTCGATCAGGGCGAGCAGGATCGCGCCCATCCGCTTGCTGGCGTCGGCGGAGTCGGCGTTCGCCACCACCAGCCCCGCGATGGCCTGGACGAGCTTCTGCCCCGTCTGCTCGTCGAGCCCGAGCAGACCGGTGATCACCATCAGCGGCAGCTTGCGCGCGTAGTCGGAGACCAGATCCGCCCGCTTGCCGTCGGCGAACTCCGCGATGAGGCGCTCGGCCGTCGCCCGTACGCCGCGCCGCAGTTCGTGCCCGTTGATCCGGCCCAGCGCGTCCGACACGGCCGCCCGCATCCGGCGGTGCTGCTGACCGTCCGCGAACAGCAGCGCCGGCCGCCAGCCGACCATCGGCAGGATCGGCGAGTCCGCGGGCACCCGGCCCTCGCGCAGCAGGCTCCAGCGGCGCGGGTCGTGCGAGAAGTCCTGCTCCTCACGGGTCAGCCGCAGCACCTCGCGGTGCCCGATCACCAGCCACGCCTCGATGCCGGGCGCGACGGTGACGGGGGCCACCGGGCCGTACTCGGCGCGCAGCCGCTCGTACAGGCGCGGCATCCCGTCACCGTCGAGCTGCTCGCCGTAGATCGGCGTCGCGGGCGAGTGTGCCGACAGCGGCAAGGGCGCCGACATGGGCCCGTGCCCGGGCGCGGGCGTCGGTGTGGGCGTGGTCATCTGCACTCCGTGGTCATACGGGCTCCGTCGTCATGAGGACTCGGCGGCGAGGACTAGATGGCGTACGAGGGCGATGAGCGCCATGACCGAGGACCGCTCGTCCCGCGCGTCGCAGGACACCAGCGGTGTGTCCGGCAGCAGGTCGAGCGCCGCGCGCAGCTCGGCGTCGCTGTGCGTGGGGCTGCCCGGGAAGACGTTGACGGCGACCGCGAACGGCAGTCCCAGGTCCTCCAGATGGCCGAGCGCGTCGAACGAAGAGGTCAGATCGCGGGTGTCCACGAGGGCGAGCGCCCCGAGCGCGCCCCGCGCCAGATCGCGCCAGGCGGGCAGGAAGCGCTGCTGCCCCGGTGTGCCGAAGAGGTAGAGGACCAGCTCGCCGTCGATCGTCATACGGCCGAAGTCCAGCGCGACGGTGGTGGTGGCCTTGGCCTGGTCGACCGTCACGTCGACGGAGGCGCCGGCCTTGGTCATGACGGCCTCGGTGCTGAGCGGTTTGATCTCGGAGACCGTACCGATGAACGTCGTCTTGCCGACGCCCAGCGGCCCGACGACCATGATCTTGGCCGCGCCGGCGACGCTGGACCTGACGTACTTGCCGGCGGCTGCGTCGCCCCTGCCGGTGGCGTCCTTGCCGGAGGCGTCGTCGCCGGGCGTGTTCAGCGCGGACGCCTCGGCCTCAGAGGCGGCTTTCGAGGCCATGGAGGACCTTTCTCAGCATGGTCACATCGGCTCGTTCGGCCGGCGGTATGGGCGGACGGGTGACGATCAGTCCCCAGTCGATGAGATCGGCGAGCAACACCTGGACGACGGAGGGCGGTTGACCGAGATGGGCCGACACCTCGGCCACCGACAGCAACCCCTGACAGTGCGTCAGGATCGTCCGGTGCTCCGGCTGGAGTGTCGCCGGCTGGTCGCCTTCCCTGGCCACCACGAGCGACTCCCAGGACAGTGGCTCGCCTCCGGCGTCCGCCCTTCCACCCGTGATCACGTACGGGCGTACCGCCGAGGTGGTGGCCCGGTCGTCGGAGCGCTCCGTCATGACGACGGGCTCACCGGATCCCGGGGCTGGCTGCTCAGGTGGCTGCCGATCTTCACGATCAGGAGCTGCATCTGCTGAGCCACCAGACCCACATCGGCGTCGGTCTCGGTCGCGGCGCCCAACTGGGCGCCCACTCCGGCCGACGTGAAGAGGATGAAGCCGTGGTCGGACTCCAGCATCAACTGCCGTACGCCCGCGCCGCTCCCGAACAGCAGCCCCGCCGTCGACCGGCCGGTCATGGTCAGCGCCGCGGACGCGGCGGCCAGCGATTCGGCCTCGGCCACGCTCAGTTCGGCCACCGGGCCCGCCAGATCGGCGGCGGACGCGTGGCCGAGCCGCAGACCGTCCTCGGAGACGACCACCGCGTGCCGGACCCCGGGGATGTCGGTCAACGGGCGGAGCATCCATCCCAGGTCGGGCAGTCGGGAGATCGTTCCGGTCACTCTTCCGGTCACTGCCGGCCTCCGTCGTGTTGGTCGGGCACTTCGGTGTCCTGGACGGCCTCCGCGCGGCCACGACGCGAGCCGGAGAGCACGCTGGTGATCGACGCGCGTGCCGCTTCGGGGGTCCAGGGACGGTCGGGCCGCGCCTGCGGTGGGGGCTGCTGCCGCGGCGCCCGGTCTTCGGCCCGGTCCTGGCCCGCCTCGGTGGCGGGGCTCCGGCGCCTGCTGCGGCGGCGCGGCAGCGCGCCGGGCCCGTCCTCCGCGCTCACCGCGGCGGTCGACCGCTCGTGCTCACGCTCGCCGTCCGCCGACGGGTCGCCCGCCGTCGAGCCGTCCGCCGAGGATTCGCCCACCGCCGAGGTGCCCGCCGTCGCGGACGCCGTCTCCCGCACCGGCACCGGCTCCGCCGGGAAGTGCGACAGCGGTTCGGTCAGCAGCCGGTGCGGTACGAAGGTGACGGCCCGCGTCCCGCCGTACGCCGACGTCCCCGTCAGCTCCACGTTGAAGCCCATCTCCCGGCTCCAGCGCCCCACGCACGCCAGCCCCAGCCGGGGTACGGCCCCGAGCCTGGTCAGGTCCAGTTCGTCCCTGAGCTGTGACATCGCCTGGTGCAGTACGTCCGGCGGCATACCGAGGCCCGCGTCGTCGATCTCCACGACGGCCCCCGCGCCCACTTCGCGGATCGTCACCACGACCTGGGTGCGCGAGGGCGAGAACACGGTCGCGTTCTCCAGGAGTTCGGCGATCGCGTGCATCAGACCCTCGACGGCCGGCGGCACCACGAACAGCGTCTGCCCGCCGTGCACCTCCACCCGCCCGAACTCCACGATCCGCGACATCGCGCCGCGCACACAGTCGTACAGCGAGACCGGCTGCGACTCGCGCCTGGCCGGCCAGATCCCGCACATCACCAGCAGCGTCTGGGCCTTGCGGGTCATCTGCGAGGCCGCGTGGTCGGCCTTCATCACGTCCGCCATCAGGCGCGGGTCGTCGATGGCACGCTCCACGTGGTCGAGCACCTGCTGCTGCACCGTGGCCATCGCGTGCATGTTGCGGGCGACCGACTCGAAGGCCGTCTGCACCGAGTCGCGCAGCCCGCGCTCGCGCCGTACCCCCTCGTCCGAGCCGAGCGCGGCGACCACCGCGGCCAGCGCCCGTGCGAAGTCCTCGCCGGTGTCGGCCTCGGGGGCGACAGGTCCGGGGACGCCGTCCAACCGCCGCCCCGCACGCACCCGTTCGGCGATGGCGGGGACGCGTACGGCGGCCAGATGGGCGACTTCGGCGCCCCGCGCGGTCGCGGTCCGCCGCTCCCGGTCCCGCTCGGCGCGCTCCGCGCCCAACCGCCGGTGCAGCACCAGGACCCAGGCCACAAGCAGTACCGCCAGGGCCGCGCAGCCGCTCGCGAGTGCCTGGCTCCACTCCGCCGTGGACGCCTGTCCGATGAGCACCGCGGCGACGGCTGCGGCCACCAGGGCCCCCAGCCACCACAGCGCCTGTTGTTTCCGTCTGTTCGGCTGCCGGCTCAACACAGTGACCCCGACATGGCAGGCGTGGATAGGGCTGACACGGGGACCGGGCCTCTTCCAGGACTCGTCGGACACGTAGGGGTTGCGAGCGGTTTGATCGACTCGCGTGATCGTGAGCACCCAGATACTACGAGCAATGAGCTGGATTAGGGCAGGAGTTGCGCAACTCCTGTCACTCGGCGGCACAGGACGGGCACCATCCGCACACGTGCGGACCCCCGGTCCGCCGGGCATACGCGCTGGCCGGGAGCGTGAACCCACCCCGCTCACCGGTATCCCCGTCCTCACCCGCCCCATGTACAGGTCCACCCGCCGTGTCGGTTCGCGTTTCGTATCCGTCATGACATGGGCGACTGGCCCTGTACCGCAGTGATTTGGCCCGGTACCGTCCTGTTCGAGTGATGACCGGGGGGTCGGGTTGAGCGACGTACGCGTACGTGGTGGGGCCGGTGCCCGCATCCGGGTGATGCGGCCGGGGGAGCTGGACGCGGGCCACATCGAACGCTGGCGGGAGTTACGGGCGCTGTCCGGCGTGCCCGCCAATCCGTTCATGGAGCCGGAGTTCACCCGGGCGGTCGGACGCGTCCGGCCGGGCGCCCGCGTCGCGGTCGTCGAGGGGGGAGGTACGGCGGTCGTCGGCTTCTTCCCGTACGAGAGAGGGCCGTTGGGCCAGGGCCGGGCGATCGGGTTCGGCGTGTCCGACTGCCAGGGGCCGGTGCTCGGCCCCCTCGACCCCGAACTCGGTCTCACGGCAGCCGAGTTGCTGCGCGCCTGCTCGCTCACCAGCTGGGAGTTCGACAACCTCGAAGCGGGACAGACGCTGTTCGCCCCGGACGCCGCCGAGGAGTTCGACTCCCCCGTCATCGACATCGGCCGGGGATACCCGGCGTACGAGAGAGCCCTGCGCGCCGGATCGCCCAAGTTCTTCCGCACGACGACCGCCAAGGAACGCAGACTGGCCCGGCAGGCCGGCGAGGTCAGGTTCGTCTTCGACGAGCGCGATCCGGCGGCGCTGCGCACGCTCATGGAGTGGAAGTCGGCGCAGTACCGCAGGACGGGCCGCCGCGACCGCTTCGCGAAGCAGTGGATCAGCGCGCTGGTGCGGCGGCTTGCTGCCGACCACACTCCCGGCCGCACGCCCGGCTGTTCGGGCGTGCTTTCAGTCCTGTACGTCGCGGACCGCCCGGTCGCCGCGCACTTCGGGCTCCGCTCGCGCACCGTCCTGTCCTGCTGGTTCCCCGCGTACGACACCGAGTTCGCCAAGTACTCGCCGGGCCTGATCCTCCATCTGAGGATGGCCGAGGCGGCGGCCGGCGCCGGGATCGGCCTGCTCGACCTCGGGCGCGGCGCCGCCGAGTACAAGGACGCGCTCAAGACCGGGAACCTGCGGGTGCGCGAGGGCGCCTCCGTACGGCCGGGGCCACGGGCGGCCCTGTACCGGCTCGGCCGCGAACCGTCGCGCCGCGCGCACAGCTTCGTACGGAACCGGCCGAAGCTGGCCGGATACGCGCAGAGCGCCCTGAATCAGGTGGGCCGGCTCCGGGACCGGTGACCGGCGAGCCGTCCCCAAGCGCACACGAGCGGAGGCATGATGCCGCACACTCCGAGCACGTCCCCACGATCAACCTCGACGCCAGGGCCAGGGCCAGGACCGGGGCCAGAGCCGGGGCCGGTGTCGCGTTCGCCGCTGCGCCACATCGGCGTGGCAGACCTCGACCTCGATCTCGACCTGGAGCGGGCCCCGTCCCCGGCGCCCGGCCCCGATCCCGGCGGCGTGCCGCACGTGCGGTCGCTGACCCCAGCCCCCGGCGGTCCGCCCCTGCGCGCCGGCGCCCTCTTCGCTCTCGTACGGCTCCGGGGCCGCCCCGTCGCCACAATCCTCACCACGGTCCCGGACGGCGCGGACCCCGCCGACGTACTCGTCGCGGCCTTCCGTGCCCAGTACGGGCAGCGCGCCCAACGCCCCTCTGAGGCAAGCACGTTGCGCGGCACACCACCGCGTACGACCGTCGTCGTCGCCACCCGCGAGCGCGCGGACCGGCTCGGCCGGGCGCTCGACTCGCTCCTCGCCCAGGACCATCCGGACTTCCGCGTCGTGGTGGTCGACAACGCGCCCGTCACCACCGCCACGCGCGAACTGGTCGCCCAGGTCTACGCGGGCCGCGTCACATACGTCCGCGAACCGGTGCCCGGACTGGCCGCCGCCCACAACCGCGGTGTCGCCGCCACCGACAGCCCCGTCGTCGCCTTCACGGACGACGACGTCGTCGCCGACCCGCGCTGGCTCTCCGCGCTCACCGTGCCGTTCGCGGCCGACCCCCGGACCGGCTGCGTCACGGGCCTGATCCTCCCCGCCCGGCTGACCACCCCCGCGCAGGTACTCCTGGAGAGCCACGGAGGTTTCGCGAAAGGCTTCGCCCCCCGTCTCTGGGACCCGGCCGCACCGCCCGCCGGCGAACCGCTCTTCCCGTTCACCGCGGGCAGCTTCGGCTCCGGCGCCAACATGGCGTTCCGCACCTCCGCGCTGCGCGCCGTCGGCGGCTTCGACCCCGCCACCGGCACCGGCACACCCGCCAGGGGCGGCGACGACCTCTACGCGTTCGTCCGGATCCTGACCGCCGGTCACCGGCTGCGCTACACACCCGACGCGCTCGTCTGGCACCACCACCGCGAGACCTGGCAGGACCTGCGGGACCAGGCGTACGGGTACGGCGCCGGCCTCACCGCGTACCTCACCGCCGTCCTCTGCCGCCGCCCCTCCCTCCTGCCCGCGCTGCTGGCCAAGCTCCCGCGCGGCCTGGCCCACGCCCGCGCCATCACCGCCCACCGGCCGGCGGAGACCGGGGCGGAGCCCCCCGGCACCCCCGGCACCCCCGGCACCCCCGGCGCACACGGCACCCACGGCCACCCGTGGCCGCTCTCGCTGTCCCGGCTGGAGCGCAGGGGCATGCTGTACGGCCCGCTGGGCTACGCCAGGGCGCGCTGGGGGAGCCGATGACGCCGCCGGGAGACCACGCGCCGCGCATCCCCGTCCTCCTCTACCACGCGGTCATGGCCGACCCGCCCGACTGGATCGCCGAATTCACCGTCGCACCGAGGCAGTTCGCCGCCCACCTGGACGCGGTGGTGGCCGGCGGCCGTACCCCCGTCACCGTCGGAGCGCTCGCCGGCCGGCTGACCGGCGGCGCCCCGCTGCCGCCGCGCCCCGTCGTCCTCACCTTCGACGACGGATTCGCCGATCTGCCGGGTCCGACGGCCGAAGCGCTCGCCGCACGCGGTCTGCCCGCCACCGCCTACCTGACCACCGGCGCCATCACCCCCGGCCACCGCAGCCTGCTGCCGCCCGCGCCGATGATGACGCTCGCTCAGGCGCCGTCCCTGGAGCGGCACGGCCTGGAGATCGGCGGGCACACGGTGACGCACGCGCAGCTGGACACCCTGCGCCCACCCGAACTGGACCGGGAACTGCGGGAGTCCAAGGCGGTGCTCGAAGACGCACTCGGCCACGGGATCACCCATCTCGCCTACCCGCACGGCTACAACAGCCGCGCCGTACGCGCGGCCGCCCGCCGGGCCGGATACGCCTCGGCCGTCGCCGTACGCCACGCTCTCAGCTCCGGGACGGACGAGCCGTACCGCATCGCGCGCCTCATCGTGCGCCGTGGCCACACGGTCGCCGACGTGGCGACGTGGATGGCGGGGGAGGGCGCCAGAGCGGCGCCGTTCCCCGACTCGGCGGCGACGGTGGGCTGGCGCCTCTACCGCAGGACCCGCGCGCTGGTGAAGGGCCCGCGGTTCGCGGGCTAGGTCCGCCGGACATGGCCTAGGTCCGTCCCGGCGGGGGCTCCGAGGGCCGGCACCGGGCCCACGCGCGACAGTTCGACAGACATGTACGAGAGCCACGCAAAAGCGCAGAGAGTTCCTATAATTCGCTGAAGGGGACAGCGGCGTGACGGCCGCGACCACACAGGGGTGGGGGGAGTCGCACCGTGCAACCACGCGTGCCCGCACAGGACTTCGGGACCCGTCCGGCCGGGGCTCCGAATCGCAGCGAGTCCCCGGCGCCGACACACCCGCCGCCGTCCCCTCTGCCCCGCCGCGCGCCGCCAGGGCCCCGGCGGCTCTTACGCCCCCAACTGCTGCTCACCTGGCTCCCGTTGCTCGCGGCGGCCGCACTCTGGACGCACTCGCTGCCGCGCGTCGGGTTCCGGTCCATGGGCGACTACGGGCTCCTCGACCGCTTCCCCGCCGCGTTCTACGCCGCGCTCCTCCTTCTCACCTGCGGATTCCTGGTCGCGCTGCGCCGCGCCGGGACCGCGCCGTGGTGGCCCGCCGGCTACTGCGCCGCCCTTCTCGTGGCCATCAAGGCACCACCGGCCGTGCTGTACGACTCCGTGCGCTACCCCTGGGCGTCCAAGCACGACGCCGTCGTCAACCAGCTCCTGCTCAATGGTGAACTGCGCCCGAACGCCGCCCTGTCGGGCAACATGTCCGCCTACGACCAGTGGCCCGGCTTCTTCACGCTCACCGGCGGGCTGGTGCGCGCCTTCGGTGTGGAAAGCGCCGCCGTGTTCCTCAACTGGGCGCCGATCGCGCTCGGTGCGCTGATGATGCCGGTGCTCGTGCTGCTCTACCGCACCTTCACCGAGGACTGGCGGCTGGTGTGGACGGCCGTCTGGATCTTCCAGCTCGCCAACTGGGTCGGTCAGGACTATCTGGCGCCGCAGGGTTTCGCGTATCTGCTGCATCTGTCCGTGATCGCCGTCGTCCTCCGGCACTTCGTGCTGCCGGGATCGGCGGGCAGGCTGCGCGACCGGTCGTTCCTGGACCCGGCGTCCGCCGCCGTGCCACCCCCCACCGGCACCGGGCAGCGCGCCGTGGGCGTGGCCGTCCTCGCGCCGCTGATCCTCGCCGTCAACGCCTCGCACCAGCTCACACCGGTGATGCTCTGCGTCTCGCTGTTCGCCCTCACGCTCACCCGCCGCTACCGCAACTACGGTCTGCTGGCCGTCGCCGCGCTCATCATGCTGGCCTGGGACCTGACGATGGGACGGCCGCTGTTCGTCGAGACGCTGGGCACCCTGCGCGACTCGCTCGGCCGGCTCACCGAGAACTCCCGCGCCGGATACGCCGGTGAACTCACCGGTCCCGGACCCGAACTGGCCGGCCTCGCCAATGTGCTGATGGTTCTCGTCGTCGCCGCGCTGGCGGGCGCGGCGCTGCTCCTGCGCCGTCGGCTGGTCCGCGCCGCGCTGCCCCTGCTGCTCGTGTCGCTGGCGCCGGTCCCGCTGTTCGTCGTGAACGACTACGGCGGCGAAATGCTCTTCCGCGTCTATCTGTTCGGGCTGCCCGGCGCCGCGTTCTTCGCGGCGGCGACGCTCGTGCCCGCCGCCGGGGGTGCGCGAGGACCGCTCCGAAGACGGGCCGGGGCGCTCACCCTCCACGGCGCGCTGCCCGTCGCCCTTCTCGTACTGCTCGCAGGTTTTCTGCCCTCGTACTACGGCAAGGAGAAGATGTACTACACCCCGCCCGCGGAGACCGCGCTCGTCACCCGCGCCATCGACCGGGCGCCCGAGGACGCCCTGATCCTCGCCACCACCGGCTCCTTCCCGCAGGCGCTGCACCGCTACGACCACGTCGGCCACTGGTTCTTCGCCGAGCAGGAACTCCCCGAGAACGAGCGGATGCTGGCGGACCCCGCGCGCTATCTGGCGGACGGCATCCCGCCCGGCACCGACGCCTACGTGATCCTCACACGTACGCAGGACATCTACGCGGCGGGCGAAGGACTGCTGCCGCCGGGCGGCTTCGACGCACTGCGGTCGCGGCTGACGGCCTCACCGCTGTTCCGGGTCGTGGAGGAGCATCCGTACGGAATCGTCCTGGAGTACCGGCCGCGCACGGGCACCACCGCCCCGGGGAGCGAACGCCCATGACCTTGGATCATTTACGGCTCCGAGTACCGCTGGCCCTCGCCGGCTGGGGCGCGGTGGCGGCGACCGAGCTGCCCGGCGGTTCACCACTGCGCTGGATCCCGGTCCTGCTGTTCGTCTGCTTCGGACCCGGCCTCGCGCTCCTCCACCCGCAGCGCGGCACGCTGCGCCCGGCCGCGAGGATCGAGGCCGTCGCGCTCGCCGCGCCGCTCAGCCTCTCCCTCGCGGTCACCGTCGCCACGACGCTCTTTCTGGTGCGCGGTTTCTCGGCGACGGCCCTGCTGGTGACGCTCGCGGCCGTCACGACCGTCGCCGCCGCCCTGCCGGGACTGCCGCTGCCCGCCGCGACGCGGGGCGCGGTCGGCGGCGACGGGAGGCGGGGACGCTGATGGCGGCCCGGCTCAGCGACGTCGAGAAGCAGGCGTACACCGTGATCGTCCTGGTCGCCGTCGGGCTGCTCATCGCCGGGATCGGCATCTGGGCCACCGAGTCGGACGGGCACGCGGACGACGGCTGCGCGGCGACGGAGCTGCTGGAGCCGCCGTGCGGCGCCTGGTGGGGAGCGTATGTCCCGTACGCCGAGGACGGCCCGGCGGACGGCTCGCTCACCCGGGCGGTGTACGCCTTCGAGAAGAAGATCGGCCGCAGGCTCGACCTCGTCCACAACTACCACGACATGTCGAACAGCGAACTCGACGGGCAGCTCCTCACCCCCGACGAGCGGGAGCTGGGCGAGGACCGGATGCTGATGCTGGCCTGGGAGTCCACCGTCTGGCGCGAACCGCACCACGAGAACTGGACCGAGGACCAACTGGGCTGGGCGAACGTCGCCGCCGGGAAGTACGACGAGGAGATCATCGATCCCCAGGCGCGGCGCATCAAGGAGTACGGCGAGGAGCACGGCAAGCGGATCTTCCTCTCCTTCGACCAGGAGGTCGACGCCCGGATCAAGGAGGGCGCGGGCACGCCGGGGGAGTACGTCGCCGCGTACCGCCATCTGCGTGACCGCTTCGAGGAGTTGGGGGTGGAGAACGTGGTGTGGGTGTGGACGGTCTCCGGCTATCTGGGCAGCGCGGACGAGATGAAGGCGCTGTATCCGGGGGACAGTTACGTCGACTGGATCGGCATGGACCAGTACAACTACTACCTCTGCCACGACACCACCGACTGGAAGGACTTCGACCGCAGTCAGCGCCCCACGTACGACTGGCTGCGGGAGAACATCTCCGCCGCGAAACCGCTGATGCTCGCGGAGTTCGGCACGGTGCCGGATCCGGCGGACCGCGACCGGCAGCGCGACTGGTACACGCGGATCCCGGAGTCGGTGCGGACGATGCCGGCGGTGAAGGCGCTGGTCCACTGGAACAGGCCGATCCCGGGCGACGACTGCGACCTGACGGTCAACGAGGGCCCGCCCCTCGACGGCTACCGCGAAGCGGGCGGGGCCCCGTACTTCGACCAGCCGCTGCCCTAGGTCGTGTCCGAAAAGTCCCGCCCGGCCCGCGACGCCCGGCGCGGTGCCTCTCCCCCGTAGCCCCCGAGGGGGCACGGGAAGTGCCCCCGCGTTGTCGGAGCCGACCGAGTTCGGCCGATTCATCCACCACACCGATCCTCCGCCTTGCGATGCACCGCGCCGACCGCCGCGGGCCCCGCCCCGCGGGCGGACGGCGCTGCTTTGCGGACACGCCCTGGTGTCCTCAGTCGCCGAACAGCACCCCGTACGCCGTCGGGACGAACGCGTCGGAACGCCGGAACCGCCGCGAGGCGACCGCCGCCACCGCGGTGCCCGTCCCCGGGCAGAACCCCAGGAACGCCTGCTGCCCGCTCGTCGCCCCGCAGTGGAAGTACGCCGGGCCGTCCTCCGTCGGGTGCTGGAACCACGTCAGGGTGTGCGTGTGCGCCTTGCCGAGGCCGCGCCGCAGCACGGGGCGGCGGACCGCGTGCAGCGCGTCCGCCAGTGACGGCGTGCGCTCCGGCCGCAGATGCGCCTCCAGGAAGGTGAGCAGGTCGTGCGGCGTGGCCCGCACCGCCCCCGCCGCCGCGAAGCCGCCGATGCGCAGCGGGGGCACCTGGTTCACCCCGTCCCTGGCGT
Organism: Streptomyces sp. S4.7; assembly: GCF_010384365.1. Lineage (NCBI taxonomy): Bacteria > Bacillati > Actinomycetota > Actinomycetes > Kitasatosporales > Streptomycetaceae > Streptomyces > Streptomyces sp. S4.7. Next base: position 2,783,786 of record NZ_CP048397.1, on the reverse strand, counting down.
GCCCGACGGCGTCGGTCGTGTCGAAACCGGCCCCGGCCACGGCCCCGGCCCCGCGCGTCGTCGTGCCCTTCAGCCCCAGCGGCGCGAGCACCTGCTCCTCCATCAGCGCGTCCCAGCCCGTCCGGGTCGCCGCGCCGAGCGCGTGACCGAGCACGGAGACGGCGAAGTTGGAGTAGTGCCAGCGAGTGCCGGGCCGGTGGCGGGGGCGCGCGCCCAGGAAGGCGTCCACGAGGCGGTGCGCGGGATAGCCGGCGAACGGGTTGGTCGTCCAGTGCGGCAGCGCCTGCCGGTAGAAGTCGCGCGGCAGCGCGGGCAGTCCGGACGTGTGGGTGACCAGATGCCGCAGGGTGATCGGCGCGACGAGGCGCGGCGGCCGGGTCCCGAAGCAGGACGCCGCCGAGTCGTCGTACGCCACCCGGCCGGCCGTCGCGAGCCGGGCCAGCAGCAGCCCCGCGAACGGTTTGGACGCCGACCCGATCTCGTACCGCAGCCCCTCCGCGCCCGGCGAGGCGCGGACGGTGCGGTGCCCGTGCACGGAGACGGCGAAGACGACGTCCGGGGCGTCGACCGCGCGCACCGCCGCGTCGAGCCGGTCGTGCGGCGTACCGGCGAGCGCGGCGCGGGCGACCCGGGTGACGTCGCCGGTGAGTTCGCTCCCGCTCATGACGCGACGGGGGCCGTCAGGCGCGCCATGGCGCGCGAGGTGGCCAGTACGGAGGCGAGCGCGGCGACCAGGGTCGGGTGGTAGACGATGTCGAAGACGTCGTCCGCGCTCCCCTCCGGCATCTCGTCCGTCACGGGCATCGCCCCGTCGGGCTGCTGCGCGGCGGCGAAGCCGCGCCACACCCGCTCGTCGAGGGTGGGTTCGGGCAGGCAGGCGTCCACGACGAGCAGTTCGCCCAGCAGGTCCCAGCGCTTCAGGTCGAGCCAGTCGTCCAGCCAGACCGGCAGCCAGAGCGCGAGATAGTCGGCGATGTCGGCGGGCAGCCCGGCCGGTCTCCGGCCCCAGTCGGTGAGGTGGAAGACCGTGTGGGTGATGTCGTACCCGATGTGGCCCTCCACGGTCCACGGCTCGGGCGTACGGGCCAGCCAGGTGTGCCGGGCGGCGTCCTCCACCGGTGTGCCCGGCGCCAGCCCGAAGCGCCGCTCGTACGTGGAGATGCCCAGGCGCCGGACGGGCAGCACCTCCAGGGCGGCCCAGCTGCCGAGCCGGTGGTTCAGGCGTACGGCGCGCTCGGTCTCCGGTTCCTCGTAGCCCATCTCCTTGAACGGCAGATAGACCTCGAAGGGAATGGGCGAGATCGGCTCCTGCCGCTGGCCGCGCGCCAGCATCCGCCCGCCGTCGAGGGCTTCGCGCCACAGATGGTCCATCAGCCCGCGGGCGAGGGACGCCTGCCGGGAGCCCGCCACGCCCTCCCGGAAGAGGATCTTGCAGATCATGGCGGCTTCGCCGATCGGCTTGAAGCGCTCCAGGAAGCCCACTTCGGGGTCGGCGTCGGGTTCGAGCCGGAAACCGGCGCGGTTGATGTACAGCCACTCCATCGCCCGCGCGCCGACACCGTGGATGAGTTTCGTGTGACCGGCGCCGGTGCCGGCGGTGTCGTCGGTGCTGTCCGTCGTCATGCGACGCCTTCCTGTACGGGTGCCAGGCGGGCGTCGGCCAGCGTGGCGGCGAACGCGGCCATCAGGTCAGGACGCTCGGCAGCAGGACGTCGGCGCCCAGTACGCGCACCGCCGCCAGACTCAGCCGGTCGTCCGCGAGGGTGCCGACGGTGCCGCCCACCACAGAGGAGTGGCCCCCGTCCCGGAGGACGGAGACCACCTCTGAAGCCAGGTCATGCACCACACCCGCCAGGCGGGGAGAGGTACCTGACTGCTCCATTCGACGTCTCCCGTCAGCCCTTCTTGGGCGGGGGGTCGGCGGCGAGAGCAGGACCGCGCCTGCACCGGCGGCCAGCGCCAGCGCGGCGCACTCCCGGCTGTCGCGGTAGGTGCCTTCGGCCTCGCTCGGGCTCAGGACCGCGTCGATGTCGACGTCCAAGCCCTTCGTAACGACACGGGCGTTGGTCTCGGTGGACATGCCATCATCCCCTCAGAAGGAAGCTGATTTTTTGGACATAAATGAGTTCAACTCGCATATCGGACGCGTGCAAACGCTCAGTTACGGGCGTGGGCCGCTCGGGCGATCCGCGCCAGCAGGGCGGTGAGCGCCAGCGCCAGAAGCCCCGTGGTCACCGGGACGGCGACCGCCGCGAAGGCGCGCTGCGCAGCCCAGCCGCACACCACGAGCACCCAGACGGCCGCCGAGACGACCCGCCCGTCCAGCGGCCCCTTCGCATGCGACACCCGCAGCACGACGGCGGCCATCCCCAGACAGAGCAGTTGCAGGACGACGGGCAGCAGCTCCGGCGCCAGTGCCGGACCGGTCAGCTGCGCGAGAGCGTCCGCGACCGGCCGGTGCCAGGGACCGGACGCGGCCTCGGGCTGTACGCCGAGAAGCGGCGGCACTCCGTGCAGCGCGCCGAACAGGGCCAGCGGCGCGGCCGTCAGGAGGAGGGGCCGCGACCGTACGAGCGCCAGGGACGCGCACTGGACGACGATCAGCACGACACCGGCACCCACGGTCAACGGCGGCAGGACGGCGAGGAGTTGGGCGCCCGACAGCCGGTCGCCGCCGAGACCGGCGGCATCCCGCGCCGGGATCGGGAGGAGCCCGGCGGCCAGCGCGAGGAGCAGCCACAGGACCACGGCGGACGCGTGACCGTTCCCGCGTGGGCGCGAGACCGCCGCGGACGGTGCGACGGGCTCCGCCTGCTGTGGACGGGCCCTGGACCTCGGTTCCCGGACCGGGATCCCGAACGCCGGAGTCGCCGTGTCGTGGACCCCGTGCAGATACGACGTCTGCCGCGCCCAGGCCGTCCGGTACTCGGCCTCCTCCACCGCGTCGGCGGGGGCCCCTCCCGTACGCCGCCGCCGCTCCGCCGTCTCGCGCGCCCAGGTCGTCCCGTACGCGGTGTCCCGCTCCCCGTGTCCGTGCCGACGACCGCGACCGCTCAGCGCCGACCGCAGCCCCGGCGCCGCCACCAGCGCGATGAGCGTCATGGACAGCAGCATCGCCAGCCCGGCACCCGAGATCCCGGCCGGCCCGAGCAGCAGCACCGCGCTGCCGAGGACGGACACGCACATGGCGCCCTGAAGGGCGGCGAGCATGCCCGTACGGCCCTGGACGCGCAGCACGCCGATGTACAGCTCCACGACGACACGCGGCAGGGCGGCGGCGGCCAGCAGGCGCAGGACCGTCGAGCCGTGCTCGGCGTAGTCGGCGCCGAAGGGCGCGAGGACCTGGGGCGCGAAGACCACCAGCACCAGCACCACGGGCACCAGCAGCACCGTCATCCGGCGCAGCGCGCCCCGTACGCCGTCGGCCAGCCGCTCGGGGGAGTGCGAGGCGTGCGCGGTCAGGGACGAGGCCATGTTGATGGCCATGAACTCCATCGTCCCGCCGACGGTGTAGGCGGTGTAGAAGAACGCGTTGTGCGCCGCGTCGAAGCGGACGGCGACCATCACCGGCAGCAGATTGATCATCGCCAGGCTGAACAGGGCGCCGACCGAGTCACCGGCCAGGAACCGCCCGATGTCCGCCGGACGCGGTGGCTCGCGGTCCCGGTCGGCGGCGGCCTGCCGGGGGATGAGACGGCGGAACACCAGCCAGCCGAGCGGCAGTACGGACAGCGCGATGGCCGCCGCCCAGGACACGAAGACGCCGAGGACCGGCAGCGCGGTGGCGAACGCGACGAGCAGCAGCAGCTTGCCGAGCGAGAAGACGGCGTTGCCGACGGGCACCCAGATCGCCTCGCGCAGCCCGGTCAGCACCCCGTCCTGGAGGGTGAGCAGCGCCCAGGCGACGCACGCGCCGGTGAAGAGGAGCCCGGCACTGACGCCGCCGAGCGGCGCGTACGAGGGGCCCCACAGGTCGAGCGTCAGCAGGAAGACCACGCAGGCGACGCAGACGACGGCCGAACTGAGCGCGTACGCCCGCCACACGAGCGCGCCGGTCGCCCGCCCCGCCCGTGGCACGTAACGCACCACCGCGCCGATCATGGTGGTCGCGGTGAGGGACGCGAGCAGCCGCATGGCGGCGATGGCGGCGGAGCCCTGGCCGACGGCCTCCTCGGTGTAGTGGCGGGCGGCGACCAGCCAGAAGCCGAGACCGAGGGCGGCGGAGACGCCGGTGGAGAGCATCAGCGCGTACGCGTTGCGGAACATCGAGTCGCCGCCGCTGTCGGCGCCGCCGTGGCCGGTGGCCGCGTCCTTCGTCGCCGAGTCCGTGCGCACCGTGTCAGCCACCGTCGTGCTCGGGGGGTAGCGCGGGCTCGGCCCCCAACTCGGTGAGCGCCGAGATGACTTGGCGGGCCCGTAACGGGTCGGCGGGCAGCGCGTGGCGGGCGAACCAGGCGGCGGGAGCGGGACGCGGTGACGTGTCGGTGAAGACGTCACCCGCGTACACGTCGAGCGGCGGGTCGTAGAGATAGCCGGTGGTGATCCGGCGCCGGGCGAGGGCGGCGACCGCCGCGTCCCGGTCGGCGACCAGCAACGGCACCCGGAACAGCGGCCGGACGGGCCCCGGCGGCGCGGGCGTCGCCCACCGGGTCGCCAACAGCCGCTCCGTGCCCGCCCGGTGGGCGGCGAGCAGCGGATCGAGCCCGGACAGCAGCCGTTCGGTGCGGGCGAGGCGCAGCCGGCCCGGCGTGATGCGGTACCGGCGCATGTCCACCCGTACCCACGACTCGAAGCCGCCGAGCCCCGGCCCTTCGGCCAGCGCCTCCTTCAGCTCACCGGGGCGCAGCTCCATGCGGATGCCACGGCGCTCCTCGGCGCCGACCGCCCGCAGCAGCCCGCGCGCGGCCCGGACCAGCCGCAGCCCGCGCACCCCCGCCTCGGCGTACGGCCGCAGGGCGTAGGCGAGTTCGGCGGTGAGCGCGGCCGGTTCGAGGAGCGCGTCGCGGGCCGCCGCCAGCTCCGTACGGAGCGCGGGATCGGCCATGGCGAGGAAGCCGCCGGTCTTGGCGCCGACATGCTTGGAGAGGCTGAACACGGCCGCGTCCCCGAAGGTCCCGACGGCGCGGCCCGCCACCTCGGAGCCGATGGCGTGGGCCGCGTCCTCGATCAACGGGATCCCCAACGCGTCGCAGCGGGAACGCAGTTCGGGCGAGGGGTCGGGGTTCCCGTACAGATTCGTGGTCAGTACGGCGCAGAGCCCACGCCAGTCGGACTCCGGGACGGCAGCCGGGTCGATCGAACCGTCCCGTGCGTTCAACGGCGCCTGGGCGGGGCGCAGTCCGGCGGCGAGCACCACGAACATGATCACGTCGTCGTTGACCGGCGACATCAGCACCCGGCCGCCGGGCGGGCACCAGTGGCGCAGCGCCACGTAGAGCCCCAGCCGGCACGACGGCACGTACAGACACTCTCTGCCAAGACGGCGCCGCATGAGCGATTCCAGCGCGGCGTACGGCGTCGGGCAGCCCTCCCCAAGAGCCATACCGTTTCCCCCTGCCCCCGGATCAATGTGGCCTTTGGGGATGCTCCCGTCAATACGGTCGCCGCGTCGTCCACGGTGGAAGGCCCGCCCGCCCAGGCGGCGGTCGCCCCGGGGCGGACGGGTCGCGGGAGGCGGCCGGTGCCGTCATGTCCGTTACTTCGGGTCGCTGTTGAACTTCGAGGTCGACCAGAAGTATCCGAGCACCGCGAGGCCCAGGCACCAGGCGAGGGCGAGCCAGCCGCTGTTGCCGATCTCGGTGCCGAGGAGCAGTCCGCGCAGGGTCTCGATGGCGGGTGTGAAGGGCTGGTACTCGGCGACGGGCTGGAACCAGCCCGGCATGGTCCCGACCGGGATGAAGGCGCTGGAGAGGAACGGCAGCAGGATCAGCGGAGTCGCGTTGTTGCCGGCGGCCTCGGCGTTCGGGCTGGCCAGGCCCATGCCGACGGCGATCCAGGTGAGTGCCATGGCGAAGAGCGCGAGCAGGCCGAAGGCCGCGAGCCACTCCAGGACCGTGGCATCCGCGGAGCGGAAGCCGATCGCCACGGCGACGGCGCCGACGAGGACCACGCTCATCACACACTGGAGGACGCTGCCGACGACGTGCCCGACGAGCACCGAGCCGCGGTGGATGGCCATCGTGCGGAAACGGGCGATGATGCCCTCGGTCATGTCCATCGAGACGGAGACCGCGGTGCCGATCGTGGTCCCGCCGATGGTCATCATCATGATGCCCGGGACGAGGTAGGCGATGTAGTCGGCGCGGTTCGCGCCGCCGCCGCCGATGCCCGCGCTCATCACGTCGCCGAAGATGTAGACGAAGAGCAGCAGCATCATGATCGGCGTGAGCAGCAGGTTCAGCGTCATGGACGGGTAGCGGCGCGCGTGCAGGAGGTTGCGGCGCAGCATCGTGCGGGAGTCGCGTACGGCGAGGGCGAAGGTGCTCATCGGGCGTTCTCCTTGGACTGGCCGGGGACGGCGCCGGAGTTGGTGGCGGTGGAGTTGGTGGCGGTGGTGGGGCCGGTGGTGCTGGTCAGGGCGAAGAACACGTCGTCGAGGTCGGGGGTGTGGACGGTGAGTTCGTCGGCCTCGATGCCTGCCGAGTCGAGCCAGTCGAGGATGGAGCGCAGTTCGCGCTGACTGCCGTCGCTGGGGATCTGGAGCGCCAGCGCCTCGTCGTCCCTCGTGACCTCGGTCAGAGCGGAGGCGGCGGTCCGATACGCGGACGGGTCGGTGAAGCGCAGGCGTACGTGGCCGCCCGGGACGAGGCGCTTCAGCTCGTCGGCGGTGCCTTCGGCGGCGATCTTCCCGTCGTTCAGCACCGCGATGCGGTCGGCGAGTTCGTCGGCCTCCTCCAGGTACTGGGTGGTGAGGAGGACGGTGACCCCGCCGGCGACGAGGCCGCGGATGATGCCCCACATGTTGTGGCGGCTGCGGGGATCGAGGCCGGTGGTCGGCTCGTCGAGGAAGATGATCCGCGGGCTGCCGACCAGCGTCATCGCGATGTCCAGGCGCCGCTTCATACCGCCGGAGTAGGCCGACGCGGGCTTCTTCGCGGCCTCGACCAGGTCGAACCGCTCCAGGAGCCCGGCGGTCACCCGCCGCCCCTCCACGCGGGAGAGGTGGTGCAGGTCCGCCATCAGCAGCATGTTCTCCTCGCCGGTGATCAGACCGTCGACCGCGGAGAACTGCCCGGTGACACCGATCGCGGCGCGCACCGACTGCGGATCGGCGGCGAGGTCGTGACCGCCGACCCGCGCCTGTCCGCCGTCGGCAATGATCAGCGTCGACAGGATCTTCACGGCGGTGGTCTTCCCGGCACCGTTCGGTCCCAGCAACGCGAACACCGAGCCCGCCGGGATGCGCAGGTCGATGCCGTCGAGGACGAGCTTGTCCCCGTAGGACTTGCGCAGCCCGATGGCGGAGACGGCGGGGGGCGACTCCTGACCGTTGCTGCGACTGGATGTGGGCATGACAGATGAAGGCATGGGCCCTCCCGTTCGAAGGCTGGAATGAAGTGACGGGAATGGAGTGAGAGGAGACGCGGGCTCTCGGGCGCGAGGGACCCTCAGGCGCGGGCGCGGGCGCGGCGGATGTCGATGTTGCCCCAGTTGGTCCGGGCGCGGACCTTGACGGTGTCCTCGCTCTGCTCCGGGGCCTGGGAGGCGGCGAGCGTGTTGCGCACCTGCCCGCGGTTGGAGCTGACGTCGAGCCAGGCGGCGGTGCCCTCGCGGACGCCGACCTCGATGGAGCCGTTGGCGGTCTCCAACTGGACGGTGCCGGAGGCGACCTCGGCGACGCGAAGGCCGCCGTTGGTGGTGGTGCCGGTGACCGAACCCTCGGCGCGCTCGATGTCGATGGCACCGTTGGCGCCGCTCATCCGCAGCTCGCCGGTCACGGCGCCGACGGTCGTGGCGCCGTGCGAGTTCTTCAGGACGGCGGGGCCGTCGACGAGGCCGACGCGCACATTGCCGGTGCTGCTGGTGATCTCGGCCATGCCCTCGACCCGGTCCACGGTGATCGAGCCGTGGGACGCCTTGAGCTGGAGCGGGCCGGTGGTGTCGAGGCGTACGTCGCCGGCCGAGGTCTTCACGCGGACCTCGCCGAGCCGGCCCTCACCGAACACGTTGGCCCCGGCGCCGGTCATGTCGATGCTTGAGCCGGTGGGCAGTTCGACCGTCACGTCGACGGTGCCGCCGCGCCCCAGCAGATTGGCCTTCGGCGTCCTGACGGTCAGTGAGCCGCCCGAGCAGGTGACCTCGGTCTGGTCGGCCGTCCGTACGTCCTGGTCCTTCTTCGGGTCGCGGGGCCGCACCTCGACCACGGTGTCGGGGCGGTCGCCCGTGGTGAACCAGATGGAACCGGAGTAGACGTAGGCGGTAACCGAGATCGGTTCGGGAGTGTCGTAAGAAGGCATGGCTGTCCCGTCCTCTTGGGTCTTCGGATCGTCCCCGCAGGTGAGGGACGTGGTGTGGGTGACGTGGTGTGGGTGACGTGATGGGGCGGACGCGCGGCTAGCGCACCCAGCCGGTGAAGCTCTGTCCGACGGTCTGGGTCTTCTCCGTCGTACGCGGCCGGGTGCCGCCGTCGACCGCGGCCGACACGGCGCGCACCAGCCAGGCGTTGACCGACAACCCCTCGCGGGCCGCGGCCTCCTCGGCGCGGGACTTGAGGTGGGCCGGCAGGCGCAGGTTGACGCGGGCGGTGCCGCCCTCGTCGCCCTCGGCCGGGGCCGGGGTCCTGAGCGGTTCGACGGGCGCGGCCGGCTCCGCGTGGGCGCCGGTGTCCGCGGGCGGCAGGGTCACCACGAAGTCGGGGTCGAGTCCGCGCAGCCGTACGTCGACCGAGCCGGGGGCGAGTTCGCGGGTGATCTCGTCCATCGCGGCGGAGAGCACGCTGAGCATGGTCAGCCGGGTCGCCGACTCCAGTGGAGCGGTGAGCCTCTCGGCCAGCTCGCGGGCTTCGTCACTGGCGGCCTCGGCGGCCACCGCGAGTTCACGGCGGAGGTTGTCGACGTACGGGGTGAGGTCCATGACGCCATCATGGCACCACTATGGCCCCATCTGCAAGCGCCACGTTGGCGTCACTGGAGCGTCAGTCCGTGAGGCGGCTCTGACCTGGGGAAACGTACTGGCATCTCTCTGTTTCACTGTGGCACCATGTGCGCCAACGTGCTCCTGGGGGCGTGAAGTGGCACCGGATGGCACCGGATGGCGCCAGATGGTGCCGCGGTGACGTCGAATGGCACCGGGTGGCGCCGGCCCGCGCCACCCGACGCCAGGTGCGTACAACGCGTGTGGCCCGGTGGTCGTCCGAAGACGACCGCCGGGCCACGTGGAGGATTTCCCGCCGAAGGCGGGCCTGTCACTCCTCGATCGTCAGGCCCTTCCGCAGCTTGACGAGCGTGCGCGACAGCAGCCGCGAGACATGCATCTGTGAGATGCCGAGCTCCTCGCCGATCTCCGACTGGGTCATGTTGGCGACGAAGCGCAGGGACAGGATCGTCCGGTCGCGCGCCGGCAGGCCCGCGATCAGGGGCTTCAGCGACTCGACGTACTCGATGCCTTCGAGCCCGTGGTCCTCGTAGCCGATGCGGTCGGCCAGCGCGCCCTCGGTGTCGTCCTCCTCGGGCTGGGCGTCCAGCGAACTCGCCGTGTACGCGTTGCTCGCCGCCATCCCCTCGACGACCTCGTCGTTGGTGAGGCCGAGCCGCTCCGCGAGTTCGGCAACCGTCGGTGCGCGGTCCAGCAGCTGGGACAACTCGTCGCCCGCCTTGGCCAGTTCGAGGCGGAGCTCCTGGAGCCTACGCGGCACCCGCACCGACCACGACGTGTCGCGGAAGAAGCGCTTGATCTCGCCGACGATCGTCGGCATCGCGAAGGTGGGGAACTCGACGCCCCGGCTCAGCTCGAAGCGGTCGATCGCCTTGATCAGGCCGATCGTGCCGACCTGGATGATGTCCTCCATGGGCTCGCTGCGGGAGCGGAACCGGGAGGCGGCGAACTTGACGAGGGCGAGGTTCAGCTCGACCAGGGTGTTGCGTACATAAGCGTGCTCATGGGTGCCCTCTTCCAGACCTTCGAGGCGGCCGAAGAGGGTCTTCGACAGGGACCGGGCATCCAGCGCGCCCACTTCGTCGAAGGGCGGGATCTCTGGCATGTCATCGAGGCCCGGGAAACCGGACGCGAGTGTGGCGCCGGTCTCGTCAGGGTCGGACGGGATTGTCGACGGCGCGTCGTGGGTACGCGGTTCGTCGAGCCGGGGTGACATGGGTCTCCTCCATACGTTCTCGGCATATGGCTGCCGATGCCAATACGCGCTGCTGCGGTTTGCGGCGCCTCCATAGCCGGTCGCGTCGGTCAGGTCGGTTGTGTCTTTACTAGCCCTATCGGTTCGGAGCGGACACGTGCAAGTGTCATATCGCACATATGTCCGCATTGCGTGGGAGATTGGCTACCGGAGAACGCGTGAAAGGCGTAATGTTTCGGCGAACGCCAACGGCGCGTGGCACAGCGTCGGGCGTGAACGGGGGTGCGATCACGGCACTTCCGGCGACACCTTTCAAAGCATCGAGACATCTGACGACGGCGCACGACACTGCGGAAGAGGGACGGACGGGCATGGACCGGCAGACGGTCGGCAGCACGAACCGGGGCCGGCTTCGGGTCGAAGTTCGGACCGAGGGCCGAAGCGAGGTCGTGACAGCGGCGGGTGAGTTGGACCACCACACCGCCGAACTGTTGCGCGTACCTCTGGAAGAAGCGATCGACGAGGGGCGGGTGCGCCTGGTGGTCGACTGCTCGCAGCTTGAGTTCTGCGACTCGACCGGGCTGAACGTGCTGCTCGGGGCCCGTCTCAAGGCCGAAGCGGCCGGCGGCGCCGTCCATCTGGCCGCGATGCTGCCGGTGGTCGCCAGGGTCTTCGAGATCACGGGCGCCGACGCGGTCTTCACCGTGCACGAGTCGCTGGAAGCGGCTCTTGCCGACTGATCCCGGAGCCGGTACGAAGGCTCCGCGCGAACCAGATGTTGCAAGTGTCACGTCACCCGCGTAGGTCTTGTGGGTGTTGTCACGATTACGCCGGGCAGAAGAGTCCCGGGCGGCCGGTCGGGACAGACAAGGCACTCTCTGTCACACCGCGGCGACGTAACGACGTAACGACCTATTGGCGAACCGGTGAATCGGTGAGGTGAAGCGCTGATGAGCACCACCCGGCAGTTTCCGCCGGGCGATTTCGGCTCCGAGCCGGACGGCGCGGGTACCACCTCCGCCGGGTCCGAAAGCCGGGTACGCACCCTGGCGTTGGGCAGCGCCAGCGGTATCGTTCCGATGGCCCGCGACTTCACCCGCCAGGCGCTCTACGACTGGGGCTGGCTGCCGGCCGCGACCGCGGACCGCCGCGCCGCCGCCGAAGACGTGCTGCTCGTCGTCTCCGAGCTGGTCACCAACGCGTGCCTGCACGCCGAGGGCCCCGAGGAGCTGCGGGTCTCCTCCGACACCAAGGTCCTGCGCCTCGAAGTCACCGACCGGGGTACGGGCCAGCCCGCGCCCCGCACCCCGCACCGCGCCGGGCGGCCGGGCGGGCACGGGATGTTCATCGTGCAGCGGCTCTGTCTGGACTGGGGAGTGGCCCGTACGCCGGGAGCCCCCGGCAAGACGGTCTGGGCGGTCCTGGCGGCCCCGGCGTAACGCACGACCCTTCTCTCCGGGCGCCGCGCGCGCCCTCGACCGCCGGGCGGGCTCCCTCGGAGCCCGCCCGACTCCGTGCGGCCCGCCCGGCTCGGCGGTGTGTCACCGCACGTCGCCCATCAGTGCCCGCACCTTCCTGCGGTACATGAAGATCGCGAAGCCCGCCAGCGACGCCAGCAGCGCCTCCACGGCGACCACCCCCGTACGGCTCAGATCGACACCGGCGATGGAGAGCATCCCCGTCACCGAGTCGCCGGCCGTCACCGCCAGGAACCAGACGCCCATCATCTGACTGGCGTACTTGGCCGGAGCCATCTTCGTCGTCACCGACAGGCCCACCGGCGAGACGCACAGCTCCCCGACGGTCTGGATCAGATAGATCCCCACCAGCCACACCGGACTGACCAGGGTGCCGTCGGCGGCCAGGACCAGCGGGATCAGGAAGAAGAAGAACGAGACGCCGACGAAGAGCAGCCCCGCGGCGAACTTCACGACCGTGCTCGGCTCCTTGCCCTGCCGGTTCAGCCAGAGCCAGAACCAGGCGACCACCGGGGCCAGCGCCATGATGAACACGGGGTTCAGCGACTGGTACCAGGACGTCGGGAAACCGATACCGAAGACGTGGTCGGCGGCCTTCGTCGTACCGAACGCCTGGATCGTCGACCCGCCCTGGTCGTAGATCATCCAGAAGACCGCGGCCGCGACGAAGAACCAGATGTACCCGGACATCCTGGTCTGCTCGACCGGCGTCAGATCCTTGTCGCGCCTTATCCGGATCAGCACCCCGGCCGGGATGACGATGCCCGCGAGCGTCAGCGGCACCATCGCCCAGTTCAGGGTGAAGTTGCCGGTGAAGACGACGCCTCCGTAGAAGACCGAGCCGATCAGCAGCCATGTCAGACCCTTGGTCAGCCAGCTCGCGCGCTCCTCGCGCGATAGCGGCATCGGGACGACACTGCTGCGCGGCGCCAGGTGCTTCGTACCGGCCAGGAACTGGATCAGACCGATTCCCATGCCGAGGGCCGCGAGCGCGAAGCCGAGGTGCCAGCTGTACTTCTCACCGACCGTGCCGATGATCAGCGGCGCGAAGAAGGCACCGATGTTGATGCCCATGTAGAAGATGGTGAACCCGCCGTCGCGGCGCGGGTCGTTCGGCCCGTCGTAGAGATGGCCGACCATCGTGGAGATGTTGGACTTCAGCAGCCCCGAGCCGAGCGCCACCAGCGCCAGACCGGCGAAGAAGGTGCCCGAGCCCGGCAGTGCGAGCGTCAGATGGCCCACCATGATGGTGCAGGCCGCGATCGTCACGGTCTTGCGCGGGCCCCAGACCCGGTCGCCGAGCCAGCCGCCGGGCATGGCCAGCAGATAGACCATCGACAGATAGATCGAGTAGATCGCGGTCGTGGTGGCCAGGGTCAGCCCCAGACCGCCCTCCTGGAGCCCCTTCGAGGCGTCGGGGCCGCCGGAGAGCAGATAGATCGTGAGCAGAGCCCTCATGCCGTAGAAGCTGAAGCGTTCCCACATCTCCGTCATGAAGAGCGTGGCCAGACCGCGCGGGTGGCCGAAGAACGTCTTCTCGGGGCTGGTGCGGGGGCCGGGGGCGTGGGGACCGCCGGGTGGTTCGGGGGAGTCCTCGGTGAGGCTGGACGCCATGGGGGGATCCTTGCTTGCTCGGGTTCATGAAAAGGGGACCTTCGGCTCTCAAGCCGCCAAAGGTCCCCAACCGGTCGTACGAAGAGCCAGGCCACCATACGGCATGACAGTGCGGTATTCGGGACGACAGAGGGGTATATGGAAGGACTTGAGTGATGGATCACAGGTGCCCTCAGGAACCACGAACCACTTTCGAAGGCAGCCGGCCCAATCACCTGCCGGAGCCACAGGCATCGGCGATCACCGCCCGGCCGCTCCGCCGCGCGGACTACCATCACCTCATGACCCGTGTACTGCTCGCCGAGGACGACGCGTCCATCTCTGAGCCGCTGGCCCGCGCCCTGCGCAGGGAGGGCTACGAGGTGGAGGTACGCGAAGACGGTCCCACCGCGCTCGAAGCCGGCCTCCAGGGCGGCGTGGACCTGGTCGTACTCGACCTCGGGCTGCCCGGCATGGACGGCCTCGAAGTGGCCCGCAGACTGCGCTCCGAGGGCCACTCCGTACCTCTGCTGGTGCTGACCGCCCGCGCCGACGAGGTAGACACCGTCGTCGGCCTCGACGCCGGCGCCGACGACTACGTGACCAAGCCGTTCCGGCTGGCCGAGCTGCTCGCCCGGGTACGGGCCCTGCTCCGGCGCGGCGCGAGCGAACCGGCCGCGTCGCCCGCCACGCACGGCGTCCGCATCGACGTCGAGTCGCACCGGGCCTGGATGGGCGAGGAGGAGCTCCAGCTCACCGCGAAGGAGTTCGACCTGCTGCGGGTCCTGGTCAGGGACGCGGGCCGGGTCGTCACCCGCGACCAGCTGATGCGCGAGGTCTGGGACACCACCTGGTGGTCGTCCACGAAGACCCTCGACATGCACATCTCGTGGCTCCGCAAGAAGCTGGGCGACGACGCGGCGAACCCGCGGTACATCGCGACGGTCCGGGGCGTCGGATTCCGCTTCGAGAAGAGCTGAGCCGGGCCGGGCAGGTCCGGTCCGGTCCGAGCCCGGTGATCCGGCAGGACCGGGCACCGCGCAGGACCGGCCGAGCAGAGTAGGGCACAGTGCGCCGTCGTCTGATCAACTCCACGCTCGCCGTGGTGCTCGTCGTCATCGCCGTCTTCGGGGTCTCGCTCGTCATCGTCGAGACCCGCACCATCAGCAGCAGCGCCCAGGAGAGCGTCGACCTGGAGGCGGTACGGCTGGTCAGCATCGTCGACAGCCGGCTGCTCGGCGGCGAGCGCGTCACCGAGGCGATCCTGCGGGAGCAGATCAACGGCGAGCGGTACGCCAAGGTCGAGATCCCGGGCCGCCCGACCGTCGAGATCGGCGCGCCCCCCGAGGGCGGTGTCATCCGGGGCAGCGCCGAGGGCGAGCAGGGCGAGACCGTCACGGTCGAGGAGTCCCGCGCGTCCGTCACCCGCGAACTCGGCCGCACTCTGCTGATCATCGGCGCGGTGGCGCTGCTCGCCGTCGTCGCCGCCGTCCTGCTCGCCGTACGCCAGGCCAACAAGCTCGCGTCACCGCTCACCGACCTCGCCGAGACCGCCGAACGCCTCGGCTCCGGGGACCCGCGCCCCCGTCACAAGCGGTACGCCGTGCCCGAGCTGGACCGGGTCGCCGACGTGCTCGACGCCAGCGCGGAACGGATCGCGCGGATGCTCACCGCCGAGCGCCGGCTCGCCGCCGACGCCTCCCACCAGCTCCGTACTCCGCTGACCGCGCTCTCCATGCGCCTGGAGGAGATCTCCACCACCGACGACCCGGACATCGTCAAGGAGGAGGCGACGATCGCGCTCACACAGGTCGAGCGGCTGACCGACGTGGTGGAGCGGCTGCTCACCAACTCGCGCGACGTCCGGACCGGTTCGGCGATCGTCTTCGATCTCGACGACGTCGTGCAGCAGCAGATCGAGGAGTGGCGCCCGGCCTACCGCAGCGCCGGCCGCGCGATCGTCTGCTCCGGCACCCAGCACATGCGGGCCGTCGGCACCCCCGGCGCCGTCGCCCAGGTCCTCGCCGCGCTGATCGAGAACTCCCTGATGCACGGCGGCGGCACCGTCGCCCTGCGCAGCCGGATCACCGGCAACCAGGCCGTGATCGAGGTGACGGACGAGGGCCCCGGCGTACCGGCCGACCTCGGGTCGCGGATCTTCGAGCGCGCGATCAGCGGGCACAACTCGACGGGCATCGGGCTCGCGGTCGCCCGCGACCTGGCGGAGGCGGACGGCGGGCGGCTCGAACTGCTCCAGCAGCAGCCGCCGGTCTTCGCGCTGTTCCTGAGCCGTGAGGTACGGGAGCGCAAGGAGCCGAAGAAGACCGTCAGATGACCCGGCCGGGCTCCGGCTCGCGCCGTCCGTTGACCCGGCCGGGCTCCGGCTCGCGCCGTCCGTCCGCCACCGGGGCCGGCTCGGGCTCCGGCTGGAGCCTGCGGAACACCCAGGTGCGGTACGACCAGAAGCGGAACAGCGTCGCCACGCCGATGCCGAGGAACTTGAACACGTTGCTCTGCAACGGCCCGTCCCAGCCGAACCCGTAGGTCGCCGTGTAGAGCACCCCGTTCTCGATGACCAGCCCGACCGCGCTGAACAGCAGGAAGAGCGTCAGCTCCTTCGTACGGCGGCTCTTGTCGCGGTCCCGGTAGGCGAAGTGGCGGAAGCCCACGTAGTTGCAGGCGATCGCGACGACGGTCGCCAGGATGCTGGCCCGGACCACCTGGAGCTCGGTCGTGTGCCGTACGAGGTTGAAGACCGCCAGATTGACCAGCAGGCCCACCCCGCCGACCGCGCCGAACTTGGCGATCTCACGGGTGAGCAGGGACAGCCGCTCCAGTGGGGTCTGTCGCCGCGAAGGCGCGGGAGTCATGTGGCCGCTCAGCCCCGTCCGGTCGGTGTTCCGTCGAAGACGTCCATGACGGCGACGACGCGGTCTCGTCGGTCGAATCCCCCCGACGCCGCGACGCCACCGACCGACCCACTCTAACCACCGGACCGGGCGCGGAGTCCCCCGTCCGGATCTTGTCGGGCCCGCGTCCCCCGGAGCCGCTGTCACCGACCCGGTCCGACCCGGCCCGGTCCGGACGAGGGACCCCGGCCGGGCGCCGGATACCCTGGGTGTGTGACGTTCCCGGTAGTCGGCATGGTCGGCGGCGGTCAGCTCGCCCGTATGACCCACGAGGCGGGCATCCCCCTCGGCCTCAGATTCAAGCTCCTCAGCGAGACCCCTCAGGACTCCGCCGCGCAGGTGGTGGGCGACGTGGTCGTCGGTGACCACCGCGATCTGGAGACGCTGCGCGCCTTCGCGCGCGGCTGTGACGTGATCACCTTCGATCACGAGCACGTCCCGATCGAGCACCTGCGCGCCCTGGAGGCGGACGGCATTCCCGTACGCCCCGGCCCCGACGCCCTCGTCCACGCGCAGGACAAGGGCGTGATGCGCGCACGGCTCACCGAACTCGGCGTGCCCGCCCCGCGCCATCGCGTCGTCACCGACGCCGCCGACGTCGCGGTCTTCGCCGCCGAGGTGGGCGGCTTCCCCGTCATCCTGAAGACGGTGCGCGGCGGCTACGACGGCAAGGGCGTGTGGTTCACCCGGTCGGAGATCGACGCCGAGCAGCCCTTCCTTGCCGGAGTCCCCGTGCTGGCCGAGGAGAAGGTCGACTTCGTCCGGGAGCTGGCCGCCAACATCGTGCGTTCACCGCACGGCCAGGCCGTCGCCTACCCCGTCGTGGAGTCCCGCCAGGTCGACGGTGTGTGCGACACCGTCATCGCACCCGCGCCCGGTCTCTCCGAGGAACTGTCCGGCCGGGCGCAGCAGCTCGCGCTGCGCATCGCCGCCGAGCTGGGCGTCGTCGGTCATCTGGCCGTCGAGCTGTTCGAGACGGCGGACGGCCGGATCCTCGTCAACGAGCTGGCCATGCGCCCGCACAACTCCGGCCACTGGACCCAGGACGGCGCGATCACCTCGCAGTTCGCCAACCACGTACGGGCCGTGCTCGACCTGCCGCTGGGCGACCCGCGACCGCGCGCCCCGTGGACGGTCATGTGCAACGTGCTCGGCGGCGACTACCCCGACATGTACGCGGCGTATCTGCACTGCATGGCCCACGACCCGCAGCTCAAGATCCACATGTACGGCAAGGACGTGAAGCCCGGCCGCAAGGTGGGCCACGTCAACACCTACGGTGACGACCTGGCCGACGTGCTGGAGCGCGCCCGCCACGCCGCCGGATACCTCCGAGGAACGATCACCACATGAGCTCTCCCCTCATCGGCGTCGTCATGGGGTCGGACTCCGACTGGCCCGTCATGGAGGCCGCCGCCCAGGCGCTCGACGAGTTCGAGATCCCCTACGAGGTCGACGTCGTCTCCGCGCACCGGATGCCGCGCGAGATGATCGCGTACGGCGAGGAGGCCGCCGGACGCGGACTCAGGGCGATCATCGCGGGCGCCGGCGGCGCGGCCCATCTGCCGGGCATGCTCGCCTCGGTCACGCCGCTGCCGGTCATCGGGGTCCCCGTACCGCTGAAGTACCTGGACGGCATGGACTCGCTGCTGTCGATCGTCCAGATGCCCGCCGGGGTGCCGGTCGCCACCGTCTCCGTGGGAGGAGCCCGTAACGCCGGTCTGCTGGCCGCGCGGATCCTCGCCGCGCACGATCCGGAGCTGCTGGCCCGCATGGAGGACTTCCAGCGGCAACTCGGCGAGCAGGCCACGGACAAGGGCAAACGCCTGCGCGCGAAGGTCGCCGGTCACGACGCCTTCGGCTTCGGGAAGTGAGGACCACCATGGGCGCCGAGGACTATCTGGAGCAGGCACGCGAACTGCTTGAGGACTTCCCCGTGGTCGACGGGCACAACGACCTGCCGTGGGCGCTGCGCGAGCAGGTCCGCTACGACCTCGACCGCCGCGACATCGCCGACGACCAGTCGGCGCATCTGCACACCGACATCCCCCGGCTGCGGGCGGGCGGCGTCGGGGCGCAGTTCTGGTCCGTGTACGTACGCTCCGACATGGCCGGCGACACGGCGGTCAGCGCGACCCTGGAGCAGATCGACGTCGTCGGGCGCATGATCGCCCGCTACCCCGACGACCTCGCCGCCGCCCGCACCGCCGACGACATGGAGAACGCCCGCCGCACCGGCCGGATCGCCTCCCTGATGGGCGCCGAGGGCGGCCACTCCATCAACAACTCCCTCGCCACGCTGCGCGCCCTGCACGCCCTCGGCGTGCGCTACATGACGCTCACGCACAACGACAACCTCCCGTGGGCGGACTCGGCGACCGACGAGCCGGGCGTGGGCGGCCTGTCGCCCTTCGGCCACGAGGTCGTACGCGAGATGAACCGCACCGGCGTGCTGGTCGACCTCTCGCACGTGGCCGCCACGACCATGCGCGACGCGCTCGCCACGAGCACCGCGCCGGTCCTCTTCTCGCACTCCTCCGCGCGGGCGGTCTGCGACCACCCGCGCAACATCCCCGACGACGTACTGGCGGGGCTCGCGGCCAACGGCGGCGTGGCGATGGCCACCTTCGTACCGAAGTTCATCCTTCCCGAGGCGATCGCCTGGACGAAGGCCGCCGACGACAACATGCGCGCGCACGGCGCGCACCCGCTGGACACCACCGAGGCCGGGATGAAGATCCACCGGGCCTACGAGGAGGAGCACCCGCGCCCGACGGCCACGGCGGCGACCGTCGCCGACCACCTGGACCACATGCGCGAGGTCGCGGGCATCGACCACATCGGCATCGGTGGCGACTTCGACGGCACGGCGTTCACGCCGGAGGGCCTTCGCGACGTGGCGGGCTACCCGAACCTGATCGCCGAACTCTTCGCCCGCCGCTGGTCCCCCGAGGACCTCTCCAAGCTGACCTGGCACAACGCCGTACGGGTGCTGCGCGCGGCGGAGGACGTGGCCCGCGGACTGCAATCGGAGCGGGGCCCGTCGACGGCGACGATCGAGGAACTGGACGACTCCCGCCGGTAGTCGAGAGCCGGGGCGTTTTCCAAAAGGCCTTCTCCACGAGGCCCTTTCCGCCGGGCCCGGTCAGGCCCTCGGCCGCCCCATCGCCCGGTACGTCCAGCCCGCCCCGCGCCACACCGCCGGGTCCAGCGCGTTGCGCCCGTCGAGGATCAGCCGCCGTGTCACGGCCTCGCCCAGCTCCGCCGGGTCCAGCTCGCGGAACTCGCTCCACTCGGTCAGGTGCAGTACGACATCGGCGCCGCGCACGGCCTCCAGCGCGGACCCGGCGTATCCGAGCGTCGGGAAGATCCCGCGCGCGTTGTCCATGCCCTTGGGGTCGTACACGGTCACCTGACCGCCCTGGAGATGGATCTGGCCCGCGACGTTCAGCGCGGGGGAGTCCCGTACGTCGTCCGAGTCCGGCTTGAACGTCGCGCCCAGGACCGCGACCCGCTTGCCGAGGAACGACGAGTCGCCGCCGACGGCCTCGCGCGCCAGCTCCACCATGTGGCCGCGGCGCCGCATGTTGATCGAGTCGACCTCGCGCAGGAACGTCAGCGCCTGGTCCGCGCCCAGCTCGCCCGCCCGCGCCATGAACGCCCGGATGTCCTTGGGCAGACAGCCGCCGCCGAAGCCGATCCCGGCCCGCAGGAACTTCTTCCCGATGCGCTCGTCGTAGCCGATGGCCTCCGCCAGCTTCACGACGTCGCCGCCGGCCGCCTCGCAGACCTCGGCCATCGCGTTGATGAAGGAGATCTTGGTGGCGAGGAAGGAGTTGGCCGCGGTCTTCACCAGCTCGGAGGTCGGGAAGTCCGTCACGACGAACGGCGATCCCTCCCCGATCGGTGTCGCGTACACCTCGCGCAGCAGCTTCTCGGCGCGCTCGCTCGCCGTGCCGACCACGATCCGGTCCGGGTGGAGCGTGTCCTGTACGGCGAAGCCCTCCCGCAGGAACTCCGGGTTCCAGGCCAGCTCGACGTCGACGCCCGCCGGTGCCAGCTCGGTGAGCCGCCGGGCGAGGCGCTCCGCGCTGCCGACCGGGACGGTCGACTTGCCGACCACCAGCGCCGAGCGGCCCAGCCGCGGGGCCAGTGAGTCGAAGGCGCTTTCCACATAGCTCATGTCGCACGCGTACTCGCCGTGCTTCTGCGGGGTGTTCACACAGACGAAGTGGATGTCGCCGAAGGCGCCGACCTCTTCCCAGGAGGAGGTGAAGCGCAGCCGGCCGGTCGACCCCTCGAAGCCGGCGACGTGCTTGCGCAGCAGGTCTTCGAGGCCGGGCTCGTACATCGGGGCCCTGGCCGCCGTCAGCATCTCGATCTTCTCGGGGACGACGTCGAGCCCGAGCACGTCGAAGCCCAGCTCCGCCATGGCCGCGGCGTGGGTGGCGCCGAGGTAGCCGGTACCGATCACAGTGATCTTGAGGGCCATGGGTGCTCCAGGGAGTGCGGTCGGGATGCGTCGCACCCGGTGCGATCGCGGCTGCGATCGCACCGCGAGTGCGGTGCCCGAGCATAGCCGCGCCGTCCGGACCCCTTTTCGGGCGCCTCGGGGCAAGGTGCGGGAGCTGTCGGGAAACTCACGTACGCCCTCGTGCTCCGGGCCTCTAAAATTGGGGTTACTTAACGGTAGTTAGCATTCAGGGGAGTGGAAGACCGTGGCCGGATCAGCTGATTTCGACCTGTACCGCCCGTCCGAGGAGCACGACATGCTCCGTGACGCCGTGCGCGCGCTCTCCGAGGCGAAGATAGCGCCGTTCGCCGCCGCGGTGGACGAGGACGCCCGCTTCCCGCAGGAGGCGCTCGACGCGCTGGTCGCCGCCGATCTGCACGCCGTCCATGTCCCCGAGGAGTACGGCGGCGCGGGCGCCGACGCCCTGGCCACCGTGATCGTCATCGAGGAGGTCGCCCGCGTCTGCGCGTCGTCCTCGCTGATCCCGGCCGTGAACAAGCTCGGCTCGCTGCCCGTCATGCTCTCCGGCGGCGAGGACCTGAAGAAGAAGTACCTCGGTCCGCTGGCCAAGGGCGACGGGATGTTCTCCTACTGCCTCTCCGAGCCGGACGCGGGCTCGGACGCGGGCGGCATGAAGACCAAGGCCGTACGGGACGGCGACAGCTACGTACTGAACGGCGTGAAGCGCTGGATCACCAACGCCGGCGTCTCCGAGTACTACACGGTGATGGCCGTCACCGACCCCGGCCTCCGCACGAAGGGCATCTCGGCGTTCGTCGTCGAGAAGGGCGACGAGGGCGTCTCCTTCGGCGCCCCCGAGAAGAAGCTCGGCATCAAGGGCTCACCGACCCGCGAGGTCTACCTCGACAACGTCCGCATCCCGGCCGACCGCCTCATCGGCGCCGAGGGCACCGGCTTCGCGACGGCCATGAAGACCCTGGACCACACCCGCATCACCATCGCGGCCCAGGCGCTCGGGATCGCCCAGGGCGCGCTCGACTACGCGACGGGCTACGTCCGGGAGCGCAAGCAGTTCGGCAAGCCGATCGGCGACTTCCAGGGCGTGCAGTTCATGCTCGCCGACATGGCGATGAAGCTGGAGGCGGCCCGCCAGCTCACCTACTCCGCCGCGGCCCGCTCGCAGCGCATCTCCGACGGCGGCGACAAGGAGCACCTGACCTTCTTCGGCGCGGCGGCCAAGTGCTTCGCCTCCGACGTGGCGATGGAGATCACGACGGACGCGGTGCAGCTCCTCGGCGGCTACGGCTACACGCGCGACTACCCGGTGGAGCGGATGATGCGCGACGCCAAGATCACCCAGATCTACGAGGGCACCAACCAGGTCCAGCGCATCGTGATGGCGCGCAACCTGCCGTAACGCGGAACCGGACCGGACCGGGACCGGCCGGACCGACCCGACCACCCCGGCCCGCCCCCCACGGGGGCCGGGGTACCTGTGGAAAAGC
Organism: Streptomyces sp. S4.7; assembly: GCF_010384365.1. Lineage (NCBI taxonomy): Bacteria > Bacillati > Actinomycetota > Actinomycetes > Kitasatosporales > Streptomycetaceae > Streptomyces > Streptomyces sp. S4.7. The sequence goes on along the minus strand of NZ_CP048397.1, from coordinate 2,761,539 downwards.
AGGGGGCGCCGTCGGTGCCCCCTGCTGTGTTCCCCGCGTGACGGGATCGCCCGCCGGCTCAGTTCGAGGTGACGGTGACCTTCTCGTCGTTGTTCAGCTGCTCCACGAGCTGCTTGACCTTGGCCTTGTCCCAGACCAGGTTCCCGCCCTTGTTGCCCGAGATCGGGATGTTCATCGACGTGCCGTCGCCGCCCGTGACGCCCTTCATCGCGAAGAACATCTGGCTCAGCGACCAGAGGGACATGTCCTTGTCGACGATCAGGGTGTCCAGGCCCGCGCCCAGCGTCGGGTAGAGCTTGAACGGGTTGAGGATCGTGCCCGGCGTGGCCGTCTGGGAGGCCAGGGCCGCCAGGAACTTCTGCTGGTTCTTCGTGCGGTCCAGGTCACTGCCCGCGAACGCGTACCGGGTACGGACGAACGCCAGGGACTGCTCGCCGTCCAGCGTCTGCTTGCCCTTCTGGAAGTCGGCGCCCGACTTCTTGTCCTTGAAGGCCTTCGGGATGTCCAGCTCCACACCGCCGATCGCGTCCACGATGTTGGCGAAGCCCGCGAAGCCGATCTCGACGTAGTGGTCGATGCGCAGACCGGTGTTGAACTCGACCGTACGGACGAGGAGTTCGGGCCCGTCCTCCGCGTACGCAGCGTTGAGCTTCGTCTCCCGGCCCTGGTTCGGGAACATCTTCCCGGACTCCGAGCCGCGGAACGACGGGATCACCACGTTCGAGTCACGCGGCAGCGAGATCAGCGTCGGCCCGTTCGAGCCGTCGTGCAGGATCATCATCGAGTCCGTGCGCTTGCCCTCGGCGCTGCCCGTGTGGAGGTTCTTCTTCTCCTCGTCGGACATGCCCTCGCGGCTGTCGGAACCCACGATCAGATAGTTCGTGCCGTCGCCCGACTCCGGGCGCTCGATCACCTTCGCGAGGTCGACCTCGCGCTTGAGCTTGGAGTCGGCCCAGAAGTACGTACCTATGGAGACCGCCAGCATGACGACGACGAGGGATATCGCGGTGATCTTGATACGGCGCCGCCAGTCCGGTGCGTGGTCCGGGGGGTAGCCCCCGCCGTTGTTGTACGAGCCCTGCGGGGGCACCCGCGGCGGTCCGCCCTGACCCCGGTCGGCCGGGGAGCCGTAGACCTGTCCGGTGTTGTAGTCACTGTTGTACGGCGGCGGGTCGTAACCCCCGTCGTATCCCTGCGACGGCTGCTGGGGGACGGCGCGCCGCTGCACGTGCGGCATGGCCCGCGCTCCCTCGGGCTGCGCGCCCGTGCTGCCGCGTCCGTAACGCTCGCCGCCACGGTCAGCGCGGTCGCCGTTCCATCCATCAGGCCAATCGTTCATGCCGACCAGTGTGCGGCTCGGACGCGTCGCGCATACAGGGGTGGAGGAAAATCACAGCCTCCCTGTTGCCAAGCTGATGCAATGCGGGCCGTGACGGACCCCCGCATAGGGTGGAGGGCATGACAGACCAGGCCGTCCGCCCCGAGACAGATATTCCGGGTAAGCCCACCTCGGCGTCCCGCACCACGCTCAGCCACATCATGACCGGGAGTGACACCAACCTTCTCGGCACGGTGCACGGCGGCGTGATCATGAAGCTCGTCGACGACGCGGCGGGAGCGGTCGCGGGCCGGCACTCGGGAGGGCCCGCGGTCACCGCGTCCATGGACGAGATGGTCTTCCTCGAGCCGGTACGGGTCGGTGACCTGGTCCATGTGAAGGCCCAGGTGAACTGGACGGGCCGGTCCTCCATGGAGGTCGGCGTGCGCGTACTCGCCGAGCGCTGGAACGAGTCGACCCCCGCCCAGCAGGTCGGCAGTGCCTATCTCGTCTTCGCCGCCGTCGACGCGGACGGCAGGCCCCGCCCCGTACCGCCGGTGGTCCCCGAGACGGAGCGCGACAAGCGGCGCTACCAGGAGGCGCAGATCCGGCGCACGCACCGGCTCGCCCGGCGCCGGGCGATCAAGGAACTGCGCGAGAAGCGCGCGGCGGACGGCATCGACGACTGACCGGGGCCGCCCGGGAGCCGCCCCGCGGTGTCACGGACAGACCACCTGGTCGCCGGTCACCGCCCCGAACTCTCCCTGGTGGGCGTTCTCCGCCCGCACCGGCCGAACCGTCTCGTAGTCCTTCCCCGCCATCACCTTCAGCGTCGCGCCCTGCCGGGGCACCGGCCGCAGCTCACAGCCCGGCAGGGCCGCCGCCAGCGACTTCGCCGAGCGGTCCCAGCGGGGGTCGAACAGCACCTGCGTACGCTCCGCCTCGGGCCCCGTGTGGTTCAGCGGGGCCCGCGTCGTGTCGAAGCCGGTCCCGCGCAGGGCGCCGTCGACCCGCTGGCCCAGACCGTCCTGCCGCGTCACGTTGTAGACCTGCACCCTGATCTGCTCCGGTGACACCTCGACCATCGAGGCCGGGGGCTGCCCCGGTCCCCGCGGCCCGCGCGGTCCCTCGGGGGCCGACGGGGTGAGCGGCTTGTCCTCGCGCAGTGCCCGGAAGAGCTTCTTCGACTTCACCGGGTCCCACTTCAGCGTCGATCCGATGCCCTTGACCGGGAAGCCCCCGGTGGTGACCGGCACCGAAGTGAACTCCGAGGACGCCGGGGTGAAGTCGCGCATCGCCTTGCCGAGCGTGAGCATCTCCTCCGTACCGAAGCCCTTGTCCGCCCGGACCGATTCGAGCATGGTCGAGGTCACACCGCGCAGCTTCACCGGGTTCAGCAGCACACCACTGCTGGTGGCCTGCTTGACCAGCGCCGCCATGAAGCGCTGCTGGCGCTGCATCCTACCGAGGTCGGAGGAGCCGTCGAGATGGCGGGACCGTACGTACTGGAGCGCCTGACCGCCGTCCAGTTCGTGGGTCCCGGCGGTCAGATCGAGGCCGGTGTGCGAGTCCTTGAGCGGCTTGGCGGTGCAGATCTCCACCCCGCCGAGCGCGTCGACCGTCTTCATGAAGCTGGTGAAGTCGATCTCCAGATAGTGATTGATCTTCACGCCCGTCATGCTCTCGACGGTCCGGACCGTCAGATGCGGACCGCCCTCCGAGTACGCCGCGTTGAGCTTCACCGGGTGCGGTCCGTGCTTGTCGCCGGTGGTCCCGTCGGTGTGCGAGGGCAGCTCCGCGTAACTGTCGCGCGGCAGGCTCACGACGCTCGCCCGCTCCCGGTCCTCCGAGATGTGCACGAGCATGATCGTGTCGGTGCAGCGGCAGGGGGCGCCGCCGAGCCGGTACTTCTGCCGCTCCTCCTCGGTGATCTTGTCGCGGCCGTCGGTGCCGACGAGGAGGATGTTCATGCCGTGACCCGCGTCCGGCCGGTTCTTCATGTCCTTGAACGGGTCGACCCGGTCGATCCCCGTGTCGAGACTGGTCACCAGCGCGTGGCCGATGCCGCCGGCGCAGAGGACGAGCACCGAGAGGGTGGTCGCCACCCGCATTCCCCAGCGGGGCCGTCCGTCGCGTCCGCCGCGCGCCTTCCGGCCGTTCCTCGCGTTCCGTACGTTCCGCGCGCTCCGTACGCCGGTCTGCGGCGGTCTCGGCCGACCGGCCGGGCGGGGCCGGGGGGAGCGGGGTGGTGTGGGCACGGGGGACACCTCCGCGGGTGACGGGGACGGCTGGACTACCGGGTGACGGGCGAAGGGGGACAGGGGACGCAACGTAGGCCCATACGATCAGCAGCCTTGCGCTGAGCCCGCCCGACGCGCGTCGCAGTCCCCCATTCGCGGTAACGTGGCGTTCGGTGAACCCCTCTCCCTGACGCCCGAAGGACCACATGCCTGCCCAGCCCCCCGCCGTCTCCGTGATCATGCCGGTGCTCAACGAGGAACGGCATCTGAGGAACTCCGTCCAGCACATCCTGGAGCAGGAGTACGACGGCGAGATGGAAGTGGTCATCGCGCTCGGCCCGTCCACGGACCGCACCGACGAGATCGCGGCCGAACTCGTGCGCGAGACGGCGGACAGCGACCGCGCCCGCGTGCAGACCGTGCCCAATCCGACCGGCCGCACGCCGGCGGCGCTCAACGCGGCCATCAAGGCGTCCAAGCACCCCGTCGTCGTGCGCGTCGACGGCCACGGAATGCTCTCGCCGAACTACATCTCCACCGCCGTACGGCTCCTGGAGGAGACGGGCGCGCAGAACGTCGGCGGCATCATGAACGCCGAGGGCGAGAACGACTGGGAGCACGCCGTCGCCGCGGCGATGACCTCCAAGATAGGGGTCGGTAACGCGGCCTTCCACACGGGCGGCTCGGCGGGCCCCGCCGAGACCGTCTACCTGGGGGTCTTCCGGCGGGCCGCGCTGGAGCAACAGGGCGGCTACAACGAGGAGTTCATCCGGGCCCAGGACTGGGAGCTGAACTTCCGGATCCGCGAGGCCGGCGGCCGGATCTGGTTCTCGCCCGAGCTGCGCGTCCAGTACCGGCCGCGGCCGTCCGTCCGGGAGCTCGCCAAGCAGTACAGGAACTACGGCCGTTGGCGCCATGTCGTCGCCCGCTTCCACTCGGGCTCGATCAATCTGCGCTACCTGGCCCCGCCGGTCGCGGTCTGCGCCAACGTCCTCGGCGTCGTCGTCGGCCTGGCCTTCACCCCCTGGGCGCTCATCGTCCCCGGCGGCTACCTCGCGGCGATCGTCGCGGGCTCCGTACCTGCGGGCAAGGGCCTGCCCCTCAAGGCGCGGCTCCAGATCCCGCTCGCGCTCGCCACGATGCACATGTCGTGGGGGGTCGGCTTCCTGACCAGCCCGCGCTCGCTCGCCAAGAAGGTCATCGCGAGCCGCCGCCCGGCGGTCCAGCAGTCCGCCTGAGCGGGGCGGATACGTACGGAAAGGAGCCCCGGGGGCGCATCGCCCCGGGGCTCCTTCTCCGTCTGTGGTCCCTACGGACGAGACCGGCCCGGCTAGAAGGTGAAGCCGGGCTGGATCTCCATGCACTCGGTGTCGTCGGCGCCGTTGAGCGCACGCGCCGTGTCCGGCGTCTTGCCCTCGTCCTTCGCCGCCGACTTCGGGTACGTGTCACCCGTACGCCAGTCGGCGCCCACGACCAGCGTCACACCCGACACGTCCGTCGACTTCTTCGCCGAACTCACCGGAATACCGAGCGACTTGGCGATCGCCTGGGCGTCACCCTCCAAGTCCGCGCTGGGGAACAGGACTTCGGTGCGCGCGGTGGCGTCGGGCGTCACGTCCGCCACGGCCTTCGTGTAGCCCTCGGAGTTGAGCAGCCCCGCGACCGCCGTGGCCCGCTGCGGCGTCGGCGCCTGTGTGTCGCTGCCGGTGCCGTTGCGTACGAGCACCGCGGTCTCGGCGGGAGCCGCCGCCGGGTCCTTGGACTCGGCCGGGGGCTTGCGCTTCGACGCCTTGCCGTCCAGCGGCACGTCGTCGCGGACCATGTCGAACAGCTGCTCGGCGTCGCCCGGCTTCGGGAACACCCGCCCGGACTCGGAGCCCTCGCCGTACACGTTCGGCATCGTGGCCATCGTGATGCGGTTCGTGGGCACCTGCTTGAGCTCTTCCGCCAGGTCGTAGAGCTTCTTGACGCCGCCGAGGCCCTTGTCGACGGTCAGCGCGTCGGTGGCCGCCTCCGCGAGGCTCATCAGCTTTCCGGGGTCGGTCAGCTTGGCGCCCTTGCGCAGCTCCCGGACCATCGAGTTCATGTACATGTGCTGGGCGTGGGTGCGGGCGAGGTCGCTGCCGTCCTCGAAGCCGTAACGCGTACGCAGCCACTGGAGCGCCTCCTCGCCCTGGATGACGTTCTCGCCCTTCTCCAGCTTCAGCCCCGAGCCCTTGCCCTCGGCGTTGCGCGAGTGGACGTTCTCCTGGACGCAGACCGGTACGCCGCCGATGGCGTCCGCCATCGACACCACACCGGCGAAGTCGATCATCATGAAGTGGTCGATGGTGATGCCGGTGAGCTCGTACCACGTGGCCACCGTGCAGCCTGGACCCCCGCGTCCCAGGCTCTCGTTGGTCTGCACGTTGCCCGTGCTCGCCGGGTAGACCTTGCCGGTTTCCGGGTCGGTGCACTTGGGCATCTTCAGCATGGTGTCGCGCGGCATGGAGACCACCGACATGTTGCTGCGGTCGGCCGACACATGGAGCAGCATCTGTACGTCGGCCAGAGGCGGGCCGCCGAAGGTCTCCTTGGCGCCGCCGAGTTTCTGGTTCGCCTTGGAGTCGCGGGCGTCGGAACCGATGAGCAGGATGTTGAGCGGGGTCTGGCCCGCGGAGTTGGCCTTGTGGTCGGCCATCGGCTTGTCGCCGAGCGTCAGGTCTTCCTTCTTGAGCTTGCCGTCGAGATGGCGGTAGTAGAGGTATCCGGCGCCGGCCGTGCCGAGTATCAGCAGGGCGACGACTGAGGAGACCCAGCGCAGTATTCGGCGTTTGCCGCGCCGGTTGCGCGGGCGCGCGCCGTTGCGGCGGGGACCGCTCCTTCTCGCCCCGCCCGATCCGTCACCACTGCCGGCGGCGTCGCCGGAGCCGTCGCCCGACGCGGCATCGGGTGCGCCCGCGGGCCTGTCCGCTCCCGCACCGTCCTCGTACAGACTGTCGTCCCAGCCCAACTCGTCGGCATGCGGGACGTGTTGCCGTGACCTCTGTCTGCGCGTGCTCTGTTCCACCCCGTGCCCCCTGCCCCTGTCGCTCAAGCGCTCAGCGCGAGCAGGCGCTCCGGGCGTACCGGGGCCTGGCTCACTTGGCGCACACTTGCTTGTCGGCTTCCACCTTCTGCACGCCGTCCGGCGCCTTCGCCGGTCCGGCGATGGGCACGCCCGCACCCTTGAAGTCCGCACCGAGAGTCAGGGTCATCGCCTGCAACCCCTCGGCGTCCTCCTTGCCCGGCTTCATCGCCGCGGCGGGCAGGCCCATCATGTCCGCGAGACGGCGGGCCTGGTCTGCCTGGTTCGGTGCGTAATCCAGCGACGTCTTGTCCAGTTCCTCGGGCGCGTTGCCCTTGTTGGTGGACTTCGGTACGCCTTCTTCGTTCTGGAGCCAGGCGAGCGTCTCCTGGGCGGAACCCTGCGGCCCGCCGCCGTTGAACACATCGACCCTGACATCGGCGGGTGCCGCCTTGGTTCCCTCGAGGAGCGCCGCCTGCTTGCTCTTGGCGGCCTTCTCCTGCTCCTTCACCTCGGTGAGGGAGGTGTCGCTCTGCATCATGGCGAACAGCGGCTTGGCCTTCGCCTCGTTCACGACGACCGTCGCCTTCACGACCTCCGCCGGGTTGTCTATGACGGGGAGCGTGGTGAAGCTGATGTTCTTGGGATTGACCTTGGCCAGCTCCGTACCGAGGTCGCGCAGCTTCTCGATGCTGCCGATACCCGTGTCGACCGTGAGCGCGTCGGTCGCCGCCGATGCCAGGTCCCACAGCTTCGAAGGGCTGGTCAGGGTCTCGCTGGACTTCATCTTGCGGATCATGGCGCTCAGGAACTGCTGCTGGGTCTGGATGCGGTCCAGGTCGCTCTCGTTGCCGAAGCTGTGGCGCGTACGTACGAAGGCGAGAGCCTGCTCGCCCTTGATGACGTGCTTGCCCTTGCTCAGCTTCAGATGCGAGTCGGGGTCGTCGACGTCCTTGGCGACGCACACCTCGACACCGCCGACCGCGGTCGTCAGTGTCTTCACCGCGTTGAAGTCGGCCATCATGAAGTGGTCGACCGTCAGCCCGGTCAGCTCCTTGACCGTACGCATCGTGCAGCCCGGGTCGCGCTCCGACTGGCCGAGGCTGGTGTTGAAGCGGACGCCCTGCTCACCCGGGACGATCTTCTTACCGGATTCGGTGTTCGTCTCGCAGTCCGGGATGTCGGTGATCAGGTCGCGGGGGATGGAGAGCGCGGTCGCGTTCGTCCGGTCCTTGGAGACATGGAAGAGGATCGTGGTGTCGGCGTGGCCGACACTGTCCTTGTCGCCGTAACCCTCGTTGCCCGACCCGGTGCGCTTGTCGGTACCGATCACCAGGATGTTGACGGCCTGGTCCTTCTTGAACCCTCCGCTGCCCGCTCCCTCGACATCGATCGTGCTGATGTTGCCGTTGAGCTCCTGGTACGCGTAGTAGGCGGCTCCCGCCCCGCCGATGAGGATGAACGCCGTGATGCCGCCCGTCCAGCCGAGGACCTTCTTCTTGCGGGACGCGGGCGGCGCCTTGCGCTTGCGACGGCCCGCTGCGGCGCCCGCCGCGTCGGCGTTGTTCGCGTCGCGGCGCCCTCGCTGGGCGGGTACGTCGCGGCGGGAGGTACCCGAAGTGCCGGTGGAGCCGGAGGAGTTACGGGCGCGCGGGATGCTCGCGCCGGCTTCGTCGGCCGCGCCGACGCCCGCCCCGGTGCCCGCGGCGCCGGGGGCTCTGCGCTCCCTGGCCGAACGCCCCTGCGGCGACCCTTCCGTGTGCGGCGCGTTTCTCGACCGACGAGGAGCGTCGTGCCCGTTTCCCGCGTCACGGGAAGGGGCGGACGACTGCCCTTCGGAGTGGTTCAGTCGCAATTCGTAATTGCCGGTCTGCGGGTTGAGTACCCACTGGTCGGCGGGATCGATCCCGTCGCCTTGTCCACGGCCTTGCGCATCCACGGTTGCTTGAGTCCTCCGTCGGTGCCACGCGAAGCGCTTCATCCCCCAAAAGCGCTCGGTCTTTCGATCCGGCGGTGTGCGCGACCACTGCGGCCCGATGTACCGGATCGCGTCACACTATCCGCCCAGTTCAGCGTCGAGCGACGTCAGTGACAAATTCGACTCTTCTTACAAGGGGGCAATCTGCCCAATCGTCATAGAGTGCCGACCTCTACTTGGTATTGCTTTTACTCGCACAGCCCGGCGGCGGCATTTGTGCCCGGGAAAGACGGAGTGGGAGTGGCGCTCGACGATCCCGTGTCGTCCGGCTTTCCGTCCGTCTTCGCACTTTCGTCGTCACGTTGGGTGTCCCCCTGTTCGTTTCCGCTGTTCCGCTCCTGGCCCGCGGGGACGACCGAGACGGGCTCGTCCTTGCGCAGTTGCGTGAACAGCTCCCCCGCATCGGGCTGTACCAGCTCGTCACGGTTCGGGTCATTGACATAAGGCTGTCGCGGTACGGTAAGGAATTGCACCTTTTCCGTCGGTACGTTCCGCAGACCGCGTGCCAGGTCGTACAGATCCCTGAGCGTGTTCAGTCCGGGATCCGTCGTCAGCGACTTTGTCGCCGCGTCCAGCACCGGATACAGCCGGGTCGGATTGAGCAGAACGCCGTTGCTCTGCACCTTCTTGACCAGCGACCCCAGGAACTGCTGCTGGCGCTCCATGCGTTCGGTGTCGCTGCCGTCACCGATGGTCTTGCGGGCCCGTACGAAACCGAGGGCTTCCTCGCCGGTGAGGGTCTGCTTGCCCGCCGGCAGCTTCAGATGCGCGTCGCTGTCGTCGACGGGCTTCTTGAGGCAGACCTCGACGCCGTTGACGGCGTCCACCATGTCCTTGAACCCGCTGAAGTCGACCACCATGTGATGGTCGACGCGGATACCGGTGAGCTTCTCGACCGTACGTACCGCGCACGCCGTACCGCCGAACTGGAAAGCCCAGTTGAACTGCGCGGACTGCTCGCGTGAGCGCTTGCCGTCCGAGGTCTGGCAGCTCGGGATCTCGACCATCAGATCGCGCGGGATGGAGACGGCGGTAGCGCTCTGCCGGTCGGCGGCGAGGTGCAGCAGGATCGTGGTGTCGGAGCGCTGCGAACCGCCGTCGTCGCGGCCGTACTTGCCGTTGCCCTCGCCGGAGCGGGTGTCGGAGCCGATGAGCAGGATGTTCTTCGCGTCGACGGCGATGGGCTTGGGGCGTTCCTTCTCGTACGTCCGCAGCTCGGCTTCGGCGGTGGTGTCGGTGGTGATGTTGCCGTCGAGCTTCTGGTAGAACCACCAGCCGACACCGGAGGCGGCGAGGACGGCGACGGAGGTGCCGAGGGCGGCCCAGCGGAGCCAGTGGCGTCTGCGCGGGGCGTCGTCGGTGCCGGGGTCGTCGCCGTCGGCGGGAGGGGCGGCAGGCGCGTCCGGGCTGTCGGACGTCTCGGCCTCCCCTGAGGCTTCCGCGTCGGCCCTGGTCTCGGCCGTCGCTCCGTCCGGTACGGCTTCGGCGGCTTCCTCCGCACCGGTTTTCTCGGCTCCGGCTTCCGCGGCGCCGGCTCTCTCCGCCGAGGTGTCGCCGCCGTCGGATCCGGGCGACGCGGTCGGCGGCTCGTCGTCGGCCCGGGGGTCCGGTTCGGGCGGCGTGCCAGCACTGTCGGTCACGGGCGAGTCCATCCTTCATGGCGTCGGCGGCGCACGGCTCCGCCGGTTTCAGGGGTAGACGGCTGAACCGCACGCTTGGTTGTGCACTGAACTGGATCTACCGACGATCATCTACCGCAGGCGGCGCTCCGCGCCGGAACCCGTCCGGCCATCAGCTCACCGTGTCGCCCTGCGCCGTGCCGGTGACGCGCTCGCTCTCGATCCGCTTGGCCAGCCCCTGCGCCGACAACTGATCCATGTTGCGGCACAGCACCACCGACGAGCCCGCGGCGAGCGGCGCGAACAGCCCGGCCGAGAGCCCCTCCCAGGAGTCGTACGGCCTGGCGGACAGCAGCCGGGCGCCGGGCGCCGTCAGACCGAGGGCCTTGGCGTCGGCGCGGGCCCGCTCGACGACCTGGGCCGCCGTCAGCTCCGTACCGGCGACGGCGAGCGCGGGCGCGTCCGGGTCCACCGGGGCGAACGGGGCGAAGCGGTCGCCCTGGCCGGGCACCTCGACCGCGTAGTCGGCGAACCCGTCGGGCGCCTGGGGGAAGCGGCCCCCGAGCGGACGCAGCGCGAGGGCCAGCCGCTCGCCCCGGCAGGCGCGGGCGGCGGCGAGGTCGTCCGGGGCCGGGCCGCTGACGACGACATCCGCGTCGGCCGGGTCGCCGCCGATCTCGACGCACACCCCCACCGAGGAACAGGCGAGCAGCCAGACGGCCGTCTGCCAGTGGGCGGGCAGCAGCAGCGCGAGCCGGTCGCCGGGCGCGGCGGCGAGGTCGCCCTGGAGGAGATTGGCGGTCTTGGACGCCCAATTGGCGAAGGTGGCCACGGACAATTCCACGCGTTCACCGGTGGCATCGTCGTAGAAGGTGACCAAGGGGCGGGCCGGATCCGTGGTGAGAGCGGATCGCAGCAGGTCGGCGGGGGTGCGGTCGCTGGCGTTCACGCGGGCAAGGGTACGCCGGGGCGCCGGGCGCACACCGCCGTACCGGTGACGCCGTCCACCGGTTGGTCCGATGGACCGTCAGTTTCCCCGGGGTGCTCCCGGAAGGCGGCGACGGCCGGCCGACCGCACGATCGGGACATGCGTGTATTCCTGTCATCCTCGATCGGTGTCGCGTGTGCCGCGGCTCTCGTACTCCCGCTCTCTCTGCCCTCCGGGGCTGTGGCGGCTCCCCAGGACACCGGAGCGGGCACATCCGTTCCGGGCTCCACCGAGTCGCTGCCACTCGTCCCGCTCGGGTCGGAACGCTCCTCCGGTGTCGCCACCGAGCAGGGGCTGCCCCAGCGGGACGTCCAACCCTTCTCGCTCGTCGGTGTCGTCTGGGACGACGCCGACGCCGAACTCCACGGCTCGGTCCAGGTCAGAAACCGGTCCGCCGGGACGGGCGCCTGGTCCGGCTGGCAGGACCTGGAGACGCACAACGCCGAACACGGCGCCGACCTCGGTACGTCGGAACGCGACTCCGGCACCGTACGGGGCTCGACCGCACCCCTGTGGGTCGGGGCGTCGGACGGTGTCGAGGCACGGGTCCGGGCGGACGAAGACCCGGACGGCGGCCCGGCCCGCGCGTCGCTGCCCAGCGGACTGAGCCTGGAACTGGTCGACCCGGGGGAGGCACCGGAACAACTGCCGGTGACGGAGGCCGACGCCTCGCGCGGCCAGGCGATCGCCGCCGATCCGGACCCCGCAGGGACCGACCAGGACGCCGAGGACGGCGCCGCCCCGGAGACCGGGGACAGCGTCGCCACGGACCCGGACGACGGCACGGTCACGGAGACCGACGACGGCACCGTCGCGGACACCGGCGTCGCCGCCAGGCCGCACACCGCGCCGCGCCCCAGGATCATCTCGCGCAAGGGCTGGGGCGCCAACGAGAAGCTGCGTGAAAAGCAGTTCGGCTACACGAAGACGGTGAAGGCCGCCTTCGTCCATCACAGCGCGACCGGCAACAACTACACCTGCAAGCAGGCGCCCTCCGTCATTCGCGGTATCTACCGCTACCACGTGACGAGCAGCGGCTGGCGGGACATCGGCTACAACTTCGCCGTCGACAAGTGCGGAAACATCTACGAGGGGCGCGCGGGGGGCGTCACGAAGCCGGTCATGGGTGCTCACACCCTCGGTTTCAACACGAACACCACGGGCATCGCGGTTCTCGGCTCGTACTCCAGCACCAGCCCGCCCGCGGCCGTCACGACCGCCGTCGCCAAGCTCAGCGCCTGGAAGCTCGGCCTGCACGGGATCAACCCGCGGGGCAAGGTGACGCTGACGTCCGGCGGCAGCAACAAGTACAAGAAGGGCCAGAAGGTCGCCATGAACGCGGTGTCCGGTCATCGGGACGGGTTCGTGACCGACTGTCCGGGCAACAAGCTCTACAGCAAACTCGGCTCGGTCCGTGTGTCCGCCGCGAAGTACCAGGGACGCTCCTAGACTGGCCGGTCACCCCCCGGACGGGGGGACCGCCGGCCCCAGCAGGAAGCAGAGACGAACAAGGTGACTGAAGCGATCCTCCTGGTCGGCGGTAAAGGCACCCGGCTACGGCCGCTCACGGTGCACACGCCGAAGCCGATGGTCCCGGCGGCCGGTGTCCCGTTCCTCGCACACCAGTTGGGGCGGGCGCGGGCGGCCGGTGTCGAGCACATCGTCCTCGCGACGTCCTATCTGGCCGAGGTCTTCGAGCCGTACTTCGGCGACGGCTCGTCGCTCGGCCTGCGGCTGGAGTACGTCACCGAACACGAGCCGCTCGGCACCGGCGGGGCGATCCGCAACGTCGCCTCCCGGCTGGACTCCGGTCCGGACGACCCGGTGCTCATCTTCAACGGCGACATCCTGACGGGCCTGGACATCGGCGCGCTGGTCGACACCCACGCGTCGGCCGGGGCGGACGTCTCGCTGCATCTGACACGGGTCGACGACCCGAGGGCGTTCGGGCTGGTGCCGACGGACGACAGCGGCCGGGTCACGGCGTTCCTGGAGAAGCCGCAGACCCCGGAGGAGATCGTCACCGACCAGATCAACGCGGGGGCGTACGTCTTCCGCCGCTCGGTGATCGACTCCATCCCGGCGGGGCGCCCCGTGTCGGTCGAACGCGAGACGTTCCCGGGTCTGTTGGAGTCGGGCGCGCATCTGCACGGCATGGTCGACTCCACGTACTGGCTGGACCTGGGCACGCCACAGGCGTTCGTCCGCGGCTCGGCGGACCTGGTCATGGGTGTGGCGCCGTCCCCGGCGGTCCCCGGCCGCTGCGGCGACCGCCTCGTCCTCCCGTCGGCCACGGTCGCCCCGGACGCGAAGCTCACGGCGGGCACGGTGATCGGCGCGGGTGCGGTGGTCGCGGAGGGCGCCCGCATCTCGGGCAGCGCGATCCTGGACAACGCGGTGATCGGGCCCGGGGCGGTCATCACGGACTCCCTGGTGGGCGCGGGAGCGCGGGTGGGCGCGCGTACGACCCTGTCGGGCACGGTGATCGGCGACGGCGCGACGGTGGGCCCGGACAACGAACTCCGGGAGGGAGCCCGCGTCTGGTGCGACACGACGCTCCCGCCGGCCTCGATCCGCTTCTCCTCGGACGAGTAGCCCGCCGGGCACTCTGGGCCGGCCCGTCGCTCGTTCTCCGTCGCCGGACGGGCACATCGAGCCCGTCCGGCGATCGAGGACACAGCCTTGGTCCGTCGGAGGCCGGGGGCCCGGGGGCCCCGGGCCCCCGGTTTCGGGGAGGGGCGGGCCGGGGGAGAGGCCCCGCTGGCGGACCGCCTACCCTCGTCACAGACCCCGACCCCAAGGACCCTCCCCGTGGCAGGCCGCTTCGCCCCTCGCACCCCCACCGGCCCCGTCCCCGCCCCCGGACCGAGCACCCGCGGAGACGGCACCGGGACCGGCGCCACCCGCGCCAGGACCCGGACCTGGACCCCGCCGGGTGACGCGTTCGAACTGGGCCTCGTCCTCGGCCCCCTGCGCCGCGGCCCCGCCGACCCCACCTTCCGTACCGCGCCCGACGGCTCCGCCGTCCGCGCCACCCGGACGCCCGCCGGGCCCGGCACCCTGCGGGTGAGGGCGGCAGGCGACGGCACCGTGCACGCCGAGGCATGGGGCCCGGGCGCGGACTGGCTGCTGGAGCGGCTGCCCGAGATGCTCGGCGCCTCCGACGATCCCGCCGCCTTCGTTCCGCGCCACAGACTCCTCGCCGCGGCCCGGCGCCGCCGCCCCGGCCTGCGCCTGTGCCGTACCGGCCTCGTCCTGGAGTCGCTGATCCCGTCGATCCTGGAGCAGAAGGTCACGACGATCGAGGCGAACCGCTCCTGGCGCCATCTCGTGCGCAAGTACGGCGAGCCCGCCCCCGGCCCGTACGGCGACCCGCCCGACGGCCGTCGCGACAGCCGGATGTACGTCATGCCCGACGCCCGCGCGTGGACCATGATCCCGTCGTGGGAGTGGCACAAGGCCGGTGTCGACGCCAAACGCTCCGACACCGTCGTACGTGCCGCCCGCGTCGCCCGCCGGCTGGAGGAGGCCGTCGGCATGGAGCCCGAACCCGCCGCCGTCCGGCTCCAGTTGATCCCCGGCATCGGGCCGTGGACCGCCGCCGAGGTCCTTCAGCGGTCGAACGGCGCCCCGGACGCCGTCACCGTCGGCGACCTCCATCTGCCGGGCATCGTCGGCTACGCGCTCGCCGGCCGCCCCGACACCGACGACGCCGGGATGCTCGAACTGCTTGAGCCGTACGCCGGGCAGCGCCACCGCGCCGTACGGCTCATCCTCCTCAGCGGCCGCACACCACCACGCCGCGCCCCACGCATGCCCGTCGGCAGGATCGCCCACCTCTAGGGGGCGTCCGGAATGTAGCGCCGTCCGCCTGGAGGGGCGGGGCCCGCGGCGGACGGCGCGGTGCATCGCGAGGCGGAGGACCGGTGTGGTGGATGAATCGGCCGTACTCGCCGACTCCGAACAACGCCGGGGGCACCTCCCGTGCCCCCGCGGGGGCTACGGGGGGAGAGGCACCGTGCCGGGCGT
Source organism: Streptomyces sp. S4.7 (assembly GCF_010384365.1). Taxonomy (NCBI): domain Bacteria; kingdom Bacillati; phylum Actinomycetota; class Actinomycetes; order Kitasatosporales; family Streptomycetaceae; genus Streptomyces; species Streptomyces sp. S4.7. Next base: position 2,746,321 of record NZ_CP048397.1, on the reverse strand, counting down.
CGTGGGCCGGGCGGGACATTCCGGGCACACCCCAGGGGTGTCTTTCCGAGCGGGCCGGATCGGGAAGACACCCCTTGGCTCACCGCACCTCGATGAAGTCCTCCGGCGCCCGCCCCGGCCGGCTCTTCGGCGGTACCGCCGCGTGACCGACCGCCACCGCGCCCATCGGGTCCCAGTTCGCGGGCAGTTCGAGCACGTCCCGTACGACGTCGCGGCAGAACATCGTGGAGGACACCCACGCGGAGCCGAGCCGCTCCCCGGCCAGCGCCACCAGGAAGTTCTGCACACCGGCGCCCGTCGCGACCACGAACATCTCGCGCTCCGCCGTGTCGCGCCGCGCGTCCCCGTACGTGTGCGCGCCGTCCGCCACCAGACACGGCACCACCAGATACGGCGCGTCGCGCAGCACGTTCCCGCGCCGTACGCGTTTGGCGACCGACTCCTCCGACTTGCCGTCGCGTCGCAGGTCCGCGATCCACGCGTCCCGCATCGCGTCGACGAGCCGCAGACGCGACTCGGGCGACTCCAGCAGGACGAACCGCCACGGCGTCGTGTGATGCGGCGCCGGGGCCGTCACGGCCGCGGCGACCGCGCGGCGGACCGCGCCCGCGTCGACCGGCTCGTCGGTGAACTCCCGGACCGTACGGCGCTGGGTGACCGCTTCCCGTACCGCCTCGGACGTCCCGAGCCGGAACATGTCGTCGGCCGCGACCCGCACCATCGCCCGTGCGCCGTCCGCCGATTCGCCGTCCGCCGGGTCGCCCACCAGCCGCCCGAGGCCGGTCACGACCGCCACCGGCAGCCCGGCGGCCTTGCCCTTCACCAGGTCGCCCGCGGCGGCCAGCTCGTCGGCGAGAGCGACGACCGTCGCGCCCAGCGGATTGCCGTGCGCGTCCCTACCGCCGCGCAGGTCGTCCAGGACCCGCACTCCCGCCGCGCCGATCGCGACGTCCGTCAGCCCGTTGCGCCACGGCCGGCCGAAGGTGTCCGTGACGATCACGCCGACGTCCACGCCCAGCGCGTCCCGCAGCCCCTCCCGGATCGCACGGGCCGAGGCGTCGGAGTCCTCGGGCAGCAACAGCACAGTCCCCGGTGGGGTGTTGGACGCGTCGACGCCGGCCGCGGCCATCACCAGACCCTGCCGGTTCTCCACGATCCGCAGCGGTCCGCGCCGCGCCACGACGCGGACGGTCTCGGCGTCTATCGCCGGCTCACGGTCTTGCGCCTCGACGATCCTGCCCTCGGCCTTGGACACGATCTTCGAGGTGACGAGGAGGATGTCCCCGTCGGCCAGACCCGGTCCCGCCGCGACGACGAGCTTCGCGATGTCGTCGCCCGCGCGGACCTCGGGCAGACCGTCGAGCGCCCGCACGCTGTAGGACAGGACGCCCGCGTCGGCGCGCGCCCCCGCCTCGACTCCTGAGCCTTCGCGCCCGTCTTCGCTTCCGCTTCCGTCGGGCGTCGTCATGCCCGCACCTCCTCGGCCAGCGCCAGCGCCTCACGCGCCATCGCGGCCGTCGCGTCCAGATCGGTCATCATCAGTGGTACGGCCCGGCTGCGGATCCCCGCGCCCTCGATCTCGGCGACGGATGCCGCGTCCACGGTGTCGACCAGCCAGCCGTCCAGCAGCCCCGAGCCGTAGTGCTGCGCCACGGCGGTGGCCGTCGACTCGACGCCGATCGCCGCGAGGACCTTGTCGGCCATCCCGCGCACCGGCGCGTCCCCGACGATGGGCGAGAGCCCGACGACAGGCACCCCGGCGTCGGCGATCGCCTCGCGGATCCCCGGCACGGCCAGGATCGTGCCGATGCTGACGACGGGGTTGGACGGCGGGAAGAGGATGACGTCGGCCTGGGCGACCGCCTCCAGCACACCGGGCGCCGGCTTCGCCTGGTCGGCGCCGACGGGCACGACCGCGTGCGCTTCCACAGAGGCCCGCATCTTCACCCAGTACTCCTGGAAGTGCACGGCCTTGCGCTCGCCCGTGGGACTGTCCGGCACATCGATCGCGACATGCGTCTCGACGCGGTCGTCGGACATCGGCAGCAGCCGGACTCCCGGCTTCCAGCGCGCGCAGAGCGCCTCGGTCACCGCGCTCAAGGGGTAACCGGCGCCGAGCATCTGTGTACGGACGATATGGGTGGCGAAGTCGCGGTCGCCGAGGCCGAACCACTCGGGCCCCACGCCGTACGCCGCAAGCTCCGCCTTGACCTGGAACGTCTCGTCGGAACGTCCCCAGCCCTGCTCCTCATTGATGCCACCCCCGAGGGTGTACATCACCGTGTCGAGGTCCGGACAGACCTTCAGCCCGAACAGATGGATGTCGTCACCGGTGTTGCCGATCACCGTGATGTCCGCGTCCGGCGCGGCCTGTTTGAGGCCACGCAGGAAACGGGCACCGCCGATACCGCCGGCCAGAACCACAATGCGCATGCCGTGCAGTTTGTCAGGCGGGTACGACATCCTGGGCCGCCGGGGCGCACCGGGCGGAGTGCATCGGCATCTCGGTCAGACCCGGGTAGTAGATGTGCAGACTCACGGCCGGTTCGAGCGAATCGTTGACCACCTCGTGGACGTATCCGGGGGCGAAGACCCGCTGCGCGCCGCCCAGGAGTCTGCGGCCGGCCGTCCGCGTACGCTCCGTCAGTTCGCCTTCGAGGAGGGTCAGTACGCCCGAGGAGCGGCCGTGGTCGTGCAGTCCGCTGCGCTGGCCGGGCACCCAGGAGAGCAGCCACACCTCGTAGCCGGGACCGGTGCCCAGCCGGTGGTACCAGCGGCTGGCCGCGTCGTACTCGACGAGTACGGCCCACCGCGCGCGGTCGGCGGCGATGGTACGGGCCAGACCGGCGAATTCGGCCACGGTGGCGGGGTGCTCACGGGCGGGCTGGAGGAGGTGCGGCACCTCAAGGAGATCGCCTGCGATCTGAAGGTCGCTGTCGCTGTTCATGGGTGTGGAGGTTCCTCGGCAGAAGGCGTGCGTGGGGGGCGCGGGGCAAGTGCGCGAAAAAGGGTGGGGAAGGAGACGTACGGCCGGAGCTTCAGTGGCTCAACAGCACGGACAGCAGGAACAGCAACAGCGGGCCTGGACAGCAGAGCGGAATCCACGGGTGTGGGTCGCGTGCGTCGCTGAGGTGACCGGCATGCATTCAAAGGTGGCGGGAACGGTTCCCACTTGTCAACTCAATGACCGATTTGGCGGCAATCTTTCACCTCATCCGGTTGCTGAGTCAGCGGAAAGGTTTGTGCGGTCGCTGACGGGGAGACATGGCGCTGCAGCCGGGCTCGCAAACACCGTCGCACTCTCGTGACCGGACTGTGATTCGAATCGCTTCGGTGGCTGGATCGCAACATCGACACGGCTCCCGACGTCTCCCTCGGGGAGGAGTGGATGCGCACAGGCCGGTGGCATGTGTCAGGTTTTTGGTGATTTGAACACTTTCCGCATAGCCTTGGTTCCGCAGAGTGAATACCGGGACCAATAGCAGATCTCGGCTTGACTGGCTCGTATCCGCACACTTGTAATTTCACTCGTGTCGTTCGGCCGAAAACGGTAGCGGCCGCAAGCACGGGGACGTAAAGACAGACGAGGGGCGCACATGACCGAGCTGTTCGAACAACTGCTGGTCGAGGACGCGGACGAGGAACTCGGCTGGCAGGAGCGCGCGTTGTGCGCCCAGACCGATCCCGAGTCCTTCTTCCCCGAGAAGGGCGGCTCCACCCGGGAGGCGAAGAAGGTCTGTCTCGCCTGTGAGGTCCGCTCCGAATGCCTGGAGTACGCCCTCGCCAACGACGAGAGGTTCGGTATCTGGGGCGGTCTCTCCGAGCGCGAACGCAGGCGTCTCAAGAAGGCCGCGGTTTGAACAGTTCCAGCCAATCTCCGCACGCGCCCAGCGCGATAGCCCGCGCGAGACCTCGCGAGGCGATCTCCGAACGGTCCGTCATCTGCGTCCTCTTCGCAGGCGGCGGACCGTTGTCGTGACCGGCACGCGCCGCCCGGCCCGGCGCTGTCTCCCGCGTCGTCCGCTTTGTCCAGGCGCTCGGCGATCCGGTGCTTGTTCGTACCGTTAGTGTGGGGCCCCGTCCGAGACGCCCCAACGCCCCGTCGGGGCGACCCCCCGGCCGGAGGGCCCCTACCTCGATGTCCGCCACCACAGCCGCGTTCGATTCAGCCACCGCACCGGAGTACCCGCGGCACGTCGTCACCGCCGTGCTCGTCTCCCACGACGGTGCCCGCTGGCTCCCCGACGCCCTCACCGGGCTGATCGGCCAGGAACGCCCCGTACAGAACGTCATCGCCGCCGACACCGGCAGCGCCGACGAATCGGCCACGCTGCTCACCGAATCGCTCGGCCCGGACCGCGTCGTCCACCTCGCCCGCCGCACCAGCTTCGGTACGGCCGTCGAGGAGGCGGTCCGCACCGCCGGCGCGCTGACACCCGACGACCTGCCGTATCTGAAACGGCCGAGCGGCTGGGACCCCGTCACCAGAACCTGGCACGACGAGGCGTACGACATGCCCGACCTGCCCCACGGCGAGCCCGTGCAGTGGCTGTGGCTGCTCCACGACGACTGCGCGCCCGAGCCCGACGCCCTCGCCGAACTGCTGCGCGTCGTCGACACCGACTCGCACGCCGCGATCGTCGGCCCCAAGCTGCGCGGCTGGTACGACCGCAAGCAGCTCCTGGAGGTCGGTGTCTCCATCGCCAACAGCGGGCGCCGCTGGACCGGGCTGGACCGGCGCGAACAGGACCAGGGCCAGCACGACCAGGTCCGCACCGTCCTCTCCGTCTCCAGCGCGGGCATGCTCATCCGCCGGGACGTGTGGGAGGAGCTCGGCGGCTTCGACCGCAGACTCCCGCTGATGCGCGACGACGTGGACCTGTGCTGGCGCGCGCACGCCGCGGGACACCGGGTGCTCGTCGCGCCCGACGCCGTCCTCAGGCACGCCGAGGCCGCAGCACGCGAGCGCCGCACCGTCGACTGCGCGGGCCGCTCCGTCGTCAACCCGCACCGGGTCGACAAGGCCGGCGCCGTCTACACGATGCTCGTCAACTCGCGCGGCGCCGTCCTGCCCTACGTACTACTGCGACTCGTCGTCGGCACACTCCTGCGCACCGTCGCCTACTTGGTGGGCAAGGCGCCGGGACAGGCCGTCGACGAGGTCATGGGCCTGTCCGGCACGCTCCTGCGGCCCGGCAGAATCATCGGCGCGCGAAAACGACGCGGCAAAGGCGTCGTCGAGGCAAGTGAACTCCGCGCGCTTTTCCCGCCACCCGGCGCCACCGTCCGGGCAACGGTCGAGCAAGTAGCTGGAAGCCTCGGTGGCGGCTCTGAGACCGAAGCCGGTGGCTCACGCCACGGCGCGGTGGAGTCGGGCCCCGGCGGGGACGACGCGGACTTTCTGGAGATCGAGCAGTTCGCCAGGCTGAAGCGCCTCGCGCACAAGCCGGGCCCCGTCCTCTTCGCCGTACTGCTCGTCGTCTCACTCGTCGCCTGCCGGGCCCTGCTCGGCGGCGGCGCCCTCGCGGGCGGCGCGCTGCTGCCCGCGCCGCCGGACGTGGCGGGCCTCTGGTCCCGTTACGCCGACGGCTGGCACCCCGTCGGCACGGGCGGCACCCAGACCGCGCCGCCCTACCTCGCGGTCCTCGCGGCCCTGTCGGCGCTGTTCCTCGGATCGACCGGCTTCGCGCTGACCCTGCTCCTCGTCTGCTCCGTGCCGCTGGCCGGAGTCACCGCGTACTTCGCCTCCCGGCCGCTCGTCGAATCGAAGCTGCTGCGGGCCTGGGCGAGCGTCGCGTACGCCTTCCTGCCCGCCGCCACCGGCGCCCTGGCCACCGGACGGCTCGGCACGGCCGTGCTGGCCGTCCTGCTGCCGCTGATCGCGCGGGCGGCCGTCGCCGCGTACGGGATCCGCGCCGAGCCGAAGGAAGGCGCCACCGGCGCCGCACGAGGGAGCTGGCGCGCCACCTGGGCGTACACCTTCCTGCTCACCCTCGCGATGGCGTTCACCCCGATCGTCTGGCCGATCGCGCTCGTCCTCGGCCTCGCCGTCCTGGCCCTGCGCCGCGACGACATCGTGGCGTACGGGCTGCGCCTGCTGGCCGTGGTCGGCACCCCGCTGCTCGTCCTGGCCCCCTGGTCGCTCTCGCTGCTGACGTCACCGTCCAACCTCTTCCATGAGGCGGGGCTGGAGTTCGGTACCGGACAGGCGACCGCGCTCGATCTGCTCGGCATGAGCCCCGGCGGCCCCAAGGCCGCGGGCGGGGTGCTGCTGATCGGCGTCGTCCTGGCGGCGCTGGCCGCGCTGCTGCGCGGCGAGCGGCAGTTCGCCGTGCGCGCGGCCTGGGTGACCGCCCTGGTGGCGCTGGTCTTCGCCGTTCTCGCGAACAACTCCGGCTGGGCCGGCCCCGCCACGCTCCTGTACGGCCTCGCGCTCATCGCGGCCGCCGTCCTCGGCGCCGACGGCGCCAGGGAACGCGTCGCGAGCCAGAGCTTCGGCTGGCGCCAGCCCGTCGCCGCGCTCATCGCCGTCGCGGCCGGGGCGGCCCCGCTGCTCGCCGCGGGCGGCTGGATGCTCAGTGGCGCGTCGGGCCCGCTGGAGCTGCGCGACCCGGTGCAGGTACCGGCGTTCGTCGCCGAGGAGAGCATCACCCGTGACCAGCCGCGCACACTGATCCTCGGTGGTACGTCGCCCGCGGAGGTCTCGTACTCGCTCGTGCGCGGCTCCGGCGGCCGGCTCGGCGACGCCGAGCTGACCGAGTCCGGCGGCAGCGACCCCGGGCTCGACAAGGTCGTCGGCCGTCTGGTCGCGGGCTCCGGCGCCGACCAGACCGACCAGCTCAGCGGCTTCGCGATCCGCTACGTCCTCGTCCGGGACGGCGCCCCGGCGCAGATGTCGCGCGTGCTCGACGCCACCCCGGGCCTGAGCCGGCTCAGCCAGCTCGACGGCAGTGCGCTGTGGCGCGTCGACCGTCAGATCTCGCGGGCCACGATCGTCGAGGGCGAGAGCGACGCCGAGCCGCTGCCCGTCGGATCGTCCACGGTCGAGGCGCACACCGACATCCCGGCCGGCAAGGCCGGACGTGTGCTGCGGATCGCCGACCGGGCCGCCGAGGGCTGGCAGGCCACGCTCGACGGCCGCCTCCTCGAGAAGACGACCGTCGACGGCTGGGCGCAGGGCTTCGAGCTCCCCGCCGAGGGCGGCAGGCTCGACCTCACCTACGAGGACTCGTTCGCCCACACCGCGTGGGTCTGGGCGCAGGCCGCGCTCGGCGTCGTACTGCTCGTGCTCGCCCTGCCGGGCCGGCGCCGGGAGATCGACGACGACCTGCCCGACGAGCGGGCCGATGTGCCCGCACAGCCCGTCTCCGGTGAGGGCCGCCGGGCGCGCAGGCTGCGGGCCGCGGCCCAGGCGGAGGCGGAGACCGCGGAAGGAGCCGACAGTGGTGGCGACGACAGCGTGACGACCGTCCCGCCGCCCCCGGCGGAGGCCCCGTACGCCGCCGCGGCTGTTCCGCAGCAGCAGTCGTACGGGGAGTGGGACGGCCGGTCGTCCCACCAGGGCGCGGACTACGGCTCGTACACGAACGAACAGCAGTACCAGGGCGGGCAGGACGAACAGCAGCAGTACGAAGGCGCCCCCCATCAGGGCGGGCAGCAGTACGACGGGACGCAGCAGTACGAGGGCGCTCCTCAGTACGACGCCGACGGATACCAGCAGTACCAGCAGTATCCGGCGGACCAGTACCAGCAGCAGGCGCCGGTCCAGTACGACCAGTACGGATACGTCGTCCAACAGCCGTACGCCGAGGGGCAGCAGCCCTACACCGCGCCTCAACCGCCTTACACCGACGGCAATGAGAACGAGCAGCGTCCCGACGGGAGCAGCAACAAGTGAACCGCACGACCCTCTCCCTCATCGCGGCCGCCACCGCACTCGCCGCGGTCACCGGCTTCGCCGCGGTCAGCGCGCCCGACAGCGCCGACACGACGGCGACGGCGAAGTCGCCCGCGCGGCTCCCCGTGGAGCGCAGCAGCCTGCTCTGCCCCGCGCCCAGCACGTCGGAGCTGGCCGAGACGGCGTACACCTCTTTCACACCGGCCGGGACGGACGGCGCGGGCACGGGCGGCGCGGCCGAACTGGCGCCCTCCGCCGCGCCCTTGGACGACGTGGCCGCCGACGACGAGAAGAAGGACGAGCAGGACGACGAGAAGGACGGGGAGCAGACGGGCGACACGGCCGAGGACGACAAGGCGAAGGAGCCCGCGGCGGACGCCGAGGTCAAACCGTTCCTGGCCGTCAAGGAGCCCGGCAAGCCCGTCTCCGGGACGAAGAACACCTCGGACGCCCCCGCACTCGTCGGCACGGCCACCGGCCGTCTCGCGCCCGGCTGGACCACCCAGCAGACCACCACGGTCACGGGCGGCGACGGACGCGGACTGTTCGGTACGACCTGCACCCCGCCCGACACCGACTTCTGGTTCCCCGGTGCCTCCACGGACAAGGCGCGCCAGGACTACGTCCACCTCACCAACCCGGACGACACGGCGGCCGTCGCCGACGTCGCGCTCTACGGCAAGGAAGGCACGCTCAAGTCCGATACGGGCGAGGGCATTCCGGTACCGGCGCGCTCCAGCGTCCCCGTCCTGCTGTCGACCCTCACCTCAGAGGCCCAGCCGGACGTCACCGTCCACGTCAGCACCCGCACGGGCCGCGTGGGCGCCGTGGTGAACGCCGCCGACGAGAAGCTCGGCGGCGACTGGCTTGCCGCCTCCGCCGATCCGGCCCCGAGCGTGGTGCTCCCCGGAATCCCCTCGGACGCCACCTCCGTACGACTGGTGGTCTTCGCACCCGGTGAGGACGACGCCGAACTGAAGGTGCGGCTGGCCGGCAAGAGCGGCACGATCGTCCCGGCCACCGCCGCCGAGACACTGAACGTCAAGTCGGGCATGACGGCCTCGCTCGACCTGGGGGACGTCACCAAGGGCGAGGCCGGCTCGGTGCTGCTGGGCCCGGCGGAGGGCGCCGGCGAGACCCCGGTGGTCGCCGCGCTGCGCGTCGTACGGGGCAAGGGCACCGACCAGGAGGTCGCCTTCATCCCGGCGACCGGCCCGGTGACGGAGCGCGCCACGGCCGCCGACAACCGTGCCAAGGGCTCGACGCTGTCACTGGCCGCGCCGGACGGCACCGGCAAGGTGAAGGTCACGGCCTCGGCGGGCAGCGGGGGAGGCGAGCAGGTCGTCAAGACCTACACGGTCAAGGGCGGCACGACCCAGGCCGTCACGCCGCCGGTGCCGCAGGGCCTCAAGGGCTCGTACGCGCTGACGGTGGAGCCCGAGTCGGGCGGCCCGGTCCACGCGGCGCGCACGCTGGCGCTGACCCAGGACGGCGTACCGATGTTCACGGTGCAGACGATGCCGGACGACCGGGGCATGGTGTCCGTGCCGGCGACGAAGGAAGACCTCTCCGTACTGAAGTGACGTAAGGATGGCCTCTCCGTACTGAAGTGAGGCCGGGGACGGGACCGCGGGGGCCCTCGCGGTCAGTCCTGGCCGTACCGCGGATCGACGGATTCCGGTGCGAGCCCCAGCAGTTCGGCGACCTGCTCGACCACCACCTCGTGGACGAGCATGGCGCGCTCCTCGCGGTTCTTCGTACGGATCTCGACGGGCCGCCGGTACACCACGATGTGCGCGGGCCGGTTCTTGCCCTCGGGGACCGAGCGGCCGAGTGGTACCGAATCGCCCTCGACGTCGGGGACGTCGATGACGAGGAAATCGATCTCCGCCAGCTGGGGCCAGCGCCGCTCCAACCGCTCCACGGAGTCCTGTACGAGATCGCGGAACGAATCCGAGCGGCTCGCCGAGAGTGGGACCTGCGGAGGGGCGACGGGCCCGCGCATCCCGCGTCCGTGGCGGTCACGGCGGCGCGGTCTCGGCTCGGTCGGGTTCGGCGGTACGGGACTGTCCATCACTGACGCAGGGTAGCTCTCATTCGGCATGCCGCGACGGCCTGCCGGGCCACCGGACGGCATGTCGCAAATTGAGCATTCCGGCCAAGCTTGGGCTCGTTTCGCTACGTCGGCCGGATCGTGGCCCTCGCCTTCAATGACGGGATTTGCCCCAAGTGATGACTGAATCACCGATGGTAATCGACCGGTTGCTCATCTTTCCGTGCAGGTCAGGGCAGTTGTGTACGTGCCGGGCGGGGCGAATTCCCTGTCACGACACGGCGGAGTGACGTGAGGCGGAGTCGTCGCGGCCCGCTCAAGAGTGCGGTACCGTCCAACATCGTGAGCCCTGTACGTCGCTGTTCGCGCACCGCGTGCGGCCGTTCCGCCGTCGCGACACTGACGTACGTCTATGCCGATTCGACCGCGGTCCTCGGCCCGCTCGCCACGCATGCCGAGCCCCACTGCTACGACCTGTGCGCCGAACACAGCGAGAGACTGACCGCGCCGCGCGGGTGGGAGGTCGTCCGGCTCACGGACGGTTCGGCACCGGCCCGGCCCAGCGGTGACGATCTCGAAGCTCTGGCGAACGCCGTCCGCGAGGCGGCGCGCCCTCCGGAGAGAGTGGCCGGACCCGGTGTGAAGGGGCCGCGCGGGGCGGATCAGACGGAAGCCGGGCGCCGCGGGCATCTGCGGGTGCTGCGTTCCCCCGATTCCTGACCTCCCGGTCACCTCCGGCCGCTCCCCGGCCGCACCGCCGCCTCCTTCTCCGGCTTTCGGTGACGGATCCTGCACGGGCCATTGACCTTGCTTGTCGTGCACACGATCATGCCTCCCAGCCGTGAGAGATCACTTTCCGCATCGCGGAATACGGAGGCCCCCGTCGTGTTCGAACAGCAATTGGAACCCGTCGCCGATTCACTCGGCGTGTCCGCCCTCGTCGCCGCGCTTCCCCTGGTCACCGTGCTGGTGCTGCTCGGCGCCGTCCGTATGAAGGCTCATCGCGCCGGACTGATAGGTCTGGCCGTCGCGGTTCTGGTCGGCTGGCTGGCCTTCGGAATGCCGATCGGCCAGACCCTCTCCGCAGGCGCGCAGGGCGTCGTCTTCGGCCTCTTCCCGATCATGTGGATCGTCGTCAACGCCCTGTGGGTGTACCGGATGACGGTCCGTACCCAGCACTTCGACATCCTGCGCCGCTCGTTCGGCCGATTCTCCGACGACCCGCGCATCCAGGCACTCGTCGTCGCCTTCTGCTTCGGCGCGCTCCTCGAAGCGCTCGCCGGCTTCGGCGCACCGGTCGCCATCTCCGCGGTGATGCTCGTGGCGCTCGGCTTCGACCCCGTCAAGGCGGCCGTCGTCGCCCTCGTGGCCAACACCGCGCCCGTCGCCTTCGGCGCCATGGGTACGCCGGTCGTGACCCTGGCCCAGGTGACCGGGCTGCCGCTGGACACCGTCGCCTCCGTCGTCGGCCGCCAAACCCCGCTGCTGGCCGTTGTCGTCCCGCTCGTGCTCGTCGGGCTCGTGGACGGCAAACGGGGCCTGCGAGAAACCTGGGCGCCCGCCCTGGCGTGCGGATTCGCCTTCGGTGTCGCGCAGTTCGTCGCCGCCAACTTCGTCTCCGCCCAACTCGCGGACATCGGGGCCGCGCTGGTGGGCGCCGCCGCGCTGCTCGCCGTGCCGAGCGCGCGCAAGCCGGCCGACGAGGCGGTGCGAACCTCCGTACTGACAGGCGTACGCAGCGAGGACCTCGACGTCGAGGACGACCGCCGCGAGATCGTCCGCGCCTACGCGCCGTACGGCCTGATCGTGGTGATCTTCTCCCTCGCGCAGATCCCGCCGGTCAAAGACCTGCTGGCCAGGGCGACCCAGTCCTTCGACTGGCCGTTCCTCGACGTCGCGGACTCCGAGGGGAAGCCGGTCGGGGCCAACGTCTTCTCGCTGCCGCTCATTTCGACCGGCGGCACACTCGTCCTGATCGCAGGCCTCCTGACGGCCGCGGTGATCGGCCTCAAGGCGAAGGACGCGCTGAAGGAGTGGGCCGCCACGGTGCACGAACTGCGCTACGCCATCCTCACCGTCGTGTCGGTGCTGGCCCTCGCGTACGTCATGAACCTCTCCGGACAGGCGGCCACCATCGGCCACTTCGTCGCGGCGGCGGGCGCGGGACTGGCGTTCCTCTCGCCCGTGCTGGGCTGGTTCGGCGTCGCCGTCACGGGCTCCGACACCTCGGCCAACGCGCTCTTCGGAGCGCTCCAGGTGACGGCGGCGCGTGAATCCGGGCTGTCGCCGGAGCTGTTGGCCGCGGCGAACAGCTCCGGCGGTGTGCTCGGCAAGATGATCTCCCCGCAGAACCTGACCATCGCGTGCGCCGCGGTCGGTCTCGCGGGGAAGGAAGGCGACCTCCTGAGGAAGGTCCTGCCATGGAGCCTCGGGCTGCTGTTGGTGATGTGCCTGATCGTGGTGGGGCAGAGCACCTTCGTACTGGGGTGGATGCTGCCGTAGGCGCGCCGCGGCCGACCCGGGGACGTGTCCTCGGGGCCCCTTCCGGGGGCGGGTAGTTTGTGATGACTGTCCGCACAGACCTCAGGAGGGGTGGCCGTGGCCGACTTGGGCCAGATCGTGAAGGCGTACGACGTACGTGGCGTGTATCCGGACCAGCTCGACGACCGGCTCGTCGAGCTCTTCGGGGCGGCCTTCGTGGAAGTCACGGGCGCCACGGCGATCGTCGTCGGTCACGACATGCGGCCCTCCTCGCCCCATCTGTCGGCGAGCTTCGCCAAGGGCGCCGTCCGGCGAGGGGCGCACGCCACGCTGATCGGGCTCTGCTCGACGGACCAGCTCTACTACGCCAGCGGGGCACTGGACCTGCCGGGCGCGATGTTCACCGCGTCGCACAACCCCGCCCGGTACAACGGGATCAAGATGTGCCGCGCGGGAGCGGCGCCGGTGGGGCAGGACACCGGACTGGCGGACATCCGCGCCCTGGTCGAGAAGTGGCTCGCCGAAGGACCCCCGGAGCCGGCCGCGGAACCGGGAACGATCACACAGCGTGACACGTTGACGGATTACGCCGCCCATCTGCTGTCCCTGGTCGAGCTCTCGGCGATCCGCCCGCTGAAGGTCGTGGTCGACGCGGGGAACGGCATGGGGGGCCACACCGTCCCCACGGTCTTCGCGGGGCTGCCCGTCGACCTGGTCCCGATGTACTTCGAGCTGGACGGCACGTTCCCCAACCACGAGGCCAACCCGCTCGATCCGCGGAACATCGTGGACCTCCAGGCCCGCGTGCTCTCCGAAGGTGCCGATCTGGGCCTGGCGTTCGACGGCGACGCGGACCGCTGCTTCGTGGTCGACGAGCGGGGGAGGGGCGTGTCACCGTCGGCGATCACGGCACTGGTCGCCGAGCGTGAACTCGCCAAGCACCCCGGCGGCACGGTCATCCACAACCTCATCACCTCCTGGTCGGTCCCCGAGGTGGTCAGGGAACAGGGCGGCACCCCCGTCCGTACACGCGTCGGCCACTCCTTCATCAAGGCGGAGATGGCCCGCACCGGGGCGATCTTCGGCGGCGAGCACTCCGCGCACTACTACTTCCGCGAGTTCTGGAACGCGGACACGGGCATGCTCGCCGCTCTCCACGTCCTGGCCGCGCTCGGCGGACAGGACGGACCGCTGTCCGAACTCGTCGCCTCATACGACCGGTACGCCGGATCGGGCGAGATCAACTCCACGGTGGACGACCAGACGGCACGCGTCGCCGCCGTACGGAAAGCCTTCTTTGACCGCGAGGGCGTCACGACCGACGAACTCGACGGACTGACGGTGACCACCCCCGACTGGTGGTTCAACCTCCGCGCCTCCAACACGGAACCGCTGCTGCGCCTCAACGTGGAGGCCCGCGACGAGCCGACGATGGCCAAGATCAGAGACGAGGCCCTGGCTCTGATCCGATCCTGACTGCGGGCCGCGCCGCAGCGTCGGATCCCGGACCGGGGCCGGGTCCGGGACTGGTACGAGGTCCGGGGCGCGCCGCAGCGTCGGCAGAGCGCGAGCAGCGGGAAGCGCCGCTCGCCCCGCTCGGCGCCCTGCCGAACCCCACCCCCGCAACGAGCCCGGCCCCACCCTCCGGCGGTAGGCTGACGTGGCTCAATCCGCACCACCCCGTACGCCTCAGCTCGTTCGAAGGGACACCACCACATGCCGCTCGAAGCCGGCCTCCTGGAGATCCTCGCCTGCCCGGCCTGTCACGCGCCGCTCAGCGACCGCACCGAAGCCGACACGCCCGAGCTGATCTGCACCGGCGCGGACTGCGGCCTGGCCTACCCGGTCCGGGACGACATCCCCGTACTCCTCGTGGACGAGGCCCGCCGCCCCGCCTGAGGGAGCCCCGCTTCCACAGGCCAGTGCCCACGCGCCGTCCACGGCGCCCGGTGATCGGAGACGTACCTCCCATGCTCGACGAGTCCTTGCTCGACGCGCCGGACGCGCTGGCTCGCGCCGACCACCGTGGGCTGCTCCTCGGCGCCGCCGAGGCCGGGGCACGTGTACGCACCGCCGTCCGGCACGCCGCCGAGGCGGGCATCGGACAGCTCAACCCCGAGGGCCGCCCCCGCGCCGTGCTGTTCGCCGGCTCCGGCACCGCCGCACTCGGCGTCGCCGACCTGCTCGGCGCACTCGCCGGCACCGCCGCGCCCGTCACCCTGCTGAGGCCCACCGGCGTCGCCCCCGCCGCGGGCGCCCTGCGCTGGGAGCTCCCCGGCTGGGCCGGCTCTGTCGACCTGCTCCTGATCGCCACCACCGACGGCGGCGAACCGGGCCTCGCCCTCCTCGCCGAGCAGGCCTACCGCCGCGGCTGCACCGTCGTCGCCGTCGCCCCGCACCCGTCCCCGCTCAGCGAGGCCGTAGGCGGCACGCACGGTCTCGCCGTGCCCATGGCGCCCACACCCCAGGAGCAGTACGAGGAGATCCAGGCCGCCAGTCCGGGCGCGCTGTGGGCGCTGTTGACCCCGCTCCTGTCTCTTCTCGACCGCGTCGGGCTGCTCACCGCGTCCACGGAGACGCTTCAGCTCGTCGCCGACCGTCTCGACAGCGCGGCCGAACGCTGCGGCCCGGCCATCGCGACGTACAGCAACCCGGCCAAGACCCTCGCCGCCGAACTGGCCGACAGCCTCCCCCTGATCTGGACGGAAGGCACCGTCGCCGCCCCCGCCGGACGCCGCTTCGCCGCCGTACTGGCCGAGCTGTCCGGCCGCCCCGCGCTCGCGGCCGAGCTCCCCGGCGCCCTGCCCGCACACGGTCTCCTCCTGGGCGGAGACTTCGCCGGCGGCGCCGCCGACCCCGACGACTTCTTCCGCGACCGCGTCGAGGAGTCCCAGCCGCTGCACGCCCGAGTCGTACTGCTCCGTGACCGCCCCGTCGGCGGACTGACCGCGGCGCCCGCCGCCCGCGAACTCGCCACCAGCCACGAGACCGCCATCAGCGAGCTGGAGCCGCAGGAAGGCGGCGAACTCGAAGCCCTCGCGGAACTCGTCGCCGTCACCGACTTCACGGCCGTCTACCTGGCCCTGGCCTCGGGCAACCGCGAATGACCCCCACCGGCCCGTCCGACCGACCCCCGCGCTGAGCACACCTCACGCACCCCGCAGACTCAGCACCGCGCCCGCCTCTCACCCCCTCCGATTTCACTCACCTCCGTTCTCACGCGTCTCCGCACGTCGTCCGTACGCCACCGACTTCGCCGTACGTCACGGAACAAGGAAGAACAAGGAAGCACCCATGGACCGCCTCTCCAACACCGTGCGCCCCTACGCCTGGGGCTCCACGACCGCCATCCCGGAACTGCTCGGCACCGCCCCGACCGGCGAACCCCAGGCCGAGATGTGGATGGGCGCCCACCCGGGGGCCCCGTCCCGTATCAACCGCGCCACCACCCCCGTCGACCACCCGCTCTCCGACCTCATCGCAGCCGCCCCCGAGGCGGAACTCGGCGCCCCCACCGTCAAGAAATTCGGTCCACGTCTCCCCTTCCTCCTCAAGATCCTTGCCGCGGGCGCCCCCCTCTCGCTTCAGGTCCACCCCAACCTCGCCCAGGCGAAGGAGGGTTACGCGGCGGAGGAGCGCCAGGGCGTCCCCATCGACGCGCCGCACCGCAACTACAAGGACGCCAACCACAAGCCCGAACTGATCTGCGCCCTCACCCCCTTCGACGGCCTGTGCGGCTTCCGAGCACCCGCCGAGACCGCCGACCTCCTCGCCCGGCTGGACGTCGACTCGCTCAAGCCCTATGTGGACCTCCTGCGCGCACACCCCGAGGAAGCCGCGCTGCGCGAGGTCCTCACCGCCGTGCTGACCGCCGACCCCGACGAGATGTCACACACAGTGCATTCCTCCGCCGAAGCCGCGGCACGCCTCGGCGGCGAGTACTCGCCATACGTGTCGATCGCGCACCACTACCCCGGCGACCCGGGCGTCATCGCGGCCATGCTGCTCAACCACGTACAACTCCAGCCCGGCGAGGCCCTCTTCCTCGGCGCCGGCGTCCCGCACGCCTATCTGAACGGGCTGGGCGTCGAGATCATGGCCAACTCGGACAACGTCCTGCGCTGCGGCCTCACCCCCAAACACGTCGACGTACCGGAACTGCTCCGCATCGTGCGCTTCGAGTCGGCCGAGCCCGCCGTGCTCCGCCCCGAGGCGTCGGCGTCCGGCGAAGAGCTGTACGAGACCCCGATCGACGAATTCCGGCTGTCCACCTACGGATTGGCCCCCGGCGCCGAACCCCGCGAACTCACCGCAGACACCCCGCAGATCCTGCTCTGCACGGCGGGCACGCCGCGCGCCAACGAAATCGACCTGACTCCGGGCGATTCGGTCTTCGTCCCCGCGGGCGAGAAGACCGAACTGACCGGTACGGGCAGGGTCTTCAGGGCCACCGTCATCGCCTGAACCGGGACTTCGCGCACGGCCCGCCTCGGCGGCTGCAACAATGTGCCGCCGTACCGCGGCGCCAGGGCCGCAGACCGAGGAAGGGAACCACCGCACCCATGAGCGCGTCAGGCGGAACCAAGGCGATCGTGGCGGCGCTCGTCGCCAACCTAGCGATCGCAGTAGCCAAGTTCGTGGCGTTCCTCTTCAGTGGTTCGTCGTCCATGCTCGCCGAGAGCGTGCACTCGCTCGCCGACTCCGGCAATCAGGGGCTGCTGCTCCTCGGCGGCAAGAAGGCGAAGCGCGAAGCGACCCCGGAACATCCCTTCGGTTACGGCCGCGAGCGCTACATCTACGCGTTCCTCGTCTCCATCGTGCTCTTCTCCGTCGGTGGCATGTTCGCCATCTACGAGGGCTACGAGAAGATCAAGCACCCGCACGAGATCGAGGCCTGGTACTGGCCGGTCGGCGTCCTGGTGTTCGCGATCATCGCCGAGTCGTTCTCCTTCCGCACGGCCATCGTCGAGTCCAACCAGACCCGCGGCAAGCGCTCGTGGAAAGAGTTCATCCGGCACTCCAAGGCCCCCGAACTCCCTGTCGTCCTGCTGGAGGACCTCGGCGCCCTGGTCGGTCTGATCCTCGCGCTCCTGGGCGTGAGCCTGGCGCTCGCCACGGGCGACGGCGTCTGGGACGGCATCGGCACCCTCTGCATCGGCATCCTGCTGATCGTCATCGCCCTGGTCCTGGCGGCCGAGACGAAGTCCCTGCTGCTCGGTGAGTCCGCCGGCCGGGAGGACGTGGAGAAGATCAAGGCCGCGATCGTCGACGGCGACGTCGTCACCGGCATCATCCACATGCGTACGCTCCACCTCGGCCCCGAGGAACTGCTGGTGGCGGCCAAGATCGCGGTCGAGCACGACGACACGGCGGCCGAGGTCGCCCAGGCGATCAACGCGGCCGAGGGCCGGATCCGTGACGCGGTCCCGATCGCCCGCGTGATCTATCTGGAGCCGGACATCTTCAACGCCGCCGCCGCGGCGGCGGGCACCAACCCGGCCAAGTCGCCGGGCGGCACGGAGACCGAGCCCGGTCCCGACTCAGGTTCCGACAAGGACGACCACTGATCACCCGCTCACATCCGTAAGGAGGCCCCGGCGCATCTCGCGCCGGGGCCTCCTTACGGATCTGAGCCCGGTGCGGCCCTCAGCTGTTTCCGGACAGATCAACACCGAGGACGTACGGCGAAACGCCCGTAAGGCCCGAGTTGAGGCCCCTTCGGGGCCCGTCGGGGACGGGGTCCGTGCCCAGGCGCCCTTTAGGGCGCTGGGCCGATCGGTGTAGATTCGTCACCAGAGCCAGACGTCGCTGCTGATGGCGGTCGGGCGGTCTGCGGCGCGGACCGGCCGAGGGAGAGAGGGCCTCCGACGGACTGCGTTGCGTACGTCCGGGCATTCCTATGCCCGCCGCCGCAGAGTCAGCCGTACCCACCCTCGACCCCTTCACGAGGAGCAGCTCGCTATGACCACTGTCGCCAACCGACAGGACTTCAAGGTCGCCGATCTCTCGCTTGCCGACTTCGGCCGCAAGGAGATCACCCTCGCCGAGCACGAGATGCCCGGCCTGATGTCGATCCGCAGGGAGTACGCCGAGGCGCAGCCCCTCGCCGGCTCCCGCATCACCGGCTCCCTGCACATGACCGTGCAGACCGCCGTCCTCATCGAGACGCTGGCCGCGCTCGGCGCCGACGTCCGCTGGGCCTCCTGCAACATCTTCTCCACCCAGGACCACGCCGCCGCCGCGGTGGCCGTCGGTCCGAACGGCACTCCGGACGACCCGCAGGGAATCCCGGTCTTCGCCTGGAAGGGCGAGACGCTCGAAGAGTACTGGTGGTGCACGGAGCAGGCCCTGACCTGGCCCAACGCCTCCACCGGCGGCCCGAACATGATCCTGGACGACGGTGGCGACGCCACCCTCCTCGTCCACAAGGGCGTCGAGTTCGAGAAGGCCGGCGCGGCCCCGGATCCGGCCACGGCGGACAGCGAGGAGTACAGCTACATCCTCCGTCTGCTCAACCGCACCCTGACCGAGAACCCGCAGAAGTGGACCCTCCTGGCGTCCGAGATCCGCGGCGTCACCGAAGAGACCACGACCGGTGTCCACCGTCTCTACGAGATGCACCGCGACGGCACGCTTCTTTTCCCGGCGATCAACGTCAACGACGCCGTGACCAAGTCGAAGTTCGACAACAAGTACGGCTGCCGCCACTCCCTGATCGACGGCATCAACCGCGCCACCGACGTGCTGATCGGCGGCAAGGTCGCCGTCGTCTTCGGCTACGGCGACGTGGGCAAGGGCTGCGCGGAGTCCCTGCGCGGCCAGGGCGCCCGCGTGATCATCACCGAGATCGACCCGATCTGCGCGCTCCAGGCGGCGATGGACGGCTACCAGGTCTCGACGCTGGACGACGTCGTCGGCATCGCCGACATCTTCGTCACCACGACGGGCAACAAGGACATCATCATGGCCGCGGACATGGCCAAGATGAAGCACCAGGCGATCGTCGGGAACATCGGCCACTTCGACAACGAGATCGACATGGCCGGCCTCGCGAAGGTCCCCGGCATCGTCAAGGACGAGGTCAAGCCGCAGGTCCACACCTGGAAGTTCCCCGACGGCAAGACGCTGATCGTCCTGTCCGAGGGCCGCCTGCTGAACCTCGGCAACGCGACCGGCCACCCCTCCTTCGTGATGTCCAACTCGTTCGCGGACCAGACGCTGGCCCAGATCGAGCTCTTCACGAAGCCCGAGGAGTACCCGACCGACGTCTACGTGCTGCCCAAGCACCTCGACGAGAAGGTCGCCCGCCTCCACCTCGACGCGCTCGGAGTGAAGCTCACGACGCTCCGCCCCGAGCAGGCCGCGTACATCGGCGTGAAGGTCGAAGGCCCGTACAAGTCCGACCACTACCGCTACTGACCCGCAGGCACCGCCGCTGACACCAGTGGAACGGGCAGGCCCCCACACCCCCGTGTTGGGGGCCTGCCCCGGCCTCTGGCTCCTGATCCCACCGGTTTCCGGTCCGGGCGGGTCCCGGCGGGGTCCCTGTGTACGCGGGCGGCACTCTCCGGCGCTCTGGCGGCACGGGCTCCGAGGACATCGAAGGACTCCCGCACATGCCCCGTGGCCGTTACTCACTCCACGACCCGCACGACCACACCCCCCTCGGCGAAGAACACTTCCACTGCGCACCGGGCCCCTCGGGCTGGCGCTACGTCTCCCAGATCACCGCTCCCTCCGGTGAGCACTCCGGCTCCGTCGACCTCACGCTCGACGAGCTCGGCCGTCCCATCCGTCTCGAACTGCACGCCGCGAGCTGGCGGGTGCGCGCCGCCGCAATCGAAGGCGTCACCTGGGTCCGTGCCGACCCCACCGGCGACGAAGCCACCGAAGGCAATGTCCCCGCCCACGCCTTCACCGGTGCTTCCCCCGCGTTCCTCGTCGCCATCACCCGCCTGCTCCGCCTCACTCCCGCGTCCCCCGCGACCCGCGTCCGCCTCGTGGCCTTCACGGATCCTGTACTGGCCCCCCGTACTGTCGACCAGTCCTGGGCGCTACTGAGAAGTGAAGCGCATGCCACTGACAATGGGCCCCTGACCGTGGACGAGTACCAGGTCAGCGCGCTGGACACCGGTGAGCAGCACACCGTCCACATCAGCGGCGACGTGGTGCTCGCGGCGCCGGGCATCGAGCTCGAAGATCTCGAAACCCCGCCCTCGGCGCTGTCCTGACACCGAGTCGGAGCACCGGATCAACTGCCTCTCAGGCAGGTGGCGCGAACCCGGATGCCGGCGGACCGGCCGGACCCGGCACGCGAGTTGACGCAGCCTCAGCCGCCTCGGCCGCGTCGTGCCGCACGTCGTGCGGTTGCACTGCCTGCGGGTGCGCGTCCCGCTGCCGAGTGCCCTGCGGCTGCGTGACCTCCGGGCGGCGCGTAAGCGGCGATCCGACCGGCGGCCCGCCGACGGCCGTGGCGGTGCCGAAAGCCCGCCGCGCGTCCCGTGCCTGACGTTCGTTCACCACGGCCGCCAGATACGCCGCCGGCGGCACGCCGTGCGGGAGCGGCACGCCCGTACGCGCCGCGAGATCACTGGCCAGCCGCTCCGACATCGACCAGCCGACGCCGGGGTCGAGTTGCCGCATCCGAGTCAGGTACTGCCGTACCGCCAGCCACAGATCGTCGGGCACCGACGACAGATCCAACCCGGAGAAGCGACCGACGAGCCACGGCGGCGGAGGCGGCACGGCAGGGGCCCGATCCGCCGGCACCCGCTCGCGTACGACCAGCGTCCCCGCGAACAGGTCCCCTACCCGACGCCCACGCGCCGACACGAGCGAAGCGATGGACGCGATGACGCCGAACGACATCAGCAGCTCCACCACACCGATCGCCCCACGCACCAGCGCGTGACGGAACCGGATGGGCCCGCCGTCGTCACGCACCACCCGCAGCCCACAGGCCAGCTTCCCCAACGAACGCCCGTGACTGAGGGTTTCCACCGCGATCGGCACACCCACCGGTATCAAGAGGAAACTCGCGACGGCCAGCGCCGCCACCGCGGCCGTGTCCAACGAATCCGTCGCGATGGCGAGAACGATCGAGACGGCGATGTACGCGGCCCAGACCACCACCAGGTCGATGACGACGGCCAACGCCCGGCTCGGCAGCTTCGCGGGGCGCAGCCCCAGTACGACCGCGTCGCCCGTCACAAGCTCATTCACCGGTGCCACCCTTCGCCGACCTTCTCTGCCCCCGGACCGCTCAGTCTGCCAAGCTGGCCTGCAACGTGCCGCAGTAGTACGGACCGTACGCACCCAGTGCCTGGAGCAGCAGCCGACCATGGATCTCGACGTCTTCGTGACGGCCCACCGACCCGAGTGGGACCGCCTGGACCTTCTCCTGCGCCGAGGACGTCATCTCACGGGTGCCGAGGCGGACGAACTCGTCGCCCTCTACCAACGCACAGCGACCCATCTCTCCCTGATCCAGTCCAGCGCGCCGGACCCCATGCTCATCGGGCGCCTGACCCAGCTGGTCGCGCGGGCACGCTCGGTGGTCACCGGCACCCGCCGCGCGGGCTGGCGCGACGCGGCCCGCTTCCTCTATGCCGGTTTCCCCGCAGCCGTCTACCGCTCCCGGCACTGGTGGATACCCACCGCGCTGCTCTCGGTGCTCGTCGCCGCGCTCATCGGCTGGTGGATATCGGCGCACCCCGAGGTCCAGTCGGCGATCGCGGCGCCCGAGGACCTCCGCCAGATGACCCGGCCCGGCGGTGAGTACGAGACCTACTACTCAAGTCACCCCGCGGCGTCCTTCGCGGCTCAGGTGTGGACGAACAACGCCCAGGCGGCGGCCATGTGTCTCGTCCTCGGCGCCTTCCTCTGTTTCCCGGTGATCTGGATCCTCTTCCTGAACATGCTCAACCTCGGCGTAGGAATAGGCCTGATGTCGTCGGCCGGCCGCCTGGACACGTTCCTCGGCCTCGTCCTGCCCCATGGTCTGCTCGAACTGACAGCCGTGTTCGTCGCGGCGGGTACGGGCCTCCGTCTCGGCTGGACCCTGATCGATCCCGGCCCCCACACCCGTCGGACAGCGCTCGCCCAGCAGGGACGGGCAGCCGTGGGCATGGCCATCGGCCTCGCCCTGATCCTTTTCGTCTCGGGCCTGATCGAGGGCTTCGTCACCTCGTCCGGCCTGCCGACATGGGCACGCATCACCATCGGCGTCCTGTCCGAGGTGGCCTTCCTGGTGTACGTGTACGTGCTCGGCGGCCGAGCGGCCCGCGCGGGCGAGACGGGAGACGTGGAGAGCGCCGACCAGAGCGCCCAACTGCCCACAGCAGCCTGATGTGCGTCACGTGTCGCTGACCTGTTAGTCTCCTCTCCGCCCCACAAAGATCGCTGCCGATCATTGACACGGTCCCCGTGGGGAGGTAGATTAGAACGGTTGCCTCGGATATGGACATGTTCGAGAGCGACATGCTTGTCTACTCGGCTCTGAGTGGGAATCGAATTTCCGCAGAGCTTTCCGATACATCATCCGAATCGCAGCGGCCGATTTAGTTCGGCCCGGATGTTTCTGATAATGTCGGGCTCGCCGAAAGGCAAAGGGCCACTCCGAAGGCCATCAGGACTCTTAATCGAGACTGCTTCTCCATGAGAAGCAAGACGCGAAAAGGTTCTGATAGAGTCGGGAACGCAAGACAGCAAGACCGAAGGGAAAGCCCGGAGGGGCCCGGAGACGGGACCGAAGGAAGCGTCCGTTCCTTGAGAACTCAACAGCGTGCCAAAAGTCAACGCCAGATATGTTGATACCCCGACCTCGTCCGCATTCTGTGGATTGGGTTGAGGTTCCTTTGATAGAAACACAGCGAGGACGCTGTGAACGACTGGTCTTATTCCGACTGGTTGTTCCGCTCTCGTGGTGTCCACCTGACCTTCGGGTCGGGAATACATTCACGGAGAGTTTGATCCTGGCTCAGGACGAACGCTGGCGGCGTGCTTAACACATGCAAGTCGAACGATGAAGCCTTCGGGTGGATTAGTGGCGAACGGGTGAGTAACACGTGGGCAATCTGCCCTGCACTCTGGGACAAGCCCTGGAAACGGGGTCTAATACCGGATAATACTGTGCCCCTCATGGGGGACGGTTGAAAGCTCCGGCGGTGCAGGATGAGCCCGCGGCCTATCAGCTTGTTGGTGGGGTAATGGCCTACCAAGGCGACGACGGGTAGCCGGCCTGAGAGGGCGACCGGCCACACTGGGACTGAGACACGGCCCAGACTCCTACGGGAGGCAGCAGTGGGGAATATTGCACAATGGGCGAAAGCCTGATGCAGCGACGCCGCGTGAGGGATGACGGCCTTCGGGTTGTAAACCTCTTTCAGCAGGGAAGAAGCGAAAGTGACGGTACCTGCAGAAGAAGCGCCGGCTAACTACGTGCCAGCAGCCGCGGTAATACGTAGGGCGCAAGCGTTGTCCGGAATTATTGGGCGTAAAGAGCTCGTAGGCGGTCTGTCACGTCGGGTGTGAAAGCCCGGGGCTTAACCCCGGGTCTGCATTCGATACGGGCAGACTAGAGTGTGGTAGGGGAGATCGGAATTCCTGGTGTAGCGGTGAAATGCGCAGATATCAGGAGGAACACCGGTGGCGAAGGCGGATCTCTGGGCCATTACTGACGCTGAGGAGCGAAAGCGTGGGGAGCGAACAGGATTAGATACCCTGGTAGTCCACGCCGTAAACGTTGGGAACTAGGTGTTGGCGACATTCCACGTCGTCGGTGCCGCAGCTAACGCATTAAGTTCCCCGCCTGGGGAGTACGGCCGCAAGGCTAAAACTCAAAGGAATTGACGGGGGCCCGCACAAGCAGCGGAGCATGTGGCTTAATTCGACGCAACGCGAAGAACCTTACCAAGGCTTGACATACACCGGAAAGCATCAGAGATGGTGCCCCCCTTGTGGTCGGTGTACAGGTGGTGCATGGCTGTCGTCAGCTCGTGTCGTGAGATGTTGGGTTAAGTCCCGCAACGAGCGCAACCCTTGTTCTGTGTTGCCAGCATGCCCTTCGGGGTGATGGGGACTCACAGGAGACCGCCGGGGTCAACTCGGAGGAAGGTGGGGACGACGTCAAGTCATCATGCCCCTTATGTCTTGGGCTGCACACGTGCTACAATGGCCGGTACAATGAGCTGCGATACCGCAAGGTGGAGCGAATCTCAAAAAGCCGGTCTCAGTTCGGATTGGGGTCTGCAACTCGACCCCATGAAGTCGGAGTTGCTAGTAATCGCAGATCAGCATTGCTGCGGTGAATACGTTCCCGGGCCTTGTACACACCGCCCGTCACGTCACGAAAGTCGGTAACACCCGAAGCCGGTGGCCCAACCCCTTGTGGGAGGGAGCTGTCGAAGGTGGGACTGGCGATTGGGACGAAGTCGTAACAAGGTAGCCGTACCGGAAGGTGCGGCTGGATCACCTCCTTTCTAAGGAGCACTTCTCACCAGAGCCTTTCGGGGGTCTGGTCAGGGGCCAGTACGCCGGCGAATGTCCGGTGCTGGTTGCTCATGGGTGGAACGTTGACTATTCGGCACTCTTGACTGCTTGGTTCTCCAGTACTGCTCTTCGGGGCGTGGAACGGGAACGGGGTGGTGAAGGGTGCCGGGCGCGCTGTTGGGTGTCTGAGGGTACGGGCTGCGTGAGCTGCCTGTGTCTTCGGGATGCCGGCCCCGGTGAACTCACTGTGTATGCGGTGGGGTGGCGGGTGGTTGGTCGTTGTTTGAGAACTGCACAGTGGACGCGAGCATCTGTGGCCAAGTTTTTAAGGGCGCACGGTGGATGCCTTGGCACCAGGAACCGATGAAGGACGTGGGAGGCCGCGATAGGCCCCGGGGAGCTGTCAACCGAGCTTTGATCCGGGGGTGTCCGAATGGGGAAACCCGGCAGTCGTCATGGGCTGTCACCCGCTGCTGAACACATAGGCAGTGTGGAGGGAACGAGGGGAAGTGAAACATCTCAGTACCCTCAGGAAGAGAAAACAACCGTGATTCCGGGAGTAGTGGCGAGCGAAACCGGATGAGGCCAAACCGTATGTGTGTGATACCCGGCAGGGGTTGCGCATGCGGGGTTGTGGGATCTCTTTTTCACAGTCTGCCGGCTGTGAGGCGAGTCAGAAACCGTTGATGTAGGCGAAGGACATGCGAAAGGTCCGGCGTAGAGGGTAAGACCCCCGTAGCTGAAACATTAACGGCTCGTTTGAGAGACACCCAAGTAGCACGGGGCCCGAGAAATCCCGTGTGAATCTGGCGGGACCACCCGCTAAGCCTAAATATTCCCTGGTGACCGATAGCGGATAGTACCGTGAGGGAATGGTGAAAAGTACCGCGGGAGCGGAGTGAAATAGTACCTGAAACCGTGTGCCTACAAGCCGTGGGAGCGTCGCTGGCAGTACTTGTGCTGTCAGTCGTGACTGCGTGCCTTTTGAAGAATGAGCCTGCGAGTTTGCGGTGTGTTGCGAGGTTAACCCGTGTGGGGAAGCCGTAGCGAAAGCGAGTCCGAACAGGGCGGTATAGTAGCGCGCTCAAGACCCGAAGCGGAGTGATCTAGCCATGGGCAGGTTGAAGCGGCTGTAAGAGGTCGTGGAGGACCGAACCCACCAGGGTTGAAAACCTGGGGGATGACCTGTGGTTAGGGGTGAAAGGCCAATCAAACTCCGTGATAGCTGGTTCTCCCCGAAATGCATTTAGGTGCAGCGTCGTGTGTTTCTTGCCGGAGGTAGAGCACTGGATAGGCGATGGGCCCTACCGGGTTACTGACCTTAGCCAAACTCCGAATGCCGGTAAGTGAGAGCGCGGCAGTGAGACTGTGGGGGATAAGCTCCATGGTCGAGAGGGAAACAGCCCAGAGCATCGACTAAGGCCCCTAAGCGTACGCTAAGTGGGAAAGGATGTGGAGTCGCAGAGACAACCAGGAGGTTGGCTTAGAAGCAGCCACCCTTGAAAGAGTGCGTAATAGCTCACTGGTCAAGTGATTCCGCGCCGACAATGTAGCGGGGCTCAAGCGTACCGCCGAAGTCGTGTCATTCGTACACATAGCCCCAACGGGCGTGCGGATGGGTAGGGGAGCGTCGTGTGCCGGGTGAAGCCTCCGCGGAAGCGAGGGGTGGACGGTTCACGAGTGAGAATGCAGGCATGAGTAGCGATACACACGTGGGAAACGTGTGCGCCGATTGACTAAGGGTTCCTGGGTCAAGCTGATCTGCCCAGGGTAAGTCGGGACCTAAGGCGAGGCCGACAGGCGTAGTCGATGGACAACCGGTTGATATTCCGGTACCCGCTTTGAAACGCCCAGTACCGAACCAGGCGATGCTAAGACCGTGAAGCCGTCCTGGAGCCTTCGGGCAAAGGGAAGTGGTGGAGCCGTCGGACCAGACTTGCAGTAGGTAAGCGATGGGGTGACGCAGGAAGGTAGTCCAGCCCGGGCGGTGGTTGTCCCGGGGTAAGGGTGTAGGACGCACGGTAGGCAAATCCGTCGTGCATATAGTCTGAGACCTGATGCCGAGCCGATTGTGGTGAAGTGGATGATCCTATGCTGTCGAGAAAAGCCTCTAGCGAGTTTCATGGCGGCCCGTACCCTAAACCGACTCAGGTGGTCAGGTAGAGAATACCGAGGCGTTCGGGTGAACTATGGTTAAGGAACTCGGCAAAATGCCCCCGTAACTTCGGGAGAAGGGGGGCCATTTCTGGTGATGAGTCTTGCACTCTGAGCTGGGGGTGGCCGCAGAGACCAGCGAGAAGCGACTGTTTACTAAAAACACAGGTCCGTGCGAAGCCGTAAGGCGATGTATACGGACTGACGCCTGCCCGGTGCTGGAACGTTAAGGGGACCGGTTAGTCACATTTCGGTGTGGCGAAGCTGAGAACTTAAGCGCCAGTAAACGGCGGTGGTAACTATAACCATCCTAAGGTAGCGAAATTCCTTGTCGGGTAAGTTCCGACCTGCACGAATGGCGTAACGACTTCTCGACTGTCTCAACCATAGGCCCGGTGAAATTGCACTACGAGTAAAGATGCTCGTTTCGCGCAGCAGGACGGAAAGACCCCGGGACCTTTACTACAGTTTGATATTGGTGTTCGGTTCGGCTTGTGTAGGATAGGTGGGAGACTTTGAAGCTTGGACGCCAGTTCAGGTGGAGTCGTCGTTGAAATACCACTCTGGTCGTGCTGGATGTCTAACCTGGGTCCGTGATCCGGATCAGGGACAGTGTCTGATGGGTAGTTTAACTGGGGCGGTTGCCTCCTAAAGAGTAACGGAGGCGCCCAAAGGTTCCCTCAGCCTGGTTGGTAATCAGGTGTTGAGTGTAAGTGCACAAGGGAGCTTGACTGTGAGACCGACGGGTCGAGCAGGGACGAAAGTCGGGACTAGTGATCCGGCGGTGGCTTGTGGAAGCGCCGTCGCTCAACGGATAAAAGGTACCCCGGGGATAACAGGCTGATCTTCCCCAAGAGTCCATATCGACGGGATGGTTTGGCACCTCGATGTCGGCTCGTCGCATCCTGGGGCTGGAGTCGGTCCCAAGGGTTGGGCTGTTCGCCCATTAAAGCGGTACGCGAGCTGGGTTTAGAACGTCGTGAGACAGTTCGGTCCCTATCCGCTGCGCGCGCAGGAGTCTTGAGAAGGGCTGTCCCTAGTACGAGAGGACCGGGACGGACGAACCTCTGGTGTGCCAGTTGTCCTGCCAAGGGCATGGCTGGTTGGCTACGTTCGGGAGGGATAACCGCTGAAAGCATCTAAGCGGGAAGCCTGCTTCGAGATGAGGACTCCCACCCACTTGATGGGGTAAGGCTCCCAGTAGACGACTGGGTTGATAGGCCGGATATGGAAGCACTGTGAGGTGTGGAGTTGACCGGTACTAATAGGCCGAGGGCTTGTCCTCAGTTGCTCGCGTCCACTGTGTTAGTTCTGAGACAACGAACGACCGTGTTCACATCCGGTTTGTTCATGTGTTTCATTGTGTTTCGGTGGTCATTGCGTTAGGGAAACGCCCGGTTACATTCCGAACCCGGAAGCTAAGCCTTTCAGCGCCGATGGTACTGCAGGGGGGACCCTGTGGGAGAGTAGGACGCCGCCGAACAATTTTTGTGGGAATGCCCCGCACCTCTGGTGCGGGGCATTTCTGCGTTCAGGGGCCTTTCCGGGTACGGAGCGGTTTCCCTCTCCGCACCCAACCCATTCAGAGGCGACCTGCGGCCTTCAGCGCCAGGTAGGCATCCGCCAGTGCCGGGGCCAGTGAGTCGGGCACGGCGTCCACGACTGTGACGCCGTAGCGCTGGAGTTTTTCCGAGGTGCGGCGTCGTTGGGACTGTGCCTGGGAGCCGGCGGCGGCCTCGTAGACCGCGTCCACCGAGCCCCGGGCCGTGCTCATGGTCTGGGTGTGGGGATCGGCCACCGAGGCGACGAGCACCGTGTGGCGCTGGGTGAGTTGGTGGAGGACAGGCAGTAGTCCTTCCTCGACCGGTGCCGCTTCGAGGCTGGTCAGCAGGACGACGAGTGATCGGCGCGGGGCGTTTTTCAGGACCGTGGCGGCCAGGCCGCGCGCGTCCGTCTCCACCAGCTCGGGCTCCAGCGTGGCCAGCGCGTTCACCAGCGCGGGCAGTACGTCGCTCGCCGCGCTGCCCCGGACCTGTGCGCGTGTCCGGCGGTCGTACGCCAGCAGGTCCACCCGGTCGCCCGCGCGGGTGGCCAGTGCTGTGAGGAGAAGCGTGGCGTCCATCGCGGCGTCGAGGCGGGGGACGTCGCCGACGCGGCCGGCCGAGGTGCGGCCGGTGTCGAGGACGATGAGGATGTGGCGGTCGCGTTCGGGGCGCCAGGTACGAATCGTGACCGCCGACTGACGGGCGGTGGCGCGCCAGTCGATGGACCGGGTGTCGTCCCCCGGTATGTAAGGGCGCAGGCTGTCGAACTCGGTGCCCTCGCCGCGGGTGAGCACGCTTGTCCGGCCGTCGAGTTCGCGCAGTCGGGCGAGCCTGGACGGCAGGTGCTTACGGCTCGTGAACGGCGGCAACACACGGACTGTCCACGGCACGTCGTGATTTCCCTGGCGGGCCGCCAGGCCGAGGGGACCGAAGGACCGCACCGTCACTCGCTCGGTGCGCCTGTCGCCTCGGCGGGTGGGGCGGAGGAGCGTGGAGAGCCGGCGGCGTTCTCCGGCGGGGACGGTCAACTCGTGCCGGGATGCGGCCTGTTCGGTGCCGGTCGGCCAACTGCTCGGCGGCCAGGCGTCCCGGATGTGGGCGCGCAGCGTGCGGCGCGCCGGATTGGTGACCGTGAGCTGGACCTCGGCACTTTCTCCGAGTCGAACTGACGTATCACCACTTCGAGTGAACCGGAGCGTTCGCACTGGCGCGGCCAGGCAGTAGTCGCACAGAATTGCGAGGGAGAGGGGCGCGTTGACCGCCAGCATCCCGGCCCAGCTGGGGGCGAGGAGGCCGACGGGAATCGAGCCGAGAGCGGCGAGGAGAGCCGCTCGTCCGGTGAGGGCCATGGTTCATCGCCTCATCGGGGCACGGGGACATGGGCCAGGATCGCGGTGATGACTGAGTCCGCGGTGACTCCCTCCATCTCCGCTTCGGGGCGGAGCTGGACGCGGTGTCGCAGGGTGGGCAGTGCCAGGGCCTTCACATCGTCGGGCGTGACGTAGTCGCGGCCGGTGAGCCAGGCCCAGGCACGGGCGGTGGAGAGCAGAGCGGTGGCTCCTCGGGGGGAGACGCCGAGGGAGAGCGAGGGGGAATCACGAGTGGCACGGCAGATATCGACGACATAGCTCGCTATCTCCGGGGAGACGGAGGTCTTGGCGACCGCGGCGCGTGCCGCTTCGAGGTCGGCCGGGCCTGCGACGGGCCGTACTCCGGCCGCCTGGAGGTCGCGTGGGTTGAAGCCGTCCGCGTGGCGGGTCAGGACGCTGATCTCGTCGTCGCGTGATGGGAGGGGCACGGTCAGCTTCAACAGGAAGCGGTCGAGCTGTGCTTCGGGGAGGGGGTAGGTGCCCTCGTACTCGACCGGGTTCTGCGTGGCCGCGACCAGGAACGGATCGGGGAGCATCCGGGGTGTTCCGTCGATCGTGACCTGGCGCTCCTCCATCGCTTCGAGCAGCGACGACTGCGTCTTGGGCGGGGTGCGGTTGATCTCGTCGGCGAGCAGCAGGTTGGTGAAGACGGGACCGGGCTGGAAGGAGAACTCCGCTGTTCGCGCGTCGTAGACGAGGGAGCCTGTGACGTCGCTCGGCATCAGGTCGGGGGTGAACTGGACGCGTTTGGTGTCGAGTTCGAGAGAGGCGGCGAGGGCCCGTACCAGGAGTGTCTTCGCGACGCCGGGGACTCCTTCGAGGAGTACGTGGCCCCGGCAGAGCAGGGCGACGACGAGTCCGGTCACGGCGGGGTCCTGGCCGACCACGGCCTTCGCGATCTCGGCGCGCAGGGCCTCCAGGGAGGCGCGGGCGCTGTCCGAGTTCGTAGCGGTCTCGGGGGTCGGGGCACTCATGAGGTGCGTACCTCTCTTTCGAGGGCGTCGAGTTGATCCGTCAGGCGGATGAGAGCGGCATCGTCGGCCGGCGCCGGGCCGAAGAGCAGCGCGCGGGGGTCCCGCGAGCTGTCGGGGAGTTGCGCGGAGACAGCGGGGACGAGGGCCTCCGGGGTGTGGGCCTCGGACGGTGGGACACCGAGGAGAGAAGCGAGGCGGGTGCGGGTCTCCGTACGGAGGACCGAGGCGGCGCGATCGCGGGCGTCGGCCTTGCGATAGAGGCGGGCGCGGCCCTCGGTGGCCTCGGAGGCGCGGATGGCGACCGGGAGCCGTTCGGCGACGACGGGGCCGAGTCGGCGGGAGCGCCAGACGGCGGCGAGTACGGCGGCGAGGGCGAGTTGGAGAGTGCCCCAGAGCCAGCCGGAGGGGATCAGGTCCAGGAAGCTCGACTCGTTGCCTCCCGCCTGTTCCTCTCTGTCGCCGCTGCTGTCACCGCTGTTGTCGTCACCACTACCACTACCGCTGCCGGATCCGGTGGCGGAGGGATCACTGAGCGAGGGGAGGTACCAGACGATATGAGGTCGCGAGCCGAGGAGTTGAAGGGCCAGCGAGGCGTTGCCCTGTTTGGCGAGGCGCTCGTTGTAGAGGAGATCGGGGGAGCCGAGCAGGACGGTGTCGCCGCCGTCGGTGGCATCGACCCTGAGGAGGGTCGGAAGCCCGCCGGTCGGGTAACAGGCGTGGCTGTTCGGCGAGTCCGTGGTGTAGCGCACTCCGCCTATGTCGACGGCGCCCGCGCTGCGGGCGGCGGGCAGGGAGCATCGGGGCTCTCGCGCTGCCACCGATGTAGCCGGGGCCGCGGTGACATCGGTGGCCAGGATGTCGAGGGAGGGCGGTCCCGCCGACAGAAGGACCGTACGCCCCCCGGAGGTCGCCGTCGCGTCTCGGAGCATGCGCTGCTGATGGAAGGTCAGCAGGTTGGGGGAGGTGACCACCAGGGTGGTGTCCGGGCCGGCCCCCTCGGTCGCACCGGCGAGAGTCGTGACGACTCGGGTGGTGACACCGCGGTCCTTGAGGAGTTCGGCGACCGCTCGGCTGCCCACCGGGCCGGCGGAGCGGGGGTCGAGGCGGCCGTGCTGGTCGCCGGAGCGCACGGCGGCCAGGGCGATCCCGGCCACGAGAAGAATGGCGAGTGCGATCAGCAGCCCACGGACACGTTTCCAGACCTGCTGGGCGCTGGGCGACATCGAGGTGGAGCTGGTCGCGGGCCGGGGCGGGGAGTTCGTGGTGGTGCCGGTCATTCGGCGGCTCCCGGGGTGGCGCCGCTCAGCTGGGGTTTGCTGTTCTCCAGGCCGAGGTCCAGTTCGCGCAGGCGCAGGTATGTCTGCTGGTTCGCCGAGCGTCCGCCGTACGTGACGTCGTCGAAGGCCCTGGCGGCTGCCCGCAGGGCGGTCGCGTGCTCCGGGAGTGACCGGCCGGCGTCGGCGGCGGCCTCGTCGGCTGTGCGGCCGGGACGCGGGTCGAGCACGGTGCGCTCTTCCAGGGAGCGGACGATGGCGCGCATCCGTTCCTGGACGGCCTGGTTCCAGCGTTCGGCCGCGGCGTGTTCCTCGGCGTTGGCGCGGTGTTCGGCCGCGCCGCGCGGTCCGGAGTCGAAGAGCGCGTCCTTGGGACGGGTGGTGCGCCGAGGGGTGCCGAGGCGCCACCAGAGCGCGGTGCCGAGCGCGGCGACGATCAGTGCGATGACGGCGAGACCGACCGGACTCGTGACTCCGGAACCGGCCACGGAGTTGAAGAGATCTCCGATCCACTCCCAGAAGCGGTCCATCGCGCGCTGGAGCAGATTCGGGTCGTTCTCGTGGTACATCGGTTTGGACAGCTCGTCCTCGGCCGCCTCACGGGCGGGGACGCGCGAGGTGTCCACCGGTATGTCGTCGCTCGTGCGTGCCGTCAGCCACGCCGTTGCCGTGCCCCCCGTTCCGTACACCGCATCAGCCCCTGGGGGCGTCGTTGCCAGGTCGCTCGGAGTCGTAGCCCGGTACGCCGGCGGCGCGTGCGAGTTCGAGGTCCAGGGCTTCGCGCCGGATGCGCTGGTCCACATAGAGGAGCACCGAGACGCCCGCGGAGATCGGCAGTGTGATGGAGGTGCTGATCACCGTGCCGATGCCGGTGATGATCAGGAAAGGCCAGCCGAAGTCCGGACCGCTGTCGGAGAACAGCCCGCTGACACCTTCGCCGTCCACGGCCATGGCGACGAGACTGAAAGGCACAGCGATGATCATGGACACCACGAAGGTCAGCAGCATCGTGAGCAGCAGGATGCCGAAGATCCGCCACCAGGTGCCCTTCACGAGCTTGGCGGAGCGGCGCAGCGACGCGACGATCCCCTGCCGTTCGAGCATCAGGGCCGGGGAGGCGAGGCTGAAGCTGACCATCAGCCAGATCACCAGGACGAGCGCGGCCAGTCCGCCGAGCATCGTCAGCGCGATCCCGGCACCGGAACCGATCAGCAGTCCCGGGAGGATGCCCACAGTCACGACGAGGGCGCCCATGACGGGCAACAGCAGGGTCAGGCCGAGGAGTTGAAGCAGCCGGGGCCGGGCCTCCGCCCAGGCGTCCGACAGCGTGACGCCGCGGCCGAGTACGGAGCGGCTGATGACCACGGTCAGCACGGCGGTGGTGAAAAGCGTGCCGATGATGGTGATGAGAAGCGACGGCGCGAGCGCGAGGAGGCTGGACTGCATCGCGTCGACGGCCTGGTTCAGCGCTTCCGTCGGGCTCGCGTTGGGGTCGATGTCCACCGGCTCCGGCAGGAGATAGCGCTGGACGAGTATGTCGCCGATCTGCGAGATGACCGCGACGACGATGGTGACACCGAGGACGGTGCGCCAGTGGGCCCGCAGCGTGGACACGGCGCCGTCGAGGATCTCCCCCACACCCAGGGGGCGCAGGGGGATAACACCGGGCTTCGCCGCGACGGGCGGCTGTCCCCAGCCGGAATGCTGTCCTCCGGGTCCGGGGCCGCCCCAGCCCGGTGTGGACCTGGGAGCGGGCGGAACAGGACCGGGCGCGCTGGGCGCGGACCACTGTCCGGCCGGCGGCTGGGTCTTGGACCACTTCGAGGGGGAGTCCGAGGGCGTGCCGATGTCGTCGGCGGGCTCGGCGGGCCGCGGCACGCCGGCGTCCTGGCCGTCGGACGGGGCAGATCCGGGCGAGGCCCAGCCCGGAGTGTCGTTCACGGTCGTCCACCTCGTGGATTGGTTTCGGAGGCAGGCTCGGGGAGCCGGCGCTTCAACGGTGCCTGTCTGCGGAGCAGAGCGGGAGGCTGGCAGCCATCGTGCCACGCGTGGCCCAGCGGTGGGCGGGGTGCTCCACCTCCTTCTCACCTTCATAGTCCGAGCGGTACCGGGCAGACTGGGCGGATGACTGATCAGTACGCACCATCCCCGCTCACGGCCGAGCCGTCCATGTCCCCCGCGCTGCGCTGGGACGAGCTGCCGGAAGGGCCCGTACTGGTGCTCCTCGACCAGACGAGACTGCCGGTCGAGGAGGCCGAGCTGGTCTGCACCGATGTGCCGGCCCTGGTCCAGTCGATACGGACACTCGCCGTGCGCGGGGCGCCGCTCCTGGGCATCGCCGGTGCCTACGGTGTCGCCCTCGCCGCCGCACGCGGATACGACGTCGACGACGCGGCGGCGCTGCTGGAGTCCGCCCGGCCCACCGCAGTGAACCTCGGATACGGGGTACGGCGGGCGCTGGAGGCGCACCGGGCTGCGATCGCCGGAGGCGCCGATCAGGAGCAGGCGGCCGTCGCCACCCTGGCGGAGGCGAAGAAGCTGCACCGTGAGGACGCTGTCGCCAGCGCTCGGATGGCGGCATCGGGGCTGGCGCTCCTGGACGAGTTGCTGCCGGGCGGAAGTCATCGGATTCTGACCCACTGCAACACAGGGGCACTGGTGTCGGGCGGCGAGGGCACCGCGTTCGCCGTGGCCCTGTCGGCGCACCGGGCGGGGCGGCTGAGGCGGCTGTGGGTGGACGAGACCCGTCCGCTGTTGCAGGGGGCGCGGCTGACGGCGTACGAAGCGGCCCGCAACGGGATGGCGTTCACGCTGCTCCCGGACAACGCCGCCGGTTCGCTGTTCGCGGCCGGCGAGGTGGATGCCGTACTCATCGGGGCGGACCGGATCGCCGCCGACGGCTCGGTGGCCAACAAGGTGGGCAGCTATCCGCTCGCGGTGCAGGCGAGGTACCACCATGTGCCGTTCATCGTGGTCGCGCCGACGACGACGCTTGACCTCGACACCCCGGACGGTGCGTCGATCGAGGTGGAGCAGCGGCCGGGGCAGGAGGTGACCGAGCTCACGGCTCCGCAGGCGGCGGGGGCCGGCGTGGAGGTGGGCGGTGGGATGCCGGTGGCACCGCTGGGAACGCAGGCGTACAACCCGGCCTTCGACGTGACGCCGCCGGAACTGGTGACGGCTCTGGTCACCGAGTACGGGGCGCTGTCGCCGGTGACGCGGGACGGGATCGTGGAGCTGTGCGCCCAGGCGCGGCAGGAGGGGCGGGGCTGACGGGACGTGCGCGCGAGGGGTGGGGGAGAGCCGCTGTCGGATTCGCCGGGCGGGCGGCTCGCTAAGGTTCCTGTCCAAGGACCCGGTCAACGAGGCAGGGTGAGACATCGGTGGTTGACGTCAACAGCAACGAGCCGCGACGGTCCGTGAAGGGCATACGTCCACGTCGTCCCAGGTCAGTGAGCTGGATCACGCAAGTCTACGTAACGGAAATGAAAATGGGATGATGTCGATATGAAGGGACGTGTCCTTGTCGTCGATGACGACACCGCACTGGCCGAGATGCTCGGCATCGTGCTGCGAGGTGAAGGGTTCGAGCCGTCGTTCGTCGCGGACGGCGACAAGGCCCTCGCCGCTTTCCGTGAGGCCAAGCCGGATCTGGTGCTGCTGGATCTGATGCTGCCCGGCCGCGACGGTATCGAGGTGTGCCGGCTCATCAGGGCCGAGTCGGGTGTACCGATCGTCATGCTGACGGCCAAGAGCGACACGGTCGACGTGGTGGTGGGGCTCGAATCGGGCGCCGACGACTACATCGTCAAGCCGTTCAAGCCCAAGGAGCTGGTCGCCAGGATCAGGGCGCGACTGCGCAGGTCCGAGGAGCCGGCGCCGGAGCAGTTGGCCATCGGCGACCTGGTCATCGACGTGGCCGGTCACTCGGTGAAGCGTGAGGGACAGTCCATCGCCCTCACGCCGCTGGAGTTCGACCTGCTCGTCGCACTGGCCCGCAAGCCGTGGCAGGTCTTCACCCGTGAGGTGCTCCTGGAGCAGGTCTGGGGCTACCGGCACGCGGCCGACACCCGTCTGGTCAATGTGCATGTCCAGCGGCTCCGCTCCAAGGTCGAGAAGGACCCGGAGCGCCCGGAGATCGTCGTGACCGTCCGCGGTGTCGGCTACAAGGCCGGACCGAGCTGACATGTCCAGCGGCAGTTCTGCCCCGAAGCCCGGGGAGCCGGGAGCGCGTACGGGGCGGACCGCCGACCGGGGCCGCTGGGGCTCACGCCTCGGCAGGCTCTTCCAGGGTGGCCGGCTGCTCCAGGACGGGGCGGCGGGCGGCCCCGTGCCACGGCTCCTCGTGCGCTGGGCCAGGCGCCCGGTGCTGCCCGCCGTGCGGCTGTGGCGGCGGAACATCCAGCTCAGGGTGGTCACCACCACCCTGCTGATGTCGCTGGGCGTCGTGCTGCTGCTGGGCTTCGTCGTCATCGGTCAGGTGCGCAACGGTCTGCTGGACGCCAAGGAGAAGGCGGCACAGAGCCAGGCGGCCGGTGGTTTCACCGTCGCCAAGGAGAAGGCCGACGCACCGGTCGAGCCGGGTGGGCAGGACGGCGGCTCGGGGGACGGCAGGTCGAGCCGTAACTCCGTGAACTGGCGCTCCGACCTGGTCGTACAGCTGGCCAGCGGCGGCCAGAGCGCGTTCAACGTGGTGGCGCTGAGCGCCGACGAGAACGGCGCGGGCTCCAGCAGCCGCTTCCCGCGCGCCTCCGGCGGCGTGGACCACATCGCGAGCGTCCCCGCGAATCTTCGGTCGGCCGTCACCAAGGGCACCGGCACGTTCCAGCGCTACACCCTGATCCAGTACACGGACGGCCGAGAGTCCGAGTCCGGCCTGGTCGTCGGCAAGCGGCTGACCGATGTCGACGGCAATTCCTACGAGCTGTACTACCTGTTCCCGCTGACTCAGGAGGAGCAGTCCCTCAACCTGGTCAAGGGCACCCTCGCCACGGCGGGGCTGTTCGTCGTCGTCCTGCTCGGAGCCATCGCCTGGCTCGTCGTACGGCAGGTCGTGACACCCGTGCGGATGGCCGCGGGGATCGCCGAACGGCTCTCCACCGGTCGGCTCCAGGAACGTATGAAGGTCACCGGCGAGGACGACATCGCCCGCCTCGGTGAGGCCTTCAACAAGATGGCCCAGAATCTTCAGCTCAAGATTCAGCAGCTGGAGGAGCTCTCCAGGATGCAACGGCGCTTCGTCTCCGACGTCTCGCACGAGCTGCGCACCCCGCTGACCACGGTCCGGATGGCCGCCGACGTCATCCACGAGGCCCGTGTCGACTTCGACCCCGTCACGGCGCGCTCGGCGGAGTTGCTGGGCGACCAGCTCGACCGTTTCGAGTCGCTGCTGTCGGATCTGCTGGAGATCAGCCGGTTCGACGCCGGCGCCGCTGCCCTGGAGGCCGAGCCCATAGACCTGCGGGTGGTCGTACGCCGTGTGATCGGCGGAGCCGAACCGCTCGCCGAACGCAAGGGCACCCGGATCCGGGTCATGGGGGACGAACAGCCGGTCGTCGCCGAGGCCGACGCCCGGCGCGTGGAGCGGGTCCTTCGCAATCTGGTCGTCAACGCCGTCGAGCACGGCGAGGGGCGGGACGTGGTGGTGCGGATGGCGGTGGCGGGCGGAGCCGTGGCCGTGGCCGTACGCGACTACGGAGTGGGGCTCAAGCCCGGCGAGGCGACCCGGGTCTTCAACCGGTTCTGGCGGGCCGACCCGGCGCGGGCGCGTACCACCGGCGGTACGGGCCTCGGCCTGTCGATCGCCGTCGAGGACGCGCGCCTGCACGGCGGCTGGCTCCAGGCGTGGGGCGAGCCGGGCGGCGGGTCACAGTTCCGGCTGACGCTGCCGCGCACCGCCGACGAGCCGCTGCGGGGCTCGCCCATACCGCTGGAGCCGGAGGACTCGCGGCGCGGCCGGGAGCGTTCCGCCTTCGGGGACCCGAAGCAGAGCGCGCACCGGTTGACGAGCGTGCCCTCCCAGTCCGTGTCGGGGACGTCCCTCCCGGTGCCGGCCAGGGCGCCGGGGCCACCGCCCGCGGGCGTCGTCGATCCGACGGCGCTGCCCGGCAACGGTGCCCGGGTGGTGCCGCGTTCCACCGGGGAGCCCGCGGAGAAGGACCCCGCCATGCCCTCGGAACCGCCGCGGCCGCCGAACACACCATCGTCAACTGCCTCCGCGGTCACGTCCGCGCCCAAGGCACCGGAGCGGGAGGACACGACTCGTGGGCGTTGACCGCCTTCGTCACGGCCGAGGACGCGTGCCGCGACTGCCCGTCGTGTTCGGGTGCTGCGCCCTGCTGCTGACCGGCTGCGCCTCGATCCCCGACAGCGGGGACGTCGAGCCCGTCAAGGCGTCCCCACGCGGGGACTCCCAGGTGCGGGTGTACCCGGTCGCGCCCGCCGAGGGGGCCGATCCGAACGAGATCGTCGACGGCTTCCTCGAAGCGATGACCAGCGACGACCCCGACTTCGCGGTGGCCAGGAAGTATCTGACGAAGCAGGCGTCGCAGAACTGGCGGCCGGCCGACCGTACGACGGTGCTGGCCGCCGCCCCCGACCCGGCCGACCCCCAGGGGCCGTCCGGTCCCGACGGCCCCGGCCTCACCTACCCGCTCTACGGCGAGCAGATCGCCGCCGTCGACGCCGGGCACGCCTACCAGCCGGTCGCGCCCGAGCCGTACAGCCGCGCCATCCGCCTCGTCCAGGAGAAGGTGCTGGACGGCAAGGAGTGGCGCATCGACGACCTCCCGCAGGGGCTCGTCCTCGGTGAGTCCGACTTCCAGCGCAACTACCGGGCCGTGAACAAGTACTACTTCGCCTCCGGGCAGGGCTGGCTCGTCGCCGACCCCGTCTACATCAGGCAGCGCATAGACCCGGTGACACGGATGGATCCGGTCACCCAGGCGGTCAAGGTGCTGCTCGACGGGCCGACGGACTGGATACGGCCCGTGGTCGACTCGCCCTTCCCGACCGGTACGGAGCTGAAGCGCGGCACCCGCACCCTCGAATTCGACGACCGCAACTCCCTCAAGGTGCCGCTCAACGCGAAGGTCGACAACGTCGGCCGGGAGCAGTGCCGCAAAATGGCGGCGCAACTGCTTTTCACCCTCCGCGACTTGACGTCCACCCGGGGCGAACAGGTCGAACTGCTCAGGCAGGACGGCTCCTCGCTGTGCGTGCTGAGCGGGGACCAGGCGGAGGAGTTCGCCGCCGACCGCACCTCGGGCAGCTCGGACAGCCCGTACTTCATCGACGCCAAGGGCCGGCTCGCGCAGCTGTCGGCGAGCAGCAAGGAGCCGATCGACCCGCCGCGTGTGCGCGGTCCGTTCGGCGACGGCACGATGCCGCTCGGCCAAGTCGCCGTCGCGCGCGACGAGAAGTACGCGGCGGGCGTCTCGCAGGACGGCAAGTCCCTGTACGTCGGCTCCATCATCTCGGCGGGTGAGGTGGGCGACGCACGCGTCGTCAGCAAGGCCGAGAAGAAGGAGGACCGGCTGTCGGCGCCGAGTTGGGACGGGAACGGCGATCTGTGGATAGCGGACCGCGATCCGAAGGAGCCCCGGCTGCTGCGCCTGGCGGACGGCGCCGACGCGCCGCGGGAGGTCACGGTCGACGGGCTCGGCGACGTGCGCATCGAGGCGCTGCGGGTCTCCGCCGACGGAGTACGGGTGGCGCTGCTGCTCACCGAGGACGGACGTACGACCCTCCAGATCGGCCGCGTGGAGCGCCGCGGGCCGGCCGAGGAGCCGACGGTGTCGGTGACGGAGCTGAAGGCCGTGGCGCCTCGTATGGAGACGGTGACCGCCGTGTCCTGGGCGGGGCCCAGCAGGCTCGTGGTGGTCGGTAAGGAGGCCGGCGGGGTGCAGCAGGTGAGCTACATCCAGACGGACGGTTCGACGTCGGCGGCGGGCGTGCTGCCAGGTCTGAATCAGGTCACCGGGATCGCCGCGGCCGACGACGAACACCAGCCGTTGGTGGCCGACTCGGACGACGCGGGCATCGTGCGCCTGCCGACCGGTGCGAACTGGCAGACGATGGTCCAAGAGGGCTCGTCACCGGTCTACCCCGGCTAGGTCCTGTCTTGGTCGCCTTCCACCCGTACGCCCTTCGGCGGCGGCATTCGGGCCGGATCTCGATCCCGGTTATCCACAGGGGTGGCCGGGGACCCGAGACGTTGGCACAGTGGGTGACATGCGGGCGTGGTGGCGGGAAATCACCGGGCTGGTGCTGCCGGTCGCCTGCGGCGGCTGCGGGAGTCCCAGGACGCCGCTGTGCGACGCGTGCGGAAGGGCGCTGTACGGGACGTGGCCCTGCCGGGTGCGACCGGTTCCCGAGCCCGTGGGGCTGCCGGTGGTGCATGCCGCCGCTCCGTACGAGGACGCCGTACGGGCCGTGCTGCTGGCGCACAAGGAGCGTGGTGCCCTCGGGCTGGCCGCGCCCCTGGGCAGGGCGCTGGCCGGGGCGGTGCGGGCCGCCGTGCCGCCGGGTACGGGTGTCGGCCCGCTGATTCTCGTGCCGGTTCCGTCGGCGAAGCGTGCCGTCGGCGCCCGTGGTCACGACGCCGCCCGGCGCATCGCTCTGGCGGCGGCCGGGGAACTGCGGCGTACGGGGCGCTCCGCCCGGGTGCTTCCGGTGCTGCGGCAGCGGCGCGTGGTGGCCGATCAGGCGGGCCTGGACGCCCGCCAGAGGCTCACCAATCTGGCCGGGGCCCTGGAGGTCGCCGCAGGGGGCGCGGGGCTCCTGGAGGGCGGCAGGGTGGTGCTGGTGGACGATCTCATGACCACCGGTGCCTCGCTTGCCGAGGCGTCCCGCGCGATGCATGCCGCGACGAGACCGGGGTACCCCGCATTCATACAGGTGAGCGCCGCCGTGGTCGCCGCACCTCCGCTGTCTTTCGAAATAAACCGGAACTGATCGCGAGTTTGCTTCGTTGCAGGTGGTGAGGGTTGTAAAACACCGGAACGGACGTACGCGCGGGTAGCGGGTGCCGACACCCGTCCAAGCGAGCTATGTTCGGTTGTGAGGAAAGCGAAAGCTGTACCTCGTCGATATGCAGTGGTGTGCGGGAGCGTTTTCCAGGACCTTGAAGTCGGAGGGAATGGGGATCTTGCCCACGGGGGAGGAGGAGGTGAAAGTCACCAAGTCCGAGGCCTCGGTGCCCATCGAGGTCTGGTGCAAGAGGGAGTAGCTCCGCAACGCGGCGGAGCGAATCCGGGAACGGAGTTCTGCGTGGACATCGTCGTCAAGGGCCGCAAGACAGAGGTACCCGAGCGGTTCCGTAAGCACGTGGCCGAGAAGCTGAAGCTGGAGAAGATCCAGAAGCTCGACGGCAAGGTGATCAGCCTCGACGTCGAGGTGTCCAAGGAGCACAACCCGCGTCAGGCGGACCGTTGCGACCGGGTGGAGATCACGCTCCGCTCCCGCGGTCCCGTCATCAGGGCGGAAGCCGCCGCCGCCGACCCGTACGCAGCACTCGACCTGGCCACCGGCAAGTTGGAGGCGCGGCTGCGCAGGCAGCACGAGAAGCGCCACAACCGCCGTGGCGCCGGGAGGCTTTCGGCCGCCGAGGTCGTCGACGTCGTCCCCGGTGTCGCCCAGCTGAACGGATCGGGTCCGGCCCCCGCGAACGAGCCGTCGAACGGCATTCCCACCACCAGGATCGGCTCGCTCGAAGTACAGGGCGAAGGACCGCTGGTGGTCCGCGAGAAGACGCACACCGCTGCTCTGATGACCCTCGACCAGGCGCTCTACGAGATGGAGTTGGTCGGACACGACTTCTATCTGTTCGTGGATTCCGAGACCAAGGAGCCGAGCGTCGTCTACCGACGCCACGCCTACGACTACGGCGTCATCCATCTGAGGACCGACCAGTTGGCCGAGTCCGAGGCCGCGGGCGCTGGTGGCGCGCTCGGCAACTGAGAGAGACACCCCTCGGTGGTGCCCCCGCAGGCCCTGATCCGGCCGCGGGGGCACCACCGCGCGACCACTGGATCACCGCTCTGTCGGCCGGGCATGAAATCATGGCCACGCACGCCAACCCCCGGTCCCTGACCAGCGGTTGGTGTAGCTCGCATGTACATCGGCCCATGGCCTTCAGGGGGAGGAACGATGGCGGACAGCTTCGGGCCGGTGCACCACGCGCGCGGTGCCGGCGGTACGACGGGCGGTGCCGGACCGGACACCGGCCCGGACCCGGACGACCCCGGGAAGGAACCGATCAGGGTTCTCGTCGTGGACGACCACGCCCTTTTTCGCCGGGGGCTGGAGATCGTCCTCGCCCAGGAGGAGGACATCCAGGTCGTGGGGGAGGCCGGGGACGGCGCGGAGGCCGTCGACAAGGCCGCCGACCTGCTCCCCGACATCGTGCTGATGGATGTCCGGATGCCCAAGCGCGGCGGCATCGAGGCCTGCACCTCCATCAAGGAGGTGGCCCCCAGTGCCAAGATCATCATGCTGACGATCAGCGACGAGGAGGCCGACCTCTACGACGCGATCAAGGCGGGCGCGACCGGTTATCTCCTCAAGGAGATTTCGACGGACGAGGTGGCCACCGCGATTCGCGCGGTGGCCGACGGGCAGTCACAAATCAGCCCTTCCATGGCTTCCAAGCTTCTGACCGAGTTCAAGTCGATGATTCAGCGCACCGATGAGCGCAGGCTCGTGCCGGCGCCGAAGCTCACCGATCGCGAGCTCGAAGTCCTCAAACTGGTCGCCACGGGAATGAACAACCGTGATATCGCCAAGGAGTTGTTCATCTCCGAGAACACCGTGAAGAACCATGTCCGCAACATTTTGGAGAAGCTGCAACTGCACTCCCGGATGGAGGCC
The DNA here is from genome assembly GCF_010384365.1 of Streptomyces sp. S4.7. Taxonomy (NCBI): domain Bacteria; kingdom Bacillati; phylum Actinomycetota; class Actinomycetes; order Kitasatosporales; family Streptomycetaceae; genus Streptomyces; species Streptomyces sp. S4.7. The sequence continues at coordinate 2,703,216 of NZ_CP048397.1, read as the reverse complement.
GTGGTCTACGCGATGCGGGAGAAGATCCTCGAAATCAGATGACGCCGGCGATCAGATGACGGCCCGCGTCAGCGCCGCGGCCAGTTCGGGGCGGTCGACGCGCTCGATCCGTACGGAGTCGCAGCCCACCCACTCGGCGGCCTCCCGCAGCGCCCGCGCCATGGGCTCGACGGCGGCGGGGGTGTTTAGCGAGACCTGCCGGGCGACGAGCGTCGTGCCCTCACGCGCCGGGTCGACGCGGCCGAGCAGCTTCCCGCCCGACAGCAGCGGCATCGCGAAGTACCCGTAGATCCGCTTGGGCTTGGGCACGTACGCCTCCAGGCGGTGGGTGAAGCCGAAGACCCGCTCGGTACGCGCACGCTCCCAGATGAGCGAGTCGAACGGCGAGAGCAGAGTCGTCCGGTGCCGGCCGCGCGGGACACTCGCCAGCGCCTCCGGATCGGCCCAGGCGGGCTTGGCCCAGCCCTCGACCGTCACCGGCACCAGCCCCGAGTCCGCGATCACCGCGTCCACCTGCTCGCCCTTGATGCGGTGGTAGTCCCCGATGTCCGAGCGGGTGCCCACCCCCAGCGACCGGCCCGCGAGCCGTACGAGCCGGCGCAGGCACTCGGTGTCGTCCAGATCGTCGTGCAGCACCTCGTCGGGAATGGCGCGCTCCGCGAGGTCGTAGACCCGCTTCCAGCTCCGGCGCTCCGTGCACACCACCTCGCCGTGCATCAGCGCCCGCTCGACCGCGACCTTCGCCTCGGACCAGTCCCACCACTCGCCGCCGTTCTTGGCGCCGCCCAACTCGGTCGCCGTGAGCGGACCCTCGGCCCGCAGCTGCTTGATCACCGCGTCGTACGCCCCGTCGGACAGCTCGTGGTGCCAGTGCGGGCGGGCGCGGTAGGCGCGGCGCCGGAAGGCGAAATGCGGCCATTCCTCGACCGGCAGGATGCAGGCCGCGTGCGACCAGTACTCGAAGGCGTGCGGCCGGGGCGGGGCGTCGGCGGTGGCCGCCGGTGTCCAGTACGCCCCCTCGACCGTCTTGCGGCCCACGGCGCCGAGCCGTGCGTAAGGAATCAGCTCGTGCGAGCGGGCGAGCACCGAGATCGTGTCCAGCTGTACGGCCCCGAGATGGCGCAGCACACCGCGCACGCCGCCCCGGCGGTCGGGGGCGCCGAGGAATCCCTGGGCGCGCAGCGCCATACGGCGGGCTTCGTCTGCGGACAGCTCGGCGGCGGCGCGCGGCACAGTGGTCATGCCCCGAACGATAGACGGCGCCACTGACAGTGGACCGGGGCCCGGCGGCCGCCGCCATCAGGGCCGCGCGGGCAAGTACGGGTGCCTGGAGGGCAGGCCGAGATCGGAGGGCAGGAGCGCGCCGATCCAGGCGTCACGCGTCGTCTCCTTGAGGAGCAGGGCGGCGCGCAGGGTGCCCTCCATGACGAATCCGGCCCTCAGCGCGACGGCCCGTGAGCCCACGTTTCCGGCCTCGGCCCGCCACTCGACACGATCGGCGCCCAGCTCCGTGAACATCCAGCGGGTCAGGGCGCGCAGCGCCTCCGTGGCGTAGCCGCGGCCGCGGTGCTCCTTGACCGTCCAGTAACCGACCGCCCACACACCGGTGTGGCCGTGGGCGTTGACCGAGGCCAGCAGCGGGCCGCCGCCGACCGGCTCGACCGCGAAGACGAAGTTCGTCCCGGCCCGCCACGTGTCCGGGACGATCCGCTCGATGAAGTGCTCGGCGTGCCGTCTCTCGTACGGAGAGGGGATCGTGGTCCACCGCTGGACGTCCGGATCCTGACAGGCGGCGTACACCGCGTCGATGTCCCGCGGCACCAGGGGCCGCAGCCGCAGCCGCTCGGTGATCAGGGAGGTGGCGGAGGTCTGCGGAGGGGCGGCCCGGGGGATGAGTGGCTCCATGGGGGGAGTGTGGTGACCGGGGCTTGCCGGCGCGAGCGCTTTTCGTACCTCACCGGCACCTTCCACGCGTCCCGCGCGTTCTCTTTGAGGGTGACAGGAGGCCGGGCGTCACGTGGACCTCCCGAGGCGGCCGGGTCCTCGCTTACGATGGCCGTTGCGGTGGGGTCGGCCTGCCGCCCCCGCGCCAGTGTCCCTCACCAGACCCAGTGCCAGGCCCGACCGGCAAGGAGACCAACCTCAGTGTCCGTCTTCAACAAGCTCATGCGTGCAGGCGAAGGCAAGATCCTGCGCAAACTGCACCGCATCGCGGACCAGGTCAACTCCATCGAAGAGGACTTCAGCGCCCTCTCCGACGCCGAGTTGCAGGCCCTCACCGACGAGTACAAGCAGCGTTATGCCGACGGTGAGACTCTGGACGACCTGCTCCCCGAGGCCTTCGCGACCGTCCGCGAGGCGGCGAAGCGGGTGCTCGGCCAGCGTCCGTACGACGTCCAGCTCATGGGCGGTGCCGCGCTGCACCTCGGCCATGTCGCCGAGATGAAGACCGGTGAGGGCAAGACTCTCGTCGGCACGCTGCCCTGTTACCTGAACGCGCTGTCCGGCAAGGGCGTTCACGTGATCACGGTCAACGACTACCTGGCCGAGCGCGACTCCGAGATGATGGGCCGGGTCCACAAGTTCCTGGGCCTCACCGTCGGCTGCATCCTCGCCAACATGTCGCCCGCGCAGCGCCGTGAGCAGTACAACCGCGACATCACGTACGGCACGAACAACGAGTTCGGCTTCGACTACCTCCGCGACAACATGGCGTGGTCCCAGGAGGAGCTCGTTCAGCGCGGTCACAACTTCGCGGTCGTCGACGAGGTCGACTCGATCCTCGTCGACGAGGCCCGTACGCCGCTGATCATCTCCGGTCCCGCCGACCAGGCCACGAAGTGGTACGGCGACTTCGCCAAGCTCGTGACCAGGCTCACCAAGGGTGAGGCGGGCAACCAGCTCAAGGGCATCGAGGAGACCGGCGACTACGAGGTCGACGAGAAGAAGCGCACCGTCGCCATCCACGAGTCCGGGGTCGCGAAGGTCGAGGACTGGCTGGGCATCGACAACCTCTACGAGTCGGTGAACACGCCGCTGGTCGGTTATCTGAACAACGCGATCAAGGCCAAGGAGCTGTTCAAGAACGACAAGGACTACGTCGTCATCGACGGCGAAGTCATGATCGTCGACGAGCACACCGGCCGTATCCTCGCGGGCCGCCGCTACAACGAGGGCATGCACCAGGCGATCGAGGCGAAGGAAGGGGTGGACATCAAGGACGAGAACCAGACGCTCGCCACGATCACCCTCCAGAACTTCTTCCGCCTCTACGACAAGCTGTCCGGCATGACCGGTACGGCCATGACCGAGGCCGCCGAGTTCCAGCAGATCTACAAGCTGGGCGTCGTGCCGATCCCGACGAACCGGCCGATGGTCCGCGTCAACCAGCCCGACCTGATCTACCGCACCGAGGTCGCGAAGTTCGCGGCGGTCGTCGACGACATCGCCGAGAAGCACGAGAAGGGCCAGCCGATCCTGGTCGGCACGACCTCCGTGGAGAAGTCCGAGTACCTGTCGCAGCAGCTCTCGAAGCGGGGCGTGCAGCACGAGGTGCTGAACGCCAAGCAGCACGACCGTGAGGCGCCGATCATCGCCCAGGCCGGGCGCAAGGGCGCGGTGACCGTCGCCACGAACATGGCCGGCCGTGGTACGGACATCAAGCTCGGCGGCAACCCCGACGACCTCGCCGAGGCGGAGCTGCGGCAGCGCGGGCTCGACCCGGTGGAGCACGTCGAGGAGTGGGCCGCCGCGCTGCCCGCCGCGATGGAGAAGGCCGAGCAGGCGGTGAAGGCGGAGTTCGACGAGGTCGTGGATCTCGGCGGGCTGTACGTCCTCGGTACGGAGCGTCACGAGTCGCGCCGTATCGACAACCAGCTGCGTGGTCGTTCCGGCCGTCAGGGCGACCCGGGCGAGTCCCGCTTCTACCTGTCGCTGGGTGACGACCTGATGCGTCTGTTCAAGGCGCAGATGGTCGAGCGCGTCATGTCGATGGCGAACGTCCCCGACGACGTCCCGATCGAGAACAAGATGGTCACCCGTGCCATCGCCTCGGCGCAGTCGCAGGTGGAGCAGCAGAACTTCGAGACGCGTAAGAACGTCCTGAAGTACGACGAGGTGCTCAACCGGCAGCGTCAGGTCATCTACGGCGAGCGCCGCCGGGTCCTGGAGGGCGAGGACCTCCAGGAGCAGATCCGGCACTTCATGGACGACACCATCGACGACTACATCCGCCAGGAGACGGCGGAGGGCTTCGCCGAGGAGTGGGACCTGGACCGGCTGTGGGGCGCCTTCAAGCAGCTCTACCCGGTGAAGGTCACGGTCGAGGACCTGGAAGAGGCGACGGGCGACCGTGCCGGTATCACGGCGGAGTTCATCGCCGAGTCCATCAAGGACGACGCCCACGAGCAGTACGACGAGCGCGAGAAGTCGCTGGGCGCGGACGTGATGCGCGAGCTGGAGCGGCGCGTGGTGCTGTCCGTGCTGGACCGCAAGTGGCGTGAGCACCTCTACGAGATGGACTATCTCCAGGAGGGCATCGGCCTGCGCGCCATGGCGCAGAAGGACCCGCTGGTCGAGTACCAGCGCGAGGGCTTCGACATGTTCACCGCCATGATGGAGGGCATCAAGGAGGAGTCCGTCGGCTACCTGTTCAACCTGGAGGTCCAGGTCGAGCAGCAGGTCGAGGAGGTCCCGGTGCAGGACGCGGCGGAGCGTACGTCGCTGGAGAAGGCGGACGCGGGTGCCCGTGCGGGCGGCGCGCGTCCGGAGATCCGGGCGAAGGGCCTGGAGGCTCCGCAGCGGCGGGACCGGCTGCACTTCTCCGCGCCGACGGTGGACGGTGAGGGCGGGGTCGTCGAGGGCGACTTCGAGAGCAACGGCGGGGCGGACCGTACGGAGGCGGGGGCGGGGACGACTCGCGCGGAGCGTCGCAAGGCGCAGAAGGGTGGGGGGCGGCGCCGCAAGAAGTAAGCGGCGCGCGCGCTCTCCATCTGTTGCGTGCTGGGACGGCCGGGTTCGGACACGAGGTGTCCGGCCCGGCCGTCGCCGTTCGCGGGCGGGGTGTCGGCCGGGTCCGCCCGGCGGGCGGTTCGTCCTCAATCGCCGGACGGGCTCGAAGGGTGTCGGCCGGGTGTGGAGTGTCGGCCCGGTCCGGGGGTGTCCTCAATCGCCGGACGGGCCGGAGTTGGCTGCGGTTGGGCTGGGTGAGGTCTGGTCGGTGGGTGGTCGTCCTCAATCGCCGGACGGGCTCGAATGGTCCGGACGGGCTCGAAGGGTGTCGGCCGGGTGTGGAGTGTCGGCCCCGTCCGGGCGTGTCCTCAATCGCCGGAGGCGCCGGGGTGGGGGGCGGGGCGAGTGGGTTTGGGTGGGCGGGGGGCCACTTCTACCGCCGCGCAGCGCCAGCGGAGGTCGGGGCCCTGTTCCAGTCGGAACGCCATCGCGCGGACCTGGTCGCCCGCCGCGATGCTGGCCCAGGCCTCGACCACTCCCGGACAGGGGTGGAAGCCCCGGCAGGTGCGGATCACCGGGGTGGTGTTGCGGGCCCGCAGCGGGGTCGTCGGGGCCAGGCGGACGAGTTGGTCGTACGCCTCGCCGATCGTCTGGCCGAGCATCGAGTGGACCGGGCGCAGTCCGCTGAGAACGGCGAGCAGTTGCTCCGCGAAGCGCTCGTGCGGCTGGAGCCAGGGCCGGTGGCGCTGGGGGACCACCCGCCCCGGCCTGCGCGGGTCGCGCCTGGTCGGTGGCCGGGTGCCGGCGACCGTCCGGGCCGCCGCCCTGTCGTACGTCCTGCTGGTCTCTGTGCCGCTCACGCAGATCGCCCCCGTTCCGCCGGCCCGGCACCTATTGCATTACCGGGCGGTAACTTGTGTTGGGGATCTTCTACGGGTGATCCCGGATCGCCGCAAGGGCCGGATTCCCGGGCGGTGTCCGTGTCGGGTGTCACCTGTCCGAGTGGCCGGGCAGGCCGGACCGGGGCAGGAGGCGTCACTCTGCGTATTCGGAAGGGTGTGAATCGGCTCCGCAGTGTCACCCCGACGAGGGAATGGCCGAATACGCCGGACGTATCCTTGAACGGCTCTCCCGACTACGAAAGCGGTCATCGCATGCGCGTCTACGTCCCTCTGACCCTTCCCGGTCTCGCCGAGGCGCAGAAGACGGGCGAGCTGGGCCCGGGGCCGCTGACCGCGTACGCGGTGACCCCCGGACTGCGCGAGTGGTATCTCTCCGACGACATCGAGGAGTTGGAGTACGCGGCCCTCAACCGCGCCGCCGCCGCCTCGCTCCGGCAGCTCGCCGGTGATCCGTCGGCCCCGCGGCGCCGGGTCGTCGTCGCCGTCGACGTACCGGACAAGGACGCCGCGGCCGACCCCGACCGAGGAGTGGACTCGGCCGGACTCGGCGAGGTGCGGATCGCCTCCGCCGTCCCCCTGGCCAAGGCCGCCGCCGTGCACGTCGACTCCGACGACGCCGAGGGCGACGTGTCCGCGGCCGCCGCGGCGCTGGGCGCGGCCGACCACGGCGACGACGACGCGCAGTTCACGGTGGACGGGGCCGAGGACCACGAACTGCTCTGGTTCGGGGTGCAGGAGATCCCGAGCATCGTCGCGTAGGGTTCGGCGGCGCGTTGTCGGACCCTCCCGGTAACGTTTCCGGCATGGGGAAGCGCGACACGCATCTGGTCTGGGACTGGAACGGCACACTGCTCGACGACTTCGAGGCGGTCATCGGGGCGACCAACGCCGCCTTCGCGGAGATCGGTCTCGAATCGATCACCGCCGAGCGCTATCGGGATGTGTACTGCATGCCGATCCCGGTCTTCTACGAGCGTCTGATGGGCCGGCTGCCCACGGACGCCGAGTGGCTCGTCATGGACGAGACCTTCCAGCGGCACTACGTGGAGCGGCGCGTCGGGTGCGGGCTCACCGAGGGCGTCGAGGAGCTGCTGACGCAGTGGGTGCTGGCCGGCCGCAGTCAGTCGCTGCTCAGCATGTACGAGCACGAACAACTGGTGCCCGTGGTGCGGGACTACGGGATTCACCAGCACTTCGTCCGGGTCGACGGCCGGACGGGACCGTCCGGCGGTACGAAGGCCGTGCACATGGAGCGCCATCTGGCCGCGCTCGCCAAGGAGGGCCGGATAGCCCCCGTGCACACGGTGGTGGTCGGAGACGCGGTCGACGACGCCCTGGCCGCCGCCCATGTGGGGGCCAGGGCGGTCCTCTACACGGGGGGATCGCACAGCCGTAAGAGCCTGGAGGCGGCGGGAGTTCCCGTCGTGGACAGCCTAGCGGAGGCCGTCGACCTCGCTCAGAGTCTCGCCCGCTGACCACCTGTCACCGACAGCCGATCGCCACTTGTCACTGGCCGGACCGGCAAATTTCTCGCCCTTCTTTTGTACATATGCGGTTCATGACGGGTCCGGGGTGCGGCGAGATAGCCTGGGGCCGTGATCAGTGCGATATGCCGTGGGAGCACCGAAGCTCCCGGCCAGCGCCCGGAGTGCCACAGCGCCCCGGGCCTCGCTGATCCCCACAATCCGGCGTGGCCGTCAATTTTGGCCAATAACGTCCCGGACATCTCTCATCGCGGCATAGCGTCGACATCGACCGGAGACCCCGCGTCGTGGCGTTGTGTCGCTTCTTTCATCGACGTCACGCAATGGCGCGCGACAGGAGCCAGAGGACATGCAGACCAAGCTGGACGAAGCCAAGGCCGAGCTGCTCGCACGGGCGGCCCGGGTCGCTGAGAACAGCCCAGCCGGGGGGGTTGGGGGTCTGGGGGGCACCTCCCGGAACAACTCGGCCGCGAAGGCGACCGACGACGAGACGTACGACGAGAAGCGGCCGGACACCGGGACGCTCCTCGCCTTTCTCCACAAGTACTACCTGCACACCGCCCCGGACGACCTCGCCGACCGCGATCCGGTCGACATCTACGGCGCGGCGCTCTCCCACTACCGGCTGGCCGAGACCCGCCCGCAGGGTACGGCCAACGTGCGCGTCCACACGCCGTCGGTCGAGGAGAACGGCTGGACGTGCACCCACACCGTCGTCGAGGTCGTCACCGACGACATGCCGTTCCTGGTCGACTCGGTCACCAACGAACTCTCCCGGCAGAACCGCGGCATCCACGCCGTCATCCACCCGCAGATCCTGGTGCGCCGCGATCTCACCGGCAAGCTCATCGAGGTCCTCCCCGAGGGCCGCGGCGAGAGCGCCGAGCAGACCCACGACACCCTGATCGAGTCCTGGATCCACGTCGAGATCGACCGCGAGACCGACCGCGCCGACCTCAAGCAGATCACCGCCGATCTGCTGCGCGTCCTGTCCGACGCCCGTGAGGCCGTCGAGGACTGGGACAAGATGCGCCAGTCCGCGCTGCGCATCGCCGACGAGCTGCCCAGCGAGCCGACCGCCGACGACCTGCGCGACCAGGAGGTCGAAGAGGCCCGCGAGCTGCTGCGCTGGCTCGCCGACAACCACTTCACCTTCCTCGGCTACCGCGAGTACGAGCTGACGGGCGAAGACGCCCTCACCGCCGTGCCCGGCACCGGCCTCGGCATCCTGCGCTCCGACCCGAAGCACACCGACGACGAGGCACACCCGGTGAGCCCGTCGTTCAACCGGCTCCCGGCCGACGCGCGGGCCAAGGCCCGCGAGCACAAGCTGCTCATCCTCACCAAGGCCAACAGCCGCTCCACCGTGCACCGCCCGAGCTATCTCGACTACGTCGGCGTGAAGAAGTTCGACGACAAGGGCAACGTCATCGGCGAGCGCCGCTTCCTGGGCCTCTTCTCCTCGGCGGCGTACACCGAATCCGTACGCCGCGTGCCCGTCGTACGCCGCAAGGTCGCCGAGGTCCTGGAAGGCGCCGGCTTCTCGCCGAACAGCCACGACGGCCGCGACCTGATGCAGATCCTGGAGACGTACCCGCGCGACGAGCTGTTCCAGACGCCCGTCGACCAGCTGCGCTCCATCGTCACCAGCGTCCTGTACCTCCAGGAGCGGCGCCGGCTGCGCCTCTACCTCCGTCAGGACGAGTACGGGCGCTACTACTCCGCCCTCATCTACCTGCCGCGCGACCGCTACACCACCGGCGTCCGGCTGCGCCTGATCGACATCCTCAAGGAGGAGCTCGGCGGCACCAACGTCGACTTCACCGCCTGGAACACAGAATCGATCCTCTCCCGGCTCCACTTCGTCGTCCGCGTCCCCCAGGGCACCCAACTGGCCGGGCTCACCGACGCGGACGTCGACCGCGTCGAGGGGCGGCTCGTCGAGGCCGCCCGCTCCTGGGCCGACGGCTTCGGTGAGGCGCTCAACGCCGAGCTGGGCGAGGAGCGCGCCGCCGAACTGCTGCGCCGCTACGCCAACGCCTTCCCCGAGGGCTACAAGGCCGACCACTCGCCGCGCTCCGCCGTCGCCGACCTGGTGCGCGTCGAGGAGCTGAGCCGCGGGAAGAAGGACTTCGCGCTCTCCCTCTACGAGCCCGTCGGCGCCGGTCCCGGCGAGCGCCGCTTCAAGATCTACCGCACGGGCGAACAGGTCTCCCTCTCCGCCGTCCTGCCGGTGCTCCAGCAGCTCGGTGTCGAGGTCGTGGACGAGCGGCCGTACGAGCTGCGCTGCGCGGACCGCGCCCAGGCCTGGATCTACGACTTCGGGCTGCGCATGCCGCGCGGCGAGAACAACCAGGCCAAGGACGACCACCTCGCCGAGGACGCGCGCGAGCGCTTCCAGGACGCCTTCGCGGCCGTCTGGACCGGCGAGGCGGAGAACGACGGCTTCAACTCCCTCGTCCTGCGCGCCGGGCTCAACTGGCGCGAGGCGATGGTGCTGCGCGCCTACGCGAAGTACCTGCGCCAGGCCGGCGCGACCTTCAGCCAGGACTACATGGAGGACACCCTCCGTAACAACGTCCACACCACCCGGCTGCTGGTCTCCCTCTTCGAGGCCCGGATGGCGCCCAACCGGCAGCGGGCCGGCACGGAACTCATCGAAGGGCTCCTCGAAGAGCTCACCGGCGCCCTCGACCAGGTCGCCAGCCTCGACGAGGACCGCATCCTGCGCTCCTTCCTCACCGTCATCAGGGCCACCCTGCGGACGAACTTCTTCCAGAGCGCGAGCAAGGGGCCCGAGGGGACGGACCGGAAGCCCACGGCCGACAAGCACCACAGCTATGTGTCGATGAAGTTCGACCCGCAGGCCATCCCCGATCTGCCCGCGCCCCGCCCGGCGTACGAGATCTGGGTCTACTCGCCACAGGTCGAGGGCGTGCACCTGCGCTTCGGCAAGGTCGCCCGCGGCGGACTGCGCTGGTCCGACCGGCGTGAGGACTTCCGTACGGAGATCCTCGGCCTGGTCAAGGCGCAGATGGTCAAGAACACGGTGATCGTGCCGGTCGGCGCCAAGGGCGGCTTCGTCGCCAAGCAGCTCCCCGACCCGGCCGTGGACCGCGACGCCTGGCTCGCCGAGGGCATCGCCTCCTACCGGACGTTCATCTCGGCGCTCCTCGACATCACCGACAACATGGTGGCCGGCGAGGTCGTGCACCCCGCCGACGTGGTGCGGCACGACGAGGACGACACCTATCTGGTCGTCGCCGCCGACAAGGGCACCGCCAGCTTCTCCGACATCGCCAACGAGGTCGCGATCGCCTACGACTTCTGGCTCGGCGACGCCTTCGCCTCCGGCGGCTCCGCCGGATACGACCACAAGGGCATGGGCATCACCGCCCGCGGCGCCTGGGAGTCCGTCAAGCGGCACTTCCGCGAGCTGGGCCACGACACCCAGACCGAGGACTTCACCGTCGCGGGCGTCGGCGACATGTCCGGCGACGTCTTCGGCAACGGCATGCTGCTCTCCGAGCACATCAGGCTGGTCGCCGCCTTCGACCACCGGCACATCTTCATCGACCCGAACCCGGACGCGGCCACCTCGTTCGCCGAGCGCCGCCGCCTCTTCGAACTGCCGCGCAGCTCCTGGGCCGACTACGACAAGTCGCTGCTGTCCCAGGGCGGCGGGATCCACCCCCGCAGCGCCAAGTCGATTCCCGTCAACGCGCACGTGCGCGAGGCGCTGGGGATCGAGGCGGGCGTCGCCAAGCTGACGCCGGCCGATCTGATGCGGGCGATCCTCAAGGCGCCGGTCGATCTCATGTGGAACGGTGGCATCGGTACGTACATCAAGTCCTCCGCCGAGTCGAACGCCGACGTGGGCGACAAGGCCAACGACGCCATCCGCATCAACGGCGAGGACCTGCGGGCCAAGGTCGTCGGCGAGGGCGGCAACCTGGGCGCGACCCAGCTCGGCCGGATCGAGTTCGCCCGGCGCGGGGCCGACGGCCAGGGCGGCAGGATCAACACCGACGCCATCGACAACAGCGCGGGCGTGGACACCTCCGACCACGAGGTGAACATCAAGATCCTGCTCAACGCCCTCGTGACGGAGGGCGACATGACCGTCAAGCAGCGCAACAAGCTGCTGGCGGCCATGACCGACGAGATCGGCACGCTCGTCCTGCGCAACAACTACGCGCAGAACGTCGCACTCGCCAACGCGGTCCTCCAGGCCCCCTCGCTGCTCCACGCCCACCAGCGGTTCATGCGCCGTCTGGAGCGGGACGGCAACCTCGACAGGGAGCTCGAATTCCTGCCGAACGACCGCCAGATCCGGGAGCTGCTCAACGCGGGCAAGGGGCTCTCGCAGCCCGAGCTCGCCGTCCTGCTCGCCTACACCAAGATCACGGTCGCCGACGAGCTGATCTCCACCGGGCTGCCCGACGACCCGTACCTGCGCAAGCTGCTGTACGCGTACTTCCCCGCGCAGCTGCGCGAGAAGTTCTCCGAGCAGATCGAGGGGCACGCGCTGCGCCGCGAGATCATCACGACGGTGCTGGTCAACGACACCGTGAACGCGGGAGGTTCGACCTTCCTGCACCGGCTGCGCGAGGAGACCGGGGCGTCGATCGAGGAGATCGTACGGGCGCAGACCGCCGCCCGGGAGATCTTCGGGCTCGGCGCGGTCTGGGACGCGGTCGAGGCGCTGGACAACAGCGTCGCCGCCGATGTCCAGACCCGGATCCGGCTGCACTCGCGGCGGCTCGTCGAGCGTGGCACGCGGTGGCTGCTGGGCAACCGGCCGCAGCCGGTGGAGATCGCCGGGACGGTCGAGTTCTTCGCCGAGGGCGTGGAGCAGGTGTGGCAGCAACTGTCGCGGCTGCTGCGGGGCGCGGACCTGGAGTGGTACCAGAACATCGTGGAGGAGCTCACCGCGGTGGGTGTGCCCGAGGTGCTGGCGCTGCGGGTCGCCGGGTTCTCGGCGGCGTTCCCGACGCTCGACATCGTGCAGATCGCCGACCGTACGGGCAAGGACCCGCTGGACGTGGCCGAGGTGTACTACGACCTCGGTGACCGCCTGCGGATCACCCAGCTGATGGACCGGATCATCGAGCTGCCGAGGGCGGACCGCTGGCAGTCCATGGCGCGCGCGTCGATCCGCGAGGACCTGTACGCGGCGCACGCCGCGCTGGCGTCGGACGTGCTGTCCGTCGGCGACGAAACGTCGAAGCCGGAGGAGCGCTTCAAGGCGTGGGAGCAGAAGAACGCGGCTATTCTGGGGCGTTCACGTGCCACGCTGGAGGAGATCCAGGGTTCGGACTCCTTCGACCTGGCGAATCTGTCGGTGGCGATGAGGACGATGAGGACGCTGCTGAGGACGCACGCGTAAGCCTGTCCCGGCGGGACCCGCGCTCAGTCGCCGGACGGGCTCGAAATGAGCCCGTCCGGCGAGGCCCGGCGGAAGTGACAGGTCCCGCCGCCCTGGCCGGGCCGGCGTCACCGGGTCCGCCCGGTGGCCGGCTCGTCCTCGATCGCGTGGACGGGCTCAATTCGAGCGTTTGCGTTTCTTCGGGGGACCCGTGAAGTTCTCGTACGCCGTGACGACTTCCGCCGCCGGGCCGTCCATGCGAAGAGTTCCCGATTCCAGCCAGATCGCCCGGTCGCAGGTCTCGGTGATCGTCTTGTTGCTGTGGCTGACCAGGAAGACCGTGCCCGCCTCCCCGCGCAGCTCGGCGATGCGCTCCTTGCTGCGCTTCTGGAACCGCGCGTCCCCCGTGGACAGCGCCTCGTCGATCAGCAGTACGTCATGGGTCTTGGCCGCCGCGATGGAGAAGCGGAGACGGGCGCCCATGCCGGAGGAGTACGTGCGCATCGGCAGCGTGACGAAGTCACCCTTCTCGTTGATCCCGGAGAACTCAACGATGCCCGCGTAACGCTCCTTGACCTGCTCGCGCGTCATGCCCATCGCGAGCCCGCCGAGTATCACGTTGCGCTCACCGGTCAGATCGCTCATCAGCGCCGCGTTGACGCCGAGGAGTGACGGCTGGCCCCGGGTGTAGACCTTGCCCTCGCTCGGCGGCAGCAGCCCGGCGACCGCCTTGAGGAGGGTCGACTTCCCGGAGCCGTTCGAGCCGATGAGGCCGATCGCCTCACCCTTGTACGCGACGAAGCTCACCCCCCGTACGGCATGCACCTCGCGCACTCCGGGAGCTTTCCGGCGCGAGACGATCCGGCTGAGCGCCGAGGTGGCGCTGCCCTTGCCGCCCTTGGTGCCGTGCACCTTGTAGGTGATGTGTACGTCGTCCACGACGACGGTCGGAACACGCTCGGTCTCAGCCACGGCCGTACTTCTCCTCCGCCTGCCAGAAGAACAGGAATCCGCCGGCCCCGACGAGTACCGCCCAGCCGGTGGCGACCAGCCAGACATGGGGCGGGAGTTGGCCGGCGGTGAAACTGTCGATGAGCGCGAAGCGCATCAGGTCGATGTAGACGGCCGCCGGGTTGCATTCGAGGGCCAGCCGGACCGGCTCCGGCAGCTCCTGGTTCTTGAAGACCGTGTCCAGGCTCCACATCACCCCGGACGCGTACATCCAGGTGCGCAGCAGGAACGGCATCAGCTGCGCGATGTCCGGCGTCGCCGCCGTCAGCCTCGCGAAGATCATCGCGAGCCCGGTGTTGAACACGGTCTGGAGCGCGAGGGCGGGCACGGCCAGCAGCCAGGCGGGCCTCGGGTACTGCTCGAAGACGGCCAGGATCACGGTCAGCGCGCCCAGGGAGAACAGCAGTTGCTGGAGCTGCTGGAGGGCGAACGCGAGCGGCAGCGAGGCGCGCGGGAAGTGCAGGGCGCGGACGAGGCCGATGTTGGCGGAGATCGCGCGGGTCCCGGCGGTGACGGTGCCGGCGGTGAACGTCCAGATGAAGACGCCGGTGACCAGGAAGGGGACGTAGTCCGGCACTCCGTCCCTGGTGTTCAGCAGGACGCCGAAGATGAAGTAGTAGACGGTCGCGTTGAGCAGCGGCGTCATGATCTGCCAGAGCTGTCCGAGCTTGGCCTTGCTGTACTGCGAGGTCAGCTTGGCGGTGGCGAACGCGGTGACGAAGTGGCGGCGGGAGTGCAGTCCGCGCAGATACGCGAGGAGTGGAGGGCGGGCCGCGCTCTCGGTGAGCCCGTGCCGGGCGGCGAGTGCGCGCAGGTCCGTGGGGTCCGGGGCCGGGTCCTGCGGCGCCGGTCTCGGCCGGGCGGGGGGTGCGGTCGTCTGGCTCACAGGGGTCGCTTTCGACGAGGGACATCGAACGGAGGCGAGCGGAGGGGGCGGGGCGGGGGTGGTGTCCGGTGCGGACTGCGCCGGGACGGGACCGTTTCGTCGTAACGAAGAGGTTAGAACGGAAACGCGTCGCAACGCAACCGTTTCGTCGTGACGTGCGTGACGCTATGCTCGTCGCCATGTCCACGGACCCCCGCCTCTCACGGCGCGCCCCAGCGGGAGCCGCCGTGCTCCGTGAGGACGTGACCGACGCCATCCGCTCCGCCGTCTTCGAGGAACTGGCCGCCGTCGGGTTCGCCCGGATGTCCATCGAGGGCATCGCGCGGCGGGCGGGCGTCGGCAAGACCGCGGTCTACCGGCGCTGGAAGTCCAAGCTGGCGCTGGTGCTCGACCTGGTTTCCGCCGTCGCGGCGCAGGGGCTGCCCGTGCCCGCGACCGGTTCGCTGTACGGGGACGTACGTGCCCTGCTGGAAGTGGCGTCGCACGCCCTGCGCCACCCGCTGGCGTCGCGGGTGATCCCCGATCTGCTGGTGGAGGCCGCCCGGCACCCGGAGATCTCCGAGGCGATCAAGGCGGCGCTGCTGGATGGGCAGCAGGGCATCGCGGCGGTGGTCGTACGAGAGGCGGTCGCGCGAGGGGAACTGCCCGAGGGGACCGACCCCGACCGGGCGCTGGACCTCATCGCGGGGCCGTTGTACTGGCGGCTGGTGGTTGTCCGGGGGGATTTGCCGGCGGGGTATCTGGACGATCTCGCGGCGGTGGCGGTGGATGCGATGAAGGGTGGGCGCGTCGGCTGAGGGCGGGGCGGGGTGGTGTCCTCAAGCGCCGGACGGGCTGGAAACTCTGCCCTCAATCGCCGGGCGGGCTTGGAATGTGTGCCCGGGTGGGCCGCCGTATGGGTGACATGGAGGGGGTCTCCGTAGCCCTGGCGGATGAATCTTCGTTTCACGTGTGGGGGAGACCATGGCAGGTCCCTCCGCGGAGACGAGCCGAAGGACGGGTGCCCCATGAGTGTCGCTTCCACGTCGGAGTCCGGGCGGCACTCGAAACGCGGCCGGGGCCGGGTCGTCATGCTCGTCGACAACGCCGTCAACGGGGACTCCCGCGTCCAGAAGGCCGCCCGCTCCATGGCCGACGCCGGGTGGGACGTGGTGCTGCTCGGGCAGTCCCCGGACCGCGACCGGCACCGCTGGACCATCGGCGCCGCCGAGGTCCGGCTGGTCCCCGTCGTGATGACCCTCGCCAAACGCCGCAGGGACTACCGCAGAGTCGTGATTCCCCGTCTCTTCGCCTACCGGCGCGGCGGCATCGCGCAGCACCGCAGGCAGTGGGTCAAGGCGTGGCGCGCCGATCTGCTGGCCCGCAGGTCCGCCGAGGGCCGGCGGTTCCTGGTCCGGCGTACGGCGGCGCGGATCCTCGCCCGCTGGGTCGGTTTCCGGCACCGTCAGCTCGCCCTGGTGGAGGGCAGGCGCAACCCCGACTCGCTGCCGGAGCGGCTCCGTACGGCCATGTGGCGCGCCCTGCTCGGCGACCGGTGCTGGCGCAGGCTCGAACCGTATCTGTGGGACTACGAGTTCGCCTTCGGCCCCGTCGTCGACGCGCTCGAACCCGATCTCATCCACGCCAACGACTTCCGGATGATCGGTGTCGGCGCCCGCGCCGTGCACCGCGCGCGGGGCCGGGGCCGGAGCGTGCGGCTGGTCTGGGACGCGCACGAATATCTGCCCGGCATCAAACCCCGGGCCGGTTACCGGCGCTGGATGCCCGCGCACGTCGCACACGAGCGGGAGTACGGGCGCTGCGCGGACGCGGTCGTCACCGTCTCCCAGAGCCTGGCCGAACTGCTGTACAAGGAGCACCGGCTGCCCCGGCTGCCCGCCGTCGTGCTCAACGCCCCCGGCGGCGGCCCGCCCGCCGACCGGGCCGGTGAACCCGTCCCGGATCTGCGGGAGTTGTGCGGGATCGACGCCGGTACGCCGCTGCTCGTCTACAGCGGCGCCCTCGCCCCGCAGCGCGGGCTGGCCACGCTCATCGAGGCGCTGCCCCAACTGCCGGGCGCCCACGCGGCGCTCGTCGTTCCCGCGCCCGACGGGTGGGTCGTGCGCAAGGTGCTCGACCACGCGGCCGACCTCGGTGTCGCCGACCGCGTCCACCCGCTGCCGTACGTCCCGCACTGGCAGATCGTGCCGTTCCTGGCCTCCGCCGACATCGGCGTCATCCCGATCCACCACTGGCCCAACCACGAACTCGCCCTGATCACCAAGTTCATGGAGTACGCGCACGCCCGGCTGCCCATCGTCGTCAGCGACGTGCGCACCATGGCGGCGGAGGTACGCGAGACCGGTCAGGGCGAGGTGTTCCGCGCCGAGGACACGGCGGACTTCGTACGGGCCGCACGCGCCGTGCTCGACGATCCGGCCGCCTACCGCAAGGCGTACGACCGTCCCGGCCTGCTGGAGCGGTGGACCTGGGAGACACAGGCCGACATCCTCGACGGCCTCTACGGAAGGCTGCTGGCGACCCCGGCGGAGGCGACCGCCGTCGCGGTGGTCCCTCAGGAGGACACCGAGGAGCGCGACGAGACCGAGCCGGGCGACCCGGCCGGCGCCACCGCGACCTGACCGGGGGCGCGCGTGATCACGTGACCATACGGCCGTACGGGCGTTGATGTCCTCGAACGTCGGGAGACGTCACCGGCGTCGGGGAGCGCCGAGCCCAACGAGCCGGATTGGAAAGTGAGTCACCGTGCACAGGTCCGCGTACGAGCAGATGGAACTCTGCGTGAAGGAGTACATGCCCGCGTCCGGCCGTCACCGGGTGGTCGACCTGGGCTCGCGCATCTCGCCCAAGCAGTCCCTCACCCACCGAAGTCTGCTCGACGGACGCGATGTCGACTACATCGGCGTCGATGTCCTCGACGGCCCCAACGTCGACATCGTGATGCGCCGGCCGTACCGCATTCCGGTACGGTCCAGGACCGCCGATTTCGTCATCTCGGGCCAGGCCTTCGAACACATCCCGTTCTTCTGGGCGTCGATGATGGAGATCGCCCGTGTCCTGCGCCCCGGCGGCCTGGCCTTCGTCACCGCGCCCTCGCGCGGTCATGTCCACGACGCGCAGGACTGCTGGCGGTACTACCCCGACGGATTGCGGGCCATGGCCGCGTTCTCCGGGCTCGAACTGGCCGAGGGCTACACGGACTTCCCGCCGATGAAGGGCATCCGCTTCGACTACGCCGCCATCGACGGCAAGCGCGCCTACTGGGGCGACTCGGTGGGCGTGTTCCGCAGGCCGCGCAGGCCGAGGCGGCGGCTGTGGGAGTACACGGTAAGGGAACTGACCGTCCGTTACGCCAACCGCGTCGGCGGCGTCGACGGCATCCCGCTGCCCGAGCCGGTCGCGGGACGCGACCGCTGCGGCCGGGGAGCGCCCGTCGTACCCGCTCCAGCCCCCGAAGCGCAGCCCGGAGCCGTACAGCCCGTAACGGTCGAGAGCAACACGAAAGAGGCATAAACGAAGGTGAGTTGACGAAAGGTGACATCGGATGAGTTCTCCGCGTACCGTCCGTCGGCATGGCATGGCGAAGCGCAGTGAACGGCGCACTCGAGAAGCTCACCGGATATCAGCTCCGGCGGATCCCGGTCCCCGCCCCGCGGTCGGCGACGCCCGCGCCCCCCGTCGTGCGGTCGCCCGCCCCGCAGGCCGCGGAACCGGCGCCCAGGCCCAAGCCCAGGCCGGCGGCGCTGCCCGCCGACTACGACGACGAGGCGAAGGAGATCATCCGGGCGGTCAAGCCGTTCACGATGACCTCCCCGGAGCGGCTCAACGCGTTCATCCTCGCCACCCGCCACGTCGTACGGCACAACATCCCCGGCGACATCGTCGAGTGCGGAGTCTGGCGCGGCGGCTCGATGCAGGCCTGTGCCAGAACACTGCTCGCGCTCGGCGAGACCGACCGCGGACTGCACCTCTTCGACACCTTCGAGGGCATGCCACCGCCCACCGCCGAGGACCTGCGGCGCGACGGCAAGTCCGCCGAGGACCTGCTCGCGGCGCAGGGCAGGGACCGGCCGATCTGGGCCGTCGCCTCGCTGGAGGACGTACAGGCGGGCTTCGGAGACGTGCCGTACCCCGGCGAGCGGGTGAACTACGTGCAGGGCCTGGTCGAGGACACCGTGCCGCAGCAGGCCCCCGAGCAGATCTCCATCCTGCGCCTGGACACCGACTGGTACGCCTCCACCAAGCACGAACTGGAGTTTCTCTACCCCCGTCTGGTGAGCGGCGGAGTGCTGCTCATCGACGACTACGGCTACTGGCAGGGCTCCCGCCAGGCCGTGGACGAGTTCCTGGAGAAGACAGGCGAACGGCTGCTCATGCTGCGCATGGACGAGGGCCGGATCGCGGTCAAGCCCTGAATCCACCGCTGCTGAGAAGTCCGGAAGTTCGGAAGTCCGGAAGTTCGGAAGGACCGTGCACCGCGCATGACCCCCCGCCTCACCGTCGTCGTGCCCATCTACAACGTGGAGGACTACCTCGACGACTGCCTACGCTCACTGGCCGGACAGACCATGGCCGACTCCGAGATCGTCATGGTCGACGACGGTTCCACGGACGGGAGCGCACGGATCGCGAGACGGTTCGCCGAGGCGGACGGACGGTTCCGGCTGGTCGAGCAGGAGAACGCCGGGCTCGGCGCCGCGCGCAACACCGGAGTCCGGTACGCCCGGGGCGAGTTCCTCACCTTCGTCGACAGCGACGACACCGTGCCGGAGGACGCGTACGAACGGATGCTCGCGGCGCTCGACGCGTCCGGCTCCGACTTCGCGACCGGCAACGTGCTCAGGCTCGGCCCCGGGGGCGCGCTGACGCAGGCGCCGATGTTCCGCAAGCCGATGGCGACCGAGCGCTCCGGAACCCGGCTCACCCGCGACTGGGTGCTGCTCGGGGACCGTATCGCCTGCAACAAGGTCTTCCGGAAGTCCTTCTGGGACCGGCACTCCTTCGTCTTCCCCTCCGGGGTGCTGTACGAGGACATCGCCGTCGTACTGCCCGCGTACTTCCTGGCGTGCGGTGTGGACGTGCTGTCCGCCCCCGTCTACCACTGGCGGACCAGGGACGGCTCGATCACCGCGAAGCGCGCCGTACCGAAGGGGATCAGGGACCGGGTCACGGCCGTGTCGTCGGTCGCCGGCTTCCTGACCGGCCGGGCGAGCACGGACACCGGGAGCGGCACCGACTGGGCCGACGCGCTGCGGCGCTACCACCAGCACGTGCTCTCCGGCGACCTGTGGCTCTTCATCGAGGCGCTGCCCGACGGTGACGCCGAGTTCCACGCGGCCCTCCTCGACCACGCCAACGCCTTCGCCGCGACGGTCCACCAGGGTGTCTTCGACGCCCTGCCGCTGCATCTGCGCGTCAAATGGCATCTGATCCGGGAACGCCGGATGCCCGAACTCCTCGCGCTGCTCGCCCACGAGAAGGCCGACCCCGGGGCCTTCGGCGTCCGGGGACTGCGCAGGTCCCGCGCCGAGTACCCGGTGCTCACCGGCGGTCTGCCCCGGGCCGTCGCCACCCTCAGGCCCAAGGAACTGCCGGTGACCTCGCACATCACCGAGGCCGTGTGGCGCGAGGGGCGACTGCACCTCAAGGGCTACGCGTACGTGCGCAACGTGCCCGCCGACGCGCGCCGCAAGTCCGTCAAGGCCGCCTGGCTGCGGACCGGGAAGCGGCGTGTGCTGCCGCTGCGGACGCGCACCGTGCGGATGCCGGCGGCGACGTACGAGTCGAAGCAGGGCCTGCACGTCTACGACTGGGCCGGCTTCGAGACGGTCGTCGACCCGCGCCGGCTCGTGAGGGCCCAGGGCTCCGGCGGCGGCTCCGTCCGCACCGTCTGGAAGCTGGAGATGGGCGTGTTCGGAGCGGGCCGGCTGCGCCGGGCGCCGCTGCGGCTGACGGGCTCGGCCGCCGCGCCCGCCGTACCGGCCGTGCACTACGTGGACGACACCACGCGCGTCGTGCCCGCACTCTCCGGCAACAAGCTCGAACTGCGCGTGGAGCCCGTACGCGCCCTGCTCACCGGCCACGCGCCGGTTGGCGGCGGCGCCCTGCGGATCGAAGGTCTGTTGCACCCCACCGGCACTCCGCCGACCGTGCTCGCCGTCCAGAACTGGTACACCAAGGATGTCCACGAGGCCGAACTGAGCCTCGGAGAGGGCACGTTCACCGCCGACGTCCCGCTCACCGTCTTCGGCGACCCCACGGCCCGGCGGCAGGCCACCGTGCCCTGGGGCGTCCACCTCGTACGGCCCGACGGCAGCCGCTTCGCCGTGGCCGCCCGCGCCGCGATCCGGCCCGGACACTACGCGCTCGGCGACGGCCGCGAGGTGTACGTCACCGCCAACGCGGCGGGCGACCTCGTCCTCAGCGACCAGACCGAGCAGCCGGTGGTCGACACCGTCGACTGGACGGCGGACGGCGAGCTGATCCTGACGGGCAGCCGGCCCGTGCCGGGACGGGCCGAGCTGGTGTTGCGCCACAGCGGCCACCACGAGGAGAACGTCTTCGCCGTCGACACACTCGCCGACGGCCGCTTCCGCATGACCCTGCTGCCCGCCGCAGTCGAAGGACTGCACGGTGTGCGCCAACTGGCCGAGGGCCGGTGGCTGTTGTACGTCCGTGAGCCGGGGGAGAGCGACCCGGAGCGCTACACCGCCGTACGCGTCCAGCCATCGCGGCACCAGACGCTGCCGCTCGTACGGAACCTGGACGGACGCGAGTTCACCCTGGACCGGCACCACCAGGACATGCTCCAGCTGCACTCCGGCTCCGCGCTCCCGGAACAGGACCGCGGCGCCTACCGGCAACAGCGACTGCGCAGCCTGTACGCGACAGCCCGCGCCACCGCCGGTCCGCTGCGCGGCGCCGTGCTCTACAGCAGCTTCGACGGCCGCCAGTACTCCGACTCGCCGCGCGCCCTCCACGAGGAACTGGTGCGCAGGCGGGCCCCGGTGGAGCACCTGTGGGTCGTACGCGACCGGCAGGTGACCCTGCCGGCCGGTGTCCGCGCCGTCGAACTCCACAGCGGCGACTGGTACGACGCGCTGGCCCGCAGCCGATGCGTCGTCACCAACACCCATCTGCCCGAGTGGTTCGAGCGGGCGGACGGCCAGTACGTCGCCCAGACCTGGCACGGCACCCCGCTCAAGCGCATCGGCCGCGACCTCTCGGGCAGCGCCCACGCCGACGAGAGGTACATCGCGACCCTGCCCCGCCGGTCCGCCCAGTGGAGCGTGCTCGTCTCGCCGAACGGCTTCTCCACACCGATCATGCGCCGTGCCTTCGGATACGAGGGCACGGTCCTGGAGTCCGGCTATCCGCGCAACGACCTGCTGCACGCGCCCGACCGGGGGAAGGTCGCCGACGCCCTGCGCGAGGCTCTGGAGATCCCCGAGGACAAGCGCGTGATCCTCTACGCGCCGACCTGGCGCGAGGACCAGCCCAAGAAGGGCGGGCGGTACGGGCTCGACCTCCGGCTCGATCTGGCACAGGCGGCCGAGGAGCTGGCGCAGGACCATGTCCTGCTCGTCCGCCGCCACTATCTGGTCGGCGGCACGGTCCCGGGCGCCGGGCGGGGCGCGGCCGACTTCGTACGGGACGTGTCCCGCCACCCGGACGTCGCCGAGCTGATGCTGATCAGCGACGCGCTGGTCACCGACTACTCGTCACTCATGTTCGACTTCGCGCAGACGGGCCGGCCGATGTACTTCCACGCGTACGACCTGGAGCACTACCGGGACACGCTGCGCGGCTTCTACTTCGACTTCGAGTCCGCGGCGCCCGGACCGGTCGTGACCGACACCGCCGCGCTCGTGGCCGCCCTGCGGGCCCCCGGGTCCCGGGTGCCCACCGCCGCGTACGAACGATTCCGGGAGACCTTCTGCGATCTGGACGACGGCACCGCCGCCGCCCGCCTCGCGGACCTGATGCCCGTGGGGGGCGGCGCATGAGCACGGTCGAGATCAGCTGTGTCGTCACCGCCGGATCCGATGCCCAGGCGCTGCGCCGGTCCGTGGAGTCCGTCGTCGCGCAGACCATGCGCGCCACCGAGGCGGTGGTGGTGCTCGGCCCGGCCCTCGAGCCGCCGGCCGGTGGACCGGCGGGCGCGGGCCCGGACGACGCCGAGTCGGCCGCCGATGACGTACGGGCCGTGGCGGACGAACTCGCCCAACTGGACCCGGCGCGCGTCCGGATCGTCACCTCCGGCGCCGAAGCGCCCACCACCGCCGCACTGCGCAACCACGGCCTCGACCAGGCGCGGGGCCGGTACGTCATGGTGCTCGGCGAGGGCGAGCGGCTCCAGCGGGACGCCTGCCGCAATCTGTGGGAGGCGGCCGAGCGCTCAGGCGCCGAACTCGCCGCCGGGCGCTGGACCCGGCGCGCGGGCCGCCGCGCCAAGGAGCAGCCCCCGGCGCGGATCGTCGAGAGCGAGCTGTACGCGCGCTCCCGCGCCATCGACGACCTGGCCGGCGCCCCCGAACTCGTCGTCGCCGACGCCCTGGTGACCGGATTCTGTGTGCGCGCCGACCTGATTGAGCGGACGGGACTGCGCTACGCCGAGGACCTGGACCGCGGCGAGATCCTGTTCGGCGCCGAGGCGGCCACCGCCGCGAGCCGTATCGCCCTCGTCCCCAACCTGATCGTCGGCGGCCGGGCACCCGACGACCCGGCCGGCACGCTGGAGGGACAGCTCGCCGCGCACGTACGGGTCGCCGGACTCCTCACGCTCCAGGGCCGTACGGCGCTGTGCGAGGCCCGTGACCGCGCCTTCCTCGCCGATCAACTCGTGGCCCTCGCAAGGCAGTTCCCCAAGCTGGACGCCGGGACACGGGCGCATGCCGCCGCCCTCGTCGCCGCACTGCCCGTCGCCCGGACCGAACCCGCCCTGCGGCTCGACCTGCCGCCCCTGGAACGGGTCTGCCTCCAACTCCTCGCCGAGGGGGACACGGACGGCGTACTGGCCGCCGGCTACGCGCTCGGCAGGCCGGGCGCCGTCGCCTCCGCGCTGACCGAGCGGGAGGGGAAGGTGTACTGGCGGGCCGATCTCCCCGACGACCCCGGGGAGCGGGCGGCGCTCGACGTCACGGAGCTGGGACACCACTACCGACCGGCCGCCGACACCCCGTTGCTGAACCGTCTGACCCACTGCGGGCAGGAGGGCGCCCGGCTCGTACTCGAAGGACAGCTACCCGCACCGCTCCAACTGCTGCCCGCAGAAGCCCCGTTGATTGCCACCCTGGAGTTCGTGGCACGCGGCAGCGACGGACGCCTCGTCTTCCGCGCACCCGTGGAGGAGATGTGGCGCGAGGCCGACACCGTCCGCTGGCGCGCCTCCGTCGACCTCGGCGCGCTCCTGCGCGTCGGCGGCGCGCGGGACCGCGTGTGCGACCCCCGCCTCGCCCTGCACACACCCACCGGCACCACCACAGGACCGCTGTTCCTGGAGCGGGACCGGGCCGAAGCGGTGGGCCGGTTCCGGGCACGCCCGCGCCTCGGGCGCCTGTTCGGCGACACCTGGAAGCCGTACGTCACCGTCAAGCACCACCTCGCGTTCCAGCTCCAGGCGCGGCGCCGCCCCGGCCGCCTCGCGGCCGCGGCGCTCCACTACCTCACCCACTTCCGCCCCGCCCGCAAGGCCAAGCGGCTCGCCAAGGCGGTGCGCCGGCGCTTCGACCGGCTCTGCGCCCGCTCCGTCAAGACGCGCGTCTACAACCGGCTGCTGATCCGGCTCCCCGTCCGCAAGGGCTCGGTGGTCTTCGAGAGCCACATGGGCAAGTGCTACGGCGACAGCCCGCGCGCCATCCACGAGGAACTGCGCGAGCAGCGCCGCCGGGGCATGCGCCACACCTGGTCCTACGCGTCGTCCCCCGACGGATTCCCCGCCGACGCGCGGCTGGTCCGGCGGCTGTCCTGGCGCTATCTGTGGGCCCTCGCCCGCGCCCAGTACTGGGTCGACAACCAGGGCTTCCCGCTCGATCTGAGAAAGCCCCCCGCCACCACCTACCTCCAGACCTGGCACGGCTCCGCGTACAAGCGCATGGGCTTCGCCGAGAGCCGGATCAAGGCGCAGAACGCCCCCGAGCGGGAGAAACTGAGCACCGCGCTCGCCCGCTTCGACCACTTCCTCGTACGGTCCGAGCACGACGTCCGGACGCTGGCGCGCGACTACCGGCTGCCCGCCGATTCGCTGGTGCGCTGCGGTTATCCGCGCAACGACCGTCTGGTGCGGGCCCGCGCCACCGACGAGAGCCGGGGGCGCTTCCCGCGCCCCGCGCTCGCCACCGAGCTCGGCATCCCCGACCACCGTCAGGTGGTGCTGTACGCGCCGACCTTCCGCGGGATGCCGAAGAAGGGCCGGACGACGCGACTGCCGCTCGACGTACGGCGGTTCACGGAGCGGTTCGCTGACGAATACGTCCTGCTCGTACGGGCCCACTACCTGGAGTCCGCGGCCCTGCCGGTCTGTCCGCCCGGCACGTTGATCGACGTGTCCGCCCACCACGACGTCAGTGAACTGCTCTGTCTCGCCGACGCGTTGATCACGGACTACTCGTCGATCATGTTCGACTACGCCCTGCTGGACCGGCCGATGGTCTTCTTCGCGCCGGACCTGGACGCGTACGTGGCCGAGCGCGGCAGCTACTTCGACCTGCGTGCCGAGGCCCCCGGGCCCGTGGCCGAGTCCGAGGACGAACTGCACCGGCTCATGGGCGAGTTGAAGAAAACCGACACCGCGCACCGGGAGGACCGGGCGCGGTTCGCCGAGAAGTTCGGCGGCTTCGAGAGCGGCCAGGCCGCGCGTACCGCCGTGGACGTGCTCTTCGCAGGAAGGACCCGCCGGTGACAGCCGCGGCCGACTCGACGACCGATACGACGACCGACGCCGCCGGGCCTCCCGTCGCGGGGCCCCGTGAGCTGATCCTGCTCGCCAACGCCACCGACATCCTCGGCGGTGTCACCGCCTGGACCCATCAGATGGCCCGCCTCTTCGGCGCCCACGGCCACCGCGTCCAGGTCGTCGGCATCCACGAGGCGGAGCTGAAGCTCACCCTCCCCGAGCCGCCCGCCTACCCGGTGACCGCGCTCTATCCCGGCCACCCGCCCACTCCCTGGCGCCCGCGCTCCCCGCTCGACCACTTCGACCTGCTCGCCCGCCGCCGTGAGGCGGCCAGGGGCGCGGGCAAACGGCGGGCCGTCGCGCGTCTCTCGGAGATCTTCCGGGCGGCCGGGCCCGGCGCGCTGGTGATCGTCACCCAGGTCTGGCCGATGGAGTGGGTCCTGGAGGCCGACACCACGGGTCTGCGGCTGATCGGGATGAGCCACGAGTCGTACGAGTACAGCAAGCGGTGCCACCGCTTCCGCTGGATCAAGAACAGCTATCCGCACGTCGACCGCTGGCTCACCCTCACCCAGGAGGACGCGGACGCCTGGATCGCCGAGGGCTTCGACAACGTCGGCGCCATGCCCAACGCGCTGGGCTCGCTGCCCGAACAGCCCTCTCCGCGCACGCGGAAGAACGTCGCCAGCATCGGCAGGCTGGACGACCAGAAGGGCATCGACCTGCTCCTGGAGAGCTGGGCGCCGGTGGCCGGGGCGCGGCCCGACTGGCGGCTGCGGATCTACGGCGCCGGCCAGGACGAGAGTGCGCTGAAGGAGCGGTGCACGGCGCTCGGACTGGACGGCTCGGTCGACTGGATGGGCCGTACCGACGACGTGGCGGGGGCGCTGGCCGAGTGCTCGGTCTTCGTCCAGTCCTCGCGCGGCGAGGGCTTCCCACTGGCGCTCATGGAGGCCATGGCGAGCGGGGTGCCGTGCGCGGCGTTCGACTGCGCGCCGGGCGTCCGGGAGATCGTCAGGGACGGCGAGGACGGGCTGCTGGCGCCACCGGGCGACACGGACGCGCTGGCCGACCGGCTGCTGCGGCTGACCGGCAACCCGCGGCTGCGGGACAGCCTGGGGGAGCGGGCCCGGGTGAACGTCCAGCGGTACTCCCAGGAGGAGATCCTGCGCCGCTGGCACGAGCTGTTCGAGCTGCTGGACCGCTAGGTCCTGTCTTCGAACTGGCGTCTGGCTCACGACGCCTGGCACGCACGCCCGCTGCGTTGTCGGACCGCCCGAGTACGCCCGGTACGGATGCGATCCTCCGTCTTGTGATCGCACGCACCGGACGCCGTGAGCCCCGCCCTACGGGCGGACGACGCCAGTTCGAAGACAGGACCCAGGCCGTGTCCGGAATGTAGCGCCTGGCACGGGACGCCCGGCACGGCACCTCTCCCCCGTAGCCCCCGAGGGGGGCACGGGAGGTGCCCCCCTCGCGTTGTCGGAGTCGGCCGCGTACGGCCGGTCCATCCACCACACCGGTCCTCCGCCTTGCGAGGCACCGCGCCGGCCGCCGCGGGCCCCGCCCCTCCGGGCGGACGGCGCTGCTTTGCGGACACCCCCTGGGGGTCCTCCCATCGCAGGCCGGGCCGCGTCCGCGACCCGGCCTGCGATCGGGCTCAGCGTCCCGCGTCCGACATGTTCCGTCCGTGCCGTTGGTGGGGCAGCAGTGGGGAGGGCGCCGGTGTGCGGTCCGCCAGGGGCACCGGCTCCGGCAGACCCGTCGTCTCGCCGAGGAACACCCGGCGTACCACCCGCTCCGCCGCCAGCCCGTCGTCGTACGGACAGAACCGCGCGCGGAAGGCCGCCCGGAGCTGGGCCGAGCGTGAGCCGCGCCAGTGGTCCGTGGTGAAGATGTCGATCAGATCGTCCTCGTCGCGCGCCACCGCGCCCGGCGGGAACGCCCGGACGTCGAAGTAGGTGCCGCGGGCCGCCTCGTACGCCTCCCAGTCGTCGATGTGGATGACGACGGGCCGGTCCAGGTTCACGTAGTCGAACATCAGCGACGAGTAGTCGGTGACGAGCGCGTCGGCGGCCAGACACAGCGACTCGACCCGGTGGTGGCCCGAGACGTCGATGATGCGCGGGTGCGGGGTGTGCGGCAGCGGCGCCTCGTACGTGTGGTGGGCGCGGGTCAGCACCACGAAGCGCGGGCCGAGCGCCTGGGCGAGCCGCTCCAGGTCAAGCGGGACGTACGGGGTGCGCCGGTAGTCGCGCTGTGTCGGCGCGTACAGCACGGCCGTGAAGCCCTCGGGGATCCCCAGGGACTCCCGCAGCCGGGCGACATCGGCCGAAGTGGCGCGCTGGAACACGTCGTTGCGCGGGTAGCCGTATTCGAGCGCCGTGTGACCGGCCGGATACGCCTTCTCCCAGACGAGGGTGGAGTGACGGTTCGCCGAGAGGGAGAAGTCCCACTGGTCGACGCCCGTCAGGAGCCGGTCGAACTCCGTCCGGCGTGCGGCGGCCGGGTGGTCCTGGAGGTCGAGGCCCATGGACTTGAGCGGGGTGCCGTGGTGCGTCTGGAGGAGGATCTGCTGCGGGCGCTTGACCAGGCGCCGGTCGAAGTTGACGTTGTTGACGAGGTACTTGTCGCGGGCGAGCGCCGTCCAGTAGCCGAAGCTGTCGGGGCGCAGTCTGCGGGTGCCGGTCGGCACGGTGTGGTGGTACTCGGCGCGGCCGATCCACGACGTGTCGATGTGCGGGGCGAGTTCGCGCACCTTCTCCTCGATGGCCGCCGGGTTGCAGGCGTAGCCCCGGCCGTCGTACGCCGCGAAGACCGCCCTGTTCTCCCGTACCGGCAGGCACCGCTGCATCCGGTAGTGCAGGTGCAGCGCCCCGGCGCGCGCGGCCCGGCCCAGGGCCGCGGCGGCCTGCCGGGCGCCCATCTGCACGCGCTGCGCCGTCCACAGGGCGCGGTACGTGCGGTGGGCACCGAACCGCAGCAGGGTGTGGCGCAGCCGGGCCCGCAGCAGCGGCGCGGAGCCGGGGGTGCGGTGGCGGCGGTGGTGGGCGCGGGCCCGGCGGAAGAACTCGGGGCGGCTGCGGCGCGGCAGCCGCCCCCGTACGGCGACGAGTTTGGAGAAGTGGTCGAGCATCCGCCGGAACAGCACGGGGCGCCAGGCGTCCAGGGCGGGCCGTGAGTCGATGAACGCGAAGACACGGTCGTACTGGTCGAAGATGTCGAAGTGCTTGCGGCTGGTGGTGGAAAGGATGTTTCCCTGGCGCCGCTGCCGGTAGTGCACGCAGACGCGGTCGAGCGTCGCGATCGACTCGGCGGCCATCAGCGCGGGGAAGGTCCAGGGCGTGTCCTCGTAGTAGCCGGGCGGGAAGGCGAAGCCCTGCCGGTCGATGTACTCGCGGCGGTAGGCCTTGTTCCAGACGACCATCAGCACCCGCAGGAGGTCCGGCCGGTCGATGAGCCGGAAAGGCGCGGGACCGCTCTCGTCGAGCAGGTCGGAGAGGATGTTGCGGACCACCTCGCCCGACCAGTACGTACGGGCGTAGTCGTAGACGAGGACGTCGGGGCTGTCCGTCTCCTTGAGCCGGTCGGCGATCGTCTGGAGCGCGCCGGGGGTGAGGGTGTCGTCGCCGTCGAGGAAGATCAGGTAGTCGCCGGTGGCTCGGGCGATGCCGGCGTTACGGGCGGGGCCGAGGCCCTCGTTCTCCGGGAGGTGCACGGCGACGACACGCGGGTCGGCGGCGGCGACTTCGTCGATGATCGTCCCGCAGGCGTCGGGTGATCCGTCGTCCACGGCGATGAGTTCGAAGTCCTCATAGGTCTGGCCGAGCACCGACTGCAGACACTCCTGCAAGTACGCCTGGACCTTGTACGCGGGGACGATGATGCTGAACCGGGCCATGGCTCGGGAACGGCCGATGGAGTGACCTGGTTACGCCAGACGTGGCATACGGGGGACAAATACGCCGGGCGGACCGGTAGTTGAACCGGCCCGCCCCTTTTGGCGTACTTCTCCCTCGAACGGGTGCCCGATGTGGCCCTACTTGACCGCCCCCGCCATGACGCCGCTGACGAACTGCCGCTGGAACATGAAGAAGACGGCCAGCGGGATGATCATCGACAGGAAGGCGCCGGGCGCCAGCACGTCGATGTTGTTGCCGAACTGCCGTACCTGCTGCTGGAGGGCGACCGTGATCGGCGGGGACTCGGAGTCCGCGAAGATCAGGGCCACCAGCATGTCGTTCCAGACCCAGAGGAACTGGAAGATGCCGAGCGAGGCGATCGCCGGACCGCCGAGCGGCATCACGACACGGGCGAAGAGCCGCATCTCGCCCGCACCGTCGAGGCGGGCCGCCTCCAGGAGTTCGCGCGGGATCTGCGCGAAGAAGTTCCGCAGCAGGAAGATCGCGAAGGGGAGTCCGAAGGCGACGTGGAACATCACGACGCCGAAGGTCGTCTCGAAGATCCCGATCTCGCCGAAGAGTTCGGAGACGGGGATGAGCGCGACCTGGACCGGGACCACCAGCAGACCCACGACCAGCATGAACCACCAGTCGCGGCCCGGGAAGTCCATCCACGCGAAGGCGTATCCGGCGAGCGCGCCGATCACCACGACCAGCACGGTCGACGGGACCGTGATCATCACCGTGGACCAGAGGGAGTTGGTGATGATGTCGTTGGACAGCAGCTCCGAGTAGTTCTCGGTGGTGAGCTGCGCCGGCTTGGTGAAGACCTCCCACCAGCCGCTCGCCGCGATGTCCGACGAGCCGCGCAGCGAGGAGATCAGCAGACCGATCGTCGGCATCATCCAGAACAGGGCGACCAGGATGAGGAAGACCTGGACGACCCCGCTGCCCGCCTTCGCGGCTATCCGGGCCGGCAGTGACGGCTTCGGCTTGGCCGTCGTGTCGGCGGGCAGCGACCGCTCCGCCTTGACCGCAGTGTCAGTCGTAGTCATCGGCGGTTCTCCTTCTGCATCCGGCGAATGTTGAAGAGCATCACCGGGATCACGAGCAGCAGGAGGAATACGGCGATCGCGCTGCCCACGCCGACGTTGGCGTCCGTGCCGAACGACGAGCGGTAGAGCTGGAGCGCCAGCACGTTCGCGTCGTCCTGGGAGGAGCCTGGCGCGATGATCAGTACCAGGTCGAAGATCTTCAGCACATTGATCATCAGGGTGACCATCACGACGGCCAGGACCGGTGCGAGCAGCGGCACGGTGATCCGGCGGAACACCTGCCACTCGTTCGCGCCGTCGACCCGTGCGGCCTCCAGCAGTTCACGCGGCATGCTCGCCAGACCGGCACCGATCAGCACCATCGCGAAGCCCGCCCACATCCACAGATAGCTGCCGATGATCGCGGGGGTCACCAGGTTCGGACCGAGCCAGTCCACGCCGTTGTACGGCTCCCTGAAGTTGCTCTCGGGGAGCTGGAGCAGGGCTCCGTCGGCCGACGCCGGCAGGGTGAACGTACCGTCCGAGGCGGCGCTGGCGGACGCGACGACCTTGCCGTCCTTGACCGCCTCGATCTTGAGGCCGGGCAGGCCGAGTTCCTCGGAGTCGACGACGTTGGGCTTGCCGCCGCCGCCCTTGGTGAAGTCCAGCCAGGCCGTTCCGGTGATCTCGCCGCCGCCGCTCCCGGCCGCCTCGGCCGGCTCGGCGTCCGACGGCATCTTGCCCGGCGGCACGCCGACCAGCGGGATCAGCACCGGAGTGCCGGCCGTGACCGGCGTCTTCGTGACGAACGAGCCCTTGGCCTCGCCCGCCTTCAGCGGATGCACCGGCAGCGGGCGCGCCTTCGGATAGCCGGCCGACTCGGAGAAGGTGTCGTGCACGCCCACGGCGACGGCGTTGGCGATGCCGCGCTCCGGGGCCTGCTCGTACACGAGCCGGAAGATGATGCCCGAGGCGAGCATCGAGATCGCCATCGGCATGAAGACGATCAGCTTGAACGCCGTTCCCCAGCGCACCCTTTCGGTGAGTACGGCGAAGATCAGACCGAGGGCGGTGGCGACCGTCGGGGCCACGATCACCCAGATCAAGTTGTTCTTGATCGCGGTCCGGATGGTGTCCTCGGTGAATATCTCCACATAGTTGTCGAAACCGGCGAAAGCGTCGCCGGACTGGTCGAAGAACGACCTGTAGACGGAGAACCCGATCGGGTAGACCACGAGCGCGCCCAGCAGGACCAGCGCGGGCAGCAGGAACGCCACCGCGAAGCCTTTACGTGTGCCTGTCACGCTCTTGCGCTTCCCCTTGGCAGGGGGCGGGGGCGCCGGCACCGAAGTGCCGGTGCCCCCTGTTGTCGCCGACTTCACCGCGTCAGCTCTTGAATGCCTTGGCGGCGTCCGACTCCAGCTGCTGCTGAGCGCCCTTGACGTCCTTCGGGTTCTTCAGGAAGTCCTGGAGGGCCTTCCACTCGCCCTTGCCGGGCGTACCGCCGAACGACTGCGGCATCTGGTCCGACATGTCGAAGCGGAAGTCGTCACCGGCGTCGATGAGCGCCTTGGCGATGTCACGCTGCACGTCGTTCGGGTACGCCTTGCCGTCCAGGCCCTTGTTCGGCGAGATGAAGCCGCCCAGCTCCGCCTGGATCTCCGCGGCGTCCGTGGAGGCCAGGAAGGTCAGCAGCGCCTGCGCGCCCTTGCTGTCCGTGAGCGCCACGGCCGCGTCACCACCGGTCACCACCGGGGAGTCGCTGCCCACGGCCGGGAAGGGGAAGACCTTCGCGTCCGTACCGACCTTGGCGCCGGCCTCGGTGACGTTCACGCCGGCGAAGTCCGCGGCGAAGACCATGCCGGCCTTCGGGGCGTCACCGCCGGTGAACGTCTGGGTGACGGAGGCGGGGAACTCGGTCTGGAGCGCGCCGTTCGCGCCGCCGGCGACCAGGGCGGGCTTGCCCCACAGCTCGGCGAGCGTCGTCAGGGCGGTGGCCACCGACGGGTCGGTCCACTTGATCTCGTGCTTGGCCAGCTGGTCGTACTTCTCCGGACCGGCCTGCGACAGGTAGACGTTCTCGAACCAGTCGGTGAGCGTCCAGCCGTCGGCGCCGCCGACGGAGACCGGGGTGACACCCGACGCCGAGATCGTCTCCGCGGTCGTCAGGAACTCCTTCCAGGTCTTCGGCTCGGCCGCGCCCGCGTTCTCGAAGGCCGTGTTGTTGTACCAGACCAGCGACTTGTTGGCGGCCTTGTAGTACACGCCGTACTGCTCGCCGTCGACGGCGCCGAGGTCCTGCCAGCCCTTGCTGTAGTTCTTCGCCAGCTGGGCCTTGGCCTCGGCGCCCGCGGGCTTGGCCCACTTCTTCTCGACGGCCTGGGTGATCGCGCCGACCTGCGGGAGCATCGCCACGTCGGGCGGACTGCCACCGGCGATCTTCGTACCGAGGAAGTTCACGATCGGGTCCTGCGCGGGGACGAACGTGACCGTCGCCCCGGTGCGCTTCTCGAACTCGTCGAGGACCTTCGTGAAGTTCTCCTGCTCGGCCCCGGTCCAGACCGCGGCCACCTCGATCTTCTCGCCGTCCAGTTTGGGCAGTTCGACCGTGGAGGCGGGCTTCTTGCTCTCGGCCCCGTCGTCACCCTTGTCATCGGAGCCGCCGCCGCAGCCGCTGAGTACCACGGCGCCGACGACCGCGGCCGCCACCGCCGCTCTCTGTGTGCCTCGTGCCGCTGAGCGTGCTCCAAAGGCCTTGCGGCCGTTAAGAGTTGTACGCATGACTGCCCCGTCTCTCCCGTGCGCGTGCGGATCTTGACGCATGTTTACGCATGCGGACCGGCGCCCCGAGCGAACCGACGACGCCGTCCTTGTCCCGTTCGGTAAGTCCTACGCGCCGTGACCGCAGGCCGCAATACTGTCCTGGGCTTCAATTCGAAGATCGTGATGGGCTCGTGACGTCGTTTACGGACGTAGGGGGAATTTCAGAGATGTGAAGACACGGCGAGGTGCCGAGGTCTGGATCAAAAAGCGCTCCGACCTCAGGATGTCCGCTTTCGGCCACCGGGCGGCCGACGGTCGAACACCCCGCCGAACGCCCGCCGAACGCCCGGTCGACGGGCTCCGTCAGACCGGCCCCAGCGGTCCCACCGGCACCGCCGACACCGAACGGGCCGCCCTTTCCAGGGCACTTGCGAGCAGCGCCAGATCCGTCGGTCCGTTGCCCAGTTCGCGCACCGGCCGGCGGGCCGGCGGATCGCCCATCCGCTCCCACTCCAGGGGGACGACCGTGGGCCGCAGCGTCGCCGTACGCGGGATCCGGCCGGTCACCCGGCCGCCCTGGAACGGCGTCACCCGGCCGTCCGGATGCCCGAGCCTGCCGCGCCCCGGCAGCGGATCGTCCGGGCCCGGCGCCACCGGCGGCGTGTCCAGCACCACCCGCAGCCGGGTCCGGCCCGCGAGCTCCGTCTCCGAGGTCCGGTCGGGACGGGCCGACGTCGCGACCAGATGGACGCCCAGGCGCTCGCCGTCGCGCGCCACCGCCTCCAGCGCCCGGACGACCGAACCGGCCGCGGGGCGGCCCGGACTGCCCAGCGCGGGCGCGACCAGGGCGTCGTAGTCGTCGACCAGGACTATGAGCCTCGGCAGGACGGGGCCGGGGCCGGGCTCCCCGCGCGTACGGGAAGCGGTCTGCCGCAGCCTGAGGGTGCCGCCGTCCGCCGGGCCGGCGCCGGGCGGCTGCCCGGGTCGGCCGGTCGGCGCCCCCTGACCGGTGGGCCGCGCGCCGCCCTGGTGCTCGGCGCGCTCCCGCCGCTGACCGTGCTGCTCGGCGGGGCTCGGCGTCCGCTGGCCCACCATCCGCTCGGCCACCTCACGCCGGTTGTGCCACTCCGCGAAGTCCAGCCGCCCCAGCACCTCGGCGCGCCGCTTCAGCTCCGCCCCCAGCGCCTGCGCGAACTCCCGCATCCGGACCGGGTCCGACGCCACCAGGTGCTCGGTCACATGCGGCAGCTCCGTACAGGCCAGCAGCCCCTCGCCGCGCTCACCGCCCGCGCCGTCCACCAGGAGCAGGCCCAGCCTGTCCGGGCGGCCACCGGCCGCCAGGGACGCCGCGACGGCCCGCAGCAGCTCCGTACGGCCACTGCCCGCGGGTCCCTCGATCAGCAGATGCGGGCCCTCCTCCACCAGATCCACCGTCACCGGGCCGTGCGGCCCGGTGCCCAGAACCGTGGTGCTGCCCGCCGCCGACGCCCAGCGCGCCATCAGGGACGCGGGGGTCGCCCGCGCCAGCCCCAGCTCGTCCAGCAGTCGCGCCGTACGCGGCAGCACGGCCGCCTGCCTGCGCCGCCCCGCGGCCAAGCCGCCCGCCTCCGTACGGAGAGGGGCCAGCGCCCGGCCGAAACGGTCGGCCCACGCCGGGGACACCGCGTCCACCGTCGCGACCGTGCCGGGCCCGGCGGGCCGGCCCACCGCCGTGCGCAGCAGCCGCAGCGCCGTCGCCACATCGCCGCTCAGCAGGGCCACCGCCCCGCACTCCCGGAAGGCCGTCGAGGCCGCGCACGCCGTCTCGTAGGTCGCCGCCGGCGGGGAGTCGGGCGAGGCAGCGGGAGTCTCGGCCAGACAGATCACATGGACACCGGCCACTGAGCCCGCACCGGCCAGCCGCGCCGTGGTCTCGCGCAGCGCCGCCGAACCGGGATCGCCGTCCACCACCACGAGCGTGGACGTCCCCGCGTACCTCCCGGCCGCCTCCGCCACGGACCCGCTGTCGGCCGACGCCCATGCCGCACCGAGCGGCCCGTCGTCCAGCCGGCGCGTCAGCTCGCCCAGCCGGGCGGCGGCCTGATCGCGGTCGTAGGCGAGGAGCAGCCGGCAGTCCTGGCCGTGGGCCGGCCGTGTGTGCGGCAGCCAGCCGAGCCAGCCCCAATCCCGCTTGCGCTGCTCCACACTTCTGTTCCGGTCGGCGCTGATCAGGACGATCTCCAGATCGGCGGGGGAGTGCAGGGCGGCGAGCTGCGCCACGGCCGACCTGGCGAGACCGGTCAGCCGCTCGCGGGGACCCGCGAGACCGAGCGAGCCGGCTTCGCGCAGGCTCACCGTCACGGGCACCGAGGGCAGCGACCCCGACCCGTCGGGGGACGGCCGCTCCGTCGTGCCCAGCCGCAGGACCAGCGATTCGGGATGGCCGGGGCCGCGCTCCCACAGACGGGGGCCGGGGCCCAGCGCCGTCATCAGTACGGAGGCGGGGTCGGGCCAGGTCTCGTCGGGCCGCGCGCGGCCCGTGGGGCGGGCGCCGGAGCCGGTGGCCGCCGGGACGCCGTCGTCGCCGGGGAACTGCTCGTCACGCGTGCCCGCCAGCCGCCTGGCCCAGGCGCCTATGCCGCCGCGCCGCCTGCCCGGCGCCTCGGGCAGCTCCGTGCCGCGCATGGGCGTGCCCTGACGGCGGGAGCCGGGTGCCCTGCTGTGTCCCTGCGGGCCGTCGTCGGCCGCGCCGTGGGCGTCGTCGCTGTCGGCGCGGTCGTGCGGCGGGCGCCCCGTGCTGCCGGGCGCCGGCGCGTACAGGGCGTCGCCGTATCTGGTGTCGGCGTCGGAGCGGGGAGTGCGCGGGTCGGGCACGCGGGGGGTGACGGCCGGGCCACCGGGACCGCCCTGGCCGCGCCGGCCGTACGCGTGGACCGTACGGCCGCCGGGGGCGCCGCCCGTTCCGTACGCCCCCGTCTCCGGGCCGGACCGGGGGGTGGTGTGCGCCCCCGGTGCCGCTCCGGCCCCCGTCCCCGGTCCCGTCGCGCCGGAGGCCGCGTTCGCACCCGCGCCTTCGCTCCCGCCGCCTTTCGCGCCGTCGCCGCCCGCGCCCTCCTGGGCCCCGGGGGTGATCCGCAGATGCCCCTCGCCGTCCGGCGTGAGCGTGAGCGTCGGCATCCGGCCGCCCGTGGTGAGCCGCAGCGCGGACTCGCCCAGCCGCAGCAGGGCGCCCGCCGGGAGCGGGACCGCGCGGGACCCGACCCGGACGCCTTCGACGGTCGTGCCGTTCGTGGAATGCAGGTCCGCCACCGAGACATGACCGTCATCGGCCACGGTCACCGAGCAGTGCAGCCGTGAGACGTCCGGATCGTCGAGCGGTACGTCGGCGTCCGCCGACCGGCCGATCCTGACCTGCCCGCCGTGCAGCAGATGGACCCCGCCCGCGTCCGGACCCGCGACCACATGGAGCTGGGCCGGGACGTCGTCGGTGGGCGCCTCGTCCTCGCCGGGGACCTGGAGACAGAGCACGGCGCCGTCCACCAGTGGGGGATCGCCCAGGGTGCGGCGCTGCGCGTCCAGCCGCTCCCGCCCCGCGTACAGCACGACGGCGCCCGAGACGTCGGGTCCGGCGACGGCCGTGGCCAGGGCGGAGGCGACGGTGGCGAGCGCCGTCCCCGCAGGCGCGGTGACGAGCACGTCGCACGCGCGCCCCGCGGGATGGCCGCTGCGCGGCGCGAGGACGGTCAGCCGGATCTGCATCGCCGTCAGCGGTCCCTTCTGCGCGGGGTGCCCGGCAGGGGTGCTGCCCTGTGTGAATCCCCCCACCCGGCACCGACACATCGTCCGGTACAGGTCGGCACGGACGGTGAGCGAACGACCCCACACATCGAGTGCTGGGTGGCATCTTCGCACCTGCCACCGACAACACGCCCACGGACCGGGGGTAAGTGATCTTGAATGGTCGGCTGTGCGTGCAAAAGTGCATGGTTGGGAACGGGTTGGGATCATCCGCGGACCTCGCGGGTACACGTGATTGGCAACCATCCACAGGAGGCTCGCGTCTTCCTCTCGAACATGACCGCGACGGGAACCCACGTGCGACCTCTAAAGTGGGTCGGACACCCGGGTGGGCCCGGGGCCATGCAAGGACCACCAGCAGCAGGGAGCGCATGACGTGCGGCCGGTAGGCAGCAAGTACCTCCTGGAGGAGCCCATCGGGCGCGGCGCCACGGGCACCGTCTGGCGCGCCCGTCAGCGGGAGACCGCCGGCGCCGAGGCCGCCGTGGCCGGGCAGCCCGGTGAGACCGTCGCGATCAAGGTCCTCAAGGAGGAGCTGGCGAACGACGCGGACGTGGTGATGCGCTTCCTCCGGGAGCGCTCCGTCCTGCTCCGTCTGACCCACTCCAACATCGTGCGGACCCGTGACCTGGTCGTCGAGGGTGACCTCCTCGCCCTCGTGATGGATCTGGTCGAGGGCCCGGACCTCCACCACTACCTGCGGCAGAACGGCCCCTTCAGCCCGGTCGCCGCCTCGCTGCTCACGGCCCAGATCGCCGACGCGCTGGCCGCGAGCCACGCCGACGGCGTCGTGCACCGCGACCTGAAGCCCGCCAACGTCCTGCTGAAGGACGACGGCGACCAGCTGCACCCGATGCTGACCGACTTCGGTATCGCTCGGCTCGCCGACTCCCCGGGGCTGACCCGGACACACGAGTTCGTCGGCACGCCCGCGTACGTCGCGCCGGAGTCCGCCGAGGGCCGCCCGCAGACCTCCGCGGTCGACATCTACGGCGCCGGCATCCTGCTGTACGAGCTGGTCACCGGCCGTCCTCCGTTCGCGGGCGGCACGGCCCTCGAAGTGCTCCACCGGCACCTCAGTGAGGAGCCCCGCCGCCCCTCCACCGTCCCCGATCCGCTGTGGACGGTCATCGAGCGCTGCCTCCGTAAGGAGCCCGACGAGCGGCCCAGCGCCGTGAATCTCGCCCGCGCCCTGCGCACCGTCGCCTCCGGCGTCGGTGTGCACTCGACATCCGCCCAGGTCAACGCGGCGATGGGCGTGGGTGCCCTGCTGGCGCCCGACCCGTCTCCCACCACGGTGCCCGGTGAGCCCGGCGCCGCCGACCCGACCCAGGTGCTGCCGAGCAACGCGGGATCGTACGACCCGGCCGCCGCGACCAGCGTTCTGCCGACGAACGCTCCGAACGCGCCCGGCGCGTCCGACCCGACGTCGGTCATGCCCGTCGGCCCCGGCGGACCGGGCGCTCCCGGCGCCGGACCCGGCCCCGAGGACCCGCACCCCTGGCAGAACCAGCTCAGGGCCGCGCGCGACCGCAACGAACAGACCCAGGTCCAGTACCTGGACCCGAGCCAGGACCCGCTCAGGCGCAGGCCCCAGCGGCCCCAGGGCCAGGGCGGCCAGCGCCAGGGCCCGCCACCCCAGCAGCACCAGCCGCAGCGGGCCCCGCAGCCGTACCCGCCCCAGCAGTCCCGCCCGCCCCAGCGACAGCGCTACGCGCCGCCTCCGCAGCAGCAACAGCAGTACTCCCCGCCGCAGCAGCCGGCGCCCCAGCAGCCGCAGCCGCCCGCACCGCGCCAGCCCCGCCAGCGCAGCGCCAACCCGATGCGGATCCCCGGCCTCGGCTGTCTCAAGGGCTGCCTGTTCACGCTGGTCCTGCTCTTCGTCGCAGGCTGGCTCGTCTGGGAGCTGACGCCGCTCCAGGGCTGGATCGGCGAGGGCAAGAGCTACTGGAACGCGATCACCGACACCGTCGACACGGTGTCGGGCTGGGTCAAGGACCTCGGCGGTTCGGACGCCGGAACCAACTGACATCACCGACGCCGGTGACCGGAACCGGTGGGGCTCCCACCGATTCCGGAGCTGTTCCGGCGCTTCTGTCTCTTTGTCGATACCCGCGGGATCAATTCCCCCGCAGAAGTGAACGTTGACGCGGTACCGGGCAATCAACACCCCGATACCCGCGTACTTTGATGGGCAAAGCCAGCCGCTGAGGGAGCAGTCTTGGCACGGAATATCGGCAGCCGGTACACCGCCCATCAGATCCTGGGGCGGGGCAGCGCCGGCACGGTGTGGCTCGGCGAGGGCCCCGAGGGCCCCGTCGCCATCAAACTGCTGCGCGAGGACCTCGCCTCCGACCAGGAACTGGTCGGGCGCTTCGTCCAGGAGCGCACCGCGCTGCTCGGACTCGACCACCCTCGGGTGGTCGCCGTCCGCGACCTCGTCGTGGACGGCAACGACCTGGCACTGGTGATGGAGCTGGTGCGCGGCACCGACCTGCGCACCCGCCTCGACCGCGAGCGCAGGCTCGCACCCGAGGCCGCGGTCGCCGTCGTCGCCGATGTCGCCGACGGCCTCGCCGCCGCGCACGCGGCCGGTGTCGTCCACCGCGACGTCAAGCCGGAGAACATCCTGCTCGACATGGAAGGCCCCATCGGCCCCGGCGGCGCGCACCCGGCGCTGCTCACCGACTTCGGCGTCGCCAAGCTGATCGACACGCCCCGCCGTACGAAGGCGACCAGGATCATCGGCACCCCGGACTATCTGGCGCCCGAGATCGTCGAGGGCCTGCCGCCGCGTGCCGCCGTCGACATCTACGCGCTCGCCACGGTCCTGTACGAGCTCCTCGCCGGCTTCACGCCCTTCGGCGGCGGCCACCCCGGAGCCGTCCTGCGCCGCCATGTCACCGAGACCGTCGTGCCGCTGCCCGGCATCCCCGACGAGCTGTGGCAGCTCCTCGTCCAGTGCCTGGCCAAGGCCCCTGCCTCCCGGCTGCGCGCCTCCGAGCTGGCCGCGCGGCTCCGCGAGCAGCTTCCCCAGCTCGCCGGCATCCCCTCCCTGGAGGTGGACGAGCCCGACGCCGAGCCGACGGAGGAGGAGCGGGCGTACGGCGACACCGAGGCCGCGCGGGCCCCGGCGGACGAGCAGCCGCGGCGCAGGGGCGCCGTCCCCCTCGTTCCGGGAGCGGCGCCGGATTCCAACCGCGACACCCACACGAGCATGCGTGTCCCGGCCCCCGACGAGCTCGCGGGCGGCGCGCGCGGCACGGCCAGGGCACCGCGCGCGGCGGGCCAGCGCAGGCCGGGCTCGGCCCGGCACAAGGCGGAGGCCGTCCGCAAGCGGCGCATCACGCTGGGCGTGACGGCCGTTCTGCTGGTCGCCGTCCTCGGCGTCGGGGGCTGGCTGGCGACGAGCAGCGACGGCGCGGAGCTCACCCCCAGGGGCCCGGCGCCGACGGCGTCCCCCACCCCGTAGGCCTCTGACCGCCGGGGACCGGTTCCTCCTCGATCGACGGACGGGCGTATCGAGCCCGTCCGGCGAAGGAGGAACATTCCCGCGGGGATCGGCGGCGGGGTTCGGGCCGTCAGCCGTTAGGCTGGGTGCGTGGCAGTCGTCGATGTATCCGAAGAGCTGAAGTCCCTTTCCTCGACCATGGGGTCGATCGAGGCCGTCCTCGACCTCGACAAGATGAGGGCCGAGATCGCTGTCCTGGAGGACCAGGCAGCCGCCCCGTCCCTCTGGGACGATCCGGAGGCGGCGCAGAAGATCACGAGCAAGCTCTCGCACCTCCAGGCGGAGCTGCGCAAGACGGAGGCGCTCCGGAGCCGGATCGACGACGTCGAGGTGCTCTTCGAGCTCGCCGAGAGCGAGGCCGACGCCGACGCCCGCTCCGAGGCCGAGTCCGAACTGGCCTCCGTGAAGAAGGCGCTCGACGAGATGGAGGTCCGCACCCTCCTGTCCGGCGAGTACGACGAGCGGCAGGCGCTCGTCAACATCCGGGCCGAGGCCGGCGGCGTCGACGCGGCCGACTTCGCCGAGCAGCTCCAGCGCATGTACATCCGCTGGGCCGAGCGGCACGACTACCCGACCGAGGTCTACGAGACGTCGTACGCGGAGGAGGCCGGCATCAAGTCGACCACCTTCGTCGTCAAGACGCCGTACGCCTACGGCACGCTCTCCGTCGAGCAGGGCACCCACCGGCTGGTCCGCATCTCGCCGTTCGACAACCAGGGCCGCCGCCAGACCTCGTTCGCGGGCGTCGAGGTGCTGCCCGTCGTCGAGTCCAGCGACCATGTCGAGATCGACGAGACCGAGCTGCGCGTGGACGTCTACCGCGCCTCGGGCCCCGGCGGCCAGGGCGTCAACACCACGGACTCCGCGGTCCGGATCACGCACATCCCGACCGGCATCGTCGTCTCCTGCCAGAACGAGCGCTCGCAGATCCAGAACAAGGCCAGCGCCATGAACGTCCTCCAGGCGAAGCTGCTCGAACGCCGCCGCCAGGAGGAACAGGCCAAGATGGACGCCCTCAAGGGCGACGGCGGCAACTCGTGGGGCAACCAGATGCGTTCGTACGTCCTGCATCCGTACCAGATGGTCAAGGACCTCCGTACGGAGTTCGAGGTGGGCAATCCGCAGGGCGTGCTCGACGGCGAGATCGACGGCTTCCTCGAAGCCGGAATCCGCTGGCGCAAGCAGCAGGAACGCTGAGCCACCTCCCAAATGCTCCGGCCGAGGTCAGAGGCCAACTGGCAGTCCTCGCAAAGGACTCGCTTTGTCGACAAAGGAACTGCCGTCCTGGAGGCGGCAGTTCCCGTTTATGTCACAGTTACCCCTCACCCGGCGGACAACTGGCTTGAAAACCGGGCAACGTGCGCGCAACGACCTTGACGCTTATGCGAAAACTCGGAATGGTGACGCGCGGCATGCGTATTTCCGGGGCGCGTGTGATTCGGGGGACCCGCACGCACGGACCCCCAACCGGCCGGCCCCGGACCGCTGCACCACTCACGATCAGCTACTGGGGGTAGCAAGCACATGACCAAGAAGACGCGGATCCGCGTAGCGCGGATAGCCGCCGGCGCGGTGATCGCAGCCGGTGCTTCGCTGACCGCCGCGGGCGCCGCTTCGGCCGTCGGTATCGATGTCAACGTCGGTGGCCTGAGCGCCAACGCGGACGTCAACGAGAACGGCCTGGACGTCGGCCTCGGCCTCGGTGACACCGAGGGCACCACGGAGGGCAGCACCGAAGGCACCGACGGCGGCAACACAGTCGTCGGTACCACGGAGGGCACGTCCGAGGGCACCTCCGAAGGTACGTCCGAGGGCACCTCCGAGGGCACCTCCGAGGGCACCTCCGAGGGCACCAGCGAGGGTACGTCCGAGGGCACCTCGGAAGGCACCAGCGAGGGTACGTCCGAGGGAACCTCCGAAGGTACGTCGGAGGGTACGTCCGAGGGCACCAGCGAGGGTACGTCGGAGGGCACCTCCGAGGGCACCAGCGAAGGTACGTCCGAGGGCACCTCGGAAGGCACCAGCGAGGGCACCTCCGAGGGCACCTCCGAAGGCACCTCCGAAGGCGCCAATGAAGGCAGCACATCCGAAGGCGCCGCCGAGGGTC
Source organism: Streptomyces sp. S4.7 (assembly GCF_010384365.1). Classification (NCBI taxonomy): domain Bacteria; kingdom Bacillati; phylum Actinomycetota; class Actinomycetes; order Kitasatosporales; family Streptomycetaceae; genus Streptomyces; species Streptomyces sp. S4.7. Next base: position 2,660,627 of record NZ_CP048397.1, on the reverse strand, counting down.
AGAGCGGTGGCACCGACGAGGGTCAGACCGGTGGTGCCGACGCCGGCACCAGCGCCGGCACCACGGGCGGTACCGACACCGACAACGCCGGTTCGCAGCCGGTCGAGCAGGGCGAGGCCAAGGAGGAGCTGGCGGAGACCGGCGCCGCCGAGACCACCTTCCTGCTCATCGGTGCCGCGACCATGATCGCCGGTGGCATCGGCTTCCGGATGCTCCCGCGTCTGGTCGGCAACCGCGCCACGGCTGCCTGAGCACCCGCTTCAGGCGTCCCGCACGCAGGGAAGGGCCCGGACACCCAACCGGTGTCCGGGCCCTTCCGCATGCTCGGGGACGGCTCAGGCCGTCTGATGCCCCACCGCCACCAGCGCCACCGCCGCTATCAGCACCACCAGCAGAGTGAGCAGCGCCATGGGGCTCAGGCCGCCGAGAGGGCCCTCCTGCTCCAGCCGCTGCCTGTTCGCACGGCAGACATGGCACCGGCCCTCACTGACCGGTCCCGCGCAGTTGGCGCACACCAGCCGATCAAAGGTCATGCGCTCTTCTCCTCCCGCGCCGCGGAGCCGCGGTCACTCTCTGCGCCCAACGCTCCGGGAAACGCGACCGTTCCCCGTACCACTGTGCCAGCTCTCGCTCGATTCGGCGCGCCCCGTCGGATTGCGCCCGGTCCGTCCCCGCGGGCGGCCGGCCGTCATCCGTGACAAATCGCCCACGCCAGGACCAACCCCGGTGGCCGACTGCGCGGCCCTCGCCGGTTCGCGTAAGGTCTCGCTCACCTACTCCCGGCCGACGTGGTGCACCCGTGATCCGATTCGACAACGTCTCCAAGACCTATCCGAAGCAGAACCGCCCCGCCCTGCGCGATGTGTCCCTCGACATCGAGAAGGGGGAATTCGTCTTCCTGGTGGGCTCCTCGGGCTCCGGCAAGTCGACCTTCCTGCGGCTCGTCCTCCGTGAGGAGCGCGCCAGCCACGGCATGGTGCACGTCCTCGGCAAGGACCTCGCGCGCCTGTCGAACTGGAAGGTCCCGAGCATGCGCCGTCAACTCGGCACGGTCTTCCAGGACTTCCGCCTCCTGCCGAACAAGACCGTCGCGCAGAACGTCGCCTTCGCACAGGAGGTCATCGGCAAGTCCCGTGGCGAGACCCGTAAATCCGTCCCCCAGGTCCTCGATCTCGTCGGACTCGGCGGCAAGGAGGACCGGATGCCCGGTGAGCTCTCCGGTGGTGAGCAGCAGCGCGTCGCGATCGCGCGGGCCTTCGTCAACCGCCCCATGCTGCTGATCGCGGACGAGCCGACGGGCAACCTGGACCCGCAGACCTCCGTCGGCATCATGAAGCTGCTGGACCGCATCAACCGCACCGGCACGACTGTCGTGATGGCGACGCACGACCAGAACATCGTCGACCAGATGCGCAAGCGTGTCATCGAGCTCGAAAAGGGCCGTCTCGTGCGAGACCAGGCGCGAGGCGTCTACGGCTACCAGCACTGAGCAACGCGAAGAGCATCGAAAGCTGAAAGGACGCCATGCGCGCCCAGTTCGTCCTGTCGGAGATCGGCGTCGGTCTCCGCCGAAATCTGACGATGACGTTCGCCGTCATCATTTCCGTAGCCCTCTCGCTCGCGCTGTTCGGCGGCGCACTGCTCATGCGCGAGCAGGTCAGCGTGATGAAGGACTTCTGGTACGACAAGGTCAACGTCTCGATCTTCCTGTGCAACAAGGGAGACGCCGAGACCACCGACAAGTGCGAGAAGGGCCCGGTCACCGCGGATCAGCGGAAGACCATCGAGACGGACCTCGACAAGATGGACATCGTCGACGAGGTCTACCACGAGACGGCAGACGAGGCGTACAAGCACTACCGCGAGCAGTACGGCGAGACCCCCATCGCCGGGATGATCACCCCGGACCAGATGCAGGAGTCGTTCCGGGTCAAGCTGAAGGACCCGGAGAAGTACAAGGTGGTGGCGACCGCCTTCGAGGGCCGGGACGGTGTGCAGTCCGTCGCGGACCAGCGCAACATCCTGGAGAACCTCTTCAACTTGATGCAGGGCATGAACGTCGCCGCGCTCGGAGTGATGGCGCTGATGCTTGTCATTGCCCTGATGCTGATCGTGAACACCGTCCGGGTGTCCGCGTTCAGCAGACGGCGGGAGACCGGCATCATGCGGCTGGTGGGAGCGTCGAGTTTCTACATCCAGATGCCGTTCATCATGGAGGCCGCGTTCGCCGGACTGATCGGCGGTGTCGTCGCCTGTGTACTGCTGCTCGCCGGGCGTTACTTCCTGATCGACGGCGGACTCGCGCTCGCGGACAAGATGCAACTGGTCAACTTCATCGGGTGGGACGCGGTGCTGGCCGTCCTTCCGCTGGTGCTGGTGATCGGTCTGCTCATGCCGGCCGTGGCCGCTTCCGTCGCGTTGCGCAAGTACCTCAAGGTGTGACAATGGCCCCTGGCGTCGTCTCGCCAAGCCGCTCTGCGGCGCCGGGGGTTGTCCTAGACTCGGCGCCATGCCGGGCCCCGAAAATCGCCTCAGGCCCCACGGTTTCTACCGCGGGGCGGCCCTGACCGTGCTCTTCGCGAGTGTGCTCGCCACCGCCGCGGCCACCGACTCGCTGCCTCGTGCCGACGAGGAAGCCGCCCGCATAAGCACCCGCTCCGTCGCCTCCACGGCCGACAGGGACGAGGTCGCGAGAGCCGCCGCCGAGGCCATGGCCGAAGGTAAGTCCGGCACCGAGGCCGCCGAGGACGTCGTCAGCCGCAGCGGTGACCGCTGGGGCGCCGTGTACGACAAGGGTGAGTACGAGGAGTTCGAGCAGGCCCTCGACGGCAAGTACACCGGGGTGGGTCTCTCGGCCAAGCGGCTGGCCGACGGCCGGATCGCGGCGAGCAAGGTCCAGCCCGGCGGCCCCGCGGCGCTGGCCGGGATCAAGGCCGGGGACATCCTCCGTACGATCGACGGCGAACCGGTCGGCCGGCGCCCCGTGACCGAGGTCGTCGCGCTGCTGCGCGGTGACGGCAGGGACCGGGACACCGGCGAGTCCGAGGACGCCTCCGCGGGCACCACCGTGGTCCTCGGTCTGGCGCGCGAGGGGCACGAGTGGAGCCAGACGCTGCGCCGGGCCAGCCTCAGTACGGACGCCGTCACACTCCACACCGGCGCCGACGGCGCGCTCGTGATCAAGGTGGCCGCCTTCACGAAGGGCAGCGGCAAGCAGATCAGGGACGCGGTGCTGGAGGCCCCCAGGGGGACCGGCGTCCTCCTCGACCTCCGGGGGAACGCGGGCGGGCTGATCACCGAAGCCGTCCAGGCGGCCTCCGCCTTCCTCGACGGCGGCCTGGTCGCCACCTACGACATACGGGGTGAGCAGCGGTCCCTGTACGCGGACCCGGGCGGCGACACCGAGCGGCCGGTGGTCGCGCTCGTCGACGGCGGCACGATGAGCGCCGCCGAGCTGGTCACCGGCGCCCTCCAGGACCGTGGCCGGGCGATCACCGTCGGTTCGCCCACCTTCGGCAAGGGTTCCGTACAGATGCCGAGCCGGCTGCCGGACGGTTCCGTGGCCGAGCTGACGGTCGGGCACTACCGCACACCGGCAGGTCACAAGGTCGACGACAGGGGCATCACGCCCGACCTGGTCGTGGCCGAACGGGCCCAGGAGCGGGCCCGCACAGTATTGAGTGGCCTCGGAGGCGGGTCGTAGTGCGAAAATGAACGCACTATGGCAAAGGAAAAGGACACAGGGCGCAAGCTGGTCGCGCAGAACAAGAAGGCGCGGCACGACTACCTCATTCTCGACACCTACGAGTGCGGTCTCGTGCTGACGGGTACCGAGGTCAAGTCGCTGCGCCAGGGACGCGCCTCCCTGGCGGACGGCTTCGTACAGATCGACGACCATGAGGCGTGGCTGCACAACGTGCACGTGCCCGAGTACACCCAGGGCACCTGGACCAACCACTCGGCGCGGCGCAAGCGGAAGCTGCTGATGCACCGGATCGAGATCGACAAGCTGGAGCAGAAGTCGAACGAGTCCGGTCACACGATCGTGCCGCTGGCCCTCTACTTCAAGGGCGGCCGGGCCAAGATCGAGATCGCGCTGGCGAAGGGCAAGAAGGAGTACGACAAGCGCCAGACGCTCCGTGAGAAGCAGGACCGGCGGGAGACGGAGCGCGCGGTCTCGGCGGTACGCCGACGTCAGCGCGCCTGATCGCCCGACGGGCGGAATAAGGTGGCCGCGGCCCGCGTTGGTCACGTACGATGGTTGACGTCCCGCAGAGCAGGGACAGCGTTTGAAAAATCAACATGGGGATGATCGGTTTCGACAGCGGATGTCGAGGCAGGGGAAGCGAGTCGAGGAAGCGGCAATGATCTCGTTAACCATATGTCGCAAACAATAATCGCCAATTCCAAGCGCGATTCCTCCACCTTCGCTCTCGCTGCTTAATTAGCAGCTAGCGAAGACTCCGTGGAGTGTCAGCCCGGGGGTGTTCCCGACCCGGATCCTGGCATCAACTAGGGAACTAAACCACCGCGTTCGGTCACGGGACACGGTGGGAAATCAAACAGTGACTGGGCCTGTCGGAGGCTTGTTCGCGTGACCTCCGGGGCCGAGTAAAAACGTAGCGAACTGCACTCGGAGAAGCCCTGGTTCCGCACCGTTGGACGCGGGTTCGATTCCCGCCATCTCCACAGTTCCCATGTGAGGCGAAGGCCCCGCTGCCGCTGGCAGCGGGGCCTTCGCCGTGCGCCGGACGTCGTGATGTCGGACACAGCGCCCCGGCGCGGCGCGGTGCGATGTCCCTCATGTATCCGCCGGCCCCTGCCGTCCCGGGTCACAACGCCCTGGAACAAGGGCAGTTCAGGGCCGTGGGGCCGCTCCGCGAGAACGGACCGCATGGCCGGAATTTTTGCGTCAAGATCGGTCCTTCGGCAGCGAACTCGTACAGATGCATATCAACTGGTGAAGCAGGAGCACGTGTGTGGTCGCCGTGCGCTACATTCTGGGTCCGGGTGCAAGTGGTTGGGGGGCGCTCGGTTCGGGTGGGGGCCCGGCCGACGGCCGAATTCCGGCCATGTTCATGCACGCACCCAGTGATCTTGTGGGGGATGTGCGTACAGCAGTGGACAATTGGCGAGAAGATGCCCGAAAAGGGCATACGCATGAGCCGATGGACGTCACCGTCGAGCTCGACGGTCTGGGGCGGCAGCTCTCCGAACTGCCCGGCCGGACCACAGAGGCCACCGGCATGCCCGCGGCGCGGGCCGCGGACAGCGCCGAAGGCCCCGTCTTCGTCGACGCCAGCGGCCGTCGGAGCAAGAAGCTCCGGCGTCTGGGCTGGGTGCTGGCGATAGCGAGCGCCTGTTACGCCGTCGCGCTGGTCGCGGCCCTGGTCGGCGGCAGCTCCAGCGCCCCCTGGCTCCAGATACCCGGCGTCAGTGACAAGCGCGACTCCGACAAGGTCGAGATACAGCCGCCCCCGACGGACCGGCCCACCGTGGTGGCCACGCCCGGCGCGGGGGGCCTCGACCCCAGCCCGGCGGACTCCGTCTCCGGCACACCGTCCGCGCCCGGCGAGAGCCCCGGCGCGTCGAACGACCCCGACCCGTCAGGCTCGGCCTCCGGTAAGCCGGACCCCGACCCGAAGCCCGGGAAGACCGATCCGAAGCCGGACCCCGGCGACGCCGATCCGGGCCCGGGAGAGAACCCCGACCCCGACCCCGGTGAGTCCGACCCGGGAGGACCGGTCGATCCCGGCCCCGATCCCGGCACGGACCCCACTCCCTCGGACTCCGCGCCCGTCGATCCACCCGTCGTGCAGGACGGCCAGCACGCAGTCGCGGAAGGCGCCCAGTAAAAATGACCTCTTCTGGCAGACGGGCCCCGTCCCACAAGCACGGCCAGCACAAGCAGAAGCGGGGTCGCGTCGCCGGACGCAGACTGCCCATGCGCTATCTGCTGCCTTCGCTGCTGCTCGTCGCCCTGCTCGCGATGCTGATGCTGCGCGGCTATGTGCACAGCGAGATCCTGGCGGACCATCGCGTACGCCCCCCGGCCGCCACCGACCAGGTGCCGGACCGGATCCTCAAGGGCGGCCCGGTCATAGACGCGCGTGGGACGACCACCCCCAAGGCGCTGAAGGTCCCCGACCACAGGCTCGTGCTGACCTTCGACGACGGACCGGACCCCGAGTGGACGCCCAAGGTCCTCGACAAGCTGAAGGAATACGACGCGCACGCCGTCTTCTTCGTCACCGGCACGATGGCCTCGCGCCATCCCGACCTGGTGCGACGGATGGTCGCCGAGGGCCATGAGATCGGCCTGCACACCTTCAACCACCCGGATCTCGCGTACCAGACCAAGTCCCGCATCGACTGGGAGCTGACACAGAACCAGCTCGTGCTGGCGGGCGCGGCCGGCATCCGCACCTCGCTGTTCCGGCCGCCGTACTCCTCCTTCGCCGACGCGATGGACGACAAGTCCTGGCCGGTCACCGAGTACATCGGCAGCCTCGGCTACATCACCGTGCTCAACAACACCGACAGCGAGGACTGGAAGCGTCCCGGTGTCGAGGAGATCATCGAGCGGGCCACACCGGAGGGCACCCGCGGCTCCATCGTGCTGATGCACGACTCCGGCGGCGACCGCTCGCAGACCGTCACCGCGCTGGGCCGCTTCCTGCCGAGCATGCAGGAGCGCGGATACGAGTTCGCCAACCTCACCGAGGCGCTGGGCGCCCCGAGCGCCCATACGCCCGTCTCCGGAGTCGAACTGCTCAAGGGCAAGGCGTTCGTCGGGGCCGTCGCCGTCTCGGAGGGCACCACCGCCGTACTGGTGGCCGGGCTCGCCGTGATCGGTGTGCTGGTCATCGGGCGGTTCGGGCTGATGCTGGTGCTCTCCTTCGCGCACGCGCGCAAGGTGCGGCGGCGCGGCTTCGGCTGGGGCGAGCCGGTCACCGAACCGGTGACGGTGCTCGTGCCCGCGTACAACGAACGCGAGTGCATAGCCAACACGGTCCGCTCACTGATGGAGAGTGACCATCCCATCGAGGTCATCGTCATCGACGACGGCTCGACGGACGGCACGGCGGACATCGTCGAGGCGATGTGGCTGCCGGGTGTCCAGGTCGTACGGCAGGTCAACAGCGGGAAGCCCGCCGCGCTCAACAACGGCATCGCGCACGCCGGTCACGACCTCGTCGTGATGATGGACGGGGACACCGTCTTCGAGCCGTCCACCGTGCGTGAGCTGGTCCAGCCGTTCGGCGACCCGAGGGTCGGGGCCGTCGCGGGCAACGCCAAGGTCGGCAACCGCGACACCCTCATCGGCGCCTGGCAGCACATCGAGTACGTGATGGGCTTCAACCTGGACCGCCGGATGTACGACGTGCTGCGCTGCATGCCCACCATCCCCGGCGCGGTCGGCGCCTTCCGCCGCCAGGCCCTGGAGCGGGTCGGCGGGATGAGCGAGGACACCCTCGCCGAGGACACCGACATCACCATGGCGATGCACCGCGACGGCTGGCGGGTCGTGTACGCGGAGCGCGCCCGCGCCTGGACCGAGGCGCCGGAGTCCGTGCAGCAGTTGTGGTCCCAGCGCTACCGCTGGAGCTACGGCACGATGCAGGCGATCTGGAAGCACCGCCGCGCGGTGATCGAGCGCGGGCCCTCGGGCCGCTTCGGCCGGGTCGGACTGCCGCTGGTCTCGCTGTTCATGGTGCTGTTCCCGCTGCTCGCGCCGCTCATCGACGTGTTCCTCCTGTACGGGCTCATCTTCGGCCCCACAAGGAACACCGTCATCGCGTGGCTGGGTGTGCTGGCCGTACAGGCCGTCTGCGCCGCGTACGCCTTCCGGCTCGACGGCGAACGCATGATCCATCTGATCTCGCTGCCCCTCCAGCAGATCCTCTACCGGCAGCTCATGTACGTCGTGCTGCTCCAGTCCTGGATCACGGCACTCACCGGCGGCCGGCTCCGCTGGCAGAAGCTGCGCCGCACGGGCGCCGTCGAGGCACCGGGGGCCACGACCGGGCGGCGGCGCGAGGACGTTCGGAGGCCGGTGGCATGAGCGGCGGTTTCGTCGGCACCGGGGGAGTGGCCGCCGGGGACACCGGAGGTGTTCCGCGAGCCAGGAACAGGGCGCAGGGAGGCGCGCGGCCGGAAGCGGGGCCGGCGGAGGGCGCCGGGCGTCCGTCCGGCAGGGACCGCTATCTCGACCTGCTGCGCGCGATCGCGCTGGGGCGGGTGGTGGTCTACCACATCTTCGGCTGGGCCTGGCTGACGATTCTCTTCCCCTCCATGGGTGTGATGTTCGCGCTGGCGGGTTCGCTGATGGCGCGCTCGCTGGCCCGGCCCTCGCCGGGTGTCATCAGGGGCCGGATGCGGCGGCTGCTGCCGCCGATGTGGGCGTTCGCGCTGGTCGTCGTGCCGGTGATGTTCGCGATGGGCTGGAAGCCGGTCAGGGAGGAGGGGCTGTGGTGGTTCCTCAAGCTGGCCAACTATCTGTTGCCGGTCGGGGCGCCGCCGTATCCGTGGGAGAGCGGCTCGGAGGGCGGCTGGCTGGACCAGTCGTGGGCGGACCAGGCGGCCGGGCCGCTCTGGTACATCCGCGCGTACCTCTGGTTCGTGCTGGCGTCGCCGCTGCTGCTGTGGGCCTTCCGGCGGGTGCCGTGGGCGACGCTGCTGGCGCCGCTCGCGCTGACCGCCGTCATCGGCACCGGTCTGGTGGAGATCCCCGGCGAGGCGGGGCTGGCGCTCACCGACTTCGCGGTCTACGGCGCGTGCTGGATCCTCGGCTTCGCGCACAACGACGGCATGTTCAAGAAGGTGCCGCGCTACATCACGGTCTCGCTCGCCGCGTTCGTCATGGCCTTCGGGATCTGGTGGGCGTCGGGGCATCTCACCGACGAGGGCTGGAACCTGGACGAGATCCCGCTGGCCCAGGCGACCTGGTCGCTCGGGTTCTGCGCGATCCTGCTCCAGTACTCGCCGTCGTGGCGGAAACTGCCCGGGAAACTGGCGCAGTTCGACTCCACGATCACTCTCGCCAACAACCGTGCCGTGACGATCTATCTCTGGCACAACCTGCTGATCATGGCGACGGTACCGATCATCGACCAGCTCTGGAAGATTCCCGACATGTGGAAGTACGGGGAGCAACTGGACGCCGCCTACCCGGCGTTGACGCTGGTGCTGATCTGGCCGCTGCTGGCGGTCGCGATCCTGGCCTTCGGGTGGGTCGAGGACGTCGCGGCCAGACGGCGGCCGAGACTCTGGCCGAACGGCTCGAACGGCTCGAACGGCTCTAGTCGGCCCACGGGCTCAGCGCCGCCCGCGCACGCAGGCTCGCCAGACCGTCGCTGATCGTCGGCTGGGTACCGCTGCCGCGCCGTACGCAGGTCAGGACCCGCCGGAAGGGCGGCGGGTCGCCGGTGACGCAGAGCCTCACCAGCTCCGGATGGGTGGTGAGGGGGACCAGCCGCGGCACGAGGCAGATGCCGAGGCCGTGGCTGATCAGCGAGAGCACCGCCGGCCACTCGTCGGCGTGGTGGACCATCCGCGGGGCGAAGCCGGACGCGGCGCAGAGCGCTTCGATCAGGCGTCTCTGGTCGTGGTGCGGCGATATCCAGTCGTCGTCGGCCGTCTCGCACAGCTCGACGCGCTCACAGCCGGCCAGCGGGTGCGCCGCCGGGACGACGAGGTCCAGGTAGTCGTCCATCAGCGGCCGCTGGTCGAAGCGGGGATCGTCCATGGTGGGGCTGCCGGGCAGTGGGGTGAGGACGGCGATGTCGAGCTTTCCGGCCAGCAGTTGCTCGTAGCAGTGGCGGGTGTCGATGTCCGCGACGGTCGTACGCGTCGACGGCGACGCGTCGCGCAGCTGCTGCGCGGTGGGCGCGAGGAGCGGGCCGATGCTGGTCGCGAAGCCGCCGATGCGCAGCGTCCGGTACGAGCCGCCGCCGTGCTCGGCGACGTCCGCCCTGGCGCGTTCCCACTGGGCGCTGAGCAGGTCCGCGTGGTGCAGCAGGACGCAGCCCGCCGTGGTGAGGCGGATCCGTCGGCCGTCCGGCTCCCACAGCTCGGCGCCGACCTCGCGGGAGAGCTGGCGCAGTTGCTGGGAGACGGCGGACGGCGAGAGGTTCAGCGCGCGGGCGGTGGCCGCGACGGTGCCCTGCGCGTTCATGACGCGCAGCGTCTGGAGGAGGCGCAGATTGATCACGCCCTCCATCGTGCGCCATTCGTACGCTGTTTCGGCATGGTTCCGTCCCGAAAGATGCGATGGACGCGCACGGTCCGAGGGCGGACGCTTGGCCGTATGGAAGCTGATCCGACAGATATCCGTCCCGAGGACATCGCCGCCTGCGCCGACTGCGGCTGGCCCGTCGAGGCCCCGCTCCAGGAGGCGTCGCGCCACACGGTCGCCGAGGGAACCGTCGTCTACACGCGGTGCGCCTGCGGGCGGGTGCGGGTCTGGCTGGAGCCGTGCGGGGGCGGTGGGCCGAGGCTGGTGGTGGGCGGCAATAGTGTCATGTTCGCGCCAAAAGCGGAGTGCCACGCGGGTCCGTGAGATGGCCCGCGGCGCCGAGAAACAAGATCGGGACCCCCTTCCGCTTTCCCGCGGGGGAGGGGGATTCTCGTTCCCGTCCGGCCGGTACCCGACCCGTACCCGGCCGCGACGCCGTCCCGTACGCGACCGGTACGGGACAGGGCCGAACCGCACAGGAGTGACACCGTGAACGACACCTCCACCCGGACCCGAACGGCCGCCACCGACGCCGGCTGGCACGTGGACGACCGCTGCACGAACTGCGACGTCTCCCGCCAGCTCGCACCGGGACTGATAGACGAGGTCGACGGGCGCTCCGCCGTCGTACGCCAGCCGCTCGACGCCGCGGAGGAACATCTGCTCCACGCCGCCGCCTTCGCCTGTCACACCCGGTCCGTGCGCCCGCCGGCCGGCCACCGCCTGGACCGGGATCTCGACCCCTACCCGCTGCCGTTCGACGCCACCGTCTCCCTCTGCGGACACAACGCCCCGATGACCGCGGCCGCCAACTCCTATCTCGTCCGGCGCCCGTCCGGCGGCCAGGTCATGGTGGACACCCCGCGCTGGAGCGAGGCGCTGGCGGCCCGGTTCGAAGCGCTCGGCCCCGTCTCCGACGTCCTGCTCACCCACCAGGACCACGCGGCACACGGCCGCGCGTACGCCGACCGGTTCGGCGCCCGGCTCTGGATCCACGAGGGCGACCTCGCCGCCGCACCCGACGCCGACCAGGTGCTGCGGGGCACCGAAGCCGTCGAGATCACCGACGGTGTCGTGGCCCATCCGCTTCCCGGCCACACGCGCGGCAGCGTGGTGTACGTCGCCGACGACCGGTACTGCTTCAGCGGCGACAGCTTCTACTGGTCCCGCACCACCGGCGACATCGAGGTGGTCGAGAACGTCACCTGGTACTCCATCGAGGCGCTGGCCGCCTCCCTGGCCCGTACGGCCGACGCCCTGCGTTTCGAGTGGCTGCTCCCCGGCCACGGCGACCGGAAGCACCTGCCCGCCGCCGAGGCGCGGCGGCGTATGCGGGCCCTGGTGACCCGCACCGCCACGCTGCGGCCACGGCCGGTCGACTTCACGGCGACGCGCTGGTGAGGGCGGCGGCAGACGGGCCGGCGGCCGGTCTCACAGTCGCGCCCACCACCGGGTGAGACCAAGGTTGCGCGCCGGTCATCTCGCGGCATCCCGGTGAAACGCGCCGTCCCTACCCTCAGAGGTCACCGAACCGCACCGTCAGTGGAGGCGCGATGACTGGCCCGACGACCACCGATCCGGCACCCGGCGCCGGACGGGGACGATGGATCGAGCACTGGGATCCGGAGGACACCGACTTCTGGGAGCGGACGGGGCGCCGGACCGCCAGGCGCAATCTGCTCTTCTCCGTGCTCTCCGAGCACATCGGGTTCTCCATCTGGACCCTCTGGTCCGTGATGGTCCTGTTCATGGGGCCCGAGTACGGGATCGACCCGGCCGGGAAGTTCTTCCTCATCGGCATGGCCACCTTCGTCGGCGCCCTCGTGCGGGTCCCCTACACCTTCGCCGTCGCCCGCTTCGGCGGCCGCAACTGGACCGTCGTCAGCGCCCTGCTGCTGCTCCTGCCGACCGGCGCCGCCTACGCGGTGATGGAGCCGGGGACCTCGTACACCACCTTCATGGCCGTCGCCGCGCTCACCGGGCTCGGCGGCGGCAACTTCGCCTCGTCCATGACCAACATCAACTCCTTCTTCCCGCTGCGCGAGAAGGGCTGGGCGCTCGGCCTCAACGCGGGCGGCGGGAACATCGGCGTGCCGGTCGTGCAGCTCGTCGGGCTGCTGGTGATCGGGACGGCGGGCGCCACGCACCCCCGGATCGTGCTCGCCGTCTACCTCCCGCTGATCGTCGCCGCCGCCGTCTGCGCCGCGCTGTTCATGGACAACCTGGCGCCGGTGAAGAACGACACCGGGGCGGCGAAGGAGGCCGTACGCGACCGGCACACCTGGATCATGGCGGTGCTCTACATCGGGACGTTCGGCTCCTTCATCGGCTACAGCTTCGCCTTCGGCCTGGTGCTCCAGACCCAGTTCGGGCGCACGCCCCTGGAGGCCGCATCGCTGACTTTCGCCGGTCCGCTGCTCGGCTCGCTGATACGGCCCGTCGGCGGCAGGCTCGCCGACCGGCACGGCGGCGCCCGCATCACGCTGTGGAACTTCGGGGGGATGGCGGCGGCCACCGTCGTGGTGATCTTCGCCTCGGTGACCGAGTCGCTGCCCGTGTTCCTCGTCGGCTTCACCGCGCTCTTCCTGCTCAGCGGCCTCGGCAACGGCTCGACGTACAAGATGATCCCCGGCATTTTCCAGATGAAGGCCCTGGCCAGGGGGAGGACGGGGGAGGACGCCGCCCGGTACGGGCGCCGGCTCTCCGGCGCCTCCATGGGGCTGATCGGGGCCGTCGGCGCACTCGGCGGGCTGGGGGTCAATCTCGCCTTCCGGCAGTCCTTCCAGCAGGAGGCGGGCACGGGCACCGCCGCGTTCGTCGCCTTCCTCGGCTTCTACGCCGTGTGCTCGGCGCTCACCTGGGCGGTATACCTTCGGAAGCAGGCGGCCCGACCGGCGACGGAGGCGGAGACGGGGGCCGGCGCCGATGTGAGCCACCGGCTCGACTACGCAGAGGTATGAGCCGGGCTCCGTGCGGGGCCCGGCGCCGGGCGCGGGCGGGCTCCGCGGGGCCGGCTCCGTGAAGCGCCCGGCTCCGCCACCGGAGCCGTACGGACGAGAGAGCGGGACGAGGACCATGTCCGATCAGCAGCAGCACGGCCCACTCGCCGGATTCACGGTCGGGGTCACCGCCGCCCGGCGCGCCGAGGAACTGGGGGCGCTGCTCATGCGGCGCGGCGCCGCCGTCATGCACGCTCCCGCCCTGCGCATCGTGCCGGTCTCCGACGACGCCGAACTCCTCGCGGCCACCAAGGAGTTGGTCGGCAACCCGCCCCATGTGGTGATCGCGACGACGGCGATCGGCTTCCGCGGCTGGGTCGAGGCGGCCGACGGCTGGGGCCACGGCCAGGAACTGCTCGACTGTCTGCGTGGCACCGAACTGCTGGCGCGCGGGCCGAAGGTGAAGGGCGCGATCCGCGCCGCCGGGCTGACCGAGGAGTGGTCGCCGGACTCCGAGTCCATGGCGGAGGTGCTGGACCGGCTGCTGACCGAGGGCGTCGAGGGCCGCCGTGTCGCGCTCCAGCTGCACGGGGAGCCGCTGCCGGGCTTCGTGGAGGCGCTGCGGGCCGGGGGCGCCGATGTCGTCGTCGTACCCGTCTACCGCTGGATGCCGCCCGAGGACATAGCTCCCGTCGACCGGCTCATCGACGCGACCGTCGCGCGCTCCCTGGACGCCGTCACCTTCACCAGCGCGCCCGCCGCCGCCTCGCTGCTCTCCCGGGCCGGTGAGCGCGGTCTGCTGGCCGATCTGGTCGATGCCCTGCACCACGACGTGCTCGCCGTCTGCGTGGGCCCCGTCACCGCCCTGCCGCTCCAGGAGCACGGCATCGACACCGTCCAGCCCGAACGCTTCCGCCTCGGCCCGCTCGTCCAGGTGCTCTGTCTCGAACTCCCCGGCCGCACCCGCACGTTGACGGTCGCGGGCCGCCGTTTCGAGATCCGCGGTCACGCGGTGCTGCTGGACGGCGAGCTGAGGCCCGTACCGCCCGCCGGGATGGCTCTGGTGACCGCGCTCGCGAGACGGCCCGGCTGGGTGGTCTCGCGCGCCGACCTGCTGCGGGCCCTGCCCGGGGCGGGCAGCGACGAGCACGCGGTGGAGACGGCCATGGCCAGGCTCCGTGCGGCGCTCGGCGCCTCGGAACTGATCCAGACGGTCGTCAAGCGCGGTTACCGGCTGGCGCTGGACCCGGCGGCGGGTACGAAGTACGGGGGCGCCTGAACAGTGCGAAGTGACCGTCCGTCGATCACGGTGGGCTTTTGGGTACCCGAACCGGAACCGGGGCGTCTATTTTCATCGGATGGTCAACGACTCCCTTTTGTTCCGGCCCGCGCGAGCGGAAGACGCCGGCCCTCTTGCCGAAGCACTTCTGCGCAACAGGGACCACATGGGCCCGTGGTCCCCGTACCGCACCGCCGACTACTTCACCCCGGAGGCACAGGCCCATCTGCTGGCCGACCCCTCCGCCCTGCGCTGGCACTTCGTCGACGGGCGGCGCGTGGTGGGTCAGGCCAGGCTCTCGACCATCGTCCTCGGGCCGTTCCGCAGCGCCGGCCTCGGCTACTGGATCGACGCCGAGTACACCGGGCGCGGACTGGCCACCCGCGCGGTCGAAGAGGTCGGCAGGGCCGCGCTGGAGGACCTGGGACTGCACCGCATCGAGGCGAGCACCATGCCGTCCAACACCGGCTCGCTGCGCGTCGTGCGCAAATGCGGGTTCGAACTCATCGGGACGGCGCCGCGTTATCTGCACATCGACGGCGCGTGGCGCGACCGCGAGCTGTTCCAGCGGATCCTGCACGACGGTCCGCCGAACACCGCGCCGTAAGACGGTAAGAGGGTGTTCCCGGCGTCCGGGTTCCGCGTGCGGCCGGTGCATTCGTGGTGCGCGGTTCAAGTGAGTGGTCCCCCGAGGGGTTCCCGGCGCGTTCCGGGGCATGCACTCTGGGAAGAACGCGGCAGGACGGTGACCGAGGCGGTGACAGGCACATGACTACGGGCGTGGGCTCGTACGAGTGGCGATTCGACTCCGGGCGCCTGTGCCTGGACTTGGTGGCCACCGGGGAACCGGCCCCGAAGGGCTTCGACGAACAGCCACGGACCGACGGCGCCGGACTGCTCGGCCGCTGGCTCACCGGCTCCGGTCTGGTGCCGGCGGGTACCCCGCTGACCGGCGTCGACACCGCCTGGGTCCGGCGTTTCGCGGAACTGCGCGACTGTGTCGGTCAGTTGGTGCGCGCGGAGATCGACGGGCGGTACGCGGCGGCCGCGCTGGAGCGCGTCAACACCATTGCCGCCGGAGCCCCGCCCGGCATCAGGGCCGTACGCGAACCGGGCGGCGCACTTGTCCGGGCGCTGAGCGACGAGCCCGAATGCGGCGCGCTGCTCGCGGCCGTGGCCAGGGACACCGTGGACCTGCTGACCGACCCCGTCGCCCGTGCGCGCCTGAGGCAGTGCGAGGGCGACAGCTGCCGCCGGGTGTATCTGGACACCTCGCGCGGGCGCCGTCGGCGATGGTGCTCCAGCGAGGTGTGCGGCAACAGGGAGCGGGTCGCCAGACACCGCCGCCGAGCGGCGGTCACCCGCGCCTGACCCCCGCGGGGCGCCGTCCCCACGCGGGGCGGTTGCCCACACCGGGCACGATCCCCACGCCGCGCCGTTCCCCGTGCCGGGTGGTTTCCCGCGCCGGGCGGTTCTCCGCGGCCGGTGGCTTCCGGCGGGCCGACCGCGCTCCGGTCCGGGCGGTTGCCCACGCGTCGCGCCGTTCCCGCGCCGCGTGGCTTCCCGCTCTCCGTGCCGGGCGGTTCCTCGTATCGGCCGCGACGCCCACGCGGGGCGGTTTCCCGAGCGGGGCGACTCCCCGCGCCGGGCCGCTCTCCGTGCCGGGCGCGACGCCCGCGCGGGGTGGTTTCCCACGCGGGGTGGCTCTCCGCGTCGCGCCGTTCCCCGTGCCGGGCGGCTCCCGGCGGGTCGGCCGCGCTCCGTGCCCGGCGGCTTCCGGCGCGCCGGGCGCGATGCCCCCGCGGGGCGGCTCCTCCGCCCGCCGACCCCCCCCGCCCCGCGGATCCGCCCTCCCCGCCCCCGTAAAAGATCTTGAAAGATTTCCGCTGCTCCGTTGAGTACATCTCCCCACCGGTCCGTAAGTCACCAGTGATGGGAACAAGCAGCCATCTCAAGGTCTCGACCCGGGAGGTTCAGGTGCGCAAGGATGCGGCCGTGGCCGAAGACCGACCTCACCGGGCCCGGCACCGGAGCGAGGCACAGCGCACCAACATCTCCGTTCCCGACGAGGAGTTGATGCGCGCGCTCTACCGGGAACACGCGGGACCCCTGCTCGCCTACGTCCTGCGCCTCGTCGCGGGCGACCGCCAACGGGCCGAGGATGTCGTACAGGAGACGCTCATCCGTGCCTGGAAGAACGCCGGTCAGCTCAACCGGGCGACCGGTTCTGTCCGACCCTGGCTGGTGACGGTCGCCCGACGCATCGTCATCGACGGTCACCGCAGCCGGCAGGCCCGGCCGCAGGAGGTCGACCCGTCGCCGCTGGAGGTCATGCCCGCGGAGGACGAGATCGACAAGGCGTTGTGGCTTATGACGCTCTCTGATGCCCTCGATGATTTGACCCCCGCCCACCGGGAAGTTCTGGTGGAGACGTACTTCAAGGGACGCACGGTCAACGAGGCCGCCGAGACGCTCGGCATACCCAGTGGGACCGTGCGGTCGCGTGTGTTCTACGCACTGCGTTCCATGAAGCTCGCGCTGGAGGAAAGGGGGGTCTCGGCATGACCACGTACGAGCAGTCCGGGCAGGGCGACGGCACGACCGCGCACGACGCGGCGGCGGCGTACGCGCTCGGCATCCTGGACGAAGCCGACGCCACCGCCTTCGAGGCGCACCTGGCGGGCTGCCACATCTGCGCGCTCCATCTGGAGGAGTTCGCCGGGATGGAGCCGATGCTGGCCATGCTGGCGGACAATCCCGACCCGTTCGGGCAGTCGTCACCCTTCGGCCGGTCCGACCCCTTCGCCCAGCCTGCCGCGTCCGGCGTCCCCGCCTCCCCGTTCGGGCGCGCCGCCACGCCCGCGCCGCCACCGGCGCCCGCGGTCACCGTGCAGCCCAGCCCTCGGCTCCTCGACCGGCTCGTCGACGAGGTCGCGGTCAAGCGCGCCAAGCGCAGGCGCCGCTCGATGTATCTGGTCGCCGCCGCGGCGGCGCTGGTCATCGGCGGACCCGCCGTCGCGGTCGTCGCCACCTCCGCCGACGGTGGCACGAGCAACCAGGCCGCCGACCCGCACCCCACCAGTCCCGCCGAGGACGCCTTCATGGAGCACATGCCGGAGAAGGTCAGGGCGACGGACCCGGTCACCAAGGTCAGCGCGACCGTGGGCATGGAACGCAAGGGCTGGGGGACACACGCGGCTCTGGAGCTGAAGAACGTCAAGGGCCCGCTCAAGTGCAGCCTCATCGCGGTGTCCAAGACCGGCGAGGAGGAGATCGTCACCTCGTGGGCCGTGCCGAAGTGGGGTTACGGCCTCCCGGACAGCACGCACGACGTGGCGAAGAACCCGCTCTACGTGCACGGCGGCTCCGCCATGGACCTGGGCGACATCGACCACTTCGAGGTCCGGACATTCGACGGCAAACGTCTGGTGGAGGTCGAGGCCTGACATACCCGCCCCCTTCGCGTACGGTTGACGGCTGCCCAGTGCACGTCAGAAGGGGGCCTCGGTGGCCGCGCAGGATGCCGCTGTTGAATCCGCTGGATCGGTTGTCGATCCCGTACGCGACAAGGGAAACGACGCCATAAGCCACCCCGCCCGCCCGACGGGGAACTCCGCGGGCGCCGACTCCGTGCGCGACCGCGAGATCGCTGTCGAGCAAGAACATCTCGACCTGGTCTACCGCCGCCTCGAAGAGAAGATCGACGAGGCGGAATTCCTGATGAACGACGCCGCCAAACGCGGCCAGGTCGGCACACCCGGCGCGCTCGCCGAACGCGACGCCCAGGTGTTCCGGGCCGGGATCCACCTCAACCGGCTCAACAACGAATTCGAGGACTTCCTCTTCGGACGGGTCGACCTGCTGCCCGGCAAGGACGGCAAGAAGGGCCCCGACGGCGCGTACACCTCCGTCGAGCCCGCCGACGACGCCGTACGCGACGACGACACCGCCGACATCGCCGAGACGCTGCACATCGGCCGCATCGGGGTCCTCGACTCCGACTACTCGCCGCTGGTCATCGACTGGCGCGCGCCGGCCGCCGCGCCCTTCTACCGCTCGACACCCGTCGACCCCGGCCGTGTCGTACGGCGCCGGGTCATCCGCTCCAAGGGCCGCAAGGTCCTCGGCGTCGAGGACGACCTGATGCGCCCGGAGCTGACCGCCACACTGAACGGCGCCACGCTCCCCGTCATCGGCGACGGCGCGCTGATGGCCGCCCTCGGCCAGGCCCGCAGCCACACCATGCGCGACATCGTCTCCTCCATCCAGGCCGAACAGGACCTGGTGATCCGCGCGCCCGCCGCCTCCGTCACCGAGGTGTCCGGCGGCCCCGGCACCGGCAAGACCGCCGTCGCGCTGCACCGCGCCGCCTATCTGCTGTACCAGGACAGACGGCGGTACGCGGGCGGCATCCTCGTCGTCTCACCGACCCCGCTGCTCGTCGCCTACACCGAAGGCGTGCTGCCGTCGCTGGGCGAGGAGGGACAGGTCGCGATCCGCGCGGTCGGATCCCTCGTGGACGGCGCGGAGGCCACCGCGTACGACGAGCCCGCCGTCTCCCGCGTCAAGGGCTCGGCGCGCATGCTGAAGGTGCTGCGCAAGGCGGCACGCGGAGCCCTGGAGGGGGACAGGACACCCAACGGCGGCCGTGGCGGACGCGGCGCCCGTACGGCGGGACAGCCCGCCGGGCGCTCCAGCGGCCAGCTCGCCTTCGGGGACGAGGACCCGGGCGCGGCACGGGTCGACAGCGGCGGCAACAGCGCCACCGGCGCCCCGCCCGGGACATCCGGGCGCCCCGCCACACCCACCCGGCTGCGGGTCGTCGCCTTCGGCCGCCGGCTGGAGCTGGAATCCGACGAGCTGCACCGCATCAGACAGTCCGTCCTCGGCGGCACCGCACCCGTCAACCTGCTGCGTCCGCGTGCCCGCAAGCTGCTCCTCGACGCGCTGTGGGCGAAGTCCGGCGCCGCGTCGCGGGCCGGGGACCACATCGCGAAGGGCGACGCGGAACTGGCCGCCGAACTGCGCGGCGGCTTCGACGACGACGTGACGTCCGAGGACAGCTTCACCGAGTTCCTGGACGCCTGGTGGCCCGAACTCACCCCGCGCGGTGTGCTGGCCGCGATGGCCGACGAGCGCCGCCTCGGCCGCTGGGCCCGACGGATCCTCAACCCGAACGAGACCAGGAAGGTCGCCCGCTCGCTGCGGCGCGCCGGCCCCGACGGCACCGGGCCGCTGTCGGTGCACGACGTGGCGATGCTCGACGAGCTGGAGCAACTGCTCGGCACCCCCTCCCGCCCGCGCAAGCGCCGCGAGCTGGACCCGCTGGACCAGCTGACCGGGCTCGAAGAGCTGATGCCGCAGCGCGAGGAGTCGCAGCGGGAGCGCGCGGAGCGGCTGGCCGCCGAGCGCACCGAGTACGCGCACGTCATCGTCGACGAGGCGCAGGACCTCACCCCGATGCAGTGGCGGATGGTCGGCCGCCGTGGCCGGCACGCCACCTGGACCGTGGTCGGCGACGCCGCCCAGTCGTCCTGGTCCGACCCGGACGAGGCCGCGGAGGCCCGCGACGAGGCCCTGGGCAACCGCCCCCGCCGCCACTTCACCCTCACGGTCAACTACCGCAACCCGGCCGAGATCGCGGCGCTCGCCGCCAAGGTGCTCGCGCTCGCGATGCCGGGCATGGAGTCCCCGGCCGCCGTCCGCTCCACGGGCGTCGAGCCGCGCTTCAGCGCCGTCCGGGACGGCGATCTGGCCGGGGTCGTACGGGAGGAGGCCCGGCGGCTCCTGGACCGCGTGGACGGCACGATCGGCGTGGTCGTCGCGATGAACCGCCGGGAGCAGGCCGCGCGCTGGCTTGCGGGGCTCGGCGACCGGGTCGTGGCGCTCGGCAGCCTGGAGGCGAAGGGGCTGGAGTACGACGCCACGGTGGTCGTCTCACCGGCGGAGATCGCCGACGAGTCACCGGCCGGACTGCGGGTGCTGTACGTGGCCCTCACCCGTGCCACGCAGCAGCTCACGGTCGTCTCGGCGGGCCGCGACGACCCCGACGCGCAGGGGGTTCCCGACCTCCTCAGGGAGTGATCCGCACGCCGTCCGGGGACCGGCCGTGAAGTCAACTCGCGTGCGGGAATCACTTTCCGGGGTGGTTTGTTAGCCTGGTGTTGGCACCGGCCCGATCCAAGCCCCCGGGCCCAACCTTCGTCGCTTCGAGCGACCACTTGCCGCGAGGCGAGCATGGCGGGTCGGTGCCATCCTTTTCTTCTTAGTGTTCACGGGGATTCCCCGGAACAGGTCTTCACACCAGCGGGTCCGCGCCACAAACTGGCGCGGACCCGCTCGTGCTTGCCGCTTTTCCCGGTTTCCACCCCCGTTACCGCCTACCAGCAGGTAGGTGCGACCATCGGACGGTCCCGCCGGACGCCAGGCGCGAGGCGGTGCGGCAAGCGAAGCCAGGGAAAGCAGAGGAACACGGTCATGGCAACGGCGCCAAGCGTCTCGTACTCGATGACGGTCCGACTGGAAGTGCCCGCGAGCGGTACGGCGGTGTCCCAGCTGACCACGGCCGTGGAGTCCTCCGGCGGCTCGGTGACCGGCCTGGACGTCACCGCGTCCGGCCACGAGAAGCTGCGGATCGACGTCACGATCGCCGCCAGCTCCACCAGCCACGCGGACGAGATCGTCGAGGAACTGCGGGGCATCGAGGGCGTCACCCTCGGCAAGGTCTCCGACCGTACGTTCCTGATGCACCTCGGCGGCAAGATCGAGATGCAGTCCAAGCACCCCATCCGCAACCGTGACGACCTCTCCATGGTCTACACCCCGGGTGTGGCGCGGGTCTGCATGGCGATCGCGGAGAACCCCGAGGACGCCCGTCGGCTCACCATCAAGCGCAACTCCGTCGCGGTCGTCACCGACGGCTCCGCGGTGCTGGGCCTCGGCAACATCGGCCCGATGGCCGCGCTGCCCGTCATGGAGGGCAAGGCCGCCCTCTTCAAGCGGTTCGCGGGGATCGATGCCTGGCCGATCTGCCTGGACACCCAGGACACCGACGAGATCGTCGCCATCGTCAAGGCGATCGCCCCCGGCTTCGCGGGCATCAACCTGGAGGACATCTCCGCCCCCCGCTGCTTCGAGATCGAGGCGCGGCTGCGCGAGGCCCTGGACATCCCGGTCTTCCACGACGACCAGCACGGCACGGCCATCGTGGTGCTCGCCGCGCTGACCAACGCCCTGCGCGTGGTCGGCAAGGCGATCGGTGACGTGAGGGTCGTCATGTCCGGCGCCGGTGCGGCCGGTACAGCGATTCTCAAACTTCTCATCGCGGCCGGTGTCAAGCACACCGTCGTCGCCGACATCCACGGAGTGGTGCACGCCGGGCGCGCCGACCTGGTGTCCGCGGCGGCCGAGTCACCCCTGCGCTGGATCGCCGACAACACCAACCCGGAGGGTGTCACGGGCACCCTCAAGGAGGCCGTCGTCGACGCCGACGTGTTCATCGGCGTGTCGGCCCCGAACGTACTGGGCGGCGAGGACGTCGCGGCCATGGCGGACGGCGCGATCGTCTTCGCGCTGGCCAACCCCGACCCCGAGGTCGACCCGGCAATCGCCCGCGAGACAGCGGCAGTTGTGGCCACGGGCCGCTCCGACTTCCCCAACCAGATCAACAACGTCCTGGTCTTCCCCGGCGTCTTCCGCGGCCTCCTCGACGCGCAGTCACGCGCCGTCAACACGGACATGATGCTCGCCGCCGCCGCGGCCCTCGCCGACGTTGTCACGGGTGACGAACTCAACCCGAACTACATCGTCCCCTCGGTCTTCAACGACAAGGTCGCGGGCGCCGTCGCGGGGGCCGTAAGGTCCGCCGCCAAGGCCGCGGGTGACGTTGTGACAGGCGCCACGTCCGTCTGACGCCCGGCGCGTCGCGATTAGCGGCACCGTGCACCCACCTCTAGGGTGGCGGACCATGAGCCCGCTGCTCCAAGGGGGTTTCAGGGCCCGGATTCGCTTTCCCGCCGCTGGTGGGGGCAGGATGCTTTCTCAAGGACTATGTCCAGGGGATACCCCACTGGGGCGCGAAGACCTGAAGGACAGACCCGGTCACAGGGACTGTCAGAGGGTCCTGGCAGCATCGGCTTCGATCTCACGCCTCACACGCAAGAAGAACACGGGAGTAACAAAATGAACCGCAGTGAGCTGGTGGCCGCCCTGGCCGACCGCGCCGAGGTGACTCGCAAGGATGCCGACGCCGTGCTGGCCGCCCTCGCCGAGACCGTTGGCGAGATCGTCGCCAAGGGCGACGAGAAGGTCACCATCCCCGGCTTCCTGACCTTCGAGCGCACCCACCGTGCCGCTCGCACCGCTCGTAACCCGCAGACCGGCGACCCGATCCAGATCCCGGCCGGCTACAGCGTGAAGGTCTCCGCGGGCTCCAAGCTCAAGGAAGCCGCCAAGGGCAAGTAACACCCTCAGGCAGAGCACAAGGGCGGTCACCCCGGTCGGGGGGACCGCCCTTGTCACATGAGGGCCAGGCGTCAGACCAGTGAGCGGCCCGGCAGTTCGACCTTCGCGCCCAGCTCGACCAGCTTCTCCATGAAGTTCTCGTAGCCGCGGTTGATCAGGTCGATGCCGTGCACCCGGGAGGTGCCCTGCGCCGCCAGCGCCGCGATCAGATACGAGAAGCCGCCGCGCAGGTCGGGGATGACCAGATCGGCGCCCTGGAGCTTCGTGGGCCCCGATACGACGGCCGAGTGCAGGAAGTTGCGCTGGCCGAACCGGCAGTCCGAGCCGCCCAGGCACTCCCGGTACAACTGGATGTGCGCGCCCATCTGGTTGAGCGCCGAGGTGAAGCCGAGCCGCGACTCGTACACCGTCTCGTGGACGATGGACAGGCCAGCGGCCTGCGTCAGCGCCACCACCAGCGGCTGCTGCCAGTCGGTCTGGAAACCGGGGTGTACGTCGGTCTCCAGGGCGATCGCGTTCAGCGGGCCGCCCGGGTGCCAGAAGCGGATGCCCTTGTCGTCGATCTCGAACGCGCCGCCCACCCTGCGGAAGGTGTTCAGGAACGTCATCATCGACCGCTGCTGGGCCCCGCGCACATAGATGTTGCCTTCGGTCGCCAGCGCGGCCGACGCCCAGGAGGCGGCCTCCAGACGGTCCGGTAGGGCACGGTGGTTGTAGCCGCCGAGCTTGTCGACACCGGTGATGCGGATCGTCCGGTCGGTGTCCATGGAGATGATCGCGCCCATCTTCTGGAGCACGCAGATCAGGTCCTCGATCTCCGGTTCCACGGCGGCGTTCGACAACTCGGTGACGCCCTCGGCCAGGACGGCCGTCAGCAGCACCTGCTCCGTCGAGCCGACCGAGGGGTACGGCAGCCGGATCTTCGTGCCGCGCAGCCGCTGCGGGGCCTCCAGATACTGCCCGTCCGCCCGCTTCTCGATCGTCGCGCCGAACTGGCGCAGCACCTCGAAGTGGAAGTCGATGGGCCGGCCGCCGATGTCGCAGCCGCCGAGGCCCGGGATGAACGCGTGGCCGAGGCGGTGCAGCAGCGGGCCGCAGAACAGGATCGGGATGCGTGACGAGCCCGCGTGGGCGTCGATGTCGGCGACGTTGGCGCTCTCGACGTGCGACGGGTCGAGGATCAGTTCGCCCGGCTCCTCGCCGGGGCGGACGGTCACACCGTGCAGTTGGAGCAGCCCCCTGACCACCCGTACGTCACGGATGTCGGGCACGTTGCGCAGTCTGCTGGGCCCGCTGCCGAGCAGGGCGGCGACCATGGCCTTCGGCACCAGGTTCTTCGCGCCGCGGACGCGGATCTCGCCCTCCAGCGGGGTTCCGCCGTGGACAAGCATTACATCGTCTGTGCCGGTCATGAATCTCGCGTTCCGGGAGTCGTCGGACAGGGGGCCAAAGCAAAAGGGTAAGGGGCTCGGGCCCCTCTCCCGTAAGGCATCGGACGTCCTGAAGCCGTAGGGAAGGTGACGGAACACTTTCTGTTCGGCGTCCGTTGCGATGAGTCACCTTTCAGGTGGTGTCCACTTCGGTCCCGGTTACGGCGCGTCCTCGCGCGCCCCGTGCCGCCGTGCGCCTGAGCTGCTATCACGCCCACTCTGCCGCGCGGGCCCCAACGAAGGCCAATGTGCGGGATCATGTGTCGCATGACCGAGGTGTCCTCGCTCACAGGGCGGCTGCTCGTCGCGACTCCGGCCCTGGCGGATCCGAACTTCGACCGCGCGGTGGTGCTCCTGCTCGACCACGACGAGGAGGGCTCGCTCGGCGTGGTTCTCAACCGGCCCACCCCGGTGGACGTCGGGGACATCCTGGAGTCCTGGGGCGACCTCGCCGGGGATCCCGGCGTCGTCTTCCAGGGCGGTCCGGTCTCCCTCGACTCGGCGCTCGGCCTCGCCGTCATCCCCGGCGACGAGGGGCCGCTCGGCTGGCGGCGGGTGCACGGCGCGATCGGCCTCGTCGATCTGGAGACACCGCCCGAACTGCTCGCGCGGGCGCTCGGCTCGCTGCGGATCTTCGCCGGATACGCGGGCTGGGGGCCGGGCCAGCTGGAGAACGAACTGACCGAAGGCGCCTGGTACGTGGTCGAGTCGGAGCCCGGCGACGTGTCGTCCCCGCGCCCCGAGAGCCTGTGGCGCGCGGTGCTGCGCCGACAGCGCAGCGAACTCGCCATGGTCGCGACCTATCCGGACGACCCCTCGCTCAACTGACGTGCCGCGCGGGCGCCTTCGTCGGGCTGACGGCTGCCTGGCGCCGAGATCCCGGCGGTGACCAGGCCGGTCTCGTACGCCACGATCACCAGCTGCGCCCGGTCCCGCGCCCCGAACTTGGTGAGCAGATGGCTCACATGGGTCTTCACCGTCGACAGACCGACGAACAGCCGCTGGGCGATCTCGGTGTTCGTCAGGCCCCGCGCGACCAGCTCCAGCACGTCGCGCTCCCGGTCGGTGACCCCGGCGAGCCCCGCGCTGTCGCGCCGTACCGGGCCGGGTCTGCGGGCGAACTCGGCGATCAGCCTGCGCGTGACCGCCGGGGCGATCAGCGCCTCACCGGCCGCCACCACCCGGATCGCGGCGAGCAGTTCGGCGGGCGGGGCGTCTTTGAGGAGGAAGCCGCCGGCGCCCGCGCGCAGCGCGCCGTACACGTACTCGTCCAGGTCGAACATGGTCAGGATCAGTACGTGCGGACCGCCGCCCGGCGCTCGTTCGGCAGGCCCCGCGTTCGGTGAGGTCTTCGGTGGAGCGCAGATCAGACGCGTCGCCTCGATCCCGTCCACGCCCGGCATGCGCACATCCATCAGCACCACGTCGGGGCGTGTGGCGGCGGTCAGCCGTACCGCCTCCGCCCCGTCCGCCGCCTCTCCGACGGCCACCATCCCCGGCTCGGCGTCCACGAGCAGCCGCAGACTCCCGCGCAGCAGAGCCTGGTCGTCGGCGACCAGCACACGGATCACCGGGCGGCCTCCACGCGCGCGTCGGCGGGCGGCTCGGCGTACGGCAGGGTCGCCCGTACCGCGAAACCGCCGGTGTCCCGGGGACCGGCAGTGAACGTGCCGCCGTACAGGGCGACGCGCTCGCGCATGCCCACCAGGCCGTGGCCCTCGGGGCGCCGGGTCTCGCGCCGATGCCGTTCGACGGGCACGCCGGTCTCGAAGGGCCACCCGTCGTCCACGACCTCGACGTGGATCACACCGTCGGCGGCAGTGACCCGCACCCGGCAGGGCGCCGCGGGGCCCGCGTGCCGCAGCACGTTCGTCAGCGCCTCCTGAACGATCCGGTGGACGGCCAGCCCCACACCCTCAGGCAGCCCGTCGAGCCCCTCGGCGGTCAGCTCCGCGCCCGCGCGGCGGGCCAGTTCGGGCAGGGCGCCGGGTCCCGGGGCCGGGCCGAGCGCGGCCGGCAGACGCTCGCCGGTGGTGTCGGAGCGCAGCACACCGAGCATGTGCCGCATCTCGGTGAGCGCCCCCCGGCCGGTGGCCTCGATGATCCGCAGCGCGTCGTGCGCCTCCTCGGGCCGGGTCCGAACGACATGGTTGGCCACACTCGCCTTGACCACGATCAGGCCCATCGAGTGCGTGACCACGTCGTGCAGCTCCCTGGCGATCCGCAGCCGCTCCTCGGTGACGGCGCGCTGGGCCATCTGCTGCCCCGTCCGCAGCACCAGGGCGCGCCGCTCCCGTACGACCCGGCCCAGCTCCCCGGCGGCCAGCAGCGCGGCGAAACCGAGCAGCAGTTGGCCGGGGCCCGTCGACCACCAGTACGTGTCCGCCAAGTCCGACGGCGCGAACAGAGCGGCGACGGACAGCAGGAGGATCGCCAGACCGGGCAGCCGGCGCTCCCACCAGCGGCGGCCCTCGCGCGTCACCGTGACCGTGTAGAGCGCGAACGCGGCCGGCAGGAACGGGTCCCAGAGGGCTTCGCAGACCACGGCGACGGCGGACACCCCGCTCACCCAGCAGAAGACCGGCAGCGGGGCGAGGCGGCGCAGCGCCACCGGGAGCGTCGCGGCGGCCATCAGCGACGACTGGAGCCAGAGCGGCACCTCCTGGTCGCCGACCGTCGTCCCGCTCGCCCCTCCCGGCACGGTGGCGTCGGGGCTGCCGGTGGCGGTGAGCAGCAGGGCGTACACGAGAACGATGAGCGCGTCTCGCCCCACAACGGCACGCTCGGCCACGAGGCCACGCCCGAGGAGTGCGGGGACGCGGCGCCCGAACACCGCTCGTGCGCGGCTGTCGACGCTCATGCTCCGACCGTAGAGGTGGCGGGCGTCCACCGCCTCCCTCCCGAGAGGGAGAGGGCGCCGCTCCGCCCCCGGCCCGATGCGCGGACGGCGGCGCGGGCGGGAGCGTACGGCGCATGATCGAAGTGTCTGACCTGACCAAGCGTTACGGCTCGACGACCGCCGTGGACGCGCTGTCCTTCGCGGTCGCACCGGGCCGCGTCACGGGCTTCCTCGGCCCCAACGGCGCCGGTAAATCCACCACGCTGCGCATGCTGCTGGCCCTCGACCGCCCGACCCGGGGGCGCGCCCTGATCAACGGGCGTCCTTACGGACGGCTGCGCGATCCGCTGCGTACGGTGGGCGCGCTGCTCGAAGCCTCCTGCGTGCACGGCGGGCGGACCGCCCGCGCCCATCTGCGCTGTCTCGCCAGGACCAATCGCATTCCGGACAGCCGTGTGGACGAGGCGATCGGCATGACCGGGCTCGACGGTGTCGCGGGCCGCCGTGTGAAGACGTTCTCGCTGGGCATGAGGCAGCGGCTCGGGATCGCCGCCGCGCTGCTCGGCGACCCGGGCGTGCTGCTGCTGGACGAGCCGGTCAACGGGCTCGACCCCGAGGGCATTGTCTGGATCCGCACCCTGATGCGGGAGCTGGCCGCCGAGGGGCGGACGGTCCTGGTCTCCTCGCACCTGATGAGCGAGGCGGCGCTGACCGTCGACCACGTCGTGGTGATCGGGCACGGCAGACTCCTCGCGGAGGGCGCTGTGGACGAGATCGTCCGTACGCACGCGGGTCCGGCCGGCTCACTCGAAGAGGCTTTCATGCGGCTGACGTCGGGCGGTGTGCGATGAGCGCGGTACGCGGCGGGTCCGGCCGCCGTCCGGCGGGTCACTTCCTGGCCGTCCTGTCCGCCGAGGGGCTCAAGCTCCGTACGCTCCGTTCCACTTGGTGGAACCTGGCCGCCGTCGTGGGCCTCTCGGTCGGCATCGGGTATCTCTACGGCTCGGTGATCAAGGGCAATTACGACGACTTCGGGGCCAAGCCCGAGTTTGACGCGGTCGGCTTCGGCTTCGCCGGCACAAATGTCGCGCAGCTCGCGCTCGTCTGCTTCGGGGTGCTCGCGGTGGGCGCCGAGTATTCGTCCGGGACGGTCCGGGCCTCGCTCACCGCCGTACCGCGCCGGGGCGTGTTCGGCGCGGCGAAGCTCACCGCCGTCGCCGTGACGGCCTTCGCGGTGACCCTGCCCACCGCCTTCGTGACCTTCGCCGTCGCGCAGACGGCGATGGGGGAGCGGCAGAACGCCTCGCTCGGCGACCCGGGCTCGCTGCGCGCGGTCGTCGGGCTCGCCGTCTACCTGACGCTGCTGTGTCTGATTTCCGCCGGTGTCGCGATGATGCTCCGCAGCACGGTCCTGGCGCTCGGCATCCTCGTCCCGCTGTTCTTCATCGTCTCGGACATTCTCGCGAGCCTGCCCGGCGTCGGGGCCGTCGCGCGGTATCTGCCCAATGTCGCCGGGGCCCGGATCCTGCGGGTCGTCCCCGACGACCGGATCGACGTGGGCGCCTGGGGCGGCCTCGCGGTGCTGCTGCTGTGGACGGCCGCGGCGCTCTGCGGGGGGCTCGTCACGCTGCGTCGACGCGACGCGTGAGCGGGTGGTCGCGGAGCGCGGGACACCCCTTCGGGCCCGGGGCCTTCAGGATGGCGCGAGGGTGGGTACCCTTGGCGGTTATGAGCACTCTTGAGCCCGAGCGCGGGGCAGGTACGGGCACCCTCGTGGAGCCGACACCGAAGGTGTCGCACGGCGACGGCGACCACGAGCGCTTCGCCCATTACGTCCAGAAGGACAAGATCATGGCGAGTGCCCTCGACGGCACTCCGGTGGTGGCACTCTGCGGGAAGGTCTGGGTCCCGGGGCGCGACCCCAAGAAGTACCCGGTCTGTCCGATGTGCAAGGAGATCTACGAGTCCATGGGCCCCGGCGGGGACAAGGACAAGGGCGGCAAGGACAAGAGCGGCAAGGGCAAGAGCTAGAACCGGCTCTTCTTCCGGTAGCCCGGCAGGTTCGACCGCCCCGGGGTGCGTTCCATCGCGCCCCGGGGCGGTTCGCGTTCGCGGGGGCACGGGCGGGGTAGGCGGGGGTACACGGGCGGATGGCGGGTACACGTGTGCCTGGTCACCGATTGGTCGAGACCACTTGTCCGTTCGTCAGGGCCGGGCCTAGTGTCCAGCCCGGACGTTCAACGACCCATTGACTCCGGCATATGCCAGCCGAACGAGGACTGAGGACTGACGAGATGGACCTGATCCCGGCGCCTGTCAGTGTCGAAGGCCCGCAGAGCGGTGGCTTCGTCCCCGACTCGGCCACCACGCTCTGGGCGGCGCCCGGGACCGAGGGCACCGAGCGCTGGCTGCGCACCACTCTCGGGGCGGCCCTGGGGCTCCCGCTCGCCCCCGGCCCGCCCGGCGGCAGCAACGCGGTGTCGCTGCGGATCGACGAGTCCATGGCCCCCGAGGCGTACCGGCTGGACATCACCGCCGAGTGGGGCGCGGAGATCCACGGCGGCAGCGCGGCCGGTGTCTTCTGGGGCGCCCAGACGCTCCGTCAGCTCCTCGGCCCCAAGGCGTTCCGCCGCGCGCCCCTGTCCCCCGGCGTACGGCAGGAGATCCCCCGTCAGGTCATCGAGGACAGCCCCCGCTTCGGCTGGCGCGGCGTCATGCTCGACGTGTCACGGCACTTCATGCCCAAGGACGGCGTCCTGCGCTTCCTGGACCTGATGGCCGCGCACAAGCTCAACGTCTTCCACTTCCACCTCACGGACGACCAGGGCTGGCGCGTCCAGATCAAGCGGTACCCGAAGCTGACCGAGGTCGGCGCGTGGCGGTCGCGGACCAAGTACGGCCACCGGTTCTCGGACATCTGGGACGAGAAGCCGCACGGCGGTTTCTACACCCAGGACGACATCCGCGAGATCGTCGCGTACGCCGCCGAGCGGCACATCTCCGTCGTCCCCGAGATCGACGTCCCGGGCCACTCGCAGGCAGCCATCTCCGCCTATCCCGAGCTGGGCAACACGGACGTCGTCGACACCTCGGCGCTGGAGGTCTGGGACACCTGGGGCGTCAACCCGAACGTGCTCGCGCCCTCCGACAGCACCCTGCGTTTCTTCGAGGGCGTCTTCGAGGAGTTGCTCGACCTCTTCCCGGCCGCCACCTCGCCGTTCATCCACATCGGCGGCGACGAGTGCCCCAAGGACCAGTGGAAGCGCTCGCCCGCCGCCCAGGAGCGGATCCGTGAACTCGGCCTGGCCGACGAGGACGAGCTCCAGTCCTGGTTCATCCGGCACTTCGACGGCTGGCTCTCCGCGCGCGGCCGGCGCCTCATCGGCTGGGACGAGATCCTGGAGGGCGGTCTGGCGCCGGGCGCCGCCGTCTCCTCCTGGCGCGGATACGCCGGCGGGATCGCGGCCGCCAAGGCCGGCCACGACGTCGTCATGTGCCCCGAGCAGCAGGTCTACCTGGACCACCGGCAGGCGGCGGGCGCGGACGAGCCGATGCCCATCGGATACGTCCGCACGCTGGAGGACGTCTACCGCTTCGAGCCCGTGCCGCCGGAGCTGACCGGCGCCGACGCCGCCCATGTCCTGGGCACCCAGGCCAATGTGTGGACCGAGGTGATGCAGGACCGTTCCCGTGTCGACTACCAGCTCTTCCCGAGACTCTGCGCGTTCGCCGAGGTCGCCTGGTCCGCCCTGCCCGCGTCCGCGGACCGTGACTTCACGGATTTCGAACGGCGAATGACCGTGCACTACAAGCGCCTTGACGCGCTCGGGGTCGATTACCGGCCGCCCGGCGGCCCGTTGCCCTGGCAGCGGCGCCCGGCGCCGAACGGGGACTCCGCGAGTCTCGGACGCCCGATCGAGGGACCGCCCCCGAACGTGTGAGCCCGCGCCGGCGCGCGTGCCCCGCGCGCGTCGGTCTGAGACCGTGAACCCGGTGAATCGCGAGCCCCCCGACGGGGGTTGTCCGTACTCTTAAGTCGTACATGGGTGCCGAAGAATGGCATTCCGTATGTGTCGGTCAAGAGGCGCGAAAGCGGATCTTCCCCTCGTTCAGGGGCGGATACCCCCTTCGTGGACCCTCGGACCGGTAGGCGCGGAAGATGTGCCAGAGTTGCCTCGTCCGCCCTGTGAGCACGTACGGTACGGCCAACACAGGCGGACAGCCGGGACACCGGGAAGGGGCAGCTGGGTTGACCACGCACGCACCGCAGACCGCGCAGTCGGTGACGTTGCCGGTCTCGCTCGACGAGGCCGTGGCGGCACTGAGCGCCATGCCTGCCGCCGTGCCCGTCGCGGGTGGCACCGATCTGATGGCCGCCGTCAACAAGGGCCTGCTCAGGCCGGCCGGCCTGGTCGGACTCGGCCGGATCAGCGAACTGCGCGGCTGGCACTACCAGGACGGACACGCCCTGCTGGGCACCGGACTCACCCACGCGCGCATGGGACGGCCCGACTTCGCCGCCCTCATCCCCGCGCTCGCCGCGTCCTCGCGCGCCGCGGGCCCGCCCCAGATCCGCAACGCGGGCACGCTCGGCGGCAACATCGCCACCGCGGCCCCCACCGGCGACTCACTGCCCGTCCTGGCGGCCCTGGAGGCGGACCTCGTCGTCGCGGGCCCCGACGGCGCGCGCCGTGAGATCCCCGTCTCCCATCTGCTGGCGGGCCGCGAGATGCTGGCGCCCGCCGAACTCATCGGCTTCGTCCGCGTACCGCTGCTGCACGCCCCGCAGGTCTACCTCAAGGCGACCGGCCGCACCGGCCCCGGCCGGGCCACCGCGTCCGTCGCCGTCGTGCTCGACCCGGCGCGCCGGGGCGTGCGCTGCGCGGTCGGCGCGATCGCGCCGATGCCGCTGCGCCCGATGGAGGCCGAGCGCTGGATCGCCTCGCTGATCGACTGGGACGCGGACAGGGGGCTGGCGCCCGAGGCGCTGGCGGCCTTCGGGGAGTACGTCGCCGCGGCCTGTATCCCCGACCCGGTCCCGGAGGCGGACGGGAGCGAGCCGCCCGCCCTGCCGCCCGCCGTACTGCACCTGAGGCGTACCGTCGCCACGCTGGCTCGACGAGCACTGGGGAGGGCGCTGCCGTGACCACCGACGAGAACGAGAACTCCGGGAATCCGGAGGGGGGTCCGCAGGCGCACGCGCACGGGTATCCACAGGAGCGCGGCGCGTGGCAGCCGATCCCGCAGGGCGGCGAGTACGACGGCGAGTCGACCGCCTTCGTCCAGATGCCGCCCACACATCCGGACAGGACGGACGCGCCGCTGGCGGCGCCCGGACACGGCTACGTACCACCGACGATCGACCAGCGGCAGCCGGACGACGGCGCGGGTCCCGGCGGCCCGGCCGATGTCGGGCAGTGGGCGCCGCACACCCCGCAGACGCAGCCCGATCCGTACGGCTACGGGCAGGGGTACGGCCAGGGTTACGGGCAGGGCCATCCGCACGCGTACCACCCGGGCGCGGCCACCGGCCCGGACGTGCCGCACGACCCGCAGGCGACCGGCCAGTGGTCCTTCGCGGACACGGCCGACGGCGGCGGCGCCCCGGACGCCCGTACGGAGCCGGAGTCCCCGTCGCAGCTCACGGGGCAGTGGGTGATCCCCGTCGTCACGGACGATCTTCCGGACGAATCGGGCGAGTTCACCACGTCCGTGCCCATCACCTCGCAGTGGTCGGGCGGCGCTCCGCCCGCCACGCTTCCGGGTGGCGCGCGCGCTCCCTGGGCGCCCGAACCGGAACCGGTTCCGGAGCCCGCGGCGGAACAGCCGCCGCAGGCCGCGCCCGACGAGACCGAGGCAGCCGCTCCGGCGACCGGACCGGACACGGACGAGGAGCCCGGCGCCGAAGCGGCGGCCGCGACCGAGACCGGAGCGGACGGGGACACGGACGCCGAAGCGGGCGCCGACACGGAAACGGACGCCGACACGGCGACGGAAGCGGAAGCCGCGCCCGGCGCCCTCGCGGAGCCGGCACCGGAGCCCGAACCCACCCCCCTCACCAGCAGCAACGACAGCGCCGAACACCCCGCCAACTCCTACGTCCTGCGCGTCAACGGCGGCGACCGCCCCGTCACCGACGCCTGGATCGGCGAGTCCCTGCTCTACGTCCTGCGCGAGCGCCTCGGCCTCGCCGGTGCCAAGGACGGCTGCTCGCAGGGCGAGTGCGGTGCCTGCAACGTCCAGGTCGACGGCCGGCTCGTCGCCTCCTGCCTCGTCCCGGCGGCCACCGCGGCCGGTTCCGAGGTCCGTACGGTCGAGGGCCTGGCCTCCGACGGCGAACCGTCCGACGTGCAGCGCGCCCTGGCCAACTGCGGCGCCGTCCAGTGCGGTTTCTGCATCCCCGGCATGGCCATGACCGTCCACGACCTCCTCGAAGGCAACCACGACCCCAGCGAGCTGGAGACCCGCCAGGCACTGTCCGGCAACCTCTGCCGCTGTTCCGGATACCGGGGCGTCCTCGACGCCGTCGGCGAGGTCGTCGCCGAACGCGCGGCGAGCGCCGAGGCCGCCGACGAGGCCCGCATCCCGCACCAGGCACCACCGGGCGCAGGCGGCGCCCACCCGGCACCTCTCGACCCGCACGACGGAGGCATGGCGTGAGCAACGACGCGGCCACCGAGACCCAGGCGCTCGACGGCCCCCGGCAGGAGCCGCCCGCGCTGGGTCTCGGCGCCTCCCTCCCCCCGGCCGACGCCCGCGCCAAGACCGAGGGCACGTTCCCGTACGCCGCCGACCTCTGGGCCGAGGGCCTGCTGTGGGCGGCGCTCCTGCGCTCACCGCACCCGCACGCGCGGATCCTGTCGATCGACACGAGCGCGGCGGCCGGGATGCCGGGCGTACGGGCCGTGGTGACCCATCTCGACGTCCTCGGCGACCCCTCCTACGGACGGCTCGTCGCCGACCGCCCCGTCTTCGCCTCCGAGGTCGTACGCCACCACGGCGAGGCCATCGCCGCCGTCGCGGCCGACCATCCCGACACAGCCCGCCTCGCCGCCGCCGCCATCGCCGTCGAGTACGAGGTCCTCGATCCCGTCACCGACCCGGAGAAGGCCTTCGAGGCGGAGCCGCTGCACCCCGACGGCAATCTGATCCGCCACATCCCGCTGCGCTACGGGGACCCCGACCTCACCGGCGACGTGGTCGTCGAGGGCCTGTACCGGATCGGCCGCCAGGACCCGGCCCCCATCGGCGCGGAGGCCGGCCTCGCCGTACCGCGCCCCGACGGCGGCGTGGAGATCTACACCGGGTCCACCGACCCGCACACCGACCGCGATCTGGCCGCCGCCTGCTTCGGCCTCGAACCCGACCAGGTGAAGGTCGTCGTCACCGGAGTCCCCGGCGCCACCGGCGACCGCGAGGACCCCGGCTTCCAGATCCCGCTCGGCCTGCTCGCGCTGCGCACCGGCTGCCCGGTGAAGCTGGCCGCGACCCGCGAGGAGTCCTTCCTCGGACACGCGCACCGGCACCCGACGCTGCTGCGCTACCGCCACCACGCCGACAGCGAGGGCCGGCTCGTCAAGGTCGAGGCGCAGATCCTCCTCGACGCGGGCGCGTACGCCGACGCCTCGTCCGAATCCCTCGCGGCGGCCGTCGCGTTCGCCTGCGGCCCCTACATCGTCCCGCACGCCTTCATCGAAGGCTGGGCCGTGCGCACCAACAACCCGCCGTCGGGCCATGTCCGGGGCGAGGGCGCGATGCAGGTCTGCGCCGCCTACGAGGGCCAGATGGACAAGCTGGCCACCAAACTCGGCATCGACCCGGCCGAACTGCGTCTGCGCAACGCGCTGGCGACCGGCGACATCCTGCCCACCGGGCAGACGGTGACCTGCCCGGCGCCCGTCGCCGAACTGCTGCGTGCGGTCCGGGACTTCCCGCTCCCCGCACTGCCCAAGGACATCCCCGAGTCGTCCTGGCTGCTGCCGGGCGGCCCCGAGGGCGCGGGCGAGCCCGGCGCCGTACGCCGCGGCGTGGGCTACGCGCTCGGCATGGTCCACATGCTCGGCGCCGAGGGCGCCGACGAGGTCTCCACGGCCACCGTCAAGGTCCACGACGGCGTCGCCACGGTCATCTGCGCGGCCGTCGAGACCGGACAGGGTTTCTCCACCCTCGCCCGCCAGATCGTCCAGGAGACGCTCGGCATCGAGGAGGTCCACGTCGCCTCGGTCGACACCGACCAGCCCCCGGCGGGCCCCGCCACGCACGGCCGCCACACCTGGGTCTCGGGCGGCGCCGTCGAGCGCGCCGCGAAGATGGTCCGTACGCAGCTCCTCCAGCCGCTGGCGCACAAGTTCGGCATGTCGACGGAGCTGCTCCAGATCACCGACGGAAAGATCACCTCCTACGACGGTGTGCTGTCGACCACCGTCACCGAGGCGATGGACGGCAAGGAGCTGTGGGCCACCGCGCAGTGCCGCCCGCACCCCACCGAACCGCTGGACGACTCCGGCCAGGGCGACGCGTTCGTCGGCCTCGCCTTCTGCGCGATCCGCGCGGTCGTGGACGTCGACATCGAACTCGGCTCGATCCGCGTCGTGGAGATGGCCGTCGCGCAGGACGTCGGCCGGGTCCTCAACCCGGCTCAGCTCGCGACCCGTATCGAGGCCGGCGTCACCCAGGGCATCGGTACGGCCCTGACGGAGAACCTCCGTACGACGCGCGGTCTGGTACGCCGTCCCGACCTCACCGGCTACGCGCTGCCGACGTCCCTGGACGCGCCCGACATCCGGATCGTCAAACTGGTCGAGGAGCGCGACGTGGTCGCCCCGTTCGGCGCGAAGCCGGCGAGCGCGGCACCGGTCGTGACGTCCCCGGCGGCGGTGGCGGCGGCGGTGCGCGCGGCGACGGGGCGGCCGGTCAACAGGCTGCCGGTCAGGCCGCAGTCGGCGGTCGTGACGGCGGGGGCCTGACGGTCGGACGCGAGACGAGCCGGGCGCGTGGGCGCGCCGGCTCGTAGGCGGGGGAGTGCGGGAACGCCGCTGGGAGAAGGACTTCTGTAAGAGGCCGTGGCGGGAATCGAACCCACGTAACTCGATTTGCAGTCGAGCCCCTGAACCACTCGGGCACACGGCCGTGCGTACCGTTGTACCGACCGTAGGCGGGCCGGCGGGCACCCCTCAAGGGAACGGCGCGTCCCGCAACACGACTGCCACACGGCGTTCATGGGCGTACGACCAAGGGACCAGCTCCGCCGCGACCAGCGACAGGGTTCATACGGGTCCATGCCCCTTACTCTGATGCCATGACCGCCCTCGAACCGAGCGACGCCGCCGTCGCCGCCGAAGCCGCCCCGCCCGCGCCGCCCGCCCCACCTCTCGCGGTCGGCCCCGGCGGCGACGGCATCCTCGGCAGGGCCCACCGGGGCTTGAGCATCGGCATCATCTGCGTCGTCCTGCTGATCGCCTTCGAGGCCACGGCGGTCGGTACGGCGATGCCGGTGGCCGCCCGCGAACTGCGGGGCGTCTCGCTGTACGCGTTCGCCTTCTCCGCGTACTTCACCACCAGCCTCTTCGCGATGGTGCTCTCCGGGCAGTGGGCCGACCGCAGCGGCCCGCTCCGGCCGCTCGTCACCGGGATCACCGCCTTCGCGGTCGGACTGCTGCTCTCCGGCACGGCCGGCGCGATGTGGCTGTTCATCGCGGGCCGGGCGGTCCAGGGGCTCGGCGGCGGGCTGGTGATCGTCGCGCTGTACGTCGTCGTCAGCCGCGCCTACTCGGAGCGGCTGCGGCCCGCGATCATGGCCGCGTTCGCGGCGAGCTGGGTCATCCCCTCGGTCGTCGGGCCGCTCGCCTCCGGCACGGTCACCGAACACCTCGGCTGGCGCTGGGTGTTCATCGGCATCCCGGTGCTGGTGGTGCTGCCGCTGGCGACCGCGCTGCCCGCGATCCGGAAGATGGCGGCGGGGCCCGCCCAGCCGGCCGACCACACTGTGCCCGTACCGGCCTTCGACCGGCGCCGGATCCGGCTGGCGCTGGCGATCTCGCTCGGCGCGGGCCTGCTCCAGTACGCGGGCCAGGACCTGAACTGGTGGTCCCTGCTGCCCGGCGCGGCGGGTGCCGCGCTGATCGTGCCCGCCGTGCTCGGCCTGCTGCCGCCCGGCACCTACCGCGCCGCCCGCGGCATGCCGTCGGTCGTCCTGTTGCGCGGCGTCGCGGCCGGCTCCTTCATCGCGGCGGAGAGCTTCGTACCGCTGATGCTCGTCACCCAGCGGGGCCTGTCCCCGACGCTGGCGGGCCTCTCGCTGGCCGTCGGCGGCGCGACGTGGGCCCTCGGCTCGTACATCCAGTCCCGCCCCCGCATGGAACCGCACCGCGAACGGCTGCTGATGGGCGGCATGGCGCTGGTCGCCGCCTCCATCGCCGCGGCCCCGAGCGTGCTGATCGAGTGGGTCCCGGTCTGGGTCGTGGGCGTCGCCTGGGCGGTCGGCTGTCTCGGCATGGGCGCGGTGATCGCGTCAACGAGCGTGCTGCTGCTGAAGCTCTCACCTCCCGAGGAGGCGGGCACGAACTCCGCCGCGCTCCAGATATCCGACGGCCTCTCGAACGTCCTGCTGCTGGCGGCGGGCGGCGCGGCGTTCGCGGCCCTGGGCGGCGGCGCGGTCGGCGCCCACGACCTCACCTCGGCCGACGCCTCCCACCCGGCCGCGTTCGCCGCGGTGTTCCTCCCCATGGCCGCGGTGGCGCTGGCTGGGGTGTGGGTGGCGACGAGGGTACGGACGCGGTGACCGCCGCCGTCGCGGCCCGGCGAACCGCCGGGACCGAACGCCGGCCGCGCGCCCCGCGCGGCGGGATGTGAGCCGGGTCGCACCTGGGCGGCCCCGGCTCGTTCGTACGGGGATCGGGCCGGGCCGCCGGTAGGGTGGCCCGGTTGTCGTATCTGAGCCCGGGGGTCGGGGCGTCCTCGATCCCGTGCCCCAGCCCGTGCACCCGAGCGTCCGCGAACCGGAGACCGTGACTACTACCGCCTCCCACCACCTCTCACCCGCCTTCCCCGGCCGCGCGCCCTGGGGCACCGCC
Organism: Streptomyces sp. S4.7; assembly: GCF_010384365.1. Lineage (NCBI taxonomy): Bacteria > Bacillati > Actinomycetota > Actinomycetes > Kitasatosporales > Streptomycetaceae > Streptomyces > Streptomyces sp. S4.7. Next base: position 2,622,368 of record NZ_CP048397.1, on the reverse strand, counting down.
AACAAGCTGCGCGCCTGGCAGGAGAAGGCGCTGGAGCGATATCTCCAGGAGCAGCCGCGCGACTTCCTCGCCGTCGCGACCCCCGGCGCCGGGAAGACCACCTTCGCGCTGACCCTCGCGTCCTGGCTGCTGCACCACCATGTCGTGCAGCAGATCACCGTCGTCGCGCCGACCGAGCACCTCAAGAAGCAGTGGGCGGACGCCGCCGCGCGGATAGGGATCAAGCTCGACCCGGAGTACAGCGCGGGGCCGCTGAGCAAGGAGTACCACGGGGTCGCCGTGACGTACGCGGGCGTCGGCGTACGGCCCATGCTCCACCGCAACCGCTGCGAGCAGCGCAAGACCCTGGTGATCCTCGACGAGATCCACCACGCCGGTGACTCCAAGTCCTGGGGCGAGGCGTGTCTCGAGGCCTTCGAGCCGGCCGCCAGGCGGCTCGCGCTGACCGGCACGCCCTTCAGGTCCGACACCAACCCGATCCCCTTCGTCGCGTACGAGGAGGGCGACGACGGCATCCGCCGCTCGTCCGCCGACTACACCTACGGCTACGGCAACGCGCTGGGCGACGGCGTCGTGCGCCCCGTCATCTTCCTCAGCTACAGCGGCAACATGCGCTGGCGCACCAAGGCCGGTGACGAGATCGCCGCCAAGCTCGGCGAGCCCATGACGAAGGACGCGATCTCGCAGGCGTGGCGCACCGCGCTCGACCCGCGCGGCGAGTGGATGCCCAACGTGCTGCGCGCCGCCGACCGCCGGCTCACCGAGGTGCGCAAGTCCATCCCGGACGCCGGCGGGCTGGTCATCGCCACCGACCAGGCCTCGGCGCGCGCCTACGCCAAGATCGTCCGTGAGATCACCGGGACGAAGGCGACCGTCGTGCTCTCCGACGAGGCCGCCGCCTCCAAGCGCATCGACGAGTTCAGCGCGGGCCAGGAGCGCTGGATGGTCGCCGTGCGCATGGTGTCGGAGGGCGTCGATGTGCCGCGCCTCGCGGTCGGCGTGTACGCCACGACCATCGCGACGCCCCTGTTCTTCGCGCAGGCCGTCGGCCGTTTCGTCCGGTCCAGACGGCGCGGCGAGACGGCGTCCGTCTTCCTGCCCACCATCCCCGGTCTCCTCGGTTTCGCCAACGAGATGGAGATGGAGCGCGACCACGTCCTCGACAAGCCGAAGAAGGCCGGCGAGGAGGACCCGTACGCCGAGTCCGAGAAGGAGATGGCGGAGGCCGAGCGCCAGGAGGACGAGGACACCGGCGAGCAGGACACGCTGCCCTTCGAGGCGCTGGAGTCCGACGCGGTCTTCGACCGGGTGCTGTACGACGGTGCCGAGTTCGGCATGCAGGCGCACCCCGGCAGCGAGGAGGAGCAGGACTACCTCGGCATCCCCGGCCTTCTGGAGCCCGACCAGGTGCAGATGCTCCTCCAGAAGCGGCAGGCCCGGCAGATCGCGCACAGCCGCAAGAAGCCGGACGCCGAGGCGGATCTGCTGGAGCTGCCCGCCGACCGGCGCCCCGTCGTCTCCCACAAGGAACTGCTCGAACTGCGCAAGCAGCTCAACACGATGGTGGGCGCGTACGTCCACCAGAGCGGCAAACCGCACTCAGTGATCCACACGGAGCTGCGCCGTGTGTGCGGGGGACCGCCCAGCGCGGAGGCCACGGGCGGCCAACTCCGCGAGCGGATCAGAAAAGTTCAGGAATGGGCGACCCGAATGCGCTGAGCGCGAGGGTATTTTTTCCGCCTCCCGGACGCCGTCGTGGCGTCCGGGAGGCTTTCTACGCGCGTCCATTCATGGGAAATCGCATGAATAGTCAGTAAGAGTACCTTTTCGGTGCTTGTTGTGGCGCGAACGGGGAGCAACCGACCGCCCATGACCGGATTCTGGACGAGGTCTTCCGCTGAGCGGTACGGATCGCTAATGTCCCGGCAACACATACGCGCCGTGGCAGGACCGCCGCGGAGCGCAGCCGGTGCGCCATGGCCTGCCTGGCGGCTCACTCCGAAACTCCGAAGGAGAGGGGCGTCGTGACCGCGGAGACCTCCCAGACGCTCGACCGGGGACTGCGCGTCCTCAAACTGCTCGCCGACACCGACCACGGGCTGACCGTCACCGAGTTGTCCAACAAACTCGGCGTCAACCGCACCGTCGTCTACCGGCTCCTCGCCACCCTGGAACAGCACGCGCTGGTCCGCCGCGATCTCGGAGGACGCGCCAGAGTGGGCCTGGGGGTGCTGCGTCTGGGCCGCCAGGTGCATCCCCTCGTACGGGAAGCGGCGCTGCCCGCCCTGCGTTCGCTCGCCGAGGACATAGGCGCGACCGCCCATCTCACGCTCGTGGACGGCGCCGAGGCGCTGGCCGTGGCCGTCGTGGAGCCGACCTGGACGGACTACCACGTCGCCTACCGCGCCGGCTTCCGGCACCCGCTGGACCGGGGCGCCGCGGGCAAGGCGATCCTGGCCGCACGGCAGGGCTCGTACACCGAGGCGCGGTGCACGCTGACCCACGGCGAACTGGAGGCCGGCGCGAGCGGCGCCGCCGCCGCGCTCGTCGGGGTGACCGGGATCGAGGGCAGCGTGGGCGTCGTGATGCTCGCCGACTCGGTGCCGGAGCGGGTGGGACCGCGCGTGGTCGACGCCGCGCGTGAGGTGGCCGACGCACTGCGCTGAGCAGGCCCGGCGCGGGGCCGGGGCCCCCGGGGGTTTCGGCTGCCCCCGCGGCGGCGGATAGATTGGCGCCGTGCTCTCTCGTCTCTCCGGCCCCTCGCGCCCCCGCACCCTCGCCCTCTCGGCGATCCCGATCGTCGCGCTGCTCGTCGTCGTCGGAGTCGCCCCGTTGCCGTACGCGGTGGCCCAGCCGGGCCTGACCGCGAACGTCCTCGGCGACTACCAGGGAACGCCCGTCATCTCGATCAAGGGCGCGCCGACCCGCGAGACCGAGGGTGAACTGCGGATGACGACGATCCTGGCGACGGGACCGTCCGCCGAGGTCGACTTCGGCGATGTCCTCGACGGCTGGATCCGGACCGACCGCGCCGTACTGCCGCGCGACTCCGTCTACCCGGCGGGCCAGTCCGACAAGGAGATCCAGAAGCACAACACCGACGAGATGGTGAAGTCGCAGAACTCCGCCGTCGACGCGGCGCTCGGCCAGCTCGGCCGGAAGCGGGACTCCGTGGACGTCACCCTCCATCTCGCCGATGTCGGCGGCCCCAGCGCGGGCCTCCTCTTCGCGCTCGGCATCGTCGACATGCTCGACGGCGACGGCTCCGGCGGCGACCTCACCGGCGGCCGCAACATCGCGGGCACCGGCACGATCAGCGCGGACGGGGACGTCGGCGCGGTCGGCGGCGTCTCGCTCAAGACCCAGGCGGCGGGCCGCGACGGCGCCACGGTCTTCCTCGTCCCGGCGGCGGAGTGTGCGGACGCGCGGTCCGAACTCCCCGACGGGATGCGGCTGATCCCGGTCCGGACCCTGGAGGGCGCGGTGTCGTCACTGAAGGCGCTGGAGCAGGGGGGCGAGGTGCCGGGCTGCTGACGACGTCCCGGTCGCGGGACCCCATGCCGGCGGGCCGGGGCGGCGGGAGGGTGTCCGCGGCGGGACAGGATCGCTCCGTCACTCCTGGGACGGCGGCACTGCGATTCTCAACTCCCTTCCATGTGGCGGCCGTTGCTCGAACAGAAGGTTTCGTGTTCCGCTGACCTCTTTCTGGCACATCGGTCGTCGGTGACCATCTCCCGGGGCGGGAGAGCACTCCACGGGGGGCTGTGCGTGAAGAGCTGGGGTTCGAGAAGTTACTCGGCGAGGAAGGCTTCTTCGCGCGCCTGTTCGGGCGGTCGCCGTCCGGCGGCACCCGGGAGCCGTTGTACGGCCCCGACCTTCCCGCGGTGCTGCTCACCGGCGGGCCGGGCATGGGCAAGGGGCGGCTGCTGCGCGCGGTGCGGGACGGGTTCGCCACCAAGGTGCCGGTGATCTATCTGGACTGCGGCTCGCCGGTGTACGCGGACCGGGCGGAGCCGGAGCCGGGTGCCCGCTCGGACGCGACCGAGGTCCTGGTCGAGGTCGCCCGGCGGCTGTGCGCCTGGCAGGGGACGGGCGGGTCGTTCGCCTTCCCGCGTCTCTTCACGGGCCTCGCGATGATCGCGACCGGTGCCACGGAAGGCACCCCCGAAACGGTCGCGACCGAGGCCGAACGGTACGAGGATCTGCCTCAGAAGCAGCGCTTCCACGGCCTGGGGTCGGGTGACTTCTGGCGTGGTGTGCTCCGCGGAAGCATCCGGAACCTGCTGACGACCCTGTCGGGGCAAGCGCTCGATCCGTACTCGGCGGCGGTGAGCAACGCCCTGCTGGACGCCCTTTTCGAGCGCGCGGCACCCCGGGGCAGGGCGGAACTGGAGCGGATCTACGGCGCGTATCCCGGCGCGGCCGGTCAGCCGCAGCACGGGCTGCTCAATCTCGCCGCCGACTTCCAGGCCGGCGGCGAAGCGCGGGAGCTGGCGGAGGGCTTCCTCTTCCGGGCGCTGCGCGAGGACCTTGAGGCGTCGTACGCCTCGGCGGCCGGCTGGCTGCGCCGGGTCGGCCGCCCCGGGCTGCTGCTCGACCACGCCGAGTCGCCGCTGGGGGAGCGGCTGCTGCGCGCCGTGCTCGCGGACCGCCGGGGCGGGCAGCGCGATCGCGTGGTGGTCGTGGGCACGGCGCGTCGCGCGGACGGCGGCGCCCTTCTGCACGGCGGCCTGCCACCGGACGAGGTGGTGCCCCCGGCGGAGTTCCGGCCCGCCGCCGGCGGGCCGCCGGCGTGGTCCCGCCGCACGGACTCAGGAGCGGACCGGGCCCCGCTGGCCGACGGGGTACTCCTGTTGCGTATGCCTTTTCTCACCGGCGACCAACTCCGTCAGGAGACCGAGCGCAGGCAGACGCGCGCGGAGCCGGAGGGTGGCACGAACCGCCGCCGCCCCCGCGCACCCGGACTCCTGGAGTGCCGAGTTGGCCGCCTGGAACAAGAAGTGGGACACGGACAACGACCGCGAGCCCACCGCGGAGGAACTCCCCCAGTACCTCACCGAGCCCAAAGCGGCCCTGGACACCCTGAAGAAGCGGATCGAGACCACCCGCGGCGAGGGGGTGCGGCTCGGCTCCGCACCGAACTTGGAGGACTCCCGGACGATGCTCGTGTACGACGGCCTCGTCACCATCGGCAAGGCACTGCACCAGGCGCAGCGGGGCGGTGCCGAAACGGTGCCCGGCCGTGAGGACGTCCGCGGGCAGTGGTCACTCCTCCAGTCCCGGCACAGGGTGCCGGGTACGAGCGGCCTGATCTGCCTGACCACCGGCGGGAACGCGTACGACGAGCCGGTCGCGGTCGTCGAGCTGGACCCGGGCGGCGAGGGTCCCGGCACGTTGAAGTTCGTCGGCCTGGGCTGGCCCACCGGCCGGGAACAGCCGAAGAACTGTGTGATCCCCAGCAGCACCCCCTGAGGGCTTCCCCGACCACGGGGCGGCGCGTGAGGTGGTCACGGTGGTGGAGACGGCCTGGACAGCCACTCGATCCGGGACTCCCCGTCCGAACTCCCGTACGGCATGCGGCGATCCCCGTCACGACTCTGAAGGGCGCGGTGTCGTCGCCGAAGGCGCGGGAGCAGGGGGGCGAGGTGCCGGGCCGCTGACGTCGGTAGGGTCGTCCGGGCGCGCGGCGGTGTCCAGCTGGCGCCACACCGGCAGCAGCACCGGGCTCAGCGTCGCCAGCAGGTAGACGCCGCCCATCAGCAGCAGGGCGGAGGTCGGGCCGGCGCCCTCGACGAGCAGACCCGCCGTCAGACCGCCCAGCGGCATGGTCAGTTCGCACCCGGAGGTCATCGCGCCGGCCACCCGGCTGCGGAGTCCGTCGGGGACGCGTTCGTACATCACCGTCGTCAGGATCGGGTTGATCGTCCCGCCCGCCACCCCCGCCGCGGCCATGACGACGGCGAGCGCCACCGTGGAGTCGGTGAGACCCGCGACCGCGAAGCGTGGCGCGCCGCAGAGCAGGGCGGCGACGGCGAGGACCGTACGGCGCCGGAAACGGTGGCCGACCGCGCCGTACAGCAGCGCCCCCAGCAGTCCGCCCGCCCCGAACGCCGCCGTGACCAGGCCCAGTTCGGCCGCCCCGCCCAGATTGCGTTCGGCGTGCACGGGGAGCAGGACCGCGTTCCATCCCTGGTCGATGCCGTTCATGAACATCACCATGAGGACGACCGCCGCCAGCAGCCGGGTGTGCGTCAAGTAGGCGCAGCCCTCGCGCAGTTCGGCGCCGTAGCCACGCAGTGACACCGGCGGCAGGTCCTTGACCGGCTCCGCTCCCCGTACGCCGCGCAGTCCGGTGCCGATCAGCAGCGCCGACAGCAGGAACGTCAACGCGTCGAGCAGCAGCGCGACTTCGGCGCCGAGCAGCGCGATCACCAGGCCCGCGAGCGCCGCGCCGAGCATCCGGGCGCCGCGCTCGACCGCGTCGAAGAGGCTCGCGGCGCGGGTGAGCGAGGTGCCCGCGTGCTCGGCGAGATCCGGTACGAGGACGTAGCGGGCCGTGTCGCCGGGTGTGTGGGCCAGGCCGTGCAGCGCCACCAGCGCGCAGAGCGTCCAGAAGGGGAGGGCGTCGGCGCGGTGCAGCAGGGGGATCGCCCCGACGGAGAACGCGCACAGCAGATCGGAGGCGATCGAGACGCGGCGCCGGCCGATCCGGTCGATGACGGGGCCGCCGATGAGCGCGGCGAGCACCACCGGGAGGGTGGCGCAGAAGGCGACCACGCCCGCGCGGCCGGCGCTGCCGGTGGTCTGGAGGACGAACCAGGGGATGCCGATCAGGCTGAGGGTGCGGCCCGTGGCGGAGATCGCGTTGGCGGTCAGGACGGCGGTGAGCGGCCACCGCCGTACCGGTGCGGCGCTCACACGGGGTGGACACGGGGCCGCGGGGGCCGGTTGACGAGCCGCAGGCCCAATTCGACGAGGAGCCAGCCCAGTCGGGCCCGCGAATCGGGGCGGACCGCGCGGTGGCGGTGCGCGGCGGCCTCGGCGCGCAGTTCGGTGGCGCGTATGGCGTGGAGATGGAGGTGCACATCAGAAAACGGCATGACAAATCGTCCCTTCGCGCGCCGACTGCCGGGGCGCGGGAGTGGTGCCGGGATGGAGGCGGTGTCGGGGTGGAGTGGTGCTCGGGCGGCGGCGGTGCTCAGGCGTCCGGAGGGTCGAGCCGCCTCTGCGGGAAGGCGTGCAGATGGATCCGTACCTGCGCCAGGGACTCGTCGTCCTCGGATGTGGCGCGGTCCGTGTAACTGGCGATCAAGTCGTGCATCCGGCCGTCCAGTTCGGCCAGCAGGTCGGGGGTGAGCCGGAGCGTGAAGTCGCTCAGGTCGGCCCTGGTCGACCACGTCTTCGGCCAGTCGTGCATGGTGCCCAGCCAGGTGCTCACCTCCTGGCCGTGGATGGAGGCGACCTCGTGCATGAAGGTGTTGAGCGCGCCCCGTACCTCCGGGCTGGGGTCGAGGTGCAGCGTGTCGTCGATCATGACGCCGTAGTCCGAGGCCTTCCACCAGCGCTCCCGGCCCTTGCCGCGCTCCGGGTCGTCCGCGACGAAGCCGTGCCCGGCGAGCTGGCGCAGGTGGTAGCTGGTGGCGCCGCTGGACTCGCCGAGCCGTTCCGCGAGCTGGGACGCGGTGGCCGGACCGTGGTGCCGCAGGGAGGCCAGCAGCCGCATGCGCAGGGGGTGGGCGAGGCCGCGCAGCGAGCGCGGGTCCAGGGTGCGGGCCGTCCGCTCGGGCGCGGGTGGGTTCTCGGACATGGCCTCATCGTAGACATGCAAAGAAGTGGTTGCAAGGATTTCTTTGCAACCACTTCTTTGCATGTCGGCTGCGGGGCTCAGCCCTGCTTGATGAAGCCCTCCTCGATGAGCCAGTCCTTCGCGACCTCGTGCGGATCCTGGCCGGCCACGTCCACCTTCGCGTTCAGCTCCTGCGCGATCCCGGTGTTCAGCCGCTTGCTCAGCGGATCGAGCAGATCCGCGATCTCCGGGTACTTCTCGTACGTCGAGCTGTGGATTACCGGCGCCGCGTTGTAGTTCGGGAAGAAGCGCTTGTCGTCGGAGACCGTGTCCAGATCCAGGGACTTGATCCGGCCGTCCGTCGTGAACACCTCACCCACCAGGCAGGAGTTGGACTTCGACACCTGCGTGTAGATGATGCCGGCGTCCATCTTCTTCACGGCGGACGCGGGGATGTTCATCCCGTACGCCTTCACCATGCCGGGCAGTCCGTCGTCCCGCGACGCGAACTCGTTCTCGACGCAGATCGTGACCGCGCCCGGCTCCTTCTTCGACAGCGCGGCGACGTCCGACATCGTCTTGAGCTTGTACTTCGCGTTGTTCTGCTTGCTGATGCCCAGCGAGTAGGTGTTGTTGAGCGTGGAGGGCGACAGCCAGCTCACGTCGTGCGAGCGGTCGGCGTCCCGTACCGCCGCCCACTGCTCGCCCGAGTCGACGATCGGCTTCGCGTTGCCGAGGTAGGTGATCCACGCCGTGCCCGTGTACTCGTACATCGCGTCCGCGTCACCCTTGACGATCGCCTCGCGCGCGCTGATCGAGCCCGGCAGGTTCGTCCGGTCCAGGACCTCCGCGCCCGCCGCCTTGAAGATCAGGCCGATCATCTGGCCGAGGATGATGTTCTCGCTGAAGTTCTTCGAAGTGACCGTCAGCGAGGCGCCCTTGAGGGGTTCGCCCCGGCCGACCGAGCCGGGGACGACGTCGTCCACCATCGGGGAGCCGCTCTTGAGCCCGCACCCGCCGAGCGTGGCCGCGCTCAGCAGCAGGGCCAGCCCGCCGGTCACGAGCTTCCGGTGGCCGTATCGCATGGTGCGCATCAGCGCTCCTCCAGTCCGCGCGGGGTGAGGGCCACTTCGACCAGCGAGGCCAGCCAGTCGATCAGCAGCGCCAGCGTCACCGTCAGCACCGAGCCCAGGACCAGGACCGGCATACGCTGCGTCTGGATGCCCGAGGTGATCAGGTCACCGAGCCCGCCACCGCCGCCGAAGGTCGCCAGGGTCGCCGTGCCCACGTTGAGCACCAGCGCCGTCCGTACGCCCGCCAGGATCAGCGGTACGGCCAGGGGCAGTTCGACCCTGGTCAGCGTCCCGAGGGACGACATCCCGATGCCGCGCGACGCCTCCACCAGCTGTGGATCGATGGCCTTCAGCCCCGCCACGGTGTTGGCGAGCACCGGCAGCACCGCGTAGATGACCATGCCGATGATCGCGGTCGAGGGGCCGATGCCCAGCCAGATCACCAGCAGCGCCAGCAGACCGATGGCCGGGGTCGCCTGCCCGATGTTGGCGATGGCGGTCACCGCCGGCGCCGCCCTGGACAGGCCGCGCCGGGTCAGCGCGATACCGAGGGGGATCGCGATGACCAGCACCCAGAAGGTGGAGATCGCGGTCAGTTCGATGTGCTGCCACAGGCGCAGCTGCACATTGCCGCCGACGAGCGAGTTCTTCGCGATCGAGTCGAGCGGGACGTTGGTGATCCAGACGTAGGTCAGCAGCAGGGAGACCGCGATCACGGCGGGCACCGTCACCAGCTTGGCCCGGGTGATCCTGCGCCGGGGGGCGGCGGGCGGCGCGGCCGGCTCCGACTCCTCGTCCCGGAAGGCGTGGCCCTTGACGTCGTACTCGCCCGGCGGGCGCTGTTTCTGCGCGGGAGCACTCATGCGTCCGCACCGCCCTGCGGTTCCTGCCCGGTCCGCTCCCGGCGCTGCTGCGCCAGTTCGTGCTGGTGCTCGAAGGCGGTGAGCCGGTCCGCCTCCAGCATTTCCTGGACCGACGTCATCAGCGTCTCCATGTCGACGACACCGATGTACTCGCCGCGCCTGCCGGTCACGGCGACCCGGCCGCCGCTGTCGGTCAGGACCGCCTCCAGCGCGTCGTGCAGGGTGGCGTCCCTGGTCACGGTGTCGTGCACGAGCTGGCCCGCGTTGGCGAGCGAGCCCTTGGCGCGCGACAGGTCGCCCCGGCGCAGCCATTTGTACGGGCGGTTCTTCCGGTCCAGCATCAGCAGCTCGTTGTGCGGGCCGCCGTTCAGCTTGTTGAAGATCGACTGGAGCGGGTCCTCGACCGTCACCGTCGGGAACTCGGCGATCTCCACGTCCCGTACGCGGGTGAGGTTCAGCCGCTTCAGCGCCGCCCCCGCGCCCACGAAGCCGGACACGAAGTCGTCGGCGGGATTGGTGAGGATCGCCTCGGGGGTGTCGAACTGCGCGATGTGCGAACGCTCCCGCAGGATCGCGATCCGGTCGCCGAGCTTGATCGCCTCGTCGAAGTCGTGCGTCACGAACACGATCGTCTTGTGCAACTCGTGCTGCAGACGTATCAGTTCGTCCTGGAGATGGTCGCGTGTGATCGGGTCGACGGCGCCGAACGGCTCGTCCATCAGCAGCACCGGCGGATCGGCCGCGAGCGCCCGCGCCACCCCCACCCGCTGCTGCTGGCCGCCCGAGAGCTGGCGCGGATAGCGGCCGTGGAACTCACGCGGGTCGAGCCCGACCAGGTCGAGCATCTCCTCGACCCGGTCCTTCACCTTCGACTTCGACCAGCCGACCATCTTCGGCACGAGCGCGATGTTCTCGCCGACCGTCATGTGCGGGAAGAGGCCGGACGACTGGATCGCGTAACCGATCTGCCGGCGCAGCTTCACCGGGTCCATGTCGGTGACGTCCTCGTCGTTGATCCTGATCCGCCCGGACGAGGGCTCGATCAGCCGGTTGATCATCTTGAGGGTGGTCGACTTACCGCAGCCGGACGGGCCGACCAGGATGACGGTCTCGCCCGCCCTGATCTCCATCGACACGTCGTCGACGGCCGGGTTCGCGGTGCCCGGATAGCGCTTGGTGAGGCCGTCGAGCTGGATGGTGGCGCCGCTCGTGGAACCGGCGCCCCCCGCGGCGCCGTTCGATGTGACGATCGCGGCACCTTGCGAGGCGTCGTCGGCCGCCCCGGCCGTCTTCGGGTCAGCGGTCTCAGACACGGATCCCCCTCGGGATGGTGAGTCGGCCGAGCAGGACATACGCGGCGTCGAAGAGCAGGGCGAGAATGACGATGCCGATCGTCCCGGCGAGCACCTGGTTGATCGCGTTGGCGCTGCCCAGTGAGGCGATGCCACGGAAGATCTCGTTGCCGAGGCCGGGCCCCGACGCGTACGCGGCGATGGCGGCGATCCCCATCAGCATCTGGGTGGAGACCCGGATCCCGGTGAGGATCGGCGGCCAGGCGAGCGGCAGTTCGACCTTGAGGAGCCGGGTGGTGCGTGACATGCCGATGCCCTTGGCGGCGTCCACCAGATCGGGGTCCACACCGCGCAGCCCGACCACGGCGTTCCGGACGATGGGCAGCAGCCCGTACAGCGTCAGGACGATCACCGTGGGCGCGACACCGAGACCGACCAGCGGGATGAGCAGACCGATCGCCGCCAGCGAGGGAATGGTCAGGATCGAGGCGGTGGAGAGAATCGCCAGACTGCCGCCCCAGGGGCTGCGGTAGGTCAGTACGCCGATGACGACACCCAGGACGGTGGCGATCACCATGCACTGGAAGACGGCGCTGGCGTGCTGCAACGAGTCGGTGAGCAGCTGTTGGTGGCGGTTGGCCAGGTAGTCCCAGAAGTCCACGGCGCTCCTCTCGGTGGGTCGGAGCCGGTCGGCGGGTCAGCCGGCCGGCCGATCAGGTCGTTCGGTTCGTTCACGTCGTTCGGTCCTCGCCGGCCGGTCACTGTCGGTCACCTTCGGTGTCCCGCGCGGCCTGCTCCACCAGCGGGATGATCCGCAGCGGAACGGGGTTTTCCATGACGATCGCCGTGGAAGCCCGCTGGATGCCATCAAAACCGACAACCCGGTCGATCACCCGTTGGAGATCGGCGTTCGAACGAGCGACGAGTCGGCAGAGCATATCCCCCGTTCCAGTGGTGGTGTGCAGTTCGAGGACCTCTGGAACGCTGCTCAAATGGGCTCGAACATCGGAACCCTGACCCTGTTTGATTTCCAGGGTTGCGAACGCCGTTACGGGGTAACCGAGAGCGGCCGGATCGACGTTCGGGCCGAATCCGCGGATGACGCCGTTCGTCTGGAGACGGTCCAGCCGGGCCTGTACCGTCCCGCGCGCCACCCCCAGCCGGCGCGAAGCCTCCAGAACCCCTATGCGCGGCTCCCGCGCCAGCAGGGCGATGAGCCTGCCGTCCAGTCCGTCGATCGCCATGGCGCCTCCTGAGGCGGTTGGTGGCCATATCGGTGGTCATCCTGTGCAGATGGTCCGGTCATCCTCACCCCTCGCTGTACAGACTGACCAGTGAAAACGCGAACTGTTGCGCACCTTGCGGAACGGCGGGACGCTGCCCTCATGGCAGATACCTCGGTGAACCTCGATTCCGCCCCGGCCACCGCGCGCGGCGCCGACCCCTTCCCCGTCAAGGGGATGGACGCCGTCGTCTTCGCCGTCGGCAACGCCAAGCAGGCGGCCCACTACTACTCGACGGCGTTCGGCATGAAGCTGGTCGCCTACTCGGGCCCCGAGAACGGCAACCGCGAGACCGCGAGCTACGTGCTCACGAACGGCTCGGCCCGTTTCGTCCTCACGTCCGTCATCAAGCCGTCCACCGAGTGGGGCCGCTTCCTCGCCGACCATGTCGCCGAGCACGGCGACGGTGTGATCGATCTCGCCATCGAGGTGCCCGACGCCCGCGCCGCGTACGCCTACGCCACCGCGAACGGCGCCACCGGCGTCCAGGAGCCGTACGAGATCAAGGACGAGGGCGGCACCGTCGTCCTCGCCGCCATCGCCACGTACGGCAAGACCCGCCACACCCTGGTCGAGCGCACCGGCTACGACGGCCCGTACCTGCCGGGCTACGCCGCCGCCGCCCCTATGGTCGCGCCCCCGGCGAAGCGCACCTTCCAGGCCGTCGACCACTGCGTGGGCAACGTCGAGCTGGGCCGGATGAACGAGTGGGTGGCGTTCTACAACAAGGTCATGGGCTTCACCAACATGAAGGAGTTCGTGGGCGACGACATCGCCACCGAGTACTCCGCCCTCATGTCGAAGGTCGTGGCCGACGGCACCCTCAAGGTGAAGTTCCCGATCAACGAGCCGGCGATCGCGAAGAAGAAGTCGCAGATCGACGAGTACCTGGAGTTCTACGGCGGCGCCGGCGTCCAGCACATCGCGCTCGCGACGAACGACATCGTCAGCTCGGTGCGCGCGATGCGGGCGGCCGGTGTCCAGTTCCTCGACACCCCCGACTCGTACTACGACACCCTCGGCGAGTGGGCCGGCGAGACCCGGGTGCCCGTCGAGACCCTCCGTGAGCTGAAGATCCTCGTGGACCGCGACGAGGACGGCTATCTGCTCCAGATCTTCACCAAGCCGGTCCAGGACCGGCCGACCGTGTTCTTCGAGATGATCGAGCGGCACGGCTCCATGGGCTTCGGCAAGGGCAACTTCAAGGCCCTGTTCGAGGCGATCGAGCGCGAGCAGGAGAAGCGCGGCAACCTCTGACACGGAGCTGTCGGCGGAACGAGGCGCGGCCCCACGGGAGTTCACCGTGGGGCCGCGCTTTCTTCGCTTCATGGGCCATCCGGGTGACTCTCCGTCAGACTGGGCAGATGGCGCAGAACGAGCGGTACCGGGACAGCGGCGACGAGGACGACTACTTCGAGTCGGGCGCGCCCGTCGACGTCGGGACCGCCGACGGCGAGCTCGTGGTGAAGCCGGTGGCGACCGCCGCCGCCGACCCCTCCCCGTACAGCTGGCGTTGTGCCGACACCTCGTCCCCCTGCTCCACGGACATCCCCGGCAGCATGGACTTCCCCCAGTACGGCAACGGCAGGTGCGAGCACGGCGAGCGGCTCACCTACCGGTCCCGCGACCGGCGTTGACCCCGCGCCGGACCCCTGTCCTCGGCCGGCCCCGGCCGAGGACACCACCACACAGAGGCGGTTTCAACCATGGGGGCCATCTCCGCGCTCGCGTCCGGGCCCGCCAAGCGCTGGACGGCGCTGATCAGCGGGGGAGCGTACGCGTTCCTGGCCGTCGTGGTGCTGCTGCTGCGGCCCTGGGTCGGCCCGACCGCGGAGTCCTGCGCGGGAGACGACCTGCACGCGGCGGTGTGCGACCTCGCCGACCTCGCCGACGGCGGGCCTCTGGCACTGACCGCGCTCGGGGTGCTGGCCGTGGTCGTCGCCACCGGCCTGTCCCTCGTCGTCGCGGCGCTCGCGGTGCCGCTCCTCCAACTGCTCGCGGGCACCTCGCTGCCCGCCCACGGTGCCCTCGTCGCCCCGCTGGTCCGGCTGGCACTGCGTCGGCGGTACGTCGTCAAGCGGCGGCTGACCGCGCTCGCCGAGACGGAGGGGCCGGACGGGTCGGACGGGGCGGACAGGTCGGACGGGGCGCGGGGAGCGGGTGAGGCGGGCCCACCGACCGCCCGGCCCGCCGCCGGTGCGCCGCCGACCCCCCTCGCCGCCGCACGCCGGGCCCAGGCCGCGACACGCGTCGCGCGCGCCCGGCGCAGGCTCCACCGGCTGCCGGTCCACGACGACCTGATGCTGCCCACCCGGATAGGCAACAGCTTCGCCGCCATGAACGGCCGCGTCCGTGGCCGGCACGGCATCGACCCGAGCCTCGGCTGGCCCCTCCTGGAACAGCTCTTCGACGACGCGGCGCGCCACCGGCTCGAACAGGGCTCGGACCAGGTGCTCAGCCGCGCCCGCAATCTCCTCTGGGCGGTCCTCACGGTGCTCGTCTGCCTCGCGATCTCCTTCCTCGACCGGGTCCACGGCCTGCCGGCGGGGATCGTCGCGGTGGCCGGGTGCGTGATCGCGCTCCTGCTGCTCGTCGGCCTCGGCGACAGCGTGGACGCCTACACGGACACCGTGGAGGCCGCGGTCCTGCGTCACCACGACGCTCTGTACGAGGCGGCCGGCTGGCCGCTCCCGGCGGACACCGAGGCCGCCAGGCGCACCGGCGCCGAGTTCACCGCCTATCTCAACCGTGTCGACGGGGCGCGGCCGGAGGTCACCTTCGAGCGCCCGCCGCCACCGGCGGAGCCCTCCCCGCTCTCCCCACGGCCCTCTCCCCGGCAGGAAGGCACCGCCCAGTGATCGACCACACCCACCCCGCACGCCGACCCGGGCCGGACGGCGGCGGGTTCGGCGCCGTCCTGCGCACCTCCTCCCAGCGCGCGGCCCGGTTCCTCGAATCCCCGGACAGCACGCGGGCGTTGGAGGACCTGAGGTGGTCGCTCGGCGAGGTGCAGGCCGCCTGCGACGCCTTCGCCGGGCGGCAGGATCCGCCGACCGTACCCCTGACCGACACCCTGGAGCGGTGGCTCGCGTCGGCCACGCGCTGCCTCGACCCCTACCGCCGGCTGCTGGAGGAGCACCGCCGGACCACCGGTGCGGGGGACCGGGACCCGGCCGAGGAGTGTGCCGACTACCTGGGCACGCTGCACAACGTGCACGAGGAGACGGACCGCTGTCTGCGCACGCTGGTCAACCGGCGCGACGGCATCCCGCCCGCCCGGGCGTCCGCGCGCATGGTGGCGGCCAGGACGGCCCACCAGGGTGTGGCACGGCGCGCGTTGAGAGTGCTGCCGCCCGGCGACGCGCGCCGGGACCAGTGGCGCTACCTCGACGCGTTCCTCACCCAGCGGCTCGCCGAGTACGGCGCGGCGAGCCACGCGGAGCTGACCCGCGCACGCGACGAGGCGAAGGAGCTGCGACGGCCCGGCAGCGTGCTGGACGACGACGTCCGCGCGCACCTGCGGGAGATCGCGTCGAGCCTCACCATGTACATCGACACGGGGGCTGACCCGAGCCGTACGACGGGCCTGGCGGCCGGAGTCCTCGACCACCGGGCGAACTGGCTCGCCTCACCGGGCAGTCCGCTGGCCGCCGCGCGGTTCGGGGGAGAGCTGTTCCGGGCGGTCCAACTGGGCGTGGCCGTCGAGGGGCTGGGCCTGCGGGACGCGGTCGAGGCACTGGAGGCCGCCCTGCGGGACATGGACGACGAGGCCCCCGAACGCCCCGAGGTGTTGACGGTGCGCGCCCTGGCCCACGCGCAGTCCGTCGCCGTCGACGTGTCGGCGGACCGCGACGTGGACGTGGCGCTGCGACAGCTCGACGCCGTCCGTGCCCTGCTGCCTCCCGACCACGAGCACATGCTCAACCTCCTGCTCGTACAGGGCCAGTTGCTGACTTCGCGGGCCGACCACACCGGCTCGCTGAGCGACATCCGTTCCGCGCTCACGCTGCTGCGCCGGGTCCGGGCCGGGCAACTGGCCGACCCGCTCAACCGGTTGTACGCCGACGCCGCGTTCGCCTCCACCCATCTGCGCTTCCACTTCCACGCCGGATCGGACGACGCCGACTGCACGGGCACCGGCGACGACGCCGGCCCGGCGGAGCACCGCGCCGGTCACTCGGCGCGTACCCACGAGCAGATGCGGCTCTACGCCGACGAGGCGCGGACCATGGCGGCCGAACGCGAGGGCCAGGCCGTCGAGGTACTGGCGCTGATCCTCCAGATGCTCGGCGGGGCACTGCTGCTCGCCGCCGCCTATCCCGACGGGCCCGGCGCGGGGCCGCACCGGGGCGCGGCGCGCGACGAACTGGTGGCGGAGGCGCGGCAGGTGATGGCCGACTCGCTGGCCAGGACCGCCGAGGAGTCGCCCTACTGGGCCGGGCGCGAACTGCACCACCGCATCGCGGCGTTGACGCACGAGCGGACCCGGTCCGGCGACGCCGCCACCGTCCGCGGGCACATCGACGCGCTGGGACGGCTCGCTGAGCGCCCGGACGTGGTGGCCCGCCCGGCACTCCAGGAGATCATCCGCGCCGCGCACTCCTACGCCTCGGACTCCGGATCAGGAGCGCGGACCGTCGTCTCGCGGGCCGACACCCTGCGGGCGCTGGAGGCGCGCCGCGCCGCGCAGCCGCACGCCGTGCACGCGGCGGCGGTGGAGGTGCGCATGCATCTGGCGCGCACCTACCGCACGGACGGCGGTCCGCCGGCGGCGGCCGGGCCGCTCGGCGCCCTGCTCACGGCGGGACGGCGGCACCTCGGGCGCGGGACACGCTCCGGTGGCGCCGACCGGCGGCGCGCACGGGAGCTGGGCATCGAGGTGCTCGGCATGCTGGCCCGCCGCGTGCTCGTGCAGGACGTGGCCGCCGACGCCGTCCTCACCGCCGAACGCGCCGGCGCCCTGTCCCGCGAGATCGCCGGGTGGTGCGTCCAGGACGGCGCGTACGAGGAGGCGGTCGGGGCGCTGGAGAGGGGCCGGGCACTCGCGCTGCACACCGAGATGGCGGGCACCGACGTACGCGCGCGGCTGACCGGGCTGGGGCACGCCGACCTCGCCGGGCGGTGGCACGACTGGCGCACCGCGGCTCGCGCCTCCCGGACCGGCGACCGTGCGGCTGTGCCCCCCGTCCCCGGAACGCCCTGGGACCCGTACGTCGAACACCCCCTGCCCGACCAGCTCGGCGTCGCGGTCAGGAAGGTGCTGGAGGAGCACGGCGCGCTCGACGAGCTGATCGGCCCGCCGTCGGTACCGGACATCGCCGCCGCCCTGCGGCGCACCGGGGCGGACGAACTGGTCCATCTGCTGCCCGCCGGCTCCGGCCCGGCCTCCGGCGGCGCACTGCGGGTCGGCAGCGACGGCCGGGTGCGGTGGAGCGCACTGCCGGGCCTGGCGGCCACCGCGCACCTGGACGAGTATCTGATCGCGCTGGAGTCGCTGCTCACCTCGCCCGGTTCGCCGGAGGCGGCGCGGGAGTGGCGGACCCGGCTCGACGAGCTGTGCGACTGGGCCGGATCGGCCGTGATCGGGCCACTGGAGGGGCAGTTGGGGCCGTGGCGCGGGCCGGGCCGTGTCCCGCGTCTGGTGCTCGTGCCACTCGGCCCGCTCGCTGCCGTCCCCTGGTCGGCGGCGCGCACCGGCGGCCGTACCGCCGGACGCCGCCGGCTCGCGGCCGACGGTCTGGTGCTGTCGACCGCGCCGTCCGCCCGGATGTTCGCCGCCACGGCCGCCCGGCCGCCGGTGCGCGCCGCCGACTCCGCGCTGCTGCTGCTCGGCCTCACGGGGAAGGAGATCGGCGTCTCCTCCAGCAGGGGTCTGGACCGGCTCTACGGCAACACGCGCTTGCTGACCCCCGACGCGAAGCGCGAGGGGGACACCAGACCCGAGACGATTCTCGCCGAGATCGGGCGGGCCTGCGGTGAGCACGGGATCGTGGACATCTCGGCGCATCTGATGCCGGACCCGTCGGACAGCTGGCGCAGCCATCTGGTCTTCGGCGACACCCGGCCCGGCACGCGGACCGGCGCGGACGTGGACCGGCTCTCCGTACAGACCATCGCCGCACGGCGGTTCCCCGTGCCGCCCGCCGGGCCGGGGCTCTGCGTCTCGCTGGCCTCGTGCATCAACAGCCTGCCGCGCAGACACCACGACGAGTCCTTCACGATGGCCGCGGCGTTCCTGGCGGGCGGCGCGTCGTCCGTGCTCGGCTCGCTGTGGCCCGTACGGCTCCACGCGACCGCGCTGCTCGACCTGTTGTTCCACCACCGGCTGCGGGAGGGCGACGCGCCCGCGCACGCCCTGCGCACGGCTCAGCTCTGGATGCTCGACCCGGCGCGGAGCGTGGCAGCGGCGTTCCCGCGGTCCGTACACCCGGCGGCGACCGAACTGCTCGGCCTTCTGCTCGCGGCCGGCCGCGACCCGGCCGATCCGGCCCTCTGGGCCGGTCTGGTGGCGGTCGGCCGCTGAAGTCGCCGACCGCCGACCGTGCGCCGCGTTACTCCTTCGCGGCCTCCGTCTGCGTCCCGCCCCCGCTCAGCCCCGCCGCGGCGGGGTCGAGCAGACGCGAGAGGAACGACTGCGTACGGGTCTGGCTCGGCGCGCCGATCACCTGCGCCGGGCTGCCCTCCTCGACGATGACCCCGCCGTCCATGAAGACGACCCGGTCGGCGACCTCCTTGGCGAAGCTCATCTCGTGCGTGACGACGAGCATCGTCATCCCCTCGTCGGCGAGGGAGCGCATGACCGCCAGGACGTCCCCCACCAGCTCCGGGTCGAGCGCGGACGTCGGCTCGTCGAAGAGCATCAGCTGCGGGTCCATCGCCAACGCCCGTGCGATCGCGACCCGTTGCTGCTGCCCGCCGGAGAGCTGTGCCGGATAGGAGGACTCCTTGTCGGTCAGACCGACGCGGGCCAGCCGCTCCCGGGCGACCCGGGCAGCCTCCGCCTTGTCCCGCCCCAGCACCCGCCGCTGAGGCAGCGTCAGATTCTCCAGCGCGGTCAGATGCGGGAAGAGGTTGAAGGACTGGAAGACCATCCCGATGCCCCGGCGCACCTTGTCGATGTCCACGTCCGGGTCGGTGACCTCGTCGCCGGCCACCAGGACCGTGCCCGACGTCGGCTCCTCCAGCCGGTTCACACAGCGCAGCAGTGTCGACTTGCCCGAGCCCGACGGGCCGATGACACAGACGACCTCGCCGCGTGCCACCGTGAAGTCGATGCCCGCCAGGACCTCCAGCGTGCCGAACGACTTGTGCAGGGCGCGTACTTCGATCGCGGGCGCTCCCGCATCCGTCTCCGCACCCGTGTCCGGCTTCTCCAACGGTTTGCCCACCGCGCTCACCTCGCCCTTGCCGTACGCGCTTCGAGCCGCCGGACCAGATGGCCCAGCGGCAGGGTGATGACCAGATAGCAGAGACCGGCGATGAGGATCGGGGTGAGACTGCGATTCTGATTCAGGGCGTCCCGGCCGAACTTGGCCAACTCGTACTGCGACAGGGACAGTCCCAGCAGATAGACCAGCGACGAGTCCTTCGTCAGGAGGATCAACTCGTTGGTCAGCGGCGGCAGTACGATCCGCAGGGCCTGCGGGATGATGATCGATATCATCGCCCGGCCCTGCGACATCCCGAGCGAACGCGCCGCCTCCGTCTGCCCCTTGGGCACGGCCTGGATACCGGCCCGGATCGTCTCCGCCATGTAGGCGGCGCCGACCAGACCCAGCGCCAGCATCACGGTCACGTACTGGTTGAGCGCCACCTGGAAGGCGAGCGGCACACCGAATCCGAGCGCGATGAAGACGAGCAGCGCCGGAATGCCGCGGAAGAACTCGATGTAGACGACTGCCAGCCAGCGGTACGGCGGCACCTGCGACAGCCGCATCAGCGCGAGCAGCAGCCCCAGCGCCAGCCCGAACCCGAAGCCGAGCAGGGTGTAGATGACGGTGTTGACCAGCGCCGTGGTGATGATGTCGGGGAACTGCGCCTTGGCGACCTCGACGTCGAAGAACGCCCTCTGGATCTCGCCCCAGTCGGCCGCCAGGGCGATGGTGACCAGCACGGCGACGAGGACGGCGTACTGAACGGCGCGTATGACGCGGGTCCGTTGTCGGCGGGACATGGACATCGGTGGTGGTTCCTCACTTCTTGGGAGCGGCGGGGAACCACTTCTTGTAGATCTCGTCGTAACGGCCGTCCGAGCGGGCCGCCTTGATCACCTTGTCGATCTCCTTGCGCAGCGCGTCGTTGCCGGTGCGCACACCGACGCCGTACTGCTCGCCGGTCTCGAACTCGGCGGTGACCTCGGTGTCCGGGTTCTTGCGCACGTACTCGAAGAGGACACCGTTGTCGTTGACGGCGGCGTCGACCTGCCCGGTCTTCACGGCCGTGAGCAGCAGAGCGACGTCCTCGAACTGGACGGTCTCCACGCCCTTCCCGTTCTTCTTCGCGTACTCCTCACCCGTCGTGCCCTGCTGGACGCCCAGCTTCTTGCCCTTGAGGCTCGCCAGCGAGTCGTAGGAGGAGCCCTTCTTGGTGACGAGCGCCTGTGTGGCGTCGAAGTAGGGCGCGGAGAAGTCCAGGTTCTCCTCACGGACGGGGGTGATCGTCATGCCCGCGGCGGCCACGTCACACTTGCGGGCGTTGAGGTCCTCACCCGTCTGGATGCCCTCGAAAGGCGTGTCGACGATCTCCTGGGTGACCTTGAGCTCCTTGGCGACCAGATCCACCAGGTCCACGTCGAACCCGACGATCTTGTTGTCCTGGCGGGACTGGAAGGGCTCGTACGGCAGATGGGTGCAGGTCGTGAGCTTGCCGGACTTCACCAGCTCCACCTTCGAGCCGTCGGTCGCGGTGGACTCGGTGCTCGTGCACCCCGTCATGGCGACGAGAGCGGCTGCGGTGGCTATGACGGGCAACACGTTACGCGTACGGGTGGACAAGACGCCTCCAGGGCGGGGGACGGACAACAGCCCACATGGTGTGTGAGTTGCGCCGATCTTGCCATCGGTGGTCCCCGATGTCTCCTCACCGGGGACGGGGTTAACCAGGTCGTCACGGCAGCGTGACGGCGCCGCGTCCGGCGCCCTGCCCGGCTGCCCGTTCGGTCTCTCGTCCGGCCCGTTCGGGCCGGGAACGGTGGCCGGGCGGGTGACCGTTCGTGCGGCCACCCGCCCGGTCGGCGGAACCAGGCGTCGCGGGCCGGGCGGGACTTTCCGGACACGGCCTAGGTGATGGGTTTCGTCTGCGTGCAGTTCTTCCACTCGACCCAGGGGCGCGCCCCGCCGTTCTTCGGGCCGGTGGCGTACTCCGGGTTGCCGGTGATCGTCTGGTTCTTCTCCTCGTGCGTGATGTCGATGCCGAAGAGTTTGAACCCGGCGGTGACCTGGCCGGCGGAGATCCCGAAGCCGATGCCGAGGGAGGCGTTCCACCAGTCGGTGTTGGCGTTGTAGTCCAGTCGCGACAGCTTGCCCTTGTCGTGGAGGAGGCGCTCCAGCGGGCCGGCGTCGCTGCCCGGGACCTCCGCCGCGTCCGAGGGGGTGGGCAGGACGTCACTGGCCGGGAAGTCGCCCCGGCCGCGCAGCCAGTCCTCGACCAGCTTGCTGTCGGCGTCGTTGTCCAGCGCGACCTCGGCCGACTCGGTGTGGATCTGCGACTTGATGTTGCCGCCACCACCACCCACATCGATCGTCACCGGCGTACCGGGAACATTGGCGCCCGCACCGGCCTGGATGCCGACGCCCTCACCGTTCTCCTGACTGGTCGTGATCACCAGCTTCTCCGGGCGGTGCTCCTTGCCGTTCTTCTCCTCCTGGTCGAACGTGGCCGCGTCGTAGGTCACGGAGACCTGCTGCATACGGGTGGCCTTGCCCTGGGCGATCTCGCCGCCCTTGGCGTCGACGCTGAAGGTGTAGACGAAGGTGATCTTCCCGGCGTTGGGGCCGGTGTTGGCGCGCATGACCACGACGTCCTCGGTCATGGTGCCGCTGCCGAACTCACCCGAGATGTTCCCCAGGTCGGTCGGCTTGCCGTCCTTGTCCTTGCCGCCCTTGCCCTTCTTGAACCCCTTGCCGAAGCTCACACCGCCCGAGACCTCGGTGCTGGTCTTGGTGATGTCGACGTCCGGCGCACGCTCCGGCGGCAGATCGGGCTTCTTGGATGCCGCGTCCTGCTGGCAGGCACCCATGTTCGCACCGGGGTTGTACCCGCTCTGGTAGCGGCAGCCGTCGTTCTGCTTGAGGTACGCGGCGAACTTCTTGGCGTCCTCCAGGTTCAGCTCAAGGTCCTTCTGCGGATCGCCGGTCTTGTTGCCGTTGAACAGCCACTGACCGCCGCTGCCGCTGCCCTTCATGTAACTGCCGCTGAGCGAGGCACTGCCGCCCCACTCCTTCAGCCCGGGGATACCGGCCGAGATGCTGGCCGTGGCCCCCACGCTGCCTTCGCCGACGCGTTCCAGGGTGACGGTGCCGTCCGACCACTGCTGGACCTTGAGCTGCTCGGAGCCGCTGATCTTGATGAAGAGGATCTGGACGACGACCGTGGTCTTGGTCTGATCCTGGGAGAGCAGGCACTTCGCCGGCTGGAAGGGATCGCCGGGGGGCGCCTCGGGTATCTCGCCGTCCCCGCCACCGCCACCGCCACCGCCACCGCCTCCGCCGTCGTCCCCGCCTCCGTCGCCGGAGTCGCAACCCTCGCCGCCGTCACCGGCGCCCACGATGCGGCAGACCGCGTCCTTCAGCGCCACGGACGTGTCGTCGGGGACCGTCAGCGCGAGAATCGCGCCGACGATCGCGGCGACGACGCCTATCAGCGCGACGTACTCGACACCGCCCTGGCCCCGTTCACCGCGCCGATGTCGCGAACCGTCTGCGCACTGCGTGCCGTTCATCCGGACTCCTCGCCCAAGTGGTCAGCCATTTCCCCGAGCGAAATGGAGACTAAGGACGAGGCATGGCCCAGAAGCAGGGCCTCAGGACCCAGTTCCGGGCCCAGTGGAGCCGATCATTCAGTTTCGGGCGGCGGACGGTGCCGATACGGGCACCGTGGGTGTGGATACGGGCTCCGAACGCGCCGGCGACGCGGACGGCACCGACGGCGTCCAGGGCGCAACCGAGGGCGCGGGCGATGCGGACGGCGTCCGGGGCCCCGGCGCCGCACTCCTCGACGGGGCCGTGGGCGACGGCGTCAGCGGCGTGCTCCCGCCGTCCCCGTACATGTCCTTCGGACCACCGCCCGGCAGCGGGCCCAGTGTTTCCAGCGCTTTACGGGCCTTCGGCGCCAGCAGCGGCGAGAACCGGGGGTTCGTCCGCAGCGCCTCCTCCAGATGGCGGCGCGCCGGGCCCGCCATCCCCAGCGCGCGCTCGATCTCACCCCGGTGGTACGAGAACAGCGCGCTCCGCATCCCCTGGTCCGTCGCCCTCTTCGCGTACGGCAGCGCCTTCTTGGCGTTCCCCGCCCGGTACAGCGCCCACGCCAGCGCGTCCGACACCCGCATGCTCCGGTGGCCGCGCCGCCACTGCGACTCCAGCCGGTCCACCGCCGCCTTCGGTGAGCCGTGGTCGGTCTCGAAACGGGCCAGCAGCAGTTCCTCGTTCACCCCGTCGGCCGCGGCCCTCGTCGTACGCTCCCTGAGCAGCTCGTACTGGCTCCGCGCGTCCCCGTCCAGCCCCATCGATTCGTACAACTCGCCCAGTTCCAGGGCGTACTCGGGCAGTGGGCGCTCCGCGAGGGCCGACTGGTAGTCCTGGGACGCCTCGTCCGTCCGGCCCAGCGCCGCCAGGACGCGCGCCCGGCCCGCCCGCGACTGGTGGTGGTCCGGTGCCGTCCTCAGCGCCCCGTCGTAGTGCCTCAGCGCCTCCTTCGGCTCACCGCGTTCCCAGGCGAGCGCGCCGAGGGCGTGCAGCGCGGCCGCCCTCTCCACCGGCGTACCCGCCTTCATCAGCGCCTCGTCCGCCTTGGCCGCCGCGTCCTCGCGCCACCCCCGGTCGCGGTAGACCAGCGACGACACCGACAGCACGCGGGTACCGGAGTGCAGCGCCCGGAGCCTGTCCAGGGCCTTGCCCGCCGCCACGTAGTCACCGAGTCCGTTGTACGCCTCGATCAGCACCGGATACGTCGCCCAGCGGGCCGGGTCCGCCTTCCGTACCGCCTCGCCCCACTTCCTGGCCGACGCGTAGTCGTGCCGCGCGTTGGCCAGCGTGGCCAGGCCCGCCGTCGCCGCCGGGTTGCGCCGCTCACCCGGTGTGACGTCGAGCGAGCGGCGCAGTGCCCGCTCGGCCTTCGGGTAGTACGCCGTGTCCGCCCGCAGCCCGCCGCGCTCCACGTACGCCGCGCCCAGCACCGCCCAGGACTCCGCGTCCCTCGGGTTCTTCCGCAGCCACGCCTCCCGGTCCCGGATCAGCGCCGCCACGTCCTTCAGGGCGGCGGGCGCACCCGCGCCGACCGCCGCCCTGGCACGTGCCTCGGGACCCGGCGCCGGCGGCTCCTCGCCTCTGTCCGGTACGAACACGAGGACGCCCGCGACGAGGACCGCCCCCACACCTGTCGCCAGCGCGGCCCTTTTGATGTGCCTCATGTGCTGCGTGTTCATGGTGTTCTTGGCGTTCATGTGATTACTGTGCGTCAATACGAAGACCACACCTGGCCTTGTGGATGTGGATCGCAGACGGGTTCACACCGATGGCCCCGCAGTGCCACGCTGGGATCATGGATGACCTCGTCGCGACAGTGCCCGCCAGCTCCTCCGCCTCCTCCGCCCCCGTCGCCACGGACGGCCTCCTCGCCGAGCTGCGAGCAGGGCTGCCCGCCGAAGCCCTGATCACCGACCCGGACATCACGGCGTCCTACGCGAACGACATGGCGAGTTTCTGCGAAGCGGGCTCCCCGGCGGTGGTCGTACTGCCGCGCACCGTCGAGCAGGTCCAGCACGTGATGCGCACCGCGACGGCGCTGCGCGTCCCCGTGGTGCCGCAGGGCGCCCGTACGGGACTGTCGGGCGCCGCCAACGCCTCCGACGGCTGCATCGTGCTGTCCCTCGTCAAGATGGACAAGATCCTGGAGATCAGCCCCGTCGACCGGATCGCGGTCGTCGAGCCCGGCGTCGTGAACGCGGTGCTCTCACGCGCCGTCGGCGAGCACGGGCTCTACTACCCGCCGGACCCCTCCAGCTGGGAGACCTGCACCATCGGCGGCAACATCGGCACCGCGTCCGGCGGGCTGTGCTGCGTGAAGTACGGCGTCACCGCCGAGTACGTACTGGGCCTGGACGTCGTCCTCGCCGACGGCCGGCTCCTGACCACCGGCCGCCGCACGGCCAAGGGCGTCGCCGGATACGACCTCACCCGGCTGTTCGTCGGTTCGGAGGGCAGCCTCGGCATCGTCGTCAAGGCCGTCCTCGCGCTGAAGCCCGCACCGCCCCAGCAGCTCGTCCTGGCGGCCGAGTTCGCCTCCGCGGCCGCCGCCTGCGACGCCATCTGCCGGATCATGGAGCGCGGCCACACCCCGTCCCTGCTGGAGCTGATGGACCGCACCACCGTCCGCGCGGTCAACTCCCTGGCGAACATGGGCCTGCCCGAGACCACCGAGGCCCTGCTGCTCTGCGCGTTCGACACCGCCGACCCGGCGGCCGACCTCGCCGCCGTCGGAGAACTCTGTACGGCGGCCGGTGCCACCGAGGTCGTCCCCGCCGACGATCCCGCCGAGTCCGAAATGCTGCTCCAGGCCCGCCGGTTGGCGCTCGTCGCGCTGGAGGCGGTCAAGGGCACCACGATGATCGACGACGTGTGCGTCCCGCGCTCCCGCCTCGCCGACGTCCTTGAGGGCATCGACCGCGTCGCGGCGAAGTACGACCTCACGATCGGCGTCTGCGCCCACGCGGGTGACGGCAACACCCACCCCACGGTCTGCTTCGACGCCTCGGACCCGGACGAGTCCCGGCGTGCCCGGGAGTCGTTCGACGAGATCATGGCGCTGGGCCTCGAACTGGGCGGCACCATCACCGGGGAGCACGGTGTCGGCGTCCTGAAGAAGGAGTGGCTCTCCCGCGAACTGGGCCCGGTCGGCATGGAGTTGCAGCGCGGCATCAAGAAGACGTTCGACCCGCTGGACCTGCTGAACCCCGGGAAGCTCTTCTGACCGGGCCGTCGGACTTTGGCCGTACACAGTACGTCGTACGGCCAAAGTCCGATGGCCCGGCGGAGCGGGGCGGCCTACCGTGAAGGCGACAAGGAGCAGGTCAGCCGCAGTTGACCGCACTTCGACCGGGGAGGTTCCGTGCCCGCCCGTCTTGACCACACCATCGTCCTCAGCCGCGACCGGTTCGCCTCCGCGCGCTTTCTCGCGGAGCTGATCGGTGAGCCCGAGCCCAAGCCCTTCGGGCCGTTCGCGAGCCTGCCGCTCGACGGGGGAGTCACCCTCGACTATCTCGACTCGTCCCCGGACTCGGACATCGTCAGCCAGCACCTGGCCTTCCTGGTGTCCGAGGAGGAGTTCGACGAGATCTTCACACGTATGAAGGACCGCGAACTCCCCTACTGGGCCGACCCGAGGCACGAGCAGCCGCAGCGGATCAACCATCACCACGGGGGCCGCGGGGTCTATCTCGACGACCCCGACGGCCACTCGCTCGAATTCATCACCCATACGTACATCGTCGACTGAGGGCACGGTCGCCGACGCGGACCCGGACACCGGCGGCGGGCGTCAGGACTCTCCGTCGGCGGACTCGTCGGAGGGCCATGGGTCCCGCAGCCACAGATCGTCGGCCGGCATCGGGGCCAGCAGCAGCTCCAGCCCCGCGTCGATCCCCAGCCGGTCCGTCTCCGTCCCCGGCGGCACCAGCCGCAGCGTCCGCTCCAGCCACGCCGACACCGCCCCCGACGGCGCCTCCAGGAGCGCGTCGCCGTCGGGGGAGGACAGGGCCACGCACAGGACGGTGCGCCCGTCGACCTTCGTGGGCCAGATCCGTACGTCACCGTGGCCGCACGGCCGGAACACCCCCTCGACCAGGAGTTCGCGTGCGAACGTCCAGTTGACCGGGGTGTCCGAGCCGATGTGGAAGGAGATGTGCACCGCGTACGGATCCGCCGTGCGATACGTCAGCCGGGCGGGGACGGGGATGCTGCGCTCGGGCGAGAGCACCAGATTGAGCTCCAGTTCGCGTTCCATCACGCTGTGCATGTCAGTGCTCCTTCGTCGTACGGTGCCCGGGGTGTGGGCCGTACCGTTTGAGAGCGCCGACTCCCGCGTTGATTACGCGACTTCGGGCAAGAACTTGCTCCCGCGACGTACCGTGACTCTTTCGTGACCGAATCGAGGTCCAAACGGCTGGATGGACCCGGGGCCGTGCGGTGGTCTGATAGATGTGGACCCTTGAGTTGAGCCCATCGAAGAGATACGGGACCACGGTGATGAGCGCCCCGACCTCGGCAACCGGAGACGGCAGCCCTTCCCCCGGCTACTACCCGGACCCGTCCATCCCCGGCTATGTCCGGTACTGGAACGGCGGGTCCTGGGTACCCGGCACCAGCCGGCCGGCGCCGCAGTCCGGCGAGGCCATGCCGGAACCGCCCCCGGGGGTGGCCGCGGCGCCCCCCGGCCCGGCGGCCCGGCGGACCCCGGCCCCGGCGGTCGAGGAGACGGGGCCGATGTTCTTCGACGAGGACCCCGCCGGGGAGCCCCGTCAGGAACCGGCCTCCGTCTGGCAGGCCGACGCCCGCAGGCAGAGCGGCTTCGGCGGCGAGCGCGACGCCCGCGTCTCCTGGGGCGAGGGTCCGCAGGACGCGCGGAGCCGGCCCGCCGCGCAGGGCGCGCCGGAACCGGAGGACGCCAAGGACCCCCGGTACGGGCGGGACTCGCGCGACCCCCGGGTGCCCGGCCAGGCGGCGGAGCCCCCTGCCGATCCCACCGGCGGCGCGCTGCCCGGCGTACGGGCCCTGGGCCCCGGCCCCGGCTCGGGCCCGGGTGACGGCGACTCACCCCCCGAGGGCACGGTCGCGATCCGCGTCCCGCGCCCCGGACGCGGGGGCCGGGGCCCGCGCCCGGACGCGGGCACCGGCCCCGCGCCGCGAGGCGCCGAGGCGCCCACCGACGGCACCGTCACCATCCGCCCGGTGGGCGGCGGTCCGCGAGGCGAGCAGGCCACGGGCCGTACGGGTCAGACCGAGGGCACCATGGCCATCCGCGCCGTGCGGCCCCGCTCCGGCGGCCCGGCGGCGGCCCCGCCGCAGACACCTCAGCAGCCGCACCAGCCCCAACCTCAGCCGCACCAGCCCCAACCCCAGCCGCACACCCCGCAGCAGCCCGACCCGCTCCAGTTCCGCTCCATGCAGCCCCCCGCCACCGGCCCGCTCGCACCCGGCCCCGGCGGCGGTTCGCCCTCCTGGGCGCAGCAGGTGCACCAGCTCGCGCAGTCACCGGGCACGCCGTCCACCGGCGCCGACCCGGCCGCGGGAGGGCCGGTGGTGCCGTGGAAGCCACCGGTCAACGACCCGTTCCTGCAAGCCGCCCAGGCCCAGGCGGCGGCGCGCCCCGCCGGACTGGGCAAGCGGTTCGCCGCCCGGCTGATCGACAGCGTCGTCCTCCTCGGGATCGTCGGTGCCGTCTCCGTACCTCTGGTGTCCAAGGCGCTCGCCCACATCGACGACAAGGTCGAGGCCGCGAAGCAGACCGGCGAGACCGTCACGGTCTGGCTGATCGACGGCACGACCGCCGGCTACTTCGGCGCGGTGCTCGCCGCGCTGCTGGTCATCGGCGTCCTGTACGAGGCGCTGCCGACCGCCAAGTGGGGCCGGACACTCGGCAAGAAGCTGTGCGGTCTGGAGGTGCGGGACATCGAGTCGTTCGAGGCCCCCTCCTTCGGCTCGGCGCTGCGCCGCTGGCTCGTGTACGGGGTGCTCGGGGTGCTCGTCGTCGGCGTACTGAACGTGCTGTGGTGCGTCTTCGACCGGCCGTGGCGGCAGTGCTGGCACGACAAGGCGGCGCGTACGTTCGTCGCGGGGTGACGCGGGGTCATCCGCGGGCGGTGGCGGCTCCCCCGAACGGCCGGTGAGCCGTTGCGGGCAGCCGCACGGCGGGGTGCACTGCCCCCATGAGCAACGATCAGCCGACGCCCGGTCAGCCGCCCGAGGACGACCCGTTCCGCAAGCAGCCGCCGCCCGACGGGCCGCCGCCGGCCGGTGGTACGCCTCCGGGTGGCGGTACGCCGCCTCGTTACGGTGAACCGTACGGCGGTGCCAACCCGCCGCCGCCGGGCGACCCGTACGGCGGATCCGCGCCGCCGCCTCCCGGTGACCCGTACGGCGGGAACGATCCGCTCCGCGGCATGCCGCCGCTCGCGCCCATGGGCAAGCGCATCCTCGCGCGGATCGTCGACTGGATCATCGTCGCGATCCCGCTCGCGCTCATCAGCATCCCGTTCAACGTCTACCACCGCTGGTCGAACAGCTCCGACAACTGGGACGACGCTGTCAACGGCGTGAACGGCGGCGGGCAGTGGGTCTTCCGGATCATCACCATCGTGGCGTTCGTCGGCTACGACGCGGTCATGACGCAGTGGGGCGGCCAGACCCTCGGCAAGCGGCTCTTCAAGATCCGCGTGGCGATGCTCAACGACGGACGCGTGCCCGACTCCCGGTCCTCGCTCCTGCGGGCCCTCGTGCTCTGGGTCCCCGCACTCGTCTGCTGCGCCTGCTTCTGGCCGCTGCTGATCCTGATTCTGATCCTGGTCGACCGGCCCTACCGGCAGGGGCTGCACGACAAGGCGGCGAAGACCGTGGTGGTGTCAGCGGCGCAGTGACGCCGGAACCCGGGTCTGCGCGGCGGACGACGATCCGGTGGCGGGGCCCGAGGACGAGGAGGTACTGACGTGCTCCGTACGACCGGCGGACACCGGATGAGTGGCTGTCGAGCTGCGTGGCTCGGCCGCCTTCACGGACACCAGAACGCCGAGACAGAGGGCGACGAGCGCGATCACCGCGATGCCGACGACCGACGTGACGCCGGAGAGCAGCAGCATCGAGAGTGTGGCGAGGACGACGGTTGCGGAACCGTAGGCAAGCTGTGCGGCAGTCGGACGCGGCATGGCTGTATCCGTCCCTCGGGGCAATCGGGATTGATTTCGGGGGTGTTGGGGGTGTCTCGCGTGTCTCCGCGGGGTCGCTCTGTCAAATGACCCTACGACGGTGAATGCCCGGCAGGAACCGACAGTAAGCGTGACCTAACCCACGAGGCCGGAGCATGGGGGGCGCACGGAGTCACACGCCCCCGCTATATGACACCTCGGTGCGCCCGCAGTCCGGTCCTTCGGTGTCCGGATTCCGGAACTGAACTCGTGCATAGTGCACTTGGCCTGTTCAAGTCAAGGGCTGTCTTTTCTCCTTCAACTCCGGTCGAATGTCGTCACTTGTGACGCGCACCCCGCGCGCGGATCCCCACACATCCGGTCCGCGGACTCCGGGTGCGGGGAGAGGAAACGTCAAGTGACCATCAATCGACGGGCGATCAGAGCGTCCGCGGTGTTCGTGGCCCTCGCCACGGCAGCCGCGACGGCGTCGGCGCTCACCCCGGCGCAGGCCGAGGACAGCCCCACAGCAGGTCCGGCGAGTATCGAGCGCCGCGACCCGGCGCCGCAGAAGGGCCATGTCGAGCACGACCTCGAAGGCCCCTTCAGCAAGCAGCAGGAGCAGCAGCGGAAGGCCGCCCTGGAGCAGGTGCTGGCCGGCGACGCGAAGGTCCTCAAGCGCGACGGCTCCAAGGTCGTCAAGCTCGACGACAAGAAGTACGTCGAGCTCGGCCGGGAGAAGACCGACAAGATCTTCACGATCCTGGTGGAGTTCGGCGACGAGGTCGACGACACCACCATGTACGACCCCGACGGTGCGGACGGCCCCGAGGCCCCCATCAAGAAGTACGGCGGCGAGCCCGGCCCGCAGCACAACGAGATAGCGGAGCCCGACCGGAAGGTGGACAACTCCACCGCCTGGCAGGCCGACTACAACCAGCAGCACTTCCAGGACCTCTACTTCGGTGAGGGCAAGGACGCGGCCGGCAAGCCGAAGGAGTCGCTGAAGACCTACTACGAGAAGACCTCGTCCGGCCGGTACTCGGTCGACGGTGCGGTCTCCGACTGGGTCAAGGTCAAGTACAACGAGGCCCGTTACGGCTCGAACTACTGCGGCGACTCCAACTGCGCCAACGTCTGGGACGCGGTGCGCGACGGCACCACCGCCTGGGCCGCCGACCAGAAGGCCAAGGGCCGGACGGACGCGCAGATCAAGGCCGACCTCGCGTCGTACGACGAGTGGGACCGCTACGACTTCGACGGCGACGGCGACTTCAACGAGCCCGACGGGTACATCGACCACTTCCAGATCGTCCACGCGGGCGAGGACGAGTCGGCCGGCGGCGGCGCCGAGGGCGAGAACGCCCTGTGGGCGCACCGCTGGTACGCGTACGGCACGGACGCCGGCAAGACGGGCCCCGCGGACAACAAGTCCGGCGGAACCCAGATCGGTGAGACCGGCATCTGGGTCGGCGACTACACGATGCAGCCGGAGAACGGCGGACTCGGCGTCTTCGCGCACGAGTACGGCCACGACCTCGGTCTGCCCGACCTGTACGACACCTCGGGCGGCGGCGAGAACTCCACCGGATTCTGGTCCCTGATGTCCTCCGGTTCCTGGCTCGGCCGGGGCCAGGGCGAGATCGGCGACCTGCCCGGCGACATGACCGCCTGGGACAAGCTCCAGCTGGGCTGGCTCGACTACGACGAGGCCAAGGCCGCGACGGCGTCGACCCACAAGCTGGGCGTTTCCGCGTACAACACGAAGAACCCGCAGGCGCTCGTCGTCGAGCTGCCGAAGAAGCCGGTCACCACGACTGTCGTGAAGCCCGCCGAGGGCTCCAAGCAGTGGTGGAGCGACATGGGTGACGACCTCAAGAACACCCTCACCCGCTCCGTCGACCTCACCGGCAAGGCCAAGGCGTCGCTGGAACTGGACGGCTGGTGGGACATCGAGGCCAACTACGACTACCTGTACGCCGAGGTGTCGGAGGACGGCACCAACTGGACCCCGGTCGACGGCACCGCCGACGGCAAGGCCATCACGCGTGACGCGGGCGACAAGCCGGCCCTGACCGGTGTCTCCGGCGCCCACAAGAAGCTCGTCTACACGCTGGACGCGTACGCGGGCAAGAAGGTCGACGTCCGCTTCCGCTACCAGACGGACGGCGGCGCGGGCGGCAAGGGCTTCGCGGCCGACACGATCAGTGTCGTCGCCGACGGCGCCCCGCTGTTCACCGACAACGCCGAGGCGGACGACGCGGGCTGGACCGCGAAGGGCTTCTCGCGCATCGGTGAGTCGTTCACCCAGGACTACGACCAGTTCTACATCGCGGAGAACCGGCAGTACGTCAGCTACGACAAGACCCTCAAGTCGGGCCCGTACAACTTCGGCTTCAAGGCGCCGAAGGACGGCTGGGTCGAGCACTACGCGTACCAGAACGGCCTGATGATCTGGCTCTGGGACACCTCGCAGAAGGACAACAACACCAGCGTCCACCCCGGCAAGGGTCTGATCCTGCCGGTCGACGCGCACGCCAAGCCCCTGAAGTGGGCGGACGGCACGCTGATGCGCAACAGGATCCAGGCGTTCGACTCGTCGTTCAGCTGGTTCCCGACCGACTCGTTCAAGCTCCACAAGGCCGACGTGGCGCAGCGGATCGCCGCGCAGGCGGGCAAGCCCGTCTTCGACGACCGCAAGGGCACGTACTGGTACGAGGAGAACCCCACCGCCGGTGTCGACGTTCCTGACACCAACACCAAGATCAGCATCGTGAAGGAGCCGCTCAGTGGCTCCACGGTCACGGTGAAGGTGGACCGCTCGACCAAGTAAAAGGCATAACCGCAGGTCAAACCATGATCGGCCGTCGCCCCCTAGCGGGCGGCGGCCGATCGTGTTTAGGTGCGTCCTACCGACTCTTATTGACACGACGTCTCACGGGGGGATCGAGGACACATGGCAGGTGGAGGCTTCAGCAGGCTCCCGAACGGGACCGTGGTGGTGGCGCTGACCGTGCCCAGCCCGGCCGCCGAGGGCCGCACCGTACGGATCCTGGTGCACGCGATGAACCGGGCCCGCGCCCTGACCAGGCTGCGGAATCTGGGACTGCGCGCCGTCTATCTCCGCGGCAACGCGGAACCGCCGACACCGGACGAGATCACGGCGGTGCTGCACCATCCGGACGGTCTGGTCTGGCGGGCCACCCCGGAGTGCGCGGAGGAGCTCTGGCAGCCCATACGGTCCCTGCTGCGCCCGGCCCGCCGCTACGGGCCCCCCGACCCCCGCCCACCGCTGCGCCCCACCTTCACGCCCCCGCCGGCGCTCCCCCCACCCGGCTCCCCCTCCTGGCGCCGCCCGGGTCTTCGCACGGACAGCGGCAGCGCGGCGTAGCGGCCACCCGGCGGGCTCGGGACGTCCGGTGGCAGAGCCGCACGGGGCGCGGGCCGCCCGCGCTGCGGCGGCGCGGTGGGGGCCGGTCCGGCCGGGGGCCGGCTGCGTCCGGTCCCGCGGCCTACACCACCGGCTTGCCCGTCAGGTGGACGTTCGCCTCGCGCATCTGCGTCAGGGCGCGGTCCGTCGTCTCCTTGGAGACGCCCGCCGTCAGGTCCAGCAGCACGTGGGTGGTGAATCCCTCGCGCGCCGCGTCCAGGGCGGTCGCGCGTACGCAGTGGTCGGTCGCGATGCCGACCACGTCGACCTCCGACACCTCGCGCGCCCTGAGCCACTCCGCCAGCCGGACCCCGTTCTCGTCGGCGCCCTCGAAGCCGCTGTACGCCGCCGCGTAGGCGCCCTTGTCGAAGACCGCGTCGATCGAACCCGAGGCGACCGCGGGCGCGAAGTTCGGATGGAAGCCCACCCCCTCCGTGCCCGCCACACAGTGCACCGGCCACGAGTGCACGAAATCGGGGCGCGCGGAGAAGTGGTCACCCGGATCGATGTGGTGGTCACGTGTCGCGACGACGTGGCGGTAGCCGGCCGTCGTCTGTCCGATCAGATCGGTGATGGCGGCGGCCACGTCGGCGCCGCCCGACACCGCGAGGCTGCCGCCCTCGCAGAAGTCGTTCTGAACGTCCACGACTATCAGTGCGCGGTGCATGGCGGGTGTCCTTCGCTGGGGAGCGGGCGGGGGCCACCGAGCCTATGGCTTCCCGTTCCGGTTGGCCTCTCGGAGCCTGGCGTTCCCGGTCGCCGTCCGTTCATGCGTGCCACCCCTCTTCCAAACCTCGTGCCCGTCACATGTAGACGGTCGGGATGACCGGCTCACCGCGCGACAGCTGGATCGCCGACATCGGCAGCGCCGCCCGCGCCTCGACGTGCCGGTCCCGTACCGCGTCCAGGGGCTCGCGCGCGACCACCTCGCCGCCCTTGACCAGCTCAACCAGTAGCTGCCGGTCCAGCAGGTCCGCGGGTACGGGCCCGGTCCCGACGACCTCGGCCTCCGCGTACCCCTCGGCGTCCACCCGCCGCGCCGCCCACTTGCGGCCGCCGATCGACGTCTTGCCGCCCACCGCCTTCTTCGCCACCGCGTGCATCGGCGCCTTCGGATCGCCGGAGTGGGCACGGGCGACCAGTTTGTACACCATGGAGCAGGTCGGGTTGCCGCTGCCGGTGACCAGCTGGGTGCCGACCCCGTAGGCGTCCACCGGCGCCGCGGCCAGCGAGGCGATCGCGTACTCGTCCAGGTCGGAGGTGACCACGATCCGGGTGTTCACCGCGCCCAGTTCGTCCAGTTGCTGCCGCACCCGGTGCGCGACGAGCAGCAGGTCGCCGGAGTCGATGCGCACGGCCCCCAGCTCGGGCCCCGCGACGTCCACGGCCGTCCGGACCGCCTCCGCCACGTCGTAGGTGTCCACGAGCAGCGTCGTACCGCTGCCGAGCGCGTCGACCTGGGCCTGGAACGCGTGCCGCTCGTCGTCGTGCAGCAGCGTGAAGGCGTGCGCGCTGGTGCCCACCGTCGGGATGCCGTAACGGAACCCGGCCGCCAGGTCCGACGTGGTGTCGAAGCCGCCCACGTACGCGGCGCGCGACGCGGCGACGGCGGCCAGTTCGTGCGTGCGGCGCGCGCCCATCTCGATCAGCGGGCGCCCGCCGGCCGCGGCCGACATCCGGGACGCGGCGGCGGCGATCGCCGAGTCGTGGTTGAGGATCGACAGGATCACGGTCTCCAGCAGCACGCATTCGGCGAAGGAGCCCTCGACCCGCAGGATCGGCGAGCCGGGGAAGTACACCTCGCCCTCCCGGTAGCCCCAGATGTCCCCGCTGAAGCGGTAGCCGGCGAGCCAGTCGAGCGTCGCGCCGTCGACGATCTCGCGCTCGCGCAGAAAGCCGAGGACGTCCTCGTCGAAGCGGAAGTTCTCGACGGCGTCGAGGACGCGCCCGGTACCCGCGACCACTCCGTAACGCCGCCCCTCGGGCAGCCGCCGGGTGAACACCTCGAAGACGGAGCGGCGCTCGGCCGTGCCCGCCCGCAGCGCCGCCCGCAGCATCGTCAACTCGTACTGGTCGGTGAAGAGCGCGGTCGACGGGACGCCGACCCGTCGGCCGCCCTCGTCCTTCGCCAGGCCGTTCTCAAGGTCCGCAGAGTTCATACGAGCGATGCTACAGCGGATCTCGTCAGTTTGACGATTTCTAGTGAACGCCCTGAGCCCGGCGGGTCGGAGGCGACTCGGAAGCCTCCGGGGCCGCCGTTTGTGCGACAGGCCCCTCCTGGTGGCAGCATGGGGCTGTGAGGCTGTGCATCCCGGGGCGCGTCCCGGGACCCCCGGCGGAGAAGAAGGTCGTCCCGAACCGTGAGTGTTGCCCCGACAGAGATCGAACTTCCCGAGTCGGCCGAGGAGACGTTCACCGTCCCGGAACCTGACGTGCCGTGGATGACGATCGTCCACAACGACCCGGTCAACCTCATGAGTTATGTGACCTACGTCTTCCAGACGTACTTCGGCTACTCCAAGGACAAGGCGCACAAGCTGATGCTCGACGTCCACCAGAAGGGCCGCGCCATCGTCTCCAGCGGCAGCCGCGAGGAGATGGAACGCGACGTGCAGGCGATGCACGGATACGGCCTGTGGGCCACGCTCTCCCAGGACGCCGGCTGATGGCCGGGCAGTTCGAGGCGATCCCCGGCGGTGGCGCCGCCGTCGCGCTCGACGAGGTCGAGATCTCCATCCTGCGCTCCCTCGCCGTGCAGCTCCTGGAGCTGATCGGCCCCGGCGACGAACCGGCCCAGGGCGAGGACCCCCTGGCCGCGCTCTTCGCGGAGGGGCCGAGCGAACCGCCGTCCGACCCCGCGCTCGCCCGGCTCTTCCCGGACGCGTACGGCTTCGGCGACGACACCGACGACGAACTGCGCGAGTACGCCTCCGAGTTCAGGCGCTTCACCGAGAACGACCTGCGGAGCCGCAAGCGCGAGGACGGCCTGGCCGTCGTCCGCGACCTGGACGCCCTCTCCGCGTCCGGCGAGGGCGGGGCCGTACTGAAGCTGACGCCCGAGGACTGCCGGCACTGGCTCGGCGCGCTCAACGACCTGCGCCTGACGATCGGCAGCAGGCTGGACGTCTCCGACGAGGACGAGGGCGAGAGCCTGTACCGGCTGCCGGACTCGGACCCCCGCAAGCCGATGGTGATGGCGTACCTGTGGCTCGGGGCGCTCCAGGAGACGCTCGTCGAGACCATGATGCCGTGACGGATGCGGGGTCGCACCTCCCGCGCCCCGCCCCGCGACGGGTCCGTCCGGCCGGTCCGTCACAGGGTCTGTGTACCCCCGTCGCAGAGTCTGCGGACGGACATGCTCCGTTTCCTCAACGGACACTCGACTCCGGATAACGATCGCGTCGCCGCCCCCGCATGCTTTGCGATTCCGGGGGAAATTTGTCCGCTTCTTCCTGTGGGCCGCACCACAGCCGCCTCCGTGAATCGCGGCCCGGCCCGTGGTAAATCTTCACGACCACCGGCACAGGCAGGGAGAAAGGGCGCATCACCATGACCTCCCCACAGGTCGACAACACCTCGGACAAGCCCTCCGCAGACACCTCGGAGGAGGGCTACGAACGCGGACTCGGCAGCCGCCAGGTCCAGATGATCGCGATCGGCGGCGCGATCGGCGTCGGCCTGTTCATGGGCGCCGGCGCGAACATCGCCAAGGCCGGGCCGAGCATCATCCTGATGTACGCCCTCGCCGGCGTGGTGATCTTCTTCATCATGCGGGCGCTCGGCGAACTGCTGCTCTACCGGCCGGTCTCCGGCTCCTTCGCGGAGTACGCCCGCGAGTTCCTCGGCCCGTTCTTCGGCTACGTCACCGGCTGGACGTACTGGCTCATGTGGATCGTGACCGGCATGGCCGAGCTCACGGCGGCGGCGATCTACATCCACTTCTGGTTCCCGGCGATCCCGCAGTGGGTCAGCGCCCTGGTCTTCCTCCTGGTGCTCTTCGGCGTCAACCTGATCTCCGTCAAGATTTTCGGCGAGGTCGAGTTCTGGTTCTCGATGGTCAAGGTCACCGCCATCATCGGCATGATCGTCATCGGCCTCGGCGTCCTGACCCTCGGCTTCTCGGACGCGGGCGACACCGCCGCCACCGGCAACCTCTGGCAGCACGGCGGGATCTTCCCCAACGGCATCGGCTCCAGCCTGATGACCCTCCAGGGCGTCATGTTCGCCTACCTCGCCGTCGAACTCGTCGGCGTCACGGCGGGCGAGTCCGAGAACCCGGAGAAGACACTCCCCAAGGCGATCAACACGCTGCCCTGGCGCATCATCGTCTTCTACGTCGGCGCGCTCACCGTCATCCTCGCCGTCGTGAAGTGGACCGAATTCAGTGAGGGCGAGAGCCCGTTCGTGCACGCGTTCGCCAAGATCGGCATCCCGCTCGGCGCCGGAATCGTCAACTTCGTCGTGCTGACGGCAGCCCTGTCGTCCTGCAACTCCGGCATGTACTCCACCGGCCGGATGCTCCGCGACCTCTCCGCCAACAAGGAGGCGCCGCAGGCCCTGGGCAAGCTCAACAGCCGCAGGACACCGGCCGCCGGCATCGCGGCGTCCGTCGCCCTGATGGGCATCGGCGTCGTCCTCAACTACGTCGTCCCCGAGAAGGCGTTCCTGTACGTCACCTCGGTGGCCACCGCCGCCGGTATCTGGACCTGGATGATGATCCTCATCAGCCATATCAAGTACCGCTCCGCCGTGGTCGCGGGCCGGCTCCCGGCGTCCTCGTTCCCCGCTCCGGGCGGCTCGGCCCTCAGCTGGGCGGCGCTGGCCTTCCTGTCCTTCGTGACCTGTCTGATCGCGTACGACTCCGACGCCCGCGTCTCGCTGTACGTCGGCGCGCTCTGGGCGGTGTTCCTGGTCGCGGGCTGGGCCCTGCTCAAGAGCCGTAACCCGGAACTCGCGGCGCGCGCCCCCGAGGGCCCGAACGAGCCGGAGTTCGTCAAGGCCTCCGACTGACGCCCGCCCGGCAGCCGCCCCGGCAGCTCCCCGTCAGCCGCCGGGCGTCCCGGAACCCGTCTCACCAGGTGGCCTCCGTATCTCACACACGGAGGCCACCTGTTTATCCTTCACCTCATGCTGACCATCACCCAGGCGCTGTACGACCAGATCGTCGCCCACGCGCGGGCGGACCACCCCGACGAGGCGTGCGGCGTGATCGCGGGCCCCGAGGACAGCGACCGGCCCGAGCGCTTCATCCCCATGCTCAACGCGGCCCGCTCGCCCACGTTCTACGAGTTCGACGCGGACGACCACAAGAAGCTCGACAACGAGCTGCGCGAGCGCAACGAGGACCTGGTGGTGATCTACCACTCGCACACCGCGACCGAGGCGTACCCCTCGCGCCGGGACATCGACCTGGCGATGGAGCCGTTCGCCCACTACGTCCTGGTCTCCACGGCCGACACCGACGACATGGGCCCGTTCCAGTTCCGCTCGTACCGCATCGTCGACGGCGAGGTCACGGAAGAAGAGGTCGAGGTCATCTGACACACTGACGCCGTCCAGGGCGGCAGGACCCAGGAAGCCGGTGTGAATCCGGCACGGTCCCGCCACTGTGACCGGGCCCCGCGCGCGAGCGGGGGCCCGGAAGCCAGGAACTGACCTGTCGCCCTTCTCCCACCATGCCAGGGGACGCGGAAATCCCCCGGAGGAGGCCCAGTCATGCCCTCGCGACGCCACGCCCTCATACCGGCGGTCCTGCTCCCGCTGCTGCTCCCGCTCGCCGCCTGCGGCACCGGCCCGGACCCCGTCCCCGCCTCCGGGGCACCGGCCGGCGGATTTCCGTACACCGTCACCAACTGCGGTGTGAAGACCACCTTCGAAGCGCCCCCGAAGCGCGTGGTCACGATGAACCAGCACGTCACCGAGATCATGATCGAGCTCGGTCTGACCAAGTCCCTCATCGGCACCGCCTGGCTGGACGACGCGGTCCTCCCCGCCCACAAGAAGGCGTACGACAGCGTCCCGGTCATCGCCGAGGAGTACCCCTCCAAGGAGAGACTCCTCGCCGCGAACCCCGACTTCGTCTACGGCGGCTACGCCAGCGCCTTCGCCGCCAAGGACGGCCGCACCCGCGACGAGCTCAAGGGCGCCGGCATCGACACCCGGCTCAACCTTGAGAACTGCGCCGAGGGCCGGACCTCCATGGACGACGTGTTCCGCGAGGTCCGGGAGGTCGGCCGCACCTTCGGTGTCGCCGGCCGCGCCGAGAAGTGGACCGCCGGGGCACGCACCACCCTCGCCACCACCGCCGCCGGGCTCGAAGACGTGAAGCCCGTCCCGGTCTTCGTCTACGACAGCGGCGACAAGACCGCGTTCACCGCCGGGGGCAAGGGCATCGGCAACGAGCTGATCCGGCGGGCCGGCGGGCGCAACGTCTTCGCCGACCTCGACAAGTCCTTCGGCGACGCCACCTGGGAGCAGGTCGTGGCCCGCGAGCCCGAGACGGTCGTGATCTACGACTACGGCGCCACCACCGTCGCGCAGAAGAAGAAGCGCCTGCTGGAGGACCCCGTACTGAAGGACGTCCCGGCGATCAGGAACAAGAGCTTCGCCGTCCTGCCGCTCTCCGACGCCGTCCTCGGCGTCCGCGCCCCCGCCGCCGTCCAACGCCTCGCGACCCAACTCCACCCCGAGGCGGGCCTCTAGGCCGTGTCCGGAAAGTCCCGCCCGGCCCGCGACGCCTGGCACGGCGCCTCTCCCCCGTAGCCCCCGAGGGGGCCCGGGAGGTGCCCCCTCGCGTTGTCGGAGTCGGCCGAGTACGGCCGGTCCATCCACCACACCGGTCCTCCGCCCTGCGAGGCACCGCACCGGCCGTCGCGGGCCCCGCCCCTCCGGGCGGACGGCGCTACTTTCCGGACACGCCAGGGGCCCTGTCCGGCGGATCTTGGGGGCCCGGGACGCCTGGCACGGCACTTTGCCGCGTTGCCGGAGTCGTCCGAGTACGGCCGGTTCGTCCACCACACCGATCATCCGCCTGCGATGCACCCGCCGGCCGCCGCGGCCCCGTCCCGCGAGCGGACGGCGCTGCATTCCGGACACGCCCTAGGACCACGTCATGACCTGTCGGACCCCGCCCGGCCCCCGCCGGCTGCGGTACGCCCTCGTGCTCGCCTCGCTCGCCGCGGCCCTCCTGTGCGCCGTCGTCGCCGGGCTCGCGCTCGGCTCCGTCCGCATCCCGCCCGGTGAGGTCCTCACGATCCTCACCGGCGGCGCGGAGCCCAGCCCCTTCCGCACGATCGTCCTGGACGTGCGGTTGCCGCGCGTGCTGCTCGGCGCCGTCGTCGGCGCCGGGCTCGCCGTCGTCGGGACCGTCCTCCAGGCCCTCGTACGCAACCGGCTGGCCGACCCGTTCCTCCTCGGTATCTCCTCGGGGGCGTCCGCCGGCGCCGTGCTGGTGCTGGTCCTCGGTGTCGGCGGCGGCATCGGCGCCGGGATCACCACCACCCTCGCCATGCCGGCCGCCGCCTTCGCCGGCTCGCTCACCGCGATGGCCCTCGTCTACGCGCTGGCCCGGCGCGGCGGCACGATGACCGGCGGGCGGCTCGTACTGGCCGGGGTGACCGTCTCGTACATCCTGTCCGCGCTCACCACGCTCGTCCTGGTCGTCTCGGCCCGGCCCGAGCACTTCCAGGAAGCCCTCTTCTGGTCCCTCGGCGGCCTCGGCAGCGCCCGCTGGGGCACCCTCGCCGGCCCGGCCGTCGTCCTCGTCGCCGGCACCGCCGTCCTCACGGCGCTCGCCAGACCGCTCGACCTGCTGCTGGTGGGGGAGGAGGGCGCGACCGTACTCGGGCTGGACACCGCCCGCTTCCGCGCCGCCGTGTTCGTCCTCGCCTCACTCGTCACCGGTGTGATGGTCGCCGCGAGCGGCGCCATCGGCTTCGTCGGACTGCTCGTGCCGCACGCCGCGCGCATGGCGGTCGGGGCCGCGCACCGGCCGCTGCTGCCCGTCGCCGCGCTCGGCGGCGCCGTCGTACTCGTCGTCGCGGACCTCGCCGCCCGTACCGTCGCCGCCCCGCAGGACATCCCCGTCGGCGTCCTCACCGCCCTCACCGGCGGCCCGTTCTTCCTGTGGCTGATGCGCCGCCGCCCCGAAGGAGCCCCTGTATGAAGGACCGTACGGCCGCCTCGCTCCGCGTCGAGGGACTCTCCTACGGAGTCGGCGACGGCCGGCACCTCGTCGACGCCGTCGACCTCACCGCCGCACCCGGCGAGACCGTCGGACTCGTCGGCCCCAACGGCAGCGGCAAGACCACCCTGCTGCGCTGCGTGTACGGGGCGCTGCGCCCCACCCACGGCCGGGCGCTGCTGGACGGGGACGACCTGCACAGCATGACCGCCAAGGCGCGCGCCCGGCACGTGGGCACCGTCCCGCAGGACGGGCAGAGCGACTTCGAGCTGACCGTCCGCGAGGTCGTCGCCATGGGCCGCTCCCCGCACCGCCGCTTCTGGGAGGCGGACACGGCGGCCGACACCGCACTGGCCGACGCCGCGCTCGACCGGGTCGGCATCGCCGCGCTCGCCCACCGCGACTTCCCTTCCCTCTCCGGCGGCGAACGCCAGCGGGCCCTCGTCGCCCGCGCTCTGGTCCAGCGGCCCGCGCTCTTCGTCCTGGACGAGCCGACGAATCATCTGGACATCCGCTACCAGCTCGAAGTCCTCAACCTGATGCGGGAGTTGGGGGCGACCAAGCTGCTCGCCCTGCACGACCTGAATCTCGCCGCGTACTACTGCGACCGCCTTTACGTACTCAGAGCGGGTACTGTCGTCGCCTCCGGCACCCCGGCCGAGGTCCTGACCCCCGCCCTCCTGGCCGCCGTCTACGAGGTGGAGGCCGAGATCACACCGCACCCCCGGACCGGCGCCCCCACCGTCGTCTATCTGCCCGAGCCCCCGGCCCCGTCCACCTGACGAACACCGAACGTCCAACATGCGAGATGCCATACCGGGATGCGGACCGGGAATCGATACGATGACCCCATGGTTTCCCACGACGTGAGCGACAAGACGCCCGGCGATCTGCTGGTTGCGCGGCTGCACGTCGACCTGTGCCGCCTCGCCAGCGCCATGTGTACGGTCGGCGCTGCCGCCTGAGCCCGGCGGAAACGCCCGTTCCGAGCATCACCCCCGCGCGGGGGCTGAGCCGCGCGCCCGCGCCACGCCTCTTTTCGAACAGGAGCCCACGCCATGGCCATCGAGGTCCGTATTCCGACCATCCTCCGCACCTACACCGACGGAGCCAAGTCCGTCGAAGGCAGCGGTGACACCATCGCGGCGCTGCTCACGGACCTCGAATCCCGC
Organism: Streptomyces sp. S4.7; assembly: GCF_010384365.1. Lineage (NCBI taxonomy): Bacteria > Bacillati > Actinomycetota > Actinomycetes > Kitasatosporales > Streptomycetaceae > Streptomyces > Streptomyces sp. S4.7. The sequence goes on along the minus strand of NZ_CP048397.1, from coordinate 2,579,178 downwards.
CACACGGGCATCCGCGAGCGCATCGTCGACGGCGCCAACGGCGACCAGCTCCGCCGCTTCGTCAACGTCTACCTCAACGACGAGGACGTCCGCTTCCTGGACGGCATCTCCACCAAGCTCGCCGACGGCGACAGCGTCACCATCCTCCCGGCCGTCGCGGGCGGCGCACCCGAGAAGCCGACGCTCGACACGCACACGCTCTGATGCGGTACGACTCCCCGCTCGCGGTCGTCGGCGACACCCCCCTCGTACGGCTGCCCCGGCTCTCCCCGTCGGACGACGTCCGGCTCTGGGCCAAGCTGGAGGACCGCAACCCGACCGGCTCCATCAAGGACCGTCCGGCGCTGCGCATGGTCGAGCAGGCCGAGAAGGACGGCCGGCTCACACCGGGCTGCACGATCCTGGAGCCCACCAGCGGCAACACCGGCATCTCCCTCGCCATGGCCGCGAAGCTCAAGGGCTACAAGATCATCTGCGTGATGCCGGAGAACACCTCGCAGGAGCGCCGCGAGCTGCTCGCCATGTGGGGCGCCGAGATCATCCCGTCCCCGGCGGCCGGCGGCTCCAACACGGCCGTGCGCGTCGCCAAGGAGCTCGCCGCCGAGAACCCGAGCTGGGTGATGCTCTACCAGTACGGCAACCCGGACAACGCGGGCGCCCATTACGCCACCACCGGCCCCGAGATCCTCGCCGACCTGCCGTCCGTCACCCACTTCGTGGCCGGCCTCGGCACCACCGGCACCCTCATGGGCGTCGGCCGCTACCTGCGCGAGCAGAAGCCCGACGTCAGGATCGTCGCGGCCGAGCCGCGCTACGACGACCTCGTCTACGGCCTGCGGAACCTCGACGAGGGCTTCGTCCCCGAGCTGTACGACGAGTCCGTCCTCACCAGCCGCTACTCCGTCGGCTCCGCCGACGCCGTCACCCGCACCCGCCAACTGCTCCAGCAGGAGGGCATCTTCGCGGGCGTCTCCACCGGCGCCGCCCTGCACGCGGCGATCGGTCTCGGCAACAAGGCCGTCAAGGCGGGCGAGAGCGCCGACATCGTCTTCGTCGTCGCCGACGGCGGCTGGAAGTACCTCTCCACCGGCGTCTACACGGCCGCCACGGACGAAGAGGCGATCGAGACGCTCCAGGGCCAGCTCTGGGCCTGAGCGGTCCCCTTCACGGGCGCCGGGCGGGCCGGGCTCACGGTCCGCCCGGTCCGGCCCGTCCGCCGCCCGGGGGCAACAGTGGTGCAACAGTCCCCGCGCGGGGCTGTCGCCCCACCGCTCCCGCCCCCGACGATCGGTGTCGATCGGCGCGTTTTGACGCGCACCGACCACGGGGGACAGAGATGGACGACCGCTGGAGCGGTATGGGCGCCACGGGCGCCCCGGCAGGCGGGAGCCCCGGGACAGGCCCCGGGACCCGGCTTCGGCACACCGGGCTTCGGCCCGCCCCACCCCTTCGCCCCGCCGGAGACCACCGGTCGCGCACCCCGCCGGCATCTCGGCGCGTACGTCACCTCCGGCATCCTGCTCCTCGTCTTCGCCTGCGTACTCGCCGCCTGGATCGGCGACACGGCGGGCAACATGCGGGCCGACGTGGACCTGTTGCTCGACGGCCTCGTCAAGAACGAAGCGGGCCGGCCGCTGTTGGTCTTCACCGCCCACGAATGGGCCTTCACCGTCGCCCTGTTCGTCGTCGGCATCGCGGCCCTCGCCCGGCGCCGTACCGCGCGCGGGGCGGCCCTGCTCCTCGCGTTCCTGCTCCTCGGTGTGGGCGCCCGCCAGCTCAACGGCCTCACCAGGAGCGACTACCGCGACGTCATGTTCGCCACCGAGCACGGCACGCTGATCGTGCTCACCTACGTGTTCGCGTTCCTCGCCGCCGCCACCGTGATCATCCTGATGCTGGTGGCCCGCGAGCGTGACCTGCCCCCGGACCCCGCGACCGGCGCCCGGCGCGCCGCGGGCGTCCTGCTCATCCTGACCGGCGCGCTCCAGGGCTTCTGGTACGCCCGAGGCCTGCGTCAGTTCAACGAGGCCGTCGGGCCGGGCGGCGGCCGGGGCGCCTTCTCGGAGTGGTGGCACGAAGCGCTCAACATCAACGCCCGTGGCGGATACGGCACTTCGGCCGGTTTCACTTACTACCACAGCGCACTCGTCGCGGCGTTCCTCGTCGTCGGCGTCCTGCTCCTGCTGGGCGCCCCCGCCGCCCGGGGCGCGGCGCTCGCGCTGCTCGGCATCGCCGCGTACCTCCAGCTCCGCGACCTCGCGGGCATCCGGTACGACCGGCTCGCCGACTACTACCGGGACACGGGCACCGGCTGGAACCTCACCAGCTCCTTCGCGGCGGCCGCGGCGATGCTGGTGGCCATCGCCCTGATCCGGCACGCCCCGCGCCCGTACGTCCCACCCCGGTACCCGCCGTCGCCGCTGCCCTGAGCCGTGTCCGAAGGTTCCGCCCGGCCCCGACGACACGCTTCGGCGCGTCACCGTGCCAGGTGCCGGACCTGTCGCCACAGACCCGGATCCGCCGGCCCCACCCGTCGGCGGAACGCCTTCGCGTCCACCTTCCGCAGCTCGTCCGTCTCCAGGAAGCTCCGTCGTCCGTCCACGTCGCCCACCGCATCCGGGGGCAGCGGGATCACGCCGGGGCGCTCCTCGTGGAACTTACTGGTGATCTTCGCGACCAGCACCGTACGGCCCCGTACCGCGAGCACCAGACAGGGCCGGTCCTTCGCCCCGGGCCCGTCCTCGTACGGCACCATCGCCCACCAGATCTCACCCGGCCGGGGCTCGCGGCTCCCGCTCTTGGCGCCGCTCTTCGCGCCGGTCCCGCCCGTCTTCCGCCCGGCGGGCCCCCGCGGCGGTCTGCGGTCCGCACCGCCCGGTGGCCGGGGGCGCCGGGCGCGCCTGCCGGGAGGCCGCGGACTGCGACCGCGCCCGTCCACGACCGTGGCGACCATCGCCAGCACCACCACGACGATCAGAGCCACCCACCAGGTCGTGTTCATGCCCCAGACCGTACCCGCGCGATCCCCGGCCATGTGCCGCACGATCCCCGCCCCACCGCCCGCGGCAAGGTCCGCCCGAACCGGTGACAGAGCAGGTGAGTTCCCCCACAACGGGCCGGTGCGGAGGAGCGACCAGCCGTTTAGCGCCTTACGCTCGACAGACCGAACGACCCCCGTCGCCCCCCTTCCACGCCACGGAGGTTCACGCTCCATGAAGCTCACCGTCGTCGGCTGCTCGGGCTCCTTCCCCTCCGTGGGATCGGCCTGCTCCAGCTACCTCGTAGAGGCCGACGGCTTCCGGCTGCTCCTCGACATGGGCAACGGTGCCCTCGGCGAGTTGCAGCGTCACTGTGGTCTCTACGACCTCGACGCCATCTTCCTCAGCCATCTCCACGCCGACCACTGCATCGACATGTGCGGTTACTTCGTCGTCCGCTACTACCGCCACGACGGCGGACGCTGCGACACCATCCCGGTCTACGGCCCCGACGGCACCGAGCAGCGCCTCACCACCGCGCACGCCGACACCCCGACGGAGAAGTCCATGAGCGAGGTCTTCGACTTCCACACGCTCAAGCCGGGCTCCTTCGAGATCGGGCCCTTCTCGGTCCGTACGGAGAAGCTGGCCCACCCCGTCGACACCTTCGGCATCCGGGTCGAGCACGACGGCAGATCGCTCACCTACTCCGGCGACACCGGCGTCAGCGAGGCCCTGGTGGAGCTGGCCCACGACACGGATCTGTTCCTCTGCGAAGCCGCGTTCACCTACGGCAAGGAGGACATCCCGGGGCTCCACCTCAACGGCCGTGAGGCCGGGGAGCACGCCACCCGCGCGCGGGCACGAAGACTCGTCCTCACGCACATCCCGCCGTGGACGGACGCCGAGCGGAACCTGAACGACGCGCGCGCGGAGTACGCCGGACCGGCCGAACTGGCCGCGCCGGGCGCGGTGTACGAGATCTGAGCACGAGATCCGAGCACGAGATCCGAGCGTTGACGCGACGGTCCCCCGGCCTTCCCGGCCGGGGGCACCGTCGGTCGCGCCGAGGGTCTACTTCGCTTCGGCCTTCTGGAGTTCCGCCAGCTCCTCGTCCGTCTCCCGGCCGGGCGTCGGCAGGTTGAACTTGACGATGGCGAAGCGGAAGACCGCGTAGTACACGGCCGCGAAACAGAGTCCGACCAGTGCCAGGCCCCACGGGTTGGTCGCGATCCCCAGGTTGAGGAAGAAGTCGACCGCGCCCGCCGAGAAGCCGAAGCCGTCCTTCATGCCCAGACCCCAGGTCAGCGCCATGGAGACACCGGTCAGTACCGCGTGGATGGCGTACAGCACGGGCGCGATGAACATGAACGTGAACTCGATCGGCTCGGTCACACCGGTGACGAACGCGGTGAGCGCGAGCGAGAACATCATGCCGCCGACGACCTTGCGGCGCTCGGGGCGGGCGCAGTGGTAGATCGCGAGACAGGCGGCGGGCAGCGCGAACATCATGATCGGGAAGAAGCCGGTCATGAACTGTCCGGCCGACGGGTCACCGGCGAGGAAGCGCGCGATGTCGCCGCTCTTGCCCTCGTACGAACCGGCCTGGAACCACGGGAACGAGTTCAGCAGGTGGTGCATGCCGATCGGGATCAGCGCGCGGTTCGCGACGCCGAAGATGCCGGCGCCCGCGGCGCCCGAGCCGACCAGCCACTCACCGAAGTTGTGCAGACCGGCGCCGAGGACCGGCCAGATGAGGCCGAAGACCACGCCGATGAGCAGACCGGCGAAGGCCGACAGGATCGGCACGAGTCGCCGGCCGCCGAAGAAGCCCGCCCAGTCGGGCAGCTTCGTCCGGTAGAACTTCTGGTAGAGGAGGGCGACCACGATGCCCATCACGACACCGCCGAGGACGCCCGCGTTCACGGGGGCGTCCGACATGACTATCTTGCCGTCGACGACGTTCGCGACCTGCGGCAGGTTTCCGTCCGTGAAGGTGGCGAGCACCTTCTGGAAGACCAGATAGCCGGTGACGGCGGCCAGCGCCGTCGAACCGTCCGACTTCTTGGCGAAGCCGATGGCGATGCCGACGGCGAAGAGCAGCGGCATGTTGTCGAGGATCGCGCCGCCACCCGCCGCCATGTAACCGGCGATCTTGGTGATGAAGGTGGGGAACGACTCGCGCCCGAGCATGTCGGGGTTGCCGAGACGCACCAGCAGGGCGCCGGCGGGCAGCACGGCGACCGGCAGCATGAGGCTGCGGCCGATGCGCTGCATGACGGACATCACGCCGGAGCCCTTTTTGTTCGCCGCGGGGGCGGCGCTGGCCGTGGACATCAACTTCCTCCAGAGGACAAGGCACCGCCGTTGAGCAGGCACAATGGGGATCGGCGGTGACCCGGGAACACGGCGCGCAGCCATGTGGTCTACACCTATGAGTGGTGTAGACCATTTGTAACATGGTGAGGGTTGAATAAGGAACCTTCGAATTCTTTCGATCCGGACTCGATGATTCAGGGGTGCCACCGACCCGCCGCGGACGTACGGGAAGGCCCCCGGACCTCATGGTCCGGGGGCCTTCCGGGGGCTCCGCGCGGGCTACGCGAACGGGCCGGCGCCCCGGCTCACCCGCCGTCCCCGCTCACCCCGCCGCCCTTCGATGTCCACGCTCCCGCGTCACTTCCCCATGTTCTGTCGCTCGACCTCCTCCTCCAGCTCCTCCGGCTCCCGCCCCGGAGTCGGGATGTCAAACTTCGTGATCGCGAACCGGAACAGCACGTAGTAGACGACCGCGAAGCAGAGCCCGATCGGGATGATCAGCCAAGGCTTCGTGTCCAGGTGCCAGTTGACGACGTAGTCGATCAGCCCCGCCGAGAAGCTGAACCCGGCGTGCACACCGAGCGCCCACGTGATCGCCATCGACGCACCCGTCAGCAGTGCGTGCAGCCCGTACAGCAGCGGCGCGGCGAACATGAACGAGAACTCCAGCGGCTCCGTCACACCCGTCACGAACGACGTCAGGCCGACCGAGATCATCAGGCCCGTCACCTGCTTGCGCCGCTCGGGCCGCGCGCAGTGCGCGATCGCCAGTGCGGCGGCCGGCAGCCCGAACATCATGATCGGGAAGAAGCCCGACATGAACTGACCCGCCGTCGGGTCCTGCGCGAAGAACCGCGTCAGGTCGCCCTGGACCACGGTCCCGTCCTCCGTCGTGAACTCGCCCGCCTGGAACCAGAAGAAGGTGTTCAGGAACTGGTGCATCCCGATCGGGATCAGCAGCCGGTTCGCCACACCGAAGATGCCCGCGCCCCACGCGCCCAGATTGATCAGGTGCTTCGCGAACGCCGTCAGCGCGTCACCCACCGGCTGCCACAGCAGCCCGAACAGCACCCCGAGGATCACCCCCAGGAACGCCATCAGGATCGGCACCAGACGGCGGCCGTTGAAGAAGCCGAGCCAGTCCACCAGCCTCGTACGGTGGAAACGCTGCCAGACCACCGCCGTGAGCAGCCCGATCAGGATGCCGCCGAGCACCCCCGGATTCTGCGGATCGCCCTCCGGCAGCGCGTCGGTGACCGTGCCGTCGGCGGGGAACGCCACCAGGATGTTGTGATAGACGAGAAAGCCCACGACCGCCGCCAGCGCCGTGGACCCGTCGGCCCTCTTGGCGAAGCCGATCGCGACCCCGATGCAGAACAGCAGCGGCAGCCCGAAGCTCCCGTCGAGGATCGCGTTGCCGCCCTGGAGGAAGACCTTGGTCGTCTTGTCCCAGAAGGGGCCGTGCAGATACGCCGCGAAGAGATTGCCCAGACTGACGAGCAGACCCGCCGCGGGCAGCACGGCCACCGGGAGCTGGAGGCTGCGCCCGACCTTCTGGAGTCCCTGGAGGAGACCGTTCCACCACCGCCGTCGGGGCGCCGCCGGGGGAGCGGCCGACGCCTCGGCACCCGTCGAACTCATCGGCGTCCTCCCGTGGCACAGTGGTGTAGACCAGTTGCGATACGCTCCCGGGGCCGGGCCACGGACGGCGTATCGCTGGTGACCGTCATCTTTCGGTACGGGGCGGTCACCCGCCCGTGAAGATGGGCCAACCGTGAGTTACCGTGAAAAATCGGATCCACGGTGAACCGGTACTCCACCCCCTTGGACAGCAGGGAGCAAGACATGGCCAGCAAGGCTGAGAAGATCGTCGCCGGGCTCGGCGGGATCGAGAACATCGAAGAGGTCGAGGGCTGCATCACCCGCCTCCGTACCGAGGTGGTGGACCCGGCCAAGGTCGACGAGGTCGCGCTGAAGGCCGCCGGCGCCCACGGCGTCGTCAAGATGGGCACCGCGATCCAGGTCGTCATCGGCACGGACGCCGACCCGATCGCCGCCGACATCGAAGACATGATGTAACCGCCCGACCACGCTCACCGAGGGGCCCGATCCGGACAACCGCCGTACCCCGCGCGGAGAACCGGAACTCGGGCCTGTCCTTTGGATCGGGCCCGGCCCCTCAGTCACGTCCCGCTAGGCTCACACCCATGTCTCGAATCGACGGCCGCACCCCCGAACAGCTCCGCCCCGTCACCATCGAACGCGGATGGAGCAAGCACGCCGAAGGATCCGTACTCATCTCCTTCGGCGACACCAAGGTCTTCTGCACCGCCTCCGTCACGGAAGGCGTCCCGCGCTGGCGCAAGGGCAGCGGCGAAGGCTGGGTCACCGCCGAGTACTCGATGCTGCCCCGCTCCACCAACACCCGCGGCGACCGCGAGGCCGTACGCGGCAAGATCGGTGGCCGCACCCACGAGATCTCCCGCCTCATCGGCCGCTCGCTGCGCGCGGTCATCGACTACAAGGCCCTCGGCGAGAACACCGTCGTCCTCGACTGCGACGTCCTCCAGGCCGACGGCGGCACCCGCACCGCCGCCATCACCGGCGCGTACGTCGCCCTCGCCGACGCCGTCGAGTGGGCCAGGGCCAAGAAGATCGTCAGGGCCGGCCGCAAGCCCCTGACCGGAACCGTCTCCGCGATCAGCGTCGGCATCGTCGACGGCGCGCCCCTCCTCGACCTCTGTTACGAGGAGGACGTGCGCGCCGACACCGACATGAACGTCGTCTGCACCGGCGACGGCCGTTTCGTCGAGGTCCAGGGCACCGCCGAGGCCGAGCCCTTCGACCGCAAGGAACTCGGCACCCTCCTCGACCTCGCCACCAGCGGCTGCGCCGAACTCGCCGCCCTCCAGAGCGCTGTCCTGGAAGAGACCCTCGCAAGGTAAAGAGGCAACCAAGAGGCGGGGTCCGGCGTCGTTACTGTCGCGACTCTCAAGGGCGGTACGGACCTGCCCGTACCGCCCTTCCGCACCAAGGGAGGGAACCGACCCATGGCCTCGCGCCGACGCACCGCGGCGACCATAGCCGCCGTCCTGCTCACGCTCACGGGGGCGGCCGGCTGTGGCGCACTCGACAAGGCCCTCGACTGCGTCCAGACCGCCGACGCCATAGCCACCAGCGTGGACAAGCTCCAACAGGCGATCTCCACCGCGGCGGACGACCCGACGCAGGCCGAAGAGGCCCTGAACGACATCGACACCGAACTCGACAAGCTCAAGGACAAGACCGACAACGCCGATCTCAGCAAGGCGGTCGAGGACCTCGACACCGGCGTCGGCACCGTCCGCGAGGCCATCGAGAACGGTGACGCAACCCCCGACCCCAGCCCCGTGACGGACGCGGCCACCGAGATAGGCAAGGTCTGCACCCCGTAACGCACCCCGTAACGGGCCTCCCGGCCGCGGGCGGATAATCGACGCATGACGCGCCTGATCCTCGCCACCCGCAACGCCGGGAAAATCACCGAACTGAAGGCGATCCTCGCCGACGCCGGTCTCACCCACGACCTCGTCGGCGCGGATGCCTACCCCGACATCCCGGACGTCAAGGAAACCGGCGTCACCTTCGCCGAGAACGCCCTGCTCAAGGCGCACGCCCTGGCCCGCGCGACCGGCCACCCGGCCGTCGCCGACGACTCCGGCCTCTGCGTCGACGTCCTCGGCGGCGCCCCCGGCATCTTCTCCGCCCGCTGGTCGGGCACCCACGGCGACGACCGCGCCAACCTCGACCTGCTGCTGGCCCAGCTCTCCGACATCGCGCCCCCGCACCGCGCGGCCCACTTCGCCTGCGCGGCGGCCCTGGCCTTCCCGGACGGCACGCAGCGGGTGGTGGAGGGTCAACTCCGCGGCACCCTGCGCCACTCCCCGTCGGGCACGGGCGGCTTCGGCTACGACCCGATCCTCCAGCCGGAGAACGACACCCGCACCTGTGCGGAACTGACGCCGGCGGAGAAGAACGCGATCAGCCACCGCGGCAAGGCGTTCCGGGCGCTGGTGCCGGAGGTGCGAGAGCTGCTGGGCTGAGGCCCGTCCATCGCGACGCCGCCGCGCAGGAGAACCGCCGCGCACGAGAGAAACGGCCTACGCATCGATGACCCATGGGCTTTGATTCGTAGGCCGTTGCTGTGCGGCGGAAGGGATTCGAACCCTCAAGCCTTTTCACGGGCCACAGATCCTAAGTCTGCTGCGTCGCCACTGCGCCACCGCCGCGAGACGCCCGTCATCCTACCGCCCGCCCGCTCAGAACCTCACCCCCGGCGCCTGCTCCAGCACCAGCGCCACCGCCTCCTCCTTCGTCTCCACCGACGGCGGCGATCCCTCCAGCGGCTGACGCGCCGTCTCCCTCATGCAGGCCACCGCGACGACGCCGACCAGGGCCGCGAACATCGCGTAGTACGCGGGCATCAGCTTGTCGCCGGTGAGGCCGATCAGGCCGGTGATCACGAACGGCGTCGTGCCGCCGAAGAGCGACGCCGAGAGGTTGTAGCCGACCGACAGGGAGCCGTAGCGGACGCTCGTGGGGAAGAGCGCGGGCAGGGCCGCCGACATGGTGCCGAGGAGACAGACCAGGGAGAGCCCCAGCATCGCCATCCCGGCGATGACCGCGAGGTAACTGCCCTGCCCGATCAGCAGGAACGCCGGAAGGGAGAGGACCAGGAAGCCGAGCATGCCGGTCATCAGGAGGGGCTTGCGCCCGAACCGGTCGCTGAGGCGCCCCACCTGACTGATGATCATCATCAGCGCGACCATGACGCCGAGCAGGATGAGCAGCCCGTGGGTGTCGCTGTAGTCGAGCTGGTCGGAGAGGTACGTCGGCATGTACGACAGCAGCATGTAGTCGGTGACGTTGTACGCGCCGACGAGGCAGACGCAGAGGATCAGCCTCGGCCAGTGGTCCTGGAAGATCCTGCCGAGGTCCGAGGCGGTGCTGCTCTCGACCGCGTCGGCGGTCTCGGACGTGCGGGCCGAGTCCTGCTCCATCTTGGCGAACGCGGGTGTCTCGTCGAGTCTCAGCCGCAGGTAGAGGCCGATGAGTCCCAGCGGCGCGGCGACGAGGAACGGTACGCGCCAGCCCCAGGCGGCCATGCCGTCCGAGCCGAGCCAGGCGGTGAGCCCGGTGACGAGTCCTGCCGCGCCGACGTAGCCGGCGAGGGTGCCGAATTCGAGGAAGCTGCCGAAGAAGCCGCGCCGTTTGTCGGGGGCGTACTCGGCGATGAAGGTGGACGCGCCGCCGTACTCGCCGCCGGTGGAGAAGCCCTGGACGAGCCGGAAGAGGATCAGCAGGGCGGGGGACCAGAAGCCGATCGTGTCGTACGACGGGATCAGTCCGATCGTGCCGGTGCCGATCGCCATCATGATCATGGTCATGGCCAGGACCTTCTTGCGGCCGATCCGGTCACCCAAAGGACCGAAGAACATGCCGCCGAGTGGCCGTACGAGGAAGGCCACCGCGAAGGTCGCGAAGGAGGAGAGCAGTTGGACGGTGTCGTTGCCCGAGGGGAAGAAGACCTGGCCGATGGTGACGGCCAGATAGCTGTAGATGCCGAACGGCAACCAAGTCGGAGAATACTTGGAGCGCGCCGTGAGGAAGCCCACCATAGAAGTCATGACCCCACCCACCACGCCGTATGACGGGTGCGGCCGGTGCCTGGTAGGTGTCCGCCGTCTGTCACGGAAGAACGAAGCGACGCATAGCCCCGAGAAGCAGAGGGACCAGGTTCTAACGGCCGCCGAGTCCGTAGACGCGCACATCGTTGGATGGGCGGACGACTGGGAAGTGTCCGGCGTTGTGGCGCCGTTGAGCCGTCCCCAATTTGGGCCCTGGCTCCGAGGCGAGCGAGGCCCGTACGACGGGATCGTCGGCGCAGCCGTCGACAGGATCGGTCGGAACGTTGTTGACGTTCTCAGCACGGCCTACACCATCCACGCCAACAAACAAATCTTGGTCACGGCCGATCATCTAGGAGTTTGGGATCTCGATGACCCCAACCAGGAAGCCGAACTAGCGTGGAAGGCTCTCGGTGCTCAAATGGAGCACCGGGCCGGTAAGACGCGTACCTCTGAAGAGTCAAAGAGGGCGCGTAAAGCAGGTCAGGCAAAATGCAAGCTGACTTACGGCTACATGTACGTTCGTCTGACTCCAAAGGGCCCGGTAGATCACGTGGCCCTAGATCCTGTGGCTTCAGTGGAAATTAGGAAGGTTGCGCGTCGAATTCTCGGTGATCTTACAGGGCTGATCACCATAGCCAGCGAGTGCAGGCGCCTAACGCGCGAAGGAGTTCAAACTCCCCATGACTTGATGGCCGTACGAGCCGGGCGCGAGCCGAAAAACGGGCATTGGACTTGGCGTACCCTTTGGGGAATCCTCAACAACATGGCATCTCTCGGGTATCTCATGCACAAAGGGAAGCCCGTACTTGACGCCAGCGGCGAGCCAATACAAATTGCGCCGCCGCTGTGGGATATCGCTACGCGAGATGCCCTCGTGGAGAAAACAAGGCCGACACCTCAGAAGACCACCACCCGCAAGAAGAAGGCCCCGAGCGGGATATCTGAACTCTCTGAGATTGCCTACTGCGGGAATTGTCAGGCCCGCATGACCATCAACGGCCTAGAGGGGTATGGCTGCGTCGGTCGTGTCCGAGGGGTGCAGGGCTCAGAATCTTGCAAGCCAGCACCGACCATCAAGAAAACCTTGGCAGAAGCTCAGGTGGAAAAGTGGTTCCTGTCTGAATACGGCAGCGCACAGGTGATGGAGACAAAGTTCGATCCAGGTACCGGGTACGCCGCCCGCATTCTCGAACTCGAAAGGAATCGGGCACGGCTACGCGATGACCGATCGGCCGGACTGTATGACTCTGCCGATGACGCCGAGTGGTTCCGCACCGAGTACGCACGAATGGGGAGGGAAATCGACCGCTACAAGTCGCTCCCCGAACGACCGGCCGGAATGCGCAGTGTTCCCACGGGCAAAACGGTTTCCGACGAATGGCACGCAGCGAAGGACGGCGCAGCCCGCCGGGAACTACTGGCCCAATTCGATGTACGTGTATTGATCTATCCGGCAAGCGCACCGAGCCGCGTAAAGTGCTCCGGCGTCAACCCGTACGAACTCGCTAGCTAGGCTGCGCAACAAGGAATCGCGCCCCGACTGTATTGGTCAGTCGGGGCGCGATTCTTTGTCTATTCGGAAATCCGGACGATAGCCGGACGGAAAAACATCACAGTCCGACCGGTCAAGGTGGTGAAGGACACCTCTCGCATCTCCAGGCGGAAGACAGAAGTCTCAGCAAGCTCTAGCGAAGCAGCATCAGAGAAGTCGCTTTCAAGAACTGACCTAAGCTTGGATGACTCCACCTGAAGACTGAACATCCCGAGACTCCTGGCGCGAGCCAATCGAAACGACAGCGGATCATTCGAGGCCCCGAGAGAGGTCACAAGAAACTCGGGGATCGTGCTGGATACTTCGTGCGTCTCATTCCGGTCAGCAACAGTGCAGTAGGACGTTACGGCGCCTTTGGATAGCGCGCTCAGTTCGCTGGCTTTCTTAATGCTGCGAGTCGTGAAACACCAACGCGGTAGGTATCCTCTGAACCGGTCTCCGCTCAATTCGAGACTGAGGAAACCGCAAGTCTCATGAACCATCGAACGCACCTCAAAGTCTCAGGATGCGTTTGATTTCACGCAGGTCGAAAAGGTCTTGCGCTACGCCGGCCGCGATCTCCGATTCGCCTGGGGTGTGGCCAGAGCCGACGTATCGCCATTCGGAAACGGTCTCGGTTTCGTCTGCGGTGACGGGGGAGTCGGATTGCTGGTGGACCGTCCGTGCGTCACGCAGTGCGCGGTAAGTGGTGCTGTAGCGGCGGGATTTGGTGAGGACATGGCCCCGGTAGCCGAGTGTGTGAGTCCAGGGGCGCAGTCTGAGGTGTTGCAGCTCGGGGAGAGCGCCCAGGCGCCAGCAGGTGCCCATGAGGGCGCGCAGGTGGGCGGAGACGGGCGCGAGACTGATTTCCTCGGCACTGGTGACGGGTTGGTCCAGGCCGCCGGTGTCCCCCACGCTCTTGGCGGTGTACTTGGCGATGTAGGCCGCAACGGCTTGTTCGGTCACGGGGCCGCCGAGGGGGCCACGGATGGTGTGTACGTCGATCTGGGAGCCCCAGATGAACTCTCGGTCCCCCAGGGCCGGAACGTGCCTCAAAGGCGCCTGTACGGCCCGCACAGCGCTTCGTACGGCTCTGGTGAGCAGTTCGGCTGACGCCCAGTCGGGAGGGGCGGACTCAGGGCCTTGTGGACCGTCCAGGCGGATGACCGCGTGGAAGTGCACGGCCCCGCGCCGTTGGTACTCGGCGACCTTGGCGAAGCTCAGCCGGGCCACGTCCGGGAGCGTGGACTGAGAGATGCCGCCTGCGGTCGCGAGGTGGCGCCGGATCGCGCGTGTGGTGCGGCTCCACAGCTCGCCCGCGCACGCGTGCCACAGCACGTGTGAGGTGTAGTCGTAGCAGCGTCCGCAGAGCGGTTGGCCGACGTCCGGATCATCCGGCGTGTGAGACCGGCCGCAGACCCTTGGACGCCCGTGCTCGCAGGTCCCGGACTGCCGCGTGAGTCGGCAGGGGCCGCCGTCCGTGACGCGGTGCACGGCCCCGAACGAGGGTGCCGTCAGGGTCAGGAACAGCCGGGGGGCGTCCGCGACCGAGGCGGGTACGTCCTTGCCGCCCAGGAGTCCGGAGCGCACGAGGTGGAATGTGTCGCCGGAATGTGTGTATGAGCACGGCTGGCAGCGCGATTCGCGGCGGTTGCGGCAGCGGACTGCGAGACGCCCGCCGGGTTCGCTGGCCGTGTCGTAATGCCGGAGGAGATTGCCGCTCGTGTCGGCGGTAGTGGTGCGGCCGGATAGGTAGATGGGGTGGGCACATCCACCGGCCGTCTTTATCTGCTCAATCCACCGGGTGAATCCCGGTTCATTGGCGAGGCGGATCAGATCACGTTCTGTTTCGGAGAGAAAAGGCGGGCGCCCCGCAGCATTGACAACGGGGCGCCCTTTCTTTGTGGAATTCATTGCGCGGGGGCGACCTTTCACGAACATTGGCCGGACTGGCCATTGCGGCAGTACCGGAATTGGTGCGGATCATCAGGTGTTCTCCTTGGTGAATTGGGGGACGGGTTAGAGGTTTTTCTAGTGCTTTCCGTCTTTCTTGTCACGGCAGCATTTGCAGCGTCTCAGGTGGCCGCCGATGGTGCGTTGCCGTGCGCGTCGGCAGACGGGGCAGCGGATGAACCGGTGAGGCATCTCTACACCTCTTTTCTCCTCGGTCGGTCAGAACGTGAACCGGGATATCACCCAGTTGACGGTCTCTGAGATCATGAAGACGGCGGGTGTCTGGCTCACGTAGAAGCCGAACAGGAAGATGAGTACCGCTATCCACGAGGGAACCTCACGGGACCGGACGAACAGAACGGTGATGATTCCGAAGACCACCACCAGGGGCAGGGCCGCAGCTTCACTCATTCAGGCCCCCCACGGTCCGGGCTGGATTCCGTCGCGGGTATCGCCGAGGCCGGCGCACAGTGCGCATTGGCCGCCGAGTATTCGCGCGCCTGGTCCGGCGTGATGAGGTTGGAGCGTGCCCGCGTCCACTGCCCGCCGATCGTGGTCACGGCAACTCCCTTTTCCGTCTCCCCGATCGCTTGGGCGACTATCACCGCGTCCGGGGAAAGGTCGCCCAGGGTCATTTCCGCTGTCGCTTCGTCGTTGACGCGATGGCAGATACGGCCGCCGAGCTGTGCCCGCAGCGACGTTGCACCGGGGCCGAGATCGGACCCGAACCGCTGTCCCGCGATGACCAGATGCACGCCGAGTGCCGCCCCGAGTTGCGCGATCCGAAGAAGAAGGGTCGAGCATTCGACGGCTTCCTTTCGACCGGCCAACTCGGCGCCCGCCAGGTAGAGTTCCGCGATTTCGTCCACGACGACGACCGTAGGGGCTGGCCTTGCGCCGTCAGGGAGTTCCCAGATGGACCGGACACCGGCCAACCGGCAGACACTCATGCGCCGTTCGAGGTCCCCGACGATCTCATGCAAGAGGCTGATTGCCTCTGCCCGAGTGGTGGCGAGCGCGACAAGTCGCTTTTCGAACAGGCTCAACTCCATACCGCCCTTGCAGTCGATTCCGACAATGCTCACCGGCTGTGCTCCCAGTTCTGTGAGGAGAGCGGCAAGGAGAGTGGACTTACCGCTCTGTGTGGCGCCCGTGATGAGCCAGTGGGGGACCTTGCGGAAATCCATGGTCCACGCGGAACCGTCTGCGGTACGGCCCACGACGGCCGCCATGAGACGCGGTGCGGGGAACTTCCGCCAAGCCGCCGTTGCGGAGTCCGCCAGCGGGTCACGGGCAGTGGCGATCATGAACACTTCTCCTCGCTTCGTTGAGATGATCCGGATCGAGTGGATTCGCCACGCATGAACGAACGCATCGGCGCAGGCGATGAATTGGGCCGGTGTCTGCCCCGGATGCAGATGGACGCGGACCGTGAAGCCGGTGTGCATCACGCGGGGAATTCCCAGCCGGGGCGCAATGGGCCGCAGCGGAGTTCCCTTGACCATCACATCCCGGTTCACGGCCGTGTACCGGGGCCGCCGGATGACCGCAAGGTCACAGTTCTGGCAGAGCCGCCGCCACGTGAACCGCATTCGGCACACCGTGAGAGGGAAGCCCACCAGGTACCAGCGCAGCGGACTTTCCCGGACTTTCCTCATCCAGAACGGCGCCCGAGGCTGCCACCACCACTGAGTGAGGAGCGCGAGGAACAGCACGACCGACACGCACCAGATGACCAGCTCCCAGGGCATCAGCGGCCCCGCCCGTGCATCGGCCGCCGTCGCTGCGTTCCCGGTTGTGCCATCGGGGACGGTCGCCGGGCGCCGTCGCTGATCTGCCCACTGAGGAGCAACAGGGAGCGGTCATGGGCGGAGTTACTGTGCTTGGCGATCAGTTCGAGTGCACGCCGAACTGACTGAGCGTCAGGCGGGGGAGTCGCGCTCAGGATCGCGTCACACTCGGCCATGACCCGGAGATCACGGGCGAGGGTTGTCAGAACGTCGGTCACGGTTGCGCGCTGAACCATGATTGGCCACCTTCCTTTGCACGTGCAGCGATGAATTCCGCGATCTTGGTTGTCTCCGCAGCGTCGATAGCGAGCCGTTCCAGAGAGACGAGTCGGGTCCCGTGCGGCAGCGGAGTCCGGTCGAGGACGATCACGAGCGTGGCGAGGCTGACGACGTGATCCACGAGGGTCAGCCAGTCCCAGTCAGGCTCGGCTCTGTTCACGCCTCAGCCCCCTGTCCTGACGTCTTGGGCCGTGACGACGGAGCGGAGGCGACCGGCCGACCAGCCGTCTCGGGGGCGATCGAGGAGGCCCGGAAACTGGTGCCCTTGCGACCCTCGATCTCCCAGGCCACGGCCACGAGGTCAACGAGCTGGACCCGCATTCCCTCAGCAATTCCGGTCGGCTCACCGGGTATTGCCACCTCGATGACGTCGGCCCGCCGCGTCTGCTGCTGCCGGACGCTGACACCGACGACCCACACCGGGTTTCCGTCACGGTCGGTCCGTACCTGCTGCGTCTCCGGGTTGAGCCGGGGCTCAGGTGGGACCACGCACATCAGGCTCCCCAACCGGCCCACGTCTACTGGGATGTTCTGCATGAACGATTCCTCTCTGATGGACGGCGCCGAGCACCAGGACCACCAGGGGGCACTTCCGGCACTCGATCAACGAGCCCCCAGGTTGGCTCATTTGACCCGTGCTTTGCAAGTGCATATGCGCAGTAAATTCCTTGAACTTGCCTGCCGTTCATGCGTCCGGCACTTTCAAACGTTACAAAGTGCGGCAGTTACGAAAGCTACTTTCGGAATGAATGCCACGTCATTCCATGCGGTGCGTAAGGATCTTGGCGCAGTCAGGCCAGGACGCGAGCGCGCCGGGTGATCTCAACCGCGCGGCATATTCACGGGCGCGGCGGGATGATCACGGCTGCCGGTGTGGCCGAATGTGGCCGACCCCGGGCGGACGATCAAGCGCGGCCGGGGGTCGGTCCAAATCTTCTCTACTTACTCAAGAGCGCGCCTGCGGCGCGCGGAGCGGCCGGGCGCCTACGGCCGGGCATGCGGCGCGGGCGCCGTTCCCGGCCGGGCGCCGCCGCTCCGGGAGCCTCAGAGCTGACGAGACGTCAGAAGAGGCCGTCACGCGACCTGACGGGGTGTCACTTGATGCACTCGGCAGCGTGCCGCCGTGCCGCAAAGCGCGCGGGCGAGACACCGGGCGCATAGCTGTCCAGACGACACCCTGAGCACGTCACCCACTGGTGCCCGTTGGCGTCCTTCATGACCCGCACCGTGCCCCGCCCCCGCGTCCGTATCGGGGCGCCCACGGCCTTACGCCTCAATGCCATTGACCCGACTCCGATCGTGGTCGAAGGAACCTCAACCCAGTGTGACTCGGGGGTGGACGGCAGGGCGAGGCTTTAGGCAGCCACCATGGGGCGAGCCTCGAAGATCGGGACCCCCATCGGGCTATTGCGGGCAGGTCCCAGGACTGCCCGATTCGCGGCCAGCGTACGGGCCCCGATCTCTCGCCCCATGGCAGCTCCCGCCCAAAGCCCCGCCCCGCCGGCCACGTGCCCACCCGCAGCCCGCCCGCAGCTCGCCGCCCAGGACGAGCACCGCCACCAGGACCACGACGAGGCCCCCACCGCAGGCCCAGGAACGCCGGACGGCGCGACCCCTCCCGAGGAAGGAACCGCGCCAGCGCCGGACGGAGAACCGCCTACCGCAGATACGACTTGTGGACGTAGCCCCGCGTCATCTTCGGAAGCCCGCCCGCGCTCCGCTGAGTCAGCACCACCCCCACCCAGTTCGGGTTATAGGAACGGTGGAACGTCTCGCGGACGAAGACACGGTCACCGCTGTAGAGCAGCCCCTTGACGTAGCCCGAGTAGCCAGGCTGCGACCGCAACCTGAGCCCGTTCGTTGTCACGCTCGTCCGGTCACCCGCGTCCACGCTCGGAGCCGCAGCGGGCGCCGCCGACGCATCAGCACTCCCCGCCACCGCCAGACCCAGCGCCGCCACAACCACCGCCACAGCAGCCGCGATTGCCATCGTCAACTTTTCCCGGATGATTCCCATGTGAAGCCCTCTCGATCATGGGGCAGACCAGGCCGGTCACCCCGATGGACCAAGAGTTTGCTTACTTTGCGTCCGCAAAGTCAAGGGTTTTGTGGACCGTGCACGACGAAGCCCCCACGTGCCAACCCGCAGGGCGGACGGCCCAGCGCCCAGAGCGGGCGGAACCGGAGAGCGATGCTTCCCTCTACTCTGAATGGAGTCGAAACTCCTGCAAGGAGAGGCGAGGTCGCCAT
Source organism: Streptomyces sp. S4.7 (assembly GCF_010384365.1). Lineage (NCBI taxonomy): Bacteria > Bacillati > Actinomycetota > Actinomycetes > Kitasatosporales > Streptomycetaceae > Streptomyces > Streptomyces sp. S4.7. Next base: position 2,560,409 of record NZ_CP048397.1, on the reverse strand, counting down.
GTCTCCAGCCGCCACCCCGGACCCGTACGCCGATCCGTTGATCTTCGGGCAGCGCCTTCAGATCCTCCGCACGCGGCGGGGAATGACCCGTGACCAGCTCGGGGGGTTGCTTGGGCGCAGCGCATCATGGGTCAAGGGCGTGGAGGGCGGACGGCTCAAGACCCCCAAGCTGGAATTGGTCCTCCGCATTGCTGAGATCCTGCGAGTTAGGGACCTGTCCGACCTCACCGGAGACCAGAGCGTGCGCATAGAACTGTTTGCCGGACCAGGACACCCACGTCTTGCAGCCGTCAAGGCCGCCGTCGACGCGTACCCGCTCGCCATTCCCCATGGAGAGGCACCACCCACCGCGCACCTTCGCGCACGGCTCGCCCGTGCGTGGGCAGCGCGGCATTCAGCTCCCAATCACAGGGACGTGGTGGGTGCTTTGCTGCCCGACCTCATCCGAGATGCACAGTTGGGCGTCAGACAGGCTGAGAGCGCGTCCGAACGGCGCTCAGCGCAGGCCGTACTTTCCGAGGTCTACTCGCTGGCCCAGTTCTTTGTGGCCTACCAGCCTGACGCGCCCCTGTTGTGGAGGGTCGCGGAGCGTGGCCTGATTGCTGCTCAGGAGTCTGAGGATCCCCGCGCAATTGGTGTAGCCGCATGGCTCGCAGCCCAGGCCCATCGAGACTCGGGGCCCGCGCACTTTGACGCAGCCGACGCCGTGAACCTGGAAAGCCTGCGGTACCTGGAACCCCTGTTGCCGGACGCACCGGATCCAGTGTTGGCCATCGCAGGAGCACTGACCTTTGAGGCTGGATACACGGCCGCACGGCGTGGTGAAACAGGTAGCGCATGGCGTTACTGGGACCAGGCGCGTGACATGGCGGGACGGTTGCCCGTGGACTATTTCGACCCGGTCACATCCTTCTCTCAGTCGATCATGGGCGCCCACGCGGTGACTGTCGCTGTAGAACTTCACGCGGGAGGTGAGTCCGTACGCCAGGCAGCGGCGGCCGACTCCGTGACCATCCCCTCCCGTCCCCGTCGGGCGAGGCACCGCATTGAAGAGGCGCGCGGGTACCAACTCGATCGACAGCCTGACGTGGCACTGGCGACGCTCGACAAGGCGCATGAAGCCGCACCCGAGACGATCAAGTACAACGGCTATGCGAAGCGAATCGTGTTGGAAGAGGTCGAGTCAAAAAGCCCCGAGCGTAAGCGCCGTGCGTCCGCTCTTGCCGTCAAGATGGGCCTACTAGCCGCATGAGCGAGGGGGCACAATCTGTGCCCCTGCCAGGTCCCGCCCGCTTCTAGCGTCGATAGTCAGACCCCCGCAACCGCGTCACGGCGGTCCGGGGGCATGGCCGACGCTACAAGGAGCGACGACATGCGAAACCTTAGCCGTACAGCACGGGCCGAGACCCTGCTAAGCAAACGCACCAAAGCGGATATCGCCAGGGCGCTGGCACGGAGAGACGACTTCAAGCGCCAAGGGCTGATGGTGATGGCGCAAGGAGCCCTCGAAGTCCGAATCTCCGTGGTCGTCAAGATGAGCGTGGCTAGCTTCCTGGAGTACGCGGCGACCGAGGCTCACGGCCGGTACATGGCGCATTTGGAAGTGTGTGGGTGCAGGGCAGTCGGAGCAGCATGCAAGGCCGGTGACGCGCTGCTGAGCGAGTGGCGCGACGCTCGCGAGTTGGCAGGGGTGGACGCATGAGCGCCCCTGAAATTGGACCGCAGGAGAGAGACGCGCTCTGGGCCGTCGTGGAGCGGTCTGACCGTGATCTGGAAACCCACGAGATGCGGTGTGTCCCGTGCCGGACGCCTGGCGTGAGCTGCGGTACGGGCGCCAACATCGCCGCGACGAATGCGGATGCCAGGCGCGCCTTGGGGCTCGAATGACCGCCCTCCAGGAACTCGAAGTTCAGGAAGAGAAGGCGTGGAGCGCCTACCTCAACCACAGCGGGAAGTGCACCGACTGCGCGACTTTCTACGCGTACTGCGGCATTGCCACCCGACTGCTAAGGACCGTTCGCGATCTTCGCGACGAAATCGGATGGGGTCCCCGTGATCGAACGCACTGTTAGCCGAGTCGCTTGGGTGCTGGCATCACTCGTTGCCGTTGGCACTGTGCCCGGTATTCCCTGGCTCGCCATCACCGGCCGCCTGTAGAGGCTCACCCAGGTAGCCGATGCTGCCAGCCCTCATGCGCCCCATCCGGTCTGCGAACCGGGTGGGGCGTCCCTCTGGACACCTCTAGGGGACGGAGTATGTTCAGTGGTGGTTGCCGAAGTCGAACCACTCCATGGCGTTGCCGAGCGACGCCGCCTTCACCGCCCGCCTGACGGCCGCTTCGTCGGTGACGGTGACGTCCGACCTGCGCAGTCGTGGGTTCTTGCGGCGCCGGAGCGCGCGGAAGAGGTGCGGGTGACGGCGGGCCGCCGGGGAGTCGGCAGCCTGGTCGCGCTCGGGTGCCGCCATGGTCCGGTTTCCTTTCCTCGGGGACGCGAGTCCTCGGAGAAAGCCTCCGCACCGTGCCGCGGGGGCCGCAAGCCGGAGCCACGGCGTCGCGCGGGGCCCGGCCGGTGCCGGCCGGGCCCCGCGGGTCCTGATCCAAACGACAGACCCTAGTAGTGCTTGGTCATGTTGGTGCGGGGTCTGGCATGTCGCGGTGACAGGTGGGGCAGGCGCCGGTCCAGGTCGCGAGGAGTCTCTGCAGCTCGCGGACGACTCGGTAGAGGCTCAGGCCGACGCCGTCTCTTTTGGGGATCTGTTCAGTCGCTGCAGGGTGCAGAAGGCGTGGGCGACCGAGACGAGGGTGACGTGGTGGTGCCAGCCTGGCCAGGTCCGGCCCTCGAAGTGGGACAGGCCCAGGGCCTGTTTCATCTCGCGGTAGTCGTTCTCGATGCGCCAGCGGAGCTTCGCGGTGCGCACGAGGACGGGCAGCGGGGTGGTTGCGGGCAGGTTGGAGAGCCAGAACTGCACGGGCTCGTCCTGGTCGGCGGGCCATTCGGCCAGCAGCCAGCGGACCGGAAGCTCGGCGGTGGCCGCGGCCTTGCGGATCTCGCGTCCGGCGGGCCGGATCCGCAGGGCCACGAAGCGCGAGTACATGCGCTTGAATCCGCTGCGGCCGCTGCCCGGCCGTGATCCCTCCCTCCACTGCACCGGCCGCGCGGAGGATTTGCCGGCCGCGATGACCAGGCTCTTCACTCGCTGGGCCGGCTCGGGGTAGGAAGGAACCGGATGTGGGCCGCGGCCGGAGTAGGCCGGGGTGCACGGTTGTGCGTCCTCGGGTTGCGCGGTGGTCGTGGTCGAGATGCCCACCACGTAGTCGAGACCGCGTTCTTCCAGGCCGAGCCGGAAGGCTGCGGTGTCCCCGTAGCCGCCGTCGGCGATGACCTGGGGCACCTCGATGCCCCAGGACCGCGTCTCGTCGATCATGTCGAGGGCCAGCTGCCACTTCTCGACATGCCCCACCTGGGCAGGGATGGCGCACTTGTCACGGCGGGCCACTTTGGCCCGGTCGGCCTTGGGCGAGGCGGGATCCCAGCTCCCGGGCAGGAACAGACGCCAGTTCACCGCCGCGGAGGCTCCGTTGGAGGCCAGGTGGAGCGAGACTCCGGCCTGGCAGTTGGTGACCTTGCCCGCGGTGCCGGTGTACTGCCGGGTCACGCACGCCGACGCGTCCCCGTCCTTGAGGAACCCGGTGTCATCGATGACCAACGAGGTGGGTTTGATGACCGGCTGCATGCGCCAGGCCAGGCGGGCCCGCACATGCGCCGCATCCCACGGGCTGGAGGTGACGAAGTGGGCCAGGGCCTGCCGGTTCCCGTCCTCGCCCAGGCGGGCGGCCATCGGCTCCACCGACTTGCGCCCGCCGTCCAGCAGCAGGCCCCGCAGATAGACCCCGCCCCACCGACGCTGATCCGCCCGCGCGAACGGCTCGAACATCTCCGCCGCGAAGTCCTCCAGATCACACCGGACCGCAGCCAATTCCTCACTCAGCACACACGGTCAACGACACGACCGATCAAGAAGACACGCCATCACAAACCACACATGACCAAGCCCTACTAGGGTCTGTCGTTTGGATCTTGCCGGGCTCGCGGTCCCCGGCACGCACGCCCGCCGCGTTGTCGTCGGTCGACATGGCTCCGCCATGCCTCCCTCCTCCGCCTTGCGATCGCACGCACCAGACCCCGCTCCCTGATCCGGCCTGATCCAAACGACAGACCCTAGATGCCGAGGTCCTTGATGATCTTCGCGACATGGCCGGTGGCCCGGACGTTGTACAGGGCGCGTTCGACCTTGCCCTCCTCGTCCACGACGACGGTCGAGCGGATGACACCCGTCACCGTCTTGCCGTAGAGCTTCTTCTCGCCGAAGGCGCCGTACGAGGTGAGCACGGCCTTGTCCGTGTCGCCGACCAGCGTCACCTTCAGGTTCTCCTTGTCGCGGAACTTGGCGAGCTTCTCCGGCTTGTCGGGCGAGACACCCATGACGTCGTAGCCCGCGCCGGCCAGTACGTCGAGGTTGTCGGTGAAGTCGCAGGCCTGCTTGGTGCATCCGGGGGTAAGCGCGGCGGGGTAGAAGTAGACGATGACCTTGCGCCCCTTGTGGTCGGCGAGCGAGACGTCGTTGCCGTCCGCGTCGGGCAGGGTGAAGGCGGGGGCGGTGTCGCCCGGCTGAAGTCGCTCGCTCATGGTTCTCCTCGGTACGGGGCGGGCAGGGCGCCCGGTTGTATCGGGCCGAGCGTAGTAGGGGCGCCGCGGGGTGCGAGAGCGGCCGAGCTGACAGACTGTCGGTGTAGGCGAAGGACCGAAGGACCAACCAACCGGATATACGACGGAGGCAGCGCGGTGTCGGATGCCAGGACCCCTGCGCAGATCGAGGCGGACATCGTCCGCAGGCGCGACCAGCTCGCCGAGACGCTCGACGAGATCGGCGTGCGGGTGCACCCGCAGACGATCATGGGGGACGCGAAGGCCCGGATGGTTTCCCGGGTGGACCAGACCGCGGGCAAGGCGTATGTCGCGGTGAACCGCACGGTGACGGATGTGAAGCACAAGTTCGTCTCGGAGGACGGCGCTCCGCGGCTGGAGCGGCTCGTCCCGATCGCTCTGGTGGTCGTCGGTGTGGTCGGCCTGCTCACGATGTCGGCGCGCCGTCGCAGGCTCTGAGCACGGGGCCCGTCGTGGGGCGGTGGTCCGGGCGGGTAGGTTCGTGGGCGTGAGCGACAACTCCCTCGACACCTCCAATGACAAGCTGCCCATCCGGATGCTGCACGACCGGGTGCTGGTCAGGACCGACATCCCGGAGGGCGAGCGGCGTTCGTCCGGCGGCATCGTCATCCCGGCGACCGCCGCCGTCGGACGGCGCCTCGCCTGGGCCGAGGTGGTCGCGGTCGGCCAGAACGTACGGACGGTGGAGCCCGCGGACCGGGTGCTGTACGACCCCGAGGACCGCGCCGAGGTCGAGGTGCGGGGTGTGGCCTACGTACTCATGCGGGAACGCGACCTGCACGCGGTGGCGGCCGACCGTTTTGAGGGGGCGGAGGACTCCACGGGCCTCTACCTCTAGGTCCCGCTCCACCACTGGGCGGACCCGGGAACAGCGGATGGCGGAAGGGCCCGGTGACCATCGTCACCGGGCCCTTCCGCCGTCTCTTTGCTACGTTTGAGGGACCCCGACGAGACGCGCCGTACCGGGGCAATCGAAAGACGACGCACCCCTGTTCGCGTTCTCGCTCGGAGGTGCCGTCATGGCCTGGGTCCTGCTGATCGTCGCCGGTCTGCTCGAAGTCGGCTGGTCGATCGGGATGAAGTACACCGAAGGATTCACCCGGCTGTGGCCGAGCGTGTTCACCGGTGCCGGGATCGTCGTCAGCATGCTGCTGCTCTCGCAGGCCGCCAAGACGCTGCCGATCGGTACGGCGTACGGCGTGTGGGTCGGCATCGGCGCGGCCGGCGCGGCTGTGGTCGGCATGGTGGCACTCGGCGAGCCGGCGACCGCCGCGCGGATCTTCTTCGTCTGTCTGCTGCTGGTGGCCGTGGTGGGCCTGAAGGCGACGTCGGGTCACTAGAGGGTGTCTTGCCGACCTTGCAGATCTTGCCGGGGGCGCGGGTCCGGGCCCGCCCTGCGGGCGTCCGACGACTCGGTCGGTGCGGTGCGTCGCCGGGCGGCTCGGGCCGGGCGGGACCCGGAAGTCACGGCCCGGCCCGCGTTACGCGGCTTCGGGCCGGGCTTGTTCCCGATCGCCGGCCGGCCGCGACGTCGGCCGGCGATCGGGGACGGCCCGGCCCACCGGGGCGTGGCGCGGGCGTCACTGCCGCGGGCGCAGGCCGCGGGGCGAGCCGTCGCCCGTGACGCCGTCCGCCGCGCCGCCCCCGTTGTCCGCCGCGCCGCCGCCTCCGATCAGCCCGTCGGTCAGGCCGTTCGACTGTCCCTGGTCCTGGCCCCGTGTCCCGCCGTCGCCCTGACCCCCGTCCGTACCACCGCCGTTGGTGCCCCCGCCCCCCGGCGTCCCGCCCTGCGACCGGCCCTGTTTCCCGCTGGGGTCGGCGCCCTCGCTCAGCCCCCGCGCCGCGCCCCCGTCCTGTCCGGAGGGCCCGCCCGGTGCGTCGGGCTGACCTGATGCGCCGGGGCTCTCCGACTGCCCCGGCGACGAGGGCTCCTCGGGCTGGCCCGACTCGTCGTCCGGCGGGGAGATGTCCTTTATGCCGTCCTCCAGGGTCAGTTCGAAATCCGTGGGCTCGGTGCCTTCGAGAGCCGTCGCCGTGAACTGGCCCCAGATCTGCGCGGGCGGCCCGCCGCCGTTGACGCGATCCAGACCGAGCGCGCCGTACAGCGGTCTCTGCTGCGCGGTCCTGGGGTCCGCGCCCATGATCGCGACGACGGTCGCGAGGTCGGGGGTGTAGCCGGCGAACCAGGCCGCCTTGTCGTCCTCCGCCGTTCCCGTCTTGCCCGCCGCAGGACGGTTCGCGGACTGGGCCGCCATGCCCGTGCCGTCCTCCACGACGCTGCGCAGGATCGCCGTGGTGGTGTCGGCGGCCTGGCGGCTGACGGCCTGTCCGGGCTTCTGGAGCGGCAGTTCGACGGTCCTGCCGTCCTTGGTGATCTTCGTGACCATCGTGTACGTGCCGTGCGCCCCGTGGTTGGCGAGCGTCGCGTACGCCTCGGTCATGTCGAGCACGCTCGCCGTGGCCGGGCCGAGGGCGATGGACGGCGACGCGGTGAGGTCGGGGGTGTCGTCGGGGACACCGAGGGCGACCGCGGTGCCGCGGACCCGCGTGGGGCCGACGTCCTGCGCCATCTGCGCGTACACGGAGTTGATGGACTTGTCGGTCGCCTCGCTGACGGTGACGTCTCCGTAACTGACGTCGTCCTCGTTGGCGGGGTCGTAGCCGGTTGGCCCGTCGGGGCCCTCCACCATGCGCTTGTTGGTGCCGTCGTAGACGGTGTTGGGGGTGATCCGTTCGCCGTCCTGGGTGTGCGAGTCGTTCTCGACGGCGGCGGTGAACACGAAGGGTTTGAAGGTGGAGCCCACCTGGTAGTCGCGGCGGGTCGCGTTGTTGACGTACTGCCGGGTGTAGTCGACACCGCCGTACATGGCGACGACTCCGCCGGTGGCGGGGTCGATGGAGACGCCGCCCACGCGCACGTTGCGGTCGGCCGCGCGCTTGTCGTCGACCTTCGACATGACCTGTTCGTCGACGGATTCGACCAGGGCGTTCTGTTTCGGCCGCTGGAGCGTGGTGGTGATCCGGTAGCCGCCGTTGGCGAGGGTGCTGTCGTCGATGATCTTGTTCTCGGTGAGGTAGTCCTCGACCGCCTGGACGATGTATCCGCGCTGTCCGGAGAGGCCGGTGGACGGCTTGGCCTCATCGGGCATCGGGAAGGTCAGCGCGGCCCGGTCGGCGGCGGAGAGCCACTTCTCGGTGACCATGCCGTCGAGGACGTACTTCCAACGGCCCTCCGCGTGCGCCCTGTTCTCCGGGTGCACGGCCACGTCGTACGCGCTGGGCGCGTTGAGCAGCGCGGCCAGGAAGGCACCCTCCGCCGTGTCGACGTCCTGGATGTCCTTGCCGTAGTAGGCGTGCGCGGCGGCCTGGATGCCGTACGCGTTGCGCCCGAAGTAGCTGGTGTTGAGATAGCCCTCCAGGATCTGCGCCTTGCTCTCCTCGCGGTTGAGCTTGATCGCGATGAAGAACTCCTTCCCCTTGCGGACGACGGTCTGTTCCTGCGCGAGGTAGTAGTTCTTGACGTACTGCTGGGTGATCGTGGAGCCGCCCTGCGTGCCCTTGCCCGTCATCGTGTTCCAGGCGGCGCGGGCCATGCCCTGGGGGTCGATGGCGGGTTCGTTGTAGAAGTCCCGGTCCTCGGCGGCCAGTACGGCGCGGCGGACGTGCGACGGGATCTGGGAGAGCGGCACGTTCTCGCGGTTGACCTCGCCGTCGCGCGCGAGCTGGCTGCCGTCCTCGTACAGATACACGTTGGACTGGGCGACGGCCGCGACGTTGGCGGGTGGGATCTTGACGAGGGTGTAGCCGCTGATGAAACCGGCCATGAGGATGAACGCGCAGGTCAGGAACGCGCCGAGCAGCATCCGCCAGGTGGGCAGGATCCGCCGCCAGCCGGTGCGCCTGCGGCGGCCCCTGCGCCCCTTGCGGCCGGGCCGCCGGCCGGCGCCCCCGCCGTCGAGGGCGCCCGGGCCTCCGGTCACCGCGCCGGGGCCGCGGTCCGTCGGGTCGCGCGGGGCCCAGCCCTGCTGCTGCGCGTCGCTCATGTGTACGGAGGCTCCTCGACCGGGTTGCATATCGGGCGTTACGGGTTATTCGGGTGATTCATGTGAGGCACCATGAAACACGGTCGGACCGGCGCTGAGCCGCCGACCGGATAACCGCTCGCGGTGGCTGACCCCCTTGGGCTAGGGTCGTGCGCTTTGGTGCCGTACAGCGGGAACGGCGCGGGGACATCACACGTAACGGGCCTGAGGGGGAGTGCTGACGTGCGTCTGTACGCGGTTGTCGCGGCGGGTGGCTTCCGCCGCCATGCGACATACCGGACCGCCACGGCCGCCGGGGTGTTCACCAACACCGTCTTCGGCTTCATCGTGGCGTACACCTACACGGCGCTCTGGGACCAGCGGCCGCAGCTCGGCGGCTACGACCTCTCGCAGGCCCTCACCTACGTATGGCTCGGCCAGGCGCTGCTGATGACCTGCGCCATGATGGGCGGCGGCTTCGAGGACGAGCTGATGGAGCGCATCCGCACCGGCGACGTCGCGATCGATCTCTACCGGCCGGCGGATCTCCAACTCTGGTGGCTGGCAGGCGACCTGGGCCGTGCCGCCTTCCATCTGATGGGGCGCGGGATCGTACCGATGGCGCTCGGCGCGCTCGCCTTCGACCTGGCGCTGCCCGGCAGTCCCCTGACGTGGCTCGCCTTCCTCCTCTCCGTGTTCCTGGGAGTCGTGGTCAGCTTCTCCATACGCTTCCTGGTCGCCCTGTCGGCCTTCTGGCTGATGGACGGCGCCGGTGTGGGACAGATCGCCTTCCTGATAGGGCTGTTCTTCTCCGGGATGCTGCTGCCGCTGACGCTCTTCCCCGGTCTGCTCGGCGAGATCGCCAGAGCGCTGCCGTGGTCGTCGCTGCTCCAGGTACCGGCGGACGTCTTCCTCGGCCGCCACACCGGCTGGGGGCTGCTGGGGGCGTTCGCCTTCCAGGCCGGCTGGGCGCTGGCGCTGCTGGCGCTCGGGCGGCTGGTCCAGTCCGTGGCGACGCGACGGGTGGTGGTGCAGGGTGGCTGACGAGGCGACGGGTACGGACGTGGTGGCCCGGGGCACCGAGGAGGCCGCCGAGTGGTCGCGCTCGCTGCTGTGGCAGGGGCTGCGCGCGTACGGCCTGATCGTGGCCATGTGGGTGCGTTCGACGATGGCCTACCGCGCGTCGTTCGCCATGACGGCCTTCGGGAACTTCGCCGCGACCGCGTTCGGCTTCGTCGCGATCCTGCTGATGTTCTCCCACGTCGACCAGTTGGGCGGCTACTCGCTGCCCGAGGTCGCCTTCCTGTACGGCGCGGCGGGCGCGGCCTTCGGCCTGGCCGACCTGTGCCTGGGCTCGATGGACCGGCTGGGCCGCCGGGTCAGGGACGGCACCCTGGACACCCTGCTCGTCCGGCCGGTGCCGGTCCTCGCGCAGATCGCGGCGGACCGGTTCGCGCTGCGGCGGCTGGGCCGGATCACCCAGGGCCTGCTGGTGCTCGGATACGCGCTGGCGGCACTGGACATCGCCTGGACGCCGCTGAAGGTCGCGATGATCCCGATGATGCTGCTCAGCGGCGCGACGATCTTCGCGGCGGTGTTCGTGGCGGGCGCGGCGTTCCAGTTCTGGGCGCAGGACGCGGCCGAGGTGCAGAACTCCTTCACGTACGGCGGCACCACACTGCTCCAGTACCCGCCGACGGTCTTCGCGAAGGACCTGGTGCGCGGGGTGACCTTCGTGGTGCCGCTGGCCTTCGTCAACTGGCTGCCCGCCCTGTACGTGATGGGCCGCGAGGATCCGCTGGGGCTGCCGGACTGGGTGGCGTTCCTGCCGCCGCTGGTGGCGGCGGGGTGCTGCGTGCTGGCGGGGGCGGCCTGGCGGGTGGGGCTGCGCGCGTACCGCAGCACGGGGAGTTAGGGCGACGGACGGGACGACGGCACCACGGACCGGGGACCGGGCCGGGGACCCGGGGACCCGGGACCGGGAGACTGGAGAGGGACACGTGAGGGACATGGATTCGGACGGCTCGGGCCTCATCGAACTGGACGGCGTCGAGAAGGTCTTCGACGTCCGGCGAAGGGCGGGTCTGCTGCGCCGCGAGAAGCACCAGGTGCGCGCGGTCGACGGCATCACCTTCCGTGTGGCACGCGGCGAGATGGTCGGCTACATCGGCCCCAACGGTGCCGGCAAGTCCACCACCATCAAGATGCTCACCGGCATCCTGACACCGAGCGCGGGCCGGCTGCGCGTCGCCGGGATCGACCCGTCGCGGGAGCGCACGAAGCTGGCGCGCCGGATCGGCGTGGTGTTCGGCCAGCGCACGACCCTGTGGTGGGACCTGCCGCTGATCGACTCCTACCGGCTGGTGCACCGTATGTACCGCATCCCGGACCGGCGCTACCGGGAGAATCTGGAGCGCTGCGTCGAACTGCTCGAACTGGGCGAGCTGTTGGAGGTCCCCGTACGGCAGCTCTCGCTCGGGCAGCGGATGCGCGGCGACATCGCGGCGGCGCTGCTGCACGACCCCGAGGTGCTGTACCTCGACGAACCGACGATCGGCCTGGACGTGATCTCCAAGGCCAGGGTCCGCGAGTTCCTGCGGGACCTGAACGCGGAGCTCCGTACGACGGTCGTGCTGACCACGCACGACCTCACCGACATCGAGCAGCTCTGCGAGCGGGTCATGGTCATCGACCACGGCCGGCTGATGTATGACGGGGCGCTCGCCGGGCTGCACGAGGTGGGCGCGAGCGAGCGGACCCTGGTCGTCGACCTCGAACGGGAGCTGCCGGCCGTCGAGCTGCCGGGTGCGCGGGTGGTGAAGGTGGAGGGCCCGCGGCAGTGGCTGGCCTTTCCGGCTGCTGAATCGGCGGCGCCGCTGGTGGCGCGGATCGCGGCGGAGTATCCGCTGGTGGACCTCTCGGTACGGGAGCCGGACATCGAATCCGTGATCGCGAAGATGCTCTCCAGGAGGAAGGTCCCGGAACCGGCGGAGCGATCGACGCTGTGACGTCCGACTCAGCTTTGACTAGGCTGAGCGTATGACGAGTGAACTTCCCGAGATGCGCGCCTCCGACGCCGAGCGCGAGCGCGTCGCCGAACTGTTGCGCGATGCCGTGGCCGAGGGGCGCATCGACATGGCGGAGTTCGACACCCGTCTCGACGCGACGTACAAGGCCCGTACGCACGGTGAGTTGGAGCCACTCGTACGCGACCTGCCCGCGGTGGGCGCGACGACGACCGGTCCGGCGCGGACCGACGACGGTGACGGGCGCGGGCGGTGGGCTGCGAAGGTCGGCCGGGGCCCCGCGACCTCCAAGTGGGCCCTCGCCATCTGGGGTGGATTCAAGCGCAAGGGCTCGTGGACGGTCGGCCCGAAGTTCCTCGCGACGGTCTGCATGGGCGGTGGCGAGATCGATCTGCGCGAGGCCCGGTTCGAGCAGCGTGACGTGGTCATCCGCTGTTTCACGCTGATGGGCGGTGTCCATGTCACCGTACCGCCGGACATGGACGTCACGGTGCGCGGCTTCGGGATCATGGGCGGCTTCGGCGAGAGCGGCGAGGCGACCGATGTGAGTCCCGGGTCGCCTCGGGTGATCATCACGGGGTTCTCGATGATGGGCGGCGTGGGCGTGGAGCGGAAGATGAGGGCGGCGGAGAAGCGCCGTCTCAAGGAGGAGCGCAAGAAGGCGGAGCTGGAGAGGAACAGGCTCCGCAAGGAGCTGGACTGAGCGGACTTCGGGGCGGCCCCCGGAGCCGGACGGACTCGCGAGGCCGCCCGCAGAGCGGCCCGGCTCGCGGACCTGAGCGGACTCGCGAGCCGGCCTTCAGAGCTGAGCGCGGAGCCCTCCTTCGGAGCCGGGCGGACTCGCGGCCCGGCGCTCAGACCTGAGCGACCTCCGACCCCGCGGTCAGAGCTGCGCGGGCTCCTTGCCGATCAGGTCTCCGAGCTTCACGAAGCGCCCCATGGCCCGGTAACCGGCGTCGCTCGGATGCAGACCGTCGCCCGAGTCGTACTCCGGCCGTAGCCGGTCGGGGGCGTACGGATCGCGCAGCAGCCGGTCGAAGTCGACGGTCCGGTCGAAGACGTCGCCCGACCTGATGGCGTCGTTGACCCGGTCCCGTACGGCTTCCAGCTCGTCGGTGTGGCGCGGGTTGCCGCCGAAGGGCGTGAGCGTCGACCCGACGACCCGCAGCCCGCGGGCGTGCGCCTGCCGGGTGAGGGCCTTCAGACCGGCCGTGATCCGGTCCGGACCGGTCTCGTGCGGCTCGCGGATGATGTCGTTGATGCCCAGCTCGACGAAGACGGCCTCGGTGCCCGCCCGCTCCAGGACGTCACGCTCGAAGCGGGAGACGCCGCTCGGCCCCTTGCCGACGGCGAGGCTCTGCCGCAGGAGGCGGTTGCCGCTGATGCCCGCGTTGAGGGCGACCAGGCGCCCAGACGCGGCTGATGCGCGCCGGAGTGCCGCCGAGCTGGTGTGCACGGTTGCGGATGGCGCCGGTGGCGCCGTACGACAGGCCGATCCGGCCGGTGCCCTGATCCCGACCCACGCGTCGGCACGGCGATCCACGGACGACGGCCAGCGCCCGCCCGCGGATGCGGGTGGTGACGCTGCCCGATCGACGGCCCCCGCCGCCGGCGGTGACCCGGAATATCGTGGCGCACACCAGCGATCGCCAGAAGGCCCGCGAGCAGGGCGAATCCCCGTTGTCTGCATGTCCCCGTCTCCGGTCCCGCGCGGACATCATCCGGCATGACGCGGGAACCGATGCGCCCCGGGAGTACGAGAGGGGACAATGCGTACGGGTGGGCAGGGCCCGCGCGGGATCGGGGGTCCGGGCACGCGACGGCAGGGCCGCCGCCCGGCGCACGGTGAATGGAACGACGCGATCCGGCTGATCCGGACAGGGTGAGGGGCACCAGCGGACGGGCCGGGTCCGGGCGGCCGGTGTCGGGCGCCGACCTGCCGGGGGCGGCGGCGCGGACGGGCTCCGCTCGTACGAGGGGCTCTTCCGGGCCCGTCCGCCGGGCGGAGCCGACCTCCCGTCCGAGCCCGAGGGCTCGGGTCCTCCGGCTTCAGGGTCCGGTTCGGGCCGAAGGCGACGGCGGCGACGGCACGGTGGCGACGGCTCAGGCCACGGGTCCGACCCGGGCTCCGGGTCCGGCGGCTCGGGCCCCGGCAAGCGCTCGCCGTTCTCCCCGCTCGGCTCCCTCGGCTTCACCGCCGCCGACGAGGAGAAGCGGCGCGGCGTCCGCCGTATGAAGACCACCGCGACCGGCCTGCTGCTGTTCGTCGCGGTCATCTACATCCTCGCCACCTGGGCGGAGAACTCGGGCGTCACCGGCTGGCCCGGCTACGTCGCGGCGGCGGCCGAAGCCGGCATGGTGGGCGCGCTCGCCGACTGGTTCGCCGTCACGGCGCTGTTCCGCCACCCGCTCGGCGTGCCCATTCCGCACACCGCGATCATCCCGAACAAGAAGGACCAACTCGGCGCGTCGCTGGGCTCGTTCGTGGGGGAGAACTTCCTGTCCTCCGACGTCGTACGGACCCGGCTGCGCGGGCTGGGCATCGGCGGCCGGCTCGGCACCTGGCTCGCCGAGCCCGTCCACGCCGACCGTGTCACCGCCGAACTCGCCACGGCCCTGCGCGGCGCGCTGACCGTCCTGCGGGACAGCGACGTCCAGGCCGTCGTCGGCGAGGCGATCACCCGCCGCGCGGACGCCGCCGAGATCGCCCCCGGCATAGGGAAGATGCTGGCCCGCGTCGTCGACGACGGTGCCCACCACCGCGCCGTCGACCTGATCTGCGCCCGCGGGCACGACTGGCTGGTCGAGCACGGCGATTCGGTCATGGACGCGGTGCAGGGCGGCGCGCCGGGCTGGACGCCGCGCTTCGTCGACCGCAGGATCGGCGACCGCGTCTACAAGGAGTTGCTGCGCTTCGTCACGGAGATGCGCGACATGCCGACCCACCCCGCGCGCGGCGCGATCGACCGCTTCCTCCGGGACTTCGCCTCCGACCTCCAGTCGGACACCGAGACCCGGGCCCGCGTCGAACGCCTCAAGTCGGACCTGCTGGCCCGTCCCGAGGTGCAGGACATCATCGCGTCGGCGTGGTCCTCCGTACGCGCGATGATCATCGCCGCGGCCGAGGACGACCGCAGCGAACTGCGCCTGCGCGCCCGCGCCTCCCTCCTCTCGCTCGGCGCCCGCCTGGCGACGGACGGCAGGCTCCAGCGGAAGCTGGAGGGCTGGGTGGAGGACGCGGCGGACTACGTCGTGACGACGTACCGGGGCGAGATCACCTCACTGATCTCCGACACGGTCGCGAGCTGGGACGGCAAGCACACGTCCAAGAAGATCGAGGCCCACATCGGCCGCGACCTCCAGTTCATCCGCATCAACGGCACGGTGGTCGGCGCGCTGGCGGGCCTGCTGATCTACACGATCTCGCACGCGCTGAGCTGAGGACTGTCCCGTGGGGAGGGCTCTCCCGGAGGAACAGAGCCGGGTGTGCGAACCGGACCCTGTGTCCGGCCCACACACCCGGCAACCATGGGGGAGTGCTCTCTAGTACGCACAGTTGTACGGAGGCGTTCAGCGAAGGGGTGGACTTCTTGCCGAGAGCACGCCGCACGACGATCACCACGGCCGACGGCGTACGGCTGGCCTGCGCGGAGTACGGACAGGGACCCTCCGCGGGGTCCACCGACCCCGCCGTCCCCGTCCTGCTGCTCCACGGCCTCGCGGGCCACACGGCGGAGTGGGACGTCCTCGCGGGCCTGCTCGGTCCCGGCTACCGCCCGGTCGGCTACGACGCGCGGGGCCACGGCCTGAGCGACCGCCTTCCCGAGGACGTCTCGCGCGCCGCGCACGTACGGGACGCCGTGGCCGTCATCGATCAACTGGCCCTGGCCCGCCCCGTTCTGATCGGCCAGTCCCTCGGCGGACTCACGGCCCTGCTCACCGCCGCCGCCCACCCGGACCTCGTCCGCGCCCTGGTCCTGGTGGAGGCCGGACCGAGGGGCCCGGCCCCCGAACTGCCCGGCAAGATCGGGACCTGGCTGGACTCGTGGCCCATTCCGTTCGCCTCGGCCGACGAGGCGGTGCGCTTCTTCGGCGGCGGCCCGGCGGGCCTGGCCTGGGCGGCGGGCCTAAAGGTCCGTCCCGACGGTCTGTATCCGCGGGTCGACCGGGACGTGATGGTCGGCTGCGTGGCGGAGAGCGCCGTCCGTTCCTTCTGGGAGGAATGGGACGAGGTGCGCTGCCCGACGCTGGTGGTACGGGGCGCGGCGGGCGCCATGCCGACGTCGGAGGCCGAGGAGATGCGGGTACGCGGTGCTGGACGACCTCCGCGTCGGCGTCCGCTCCATCGCCGAGGGCGAGACCCGCGACACCCTGCTCCGCGCCGGCATCCCCGACCCCCTCTGGAACGCCACCCTAACTGCACCCCGGGCAACTGCGACTACTTCCTCGGCCGCGTCCACGACGAACTGACCGGCCTCGACGCCGCCATGAAGGCGGACCCGAAGGGACCGGGCCACTTCAAGGAGCCCTTGGAACTGACGTCCAAGCTCTGGAAGACCCTGGGCGACTACACATCCACGCCGAACCTGGAAAAACACCGCACGGAACTCATCGGCACCCGCGACAAGATCAACGTCTGGATGCAGGACCGCCCGGACGACTACAGCTGACGCCCGACGGCGCGGGAGCGCCTGCGCTCACGCGCCGTCCCCAGGGAACGGCGCTTTGCGCAGGCGCGCCACTTGGGCGTCGTAGTCATCGAGAATCTGACGGAGATCTTCCAGCGTCCCCGGAGGAATCTCGGGTGACTCGGACTCCGCCACCAGCCGCGCGGCGGACACCAGCGCGGCGAGTTCGTATGCGTGCGCGGTCGCCCGCACGACACCCGGCCGGGCCCACTCAAGGCGCATGGTCTCAGCCCTTCGACGCCATGTAGTCCTTCATCTGCCCGAGTTCCTCCGCGAATTCGTCGTAGTTCTCACGCGTACCGTTGAGATACACGCTCCAGCCGACGCTGTTCTTCGCGTAGTGGACAGCTTCCTGAATCTCCTCGTCGGTGGCCCCGAACATCTTCGCGGCCTCCGTGTGGAAGAGCAGGCAGTAACGGCACTTCGTCTCCGAATGCAACGCTATCCCCATCAGCTCCTTGTACTTGTTCGGGATAAGCGTCTCGCCGAGTTCGATCCTCTTGAAGATCTCCCACTCGGCGTCCAGCATCTCATCGGGTATCTGAGCCAAGAAATGCGGTACAAGACCAAGCGTCTCCTTGATCTCCGACTCAACCTCGCTCCGGCTCCGGCCCGCCATGGCGATCACTCCTCTCAGCCAAGCGAACGGATGTCCTCCACTCCCAGGCTAAATCGCACCGCATACCACGGCGACCGCAGTCGTGCCCACCGGCAACGCTGAAGGATGCCCTCGGTCACCCAAGCCGGGACGTACGCAGCGCGCCGACGAAGTCGGCCCATGCGGCCTGCTGTATGTCGATCCGAGAGACCTGTCTGTCACCGGCCCGTCCCGGTCTCAGGCCCGAAGTCCTCCATCGCCGGGTGCGAAGCGGTAGACGCGCTTGCTGCTACTGGGGTTGCAGATGAGGTTCGAAGCCGAATCAAGCGGCTGCTGCTGCAGGCGCGTTGATGCAGGGCGGGGCTGCCCCAACGATGTCCGCCCCCAGCGGATTGATGGGGGCGGACTCAGAGTGTGTGGTGCTACCTACCGAGCGGCGAGGTTGTCACCGCAACCCTGAGACGGGTTGGAACCGCCGCCGTCACCCTCCTCGATATCCGTGTTGTCCTTGCTGTCCTCGTCTCCGAAACGGAGCATGGATGTTCCTCTCATCGATGGGACCCGTGCAACCGCCCACAGTAATGAGGAAGTTACAGAGTGCCCACACGCGTCGTGTCGCTGCCGTCGAGCTGGTCTGACGCGTCCGCGTCCGCGTCCGCTCGATGCGATGCGATGCGGAGCATCAGCTACTGAGCCGAATGCCGGGTTGTCGGCGCCCCCGCCAGGTGCTTGCAGTGTCACAGCGGCTGTCCGGAGAACAGTCACACAGGGCATAGCCCCCTGAGTGGCAGCGCCGGCGGGCGACCGTGGGCACTGCCCGCTACAGCACGCCCTCGCGCCAGCGTTCGTACTCGGCATCGAGCTGCACTTGGTCGACCTGACGGCGGCGGGCGACGTCCACCCAGGCGACGACAAGTTCGTTGAAGGTCCAGAGGTCGACTTCATCAAGTCTCTCGTGAACGGTGAAGAACGCCAGGAGTCCGTTCGCGGCTGGCTCCCCGTAATCGCAGGTGCGGCAGAGAGCAACTTCGCAGAGGCCCTTCACGCCGTCGCCCCGGGCGTTCGTCATGGGGCTCGGGAAGGCTGCCGTGAGCAGCGTCGGCTGATCGCAGTGCCCGCACGGGGGTGTCTGTGAAAGCCGGATTTCGTACTCCTGCTCGTCGTTCACGACACACCGATCCAGGCGTCCGGTCCGAAGGTGCCCTTGATGTCGGAGGCGACCGATGTCGGGTCCACAAGGAAGCCGAGTTCGTACACGACTGTCTTCTGCGGGGCCTCAACGCGCAGGCGTACCGGGCTCTCTCCCTTGTGTGCGCCGAGGATGCGCTTGAGTTCCTTCACAGCCGGGTCGTTGATCTTGTGGGAGCGAAGAGCGAGTTGGACGGGGGGGCGGCCGCCGCTCTCGGCGGACGACACGTCCAGCGTCTGGAGTTCCTGCCCGAAGATGCTGACGGCCCCGTCCCGGTCGTTGAGCCGCCCCTGGACGCTGACCACGCTGTCCGGGAGCAGAGCGTGCTGCACGAGGTTGTAGGTGGCCGGGAAGAACAGGATTTCCATCTCGCCGTCTCGGTCGGCGAGGTTGATGATCGCCCAGGCGTTGCCCTGCTTGGTCATCCGGCGGTCGACATTCGTGATGAGCCCGGACAGCTGTGCCACGCCCTCGGTGCGGCCCGAGCCGAGCAGCTCGCTGATGGTGGTGTCCCGGTGGCGGGACAGGATGTGCTCGGTGCCGTCCAGCGGGTGCGCCGAGACGTACATGCCGAGCATGTCCCGTTCCTCGGAGAGAAGAGCCTTGCGGGGCCACTCGCTGTCGCCGATCGGGAAGTCCAGCCCGAAGGCCGGTGTGTCTTCTCCGTCTCCGCCCATGCCTGCGAACAGGTCGTCCTGGCCGAAGGCGGCGGCCTTCTTCACGGGGATGATCGCGTCGATCGCGTCCTCGTGTGCGGCGCACAGCCCCTTGCGGGTGTGCTGGAGCGAGTCGAAGGCACCGGCCTTGATCAGTGACTCCACGGCCCGCTTGTTCAGGGCCCCGATTTCGGCCTTGTCGAGGAAGTCGGGGAAGGAGGTGTACTTGCCCTTGGACTTGCGGGTGGTAACCAGGGACTCGATGACGCCGTCACCGACGTTACGTACCGAGCGAAGGCCGAACCGTACGTCGTCGCCGATGGCGGTGAAGTCGGCGACGGACTCGTTGATGTCCGGGGGCAGCACCTGCACGCCCAGCTTGCGGGCGTCGGCCAGGTAGATACCGGCCTTGTCCTTGTCGTCGCCGACCGAGGTGAGGAGCGCGGCCATGTACTCGGCGGGGTAGTTCGCCTTGAGGTAGGCGGTCCAGTAGGACACCAGACCGTATCCGGCGGTGTGGGATTTGTTGAAGGCGTAGCCGGAGAACGGGAGCATGACGTCCCACAGGGCCTTAATGGACTCCTCGGAGTAGTTGTTGGCCTGCATGCCGCCGTGGAATTTCTCCCATTCGGCGGCCAGCACCTCGGGCTTCTTCTTACCCATCGCGCGGCGCAACAGGTCGGCGCCGCCGAGGGTGTAGCCGGCGAGCTGCCGGGCGATGGCCATGATCTGCTCTTGGTAGACGAGCAGGTGGAAGGTGTTTCCAAGGATCGGCTCCAGGGCGTCCCGCAGTTCGGGATGGATCGGCGCGATCTCCTGGCGACCGGTTTTGCGGTGCGCGTAGTTGGTGTGCGCGTTCGCCGCCATCGGGCCCGGGCGGTAGAGAGCGAGGGCCGCCGCGATGTCCTCGAACCGTGTCGGTTCCATCAGCTTCAGCAGGGTGCGCATTCCGCCGCCGTCGAGCTGGAACACGCCGAACGTGTCGCCGCGCGCCAGGAGTTGGAAGGTCGTCACGTCGTCGAGCGGGATCGGTTGTGAACCGTCCTGGGGGACGGTGTCGGTGGTGATATCGACGCCGCGGTTCTCCCGGATGTTCTGGATCGCGTGGTCGATCACGCCCAGGTTGCGCAGCCCCAGGAAGTCCATCTTGACCAGCCCCATGTCCTCGCAACTGGGGTAGTCGAAGCCGGTGATCTTCACGCCGTCCTTGGCGCGCATGTGCAGCGGGATGCGGTCGGTCAGCCGGGTCTTGGACAGGATGACCGCGGCGGCGTGGACGCCGGTGTTACGGATAAGGCCCTCGACGCCCTTGGCGCCGTCGATGACCTTCCGGACCTCCGGCTCGTTCTCGTACAGGCCGCGGATCTCACCGGCTTCCCCGTAGCGGGGGTGGTTCGAGTCGAAGATGCCGTCGAGAGGGATGCTCTTGCCCATCACGTCCGCCGGCAGGGCCTTCGTGATGCGCTCACCGTGGCTGAAGGGGTAACCCAGCAGACGCGACGTGTCCTTGATCGCGTTCTTCGCCTTCAGCTTGCCGAACGTGTTCACCATGGCGGTGTACTCGTCGCCGTACTTCTCGACGACGTACCGCACCATCCGGTCACGGTGGCGGTCGTCGAAGTCGAGGTCGACATCCGGCGGGTTGATGCGCTCGGGGTTCAGGAACCGTTCGAACAGCAGACCGTGCTCCAGCGGGCACAACTCGGTGATGCGCGTCGCGTAGGCCACGATCGAGCCGGTGGCTGATCCACGGCCGGGGCCGACCGGGATCTTGTTGTCACGGGCGTGCTGGCAGATGTCCGCGACGACGAGGAAGTACGAGCTGAAGCCCATCGGACCGATGACCTTCATCTCGGTCTCGAACCGCTCCGTCACCTCGTCCGGGAGGGGAGTGCCGTAGCGCATCTCCAACCCCTTGATGCACTCCCTGCGCAGCCACGACTCCTGGGTCTCGCCCTCCGGAACGTCGGGAAACTGCGGCATCTCGTCCTCAGGTGCGAAAACCTCCTCGTAGGACTCGATGCGCTCGGCGATCAGCAGTGTGTTGTTGCACGCCTCGGGGATTTCAGAGAACAACTCCCGCATCTGCGCCGCGGTCTTGAGGTAGTAGCCGCTGCCGTTGAACCGGAAACGGTTCGGGTCGTCCTTGTTCTTCCCGACACCGATGCACAGCAGGTTGTCGTGCGCGTCAGCGTGCTCCTCAAGGACGTAGTGCGCATCGTTGGTGGCCAGAAGCGGGATGTCGAGGTCCTTCGCCAGGCGCAGGAGGTCGGCCCGCACGTTGCGCTCAAGATCCAGACCGTGGTCCATCAGCTCCAGGAAGTAATTCTCCTTGCCGAGAATGTCCTGGTAGGAGGCTGCCACCTCCCGGGCCTCGTCGTACTGGTTCAGGCGCAGCCGCGTCTGGATCGCGCCCGAGGGGCAGCCGGTCGTACCGATGATCCCCTCGGCGTGCTCGGAGATCAGCTCCATGTCCATCCGCGGCTTGCCGGCCGGGAACTGGCCCGTGTACGAAGCCTCGGTGGCCAGGTAGAACAG
This sequence comes from Streptomyces sp. S4.7, assembly GCF_010384365.1. Taxonomy (NCBI): domain Bacteria; kingdom Bacillati; phylum Actinomycetota; class Actinomycetes; order Kitasatosporales; family Streptomycetaceae; genus Streptomyces; species Streptomyces sp. S4.7. The sequence goes on along the minus strand of NZ_CP048397.1, from coordinate 2,538,965 downwards.
GTTCCGCAGACCCTGGACGTTCCGCGCCCACATCGTCATGTGCGTGAACCGGCCACCACCGGAGACGTCCTTCGAGCCCTCGCCGTCGTCCGACATCGCCCTGACACCACCAGGGCCCCAGAACTCCTGCTTGCGGTTCCGGCGCGAGGAAGGCGCGACGTACGCCTCGATCCCGATAATCGGCTTCACGCCATCGAAGCCCTTGGCCACCTGCTGAAACTCGTACGCTCCGAACATGTTCCCGTGATCGCTCATGGCGATCGCGGGCATGCCCTGGCGGGCCACCTCCGTGAACATCGGCTTCAGCCGCTGCGCACCGTCGAGCATCGAGTATTCGGTGTGATTGTGCAGGTGAACAAAGCTGTCGGACACCGGGCAGGCCCTCCAAGAAGCTCGCGGGAAGCCTCCACCCTATCCCCGAAGCACCGGCGGAACGCGATCCTCCAACACCCCGAGAACAAGATCAAAACCGGGCGAAACGGTGACCTTGACGTATGACGCAAAGTAGCCCAGAGCAGCGAGCTGTCACCCCACCGTCCTGCTTGTACCTGTGGGAGACGCTGTCCGCGCGGTCCTCCCACCGCTGCTGCCGACCGTCGCCGCTTCGTCGCGACGTGCTGGACGGCCCAGATGTACAAGCACTTCGAAGACCCCAAGCCGGGCTACGTGGCGGACTGGTCCGAGCTCCCGGACCGGCAGAAGGAGACCGACGCCGACATCTTCGAGGCGATCCAAGACTCACTGGCGTAAGTGAAGGTGCCGTGGGGATCAATCAGCCGAGTTCCTGGTGCCGCACAGCGGTGACAAATTCGGCCCAGGCGCTGTGTGGCACGGCCAGTCGCTCCCCGTCGAGCACTTTCGAGTCACGCACGCCCACGTTCCCTGTGAAGGCGGCGACCTCAACACACTCTCCGCCGGCTCCGTTGCTGTAGCTACTCTTTCGCCACTGGGACTCGGTGGGGGACGAAGTCATGGGGAGTGTTCCTCCAGGCTGAACGGTTCTGTAGGCCCGATAGGTGAAGGCCCAGGGCTACTACTGCTTTCGGTAGACGCGGCTCGCCGGGATGCGCAAGCGCTTCACCGGTGAGCCGAAGACCGACTACGTGGCGGACTGGTCGGACCTACCGAGCGATAGAAGGAGACCGACATAGGCGTCTTCGAGGCTATCGAAGTCATCCAATCCTGCCTTCACGCAGCGCGTCTATGAAGCCACCCCATGAGCCTGTGCTGAAAGCCAGGCAGGGGCCCGCTGGGCACTTGGAGTCTCTGACAGCGAAGGCGTGCGCGAGGTGAGCAGCCTCGACACACTCCGTGGCGTTGCCACCGCTGTAAGAGGACTTGAACCACACAACTGCCTCTGCCGACTCGGTAACCGGAACACCCATTACATCTCCTCGCGAACGCGCTCCATCATGAGCGATGAAGCGGACATGTCCAACGCTTGTGCGCGCAGGTAGTCGAACGCAAGTCTGTATCGGTTCAGTTCCTCGTCCTTCTCCATGAACAGAGAGCCGATGTGCAGGTCGACGTAGACGACGTCCAGCGATGCTTCCACTCCGCCCAGGATCACGAAACTACCCAGCGCGGCGCTGTGGGCTCCCTTGGCGAACGGGAGGATCTGAAGGGTGATATCCGGAGACTCGTTGGCCTCCAGGAGGTGGCTGAGTTGCTCACGCATGATTTCGCGTGAGCCGACTACCCGTCGGATCACCGACTCATCAAGGATCGCCCAGAGGTGCGGCGGCTTGGCACGGGTGAGGATTTCCTGCCGCTTCATCCGGATATCTACAAGGTGTTCGACCTCCTGCTGAGTGAGGCGCATCTCGTTCGCCTGCTGGATCGCCATGGTGTAGTTGCGGGTCTGAAGTAGCCCCGGCACGTAGACGCAGGAGAAGTGGTCCTCACGGGAGGCCTCGTCTTCAAGCGTCAGGAGCAGACTCATCTCGGCTGGGATGGAGTCGCTGAGCGGACCCCACCAGCCCTGTTGTTTGGCGTCCTTGGCCAAGGCCACAACCGCATTGCGCTCTGCGTCGCTCGCGTCGTACTCGCGGCAGAGCGCATCCACGATGGGCCATTTCACCGGTCCTTCCTGAGTCTCATAGCGGCTGACGGTCGCCTTTGAGATTCCGACCAGTCGGCCTGCTTCCTCCAGTGTCATGCCCTTGCTCGCACGAAGCTTGCGCATCATGGCGCCGAGCTGACGGCGGCGTGTCGTGGTCTTCGCTGGCATGGGAGACGCCTCGCATCCTGGGTGGTCATTGCCTGGGTCAGCCAACAGGGTTGCACCATAGCGACGTTGATGTGCTGGGAGATTCACTCGTCAGAGTCTCATGAGAAGTTTCATTGAGAGACTTCTCAGTGGCATACTCGTGCTCAGCCGCTACGCAGCGCAGCCGCATGGATGCGGCGCGAAGTCCTGATGTGGCAGAGGAAGGAGTGCTCCATGTGCAGCGATGAAGCCACAGCAGATGGTCTCCGTTGTGTTCTGACATTCAAGGCTGAGCCGACGAGAATCCGGCTGCTTCGCCGGACCGTTCGGGATCAGCTCACCTCGTGGGGGATGTCTGCTCTGTCTGACGAGGTGCAGTTGGCAGTCACGGAATTGGCAAGCAACGTGATCAAGCACGTGGGCGAAGGCGTGCCTTCCGCGCTCGTGATGGAACCGCGGGAAGGTGTGCTTCGCGTGGAGGTCCATGACACGAGCCACGCGGTTCCGGCGGTCCGCGACCCGCAGTGTGGTGCTGAGTGTGGTCGGGGTCTTCACTTGCTGGCCGGAATGTCGGCGAACTGGGGTACTGCCCAGACGGCCACGGGCAAGGCGGTGTGGTGTGAGTTTGCGATCCAAGCGGTGGGTGGCCATTGTCTGCGTGTTCGGCGTGCGATGTCGGTGATGGAGAACTACCGCCTCGCCATGGACGGGAGACCGTCGCTGGGAGTGAGCCGCCTGCCAGTGCTGGAGGAATCGGCAACGGAACTCATCGCCGATCTGCTCCACTGGCTGAGTGCTCAAGGCGGCGATCCAGATGCGATCTTGGATCGAGCGCAGATGCACTTCGAGGCTGACGCCGCCTGATGTCCCCCGGCTCCATTGCCAGTGGAGCGTTACGGCGAGTCGCCGGCCGTGTCTCCTCTGGCAATCACTCGCCTCAAGGCATCAGGAGTGCGCCAGGATGTGCCCTGATGGCTTCTGTGGCACATGCGATGGCAGTTCGCGCACAGCAAGGCGAGATCTTCGAGGCGTGTCTCTCGTGGGCCGGCCGCGTGGAGGGGGAGTACGTGGTGCACTTCGATGTAGTCCGCCCCCAGCGCCCCGTACATCTCGCCGAAGTGGAAGTCGCACACGCTGCACTGAAGGGGCTGGCAAAGTCTCTTGCTCTCAGCGATCTTCTGCTTCCGGAGCTGGGGGTTGCGTTCACGGAAGATCGCCCAACGGGCGAGAAGGCGCCCCTCCGGAGCCGTGGAACCGTCTTCTCCCATCTCGTCGGGCTGCTCCGGAATCTGGACCAGTGCACCGGAGCTGATCCCTGCCTCAAGCGCACGTGCTGCTTGCATCATCTCTGCTTCGCGTGCGCTGAAAGCTTCGGCGATCTCTCTGGTGAGCTGGCCGCCTCTGGTCGCTGGTCCCGTATAGCCTGGGCGGCTGGTGATCAGGGCGGCGCTCTTGCGGCTGACGCTGGTAGCGGATCGGAACTCAGGAAGCTCATGGGCGGCGCCAAGGTGCAGAGGGAGCGAGCGCAGCAGCTCGGCAAGCTCCCTGGTAGACGCCTGGTAGGCCCGGAGCTGGCGCCAGTCACTGTCGACGAGGCGCGAACAGATCAGCAGCAACTCATCCCGGGTCCATGCAGGGCTACGCATGGGCAATATCGTATGCGTGTTCGCTGCGGTGTGAGTGAAGTTAAGGGCGCGACGAGTCGTGCCGCGCAGGGGAGAGACGCGTTGTCAGTGGAACATGTCACCCTCTGTAAGGGCGGATTGCAAAGAGTGGCCGCCAAGCACGTTCGCAAGGAGGGTGCATGACCAGCACTGAACGCAAGTTCACTTCGGTTGAGATCTGCGCGGGCGCGGGTGGTCAGGCGGTAGGGCTGCACAACGCGTTGTTCAAACACCTCGCGCTGATCGAAGTTGACAAGCATGCCTGCGCCACGCTCAGGCACAACATCGAAGGCAACGCAGAATGGGGAGGGTGTGAAGTCATGGAACAAGACCTGACGAAACTCGCCCCGGATGAGCTGAAAAAGAAATTGAAGCCCCGGCTCGCCCTGCAGGATGAAGGGAATGCCGAAGTTTCGCTCGATCTCCTCGCCGGCGGCGTCCCCTGCCCGCCGTTCTCTGCGGCTGGTAGGCAGCTTGGCAAGGACGATGAGCGCGACTTGTTTCCGACCATGCTCGATCTTGTCGATTGCCTGAAGCCCAAGGCTGTCATGATTGAGAATGTCCGGGGTATTCTAGAGCCTGCGGAGAAGTTTCACGAGTACAGGGAAACGTACATTAAAAGGCGCTTGCGGGAGTCTGGCTACGTAATTTGTGGCTGGGAGCTTCTGGAAGCCCGTGACTTTGGAGTTCCCCAGCTCCGTCCGAGGGCAATCCTCGTTGCGATGCTTCCTGATTATGCTGGTCATTTCGTCTGGCCAAATCCGGCCGATGCAAAACTGGTGACGGTGGCTGAAGCTCTGACGCCTTCGATGCGCAAAAGATTTGGAAAAACGCCGGAAGGCAAGGCTGCTTTCAAGAAATGGCGTGATATGGCTAAGAGGGGTGTAGCGCCAACTCTGGTCGGAGGCTCGAAGAAGCACGGCGGGGCCGACCTTGGTCCTACACGTGCTAAGAATGCCTGGCTAAAGCTCGGCGTGGACGGCATGGGTGTCGCAAATTCCTCCAAGAAGATGACGGATCCTGGCCGCGATCTTTATGGGCCTAGAGGGCCGAAGCTTACAGTTGAGCAAGCTGCCCTTATCCAGGGATTTCCTGCGAAATGGAAATTTACCGGCTTGAAGACCGCAGCCTATCGGCAGGTAGGGAACGCCTTCCCGCCTCCCGTGGCGGAGGCGGTAGGACGGCAAATCGTTCGGGCGCTTGAGGCCGGCGCCAAGAGTCCTATCCCTGAAGATAGCTACGAGAAAAACACTGAGGGCGACATGCTTTTCGATATCGCAGACTCCTCAGAGTTCCTTCGCGCGCAGCCTTCTCACCGTAGTCGTGATCTTGAGAGCGCAATCGTCGGGTGACTCGTGCTCCCAAAACCGCAGCACAGTCCAGCCGGCCGCGGATAGTTGCTGATTGGTGTCGCGATCACGCGAAATGTTGCCCGCCACTTTGCCGGACCAGTATCCCGAGTTAGTTCTTGGTGCCACGTAATGGTCCGGGCATCCGTGCCAGTAGCAGCCGTCAATGAATACCGCGACCTTCACCGGACGGAATACGAGATCCGCCGTCCGGCGGAGGTCGGCCAAAGGCCGGGCGGCTACGCGATAGCGGAGACCCTGTGCGTGGACTAGGCGGCGAATGAGTTGCTCGGGTTTGGTATCGCGACTCCTGATGGCCTGCATATTACGGCGGCGGCCGGCGGAGGACGCCCATGACCCCTCCGGAGGGGTCCATTCCGCGGGCTTGGACACAGATATTTCCTCCTTTCCGAGTAAGTGCCAGTTAATCGAAGAGTTCTCATTGAAAGTTAGATTCAGTCGGCGAGTCTTCCCGCACGGCGATCCACTCTCCAGGTCCGAGGGTGATGTTGCGTGCCGCAGCTTGGTCGCGTGACTCGACCCAGTCGCCGCACAGCAGCGTCAATCCTTCTTTTGCCGCAGCGTCTCTTGCCTGGCGAGCCCTGCGCATGGGGTCGTCATTTCCCGCCCCGACCGTGAGGATGACGTTTCGTGGAATAATCATGCCCTCCAGGAAGCGGAACATCATCACGAGGCGCTTTACTTGCCCCGGTTTCTTCGCCAGAACCAGAGAAGCTTGCTCATCGGTCAGATAACGGAGCGGATTGACGGGTAGTTCCTGCCAGTCGTAGAGGGGGACGCTCCATTTTTCGCGAGCATCGACCGCCAGTCCCCGTTTGCCGTCATTGTTTCCCTTTCCCCGGTAAAGCCAGGAGCGATGAGTACGGACGAGCCAAGAGCGGTGTCGATTTTTCCCGAGTTGTATCTGTGTGCAGATACACAATTGGCAGTGTGCCTCGGATGGAATGGTCCAGTTATCGCCAACAGTTGCTTTGATGTCGACAGGTGCTCCGGAGATGATGGTATCGAGTGGCCGAATCTTAGGCAGCTCGAAGACCCGCAGCACTTCGTACTCCAGCTTGGCTCCGACGGACGCCCTTTCGCCAGGATGCACATCCTGAGCCAGCAGGTCGAACCTGCCGGTCCTGCCGCCGTCGAGAACGTAATCGATCGCATTTCGGATAGCTTCGGTATATAGCGAACCAACTGGATAATCTCTGAACCAGTCGAGTACTGACTGTAATTCGGAGTCATCCTCGGGCCGCAGCAGTAGGTGCTCCGGAACAGACTCCGCGTTCGTGCAGAGTTCTCCGGGCTGCTGAAGAACAAGCCGGGGCATGCGGAAGATCACTCACTCTCTGCTATAGACCACAGGGTCCGTTGCTACCCCGGTCAGGATGCTTCGACGATCGCCTTGTCGCGCCGGGTTTTGTCCTTCGTGCGGAACCGAACGAAGGGTACTGACTTCCCCGTCTGTCCGGCAGCGGGAATAAAGGCGGCAGCCATGACGACCTTGTCTGCGTCGATGCTGCCGTTGGTCACGAGAGCTGAGGGGGTACCCAGAGTTGAGTCAACTACGGGGTAGAGAAGGATGGCTCCCCGTCGGGGCCGATGGAGTTGAGTGGCCACCGGGTCGTCCTCGCTGAGCGGGTGCAGGCCGGCGATGCGCTCGGCTGACTGGCGATGGGACATGCCGGAAATGCGGTTGAAGATCCCCCGGGCGTTCCGTCCACGCTGCACGAGCGTTAGGGGCTGGGCCCCGAGGATTTTAGCCGTGATGCTGGAGGGTCCGGAGGTCTGCGGAACAAGCAGTGCCCAATCGTCAGTTGCGCAGCCAGCGTCACTGGAGTCCTTGAGATAAGCGAGGTGGGGCTGGAAGAGATCTGGTCGGCCCCATGTGAGACGGCTCATGATGTCCAGTAGCTTCTGGTGACTGAGGACTGCCGTCTTGGCTCGATAGGACGTGTTTGCCCGGCCCGCATCGGAGACAGTGACTAGGACAGTGAAGTCCGTACTCAGGGCCTTCAACGCCGGCAGCCACTCCTTAGTGTTGTCCTCAAGTTCGGAGCCCCTCGTTGGATACGCGGTCGGTTCCACCCATTGCCCTGGCGAACGCACCTCTACCAGCTCGGCGTTGAACATTTTGTTGCGGCTAGATGGCTTGAGTCCTGGCAAGTGCTGGGATACCAGAGGAGGGATCTCCGCAGGTCTCAATTGCTTCTCGCCATCAATCAGTTCGGCGTACATCGTCAACTGTGCACGGAAGTTCTCTTCATCACGACAGACGGCTTCGAAAGCTTCGTACAGATCTAGTGTCTTGTTCTTCGTCAGCGGCTCGGCGCGACCGATGTAGAGACGCACCAAGTCCCGGTATCCCGGCCGGAAGCCGAACCAGCGCCCCATCTGCATCAACGTGTCAGCCTGCCGCGTTGTCCGGCGGTAGTAGGTGACTGTCAGCCCCTCGACGGTGAATCCACGAGACAGCTTTGTGCCACCCACCAGGATTTTCCAGACGTGGGGTGTCCGGTCAAAATCCAGGTCCACCTGGGAGAAATAGCGGTCCGTGTCGCCGTTTACCACAATGACCGGGTTGCCTCCGCGGTTGATTCTCTGGCGGGCCTGGAAAACATATGGTTTGAGCTCGTCGTACGAGGAGGGTGCAGGTCCTGTGGCGGAGGAATGGACCTCGAAGTCTGAGTGGAGTAAGGCGGCAAGACGGGCGTGACCTTCGACTCCTGTGTAAGCGGCGTTGTGCCACATGGAGGTGATGCGCTGGGCCAGGTCCGCGTGATCGTCCTGCCTGACAGACTGGTGGACGAGCATGGTGTGATGGCGGAAGGGTTTGCTATCAATTCCATGGTCAGCACGGAAGAGTTTGAGAGCCCCGGCGAGCACATACGCATCCATAGCTTCTTGAAGGCGGTCGCCGGATTTGTCGACAATGTCACGGACGTGTGTCTCTTTGGCGATCCCGGAGGAGTCGAAGTCATGGAAGTCCTGAACTCCCATGTATCCAGCGGGACGCGGTAGCGAGATGAGGAAGTCACTCGGGAAAATATCCTCAGCATCACTCGGGTCGATGAACACGTTGGCGAAAGGGGTAGCGGTATATCCGACATACTGGGCGCGTGGCAGCAGCCCGAGTAGCTGCGAAATCAAGCCATTGATTGCCGTACGCGTAGTTCGGCCTGATTTCCATTTATCGGGATTTGATGTGTTAACCGATGCTTGGTCGGACTCATCATCGATGATCAGGACGGGTAGTTCATCGAACCGTCCGTGAAGTTGTTTGAGGTCTTTGACGAGATTGGTGAGTACTGATTTGTTCTTTTTTACGACCATGATGCGGGCATCCGCCTGATGCAGATTAGCCGGGTGGTATAGAGGCAAGTCGCGGCTGGCTTTCTGGACTTCCAGCATGCCAATGCCCTGGAATAGGCTCTTGTAGTCTCTGTCCCGAGTGGTAAGCCGTTCGATGTTAAATGCGTTTAGATCCGCCGGACGCTGTCCATGGGAAAGAAACGTGGGCCACTCTTCATCGTCGCCGATGTAGTCGATGCCCACGAGACTGTCCGGGTCGGCTGGATTAGCCCCGCGCAGGATGTTCTCCTGGCCGATGAGTTCCTTGTCCAGGCGGCGTTGAGTCTGTGCGCGCAGCAGATTAAGCGTGCCGCTGAGGATGATCACCAAGCGGTAGCCTGCGTCGATCGCCTTGGCCGTCACGCCGGTGAAGTTTGCCGTCTTGCCTGACTGTACGTAGCCCACGACCAGTCCCTTGGCCTGTCGCCTGGCCTCCTGCTCGGGATTCGTGAGCCGCTCCACCACTGCGCGACTGGCTTCGTCGAGTCCTGCGATCGCGGCTTCAGACCACCCTTTGGTGCGGAGCGCGCGCTCGTAGGCGTTCCAATAGAAGGCCTTTGATGCGGCACGCTCACGTGTGTACCACGGTGTGAAGTCAGAGCAGATGACGGCTGGGCGGGGCTCCTTGGAGACCTCAACGGTCTCGTTTAGTGCCGCCCGCAGTTCCGCGTCAAAGCCGAGCAGTCTGTATATGTCGGACCGTCGTTCACTGGTGCGTGCCGAGGCGGTTGACCACGTGGGCTGCTCTTCGAAGTCCCACTTGGTGAGCCTGCGGCTCCACAGCGCGCTAAGGCTCCCACCCAATTCGGCGAGGTGCTTGCGGAAAGCGTCTTCGGAGAGGTCAATGTCAGGGAAATCATCTTCGGCCACGAGGGCGGCCCACTTGGCGAAGGGCTTTGGGCCGCGAAGCATTCCAGTGAGGGCTGCCGTATGGATTTCCGTAAGCGCGTCAGTCATGGCAGATCGTCCTTCAGTTGGCGAAGCGGTCTCGCTGTGCCTCCACGGCGGCGATCAGGATCCTGTTCCAGTAATCGACCTGGTCGCTCCGCTTTTTCTCCCAGCGCGCGAAACTGAAAAGTTCTTCGAGCATCAAGTAGAGAAGCGTCTTCGTTATGGGGGCATCGTTTGAGCCGCCACGGCGTCCTGCATTAAAGGCGCTGCGGTACTGCTTGTTGAGCTGAATTACCCGGTTATCTCGGTCGAGTTCAAAGAATTTCTGGGCGGGCAGCGTAATCCAGCTGACCGTGATGGGGTCTTCGCCGGGTTTCGCTGACAGTTCTTCCTGGATGACTCGCCTGATCCTTGGATCAATTCCTTTTCCTGGTGGAATGACGGATTTGCGGGTCACTTCGGTTCGTGAAGATCCCTCACGATAGGCTGCTTGCGCATCTTTGAGGAAAGAAGAGAAGCTCCGCCCTTGATGGTCTGCGGCCTTTTCGATGCCACGGGCGAAAGCGGGGGTCGCGGTGACTCCCACCTTCTTCACGTCCAGGCTGAAGACGCTGTTGGGCTGAGAGGGTAAGTCAAGAGCGATCCGGGCCAGATTGAGGTGGGTGTCGCTACTTCCTCGCTGCCCGTTCCAGCCGCCTGCCTGCACCAGGCGATCGTTGCGGTAGAAGTAGAAACCCTGGCGTTCGGCGAGCGGCCCAATCATTTTGTACTCAGCACGCGGCGACTTGGCCGGCCAGATGTGGGCGGCCATCTTGAGGTGGCCAATTCCTTCAACGGGCGCGGTGAAGACGCGCGGGTATCCAGATTTTCCGGGCACTCGGTAGTTGAAAGGGTCGAGCGCCTCGACTGGGTTGTGATCCAGTTCCTCGCGAGTGTGGACATCCTCCACCACTATGTCAATGTTGAGATCGCCTCGGTCAAGAAACCGGTGCAGATAGAGCCCCAGGTGGGTTTCCAGTTTGTGCATCGCCTCAGAGAGGAACTGGTCAGTCTGACTGGCTTCGACCGTCTCGAACGCGCGCACCCGGTCCCAGCGAACGACGGTTCCATGCCATTGGATAAGGCCGTCATAGCGGTCGATCAGAGACTGGGCGTACTCAGGTGCAACGGTGTCGCAGCGGTAGCCGTCGGCAAGAGAAGCGGCAGTCAACTGGCGTCCGCCGGACCGGCTCGTCCTAGTCTTGCTGACGAGGGTGAGAGCGCCCGCGTGGGAGAGAGATGCTGCCTTCAGACCTGTGCCGTACATGCCGAGGGCGCCGGGGCCGTAGTCGCGCCGACGTCCCACCGTCATCGCGGCGTCCAGCTCCGCGTCGTTCATCCCTCGGCCGTCATCGACAATGAGCAGACTGAGCAGTCGGTCATCGTCCCGCAGGAAGTGGACGACGACATTACTCGCCCCCGCATCAAGGGAGTTGTCGATGAGGTCGGCGATGGCTACCTCGAAGCTGTACCCCTGGTTGGTCAGCGCGTTGGCATAGCCCGAGTCGGGAGGTAGCCGCTTGCTGCCGCTCGTTGGGACCTCGAACTGCCAGTCAGTAGACGGCTGGTAGGGCATGCAAGCTCCCTTGAACACAGAGTGCTTGGGCCTGCGTGGGGGAGGGTGCGGCCCGAATCGGCGGACGGAATGTGACCGTACTGCAAAGGAAGGACATAGGGGAATCCGTTCCTGAAAAGTGGTCAGTTGTGCGGGGTGGGGCCGACGCTGGGCGGAAGGTTCATCTACGTCTGGCCCCGCCATCCAGGCGTGCTCCGAGAGCGAATTCCGGGTCTCGAAACACGCCCGGTTTGGGCTGGGAGGCAATGAAAATGACGCGGACTAACCCACCCCGTGGCAATCCCTGTACGCCACCCCCGACCCGCACCAGCACGACGCGTTGCGGGCTGGGGGCCAGGCCGTGGCGCGGCCGCGGGCCGCGAGGGTGGTGGCGTACTGGGGGAGCAGGTTCGGGTCCGAGGGGGAGGTGCCCTCGGAGGCGGCGAAGGCCTCGTAGGAGGGGACCGTGCCCGTCACGATGCCCAGGTTCGGGGTGCCCCCGGCGGCCAGTTCGCGCAGGGAGGACTCCAGTTGGGCGAGGTGTGCCTCGCGGGAGGGGTACTCGGTGCGCAACTCGGGGTACGCCGTGAGGAGTTCCGTCAGTTCCGTGGCTGGCCAGTGCAGGACCGCGACCGGGAACGGGCGGGAGAGCGCCGAGCGGTACGAGCCCAACTCGGCCCGCAGGCGGGCGATCTCGGCCTGGAGTTCGGCCGGGTTGTCGGAGCCGAGGGCCCAGAGGCGTTTGGGGTCGTGCAGTTCGTCGAGGGGGACGGCCGTCTTGTTCACCTGGTCGCCGAGGGCGTCCCAGTCGTCGTGCTCCAGGCCCAGCAGCCGGCGCAGGCGGTGGCGGCCGAGGAGAAGGGAGCCCGCGGAGTACGGGACTTCCTCGCCCGGGGTCAGGAGCAGGTTCAGGGCCGTGGTGTAGGAGTCGTGGGCCGCTTCGAGTTCGTCGTGGGCCTCCAGCGTCTCCGCCACGATCTCCCAGGGCGCCGGCTCCAGCGGTTCGGCGATGCGCAGGCCCTCGATGATCGCGCGGGCCTCCGCCTCGTGGCCGTACTCCCACAGGTTCGCGGCCTTGAGCGCCTTCACCAGGTGGGGGTGGTCCGGGGCGCCGGTGAGGAGATCGTCGTAGAGGCCGGTGGCGCGGTCGCGGGCGCCGGCCAGTTCCAGGTGGGCCGCGGCCTGGAGCAGCAGGGGTTCGCGGTCCTCGGGGTACTGGGCCGCTGTGCGCAGCAGGCGCTCGGCTTCAGTGGTGTGGTCGGCAGGGATGTCGGGGCGCATGGTCCACACGGTACTGCTGTACGTCCGCCGGGGCCGAGTGTGTTCGGGACAGAGGCGGGGGAGGTCCCGTGGTAGGGACGCGGCGGCTCAGTTCCGCGCCTTCACGCCCTCCCGCAAAGCCAGTACGAGCACCGCCCCGAGCAACGTCACGCCCGCCGACACCAGGATCGCCAGGTCGGTGCCGTGCTCCGGGGTGTCCGCCGAGGTCGCCACCGCGATCATCAGGGCGACTCCCGCCGCCGAGCCGATGTAGCGGGCGGTGTTGTTCGCGCCCGAGCCCATCGCCGCGCGTTCCTGGGGCACGGACTCGACGGACAGGCGGGGCAGGGCGGCGTTCAGCAGGCCGCTGCCCACGCCCGCGACGAAGAGCCCCGGCAGCAGCCGCGCCCATGACCCGGCGCCGACCGCGCCCAGCATCGACAGGGCGCCCGCCGCGTGCAGGGCGAAGCCGAGCGCGAGCTGGTGGCGGGCGGCCACACGGCCCGCGAGACGGCGGGCCTGGAGGGCGACAAGGAAGGCCGTGCCCGACCAGAGCACGAACAGCCATGCCGCGCCCATCGGGGAGATGCCGAGCGTCCGCTGGAGCAGTGCGGGCAGGTAGCTGAACAGCCCGATCACGGCCAGCCCCGTGAACAGCGCTCCGGACGTCGCCGCCTGGAACGGCCGCCGGCCCACCAGCCGCGGCTCGATCAGCGGGGCGCCGCCGCGCCGTTCCACGGCGGCGAAGACGCCGGTCAGTACGGCGGCGGTCACCAGCAGCAGGACGACGGGCGTACGCAGCCATCCGTCGCGGCCCAGCGTCAGCGCGCTGAGCAGCGCGGTCATGGCCAGGCCCAGTACGACCGCGCCCGCCACGTCGGGGCGGCCACCGCGGGGCGCGCGGGATTCGCCGAGCGTACGGAAGGCGAGGACCGCGATGACGAGGGCGGCGGCGGCGAGTACGGCGTACGGCTGCTGCCAGCCGTACGTACCCAGCGCCCCGGCGAGCAGCGGCCCGGTGGCGATTCCCGCGCTGACGAACGCTCCCCAGACGCCGGTGGCCCTGATGCGGCCCGGCCCGGCCGGGAAGGCGTGCACCAGGAGTCCGAGGCTGCTGGCGATGATCGCGGCGCTGGAGGCGCCCTGTGCGATCCGGGCGAGGGTGAAGGTGAGTGTGGAGCCGGCGAGTGCGCCGAGTCCGGTGGTGAGCGCGAGGCCGAGGGTGCCCGCGAGGAAGAGTCTGCGGCGGCCGTAGTCGTCGGCGAGGCTGCCCGCGACGAGCAGCAGGGCCGCGAGGCCGAGCGGGGCGCCGTTGAGGAGCCATGCCTGCGCCGATGTCGCGGTGCCGAAGTCGGCGGTCAGATCGGGGAGCGCGAGCATCGGAACGGTGTAGTTCATGAGCGCGACGGTCGTGGCCGCGCTGGTGACGGCGAGCGTGGCCCCGGGGCGCCCGGTGCCGCGGGAGGCGGTGGCGGCGGCCGGGCTCGCGGTTATGGGCGAGGAGGGCATGGCGAGGCGCCACCTTTCAGGGTTCGGTGAATGAACTCAGGAATGGGTCGACGGTAACATGGTGAGTTCGTTCATTGAACCTTGATTTTGCTAAGGTGGGCCCATGGCCCTCGGCAAGGACTACTCCACGCAGCAGTGCTCCATCGCCCGCGCGCTGGAGGTCGTCGGCGAGCGCTGGACGCTGCTCGTCGTGCGCGACGCCTTCTACGGAGTGCGCCGCTACAACGACTTCCTCGTCCACCTCGGCGTCCCCCGCGCCGTCCTCGCCACCCGCCTCAAGAGCCTGGAGCAGGCCGGCGTCCTGGAGAAGCGGCGCTACCAGGAGTCGCCGCCGCGCGACGAGTACGTCCTGACCGAGCGCGGCCTCGCGCTCTGGCCCGTCCTGCGCTCCCTCGGGCTCTGGGGCCGCGAACACATCGAAGGTGTCCTGCCGATGCGGGTGTTCACGCACGCCGCGTGCGGTACCGAACTGGGCTCCTACGGCCAGTGCCCGGCCTGCGGGACGGCCGTACCGCCGCACGACGTGGAGATGCAGCCGGGACGCGGACTGGATCCGGACCCGGACAATCCGGTGAGCCGGGCGCTGCTCGCGCCCCGACGCCTGCTTCTGCCTGTCGAAACGGATCGTGTATAACGGCTGGAGGGCGCCGAAGCCCTGAGAGGCCCGCGGCACGCCATCCGGCACAGGACCCGGCACGGAAACGACGAGGGGAACAGGCCATGATCCGACGCGCCGTACGACGCGCCGTCCGGCTGCCCCGCCCCGCCGCACCGCTGTTCTTCCTGTTCTTCGGCCTCGCCCAGATCCTCCTCGTCGACGCCGGCAGCCTCTCCGCCGCCGTCGCCCTCGCCGCCACCGCCGCGGCCTCCACCGCGTTCGCCACCGCCGCCGTCATCTCGGCCCGGTGCGCGCCCGCCGTGCCGCCCACCCGGGTCCGTACGGCGATCCGCGACCGCGAGCAACGAACGGCGTTCCTGCCGCAGCGAGATCCCGACGCGCGAGGCCGCACCAGGCCACGAGCGCCCGGTCGTCCCCTCCTGACGACCGCGTAGGGCCTTCGCCGACCCCACCTCCCGAGCGATCGGCCCCCACGCGGGTCGTCATGCCGAACCGCGCCGCGCCGCACCACCCGCGCCGCGCCTTCCTTCCGGCACGACGAGACCCTCGGAGGGCTCACCCATGTCCGTCTTCCTGTCCGGCTTCGCCTCCCTGGTCGGGCACTTCGCCGACCTGCTCCAGCCCCTCTTCCAGGGCGGAGCGACCGCCGCGGCGATCATCCTGTTCACCGCCTGTGTACGGCTCGCGGTCCACCCGCTCTCCCGGGCGGCGGCCCGTGGCCAGAAGGCCCGCACCAAGCTCTCGCCGCAGATCGCCGCCCTGCGCAAGAAGCACGCCAAGAACCCCGAACGCCTCCAGAAGGCGATCATGGAGCTGCACAAGAAGGAGCAGGTCTCCCCGCTCGCGGGCTGCCTGCCCAGCCTGCTCCAGATCCCCGCGTTCTTCCTGATGTACCACCTCTTCTCCAGCCGGGAGATCGGCGGCAGCCCGAACGAACTGCTTGGCCACTCCCTCGGCGCCGCGCCGCTCGGCGACCGCTGGAAGGACGCGCTCGCCGACGGCGGGATCTTCGGGGGAGCGGGCCTGGTGTACGTCGCGCTCTTCGTGATCGTCGTGGCCGTCGCCACCTTCAACTACCGGCGTACGAAGCGCCAGATGGCCGCCATGCCGATGCCGACGGCCGGGGCGGACGGGCAGCAGATGCCAGGCATGGGTGCCATGACCAAGCTGATGCCGCTGATGTCCTTCGCGACGCTCATCACAGTGGGCGTGGTGCCGCTGGCAGCCGCGCTGTACGTCGTGACGAGCACCACATGGTCCGCGGTCGAACGGGCCTTCCTGTACCGGGACGCCCCGGCGGGCGCGCTGGCCACCGCGGCGTGACGCGGGCGCGGACCGGAGGCCATCCGACGAGGCGCGGCGGTCGCCGTGACGAGGCGGGCAGGCGGGCAGGCGGGCGGGCAGGCGGGCGGGCGGGCGACGGCCGCTGTGGCGGGGCGGTCGTGGTCCAGGGTGTGAACGGGGTCTTGCGGAGTGATCGGATGTCTTGGAGGATCAGCCGATCCGCCGATGGCCGCGACCCGTCGGCGGGCCCCCGCTCGACCAGGTCGATCCGCTCGACCAGAGGGAGAACAGACCATGAAGCTGCTGCGTGTCGGTACGGCGGGCGCGGAGCGCCCCGCACTGCTCGACCAGGACGGAACCCTCAGGGACCTGTCCGGACTCGTCACTGACATCGACGGCGCACTGCTCGCCGACGAGGCCGCGCTCGACCGGATCCGGGCCGCCGCCGCGTCCGGCGAGCTGCCCGTCGTCGACCCGGCCGGACTGCGCACCGGACCACCGGTCGGCCGGATCGGCAAGATCGTGTGCATCGGGCTGAACTACCACGACCACGCGCGCGAGACGGGCGCGGACATCCCGACCGAGCCGATCATCTTCTTCAAGGCGCCGGACACCGTCGTCGGCCCGGACGACACCGTCCTCGTACCGCGCAAGAGCGTCAAGACGGACTGGGAGGTGGAGCTGGCCGTCGTCATCGGCCGCACCGCCCGCTACCTGGAGTCCAGGGAGGAGGCCCTGACGCATGTCGCGGGCTACGCCGTCTCCCACGACGTCTCCGAGCGCGAGTTCCAGATCGAGCGCGGCGGCCAGTGGGACAAGGGCAAGAACTGCGAGACGTTCAACCCGCTGGGCCCCTGGCTCGTGACCGCCGACGAGGTGCCCGACCCGCAGGCGCTGTCGCTCAGGCTGTCCGTCAACGGGGAGCGGAAGCAGAATGGCACGACGGCCGAGCAGATCTTCCCGGTGGCCGAAGTGGTGCGCTATGTCAGCCAGTTCATGACGCTGTACCCCGGTGACGTCATCAACACCGGTACGCCGGCGGGCGTCGCGCTCGGGCAGCCGGAGCCGAAGCCGTACCTGCGGGCCGGGGACGTCGTCGAGCTGGAGATCGGGGGCCTGGGGCGCCAGCGACAGGAACTCAAGGACGCGTAACCCGGCGGGACTTGGGCGGGGTCGGACCGACGGGAGGGAGCACCCGATGGTCACGGAGCGACGGACCGTCGACTTCTGGTTCGACCCCGCGTGCCCGCTCAGCCGGGTCACCGCGACGTGGATCACCGCCGTCGCCGGACAGCGCCCGGTCGACATCCGCTGGCGCGTGATGAGCCTCTCGGTGCTGAACGAGGGCAGGGACGTCGACCCCGAGGGCGACGAGGAGGGGTACCTCTGGATCCCCGCCAGCGTCTGCGCCGCGATCCAGACGGCGTACGGGCACACGGCGCTCGGGAGGTTCTACGACGCGCTGTGGACCGCCGAGGACGGCGGGCGGCGGGAGTGGATCGGTGATCTCGTCGAGGCCCTGGGCGCCGCCGGGCTGCCGGTGGCACTGGCCGAGGCGGGCCCGACCACCGACCACGACGCTGCGCTCAGGGCCTCGCACGACGAAGCGATGGGCCTCGTCGTCGGAGAGGTGGGTACGCCGGTCCTCGCCGTCACCCACCCCTCCGGCTCCCGGCACGCGTTCTTCGGCCCGGTCGTCACGGAGACGCCGGGCCCCGAGGACGCGCTGCGGCTGTGGGACGGCACGCTCCTCGTCGCGAGCGTGCCGGGCTTCCGCGAGATCAAGACCTGAACGAGCTCCGGGAGAACGCGGGTCGGCGGTGCGGGTCTGTGGTGCGGGTCGGCGGTGCGTCAGCTCCCGGACTCCGCCAGCGTCCGCTCCAGGGCCTGCACCACCAGCGCGTGGTCCTCCTCCTGAGGGAGCCCCGAGACCGTCACCGTGCCGACAACTCCCGCGCCCCGCACCGTGATCGGGAACGAGCCGCCGTGGGCCGCGTACCGGTCCGGGTCCAGGCGCGAGGAGTCCTCGAACGTGGTGCCCTTGGCGCGGAAGCGCGTACCGACCAGGAACGAACTCTCGCCGTACCGCTCGACCACCCGCCGCTTGCGGTCGATCCAGGCGTCGTTGTCCGCCGACGAGCCCGGCAGCGCGCAGCGGAACAGCTGCTGGGCGCCCCGGCGGATGTCGATCGCGACCGGCGCCTCGCGCTCACGCGACAGCTCGACCAGCAGGCTGCCGAGCGCCCACGCGTCGTCGTACGTGAAGTGCGGCAGGACCAACCGGGCGTCCTGCGCCTCCAGTTCGGCCACCGTCGGGAAGGGACGGTCCTGGGTCGCCGTCATGACGAGGCTCCGATCGCGACCGTGACACCCTCGCGGGCGGAGCGGCGCGCCGCCTCCAGGACGTCGAGCGCCGCGGCTGCCTCGTGCGCCGTCACCGGCGGCGGCGCACCCTCGCGCAGTGCTCGCGCGACCCCCGCGTAGAAGGCCGGGTAGTCGCCGGGCGTGTTCTCCACCGGGTGGCCGCCACCCGTCGCCGGGGACTCGCCGGCCCCGATACGGCCCCACAGCGACTCGGGCTCCAGACCCCAGTTCCCGGCGGAATCCGGGGTGTTGGGACGCCTGCCGCCGCGCAGATCGGCCTCCTGCGGGTCGAGACCGTACTTCACATAGCCCGCCTTCGAGCCCAGTACCCGGAAGCGCGGGCCGAGTTGGGCCGTGGTGGCGCTGACGTACAGATGCGAGCGCACACCGCTCGTGTGCGTGAGCGCGATGAAGGTGTCGTCGTCGGCCGCGGCACCGGGCCTGCGTACGTCGGACTCCGCGTACACCAGCGCCGCCGGACCGAACAGCACCAGCGCCTGGTCCACGACATGGCTGCCCAGGTCGTAGAGCAGCCCTCCGATCTCTTCCGGCACCCCCGACTCACGCCAGCCGCCCTTGGTCTGTGGCCGCCACCGCTCGAACCGCGATTCGAAGCGCTGTACGTCGCCCAGCTCGCCGCCCGCGACGAGGCGGGCGAGAGTGAGGAAGTCGTTGTCCCAGCGGCGGTTCTGGAAGACGGAGAGCAGCAGGCCGCGCTCCTCGGCGAGAGCGGCGAGTTCGCGCGCCTCGGCGGCGGTACCGGCGATCGGCTTGTCCACCACGACCGGCAGGCCCGCCTTCAGGGCGGCGGTCGCGATCGGGACGTGCGTCTTGTTCGGCGACGCGATCACGACCAGGTCCAGCTCGTCCGCGCGCTCCCAGAGCTCGTCCGGCGACACCGCGAAGCGGACGCCGGGGAACTCGGCGCGCGCCTGCGCCTGGCGCTCCGGGTTCGAGGTGACGACCGTGTCGAGGACCAGGTCCTCGGTCGCGGAGATCAGCGGGGCGTGGAAGACGGAGCCCGCGAGGCCGTAGCCCACGAGTGCGACGCGCTGAGGGGTGCCGGTGCCAGTCATGCGTTCCACTTAAGCAACGGTGTTGCCATAGTGCAAGCGCCGGGAACAATGACACCGTGGGCAACAGTGGTGACAGTGGAGACAGCGATGTCGGACAGTGACGGCGGACGGGGGAGCGCGGGGGTGGAGGCGGGTGTGGGTGCGGATGCGGGCGCGGAGACCGGGTGTGCGGAAGCCGGGGCGGATGTGGAAGCGGGCGCGGGTGTACCGGCGGGTATCCGTACCGGCGTGAACCCGAGCCCGCAGACCGGTGCGAACCTGCCGTCGCTGCGCAGCCACAACTCCGCGCTGGTGCTGGACCTGCTCCGTACGGCGGGGGAGGGCGGTATCAGCCGCCTCGAACTCGCCGAATCCACCGGTCTCACCCCCCAGGCGGTCAGCAAGATCACGGCCAGGCTCCGTACGGAGGGGCTGGCGGCCGGCGTCGGCCAGCGGGCGTCCACCGGCGGCAAACCCCGGACCGTCCTGTGCCTCGTCCCCTCCGCCGCGCACGCGGTGGGCCTGCACCTGGACCGCGACGAGCTGACGGCCGTCGTGGTCGACCTGGCGGGCACCCCGGTCGCGGTCCGTACGGCACCGTTCGACCTGGGGGCCGCGGCGGCCGAGGTCGTCGAGACCGCGGCGGGGCAGGTGGAGTCGGTACGGGCGGAGGCGGAGCGCGTCACGGAGACTCCCGGCGCGGCGAGTCCGGGGCGGCTGCTGGGCGTGGGTGTCGCCCTGCCGGGCCCGCTCGACCACGCGACAGGAGTACTGGGGCGCGTCACCGGCTTTCCCCGCTGGGACGGCTTTCCGCTGCGCGAGACGCTCGCCGACCGCCTCGGCCTGCCGGTGGTCCTGGACAAGGACACCAACGCCGCCGCGCTCGGGCTCGCGCTGCGGGGGCCCGGCGACTCGTTCGCGTACCTCCACCTCGGTACGGGTCTGGGCGCGGGCCTCGTACTGGGCGGCGCGCTCTACCGGGGCGACCGTACGGGGGCGGGTGAGTTCGGGCACCAGGTGATCCAGCTCGACGGGCCGCCGTGCGACTGCGGGAACCGCGGCTGCATCGAGGCGCTCTGCATGGCGGCGGTCGCGCGCGGCGACCTGGCGGAGGCGGCGCGGGTGCTCGGCGCCGGGGCGGCGAATCTCGTCGGGCTCCTGGACATCGACCGGGTGCTGCTGGGTGGGCGCGCGGTCGCGGCGGCGGAGGAGCGCTTCGTGTCGGGAGTCGGGGCGGTGCTGGAGGAGCGGGCGCGGGGGCCTGTGGTGCCGGTGGGGATGGCTGACGGCGGCGTGCATTCGGTGGCGGAGGGGGCGGCGCAGTTGGTGCTGGCGCCGGTGTTCGGTCACGCGCGGGTATTTGGGCGGGGGCGGGGGCGGGTGTCGGTGGGGGGCTAGGTGTATTGACCTGGAGGGTTGTTGACGCGGGTGATGGGTGGTTTGCCTCCGAGTGCGGTGTGGCAGCGGGGGTGGCTGTGCCGGGTGGGGGTGGCGGTGCGTGGTGGATCAGGGGGGCGGCAGTGGGGCCGTTGGGGTGGGGTTGTGTGATTTTCGGGTCGGAGGTGGATGTGGCTTCACGAGCCGGCCGCCGGACCGTGGCAGCGTCGGGGGTGTCCTCCATGCCCGACCGCTTCGCGATCAGCAAAGGCACCCACCCATGCGATCCATGCGACTGCGTCCCGTCCTCGTCACCGCCGTCACCGCAGTCATCGGGGCGGCCGGTGTCACCGCCGGCACCATCGTGCCCCCGTTGCTGCCCGCGGCGACCGCGACCGCCGCCGTATCGAACGAGGACGAGGACGAGGACGGGAACACGGATGCGGATGCGGATGCGGATGCGGGCGACGGGGCGGGGCCCGGGGCCGACCGGCAGCCGAGTTGCGGCAGGGCGTCCGATCCGGACTTTCCCATCGACACACGCATCCACGGCGGCCCGGACGAGTACCTCCCCGGCGGCCCGCCGCAGACCTGGTCCATCGATCTCACCAACAGCACCGCCGAGGCGTGCCACAACATCCACCCGGTCATCGTTCTCAGCGACCGGCACCGGTCCCTCACCGCGGCTCAGGTCCGGCTCCAGCTCACCGACGACAAGGGCCGCTGGCGGACCATGTCGCTGGAGAAGTCCGACGAGGACGAGACCATCGCCGTCCTCGAAGGCGGCTTCCCCGGCTTCGCGGTCCCGGGCCGACAGACCGTCACCGTGCGCGCGAGGCTTGCCTTCACGGCCGCCGCCGTGTCCAACAGCGTCGTGGCGAACACGGCGACGGTGCAGCGGCGCGGCGGTGACGGCGACTGGGTGGGGGAGTCGAACGACTACCGCTTCTCCGTACGCGGTACGGGCCCGCGCCAAGACCACCGCTCGGACCCCGGCACGGACTCCGGCTCAGACCCCGGCACCAGCACCAGCACCGGCGACCCCAGCGCCGGCCCCCGCCACGAGGGCGGGAAGGAACCCGGCACCGGTGAACCGCGCGGCACCACTGCCCCCGCCCCCAACTCCGAAGGCCGCAAGGACTCTTCACTGCCGCTGGGCATCGGCGCACTCGCCGACACCGGCTCCGGCTCCCTCGCCGGCCCCGCGATCGCCGCCGTCGTATTCGTCGTCGCCGGCGCCGCACTGATCGTCGGCCTCCGCCGCCCGCGCAAGCGCCGCTGACCCTGTCCTGATCCGTGCGCGGGCGCAGTCAGGGCGTGCGGCGAGCGGTACTCTCATGCTCGTCCTGGGCCTGAACGAAGCGATTCTGGAGTCCGACCATCCCCGCGACCCACGAAGTCGCGTGCGTGGTCCTCGACATCGCCATCTCCGCGGGTCCCCATGTGATCTACGGGTGGTGAGCGGGCGTGTCGGTGCACAGAGGTACGGGACGCAGCCCGTCCCCGTCCCGAGCCGCCCCCCGCTAGGAGATACGAGCCGTCATGCCCCGCAACGCCCTCAACTCCCGCAACGCCCTCACCTCTCGAAGCTGTCGCAGACCCCTCACGGCCGTCGTCGGCAGCCTCGCCCTGACCGCCTCGCTCGCCGGGTGCGGCGACGGCTCGGTCGCCTCCGGCGAGAAGGTCGTCACCGTCTACAGCGCCGACGGGCTCAAGGGCGTCGACGGCGACGGCTGGTACGACGAGGTCTTCGCCGACTTCGAGAAGGACACCGGCATCAAGGTGAAGTACGAGGAGGGCGGTTCCGGCGAGATGGCGGACCGGGTGGACAGCGAGAAGAACGACACCCGCGCCGATCTCATCATCGTCCTGCCGCCGTACATCCAACTGGTCGAGCACAAGGGGCTGTTGGCGTCGTACGACCCCAAGGGCTCGGACCGGGTGCACGGTTCGGGCAAGTCCGTCGACAACAGATGGACGTCGGTCGTGAACAACTACTTCGGCTTCATATACAACAAGAAGGAACTGACGGAACCTCCGGCCACCTGGGAGGAGTTGCTGGACCCCGAGTACAAGGACAAGCTCCAGTACTCGACCCCGGGAGTCGCGGGCGACGGCACGGGCCTCCTCATCAAGGCCATGAACGACTTCGGCGGCGAGAAGCCGGCGATGGAGTACCTGCGGAAGCTCGAAGAGAACAACGTCGGCCCCACCCCCTCCACCTTCAAGCTCGCGCCCAAGGTCGACAAGGGCGAGCTCCTCGTCGCGAACGGCGACGTACAGACCAATTTCGAGCAGTCCAAGAGCCTGTCGAACATCGCCATCTGGTTCCCGGCGAAGGAGGGCGGCAAGCCGACCACGTTCGCCATGTACTACGGAGCCGGCGTCGTGGCGGACGCCCCGCACAGCGCGAACGGCAAGAGGCTGCTCGACTACATGCTGACCGAGAAGGCACAGAGACAGGTCAGCGGTATCGGCGGCGGCTTCCCCGCCCGTACGGACATCAGACCCACCGACGAGAACGCCATCGAACTGGCCAGGCTGATCGACGGTGTCACTCTCTTCGAACCCAACTGGGAGAAGATCGAGTCCGGCCTCGACGGGTACGTCGACGCCTGGAAGACCGCCACCGGCAACTGAGGGGCGCGGCCGCACGGACGGCCGGCCTTCTGAAGACCACTCTCCGACCGTGCCTCCCGGGGCCCGCGATCATCGGCACCTGATTAGGCTGGAGGCGCCGGGCGGTACGGAGCAGTGCCCGCGGCGCCACCAGCACACTGCGTACGGCAGGAGTCCGTCACATGTCAGATCGCAAGCCGATCGAGTCCTGGCTCACCGACATGGACGGTGTCCTCGTCCACGAAGGCATCCCCATCCCCGGTGCCGAAGCCTTCATCAAGCGGCTGCGGGACTCCGGCAAGCCCTTCCTCGTCCTCACCAACAACTCGATCTACACCCCGCGCGACCTCCAGGCCCGGCTGTCCCGGATGGGTCTCGCCGTGCCCGTGGACAACATCTGGACCTCCGCGCTCGCGACCGCCAAGTTCCTGGACGTCCAGCGTCCCGGCGGCACCGCGTACGTCATCGGCGAGGCCGGCCTCACGACCGCGCTGCACGACATCGGCTACATCCTCACCGACCACGACCCGGATTATGTGGTGCTCGGCGAGACGCGCACGTACAGCTTCGAATCCCTCACCAAGGCGATCCGGCTGATCAACGACGGCGCCCGCTTCATCTGCACCAATCCCGACGAGACGGGCCCGTCGGCCGAGGGGCCGCTGCCCGCCGCCGGTTCCGTCGCCGCCCTGATCACCAAGGCGACCGGCAAGGCCCCGTACTTCGCGGGCAAGCCGAATCCGCTGATGATGCGGACCGGGCTGAACGCCATCGGCGCGCACTCCGAGACCAGCGCGATGATTGGCGACCGGATGGACACCGACGTCCTGGCGGGGCTGGAGGCCGGTATGGAGACCTTCCTGGTACTGACCGGTCTGACAAAGCCGGACGATGTCGACCGCTATCCGTTCCGGCCCTCCACGATCGTCGACTCGATCGCCGATCTGGTGGATTTGATCTGACCGGATCTGACTGAATATCCGCAGGTCACAGCTGTATACGACGGTTCTCCGGGCTCGCTGCGGATGCGGGATCCGGCCGGACGGGTGAGGCTTCCTTCGTCAGGAGGTTCACGATGCGTTCAGGCTTGCTCACACTCCGTGCCGCAGGGCTGGTCGCCGCCGTGGTGGCGGTCCCCGTCCTCGCTACCACCGCCGCCGACGCCCATGACTCCGTGAAGGCGACGGTCACGCCGTCCCCCGTGCGCCCCGGCGCCGAGGTGAAGATCAAGGTCACAGGCTGCGAGAACCCCCGCGCGGGGGCGGCGCGGTCCGACGTCTTCGTCGCCGACTCCGAACTCGGAGCCCGCCGGGGCGGCGACCGGAAGTCGCCGCTCCAGGGCGAGGCGAAGGTCAAGTCGTCGGCGAAGGACGGCAGGTACGCGGTCGATGTCTGGTGCGACGGGCACGAGCACGGGCGTGCGGCGGTCTTCGAGGTGGACCACGACCCGAAGCCCTCCGCCAAGCCGGAAACCAAGTCCTCCGCCAAGCCCTCCGCCAGGACGTCGGCCTCGGCCTCCGCGAAACCCAAGCCGAAGCCGAAGCCCAAGGCATCGGCCTCCATCACGGCCTCCGAAAAGCCGGAGACCAAGCCCAAGCCCGAGTCCAGGACTTCGGCCACGGCCAAGGCCTCCGCCAAGCCCGAAGCGAAGCTTCGGCCCACCTCGGCCAGGCCCTCCGCCAAGCCGGAGACCAAGCCCGAGTCCAAGCCCGAGTCCAAGCCGAAGCCCGCTCCGACCGACCGGCAGCCCCTGGCCTCCCAGCCCCGGTCCCCCGGGGCACACGCCGACCCCGGCGAGCACCACGCCTCGCCCGTAGCGCCGGTCCGGGCGGGTGGTGGCGGGCGGACGATCAGTACGGCCGCCGCCGACGAGGCCGGCCCCAGCACCCCGCACACCGTGATCGGTCTCGTCCTCGCCGGCGTCGCCGCCGTGGCCGTGGCCATCCGCAGCGCGCGCCGGAAGCGTTCCGCCGCGCGGGACTCCGACTGAGACGGCTGAGATGTCCGAAACCGACCGCCGGACGGGATCCGGCCGACTGCTGACCGGGGTCGCCCTCGCCTCCCTGCTGCTCGGCCTCTGGGGCTGGGGCCACGACGCCGTCGTCGGCACCTCCGGTCCCATGACCGGCGACATCGCCGCCGTCGGCCGGCCGACGGGGGAGCGCCCGGTGGCCCGCGACCCGCTGGAGCCCGCCGATCCGCGCCGCGTGGACGTCCCCTCCGTCGGCATACAGGCGCCGGTCGTCTCGCGCGGCCTGGACGTGACGGGGGCGGTCGAGCCGCCGCCGTACGAGGAATCGGGGACCGTCGGCTGGTACGGCGGTGGCGCCCGGCCAGGCGCCACGGGCACCGCGCTCCTCGTCGGCCACGTCGACACCCGGACCGAACCGGCCGTCTTCTACGACCTGAGCGCGGCCCGGCCCGGCGAGAAGGTCCGGGTCACCAGGTCCGACGGTTCGGTCGCCGAGTTCACCATCGACGACGTACGGGTCTACTCGCGGGAGAGGTTCGACGCGCGGAAGGTGTACGGCCCCCACGAGGCGGACCGTGCCGAACTGCGGCTGATCACCTGCGGCGGGACCTTCGACCGCGAGAACCGTACGTACACGGCGAACGTGGTGGTCTCGGCGTACCTCACCGATGTGGAAGAGGCGCGTCACGATGGCTGATCCGGTATCGGCGGAGCCTGTCCGGCGCCCCGCTGTCACAGCTCGCACACGAACGCGAACGGGCGGCCGTACGGCTCCGGGCCGTGTGCCAGGATGGATTCGACCGGTCTTGTCCGGGCAGGCGGGCGGCAGGCAGGGCAGGAGCGGGGCGCCTGGGGGGGCGGCTCCGACGAACAGGCACCGAGGGGGAGTGGATGTACGGCAGTAATTCCGGTCGCGGTCTTCGAGTGACGGCGTGCGCGGCGGCCGCGGGAGCGGCACTGCTCGTCGCGGGCTGTTCCTCGGGCGGTGGGGACAAGGGCGAGAAGAACCCGGCCACGAGCCAGCAGCCCAAGGCGACCGATCCGTACTGGGTCAACCCCGACGGCAACGCGGCCAAGCAGGTCGCCGACTACACGAAGGACGGCGACGACGAGAACGCCGGCCTGATCAAGAAGATCGCCTCACAGCCCGTCGGCGAGTGGGTCGGCCCGGACAACCCCGAGCAGGAGGCCCGCGGTTACACGGAAGCCGCCGCGAAGGCCGACCGGGACGCCCTGCTGGTCCTCTACAACGTCCCGCACCGCGACTGCGGCCAGTTCTCCAAGGGCGGCGCGGCGGACGGCAACGCTTACCGGGACTGGGTCGACAAGGTCGCCAAGGGCATCGGCGACCGGCGGGCCACGGTCGTCCTGGAGCCGGACGCGCTGCTGCACCTGGTGGACGGGTGCACGCCCGAGGAGTTCCACGAGGAGCGGTACGACCTGCTGAAGGGCGCCATCGAACGGCTCAAGCAGCAGCCGGCCACCACGGTCTACCTGGACGCGGGGAACGCCGGCTGGCAGTCGCCGGACGCGCTCTTCGAGCCGCTCCAGTGGGCGGGCATCGACAAGGCGGACGGCTTCTCGGTCAACGTCTCCAACTTCTTCCCGACCGACGTGAGCCAGGAGTTCGGCAAGAAGCTGTCGGCGAAGGTCGGCAACAAGCCGTTCGTGATCGACACCAGCCGCAACGGCAACGGCCCCTACACGGAGGGCGATCCGGGCGAGAACTGGTGCAACCCGCCGGGCCGCGCGCTCGGTGAGCCGCCGACCACGAAGACCGGTGACCCGCTGGTGAAGGCGTATCTGTGGGTCAAGCGCCCGGGGGAGTCGGACGGCGACTGCAAGGGCGGGCCCAAGGCCGGCGACTGGTATCCGGAGTACGCCCTGGAACTGGCGCGCAACGCGAGGTAGAAGGCGGCGACCGAACGACGAGGCCCCCGGCGTGAGCCGGGGGCCTCTGTATTAGCCGTGCGTACCCGCCGGGTTACGGGACCTCGACCCACTTGCCCTCGGACGGTGTCCCCTTGTCGTCCGTCACGAAGAGCATGTACCAACCGGCGGGCACCAGCGCCTTGTTCTTCGGCACCGTCACCTCGACCCCGTCCGCCGTCTTCTCCATGTCCAGT
The DNA here is from genome assembly GCF_010384365.1 of Streptomyces sp. S4.7. Lineage (NCBI taxonomy): Bacteria > Bacillati > Actinomycetota > Actinomycetes > Kitasatosporales > Streptomycetaceae > Streptomyces > Streptomyces sp. S4.7. Next base: position 2,511,713 of record NZ_CP048397.1, on the reverse strand, counting down.
GCGATCGAGCGCTGTTCGACATCGGTGACATGCGTGACGGCGCTCGGCCGCAGCAGCTTCGCGGACTTGAGCGACGCGGCGTCCCCGGTCTTGAAGACCCCGGACTCGCCGTGCTCGATCCGCTCCGGTCCGTCCGTCAGCGCCGGCTTGGAGTCCCGGAAGAGGTACGGCGGGGTGTAGATCTCGATGCGCTGCTCGAAGACGCCCGGCTTGGTGTTCGCCTTGTCGGCGTAGAGCGAGTCGGAGCCGAAGATCATGACGCGCCCGTCGGGCAGCAGGAGCGAGCCCGAGTGGTAGTTGCGGCCGACCTGGGGATCGGCGACGCGCTTGTACTCGCCCGCCTTCGGGTCGTACATCCGCGCTTCGAGGATGTTGGAGCCGCTGCGGCCCCGGTAGTCCTCGGCGCCGCCCGTGACCAGCACCGAGTCGTCCGGCATCAGCGTCGCGCTCGGGTAGCGGGTGCCCTTGTCGAGCGCGGCGCCGTCCTTGAACTCCGGCTTGTCCGCCTTGAGATCGACCAGCCGGGACTTCTCGCTGGACTTCTCGGACTCGCCCACGCCACCGCCGCCGATGACCATGAACTTCTGGTCCTGCGCGGGCGGCAGCATGACGGTCGCGGACGTCTCCATCGTGTCCGCGTCGCTCAGTCCGGGGATGTTCTGGAACTTGTTGGTGTCCAGGTCCCAGATGCCGGGCTTGCGGCCGACGTCGGCGGGGCCGTATCCGGCGTTGGAGCCGCTGTAGAACAGCTTGCCGTTGTCCATCAGGAAGATCGCCGGGTAGGTGGGGAACTTCCTGATGATCCCCGTGTACTCCCACTCCTTGGTCTCGGGGTCGTAGATCTCGTCCTTGCCCGGGACGATCTGCCCGATCTCGTCGAGGCCCGACAGCGCGAGGACCTTGCCGTCCTCCAGCGTCGTGAGTGTGGGATACCAGCGGGCCTCGTTCATCGGGTCCACTTTGATGTACTTCTCGGCGACCGGGTCGAACTCGAAGGCGTCCTTGATGCCTTGGAAGTCCTTCTTGTCGAGCGCGAGCTTCTGCGCGATGCCGTAGACATTACGGGCGTCGGTGCCCTTCATGCCCTGCACCCGGTAATTGTCCTCGGTGCCGGTCTCGTACTTCTTCCCGCTCTTCCTCGCCTCGACATAGATACGGCCGAGGCCGGGCTCGGTCCGCAGGAAGGCCCCCGTCGCCGGGTCGAATATCTTCTTCGCCTTCTCGACCAGCACCGGGTCCTTGGACTCGAAGGTCTTGCCGTTCTTCTTCCCGGTGAACATCGTGCCCGCCGGCAGCGTCATCGGCTTGTCGGGGTCCTCGTTGTGGACCACCATCAGGCCGCCGGCCTTGGTGGCGTCGCCCTTGAGCTTCTCGTAGCGCTTCGTACCGCCCGCCACCAGCAGCTTGCCGTCCGGCAGCTGGGTGTGCCCGGCGCAGAACATGTCCTTGGGCGTCGGGATCATCTTGAAGTCGTTCGTCGCCGGATCCCAGAGGACCGACTCGAACTTGTTCGCGTCGAAGTTCTTCTGGTTGTTCCCCGACCCGGCTATCAGCAGCACCTTGCCGGTGTGCAGAAGCGACGCGTGAATCGAATTGATCTTGAATTTCGCCGGGATGTCGAGAAAGTCCCAGTGGCCGTTCGCGGCCTTGTACTCGGGCCGGTTGATCTTGTAATCGTGGTACTGCTCCGAGCCGAACCGCCACATCGCCGGCCCGTTCATCCCGGCCACCACGACGACCACCGCGGCGCCTATCGCCAAGCGGCGGGCCCGGTTCTTGCGGTGGTTCGGCCGGACGGGAAGCGCGCTCATTGCTTAGGTCCCCCAAGGGAAATCTGTATGGTCTGGTCGAGGGCCCCGGGGGGCGTCTGCTGCGAAACCTGCGAGGCCTGGGAGGTCTGGGGAGCGCCCGGGACCTGGGGGGACCGATGAGCCGGCCCGGAGGCCGCCGGGGCTCCCGGAGGCGTACCCCCGCCGCCGCCCCGGTGAGCCCCGTGCTTCCGGCGCTTCTTCTTCTCCGCGCGCATGCCCAGACGCCAGACGATGATCGGTGAGGCCGTGATCAGCAGCGCCAGCGAGGCCCAGGTGATCATCGCCGGATGGTCGTGTCCGAAGAAGAAGGACGAGACCAGCGATCCGGCGAAGACGAGAATGAAGAACAGATGGATCCGGAACGTCCCGAACAGGGTGTCCGGACTGGACGAGTCACCCTTGGGCGTCACCACGAAGCCGCTCTTGCGCCGCAGTGCGGCGTCGAGCAGCGAGCGCGCGTAGATCGGCGCGGAGAGCGCGGACATCGCCATGCCCGCGAGACCGCCGGACCCCTCGGGCTCGTGCGGCGAGACGTTGTGCCGCCGGTTCCAGATGTAGAGGCCGATCTGGAGGGCCGACGCGTTGCCGTACAGCATCATCCAGATCGCCGGGTCGATCTGCACACCCGAGGCGCCCATGCCCAGGAACAGCGCACAACTCAGCGCCGCCAGGATCCAGTTGAGCGCCGACATCGGGTAGAAGATGATCATCATCGTGTAGTTGAAGAGCTTGCCGGGCGGCAGCGTGGTGTAACCCCGCCAGTACTGCTTGAGGATCGTCTCGTACGTGCCCCGCGACCAGCGCAGCTGCTGGGTGAAGAAGTCCGTCCAGGCGGTCGGGCCCTCACCGACGGCGAGGACGTCCGGGGTGTACACGGAACGCCACTTCTCGCCCGTCTGCGGGTTCTTGGCGCGGTGCATCTCGAAGCCCGTCGCCATGTCCTCGGTGATCGAGTCGTACAGCCCGCCGATCTGCTTGAGCGCCGAGATGCGTACGGCGTTGCTCGTGCCGACGAACATGGGCGAGCCGTAGCGGTTGCCCGCGCGCTGGATCAGGGCGTGGAAGAGGAACTGCTGCGACTCGGCCGCCTTGGTGACGAACGTGTCGTAGTTGCCGTAGACCTGCGGGCCGATGACGAAGCCGACGTCCGGGTCACGGAAGTAACCGAGCATCCGCTCCAGGTAGTTGGCCATCGGGACGTGGTCGGTGTCGACGGACGCGAAGAAGTCGTAGTCGTCTCCGTGCGCGTCGAGCCAGGCGTTGTAGTTGCCGTGCTTGGTCTTCGCGCGGTGCGCGCCCTTGGCCTGGTTCCACTTCGCCACGCCCTTGCGGGAGAAGTGGTGGACTCCGAGCCGGGCGCAGACCTCCTTGACGGCGGGGTCGTCGCCCTCGTCGAGGAGCCAGACGTGCAGCAGCCCGCGGTGCCGGATCCTGACCGCGGCCTCCAGCGTCTTCGTCACCATTTCGAGGGGCTCCTTGCCCGGCACGAAGGAGGTGAGGAAGGCGACGCGGGTGCCGCTCGCGGGTACGACGGGGACCGGGTCACGGGCCACCAGCGTCGCGTGCGCGTTGGACAGCACGTTCATCGTGCGGAACAGCTCGATCAGTCCGATCGAGACCAGCATCACGATGTCGAGGACGAGCAGCGTGTCGTTCTTCAGGTTCGGGTCGCGCTCGGTCCAGTGCTGCGGCTGCATCAGCCAGGCGAAGAGTCCGAGGGAGAGGAGCGGGGCGGCGCCGAGCAGCAGGGCGGCCCGGATCCGGTGCGGCTCCTGCGAGAGCAGCGAGCGGTACTGCACCTTGTACGGCTTGTTCGGGTCCGGCTGGGTGAGCGGCCCGGCGAGCCGGCTGTAGTGCTCGTAGTCGTACTTGGGCAGTTCGGCCTTGGGCCGGAGGCGGGCCCTGGCATTCCTGAGCTGCGAGGGAACCCGGAGCTGAGTGGTCCGGGACGCGTCGTTGTTCGGCCGCTCGCCGTTCGGCGTCGACGTCATCAGTCATCCCCCCGCACGCATGCTGGCTGCGTGATTGGTCGGTCGGTTCGTCCGGAGAGGGCCCCCGCAGACCACCCGTCCCGGACATGTCGGTGGCGGGCCACCGGTGGAGGCCCGCATGGTCGCGCGCCGCCCTCAGTACAGACACGCATCGGGACCTTCCGGTTGCATGACGCCGTTTGCGGCATCGGCCCGTGAACGGGACCCCCACCCCGCTCGGTATGCAAACCGGAGCAAACTCTTCAGGTGCCCCAACTGTGAGGAACGCGTGCTTCCTTGGGCGCTTCGGCTTCAGGATAGATTCTACGACCCCAGCCATGATCGCAAGAGTGAAAGATACTACTTGAGCGTCATATGCCCCCATTGGGGGTCTGTTGGAGGCGGAGCTGTGGCCGGACTGTGAAGTTGCCGCGGAGACCGCCCGGTCAGGGGTGGTGGTCAGACGGAACGACTGAGGCCCCCTCGTGCGATGACGAGGGGGCCTCAGCCCTGCGTGCGCCGCCAGGGACTCGAACCCCGGACCCGCTGATTAAGAGTCAGCTGCTCTAACCAACTGAGCTAGCGGCGCCTGCTGACCTGGAGAACTCTACCCGACGCTCCGGAGTGCTCCCGACCATTTGATGAGCGATGTGGCCTGTCGGATGGTCGTTTTTTACCTTTGATCCGTCAAAGTGTGATTAGTCGGGTCCTGTGGCTCCTGACGCGCGTGCAACACGGCACAGCATCCTGTCGAGTGTGGAGGGGATCGCATGAACTCACCGGTCTTCGAGGAATACGAACCCGCTTGCGACTGCCCCTGTGGCGGATGCGCCGAGCAGCGCCATCTGCTGGCCCAGGGCCTGCCCCTGCGCGCGGGCGGCCACCCCGCCGCACACGGCGCGCGCCGTGTCCTGGTCCTCGCCACCGCGGCCGGTGTCGCCCTCGGCGTCACCGGCGCCGGCGCGAGCGAGGCCGACGCCGCCTGGCCCGCGCTCGGCACCGCGACGGCGGAGGGGGCGGCGCCGTCGGTGGCGACCGCGGCGGTCGCCGAACCGTATCCGGCGACCCCGCAGGGCGCGAGCGGCCCGCTGCACGGCCGCCCGTCGGCCGGACCGTCGGCGAACCACTCCGTCGACACGCTGCGCAGGATCAGCCGCGCCGACATCATCAACCGCGCCAAGCGATGGGTGAGCGCGAAGGTCCCGTACTCCATGACGAAGTACTGGTCCGACGGCTACCGCCAGGACTGTTCGGGGTATGTCTCGATGGCCTGGAACCTGGACGGCAACGAGTGGACCGGGAGCCTGTCCCGCTTCGGCACCCGGATCGACAGGAGCGACCTCCAGCCCGGCGACATCCTGCTGTTCCACAACCCGAAGGACCCCAACAAGGGGTCACACGTGACGATCTTCGGCGGGTGGACGGACTACACGCACGACTACTACATCGCGTACGAGCAGACCAAGCCGAACACCCGTGCCCTGTCCACGCCGATGGCGTACTGGAGCAATTCGGCGAGTTACGTGGCGTACCGCTACAACGGCGTGACCTCGGGCACCGCCGGCAGCCCGGCGGACACACCGGACGAGACCCCGGCGGCGGGCTTCCCCGGTGCGAAGTCCTTCGGGCCCGGTGCCGACAACGCGCATGTGACCCGGCTCGGCGAGATGCTCGTCGGCCGGGGCGGTGGACGCTTCTACGACGTGGGCCCCGGACCGGGCTGGGGCGAGGCCGACCGGCGTGCCACCGAGGCGTTCCAGCGGGCGCAGGGCTGGCGGGGCGCGGAGGCCGACGGGCTGCCGGGGCCCGACACCTGGCGATACCTCGTGAACGGGCTCGGCAAGGACATTCCGAAGGCGGGGGCGGCCGGTCCCGGCGGTACGAGCGCACGGCCGGCGTTCCCGGGGGCGGACCGGTTCCGGCCGGGGAGGTCGAACTCCCACGTCACCAGGCTCGGCGAACAGCTGGTGAAGCGCGGCTACGGCCGGCACTACGTCTCGGGCCCCGGCCCGAGGTGGGGCGAGGCCGACCGGCGCAATGTCGAGGCCTTCCAACGGGCGCAGGGCTGGCGCGGCAGCGCGGCCGACGGGTACCCCGGCCCCGAGACTTGGCGACGACTCTTCGCATGACGACGGAGGCAAGGATGACCACACAGACATCGCAACCGAACGGCGACGGGCAGATGCTGCGCGGCGCACAGGCGCTCCGGGCGGCGGCACGCAACGCGCTGACGGCACGGAGGCCGGTCGAGCCTGTGGAGCCGGTGGAACCGGTCGAGCCGGTGGAACCGCACGAGGCGCGGGAGCCGACGGATCCGCCCCGGCCGGTGGAGTCGACAGGGCCGACCGAGCCGGTCGCGGCCACCGGGCCCGAAGCGCGGCCGGAGCCCCCGTCGGCCGCGACGACCGGGGGGAACGAGGCCGGCTGGCACCAGAACGTACGCCCCCTGACGGGGCCGACCGAGCCTCGCCCACCGCAGGGGGAGGACCCGCCGGGACGCGCGGACATGTCCGCGAAGCGGCCCGAGGAGCCGGAGCCCGGCCTCGGGGCCGGTCAGGAGGCTTGCTACGGCGGGACGGTGGCCGAGGAGGGCCGGGAGCCCGCGCCGGGATCCGTTTCGGTGGAACTGCCGGTGGAGGCTGGTGCCCCGCTGTTCACGGCCGCCGCCGGTGCGGAGTCCGGCACCGTGTCGCAGGTGGCGGCCCCGGCCCCGTTCGCCGGGCAGGAGGTCCGCCCGGAGCGGGAGTTGGAGTCCGCGTCGGTGGAGGCGGGCGCCTCGCTGTACATCGCCGGTGCGGAGCCGGAGTCCGTGGCCGGTGCCCCGGCGACCACCGGGTTCGCCGGGCCGGGCCCGGTCCTGGAGCCGGTTCTGGAGCCGGTCGTGGAGCCGGAAGCCGCCGATGTGCCGCATTCGCGGGGCGAGTCCTGGGCGATGGCCACGGCGGAGCAGGGCGGTGGCGTGGGCGTGGACATCGCCGTGCCCGCGACCGATGACGGCCCGTCGGCCCCGGACGCCGGTACGGCCCCGCCGTCAGCCGCGGCGGAGAACGACCGGGCCCCGTACGACGTCGAGGGCGTGACCGCCCCGGCCCCGGCGTCGCCCGGCGCGGACCCGGGCGACCCCGCCGAACCGGCGGACTCCGCCGGGCAGAGCGGATCGAGCGCGTCGAGCGGCATCCCCGCCCCCGTGTGGGACGTCACCGTGCGGACCGGGTCCGGTTCCGCCGTACCCGCCCGCGCCGCCCTCACCTTCGACAGCCACCGGTGGAGCCCGCTCATCGTCGGCGAGGCCACCCACGAGATCCCCGTCCATCTCCTCTTCCGCGACGAGAAGTCGGCCGACCCGGCCGCCGGGCGCACCAGGACCCGGCGCGGACCCGTCGTCCCCGCCCCCGTCGTACCGCCGGTGCTGGCCCCCAGCTCCATCTCGCGCCCCGCCACGCCCGTGGACACCAAGCTCGTCGAGCGGCCCGGTCCCACGCTGCCCGGCTGGGCGGCGGGGCTCGTCGGTGTCGCCGGGCTGATCGGCTGTCTGACGGTGCTCTGGTGGGTCGGGGCCGTGCCCGAGGCGCTGACCGAGATGTTCGGGCTGGACTCGAACCACTACCACGGCATCGGGATCGGGATGTGGGCGCTGCTCACCGCCGCCGTGAGCCTCACCCTCTTCGCCTTCGGTGGGCTCGGCCGCGGCCGGGTCGGTCACGCCTGGGTGCTGACGCTCTTCGGCGAGTACCGGGGGAGCGTGCGCCGTACGGGACTTCTGTGGGTGAGCCCGCTCCTGCTGCGCCGGCGTGTGGACGTACGGCTGCGGCACTGGCGCAGCGAGCCGATGTCCGCGGTCGACGCGAACGGCACGGCGCTGCGGGTCGTCGTCCTGGTGGTATGGCGGGTCAGGGACACCGTCCGGGCGGCGCTCGGGGTGCGCGACCACGAGGAGTACCTGCGCGAGCAGGTCGAGGCGGCGATGGCGCGTGTGCTCTCCCAACTGCCCGCCGACGCCTTCCACGAGACCGCGCCGACGCTGCGCAACGCCGAGGCCGTCGGCGAGGCGCTGACCCGGATGCTGTCGGCCGAGTGCCGCCCGGTCGGGCTCGACGTCTTCTCCGCGCAGCCGACCCGGATCGAGTACGCGCCGGAGATCTCGGCGGCGATGCAGCGCAGCCGGATCGCGGCGATCGACGCCAGGCACCGGGACACCGTGCTGACGTCGGTGGTCGACGCGGTGGACGACACCGTGCACCGGCTGACGTCGCGGGGGCTCGTGGAGCTGGACGACTACGAGCGCAAGGTGCTGGTGAAGGACCTGACCGTCGCGTTCTACACCGGCAGGCACGGTCTCAACGAGGGAAGCTGACCGATGTCCAAGCATCGGTGATTGGTCTGGACCTTTCTTGGTCGTTGTTATGGACACGATCAACGTCCGTCAATACTGTGTGACTTGGTCTAGACCTGATTGCGCAGTCAGGAGTCACCGCACGTACTCCCCACGGTCCCCAGGAGCGAGAGCATGCGAAAGAAGAGAATCAGCGCCGCGGTACTCGGTCTCGCGGTGGCGGGCGTGTCCCTGCTCGCCACCGGCAGCGCGAGCAGCCACGGCTACACCGACTCACCGATCAGCCGTCAGAAGCTGTGTCAGAACGGCACCGTCACCGGATGCGGGAACATCCAGTGGGAGCCGCAGAGCGTCGAGGGGCCCAAGGGCTTCCCGGCCGCGGGTCCCGCCGACGGAAAGATCTGCTCGGGCGGCAACGGCCAGTTCGCGCAGCTCGACGACCCGCGTGGCGGCAACTGGCCCGCCACCAACGTGACGGCCGGTCAGGGCTACAGCTTCCGCTGGCAGTTCACCGCCCGGCACTCCACGTCGGACTTCCGCTACTACATCACCAAGAACGGCTGGGACCCGACCAAGCCGCTCACCCGCGCGGACCTCGACCCGCAGCCGTTCATGACCGTGCCGTACGGCAACCAGCAGCCGCCGGCCACGCTCGTCCACCAGGGCAGCATGCCGACCCAGAAGACGGGCAAGCACATCGTCCTGGCGGTCTGGAACGTCGCGGACACCACCAACGCGTTCTACGCCTGCTCGGACGTCAAGTTCTGATCAGTCCGATCCCGTTCCATCAGCATGTGACCGGCGAGGGTCTGATTCATCGCTGACCGGGCCGGGCCGTCGTACGCGGGGTGTGTGCCGCACCCCGCCCGCCGCGGCCCGGTTCCGGGCTTTCCCGGCCCGGACGCGCGGGGCCGCCCGGTGGGACGGCCGGGTCAGATGGCCAGCGAGAGCGCCATCGGCGCGGCGCCCCGGTTGAGCGTGTCCGCCGCCGAGCGCAGCCGGTGCGCGTGCTCGATGGGCATCGACAGGGCCAGACAGCCCACCGCCGAACCCGCCGTCAGCGGCACCGCCGCGCAGACCGTGCCCACCGCGTACTCCTGGAGGTCCAGGATCGGGACCGTGGACGGCTGGCTGTCCAGCTTGGAGAAGAGCACGCGCTCGCTGGTGATGGTCCGTGAGGTGAGGCGCGCGATCTTGTGCCGGGAGAGATGGTCCCGGCGGCTGTTCCGGTCGAGCTGGGTGAGCAGGCACTTGCCGACGGCGCTCGCGTGCGCGGCCGAGCGGAAGTCCACCCACTCGTTCACCGCGGGCGCGTCCGGCCCGTCGGCGTACTGCGTGATCCTGACCTCGCCGTCGATGTAACGGCTGATGTAGACCGCCGCCCCGACCGAGTCGCGCAGCTCGGTGAGTGTGTCCTGGAGCTTGGTCTCCAGGGCCTCCTCGCGGGTGGTGCCGGTACCGAGCAGGACCAGCGAGTCCCCGATGACATAGGCGCCGTCCGAGACCTGCTCCACATAGCCCTCGCGGCGCAGCATCGCCAGCATCGGGGCGAGATGGCCGGTCGGCAGGCCCGTCTCGCGGGCGATCTGGACGTCGGTGACACCGCCGACGTGCTTGGAAACCGTTTCGAGGACGCGCAGGACGTATTGCACCGAGTGGAACGGCGCGGTCGGCTCCGGCTTCAGCGCCACGGTTTCCCCCTACCAGGTTGTGACCGCAAGCTTCCCTACCACGATAGCCGCCAAGGGCCTTTTCCGGGGCGGCTGTTGAGCAGAATGACACCCGTCACAGTGGCCTCATCTGGGCGTATCGCTCTGGCATATGCCGGAGTCAATGACGTTGGCGGGGACCGGCCGGGAAAACGGGGGAACCCGGTCCGCCGGGTCGGACCGGGTTCCCCCGAATAACGCGAGGCGAGCGCCCCTTCAGTGCGCCGGGCGCACGCCTACAGCACCGCGCTCAGGAACTCCCGCGTGCGCTCGTGCTCCGGGTCGCTGAAGATCTTCTCCGGCGGCCCGGACTCGATGACCCGGCCCGCGTCGAACATCAGTACGTCGTCGGAGATGTCGCGCGCGAAGTTCATCTCGTGAGTCACGCACAGCATCGTGATGTCCGTCGTGTGGGCGATGTCCCTCAGCACATCGAGGACGCCCGCGACCAGCTCCGGGTCGAGCGCGGAGGTGACCTCGTCCAGCAGCAGGACCTGCGGCCGCATCGCGAGCGCCCGCGCGATGGCCACCCGCTGCTGCTGCCCGCCCGAGAGCTGGCTCGGGTACGCGTCGCAGCGGTCCCCGAGACCCACCAGGTCGAGCAGGCCGCGCGCCCGCTCGTCGGCCTCGTCCTTGGACAGGCCGAGCACGTGCACCGGGGCCTCGGTGACGTTCCGCAGGACCTTCATGTTGGGGAAGAGGTTGAACTGCTGGAACACCATGCCTATGTTCTTGCGCACCTCACGGACATGGTTCTCGCCGGCCGGGACGAGTCTGCCGTCCTTCTCCTGGTGCGTGAGGTACTCACCCGCCACCTTGATGGTGCCCTCCTCCGGCTTGATCAGCGTCATCAGCAGTCTGAGGATCGTCGTCTTGCCCGATCCCGAGGCACCGATCAGCGTCACGTGCTTGCCGGAGTTGACCGTGAAGTCCAGTGAGTCCAGGACCGTGTTGGACCCGAAGCGCTTGGTGACCTTGTCGAAGCGGATCAACTCGCTGCCGTCTGCGGCGGGATTGGCCGTTTCCCTGGAGGTGTTGAGGGGAGTGCTGTCAGCGGACAAGGCGACGCTCCAATGCTCGCATGAGAAGGGATGCCGGATAGGAGATGACGATGAAGGCCACACCCACGACGGTGAAGACCTCGACGGTCAGGAACGACTCGGAGGCGAACTGCCGTGCCTGGCCGAGCATTTCCATCACTCCGATGACGAAGATCATCGGAGTGTCCTTCAGCATCGCGATGACGTAGTTGCCCAGCGCGGGCACGACGCGGCGGATCGCCTGCGGCAGGATCACCGCACCCCAGGTGCGGGACCTCGGGAGGCTGAGCGCCTTGGCCGCCTCCCACTGGCCGGCCGGGACGCCGTCGATGCCGGCCCGGTAGACCTCGGCGGTGTACGTCGAGTAGTGCAGGCCCAGGCCGACGACACCGGTCACCATGGCGCTGAGCGTGACACCCCACTCGGGGAGCACGTAGTAGAGGAAGAACAGCTGCACGAGCAGCGGGGTGTTGCGGACGAACTCGGTGAGGATGTTCACCGGCCACCGCACCACCGCCAGGGTCGAGCGCTGGGCCATCGCCCAGACGAGACCGAGGGCGAAGGCGAGCAGCGCACCCAGGACCAGTGCCTGGAGAGTGACGAGCAGGCCGTCCCAGAACATCGGCATGAAGTCGCCGACCGCGGACCAGTTCCACTCCATCAGCTCTCACCTCCCGCGCTCGCCGAAACGGCGTTCCGGCGGAAGAGGCCGAGCTTGCTCACGACGCCCCCCGTCTTCTCGGGGCGCTGGCCGATCCCGGCCTTCGCCTGTCGTTCCAGGACGCGCATGCCGCGCGTGAGCACGAAGGCGAGCACGAAGTACATCAGCAGGATGACCGTGTAGACGGGCGCGCTCTCGCCCGTCGCGTTACGCACCAGCGACGCGCCGAAGGCGATGTCGGCAACGCCCATGATGGAGACCAGTGCCGTGCCCTTGAGCAGCTCGATCAGCAGGTTGTTGAACGGCGGGATCATCTCCGGCCAGGCCTGCGGCAGGATGATCTTCCGCAGCTGCTGGGCGGGCGTGAAGCTCAGTGCGATCCCCGCCTCGCGCTGAGCGGGAGCCACGGCCTGCACCGCGCCGCGGACGACCTCGGAGCCGTACGCCCCGTAGGTGAGCCCCAGCGCCAGCGTCGCCGCCCACATCGGGACGAGCTGCCAGCCGAAGCCCAGCGGGAGCACGAAGAAGATCCAGAACATCAGGATCAGCGCGGACGTACCGCGGAATATCTCGAAGTAGGCCCCGGATATGAACCGGACGATCCACAGGCGGTGGGCGCGGGCGAGTCCGACGACCAGCGCGACCACGGCGGCCAGCGCGGAGCTGAAGATCGTCAGCTGGACGGTGATCCACACGCCTTCGAGGAGGAGTTTCCAAAGGCCCCAGGTGATCTCACTCATGGCGCGCACTTCTCCTTCGCCGTGATGGTCGTCATCTGGTCCTTCGTGAAGCCGAAGGGCCGCATGATCTCCAGCAGCTCACCGCTCTTCTTGAGCTTGTGCAGCTCGCGGTTGAAGGAGTCGCGGAGGTTCGTCTCGGGCGAGCGGAAGGCGAAGCCGCCGACGTCGGTGACGGGCTTGCCGTCGACGATCGGTGTGACCTCTTTGGTCGCCTCGGCCTTCGTGCTGTCGGTCTCCTTGATCACGTTGAACACCGTGACCGCCGTACCGGCGAAGACGTCGACGCGGCCCTGTTCGACGGCGAGCAGCCCGGCCAGCTGGTCGGGCAGGGTCGTGATGCTCTTGACCCCGGCCTCCTCCGCGTAACCGATCTCCGCGTAGCCGACGCCCGTCGCCATCCTGGCGCCGGCGTCGGCTATGTCCTTGTACGTGTGGAGATTCTTCGGATTCCCCTTCGGCACGATGAACGCGTCGAGCATCTGGTATTCGGGGTCCGCGAAGATGACCTGTTCGCAGCGCTCGGGGTTGATGTACATCCCGGCGGCGACCACATCGAATTGGAGCGAGTTCAGACCGGTGATCAGTGAACCGAACTCGGTGGCGAAGGGCTGGACGCTGTCCACACCCAACTCCTTGAAGATGCGTGAGGCGATGGCCGGGGCGGAGCCCGTCATCTCACCGTCCTTGCCGATGTAGCTGTACGGCTGCTCGCCCGCCAGTCCGAGGCGCACCGTTCCCTTGGCGCGCAGCTGATCGAGGAGGGTCCCCCCGTCCCCGTTGTCGGCGGTGGCCACGCGGCTGCATCCGCTGGTGGCCCCGACAGCGCCCGCGACACCGAGTGCCGCGGCACCCGCGAGCAGCGAACGGCGCCGGAGCCCTCTTCCTGTGCTTGTGTTGTTCCCCTTTAGTGGAGCCATAGGCGCGCGGCTACCCGAAACGACAGAGGGTATGCGGATTATTTTCGGACCGATATGCCTATCGTTGTCCACGCGTCACATACGAGAGACGAGGCCCTTCGGCCCCGCATTCGTGCGGCGGGGGCGGGTATTCATGGCCGGACACAGGCTTACGAACCGACCGGAAGGGCGCGAAGACTTATGAGCGACCGCTTCATCGAAGTGTCCCTGGACAAGCGCGGCGTCCGCTGCACCGCCAAGCTCCTCGATGACCTGGCCCCGATCACCTGCGCCGCGGTGTGGGAGGCGCTGCCGCTGGGCGGTGACGTCTACCACGCCAAGTACGCGCGCAACGAGATCTACGCGCTGATGCCCGGGTTCGCCGCCGAGGAACCGCCGCTGGAGAACCCGACGGTCACCCCCATTCCGGGTGACCTGTGCTACTTCACCTTCTCGGACACGGTGCTCGGCACCACCTCGTACGGGTACGAGGAACAGGCCGCGCACCGGGGCCGCCGTACCGTCGTCGACCTCGCGCTGTTCTACGAGCGCAACAACCTGCTGATCAACGGCGACACGGGGTGGATCCCCGGGATCGTCTGGGGCTCGGTGGTCGAGGGCCTGGACGAGATGGCCGAAGCCTGCCAGGACCTCTGGCGCGCGGGCGCGACGGGCGAGACGCTCAACTTCCGGCGGGTCTGAGGGGCTCGCCCTCGGCCGCCGGTCCGGCTGCGTTCTCATCGCCGGACGGGCCGCATTCGCGGCCCGTCCGGCGATTGAGGACAGCCTGTCCTGCGAACCCGGCAGGGGCTACGCGCCGGTCGGGGCCGGGAGGGACGCCGCGCCCGACTCGTACAGCGCGTGGGCCGCCCGCATCACCAGGGCGTCCGCGTGGCGCGCGCCGATCAGCTGGAGGCCGATCGGCAGCCCGTCCTCGTCCACCCCGCACGGCACCGTCGCCGCGGGCTGCTGCGTGAGGTTGAAGGGGTAGGTGAACGGGGTCCAGCCGGTCCAGCGGCGGTGCCCCGAGCCCTTCGGCGTCTCCACACCCGCCTCGAAGGCCGCGATCGGCAGCGTCGGCGTCACCAGCAGGTCGTACGTCTCGTGGAACCGGCCGAGCCGCCGCCCGAGCTCCATCCGCGCGTCCACGGCGGCCAGATAGTCCAGCGCGCTCGCCCGCTCCCCCTCGGCCACGACCTCCCGGAGCCCCGGGTCGAGCAGCTCGCGCTGCTCCTCGCCGAGCGGCTGCGTCACCCGCGCCGCACCCGAGAACCACAGCGTGTGGAACGCCTCCACCGGGTCCGGGATGTCCGGGTCGGTCTCCTCGATGTACGCGCCCAGCTCGGCGAGCCGCTCCACCCCGCGCCGTACGGCCGCCGCCACGGACGGCCGCACCGCGACCTGGCCGCCGAACGACGGCGAGTACGCGATCCGCAGCCCCGCGACCCCCTCCGACAGGGTGGCGGTGACACCCGGTGCCGGGGCGAGCTGCGACCAGTCGCGCCAGTCGGCGCCGCTGATGACGTCGAGCAGCAGCGCGGCATCGGCGGCGTCGCGCGCCATCGGACCGGCGTGCGCCAGCGTGCCGAAGGGGCTGGACGGGAAGAGCGGGATCCGCCCGTAGGTGGGCTTGAGCCCGAAGATGCCGCAGAACGACGCGGGGATCCGGACCGAGCCGCCGCCGTCGGTGCCGATCGACAGCGGTCCGGCGCCGAGCGCGACCGCCGCCGCGCTGCCGCCGCTGGACCCGCCCGCCGTCCGGGACAGGTCGTAGGGGTTACGCGTGACCCCGTTCAGCGGCGAGTCCGTCACGCCCTTCCAGCCGAACTCCGGCGTCGTCGTCTTGCCGATGAGGACCGCGCCGTGCTCGCGCAGCCGCGCCACCGCCGGCGCGTCGTCCGTCCACGGGCCCGCCGGGTCGACCGTCCGCGAACCGCGCAGGGTCGGCCCGCCGCGCTGGAGGAAGATGTCCTTCACGGAGACCGGGACACCGTCGAGCCGCCCCCGCGGTTCCTTTCTGTGCCACCGGTCGGCGGCGTCCTCCGCGGCGGCGAGCGCCTCTTCTGCGTCGACCCGGACGAAGGCGTTGACGAGCGGTTCGACCGCCTCGATCCGTTCCAGCGCGGCGCGCACCGCGTCGACCGGCGAGAAGTCGCCCTTCTCGTAGCCGGCCAGCAGCTGTCGTGCGGTGAGATCGGTGAGGAACATGGACTCAGTCATGCATGGGGACGTACCCACGTTTCTTGTCCACCACGTTAGGCAGTGGGTCTCCGGACGCCCAGATGTCGTAAAGGTCGACGAACTGCTCGCCCAGTCGGTCGCGCCAGCCGACGGTGTCACCGCTCATGTGGGGCGACACGATCAGGCCCGGCACGTCCCACAGCCGGCTCTCCGGATCGAGCGGCTCGGCCTCGAAGACGTCGAGGGCGGCGCCCGCGATCCAGCGCTTGGCCACGGCGTCCGCCAGCGCCTTCTCGTCGACGAGCTGGCCCCGTCCCACATTGATGAAGTGCGCCGAGGGCTGCATCAGACCGAAGAGACGCGAGTCGAACATGCCGCGCGTGCTCTCGGTGAGCGGCGCCGCGCAGATCACCCAGTCGGAGCGGGTGAGCAGCCGGTCCAACTGGTCGGCGCCGTGGATTCCCGGGCGCGCCGTGCGGCCGGTGATCGCCACCGTCACGCCGAGCGCCCGCAGGGTCCCGGCGATCGCCCGGCCGATCGGGCCCGCGCCGACGACGGTCGCCCGGCTCTCGGCCACCCGTAGTCCCTCGCGGTGGCGCCAGCGCCGCTGACGCTGTAGTTCGAGAGTTCCCGGCAGATCCTTGGCCATGGCAAGGACAAGACTTGTCACATATTCGGCAATGGGTTCCTCGAAGATGCCGCGGGCGTTGGTGACGATTGTTTCGGAGTTGATCAGTTCGGGGCAGAGCAGCCGGTCCACGCCGGCGCTCGCCGTGTGCACCCAGCCTGGCCGGGGCCCGTCCCCCGGCCAGGCCAGCCGGATCGCGTCGGATGTGAAGTCCCACGCCAACAGGACGTCAGCCAGGGGGAGTTGGGAGGCGAGCGAGGACTCGTCGGCGTACCGGACGTGCGCCCGACCGGTCAGCCGGCCGAGGCGCGGCGGCGGGTCGGCACCCAGGACGAGAAGGGTCGGTACGGTCATCGGGGGAGCCCTTCGGATCGGGGCGGAAATTTCCTCCAGGAAAATTCGTTGCAACGTATTTCCTGTGCTCATTGACCACGCTCGCATTCAGCTCCTACCGTCGTCAACAACAGCCAAAGGGGGCCGTGAGATGGATGTCTCCTTTCTGGGTGGACCGCAGCCGCAGCGTGGTGTCGGTGTGGTCGCCCCATTCGACTTTGCCCTTGATCGTGAACTCTGGCGTTGGATGCCCGACGAGATCTCGCTGCGCCTGACCAGGACCCCTTATGTCCCCGTCGAGGTGTCGCTGGACCTTGCCAGGCTCGTGAGTGAGCACGAGACGCTCGGAGAGGCGGTGATGGCCCTTGGCGCGTCCGAGCCGGAGGTGATCGCGTACGCCTGCACGTCGGGCAGCTTCGTCGGCGGTGTCGTCGGTGAGCGGGCGATGTGCGAGGCGATGAACAGGGCGGGCGAGGTGCCCTCGCTCACCACCTCGGGCGCGCTGCTGGAAGCGCTCGAAGAGCTGGGCGCGAAACGGATCGCGCTGGTCACCCCCTATACGGAGTCGGTCACCGAGTCGCTGGAGGAGTACCTGGCGGAGGCCGGGGTAACCGTCACGGGTCGCGCCTTTCTGGGGCTGACCCGGCACATCTGGAAGGTGCCGTACAGGTCGGTCGTGGACATGGCGCGGCAGGCCGTCGTCGGCGCGGCCGACGCGCTGTTCATCAGCTGTACGAACCTGCCGACGTACGACGCGATCCCGCAGTTGGAGGCCGAGCTGAGGATGCCGGTGCTTTCGGCGAACCAGGTCACGATGTGGGCGGCCCTGCGCAGAATCGGCGCGCACGCGGTCGGCCCCTACCAGGGCCTGCTGCTCAACCCGCCCCCGGCGCGCCACATGCCTACGCTGGAGAGGATGGGAGAAATCCCTGAGATGCCCGAGGCCCACCGGATCCCGGAGATCTCCGGGATCGGTGACATCCCCGGCATCGCGGAGATGGAGCGGATGGAACCGGTCCAGCACCTGCAGGACGTCCATCCGGTCCAGCCCGGCGAGTGGGCGCAGCCCTCCCAGCCGGACGCTCCGACCGAGGAACAGGAAGGGTGGACATGACGACCGTCGGACTTCTCTACCCCGGCCACTCCGCCGAGGACGACTACCCCCGTCTGGAGATGCTCTTCGACAGCGACATCAGACTGCCCCTCGTCCACACCGACATCGGTGAGGACGCCCACCGGGTCGACGCGCTCCTGGAAATGGGCTCGGCCCGGAGGCTGGCGGACGGTGTCGAGGAGCTGCGGATGGCGGGGGCCGAGTCCGTGGTCTGGGCGTGCACGAGCGGCAGCTTCGTGTACGGCTGGGACGGTGCCCACGAACAGGCACGGCAACTGGCCGTGGAGGCGGGACTGCCGGCCTCCAGCACCTCCTTCGCCTTCGCGCACGCCGTCCAGGCGCTGGGCGCCCGGAAGGTCGCGGTGGCCGCGACCTATCCGGAGGACGTCGCGGGCTACTTCGCCGCTTTCCTGAAGGCGGCGGGCATCGAGGTGGTCTCCACGCGCGGCAGCGGCATCATCACGGCGGCCGAGGTCGGCACCTGGGGCCGGGACGAGGTACTCGCCCTGGCCCGTGAGGGCGACCATCCGGACGCGGAGGTGGTCCTGCTCCCGGACACGGCGCTGCACACCGTCGCGTACCTCCCGGAGCTGGAGGCGGCCCTGGGCAAACCGGTCCTCACCGCGAACCAGGTGACGGTCTGGGAAGGGCTGCGCCTGGTGGAACGCCACGCGTGGGCGCCCAAGCTGGGAACGCTGTTCGCGAGCCGCGACTGATTCCCGGCCCGGTCCGGGAATAAAACGGAGCCGTCCTCCCGTTGGTGCGGGCTGTACGTACTCCCGCACCAGAAGGGCCCGCACCGGTGGTTGACGCAATTCGAGGTACGGCGCTGGGCAGCGCGCCCGTGCCGCTGTCCGTCCTGGATCTGGTCACCGTCGGCAGCGGGAGCACCGCCCGGCAGTCACTGCGGACCAGCGTGGAGATCGCCAGGCTCGGCGAGCGCAGGGGCTACCACCGCCACTGGGTCGCCGAGCATCACTCGATGCCCGGTGTCGCCTCCTCGTCGCCCGCCGTGATCCTGGCCCATCTCGCCGCCCACACCGAGCGCATCCGGCTCGGTTCGGGCGGCGTGATGCTGCCCAACCACGCGCCGCTCGTCATCGCCGAGCAGTTCGGCACCCTGGAGGCCCTCGCCCCCGGACGGGTCGACCTCGGGCTCGGCCGGGCGCCCGGCACCGACGGGGCCACGGCCGCCGCGCTGCGCCGTACCGACCGGCTGAACGAAGGCGCCGACGACTTCCCGCAGCAGCTCGCCGAACTCACCCGCTTCCTGGACGACGACTTCCCGGACGGGCACCCGTACGCGCGGATCCACGCGGTTCCCGGCCCCGTCCAGGGCCCCGCCGCCCGGCCGCCGATCTGGCTCCTCGGCTCCTCCGGCTTCAGCGCCCGGCTCGCCGCCACGCTCGGGCTGCCGTTCGCCTTCGCGCACCACTTCTCGGCGCAGAACACGATCCCCGCGCTGGACCTCTACCGCGAGTCCTTCCGGCCCTCGGCCGTGCTCGACGCCCCGTACGCGGTGATCGGCGTCGCCGCTCTCGCCGCCGAGGACGAGAACGAGGCCCGCCGCCAGGTCCTGACCGGTGCGCTGTCGATGCTGCGCCTGCGCACCGGGCGCCCCGGGCTCGTCCCGACCCCCGAGGAGGCGGAGGCGTACAGCTTCAGCCCGCAGGAGCGCGACTTCGTCGACGGCTGGCTGACGAACATCGTCCACGGCACCCCGGACGCCGTCCGCGCCGGCCTCGACGACCTTCAGAAGCGCACGGGCGCCGACGAGCTGATGCTCACCGCCAATGCCCACGGCGGTGACGCGCGTCTGCGCAGCTACGGCCTGATCGCCGACGCGTACGGCCTGCCGGACGGTCGGTGAGCGGGGTCAGACCTTCAGCGGGCTGACCCCGATCATCTCCGCGATCCGCTCCGGCCCCACCGCCCGCGAGTACAGCCAGCCCTGCCCGGTGTCGCAGCCGATCCGGCGCAGCCGGGCGGCCTGGCCCGCCGTCTCCACGCACTCCGCGGTGACCGTCAGGCCCAGCCGGTGGGCGAGGTGGACCAGCGTCTCGACGATCGTCTCGTCCGCCGGGTTGGGGTGGACGCCCTCGTCGTAACGGAAGCCCCGGACGAAGGAGCCGTCCAGCTTCAGTACGGAGACGGGCAGCCTGCTGAGATACGCGAGGTTCGAGTAGCCGGTCCCGAAGTCGTCGATGGCGATGCGCACGCCCATGTCGCTCAGCGCCTGGAGCGCCTGGAGCGGCCGGCCCGCCGAGCCCATCACCGCGGACTCGGTCAGCTCCAGTTGCAGCAGACGCGGCGCGAGCCCCGTCTCGGCGAGGATCGCCCCCACGTCGGCCACCAGGTCGGAGTCCCAGACCTGCCGTACGGCGACGTTGACGCTCACGAACAGCGGCCGGTCCGCCGGGTGGTCGCGCTGCCACTGACGGGCCTGGAGACAGGCCGTACGCAGCACCCAGCGGCCGAGCTGGACGATCGAGCCGTCCTCCTCGGCGATGCCGATGAAGCGGTTCGGCGCCAGGATGCCGAACTGCGGGTGGTCCCAGCGCACCAGCGCCTCCACGCCCTGTACGACTCCGTCGGCCATCCCCACCAGCGGCTGGTACTGGAGCACGAACTCGTCGCGCTCGACGGCCGGCCGCAGCGTGGACGACAGCGCCTGGCGGGTCATCCGGTGGGCGTTGCGCTCCGGGTCGAAGAGGGTCCAGCGGGCCTTGCCGTCCGCCTTCGCCCAGTAGAGCGTCGTGTCGGCGACCTGCATCAGGCCGGTGGGGGTGGTGCCCTCGGCGGACCGTTCGACGACGCCGATGGACGCCGAGACGGAGAGCCGCTGCCCGGCGAGGTCGAACGGGAGCTGGAGGGCGGCGAGCACGGCGCGGGCGAGATCGGCGAGCTGTTCCGTACCGGCCGAGTCCTCGACCAGGATCGCGAACTCGTCGCCGCCGAGGCGCGCGACGAGGTGATGGCCGCCGCGGCTGTGGCCGTCGTTGTCGGCGCACTCGGTCAGCCGGGCCCCGACGGCGGCGAGCAGCCGGTCGCCGACACGGTGTCCGAGCGTGTCGTTGACGGCCTTGAAGCCGTCGAGATCCAGGTAGCAGAGACCGATCCGCCCCGTTCTGCCATGGTCGTACGACGATTCGAGCGCGGTGGAGAGCCGCTCGAAGAACAGCGTGCGGTTGGGCAGCCGGGTCACCGGGTCGTGCATCTGGAGATGGCGCAGCCTGGCCTGGAGCTCGCGCCGCTCGCTGATGTCGGTGAGGGAGAGCAGGACGCTGCCGCCGTCGGGCAGGGGCGTGACGGTGACCTCCGCCCAGAGCGCGCGGCCGTCGGGGTGTTTGAGGCGGCGGGTGCAGCGGAAGCGGGAGCGACGGCCGCGCAGCACCTCCTGGTACGCGTGCCAGGTCCGGTCGTCGGAGGCGAGGTCGACCAGGTCGGCGGCGGCGCGCTCGTGCAGCGAGTCGCGCTCGGTGCCGATCAGTTCGGCGAGGGCGTCGTTGACGGTGACGACGGTTCCCCGCCGGTCCACGACGGCCATGGGGAGCTGGGCCGCGTTGAAGGCCGCCCGGTAGTCGCCGTGCTCCTTGTGCTCTTCGTGGTCGCGCGTCTCGGGGGCGGGGAGCGTGGAGGGGTGCCGTTCGCCCCGCGTACGACCCCGGTCGTCCTGTACGGCCAGAGCATGACACTCCGTGACCGACGGTGCGGCGGAGTGGGGCGCCGCGACTGCCGCGGGCTGGGGCCTTTCGGAGGTTCCGCTCACGGCTCGCTCCCGCAGTGCAGTGGTGTCGTACAGGGGTGTGATTCGCGATGATCGGCGCAGGAAAGTCTGCCGATCATAGAGGCTGGCCGGTCGGCCGTTCCAGCTCTCCGACGGTGAACCGGGGCGCGCGAGGTCGACGCCGATCGGCGGACGATCGTTTCTGCGCGCCTGTGGCCCGACCTGTCGTCGACCTGATCGATTGTGACTTTCCGTGATCCGCCGGGGGTGTCGGTCCGCTCACCCAACTGGGCCAGCGGAACAGGGCGTACCGCAGTAAAAGGACGGAAAGTGGGTGAGCTGTCCCGCATTCCGCAGCCGGAGGTCCACGTGGAGCGTCGCCTGACACCCGGGGGAGTGGACCGGCCGCGCCTGCGCAGTACGGCCGCGGCCTTCACCTCCCTCGTCGCGGTCGCCGCCACCTCACTGGTGGCAGGCCCCGCCGTCGCCGACCCCGCAGGACCCTGTGCCCTCCCGCGTACCACCGCGCACCACTCGCTCGGCCTCGACACGTGGAACGCCTCCTACCCGCGCCCGGCCAGGACCCTCGACGCGGTCATGGTCTTCCTGTCCTTCCCGGACGCGGCCCCCCGGATCGAGCCCGCCGACCTGGTGGCCGACCACTTCCCGGCGACCAGCAGATTCTTCGAGCGGGCCTCGTACGGGAAGTTCGCGCTGCACCCGCATCCCCGGCTCCAGTGGATCGACATGCCGCGGGCGTCCACCGACTACGTCATAAAGCGCGACTGGGCGCCCCAGATGCGCACGGCGTATCTGCGGGACGCGCTGGCGGTCGCCGATCCGGTGATCGACTTCTCGCGGTACGACGTCGTCTACCTGGTCGCGGACCCGGACGCGCCCGGTGTGGATTCCGACGCGACGAAAGTGGTCAATTTCGATCATCCGCTGACCGCGGACGGTACGGACATCAAGCGCGTCGTCACCGTCTTCGAGCGGCACCCGCCGGACCGCAACGTGCTCGCCCACGAGACCGGGCACGTCTTCGACCTGCCGGACCTCTACCACCGGCCCACCGACGGCAAGGGCGACTGGGACACCCATGTCGGAGACTGGGACGTGATGGGCAGCCAGTTCGGCCTGTCGCCGGACCTGTTCGGCTGGCACAAGTGGAAGCTGGGCTGGCTCGGCGGGCGGCAGGTGAGCTGTGTGAAGCCCACCGGCAGCAGCATGCTCACCCTGGAACCGCTGGGCGCGGCGCCCGCGGCCGGCGCGGGCGCCGGGACCCGGCTCGCGGTGGTCAGGACGGGCGAGCACTCGGCCCTCGCGATCGAGGCGCGCGGCTCGACCGGCAACGACGCCACCACGTGCACCGAGGGTGTGCTGATCTACCGGGTGCGGGGGGAGACGGAGTCGGGCGGCGGCCCCATCGAAGTGGTGGACACCCACCCGGACAGCGAGGCCTGCTGGGACCAGTCGGTCTACCCGCCGCTGGCGGACGCGCCGCTGGGGGTGGGGGAGACGTTCACGGTGCCGGGGGAGGGGACGAAGGTGGAGGTCGCCGACCGTACGCGGGCGGGAGCCTGGACGGTCAAGGTGACGACGGGGGTGTGAGGGGGAGAGGGGCGGGGCGGGCGGGGGGACACGAAGAAGCCCCTCGCTCTCGCGAGGGGCTTCTCCTGTCTGTGCGCCGCCAGGGACTCGAACCCCGGACCCGCTGATTAAGAGTCAGCTGCTCTAACCAACTGAGCTAGCGGCGCCTGCTGACGTCGTAGACCTTAGCACCAGGATCGGTGCGAAGAAAAATCGATATGACAGGCCCCGGAAGGCGCTGGAGCGCTGCTCAGGGGCGGGTACCCGGCAGGTTGGACACCGAGCCGTTCCGTGGGCGGGGGACCGCCGTCCGCGGGGTGGGTCGGCTCGCCCGTACGCAGGCCCACAGCAGGACCTCGGGCCCCGGCAGCCACGGGTGGCGGGTGTCGGGGGCCACCACCCAGCGCGGTGCCGGCCCGAAGGCGGGAAGCAGCGACGGTACGGTCACCGCGTCACCGGAACCGTGGCAGAGCAGCGGCGGAACGCTCGGCGGCGCGCCTTCGGGGACCGAGCGGCCCCACTCCTCCCAGGACAGCAGGGAGGGCAGCCGCTGGGCGGTGCCGGGGGCCGCGAACAGCATCATGCGGCCCCGGTGCGTGGCGACGGGCCCGGAGCCCGGCCCGTCGGACCAGAGCCGGTCGAGCATCCGCCTGCCGAAGACGGCGGGTACGTTCACGATGTCGAAGAGGACGCCGCAGGGCAGCACGCCGGGGGCCGTCGGCCTGGCCTCCCAGAGGGAGAGCGTGGAGCGGGGGTACGGTCCCGCGGAGGCGAGCCATCCGGCGCCGGCGGCGGTGACCTGCGCGCTGTGGTGGCGGCCTTCCTCGCGGAGGTAGGTGAAGACGTCGGTCCGGCGCTCGTCGTCGCAGGACCCCGGACTCAGAGGGGACTCATCTCGCAGCCATGCGCTCATGACGACTACATCTACCTGGAGTAATCGACCCGTTCCGGGGAGTTGCGCGAAACCGGGACAGGGTGGGGCGGGACGGCGTAACCTAAGGCCCGGCATATGCCAGAGGGGCGGGCAGCTTTCAATTGCGCCCGCTCACTCCCCGGGCGTGCGCCCGTTGCGCATCAGATCGCGCCCGAACTCCACCATCTTCTTCGCGTAGTCCTCGGTCCACTGGGCCCGCTCGGCGATGTCGGCGGGCGTCAGCCGGTCGAACCGCCGGGGATCGGCGAGCTGCGCGGCGGCGACGGCCTGGAACTCCACGGCCCGGTCGGTCGCCGCCCGGAAGGCGAGCGTCAGCTCGGTGGCCCGGTCCAGCAGGGCGCCCGGGTCGTCGATCGACTCCAGATCGAAGAAGTGCTCGGGATCGGCGGCGGCCTCGGAGGGCTCGAACAGCAGCGGAGCGGGCCGCAGCCGTCGCTGACTCGACTCGGATTCCGCCATGTGTTCCTCCTGCTGCTCCTGGTGGGGGCGTGTGTGACGCCGTACGTGCCGTTTCGGCCACCGTCCATTGTCCCGCCCCGCGCAAGAGTGCCTCACTGTTGCCAGGGCACGCGGTGTTCGGAGAGGTGGGAGAGCACCGCGTGGTTCGCCTCCCAGCCATCTGGAAACTTGATCGTCACGCCCAGTTGCACCGGCTCCGTCGAGGGGTGTTCGTCGAGCAGTTCCGGGACGCCCGCGCGGCAGACCACGATGCAGGCGTGCCGGTGCCGTGAGGTGAGCACGCACAGGCGGCCCGTCTCCAGGTGGAACGCCGTCGCGTCCGGGCGGCCCGAGAGCGGGTGCAGGACGACTGTGACGTCGAACTCACGGCCCTGGAGCCGGTTCGCGGTGTCCACGGCCACACCCGTCACCCCCAGCTCCGCGAGGGCCGCGCGGATCGCCGCCGCCTGGTCGCGATGCGCCGTGCCCACCGCCACGCGGTCGGCCGTCAGCGGCGCCGCGTCCGGGCCGCGCTCGCCGACCGTCGCGCCGCCCCGGTCCAGCAGCCGCCGGACGACCAGGGCCACCGCCCGCACCGCCTCGGGGTCCGTACGGGGCGTACGCCGCGCGGGCAGCTCCAGCAGACCCCAGCCGGACGCCGCCGCCTCGTCCACCACCCGGTCCGGGCCCGAGCCGTCGGAGGGCACGGCGAAGGTGAGGCGCCGGTCCGCCGGGCCCGTACCGCTGCGGAAGGGCGTGTACGGGTAGAACGCGTCCGACACCAGCGGCGCGGCCGACGCGGGCAGCCGCCACGACACCGGCAGCCGGTGCTGCGGCAGTTCGGGATTGTGCGCGAGGAGTGTGGCGACCGCGCTCGCCGACGGGTCGTACGTGAGCCCCGCCCACTGATCGGCGCCGACCACGCTGAACGGGTCCAACTGGCCCGGATCCCCCACGAAGAGCGCCCGCTCGAAGAGCCCCGCCACGGCGAGCAGCGCGTCCGAACGCATCTGGTACGCCTCGTCCACGATCGCGTGCCGCCAGGGCTCGACGCCCTGCACGTGCGCCCACTTCGCGGCCGTCGACACGACCACGTCCAGGCCCGCCAGATCGCCCGCCTTCGCCGACTTCCGTACGGACGGCAGCTCGTTGAGCGACGGGTCGTACGGATCCGGGTCGTTGCTGTGCAGACGGCCCACCGGCAGGTCGGGTGCCTTCTCGGCGAGCCGCGTGACCAGATCGTCGACCTGGGCGTTGGTCTGCGCGACGACCATCAACGGCCGCCCCGCCGAGGCCAGTTCGAGCGCGGCGCGCACCACGAGCGTCGACTTGCCCGCACCGGGCGGCGAGTCGACGACCACGCCCCGGTACGCACCGTGCAACGTGTCGTGCAGGATCGCGTCGGTGGCCCGCGCGGCCTCGGCGCCCGGGTCGAAGCCGGCCCGGTCGGATACGACGGCGGCGGTCACAGGAAGTCCTCCTCGGTCACCGGATCAGGGAGCGGCAGTGGCGGTGGCGCTTCAGCGGCCTCACCGGCAGCCGTGTCCGGGGCGACAGCGACCGCGGCCGTGACGGCACCCGCCCCCTCAACGCCCGGCGGACCCCCGTGCGTCCACGGCGTCTCCTCCGTCGACGGCAGCTTCGGCCCGCCCCGCTGGTCGTGTTCGAACAAGGTCCAGGCGATCCGGTCGCCCTTCTCCGGGAGCGAGCCCTCGGCCGGCTCCTTGCCGCGGCCCATCCGGTCCGTCAGCCGCACCACCAGCGTGCCGTCCCCGGCCGGGTCCCACCCCACGAACTCGGCCGACTGCGGTCTGCCGTCCAGCGACCGGTAGACCTTCGTGCGCACGCCCAGCTGCGGACTGTCCTCGCTGTACAGCGTGATCAGCGGGCGCGGGCTGGGGCGCCTGCTCTCGCTGTAGGCCATCACCACGTCCGTCACCTCGCCGATGAACGCCTCGCCCGACAGCCTGCGCCCGGCCAGCACCAGCGGGTCGTCCAGGGCCTCCTGCGCCTCCAGCTGCCCCTGCGCCGTCTCCCGCGAGGCGAGCTTCTGCGCCGCCGTCACCGCGTCGTCGTGCCGGGGCTGCGGCGGCTCACCGGAGCGCACCCGGTCACGGTGGCCGGTGAAGGACCAGCGGTCGCGCGTCCAGCGGTCGGCGACCCGCGCCCCCTCCGGCAGCTCCCGCAGCAGGTCCAGCCCCCGCCACACCGCGTCCCACGTCGGCCGCGCCTGGCTCTCCAGCAGCGCCCGGATCTCCCGCTCGGCCCTCGTCAGCCGCCCCAACTGCTCGTCCGCGCCCAGCCCGTCCTGCGCCGCCCCGAGGGACTGCCGCGCCCGGTCGTACGCGTCGATCGCCGGTGCCAGCAGCCTGTTGTCGAACGCCGGGTCCGTCGCCGGACCCGCCGGCGGGCAGAGCAACTGGCCACGGCCGTCCCGTGCCGTCTCCGCACGCAGCGCGGCGTCCCGGCCCGAACCGCCGTCCGGCGGCGGGTCGATCCAGGCCAGCAGCGCCCCCAGGTGCTGGTCCTCCAGAGTGGACTGCCCCGTCGCCCAGTGCCTGTTCAGCAGATCGGTCGCGGCCAGCAGCAGTGACGACCCCGGCACCCGCGCCCGCTCCCCGTAGTGCGTCAGCCAGCGGCCCAGCAGCGGCACGCGCACGGGCGCCGGATACGGCGTGTCCGGGTCCTGCTCCGCCGTACGCCGGAATCGCATCGAGCGCCCCAGCAGCCGTACGAAGTTCACACCCGGCCGGTTCGGCACGATCAACTGCGGTGCGTCCACGCACAGATCGACCTCCACCTTGACGCGCTTGCCCGTCTCCGGGTCGGTCTCACTGCGTTCGGCCGGTTCCACGTCGTCCGCGTAGGCGTCCAGATGAGGCAGCAGCACCTCCGCCAGATCGGCGAGGAACGCGAAGCGCAGATCGCGGTCGCGCGGCTGCGCCACGGTCAGCAGCCGGGGCGAATCACGGTCCGTACCCACGAGCGCGCCCAGCGGGGCGCCGGCCTCACCGGCCGTGGTGAGAGGGACGAACACGAGCGGGCGCGCCGAGAGCCGGCGATGGCACACGGTGGCCAGCGGCTGCGCGCGCCCGCTCTCCACCGCCTCCAGCCGGGCCAGTGTGCTGATCAGCGACATACGGCGACCGTGCCTTCGGGGACGGACTCCAGCGCCTCGGCGCGCAGCGCGGCGGCCCGCCGCAGCGCCACCACCGTCGGATCGTCGTCCGCGGTCCCCGGCACCGTCTCACCGCGCGCCGCCGCCAGGACGGCGCCGACCGTCGTCAGACCGCCCAACTCGCCCCGTACGCCCCGTCCCAGCGCCTCCACGGCCCCGGCGGAGCGCGCCCGGCCCCGGCAGTGGAAGGCCAGCTCGCAGGCCGCCAGGCACTCCGGTGCGTACGCCGCCGTCACGGAGTCGACCGCCGCGGTCAGCTCGGCGGGCGAGCACCGCTCCAGATCGAAGCTGGTGCCCTCCGGCAGAGTCGCCGCGATGTCCTCGATCCGGGTCAGCCGGGTCAGCTGCCGCCGGGTCACCGAACGCTGTTTGCGTACGTCGACGACCGACGCGGTCGGCAGGTTGGAGAAGTCCCTGGGGCAGACCAGCAGCACCGAGTGGTCCACGCGGGCGCCGGTCACCCGGTCGGCGACCCGCTCCAGCGCCAGCACGTACACGGCAGCCTGCCGCGCGGCGGCGCCCACCTTCGACGCGTCGGCCGAACTGTCGATCATCGGGAAGGACTTGATCTCCACGACCGTCCACCGGCCGTCCGGATGCACCACCACGGCGTCCGGCTCCAGATAGGCGGGCGAGCCCGCCACCTCCAGTGCGAGCAGCGGGTGCACGAGCAGCGTCCACGCCCCGGCCCCGGCGGCGGTCGCCTCGCGCAGCGCCAGCGCCGTACGCGCCGCGCGCCCCTCGGGGCCGGCCGCCGACAGGTCCGGGACACGCACCTCACCGGGCACCGGCGCGGGCGAACCCGCGCCCATGCGCTCGTGCAGCAGGCGCATCAACTCCGTGCCGCCGTCGGCCTTGACACGCGCCTCGAAGGCGTTGCCGCGCATGAACGCGAACTGCGACTGTCCGAACGGGGCGGGGGAGCCGAGCGCCGCCGCGAGTGCCGTCTTGTCGACCCCGGCGCCGTCCAGCAGCGCACGGCGTCCGCAGCCGGGATTGGCGGCCAGGGCGGCCAGGGCACGGGCATCCAGCGGATGCGGCGCGACGTCCGGTCCGCGCAGCTCAGCGAGTCTTTGCCGGAGCGTCGTCGGTCGCGGCTCCGCCACTGCCGGGGGTGCCGGTGCTGCTGTTGGTGCGGGTGCGCTGCCCGGGGAATCGCTCACCCGCGGAAGTCTCGCATCCGTCACTGACATTCGGAGGTTTGACCGGGGACCTGGCCACCGCGGACTTGCCCGGAAGGTTCGGGGAGTTCGAGGCAGGGGACGTCACGACCGTGGACTTCACGACCTCGACGGACTGACGCCGCTGACCCGGCACCGATCGCTGTCCCGGTCCCGCCACGAGCGGCAGCCGCGCGAGCCCGCCCACGAACGCGTACCGGTCGGCCGCGCGCGTCCGGGCCCGGTCGGCGGCCCGCAGCGCGGGCGCCGTCAGCAGCGCCCCCGCCCCCATCACGAGGCCGCCGGCGACCGCGTCGAGGAAGTAGTGGTTCGCCGTCCCCATCACCACGATCACGGTCAGCAGGGGGTAGACGATGCCGAGGACCCTCATCAGCGGCGTCCTGCCGTGCCGCCACAGCAGCACCCCGCACCACAGTGCCCAGCCGACGTGCAGGCTCGGCATCGCGGCGTACTGGTTGGTCATCCCGCCCAGTCCGCGCGGCGCGCTCGCCTCGGCGCCCCACCAGCCGTACGAGCTGTACTGGGCCATCGTGTCGACGAACCCGTACGACGCGTCGAGCAGCCGCGGCGGGCACGTCGGGAGCAGGGTGAAGCCGATCAGGCCGAGCAGCGTGGAGAGCATCAGCCAGGTCCGTGCGGCGCGGTACCGCGCGGGGCGGCGGCGGAACAGCCAGATCAGCACGGCGGGGGTGACGAGGTAGTGCAGCGAGGCGTACGCGAAGTCGGCGGGTATGCCGATGGCCGGCGTGCTGGTGAAGAGTCTGTTGAGCGGATGCTCGGCGTTCAGGAAGAACGCCTTCTCTATTCGCAGGATCGCCAGACCGTGGTCCACAGCCGTCGACACGTCGCCGCGCGCCAGAAGTCTCCCGGCCGAGTACGCCCCGTAAACCACCACCAGGAGCAGCAGTTCGGCCCACCAGCGAGGCCGGTGGGCGGTGCGCGCATGGACGATCTGCGGCATCCGGACGCTCTCCCTCAATGTGTTTACGCGGCCTTCCGCCGACGTTCAACCGTACGGTGTAGGCGATCGCACGTATGCGAGGGGTCCCCCTACGGACCCTGGTGCGGCGACGGGGCCTCCGCGGCCTCACCGAGGGCTGCCCATTGGGACGCCGAGATCGTCCCGGAGGTTGCCCCGCGTTCAGGTACGGGATGATGGGAGGGCACCTGTTGTGAACCTCAGGGAGAGCTCCCATGGCACCGCGCATCCTCCTCGCCCGGCACGGTCAGACGGCGTGGTCGCGGTCCGGCAGGCACACCGGGAGGACGGATGTCCCGCTGCTCGACGAGGGCAGGCGCGGCGCCGAGCTGCTGGGGGAGCGGCTGCACCGGGAGCCGTGGTCCGGCCTGCGCGACGCGGAGATCCGCACCAGCCCGCTGCTGCGCGCGAGCGACACGTGCGAACTCGCGGGGTTCGGCGGCCGGGCGCGGGAGTGGGACGCGCTGATGGAGTTCGACTACGGCGCGTACGAGGGCATGACCCCGGCCGAGATCCAGGCGGTGCGGCCGGGCTGGTTCATCTGGCGCGACGGCGTCCCCGACGGCGAGACCCTGGCCGCGGTCGCCGCACGCGCCGACGAGGTCGTGGCGTGGGCCCGCTCGGCCGACCGTGACGTACTGGTCTTCGCACACGGCCACATCCTGCGCGCGATCGGCGCGCGATGGCTGGGGGAGGACGTGTCCTTCGCCTCCCGGATCCGTCTGGCGCCGACGTCACTGTCGGTCCTGGACTGGGCGTACGGGGCCCCCGCGATCGACATCTGGAACGACACGGGGCATCTGGCGGGCTGAGGTCCGGCTGTCCCCGAACGCCGGACGGGCCCTAGGTCAGGCCCTGCGCGCCGTCGCGGCCGACGACGCGTGGCGGTCCAGGAAGCCGCCCACCTCCGCCGTGCGCCCCTTGGGCAGCAGCACCCGGACCATGCCCGCGAGCATGCCCTGGATACGGGACGACTGGACCTCGTCCATCAGGTCCAGCACCCGGTGCCCGGCCGCGGCGGCCTCGTCGAGGAAGCCCGCGCGCGCCAGGTTCGAGGCCAACTCCGCCCGGTAGAGCGCGAGATTGCGGGTGAAGTGCGGGTCCAGGAGGACGGTGGCCCGGTACGCGTGCCGGGCCGCCGCCGACCAGTCGCCCAGCGCCGCCCGGCACTGCGCCTCCAGCACCTCCAGTTCGGGCTCGCCGAAGAACGACATCCACTCGGGGTCGTCGTCCGACGGACCCCGCTCGAAGAACGTGTGCGCCTGCCCCAGGGACTGCTCGCAGCCCGTACGGTCCCCGAGCCCGGCCCAGCCGCCCGCCTCGCGCAGCGCGAGGAGCGACAGCAGTCGCGGCGAGGCGAGTTCCGACGCCGCGCGCCGGCCGGCCTGCGCCGCGCGCACCGCCTCACGGTGCCGGCCCCCGTCCCTCGCCAGGAACGACGTGTTGCAGAACGCGTGCGCCTCAAGTGCCGGATCACCCGCGACCCGTGCGGTGGCCAGCGCCTCCGCGTAGTGCGAACGCGCGTCGTCGAACCGGCCCGAGTCGTGGGCCAGCCAGCCCACCGAGATCGCCAGTTCGCCCGCGCTCGCGTGCAGCCGGTCGGCCGTCGCGCCACGGGTGGCCGTGCCCGCGTCGAGGAGCGCGTACGCGGTCCGCAGGGGCTGCGCCGCCCGCCGGTACAGCCCGTCGGCGCCGTGCCGGTCGTCCAGCAGCCTGATCCGGCGTACCGCCTCCTCCAGCGCGTTGATCTCCGCCTCGCCCAACTGCCGGGGGCCGGTCCCGGCGGTGGCGTGCGCACCGCCGATGTCGAGGCCGAGACAGGCCCCCGCCATCGTCGCGGTGCCGTTGGTCATGAATGCGCGACGCAGCACGTCGCTCTCCTCGCTGGTGTCACCGGTAGCGCCGCGCACCGGGGTCGGGTCGGGGGCCGGCGCCGTACGGACGTCGGCCCTGGTTCCGGACGCCCTGCCGCGCACGGTGTCGCGGGGCGAGAAGCCCAGATCGGCCAGGGTGAGGCCGGGGAACATATGGAGGAAGACGCGTTCGTACGCGTAGTTGGGACAGCGGATCTCGCCGGCCTCCACCCGTCCGATATAACGTGCGTCGCACGCGACCTGTTCACCTGTCTCCCGGGCGGCCCTGCGCACGGCCGCGGCGAACTCCCCCGGCGAGCGAGGGCCGCGCAGCCGGCGGAAGGCGAGATTGGGAACTGCCGGGGTCGACACCATGGCCGAGACCTCTCCTTGGACACGTTGGTCCTGCGCGCCGGTTCACCTCGTCCCCGGTGTTCCGGCGTTCCGGCGTTCCGGCGTTCCGGCGGTCCGGCGTCCAAGAAGGTACCCGTTGTGACCAGTTGGCTACACGGTGTTTGGCTACAAACCGGATATCTCACCCACGATCTGCCATGAACTGCCATCCTTTGCGGCGGACCCGTGCCGTTGCTGTTGACGCCCCGACGCGTTGAACCATGCGGAGACGCGCAACGTGTCTCCACTCGACGAGGAGGGGTTTCCTTGTTGAAGTTGGAGGTCGGTATGAAGACCAGTGACGGCCCATGGGCGACTGCTCGGCGCGCACCCTCGGCCGAGGCGAGCGAGTCGCCCGCGAGCGCTTCCGGCGGGGGCCACGGTGTGCCCTGCGATCTGGTGACCGTCCCGGCCCGCCAGGGGCTGGAGGCCGTCGACATCCTGCGCCGTGGCTCGGGTGAGGCTCCAGCGGTGGGACCCGTGGTCCTCGACGGCACCTGCGACAACCTCGGCTTCCTGGTACCTCCCGGCACGGCGGCGGGCTGGGACATGCCCGGCAGCGCGTGTACGGAGACGGCCGGCCGGGGACTGCGCGTGCCGGCCGAGCCGCCCCTCACCGGCGGCGCGTGGCTGCTGCCGCCCGACGCCGGCACCGGTGAGGTCACCGACCCGGCAGTGCTGCGTGAGGCCCTCGGCGAGGCGGCGCGGCTGATCGAGGCGGCCGACGGTCACCAGTAGCGAGCACCGGCAGTGGCCGTCGCCCGCGTCGCCGACCACCGCGGCCGGGTGACAATGGGCCGGTGGCGAAGAACCCGGCGGCGAGGAACAGACGGCGTGGACGAGGTGTCCCCGAGGCGGGGACGGGGCACGACACCGCCACCGAGCCGGTCGACGGCGGCCTCGCCGAACTGGTGCCCGACCGTGAGCGTCCCCGTGCCCGGACGCTGCTGATCGACGGCGCCCCGCAGTCCCACGTCGACCTCGACGACCCGGCGCATCTCTCCTTCCCCTATCAGCGCAGACTCGGCCATGTCGCCGATCTCGTCGCTCCCGCCGGCCGCCCGCTGCACGTCGTGCACCTCGGCGGCGGCGCCTTCACCCTCGCCCGTTACGTCGCGGCCACCCGCCCCCGGTCCACGCAGCAGATCGTGGAGCTGGACGCGCGCCTCGTCCAACTGGTCCGCAGGGAGCTGCCGTTGGATCCGGGCGCCCGGATCCGGGTCCGCTCCGCCGACGCACGCGCCGGGCTCGCCAGGATGCCCGACGGCTGGGCGGACCTGGTGATCACGGACGTCTTCGACGGGGCCCGTACCCCGGCGCATCTCACCAGCGCGGAATTTCTCGCCGACGTACGGCGCGTGCTGGCGCCCGGCGGCGGTTACGCGGCCAACCTGGCCGACGGGCCGCCGCTCGCCCATCTGCGCTCCCAGATCGCCACGGCCGCCACCGTCTTCCCGGAACTGGCGCTCGCCGCCGACCCGGCCGTACTGCGCGGCCGGCGCTTCGGCAACGCCGTACTCCTCGCGTCGGACCGGGAGTTGCCGGTCGCGGAGCTGACGCGCCGGGTCGCGGGCGATCCGCATCCGGGGCGGGTGGAACACGGGCGGTCGCTCACGGACTTCACGGGCGGCGCGGTGGTGGTCACCGACGCGAACGCGAAGCCGTCACCCGTACCGCCGCCGGGTACGTTCGACTGAACGGACGTCCCCCAGGTCCTGTCTTCACACCGGCGTCCGGCTCACGACGCTTGGCACGCCGCTGCGTTGTCGGACTCGCCCGAGTACGCCCGGTACGGATGCGATCCTCCGTCCTGCGATCGCACGCACCAGAGGTCGTGAGCCCCGCCCTGCGGGCGGACGACGCCAGTTCGAAGACAGGACCTGAGCCCGTCCGGCGCCTGAGGACACTCACCGCTCGTCGATCTGGACCCGGGGCGCGGAATCGTGCCAGGTGCAGAAGACCGAGATCTCCCGGTCGTCGCGGGTGAACGTCACCCGGATCCAGAAGTCCTGCTTCCAGACCTGCATCTGCCAGTCGGCCTCCGGCGTCGCCGAGACCAGCTCCGCCGAGTGGCTGCCGAGATCGAAGACGACCCGTCCGCCGTCGACGGGATAGCTCTTCACGTTCCCCGGTGTGGCGGGGCCGGTGTCCGGATCCGACGGCCCGTTCTTCTCCGGGGTCTTCGCCGGAGGGGTCGCCGACGCCTTGCCGTCCGGCGTCCCGGAGGACTCCGGGGTATCGGCCGGCGCGGGCGTCCGCGGTGACGGCGAGGGCGGCGGGCTCGGCGGGCGGTGCGTCGAGGAGGACTGCGGCCGGGCGCGCTGCGTCGTCGCGCTGTCCCCGGTGATCGGAAGCGCCCGGGGTCTGTCGTACACCGTGCCCACGACGACCGTGTGCACGCCCCACCAGGAGAGCGTGACCGCCGCCCCGGTCGCGAGCGTCCACGCCATGGCATGTACGAGTCCTCTGCGCATCGGGGCCATACTGCACCACCCGCCCCACCCCTGTCCCTCCGTCCGCGGTCCCCGTCCCCGTCCCGTCCGCCTTCCGACCTCGGCTCCCCCGAATGGCGTACGGTGCCGCCCATGCCAAGTGTGCTCGTGGTCGAGGACGACCAGTTCGTGCGCTCCGCCCTCATCAGGCACTTGACCGAGGCCTCCCACACCGTACGGAGCGTCGGTACCGCCCTGGAGGCACTGCGCGAGGTCGCCCATTTCCGTTTCGACGTGGTCATCCTCGACCTCGGACTCCCCGATCTCGACGGATCCGAGGTGTTGAAGATGCTGCGCGGGATCACCGACGTGCCGGTGATCATCGCCACCGCACGGGACGACGAGGCGGAGATCGTACGGCTGTTGAACGACGGCGCCGACGACTACCTCACCAAACCGTTCTCCGTGGAACACCTGTCGGCCCGGATGGCCGCCGTGCTGCGGCGCTCGCGAGCCCTCGCCACCGACGACCCGCTCTCGCGCGTCATCCGCGTCGGCGGCCTCGCCATCGACCCGCTGCGCCGTCAGGCCGAACTCGACGGCGCACGGCTGGATCTGACCCGGCGGGAGTTCGACCTGCTCGCCTTCCTCGCCGGACGGCCCGGTGTGGTCGTCGCGCGCAAGGAACTGCTGGCCGAGGTGTGGCAGCAGTCGTACGGCGACGACCAGACCATCGACGTCCATCTGTCCTGGCTGCGGCGGAAGCTGGGCGAGACGGCGGCCCGGCCCCGCTATCTGCACACACTGCGCGGCGTCGGCGTGAAGCTGGAGCCGCCGGCCCCCGGTGCGCCGGTGGCCGGCTCCGGCGCGCACGAGCCCCTGTCATGAGATGGGCGCTGGTCAGGGTCTCGCTGGCGGTGACCGCGATGGTCGTGCTCGCCTTCGCCGTCCCGCTCGGTCTCGTCATCAAGGAGATGGCCAAGGACCGTGCCTTCTCCAACGCCGAACGGCAGGCCGCGACCCTCGGCCCGGTGCTCTCCATCGCACAGGGCCGCGAACAACTGGAGTGGGCCGTCCGGTCCAGCCCCATCGGCGACACCGGACACCTCGCCGTCCATGTGCCGGCCTCCGGCGAACCGGGCGGCCTGCCCATGGAGATCGGCACCCGCCGGGCGGCACAGAAGGACCTGCGCGCCACCGAGCGGCTGGGCAGGGCCTCGATCGCCGAGGTCAGCGGCGGTTCCGCGCTGCTCCAGCCGATCGCGATCTCCACCGGCAAGATCGCCATCATCGAGGTGTTCGTCCCCGAGGACGAGGTGTCCAACGGTGTCGCCACCGCCTGGCTGGTGCTCGCCGGTGTGGGCGTCGCGCTCGTCGTGGGGTCGGTCGCCGTGGCCGACCGGCTCGGCGTACGGATGGTGCGGCCGGCCCAGCGGCTCGCGGGCGCCGCCCATGACCTCGGCGAGGGCAGACTCGGCGCACGGGTCCCGGAGAAGGGTCCGACGGAGCTGCGGTCCGCGGCGATCGCCTTCAACTCGATGGCCGACCAGGTGGTCCAACTCCTCGCCAACGAGAGGGAACTGGCCGCCGACCTCTCGCACCGCCTGCGCACACCGCTCACCGTGCTGCGCCTCAACGCCGCGTCGCTGGGCGAGAGTCCGGCCGCCGACCAGACGCGGGCGGCCGTCGCGCAGCTCGAACGCGAGGTCGACACCATCATCCGTACGGCCCGCAAAGCCAAGCCGCAGACCCGCGCGACGACACCGGGAGTGGGCTGCGAGGTCTCCGAGGTCATTCGCGAGCGCATGGACTTCTGGTCGGCGCTGGCCGAGGACGAGGGCCGGAAGGTACGGCTGGCCGGGGTCGGCCGGCCGGTACGCATCCCCGTCGCCCGGCCCGAACTGGCCGCCGCCCTCGACGCGTTGCTCGGCAACGTCTTCCGGCACACCCCGGAGGGCACCGCCTTCGCCGTCGACGTCCACCACGCCGAAGACGCCGTGATCGTCCTCGTCTCGGACGCGGGACCCGGGATCGCGGACCCCGAGGCGGCACTCGTACGCGGCAACAGCGGGGCCCGCGAGGGCTCCACGGGGCTCGGGCTCGACATCGTGCGCAGGGTCGCGGAGTCGACCGGCGGGGACGTACGGATCGGGCGCTCCGTGCTCGGCGGCACGGAGGTGCGGATCTGGATCGGGCTCGGCGGGCGGCGCTCCACGCGGTCCACGGGGGAGCGCCGCGGGCACCGGCTGCGGCGGCGGGGGAACGGCCTGCGGCCCGCGGACCATTAATCCGCTCCCAATGGTTCCTTAAGGGGGCCTCAAGAACGGCAACGCCCGTCCGGTATCGGTGACTTGTCCGGATCGGGGCGGCTAGCGTGCTGCCGCGAGACCGTACGAACCGCACGGCTGCCGTCCCCCACCGGTCGCCACCCCCCGCGTCCCGGCCGGCCCACCCCACCCCCCACCCGGCCGGGGCGCGCCCCCGTCACCACGGCCGGCGGGGCCGCGCGAGCCCGCGGGCGCTCCGGGGCCACAGGTCTACGCGGGCGGGTCCGGCAGGATGCCCGTCTCCGTCAGGCGGGCGTACCAGCGGGCGCTCGACTTCGGGGTGCGCTCCTGCGTCCCGTAGTCGACGTGCACCGCCCCGAACCGCTTCCCGTAACCCCGCTCCCACTCGAAGTTGTCCAGCAGCGACCAGAGGAAGTAGCCACGTACATCCGCCCCGTCGGCCATCGCCCGGTGCGCCGCCGACAGGTGCCCGTGCAGGAAACGGATGCGGTCGGGGTCGTGGACCACGCCGTCCGCGTCCGGCCTGTCGTCGTACGCCGCGCCGTTCTCGGTGATCACCAGCGGCACGTCGGGCGCCTCGCGGGTGTAGCGCATCAGCACGTCGTACAGCCCGGTCGGATCGACCGACCAGCCCATCTCGGTTACCTCGCCCGGCGGCTGATGGAACGTCACCGACTCCGCGCCCGGCCACGGCGACTTCTCGCCCTCGCCGTGCGCGTGACCGTGGCTGTCGCGGCGGGACGCGTCCGCTCCGGTGTCCGTCGCGGCCGAGACCAGGTGCGGCGTGTAGTAGTTGATCCCCAGCCAGTCCAGCGGCTGATGGATCGTCACCGCGTCGTCCGCCTTCACGAAGGACCAGTCGGTGATCCGCGCGGTGTCCTTGAACAGGTCCTCGGGGTAGGCGCCCGACAGCATCGGCCCGGTGAAGATCCGGTTCGCCAGCGCGTCGATACGGCGCCCCGCGTCCAGGTCCTCCGGCGACTGCGAACGGGCCCGCACCACCGCCGCGTTGTGGCAGACGGTGATCTGCGCCCGTCTGGGCAGCACGGTCCGCAGCGCCTGGGCGGCGAGCCCGTGGCCCAGGTTGAGATGGTGCGCGGCCCGCAGCGCGAGCACCGGATCCGTACGGCCCGGCGCGTGGACCCCGGAGGCGTACCCCAGGAACGCGCTGCACCAGGGCTCGTTGAGAGTCACCCACCGGTCGACCCGGTCGCCGAGCGCGTCGCCGAGGATCCGCGCGTACTCCGCGAACCGGAACGCCGTCTCGCGCACCGGCCAGCCGCCCGCGGTCTCCAGATCGTGCGGCAGGTCCCAGTGGTAGAGGGTCAGGACGGGCCGTATGCCGCGCTCCAGCAGGTCGTCGACGAGCTTGCGGTAGAAGTCGAGACCGCGCTGTACGGCCGGGCCGCGCCCGATGGGCTGGACGCGCGACCAGGAGACCGAGAAGCGGTACGCGTTCACCCCGAGGTCCGCCATGAGGCGCACGTCCTCGGCCCGGCGGTGGATGTGGTCGGCCGCGGTGTCACCCGTGTCGCCGTTCTCGACCTTGCCGGGTGTGTGGCTGAACGTGTCCCAGATCGACGGGGTACGGCCGATCTCCCGCGCGCCGCCCTCGATCTGATAGGCGGCGGTGGCGGTGCCCCATATGAAGTCGGACGGAAAACTGAGGGACATGGATGCGCTCCGGGTCGAGGAAAACGCGCGGTCAGCCCTTGACCGCGCCTGTCATGATGCCACCGACGATGTGCTTGCCGAAGATCACGAAGGCCAGCAGCAGCGGCAGCGTACCGAGCAGCGCACCGGCCATGATCACCGACTGGTCGGGGATGCAGCCACGGCCGAGGCCCGTCAGCGCGACCTGACCCGTCGGGTTGCCGTTCTGTGTGAGTGCGATGATCGGCCAGAAGAAATCGTTCCAGGCCATCACGAAGGCCAGCATCCCGAGGACCGCCATCGCGGGCCGCGCCGCCGGGAAGACCACGTGCCACACGACCCGCCAGCTGCTCGCCCCGTCCACGCGCGCCGCCTCGACCAGCTCGGTCGGCAGCGCCCGGAGCAGATACTGGCGCATGAGGAACACCCCGAACGCGCTGACCAGGGTGGGCAGGACGACGGCCTGGAGCCGGTCGGTCCAGGACAGCTCGGCGATCAGCATGTACAGGGGTACGACGCCGAGTTGCGGCGGCACCATCATCGTGCCGATCACCAGCGGCAGGAGCAGGTTCTTGAACCGGAAGCGGAGCTTGGCGAAGGCGAAGCCCGCGAGCGTCGAGAACAGCACCGTCCCGGCGGCCACCGTCCCCGCCACCAGGACCGTGTTGAACAGTGCCGTACCCATGTTGGCGTCGGTCCAGGCGATCCGGAGATTGCGCCGGATGTAGCCGAGCATCCAGGCCGGACAGGAGACGGTCGCGAAGGTGGCGTTGGCGAAGCCCTGGTCCCAGGCGGGCGTGAACTGCTGGAGCCTGCCGGTGAGCCCCGCGCGGGCGAACTCGGCGGCGGTGTTCCAGGCCCCTCGTACGGCCGGGTTGGTCTTGTAGACGACCTGGCCGTCCGCGTCGTGGAAGCGCTTCTCGTGCCCACCGGTGATGGCCGCCATCACCCCGGCCGCCGAGTCGACGAAGACCGTCCCCGGGGCGCCCGAGCCTTGTACAGCTTCCCCGCCGCCAGGTACTTCCGCCAGTCGCCCGCCCACAGCCTCCCCACGGCCGTGCGGTCGGTGGGCAGCCCGGCCTCGGCGAAGAGGTCCCTGCGGTAGCAGACGCCCTGCGGCCCGATGTCCTTACCGAGGCCGACGGTCTTCCCGCCGGCGGTGGTGGCCTGCGACCACTTCCAGGGCAGGAAGCTGTCCTTCCGCACGCCCTCGGTCCGGCCCAGGTCCATGAGCTTGTCCGCCTGGGTGGCGGTGATCTCGGCGATGTTGTTGACCTCGACGGCCTGGATGTCGGCGAGACCGCTGCCGCTGCCCAGATGGGTCAGGAGCTGCGGGTAGTAGTTCTCGTTCCGCTCGATGGACGTCTGCTTGATGACGACGTCCCTGTTGAGCTTCATGTACTCGTCGTAGAGCCCGGCCTCCTTGAGACCGAAGGCCCCGAAGACGCCCACCGTGAGCGTGGTCCCGCCGCCCCAGCCGCCGCTCGTGCCCCCGTCGTACGCGGCACTGCCCGGGGGCTCGGCCACGAGGCCCGCCAGCCGCCGGGCCGTGCGGGAGTGTGTGCGCATGACGTCCTTCCTTGGACCGGCCCGGGCGGGGCCGCACCCGGCCTCGGACGGGAAATGGGAGCGCTCCCACGCCGGGTCGAGCGTCCCCGCTCGCACAGGAGGTGTCAAGGGACCGGGCGGCGACACGACGAAGGGCCGGTCCGCTCACGCGAACCGGCCCTTCTTCCGTCAGGGTGAGTAACGGGACTTGAACCCGCGACATCCTGGACCACAACCAGGTGCTCTACCAGCTGAGCTATACCCACCACGCCCGGTCATTGCGTACCCGACCGGCCGAGAAAAAGTGTACAGGGTCCGCGAGGGTGCTCGCGCCCGAGTTTCGGCGGGCCCGTGGACCGCCCCCGGTGGATCCGGCGGCGGGCCCCGCGGCTCACAGCACGTGCTTCGCCGCGATCGCCTTCGCCGTGTCCGAGTCCGGGCCGGGCTGCGGCACGAAGACCGCCTCACGGTAGTAGCGCAGCTCCGCGATGGACTCACGGATGTCCGCCAGGGCCCGGTGGTTGCCGCTCTTCTCGGGGCTGTTGAAGTAGGCGCGCGGGTACCACCGGCGCGCCAGCTCCTTGACCGACGAGACGTCGACGATCCGGTAGTGGAGGTAGCCCTCCAGTTCCGGCATGTCCCGCAGCAGGAAGCCGCGGTCGGTGCCGACCGTGTTGCCGCACAGCGGCGCCTTGCCGGGCTCCCTGACGTGCTCGCGCACGTACTCCAGCACCCGCTCCTCGGCCTCGGCCAGGGTCGTGCCGCCGGCCAGTTCGTCGAGGAGGCCCGAGGCGGTGTGCATCTGCCGCACCACCTCGGGCATCGTCTCCAGCGCCGCGTCCGGGGGACGCACGACGATGTCGACCCCCTCGCCGAGCACGTTCAGCTCCGAGTCGGTGACCAGTGCGGCCACCTCGATGAGTGCGTCGTCCGTCAGCGAGAGCCCGGTCATCTCGCAGTCGATCCACACCATTCGATCGTTCATGCGCCTTACCCTACGGTGCGCTCCTCTGGCCGGGCAGGCTCGGGCGGCCCTGGCCGGCGGCGAAAGCCTCCGAGTAGGACTTGACCGGCTCCGGCACCGTCGACGAGGCCGTCGCGGAACCGGACGGCGCGGTGGCCGCCGCCGTCCGCCGGGCGTGCGGGGACGGCTGCGCCGGTACGACCTGTTCCATCGCCGTCGGCGCGAGCTGGTCCCCGTGCGGACGGCGGGCCCGGTAGGCGGCCCGGTACGCGGCGGGGGACGAGCCCAGCTGACGCCGGAAGTGCCCGCGAAGCGCCACCGGTGAGCGGAAGCCGCAGCGGCCGGCCACCTCGTCCACCGAGTAGTCGGAGGTCTCCAGCAGCCGCTGCGCCTGGAGCACGCGCTGCGTGATCAGCCACTGGAGCGGCGCGCTGCCGGTGAGCGAACGGAAGCGGCGGTCGAACGTCCTGCGGCTCATGTAGGCGCGGGCGGCC
This sequence comes from Streptomyces sp. S4.7, assembly GCF_010384365.1. Lineage (NCBI taxonomy): Bacteria > Bacillati > Actinomycetota > Actinomycetes > Kitasatosporales > Streptomycetaceae > Streptomyces > Streptomyces sp. S4.7. Next base: position 2,470,645 of record NZ_CP048397.1, on the reverse strand, counting down.
AGAGTCTCCACGTCGAACTGCTCGTGCAGATGCTCCAGCGCCCAGGCCACGACCTCGGCGAGCGGGTCGGAGCCGATCTCTTCTGGTAAAGACCTGTCGAGATAGCGCTCCTGACCGCCACTGCGCCGCGGCGGGACGACGAGCCTGCGCGCCAGTGCCCCGGCGGCCTCGGTCCCGTGATCCGTACGCACTATGTGCAGACACAGATCGATTCCGGCCGCCGTGCCCGCGGAGGTGAGCACATCGCCGTCGTCCACGAACAGTTCGCGCGGATCGACATGGACGGACGGATACCGCTTGGCGAGCGTCGGCGCGTACATCCAGTGCGTGGTCGCCGGGCGGCCGTCCAGCAGACCGGCCGCGGCGAGCACGAACGCGCCGGTGCACAGTCCGACGATCCGGGCGCCTTCCTCGTGCGCGCGGCGCAGCGCGTCGAGCGCCTCGGGCGGCGGCGGCGAGGTGATCGACCGCCAGGCCGGGACGACCACCGTGCCCGCTCTGCCGATCGCCTCCAGGCCGTAGGGCGTGGTGAGTTCGAGGCCGCCGGTGGTGCGCAGCGGACCTTCCTCCCCACCGCACACGAGCAGCCGGTATCGCGGGACCCCGGCATCCTGACGGTCGATGCCGAACACGGAGAGCGGGATGGAGCTCTCGAAGATGGGCCCACCACTGAACAGCAGCACTGCGACGACTTCTCGGCGGCGGCGGCCGGAAAGCTTTCGTGCTGACTCCGGTGCGGCAATGGAGTCCTGGCTCATGGCGCTAAGCCCCCCTCGGTGTTCTCGTCTCCCCGTTCGTGTCGGGTCTTTCGCTCCTGCACGATTCCCCTCGGTTTTGCACGGGACCCCAGTCTTCGATACTCATGATCGAATCTACTGTGTCCCGTGGTGCCGGCGTGACAAGTTCGCTATCCAGCGCTATGTCGACAAGGCAACTTGGCGCGAAGCATTCGATCACGAAGCGTTCCACTCAGGCGGCTCACAGGGAAGTGCGCCTCGCGTGCATGGCCCGTCCCCGTAGGCCGTTCGCGGCCGGAAAGGACCTCTCTGCCCTGGTGGCAAGGGGGTTGACAGGCCATTTCGCCAAGGATCGGTCGCAGGGGTGAAGTTGGCTGAAAATTTACGGGTGTGCGGGCCAGGAAGCGCCAATCGCCCGGCGCACGTCAGTCATGTGCCCGCGCGCCCTGACGCGCCCCCCGGGACTTGGTGTTACCCGCCGTACGCCGAACCCGGACGGAGCGCCGGTACGGCGGCTCCGCCGACCGACGTACCGAATACGACAAGCACGACCGGCACGAGCAGACAACTGAACGCGGCCCAGCGAACCACATCGCCGGCGGAGTCGGCGGTGGCGGTGGGCGAGGCGGGGACGGCGGGTGCGACGGGTGCGGTGACGGTGGCGGCGGACGCGGCCGGGGCGGCCGACGGGGAGTCCGGTCCCGAGGGGGAGTCGTGGTGGTGCGGTCGTACGGACACGTGAGCTCCCTGGTGACGGGGGTGGCCGTGGTGACTGGAGTGACCGCAGCCATCACGGGGGACCCATGATCAACGAGGCGTCCGGCCGTCCGGTCACTTACCACCCCCCGGGTGGCCCGCGCCCGGGGCCCCGGTGCGCGGCGTGTCGAGGCCGCCTGTACGCGTCCCTGTGTACGTGCCATCCGGCGTTGCGATCCCTGACGGCCTCGGGCATGCTCCCTGGGACGCCGCGTGTGGAGCGGCGGCGCATGGGCAGAAGAGGAGTGTCGCCGTACCCTTGGGGGTAAGGGGTTGGGAAGATGATTCCCAGACACAGCTCCGTTGCCACGTCAACTGTTGCTCCTTCACGCAAGGACCCTCTTCGCCGAGACATCGATGGCCGGTCACGAAATCCCCGAACCCGCTGACCGCGAGCAGCTGACCGACCCCGCGTCGGACCTGCAAGCGGCGGAAGAGACACGCCACTCCTGCGATCCCGCCTTCCGGCACGGAGTGGTGGTCGGCTTCGACGGCTCGACCTCCAGCGAGCGCGCGCTCGCGTACGCCATCGGAATGGCCCGCAGGCTAGGCTCGGCCCTGATCATCGTCCATGTGGCCAATCGGCTGCCCACCACCGTCTGGGCGGGCTGCGAGCCCCCCGTCTTCGTGGACGTCCCGGACCACCGCACCGAAGTCCTCGGTCTCGAACTGGCCTGCGCCGACTACCTCACCGAGGTGCCGTGGATCCTCGTCGAGCGCGGTGGCGACATCTGCCACGAGCTCGAAGAGGTCGGCCAGGAGTACTCGGCCGACGCGATCGTCGTCGGCTCGACGCACGGCATCGTCGGACGCATCTTCGGCACGGTGGCGGGGCGGCTGGCACGACGGGCCCAACGGCCCGTCGTGGTCATCCCCTAGGGTCTGTCGTTCGGATCTTGCCGGGCTCGCGGTCCCTGGCACGCACGCCCGCCGCGTTGTCGTCGGTCGCCAACGCTCCGCGTTGTCTCCCTCCTCCGCCTTGCGATCGCACGCACCGGACCCCGCTCCCTGATCCGGCCTGATCCAAACGACAGACCCTAGCCCCGCCTCCCCGCGGCCGTACCGATCCGCAGCCGCGCCGACGGCGGCACCCGCAGCCGTACCGATCCGACGTCAGTCGCGGTTCCAGCGCCGCGGGTTGCTACTCCACCGTCACGGACTTCGCGAGGTTGCGCGGCTTGTCGATGTCCCGGCCCAGCGCCAACGCCGTGTGATAAGCGAGCAGTTGAAGCGGAATCCCCATCAGGATCGGGTCCAGCTCCGTCTCGTTCTTCGGTACCACGATCGTCTGGTCGGCCTTCGGCTGCTCCTGGTGTGCGACCGCCAGGATCCGGCCGCTGCGTGCCTTGATCTCCTCCAGCGCCGCGCGGTTCTTCTCCAGCAGGTCGTCGTCCGGCACGATCGCGACCGTCGGCAGCGCCGGCTCGATGAGCGCGAGCGGTCCGTGCTTCAGCTCGGACGCCGGATAGGCCTCGGCGTGGATGTACGAGATCTCCTTGAGCTTCAGGGAGGCCTCGAGCGCCACCGGATAGCCGCGCACGCGGCCGATGAACATCATCGACTTCGCATCCGCGTACTCCTCCGCCACCTTCTTGATCTCGGCCTCGGACCCGAGGATCTCCTCGATCTGGCCGGGCAGCCTGCGCAGCCCCGCGATGATCCGCTTGCCGTCGGCGACCGACAGATCGCGGATCCGGCCAAGGTGCAGAGCCAGCAGCGCGAACGACACGACCGTGTTGGTGAAGCACTTCGTGGAGACGACACAGACCTCGGGGCCCGCGTGCACGTACACACCGCCGTCGGTCTCGCGGGCGATCGCCGAGCCGACGACGTTGACCACGCCGAGCACCCGGGCGCCCTTGCGCTTGAGCTCCTGCACGGCGGCCAGGACGTCGTACGTCTCACCCGACTGCGACACGGCGATGTAGAGCGTGTCGGGGTCCACGACGGGGTTGCGGTAGCGGAATTCGGACGCGGGCTCGGCGTCCGCCGGGATCCGCGCCAGCGACTCGATGAGCCCGGCGCCGATGAGACCCGCGTGGTACGAGGTGCCGCAGCCGAGGATCTTGATGCGCCGCACCCCGCGCGCCTCCCGCGCGTCCAGATTGAGGCCGCCGAGGTGCACCGTGGAGAACCGGTCGTCGATCCGGCCGCGCAGGACCCGGTCCACGGCGTCGGCCTGCTCGGAGATCTCCTTGTGCATGTACGTGTCGTGGCCGCCCATGTCGTACGACTCGGCCTCCCACTCCACGGTGGTCGGCGTGGCCGAGGTGCGGGAGCCCTCGGTGGTGTACGTACGGAAGTCGTCGGCCTTGATGGTGGCCATCTCGCCGTCGTCCAGCGTGACGACCTGGCGGGTGTGGGAGACCAGCGCGGCGACGTCGGAGGCGACGAACATCTCCTTCTCGCCGATGCCGAGGACGACGGGCGAGCCGTTGCGTGCGACGACGATACGGTCCGCGAAGTCGGCGTGCAGGACGGCGATGCCGTACGTGCCCTCCACCTGCTTCAGCGACTGGCGGACCTTCTCCTCCAGCGTCTCGGCCTGCGAGCGCGCGATGAGATGCGTCAGGACCTCGGTGTCGGTCTCGGAGAGGAACACGACACCGTCGGCCTCCAGCTTCACGCGCAGCTCGGTGGCGTTGTCGATGATCCCGTTGTGGACGAGGGCGACCTTGTTCTCGGGGTCGAGGTGCGGGTGCGCGTTCTCGTCGCTCGGGGCGCCGTGGGTGGCCCAGCGGGTGTGGGCGATGCCCGTGGTGCCGGCGAAGCGCTTGGGGACGCGGGACTCCAGCTCACGGACGCGGCCCTTGGCCTTGACCATCTTCAGGGCCGCGGGCTTGCCCGCCGCCGCCTTGCCGGTGATGACCAGGCCCGCGGAGTCGTAACCCCGGTACTCCAGCCGCTGCAGGCCCTCAAGCAGCAGTGGAGCGACGTCACGCCTTCCGATGTAACCGACGATCCCGCACATATCAGTCTCTGCCCATCCGTCGATGCGTCAATGTCCCGTGGTGTGCGTGAGGCGCCGGTGGGCGGCCCCACGGCGCGCTCAGCCGTAGACGATGCGCCGGAGCTGTCTGAGGGACAGCTCCGGCGGCGCCACCGCGCGGTGCGGCAGCTCGGCCGCGATCCGCTCGAAGATCTCCGGGTTCTGGGCGCCGCCGCCCTGGAGCTCGCGGTGCCTGCGCCGGACGAACTCCTCGGTGGTCTCGTCGAAGTACGCCAGGACGTCCAGGACCACCCGGGCCGCCTCCCCGCGCGGGAGCGCGGTGCTGCGGACCAGATGGTCGACGAGGTCGTCGTGGGACGAGGGTGAACGGCGTTCGAGCACCCGTAGATACTGCGGGCGAATCAGGCCCTTTGCAAGAATCCTGCCCGATATCGGGCAGGAGTGCCCATGATCCCCTCCGGGAGGCTGTTCAGAGACGCTTCAGCACGGCCTGCTTGGCGGTCGTGAACTCCTCCGCCGTCAGGATCCCGGCCTGGTGCAGCTCACCCAGCTCCCGCAGCCTGCGCAGCAGCGCGTCATGATCGTCGCCACTCGCCGGGGCCGGAACGGGAGCGGTCGCGCCGGCCGGCGCGGGGACGGCGTCGGCGGGCTCGGGCGTCTTGGCCAGGAGCGCGGGCGCGGCGGCTCCCGCGTTCGGGTGCGGCAGCCGGGCGACCACGGCGGCGGCCACCAGCGCCATCAGCGGGTCCTTGCGGAAGCCGTACAGCTCCACGGCGTGCGGGTCGTACTTGGGCGCCGGGGAATTGCCCCGGCCGACGCGGAAACGCAGGAAGCCGTTCTCCATACCGGCGCTCGGCCGCCACTCCACACCCTCCACATCGCCGAGCGAGAGGGTGGTGGTGCCCCGCGAGGACTTCGACTCCTCCGTCTTCCAGTTCCACTCCAGCCGGATCTCCTCCCCGTCGAAGGTGGCCGTCCCGTCGCCCGCGCCCATCGTGATCGGCAGGGCGGGGCCGGGCAGCAGATAGCGCTCGGTGGGACCCGTGCCGACCTCGTCGAGCAGCAGGGAGTTGCGCACCTCGTCGACGAAGTACTCCGCGACGCCCGCGCGGTCGTTCTCCACGGTCAGCCGGTACGGATCGGAGCCGTCGTCCAGCTTGCCACCGGCGACCCTCGTGAGCGGGTCGGCGCCGTCGCGCAGCCGCAGCCTGAGCCGGCCGGACTTGCGGCCCGGCTCGAAGGTGATGCCCGCCAACGCCCGGAGCGGCACGGCGACTTCACCGAGCGACTTGCGCAGCAGACTCACGCGCTTGTCGCTGCCGGGCACTATGCGCACCGTGTCGCCGTCGAAGGTCCAGGTGCCGTCCTTCTGGATGATTTCCGCCATGCGCCGATTGTTCCATCGAGGCGCCGAGAAATGGTCTACACCTTGACCACCGACGGGGCGTTGGGTTCGGATGGGGAAGTTCGGTTGCTCCGCACCACAGTCCTGAATTCCCTGAAGGGGCCCAAGCCTGTGAGACAGCACGGAACGTCCCCCACATCCCCCACACCTCCCACGTCCCGAGTCCTTTCCGCGTTACGCACGCCCACCGCACCCCGCGCCTCCCCGCGGCCCCCGTCCCGGCGTCTGCGCGCGCCGCTCCTCGTCGCCGTAGCCCTCTTCTCGTGCCTGGCCGCCTCCGGCGGAGTCGCGGCCGCGGACCCCGGAGACGGGGGCGGCGGCGGTGTGGGCGGCGGCGGAGGCGGTGGCGGCGGTGGCGGCTGGCGTACGGCGGCCGGAGCAGCCCAGTCCGTCCGCCCGCTCGGCGACGTCGTCCCCGCGCCCGCCTCGGTGCGGCCGGGCGGGAAGCCGTACGCCATCACCGGCTCGACCCGCATCCGGGTCGACGACGACTCCCGCGAGGCGCGGAGCGTCGGCACCTATCTGGCGGGGCTGCTGCGCCCCTCCACCGGCTACGGCCTGCGGATCACCGACGACCGCCCCGGCCGCGGGCACGGCGACGACGTGATCCGGCTGCGGCTGGTGTCCGGCGACCGGGACCGCGCGCTCGGCGACGAGGGATACCGGCTGGAGTCGGACCGGGACGGTGTCACCCTCACCGCCCGCGAGCCCGCCGGGCTCTTCCACGGCGTCCAGACACTGCGGCAGCTCCTCCCCGCCGCCGTGGAGCGCGACAGCCGGCAGCGCGGCCCCTGGAAGGTCGCCGGCGGCACCATCACGGACAAGCCGCGCTACGCGTACCGGGGCGCCATGCTCGACGTCTCACGGCACTTCTTCAGCGTCGACCAAGTCAAGCGCTACATCGATCAGTTGGCCCTCTACAAGATCAATACGCTGCATCTGCACCTCTCGGACGACCAGGGCTGGCGCATCGCGATCGACTCCTGGCCGCGGCTGGCCGCACACGGCGGTTCGACGCAGGTCGGCGGCGGACCGGGCGGGTACTACACCAAGGCCCAGTACCGCGAACTGGTGCGCTACGCCACGTCCCGCCATCTCGAAGTCGTCCCGGAGATCGACATGCCGGGCCACACGAACGCGGCGCTCGCCTCGTACGCCGAGCTGAACTGCGACGGAGTCGTGCCGCCGCTCTACACCGGAACAGCCGTCGGCTTCAGCTCGCTGTGCGCGTCCAAGGAGATCACGTACGACTTCGTGGACGACGTGGTGCGCGAGCTGGCCGAGCTGACACCCGGCAGGTACCTGCACATCGGCGGCGACGAGGCGCACTCCACCAGCCATGAGGACTATGTGGAGTTCATGCGGCGGACACAGGCGGTGGTGGGCAAGTACGGCAAGAAGGTGGTGGGTTGGCACCAGCTGACCGGCGCCGATCCGGTGAAGGGCGCGGTGGCCCAGTACTGGGGCTACGACGCCACGGGCGCCGCAGAGCGCGCGCAGGTCGCCGAGGCGACGAAGGGCGGCACGAAGCTGATCCTCTCGCCGGCCGACCGGGTCTACCTGGACATGAAGTACGACCGGAACACCCAACTGGGCCAGTCCTGGGCCGGGTTGGTGGAGGTGAACCGCTCCTACGACTGGGACCCGGCGGCCTATCTCGCCGACGCGGGCGTCGCCCCGGGAGCGGTGCTCGGCGTCGAGGCGCCGCTCTGGACGGAGACCCTGTCGACCAGCGACCACATCGAGGAGATGGCGTTCCCGAGGCTGCCGGGTGTCGCGGAGATCGGCTGGTCCCCGCAGTCGGCGCGGGACTGGGACACGTACAAGTACCGGCTCGCGGCGCAGGGGCCGCGGCTGACGGCGCTGGGTATCGACTACTACCGCTCACCGGTGGTGCCGTGGCCCGCCGAGTGAACGGGTCCGTCCGTCCGGACGGACGCCGGTTCGAAGACAGGACCTAGGGGGCGGGCGCCCGTGCGAGACCGTGCACGGGCGCCCGCCGGTCTCGGATCGGGACGGCGGCGCTTGGAGCGAAGCGCGCGGTCCGGCCGCCGCGTCAGCGACGAGGCCGTGGTGGCGAAGGCGGCGTCCGGCCCGTGCGACAGCCGTCGTGGCAGGGCTCGATAGGGTGCGGCGCATGTCTGTGAACGTTCATCTCGCACTCCGCGTCGACAAGCTCGAATCCATCGAACAGGCCGAGACCGTCAAGACGGCGCTGGCCGAGGTTCTGCGGGAGCACTCGATCGACCGGGACGTGCGGCTCCGGAAGTTCCGGGAACCGATATCGGTGAAGGTGACAACGGGCAGGTGGCCGTTGAGCGTCCGGGGGTTCGGGGTGTGGAGCACCGCCTTCGAGCGCGACGTGACGGCGGCGGTCCACGACGTCGTGCCGTCGGCCGCGATCGATGTGGAGTGGGGCTACCCGGACGAAGCCTGAACGCGGGCGTGTGGTGGGCGGGTTGGCCGTACCTCAGGGCCCGTCGCGCGGTTGAGTACGCGTACTCACGCCGCCGCCCGCGCTCCCGGCGACCATGAGAACCACCACACGCCGTCCACGAACCCCGTCCGTCCCGGAGCCCCGGAGGCCCCTCATGCTCAGCCGCACGGCCGCCGCACTGGTGCCGTTCTTCGGCCGTCTCACGGTCACGCTGGACGGGGCCGCCGAACTGGCGCCCGGGAGCGTCGTCGCCGCGAACCACACCTCGCTCAGCGACCCGGCGATCGTGCTCGCCGCGCTGCACCGGCTGGGCGTGGAGCCGGTCGTGATGGCGGCCGCCGGCCTGTGGCGCGTGCCGCTCCTCGGGCGGGCGCTCGCCCACGACGGGCACATCCCCGTCCGCCGCGCCGACCCGCGGGCCGCCGCCTGCCTCGAAGACGCCGCAGCGGCGCTCGCGCGTGGCCGGCTCGTCGTCATCTACGGCGAGGGCGGCATACCGGACTTCGAGAGCGCCACCGAGACAGCTCCCCACCCGTTCCGCAGCGGCCTCGCCCGCCTCGTCGCCGCCACCGGCGCACCGGTCGTGCCTCTCGGGCAGAGGGGAGCCCGGAGCGTCATGTCGGGCAGCGGGCCGGGGCAGTTCACGAGACTGGCGCGCGCGCCGCTGCGCCGCCCGGAGCTTCGTGTGCACATCGGCGCCCCGGTGCGGCTGACGGGCGATCTGCCGGCCGCGACGGCTCAGGCCCACGCCGCGGTGACCACCGCGTGGCTGACCGCGGGCGGCCACACCGCGACGCCCCCGGCCCCGGTTCCGGCCCCGGTGATGGAGGCCGCTGCCTGACGGCGGCCGTACGCACCGTACGCACGGCACGCGGACAGGAGCTGGTTTCCTGTCTTCGAACTGGCGTCGTCCGCCCGCAGGGCGGGGCTCACGGCGTCCGGTGCGTGCCCTGATCCGGCCTGATCCGAACGACAGACGCTAGCCGCCCTTCGCCGCCTCCTCCCGCAACTGCTCCTCGCTCAGACCCCGGCGCCAGTAGCCCACGAACGTGACGTGCCGGCGGTTCAGTCGCCGCTCCCGTACGAGATGGCGCCGAAGCTCCTTCACCGTCCCCGCCTCGCCCGCGACCCACGCGTACGGCGAGGCGCCGGGCAGTTCGGCGGCGCGTACCGCGTCCAGGGCCGAGGGAGCGTCCTCGTCGCGCGCCAGCCAGTGGACGGTCGCGTCGGCCGCCGTCGGCAGCTCCATGCGGTCGGCGGCGTACGGCACGTCGAACCAGACCCGCGCCTTCGTCCCGGCGGGCAGCCACTCCAGGATGGCGGCGGCCGCGGGCAGGGACGTCTCGTCGGCCCAGATCAGCACGGAGTCCGTACCGGCCGGGGGCCGGAAGCGCACCGCGGTGTTGTCCGCGACCGCCGGCCCGAGGACGAGCACGCGGTCACCGGGCGCCGCGTCGTCCGCCCAGCGGCAGGCCGGTCCGCCGTCGGGGTGCAGGGCGAAGTCGATGTCCAGCTCGTCCGGGTCGTGGCGCTGTTCGCGCGCCGTGTACGAGCGCATCACGGCCCGCACGTCCTCGGGCAGCGCCCGCCAGGCCGCCCACCAGCCCTCGCCCTCCTCCACCGGGACCATCGGCGCCCGCTGCCCCGGCCTCGGCAGGAAGAGGGACAGGCTCTGGTCGCGCCCGCCGGCAGCGAAGCCCGTGAGCCCCGCGCCGCCCGTCGCGTTGCCGGGGCTCGTGTCGCCGCCGAACGTGACGCGGACCAGGGACGGGCCGAGACGACGGGTCCGTACGACCTGAAGGGCGAAGAAGCGGAACGGGGCGGTGCCGGCCGCCGTCGCGGGCGTCGCGGGTGTCGCGTTCGTGCGCGGCGTCGCGGTCGTCATGGGTCAGGCGACCTTCCTGGCCTTCTCGATGGCGTCGGCGAGGTCTTCCAGGATCGGCGCGCACTTGTCGTACGAGTAGATGGGCTCGGTCACGCGGGGGATCACCTGGCCCGCCTTGACCGCGGCCAGCCGCGCCCAGGTCGGCTTGGACGTCAGGGCCTCGGGCTGGAGAGCGGAGGAACGGTTGTCCATCATGATGATGTCGGCCGGGTACTTGTCGACGTTCTCCCAGCTCAACTCCTCGAAGAAGCCCTGCGCGTTCACCTTCGGCTCGACGAACCTCACCCCCAGCTCCTGGAGGTAGAGGGTGTCGGCGGACATCTTGGCGAGGGAGACGTAGAACAGGTCCTGGCTGGCCGAGCCGATCATGATCCTGACGTCCGGCTTGGACTTCGCGGCCGCCCGCAGCCGGCCCGCGGCCTTCTCGAACCGGGCCTTGGCGTCGGTCACCTTCTTGGCCTTGAGGTCCGCGCCCAGGGACTCGGCGAGGTCCGCGTGGCGCTGGATCGCCTTGGGGACGGTGGTCTCCGCCGCGAGGAGCGCGACGCTCGGAGCCAGCTTGAGGATCTTGTCCTTGGACTGCTCGGGGACGTACCAGAGTTCACCCTCGACCCACTGGGCGGTGACGAGCAGGTCCGGGGCGAGCGCCGCGTACTTCTCGACGTTGAACTCGCCCCAGACGTTGCCGAGTATCTCGACCTTCGTGACATCGAGGTCGCCCGCCTGGATGTCCGGCTCGCCGCCCTTGGTGGTGGTCGGCCCGAAGACGCCCTTGACCTCGATCCCGTAGTCGTGGAGCGCGGCGGCGGTGCCGGTGAAGGCGACGATGTTCTTCGGGACGCTGCCGGCTTCGGCCGTCTCGCCGCGGTCGTCCTTGAAGGACCAGGGACCCGACTTCGCGTCGCCGCCCGCGTCCGTACTCTTGTCGTCACCGCTCCCGCAGGCGGCGAGCGCGACGCCGAGACCGACGGCACCGCCGACGGCGAGCACGCCGCGACGGCTGAGGGGCGAATGAAGGGCGTTGCGCATGTCGATGTCCGCTTCCGTACACGCCGAGGACCGGCCGATGGGTAGTTCAGACAGGTTAGCCTAACCTTCCTTACCTCTGCGTACGGGGCGGGTGTCCGAGGTCCGGGGCACAGTGGGGGGACTGGTCCCGCCTCTCCCCAGGAGTCAGCGATGTCGATCCGCCGCGTCGTGCCCAACATCCAGACGCAGCCCGAAGGGCTGGCCCGGAGCCGGGAGTTCTACGGTCTGCTCGGCTTCGAGGAGGTCATGAACCAGGGCTGGATCATGACCCTCGCCTCACCGTCCGCCCCCACCGCCCAGGTCAGCTTCCTGACGGAGGACGCGACGGGGCCGGTCGTCCCCGACATGAGCGTCGAGGTGGACGATGTGGACGCGGCGTACGCCGCCGTGCGCGCGAGCGGCGCGGAGATCGTCCACACGCTGCGCGACGAGGAGTGGGGAGTGCGCCGCTTCTTCGTACGCGATCCGGGCGGCCGGGTCGTGAACGTGCTGGAGCACCGCGGCGGGGCGGGGTGACGTCAACGTTCGGGCAAGTCGTCGGCCCGGCGGTGCGGTTTTCGACGGCGGGCGTCCCAGGGCTTCACCGGAGGTCGGTGGAGGCCAGGACGATGAAGCGTTCCAAACGCTCTCTCGCCTGCTCGCCGTTGGTGCTCAGCTCCTGGCGGTCAGTGGCCTGGGGGATGGAGGACGCCTTCTCGTACGCGGCCCTCGCGGCGTCGACCACCTCGGGGCAACTGGCTATGAGCTGCACCCGGAACAGGGCGTGCAGAGCCACTCCGCGGAGGCGGTAGGACTCGGTGCGTGCCTCGAAGTGGGCAGGGCTCTCGGGGTCTTCGCGCTTCCTGTGCCAGCGATCCTGCTGGCCTCGGCGAAGCTCCGTAACGGCCCCCGCGAAGTCGCTGTAGACGGCCAGCCGCTCCGAGCGGAGCTGCTGGCCGAGCGTGAAACTCTCCGCCCGTTTCGATGAATCGCGTTGGAATATGTGAGTGACGACCACGCCCAGAAGGGTGCCGAGGACAGCCACAAGTGTCGAGAGAGCGCCGTTCATGGGCGCAGCACATCACAGGAGCGGTGTTCGAGGTGTCCGGTGGGATCGATCCGCCGGAGCCGGCCGGGGCCACGTCCCCCGGCCGGACCGTCGCGCCGATCGCCCCCTACAGCCCCAACTCCCGGGCGATCAGCATCCGCTGGACCTCGCTCGTGCCCTCGCCGATCTCCAGGATCTTGGAGTCGCGCCACATCCTGGCCACCGGGTACTCGTTCATGAAGCCGTAGCCGCCGTGGATCTGGGTGGCTTCGCGGGCGTTGTCCACCGCCACCGTCGAGGAGTAGAGCTTCGCCAGCGCCGCCTCCTTCTTGAAAGGCTCGCCGTGGACCAGCCGGGAAGCCGCGTCGCGCCAGCCGAGGCGGGCCAGGTGGGCACGCATCTCCATGTCGGCGATCTTGAACTGGATGGCCTGGTTCGCGCCGATCGGGCGGCCGAAGGCGTGGCGCTCCTTCGCGTACTTCACCGACTCGTCCACACAGCCCTGCGCCAGACCCGTCGCCAGCGCGGAGATCGCGATGCGGCCCTCGTCCAGGATGCGGAGGAACTGGGCGTACCCGCGGCCCTCCGCGCCGACCAGGTTCGTCAGCGGCACCCGGACGTCGGAGAAGGACAGTTCACGGGTGTCCGACGCGTTCCAGCCGACCTTCGAGTACGGGGCGGCGACCGTGAAGCCGGGGGTGCCGGACGGGACGATGATCGAGGAGATCTCCGGCCTGCCGTCCTCCTTGCGGCCGGTGACGGCCGTGACCGTGACCAGTCCGGTGATGTCCGTGCCCGAGTTGGTGATGAAGCACTTCGAGCCGTTGATGACCCACTCGTCGCCGTCCCGGACGGCCGTGGTGCGGGTGCCGCCCGCGTCCGAGCCGGCCTCGGGCTCGGTCAGTCCGAAGGCGCCGAGGACCTCGCCCGAGCACAGGCGCGGCAGCCACTGGCGCTTCTGCTCCTGCGTACCGAAGAGGTGCAGCGGCATCGCGCCGAGCGAGACGCCCGCCTCAAGGGTGATGGCCACCGAGGAGTCGACCCGGGCCAGCTCCTCCAGGGCGATGCCGAGCGCCATGTAGTCGCCGCCCATGCCGCCGTACTCCTCCGGGAAGGGCAGGCCGAACAGGCCCATCCGGCCCATCTCGCGCACGATCTCGTACGGGAACTCGTGCCGCTCGTAGAAGTCGCCGATCTTGGGCGCGACGACGTCCTGGGCGAACGCCTCGACGGTACGGCGCAGTTCCTCGTGCTCGGGTGAGAGCCGGTGGTCCAGGGACATGGCTAGGACTCCTTGTGGGAGAGGGCGCTGACGGTGCGGGAGGGGCTGGGTCGCCCCAGCTGTTCGGCCATCCACACGCTGGTGGCGGTGAGGAGGCCGAGGTCGACCCCGGTGTCGATACCGAGGCCCTGCAACATCCACAGGAGGTCTTCGGTGGCGAGGTTCCCGGTGGCGCTCTTGGCGTAGGGGCAGCCGCCGAGGCCGCCCGCCGACGCGTCCACGGTGGTCACTCCGTGCTGGAGCGCGGCGAAGGTGTTGGCGAGTGCCTGGCCGTACGTGTCGTGGAAGTGGACGCCGACCTTCGACAGGTGCACGCCTTCCTCGATGAGGGTGGCGAGCAGGCTCTGCACATGGCCGGGGGTGGCCACACCGATCGTGTCGCCGAGGCTCACCTCGTCGCAGCCCATGTCGACCAGGGTCCTGACGAGCCGGGCGACCTGGCCGACGGGGACGGGGCCCTCCCACGGGTCGCCGAAGCACATCGACAGATAGCCCCGGACATGGAGCCGTTGGGCGCGGGCGCGGGCGACGACCGGCTCGAACATGGCGAGCGACTCGTCCAGCGTGCGGTTCAGATTGGCCTTGGCGAACGACTCGGTCGCGCTGGCGAAGACGGCCACCTGACGGACACCGAGGGCCAGCGCCCGGTCGAGACCGCGGTCGTTCGGGACGAGGGCGGGCAGCCGCACGTTCTCCAGATCACGCACCATCGGGAACAGCCGCTCGGCGTCGGCCAGTTGGGGCACCCAGTCGGGGTGGACGAAGCTGGTCGCCTCGATGGTGGTGAGCCCGGCGGCGGCGAGGCGGTGGATGAACTCCGCCTTGATCTCGGTCGGGACGATCGCCGACTCGTTCTGGAGGCCGTCGCGCGCGCCCACCTCGTGGATCCGGATCCGGGTCGGCAGGCCCTCGTCCATGACGGTCATGGGGAGCGTCATTTCTCCTCCTCGGGGACCGTGGGGGGTGCGGCGGCAGCGGCGGCGGGGACGGCGGAGGCGTCGGCATCGGCGGAGATGACGGCGGTGCCTTCTGTGGAGGCCGGGTCGACAGCGGCGCTGTCGGTGGAGGCCGGGTCCGCGGCGGGGGCGACCACGGCCAGTACCTGGTCCATGGCGACGGTGGAGCCCGCCGTCACGTCCAGCTCCGTGACCGTGCCGTCGTGCGGGGCCGCGACGACGTGCTCCATCTTCATCGCCTCGACCACCAACAGGCCCTGACCGGCCACCACTTCGTCCCCGACCGCCACCTTCACGACCGTGACGGTGCCGGGCATCGGGGCCGTGAGCGCGTCGACGCCGCCCGCGCCGGCGGCTCCGAGCAGCGCCGCCTCCACCGGATCGTGGTCCTGTACGTGCCAGCTGTCGCCGTTGCTGCCGAGCCAGTCGTCCGCCCGGTGGAAGGTGTGCGTCATCCCGTCCACGGTGACGGTGACCCGGTCGGTCTCCACACGGGACGGGCCGGTGCCGAGCAGCCGGTGGGTGACGGGCTCGTGTCCCGGTACCCGCAGATGGTGGGCGACCGGCACGGCCATGCCGCCCATCCGCCAGCCGTTCGGTACGGAGAAGGGATCGGTCCAGCCGCCTCCGGAGCCGCCTTCCGGGGAAGGGGCGGGGGCCAGCGCGTGTTCCCGGACGGCCGCCGCCGCTTCGTACACCTCGGCCGGCACCTCCGCCGCCACCAGCGCGTCCGCGTCGCGCTCCACCAGGCCCGTGTCCAGCTCGCCCGCCACCACGGCGGGGTGGGCCAGCAGCCTCCGCAGGAAGCCGGCGTTCGTCGGGACGCCCAGCGTCACCGTCTCCGCCAGGGCCGCCCGCAGCCGGCGCAGCGCCGTCGCGCGGTCCGGGGCGTGCACTATCACCTTCGAGAGCATCGGGTCGTACAGGCTCCCGACCTCCGTGCCCTCGCTCAGGCCGGAGTCGGTGCGCACGCCCTCGCCCTGCGGCTCTTGCAGCGACAGCACGCGGCCGCCCGACGGCAAAAAGCCGCGCGCGGGGTCCTCGGCGCAGATCCGGGCCTCGATCGCGTGCCCGGTGAGGGTGATGTCGTCCTGGGTGAAGGGAAGCCGCTCACCGGCGGCGACGCGCAGTTGCCACTCGACCAGATCCAGACCGGTGACCAGCTCGGTGACGGGATGCTCCACCTGAAGACGGGTGTTCATCTCCATGAAGAAGTACGAGGCCGGGTCCTCGCCCGGCACGATGAACTCCACCGTCCCCGCGCCCCGGTAGCCGCAGGAGCGCGCCGCCTGCACCGCGGCCTCGCCCATCGCCGCCCGCGTCTTGTCGTCCAGCAGGACGGACGGCGCCTCCTCGATGATCTTCTGGTGGCGGCGCTGCAACGAGCACTCGCGCTCGCCGAGATGGACCACGTTGCCGTGCCCGTCGGCCAGCACCTGGATCTCGATGTGGCGCGGCCGGTCGATCCACCGCTCGACCAGGAGCGTGTCGTCGCCGAAGGAGGCGCGGGCCTCGCGCCGGGCCGCCGCGATCTCGTCGCGCAGGGCCGACTCCAGGCGGGTGAGCCGCATGCCCTTGCCGCCGCCGCCCGCCGACGGCTTCAGCAGCACCGGCATGCCGATCTCCCTGGCCGCGTCGGCCAGTTGGTCGTCGGTCAGTCCGCTGCCCGAGGAGCCGGGCACCACCGGCACCCCGGCCGCCGCCACGGTCTCCTTGGCGCGGATCTTGTCGCCCATCAGTGAGATGGCGTCGGC
The DNA here is from genome assembly GCF_010384365.1 of Streptomyces sp. S4.7. NCBI lineage: Bacteria > Bacillati > Actinomycetota > Actinomycetes > Kitasatosporales > Streptomycetaceae > Streptomyces > Streptomyces sp. S4.7. Next base: position 2,454,427 of record NZ_CP048397.1, on the reverse strand, counting down.
GGTCGGGCCGATGAAGACGAGACCGGCGTCCGCGCACGCCCGCGCGAAGTCCGCGTTCTCCGCGAGGAAGCCGTAGCCGGGGTGGACCGCCTGGGCGCCGGTCCGGGCCGCGGCCTCCAGCAGCCGGTCACTCACGAGATAGCTCTCGGAGGCGGGCGCCGGACCGATCCGTACGGCGGTGTCCGCCTCACGTACATGCCGGGCGTCGGCGTCGGCGTCGCTGAAGACCGCGACGGAACGGATGCCGAGCGCGCGCAGCGTACGGATGACGCGCACCGCGATCTCGCCGCGGTTCGCGACGAGGACCGTGTCGAACATGCTGGTCATGGGCTGGGGGGTCCTGATCGTCCTGGTGGTCATCTGTCACTCACATCCGGAAGACGCCGAAGCCGGGGGCGGTGCTGTCCTTCTGGGGAAGCGGGGAGTTGGCGCAGGCCGTCAGCGCCAGACCCACCACCTGACGGGTCTCCAGCGGGTCGATCACCCCGTCGTCCCAGAGCCGCGCCGTCGCGTAGTAGGCGTTGCCCTGCGCGTCGTACTGGGCGCGCACCGGGTCCTTGAACGCCTCTTCCTCCTCGGCCGGCCACTGATCCCCGCGGCCCTCGATCTGGTCGCGCTTGACCGTCGCCAGCACCGAGGCCGCCTGCTCGCCGCCCATGACGGAGATCTTGGCGTTGGGCCACATCCACAGGAAGCGGGGGGAGTAGGCCCGGCCGCACATCGAGTAGTTCCCCGCGCCGTACGAACCGCCGACCACGACCGTGAGCTTGGGTACGCGCGCGCACGCCACGGCCGTCACCATCTTCGCGCCGTGCTTGGCGATGCCGCCCGCCTCGTAACTGCGGCCGACCATGAAGCCGGAGATGTTCTGGAGGAAGAGCAGCGGGATGCCGCGCTGGTCGCACAGCTCGATGAAGTGCGCGCCCTTCTGGGCCGATTCGGAGAACAGGATGCCGTTGTTGGCGACGATTCCCACCGGGTGGCCGTGGATCCGGGCGAAGCCCGTCACCAGCGTCGTACCGAACTCGGACTTGAACTCCGCGAACCGTGAGCCGTCCACCAGCCGGGCGATGACCTCGCGGACGTCGTAGGGCGTGCGCGAGTCGACCGGCACCGCCCCGTAGAGCCCCGCGGGGTCGACCTTCGGCTCCTGAGCCGGCTCGACCTTCCACGGCAGCGGGCCGCGCTCGGGGAGCGTCGAGACGATCGTGCGGACGATCCGCAGCGCGTGCGCGTCGTCCTCGGCGAGATGGTCCGTGACCCCCGACGTACGGGAGTGGACCTCGCCGCCGCCCAGTTCCTCGGCGGTGACGACCTCGCCGGTCGCCGCCTTCACCAGAGGCGGGCCGCCCAGGAAGATCGTGCCCTGGCCGCGGACGATCACGGCCTCGTCGCTCATCGCGGGGACGTACGCGCCGCCCGCCGTGCAGGAGCCGAGCACGGCCGCGATCTGCGGGATGCCGGCGCCGGACATCCGCGCCTGGTTGTAGAAGATCCGGCCGAAGTGGTCACGGTCGGGGAAGACCTCGTCCTGCATCGGCAGGAAGGCGCCGCCCGAGTCCACGAGATAGACGCACGGCAGTCTGTTCTCCAGCGCGACCTCCTGGGCGCGCAGATGCTTCTTCACCGTCATCGGGTAGTACGTCCCGCCCTTGACCGTGGCGTCGTTGGCGACCACGACCACCTCACGGCCGCTGACCCGGCCGATCCCGGCGATCACCCCGGCCGCCGGCGCCTGGCCGTCGTACATGTCCTCCGCCGCCAGCGGGGCCAGCTCCAGGAAGGGCGAGCCCGGGTCGAGCAGGGTGTCCACCCGGTCGCGGGGCAGCAGCTTGCCGCGTGCCACGTGCCGGGCGCGGGACTTCTCGCCGCCGCCGAGCCGCGCGGCGGCGAGCCGGGCGCGCAGAGCGCCGGAGAGCTCCTGATGCGCCGCCTCGTTCACGCGCCAGGCCTCGGACGCCGGGTCCGCGGCGCTCGCCAGCACGGGTGCCTGCTGCATCGATCGAGCTCCCTCGCACGGTTAATGAGCGTTAACGTAGCCTCCTCAGGTTAACGACCGCTAACCCTCCTGTCTAGAATGGTTTTCCATGGGCACCAGGACCGCGGCACCGACGCGCCGTGAGCAGATCCTCAACGAGGCCGCCAGGCTCTTCGCCGAGCGCGGCTTCCACGGCGTGGGCGTCGATGAGATAGGGGCGGCCGTCGGCATCAGCGGGCCGGGCCTGTACCGCCATTTCGCGGGCAAGGACGCCATGCTCGCCGAGCTGCTCGTCGGCATCAGCGGCCGGCTCCTCGACGGCGGCAGGAAGCGTGTGGCGGCGTCGGCCGGTGACCCGGCGGCCGTGCTCGCCTCGCTGATCGACGGCCACATCGACTTCGCGCTGGACGACCGCCCGCTGATCACCCTGCACGACCGCGAACTGGACCGGCTGCGGGACAGCGACCGCAAACTCGTACGGCAGCTCCAGCGGCAGTACGTGGAGCTGTGGGTCGGTGTCGTCCGCGAGATCCACCAGGACGTCCCCGAGCCGGTCGCGCGCGGCGCCGTGCACGCCGTCTTCGGCCTGCTGAACTCGACACCGCACCTGAGCCCCGACGGCCGCGGCACCCCCCGGCGGGCGGTGGCGGAAACGCTCCTGCGCCGCCTGGCCCACGGCGCGTTCGCCGCCCTCGGTGAAGAGGACGGCGCGCCGCGTCCGTGACGGCCCGTCGCCCGAGCCGATCAGACCTTCAGCGCGGCGAGCTCCCCGGCCAGCGTCCGAACCGGCTGGAACGTCGCGCCGAGCAGCGACACGTGCTTCCAGTGCAGCGTGCCGTCCGGCGCGATCAGGAACACCGCCCGGCGCAGTCCGATCCCGGGGGCGGCGATCCCGAACGCCCGCGCCACCGTGCGGTCGGTGTCGGCGAGCAGCGGGATCCGCAGGCCGTACCTGCGGGCGAACGCCTCGTGGCTGTCGACGTCCTGCGGGCTGATGCCCCACACCTCGGCCCCCAGCTCCGTGAACGTCTCCAGACCGCTGGAGTACGAGCACAGCTGTCGGGTGCAGACGCTGGTGTCGTCACCCGGGTAGAAGGCCAGGACCAGGGGAGCGCCCCGGCGCTCGTCGAGGCGGTACTCCCTCCGTACGAAGGTGTCGTCGCCGCCGAGGACCCCGCCGGGCAGGGTGAAGTTCTCCACGGGACGGCCGGGACCGGGTGATGCTGGCACAAGAACTCCTTCATCGGCACGACGTCCAGTCACGGGGACGAGCGGCACCGCGCGGAGACCTGACGGCACAATGGGCTCATGCCGATACCCAGCCGCGAAGCTCTCGTCGACCACCTCGTCCGTACGCGTATCGCCGGAGACGTGGCCACTCCCAGGGACAACAACCTCTCCCACTATCGCAAGCTCGCCAACGGCGACCGCCACTTCTGGCTGGGCCTGGAGCTCGGCGACCGCTGGACCGACGAGCAGGACGTGCTCGCCGTGATGGCGGAGCGGTGCGGGGTCAGCGACGATCCGGAGCACCGGCACGGCCAGGACACCATCGACCCCGAGCTGACCGTCGACGCCCTGGGGCGGATGGCGGCGCGGCTGCGCAAGGCGGCGGCGGGCCAGGAGCGGGTGCTGTTCGCCACCGGTCACCCCGGCGGGCTGCTGGACGTGCACCGGCAGACGGCGGACGCGCTGCGGCTGGCGGGCTGCGAGATCGTCCGGATCCCCGGCGGGCTCATGGCCGACGAGGGCATGGTGTTCCAGTTCGCGGGGGTCGCGATGCTGGAGCGCGGGGCCACGCTCTGGCACACCCACTCGCCCGAGCCGATGCGGGCCATCCTGGACGGCCTGGAGCGCGAGGGCAGACCGCAGCCGGACCTGGTGCTGGCCGACCACGGCTGGGCGGGCTGCGCGGGCCAGCGGGGACTCGACTCGATCGGCTACGCGGACTGCAACGACCCGGCCCTGTTCATCGGCGAGGCCGAGGGCACCCTCCAGGTGACGGTTCCCCTGGACGACCATGTGACGGACCCGCGCTTCTACGACCCCATGACGGAGTACCTGCTGCACCAGGCCCAACTTCTGTAGCCGGTCGCCGACTTCGTACGTCTGACGTCGTGCCGGCCGGGTGCCGCTTTCCCCGGTCCGCGTCGGCGATGCCGTCCGCAATTCGCGAGAACCGTGCGACGGAGCACGAATTCAGCGCAATCACGGGTCGCGGACGGTGCAATTCCACCGTAATTCGTAAGGTGAATGGGACCGCATCGGTCACCGTTCCTGGTGATCTACGTGCCGGAGCCGCGCCGTTGATCATGATCCGCGCCTTGTCGGAAGCCGACAGCCGTGCGCTGAGAAATATGGAAGTCCGTGCTGTCGTCCCGGATCGCGGGCAGTGCTTGAATGCGGGCTCGTGTCTTCACCCCATCGGGTGAACAAGAAGCCATGGTCACTCCGCTTCGTGCTGGAGTGACAGCGTTCCGTAGCCACCTCTGTGCTGGTGTCGTGGGACAGCGCTTGTCGAAATCGCCGCGCCAAAATCACTCCTGCTGGGGTTTCTGGCGGCCGGAGGGCCGGGATTCGGCTCTCAGCCGGTCCGGGTGTGGTGTTTACTGACTGTCGGTCTGAGCCTTGGCGGGTCCAGACCTCTCATCGAGGGCTCCAGGGGTGGTTCCCAGGAGCCCTCGTTTATTTCCGGGTAATTCGCCGGGAAATCTCATGGTGCGGGACCGGTGATTGGCCGCGGAAAGAAGCAATTTCGACGGCATCAAGTTGCTGTGTGAATTTACTTTCCGGCCCGAACCGTCCTGCTGTGACCATCGCCACAGGACGGCGGACGTGGCGCATATGTGCGCATGGTGTGTACCCGTCGGGGCAAGCTGTACCGCACGTCATACGCGGCTGTGAACTGCCCCCGGACCGGGGTAATGTGCTTCCAATCGCTCATCATCCTTCCCGTCCTAAACCAGCGGGTGATCAAGGTCGATGAGAGGTGCTGGACCCGCCACTCAATGATCCTCGTCAACTAGAGGAGCTCAGACCCTCATGCCGACAGCCGTTGACCACGGCACGGTCCCCCTCAGCGTCTCCCGTACCTGTGGCCCGCCGCCCCGGGTCCCCGGGCGGTGAGCGCGACCGTGCCCCCGGACGTCGAGTCCTTCAACCCCGCCGGTGTCGTCCACGGACGCCAGCCCATGCCGGACGGCAGCTTCCTGTCCTTCCTCTCCGACCGGCAGTGGAAGCGCCACTTCGTGGGCCGCGGCGACAGCCGGGTCCACCCCGCCGGGGACGAACTGCCCGTCGGCCGTGAGGACGGCGCGGTTCATATCGTCCTGGGCGGCTGCGTCGCGCGGGAGCGCACCCACCTCCGTACGAAGCTGGTCCGTTTCCGCGGTGTCGGGCAGCTTCTCGGCGAGGCCAATCTCGTCGGCTCGCACGCCGGGGGCCGTACGGTCTGCCTCGGTGACACCTGGGTCATGAGCCTCACGACCGCGCGGATGCACTCCGTACTCACCCGCCAGCCCGACGTGCAGATGGCGCTGTTGCGCAGTCTCGAAGCGCGCAACCGCAGCGACGAGATGATCTACGGCACGTTCGGGCGCCCCGCCCTGGCCAGGGTGGGCGCCCTGCTGTACCACCTGGCGACCGTCTCGGGGAAGAAGGACCCGCTCGGGGTCCGGATCGCCGGCATACGCCAGACGGATCTCGCCGACGCCCTGCTCGTCGGCCGCTCCACCGTGGAGAACGCCTTCAAGGAGCTCAAGGCGCTCGGCGTGGCCCGCAGCGGATACCGCCAGATCGTCATGACCGACATGGACGGACTGGCCGAACTCGTCTGGCCGCCCCGCTCCTGACGCCCTGTCCGAGCACGACGCAGGGCCCATCCGGCTCCTCGCGCGGTGGCAGGGCAGTGGCCCCCGCCCCTTCCGACCGCAGCGCTCCGATCCCGCACGAACGGAAAAGTCATGCACCCCCTCGCTTCCCCGCCGCTGAAGCAGCCTTCCGTCGAGGCCCTCACCGCGATGGCCGCCGGTTCCCCGCCCGGCTGGGCGACCCCCCTGGTGGCGCTCTGCGTCGGGATCGCCACCCTGGCGCTGACGGTCCTCGGCGTGCTGAAGACGCGCGAATACCGCAGGCGCGACCGGCAGCGTGAGGACCTGAGCACCTCCGCCGCGGCGCTCGAACAGATCTCGCTCCTGCGCTGCCGCCACGCGAAGCGCCTGATGACCACGGACGACGTCGACTCCCTGCGGGAGCAGCGCGACCGGATCGAGGTGGCCGCCGAGCAGTGGGACAAGCTCCGCCGGCACCTCAACGAGACGGTCCGGCTGATCGACGTGTACATCGGCACCGCGCTGCCCACCACGGCCGACCTCGGACGCGAACGGCCGTACGGCACGGTCGAGTCCGACCTCCCCGAGCCCTGGCGCGTCGAGACGCTGCTGACGCTGGCCAAGGCGCAGGGCGCGGCGGCCGTGGAGCTGAAGGAGGCGGTGCGCCTGGCGCAGTCCGAGGTCACGCGCCGGCGCAATCGCTGACGCGGCGTCAGGCGCGGGGCACCCGCATGACGCCCTCCTGGATGACCGAGATCACCAGCCGTCCGTCCTGGGTGTGGATTCGCGCCTGGCCGAGTCCCCGGCCGCCGGAGGCGGAGGGCGACGTCTGGTCGTACAGCAGCCATTCGTCCGCGCGGAAGGGGCGGTGGAACCACATCGCGTGGTCCAGGCTCGCCCCGACGATGTCACCGCTCGCCCAGCCGCCCCGGCCGTGCGCGAGCAGCACCGAGTCGAGCAGTGTCATGTCGGAGACGTACGTCGCCAGGCAGACGTGCAGCAGTGGGTCGTCGGCGAGCTTGCCGACCGCGCGGAACCACACCTGCGAGCGGGGCTCGCGCGGCTGCCCGGCGGTGGCATACGGCGGGGCGTCCACGTACCGCAGATCCACCGCGGCGCGCGCCTGGATCAGCCGGTCGGCCACGGACGGGTCGGTGAACCGGTCCGCGTACCGCGGCAGCAGCTCGGCCGCCGTCGGCAGGCTCTCCGGATCGGGCGCGTCCGGCATCCGCTCCTGGTGCTCCAGGCCCTCCTCGTACGTCTGGAAGGACGCCGAGAGATGGAAGATCGGCCGGCCGTGCTGGACGGCCACCACCCGGCGTGTGGTGAAGGACCGGCCGTCGCGGATGCGGTCGACGGTGTAGACGATCGGCGCGTCCGGATCGCCCGCCCGCAGGAAGTACGAGTGCAGGGAGTGCGCAGGGCGGTCGGCGGGGACGGTACGGCCCGCGGCCACCAGGGCCTGCGCGGCGACCTGGCCGCCGTAGACGCGCGGGATGGCCGCCGAGCGGCTGAGGCCGCGGAAGATGTCCTCCTCGATCCGCTCCAGGTCGAGCAGTTCGAGGAGGGACTCCAGTGCGTTCATGGCGCTGATCGCTCAGCGCGCCCTACAGGCCCATGGACTTGGCGATGATCATCTTCATGACCTCGCTGGTGCCGCCGTAGATGCGGTTGACGCGGTTGTCGGCGTACAGGCGGGCGATCGGGTACTCGTTCATGTAGCCGTAGCCGCCGTGCAGCTGGAGGCACTTGTCGATCACGCGGTGTGCGACCTCCGTACAGAAGAGCTTGGCGGAGGCGGCCTCGGCGGCGGACAGCTCGCCCGCGTCGTGGGCCTCGAGGGCGCGGTCGCAGACGGCCTCGGCGGCGTCGACCTCGGCCTTGCAGGCGGCGAGTTCGAACTTGGTGTTCTGGAAGGAGGCGACGGTCTTGCCGAAGACGGTGCGGTCCTGCACGTAGTTCTGGGCGAACCGGATCGCGGCCGACGCCTGCGCGTACGCGCCGACGGCGATGCCCAGGCGCTCCTGCGGCAGGTTCTGACCGAGGTAGGAGAAGCCCTTGTTCTCCTCGCCGAGCAGGTCCTCGGCGGGCACGTGGACGTCGGTGAAGGACAGTTCGGCGGTGTCGGAGGACTTCAGGCCGAGCTTGTCGAGCTTGCGGCCGACCGCGTACCCCTCGGACCGGGTGTCCACGACGAGGAGCGAGATCCCGTGCCTGCGGTCCTCCGGGCTCGGCGGGGCGGTGCGGGCGCAGACGATGACCCGGTCGGCGTGCACGCCGCCGGTGATGAAGGTCTTCGCCCCGTTGAGGACGTAGTGCGAGCCGTCGGCGGAGAGCTTGGCCGTGGTCTTCATGCCCGCGAGGTCGGATCCGGTGCCGGGCTCGGTCATGGCGATGGCGTACATGGTCTCGCCGGTCACGAAGCCGGGCAGCCACCGCTTCTTCTGTTCCTCGGTGGCGTACGCCTTCACATAGGGCAGGCAGAGCGCGACATGCACGCCGGAACCTCCGAAGGAGACGCCCGCGCGGGCGCACTCCTCCGAAATGATCGCCTGGAACTTGAACGACTCCTCGCCCGCGCCGCCGTACTCCTCCGGCACCTCGATACCGAAGATGCCCAGCTCACCGAGCTTGTAGTAGAAATCGCGGGGGACCAGGCCCTCGGCGTACCACTCGTCGTGGACGGGCACGACCTCGGCCTCGATGAAGGCGCGGAGGGTCTCCCGGAACGCCTCGTGGTCCTCGTTGTAAACGCTACGGCGCACGGAAGCCCTCTCCTTCGGTTCGAATCACTGCCGGAACATGTCTAAGCGCTTGCTCAGTCCAAGTTACCCAGCGGTTCGCACGGGTGTCCAGAGAGCGGGGGTGTCAGCGGCGTCACAGCCTCTTCGGGATGCGGCGATCGCGGGTGGTGAACTGCTCGACCGCGCTGCCGACCCGGGTGACGGGCGCGATCAGCCCGGTCGACCCGTCGAGGCCGATGCCGCCAGGGCGATCAGTGCCGCCGCCTCGTCCAGCGCCTGCGGATCCTCCGTGAGGCGGCTGGTGGCGATCCGTACGTGAGGGGCGGCGTAGGAGACGCAGAAGCGGCTGCCCGGGGAGACGGTGACGCCCCGCGCCGCCAGGGTGACCAGCGCCGACGTCTCGTCCGCGACCGGTACCCACAGCATCAGCCCGTCCCGGTTGGCGGTGTCCACGCCGTGGCCGGCCAGGCGGTCTGCCAGCGCGCGGCGGCGCAGGTCGTAGCGGTGCGCGGCGGCCCGTACGCGGCGGGTCGTGTCGTCGTGGGTCAGCAGATACGCCAGGGCGTCCTGGAGGATCCGGCTGGTCCACCCCGTACCGAACGTACGCAACACCCGTGCCCGCTCCACGGCTTCCCTGGGCCCGCCGACCACCGCGATGCGCAGGTCGGGCCCGTACGATTTGGAGTACGAGCGCACCAGCGCCGTCCGGTGCGGGAGATGGGCGCCGATGCTCGCCGCCGGGCCCATGGCGACGGGGCCGATGCCGTCGTCCTCGATCACGACGACGTTCGGGGAGCCTTCGAGCAACGCGGCCAGCGCGGCGGCCCGTTCCTCGCTGACCGTCCAGCCGCACGGCGCCTGCGCCCGTGACTGGTGCAGGAAGAGCGCGGGACGCTGCCGCAGCGCCTCGGCCAGGGAGTCGGGGCGCGGCCCCTCGGTGTCGCAGGCGACCGGCAGGATCTGCGCGTCGAGCGCTTCGAGGATGTCCAGCAGTCGCGCCGCCGTCGGTTCCTCCACCGCGACCCGGTCGCCGGGCACGATCAGGGACTGGCAGAGCAGTTGTACGCCTTCGTAGCCGCCGCCCACGGCCGTCCAGGCGCCCGGCTCGAACGGCCAGGTGTCCCGCACGGCATCCAGCAGTGCGGGTGTGATGGCGCAACGGGAGTAGTCGTTGAGCCGCGGACTCCGCGCCCCGGCGAGCAGGGCGTCCTCCAGCGCGGGCAGCAGGGCGGGGTCCGGGGCGGCCACGGCGAGATCCAGCGTGAGATGGGACCCGAGGTCCCCCACACGCTCGAAACGGGCCGGGTGCGGGACGGTCGGCGGCCCGCTGACGACGCTGCCCCGGCGGCCGAGCGTGGTGATCATCCGATGCCTGCGCAGCGCCGCCCACGCCTCCGCCACGGTGCCGGGGCTGACGCCGAGTTCGGCGGCGAGGCCGCGCACCGTGGGCAGGGTGCTGCCGGGCGCGAGTTCGCCGGATCTGATGAGGTCGGTCATCGCGGCCGCGATCCCGCGTGCGCTGGAGTCCGGGATGTGTGCGGCCAGTCCGGTCCTGGTCACCAGGTTCTCCTGCATTGCCCCACCCCATGCCTGTCCGGGCCGCGCCCCGCTCCGCCGTGCGGCGGATGACGGCAGGTTACCGCACGAAGAAATTATGTTCGGGAACAAACAAGACCTTGTTTGCCCCATGGCTGAACAATAGTGTTCCAGCCATCGCCCGGCCGAATGTGGCCGAAAGTGAGCTATGTGTGAAGTGCGTTGAATGCAAGGAGTGCCCGCTGTGTCTTCCCCCGCGCCGAAGTCCGCGCCGAAGCCCGCGTCGTCGTCCGCGTCATCTCCCGTGATCCGCCTGGGACTTCGCGACTGGGACCATGTCGTACCGCTGGCCTCCGGGCTGGTGGACGTCGCGGGCTTCGCCGTCTGGGTCGACTCGCGCGACACCACCCCGGACGTACTCGCCGAACCCGGACTCGACGGCGGCGAGACCTCGTTCAGCCGCTACGTCCAGGCCCGCGCGGCGGGCGACGACCGGCTGGTCGGCCTGCCCGCGTTCGTCATGCGCGGATTCCGCCAGCGCTGCGTCCTCGTACGGGTGGACAGTCCGCTGCGTACCCTCGCCCAGCTCGCCGGGACCAGGGTCGGACTCACCGGCTGGCCGGACTCCGGCAACACCTGGACCCGCGCCCTGCTGCGGGCGGAGGGCGTCGATCTCGCCGGGGTGACCTGGCGGGTGGGCCCGCTGACGGCGGGGGAGCCGGGCAAGGACCGGCTGGGCGGCAGACCGCTTCCGCCGAACGTCCGCGCCATGGGTGAGGGCGAGACGCTGGAGGGTGAGCTGGCCGCGGGCCGGCTGGACGCGATACTCAGCCCGTTCATGCCCGCGGAACTCTTCACCCGCGACAGTCGCTTCCGGCATCTGCTGGACGACCATCGGGCGGCCGAGCGCGCCTACTGGGCGGCCACCGGTTTCGTCCCCGGAATCCACCTCGTCACCCTCAAGCGCGAGGTCGTCGAGGCCCATCCCGCGCTGCCCGCCGCGCTGCTCGCGGGCCTTGAGCGGTCCAAGCGCCGCTGGGTCGAGCGGCGCAGGCTGCTCGCCGACACCACGCCGTGGCTGCTGCACGAACTGACCGAGTCGGCCGTCCTCTTCGGCGGCGACTGGATGCCGTACGGGGCCGAGGCCAACGCGGAGATGACCAGCGCCTTCTGCGAGGAGCTGTACGCGCAGGGGGTCTGGCCCGAACCCATCGACCCCGCCGTGGTCTTCCCCGACCCCACGCTCGCGACCGTCCCCGACGCCGCGCTCGCCCACCCTCTTCCCCTTTCCGCCGCCTGATCCTCCCGGAGCCGTCACCATGCGCATAGCCGTCGGACAATTCGCCGCCAGCCCCGACTGGAAGGACAATCTGGCCGCCTGCCAGGAACTCACCGCCGAGGCGGAACGGGGCGGCGCGGATCTGCTCGTACTCCCCGAAGGGGTACTGGCCCGCTTCACCGAGGACCGCCACCGCATCCGCGAGGTCGCCCAGCCGCTGGACGGCCCGTTCGTCAGCGAGCTGCGCGCGACGACCGTCGGCAGCCATGTCGCCGTCGTCGTCGGCATCCATGAACCCTCCGACGACGGGCGGGTGTTCAACACACTCGTCGCACTTCGCGACGGGGAACTGGTCGGCACGTACCGCAAGATCCATCTCTACGACGCCTTCGGCGACCTGGAGTCGGCGAACGTACGCCCGGCGGACGAGCCTCCCGTCGTCATCGAGGTGGCCGGCACCAAGGTCGGCCTCATGACCTGCTACGACGTGCGCTTCCCCGAACTGGCCCGGCTCCTCGTGGACGCCGGCGCCGAGGTCCTGGCGCTGCCCGCGGCCTGGGTGCGCGGCCCGGCCAAGGAGCGCCACTGGGAGGTCATGATCACGGCGCGGGCGCTGGAGAACACCTGCTGGGTCGCGGCGAGCGGCGAGTGCGGCCCGCGCAACATCGGCAACAGCCTCGTCGTGGACCCGCTCGGCACCGTACGCACCCGGCTCGCCGCCGTACGCGGACTGGCCTGGGCCGAGGCCGACCCCGACATCACGTCCGCAGCCCGCCGGACCCTGCCCGTGCTGGCCAACCGCCGGTTCGCCGTCGACCCGGCCGTCATTCCCCTCGCACCATCTGGAGCCCACTCATGAGTTTCCCGAAACGCTTCCCGAAGAGTGCGGGGTTCGCCACCGCCCTCGCCTGTTCCCTCGTCCTCGTCGGCTGCGGCAGCAACCCGCCCCAGTCCAAGGGCGCCACGGACAGCACCGGGGCTGCGGACCAGGCCAAGCCCGATCTGACCGTGGACAAGGAACTGAGCGCACTGCTTCCTGAGAAGGCGCGCGCCTCCGGCAAGCTGATCTCGGTCAACAACGGGTCCTTCCCGCCGTACGAGATAGCGGGCTCCGACGGGCACAGCCTCACCGGGGCCTCCGCCGACCTCTCCGACGCGCTCGGGCAGCTGCTCGGCGTCACGATCGAGCATGTGACGGCGGACGGCCTGCCGAGCGCGCTGACCGGTATCAAGGCGGGCCGCTACGACCTCGCGATCGGCCCGATCGGGGACTTCAAGGACCGTCAGGGCGCCAACGACTTCGTCGACTGGGCACAGGAGTTCGTCGTCTTCGCCGTGAAGAAGGGGAACCCGCAGGGCATCAAGGACCTCGACACCGCCTGTGGCAAGCGGATCGCCGTCATGGGCGGCGGCTCCGCCGAAGGCGTGATCAAGAAGCAGGCCGAGAAGTGCGTCACGGACGGCAAGCCGGCCGTCAAGGTCCAGTCGTACAAGGACCAGCCCGGATCGATCCTGGCCGTACGGTCCGGCAGGGCCGACGCGTTCTTCTCCTCGCAGGCGCCCCTCACGTACTTCGTCTCCCAGGCGAAGGGCGACCTCGAACTGGCCGGAACAGGCCAGGCCAACGGCTTCAACGACCTCTACCAAGGCGCGGTCGTCGCCAAGGACTCGCCGCTGCGCGACGTACTCCTGAAGTCGATACAGAAACTCATCGACAACGGCACCTACGGCCAGATCATGAAGCAGTGGGGTCTGTCCGCCAACCAGCTCGACGAGCCCGGAGTCAACCTCGGCGGCGACGCCTGATCCCAGTGAGGAGGTGAGCCGACCATGGCCACCGCACACTCTCCCACCTCTACCGATTCCACCATGAAAGCCGCCACGGACGATGCCGGTGGCGCAGCCGAGCCGGGTGCGGTCCCCGCCGTGGACGTGGCCGGAGCCGCCCACGTACGCCATCCGATGCGCTGGCTGTCGGTCCTGGCCCTCGCCGTCCTCGGCGCCCAGTTCGCCCACTTCCTGGTGACCAACACCAACTTCGAATGGGCCACCGTAGGTAGCTACTTCGGTGCGCAGGCCATCGGGCAGGGCATCGCCACGACCATCGAACTGACCGTCATCGCCATGCTCATCGGCATCGTCGGCGGTGTACTCGTCGCGGTCGGCCGCATGTCGGAGAACCGCGTGCTGAGCGTCGTCTGCGGCGCGTACGTCTGGTTCTTCCGCGGGATCCCGGTCCTGGTCCAACTGGTGTTCTGGTACAACCTGTCGGCGCTGCTGCCCCGGATCTCCTTCGGGGTGCCGTTCGGCCCCGAGTTCGTCAGCGGACAGACGAACTCGCTCATCACCCCGCTGCTCGCCGCGATCCTCGGCCTCGGGCTCAACGAGGCCGCCTACATGGCCGAGATCGTGCGCGGCGGCCTGCTGGGCGTCGACCAGGGGCAGACGGAGGCCGCCGCCGCGCTCGGCATGGGCAAGAGCCGGGTACTGCGGCGCGTGGTGCTGCCGCAGGCGATGCGGTTCATCGTGCCGCCCACCGGCAGCCAGGTGATCAACATGATGAAGGCCACCTCGCTGGTGAGCGTCATCGCCCTGGCGGATCTGCTCTACACCGTGCAGTCGATCTACAACCGCACCTTCGAGACCATCCCGCTGCTGATCGTGGCCTGCCTCTGGTACCTGGTCATGACGAGCGTGCTCTACGTCGGTCAGTCGTTCATCGAGCGGTACTACGCACGCGGAGCGACCCGCCAGACCCGGCAGGGCTTCTGGGACTTCGCGCTCTTCCGCCGACGCGCCGCCGCGGCCACGTCGCCCACCTCGCCCACCTCGCCGACCGAACCCACCGCCGAGAAGGAGGAGACGCCATGAGCGAGGACATCTCGACCCAAGACGCCTTGGCGAAGGCCCCGCAGGGCACCGATCCGGTCGATCCCGCCGCCGCGCCGCCCCTGGTGGTCGCCCACGGCGTGCACAAGCGGTTCGGGCACCTGGAAGTGCTGCGCGGTATCGACTTCGACGTGCGCGCGGGCGAGGTCGTCGTCCTCATGGGGCCTTCCGGGTCCGGCAAGTCGACCTTCCTGCGGTGCATCAATCATCTGGAACAGATCGACGCGGGCTCCATCCATGTCGGCGGACGGCTGATCGGCCACCGCACCTCCGGCTCCCGCGTCCACCATCTGCGCCCCCGCGAGGTGACGCGGCAGCGCCGTGACATCGGCATGGTGTTCCAGCACTTCAATCTCTTTCCGCACCAGACCGTCCTGGGCAACGTCATGGAGGCACCGGTCGGGGTGCTCCGGGTGCCGAAGGCCGAGGCGCGCAAGACAGCGCTCGCGCTGCTGGAGCGCGTGGGCCTGTCGGACAAGGCCGGCGCCTACCCGAAACAGCTGTCCGGCGGCCAGCAGCAGCGGGTCGCCATCGCCCGCGCGCTGGCGATGCGGCCCAAGCTGATGCTCTTCGACGAGCCGACCAGCGCCCTGGACCCGGAACTCGTCGGTGAAGTACTCGCCACGATGCGCGACCTGGCCCGCGACGGTCTGACCATGATCGTGGTGACCCACGAGGTCGGGTTCGCCAAAGAGGTCGCGGACCGGGTGGTCTTCATGGACGGCGGGCGCGTGCTGGAGAGCGGCACCCCTGAGGACGTGCTCGACCGGCCCTCCAACCCCCGGACCCGCGCCTTTCTCGGACGTTTCCTCTGACGGCCGGGAAGGTACGGCCACCGCGGGCACCTCTCACAGCCGCCGCAACGCGAACCACAGATCCATCCGTACGTCCGCCTCGTCCAGGTCCGCCTCCAGCAGTGACGCGCAGCGGGCGATGCGCTGGCGCACCGTGTTGCGGTGGACCCTCAGGGCCACCGCCGTACGGTCCCAACTGCCGTGCAGCGACAGCCAGGTGCGCAGTGTCTCGGCCAGCGCGGGGGAGCCGGCGATCGGGGCCAGGCGGGCGCGGGCGTGAGCGGCGGCCTCTTCAGGAGGCACGAGCGCGGTGAGGGCGTCGGAGCCGGGCTCCCGGTGGCGGACGAGATCGGCACGGGTGGCCTCCGCGTGGCGCAGCGCGCGCTCCGCCTGGGTGTCCGCCTCGGCCAGTCCGGCGGGGCCGGCCGGGGCACTCACCCCGAGCGTCCAGCCCGCCTGGCCGGTGACCGGCCGGTCGGTGAGCACACGGACGGTCGCGCCGTCCGTCTCGGCCAGCGCGCTGCCGAGCGCCGCCGCCAGCGCGGACGCGGCGAAGGGCGTGTCGCCGCCGTGCGCGTGCACGACCGTCCAGGGTCCGGGGCCGAGCAGCGCCGCCGCCTCGGTGGGCGTGGCGCCCAGCAGCAGCCGTACCAGCGCCGCCGAGCGCGCGGCCTCCGCCGCGCCCTGGTGCGGCGCCGTGAGCAGCGACAGCAGGACGACCGCCACGCCCGTGACGGTATGGTCCCCGGCCTCCCGGCCTCCGGCGGCGACACCGAGGACGAGGCCCTGGCCGCCGCCCAGCGCGTAGGCGGCGAGGCGCGCGCCGCCGACGGTGTCGGTGGCGGAGGTGGGCGGGGAGGTGGCGCCCGGCGGGTTCACCACGCGGGCCAGCCGGGCCAGGGCCGTGCGGCAGCCGGGCGCCGGGTCGCGGCCGGTCGCGTGCAGCTCCGCGCCGTCCGGGGCGAACAGCACCGCGCGTCCGCCGAGCCGCACCGCGAGCTGGCGCAGCACCGCCGGGACCGGGTCCGGACGGGCCGCCGCCGCGGCGAGGCCCTGCTGGGCCTCGGTGACCCTGCGCAGCTCCCGGTGGCGGGCCTCCGCCATCAGCCGCCACACTCCGCGCGCCACGGTCGTGAACGGGGTGCGCCGGGGAATCTCCAGCAGCGGCAGCCCGTGCCGGTCGCACGCCTCGACGAGGCTGTCCGGGACCGTGTCGTACACCGGCGCGACCCCGAAGCCGAGCGCCGCCGCGCCCGCCTCCACAACCCTCCTCACATAGGTCTCGGCGTGCGCGTCCGTGAGCTGCACGCCCGCCGTCAGCAGCAGCTCACCCCCGAGCAGATACGGGTACGGGTCGGCCATCTCCGAGGTGTGCACCCAGTGGACGGCCACCCGGTCCGTCGGTGCGTCCGGCAGCCCCGCGATCAGCCGCAGGCCGAGCGAGCCGTCCGCGAGCAGCGCGGCCAGCGAAACCGGCGGGGTGGGAGGCGGGGCGGAAGGTTCCGGCATGGACGGTCCATCCATCGGCGGCGGAAAGAATGGATGAAACGTACACTTCAGCGTTCCTTTCCGGCCACCTACCGTCGACTCGCACAAGGCCGGACCCCCGGTACCCCCAGGAGTCGATCAGGAGGAAGCCCCATGGTTGTGGACTACGCGGTGATCGTCGTCTATCTCGCCGGCATGCTCGCCATGGGCTGGTGGGGCATGCGCCGCGCCAAGTCCAAGAGCGAGTTCCTGGTGGCGGGCCGCCGGCTCGGCCCCTGGATGTACTCCGGCACGATGGCCGCCATCGTCCTCGGCGGCGCCTCCACCATCGGTGGCGTCGGCCTCGGTTACCAGTACGGTCTCTCCGGCGCCTGGATGGTCTTCACCATCGGCCTCGGACTGCTGGCCCTGTCGGTGTTCTTCTCCGCCCGCATCGCCCGGCTGAAGGTCTACACCGTCTCCGAGATGCTCGACCTCCGGTACGGAGGGCGCGCCGGCATCATCTCCGGACTGGTGATGTGGGGCTACACCCTGATGCTCGCGGTCACCTCGACCATCGCGTACGCCACGATCTTCGACGTCCTGTTCGACCTGCACCGCACCGTCGCCATCGTCCTGGGCGGCGCGATCGTCGTCGCGTACTCGACACTCGGCGGCATGTGGTCGATCACGCTCACCGACATGGTGCAGTTCGTCGTCAAGACGATCGGCGTACTGCTGCTCCTGCTGCCCATCGCCGTCGTCAAGGCGGGCGGCTTCAGCGAGATGAAGGCGCAGCTTCCCACGGAGTACTTCGACCCCCTGGGCATCGGCGGCGAGACGATCTTCACGTACGTGCTGATCTACACCTTCGGCATGCTGATCGGACAGGACATCTGGCAGCGGGTGTTCACCGCGCGCGGCGACTCCACCGCCCGCTGGGGCGGCACCGTCGCCGGTACCTACTGTCTCGTCTACGCGATAGCCGGAGCCGTCATCGGCACCGCTGCCAAGGTCCTCTACCCGAAGCTGCCGAGCGCCGACGACGCGTTCGCCACCATCGTCAAGGACGAACTCCCGCCCGGCGTACGGGGACTGGTACTGGCCGCCGCCCTCGCCGCCGTCATGTCGACGTCCTCCGGCGCGCTCATCGCCTGCGCCACCGTCGCCAACAACGACATCTGGGCGCGGCTGCGGGAGCTGTCCGGGCAGCGGGGCGGCCGACCCGAGACGGCGGGGGAGCGGGACGAGGTACGGGACAACCGCGCCTTCATTCTCGTCATGGGCCTCGCCGTCATCTGCATCGCCATCGCGCTCAACGACGTCGTCGGGGCGCTGACCGTCGCGTACAACCTGCTCGTCGGCGGCCTGCTGGTGCCCATCCTCGGCGGCCTCCTGTGGAGGCGCGGCACCGTGCAGGGCGCGCTCGCCGCGATGGTCGTGGGCGGACTCTCGGTGGTCGGCCTGATGATCGCGTACGGCATCCTGGCCAACGAGCCCATCTACTACGGGCTGATCGCCTCGCTGGTGGTCTACGTCGTCGTCAGCCTGGCGACGAGGCCGACGGACGCGGCCGTGCTGGCCGCCTGGCGCCGACGCCTCGCGGGCGAGGGCGCGGAGGGCGCCACCGGGGACGGCCCCCGGGAGCCGACCGTCCCCGCCGGGAGCACGAACTGACGCGGTGACCGGAGAGGTCCACCGGGGCGCGGCCCACGAGCCGCGCGACCCCGCCGCCGTTCCCGGCCGGAACACCGGCCCTGCCGGGCCACCGAACGCACTGTCGGTGGGTGGGGTCATGCTGGACACGTACACGCACCACGAAAGGGCTCCACGAGCATGAGCAGCGCAGCAGGACCCGACACCCCCGGCGCCACGGCGGCCGAGAGCCGGGAAGACGGCCCGCGCGGGCCCGTCGACTCCTCCCGTGTGCCCCGGTTCGCGGGGCCCGCCACCTTCGCCCGGCTGCCCAGGCTGGACGAGGTCGGGACCGCCGATGTCGCCGACATCGTCGTTGTTGGAGTGCCGTTCGACAGCGGGGTGTCCTACCGGCCCGGCGCCCGCTTCGGCGGCAACGCGATCCGCGAGGCGTCCCGCCTGCTGCGCCCGTACAACCCCGCCCAGGAGGCGTCGCCGTTCGCGCTCGCGCAGGTGGCCGACGCCGGGGACATCGCCGCCAACCCGTTCAACATCAACGAGGCGGTCGACACGATCGAGGCGGCGGCCGACGGCCTGCTCTCCACCGGCGCTCGCCTGATGACCCTCGGCGGCGACCACACGATCGCGCTGCCCCTGCTGCGCTCGGTCGCCAAGAGGCACGGCCCGGTCGCGCTGCTCCACTTCGACGCCCACCTGGACACCTGGGACACCTACTTCGGCGCCGAGTACACCCACGGCACCCCGTTCCGCCGCGCCGTCGAGGAAGGCATCCTCGACACCGAGGCTCTCTCCCACGTCGGCACACGCGGGCCGCTCTACGGAAAGAAGGACCTGGACGACGACCACCGCATGGGCTTCGGCATCGTGACCTCCGCCGACGTCATGCGGCGCGGCGTCGACGAGGTCGCCGACCAGCTCCGGCAGCGCATCGGGGACCGCCCGCTGTACATCTCGATCGACGTCGACGTGCTCGACCCGGCCCACGCGCCCGGCACCGGCACGCCCGAGGCCGGCGGGCTCACCTCCCGCGAACTCCTCGAAATCCTCCGGGGACTGGCCTCCTGCCACCTGGTGTCGGCCGACGTGGTCGAGGTCGCCCCGGCGTACGACCACGCGGAGATCACGTCCGTCGCCGCCTCCCACACGGCATACGAACTGATCACGATCATGTCCCGCCAGATCGCGGAGGACCGCGCGAAGTGACACACGACCACCACCACGAGATCCCCCGCTACACCCCCGAGCAGACGGCACGGGCCCTGAACCCGCCCGCCGGGCGGAGCGGCGGCGACCTCGTCGTCGAGACACTGCACGGCCTCGGCGCCACCACCGTCTTCGGCCTGCCCGGCCAGCACGCCCTGGGCATGTTCGACGCCCTGCGCCGCTCCGACCTGGAGTACGTCGGGCTGCGCGTCGAGAACAACGCCGGATTCGCCGCCGACGCCTACGGCCGTGTCACCGGCGAGGTCGCGCCCCTGCTGCTGTCCACCGGACCGGGCGCCCTGACCTCGCTCGCCGCGCTCCAGGAGGCCGCGGCGGCGTCCTCGCCCGTGCTCGCGATCTCCAGCCAGATCCCGTCGGCGGGCCTCGGCGGCGGCAGGCACGGCTACCTCCACGAACTGCGCGACCAGCAGGCGTCGTTCCGCGACATCGTCAAGTCCGTCCACGTCGTCCGTACGGCCTCCCAGATCCCGTCCGCCGTCGCGGCCGCCTGGGAGTCCGCGCTCACCGCGCCGCACGGACCCGTCTGGGTCGAGATCCCGCAGGACGTCCTCCTCAAGGAGACGACACTGCCGCTCGTCACCGCCGTCGACGCCACCCCGCGCGAACTGCCGCCGCGCCCGGAGCTGATCGCCGTGGCGGCCCACGCCCTGTCCCACGCGCGGCGACCCGTGATCATCGCGGGCGGCGGGGTCGTACGGGCGGACGCCGCCGGGAAGCTGCGGGCCCTCGCCGAGAAGCTGGCCGCCCCCGTCGTCACCACCTTCGGCGGCAAGGGCGCGTTCCCCTGGGAGCACCCGCTGTCGCTCCAGTCCTGGCTGGAGGACCGGCACACCACCGACTTCCTGGAGGACGCCGACGTGGTGCTGGTCGTCGGCTCCGGGCTCGGCGAACTGTCCTCCAACTACTACACCTTCCGCCCCCGCGGCCGGGTGATCCAGATCGAGGCCGACCTCGGCAAGCTGGAGTCCAACCTCCCGGCGCTCGGCGTCCACGCCGACGCGCGGGAAGCCCTGTCCGCGCTGCTGGAATCGGTGACCGAGCGCGACGATCCGGCCGCCGCCGAGTCCGCGCGGGACGCGGTCCGTACGGTGCTCGCGAAGGTACGGAGCCGGATCGACGCCCAGGACCTGGCACTGGAGCAGCGGGTGCTCGCCTCCGTACGAGAGGCGCTGCCCGCCACCTCCCCCAGCTTCTGGGACATGACGATCCTCGCCTACTGGGCCTGGTCCGCCTGGCCCGGCCCGATGCACTCCGGCCAGGGTGCCGGCGGCCTCGGGTACGGCTTCCCGGCGGCCCTGGGAGCGGCGGCGGCCGACGCCACGAAGCCCGTCCTCGCGGTCTCGGGCGACGGCGGCGCCATGTACTCGATCGCCGAGCTGGCCACGGCCCGGCAGTACGACCTCCCCGTCACCTGGCTGATCGTCGACGACGGCGGCTACGGCATCCTGCGCGAGTACATGACGGACGCCTTCGGAGAGAGCACCGGCACCGAGCTGGCCCGCCCGGACTTCGTCGCGCTCGCCGAGTCCTTCGGGGTGCCCGCGGTCCGTACGACCCCCGAGGCGCTGCGGGAGGACCTCTCGAAGGCGCTGGCGGCCCCCGGCCCCTCCGTGGTGGTGCTCCCGGCCCTCCTGAAGCTGTTCGCCCCGACCCACCTGCCCACGTAGCGACCACGCCACCCCGACCCCGCCCCGAGCCCCCGACCCGGAGGCCCCGGCGCGGCCTCCGGCCCACCGGCCGGACCCGGTCATCGGTCCTAGGTCCTCCGGCGAGCGCATGGGACCAGCGACGGGTATCTGTTGCGGTGGGATGAAATCCGCACGTGGGCGCGTTGATGCCATCCGGCAGGTGACCCACGGGGGACGCCCGCGCACCGGAACGAGCGACAGGGCAACGGGAGGCGGCAACAGTGGCGGCGGAGCGGACAGACCCGGAGCGTGAGAAGCCCGGCGAGAGTACGACGGACGAGCCGCGGACGGCGGGCTGGGCCCGCCGTCTGGTGGGCTACGCCTGGCGCTACCGGCGCAACGTGATCCTCGCCCTCGGCTCCTCCCTCGCCGGCATGGCCGTCATGGCCCTCGTCCCGCTGATCACCAAAGTCGTCATCGACGACGTCATCGGCACCGGCACCCGGTCCATCGCCGTCTGGACCAGCCTCCTGATAGTGGCGGCCCTCGTCATCTACGCCATGACCTACATCCGCCGCTACTACGGCGGACGCCTGGCCCTCGACGTCCAGCACGACCTCCGTACGGAGATGTACGGCACCATCGCCGGGCTCGACGGCCGCCGCCAGGACGAACTGTCCACCGGACAGGTCATCGGCCGCGCCACCAGCGACCTCCAGCTCATCCAGGGCCTGCTCTTCATGTTGCCGATGACCATCGGCAACGTCCTGCTCTTCATCATCTCCCTCGTGATCATGGCGTGGCTCTCGCTGCCCCTGACCCTCGTCGCCCTCGCCGTCGCACCCGCCCTCTGGTACATCGCCCGCCACAGCCGCACCCGGCTGCACCCCGCCACCTGGTACGCCCAGTCACAGGCCGCGGCCGTCGCGGGAGTCGTCGACGGATCCGTCTCCGGCGTACGCGTCGTCAAGGGCTTCGGCCAGGAGGACCAGGAGACCGGCAAACTGCGCGCCGCCGGACGCAGACTCTTCGCCGGGCGGCTGCGCACCATCAAGCTGAACTCCCGCTACACACCAGCCCTCCAGGCCGTCCCGGCCCTCGGACAGGTCGCGATGCTCGCGCTCGGCGGCTGGCTCGCCACCCGCGGCCAGATCACCCTCGGCACGTTCGTCGCCTTCTCCACCTACCTCGCGCAGCTCGTCGGTCCCGTCCGCATGCTCGCCATGGTCCTGACCGTCGGCCAGCAGGCACGCGCCGGCGTCGAGCGGGTCCTCGAACTCATCGACACCGAGCCGTCCATCCAGGACGGCACCAAGGACCTCCCCGCCGACGCCGAGGCTTCCGTCGAGTTCGACGACGTGACGTTCTCCTACGCGGACGGCCGCACCGTCCTCGACGGCTTCTCCCTGGAGATCCGCCCCGGCGAGACCGTCGCCGTCGTCGGCTCCTCCGGCAGCGGCAAGTCCACCGTGTCGCTGCTCCTGCCACGCTTCTACGACGTCACCCACGGCGCCGTCCTCGTCGGCGGCCACGACGTACGCGAACTGACGCTCGACTCCCTGCGCGCCGCCATCGGGCTCGTACCGGAAGACAGCTTCCTCTTCTCCGACACCGTCCGTGCCAACATCGCCTACGGCAAGCCCGACGCCACCGACGAGGAGATCGAACGCGCCGTCCGCGCCGCCCAGGCCGACCGCTTCATCGCCGAACTGCCCGCCGGCTACGACACCACCGTCGGCGAACAGGGCCTGACCCTCTCCGGCGGCCAGCGCCAGCGCATCGCCCTGGCCCGCGCGATCCTCACCGACCCCCGACTGCTGCTCCTGGACGACGCCACCTCCGCCGTCGACGCCCGCGTCGAACACGAGATCCACGAGGCGCTGCGCTCGGTCATGGCCGGCCGTACGACGCTCCTCATCGCCCACCGCCGCTCCACCCTCGGCCTCGCCGACCGGATCGCCGTGCTCGACGACGGACGCCTCGCCGACATCGGCACCCACGACGAACTCCAGGAACGCTCCGCCCTCTACCGGCGCCTGCTCACCGACCCCGACGAACTCGGCGGCGTGTCCCCCGGCCACACCCCGGCCGCCGTCGTCTCCACGGCCGCCGAGGACGACCGCACCGTCCAGCAGGAGCTGGACGCCGAGTTCGACGCCGAACGCGGCATCACCCCCGCCCTGTGGGAACGCCAGGAGACACCCGCCGAGGAATCGGCGGCGCCCGGCGCCACACCCGAACTCCTCGCCCAGGTCGAGGCGTTGCCGCCCGCCGACGACCTCCCGTCGATCGACGAGGCCCGCGCCGTCGGCACCGAGTCGTCGTACGGGCTGCGCCGCCTGCTGCGCGGCTTCGGCGCGCCCCTTGCCGTCAGCCTCGCCCTCGTCGCCGTCGACGCCGGAATGGGCCTGCTGCTGCCGGTCCTCATCCGCCACGGCATCGACGAAGGGGTGGAACAGCTCGCGCTCGGCGCCGTATGGGCCGCCTCGCTCCTCGGCCTGGTCGTCGTGCTCGTCCAGTGGACGGCCCAGATCGGCGAGACACGGATGACCGGCCGCACCGGCGAACGCGTCCTGTACTCGCTGCGCCTGAAGATCTTCGCGCAGCTCCAGCGGCTCGGACTCGACTACTACGAGCGCGAGTTGACCGGCCGCATCATGACCCGCATGACGACCGACGTGGACGCGCTGTCCACGTTCCTCCAGACCGGACTCGTCACGGCCTTCGTCTCCGTCGTCACCTTCTTCGGCATCCTCGTCGTCCTGCTCGTCATCGACGTGGAGCTGGCACTGGTCGTCTTCGCGACCCTGCCCGTGCTGATCGTCGGCACCGTCTTCTTCCGGCGCAAGAGCGTCAAGGCGTACGAGCTGGCGCGAGAGCGGATCAGCGTCGTCAACGCCGACCTCCAGGAGTCGGTGTCCGGGCTCCGTATCGTCCAGGCCTTCGGCCGGGAGAAGGACGGCGCGCGGCGGTTCGCCGACCGCAGCGACCACTACCGGCAGGCGCGGGTGCGCGGCCAGTGGCTGATCTCCGTCTACTTCCCCTTCGTCCAGCTGCTGTCCTCGGTGGCCGCGGCGGCGGTGCTGATCGTCGGCGCGGGCCGGGTGGAGGCCGGGACGCTGACGACCGGCGCGCTCGTGGCGTATCTCCTGTACATCGAGCTGTTCTTCGCGCCGGTGCAGCAGCTGTCGCAGGTCTTCGACGGCTACCAGCAGGCCACCGTCTCGCTCGGCCGCATCCAGGAGCTGCTGCGCGAACCGACGTCCACGGCGGAGGCGGCCACACCGCTCGACGTCCCGTCGCTGCGCGGCGAGATCGCCTTCGAGGACGTGCACTTCGCGTACGGGAACCTGGAAGGCGGCCTGGCCGAGGGCGGCGGCGCCGGCGACCCGGACGGAGCCGTCGTCCCGGCGAAGGCCCCGGCCCAGGAGGAGACCGCCCTCATGGGCGTCAACCTCCGTATTCCCGCGGGTCAGACGGTCGCCTTCGTCGGCGAGACGGGCGCGGGCAAGTCGACGCTCGTCAAGCTCGTCGCCCGCTTCTACGACCCGACGTCCGGCCGCGTCACGGCGGACGGCACCGACCTGCGCGACCTGGACATGACCGCGTACCGGCACCGGCTCGGCGTCGTACCGCAGGAGGCGTATCTCTTCGCCGGTACGGTGCGCGACGCCATCGCCTACGGGCGGCCGGGTGCCACCGACGCGGAGGTGGAGTCGGCGGCCCGCGCGGTGGGCGCGCACGAGATGATCGCCACGCTGGACGGCGGCTATCTGCACGAGGTCGCCGAGCGGGGCCGTAATCTCTCGGCCGGTCAGCGGCAGTTGATCGCCCTGGCCCGCGCGGAGCTGGTCGACCCGGACGTCCTGCTCCTGGACGAGGCGACCGCCGCGCTCGACCTCGCCTCCGAGGCCCTGGTCAACCAGGCGACGGACCGGCTGTCGGGCCGGCGGACGACGCTGGTCGTCGCGCACCGGCTGACGACGGCGGCACGCGCCGACCGGGTGGTCGTGCTGGACCACGGCCGGGTCGTGGAGGACGGTACGCACGGGGAGTTGCTGACGCTCGGCGGCTCGTACGCGCGGCTGTGGAGCAGCTTCATCGGCGAGGCAGATGCCGGGGCGGGTCCCGGGACCGGACCGGGGGCGGAGCCCGAGGAGGAGCGCGCCACCGTCGCGGGGGCGTGAGGGCGGTGCCGGGGTCTCACCACCGGAGGGTGGGGGCGCCGTCCGCGTCGAGGGTCTCCGCCGGCAGATCGTCGTAGTGGCGCAGGTCCTCGTGCCGGCCGACGAAGGACGCGAAGTCCCGCATGTGGACGGCGAGCCGGAGGGTGGCGGCACGCGCGGTTCCCCGGCGGGGGCGCGGCCGTGGCGTCCTCGTCAAGGAGGTTCGCGCCGGCGTCCGCCGTGACCTCCTCCGTACGGAGGTAGCCGGCGAGCAGGGCGCGGGCCGCGGCCGGACGGTCCACGGGAGGGCCCTGGCCGGCGGTGCCGAGACCGCGCGTGGCTGCGGAGCGCAGTTCGTGGAGTTCGCCGAGGACCCGGCCGAGGTCGAGCGCCGGGTCGCCCCCGGTGACCTCTTCGCCGGTGAGCAGGGGGGTGTGGTCACCGGCAGGGGAGGGGACCAGCCAGCCGGTGCTGGGGGCACCGTGCAGCAGGACCGCTCCTCCCCTGCCGGGTGGCAGTTGGGCGGCCTCGGACCGGTCGGCCGGCCGGGTCCACAGACGGGAGCCGAGCCGGTCGCGGGCCAGGGCACGCAGCCGGGCACGGTGCGGGGCGTTCTCCGGGGCGTTCTCCGCGGAGGCGTCGGCCGACCCCGGGAGCCAGGCCCGGAGCCGTCCTGCGCCGTGGTGGTGCCGGGTCTCCCCGAACTCCCACGGAACGTCGCGCGGTTGCCGTTGCGTCCGGCCCGCGTCCGCCAACGCCCCTGGTGGACAGCGGAAGGGGCCGTACGGCGATCCCGGCCGCCCCGTGGTCCTGATGAAGTTCCCCTCGGCCCGTCCCCTCGGCGGCGACGAACGCGCGGGCCAGCACATGCGAACGGTCCTCGACGGGCGGGTACGGGTGCGGGGCCGGTCCCGGGAAGTCCTCGGGCAGGAACGGCAGTCGGTGCAGCGAGGCCGACGTGCGGCCGGCCTCGGCAGATGTCGCCTCGGTGAACTCCTCCTCCGCGGCGAGCTCGCTGCCCGACCGGATGTCGTCGAGCATCCCGAAGACCAGCGGGCGCTGCTCCTCGTCACCACCGAGGAATTCGGGTCGAGGGAAAGGCGATTGGCCCCGATCCATCAGGCGCTCGAATGAAATGAGCCGCTGATCACGCTTCAGCAATTCCTGGGGATTTTCTTTGAGGCGCTTCACGAATACCGCGGGGCCGGTGTCGGTAACGCCGGACCAGTTGTCGTTCCGGCCCGGACAGGAGAAGACCTCCGAGGCGTCGGGAGAACCCAAGTGGAGCTGGGCGAGGAGCTGTTCGACCGATGCGTCCACGGGACTGTCGACAGCCGACGCGGAGAAGCGGCTCTGCGGATATTGAGTCTTTACGCCTGCCACATGCGTTTTCTATCGCGGGTGGCAGGCCGCGGACAACGAATTGACCGCCATCGGCCACCCCCGGCCGGGACATGGCGGGCTGGGAAACGTGCGGGACCGACGTTCGTCCCGTAGGGGCGGTGTCGGGGCCGTGGGAGGGGCCCGACACCGTACGGGTACGGGGGGGCGGTCGCACGGTCGTTCCAGGGGGGCGTACGGGCGCCGTGGACGCGAGGCCGATGCGAGGCCGATGCGAGGCCGGCGCATCCTCGGCACGTCGGCCGAACGCCGTGACCTGTCTTTCGTCGGACCGCCCACGCGGGCCAAGCAGGGAAAACCGTTCCCGCGTGGGAGGTCGTTCGAGGTTCGGACAGGTGAACGGCGGCCGGTGACGATTCCTCCGCTAACCGTCACACGACTCCACCGTTCGAGCTGCCGAACTGTCCGAACCGGTATTACGTAATCTCGTCGCCCGCGTGTGTGGGTGGTGCTGGGTGGTGCTGGGTGGTGCTGTCACGCGTGGTGCCAATCGCGCTTGTTCCGCCTTTTCTTACTGTTGCGATTGTTGTGATTGTTGCGCGGGCGCTTTTTCTTTGATGGGACGGGGTCAGACGATTCTTCGCCGTACGGCCCACACGACCGCTTCGATCGGCGTTTCGACGTCGACTCGTTCGCATATGGTCCGCAGTTTACGGCGCAGTGTGCGGTCGCTCATTCCCATCCTGCGAGCGACCTGCGCCATGGTGCAGCCCTGCGAGACAAGTTGAAGGATTCTCAAGTGATCATTTTCCAGTCCGAGGTGGGGGGCTCTGAGGACACTTCGTGGATTCACCTGTATCAACCTCACGGTCGTCCGGCGGTGAGGCGCCGGATTCCGAGATGCTCGACGGCCTGAAACAACAAGCTCGTTCACAGTGCTGCCGCCGGAAGAGCTGCTTTATCCGGTCCGGTCGAGCACGGTCCGGGAAGTGTGGATTCTCGGTCTATGCGTCAGTCAATTAATGCCCCCGTTTCACTCATCGGATCGGAGTGGTCATCCGATCGTTACGCCTGTCACGCGGGAGTCGCCTCCCCCGTGGTCGAGTCGGGCGAGGTGTCGGCCACCCGTGGCCATGACACCTCTCCACCTCGCCTCCACTTCGTATGTTCAAACGGCCCGGTGGGGGAGGTGAACAGGGTGGGATGTGATCGCCCTGTGCTGTCGACTCGTCACAGGTCGGTCCGAGGGGTCCCCGCACGGTCTCCCAGCTTCACTTTTGCGCCTTGGAGCGGGGTGTTCGGGGGTGGCGCGACACGCCCGGAATATGTGACGCAGATCACAGCATCCTTTGGGGGTTGTCGTGAGTCACTTCGGGGCGGTGATGTCCGGAACGTCGCGAGTGGGTACCTGGGAGGGGTGTGTGCCGGAGTGCTCGCCGGGATGGCCCGGCACCTCGTCGAGCCTGCCCGGAGTGTCGCCGCGACGGTCGTCACGAGGGTCGGACCCACCACTCGAACGCCCGGTTCCGAGTGGGGAGAAGAGATGCCGGGGTGGCCAATTGAGGCCATCGTGGGGAGGGTTGATAAATGGCCGAATGGCTCGATGGAACGTGTCCGGAACGCGAGTCCGAGGATGGCATTCCGGACATGGCAAGGCGCCGCGCCGGTTAGGTCGGGGAAAGGCCATGTCCTAGTTGTGTCGACCGTGTTAAGCGTCGGTGGAGGCGATCGAGTCCCCTTCGGGGGTGGTTGGGAATTACGGTCCCGAAGGCCAGGCGGCCCGTTCCGCTTTCGGGCCCGGACCGCCCTCCACTCTCCCTTCACGTATCCTTCGTGCCCCTCCGCGTTCACCTCTCCACGGCCCCTCTCCCCGCACTCCCCTCCCTGACCACGCTCCGGCCCTCGTCGGCTTCCCGGCCTCGTCGGCTCCCCGCCCGCGTCGGCTCGCCGTCCTCCTCGCGGCGCGCCTCCCGAACTCGCCTGCCGGGCCGGCCACTTCGGCCGCGCCGGCTCGACCAAGGCGCGGGCGCGGCAGGCGGAAGGCGCCGCGTTCGGAGGCGCCATCCGAGTGCGACGCCTCGTGGGGGCTGGCGGCGTGGGCACCTCCCCGGCTAGGTTCGCGGGCGTCTGTCATGAACACAGGGAGTGTGAATGCGCAAGGCGCTGAGATGGCTGCTGTCGCTCGTGCTGCTCGTCGGCACGCTGGGCACGGCCGGCGCGGCAACGGCCGCCGAGGGGAACGCGGGATCCGCGGCCCCCGACATCAAGGACCAGATCCTCGCCATCCCGGGGATGAGCCTGATCGAGGAGAAGCCGTACACCGGTTACCGATACTTCGTCCTCAACTACACCCAGCCCGTCGACCACAAGCGACCGTCGAAGGGCACCTTCAAGCAGCGCCTCACGCTGCTGCACAAGGACACCAGCCGCCCCACCGTGTTCTTCACGAGCGGGTACGGCGTGTCCACCAACCCGAGCCGCAGTGAGCCGACACGGATCATCGACGGCAACCAGGTCTCGCTCGAATACCGCTTCTTCACACCGTCCCGTCCCGATCCGGCCGACTGGTCCAAGCTCGACTACGAGCAGGCCGCGGCCGACCAGCACCGGATCTTCGGCGCGCTGAAGAAGATCTACCCGCAGAAGTGGCTCGCCACCGGTGGCTCGAAGGGCGGCATGACCGCCACGTACTACGAGCGCTTCCACCCCCGTGACATGGACGGCGTCGTCGCCTACGTCGCACCCAACGACGTGGTCAACAAGGAGGATTCCGCCTACGACCGCTTCTTCGAGAAGGTCGGCACCGCGGAGTGCCGCGCCAAGCTCAACGCCGTGCAGCGCGAGGCGCTGATCAGACGTGAGCCGCTGCAGAAGATGTACAAGGCGTGGGCCGAGGCCGAAGGCGCGACGTTCACCACCGTCGGCACGCTCGACAAGGCGTACGAAGCCGTGGTGCTCGACTTCGTCTGGGCCTTCTGGCAGTACAGCCTGGAAGCCGACTGCGCCGACATCCCGGCGGCCACCGCGTCGGACGAGGAGATCTACAACATCATCGACGCGATCTCCGGCTTCTCCTTCTACACGGACCAGGGCCTCGCCCCGTACACGCCGTACTACTACCAGGCCGGCACCGAACTCGGGTCCCCCGCCATCAAGCTGCCCCACCTGGGCGACCTGAGCCGCTACGGCTACCAGCCGCCGCGGAACTTCGTCCCGCGCGAGATCCCCATGAAGTTCAGGCCGTGGGAGATGGCGTCCGTCGACAACTGGGTCCGCCGCAACGCCAACCAGATGATGTTCGTCTACGGCGAGAACGACCCGTGGGGCGCCGAGCGCTTCCGTCCCGGCCGCGGCACGCACGACACCCACGTCTACACCGCGCCGGGCGCCAACCACGGTGCCAACGTCGCCGGTCTTGTGGCCGACGAGCAGGCGGAGGCCACGGCCCGGATCCTCGACTGGGCGGATGTCGCACCGGCGACTGTGCAGCAGGACGCCGCCAAGGCGAAGCCGCTGGCCGCGTACGACGCGAAGCTGGACAAGCAGAACATGGAGCGGATGCCGACGCTGCGTCCGTAACCCGCGAGCACGAAACCGCCACCGGCGCATACGAGGGGGCGCACCGGTGGCGGTGTGCTGCCCGGACGCAGGCGGCCTGGAGGGGGGAGTCAGCGATCGTAAGCAGTGAGCACGAGAGCCGACACCGCGCTGCGGAGAGTCGACGGGAGCGCATGGACTAGGACGGGTGGACGCTGCGGGAAGTTCCCAGGAAGCGAAGATTCCGCCTATTTCATCGAAAAGGCACGGTAAGCCGTAAGCGGGGCGATCGGACTGGCGCCTCCGGGGTGTGGGGGAGGCGGCCACGCATCCGTACCCCCTTCGGGCAACCGCCCTACGAATTCGCGGGGTTCCACCGAACCCTGGCCCCGGGCGGAGGTCCTGGCTCCGCATCTCTTCGGGTCTTCGGTCAGTGCCCCCGCGCCAGCAGTGCTTCCAGATGCTCGCGGCCCGGGATCAGCATGTCGGGGAGGTCCGCCGCTTCCGGGTACCAGCGCCGCTCGTACTCCCAGCAGAGCCACCCGTCGTCCCCGTCCCCTGCGAACAGACCGACGCACTCGCCCAACGGCAGGACTCCCGCGCCCAGCGCCAACGGCGTGGTGTCCTCGGCCGAGGCGATGTCCTTGACCTGTACGTAGCCGAGGTGGGGCGACAGCGACGCATGGCTGGTGACCGGGCGCTCCCCGCCGAGCCAGGTGTGCATCACGTCCCAGAGCGCACCCACCTGCTTGTGGCCGACAAGACCGAGGACGCGGATCGCGTCGGCGCCCGTGCGGTGGGAGTCGTGCGTCTCCAGCAGGATCCGCACCTGCGAATCCGCGGCGAGGGGGGCCGCCGCGGCCAGTCGACGGGCGGCCGTCGCGTCGGCGGCCTCCGGGTCCTGGTCGCCGCCGCCCGGGAAGACGCGTACGTACGACGCGCCCAGGTCCCGTGCCAGCCGGATCAGTTCGTGCAGGTCCTCGCTCAACTGCTCCTCGTCGCCGCCTTCCGCGGCCACCCGCACATAGCCCGCGACCGACAGGATCTCGACCCCGTGACGCTTGAACTCGTCCACCACGGCGGCCCGTTCCCGCGAACCGATGCCGGGGTGCACCGGCTCCTCCGGATGGGCGCGCAACTCCACACCTTGGTAGCCGGCCCCACTGGCGAGGGCGGCGACCTCGGGAATGGGGAGGCCGGGGACACCGAGGGTCGAGAAGGCGAATTTCACGCCGTGTTTCCTTTCACGAGGCAGAGTCCACGACGGACTCGTCGGCGAGCGGGAGCCGCCAGTCCTGGCCGACCAGGTCCGCTCCGTAGGAATGGTGCGGCTTCTCGGCGACCAGCGTGAACCCCGCCCGCACGTACAGCTTGCGAGCAGCGGTCAGTAGGTCGTTGGTCCACAACACCACCTCCCGATACCCCGCATCGCGGGCGAAACCCACAACCGCCCCGACCATTCGCTCACCCAGACCGTGCCCGCGCGCCTCGGGCTCGACCAGGAGCAGGCGCAGGCGCGCGGCGCCCGGCGCCTCCTCGTCCCGCACGCACATCACGGAGCCCACCGGCCGCCCGTCGAGTTCGGCTATCCACACCCGCTCCATCCGCTCGTCGTGATCCGCGGCGAAGTCGGCGACGATCCTGGCGACGAGGCCCTCGAAGGTGGCGTCCCACCCGTACTCCGCCGCGTAGACCGCGCCGTGCCGTTGCACGATCCAGCCCAGGTCACCCGGGACGGGATCCCGCAGCACCGGCCCCGCGCGGCTGGCGGATGCCCGGCGGCCGTCCGCGGGCGTCCCGCCCGCGCTCAGTATTTCCCTGGCCGTCCGCAACGCCTCGACGAGGCGCGGGCGTTCGTCCGGCTCGACCCGGTCCAGCAGGGCGCCGACCGCTTCACGCGACCGCTCGTCGAGCAGCGCGGCGGTCCCACGCCCCTGCCGGGTCAGGGTGATCCGCCGGCGCCGGGCGTCCTCCTGCGACGGGGCGCGCTCAACCAGCCCCTCACGCTCGAACTTGGTCAGCATTCGGCTCAGATAGCCCGCGTCCAGGGACAGCTCGGCACGGAGCTCCGCCGCGTCCGTACGTGGCGTGTGCGCGAGCTCGTACAGCAGCCGTGACTCGGTCAGCGTGTACGGCGTGTAGAGGTGCTTGCTGTAATTCAGCGCGCCGATGAGGTTGGTGTAGAAGCGGTTGAACGCGCGGACTTCTTGAATGGTCATGGTCCCCCGACCCTTCACTCATCCAATTTTTCTTGACTGAGTCAACAGTACGTCGAGGTCGCCAAGATCGGCAAGACGCTCGATCGGGTGAACCACCAGCCGGTCGTCGCCCGGCCCCACCGGCCCCATCTCCCCCTTTGGCCCCGCCCACCCCACCAACCCCCGTACGACCTACCAACCCCGCCCACCCCAACGGTCCCGCCCGGCTCAGCCCCGTGGTGGCGCCGTCGAGGCCCGCGCCATCAACTCCGCGGCGATCGTCGCGATCCCGCCCGGTGGCGGGGCCTCCGTCCCCATCGCGAGCCGCCCGGCTCGTGCCCCCGCCTCGTACAGGGGCAGCCGCACCGTCGTCAGTGCCGGTACCGCGTCGACCGAGAACGGCAGGTCGTCGAAGCCCGCCACCGAGATGTCCTCGGGGATGCGCAGCCCCTGGTCACGCACCGCCGCGCAGGCGCCGAGCGCCACCGTGTCGTTCGCGGCGACCACCGCCGTCAGATCCGGCGAGCGCCGCAGCAACTCCAGCGTCGCCTCGTAGCCCGAGCGCCGGTCATAGGGGCCGTGCACCGTCAGCGGGCCCTGGTCCTCGGTCAGTCCCGCGGCGGCCAGCGCCGACCAGTGGCCCTCCAGCCGGTGCCGGGTCGTGGTCCGCTCCGCCGGCCCCGCGACATACCCGATCCTGCGGTGCCCAAGAGCCAGCAGATGCTCGGTCAGTCGCCGCCCGCCGCCCCGGTTGTCGAACGCCAGCGACGCGACGACCGCGCTGCTCCCCGGCAGCGGGGGCCGCCCACACAGCACGACGTGCGTTCCCGCGTCGGCGAGTTTGGCCAGTTTGGCGGACATCGCCGCGATATGAGTGGGGTCCTCAAGTGCCCCGCCGGTGAGGATCACGGCGGCGGCCCGCTGGCGCTGGAGGAGGGTGAGATAGGTCAGTTCCCGCTCCGGGGAGCCGCCCGTGTTGCAGACGACCGCGAGTTTCTCGCCGCCCGCCCGCCCGGTTCCCTCCTGGCCGCCGATCTCTGTCTGCGCGGCCCCGGCCATGATCCCGAAGAACGGGTCGGCGATGTCGTTCACCAGGATCCCGACCAGGTCCGACGTGGCGGCGGCGAGCGAACTGGCCGGCCCGTTCAGCACGTAGTCGAGCTCGTCCACCGCCCGCAGTACGCGCTCCCTGGTGGATGCGGCCACCGGGTAGTTGCCGTTCAGCACACGGGAAACGGTGGCGGGCGACACCCGGGCGCGGGCCGCCACATCGGCCAGGGTGACTGTCATCGGCGGTTCCTCCGGAAGGTGGGTGATGCGGTGGATCGGCGCCGGACTCTTGTCCGGTCGCTTTCGGCAGGCTAGCTTCATACCCTATAGAAAGCGCTTGCTACGGCCGTATGGAGGGAACTTCGTGACACGCAGGACAGTGCGGATCGCCATGAACGGCGTCACGGGGCGGATGGGGTACCGGCAACACCTGGTGCGCTCCATCCTCGCGATCCGGGAACAGGGCGGACTGGACCTCGGCGACGGTGAGGTGCTGTGGCCCGAGCCCGTCCTCGTCGGGCGCCGTGAACACGCCCTCAGGGAGGTCGCGGAGCGACACGGCCTCACGGAGTGGTCCACCGACCTCGACACCGTCCTCGCCGACGACACCGTCGACATCTACTTCGACGCGCAGGTCACCTCCGCGCGGGTCGAGGCCATCAAGAAAGCCGTTGCTGCCGGGAAGCACATCTACACGGAGAAGCCGACGGCGACCGACCTCGAAGGCGCTCTCGACCTGGCCCGCCTCGCCCAGAGCGCCGGCATCAAGCACGGTGTGGTCCAGGACAAGATCTTCCTGCCCGGCCTGCTCAAGCTGAAGCGCCTCATCGACGGCGGCTTCTTCGGCGAGATCCTCTCCGTACGGGGCGAGTTCGGCTACTGGGTCTTCGAAGGCGACTGGCAGGAGTCGCAGCGACCCTCCTGGAACTACCGGACCGAGGACGGCGGCGGCATCACCGTCGACATGTTCCCGCACTGGGAGTACGTCCTGCACGAGCTGTTCGGCAGGGTCAACTCCGTCTCGGCGCACATCACCACACACATCCCGCGCCGCTGGGACGAGCAGGGCAAGCCGTACGCGGCCACCGCCGACGACTCCGCCTACGGGATCTTCGAGCTGGAGGGCGGCATCGTCGCCCAGATCAACTCCTCCTGGGCGGTACGCGTCAACCGCGACGAACTCGTCGAGTTCCAGGTGGACGGCACCCACGGCTCGGCGGTCGCCGGCCTGCGCCGCTGCCGCGTCCAGCACCGCAGCGCCACCCCCAAGCCCGTCTGGAACCCGGACCTGGCCGCCACCGAGTCCTTCCGCGACCAGTGGCAGGAGATCCCGGACAACACCGAGTTCGACAACGGCTTCAAAGCGCAGTGGGAGCTTTTCCTGCGCCACGTCGCGCTCGGCGAGCCGTACCGCTGGGACCTGCTCGCCGGCGCGCGCGGCGTACAACTCGCGGAACTCGGGCTCAAGTCCTCGGCGCAGGGACGGCGCTTCGACGTACCGGAGCTCTCACTGTGACCACCCGGACCACACCCCCCACGGCGTCCGGCGCTCCCTCCGTAAGGAAGCCGGGCCAGGGGCTCCGGCTCCCGGACGCGGACGGCAGGCTGCGTACGTACGTGCCGCGCCGGGAACCTGCCGCCTTCGTCACCAAGGGCGCCGACGCCGCTCCTCTCGTCTCCCGTACGGTCTTCTCCGCCGCGCACGTCGTGGCCGACCCGTACGCCGACAGCAGCCCCGGAGCGCCGGTCGTCGTCGACTGGGACACCACGCTCGCCTTCCGCCGCCATCTGTGGTCACACGGCCTCGGGGTCGCGGAGGCCATGGACACCGCGCAGCGCGGCATGGGCCTGGACTGGGCGGGGGCGGCCGAGCTGATCCGCCGTTCGGCGGCGGAGGCGCGGTCCACCGGAGGCCTGATCGCGTGCGGGGTGGGCACCGACCAACTCGCGCCGGGAGCACACTCTCTGGAGGAGGTGCGGGCGGCGTACGAGGAACAGCTCGCGCTCGTCGAGGAGACCGGCTCCCGGGCCATCCTGATGGCCTCACGCGCGCTCGCCGCGGCGGCCGAGGGGCCGGAGGACTATCTGGCCGTCTACGCCCATCTGCTGCGGCAGGCGGACGAACCCGTGGTGCTCCACTGGCTCGGCCCGATGTTCGACCCGGCGCTGGAGGGCTACTGGGGCAGTTCGGACCTCGACGCGGCCACCGAGACGTTCCTCCAGGTCATCTCCGAACACCCGGACAAGATCGACGGGATCAAGGTCTCGCTGCTGGACGCGCGGCGCGAGGTCGAGCTGCGCCGGCGTCTCCCGCAGGGCGTGCGCTGCTACACGGGCGACGACTTCAACTACCCCGAACTGATCGCGGGCGACGAACGCGGCTTCAGTCATGCGCTGCTGGGCATCTTCGACCCGCTCGGGCCGGTGGCCGCCGAAGCCGTCCGTGTCCTGGACACGGGCGACGCGAAGGGATTTAGGGAACTGCTCGATCCCACGGTCGAGCTGTCGCGTCATCTCTTCCAGGCGCCCACCCGCTTCTACAAGACGGGTGTGGTGTTCCTGGCCTGGCTGGCGGGCCACCAGGATCACTTCGCCATGGTCGGCGGCCTCCAGTCGGCCCGTTCGCTCCCGCATCTCGCGCGGGCGTACGAACTGGCGGACGGGCTGGGCCTGTTCCCGGACCCGGTGGCGGCCGAAGACCGGATGAAGTCCCTGCTCGGCGTGTACGGAGTCGACCAGTGACGGACCTGAACGAGACGACCGACGTGACCGAAGCGGCGGATGTGACGGGCGCGGGTGCGAGGGGGCTGCCGGGCGACCTCAGCCGCTTCAGCATCAACCAGATGACCGTCAAGCAGCTCACCCTCCCCGAGCTCACCGAGGCGTGCGTACGACTCGGCGTCCCCGGCGTGGGGTTGTGGCGGGAGCCCGTGCGGGCGTACGGCACGGAGGCGGCCGCCAAGCTCGTGCACGACGCCGGACTCGCCGTCACCACCCTGTGCCGCGGCGGCTTCCTCACGGCGAGCGACCCCGTGGCACGGGCCGACGCCCTGGACGACAACCGCGCGGCGATCGACGAGGCGGTGACCCTCGGCACCGACACCCTCGTCCTGGTGTCGGGCGGACTGCCGCCCGGCAGCCGCGATCTGTACGGGGCGCGAGAACGGATCGCCGACGCGCTCGCGATCCTGGCGCCGTACGCCGGTGAGCGCGGCGTACGGCTGGCGATCGAGCCGCTGCACCCGATGTACGCGTCCGACCGCTGCGTCGTCTCCACACTCGACCAGGCGCTGGATCTCGCCGAGCGCTTTCCCGTCGAGCAGGTCGGGGTCGTCGTGGACACCTACCACCTCTGGTGGGACGACCGGGCCCCGGCGGCGATCACCAGGGCGGGGGACCGGATCCACTCCTTCCAACTGGCCGACTGGACGACGCCGTTGCCCGCCGGGGTGCTGAACGGCCGCGGTCTGATCGGTGACGGCGCCATCGACCTGCGCGCATGGCGCGAACGGGTCGACGCCGCCGGATACGAAGGGCCGATCGAGGTCGAACTCTTCAACGACACCCTGTGGGTGCGGGACGGTGCGGAGCTGCTGGCGGACGTCGCGGAGCGGTATGTGAGGCATGTGCTGTAAGGGCGGCCCGCCTGTCGCGACGAAGGCGCTCTCATGGTCCCTCATGACCAAATAGGCGTGTCTGTCATCTTCTGTCACCTTTTCTGGTGGCAGAAAGAATAACTGCCCGCAACCGTGCAACCCTTTCGGGGTGACGGTGGTCGTACATGGCATCAAGGCTTCCGGGGAGGGGTCCGGGGGGATCGGGAAGCCTTGTTCGGAGGGGGGAGCGCGTGGGGCCCGGTCCGGTGGACCGGGCCCCTAAAGCTTTTCCGGCCGCTTCCTCGGAGCCCTGCCCGAGAGGGAGTTGTCCACAGGTGCGGCTCTCCGGCGCCGAGGTTGTCCACAGGGCGGGCCGGCTGTCGTACCCAGACGGTAGCGTCGGATCATGTCCAACCCGGCCGTGCTCGAAGGCGTTCTTGAGCGGATCACGTACAGCAACGAGGAGAACGGCTATACGGTCGCCCGCGTCGACACCGGCCGTGGCGCCGATCTGCTCACCGTGGTCGGCTCGCTCCTCGGCGCGCAGCCCGGTGAGTCGCTGCGGATGGAGGGCCGTTGGGCCTCGCACCCGCAGTACGGCAAGCAGTTCACGGTGGAGAATTACACGACGGTCCTGCCCGCGACCATCCAGGGCATCCGCCGCTATCTCGGCTCCGGACTGATCAAGGGCATCGGACCGCGCATCGCCGAGCGCATCGTCGAGCATTTCGGCGTCGACACACTGGAGATCATCGAGAAGGAGCCGAAGCGGCTCGTCGAGGTCCCCGGCCTCGGACCCAAGCGGACGAAGATGATCGGCGCCGCCTGGGAGGAGCAGAAGGCGATCAAGGAAGTCATGATCTTCCTCCAGGGCGTCGGTGTCTCGACCTCGATCGCCGTCCGCATCTACAAGAAGTACGGCGACGCCTCGATCTCCGTCGTGAAGAACGAGCCCTACCGGCTGGCGGCCGACGTCTGGGGCATCGGCTTCCTCACCGCCGACCGCATCGCCCAGGCCGTCGGTATCCCGCACGACAGTCCTGACCGCGCCAAGGCCGGACTGCAGTACGCGCTCTCCCAGTCGACCGACCAGGGCCACTGCTTCCTGCCGGAGGAGCAGCTCATCTCGGACGCGGTGAAGCTCCTCCAGGTCGACACCGGTCTGGTCATCGACTGCCTCGCCGAGCTCGCCGCCGAGGAGGAGGGAGTCGTCAGGGAGAAGGTGCCGGGCCCTGACGGGGGCGAGCCGGTCACCGCCGTCTACCTGGTGCCGTTCCACCGCGCCGAACTCTCCCTCTCCGCCCAGCTGCTGCGGTTGCTGCGCGCGTCGGAGGACCGGATGCCCGCCTTCCAGGACGTGGTCTGGGAGAAGGCCCTGCCCTGGCTCGCGAGCCGCACAGGCGCCGAACTGGCCCCCGAGCAGGAAGCCGCGGTGCGGCTCGCCCTCACCCGCAAGGTCGCCGTCCTGACCGGTGGGCCGGGCTGCGGCAAGTCCTTCACGGTCCGCTCGATCGTGGAGCTGGCCAGGGCCAAGAAGGCCAAGGTGGTCCTCGCGGCGCCCACGGGGCGCGCGGCCAAGCGCCTCGCCGAGCTCACGGGCGCCGAGGCGTCGACGGTCCACCGGCTGCTGGAACTCAAACCCGGAGGGGACGCCGCTTACGACAGGGACCGGCCGCTCGACGCCGATCTGGTGGTGGTCGACGAGGCGTCCATGCTGGATCTGCTGCTCGCCAACAAGCTCGTCAAGGCGGTGGCACCCGGTGCACATCTGCTGCTCGTCGGCGATGTCGACCAGCTGCCCTCGGTCGGGGCGGGCGAGGTGCTGCGCGACCTGCTGGCCGACGACGGGCCCGTGCCACAGGTGCGTCTGACCCGCATCTTCCGGCAGGCCCAGCAGTCGGGGGTGGTCACCAACGCCCACCGCATCAACTCCGGGGTCCAGCCCATCACCCAGGGCCTCAGCGACTTCTTCCTGTTCGTGGAGGACGAGACGGAGGAGGCCGGAAAGCTCACGGTGGATGTCGCGGCCCGCCGGATCCCCGCCACCTTCGGCCTCGACCCGCGGCGCGACATCCAGGTGCTGGCCCCGATGCACCGCGGCCCGGCCGGCGCGGGCACCCTCAACGGCCTGCTCCAGCAGGCCATCACCCCCGCCCGGCCCGAACTGCCCGAGAAGCGGCTCGGCGGTCGCGTCTTCCGCGTCGGAGACAAGGTCACCCAGATCCGCAACAACTACGACAAGGGGCAGAACGGCGTCTTCAACGGCACGGTCGGGGTCGTGACCTCGCTGAACCTGGACGACCAGTGTCTGACGGTGCGGACGGACGAGGACGAGGAAGTGCCTTACGACTTCGACGAGCTGGACGAGCTGGCGCACGCCTACGCGGTGACGATCCACCGCTCGCAGGGCAGCGAGTACCCCGCCGTGGTCATCCCCGTCACCACCGGCGCCTGGATGATGCTCCAGCGGAACCTGCTGTACACGGCGGTCACCCGTGCCAAGAAGCTCGTCGTCCTGGTCGGCTCCCGGAAGGCGATAGGGCAGGCGGTCCGTACGGTCTCCGCGGGCCGGCGCTGCACCGCGCTCGACCACCGGCTCTCCGGCAGCCTCCGGTCCGGGAAGTTCTGAGCTCGCGTGACCTGGTGGGACCTGGCGCGGCCGGTCCCGGCGGCGGTCCGTGTTCGGGCGGATCGTCCTCCCCCAGGGGAGTGTCCGGCGACGGGATTGCCACCCCGGGCTTTCGGAACCGGGGCGAAGGGGGCAGGATGTGAAAGTTGGCGGCACTCAGTGCCGCGAATAGGCCTAATGGTCGACCCCGAGTGCACTCTCCTGAGCCAAATGGGGGATGGTAGAGACAGTCAGGGCACCTCGAAGAAGAGGCACTACGTCGGTGAGGGATGACGTGAGCGACAACTCTGTAGTACTGCGGTACGGCGATGGCGAGTACACCTACCCGGTGATCGACAGCACCGTCGGCGACAAGGGCTTCGACATCGGGAAGCTGCGGGCCCAGACCGGCCTGGTGACTCTGGACAGCGGCTACGGCAACACCGCCGCCTATAAATCCGGCATCACCTATCTCGACGGTGAGCAGGGCATCCTCCGCTACCGCGGCTACCCCATCGAGCAGCTGGCCGAGAGCTCGACGTTCCTCGAGGTGGGCTACCTGCTCATCAACGGTGAACTTCCCAAGGTCGACGAGCTGTCGTCCTTCAAGAACGAGATCACCCAGCACACGCTGCTGCACGAGGACGTGAAGCGGTTCTTCGACGGCTTCCCGCGTGACGCGCATCCGATGGCCATGCTGTCCTCCGTGGTCAGCGCGCTGTCGACGTTCTACCAGGACAGCCACAACCCGTTCGACGAGAAGCAGCGCCA
The DNA here is from genome assembly GCF_010384365.1 of Streptomyces sp. S4.7. Classification (NCBI taxonomy): domain Bacteria; kingdom Bacillati; phylum Actinomycetota; class Actinomycetes; order Kitasatosporales; family Streptomycetaceae; genus Streptomyces; species Streptomyces sp. S4.7. Next base: position 2,414,135 of record NZ_CP048397.1, on the reverse strand, counting down.
CCTGTCGACGATCCGGCTGCTGGCCAAGCTGCCGACGATCGCCGCGTACGCGTACAAAAAGTCGATCGGTCACCCCTTCGTGTACCCGCGCAATGATCTCGGGTACGTCGAGAACTTCCTCCGCATGACGTTCTCGGTGCCCGCCCAGGAGTACGAGCTCGACCCGGTGGTGGTCTCGGCCCTCGACAAGCTGCTGATCCTGCACGCGGACCACGAGCAGAACTGTTCGACCTCCACCGTGCGTCTGGTCGGCTCGTCGCAGGCGAACATGTTCGCCTCGATCTCCGCCGGCATCAGCGCCCTGTGGGGCCCGCTGCACGGTGGCGCCAACCAGTCGGTGCTGGAGATGCTCGAAGGCATCCAGGCCAACGGCGGCGATGTCGACTCCTTCATCCGCAAGGTGAAGAACAAGGAGGACGGCGTCCGTCTGATGGGCTTCGGCCACCGCGTCTACAAGAGCTTCGACCCCCGGGCGAAGATCATCAAGGCGGCGGCGCACGATGTCCTCTCGGCGCTCGGCAAGTCCGACGAGCTGCTCGACATCGCGCTGAAGCTGGAGGAGCACGCGCTCTCCGACGACTACTTCGTCTCGCGCAACCTCTACCCGAACGTGGACTTCTACACGGGTCTGATCTACCGGGCCATGGGCTTCCCGACCGAGATGTTCACCGTGCTCTTCGCGATCGGCCGGCTTCCCGGCTGGATCGCCCAGTGGCACGAGATGATCAAGGAGCCCGGCTCCCGCATCGGCCGCCCGCGTCAGATCTACACCGGTGAGGTCCTGCGCGACTTCGTCCCGGTCGAGAGCCGCTGAGCCCTCGGCGGAGGGTTCTCGCCGTCCGGTCGGCGGTTCCGCGAACCGGACGGCCACCCGAGCGCAACAGAAAGCGCCCCGCTTCCCGATCCCCCCACGGGTCGGTATAGCGGGGCGCTTCCCATATCCCCGGAGCGGATTCCCCCCACGGGATCCGGGCCGGGCGTCTGCGGTTGCCGGCAGAAGCCAGTTTCACGCGGTCTGCCGGGGTACGTACGAACCAGGGGGGCCGCTCAAAGCTCCCCAGTTGCACGTGCCCCGGCCAACGCTTGCCTGAGACATCCCCCAAGACATCTCATGAACGTCCCCCAAGACGTTCTCGGCATCGCCTCTTAGACTCGCGAGCTGCCCGGATGGTTACCCCTAAATCTATGTGATCTAGATCTCTTTGTGAAGGTCCTGTGCCTCATGTGAAGGGACGGGGTCACAAATTGTTGGTTACTACGAAAACAGATGACAGGGGTGCCGTCCCGGCTCCCTGATCACCGGGCTGAGCAGGGATGTTGTGGTGCGGGACGGCGGAAACGGCGGAAGGGCCGCACCCGATCCGGAGGAATCCGGTCGCGTACGGCCCCGCGGCGGAGGTCGTTCAGGCCTGGCCGGTCAGCTCGTAGCCCGCCTCGTCGACCGCCGCGCGCACGTCGCTCTCCTCGAGCGGGGCCTCGGAGGTGACGGTCACCCGGCCGGTGGCGGCCTCGGCCTTGACCGACGTGACGCCCTGTAGCGCGGAGATCTCGTCGGAGACCGCGCCTTCGCAGTGGCCGCACGTCATGCCGGTGACCGCGTACACCCTGGTGACGGAGTCCGTCGTGGCCCCGGCGGCGCCGTCGTGGCAGGAGCCGGTGGGCGAGCAGCAGGAACCGGCGGCCGGGGCGGTCTGCGTCTCGGTCTGCGTCTCTGCGGTCATGGCGTTCTCCTCCGGGGCGAATGTGCGAGGCATGGTGCGCCAGGGGCCGGCGGGAACGCCGAGACGCCCTGACGCTCCCAGCCTATACCCCTAGGGGGTATAAAAGCGACTCCCGGGCGGAGGTGCTTGGTGCGCGCAGGGGGTCAGGACTCCGCTCCCGTGGTCTCCCGTGATGGCGGGCGCTGCGGGAGCGCGTCGCCGACGACGGGGCACAGATAGCGGAACATGGCGCTCTTCAGCTCCCCGATATAGGCCTCCCGCTCCTCACCCTCGTGGGACAGGATCAGGTCCATGCCGCCCTTGAACAGGGCGAAGGCGAACTCCGCCGTTCTGGTGCGCTCCGCCCGGGGGGTGTCGGGAAGGTAGCTGCCGAGGATCTCCTCGACCCGGGTGAGCAGGGTGGAGTGCAGGAGGTCGTGCTCCTCCGTCACCTGCCCCGGAATCTCCGACCCGTGCATCAGGACCGCGAACGCCGGATTCTCGCAGTTGAACGTGATCAGGGGATCGAGGACGGCGTCCAGCATCTCGGGGAGCGGCAGATTCACATGGGCGGGGGTGAACGCCTGGCCGTAGGTCGTGCGCCAGCGATTGAGGAGCACGTCACCCAACTCGACCGCGATGGCTTCCTTGTTGGGGAAGAACTGGTAGAGCGTGCCGGGGGAGACGCCGGCCTCGCGGGCGATGGAGTTGGTGCTCGCCGCCGTGTAGCCGCTGGCGCAGAAGACGCGGCCCGCGGCTTCGAGGAGTTGGGCGATACGGCGCTCGCCGCGGGCCTGGCGGCGGCGCGGCTTCCCGGTGCCGCCGGCGGGTCCGCCCTTGGTCGCGCTGTCCTGGCTGTCTCGCTCCACGGCTCCGCCTCTCCTCGCTTCAGGCACGTGAATCCCCAGGATCCCTCGATCGGTTGGCGACGGTTGACAAATGCGAGTCGTCGCTCGCATTCTTGCTTAATGCGAGCGATCACTCGTGTTTGCCATTTCATGGCAGTCGCCGACCCATGTGCCGGGTCACGGTGAAGGGGACACCGCACTATGTCCGAAGTCAACAGGGCGTCGCGAATCGGCGGCTGGACCCGGTTCGTCACGGCGCGCCCACGGCTTTCGCTGCTGGTCGCCCTGGTGATCACGGCGCTGGCGGTCGTCGCGGGGAGCGGCGTGGGCGACCGGATGGGCACCGGTGGCTGGGAGGACCCCGATGCCTCGTCGACCTACGCCACGCAGGCGCTGGAGCGTGAGTTCCCCGCCTCCCAGCCGAATCTCCTGCTGCTCGTCGACGCGGGCGACAAGGGCGTGGACGACCCCGCCGTCACCGCCGAGGCCGAGCGGCTCACCGAGCGGCTCGCGGCCGAGGCGGGCGTCGTGGGTGTCGGGTCCTACTGGCAGACGCGAGCGCCCGCGTTGCGCGCCGAGGACGGGGGCGAGGCGCTGATCGCGGCCAGGATCGTGGGCAAGGAGAAGGAGGCCGGCGAGACCCTGGAGCGGATAGCGCCCGAATTCCGTGGCGCGCAGGGGCCGGTGGAAGTCTCGGTCGGCGGACCGGTCGCGGTACGGCACGAGATGCAGGCCATCATCCAGGAGGACCTGCTGCGAGCCGAGTTGATCGCCCTGCCGGTGACGCTGGTGCTGCTGGTGATGGTCTTCGGCAGCGCGATCGCCGCGCTGCTGCCCCTGGGGATCGGCATCGTCGCGATCCTCGGCACCAACGCCGTGCTGCGAGGGATCACCGAGATCACGGATGTCTCGGTCTTCGCGCAGAACCTCACCACGGCTCTGGGGCTCGGACTGGCCGTGGACTACGCGCTGTTCATCGTGCGCAGATTCCGCGAAGAGTTGGCCGAGGGCGCGGAGGTGCGGGACGCGGTGGGGACCACGCTGCGCACCGCCGGGCGGACGGTGCTGTTCTCCGCCCTGACGGTGGCGGTGTCGCTCGCGGCCATGATGGTCTTCCCCCAGTACTTCCTGCGCTCGTTCGCCTACGCGGGGATAGCGGTGGTGCTGCTCGCCGCCGCTGCCGCGCTGCTCCTGCTGCCCGGCGCGCTGATGCTGCTCGGCCACCGGGTCAACTCCCTCGATCTGCGGCGGCTGTTCCGCGGGAGGAAGTCCGTGCCCGGCGACGGGGGCCCGGCCGGATCCCGGCCCGCGGGACCGGACGGGTCCGGAGGCTGGGGGCGCACGGCGACGCTGGTGATGCGCAGGGCTCCGCTCTTCGCCGCCCTGACGGCCACGGGTCTGGTGCTTCTGGGACTGCCCTTCCTGGGCGTGCAGTTCGGCACGGCGGACCACCGGCAACTGCCGTCGAGCGCCGAGGCCCGAGTGGTGCAGGAAGACATCAGGGGCGGCTTCCCCGGCAGTCCGGGCGGTGGGCTCGAAGTGCTGGGTGAGGGCGCGGCGAACTCCGCCGAGTACGCGGACTACCGCGAGCGGGTGGCCGCTCTGCCGGATGTGGAGCGGATCGACGGTCCGGTCGTCTCCGGCGACCACGCGTACTTCACCGTGCTGCCGCGCGGTGAGGCGGTGGGCCAGGAGGCCCAGCGGCTCGTCCGTGAACTCCGGGCCGAGCCGGCCGCCTTCGACACCTCCGTGACCGGTACGGCCGCCGTGCTGGTCGATTCGAAGGACGCCATCGCCGACCGGCTGCCCCTGGCCCTGGGCATCATCGTCGTGGTGACGCTGCTGCTGGTCTTCCTGCTCACCGGCAGCCTCCTCATACCGATCCAGGCGGTGGCGCTCAACGCGCTCAGTCTGACGGCGATGTTCGGAGCGGTCGTCTGGGTGTTCCAGGACGGCAATCTGTCCGGAGTCCTCGGTTTCACCTCAACGGGTGACATGGAGACGACCCTTCCGGTGCTGATGTTCTGCGTCGCGTTCGGACTCTCCATGGACTACGGGGTCTTCCTGATATCCCGGATCAAGGAGGAGTACGACCGGAGTGGTGACCACGAACACGCGGTCGTCTTCGGGCTCCAGCGCACCGGAGGGCTGATCACGGCGGCGGCGGTGATCCTGGCGGTGGTCATGGTCGCCATCGGCGCCTCGCGGGTGACCAACACCAAGATGCTCGGTCTCGGTATCGCGCTCGCCGTGGTCATGGACGCGATGGTGGTGCGCAGCCTGCTGGTTCCGGCGGTGATGAAGCTGACGGGGAAGGCGACTTGGTGGGCGCCGGGGCCGCTGCGCCGCTTCCACGACCGGTTCGGGGTGAGCGAGGGCGAGTCGCACCCGCCGGCCGGGGCCAATGGCGTGGACGGTGCGGACGGTTTGGACGGGACCGTGTCCGGGGCGGGGGAGCGGGACAAGGTCGGGGTCTGAGCCGGACACGCCCGAGGGCCCCGTACGTCCACCGGTGGTGTGGGGTACGGGGCCCTCGGAGTCGGTCCTCGGCGGACCCGGGGCGTTGCCGGATTCCGTCCCTTACTCTCTACGGCCTCTGTTTCCCGGGCGTTTGGCCACCCAGGCGCGGACGGTGTCCGCGTACCAGTAGGGCTTGCCGTTCTCCACATGGTCCGGCCGTGGAAGCAGACCGTGCTTGCGGTACGAACGGACGGTGTCCGGCTGTACGCGGATGTGTGCGGCGATCTCCTTGTAGGACCAGAGACTTCTGTCCGTCATGTGTGGCACCTCCCTGCGTCCACCGCAGCGGCGGCCGGGGGGCCGTCGGGAGAGCTGCGACTGAGACGCTGGTGATCACTGAGCCTGTGCCCGTTGAACGACGCAGAGTGATGGTGGGGGAGGGGCTGTCACGCGCCTGTGACGGAAAACCCGCGTAATGGAGATAAGCGTGACGTTAAGCGGATCTCTGTGACAGAAACAACGCATGGGAGACAGAGGTGCTGGTGGTCCAATTGTTCGACGGGGGGCCGGAGTTACGCGCCGCACGAGCGGAGGAAACGGCGCGTCCGCTTGGCGATCGGGTAGGGCTTGTCGGGCGGACAGGGATACATGTCCTGTTCGACGATGGCGAAGAGATCAACATCCAGATTCCGGGCGGCCGTCAGCACCGGTTCCAGCGCGGGCACTCCGTTCGGCGGCTCACACATCACGCCACGTCCCACGGCAGGCCCGAACGGCACCTCGTTGGCGATGACGTCCGTGAGGATCTCCGGATCCACCTGCTTGAGATGCAGATACCCGATCCGCTCCCCGTAGGTCTCGATCAGTTTGACGCTGTCGCCGCCGCAGTACGCGTAGTGCCCGGTGTCCAGGCACAGTGACACCAGATCGGGATCGGTGGCGTCGAGGAAACGGCTGACGTTGTCCTCGCTGTCGATGTGGGTGTCGGCGTGCGGATGGACCACGATGTTCAGCCCGAAGCGGTCCCGCACCTCGCGGCCGAGCCGCTCGGTCTGAGTCGTCAGGTCGTGCCACTGCGCCGGGGTGAGTGTCCGGTCCTCCAGCACCTGCCCCGTCTTGTCGTCACGCCAGAACGACGGGATGACGACGAGATGGTCCGCGCCCATCTCCTTGGTGAGAGCGGCGATGTCGGCGACATGCGCCCAGGTCTTCTCCCAGACGGCGGGCCCGTGGTGAAGGCCGGTGAACACGGTGCCGGCCGAGACCTTCAGACCACGCAGGGCGGTCTCGTCGGCGAGGCGCGCCGGATCGGTCGGAAGGTAGCCGTACGGACCGAGTTCGATCCACTCGTATCCGGCCTCGGCCACCTCGTCGAGAAAACGCTGCCAGGGGACCTGTCGCGGATCGTCGGGAAACCACACGCCCCAGGAGTCGGGGGCCGACCCGACCCTGATGCGGTTCAGCGGGGGTACGGAGGAGGTCATACCGGTCAGCCTCCAGGCCGTCCGAGAAGAGTGTCAAGCCTTCGTCCGAATGTAAGGACAAAACGTTGACAGGGGTCGGGAGTGAGCACTAGACCTGGCACTGGCCGTCGAGACGAGGGGACGCGTATGCCTGAGCCGTACGACGTGATCACCATGGGGCGGATCGGCGTGGACCTCTATCCGCTGCGTACCGGAGTCCCGTTGGCGCAGGTCGACACCTTCGGGAAGTTCCTCGGCGGATCGGCGACGAACGTGGCCGTGGCCGCCGCCCGGCTCGGCCGCCGTACGGCTGTCATCACCCGCACCGGACGGGACGCGTTCGGGGACTATCTCCACCACGCGCTGCGGGAGTTCGAGGTCGACGACCGGTGGGTGACACCCGTCGACCAGTGGCCCACTCCGGTGACGTTCTGCGAGATCTTCCCCCCGGACGACTTCCCGCTGTACTTCTACCGGCAGCCCAAGGCGCCCGATCTGGAAATTCATCCGCATGAGCTGGACCTGGACGCCGTCAGGGCCGCGCGGATCTTCTGGATGACGGGTACCGGCCTGTGCGAGGAGCCCAGCCGGACCTCGACCCTGACGGCCCTCGGTGCGCGCAGCCAGGCGCGCGTACGCGGCTCCGAGGAGCGGCAGACCGGACGTCGGCCCGGAACGGACATCACCGTCTTCGACCTCGACTGGCGCCCCATGTTCTGGAAGGTGCCCGCAGACGACCCGCGTTCCGACGACCCGCGGGCCCTCATGGCGGCGGCCCGGCCCCTCTACGAACAGGCCCTGCGCCACGCCACGGTCGCGGTGGGCAATCTGGACGAGTGCGAAGTCGCCGTCGGGGAGCGCGAACCGTACGCCGCCGCACGGGCGCTCCTCGCCGCCGGACCCGAACTGGCCGTCGTCAAACAGGGCCCCAAGGGCGTCCTCGCCGTCCACCGCGACGGCACCACCGCCGAGGTGCCGCCCGTACCCGTCGAGGTCGTCAACGGACTCGGCGCCGGCGACGCCTTCGGCGGCGCGCTCTGCCACGGCCTGCTGGCCGGCTGGGACCTGGAGCGCGTCATGCGGTACGCCAACGCCGCGGGCGCGATCGTCGCCGCCCGGCTCGCCTGCTCCTCCGCCATGCCGTACGCCAGGGAAGTCGTCCAGGTCCTCGGCGCAGGCCCCGTCCCCACACCGGGAACGCTGCCACCGGAGGCCGCTCAGTGACCCGAGTCGACGCGTCGGAGCTCGCACGGATCCGTACGCACCACCCCGAGGCGGTCGCCGAGGCAGCCGCCCGCCGCGGCCGGCGCCCCCTGGTGCGCCCCGGCGGACGGCTGATGATCGTCGCCGCCGACCACCCGGCACGCGGCGCCCTCGCCGTGGGGAACCGCCGGTTGGCCATGGCCAACCGCGTCGACCTCCTGGAGCGCCTCTGCCTCGCACTGTCCCGGCCCGGCGTGGACGGTGTCCTCGCCACCGCCGACATACTCGACGACCTGCTGCTCCTCGGCGCCCTGGAGGACCGCGTCGTCGTCGGCTCCATGAACCGCGGCGGACTCGCGGGCGCCGCCTTCGAACTGGACGACCGCTTCACCGGCCACCGCGCCGAGGACATCGCCCGCCTCGGCTTCGACGCGGGAAAGCTGCTCCTGCGTATCGACTACGAGGACGCGCGCTCGCCCGACACCCTCCTGTCGGCCGCCCGCGCCGTCGACGCCATGGCGGAGCGGCGGCTGCCCGTCTTCGTCGAGCCGTTCATCTGCCGCCGCAGGGACGGACGGCTCGCCAACGACCTGTCGGCCGAGGCGGTGACCCGCTCCATCGCCATCGCCTCCGGCCTCGCCGGCACCTCCGCGTACACCTGGCTGAAGGTGCCGGTCACCGAGAATCCGGACGAGATGGCCCGGGTGATGGAGACATCGACCCTGCCCGCCGTCCTGCTCGGCGGCGAGATCGGCGACGACCAGGAAGGCGTGTACGAGAAGTGGCGCAAGGCGCTGCGGCTGCCCACGGTGCAGGGCCTGGTCGTGGGGCGCTCGCTGCTCTATCCGGTGGACGGTGACGTCGCGGCGGCCGTCGACACCGCCGTGGGCCTGTTGTAGGGCCGCGGCCGCCGGACCGCGGTAGCTGTAGGGGACACGGGGAGAGTAGGCAGACGTGCGGAGGGATACGGAACGACCATGACGACGGAAACCGACACCGACACGGGCTCCGACGGTGACTTCCTGGAACGGCACGTGCGCGCGGGCAGCGCGGCGAGCGGCCCGTACGCGCTCGACATCGAGCCGCGGCGGGCCGGCTGGCTGCACAGTGCCCTGCGCGTCCTCGACCTGCCGCCCGGCGGTACGCACACGCTGGACAGCGGGGACAGCGAATGGATCGTGCTTCCCCTCAGCGGCGGTTGTACGGTGCACACGCAAGGCGAGATCTTTGAACTGCTGGGCAGAGAAAGCGTGTTCAGCTCCGTCACGGACTTCGCGTACGTTCCGCGTGACGCCCACGCCCAGATCGCCTCCGGTGCGGGGGGCCGCTTCGCCCTGGCAGGAGCGAAGTGCGAGCGACGACTCCCCGCTCGCTACGGCTCCGCACCGGAGGTTCCGGTCGAACTGCGGGGCAGCGGCAACTGCTCCCGCCAGGTCAACAACTTCGCCGCCGCCGACACCTTCGACTGCGACCGGCTCATCGCCGTCGAAGTCCTCACGCCGGGCGGCAACTGGTCGTCCTACCCGCCGCACAAGCACGACGAGGACCACCCCGGTGTCGAGTCCGAGCTGGAGGAGATCTACTACTTCGAGATCGAGGACGGCGGCCTCGGCTACCACCGGGTCTCGCCCTCCAGGCCCGGCGGCACCGACGTCCTCGCCGAGGTCCGCACCGGCGACAGCGTCCTGATCCCCGACGGCTGGCACGGCCCGTCCATCGCCGCACCCGGCCGCGCCATGTACTACCTCAACGTGATGGCGGGACCGGGCGCGACCAGACAGTGGCTGATCCGCGACCACCCCGACCACGGCTGGATCCGCGACACGTGGCCGGACCAGGCGGTCGACCCCCGGCTGCCGATGTACGAGGCGTCCCGGCCGCACGCGTCGCAGACACCCTCACAGGGCCCGCCGAGCCAACCTCCTTATGAGGACGAGGACAAGGAGACCCTCCGATGAGTACGCGCCGGCTCACCGTGGCCCAGGCACTGATCGCCTTCCTGTCCCGCCAGTACACCGAACGCGACGGCAACCGCCGCCGGCTGATCGACGCCACCTGGGGCATCTTCGGCCACGGGAACGTGGCAGGCATCGGCCAGGCGCTCGTCCAGGCCGGCCCGGAGATGCCGTACTTCCAAGGACGCAGCGAACAGGCCATGGTGCACGCCGCCGTCGGCTACGCCCGCCAGAGCAACCGCCTCTCCACACACGCCGTGACCACCTCCATCGGCCCCGGCGCCACCAACCTCGTCACGGGCGCCGCCCTCGCCACCATCAACCGGCTGCCCGTGCTGCTGCTCCCCGGCGACATCTTCGCGACGCACCCCGCCGACCCGGTTCTCCAGCAGCTCGAAGTGCCCCACGCGGGCGACGTCTCCGTCAACGACGCGCTCCGCCCCGTGTCGAAGTACTTCGACCGCGTCTCGCGGCCCGAGGCGCTCGTCCCGGCCGCGCTCGCCGCCATGCGGGTGCTCACCGACCCCGCCGAGACGGGCGCGGTGACCCTCGCCCTGCCGCAGGACGTCCAGGCGGAGGCGTACGACTGGCCGGAGGAGTTCTTCGCCGAACGCGTCTGGCGGGTCCGCAGGCAGGGCCCCGACCCGTACGAACTCGCCGACGCGGTCCAGGCCGTCCGCGCCGCCCGCCGTCCGCTCCTCGTCGCGGGCGGCGGCGTCCACCACAGCGCGGCCGAGGACGCGCTGGCCGACTTCGCGACGGCGACCGGCATCCCCGTCGCCTCCACCCAGGCCGGCAAGGGCTCCCTGCGCCACGACCACCCGGCCGACGTCGGCGGCATCGGGCACACCGGCACCGCCACCGCCGACGAACTGGCCCGCACCGCCGACCTGGTGATCGGCGTCGGCACCCGCTGGTCCGACTTCTCCACGGCATCGGCGACGCTCTTCGCGAACCCGTCCGTCCGCTTCCTCAACGTCAACGTCACCGGCTTCGACGCCCACAAGCTCGCCGCCGCCCCACTGGTCGCCGACGCGCGCACCGCCCTGGAAGAACTCACCACGGCCCTCGCCGACCACCGCGCCGACGCCGCCTACGTCACCGAGTACGCCGACGACAAGGAGCGCTGGGAGCACCGTGTCGACGCCGCGTTCGACACCTCCGAAGACCTTCTGCGGCCCACCCAGCCGCAGGTCCTCGGGCTGCTGGACGCGCTCGTCACCGACGACGACATCGTCATCAACGCGGCCGGATCGCTCCCCGGCGACCTCCACAGACTGTGGCGGTCCCGCTCCCGCGACCATTACCACGTCGAGTACGGCTACTCGTGCATGGGTTACGAGATCCCGGCCGCCATCGGTGTGATGCTGGCCGCCCCCGGCCGGCCCGTCTGGGCGCTCGTCGGCGACGGCACGTATCTGATGAACCCCACCGAGATCGTCACCGCCGTCCAGGAACGCCTCCCACTGAAGCTGGTGATCCTCCAGAACCACGGCTACGCGTCGATCGGCGGGCTCTCGGAGTCCGTCGGCGCGGAACGGTTCGGTACGGCGTACCGCTACCGCGAGGCAGCCACGGTCGGCTCGCCGACCTACACCGGCGACCCGCTCCCCGTCGACCTCGCAGCCAACGCGGCCTCGCTCGGGATGCGCGTCATCCGGGCCAGAACCATTCGTGACCTGCGCGAAGCCCTCGCCGCCGCGCGTGAGTCCGACGTCCCCACATGTGTCTACGCGGAGACCGAAACGGCAGACACTGTGTCGGGCGCGCCTCCGGCCCAGGCGTGGTGGGATGTCCCCGTGGCCGAGACGGCGACCCGGCCGTCAGCGGTCACGGCACGCGAGGAGTACGACCGGAGAGCCGCAGCCCGCCGCCGCCATCTCTGACACCCCCCGGGCGCCGCCCGCGCCGATGGACCCGATGGACCCGAAGGAGACGTAATGAAGACCGTCAACCACTGGATCGGTGGCAAGACCGTCGAGGGCGCCTCCGGCAACTGGGGCCAGGTCACCGACCCGGCGACCGGCGCGGTCACCACACGGGTGGCGCTCGCCTCGCCGGAGGAGGTGGACGCGGCCGTCACGGCGGCGAAGGCCGCGTACGGCACCTGGGGCACCTCCTCCCTCTCCGCGCGCACCGGCATCCTGTTCAGCTACCGCGCTCTGCTCGACGCGCACCGTGACGAGATCGCCGCGCTGATCACCGCCGAGCACGGCAAGGTCCACTCCGACGCACTCGGCGAGGTGGCGCGCGGGCTGGAGATCGTCGAGCTGGCCTGCGGGATCACCACCCAGCTGAAGGGCGAGCTGTCGACCCAGGTCTCCAGCAAGGTCGACGTCTCCTCGATCAGGCAGCCGCTGGGCGTCGTCGCCGGCATCACACCGTTCAACTTCCCCGCGATGGTGCCGATGTGGATGTTCCCGCTGGCCGTCGCCTGCGGCAACACCTTCGTACTGAAGCCGAGCGAGAAGGACCCCTCGGCGGCGAATCTGCTGGCCGAGCTGGCGGCCGAGGCGGGGCTCCCGGACGGCGTGCTCAACGTCGTCCACGGCGACAAGGTGGCCGTCGACTCCCTCCTGGCCCACCCGGACATCGCGGCGGTCTCCTTCGTCGGCTCCACACCGATCGCCCGCCACATCCACGCGACGGCGTCGGCCAACGGCAAGCGCGTACAGGCGCTCGGCGGCGCCAAGAACCACATGCTGGTCCTGCCGGACGCGGACCTGGACGCGGCGGCGGACGCGGCCGTCTCGGCGGCGTACGGCTCCGCGGGCGAGCGCTGCATGGCGATCTCGGCGGTCGTCGCGGTCGGCGCGATCGGCGACGAACTCGTGAGCAAGATCCGCGAACGGGCCGAGAAGATCAAGATCGGCCCCGGCACCGACCCCGCCTCCGAGATGGGCCCGCTCATCACGGCGGCCCACCGCGACAAGGTCGCGTCGTACGTGACGGGCGCCGCCGCTCAGGGCGCCGAAGTCGTCCTGGACGGCACCGGTCTGCGCGTCGACGGTTACGAGGACGGCCACTGGATCGGCCTGTCGCTCCTGGACCACGTCTCCACCGACTCCGACGCCTACCGCGACGAGATCTTCGGCCCGGTGCTGTGCGTGCTGCGCACGGAGACCTACGAAGAGGGCGTCGCCCTCATGAACGCCTCGCCCTTCGGCAACGGCACGGCGATCTTCACCCGCGACGGCGGCGCGGCCCGCCGCTTCCAACTGGAGATCGAGGCGGGCATGGTCGGCGTGAACGTGCCGATCCCGGTGCCGGTGGGCTACCACTCCTTCGGAGGGTGGAAGGACTCGCTCTTCGGCGACCACCACATCTACGGCAACGACGGCGTGCACTTCTACACGCGCGGCAAGGTCGTCACGACCCGCTGGCCGGACCCGGCGGACGTCCCCTCGGGCGTGGACCTGGGCTTCCCCCGCAACCACTGACCCCGGACGGCACCCACCACAGACCGCGACGGCCCGCACGGTACCCCTATTCCGCGCGGGCCGCCGCACGTGACGGACAGCTCCCCGACGCCGATTCAGGGAACGAGGTGGCCCGCGGCGCGGAACAGTTCGTACCACTCGGCCCGGGTGAGCGGAAGTTCGGAGCCTTGGGCGGCGCCCGCGACGCGCTCCGGGCTGGTGGTGCCGAGCACGACCTGCATCCGAGCGGGGTGGCGGGTGATCCAGGCAGTCGCGATCGCGACGGCGGGGACGTCGTACCGGCCGGCGAGGCGGTCGATGACGGCGTTCAGCTCGGGGTAGTCCGGCGAGTCGAGAAAGACACCCGTGAAGAAACCGGCCTGGAAGGGGGACCACGCCTGGATGGTGATGTCGTTCAGCCGGCAGTAGTCGACGACGCCTCCGCCGTCGAGGGTGGCCGCCTGCTGCTCCGCGAGCATGTTCGCGGCAACCCCTTGAGCGATGATCGGCTCGTGTGTGATCGAGAGCTGAAGCTGGTTGGCCACGATGGGCTGGCGCACGTACCTGCGCAGCAGGTCGATCTGACGTGGGGTCTGGTTCGAGACACCGAAGGCGCGCACCTTGCCCGAGGATTCGAGCTCGTCGAAGGCGCGGGCAACCTCTTCGGGCTCGACGAGCGCGTCGGGGCGGTGCAGCAGCAGGATGTCGATGCGGTCGGTCCGCAGGGCAGCGAGTGAGCCCTCGACCGATTTGACGATGTGTTCGTAGGAGAAGTCGTAGTACGGCCCGTCCGTGACGATGCCCGCCTTGGTCTGGATCGTGATCTCGTCGCGCTGCGACGGGCTCAGCGTCATCGCGTCGGCGAAGCGGCGTTCACATCCGTGCAGTTCGCCGCCGTAGACATCGGCGTGGTCGACGAAGTCGATGCCGGCGTCACGCGCGGTGCGGACGAGTTCGCGGACTTCGTCGTCCGTCTTGTCGGCGATACGCATCAGACCGAGTACGACGTTCGGAACGAGGATGTCGGTGCCGGGCATGGTGAAGGTCTTCACGACGGTATTCCTCCCAGATGGCCGGGCCCGCACAGTACACACCGGGCCGCTCCGCACTTTAGGCGGCGGAGGGGCCGTCGGCGGCGAGCAGCGAGTCGCGGACGCTTCCCGGCCCGGCCGAACGACCGTGTGCGGCACTCCCGAGTCGGCCCCGCGACCGCCGGATTCGAGCGTTGCGCGAACACCCTTCGTGACACAGGCGCGCCGAGCGCGTCGAGTTCTCGCCATGCTATGGGCCCAAGACGGGAGGAGCGGCAGTATGGAAGGCATGACGGACATGGTGAACTCAGCCCAGACCGAGGCGTGGAACGGCTACGAGGGCAGGCACTGGGCGGAACACCAGGATCGGTACGACCATCTGAACGACGCTGCCAATGCCCCGCTGCTGGAAGCCGCCGGCATAAAGGAGGGTGACCGGGTTCTGGACATCGGCTGCGGGAACGGACGGGTGACGCGGCTCGCCGCTCTCCGTGGGGCTCGTGCCGTCGGGATCGACCTGTCCTTACCGATGCTGACGCGGGCCAGAGCGTCGGCCGTGGCGGAGGGGATCGAGGACGTCACGTTCGTGCAGGGCGACGCACAGGTGCACGACTTCGAGGAGGAGGCTTTCGACATCGCGGTGAGCCGCTTCGGAGTGATGTTCTTCGCCGATCCCGCCGCCGCGTTCCGCAACATCGGACGCGCTTTACGGCCCGGTGGGCGGCTCGCCTTCGTCTGCCCACAGTCGTTCAGCCTCATGGACCAGGCGGTGATCTTCGCGGCGATCGGCACCCAGGTCACGCTCCCCGCCCTCAACGAGGACAGCAAGCACCAGCCCGCCTCCTTCGCGGACCCCGCGCACACCGAGCGTGTGTTGAGCGAGGCGGGATTCAAGGGCATCGGCCTGCGGGCCATCGCCCTGAGCCAGCACTGGGGCAAGGACGCCTCGGACGCCTCCGCCTTCCTGATGGGATGGGGACCCCTGCAGCACTGGCTGGCTCTCGCGGACGCCGATGAGCGGACCCGTGCGCGCGCCCACGACGCCGCCACGGAGGCGTTCCACGCCTTCGAGACCCGGCAGGGCGTACGGCTGACCAGCCGCCTGTGGCTCGTCACAGCCGAACGCCCGTGAACGCCCCCTAGGGGGTGGAGAACTCCCAGGTCAGCATGGCGAAGTGGCCCTCCTCACGTGCCCCGGCCGCGCGGTACGTCGCCAGTGCCGGGTCGTTGTCGGTGTCCACCCCCACCCACATGTCGTAGCAGCCGCGCTCACGCGCGATCTCCGCGAGCGCCTCGGTCAGCGCCCGACCGATGCCCCGACGCCGGTACGGCTCGCCCACCGACAGCTCGTACAGGAACATTTCAACGCCTTTGTCCGGATGTAGCATCTCGATGCCTGAGACAAATCCGACAGGTGCGCCTTCGACGTAGGCGATCAGCATCAGATGGCCCGGAGCGGCGAGGAAGCGCTCCGCCCACTCCGGCCGGGCCGGGCTGTCGTACAGATGCCGGCCGGCGACGAGCTCGCCGACCGTCGTCGCCCGGCGGATCTCCATGCCGGTCATGTCGCTGGTCTCTCCTCGCGCGTCGCGTCCGGGGCCGCCGTACGTACCACGGCTGGTGTACGCCGACGCTATCCCGTACTCCTCAAGGAGGCCCGTGAGTTCCGACCGGTGTCAGCGCGGGCGGCGCAAGGGGCCGTCTAGGGTTCAAGCATGGAGATCCCTACCCCCCGGCGGCCACGGCTGCGCAAACGGTGGCTCGCGGGCGTGGCCGCGGCCGCCGTGCTCGTCGGCGCCGGCACCTGGACAGCCGTCGCCTCGGACAGCGCGCCCACCGTGGACCGAGACGACCAGACGATGGAGATGCCCGGCGCCCGGATCGACACCTCGTACTTCACCGCCGACGACGGCGACCGCCGCAGGCCCGCGGTCCTGCTCGGCCACGGCTTCGGCGGCAGCAAGAACGACGTACGGGCCCAGGCCGAGAAGCTCGCGCGCGACGGGTACGCCGTACTGACCTGGTCGGCACGAGGGTTCGGAGAGTCCACCGGCACCATCGGTCTCAACGACCCGGCCTACGAGGTCAAAGACGTCTCCCGGATGATCGACTGGCTCGCCGAGCGCCCCGAGGTCGAACTCGACGGCGACGGCGACCCACGCGTCGGTATGAGCGGCGCCTCCTACGGAGGAGCCATCTCGCTGCTCGGCGCGGGCCATGACCCGCGCGTCGACGCGATCGCCCCCGTGATCACCTACTGGAATCTCGCCGACTCCCTCTTCCCCGACGGCGTCTTCAAGAAGCTCTGGGCCGGGATCTTCTTCTCCACCGGCGGCGGCTGCGACACCTTCGAGAAGCAGCTCTGCGAGATGTACGACCGGGTCGCCGTCGCCGGGAAGCCCGACGCGGCGGCCAGGCAACTCCTCGCGGAGCGCAGCCCGTCCGCGGTCGGCGACCGCATCAAGGTCCCCTCGCTGATCATCCAGGGCCAGACCGACTCGCTCTTCCCGCTCGGCCAGTCCGACGCCATGGCGAAGACGATCAAGGCCAACGGCGCACCTGTCGCCGTCGACTGGATGGCCGGCGGTCACGATGGCGGGAACGCCGAGACCGGCCGGGTCGAGAGCCGTATCAACTCCTGGTTCGACCACTACCTCAAGAAGGACGCGGGCGTCGACACCGGGCCCGCGTTCCGCGTCAGCCGGACCGGCGGCGTCGACTCCACCGACGGCCGGGCCCTGCTGCGGGGCGCGACCAGCGACAGCTACCCCGGACTGCGGAGCGGGACAGCGAACATTCCGCTCACCGGGCGGGAGCAGTCGTTCGACAACCCCGCCGGTGCGAGTCCGCCCGCCATCTCCACCGTCCCGGGCGTCGGCGGCGGGCTGTCCCAGCTGTCCTCGTTCGGCATGGGCCTCGCCCTCGACTTCCCCGGCCAGTACGCGCGCTTCGACTCCCGGCCGCTCGACACATCCCTCCAGGTGACGGGCTCACCGACCGTGCGGGTCACCGTCAAGGCGGACAGCGCCGACGCCGTCCTCTTCGGCAAGGTCTACGACGTGAGCCCCGACGGCCGCCAGCAGGTGCTGCCCTCACAACTCGTCTCCCCCGTACGGGTCGAGGGAGTCGAGGCGGGCGGTGGCAAGACCGTCGAACTGACCCTGCCGGCCATCGACCACAAGGTGGAGGCGGGGCACCGGCTGCGCGTCGTCCTCGCCGCGACCGACCTCGCCTACGCCTCACCCGCCACCCCGGCCACCTACACCGTCACCGTGGACGGCGACCTCTCCGTACCCACCGCGCCCGCCCTCAGCACCGCGGCGCCCACCCTCGCCTGGTGGGTCTGGGGCCTGCCGCTGGGTGGTGCGCTGATCGCCGCCGCACTGCTGCTCACCGCACGCCGCAGGGTCAGCGCGCCGGCGCCCGACCCGGAACTCGCCGACGTACCCCTCCAGATCACGGACCTGTCGAAGCGCTATGCCAAGTCCGCCGACCGCTACGCCGTGCGGGACCTGTCCTTCCGCGTCGAGAAGGGGCAGGTGCTCGGGCTCCTCGGCCCGAACGGCGCGGGCAAGACCACGACCCTGCGCATGCTGATGGGACTCATCACCCCTGACGCCGGAGACATCCGGGTCTTCGGGCACGCCATCAGGCCGGGCGCACCCGTGCTGTCCCACGTCGGATCCTTCGTAGAAGGCGCGGGCTTCCTGCCGCACCTGTCCGGACAAGACAACCTGGAGCTGTACTGGCGGGCCACCGGCCGCCCCGCCGAGGACTCGCACATCGAACAGGCCCTGGAGATCGCCGGACTCGGCGACGTCCTCGCCCGCGCGGTGCGCACCTACTCGCAGGGCATGCGTCAGCGCCTCGCCATAGCCCAGGCCATGCTCGGCCTGCCGGACCTCCTCATCCTGGACGAGCCGACCAACGGCCTCGACCCGCCGCAGATCCGCGAGATGCGTGACGTGATGATCCGTTACGCGGCCGAAGGCCGGACCGTCATCGTCTCCAGCCACCTCCTCTCCGAGGTCGAACAGACCTGTACGCACCTGGTCGTCATGGACCGGGGCCGGCTCGTCCAGGCCGGTCCGGTCGCCGAGATCACCGGATCCGGTGACACCGTGCTCGTCACCACGGCCGGACAGGTGCCCGAACCTGTCCTGGACAAGATCGCCGCGATGCCCGGGATCGGATCCGCGATCCGTACGGACGAGGGGCTGCTCGTACGGCTCGACGGGGCCGGTACCAACACCCTCGTCACCGAGCTGATCCGGATGGACGTGACGCTCACCGGCGTCGGACCGCACCGCCGCCTGGAGGACGCCTTCCTCACCCTCATCTCAGGAGCCTCCGCATGAGCGCGCTCACCGAATCGGCTCCGGGCTACCGGGCGGGCCGCACCCTCCCGTTCCGCGTCGAGCTCGTACGACAGCTCAAGCGCAGGCGCACGATGGCGATGGGCGGGATCCTGGCCGTCCTGCCCTTCGTGCTGATCGTGGCCTTCGCCATCGGCGGGACACCGGGAGCCGACGAGGACGGCGGCGGCGGGGGCGGCAGCCGGCTGAACCTGATGGACACCGCGACCGCCTCCGGCGCCAACTTCGCCGCCACCTGCCTCTTCGTCTCGGCGGGCTTCCTGCTGGTCGTCCCCGTCGCGCTGTTCTGCGGGGACACCGTGGCCTCCGAGGCGAGCTGGTCCTCGCTGCGCTATCTGCTCGCCGCGCCGGTGCCCCGCGCCCGCCTGCTGTGGAGCAAGCTGGCGGTGGCGCTCTCCATGAGCCTGGCGGCGATGGTGCTGCTGCCGGTCGTCGCGCTGGCGGCGGGCACGGCCGCCTATGGCTGGGGGGCGCTGGAACTGCCCACCGGAGGGTCGCTGGGCACGGCCGACACCGTGCCCCGGCTCGCGCTCGTGGTCGGCTTCATCTTCGTCTCCCAACTGGTCACGGCGGGCCTCGCCTTCTGGCTCTCCACGAAGACCGACGCCCCGCTCGGCGCGGTCGGCGGCGCGGTCGGACTGACGATCATCGGCAACGTCCTGGACCAGGTGACGGCGCTGGGGACCTGGCGGGACTTCCTGCCCGCGCACTGGCAGTTCGCCTGGGCGGACGCGCTCCAGCCGCAGTTGGAGTGGAGCGGCATGCTGAAGGGCTCGGCGGTCTCGGTGACGTACGCCCTGGTGCTGTTCGCGCTCGCCTTCAGGAACTTCTCCCGGAAGGACATCGTGAGCTGAGCGGGCCTGTCGACCGGCCGGCCCGATGCCGTGGGCCGGCCCGCGCGGCGCGTTCACACCCAGCCCCGACGAGCCGCTTCCGCCCCCGCACGGAAGCGGCTCGTCGTGCCGAGGGCGGTGAGCAGCTCACCGACGCGTCTGCTGTAGGTGCGGGGCGACATGCCGAGCCGTGCCGCCGCCGCCTCGTCGGTGAGCCCGCACAACATGGCATCGAGCACGGGCCGTAACTGACGGGGAAGGGCGGCGGCACCGGTGCCGGCCTCCGCGTCGGCCGGTGCCGGGCCCGCCGCCGGGTCCGGACGCACGGTCAGCTCCTCGCCGTGGTCCCACCAGTGCTGATGGATACGGACCAGGGCCCCGACGACCACCGGGTCCCTGATCAGCAGCACCCCGTTGAAGTGGAGATCCAGATCGAGGGGGAGCGCGGCCGTCGTACGGTCCACGAGGACCATCTTGAACGGGATCGTCTCCGTCTGCCGTGCACCACGGGCGAGAGCCCGCAGCGTGTGCGGCAGGCCCGCCAGGCCCTGACGCGGCACGATCCGGCGGACCGTGAGCGGGTGGGCGGGCAGGGGAGCGGTCCCGGCGTCGGACCCCGCGCCGGCTTCCGTGTTGTCACGTGCGCCGTCTCCCGTCCCGGGACGCGCCTCCGGGCCCGCCCGTTCCGCGGCGGCGCGGACGCACGCGGTGGCGAACTCCAGGAACGGCAACGGCAGGCCCTTCCCGAGAGAACGGCCCGGATCGTCGAACGTCAGCAGTTCGTGACGCGCGGAACGGACGAGCGCGGCCAGCGCGGCGGCCACCTGATGGGTACCGCGGACCGCCCGGCCGGCAGGTCGGAGACTCTCCACCGCCTCCCCCCCGCAGTGCGCTTCTCGGCAGGGCAGACCTGTTGAGTACAGACCCCGGAACCTGTGCCACGGCTGACCACCCCCGCCATCCCCTCGGAGCCGTACGCCACTCAATGTACTCATGAGACTGCACACTGTGACAAGTGCCAGTTCAGAGAGTGGCGACTCCATGCCAAAGGAGTTGATCCACGCATCAACGGCGCCACTGTGCGTACGAGTTCGCGCGAAGGCGGCGTGAACAGCGGGCCGGTGGCGGACAACTCCCCTGGCCCGTTGCCGCATCGAGATTCATCCGCAACCTTCTGTGCCGGTCCTCCCGGGCGACTCGGACGTCACATTCACAAGTGCTGACGATTCCAGGGGGACCGTGATGAAGCTCGACACAAGGGCATGCCGGAGTGCGGTGGTCGCGTTGCTGGCGGGCGGCCTGCTGCTCACCGGCTGCTCCGGCGACAACCGGCAGGACGCGAGCAAGGCGGCCGACAGGCCGGCCGGTGGAAGTGCCCCCGGCAGCGGTTCGGGATCCACCGGGGGCTCGGGATCGGCGGGGCCGGCCGACGGCGTCGAGCAGGACGAGGGACGGCGGGAGGGCGAACAGAAACAGGACGACAAGGGGCGGGACCTCGCACCGGAACCGGACTATCTGTCGACCTTCGCACTGGACGTGGACACCGCCTCCTACGGCTACGCGCTCCGCACCCTCGACGAAGGGCGGCTGCCGGACCCCGGCACCGTACGGCCCGAGGAGTTCGTCAACAGCTTCCGCCAGGACTACGAACGGCCCGAGGGAGACGGCTTCTCCGTCACGGTGGACGGCGCGGCGGCGCCGGGCGGGGACGACGACTGGTCCCTCCTGCGCGTCGGACTCGCCACCCGTCAGGCCGACCACGCGGGTGAACGCCCGCCTGCCGCGCTCACGTTCGTGATCGACACCTCCGGCTCCATGGCCGAGCCCGGCCGCCTCGACCTCGTCAAGGAATCACTCGGAATCCTTACGGACGAGCTGCGCGGCGACGACTCGATCGCCCTGGTCACCTTCAGCGCGGAGGCCGAGACCCGGCTGCCGATGACCCGCGTCGGCGACAGCCGCGACCGGATCCACGACGTGATCGAGGAGCTGGAACCCTCCGACTCGACCAATGTCGGGGCGGGCGTCGAGACGGGCTACGACGAAGCCGTCGACGGCCGCAGGAGCGGCGCGACCAACCGGGTCGTCCTGCTGTCGGACGCGCTGGCCAACACCGGCGAGACGCAGGCGGACGCGATCCTCGAACGCATCGCGGGCGCGCGCAGCGAGCACGGCATCACCCTGTTCGGCGTGGGCGTCGGAAGCGACTACGGCGACGCCCTGATGGAACGGCTGGCCGACAAGGGCGACGGACACACGACGTACGTCTCCGACAGGGAACAGGCCAGGAAGGTCTTCGTCGACCAGCTCCCCATGAACGTCGAACTGCGCGCCAGGGACGCCAAGGCGCAGGTGGCGTTCGACAGCGACACGGTCGAACGGTTCCGGCTGATCGGCTACGAGAACAGGGCCGTCGCGGACGAGGACTTCCGTGACGACCGGGTCGACGGCGGCGAGGTCGGGCCGGGGCACACGGTGACGGCGCTGTACGCCGTCAGGCTGCGGCCCGGCGCGAGCGGCGAGGTGGCGAGGGCGACGGTGCGCTGGCTGGATCCCGGGACCCGGTCGCCGCGCGAGCGGTCGGGCTCGGTCGGCGCGGGCGCGATCGACTCACGGCTCTGGGGCGAGGCGAAGCCGCGGCTCCAGGTCACCGCTGTCGCCGCGTACTTCGCCGAGGCCCTGCGCGGCGGATCGACGATCGACGGCACCCTGCCCGGCGCTCCCGGTCTCGGCGAACTGGAGGAGCGGGCACGTACGTTGGCGGATTCCACGGAGGACGGCTCGGTGAAGGAACTGGCGGAGGCGATCGATCAGGCCGGCCGCCTCCGGGACTGAACCGGGACCGAGGCGGGCTGATCCGGGGCCGGCCGTGCCCGTTCGTGGCCGGTCCCGTGACACTTCACAAGCGGTGGGGGCGGCGCGGCGGCGGGCTGCCGGCCCATGGGCGAAACAGTGCTGCGCCGCCCTCCTCCACGGGACATGATGTGCGGCATGGCCACTGTCCTGCTCGCTCTCGCTGTCATCTCCACCGGTCTGTACGCCGGCATGATGCTCATCTTCCTGACCGGGATCATGCCCGCTCTGGCGCGGCTCACGGACGGGGAGTTCGTGGTGGCCATGCGCCGGATCAACGAGGAGGTCCCGCGCGGGCTGTTCCTGCTCCTGTTCCTCGCCGAAGTGGCCTTCCCGGTCGCCGCGCTCGCCGTCCCCGTCGACGACCGGTCCGACACCCAGTGGTGGCTGCTGCTGGCCGGCCTGATCTGCGTGGTGGTCAACCACCTCGTCACCGTCGCGGGCAACATTCCGCTCAACAACGCTCTCGCGTCGTCCGCGGCCGCCACCCCCGACAGCGCGGTCCGCGCGGCCTTCGAGGGCCGCTGGAACCGCTTCCACGCCGTCCGCACGGCCTTCGCCGTCGGGGGGTTCGCGCTGATCGTCAGCGCCTCGCTGTCGTGACGGTGAACAGCCCCACGGATTCCCGCCGGCTCGCGACCCCGGCGAACCCCGCCTGAGCGGCCCACTGTTCGGCCACCTCCACGGGACGGCACTTCATCTCCCACAGGACGCCTTCGCGGTTCGGCAGCACGTTCGCGATGAACTCCAACTGAGGGTGGCGGGTCTGTGTCGTGAAGACCAGCACCCCGCCGGGCGCGAGCATGCCGCGCAGCCGCGCGACCGACGCGGCGATGACGGCGTCGTCCAGCAGGAGTTCGTAGAGCCCCGACACGACGACGATGTCGGGCGCGGGAGCGGCGGGGGCCGGGTCGAGGGCGTCCCCGTACGCGTATGAGATCCCCGTCAGCCCACGCTCGGCCGCCTGACGCCCGCCCTGCGCGAGACCCGCGCGGTCAAGGTCGCGGCACTCGACGTGGAGGGTGCCGGGCTCGTACTCCGCGAGCAGGTCCTGGAGGTACCGTCCGGGGCCCGACGCCACGTCCAGTACGCGCAGACCGCCCTGGGCCCCGGTGCCGCCGCGTCCCGCGATCTCCTCACGGAGTACGTTTTTGAGCAGTTCGCGACGGGCGCGGATGGCCCGCCACCCGACCGCGTTCAGATACACGCGGTCGATGAGGTGTCCGACGACCGGGAAGCCGCCGGCCTTGTTGACGTACACGTAGTCCAGCATCGATCCGCTGTCGAAGCCGTGCCGGAATCCGATCCGGATCCCGGCGCTCGCTCGGCCCACGGTGCCGAGCAGGGCGCGCATGGCCGCCCACTGAGCGCGCTTCCACCACTTCGTCCTCGTCCTGTTCTTCGTCATGCGCATCAGCGTCGGCCCCAAGCGCGGACCTCGGTATCCGCGCGGCTACTCGGACGGCGCGTGAGTAGTTCTGCGTACACCTCCGCCGAAGCCGCCCCGGCACACCGGCACGCCGGGCGGGCGGAATCGTGGGGGTACGGTGCGACGGACACCGACCAGCTCCGGAGGACAGGGAAGCCGTGCCTGAAGTGGATGACGCGCCCGTGATCGTGAGCAGCGTGCCCGGTTCGTTCGCGCGGAGCGTGCTGGCCGAACGCCATCCCGCCCTCATCCAGCAGGTACGGGACGCCTTCCCGTGGCCCCCGGAACGGCACCGGGCGCTCGACGCGCTGCTCGCCTCCTGTACGGAGGGTGTGATCGAACCGCTGGGTCCGGACGCGCACGATCGTGACCAGTGGGACGCGTGGGGCGGCGAGTACGTCGGCCGCTCATGGTTCGACGTGCCGTTCCTCTGGTCCGAGAGCTACTTCTACCGCCGGCTCCTCGGAGCGACCGGCTACTTCGCTCCGGGGCCGTGGCAGGGCATCGACCCGTTCGCGCCCTTCAAAGAGGCCGAGTTGCGCGGCTGGCTCGTCGACGACGAACTCGCGGCGCTCGACGCGCTCGCCCGACGGCCGGTGGGCGAGCGGGCCGCCGCCTACGTCCAGGGCTCGCTCTGGGGGAACCGCGCGGACCTCGGCTTCGCCGTCGGATCGCCGGACGGAGCGCGGACGGCGGCCAGGCCCGGCACCTCCGACGCGGACGCCGGCGACGAAGCCGTCGGGGGCTCGTCCGGTGCCTCCGCCGTCGAGGACCCGCCGCCCCTCGTCGCGGACGACAGCGACGCGCTGTGGGCGCTGCTGCCGGCCGGCCGCTCGCCCGGCGCCGTGCGGACCGTCCACGTCATCGCGGACAACGCGGGCCGCGAGCTGATCCCCGACCTCGTCCTCATCGACCACCTCCTCACCACGGAGCACGCGGACGAAGTGGTCCTGCACGTGAAGCCGTATCCGTACTACGTCTCCGACGCCACCACGGCCGACGCCGTCGACTGCGTGCGCCGTCTCGCCCAGGCGTCCGGCAGCGCGGGCGGGGCCGGAGAGCGGCTCTGGGCCGCGATGGGCGACGGGCGGCTCGCCGTGCGCGCGCACGCCTTCTACTGCGCACCGTTCCCCTACGGCGAGATGCCGGCCGATCTGCGGGGGGAGTTCGCGGGCGCGGCCCTGACGATCGTGAAGGGCGACCTCAACTACCGCCGTCTCGTGGGTGACCGGCTCTGGGCGCCCACCACACCGTTCGCCGAGCGCACGGCGTACTTCCCGGGGCCGGTGGCCGCCTTGCGTACCCTGAAGTCCGATGTGATCGTCGGCCTCGCCCCGCGCACCGTGGCGCGGCTGGAGGACGCGGACGCGAGCGGGGGCGCGGGGGACGGCGCGAACCAGGCATGGCGTACGAGCGGAACGCACGCGCTCATCCAGGTAAGGCCCTAGGTCGTGTCCGGAAAGTCCCGCCTGGCCCGCCCTGCGGGCGGACGGCGCTACATTCCGGACACGCCCCAGCCGAGCCGATTCGGCAGCACGGAACGAACAGTCGAACGTCGGAGGCAGCGTCATGGCGCTCCAGATCAGCGCGACCAACCCGGAGCAGCCGGCCGTGCTCCTCGACCTGCCCTGGGGCATCCCGCTCGAAGAGTGGCCCGATGACTGTCTGGTGGCCCTCCCGCGCGGCATCTCGCGCCATGTGGTGCGTTTCGCCGACGCCGGTTCCGAGGTGCTGGCGGTCAAGGAGATAGCCGAGCGTCCCGCGGTGCGCGAGTTCGGGCTGCTGAGGGATCTGCACCGGCTGGGCATACCCGCGGTGGACCCGGTCGCCGTGGTGACGGGGCGGGTGGACGCGGACGGCAGGCCGCTGGAGTCCGCGCTGATCACACGGCACCTGAAGGGCTCGCTTCCGTACCGCTCGATGTTCGAGTCGACCATGCGCCCGAGCACCGTGAAGCGGCTCATGGATGCGCTCGCCGTCCTCCTGGTGAGGTTGCATCTGACCGGCTTCGCGTGGGGCGACTGCTCGCTTTCCAACGCTCTCTTCAGGCGCGACGCCGGCGCCTACGCCGCGTATCTGGTGGACGCCGAGACGGGCCAGATCCAGCCGACACTCAGCCGTGGCCAGCGCGACTACGACATAGAGCTGGCGCGCGTGAACATCGCCGGGGAGCTGATGGACCTGGAAGCCTCCGGCTCGCTCCATCCGTCCGTCGACCCGGTGCCGTTCGGGGCGGCGATCGTACGGCGCTACGAGGACCTGTGGCACGAGCTGACGCGTGAGTCCGTCTACCCGGTCGACAAGCGCCACTACATCGACCGCCGGATCCGCAGGCTCAACGAACTGGGTTTCGACGTCGCGGAGATGCAGATGGAGCGCTCGCCGATGGGCGATACCGTCACCTTTCTCCCCAAGGTGGTCGACGCGGGCCACCATCAGCGCCAACTGCTGCGTCTGACGGGCCTGGACGCGGAGGAGAACCAGGCGCGCCGGCTGCTCAACGACCTGGAGAGCTGGATGGCGGGCCAGGACGACTACGCGCCCGGCGACCCGCTGGGGGCCCGCCCCGAGGTCCTGGCGCACCGCTGGGTGCGGGACGTGTTCCGGCCGACCGTACGGGCCGTGCCGCTGGAGCTGCGCCGCAGGACGGACGCGGCGCAGATCTACCACGAGGTGCTGGAACACCGCTGGTACCTGTCCGAGAGCGCCGGGAACGACGTGGGGCTGGAGGCGACCATCGAGGACTACGTCGCCAACATATTGCCGCGTCCGCAGAACCCGTCCGCGCCGGATGCGTCCGAGTCGGATCCTCTTACCGAGGAGCCGGCGGGGTCCGGGGAGCCGGACGAACCGGCCGAGCCGAAGGCGCCGCGCGCTTCCTGACCACTCGCCGGGCCCGGTCGGCAGATGTGTAGGGCCCCGCCGCGACGGGGGAAACGCGGCGGGACCTTGAGTGCGAATGCCCTCTCCGCCGCCGATTACGCATACGTTTTCGCTTCGACCGCTCGCGGTGATCACCTTCCCTTGCCGCGCGTGCCGAATGCGCTCGATGCGGCATAACCGGGGAAAATGCCGGTCCATGACCGAAAGAGGCGATTTCCCAAGCCCCGACGCGTCCCTCGGTACGAAGGGCGCGCCGAATCAGACACTGGCTCTCGCGGCCATGCTGTTCGCCGTGTCGATGACATTCATCGACCAGACGATCGTCGCCATCGCCGCACCCGACATCATCGACGAGCTCGGGCTCACGGCCTCCGGGATGCAGTGGGTGATCAACGCGTATCTGCTGACGCTGGCGGCGTTCTTCGCCCTCGGCGGGCGGCTGGCCGACATCGTGGGGCACCGGCGGATCATGGTGATCGGCACCCTCGTCTTCGTGATCTCCTCCGTCCTGTGCGGGTGCGTGCCACGCGGGGACTTCGCGCAGAGCTGGCTCATCACCTTCCGGGCCTTCCAGGGCCTCGGTGCCGCGCTGATGTTCCCCGCCGCTCTCGCCGTCGTCATCAACGTGTTCCCGGTCGAGCGACGGGGCAGGGCCCTGGCTGTGTTCTTCGGGCTCTCCGGCGCCCTCACCGCCGTGGGCCCGCTCCTCGGCGGCTGGCTCACCGACTGGACCTGGCGGGCGATCTTCTGGATCAACGTCCCTGTCGCCGTGATCGCCCTCGTACTGACTGCCATGGCCCATGTCCCGAACGTCACGCGCCGCGACCGGCTGGACGTGCCCGGCGCCGTACTGGTGGCCGGCGGCATGGGGCTGTGCGTGCTCGGCTTCCAGCAGGCGTCGACGTGGGGCTGGGGCAGCGCGACCACCTGGGCGTGCATCGTCGGCGGGCTGCTCGTCCTGATCGCCTTCTGCCTCTTCGAACTCCGCGTCCGGGACCCGCTCGTCAAGCTCCAGGTCTTCCGGGACCGGGCGTTCGCCGTGGACTGTGCCGTGCTGTTCTTCGCCATGCTCGCGTTCGTCCCGGTCTTCTTCTTCGCCTCGGTCTACGCGCAGGTGTCGTTGAGCTCGTCGCCGAACCAGGCCGCGCTCTTCCTGCTGTACTTCTTCGTTGGCTTCGCAATCGCCTCGCAGTGGGGCGGACGCGTCCTGGACAAGCGGGGCGCCAGACCGGCGCTGCGGCTCGGCACCGCGATCGGGGCGGTCGGATTCGGCTTGTGGGCCTCCAAGTTGACGGACCTGTCGATGCACGACCAGTGGCCGTACGTGGCATTGGCGGGCGCCGGTATCGGTCTGCTCCTCTCCCCGGCCTCGACCGATGCGGTCAACCGTGCGATCGGTGCCTCCTACGGAGAGGTCACCGGAATCACCCAGACCATCCGCTACTTCGCGGCGAGTGTGGGACTGGCGGTGTTCGGCACCGTACTGACCCACATCACCGGTGACCGGGTCGCCGAGACCCTCCGGGCGAAGGGCCTTCCGGCGGGCGAGGCACGGGACGCCGCCAACAGCGTCGCGGAGGCCGTGTCCGGGCAGGCGGACACGCGACAGCCCTCCGGGGAAGGTGATGTCGCGCGGATCATGCGCGAGTCGATGGAGGCGATCCGGATGGACTTCGCGCAGGCCAACCAGTGGGTGTTCTACGGGATGGCCATCGCGCTCGTGCTGGCGTTCATCTGCTCGCTGTTCCACCCGGGGACGCGGGTGACGGGCACGCCGGAGCCGACCGGTGCTCCGGAGAGAACCGGGCCGGGGGAGCCGGGAGAGCCGGTGGAGCCGGGGCGGCCCACCGGGCCGTAGCGGCGGCCGCGACCTGTTGTCGTACCCCTGTGGCAAGGTGTTTTCAGGTGCCGAACAAGGCGCACCCCTTACGTTTGTCGACCTTCGCCGCAGAAGGAGCACACCCATGTCCGGTCCCGGTCCCGATCCCGCCGACGGCGCAGTCCTCACGTCCCTGACGGCCGTGGCGTCTTTGCTGGCGCCCGACCAGCCGAGCGTCGCAGAACAGGTGCGGCACGCCCACGAGGACCCCGAGGGTTACGTGCGCACGTACGCGAACCGGCTGGACGACCGCGGGATAGACGAGCCGTTTCCGGGGCTGGCGTGGATAGCCCTCGTCGACGCGCTCCACGAGCAAAAACTGCTCGCGGAGTTCGACTGGAAGGAGGGCGCGGACGAGATCCGGTTCGGCCTGAGGGGGCTGGCCTCGCGCCCGTCCGTCGATCCCTGGGCGCTGTTCGACGACGGCGAGTCGGAGCTGACGACCCATGACTTCCTGGAGGTCTGCGGTCGGCACTACCGCGAGGTCGGTGCGGCCCTCGTGGTGCTCGACATCGAGTCGGACTGCTATCCGGTGGCGGGCCTGCGCGCGAGCCGCGTCGAGGAGTTGGTGTCGCTCGCGAAGGCCGCGGGCTTCGCCGCCTGGCCCCTCGGCGTCTGACCCGCACCGGCCCGGGGCGAGGGCATCGACCGGGCGGGTCACCAGGCCCCGTCGTGACCCGCCATAAGGGTGCGAAGAGTGCCCCGTCCTGCCCCGCAAGGTGTGTTCTAGGCCGACGCGAGGGTCGCGGCCCACACTTCGTTAGGTCCACGAGTGGGCCCACGAGCCCTGTCTCTGGGCCCGGGGCCCGAACTAGCGTGCGCGGTACTCCGGGAGACTCGCAGGTGTGAGCGAGCAGCCCCGGTGGCCCTTTCAGGAAGGGAAGTCGGGGATGGGCGGGTTCGATCAACTGCTCGGCACGGATTTCGGAGATCGGCCCACGTCCGACGCGGACGAGGTCATCTACGCGGGACTCGACCACCCGGAGCGGCACCGGGCGCGGGTTCCCGGTCTCGTCGCGGTCCTGACCGACTCCGCGGCACCCGACAGGGAACGCTTCCTGGCATGCGCGGCCCTGACGACCTGGGGAGAGCCCGCCGGATACCGGGCGGTGGCGGACGCCGCCGAATCCGGCAAGTGCGCTCCCTGGTACGGCATTCTCGTCGACCGGAAGTTCTCGGTGGACAGTACCTTCGCCCAACTCGCCGTGGCCCTGGGCGACAGCAGGGACATGGCGCAGGAGAAGGGGACGCTCCCGCAGCGGGAATCCGCTTTCCGCGCGCTGGTGAGAATCGCCGACTCCGAGTACTTCGAGGACCAACTCGGCGATCTCCTGGAGGAGTCGACGGCCCGTTCACTGCGCGCCGACATCAGCGAGACGGTGGACAGGGGAGTCGGCTCCCTGACCGGGATCGTCGGGGTGCGGCCCCGCTTCGACCTCGCCACCCAGCTTGTCGATCTCGCGGGCGCGGTCGCCTCCGTCGACGGAGTCCTCGCCGCGAAGCTCGCCCTGGCGGTCCTGGAGGTCGAACCTTCCCGTCGGGCGCTGCTGCACGCCGTCACCGTGCTGCACCGCTCCTCGGCCGCCGAAGTCCGGCGACTGGGCTCGTACATGATCGCGGTCGGCGACGAGCGCGTACGCGGGATGGCGACGGACGCGCTGCGTACCGCCTGAGCCACCGGGGTGTCGGCGGACCGGGAGCCGGGGACCGGGATGCTGTCCGGTCCGTGGCGCCGCGCTCACGCATTCAATGCCAGGTGCGATGCGGGCCGCTCTGGCTAGGGTGGCCGTCGTGATCGATTCGATGTTCCGGGCACTACTGGCCAGCGGCCACGACGGCGGCGCGGGCGCGTGGGAGCCCGTCCTGGACGGCGAGTCGGGGGCCGGTGTGTTCCGTTCCGAGGACGGCACGCGGTACGCGAAATGCGTCCCCGCCGACTCCGCGGCCTCGCTGAAGGAGGAACTCGATCGTGTCGGCTGGCTCAGCGAGCAGGGTGTGCCGGGTCCGCGCGTGCTCGACTGGCGTGTCACCCCCGACGCGGCCTGCCTGGTGATGAGCGCCGTCGCGGGAGTCCCCGCCGACCGCGTGCCGGCCACGCGACTCCGGGTGGCCTGGACGTCCATCGCCGATGCCGTGCGGCACCTGCACGAACTGCCGGTACGGGAGTGCCCGTTCACCCGCGACCTCTCGGGAATGTTCGCGACCGCCCGTGATGTCGTCGAGCGGGGTGCGGTCAATCCCGAGTTCCTCCCCGAGGACCAGCAGGGGACACCCGCCGACGAGTTGCTCGCACGCCTCGTACCGCAGCTCGGACACCGCCTCGCCCAGGAGGCCGCCGAGACCGTCGTCTGCCACGGGGACCTGTGCCTGCCCAACGTCGTCCTCGACCCGGAGACGACGAACGTGGCGGGTTTCATCGATCTCGGCCGGCTCGGAGCGGCCGATCCGTACGCGGACATCGCTCTCCTGCTCGCCAACTCCCGCGAAACCTGGGCGGATGAGGGGCAGGCGAACTCCGCGGACGAGGCGTTCGCCGAGCGGTACGGCATCGTGCTCGACCGTGACCGGGAGAAGTTCTATCTCCATCTCGACCCGCTCACCTGGGGCTGACGATGGACCGATCCGCGACCAGTCTTCAACCGGCACGTCGTTCGAGAGGAGTTGAGATGCCGATGCCCGAGACACCCGGTTACCCGAGCGCGCGTTGACGCCGTAGGTCACGACCGACCTGTCATCGCGTGCTGCCCTTTGAGCTGCGGCACAGCGAACCTTTCACCGCCCCATTTCGGCGGATTTCGTTCTCGGCAACTCAAGGGGTCCTTGTGCCGTCCGTGCCGGCTGTGCCATCACCTGAATCTCCCGCATCACCCACTCCGCCGAGCCTCTGGCGGGACCGCGACTTCCGCAGGCTCTGGGCAGGCCAGACGGCGTCCCAGTTCGGGGCTCAGGCCGGCCAGGTGACGCTGCCGCTCCTCGCCGTGGTGGCGCTCAACGCCGACTCCACCCAACTCGGCGCACTCCGCGCCGTCCAGCAGATACCGATCCTCCTGTTCTCGCTCTTCGTGGGCGTGTGGGTGGACCGTTGGCGATCCCGCAACGTGATGGTGCTGGCGGACTTCGGCCGGGCGGCGGCACTTGCCGCGATCCCGATCGCCTTCCTGCTGGGCGTACTCGGGATTCCCGTACTGCTCGTTGTCGCTTTCCTCGTCGGCGTGCTCACGGTGTTCTTCGACGTGGCCTACCAGGCCGCCCTCGTACGGCTGGTGAAACGCGACCAGTTGGTGC
Organism: Streptomyces sp. S4.7; assembly: GCF_010384365.1. Classification (NCBI taxonomy): domain Bacteria; kingdom Bacillati; phylum Actinomycetota; class Actinomycetes; order Kitasatosporales; family Streptomycetaceae; genus Streptomyces; species Streptomyces sp. S4.7. The sequence goes on along the minus strand of NZ_CP048397.1, from coordinate 2,382,518 downwards.
AGGGCAACAGCGCGCTGGAGGGCAGCAGATCCGCGGCGCAGATCGGCGGACCCGCGCTCGGCGGTGCGCTCGTGTCGCTCCTCACGGCGCCGATCGCGGTGATCGCGGGCGCGTTCTTCTTCGGCGTGTCCTGCCTGTCGATCCGGCGGATCCGGCACCGCGAGTCGCCGCCCCGCGCCGTCGAACGCCCCACCCGGATGGGACGGCAGATCACCGAAGGTCTCCGCCTGGTCGCAGGTGATCCGTCCTTGCGGGCCGTGGGGCTCGCCTCGGCGCTCTTCCACTTCTTCTTCGCGGCCCTGATGACCGTCTATCTGCTCTTCCTGCCGCGCACGCTGCATCTGTCGGGTACGGAGGTGGGCCTGGTGCTCGCGGCCATGGGCCCGGGGGCGCTGGTCGGATCCGTACTGGCGGCGCGGCTGCCGAGGAGGTTCGGCCACGGCGTGGTGCTGGTGTCGTCGGCGGTGCTCGCCGACGCCGTGATGCTGTGCGTACCGGCCATGCGCGGCTCCACCGCTCTCACGGTCGCCTCCCTCATGGCGGTCAACTTCCTGTTCGGCGCCTTCGGTCAGCTGGTCGACGTCACGGTGATGGCGGTTCGCCAGTCGATCACGCCGCTGCCCATCCAGGGACGAGTGGTCGCGACGATCAATTTCGTCGGCATGGGACTGACCCCGCTCGGCTCGCTGCTCGGCGGCTTTCTGGCCGACCGGTGGGATCTGCGAACCAGCCTGCTGCTCACAGCGGTCGGCATGGTGCTGTCCCCGCTGTTCATGGCGTTCTCCCCGCTCGCGCGGCTGGGGAAGGAGCTGCCGGCACCTGGCGGGTCGGTCGCGCTCGGGCGATCCGGGGGCTAGGGCCTGTCGTTCGGATCTTGCCGGGCTCGCGGCCCCTGGCACGCCCGCCGCGTTGTCGTCGGTCGCCAACGCTCCGCGTTGTCTCCCTCCTCCGCCTTGCGATCGCACGCACCGGACCCCGCTCCCTGATCCGGCCTGATCCAAACGACAGACCCTAGCGGCGCCTGCGCCGGGGCTCGTCCGTCCGTGCGGCGCAATCGCCGCTTCGGCGCGGCGGTTTCGGCGCGGCCCGCCGTCCCCGGCCTTCCGCCGGAGAACCGGACACGGGAAGCCGGACCTGTGTGAAACGCCGCCGATCCGGCGCGATGTCTGTTGCGCCCCCGGCAGGACTCGAACCTGCGGCCAAGCGCTTAGAAGGCGCCTGCTCTATCCACTGAGCTACGGGGGCCGGAACGTGGTCCCGGGGCCCGGAGTGCCGGTGGGCAGTCCGTGCGGTCCGTGACCTGTGCCGGGACAAGGATAGGGCTCCGCTCACCCTGACCCGGTTGCTTCACCTGCGTGGCACGATGTGGAGGTTCGGTGAAGCGAACCGATAATCGCAGGCAGGTGCGATTCCTGCAGTGCTTTTCGCGCCTCAAGCTACGGGTGTTGTGCACTCGTTATGCCTGTGCCCCACTCGTCCTGTCTGTCCCCCACGGCTGACCGGCGCGCAGGAGATGTCTATACGCTTCAAAAAGCCGCTAAAGTTGGGCATTCTTCGCATGTGGTGACCTTGGACGTACGGCCTCAGCTGATCGACGCACTTTCCGCGCTGCGCGACCGTGTCGCCGCCGTGCGTCTTCCACTCCCCCTCGCCGGGACTCCGCGTGCCCGGCAGACCAGGGAGGAGCTTCTCGCGCAGCTCGACGACTATCTGGTGCCACGGCTCCGGGACCCCGAAGCGCCGCTGCTCGCCGTGGTGGGCGGATCCACCGGGGCCGGGAAGTCGACGCTGGTCAACTCCCTTGTGGGGCGGCGGGTCAGCGAAGCGGGCGTGCTGCGGCCCACGACACGTACGCCGGTACTGGTGTGCCACCCCGACGACTGCCACTGGTTCGACGGCGTACGGGTCCTGCCGCAGCTGCCCCGCGTCTTTCTGACCCAGCAGGAGAAGGACGGCGGCCCGGGCGCCTGGAGCGCGGACGACGAGTACGCGCTGCGCATCGACACCGCTGCGGCGCTGCCCCGCGGCCTCGCGCTGCTGGACGCGCCCGACATCGACTCGCTCGTCGTACGGAACCGGGTCCTGGCCGCCGAGTTGATCTGCGCGGCCGACGTGTGGGTGATGGTCACCACCGCGTCCCGGTACGCCGACGCGGTGCCCTGGCATCTGCTGCGTACGGCGAAGGAGTACGACGCCTCGCTCGTGACCGTCCTCGACCGGGTGCCCCATCAGATGATTGACGAGGTGTCACGTCAGTACGCGGCGCTGCTCACCAAGGCGGGCCTGGGTGACGTGCCGCGCTTCACCATCCCCGAACTGCCCGAGTCGGCGGGCGGCGGCAGCGGGCTGCTCCCCACCACCGCCGTCGCGCCCCTGCTGGCCTGGCTGACGCACCGGGTGCGGGATCCGGCGGCCCGCCAGCAGGCCGTTGTGCGTACGGCCGCCGGTGTCATCGGGTCGCTCAACGTGCGGATGCCGGAGCTCGCGGGCGCCGTCGCGGCGCAGTACGCCGCCGCCGTACGCCTCACGGGCGCCGTCGAGGAGGCGTACGCGTCCGAGCGCGAGCGGGTACGGGGGCGGCTCAAGGCGGGGGCCGTGCTCGCGGGGGACGCGCGGACCCGCTGGCGCGGCTATCCGAGGGACAGCTCCGCGCGGGAACTGCTCGATTCGCTGGTCGAGAGCCTGGCCTCGCTGCTCCAGTGCGCCGTCGCCGCCGCCGACGAGCAGGTCATCGAGGCGTGGCGGCGCGAGCCCGCCTCGGCGGCGGTCCTGGCACCGGGGCCGGACGGTGAGGTGTCCGAGCGGATCGGGATGGCCGTACGGCGCTGGCGGCGGGTCGTCGAGGAGTTGGCCGAGGACGAGGTACGACTCCTCGAACGCGCCGGCGCGCCCGACGCCGAGACCGTCGCCGCGCTCCTGGCCGCCTCCCTTCTCGGCGGGCACCGCACCCGGGTCGCGGGGGAGCGGCTGGCCGAGCGGATCGGGGCGCAGGGCGCGCTGCGGCTGCGCGACAAGGGCGGTGACCTGGTGGCGACATACATCGACGACGTACTGCACACAGAACGGGACCGGCGGCTGGCTCCCCTCGACGCGCTCGAAGTGGCGCCGGAGCCGCAGGCGGAACTCATCGCCGCGCTTTCCGTACTCCAGAAGGAGATGTGACCGAGATGGCGGACGCGACGGACGTGAGCACGTTGACGAACGGGCCCGGTGAGACCGGAGCCGGAAAGGTCGGAGCCGGAAGGGCCAGGGCCGGGAAGGCCGATGCCGGGACGGCCGATGCCGGGACGGCCGGTGGTTCTGGTGGTGCGAGCGGTGCCGGCGGTGCTGGTACGGCAGAGGTGACCGGTGCGAACGGTGGTACGAAGGGCGGTGCGAACAGCGGTGCGGAAGGCGCGGATCGGAGCTGGGACGACGGACTGATCGCCCGTCACGCGGCCGGGCACAACGGCGTCGGCGGCGTGGCCGTCACCGTCGGCGTGGAGGGGATCGACGGCGGTACGGCGGCCCCGGCCGGCGCGCACCAGCCCATCGGAGGCGCCTACGAAGGGCCGTTGCGGGCGCGGCTCGACGCCCTGCGTGAACTCGTGGGTCTCTCGCGGACCCGCATCGAGGGGACGACGCTCGCCGAGGCCGGACGCGTGCTGGACGAGGCGTCCACGCGGCAGAGGCTCTCGTCCCGGCACACGGTCGTCGCCATCGCCGGCGCGACGGGAAGCGGCAAGTCGACGCTGTTCAACGCCCTCGCCGAGGTACCGATCTCCGAGACTGGGCTGCGCAGGCCCACCACCTCCGCGCCCATCGCCTGCGTCTGGTCCGAGGGCGCCGCCGGGCTGCTCGACCGGCTCGCCATCCCCGGGAGGCTGCGTCGTAAGCCGCTCGCGGGCGGTGACGGGGACGAGGAACTGGAGGGTCTCGTCCTCATCGACCTGCCCGACCACGACTCCGCCGTCGTGGCGCACCGGGACCAGGTCGACCGCGTACTGGCCCTGGTCGACGCCGTCATCTGGGTGGTCGACCCCGAGAAGTACGCCGACGCCGCGCTCCACGAGCGCTATCTGCGACCGCTCGCCGGCCACGCGGAGATCACCTTCGTCGTGCTGAACCAGATCGACCGGCTGCCCGCGGACGCCGCCGACCAGGTCCTGGACGATCTGCGCAGACTGCTCGACGAGGACGGCATGGCGCTCGGCGAGCACGGTGAACCGGGGGCCACGGTGCTGCCGATCTCCGCGCTCACCGGCCGGGGTGTGGGCGAACTGCGCGGGGAGATCGGCCGTTGCGTCCAGGAGCGGAACGCCGCCGCGAGGCGGCTGTCGGCCGATGTGGACGCGGCCGCCGCGCGGCTGCGCTCGGTGTACGTCGCCGACGGGCGCACGGGCCTCAGCGAGCGCTCGCGCGATGAGTTCGCCGAACGGCTCGCGGGAGCGGTGGGCGCGGTGGCCACCGGTGAGGCCGCCGAACGCGAGTGGCTCAGGAACGCCGGACGCGCCTGCGGCACGCCCTGGCTGCGGCTGTGGCGCTGGTACGAACGCACCCGGACACCCGGCGGCGGCGTGCCGCGCGCCGAGGTGATCGTGGAGGACGAACTCACCGCCAGGCAACGGGTCGAGCAGGCCGTGCGTACGGTCGCGGACGACGCGGCGGCCGGGCTGCCCCGGCCGTGGGCGCAGGCGGTGCGCGAGGCGGCGGTGCGGGGCGCCGTAGGGCTGCCGGAGGCCCTGGACGAGCTGGCGGTGACGGCGGGGCCGCCGAGCGGTCGCCCCTCGCGCCCCGCCTGGTGGCCGGCGGCGGTGCTCGCACAGGCGACCATGACGCTCCTGCAAATCTACGGCGGGCTGTGGCTGGTCGGCCAGATCATCGGGGTGCTCGATCCCGGCATCGTCCCGCCCGTGCTGGTGATGCTCGGCGGGATCGTCGGCGGGCCGCTGGTGGAGTGGGCGTGCGCGGCGGCGGCGCGCGGACCGGCGAGGCGGTACGGGCAGGACGCGGAGCGGAGGCTGCGCGAGGCGGCGGCGGGCTGCGGACGGGCCAAGGTGCTCGATCCGATCGCGGCGGAGCTGATGCGGTACCGGGAGGTGCGGGAGCAGTACTCGACGGTGTCGGGGCTGACGAGGTAGAGCGCTCTGCGTGCTCGCACGTGCCGGGTGGGCCGGGTGTTTCCGGCGGTTGGGCGCGGTTGGCCACGAAAGGGTGACGGAGTTTTGCACAACTGGCGAGTAGTCCACAGGCGTCGGCAGAGATTTCTCCTCCGGGCCAGCATGAAGTGGTCGGTGAGCGCCGACGCCGGAGAAGCAGGGGGCTGTCATGAACGACACGGTGGTGACGCTGGTGGGTAATGCCGCGACGGGTGTGGAGTACCGGGAGACGACGAACGGTGGGGTGGCGCGGTTCAGGTTCGCGGTGACTCCGCGCCGCTGGGACCGCCGCAATTCGGTCTGGACCGACGGTGGTACGAGCTTCTACACCGTCTGCGCGTGGCGGAATCTCGGGGCGAACCTCACCGCGTCGGTCAATGTGGGAGACCCGCTGGTGGTGCACGGCAAGCTGCGCGTGAGGGAGGAGGCGAAGGACGGCGTGCGCCGGACGTTCGTGGACATCGACGCGGTGTCTGTCGGTCACGATCTGACGTGGGGGACCTCGGCGTTCAAGCGGGTGGCACGGGCGAATCCGGCGCTGACGGAGCGTCCGGCGGACGCGTCGGCCGCGACATCCGCGGCGATGTCCGGTGCGACGGCGGTGACCCGCGAACCCGTGCATACGCAACCGTGGTTGTCCGAACAGGACGAGTCGTCCGCGTCGGCCGGGGAGGTCGCGGCGCCGACCGGGCCGCTCTGACCGGGGAGTTGTGGAGATATGTCGATAGTCGAACGAACCCGAAGGTGTGAGCGATAACGATTCCGATTCGGAACGGTTATCGGAACGTATGAACGGGCATCGGCGGTCCCCTTGATCCATAGGATTCCCGAGTACTCATGGGGCACTTGAGTCTGCTGGTGAGGCAATCCCCCCACGCGTCCCACGCGGAGGACCTCGCCCGGAGGGAAAAATCTGTGTTGTCTGCGCTGTCTGAGTTCTTCGCTCCAACCGCTCGGAGGCGGGGCGCCGCCCGTCTCGCCGCCTCGATGGCCGTCTCGGGCCTTGTCGTCGCGGGCTCCATGGTCGGCGCGGGCGTGGCCGTGGCCGACGACACGCTCCAGCACCGCGGCGGCGCCGCCGCGACGCTCGACGGCCTCCGGACGTTCGACAAGGCCGTTCTCCACACGGACGGCGAGACGCGCGAACTGCCCGCAGGGCTCTTCGAGATGACCGTCGACGGCGGCGGCAAGCTCAAGACGTACTGCATCGACATCCACAACCCCACGCAGAACCAGGCGAAGTATCTGGAGACCCCCTGGGCCCAGACCTCACTCGGCGCGAACAAGAACGCCGGGAAGATCCGCTGGATCCTGCAGAACTCCTACCCCCAGGTCGACGACCTCGCCGCGCTCGCCGACGACGCGGACACCGGACCGCTCACCGCGCGGACCGCCGCCGCCGGTACGCAGGTCGCGATCTGGCGTCACTCGGACAACGCCGACGTGGACGCAGTGGACCCGCAGGCCGAGAAGCTGGCCGACTGGCTGGAGCGGAGCGCCGACCATCTCGGTGAGCCCAAGGCCTCGCTCACCCTGGAGCCCGGCGCGGTCTCCGGCAGGAGCGGCGAGCTTCTCGGGCCGGTCACCGTCCGTACGGACGCGGACAGTGTCGCGGTGTCCCCGCCCGCCGACGCGGCAGCTCTGGGCATCAAGGTCACCGACAAGGACGGCAAGCCCGTCACCGAGGCGACCGACGGGGCGCGGCTGTACTTCGACGTTCCCGAGGACGCGGCCGACGGCACGGCCTCACTGAGCGTGCAGGCGACCACTTCGGTGCCGGTGGGCAGGGCGTTCGCCGGGGTCACCAAGAGCCAGACGCAGATCCTGGCCGGCTCCAGCGAGTCCACGGTCTCGGCGACGGCCACCGCCACCTGGGCCGCGCAGGGCGCGATACCCGCCATCACCGCCGAGAAGAACTGCGCGAAGGGCGGCGTGGACGTCACGGCGGCCAACAAGGGCGACGAGCCGTTCACCTTCCAGCTCGCCGGCGAGGAGTACGAGGTCGAGGCCGGCAAGGCCAGGACGGTCACGGTGCCGGTCGCCGAGGACCAGGCGTACGACTTCACGATCACCGGGCCCGGTGGCTTCACGGAGAACTTCCAGGGCGTCCTCGACTGCCGCACCACCGGAAACCCGGCCCCGCCGGCCGACGAGACCACCACCCAGCTGGCCCCGGCCTCGGCGGGCGTCACCGGGGGCACGGACGGTCTCGACCTGGCCGAGACCGGCACCTCCAACGCCACCCCGGTGATCGCGGGTGTCGCGATCGGACTGGTCCTGCTGGGTGGCGCGGCGGTCTTCTTCTTCCGTAAGAAGAACGACCCCTCCGCCGAGGAGTGAGCGGCCCGGAGCGCCGCACGACCTCCTGCTGACTGGTACGACCCGCCGACCGGCATGGCAGACGGTCGCGTGACGGTCACCCCTGACAGCGGCTCCGACGCGCAGACGAATCCGGTCGCGCGCCGGAGCCGCGCGCCGACACGAGGCCGGTCCGCGGCCACCCTCCGGGCCTGCCCGGAGAGCGGCCCGGGTGCCGCGGGCCTGGACGGTGTGTCCGAGCCCTGGACACGCGGTTTCTCCCAAGGGAGGAACGTGCGGCAAGATGGTTTCATCTGCCCTCACGCGGCGGAGCCGCACATTGGCCCTTCTCGATATGCCGGACGGTTTCTCTTGGCTGAGTACATCTACACGATGCGCAAGACGCGCAAGGCGCACGGCGACAAGGTCATCCTCGATGACGTGACGCTGAGCTTCCTGCCCGGTGCGAAGATCGGTGTGGTCGGCCCCAACGGCGCCGGTAAGTCCACCGTGCTGAAGATCATGGCCGGGCTGGAGCAGCCGTCCAACGGCGACGCCTTCCTGTCGCCCGGGTACTCGGTCGGGATGCTCCTCCAGGAGCCGCCGCTGGACGAGACCAAGACGGTCCTGGAGAACGTCCAGGACGGCGCCGCCGAGACCATGGGCAAGCTGAAGAGGTTCAACGAGGTCGCCGAGCTGATGGCGACCGACTACTCCGAAGCGCTGATGGACGAGATGGGCAAGCTCCAGGAGGACCTGGACCACGCCAACGCGTGGGACCTGGACACCCAGCTGGAGCAGGCCATGGACGCGCTGGGCTGCCCGCCCGGCGACTGGCCCGTCACCACGCTCTCCGGCGGTGAGCGCCGCCGTGTCGCGCTCTGCAAGCTGCTGCTGGAGGCGCCCGACCTGCTGCTGCTGGACGAGCCCACCAACCACCTGGACGCCGAGTCCGTGCAGTGGCTGGAGCAGCACCTCGCCAAGTACCCCGGCACCGTCGTCGCCGTCACCCACGACCGGTACTTCCTCGACAACGTCGCCGGCTGGATCTGCGAGGTCGACCGCGGCCGTCTGCACGGCTACGAGGGCAACTACTCCAAGTACCTGGAGACCAAGCAGGCGCGTCTGAAGGTCGAGGGGCAGAAGGACGTCAAGCGCGCCAAGCGCCTCAAGGACGAGTTGGAGTGGGTCCGCTCCAACGCGAAGGGGCGCCAGGCCAAGTCCAAGGCCAGGCTGGCCCGTTACGAGGAGATGGCCGCCGAGGCGGACAAGATGCGGAAGCTGGACTTCGAGGAGATCCAGATCCCGCCGGGCCCGCGGCTCGGCAGCGTCGTCGTCGAGGTGGAGAAGCTCTCCAAGGCGTTCGGTGACAAGGTCCTGATCGACGACCTGTCGTTCTCGCTCCCGCGCAACGGCATCGTCGGGATCATCGGCCCCAACGGCGCCGGCAAGACCACGCTCTTCAAGATGATCCAGGGCCTGGAGCAGCCGGACTCCGGCAGCATCAAGGTCGGCGAGACCGTCAACATCAGCTACGTCGACCAGAGCCGCGCCAACATCGACCCGAAGAAGACGCTGTGGGCCGTCGTCTCCGACGAGCTGGACTACATCAACGTCGGCCACGTCGAGATGCCCTCGCGGGCGTACGTCTCCGCGTTCGGATTCAAGGGCCCGGACCAGCAGAAGCCGGCCGGGGTCCTCTCCGGCGGTGAGCGCAACCGCCTCAACCTGGCGCTGACCCTCAAGCAGGGCGGCAACCTGCTGCTCCTCGACGAACCGACCAACGACCTCGACGTCGAGACCCTGTCGTCGCTGGAGAACGCGCTGCTGGAGTTCTCCGGCGCGGCCGTGATCATCTCTCACGACCGGTGGTTCCTCGACCGTGTCGCCACGCACATCCTGGCGTACGAGGGCGAGTCCAAGTGGTTCTGGTTCGAGGGCAACTTCGAGTCGTACGAGAAGAACAAGGTGGAGCGGCTCGGCGCCGACGCGGCCCGGCCGCACCGCGCCACGTACAAGAAGCTGACCCGAGGCTGACATGACCCGCCACCACTACAGCTGCCCCTTGCGCTGGTCGGACATGGACGCCTTCGGGCACGTCAACAACGTCGTCTTCATCCGCTATCTGGAGGAAGCGCGTATCGACTTCATGTTCCGGCTGGCGCCCGGGGGCGGCTCGCCGTCCTTCTCGGGCGGGTCGGTCGTGGCCCGGCACGAGATCGACTACAAGCTGCCGCTGGTCCACCGGCACGAGCCGGTGACCGTGGAGCTGTGGGTGACGAAGATCGGCGCGGCGACGCTCACGATCGCGTACGAGATCAAGGACGAGGACCAGGTGTACGTGCGGGCCTCGACGGTCATCGTGCCGTACGACCTCCAGGCGGGCCGGCCTCGGCGCATCACCGCCGAGGAGAAGTCCTTCCTCCTGAAGTACCTCGACGACGCGGAGGCGCTCGCGGCATGACGGCGACGACCGTGCGGGCCCTGCGGCTCGCCGACACGGCGGAGGCGGCGGATCTCGCCGCCTTCCTCGGCCGGCTGATCCGCTACGACCGCGCCGCCGCGGTGCGCCTCCAGGCGGGCGGCGGGGCGGTGGCCGTGTTCGGGCGTCCGCCGGCGTTCGAGGTGCTGGCGATCCGTACGGCGCGGTTGCGTGACGCGGGGGCGGTGGAGAGGTCTGCGGAGGGTTCGGTGGAGGGTCCGGTGGAGCTGGACGTCACCGTCTCCGCCGGTGAACTCCTCGAAGGGATCGACGAGTTGACGGGCGGCTTCGGGCTGCCCGCCGCCGTCACCGGTCCCCCGTGGACCGGGGTGCTGCCGCCGCGCGGCGGCTGGCAGCGGGTGCCCGGCCTGCCGGGGCCCGACGGGCTGCGCCAGGCGGTCGCGGCGGCGGTCACCGAATTCCGCACGCGCGACGAGGCGTTGCCCGCGGCGCACCGGGACCGCGCCGAACGGGACAGGATCGGCCGCGAGATCTGGTCGCGGACGGTCGGCGGCACGGGTCTGCCGCTGCGCGCCGTGCACGCGGCGCAGTCGGTGGGCTTCCTGCGGCCGATGCCCGAGGACGCGCCGGTGGCGCTGCTGAGGGCGGGGGCGTGGATGCGGCTGCGGACGCCGTACGGCTCGATCGCCGTACGTACGGGTGGGGCTGGTGGCATCGGGGGGCTGAGCGTCACCCCGACGTAGGGCTTGTCGCCGACGTGGCGGGGTTGCCTGCGGGCGGGTTCACCGGGTTCACCGGGTTCACCGGGTTCACCGGGTTGCGCCCGGTGGGTGGTGTCCTCAATCGCCGGACGGGCTTGATTTGCTGGCCTGGGTGGTTTGGTTGGTTGCGCCGGGTGGGTGGTGTCCTCAATCGCCGGACGGGCTTGAAATGCTCGCCGGGCGGGGGTGGGTTGGTCAGGTGGGTGGGGTGTCCGGCCAGACTCCTATGTGGTCCTGTTCCAGTTCCAGCAGCACGCGCTGTTCCATGCCCAGTGCCTTCGTGTACTCCGCGGGCAGCTGGAGGCGGCCCGCACGGTCGAGCATCGCGTACTCCCTCGCCACCACCGACTCCTGGCCCGTCGTCGCGTCGACCTCCGTGCGGCGCAGGACCTCCGACGAGGTGCGGCCGTCGCGGATGGCGACCGTCCGGCGTACCTCGCTCGCGACCGCCTGGTCGTGGGTGACGATCACGATCGTCGTGCCCAGCTCCTCGTTCGCCCGCCGGAACGCGGCGAACACCTGCTCACCGGTCGCCGAGTCCAGCTCACCCGTCGGCTCGTCGGCCAGCAGTACGGAAGGGGAGTTGGCAAGGGCGACGGCGATCGCCACGCGCTGCTGCTGGCCTCCCGACATCTGGCGCGGGCGGCGGTCGCGGCAGTCCGCGACGTTCAGCATCGCCAGCAGCGACTCCGCCCGCGCGGCGCGCTCGGCCCGCCGGCCGCGGCCACCCCGGTGGCTCAACTGCATCGGCAGCGCCACATTCTGAGCGGCCGTCATATACGGCAGCAGATTCCGTCCGGTCTCCTGCCAGACGAAGCCCACCGCCTCGCGCCGGTAGCGCAGCCGCGTCTTCGCGTCCATGCCCAGCAGATCGCGCCCCGCCACCTTCGCGGCGCCGGCCGTCGGGACGTCCAGCCCCGCGAGAATGTTCATCAGCGTCGACTTGCCGCTGCCCGACGCGCCCACGAGAGCCATCAACTCGCCCTCCGCGACCAGGAGATCGAGGCCCTGGAGGGCCTGCACCTCCACTCCGTCGGCGGTGAAGATCCGCACCAGCCGGTCGCAGGCGATGAGCGCGTCGTGGCCGTACGACGGCCGGTCGCGGTGCGTACCCGCGCGTCGCTCCAACTGCTCCAGCGTCACTGCCGACTCACCGGACTCACCCGACACAGCGGACCCACCCGACTTGCTCGACCCGGTCGACGATGTCATCGGCTGTCTCCTGCCCTGAGTTCATTGATCGACCCTTGTCGTCCCGCCCACCACGCCTGGACGACCGACACCGCCCCGGCGAGTGCCAGTACCCCCACCGCGGGCAGCACCAGCGACCACGGATCCGCCTGGAGCGGCGCCCCGTCCAGCGTCACGTCCGACGTCGCGTTGAGCGCCAGCCGTACGAGATCCACGCCCGGCGCCAGCAGTACGACGGTCGCCCAGCCGACCAGCGCCCCGCCCACGGCGGCCAGCAGCGCCTGGGGAAGGACCTCCAGACCGAGAAGCTGGCGGCCCTGCCGCGTCGTGAGGCCCATGGTGCGCAGCCTCGCCAGCAACGTGACGCGCTCCGGGGCCGTCTGCGACAGCGAGAGCAGCAGGGCCAGCAGCGCGTAACCCGCGCCCGCCGCGATCGCCGCAGCGTAGATCCGCTCGGCGCCCTCCTGCATGGGCGTGTTGACGAACGTGCTCCGCTCCTCGGTGCGCAGCTTGACGCTGAGATCGTCGCCGAACCCGGCGACGGTACGGCGCAGTGCCGCGCCGTCCAGCTCCGCACCGCCGACCAGCAGGGTGGTGGGCGCCCGCTGCGTCAGGTCGGCCGCGTTCACCAGGAGATAGTCGGTGCCGGGTGCCGCCGGGGTGTTCCGGTGTATCTCCGCGACCCGCACCTTGAACTCCCCGGCCTCGGAGAGGATGTCACGCGGCTGGTCACCGAGACGTTCGGCGACGGCGGGTGAGGCGATCGCGGGCAGTACCCGGTTCCGGTCCGGTCCGCCGTCGCGCACACCGCCCCCGCCGACGGACTTCAGGGCGTCGGCGGAGAACTCGCCGAGGCCGGTCTGCCGGGCCAGTCGCGCGTACGCCCGCGGCTCCACACCGATCATGGTCACACCGCGCGCCGTCCGGGGATCCTCGCCGTCGGACGCCAGCGGTACGCCGTACTCGACGCGCACCGCGGTCACCTCATCGACCCCGGAGCTCTTCCCCACGGCCGCGGCCAGGCCGTCGGGCAGCGCCGGCGACGTGCCGGCGACGCTGACGCGGGCGTCGGCGCCCGTCGCCAGCACGGCGGCCCGTTCCCTGGCGCTCTCGATCCCGGCGAGTACCGAGCCGCCGAACGCCGCCGTCGTCAGCGCGACGAGCAGGGCGAGCAGCGGCAGCGCGCCCGACGACGACGCGCGGCCCGCGCGGGCCAGCGAGAGGAAACCGACCGCGCCGCGCAGCCGGCCGGCGGGGCGGCCCGCGAGACGCAGCGGCAGTGGGTAGAGACGTACGAGGACGAGCGCGGCGATCAGTCCCACCAGCACCGGCGCGGAGCTGACCAGATAGTCCACGTCGCCCACGCCACCGGTGCCCGCGGAGCCGGACGCGCCGCCCGTGCCGCGCCGGCGCAGCGCGACCACCGCGCCGATCGCCAGGGCCAGCAGGGTCAGTTCGGCGATCGTGCGGCGGCGGGAGGGCCGGGTCCGGACGAGATCCTCGCGGCCCCCGTGCGGCAGTGGCCTGCGGTGCCGTACGACGGCCCGTACCGGCAGCGCTGCGCAGGCCAGCAGGGCCGCGGCGCCCGCGGCGGCCACGGCGGGCAGCAGCCGGGCCTCCGGGACCGTCAGGACGGCGAGCCACAGGCCGACGGCCGCCGCCGGCAGGACGACCACCGCCGTCTCGGCGAGGAGTCTGCCGCCGATGCCGGTCAGTGATCCGCCGCGTGAGCGCAGCAGGCCCAGCTCGGCCTGGCGCCGTGCCGCGATCAGGCCGCCCGCCATCACCAGGACGACGGCGGCCACGGCCCCGATCCCCAGTGCGGCGACGGCGACGACCGGGGAGATGGCGGCACGCATCGAGCGGTGCCCGGCGACGATGTCGTCGAGTCTCGTCGCCACCACGGCCACGGGGCCGACGACGTTCGTGCGCAGTTCGGTCAGCTCCGGGCCGTTCTTCATCGACGCGACGCGCGACGCGAGCGCCGGCGCGTCGCGTGCGGTGAGCGCGTCGGTGTCGGGCGCGATCCGCCAGTAGAGCTGCGGCTCGCCGGTGGTGGCGAGCAGTACCGGGGCGGCGTCGGGCGGCAGGAGGAGGGCAGCGCGCCAGTAGCGGGGCTGCGGGCGGTCGTCGGTCGGCAAGGCGACCAGGGCGGGGGAGCGGAGTGTGGGCTCGAAGGACCAGTAGCTGTTGTCCGGGTCGCGTGGCACGACGATTCCGGTGATCCGTACACCGATCTCGTCCCGGCCGGCGGCCGGCACGTGCACCACCGAACCGACCTCGATATGGAGCGACTTGGCGGTCGCGGCGGTGACCGCGGCCTCCACCTCCTCCGTGCTCTCCGTCACCGGCGCGTCGGCGCGGGGGAGCCGGCCCTCGCGGAGTGTGGAGTGGCTGTCGAGGGCCGCCTGGGCCGCGAGGGTGAACATCGGCGGCAGATTGTCGGGCGCGGCCAGCCAGGGGTCGGTGCCCTCGATGGGCTCGGAGGTCCGTACGCCGTACGCCGAACTGCCCTCGTCGGCCCGTACCGGCGCCGGCAGACCCCGCACGATCTTGCGCTGCGTCCGGGCCACCCACGCGCCGCGCAGCGTCTCCTCCCGGTCCGCCCGCGGCACGCCGGGGCCGAACGCCGGAGAACTGACTTCCAGGACCCTCTCGACGGCGGTGGCGCTCCGGATGTCGTGACGCAGGCCGTGGGTCTCGTACGCGTCGACGGACCGGGGGAACGCGGCGGCGAGGTAGGCGGTGAGCACGACGAGCACAGCCATCGCGACGGCCGCGCCGGGCGCGGTCCGCAGCCGCGTCCGCACCCAGGGCGCGACGGCCCGCGCGGGGCGCCCGGCGCGGGATCCGGCGCTTCGCAGCGGGCGGCCGCGGGTGGCCCCGTCGCCGCCGGGTGTACGTGACTCGGGCCCGCCCGCGGTCTCCGGCCCGCCGTTCCCGTTGGGGTCCCGCGAAGGAGTTCGCATCTCAGTTGCCTCCCCGTTCGCGCAGCGTGACCGTCGGGTCCGTGCGGCGCAGGGCCAGGGACGCGATCATCAGCAGGGGCAGCGCCGACACCCCCGCCAGCAGCGCCGCCACCTGGCCCGTGGGCAGTTCGACCAGGACGCGCGGGACCGGCTGGGTGGCCTGGCCCGTCAGGACGACCAGGGGCACCACCGCCCTGGTCAGGACGGCGCCGAGGGCGAGTCCGACCAGGAGCGCGACCGTCAGCAGCACGCCCTGTTCGGTGGCTATCAGTCGGGCGAGTTGGCGCCGTGGCGTCCCCAGGGCCCTCAACAGGGCGAATTCGGCGGCCCGTTCGCGTTGCGACCCCGCCGCGCTCACCGCGAAGCCGACCGCCGCGAGCGCCGCCGCCGCGATGGCGGCGGCCGTCAGCGCGGACTGCGGGCCGACTCCCAGCGGATCGCTCAGCAACTCGTCCGCCGTCTCGTCGCGTACCAGGACCTGCGCCGGGTCGAGGTCGGACCGCTTCCGCAGCGTCTCGGCGATCTCCGCCGTACGGTCCGGTGCCGTGCTCAGCCACCACTCGGTGGGGGCGAGCGACGCCACGCGCCTTTCGGTGAGCACCTCGTTGGCGGTGCGCAGATCGACCAGGAGTCCGCCGCCGTCACCCGGACGCCCGCCGTCGACGGTCTCCGAGGTCGCCCGCGCGCTCAGGGCGCTGGCCCCGGTGGTGGGCAGTTGGTCGACCGAGCGCACGATCTTCACCCGGAGGCGCTGGCCCGAGATCTGGACGTCCACGTTCTGCCCCCTCTTCGCGCCGGCCGCGCGCAGAAAGGTGTCGGTGGCGATCCCGGGCAGCACGGCCGGTGGTTCGGCGCGCGCCGCGCTCACATGGACGGTGACGCTTCGCGCGGGATCCAGGTACGGCCCGGCCAGCGGGCTGACCCCCGTCTCGTACGAGAGCGCCAGCGGGGCCGTCGCCGAGGCGGCCGGCTTCAGCGGCACCTCCGGGTCCGCCTCGCCGTCCAGGGAACTCAGCCGCGTCGCCCGCCAGTCGAGGTCCTCGGCGACGTCGACCGGGCGCACGGTGCCGTCGGCGTCCAGCGAGCGCAGCGCGTCGACGCTGAGCCGGTGGGTCTCGCTGCTGCCCTGCGGAGCGGTGGAGACGAACTCCAGACCGGTCAGCGCCAGCGGCTCGGCCGGGGCGAGCGGTGTGGTCCTCGCCTCGGGCCCGGCCGCGGAGTCCGCCGCTCCGGTCAGATCCAGTGTCACCGTGTGCGGGCGGCCGTCGACGGGCACCTCGCCCACGGGCATGCGGTGGCCGACGCCGTACCGGTCCTCGACCACCACCGTGGCGAAGGGTTCCGCACCGGTCGGCGACACTCCGTCGTCCGCCCCGGTGTCGGTCAGCCGCAGCGTGATCCGGAGCTGACGGGTGCCGTCGGGCAGCGGGGCGCCGGGCCGTGCCGTCCCCGGCGGCTTCAGCGCGTCCAGGAGCCGGGCCGCGCCCTCGTCGCCGGACAGTCCGGGGGTGTCGTCCCGCAGCAGCATCCGCTCCCGCGCGTGAGCGGTGTCCAGTGCGAGGACGGTCGCCATCCGGTTCCCCGCCAGCTCGGAGGTCGCGCGGTGCGCGGGGGCGGCGTCGCGCACCCCCGGCAGCGCGGCGTAGATCCCCGCCTGCCCGGGATCCCCCGGCCGGTCCGTCGCCACCCGCACCGACGCGCCGGTCCGGAAGTCCGCCTGGTCCTCCTGCGAACGGTCCCACGACGCGCTCTGCCCGATCGCCAGCATCCCCATCGCCACGGCCAGCACCAGCAGCAGCACCGGGCCCGCGCCGCGCAGCGGCCTGCGGCTGAACTGCCAGCCGGCGAGCGCCGACGACAGGCCCGCCCCGTTCGCCGCGCGCCGTTCGGCGAGGCGTGCCACGGGGGGCAGCAGGCGAAGGGTCAGTACGGTGCCCGCCAGCAGAGCCAGCGCGGGAGCGGCGACCAGCAGCGGATCGATGCCGAGTTCGCCCCGGCTGTCACCGCTCAGCGCGCCGCCGCCCGAGGCGGCCGTCTGCCGGTCCAACTGCCAGTACGCCACGGCGGCGATCACCAGCAGCCCCACGTCGGCGCCCGCGCGCACCGGGCCCGGCAGCGGCTTGGCCCTGCCGCGCCGCAGCCGGGTCGCGCCGGCCGAGGCCAGGGCGGGCGCCACGACGGCGGCGGCGCACGCCAGCGCGACCCCGCCGCCGGTCAGCCACACCTCGGCGGTGGAGGTGTCACCGAGCCGCAGTCCGATCTCGGTGAGCCTGCCGCTGTCGGCGAGGAGCCGGGTCAGCGGCCCCGCGAGCAGCGGCGCGCAGAGCGCGGCGGGCAGCGCGAGGAGCAGCGCCTCGACGGCGGTGAGCCAGAGGATCCGGCGCCGCGAGCCCCCGCGGGCCCGCAGCAGATCTGTCTCGCCCGTCCGCTCGGTGCTCAGCAGGCGGGCGACCAGCAACAGGGCGTAACCCGCGAGCAGTACGAGCTGCACGGCGACGATCAGCAGCGTGGAGCGGGAGACGAGCAGCGCGCGTTGGGTCCGGTCGAGCACCCCCGGCAGTGCGGTGCTCACGTTCACGCCGTCGGCGAAGACCGGCTGCTCGGCGAGGGTCTTGGGACCCCGCTCGGCCGAGGTGCGCAGCGAATCGATACGGCCGGTGGTGACGGACCGGAAGTCGGCGGCGGCCAGCCAGGCGAGGTCGCCCGCCGAGAGCCGTCCGGAGTCGAACAGGGCGGGGTCGGTGAGCAGCGGGCCGTAGGTGGTGAAGGTGACCGTCCGGACCCCGTGGCCGCCGAGGGTGTCCAACTTCCAGTACGGGTCGGTGAGATCGGCCGGCCGGTAGATGCCGGTGACGCGGATCGTGAGCGGTCTGTCCCCCAGCCGGTCGACGAGGGTGAGCCGGGTCCCCGCCTTGAGCCCGAGCTGGGCCGCGGCGACCTCGGGGAACGCCGCCTGCACGGGGTCGCCGGCGGTGGCGTCACCCGCGGCGGGCCAGGCCCCGGTCACGAGCCGTACGCGTGAGCGGTCGAGCGTCGCGAAGTGCGTGAGGTCGGGCTCTCCCTCGCGGGCGGCGGGCGGCTGGAGAGCGCGGGGGAGCGCGTACGACCCGGAACGCTCCAATTTCCCCACGGTGACCGGCAGCCCGTCGAAGGACTTACGCGCGGCCTCGGAGGCGGCCTCGTTCGCGGCCTCCCGGTCGTCGGCGGCGACCTGCGCGCTGATCACGAGCGCCGCCGAGGCGGCCTCGCGGCCCTGGAGCGTGTGACGGAGCGCGGCGTCCCCGATCGAACCCGAGAAGGCGGTGAGGGCCGACAGGACGGAGGTGGTGAGGAGGACGGCGAGAAGGGCGGCGGCGAGCAGGAGCCGGTGCGCGCGGACCCGCAGAAAGACGAACCCCGTCACACGTCCCCCTTGCGATCCGTCGTTCTCCCCCGGAGCCTCGGATACTTTCAGAGGGCACCCGCCCGTGGAAACCGCTCACGGGCCTACATTGATCCGATCGTGACCGTTGTGCGGAACGGGAGTTCCGTATTCCGGGGCGCGGCGGGTGTCCGCCGGGCCGGGGCCGGGGCGGGGCGTCAGCTGTTGACCATGGACGCGGCGGCGTACGTCATGTAGTTCCAGAGCTGCCGCTCGTGCTCCTCGGAGAGCTCCAGCTCGTCGATGGCCACCCGCATGTGCCGCAGCCACGCGTCGTGCGCGGCCCGGTCGACGGTGAACGGGGCGTGGCGCATCCGCAGCCGGGGATGGCCCCGGTTGTCGCTGTAGGTGCGCGGGCCGCCCCAGTACTGGATCAGGAACAGCGTGAACCGCTCCTCGGCGGGCCCCAGATCCTCCTCCGGATACATCGGCCGGAGCAGCGGGTCCTCGGCGACCCCCTGGTAGAACCGGTGGACCAGGCGCCGGAAGGTCTCCTCCCCGCCGACCTGCTCGTAGAAGGTCTGCTCCGAAAGTGTGCCGCGCGGAATCTCGTTCACCCCTCCATGGTCTCAGACCCACCGGCCGAGTACCTGAGATCTAGGTCCCGCACGGGCGATCTCAGCCGGGCAGGACATGGGTCCTGCACGACCACCTCACGGAACCGGCCGATCACGCCCGGGAATCCGGTTACCCGGGGTCCGGGAGACGGTACTGCTCGCTTCCGCGCCCGGGACACAGGACAGTGGGGTCATGGGCGTTCACCGCGAGCACCACGAGGCGTACCGGCCGGGCGACGACGACGAGGGCGTCGCCGCCGAGGCGCGTGCCGCCATGGTGCGGGGCATGGTGGACGACGGGTCGCTGGCCGACCCGGCCTGGCGCGCGGCGTTCGAGGAGGTGCCGCGCCATGTGTTCGTGCCGTACTACTTCGTCAGCAGACCCGGCGGCCACGACCGGCTGTGGCGCGAGGACCCCGATCCGGTCCGGCGGCTCCGCTGGCTGCGCGGCGCGTACGCGGACGGGGCGCTGGCCACCCGCGTACGGGACGGTGAACTGATCTCCTCCAGCAGTCAGCCCTCGCTGATGGCCCGGATGCTCGCGGAGCTGGAGGTGCGCGAGGGGCACACCGTCCTGGAGATCGGCGCGGGCACCGGCTACAACGCGGGGCTGCTCTCGCACCGGCTGGGTGACGAGCGCGTGACGACCGTCGATCTGGATCCGGAGATCACGGAGTCCGCCCGTACGCATCTCGCGAGCGCCGGATACCGGCCCGCGGTCGTCACCGGCGACGGTGCGATCGGCTGCCGGCGCCGGGCGCCGTTCGACCGGATCATCGCGACCTGCACGCTGTCCGCGGTGCCGTCCGGCTGGCTGGAGCAGTGCGCGGACGGTGCGCGGATCCTGGCGCCGCTGTCCACCGGACTGATCGCGCTGGACGTCGGCGAGGACCTCCACGGCCGTTACGCGGAAGGGCACTTCCTGCACACGTCCGCCTTCTTCGTCCCGCTGCGGGGCGGCACGGAGAAGTCGGGGCTGCCGGTCCTCCAGCGGATCGGCGGACTGCCCAGACGGGCGCTGGAGAACGAACTCTTCCGCTTCATGCTCTCGCTGACGGCGGGCAGCCTGGACCCGCACGAGGCCCTCTCCCTCTGGGAGCGCGAGAAGCGCCCGCAGCGGGAGAGGTTCGGCATCACCGTCGGCCGGGACCGGCAGTGGGCCTGGCTGGACGACCCCTCGGGGCCGTACGTCTGGCCGCTCAGCCCCGGCGGATCGTGATCGTCGTCCAGGCACCGACGTGCACGCGGTCGCCGTCCTTGAGGGGGACGGGGACATACGGCTGGATCGGGTCCTCGGCGCCGTTCAGCGTCGTGCCGTTGGTGGAGTTCTGATCGACCACCGCCCAGCCGCCGTCGGGCTGCTGGACCAGGACCGCGTGCTGGTGCGAGACGCCCGGGTCCTCCGGCGGGACGGACAGGTCGACATCGGGGGACTCACCGGTGGAGTGGCGACGGCGGCCGATGGTGATCTGGTTCCCGGTCATCGGAAGGTGCTGTTCCGGTGAGTACGCGGGCAGGTTGAGGCCCGTCGCCTCGGGGCCGCTGCGCTGCATCATCGCCATGAAGTACTCACGGTCCGGCGCGACGACCGCGGTCCAGTTGCCGGGCGGCTGGTACTGGTGGGGCTGCTGCTGCATCGGGTCGTGCTGCTGCTGCTGGTGCTGCTGCGGCGGCGGTCCCTGCTGGAACTGCTGCGGGGGCGCCGAAGCCTGCGCCTGCGAGGGCGGCGGCAGCACCCAGTCGTCGCCACCGGTCTGCTGCGGGGGCGCCGGGGGCCCCGACTGCTGGAACGAGGGAGGCGACGGCGGGCCCTGCTGCTGGTACGGCGGGGGCGGCGGCGGTCCCTGCCGGCCATGGGGACCGGGAGGGCCGTGCGGTCCGGGAGGTCCGGGGGGACCGGGGTGCCCGCCCTGCGGGCCGGGTCCACCGGGTCCGCCCTGCTGATCGGGGAGCAGCGGCTCGGCGGGCCGGTTCAGCTGGGAGGGGCGCGAGCCCTGGTAGTCGTAGGGCTCCGGCGGCCGGGGTGGCCCCTGCTGGGCCTGGAAGCCCGGCGGCAGGTTCAGTCCCGGAGGCGGCGGTCCACCCGGTCCTCCCGGCCCGCCGGGACCACCCGGTCCGGGCTGTTGGTGCTGCGGAGCCAGCGGCGTGTACGAGGTGGCCGTGTTGGTGAGGAAGTTCCACCGGCACTCCTCGCAGAACAGGGCGTTGCCCTCGCGAGGAGTGCGGCACTGCGGGCAGAGCTCCGCCTGCGCAGTCGCGTTCGGGTCCTGCGGGTAGCCGTAGCCGGGCGCGGGCGGTGGGGGAGGCGGCGGCACCGAACCGGCGGGAGCGCCGGCTCCGGCCATGCGATGGCCACAGACCTCGCACCAGTCGTCGGAACCCGACTGGTGTCCGTTCGGGCAAGTCGGCATGTCGGCGCTTCCCCCTCTCCTCGTCCGGCCCGCAGGCCGCGGTTGATCGTGACGTGACGTGACGTGACGTGACGTGCCGCTGTTCGCTACTTCTTGACGCGGACTGTCTTCGTCGAGCGAGTCTCCAGTGTCATCTCGTCCGCGTCCGCGACCTTCGCTTTCAGTCGCACAGTACCCGTCGCCGCATCGACCACGTCCACCACCTTCGAAAGCAATTTCGCCGTATCGGCGTTACCCGAGTCCGACGCGAGCTGTACCGCGCGCCCCAGTTTGGCCGTCGCGCCGTCGAAGTCGCCCGACTTACGGGCCTCCAGGCCCTGTTGGATGACCTGCGCCAGCTCGGCCTGGCCCGTGTAGTGCGCGACCTGCGGATTGATGGACGTCGACGCCACCATGTCGTCGGTCCATACCGCCCGTACCAGTCCCTGGGACAGCACCTGCGACGTGCCGTCGGCGGCGGGGAGGATCAGCGAGACCCGGGCCGCCAGCATCTCCTGGCCGACGCCCGCCTCCGGGACCTGGACACATACGTGGTAATCGCGGGACTCGTCGCCCCAGGAGCCGGTCGGATAGTCCCCCGCACGGGGATTGGCGTCCGTACGCCGCTCGGTCAGCTCCTCGACCGTCGGCGCCACCTGCTTGACGAACTTGATCTCCACGCCGACGGGTGTCCAGAGCCGCAGCGCGACGTCCGCGACCTCCTTGCCCATCGCGTTCTCCATCATCTCGGTGAAGTCGGCGGCCAGCCCCGAGGGATCGGCGACGATGTCCGCCGTGCCGAGCATCGCCGAGGCGATGCCTGTGACCTCCTTCACCACCCAGTCCGTGCCGACACCGCGGGCGTCACAGGTGAAACGGCCGGCGCAGGCGTCGAGCGAGGCACGCAGGTCTTCCGGTGTCTCGTGCTCGTTACGCCCGTCGGTGAGCAGGATGCCGTGCCTGATCGACACGTCGGCCGAGGCCAGCAGCCGGTCCGCGAGGCGCAGCCAGGTGCCGATGGCCGTACCGCCGCCCGCGCTCAGCTTGCGCAGGGCGTTCTTGGCCTCCGCGCGGGTGCCTGCGTCGGCGACCGCGAGCCGGCCCTCGCCCGGGTAGACCTCCTTGGCCACGTGCGTGCCGGCCACCACGGCGAAGGCGACACCGTCGCGCAGCGTGTCGATGGCGGCGGACGTGGCGTCGCGCGCGTTGCGCATCTTCGTCGGCGGATAGTCCATCGACCCCGAGCAGTCGACCATGATCACAACGGCCGCGTTCGGGTTCCCGCCCGGCGGCGTCGCCGATGCCGGGGGCGCGCCCGTGAGCGGCGCCCCGCCGCTCGTGCCACCCCCGGTGGAGGTAACCGTCACGATCGCGTTCACCTCGCGCCCGCCTTCCGGCAGGAACTCGTTCTGGTACACCTCGACGGAGAACTGCGGCACCGTCGACTTGGAGAAGTTCGCCATCTGTATCGGCTCCTTGACGCTCCACTGGCAAAAGATCTGAGACTTGAGGGGGACGGCTGGACAACGGGCCGGCGTGCTCCCGGGGTTGGACCGGGCGCCGGTCCGGGTCGCCCCTCCGGTCCGGTGGGCCGGGCAGTGGGGTGCTCAGGCCGGGCTCAGGCCCTGTCCGGCGATCTCCGGGGCCCCCGGGGCGTCCGGCACGGCACCTCGCCGCGTGGTCGGAGTCGTGCACGTACGCCCGGTACGAGCACGATCCTCCGCCTTGCGACGCACCGCACCGGAAGCCCCGGGCCGATCCCCGAAGATCCTCCGGACAGGACCTAGCCGGATCCTGCCCCTTGCTGCGGTACGGCGAACGGCAGCAGGGCCACTGTTACGTTGTCGTGGCCCCCACCGTCGAGCGCGTGGCCGACCAGCACCTGGGCGCTGTGCAGAGGCCGACCGGCGGCGTCGGGCGGCAGGACCCGGGCCATTTCCTGCGGGCTCTCCGCGTAGTTCCACAGCCCGTCCGTGCAGACCACCACGACCCCGGGGCGGTCCGGCTTGAAAGACGCCGTGTGCGGTTCGAGTTCGTACGCGTCGGCGCCGAGCCAGCCGGTGATGGCGTGGGCGCGCTCGTCCGCGTACGCCTCCGCCTCGTTCATCAGGCCCGCGGCGACCATCTGCGCCGCCCAGGAGTCGTCCTCGGTGAGCCGCGCGGGCGGGCCGGTGCGGTCGTCGGGCACCCAGTAGGCGCGGCTGTCGCCGACCCAGCCGACGACCAGCAGCCCGCTCGCCACGACCGCGCCGACGATCGTGCACGCGGGCGCGTTCTGCGCGCGGTGCGCGGCCTCGTGTTCGCCCGCCCGACCCGGCCGGGTGGCAAGGACGTTGACGGCCTCGGCGGCGGCCACGATCGCCTCGTGCATCGCCTGCTGCGGGTGCGTGCCGCGCGGTAGTGCGGCCAGCAGCACCTCGTTGGCGGTGGCCGAGGCCGCCGCCGAGGCCTCGTCGGGGCGGGTCGCCGACGACACCCCGTCGCAGACGATCGCGATCACGGCCGGTGTGCCGTCCGGCAGGGCGGCCGACGACACGGCGAACGCGTCCTCGTTTCGGTGGTGGCGCAGTCCGCGGTCGCTCACCGCCGCCACGGAGTTCAGTTCCTGCTCCACGTGGTCGCGCTCGCGCGGCTGGGCGTGACCGCAGTTCTCGCAGTAGCCGTCGGTGTCGACATGGCCGGCGCGGCAGGCCACGCAGAGCTTCGTACCCGCCGGGGCGGCGGGCGGCGCCGTACGGGGATCGGCCGGGTCGGCGGGGGCCACCGGGTCCGGGTCCGACGAGCGGTGGTCGGTGACATGGGGCACCGCGGGCACGGCCCCGGCGACCGCGTCCGGCGCCGCGGCGGGCGCGGGGAGTTCGAAGTCACCGGCCGGGGTGGGCGCGGCCGTGGTGTGCCCGGACAGCGGCACCCCGGTCGAGTCGAGGCCCGGCAGCTCGCCCGGCAGATGGACCGGGGCGGGCGTGTTCGTGCTGTCCCTGTCGGCGGCGGCGGGCCAGTCGACGGCGCCCGGGGGAGCGGCGCCCGAAGCGGCCTCAGCCGGTGCGGGGGCGCCGTTGATGACGATCGTGGGGTGGTCGTCCGGGGGCGGGGGCACGGCCGACAGGTCGTACCCGCACGCACCACAGAACAGGTCGCCCGACTCCAGCGGCTCCTCGCAACCGGGGCACCTCGAAAGGGCTGTCGGCTGGTGCATCTGCGACATCAATCACACCCACGTCCGGGGGCGGAAGCGGTTGGCCCGCTCCACCAGGTCGATCCTCTCCTCGCCACGCTGAGCGAGCCGGGCAAGCACCCGGTACGAGCGTTCCAGTCCCAAGCGCAGACCGCGCTCGTCCAGTTCACTGTCGAGCAGCGTGGTCTGTCCGGGCCGATTCCCTGGACCACCGGAGAGTACCCAGTCCAGAGCCGTGCCCAGTACCTCCGCCGACAACTGCTCGCGCCGCAGCGCGTCCAGACCGAACTGGCCCAGCCGCGAGATCTGGTCGGCGGCGGCCCGCAGATCGTCGATCAGCGGTGTGTCCGCCGCGGCTCCCGCCGTGGTCGCGGGCCACTGAGAGCGCAGGTCACGGCGGCGCAGCCGGGACCGAACGGCCGCGATCCTGGCCGCCGTGTAGTGGATCGACGCCTCGGGGACTGACTCCAGTGTCCGTACGGCTCCGGTCCGGTCACCCGCCGCGTTCTGCACCCGGGCGAGACCGAAGGCGGCGCTGACATAGCTCGGATCCGTCATCCATACGAGGCGGTAGTACTCGGCCGCGTTGTCGAGCTGGCCGAGCACCTCGGCGCAGACCCCGAGCGCCAGCTTCGGCGCAGCCTCGCCGGGGAACGCGTCGTAGATCGCGTCGAAGGAGAGCGCGGCGATCTCGTGTTCACCCGTCACGAGCGAGGCCAGACCCCGGTACCAGACCACCCGCCAGTCGTCGGCGTGGCACGCTTCGAGTTCGGTCAACGCCTCGGAGGCCGTGACCAGTTCGCCCATCTCCAGCCGGGCGCGCAGCTCGCGCAGCCGGCGCTCGACGGAGTCGGCGGGAGCCGCCGCGAGCGCCGAGATCAGCTCGGCGGGGGCGGAGGCCATCAGACCGGCCAGGAAGCCGGCGTTGGGGTCGTTCGCGTCGACCCGTGGCACCGGCAGCGCGAGCGCGGTGGCGCCCGCGTCGATGCGCGCGAGCGGGGCGCCGGTCTCCAGGGTCTCTCCGGCGGGCGAGGCGGGGACCGCGCCGCCCGGCGCCGTCCGGGGTGCCGGGACGCCGGCCCGACCACCGTTCCCGGGCGGGAGTTGGGGCTGTGCCCCGAAGGGCGCCGGGGGAGGCGGCATCGCCGGCCGGCCGGGCAGCGGTACGGGCGCGCCGTTGCCCCCGCCCGGCGGGGGCGGGGCACCGACCGGGAAGCCGGAGCCGATCGCGGCCGTGCCCGGGGCGCCGCTCCCGCCCATCGCGGCCCTGTCGCGGCGGCCGAACAGACCGGCGCGCACCGGCTCCGGGCGCAGCCCCAGCCGTGACACGTCCTGCAAGGTGTCGGCGAACAACCGCGTGTCCGTGACGCGCAGTTCCGTACCGAACAGCGTCGAGAGCGCCGGGCGGGGGCGCCCCGTCTGCAACGCCACGACCTCCCGCAGCACGCCGGTCAGCTGCTCGGCCATCTCCTGCGCCGAGGCGAACCGCCGCGCCGGATCCGGGTCCGTCGCCCGTACCAGCAGCCGGTAGAACGACTCGTACTTCCGGAACACGTCGATGTTGTCCGGGTCCGGCAGCGAGTCCACGAACACGTTCGTGTAGCCCTGGAAGTCGAACGTCAGCACCGCGAGCGTGCGCGCCACCGTGTACAGGTCGGAGGCCACCGACGGGCCCACCTCGGCGACCTCCGGCGCCTGGTAGCCCACCGTGCCGTAGATCGCCGACTCGTCGTCGTCCATCCTGCGGACAGCGCCCATGTCGATGAGCTTGAGCTGGTCCTCGGACTGGATCGCGTTGTCGACCTTGAAGTCGCAGTAGAGAAGATTGCGGCTGTGCAGATGCCCGAGGGCCTCCAGCGCCTCGATGCCGTACGCGCACGCCTGCTCGACCGGCAGCGGGTCGCGCTTGCCGTCCGGGCCGCGCCGCTCGTTGGCGATCTCCTTGAGCGCCTTGCCGCCCACGTACTCCATGACGATGTAGCCGTCCATGGAGCCGGTCCGCTGGTCGAGATGTTCCACGAAGTTGTAGATACGGACGATGTTGGAGTGCTCGATCTCGGCGAGGAAGCGCCGCTCGGAGATCGCCGCCTCCATGGCGTCCTGGTCACCCGTGTCGAGCAGACCCTTGAGGACCACCCAGCGGTCGGAGACGGCGCGGTCGACGGCGAGATAGATCCAGCCCAGACCGCCGTGCGCCAGACAGCCCGCGACCTCGTACTGCCCGTGGACGATGTCGCCCTCGCGCAGCTTCGGCATGAACGAGTACGGGTGGCCGCACTTGGTGCAGAACCCCTCCGTACGCCCCGGCCGCTCACCGCGCGAACGGCCCACCGGCGCACCGCAGTCGGAACGCGAGCAGTACCGCTTGCGCTCCGGGACCTCGGCGCTCGTCATCACCGCCGAGCGCGGATCGGGCCTCGGCACGTCCGGTACGGAGACGAGGCCGGCGCCCAGCCGGTTGCGCCCCGAAGCGGCGGTGGCGGTGCCGGAGCTGCGGACCGAGACCGACCGGCTGGAGAGCCGGCCGGAGAGCGAACGCGACAGCCGTCCCGAGACCGAACGCCGGGACGTCGACGAGCGCGAGGAGGCCCGCGACGACGCGCGGGACGAACCGCTGCGCGTCGAACCGCTGCTCCGGCCGCTGCCCTTGCTGTCCCTGCCGCCGCCGGTGATCCCGGTCGGCGGGGACGACACCATGCCGGTCGGCGGGACGACCGGTGCCAGACCGCAGTTGTCGCAGTACAGCTCACCGCCGCCCATGTCCTCGTAACTGCCCTCGCAGCCGGGGCGCTGGCATCCCCTCGTCCCGCTCATCGGTCCCCCCGTTCGCCCACGTCGTTCGTTCCGCCGGTGCCGCCCGGTCTCCCGACCACCGCCCTGCCCTCGCTCACGCGTTCCCCCCGCGGTCGGAGGGCCCGGACTGCCGCTGGGCCAGTGCCTCCGCCGCCGCCTGCTGGTAGCGCAGCACCGCCTGCTCGGCGACGCGCAGATCGCAGGGGGCGCTCCAGAGCATCCGGCGGGCCGCGTCGTAGCGCTCGGTCAGCATCAGGTCCTCGGCGAGCCCGTGCCTGGCGACCTTCGCCTTGTACGCGTCGAGCCTGCCGCGCAGCTCGGCCCGGACCGCGAGCGGGGCCGTGACGGCCGTCAACGACTCGCGGGCCCGGTGCAGTTCGTCCTCCGCCTCCCGCTCCAGGGACTCCAGCAGCGGGGAGAGGCGGTGCCACTGCGCGTGTCTGCGGTACTCGGCGGCCGTCGACAGCCGCTCCTGGAGCGCCGTCGGCGGACCGCTCACCGCGGGCACCTCCGAAGCGGCGATCTTCGCCAGCACCTCGCCGCGGGCCGACCGCGCCTCGGTGAGCGTACGGTCGGCGCGCGACAGCACGTCACGCAGCCGCAGCAGCCGCGCCTCCGAGTCCTGGCGCACCGTCAGGACCGCGTCGATCTCGCGGCGTACGTCCTCCAGCGCGCGGGCCGCCCGGTCGTAGCGCTCGGTGTCGGGCCGGCCGCCGCCGGGCGCCGAACTGCCGTGCACCGGCTGCCAGAAGGCCAGCGGATCGGAGATCACCTGGGCACGCAGCGTGGACAGCTCGTCGGTGATCGCCTCCAGTTCGTCACCCGCCGGGTGCTCACCGGGCCGTACCCCGGCGGAGTGCGCCAGCGAGCGGGTGCGGTTCAGCTCGGCGGCGAGCAGGTCGATCCGGGCGGGCAGCGCCGACCAGACGGAGTCCGACGCCACGACCATGTCCAGCGACTGCGCGTACAGCTCGTTCATCCGCGCGACCAGCTCGGCGAGCGTGAACTGCTCGGAGAGCTTCGCCGGTCCCGCGATGGACGGGACGGCGGTGGCGGAGCCCGCGACCGTGACGCTGCGGCCCCGCAGCTTCTCGGTCAGGTCCACCAGGTCCTGCTGGTTGAGCCACCGCAGCCGGGCGCGGGCCTCGCGGGCGCCGCGCAGCGCGGCGCCGTAGGCGTCGAAGTAGCTCCACAGCAGGGTGATCGTCTGTTCGGTGGTGGCCCAGCGGTCCTTGGTGACTCCGGTCAGGGAGGCCCCTTCGAGCAGCCGCCTGCCCGCGTGGTCCTGGAGGGCGAGCAGGGACGTCTCGATCGCCTCGCGCTCCGCGCCGAGGCGCGCGAGGGCACGATCCGCCTCGTCCCGGTCCATGGCAGGACCGGCCGACTTCCCCGTCGAACCGGTGAAGGAGCCCGCGTCGCCCATCGATCACCTCTCCGCTCTGCCCTGACCGCCGGCGCCGTTGCCCGGTGCCGTGCCCGATCTTCCGTTCTGATACCGCCTCTTCGCGGCGTCGGTGCCCGGATGCCCGGTCCCCGACCTCGTTCCTCAATCCTTGTACTTGGCCTTCGGGGCCGCGGTTATGCCTGGCAGACCGTCCTTCAGCCACTGGTTGTACGAACGCATCCAGAGGCTGCCGGCGCCGCCCGCCCGGTAGTCCTCCAGGACCTGGTTGACCCGGCGCACCAGGTCGTCGCTGCCGAGCTTGGCCGCGACGCCGTAGTACTCCTCGGTGAACGGCTCGCCCACCAGCTCGACCGCCGGGTCCTGCGCCGCCTGGCCGGCCGCGAGGGCGTTGTCGGTGACGACCGCGTCGACCTCGCCCATCTGGAGCCGCACCAGGCAGTCCAGCTGGTTCGACACCGTCAGCTTGTCCTCGTCCTGCTCGGTCCCGTCGTGCCTGTCCTTGAAGATCGCGCCGTACGACTGCTCCACCAGCGCGTCGTACGCCGTCGAGCCCGACGCCGAACAGACGCGCTTGCCGGACAGCGACTCGTCGTAACCCGTGATGTCCGACCCCTTGGGCACGAGCACCTGCTGGCCGGCCTGGAAGTAGGCGGTGGAGAAGGAGACCTTTTCGAGCCGCTTGCAGTTGATCGTCATGGTCCGTACGACCAGGTCGACCGTGCCGTTCTCCAGGGACTGTTCACGCAGATTGGTGGGGATGGCGCGGAAGATGATGTCGTCGGGGGAGCCGAGGATGTCCTTGGCGATCTCCCGCGCGAGGTCGATGTCGAAGCCCTCGATGGTGCCGGTGGCGGGGTTGCGGTAGCCCCAGCTGAAGCTGTTCTGGTCGATGCCGACGACCAGTTTGCCCCGGGCCCTGATGCGTTCGACGGCCGGTCCGTCCGCGTCGTCGGGCCGCAGACTGCGCTCCGGCTCCTCGCAGTCCGGCGCCTCGGCGGCGGCGGGCGCGGCCTCGGCCGTGACCTGCCGCGGCTCCCCGCCCTCGCCGGTCCGGCTGTCGCGTGACAGCGGAAGGAGGGCGAGCGTCGCCGTCAGCGCGAGGGCGGCGGCGACCGTGACTCCCGTACGGCGGGCGGCCGGGCGACGGTCGGTCCTCTGCGGCCGGTACGGCTCGCGCGGCCCGTCCGTGCCCGTCGGCTCCGTGGTGTCGGCTGTCATTCCTCCCCCTGTCACCGGTACTCCGAAAGCCTGCGGTTGATACCCAGGATCGCGCCCACCGCGCCGAGCAGGGCCAGTACGACGGCCCCGATCGACAGGCCCGTCAGCGCGTCCCGGCCGGAATCGGCGGCGTCGGTGAACTCCCGCTGCTCGTGGCCGATCGCCTTCGCCAGCGCGTCGTCCACCCGGTCGAACGACTCGCCCGTCGAGTCCTTGTCGCCGATGACCTTCGCCAGCGCGCCCTCGTAGTCACCGGCCTTGTCGGTGTCGTTCGCCGACTTGTGCAGCTTCTGCCACTCGGTGGCCGCCGTGCGGGCGACGCCGACCGGCTCGGAGCCCGCGCTGTCGTCGGCGAGCTTCCGCGCCTTCTCCAGCGCGGCACCGAGCCCCTTCATGTCGGCCTGGTGGTCCGTCTCGTACCGGTCGCTGCCGTCCTTCGTCAGGACGGCGCCGCGTGCGACCAGCGTCAGGTTCTCGTTCGCACGCGCCTTCAGCGAGCTGATCCGGGCGTCGTTGAGGACCGTCAGCGACGCCTGGCCGTGCGCGCTCGCGTCGTCGAGCTGCGTACGCGCCACCGTGTGGCCCACCGCCAGCCACAGCAGCACGACCGTCGCCGCGGCCGTCGCCGCCAGCAGACCGTGGTTGAACACCCTGTTCGTCCGGTGGTAGTTGCGCCGCTGCGCCCAGGCCAGCACACCCAGCGCCACGACACCGGTGGCCAGGGACAGCAACGGCCACGCCCGCGCGTCCCCCTGGTCCCGGTCGAGCTGCGCGGTCTCCGACGCGTACAGCTTCTCGGCCGCCGGGAGGATCTCCTTCGTCATCTTCTGGTTGGCATAGCGCAGATAGGCGCCGCCCAGCGGCAGGCCCTGGCGGTTGTTGGCCCGGGCGCGCTCGATCAGACCCGTGTAGAGCGGGAGTTGTTCGTTGAGCGTGGCGATCTGGCTGCGGGACTCACTGGAACCCTCCGTGTTCGCCGCGGCCTTGACCAGCAGCAGGGACGCGGTCTCTATGTCGTCCTTGTAGAGCTGCTGCACCTTCGGCGGTTCCTGCGCGCCCGCCAGGAAGCCGCTCGCGGCGGCCGTGTCGGCGCCGGCCAGCGAGCGGTAGATGTTCGCCGCGTCCGCGCTCAGCGGCTGGCTGCGGTCGACGACGTCGTCCGCGGCGACGGACCGGTCACCGACCTCGAAGGCCGTCACCGCTCCGAACACCACGACCAGCAGGGCCAGCAGGGCACCGATGATCTGGAGCCGGCCCGGCTCCGTCGTCGCCGCCGCGCGCAGGCGCTCCTTGCCCTCGGCCCACGCGCCGTGGCGCGCGGGTGGTGGCTCCGGTGGCGGAGCCGACGGCGCGGGCGCGTGCGGCGGTGCCGGAACAGGCGCTGAGCGCACATTCGGCGGGTATGTCACTTGACCTCCCCCTAGGTCCTGTCGACGGCGTCGCGCTCTTCGGCGGACCGTGGGACGACTCCCGGCCAGCAGTATGGCCGCAGGGACCGGCTTCCACACAGGCCTTGACTGGATCTTGTGCGGACGGAGCCCGCCGACGGAACACGATCTCCCCGGCGTGCTCCCCCCATTGAATACGTCAGGAACCCGTGATCGGTTCCCGAACGTGAGGGTTCGATCACGGGCCCGGAGGGTGGCCGCGCCCGGTACACGCCTGGCACACGCCCGGTTCGCGCCCGGCGCGGGCCCGGTACACGCCGACGCCGGGCACCCGCGTTCGTGCGGGTGCCCGGCGGTACGAGCGCGTCAGGCGTAGTGCGCGCGCAGCCTGGCGTGCGCCGGGGGCGCGGCGCCGGTGTGATCCAGCCCCAGCAGCCCGGCACCCAGCACCGGCGGCGCTGTCACCACTGCCACCACCGCCTTCGGCGCACGGGCCGCGAGCAGTTCCCCGATCCCCTCGTCCAGTTGCGGGTGACGGGCCGCCAGCACACTGCCGCCCAGCAGCACCGGCACCTCCTCGTCGAGCAGCCCCAGCCGCTCCAGCGCCACCCCCGCCAGCGCCACGACCTCGGTGGCGAGCCGGTCGACCACCGACCGGGCCACCGCGTCGCCCGCCGCGGCCGTCGCGAAGAGGACCGGCGTCAGCTCGTGCCTGCGCCCGTACGGGACGTGCCCCAGATGCAGCGCCTCGATCAGCGCGTACACCGAGCCGAGGCCGAAGTGCGCCGGCACCGTACGCATCAGTTCCGTCGGCTCGCCCCGACCGTCCTCGGCGCGCGCCGCGAACCACAGCGCCTCCTCGGAGAGCCCGGAGCCACCGCCCCAGTCGCCGGAGATCCGGCCGATCGCGGGGAAGCGCGCCGTACGCCCGTCCGGCAGCATGCCCACGCAGTTGATGCCCGCGCCGCACACCACGGCGACTCCGCGCGGTTCGGCGCCGCCGGGCAGCCCGGCACGCAGTATCGCGAAGGTGTCGTTGCGCACCTCCGTGGTGCGGCCCCAGCCGCGCCGCTGCACCGCCGCCGCCAACTCCCGCTCCTCCACCGGGAGATCGGCGTTGGCCAGACACGCGGAGACATGCCCGGCGATGCCCTCCGTACGGAGGCCGGCGTCGGCCGCCGCGTCGGCGACGATCGCGGCGAGCCGGTCGATCGCCGGCTCCACGCCCACGACCGGCGGCTGGAAGCCGCCGCCGCGCGCCGCGCCGAGCACATACCCGTCCGCACCGATCACGGTCACATCGGTCTTGCTGTTCCCGGCGTCGACGGCCAGGACGCTCCCGCGTCCCGCCGCCGGCTCGGTCCGGCTCATGCCCACGCGAGGTGCTCCCGGTTGTGCGCGATCAGTCGGTCGGTGAGGCCCTCGGCGTACTCGTACTGACCGATCAACGGGTGGGACAGCAGCGCCTTGTAGACACGGTCGCGGCCACCGTGCAGTGCGGCGTGGAGCGCCAGGTCCTCGTACGCGGTCACGTTCGCGATCAGCCCCGCGTACAGCGGGTCGACCTCGGCCACGGCCAGCGGCGTCGCCCCGGAGGAATCGATCCTCGCCTGTACCTCGATCACCGCGTCGTCGGCGAGGAAGGGCAGGGTGCCGTTGTTGTAGGTGTTGACGACCTGGACCGGGCTGCCGCCGCGGCCCGCGTCACCCAGCAGCGAGGCGGCCAGATCGACCGCGGCCTCGCTGTAGAAGGCGCCGCCGCGCTTGGCCAGCAGCTCGGGCTTCTCGTCCAGCGCCGGATCCCCGTACATCTCCAGCAACCGCGCCTCCATCTCGGCCACTTCCGCGGCCCGTGACGGCTTGGTGCCCAGCTCCCGGACGACCTCGTCGTGCGCGTAGAAGTAGCGCAGGTAGTAGGAGGGCACCACGCCGAGGGTGTCGAGCACCCGGCGCGGCAGCCGCAGGTCGTCCGCGATCGCGTCGCCGTGCTCGGCGATCAGCTTGGGCAGCACGTTCTCACCGTCGGGGCCGCCGAGCCGTACGCTCCGCTCCCAGGTCAGATGGTTGAGCCCGATGTGCTCCAGATGGACGGCCGAGGGGGCGACGTCCAGCAGCTTCGCGAACTTCCGCTGGAAGCCGATCGCGACGTTGCACAGCCCGATCGCCTTGTGTCCGGCCTGGAGCAGGGCGCGCGTCACGATGCCCACCGGGTTGGTGAAGTCGATGATCCACGCGTCCGGGTTGGCGCGCCGTACCCGCTCGGCGATGTCCAGCACGACCGGGACCGTACGCAGCGCCTTGGCGAGACCGCCGGCGCCCGTCGTCTCCTGGCCGACACAGCCGCACTCCAGCGGCCACGTCTCGTCGCCCAGGCGCGCGGCCTGTCCGCCGACGCGCAGTTGGAGCAGGACGGCGTCGGCGCCTGCGATGCCCGCGTCCAGGTCGGACGTCGTGACGATCGTGCCGGGGTGCCCCTGCTTGGCGAAGATCCGCCGCGCGAGACCGCCCACCAGCTCCAGCCGGCCGGCCGCCGGGTCGACGAGCGTGAGCTCACTGATCGGGAGGGTGTCCCTCAACCGGGCGAAGCCGTCGATCAACTCAGGTGTATAGGTGGACCCGCCACCCACTACTGCGAGTTTCATGTGTGTTGCTAGCCCTTCACTCCGGTCAGTGTGACGCCCTCGACGAAGGCCTTCTGCGCGAAGAAGAAGACGAGGATCACGGGGGCCATGACCAGTACGGTCGCGGCCATGGTCAGGTTCCAGTCGGTGTGGTGCGCGCCCTTGAAGGACTCCAGCCCGTAACTGAGCGTCCAGGCGGCCGGATTCTCCGACGCGTAGATCTGTGGACCGAAGTAGTCGTTCCACGCGTAGAAGAACTGGAACAGCGCCACCGCGGCGATGCCCGGCTTCGCCATCGGCAGGACGACCCTGATCAGGGTACGGAACTCGCCGCAGCCGTCGACGCGGGCCGCGTCCAGGTACTCGTCCGGGATCGTCAGCAGGAACTGCCTCAGCAGGAAGATGGAGAACGCGTCGCCGAACGCCATCGGGATGATCAGCGGCCAGAGCGTGCCCGACAGGTCCAGCTGCTTCGCCCAGAACAGATACATCGGGATGATGACGACCTGCGGTGGCAGCATCATCATCGAGATGACGAGCATCAGCGACAACTGCCGCCCGCGGAAGCGGAACTTGGCCAGCGCGTACGCCACGGGGATCGAGGAGGCGACCGAGAGGACGGTCCCCGGCCCCGCGTAGAGCAGGGTGTTCTTCCACCAGGTCAGAAAGCCCGGCGTGTCGAAGACCTTGGTGTAGTTGCCCCACTCCCAGCTGTTCGGGGTGAGGTCGCGGGTGAGCGCCTGCTGGTCGCTCATCACCGAGGTGAGGAAGAGGAAGACGAAAGGCAGCACGAAGAACAGCGCCGCCGCGACACCGAGCGCGTGCACGGCGATCCAGTGCAGCACCGCCCTGCGGCGCGCGGTACGGGCCGCCGGTGTGCGCGTGTCGTCCGCCGGCCGCACGGGCCGGCCGGGCGCGTCGAGCAGTTGAGGGGGCATGGTCAGTCACCCGTTCCGATCAGTCCGCCGCGACGCCGCATCAGGAACGCGGTGAAGACCATCGCCAGGGCGAACAGCACGAGCGCGACGACGCAGGCCGCGCCGTAGTCGAAGCGCTGGAAGCCGAGGTTGTAGACGAGCTGCGGCAGGGTCAGCGTCGACTTGTCCGGGTAGCCGGGCTCGAACTGCTGGCCGGAGCCGCCGATCACACCGGAGGCGACCTTGCCCGCGACCAGTGGCTGTGTGTAGTACTGCATCGCCTGGATCACCCCGGTGACCACGGCGAACAGCACGATGGGCGAGATGTTCGGCAGCGTCACGTAGCGGAAGCGGTGCCAGGACGACGCGCCGTCCAGCTCTGCCGCCTCGTACTGCTCCTTCGGTACGTCGAGCAGCGCGGCCATGAAGATGACCATCAGATCACCGATGCCCCAGACGGCGAGCACCGTGAGCGCCGGCTTGGACCAGGAGGCGTCGTTGAACCAGCCCGGAGTGGGCAGTCCGAGGTCGCCGAGGATCGTGTTGACCGGCCCCGTACCGGGGTTGAGGAGGAACACGAAGGCGAGCGTGGCCGCGACGGGCGGCGCCAGGTACGGCAGGTAGAACAGGGTCCGGAAGACCCCCGTGCCCGTCTTGATCTTTGTGATCAGCATGCCGACGCCGAGACCGAACACGACCCGGCAGGTGACCATCACCAGCACCAGCCACAGGGTGTTGCGCAGCGACGGCCAGAACATCGGGTAGTCACCGAAGACGTAACTCCAGTTCCCGAGCCCGTTCCAGACGGGGGAGTTGAAACCGTCGTACTTCATGAAGGAGAAGTACACGGTCGACGCGAGCGGATACGCGAAGAAGACCGTGAACCCGATCAGCCAGGGCGACATGAACGCCACCGTCCGCAGCGCCCGTCTCCTGCGCTTCGCCGCGAGGCCGCCGCCGGGGCGCTGCGGACGGAGCGTGTTGCTGGACATCAGTCGGCTTCCCCGCCCGCTACTTGGCCTGCTCGATGTCGCGGTCGATCTGCTTCGCGGTCTCTTCCAGGCCCTTCCGGAGGTCCTTCACGGAGCCCTTCTCGTACTGGTAGCCGAAGTCCTGGAGCGTCGTCTGGTACGTCGCGCCGTTGATCGCGCCGTCGGGGGTGCTGGACTTCGGGTGCTGCGCGATGTCGAGGAACGTCTTGAAGCGGGGGTCGAACTTCAGGTCGGGCGACTTGAGCGCGGCGAACGTGGAGGGCACGTTGCGGATGCCGTTGGCGAACTCCACGACCGCCTTCGTGTCGGTGGTCATGTACTTCACCAGCTCCCACGCGGCGTTCTGCTTCTCGCTCTGCGGCGCGATGCCCATGATCGTGCCGGAGAGGAAGCCCTTGCCGTAGCTGTCGGCCTCGTCGTCGGCGACGGGCATGGGCGCCACGCCGATCTCGAAGTCGACGCCCGCGTCCTCGGCCATGCCGAGCCGCCACTCGCCGTCGAGCTGCATCGCGACCTGGCCGGTGTGGAAGGGGTGCTTGGCGCCCCACTCGTCACCGAAGGTCGAGCGGAACTTCTCCAGCTTGCCGAAGCCGCCGAGGTCCTCCACCAGCTTCTTCTGGTACGTGAACATCTCGGCGAAGGCCGGGTCCTTGGCGATGCTGGACTTGCCGTCCTCGTCGAAGTACGCGTGGTCCCAGCTCGACATGTAGTGGTCGACGACCGTCTCGTAGCCGTGGTAGGTCGGCATCATGCCGACCTGCTCGTAGCTGTCGCCCTTGGGCTTCGTGAGCTTCTTCGCGACGGTGGCCAGCTCGGACATCGTCTTCGGCGGGGCCGTGATGCCCGCCTCCTTGAAGGCGTCCTTGTTGTAGTACAGCCCGTACGCGTCACTGAGCAGCGGCAGCGCGCAGCGGTCGCCCTCGAACTCGGTGTACTGGAGCAGCACCTTCGGGAACGTCTTCGCCAGGTCTATCTCGTCCTTCTTTATGAAGGGGGCGAGGTCGGCGAAGGCGCCGGACGAGCAGAACTTGCCCACGTTGGAGGTGGTGAAGGACGACACGACGTCCGGGCCCTTCGAACCGCCCGCGCGCAGCGCCTGGTTGAGCTTGTCGTCGTTGATGTTGCCGACGACGTTGACCTTGATGTTGGGGTGGGCGTCCTCGAAGCGGCCGATGTTGTCCTTGATCGCCTTCACCTCGGAGGGCGCGCTCCAGCCGTGCCAGAAGGTGATCGTGGTCTTGGCGTTCGGATCGTCCGAGGCGGAGTTGCCGGACTGCCCGGTACACGCGGCGGTGAGGACGGACAGCGCGGCGACCGCGACGGCGGAAGCGGTCAGACGGCGGTTTCTGGGCATGACGGAACTCCCGGTGTCGGTCGGGTCCTGAAAGGGATGTGGTGGGGCCTTGAGGGGGGCTGAGGGGGCCTTGGGGCGGTCTGGGGGTCTTGAGGGGGCCGGTCGGGCGGGCCGAGGGGGCGGGGCGGCGGGCGGGCGGATCAGCGGGAGGTGTCGAAGACCTCGTCGCGGGTGGTCGCGAGGGCGCTCTCCAGCGCACCCCGCAGCACGGGGTGTTCCCGTACCTCTCCGACGACCAGCCGGGGCC
This sequence comes from Streptomyces sp. S4.7, assembly GCF_010384365.1. NCBI lineage: Bacteria > Bacillati > Actinomycetota > Actinomycetes > Kitasatosporales > Streptomycetaceae > Streptomyces > Streptomyces sp. S4.7. The sequence continues at coordinate 2,345,240 of NZ_CP048397.1, read as the reverse complement.
TGGAGGCGGCCAGTTCGGCGAGCTCCGCCTGGACGAGCGCGCGCAGCGGTTCGCCGCCGGCGGCGGTCACCCCGCCCGCGAGGACGATGAGTTCGGGGTCGAGCACCGCGGTCACGGAGGCCAGACCGGTGGCGAGCCGCTGCGCGAACAGGCGCAGCAGCTCCGCCAGCCGAGGGTCCTCCTCGTGTCCGGCGGCGGCCTTCGTGAGGAGGGCGGCGGCGACGTCCGCGTACGGCTGCTCCGGCGTCTCGATGCCGAGGGTACGGGCCAGGCGCGGTACGGACTGGGCGCCCGCCAGCTCCTGGAAGCCGCCGCTGTTGGCCTTGACGACCTGGCGTACCAGAGGGGTGCCCGGCACCGGGAGGAAGCCGACCTCGCCGGCGCCCCCGGTGAAACCGCGGTGCAGCCGCCCGCCGATGACGAGGGAGGCGCCGAGACCTTCCTGGTTCCACAGGAGGACGAAGTCGTCGTGGCCGCGGGCCGCTCCCAGCCGCTGTTCGGCGACCGCGGCGAGGTTCACGTCGTTCTCGTACTCGACGGGCATCGGCAGGGCGGCGGCCAGCTCGTCGAGCAGTGCGGGGGAGTGCCAGCCGGGCAGGTGCGAGGCGTACCGCAGACGCCCGGTGGACGGGTCGAAGGCGCCAGGCGTACCGATGACGACGCGGTGCACGTCGCCGCGCGCCAGTCCGGCGGCCTTCACGGCTCCCTCCAGCGCGTCGGTCACCTGGGTCACGACACCGTCCGCCGGCCGGCGTCCCGGTGTGGGCAGTTCGAACCGGCCGACGGTGGCGCCGGTGATGTCCGCGACGGCGGCGAGGATGCGCTGCGGGTTCACGTCGAGCCCGGCGGCGTGGGCGGCGCCCGCGTTCACCGCGTACAGCTGCGCGTTGGGCCCCGGCCGCCCCTCCGTGGTGCCGGTGGCGACGACGAGACCGGCCGCCTCCAGACGGGCCAGCAGCTGGGAGGCCGTGGGCTTGGAGAGGCCGGTCAGTTTGCCGATCCGGGTACGGGAGAGGGTGCCGTGCGCCAGCAGCAGATCGAGCGCGGCACGGTCGTTCATCGCGCGCAGAACGCGCGGTGTGCCCGGGGACGGCGTGGACGGATCGCTCACGACGTGTGCACCTGCCCTTCGGCGACGGCTCTCCCCGGTGTCGTGTCGCGACACTGTTAGGAAAGTTTCCTATTTGATGGGAGGAAAGTAGGCCGCACGTCAGGGAGCAGTCAATACCCGTTCACGGGCAGCGCCCCCGAGGCAACCAAAGCGTTACCTGCGGGGGCGCGTGTGCGAAGGGTTTTCGACCGGGTGCCTCTTCGGGCAGGTGCCTCGTGCCGTGGCCGGGCGCCCGGCCCTACTTCGTCAGGTTGGGGTTCGGGGACTGGGGCGGTATCGGCGACGCCGCAAGAGACTGCGGGGACGTGGGGCTCGCCAGGGCCGACGGCGCCGCCACACCGGCCGTCGGGTCGGCCGCGGCCGCCTCCGTGCCCGCCAGCGGCAGCCCGCCGACGATCTGGATGTCCGCCGCGTCGAACGCCTGCTTGATGCGCCAGCGCAGCTCGCGCTCCACGCCCAGCGCCTTGCCCGGCATCGTCTTCGCGCTCACCCGCACCGTCATCGATTCGAGCAGCACGGAGTCCAGGCCGAGGATCTCGACCGGGCCCCACAGGCGCTCGGCCCAGGGGTCCTCCTTCGCCATCTTCTCCGCGACCGCGGTGATGACCTCGCGGACCCGGTCCAGGTCCTCGGTCGGCCGGACCGTCACATCGACACCCGCCGTGGCCCAGCCCTGGCTGAGGTTGCCGATCCGCTTCACCTCGCCGTTGCGGACGTACCAGATCTCGCCGTCGTCGCCGCGCAGTTTGGTCACCCGCAGCCCGACCTCGATGACCTCGCCGGACGCGACGCCCGCGTCGATGGTGTCGCCCACGCCGTACTGGTCCTCCAGGATCATGAAGACCCCGGAGAGGAAGTCGGTGACGAGGTTGCGCGCGCCGAAGCCCAGGGCCACACCGGCGACACCCGCCGACGCGAGCAGCGGGGCCAGATTGATGTTCAGCGCCCCGAGCGCCATCAGCGCCGCCGTACCGAGGATCACGAACGACGTCACCGACCGGAGCACTGATCCGATCGCCTCCGAACGCTGCCGGCGCCGCTCCGCGTTCACCAGGAGGCCGCCGAGCGCCGTGCCCTCGACCGCCGTGGCGCTGCGGTTCATCCTGGCTATCAGCTTGGTGATGGTGCGCCGCAGCACATGGCGCAGGACGAGCGCGATCACCACGATCAGCAGGATGCGCAGGCCGACGCTGAGCCAGGTGGACCAGTTCTGCTCCACCCAGCCGGCGGCGTCGTTGGCGCGTTCCGCCGCCTCGTCGAATGTGGCGGGCCCGGACGACGGGTCCGGGGCCGGCGCGGCGGACAGGGACACGGCGGGAACCTCCTGGAAACACGGGCGGGACCAACCACACTAACGGGGCATCGCGAGTCCTTCGTCGCCGTGCGCGGGGGGAGAGACACTCCTCACGCGCCGGCGCCGGGCGAAGTCCCAGGAAGGCGCGGGGGCGCGGAGACGCCAGGTCAGGGGCCGCGGGGTGGGTGTGGGCGAAAACACTCCGAGCCCGTTACCAAGACGTGGTGGCGTTTGGACCAGGCATGAGGGGAGACTGAGACAGATCGTCCCGGCGCGAGCCACGCGCCGCCGGCGCAACTGGAGGCACCGTGCCACATGTCCTGGTCCTCAACGCGTCGTACGAGCCGCTCGGCGTCGTACCGCTCCGCCGCGCGCTCGTCCTCGTTCTGGAGAACAAGGCCATCTGCCTGGAGGAATCCGGCGCCTTCCTGCACAGCGAGACCCAGGTCGTCGCCGCGCCCAGCGTCGTACGGCTGAAGCGGTTCGTACGGGTCCCCTACCGGGGGCCCGTTCCACTCACCCGCCGCGCGCTCTTCGCCCGCGACGGCGGGCGCTGCATGTACTGCGGCAGTGTCGCCACCAGCGTCGACCACGTCATCCCGCGCAGCCGGGGCGGCAAGCACGTCTGGGACAACGTGGTGGCCGCCTGCCGCCGCTGCAACCATGTGAAGGCCGACCGGCATCTGCGGGAGCTGGGGTGGAGACTGCGCCACCAGCCCGCGCCGCCGTCCGGACTCGCCTGGCGGATCATCGGGACCGGACACCGGGATCCGCGCTGGATGCCGTATCTGCAACCCTTCGGCGCCGAGGACGCGGTGGCCCGGATCGACGGCATCTCTGCCTAGGATCCGGGCCTCTGTCGTGCTGGACGCAGGGGCCGTGACGGCGTCACCTCTTTACGGAGGCGGCGCCGCTTCCGTCACCGCGTACGCCTCCACCGACCACATTGAGTAACCGAACCGGGTCGCGCGCCGTTCGCCCTGGATCCGGATGAAGCGGGTGTCCTTCGCGTCCATCCGGACCTCCTCGCGCCCGCCCCGGCCCTCCTCCACGCGCGCGGCGTCGCGCCACACCCGCCCGTCGGCCGACACCTGGACCCGGTAGCCGCTCGCGTGGGCGTCCTGCCAGTTCAGTACGACCTTGCCCAGCCGGACCGGCTCCGCCAGCTCCGCCTGCCACCACGCGCCGTCCTCGGCCGGTGACGACCAGCGGGTGGCGGGGTCGCCGTCCACGGCCGCCGCCGCCGGGAAGTCGGGGGTCTCGTCGCCGGACGACGAGGCGGTGACGGCCGGCGTCCTCAGGAGGTCCGGTCCGCCCGTACGCGGCGAGGCCCGCACCGTCAGGACGCGCTCCTCGCCGCCGAACGTCAGCGGCACCCGGTAGGTCCCCGGTGGGGTGTCCTCGGCGACGCCGACCCGGATCGGCACGGTCGTCCGCACACCGCGCGGCACCGTCACCCGCTCGGGCACCGTCACCTCGATGCCTTCGGGGGCCTTCGCCGCCAGCGCGCCGCTGACCGGACCGGGGCGCTGCGCCTCCAGCTCCGCCTCGACCGTCCGGGGTTTCCCGCCGATCTCGGCGTCCGTCACGGTCCGGGCGAGTTCGAACCGGACCCGCGGCTCGTCGGTGAACCACGGCACCACCCGCCGCACCTCCGGCGCCTTCGCGCCCGGCACCACGGGCCAGGTGATCCGTACGGCGTCGGCGCGCAGCCCCTTCGCGTCCGTCTGGGTCCAGCCGCTCTCCGAGACGGCGCCGAGCCGCCGCCAGCCCTCGCCGGGCACGTGCGCCTCCACCGAGGCGCCGTCGCCGGTGCCCGGCTCCGTCATGGTCGTGATCACGCCGACGGGGCGGGGGCGGCCCACGCCGACGGTGTACGCGTCGGTGCTGTGGGTGGCGCGCGCCTCGGGTCCCGCCGAGCGGTCGGCGCCCGTCCAGGCCGCCGACTCCTTGGCCGCGCGGTCGAGGAACGGATCGAGCACGCCCTCGCCGACCGTGACCGTGCTCTTCGCCGCCTCCTCGCGCAGCGGTTCGAGGCCGAGCGCCGCCTGCCAGGCGGCGTCGCCGTCGCCCCGCGACTGCGCCTGGAGCATGTCGACCGACAGCTCACCGGCCCGGCCGTACCGCGCCAACTGCTCGCTCCACGGCCGCACTTCTTCGTCCAGCCGGCCCTCCGCCGCGCCGGCCAGGCGCTCCGGCGTCTGCCGCATCACGGTGAAGGCCGCCCTCAGCCTGCTCGCCGCCCGGTCCCTGGCCTTCGGGTCCGCCGCCGACGCCGCGTCCGTACGGGTGCTCCAGAACTCCTTCAACAGAGGGCGCAGATAGGCCGACTCGGTGGGGTCCAGGATCGACGAGGAGTGGTTCCCGGCGAGCGCGCCGATCGCCTCGCGCGCCTCGGGGTCGCCGTCCGCGAGGTCGTCCATCGCCGCCTGCCAGGACTCCTGCGGCCGATAGCCGCGCGGGTTCCAGGCGTAGTCGGCGGCGGTGAACAGCGGGATGCGGGACGCGGACGGCTGCTCGCTCGCGTTGGCGAGCAGCGCGGCCGAACCGGCGGCGACGGCGGGCTCACGGCCCGTGTAGGGGCCGAGGAAGATACGCCCCCGCTCGTAGTCGTTGACCGGGTAGTTGTCCATCGTGACCAGGGGGTGCTTGAACGCCTCGCGCGCACCGGCCAGTTCGCGTCCGGTGATGGTGCGCGGCACGACACCGACACCCGTCCACGCCACCTGGACCCGCCGGTCGAGGTCCCCGGCGAGCGCCGTGCGGTACTCGGTCGCGCCCTCCTGGAAGTACTCCGTGGGCATCACGGTCAGCGGCTCGGCGCCCGCGTGCCGGCGCGCGAGGTGCTCGGCCACCGCGTTCGCGACACGCGCCTGCGCCTTGGCGGCGGCCCCGGGACCCGAACCGAAGGCGTCCCGGTCCCCTTCGCAGTGCCACTCGCTGTAGCTGACGTCCTGGAACTGGAGCTGGAAGGCGCGCACACCCAGCGCCCACATCGCGTCGATCTTGCGGGTGAGCGCCTTGACGTCGTCCTGCGAGGACATGCACATCGCCTGGGCCGGAGCCACGGCCCACGCGAGCGTCACATGGTTACGTGCCGCGCGCTCGGCCAGATCGCGGAACTCCGCCCGCCGCGCGGCGGGGTACGGCTCGCGCCAGCGCGCCTGGCGGAACGCGTCGTCGCCCGGCGCGTAGAGGTAGCGGTTCTGCTTCGTCCGCCCCATGAAGTCCAGCTGCGCCAGCCGCTCCTGATGGCCCCAGGGCTCCCCGTAGAAGCCCTCCGCCATTCCCCGAACGGCGGTGCCCGGCCAGTCGCGCACGAGGACGCCGGGGACCTTCGCCCGGCCGGGTGCGCCGCCGATCAGCTGCCGCAGCGTCTGCGCGGCGTGGAAGAGGCCGTCGTCGCCGACCCCGTCGAGCGCGACCGTCCCGCGGCCCGCGACGGTGCCCACGGCGATCCGGTAGCCCCCGGAGGGGATGTCGCCCCGCTCCGGTGCCCGCAGGGCCCTGAGGGCGTCCTGGGCCTCGCCGCCGCCCGCGAGTACGACCGGGCCGGTGCCGGGCTGGGAGACGTCCGAGGGGCGGCCCGAGGCGGGCGGGGCGGCCGTACGCACCGTACGGACCCCGGCCTCGCGCAGCGCGTCCGTCAGGGCCGCCACGGCGTACGGGTCCGCGTCGCCCGGCGCGACGACGGTGACCTCGTCACCGAGGGCGACGGCCGAGCCGCCCGACTTGAGCGACTGGGGACGGGGCCAGACGGCCGGCGGCGCCGACTCCCCCTCACCGTCAGGTGTGGTGGTCACCGGGGACCCCGGATCGGCGGGAACCGCCGTCGCGCCGGGCGCCGTGCCGAGGAGTCCGCCGATCACCGCGACCGCGACCGCTGTCGCCCTCTGTTTACCGCGCCCGAGCCGCACGCCCCGCTCCCCTCGTGGCCCCCGTGTTCCGGTCCGTCCTGTCGATCGGCGACGAGCCCACCACCCCGGGGTGTGGGTGTCAATGCGCGTGGCCGTTATGCCTCATTTGACCGTCGTGATAGGCAGGGAGATCAACTCCCGCTCGGGGAACGCATCGTGACCCGGGGCACGTTTACCGCAACAGTACGTCTGCGGCCGTGCCGACTGGGTAGGGCTGCTGTGTCCCGTTGTCCGAGCCGTCATTTGGAGGCGCCGCCATGGCCGCATCCGCACAGTTGCTTCTCTCCGCCCTCTCCAAACAGGTGGTTCCCGGTGACCCGGCGGGCGAGGAACCCCTCGCCGTCACCCTGCCCGGGCCGCTGACCAGCGACATCCCGGGCCCGCTCACCAGCGAACCGCCCCTCGCCGACGCGGCGCCGCTGACCAGCGAGCCCCCGCTCGCCGACGCCGCACCACTGACCAGCGAGCCGACCGCGCCCGGTACGGCCGGTGGCACGGAGTTCTCAGGAGTCTGAATGGGCCTGGCCAGGCTCGCGGCGCTGCACGGTGTCGCCACCGTCCACTCACCCAGCCCCGGCGTCACCGTCCCGGTCCCCGACGAGACGGTCGTCGCGGTGCTCGCCGCGCTCGGCGTCGACGCGTCCACGGACGAGGCCGTCCTCACCGCGCTGACCCGCGCCGAGTCCGAGGCCGAGAGCCGCCTGCTGCCGCCCACCGTGGTCGTGTGGACCACCCCGGCCACCCCTGTCGGATCCGGCGGCACCGAGGACCCCGCCGGCCGGTCCGTCCCCGCGGCAGCGGTCCTGCCGCCCGCGCTTCCCCAGGCCCTCGCCGGTCTGCCGCCCGGCACCGTCCTGCGGGTGGAGACCGAGCAGGGCGACACGGTCGACTGGCCGTCGCCCGACGCACCGCCCGCGGACGGCCCCGCATCGGCGCCCGACACCGCCTCCGAACGACCGGCCCCGGGCCCCGAGAGCCGTTCCTGGCCCGATCTGCCCCTCGGGGTGCACCGGCTCGCCGCCGTCGCCGCCGACGGCCGTACGGCGGGCTCCGTGCTCGTCGTCGCCCCGCGCGAGGTGCCGCAGCCGCCGTCCCGTACGCACGGCTTCCTCGTCCAGCTCTACTCCCTGCTGTCCGCGCGCTCCTGGGGCATGGGCGACCTCGGAGACCTCGCCGAACTCGCCACCTGGTCCGGCCGTGAACTGGGCGCCGGATTCGTCCAGATCAACCCGCTGCACGCCGCCGTCCCCGGCGACCCGACCGACCCCTCCCCGTACCGCCCCTCCTCGCGCCGCTTCCCCGACCCCGTCCATCTGCGGGTCGAGGCCGTCCCCGAGTACGCGTACGTCACGGGCCTCGGGACCGCGCGGCTCGACGGGCTGCTGGAGCAGGCCGCCGCACTGCGCGCCGCGGTCCTCGACAAGGGCGCGCTGATCGACCGCGACGCCGTGTGGGACCTCAAGCGCCAGGCCCTGGGCATCGTCCGAGAGGTGCCCCTCGGACCCGGCCGCCGCGCCGCGTACAACCACTTCCTGGCCGAGCAGGGTCAGGCCCTGGAGGACCACGCCACCTGGTGCGCACTCGCCGAGGTGCACGGCTCCGAGTGGCACGACTGGCCGCAGGGCCTGCGCGACCCCCGCTCCGCCGAGACGAGCCGTGCCCGGCACGAACTGCTCGACCGCGTCGACTTCCACTGCTGGCTGGCCTGGCTCACCGACGAACAACTCGCCGCGGCGGGCCGCGCCGCCCGTGACGCGGGCATGGCCGTCGGCGTCGTCCACGACCTCGCGGTGGGCGTTCATCCCGGCGGCGCCGACGCCTGGGCGCAGCGGGAGGCGTTCGCCGAGGGCATGTCCGTGGGCGCCCCGCCGGACGCCTTCAACGCCCACGGCCAGGACTGGGGGCTGCCGCCCTGGCGCCCCGACGTCCTCGCCGCCTCCGGCTACGCGCCGTACCGAGGACTGCTCCGCGGCCTGCTGACACACGCCGGAGCGCTGCGGATCGACCATGTGATGGGCCTGTTCCGGCTCTGGTGGGTCCCGGCGGGCGCCGAACCCACCCGGGGCACATACGTGCGCTACGACGCCGAGGCGATGCTCGCCGTGCTCGTCCTGGAGGCGCACCGCGCGGGCGCCGTCGTCATAGGGGAGGACCTGGGCACGGTCGAGCCCGGCGTACGGGAGGTGCTGCACCGGCGCGGGGTGCTCGGCACCTCCGTGCTCTGGTTCGAGCGCGACTGGGAGGGCACCGGCCGTGCGCTGGCCCCGGTGAGCTGGCGCGAGGACTGCGTCGCGACCGCCACGACCCACGATCTGCCGTCCACCGCCGCGCGCCTGACCGGCGAGCACGTGGAGCTGCGGCACCGGCTCGGGCTGCTCGGCCGCCCGCTGGAGCAGGAGCAGCACGAGGAGTCCGCCGAGGTCGCGGACTGGCTGGGCACGCTCGCCCGGCTCGGTCTGCTGCCGCCGGACGGAGGCGACGAGGAGGAGCAGATCCGGGCGGTCTACCGCTTCCTGCTGCGCACCCCGGCCCGGATGGTCGGCGTCTGGCTGCCCGACGCCGTGGGCGACCGCAGGCCGCAGAATCTGCCGGGCACCTGGGACCAGTACCCCAACTGGCGGCTGCCGGTCGCCGACGCGACGGGCCGGCCGATGACGCTGGAGGAACTGGCCGCCGCGCCCCGGCTGCACGACCTGATGGGCGTATTGCGCCCCTCTGTCGGGACTTGACCCCTTGTACGGGACCCCCGGCCGCGCGCCCGCCCCACGCGTTCGCTACGTTGGCACCGTGGACAAGAAGAACGCCCTGCGCGCCGGCGCCGTGATGGCCGGAACGACGCTGATGATGCTGCTCATGTCGTCTCCCGTGCTCGCCGTGACCCGCGACGACGGTGACGACCCCGGTCCCGGCCTGACGATCGGGGAGACCCTCGGTCTGTACGTGGCCGCACCACTGGTGCTGTTCGCGGTGATCGCCGGACTGGTGATGGTCCTCGACAAGTCGAGGAAGCAGCAGCAGGTCTGACGGCCTCCCCTCTCGGAGAGGCGCCGCGCGGCACACCTGTGCCGCGCGGCGCCTCTCTGTGTCCCACGGGCGCTGCTCCACGGGCGGCGTGGGACGGGACCGTACGGGGAAGGGGGCGGGGCCGGCCCCGACAGGACCGGCCCCGCCCCCCGACTCGACGTCAGGGCGTCCTCACCCCGCCGCCCCGTCAGCGGCCTGGGCGCGCAGCGCACGCTCCACGCCCGCGCGCGACTCCGACATCAGACGGCGCAGCGACGCGTTCGGGGAGGCGGACGCCAGCCAGTTGTCCGTCGCGTCCAGGGTCGACTGCGCGACCTGGAGCGCCGGGTACAGGCCCAGCGCGACCTGCTGGGCCATCTCGTGGCTGCGCGAGTCCCACACGTCCTTGACGGCCGCGAAGTACTTCTCCGTGTACGGCGCCAGCAGTTCGAGCTGGTCCGTCTGGACGAAGCCGCCGATGACCGCTTCCTGGAGCGCGTTCGGGAGCTTGTCGGACTCCACGACCGACGCCCACGCCTCGGCCTTCGCCTCGGCGGTCGGCCGCGCGGAGCGTGCCGCCGCTGCGTGCCGCTCGCCCGCCGCCGTGCGGTCGCGCTCGTACTCCGCGGCGATCTCCTCCTCGTCGTGCAGACCGACCGCCGCCAGCCGCTGGACGAACGCCCAGCGCAGCTCGGTGTCGACGGCCAGGCCCCCGACCGACTCCGAACCGTCCAGCAGTCCCTGGAGCACGTCCAGTTGCTGCGGGGTGCGGGCCGTCGCAGCGAAGGCGCGCGCCCACGCGAGCTGGTGGTCGCTGCCCGGCTCCGCGGTGCGCAGATGCGCCAGCGTCGCCTCCGTCCACTGCGAGAGCCCCGCCTCGCGCCACTCCGGCGCCGCGTACAGGTCCAGCGCGAGCTTCACCTGGCGGTGCAGCGACTGCACGACGCCGATGTCCGTCTCCTTGGCGATGCCCGACAGCACCAGCGCCAGGTAGTCGCGGGTGGCGAGCTCGCCGTCACGCGTCATGTCCCACGCCGACGCCCAGCTCAGCGCGCGCGGCAGCGACTCGGTGAAGTCCCCGAGATGCGCGGTGACGACCCGCAGCGACTCCTCGTCGAGGCGGACCTTCGCGTACGACAGGTCGTCGTCGTTGAGCAGGATCACCGCGGGCCGCGGCGTGTTGTGCGGGAACGGCACCTGGGTCAGCTCGCCGTCGACGTCCAGCTCGATCCGGCTCGTACGGACCAGCTTGCCGTGCGCGTCCAGGTCGTAGCAGCCGATCGCGATGCGGTGCGGGCGCAGCACCGGCGTGCCCTTGGCACCCGGAGGCAGCGCGGGCGCCTCCTGCCGTACGGCGAGGGAGACCACGTGCCCCGACTCGTCCAGCTCGATCTCCGGCCGCAGGATGTTGATGCCGGCCGTCTCCAGCCACGCCTTCGACCAGGTCTTCAGATCACGCCCGGAGGTCTCCTCCAGCGCGCCCAGCAGATCGGACAGGCGCGTGTTCTGGTACGCGTGCGCCTTGAAGTACGCCTGCACGCCCCGGAAGAACTCGTCCTGCCCGACATACGCGACGAGCTGCTTGAGGACGGAGGCACCCTTCGCGTACGTGATCCCGTCGAAGTTGACGAGCACGTCGTCCAGGTCGGTGATGTCGGCCATGATCGGGTGCGTCGAGGGCAGCTGGTCCTGCCGGTACGCCCAGGTCTTCATGGAGTTGGCGAACGTCGTCCACGAGTGCGGCCACCGCGACTCGGGCGCGTACGCGAGGCACGCGATCGAGGTGTACGTCGCGAACGACTCGTTCAGCCACAGGTCGTTCCACCACTCCATGGTGACCAGGTCGCCGAACCACATGTGCGCCAGCTCGTGCAGGATCGTCTCCGCGCGCGTCTCGTACGCCGCGTCCGTCACCTTCGAGCGGAAGACGTACTGGTCGCGGATGGTGACGGCGCCCGCGTTCTCCATCGCGCCCGCGTTGAACTCGGGCACGAAGAGCTGGTCGTACTTGGCGAACGGGTACGCGTAGTCGAACTTCTCCTGGAACCAGTCGAAACCGAGCCGGGTGACCTCGAAGATCGCGTCCGCGTCCAGGTACTCGGCCAGCGAGGGCCGGCAGTAGACACCGAGCGGCACCGACCGGCCGTCCTTGTCGTACGCGCTGTGCACCGAGTGGTACGGGCCGACGATCAGCGCGGTGATGTACGTCGAGATCCGCGGCGTCGGCTCGAAACGCCACACGTTCGAATCGGGCTCCGGCGTCGGGGAGTTCGAGATGACGGTCCAGCCCTCGGGGGCCGTCACGGTGAACCGGAACGTCGCCTTGAGGTCCGGCTGCTCGAACGACGCGAACACGCGCCGCGCGTCCGGCACCTCGAACTGCGTGTACAGATACGCCTGCTGGTCGACCGGGTCGACGAACCGGTGCAGACCCTCACCGGTGTTGGTGTACTCGCAGTCCGCGGTCACCGTCAGCTCGTTCGCGCCCTGCCGCAGATGCGGGAGCGCGATGCGCGAGTCCCGGAACACCGCGGCCACGTCCAGCGCCTTGCCGTTCAGCACCACCTCGTGCACGGCGGGCGCCACCAGGTCGATGAAGGTCTCCGCCCCGGCGTCCGCGCTCTCGAAGCGCACGGTCGTGACGGACCGGTAGGTCCCGCCCTCCTGCGCGCCGCCGAGATCGAGGTCGATCTCGTACGAGTCCACGGTGAGGAGGCGCGCTCGCTGCTGCGCCTCCTCGCGGGTCAGATTTGTGCCAGGCACCCGGTCAGCTCCTCGGATCGTTACGTTTTGGCCCATCCTTCCATGCGGACCCCGCCGCCCGGTGGCGTGATGCTCGGGGGCGTGACCCGGCCCGCCGTACCCGACGAACCGCGCGACACCGGAGCCTGCGAGGTCGAACCGGACTCGGGGCGGCTCGTTCTCGGGATCATCGCGCGGTGGGGAACCGCGGGCGCGGTGACGGGGAGGTCAGGCCCTGTCCCACCGGTCCCGCGCCGCGGCGTACGTCTCGGCGAACAGCGGGTCGACGGCCGGTCCCCGCTCGTGCCGCGTGCCGTACCGCTTCTCGTAGGCGGCGAACCACTCGGGATCGGAGTCGAGGAAGAGCACGTCGTGGAAGGCCATCCGGCGCATGGCGAGCATCGGCACCGGAGCCCGGGCCACCTGGAACTCAGGGTTGCGGGCGGCCCGTTCGTCGCAGTGCGGATGGAACTGCGCGGCCATCAGCTCCCTGTCCACCAGCTCGGGCTTGACCAGGCGGTGCGCCTCGTCGAGCAGACGGAAGCGCCGCTCGGGCAGACCCGAGAGCACCAGCACCAGCGTGTGCAGGGTGCGGTTACGGCCCTCCCAGCGGATGGTCTCGAACGTCTCGGCCATCCGGCGCACCACTTGCACCAGGCCCTCGGTGTCGATCTCCGGATCGACCTCCCACTCCCTCAGCAGGAAGGTCCCCGCCCTCGTCGCGGGTTCCACGAAGGGGCAGACCGCGCCCTCCCTGTTCGTGCCCTCGTGCGGTCGGGTGATGAACTCCTCGATCCAACGGCGGCCCGCTTCGAGGAGCGCCGACGGTGGGGGGCCTGTCGCGTCCCCTCTCTTCTGCCCAGGGGGCGGGGAATATATTGGTACTTGCATAGATATTCCCTCTCATTCGGGATGTGCTGAACCGCCACCCGGCGTCACACGAGTTGGAAGTGTTCGGTGACCGGGCGGTTCAGTTGTTCGGTTGTGCCGTTCATTCATTTCCGGCGCGCCGGAGCCGGGCGCCGGTGGATCAGTCCCCTGGCCGGTGTGTTCGGTAGTGCTCACCGAAGGCGGCGAGCCGGTTCTTCTCCAGCCAGCCGCTGAACAGCCGCCCGACCGGTGCGCCGGGCACACCGTCGCGCTCTCCGGGACCCGCCGCGGACAGCAGCCAGGCCGGCATGAACCGCAGTGTCCAGACCGGTGCCGTCTTTCGCATGTGCTTCGCGAAGCCCTTCCAGATCCTGTCGTCCAGGGCGGGGGCCAGTCGCCCCGACAGCTCGCGTTCCTCGTCGGCGGCGTGCTTGGCGAGCTGCACGCGCAGCTCGTCCGTCCGGGTGGCCAGCTCAGCCGGGGCCGCCTCATCGGTACCGAGCCGCCGACTCGTCGTGTGCCAGGTGTGCAGGACCTTGGTGAGCTCCTCGTGCTCGGCGGTCATCAGGGCCAGCGCCTCCTCGTCGGCGCCGCGTTCGCGCAGCTTCGGCCAGAGGAAGTCGTCCTCGCCCTCGTGGTGGTGCTCGATCAGCTGGAAGATCCTTCCCACGTAGTCGCGCAGAGCGGCGGTGCGTTCAGCGTTGACCGCCGGCAGTTCACGGGCGGCGCGGCCGATGCGCTCAAGGTCGCGCACCATGGCGCGGTGAGCCAGCAGCATCGTCTGGTGGCCCGGGGCGAGGACGGTGGTGTTGGACTCGGTCACGAGCGGCTCCTTGCATGCGCGACGATGAGGGGACCTGGGGCGTGTTTCGGAAGTGGCGTCGTCCGCCCGAAGGGCGGGACCTGTGAGACACGCCCTGGAGGGGTCGGGCGCTTCGCGGGTGGCGAGCCGATGGATCGCGGGGCCCGGTACGTGGTCACCAGGCGTCGTCCGGCAGCTCCATCAGGACGCTGTCCTGACGTTCGGCGAGAGCGCGTTGGGCGGTGAGCAGCGGAAGCACCTCCTGTGCGAAAAACCTGGCCGTCGCTATCTTGCTCAGATAGAACGCGTGCTCGGCGCTGTTCCGGTCATCCTGATACGTCGCCAGCTTCTCCTCGGCCACCGTTGCCTGACGGAGCAGCAGCCAGCCGAGCAGCACGTCGCCGGTTGCCATCAGCAGCCGTGTGGTGTTCAACCCCACCTGGTGGACGGCCGTCGGCTCCTCCAGCGAACAGAGCAGCCACGTGCCCATGACGTCTGCCATCGCGCGCAGTTGCGCCACCGCTTCCGCGAGCAGCGCACGCTCCGCCGCCAGGCCGCCACCCGTCTCGTTGCGCGCCTCCTTCTCCACCTCGGCGAGCAGGGCGTGCAGGGCCGAGCCCTGGTCCCGGGCGACCTTGCGGAAGAAGAAGTCCATCCCCTGGATGGCGGTGGTTCCCTCGTACAGGGTGTCGATCTTGGTGTCGCGGATGTACTGCTCCAGCGGAAAGTCCTTCGTGTAGCCCGCTCCGCCCAGAATCTGCAGGGCGTGGTTGAGCTGCTCGCAGGCGCGCTCGGAGCTGTAGCCCTTGACGATGGGCAGGAGCAGGTCGTTGAGCGCCGTCGCCTCCTCGTCGGTGCTCCCCTCGGCGAGCGCCGACGCGATCCGGTCCTGCACGGTCGCCGTGTAGAGGACCAGGGCGCGCAGCCCCTCCGCGAAGCCCTTCTGGAGCAGCAGCGAGCGCCGTACCTCCGGGTGCCGGATGATGGGCACCTTGGGGGCGGAGCGGTCGCCGAGGGCGGCCAAGTCCGAGCCCTGCACCCGCTCCTTCGCGTACGCGGCCGCGTTGAGGTACCCGGAGGACAAGGTGGCCGCGGACTTGGTCCCGACGATCATCCGGGCCTGCTCGAGGATCTGGAACATCTGCCGGATGCCGTCGTGCTCCTCGCCGAGCAGCATGCCGACCGCCGGCTCCTCGGCCCCGAAGGTGAGTTCACAGGTTGCCGAGGCCTTGAGGCCCATCTTGTCCTCCAGCGCGGTGGCGTAGACCCCGTTGCGGGCCCCCAGCCGGCCGGTCGCTGGCTCGGCGATCCGGAACTTGGGCACCAGGAACAGTGACAGTCCCTTGGTTCCGGGACCGTGGCCGTCCGGCCGGGCGAGTACGAAGTGGACGATGTTCTCGGCCAGATCGTGCTCGCCGGAGGTGATGAACCGCTTGACCCCCTCCAGGTGCCAGCTCCCGTCGGGTTGCCGCCGCGCCCTGGTCCGGCAGGCGCCCACGTCACTGCCCGCCTCGGGTTCGGTCAGCACCATGGTGCCGCCCCATTGCCGTTCGGCCATCACCCGGGCGAGCTGCCGTTGCTCCTGGTTGCCGAGGCGGTCGAGTACTCGCGCGAAGCCGACGAACCCCTGATAGAGGTAGAGCGCGGGGTTGGCGCCCAGAGCCAGCTCCGCCACCGCCCAGCGCAGCGACGGCGGCACCTCGGCCCCACCCTGCGACACCGGCAGGTCGAGCAGGTGCCAGCCGCCCTGAAGCCAGGCCCGATAGGCGCGCTTGAAGGAGTCGGGCAGCGTGACCGAGCGAGCCGCGGGATCGTAGACCGGCGGGGTGCGGTCCGCCGCCACGGAGGCGTCCGCCAGTTGGTGCACGGCCAGGCGCTCGACCTCGGCCAGCATGGCCCGCGCGGTCTCCTGGTCGGTTGCGGCGAACGCCCCCCGACCGTATGCCCCGGCGCGGCCCAGCACCTCGAAGAGGACGAACTCCAGGTCCCGCAGATTCGACTTGTAGTGGCTCATGGCCGGTTGCTCCGCTCCATTCGTGAGATGTGCCGATCCGGCGCCGGAATCGGGCTCCGTGCCGGGCGGCACTCGGCACGGAACCGGGTCACGGTCGGCCGAGCAGCTGGGTCAGAGCTGCGGCGAGGCGTTCGACCTCCGCCTCCGTACCGACCGAGATGCGCAGCAGGCCCGGCAGCCCGAGGGCGGTCAGATCGCGGACGAGGACGTGGTGCTCCTCGGCGAGACGGGCAGCGAAGCGGACGCTGTCGCCAGGTTCGGAGCCCTTCCCCGGAACCTGCGCCATCACGAAGTTCGCCGCCGAGGGAAAGTAGCCGAGACCCAGCGAGTCCAGGGTCTTGCACAGCAGCTCCCTGACCCTGGCGTTGTCCGCCCGCACCCGGTCCAGGTACTCGGGTACGTCCAGGGCGCGCCGCACGGCCCGCTGGGCCTGGCGGTTGACGTTGAAGGGCAGCGCCATCGCGGTGGTGTTGAGCTGCCCGATCAGGTCCGGTGGGCCGACGGCGAAGCCCGCGCGCACCGAGGCCAGGCCCCACGCCTTGGAGAAGGTGCGGGTCACCAGCACCCGCCGTCCCTCCCGCACCGCCTCCAGCGCGAACTCGTGGGCGGGGCCGGCGAAGTCGATGTACGCCTCGTCGAATACCAGCACGGTTCCGGTGCTCTCGGCGGTGTCGATCAGCTCATGGACCTCGTCGCGGTCCAGCAGCGCCCCGGTGGGGTTGAGCGGGTTGCAGACGAACGTGAGGGCGGCACCCTGCCGCATGGCGGCCGTGAGGCCGGCGACCGGGATCGCCGCGCCCGTCAACGGGACGGTGTGCGTCCGCGCGCCCACGGCCGCGGCCGAGGTCACGTAGCCGGGAAAGGTGCCGCCGGTGGTGGCGACGAAGCCGCCGGTCCCGCGCAGGAACGTCAGCGAGGCGAGCAGCACCAGCTCATCGGTGCCGTTGCCGAGCGCGATCATTTCGGGGGCGACCCGGAAGTGCTCGGCCAGACGCTCCCGCATCGCCGCGCACTCGCTGTCCGGGTAACGGTTTAGGTGGTCGGAGGCCTCGGCGCACACGTCCTCGACCGTGCCGGGCGGAGGGCCGTACGGGTTCTCGTTGAGGTGCAGGCGAAGCCAGTCCTCCCGGCCGGTGATCTCTGTGGAGGTGAAGAAGTATGGCTGAGCCGAGCCGTCTTGCGGCATGGAATCCTTCTCTCGAACGGTGTCGACGGGTCAGCCGAGGAGGACCCGGGCCAGGGTCTTGATCGCGTCCCCGCCCGGCCTCAGGGCGGCCCGGCAGCGGAAGCGCTGGACCTTCCCGCTGGGTGTCCGGGGCAGGTGGCCGCGCTCGACGAAGACGCACTCCGCGAGCGCGATGCCCGACTTCTCACGCGCGACGGCGGCGGCCCGGTCGGCGATCAGGTGGAAGTCGTCGCTCCGCCGCCTGGGCTCCAGCAACAGGACCAGCCGGGAGACGCCGCCGTCGGCCACGTCCACCAGAGCCGAGCACCCCGTGCGGACCGAGCCGAGCGACTCGACCGCCGACTCGATCTCGCTGGTGTAGACGTTGCGCCCCCCTACCGAAATCAGGTCGTCGGCCCGGCCGACGAAGTACACCTCGCCCTCGTGGACGAAGCCCAGGTCGCCGGTGTGCAGCACGCCGTCCCGGAACCGCTCGGCCGTTTGCACGGGGTCCCCGAGGTAGCCGGAGGCCAGACTGGGGGAGGAGACCAGGAGCTGTGAGACCCGGCCCGGCTCCTGCGTGGTCACCGTGACCCCGGGAAGCGGCGGTCCGTTGGATACCAGCCGCGTGGCGCCCGGAGTGCCGTCGGGGACCTCGGTGATCTCACCGGCCATCAGCCCCGCCCCGTCGAAGCTGCGGGTGGACGGTTCCAGCCACGTCCTGCTGCTGGAGACCGCCAGGGTCGCCTCGGCCATGCCGTAGGCGGGCATGAACGCCGCCCGGGACAGGCCCGAGGGCCCGAACGCGGCCATGGTGGTCTCCAGGGTCGCCGCGTCCACTCGCTCGGCGCCCACGACGAAGACCTTGAGGGCGAGCGGCTTCGGCAGCGGCGTGCGGCCCTGCGCCCTGGCCGCCAGGTGCAGGGCGGTGTTGGTGCCGGCGGACATGGTGGCGCCGAACTCCGACATGTCCCGGAACCAGGTGCGCGGCGCCATCCCGAAGCGTTCGGGGGAGGAGAGGACGAAGTCGTAGTCGAACGCCCAGGCGTTCAGCAGGGTTCCGAAGATCCCCATGTCGTGGGAGAGCGGCAGCCAGGAGACGATCGTCTCGTCGCCCACGCGCCCGTCCGCCAGGTCGTAGAGCATGTGCAGGTGCGTCGCGATGGCGCGGGAGGTGAGCGCGCAGCCCTTGGGCACGCTGGTGCTGCCGGACGAATACTGGACGAAGGCGGTCTCCTCCGGGCCGGGCGGCGACGGGTCGATGTGCCCGCCGCCGTACAGCGAGGTCCAACTGCGGACCGGGAGCCGCGCGGCCAGCCCGGCCGGCACCATCGGCGCGATGGTCTCGTCCGTCAGCAGCACCGTGGCATCGAGCCGCTCGGTCAGCCGCGTGAGCTGGCTCCCGTACTCCTCGGGGGTCTGGCCGCGGGCCGGCAGCGGGAAGGACGCGACGGTGCCGCCGGCCAGCCAGACCGCGAGCAGGCCGCGCACGGTGTGCGCCGAGTTGGTCAGGACGGTGGCGACCCGGGACCCGGGCCGCACACCGGCCGCACGGAGCATGGCCGCCATGCCGTGCGCCTCCCGCACGACCTCGCGCCACGGGGTGTGCCCGAAGCCCTCCCCGTCCCAGTGGTGCAGGACTCCCCGGGACCGGCCGCGCAGCAGCAGGTCCCACAGTTCGGTGCCGGTGCCGGTGCCGGTGGCTGCCACTGCTACTCCACGTCCACGAGGGAGATGTCGGAACCGTCGCGCGACCGGTGCGCCATGGGGGCGATGCTCTGTTGCCCGGTCAGCAACTCCTCCCGGCTGAGCTTGCTGCCCTCGACCCGGCTGACTCCGGCCTCGCGCATCGTCATCCGCTCGGGGTCGATCCGGATGACCTTCCAGGCCAGCCGGGTCCGCTCCAGACTCCAGATGAAGACGGCCGAGAGATCGACCTCGTACCACTTCATCCCATGCCGCGCGGAGCGGGGGAAGGCGTGGTGGTTGTTGTGCCACGCCTCACCGAAGGACGGCAGGGCGAGCCAGGCGACGTTGCGGGACTCGTCGGTGGTGGCGAACCGCCGGCTGCCGAAGTAGTGGCCGATGGAGTTCACCGCGTACGTCATGTGATTGATCAGGAAGATCCGCACCAGGCCGCCCCACAGGATGCCGGTCAGCAGCGCCTCGACGGAGCCCCCGGTGATGGCGAAGGCCAGCAGGCCGGGCAGCAGGATGCCGGCGGCGACGACTGCGATGAAGTTCTCGCTCAGCCAGCGCAGCGGCTTCTCGCGGACCAGGTCCGGGCAGTAGCGGATGGGGTCGGACTTGAGCCCCTCGTCGAAGAGCCATCCCAGGTGCGCGTGCCACATGCCGGCCATCGCGCCCCTGAAACCGGGTGCGAAGCCGAGATGGGGGCTGTGCGGATCGCCCTCCTTGTCGGCGACCCGGTGGTGCTTGCGATGGTGGGCCGCCCAGATGATCGGAGGCCCTTGGCCCGCCAGTACGCCGGCCGTGGCGAGCGCGACGCGTATCGGCTTGTACGTCTCGAACGCGCGGTGCGTCAGCATCCGGTGGTACCCGGCGGAGATGCCGAGCCCCGATATCGCGTACATGATCAGGGTGACCAGCACATCGGTCCAGCCGAAGATGTGGTTCCAGGCCAGCACCATGGCCGCGCCGAGTGCGAGCAGTGGTACCAGTGACGCGACGAGCATGTACCAGCGGTGTTC
This sequence comes from Streptomyces sp. S4.7, assembly GCF_010384365.1. Classification (NCBI taxonomy): domain Bacteria; kingdom Bacillati; phylum Actinomycetota; class Actinomycetes; order Kitasatosporales; family Streptomycetaceae; genus Streptomyces; species Streptomyces sp. S4.7. Next base: position 2,325,611 of record NZ_CP048397.1, on the reverse strand, counting down.
TCTGCCGTCCATATCCTTGCTGTCCTCTTCTCTCGGTTCCTGCCGTGTCCGGTTTCTGTGGCGTGTGGTCGTCCTGTCGTGCCGACAGGGGCGCGGGCTTGCGGGATTCAGACGCCCGAGGTGGTCTCCGGGTCGAACTCGGTGCGCAGCGCGGGCAGTGCGAGTGACAGCAGCGCGGCACATCCGGTGAGCACCGTTCCGAGCAGGAACGCCGAGTGGAAGCTGGTCAGCAGCGCGTCCGGCAGAGCGGCGCCGGAGGAGACCTCGTCATCCAGCCGGCTGCTCGCCAGGGTGGCCAGGACGGCGAGTCCGATCGCGCCACCGATCTGCTGGCCGGTGTTGAGCACCCCGGAGGCCGCCCCGGAGTCCGCCTTGGGCACTCCGCTGACGGCCGCCACCACCAGCGGCACCATGGCCAGCCCGTAACCCGCCGCGCACAGCAGCAGGGTCGGCAGCAGATCCGCCGCGTACGACGCCTCCAGCGGTGTCCTGAGCAGCAGCCCGAGCCCGAGGGTCGCCGAACCGAGGCCGACGAGGCACAGCACACGGCTGCCCACCTTCGGCAGCAGCTGGATGGCGATCCCGGAGAAGACCGCCATGGTGACGCCGAACGGTGCCCAGGAGACGCCCGCCTTCAGCGGCGACCAGTCCAGCAGGTTCTGCATGTACTGGGTCAGGAAGAAGAAGATCCCGTACAGCCCCGAGGCCGCGAGCAGCATCATGACGTTGGCGGTGGCGATCTGCCGGTTGGCGAAGAGGCCGAGCCGGATCAGCGGTTCGTCTGCGCGCTGCTCCCGCACCACGAACGCGGCCAGCAGCACCGCGGAGCCGATCAGACCGCCCACGGTCTCCGCGGATCCCCACGGGCGGTGGTTGGTGCTGATGACGGTGTAGACGAGGAGCAGCAGCGCGCCGGTGATGAGCACAGCCCCGGTGCCGTCGGTGGAGGGCCGCTTGGAGGGCCGCTCGGCGCGGTCGGCGAGCGCGGGCCGCAGCGTGAGAACGAACAGCAGGATGCCGATGGGGATGTTCACGAAGAACACCCATCGCCAGTCGATCAGATCGGTGATGACGCCGCCCAGCAGCACCCCGGAGACACCGGATATGCCGGTGAGCCCGCCCCAGATACCCAGCGCCCTGCGCCGCTCCTTGGCCTCGCTGAAGACGGTGATGAGGATGGTCAGGGCGGCCGGACTCAGCAGCGCCGCACCGAACCCCTGGGCCCCGCGGCCCACGATCAGCGTCTCCGGTGAGTTGGCCAGCCCGCACCCGAGCGAAGCGAGGGTGAAGACGCTCAAGCCGGTGAGGAACACCCGACGGGGGCCGAACAGGTCGGCGCAGCGGCCGCCGAGCACCAGGAAGCCGCCGAACAGCAACATGTAGGCATCGACGACCCAGGCCAGCGAGGCCCGATCGAAGCCGAGTTCGTCGCGGATGGTCGGCAGCGCCATGGCGACGACGGTGTCGTCGATGATGACCATGAACTGCGCACCGCAGGTGACCGCGAGCGCGAGTCCGGCCGCCTTGGCTGCCGCGCCGGTCGGGGGTCCCTTGGTGGGCCGGACTGTTCCCCTGCTCATTGAGATTCCTTCACGTCGGGTGCGTTGTGCTGTGCCGCAGGACCGGATGGTGCCGAGGAGGTCAGGAGGTACCGGTACGGCTGATGACCCGGTTCAGCCGGTCCATACGCGTGGCGAGGCTCATCCGTCCCTCCAGGCGGAAGGCGGGCAGTCGCCGGCCGTCGATGTCGTTGAACCCGTACTCCTCGGCCAGGTCACCGGTCGAGAGCACCTGGCCGGAGCGTTCCAGCACCTGTGGGTCGGCGGCCAGGTGGGCGATCGCGCGACCCACGTACTCGGGGGAGTGGACGACGGCGGCGGGTCCGTCGCCGAGCGCCTCCCAGGCCGCCTCCACCCGCTCGGTGCGTACGAATCCGGGGTGCACCGACAGTGCCGCGACCCGCTGCTTGCGCAGGTCCGCGGCGAACGCCCTGCTCAGCCGGTCACTCGCCGATTTGAACACGTCGTAGGCGGCTTGGCCCAGGTAGATGTCGCCATCGGTGAAGCCGATGCCGACTATCAACCCGCTCTGCTGCTCCGTCATCAGCGGGGTGAGCAGCCTGGTCACGTCGTACTGGGCGCGCAGCGAGCCCTCGCACAGCTCGTACCGCCACATCGGCTGCTTCCAGTAAGGGGCGTCGAAGCGGATGTCGGCGGAACGCTCGTAGCCGGCCCAGGCGTTGTTCACCAGCAGGTCGAGGGAGCCGTGTTCGGCCGCGACGCGGTCGGCCAGCGCCTGGTTGTCGTCGGTGGAGCGGTGGTCGCAGCGCACCGCGATGCCGGTGCCGCCGCGGGCGGTGACCTCCTCGGCCGTGTCGTCCACCGTTCCCGGCAGGTCCTCGGTGCGCCCGGTGGTGCGGGTGCTGCGCCCGGTCACGTACACCGTCGCGCCGGCGCTGCCCAGAGCGAGGGCGATGCCGCGTCCCACCCCCCTGCTGGCTCCGGTGACCACGGCGACGGTCTTCTCCAGTCGGGGCGGCTGCCACTCCTGGTGCATGTCCTGGTCCACAGAGTGTCCTTTCGGCTCGCTAGCTGAGGTGGGCGGAAGCGTAGGCGAGGGTCCGCGCGTAGGCCTCCGTGTCCGCGATGTGCGGCAGGCCGTAGCGCTCACGCAACTCGGGCATGGAGCTGGGCAGTACGCCGCCTCCGCACCGGGTGACCTCGCTGACGTCGCGCAACACCGAGAGGTAGGAGCGGGCCAGCGGGGGCAGTCGGCGCAGCTCCTCGGGGTCGAGGGTGTCGGGATCGGTGACCGGCGGCGGGGTGAGAGGGCGCCCGAGTGAGGAGGCGTGCTTGGCGCACACCTCGACCGCGGTCTCCATGTCCATCGCCTCCTCGCCGTAGGTCACCCAGAACTCCCCGCTGTTCTCGTCCAGTTCGACGCAGCGCAGTACCGCCTTGGCGAGCAGGTCCTGGGGGACGACATCGATCCGGTTGCCGCGGTGCACCGGGAGGAACGGCGCCCGCCCGCGGCAGATCCAGTCCGACATGAGCTGGACGATCTGCCCCCGGGATGTCCAGCCGGTCAGGGAGTCGCCGATCAGATTGGTCGGCCGGAAGACGGTGTGCGGCAGACCGCTGTCGCGCAGCAGCTGTTCGGAACGGAGCTTGGAGCGGACGTAGTTGGTGGTGACGTTGGTCTCGCTGAGCCGGTGCGGCGCGCCCGCCGACAGCGCGGCGACGAATGCGGTGCTCATGAAGTGCACCGTCGCGCCGGCCGTTTCGGCGAACTCCATCACCCGGCGGGTGCCCTCCACGTTGACCGGCCGGTAGCGCTCGTCCGGCAGGCCCCACTCGGTCAGCCCGGCCGAGTGGATGACGGTGTCCACGTCGCGGACCAGCGTCCGGTAGCTGTCCTCGTCCAGCCCGAAGCGTGGTTCGGCCAGGTCGGCGGCGAGCTGTTCCTCCGCCTCGGCGGGCAGTGCGCTGCCCCCGGGCCGGACCATCGAGATCAGCCGGAGGGGGCGGCCCGGGGCCTCTCGCAGGATCGCCCGGCCGACGACGCCGGCGGCCCCCGTCAGCAGTACGGTGCGGTTCGTGCTCATGCCCGGGACTCCTTCCACTCCATCAGGCGTGCGGTGGCGCGGGCCCCGATGTACAGCAAGGGCTCCGGCGGGAAGGCACGTGCCGAGCGCTGCGCGTCGTCCACATAGAGCAAGCGGGAGAAGTCCGAGTCCTTGCCCAGTACCAGGTCCCGCAGCACCTTGCCGCCGGTGTGGGTGGCGGCGATGCCGTTGCCGTTGAATCCGTAGCCGTAGAAGATGTTGCCGCCCGGCAGCGAGCCGAAGTGCGGGGCGTAGTCACGGGTGATGTCCATGACGCCGCCGTAGGTGTAGGTGAATCGCAGGTCCCGCCACATGGGGAAGAACCGGCCGAACTCCTCGAAGAGAGCGCGGTAGGCGCGCTGGTCGTTCATGCGCCGCCGACGGGTGTCCCGGCCCCAGAAGTAGAAGGCGGGGCCGCCCGCCCACAGCAGGCGGTTGTCGGCGGTGAAGCGGGCGCAGGTCAGGAACGTCTTGGCCTCGACCATGCCCTCGCGGCCCGCCCAGTCGACGCGGCCGAGCTGCTCCTCGGTGAGCGGTTCACTCACCATCGCGTAACTCCACAGCGGCACCGTCTTGTTGCGGAACTGCTGGAAGGTGGACTGGAGTGCGTTGGCGGCGACGATCACCTTGTCGGCGGTGATCGTGCCCCCGGGAGTGACCACTTGCGGCCGTACCCCGGGCCGCACTTCCAGGACCGGGGTGTTCTCGTGGATCACCACCCCCCGTTCCTTGATCACGCGGGCCACCCCGCGGGCCAGTTTGAACGGATTGACCAGCGCGCCGCCGGTGCGGGTGGCTCCCAGCACGGCCGGGGAGCCGATCACCTCACGAGCCTGGGCCGCCGAGAGGAGGGGCGGCTGCTCCCGGCCGGCGATGGTGCCGGCGAGCTCGCGGTCCGCGCGCAGCCGCTTCAACTGCGCCTGGGTGGTGGCCACCATCAGGTAGTCGTTGGCCTCGTACTCGACGTCGATCTTGTTGCGGCGGGCGAAGCGGCCGATCTCCAGCACGGAGCGACCTACCGCCTGGGACGCTTCCAGGCTGCGGCGCGTCCCGAACGTCCTGACCAGGCCCTGGATGTCCTTACCGATGGTCGGCGTGACGAAGCCGTCCGCCCGGCCGGACGCCCCGTACCCGGCGTACTCGGCCTCGATGACGCGGATGTCGAGCGCGGGCTCGGCCTCCTTGAGGAAGTGCGCGGCCCACAGCCCGGTGTAACCGCCGCCGACGATGGCGATGTCGCAGTCCGCGTTCTCACGCAGCGGTGGCTCGGGAACGACCGGCTCCGTCTCGTGCCAGTAGACGACATGCTTTCGGCTAATCACTCAGCGCCCCTTCTGGAAAATAATTCTCGACAGTCCCAGATGGCGATTCTGGAAATGCCTGACACTCGCCTCCAGGTAGTTCTCGTAGTTGGCAACGTTCTCCTCGCTGGAGAACCGGACGGCCGCCTCCCGGTTGTTCCTGAGTCGATGCAGCCATTCCGCACAGGTCCGGCTGTAGTGGTCTGGGTCGTTGCGCAGGGAGACGACGTCGAAGAGCTTCTCGCTCCCCTCGACCACCTCCGAGAGAGCCGGAATTTCGGATTCCGGGAAGATGGTCTCGATGATGAACATCAGCTCGCGCACGGTTGCCTTGTCCATCACCGTATTGTTGCCCTTGACGTTCGTCTGGAGGGCGAGGCGGCCGCGCGGCGGCAGCCACTCGAAGCAGCGCCCGAAGAACTCCCGGTAGGCCGCCACGCGTTCGGCGCGCGAGAGCCCGGTACGGGCGAAGTGCTCGAAGGCGCCGATCGAGATTATGGCGTCGTAGGGCTCGGCCGGATGATGGTCACGCCAGTTCTCCACGCGGATCTCGGCCCCGGGGATGCCGGCCGACTCGGCGAGAGCGGCCTGACTGTCGCTGAGCGTGAGGCCCACCGCCTGCTGGACGCCGTGCACCTGCGTCAGCCGGCTCAGCACGCTGCCCCATCCGCATCCCACGTCGAGGACGCGCCGTGTGCCGACGGCGCGCGCCCCCTCGATCAGGTAGTCCAGCTTGCGTGCCTGCGCCGTTTCCAGGTCGTCCGGCACAGCCTCTGTGCCGAGTACGGGCTCCGCCCACAGGGCGCAGGTGTACGTGAGGGACCGGTCCAGCCACAGCGCGTAGAAGTCGTTGGAGACGTCGTAGTGGTGCCGGATGGCCTCGGCGGTGGCACCCTGGTATGCGGTCGTGCTCACGTGGTCGCACCGGCGGCCCGGGTCGTCTCGATCAGGTTGACCAGATCGCCGACCGTCTTGACGCTGGCCGCCTGGCTCGGGTCCAGTTCGACCTCGGCGTCGTCCTCGATCGTGTAGACGATGTCGGCGATCTGGAGGCTGGAGAGGCCAACCGAGTCGAAGGCGGTGTCAGCGTCGAGAGTAAGGTCGGCGGCCTTCTTGCCGAGCTTCTTCGCTATGAGGGTGCACACGGTTTCGACGGTGATCACGGATTTTTCCTCTCGATTGATCGCGATTGAAGGAAGCTAACCCGGCCGGGCGAACGGCACATAGCACATCGCATGGCAAATCCCTGTCATGTCGTTCCTTCCTGGCGGATGGCAGACAGGTGTCACTTGCCGATGCTGTGCCGCTGAAATTCAAATAAGTGGACCACCGCCTCAGAAAAGAACGGTCTTATGAGAAGCGAATCCCGTGTGGTCGACTTCATCGTCGATTTCTTGAGGTGCCAGGAAGTTCGGCATGTCTTCGGAGTCGGTGGCGCCAATATCGAGGACCTCTACGACGCGCTTCACCTCTCGGTGGACGGCCCGCTCGGCGTGGTCGCGAAACACGAGTTCTCGGCCGCCACGATGGCGGACGGCTATCACCGTGCGTCCCAGCGGATGCCCGTGATCGCTTCCACCTCCGGTGCCGGTGCCATGAACCTGGTTCCCGGACTGGCCGAACTGCGGGCCTCCCACGTACCGGCCCTCGCGCTCATCGGCCAGCCGCCACTGTCACTGGACGGTCGCGGGTCCTTCCAGGAGACCAGCGGGCTCGCGGGCTCGATCGACGCGGCCCGGCTGTTCACGGAGATCGCCGTGCACTGTGTACGGGTGACCGACCCGGAGGCGATCACGGAGGAGCTGCCGCGGGCCTTCGCCGCCGCGCTGTCCGAGCCCGGACCAGCCGTTCTGCTGCTGCCCAAGGACATCCAGCAGGCCGTACTCGAACCGTGGAGCAGGCCCGGGGCGCCGACCCGCGCCGCCCGCCCGCGTTCCGCGGACGCCGACCGCGCGCGGGCGGTGGCCCTGCTGCGCTCGGCCGTGGCACGGCACGGCGTGGCGGTGATCGCCGGCGAGGGCGTGGCCAGAGCGGATGCCCGGCCCCAACTGGCCGCTCTGGCCGAAGCGCTGGAGGCGCGCGTCGCGGTGGCACCGGACGCCAAGGATGTCTTCGACGACCGGGACCCCCGTCATCTCGGCATCGCCGGAGTGATCGGCAGCGCACAGGTGCAGGCAGCGGTGGAGCAGGCTTCCGCCGTCCTGCTGGTCGGCACCCGGCTGCCGCAGATGGCGGGGGCCGGGCTGCACGATCACCTCAAGGGCGTACCGGTCGTCTGCCTCGACCCCAGGGCCCCGTTCCTGGAGCCGTACGAGGACCTGGTGCGGCTCACCGGGGACCTGGCCGAGGAGATGACGACGCTGACCGGGGAACTGCTCGCGCCCACCGCGGGGCAGGAGTCCGGCGGCGCCGCACGGGCTCCGGCGGACAACCTGCGTAGGCCCGGGCTCGCACCGGTGGACGTGACGGCGGCGCCCGAGCCGGCCACGGTGGTGCCGGACACCTCGACGGAGGCGCTGGACATGGTGGCAGCGGCCCGCGTGATCGGCGAAGTCCTCCCCGAGCGCTCCATCGTGGTCAGCGACGCGGGCAACACCGGCGCGGTCGCGCTCAACCATGTGGGCCTGCCCCCGGGCGGCCGGTTCATCACCGCCATGGGCATGGGCGGCATGGGCCACAGTTTCGGTGCCGCGATCGGTGCCGCGTTCGCCACCGGGCGGCGCACCTGTGTGGTGGCCGGCGACGGGGCGTTCTTCATGCACGGCATGGAGGTGCACACCGCGATCGAGCACCAGCTGCCTGTCACCTTTGTGATCTTCAACAACCAGTCCCACGGGATGTGTTACACCCGGGAGCTGCTGTTCTACGCGGGCGACTACTCCTACAACCTCTTCCGCCCGGCCCGGATCGGCGACGGCATGGCGGCCATGTTCCCCGGTCTGGACGCGGTGACACCCCGTAGCGCCGACGAATTGCGCGCGGCGCTCGAACGGGTCCATGCCACCCGCGCGCCCGCACTGATCTGCATCGAGGTCGATCCGGCCGAGGTGCCCCCCTTCCGCCCCTTCCAGCACGTCATCGCCGCCGGTTCCAACCGGCCCGCCAATCTAGGAGTTGTACCAGGATGACCACCGCCCCGACGCACAACGACCCCACCGTCGGCTACACCCCGCCTCCCGCGGTCCCCAGCGACCTCAAGGACGTTCCCGGGCTGCTGCGCTGGGAGACCACTCCCCGGGAGGAGGCGTTCGCACACGCGGGCAAGCTGACCAAGGAGGCCTTCACCTACGACGAGGTGTACGGCGAGTTCGTGACCGTCCACCAGTACATCGACGCACCGCCGCAGGCCGTCTACGACTACCTGACCGACGAGCGCAACCTCAACGAATACACCTACAGCACCCGTGACTTCGCGCCTACCGGCACCCCCGGCCTCTACCAGGGCCGCGACACCCTGCTCGACGACGAGACCAAGATCTTCCTGCGTATCGACGGCAACCCGGACGCGCTCACCGTGGACATGAAGTGCGCCTGGGACCAGGGCGAGGAACTGTGGATGGTCTACATCCACCGGATCATCTCGGCCGAAACCGTGCTGGGCAAGCGCGGCTCAGTGGTCATCTGGACCAACTGCCACCACCCGAACTACGACAAGAACCCGCACCCCGAGCTGGCCTCCAGCCCCGAGCGCCCCTGGGTCGGTGACACCTGGGGCCTTTTCTACGCCGGGCACAAGATAGAGATCGACAACCTCAAGACGATCCTTGAACTCCGCCACGGAACCACAGCATGAGGACGGTGAGTCTGCTCGAACTCGCCTCCTACATGCCGGGGGATCCGGTGGGTACGGACTACTTCCTGCCGTACCAGGGGAACGACGGTGAGCTGGCCGGAAGCACCATGTTCAAGGCGCCGAGCCACCGGCACCAGGTGTCCCGCGACGAGACTCCAGCGGACATGATGGAGAAGGCCGGCGCGCTCCTCGCGGAACGGATCGGCAAGGACGCGCTCCGGGGTGCCGACGCGGTGATCACCAACACACTCCTGCCGGAGGTGCCGTTCACCGGGCCGGGCGCCGAGGTCGCCCACCGGCTCGGAGTCCGGGCCGACTGGGTGCTGGACGCCCACAACGGCGGCTGCGCTTCCTTCGTCCACATGCTCCGGCTCGGCAGAGCCCTGATCGCCTCGGGCCAGGCGAACTCCGCGCTGCTGTTCAACGTCCAGAACAGCGCGGGCCCGGTGATGACCCAGTCCGAGGTGCGTAAGCTCCCGGAGGCCGTCATCCCGGGGGACGGCTGCGCCGCCGCTTACCTGGCCGCCTCCGACGAGTCGCCGGTGCTCGGTATCGCGGTGACCAACCGAGGCGACTACACCCGTGACTGCGGCCTCACACTCCACGACGGCCGCAAGTACTGGGAGGCGGGGGAGAGCCAGATGCATGTCGGGTTCACCCCCGACAAGGTGTCGGACATCGTCGAGCGAGGCAACCGGCTCGTCCCGGAGGTGGTGGGCCGGGTGTGCGAGCAACTTGACCTCAAGACAGACGACATCGACCTGCTGATCACCAACCAGCCCAACCGGATGTTCTTGAAGCAGTGGCAGGAGCGGCTCTCCATTCCTCAAGAGCGCCATCTGGACACCTTCGACCGATTCGGGAACCTTTTCGGTGCGGGCGTCCCCATCACGCTTGACCACGGCATCCGCGAGGGGCGGGTCGCGGACGGCAGCCTGCTGATGCTGGCCGGCTTCGCCCATGCCGGGGACTTCGCCGGAGCGGCGGCCGTGCACTGGCGGGCCGGGGGTGTGCGCGAGTGACCGAGCGGGTCGGCCCGGACGGGCTCCGCCATGTCCGCCGGCCCGAGCACACCGTGTCCACCCCCGCGGGGGTGGCCGGTCCCCACACGCCTCAGCACCCCTTTCACCAGTGAGAAGAGGAAGAGACATGAGTCGGATCATCCAGGCAGCCACCGCTGCCGCCGCTGCCGCGCTGCTCGGCGGGATGGCCCTTGCCTCCCCGGCCTCCGCGGTCCCCGGCGCGGCGCAGACCGTGAGCGCGACGTACGACTGCGGCGCGTTCGGGGTCACCGACCTGGAGATCGAGGCTTCGGCCTCGGGCGGCGTCGGCTCCGTCAAGGTGTCCACCAGCGGCGGTCTCGCTCCGGCCGACATTCCGGCTGACTCAGTCACCGCCACCCTGCGCCTGGAGAGGGCCGCCGGTGGCACGGTGGACTTCACCGGTACCGCCAACGAGGCGACGCCCGCCGGCCAGCCGCTGACCATCGGCCCGCTGACCGCGCCGGTCGTCGCCGGTGACAGCCTCGATTCGTACATCCCGGCCACCGGTTCCGGTGACGTGTCGCTCAGCCTCAACATTCTGGGCGTGCCGAACACGTGCAAGGCCGTCTCCAAGCAGACGCCTGGACCGCTGGTCTTCTGACGACCGGTCACTCCGACCGCCGGCCCCGGAACGACACCCGGGAGCCGGCGGCTCGTTTGCCTGCCCTTTCAGCCTGCCCCGAGCCCCTCGGCGACCGCGGCGTCATCCCCGCGCCACACCCCGGCCTCCGGCGGCTGGACCACCAGCGGCCCGGACGGTCCGGCGGGGCGGGCGAGCGCCGCCAGGCAGTCCGCTCCGGCCGGCACGTCCTCGACCACCCACAGCTCCCTCGCGGCCGCGCCCTGCGCCCGCGTACGCTCCAGAACCGCTCCGGGCCGGTCCGGACGGACCGCCAGACGGGCCAGGTCGGTGCCGAGCCCGACGCCCCAGCCCTTGGCCACGGCCTCTTTCCGTACCCAGCAGCGCATCAGCGCCTCGTCGCGCGCCCGGCCCTCCGGCTCCGCGGCGACGTAGGCGCGCTCCTCGGCGCCAAGGCAGCGGCGCACCACGGCGGGCACCGCGAGCGGGCGGCGGTGCTCGATGTCCACACCCACAGGTACCGAGTGGGAGAGGGCGAGCATCCACCACGCGCCGGAGCGTGACGAGTTCACCCGCCAGTCGGTGCGGGGCGCGCGGATGAGCGGCGGGCCATGCCGATCGCTGCCGCAGCCCGGGCATCGCCCCCTGCCCCACACCACCTCGGTCGGCCGGACACCGTGCCAGCGCGCGACCGTACGCCGGATCGCGGCCCGGGCGCCGGCGTAGTGGGCGGCCGTGACCGGGTCCCGGTACTTCTCGAAGCGGCGTTGTTCCAGCTCGTCCAGCAGGGCCACGTCTCCGGCATCGGCGGTGTCCGGTGCGCGGCCCCTCCACAGGCGCACGCCTCCGTGTGTCTGCATGTTCACCCCCGGGCCCGCGCGAGGGGACCCACCACGTGCGCCCGGTTGCCACAACCTGGCTTCCGCGTGACGGCACGCCGGTGGCTGGTCACGGTCCACTCCGAGACGACCGGCCCGGAGCTGATCCGGCGGTTCGTCATTTCCTCGACGACGAGGAGGGCGATCTCGTGCTGACGGGGTGTGAGCCCGCGTGGGGCGGCGGACAACGCATTGCCGCGCGCCGTCGGCCCCGGTGCGCGCGGATGCGCGACGGACCGGCCGGGGGCCGGGTCCGTCCCAGCCCGGACGCCCGTAGCGCACACCTCGCCCACCGTGACGGCCGCCTCGCGCCGTACCGCCGTTCCCCGCGGGGCGCTCACCTTGCGCACGCTTCGGTCCCCTGCCCTGAACAGGGTGTCTCGTGCGTCCGGTGTCCTGCCGAGTGACGGGGCAGGACACCGGCAGGAACAGCGCGGTACCGGTCTGCCACCGCGGCCAGGTGGCGCAGTAGGGCGTCCTCGTGGGTGCGGACGAAGAAGTGTCCGCCGGGCATCGTGCGCAGCTCGCTGCCCAGGCCGCCGTGCGCGGACCATGCCTCCATCGCGGCCACCGGCACCAGCTGATCGCGGGCGCCGACCAACAGGTGCAGCGGCACGCGCAGGGGCTCGGTCTCCGCCACGGGCAGGGTTGTGGAGCAGAGCCGAAGATCGTCCCGGATCAGCGGCAGAAGCCTGGACCGGAACCCGCGCCGGCCAGCCAGCTCGGGCGGGATGCCGCCCAGTTGGGCGAGCCGCGTGGCCAGCAGTTGGTCGTCGGCGCCGGGATCCAGGACGCGGTTGGGAGGCACGTGCGGGGCGCGGTGGGAGCTGAGCACGAGTGCCCGCGGCAAGAGCGCACCGCGCCGCTGCCGCCGCAGCACCAGGGCGTGGGCGACGAACGCGCCCATGCTGTGCCCGTACAGGAGGTGAGGCCGGGCGAGGGCGGCGTCGAGCTGCTCGTCCATCTCCTCGACCAGGGCCGAGACCTCGGTGAACCGGCGCTCGTGAGCCCGCTCCTCACGGCCCGGCAACTGCACCGGAAGTACTTGCAGCCCGGAGCCGAGCTCGTCCAGTGTCTGCTGCCACCCACGGTAGGCGGACGCGCCGCTGCCCGCGCAGGGCAGGCAGAAGAGCGGCAACCCCGACCCGGTGGCCGAGCGCGGCAGATACGGCGTCATGGTGGCACCCCCCGGTTCCAGGCGGTAACGCCACGGACCGCCGTGCCCTGGAAGATATCACCGGCGGCGTGGGCAGGACGCCGTGCCGCCGTCCCCTTGGATCCGCGCCCTGCGGCTGCTGTCCCCCCCCGGCGGAGCGGCGGGCCCTCCCAGGACATCGTCCCCGGCCCCGGCGGGAGCACCGCCCCGCGGATCGCACCGCGCCGGTCCCGACGAAGCCGGGGAACACCTCCCCGCCGACTGCGACACCCGCCCCCGACGGGCCGGGGCCGCCCGTCGAACGCCCCGGCCCGGTGGGCTGGTGGTGGCGCGAACGCGTCAGTTGTCGCCGCGCGGCTCCGCGGCGACCAGTTCCGCGATCTGCACCGCGTTCAGCGCCGCGCCCTTGCGCAGGTTGTCGTTCGAGACGAACAGCGCCAGACCGTTCTCCACCGTCTCGTCCACACGGACGCGTCCTACGTAGGAGGCGTCCGTGCCGGCCGCCTGGAGCGGGGTGGGGATCTCGGACAGCTCGACGCCGGGGGCGTCCTTCAGCAGCTCGTACGCGCGCTCCACACCGATCGGGCGCTCGAAGCGCACGTTCACCTGGAGGGAGTGCCCGGAGAAGACCGGCACCCGCACACAGGTCCCGGAGACCTTCAGCTCCGGGATCTCCAGGATCTTGCGGGACTCGTTACGGAGCTTCTGCTCCTCGTCCGTCTCGAAGGATCCGTCGTCCACGATCGAGCCCGCGAGCGGTAGCACGTTGAAGGCGATCGGGCGCTTGTAGACGGTGGGCTCGGGGAATTCCACGGCGTCGCCGTCGAAGGTCAGCCGGTCGGCGGTCTCCACGACCTTGCGGGCCTGGTCGTGCAGCTCGGCGACGCCCGCGAGACCGGAGCCGGACACGGCCTGGTAGGTGGTGGCGACGAGCGCGACCAGGCCCGCCTCGGCGTGCAGCGGTCGCAGCACGGGCATCGCGGCCATCGTCGTGCAGTTCGGGTTGGCGATGATGCCCTTGGGGCGGTCGGCGACCGCGTGCGGGTTGACCTCGGAGACCACCAGCGGGACCTCGGGGTGACCGCGCCAGGCGGACGAGTTGTCGATCACGACGGGGCCCTGGGCGGCCACCTTCTCGGCGAGCGCCCTGGAGGTGGCGCCGCCCGCGGAGAAGAGCACGATGTCCAGGCCGGTGTAGTCGGCGGTGGAGGCGTCCTCGACGGTGATCGGCTCGCCCCGCCACTCGATGGTGGAGCCCGCCGAGCGCGCGGAGGCGAACAGCCGCAGCTCGTCGGCCGGGAAGTCCCGCTCGGCCAGGATGGTGCGCATGACTGTGCCGACCTGACCGGTGGCTCCGACGATTCCGACCTTCACAGGGACTCCTCCGTACGTACATGCGGCCCGGGTGCCGCGTCCATGATGCGTCTGTCCGAGCCCGGCTTGTCCAATCCATTTTGCTGGTCGGGACGGTGCGTCATGGGTCACACGGCGGGGCGGGCACACGTGAGGGGCGGGCGCCCGTCCGGACGCCCGCCCCCTTCTGCCACGCAGATCCCCCCGCAACGCGTACGGGGACCGTTACGCCGTTACGGCAGGACCTTCTCGATCACGACACTGCCGGTGCCCGCGGCAGTACCGCGCGCGTTCAGCAGCTGGACCTCGCCGAAGAACTGCCGGCCCTCCGGAGCGGCGCCGGCCACCGTCACCTCGGCGGAGACCTCCGCCGACGCGCCGTTGGCGAGCTTCACCGGGGCGTCGCCGACCGTGACCTCGCCCAGCGACGCCGAGTAGAACACGTCGCGGTAGTCGTACTCGGTGGTCCCGGCCGGGACCGAGTAGCCGGCCACCACGAAGGTGTACTCACCGGCCGCGGGCTCGACCAGGCTGACGGCTTCCTCGGAGTCGCCGTCGGCGGCCTGGCCGACGAGCACGCCGTCCCTGAAGACCGCGAGGTCCAGGTCCGCCGACTGGTCCGAGACGCCGCCGATGGCCACGTCGAGCCGCTCGACACCCTCACCGATGGTGACGGTCGTCTCCTTCTCCTCGCCCTGGCCGATCGAAGGCCGGTCGACCTTCGCCGAGCCGAGCGAGCCGCCCGCGAGCTTGCCGTCGATGGCGGCGGCCTCGTTGGTGACGGTCCACTCGACCGGGGCCGGCGTACCGATCTCGGCCTCGGGGAGCGTGGTGACCGCCGGGTCGAACGCGGCACCGAGCACGGTGACGTCCAGCTTGTACGGGTTGTTCAGCGTCGGCGACGTACGACGCGACTCGACCTCGATCTCCCAGACGCCCGGCGTCGGGTCCACGTACGAACGCAGGTCCGGACGGCAGGTGTTGGCCGGGTTGGTGTAGTTCGGGTAGCAGAAGATCGTCGAGCTGTCCTCCATCTGCACACCCTGCGGGTGCAGGCTGATGAAGCGGGTCTGGCTGCCCTCGGCGAGTCCGCCGAGCGCGACCTCGAGGGTCTTGGCGCCCTCGGGGACGGTGACGAAGTACGACTCGGTGCCGTTGCGCTCGACCGAGCCCAGCGACGAGTACGTGAACGAGGGCTTCGCCAGCTTCTTGGAGACGACCACCGTGGTCAGGATCTGCTTGTCCACGCCCGTGCTGGAACGGTCGTCCAGTTCGAGGATGGCGCTGTGCGTGCCGGCCTGGTCGGGCCGGGCCTGCACGGTGACGGTGACCGCCTTGTTCTTCGGCAGCTTGACCTTCTTGCCGCTCAGCAGCTTGAAGGTGCCGTCGTTGTACTTCCAGTTGAGCTGGTGCTCCACCAGACGGTTGGGGCCGGTGGTGCGGGTGATGGTGACGTCGTACGTCCGGCTCTTGCCGGCCTGGAGGCCGCCCTCACGGTCGTACACACCGGTGCCGAAGCCCGGGGTCTCCAGCGCGAAGTCGATCGACGTGTCGACCGGGGCCTTGACGCTGTACTCGTTGGCCTTCGCGCCGTCCTTGATCGCGTCCCACGCGTCGACGATGTCGATGAGGCCCGCGCCCTGCTCGTGCGCCTTCTTGCCGTCGATCTTGTCGGCGGTGGAGGTGAGGGCGGTGCGCAGCTTCGCGGGGGTCAGGTCGATCCCCTTCTGCTCGGCCGCCGAGAGCAGCAGCGCGCTCGCGCCGGTGGCCTGCGGCGAGGCCATCGAGGTTCCCTGGAGCATCGAGTAGCCGGGCGGCAGCTGGTAGCCGGCCTCGGCCACGGGGCCGCCGGCGGACCAGGTCTGCGTGGTGTTGATGGCGGCGCCGGGGGCCGAGATGATCGGCGCGAAGCCACCGTCCTCACGCGGACCGCGGGCGGAGAACGGCATCATGTCGTAGTCGGTCGTGACGACCGAGCCGTAGTTCGCCGCCCAGGTCTCCTTGGAGATGGAGGCGCCGACCGAGATGACCTTGTCCGCGACCGCGGGGTCGCTGATGGTGTTGGTGCCCGGACCGTCGTTGCCCGCGGAGATCACGAGCTGGACGCCGTAGGTGTCGATCAGCCGGGTGTACAGCTCGGCCCGCGCGTTGTTGCCGTCGTTCAGACCGGGCAGTCCGCCGATGGACATGTTGACGATGTCCACGCCGCGCTCGATGACGAGGTCGGCCATGCCCTCCGTGAGGGCGATGTTGGTGCAGCCGCCGCTCCAGGTGCAGGCGCGCGAGGAGACGAGCTGGGCGCCGGGCGCCGCGCCGTTCATCTTGCCGCCGAACAGGCTGTTCGCCGCGGTGATACCGGCGACGTGGGTGCCGTGCGAGCCCTCGATGACACCGATGTTGACGTAGTCGGACTTGACGCCCGCGTTGTTGACGACGTCCTCACGGACCTCGATGACGAACGGGATGCGCTCGACGATCTCGGTCTTCGGGTCGTCCTCGCCGAAGTAGCCGATCTGGAAGCCGTTGCGGTACGGCTTCATGATCTTGTCGTTGCCGAACTTGGCGTCGTTGTCGAGGTCGACGCGCACGGTCCGGGTGCCCGGGTCGTACAGCATCGCCCACACGTCGGTGGTGTCGCCGTCGCGGTTCAGGTCCCCGGCCATGTCGCCGCCGCGCGTGGCGGACTCGGCGAAGAGGTTGAACTTGTAGTTGCCGGCGGGGGCCGTGTACGCGCGGTTGTTGACCGTGAACGACGGGCCCTTGACGTCGAGCTGCATCGGACGCCAGGTGCCGTCACCGTCGTTGACCGGGTCCGTCGCCGTGACCCAGTCGACGATCTTGCGCTCGCCGGTGGTGGTCTTCTGCAGCGCCGGGTGGCCCAGGTCGACGCCCGAGTCGAGGATGCCGATGGTGACCCCGCGGCCGTCCGCCTTCGGGTTCTTCTTGACGAAATCGACCGCGCCCGTCTCGAAGGACGGGTTGTACGGGTTCTTCGCCGGGGTGTTCGCGCCGGGCGCCGTGGCGGCCTTGGCGCCCGAGGCCTTCGCGGCGCCCTTCACCGTGTCGGCGGCGGGCGTCGGGTCGTCCAGCTCGATCTCGTGCTTGAGGTCGATGCCGTGGACGGAGGAGAGCTTCCCGGCCGCCTTGAGCGCGGCCTCGGCCTTGCCCGTGGGCAGAGTGGCCCGTACGTAACCGAGCTTGTCGTACGTCTTGCCGACCACGGCGCCGGACACGGCGTCCAACTGGTCGGAGACCTGCTCGGTCCGGCCCGGGGCCGTGGCCACCATCACGGTGACGTTCTTCTCACCCTCGGCCACCGCCTTGTCGAGCAGATCGACGTCGTCCGAACCGAGCTTCTCGGAGGCGGACTTGGCGGGTTTCACAGGTGCGGAGGCGGCCGGGTCGTCGGCAGCCGGAGCGGCGAAGACAGGCAGCGCGCCGGTGGCTATCAGCGCTGCGGCCAGGCCCGTGGCGGCGGCGACCCGAGCCACGCGTCTCGGCCCGGATATGGAGCTCTCGGATTCGGAGGTCATCAGCATCCCTGGTTGTGAAAGAGACAGTCCGGAATTCGGTACCGGATGACCGCTCAGCTTTGCGTAAATGACCAGGGTTTGTGGAGAGCTGTCGGTGCGGGGAAGTGCCGGTGGCGCACATCCGCCATCGCGCGGCCTCCGCCATCGAGGACCAACCGCCGCATATCCGGGTCTTCTTCGGTCCTGCCGTGGTCCGCGCCGTCATCTGGGCAGCACGATCACACGGGCCGGGGGCTCGCGGTCGGAGGAGGTGAGGAGGGCCGTGCGGACCACCGTGGCCTGGAGTTCCGGTGAGTCCCGCAGTTTGCGGGGGGTCAGGTGGACCACCGTGATGCCGAGGCGCTCTAGGTGTTCGCGCTTACGGGCGCACTCGGACCAGGTGACGTCGTCCTTCGGTGTCCTGCCGTGGCGCGGTGCGCGGGTGTCCACTTCCACGGCTACCGCGTGGTCGGGCCAGTAGGCGTCGAGGCCGCCGAGGTGCGGGCCGCCCGGCAGACGCAGGTCGACGTTCCAGACCGGCTCGGGGAGTCCGTACGTCCGCACCATCTCGTAGAGCCGGCCCTCGGCGACAGCCCGTCCGGCGGCGAGCAGTGAGTCCACGGCGTCCACGACATGCGGCCGGGACAGCAGCCGCGCCCGGCTCAACTCCCGCACGACGGAAGCCGGTTCGCAGTGGCCGTGCCGCACGGCCCCGGTGAGCAGCCGGCGGACGGCCGCCGGGTCGGTGAGCCCGGCGACCGCGTCGGCCAGGGCGCGTGCCACGGGGGCCACCGGCAGGCCGGTGACCTGCCGCGCGGCCGGCAGCGCGTGGGCCCGCACGATACGGACGCAGCCGGTGGAGCGCAGCCGGCGGGTGCGGGGGACCAGTACGTCGATGTGTTCCAGCAAGGTCAGCGTGGGGGCCGACGGGAGACCGTGCAGGGTGAGGGCGGCCAGGCCGGTGATCATCGCGAGGTCGCCGGGGGCGCCGGTGCCGGGGCCGGTGGGCCGGACCGGGACGTCCGGCCGGCGCCCCGCGTACAGCAGAGCTCCGTGCAGGCGCTCCTCGCTGGTCGGCGGCCCCTGATGGAGCAGGAAGACCCCCGGCAGCAACTGCTGCCAGGGGCCTCTGGGCGCGCACCGCGCGGCGGCGCTCGCCGCGCCGACACCGTGCTCGCGCAACTGCGCGGCGGACAGGACACGCCGCTGCGCGCCGGCGAGGTGGCTGAGCGGGCGGGGGGAGAGGGGGGAAGGGGCTTCGCCGCCGCGGGAGGTGGAGGAGTTGTTCATGTCCGGGGCCTCCCCACGAACGGCCCACCCGCTAACCGCTGTTACGGGTCCGTCGGCAAATCAGGACGAGCTCGTCCTAAAGTACGGACGTTCGACTGCCGATCACGCGGGGTGCTTTCGGGCGCATCCCGCCGATCATGCGGGATGCGCCCCGCCCCGCTCAGCCCGACGTCGCCGCCGACGTCGCGTCGCACGCCTGCGCCGCCAGCGCCCGCGCCAGATCGTCCCGTGCCTCAAGTACCAGACGGCGCAGGGCCGGTGGCGCGTCCGGATGCGCCGCGAGCCAGGCGTCCGTGTCGCGCACCGTCTCCTGACGGTCCTGGAGGCTCGGATACAGCCCCTGCACCAGGTCCATGCCGATCTGGATCGAGCGCTCGGCCCACACCCGTTCGATCATCTCGAAGTACTTCTGGGCGTACGGCGCGGTCAACTCCCGCTGCCCCGGCTGCGCGAAGCCCGCGATCGTCGCCTCCACCAGCGCGTTCGACAGGGCGTCGGAGTCGACGACATCCGCCCACGCGGTCGCCTTGACCTCCTCCGAGGGGCGCGAGGCCAGACACCGCACCTGGTGGCGCCTGCCGGACGCCGTGTCGTCGCGGGCCAGCTCCGCCGCGATCACGGACTCGTCGGCCAGACCGTGCGCGGCCAGCGGACCCAGGAAGCTCCAGCGCAGCTCCTGGTCCACGTCGAGGCCGTCGATCTTCGCCGTGTTCCCCAACAGGCTCCGCAGCAGCTGGAAATCGGCGTCCGAGGTGGCCGTCGACGCGAAGAACCGCGCCCAGGTCAGCTGGTGCTGGCTGCCCGGCCCGGCCAGCCGCAGCTCGCGCAGCGCGCCCTCCGCCAGCGCCCGCGCGCCCTCCTCGCGCCACTGCGGCGCCGCGTAGTGGATCAGCGCGCCCTGCGCCCAGGCGTGCAGCCTCTGGAGGACGCCGATGTCCGACTCGCGCCCCGCGAACCGCAGCACCAGCTGGATGAAGTCCCGTGCCGGCATCAGCCCGTCGCGGGTCAGATTCCACAGCGCCGACCAGCACAGCGCCCGCGCCAGCGGGTCGGTGAGTTCGCCGAGGTACCCGCGCAGCGTCTCCAGCGAGCCCTCGTCGAAGCGGATCTTGCAGTACGTGAGGTCGTCGTCGTTGACCAGGATCAGATCGGGCCGCTCGGCGCCGGCCAGCTCCGTGACGACCGTGCGCGGCCCGTCGACGTCGACCTCGGCGCGTGTGTACCTGACCAGCTCGGCGTCCACGCTCTCGCGCCGGTACAGGCCCACCGCCACCCGGTGCGGGCGCAGTTCGGGATGTGACCCGGTGGCCTCCTGGAGCACGGCCAGCTCGGTCACATGCCCGGAGGAGTCGTAGGTGACCGCCGGGGTCAGCGAGTTGACGCCCGCCGTCTCCAGCCAGGAACGCGACCACGACACCATGTCGCGCCCCGACGTCTCCGCCAGGACGGAGAGCAGGTCACCGAGGCGGGTGTTGCCGTACGCGTGCCGCTTGAAGTAGCGCCGCGCGCCTTCCAGGAACGCCTCGCGCCCGGCGTACGCGACGAGTTGCTTCAGCACCGACGCGCCCTTGGCGTAGGTGATGCCGTCGAAGTTGAGCTTGGCGTCCTCCAGGTCCCGGATGTCGGCCGTGACCGGATGCGTGGACGGCAGCTGGTCGGCGCGGTACGCCCACGCCTTGCGGTTGTTGGCGAAG
The DNA here is from genome assembly GCF_010384365.1 of Streptomyces sp. S4.7. Lineage (NCBI taxonomy): Bacteria > Bacillati > Actinomycetota > Actinomycetes > Kitasatosporales > Streptomycetaceae > Streptomyces > Streptomyces sp. S4.7. The sequence goes on along the minus strand of NZ_CP048397.1, from coordinate 2,305,407 downwards.
GTGACCCAGGCGTTGGTGAAGCGCGTCGACTCCGCCAGCGCCAGCGAACCCATGAAGTCGGCGAACGACTCCTTGAGCCACAGGTCGTCCCACCAGCGCATCGTCACGAGATCGCCGAACCACATGTGCGCCATCTCGTGCAGGATGACGTTCGCGCGGCGCTCGTAGGACGCCTGGGTGACCTTGCCCCGGAAGACGTAGTCCTCGCGGAAGGTCACACAGCCGGGGTTCTCCATCGCGCCGATGTTGTACTCGGGCACGAACGCCTGGTCGTACTTCCCGAAGGGGTACGGGTAGTCGAAGTTGTCGTGGAAGAAGTCCAGGCCCTGCTTGGTCACCAGGAAGATGTCGTCGGCGTCGAAGTGCCGGGCGAGGCCCTTGCGGCACAGCGCGCCGAGCGGGATCTCCAGCGTGGAGCCGTCGGGCAGCTCGCGCCGGTACACATCGGTGACGTGGTGGTACGGCCCCGCCACGACGGCCGTGATGTACGTCGAGATCGGCCTGGTCTCGGCGAACGTCCACACCCCGGTCTCGGCTCCCGATCCGGTCGTCCCACCGTTGCTCCAGACCGTCCAGCCCGCCGGCGCGGTCACCTCGAAGGTGAACGGCGCCTTGAGATCGGGCTGTTCGAAGTTGGCGAAGACGCGGCGCGCGTCGGCCGGCTCGTACTGCGTGTAGAGGTAGACCTCGCCGTCCTCCGGGTCGACGAAGCGGTGCATCCCCTCGCCGGTACGGCTGTAGGCGCACCGCGCGTCGACGACCAGCACGTTCTCCTCGGCCAGCCCGTACAGCGCGATGCGCGAGCCGTCGAACACGACGGACGGGTCCAGCGAGCGGCCGTTCAGGGTCAGCGACGTCACGCTCGGCGCCACCAGGTCGACGAAGGTGGCCACGCCCGGCCGCGCCGACCGGAAGTGGATCGTCGTGACGGAGCGGAAGGTGCGGGGCGCACCCGGCCCGTCCGCCGGGGCCCCGTCCGGCGCGTCACCCGGCGCCTCGCCGACCGCCGACCGCAGGTCGAGCGCGACCTCGTACCGGTCGACGGACAGCAGCTCGGCCCGCTCGCGGGCCTCGTCGCGGGACAGGTTCTCACCGGGCACGGACACTCCTAGGTGCGTGTTTTTGCCTACAACGGTTCGAATTCTCCCACGGGGCACCGTGTCCGACGGCTGCCGGGAATGACTCCGGCGACCGGTGGCGTTGCCCCGTACGTCGCCCATCGTTGGACCGCAGCCGGTTCTTTTTCTAGGAGAGACACGCCCATGAGTGAAACGAGTGCCCGGACGCCCGTCGACTTCTGGTTCGATCCGATCTGTCCATGGGCCTGGATGACGTCCCGCTGGATGCTGGAGGTCGAGAAGGTCAGGAACGTCGAGGTCAACTGGCACGTCATGAGCCTGGCCGTGCTGAACGAGGACAAGCTCGACGAGCTTCCCGAGCAGTACCGGGAGGGCATGAAGGCCGCGTGGGCCCCGGTCCGCGTCGTGATCGCCGCCCAGCAACTGCACGGCGACGAGGTCGTCGGCAAGCTCTACACCGCGCTCGGCACCCGTATCCACAACGGCGGGGAGGGCAACGAGCGCGCCACCATCGTCGCGGCGCTGGCCGATGTCGGCCTGCCGGCGGACCTCATCGACTACGCGGACAAGGACACCTACGACACCGAGCTGCGCGCCTCCCACAAGGAGGGCATCGACAAGGTCGGCCAGGAGGTCGGTACCCCGGTGATCGCGGTTCCCGGCTCCGACGGCGAGCAGATCGCCTTCTTCGGCCCGGTCGTGACCCCCGCCCCCAAGGGCGAGGAGGCCGCCCAGCTGTGGGACGGCACGCTGATGGTCGCCTCGATCCCCGGTTTCTACGAGATCAAGCGCACCCGTACGCAGGGCCCGATCTTCGACTGACCGGCCTTTCCCGGGCCGCGCGGTGAGACCGTCGCGGCGCCCACCGGTGACCGGGCGTATGTGGAAGGACCCCCGCGAGTCATGTCCTCGCGGGGGTCCTTCGTCACTCCGTCCGCAGGTGAAGGCTGAGAAGACGATCACGAGCAGGACGCCTGTGGGGGTGGCGGCACGGGCGCGGGGACCGGTCAGGGCGCCAGCAGGACGTCGTCCCGTTCCTTCGCCGCCGCGAAACGCTTCGCCACGTCCTGCCAGTTCACGACGCGCCACATCGCCTCGATGAAGTCCACCTTCTGGTTCTTGTACTGGAGGTAGAAGGCGTGCTCCCAGGCGTCGAACACCAGGACCGGCACGGATCCCTGACCCACGTTGCCCTGGTGGTCGTAGACCTGCTCCACGATCAGCCTGCCGCTGACCGGCTCGTACGCCAGGACGCCCCAGCCGGAGCCCTGCGTCGTCGCCGCGGCCTTCGTGAGCTGGGCCTTGAAGCCGGCGAACGAGCCGAACGACGCGGTGATCGCGTCGGCGAGGTCGCCCACACCGTCGGCCGCCAGCGGCTCGCCGCCGCCGTTGTCGCCCGTCATGTTGTGCCAGTAGATCGAGTGGAGGATGTGGCCGGACAGATGGAACGCGAGGCTTTTCTGGAGGCCGTTGATCGCGCCCCAGGACTCCTTGTCGCGTGCCTCGTCCAACTGCTCCAGGGTGTCGTTCGCACCCTTGACGTACGCGGCGTGGTGCTTGTCGTGGTGCAGCTCGATGATCTGCGGATTGATGACCGGTTCGAGCGCCGCGTAGTCGTAGGGGAGTTCGGGGAGTGTGTAGATGGCCATGGGCGAGCCCTCCTGCTGCTTATTGCACATCTTATGCAACTGCACGCTAACAGCAAGAGGGTCCGATGTTGATCAGGCATTGGTCCTAGGCCGTGTCCACGAAGTACCGCCCGGCCCGCGCTCAGGCTTCCGCCGCGTCCCGCGCCATCGACGCGATGTCCGGGTAGTCCGTCACCACGGCGTCCACGCCGCGGCCGAAGTGCAGGGCGTACTCGGCGAAGGCGTCACCGAACGCGTTGGGGTCGGTGCCGCGGCGGAAGGCCGCCGGCAGGTACTGGTTCTCCGCGCGGAAGGTGTACGCGCCCACCTTCAGACCCGCCCGGTGCGCATCGGCCAGCAGGGTGAACGGCTCCACGACGGACGACTTGTCGGGCCCGATCCAGTCCGCGTACCGCGCGATCCTCCCCAGCCCCTGCGGCGTCATCATGTCCTTGTACGTCGTGGGGTCACCCGCCGCGACGTGGTCGTACGGTGCGCCCGTCGTGCCCAGCGCCTGCCAGAGCGGCAGCCGCAGCCGCTCCTCGGCGAACGCGGCGAGACTGCTGGGCTCGAACGACTGCACCACGCATTCGTCGGCGTCCAGCCGGTAGCGCCGCACGATCCGCGCGAGCGCGGGCTCCAGGGGCAGGCCGATGGAGCGGAAGTACGTGGGGTGCTTGGTCTCCGGGAAGACGGCGATCCGGCGGCGGTGGCGCCGGGACAGCTCACGGGCCAGCTTCACGACCTCCTCGAAGGTCAGCACCGGCTCGCGGCCGTCGAAGACGGTGTTGCGGTCACGGATCAGCGGCAGGCGCTCGACCGCCCGCAGGGTCTTCAGCTCGGCCAGCGTGAAGTCCTCGGTGAACCAGCCCGTCACCGGCCGCCCGTCGACGGTCTTCGTCGTCCGCCGGCCGGCGAACTCCGCGTGCTCGGCGACGTCCGTCGTCCCGGAGATCTCGTTCTCGTGCCGCACGACCAGGACATGGTCCTTGGTGGGGACCAGATCGGGCTCGATCCAGTCGGCGCCCGTCTGCACGGCGTAGGTGTAGGCCGCCGCCGTGTGCTCGGGCCGCCAGCCGGCGGCGCCCCGGTGGCCGATGACCACGGGCCGGCCGGAGCCTTCGGGCCGCCGGGGCGACGCGGCGGCGGTGGTGGCCGTGACGGGCAGCGCGGTGGCGGCGGTGGCGGCGCCGGCCGCGAGCAGTATCGAGCGGCGTCTGGGCTGTGCGGACATTCGGGTCTCCCTCGTCGGGCTCGTGAACGTCGGTCATTTGATGTGATCCAGGGTTCGGCGGCAGCACGATAGGCAGGCGAGCGGCCCGAGTTGGCGCGATGCACGCCGGATTCACCGCCTGTGCGGCGGCCGTCAATCCGGGGTTCACCCCGAATGCCGCCCGCCCACGCACCCGGTGTCCGACGCCGGGCGCGCCCGGCTCCCGAGCGCCGCGTACGGCGCGCGGTCCGGACTGCGACCCCGGCCGCGTCCCGCGCACGAGCCACCGCCTCCCGTCGAACGGCGTGCGCCGTGCCCGAGCCGGGGGTGCGGGGCCGCACGAGCCGGTCCCGGTCCCGGACATGACGACGGGGCGGGGCCGCGTACGGTGCCGACACCCGTCCGGTGCGCCACCCCCGCGCCGGGCCACCCCGCCCGCCCCTACGAACCGTGCCGCGCCCGCGCCGACGCCAGGAGCGCGAGGTGGTCGTCGTAACCCTTCGTGTAGTACGCCGCCCGCACTGGGTCCGGCGTCACCACCGCCGCGGGGGAAGTCCACGCGGCGATGTCCAGCGGCACCCCGTGGCGTGCCGCCGACGCGAGGACCGCGCCCCGTGCGCCCACCTCGCCCTCCACGATCCGCAGCGGGCGGCCGAGCACATCGGCGAACAGGCGCATCCACGCGGGGCTCCGGGTGCCGCCGCCGCAGACCGCGAGGCTGCCCGTCAGGCCCGCCGCCTCCAGGCAGTGCCGGGCGGCGTACGCGATGCCCTCGCAGGTGGCCCTGATCAGATCGGCCGCCGTCGACTCCAGTGAGACACCGGTCACCTCGGCCCGCAGCGCCGGGTCGACGAACGGCGCGCGCTCACCGGACGGCGCGAAGTAGGGGAGCACCCTGACACCGCCCGCGCCCGGCTCCACCGCGTCCAGCAGGGAGTCCACCTCCGTGAGGTCCGTGCCGGTCGTGGTCAGCACCCAGTCGAGCGCGGCGGTCCCCACCATCGCGGGCATGGCGCGCAGCCAGTGCCCCGGCCGGTCCGTCGAGATGTGCAGCCCGCCCGGCTCACCCTCCAGGTCGAGGGTGTCCGTCGCGACGAGCGAGGCCAGGCACGTACCGATGATCAGCAGTCCGTCGCCCGGCTCGGTGACCCCCGCGCCCAGTGCGCAGGCCGGCAGGTCGTACGGCCCGTTCGCGATCCGTAACCCCGAGGGCAGCTCACCGATCGCGACCGGATCGCTGACCGGGGCCAGCAGCCCCTCCCGGTGCGCGAGGCCCAGCTCCGCGAGCACGTCGCCCGAGTACTGCCGTGTCCTCGGGTCCAGGAACGGCATCGACGCGTCCGAGACATCCGTCGCACGCACCCCGGTCAGCCGCTGGAAGACCATGTCCTTGCAGTACAGCGCCGTCGTCGCGGCGTCCAGCGCGGCCGGCTCGTGGCGGTCGAGCCAGGCCAGCACGGGTCCCGGGCAGCCCGGGAACATCGCGCTGCCGCTGCGCCGGAACACCGACTCGAAGACGCCGGACGCCAGCCACTCGTCCACGAACTCGTGAGCCCTGCCGTCCATCCAGGAGATCGCGGGCCGCACCGGACGCCCCTCGGCGTCGACCAGCCAGACCCCGTCGCCCTGACCGGTGAGCCCGGCCAGCTCGACCGGTCCGGGCAGCGCGGCGGTGAGCGTGTCGAGGGCGTCGACGACCGCGCCGTACAGCTCCTCCATGTCCTGCTCGGCATGGCCGCCGTGGATGTCGAGGCGCACCGGGCGGGACTCGACGGCGAGCGCCCGGCCTCCCGCGTCGAAGGCCGCGGCCTTCACCATCGACGTGCCGACATCGATACCGACGTACATCGCGCTCTCCTCAGCTTCCGGGGGTCCTCAAGGCGGCGCGCGGCCTCATGTCAGGCAGTGCGCCAGTGGCTCGCCCTTGGCGTAGCGCGCGACCTCGGCGGCGGCGATCCGCGCCGCCTTGCGGGCCACGGCCCTGCTGGCCCCGCCCAGATGCGGGGTCAGCACCACATTGGGGGTGCCGTGCAGCCGGGACCCGGCCGGCAGTGGCTCCTGCTCGTACGTGTCGAGCGCCGCCGCGCCCAGCTGCCCGCTGTCGAGCGCGTCGCACAGCGCGTCCGTGTCGATGAGCCCGCCGCGCGCCACGTTCACCAGGGTCGATCCCCTTGGCAGCAGCGCGAGTTCACGCGCGCCGATCAGACCCTTCGTCTCCGGGGTGAGCCGCGCGTGCAGCGTGACGACGCTCGACCGGGACAGCAGCGCCTCCAGCGACGGGGACCGCATGCCGTGCACGTCGCCCCGTACATACGGGTCGTACACCTCCACCTCGGCGCCGAACGCGGTCAGCACGCGGGCGACCCGGCTGCCGACCGCGCCGTAACCGATCAGCCCCACCGGCGTGTCCTCCAGCTCCGGGCCGCAGCGCTCGTACGTGTAGTGCGAGGCGTCCCATTTTCCTTCCAGAACGAGGGAGTTGTGTGCCTCGGGGATCCGCCGCAGGGCCGCGAGGATCATCCCGACGGTGAACTCGGCCGTGGCCGCCGCGTTGCGTCCCGGCGCGAAGCAGACCTTGACGCCGCGCGCGCGGGCGGCGTCGACGTTGACGTTGACCGGGCCGCCCCGGCACACGGCGACCATCCGCAGCGCGGGGGAGGCGGCCAGCACCCGTTCGGTGAAGGGCCCCATCTGGGTCACACAGACCTCGACCCCGTCCAGCGCCTCGATCAGCGCGTCCTCGCAGTCGTTGGCCTCGTCGACCTCGGCGACCCTGCCGAAGGGGGTGAGCGGCCAGGGGAGGGTGAGTCGGGTGATCTCGGCCGGGCCGGGGACGACGCGCCCCAGGGCCTCGGTGATCAGGGAGTTGAGGACGAAATGATCACCAGCTGCGAGGATCCTCATGTCAGGGTCAGGGCCTCTCCGGTCTCGGCGTCGAAGACATGCGTGTGCCGTGGGTCGGCGGTGACGCGTACGGTGTCGCCCCGGTCCAGGCGTGTCTCCGGGCCGGTCTCCACGACAAGGGGTTCGGCGACGCCGTCGAGCATGAGCGTGGCGATTCCGGACTCCAGGAGCGGCTCATGGGCGCTGACCGTAGCCCGTACGGCGCCGCCCGGGTCCTCGCCCCACCCGGTGTCCCCCGTCCCGGGCCCGGACTCACCCTCACGGGCCAGCCGCAGGTCCTCCGGACGGATGCCGAGCACCACCTCCCGGCCGACGGGCGGACCGGCCGGGCACGGGAACCGCGCCGACGCACCGAGCCGTACCCACCCGTCGGCCGCCACGACGCCCGGCAGCAGGTTGATCGCGGGCTCCCCCACGAAGTCGGCGACGAACACATTCGCCGGGGCGTCGTAGATCTCGTACGGCGTGCCGAGTTGCTGGATCACGCCGTCCTTCATGACGGCTATCCGGTCGGCGAGCGACAGCGCCTCTTCCTGGTCGTGGGTGACGAGAATCGTCGTATGGCCCAAGTCCCGCTGGATGCGCTTGAGTTCACGACGGGTCGTATCGCGCTGCGCCGCGTCCAGATGGGACAGCGGCTCGTCCAGGAGCAGTACGTCCGGCTCCCGGATCAGGGCCCTGGCCAGCGCCACGCGCTGCTTCTGGCCGCTGGACAGACCGGCGGGCCGGGCGGCGAGGAGGTCGGTGATGCCGATCCGCTCCGCCATGTCGGCGACCCGGCGGCCCCGTTCCGTGCGCCCGTGCAGGCCGCGCGCCGCGAGCCCGAAGCCGAGATTCTCACGGACGGTCAGCGGCGGGTAGAGCGCGTAGTTCTCGAAGGCGACACCGATGTTGCGCTCCCGCGCCGGCAGACCGACGACGGAGTCGCCGCCCACCAGGATGTCGCCGCCGGTGACCTCCTCCAGACCGGCGATCATCCGCAGCGTGGTGGACTTGCCGCAGCCGGACGGGCCGAGGAGACCGAGCAGTTCGCCGGAGCGCAGGCCGATGTCGATGCCCCGCACCGCGTCCACGGGGGGACGGCCGCGCGACACGTACGTCTTGCGCAGCTCACGCAGGGTCAGTTCAGTCACCGCCCACCTCGCAGACTTGATAGGGGACCTTGTGCTCGTCCAGATCGCGCAGCGCCTCCGCGGAGGCGCCGGCGTCCACGAGCACCAGGTCGAAGGCGGAGAGCGGGGCCAGCCGGTGCAGTGCGACCCGGCCGAGCTTGGAGTGGTCGAGCAGCAGGACGTTGCGGGCCGCCGAGCCGAGCATCGCCCGCTTCACGGAGACGATGTGCTGCTCCTGGTGGTAGGCGAAGCCCCCGGAGACCGCGGCGGTGGAGGTGAAACAGACGTCGACCTGGAGCGACTGCACGGCCTCGACGCAACTGACCCCGAGGAAGGAGGAGTGCAGGGGGTCGTAGTCGCCGCCCAGCGCCATCAGATGGATGCCGCGCTCCCCGGACAGCAGGTTGATCGCCTCCAGGAAGTTGGTGACGACGGTCAGCGGCGTGATGGCGCCGAGCCGGCGCGCGATCTCCAGGGTGGAGGTCGAGTCGTCCAGCATCACCGCCATACCGGGCTCGATCAGGCTCAGCGCGTGCCGGGCGACCGCCGCCTTCTCCTCGTGCATCGCCTTGAGCCGGAAGGCGACGTTCGACTCGAACACACCTGACGGCTGCGCGGTCACCCCGCCCCTGAACTTCCTCACGATGCCCTGGCGTTCGAGCTCGTCGAGGTCCCGGTGGATGGTCATCAGACTGACGTCGAACCGCTCGGCCAGCTCGGCGGCGGTGCCCTCGCCCTGCGCGAGGACGTACTCGGCTATCGCCGCCTGGCGCGGAGCGGGGCCGCGCTGCTGCTGGGTGCTCATGTGCTGATCCTTCGTCCTGGACGTCCCGGCCGGTCGGCCTCGAACAGGAGCAGGTTCTCAAGATCCGCGCGGAGCCGTACAAAATCGTCCGTGCGCAGGCCGGCCGCGCCGGCGCGCGGGGCGACGAGCGAGAGCTGCCGGGAGCCGAGCCGGACGGTGACCTCGGTGGCGCGGCCGAGGACCTCGGTGACGTAGACGGTGCCGGTCAACTCCACCGCGCCGCTCCCGCCCGCCGCGTCCCCGGCGCCCCCGGCCTCACCCAGGGTGACGTCCCTCGGCCGTACGCCCAGCTGCACCGCCGTGCCCGGCGGCGCCGGTACGTCCAGCGGCACCTCGAAGCCGCCCTCCGCCGACCCGAAGTGCCCGTCCGCGGTGACCGTCCCCGGCAGCAGGTTGATCATCGGGCGACCGAAGGAGCGGGCGACGAACGTGTCGTGCGGCCGGTGCCAGATCTCCCCCCGCGTCCCGGTCTGGACGATCCGCCCCTCCCTGATCACCCCGATCCGGTCGCCGAGCGCCAGCGCCTCCACCGAGTCGTGCGTGACATACAGCGTGGTCGTGTGCCGGACGTCCCCGATGGCCTTCAGCTCCGCGCGCATCGCCTGGCGGAGCTTGGCGTCGAGATGGGAGAGCGGCTCGTCGAGGAGGAACGCGCGCGCGGGCCGTACGAGCACCCGCCCGAGCGCCACCCGCTGCCGCTGCCCGTTCGACAGGGCGCCCACCGGACGCTCCAACAGCTGCTCGATACCGAGCAGTTCGGCGATGTCGTGGATCCGCGTACGGGCCTCGGCGGCCGGCAGCCGGTACTTGGGCGAGCGCAGCGGCGATGCGAGGTTGTCGTAGGCGGAGCGGTGCGGATAGAGCGCGTACGACTCGAAGCACATGGCCACGCCCCGGTCGTAGGGCTCGACGCCGGTCATGTCCCGGCCGCCCAGCTCGACCGCGCCGGAGTCCGGCTCCTCCAGACCGGCGACGGTCTTGAGCGTCGTCGTCTTGCCCGCCCCGGACGGGCCGAGCAGACAGAAGAACTCACCCTCGGCCACGTCCAGTTCGACGCCGTCGAGCGCGGTGGTGCGTCCGTACGACTTGTGGACGCCGCGCAGCCCTATCGAGGTGGTGCCGGACCCGGCCGCGATCACGACTTCACCGCCCCGAACGACAGCCCCCGCACCAGATACCGCTGGATCGTGAGCGCCAGCAGCAACGGCGGGATCACCGACACGAGCGCGGCGGCGGCCGTCAGGTTGTACTTGGGCCGGTCGCCGCCGAGGAACGACAGCGCGCCCACGGTCACGGTCTGCGCCTGTGAGGAGGTGAGGATCAGCGGGAAGACGAAGTTGTTCCACGCGAAGATGAAGGCCAGCAGTGACACCGCCGCGATCCCCGGCTTCACCAGCGGCAGCGCGACCCGGAAGAACGCCTGTTTGCGGGTGTAGCCGTCGAGCAGCGCCGCCTGCTCCAGCTCCGGTGACAGGTCGGCGAAGTACGACCGCATGATCCACACGATCAGCGGCAGCGTGACCAGTTGCAGGACCCAGATCATGCCGAGGTGGGTGTCGAAGAGACCGAGCTGCTGGTAGAGCACGAACAGCGGGATGATCACGGTCAGTTCGGGCGCGAAGCGGAACGACAGCAGCGTGAACATCAGATTCTCCGAGCCGCGGAACCGCCAGCGCGCCGCGGCGTACGCGGCGGGCAGCCCGATCACCAGGGAGAGCCCGACGGCCCCCAGCGACACCACCAGGGAGTTGAGGAAGAACCGCACGAACGGCACACCCTCGTCCTCGCCCGCGCCGAGGACCGTGCGGTAGGAGTCCAGGGTCGGGGTGAAGGAGAAGTAGGTGCTTAAGAGTTCGTGTCCCGGCTTCAGCGAGAGCACGACCATCCACATGACGGGGAAGAGCGCGAAGAGGAAGTAGAGGATCAGCGCGCCGTCGGCGGCGATCCCCAGCACCCGTCGCCGCGCCGCCCCGTTCCGCCGCGCAGGCGGCTGACGTCTCGTCACCTCGACACCTCCGCCGCCCGGTTCTGGATCCGGCCCAGATAGCGCACCAGCACCATCGCCGCCAGATAGACCACCGCCCACAGCACGATCATGTAGCTCAGCCCGAACGAGTAGCGCTGGAAGCGGATCGCCTCCAGATACGCGCGGATCTGGAGCACCACCGTGGAGTCGCCGGGGCCGCCCTCCGTCAGGGCGTAGATGATGTCGAAGACCTTCAGCGAGTCCATGAACCGGAAGATCACGGCGACCAGGACGTACGGCCACAGCATCGGCATCGTCAGCTTGCGGAAGGTGAACCACCAGCCCGCCCCGTCGACCGCCGCCGCCTCGAAGGGCGACGCGGGCAGCGAGCGCAGCCCCGCCAGCGCCAGGATCGCGACGAACGGGGTGTAGACCCACACGTCCACGGCGATCGAGGAGAGCAGCGCGCCCGTCGGGGTGTCCGTCCACTGCACCCCGCCCAGACCGAACGGCCGCAGCAGGTGGTTCACGACCCCGACCGACGGCTGGAGCATCAGCTTCCAGATGATCGCGGCGATCACCGGCGCGATCATCAGCGGCAGGATGAGGACCTTCTCCAGCACCCGGCCCACCAGTGTCGAGCGGTGCAGGAGCAGCGCCACGGCGACGCCGAGCACCGTCTCGACGGCGGCGGCGCCGACCGCGTAGAGCACCGTCACCCACGCCGAGTCCCAGAAGGAGGAGTCGGTGAAGATCCGCCGGTAGTTCTCCAGGCCCGTGAAGTCCGGCTGCGGCTTGCTCGCCGCGAAGTCGAACACCGTGTAGTACAGGCCGAGCCCGAAGGGGTAGAGGATCCCGCCGGTCAGCAGCAGGGCGGGCACGATGAGCAGATACGGGCGAAGGGAGCGCCGCCACCGCGGGACGCTCCTCTCCGCGCCGGGGCCCGCGGGCGGGGGAGCGCCCGCGGCCGGGCCGGAGCCCGAACCCCGATCCGCGGCCGACGCCTTTTCACGGGCGCCGGCCACGGCCGCGTCGTCGGACGAGGCCGCCCCGTGATCGGCCTCCGTCGACGAGGACATGGGGCGTCACCCGACCTTCGAGGCCAGATCGTCCGCCAGTCCGTTCAGCACCGGCCCCGCGCTCTTGCCCCCGTAGATCTCCTGGAGCGCCGACGCCCAGCTCGTGGTCGCGTCGAAGAACTGCTCCTGCGGGGTGAACTGGATCCGCGTCTGGTCCTGGACGGCCTCGAACGTCTCGATGAAACCCGCAAGTTCGCTCATCTTGTCCCGGTACGCAGGGTCGTCGCTCACCGACTTGCGCACCGGATCGATGTGGTTGTACTCGATCGCGCCCTTGCGCAGGTGCTCCTTGCCGGTGGCCCACTGGAGGAACAGCCAGGCGGCGCTCTTCTTCTTGCTCTTGGCGTTCATGCCGAGCGACCAGATCCACATGTTGGTCGCGAGCGAACCGTCGGGCCCCTTCGGCCCCGGATGGAACGCGATCTTCCCGGCGGCGGGCGACGCGCCCTTCACCGCCTGGAAGTACGCGGCGGTGTCCGCGTCGAAGAGCATGCCCGCCTTCTTCGCGCCCAGGTCGCTCGAACACTGGTACCAGGTGTACGAGGTCCACGAGGGCGGCCCGCCCTTCTTGACCATGTCCGCCCAGTCACGGGTGAACGTGATGGCCTCGGGGGAGTTCATGGCGGGCTTCAGGCTCTCCCCGTCGACCGTGAAGTCCTTCAGCTTGTAGCGGGAGAACATCGTCATGAAGCCGGGGTGGATCGTCGCCCAGCTCCGCGAGCCGCGCACCGCGACCCCGTACATCCCGTCGAAACCGGCCCCGGGCGCCTTGCGCTTGATGGTCCCGGCGAGTTCGCGCAACTCGTCGAAGGACTCGGCGGGCCGCAGCCCCAGCTTGTTGAAGACCTCCGTGTTGTACGCGACGACGTTGGCCTCCCAGCCCCACGGCAGCGCGTACTGCCCGCCCTGCCCGAGCGGCGTGCCGGCCTTCAGGGACCACTGGGTGCCTTCGAGGAGGCTCGGCAGGAAGTCGTCCTGGTCCCATTCGGCGCCGGTGGCCGACTCGTTGCGCATCCAGGGGCCGAGATCCTCCAGCCAGCCCGGCGGGCCGTACTGCCACACCATGTAGGCGCCGAGCATGAAGATGTCGTACGACGCCCGGCCGCTGGAGAGGTCGACGGTCAGCTTGTCGAAGTAGTTGTCCTCGGGGAACACGTCGTACTCGACCTTGATGCCGGTCTTCGCGGTGAACGCCTTCAGATCGGCGATCAGCGCGTCCGTGTACGGATGCTTGTTGAGCAGCGCCTTGACGGTGGTGCCCTTGTGCCGCTGCCAGTCGAAGGATCCGGTGACGTCGTCGGCGGCGGACCCGTCGCTCTTGCTGTCACCGTCACCGAAGCCGGCCCCGCAGGCGCTCAGCAACGGGACGGAAGACGCCGCCGCCGTGAGCGCGAGGAACCGCCGCCGGTCGTGCCCGAGCTGCCCGTGCATGTCCATCCGTGACCTCCACGGTCCGGCAGGAGACGTTGTCGCCACGTTCCCACCCGTGGATAACGCGTTCCTTCGAGTGGTTAACAGAGCTTGGAACACCGGTAGTTGCGCGTCAATCCCTCGCACATCGCAAAATCTCGGTGCAGAGTGAGAACTTCACAGAGGGAGCCGATATGTGGATGGGTATCGATCTCGGTACACAGAGCGTCCGTGCGGTGCTCGTCGGGGACGAGGGGGCCGTGTTCGGCAGCGGGGCGGCCCCACTCGGCGGCAGACGCGACGGGGTACGCCACGAGCAGTCGCCGGACGACTGGTGGGAAGCGGCGCGCACGGCGATCGGCCAGGCCCTGAAGTCCGTCCCTGACGGCGGGTCACCCCCCGTCCGCGCGCTCGCCGTGTGCGGCACCTCCGGCACGGTCCTGCTCACCGACGGCGCGGGCCGCCCGCTCACACCCGGCCTGATGTACGACGACGGGCGCGCCACGGCGGAGGCCGCGCTGGCCCGCGAGCGAGGACTGCGCGTCCAGCCGACGTGGGCGCTGCCGAAGGTGATGTGGCTGCTGAAGGAGCAGCCGCCGACCGCGGGGACACGCCTCACCCATCAGGCGGACCTCGTCGTATCCCGGCTGGTCGGCGCTCCCACCCCCACCGACTCCAGCCACGCCCTGAAGACGGGTTACGACCTGACGGGCGACACCTGGCCGCACGACGAACTGCGCGCCCTGGGTCTGGCCCCGGACCTCTTCCCGGAGGTCGTACGGCCCGGCGACCGGCTCGGCGAGGTCGACGCGGACGGCGAGAGCGCCACCGGTGTCCCCGCCGGCACCCCCGTGATCGCCGGAATGACCGACGGCTGCGCGGCCCAGATCGCCTCGGGCTCACTGGGCGTCGGATCCTGGAACTCCGTCCTCGGCACCACGCTCGTCCTCAAGGGCGTCACCGCCGCACCCGTCCACGACAGCACCGGAGCCGTCTACAACCACCGCGCCCCGGACGGCGGTTGGCTGCCCGGCGGCGCCTCCGGCGTCGGGGCCGGCGCGCTGGGCAGAGCCTTCCCGGACGCGGACCCGGCGCGCCTCGACGCCCTCGCCGCCGCGCACGAACCGTCGACCGCGCTCGCCTACCCACTGGTCTCACGGGGCGAGCGGTTCCCCTTCCTCGCCCCCGACGCCACGCCCCTCCTGCTCGGCCGGCCCCGCTCCGACGCCGACCACTGGGCGGCGCTCCTCCAGGGGGTCGGCCACACCGAACGGCTCTGCCTGGACTACCTGGACCACCTCGGCGCCCCGCAGGACGGCCCGCTCACCTTCACCGGCGGCGCCTCGCGCAGCGCGTACTGGAACCAACTGCGCACCGACATCCTCGGCCGCAGCGTGCACATCCCCCGGCACAGCGAACCGGCGCTCGGCATGGCGGTCCTCGCCGCGTACGGCGCCGACGCCGCCCCCACCCTCGCTGACGCGGCCGAGCGGATGGTCGGCCTCAGCCATGTCCTGCGCCCCGACCCGGCCCGTACCGCGCGTTTCCTCCCGCCGTATCTGAGCATGGTGGACGAACTGGAACAGCGTGGCTGGCTCCCGGCGCCCGTCGCCGCCCACGCCCGCACGCGTGCCGACGCTTTGGAGACCTCATGAGTGCGACCCTGCTGCTGGCCCGCCACGGACAGACGCTCTGGCACGCCGAGAACCGCTACGCGGGCGTGAGCGACATCGGCCTCACCGACGAGGGGCGCGCCCAGGCGGTCCGGCTGGGCTGGTGGGCGGGGCGGCAGGCGGCGGCGGGCGCCGGGATCGACGCCGTGTGGACATCCACGGTGCCCCGCGCGATCGCCACGGCCGAGCCCGCCTGCCGGGCGCTGGACCTCGTACCGACCCGCGAACACGACCTGCGCGAGTGCGACTTCGGGGTGGTGGAGGGCCGCACGCTCGCCGAGTTCGAGACCGTGGACCCGACGGCGGCTGCGGCCTTCCGCGCCGACCCGGTGCTGAACCCGTTCCCCGCCGCGGAGGACCCCCGCTCGGCCGCGACCCGCGGGACGGACGCCCTGCGCCGGATCGCCGCGACGCACGAGGACGGCCGGGTCCTGGTCGTCGCGCACAATACCCTGCTGCGGCTGGTGCTCTGCGAACTGCTGGGCATCGCGCTGAGCGACTACCGCCGGGTGTTCCCGCGCCTGCGGAACGCGGCGGTGACGGAGCTGCGGATGGCGGGTAGCCAGGCCGCCATACTGTCGCTGAACGTACCCTGCTCGTAGCTCTGGGTATTATCTGCGCATGATTTCAAAAGGGCGACACCAAGCCGGGGACATCGCGGCTGCCCTCGAACGCGCGAAGAGGGCTGGTTGCAAGATCACGCCCGACAAGAATGGTCATCGGTGAGGATGGGTGGTGTGCTGCACCTGCGGAGATACCCACACCGTGCCCGGCGCGCCCAAGAACCCCGGCAATGAGGCGAAGCGAATCGACCGGTTCGTCCGTGACCCTCAGCACTGAGAGGAGTGCTTTCTGTGTCCGAGCGGAGTTTCATCCTTCGTCTCAACCAGCCTCTGACCGCTGAGCAGGCCAACGCCTTCGACCACTGCGACGCCTTCGCAGACGGATCTGTGTCGTACGTCCTCGGCCCTGAGGACCCGAGTCAGTTCGCGGTTCACACGGACCCCGCCGAACTGAGCGAGCTGTCCTGCGACATCGAGGCGCCGTCGTTCCTTGACGCGGTCGCCCGAGTGGCCCGCGACATCCGGCTCATCCCAGGGCTGCACGCCGTCAGTGTCCGCCACGACGACACGGTGACGCTGGGGGAGGCGGCGCAGCGCTGCGACCGTAACGAGGAGTCACTTGCGGCGCTGCCAGGATTTCCGGAGCCGTTGCCCGGTCCGCCGGGAGCGACGGTCTTCTACTCCTGGCGCGAGATCGCGGAGTTTCTGCGGAGTATCGGCGACACCGTCCCCGAGACGCCCCGCGAACTCGCCGTCGCCGACCAGGTGCTGCGCCTCGCTCACGAACTCGAAAGCCTCGAAGTGGCGCCCGGCACGCTGCGTGCTCTGGGCCTGCCGTCCGCCTGAGGCGAAGGCAGGACGAGGGCGCGTCGCTGCTGTCGCTGAACGTGCCGTGCGTGAGACAGCCCTGTAGCTCTATGTGATGAACGCGTCTCTCTCTGCTCCGCCTCGGCGTGTGGCTGGCTACGCTCGCAACGGGCTGTCACGGCCCTGTCGCCGCAGGACACAGGGGAGTTGGCATGGCGAAGGGCGGGTCCGATGCGGGCCGGGAGGCATCGGCGCGGGTCATGTTGTACGAGACGATCGCGCGCCTGCGTGAGGAGTCGGGCAAGTCGCTCGCCGAGTTGCAGGAGTTGACGACGTACGACCGCGCGTATCTGCACAAACTGGAGACGGGGGCGCGGCTGGGGTCACCGCAGGTGGTGGCTGCGCTGGACGCGGTGTACGGGACGAAGAGACAGTTGTCGCAGCTGTGGGTGCTGGCGAGGGAGGACGCGTTCGGGGACCGGTACCAGCGGTTCATGAGGCTGGAGCGGGAGGCGACGGTCCAGTACAAGTACGTGTGCAGCGTCGTCCCAGGCCTGCTCCAGACGGAGGCGTACGCCGAGGAGATCCTGGCCAAGGGTCGTCCGCGGGACGATGGGGAACTGGCCGAGCAGGTCACGGCGCGGATGAGCCGTCAGGACATCCTGGAGGGCGACGACGCCCCTCACTTCAGGGCGTTGCTCGACGAGGCCGTGTTCCGCCGCGCGGCAACGGATCCGAAGGTGTGGAGGGACCAGTTGGAAGCGCTGCTCGAAGCGGGGCAGCGGTCCGGCGTCACCATCCAAGTGGTGCCGTTCTCGGCGGGGTTGCACGATCTGCTGGGTGGCTCGCTGACCGTCCTCTGGCTCGCGAACGGGAAGTCCGTGGCCTATCTGGAGAGTTCGAAGTCCGGTGAGTTGATCGAGGAACCGGAGAAGGTCGAAGCGCTGCGCTTGTCCTACGATCTGCTACGAGACAAGACGCTCTCTCCCGAGAGCTCCGCAGATTTCATCAGGCGACTGATCGAGGAGATCCCGCGATGCGAACCGTCCGACCCGACCTGACCCAGGCCGCTTGGCGTAAGTCGTCGTACAGCAACTCGGACGGCGGCGATTGCGTCGAGGTGTCCGACAGCTTCCCCGGTGTCGTCCCCGTCCGCGACTCGAAGGTTCCGGGCGGCCCGGCGCTCGCCTTCCCCGCCCATGCGTGGCAGGCGTTCGTTCAGACGCTTCGCTGATCACCCCGTCGCCACCACACGGCTCCGGCGCTTCCACGCCGGAGCCGTCGTCTTGCGTGCTCCTTGGGCGTCGTCGGGACTGTGCGGACCCCGGTGGCGCTCCCTACGGGCCCGCAACCCTCTCGCCCCGATCCGCGCTCGGCCGACGCGCGTTCACCAATCGCCGCATTGGCCCGTATGTCCTGTTTCGTAGGGTGATCGCTCCACGCTCGGCGGCCCTGCCGGAGCCATGGATTTCAGGCTGCCGGCCCAGCCCCGCGCGCACGCCGCTGCCGTACGGCACCGATCGTCGCCAGGCCCAGCGTCAGCAGCCCCGTCGCCATCAACTGGTCACGCGTGTCCGGCTGACCGAGCATCAGGACGAATATCGTCGCCATCCCCGCCAGCGAGACCCACGTCAGCGCCGGGTACAGCCACATCCGCACCACCAGCTTTTCCGGTGCCTCGCGCTCCGTGCGGCGGCGCAGGACCAGTTGGGAGACCGCGATGAACGCCCAGACGACGAGGATCACCGCGCCCGTCATGTTGAGCAGCCAGGCGAAGATGTCGTCGGGGCGCCAGTAACTGAGCAGTACGCACAGGAAACCGAAGACCGACGAGGCGAGCACCGCGTTGCGCGGGACGCCGGACGTCACCCTGCCCAGCACCTTCGGGCCCTGACCGCGAGCCACCAGTGAGCGGGCCATGCGGGAGGCGCCGTAGATGTTGGCGTTCATCGCCGACAGCAGCGCCACCAGCACGACGACGTTCATGATCTGGCCCGCGCCGGGGATGTCGAGGCGGTCGAGCATCGCGACGTACGGGCCGGAGCCCTTCTCGACGATCTTCGGGTCGTCCCACGGCACCAGCGTGACGATGACCGCCATCGAACCGACGTAGAAGAGCGCGATGCGCCACATCGCCGTCCGTACGGCCTTCGCGACGCCCCGGACCGGATCCTCCGACTCGGCCGCCGCGATGGTGACCGTCTCCAGACCGCCGTACGCGAAGACGGAGGCCAGCAGGCCGATCACCAGGCCCTCGGAGCCGTTCGGCAGGAAGCCGCCGTCGCCGGTCAGGTTGGCGGTGCCGGGCGCGTCGGTGTCCGGCAGGACACCGAGGATCGCGAGCACACCGAGCACCAGGAACAGGGCGATCGCGCCGACCTTGAGCGAGGCGAACCAGGACTCGAACTCACCGAAGTTCTTCACGGCCGCGAGATTCGTGCCCAGGAACACCGCCATGAAAAGCGCCACCCAGGCCCACTCCGGGGTCCCGGGCAGCCAGCCGGAGACGATCTGCGCCGCGCCGATCCCCTCAAGGCCCACCGCCACACAGAGCAGGACCCAGAAGGCCCAGCCGGCGGTGAAGCCGGCCCACGGGCCGATCGCCCGTTCGGCGTGGACGGAGAACGAACCGGACGCCGGGTTGGCCGCCGACATCTCACCGAGCATGCGCATCACGAGCATGACGAGCAGTCCGGAGACGCCGTACGCGACGACGATCGACGGACCGGCGGCGGCGATGCCCGAGCCCGACCCGACGAACAGCCCGGCGCCGATCACACCGCCGAGCGCGATCATCGACAGATGGCGCTGCTTGAGCCCGTGCGTGAGCGCCGAGTCCGTACGGGGAGCGCCGGAGGTGCCGGAGGCTTCGGGGGCGGGGGGAGTCGCGGGCGCGTCGGCGGGGGTCCGAGGCGCTGACATGGGGTGCCTGTTCGGTAGCGGATGGGGGAGGGGCACAGTCTGGCCGCGCGTACCGCTTACCCGTAACCCGGTCCCTCTATACGGACATCCGGCTCACCCGGGGGCAAGAGGAGCCCACCGACCGCCTAGAACCGCCCTTTGGTGGGAAGTCACAGTCCACCGGCGGCCACTCCGCCACACGAAACGATCCCCGTCGGGGACGCACGATCCTCACCTGAGCGAATTCCGTGACGAGCGTCACGCCCATCGGCCGCATGGGGCGCCCCGGTTGTCGGAAGTCCACCATCAGCCGGGCCGCCGTCTTGTGCTCGGTCGCCCGTGTCCGGGCACGGGCGGGTGGGCTACCGTCAGCCTGTTCCCCCGCCCACACGTCTGTCCTCACCTCGCGGAGTCCCGATGAGCACTGCTGCCGCCACCACCCGATCCGGAGCGGTCCTCGCCGATCTGCTCCCCGCCGCCCGGCACCGGTACGCCGTCGACACCGCGCTCGTACTCGGCGGCGCGGCACTCACCGGCATCGCCGCGCAGATCGCCGTCCCGGTCCCCGGCTCCCCGGTCCCGGTCACCGGCCAGACCTTCGCCGCGCTGCTCGTCGGCACCGCGCTCGGCGCCCGCCGCGGCTTCCTCGCGCTCGCCGTCTACACCCTCGTCGGCATGGCCGGCATGCCGTGGTTCTCCGAGGGCTCGTCGGGCCCCGGCGGCGCCTCCTTCGGTTACGTGCTCGGGATGCTGCTCGCCGCCACGGTCGTGGGCTCGCTCGCCCGGCGCGGCGGCGACCGCTCCGTCCCGCGCACCGCCGGGACAATGGTCGTCGGCTCCCTCATCATCTACGCGGTGGGCGTGCCGTATCTCGCCTTCGCCGCCGACTTTTCGCCGAGCGCGGCCCTGGCCGCCGGACTCACCCCGTTCCTGATCGGCGACGCGCTCAAGGCCGCGCTGGCGATGGGACTGCTGCCCGTCTCCTGGAAGCTCATCGGCCGCCAGAACTAGGCCCTGCCCCGGGGGAGCCTCCCGACCCCGGAGCGCTCCGCACCGCCCCCGACGTGCCACACTTCGCCCATGCGCGTGTATCTCGGCTCCGACCATGCCGGCTTCGAACTCAAGAACCACCTCGTCGAATGGCTCACGGCCCATGGCCACGAGCCCGTCGACTGCGGCCCGCACATCTACGACGCCCAGGACGACTATCCGCCGTTCTGCCTCCGCGCCGCGGAGCGGACAGCGGCCGACCCCAAGTCCCTCGGCATCGTGATCGGCGGCTCCGGCAACGGCGAGCAGATGGCCGCGAACAAGGTGAAGGGCGTGCGCGCCGCGCTCGTGTGGAACGAGCAGACCGCCGCGCTCAGCCGCGAGCACAACAACGCGAACGTCATCTCCGTCGGCGGCCGGATGCACACCCGGGACGAGTCGACCAGGTTCGTGGAGATCTTCCTCGCCA
This sequence comes from Streptomyces sp. S4.7, assembly GCF_010384365.1. NCBI lineage: Bacteria > Bacillati > Actinomycetota > Actinomycetes > Kitasatosporales > Streptomycetaceae > Streptomyces > Streptomyces sp. S4.7. The sequence goes on along the minus strand of NZ_CP048397.1, from coordinate 2,284,808 downwards.
CCGCCTACACGGGGGAGGAGCGCCACGCGCGCCGCATCGAGATGCTCGCGACGTACGAGAAGACCGGCGAGGTGCCGCCGATCCCTGCGCACCACCCGAAGCAGGACTGAACCCGGCCCGCAAACAGCGAACGGTGCCGCCGGGCGCGGGTCCGGCGGCACCGCCATGTCACCCTCCACGCACCGAGGAGAACCCGTGCCCGAGGGGCATACGATCCACCGCCTCGCCCAGGACCTCAACCACCGTTTCGCCGCGGAACCGGTGCGCGTCGCCAGCCCCCAGGGCCGGTTCACCGAGAGCGCCGCGCTCCTCGACGGCCGGGTGACCGACGGCGCGAGCGCCCACGGGAAGCATCTCTTCGTCGGCTTCGGCGACAGCGGCTGGATCCATGTCCACCTCGGGCTGTTTGGGAAGGTCGCGCTCGGCGACACCCCCGCCCCGCCGCCCACCGACACCGTCCGGCTGCGCCTGCTGGGCGACACGTCGTACATGGAGCTGCGCGGCCCCACCACCTGCGCGCTGATCACCGAACCGGAGAAGCAGGCGATACACGACCGGCTCGGACCCGACCCGCTGCGCCCGCCCGACGCGCCGGGCAACGACCCGGAGCGCGCGTGGGCACGGGTCTCCCGCTCCCGCACCACCGTCGCCGCCCTGCTCATGGACCAGAAGATCATCGCGGGCGTCGGCAACGTCTACCGGGCCGAAGTCCTCTTCCGGCACGGCATCGACCCCTACCGCGCGGGCCGTGACCTCACCCGCGCCGAGTGGGACGCGATCTGGGCGGACCTCGTCGCGCTGATGCGCGAGGGCGTACGGCACAACCGCATCGACACCGTACGGCCCGAGCACCTGCCCGAGGCGATGGGCCGCGCGCCGCGCGTGGACGACCACGGTGGCGAGGTGTACGTCTACCGTCGCGCGACGATGCCGTGCCACCTGTGCGGCAGCGAGATCCGCACGGCACCACTCGTCGCCCGCAACCTCTTCTGGTGCCCGGGCTGCCAGCGGGCCTAGGTCCTGTCTTCGAACTGGCGTCGTCCGCCCGAGGGGCGGGGCCCGCGGCGGCCGGCGCGGTGCATCGCAAGGCGCGGAGGAGCGGTGTGGTGGATGGACCGGCCGTACTCGGTCGGCTCCGACAACGCAGGAGGCACCTCCCGTGCCCGCTCGGGGGCTCCGGGGGAGAGGTGCCGTGCCAGGCGGGACTCTCGGACACGCCCTGGGGCTGTGACCGGGACGGCTGGCCGGGCGCTCCCGGCCAAGGGTCCGCGCAACCCGGTCGACACTCCCGGTCAACTCTCCTGGCTTAGGCACCCGGCCCCGGACACCGGACACCGGACCTCAGAAGCCGTGCGGCAGCCACGGCGCCACCGGCGAGGCGAAGGCGATCGACGCCTCCGTCAGCGCGCCGGGGCGCAGTTCGCGTACGAGACCCGCCCGCGCCAGCGCGGCCGGCGAGGTGTCGCCCAGATACATCGTGGCCAACTCCCGTACGGAGAGCGACAGATCGGCCGCGTCCGCCGTCCGCTCGCAGGACGCGCCCTTCTCGTCACCGGTCAGCCGCCAACGGCCCTCGTTCCAGGGGCAGAAGGCGTCGTCCACCTCGAACACCACATCCACCGGCGCCTGGTAGGCCCGCGCCGCGAGCGCCGCGCCCACCTCCACCAGCCGTACGTGGAGCGAGTCCCGCACCCCGATACCGGCCCGGCGGACGTCGGAGACCAGGAACTGGATCGGATCGTCCACGGGCAGGTTCGACGCGCTCACCGTCGACGTCAGATCGATCTCGCCGAGGAAGCGCCACAGGGTGGCGTATGTCACGGGGTCCAGTCCCGCCAGCTGATCGACCACCACCGTGCCCTTCGGACCAGCCGAATCCCAGAGGGGCTTGATGCGGTAGAGCGCGTAACCCACCGTCTCGGCGTCGTCGCCCTCGCCGCGCCGCGCGAGCACGCACTGGAGCGCGGACGCGCCCTCGCGCGTCTCCGGCGGGTCGATCAGCAGCTTCCGGTCCCAGCCCGGCCGGCGCTCCAGCATTCCGGGGCGGCTCGCGACCAGGCGCGCGTACACCGACTCGATCGCCTCCCGCGCGTCGTCGGGCGCGACATAGCGCAGCCGTGTCCCGCCGTCACCGCCGTCACCACCGTCGCCCGGGGCGGCGGGCACCTTGATCGAGACCCGCGAGGTGTCGATCTCGGCGCTCAACTGCCGTGCGCCGACGCCGTATCCGAACCTTCCGTAGATCTCCGGCTCCGAGGCGGTCAGCAGCGCGACCGACTGGCCCCACCGACGGACGTCGTCCAACTGCCGCCGCATCATGGAGGTGAGGATCCCGCGCCGCCGGTGCGTCGCCGCGACGCTCACCATCGTGACGCCCGCGGCGGACACGACACCACCGCCGGGCACCGAGAGCCCGAAGGTGTAGGCCCCCGCGGTCCCCACGCACTCGTCGCCGTCCCAGGCCCCGATGGAGCGATCGCACTCCGTCACGGAGCGCCACATCTCGCGCTGCTCGGCGGAGCTGACGAGCGCCCCGCCGAAGGCTCTCTCCAGCGTCCCGAACCAGCGGTCCCAGTCGGAGGCTTCGAGTACTCGCAAGTCTGTGGTCATATGCCATCAGTACCAGGGACCGGGCGGTCGAGGCGACCCGATATCGAACGCAATGTCACAGGGGTCCCCCTGCACGGCGAGCCCGCTGATGGATAGGGTCCAACCACAATGACCGGTGGAGCGAAGGCGGATTCGTACACGGCCCGGATGCGCAAGTCGCTGCACCGGGCCCGCAACGCCGTGCGCAAATCCGGTGTCGATTACTTCCGGGGCGACGGCTCGGACTGGATCGCGCTCGTCGGACTGATGCTGACCGTCCCGGGGATCGCCTTCGCCACCATGGCGATCCCCGTCTGGTTCGCGCCCTCCGCGCTGGTCCTGCCGATCGTCGCCGGAGGACTGCTGCTGCGGCCCTCCAGCCTGCTCAGTCTGTACGCGGTCGCCGCCACCGCCCTGATCGTCGAATCGCTCGTCCTCGGCCCCTACGACCAGGGGCCGGCCACGGTGACGCCGGGCACCGTCCTCGTCGTGGCGGCCTGCGGGCTCTTCGGACTCCTCATAGCCCAGTTCAGGGCCCGCGTCGGGGTGCCGTGGCGGCGCGGCGGCACGATGCTCTTCGACCTGCGCGAACGCATCCGGGTCCAGAGCGCGCTGCCGCGGCTGCCGAAGGGCTGGCACCGCGAGATGGCGCTGCGGCCGGCCGGCGGCCAGTCCTTCTCCGGCGACTTCGTCGTCGCGGCCCGTACCAACGGGGGCCGCACGCTCGAAGTCGTCCTCACCGACGTCTCCGGCAAGGGCATGGACGCCGGCTCCCGCGCACTGCTGCTGTCCGGCGCGTTCGGCGGACTGCTCGGCTCACTCCCGCCCCACGACTTCCTGCCGGCCGCCAACGGCTATCTGCTCCGCCAGGACTGGGACGAGGGCTTCGCGACCTCCATCCACCTCGTCCTGGACCTCGAGTCCGGCGAGTACGAACTGCTCTCGGCGGGCCATCTGCCCGCGCTCCAGCTCCACGCCGGCAGCGGCCGCTGGGAGGAGATGGCGGGCGAGGGCCCGCTCCTCGGCGTCTACGACCGCGCGGAGTTCGACCCGGTGAAGGGGTCCCTGCTGCCGGGTGACGTGCTGATGCTGTTCACCGACGGCCTCGTCGAGGCGTCGGGCCGCGATCTGAGCGAGGGCGTTGACCGCCTCTCGGGCGAGGCGGACCGCTATGTCGCGGCGGGTTTCGAGGGAGCGGCCTGGCACCTGATCGAGGCGGTGGCCAAGCACGTGAACGACGACAGGGCGCTGCTGCTGATCTGCCGCGAGGGCTGAGGGCCGGCACCCCTCGGCACCGGCCCTGCGTCGCGCGTCAGGCGCCCGAGGCCTTCGCCAGTGTCAGGTCACCGTCCGATGTGCCGTCGCCGGACGGACCACCGCCGTCGCCACCTCCGTCGCCGCCGCCGCGCCCGCCGCCCGGCAGCACCCGTGCCAGCCAGTGCGACTTGGCCGCCGCCAAGGGGCCGAGGACCGCGAGGATCAGGACGTAGCCGGCGATGAACGGCGCCAGACGCGCGTCCAGTGCCGCGCCCGCCGCCATCGTCGCGAGGATCAGCGCGAACTCGCCGCGTGCGACCAGTGTCGTCGCGACGTTCGCCGCGGGGCCGGACCCGAAGTGGTAGATACGGGCGGCCACCAGCCCGGCCACGATGTTCATCGTCAGCGTCAGGGCGACGGCGGCCAGGACCGGCCACAGCACCATCGGCAGGTCGCCCGGATTGATGGACAGCCCGAAGGCGAAGAAGAAGATCGCGCCGAACGCGTCCCGCAGCGGGTGGACGAGCGTGCGGATCCGGTCGCCGGAAGTCGTACTGCCCAGCATCAGACCGACCATGAACGCGCCGATCGCGTCCGCGACGCCGAACCACTCGGAGACCCCTGCCATGAAGACCGCGGTGCCGAGGAAGGAGATGACGAGGAGTTCGTCGTCCTTCGTGTTGATGAGACGGCCGATGACCTTCTTGCCGAAGCGCGCGGCGAGCGCCAGCAGCAGCAGGAACCCGAACGCCTTCCCGCCGTCGGCGAGCGCGGCCGAGAGGCTGTCGGCGCCGGAGAGGATCGGCTGGAGCGCGGCCAGGTAGAGCGCCAGGAAGATGTCCTCGACGACGATGATCCCGAGGATCGGCTTCGTCTCCGGATTCCCGATACGGCCGAGGTCGACCAGGATCTTCGTGACGATCGCGGACGAGGAGATACCGAGCACACCGGCGAGCACCAGCGCCTCGGAGGTGCCCCAGCCGAGCGCGAAGCCGAAGCCGAGCCCGGCGCCCACGTTCAGGGCGAGATAGGCGCCGCCGGCGAGGGCCATCTTGCGGCCGCCCGTCTTGAGATCGTCCAGATGGAATTCGAGGCCGAGGGAGAAGAGGAGCAGTACGAGGCCGAGGGCCGAGAGCATCTCCAGCTCGTGCGGGTCGGAGACGAGCACGATGCCGGGTGTGTGCGGGCCGAGCAGGATTCCGGCCAGGATGAACAGCGGGATCGTCGGCAGCTCGATCCGGCTGCCGAGACGGGCGAGGAGAGCGGCAGCAAGGAAGGCGCCGCCCATGGCTATGAGCGTGTCTGCGTGTCCGATGGGACCGTTCCTCCATCGAGTCAAAGGCGCGTCAAGGAAGCGTCAGTAATTAGTTTACCAAACGATTTACTCTGCAAGTTTTGACCGACTACGGAGTTCGCCACATGACGTATCTCAGCCTGGCCGACGTGGAGTTCATCGCCCGCGAGGCGCATGCCGGCCAGCGGGACAAGGCCGGCCGGCCGTACGCGGAGCACCTTCGGGCGGTCGCCGACGGGGTCAGGGCGCGGGGCGGCTCGGACGAGCAGATCGCCGCCGCGTGGCTGCACGACTCGGTCGAGGACGACGCGCTGTCCCGCGCATGGCTCGACGCCGCGGCGCTGCCGCCGTCGGTCAAGGAGATGGTCCTCGCCGTGACGAAGGCCGAGGGCGAGGACACCGTCGCCTACACCCGCCGCATCCTCGCCACCCCGGGCGCGCTGCTCGTCAAGGAGGCGGACCTGGCGCACAACGCGGATCCGGGCCGCCTCGCCGTACTGGACGAGGCGACCCGGACCAGGCTCACCGAGAAATACGCGGAGGTACGGCGGCTACTTGGCCTGCCCCGCCCGTGACGCCGCGTCCTGCGCCGGGTCCCGCCGGAAGGCCCACTTCATCTCCGGCTCCGTCGCGAAGCGGAAGAGCCGGCGTACCGGCGGCGTGCACAGCAGCGTCATCGCGACGCCCGCGAGCAGCGTGAGGAAGACGCGCCCGGCCGGTGCGGTCAGCCACACGTTCGTGTCGAAGATCCCGCTGTACACCGCTCCCTTGACCAGGAAGCCGTGCAGCAGATAGCCGCAGATCGTGCCGGCGCCGAGCGCCGTGAACCACATCCTGCGGCGCGGTACCCAGGACAGGAACGCGGCCGTCAGCACCACCGAGCTGCCGAACAGCGCGAAGGTCATGACGACGCCGATCCACCACGGCGCCCCCTGATCCTGCGCCGCGCTGTTGTGGTAGAACCACGCGTTCTCCATCCGGACGGCCGCCCAGTACGCGAAGACGACCGCACCCGCGAAGACGGGCACGGCCAGCAGCCGGACCTCACGGCGGCGGACCAGCTGGAAGTGCTCGGGCTTGAGGACGAGCCCCAGGACGAAGAGCGGCAGGAACTGCAGTACGCGCTGGAGGTTGAGGTCCTCGCCGATGTTCGGCGTGAAGGAGGCGAGCGCGGCGATACCGAGGGCGACCGGCAGGGGATGGCGCAGCGTCAGCCAGATGGGGGTGGTCAGCCGCCAGATGAACAACGCGGCCAGGAACCAGGTGAGATACCAGGGGTCGAGCAGACTGATCGGGTGGCCGGGGTCGTTCGTGACCCGCTTGAACAGCGAGTAGGCCACCTCGAAGACGATGTAGGGGACGGCGATCCCGGTCAGCAGACGTCTGATCTGGTGCGGGCGGCCGGTGTAACTTCTGGAGAAGTAGCCGGAGATGATGATGAAGGCCGGCATGTGGAACGAGTAGACGACCATGTAGAGCGCCTTCGTCGCCCGGCTGCCCTCCATGACCGGCTCCCAGGCGTGGCCGATCGCCACCAGCACGATGGCCAGGTACTTCGCGTTGTCGAAGAACGCGTCTCGCTTCGTGGACGTCTTGGCCGTGGGGGGCGTCGACTTCGCGGAATCCTGAGGGGTCCGTACAGGGGTTTCGGCCACAGTGGCCGATGTGGTCTGCGCTGTCGGGGGGACGGGATCCAACTCCCGCGTGCGGGGGAGTCGGGCCCTCTCATATCCGTGCGGAGCGTGGGACATCTGATTAACCCTAGCTCCGCACAATGCGTTGAGTAAAACCTCCGGCGCAAGTGGGGGTGTTCGGAACCGAAAGAGTCGCCCACCGGTAGAAATGCCCCTGTTAATCCCCCTTAAATGGGGCATATCATCAGGGTTTTGGCCTCGATGTGACTCCGGGTGAATTCACTGGGCGAAGCGCCGTGAGATGACCTCGCGGTTTCCTGTGAAGGAGCTGTGAGTGCCGGGGGAATGATCGCGCCGCATTGTCGAATTGACGTCCGTATTCATCCGCCCGTCCCTGGGCGGATCCGGTCGCCCGCCCGGCACACCCGTCGGCCGATTGGCGTGATCCTTACCTCGATGATTCGTCACGGACCAACACCTGAGGGGCGGTTGGTGGCACGATGGAGGCAGCGGGATGAGTGCGAGGCCGTGAGCTCCCGCGGCCGGCAAGGCGGACCGACCGAGGGTGTGATCAGTTGTGGCCATTTCACTGTCTGTGGTGCTGCTGTTGGCGATCGTCCTCGTGGTTCTGATCCGCGGCGGCTCCCTGAAGGGCGGCCCCGCCGTGGTCGCGATCCTGTTCGGCTTCTTCCTGGCGTCCACGGACATGGCGCCGTCGGTGAACAGGTTCATGAACTCGATAGCCGAGACGATCAACCAGATCAACTTCTAGCGACCCGACCGGACCGGACTCCACCCCGGGCGGCCCGGCAACCACCCGACAACGCGTCAGGGCCAGTACCGGAGAATCACTCTCCGACCTGGCCCTGAGTCGTGTGGAGCGGGCGACGGGAATCGAACCCGCGTAGCTAGTTTGGAAGACTAGGGCTCTACCATTGAGCTACGCCCGCACGCGCCGCAGGTCACAAGGACCGTGGCACGGGAAACATCGTAGCGGGTCCGTGGCCTCCGGCGCACACCGCTTCCTCCCTCGCCGCCGCTCCACTTAATACGTCCGGCGTACCGCTCGCGGGCATGTACCCTACGTGTCGCACCGGCGGGGTGTGGCGCAGCTTGGTAGCGCGTCCGCTTTGGGAGCGGAAGGTCGTCGGTTCGAATCCGGCCACCCCGACCATCTGTCCACGTGACTGTTCGTGATCGCGTTGTGGGCCTCATCCTGCTTGCGGCTACTATGCAAGCTGCGTGCCCGTGTGTCTGAAGAGACTGTGAAGAACCGGGCCGAATCCGCTGGTCCGCCGGAGTCACGGCGGGCACGGCAGACCCCAGAATCAGCCACCAAGGAGACCGAACCGTGAAGAGCGCCGTGGAGACCCTGAACCCGACCCGGGTTCGGCTCACTGTCGAGGTGCCCTTCGAGGAGCTCAAGGACAGCCTCGACGCGGCGTACAAGAAGATCAACGACCAGGTCACGGTGAAGGGCTTCCGTAAGGGCAAGATCCCGGCCCGCGTCATCGACCAGCGGTTCGGCCGTGGAGCTGTGCTGGAGGAGGCCGTCAACGACGCCCTTCCGAAGTTCTACACGGAGGCCGTCAACGAGGGTGAGCTCAATGTCCTCGGGCAGCCCGAGGTCGACATCAAGGAGCTGAAGGACGGCGAGCTGCTGTCGTTCACCGCCGAGGTCGACATCCGCCCCGTCATCGAGATCCCGGACTACTCCGGTATCGAGGTCACCGTCGACGCGGTCGAGGTGTCCGACGAGGACGTCGACAAGTCCGTCGACGAGCTTCGCGAGCGCTTCGCCTCCACCAACCCCGTGGAGCGCGCCGCCGCCGACGGCGACGTCGTGACGATCGACCTGGAGGCCAAGGTCGACGGCGAGGTCCTGGAGGACGGCGTCGCGAGCGACGTGCAGTACACCATCGGCTCCGGCGAGCTGCTCGAAGGCATCGACGAGGCCGTGACCGGCCTGGAGGCCGGCGGCGAGGCCACCTTCACCTCCCAGCTGAAGGGCGGCACCGCCGAGGGCAAGGACGCCGAGGTCTCCGTCAAGGTCACCCAGGTCGCCTCCCGCGAGCTGCCCGACCTGGACGACGAGTTCGCGCAGATGGCGAGCGAGTTCGACACCCTCGACGAGCTGAAGGCCGACAGCCGCAAGCGCCTCGGCAGCATGAAGCAGTACGACCAGGCCACCCAGGCCCAGGAGCGCGTCCTCGACGAGCTGCTGAAGCTGGCCGAGGTGCCGATCCCCGAGAAGCTCCTCGAGGACGAGATCAAGACCCGTAAGCACAACCTGGAGCACCACCAGCTCGGTCAGATGGGCCTCGACCTCCCGAAGTACCTGGAGATCCAGGGCAAGACGGAGGAGGAGTTCGACGAGGAGACCAAGGAGCAGGCGGTCAAGGGCATCAAGACCCAGTTCATCCTCGACGAGCTGGTCAACAAGGAGAAGCTGAACGTGAACCAGGAGGAGCTCACCGAGCACCTCATGCGCCGCGCGCAGTCCTCCGGCATGTCGCCCGACCAGTTCGCCCAGGCCGTCGTCGAAGGCGGCCAGGTGCCGATGCTCGTCGGCGAGGTCGCCCGCGGCAAGGCGCTCGCCGTGGTGGTCGAGTCCGCGAAGGTCACCGACACCAACGGTGAGGTCGTGGACCTGGAGGACGACGAGGAGGACGCGACCGCCGAGACCGTCGACGCGGTCGAGGCGTCCTCCGACGAGGCCACCGCCCCCGCGGAAGCCGCGGCGGACGACAAGGCCGACGACAAGGCCGAGTCGAAGAACGAGGGCTGAGCGCCCCCGCTCGACGGATCGCCGGGCCCCGGGACGCGACGCGCGCCCGGGGCCCGCGCCGTTCCCCGCACGGCCCCCGAGGCCGTGCCCCGCCCCTGCGACGACCCAACTACCTTGCGCTGCCAGCGAACAGCCCAGGAAGCGGGATGGCGCCCGCCGACCAGCGCGTTAGGGTCCATGAATACGAGGGCTGGGGTCTACCCCCGTCCCCCGGAACGAAAGACGCTGAGACGGCCGGAGCCGTCAGAGACGAGCAGGTGGATACGTGACGAATCTGATGCCTTTCGCCGCCGGTGAGCCGTCCCTCGGTGGTGGCCTCGGCGACCAGGTCTACAGCCGACTGCTCGGTGAGCGGATCATCTTCCTCGGCCAGCAGGTCGACGACGACATCGCCAACAAGATCACCGCGCAGCTCCTTCTCCTCGCGGCCGAGCCCGAGAAGGACATCTACCTCTACATCAACAGCCCCGGTGGTTCCGTCACGGCGGGCATGGCGGTCTACGACACCATGCAGTACATCCCGAACGACGTGGTGACCATCGGCATGGGCATGGCGGCCTCCATGGGCCAGTTCCTGCTGACCGGCGGCACCGCCGGCAAGCGCTTCGCGCTGCCCAACACCGACATCCTCATGCACCAGGGCTCCGCGGGCCTCGGCGGCACCGCCTCCGACATCAAGATCCAGGCCGAGCAGCTCCTGCGTACGAAGAAGCGCATGGCCGAGATCACCGCCCGCCACACGGGTCAGACCGAGGAGACCATCATCCGCGACGGTGACCGCGACCGCTGGTTCACCGCCGAGGAAGCCGTGTCCTACGGCATCATCGACGAGATCATCTCCGCTGCTTCGGGTGTTCCGGGCGGCGGCGGCACCGGCGCCTGAGGGCGAGAGTCCCGCCCCGGACCGGCCACGTCAGCCCATCGAACGCCACCAGGATGGTGAACACCCATATGAACAACTACCCCGGCGCCTCCCCGAGCGGCCTCTACACCGGCCCTCAGGTGGACAACCGCTATGTCATCCCGCGCTTCGTGGAGCGCACGTCGCAGGGCGTGCGCGAGTACGACCCGTACGCGAAGCTGTTCGAGGAGCGCGTGATCTTCCTCGGTGTCCAGATCGACGACGCGTCGGCCAACGACGTCATGGCGCAGCTGCTGTGCCTGGAGTCCATGGACCCCGACCGTGACATCTCGATCTACATCAACAGCCCCGGCGGCTCGATGACGGCCCTCACGGCCATCTACGACACGATGCAGTTCGTGAAGCCGGACATCCAGACGGTCTGCATGGGACAGGCCGCCTCCGCGGCGGCGGTCCTGCTCGCGGCCGGCACGGCGGGCAAGCGCCTGGCCCTGCCGAACGCGCGCGTCCTGATCCACCAGCCGTCCAGCCAGACCGGCCGCGAGCAGCTCTCCGACCTGGAGATCGCGGCCAACGAGATCCTGCGCATGCGCGCGCAGCTCGAGGAGATGCTGGCCAAGCACTCGACGACGCCGATCGAGAAGGTCCGCGACGACATCGAGCGCGACAAGATCCTGACCGCCGAGGACGCACTGGCGTACGGTCTGGTCGACCAGATCGTCTCGACCCGTAAGACCACGGCGGCGGCAGCGGCCTGACCCGTCCGGTGCCCTTGGCGCGGCCCGGGTGGTCGCACGTACACCTGAACCGCGCCAAGGGGGGCCCGAACGGGGGGCCAGGCAAGGTACCGTCGGGTATGAGGCACAGGAGCCGCTGAACAAGGCTGCTCCCAGGCGAAGGGGAAGCACCTCGTGGCACGCATCGGTGATGGCGGCGACTTGCTCAAGTGCTCGTTCTGCGGGAAGAGCCAGAAGCAGGTGAAGAAGCTCATCGCAGGTCCCGGGGTCTATATCTGCGACGAGTGCATCGACCTCTGCAACGAGATCATCGAGGAGGAGCTCGCCGAGACCTCCGAGGTGCGTTGGGAGGAACTGCCCAAGCCGCGGGAGATCTACGAGTTCCTGGAGGGGTACGTCGTCGGGCAGGCGCCCGCGAAGAAGGCCCTCTCGGTAGCGGTGTACAACCACTACAAGCGCGTGCAAGCCGGTGAGAACGGCGGCGCGGGCAGCCGTGACGACGCGATCGAGCTCGCGAAGTCCAACATCCTGCTGCTGGGCCCCACGGGCTCCGGCAAGACGCTCCTCGCGCAGACGCTGGCCCGGATGCTGAACGTACCGTTCGCCATCGCGGACGCGACGGCGCTCACCGAGGCCGGCTATGTCGGCGAGGACGTCGAGAACATCCTGCTGAAGCTGATCCAGGCGGCCGACTACGACGTCAAGAAGGCCGAGACCGGGATCATCTACATCGACGAGATCGACAAGGTCGCCCGTAAGAGCGAGAACCCTTCGATCACCCGCGACGTCTCCGGCGAGGGCGTCCAGCAGGCCCTGTTGAAGATCCTGGAGGGCACGACGGCCTCGGTCCCGCCGCAGGGCGGCCGTAAGCACCCGCACCAGGAGTTCATCCAGATCGACACGACGAACGTGCTGTTCATCGTGGGCGGCGCCTTCGCGGGCCTGGAGAAGATCATCGAGTCACGGGCCGGCGCCAAGGGCATCGGTTTCGGCGCGACGATCCGCTCCAAGCGCGAGATCGAGGAGAGCGACCAGTTCCAGGAGGTCATGCCGGAGGACCTGGTGAAGTTCGGGATGATCCCGGAGTTCATCGGCCGACTGCCGGTCCTGACCTCGGTGCACAACCTGGACCGTGAGGCGCTCCTGAAGATCCTGGTCGAGCCGCGCAACGCGCTGGTGAAGCAGTACCAGCGCCTCTTCGAACTCGACGGCGTGGAGCTGGACTTCGACCTCCCGGCGCTCGAAGCCATCGCCGACCAGGCGATCCTGCGCGGCACGGGCGCACGCGGTCTGCGCGCGATCCTCGAAGAGGTCCTCCAGTCGGTGATGTACGAGGTCCCGTCCCGCAAGGACGTGGCCCGGGTGGTCATCACGGCGGACGTCGTCCGCAACAACGTGAACCCGACGCTGGTGCCGCGCGAGCCGCGGATCGTGAAGAACGACGGCCGCCACGAGAAGTCGGCGTAGCCGAGAGCGAGTGACACGAAGAGGGGCGCCCAGCCGGTTCAACCGGCCGGGCGCCCCTCTTCGTGTCGAGCGGGTTCGTCAGAGCTTGACGCGAACGTCGTTGCGCAGCTTGGCGGTTGTGGCCGCGGCATCGTCGAGCGAGCCGCCCTTGCCCGTGAGCGCGGTGGCCATGTCGATCGGCATGGTGAAGCCCAGGGTGCTGTGGTCGCCCCAGATGCAGATCGGGAAGTTCATCTCGGACGGACCTTCGCCCTCGGGCAGCGTCATCTTGCCCGACTGGCACTTCAGGATGGCGCCGTCGAGACCGGCGGGCTCGAAGGACTCGGCGTCTCCCTCGAATGTGGGAGTGTCACCGCCTTCTTCCTTGGCGGCCTCCGACTTGAGGTAGTTGAACATCGCGTCCACGGCCTTCTCCGGGTCGTCGACCTCGCCGTAGACGCCACCGAACTGGATCAGCTTCTGGGCCAGCGGGTTGTCCTCCGAGCCTGCCTCGTAAGCGGCGCTGACGTCCTTGGGGTTGGTCACCCCCCACTTCTCGGCGTTCCTGAGGTCGTCCTTGGTCATGCCACCGGCGTCGCCCTCGCCCTCACCCTTCTTGTACTCGCCGCCGATCACCGTCGCCGGCGTGATCAGCTTGTGCGGGCCGTCGTCGGCGACATCGCTGCTGCCTCCGCCCACCAGGAAGTACGCCCCACCACCGATCACCACGAGTGCCACGACGACCGCGCCGATGATCAGGCCCGTCTTCTTCTTCGGCGCGCCCTGCGACGGCGGGAACCCAGGTGCGCCGCCGTACGGGGGCTGCTGCGGCTGGCCGTACGGGCCCGGCTGCTGGGGCTGGCCGTAACCCTGCTGGGGGACTCCCTGCGGTGCCTGCTGGGGGTAGCCGTACCCGGGCTCACCCTGCGGCTGCTGCTGCGGGTACCCGTAGCCGGGCTGGCCCTGCGGCGGCTGCTGTCCGTACGGTCCGGGCTGGCCCTGCGGCGGCTGCCCACCGTACGGGCCCGGCTGGTTGTAACTCATGTGCTCTGTCCCCTCCAGATATTTATGCGTTCCCGACATCCTGACTGAAGGACCGGCGGCATGGGCCATCGGGGGGCGCACCGTTACCGAACTATCCCGTTTCAGTGCGGAGCTGTGACGGCTCTAAACTGTCCAGCGTGACCGAGAACTCTCAAGCGCAGCCCGCAGCCAACCCTGAACTGCCGACCCAGTACGCGCCGGCCGAGGTGGAGGGGAAGCTGTACGAGCGCTGGGTAGAACGCGGCTACTTCGAGGCTGACGAGAAGAGTGACAAGCCCCCGTACACGATCGTCATCCCGCCGCCGAACGTCACCGGCAGCCTGCACCTCGGCCACGCCTTCGAGCACACGATCATCGACGCCCTGACGCGCCGTAAGCGCATGCAGGGCTACGAGACGCTGTGGCAGCCCGGCATGGACCACGCCGGTATCGCCACGCAGAACGTCGTGGAGCGGGAGCTGGGGAAGGAGGGCAAGTCCCGGCACGACCTGGGGCGCGAGGCGTTCGTCGAGCGCGTCTGGCAGTGGAAGGAGGAGTCCGGCGGCCAGATCTCCGGGCAGATGCGGCGCCTCGGCGACGGCGTCGCCTGGTCACGTGAGCGGTTCACGATGGACGAGGGACTGTCCGAGGCCGTCCAGACCATCTTCAAGCGGCTCTTCGACGACGGACTGATCTACCGCGCCGAGCGCATCATCAACTGGTGCCCGCGCTGTCTCACCGCCATCTCCGACATCGAGGTCGAGTACCAGGACGACGACGGCGAGCTGGTCTCCATCAAGTACGGGGACGGCGACGAGACGCTCGTCGTCGCCACCACCCGCGCCGAGACGATGCTGGGTGACACCGCCGTCGCCGTCCACCCGGACGACGAGCGTTACGCGCACCTGGTCGGCAAGCGGATCAGACTGCCGCTCACCGACCGCACGATCCCGGTCGTCGCGGACACGCACGTCGACCCCGAGTTCGGCACGGGCGCCGTCAAGGTCACGCCCGCGCACGACCCGAACGACTTCGAGATCGGCCGTCGTCACGACCTGCCGAACATCACGGTCATGGACGAACGGGCCGTGATCACGGTCCCCGGCCCCTTCCAGGGACTCGACCGCTACGAGGCCCGCTCGACCATCGTGGCCGCGCTGCGCGCGGACGGCCGGATCGTCGCCGAGAAGCGGCCGTACGTCCACTCCGTGGGCCACTGCTCGCGCTGCAAGACGACCGTCGAGCCCCGTCTGTCGCTCCAGTGGTGGGTCAAGGTCGCCCCGCTCGCCAAGGAGGCCGGCGACGCGGTCCGCGACGGCCGGGTCACGATCCACCCCAAGGAGATGGAGCCCCGCTACTTCGGCTGGGTCGACAACCTCAACGACTGGTGCATCTCACGGCAGTTGTGGTGGGGCCACCGGATTCCCGTCTGGCACGGCCCGGACGGCGAGACCGTCTGCGTCGGCCCCGACGAGGAGCCGCCGACCGGTGAGGGCTGGCACCAGGACACGGACGTCCTGGACACCTGGTTCTCCTCCGGCCTGTGGCCGTTCTCCACGCTCGGCTGGCCCGAACAGACCCCGAGCCTGGAGAAGTTCTATCCGAACTCCGTCCTGGTCACCGGCTACGACATCCTCTTCTTCTGGGTCGCCCGGATGATGATGTTCGGTCTGTACGCGATGGACGGCACACCGCCGTTCCACACCATCGCGCTGCACGGAATGGTCCGCGACCAGTTCGGCAAGAAGATGTCGAAGTCCTACGGCAACGCGGTCAATCCGCTCGACTGGATGGACACCTACGGGTCCGACGCGGTCCGCTTCACACTCGCGCGGGGCGCCAATCCCGGCGTCGACGTGCCCATCGGCGAGGACTGGGTCCAGGGCTCCCGCAACTTCGCCAACAAGATCTGGAACGCCACGCGTTTCGCCATGATGAACGGCGCGACGGTCGAGGGCCCGCTGCCCGACGCCTCGCGGATGTCCGCCACGGACCGGTGGATCCTCTCGCGGCTGAACGAGACCGTCGCCCAGGTCGACGCCCTCTACGAGGACTACCAGTTCGCGAAGCTCAGCGACGCCCTCTTCCACTTCGCGTGGGACGAGGTCTTCGACTGGTACGTCGAGCTGTCCAAGACGACGTTCTTCGCGGGCGGCGAGCAGGCAAAGGTCTCCGGACGGGTCCTCGGCGAGGTCCTGGACGTCACCCTGCGGCTGCTGCACCCGATCGTCCCCTTCGTCACCGAGACGCTGTGGACCACGCTGACCGGCAAGGAGTCGGTGGTCGTCGCCGACTGGCCGGCCGACTCCGGTTTCCGCGACGAGGCCGCCGAGCGTGAGATCGAGCACCTCCAGCAGGTCGTCACCGAGGTCCGCCGGTTCCGCGCCGACCAGGGCCTCCAGTCGGGGCAGAAGGTCCCGGGGCGGCTCGACCTGTCCGCGACGCCGCTGGCCGCGCACGAGGCGGCCATCCGGCAGGTGCTGCGTCTCCAGGCCGCGGGCGACGACTTCCACGCCACCGCGACCCTGCCGGTCGCGGGTGCCACGGTCGAGCTCGACCTGTCCGGCACCATCGACGTCGAGGCGGAGCGCAAGCGGCTGACGAAGGACCGGGACGCCGCCGAGAAGGAGAAGCAGCAGGCCGTGGCCAAGCTCGGCAACGAGGCGTTCCTGGCGAAGGCCCCGGACAACGTGGTCGACAAGATCCGCGGCCGGCTGTCCAAGGCCGAGGCCGACATCGAGCGGATCACGGCGCAGCTCGCGGCTCTCCCGGAGAGCTGAGACCGGAGCCCGTACCGGTCTACGGGGCGGGGCGGCGAACGCGCCGCACCCGCTCCGTAGACTGGTCGTGTGAGCGAGCACCAGCCCGACCAGCCAGACCAGCCCGGCGAGTACGACGACGATTTCGACGAGATCGTCCACGCCGAGACAACCCGCGACCCCGACCTGGCCGTGATCGAGGCCGGGAGCCGTACGCTGCGCACCCAGGCGGGCCCCCCGCAGGGTGACGGCGTCCCGGCCCGGCCCGCCGACCCGGAGGTCGACAGGGCGCTGCGCGCCGTCGAGCAGGAGCTGGCCGGCCGCTGGGGCGAGACGAAGCTGGAGCCGTCGGTCACGCGCATCGAGGCGCTGATGGACGTGCTCGGGGACCCCCAGCGCGCGTATCCCTCGATCCATCTCACCGGCACCAACGGCAAGACGTCCACGGCCCGCATGATCGAGGCGCTGCTCGGCGCGTTCGACCTGCGCACCGGCCGCTACACCAGCCCGCACGTCTCGTCGGTCACCGAGCGGATCAGTCTCGACGGCGAACCGATCTCCCCGGAGCGGTTCATCGAGACGTACGGGGACATCAAGCCGTACGTCGACATGGTGGACGGCGCGCAGGAGTACCGGCTCTCGTTCTTCGAGGTGCTCACCGGCATGGCGTACGCGGCCTTCGCGGACGCGCCGGTGGACGCCGCGGTGGTCGAGGTGGGCATGGGCGGCAGCTGGGACGCGACGAACGTGATCGACGCCACCGTCGCCGTCGTCACCCCCATCGACCTGGACCACACCGACCGGCTCGGCTCCACGCCGGGCGAGATCGCCGTGGAGAAGGCCGGGATCATCAAGCAGGGCGCGACGGTCGTCCTGGCGCAGCAGCCGGTGGACGCGGCGCAGGTGATGCTGAAGAAGGCCGTCGACGTGGACGCGACGGTGGCGCGCGAGGGCATGGAGTTCGGCATCGTCTCCCGCGAGGTGGCGGTCGGCGGGCAGATGCTGACGCTGCGCGGCCTCGGCGGTGAGTACGAGCAGATCTTCCTCCCGCTGCACGGGGCCCATCAGGCGCACAACGCGGTGGTGGCGCTGGCGGCGGTCGAGGCGTTCTTCGGGGTCGGCGCCGAGCACGCCCGCCCCATGGACCTGGAGACGGTGCGCGCGGCGTTCGCCTCCGTGGTCTCGCCCGGCCGTCTGGAGGTCGTACGGCGCTCGCCGACGGTCGTGCTGGACGCGGCGCACAATCCGGCGGGGGCCCGCGCCGCCGCCGCGGCGGTCGGTGAGGCGTTCGGCTTCAGCAGACTGATCGGGGTGGTCGGCGCGAGCACGGGCAAGGACGTCCGCGGGCTGCTCGAAGCCCTGGAGCCGGTCTTCGCGGAGATCGTCGTCACGGAGAACTCCAGCGACCGGGCGATGGGCGCGGACGAACTGGCGGCCGTGGCGGTCGAGCTGTTCGGCGACGACCGGGTGCAGGTCGAGCCGCGGCTCGACGACGCGCTGGAGGCGGCGATCACGCTCGCCGAGGAGGACGAGGAGTACGCGGGCGCCGGGGTGCTGGTGACCGGTTCGGTGATCACGGTCGGCGAGGCCCGGCTGCTCCTGGGAAAGGGCTGATTTCCTATGCGTACGCTCTGCGCGTCGACGCTGATCGGTGAGTTCTTCGTGATCGGCTTCGCCGGGCTCGTCGCCATGAAGTCGGACGACCACTCGATGACGACCGTGTGGACGGTCTGCGGTGTCGCGATGCTGGTGTCCCTGCTGCTGTGCGGGATGATCACCAGGCCGGGCGGGGTGCAGGTCGGCTGGGTGTTCCAGATCGCGCTGATCGCGGGCGGTTTCGTGGTGCCGGCGATGTTCTTCCTGGGAGTGCTCTTCGGCGGGCTGTGGTGGGCCTCGGTCCACTTCGGGCGCAAGATCGACGCGGCGAAGGCGCGATGGGCCGAGCAGTCCGCTGCCCAGCCGTCGGCGGAGCCGGGGACGTGAGGGCTCGTACCTGTACCGGGTACGGCGCGCCCCGCGCGCACCTGTAGCCTCACACCACTTCACCCGTTTGCCCGCAGCGAATGCCCGCAAGGAGCCGCACACCATGACCCAGCGCACTCTCGTCCTCCTCAAGCCGGACGCCGTCCGTCGCGCTTTGGTGGGAGAGATCGTCGGCCGTATCGAGCGCAAGGCAGGCTGGAGCATCACCGCGCTTGAGCTGCGTACGCTCGACGAGGGCACGCTGGAGCAGCACTACGGCGAGCACAAGGGCCGTCCCTTCTACGAGCCGCTGATCGAGTTCATGGCGTCCGGCCCGGTCGTCGCGCTGGTCGTCGAGGGCGAGCGCGTCATCGAGGGCGTACGCGCCCTGGCGGGCCCCACTGACCCGATCGCCGCGGCGCCGGGGTCCATTCGGGGGGATTTCGGGACGATCGTCCGGGAGAACCTGATCCACGCTTCGGACTCCGAGGAGTCCGCCATTCGGGAACTGAAACTTTTCTTTCCCGAGCACTGAAAGACACCCCTTAAGCTGGTCTTTCCTGACCACACGTCAGCCATACAGCGCTGAGCGCGCCTGCGGCGACCGACGGAATTCGGCCACCCCCGGCATATGCGGAGCCAGATCGGGAACGCATGGCTTCGACACATCGTCACCTTTATAAGAGGTGGATCTACCGCGCCGCGTCGGCACGGGCGGCACTACGATGGAAGCCTCCTCGCCACAGCATCCACCTCGCCATCCTGAAAAGCCGTCAATGCTCGATTTGGGAAGGCCAGACGCATCCTCATGGGGAACAAGATGTCGTTCATCGGCCGTGACATGGCTGTCGACCTCGGGACCGCCAACACGCTGGTGTACGTCAGGGGTCGAGGGATCGTGCTCAACGAGCCGTCCGTCGTCGCCATCAACACCAACACGGGCGGCATTCTCGCGGTCGGCGCCGAAGCGAAGAAGATGATCGGCCGGACACCGGGCAACATCGTTGCCGTCCGGCCACTGAAGGACGGCGTGATCGCCGACTTCGAGATCACCGAACGCATGTTGCGCTACTTCATTCTCAAGATCCACAAGCGTCGCTATCTGGCCCGTCCGCGGGTCGTCGTCTGTGTGCCCTCGGGCATCACGGGAGTCGAGCGACGCGCCGTCATCGAGGCGTCCACCCAGGCGGGCGCCCGCCAGGTGCACATCATCGAAGAGCCCATGGCCGCCGCCATCGGCTCGGGTCTTCCCGTCCACGAGGCGACCGGCAACATGGTCGTGGACATCGGCGGCGGCACCACCGAGGTCGCGGTGATCTCGCTCGGCGGGATCGTCACCGCCCAGTCGATCCGGGTCGCCGGTGACGAACTGGACAACGCGATCATCCAGCACATCAAGAAGGAGTACTCGCTCCTCCTCGGTGAGCGGACCGCCGAACAGATCAAGATCACCATTGGTTCGGCCTACGACCTCGACAAGGACGAACACACCGAGATCCGCGGCCGCGACCTGGTGTCGGGGCTGCCGAAGACCGTCGTCATCTCGGCCGCCGAGGTCCGCAAGGCCATCGAGGAGCCGGTCAACGCCATCGTCGACGCGGTCAAGACCACGCTCGACAAGTGTCCGCCGGAGCTCTCCGGCGACGTGATGGACCGCGGCATCGTCCTCACCGGCGGCGGCGCCCTGCTGCGCGGCCTCGACGAGCGGCTGCGCCGTGAGACCGGCATGCCCATCCACATCGCCGAGGACCCGCTGGATTCGGTGGCTCTCGGCTCCGGCAAGTGCGTCGAGGAGTTCGAGGCGCTCCAGCAGGTGCTGGACGCCTCACCGCGCAGGTGACCGACCGCCGCCCGGTCTGATCCGCCGATCACGAGGCAGGTCATGAGGCAGATCACGAAAGGGCGAATATCCCCCGGGCCCCAACAGGCCCGGGGGACACCCCATATGGAACGCTGACGTCCCCGCCGGTGGATCGTTGATATACAGACAAGACCAATCCGATGCGCCAATTGCGACGAATCCCTTGCAGGCGATTCCCGCGATTCGCGTGAAATTTTCCGACGAGGCATTCCAACGAGGAAGGCACGGCCGCCGCACGTGAGGGACACACGAGAGAGCCGGCTGCTCCTGGTGCTGCTGATCGCCATCGCGTTCGCACTGATCACGGTGGATATCCGCGGAGGAGAGGCGTCACCCGTCGACGGTGCCCGCCAGGCCGCGGCCACGGTCTTCGGACCCGTGCAGAACGGTGTCGCGAAAGCCGTCGACCCGGTCGGCAACGCCATCGGGGCCGTACGGGACTCCGGTGGGCGGCACGACCGTGTGACCGCCCTGGAGCAGGAGAACGCGGCGCTCAAGCAGCGGCTCGGCAGCGACGACCGCAACCGGAGCCGGGTGAAGGAGCTGGACAAGCTCCTCAAGACCGCGGGCGCCGGCCAGTACGGCATAAAGGCCGCCGAGGTCATCGCCATAGGAGCGGCCCAGGGCTTCTCCTGGACCGTGACCATCGACGCGGGCGCCGACGACGGCCTCAAGCGCGACATGACCGTACTGAACGGGGACGGGCTCGTGGGCCGCGTCACCACCGTGGGACCCAACACCGCGACCGTACTGCTCGCCAACGACCCGGACTTCACGGTCGGCACCCGGATGGAGAAGTCCGACGAACTGGGCTTCGCCACCGGCCAGGGCGACCAGCCGCTCAACGTCCAACTCCTCAACGGCAAGGCCAAGGTGAAGAACGGCGACCGGCTGGTCACGTTCGGCTCCAGCAAGGACCGGCCGTTCGTACCCGGAGTGCCCGTCGGCCAGGTCGTGCGCGTCGACCCCGCCGCCGGTGGCCTCACGCGCGACATCTTCGTCCGCCCGTACGTCGGCTTCAGCAAGCTCGACATCGTCGGCGTCGTCGTCCAGGCACCCCGTGAGGACCCGCGCGACATGGTCCTGCCGAAGAAGCCCGCCAAGCCCAAGCCCACACCGACCGTCACCGTGACGGTGACCCCGTCGCCAGGCGGCCAGGCCGCCCCGGGCGACGGGCAGGTCAACGAGCAGGAGTAGAGCTGATCCCCATGCGCTTCAACCGGACGCTGCTCTCCATCACCCTGGTCGTGGTCGCGCTGGTCGTCCAGGTGTCCGTCCTCGCCCGCCTCCAACTCCCCGGAGCCGTACCCGATCTGCTCCTCCTCGTCGTCGTCGCGCTCGCCCTCGTCTACGGGCACGTCAGCGGCGCGGTCATCGGCTTCGGCGCCGGACTCCTCGCCGACCTCGCCCCGCCCGCCGACCACGCCGCCGGACGCTACGCGCTGGTGCTCTGCCTGATCGGCTATCTCGCCGGGCTCGCCAAGCCCGACACCGGCCAACTGCGCACCGCGCTCGGCCCGATGGTCGTGGTGGTCGGCGCGGCCGTCACCACCACCCTGCTGTACGCGGGAGTCGGCGCTCTCGTCGGTGACACCGCCGCGCGCCATGTCGGTCTGACGAACCTGGTCGTCACGGCGGCCATCTACGACCTGCTGCTCGCCCCCTTCACCGTGCCGCTGATCATGGCCCTGGCCAGACGCGCGGAGAACGATCCGCTCGCCGAGAAGTCGAGCGGTGGCAGCGACGTCGCCTCCGGGTGGCTGGCGGCGGGGACCGGACTGAAGATCGGGAACCAGCGCGGCGGACTGCGACTGAAGACGGCCCGCTCCCGCGCGGCACGGGCCGGACGGATCAAGGGGGTCAAACGACTGTGAGCAACATTCCGGAGACCGGACGGACGCCGCGGGTCCAGATCCGGCTCGTCGTCATCCAGGTGCTGGTCTTCTCGCTCCTGCTCACGCTCGGCGGACGGCTCTGGTACCTCCAGGTCCGCAACGGCGCCGAGTACACGGACGAGGCCAAGAACAACCATGTGCAGCAGGTCGTCCAGCCCGCCGTCCGGGGCTCGATCCTCGACTCGCAGGGCGTGCCGCTCGCCGACAACGAGACCCGTCTCGTCGTCTCCGCCAGCCGCACCGAACTGATGAAGATGAAGGACGGCGGGGAAGCGGTTCTCGCGCGCCTCGCCGCAGTCCTCGACATGAAGCCCAAGGAAGTCCACGACAAGGTCAGGCTCTGCGACAACAAGACGCCGCAGCCCTGCTGGAACGGCTCGCCCTACCAGCCGATCCCCGTCACCGACGAGGCCACCACCCAGCAGGCGCTCCAGATCCGTGAGCGCGCCGAGGACTTCCCCGGCATCACCGCCGAACCGACCGCCGTGCGCCGCTACGCCGCGCCCGCCAAGGCCAACACCGCCCAGGTGCTCGGCTATCTCTCGCCGGTCACCGACGAGGAGATCACCGAGGCGCAGGACACCGACTCGCCGTTCCTCCGCTCCGACCAGGTGGGCCGCTCCGGCCTGGAGCGCACGTACGACAAGTACCTGCGCGGTGACGCGGGCGTCACCCGCTACGAGGTCGACAACCTCGGCCGCGTCATCGGCGAGGCCAAGAGCGACCAGGCCGAGCCGGGCTCCAACATCATCACCTCCATCGACGCGCGCGTGCAGGCCGTCGCCGAGTACGAGCTCAACGAGGCGATGAAGGCCGCTCGCAAGGAGATGGACCGCAACACCAACGAGAACTACAAGGCCGACGCCGGCGCCGTGGTCGTCCTGGAGTCCAAGACCGGCCGCGTCGTCTCGATGGCCTCGCAGCCGACGTACGACCCCAACGCCTGGGTCGGCGGGATCTCCGCGAAGGACTACTCCAAGCTCACCAGCAAGAAGTCCAACTTCCCGCTGCTGAACCGGGGAATCCAGTCGCAGGCCGCCCCCGGCTCCATCTTCAAGGTCATCTCGTCGACCGCGGCGGTCAAGGCCGGATACGACTTCGAGGGCAGCTACCCGTGCCCCAGTTCGTACTCCATCGGCAACCAGGTCTTCAAGAACTTCGAGTCCCAGGGCTACGGCAGCATCGACCTCGGCCGCGCCCTGGAGGTCTCCTGCGACACCGTCTTCTACGGGCTCGCGCACAAGGAGTGGCAGAAGGACGGCGGCAACAAGCCCAAGAAGGGCGCCAACGACTGGTTCTACAAGACCGCCAAGCAGTTCGGTCTCGCCAAGGAGACCGGTATCGACCTCCCCAACGAGACGGCGGGCCGGATCCCGGACCGCAAGTGGAAGCAGGACTTCTGGGAGGCCAACAAGGACGGCTGGTGCAAGCAGGGCAAGAAGGGCGGCACCTACGTCGAGCAACTGGCGTACGAGGGCTGCCTCGAAGGCAACCGGATGCGCGCCGGTGACGCGGTCAACTACTCGATCGGCCAGGGCGACACGCTCGTCACCCCGATCCAGATGGCCACGATCTACTCGGCGATCGCCAACGGCGGCACGATGTACACCCCGAGCGTCGGCAAGGCGATCGTCAGCCCCGACGGCAAGACCGTCAAGGAGATCAAGCCCCAGTCGCACGGCAAGCTGCCGGTCGACCGCAAGCTGCGCGACCAGCTGGACAAGGCACTCGCGGGAGTGGCGACGTCCGGTTCGGCCGCCTGGCGGTTCGGCGGCTGGCCGCAGGACAAGATCCCGATGCACGCCAAGACGGGTACGGCCGAGGTCTACGGCAAGCAGACGACCTCCTGGTTCGCCTCGTACACCGAGGACTACACGATCGTCATGACGATCTCCCAGGGTGGTACGGGCTCCGGCGCCTCGGGTCCGGCCGTCCGCAAGATCTACGAGGCGATGTACGGCCTCGACACGAAGGGCGGGCAGAACCTCAAGAAGGCGCTGCTGCCCGAGCCCCGCAAGTCGCTGCCCAAGATCGAGCCCGACGGGTCGATCGACGCGCCGCCCGTCAAGCCGTACGTGCCGGACAAGACGCCGCTGGACGGCAACGAGATCGCACCGGCCGGCGACAACACCGGACAGGTGCCGCAGACACCCGGCGACGCGAGCCGGGCCCCCGACGCCGGGCAGGCACCGGACAACGCCGGGCAGGTCCCGGACGATCCGGGGCAGGCGCCGAACGACAACGGACCACTCGCGGGGCCACCCGCGCGGAGGGACTGACCCATGGCCGGCACAGGCGGCTTCTCCGTCTCCGGATACGGTCCCGAGCGCGGGCTCTGGGCGACGCTCGCCGCCCGTGACTCGATGGCGCGCAGGCTGGACTGGCCGCTGATGTTCTCCGCGGTGGCGCTCTCGGCCGTCGGGTCGCTGCTGGTCTGGTCGGCGACCCGTAACCGTACGGATCTCAACCAGGGCGATCCGTACCACTTCTTCTTCCGCCACATACTGAACACCGGTATCGGGCTGGCCCTGATGATCGGCACGATCTGGCTCGGCCACCGCACCCTGCGCGGCGCGGTCCCCGTCCTCTACGGCATCTCCGTCGTGCTCGTGCTGCTGGTCCTCACCCCGCTCGGCGCCACCATCAACGGCGCGCACGCCTGGATCGTGCTCGGCGGCGGCTTCACCCTCCAGCCCTCGGAGTTCGTGAAGATCACGATCATCCTGGGCATGGCGATGCTGCTCGCGGCCAGAGTCGACGCGGGTGATCAGGTCCATCCGGACCATCGGACGGTCGCCAAGTCCCTGGGGCTCGCGATCGTCCCGATCCTGGTCGTCATGATGATGCCGGACCTCGGTTCGGTCATGGTCATGGCCGTGATCGTGCTCGGCGTCCTGCTCTCCTCCGGGGCGTCCAACCGGTGGATCTTCGGGCTCGTCGGCGCCGGTGTCGCGGGCGCCGTCGCGGTCGCCGCGCTCGGGGTCCTCGACGAGTACCAGATCAACCGCTTCGCCGCCTTCGCCAACCCGGAACTCGACCCGGCGGGCGTCGGCTACAACACCAACCAGGCGCGGATCGCGATCGGTTCGGGCGGGCTCACCGGCACCGGCCTCTTCAAGGGCTCCCAGACCACCGGCCAGTTCGTCCCCGAGCAGCAGACCGACTTCGTCTTCACCGTCGCGGGCGAGGAGCTGGGTTTCCTCGGGGCCGGGCTGATCCTGCTGCTCCTCGGTGTGGTGCTGTGGCGCGCCTGCCGGATCGCCCGTGAGACGACGGAGCTGTACGGGACGATCGTGGCGGCCGGGATCATCGCCTGGTTCGCCTTCCAGTCCTTCGAGAACGTCGGGATGACGCTCGGGATCATGCCCGTGGCGGGGCTGCCGCTGCCGTTCGTCTCCTACGGAGGCACCTCGATGTTCGCGGTCTGGATCGCGGTCGGGCTGCTCCAGTCGATCAGGGTGCAGCGGCCCATGTCGGCTTGATCTGCCCCTTCGGCGTCGCGGGGGCTGCCACTCGGCGGCCCCTGCGACTACGTTTGTGAAGATGGCGGACACAAAGCGAGAGATCGAACGCAAGTACGAACTCCCGGTGCGGCCGGAGGGCGGCGACGGCGGCTCGCGGCCCGCAGGCCCTTCCCTCCTGCCGGACCTCACCAAGGTCCGCGCCGTCTCGGCCGTCACGGCGCGGGGCGTCACCGAACTGGACGCCGTCTACCACGACACCCCGGACCTACGGCTGACCGCCGGGTCCCTCACCCTGCGCCGCCGGACCGGCGGCGCCGACGAGGGCTGGCACCTCAAGTTCCCCGTCGGCGACGGCGTCCGCGACGAGATCCGGGCCCCGCTCTCCGACACCCTCCCGGACGAACTCGCGGCGCTGGTGCGCTCACGGGTCCGCGGCGCGGAACTGACCCCCGTCGTACGGCTGCGGACCTCCCGCGACACCAGCCTGCTGGTCGACGAGGCGGGCCGGACCCTCGCCGAGGTGGCCGTCGACACCGTCCGCGCGGAGCGCCGGTCCGGTTCCGGTACGGGTACCGGAACCGGCACCGCCGAGTGGACCGAGATCGAGGTCGAGCTGGCAGACGACGGCGACCCGGCCCTGCTCGACGCCGTGGAGAAGGTGCTCCGCAAAGCGGGAGTGCGTCCGGCGTCCGCCAGTTCCAAGCTCGCCCGGGCCCTCGCCGAGACGGCGCCCGCCGCTGAGGGGGCCGGGCCGGGAAAGCGGGCGAAGACCGCCCCGAAGCGCGCGCCCGCCACCGCCGGGGACCATGTGCTGGCCTATGTGCGCGAGCAGGCCGACGCGATCGTCTCCTACGACCCCGCCGTCCGCCGCGACCTGCCCGACTCCGTGCACCAACTGCGGGTCGCCACCCGCCGGATGCGGTCCGCTTTCCGTACGTACAAGAAGGTGCTCGACCGCGACGCCACCCGGCCCATCGGCGCCGAGCTGAAGTGGCTCGCCGGGGAGCTGGGCGTCGACCGCGACCAGGAGGTCCTCGCCGAGCGGCTCACCGCGGGCGTCGAGGCACACGACACGACCCTGCTGCTCGGGCCCGTGCACGCCCGGCTGCGGATCTGGGACGCGGCGGGCCGCACCGACGCGCGGGACAGGACGCTCAGCGTCCTCGACAGCGCGCGCTACCTGCGCCTGCTGGACTCGGTGGCGGCACTGCTCGCCGATCCGCCGCTGCTGGACGGCGCCGGCCGCAGACCGGCCAAGGTGCTGCCCAGGGCGGTCGTCAAGGACTACGAGCGCCTCGCGGGCCGCGTCGAGCACGCGCTGCGACTCGCGCCGGGGGAGGAGCGCGACCTGGCGCTGCACGACGCCCGCAAGGCCGCCAAGCGTGCCCGCTACGCCGCCGACGCGGCCGAGCCCGCCCTCGGGAAGTCCGCGAAGCGCTTCTCGAAGCGGATGAAGGCCGTGCAGAGCGTCCTCGGCGACCACCAGGACAGCGTCGTGGCCCGCGACGCCCTGCGCGATCTCGCGGTCCAGGCCCACGCGGCCGGCGAGTCCGCCTTCACCTGGGGGCTGCTGTACGGCGAGGAGGAGTCGCGGGCGGCGGACCGGGAGCGCGAACTACCGCGAATCTGGCGGAAGTCGGCGAAACGGAAGCTGCGCACGGCGCTTTTCGACTGAGCACCGGCGTGCGCCCCGCGAACGGCACCGTTCGCGGGTA
This sequence comes from Streptomyces sp. S4.7, assembly GCF_010384365.1. Classification (NCBI taxonomy): domain Bacteria; kingdom Bacillati; phylum Actinomycetota; class Actinomycetes; order Kitasatosporales; family Streptomycetaceae; genus Streptomyces; species Streptomyces sp. S4.7. The sequence goes on along the minus strand of NZ_CP048397.1, from coordinate 2,257,522 downwards.
AGGGGCGGGTGGCCGTCAAGGTAGCCTGGATGGTCACCCCGTCAGCCCACGAAAGTCGCCGTGATGTCTGCTGTTGAATCGGTCTTCCCACAGCTCGAAGCTCTGCTCCCGCATGTGCAGAAGCCGATCCAATACGTCGGCGGTGAACTCAACTCCACCGTCAAGGACTGGGACGAGTGCGACGTCCGCTGGGCACTGATGTACCCCGACGCGTACGAGGTCGGCCTGCCCAACCAGGGCGTCATGATCCTCTACGAGGTACTCAACGAGCGCGAGGGCGTCCTCGCGGAGCGCACGTACAGCGTCTGGCCCGACCTCGAGGCGCTGATGCGCGAGCACAAGGTCCCCCAGTTCACGGTGGACGCGCACCGCCCCGTCTCGGCCTTCGACGTCTTCGGGCTCTCCTTCTCCACCGAGCTCGGCTACACCAACATGCTCACGGCGCTCGACCTGGCCGGGATCCCGCTCAACGCGGCGGACCGCACCGTCGACCACCCGATCGTCCTCGCGGGCGGCCACGCGGCGTTCAACCCCGAGCCGATCGCCGAGTTCATCGACTGCGCCGTCATCGGCGACGGCGAGCAGGCCGTCCTCCAGATCACCGGGATCGTCCGGGCCTGGAAGGCCGAGGGCAGGACCGGTGGCCGCGAGGAGCTGCTGCTGCGGCTCGCGAAGACCGGCGGGGTCTACGTGCCCGGCTTCTACGACGTCGAGTACCTGCCGGACGGCCGTATCGCCCGCACCGTCCCCAACCGATCGGGCGTCCCGTGGCGGGTCTCCAAGCACACCGTCATGGACCTGGACGAGTGGCCGTACCCGAAGCAGCCGCTCGTACCGCTGGCCGAGACCGTGCACGAGCGGATGTCCGTCGAGATCTTCCGCGGCTGCACGCGCGGCTGCCGCTTCTGCCAGGCCGGCATGATCACTCGGCCCGTCCGGGAGCGCAGCATCACCGGCATCGGCGAGATGGTCGACAAGGGGCTCAAGGCGACCGGCTTCGAGGAGGTCGGCCTGCTGTCGCTGTCCTCCGCCGACCACAGTGAGATCGCCGACGTCGCCAAGGGCCTCGCCGACCGGTACGAGGAGGAGAAGATCGGTCTCTCCCTCCCGTCCACCCGCGTCGACGCCTTCAACGTCGACCTCGCCAACGAGCTGACGCGCAACGGCCGGCGCTCCGGCCTCACCTTCGCCCCCGAGGGCGGCTCCGAGCGGCTGCGCAAGGTCATCAACAAGATGGTCTCGGAGGACGACCTGATCCGTACGGTCTCCACCGCGTACGGCAACGGCTGGCGCCAGGTGAAGCTCTACTTCATGTGCGGGCTGCCGACGGAGACCGACGAGGACGTCCTGCAGATCGGCGACATGGCCGTCAAGGTCATCGCCGAGGGCCGCAAGGTGTCCGGCCAGAACGACATCCGCTGCACCGTCTCCATCGGCGGGTTCGTGCCCAAGCCGCACACCCCGTTCCAGTGGGCGCCGCAGCTGAGCGTCGAGGAGACCGACGCGCGCCTGCTGAAGCTGCGCGACAAGATCCGCGCGGACAAGAAGTACGGCCGCTCGATCGGCTTCCGGTACCACGACGGCAAGCCCGGCATCGTCGAGGGCCTTCTCTCGCGCGGCGACCGCCGGGTGGGCGCGGTCATCCGCGCGGTCTACGAGGACGGCGGCCGGTTCGACGGCTGGCGTGAGCACTTCAGCTACGACCGCTGGATGGCGAGCGCCGAGAAGACGCTGCCCGGGTTCGGCCTGGACATCGACTGGTACACCACGCGCGAGCGCACGTACGAGGAGGTCCTGCCCTGGGACCACCTGGACTCCGGTCTCGACAAGGACTGGCTCTGGGAGGACTGGCAGGACGCCCTCGACGAGACCGAGGTCGAGGACTGCCGCTGGACGCCGTGCTTCGACTGTGGCGTGTGCCCGCAGCTGGACCTCGACATCCAGATCGGCCCGACGGGCAAGAAGCTGCTGCCGCTGACGGTCGTGAAGTAGGGCCCCGAAGCGAGGCGCGGAGCCGGTGCCCGGTCTCGAATCGGGCACAGACGCCGCCTCGTGGCCGGATCCGGGATCAGGGCGGGCGCCGGGGGCGTCCTGTGGGGCATGGATCTGGACAAGAGGCCGGCCCCGTCGGCCCCGCCGGCGCGCGAGGGGTACGAGCCGGGTGACGGCTGTCTGACCACCGCCATCCGGATTCCGGTGCGGATCGTCGTACTGGTGCTCGTCGTCCCGGTGCGCATGGTGTGGGATCTGCTCGCCGCCGGGGCACGGGCGCTGCACCGCTCGGTGTTCCGGCCCTTCGGACGGGGCACCGCGTTCGTCTGCTCGTGGGTGTACGAGGCACTGCTCGCCCCGCTCGGGCGTGCGCTGGGCGTGGTGCTGGGGTGGCTGGGCAAGGCGTTGTTCGTGTGGCCGTGGGTGGCGCTGTGGCGTTATGTGCTGGTGCCGGTCGTGCACTACGGGCTCGTCGTGCCGCTGGTGTGGCTGTACCGGCAGGTGCTCACCCCGGTCGGCCACGGCACCCTCTGGTCGCTCACCTGGCTCGGCAGAGGCATCGCGCTGATCGCCGCCGGTATCGGGACGGCGCTCGGATGGCTCGTCGTCACCCTGCTGATCACCCCGCTCGGCTGGTTCCACCGCGCGGTCCTCGCCCCCGTCGGCCGGGAGATCGCCGCCGCCTTCGGCGTTGCCTGGCGGATCGCCGGACAGATCTCCCGGGCCGTGGGCCGGGCGCTGAAATGGCTGGCCTGGATTCTGATCGGGCAGCCCGTGAGCTGGTTCTACCGCGCCGTCTGCACCCCGGTCGGGCACCTCCTGCGCGACCATGTCCGGGTCCCGGCCAGGAGCGCCGCCATCGAGGCGGGCCGGGCCGTCGGGAGCGCACTGCGCTCAGCGGGCGAAACGGTCCGGCAGGCCCGCCGCGACGCGTGGCGCGCGCTGGTCGGCCCTCCCCGCCCGGCCGAGCCTGTGGCGTGGCCGGTCGACGGGGCGCGTACGCTGGGTAGTACAACAACCGTCCCCGGCGCGGTACCCGCACCCGAGATCTCCCTGCGCAAGCAGGTGTGAGCCGGGTTCCCGGGGCCGACCGCCCGGTCGGCCGCGCGATTTCGAGGGTGTGCGCCACCGCGCGCACCCCGCACCGAGGAGAAGAACCACTGGGCAAGCGACAGCCCGAAGGCCCACCGCCCGCGCCGGCGGTGCAGCGCATCCGACTGCGTTACACCAAGCGTGGCCGCCTCCGGTTCACCAGCCACCGCGATTTCCAGCGCGCCTTCGAGCGGGCACTGCGCCGCGCCGACGTCCCCATGGCGTACTCGGCGGGCTTCACCCCGCATCCGAAGGTCAGTTACGCCAATGCCGCACCCACCGGCACGGGCAGCGAGGCCGAGTACCTGGAGATCGCCCTCGCGGCGCCACGCGACCCGGACACCCTGCGCGAACTGCTCGACGAGTCGCTGCCCACCGGGCTCGACATCATCGACGCCGTCGAGGCCCGTACCTCGGGACTCGCCGACCGGCTCACCGCCTCGGAGTGGGAGCTGCGGCTCGACGGGGTGGACGAGGAAGAGGCCGGGCGCGCCGTGGCCGCCTTCCTCGCCGCCGAGGTGGTGGAGGTCGAGCGGCGCGCGAAGAACGGCATGCGCACCTTCGACGCCCGGGAAGCCGTCGTCGACCTGCGGACGCTTCCTCCACAGGCCGATAGGCCGCAGGGCGAGCGCTGTGCGATACTGCGGCTGGTTGTTCGGCACGTGACACCCGCCGTACGACCCGACGACGTCCTTTCCGGTCTCCGAGCTGTGGCCGACCTGGCGCCGCCGGTCCCCGCAGCGGTGACCAGGCTGGCGCAGGGGCTCTTCGACGAGGAGTCCGGAACGGTGACCGACCCGCTCGCGCCCGACCGCGAGGCAGTCACGGCAGGCCTGTCCATGGCCGCCGGACCCGCCGCCGCGAAGGCGCCGGAAGGTGCAGGTTCCGCGTAGGGACGGTTGTTGTAGCGCTGCCCTCGAACTGCCTCGGGAGCCACCTGGGTCGGGCGGCGCGCTGACCACGAAGACTTTCGCCAGGCCGTACGTACAAACGCGTACGAACGGAACCGGCGACCCAGACATAACAGCTCCTGTGCGGCGCCCGCGCCCCGGACGGCGGCATTCGCGCACTGGCGCGGGCCGCGGCCGGACCGGATCAAGGCGTGGCGCCCGGGAGCGTGACGGGAGAACCGCCCGCATGTCCCAGAACGAGCCCGGTACGAACCGGGACACCGAAGAAGAACTGAACAGCCCCAGCGACACGCTGCCGCCGCGCCGCAGGCGCCGCGCCGCGTCGCGTCCCGCGGGGCCGCCGTCCGCGGCGGCCGGGGCCGACGACGTGACGCAGGACGGCGCGGTCGAGCCCGCCGGCGAGCCGGTGGCCGAGGAGGCCGCGCCGCCGCGTGCCCGCCGCCGCGCCACCCGTAAGGCCACCGCTCCCGTGGAGATCGTGGCCGAGCCCGCACCCGAGGTCGCCGCGGCCGAGACGCTCGCCGAGCCGGCGGCGGAGGAGGTCGCGCCCCCGCGCGCCCGGCGCCGCGCGACCCGTAAGGTCGCCGCTCCCGCCGAGACGGTCGCCGAACAGGTCGTCGAGCCCGTGGTCGAGCCCGCCGCTCCCGCGGCCGTCGCCGCCCCGGAGCCCGCCGCCGAGCCCGTCGCCGAGGAGGCCGCGCCGCCGCGTGCCCGCCGCCGCGCCACCCGTAAGGTCGCCGCCCCCGCCGAGAGTGCGCCGGAGCCGGTCGTCGAGACCGCTCCCGAGTCGGTGGCCGAGGAGGCCGCGCCGCCGCGTGCCCGCCGCCGCGCGACCCGGAAGGTGACCGCACCGGCCACCACCCCCGCCGCCGAGGCGGACGAAGAGACCACGCAGGGCGAGACGCTGCCCGCGACCGCCGTCACGCAGATCACCGCCGACGAGGAGCGGGTCGAGGCCGCGGAGAAGGCCGCGACCCGTGGCCGCGGCCGCCGCAGGGCCGGTGGCGCGTCCGAGTCCACCGAGCCGAAGGCCGAGTCGAGTACGGAGCCGGCGCCCGCGCCGAAGACCGAGACGAAGCCCGAGCCCAGGAGCAGGAAGGCCGAGCAGCGCAACGGCTCCGGCCCCGCCGCCACGAAGGACGGCGAGACCGAGGCGCCCGAGCGGTCGCGCCGGCGTGCCAACCGGCCCGCCGTGGCCGTCTTCCAGGCGCCCGTCTTCGCCGAGCCGATGTTCCAGACCCCCGAGACGGCCGCCGCGATGGCCGCCGCCGGTGACGTCGAGGACGGCGGTGACGTCGACGATTTCGACATCGAGGACGAGACCACGGCCGCGCCCGCGCCCGAGCCCTCGGGCCGCCGTCGGCGCCGTCGCCGCGGTGAGTCCGCCGAAGCGGCCGAGCCCGCGCCCGCGCAGGCCCCCGCCGCCGAGCGGGACGCCGACGACGAGTCCGGCACCGAGCAGTCCGCCGAGGGTGACGAGTCCGATTCGGACGAGTCCGACGACTACGACCGTCCCTCGCGCCGCCGCCGCAGGGGCGGCCGCCGCCGTCGCCGCGGCGAGTCGGCCGAGGCCGACGAGCAGTCGGACGAACAGTCCGAGGACGCGCCCGAGGAGCGGAGCCGCGAGCGCGGCAGGAAGCAGGTGTCGCAGGAGGCTGCCGACACCGACGGCGACACCGCTGTCGAGGGCGACTTGGACGAGCAGGACGACGACGACTCCGCCGGCCAGTCGGGCGGCGGAAGCAGCAGCAGCCGCCGGCGTCGCCGCAGGCGCCGTCGCAGCGGCGACGGCGGCTCCGACACCGAGAACAACGGCGTGGACGACCCGGAGCGTACGGTCGTCAAGGTCCGTGAGCCGCGGGAGCGCCGTACGAAGGACACCGAGCCCGGCACCGGCGTGGACGAGGTCCAGTCCATCAAGGGCTCGACCCGTCTCGAAGCGAAGAAGCAGCGCCGCCGCGAGGGGCGCGAGCAGGGCCGCCGCCGTGTGCCGATCATCACCGAGGCGGAGTTCCTGGCGCGCCGTGAGGCCGTCGAGCGTGTGATGGTCGTCCGGCAGAGCGGCGAGCGCACCCAGATCGGTGTCCTCGAGGACGACGTGCTCGTCGAGCACTACGTCAACAAGGAGCAGGCCACCAGCTACGTCGGCAACGTCTACCTGGGCAAGGTGCAGAACGTACTGCCGTCCATGGAGGCCGCCTTCGTGGACATCGGCAAGGGACGCAACGCCGTCCTGTACGCCGGTGAGGTCAACTTCGAGGCGCTGGGCATGTCGGGCGGCCCGCGCCGTATCGAGACCGCGCTCAAGTCCGGCCAGTCGGTCCTCGTCCAGGTGACGAAGGACCCGATCGGTCACAAGGGCGCGCGTCTCACCAGCCAGGTCTCGCTCCCCGGCCGTTACCTCGTGTACGTCCCCGAGGGCTCGATGACCGGCATCAGCCGCAAGCTCCCGGACACCGAGCGGGCGCGGCTGAAGACCATCCTGAAGAAGATCGTCCCCGAGGACGCGGGCGTCATCGTCCGCACTGCCGCCGAGGGCGCGAGCGAGGACGAGCTGCGCCGTGACGTCGAGCGCCTCCAGTCGCAGTGGGAGGACATCCAGAAGAAGGCGAAGAGCGGCAACGCCCCGACCCTTCTCTACGGTGAGCCGGACATGACCGTCCGGGTCGTGCGCGACATCTTCAACGAGGACTTCACCAAGGTCATCGTCAGCGGTGACGAGGCGTGGCAGACCATCCACGGTTATGTGGCGCACGTGGCGCCCGACCTGTCCGACCGGCTGAACCGCTGGACGAGCGAGGTCGACGTCTTCGCCTCGTACCGGATCGACGAGCAGCTGATGAAGGCGCTGGACCGCAAGGTCTGGCTGCCGAGCGGTGGCTCGCTGGTGATCGACAAGACCGAGGCCATGATCGTGGTCGACGTCAACACCGGGAAGTTCACCGGTCAGGGCGGCAACCTCGAAGAGACCGTCACCAGGAACAACCTGGAGGCGGCCGAGGAGATCGTGCGTCAGCTGCGGCTGCGTGACCTCGGCGGCATCGTCGTCATCGACTTCATCGACATGGTCCTCGAATCGAACCGGGATCTGGTGCTGCGGCGGCTGCTGGAGTGCCTGGGCCGGGACCGTACGAAGCACCAGGTCGCCGAAGTGACGTCGCTGGGCCTGGTCCAGATGACCCGTAAGCGCGTCGGCCAGGGTCTGCTGGAGTCGTTCTCCGAGACCTGTGTCCACTGCAACGGGCGAGGCGTGATCGTCCACATGGAGCAGCCGACCGGCTCCGGTGGCGGTGGCGGCGCCGGCGGTGGCGGCAACGGCAAGCGCGCGAAGAAGCGCCGCGGCGGGTCCGGCGCGGACCACGACCACAGCCATGACCACGACCACGAGACGGCCGAGGGTCCGGCGGAGACCGAGTCCGAGGCCGAGGTCGCGGCGGAGGTCGCTACCCCGGTGGCGCTGCCCGCGCCGGAGTTCGTGCCCGACGAGGAGCTGTACAGCAGCGTCGCGGAGGCCGAGACGGCCGCCCGTGGCGGGCGTTCGCGCCGCCGGGCCTCGCGCAAGGCGTCGGCTCCGGCCGGTTCGCCGCGTTCGGCGGAGCCCGAGCAGCGGGTGCGCCCCGACGAGCAGGCGCAGGTGCCGGTCCCGGTCGCCTCGTCCGTGCCGGTGGCCGAACCCGAGGAAGTGGTGGAGGAGGCGGCCCCGCAGGGCCGCCCCCGCCGCAGGGCCACCCGTAAGGCGTCGGCTCCGGCCGGTTCGCCGAAGGCGGCCGGGTCGGACGAGGTCGCGGAGCAGGCGGCCGAGGTCGTCGTCGAGCAGTCGGCGGCGCCGGTCGCGGCGGAGCCGGAGGCCGTATCGGCCGAGCCCGCCGGTGACACGCCGTCCGGTGACACGCCGTCCGGCGACACGCCCGAGGCGGCACCGCCGCGGGCGCGCCGCAGGGCGACCCGTAAGGCGTCGGCTCCGGCCGGTTCGCCGGCGGGCGCCGAGGAGGGAGCGGTCCTCGTGGTGGATTCGGCGCCGGAGACGGCCCCGGCCCCCGCGGAATCGGCCGAATCCGAGGGACACGCTGATCGGTCCGACGGCGACGACAATGCGGAATCTTCCGCTCCGGCCAAGAAGGCGGCTCGAAAGACCGCCAAGAAGGCCACGGCCAAGAAGGCGGCGACGAAGAAGACGGCCGCCAAGAAGACCGCCGCGAAGAAGACCACCACCAAGAAGGCGGCCGCGAAGTCCGTGGCCAAGAAGACATCGGCTGCCGAACAGCAGTCGGCCCCGGCCGTGTCGGTCCCCACGGATGGCTGAGCTGTTCAGCTGAACGTTTGGTGACAGCCGGTTGATCGGCCCGTGCCCATCACTGTGAATCCAGTGATGGGCACGGGCTCTTCTGTTTCGGAATTGATGCGATTGCCGGTTAACAGGGCCGAAATTCGGTCGGAAATCCCTGATAATGTGACTGGCGGTCCCCGCCGTCGACAGTCTCCGCCCGGAACCTGCGGTCGGAGACCGGCCCGTCCAGGGACAGCGGTCCCACATTCCTCGGCAGGGCGTCGGCCAATCGCGCCGTAGGAGTACACGCGGCCTCGTGAGACGCCCGCTGCACTCCTGGCCTCTGCCACAGAGAGCTTTCGCGGTGTTCAAGGAGGACGACGTCCATGTCGAGCAGTGAAGTGCAGCCCATTCCCGCTGCCCGCCCCGTCATCGGGGAAGAGGAGATCGAGGCCGCTGTACGCGTACTGCGCACCGGCCGGGTCGTACAGGGCCCCGAGGTGGCCGCTTTCGAGGAAGGCTTCGCCGAACTCGTCGCCGGCCGCCACTGCGTGGCCGTGAACTCCGGCACTTCGGCACTCCATCTCCTGCTGCTCGCCCTCGGCATCGGCCCGGGCGACGAGGTGATCGTGCCGTCGTTCTCGTTCGCCGCGTCGGCCAACGCCGTCCGCCTCGTCGGCGCCGACGTCGTCTTCGCCGACATCGAGCCCGGCAACTTCGGGCTCGACCCGGCGGCCGTCGAGGCCGCGATCACCCCGCGCACCGCCGCCATCATGCCGGTGCACCTCTACGGCAACCCGGCGTCGATGGACAAGCTGATGCCCATCGCCGACAAGCACAAGCTCGCCGTCGTGGAGGACGCCTGCCAGGCGCACGCCGCGTCGCTGCACGGCACGCCGGTCGGCGCCTTCGGCTCCGGCGGCACCTTCAGCTTCTACCCGACGAAGAACATGCACTCCCTCGAAGGCGGCATGATCTCCACCGGTGACGCCGAGGTCGCCCGCACCCTGCGCCTGCTGCGCAACCAGGGCATGGAGCAGCGGTACGCGAACGAGATCGTCGGCGCCAACATGCGCCTCACCGACGTGGCCGCCGCCGTCGGCCGGGTGCAGCTCGGCAAGCTCGGCGGCTGGACCGAGCAGCGCCGCGCCAACGCCGCGTACCTGAGCGAGCACATCACCGCGCCCGGTGTGGTGACGCCGCCGGTCGCCGAGGGCGCGTACCACGTCTACCACCAGTACACCGTCCGGATCACCGGTGACCGCGACGCCGCGATGGCGAAGCTCACCGAGGCGGGCGTCGGCAACGCCGTGTACTACCCCACCCCCATCCACCGGCTGCGGCCGTTCTGGGAGCCGGACCAGAAGGCCGGCCGGAACTGGGACCTGCCGGAGACCGAGCGGGCCGCCGCCGAGGTCGTCTCGCTGCCCGTGCACCCCTCGCTCTCCAAGTCGGACCTGGAGCGAATCGTTTCCGCCGTGAATGAGCTGGGAGAGAACCTGTGACCACCGGGGGACTGCGCGCCGGCCTGATCGGCCTGGGCTCGATGGGGCGCCACCACGCCCGCGTACTGGTCGGCCTCGACGGCGTCACGCTCGTCGGTGTCGTCGACCCGCTCGGCGACAAGAACGGACTGGCGCAGGGCGCGCCCGTCCTCGCCACCGTCGAGGAACTGCTCGCGATCGGCGTCGACTACGCCGTCATCGCCTGCCCGACCGCCCTGCACGAGGAGGTCGGGCTCCAGCTCGCCGAGGCCGGGGTGAGCGCGCTCATCGAGAAGCCGCTGGCCGACACCGTCGACGGCGCGCGCCGTCTGGTCGAGGCGTTCGAATCGCGCGACCTCGTCGCGGGCGTCGGCCACATCGAGCGCTGCAACCCGGCGCTGCGCAGCCTGCGCTCCCGCCTGGAGGCCGGTGAACTCGGCGACGTGTACCAGGTGGTGACGCGCCGTCAGGGTCCGTTCCCGCACCGGATCGCCGATGTCGGCGTGGTCAAGGACCTCGCCACCCACGACATCGACCTGACCGGCTGGGTGACCGGCCAGACGTACACCTCGATCTCCGCCCACACGGTGTCCAAGAGCGGCCGTCCGCACGAGGACATGGTCTCCGCCGTGGGCCGGCTCTCCGACGGCACGATGGTCAACCACCTGGTGAACTGGCTGAGCCCGCTCAAGGAGCGCTTCACCTCGGTCACCGGTGAGCGCGGCTGCTTCATCGCCGACACGCTGACCGCCGACCTGACCTTCTTCTCCAACGCCGCGGTGACCACCGAGTGGGAGGCGCTGCGCGCGTTCCGCGGCGTCGCCGAGGGCGACATGATCCGCTACGCCATCCCCAAGCGCGAGCCGCTGCTGGTGGAGCACGAGCTGTTCCGCGACGCCGTGCTCGGGGAGTCGCACGACATCTGCACACTGCGGCAGGGGCTGCGAACGGTGGAGGTGGCAGCGTCCGTTCTGGAGTCGGCCGCGAACGGTCGCACAGTGGTTTTCGAGACGGGAGACAGCGCGAGCCATGTCGGCTGACAACTTGGTGGCACGGCGTCATGAGAGTCCGCGCGGGCGGATCGTGATGCTCGTCGACAACGGCGTGAACGGCGATTCGCGCGTACAGAAGGAAGCACGTTCGGCCGCGGCGGCCGGCTGGGACGTCGTTCTGCTGGGCAAGTCGCCGAACAAGACCGAGCAGACATGGCATCTCGGGGACGCCGAGGTCAGGCTGCTCCACGTGCCGGGTCCCATGCACAGGCGGCGCTACGAGTACCGGCGCGCGATCCTGCGCGCCCCCCTCGCCTACCGTCCGGGACCGCTCGCGGCCTACCGCACGCAGCGGATGAAGGCATGGCGCGCCGAGCTCAATCTGCGGCTGATCGAGGCGAAGCTGGCGGGCTCGACCTTCCGGAAACTGGCCTTGATCCCGCCGCGCGTCGCCTCCAATGTGCTGAGCAAGTGGGTGGGCCTGCGCGCGGGACAGGCGCGTTCCCTGGAGCGTCGCCGGAAGGACATGACGTCCTCGCTGGACCGCTTCTCCACCGCCTTCTGGCAGCGGACGATGGGTGTCCGCGCGTGGCGGCGGCTCGACCCGTTCCTGTGGGATCTGGAGCTGGCGTACGGCAAGGTCATCGACGCCCTCGAACCCGACCTGATCCATGCGAACGACTTCCGCATGATCGGTGTGGGCGCTCGGGCGAAACTGCGCGCCAAGGGCAAGGGCCGAGAGGTCAAGCTGGTCTGGGACGCACACGAGTTCCTGCCGGGCATCAAGCCGTGGAACCCGCACCCCCGCTGGCACATCGCCCAGTGCGCGCACGAGAGCGAGTACGCGAGGCACGCCGACGCGGTCACCACCGTCTCGGGGACGCTCGGCGAGATGCTCGTGGAGCGCCACGGTCTCCCCGCCACCCCGGAGATCGTGCTCAACGCCCCGGACGCGGAGATCTCCCCGGAGCAGGCCGCCGAGCCGGTGCCCGATCTGCGCGAGCTGTGCGGGATCGGCCCCGATGTCCCGCTCACGGTCTACAGCGGCGCCGCGGCCCCGCAGCGCGGACTCGACATCATGGTCGAGTCACTCCCGAGCCTGCCCGGCGTCCATGTCGCGTTCGTGGTGCTGCGGCCGGGCTCGGAGTACATGAAGTCGCTGCTGGTACGGGCGGCGGAGCTGGGTGTGACCGAGCGGGTCCACATACTCCCGTACGTACCGCACTACCAGGTCGTGCCGTTCCTCTCGGCGGCCGATGTGGGTGTCATCCCGATACACCACTGGCCCAACCACGAGATCGCCCTGATCACCAAGTTCTTCGAGTACTCGCACGCCAGGCTGCCGTTCGTGGTCAGCGATGTGAAGACGATGGGGGAGATGGTGGCGAAGACCGGGCAGGGTGAGGTCTTCACGGCCGAGGACGTCTCGGACTACGTGCGCGCGGCCAAGGCGGTCCTTGCCGACCCCAAGAAGTACCGGGACGTGTACGAGGACCGGGGTCTGCTCTCCGAGTGGACCTGGGAGGCGCAGGCCGAGATCCTCGACGGCGTCTACTCCCGGCTCCTGGGCCGTCCGCGCGGCGAGACCGGAGTCCCGGCGACTCGGGTGGCGGCATGAGCACCACGCCCGATGTGACGGTCGTGGTGGCGGTGTACAACACGATGCCGTACCTGACCGAGTGCCTGAACTCGCTCGTCGGCCAGACCATCGGTCTCGGCCGGCTGGAGGTCGTGGCCGTGAACGACGGCTCGACCGACGACAGCGGTGCCGAACTCGACCGGTTCGCCGAGTTGTACCCGGGCACCGTCAAGGTCATCCATCAGGAGAACAGCGGTGGCCCGGCGGCTCCGAGCAACCGCGCCCTCGAGGTCGCCACCGGCCGCTTCGTCTACTTCATCGGTTCCGACGACTACCTCGGTGAAGAAGCGCTGGAGCGCATGGTCGCCTGCGCCGACGAGCACGGCTCGGACGTGGTGATCGGCAAGATGGTCGGCACCAACGGCCGCTACGTGCGCCAGGCGATGTACAAGAAGAACGATCCGGACGTCAGCCTGTACGGCTCCGATCTGCCGTTCACCCTCTCCAACACCAAGCTCTTCCGGCGCGAGCTGGTGGAGCAGCACAAGCTGCGGTTCCCCGAGGACCTGCCGGTCGGCAGCGACCAGCCGTTCACCATCGAGGCGTGCGTGCGGGCCGCCCGGATCTCCGTCCTCGGCGACTACACGTACTACTACGCGGTGAAGCGCGGCGACGCGAGCAACATCACCTACCGAGCCGACCATCTGGCCAGGCTGCGCTGCACCACCCGCATCATGCGGCACGCGGCCGGTCTGATCGAGGCGGGTCCGCGGCGGGACGCCGTGTTCAAGCGGCACTTCACCTGGGAGCTGGCCAAGCTCGTCCAGGACGACTTCCTGCCGCTCGACCCCGGGACCCAGCGCGAGCTGTGCACGGGGATCGCCGAACTCGCCGACGACTACCTGACGGACGAGCTGCGTGACTCGCTCGACGTCAAGAGACGGGTGCGGATTCTGCTCGCACAGCGAGGTGCCCTGACCGAGCTCTTGAAGGCGATCTCGGACGAGGCCGAGCACGGTGCGCCGCCGTTCCTGCTCGACGGCGGGCGGGCGTTCGCCGCCTACCCCGGTCTGCGTGCTCCGGTCGTCCAACTGCCCGACCGGGCCTACGAACTGGTCGGGGAGGCGGTCCCCGGCCGGCTCGCCAACGGCACCCGGCTGATTTCGGCGGAATGGGAACAGAAGGGGACCGCGCTCTCCCTGGCCGTCGCCGTACGGATCGGTGTGATCGGAGACACGGACTCCGCCGTGATCCGGATGGCCCGGACCGCGATGCCGAACAGCGCGGACAAGGCGGCGGCACGCCGACTGCCCGCGGGGCACCAACTCCCCGACCCTGTGGGGGAGTTCAACCGTGTCTTGGAGCCCGGTGGCGGCGGCACCATACTCACCGCCCGGATTCCGCTTCCGGCGGTCAAGGTCAAGGGAGGCGTCCGTGTCTACGTGGACGTCGCCGGATCGACCTACGAGATCCCGATCCGTACGCAGGGTCTGCCGATGCCGCTGGCCCGCCGGTGGGGCGACACCGTCCCGTACCGGGCGTCGGCCAATGTGAATCCCAAGGGGCGACTGGTGATCACCACGGCTCCGCTGTGGGAGCCGACACCGTCCTTCCGCGCGCGGGTACGACGCCTGCTGCCCCGGTTCAAGAGGAAAGTAGTCCGATGAATATCTGTGTAGTCGCGCTCGGCAAGATCGGTCTGCCGCTCGCCGTGCAGTTCGCCGCCAAGGGCCACCGCGTCTTCGGCGCCGACGTCAACGAGAAGGTCGTCGAGCTGGTCAACGCCGGTACGGAGCCCTTCCCCGGCGAGCACGACCTCGACGTCAAGCTCAAGCAGACCGTCGACGCCGGGCTGCTGACGGCCACGACCGACACCGCCGCCGCCGTCGCGCAGTGCGACGCCGTCGTGGTCGTCGTCCCGCTCTTCGTGGACGCCGAGGGCGTGCCCGACTTCGGCTGGATGGACTCGGCGACGAAGGCGATCGCCAAGGGCCTCAAGCCCGGCACCCTCGTCAGCTACGAGACCACCCTGCCCGTCGGCACCACCCGCACCCGCTGGGCGCCGATGCTCCAGGAGGGCTCGGGGCTCACCCCCGGCGAGGACTTCCACCTCGTCTTCTCACCCGAACGCGTCCTGACCGGCCGGGTCTTCGCCGACCTGCGCCGCTACCCCAAGCTCGTCGGCGGCATCGACGAGGCGTCGGCCAAGCACGGCGTCGACTTCTACGAGGCCGTGCTCGACTTCGACGTACGCGAGGACCTGCCGCGCGAGAACGGCGTGTGGGATCTCGGCACCGCCGAGGCGTCCGAGCTGGCCAAGCTCGCCGAGACCACGTACCGCGACGTCAACATCGGCCTGGCCAACCAGTTCGCGCGCTTCGCCGACCAGAACGACATCGACGTCAAGAAGGTCATCGAGGCCTGCAACAGCCAGCCGTACAGCCACATCCACCAGCCCGGCATCGCCGTCGGCGGCCACTGCATCCCGATCTACCCGCGGATGTACCTGTGGAACGACCCGGCGGCGACCGTCGTGCGCTCGGCGCGCGAGGCGAACGCCGCGATGCCCGAGTACGCGGTGGACCTGCTGGCCGCGGCGTACGGCGACCTGACCGGCGTCAACGTGCTCGTGCTGGGCGCGGCCTACCGCGGCGGCGTGAAGGAGACGGCGTTCTCCGGTGTCTTCCCGACCGTCGATGCGCTGCGGGCGCGCGGCGCCGTGCCGTACGTCTCCGACCCGATGTACACCTCCGAGGAGCTGACGGCGCACGGCCTGCCGCCGCACGAGGGCCAGAAGGTCACGGCGGCCGTGCTCCAGGCCGACCACGCCGAGTACCGCGATCTGAAGCCCGCCGACCTGCCCGACGTCACGGTGCTCGTCGACGGCCGGCGCACCACCGACCCGGACGCCTGGCGCGGTGTTCGCCGCGTCGTCATCGGCGGCTGACGCTCCGCACGGAACCGCAAGAGGCCCGAACCGCAAGCCGGTTCGGGCCTCGCGCCGTATCGGCGCCGACGCCTGCGCGCGCTCCGTCAGGATCACGCGCGCTCCGTCAGGACGCCGTCCTTCTCGTCGTGCAGCGCCCCGGTCCTGGGGCACTCCCACACCCCGGGCCCCCCGGCCCGCTCCACGAGCTTCACGCCTGCCCGCCCGACCCAGCCGATCCGGTGGGCCGGGACACCCACGACCAGCCCGAAGTCCGGTACGTCCCGGGTGACGACGGCCCCGGCCGCGATCATCGCCCAGCGCCCGATACGCACGGGCGCGACGCAGACCGACCGGGCGCCCAGCGAGGCACCCTCCGCGATCCTCACACCGACCGCCTCCCAGTCGGAGCCGCGCTTGAGCTTGCCGTCGGGGTCGACGGAGCGGGGGTTCAGATCGTTGGTGAGGACGACGGCGGGCCCGATGAAGACACCGTCGGCCAGCTCGGCGGGCTCGTACACCAGCGCGTAGTTCTGGATCTTGACGTTGTCGCCGATCCGCACCCCGGTCCCGACGTAGGCACCACGCCCCACCACACAGTTCTCACCCAGGCGCGCGTTCTCCCGGATCTGCGCGAGCTCCCAGACGCTGCTGCCGTCACCGACCACCGCGGTCTCGTCGACCTGGGCGGTTGGCTGGACCCTGTAGTTCACGCTGCTGCCTTTCGGATGCCCGAGCATGTTTGACGACGGTTGAGCATACGTCCCGGTGCGGGCCCGGCTACGCCTGCGTCCCGTCCCCGTCCCGCCGGAGCGCCCACCGCATCCTCGGTTCCACGGCGTACCGGAACAGCCGCTGTACGGGCGGCGTGCACAGCGCCGTCACCAGCAGCGCGGCCGCCAGCGTCACCGCGACCCGGCCCGGTGGGGTCTCCAGGAAAGGGTCGTCGTAGCCGCCGAGGTACCGGGCGCCACGGATGAAGAAGCCGTGCAGCAGATAGCCGTAGAGCGTGCCGGCGCCCAGTGCGGTCATCCACAGGCGGCGGCGCGGGACCCAGGCCAGGAAGCACGCGCCCAGCACGATCGCGGCGGCGAACAGCAGCAGGGTCATCGCCGCGCCGGTCCACACCGGCTCGTTCAGCTCGCGGGCGCTGTAGCTCCTGAACAGCCACGAGGTGGTGACACGCGGGACCGACCAGTACGCCACCAGCAGGGCGGCCAGAAAGACAGGCAGCGCGGCGGCCCGTACCCAGGCGCGGCGCAGATACGCGAAGTGCTCGGGGCGCAGTCGCAGTCCCAGGACGAAGAACGGCAGGAACTGCAGGACACGCATGAGCTGGAGGTCGTCCCCGATCCCGGTCGACATCGAGGCGAGCGCGGCGATCGCGAGGGCCAGCGGCACCGGCCACCGGACCAGCTGCCAGAGCGGCGCCGTGATCCGCCACAGGAACAGGGCGGGCAGGAACCAGAGGATCCAGTACGGGTCGGCGGGCGTCAGCGGGAAGCCGGGGTCCTCCACCGCGCGGTGGAAGAGCGTGTACGCCACCTCGAAGACGGCGTACGGCACCAGGACCCCGGTGACCAGCCGCCACAGCCGCTTCGGGCTCAGGTCGAAGCCGCGCGAGAAGTAGCCCGCGAGCACGATGAAGACGGGCATGTGGAACGCGTACACGAAGGTGTAGAGGGCCTCGACTACCCGCCCGCTGCCCGGCAGCGGCTCCCACGCGTGCCCGACGGCGACCAGCGCGATGGCCAGGTACTTCGCGTTGTCGAAGAACGGATCCCGCTCCACGGCACCGGCACCGCCGCCGACGGGAGCGGAGTCGGACGACGGGCTTCCGGCCCGGGCCGGCGAGAGGGGTGAGACCATCACGACACCCTAGGGGGTGTCCCGGCCCCCACCTGGTTTGACCCCCCACGCGGCCGCCCCGTACTCTTGACCGTCGGCGTGTTTCTGTGCGCGCCTACTCCTGAGCACCTCACCTTCCGGTGGCTGTCCTCGACGCCGTCGGCGGAGGCCGCTCGTCACCATCCGGTTGCGGCGGCTGGCTTCAGGAGTTCCGTTCCGAGCGAGAGTGAGATCCGCGTGTACGCCATCGTGCGCAGCGGTGGTCGTCAGCACAAGGTTGCTGTTGACGACATCGTTGAGGTTGACAAGATTCCCACTGCCAAGGTTGGCGACACGGTCGAGCTCTCGACCCTGCTCGTGGTCGACGGCGACGCCGTGACCAGCGACCCGTGGGTCCTGGACGGCATCAAGGTCACCGCCGAGGTCGTGGACCACCACAAGGGCGCGAAGATCGACATCCTTCGCTACAAGAACAAGACCGGCTACCGCCGTCGTCAGGGTCACCGCCAGCAGTACACGGCGATCAAGGTCACCGCTATTCCCGCGGCCGCGAAGAAGTAAGGGACTGAGGAGACATGGCACACAAGAAGGGCGCATCGTCCACCCGTAACGGGCGCGACTCGAACGCTCAGCGGCTCGGCGTGAAGCGCTTCGGCGGTCAGGTCGTGCTCGCCGGTGAGATCCTCGTCCGTCAGCGCGGCACCCACTTCCACCCCGGTTCGGGTGTGGGCCGTGGTGGCGACGACACGCTGTTCGCCCTCGCCCCCGGCGCGGTCGAGTTCGGCAAGAGCCGTGGCCGCAAGGTCGTGAACATCGTTCCGGTCGCCGAGTAACTCGGTACCCGTAGAGCGAATTCGATCGGTTCCTCGCGAGGGCGGACCTCACTTCCCGTAGGGGAAGCGGGTCCGCCCTTCGCTTGTTGCAACCGTTGAAGTCAACGCAGGACTTTCCGTATGTACTGGAGGCACCACCATGACCACCTTCGTGGACCGCGTCGAGCTGCATGTCGCCGCGGGTAACGGGGGCCACGGCTGCGCCTCCGTCCACCGTGAGAAGTTCAAGCCCCTCGGCGGACCCGACGGCGGCACCGGCGGCCGGGGCGGCGACGTCATCCTGGTCGTCGACCAGTCGGTGACCACGCTGCTCGAATACCACCACTCGCCGCACCGCAAGGCCACCAACGGCAGGCCCGGCGAGGGCGCCAACCGTTCCGGCAAGGACGGCCAGGACCTCGTCCTGCCCGTCCCGGACGGCACCGTCATCCTCGACAAGAAGGGCAACGTGCTCGCCGACCTCGTCGGTCAGGGCACCACCTACGTCGCCGCCGAAGGCGGTCGCGGCGGTCTCGGCAACGCCGCTCTCGCCTCCGCCCGCCGCAAGGCCCCCGGCTTCGCGCTCCTCGGCGAGCCCGGCCGCTCCGGCGACATCGTCCTGGAGCTCAAGACCGTCGCCGACGTCGCGCTCGTCGGCTACCCGAGCGCCGGGAAGTCGTCGCTGATCTCCGTGCTCTCCGCGGCCAAGCCCAAGATCGCCGACTACCCGTTCACGACGCTCGTCCCCAACCTGGGCGTCGTCACCGCGGGTTCGACCGTCTACACCATCGCGGACGTCCCCGGTCTGATCCCGGGCGCCAGCCAGGGCCGCGGCCTGGGCCTTGAGTTCCTGCGCCATGTGGAGCGCTGCTCGGTCCTCGTGCACATCCTGGACACCGCCACGCTGGAGTCCGATCGCGACCCCATCTCCGACCTCGACACGATCGAGGAGGAGCTGAAGCAGTACGGCGGTCTCGACGACCGCCCGCGCATCGCGGTCCTCAACAAGATCGACATCCCGGACGGCCTGGATCTGGCCGAGATGATCCGTCCCGAGCTGGAGGCGCGCGGCCTGCGCGTGTACGAGGTCTCCGCCGTGGCCCGTACCGGCCTCAAGGAGCTCTCCTTCGCCCTCGCCGAGATCATCGCCGCCCAGCGCGCGGCGAAGCCCGTGGAGGAGGCGACCCGGGTCGTCATCCGGCCGAAGGCGGTCGACGACTCGGGCTTCACCGTCTCGCTGGAGGAGGACGGCCTGTACCGCGTACGGGGCGAGAAGCCCGAACGCTGGGTCAGGCAGACGGACTTCAGCAACGACGAGGCGGTCGGCTATCTCGCGGACCGGCTCAGCAGGCTCGGCGTCGAGGGCGAACTGATGAAGGCCGGGGCCCGCTCCGGCGACGGCGTGGCGATCGGCCCCGAGGACGACGCGGTCGTCTTCGACTGGGAGCCGACCGTGATGGCCGGCGCCGAGATGCTCGGGCGGCGCGGCGAGGACCACCGGCTCGACGCGCCGCGGCCCGCCGCCGTACGGCGCAGGGACCGGGACGCGGAGCGGGACGAAGCGGACAAGGAGTACGACGACTTCAAGCCGTTCTAGCGGTTCCGGGCGGACTCCGTCCGGCTCGGGTCCGCTTCCGTAAGGGTCGATTTCGAGCAGTGATCGAGGGGTCACGCACCGCACGCGACAGGGTCGCGGTCCACTCCGTCCGGAGCGGGCCGCGACCTTTGTCGTGCCCGGACCGCGCGACGCGACGGCTGGCCGAAACCCATCTACGGGTATTGAGTGATATGGGCGGAATAATGAGTCATGCGGTTTCTTTGCAAGTGCTCGCACAACCGTCGGTCGGCTTCGCCCGTCCTGCATGTGGGGGCGGCCGGGGGCCGCGGGAACCCGTCCGGACCTGAAGGGGAACTTGGGAATGACCGCCCGGGATTCCGAACACCGAACGGAGCGTTGATGAAGATCTCCTTCCTCATCCACACCATCTATGGCATCGGCGGCACCATCCGCACCACGCTGAACCTCGCGGAGGAGTTCGCCGAACAGCATGAGGTGGAGATCGTCTCGGTCTTCCGGCACCGGCCCGTCCCGCTCTTCGACGTGGACCCCCGCATCACCCTCGTACCGCTCATCCACACCTGGAAGGAGTCCCCGGCGCACGAGAAGGACCATCCGCTCCATCTCCAGCCCGCCGAGTACTTCCCGCGCAACGAGGCGCGCTACCGCGAGTACAGCAAGCTGACGGACGAGCGGGTCAGGGACCACTACGCGGGCTCGGACGCCGACGTCGTCATCGGGACCAGACCCGGACTCGCCGCGTACGTCGCCCAGTTCGCCCCCGCGAGCGCGGTGCTCATCGGCCAGGAGCACATGACGTACAACCATCACAAGCCCGCGCTGCGCAACGAGATGTACCAGCACATCGACGCGCTCGACGCCTACGTCACCGTCTCCGAGGGCGACGCCGCCGTCTACCGCGCGCAGATGCCGCTGCCCGCGACCCGTGTGCTCGCCATCTCCAACAGCGTTCCCGAGCCGTCCATCCAGCCGTCCACGGGCTCCGGCACCACGATCGTCGCCGCCGGCCGGCTCTCCTCCGAGAAGCAGTACAGCGTGCTCGTCGACGCCTTCGCCAAGGTCGTCGCCGAGCGCCCGGAGTGGGACCTGAGGATCTACGGCGGGGGTCCGGAGAAGGAGAACCTCCGTAAGCAGATCGACAAGCTCGGTCTCTACAACAGCGTGCGGCTGATGGGCTCGGTCTCGCCCATCGAGCCGGAGTGGGCGAAGGGCGCCATCGCCGCGTCCACCTCGCGCCACGAGTCGTTCGGCATGACCCTCGTGGAGGCCATGCGCTGCGGCCTGCCCGTCGTCAGCAGCGACTGCGACTACGGCCCCCGGGAGATCCTCCAGCCCGGTGTGGACGGCCTGTTGGTGCCCGTGTCGGACCCCGACGCCGTCGCGCGGGCGCTGCTGACCCTCATCGACGACGAGCCGCTGCGCCGCCGGATGAGCGCGGCGGCCGTGAAGAACGCCTCCCGGTTCGACCCCGGCCAGATCGCCAAGAAGTACGAGGAACTCTTCGGCGAGCTGCGGACCGTCTCCGCCCAGCGCGCGGCCGTGGGTGACTTCGCGCCGGTCGCCGACTGCGTGGTGGAGTCCGGCGGCGCGGTGGCCTTCTCCCTCGTCGCCCCGCAGGCCGCGGCGGTCGTCCACGAGGGCCTGAAGCTGGTCTGTGTGCGCTCCGACATCCGTACCCAGGAGCGTGTCTTCCCGATGTCCGGCAACGGCACGGTCACGATTCCGGCCGACGCCGCGTTCACCGAGGGTGTCTGGGAGTGCTTCGCCGAACTCCCGGAATCCGGACGGCGGGTACGGATCGGCGCCCGCTCCATCGACCAGCGCGGCGCGATGAGCGCCTGCGAACGCGCGCGCGAAGGCGAGCCCGTCCACAATCTCGTCCCGTACGCGACCCGGCCCCAGAAGCAGCTCGCGCTGCGCTCGTGGGTCCGGCCGATCCACGCGGAGGCCGGTGACATCAGGGTCGACGGCAAGCGCATCACGGTCGCGGGCGAGCTGTTCGGCGCCGGTGTGATGGTCCGGGACCCGTCACTGGTGGTACGCCGACGGGGCAAGCCCGCCGAGGAGTTGACGTACGCGGGCAGCCGGCAGGGGGAGCGCGGCTTCCGTTTCACCTTCCCCGTCTCGGGACCGGCCGGGCGCCAGATCGCCAGGTCGGAGTCGTGGGACCTGCTGCTGAAGTACGCCCCGGACGCGGCGCCCGTGAAGGTCGCGCGGGTGCTCGACGACGTCGTGGAGAAGCGGCCGATCTACGAGTACCCGGTCACGGAGGTGCGCAAGAGCAGGCCCTGGGGACCGTTGCGCAGAGTGGTCCGTAAACTGAGGAGCCGGCCGGCCCAGTGGGTGCGGGTGCGGATCATGTACATGGGGACCAACGACCTCATCGTCAACGTCGCGGACGCACCGCGGAAATAGCGCGGGACCTCGGAAAGCACGCAAACGGGCTGACGGGCAGGGGATTTCCCTTACGTAGTACTTACACCGCGATCGCGAAATAGCGGACGCGAAGTAGAGGTCCCGTGGAGGTACATACCGGTCCGGCGTGCCGATGTGGTGTCGGTCACGCCGCACTTGGCCGGATGACGCCCCAATGTGGCTGGCCAAAGGGTAAACAGATGGTTTCCTGTGGGTGAGGGGCATCCGGCGTCCGCCTTGCGAGACGGTCACGGAGAGTGCGACTATCACAGCGTCCCCCACTCGTCTCAAGGTAGGTCGTTCTGTGTCTGTGCCGCATGCAGCCCATCCCCGCACCACGGCAGTCGTGCTCGCCGGTGGTACCGGCCAGCGCGTGGGCCTGTCGATCCCCAAGCAGCTGCTGAAGATCGCGGGGAAGGCTGTCATCGAGCACACGCTGTCGATCTTCGAGCAGTCGGATTCGATCGACGACGTGATCGTGCTGATGGCACCGGGTTTCGTGCCCGACGTGGAGAAGATCGTCGCCAAGGCCGGTCTCACCAAAGTCACGAAGGTGATCGAGGGCGGCCAGACCCGGAACGAGACCACCGAGCGTGCCATCTCGGCCCTCGGCGAGGGCCTCGCGGAGGGTGAGGACCGCAACGTCCTGTTCCATGACGCCGTCCGTCCGCTTCTGTCACAGCGTGTCATCAAGGACTGTGTGGACGCGCTCGACCGCTACGAGGCCGTCGACGTCGCGATCCCCTCCGCCGACACCATCATCGTGACCCGCACCCACGGCGGTGACGGCGAGTTCATCACCGAGGTCCCCGACCGCTCCCGGCTGCGGCGCGGCCAGACGCCCCAGGCGTTCAAGCTGTCCACGATCCGCAAGGCGTACGAGATCGCCGCGGGCGACCCCAACTTCCAGGCCACCGACGACTGTTCGGTGGTCCTGCGCTATCTCCCCGACGTGCCGATCTATGTGGTCGCGGGTGACGAGTACAACATGAAGGTGACGCAGCCGGTCGACGTCTTCATCGCCGACAAGCTGTTCCAGCTCGCCTCCACCGCCGCCCCCGTCCAGGCGGACGAGGCGGCCTACCGCGAACTGCTCTCCGGCAAGACCCTGGTGGTCTTCGGCGGTTCGTACGGCATCGGCGCCGACATCGCCGCCCTCGCCGAGCGGTACGGCGCGAAGGTGTACGCGCTGGGCCGCTCCACCACCGGCACCCATGTCGAGAACCCGGAGCACGTCGACGACGCGCTGTCGAAGGCGTACTCGGCGACCGGCCGGATCGACTACGTGATCAACACGGCGGGCGTGCTGCGTATCGGCAAGCTGGCCGAGACGGACAACACGACGATTCAGGAAGCTCTGAACGTCAATTACCTGGCGCCCGTCCAGATCGCCCGCGCCTCGTACAAGTATCTGGCCGAGACCAAGGGCCAGTTGCTCCTCTACACATCGAGCAGCTACACCCGCGGTCGCGCCGAATACAGCCTCTATTCGTCGACCAAGGCGGCCATGGTGAATCTCACCCAGGCCCTCTCGGACGAATGGGCCGGAGACGGCATCCGGGTGAATTGCGTCAATCCGGAACGCACCGCGACCCCGATGCGGACCAAGGCTTTCGGCAGCGAGCCCGCGGGCTCGCTGCTGTCCTCCGAGGCGGTGGCCCGTACGTCGCTCGACGTTCTGCTGTCCGAACTCACCGGCCATGTGATCGACGTACGGCAGCAGGACCCGACCCGGGAGGCCTCCGCTGCCGGCTCGGGATTCGAGCAGGCGCTGGCCTCGGTCCTTGACCGTCAGGAAGATGTGTAATAATTCTCCACAAGTTTGCATTCACGGGCCTCTGCGTTCACCTATTCGGTGAATTGCAGAGGCCCGTGTGCGTGAAGCCCCGGCTTCACAATTCCCGCCAACTGTGAAATAACCGGCACCCTCTCCTGGAGCAGGTTCTTCGTGATTTCGACCGCCATCCGCCTGGCCCGCGTGGGCAGCCGAGCCGAGCTGGCCGCGGCCGCCCTCCTGGGGCTGGGATACCCCTGCGTCATGCTCGCAGCGCTGATCCCGAACCTCTGGTTCTTCGCGGCGGCCTGCGCCGTGACCTACGGCGCGGACCGATTCCTGCACCAGCGGAACAGCTATCTCGTCAACCGGCTCAACAAGGTCCGGGCCGGGCTGTCGATCCGCTTCCTGGTGCGCCAGTTGCTGCTCGTGCTGCTCCTGGCCCGGATGGACCTGGCCGAACAGCCCCTGTTCTACGCGGCGGTCGCCGGTTTCCTGCTCTTCTACGGCCTCCAGGCACCCCAGGGCGCGCTGGCGACCCTGATCCGGCTGCGGCGCGGCATGCCGGTCGTCGCGCGCAACGTGGACCTGCACTCCCTGCGCATCCCGGACGCCCCGCCGAACTACCTGGTGAACCGCTCCGCCGAGAAGATGCTCCACCTCGACGTGTTCGCCATCGCCGGACTGCTCGTCGCCGCGGAGACCGGCGCCGACATCTACGGCTACGTGGGACTCGGCATCACCCTCGTCCTCGGCCTCGTCTACATCCTGCTCCTCGTGCCGTACCTGCGCCGCAGCCGCCGCGTGCCCACGCCGCCCGCGGTCCTCGGCGCAGTCGACAACTGGCTGCGGGAGTACCAGCCTTCGGTGGTCCTGTACTTCTCCGGCTCCAAGGAGTCCGCCTACCAGGTCAACATGTGGCTGGAGACCCTGGAGCAGTCCGAGGGCCGGCCGCTGGTCGTGCTGCGCGAGCGGGCCATCATGACCCAACTCGCCCCGACCTGGCTGCCGGTGCTCTGTGTCCCCGGCGGCACGCACCTGATGAACCTCGACCTGTCGTCGGTCCAGGTCGCGCTCTACGCGGCCAACGTCGGCAAGAACATCCACCTGCTGCGCGTGCCGACCATGAAGCACGTCTTCATCGGTCACGGCGACAGCGACAAGATCGCCAGCGTCAACCCGTTCAGCAAGGTGTACGACGAGGTCTGGACCGCGGGACGGGCCGGCCGCGACCGGTACGCGCTGGCCGACGTCGGCGTCCGTGACGACGACATCGTCGAGGTGGGCCGCCCGCAGCTCGCGCCGATCAGGACCGGCTCGGGCACGCCCGGACACCCCGTACCGACGATCCTGTACGCCCCCACCTGGGAGGGCTGGGACGACAACCCCGGCAACACCTCCCTCCTGCTGGCCGGCGAGAACATCGTCAAGCGGCTGCTGAAGGCCGAGAAGCCCGTCCGGGTCATCTACAAGCCGCACCCCTTCACCGGCATCCGCGACAAGAAGGCCAAGGCCGTCCACGACCGGATCACCGCGATGGTGAACGCCGCGAACGTGGCACGCGCCGCCGAACCCCGCTGGACGAAGGAGGCCGCCGACGCGCAGGCCGGACAGGCCGCCGCCCGCGCCGAGTTGACCCGTATCGAGGGTCAACTGGCCGCGCTCACCGCTCCCGGCCGCTCCGGCGGCGACGAGTCGGAGGAGTCGCGCGTCTCACTCGCCGACCCGGAGCGCCTGGACCGCGCGAAGGCGCTGCGGGCCCAGTGGAACGACGCGTACTGGCGCACGTTCGGCTGGTGGGAGCACAAGGTCGTCACGGGCGCCGAGCCCAAGCTGTACGACTGCTTCAACCAGTCCGACGGCATGGTTTCGGACATCTCCAGTGTGGTGTCGGACTTCATCGCGAGCGGCAAGCCGTACGCGGTGACCGACTCCGCGCAGCTCGGCGTGGAGGAGTTCAAGCGGCAGAACACCGCCGTACGGGCCGCCGTCGTCCTGTCCAACAGCGCGGCCGAGCTGGACGAACTGCTGAAGGCGGTCGCCGATCCGGCGGCCGACCGGCTGGCCTCGGCCAGGCGTGAGCTGAAGACGTATCTGCTCGGGCCCGACGAGCCGACGTCGATCCAGCAGTTCAACGCCGCCGTGGCCGCCCTGGGCGCCAAGGCCGTGGCCCGTAACGTCGGTGTGCGGCAGCGGCTGAGCGCTCAGGAGCAGCCCGGCACGGAGCCGGAGCGCGAGCCCGCCGCCGACCCCGACGCGGCGACGGTCGCGGCCGACGCCACGGAGCCGAACGGCGCGCAGGCCCCGCTCGCGCGCTGACGCGGTCGTCCTCGATCGCCGGACGGGCCGTGTGCCCTCGGACGCCGGACGAGCCTGTGCGAGCCCGTCCGGCGCTGTCCGGCGTGCTGTCCAGCGCGTGAAACGACCGCGCGCCGACGAGGCCCGCTGGCATAGATTCGGCCCGTGACAGTGGCAAGGCAGTACGTAACGCAAGCCCGCAGGATCGTCGTCAAGGTCGGCTCCTCCTCGCTCACCACCGCCTCGGGCGGGCTCGACGCCGACCGCGTCGACGCCCTCGTCGACGTACTCGCCAAGGCCCGCGGCGGCGGCGAGAAGGAGATCGTGCTCGTCTCCAGCGGCGCCATCGCCGCCGGTCTCGCCCCGCTCGGCCTGGCCCGCCGCCCCCGTGACCTCGCCCGCCAGCAGGCGGCGGCCAGCGTCGGACAGGGGCTGCTCGTGGCCCGCTACGCCTCTTCCTTCTCGCGCTACGGGCTGCGCGTCGGCCAGGTCCTGCTCACCACCGACGACACCAGCCGCCGCTCCCACTACCGCAACGCCTACCGCACCCTGGACCAGTTGCTCACCATGGGCACCGTCCCGGTCGTCAACGAGAACGACACCGTCGCCACCGAGGAGATCCGCTTCGGCGACAACGACCGGCTGGCCGCGCTCGTCGCCCATCTCGTCCGCGCCGACCTGCTCGTCCTGCTCTCGGACGTCGACGGTCTGTACGACGGCGACCCCGCCAGACCGGGCGCCGCACGGATCGCCCGCGTCGACGGCCCCGACGACCTGGTCGGCGTCTCCATGGGCAGCGCGGGCAAGGCCGGACTCGGCACCGGCGGCATGGTCACCAAGGTCGAGGCGGCCAGGATCGCCGCCGCCGCGGGCATTCCCGTCGTACTGACCTCCGCCGGCCGCGCGGGCGACGCCCTCGCCGGCCGCGACACGGGTACGTACTTCGGCCGGACCGGGCGCCGGTCGGCCGACCGGCTGCTCTGGCTCGCCCACGCGTCCACGCCACAGGGCGCGCTGACCCTCGACGAAGGCGCCGTACGGGCCGTCGTGGAGCGCCGCACCTCACTGCTGCCGGCCGGGATCGCCTCGGTCGAGGGCGAGTTCAGCGCGGGTGACCCGGTCGAACTGCGCGACACCACGGGCCGGGCCGTGGCCCGTGGACTGGTCAACTTCGACGCCAAGGAGATTCCCCAGCTCCTCGGCCGCTCCACCCGGGATCTGGCACGGGATCTGGGACCCGCCTACGAGCGGGAGGTCGTACACAGGGACGATCTGGTCATCCTGCATCAGTGACCCTCGACTGAAACGGCTGAAAGTCCAGTTTTTTGGCAGGGACCTTTACCGAAAGCACCCCATGCCCCGTCCCGGGCTGGTCAACTTTGTCTCAGGGGTACGAGGCGGGGTAGCACTAGGACGACGCAGCAACAGGAGGCCGCCGGTGAGACGAACGCGCCCGGGGGCGGGGTCCCTCGGGTCAGGAGGAGGCACCTTGCACGCCCGGAGGGCCGCGGGGGAAGAGCGGACGCTGACCAGCGTCGAAGCGGGGCCGGACTTCGACGACTTCGACGACGTACAGGATCCGGGCCCGTCCCGCAGGACACAGGCGCGCGGGGAGGACCGCGCGGTGTCGAAGCTCTGGCACATCACGCTCAGCGTGTCGGGTTCCCAGGCGCCGCTCACCGAGGTCAGACGGGGCCTCGAACAGCTCGCCCACGACCATCCGTTCCTGCTGACCAGCAGATACGCGAACGACCACGCGGAGATCCGCTACTGGGAAGAGGCCAGGGATCTGCACGACGCGGCCGCCGTCGCGCTGCGGCTGTGGGGCGAACACCGGTCGAGCGCCAGGCTGCCTCCCTGGGAGATCGTCGGTCTCGAAGTCATCGACCGGGAGACCTACCACCTGCGCATCGCGGAGGGCTACGGCCCGCCGCCCGCCGCTCCGGTGGGCGTCCACCCGTTCTGACCGAGAGGCCGCGGCCCGCACCGGAGAGGTCGCGGCCGTCTCGCAGTACGGGATACGGGGGAAGTGCCCGCGGCGCGCGCATTACCCTGCGGGCATGACCTCCCTCTCGCCGTACGACAACCTGACACCGGTCACCAGGACCGCCTACCGCGCCCGCTCCGCAGCCGCGGACCTCGCCCCACTGCCGCGCTCGGTCAAGGACGACGCGCTGCTGGCGATCGCCGACGCCCTGGAAGTCCGTACGCAGGAGATCATCAAGGCGAACGGCGAGGACGTCGGACGTGCCAGGGAAGCGGGCACCAGCGAGGCGATCATCGACCGGCTGACGCTGACGCCCGAGCGGGTGCGGGCGATCGCCGCCGACGTACGGGACGTGGCCGCGCTGCCCGATCCGGTCGGCGAGGTCGTGCGCGGATCGACGCTCCCCAACGGGATCGACCTGCGCCAGGTGCGCGTCCCGCTCGGCGTGGTCGGGATCATCTACGAGGCCCGCCCCAATGTCACCGTGGACGCGGCGGCGCTCTGCCTGAAGTCCGGCAACGCCGTCCTGCTGCGCGGCTCGTCCTCCGCGTACTCCTCCAACACCGCGCTCGTGCGCGTGCTGCGCGACGCCGTCGGCGGGGCCGGGCTGCCGGCCGACGCCGTCCAGCTCGTGCCCGGCGAGAACCGCGACTCCGTACGTGAACTGATGCGCGCCCGCGGTCTGGTCGACGTGCTCATCCCGCGCGGCGGCGCCTCGCTGATCCGCACCGTCGTGGAGGAGTCCACGGTCCCCGTCATCGAGACCGGCACCGGGAACTGCCACGTCTACGTGGACGCCGAGACCGACCTCGACATGGCCGTCGAGATCCTCATCAACTCCAAGGCGCAGCGCCCCAGTGTCTGCAACGCCGCCGAGACGCTCCTCGTCCACCAGGACATCGCCGCCGCGTTCCTGCCGCGCGCGCTGGACGCGCTCGCCGAGTCCGGGGTCACCGTGCACGCCGACGAGCGGGTGCTGGAGTTCGCGGAGGAGGCCGGCGGTACGAAGGCCACCGTCGTGGCGGCCACCGCCGAGGACTGGGAGACGGAGTACCTGTCGTACGACATCGCCGCCGCCGTCGTCGACTCGCTCGACGCGGCCGTCGCCCACATCCGGCTCTGGTCCTCCGGCCACACCGAGGCAATCGTCACCACCTCGCAGGCGGCGGCCCGCCGATTCACCCAGTTGGTCGACTCCACGACGGTCGCGGTCAACGTGTCGACACGGTTCACGGACGGCGGCCAGTTCGGCTTCGGAGCCGAGATCGGTATCTCCACGCAGAAACTGCACGCGCGGGGACCGATGGGCCTGCCGGAGCTGACCTCGACCAAGTACATCGTGACGGGTGACGGTCACACACGGTAGCCGAACGGCGGAATCCGGTGGAATCTCCGCTGTCCCTGCCGAAAACGGCCCACCCGGTCTACTCTGAGAACGTGCCGGACGACGTGGGGGGCAAGCCGTTCCCGGACGGCTGGGAGCCCGACGACGACCGCGGAGGCGCGGACGAGGACTTCGCCTCCGTGGTGTTCGACGAGGACTTCATCCGGTCCGCACCCATTCATGAACCGACCGCCGTCGAGCGGCTGCTGGCCGCCGCGCAGGCGCGCGCCGACGCCGAGGCGGCCCGCGCGCGCTCCTACGGCGGCCCGTTCGACGACGACCGCTACGAGGACGGCTTCGGCCCGGCGGGCGGGTACGGCGGCCAACGGCCCTACGGCGTCGCGTACGACCCGGACGACCCGGACGGCGACTTCGGCCCGTACGGACGCCACGGCGGCGCCCTGCGCCCCTACCGGGGCAGCGCACGCTGGCACCGGCCCGTCGCCTGGATCCTCGCGGTGGTGATGGGCATCGGGATGGTCGCCCTCGCGTTCACCGCCGTCTACCGGGGCGCCTCGGGCAACCGCCAGGACCGGGTGCCACCGCCCGCCACGACCGGCCTGGACAGCTCGCGCGGCGGAGGCGGATCCGCGTCCTCGACGCAGTACTCGGTCCCCGAGGTCTCGGCCGTGCCGCGCAGCACTCCATGAGTCCCGCGCCCCGCCGTCGAGCGCTGTGACGCTCCGTGGCGGGGGTCGCTCCTGAGGACGCCGCCCGCGTTTATGTTCGGCCCGGCCGACCTAACCTGAAGGTATGGCAGCGCGCGGAGACCCACCCGAGGGCACGCCTGAGGGAACACCCGGCGGTGGCGATGACGAGTACCGGTCCGTCGTCTTCGACGAATCGTTCGTCCGCGCTGCCCGGCTCCAGGAGTTCTCCGCCAAGGAACGGATGGGCGACCACTCCCACGCCGTACGCCGTCGTGACCCCGCCGAGAAGCCCGGCGCGGGCTCGCCGACCCCCCGGAGGGGATCGCTCCAGGTACTGCTGCTGGTGCTGGTGATCGCCGTGGCCTTCGGCACCGCCGTCTACGTCGGTGTCCGCCCCCCGTACCGGCCGGCGGTCACCCGATCGGCGGAACCGCTGCGTATGACGGTCATTCCGCTGGCCCCGGCAGGCGTGGTGCCGGGCGACGACCCCGAGAGGCTGCTGCGGCAGAGCCCCGCCGTGAAATTCCCCACCGGCGCCTCGGGGATCCCACTGCCGCTGGCCCGGCGGACACCGCACTTCACCGAGAACGAGGTGATGACCGCGCTGACCACCGCGAAGGACTACCTCGTCGCCTCGTCCGTCGATCCGGACGTCCTGACCGGTGCCGAGCGGCGCTCGGTGCGGGCACTGCTGGACCCGCAACAGCGCGCCCAGTTCGACGCGAGCTTCGCCGACCCCGCCGACGACGGCAGACACGCGCCCGCGGGCTGGCTGGTGAGCTTCGACCCGGCGAAGGTGGCGCTCGCCGACTCGGCCGTACATGTCCGGGGCACGCTCCGGTTCGCGGAGTCGACGCCCGGCACGATCGACGTGATGTCGGACCACACCTTCGTCTACGCGCTGCGCCCGGTCGGGCGGTCGCTGGGGGAGACGGGGAAGAAGGACGCCTCGCTTTTCACCGTCCGCCGGACACTGCATTTCCGCTTCGACCGCGACGATCTGCCCGGACACCGGGCCGAATTGCTGACCAGCCAGGTCCAGGCGGGACCACAGGCGTGCTCCGTGGAGGCGGCGAGCACGCTGACGCCGCTGCTGGCGGGGGCCAGGGCGAAGCCCGCGGGCCCGGCGGGAACCGATCCGTACGCGACGGGGCCACCCTCCGCCGGACTGTGCGGCGTGCTGGACAGCGGCGCGCAGCCCGGCGGGTAGGTGCTCGTCGGCGCCGCGGGCGCACGGCGGCTACTTCCCGTCGTCCGCCGGCCTGCCGCCGTTGCCCTCGGAGCCGGAGCCGGAGCCGGAGCCGTTGCCCCCGCCGCTGTTTCCGCCGCCGTTGCCCGTGAACCTGTCCCGGAGCTTGCCGCCCAGATCGCCCGCACCGCCCGCGATGTCGCCCACCAGCTTCATCAGCGGGTCCTTGCTCGTGCGGACCGTGTCCGCGTAGTGCGAGGCGGAGTCCCGGATCGAGTCGCTGACCGAGGTGTCCTTGTCCTCCGAACGACGTGGGTAGTGCCCGTCCATGATCCGCTGGAAGTCGCGGCTCTCGCCCCACTTCTTCAGCTCGGCGGCGCGCACCGTCGTGAAGGGGTGCGTACGCGGCAGGACGTTGAGGATCTTGAGCACGGAGTCGCGCAGGTCGCCCCCCGCCTCGTACTCCGCCGCCTGCTCCAGGAACGCGTCGACGTTCATCTCGTGCAGATGGTTGCCGCCCGCGATCTTCATCAGACCGCGCATCGACGCCTGCGGGTCCTGGCCGACCAGCAGCCCCGCCCGGTCCGCCGACAGCTCCGACTTGCGGAACCACTCGCGCAGCGCCGACACGATCGCCATGATCGCGACATTGCCGAGCGGGATCCAGGCGACCTTGAGCGCGAGATTCGTGAGGAAGAGCAGGATCGTGCGGTAGACGGAGTGTCCGGACAGCG
The DNA here is from genome assembly GCF_010384365.1 of Streptomyces sp. S4.7. Taxonomy (NCBI): domain Bacteria; kingdom Bacillati; phylum Actinomycetota; class Actinomycetes; order Kitasatosporales; family Streptomycetaceae; genus Streptomyces; species Streptomyces sp. S4.7. The sequence continues at coordinate 2,225,609 of NZ_CP048397.1, read as the reverse complement.
CGTGGCCCACCTCGTGGCCGACGACCGCCCGCATCTCCTCCTCGTCCAGCAACTCGACGAGACCGGTGTTGACCACGATGATCGGCTCGTCGAGACCGATGCACATCGCGTTGGGCATCGGGTTCTGCGCGACGTACATCGTGGGGACCTTCTCCAGGTCCAGGATGTAACAGGCGTCCAGCAGCATCGTGTGCAGATGCGCGAACTGCACGTCGCTGACCCGCACCGAGTCGGAGAGGAAGAGAAGGCGCAGGCTGCGCTCCGGCAGCAGGGCGCTCATCGCCTTGAAGACCGTGTCGAAACCGCTCAGCTTGCGCAGCGCGACCAGGGCCGAGCGGTCCGCGGGATGTTCGTACGCCCGGGAGGAGATACCGGGGAAGCGCTTGCGCTGCCGGCTCGGCACATTCTCGTGACTGGCTGCCTCGTGGCTGTCTTCGGTCATGGAAATCCCCTGTTCGTACGAGTCGTCGGCTCGTCCCCCTGACAGGCCCCACCGTATGTGGTGCGGATACGGTTGTGCGTGGGCCGCGGTGCGCCGTCGTCGACATCAACGTCCGAGTCGGCGTGAGGGTGCCCGAAGGGCCCGCATACGATGTGCGCGAAGTCTCCGCCCCCGATCGAATGGGTCCTGCCGAAGATGAGCCTCTACAGCACCGCAGCCAACCTGGTCACCGTCGCCGCCGAGGGCGGCGAGCACGGCGGCAACCACGAGAGCCTCAACGCCTACCTCACGGGCGGTGGCGCCCTGTTCGCGCTGCTGCTGGCACTGTGGATCACCACCCGCTTCAACCGCGATCGCTGAGACGGAGCCGTAACGCCGTGCCGGTAGGCTCCGCAGGCATGGGAGAGCGGGAAGCGTCGGCCGCCGGCGCGAAAGGCGGCGCCAGGCGCCGCCTCGGTGTGATGGGCGGGACGTTCGACCCGATCCACCACGGACACCTGGTGGCGGCGAGCGAGGTGGCCGCGCTGTTCGACCTCGACGAGGTGGTGTTCGTACCGACGGGGCAGCCGTGGCAGAAGAGCCAGTCGGCGGTCTCTCCGGCGGAGGACCGCTATCTGATGACGGTCATCGCGACGGCTTCCAACCCGCAGTTCTCGGTCAGCCGTATCGACATCGACCGTGGCGGCAAGACCTACACCACCGATACGCTGCGGGATCTGCACTCCCTGCACGGCGACGCGGATCTCTTCTTCATCACCGGGGCGGACGCGCTGTCCCAGATCCTCAGCTGGCGGGACGCCGAGGAACTGTTCGCGCTGGCCCACTTCATCGGTGTCACCCGGCCCGGACACGATCTGACGGACGACGGACTGCCCAAGGGCGGCGTCTCGTTGGTGGAGGTGCCCGCGCTCGCGATCTCGTCGACCGACTGCCGGGGAAGGGTCGCGCAGGGCGATCCGGTCTGGTATCTGGTGCCGGACGGTGTGGTGCGCTACATCGACAAGCGCCAGTTGTACCGCGGCGAATGAGCCGCGGAGAGGGGCACCGGTGAACGACCAGCAGCCGTACGACCCGTACGACCCGTATTACCAGCAGCCGCAGATCGTGGGCTACGACGAGTACGGGCAGCCGGTGTACCAGCAACAGCAACAGCAGGAGCCACAGCAACAACAGCAGCCCCAGGCGCAGCAGTACGACCCCTACACGCAGCAACAGGGTTACGGCTACGACCCGTACGGTCAGCAGCAGGCTCCGTACGACCCGTACGCCCAGCCGCAACAGCAACAGCAACAACAGGGTTACGGCTACGACACCGGCCAGCAGCAGGCGGCCGTCGACACCACGCAGTGGAACATTCCGCAGCAGCAGCAGCAGCAGCAGCAACAACAGCAGTCCGCGCCGGTCGAGGAGCCCGCAGCCGCTCCCGCGGCGCCGCCCGCCCCCGCTCCGGCCGTACCCGGGCAGCGACGGTCCGCGCCCGACGGCGAGTACAAGACCGAGCAGTTCTCCTTCATAGAAGAGCCCGACGCCGACTCCGAAGACGTCATCGACTGGCTCAAGTTCACCGAGAGCCGCTCCGAGCGCCGCGAGGAGGCCCGCCGCCGCGGCCGCAGTCGTGTCGTCGCCCTGGTCGTCGTCATGGCGCTGGTGGTCGTCGGCGGCGTCGGCTACCTCTGGTACGCGGGCAAGCTCCCCGGCTTCTCGGGGGACGAGGAGAAGCGGAACACCGCCACCGGGCCGCAGAAGCGCGACGTGATCATGGTGAATCTCCACAACACCAAGAACAAGGACACCTCCACGGCGCTGCTCGTCAACAACGCGACGACCAAGCAGGGCACCACCGTCCTGCTGCCCAACTCCCTCGCCGTGGCCGACGGGGAGACCGGCACCACCGGCACCCTCGCCAAGTCCATCGCCGACAGCGGCTCCCAGTCCACCCGTGAGTCCGTCGACACCCTGCTCGGCACCAAGATCTCCGGCACCTGGCGGCTCGACACCCCGTATCTGGAGAACCTGGTCGAGCTGGTCGGCAACATCGACATCACCACGAACACCGAGGTCCCGGCCGCCAAGAAGGGCGAGGACCCGCTGGTCACCAAGGGCGAGGAACAGTCGCTGAACGGCCAGGCGGCCGTCGCGTACGCCACGTACCTCGGTGACGGGGAGTCCGAGGTGAAGCAGCTGGAGCGCTTCGGCGCGGTCATCCAGGGCGTCCTGCGGAAGATCTCCGAGGACCCGAAGGGCGCGACCATCACCGTCGAGACCCTGGCGCAGATCCTCGAACCGCCGATGACCGAGCAGGACCTCGGCGCGGCCCTGGCGAACCTCGCGGCGCACGCCAAGGTCGGCGACTACAGGACGACCGTCCTGCCCGTCGCCGAGGACGGCAGCCTCGGTGACAAGGCGACCGAGACCGTCGTCAAGGACATCCTCGGCGGCACAGTCAGCGCCCCCGAGCAGGGCGCCGCACTGCGGGTCGGTGTGAAGAACGCCACGGGCGACAAGGCGGACAGGGACACCGCGCGCGTCTCGATCATCAACGGCGGCTACACCTTCGTCGACGCCGGAACGGCCGACCCGGCCGCGTCGTCGCAGGTCACCTACAGTGACGCGAAGAACAAGGCGCAGGCGGAGGAGGTCGCCAAGACCCTCGGACTGCCGGTGAGCGCGGTCAAGAAGGGCGAGGCCGCGCCCAACGCCGATGTCTCGGTCACTCTCGGCGGGGACTACGAAAGCGGCTGATCAAAAGGCTGCGTCGGCTTGTCGGCGGTCCGTGAGACCCTGGGGGTCTCCAGACCGCCGACGAAAGCATCGCCTGTGACCGCCACGGACCGCGCCATCGAGCTCATCAACACCGCCGCTCAGGCGGCAGCAGACCGGCTCGCGCACGACATCATCGCGTACGACGTCAGTGACGTGCTGTCGATCACCGACGCGTTCCTGCTCGCCTCCGCTCCCAACGACCGCCAGGTCAAGTCGATCGTGGACGAGATCGAGGAGCGTCTCAACAAGGAACTCGGCGCCAAGCCGGTGCGTCGTGAGGGCGACCGTGACGCCCGCTGGATCCTCTTGGACTACGTCGACATCGTGGTCCATGTCCAGCACAGCGAGGAGCGGGTCTTCTACGCGCTCGAACGCCTCTGGAAGGACTGCCCGGAGCTGCCGCTGCCGGAGGACGCCGTCAAGACCCGTGGCAAGGGCGCCGAGCACGCCGAGGTGAACGGCTCCATGGACGGTGAGCTGAGCTGAACGGCAGCAGAGGCGGCAGAGGCCGCCGCGTCATTCTGTGGAGGCACGGCCAGACGTCCTGGAACCTGGAGCGCCGCTTCCAGGGCACGACGGACATCGAGCTGACGGCGGACGGCGTGGCTCAGGCCCGTCGCTCCGCCCGGCTGCTGGCGTCGCTACGGCCGGACGCGATCGTCGCCTCCGACCTCCAGCGGGTCGTCGCCACGGCCAACGAGCTCGCCTCGCTGACCGGGGTCCCCGTCAGCTATGACTCGGCGCTCCGCGAGACCTACGCGGGCGCCTGGCAGGGCCTGACCCACGAGGAGATCGTGGAGCGGTTCGGCGAGCAGTATCTGGCGTGGAAGCGCGGTGAGCCCGTCCGGCGCGGGGGCGGCGAGCTGGAGACCGAGGTCGCCGACCGGGCCGCGCCCGTCGTGCTCCACCACGCGGACAAGCTCCCCGACGGCGGCACGCTCGTCGTGGTCAGCCACGGCGGCACGATCCGCACGACGATCGGCCGGCTGCTCGGTCTTGAGGCGCACCACTGGGAAGGTCTCGGCGGGCTCTCCAACTGCTGCTGGTCCGTCCTGGGCGAGGGCGCGCGGGGCTGGCGTCTTCAGGAGCACAACGCGGGGACGCTCCCCGAGCCGGTGCTCGGAGACGACGACTGAGCGAGGCCCGGGCGGCAGCCGAACGACGGCTGACGACGGCGGCCGAGGGCCGCCGGACCTCGCCGGAGGGGATTTCACTTTCCGGCTGATCGCAGGCTAAGGTTCTTCTTGTTCACAGCGCGGAGCGCCGGGAACATGAGGGGCTATAGCTCAGTTGGTAGAGCGCCTGCATGGCATGCAGGAGGTCAGGAGTTCAATTCTCCTTAGCTCCACACATCTCTGTATCACGGATCCCGTCCTCCTCAAGAGGGCGGGATTTCTCGTTGGGGACGCAGCCCCCGCAACGTGGCCGTACGCCGGAAGGTGACGGCCCGGCCTGATCATGCTGCCCTCCTTGCCATGCCATGACAGAATCGGACGGCCGGAGGGGACGACGGCACGGACGGGGAGGAGAGAGCGCGATGCCCGCCAGCAGCATCGACCAGGTCGGTGATCTGCTCGCGGCGGCGGAGTCGGCCACCGGCCTGAACTGTCCGTCGTGCGGTTCGTTCCATGTGGCCCAAGTACTCGGCGACAACGGCGGAGTTTCCTACGTGTGCACGGCCTGCGGCCACAGCTGGAGCTGAGTGATGGGTGCGCACAGGAGAAAATGCGACTGGTGCGGCAGCGGCACGCCCATCGTCCGGGACATGGACCCGCTCAACGCCTCGTTCCAGTACTGGTGTGAGGAGTGCGCCCGCGCGCTCATCATAAAAGGCGATCCCATCGAGACCTACCGGGAGTTGGAGGGCGAGCCCATCTACGGCCGGCTCCTGGACGAGCACTGCACGCTCAAGCGCTTCTACTCCTTCGCCACCGCGTAATCGCCGCGTGCCGGCTCCTTCCGGCCGACGACCGCCAGATACACCAGCATCCCCAGCGCCATCGTCGGATAGATCGCCGTGAGCACCATCTGCGACCGGTTCTGGGCGAGTTCAAGCCGTTCTACGGCGCCGTGCGGTACCCGCCACAGCGCGTACGACCAGAAGCCCACCCCCACCGCCACCGCCCACTCGGTCCTGCCGTGCGCCAGCAGGAGCAGCACCGTCGGCACGCACCACACCCAGTGGTGCGACCAGGAGATCGGGCTGATCAGCAGTGCCGTGGCCGCGCAGGCGACCGTGGCCTCCGCCGTCCGCCCGCGACGGGCGGCGGTCACCGCGACGGCCAGCCCCGCCACGGCGACCACCGTGGCCACGGGGAGCCACCAGTGCGAGGGATCGACGGTGTGCAGAACGCGCGCGAACACACCGCGCAGCGACTGGTTCGCGGCGCCCTCCGCCCGCCCCACCCGGTCCGCCCGGAAGACGATCTCGGTCCAGAAGCGGTGGGAGTCGGACGGCAGGACGACCGCCGACGCGACGGTCGCGGCGAGGAACGCGCCCACCGCCACGGCGGCCTGCCGCAGCCAGGGGTTCCAGCCCGCCTCGCGGAACCGCAGCAGACCGGTGATCAGCAGCATGACGGCGAAGAGCGCCGGCGTCAGTTTGATCGCCGCCGCGAGACCGATGCCGGCGCCGGCCCAGCGGTGGCCGTGGCGACGGGTGAGGTCCCACAGGACGGCCACGCCGATCAGCAGATTGATCTGCCCGTAGCGCAGGGTCGTCCACACCGGCTCGCACCAGACGGCGACCGCGGCCACCCACAGGGCGGCGCCGGGCTGCACCGCGTCCCGGAACGCCAGCTTCAGTGAGAGGTGGACGAACGCCACGAGAAGCAGGAGATTGCCCGCCGTGGCGAGGGTGCGCATCTCGGGGACGGGCAGCAGCGTCAACGGTGTGAACAGCAGTGCCGCGAACGGCGGATACGTCGTCGGGAGACCCGCCCGGGTCGCGCGCATCGCGTAGAGGTCGAGCCCGTCGAGCACCGTACGGCCCTCGGCCCGGTAGACCATCAGGTCGATCATCGAGACCGCGGCGAGGCGCTGCGCGATCCAGAATCCCGCGAAGGACAACAGACAGACACCGGCGCCTGTGAGGACGGACCGCCGGACGGCGGTCACTCGCGTGAGCACGGGAGTGGATACGGTCACGAAGGGTGACAGTAGCAGTCCTATCGGTGCATATCGGAAACGATTTGGCGGTCGGCCCGAAGGACCGTGTAATGTTGGCACCGCCGCCGAGGGGATACCCGAAGAGCGGCACATCGCAAGGGGCTATAGCTCAGTTGGTAGAGCGCCTGCATGGCATGCAGGAGGTCAGGAGTTCAATTCTCCTTAGCTCCACATCTCGAAGTTCCCGTCCGGACATCACGTCCGGGCGGGTTCTTCTCGTTGACAGCCCGCCGCGGAGGAACGCCGTGTCCAACTCTCCCACCGCGCCCGGCCTTTGGCACCGGCTGCTCGATGTGCTGAGGTGTCCTCTGTGCGACGGGCCGCTCGCGCCCCCGCACGGCGTACCGGAGTCCTTCAGTACCCTCCGGGGCGTCAAGTCCCTGGGCTGCGCGGCGGGCCACTCTTTCGACGTCGCCCGCCAGGGCTATCTCAGCCTGCTGACCGGCAGCGCGAACACGGCCAACGCCGACAACGCGGCCATGGTCACCGCCCGGACGCTGTTCCTGGACGCGGGCCACTACGAGCCGCTCGCTCGCGCGCTGGCCGACACCGTCGCCGGGCTGTGCCCGGCGGACGGCACCGTCATGGACGCCGGGGCGGGCACCGGGTACTACCTGGCGGCCGTCCTCGACGCCCTGCCCGAGGCCGTGGGACTCGGCCTCGACGCGTCCAAGTTCGCGCTGCGCCGGGCCGCGGGCGCCCACCCGCGGGCCGGTGCGGCGACCGGCGACATCTGGAAGCCGCTGCCCGTCGTGAGCGGCGCCGCCGATGCCGTGATCAACGTCTTCGCGCCCCGCAACGGCCCGGAGTTCCGGCGCGTCCTGCGGCCGGAAGGCGCCCTCGTCGTCGTCACCCCCACCGCGCGACATCTCGGGGAACTCCCCGCGAGCCTGGGCATGTTGTCGGTCGACGCCGCCAAGGAGGACCGGTTGCACCGCACCCTGTCCGGTCACTTCCGGCAGGAGCGCACCGACGTCGTCGAGCGCCGGGCCACCATGACCGACCAGGACGTGCGCGATCTGATCCTGATGGGCCCGAGCGCCCACCACCTCGGCGCGGAAGAGGTGCACCGGAGCGTCGCGTCGCTCGACACGCCGCTCCCGGTGACCGTCTCCTTCCTCGTCTCGGTCTACCGGCCGCTCTGACACCTGTGCCGGTGCTGCCCGGACCGGTCTTCTCACGAGGGACGCGTCAGCGCCCCATGCCGAGGGCCTTCCTGCCACCGCCCGGCGGCAGGGCCGCCGGACCTGCCTGCCGCGCCGGGCGCTGCGGCGCCGGCTGCTCGATCCGGAGCGCGAGCGCCGGGCAGCGCCGTACGGCGCGCTGGGCGCGGCCCCGCAGATGCATCGGTACGGAGGCGTCGGCCAGAGCCGGGTAGCCGTCGGGGCCGAGGCGGATCAGCTCGGGCACGATGTCCGCGCAGAGCCCGTGGCCCTGGCAGAGCGTCCAGTCCACCGCCAGCTTCTCGCCGCTCGGGATGGACTCCTCCGCGGTCTGGTAGCCGGGCCCCGGCAGCGGCAGCACACCCGTGGTGTCCCGGCCGCAGCCGCCGTCAAGCACATGCGCGGCGAGGTCGTCGGTGAACGCGGAGAGGGTGGACATGAAGAACCGCGCTGACCCGTCGGGGTGCTTGCACGCCCCCCGCCCCCGAACCGCCTGGGTGACCTCGCGCAGGGCCTCCAGGGCCGCGGGGCCGCCCCCGTTCAGTACGTCGCTCAGGCCGCCCGCGGCGGCCGGCAGACCGAGCCTGCAGGGACCGCACTGACCGGAGGTCTCGGCGGCGAGCCAGTTGGCCACCCGCAGCGCCTCGCCCAGCGGGCAGGTCTCGGGGCCGATCGGCAGGATCGCGCCCGCGCCGAGCGAACCCCCCACCGCCGCCAGGGACTCGCGCGAGACGACCGCCTCGTGCGCGGCCACGGAGTCGATCCAGTTGCCGTGGTAGCCGCCGGTCAGCACGCCCTGGGGGAGCGGCGGCGCCCCGGCGAGCTGGAGCACGTAGCGCAGCGGCACCCCCGTCGGCACCTCCACGACCATCGGACGCGCGACGGCGCCCGAGACGGTCAGCATGACGGTGCCCGGCTCCGCGTCGAGCCCCGTGTGCCCGTAGCGGCGCGCGCCGATCCTGGCGCCGATGGCCAGCTGCGCGAACGTCTCGGCGTTGGACAGCAGCGTCGGGGCGCCCCCGATGCCCGACTCGGCGGCCCGTTCGCGGCGGCCGGGCGGCAGGGCGGGCCCGCCGTTCGCCGCGCGGATGACGGACGACGCCTCGCCGGAGACCATGCGCTCGGGCGTACGGACCACCCGCGCCCGCAGTTGCTGCCCGCGCCGGTTGGACAGGCCGCGCTCGGCGAGCGCGGCCCGCATCGATATCTCGGTGGAGTTGCGGGTGACGGCGACGACCAGGGTGCGCGCTCCCAGCGCCTCGGCCGCCAACAGGGCGCCGTCGAGGATGAGATGGGGTGCGCGGTTGAGCAGCACCGTGTCCTTGCGGCAGGCCGGCTCGCCCTCACTGCCGTTGATGACGACGACGGGGCGCACACCGCGCCGGATCGACGCCTTGGCGACGGCGCGCAGCTTCTTCCCGAACGGGAAACCGGCGCCCCCGCGTCCGCGCAGAGTGATGTTCTCCGCGAGTTGTGCGAGCAGTTCCCCGGTCAGCGGCTCCAGCGGCCCGTGCACCTTCAGGTGCATGGAGAGGTCGAGTCGCTCGACGAGGTCGAATCCCTGCGTCAGCTGGGGAAGGCCGACGACACGGACTTCGGGGACATCGGGGAGAGGGGCGTTCACGGTCGGTCTCCTGCGGGTGGGTACCAGGGTTCACCGGCACTCGGGGTTCCCCCGCCGTTGGCGGGAGGTTGCTGGAACGTGTCGTCCGACTGCCGGTAGGGGTCGGCTTGTTGGTGGAGGCCGGGCCCCGGGGCGGCGTCGGGCTGTGGGTAGGGGGCCGACTGTAGGTACGTGTCGGAGCGCTGGTTTGTCTCAGCCCAGTGGTATGTCTCCTGGCGCTGGTACTGCTGCTGGTACGGCGACGGCTGCTGGTACGGGTCGGTCACGGGCGGCCGCGCGGCGTCGGCGCCCGGCTCGTGGGAGCGGGCCTGGACGGGGGCCGGGGGCGACGGCGTGGGCCACAGACCGGCCCCGGCGGCCGACGGCTCGCTGATGACCGGTATCTCCTCGGTCATGGGTATGCGTTCGGCGTACGGGATCCCGGGCGACGTCAGCGGGTCGGGCGCGCCGCCGAAGGGCGGGGGCGCGGGGGCCGGTGTGCGGGCCGGGGGTTCGGTGCCGAGGGAGACGGCCCGGTAGCCGGCCGACAGGCTCGTACCGGGGCCGGTACCGGCCCCGGGGCCCGCACCGGGACCGCGTCCCGGATCGACGAACGTGTCCGCGAGCGGGTCCGGGTACGGAGCCGCCGGCGTCGGCGGGGCGGCGGCGTACGGCGCGGCCGACGGCGGCGTGAAGGAGTCCGGGACGAAGGTGTCCGCGAACGGGTCCGCGCTCGGCGGGCGCCCCGCCTCGTAAAGAGGCGGCGACGGCGGGGCGATGCGCGGCGGTACCCGCGCCGCGCCCAGCGGCGGACCGAGCGGCAGCGCCGACGCCGGGGGAGAAGCCGGATCGGAGGCGGACCGCTGGCGCGGGAACCGCTGCTCGAACTCCACCCGTGGCAGACCCGCCGTACCGGGCAGCGGTTCGCGGGTCAGGTCGCGGCGCTCCGGCTGCTGCGGCTCGGAGATCTCGCGTACACCGCCGGTCAGGGTGAGGATCCTGTCGGCGATACGGCGCTGGACCGGGCGGGGCAGCAGCCGTACGGAGACGGCGCCGATGACGCCGACGAGCGCCAGGCAGTACAGGGTCATCACCCAGGTCGCGGCGGCGCGCCCGGCGTACAGCCCGTGCATCAGGGCGAAGCACCAGGCCGGGTACGCCAGCATGTGCAGCGCGCGCCAGCGGCCGGCGACCTTGCCGGGCACGGCGAAGGCACTGCGCAGCGCGCCCGTCGAGGCGGCGACGACCATCAGGAACCCGGCGAGCGAGCCGAGGCCGATGAGGCCGCTCGTGCCGGTGATCCCGAGGCTGAAGGGCAGCACGGCGCCGATCAGCGCCACATGCCCGAGCGAGACCTTCACCGTGGCGTGCAGCAGCAGGAAACCGAGGGAGGCCATCGCCGTGAACCGGTGGATGCCCTGGGCGAGCAGCCGGTGACGCGGGGAGAGCAGCAGCCGGTCCGTGGCCATCAGTCCCCAGGCGACGGCGGCCGTCAGCGACACCAGCGACAGGACGCCGGTGGTGAAGTCGAGCATCGCGCGGAACCCGTCACTCCCCGCGACGGCGAGGAGAGGGATGAGTACCAGTGCGGCGACCGACAGCCCTCCCTGGACCGAGCGGCTCATGCCGTGGCTCGGTGGAAGCGATGAACGGATCTTGTGAAAGTTCATAGGGGCAACTCCGAATGGCTCGGCAAAGCGGTCCCGTTGCCGCATGCTAAGTCGCTCCATACCGGGCAGTGCGCCGTTTGCAGGTTTACCGGGCGGATGATGCGTCAACTGCCCTTGGGGATGCCCCGGATAGGGTCGATACGCGGGGTAACTCGGGCGACGAAGGTTCGATGAATCACATAGAGGCCAATGGCCTGTTTCCGACTCGAACGATCCTGTATGGCCGTCGAACGCCCCGTCGCTGTCGCGAATCGCCGTTCCCTCCGCCGAGCCGCCCTCCGCGTACCGCCGTGAATGCGGCATGCGAGCCCTCTGTCCGCTGCGGTACCCTGCTCGCATGCGTGCCGTACGCCTTCTGCTTAGCGAGCCGCGCTGATCAGTACCGACGGATGACAGATCCGGTCGGAATCAGCGTGGCTGCCCCCTCCTGTGTGAGGGGTTTTTTCATTCCCGCGGCAGAGACGATCGATGGAGCTTCAGAGGACATGAGCGAGACGAATCCGGCCGCCGCCGGCGCGGAGACGACCGCACCGACCGCGCCGCACCGCTACACGGCTGCCATGGCCGCCGACATCGAGGCACGCTGGCAGGACTTCTGGGACACGGACGGCACCTACGAGGCGCCGAACCCGACGGGTGACCTGGCCGGTGACCCGGCCGTCGTCGGGCGTCCCAAGAAGTACGTCATGGACATGTTCCCGTATCCCTCCGGGACCGGACTGCACGTCGGGCACCCGCTCGGCTACATCGCCACCGACGTCTACGCCCGCCACCAGCGCATGAGCGGGTACAACGTGCTGCACACGCTGGGCTTCGACGCCTTCGGCCTGCCCGCCGAGCAGTACGCGATCAGCACCGGCACCCACCCCCGGGAGTCGACCGAGGCCGCCATGGAGAACATGACGCGGCAGCTGCGCCGACTGGGCCTGGGGCACGACAAGCGGCGCTCGATCGCCACGATCGACCCCGAGTTCTACCGCTGGACGCAGTGGATCTTCGTACAGATCTTCAACTCCTGGTACGACCCCGAGGCCGACAGGGCCCGTCCGATCACCGAGCTGGTGGCCCGGTTCGAGAGCGGCGAGCGCCCGACGCCGGACGGCCGGAGCTGGAGCGAGCTGACCGAGAACGAGCGCGCCGACATCCTGGGCGGGTACCGCCTGGCGTACGCCTCCGACGCCCCCGTCAACTGGTGTCCGGGCCTCGGCACCGTCCTGGCCAACGAGGAGGTCACCGCCGACGGACGCTCCGAGCGCGGCAACTTCCCCGTCTTCAAGTCCAAGCTGCGCCAGTGGAACATGCGCATCACGGCCTACGCCGACCGGCTGCTGGACGACCTGGACGCGCTGGACTGGCCCGACGCCATCAAGCAGCAGCAGCGCAACTGGATCGGGCGCAGCGAAGGCGCGCGCGTCGACTTCCCGGTCGGTGACGCGGGTGCCATCACCGTCTTCACGACCCGTCAGGACACCCTGTTCGGCGCCACGTACATGGTCCTGGCGCCGGAGCACGAGCTGGTCGAGAAGATCGTCCCGGCCGCCTGGCCCGAGGGCACGCACGACGTGTGGACGGGCGGTCACGCGACGCCCGCCGACGCCGTCGACGCGTACCGCAAGCAGGCCGCGTCCAAGTCCGACGTCGAGCGGCAGGCCGAGGCCAAGGACAAGACCGGCGTCTTCACCGGTGGCTATGCCACCAATCCGGCCAACGGCGAGCGGATCCCGGTCTTCATCGCGGACTACGTCCTGATGGGATACGGCACCGGCGCGATCATGGCCGTGCCTGCCCACGACAGTCGCGACTTCGCGTTTGCACGCGCTTTCGAACTGTCGATGCGCTGCGTCGTGGAACCGGAGGACGGCCGGGGCACCGACCCCGCGGAGTGGGACGACGCCTTCGTCGCGTACGACGCGAAGATCGTCAACTCGTCGGCCCCCGCCGTCACCCTGGACGGTCTGGGCGTCGTCGATGCCAAGGCGAAGATCACCGAATGGCTGGTCACCGAGGGTATCGGCGAGGGAACCGTCAACTTCCGGCTGCGCGACTGGCTGTTCAGCCGGCAGCGCTACTGGGGCGAGCCGTTCCCCGTCGTCTACGACGAGGACGGCATCGCGCACGCGCTGCCCGAGTCGATGCTGCCGCTGGCGCTGCCCGAGGTCGACGACTACTCGCCGCGCACGTTCGACCCGGACGACGCGGACACCCGCCCCGAGACACCGCTGTCGCGCAACGAGGACTGGGTCTTCGTCGAACTGGACCTGGGCGACGGCAGGGGCGTACGGCGCTACCGCCGTGAGACCAACACCATGCCGAACTGGGCCGGTTCGTGCTGGTACGAGCTGCGCTACCTGGACCCGCACAACACACGGGAGCTGGTCGACCCCACCGTCGAGCAGTACTGGATGGGCCCCCGCGAGGGCATGCCGCACGGCGGTGTCGACCTGTACGTGGGCGGCGCCGAGCACGCCGTGCTGCACCTGCTGTACGCGCGCTTCTGGTCCAAGGTGCTGTTCGACCTGGGCCACGTCTCGTCGGTGGAGCCGTTCCACAAGCTGTACAACCAGGGCATGATCCAGGCGTTCGTCTACCGCGACAGCCGCGGCATCGCCGTCGAGGCGGCCGAGGTCGAGGAGCGCGAGGACGGCCACTGGTACCGCGGCGAGAAGGTCAGCAAGCTGCTGGGCAAGATGGGCAAGTCCCTGAAGAACGCGGTCACTCCGGACGAGATCTTCGCGGAGTACGGCGCCGACACCCTGCGGCTGTACGAGATGGCCATGGGCCCGCTGGACGTCTCACGGCCCTGGGACACCCGCGCGGTGGTGGGCCAGTACCGGCTGCTGCAGCGGCTGTGGCGCAATGTCGTGGACGAGGCGACCGGAGAGGTCACGGTCCTCGACGTCCCGGACGCCGACATCGACGTGACGACGCTGCGCGCCCTGCACAAGGCGATCGACGGCGTCGGCCAGGACATGGCCGCGCTGCGCTTCAACACCGCCATCGCCAAGATCACCGAGCTGAACAACCATCTGACCAAGAGGGGCGCGCCGATCGCCCGCTCGGTCGCGGAGCGCCTGGTCCTGCTGGTGGCGCCGCTGGCGCCGCACGTCGCCGAGGAGCTGTGGCGCAAGCTCGGGCACACCGGCTCGGTCGTGCACGAGGCGTTCCCGGCCGCCGATCCGGCGTACGTGGTGGACGAGTCCGTCACCTGCGTCGTACAGATCAAGGGCAAGGTCAAGGCGCGGCTGGAGGTCTCCCCGTCAATCTCGGACGCGGACCTGGAGGCGCTGGCGCTGGGCGACGCCGCGGTGGTCGCGGCGCTGGGCGGCGCGGGGATCCGCAAGGTGATCGTGCGGGCGCCGAAGCTGGTCAACATCGTGCCCGCGTGATCGCGCGGGGGTAAGTGGTGCCCGCGGTGACCCGGGCTTCGAGGGGCTATGCGGGGTTCGGGCCGGCCGGGTGCGGGCACAGGGCTTTCCCTTACGGGCAGTTTGGGGGTTCGGGCGGAACCCTCAGGCTGCCCGTTCCGTTTACCGTTGAGGTACCGACGTCGACACCGGAGAGGCATCCATGATGGAGGCCGTGCTTTTGATCGTGGCGCTGCTCTTTGTCGCATTCGTGGCCCTGGGCGTGTACGTGAGCGTCAAGGCGGTCCGCGCGGCGAAGCGAGGCGTGGACCGTACGATCACGCAGGCCCGCCGGACCGTCGAGGACACCACCCTGAGAGCCAAGAGCCTCGGACAGACCGGGGTCACGGCCGAGCTGGCCCAGCTCCGGCTCTCGCTGCGCACGTCCATGCGCGCCACCCAGGAGGCGCTCCGGGCGAACGAGGCGGAGGACGCCTCGCTGTCGGAGTCGCTGCACCTCTTCCAGCGGCTGAGTGTGTACGGGCGCGAGCTGGACGACGAGCTGAGGCGGCTGGAGCGGGACCCGGACCGGGCGACGCTCTCGCGGCGCCTTCCCGAGCTGCGGGACCGTACGGAACGGATCACCAAGTCGGCCGATTCGCTGCGCTGGGCGGCCAGGGACCGGGCGCGGAAGTTCTCCGAGGACGAGCTGACGCTCCTGAGCGAGCAGATCGACGTCGAGTCGGGCGCGCTGCGGCACTGGTCCGCGGTGGAGCCGGACGCGGGGCGGAACACGCAGGCGGGGCAGGTGGGACCGCAGCCGATGGAGTGGCCGGAGCCGGAGGCGTCCGCCCCGGAGCAGACCGGGCAGCCCGGCGGGCGCACGGCGCGACCGGAGGGCGTGGAGCCCACGCTCGCCGACCAGACATGGCCCGCGCCGACGCCGGCCGCCGAGAGGCCGCAGGCGATCGATCCGCCGGACCCCCGGCAGACGACCTACCCGTGGCAGGAGAAGTCGGCGCGGCCGGAGACGACGAACTGACCGCTCCGTGTCGGTTCTCCGCCGGCGGGCGGTGGTTGCGGGTGCCCGGGCGGGGCACACGCATGGCGGGTGGCGGGCCGTCAGCGGAATGGACCCGCCGGGATCGGACACGTCGAAGCATCGGGCACGTCGAAGCAAGGAAGAGGGCGGAAGCCGATGGTGACCTCTTCGAATTCGCTCGGCGAGGCGGGGCCGGGCTCCCGACCGGTGGTCGCGGCGGGTAACCTCCCGCTCATGTCCCGCCATGTCGCGATCGTCACCGATTCAACGGCCTACCTGCCGCCGCAGGCGATGGAACGCCATGGCATCACCGCGGTGCCGCTGACCGTGGTGCTGGGTGACCGGGCACTCGAAGAGGGCACCGAGATCTCGGCCAGATCGCTCGCCCTCGCGCTGCAGAAACGGCGCTCCGTGACCACCTCGCGGCCGAGCCCCGAGGTGTTCGCCGCCGCCTACCGGGCCGCCGCCGAGGCCGGTGCGACGGGCATCGTCTCGCTGCACCTGTCGGCGGAGTTCTCCGGCACGTACGACGCGGCCGTCCTCGCCGCACGCGAGGCGCCTGTGCCGGTACGGGTCGTGGACACCGGCATGGTGGCGATGGCCCTCGGCTTCTGCGCCCTGGCGGCGGCGGAGGCGGCGGAGTCGGACGGCTCGCTCGACGAGGCGGTGGCGGCGGCCGAGAAGCGGGCCGCCGGAACGTACGCGTACTTCTACGTCGACACGCTCGACTACCTGCGGCGCGGTGGCCGTATCGGCGCCGCGCAGGCACTGTTCGGCTCGGCGCTCGCCGTGAAGCCGCTGCTCCAACTGGACGGCGGCCGGATCGAGTTGCTGGAGAAGGTACGCACCGCGTCGAAGGCGATCGCGCGCCTTGAGGAGATCGTCGCGGACCGGGCCGGCACCGGTCAGGTCGACATCGCGGTGCACCATCTCGCGGCGCCCGAACGGGCCGCCGCCCTCGCCGACCGGCTGCGGGAGCGGGTGCCGGGTCTCGCGGAGCTGCATGTGAGCGAGGTGGGCGCGGTGATCGGGGCGCACACCGGGCCGGGGCTGTTGGGGGCTGTGGTCTCACCGCGCTGAGGCGGGGTTGTCGGTGTGGGCGTGGGCGTGGGTGTGGTCGGGGCCGCGGTGAGGGTGCGGAAGCACTCGTTCGGGTGGCCGAGTTATCCACAACTGGTGAGTTGTCCACGGTAATTCGACCTCCTCGGCGAGATCCGGCGGGAGTGCCTACCGTCTGGCGCATGACTCTTCGATCACACACCGTGACCAGTGGCCCCGGCCGACCCTCGATGTCCGACGGCCGGGCCCGCCGTTCCTCCTCCGCGCCGCGCCCGCGCCACCGGCGCGTGGGGACGGCGCCGGCGCCCGCCGCGTCGCGCCGCCGCGCCGACGCCCTGTTCGCCGTCGCGTCGGGCGGTGGGGCTCCCGCGGCCGGGGGGCTCGCCGACGCGGGCGCGGCGCGGACGGCCGCCATGGTGGGAGCGAGTCCGCCGGTTGCGGCGCCAGCTCCGGCTCCAACTCCAGGTCCGGCCCCAGCTCCGGCTTCGGTCTCGGCTCCGCCACCAACTCCGGCCGGGGCGGCGGGTGGTGGCGTCGTGGCGCCGCCGGGCGGGCGGCGTGAGCGGGCGTGGCTCGCTCTACGGGACCGGTTACCGGTGTGGGTGCAGCTGAGATGCGGGCTGGAGCCGAAGACCCTGGCCGCCCTGACGGTGGTGCTGGTCGTCGCCGCGGTCCTGGCGGCCCAGCACTTCTGGTCCGGCAGGCCCCAGCCGGTCAGCGCGCCGGAGACGGTCCGCGAGGAGGTGGCCGCGACCGGCTCCGCGCGGGAGCCGCAACCGTCACCGGGGCCACCGCCACCGGCCGCCGCGTCGCCGGCCAAGCGTGTGGTCATCGATGTCAGCGGCAAGGTGCGCAGCCCCGGCGTCCACCGGCTGCCCGCCGGGTCGAGGGTCACCGACGCGCTCCGGGCCGCCGGGGGAGTCAAGCCCGGCGCCGACCTGACCGGGCTCAACCGGGCGCGCGTGCTGGTGGACGGCGAACAGGTGGTCGTGGGCCTCCCGGCGCCGCCCGGACAGGTCGCGCCGGGCGGGGGAGCGGCCGGGCCGGGCGTCGGCGGCCCGGGTCCCGCCGGGGCGCCGGTGAGCCTGAGCACGGCCACCATGGAACAGCTCGACACACTGCCCGGCGTCGGCCCGGTGCTCGCGCAGCACATCATCGACTACCGCACCGAGCACGGCGGTTACCGGTCCGTTGACGAGCTGCGCGAGGTGAACGGGATCGGCGAGCGCCGGTTCGCCGACATCGAGCCCCGTGTACGGCCGTGACCCGCGCGGCCGTACACGTCGCTGCGGGGCACCCGTTGGGTGCCGCGGACCCCCAACAGGAGGGCCCGGCCGATCTGCGACTCGTTCCGCCCGCGCTGGCGGCCTGGGCCGCCGCGGCCCTGGCGACCGGCGCGCCGGGGGGCTGGACCGCCGGCGCGGTGCTGGCCGGGTCGGCCCTCGCGGGCGTGCTCCTGGTGCGGGCGGCTCTCGTGCCGATACGGCGGGGGAGCCGGGCGCGTACCGGGCCGAGCGGCGTGCGGCGGCGGGTGAACGGTGTCGCGGTCGCCGCCGCGCTGCTCTGCGCGGCGGCCGGGGCGGGGTCCGCCTGGCTGCACGGCGCCGACCGGCACCGGGGCCCGGTGCCGGGACTGGCCGAGCGGTACGCACGCGTCACCGTCGACCTGACGGTCACCTCCGACCCGCGCCTCACCAGACCGAGGGTCCGGGGCGACACGCTCTCGGCGGCCGGTCTCGTCCTGGACGCGGACCTCACGCGCCTGAGGTCCGCGGACGGAGCCGTCACCACTCTCCGTACGCCTGTGCTCGTCTTCGCCCAGGCCGGGGGCGAGTCACGAGCCGAGGCGTGGCAGCGACTGCTGCCCTCCACCGGGCTCCGGCTGGCCGGGCTGCTCGCGCCGCCGACGGAGGGGGACGAGCGGTACGCGGCGGTGCTACGGGTGGAGGGGGGCGGGCCACCGCGGGTCGTACGCGGGCCGACCGGTCCGCAGCGCACGGCCGGCGATCTGCGCGCGGGGCTGCGGGAGGCGACGGACGGGCTTTCGGCGGACGCCCGTGCCCTGCTGCCCGGACTGGTCGTCGGGGACGTGTCCCGTATCCCGCCCGAGCTGCACGACGCGTTCACCGCGACCGACCTCTCCCATCTGCTCGCCGTCTCCGGAAGCAATCTCACGATCGTCCTCGCCCTGCTCATCGGCCCTCCGGGGCTCGCTCTGAGAGCCGAGCGGCGCGGACTCGCACCACGTCTGGGGATCTCGCTGCGGTCGACCGCCGTGTGCGGCGGGGCGCTCACGCTCGCCTTCGTGGTGGTCTGCCGGCCGGAGCCGAGCGTGCTGCGGGCAGCGGCCTGCGGACTGATCACCCTGCTCGCCATCGGCACCGGCCGGCGCAGATCGCTGATCCCGGCGCTGGCCACCGCCGTACTGCTCCTCGTCCTCTGGGACCCGTCCCTGGCGCGCAGCTTCGGCTTCGTCCTGTCCGTGTTCGCCACGGGCGCGCTGCTCACCATCGGGCCGCGCTGGAGTGCGGCGATGCAGCGGCGCGGGGTGCCGCCCAGGCTCGCCGAGGTACTGGCGGCGGCCGCGTCGGCGCAGGCCGTCTGCGCACCGGTGGTGGCGGTGTTCGCCGCGCGGGTCAGCCTCGTCGCGATCCCCTGCAACCTGTTCGCCGAACTGGCCGTGGCGCCCGCGACGGTGCTCGGGTTCGCGGCGCTCGCCACGGCGCCGGTGGCGATGCCGGTGGCCGAGCTGCTGGCCCGGTGCGCGGGCTGGCCCGTCGAATGGATCGCCTCCGTCGCCCGCACCGGCGCCTCGCTGCCGGGAGCCGCGATCGAATGGCCGGGCGGCTGGCGGGGCGGGGCGCTGCTGGCGCTCGTCACCGTCCTCGTCGTACTCGCGGTACGGCGGATACGCGGCCCATGGGTCGCCGCCGGCTGCGTGGTGCTTCTGCTGCTGGCGGTCCTGCGGCCGGCTCCCTTCACCCGGATGGTCACCGGCTGGCCGCCGCCGGGCTGGGCACTGGCGATGTGCGACGTCGGCCAGGGCGACACGATGGTGCTCGCGGCCGGTGAGGGCGCGGGAGTGGTCGTGGACGCCGGTCCCGATCCGAAGCTGGCGGACCGCTGTCTGCGGGACCTCGGGATCACCCGCGTACCGCTGCTCGTGATCAGTCACTTCCATGCCGACCATGTCACCGGGCTGCCCGGGGTGCTGCGTGGCAGGAGGGTCGGTGCCATCCAGACGACGACCCTTCAGGAGCCGTGGGAGCAGAGCGCGTTCGTACGGCGGACGGCGGAGGCCGCGGACGTTCCGCTGGTGCGGGCGGCACCGGGGGAGCGGCGCCGTGTCGGGCCGCTCGACTGGCGGGTGCTGTGGCCGAGGGCGGGGCCGGGGCTGCGAGCGGGCGGGCCGAACGACGCCAGCGTCACCCTGTTCGTCCGGACGGCGGGCGGTACGACGCTGCTGCTGCTCGGTGATCTCGAACCGCCCGCGCAGCAGGGCCTGTCGAGGGACCATCCGACGCTGCCACCGGTGGATGTGCTGAAGGTCGCCCACCACGGTTCGGCCTTCCAGGATCACGGACTGCTGCGTACGGTGCGGCCCCGGCTGGCCCTGATCTCCTGCGGCAAGGACAACCCGTACGGCCATCCGTCGCCGCGCACGGTGGGTGCGCTGCGGGCCGGGGGAGCGGTGGTGATGCGGACCGACACCGACGGCGCCGTCGCGGTGGCGGGTGCGGGTGAGGGGCTGCGGGCCGTGGCGCGCGGGCCGGGATGACCCGACGAAGGATGCGGGTCGTCGCGCGGTCCCGGTCCTTCGGACCAGGACGAACGACGCATGGTGGGAAAGGGGCCGCAGGGACAGACTGAGGTCATGGACACGTCTGGGACCATCTCTGACTATCTGCGCCGGATCGGCGCCGACCGGCCCGCCGTACCGGACGCCGCGGCACTGCGGGACCTTCAGGTGCGGCACTTGCGGACCGTGCCGTTCGAGAACCTGTCCGTGCATCTGGGCGAGGAGATCGTCCTTGAGGAGGGGGCGCTGGCGGCCAAGGTCGTGGACAGGAGGAGGGGAGGATTCTGCTACGAACTCAACGGCGCCTTCGCGGTGTTGCTGCGTGGGCTCGGTTTCCGGGTGACGCTCCTTCAGGCCCGGGTGTTCACGGCGGACGGGAGGCTGGGGATCCCCTACGACCACATGACGCTCCTCGTCGAGACGCCCGCGCCGGCCGGGTCGGGACGCGACACGGACCGCTGGTTCGCCGACGTCGGCTTCGGGAATCACAGCGCCCATCCCCTGGCCTACGACGAGCGCGGTGACCAGGAGGACCCGGCCGGTACGTTCCGGATCGTGGCGGGCCCGGACGGGGACGTCGACGTCGTACGGGACGGCAAGCCCCAGTTCCGGGTCGACCGACGGCCGCGCGCGCTGGCCGACTTCACCGCCGGGGCCTGGTACCACCGGACGTCGCCGGACTCCCATTTCACCCGGTCGCTGGTCTGTTCCCGGAACACCGCCGACGGCCGGATCACGCTCAGCGGCAGCATCCTCATCACCACCGCGGCCGGCGAGCGCGCCGAGCGGCCACTGGAGGGGGACGCCGAGATCCTGGCCGCCTACCGGGAGCACTTCGGGCTGAACCTGGACCAGGTGCCGCGCGTCAGGACCGAAGGAAGGAGAGAGGGCCGCAGCTGGACGTCCGGTATCTGCGGTTGAGGGCCCCTCAGCCCTCGGCCGGGGTTTCGAGCCACCCCTCGTACTCGGCCGCGAAGGCGTCCAGTGCGGTGGGGTCCAGGCGGGATCGTGCGTCCTCGATCACGACCAGCCACTGCGCGTCCTCGGCGTCGTCCTCGCCGGCCAGGGCGTCGCGTACGAGCTGGGGCTCCTCCAGCACGCCGAAGCGGTCGGCGAGTTCGCCCGCGACCTCCTCGGCGGCGTCGCGGTCGGGCAGCACCAGTACATGTCGAACATCGCTCACCCGGTCATTCTCCCGTACGCGGGGCGCTGTCGGTGGGCCGTGGGATGCTGGACCGCGATGGCCACCAGGAAGACTTCCCAAGACGATCCGCTCGCCCCTCTCACGCTCGCCGTGGGCCAGGAGGACCTGCTGCTGGACCGCGCCGTCCAGCAGGTCGTGGCGGCGGCCCGCGCCGCCGACCCGGACACCGACGTGCGCGACCTCCCCTCCGACCAGCTCCAGCCGGGGACCCTCGCCGAGCTGACGAGCCCGTCGCTGTTCGCGGAGCGCAAGGTCGTCGTCGTACGGAACGCGCACGATCTCTCGGCGGACACGGTCAAGGACGTCAGGGCGTACCTCGACGCACCGGCCGAGGAGATCACCCTCGTCCTGCTGCACGCGGGCGGGCCCAAGGGCAAGGCACTGCTGGACGCGGCCCGCAAGGCCGGCGCGCGTGAGGTGCCGTGCGCGAAGACGACCAAGCCCGCCGAGCGGCTGGGCTTCGTACGGTCGGAGTTCCGCGCGCTGGGGCGCTCGGCCACGCCCGAGGCGTGCCAGGCGCTGGTCGACTCGATCGGCAGCGATCTGCGGGAGCTGGCGAGCGCGGTGTCCCAGCTCGTCGCCGACGTCGAGGGCGCGATCGACGACGCCGTCGTCGCCCGCTACTACACGGGCCGTGCCGAGGCATCCAGCTTCACCGTCGCCGACCGGGCCGTGGAGGGCCGCGCGGCCGACGCGCTCGAAGCCCTGCGCTGGTCGCTGTCGACCGGCGTCGCACCCGTACTGATCACCAGCGCCCTCGCGCAGGGCGTGCGCGCCATCGGCAAGCTGTCGTCGGCGCGCGGCGGCCGGCCCGCGGACCTCGCCCGTGAGCTGGGCATGCCGCCGTGGAAGATCGACAAGGTGCGCCAGCAGATGCGGGGCTGGACCCCGGACGCGGTGGCGACGGCGCTGCGCGCGGTCGCGGAGGCCGACGAAGGAGTCAAGGGCGGCGGCGCCGACCCCGAGTACGCGCTGGAGAAGGCGGTCGTCACCATCGCCCGCGCGGCCCGCGCGGCCCGCGCCGGCCGTTAGGTCCTAGTAGGGCTTGGTCATGTGCGATCCGTGATGGCGTGTCTTCTTGATCGGTCGTGTCGTTGACCGGGTGTGCTGAGTGAGGAGTTGGCTGCGGTCCGGTGTGATCTGGAGGACTTCGCGGCGGAGATGTTCGAGCCGTTCGCGCGGGCGGATCAGCGGCGGTGGGGCGGGGTCTATCTGCGGGGCCTGCTGCTGGACGGCGGGCGTAAGTCGGTGGAGCCGATGGCCGCCCGCCTGGGCGAGGACGGTAACCGGCAGGCGCTGGCCCACTTCGTCACTTCCAGCCCGTGGGATGCGGCGCATGTGCGGGCCCGGCTGGCCTGGCGCATGCAGCCGGTCATCAAACCCACCGCGCTGGTCATCGACGACACCGGGTTCCTCAAGGACGGGGACGCCTCGGCATGCGTCAGCAGGCAGTACACCGGTACCGCGGGCAAGGTCACCAACTGCCAGGCCGGAGTCTCGCTCCACCTGGCTTCCAACGGAGCCTCGGCGGCGGTGAACTGGCGCCTGTTCCTGCCCGGGAGCTGGGATCCCGCCTCGCCGAAGGCCGATCCGGTCAAAGTGGCCCGCCGCGGTAAGTGCGCCATCCCTGCCCAGGTGGGGCATGTCGAGAAGTGGCAGCTGGCCCTCGACATGATCGACGAGACGCGGTCCTGGGGCATCGAGGTGCCCCAGGTCATCGCCGACGGCGGCTACGGTGACACCGCCGCCTTCCGGCTCGGCCTGGAGACACGCGGACTCGACTACGTGGTGGGCATCTCGACCACAACCACCGCACAACCTGAGGACGCACAGCCATGCATCCCGGCCTGCTCCGGCCGCGGCCCCCATCCGGTTCCGGCCTACCCCGAGCCGGCCCAGCAGGTGAAGAGCCTGGTCATCGCGGCCGGCAAATCTTCCGCGCGGCCGGTGCAGTGGAGGGAGGGATCACGGCCGGGCAGCGGCCGCAGCGGGCACAAACGCATGTACTCCCGCTTCGTGGCCCTGCGGATCCGGCCCGCCGGGCGCGAGATCCGCAAGGCCGCACCAGGCAGCGTGCTTCCGGTCCGCTGGCTGCTGGCGGAGTGGCCCGCCGACCAGGACGAGCCCGTGCAGTTCTGGCTCTCCAACCTGCCCGCAACCACCCCGTTGCCCGTCCTCGTGCGCACCGCGAAGCTCCGCTGGCGCATCGAGAACGACTACCGCGAGATGAAACAGGCTCTGGGCCTGGCCCACTTCGAAGGCCGCACCTGGCCAGGCTGGCACCACCACGTCACCCTCGTCTCGGTCGCCCACGCCTTCTGCACCCTCCAGCGACTGAACAGATCCCCAAAAGAGACGGCGTCGGCCTGAGCCTCTACCGAGTCGTCCGCGAGCTGCAATTACTCCTCGTGATCTGGACCGGCGCCTGCCCCACCTGTCACCGCGACATGCCCGATCCCGCACCAACATGACCAAGCACTACTAGGTCCTGTCCGGCGGATCTTCGGCCGGGCACGGCGGCCGCGGGGGACCGACCCGCATGCCGAAGGCCCCGGTACGCCGTACCGGGGCCTTCGTCGTCAAACCTGGCTGGATCCGTACCCGCGTGGCGAACGCAGTCGTGTGCGGATCCGAAAGACACCGGTCAGGAGCGGTAGAGAGGGCCCGCTGAGTCCGTTCCGGCGGTTGGAATCAAGAGTGAGCAGACAGTCGCTCAGCCCTGCAGGGTGGCAACCTTGGACGCCAGCGCCGACTTCTTGTTGGCGGCGGCGTTCTTGTGGATGACACCCTTCGAGGCAGCCTTGTCGAGCTTGCGCGACGCCTCGCGGACGGCCACGTTGGCCGCCTCGACGTCACCGGCGACGACGGCCTCGCGGGCCTTGCGGATCGCGGTCTTGAGCGACGACTTGACGGCCTTGTTGCGCAGGCGCGCCTTCTCGTTGGTCTTGTTCCGCTTGATCTGGGACTTGATGTTCGCCACGAAATGCCTTTTCAGGTTCGATGATCTTTGAATGAGCGCCCGTGCCGAGACAGCAGCAGACACAGCCGCCCACGCTACCAGTCACCGTCCGACCGGCCCAAACCGGGCGCAGCCCCGTACCCGTGGGACGATGGAGCCTACGTATCGATCCGATGTCGACCCGAGACGAGACGCCGCGCGTCTCAAGAATCAGGACCCTGCGTGCCCGCGACCCCTACCAACGTGCCCGAGCCGAGCCGTACGGACCCGGCGCTGCTCCGTAATTTCTGCATCATCGCGCACATCGACCACGGCAAGTCGACGCTCGCCGACCGGATGCTCCAGCTGACCGGAGTGGTCGACCAGCGGCAGATGCGTGCTCAGTATCTCGACCGGATGGACATCGAGCGCGAGCGCGGCATCACGATCAAGTCCCAGGCGGTCCGGCTGCCGTGGGCTCCCAACGAGGGTCCGGACCAGGGAACGACCCATGTCCTGAACATGATCGACACTCCGGGCCACGTGGACTTCACCTACGAGGTCTCCCGCTCGCTCGCCGCCTGTGAGGGCACGATCCTGCTGGTGGACGCCGCCCAGGGCATCGAGGCGCAGACCCTCGCCAACCTCTATCTGGCGATGGAGAACGACCTCACCATCGTCCCGGTGCTCAACAAGATCGACCTGCCGGCCGCGCAGCCCGAGAAGTTCTCCGAGGAGCTGGCGAACCTGATCGGCTGCCAGCCCGAGGACGTCCTGAAGGTCTCCGCGAAGACCGGTGTCGGCGTGGACGTGCTGCTCGACCGGGTCGTCAAGGACGTGCCCCCGCCGGTCGGAGTCGCGGACGCCCCGGCGCGCGCGATGATCTTCGACTCGGTGTACGACTCCTACCGGGGCGTCGTCACGTACGTCCGTGTCATCGACGGCCAGCTCAACAGGCGCGAGCGCATCCGGATGATGTCGACCGGCGCCACCCACGAACTGCTGGAGATCGGCGTCTCCTCGCCCGAGATGACCCCGGCGGACGGGCTCGGCGTCGGCGAGGTCGGCTACCTCATCACCGGGGTGAAGGACGTCCGGCAGTCCAAGGTCGGTGACACGATCACCTCGTTCAGCAAGGGCGCGACCGAGCCGCTGGGCGGCTACAAGGACCCCAAGCCGATGGTGTTCTCCGGTCTCTATCCGCTGGACGGCTCGGACTACCCCGAGCTGCGCGACGCCCTCGACAAGCTCCAGCTCAACGACGCGGCGCTGGTCTACGAGCCGGAGACCTCCGCGGCCCTCGGCTTCGGCTTCCGCGTCGGCTTCCTCGGGCTGCTGCACCTCGACGTGATCCGGGAGCGGCTGGAGCGTGAGTTCAACCTCGACCTGATCGCGACCGCGCCGAACGTGGTCTACCGGGTGGAGATGGAGGACGGCAAGGAGCACATCGTCACCAACCCGAGCGAGTTCCCCGAGGGGAAGATCGACTCGGTGCACGAGCCCGTCGTGCGGGCCACGATCCTGGCGCCCAGCGAGTTCATCGGCTCGATCATGGAGCTGTGCCAGACCCGCCGCGGCACGCTCCTCGGCATGGACTACCTCTCCGCCGACCGGGTCGAGATCCGCTACACGCTGCCGCTCGCCGAGATCGTCTTCGACTTCTTCGACCAGCTGAAGTCCAAGACCCGCGGTTACGCGTCGCTGGACTACGAGCCCACCGGCGAGCAGAGCGCCCAGCTCGTCAAGGTCGACATCCTGCTGCACGGCGACAAGGTCGACGCGTTCTCCGCCATCACGCACCGGGACCAGGCGTACGCGTACGGCGTACGGCTCGTCGCCAAGCTCCGGGAGCTCATCCCGCGCCAGGCCTTCGAGGTGCCCATCCAGGCGGCCATCGGCTCCCGGGTCATCGCCCGCGAGACGATCCGCGCCATCCGTAAGGACGTCCTCGCCAAGTGCTACGGCGGTGACATCTCCCGGAAGCGCAAGCTGCTGGAGAAGCAGAAGGAGGGCAAGAA
This sequence comes from Streptomyces sp. S4.7, assembly GCF_010384365.1. Classification (NCBI taxonomy): domain Bacteria; kingdom Bacillati; phylum Actinomycetota; class Actinomycetes; order Kitasatosporales; family Streptomycetaceae; genus Streptomyces; species Streptomyces sp. S4.7. Next base: position 2,199,396 of record NZ_CP048397.1, on the reverse strand, counting down.
GCGGATGAAGATGGTCGGCAGCGTGGAGGTCCCGCAGGAGGCGTTCATCGCGGTGCTCTCCAGCGACGAGTCGTCGAGCAAGAAGAAGTGACCGAAGGACCGAAGGCGTGACCCGTCAGCGGTGACACGGTGACACTCGGCGGTGACCGGTAAGCGGTGACCGAGAAGCGACTCGCGAGTAGGCCGGTCGGGCCCGTGCGCTCAGGCGCCGGGCCCGACCGGCATCCAAGGGTCCGGTTCGTTATGAAGCGGCTGCACGCGTCCTCTTACGCACCGGGCGGGTGCACTCTAGTCTGATCACTGCTCGATGGTTACTCACCAGTTAAACAACAAACCAGTCGCGCAAGCTTTGCGGGGCCCGGAGGACGTCGTGAGCGACACAAAGACCTTGATCGAGAACCGGCCGCCGTCGGTGGCGGCCCTCTTCATTGAGCGCGTGGCGGCGACGCCGGACGCCGAGGCCTACCGCTACCCCGTTCCTCCCGCCTCGGGCGAGGGCCCCGACGACTGGGAGTCCCTGAGCTGGGGCCAGGCCGCGGTGCGCGTGTACGCGATGGCGGCCGGTCTGATCGCGCTCGGCGTGCGGGCCGAGGAGCGCGTCGCACTCGCCGCCGCCACCCGCGTCGAGTGGATCCTCGCCGACCTCGGCGTGATGTGCGCGGGCGCCGCGACCACGACGGTCTACCCCTCGACGAACGCCGAGGAGTGCGCGTACATCCTCGCCGACTCCGGGAGCCGCGTCCTCATCGCCGAGGACGCCGCCCAGCTCGCCAAGGCGCGTGAGCGGCGGGCCGAGCTCCCCGAGCTCGCGCACGTCGTGGTGATCGAGACGGCCGACGCGAAGCCCGCCGAGGGCGACCCGGACGGCTGGGTGCTCTCGCTCGCCGAGCTGGAGGAGCGCGGGACGAAGTATCTGGAGGAGCACCCCGGGGTCGTCAAGGAGCGGGTCGGCGCGATCACGGCGGAACAGCTCGCCACCCTCATCTACACCTCCGGCACCACGGGCTGTCCCAAGGGTGTGCGGCTGCCGCACGACAACTGGTCGTACATGGCGAAAGCGATCGCGGCCACCGGGCTCATCACCAAGGACGACGTGCAGTACCTCTGGCTGCCGCTCGCGCACGTCTTCGGCAAGGTGCTCACCTCCGGCCAGATCGAGGTCGGCCATGTCACCGCCGTCGACGGGCGTGTCGACAAGATCATCGAGAATCTGCCGGTGGTGCGGCCCAGCTACATGGCGGCGGTGCCCCGCATCTTCGAGAAGGTCTACAACGGCGTCGCGGCCAAGGCGCGTGCGGGCGGCGCCGCGAAGTACAAGATCTTCCAGTGGGCCGCCGGTGTCTCGCGCGAGTACGCCAAGGTCAGCCAGGACAACTTCCGCCACACCGGCACCGCTTCGGTGCCCTTCGCGCTCGGCGCCAAGCACACCGTCGCCGACAAGCTCGTCTTCGCCAAGCTCCGCGAGGCGTTCGGCGGACAGCTGCGCGCCGCGATCTCCGGATCCGCCGCGCTCGCGCCCGACATCGGCTTCTTCTTCGCCGGCGCCGGGATCCACATCCTGGAGGGCTACGGCCTGACGGAGTCGAGCGCGGCGAGCTTCGTCAACCCGGGCGAGGCGTACCGCACCGGCACCGTCGGCAAGCCGCTGCCCGGCACCGAGGTCCGCATCGCCGACGACGGCGAGATCATGCTGCGCGGCCCCGGCATCATGGACGGCTACCACGGGCTGCCCGAGAAGACCGCCGAAGTCCTCGAATCCGACGGCTGGTTCCACACCGGCGACATCGGCGAGCTGTCGGTCGACGGCTATCTGCGGATCACCGACCGCAAGAAGGACCTGATCAAGACCTCCGGCGGCAAGTACATCGCGCCGGCCGAGGTCGAGGGCCAGTTCAAGGCGGTGTGTCCGTACGTCTCGAACATCCTGGTGCACGGCGCCGACCGCAACTTCTGCACCGCGCTCATCTCGCTGGACGAAGCCGCCCTGCTCGGCTGGGCGGCCGAGAACGGTATGGAGGGCGCGTCGTACGCCGACGTCGTCGCCTCACCGCGGACCCAGGAGCTCGTCGACGGCTATGTGACGCAGCTCAACGAGGGGCTCCAGCGCTGGCAGACGATCAGGAAGTTCCGGCTGCTGCCGCGCGACCTGGACATCGAGCACGGCGAGCTGACGCCGAGCCTGAAGCTCAAGCGGCCCGTCGTGGAGCGCGAGTACAAGTACCTGCTGGACGAGATGTACGCCGGAGCGCGGGAGGCGTAGAGGCGTCTACGCGTCGTACATGAGTACGCGGGCGGGGTTGGCGGCCGGGGACTACGGCTGAGGGCTCCGTCCGCGTCGTAATTCCCGCAGTATGTTGTCCAGTCCCGCCACATGACCGCGCAGCGCCGCCAACTCGCCGGGCCCGCGCAGGGTGTTCGCGTCACCACCGTCGCCGTCACCGTCCGCAGCGATGTCGCCGCCGGGTTCACCGAGCAGGGACCCGATCGCGGAGAGCCGGTGGGCCATCTCCGCGAGCTGTACGTGATCGCGCGCGAGCAGGGCCTCCAACTGGCGGTTCTTGCGGTGCAGTTCGAGGAAGACGGTCGCCTTGGCGCGCAGCACCCAGGGATCGAACGGCTTCGGGATGAAGTCGGCGGCCCCCCTCGCGTAGCCGCGGAACGTGAAGCCGCTGTCGAGGTCGCTCCCGGTCAGGAAGATGATCGGGACGTCCTTGGCCTGATCGAGGCGCTTGATGCCGGCGGCGGTGTCGAAGCCGTCCATGCCCGGCATCCGAACGTCCAGCAGGACCAGGGCGAACCGCTCGCGGCGCAGGGCCCGTATCGCCTCCTCGCCCGAACGGGCCCGTACCAGCGGCACGTTGAGCGATGCCAGCACCGCTTCCAGGGCGAGGAGGTTCTCCTCCATGTCGTCGACGAGGAGGATGCCCGCGCGGTCGGTGACCGGTGTGTCGGCGGGCGGTCCGGTGGGTATCGGGTTGCTCATCGTGGGTGGCGTCCGAGTGCGTGATGGCCGGGTGCGGGGAATCCGGGTGGGTGTGAGCTGGGGGTGCGGCGGCCGGGAAGTGCGTCCGGGCTCCGTTCTTCGTTCACTTCTTCGCCCGTTTTCGATGACTCGACGCTTATGGGCACGCTCAGTCTGTCACTCTGTCCGGGTGGTAAGCGGCGCAATGCAAGAAACGACCAGGAGCCGCACGTGGGGCCTATAGGGGACTGTTGGAACGCGGACGATCCGGAAGCATCGAATCCGGCTCGGAACCGGGCGTTCCGGAACGACGAGCGACGCACGGCACGCACCAGCCTGCCGGGGAACCCGCTCGCCCCGTCCGCCGCGCGCCGTTTCGTGCGCGCGGCGCTCGCCGAGTGGACCAGCCTCGGGCTGCTCGCCACCTGCGCCCTGTGCCAGGGCGACGAGGCGTGCCCGCCGGGCGGGCACAGCACCGACGGGCTGGCCGACGACGCGGTGCTGATCGTCGACGAACTGGTCACCAACGCGGTCGTGCACGCGGGCACCAACGTGGAACTGCTCTGCCGCCTCGAAGCACCGCGGGAGCTGTACGACGAGAGACCCGAGGACGCGTCCGGGCCGGGCGCCGGGTCCGGCGAGGAGAGTACGGCCGAGCGGGAGCCCGCCGCGCTCGTCATCGAGGTGTCCGACCACCACCCCGCCCGCTCGGTGCGCAGCGACGCGCACGGCCCGGCGGGCGGCGGCTCCCCCGACTACGGCCGGGGCCTCCAGCTCATCGCCGCCCTCACGGAGCGCTGGGGCATCACCTACCGCACCGGCCTCAAGACCGTCTGGGCCCGCCTCCCGCTCGACGGGCCGACCGCCGAGGAACCGGCGGGCAGTGGCGCCGACGGAGCCGCGGGAGTCAACGGAGCCGTCGGCGAACCCGCCCTCCGGCGCGGTCTGCGCGCCGCCGAGATCCTCGCCCCCGCACCCCGCGGAACGGCGCGCGAGGACCCGGACTGGATCAGCCGGGGCGCCCTCTCCTTCCTCGCCGAGGCCTCCGACCTGCTGGCCGGACAGCTCGACGAGGACCTGGTCGCAGCCCTCGCCGGTCAGCTGCTGGTGCCCCGCCTCGCCGACTGGTGCGCGATCTGGCTCGACGGCGAGGGCGAGGGCCACGGCAGGGCGGGCGCAGCACCGCGACTGGCCCGCGTCTGGCACGCCGACGAGTCCCGCATCGAGATACTGCGCGCCCTCCTGGAGAAGGAGCCGCCCCGGCTGCTCGACACCCAGGACACGACGGGCTCGGGCCCTGGGCGGAACGTTCCTGTACCCGTCCCCTGGCCCGGCTCGGGCCAGACCGGCGCGCACGACGGCGCCGCGGTCTCCTGCCGGCTCGTCGCGGGCGACCGCCACCTCGGCACCCTGGTCCTCGGACGGCGGCGGCTCGCCCGGATGCCCGACGAAGTGATCGCGCTCATCGAGGACTTCGCCCGCCGGGTCGGCCTCGCGATCGGCGCCGCCCGCCGCTACACCCGGCAGGCCACCATCAGCCGGATCCTGCAGCGCGGTCTGCTGCCCAGCCAGGTCGCCCGGATCCCGGGCGTCGAGAGCCACCTCGTGTACGAGCCCGCCGACGACGGAGTGGTCGGCGGCGACTTCTACGACGTCTTCCCCGCGCCGCCCGGCGGTCGCTGGTGCTTCATGCTCGGCGACGTCCAGGGCAGCGGCCCGGAGGCCGCCGTCGTCACCGGACTGGCCCGACCCTGGCTGCGGCTCCTCGCCCGCGAGGGGTACGGCGTCGGCGAAGTCCTCGACCGGCTCAACCGGCTCCTGCTGGACGACGCGATGGAGGCCGCCGAGGCCGCCGCGCTGATGGTCGCCGTCGCCGGCGGCCAGGACCTCTCCGGCGGCGAGAGCGGTCTCCCCGGCCTCAGCGACCTGGGCCCGCTCGGTGACATCCGCGACATCAAGAGCCTCGACGACGGCCGGGGCGGCGGGCTCGCCGACGGCGGCCAGTCCCGCTTCCTCTCCCTGCTCTACGGCCAGCTGGAGCCGCTCCCCGGCACCGGCGGCGGCGCCCGCTGCACACTCGCGAGCGCCGGCCACCCGCTGCCGCTGCTGCTGCGCCCCGACGGGACGGTACGGGTCGCCGCCGAGCCGCAACTGCTCCTCGGGGTCGACGAGCACGTCGCCTACGAGAGCCTCAGCTTCGACCTGGCGTCGGGGGACACGCTCCTGTGCGTCACCGACGGCGTCACCGAGCGCCGCTCCGGGCGGCTGCTCCTGGACGACGACGACGGCCTCGCCGCGATCCTGGCGGGCTGCGCGGGACTGAGCGCGCAGGGTGTCGCCGAGCGGATCAGACGCGCCGTGCACGACTTCGACCCGAGCCCGCCCTCGGACGACCTGGCGATGCTGGTGCTGCGCGCGGTGTAGGGCGCGCCGGCGCACCCGCGAGGTGCGGGACACTGGGGGCATGCCTTCCGCCCTGCCCGACGGTGACCCCATGCCCGATTCCGGCGCGCTGCCCCCGCACGCCCTTCAGGGCGCGGCCGACCGGCCGCTCGGGTTCTATCTCCACGTGCCGTACTGCGCCACCCGCTGCGGCTACTGCGACTTCAACACCTACACGGCGACCGAGCTGCGCGGCTCGGGCGGCGTGCTGGCCTCGCGCGACAACTACGCCGACACCCTGACCGACGAGGTCCGGCTCGCCCGGAAGGTCCTCGGCGACGACCCCAGGCCCGTCCGTACGGTCTTCGTCGGCGGCGGTACGCCCACGCTGCTGGCCGCGTCCGACCTCGTGCGGATGCTGGGCGCCGTACGCGAGGAGTTCGGGCTCGCCGACGACGCCGAGGTCACCACCGAGGCGAACCCGGAGTCCGTCGACCCGGCGTACCTCGCGGAGCTGCGCGAAGGCGGCTTCAACCGCGTCTCCTTCGGCATGCAGAGCGCCCGGCAGCACGTCCTGAAGGTGCTCGACCGCACGCACACCCCCGGGCGGCCCGAGGCGTGCGTGGCGGAGGCCCGCGCGGCCGGGTTCGACCATGTGAACCTCGACCTGATCTACGGCACACCCGGCGAGAGCGACGACGACTGGCGCGCCTCGCTCGCGGCGGCGGTGGGCGCCGGGCCCGACCACATCTCGGCGTACGCGCTGATCGTCGAGGAGGGCACGGGGCTGGCCCGGCGCATCCGGCGCGGCGAGGTTCCCATGACCGACGACGACGAGCACGCCGACCGCTATCTGATCGCGGACGAGACACTGGGGGCCGCCGGGTTCTCCTGGTACGAGGTGTCCAACTGGGCCACCACCGACGCCGGGCGCTGTCTGCACAACGAGCTGTACTGGCGCGGCGCGGACTGGTGGGGCGCGGGACCGGGCGCCCACAGCCACGTCGGCGGGGTCCGGTGGTGGAACGTGAAGCACCCCGGCGCGTACGCGGCGGCGCTGGCGGAGGGGCGGTCTCCGGGGGCGGGCCGGGAGGTCCTCACGGCGGAGGACCGGCGCGTCGAGCGGATCCTGCTGGAACTGCGGCTGTCGGACGGCGTGGAGCTGTCACTGCTGCGGCCGGCCGGTCTGGCGGCGGCGGGGCGGGCACGGTCCGAGGGTCTGCTGGAGGCGGGCCCGTACGGGGAGGGGCGGGCGGTGCTGACGCTGCGGGGGCGGTTGCTGGCGGATGCGGTGGTGCGGGGGCTGGTGGACTGAGGTTGCCCCTGCGGGCCGGGTTCGTCCTCAGTCGCCGGCCGGGCTTGATGGTTGCGGTTGTCGGTGGCGGTCGGGGGGCGGGGCCCTTCCGGGGCGCGGTGTCCGGGGTCTTGGTTGCGGTTGTCGGTCCCGGTCGGGGGGCGGGGTCTCCGGAGGGGTATGTCCGGACGGCGTGATTTACGGCGCGTGAGAATGCCGGTTCCCCTGAGACCAACGAGCCTTGCGCGCGCCGTAAATCACGCCGTCCGGGCATGACCCCGGAGCGGCACCCGGCCACCGGCCCGCACCAACCGAGCCCGGCCGGCGATTGAGGCCAGAACGGCCCGCACCGCGCGGACCCGGTCAGCCCACACCCGGCTCCGTGACGAAGTCGATCAGTTCCTCCACCCGCCCCAGCAACGCCGGCTCCAGGTCCCTGTACGACCGCACCGAGGCCAGGATCCGCTGCCACGCCGCACCGGTGTTTTCCGGCCAGCCCAGCTCGCGGCACACCCCCGTCTTCCAGTCCTGGCCCCGAGGGATCGTCGGCCACGCCGGGATGCCGACCGACGACGGCTTCACCGCCTGCCAGACGTCGATGTACGGGTGGCCCACGATCAGGACGTCGTCCCCCGTGACCTGCTCCGCGAGGCGGGACTCCTTCGAGCCGGGCACCAGGTGGTCGACCAGCACACCGAGGCGCGCGTCCGCCGCCGGGCCGAACTCCGCGACGATCGCCGGGAGATCGTCGATGCCCTCCAGGTACTCCACCACCACGCCCTCGATCCGCAGGTCGTCGCCCCAGACCCGCTCGACCAGCTCCGCGTCGTGCCGCCCCTCGACGTAGATGCGTCCCGCACGGGCCACCCGGGCGCGCGCCCCCGGGACGGCGACCGAGCCGGAGGCCGTGCGGGTGGGGCGGGCGGGGCCGCCGGCGGTGGGGCGGACCAGCGTGACGACCCGGCCTTCGAGCATGAATCCGCGCTCCACCAGCGGGAACACCCGGTGTTTGCCGAAGCGGTCCTCCAGGGTGACCGTCGGCCCCTCGGCGGTCTTCTCGCAGCGGATCACCGCGCCGCAGAAGCCCGTCGACACCTCCTCGACCACCAGATCCGGTTCGGCGGGCACCTCGGGCACCGGATTCGAACGCTTCCAGGGCGGGGTCAGATCGGGGCTGTAACTGCGCATCCGCCGACGATATCGGGGCCCCGCGCCACCCCGTGCGGGAACTCGCGGCCGACCGGTCACGCCGTGCCGAAACGCGCCGCCAGTTCGTCGCGCTGCGCCCGCACGAACGCCGCGTCGACGGCGGCACCGTGGCCGGGAACGTACAGCGCGTCGTCGCCGCCCAGCGCCAGCAGCCGGTCCAGCGCGGCCGGCCAGCGTGCCGGGACCGCGTCGTCGCCGGCCTGTGGTTCGCCCGACTCCTCGACCAGGTCACCGCAGAAGACGACCTCGCGTTCGCCGGGGACGAGCAGCGCGAGATCGTGGCCGGAGTGCCCCGGTCCGATATTGGCGAGAAGTACCTGCCGCCCGCCGAGATCGAGCGTCGACTCGCCGGACACCGCGTGCTGCGGCGCGACCAGTACGTCCACGGCCTCCGCGGCGTCGGCGACGTCCACCCCGTGCCGTACGGCGGAGGCGCGCAGGCTCTCGCGGTCGCGCGGGAGCAGCTCCGCCAGGCCGACCGCGCCGTACACCCGCGCACCGGAGAAGGCCGCGGTCCCCAGGACATGGTCGAAGTGGGGATGGCTGAGCGCGATGTGCGTCACGCGCCGACCGCACAGCGCCTGCGCCTGGGCGCGGATCTCGGCGCCCTCACGGAGCGTCGAGCCCGTGTCGTACAGGAGTACGGCGTCCTCACCCACGACCAGCCCGACCGTCGCATCCCAGCCAGGGAGCCTGCGTCTGCCGACTCCCGGTGCGATGCCTTCCCAGCCGTGCTCTTCCCAACGGACGTTCATACGACGACGCTATCGGTGGGGACGGCGGTGCCGCGCGCGGTAGCGTGACCGGTCGGCCTTGCTAGGGGCGTACCTCACGGCCGTACACTGGCCCGGGGAATGCTGGCACTCCAACGCACCGAGTGCCAAGCCGGATCCGAGGAACCAGAGCTGGAGGTGTGCGCGATGCTGAGCGAACGCAGGCTTGAGGTGCTGCGCGCCATCGTCCAGGACTATGTCGGCACTGAGGAGCCCGTCGGCTCCAAGGCGCTGACCGAGCGGCACAAGCTCGGTGTCTCCCCGGCCACTGTCCGTAACGACATGGCCGTCCTGGAGGACGAGGGCTTCATCGCCCAGCCCCACACGAGTGCGGGGCGTATTCCGACGGACAAGGGCTACCGGCTCTTCGTCGACCGGCTGGCGGGCGTCAAGCCCCTGTCGGCGCCGGAGCGCAGGGCCATCCAGAACTTTCTCGACAGCGCCGTCGATCTGGACGACGTGGTGGGCCGTACGGTGCGGCTGCTCGCGCAGCTGACCCGGCAGGTCGCGGTCGTGCAGTACCCCTCGCTGACGCGCTCGACGGTGCGGCACGTGGAGCTGCTCTCGCTGGCCCCCGCGCGGCTGATGCTGGTCCTGATCACCGACACCGGCCGGGTCGAGCAGCGCATGATCGACTGCCCGGTGCCGTTCGGGGACACGTCGCTGGCGGACCTGCGGGCCAGGCTCAACGCCCGGGTCGTCGGCCGCCGGTTCTCGGACGTGCCGCTGCTGGTGCAGGAGCTGCCCGAGTCCTTCGACCTGGAGGACCGGGGCACGGTGACCACGGTCCTGGCGACGCTGCTGGAGACGCTGGTCGAGGAGACCGAGGAGCGGCTGATGATCGGCGGCACCGCCAATCTGACGCGCTTCGGGCACGACTTCCCCCTGACGATCCGGCCGGTGCTGGAGGCACTTGAGGAGCAGGTCGTGCTCCTCAGGCTGCTCGGCGAGGCCGAGGACTCGGGCATGACCGTACGAATCGGGCACGAGAACGCCCACGAGGGCCTCAACTCCACGTCCGTCGTCGCGGTCGGCTACGGTTCGGGCGACGAGGCAGTCGCCAAACTCGGCGTGGTCGGACCGACCCGCATGGACTACCCCGGAACGATGGGAGCGGTACGCGCAGTGGCACGTTACGTCGGACAGATCCTGGCGGAGTCGTAAGTGGCCACGGACTACTACGCCGTACTCGGCGTACGCCGCGACGCGTCCCAGGACGAGATCAAGAAGGCATTCCGCAGGCTCGCCCGCGAGCTGCACCCGGATGTCAATCCCGATCCCAAGACGCAGGAGCGCTTCAAGGAGATCAACGCCGCCTACGAGGTGTTGTCGGACCCGCAGAAGAAGCAGGTCTACGACCTCGGCGGCGACCCGCTCTCGCAGGCGGGCGGCGGCGCGGGCGGATTCGGGGCCGGTGGCTTCGGCAACTTCTCCGACATCATGGACGCGTTCTTCGGGACGTCGCAGCAGCGTGGCCCGAGGTCGCGGACGCGGCGCGGCCAGGACGCGATGATCCGGCTGGAGATCGACCTCAACGAGGCGGCCTTCGGCACCACCAAGGACATCCAGGTCGACACGGCGGTCGTCTGTACGACCTGCTCGGGCGAGGGCGCCGCACCCGGCACCTCCGCGCAGACCTGCGACATGTGCCGCGGTCGCGGCGAGGTCTCGCAGGTCACGCGGTCCTTCCTGGGCCAGGTCATGACATCGCGGCCGTGTCCGCAGTGCCAGGGCTTCGGTACGGTCGTGCCGACCCCCTGCCCCGAGTGCGCCGGCGACGGCCGCATCCGCTCGCGCCGCACGCTCACGGTCAAGATCCCGGCGGGTGTCGACAACGGCACCCGCATCCAGCTCTCCGGTGAGGGCGAGGTCGGCCCCGGCGGCGGGCCGGCGGGCGATCTGTACGTCGAGATCCACGAATCGCCGCACGCGGTGTTCCAGCGTCGCGGCGACGATCTGCACTGCACGGTGACCATCCCGATGACGGCGGCGGCGCTGGGCACCCAGTGTCCGCTGGAGACACTGGACGGCGTCGAGGACATCGACGTCCGGCCGGGCACCCAGTCGGGCCAGTCGATCCCGCTCCACGGCCGCGGCATCACGCATCTGCGCGGGGGCGGCCGGGGCGACCTGATCGTCCATGTCGAGGTCATGACCCCGTCGAAACTCGACCCGGAGCAGGAGCGGTTGCTGCGCGAGCTGGCGAAGCTCAGGGGCGAGGAACGGCCCACCGGCCAGTTTCAACCGGGTCAACAGGGGCTTTTCTCAAGGCTGAAGGACGCGTTCAACGGCCGTTAGGGCCCGGTCCGGCCGAATCGGCGGGCGTTGCGCCCCCGATCGCCGGACGGACCGCGCATGCGGTCCGTCCGGCGATCGCGGTCCGCATTCGGCACCCCACCGGCGGCATGGCACGATGCGTGCATGTCCTCCGTGTTGACCGACATCTGCCGGTATCCGATCGTGCAGGCCCCCATGGCCGGCGGCGCGTCCTGCCCGCGGTTGGTCGCGGCCGTCGGTGACGCCGGAGGGCTCGGATTCCTCGCCGCCGGGTACAAGACCGCCGACGGTATGTACCAGGAGGTCAAACAGCTCCGGGGACTCAGCGGCAGCGCCTTCGGGATCAATCTGTTCATGCCGCAGCCGCACCACGACGACCACGCCGCCGTGGAGGTCTACCGCGATCAGCTCGCCGGTGAGGCGACCTGGTACGAGACGCCCCTCGGCGACCCCGAGGCGGGCCGTGACGACGGGTACGAGGCCAAGCTCGCGATACTCCTCGACGACCCCGTCCCTGTGGTGTCGTTCACCTTCGGCTGCCCCACGCCCACCACGCTCGACGCCTTCACCCGCGTCGGCACCCTCACCGTCGTCACGGTGACCACGCCCGAGGAGGCCCAGACCGCCGAGTGGTCCGGCGCCGACGTCGTCTGCGTCCAGGGCATCGAGGCAGGCGGCCACCAGGGCACGCACCGCGACGACCCCGCGACCGACGGCGCGGGCCTCGGGCTGCTGTCGCTCGTCACACAGGTACGCGACTCCGTGACGCTGCCGGTCATCGCGGCCGGCGGGCTCATGCGCGGCGGCCAGATCGCCGCCGTACTCGCCGCGGGCGCCGACGCCGCCCAGTTCGGCACCGCCTTCCTCGTCTGCCCGGAGTCCGGTGCCCACGCCCTCCACAAGCGCGCCATGACCGATCCGCTGTTCACCCGGACCGAGCTCACCCGCGCCTTCTCCGGCCGGCCCGCGCGGGGTCTCGTCAACCGCTTCATGCGCGAACACGGCCCCTACGCCCCGCCCGCGTACCCCGCGGTGCACCACCTCACCGCCGGGCTGCGCAAGGCCGCCGCCAAGGTCGGCGACCCCCAGGGCATGGCCCTGTGGGCCGGCCAGGGCCACCGGATGGCCCGCGATCTGCCCGCCGGGCGGCTCGTCGAGGTCCTCGCCGACGAACTCGAAGCCGCCCGCGCCTCGTTGACCCCGGGAAACACCTCATGACCGCACCTGTCTTCGTCGTCGACACCGCCGAGACCCTGCGGCCCGGCACCGTCACGCTGGACGGCCCCGAGGGCCGCCACGCGGTCTCCGTAAGGAGGCTGCGCGTCGGTGAGGAGGTCGTCCTGACCGACGGCGCCGGGACCGGCGCACACGGGACGGTCGCGGCCGTCCACGGCAAGGACCGGCTGGAGGTGGCCGTCACCGGCGTACGGACCGAGGACCGGCACGCGCCGCGCATCACCGTCGTGCAGGCCCTGCCCAAGGGCGACCGGGGCGAGGTGTCCGTCGAGACGATGACCGAGACCGGCGTCGACGCGATCGTGCCCTGGCAGGCCGCCCGCTGCATCACCCAGTGGAGGGGCGAGCGGGGCGCGAAGGCCCTGGCCAAGTGGCGCGCCACCGCCCGCGAGGCGGGCAAGCAGTCCCGCAGGCTCCGCTTCCCCGAGGTCGCGGAGGCGGTGTCCTCCAAAGAGGTCGCGGTCCTCCTCGGGGCCGCCGACTTCGCCGCCGTCCTGCACGAGGACGGCAGCGAACCGCTGGCCACCGCCGAACTCCCGGACGCCGGAAGCATCGTGCTGGTCGTCGGACCCGAGGGCGGCGTCTCCCCGGACGAGTTGGCGCTGTTCGCGAACGCCGGGGCCGCCCCGTACCGGCTCGGCCGCACCGTACTGCGCACCTCCACCGCCGGCACGGCCGCCTGCGCGCTGCTCCTGGGCCGCACCGGCCGCTGGTCCTGATCGCCGGGCGGACACCTCCCGGCGCCGACGGGCGGATAGCATGCCTCCGTACGGAAGCGACCAGGCACGACCGGCCGACCGACGCGAGGAGACCCGGACCATGGCGGGAGAACGACAGGCCGACTGCCTGTTCTGCAAGATCGTCGCCGGGGAGGTGCCCGCCACCGTCGTGCGTGAGACGGACACCACCATGGCCTTCAGGGACATTAACCCGCAGGCCCCCACCCATGTGCTGGTGATCCCCAAGGTCCACTACCCGGACGCGGCGTCGCTCGCAGCCGCCGAGCCGCAGATCGCCGCCGACATCCTGCGCGAGTCCGCCGAGGTCGCCGCCGAGGACAAGACCGTCGGCAGCGGCTACCGGATCGTCTTCAACACCGGCAGCGGCGCCGGCCAGACCGTCTTCCACGCCCACGCACACGTACTGGGCGGACGCGGCCTCAACTGGCCCCCCGGGTAGGCGGCCGACACCGTGTCCGTACGAGAGCTCGTCGTCCTCGGCACCGCCAGCCAGGTCCCCACCCGGCACCGCAACCACAACGGCTATCTGCTGCGCTGGGACGGCGAGGGCATCCTCTTCGACCCGGGCGACGGCACCCAGCGCCAGATGGCGCGCGCCTCGGTCGCCGCGTACGACATCAACCGGATCTGCGTCACGCACTTCCACGGCGACCACTCGCTCGGCCTCGCCGGAGTGATCCAGCGCATCAACCTGGACGGCGTCCCGCACGAGGTCACCGCGCACTACCCGGCGAGCGGGCACGTCTTCTTCAGGAGGCTGCGTTACGCGACGGCGTACCGCGAGAGCGTCGACATCACCGAGGCACCCGTCGAGGCCGACGGCGTACTCGCGCGGACCGACTCGTACACCCTGCGGGCGCACAAGCTCTCGCATCCCGTCGAGTCCTACGGCTACCGGATCACCGAGCCCGACGGCCGCAGGATGCTGCCCGAACGCCTCGCCGCGCACGGCATCGCAGGTCCCGACGTGGGACGCCTGCGGCGGGACGGCGAACTGCGCGGGGTGACGCTCGCCGACGTCAGCGAGGAGCGCAGGGGCCAGAGCTTCGCGTTCGTCATGGACACCCGGCTCTGCGACGGTGTGCACGCCCTGGCCGACGGCTGCGACATGCTGGTCATCGAGTCCACCTTCCTCGACGAGGACCACCAACTGGCCGCAGACCACGGTCATCTGACGGCGGGCCAGGCGGGGGCGGTGGCACGGGAGGCCGGCGTACGGCACCTCGTACTGACGCACTTCTCGCAGCGCTACAGCGACCCGGCGGAGTTCGAGCGGCAGGCCAGGGCGGCCGGATACGACGGCGAGCTGACCGTCGCTGCGGACCTCGTACGGGTGCCGCTCCCCAAGCGCTCCGGCTGACCCGCGCCCGGTCGGCCGGCGGCGGCCCCCACGGCCCCGCCGTCACGCCGACTGTCGGTGCCATCGGGCACACTGTCCGGATCCGTACGCCGATCCGGGAGCGCGACCGTGACCCCACGTGAAGGAACCCCGCAGGCACACACCGCCGATGTCGACCCGCTGGGCGCCCTGCGCGCCCCCGACGACCCGGACTGCGACGTCTACCTCACCGGCACGGTCTTCCTCGACATCATCTTCACCGGCCTCGACAGCGCCCCCGTGCGCGGCACCGAGTCCTGGGCCAGGGGCATGGGTTCGAGCCCCGGCGGCATCGCCAACATGGCCAGCGCGCTGGCCCGGCTGGGACTGCGCACCTCGCTGTCGGCCGCCTTCGGCGACGACCACTACGGGGAGTACTGCTGGGACGCGCTGGAGCAGGGCGAGGGCATCGACCTCTCCCGTTCACGCACCGTCCCCGGCTGGCACTCACCGGTCACGGTCTCCATGGCGTACGAGGGCGAGCGCACGATGGTCTCGCACGGCCACGAGGCGCCGCCGCCCGAGGGCACCCTGCCCGAGTGCCCGCCACGCGCGCGTGGCGCCGTCGCCGCGCTCACACCGGGCCGCAGCGAGGGGTGGATCGCCCGCGCCGCCGGGCACGGCGCGCGCGTCTTCGCCGACGTGGGGTGGGACGACACCGGCCGCTGGGACCTCGCCGGGCTCCCCGACCTCGCGCACTGCGAGGCGTTCCTGCCCAACGCGCAGGAGGCGATGCGCTACACCCGGGCGGACTGCCCCAAGGCCGCCGCGCGGGCGCTCGCCGAGCTGGTGCCGCTGGTGGTCGTGACCCTGGGCGCGGAGGGCGCGTACGCGGTCGACAGCGCCACCGGCGCCACCGCCGAGGTGCCGGCCATCGACGTGGAGGCGCTCGACCCGACGGGCGCGGGCGACGTGTTCGTCGCCGGGTTCGTCACCGGCACCCTCGCCGGCTGGCCGCTCGCCGACCGGCTCGCCTTCTCCGGGCTCACGGCGGCCCTTTCCGTCCAGGAGTTCGGCGGATCACTGTCCTCGCCCGGCTGGGCGGAGGTCGCCGCCTGGTGGAGCTATGTCCAGGAGTCGTCGGACCAGGACCCGGCGGCCCTGCGGCGGTACGCCTTCCTGGCCGGTCTCCTGCCCGCGCCGAGCAGGCCGTGGCCGCTGCGCCGGGCCGTGCCGACGATCGGGTTCGGCCGCTCGGGCTGACGCGGCGGGGCCCTCGCGGCGGCTCTTCGGACCGCCCGCCGGAAAGGCGCGCGGAAAAGCCCTACGGGCTTGTCAGTGCGGAGTCGTACGCTGGTACCCAGAGGTTGTCGAGCGGCGAGAACCCCGCAACGGGAGGTATGTGCAGGCCACAGTGCCGGCCCATGACTCAGACACCCACAGTCCCTACCCCCGCGCCCGGTCAGGCGCGAGCCCACTTCACCATCCCGGCCAGGCACCCGATGGTGACGATCCTGGGTTCCGGTGACTCGCTGTTGCGCGTGATCGAGAAGGCGTTCCCGGCCGCCGACATCCATGTCCGGGGCAATCAGATCAGTGCCGTGGGCGACGCGGCCGAGGTCGCGCTGATCCAGAGCCTGTTCGACGAGATGATGCTGGTGCTCCGCACCGGTCAGCCGATGACGGAGGACGCAGTGGAACGCTCGATCGCCATGCTCAGGGCGAGCGAGAACGGCGGCGCGGACGGACCCGAGACCCCCGCCGAAGTTCTCACGCAGAACATCGTCTCCAGCCGTGGCCGCACGATCCGCCCCAAGACGCTCAACCAGAAGCGTTACGTGGACGCGATCGACAAGCACACGATCGTCTTCGGCATCGGCCCGGCGGGCACCGGCAAGACCTATCTCGCCATGGCCAAGGCCGTGCAGGCCCTCCAGTCCAAGCAGGTCACCAGGATCATCCTGACCAGGCCCGCGGTGGAGGCGGGGGAGCGGCTCGGCTTCCTGCCCGGCACGCTGTACGAGAAGATCGACCCGTATCTGCGCCCGCTCTACGACGCGCTGCACGACATGCTCGACCCCGACTCGATCCCGCGCCTGATGGCGGCGGGCACGATCGAGGTCGCACCCCTGGCTTACATGCGCGGCAGGGCCCAGCCTGTGTTCACCAAGGTGCTGACGCCGTCCGGCTTCCGGCCCATCGGTGAGCTGGCGGTGGGCGACCTGGTCATCGGGTCCAACGGCGAGCCGACACCGGTCCTCGGCGTGTATCCGCAGGGCGAGAAGGACATCTACCGGGTCACGGCACAGGACGGGTCGTCGACCCTCTGCTGCGGTGACCATCTCTGGACGGTCAGGACCGCGTCGGACCGACGGCGTGACAAGCCCTGGCGGGTCCTGGAGACGAAGGAGATGATCGGCAACCTCCGTGCGGCGCACGCGCGCAGGTACGAACTGCCGATGCTCACCCAGCCGGTGTGCTTCCCGGAGCGGGAGGTACCCATGGATGCCTACGCTCTCGGGCTGTTGCTCGGTGACGGGTGTCTGACCGGTTCCACCACGCCGTCATTCGCCACCGCCGACGCCGAGCTGATCCCTCTGCTGGAGGCCGCGCTGCCCGGTGTCTCGGTGACGTGGAAGGACCGCGTCGACTACACCCTGAACAGGGTGAAGGCCCCGGGTGACGTGATGACTCTGGAGAGTCCCGTCACGAAGGTTCTTCGGGAACTGGATCTCCTCGGTACCAGGTCGTGCTCCAAGTTCGTCCCCGACGCCTACCTGTACAACTCCGCGGATGTGCGGCTGGCCCTGCTTCAGGGACTGCTGGATTCCGACGGCGGCCCCGTGGCGCAGTCCGACCGGAGCTGCCGTATCCAGTACACGACGACGTCGATCCTGCTGCGCGACGATGTCATCAGCCTGGTCCAGTCCTTGGGCGGCGTCGCCTACTCACGTCGCAGGGCGGCAGCGGACAGGCGGCCGGGCAGGGTCAACGGCCGGGACGTGGAGCACCGCAGGGACGCTCACGTGATCGACATCCGCCTCCCGGAGGGCGTCGAGCCCTTCCGTCTCGCACGCAAGCGTGAGAAGTATCTGGCGAGCGGCGGCGGGGGCCGGCCGATGCGATTCATCGACCGGATCGATCCCGCGGGCCGGGAGGAGGCGGTGTGCATCCAGGTGGCAGCCGAGGACTCGCTGTACGTCACTGAGGACTATCTGCTGACGCACAACACGCTGAACGACGCCTTCATCATCCTCGACGAGGCGCAGAACACCAGCTCGCAGCAGATGAAGATGTTCCTGACGAGGCTCGGCTTCGACTCGAAGATCGTCATCACCGGCGATGTCACCCAGGTCGACCTCCCCGGCGGCACGAAGAGCGGCCTGCGCCAGGTCCAGGACATCCTGCACGACGTCGAGGACGTGCACTTCTCCCGGCTCACATCGGACGATGTCGTCCGGCACAAGCTCGTCGGCCGTATCGTCGACGCCTACGAGCAGTACGACAGCCGCAACGGCAACGAACAGCACAGCTGAGCCGGCACCCCGCGGCCCAGCGGCACCTATCCGGGAGAGTCACACCGCACCATGTCGATCGACGTCAACAACGAGTCAGGCACCGAGGTCGACGAGCAGGCGATCCTCGGGGCCGCCCGCTACGCGCTCACCCGGATGCGTATCCACCCCCTCTCCGAGCTCTCGGTGATCGTGGTGGACTCCGCCGCCATGGAGCAGCTGCACATGCAGTGGATGGACCTCCCCGGTCCGACCGACGTCATGTCCTTCCCGATGGACGAGCTGCGTCCACCGGTGAAGGACGACGAGGAGCCCCCCCAGGGGCTCCTCGGTGACGTCGTGCTCTGCCCGGAGGTCGCGAAGACCCAGGGCGAGGAAGCGCCGACGCGGCACTCCATGGACGAGGAGCTTCAGCTCCTCACCGTCCACGGTGTCCTGCACCTCCTCGGGTACGACCACGAGGAGCCGGACGAGAAGGCCGAGATGTTCGGCCTCCAGGCGGCCATCGTGGACGGCTGGCGGGCCGAACAGGGCCTCACCGGTCCCTCTCCCGCACCGACCGTCTCGTGATCACGCAACTGATCATCGGGGCCGTCGCGCTGGTCGTCGTCGCCTGGCTGGCGGCCTGCGCCGAGGCGGGGCTCGCCCGCGTCTCCACGTTCCGCGCGGCCGAGGCGGAGCGCTCCGGGCGGCGCGGCGCCGACAAGCTGGCGCAGATCGCCGCCGACCCGACGCGGTATCTCAACGTGGCGCTGCTGGTGCGGGTCGCCTGCGAGATGGCGGCCGGCGTGCTGGTCACGTACGTCTGCCTGGAGGAGTTCGAGGACACCTGGGTCTCGCTGGTCGTCGCGATCGGCGTGATGGTCCTCGTGAGCTATGTCGCCGTGGGCGTCTCCCCGCGCACCATCGGCCGCCAGCACCCGCTGAACACGGCGACCGCCGCGGCGTACGTACTGCTGCCGCTGGCCCGGATCATGGGGCCGGTCCCGCAGCTGCTGATCCTCCTGGGCAACGCCCTCACGCCGGGCAAGGGTTTCCGCAAGGGACCGTTCGCGAGCGAGGCCGAGCTGCGGGCGATGGTCGACCTCGCCGAGCAGGAGTCGCTGATCGAGGACGACGAGCGCCGGATGGTGCACTCGGTCTTCGAGCTCGGGGACACCCTGGTGCGGGAGGTCATGGTGCCGCGTACGGACCTGGTCTGCATCGAGCGTTACAAGACGATCAGGCAGGCCCTGACGCTGGCGCTGCGCTCCGGCTTCTCCAGGATCCCGGTCACGGGGGAGAACGAGGACGACATCGTCGGCATCGTCTACCTCAAGGACCTCGTCAGGAAGACGCACATCAACCGTGACTCCGAGGCCGATCTGGTCTCCACGGCGATGCGCCCGGCGGCGTTCGTACCGGACACGAAGAACGCGGGCGATCTGCTGCGGGAGATGCAGCAGGAGCGCAATCACGTCGCCGTCGTCATCGACGAGTACGGCGGCACGGCCGGCATCGTGACGATCGAGGACATCCTGGAGGAGATCGTCGGCGAGATCACGGACGAGTACGACCGTGAGCTGCCGCCCGTCGAGGAGACGGGCACCGACTCCTACCGGGTCACCGCCCGGCTCGACATCGGCGATCTCGGGGAGCTGTACGGGCTCGACGAGTTCGACGACGAGGATGTGGAGACGGTCGGCGGTCTGCTCGCGAAGGCGCTGGGCCGGGTGCCGATCGCCGGGGCCAGCGCACTGGTGGAGCTGCCGGACGGACGCACGCTGCGGCTGACGGCGGAGTCCCCGGCGGGCCGGCGGAACAAGATCGTGACGGTCCTCGCGGAGCCGGCCGAGCGGACGGCGGCGCGATGAGCCGCGCGGCACGGGAGGGCTCGCTGTCGCGGGACGAACTGCGCGCGTTCTGCCTGGAGTTCAACGCCGTGACGGAGGAGTTCCCCTTCAACCCGGAGACCTCGGTCTTCAAGGTCGTGGGGAAGGTGTTCGCGCTCACCGCCCTGGACGCCGAGCCGCTGAAGGTCTCGCTCAAGTGCGACCCGGACGAGGCGATCCGCCTGCGTGCCGCTCATCCGCAGATCGTCCCCGGCTGGCACCTCAACAAGCGGCACTGGAACACGGTCACCGTCGCCGGGCTGCCCGGTGGGACGGTGCGTGAGCTGGTCGAGGACAGTTACGACCTGGTGGTGGCCGGTCTGCCGAAGGCGGAGCGCCTCCGGCTGGACCGGCCGTGACAGGGGCCCGGCCTCAGCTGTTGGGCCGCAGCCTGCGGCGCACCTGACGCCGGACCGCCGGACCGATCCGCAGCGGCGAGCCGTTCTCCAGATCGGCCAGACGCCGCTCCATGGAGTTGAGCTTCTTCTGGAGTTCGTTGTTCTTCTTGGTGAGCGTCTCGATTCGGCGGTCGGTGACGGTGTGACGCTCGTGCAGCCGGCTGAACCGGTAGTGCAGCGAGCCGTCGTCCGTGCCGTCCCACACACCGAGGGACGGCGGGAGGTCGAGGGCGCCGAGCCGCAGGTCGAAGGCGGCGCCGCCGTCGCCGTGCGTGAAGGTGTTCTCCAGACCGTTCCGGTCGAGGAAGCCGACGAAGCGGTCGAAGCGCTCCTTGTGCCCGTTCAGCATCTCGCTGAAGTCGGCCTGGTCGTACAGCTCCTGCGGGTGGATGTCGGCGGGCGTGACGCTGAGCATCCGGTGCGGTATGCCGAAGTAGCGGCACAGCTCCAGGGTCCGCGAGTCGTGGACCAGCACGACGCTGGGGGTGCCTGCGAGCAGGGGCGCGATGTTGCCGTGGATGCGGGTGCCGTAGACGAAGTCGTACGTCGCCAGCTCGTCCATCCATGTCTTGGGGTCCAGCGGGACCCTGACCCGGTTCTCCTCGAACAGCGGGTGGGTCAGCCGGCGGGGGAAGCGTGTCTTGGGGCCGGTGACGGCGGAAGTGTCGCCCCAGAAGAGGATCTCGGCGTCGGCGAGGTTCTGCGCGTAGTACCTGAGGTGCGGGAAGCGGCTCAGCGCGTGGCGGGCCAGGCCTTCCAGGTCGCCGACGGTCGTCGCGCCCGGCGACATGTTGATCACGATCCGGGAGCGGGCGTCTATCGTGCCCGGGTCCCGGGGCGTCGGGAAGGTGTCGCCGTGGAGGAACATCGACGGACAGCCGATGACCTCGATGTGCTTCTTGAAGCCGAGCCGCTCCAGGTAGGCGGCGGTCAGCTCACCGCGTACGCCCATGGAGGCGGATCTGTCCAGGACGGCCCTGACGAACCGCTTGACCGAGGTCTCGATGGGCCCCAGCTTGGCGGTGTCGTAGTCATGAGTCGCCTGCGCGCCCACACCCACGACCACGACGGGGATGGTGAGCTGCTCGATGAGGGTGGAGAGCTTGTCCAACGCGCCCTTGAAGGAGGGGCGGAAGGCATTGGCGAGAGGCACGACGAAGACGTCGTACTGCTCATTGATCTGCCGCGCCCGCTCGGCCGTCGGGACGGTGCTGAGCCCGTTGGAGGTGATCTCGGTGCGCTCGGTGAGGAGGATCTTGTGCGCGGCGTCGCTGAAGAGCAGGTTCCCGGAGTTCGTTCCGATCAGGTCCTTCTGGATGAACTCCTGCTGACTGGCGACGTAGAACGGGCTCTTACCAGAGCGTATGAGTATGCGCTTCATAACCTTCTTCCTCGTTTGCTCAGACACACCTGGTCGGGAGCCCGGCAAGCGCTCTCCCCCCACCGGCACCGGTCCTGGTCAGTGACCGGGCCGCATGGAACGGGACGATACCCGAGATCAAAAGCCAGAAGACATGGGTATTTCATGCTTTGTTGGGATGACGTTCATGTGATCTACGGCTCGTGCGTGATGCCGGAATCGCGGGGTTCAACGCTGCGTCAGGCGGGCTGTGCGCTCCGTGTGGAGGCGGCGCTCGGCAGACGGTGGAGCCGGTCCGCCGGGACGCCCGTCACGCGGCGGCCCCCAGTCGTCGGAAGGACACCCCGTCAGTGATCGGCAAACTGCAGTGCGTGGTGCTGGACTGCCCCGATGCGGGGGAACTCGCACATTTCTACCAGGAGCTCCTCGGCGGCGACGTCGATCGGCCCGATCCCCGCTGGGCCGTCGACGACGGCTTCGCCACCCTCCATACCGGGGACGGTCTCGTGTTCGCCTTTCAGCGGGTGCCCGGGTACCGGGCGCCGCGGTGGCCGGACGCCGCGTATCCGCAGCAGTTCCATCTGGATCTCGACGTGGCGGACATCGACCGGGCCCAGGAGCAAGTGCTCGGCCTCGGCGCGACGTTGCTCGCCGTCGACCCCGCCGGGTGGCGGGTCTTCGCCGATCCGGCGGGGCATCCCTTCTGTCTTCTCGGCTGACGAGGGCGGGCCGTGTCGCCGGTGAGGCCGCTCTCTATGCTCGGGCCATGACGCAGAGCACCGACCTCGACCCCGAGGACCGCAAGATCATCACGCTGGCCCGCAGCGCCCGTGCCCGCAACGGGGTGCCCGAGGGGGCGGCCGTGCGGGACGACACCGGGCGGACCTATGTCGCCGGGACCGTCGCTCTCGACTCCCTTGCGCTCAGCGCGCTGCGGACCGCCGTCGCCATGGCCGTCGCGAGTGGCGCCACCTCGCTGGAGGCCGCCGCCGTCGTCACCGACGCGGAGGCGCCGAGCGAGGAGGACCGGGCCGCCGTACGCGATCTCGGCGGGCCCGCGACGCCCGTGCTGGTGGCCGCTCCCGACGGGACCGTGCGGCGACGCGTGAGCGCCGGCTGAGACATCCGGAGGGTCCGTCTCCGGGCCGACTGGTCGGCGGGGGCGGGGCGATCGGGGAGAATGGGCGCCATGAGCGCTCGTACCCCTACGTCTCCCGAGACTTCCGAAGCCCCCCACCGGGCCGGTTTCGCCTGTTTCGTCGGTCGCCCCAACGCGGGCAAGTCCACCCTCACGAACGCTCTGGTCGGCCAGAAGGTGGCCATCACGTCGAGCCGGCCGCAGACCACGCGTCACACGGTGCGCGGCATCGTGCACCGGCCCGAGGCGCAGCTGATCCTGGTCGACACCCCCGGCCTCCACAAGCCGCGCACGCTGCTCGGTGAGCGGCTGAACGATGTCGTACGGACCACCTGGGCCGAGGTCGACGTGATCGGTTTCTGTCTGCCCGCGGACCAGAAGCTCGGCCCCGGTGACCGGTTCATCGCCAAGGAGCTGGCCGGGATCAGGAAGACGCCGAAGGTCGCGCTCGTCACGAAGACCGACCTCGTCGACTCCCGTGTGCTGGCCGAGCAGCTGATCGCGGTCGACCAGCTCGGCAAGGAGCTGGGTTTCGAGTGGGCGGAGATCGTCCCGGTCTCGGCCGTCAGCGGCGACCAGGTGGACCTCGTCGCCGATCTGCTGGTCCCGCTGCTGCCGCAGAGCCCGCCGCTCTACCCGGAGGGCGACCTCACCGACGAGCCCGAGATGGTCATGGTGGCCGAGCTGATCCGCGAGGCCGCGCTCGAAGGCGTACGGGACGAGCTGCCGCACTCGATCGCGGTCGTGGTCGAGGAGATGCTGCCGCGCGAGGACCGGCCGGCGGACAAGCCGCTGCTGGACATCCACGCGAACGTCTACATCGAGCGGCCGAGCCAGAAGGGGATCATCATCGGGCCCAAGGGCAAGCGGCTCAAGGAGGTCGGGACGAAGTCCCGCAAGCACATCGAGGCGCTGCTGGGGACACCGGTCTTCCTGGACCTGCACGTCAAGGTCGCGAAGGACTGGCAGCGTGATCCCAAGCAGCTGCGCAAGCTCGGCTTCTGAGCGGGGCCGGCGGCGCCCGGGGGTCGGTGCACGGGCGGGCGGACCGGTGCTTTTCCGGGCATTTGACCGCAACCCCCGGTGATCCCGCATACTGATACGGCCCCGCGCGGACCGCGCGGCTCCGCTAGGCTGCGGCACATCATGCGTTTCGGGCTGCTTCTCCTTAGCTGCCGCGGCGAGGGTCTGTAGTCGTAGGCCGACCCCCTCCCCGCGGAGTCTGGTGATGCGGTTTTCCCGCCCCGTCGGCCGTCCCAGCGGACACACGAGGAGCCCAACGCAATGTCTGAGCGCATGTCCGACCCCGCGGCGGCCGGATCGGCCGTCGGCCGTCCCACCCCCGTCACCAACGCCACGCACACCCAGAAGCCGTCCGGGATGCCGATCCACAAGTACGGCCGTTACGAGGCCGTGGACATCCCCGACCGCACGTGGCCGGACAATCGCATCACCCAGGCGCCCCGCTGGCTCTCCACCGATCTGCGCGACGGCAACCAGGCCCTGATCGACCCCATGTCGCCCGCCCGCAAGCGCGAGATGTTCGACCTGCTGGTGCGGATGGGCTACAAGGAGATCGAGGTCGGCTTCCCCTCGTCCGGCGAGACCGACTTCGCGTTCGTGCGGTCGATCATCGAAGAGGGCGCCGTTCCCGAGGACGTGACCATCTCCGTCCTGACGCAGGCCAGGGAAGAGCTGATCGAGCGCACCGTCCAGTCGCTCGTCGGCGCCCACCGCGCCACCGTCCACCTGTACAACGCCACCGCCCCCACCTTCCGCCGCGTCGTCTTCCGCGGCACCCGTGAGCAGGTCAGGCAGATCGCCGTGGACGGTACGCGGCTGGTCTTTGAGTACGCCGAGAAGATCCTGGGCCCGGAGACGGTCTTCGGCTACCAGTACAGCCCGGAGATCTTCACCGACACCGAGCTGGACTTCGCGCTGGAGGTCTGCGAGGGCGTCATGGACGTCTGGCAGCCGGAGGAGGGCCGCGAGATCATCCTCAACCTGCCGGCCACCGTCGAGCGCTCCACCCCCTCCACGCACGCCGACCGCTTCGAGTGGATGTCGCGGAACCTCTCCCGCCGCGAGCACGTCTGCCTCTCCGTGCACCCGCACAACGACCGCGGCACCGCCGTCGCCGCCGCCGAGCTGGCGATCATGGCCGGGGCCGACCGTATCGAGGGCTGTCTGTTCGGCCAGGGCGAGCGCACCGGCAACGTCGACCTGGTGACCCTGGGCATGAACCTGTTCTCCCAGGGCGTCGACCCGCAGATCGACTTCTCGCAGATCGACGAGATCCGTCGCACCAGCGAGTACTGCAACCAGATGGAGATCCACCCGCGCCACCCCTACGCGGGCGACCTCGTCTACACCGCCTTCTCCGGCTCCCACCAGGACGCCATCAAGAAGGGTTTCGACGCCATGGAGGCCGACGCGGCCGCCCAGGGCCCGGGTGTGACGGTCGACGATCTCCAGTGGGCCGTGCCGTACCTGCCGATCGACCCCAAGGACGTGGGCCGTTCGTACGAGGCGGTCATCCGGGTCAACTCGCAGTCCGGCAAGGGCGGCATCGCCTACGTACTGAAGAACGACCACAAGCTGGACCTGCCGCGCCGGATGCAGATCGAGTTCTCCCGGATCATCCAGGCGAAGACGGACTCCGAGGGCGGCGAGGTCACGCCCAAGGCGATCTGGTCGGCCTTCGAGGACGAGTACCTGCCCAACCCGGGCGACGCCCACGCCCGTTGGGGCCGGATCCAGCTGCGTTCGGGCCAGAGCACGACCGACAAGGACGGCACGGACACCCTCACCGTCGAAGCGGTCGTGGACGGCGTGGAGACCGTACTCACCGGCTCCGGCAACGGGCCGATTTCGGCCTTCTTCGCCGCGCTGGCCGCCGTGGGGGTCGACGCCCGCCTCCTGGACTACTCCGAGCACACCATGAGCGAGGGCGCGAGCGCGCAGGCCGCCTCGTACATCGAGTGCGCGATCGACGGAAAGGTGCTGTGGGGTATCGGCATTGACGCCAACACCACGCGCGCCTCGCTGAAGGCCGTTGTCTCCGCGGTGAACCGCGCAACGCGCTGACCTGAGCGTTTACCGGCCCCGTCCACCTGTCCCGGTGGGCGGGGTTCGGCCATGTCGTGGCGAACTGACGCCCAGGTAATGACGCCGCATCGTTGCTGTGGTTAACATCACGTCAATGCGGCAAAGTTGCCGAAGCGTTACGGAGGTGCGCGACGTGCTGCCAGGCCAGGGATCGAACGGCAGGAAACTGCGCATCTGCGGCATCAACACCGCGTGGAACACCATCGGGGACGGGGAGTTCTTCTGCCCCGACTGCGGCGGTGACCGCAACTACCGCCGCCGCACCGGACGTCGCCGTTTCGCCGTGCTCGGAGTGCCGCTGGTGCCGCGCGGCTCGGCCGGCCCCGTCGTCGAATGCGCCGCCTGCCACGGCCACTTCGGTACCGACATCCTCGACCACCCCACCACCGTCCGCTTCTCCGCGATGCTCCGCGACGCCGTGCACACGGTGGCGCTCGCCGTCCTCGCCGCGGGCGGCACGTCCGCCCGTACGGTCCGGGAGACCGCCGTCGGCACGGTCAGGGCGGCCGGGATCGAGGACTGCACGGAGGAGCAGCTCACGGAGCTGGTGGAGGCGCTGGCCGCCGACACGGGGCGGTTCCTGATCGACCCGGGACCCTGCGGGGCCGCGCTCGCCATCGAGCTGCACGAGGCGCTGGAGCCGCTGGCACCGCATCTCGCGACGGCCGGCCGGGAGTCGATCCTGCTCCAGGGCGCGCGGATCGCGCTGGCCGACGGGCCGTACAGCGCGGCGGAGCGCGACGTGCTCTCCACCGTCGGCGGCGCGTTGCAACTGTGCGCCGACGACACGGCGCGGCTGCTCGAATCGGCCCGTACGCCGTCCTCCTGAGCCGCCTCCCGCCTCCTCCGGAGCAGCCGGCGTCCGGGGCTCGCTCCCGGCGCCCGGGATCACCCACGGGCGTACCCCGTCCGCGTACTCCTGCGGGAGTAACCACGCGTCCCGGTCACCCGGGGCAGTAACACCCATCTCGCCCTCACGCGCGACGATTCCGGCGCTCCCCGCCGCGAGGCTGTAGTCAACTCTGACCGGCTGTGCAGAAGGGGGGCCCGCGATGGGGCCCGATATCAAACGCCGACGTCTGCTGCCCTGGGCGGTGGTCGGACTGTGGGTGGTCGTGATCGCCGTGGCCGCCATGTTCGCCGGGAAGCTCGGCGACGTACAGCGCGACGAAGCCGTCGACTACCTCCCGGCGAGCGCCGACTCCACCCATGTGGAGAAGGTCCGGCAGGCGCTGCCGGGCGGCGAGACGACCGATCTGATCGTCGTCTACCACCGGGACGGCGGACTCACCGCCGCCGACCGGACGACCGCCGAGGAGCAACTGGCTCGGGTCGCGGCCGAGCAGAAGCTCACCGCACCGCCCAAGGGCATCCCGTCCGAGGACGGCACGCTCCTGATGTACCCGATCGCGAGTGCCGTGCCCGACGAGCCGGGCATCGACAAGGAAGCCGTGCAGATCGCCTTCGTCGAGGACGTACGGGCCCTCACCACGGAGGGCGGCGGGAGCGGCGCGGGCGGCGGCAGTGGACTCGACATCGAGGTCGCCGGATCCGGCGCCGTCCAGTCCGACATGGAGGCCGTCTTCGAGTCCATCGACGGCACCCTGATGATGGCGACCGTGCTGGTCGTCGCCGTCCTGCTGATCATCACCTACCGCAGCCCGTTCCTGTGGATCGTGCCGCTGTTCGTCGTCGGCGCCGCCGCCGTCAGCTCCATGGCCGTCGTCTACGGACTGGTGCAGGCCTTCGACACCGTCGTGAGCAGCCAGAGCTCGGCGATCATGACCGTGCTCGTGTTCGGCGCGGGCACCGACTACGCGCTGCTGCTCGTCGCCCGCTACCGCGAGGAGCTGCGCCGCGAACCCCAGCCGTACGACGCCATGCGCATCGCGCTGCGCAGCTGCGGTCCCGCCGTCCTCGCCTCCTCCGGCACCGTCGCCGCCGGTCTGCTGTGCCTCATGGCCGCCGACCTCAACAGCAGCAGCGGCATGGGCCCGATCGCCGCCATCGGCGTCGTCTGCGCGCTCATCGCGATGCTCACGCTGCTCCCCGCCCTCCTGGTGCTGCTCGGCCGCCGCGTCTTCTGGCCGCTGATCCCCGTCCACGGCAGCGAGGGCAAGCAGCGCCGGTCCTTCTTCGCCGCCATGGGCACCTCGGCCGCCCGCAAGCCGGTCGCCGTGCTCGCCACCGGTCTCGTGGTGCTCGGTGTCCTCGCACTCGGCATACTGAACCTGCCCGGCGCGCTCAAGCAGGAGGACGGCTTCATCGACAAGCCCGAGTCGGTCGTCGGCATGGCGCGTCTGGCGGACGCCTTCCCGGAGCAGAGCGCGCAGCCCATCAGCATCATGGCGCCCGACGGCAGGGCCGACGTGGCGCTCGACACCGCCCGCTCCGTCTCCGGAGTCGCCGAGGCCGAACAGGGCCGCAGCGGCGGCGGCTGGACCGAGATCACCGTCTACGCCAAGGACGCGCCGGAGTCGGCGGGGGAGACCGCCACCATCGAACGGCTGCGGTCCGCCCTCGACGACGAGACGTACGTCGGCGGACCCAGTGCCCAGCAGATCGACCTCGCCGACACCAACGCCAGGGACCGGCTCTACGTCATCCCATTGGTCGTCGTCGCCGTCCTGCTGATCCTGATCGCCCTGCTGCGCAGCCTCGTCGCACCCCTGATGCTGGTGTTCGCCGTCGTGGTCGTCTGGGGCGCGTCGATGGGCATCGGCGGTCTGGTCTTCGGGCCACTGCTCGGCTTCACCGGGATGGATCCGGGGCTCGCGCTGCTCTCGTTCGTCTTCCTCGTCGCGCTCGGCGTCGACTACGGCATCTTCCTGATGCACCGGATGCGGGAGGAGGCACTGAAGGGCGCGGAGCCCGAGGCAGCCGCGCTGACGGCGCTGCGCACCACGGGCGGTGTGATCGCCTCGGCCGGCGTCGTGCTCGCCGCGACGTTCGGTGTCCTGGCCGGCCTGCCGCTGGTGATGCTCGTGGAGATGGGCCTCCTGGTGGCCGTGGGCGTCCTGCTGGACACCTTCCTCGTCCGTACGTACCTGGTGACGAGCGCGAGCGTGCTGCTCGGCCGCACGCTCTGGTGGCCCGGAGCGCTGTCCAAGCCGCCGGCCGCGCCACGGTCCGGCGGCGGACAGGGCGGACAGGGCGGACAGGGTGGACAGGGTGGACGGAGCGGACCGGGCGGCCAGGACGGACCCGGCGACCGCGAGCGGGAACCGGTCGGCACCGGGGCCTGAACGGCGGCAGACGTCCGGTGCGTCGCGGCTCGGCGTGGACCGGGCCGCGACGCACCGGACGACTTCGTGCGGGGCCATACCGTGCCGGAGCGCGACAAGAGAGGATGGACCCGTGTCAGAGACTGCGAGTAGAGGACCACGCACCGAACGTGTCTTCGCGGTGCTCAACCGCGATCCGCTCCAAGCACCGCACCAGTTGCGCACGGACCTGGTGGTCACCGGAGTCGTCGGTGTCCTGGGCCTCCTGCTCGCCATGGCCGTGCCCGGCGACGGCAATTCCCTCGACGCCCCCGGCTGGGCGATGTTCGCCGCCGTCACCACGTCCCTGGTCTGGCGGCGGCGCCACCCGGTGCCCGTCCTGCTGGTGATGGTCGTCCTCGTCGGTACCTACCACGCACTGGACTACTCGCACGCGGCCACCACCCCGGCCACGATGGTCGCCCTCTACACCGTCGCCGTCACCGGTCCGCCGATGCGCGCCGCGCTGCTCGGTGTCGGCACCGTGGCCACCACGCTCACGGTGATGTTCCTCCTCAACACCGACCGCGGACTGGAGATGCTCCGCACCTCGGGCTGGATCATCGCGGTCCTCGTCATCGGCATGGACGTACGCGTCTACCGCAAGTACATCGCGGCGATGGTGGAACGCGCGGAGCGCGCCGAACGGACCCGCGAGGAGGAGGCGGCCCGGCGCGTCGCCGAGGAGCGGCTGCGCATCGCCCGGGACCTGCACGACCTGCTGGCCCACAGCATCACGCTCATCGGCGTCCAGACATCGGTGGCCTCGCACGTCCTGACCGTCTCCCCCGACCGGCTGGACCGGGCCGCGATCTCGCAGGCGCTCGACGGCATCTCGGACACCTGCCGAGGTGCGCGCTCCGAACTGCGCACCACCCTGGAGGTGCTGCGCGCCGCCGGAACGGCCGAGGGCGAGGAGGGGGCCTGGGGCGGCGCCCTGCCCGACCTGTCCGCGCTGCCCGGCCTCGTGGAGAGCGCGCGGACGGCGGGCGCGGAGACACTGCTCACGGTACGGACGGAGGGCGTACGCGTACCGCCGGTCGCCGAGGCCGCCGCGTACCGGATCGTGCAGGAGTCGCTCACCAACGCCGTACGGCACGCCGGCCCCGCCCCACGGGTGCGGGTGCTCGTGGAGACGCGGGGCGGGGCGCTGCACGTCACCGTGACCGACAACGGGGGCGGGCCCGGCGGCAAGGGGGCGCCGGCCGACCCCGGCTACGGCATCGTCGGCATGCGGGAGCGGGCCCGCAGTGTCGGGGGCACGCTCGACGCCGGACCGTACGACGACGGCTTCCGGGTGGCCGCGGTCCTGCCCCTGCGGGAGCACGGCGACCAGGCGGCGGAGGACCCGGCGGGCGACCCGGCGAACGGGGAGCGCACGGGCGGCGGGCGGGCGGTCGCCGGTCCGGCCGGTCCGGGCGGCAGACGGGAGTCGGTCGTATGATCCGCGTCCTGCTCGCCGACGACCAGCGCCTCGTCAGGGCCGCCTTCGCGATGCTCGTCGAATCCGCCGCCGACATGGAGGTCGTGGGCCAGGCCGGCACCGGCCGGGAAGCCGTCGAACTGGCCCGCTCCGCACGCGCCGACCTCGTCGTCATGGACATCCGGATGCCCGAGATGGACGGTATCGAGGCGACCCGGCTGATCGCCGCCGACGAGGACCTCGCGGGCGTCAGAGTGCTGGTCCTCACCACGTACGACACCGACGACCATGTCGTGGAGGCGCTGCGCGCCGGTGCGTCCGGCTTCCTCGTGAAGGACACCAGACCGGCCGAACTCCTCACCGCCATCAGGACGGTGGCCGCCGGCGACTCCCTGCTCTCCCCGGGCCCGACGGCGCGACTGATCGCCCGCGTGCTGAGCGCGCGCAGCGTCCCGGAGACCTCCCCGGCCCGCGGCCCCGACTGTCTCTCGGTCCGCGAACGGCAGGTGCTCGCCCTCGTCGCACGCGGCCTCACCAACACGGAGATCGCGGAGTCCCTCGGCCTCAGCCCGCTGACCGCCAAGACGCATGTGAGCCGCATCATGGGCAAGCTGGACGCGCGGGACCGGGCACAACTCGTGATCATCGCTTACGAGTCGGGGCTGGTCACCCCCGGTGACATCCGGGTCACGGCGCCCGAAGGCGGCTGATCGCCGCCGTCACCATAACCGGGGCGGCAGCCATCGGCGCCCTCCCGGTGCGGGAGAATGGCACCCATGAGCCTGTTCCGCGACGACGGCATCGTGCTGCGCACCCAGAAGCTGGGTGAGGCGGACCGCATCATCACGTTCCTCACCCGCGGCCACGGCCGCGTCCGGGCCGTCGCACGCGGAGTCCGCCGTACGAAGTCGAAGTTCGGCGCCAGGCTCGAACCGTTCTCCCATGTCGACGTGCAGTTCTTCTCACGCGGCAGCGAACTCGTCGGGCGCGGACTGCCGCTCTGTACGCAGAGCGAGACCATCGCCCCGTACGGCGGCGCCATCGTCACCGACTACCCCCGCTACACGGCCGGTACGGCCATGCTGGAGACCGCCGAGCGGTTCACCGACCACGAGGGCGAACCCGCCGTCCAGCAGTATCTGCTCCTCGTCGGCGGGCTGCGCACGCTCTCGCGCGGTGAGCACGCCCCGCATCTGATCCTCGACGCCTTCCTGCTGCGCTCTCTCGCGGTCAACGGGTACGCGCCGAGCTTCGACGACTGCGCGAAGTGCGGGCTCGACGGGCCGAACCGCTTCTTCTCGGTCGCGGCGGGGGGCGTCATATGCGCCGACTGCCGGGTGCCGGGCAGCGTCGTACCGTCGTCGGAGGCGGTCGGTCTCCTCAGCGCGCTGCTGACCGGGGACTGGGGGACCGCGGACGCGTGCGAGGCTCGTCATGTCCGGGAGGGCAGCGGGCTGGTGTCCGCGTATCTGCACTGGCATCTGGAGCGCGGTCTGCGCTCACTCAGATATGTAGAGAAGAATTAGGAGACACGAGCGCATGGCACGACGCGGATTCCTGGGCCGGCCCCGCCGCGAGTACAAGGTCCCCGAGCCGCACCCCTCCGGTGCGGTGCCGCCGAAGATCCCCGGCGAGCTGGTGCCCAAGCACGTCGCGTGCGTCATGGACGGCAACGGCCGCTGGGCCAAGGAGCGCGGTCTGCCGCGCACCGAGGGCCACAAGGTCGGCGAGGGCGTCGTGCTGGACGTGCTCAAGGGCTGCCTGGAGATGGGCGTCAAGAACCTCTCCCTGTACGCCTTCTCCACCGAGAACTGGAAGCGGACCCCCGACGAGGTGCGCTTCCTGATGAACTTCAACCGTGACGTCATCCGGCGCCGCCGTGACGAGATGAACGAACTCGGCATCCGGATCCGCTGGGTCGGCCGGATGCCCAAGATGTGGAAGTCGGTCGTCCAGGAGCTCCAGGTCGCGCAGGAGCAGACCGTCGACAACGACGCCATGACGCTCTACTTCTGCGTCAACTACGGTGGCCGCGCGGAGATCGCCGACGCGGCGCGGGCGCTGGCCGCGGACGTGGCGTCGGGGAAGCTCGACCCGTCCAAGGTCAACGAGAAGACCTTCGCCAAGTACCTGTACTACCCGGACATGCCGGACGTGGATCTCTTCCTGCGGCCGAGCGGTGAGCAGCGGACGTCCAACTACCTGATCTGGCAGAGCAGTTACGCCGAGATGGTCTTCCAGGACGTGCTCTGGCCGGACTTCGACCGGCGGGATCTGTGGCGGGCCTGTCTGGAGTACGCGCACCGGGACCGCCGTTTCGGCGGGGCGCTGCCCAACCAGTCGGACAAGTCCGGCGAGTTGAGCGAGAAGAACCACGAGGGCGAGGGAGAGTAGGGCCTCTCCGCCGGAGCGGGGGCCGGTGGCGTACGGGGCGGGACTGCGGGGACACGGCCCCGCGCCGGTCACCGCTCCGTCAGGTCCCGACCGGCGGCCGAAGGGCCCGCGCCCGCTCCGGGGCCGTTGCCCGACGCGCACTCCGCGCAGGTGCCGAAGACCTCCACCGTGTGCGCCACGGCCACGAACCCGTGCTCCGCCGCGATCGTCTCGGCCCACTGCTCCACGGCCGGACCCTCGACCTCCACGGCCTTGCCGCACACCCGGCACACCAGATGGTGGTGGTGATCACCGGTCGAGCAGCGCCGGTAGACCGACTCCCCGTCGTTCGTGCGCAGCACGTCGACGTCGCCCGCGTCGGCGAGCGACTGGAGCGTGCGGTAGACCGTCGTCAGCCCGACCGAGTCGCCGCGGTGCTTCAGCATGTCGTGGAGCTCCTGCGCGCTGCGGAACTCGTCCACCTCGTCCAGCGCGGCGGCCACCGCGGCACGCTGCCGGGTCGATCGGCCGCGTACAGGGGCGGTGCTCGCCCCACCGCCAGGCGCAGTCGTCACGGGTGCCTCCAATGCTCTGCCCGGAATCGCTCGTCTGCCGGGCCATTCTGCCAGCTCGCGTCAGACCGTGGCCTCGCCCGACGGTCCGCGCATGGCGGGAACGGCGGGAGAGCCCGACGGGCCCTCGGCGCTTTCGTCCTCCGCGGACCTCAGCGCCCGTGCCCGCCGTCTCGCGAGCGGCGTCGCGAGCACGGTCAGGACGAGGAAGACGCCGATGGCCAGCAACACAATTGTCGCTCCGGGGGGGACGTCCTGGTAGTACGAGGTGACCGTGCCGGCCAGCGTGACCGCCGTACCGATCACCACCGCCAGCACGAAGGTGACCGCGAAGGACCGGGTGATCTGCTGCGCCGCCGCGACCGGCACCACCATCAGCGCGCTGACCAGCAGCAGGCCCACGACCCGCATCGCGACGGTGACGGTCACGGCGGCGGTGACGGCGACGAGCAGGTTCAGGGCACGCACCGGCAGCCCGGTGACCCGCGCGAACTCCTCGTCCTGGCTGACGGCGAACAGCTGCCGCCGCAGCCCCACGGTGACCAGCACCACCAGGGCCGCCAGGATCCAGATCGCGTCCAGATCGGCCTCGGAGACCGTGGAGAGCGAACCGAAGAGGTACGAGCCGAGGTTGGCGTTGGAGCCGGTCGGCGAGAGGTTGATCAGCAGCACACCGCCCGCCATGCCGCCGTAGAAGAGCATGGCCAGGGCGATGTCGCCGCGGGTGCGGCCGTACGCCCGGATCAGCTCCATCGCGATGGAGCCGACGATCGCCACGGCCGTCGCCATCCACACGGGGCTGGTGGAGAGCAGGAAGCCCAGCCCGACACCGGTCATGGCCACGTGGCCGATGCCGTCACCCATCAGCGCCTGGCGCCGCTGG
The DNA here is from genome assembly GCF_010384365.1 of Streptomyces sp. S4.7. Classification (NCBI taxonomy): domain Bacteria; kingdom Bacillati; phylum Actinomycetota; class Actinomycetes; order Kitasatosporales; family Streptomycetaceae; genus Streptomyces; species Streptomyces sp. S4.7. The sequence continues at coordinate 2,165,301 of NZ_CP048397.1, read as the reverse complement.
ACGAGATAGATGCCGACCGCGGGCGCGATGACGCCGACCAGCACGGCCGCGATCAGGGCCCGCTGCATGAGGGCGGTCTCAAGGATTTCCATGATCAGGTCAGCAGTCCTGTACGGAGCGGCTCGTCGGCCGTGTGCGGGTGGCAGCCCTGGTTGGTCAGGGGCTCGGGATCGTGGCCGGTCGGCGCGTGCCGCCCCGTGGCCTTCGGCGGCGGCCCGTCGTGCGTCACACAGCCGTCGCGCAGCACCACGGCGCGGTCGATCAGCGGCTCCAGCGGGCCCAGTTCGTGCAGGACGAGCAGCACGGTCGTGCCGGCCGCCACCTGGTCACGCAGCGTGGCCGCCAGGATCTCCTGGCTGGCCAGGTCGACGCCCGCCATCGGCTCGTCCATGATCAGGAGTTCGGGTTCGGCGGCGAGGGCGCGGGCGATGAGCACCCGCTGGTGCTGACCGCCGGAGAGTGCGTCCACCGCGTCCTTGGCGCGGTCCGTGAGGCCCACCAGTCCGATGGCGCGCCGAACGGCCGCCCGGTCGGCCCTGGAGGGCCACCTCAGCAGCCCGGAGCGGGAGAGCCGCCCCGAGGACACGACCTCGCGGACGGTGGCGGGCACGCCGCTCGCGGCCGTGGTGCGCTGCGGTACGTAGCCGACGCGCGCCCAGTCGCGGAAACGCCGCAGCGGGGTGCCGAAGAGGGTCACCTCACCGCCGGTGAGCGGGACTTGGCCGATCACGGAGCGTACGGCGGTGGACTTGCCCGAGCCGTTCGCGCCGAGCAGCGCGACGACCTCACCGCGCCGCAGGGTGAGGTCGACGCCGCGCAGCACCGGGCGGGAGCCGAGCGTGGCGGTGGCGCCGCGCAGCGACAGGACGGTGGTGGGGGGCGTGGGCGCGGCGGCGTCCCGCTCGGCCGCCTCTGTCCGCCCGGTGTGTGTCGTCGCCACGTTCGGTACCTCCGTTGCCGCTGTCGCCCGTTTCACTTCGTGCCGAGGGCCTTCTCCAGCGCGGCGAGGTTGGACTCCATGACCTCGACGTAGTCAGCGCCCTTGGACTTCTTCGTGATTCCCTCGATGGGGTCCAGGACGTCCGTCTTGAGTCCGCTGTCGGCGGCGACCGTCTTCGCCGTCCTGTCGCTGACCAGTGTCTCGAAGAAGACCGTGCCGACCTTGTCCTGGGCCGCGATGGACCGCAGCTCCTTGATCCGCGCCGGGCTGGGCTCGGACTCGGGGGAGAGGCCGGAGATGGACTCCTGCTTCAGACCGTAGCGCTCGGCGAGGTAGCCGAAGGCGGAATGCGTGGTGATGAAGGTCTTGGTGGAGGTGTCGGCGAGGCCCTTTTCGAACGCGGTATCGAGGGTGGTGAGCCGCTCGACCAGCGCGGTGGTGTTCTTCCGGTACGCGTCGGCGTTGTCCGGGTCCGCCTTCTCCAGCGAGGCGCCGACGCCCTTGGCGACCTCGGCGTACTTCACGGGGTCGAGCCAGATGTGCGGGTCGGTGCCGGCCTCGCCCTCGTCCGCGTGCTCCTCGTCCGCGTGCTCCTCCGCGTGTCCGTCCTCGGCGTGCTCCTCGCCGGCGTGCTCGTCCCCGTGGGAGTGGCCGACCTCCGAGCCGTGCTTCTCCAGCTCGGTGAGGGTCGCGGCGTCGACGGTGTTCTTCACCCCGGCGGCGCCGATGGCCTCGTCGACGGCGGGCTGGAGGCCCTTGAGGTAGAGGATGTAGTCGGCGTCGCCGAGCTGGGCGGCCTGCCGGGTCCCGAGTTCCAGATCGTGCGGTTCGACGCCCGGCCTGGTGAGGGTGGAGACGTCGACGTGCGTCCCGCCTATCTCCTCGGCCAGATACTGCATGGGGTAGAACGACGCGATCACCGCGAGCTTGCCGTCGCCCTTGCCGCCCGCACCGCCCCCGCCGTCGGCCGCGTCCGAGGGGGAACACGCGGACAGCGCGACCAGTGCGAGGGTCACGGATCCGGCGAGCGCGGCGGTGGGTATCAGGCGTCGTACGTTCATGACAGTCATTTTCAACAAAAGTGGAAACGATTGTCAACAAGGAGTGGTGAGGGCCACCGCGGGACACCGATTTGATACAGGGGGTGCGCCCGCCGCTAATCTGAAGCATTCGCCGTTCGTCGTCGTAATGAAGAGAGCACCGTGGCCGCCGACAAGATCGACAGCATCGTCAACCTGAGCAAGCGCCGTGGCTTCGTCTACCCGTGCAGCGAGATCTACGGCGGACAGCGTGCCGCCTGGGACTACGGGCCGCTCGGGGTCGAGCTGAAGGAGAACATCAAGCGCCAGTGGTGGCGTTACATGGTCACTTCGCGCGAGGACGTTGTCGGTCTCGACTCGTCGGTGATCCTGGCCCCCGAGGTCTGGGTGGCCTCGGGCCACGTCGCCACGTTCACCGACCCGCTCACCGAGTGCACCTCCTGCCACAAGCGTTACCGCGCCGACCACTTGGAGGAGGCGTACGAGGAGAAGCACGGCAAGCCGCCGGCCAACGGCCTGGCGGACATCAACTGCCCCAACTGCGGCAACAAGGGCACCTTCACCGAGCCCAAGTCGTTCTCCGGCCTCCTCTCCACCCACCTCGGCCCGACGCAGGACTCCGGCTCCGTCGCGTATCTGCGCCCCGAGACCGCCCAGGGCATCTTCACCAACTTCGCCCAGGTGCAGCAGACGTCGCGCAAGAAGCCGCCGTTCGGCATCGCGCAGATGGGCAAGTCCTTCCGTAACGAGATCACGCCCGGCAACTTCATCTTCCGCACGCGCGAGTTCGAGCAGATGGAGATGGAGTTCTTCGTCAAGCCCGGCGAGGACGAGACGTGGCAGGACTACTGGATGGAGCAGCGCTGGAACTGGTACCGGGACCTTGGCCTGCGCGAGGAGAACATGCGCTGGTTCGAGCACCCGAAGGAGAAGCTCTCCCACTACTCCAAGCGCACCGCCGACATCGAGTACCGCTTCAGCTTCGGCGGCTCGGAGTGGGGCGAGCTCGAAGGCGTCGCGAACCGCACGGACTTCGACCTCACCGCGCACTCCAAGGCGTCGGGCCACGACCTGTCGTACTTCGACCAGGAGGCCGGTGAGCGCTGGACGCCGTACGTCATCGAGCCCGCCGCCGGTGTCGGCCGCGCGATGCTGGCCTTCCTTCTCGACGCGTACAACGAGGACGAGGCGCCGAACGCGAAGGGAGTGCTGGAGAAGCGCACGGTGATGCGGCTCGACCCGCGCCTCGCGCCGGTCAAGGTCGCGGTGCTGCCGCTGTCGCGCAACCCGCAGCTCTCGCCGAAGGCGAAGGGGCTCTCGGCGGACCTGCGGAAGAACTGGAACATCGAGTTCGACGACGCGGGCGCGATCGGCCGCCGTTACCGCAGGCAGGACGAGATCGGTACGCCGTTCTGCGTCACCGTCGACTTCGACACCCTCGACGACGACGCGGTGACGGTGCGCGAGCGCGACACGATGAAGCAGGAGCGTGTCTCGCTGAGCCAGATCCAGGGCTACCTCGGCGAGCGGCTGCTCGGCTGCTGATCACGGTCGCGGATCACGTTCGTGGCTCGAAGCCCCCGGTTCCATGACGGAGCCGGGGGCTTCGTCGCACACTGCCGACTGGCCGCATCCGTCTACAGGAGGCACTCATGCCGCCCACGACCAGCAGCAAGGTAAGCCGATGGGACCAGCACGGCCGCGAGCATGTCGTCCATGTCCAGAAGGCGGGCACGCAGCGGGCGTTGACCTGCGACACCTGCGGCTGGAGCAAGAAGGCGCAGTTCCTGCCGTGGCTCAAGGCGGAGGAGCACCTCGCCGAGGCGCACCAGGCGACCGTCGACCCGACCGTGTCCGGCACCGGCTAGGCGAGGCCGGCGCCGGTATCGGCCCAGGCCCAGGTGCGGGTGCCGGTGCCGGTGCCGGGAAAATGAGGTGACGGGCGCCACCCGCCCGGTGGTAGCGTCTCGGGCATGTTCTTCCAGATCTACGAGTGAGAACGCGGCGGTCACGGTCCGCCTCTCACCAGACGAATCCGCAGATCACTTCGCCTTCACCAATTCGGGAGAACCCGTGGCAAAGAGCCGGAACAACCTTCTCGGCGTGGGCGGCCAGCGTAAGAAGCTGTCCCGTGCCGATCAGCAGGGCAACGGCCCCGGCCGGAACGCCGACCGCAAGGTCGCCGAGGACAAGAAGCAGGAACTGGTGCGCAAGATGCGCGAGCGCGCCACCGGTACCGACTCCGAGGAGCCCACCGCGGACGCGGCGGCCACCACCGACGCGAACGGCGCGGCCGATGTGACCGACGGGTCCGCCGCCCAGTCCTGACACACCGCTTCGGCGCGACGACGGCCCGGATCGCCTCGGTGATCCGGGCCGTCGTCGCGGGGTCCGTCAGCCGGGCCGGGAGTGCGGTGCGGTCCGTCCGCCCGATGACTCATGCGGCTCGTGCGACGCGGGCGATGTGCGGGGCGCGTGCGGCTCGCGGGGGGCAGGTCCCAGGCGTGTCCGATCGGCGAGAAGAGCAGGATCAGCGCGGCCGGCGGCACACCGGCGGAGTCCGGCCGGACGTGTCAGGCCGCCGAGTCCGGCACCGACGCCGGTTCCAGGCGCGCCGCGTTGCGGCGCGCCGTACCCCGCGCCCACTCCCCGCTCGTCAGCGCGCCGACCACCAGCACACAGCACCCGAGCCCGGCGATGATCCACCACGCGGGCCGGCTCGCGGCGGCGAAGCCCGCCTCGTCGATGCCGCCCCGGTGCGTGGCCGCCGACGCGCCCGCGGCCAGTACCGCTCCGATCACCGCGACGCCCAGCGTCTGACCGATCTGCCGGCTGGTCGACGCGACCGCGGCGGCCACCCCCGACTGCGCCAGCGGCATCCCGGACACCGCCGTGTTGGTGATCGGGGCGTTCACCAGGCCGAAGCCCGCGCCGAACAGTACGTATCCGGTGAACAGCAGCGCCGTGTGCGTCTCCGCCTCGAAGACCGCGAACAGCAGCCCGCTCGCCGCGATCGCCGTGCCCGCGAGCAGCAGCGGGAGCCGCGGCCCCCTCGTGCCGACGAGCCGCCCCGACAGCGGCGCGCAGACGAAGGCGAGCGCCGCCATGGGCAGCATGTACAGACCGGCGTCCAGGGCGGAGAGGCCCCGTACGTTCTGGAGATAGAGCGTGTTCATGAACAGGAAGCCGCCGAGGCCGCCGAACGCGCACACGGCGATGACCGTCGCCCCGCTGAACGGCGCGCTGCGGAAGAAACGCAGATCGATCAGCGGCTCGGGGCGCCTCGGCTCGTACAGCACCAGCCCGGTCAGCGCGCACACCGTGACCCCGACGAGGGTCAGGATCAGCGGCGACGTCCAGCCGGCCATCGGCGCCTCGATGATCGCGTACGTGAGCGCGCCGAGGGTGGCCATGACCAGCAGCTGGCCCACCGGGTCGGGGCGGCGCGGCTTCGCGGCGCGCGACTCGGGAACGAACCGCCAGGTCAGCAGGAACGCCGTGAGCCCCACCGGCAGATTGATCAGGAAGATCGCGCGCCAGCCGACCGTCTCCACCAGCAGCCCGCCGATCAGTGGCCCGGCCGCCATCGAGATACCGACGACCCCGCCCCAGACGCCGATCGCGCGGGCGCGCTCGCGCGGGTCGGTGAAGGTGTTGGTGATGATCGACATCGCGACCGGGTTGAGCATCGAGCCGCCGACGGCCTGCACCATCCGGAACGCGACGAGTGACTCCAGATTCGGCGCGAGCGAGCACAGCAGCGATCCGAGGGTGAAGATCACCAGCCCCGTCTTGAAGACGCGCCGCCGGCCGACGCGGTCGGCCGTGGAGCCCGCCAGCATCAGCAGCGAGGCGATGACCAGGGTGTACGCGTCGATGGTCCACTGCATGCCGGCGACCGTGGTGTGCAGTTCCTTCTGCATGGACGGCAGCGCGACGTTGAGCACCGTGTTGTCGAGACTGACGATCAGCAGACTCATGCAGCAGGTCCCCAGAATCACCATCCGCCGGTGTGGACCGAACTGCGGCGTGGACTCCTTCGACGGCTCCGGCGAGGAATCGTGCTGGGGAGCTGGCATGGGCCGATCGTATGTCCGGCACTCGGCGGCCCTTCTGCCGCCATGCGCGACAATGGCGGGATGACCGCTCCGCTCGCCCCCTTGCTCGCACCGCCCGGCACCCTCGACGTCGGCCCCTACACGGTGCGCCCGCCGGTGGTCCTCGCGCCCATGGCCGGGATCACCAACGCCCCGTTCCGGACGCTGTGCCGGGAGTTCTCGGGCGGCAAGGGGCTGTTCGTCAGCGAGATGATCACCACGCGGGCGCTGGTCGAGCGCAACGAGAAGACGATGCAGCTCATCCGCTTCGACGCGACCGAGACACCGCGCTCGATCCAGCTCTACGGGGTCGACCCGGTCACCGTCGGCAAGGCCGTCCGCATGATCGCGGACGAGGGCCTGGCCGACCACATCGACCTGAACTTCGGCTGTCCCGTCCCCAAGGTCACCCGCAAGGGCGGCGGCTCGGCCCTCCCGTACAAGCGGCCCCTGCTGCGCGCGATCCTGCACGAGGCCGTGTCGAACGCCGGGGACCTGCCGGTCACCATGAAGATGCGCAAGGGCATCGACGACGGTCACCTGACCTATCTGGACGCGGGCCGCATCGCGGTCGAGGAGGGTGTGACGGCGATCGCCCTGCACGGCAGGACGGCCGCCCAGCACTACGGCGGCACCGCCGACTGGGACGCCATCGCCCGCCTCAAGGAGCACGTCCCCGAGATCCCCGTCCTCGGCAACGGCGACATCTGGTCGGCCGACGACGCGCTGCGGATGGTCCGCGAGACCGGCTGCGACGGCGTGGTCGTGGGGCGCGGCTGCCTCGGCCGGCCGTGGATCTTCGGCGATCTGGTGGCTGCCTTCGAAGGCACGGGGGAGCTGTCCCGGCCCGCGCTGCGCGAGGTCGCCGGGGTCATGCGGCGCCACGCGGAGCTGCTGGGGGAGTGGATCGGCGACGAGGCGCGCGGCGTGATCGACTTCCGTAAGCACGTGGCCTGGTACCTGAAGGGCTTCTCGGTCGGTTCCGAGATGCGCAAGAAGCTCGCGATCACCTCGTCCCTCGCCGAACTGGACGCGCTGCTGGGCGAGTTGGACCTGGACCAGCCGTGGCCGGACGGCGCCGACGGGCCACGGGGCCGGACGTCCGGCAACAACCGGGTGGTCCTGCCGGACGGCTGGCTGAAGGATCCGTACGACTGCGCGGGCATCGGCGCCGACGCGGAGCTGGACACCTCCGGCGGCTGAACGGCGTGTGGCGTCGGGCGTGATTCTCGCCACGTCTGATAGGCGCTTCGCTCAGACGAGCGACTCGCGGGCGGTTGCACTTCCGGAAGGGGTGGCACTGGGTGCCACCCCTTCCGTGTTCGAGAGGTGAACTCAGAAGTCGCAATACCGGCTCAGATGAGCGGGTTGCGTCATGCAAAGGTCATGCCCGGTTCGAGCCATGAAGGGCATCGCGGAGGCTGACCCCCCGTCATACGCATTCGATCCAGTGGCGGACGGGTGGTTGCGGCCGTATGACGGACAGGTGGACATGTCCAGGCACCTTCGATCTGGGTATGTTCCTGGCCGTCAGGGCAGTCAGCGTCTCCCGGAGGAGCCGAGATCCGTGTCCGAAAGCAAAGACACCCATGTAGCGACAGACACCGCCCCGCAGGACCAGAAGTTCGTCTATGACTTCACCGAGGGCAACAAGGATCTCAAGGGCCTTCTCGGCGGCAAGGGCGCCAACCTCGCCGAGATGACCAACCTCGGTCTGCCCGTCCCTCCGGGCTTCACCATCACCAGCGAGGCGTGCAAGGTCTACCTCGCCACCGGTACGGAGCCGGCCGCCCTGCGTGAAGAGGTCGGGGCGCACCTCGACGCCCTCGAACGGAAGATGGGCAAGAAGCTCGGCCAGTCCGACGACCCGCTGCTCGTCTCCGTACGGTCCGGCGCCAAGTTCTCCATGCCCGGGATGATGGACACCGTCCTCAACATCGGGCTCTCGGACAAGTCCGTCGCCGGCCTCGCCAAGCAGTCGGGTGACGAGCGCTTCGCCTGGGACTCCTACCGCAGGCTCATCCAGATGTTCGGCAAGACCGTCCTCGGCGTCGACGGCGACCTCTTCGAGGAGGCACTGGAGGACGCCAAGCGGGCCAAGAAGGCCGCCACCGACGTCGACCTCGACGCCGCCGACCTGAAGAAGCTGGTCAAGCAGTTCAAGAAGATCGTCTCGCGCGACGCGGGCCGCGACTTCCCGCAGGACCCGCGCGAGCAGATGGACCTCGCCATCCGCTCCGTCTTCGAGTCCTGGAACACCGACCGCGCCAAGCTCTACCGTCGCCAGGAGCGCATCCCCGGCGACCTCGGCACCGCCGTCAACATCTGCTCCATGGTCTTCGGCAACCTCGGCCCCGACTCCGGCACCGGCGTCGCCTTCACCCGCGACCCCGCCAGCGGTCACCAGGGCGTGTACGGGGACTACCTCCAGAACGCGCAGGGCGAGGACGTCGTCGCCGGTATCCGCAACACCGTGCCGCTCGCCGACCTGGAGACCATCGACAAGAGGTCGTACGACCGGCTGATGCAGATCATGGAGACCCTGGAGACGCACTACCGGGACCTCTGCGACATCGAATTCACCATCGAGCGCGGCGAGTTGTGGATGCTCCAGACCCGCGTCGGCAAGCGCACCGCGGGCGCCGCCTTCCGTATCGCGACCCAGCTCGTCGACCAGGGCCTGATCGACGAGGCGGAGGCGCTCCAGCGCGTCAACGGCTCCCAGCTGGCCCAGCTGATGTTCCCGCGCTTCGAGGACGATCGAGCCCGCGGCGGGAAGGGGCCGGAGCTGCTCGGGCGCGGTATCGCCGCGTCGCCCGGCGCCGCCGTCGGCAAGGCCGTCTTCGACTCGTACACCGCCGTCAAGTGGTCGCGCTCCGGTGAGCGGGTCATCCTCATCCGCCGCGAGACCAACCCGGACGACCTGGACGGCATGATCGCCGCCGAGGGCATCCTCACCTCGCGCGGCGGCAAGACCTCGCACGCCGCCGTCGTCGCCCGCGGCATGGGCAAGACCTGTGTCTGCGGCGCCGAGGAGCTGGAGGTCGACACCAAGCGGCGCCGGATGACCGTCGGCAAGACGGTCGTCGAGGAGGGCGACATCGTCTCCGTCGACGGCTCGACCGGCAAGGTCTACCTCGGTGAGGTCCCGGTCGTCCCCTCGCCGGTGGTCGAGTACTTCGAGGGCCGCATGCACGCCGGCGCCGACGACGCCGACGAACTGGTCGAGGCCGTCCACCGGATGATGGCCTACGCCGACCGGCGCCGCCGGCTGCGGGTGCGCGCCAACGCCGACAACGCCGAGGACGCGCTGCGCGCGCGCCGCTTCGGCGCGCAGGGCATCGGACTGTGCCGCACCGAGCACATGTTCCTCGGCGAACGCCGGGCCATGGTCGAGAAGCTGATCCTCGCCGACACCGACGACGAGCGCGAACAGGCGCTGAAGGCACTGCTGCCGTACCAGAAGAAGGACTTCGTCGAGTTGTTCGAGGCGATGGACGGACTGCCCGTCACCGTACGGCTGCTGGACCCGCCGCTGCACGAATTCCTGCCCGACATCACGGAGTTGTCCGTACGGGTCGCGCTCGCCGAATCCCGCGAGGACCACAACGAGAACGATCTGCGACTGCTCCAGGCCGTGCACAAACTGCACGAGCAGAACCCGATGCTGGGACTGCGCGGCGTACGGCTCGGCCTGGTCATCCCCGGACTGTTCGCGATGCAGGTACGGGCGATCGCCGAGGCCGCGGCCGAGCGCAAGCACGCCAAGGGCGACCCGCGGGCCGAGATCATGATCCCGCTCGTCGGCACCGTCCAGGAGCTGGAGATCGTCCGTGACGAGGCCGAGCAGGTCATCGCGGAGGTCCGCAAGTCCACCGGGATCGACCTCAAGCTGTCGCTCGGCACGATGATCGAACTGCCGCGAGCCGCGCTGACGGCCGGTCAGCTCGCGGAAGCCGCCGAGTTCTTCTCCTTCGGGACGAACGACCTCACCCAGACCGTGTGGGGCTTCTCCCGCGACGACGTCGAGGCGAGCTTCTTCACCGCGTACCTGGAGAAGGGAATCTTCGGGGTGTCCCCGTTCGAGACGATCGACATGGACGGTGTCGGAGCGCTTGTGCGCAGCGCGTGCGAGGCCGGCCGCAGGACGCGGCCCGATCTGAAGCTGGGCATCTGCGGCGAGCACGGCGGTGACCCCGAGTCGGTGCACTTCTTCCACAAGGTGGGACTGGATTACGTCTCCTGCTCGCCGTTCCGGATTCCCGTGGCCCGCCTGGAGGCCGGACGGGCGGCGGCGCAGTCGGACGGTGGCGGCGACACGCGCTGAGACCGGGCGTATCCGTCCCCGGTGTCGTGCCCGACTCACGCCCGCACAGCTTCCGAATGTGAAATCGCTTACCGCCGCTCCTCCGGCAATGGACAAGAACGGCACGGAAACAAATCGGGGCGCGGCCGGTGGATCCCCACCCACCGGCCGCACCCCATTTACCGGCCGGGCACGGAGCCGCAACCCTCACCGACCGCCGCCGAGCGAGCAAAGCCCCCCACGGTCTTCACTTCGCCTTTCGGTGGCTCGGGTTTCGCGCCTGACCTGGTACAGCCTTTCGTTTCGCACCCATTGCGCGCGACGCGTTTCAACTGTGGCTGAAACTCCGTGGTGACGGCCTGTGATGGCATGCATACTCATCGCTGGGGGTGATTGCGGATGCAACAGGGAAAACAAGTGGGGGATATGTGCTGCGAATTCACTTCACGGGGAGAGACCTCGGCGCGGTCCGGACGGCCGCCGGTCCCGACCCGCTGTGGGAAACGATTCTCAGCTTTCACCGATTGCGGGACCGGCGGGGTGCGCCCGCTTTCGGGGAATGGCGCACGGAAACCCGGGCGAGGTTGAAGGGTGAAACACGTCTGCTCGGCGCGCTGGTGCCGAGGCGCGGTTATTTCCCGGATTTCCTGACGCCTCCGGAGGGGCGCTTCGGGATGGCGGAGGGGCTGGAGGCGCTGCGCGCGACGCCGGAGGAGCAGATCCGTAAGGAGCTGGCCCTGCTCGGCTCCGGGGCGCCCGCGCTCCCCGCCCGGATCGGCGCGCTGTCCGAGGACGACCCGGCCGGACTGGGGCGGCTCGCCGGCGCGCTGCGCGCCTACCACCGGGCCGCCGTGGAGCCGTACTGGCCGCACATCCGGGCACGCGCCGAGGCGGACCGTGTCGTGCGGGGCAGGGCGCTGCTCGACGGCGGAGCCGACGAACTGCTCGCCACGCTCCCGCCGATGATCCGCTGGCGCGCACCGGTCCTGGAGGCGGACTATCCGGTGGACCGTGAACTCTTCCTGGACGGACGGGGGTTGCTGCTCCAGCCGTCGTTCTTCTGCCGGGGGACACCGGTCGTCTACCGCGATCCGACGCTGCCGCCGGTACTGGTCTACCCCGTCACCCATGTGGACGCGCCGACCGCCGCCGGCCATCGCGGCCGGGGCGCGGGACCGTCCCTGGGACGGCTCGTCGGCCGTACGCGCTCGGAGGTCCTGAGCGCCATCGAGCACGGCACGACCACCAGTGAACTCGCCCGCAGGGCAGGGGTGTCGCTCGCCTCGGCCAGCCAGCACGCGTGCGTCCTGCGCGAGGCGGGACTGGTGGTGTCCCTGCGCCACGGCAACGCCGTGCTGCACACGCTGACCCCCCTGGGCGCCGCCCTGCTCAACGGCGGCGCCCAGGGTGTGCCGGGGCCCGAACGCGGCCGCCGGACGGGGACTACATCCGGAACGGTCCCGTCACCTCGTACGTGAAACCGCCGGGCGATCACCCTGCTGGTGAATCCGGCGGGCAGCCGGATGTCGTTGGCGTCGGCCGAACCGAGCGCGCCGTACGGTCCCGCGCCCGGCTGCGCCGGGTCGGCGTACGCGGCGCCGCGCCGGAGTGTGCCGCCGAGTGCGGCGGCTGCGCCGGCACGGAGGTGACTGCCGGTGAGTTCTGGACCCGGCGGCGGCGCGGGGCGCTCAGGACGCGATGCGGGAGGGGTAGACCGTCACCGTCACCGAGTCGTCGTCCAGGCAGTGGCCCGTCTCCAGGTCGAAACGCTGCTTCAGCAGCGGCGACGCCACGAAGGCACGGCCGTCCTGCGTGCCCGTCAGCCCGCGCGACAGCACCTGGGCGCCGGAGTACGGGTCGCGGTTGTCGATCGCGTACGTTCGGCCCGCCCGGTCCATGAAGAGCGCGACCTGCCGGCCGTCCGGCAGCAGCGCGGCCACGCCCCGGCCCGCGATGAGCGCGGACCGGAAGCAGACCGGGAACCAGGCTTGGCCGAGGTGGAGTTGGAGCGTCTCCCGCACCCGGCCCGTTGCCGCGTCCGCCGGGCTCGTGGGGCTCATCGTGCTCATCGGGCCGTCACCCCTTCCAGGGTCAGAAATGTCAGATCCGGCTTCACCTGGTCGCGCTCCGGCACGAACCGCACCGTCGGGTCCGGTGCGTCCGGCGCGTTGACGAAGGAGACGAAGCGTCGCAGCCGCGCCGGGTCGTCCAGCGTCTCGGCCCACTCGTCGCGGTAGCCCGTCACATGGTCGGCCATCAGCTTCTCCAACTCGTCGCACAGGCCCAGTGAGTCGTGGACGACGACATCCCGCACATGGTCGAGACCGCCCTCGATCCGGCCCAGCCACGCCGATGTGCGCTCCAGCCGGTCGGCGGTGCGGATGTAGAACATCAGGAAACGGTCGATCAGCCGTACCAGCGACTCGTCGTCCAGATCCCGGGCCAGCAGGTCGGCGTGGCGCGGCTCGGCGCCGCCGTTGCCGCCGACGTACAGATTCCAGCCCTCCGCCGTCGCGATGATCCCGAAGTCCTTGCCGCGTGCCTCGGCGCACTCCCGGGCGCAGCCAGAGACCGCCGACTTGAGCTTGTGCGGCGCGCGCAGGCCCCGGTAGCGCAGCTCCAGATCGATGGCCATCTTCACCGAGTCCTGTACGCCGTACCGGCACCAGGTCTGTCCGACGCACGACTTCACGGTCCGCAGCGCCTTTCCGTACGCGTGCCCGGACTCGAAGCCCGCCTCGACCAACCGCGCCCAGATCTTCGGCAGTTGATCGACCCGCGCCCCGAAGAGGTCGATGCGCTGGCCGCCCGTGATCTTCGTGTAGAGCCCGAAGTCCCGCGCCACCTCACCGATCACGATCAGCTTCTCCGGCGTGATCTCGCCGCCCGGGATGCGCGGCACGATCGAGTACGAGCCGTTGCGCTGCAAGTTGGCCAGGAAATGGTCGTTGGTGTCCTGGAGCGCGGCCTGCTCGCCGTCCAGGACATGGCCGCTCAACCCCAGCGTCGGCGCGAGGGAGGCGATGATCGAGGCGACGGCCGGCTTGCAGACGTCGCAGCCGTCACCGCCGCGCGCCCCCTCACGGCCGTGCGAGTCCAGCAGCGAGGCGTAGGACGTCACCCGCAGGGTCCGCACGATCTCGTACAGCTCGCCGCGCGTGTGCCTGAAGCAGCCGCACAGCCCGCTGTCACCGGAGGCGGGCAGCAGCTGGCCGATCACCTTCACACAACTGCCGCAGCCGGTACCGGCCTTGGTGCACTTCTTCACTTCCGGCAGCGTCGCGCACGCGGCGATCGCACCCTTCGTCACGTTGTGACAGCTGCAGATCACCGCGCTGTCCGGCAGCGAGCCCGGACCGAGCGCCGCCGGCGCCCCGACCCCCGGCGGCAGGACGAGCTGTTCCGGCGGTACGGGCGGCACGGAACCGGTCAGCGGGCGCAGCATCCCGTACGCGTCGGCGTCACCGACCAGCACGCCCCCGAGCAGCGCCCCGTCCGAGCCGACGACGACCTTCTTGTAGACACCCGAGCGGGAGTCGGCGTACACGACGTCGAGACAGCCGGGGGCAGCGCCGTGTGCGTCGCCGAAGGACGCGACGTCCACCCCGAGCAGTTTGAGCTTCGTGGACAGGTCGGCCCCGGTGAACTCGTTCGCGCCCTCGGTGACTTCGGCGATCGCGTCCGCCGCCGTCCGGGCCATCTCGTAGCCAGGCGCGACCAGTCCGTACACCCGCCCGTCCGCCGCGAGCGCGCACTCGCCGATCGCGAAGATCCGCGGATCCGACGTACGGCACCGCTCGTCCACCGCGATCCCGCCGCGCTCGCCGACCCGCAGTCCGGCGTCGCGCGCGAGCTGGTCCCGGGGCCGTACGCCCGCCGAGAAGACGACGAGATCGGTCGCGAGGACCGAACCGTGCGACAGTGTCATGCCGTTGACGACGCCCTCCGCGTCCGTCGTCACCTCCTGAGTGCCGACGCCCGTGTGGACCGTCAGCCCCATGCCCTCGATGGTGCGCAGCAGCGCCGAGCCTCCGCCCTCGTCCACCTGGACGGGCATCAGCCGGGGCGCGAACTCCACGACGTGCGTGTCGAGTCCGAGTCCCTTCAACGCGCCGGCCGCCTCAAGACCGAGGAGGCCGCCGCCCACCACGGCGCCGGTGCGGGCGGTCTTGGCGTACTCCTCGATCGCCAGCAGGTCCTCGATCGTGCGGTAGACGAAGCAGCCCGTCGCGTCCTTGCCCGGTACGGGCGGCACGAAGGGGTAGGACCCGGTGGCCAGTACGAGCGTGTCGTACGTGAAGGTCAGCCCGGCGCGCGAGGTGACCGTGCGCGCCGCCCGGTCGACGGTCTCGGCCGGGTCGTCCAGATGCAGCTCGATTCCGTGCCGGTCCATGAAGTCCGGTTCGACCAGGGAAAGTTCGTCCGGGGTGCGGCCGTCGAAGTACGAGCTGAGCCGTACCCGGTCGTAGGCGGGACGCGGCTCCTCGCAGAGCACCACGACCCGGGCCCGACCAGTGGTGCCGTGCTCGGCGAGGGCTTCGAGGAACCGCTGGCCGACCATGCCGTGGCCGACGACCACGATGGTGGGGAGGGACGTTGTGTCGGGCATCTCAGAAGCCTCCGTCGGGAGTGAGCAGGTGGAGCAGCGGGGTGGTGGGCGGCAGCGGTTCGTCGTCCTCCCAGGTGCGGGCGAGCGCGCCGATCGTGGTCAGGTCGCCGAGGAGTACGCCGCCGACGAGACGGTCGCCCCGGACGACGGCCTTGCGGTAGGCGCCGCGGGTGGCGTCGGTCAGCTGGACGACGTCGTCGCCGGGCAGGGGTGTCGTCTCGCCGAACGCGGCGAGGTCGAGCGGGCCGGACGGCCGTTCCGTGGGCGGCTCTTGGGGGGTGGGGCCGCCGAGGGCGGCGAGGGTGAGCCGGGTGAGGGCGCGGGTGCCGGTGTAGCGCGCGGCCCGGTCCTCGGCCCGGCCCGCGGTGAGCGACCGGGCCAGCGCGTCGGCCTGTTCGATGGCGGCGCCGGCGAGACCGTAGAGCCGGTCCGCGTGTTCCGCGCAGTCCCCGATCGCGTGGATGTACGGGTCCGACGTCCTCAGCTCGTCATCCACGACGATGCCGCGCCGGACGTCGAGCCCGGCGTCGCGGGCGAGGCCGGTGCGGGGGCGTACGCCGCAGGCCAGGACGGTGAGTTCGGCGTCGAGCCGGAAGCCGTCGGCGAGTTCGACGGCGGCCGGCCGGCCGGGGCCCGGGCCGGGATCGGATCCGGGGTCGCCTTCGCCCGCTTGATCGAGTACCAGGCCCCGTACCCGGCACTCCGTGTGGACCTCCACTCCCCACGACTCCAGATGGCGCCTGAGCAACAGCGATCCCGTGCGGTCCAGTTGACGTTCCATCAGGTACTCGCCCTGCTGCGCGAGCACCACCTGGGCGCCGCGCTCCGCGAGCGCGCGGGCGGCCGAGACCCCGAGGAGCCCGCCGCCGATGACGACGGCGCGTGTCCCCGGCCGTACCGCCGCCGAGAGTGCCAAGCAGTCGTCCATGGTCCGGAAGGAGTGCACCCCGGCCGGCAGACCGCCCTGCTCCGACCGCCGGAGTCCGCGCAGGGCCGGCAGTACGGGGTTCGAGCCGGTCGCGAGGACCAGCCGGTCGTACGGGACGACGGTGCCGTCGTCGCACCGCACCAGCCGCTGTGCGCGGTCGATCCGGACCGCCCGGACACCGCGCCGTACGGTGCCGGGCGCAGGCGGCAGGGAGATGACATCGGGGCCGTACCGCCCGGCGAGCACCTCGCCGAGCAGGACCCGGTTGTACGGGGCGTGCGGCTCCTCGCCCAGCAGGGTGACCGCCGTCGCAGGACCGGGCGCGGGCTCGCCGGCGTTGGCGGCGAGGCGCTGGGCCAGCCGTACGCCGGCCGTGCCCCCGCCGATCACCACGATCTCCGTCGCCCTGCCGTCAGCTGCCATGTCCGCAGAGTGCGTGGCCGGTGTTACCCGGCGGCACCACCACTGTTTCCCGCTCGGAACGCTGCCCTCAGCGTGCGCCGGTACGGGGTGTGAGGCCGCGTCGGACCTGGCGGGGAGGGTCCGGGGCGCGGGCGCGCGGTGGCGTGTGCCACCTCACCCCGAATCCGTGTCGGGGCCAACCAGTCGTCCCATAGGGTCGCGATCATGCCCGAGATATCCCTGACCATGATCGTCGTCCTCTGCCTCGCGGCAGCCGCCGCCGGCTGGATCGACGCCGTGGTGGGCGGGGGCGGGCTGCTGCTCCTGCCCGCGCTGCTGCTCGGTCTGCCGAACGTGCCGGCGGCGCACGTCCTCGGTACCAACAAGGCCGTGGCGATCGTCGGCACCACCGGCGCCGCCGTGACCTACGTGCGCAAGGCCCCGGTGGACGTGAAGAGCGCCGTACGGATCGGGCTGACGGCGCTCGCCGGGTCCATGGCCGGGGCGTTCTTCGCCGCGGGGATCAGCAGCGATGTCCTGCGCCCCGTGATCATGGTGGTGCTCCTCGGGGTCGCGGCCTTCGTGCTGCTGCGGCCCGCGTTCGGCAGGACGCAGGCGGGCGGGCCGGTCTCCCGGGGCAGGCATGTCACCGCGATCGTCCTCGTCGGCGGCGGCATCGGCTTCTACGACGGGCTGTTCGGTCCCGGCACGGGCACGTTCCTCGTACTGGCGCTGACCGCCGTGCTGCACCTGGATCTGGTGACGGCGTCGGCCACCGCGAAGATCGTCAACGTCTGCACCAACGGCGGGGCGCTCGCGATGTTCGCCTACCAGGGCACCGTGTTGTGGCAACTGGCCGCGCTGATGGCGGTGTTCAACCTGGCGGGCGGCATGTTCGGTGCGCGGATGGCGCTCAGGAGGGGCAGCGAGTTCGTCCGCGGGGTGCTGCTCGTCGTCGTGTTCTCGCTGGTCGCGAAGCTCGCCTTCGACCAGTGGACGGCCTGAACCACCGCCGGTTCGCGCCTCGGTGGATCACCGGACCCCGATGAGGTGCGCGTACGTCACCACGTTGCCCCGGTAGCCGGTCTTCTCGGAGAATCCGCCGCCGCAGGTGATCACCCGCAGTTCGGCCCGGTCCTTCTTCCCGTAGACCTTCTGGTCCGGGAAGTCGGCGTTGTCGTAGACCTCGACGGCGTCGACCGTGAACACGGCGGTCCGCCCGTCCTCGCGGGTGACCTCGATCCGCTGCCCCTTCTCAAGGGTGCCCAGGCTGTAGAAGACGGCCGGGCCGCGCGCGTTGTCCACATGGCCCGCGACGATCGCCGTGCCCTTGGCGCCCGGGGTGGTTCCGTCCTTGTACCAGCCCGCGACATCGCCGTTGCGGGCCGGCGGGACGTCGAGGCTGCCGTCCTTCGCCAGGCCCAGCCGGGTGACCGGCGCGTCGACGCCGATCCCGGGTATCCGCAGCCGTACGGGCGGGGAGGCGGGCATCGGGTCGGCGGCGGCGTCCGTGTGGAAGCCGGGCCCGGCGGCGAACGCCTGCGCGGCCGACGGCATCGGCGGAGTCACGGTCCGCGAGCCGTTCTGCACGAGCCACACGCCGACGCACGCGGCGCCGGCCACCAGCCACGCCTTGCCCTTGACGCTCATCGGTCGACCTGCGAGGTCATGGGTCCTCCGGAAGTTGTTCCCCCGCCCCCGGCAGCGATGAGCGTGCCGGGGGCGGGGGCCACGGCGGTACGGGGGCGGTGGAGGCCGCCGGGGCCCGGTCCGAGGACCGGGCCCCGCCCCGTCAGCTGCCCTGCGCGCCGCTCGCCCGACGGCGCAGGAGCCAGGTCCCGCCGACGGCGGCAGCGGCCAGAACGACCGCCCCCGCCGCGATCTGGGTGGTGTCGGGCCCGACGCTGCCGCCGACCCCTGTGCGTACATGGCCGGACGGCTGATGCTCGCGGTGGTGCTCGACCGTCAGGTCGCCGCGGGCCTTTCGGCCGTTCTCGCAGCGTACGAAGATGCCGTAGGTGCCCGCCCGGGTGTTCTCGGGCACATGGAACCGGCCGACGGCGAAGTCCTTGTAGTCGCCGGGCCGCAGACGGAACTCGCCCGCGCCCAGGGAACTGGCGTCGCCCCTGCCGTGCCCGTCCTTGCCGCAGGCGGTGGTGTTGACCGTGACGGTCGCGCCGGGCGCCGCCGTCGAGGGGTACAGCTCCAGCCCATCGCGGTCGCCGGCGATCGCGGCGGTGGGGACCGCGAGGGACAACCCGAGCGAGGCGGCCGCCAGCGCGGTACCGGTCAGCAGGCGGGCGGTGGTGCGCATGGTTTCCTCCGTGGCGGCGCGGTTCTCGTCTCTTCCGAGATAAGGCGCAGCCCGGCGCGCACGCCTGCTGATGGCGAATCAGATTGATCGGCTCACCACGGCGTGTCCCGCTTGCCAGTTGATGTTTCCGCAGGTCAGTGGCGTGCGGTTGAGCAGCTGACACGCCGGACGGACCGTCGTGCCGAACGGGTGAGGCCCACCGGCGGCGTCCCCCTGTGCGGCGGGTCCGGACGGCTCAGACGGCGTCCCACTCCACTGCTTCGTACGCCGCCGCCACTGTCCCCATCAGCTCCGCGTCGACCGTGAACGCCACGTCGTCGATCCGGTCCACGGGCGCGATGCCCTGCGAGTTGGTGACGAAGGCCGACGCGTACGAAGGCAGATCGGCCAGCGTCACCGGGCGCCGTACGGACGGCAGCCGCGGCTCGATGAGCGCCATGGTGATCCCCAGCAGCGAGGGCGCGTCCGGCCAGACCACGTGCGTGCCGTCCCAGAACGCGATGTTGGTGACGGCTCCCTCGGTCACCAGGCCGCCGGGCGCGGTCAGCAGCGCCTCGTCGAACCCGGCGCGCTCGGCCCGCAGCAGGTAGTACGTCTGCCCGAAGCCGCCCAGGTGCTTGATGTGCGGGACCTCGCGGGCGAACGGCACCGACATCAGGCCGTGCGGTCGGCCGTCCTTGGCCGACGGCGGCCTGACGGTGATCATCACCCGCGCCTCCTCGTCGCCCTCCGGCCAGTGCACATGGACCCGGGCCGACGCGTCGGACACCTCGCGCAGCGCGTGGCGCAGCAGTTCCCGTACGCGCTCCCCTGCCAGGCCCGCGCCGAACAGCTCGCGGGTCGCCGAGTCGAGCCGGGCGAGATGCAGCTCCAGTCCGCGCACCCGGCCGCCCCTGACCTGCATGGCGGTGAAGTGCCCGTAGCCGCTGAGCGCCGGGACCCGGAGCGTGGCCCGGGTGGCGGGCTCGCCGTTGATCTCGATGACCTGGATAGCCTCGGTCGGTGCCATGGGCCCACGGTAGGGCCGGTCAGTCCTCGATCAGCCTGCGGGGTCCGGGGCCGTGCGCGGCCAGTTCGTCGCCGGGGTTGGACAGGACACAGTGGTCCAGTGAGAGGCAGCCGCAGCCGATGCAGTCCGCGAGGTTGTCGCGCAGCCGCTGAAGGGTGCGGATCCGGGTGTTCAGATCGTCCTGCCAGCACTCGGAGATGCGGGCCCAGTCCTCCCTGGTGGGCGTGCGGTCCTCCGGCAGCAGCCCCAGCACGTCGCGGATCAGGGCGAGCGGGATGCCCAGGCGCTGCGAGGTGCGGATGAAGGCGACGCGCCGGAGGGTGTCACGGGTGTAGCGCCGCTGGTTGCCCGAGGTGCGGCGGCTGGTGATCAGCCCCTCGCGCTCGTAGAAGCGCAGTGCGGAGGGGGCGACACCGCTGCGTTCGGCCAGTTCGCCGACCGTGGCTTCCTTGGCGTTCCAGGCGAGTTGCGTCATGCGGCTCAGCGTAGCTTGACCTGAACCATGGTTTAAGTATCACGCTCGTACCCATGGACATCACCACACAGGATTCAGCCATCGAAACGAGCCGCCGGTCCCCTCGGGCCCCGGCTCCCCAGGCGCCCCTCAAACTCGCCGTCATCATGGCCAGCAACAGGGAGGGCCGGTTCGGCCCGGTCGTCTCCGACTGGTTCGTCTCCCATGCCACCGGGCGCACCGATTTCACCGTCGACCTGATCGACCTCGCCGACACCGATCTGCCGACCGCGCTCTCCTTCAGCCCGCCCGTCTCGGTCCGGGGCCAGCTCGGCAAGGTCACCCACCGGCTGGCCGACGCCGACGCGTTCGTGATCGTCACCCCCGAGTACAACCACTCCTATCCCGCGTCCCTCAAGGTCCTGATCGACTGGCACTTCGACGAGTGGCGGGTCAAGCCCGTCGGGTTCGTCTCCTACGGCGGCATCTCCGGCGGTCTGCGCGCCGTCGAGCATCTGCGCCAGGTCTTCGCCGAACTGCACGCCGTCGCCGTGCGCGACACCGTCTCCTTCCACAACGCCGGCGCCCTCTTCGACGACCAGGGCCGCCACCGGGACCCGTCCGGCGCGGGCGCCGCCGCCACCGCGATGCTCGACCAGCTCGCCTGGTGGGGCCTGGCCCTGCGGGACGCCAAATCAACTCGCGCGTACGCCGGTTGACCGAGCCGGGCCATATCGTTAAACGCCGGCGCCCATGACGGACTCCTGGTGCCCGGGGGCGCCCGTGCCCGCCGCCACGCCTCACGCCTCGCGGCGGCGGCCCGAGAGAAGGAGTGACGCGGATGACCGGTCCGGAGTTTCTGACCGTACTGACCACCACCGACAGCGCGGCGAAGGCGCAGGCCCTGGCACGGGGCGCGGTGGGGGCGAGGCTCGCCGCGTGCGCGCAGGTCTCGGCGCCGGTCACCTCCGTCTACCACTGGCAGGGCGCGATCGAGACGACGGAGGAGTGGCAGGTGCTCCTCAAGACGACCGCCGCCTGTTACGAAGCCCTTGAGGCGCATCTGACGGCGGAGCACGACTACGACACGCCGGAGATCCTCGCGTTCCCGGTGGTACGGGGCAGTGCGCCGTACCTGGCCTGGCTGGCGGACGAGACGGCGCCCGGCGACGCCCCCGAAGATCCGCCGGACAGGGCCTGAGCCGCCGGCCCGTGAGTTCGCGGGCGCGGGCGCGGGCGCGGGCGCGGGCGCGAGCACCGGACTCGGCCTCGCCGTCGGACGGGTGGCGTGGCTGCGCCATCTGACCTCGCCGTACGTCTGGAAGTCCATGGCGCGGGACCACCCCGACACCGTGGCGGGCACCTCGAACACGTACCAGAACTGGGAAGTCGTCGACCCGGAGAAATGGGTGCCGGACGGCTACGCGTGCGTGCGCGTCGACTCGCGCGGGACCGGCCGTTCACCGGGCCGCGTCGACCCGTTCCCCCGCGCGAGACCCGCGACTTCCACGACGGCGTCGAATGGGCGGTCACCCGCGACTGGAGCAACGGCCGTGTCGGCCTCAACGGCATCTCCTACTACGCGATGAACCAGTGACAGGTCTCCTCGCTGCGGCCCCCGCACCTCGCGACCTGTTCCTCGTCGTACGGGTCTGCTCGCCCGCCGTCGACGAGGTCGCCTTCCAGGGCGCGCTCGACCCGCACACGCCCGTCGCGCAGTGCCGGCTGCGGGCGTCGCGCCGCCGGCTCGACCCCGAACTGTCAACCTCCACGACCGCGCCGAGCCGCTGGAGCCCGGCGCCCGGCTGTCCAACCCTGAGGAACGACCTCACCGGCTGTGGGCCGTTCCTGCACAACGACGACCGGGACCGCGTCGCGGGGACGTACGACGGGCGCACCACCGTCCACACGGGCGGGGACCACGCGTCGTACCTGCTGCTTCCGGTGATTCCGGGGGCCGAACGAGCCCGGCAGGATCGGCGGGACTCTCCGGACACGGCCTAGTCACCCACGGGCTCCACGCGCACCGCGCACACCTTGAACTCCGGCATCCTCGACGTCGGATCGAGCGCCGGGTTCGTCAGGTTGTTCGCCCGGCCCTCGCCCGGCCAGTGGAACGGCATGAAGACCGTGTCCGCGCGGATCGCCGTCGTGATCCGCGCGGGCGCGACCGCCCGGCCCCGTCGTGAGACCACGGCGAGCCGGTCGCCCTCGGCCACGCCGAGCCGCTCGGCGAGCCGTGGGTGCAGCTCCACGAAGGGACCCGGCGCGGCGGCGTTCAACTCGTCCACGCGCCGGGTCTGCGCGCCCGACTGGTACTGCGAGACGACCCGCCCCGTCGTGAGCAGCACCGGAAACTCCGCGTCCGTCTCCTCGGCGGCCGGCCGGTGGACGACGGGCACGAAGCGGGCCCGCCCGTCGTCGGTGGCGAACCGGTCGAGGAAGAGCCGGGGCGTGCCGGGGTGCCCCTCCCCGGGGCACGGCCAGAACACCCCGTCCTCCGCCGCGATCCGCCGGTAGGTGATCCCCGAGTAGTCGGCCGGACCGCCCTCCGACGCGCGCCGCAGCTCCTCGAAGACCTCCTCGGGATCCGCCGGGAACCCCTTCTCGTGACCGAGCAGTTCCGCGAGTCCGTGCAGCACCTGAAGATCGCTCCGTACACCCGCCGGCGGGCTGAGCGCCCGGCGCCGCAGCAGAACCCGCCCCTCCAGACTGGTCGTGGTCCCCGTCTCCTCCGCCCACTGCGCCACGGGCAGCACGACGTCCGCGAGCGCCGCCGTCTCCGAGAGCACCACGTCCGCCACCGCCAGGAAGTCCAGCGATCGCAGCCGCCCCTCGATGTGCGCGGCGCGCGGCGCCGAGACGACCGGGTTCGACCCCATCAGCAGCAGCGCCCTCACGTCGCCGCCGAGCGCGTCGAGCAGCTCGTACGCGCTGCGCCCCGGACCCGGCAGCCCGTCGGGATCCACCCCCCACACCCGCGCCACGTGCTCCCGCGCGGCCGGATCGGTCAGCTTCCGGTAGCCGGGCAACTGGTCGGCCTTCTGGCCGTGTTCACGTCCGCCCTGGCCGTTGCCCTGGCCGGTGAGACAGCCGTAGCCGGACAGCGGCCGGCCCGCGCGCCCGGTCGCGAGGCAGAGGTTGATCCAGGCGCCCACGGTGTCGGTGCCCTTGGACTGCTGCTCGGGCCCGCGCGCCGTGAGCACCATGCCCGTCGGCGCGTCGCAGAACAGCCTTACTGCCTGGCGGAGTTGGGGCACCGGGACCCCGGTGACCCGCTCGACGTGCTCCGGCCAGTGCGCCATCGCCGCCGCCCTGGTCTCCGGCCATCCGGTCGTACGCTCCCGGATGAACGCCTCGTCCGTCCGGCCCTGCGTCACCACCAGGTGCAACAGACCCAGCGCCAGGGCGAGATCGGTGCCGGGCCGGGGCGCGATATGGAGGTCCGCCTGCTCGGCGGTCCTGGTCCTGCGCGGATCGACGACGATCAACGTGCCGCCGTTCTCGCGCAGTTCGGTCAGATACCGCAGCGCGGGCGGCATGGTCTCGGCGAGATTGGAACCGACGAGGATCACGCACCCCGTACGCGGGATGTCGGCGAGCGGGAACGGCAGCCCCCGGTCGAGCCCGAACGCCCGCTGATGCGCGGCCGCCGCCGACGACATGCAGAACCGCCCGTTGTAGTCGATCTGCGAGGTCCCGAGCACGACGCGGGCGAACTTGCCGAGCGTGTACGCCTTCTCGTTGGTCAGCCCGCCCCCGCCGAAGACACCCACCGCGTCCGGCCCGAGATCCGCCCGCGTCCGCGCCAGCCCGGCGGCGACGGCGCCCAGCGCCTCGTCCCAGCCGGCCGGTTCGAGCGGACCGCCCGCCGACCGCCGTACGAGCGGTTCGGTCAGCCGCACCCGCGAGGACAGCACGGCCGGCGCGGTACGTCCCTTGCCGCAGAGCGCGCCCCGGTTGACGGGGAAGTCGGCGCGCTCCACGACCTCGACACCCGGACCGTCCGCCGTGGGCCGCAGGCTCATCCCGCACTGGAGCGCGCAGTAGGGGCAGTGGGTCGGGACGGCGGCATCGGTCATGGCGCCAGCGTGCGACGCGGGTGTTACGGACCCGGCCGTACGCGGTTACGCCCCCGACACGCGCACCTCCCGCGCGGTCCACCGGCGCTGTGAGGCCCCTTTTTTTGGGGGCCGGTCACGGCTCACGGAGGAGAGGGCCTCACCGCCCCTCGCTCGCCAGCGCCTCCGTCACACCGGTCTCCCGTGGGCCCAGGAAGTGCGGATCGGGCCGTGTCACCGTGTCGAGCGCCGCCTTTCCCGCCGCCGCCAGCTCCCGGACCCCGCCGTAGTACCAGGTCACGTCGCGCCGCTCGGCGACGCCGACGCCGTAGGAGTCGACGCCCGCCGCCCGGCAGAGCGCGACCGCGCGCCGTACGTGGAAGCCCTGCGTGACCAGCACCGCCCGCTCGACGCCGAAGATCTGCCTCGCCCGGGCGCAGGAGTCCCAGGTGTCGAATCCCGCGTAGTCGCTGACGATCCGGCCGTCCGGTACCCCACGCGCCGTCAGATAGGTCCGCATGGCGTCCGGTTCGTCGTACTCCTCGCGGCTGTTGTCCCCGGTGACGAGGACGACCTTCACCTTTCCGCCCTCGTACAGCTCGGCGGCGGCGTCGAGGCGGTGCGCCAGATAGGGCGTCGGCGCGCCGTCGCGCAGACCCGCCCCGAACACGACGGCGACGTCCCGCGCGGGCACGTCGGCGACGGAACGGATACGGGCGTCGGCGGTCGTGTGCATCCATGTGGCGGGTGTCAGCGCCAGCACGCACCCGACCATGACGGCCTGGGCGCCGCGCCGTTGTCCCCGCCGCGTCCTCGGCAGCCGCAGGGAGGGCGGCCGCAGCTCGCGCAACCGCGCCGGCAACCGCAACCGCAACCGCAACCGCAACCGCGATCGCGCCCCTGCCTCGCGCGATCGCGTCGACGGCGCCAACCGCAACCGCGCCTTCCGCAGCCGTGGCATCTTCGGCATGAACATGAGCCCCCGTCGTCCGACCTGCCATCCGTACGTCCGTCCCGTACGTACTCCGTACGACGTTCGGCGCCCCCGAAGAGTTCGCGGCGGCCCGCTCCCGCCTGTGAGCACCCCGAAAACCTCCGCGACACACACCGCAACCACCCGGCAACGTCCGCCCCTCAGGATCGGCCCATGGACGAGCCGCCCACCTCCGCCCCCACCCTTGTCGTCGTCGCCCACGGCAGCCGTGATCCACGTGCCCTGCGCACCATCAGGGCCCTGCTGCGGCGGATCCGGGCGCACCGCCCCGGGCTCACCGTCCGGCTCGGGCACATCGAGATCGAGAAACCGGCCCTCGCCGACACGCTCACCTCCCTGGGAGGCGGCCGGGCCGTACTCGTACCGCTGCTGCTCGGACCCGGCCACCACGTCACGCACGACCTGCCGCGCCTCGCGGCCGCCGCGCCCCGGCTGCGCACCACGATCGCCGCTCCGCTCGGCCCGCACCCCCTGCTGGTCGAGACCCTTTACGCCCGCCTCGTGGAGGCCGGCTGGCACGACGACCCGCACCGCGCGCACGACACCGGCGTCGTCCTCGCCGCCGCCGGATCACGCGACCCCCGGTCGGCCGCGGCCACCCGGCGCACGGCCGCGCTCCTCGAAGCACGGCTCGGCGGAGTGCCGGTCGTCCCCGCGTACGCGTCGGCCGCCGCGCCCACCGTCCCCGACGCCGTACGGGAGTTGACCGCACACGGCCACAGCCGTATCGCGCTGGCGTCGTACTTCACCGCCCCCGGCCACTTCGCCACCCGCTCGGCCGCCCACGCCCCCTGGATCGCCGCCGCCCCGCTCGGCGACCACCCGGACCTGGCCCGTCTCCTCCTGCTCCGCTACGACGAGGCCCGGACCCACCTGGAGCCCGCCCCGGCCACCGAGCCGGTTACCTTCGTCGCATGGAAGGCATCACCGCACCTCACGATGGCATCCCCTACGACGAGGCGGACACCCGGCGCTTCTCGGCCGAGCCCGACAAACGTCCCGGCCGCACCGCCTTTCAGCGCGACCGCGCACGCGTCCTGCACTCCTCAGCCCTGCGCCGTCTCGCCGGCAAGACCCAGGTCGTGACACCCGGCTCGCAGAGCCAGGAGTGGGACGCCAGCCCCCGCACCCGGCTGACCCACTCCCTGGAGTGCGCCCAGGTCGGCCGCGAACTCGGCGCCGCGCTCGGCTGCGACCCGGACCTCGTGGAGACGGCGTGCCTCTCGCACGACATGGGCCACCCGCCGTTCGGCCACAACGGCGAACAGGTGCTGAACGACTTCGCCAAGGACTGCGGCGGCTTCGAGGGCAACGCCCAGTCGCTGCGGCTGCTCACCCGCATCGAGCCCAAGCGCTTCGTCCGCGCCGACTCGGTGACCCCCGAGGTCACCACGCCCCACGCCGAGGCGGCGGTCGAGGCCGAGGCGGCGGCCGGCGGCGGCGCCCGCCTCGTCAGCGTCGGCCTCAACCTCACCCGCGCCGTACTGGACGCCGCGACGAAGTACCCCTGGCAGCAGGGCGCCCACCCCACCGACCCGGACTCGGTGAAATTCGGTGTGTACGAGGACGACCTGCCGGTCTTCGAATGGGCCAGGCGCGGCGCGCCGCCGAACCGCACCTGCTTCGAGGCCCAGGTCATGGACTGGGCCGACGACGTCGCTTACTCCGTCCACGACTTCGAGGACGGCCTGCACGCCGGACACATCGACCACCGGGTGCTGCTCTCCGCACCCGAACGCGACGAGATCTGGGCGGTCGCGATCGGCCGCTACGTACCGCACGACACCGACCCTGACCAACTCGCCGCCGCGCTCGACCGTCTCACGGCCCAGGAGTGGTGGCCGCACGGCTACGACGGGACGGCCGTCGCACAGGCCAGGCTCAAGGACGCCACCAGCCAGCTCATCGGGCGGTTCTGTCTCGCCGCGGAGGGCGCGACCCGGGCGGAGTACGGCACCGGACGGCTCACCCGGTACGGCGCCTCGCTGGTCGTCCCGCGCGAGGCGCGCGAGGAGTGCGCCGTGCTCAAGACCGTCGCCCACCGCTATGTGATGCAGCGCGCCGACCAGGAATCCCTCCGCGCGGACCAGCGCATCGTCCTGGCCGAGCTCGCCTGGACGCTGACGGCCCGCGCGCCCGAGGGGCTGGATCCGCAGTTCCGCGCGCTCTTCGAGACGGCGGTGGACGACCGCGCCCGCAAGCGTGTGATCGTCGACCAGATCGCCTCTCTCACGGATGCCGCGGCGCGATCCCTCCACACGGCGCTCACCGGCCGCACCTGATCGCGGTGGTCGGAGACCGGGACGCCCCGCGTCCCGCATCCCGCACCCGTCATATTCAGCCAACGGCCGAAGCGGCCGAGCCGCCCCGTCACGGGGGTGACGCGTGTAGCAAGGTAGCCACATCAAGCCGGAACCATGCCCGTGGAGCCTCCCCTCTTTCGCCATCACGCTCCGTGCGGGACGCTCACAGATGGCGGCAGCGTAAAGAGGAGGCAGCAAGTGGTCGACGCACATCGGACATTCGTCATCGTCGGTGGTGGGCTGGCCGGGGCGAAGGCCGCGGAAACCCTCCGTTCCGACGGATTCACCGGCCGAGTGATCGTCATCGGGGACGAGGGTGACCACCCCTACGAACGCCCCCCGCTGTCCAAGGGCTTCCTCCTCGGTAAGGAGGAACGCGACAGCGTCTTCGTCCACGAGCCCTCCTGGTACGCCCGCCACCACGTGGAGCTCCACCTCGGCCAGACGGTCACCGGGATCGACCGCGACACCCGGTGCGTCCACCTCGGCGACGGCACCTCCGTGCGCTACGACAAACTGCTCCTGACCACCGGCTCCGAACCGCGCCGCCTCGACATCCCCGGCACCGGCCTCGCGGGCGTCCACCATCTGCGCAGGCTCGCCCACGCCGACCGGCTGCGCCACGTCCTCACCGCCCTGGGCCGCGACAACGGCCACCTCGTCGTCGCGGGCGGCGGCTGGATCGGTCTGGAGGTCGCCGCCGCCGCCCGCGGGTACGGCGCCGAGGTCACCGTCGTCGAGCCGCGGCCGACGCCTCTTTACGACGTCATCGGCCCGGAGCTGGGACAGCTCTTCACCGAACTGCACGGCGAGCACGGCGTACGGTTCCACTTCGGCGCCCGCCTCACCGAGATCGTCGGCCAGGACGGCATGGTCCTCTCCGTCCGTACGGACGACGGCGAGGAGCACATGGCGCACGACGTGCTCGCCGCGATCGGCGCCGCGCCCCGCACGGGCCTCGCCGAGGCGGCCGGACTCGACCTCGTGGGGCGCGAGCAGGGCGGCGGCATCGCCGTCGACCTGGCGCTGCGCACCTCCGACCCGGACATCTACGCGGCGGGCGACGTGGCCTCCGTGCCCTTCTCGCTGCCCGGCACCGACCTGCCGGCGGACAGGCTCCGCGTGGAGCACTGGGCCAACGCGCTCAACGGCGGACCCGCCGCCGCCCGCTCGATGCTCGGCCAGGACGTGAGGTACGACCGGCTCCCGTACTTCTTCTCCGACCAGTACGACCTCGGGCTCGAGTACTCGGGCTGGGCGCCGCCCGGCAGCTACGATCAGGTGGTGGTGCGCGGGGACGCCGGAAAGCGGGAGTTCATCGCCTACTGGCTCAAGGACCGCCGGGTGCTCGCAGGGATGAACGTCAACGTGTGGGACGTCACCGGCGACATTCAGCGGCTCATCCGCTCCGGCGCCCAGCAGGATCTGGACGCGCTCGCCGACCCGACGGTGCCGCTGGACACGCTCGGCACCTGACCGGCCCTCGCACCGGCCCGCGCACCGTCGCGCGTCCGTGTCGCCCGTCCGCGGACCGGGCGTAAGGGAATGTCGGTGCGTCCCCGTAGAATTCTCGCGTGGCAGGCAGGATCAACGATGACGACGTGAAGGTGGTTCGGGACGCGGTCCCGATCGACACCGTCGTGTCCGAGTACCTGCAACTGCGCCCGGCCGGCGGCGGAAACCTGAAGGGTCTGTGCCCCTTCCACGACGAGAAGTCCCCGTCCTTCCAGGTGAGTCCGAGCAAGGGTCTCTTCCACTGCTTCGGCTGCCAGGAGGGCGGGGACACCATCGCCTTCGTGATGAAGATCGACCATCTCTCCTTCTCCGAGACGGTCGAACGCCTCGCCGCCAAGGCGGGCATCACGCTGCGGTACGAGGAAGGCGGCTACAACCCCACCCACCAGCGGGGCGAGCGCATCCGGCTGGTGGAGGCGCACAAGGCGGCGGCCGAGTTCTACGCGGAGCGGCTCGGCGGTGAAGAGGCCGAGATCGGCCGGAAGTTCCTGGCCGAGAGGGGCTTCGACCAGGCGGCGGCCGAGCACTTCGGGGTGGGTTACAGCCCGGCGGGCTGGGACCATCTGACCCGCTTCCTGCGCGGGAAGGGCTTCAGCGACAAGGAACTGCTGCTCGCCGGACTCTCCCAGGACGGCCGCCGGGGCCCGATCGACCGGTTCCGGGGCCGGCTGATGTGGCCCATCCGGGACATCTCGGGCGAAGTCGTCGGCTTCGGCGCCCGCAAGCTGCGCGACGACGACAACGGGCCGAAGTATCTGAACACCCCCGAGACGGCGATCTACAAGAAGTCGCAGGTGCTCTACGGGGTGGACCTGGCGAAGAAGGACATCGCCAAGGCCAGCCGCGCGGTGGTGGTCGAGGGCTACACGGACGTGATGGCCTGCCATCTGGCGGGGATCACCACCGCCATCGCCACCTGCGGCACGGCCTTCGGCACCGACCACATCAAGATCCTGCGCCGGCTGCTGATGGACAACGGCAGCGCGCGGGTGATCTTCACCTTCGACGGTGACGCGGCGGGCCAGAAGGCGGCGCTGCGTGCCTTCGAGGACGACCAGAAGTTCGCCGCCGAGACGTACATCGCGATCGCGCCCGACGGCATGGACCCGTGCGAACTGCGGCTCAGCAAGGGCGACGCGGCGGTCCAGGACCTGGTGGAACCGCGCACGCCGCTCTTCGAGTTCGCGATCCGCCAGATCGTGTCCCGGTACGACCTGGAGACCCCGGCGGGCCGCGCGTCCGCGCTGGACGAGGCGGGCCCCATCGTCGCCCGGATCAAGAACGGCGCCTCGCAGCACGAGGTCGCTGTCCAGCTCGCCGGCATCCTCGGCATCCTCGACACCCAGTTCGTGGTCAAGCGGGTGGCCCAGATGGCCCGTTGGGCCCGTGACCGGGGCGGGCGCGGGCCCGCGGGCCCGGCGGACGGCCGCGGGAGCCGGCCGAACGGCCCGCAGGGTTCGTACGACTCCGGTTCCTCCCCGGCCCTCTCCGGCCCCGCGCTCAACCTCCGCAGTCCCGCCCACCGCACCGAGCGCGAACTGCTGAAGCTCGCCCTCCAGCGCCCGGAGCTGGTCTCCCCGGCCTTCGACGCGTACGGCGTGGACGAGTTCACCGCCCCGCCGTACGCCGCCGTCCGCCGTGCCGTCGAGGACGCGGGCGGCGCCGAGCAGGGCATCGTCTCGGCGCCGGAGTATCTGGCCGGGGTCCGCGAGGCCGCGCCGAACGACGCGGTGCGCGCCCTGGTCACGGAGCTGGCGGTGGAGGTGTTCCACGGCAAGACGATCGACGAGGCGTACGCGGGGGAGCAGTTGGTACGGGTCCGGCTGCGGGCCGTCGACCTCCGCATCCACGACGTGACGAGCACACTGGCCCGCCTCGGTACGGGCGCCGACGCCGAACGGCACCAGGCGGTGCAGAACGAGCTGTGGGTGCTCCAGCAGTACCGCCAGTCCCTCCGCAACAGCGGCGCGGCGGCGCTCTGACGCCTGCGAAGCCGGCCCGTCCGGCGATCGCGGACGAAGCGGCCACCGTACGGACCCGGCTCCCTGCGGCCGCCGCCACTGCCGTCCCACCGGTCCCAACTCCCGCCGTTTTAAACATCCTTCGGTAACTGCCCGGTTACGCACGGGACTCAGAAAGTCCTCGCACGCCTCTCGTGGCGGCAGTGCGCTGTACCCCACACTGGGCAGCGGTGCCTGTGTTCTCGGAGCGCGGCCGGTCCACCCACGGTGGGCCACTCATCCCCGCGGATCCGCTCATCGTGTACGGGACTGACGGCGGCCCGGCCGCCCACGTCCCGCTGCCGCACGCCCCCGATCCGGCAGCGATCACCCTGGAGGCCGCCCCCGTGCAGACCCAGACCCAGACCCAGACCCTGACCGAGACCGAACTGGTGTCGGCGGTTCCCTCGCAAAGCCGAGCCGCGCACCATCCCGAGGCGACCCCGGAGCCGGCCCCGGAGACCGTCACCGAGGACCCGGTGGACATCCCCGAGGTCCCGGAGCGCGTCAGCCCTCGGGGCAAGGCCGACAGCGGCGGGCCCTCGTCCGACCTCTTCCGGCAGTATCTGCGCGAGATCGGGCGGATCCAGCTGCTCACCGCCGTCGAGGAGGTGGACCTCGCCCGCCGCGTCGAGGCCGGCCTCTTCGCCGAGGAGAAGCTCGGCTCGACGCCCGACCTGGACTCCCAGCTCGCACTCGACCTCGACCGGCTCGTCGTGCGCGGCCGGATGGCCAAGAGACGGCTCATCGAGGCGAATCTGCGACTCGTCGTCTCCGTCGCCAAGCGCTACATCGGCCGCGGACTGACGATGCTCGACCTCGTCCAGGAGGGGAACCTCGGCCTGATCAGGGCCGTGGAGAAGTTCGACTACGCGCGCGGCTACAAGTTCTCGACGTACGCGACGTGGTGGATCCGCCAGGCGATGTCGCGCGCGCTGGCCGACCAGGCCCGCACCATCCGCGTCCCCGTCCATGTGGTCGAGCTGATCAACCGCGTCGTCCGGGTCCAGCGCCGCATGCTCCAGGAGCGCGGCTACGAACCGACCCACGAAGAGGTCGGCGCCCAGTTGGAGCTCACCGCCGAGCGGGTCGGCGAGGTCCTGCGGCTCGCCCAGGAACCCGTCTCCCTGCACGCGCCGGTGGGGGAGGAGGACGATGTCGCCTTCGGTGACCTCATCGAGGACGGCGACGCCGCCTCCCCCGTCGAATCGGCGGCGTTTCTGCTGCTCCGCGAGCATCTGGAAGCGGTCCTCTCCACGCTCGGCGAGCGCGAACGCAAGGTCGTCCAGCTCCGTTACGGCCTGGCGGACGGCCGCCCCCGCACGCTGGAGGAGATCGGCCGGATCTTCGGCGTGACGCGCGAGCGCATCCGGCAGATCGAGTCCAAGACCCTGAACAAACTCCGCGACCACGCCTTCGCGGACCAACTGCGCGGCTACCTGGACTGAGGCCGGAGCCGGACGGGCACTTCAAGCCCGTCCGGCGATTGAGGACGATCCGGCCCACCGGGCGGAGGTCCGGTCAGACCCACTCGCACCGGGACCTGTCGTCGAAGTCCCACCCGGCCCGCGACGCCCGGCACGGCAGCTTGCCGCGTTGTCGGAGTCGGCCGAGTACGACCGGGCCGTCCACAACACCGATCCTCCGCGCTTCGCGATGCACCGCACCGGCCGCCGCGGGCCCCGCCCTGCGCGCGGACGGCGCTACATTCCGGACACGCCCTAGTCCACCTCGGCCACCGCTTGCGCGAACTGCGCCGCGTACAGCCGGGCGTACGCGCCCTGCGCCGCGAGCAGCCCTCCGTGCGTGCCCTGTTCGACTATCGAGCCGTTCTCCATCACCAGGATCACGTCCGCGTCGCGGATCGTGGACAGCCGGTGGGCGATCACGAAGCTCGTCCGCCCGTGCGCCAGTTGGGCCATCGCCTTCTGGATCAGCACCTCGGTACGGGTGTCCACCGAGCTGGTCGCCTCGTCCAGCACCAGGATCACCGGGTCCGACAGGAACGCCCGCGCGATCGTGATGAGCTGCTTCTCGCCCGCGCTGACGCCCGACCCCTCGTCGTCGATCACGGTCTCGTAGCCGTCGGGCAGCGTGCGGATGAAACGGTCCGCGTGGGCCGCCCGCGCCGCCTCCTCGATCTCCTCCCGGGTGACCTCGCCCGCCGCGCCGTACGCGATGTTCTCCGCGATCGTGCCGCCGAACAGCCAGGTGTCCTGGAGGACCATGCCTATCCGGGACCGCAGGTCCTCCCGCGACATGGTGGCGATGTCGATGTCGTCCAGACTGATCCGGCCGGCCGTCACCTCGTAGAACCGCATCAGCAGATTGACCAGCGTCGTCTTCCCCGCGCCCGTCGGGCCGACGATGGCCACCGTCTGGCCCGGCTCCACCGACAGCGACAGGTCGTCGATGAGGGGCTTGTCCGGCTCGTAGCGGAACGCCACGCCGTCCAGCGCCACCCGTCCCCGCAACTCGTGCGCACGCGCGGCCGAGGGAGCGTCCTTCTCCTGCTCGTCCGCGTCCAGCAGCTCGAAGATCCGCTCGGCGGACGCGACCCCGGACTGGACGAGGTTGGCCATCGACGCCACCTGCGTCAGCGGCATCGAGAACTGGCGCGAGTACTGGACGAACGCCTGTACATCACCGATCGACAGCGTCCCCGACGCGACGCGCAGCCCGCCGACGACCGCCACCAGCACATAGTTGAGGTTGGAGATGAAGAACATCAGCGGCTGCATCACGCCGCTGTTGAGCTGCGCCTTGAAACCGGCCTGGTACAGCGCCTCGTTCTGCTCCTTGAACGCCCGCGCCGACTCGTCCTGCCGCCCGAAGACCTTCACCAGGGCGTGCCCGGTGTACATCTCCTCGATATGGGCGTTCAGCGTGCCCGTCGACTTCCACTGCTGTACGAAGTGCGGCTGCGAGCGCTTGCCGACCTTCGTCGCCACCAGCACCGACAGCGGCACGGTCACCAGCGCGACCAGCGCCAGCAGGGGCGAGATCCACAGCATCATCCCGAGGACACCGACGATCGTCAGCAGGGAGTTGATGAGCTGGCCCATCGTCTGCTGGAGCGTCTGGGAGATGTTGTCGACGTCGTTCGTCGCCCGGCTCAGGACCTCACCGCGCTGCTGACGGTCGAAGTACGACAGCGGCAGCCGTGACAGCTTGGCCTGTACGTCCTCGCGCATCCGGTAGATGGTGAGGTTGATGACCCGGATCGACAGCCGCGTCGAGACCAGCATCAGCAGCCCGGCCGCGACGTACACCGCCAGCGCCACCAGCAGGACCCGGCCGACCGCGTCGAAGTCGATGCCCTGCCCCGGTACGAAGTCCACCCCGGAGAGCAGGTCGGCGAGCCCGCTGTCGCCCTCCTCCCGGAGCCGCGAGACGGTCTCCTCCTTGCCGGCGCCCCCCGGCGTCTGACGGCCGACGACCCCCGCGAAGATCAGGTCGGTCGCCGAGCCGAGTATCTTCGGGCCGACCACCGAGGCGGCCACGCTCAGCACACCCGCGGCGACCATCCACCACAGGGTGACCTTCTCCCGCGCGAGTTGCCGCAGCAGCCGTTTGCTCGACCCCTTGAAATCCATCGACCGCTGCGACGGGGAACCCGCGCCGGCCGCCATCATGCGTCCGCCAGGACCGCTCATCAGGCCGCCTCCGCCTCGGTCAGCTGGGAGAGCACGATCTCCCGGTACGTCTCGTTCCCGGCCATCAGTTCGCGGTGGCGTCCCTGACCGACCACCCGGCCCTCGTCCATGACGATGATCCGGTCGGCATCGCGGATGGTCGACACCCGCTGGGCGACTATCACCACCGTCGCCTCCGCGGTCTCGCGCGCCAGGGCGGCTCGCAGCGCCGCGTCCGTCGCGTAGTCCAGCGCGGAGAACGAGTCGTCGAACAGATAGATCTCCGGCCGCTGCACCAGCGTGCGCGCGATCGCGAGCCGCTGGCGCTGCCCACCGGAGACGTTCGTCCCGCCCTGCGCGATGGGCGCGTTCAGCCCGCCCTCCAGGTCGGTGACGAACTCCTTGGCCTGCGCGACCTCCAGCGCGTGCCACAGCTCCTCGTCGGTCGCGTCCGGATTCCCGTACCGCAGATTCGTCGCCACCGTGCCCGAGAACAGATACGGCTTCTGCGGCACCAGGCTGACCGTTTTGGCCAGCAGCGCCGGATCGAGACGGCGTACGCTCTCACCGTCCACCAGCACCTCGCCGGCCGTCGCGTCGACCAGCCGGGGCACCAGCCCCAGCAGTGTCGACTTGCCGCTGCCGGTCGAGCCGATGACGGCGGTCGTCTCGCCCGGTCTGGCGGTCAGTGACACATCACGAAGCACCGGCTCCTCGGCCCCCGGGTAGCGGAACTCCGCGCCCCGCACCTCCAGATGACCGTGCCGGCGCAGCATCAGCACCGGATCCTCGGGCGGTACGACGCTCGACCTGGTGTCCAGCACCTCCTCGATGCGCTCGGCACACACCTCGGCGCGCGGCACCATCATGAACATGAAGGTGGCCATCATCACGGCCATCACGATCTGCATCAGATACGCGAGGAACGCGGTCAGCGCGCCGATCTGCATCCCGCCGCTGTCGATCCGGTGCGCGCCGAACCAGACGACGGCGACGGACGACACGTTCACGACCGTCATCACGACCGGGAACATCAGCGCCATCAGCCGGCCGGTCGCCAGCTGCGTCTCGGTGAGGGCGGTGTTGGCACCCTCGAACCGCTTCTTCTCGTACTCGTCGCGGACGAACGCCCGGATGACGCGGTTGCCGGTGATCTGCTCACGCAGCACCCGGTTCACCGTGTCGAGCCGCTCCTGCATGGTGCGGAACAGCGGGCGCATCCGCTTCACGATCAGGCTCACGGAGATGCCGAGGACCGGCACGACGGCGAGCAGCACCGCGGACAGCGGCACGTCCTGGCCGAGCGCCATCACGATGCCGCCGACACACATGATCGGGGCCGACACCATGAGCGTGAACGACATCAGCACCAGCATCTGCACCTGCTGGACGTCGTTGGTGGTGCGCGTGATCAGCGACGGCGCCCCGAACTGGCCGACCTCACGGGCGGAGAAGCTCTGCACCCGGTCGAAGATCGCGGCCCGCACGTCCCGGCCGAGGGCCGAGGCGGTACGCGCGCCGTAGTAGACGGCGCCTATCTGGCCGAGCACCTGGAGGACGCTCACGGCGATCATGAGAGCGCCGAACTCCATGATGTAACCCGTGTCACCCGTCACGACACCGTTGTCGATGATGTCGGCGTTGAGGGTGGGCAGATAGAGGGAGGCGCAGGTCTGCAGCAGCTGGAGCACCACCAGCAGACCGATGGCTTTCTTGTAGGGGGCGAGATGGGTTCTGAGTAGTCGTAGCAGCACGTGCTGTCTCTCGGGCTCGGCAAGATCGGGGGTCGGACCCATCCTGCGACACTCCAGCCGCTGGAACCCAAGGGTTTTCCACAAAGGACAAGTCAAGAACGACTGTCGTACCGGAGGGCTCCGCTCCGAGCCCTCGGCCCCCCCGCCCCGCCCTTCGCCCGGCCCCCGCCCCGCCCGCCCCCTAGGCCCCCGGAGCGGCCGAGAAGGCACCCGGGTGGATGTGATCGCGGGCGGACGTGTACTGCTGGCGCACCGCGGCACCCACCGCCGCCTCCTCGCCCGGCTCGAAGACCTGCACCGCCGCGCCCCGCCAGTCGGGCGGGCTGTGCGGCGACAGCGTGTTCTTCGAGACGCCCAGCGCCCACGCGGCCTGCCGCGCCGCGCCCAGCGCCGCGTACTCCGCGGGCTCCGGGACGACGACCTGCGCCCCGAAGATCCCCGGCGCCGCCGCCTGTACCGCAGGCAGCCCGGCCGCCGCACCCAGCAGGAACACCCGCCGCACCTCGACCCCGCGTCCCCGCACCACGTCCATCGCGTCGGCCAGCGAGCAGAGCATCCCCTCGAACGCGGCCCGCGCCAGATGCTCCGGCTTCATCGACTCACGCCGCAGACCGGTCAACGTGCCCGCCGTGTGCGGCAGATGCGGCGTCTTCTCGCCCTCCAGATAGGGCAGGAACACCAGACCGGACGCGCCCGGCGTGGACTTGAGCGCCAGCGCCGACAGTTCGTCCAGGTCCTCGGTCCCCAGCAGCTCCGCCGTGCCGCGCAGGGCCCGTACGGCGTTGAGCGTGTGGACGACCGGCAGATGCATCCCGGTGGCGTCGGCGAACGACGTGATCATCCCGGTGGGGTCCGCCAGTGCCTCGTGGTGCACGGTCATCACCGACCCGGAGGCGCCCAGCGACACCACCGCGTCCCCGATTCCGACACCGAGCCCGAAAGCGGCGGCCATGGTCTCGCCCGTACCGGCGGAGATCAGCAGGCCCTCGGGGGTGGTCCCGGCGGCCTCGGCCGGGCCGAGCACCTCCGGCAGCGCCGCCTGGTGGCCCAGCGCGAGCTCCATCAGATCCGGCCGGTACTCGCCGGTGCGGGCCGACCAGAAGCCGGAACCGGACGCCGCGCCCCGGTCCGTCGTCCGCCGGGCGGGCCGGCCGAGCAACTGCCACACCAGCCAGTCGTGCGGCTGGAGGACCATCGCCGTACGCCGCGCCGCGTCCGGCTCGTTCCGCGCCAGCCAGCGCAGCTTCGCCAGGGGCTGACCGGACTGCGGCACCGACCCGACAGCCTCCGCCCAGGCCTGCCGCCCGCCGAGCGCGTCGATCAGATCGGCGGCGGCGACCTGCGCGCGCTTGTCGTTGCCGAGCAGCGCGGGTCGTACGAGATTGCCCGACTGGTCCAGCGGCACGAGCCCGTGCTGCTGCGCGGAGACGCCGATGGCCTGTACGCCCTCCAGCACCCCGCCGCCCGCGGCCTCACCGAGCGACAGCAGCCAGGCCTGCGGATCGACCTCGGTGGCCTTGGGCTCGACGGGATGTACGGCATATCCCTGCCGCAGCACGGCACCCGTGTCCGCGTCACACACGACGATGCGTGTGGAGCCCGACGAACTGTCCAACCCGGCGACTATTCCCATGCCACGATTCTGCCGCACGCGCGGGGCGGCGGCGGTTCCCGGGACCGTCCGGTGCCCGGGAACCGCCGCCACACCGCCGTCGAGCGGGTCAGGTGTTGGTGGTTCCCCAGTCGTCCTCGCCGTTGCCGTTCCGCGAGCGCAGCGACCGGACCCGGTCGGCGACGGACCCCGGGACCTTGTCCCCGACCTTGTCGCTCACCGAGTGGTACGCCTTCCCCGCGTACTCACGGCCGGACAGCGCCGCCGTCTCGGCGGCGTTGCGCACGGCCGGGTTCTGCGAGATCCGGCTTGCGGACTTCTTGAGCTGCTCGTAGCGCTCGCGCCCGGCCCTGGTTCCCAGTACGTAACCGACAGCCAGTCCCGCGATGAACGTGAGGCGCCGCATGGCCTGCCACCCTTCGTTAGTTCGTTGGCATCGGACCTTGAGCCGTGACGTCCGCCTACCCACGAGGTCCGAGATCACCCAGTGTGACCCGGCGGGATACCGATTGGCGGAGCACCCCCCTGCTTGCGCTAATGTATGTGTCGCAGCGGACGTCCGCCGCCCGGGAGACCCGGGGTGGGTGCGTTCGGTGCATACGCAGCAATCCCCTGTAGCTCAATTGGCAGAGCAGCCGGCTGTTAACCGGCAGGTTACTGGTTCGAGTCCAGTCGGGGGAGCGCGATCTCCTGTAGCTCAATTGGCAGAGCATTCGGCTGTTAACCGGAGGGTTGCTGGTTCGAGTCCAGCCGGGAGAGCAAGCACGGAAGAGGACCCCTCGGGGTCCTCTTTCTTGTGCCCGCCACTGCTCACCGGCGTGCCACTGACGGTCCGTCGGGGCGTCGCCGCCAGCCTTTTGGGTGATCTTCGGGCTTCTCCTGGAACCGGTCGGCTCCTCAGGAAGTCCTCAAGGTCAGGCGTTGCCGACCATCCGAGGCAGGAGATCGTATGAGCGGCTATGCTGCGGCAGACGGCGCGCACAAATGTGCGCGACGCGCCGTTAGGGGCGGTAGCTCAGCCGGTTAGAGCAGCGGACTCATAATCCGTCGGCCGTGGGTTCGAGTCCCACCCGCCCCACCGGTACGCCCCACAAGTTCACCCGTTTGACCAGCAACAACAGGTCGGCCCCCTCTGCGGAGGGGGCCTTTTTTATGTCTCCAAGATCGTCTGCTCGCCCGCTGCTCGCCCGAAATGTTGGAGCCGTGTTCTCGGCTCGCCCGCCCGGCACCCGCGAGTGGTTCGAACACCCGCATGTTTTCGGGCCGAAGGAGATGCCCATCACGAAGGGCCCTTTGAGGGCTCCGTTCTTGTTCTTCTGTCAGTCGACCCCTCGGCGATGGGATGCCGCTCCGACGCCCCGGCATTGGTAGTGGCGCGCCACCTTCACCGGGGCGCCCGCCCCTGGCGGCTCTGTACAGCTTGACGCTGCCGCGATGGCCGGCCGGACCTCCGTGCGCGCCGCCGGTTGTCATCAAGGGGGTCTTCGGGTGGAGTAGGACACATTCTGTGAGCGCAACTTGCGAACCGCCGGCGCTATCGTCGCAGCATGAAGACTCGGCCGACCGTTTCCCCTGAGGACGGGCGGATGGCCCTGGCCATCACCCATCATCATCTGGAGTTGCACGCCGCTGTGTCCCTGGCGCTGTTGGTGGGCCTCTCGCCGGGAACGATAAGTCGGCTGAACGTCCGTGACTGGGCGCCTGGGCGCGCTCCGCAACTCACCATCCGGGGCACCTGCGCCCGCACGATCCGTGTTGCCCGCTCGGCAGCTGCCGCACTCGGCACCTACCTGGGCGATGAGCCCACAACGCCGTACGAGCCACTCGTCCTCGGGCTGCATGAGCGAGGTTGGATCGAGGGCGTGTTCGGGGATCACGCGCAGCGGGCTGGCCTACGAGTATCGGTGTTCGATCTGCGGAGGCTTGCGGTCGCCACTGTGCTGGCGGCAGGCATCCCGCAGCTGCATGCGGAGGCGTATTTCAACCTTCCCGCCGCAGATGGGACTCCTCGTTCATCGGTAGAACACGGGTACGACATGGAGGTCGCGAGAGTGCTGGAGTCCCAGTTCGGGTGCTGATCCCTCTACCCGAAGGCGCTCCACTCCTCTCGGTGGGCTTCTCTATTTCTCTCGCTTGGTCATGAGGATCTCGGTGGCTGACGCGTACTTGGGGAGTCGCCGCTGCGGTTGATCTGGATGTCCATAGCCCCGAATGCGGCTTTCGCCTGCTTGGCGTGGCCACGACGATGCGGCGGTCGTCGAAGGGGCAGGCGGCCCCCGCCGATCTTCCGTCGACGGCGGGCCGGTCGGCGTGCGCCTTCAGTTCTGACGGCGTCGAGTCTTGACGAAACGGACGGCGAGTTCGTATGGGAGGGTCCGTGCGTTCGCCGCCTTGCCGTACATCGCCTGCGTGATTGGCCAGTCGGGATGTGTCCGCGCTGCCTTGCGTAGCCCCTCGCCCGTCATGCGGGCAACATGCCCGTCTTCAACGAGTCGCGCCGCCGCCTGCTCGAACGTGAGCATGGTGTATCTCTCCCCGCTCGGTGGCTCATCTGGCATGGCGTCATCCTCCTCTAAAAGTTGCGAGTCTCGCAACTTTCCCGTACCTTCGGAAATGCAGAAACCCCGCTCGGCAGTGACACCGAACGGGGCGCAGGACGGCCGGGCCCGGTGGTGACACACCAGGCCCGGCCAGAACCCCGCAGGTGGTGACACACCTCGCGGGCTGCCAGCCCCCTGCTACTAACAGGAGAGCCAGCCGTGACAGATCGTATCCGGGCAGCCGCCAC
This sequence comes from Streptomyces sp. S4.7, assembly GCF_010384365.1. NCBI lineage: Bacteria > Bacillati > Actinomycetota > Actinomycetes > Kitasatosporales > Streptomycetaceae > Streptomyces > Streptomyces sp. S4.7. The sequence goes on along the minus strand of NZ_CP048397.1, from coordinate 2,124,540 downwards.
GCAGGCAGCCCCCACTACCGAGGACGGCCTTCGCCGCATCCTCGCCCTCCCCAGCATCGCGAGCCAGGTACTCACCGCCGCCGCCGACCACCTCGCCGAGCACAAGCCGGACCAGGAACTAACCGTCGCCGGATGGGCTCGCGCATTGGCGCTCGCCGACGCCCGCGTACTGACCAGCTACCCGTCGTACGTCGCGCAGCACGCCGGCCGTCGCGCCCTGCGCGCGCTCACCCCGGACATGTGGGCCAGCTCCCGTACCCGTGGCGAATGGGCCCTGTGCCTGCGCGCGGCTGCGGGCACAGTCTGATGGCCGCCGACACGCCGCGCGAGCACCCGATCGTGGACGCTCCTGCGACCCCGGCCGCATGCCAGCAGGATCGGGACGCTGCGCAGGGAAAGGGAGCCGCTGCGGCCCAGTTCGCCCAGACCCGCGAGCACGCCGCCGAGCAGTCCCAGACCCGCACCTGACCGGTCGGGCCCGCGATCACCCCCGCGCGGGCCCGACCCCTCCGGAAGGCACCTCTCGTGACACGGCTCCAACTCACCTCGACACAGCGCCGCTTGATCGGCGTTGTCATCGCGGGCGCCGTGCTGATCGCCGCGATCGGCTTCGTCGGCTCGTACGCCGCCGTGCGCGAACTCGCCGAACAGAAGGGCTTTGGCACGTTCGCGCTTGTCTTCCCGATCGGCATCGACGCTGGCATCGGCGTGCTGCTCGCGCTCGACCTGCTGCTCACATGGGTACGGATCCCGTTCCCGCTGCTGCACCACACCGCGTGGGTACTCACTGCGGGGACGATCGCGTTCAACGCCGCCGCTGCGTGGCCGGATGCGATCGGCGTGGGCATGCACGCGGTGATCCCGATCCTGTTCGTGGTCGTCGTCGAGGCGGCCCGCCACGCGGTCGGCCGGATCGCGGACATCACCGCCGACAAGCACATGGAGGGCGTCCGCCTCACCCGCTGGCTGCTCTCGCCCGTCCCGACGTTCAAGCTGTGGCGCCGGATGAAGCTGTGGGAGATCCGCAGTTACGAGGACATCATCCAGCTCGAACAGGACCGGCTCATCTACCAGGCCCGCCTCCAGGCGCGCTACGGCCGCAACTGGCGCCGCAAGGCGCCCATCGAGGCGATGATGCCGCTGCGGCTCGCCAAGTACGGCGTCCCGCTCGCGGACACCGGCCCGGCCGGTCTCGCCGCCGTCGGCATCGAACCGGACCCCCTCTCTTCCGCTACGGCCGCCGCGGAGCCTGTACCCACCGCCGCACCCGCACCCGCTGAACTGACAGCACCCGCAGTCGAGTTCTACGCAGCCGCGAACCAGGCCGTCGCACTTGCGCCCCCTCGAACCCCACCCGCACTCACCGCCGAACTCAACACACCCGCACCCGCAGTGCACCCGAGTGCGCCGACCGGGTCCGCACCCACTCCAGTGAGTGCGCGCTCCCGCACCCACGGCGCGCTGCTTCTCGACCTCGCACCCATGGACCCACCGCACCCGGACGTCGTGTGCGGCACGGACCCGGCCGGCATGAAGCCGCACCCGCAGAGAGCGGAGCCCGCACCCGCGACCGCGCTGCTCGATTCCGACGCCGAACTCGTCGAACGCGCCCGCGAACTTGCCAGGACGGGCCCCCTCAGCCTGCGACGGATGAAGCGCGAACGCGGTATCGCTCAGCGCCGGGCACAGCGCATCCGCAACGCACTCGACAACAAGGCGAGCTGATGACCGACAACCAGCGCCCCGAGGACTGGCTATGGGCTTGCAGGGAAGCAACACCTTGATTCCCTGCAAGCCCTTAGCTGGATCACAAGCACTTTCTGACCCAGTTGCCGTCGGAGCGGGCGTCCTTCAGCCTGGAAGGGACGCCCCGCAGCCAAAAGCTACCGAGTGGTTAGTAGGAAAGGCTGTGCGAGGAGATGCCAATCATGGCGCACAACAGCTCATTCACTATTGATACCAGGGGAAATGTTTCCCGCTGGGACGATGAGGCAGGGCGCTACCCGGAGCTCTCTTCGCGCGATGTCGTCGGCGCGCCTGCGGGTCTGGTCATCGAGAGACTCCTGGGCTCCCATGACGGTGATAGCGGAGGGCATGCGCCTGCTGCACTGTTCCTGACCGCGTGCCGGGGCGAGGCGGGGACCGTTATCGCCTCGCGAGGCACCGCTCCAAGCCTTCACGCCGCTGACGTCGAATCGGCCTTCGAGTTCTCGGCATTCGAGCACAGCACTGCTGGTCTTGAGGTGTACGACGCTGACCTGAGCGTCCTGCGCGCCAATTCAGCCGCCCTTGCCATGCGCGGACGTTCGGCAGAACAGGTCCTCCAGCACCATGTTGGTAATCTTGATTCGCGTCTCCCTCTGGCTCCGTTGCTCCAAAGGGTCATCGTGGGTGACGAGGCGGCTGTCCAGGAAAGAATCAATGGGCGCGACGGCCGCGGAGACCCGCGGGTCTTCGCAGTTACCGCATTTCAGCTGCGCGATGACCAGCAGACCATTGGCGCCGGCGCCGTGATCCACGATGTCACCGATCAAAACCGGTCGGAGGCCGCCGCGCGGCTCCTGGCCGAAGCGCATGAAGAGATCGGTTCCACGCTCGACGCGATGCGGACTGCTCAGGAACTCGCCGTGGTTGCGGTGCGGGATTTCGCCGACGCCGTCTCGGTGGACCTCGTCGACGACGTCATACAGGGGGCAGAGGCACCGGCGCCTCCGGTCGGCGCGGACGTTGTCCTGCGCCGGGCGGCATTCGAGGCCCCCGGCGGTCTCCAGGCTGTCTATCGCGTCGGGGAAATGAGCTATTTCGCCTTTCCGACCCCTTGCGCACAGGTCATTGCGGATCTCACACCCGTACTTCTGGACCCGAAGACCTCGCCATCGGACTGGCTCATGCATGACGCCGCGCGTGCTGGAGCTCTGGGAAACGCCGGAATTCACTCGATGATTATCGTACCTCTGTCATTTCATGCGCGTGTCCTGGGGTTGGCCAGCTTCTATCGAGGACCCCGCCACCCTGTTTTCTTTGATGCATCAGACGTGGGCCTCGCCTACACGCCCGGATCCAACGAGACGGTCTGGTTCGACGTCATCGAGTTGTCGGGAGCCCGCGTTGGCCTTGCCATCGGTCGAGTCTCCCAGCAAGGACTCAACGCATCGGCGGCGATGGGGCGTTACCGCACCGCGCTGGATACCCTGGCCGTGCTTGACCTCCCTCCCCACGAACTGCTGGCTCGCCTCGACGATGCCACCGGCCAGTTCCTTTCCAATCCCACGGGCCTGCCGTCCTCGTCGACGGATCCTCCCTGTTGTCTTTATGCGGTCTACGATTCCGTGACCGGTGAGTTCGCTGTTGCCTCAGCTGGCTGGCCAGCCCCTTTGCTGATCTCCCCGGCCGGCGACATCACGACCGTGGAAGTGCCGGTCGGCGCACCACTGGGGCAGGGCCTGGGACACGATCTGCACCGTCAGGTCATTGCTCCGGAGAGCATGCTGGTCCTCTTCTCCCAGTCGTTTCTTGAGCCCGGCCCTCGCGCGGAAGAGCGCATGGTGCAACTGCGGCAAGCCGCCACTCGCTCCGGCCGCGCCCCGAAGGCCATCTGCGACAGCATCGTGCGCAGAATGCTCGGCGGGCTGGGAGGTGAGAGCGCCGCTCTGCTCGCAGCCCGTACCCACCGTCTGCCGGACGACCGGGTGGCCGCATGGACCGGAAGCCGGGATCCTGCCGCGGTGGGCGAGGCCAGGGAGAGGCTACTCAGCAAGTCGAGGAGTGGGGTCTTGAGACACATGCGTTCACGACGGAAATGGTGGTGAGTGAACTTGTTGCCAATGCAATCCGGCACGCCAGCGGAAATCCGACAGTTCGCCTCATACGCGATCGATATCTGACTGTTGAAGTCTCGGACAACGCCACCACGGCGCCGCACCTCCGCCACGCCCGCGCTCAAGACGAAGATGGCCGTGGTCTGCTGATCATCGCTTCCCTGGCTCGGCGATGGGGAACGTGGTATACGCCGGACGGCAAGACCATCTGGGTCGAAAATTCGCTCGACGAGGTTCGTCTCTGACGCCGGGGATGAGTACGTCGCGGAGTTCCGAAAGGCGGCGTGGCCTCCCCCTTCGCGGTGACGCCCGTCCGGTCGGAATCCTGACCGGTGTCGCCGATTTTCTCTGTGGCGTGCGCGGTGGCGACCTGCGAGCATCTGCGGATGCCCGTACTCGCCGACGACCTCGGCCATCTCTCGTACACCGTCACCGGGGACGGCCCGCCCGTCGTTCTCGTGCACGCCGGCATCGCGGATCACCGGATGTGGGACGCGACCGTGCCCGGTCTCGCGGAGCGTCACACGGTCATCTGTTACGACCTGCGCGGCTTCGGTGGGTCCGCGACCCCGGCGGGGCCGTTCAGTGAGACCGACGATCTGCGGCTGCTGCTGGATCACCTCGGTCACGAGCGCGTTCGGCTCGTCGGCGCGTCCTGGGGTGGGCGGGTGGCGGTGGAGTTCGCCCTCGCCCACCCGGACCGGGTGTGTTCGCTGGCGCTGCTCGCTCCACCGTGGCCGGGGTACGACTGGTCGGCCGGGATGGTCGCGTACGACGAGGCGGAGACGGCGGCCCTCGCCGCGGGCGACGTCGACGCCGCCGTGCTGGTGAACCTCGACATGTGGCTCCGCGGGCCGGCCCGCGAATGGCGCGACGTCGACCCGGCGCTGGCCGGGCAACTCCGCGCTTCCGTACGGACCGCGCTGATGAACCAGGACGCCGTCGAAGAACACTCCCAGGGCGGAGAGGCCGGCGATATCGGCACGATCGCCGTCCCCACGCTCGTCGGCATCGGCGGGCTCGACGTCGCCGACTTCCAGGACATCGCCCGCCGGTACGCCGCCGGGATTCCCGGCGCCACCCTGGTCGAGTTCCCCACGGCGGCCCACCTCATCGCGCTGGACGCGCCCGAGGAACTCACCGCGGCACTCGTCCCGTTCCTGGCACGCTAGGTACCTCCGGTCGACCTGCCTTCGGCCGGGCGGAGCGGCTTCGCCATCACCCGCTCCGTCGTCACGCCGTCCGGCAGCAGGTCTCCTCGCTCGTCGGTGAGGAGGAAGCCGTTACGGCGGTACAGCGCGACCGCCGACTCGTTGCCCGGGATCACCGCGAGCTTCAGCGTCGTGGCGCCCGACCGCCGGGCCCAGGTCTCGACCGCGGCGATCAGCCGGTTCCCGACGCCGAGACCCCGCGCGCCCGGACCGACCCACACCGACCTCAGCTCGCACACGCCGCCCTCCCCGGGCACACCGCTCGCCATACCGGCGGTCCGTCCGTTCAGCGACACGACGACGTTGTACGTACCGGGAGTCTCCAGTCGCGCCCGCCACCGCTCCTCCCCGCCCCGATCCCAGTCCGCCAGCAGGGATTTGAACGCGTGCGGCGCCTCGGTCAGCGCCGCGAGACGCGCCTCGCGCCACAGCGGCCAGTCGTTCGTCGTCAGTACCCGCAGACGCACCATGCCCACCAGTCTGGCGCGACGCCCCCGACCCGGGTCGGCTTTCGTCGGCGCGTTCACGGCCGATAATCCGTGTCCGTCCACGCAGAAGCGAGGGCAATGCGGTCTTCAGAGCCGCAGATGAGATTTCGCGGACCGTCCCGCAGGAATCGCCCCGGTCGTCGCGTGTGCGCCGTTCGAAGGGGGAGTTTCGACGGGCCGACTCAAGACGCCACCCGGGGGCCCTCCTTCCGTCCGTACCGGGGCCTTGGCTCTGCGCGCGGTGAGCCGGCCCGGCCCGGCACGCCGGGCGTCGACGACCTCCGGCGGGGACGGGAGCAGCACAGTGCCGACGCGGTCTTCCGGTGCGCGAGCAGCGGGCCGCGCCACCACAGGTTCGAGGGGCCCCTGCTGCGTGAGGTCGTGGCCGACGCGCGGCCGGACTTCGACGTACGGCGCCGGCGGGACCGCTCCCGCTTCCTGCTGGCCGTCACCGGCCGGGACGGGCACCGCACCGTACTGTCCTGGGGCGAGATCGACCCCGACTTCGGTGCTGTGCCCGCGCTGCCGACCACCACGCTCGACGGGGTGCCGCTGGATCCGGCGGGCAGCCGGGCTCGTCGTGCCGACCGACCGGTGCGGGGCGCGCTGCGTCAGCGCGATCACGAGCGTATGGGTAGGCGCGAGCCCCGTCCCCGGCCCCGCAACCCGGTCCCGTGTGAGGCGCCCGCCGCCCCCTCACCATCCCTGCCCGTTACCTTTCTCGTGGCCCCGCAATGGGGTTCCTGGCCCCCGGGTCCGGTATGGCTGTGTGCCCCCTGTCGAAGGCGATGACCTGGGGGGTGTTGCCGCTGGGCTTCGGGGCACCGCTTGACCGCTGATGAGGGGCCTGACGACCGCCTGGTCCGGCGCAATGCCGGGCCGCTTCACCGGGCGGCATGTCTGCGTAACGTGGTTGCCGGCGTGTGGTGCCGCAGGGACGGCCGGGAGTTTCAGGAGACGAGTGGCGAGAGGCACACGCACATGGTCGACACGACCGCGATAGATCTCTTCCTCGGCCTGGACCTGGGCAAGGAGTTCCACCACGCCCACGGCCGGACCCGGGACGGCAGAACCGTGCACGACAAGCGGCTGCCCAACACCGAGCCGAGACTGCTGGAGCTGTTCACGGGCCTTGACCCTTGATCTTGGGCACACGAGACACTGGATCCTGAGGATCTGAGAACGGACATCTCGTGGTCATGAAGCACTACCCGCCGGAGTTCAAGGCGGACGCGGTCGCGCTGTACCGGTCCCGGCCCGGAGCGACGATCAGGTCGGTTGCCGCTGATCTGGGAGTCAACCCGGAGACGCTGCGCAACTGGGTTCGGGCGGCCGGGGCGAACCGGCCGAGGGGGCGCCGGGCGGAGACAGCCGCGGAGCCGCCCACGCCGCTGGAGGAGGAGAACGCGGCCCTGCGCAAGAAGGTCCGCGAGCTGGAGGAGGAGCGCGAGATCCTGAGGAAGGCGGCGAAGTATTTCGCCGGGGAGACGCGCTGGTGAACCGCTTCCAGTTCGTCGCCGACCACCAGCGCCGCTTCGGCGTGAAGCGGCTGTGCACCATCCTGGGCATCGCCCGCTCGAGCTTCTACTACTGGCGCAACACCGCGGCCGCGAGGGCGGCCCGCAAGGCAGCCGACGCGAAGCTCGCCGCGCGGATACGCACCATCCACCACAGCTCGGACGGCACCTATGGCGTCCCGAGGATCACCGCCGAGCTCCGCGAAAACGGCGAGCGGATCAATCACAAACGTGTCGCCCGCCTCATGCAGACCACGGGACTCGCCGGACTGCGGCTGCGCAGGAAGCACCGCACCACCATCGCGGATCCGACCGCCGCGAAGGCAGCAGACCTCATCGGCCGCAACTTCACCGCCGCGAAGGTGAACACGAAGTACGTCGGCGACATCACCTACCTCCCGCTGACCGGCGGGAAGTTCCTGTATCTGGCCACGGTCATCGACCTCGCCTCCCGGCGCCTGGCAGGCTGGGCGATCGCCGACCACATGCGAGCCGAACTGGTCACCGACGCCCTGGCCGCCGCGGAACGGTGCCGCGGCAGCCTGGCCGGCGCCGTCATGCACACCGACCACGGCGCCCAATACACGAGCAGGGCGTTCGCCGACGCCTGTCGCCGGGCGGGCGTGATGCAGAGCATGAGCGCCATCGGCAGCTCGGCGGACAACGCACTCGCCGAGTCCTTCAACGCCACCTGCAAGCGGGAGACACTCCAGGGCCGCAGGGCGTGGGCCGACGAGCGCGAAGCCCGCCTCGACCTGTTCCGCTGGCTCCACCGCTACAACACCCGACGCCGCCACTCCAGCCTCGGACAACGCAGTCCCATCGCCTACGAGACAGCCCTCAACTCAACATCAACTACCCTGGCCCCAGCCGCATAGCCCGTGTCCAAGATTCCGGGTGAAGGCCCCACCAGGCTGGTGGCGAAGTTCGGCACCGTTCTGGTGATCGTGGACCAGGTCGCGAACATCGGTGCGCTGCCGCTGACGGTGGCCCGTGCGGCGGGCTGCCGGGTGGCCTACCTGCCCGGGCTGTCGATGCGGCGGGCCGCCGACCTGCATCCCGGCGAGGCCAAGACCGATGCCCGCGACGCGTTCGTGATCGCCGAGACCGCCCGCACGATGCCGCACACCCTGCGGGCGGTGGACCGCGACGACGAGGTGCTGGCCGAGCTGACGATGCTCACCGGTTACGACAACGACCTGGCCGGCGAGGTCAACCGCACCACCAACCGGCTGCGTGGCCTGCTCTCCCAGATCCATCCCTCCCTCGAACGTGTCCTCGGCCCCCGCCTGGCCTACCCCTACATCCAGGCTCTCCTCCAGCGCCACGGCTCCCCAGCCAGGCTGAAGAAACTGGGCCGGGCCCGCTGCGAGTCCCTGCTCAAGGCGCACGGTTCGCGCAAGGCCCACCACCTCACCGCAGAGATCTTCGACGCGCTCGCCGAGCAGACCCTCGTCGTTCCCGGCACCGAGGCATCCGCGCTGATCGTGCCGGGACTCGCCGCCCAGCTCGCCGCCGCCCACACTCAGCGCCGCCAGGCCGAGCAGGAGATCGCTGCCCTGCTGGAGGCCCTCCCTCTTTTCCACCTCCTGACCTCCTTGCCCGGCCTGGGCGTCAGGACCACGGCCGCCGTGATCGTCGCGATCGGTGACGGCACCGGTTTCCCCAGCGCCGGACACCTCGCCTCCTACGCCGGACTCGCCCCGGCCACGAAGTCCTCCGGCACCTCGATTCGCGGCGAACACGCACCCCACCGCGGCAACCGGCTCCTCAAACGGGCCCTGTTCCAGGCCGCGTTCGCCGCGATCGGCTGCAAAACCGACCCGTCCTCCCGGACCTACTACGACCGCCAACGCGCACGCGGCAAGACCCACACCCAGGCGATCCTCCGCCTGGCCCGCCAGCGCGTGAACGTCATCCACGCGATGATCCGCACCGGGGCTCTCTACGAAGCACGCACCCCGGGCGACGTCGACCTCGCTGCCTGACGACTCCACCGCCCCCGCCCTCCAGGCCCCATCACACCCGCGCACCGGCACGGCCACCGCGGCCCCGCCGACCACCGCACTGCCCATCAGCCACCCGATCCGTCGGGGACATCCCGCTTCGCGGGACGTCCCAAAAAACCAGGATCAACCCCTACAAGCCGACCCCACCGGGGTTGACGAAACAGATAGGGGCACCCCCCAGCCTTCGCCCGCCTTCGTCGGTTCCTCCTAGACGCCACGCATCTGCCATGGACAATGACCTGAAACCTTGCAGATGCGAGGGTCGGAGGCCTATCTTTCCGCGCATGCAGTCCTACACAATCGGCCAGGCAGCCCGCCTGCTGGGCGTCAGCACCGACACCGCCCGTCGCTGGGCCGACGCCGGCCGGGTCGCCACCCATCGCGACGAAGGCGGCCGACGGCTCATCGACGGCCGCGACCTCGCCGCGTTCTCGATCGAGGTCGGCCAGGGCGGCAGCGGTGAGGAGGACGTCTCGTACACGTCCGCCCGCAACGCCTTCCCGGGCATCGTCACCGCCGTCAAGCTCGGCGACGTGGCGGCCCAGGTCGAGATCCAGGCCGGCCCGCACCGGCTGGTCTCGCTCCTGACCAGGGAAGCCGTCGAGGAGCTGGGCCTCGAGGTCGGCATGCGGGCCACCGCCCGCGTGAAGTCGACCAGCGTGCACATCGACCGCGTCTGACCCCTACCGCCTTCCTCCCAGCCTCCTCCGAGCCTTCCAGGGAGTCCTGACCCTCATGTCCTTCACCCTCAGCGCCGCCGTACGCCGCGCCGCCGCCACGGCGCTCACCGCGGCCCTGCTCGTGCCAGTGACCGCGTGCGGCGGCGGTGACAGCGACGACAGCGACGCCGGAGCCAAGTCCACCGAGTCGGCCACCGGCGCCCCCGAGGCCCAACTCACCGTTCTCGCCGCCTCGTCGCTCACCGACGTCTTCAAGACGGCGGGCGCCGCGTACGAGAAGGAGAACCCGGGCACCAAGGTGACGTTCTCCTTCGCCGGTTCCCAGGAACTCGCCGCGCAGGTCGGACAGGGCGCTCCCGCCGACGCGTTGGTCACCGCCGACACCAAGACCATGGACGGTCTGAAGGACGACACCGGGACGCCGACCGTCATCGCGAAGAACCGCCTCGTCATCGCCACCGGCGAGGGCAACCCGGAGAGGATCGAGAATCTCGAGGACCTCGCCGACACCGAGCTCAAGGTCGTCCTCGCGGCGCCCGAGGTCCCGGTCGGCCGCTACAGCGAACAGGTCCTCGGCGCACAGAAGATCGACGTCAGGCCGGTCTCGCAGGAACCGAACGTCCGCGCCGTCCTCAGCAAGGTCGAACTCGGCGAGGCCGACGCCGGGATCGTCTACAAGACGGACGCGGCCACCGCCACGGACAAGGTGGACGCGATCGAGATCCCCGACGGCCGGAACGCCGTCGCCGAATACCCGGCCGCCACGCTCAAGACGTCCGAACACGCCGATGCGGCGGCCGCGTTCGTCGCGTGGCTCAGCAGCCCCGAGGCGCAAAAGCTCCTCCAGGACGCCGGCTTCCAGCAGCCGTAACCCCGGTGACCCGCACGCGAGTCGACGGGCCGACACCCTCCGCCACCCGTCAACTCGCGTGTGTCACGCGCCGTCCTCCCCTCGTGCGGCGGACGCCAGGAAACGCAGGAGCCCGATGAGCCGCCTCAGCTTCCCCCGACGTGCCCCGGGCCGTACCCGTACCCCCGTCGCACTCGCCGTCCCCGCGCTGCTCGCCGTCGCCTTCCTGCTCCTGCCGCTCGTCGGGATCCTCGCCCGGACCTCCTGGGGCGAGGTCGGTGACCATCTGACCAGCCCCGGCGTCGTCGAGGCACTTGAACTGTCCCTCCTCGTCTCCTTCTGGGCCCTCGCGCTCTCCCTCGTCCTCGGGGTGCCGCTGGCCTGGCTGCTGGCGAGGGTCGACTTCCCCGGCAAGGCGTTCGTACGGTCCCTGGTCCTGCTGCCGATGGTGCTGCCGCCCACCGTCGGCGGCGTCGCGCTGCTCCTCGCCTTCGGGCGGCGCGGGCTGCTCGGCCCCTGGCTGGAGGACACGTTCGGCATCACGCTGCCCTTCCACACCTCGGGCGCGGTCGTGGCGGCGACGTTCGTCGCGATGCCGTTCCTCGTCATCAGCCTCGAAGGCGCGCTCGGTGGACTGCGCCCCCGTTACGAGGAGACCGCCGCCTCCCTCGGCGCCTCGCCGGTACGGGTGTTCGCCACCGTCACCCTGCCGATGGTCGCCCCCGGACTGCTCGCCGGGGCCGCGCTGACCTGGGCGCGGGCGCTCGGCGAGTTCGGCGCGACCATCACCTTCGCGGGCAATCTGCCGGGCACCACCCAGACGCTGCCGCTCCAGGTGTATCTGCTGCTCCAGAACTCGCCCGAGGCCGCGACATCCGTCTCGCTGCTGCTGCTCGTCATCGCCATGGCCGTGCTGATCGCGCTGCGCGGGCGCTGGACCGGCACACCACGGGACACCGCGGGCAACCCGGACAGGCGCCGGGACCGGGCCACTTCACCGGACGACGGCACCGAACCGGGGCCGGGGCCGAAGGCCGCGCCGGTCGCGGTGAAAGAGACGACGGCCGTCGACGAGCGCTGGGCGCTGCACGCCGACGTCACCGGTTTCACCCGCCTCGTGCTCGATGCCGAACCCGGCACCACCATCGCCGTCGTCGGCCCCAACGGCGCCGGCAAGACCACCCTCCTGCGCGCCCTCCTCGGCCTGACCACCCGCGCCCACGCCGAGCTTCGCCTCGGCGCGCTCGACGTCACCGCGCTCCCGCCGCACCGCAGGGGCGTCGCCTGGGTGCCCCAGGACGGCGCGCTCTTCCCGCATCTGAGCGCCCTGAACAACACGGCGTACGGGCTCCGCGCCCAGGGTGTCACCCGCGCCGAGGCCCGCCGGACCGCGCGACAGTGGCTCGACCGTCTCGACGTGGGCCACCTCGCACACCGCAAGCCCGCCCAGGTATCCGGCGGGCAGGCCGGGCGGGTCGCGCTGGCAAGGGCGTTGGCGACCCGCCCCCGGCTGCTGCTGCTCGACGAGCCGCTGGCCGCGCTCGACCAGACGACCCGCGCGCGGGTCCGGCACACCCTGCGTACCCATCTCGACGGCTTCGGCGGTGTCTGTCTGATGGTCACTCACGACCCGGTGGAGGCGGTGTCGTTGGCCGACAGGGTCCTCGTGCTCGACGAGGGCCGGGTCGTCCAGGACGCGCCGCCCGCCGATGTCACCCGCCACCCCCGCTCACCGTGGGTGGCCCGGATGCTCGGCAAGAACGCCTGGCCCGGCACCGCGACCGCCGACGGTCTCGCGCCCACCGGCGGCGGACTGCTGGTCTCCGCCGATCCGCTGTCTCCCGGCACCCGCGCGCTGGCGATCATCGCCCCGGAGGCCGTCTCCGTGCACCGCGACCGGCCGAGCGGCAGCCCCCGCAACGTCTGGCCCGGCACCGTACGGGAGATCACCGCGAGCGGCAGCCGGCTGCGGGTACTGATCACCTCGGAGCGGGCACCGGATCTGGTGGCCGAGATCACCCCGCAGGCGGCCGTCGAACTCGGACTGGCCGACGGTGTGCCCGTCTGGACGAGCGTGAAGGCGACCGAGGCGACCGTGGTGGCCCTGTGAGCCGCCCCGATCGCCCCGGGCATCGGACCGGCATCCCCGCCCCGCATCCGCGCCGCGTAGCCTGCGGGCATCCCCGTCACTCCCAGGAGCACGATGTCCGCCGCCGCCCCGCCCCCGCGCATTCTCTATGTCACCGATTTCGCCTACGAGGCGAAGGGCCGCCGCTACTGCGACGAGGACATCCTGTTCTCCTCCCGGCTGCGTCGTGACTTCACCGTCGCCACCTGCCATCCGGCCGACGCCGCCCGGCTCATGGGCGACTTCGACGCCGTCGTCGTACGCAACAGCGGACCCGTGCTGCACTACCGGGAGGTCTACGACGACTTCCGCGAGCGGGCGGCGGCGGACGGCGTACGCGTCTACAACCCGCTCACCGGGCGCGGCGACATGGCGGGCAAGCAGTATCTGGTGGAGCTGAGCGCCGAGGGGCTGCCCGTCATACCGACCGTCGACAGGGCCGAGGACCTGGGCCGGCTGCCGGACGCCGACGAGTACGTCGTCAAGCCGAAGGACGGGGCGGACTCCATAGGCATGCGGTTCGTGCCGGGCGACCGGCTGTCCGACCTCGGGGACCTCCGGGACACCCTCGTGCAGCCGCGCATCCCCTTCCGGTACGAGGTCTCCTTCTACTTCGTCGACCACGACTTCCAGTACGCACTCCACGCGCCCGACCCGGACCGGCGCTGGGAGCTCGTGCCGTACCGGGCCAAGGCCGTGGACCTGGACTTCGCCCGGAAGTTCATCGACTGGAACACCCTCGACCACGGCATCCAGCGCGTCGACGCGTGCCGCGCGCCGGACGGGGAGCTGCTGCTGGTGGAGCTGGAGGATCTCAATCCCTTCCTGTCGCTGGGACTGCTGGACGAGGCGACCCGAGACGCGTTCATCGCGCGGACGGCGGTCTCGCTGCGGGCGCTGCTGAGCTGAACCGGGCCGGTGACCGGGGCGGTTCACCGGGTGGCGGGCCACGGGACTACGCGCGGCTCAGGCGCCAGAGCGACGTGGTCTCCGCGGCGCGCGCCGCGTGCAGCGGATCGGTGGTGTCGGCCGCCCGTGGATGGCGCGGCTTCGTACCGGTCCTGTCCACCACGCGCAGGCCCGCCGCCGCGATGCCCGACAGCAGCTCGCGCCGGGTCCGCAGCCCGAGGTGTTCGGCCAGGTCGGACAGGACGAGCCAGCCCTCACCGCCCGGTTCGAGATGGCTCGCGAGCCCCGCCAGGAAGCCGCGGAGCATCCCGCTGTCGGGGTCGTACACACCCTGCTCGACGGTGGACGTCGGCCGCGCCGGAATCCACGGCGGGTTGCAGACGACCAGATCGGCTCGGCCCTCCGGGTACAGGCACGGGCCCACGACGTCGATCCTCCCGGCGAGTCCCAGCGCGCGGACGTTGTCGTCGGCGCAGTCGAGGGCGCGGGGGCTGATGTCGGTGGCCACGACACGGTCGAACCCGCGCCCGGCCAGGACAGCGGCGAGCACGCCGGTGCCCGTTCCGAGGTCGAAGGCCGTACGGCTGCCGCGTGCCACCGGTGACGGTCCGTCCAGCGGCGCTCGCGCGACGAGGTCGACGTACTCACCCCTGACCGGGGAGAACACGCCGTAGTGCGGATGCACGCGGGCGCCGAGCGCCGGCACCTCCACGCCCTTGGCGCGCCACTGCCGCGCGCCGATCACCCCCAGCAGTTCGGTGAGCGCGACCACGCGGGCGCCGGACGGCGGGCCGTACGCCTGCGCGCACGCGCGGCGGACATCGGGAGCCCTGCGCAGCGCGAGAAAGTGGTCGCCTTCCAGCGTCACGAGCAACTTGCCCAGCACACGCGCGCGATGGGCACGTGCGCGGCGGTGCAGACGGAACGCCTCGGCCGGGCCGGCGGCGGGCCGGGCCGGTTCGCGTTCGACGCGGCGGCTCATCGCCGACAGAAGTTGGCGCGCGTTGTGGAAGTCGCCCCGCCAGAGCAGGGCGGTGCCCTTGCGGGCCAGTCGGTAGGCGGTGTCGGCCTTCATCCGGTCGTCGGCGACGACGACGTGGGCCGGGGGAGGCGACCCGCTCTCGGAGTGCCAGTCGGCGGCTCCGTGGGCCCCTTCGGCGTGGTCGCCTTCGGTCCAGCTGATCGTGGGCATCACATACTCCTCGTGATCGAACGTGCGGGGGCACGAAGAGCACTTCGACGAGGAGCACGGGAAACGGCCCCTACCGCGGACTACGGCGGCACGGGCGCGGATCGAGAGGCAGGTGTGGCCGTCTACCGCCCCCGCGTCGAAGCGCGGGAGGAGATGTCGCCGAGAACCATGCCGAGTGTCACGATCAGCCCTTTCGGAGAGATGGCACCGAAGAGTCGCACAGTCTCTCCCGGTCGGGCAAACCTTCCCGCCCGGCGGACCCGGCCCGGCGCCGCCGCGCGTCACGGCGGAGTTTCCGTAACCCCGTCGAATTTGTTCAGTCACACAACACTGTCCGAAAGGTGGCCAGTTGCCGGTACCTCGAACGCCAAGATCGACCGGGAAACGCGGCAGGCCAAGGCCGGTCTACGCGGGGCGAGTTCGGCCTCGCGCGGACACGCGGGGCTCCACCGGAACGGCCGACGGCAATTTTGACACGACCTTGACAAATTAATTCGCCGTTGCCAGCATGCAACTCGCCCGGACTGCGGACATGGCTCCCGGTCGAACGCACGGCATCCCCCCCGCGTACCGAACCGCGTCATCTCCGCGCCACCCGGCCCATCACCCCCCCCGCACCGGTCCGCACCACCCGCACGGCAGCAAAGCGCGACGGCGCGCGCCTTGCCTGACGCACCCCACCTCTGGTCAGGAAGGGAAACTCCATGTCACGACGCCCACCAGCGTGGTCCAGAATCCTCGCGGCGCTCGCCCTCGTACTCTCCGCCGGGCTCACCGCCGCTCCCGCGGCCGTCGCGCACCCCGGTCACCCGGAGCACGAAGCCGCCGAGATCCCCGCATCGGACTACCAGCAGGTACAACTCGCCCTCGGTGGTTCCGAACTGGGCGAGGCCATGTCGCTGGCCGTCCTGCCCGACCGCTCGGTCGTGCACACCGCGAGGGACGGAACGGTCCGACTCACGGACGCCTCGGGCAACACCAAGACGTCGGGCAAGCTCGACGTCTACACGCACGACGAGGAAGGTCTCCAGGGAGTCGCGGCCGACCCGGACTTCGCGACCAACCGGTATCTGTACCTCTACTACTCGCCCAAGCTCGACACACCGGGCGGCGACGCCCCGGTGACGGGCAGCGCCGCCGACTTCGAGCCGTGGAAGGGGCACCTGAACCTCTCCCGCTTCACACTCGAGGCGGACGGCACCCTCGACACCGCGAGCGAGAAGGTCGTGCTCGAAGTCCCCAACGACCGCGGCCAGTGCTGCCACGTCGGCGGTGACATCGACTTCGACGCGCAGGGCAACCTCTACCTGACCACGGGCGACGACACCAACCCGTTCGAGTCCTCGGGCTACTCGCCGATCGACGAACGCACCGACCGCAACCCGCAGTTCGACGCCCAGCGCTCCTCGGGCAACACCAACGACCTGCGCGGCAAGGTCCTGCGGATCAAGCCCACGGCCGACGGCGGTTACACCGTCCCGTCCGGCAACCTCTTCGCCCCGGGCACGGCGCAGACACGTCCCGAGATCTACGCGACGGGCTTCCGCAACCCGTTCCGGATGTCCGTCGACAAGGCCACCGGGATCGTCTACCTCGGCGACTACGGACCCGACTCCGGCTCCACGAGCGCGGACCGGGGCCCCAGCGGCCAGGTCGAGTTCAACCGCATCACCGGACCGGGCAACTTCGGCTGGCCGTACTGCACCGGCTCCAACACCGCCACCGAGACCTACGGCGAGTGGGCGTTCCCGGACGGCCCCTCCGCCGGCAAGTACGACTGCGCGGGCGGCGCCACCAACAACTCCCTGCACAACACCGGCCAGAGCAAGCTCCCGCCGGCCGAGGCCGCCTGGATCCGCTACTCCGGTGACGCGGGCTCCCCGCCCGAGTTCGGCAGCGGCTCCGAATCGCCCATGGGCGGACCGGTCTACAACTACGACGCGGGTCTCGACTCCGCCGTGAAGTTCCCCGAGTCCCTCGACGGCCGCTTCTTCGCCGGTGAGTACGGCCGCAAGTGGATCAAGGCCATCGAGGTCGAGGCCGACGGTTCCCCCGGCGTCATCGAGAACTTCCCGTGGACCGGCACCCAGGTGATGGACCAGGCGTTCGGCCCCGACGGGGCGCTGTACGTGCTGGACTACGGAACCGGCTCCAACAACCAGGCCCTGTACCGCGTCGAGTACCTGGCCGGCAGCAACCGCAGCCCGGTCGCCAAGGCCGCCGCCGACAAGACCTCCGGTCCCACACCGCTGGCGGTCTCCTTCTCCTCCGAGGGAAGCACCGACCCCGAGGGCGGAGCGCTCAGCTACGCCTGGGACTTCGGTGACGGTACGAAGTCCACCGACGCCAACCCGAGCCACACCTACACCGAGGCCGGCACCTACCAGCCGACCCTCACCGTCACCGACCCGGAGGGCCTCACCGGCTCCGCCAGCCTCGTGGTGACGGCCGGTAACACCGCGCCCACCGTCACGCTGACGACGCCCACCGACGGCGAACTCTTCTCCTGGGGTGACAGCGTCCCGTTCGGCGTGACGGTCACCGACCCCGAGGACGGCACCATCGACTGCGCCAAGGTCAAGGTGACGTATCTGCTGGGCCACGACGAGCACCGGCACCAGATCACCTCGAAGAACGGCTGCACCGGCACCATCGACGTCCCCGTCGACGGTGAGCACGACACCGCCGCCAACATCTACGGGGTCTTCGACGCCGAGTACACCGACGCCGGCGGCCTGACCACGCACAGCGACAGCGTCCTCCAGCCCCGGCACCGGCAGGGCGAGCACTTCGGCGCCCAGTCCGGCATCGAGGTCGCGGCCCACGGCAACGCCGAGGGCGGCGCCACGGTCGGCTACACCGACAACGGCGACTGGGTCTCCTTCAAGCCGTACGCGGTGGACAACGCGACCGGCGTCTCGGCGCGCGTCGCGTCCGGCGGTGTCGGCGGCACGCTCGAAATGCGGGCCGGGTCGGCGACCGGAACACTGCTCGGCTCGGTGGCGGTCGCCCCGACCGGCGGCTGGGAGAACTTCGAGGACGTCACGACCGACATCACCAACGCCCCCGGTGGGACAACGGAGTTGTTCCTCGTCTTCAAGGGCCCGACGGGCCAGGGCAACCTCTTCGACCTGGACGCCTTCACCTTCTCCACGGGTGCGGCGGCCAAGGCCGACAAGGGCGCCGGGGCGGCCGAATCCGTGAAGGGAGCGGACCGATGAGACAGCGCGTCGCCCGGCGAATGCGGCACGTGTCCTGCGTACTGGCGGTCGCGCTCGGCGCCGCCTTCCTGGCACCCACCGGTGCTTGCGCCGAGGCCGCGGCCGATCCGTACGAGGTACTCGTCTTCTCCAAGACGGCGGGCTTCCGGCACGATTCGATCCCGGTGGGCATCGAGACGATCCGGGACCTCGGCGCGGCCGACGAGTTCACCGTCACGGCGACCGAGGACAGCGGCGCCTTCACCACGGCCAACCTCGCGAACTACGAGGCGGTCGTCTTCCTCAGCACCACCGGCGACGTGCTCAACGACGCGCAGCAGACCGCGCTGAAGTCGTACGTCGACGGGGGCGGCGGCTATGTCGGCGTCCACGCGGCGGCCGACACCGAGTGCGAATGGCCCCAGTACGAGGGCCTGGTCGGGGCCTGGTTCAAGAGCCACCCCGCGATCCAGCAGGCGACGGTCGGGAACGAGGACCGGAGCCACCCCGCCACCTCGCACCTGGACCCGACCTGGACCAGGACCGACGAGTGGTACAACTACCGCACCAATCCGCGGGAAAGCGTGCACGTGCTCCAGAGCCTGGACGAATCCACCTACAGCGGTGGGGAGATGGGCGACGACCACCCGATCACCTGGTGCGACGAACAGGCCGCGGGCCGGTCCTTCTACACCGGGCTCGGCCACACCCGGGAGTCGTACGCCGACCCCGCCTTCCGGCAGGTGCTGCTCGGCGGCATCCAGTACGCGGCCGGCGCGGTCGACGCCGACTGCTCGTCGGACGGCGGCGAGGACCCGGGTCCGCAGCCCACGACCGTGGAGGGCGAGGCGTACACCTCGGGCTCGGGAGTCGAGCGCGCGAACCACGGCTCGGCGAGCGGCGGCCAGACCCTCGGCCACATCGAGAACGGTGACTGGGCCGGGTACTCCCAGGTCCGGACGGCCGGTGCCACGAAGTTCACCGCCGACGTCTCTTCGGCGGGCGCGGGCGGCGCGGTCGAGATCCGCTCGGGATCGGCCACCGGCACACTCCTCGGGTCGGTCGACATCGAGCCGACCGGTGGCTGGGAGACCTTCACCCAGGTCTCCACGACGCTGACCGCCACCGGGACGGGCGCGCTGTTCCTGCGCTTCACCGGGGGAGCGGGCGCGCTGTTCGACATCGACAGCTTCACCCTGTCCGGCGCCGCCGAGGAGCCCAAGGCCGAGGGCTCGTCGAACGTGCACCTCTTCTACTACCCCTGGTACGGCAACCCCGAGATCAACGGCAGCTGGCGGCACTGGCAGCAGGGCGGCCAGAACCCGCCCGAGGACGTCGGCGCCGACCTCTACCCGAAGCTCGGAGCCTACGACTCCGGTGACTTCACCGGCGCCGTCGAACAGCACATGAAGTGGATCAAGCAGTCGGGCGCCAACGTCCTGGTCTACAGCTGGTGGGGCCAGGGCAGTTACGAGGACGGTCTGGTCGACGGCGTGATGGACGCGGCCCAGCGCCACGGCATCAAGGTCGCCTGGCACCTGGAGCCGTACAGCGGTCGCAGCGGCGCGTCGACCGTGGACGACATCAACTACATCAACGACAACTACGGCGACCACCCGGCGTACTTCAGGGACGCGGAGCGCGGCGACAGCAACGCGTTCTACGTCTTCCAGAGCCTCGACGTGCCCGACTGGTCGGCGCTGGACCAGGTGACCGAGAACAACATCGTCCTGGCCCAGACCACCGACACCTCGAAGATCGCGCACTTCAACGGCATCTACACCTACGACGGCATCGCCGGCGCCACCGCTCCCGGCTGGAAGAACGCCGGGGACTACGCGCGGGCCAACGATCTGGTCTGGGCGCCGTCGGTGGCACCCGGCTACATCGACGACCGCGCCGTACCCGGCAACACCACGCCCACCCTGGGCAGGGACAACGGCGCCGCGTACGACAAGCAGTGGAACAACGCGCTCGACCCGGCCATCGGCGGATCGCCCACCTGGGTGTCCGTCACCTCCTTCAACGAATGGCACGAGGGAAGCTCGATCGAACCCGCGTCGGGCAACCCGCCGGCCGGTCACGGCTACCAGACCTTCTCGGGTGCGTACGGGAAGACCGGGGCCGACGCCGAGACGGCGTATCTCGACCGCACGCGGCACTGGGTGAACCAGTTCGAGGCGGCGCGAGCGGCCAAGCTGCGCTGAGAGCGGCCCGTGCCGGGCGCCGGTCACCCCCGGCGCGGGCGACGATGCAGCGGGCCCGGTACGGCGAACCTGCCGTACCGGGCCCGCTGTTGTGCGTCCACCGGACTTCGGGCCGCGTCCTACCGCGCCGTCTTCCAGGTCACCGTCGTGTCCGCCTCACCCTCCTCGCGCTCCCCGTCGTCCGAGACCACCAGCCGCACCCCGTCCCGGCCGTCGGGCAGCCGGGCCGTCGCGTCGACCTCCACATCGATCGACGTCACCCCCGCCCTGCGGTGCGCGGCGGCCAGCGCGCCGCGCAGCGCGGCCAGGAGTCCGGTGTGCAGCGTGTCTTCCACGAGGGTGTCCACCGCCCCCGTGAAGTGCACGGACGGCTGGAATCCCAGCAGGGCCGCCGCGCCCGCCGTCTCGCGCAGCACCTTGCCGCGCAGGCTCGTCGGGGCGTCGGCGGGTGGCTGCTGGAGGGCGAAGATCGTCGTCCGTACCTCCTGGATCGTGGAGTCCAGCTCGTCCACGGCGTGGCCGAGCAGATCCGACAACTCGCCCTCGCCCGCGCGCCGCCGGGTCGACTCCAGCATCATCTCGGTGGCGAACAGCCGCTGTACGACCAGATCGTGCAGGTCACGGGCGATCCGGTCGCGGTCCTCGAAGACCGCCAGCCGCTCCCGGTTGTGCTGGGCGTCCGCCAGGACCAGCGCGAGCGCCGCCTGGGAGGCGAACTGCGTGGCCAGCAGCCGCTCCACGGTGGTGTACGGGCGTCCGCCGCGCTCGCGCGGAAGGGCGAGCGTGCCGATCAGCCGGCCGCCGCTCCGGAGGGGCAGCATCATGCTGGGGCCGAAGCGGGTCCGGACATGGGTGGTCATCCGGGGGTCGGTCGCCGAGTCGTCGATGTACACCGGTTCGCCACTGAGGAGTTGGTCGAGTACGGGCGATCCGGGCGCGATGTTCGTACCGACGATGTCGCCGGGGTCGTCCAGCGACGAGGCGGCGACGATCTTCATGCCGCCCTCGTCGGTGGGCAGGAGCACCACCCCGGCGGCGGCTCCGGCCAGGATCCGCGCCGACTTCGCCAGCGTGGTCAGCGCGTCCGCCGCGGTCTCGCCGGTGAGCAGCGCGGTCGTGACGGCGGCGGCGCCCTTGATCCACCGCTCGCGCTGGCGGGCGGTTCCGTACAGACGCGCGTTGCCGATCGCGATCCCGGCCTGCGAGGCGAGCACCCGCAGCAGGGCCAGGTCCTCCTCGGTGAAGGGGCCGTGCCGCTTGCGGGCGAGACAGAGGTGGCCGAGTACGTCGTTGTGCACCCGGACGGGGACGCCGAGGCTCTGGGAGCCGCCCGGGTGGCCGAGCAGTCCGGTGTGTCCGGTGGGGAGCCGGGTGATTCGACGGCGCTCGTCGTCGCTGAGGCCGACGGAGAAGAGTTCGGCGATACGGCTCCGGCCACGGTCGGGACCCCGGCCGTCGGCGGGGCCGGCGAGCGCGAGTGCGCCGTAGCGCGCGTCGGTGAGGTCGGCGGCGCTGTCGACGACGTGCTGGAGAGTGGCGGCCAGCTCGCCCTCGGTCCCGACGTTGAGGACGGCGTCGAGCAGCATGGGAAGCCGGGGGGTCTTCCTCGGGGGGCGCCCGCAGCCGGGCCGGTCCGGGTCGTCTTCGTCCCGGTCGTCCCCGTCCGCGTGTTCGCCCTCACTCGCGTCCGCGTCCGCGTGCCCGCTCTCACTCGCGTCCGCGTCCGCGTGTTCGCTGCCCGCCGTCACGTCATGTCACTCGGCGTGCGCCAGCGGATCGAGCACCAGGGGCTGGATCTTCCCGTCCAGCATCGCCCCGAGCCCGAGGATCGCGCAGACGTCGGGCCGCTCGGCGATGTGCACGGGCATGCCCGTGGCGTCACGCAGCATCTGGTCGAGACCGGGCAGCAGCGCGCTGCCGCCGACCATCATGATCCCGGTGTCGGCGAGATCGGCGACCAGGTCCGGCGGGCAGTCGCGCAGCACCTTGCCGATGCCGTCGAGCACCGCGGTGAGCGGGGTGTGGATGGCCTGCCGTACGGCCGCGGTGTCCACGACGACCGACCGGGCGAGCCCCGTCGCCACGTCACGGCCGTGGATCTCCGTCGAGGTGGGGCCGTCGGGGGTGATGCCGTTGCCGCGCAGCGCGAGCTGGAGCGGCCGGACGGACTGGCTCGGCAGCATCAACTCGTGCTGGTGGCGCAGGTGCTGGATGACCGCGTGGTCGATGGCGTTGCCGCCGACCGGGATCCGCTGGGCCGTCACGATCGACCCCAGCGACAGCACGGCGACCTGGGTCGTCGCCGCCCCGCAGACCATGATCATGGTGGCGGTCGGCTTCTCCACCGGCAGCCCGCAGCCGACGGCCGCGGCGATGAGCGTGTCGACCAGCTCGACCCGGCGGGCCCCGAGACCCACCAGGGTCTCGATCGCCGCGCGCTGCGCGAGCGGGTCGCTGTCGTGGGGCGTGCAGGCCGCCGCCCGCAGCCGGGGCTTCCTGCGCAGCTGGCGACGGAGCTTCTCGCCGAGGAGATGGCGCAGCATCCGCTGGGCCATATCGATGTCCACGACGGTGCCGCCGGACACGGGGCGGGTGACGCGGATGTAGTCCGGCGTACGGCCCGTCATCTGCTCGGCCAGGGCGCCGACGGCGATGAGCGCGCCGCTGCGGGTGTTCACCGCCGCGACGCTCGGCTCGTCCACGACGAGCCCGGCTCCCTTCACAAAGACCCGGGTCCTGGCGGCCCCGAGATCGACGGCGACATGGCAACGGCGCAACTGCTCAAGGCTGACGGTCACGGCGGGTTCTTCTCCCGGGAGCGCTGAGGTGGATCACCGGCGGGCGGCCGGCCCTCTTCGCATCGTGGGCGCGCCGAGGGCGGTGCGCGCGCTGGGATGCGCCGGTCGGGGTACGGGGCCGGCGCCGCGCCACGGCCCGCCCCGACGCCCCGCCGGGCGCGATCCGCCCCGGACGCGCGGCCTCAAGTTCTCGGCGACCAGCGCTGGAGCAGGCCCCAGGTGAACTCCGCGACGCACGGCCCGGTCCCCGGCACGTCGAACGCGAGACCCCAGCGGGTCGGCGCCGTCCCCTCCATCGGTACGGCCGGCGCGAAAGCGCGGGCGACCTCGTCGACCGTGCAGGACCAGGGGCGCAGATCGTCGGCCGTACGCAGTTCGGGGCCCGGCTCGCCGGGCGCCCGCACCAGCCACTCGTTCCACACACCGCCGCCCGGCGCCGCCGTCACCTCGAAGCGCAGCGCCGGCCAGAGGGGGACGGGCCACAGCAGCACCTCGCACGCCAGATCGCCGACCTGCCGGGGGAACGTCGCCTCCGGTGCGCCCAGCACCGAGCGGTAGCGCGACAGCGTGCCGCGGGCGCGGGGGGAGCGGACCATGGCCTGCCAGCGCCGGTTGGCCTCCCGCATCTCGCCGAGCGGGGCGCCCAGTTCACGCCGGGCGTCCTCGACCAGTCCGGGCTGATGGTCGGCCATCCGGCGCAGCAGTACGAGCAGGAATTCGCGCGGCCCGAAAGGCCGGGACGCTCCACCGGCTCCGGCCGATGTCGTGGCATTCATAGCGACATCGTGCACCTTCGGGGCAGGTCGGGCGGCGGATTGGTGGAAGGGCTGATTCCACACAGGATCTTCACGTCACAGGTGCCCGCATCGGTGCCGGTCGGATTATCTTCAGGGCGCCATGGACTACTGCCACCACTGCCAGCGGCACCTCAACGGCGCGCTGGCGTGCGCGGGGTGCGGGACGCCCGCCGAGGAGCTACGGCTCCACGACCGCGTTCCGCACGAGGCGGAGGTGGTACTCGCCACGCGCGAATACGGCCAGGAGCCCGCCCAGGGTCCGCGCCGTGCGCGCGGCTCGCGCAAGCGCAAGGTGTCCCGGCGCGAGCGCCGTGAGATGCGCGCCGAGCGCGGTACGCACCGGCGCAAGGGCCGGGCGGTCCTGCTCACCGTGATGGGTCTGGTCCTGGCGGTCGGCGCGCTGAGTCTGGCCGAGCTGGCGCTGGAGTCCGGCGGAGACGGTGACGCCACCTCCGTACAGGAGGACAGGGCCATCGACCTCGACGGCGGGCCGCCCTCGCCGGGCCCGAAGGAGCCCAAGGATCCCGGCCCGGTGGAAGGCACCCCCTCCGCGCGCCCCGGCGGGGACGGTTCGCCCGATCCCTCCGCGACGGGTGCGAGTGCGGGGGCGGGATCCGGGCCGTCGGACGAGGAGTCCCCGGCACCGACGGAGTCGGCCGGGCCGAGCGACGAGCCCGACCCCGGCGACTCGCCGGATCCCACGGACTCCACCGGCCCCACGGGCGGTCCGAGCACTCCGGGGCAGCCGAATAAGCCGCCTCCTCCGGCGCCCGAACCCACGCCGACGCCCACGGAGGACGACTGCGTCCTGCTGATCTTCTGCTTCTGATCCTCCGCGTCCGAGACGGGCGCGGAGGATCACTCCCCGGCGTCGTCCCCCAGCATCCGCCGCAGCAGATCCCGCAGCACCGTCCGTTCGTCGACCGACAGGTCGGCGAGCGGTTCCCGCGCGAAGTTCAGCCCGTCCCGGAGCCGCCGCGCGGTGTCGCGCCCCTTCTCGGTGGGCGCCGCGAGCTTCACCCGCCGGTCCGAGGGGTCGGGGCGCCGCTCGACCAGACCGCGTGACTCCAGCCGGTCCACGATCCCCGTGACATTCGACGGCTCGCACTTCAGCTTCCGCGCGATCCGGCGCATGGGCATGGGCTGAATGGACAGCAGCCCCAGCACGCGCGCCTGCGCGCCGGTGAGCGAGTGCTCCGCGGCGGCGTGGTCGTACTCCTCGTAGTAGCGGGCCACGACCGTGCCGATGAGTCCGACGACTTCGAGGGTCAGGGGGTCCGAGTGCTCAGTGGCCATACGTGCCAGGGTACCCGTTTACTTGACAACATGAAATATCTAGGAGCATGGTTGTTTCAGGTAGTGAATCTTTCGCCGCGAAACCTGAGCACCTGAGCACCTGAACACCCGGGCAGTACCCGAGACCCACAACCCGAGGAGACATCGCACCCATGACCGCTCTTCCCGCGTCCGGCCGCGAATGGCATCTCGTCGCCCGCCCGCACGGCTGGCCGAAGGCCGAGGACGTCGCCCTGCGCGAGGTCCCGGTGACCGAGCCGGGCGAGGGCAGGATCCTCGTCCGCAACAAGCACTTCTCGGTCGACCCGTACATGCGCGGCCGGATGAACGACGTGAAGTCGTACACCCCGCCGTTCAAGCTCGACCACCCCATGGACGGCGGAGCCGTCGGCGAGGTCGTCGCCTCGAACGCGGACGGGTTCGCGGTCGGTGACCATGTCCTGCACGGGCTCGGCTGGCGGGAGTACGCGCAGGTGCCGGCCCGGTACGCGGTCAAGGTCGACGCCTCGCTCGCGCCGCTCAGCGCCTACCTCGGCGTCCTCGGCATGCCGGGCCTCACCGCCTACGCCGGACTCTTGGAGGTCGCCTCCTTCAAGGAGGGCGACGCCGTGTTCGTCTCCGGTGCCGCGGGCGCCGTCGGCAGCCAGGTCGGCCAACTCGCCCGGATCAAGGGCGCGTCTCGGGTCATAGGCTCGGCCGGATCCGACGACAAGGTCAAACTCCTCGTGGAGGAGTACGGCTTCGACGCCGCCTTCAACTACAAGAGCGGCGGTTCGGTCAAGGAACAGCTCAAGGAGGCCGCGCCCGACGGCATCGACGTCTACTTCGACAACGTCGGCGGCGAGCACCTGGAGGCCGCGATCTCCTCGTTCAACCTGCACGGCCGCGCCACGATCTGCGGAATGATCTCGCTGTACAACAGCACCGAGGCCGCCCCCGCCCCGCGCAACCTCGCCCAGGTCATCGGCAAGCGGCTGCGCCTCCAGGGCATGCTCGTGGGCGATCACCAGGCCCTCCAGCCGCAGTTCGTCAAGGACGTGGCCGGCTGGCTCGCCTCCGGCGAGCTGAAGTACCGGGAGACCTCCGTGGAAGGCATCGGCAACGGCTTCGACGCCTTCCTCGGTCTGCTCCGCGGCGAGAACACCGGAAAGATGATCGTCACCCTCAACTGACGCCCAGCCGTTAGGCTCGTGCGAGGCCGTCGCGGTCCGTGGGCGCGAGCCGCGGCGTACAAGAAGAAGGACACCCCCGAATGACCATCCAGAAGATCGACACCCTCTACACCGCCGTCGCCACCGCGGAGAACGGCCGTGACGGCCGGGTCTCCACGGACGACGGCCAGCTCGACGTCGTCGTCAACCCGCCCAAGTCGATGGGCGGCAGCGGCGCCGGCACGAACCCGGAGCAGCTCTTCGCCGCCGGTTACAGCGCCTGCTTCCAGGGCGCGCTCGGCGTCGTCGCCCGCAAGGAGAAGGCGGACATATCCGGCTCGACCGTCACCGCCAGGGTCAGCATCGGCAAGTCCGAGGCCGGTGGTTTCGGACTCGAGGTCGAGCTGGCGGCGTCCATCCCGAACGTGGACGCCGCCACCGCGAAGGACCTGCTGGAGAAGGCGCACCAGGTGTGCCCGTACTCCAACGCCACGCGCGGCAACATCAAGGTCGAGCTGTCCGTCGTCTGACCGACGCCGGGCACGAGTGCCCCGTACGTACGGAAGGCCGCACCCCACGAGCGGGGTGCGGCCTTCCGCACGGACAGGTGTGACGAACCCGCCTCCTACGGAAGGCGGTTCAGCAGCGCCCGGCCCACCTGGGCGAACGCGCCCTTCGGGTGGTCACGGAACAGCGGCTCGGTGCCGAACAGCGTGACCGGCGCTCCGGCCGCCGCCGTACCGCTCACGATCGCCGCCTGACCCGCCGCGGCCCGCGGACCGCCCGTGCCGTCAGTGCTGCCATCGTCTCCACGCCAGTGGCCCGAGACGAGCGGGTTGCCGCCGCCGTACGACTGCTCGGTGCGCACGTCCTTGCCGAGGGCGGTGTACCAGATCGGCGAGTAGACGAACGAGTGGGGCTGTGTGCCGCCGGTGACCGGTCCGGGCGTGTTGACCACCCGCACCACACCGTTGGCGTTCCCGTTGCCCCGTACCGGCGTGGCCGTCAGCAGACCGGCCTCGGCGTTGAACGTCGCACCGCCGGAGCCGAGCGCCACCACGGGCGCGCCCCCGGCGAGGAACTCACCGAGCGCGGCGCGCGCGGTCTCGTTCAGCGAGCGGTGGCTGAGACCCGTCGACACGTACAGCGCGTCGGCCTTCGACCAGTCGAAGCCCGCGTTCGCCGTCGCCGTCGACACGGGCAGCACCTCGAAGCCCATCTCGCGCAGCGCGAACAGCTCACCCGAGTTCACGGCCGCGGCGACCGTCGTGCGCCGCACTGCCGCGACGCCCCTGTCCTTCGTGGCGGTGAAGACGACGCCGTACCGGTCGGCCAGGATCTCGGCCTTCCTGCGGGCCGACGACGGCACGATCGCCGCGCCGTCCGCCGTCCTGCGCACCTTCACGTCCTGCGCGAGCAGCGAGTTGAGGGCGGCGAACTCCTTCGGGTCGTCCAGCCGCAGCTTCAGGTCGCCGCCGCGGGCCACCGAGCCGACGGGCGACGCGGCGTCGACCTCGCGACCTTCGAGGTTCAGCGAGCCCCGCTGGACCTTGGTGACGTTCGCGCCCCACAGCAGCCCGAGGCTCCAGCCCGAGATGTCGTACATCGACGACACGTCCGCGCTGATGTCCCGGCCCTCGTCCAGGATGACGTTGGCGAGACCGCGCTTGGCCTGCTCCATGTCGACCACGTACGAACCGGCCGGATACGTGCGGCCCGCCAGCTTGAAGCTCTTACGGGCCTGCTCCACCACTACGTCGTTGGCGATGAGATGGTCGACGAGCCGCGCGGCGGCCGACGCCGACCGCTGGCCGTCGCCGGCCGGAATCACGTACGCGCGCGGGAAGTCGGTCGTGTAGATGTCCTCCGGACCGATGCCGGGCACACCGGGCACCGTCTCCTCGGAGATGATCCGCTGCTTCTCGCCCGCGACGCCGCGCCGGAACGTCTCGATCTGGTCGGCTATCAGCGTCTTGCGGTTGGCCAGCGCGAAGTCGAGCGTGGAGCGCATCGCCGCGCCGGCGACATCGGTGTTGATCGCGGACCTGCGGCGCAACTCCTCGACGGGCAGGTTGTTGTAGTCGTTGTTGTTGACCCGCATCGGGATCTCGATGGTGTGCGAGGCGACCGCGCCCTGGAACGCCATGTACTGCGGTGTGAAGATCGGCGGCCAGTCGTCCCAGCCCTCCTCCTGGTCACGGAAGGGGATGACGGGCGGCTGCACGCCGTCCTTCTCGGCCGTGTAGCCGAGGTCGTTGACCGCTTCCTCCATGCCGAGGGCGTTGGCGTAGGAGTTCTTGAGGAACAGGTCGTACTCGTAGTTCTCGCCGTGCGGCGGCGTCGTCGGCTCGATGAGGGTGCCGTTGACGTATCCGTGCAGATCGAGCATGACCGCGGGCTGCTTGTCGACGGCTATCTGCCGGATCGCGCGCGCCTCCGGCTGCGAGGCGGTGATGAAGTCCCGGTTGAGGTCGATGCCGTTGCCGTTGGCGCGTGTTCCGGCGATCCGGCCGTCCGGGTTCGCCGTGACGTTGAGGATGATCCGGCTCGTGGACAGCAGCTTCTTCGTACGGCTGTCCTTGGCCTTCGCCAGCTCCTCGATGAGCTTCAGGGCCGCGTCGGTGCCCTCCCACTCATTGCCGTGGATGTTGTTGTTGATGAAGACCGGGGTCTTGTAACTCTCCTTGATGCGCTTGTCCTTGGCGGCCGACGCGGGGGAGTTCTCGATGCGCTCACGCATCCGCTCCTGCTCGGCGGCCTCCTTCGCGCTCTCCGGCGCGGTGACCGTGACGAGATACAGGTCGTGCCCGCCCGCCGACCGGCCCGTGACCTCGACACTGACCCGATTGCCTAGCTCCTGGAGGGCGTTGAGACGCGGAGCGAGCGCGTGGTACGGCGCGAGGCCGAGCTTGATGGCCTTGTCCGCCGGGTTCTCGGGCAGCGTGTCCAGGACGGTGCGGCGCGGGTAGCCGCCGTCCCTGCGCAGACCGAGCGAGGTCTTGCCCACCGAGGAGAGAGCCGCTGCGCCGGCCGACGGCAGCGCGGTCGAGGCCACGCGGGAGTCCGTGGTGCCACCGTCCCTCACCGGGTGCGACGACCGGCCGTCGTCGGCGCCGGGCACGGCGAGCGCGGGCAGCGGTGCGAGCATCAGGGCCGCGGTGGCCGTGGCCGTGGCGAGCAGTACGGGTCTGGGCATCCCCATGCGGATGTACCTCCGGGTCGTGCGGGGGGGATCGTTCGGTTCAATAGGCAGGTCATACCGGTTGAACGTGTCAACAACAAGGGGTGTCTGGAGTCTCGTCGGTCCCGCCCGCACCGTGGAACCGGCCGGGAACCACCCCGAAACAGCCGCGGAACAACCCCGATAGGGTGACCGTATGCGTGATCTCGGTGTGGGCTTCGGTTACTTGGTGAAAGGCCAGCGCTGGGTCGGCGCGCACGGCAGATGGCTGGGCTTCGGGCTGCTGCCCGGACTGGTGACCCTCGTGCTGTACGTGGCGGCGCTCGTCGGCCTCTTCCACGGCGCCGACGATCTGACGGCCTGGGCGACGCCCTTCGCCGACGACTGGTCCTCGCCGTGGCAGGGGCTGTTCCGCGGTTTCCTCACCGTGCTGATCGTCGGGCTCGTGCTGTTCCTCGCCGTGATCGCGTTCACGGCCGTGACGCTGCTGGTCGGGCAGCCCTTCTACGAATCGCTCTCCGAGGCGGTGGACCGGTCGGAGGGCGGAGACGTACCCGAGTCGGGACTGACACTCTGGCGCGAGCTGTGGGTCTCCGCGCGCGACAGCCTGCGGGTCCTCGGGCGGGTGGTGCTGTACGGCGTCCTGCTCTTCGCCCTCGGGTTCGTCCCCGTCGTCGGGCAGACCGTCGTGCCGGTGCTCGGCTTCTGCGTGTCCGGCTTCTTCCTCGCGCACGAGCTCAACGCGGTCGCGATGCAGCGGCGCGGCATCGAACTGAAGGAACGCCTCGCGCTGTTGCGGGGCCGCCGGCTGCTCACGCTGGGCTTCGGCGTCCCGCTGACGCTCGCGTTCCTGGTGCCGTTCGTCGCGGTGTTCCTGATGCCGGGGGCGGTGGCGGGAGCGACACTGATGGCCCGCGACCTGACGGACGCGGGTGCGGGCGCGGGTGCGGGCGCCGGGCAGTCGGGTTCGCCCCTGCCCGGAAGTACGGTCCCGACGGCGGACGCCCCACACGAGTGGTGAACACGAGCCGGCTCACCGGGCGGGCCCGGTGAGCCGGGGCGGACCCGCTACGACTCCTCCGCCGCCACCCGCACGATCTCCCGCAACTGCTCCGTGATGTCCAGCCTGTTCTGGACGAAGACCGGATCGGTCACCGAACCCGTCGCCGGATCGGTGTTGTCCGGACCGAACTGGAGTACCGGCGTGTGGACATGCCCGCCCGGGATGTCCAGCCCGAGCCGGTCGCGCAGCAGCGTCGCCCGGTAGGCGATCTCGTTCGACAGGTAGTCCCCGCCGCCACCCGCTCGGGCCGCCGAGCCGGGTGTCGGCCCGTCGGGGCGTACGACCGGCGCGGCGGCGCCCGCCGGGATCTCGGTGACCGACGTGTTGTCGTACACCGGGAAGCGCCCCGTGCCGGCGGCCACGATGCCCGCGTAGGGGAGCGTCGTCCGTGTCCACTGCGGCTGGGTGGCCGGGTTCTTCACCGGTACGAGCCCGGTCTCGGACACGTTCTCGTTGTCACCGAAACCGCCGCGCCAGGCGCCGTTGTACCGCTCGACATCGACGCGCCCCACCCGTCCCTGACTGACCGTCACGAAGAGATCGGCGCGCGGCAGCGCCCGGCGCAGGGCGCGTTCGACCGTGCCGTCGGCGAAGTCCCCCCAGCGGACCGGGAACACGGCCGTCTCGACGCGCGCCGGTCCGTCGGCCGTACGGATCACCGTGCCGTCCAGCGCGAGCGCGAGGGCCCCGGACGGATTGCTGATGCGGATGTCCCTGTCCAGGGTGAACGGGTCGAAGCCGGTCACCACGATCTGCTTGACGCCCTTCGCCCTGTCGCGCTCCCGCTCCCCGGCCCGGTCACCGCCGCCGCCGAGTGCCAGTGACTCCTGACCGCGCGACGTGCTCTCCAGCCGCTCCAGCAGCCGTACGCCCGCCGCGTCCGAGAGCCCCGACTCCGCGTGCCAGGCGCGCAGTTCGCGGGTCATGGCCAGCCGCGCCCAGTACAGCGACCGGTCGTCGTCCCTGCTCAGCTCACCGCCCGCCGGGCCCCGCCCCTGCGCGCGGTCCACCGCGCGCCGCCACAGCCGTTCGCCGTGCCGTACGGCGGCGCGCTCCGCCTGCCCGTACGAACCGGCGCCGCGCAGTGCTGTCGCGAACGCCGGAGCGACCCCGTCGAAGCCGCTGTCGGCGAGTATCCGCCGCGGTACGTCCCTGTCGAGCCGCGCTTCCTCGACGGTGACCGCCGGGGCGGCGTCGGACGCAGGACGGGCGGCGACGGCGCCGCCGGTGGCCGCGGCGTGCGGGGGAGGCGCCACCGCGACCAGCGCGGCCGACGCGAGCAGGACGAGGCCGAGCCGGCCGGCAGTGTTGCCTGTGGTGCGCACGAGTCTCACGGGAGTCCTTCCTTCGGGTGGCGGAAGTATCGCCTCCGCACCCCGCCGATGGCTACGGCGCCCCACTGCTCCCGACCGTCCGCCGGAGACCCCCTACCGCTCCGGCCCCTCCGCCCCGCCCCGCAGCAGCGTCACGAACGCCCGGAACGCCGCCGGCATGTCCACCGACTCCGGCGCCAGCAGCCACTGGTACTGGAGCCCGTCCATGACGGCCACCAGCAACGGCGCCGTCTGCTCGGGCGTGAGCCCGCTCGGCAGCCGGTCGCCGAACTCGTCGCGCAGTACGCCCGCCATGTTGCCCCGGACCTGGACGTACCGCCGGGTGAAGAACTCCCCGGCCGGGTGACCCTCCGTCACACTCTCGCCGAGCAGCGCCGAGAAGGTCTGCACGATGCCCGGCCGCATCGCGTTGTAGTCGACCATCGACGTCAGCAGCTCCAGCCGCCAGCCGTCCGCGCCCCGGCTGCCGCCCCCGGTGTCCCACTGGTCGCGCTCGTCCATGACCGCGAGGAGCAGCGCCTCCTTCGTGGGGAAGTAGTGGAGCAGCCCCTGCTGGGTGAGTCCCACCCGCTCGGCCACCGCGCCCAACGTCGCGCCGCGGTAGCCGCGTTCGGCGATCACCTCGATGGTGGCGCGGAGAATCTCCGCCCGCCGCTCCACGCCTCTGGGCCTCGCCATCCAACCGGGTCCTCTCGCCTCGCACCTGTCCGCTCACCGACCGTTGTCCGGACCGTACACGAGTAACAAACCGATAACGAAGCCTACTCACCTACAGAATCGGGGGCCACCATGTAACCGTCCGCACGACGCAGGGCACTGACGAGGAGGTACCGCCGTGACCGGCGCACCCATCACCCGGGCCGACCAAGCACGCGAAGCGGCCGTCGAGGCGGCGCTCGGCAAGCTGGAACTGGACGACAAGGCGCGGCTGCTGGCAGGGCAGGACAACTGGTCGCTGCCCGCGCTCCCGGAGATCGGCCTGGCCTCCCTCGTCATGTCCGACGGCCCGATCGGCGTCAGGGGCGTGCGCTGGACCGCCGACGACCCGTCGGTCGCGCTCCCCTCACCCACCGCGCTCGCCGCCACCTGGGACCCCGAACTGGCCCGCAGGGCAGGGCGGTTGCTGGCACAGGAGGCCCGCCGCAAAGGCGTGCACGTCCTCCTCGCGCCCACCGTCAATCTGCACCGGTCCCCGCTCGGCGGACGGCACTTCGAGGCGTACAGCGAAGACCCCTACCTCACCGGCGAGATCGGCACGGGCTACGTCCTCGGCGTCCAGGACGGCGGCGTCGGCACGACCGTCAAGCACTTCGTCGCCAACGACGCCGAGACCGACCGCTTCACCGTCGACAACATCGTCGCCCCGCGCCCGCTGCGCGAGCTCTACCTCGCCCCGTTCGAGGCCATCGTCAAGAACGCCCACCCCTGGGGCATCATGGCCGCCTACAACCAGGTCAACGGCTACTCGATGACCGAGCACCGCTATCTCCAGAACGAGGTCCTGCGCGGCGAATGGGGATTCGACGGCTACATCGTCTCCGACTGGCTGGCCGCCCGCTCCACCACCGGCGCCCTCCTCGGCGGCCTCGACGTCGCGATGCCCGGCCCCAAGACCGTCTACGGCCAGGCGCTCGCCGCCGCCGTCCGGGCCGGCGACGTCGAGGAATCCCTCGTCGACGACGCCGTACGCAACGTGCTGAGGCTCGCCGCCCGCGTCGGCGTCCTCGACAACGCCCCCGCCGTGGTCGCGGCCTCCACGCTCCCCGCGCCCGTCGACGGCGACGCGCTGGCCCGCGAGGTCGCGCGCCGCTCCTTCGTCCTCGTACGCAACGAGGTACGCGACGGCCACCCCGCCCTGCCCCTCGACCCGGCCAGGACCCGCACGGTGGCACTCAGCGGCGCCGCCGCCCGCGACGCCCGGATCCTCGGCGGCGGTTCGGCCACCGTCTTCCCGCCGCACGTCGTCGCCCCGCTCGACGGCCTCACCGCAGCCCTCCCCGACGGCGCACTCAGCTACCGCGTCGGCGCCGACCCCAGCGACCAACTCGGCGTCGCCGCACAGGGATTCGACCTGCGCGCCGTCTGCCGCGCCGCCGACGGACGGGAGCTGGGCACCACCGACATCCCCTCCGGCATGGTCCAGTGGGTCGGCGCCGACCTGCCCGACGGCGTCCGCTACGACGAACTGCACACCGTCGAGCTCACCGGCACCTTCACCCCGCGCGAGAGCGGCGACCACACCTTCGGCACCCGCGGCATCGGCCCCCTCGTCCTCACCGTCGGCGGCGAGAAGGTCTGGGAGGGCGAGGAACGCCTCGGCGACAGCTCCGACCCGTTCAACGCCTTCTTCGGCGAGCGTCTCGAACGCGCCCAAGTCACCCTCACCGAGGGTGAGTCCGTCGATGTCTCGCTGCGTCTCACCGTGCCCAGGCTGCCCGGCGCCCCGATGGACGCGGTCGCCTTCTCGCTGCTCCACCTCGGCCCGCGGCGCGACCCCGAGGACCTGATCGCCGAGGCCGTCGAGGCCGCGAGGACCGCGGACACC
This sequence comes from Streptomyces sp. S4.7, assembly GCF_010384365.1. Lineage (NCBI taxonomy): Bacteria > Bacillati > Actinomycetota > Actinomycetes > Kitasatosporales > Streptomycetaceae > Streptomyces > Streptomyces sp. S4.7. The sequence continues at coordinate 2,090,166 of NZ_CP048397.1, read as the reverse complement.
GCCGTCGTCGTGGTCGCCACCACCTCGGCCGTCGAGTCCGAGGGCTTCGACCGTACGAGCCTGGAACTGCCCGGCCACCAGAACGCGCTCGTCGCGGCCGTCGCCGCCGTCAACCCGAACACCGTCGTGGTCGTCAACACCGGCTCACCGGTCGAACTGCCGTGGCGCGACGACGTGGCCGCCGTACTGCTCAGCTGGTTCCCCGGCCAGGAGGGCGGCGCCGCCCTCGCCGACGTCCTCACCGGCGCCGAGGAGCCCGGCGGCCGGCTCACCACCACCTGGCCGGTCGCCCTCGCCGACGTCCCCGTCCACGACACCACACCCGCCGACGGCGAACTCCACTACACCGAGGGCGTGTTCATCGGCTACCGCGCCTGGGAGCGCGCCGGCACCGCCCCCGCGTACCCCTTCGGCCACGGGCTCGGCTACACCGACTGGGAGTACGAGACCCTCCGCGCCACCACCGGGAACGTGACCGTACGGCTGCGCAACACCGGGTCGCGGCCCGGCCGCGAGACCGTCCAGATCTATCTCGCCCCCGCGCCCGCAACCGCGCCGCGAACCCCGGAGCGCCCGCGGCGCTGGCTGGCGGGCTTCGCCTCCGTCGAGGCGGGCCCGGGCGAGAGCGTCGAGATGAGCGTCCCGCTGAGGGAACGCGCCTATCAGATCTGGGACGAGCGGGAGAACGCCTGGACGGCGGTCCCCGGCACCTACGAGATCCAGGCGGGCCGCTCACTGACCGACACCCGACTGACCGCCACGGTCGAGCCGTAGCCGGTCCGTCCCCCGATCGCCGGACGCGCTCACAATGAGCGCGTCCGGCGATCGGGGAGACACCTACAGCAGCCCGAACCCGTACGTCGTCTCCGAGGTGAACTCCTCGCCGGGCCGCAGCACCGTGCTCGGGAAATCCGGCCGGTTCGGCGAGTCCGGGAAGTGCTGGGTCTCCAGCGCGATCCCCTCGCCCGGCCCGAACGGCCCCGCGTCGAAGTGGTCCCCCGTGTACAGCTGCAAGCCCGGTTCGGTGGTCGTCACCGTCAACACCCGTCCCGAAGCGGGGTCGTACAGCTCCGCCGCCACCGAACCCCCCTGGTCCAGCACGAAGTTGTGGTCGTAACCCGACCCCACCTTGCGCGGCTCACGGAAGTCGAAACGCGTCCCGTCGACCGGCGCGGGCGGGCCCGCCGGCACCGAGTCGCCGTCCAGCGGCGTGATGTGACCGGCCGCGATCCGCAGCACGTGCCCCGCCGCGCTGCCACCGCCCGCGCCACCCAGGTTCCAGTACGAGTGATTCGTCGGATTCAGCACCGTCGGCGCGTCCGTCACCGCCCGGTAGCCGATCCGCAGCGCTCCCGCCGCGTCCAGCGCGTACGTCGCCGAGACCTCCACGCGGCCCGGAAACCCCTCCTCGCCGTCCGGGCTCTCCAGAGACAGCCGCACACCGTGCCCGTCCGCCGCCGGCTCCGCGTCCCACACACGCTTGTCGAAGCCGCGCTCCCCGCCGTGCAGACAGTTGGGCCCGTTGTTGCGCGGCAGTCGGTACGTCCGCCCGTCGAGCGTGAAGGAACCGCCCGCGATCCGGTTCGCGTACCGGCCGATCAGCGCGCCGAAGTACGGTGAGGGACAGCCGACGTACCCCTCCACGTCGTCGAAGCCCAGCACCACGTTCGCGGACGCACCCTCGCGGTCCGGCACCTCGACGGACTGCAGGATCCCGCCGTAGGTCAGCACCTTCACCCGCACACCGGCCCGCTCCAGGGTCCAGCGGTGCACCGCAGTGCCCTCGGGCGCCGAACCGGCGGGCTCGGGCGTCATCTCGTTCACCGTCGACTCGTCCACGGTCGCCGACCCTACGCCGGGGGCTTCGCCGCGACCACGTTGCGGTAGGCGATGTCAGCCAGCTTCCCCTGGCCGTTCTTGCTCGGATGGAACCAGTCCCACGTGCTCAACTGCTCACCGGTGAACCGGAAGTCGAAGACCGCCCCGCCGTCGTACCGGCAGCGCAGATCCTTCGCGCACACGTCCTTCAGCACCTTGTTGTACGCCACCACCCGCGCCTGCACCGCCGACCGCCGCTGCCGCGCCTCGGCGCCCATGTCCTGCGAATCGCCCAGCATCGACGCGCAGATCCCCAGCTTCCAGATCTGCCGGCCCAGCGGATTCTCCCGGCCCTCGGACCAGAGCCGCTTCAGATCGGGCACGCTCGCCACGTACACGTGTGTCTTGGGGGAGTCCGCGCGCAGCCGGCGCATCGACTCCTCGAACGACGCCCGGAACTCGTCCACCGGCGTCATCAGAGCCGCCTCGTCCTTGCACGCGTCGTTGGCGCCCATCATGACCGTGACCAGATCCGGCTCGTGGCCCGCGGCCTTCCCCATCTGCGCCGGCAGCGCGGCGACGGACGCGCCCGAACGCGCGTAGTTCCAACTGCGCTCGACGGCGCCCGGCTTGCCGAGCAGCCGCAACGCGAGACTGCGCACCCCGTCGTCCGTGCCCGTCGCCCAGGACACCTCGGGGCAGTCGCTCAGCACCCCGCAGGCGTCGAAACCACGGGTGATCGAGTCGCCGACGGCGGCGATCGAAGCGGGACTGCGGTCCCAGATCGGCTTGGGCGGTGACTGGCTCGCCTTCGCCTTCTTCCAGTCCGGATCGGCGCCGTCCGACGACGTGCAGCCCGCCAGGGCGGCCACCGCGAACAGCAGCCCCGCACAGGACGCCGCGACGCCCGCGTACGGAGTGCGGCGGCGGACGGAGCGTCCGCCGAGGCGTCGCTCGTGTCCCTGAGGGCTCTCCTGCATCGTCCGAACCCTCCGCGTGGGCGTCGTCATGCGTACGGCGGCGTCCTGGCGAGTGAAAGCTTCGCGTATATCGCGCCTGGGACCGACAGTACGGCACCCCCATGGCCCCCGCGCAAGGTAGCTTTTCAGGCGTCGAACCAGAGTCAACAACGCTCTCCGGCTCCGGTACGTTACATACCGTCACACGTTGTCCGTTTTGCGGGTTTTCAAGCCCGATGATGTTTACTGAGGCCGCTGGGCAATGGCGATCCTCGTCCCACACTGGAGGTCCCGGTGACCACACGTGGTGTTCTGTACGTGCACTCCGCGCCGCGCGCGATGTGCCCCCACGTCGAATGGGCGGTGGCGGGCGTCCTAGGTCTGCGCGTACAGCTCGACTGGATCAGGCAGCCCGCCTCACCGGGCACCTGGCGCTCCGAGTTCTCCTGGCGGGGCGAGGCGGGCACCGCTTCCAAGCTCGCGTCCGCGCTGCGCGGCTGGCAGATGCTGCGCTTCGAGGTGACCGCCGAACCCAGCCCCACGGCCGAGGGCGAGCGCTACAGCGCCACCCCCGAGCTGGGCATCTTCCACGCCGTCACCGGTCTGCACGGCGACATCCTGGTCCCCGAGGACCGGCTGCGCGCCGCACTCGCCCGGTCGCTGACCGGCGAGAGCCGGCTGGAGGCCGAGGTCGCCAAGCTGCTCGGCAAGCCGTGGGACGACGAACTGGAGCCCTTCCGGTACGCGGGCGAGGGTGCCCCGGTGCGCTGGCTGCACCAGGTCGTCTGAGCCTGACCTACGTCCTTCGGGCGGACCGGACGGCCGCGTTCTACCGTGGGCGCATGGCTGATCAACTCGCAGTGGCGGTTCTCGGCGCGGGCATCATGGGCGCCGCGATGGCCCGCAATCTCTGCCGGACCGGTCACGCGGTCCGGGTCTGGAACCGCACCCGCGCGAAGGCGGAGCCGCTGGCGGCCGACGGGGCGCGCGTCGCGGACAGCCCGGCGGACGCCGTACGGGGCGCGGACGTCGTCCTCACGATGCTGTACGACGGCCCCGCCGCCCTGGAGGCGATGACGGCCGCGGCACCGGGGCTGCGGCCCGGCACCGTCTGGCTCCAGACGACGACGGCCGGCCTGGAGGGTCTCGCGCCGCTCGCGGAGCTGGCCGACGCGCACGGACTGGTCTTCTTCGACTCGCCCGTCCTCGGCACCAGGGGCCCCGCCGGGGAGGGAAAGCTCACCGTCCTGGCAGCGGGCCCGGAGGCCGCGCGTGACACCCTCACGTCCGTTCTGGAGGCCGTCGGCGACCGCACGCTGTGGGTGGGCGAGGACGGGGCGTCCGGTGCGGCGACGAGACTCAAACTCGTCTGCAACAGCTGGGTCCTGACGCTCACTCACGGAACGGCCGAGGCGCTGGCCCTGGCGAAGGGGCTCGGCGTCGACCCGCGGGGCTTCCTGGACGCCGTGGCGGGCGGCGGCCTCGACTGCGGGTACCTCCGCGTCAAGTCGTCGGCGATCCTCGACGACGACTACACCCCGAGCTTCGCCCTCACCACGGCAGTCAAGGACGCCCGGCTGATCGTGTCGGCGGGCGAGGCGGAAGGCGTCCGGCTGGACGTCGCCGAGGCGGGCGCGAACCGTTTCGCCCGCGCGGAGGCGATGGGGCACGGGGCGCGGGACATGGCGGCGACGTACTTCGCGAGCTTCGACACCTGAGCCGGCGCCGCCGGGGGCGGTTCGTCCTCAATCGCCGGGACGGGCTGAGACGGTCCGGCCGGTGGGTGGTGTCCTCAATCGCCGGACGGGCTTGATGTGCCGACGGGCGGGCCGCATGTGCGGCCCGCCCGTCGGCTGCGTCGGTGGATCAGACCGAGCGGAACGCCAGCACCACGTTGTGGCCGCCGAAGCCGAACGAGTTGTTGATCGCCGAGATCGTGCCCTCGGGCAGCGCCCGCGGCTCACCGCTCACGATGTCCGCGTCGACCTCCTCGTCCAGGTCGTCGATGTTGATTGTCGGCGGGGCCAGCCGCTTGTACAGCGCGAGCACCGTCGCCACGGTCTCGATACCGCCGGCGCCGCCGAGAAGATGGCCGGTCATCGACTTCGTACCGGAGACCGCGACATGGTCGAGGTCCTCGCCCAGGACCCGGCGCAGCGCCTTGATCTCCGCGATGTCGCCCTGCGGCGTGGAGGTGGCGTGCGCGTTCAGGTGCACGACCTCCGACGGCTTCATGCCGGTGTTGTCGAGCAGGTTCCGCATCGCCGCCGCGACACCGCGGCCGGTCGGCTCCGGCTGGGCGATGTGGTGGCTGTCGGCGGACAGGCCCTGGCCCAGCACCTCGCAGTAGACCCGCGCACCACGCGCGGCCGCGTGCTCGGCGGACTCCAGGACCACGACACCCGCGCCCTCACCGAGGACGAAGCCGTCACGGGCCTTGTCGTACGGGCGGGACGCCTTCTCGGGCGCGTCGTTGTTCTTCGACATCGCCATCATGTTGGCGAACGCGGCGACCGGCAGCGGGTGGATCGCCGCCTCCGTACCGCCCGCCACCACGACATCGGCGCGGCCGGTGCGGATCATCTCCACGGCGTAGCCGATGGCCTCGGCACCCGACGCGCAGGCCGAGACCGGGGTGTGCACGCCCGCCTGGGCGTTCACCTCCAGGCCGACGTTGGCGGAGGGGCCGTTCGGCATCAGCATCGGCACGGTGTGCGGGGAGACGCGGCGTACGCCCTTCTCCTTCAGCACGTCGTACTGGTCGAGCAGGGTGGTCACGCCGCCGATGCCGGAGGCGATGACCGTGCCGAGGCGTTCGGGGGCGACGGACTCGTCCTCGCCCGCCTTGTCCTTGTAGCCCGCGTCGGCCCACGCCTCACGGGCCGCGATCAGCGCGAACTGCGCCGAGCGGTCCAGCTTGCGGGCGAGCGGGCGGGGAAGCACGTCGGCCGGATCGACCGCGGCGACCGCGGCGATCCGGACCGGCAGGTCGGCGAACCGCTCACTTTCGAGGGGCTTGACGCCGGAGCGGCCGGCGAGCAGGCCCTCCCAGGTCGATGCGCTGTCGCCACCCAGCGGTGTGGTTGCGCCGATACCGGTGACGACCACGGTGCGATTGGTCGGGCTCACTGGAATTCTTTCTCCACGTGTAGAGGGTGCGGAATTTCTACGGCACCACCACCGGGTGGCGTCAGCCGCGCGACCTGGATCAGGCCTGGTGCTTCGCGATGTAGTCGGCGGCGTCGCCGACGGTCTTCAGGTTCTTGACGTCGTCGTCCGGGATCTTCACGTCGAAGCGCTCCTCGGCGGCGACGACGACCTCGACCATGGACAGCGAGTCGACGTCCAGGTCGTCGGTGAAGGACTTGTCCAGCTGGACGTCCTCGACCGGGATGCCGGCGATCTCGTTCACGATCTCCGCGAGACCGGTGACGATCTCTTCCTGAGTGGCGGCCATGTGGGCGCTCCTTCGATATTCAGCGTGAGCAGAGGGATTTGTACGAGCACGGTCCGGAAAGTTCCGGTGTGCCTAGGGGAGGGTAACGACCGTCGCGGCGTACACGAGACCCGCCCCGAAGCCGATGACGAGCGCGGTGTCACCGCTCTTCGCCTGACCGGTCGCCAGGAGCCGCTCCATCGCGAGCGGGATCGAGGCGGCCGAGGTGTTGCCGGTGGTTTCCACGTCACGGGCGACCGTGACGTGCTCCGGCAGCTTCAGAGTCTTCACCATCGAGTCGATGATCCGCATATTGGCCTGGTGCGGAATGAAGACGTCCAGGTCCGCCGAGGTGATCCCGGCCGCGTCCAGGGCCTGTTGGGCGATCTTCGCCATCTCGAAGACGGCCCAGCGGAAGACCGCCTGCCCCTCCTGCGTGAGGGCGGGGAACCTCTCGACCGTGCCGTTGCGGTAGGCGTCCCACGGTACGGTCTGCATGATCGTGTTGGACTTGTCGCCCTCGGAACCCCAGACCGTCGGACCGATCTGCGGCTCCTGCGACGGGCCGACGACCACCGCGCCCGCGCCGTCGCCGAACAGGAAGGCCGTGGCGCGGTCTTCGAGGTCGGTGAGGTCCGACAGCCGCTCCACACCGATGACCAGCACGTACTGTGCCGACCCCTCGACGACCATGCCCTTGGCGAGCGTCAGCCCGTAACCGAAGCCCGCGCAGCCCGCCGAGATGTCGAACGCGGCGGGCTTGCCCGCCCCGATCCGGTCGGCGATCTCCGTCGCGACGGCCGGCGTCTGCTTGAAGTGCGAGACGGTCGACACGATCACACCGCCGATCTGCTCGGGCGTGATCCCGGCGTCGGCGATGGCCTTGCCGGACGCCTCGATCGACATCATCGCCACGGTCTCCTCGTCGGAGGCCCAGTGGCGGGTCGCGATACCGGAGCGGGAGCGGATCCACTCGTCGGACGAGTCGATCGTCTCCAGGATCACCTCGTTGGGCACCACGCGCGTCGGACGGTACCCGCCGACACCCATGATGCGGGCGTACGGCGCGCCCTGGCTGGGCCTGATCTTCGCCATGCTCTCTCGGGCTCCTTAGGAAGCGTGCTCTGCGACGATCTCGCGAGCCGCGTCGAGGTCGGCGGGGGTCTTCAGCGCGAGGGTCCGCACCCCGGGCAGCGCGCGCTTGGCGATGCCGGTCAGCGTGCCACCGGGGCACAACTCGATCAGCGCGCTCACACCCTGCTCCTTGAACGTCTCCATGCACAGGTCCCAGCGGACCGGGTTCGCGACCTGGCCGACCAGACGCGCGACGACCTCGGCCCCCGTGGTCACAGTCTGCCCGTCCTTGTTCGAGACGTACGGCAGGGCCGGGTCTGACACGTCGAGCTTTTCGGCCGCTTCCGCGAGCTTCGCCACCGCCGGAGCCATGTGCTCGGTGTGGAAGGCGCCCGCGACCTTGAGGGCCACCACGCGCCGTACGCCCTCGGGCTTGTCGGCATCCAGCGCGGCGATCTGCTCCAGCGTGCCGGCGGCCACGATCTGGCCCGCGCCGTTCACGTTCGCCGGCGTCAGACCGAGCCTCTCCAGATGCGGCAGGGTCACGTCCGGGTCGCCGCCGAGCAGCGCCGCCATACCGGTCGGCGTGATGCCCGCCGCCTCGGCCATGGCCAGACCGCGCGTACGGACGAAGCCCAGCGCGGCCTCCTCGCCCAGCACACCCGCGTACACGGCGGCGGTGATCTCGCCGACGCTGTGCCCCGCGACCGCACCCACGCTCGCGCCCTCGCCGACGAGCCCGCGCACGGCCCCGGCCGACAGCAGCCCGGCCGCGACCAGCAGCGGCTGGGCCACGGCGGTGTCGCGGATCTCGTCCGCGTCGGCCTTCGTGCCGTAGTGGACCAGATCGAGATCGATGACGTCCGACCACGCCCGCAGCCGGTCTTCGGCGCCGGGGAGGTCGAGCCAGGGAGTCAGGAAGCCTGGCGTCTGAGCGCCTTGGCCGGGAGCGACGAGTACGAGCACCCTCACACTCTCTCCTGCGGACGGCCTCCGACGCCCGTGGGGACAGGGACGAAGAACCGTCGGGGGAATTGTTGATGTCCCACAAAAAGCTATGAGGACGATTCTCCGTCGGCCAGCCGCCCCAAGATCAACGCGATCCGCAGAGTGAAAGCGGAACGGACGTCGGACGGTGACCAGCCGGTGACGTCCGTCACACGTCGAAGCCGGTAGCGCACGGTGTTGGGGTGCACGAACAGCATCCGGGCGGCGCCTTCGAGACTGCTCGCCTGCTCCAGATACACACTGAGAGTCTCCAGCAGCGCCGACCCCGCCTCTTCGAGCGGTCTGTAGATCTCCTCCACCAACTGCTCACGCGCGGCAGGATCCGACGCGATCGCGCGCTCCGGCAGGAGATCGTCCGACAGTACGGGACGCGGCGCGTCCTGCCAGGCCGAACACGCCTTCAGCCCGGCCGCCGCCGCCTGCGCCGACCTCGTGGCCGCCAGCAGGTCCGGCACCACCGGACCCGCCACCACCGGCCCCGCCGCGTACGGTCCGATCAGCTCCTTCGCGACCTGCAGCGGATTGTCGCTGCCTCCCGCGATGACGACCAGCCGGTCACCGAGCACCCCCGTGAGGACCTGGAGCTTGGCGTGCCGCGCGGCCCGGCGGATCGCCTCCACCGTCAGCTCGCTGTCCCCGTCGGGCGCCGTGCCCAGCAGCACACACACATGCTCGGGCGAGTTCCAGCCCAGCGCCGAGGCCCGCGACACCGCGCCCTCGTCGGCCTCGCCCGACAGCACCGCGTTCACCACCAGCGACTCCAGCCGCGCGTCCCACGCGCCGCGCGCCTCGGCCGCCTGCGCGTACACCTGCGCGGTGGCGAAGGCGATCTCCCGCGCGTACACGAGCAGCGCCTCACGCAGCACCGACACGTCACCGGGCGCCGCGACCTCCTCGATCGCCGACTCCATCACCTCGATGGTGGTGCGCACCATCTCGACGGTCTGGCGCAGCGTGATGGCCCGCGTCAACTCCCGCGGAGCGGTGCCGAACACATCGGTGGAGATCGCCTGCGGGGTCTCCGGATGCCGGAACCACTCGGTGAAGGCCGCGATGCCCGCCTGGGCCACCAGGCCGATCCAGGAACGGTTCTCCGGAGGCATCGCCCGGTACCACGGCAGCTTCTCGTCCATGCGGGCGATCGCGTTCGCGGCCAGCCGGCCGGCCGACTTCTCCAGCCGGCGCAGGGTCGCGGGATGCGGATGGGCTTCGTTCGCGGGTTCAGGCACGGGACAAGACTGCCTTATCCGGACGGCCGCATGCCGGGGCGGGTCTAACGTGGGGACGTGATTTCCGTCCGGTACGCCGACGACCGCTATCCCGGCGGGGACCCGTCCACCGGGATCGAGTCCTTCCACGCCTTCTCCTTCGGGCAGTTCTACGACCCCGACAACCTCCGGTTCGGCGCGGTGATCGCCTGCAACGAGGAACGTCTCGCGCCCGGCGCGGGCTTCGACGAACACCCGCACAGCCACACCGAGATCGTCACCTGGGTCGTCGAGGGAGAACTCACCCACCGCGACTGCGCCGGGAACGCCACGGTGGTTCGGCCCGGCGACGTCCAGCGGCTCGGCGCGGGCGGCGGCGTGCGGCACGTGGAGCGCAACGACGGCGAGCACCCCCTGGTCTTCGTCCAGATGTGGCTCGCCCCACTCGCACCCGGCGGCGACCCGCGCTACGAGATCGTGCGCGGCATCGCCGACTCCACGCCGTACGCGCTGCCCGAGGCCGGCGCGATGCTGCACGTACGCCGCCTCCAGGAGGGCGAACGGGCGGCGGTGCCCGACGCGGCGCGGGCGTATCTGCACGTGGTCCGGGGCCTGGTGGTCCTGGCGGGAGTGGAACTGGGCCCCGGCGACTCGGCGCGCATCACGGACTCCGTCGGCCTCGAACTGACCGCAGAGACCCCGTCGGAGACACTGATCTGGGAACTGGGACCCTGACGGCGCTACTCCCCGGACACCCCCCGGCCCGCCGACCGCAGCTCCGCCAGAACCGCGTCCGTGAACGGCGGCCAGGCCTCGACCGCCCACGGACCGAAGGCCCGGTCGGTCAGGGCCACGCACGCCGCGCCCGCGTCCGGGTCGATCCACAGGAACGTGCCCGACTGGCCGAAGTGGCCGAAGGTACGCGGCGACGACGAACCGCCCGTCCAGTGTGGCGACTTGGAGTCGCGGATCTCGAAGCCCAGACCCCAGTCGTTGGGCTTCTGATGCCCGTAGCCCGGCAGGATCCCCGACAGCCCCGGATGGACCACCGTCATGGCGTCGAGCACCGTACGCGGGTCCAGCAGCCGCGGCGCCTGGAGTTCCGCGGCGAACGCGACGAGATCGTCCACCGTCGAGACACCGTCCCGGGCGGGCGAACCGCCCATGGTGGTCGACGTCATGCCCAGCGGCTCCAGGACCGCCTGGCGCAGATACTCGCCGAACGGGATGTCCGTCGCCTCCGCCACATGGTCCCCGAGCGCCTCGAAACCCGCGTTCGAGTACAGCCGCCGGGTGCCGGGCGGGGCCGTCACCCGGTGCTCGTCGTAGGCCAGACCGCTGGTGTGCGCCAGCAGATGGCGCACCGTCGAGCCCTCGGGCCCGGCCGGCTCGTCCAGCTCCACCGCGCCCTCCTCGTACGCCACGAGCACCGCGTACGCGGCGAGCGGCTTGGTCACCGACGCCAGCGGAAAACGGCGCCCCGTCGGGCCGTACGATCCGCTCACCGTGCCGTCCGCCCGTACGACGGCCGCCGCGGCGGCCTGCACCGGCCAGTTCTCGATCATCGCCAGGCTCATCAACTTCATTAGTTATCCCTAGTGTTGTGTATGTGAAATTGCATGCGAGGAGTTGCTGCGTATGTCCAAGGCTGTGAAGCGTCTGGGGATTCACTCGATGACGCTTTGCCAGTGGGCTGTCGACGGCAAGGTCCCGTTCGTGTGGGTTGGCAGGGAGCGCCGGTTCTCCTCGGTCGATGTGGAGAACATGAAGCGCGGTAGCGGCTCCGCAACCTCCCGTCCGAGGCGGGAGGTTCTGTATGTGCGCGTGTCCGGTTCGAATGGCCAGGAGTCCTCGCTGCTCGCGCAGGAGGAGGAGCCGCGGGCCACGTCCGCGGGTGAGGTCGTGAAAGTCGTCAGGGACCGTGGCTCTGGCCTGCGGGAGAACCGGCCCGGCCTGAACCGGGTGCTGGCGATGGTGTCCGACGGCTCGGTGAGCGTGGTGCGGGTGACGCATGAGGACCGTCTCGCGCGGTTCGGTGTGGGCTGGCTGAGGCGTCTGTTCGCCGTGTACGGCGCCTCGCTCGAAGTGCTGTACCCGAAGAAGTCCGGCGGCCGGGATGAACTCCTCGAAGACTTCGTCTCGTTGGTCACCACGTTCGCGGGCCGTTTGTACGGGATGCGGTCAGCAGAGGCTCGCGAACGGCTGCTCGCCGAGACCGGGCAGTGCGCTGAAGACGGTGGCGGCCGGTGAGCCGGAAGCTGCCGCTCGCCGAGGGCGAGACCTCCCGCACCGCATGCGCCCGTGGCGTGCTGCGCACGGGCCTGGATGAGAGGACCGGCGACCTCCTGTCCACCGCTGTGCTGGCGGAGCGTGTGGGCTGGTGCGCGGGCCTGGTGTCCGGCATGGCCGGTGAGCTGACCGTCGAGCACTGGAACACCGCCGACGTGGACACCCTGGCATCCGGCGAGGACACGGGGGGCAGGAAACTGCCGTCGAACGCGTGGATGGCACTGCGCCGCCTCGGCTGGGCCGTCGCGCCGCCCAGGGGTGTCAAGGTCAACGACCGCATCGTGCGGATGGCGCAGGAGCAGGCCGGGCGCGTGCTGCGGTCGGCGAAGTGGCGCGCCGATCTGACGGCCGGTGTCCTCAAGACGTGGCCGGGTGATCCGGCGAAGCGCACGGCGGCCGAGTGGGAAGCGGTGCGCGAGGCGGTGCCCGGCGGCCAGTTCCTGCCGTCCAGTGTGATCAAGTCCCGTACCCGGCAGGCTGCGGCGTTCGTCGGCAAGCACGGCCGGATGCCGGTCGATGTGTTCGAGACGGAGCCCACGCCCCGGATCGCACGCATGCTGCTGCTCTCGGCGTGTGACGGGCAGCAGGCCACCATCGAACGCGCCGACGAACCCGGCCGCGCCCTGCTGAGGCTCCAGCTGCCCACCCGCGCCGACCCGGCCTCGTACAAAGACTGGACCTGGGTCGCCTGCCCCATCAGCCTGCCGCCGGTGATCCCGGCCGGTGCGGTGCTGCACCTGCCCACTCTGCGTATCCACCAGGGCAGAGTGCGGGCTGATCTCGCCTACACCCACGCCGTCCCGAAGGCCGCCCGCACCGGTCACACGGTCGCGCTGGGTGTGGACTGGGGCCTGAACACCCTGCTGTCCGCCGGAGCGGTCCGCCTGCATGCGGACGGCCGGATCAGCGCCCTCGGCTCCGGCGGACAGTTCCGTGCCGCCGGGGTCCTCGCCAAACAGCATCGGCTCCGGCGCCTGTCCGAGCACCTGCACGCCAAGGCCGACCACTACCAGCGGCTCACGGGCGGAGACGGACATCATCCGCTGGCCGCCAGGCACACGGCCCTGTCCGATGAGATCCGGCACGTCTCCGACCGGCGTTCCCACCTCAACAACGCCCTCGCGTCGGCCGCCGCACGCTGGACAGTGGATCAGGCCATCACCTTCTCGGCCACGGTGATCTACGTGGAAGACCTGCGGTCGATGGAAGCCAAGGGCATGGGCCGAACCATGAACACCCGCCTCTCCCAGCAGGTGCGCGGGCAGATCGTGGACCGTATGCGGCACCTCGCCGCCGAAGTGGGTATCACTGTTGTCACCGTCCCGGCGCGCAACACCTCCAAGCACTGCCCCCAGTGCCTCACCCCGCTGCGGCACCGCGAAGCCCCCGACCGGCCCACCACACCCGGATGGAAATGGGCCCTCTGCCCCTCCTGCCGGTGGCAGGGCGACCGCGACAACGGGGCGTGGCGGCGCATCGCCGCACGCGGCCTCACCCACCAGACCAAAACCGTCACCGACCGCACCAGCGGCGCGATGGCGATCCGCACGGTGGTGGACACGCTCGAAGCGGGCGCGGTCGTCACGCCGAGTACCGACAAGACCAGCCGGAACGACCGGTCCAAGACCGGCCCCACCCGGCACCATGCAACACGTCCGACGCCCAGGCGACGCCGGACACCCTCCCCTGTCAGACCTTCGGGTCCGGCGGGCCAGCGTCCGGAGGGACACGCTCACACGGACCGGAACCGGCTGCCTCGCGCGGCCCACCGGCAACAGGGCGTGGCAACGATCAGCAAACCCACCACAGCCGGTCACCGGCCACGAGGAGCAGCACTGGGCGCGGGCTTCCACCTGCACGCCCACGCCACCCCTCCACGGTGGGCAATCCCATTGCCAGACACCACGTCTGACACGGGATCGCTCAGCTGATCAGAGACGCTCTGCATGGCCACGAGCGTAGACCGGTCCCACCCGGCGCCCGCCCCCGGGAGCGCGACGCGCGAAAATCGTCACGGGTCGCACTTGCTTCGAGTGCACTCCAAGGTCCTACGTTGAAGGCATGACGCTGATGGAGAGCACACCCGTCCGGACGGAAACCGAGGACCTCTGCGTATCGGCCCCGCCCACGCATCCCCGCCCCGCCGGACGGGACCAGTACACGATCAGCGAAGTCGTCTCCTTCACCGGCCTCACCGCGCACACCCTGCGCTGGTACGAGCGCATCGGACTCATGCCGCACGTCGACCGGTCCCACACCGGACAGCGGCGCTTCTCCAACCAGGACCTCGACTGGCTCGCCTTCGTCGGCAAACTGCGTCTGACCGGTATGCCCGTCGCCGACATGGTCCGCTACGCCGAACTGGTCCGGGAGGGCGAGCACACCTTCGAACGGCGGCAGGAACTGCTGGAGCAGACCCGGCGCGACGTACGCACCCGCGTCGCCGAACTCCACGACACACTCGCCGTACTCGACTACAAGATCGACTACTACGCCGGTGCGCGCCCCGCGTCGGAAAGGGCCTCATGAACACCCCCAGCACGGAGAAGATCACCGCGGTGACGCTCGGCGCCGCCGGACCCACCGTCGGCGTCCAGGGCTTCGGCGCCATGGGCATCAGCGAGTTCTACGGCGACACCGACGACACCGCCTCCCGCGACACCCTCGAAGCGACCGTCGAGACCGGCGTCACCCTCATCGACACCGCGGACGCCTACGGACGCGGCGCCAACGAGACATTCCTCGCGCCCTTCGTCGCCGCACACCGCGACGAGATCACTCTCGCCACCAAATTCGGCATCGAGCGCAGCGACGACCCGGCATACCGGGGCATCCGCAACGAACCCGCCTACATCAGACAGGCCGTCGAAGGCTCACTGCGGCGCCTGGGCGTCGACGTCATCGACCTCTACTACATGCACCGGTACAACCCCGCCGTACCGTTCGCCGAATCCGTCGGCGCGATGGCCGGACTCGTCGCCGAGGGCAAGGTCAAATACCTCGGCCTGAGCGAGGTCACCGGCGCGGAACTGCGCGAGGCGCACTCCGTGCACCCCATTACCGCGCTCCAGTCCGAATGGTCGCTGTTCTCCCGCGACGTCGAGACCAGCGCCGTGGCCGCCGCCGCCGAACTCGGCGTCGCCCTCGTCCCGTACTCACCGCTCGGACGCGGCTTCCTGACCGGCTCGTTCACGCGGGCCGACAAGGAACTGAAGGGCGCCGACATCCGCCTCACCCAGCCCCGCTTCACCGGCGACAACGCGGGCCGCAACGCCGCCCTCCTCGAACCCGTCCGCACCATCGCCGCCGCACACGACGCGACCCCCGGCCAGATCGCGCTCGCCTGGGTGCAGCAGCGTGCCCAGGAACACGGCCTGACCGTCGTACCGATCCCCGGCACCCGCAAGCGCTCACGCCTGCTGGAGAACGCCGCCGCCACCCGCATCATCCTCACCCCCGAGGAGCTGGCACTCCTGGAGCCGATCGCCGGACAGGTCGCCGGCGACCGCTACCCGGACATGTCCGCGACAGCCGTCGCCCGCGAGTAGACCCCCGCACCGCGCAGCGCCTCACGACGCCAGCGCGTACACGGCGAAGCCCGCCGCGAGCAGCCCCGCCGCCGCCCGGCGGGCCCTCGCCGCTCGCGTCCCCGACCGCCACGGCGCCTCGAACGCCCGCGCGTACCGGGCGATCAGTACCAGCAGCACCGCGAACAGCGGCATCCACAGCAACCGGCCGAGAATCCAGCCGTACGAATCGGGCGCCGTCGTCAGCCCCGGCACCGCCCCCAGATACGAACCCGGCACCGCCGCGGCGAGCATCGCCGTCTGGTGCCAGCACAGAATCGTCATCGCGAGCAGATTGACCACCACGACCGGCGCCCACAGCGCGGGCCTGCGCAGCACACCCGCGATCCGGTCCCGCAACAGGATCGCCGCACCGCTCTGCGCGGCGGCCAGCGCCAGCACCAGCAGCGACGGCGGATGCGAATTGGTCCGCGCCTCACCGGGCACCCCGACCATCGACGCCGGGTAGTGGAAGACCAGCAGCAGTACGGCGAACAGCACCCCGCCCCCCACGAGCAGCACCCGCGCGCCGCGCCGGCCGATCCCGCCCTCGCCCCACGACACACCCAGCTGATACGCGAACAGCCAGCCCGGCAGGATGTTGACCACGCCCAGCCACGAAGGCATCGCCTCGCCGTACGGGCCGTACCGCAGCACGTCCACGACGGCCACCACCCCCAGCAACGGCGCCGCCGCCCACGCGCCCAGCCGCCCCGCCATCCGCACGCAGTACGGCGTCAGCGCCGTCACCACCACGTACACCCCCACGAACCACAGCGGCTGCACCACCAGCGTCGAGCCCGTACGCAGCGTCGTCCCCGGCACACCGGCCGCGTACAGCACCGGAATCAGCACCGCCCACACCGCCGTCACACCCAGGACCGGCCGCCCCAGCCGGGCGGCACGCCGCCGCAGCCACGCCGCCGTGGAGCCCTTCCTGCGCCGGTAGGAGAGCACCGACGCGTAACCCCCGACCAGGAAGAAGATGCCCAGCATCTGAAGCACCCAGCTCACCGGCGCGAAAAAGCCGAACGTGCTCAGCGGGCTCGCGTTGCGCAACGCGCCCTCGTCCAGGGTGAATCCGCCCAGCAGCCAGTGCCCGGTCGGCACCGCGAGCAGCGCCAGGGCGCGCAGACCGTCGATCGCGCGGTCACGCGACGCGGGTGTCCGCGCCTCGATCCTCTCGGCGAACCTCATCGCACGTCACCATGCGTGGCGATCGAGGCGAAGGCACGCAACGAGTCCGTGCCCGGGGCGAAGTAGCCCGTATGCCCGTGCGCGGTCCGCGCCGGGACACGGCGCGCCCCGAAGCCCTCCGCCGCCGGGTCCGTGCCGTGGCCCAGGCCCAGGAACTCCACGTTCGGCACCTTGGAGATCCAGTCCGACGGGTCCTTCGCCGCCCACACCCGGGCGTCCGTGCCGAGCGCGGCCGCGCTGGCGGCCCGCATGCCGGGGGAGCCCAGGACCACGATGTCCGACGCCTTCGCCGCCGCGGCGGCCAGCCCGCACACCACGGAGCCGTAGCTGTGGCAGAACAGCGCGGGCGTCCTGACCCCCGCCGCGGACAGCCCCTGCGTGAACCGGGCCAGCCGCTCCGCGCCCACCTCGGCGAGCCCACCGGTCGCGGCGTCCAGCCCGAGGCCGACGGGCGTCGTGTATCCGGCCCACGCCACCACGGCGCTACGCCCCTCGGTCGCGGTCCGCAGCGACGTGGCCATCCCGGCGGGGGTGCCGTACGCGTCGCCCGACCGGTCGTAGGTCCCCGCGTCGATGTCCGAACCCGGTACCACGACGGCGACATGACGGGACGTCAGCAGATCCCCGTACACCTCGGCGACGGTGCCGCGGCCACGCGGATCGAACGCGAGGATCTGCCGGCCGGGGGCGGCGAGACGGCTGTGGCGGGGGTCCTTCGCGAGCGCGATCCTGTTGGCGGCGTAGCGGAGTTCGACGGGGGCGCCGTCGAGGTTCCCCACGACCGAGGGGTGCCGCTCGGCGAGGTCCCGCCGGCTTGTGGGGCTCAACGTGCGGAAGAAGGAGGCGACTTGGGCGGGGGACGCGGTCTGCGGGTCGGGCAGCGCGCGCCCGAGCGACCCGTCGTGCCGCCAGGCGTCGCTGCCGGGCGGCGGCCCGTCGACCGCCTGCTGCCCACTCCCGGCGGCCCATCCGGCGGTGCCGGACACCAGGGTGGCCATCAGCGCGACGGCGACCAAGGTCCTTCTGTAGCGGCGCATCTCGCGTCTCCCTCCTCGTGGCCACGGGGTGTGGCGGGAGGAAGGTAGGAGGACGACGGGCGCTGTGACGTCACACCGGGGGGCCAGGTCGGGAGTGCTACCGGGGTAGGGGGTGTCCGGGGTCTTGGCTGCGGGTCGGTGCTCCCGGGCGGGGTGCGGGTCCCTCCGGGGGTGGGGCGGTTGCGGTTGTCGGGTGCCGGTCGGGGTGCGGGGCCCTTCCGGGGCGCGGTGTCCGGGGTCTTGGTCGCGGTTGTCGGTCGTGGGCGGGGTTCGGGGTCTTTGGGGGGGTGTGTCCGGACACCCGGGCTGATTTGTGGCGCGTGAGAATGCCGGTCCCCCTGAGACCGACGAGCCTTGCACGCGCCGTAAATCACGCCGTCCGGGCATGACCCCGCAGCGGCACCCGGCCACCGGCCCGCACCAACCGAGCCCGGCGCCCCAGGCACCGGACCCCTCGCCGGGACGGCGGAGAACAAGCCCGTCCGGCGATTGAGGACACACCCACCACCGGCCGGACCCAGCAACCTCAACCGCCAGGGGCAACCAGCCCGGACTCGTACGCGAAGATCACCGCCTGCGCCCTGTCCCGCAACCCCAACTTCGCCAGCACCCGCCCGATATGCGTCTTCACCGTCTGCTCCGCGAGGATCAGATGTTCCGCGATCTCCTGGTTCGACAGACCCCGCGCGATCAGTTCGAGCACCTCCGTCTCGCGCGGCGTCAGCCCCTTCAGCCGCAGCGAGCGGTCCTTGCGCGGTGCCGGCCGCTGCTGGGCGAAGTCCGCGATCAGTCGGCGCGTCACGGACGGCGCCAGCAACGCCTCGCCCGCCGCGACCACGCGGACCGCCGAGATCAGGTCCGCCGGCGGCGCGTCCTTGAGGAGGAACCCGGACGCCCCCGCGCGCAGCGCCTCGTACACGTAGTCGTCCACGTCGAACGTGGTCAGCATCAGCACCCTCGGCCGGTGCACCACCCCCACCGGCGGGTCCAGCAGCGCGCGGGCCGCCGCCAGGCCGTCCATCTCCGGCATCCGGACGTCCATCAGGACCACGTCGGGGTGGGTGCCGCGGCTGACCTCGATGCCCTGGCGCCCGTCCGGCGCCTCGCCGACCACATCGATGTCGGCCTGCGCCGACAGCAGCGCGGCGAAACCCGCCCGCACCATGGCCTGGTCGTCGACGATGATCACACGAATGGTCAAGACGGGTCCTTCGCGGTCGGATCGATGACGGCGGCATCCGGCCCAGGCCCCGGCCCCCGACCAGACACCCGCGTCAGCGGAAGCCTCGCCGCAACCCGGAACCCCCCGTCCGGCAGCGGCCCCGTGTCCAGCGTGCCGCCGGTCAACCGTACGCGTTCGCGCATACCGATCAGCCCGTGGCCGGTGCCGGAGGTCTCCAGCGGTGAGGTGCGGGCGCTCGCCGGCCCGTTGACGACCAGCACGGTCAGCCAGTCGGCGTCCGAGGTCACCGAGACCCGCGTCGGGGCCTCGGGCGCGTGCCGTACGACGTTGGACAGGGCCTCCTGGACGATGCGGTACGCCGAGAGGTCCACGGACGGCGGGACGGGACCCAGATCCGCCGCGAGGGACAGCTCGGCCGGCACCCCGGCCCGTACCGTCGCCTCGACGAGCTGCTGTACGCGCCCGAGCCCCGGCTGCGGCGCCCGCTCGGCCGCCGAACCGTCGCTGCGCAGCACCGCCAGCAGCCGCCGCATCTCGGTCAGCGACTCCCGCGCCCCGGCGGCGATCGTGGAGAACTCCTCGCGCGCCGCCTCCGGCAGCCCCTCGATCCGGTACGGCGCCGAGTCGGCCTGCACCGTGATCACGGACATGTGGTGGGCGACCACGTCGTGCAACTCGCGTGCGATACGGGCCCGTTCCTCCAGCAGTGTGCGCTGCGCGCGTTCGACCTCGCTGATCGTCTCCTGCTCCACCAGCCTGCGCTGGGCGTCACCGCGCTCCCGCAGGGCGGCCGTGACGAGCAGGATCATGCCGCTGAGTACGAACAGCAGGAGGTGCACGCCGTCGCTGCGGTCCTGCGAGAGAAGCTCGAAGACCAGTCCCGCCGCCCCGGTCGCGAGCCAGACGGCCAGCAGCGTACGGCGCGGCTCGCGCAGGCCCAGGCAGACCATCAGCAGGAGATAGCCGACGACCACCATCGGTGTCCACGGCCAGGAGCGGCCGTCGAGACCGTCCGCGGTGGTCAGGAGCAGCACCGCGCCGACGACGTCCGCCGTGAAGATGATCCACCACGCCTGGAGCGGCCGGGTCACGGCGAGCAGCAGCGGCGCGGCCTGCGCGGTGGCGAGCGACCCCGCCCAGCCGCCGGCCAGCCCGTAGTCCTGGACGAGCACGGTCACCGTGACGGGCAGCAGCGCGACGGCGAAGCCGAGGGCGATGACGTACGGGATGTAGCGCTGCCAGGGCTTCGCGGCGCGCGCCAGCAGCGGCTCGGTGGAGGCGGCAGGAGTGCGCAGGGCGCTGCCGAGCGAGCGCAGCGACTCACGGGCACGGGCGGTGCGGGGCGCCGGGGGAGGCGGCGGGTCTTCGTTACTCATGGCCGGTTCAGCGTATGCAGCCCGCGCGCCGGCGGCGTCATACCCGGGAGCCACCCCCGGCCTCGTACCCCAGTAGGGGGTGCCGGCCCGCTACGCGCGTCACAGCTCGGCGAGCAGCTCCGCCTTCTTCGCGCTGAACTCGTCGTCCGTCACCAGCCCCGCCTCGTGCAGCTCTCCCAGGTGCCGGATCCGTTCGGCGATGTCGGCCGGGTCGCGCCGGCCCGACGCCATCACCGGCACCGGGACGGGCCCGGCGTCCAGGGCGGGAGCGGTGTCCGACGTCCGTACGGCGGCCAGTACCGCCGCCGCGAACGGCAGCGACTCGTGGACCGGCCCGTAGCCGAGGCCGAAGACCACCGCCGCCGGGTCGTGGTCGGCCTGTGCGGGCTGTTCCTGGTCGCCACGGCGCAGCAGCCGCAGGTAGCCGTCGAAGACCTCGGGGGAGCGCCATTCGACCCCGCACAGCTCCGGGACGCCGAAGCGCTGGTCGCCCGCCTTCCACTTCGCCGACGACGCGCCGGTCCAGAACCAGCGGAAGGACACCTTGGACCCGTCGAAGGACGCCTTGCCGTCGTACGCCTTGAAGTGCAGCGGCGCCGGGGGAGGGTCCACCAGATAGCGGTCGGCCGGCTCCCGCTCGTCGGCCGGCGCGGTCGCGGTGAGGGCGGCGCGCAGCTCGTCCGCGTAGTACTCCGCGAGCGTCGCGCGCTCGGCGGGCAGCACCAGCCGGTACGGATCGCAGGTGTCCTTGAGCTGGCCCGCCGCCGCCTCCATCAGGGGGTCGGCGCCCGGTCGGGGCACGGCGTGCAGCACCACCGTCCCGCGTCTGCCCGGGGTGAGCGTCACCGATGCCAACGCCTCGTGCGGTACGCGCCGTTCGCGCAGAGCCTGGAAGAGCTTTGGCGTGCGTATCCCCCGTTCGAAGCGGATGAGCACGGAGTCGCTGTCGAACTCCCAGGTGGCATGAATTCCGGCCAGCACATCACCCATGTGCCTCATCGTATGCGGCGAAAGTCCGCGCGTCGCCCCTCGGAGCCCACCCCGGCGCCCCGAGTTCTACGCGCGTCAGATCACTCCGGCGCCGGAGAATCAGCTCCGGCAGGTGTCGCCGTCGTCCGCGCAGCTGGTGTTCCGGTACGAACCGACCCCGATGTCCGCGAAGTTCCGCAGGCTCTCGGTGTCCGGCTCGAAATAGCCGCTGTGGCCGACCGCGCCCCGCGCTGACAGCACCCGCGCGCCGAAGGCCGGTGTCATCGGGTCGGCGCCGTGGCCGAGCCCGACGACCTCCAGATACGGCACGCCCTGGATCCAGTCGTCCTGGTCGCGCATGGCCCACACCCGGGCGTGGGTGTCGAGCTGTCCCGCCGACTCGACCCGCATGCCGGGGCTGCCCGCGACCGCCACGTCCGTGACGCGGGCGGGCAGCCGGCGCGCGGCCATGCCGCACACCACGGAGCCGTAGCTGTGGCAGATCAGTGAGACCCGGGAGTCGCCGGGCAGCGCGGTGGTGAGCGCGTTGAGCCGTACGGCGCCGTCGGAGGCCAGCCTCCCGATCGCCGCGTCCATGCCGAGCCCGGCGGGCGCCGTGTAGTCGGCCCAGGCGATGACGGCGGTCCTGGTACGGGGCGAGGCGGCCCGCTCGGCGTCGTACAGCGACTCGGCCATGCCGACCGGCGCGGTGAAGCGGCGCTGCGTGCGCTCGAACGTCAGCAGGTTCGTGTCGACGCCCGGGACGACCACCGACACGCGCTCGGCGCTGCCGAGGTCGCCGAAGACCTCGGCGGCGCGGCCGTTGCCGGTGGGATCGAAGGCGAGGAGGTGGCGGTCGCTGTCGGCCATCGACTGGAAGCGGTGCATCCGCCGGTTCGCCAGCTGCCGCCCGTCGAGGGACAGCCTCCCGTCACGCATCCGCTCGCGCTCGGCGTCCCGCGCCTGGATCACGGCCAGCCGGTTGGCGCGGTAGCGAAGTGTCAGGGGCACGCCGTTGAGGTTGCCCACCACCAGGGGGTACCGGTCGGCGAGCCGGACGCGCTGCGCGGCCGTGATCGAGGCGAAGAACGCGGCGATCAGCTGGTGCGAGGAGGCGGGGTCCGGCAGGTCGAGGACGCCGACCCGGCCCTTCTCCCAAGCCGACAGGGCCTGCTCGCGCGCGGTGCCGCGCTCGCCGTGCTGCTGGAGCGCCGTCCACCCGGTGGTCGCCAGCATCACGAACACCACGGCGAGTGCCAGCAAGGTGCGCCACGCGGTGAGGGACGGAGAGGAGTCTGCGTAAGTCACTGCGCCACACCCTAGGAGACGTTCGGCGGCGCTCATCACGACCGTGAGACAGATCACCACGTGGACAGGGGTGAACTCCCGTTTGTTCACGCTCCGTCGGGGTAGCGCGCACGCATCGGAGCATCCCTGTGTCGTATGTAACGGAGCGAAAGGTGCAAATCGCCTCGGCGGTCAGAGGTGCCGAACGTCGGCCGCGCGCACGGCCGTCACCCGCGGTGAGGTCTCAGCCCGCCCGCCGGGCGCCGTTCGACGCCTCTCGCGGAGCGCTCCAGTCACCCGCGAGGGTGGGCGCCAGCTGGTCCAGATACGACTCCGTCAGCTCACGCAGCCCGTCCAGACCGGTCTCCCGGCCCTGCCCCCACAGCCGCCCCGTCACCCGCATCACCCCGGAGAACGCGGCGACGGCCACACGCGGACGCGGATCGCTCTCCACATCGAGCCCCTCGCGCTCGGCGATCACCAGCGCGGCCTGCTCCTCCAGCTCGGTGGCACGCCGCAGATGCGCGGCCAGCAGCGAGGGGGTGGACTCGATCATCCGGTAGGTCCGCATATGAAGCTCGACCGGGACCAGCGCCTCGATCGCCTCGTTGATGCTGCTCCACGCACCCAGCACCGCGTGGCGCATGGCCTCGAAAGGGGTCTCCGCGCAGGGACGTTGACGCAGCTCCGCGAGGAAACGCGTCTCCACCAGATCCTGGATCGTGAACGCGGCCTCCTCCTTGCTCGCGAAGTAGCGGAAGAACGTGCGCTGCGAGACGTCGACGGCCTCGGTGATCTCGTCGACGGTGGTCTCCTCGTACCCCCGCGTCGTGAACAGGTCGAGCGCCACCCGCAGCAGGGCGTCGCGCGTACGCCGCTTCTTCAGCTCCCGCAGTCCCGCCGGGTGCCGCGCCGCCCGCTGCCCGTCCATCGCCCGCAGGTCCTCCGTCCCGTCACCTCCGGTCCACTCCGTGAACCGCCGCCCACCCCGAATGAGATGTGAGCCACGTGACAGTTACAGACTAGTGAAATGGTTTGTCAACTGTCAGACACTGTCATTAGCCTCGCGGCATGACTAGTCAGACCACCGTCGAACCGGCGCCGAACGACCCTCGGGAAGCGGTTCCGGGAGCCCCCAAGGGCCTGCGTGGCCACCCCTGGCTGACCCTCTTCTCCGTCGCCATCGGCGTGATGATGGTCGCGCTCGACGGCACGATCGTCGCGATCGCCAACCCGGTGATCAAGGAGGACCTCGGCGCGACCTTCGCCCAGGTGCAGTGGATAACCAACGGCTATCTCCTCGCGCTCGCCGTGGCGCTCATCACCGCGGGAAAGCTCGGTGACCGCTTCGGCCACCGCCAGACCTTCCTCATCGGCATCGCGGGCTTCGCCGCCGCCTCCGCCGTCATCGGCTTCTCCGACAGCGTTGCCTTCGTCGTCGCCTTCCGAGTGCTCCAGGGCGTCTTCGGCGCCCTGCTGATGCCCGCCGCCCTCGGACTGCTGCGCGCCACCTTCCCCGCCGAGAAGCTGAACATGGCCATCGGCATCTGGGGCATGGTCATCGGCGCCTCCACCGCGGGCGGCCCGATCGTCGGCGGTCTGCTCGTCGAACACGTCAGCTGGCAGTCGGTGTTCTTCATCAACGTGCCCGTCGGTGTCGTCGCCCTCGTCCTCGGACTGGTGATCCTCAAGGACCACCGCGCGGCGAACGCGCCCAAGTCCTTCGACGTCCTCGGGATCCTGCTGCTCTCGGCCGCGATGTTCTCCCTGATCTGGGCGATCATCAAGGCGGGCGAGTCCTGGGGCTGGACCTCGGGCGGCACCTGGGGGTTCCTCGGCGCCGCGGTCCTGTGCTTCGTCCTGTTCGCCGTCTGGGAGACGAAGGTCAAGGAACCCCTCGTACCGCTGAGCATGTTCCGGTCCGTCCCGCTCAGCGCCGGCACGATCCTCATGGTGCTGATGGCCTTCGCCTTCATGGGCGGCCTCTTCTTCGTGACGTTCTACCTCCAGGGCGTGCACGGCATGAGCCCCGTCGACAGCGGCCTGCACCTGCTGCCCCTGACCCTCATGATGATCATCGCCTCGCCCGTCGCCGGCATGCTGATCACCAAGTTCGGGCCGCGGGTCCCGCTGGTCGGCGGCATGGCCGCCACGGCCGCAGCCATGTTCGGCATGTCCACCCTGTCGCCCGGCTCCGGCACGCCCGTGATGTCGCTCTGGTTCGCCCTCCTCGGCCTGGGCCTGGCCCCCGTCATGGTCGGCGCCACCGAGGTCATCGTCGGCAACGCGCCGCTGGAGCTCTCCGGCGTCGCCGGCGGTCTCCAGCAGGCCGCGATGCAGGTCGGCGGCGCGCTCGGTACGGCGGTGCTCGGCGCCGTCATGTCCGCCAAGGTCGGCGCCGACCTGGAGGGCAACTGGCAGGAAGCCGGCATACCGCTGCCGCTGGACCCGTCCCTGGAGCAGGCCGCCGAGATCGGCGTCGCCCCGCCGGCCCTGGCCGAGGCACCCGGAGTCACCCCCGACATCTTCGCCAAGATCACCGGAGTCATGCAGGACACGTTCGTGTCCGGGATGAGCCTGGCGTTCCTGGTCGCCGGTACGGTCGCGGTGATCGCGGCGTTCGTCGCCACCCGCGCCAAGCGCGGCGACAACGCGGACGCGGCCGGGGGCGGCGTCCACATCTGACACCCCGGCACAGCGCGTCCCACGCGACGCAGTCGCCGGGGTGCGACGAGAGCCGGTCGCGTCAACAGGACGTGATTCAGCACGACGGCCCCGCCCGGACATCCCGGCGGGGCCGTCGCCTGTTCGGGTGGAGTGCGGCAAGATCCTCTTCCCGTGGGGCGGCCCGCCGGGTCAGATTGCCGACAACTGATCAGCACGACACGGGGGTTCACCATCATGCGTACGACCACGCCCGCCACCATGCTCACCGCGGCCACCCTGGCCGCCGCCACGGTCCTGCTGCCCGCCGCGGCCCCGGCCGCCGGCGCCGCACCGCGCGGCGTCTGTGGACCCGGCGAACTCTGCCTGTGGGGAAAGCCCGACTTCCGGGGCGCCCGCCAGACCCATGAGCTCTTCCGCACCGAGATCCAGAACTGCGTCCCCCTGCCGCCCGGCACCGACGCCCAGTCCCTGGTCAACCGGCTGGGGCGGCCCGTCACCACCTACCAGTCCGGCGAATGCGAGGAGACCGGCGAGTTCGAGACGTACCCCGGCGACGGCACCTGGATCCCCCAGTCGCCCCACCGCGTACGGGCCTTCAAGGTCTGGGAGCGCTGAGCGGGGGTACCCGGTGTTTCAGACAGCCCACATCCACCGACACAGGGAGTGATGATGACGGGCTTCGGAAACACCCGGACACGCAAGCACCCCCGCTCACGCGGCCGGACGGGGTCGCGGAACGGGACGGACCGCGTGACCATCGGGATAGTAGGTCTGGTCTTCGCCGTCGCGGGCCTGTTCGTGGCGTCGATCGTGCTCGGCCCGCTGGCCATCGTGCTCGGCTGGCTCGGCATGGGCCGGCGGTGGAGCACCGCGTACGTACCCGCGGTGATCGCCTTCACGCTCGGAATCGCCGACACCGTACTGGCACTCATGTGGCTGGTCTGACCGGCCACACGGTGACCCGTGACGGGACCCGCGGTTTCAGCCTTTTCAACAGGACAAGAAGAATCAGCAGGACCAGAAAGATCGGACAGCGCGATCAGACCGGTGTGCGGCCGGCTGTCGTACCGTCGCTCTCCCCCGTTCGACCGGGCAGGGCGGCACCCGACAGCCGGCCCACTTCCGCGCGCAACTCCCGCACCTCCTCCGTCAGCAGCTCGATCGCGGCCGTCTGACGCTCCTCGCCCGCACTCTCCTGCTCGAAACGGGAGATGAACCAGGTGGCGATGTTCGCCGTGATCAGCCCGAGCAGCGCGATCCCGCTCAGCATCAGACCGATGGCCAGGAGCCGCCCGAGCCCCGTCGTCGGCGACAGATCGCCGTACCCCACCGTGGTCATCGTCGTGAACGACCACCACACCGCGTCACCCAGCGTCTTGATGTTCCCGTCGGGGGAGCCGCGCTCGACCTCCAGCACCGCCAGCGAACCGAACATCATCAGCCCGGCGACCGCCCCCACCACATACGTCGTGAGCCTGATCTGACTCGCGATCCTCGCCCGCTGCCCGACCAGCAACAGCGTCGCCACCACACGCAGCAACCGCAGCGGCGCCACCATCGGCAGCAGCACGGCGAGCAGATCCAGCGGATGACGCCGCACGAACTCCCTGCGGGCACGGGCCAGAACGAGCCGCACCGCGTAGTCCGCCGCGAACAGCCCCCACACCACCCACTCGACGACCGAACAGGCACGGGTGAGGGCGCCGTGCGCGCCGGGCATGACGATGGGCAGCGCGTACGCGACACCGAACAGCAACGCGAACGCCAGCAACGGGCGCTGCGTACGCCGCTCCCAGCGCACACGCGCGGGTATTTCCTTCATGGCCGCAAAGAGTAGGCAACGCGACGACCGGCCGGAACCGCCACAGCGCCGCGCTCCTCGACCGCGCCCCAACGAGCGGTGGCCGGTCCCGTAACCACGGAACCGGCCACCGATCATCCACAGCCCTACGCGTCGCCGCCCGCGGCGCCCGGGTCCGCCGCCGCCACGTCCAGCAACTGGTAGCGGTCCACGGCCTGCTTCAGCAACGAGCGGTCCACCTTGCCCTCCCTGGCGAGCTCCGTGAGTACCGTCAGGGCGATCGACTCCGCGTCGATGTGGAAGAACCGGCGCGCCGCGCCACGCGTGTCCGCGAAACCGAAACCGTCCGCACCCAGCGACTGGTACGTCCCCGGCACCCAGCGCGAGATCTGGTCCGGCACGGCACGCATCCAGTCCGACACCGCGACGAACGGGCCCTCGGCACCCGACAGTTTGCGCGTCACGTACGGAACACGCTGCTCCTCCTCCGGGTGGAGCAGGTTGTACCGCTCCACGTCGACGGCCTCACGCCGCAGCTCGTTCCACGACGTCGCCGACCAGACGTCCGCGCGCACGTCCCACTGCTCGGCGAGGATCCGCTGCGCCTCGACGGCCCACGGCACGGCCACACCGGACGCCATGATCTGCGCCGGGATCGAGCCGCTCTCGCCCCGCTTGAAGCGGTAGACACCCTTGAGGATGCCCTCGACGTCCACGTCCGCCGGCTCGGCCGGGTGCTGGATCGGCTCGTTGTAGACCGTCAGGTAGTAGAAGACGTCCGGGTCCTCGCCCGGATGCGGCTGCCCGTACATCCGGCGCAGCCCGTCCTCCATGATGTGCGCGATCTCGTAGCCGAACGCCGGGTCGTAACTGACACAGCCCGGGTTCGTCGAGGCGAGCAACTGCGAGTGCCCGTCCGCGTGCTGAAGACCCTCACCGGTCAGAGTCGTACGACCCGCGGTCGCGCCCAGAACGAAACCGCGCGCCAACTGGTCCGCCATCTGCCAGAACTGGTCGCCGGTCCGCTGGAAACCGAACATCGAGTAGAAGACGTACACCGGGATCAGCGGCTCGCCGTGCGTCGCGTACGCCGAACCCGCCGCGATCAGCGACGCCGTACAGCCCGCCTCCGAGATGCCGTCGTGCAGCATCTGCCCGGTCGGCGACTCCTTGTACGCCAGCAGCAGCTCACGGTCGACCGACTCGTACTGCTGCCCCAGCGGGTTGTAGATCTTCGCACTCGGGAAGAACGCGTCCATGCCGAACGTGCGGTACTCGTCCGGCGCGATCAGCACGAAACGCTTGCCGATCTCCTTGTCCCGCATGAGGTCCTTCAGCACCCGCACGAACGCCATCGTGGTGGCGATCGACTGCTGACCCGACCCCTTCTTCGCCGCCGCGTACGTCTTGTCGCCCGGCAGGGCCAGCGGCTTCGACCGCACCACACGGGTCGGCACATAACCGTCCAGACCCTTGCGGCGGTCGTGCATGTACTGGATCTCTTCAGAGTCCCGGCCCGGGTGGTAGTACGGCGGCTGCCCGTCCTCCAGCTCCCGGTCCGTGATCGGCAGGTGCAGCCGGTCGCGGAAGCCCTTCAGATCGGCGACGGTCAGCTTCTTCATCTGATGCGTCGCGTTACGGCCCTCGAAGTTCGGACCCAGCGTCCAGCCCTTCACCGTCTGCGCGAGGATCACCGTCGGCTGGCCCTTGTGCGCCTTCGCCGCCGCGTACGCCGCGTACACCTTCTTGTGGTCGTGACCACCACGGCCCAGATGCAGGATCTGCTCGTCCGACATGCCCTCGACCATCGCGCGCAGCCGCTGGTCGTCACCGAAGAAGTGCTCACGGATGTACGCGCCGGTCTCCGTCGCGTACGTCTGGAACTGACCGTCCGGCGTCGTGTTCAACCGGTTGACCAGCACACCGTCCCGGTCCTGCGCCAGCAGCGGGTCCCACGACCGGTCCCAGACCAGCTTGATGACATTCCAGCCCGCACCCCGGAACTGCGACTCCAGCTCCTGGATGATCTTGCCGTTGCCGCGTACCGGACCGTCGAGCCGCTGAAGGTTGCAGTTGACGACGAACGTCAGATTGTCCAGACCCTCACGGGCCGCGATCGACAGCTGACCCAGCGACTCCGGCTCGTCCATCTCACCGTCGCCCAGATACGCCCACACATGCGACCGCGACGTGTCCGCGATCCCGCGCGCCTCCATGTAGCGGTTCATCCGCGCCTGGTAGATCGCGCCCAGCGGACCGAGCCCCATCGACACCGTCGGGAACTCCCAGAAGTCCGGCATCAGCCGCGGATGCGGATAGCTGGACAGCCCGTCCGGCGCCTTCGACTTCTCCTGACGGAAGGCGTCGAGCTGCGCCTCACTCAGCCGGTCCAGCAGGAAGGCGCGGGCGTAGATACCCGGGGACGCGTGCCCCTGGAAGAAGATCTGGTCGCCGCCGTCACCGCCGTCCTTGCCCCGGAAGAAGTGGTTGAAGCCCACGTCGTACAGGGAGGCGGAGGACGCGAAGGTGGCGATATGACCGCCGACGCCGATCCCGGGGCGCTGCGCGCGGGAGACCATCACCGCGGCGTTCCAGCGGGTCGCGTTGAGGACCTTCCGCTCGATCTCCTCGTTGCCGGGGAAGAACGGCTCGTCCTTGGTGGCGATGGTGTTGACGTAGTCGGTGCTGCGCATCTCGGGCACGGCCACGCGCTTCTCGCGCGCGCGCTCGATCAGGCGGAGCATCAGATAGCGGGCGCGCTCACGCCCCCGTTCGTCGACGGCGGCATCGAGCGAGTCGAGCCACTCCCGGGTCTCCTCGGGATCAAAGTCCGGGACCTGGCTGGGAAGGCCGCCAATGATGATCGGGTTGCGATCGGATCCGGAAGCCACACTTTTCCTTCGCTGTTCGGGTCGTGTCGCGCCCCGCGTCCGGGCCGGCCGTCCGACCGGTCACCTCATCACGCTGGGCACGCCTGTGGGTCCTGCGAGTACATCTGCTGTCGGTGGAGCTTGCCTCTTCTGCCGCCAGGGAACGGGCACGGGGAGCGGGCCGTACGGCGTATCCATCGTGTACCGCGGCGACGGAAACGTCACCTCTACCGAGGGGTAACCCTCACACTGCGACCAATTCCGGGAGATCCCGTCCCCCGCATGGTCGTCCGCGGTTGTTCCGGGTCCGGCCAAACCGCAATCTTACGCCCAAGGCGACTATGCGTTTCGTTCGGCCGTTCGGACCCGAATGACGTATTGAAGCCGCGTAGGATGACAAAGAGGGAGGAAACTTCTGGCAGGCATCACGTCCAGTGTTATCGGGGTGTCAGGAGATGCGATGAAGCAGCCCGGAACGTACCCGTTTCGGCGGTCTCGGTCGTCGGGTACTTGCGCGATCCGCCCGGCCCGTGTGGACTACGGCCAGCGCCCCGCGTACGCGCGTGGCTGAAGCATTTTCCAAAACATGATCAGGAGGCAATCCGTGAGCGCGACCGCGGACCACGCGGAGGAACGAACCAACGTTGCCGCGAGGCTTGGGTTCGAACCCGGACAGGTGGTCCAGGAGATCGGCTACGACGAAGACGTCGAGCAGGAGCTCCGTGAGTCCATCGAGGCCGTCATCGGCCAGGAGCTCGTCGACGAGGACTACGAGGACGTGGCCGACGCCGTCGTTCTGTGGTTCCGCGACGACGACGGCGACCTGACGGACGCGCTGGTGGACGCCATCGGTCTGATCGACGAAGGCGGGGCGGTCTGGCTGCTGACGCCCAAGACCGGCCGTGACAACTACGTCGAGCCCAGCGACATCAACGAGGCCGCCCAGACCGCCGGCCTGGCGCAGACCAAGAGCATCAACGCCGGCAAGGACTGGACGGGCAGCCGGCTGGTCACGCCCAAGGCGGCGAAGTCGAAGCGCTGAGAACGGGCGCCGCATCCGAGCGCGAAAGCCGAAGCGGCGGCCCGGCAGACCTGCCTCGCAAGCCTCCCACGCACTGACGGCCCCCGTCGGCATCCGCCGCCGGGGGCCCTTGCGTAGGGTGGCGGGGCCGGATGGTTCGGCGGGGCGGTGCGATTCACGGAGCGGGCGGGCGACGAGGGGGCATGACGATGACAGGGACGGCACGGAAGGCGCCGGCGCCGAAGGGGATTCCCGTCGGCAGCCAGGCGCCCGACTTCGCCCTGAAGGACAACCACGGGCGGACCGTACGCCTCTTCGACCTGCGCGGCGGCCAGGGCGCCGACGGGGGCGTCGTCGGCGGCCCGGACGGCGGCGTCGACGGCGCTCAGGACAGCGACGGCGACGGCAGGAACGTGGTGCTGGTCTTCTACCCGTTCGCCTTCACCGGCGTGTGCACCGGCGAGCTCCACGCACTGCGCGACCAACTGCCCTCCTTCGTCAACGACGACACCCAGCTGCTCGCCGTCTCCACCGACTCCATCCACACCCTGCGGATCTTCGCCGAGCAGGAAGACCTGGAGTTCCCGCTGCTGTCGGACTTCTGGCCGCACGGCGAGACCTCACGGGCGTACGGGATCTTCGACGAGGAGAAGGGCTGCGCGCTGCGCGGCACCTTCGTCATCGACAAGCGGGGCGTGGTGCGCTGGTCGGTCGTCAACGGGCTGCCGGACGCACGTGATCTCGACGAGTACGTCAAGGCTCTCGCTGCTCTGTGACGACAACTCGCCACTCGCGGTCACGATCTCGTGCGAAAAGCCTTGCAGGAACGGGGTTGTACCACGTAAACCGCACAAGGGGCGGGAACCGGTCACTAGGATCCACTCGTTGATCCGATGCCAATTGCACCAGGGGGCGCGTGCGACGCGGCGACGGCTGCCGAAGCGGCCGGGGCCGAGGACGCCCGCCCCTGTGAAACTCATCAAGGGAGGACTCGTGGGAGTCAGCCTCAGCAAGGGCGGCAACGTCTCGCTGACCAAGGCCGCGCCCAACCTGACCGCGGTCACCGTGGGTCTGGGCTGGGACGTCCGCACGACCACCGGAAACGACTTCGACCTCGACGCCAGCGCCCTGCTGACGAACGCCGAGGGCAAGGTCACGGGCGACGGGAACTTCGTCTTCTTCAACAACCTCAAGAGCCCCGACGGCTCCGTCGAGCACACCGGCGACAACACCACCGGTGAGGGCGAGGGCGACGACGAGGCGATCAAGGTCAACCTCGCCGCGGTCCCCGCGGACGTCGACAAGATCGTGTTCCCGGTCTCGATCTACGAGGCCGAGACCCGCCAGCAGTCCTTCGGCCAGGTGCGCAACGCGTTCATCCGCGTCGTCAACCAGGCGGACAACAACGAACTGGCGCGGTACGACCTGACCGAGGACGCTTCGAGCGAGACCGCCATGGTCTTCGGAGAGCTTTACCGAAACGGCGCCGAGTGGAAGTTCCGCGCCATCGGACAGGGGTATGCCTCTGGCCTGCGTGGCATCGCGCAGGACTTCGGCGTCAACGTCTGAGCCGCTGGTCCGACCGTCCGGCGCCGCACATCCCAGTGCGGCGCCGGACGCGCCTCACCGTGCTGGGGGTGCTGGGGCCCGTCGGCACCACGTACACGCACCACCGGCACCCACGTACGAGCACCACGTACGCGCAAGACCAGTAACACGTACGCGCATCACGAGCACCGCGTACACGCACCACGGGTACGGCGTCAGGCGCGCCGGGCCCGGCATCACGTCACCTCGGGGAGGACTTCACCATCATGGGCGTCACACTCGCCAAGGGGGGCAATGTCTCCCTCTCCAAGGCCGCACCGAACCTCACCCAGGTGTTGATCGGTCTCGGCTGGGACGCGCGCTCCACCACCGGAGCGCCGTTCGACCTCGACGCCAGCGCTCTGCTCTGCCAGTCAGGGCGGGTACTCGGCGACGAGTGGTTCATCTTCTACAACAACCTCACCAGCCCCGACGGCTCCGTCGAGCACACCGGGGACAACCTGACCGGTGAGGGCGACGGCGACGACGAGTCCCTCCTGGTCAACCTCCCCAACGTACCCGCGAACGTCGACAAGATCATCTTCCCGGTGTCGATCCATGACGCCGACGCCCGCGGCCAGACCTTCGGCCAGGTGAGCAACGCCTTCATCCGCGTCGTCAACCAGGCGGACGGCCAGGAGTTGGCCCGGTACGACCTCACCGAGGACGCGTCGACGGAGACCGCGATGATCTTCGGCGAGCTCTACCGCTACGGGGGCGAGTGGAAGTTCCGGGCCGTGGGGCAGGGGTACGCGTCGGGCCTGCGCGGCATCGCTCTAGACTTCGGGGTCAACGTTTCGTAAAGCAGTACTCGCGCGGGGGAAAACCCGTTAGACACCAAATGGGGTAGGCAGTGATCCTGAAAACCTTCGGCTGGTCGTTCGCCATCACGGCGGCCGGCCTTGCCTTCGCGGCCTGGCAGTGGGGGTGGGAGGCGTTCGGGATCGTACTGATCCTGTCGATCCTTGAGATCTCCCTGTCGTTCGACAACGCCGTTGTCAATGCCGGGATCTTGAAGAAGATGAATGCCTTCTGGCAGAAGATCTTCCTCACCATCGGAATCCTGATCGCCGTGTTCGGAATGCGGCTGGTCTTCCCCGTCGCCATCGTGGCGATCAGTGCCAAGGTCGGTCCCATCGAGGCCGTCCAGTTGGCGCTGGACAAGCCCGAACAGTACGAGGCACTGGTAACGGACGCCCACCCGGCGATCGCCGCGTTCGGTGGCATGTTCCTGTTGATGATCTTCCTGGACTTCATCTTCGACGAGCGTGACCACAAGTGGCTCGGCTGGCTGGAGCGCCCGCTGTCCAAGCTCGGCAAGGTCGACATGCTGTCGGTCTGCGTCGCGCTGATCGTCCTGCTCATCACGGCCATGACGTTCGCCACCAACGCGCACACCAGCACCGGGTACGCGGACAAGTCCGCCACCGTACTGCTGTCCGGTGTCGCGGGTCTGATCACCTATCTCGCCGTCAACGGACTCTCCAGCTTCTTCGAGAACAAACTCGAAGAGGAAGAGGAGCGCGAACACGAGGAGGAGGAGAAGGCCAAGGCCGAAGGCAAGCAGGTCTCGGCCGTCGGCCTGGCCGGCAAGGCCGCGTTCTTCCTCTTCCTCTACCTCGAAGTCCTCGACGCCTCCTTCTCGTTCGACGGAGTCATCGGCGCCTTCGCCATCACGAACCACATCTTCTGGATGGCACTCGGCCTCGGTATCGGCGCGATGTACGTCAGGTCGCTCACCGTCTACCTCGTCCGCCAGGGCACCCTCGACGACTACGTCTACCTGGAGCACGGCGCCCACTACGCGATCGGCGCGCTCGCCGCGATCCTGCTCATCACCATCGAGCACGAGATCAGCGAGATCATCACCGGCCTCGTCGGTCTCCTGCTGATCGGTGCGTCCTTCTGGTCATCGGTGGTCCGCAACAAGCGAGTTGCGGCTGAAGGTGGCGAGGATTCGCAAGACAAGACAACAGTCCATGTCTGAGTCTCCCTCCGGGGTGTGACCAGGCGGTGATAGCGGGAACGCTCTGAGCGGGGCGACCTGAGGCGGAAGCCTTCCGGTTGCCCCGCTGTTCACGTTCTGTACGGCGTCCCGCGGGACGTCCTGTAGGGCGTCCGACGAGTGGGAAATGGTGGGGGTGGGTCGGGGATGGCCTTCTGGGACAATCTGTGGCGAAGCAATGCCGCGCAATTCGATTCGGGGAGCGCCTCGACGAACTCGATCGAGCTGACCAAGCGCAATCCGGCGGTCTCACTCACCAAGCAGGGCGCCGCCACCGGGAACCTACGGGTCAACCTGTCGTGGCGGATGCGCACTTCGGACATCGAGGGCCGGTCGAGGCAGGGCGGCGGACTGCTGCGCCACCCCTTCAAACTCTTCAAGCCCGACGTCGTGCAGGCCCACACCCTGGGTGTGGTCAACGTCGACCTCGACATCGGGTGCATGTACGAACTGGCCGACGGCACCAAGGGCGTGGTGCAGCCGCTCGGTGGATTCTTCGGCAGCCTGAACGAGGCGCCGTACATCAAGCTCAGCGGCGACGACCGCTTCGGCGCCCCCTCCGGCGAGACGATATTCATCAACCTCGACCACCGTGAAGAGATCAAACGACTGCTCGTCTTCGTCTACATCTACGACCGCACCCCCGCCTTCGACCGGACGCACGCAAACGTCACGCTCTACCCGAGCAACGGCCCGCGGGTCGAGATCGAACTGGACGAGCGAGCCCCGCAGGCCCGGTCCTGCGCGGTGTTCTCGATGGAGACGGTCAAGGGCGAGCTGGTGGTGCGGCGCGAGGTGAAGTTCGTCTACGGCTTCCAGGCCGAACTGGACCGGCTGTACGGGTGGGGGCTCCAGTGGGGACGGGGCTACAAGACGAAGACGTGAGGGGGCGGGGGAGAGGGCCGGAGGAGCGGTGTGGCCGGGAGAGGGCCGGGACCGGGACCCGGAGCAGGTCCGCTCCCGGGGCCGGAACCCGGCGCGGGACCGGCGGCGCGGGTTCGGCCGACGTGCGGGACCCCCGGCGCGTGCTCGGTACGGGGGATCCAGTGGCCCCGGGCCCCGCTCCTTACGGTGGGCCGCCCGGCGCCGGGCCCCTGACTACTACGGCCGTACGAACTGCGGCCCCATCGGCGGCAGCCGGAAATTCGGGTCCGG
Source organism: Streptomyces sp. S4.7 (assembly GCF_010384365.1). Taxonomy (NCBI): domain Bacteria; kingdom Bacillati; phylum Actinomycetota; class Actinomycetes; order Kitasatosporales; family Streptomycetaceae; genus Streptomyces; species Streptomyces sp. S4.7. Next base: position 2,054,653 of record NZ_CP048397.1, on the reverse strand, counting down.
CGCGGGAGCGGCCGCGGCGGCCGGCTGCGGGTAGCCGTAAGCCGGCGCGCCCTGCGGAGCCGGTGGCACCACTGGCGGCTGAGGATCCGGGGCGGGTGCGTGCGGGTAACCGTAAGCGGGCTGCGCCGACGCCGGCTGCGGATACCCGTAGGCCGGCGGGGCGGCGGGCTGCGGATACCCGTAGGCCGGCGGGGCGGCGGGCTGCGGAAACCCGTAGCCGGACTGCCCCTGCGGCTGGGCCGGCGAGGGAGGCTGCTGCGCGGGCGCCGAAGGCGCTGCCTGATGCCCGTCCTGCACCAGCGCCGGACCGCCGGGAAGCTGGGCGGTCACCCCTTCCGCCCCGGGGCCGTCGGCCCCTTCCGTCTCGTCGACCAGAATGCCGAAAGCCGTCGCCAACCCGATCAGCCCGGTCGGATACCCCTGCCCCACGGCCCGGAACTTCCAGCCGCTCCCACGCCGGTAGAGCTCACCACAGATGACAGCGGTCTCCTCGCCCGTCTCCGGGCGTACGTCGAAGACAGCCAGCGGGTCGCCGTCGGCCTGGCCCGCGTCGTACAGCAGGATCCGCAGGTCGTGCACGTGCTGGAAACTCGCCCCGTCCGACGACGCCGCGAGGACCACCTGGTCGACGCTCGGGTCGAGGGCGGCGAGATCCGCCTCGACAGTGTCGGTGAGCCCCTCAGGCACCTGCTTCTTCGGCAGCCGCCTGACCACGCCCGACGGATGGCGCGGCTGGTTGTAGAAGACGAAGTCCTCGTCGGAGCGCACACGCCCCTCCGGCCCCAGCAGCAACGCCGACGCATCCACGTCAGGAACCCCCGGCCCCGGCGTCCAGCGCAGCACGGCCCTTACGGCCATGGCGTCGAGGGGAACGTTCGAGCCCTTCACCATCGCGTGCGTCATGCCGGTCATCCTGCCTTCCCGCAGGCCGCGCGGACAACGTGGGGGCATGGTGGATAGCAGGGACACGGCGACGAGAGGGGGGTGAGACAGGGGCGAGAAGTGGACGAGTTACCTGAAATTCATGCACGCGTGGAACTCTTGACTCCCGTCCATACGTACTATTACCGGCCACATGTCAACGCGACGACCGTGGCAGTACGGGGGATGTAAATGCGTCACTTCGGGCATATTCCGCCCACTGCCCGGCGGGGGTTGTTCCACCAGGAGCCCGGCGAGTTCACCGCCGTCTCTCCTGCCCGCATGCTCTCGGCGGCCCTCGGAGCCACCCTCTACAGCCCCGCCACCAGGTCCCGGCTGGCGGACGACGTGGTCAAGCTGGCCGGGCGAGGCGTCGTCTCGATGGTGCTGTGCCTGGAGGACAGCATCGACGACTCCGAGGTCCCATGGGCCGAGGAGAACCTCATCAGGCAGTTCGCCGACCTCGACCGGCGTGGCGCGGAGGTGCCCCTGCTGTTCGTCCGCGTCCGTGAACCGGACCAGATACCCGACCTCGTACACAGGCTCGGCCCCGCCGCTCACATGCTGTCCGGATTCGTACTCCCCAAATTCACCGAGGAGCGCGGAGTCCCCTTCCTCGAAGCACTGATTTCAGCCGAACATGAGAGCGGGCAGCGCCTCTTCGCCATGCCCGTACTCGAATCGCCCGAACTGCTCCATCTGGAGACCCGCGCCGACACCCTCACCGGCATCGCCCGCACCGTCGACAAATACCGGGAGCGGGTACTGGCCCTGCGGCTCGGCGTCACCGACTTCTGCTCCGCGTACGGGCTCCGCCGGTCACCCGACATGACCGCGTACGACGTACGCATCGTCTCCGCCGTCATCGCGGATGTCGTGAACGTCCTCGGCCGCGCCGACGGCACCGGCTTCACCATCACCGGCCCCGTGTGGGAGTACTTCCGACTCCACGAGCGGATGTTCAAACCGCAGCTGCGCCGCAGCCCCTTCCTCGAAGGGCGGGCCGAGGAACTGCGCACCGCGCTCATCGAGCACGACCTGGACGGACTGCTCCGCGAGATCCAGCTCGACCAGACCAACGGGCTCATGGGCAAGACTTGCATCCACCCCTCGCACGTCATGCCCGTGCACGCGCTGTCGGTCGTCAGCCACGAGGAGTTCAGCGACGCGAGGGACATCCTGCGGCCGGAGCGGGGCGGGGGAGGCGTACTGCGCTCCTCTTACACGAACAAGATGAACGAGGTGAAGCCCCACCGCGCCTGGGCAGAACGCACCATGCAGCGCGCCGAGGTCTTCGGCGTCGCCAAGGAGGACATCGGCTTCGTTGAGCTGCTGGCCGCCGGGCTGGTGGAGTGAGCGGTACCGGGAGCGGGAGCGGGAGACGGAACGAAACCGAGTACGGAACCGAGAAGGCAGAGGAGAACGTCGACGTGGTGTGGTCGGGGTCATGGGTCGCCGAACGGCTCGGCATAGAGCTCGTTGGCGGGGACGAACTGCGCGAGCTGCTGGGCCTGGCCCTGCGCCGCAACCCCAAGCGTGCCCACCTCCTGGTCTCGAACGTCCTCGGCAAACACGTCCCGCAGCGGCCCTCCGTCGTCCACGGCGCCGGCGTCGCCCTCGGCGAACGCGTCCGGGACCTGCTCGGTGACGCCGTCGAGCAGACCGTGATCCTCGGCTACGCGGAGACCGCGACCGGACTCGGCCACTCGGTGGCCGACGGCGTCGCACGTGCCCCCTATCTGCACTCCACCCGGCGGCCCGTGCCCGGTGTGGCCACCGCGGGCGGCTTCGAGGAGTCCCACTCACACGCCACCTCGCATCTGCTGCTGCCCGAGGACCCGGAGCTGCTGGCGGGCGACGGTCCGCTGGTCCTCGTGGACGACGAGTTCTCCACAGGGAACACGGTCCTCAACACCATCCGCGCCCTGCACGCCCGCTACCCGCGACGGTGGTACGTGATCGTGGCCCTCGTCGACATGCGCACGGCCGCCGACCAGGGCCGGCTCGCGGAATTCGCCCAGGACATCGGCGCCCGCGTCGACCTGGTGGCGATGGCCTCGGGCACGGTCACCCTCCCGGAAGGCGTCCTGGCCCGTGGCCAGGCCCTGGTGGCAGAGCACGACGCCGGTTCGCCGACGGACACGGGCACGGGCACGATGTCGTCGTCCGCCGGCGTCGGTACGGGCACGGGTGGAGGCACGAGCGCCGGCATCGGTACGGGTACGGGCGCCGGCTCCGGAGCTGGGGTCGGGGTGGGGGCCCCCTCCCCCTCCCCCCAGCCCCCTCCCCTCCCCACCACCCCCGCACCCGCCTCCCCTCCCGAGACGGCGGACGGCGACATCGTGCGTGTGTCGCTCGGCTGGCCCGCAGGGCTGCCCGACGGCGGGCGTCACGGCTTCACACCCGCCCACCGCACGCGCCTGGAGGCTGCCGCGCCCGGCATGGCGGCCGAGCTCGCCAAGGAGCTCGGAGACGCCCGACGTGTCCTCGTCCTCGGCTTCGAGGAGCTGATGTACGCGCCCCTGCGCCTCGCCCTGGAGCTGGAGCGGTCCGTCACCGACATCGAGGTCCGCTACTCGACCACGACCCGCTCGCCCGTCCTCGCCGTGGACGCCCCCGGCTATGCGATACGCAGCCGTCTCGTCTTCCCGGCCCACGACACTGCCGCCTTCCCGGCCGGCGAGGGCACGGGCGACCGGTACGCCTACAACGTCGCCGGCGGTGGCTTCGACGCCGTCGTCACGGTCGTCGACTCCCTGGCTGACTCGCCGGAGCTGCACGCCCCCGGCGGTCTGCTGGCGCAGCTCGCCGCTCATGTCCCGCGTGTCGTGCTCGCCGTCGTTCCCTCGTACCTCCCCGCTCCCTCGCGCGTCACCGACCGGCAGGAACCTTCCATGCTGCCCGCCCCACTCCGTGGCCCCGCCTTCTCCTCGTACGCCGCCGACGACGTCGGCTGGCTCCTCCAGGACCTGTCCGACGTGAAACTGGAGGCCCCGACCGAGGAGCGCGAAGAGGCTATCCAGAGCGGAGGCGCCCACTACGCGGAGTCACTGCCCGTCGAGTACCAGCCCAGCGCCCAGTACCAGGAACTCTTCCGGTCCGCGCTCGATACCTCCGCCGCCCGCATCGCCCGTGCTGTCGGCACCGTCACCGAGACCGTCCTGGCCGAGCACCCGCAGCGCTACGACGAACCCACCTCGGTGGAAGCCACGCAGGCACTGCCCGTCCTGGTCTCACTCGCCCGAGCGGGCACACCCGTGGGCGTTCTGATGCGCCGCTGGGCCCAACACCGGCACGGTCTCGATCTGCCGCACTACGCCATCTCGATCGTGCGCGGCCGTGGCATCGACACCAACGCCATCCGCTGGCTCGCCGCCCATCACAACCCCGCCGACATCGTCTTCGTCGACGGCTGGACCGGCAAGGGCGCCATCACCCGCGAACTCGCCGACGCACTGAGCGAGTTCGACGACTTCCACCCCGAGATCGCGGTACTCGCCGACCCCGGCGGCTGCGTACGGACCTACGGCACCCGTGAGGACTTCCTCATCCCTTCCGCCTGCCTCAACTCCACCGTCTCCGGCCTCGTCTCCCGCACCGTCCTGCGCGCGGACCTCGTCGGACCCGACGACTTCCACGGGGCGAAGCACTACCGCGAACTCGCGGACGCCGACGTGTCCGGCTACTTCCTGGACACCGTCGCCGCCCGATTCGACGACGTCACGGACGCGGTGGACACCGAGGTCAAGGAACTCCTCTCCACCGACCGCGCACCCACCTGGGAAGGCTGGGCCGCCGTCGAGCGGATCAGCGAGGAGTACGGCATCCACGATGTGAACCTCGTCAAACCCGGCGTAGGCGAGGCCACCCGCGTTCTCCTGCGCCGCGTCCCCTGGAAGATCCTCGCCAAACGCGGTGCGGGAGCCGACCTCGACCATGTGCGACTGCTCGCCCAGCAGCGAGGCGTACCCGTGGAAGAAGTCGACGGACTTCCCTACACCTGCGTCGGGTTGATCCACCCCCGCTTCACCAGAGGCGCCACGGGCGCGGACGGCACGGCGGTGGCCACCTCGTGAACGCGACCACCTCCTCGGCGACCCTGGTCGCCAGCGACCTCGACCGCACGCTCATCTATTCGGCCGCCGCTCTCCAGCTCTCCGTGCCGGATACGAAGGCCCCCCGCCTGCTCTGTGTCGAACTCTACGAGCGCCGCCCCCTGTCCTACATGACGGAGACCGCCGCCCGGCTCCTCGAAGACCTCGCCCGCGACACGGTCTTCGTACCCACCACGACACGCACCCGCGAGCAGTACTCCCGTATCCATCTGCCCGGACCCGCCGCTCGGTTCGCGATCTGCGCCAACGGTGGTCATCTGCTCGTCGACGGTGAGTCCGACCCCACCTGGCACACCCAGGTGAAGGACCGCCTCGCCGCGAGCTGCGCACCCCTGAAGGAAGTCAGGGAACACCTTCGCTCCACGGCCGACCCCGCCTGGCTGCTCAAAGAGCGGGTCGCCGAGGACCTTTTCGCGTATCTCGTGGTCGACCGCGCACGCCTGCCCGAGGGCTGGGTGAAGGAGCTCTCCGAGTGGGCCGACGGCCGCGGCTGGGCGGTCTCCCTCCAGGGCCGGAAGATCTACGCCGTACCCCGTCCGCTGACCAAGAGCGCCGCCGTGCGTGAGGTGGCCCGGAGGGCCGGTACCGAAGTGGTCCTGGCCGCCGGGGATTCGCTCCTCGACGCCGACCTGCTCCTCGCGGCCGATCGTGGTTGGCGCCCCGGCCACGGGGAACTTGCCGACACCGGTTGGAGCGCCCCGCATGTGGAGAAACTGACCGAGACCGGGGTGACCGCCGGGGAGGAGATGCTGCGGCGGATCAGTCTTGCCGCTGCTCCTTCCGGGACTTGACCACCCGCTTGACCACCCAGGCCAGGAGCACGAGCAGCGCGACGCCCAACACCAGCTTCGAATAGGTCGAGACATAGCCGCTCACCTCCTTCCAGTTCTCGCCCAGCGCATATCCGGCCATGATGAACGCGGTGTTCCATATCGCGCTCCCTAGCGTGGTCAGACAGAGGAAGACGGGCCGAGGCATTTTCTCGACGCCCGCGGGCACGGAGATCAGACTGCGGAAGACGGGAACCATCCGGCCGAAGAAGACCGCCTTCTTGCCGTGCCGGTTGAACCAGTCCTCGGTCTTCTCTATGTCTTCTGCCTTGACCAGCGGCACCTTGGCAGCGAGAGCGATCATCCGCTCCCGGCCGAGCCACGCACCCAACCCGTACAGGGCGAGCGCGCCCACGACCGAGCCCGCGGTCGTCCACAGCAGGGCCGCGATCAGATTCATCTTGCCGGTGCTGGCCGCGAAGCCGGCGAGCGGCAGGATCACCTCGCTGGGCAGGGGAGGGAACAGATTCTCCAGGGCAATGGCTATGCCCGCGCCCGGCGCTCCGAGCGTGTCCATCAACGTGTTGACCCATTGCTCCGGGCTGGTTCCGATCATGACTCCCACGCTAGATGCCTGCTCAGACAAGCACATTGAGGCGAACCGTGCGGATTACTGAGGTTTCCCGCAGTGTGCCGTCACATGCTTCCCGCTAGCGTTGTTGATCGTGAACACAGCGGTGCGTCGAGGGGCGCGACTCGGGACAGGACTCGCCATGGGCGGCTCCACGGCGGTGGTCGAGCTGGCTTTCTCGCTGCTCGCGGGTACGGCTCTGCTCCTCGTGCGCGCATGGCCGCGCGGGCGTCGCGCGGTCATGAGGCCGGTGGCGGCCGGAGCGCGGAGACTGGTCGACCTGGAGCGACACCGGCTGCGCACGATGCTCGGCGAGCGGGTGTCCGCCAGCTATGAGCCGGCCAACGCGCTGTGGTATCTCGCGACCCGCTGGGCGCTCGGGTTGTTCGGCGTGGTCGTGGTGTTGGCCGCGGTGGTCGGTGTCGGCTACGGCACTTTTTTCGTCTACGCCTGGGCGATAACGGATCTCAAGAATCCGGACGAGCTCGCGCTCGGCACTTTCGGCGGTCTGTTCCTGCTCTTCCTCACGTCGCGGGGATTCTTCGAAGTCGCCGCTCTCGAAGGGAAATTGGCCAGGCACTTCCTCGGCCCCAGCCAGCAGGAGGAGTTGGAGCGGCGTATAGAACAGCTCGCCGTCAGCCGTGCGGGAGTCGTGGACGTGGTCCATGACGAGCGCCGTCGTATCGAGCGGGACCTGCACGACGGAGTGCAGCAGGGGCTGGTGGCGCTCGGAATGCTGCTGGGCCGTGCCCGGCGCAGCAGCGACGCTCGACACGCGGACGACCTGCTGAGGCAGGCCCATGAACAGGCCGGTCAGGTTCTCAGCGAGCTGCGTGAGGTGGCCTGGCGCGTCTATCCGACGGTGCTGGACGAGGCAGGGCTCCGAGCGGCGCTGGAGACGGTCGCCGAACGGTGCCCGCTGCCGGTGCGGCTGCGCTGCCGGCTCGGGAGTGAACCACCGAAAGCGGCCGCGACCGTCGCCTACTTCGTCGTCTCCGAAAGCGTCACCAACGCGGTCAAGCACTCAGGGGCGGCGAGTATCGACGTGAGAGTCGACGAGGACACCCGCACGCTGCGAATACGGGTGACGGACGACGGCAAGGGCGGCGCCGACGCGTCGGGCAGCGGTCTGTTCGGGCTTGCCCGCCGTGTCGAGGCCCTCGACGGGATCCTGCGGGTCGACAGTCCGCCCGGCGGCCCCACCACCATCACCGCGGAGATTCCATGCGAGTAGTCCTGGCCGAGGATTCGACGTTGCTGAGGGAGGGCCTGGTGCGGTTGCTCTCCGAGGAGGGGCACGAGGTGGTGGACGCGGTCGCCGACGCGGAGACGCTGCTGGCCGTCGTCGCCCATGACCAGCCGGATGTGGTGGTGGCAGACGTTCGGATGCCGCCCTCACACACCGACGAGGGGCTGCGGGCCGCGCTGGAGATCCGTAAGCGCTGGCCGGCGGTGGGGGTGCTGGTCCTCTCCCAGTATGTGGAGAAGCGCTACGCGACGGAGTTGCTGACCGGCGATTCGGAAGGCGTCGGTTATCTCCTGAAGGACCGGGTGGTCCAAGTGGACGAGTTCCTCGACGCGTTGGAGCGGGTGGCGGCGGGCCGGGCGGCATTCGACCCGGAGGTCGTACGGCAGTTGCTGGCCCGCTCCAACCGTACGGATCCGCTGTCGCGGCTCACCGAGCGTGAGCGGGAAGTGCTTGCCGAGATGGCCCAGGGGCACACCAACACGGCGATCGCGCGGCGTCTGTACATTTCGGTGAGTGCCGTCGAGAAACACTGCAACGCGATCTTCGACAAGCTGGAGATCAGCGGGACGGGCGGCTACAGCCGCCGGGTCCTCGCCGTGCTGCGTTATCTGAACACCTAGCGTCCCCCGACCAGCGAAGGGTCGACGGCTCCGCCGACTCGTCCTAGGAGCAGCAGCCCCCACCGCAGCAGCCGCCTCCGCCGCCCGCCGAGGGGGCGGGGGAGCCCTTCGCCGAGCCGCCCACGGCGACGGTGGACAGCAGCTTCACGGTGTCCTGGTGGCCGGCGGGGCAGGTCGCCGAGGCCGACGACTCCGCCATCGGGCGGCTGAGTTCGAAGGTCGTGTCGCAGGGGCGGCAGCGGTACTCGTAGCGAGGCATGGGGCCAGGTTATCCGGCCGGCCGGTGCGCACCGTGCCGGTGGGAGGTGACAGCGCGGTGGGCATGGACCGCACGCTGACCGGCCGCGGTCCGGCCGCGCCGCTCGTCCTCGACCTGGGTCGGGTGACGGGCCCGCCAGTACGGATTGTCGTGCGGCAGGCCGCCGCTGACTCTCCCGTACATGCCGAAGAACATGAGCATCACGCCCACCACGAAGCTGAACAACACGTTCTGGATGCGGAAGGCGAGGGGGTTGAACGAACTGTCGAGCAGCGCGAGATTGACGAAGCCGCTGAGGATGAAGAGCACGCCGAGGACCATGTTCAGCGTCGACGCGAAGTTCTTGCCGATCAGCATACCGACGAAGAGCAGGGCGCCGACACAGAAGGACAGGACACTCAGCGCGCCGTTGGTGTTCAGACCGGCGGTGGTGTGGCTGCCGGTGTCGAAGACACCGATCTGGTCGGTCAGCCCGAGGATGCCGAACACGAGCAGCACCAGGCCGATCAGCCCCGCACCGACGCGGTACACCCGGCTCAGACGGTGGTCGACGGGCAGATGCTCGTCAAGCATGACCCCCCGCCGGTGTTGCCGTGCGGGGTGGGAACGGGTCTCTGAACCGGACACGAGCGGCCCCCTTCAGCCGGTGCACACCTGTGCGCTCTCTGCGTACCTCAAGGATCCGTCCGGCACGACCAGGGGACAAATCGGGCAAGGTGTGGGGGTTCGGAGCCGGTCAGGCCCCGGCGCCCCGCTCGTCGCGGATCTCGCCGACCACGCGGGTCACCGTGTTGCGCACCGCTTCGGTCTCCGTCAGGAAGTGCCACCAGTCGGGATGCCGGCCCTCCAGCCCGGCCACGGCGCGGTCCAGCCGTGCCACGGCGTCGTCCAGCGGGCGCGCGTGCCGGGGCTCGGGCGTGTTGCGGCCCGCCATCGCCAGCCGCTGGGCGTCCCGCACGGCGAACCGCGTCCGGTCGATCTCCTGCTGCGGGTCCTTCGAGACGGCATTGAGCCGCTGAAGCCGGTCACCGGCGGCCGAGACGGCCTCGTCGGTGGAGTTCAGCAGCGCGCGGACCGTGCTGAGCAGAGCCGTCGCGTCCGGCCAGCGCTGCTCCTCGCGCGCCTTGGCGGCCTCCTTCAGCTTCTCCTCCGCCTGGTGCACGGAGGTCGCCGCCTGACCGGCCACGGGCTGGAGATCCTGCCAGCAGGCGGCGCTGAAGCGGCGCCGCAGCTCGCTCAGCACGGGCTCCACGGTGCCGGAGCGCGTGGTCAGGGCCTGGGCGCGCGTACGCAGCGACACCAGCCGCCGGTCGATCTCCGCCGCGCGCTCGGGCAGCCGCTCGGCCTCGGCCCGTACGGCCTCGGCGTCCCGCAGCACCCGGTCGGCGCGCTGAATGGTCTCGGCCACGCCGTGCTGGCCCGCGCCCTGATTGAGCTTGGTCAGCTCCGGGCCGAGCGTCGCGAGCCGCGCCGCGAGGTCGTCGGCCCGCAGCCCGGTGCCGCGCACCGCGTCGAGGGCGTTGCTCGCGGCGAGCAGGGTCTGCCGCGCCCGCTCCACGGCGGGCGCCAGCCGTGCGAGCTGTGTCTCCGCCTTGTCCAGCAGCGGGCCGAGCCCGCGCTCGAAGCGGTCGAGCTCACCCTTGACCCGGACGAGCTCGTCCTTGGCCCTGGTCAGCGCCGTACGGGCCGTGGAGGCCACGGACGGTTCGAGATCGTCCCGGTCGAGGTCGTGCGCGTCGACGGCGCTGATGTAGCCGCTGCTGGCCTCGTCGATCCGCCGTCCCAGCGCGGCGAACTCGTCCACGGCCCGCCGTGCGCCCGGCGAGCTGTCGACGGCGGTGATCGTCTCTATGGAGATGCGCAGATCGCGCTGGGCGGTGTCCAGCTCGTAGAAAGCGGCTGCGGCGGCGTCCTTGGCGGCCTGCGCATCGGCCCGCTGATTCTCCCCGCGCCCGCCGAACCACCGCCGTGTGCCCCCGCCGGCGAAGGCCCCGGGCAGGGTCGCGGCGATCAACGGCACCGGCAGCAGCATCAGGATGACGACATCACGGACGCCACCCGCCCTCGCTCGTGCGTGCGGCTGCGCGTGTGTCGCCGTCACATCCCTCTCCCGTGCCGATTACGCCCTGCCCAGTTCATTCTCCCACCAGGAAGGGACGAACACACGGGTCGGTTAGTTCGCGCTTCGGACTGTGACTTTGCCGTTGTCGCTGTGGGCCTTCACCACGTGGGCGCTGTCGTCGTCCGTGGGCACGTCCACATCGACGCTCCCGTTGTCGCTCTTGGCGGTCACCGCGTAGCTGGTGCCGGACTTCGGCAGGTCGATCGTGACGGACCCGTTGTCACTGAAGGTGTCCACCTTGTCGGGTACGGAGGTGAGCTCCAGCCGTACCGCTCCGTTGTCGGACCGGGCGTGCACCGACCTGGACGAGACGCCCTCGGTCGTCACCCTGCCGTTGTCGCTGAACAGATCGAGCGCGCCGCTGGAGTTCCGTACGTCGACGGAGCCGTTGTCGGAGCGGAGGTTCAGGGCGGTGTCGAAGCCGTCGGCGCGCAGCCTGCCGTTGTCGTTCTCCACCTTCACGGCCACCCCGCGCGGGACCTTCACCCGGTGCCGCGACTCGCAGTTGTTCACCAGTGCCTCGCACTTCACCTTGAGGGTGAGGGTGTCGTCCTCCATCTTCCAGACCGGGTCGGGGCCCGAACCGAGTACGACCCAGCCGTCGACCTGGCGCGTCACCTCGATGTCCTTCACATCGGCCGGCACCAGATCGATCGAAGAGTTCGCCGACGCGATGGTCAGCGTCTTGCCACTGAAGGCGAACGACCGCTTCTCGGTCGGCGCCTCGTCGGCGTCGGCGCTCCCGCACCCACTGACGGCGACCACGGCGAGCGCGGCGCCTCCGGCGGCGACAAGAGTGCGAGCGCGACGGCTGCGGCGGATGTGCTGTGTGCGGCGTGTGTCCACGGTGATCGGTCCCCCAGGCTGGTCCTGCTGATGTGCTATCAGCGTACGAATCCGGGCGCCCCCGAACGATCCGGTCGGCCACCGTCTCCGTGGTGGGGATATCCCCCCGTCACCACCCCGCCAGGCTGGGACCGGGCGTCCGGCCTGCGAAGGGCGTTTGTGAGAGGGGGGAGTACGCCATGTACCCTGATGCCTCATCCACGGGTGCGTAGCTCAGGGGTAGAGCGTTGCTCTTACAAAGCAAATGTCGGCGGTTCGAAACCGTCCGCGCCCACCAGTGGTAAACCGCAGGTGAGACCTGTATCGGCCTCTCGTCCAGTCAAAGGACGAGGGGCCGTTTCTCGTGACCCGTCCGTCCAGAGTCCACATCTTCTCGGCGCCCGCCCAGCAGCTTCCCTCGTCTGCCGGATGACAGGATGGCAGGAAATGGGCCGAGTTGGGATGAAGTGCCGTTGTATGTGGAGTGATCCGCAGGGGTGGTTGACCACCGGCCCCGGTGTGCGGCGGGACAGTGGCGGCGCGGGGCGTCGTTGGGTGAGGCGGGGGAGTGCCGCGCGTGGAGACAGACGTCGTGCCGTCCGTCGGGGGTGTCGTTCCGCGTGCCGCGGCGGGTGGTGGGCGCAGGACGGTCGGGGTCGGGCGGTGGGGGCTTGGTGGGGTGTGCCTTGGGTTTGTGGTCGTCGCCGGGGTGCTCGTGCCGATCGGGTTGCCTCTCGGGTGGGACGAGATCGTCTACGCCAGCAGGTTCGGTCCGTACGGGCCCGCCGTGCCGTTCAGCGCGCCGCGTACCCGCGGGGTGCCGCTGTTGCTCGTGCCCGTCGCGTCGTGGAGCGACTCGGTGGTGCTTCTGCGGCTCTGGATGGGGACGCTGGCGGGTGGGGCGCTCTATCTGGGGTTTCGGCCGTGGCTGGGGGTGCTGCGGCGTCCCGCGGGCGTATGGGTGGCCGCGGGGCTGTTCGGGAGCCTGTGGTTCGCCCTCTTCTACGCCAACTCCGCCATGCCCAACCACTACACGGCGATGGGCGCTGCCGCCGCCACCGGCTGTTCGCTGCGCCGGGACCCGGGCCGTGGTGCGTACGCGGGGATCGTCGCCGGGCTGGCCGTCGTCACGCTGATGCGGCCCAACGACGGTGTGGCCGTGGCCCTTCCGCTGCTTGTCGCGCCCCTTGTGGTGCCCGCGTGGCGCGGCCGGTCCCGGCCGGCGGCCGTGGTGGCGGGCGTCGGGGTGGGCGCGCTGCCGTGGGTCGTGGAGGCGTGGCTGCGGTTCGGCGGTGTGGTGCGGCGGCTCTCCGAGGCGAGCGACATCCAGGGCGGTATGCGGCCCGTTCCTTCACTGAAGGCTCATCTCACCGCGTTGGACGGCCCGTTGCTCTGTCGTCCTTGTACGGGCGACACCGTCGCCTCCGGGGTCGTCGAATGGTGGCTGCTGCTCCCGCTGCTGGTCGTGCTCGGGCTGTGGGCCACACGGCGTGCCGGGTGCCCGAGAGCGCCGATGTGGCTCGCGGTGGCCGTCGCGGCGTCCGCGTCGGTGCCGTATCTCTTCCTCGTCCCCTACGCGGCGCCCCGTTTCCTCCTGCCCGGTTACGCGCTGCTGGTGCTGCCCGCGGCCGTCGGTCTGCTCGCCGTCGCCGACCGGGCGCGTGGCTCGCGCCCGGTCGCGGTCGGGCTCGCCGTCGTACTGCTGGGGCACGCGGCCGTACAGATCACGCAGGTACGGACCCATGTGGGCGTCCAGGAACGGGCGCGCGGCGACTGGCTGCGGATCAGTGCGGTACTGCGTGAGGAGGGGGTGCGGCCGCCGTGTCTGATCAAGGGGAACAGTTCGGCGATCCCCGTCGCGTACACGGCGGGCTGCGCGTCGGCCGGTATGGACGATCCGGTGCCCGCTACCGCGGTGATCCTGCGCCGCGCGGATCCGCCGCGCTGGGCACGGGAGTGGCCGGGGCGCCCGGTGCCCGGCACGTACAACCCCGGCTGGTCCGTCGCGGTGCGCCCGTAGAACCTAGGTGGCACGCACGCCCGCCGCGTTGTCGGACTCGCCCGAGTACGCCTGGTACGGATGCGATCCTCCGTCTTGCGATCGCACGCACCGGACGCCGTGAGCCCCGCCCTGCGGGCGGACGACGCCAGTTCGAAGACAGAACCTAGAGCGCGTCTCGCGGGACGGCCTTGGTCTCCGGTGTCTCCAGTGCCGTCGTGAGGATCCGTTCGCGCAGGTGCGGCATCTCCTGGGACACGAGGCCGGGGACGACGTCGTTCCAGCGGGCGGCCGTCGTGTCCAGGGTGCGGGTGAAGTGGCGGCGCAGGGCGCGGGCGGTGACGAGCAGTGCCACGGCCGTCAACGGACGCAGCAGGGAGCGGCCCCGCGCGGTCAGTGAGACGCGGATCGCCCAGCGGCCGTCCGGCAGTTGGCCGGGCCTGGCTCGCACGGTCACCCGGCCAAGGCGGTGGTCGAGCCGTGCTTCGAGCGGCGCGGGCGCGGAGGGGGAGGCCGGCCGGTTTACGGCCCGTTCCTTGCCGGAACCCTGCGGCGGCCACTCCTGGGACGCCGCGTCCCACCAGTCGTCCAGCCGGATGTGCGAAGTGCCGGTGGCGCGTTGCAGTGAGGCCCATCGGTTCGTCCCTGTCGGTCCGCTCGTCCCGCTTGTCCCGCCCGAACTCAGCGAGCCGCGCAATTCGGCCTCCCGGGGGCGTTCGACGCCCTTCAGCAGCGCTTCGATCTCCGCCGTCACCGCGCCGTCGGTGACGTGCTGGGCGACGCGCACCGCCGAACGCCGGTCCCACTCCTCCACCCGCACATGGGCGTCGTCGTCCACCTCGTACACCGCGCCCGGGCGCAGATGATCGCCCCGCACCAGCCGGACGTCCGGTACTTCGCGGCCGTCCGCGAGGAGCAGCCGGCCGTCCTCGGTACGGGTCTCCGCCACCAGGTCGTACAGCGTGACGACCGCCTGCTCGAACCACCGTCGTGGAACCGATTCGACGGCCACGGTGTACTTGAGATGGACCATGCGGGCAGCATGGGCGGTCCGGGGCCTCTCCCGTCAGGCCAGGGGTCGGCCATGTTGTGCGGGCGGCGGTTGCCGGGTCCCGGCAGGTCGCGCGGCCGGGCCCCGGTCTGCGCCGGGCTCCTACACTCGAACGCATGCGGTGGAACGAGATCGGTGAGGTCGACTGCTCGGTCGCGCGGGCGCTGTCGGTGGTGGGGGACCGCTGGACGCTGCTCGTGCTGCGTGACGCGTTCCTCGGCGTGAGGCGGTTCGAGGACTTCCGGGCGAACACGGGCGCGTCACGGCCCCTGCTCACCGAGCGGCTGACCACGCTCGTGGAACACGGGGTGCTGCGGCGGGTGCGGTATCAGGAGCGGCCGGAGCGGTACGAGTACCGGCTCACGGAGAAGGGCGTCGGCCTGTATCCCGTGATCGTGTCGCTCCTCGCGTGGGGCGACCGGTGGATGGCGGGCGACGACGGTCCGCCCGTACGGCTGCGCCACGAGCCGTGCGGGCACACGATGACGCCCGAACTGGCCTGCCCCGACTGCGGCGAGACGATCGACCCGCGAGACGTACGGCCGACGCTGCGGCCCGAGCACGGGGCTGGCCCCCGCGAGATCTCACGGGCGGGGCGCGTCGGCTCCTAGTAGGGCTTGGTCATGTGTGGTTTGTGATGGCGTGTCTTCTTGATCGGTCGTGTCGTTGACCGTGTGTGCTGAGTGAGGAATTGGCTGCGGTCCGGTGTGATCTGGAGGACTTCGCGGCGGAGATGTTCGAGCCGTTCGCGCGGGCGGATCAGCGTCGGTGGGGCGGGGTCTATCTGCGGGGCCTGCTGCTGGACGGCGGGCGCAAGTCGGTGGAGCCGATGGCCGCCCGCCTGGGCGAGGACGGGAACCGGCAGGCCCTGGCCCACTTCGTCACCTCCAGCCCGTGGGATGCGGCGCATGTGCGGGCCCGCCTGGCCTGGCGCATGCAGCCGGTCATCAAACCCACCTCGTTGGTCATCGATGACACCGGGTTCCTCAAGGACGGGGACGCGTCGGCGTGCGTGACCCGGCAGTACACCGGCACCGCGGGCAAGGTCACCAACTGCCAGGCCGGAGTCTCGCTCCACCTGGCCTCCAACGGAGCCTCCGCGGCGGTGAACTGGCGTCTGTTCCTGCCCGGGAGCTGGGATCCCGCCTCGCCCAAGGCCGACCGGGCCAAAGTGGCCCGCCGTGACAAGTGCGCCATCCCTGCCCAGGTGGGGCATGTCGAGAAGTGGCAGCTGGCCCTCGACATGATCGACGAGACGCGGTCCTGGGGCATCGAGGTGCCCCAGGTCATCGCCGACGGCGGCTACGGGGACACCGCAGCCTTCCGGCTCGGCCTGGAAGAACGCGGTCTCGACTACGTGGTGGGCATCTCGACCACGACCACCGCGCAACCCGAGGACGCACAACCGTGCACCCCGGCCTACTCCGGCCGCGGCCCACATCCGGTTCCTTCCTACCCCGAGCCGGCCCAGCGAGTGAAGAGCCTGGTCATCGCGGCCGGCAAATCCTCCGCGCGGCCGGTGCAGTGGAGGGAGGGATCACGGCCGGGCAGCGGCCGCAGCGGATTCAAGCGCATGTACTCGCGCTTCGTGGCCCTGCGGATCCGGCCCGCCGGACGCGAGATCCGCAAGGCCGCGGCCACCGCCGAGCTTCCGGTCCGCTGGCTGCTG
Source organism: Streptomyces sp. S4.7 (assembly GCF_010384365.1). Taxonomy (NCBI): domain Bacteria; kingdom Bacillati; phylum Actinomycetota; class Actinomycetes; order Kitasatosporales; family Streptomycetaceae; genus Streptomyces; species Streptomyces sp. S4.7. Next base: position 2,038,422 of record NZ_CP048397.1, on the reverse strand, counting down.
GCCGAATGGCCCGCCGACCAGGACGAGCCCGTGCAGTTCTGGCTCTCCAACCTGCCCGCAACCACCCCGCTGCCCGTCCTCGTGCGCACCGCGAAGCTCCGCTGGCGCATCGAGAACGACTACCGCGAGATGAAACAGGCCCTGGGCCTGTCCCACTTCGAGGGCCGGACCTGGCCAGGCTGGCACCACCACGTCACCCTCGTCTCGGTCGCCCACGCCTTCTGCACCCTGCAGCGACTGAACAGATCCCCAAAAGAGACGGCGTCGGCCTGAGCCTCTACCGAGTCGTCCGCGAGCTGCAGAGACTCCTCGCGACCTGGACCGGCGCCTGCCCCACCTGTCACCGCGACATGCCAGACCCCGCACCAACATGACCAAGCACTACTAGGTCCTGTCTTCACACTGGCGTCTGGCTCACGGCGTCTGGCACGCACGCCCGCTGCGTTGTCGGACTCGCCCGAGTACGCCCGGTACGGATGCGATCCGCCGTCTTGCGATCACACGCCGGACGCCGTGAGCCCCGCCCCGCGGGCGGACGGCGCCAGTTCGAAGACAGGTCCTGGCCGGGCCGGGCCCGGACTTGCGGGTCGGCCGGATCGGACGGACACCCGCCGAGGCGTGTCCGGGATGTAGCGCCGTCCGCCCGCGGGGCGGGGCCCGGCGGCGGCCGGCGCGGTGCATCGCAGGGCGGAAGATCGGTGTGGTGGATGGACCGGCCGCACTCGGCCGACTCCGACAACGCAGGGGCACCTTCGGTGCCCCTCTCGGGGGGCACGGGGGAGAGGTGCCGTGCCGGGCGTCGCGGGCCAGGCGGGACTTTCCGGATATCACCTAGGCCGTGGGGTGGCCTTCGGGGCGCAGGATCATGCAGGTCGTCGTCGCGTGGGCGATCGGTTTGCCGCGTTCGTCCGTGACCCGGCCCTCCGCCGTCGCCGTCCGCCTTCCGACGTGGATCGTCGTGCCCACCGCCGTGAGCCGTCCCGCGTCCACGGCGACGGTGCGGATGTAGTTCACCTTCAGCTCCAGCGTGGTGAAACCGACGCCCGCCGGCAGTGTCGTGTGCACCGCGCAGCCCAGCGCGGAGTCGAGCAGCGTCGCCGCGATGCCGCCGTGCACCGAGCCCAGCGGGTTGGCGAAGTCGGGCTTGGTGCTGAGCGACAGGACGACACGGCCCTCGTCCAGTTCGTCGAAGGTCATGCCGAGGAGCCGTCCGACGGAGGGGCGGTCCGTGGGCTGCCCGGCCGCCCAGCGCAGCAGTTCCAGGCCGGACATCGTGGTGAGGTCGACAGTCGTCATGCGGCAGAAGTCATCAGTTCTGATTCTGAACCCACCACGAGCGGTGATCGGTCACACTGGAGGTATGTGCCGCAGCATCAAGACTCTTCGTCCGCCCGTCATCCCCGAAGAGGCCACCGAGGAGGAGATCAGGGCCGCCGCCCTCCAGTACGTGCGCAAGGTCTCCGGCTTCCGCGCGCCCGCCGCCCACAACCGTGAGGTGTTCGACCGGGCCGTCGACGAGATCACCGCGTCCACGATGCGGCTGCTCGACGGCATCGAGGTGCGGGGCGCGGCCCGCACCTGAGGAACGACGGGCGGGCGGCGGTGGCCGGGGGCTCAGACCGCCGGGGACGGCGATGTCGTCGGCGTCTGGGCCGGTGCCGGTGCGCTCTCGCGCGCCGCGTCGCGGCGGCGTGACGGTCGGCGGACGATGTACGCGGCCACCACCCCCGCCGCGAACAGCGCCAGCACGGACACCGCCGCGCCGAACCAGCTCGCGCCCAGCCACTGGCCGCCGAAGTAGCCGAGGCCCACGCTGTAGCCGGTCCATGCCACGGCCGCCAGCGCCGACCAGGGCAGGAACTCCTTCACCTTGCGGTGCGCGGCTCCCGCGCTCAGTGAGACGACCGAGCGGCCCGCCGGTACGAAGCGGGCGATCACGACGAGGATCCCGCCGCCGGTGAGGGACGCGCCGAGACGTTCCTGCGCGCTGGTCAGCCGGCGCGAGCGCGCGATCGCGCGGGCAAGCCGGTCCCCGCCGCGCCAGGCGAGGCGGTACGCGACGAAGTCGCCGATCACGGAGGCGACGGCCGCGCACACCATCAGGACGAGGAGCGAAGGCACCTCCTGCGGCACATGCGCCACGTGCGACACCTTGCCGGCCGCGTCGGCCACCGCCGAGGTCCCCGCTGCCGCCGCCGTGGCGGTCGTGATCACCAGCACGCCACTGGGCAGCACGGGCAGGAACACGTCCAGGAGCACGGAGAGCGCCACCACGGCGTAGATCCATGGGCTGCCGGTCAGCGCGCCCAGACTCTCCAGCACTGTTACATTCCCCGTTTCCGTAACGAAGCCGAAATCCCCCGGCCTCGTACCCCCGTGACCGCCGGACCCCTCGCGCGAGGCGAACGCGGGGGCGGCTGTCAGCCATACAGCGTACGCCTGTGTGGTGGACCACCTTCCCACGGGGCGGGTGTTGTCCACCTCCTGTTTCTGCAATGGCCGAGATCCGGGAATGGCCGAAACTCGGTGTGTGCCGGATCTTGCCCACGCACGGGCGCCCGGACCCCGTCGAAACGGGATCCGGGCGCCCGTGTGCCGCTCGGCCGGCCGGGTTGGCCGGCCGTCCGGGTGTGGGTCAGACGGTCACCGCCGTGGGCCGGTCCCGGTGCTCCGGCTCGCGTGTGCCGCGCGCGCCGATGAGCCGGTCCAGCGAGAGCGCGCCGGGACCGTTGAAGACGATGAGCAGGAAGGTCCAGCAGAAGATCGCCGAGGCCTCGCCGCCGTTCTCCATGGGGAACAGCCCGTCGGGCTGGTGGACGTTGAAGTACGCGTAGGTCATGGAACCCGAGGCCGCGAACGCGGCGACCCTGGTTCCCAGGCCGAAAAGGACCAGGCTGCCTCCTACGAGCTGGATGACCGCCGCGTACCAGCCGGGCCAGCTGCCGGCCTGGAGGGCTTGCTTGCCGAGGACGCCGAAGAGTGTCGCGGCGCCGTGGCAGGCGAAGAGCAGTCCGATCACCATTCGGAAGAGTCCGAGGGCGTACGGCTGCGCATGGTTGAGACGTGTGTACATGGGGGGTGGGGCTCCTTCGGTTCGGGACGTAACCGAGGAGAGCCTTCACGTCGGGCAGCCCTAAGGAATGCTTGCAAGTTCAACATCCTGCGGACGGGTCTTTCTCGGCCTCGGGTCCGTTCTCCGGAGCGAATCCGGTCCGTGCGCTCTGACCTGCCGGTTCCGATCGGCTTGTCGCGACTGCGACGGAGATCCGATTCGTCGGGACGCGGGTGGACCAATGGCCGGTACGGAGGAACCGGGCATGGCGGTGCGGAGGGTGTCAAAAAGCCGCCAACCGGGGCGAGTTGACGGCTTTGAGAGGGCTTCGGGGTCACCGGGGCTACTCGGTGGCCAGTTCCCGTTCGTCCACGGTCACGAGCCGCGCCCCCGCCTGCGGCTCGCCGTCCCGTATCTGCGCCTGGACCAGGCTCAGCCGCGCCGCGCGTCCCCGCAACGTCAGCGTCATCAGCTGGTTACCGAACCAAGGGCCGCCGGTCTTCCCCCAGGTGACGGACGGCGCGTCCACCCGCCCGTGCCGGGCGAAGGCGCGTCCCAGGCGCCGGCCCACCCTGCTCCAGCCGAACCGGAAACCGAGGCGGATCGAGAGCGGGATGGAGTTGTGCACGGGGGAGCAGGTGAGCTGGACGACCCGCGACCGGGGCTGCGCCGTACGCCAGGCCGGCTCGGCGACGTACGCGTGGTGCACATCGCCCGACAGCACACAGACCGTCGCCGGCGCGTCGGGCCCCTCGCCCGCCTCGGCGATCAGCCCCGCCAGCTTCTCGAACGACGTGGGGAACGCCGCCCAGTGCTCCAGATCCGCCCCGCGGCGCAGAGCCTCGCCGAAACGCGCCCACCGCTTCCCGCGCTCGCCACGGGCCAGCGCGGCGTTCCAGCTCTCCGCGTCGTGCACCAGCGGCGGCAGCAGCCAGGGCAGGGAGGTGCCGATGAGGAGGTGGTCGCGTTCGCCGGGATCGGTCAGTGCCTGGTCACGCACCCACCGGGCCTCCTCCGCGTCCAGCATCTCCCGCTGTCCCTCCTCCAGGACGCGGGCCGCCCGAGAGTCGACCATCAGCAGCCGCGTCCGGCCGAAGTCGCGCCGGTAGCTCCAGCGCACACGGGCCGGATCGGCGTCGGCCTCGGCGGCGAACTCCCGCAGCCGGCCGGTGCCGTCCGCCTCCCCCCTTACGGCGGCGTACAGCTTGTCCGTCGCCAGTTCGGCGGGGGAGAGATTGCCGAGGTGCTGATACACCCAGTACGACATCAGACCGCTCAGGATGCGCTCGCGCCACCATGGCTTCGTACGCATCTCGGCGACCCAGGACGCGCTGGTGTTCCAGTCGTCTATCACGTCGTGGTCGTCGAAGATCATGCAGCTCGGGACGGTCGAGAGCAGCCAGCGCACCTCGGGGTCGCTCCACGACTCGTCGTAGAGGCGGGTGTACTCCTCGTAGTCGGCGACCTCCGCGCCCGGTGGTTCGGACAGATCGCGGCGCTCGGCCAGCCGGCGGCGGGTGGCCGTCGACGTCTCGTCCGCGTACACCTGATCGCCGAGCAGGAGCAGGACGTCGGGAGGTACGGCGCCGGGGTCGGCCGCGAGGGTCGCGGCGAGGGTGTGGAGGGCGTCGGGTCCCACCGGGTCGGGCTCGCCGACCGGCGCGGAGGCCCAGCGGCAGGAGCCGAAGGAGACGCGGAGCTCGGGCGCGGGGGCCGCTCCGCCGGGCGCGGTGCTCTGCGCGCTCGCGGTGCTCCTGGGGCGCCGGGCGTCCGCGGCGGGGTCCGTCCCGGTCTCCGGGGAGAACGCGGCCGGTGTACGGATCACGCTCGCCGGGAGCGTCGAGTCCTCGGGCGGCCAGACACGGCGCTCGTCCAGCAGGACCTCGTACGCGGCCGCGGTGCCCGGGGCCAGCCCCGTCACCGGGATCAGGGCGTAGTGGTGCCCGGCGATCAGGAACGTGCGCGACGAGCCGTACGCGCCGCCCTCGCAGCGGACCTCGGCCGTGCACGGCCCGTCCGTCTCGACCCAGATCGTGGCCGTGCCGGCGGATTCCCCGTCGACATAGCGCAGCAGTGGTCCCAGGCGCAGCCCGGTCATGGTGCCTCCTCCGTCGCCCCGTACGGTACGGAACGACGGAGGGGGCCGACCAGTTTCCGGTCTGTGATCTCAAGCGCGGCCGGCTCCGGCGCGCCGCTCAGCAGCCGTTCAGGACGCTCTGGAGCTTGGCCTTCTCCGCGGAGTCGACGCTCAGGTCGTAGTGGTGCTTCACGTCCACCCACATACGGGCGTACATGCAGTGGTACGAGGCGCTCGGCGGCATCCACTCCGCCGGGTCACGGTCGCTCTTGGACTGGTTGACGTTGTCGGTGACCGCGATCAGCTGCGGCTGGCTGAGGTCGTTGGCGAAGGTCTGGCGCTGGGCGGTCGACCAGCCGCTGGCGCCGGAGGTCCACGCCTCGGCGAGCGGCACCATGTGGTCGATGTCCACGTCGCCGGCGGCGGTCCAGGTGGCGCCGTCGTACTCGGAGTACCAACTGCCGCTCGTCGCCGCACAGCTGGAGTTCGTCACGACGTTCGAACCGTCCCGCTGGAGCACGGTCTCGCGGGTGTCGCAGGCGCCCGACTGCGTGATCCAGTGCGGGAACAGGTCGCGGCTGTAGCCGCTGGAGGAGCCTTCGGCGCGCTCGGTCAGCTGACCGAGGTAAGTACGGGCGGTGGAGGCGGCGATGGGAGTGGGCGGGGACGCCTGGGCGGGGGACGGGGCGACGAGCAGCGCCGTGGCCGAGATGAAGGCGACGGAGGCTGCCATGCCGGCTATTCGGCGGGCGGGACGGGCTTGACGCGCGTAGATACCTGACATGCGAACTCCCTTGTCGTGGGGGGAAACCGGCCGTTCGGAATCCGTTGTGGGGTCGGGGCCCGAAGGCCATGGTGGTGGCGCCGGATTGCCGCGAGGTGGGCACCAGGTAACAGGGTGACGACATGGGCACGTCACATCAAGAGCTTTGGGGCTTCCGACCTCAGACTCGGCCGGTGTCAATGCCCCGTGAGGGGGAGTTATCTGACGGAGAGGCAAAAATGTCCGTCATGGAGCAGGGCCGGTATGGCACATGCTGCTGAGAATCGATGTCACGTTCGGGGTCGTCGTGGCCGTTCTGCTGGTCGCGGCGGCCGGTACGGCCGCGCTCACGCATCTCGGACGGGGGCGTGAGATCGCTACGGCGGGGGTGCGCGCGGCGCTCCAACTCGGCGCGGTCTCCCTGGTGATCGGGTGGGTCGTCGAGTCCCTGCCGGCGCTGCTGGTCTTCGTCGTGCTCATGTACGTGGTGGCGGTACGCACCGCCGGACGCCGCATCACGCCGAACGGGACGTGGTGGTGGGCCGCGGTGCCCCTTCGCGCCTCGCGACGCACCGCGCCGGCCGCCGCGGGCCCCGCCCCTGGGGCGGACGGCGCTACATCCCGGACACGCCCCGGCCGCCGACGTGGATCCGGATCGTGCCGTCCGGGAGCGACGTCACCCTGACGTCCGTGAGGTCCTCGGTGTGGGCCGTCGGGGACAGGGCCGCGGCCCGCGGGCCCACGCCCAGCACCCGCATCCCCGCCGCGAACGCCGCCGTGATGCCCGCGTCGGAGTCCTCCAGGGCCAGGCAGTCCGCCGGGTCGACGCCCAGTTCCGCGGCGGCCTTCAGGAAGCCCTCCGGGTCCGGCTTGCTCGCGGAGACGTGTTCGGCCGTCACGCGCGTCGAGGGGATCGGGAGGCCGGACGCGGTCAGGCGCGCGGTGGCGAGGGCTTCGTCCGCCGAGGTCACCAGGGCGTGCGGCAGTGCCGCGATCGCCGCCATGAACGCGGGGGCGCCGGTGATCGGGACCACCCCGTCCAGGTCCGCCGTCTCCTGCGCGAGCATCACGCGGTTGTCGGCGAGGTTCTGCTCCATCGGCCGGTCCGGCAGCAGTACCGCCATCGTCAGATAGCCCTGGCGGCCGTGGACGACCTTCAGCGCCTCCTCCGGGTCCAGTCCGTGCTCGATCGCCCAGCGGCGCCAGCAGCGTTCGACGACGGCGTCGGAGTTGACGAGGGTCCCGTCCATGTCGAGCAGTAGCGCGCGGGCGGTCAGGACGGATGTCGTCGTGGTCGGGGCGTTGGCCGGCATCGGCGGACTCCAAGCAGGGGAAGAGCACAGACAAGAGCGGCTCCCGCCCGCCGGTCAGGGACACGGACGGGAACCGCTTTGTTCAATGAATATACAAAATGGGTGGGGAATCACGCCACCCCGGCCCCCTCCACTCGGCACGCCGACGCGAGGCCGGTCCGGTGCCCGCGGTCGGTGCCGTCAGTCCCGCCAGTCCTCTCCCCGGCCCGGTCCGCCTCCGGGGCCGTTTCCGCCCGGCCCGCCGCCGGACCCGCCGCCCGGCCCGCCCCCGCCCTGTTCCCGGCCCTGCCCGCTGGTCTCCGCCTCCAGCGCGCGCCGGGTGCTGGGGCCGTACACACCGCTCGGGTCGCCCTCGATGCTCTTGTACGACTGGTAGATACGGACCGCCGCCTCCACGCGGTCGCTGTACCGGCCGTCGTAGCCGTCGTTGTAGAGCCAGACCTCCGACAGCCTCCGCTGAAGCTCCTCGACCTCCGGCCCGCTGTCCCCGCGCCGCAGCCCCGGGCCCGCCTCCTCGGTCGTCGCCGCGCCGTCCGGCGCCGGCGCCTTCGTCGCGGCGACGCTTGGCGCCGGGGGCTTCGCGGTCGGCGACGGCGGCGCGCTCGTGGCCGGCTTCGTCGCGGACGCACTCGCGGACGCGCTCGCCGACGCGCTCGCCGACGCCGACCCCGGCTTCGTGGCGGACGCCGACGGATCCGGCTCCACGCTCGCCGTCGACAGCCCCGAATTCAGATCGGAGGTCGCCCCGTCCCCGCCGTCGTCACCGGTGAACAGGCCCCCGGCGAACGAAGCCGTGCCGATCACCGCCACGGCCGCCGCCGCCAGCGCCACCATCGCGAACGTCCTGCGTCCGCCCGTGTTCTCCGGATCGACCGCCGGCCGCGGCCCCGTCGTGCGCAGTCCCGGCAGCGACAGCTGCATCGTCTCCGTGGGATCGCTGCCCTCCGACCGGTCGCCGCCGTACAGCGGCGGGGGCGGCGGGATGGACGGTGTCGTGTCGCGCGGTGGCGGTGGCAGCGGTGGCGGGATGGACGGTACGGCGTCGTTCGGGTCCTCCAGCGCCACGTACGGGCGTATCCGCAGTGGGTCGAAGCCCTCGGCCGCCGCTGCCGCCGACCGCTCGGGGCAGTCGCAGCCGGCGCCCGATCGGCCGTACGCGTCCCGCGGCGTACCGCATTCGGGACAGAGCTGTCCGGTCAATGTGGGTCCCCTCCCTTGGGCTGTCAGCGATTATGCAGCCCGCCCCCGCGCGGTCGGCCGCCACGTCCGCCGACCGTCGTCCATGGCCGCGTTCGGCAGGACATAACAGGCCATACACGGGCAGAGCAATGAGGATGGGTGCAGGCGCAGACCCGAGGAGATGCCCATGGCTCAGGAAGTGAGCACCCCGCCCACGAGTCCCGTACCGGGCGAGGGCCTGAGCCGTCGGACCATTTTCGTGTCGATCGGTGCTCTGCTGCTCGGTCTCCTGCTCGCCGCCCTCGACCAGACCATCGTCTCGACCGCGCTGCCCACCATCGCCAGCGATCTCGGCGGCCTCGACCATCTGTCCTGGGTCGTCACCGCGTATCTGCTCGCCTCGACCGCCGCCACCCCGCTGTGGGGCAAGCTCGGCGACCAGTACGGCCGCAAAAGACTCTTCCAGACGGCGATCGTCATCTTCCTCATCGGCTCGGCCCTCTGCGGAATCTCCCAGAGCATGGCCGAGCTCATCATCTTCCGCGCCCTCCAGGGCCTCGGCGGCGGCGGCCTCATCGTGCTGTCGATGTCGATCGTCGGCGACATCGTCTCACCGCGCGAACGCGGCAAGTACCAGGGCCTGTTCGGCGCCGTCTTCGGCGCCACGAGTGTCCTGGGCCCGCTGCTCGGCGGGCTGTTCACCCAGCATCTGAGCTGGCGCTGGGTCTTCTACATCAATCTGCCCATCGGTGTCGTCGCCCTGGCCGTCATCGCCGCCGTCCTGCACATCCCGGTGCGCTCCACCAAGCACACCATCGACTACCTCGGCACCTTGCTCATCGCCTCCGTCGCCACCTGCCTGGTCCTCGTCGCCTCGCTCGGCGGCACCACCTGGGCCTGGGGTTCCGCCCAGATCATCGGCCTCGCCGTACTCGCCGTGATCCTGCTGGTCCTCTTTCTCCGGGTCGAGCGGCGGGCCGCGGAGCCCGTACTGCCCCTCGGACTCTTCGGTATCAGGACCTTCTCGCTCGTCTGCGTCATCAGCTTCATCGTCGGGTTCGCCATGTTCGGCGCCATGACCTATCTGCCGACGTTCCTCCAGATCGTGCAGGGCGTCTCACCCACCCTGTCCGGTGTGCACATGCTGCCGATGGTGTTCGGGCTGCTGATCACCTCCACCGTCTCGGGCCAGATCGTCAGCCGTACCGGCCGCTGGAAGGTCTTCCCCGTCCTCGGCACGGGCATCATCGCGGTCGGACTGCTGCTGCTCCACCAGCTCGAAGTGAGCAGCGGCACCTGGGAGATGAGTGCGTACTTCCTCGTCTTCGGCGCCGGTCTCGGACTCGTCATGCAGGTGCTCGTGCTGGTCGCGCAGAACTCCGTCCGTTACGAGGACCTGGGCGTCGCCACCGCCGGCGCGACCTTCTTCCGCTCCATCGGTGCCTCGTTCGGTGTCGCCATCTTCGGCACCATCTTCACCAACCTGCTCCGGAACAAGCTCACCGACTCGCTCGCCGGACAGCGGCTCCCGCCCGGCATGAGCCCAGGCGACCTCGCCGCCGACCCCCGGTCCGTCGGCGGACTGCCGCCCGCGCTGCGGTCCGGGGTGCTCGACGCGTACTCGTCGTCGATCACCAGCGTCTTCCTGTACGCCGTGCCCGTCGTCCTGGTGGCCTTCGTCGTCGCCTGGTTCGTCAAGGAGGACAAGTTGCGCGGCTCGGTCACCGCCCCCGAGGCGAGCGAGACCCTGGCCAGCAATCCGGTCGAACGCTCCTCGCGCGACGAGTGCGCCCGCATGCTCTCCGTGCTCGGCACCCGTGAAGGACGCCGGCGGATCTACGAGACGATCACCGAGAAGGCGGGGTACGACCTGCACCCGGCGGCCAGTTGGATGCTGCTGCGCATCAGGCGGCACGGGGTGGTCGACCCCGCACGCCTCGCCGACGCCACCCCCGTACCGCTGACGGTCGTCAACGACGCGTCCCGGCAGATCGAGGAGCGCGGCCTGGCCCGCCGGGACGGCGTGGGGCTGGTCCTCACCGAAGAGGGCCTGGAGGTCGCGGAGGTACTGGCGCGGGCACGGGAGCAGTCGCTGTCCCAGCTGCTGGGCGACTGGTGGGGGCCGGAGCGGCCGACCGATCTGACCGAGCTGGTACGGGAGTTGAGCGCCGAGTTGTGCGGATCGGACGCCGAACGGCCCAACGGGGCGCAGGCGCGCGGCGATCACGCGGTGTGAACCGCCGGGGACACGGTGCGTGCGGGGCGCTCCGGCCCATGGTCATCCTCGCGGGCGGGACCCGTGCTGTTTGGACCGCTGATTCCGGGCAACCCGATTCACCGAGCGCCCGTTCACCAGACACGAGTTCAACAGACACGAGCCGAATCCAGGAAGGCCACCATGTCCACTGTCCTGATCGTCGTCGCGCTGATCGTGGTGATCGCCGTCGCTGTCGCCGCCGTCCTGTACGGGACCGGCAAGGGTGGCGGACGCGCCGGACTGAAGCGGCGGTTCGGCCCCGAGTACGAACGCGCCGTCAACCGGCACCACGGTGATGCCAAGGCCGCCGAGAACGAGCTGACCGAGCGGGTCAGGCGCCACGGCGACCTGCGTCCGCGCCCCCTGCCCGCCGAAGCGCGCGACCAGTACGTCGCCCACTGGGCCGGTCTCCAGGAGCGTTTCGTCGACTCGCCGCGACAGGCCGTCGTCGAGGCCGACAAGCTGATCGCCCGGCTGGCGGCCGACCGCGGCTTCCCGGACGCGGACGAGCACTCCCAGCACATCGACGCCCTGTCCGTGCACCACGCGCACCAGGTGGACGGTTACCGCCGGGTGCACCACGCGGCCTCCGACGCCGGTCACGACGCGAGCACCGAGGAACTGCGCGAGGCGATGGTCCAGGCCCGTCAGCTCTTCGAACGGCTGGTCCTGGACTCCAAGGAGGACAGCCCCCGGCACCGTCCCGGCATCCCCGGCCGGAGTGCCGCACTGAGGCCCAAAGGAAGTGGCGTGTGATGACGTACGACCCGTACGAGGCCAAGGACGCGAAGAACCCCGGTGACCCCGGTGACGCCGGGCACGAGCCCGACAAGGACCGGCGGACGGTGGCGGGCAAGGTGGAACGCGCGCTCAGGAGCGAGCGCGGAAGCAAGCCCGCGACGCCTGTCGTGCCGCTGTCCGAGTCCGACCCGGCCGCCGCTGCCGGTGTCGGCCGTGACGCCGGGCGCCGGCCCGCGAGGCCCACGGCGCCCCCGCCCGTCGCGCCTCCTGTGACGCCGCCGGGCACAGCGCCCGCGACACCGTCCGAAGCAGCGCCCGAGGCAGCGCCCGCGAGCGCGGCGCGGCCGGAGAAGGATCCGTTCGCGGTTCCGGTCCAGGACCCCGTGCACGAGGCGGAGGTCCGGGACACCGGGGCGCAGAGCGCGCCCGCGCGCGAGACGGTGCCCGGCCGTACGCCGGAGTCCACCCCGGCGCAGACGCCCCGGCTGATCCCCCAGGACGAGTGCGACAGGCTGAACCTGCGCCTCCAGGAGGCCCTGTCCACCTTCATCGACGGGCCCAGGCGCTCGGTCGAGGAAGCGGCGGACGTACTGGAGGAGACGGCCAAGCGCCTTACGACGGCCCTCGCCGAACGGCCCCGCCATCTGCGCGACAGCTGGGACGCGGGCGGCGGCGGGAACGGCGCGTCGACGGCCGACACGGAGGATCTGCGGCTCGCGCTGCGGAGCTATCGCGAGGTCACGGAGCGGCTGCTCCGGATCTGAGAAGCCGAGGAAGCCGTGTTGGGACACGGCCGACCTCGATCGCCGGACGGACCGATTGCGGTCCGTCCGGCGATGTCCTGTGCTCAACAGCCCTGTTGTTGACCACGGTTGGCGGTCGGGCCCGCAGCACGGCGCAGAAGGGGTGCCCGGCCGGATCGGTGAAGACCCGCCATCCGTCATGGGGTTGGTGATCCGGTTTCGCCGCGCCCAACGACCCCGGATGCGGCTCGAAGCCGGTGGCCTGCCGGTAGAACGCGGCCAGAGCCTCCGGGGCCGGGCAGTCGGGTGTGATCGCGCGCGACTTCGTCCGCCCGGTCACGGCGCCTCCGGCCGGTCGGTGGGACCTCTGCGGTCAACCTTGGCATGCCGGGGGGCGGGGTCGGGCTCCGACGGGCGGGTGGTGCCCGTCGTAGGGTCGAGGCATGGGACAGGCGACAGGACTGACGACACATGCCGGGGCGATGCGGGCACTCGCCGAGCGATGGCTGCGGGTGCGCGGCGAAGGTGAACAGCACGCGGTGGACGGCGACTTCGTCTGCTCGCCCGCCGGACTGTGGCTGGCGCTCGGCGCGGTGACCGCGGGGGCGCGGGGGGAGACCGCCGGGGAGCTGGAGGCGCTGCTGGGGCTCGACGGGACGGACGTCGCCGAAGGAGGTGTCGCCGGGGCCGTGACAGACAGCGCCAGAGCGCTCGCGGGGACCCGACAACTGGGCGTGGCCACCCGGGTGTGGAGCCGTACCCCGGTCTACCGCGCGTACCGCGAAGCGCTGCCCGACATCCGATTCGGGCACATGGACCCGGCCGAGATCGACGCGTGGGTACGGGAGGCGACCGGCGGGCTGATCGAGGAACTGCCGGTGGAGATCGACGAGAACTCCCTGCTCGCCCTGGTCAACGTCCTCGCGCTGAAGGCGCGTTGGGCCATGCCCTTCGAGGGGAACGCCACCTCCGACCGGCCCTTCACGGACGCGGCCGGATCGGTGAGTCGGGTACCGACCATGCACCAGCACCTCGGTGCGGGCTCCGGATGGACGGTGGAGGGCACGCAGGTGGTCGAACTGCGCTGCGAGGGCGGCGAGTCCGCAGTACGCGTGCGGTTCGTGCTGGGGGAGGAGGGCGCGAGGGCGGCGGACGTCCTCGCCGCCGGATGGGCGCCTAAGGAGCGCCGCGCCCCGATCGACACGGAGATGATCGCCGTCGCGCTGCCGCGGCTCGAACTCCGTACGACGATGGAGATCACGCCCCAACTGGCGGCGCTCGGAGTGAGGTACGCGACGACCGACCACGCGGACTTCTCGGCCCTGTCGCCGGAACCGCTCAAGATCGAGAAGGTCGTCCAGGAAGCGGTGGTCAAGGTCGCCGAACTGGGCGTCGAGGCGGCGGCGGTGACGGTGATCATGATGCGGGCGGCCGGGATGTCCCGGCCGCCGCGCGTGGCGCCGATCGCCTTCGACCGGCCGTTCGGCGTGGTGGTCCTGGACGGCACGGGCGAGGTGCCCCTGTTCACGGCCTGGCAGGCGAGTGCGCCTCGCGGGCCGGTGGTGGGGGAGTGACGCGTGGTTGGTCTCTCCACGCCGGGGGGCAGGTACCGATCGGTACCTGCCCCCCGGCGTCATGGCACGGGGGCCGCATGGCGCTGTTCGCGACCCGGGCGATCCGCACGCTGCGCGGAGAGCGCCTCCGCGGCCCCCGACCGCTTCCATCGCCGTGCGGTCGCGGTCGCGGCCGCGTCGGCGGAGATCTTCTCGGCCCCGATCCGCCGTATGCGTTCGGTGCCCCATTCCCCCAGGGAGGTCAGGGCGGTGTTGAGCGAGACGCCGTGCTCCGTCAGGGAGTACTCGACCTTCGGCGGCACCTCCCGGTACACCTCACGATGCACGAGCCCGTCTTCCTCCATCTCCCGCAGATGCTGGATCAGCATCTTCTCGCTGACACCCGGCAGACCGCGCCGGAGCTCGCCGAACCTGCGTACGCCGTAGTGGTGCAACTCCCAGAGGATCAGGGACTTCCACTTGCCGCTGACCACGTCCATCGCCGCGTCGATGCCGCAGAAGTAGGGACCACGCCGTGCCGATGTCACCATTCGCCCCCTGAGACGTGCCTACCCCGACCCTACCGACCGCGGTGGGGGTCGAGCCCGGGGGAGAGTCGGGCGACGGGCGCGACGCGCGACGCGATCGTTCGCGCGCAGCTGAGGGACTCCGTGTGCGTCGTGTCCACCTCCAGGTCGTAGCGCACGCCCTCATGGACCAGCTCCGCCTGTGACTCGGCCATTCCGCGGGCCCGGTCTCCCCGGGCGATCTCGCGGCCCGCCGCGACCGCGGCGTCACATCTGACGCCGACCCACAGCACTTCCATCCCGCCCACAGCCTTCTCCCAACGCCGCTGGGACGCCGGTCCGCCGAGGAAGACGTCGTCGGTGACGACCCTGGCGCCCGCGCGGGCCATGGCCACCACGCCCTCCGCCCAGGCCGCCTCCAGGGCCGCGAACCGCGCCCCGACCTCTACTCGGCCGTCCGCGGCGAACTCGATCCCCTCGGCCGATCCGTGCATCTTCGCGGGCATGGCGTCGACCAGCGAGTCGACCCCGAACGCGAGCCACGGGTCCGGCAGTACGGCCTGTAGACACCGTACGATCCCGGACTTCCCCGAACTAGAACCGCCGTTGAGAATGATCATCCGAGTCGTCATCGCGCCACAGTAGGGCCCCTCCCGTGCCGCGCCAAACGCCTTTCGGCGGGCGCCGGAGTCACTGGCGCGGCGCCGTGCCGGCCGCCCGGCGCCGTACCCGCAGCACCGCGGAGCCCACCACCAGCAGCGTCAGCGCCACGAACGCGCCGCCCACCGTCGCCAGCCACGCCGGGACGCCCGCGAACATGCGCAGCTCGTCGTCGTAGTACACCCGCCGGTACGGCGTGTCCGATGCCGTCGCGCGCAACTCGTGGTCCGCGTCGATGCGTTCGGGGCGCGGGAAGTACTGGTCGATCGCGGTGAGGAACGTCCCTCCCTCGCCCGCCAGTTCACCCAGCGCCGGTGAGTCCCCGGCCGAGACCCGGCCCGCGAAACGTATCTCCGGCTCGTCCCCGCCGATCGACGCGCGCGGTTCCATCCGGTGGTCGGCCAGCACGTACAGGCCCAGCGACTGGGGCTGGTCCGCCAGACGGGACAGGCGCATCGGGTAGATCAGCCGGTCGCTCTCGAAGGTCAGCCGCAGCGGGTCGAGCGTCCCGCGCAGGGTCGCGCCGTCCTCCTCCGGGGCCAGCCGCACCGCGACGTACTCCCACTCCTGGTCCACATACGGCCTCAGCCCCGCCGCGAGGTCCACCGGGAGTTCGAAGCCGTTCGTCTCCAGCCAGTCCCGCAGTGCGCCGGGGTCCGTCGCCGCCAGGCGTGCCACGTCGAAGTCCCCGAGGCGTTCGCGGCCGACGACCCCGACCGGGGGCGCCGCGTCGCCCGGCGGCGGCGCCCCGGCCGACAGGCCGTCGCCGTCCGGGGTGAACGGCCAGTCGTCGTCGCGCGGCCAGAAGTAGTGGCGGGTACGGCGCTCCGGCTCGGTGAGGGCGTCGAGTTCGGCGAAGAGATCCGCATCGCCCAGTTCCACCTCCGCGCGGCCCGGCACCGGCATGATCCACGCGGCCTCCGGCGCGTTCCCGTTCACCGTGAAACGCATCACGATCTGCTCCGTGGCACCGTCCCAACGCACCACCGACGTCTCCCGGTCGACCCCCATCGTGGACTGGCGGCCCGGCACCATCGCGCCACAGCCGCACGCGTACGCCGGAGCGATCAGCGACCCGAGCTGTGTCAACAACAGCGCGCACACCACCAGAAGCGCCCGTCGAGCCCGTCGCGTGCCCCGTATGCCCGGCATGCCCCGCATCCCCCGTACCCCCAAGCCGTGTCGCGCGCCGTCCGTCCGGCACGTCAACCCAACGCCTCAGACGACATCGGCCGCCGGTACGGTTCCTGGCCCCGCACCCGAGGGGCACGGCGCCCCGGCCGGTCGACTGTGGTGTCATCGGTGCTTTCATCGGCATTTGGACAAAACAGGGATGACACTCAGGCGAAGAGGGGGTTGCCTGAGTCTCCACAGTGGGGGAATGCGAGGCTCATGACCCAGGGTCGAGGGTTGGAAACGGAGGGTCGGCGCGGCGTGGCGAATGCGGAGCAGGGTGTGCGGGGCAGCACGGTGACAGGCAGCGGGTACGGAGTCGCACGCGCGGTGCTCTGGGCCCTCGCGGCCGGTCTCGCGGTACGGCAGGCGGTGGCCGTCCTGCGGCTGCCCCCCGGCGAGCGGCTGCTCGATCTGGAGACCTGGATCGGGGAGAACGGCGTACTGCACGTGTCGGGCTCGCTCTACGAGAGCGGGAAGTTCACCGGCACCCCCTTCGCCGGCCTCGTGCTCAAACCACTGGGCCGCGCCGCCGAACACGCCCTCGGGGTCGCCTGGACCCTCGGCACACTCCTGCTCGTCGTCGCACTCGGCCTCGTCGCCGCGCGCGCCGTACCGGGCCCCGTCTCGCGCCGTACGAGGCTTCTCGCCGCTCCCGTCGCCATCAGCCTGCTCATGCTGTCCCTGCCGGTCCGCAACAGCTTCCACCTCGGCCAGACCAGCATCATCCCGGTGCTTCTCGTCCTCCTCGGGTTCTTCGTCGCGCGCGGCGACCGGGGCGAACCCGGCCCCGGTGTCCTCATCGGTCTCGGCGCCGCCCTCCAGCCCGCGGTGCTGCTGTTCGCCCCGCTGCTCTGGCTCACCGGCCGCAGACGCCAGGCCGTCACCACGGCCGGCACGTTCGCGGCCTGCACCGCTCTCGCCTGGGTGGTGCTGCCGAGCGACACCTGGACCTATGTGACCCGCCATCTCGCGGGCGCGGGCCTCGGCGAGAGCCCGGACAGCCTCGCCAACCAGTCCCTGCACGGCGCGCTGTTGCGCATGGGCCTCGAAGGGCCCCTGGAGATCGCGCTGTTCGCCGTGCTGGCCGCGGCCGTCTGCTTCGTCGGGCTGCGGCGCGCCGCGCGCTACGCCCTGGACGGGCAGCTGCTGCTGGCCGTCGCGATCACCGGCTGCGTGGCGGTCGCCGTGTCACCCACCGCGTGGCAGCACCAGCTGCTGTGGCTGCTGCTCGCGCTCGCCGGCCGGGTCGGCACCCGGGCCGCGGACCGGCCCGTGTGGCCGGCGGTCGTGGTGATAGTCATGACGCTGCCCGGCAAGATGATGCTGCCGAACATGACGCTCCTGCACCCGGTGCGGGACAACGTGCTGCTGATCACGGCCCTGGCCGCCGCCTGCGCCGTACCCTTCCAGACGCGCACGTCGCCGTACTTCGACCGGCCGATCGAGACCGAGTACGCGACGCCCGTCGCCGCGCGCTTCAGACGCGTCCCGCTCGCGCCGTTCTGGCGGCGCCTGGTCACCCGGCCGAACCTGCTGCTCGAACTGCTCGCCATCCGCGTCGGCTACTCCGTCTACTCGCACATCCGGGCCGCCGCCACCGGTGGACGCGAGGCCGCCGAGTCGCACGCCCACCAGGTCATCGCCATAGAGGAAGCGCTCGGCATCGACATCGAGCACTGGGTCAACCACGCGGTGGTGAAGGCGAGTTGGGCGGAAGGATTCTTCGACTTCTACTACACCTCGTTCCACTTCGTCGTGCCGCTGGCCATCCTCGCCGTGCTGTACGTACGGCGGCCCGCCGACTACCGCTGGGCGCGCGCCTCGCTGGCCTTCGCCACGCTGCTCGCGCTGCTCGGCTTCTGGCTCTACCCGCTGGCACCGCCGCGGCTGATGCCGGGCCTGGACTACATCGACACGGTGCACGGCCCGCAGGACCTCGCGAACCCGGACTACGGTCCGATGACCACCATCACCAACCAGTACGCGGCGATGCCGTCGCTGCACTTCGGCTGGTCGCTGTGGTGCGGGATCGTGATCGTGCTGCTGGCGCCCAAGATGTGGATGAAGCTGCTGGGGCTGCTCCACCCCCTCTTCACCGTCTGCGCGATCGTCGCCACGGCCAACCACTGGGTGCTGGACGCGGTGGGCGGCGCGGTCGTCGTGGGCGCGGGCTTCACCCTCACGTACGTCCTGTCGGGGCCGCGCAGGCTCCGGCGTGCGGTGCGGCCGACGCTGAAGCCGGGGCCCGTGGAAGTGCCGGGAGCCGTCACGGGGCTGAGGACCGCGGACGGGGAGGACCCGGAGGAGGACGGCGAGAGCGGGCCGGGGGAGCGGGACGCGGCCACGAGGTCGGCGGCCCGATATATCACTTGATCGCTCGGCGCGGACTTCTATCGTTCTCGGATGACAACCGCGCTCCGGCTGGAGAAGATCACCCCCGACAACCTCGACGCCGCGCTCGGCGTCAAGGTCCGCCCCGACCAGGGGCACTTGGTCGCCCCCGTCGTGAAGTCCCTCGCCGAGGCGTACGTCCACCCGGGCGTCGCCTGGCCCCGGCTCATCGTCGACGGTGACCGGACCGTCGGCTTCCTGATGGCCTTCTTCGACATCGACTTCGCGGGCGACGGGACGGGCAAGGACATCCGCTCGGGCCTGTGGCGTCTCAACATCGCGGCCGGTGAACAGGGGCGCGGCTACGGCCGCTTCGCGGTCGGGACCGTGGCCGCCGAGATCCGCCGGCGCGGCGGCACCCGGCTGACCGTCACGTGGGAGCCGGGCGACGAAGGGCCCGAACGCTTCTATCTGGGGCTCGGGTTCCGGCTGACGGGGGAGACGAGCGGGGACCAGACGGTGGGGGTACTGGAGTTGGAGCCGGGCCGCGCCGACTGACGCCCGACGCCCGGCTCAGCGCGCGGGTTCGGCCGGTTCCTCGAAGGCGACCTCCGCGTCGAACGCGGCCCGCCGGGTGGCCCGGCGCAGCGCCTTGAGGACGGTGGCGCCGATCGTCAGTGTCAGGACGACGGTGAGCACCGCCCGCCCCAGGTCCCAGCCGAACGATGTCGCCGCGCAGTACGCCAGGAAGCGGACCAGGTTCTCGT
This sequence comes from Streptomyces sp. S4.7, assembly GCF_010384365.1. Classification (NCBI taxonomy): domain Bacteria; kingdom Bacillati; phylum Actinomycetota; class Actinomycetes; order Kitasatosporales; family Streptomycetaceae; genus Streptomyces; species Streptomyces sp. S4.7. Next base: position 2,019,283 of record NZ_CP048397.1, on the reverse strand, counting down.
GGACCGGGTCGCCCGGCCGGAACGAGATCCCGGAGGAGAGCCCGCCGATATAGGTCCAGCCCTGGAGATTCATGATCGTGCCGTACGCGAAGCCGGCGAGGGCCCCGTACGCGGCGAGCATCAGCGACTCGCCGCGTCCGCGCAGCCGGTCCGGGCCCGGCAGCAGCCCCGCGCCCATCGTGAACCAGCCCATCGACAGCATCTGGAACGGCATCCACGGCCCGACGCCGCCGGTCAGCAGCGCGGAGGCGAACATCGTGACCGCGCCGAGTACGAAACCGAAGCCGGGGCCCAGCACCCGGCCGCTCAGCACCATCAGGAAGAACATCGGCTCCAGACCGGCCGTCCCCGCGCCGATCGGACGCAGCGCGGCGCCGACGGCGGCCAGCACGCCCAGCATGGCGACCGCCTTGGCGTCCAGGCCGGAGTCGGCGATCGTCGCGACGACGACGGCGACCAGGAGGGGGAGCAGCACGGCGAAGAGCCAGGGCGCGTCCCGGGAGTGGGCGAGCCCGGAGGCGGAGTCGGCGAGCAGCGGCCACCCGAAGGCGATCACCCCGATCGCGCTGACGAGCACGAGCGCGGCGACGGAACGGGGCCCGAGCCGCACGGCCCGGACCTGGGGGTCGGGACCGGCGCTCATACGGGATCCTCGCGGGTGCGGGGTGTGCCGCTGGTGCCGGGGGCACCCGTCGTGCCGGGCGTACCCGTCGTGTCGGAGGTCCCGGGCTCGTCCGCCCTGAGGGTCGTGCCCGTCGCACCGGGTGCGGCCGTCGTGCCGGTCCGGCCGGTCGCTGCGGTCCCGGCGGTGGTGCCGGGGGCACCCGTCGTGCCGGCCCGGTCGGGCGCATCCTGCGCGCCGGTTCCGCCCGCTGTCAGTGCCCGGCGTATCTGAGAGACCGTCAGCCAGTCCTGCGGGGCCATGATCTTCGTGACCTGTGGGGCGAACGCCGGTGAGGAGACGACCACTTGGGGGGTCGGCCCGTCGGCGACGATCTCGCCGTCGGCCAGGATCACGACCCGGCGGGCGAGTTCGGCGGCCAGTTCAACATCGTGGGTGGCCAGAACGATCGCGTGCCCCTCGGCCGCGAGCGCGCGCAGGACGTCCACGAGGCGGGCCTTCGCCGCGTAGTCCAGGCCGCGCGTCGGCTCGTCCAGGAGCAGCAGCGGGGGCCGGCCCGTCAGCACGATCGCCAGCGCCAGCGCCAGCCGCTGCCCCTCCGACAGGTCACGCGGATGCGTCGCGTCGGGCACCTGCGGCAGCAGTTCGTCGACCAGCGCGCGGCAACTGCCGGGCGGCGCGCCCGCGTCGGCGTCCGCCGCCGCGCACTCGGCGGCGACCGTGTCCGCGTACAGCAGGTCGCGCGGCTCCTGCGGGACGAGGCCGACCTGCCGGATCAGCTCGCGCGGATGTGTCCGGTGCGGGGCCCGCCCGCCGACGGTGACCGAGCCCGACGAGGGCTCGACCATGCCGACGAGGGTGGCGAGCAGCGTCGACTTGCCCGCGCCGTTACGGCCCATGAGGGCGATCGTCTCGCCGGGGGTCACGGTGAGGTCGATGCCGCGCAGCGCCTCGATCCGGCCGCGCCGTACGGCGAGCCGGCTGACGGTCGTGATTCCGGTGTCCGGGTTCCGGGGTTCCGGTGGCCGACGGCCCAGCAGGCGCCCGAGCGCGGTACGGGGGGCGGCGGGCCGCCCGCCCGGTGCCACGGGAGGCGGCGTCGCGTCGCGCGCCGACGGGGGCGGCGTCGTGGCGAGCCGCTCGCGCAGACCGGCCGCCCGGCGGCGCGCGTCGCGTACGGACAGCGGCAGCGGGTCCCAGCCGGCCAGCCGGCCGAGCGCCACCACCGGCGGACAGACAGGGGAGAGGGCCATGATCCGTTCCGGCTCGCCGACGACCGGCGCCTCGCCGGGGCCGGGGAGGAGGATGACCTGGTCCGCGTACTGCACGACCCGCTCCAGCCGGTGCTCGGCCATCAGCACGGTCGTGCCCAGGTCGTGCACCAGCCGTTGCAGCACGGCCAGCACCTCCTCGGCCGCCGCCGGGTCGAGCGCGGACGTCGGCTCGTCCAGGACCAGCACCTTGGGGTGCGGGGTCAGCACCGAACCGATCGCGACGCGCTGCCGCTGGCCGCCGGAGAGCGTGGCGATCGGGCGGTCGCGCAGCTCGGCCAGACCGAGCAGGTCCAGGGTCTCCTCGACGCGGCGCCGCATCACGTCGGGGGCCAGGCCCAGCGACTCCATCCCGTAGGCCAGTTCGTCCTCGACCGTGTCGGTGACGAAGTGGGCGAGCGGGTCCTGGCCCACCGTGCCGACGAGATCGGCGAGTTCGCGCGGCTTGTGGGTACGGGTGTCGCGGCCGTCGACGGTCACTCTGCCGCGGAGGCGGCCGCCGGTGAAGTGGGGGACGAGCCCGGACACCGCGCCCAGCAGGGTGGACTTGCCGACCCCCGAGGGGCCGACGAGCAGCACCAACTCGCCCTCGGGGACGGTGAGATCCACCCCCCGCAACGCGCCGAGGGCGGGGGCCGGCGCGTCGGCGTAGGTCACCGACACCTGCTCGAACCGGATCACCGGGTCTTCTCCTCGGGGGTGGTGGAAGTGGCGGGCAGGGGCGCGACGAAGGCCGGGAGCAGGCCGAGCAGGATGCCGGCGGCGGGCCAGAGCGGCAGACCGGGTGCCACGAGCGGTACGACGCCGGGGTACAGGCCCGCGGGGTCGTACGCGCTCGCCCGGATCATCAGCGCGGCGACGGCCGCGCCCGACCCCGCGACCAGCCAGGCCCGGACGCCCCACAGGTCGGGGCGGTAGCGCGTACGGACCGAACGGCGCCCGCCGAGCAGCAGACCGGCGAGCGCGGCGGCGAGCCCGATACCGAGGAGGGGCAGACCGTACCCGGCGCCCTCGGCGGCGAGGAGCCCGTACGATCCCGCGCAGACGCCGAGCAGACCGCCGAGGGTCAGTGCGGTGGTGGTGCGGCGGACGGCGGGGGGTACGGCGGCCGTGCGGCCGTAGCCGCGCGCGTCCATCGACGCGGCGACGGCGACGGAGCGCTCCAACGCACCCTCCAGGACCGGCAGTCCGATCTGGAGGATCGCCTTCACCCCGCCGGTCGGCCGGCCGCGCAGACGGCGGGCGGTGCGCAGGCGCAGGACGTCGGCGACCATGTTCGGCGCGAAGGTCATGGCGACGACGACGGCGACACCGGCCTCGTACAGCGCGCCCGGCAGGGACTTGAGCAGTCTGGCCGGGTTGGCGAGCGCGTTCGCCGCGCCCACGCAGATGAGGAGCGTGGCGAGCTTGGCGCCGTCGTACAGCGCGAACACCAGCTGCTCGGCCGTCACGCGGCCCCCGATCCTAACGCCCTTCGCCCAGTCGGGCAGGGGCAGTTCGGGCAGGGTCACGATCAGGTGCGAGCCGGGGATCGGTGAGCCGAGGAAGGCCGCGAGGACCAGCCGGACGACGATGACGGCCAGCCCGAGCTTGACGAAGGCCCCGTACGACCGGGCCCACGGCGCGTCGGTCCGCCGGGCGGCGACGACGTACCCGGCCACCCCGACGAGGAGCCCGAGCAGCAGCGGATTGGTGGTCCGCGAGGCGGCGGCGGCCAGCCCGAGAGCCCACAACCACCAGGCTCCGGCGTGCAGGGCGTTGCTGCGGCCGGCTTGCGGCGCCCGGAAGCTGCGGGAGGCGCGAACTGGCGCGGCGCCGGTGGGCCGTGTCGGTGCGGGGCCCCGGTCCGGGGTCGCGCGGGTGTGCGCGGGTGCGTCGGCATCGCCCTCCGGAGGACGGGGCGGGGCGCTGTCGTGGCTCGTGCGGTGGGTGCCGGGACCGCCGGCAGCGGGCTCCGCCGGTGCGGGGGCCGCTCCGGTGCCCGCGCGCTCGGTCGTACCGCCGGGGGCATCCGCGCCCGCATCCGGCCGGCCCGCCTCGGCCGGGTCAGCCGCGGCGACGGCGGGCCTGCCAGACCGCGGCCGTGGCCAGGGTGAGCACGGCCGCGGCTCCCGCGAGGATGCCGAGCGACGGGGTGCCGCCCTCCTCGTCCTCGTCGTCCCTGCTCAGGCCACCCGTGGCGCGCGAGGCGGTGGGGGCCGGGGAGGCGGCCCCGTCGTCCGAGATCTGTTCGCCGCAGCCCGACTTCGGGTAGCCGGTGATCGCGCAGAGCAGCGCGGCGCTGTTGTAGCGCAGCGGCTTCGCGACCGCCGCGAGCGCGTCCGCGCTCGTCGCGTCGGCGTCGACCCGCGCGCACTCTGCCAGCGGCGCCGGCGGCTTCTCGCCGTCCGGGGCGTCCGCCTCCGTGCCGGGGTCGACGACCACCGCGACCCGCTTGGCGCCGCTCTTCGCGGGGGTCGACCCGCAGACGGCCGTGAAGTCCGGTGTCTCGCGGGGCTTCGCCGCGTCCTGGCTGTCCGCGCTGACCGCGAAGCGGAAACCGTTCACCGCGCCGTCGGCGGGGCGCGCGAGGGCCGGTCCCTGTGTGGCGTACGTCCACCGCGCGCCGTCGCTCTCCCAGAACGACCAGTAGCGGTAGCCCGCCGCGTGGGCCGTCCCCGTGCCCGGCACCGTCAGCGCGCCGGTGAAGGCGAGCAGGACCGCGACGAGCGGGACGAGACGCCGGGCCCGTATCCGCACGCGTACCGGTGCCCGCCTCATGCCCGGCGCCGCTTCGCCCGCACCACGAACAGCGCGCAGACGACGAGCGCGAAGAACGCCCCGATGCCCATCGTCCACAGGTTCCCGGACATGCTGTGCTTCTCCGCCTTCTGCTCCGCCAGCACCTTCTGCTGCTCGGCGGTCGTCAGGGGCTTGGGCCCGATCCACTTGGGCGCCGGTCCCGTCGCGTTCAGGGCCTTCACCAGGTCGGTGCCGCCGAACTTGCGCGGGTCGGTGCCCGTCGTGTGCGCGGCGAAGATCAACTGGGCGTAGGCGGCGGGGCCGTTCTCCTTCGCCCACGCGGCCGAGTTCCTCTCCAGCCACTTCATCGGGGCCACCGCCTGCTTGCCGTACCCGGCGGTCGTCAGCGCGACGACGGCGTCCGCCGTGTTGCCGTGGTCCGGCAGCGGCGCCGAGTCGGCGGCGCCCGGCATGGGCGGCTGGTCCAGATGCCCCGTCTCGGCGAGCGCCTTCACCAGATACGACGCGCCGTTGCGCGCCGCGCGCTCCGGGGTGAGCGGGTGCAGGTCCTGACAGACGGGCCCGGGGCCGGGCTCGACGCCCGTCGTGACCATCCGCTTGCCGATACCGCCGAGCAGACCGGCGGCCGTGGCGTCGGCGTTGGGGAGCAGTTTGCCGGACTTGTCCGGCTGATACGCGAACGCGCCGCCGCCCTCCCGCGCGTCGCAGGGGATCGCGAAGCTGTTCAGCGCCTGGTACGGGGACCTGCCCTGCGTCGAGAGCCGTTTGTCCACCGGGGCCCCGCCGGCGGCCAGTGCTCCTATCACCAGGCCCGTGGAGTTGGCGTCACTGGGCGCGCCCGCGCTGTATCCCCAGCCGCCGTCCTTGTTCTGCACGGAGGCCAGCCAGCTCATGCCGTTGTTCATGGCGTCCGGGTAGGTGGTGAGCGCGGCCAGTATCTGTACGGCGGCGGCCGTGGAGTTGGTGTCGACGACGGTCGTCGCGTCGCACGGCTTCGTGGGGTCGGGGCGGTACGCCGGGAAGGCGCCGCTGTCGCACTGCTGGCCGAGGAGCCAGTTGACGGCGGAGTCGGCGGGCATGACGTTCACGGCGCGCTGCGCCAGCATGGCGAGCGACTGGCGCCAGACACCGTCGTACGTCGGGTCCGTCGTGCCGTACATCCCGTCGGGCAGCTCGGCAGGCGGCCCTGCGGGAACCCCTTCGTCGGCCGGAGAGGCCGGGGCGGCCGGGGCGGCGGAGGCCACGGCGGGGACGGCGGTCACGCACAGGACAGCGGCCGCGGCGAGCGCTGCTGCGCCGCGCGCCAGGTGGCGGCGAACGGTGGTCATGGCGGGTGCGGCCTCTCCTGCGTGAACGCGTGAACGCGGGAACCGGGCAGGCACGCTGAGGCACCAGGCTCGGCTCCGTATGCCTCGACGGTGCCGGCCACCGGGGGTTTCCGGTGGCGCGAGCCGGTCACGTCCGCGTCCGGGGTGTTCCGACTCACCGCCGGTGAGGGCGGCTCACGGTTGCGGGTCAGTGCCGGATTCGCACCGGCTTCCCCCCGTACGGGCATGATGACGACGCGCTCACTCTACCGGCCCCTTTTCGGCCGCCCCGGCCGCCGCCGCCCGCGCCGGTGCCGGACAGGGCCGCCGGAGGCACGCGCCCGCCGGGCCGGACCGGTCCCCGATCGCCGGACGGACCCGCGCCGGCCCCGTCCCGCGATCGTGGACACCCCTCGCCTGACGCCCCGTCATCGATCATGCCCACCCGCTCACTCCGGCCGCGCCGCACGGGCCCGCCGTGGTGCGAATCACCCGGGGCCGCCCCTCTGCGGGGCGCTACCTGCCGGTAGATTCGAGGCTCCCCGTGTCCTCCCGTCCCCCGGACGGGAACTTGTTCCGGATTGACGCGAGCGTTACGCTCCGCCGAAAGTGAAGTGAGAAGTGAGGGCCGAGAGTGACCGCTGAGGCCGTAGAGGCGGGTACCCCCGCAGGGCCCGCAGGCACCTTCGCGGCGGCGGACCGGCCGCTGCGGATCGCCCTCCTCACCTACAAGGGCAACCCCTACTGCGGCGGCCAGGGCGTCTACGTACGGCACCTCTCACGCGAGCTGGCCCGTCTCGGCCACAGCGTCGAGGTCATCGGCGCCCAGCCCTACCCCGTACTCGACGAGGGCGTCCCGCTCACCGAGCTCGGCAGTCTCGACCTCTACCGGCAGCCCGACCCGTTCCGGACGCCGAAGCGCGGCGAGTACCGCGACTGGATCGACGCACTCGAAGTCGCCACCATGTGGACCGGCGGCTTCCCCGAACCGCTGACCTTCTCACTGCGCGCCCGCCGCCATCTGGCCGCCCGCCGGGGCGAGTTCGACGTCGTCCACGACAACCAGACCCTCGGCTACGGGCTCCTCGGCGATCTCGGCGCCCCCCTCGTCACCACCATCCACCACCCCATCACCGTCGACCGGCGGCTGGAGATCGACGCCGCCGACGGGCGGCGCGCCCGCGCCTCCGTACGTCGCTGGTACGGCTTCACCCGCATGCAGAAGCGCGTCGCGCGCCGGCTGCCCGCCGTGGTCACCGTCTCCGGCAGTTCGAAGCAGGAGATCACCGACCACCTCGGAGTGCGGCCCGAGCGCATCCGGGTCGTCCCGATCGGCGCCGACACGCGCCTGTTCTCACCGGACCCCGCCGTCCCCGAGATCCCGGGCCGGATCGTCACCACCTCCAGCGCCGACGTGCCGCTGAAGGGGCTCATACATCTGGTGGAGGCGCTGGCCAAGGTCCGGACGTCGACTCCCTCGGCGCATCTCGTCGTCGTCGGCAAGCGCGCCGAGGACGGCCCCGTCTACCGGGCCATCGAGCGGTACGGGCTCGGCGACGCCGTCCGGTTCGTCAAGGGCATCTCCGACGCCGAACTGGTCGACCTCGTGCGCGGCGCGCAGATCGCGTGCGTGCCGTCCCTGTACGAGGGGTTCTCGCTGCCCGCCGCCGAGGCCATGGCCACCGGCACCCCGCTGGTCGCCACCACCGGCGGCGCGATCCCCGAGGTCGCGGGGGCCGACGGCGAGAGCGCTCTGGCCGTACCGCCCGGCGACGCGGACGCCCTGGCCGCCGCGCTCAACAGACTCCTCGGCGACCGGGAGTTGCGCGAGCGGCTCGGCGCCGCGGGGCGCGAGCGGGTGCTGCGCCGGTTCACCTGGGCGCGCGCCGCCGAGGGCACCGTCGAGCTGTACCGCGCGGCCGTCGCCGCCCATGCGAGGGCGGCCCGCCGATGAGGCCGTGTGCCCCGCGCCCGTCGTGTCTGTCCTCCCCGGCCCTGTGACCGGCGTTCCGCCCACCCCCGATCCTTGATCTCGCCAACCCGCCCTCCCCATCCCGACCGCGAAAGCAGGAACTCGTGCTGACCGTGGACTTCTCCCGTTTCCCGCTCGCCGCCGGCGACCGGGTGCTCGATCTGGGGTGCGGCGCGGGCCGGCACGCCTTCGAGTGCTACCGGCGCGGCGCCCAGGTCGTGGCCCTCGACCGGAACGGTGCGGAGATCCGCGAGGTCGCCACCTGGTTCGCCGCGATGAAGGAGGCCGGCGAGGCGCCACCCGGTGCCACCGCCACCGCGATGGAGGGCGACGCGCTGAACCTCCCCTTCCCCGACGAGTCCTTCGACGTCGTGATCATCTCCGAGGTCATGGAGCACATCCCCGACGACAAGGGCGTACTCGCCGAGATGGTCCGCGTCCTGCGGCCCGGCGGCCGGATCGCCGTGACCGTGCCCCGCTACGGCCCCGAGAAGGTCTGCTGGACGCTGTCCGACGCGTACCACGAGGTCGAGGGCGGCCACATCCGTATCTACAGGGCCGACGAACTCCTCGACCGGATACGGGAGGCCGGACTCCGGCCCTACGGCACCCACCACGCGCACGCCCTGCACTCGCCGTACTGGTGGCTCAAGTGCGCCTTCGGCGTGGACAACGACCGGGCGCTGCCCGTCCGCGCGTACCACAAGCTCCTCGTCTGGGACATCATGAAGAAGCCCTTCGCGACGCGCTTCGCCGAGCAACTGCTCAACCCGGTCGTCGGCAAGAGCTTCGTCGCCTACGCCACCAAGCCGCACCTGCCGACGGCGGAGGGCAAGTGACCTTGCCCGGTCGCGGCCCCGACCGCACCGAACACCTCGTCCTGCCCGGTGTCCTGACGGCCGATCAGGCCGACGAGACCGTCGCCGCCATCCTCGCCGTCCAGCGCCCCGACGGTGCCATCCCCTGGTTCCGCGGCCACCACCTCGATCCCTGGGACCACACCGAGGCCGCCATGGCGCTCGACGCGTCGGGTGAACACGAGGCGGCGGCGCGGGCGTACGCGTGGCTGGCCCGGCACCAGAACGAGGACGGGTCCTGGTACGCCGCCTACGACGACGGCGAGGCCACCCGGCCGACCGATCTCAGCCGCGAGACCAACTTCTGCGCCTATCCCGCGGTCGGCGTCTGGCACCACTACCTGGCCACCGGCGACGAGGTCTTCCTCGACCGGATGTGGCCCGTCGTCCGCTCGGCCATCGGGTTCGTCCTGGAACTCCAGCGGCCCGGCGGGCAGATCGGCTGGAAGCGCGAGGCCGACGGCACACCCGTCGACGACGCGCTGCTGACCGGCAGTTCGTCCGTGCACCAGGCGCTGCGCTGCGCGCTCGCCATCGCCGAGGAACGTGAGGAGCCGCAGCCCGACTGGGAGCTGGCGGCCGGGTCACTCGCCCACGCGATCCGTGAGCACCCCGAGCGGTTCCTCGACAAGAGCCGCTACTCGATGGACTGGTACTACCCGGTCCTCGGCGGGGCGATGACCGGACCGCGGGCGAAGGACCGGATCGAGGAGGGCTGGGACCGCTTCGTCGTCCCCGGACTGGGGGTGCGCTGTGTGCTGCCCAACCCGTGGGTGACCGGCGGCGAGAGCTGCGAACTCGCTCTGGCGCTGTGGGTGGTGGGCGAGTCGGACCGGGCGCTGGACGTACTCCAGTCCATCGGGCATCTGCGCGCGGACGGCGGCATGTACTGGACGGGCTATGTCTTCGAGGGTGAGAAGGCCGTCTGGCCCGAGGAGTTGACGAGCTGGACGGCAGCCTCACTGCTGCTGGCCGTGGCCGCTCTCGGGGGGGACGAGGCGACCACGGCGGTCTTCAGCGGTGAGAGGCTGCCGTCCGGGCTTGAGCCGGACTGCTGTGAACGGGTCGGCTGAGCAAGGTTACTGACTGCCCGTCAGACCCGGCGGATCCGGCTGGCCAGCGCGTGGCCGATAAACAGGTAGACCACGGCCGCGAGACCGTAGCCGCACACCACTCGCGCCCATGCCTCGTCGAAGGTGAACAGGTCGTAGGACCAGCCGGCGAGCCAGCGCGCCGCGTCCTGGACGAAGTTCACCAGGTCGTTGGCGCGGTTGGCATCCAGCAGGTACATCAGAATCCAGAGGCCCAAGATGAAGGCCATGACATCCGCGATCACTACGAGGATCGTGGCTGCTGCGCTGCTTCCACTGCGTTGACGTGTGGCCATGACGTCCGTGTTGCCGCTCCCGGACGGCCGAAACCCCCCACCTTGCCGGCATGCCGTGTCCGGTCGACGCCGACGGCCCCCGCCCGGGGAGGGCGGGGGCCGTCGGACGGTGCTGTCGCGCGGCTCAGCCGCGCTGGATGCCGGTCGTGTCCTGAAGCAGACCGCGGCGGCCGTCCTGCGTCTGGGCGATCAGGCCCGGACCGCGCTGCTCGACGGCCAAGTACCACGTACCCGGAGCGAGTTCGGCGATCGGGGACGGCGAGCCGTCCTCGCCGTACAGGGGACGGGCCACCGGCACGGCGAACCAGAACGGTTCGAAGTTGCCACCGGACGAGCCGTCCTGCTTCGGACCCGGCGCCGCCGGCTGCCCGCCCTGCGAGGGCTGACCCGGACCCGGCTGGCCCGGCTGGGCACCGCCGTACGCCGGCTGGGGCTGACCCGGCTGGCCGCCGTACGGCTGCTGCTGGGCGCCCGGGTAGCCGTAACCCTGGCCGGGGTGGCCCGGCTGGCCGTACGGCGAGGCGACCTGCGGCTTCGGGGCGCCGACGAGGGGCGCCTTGAGGGCGGGAACGAGCGGGGTGGCGAGGGCGCCCGCGGCGAGCACGATGGTGGAGAGCAGGCCGAGGATCAGGCCGGCGCCCGCGTTGTTCGCGTCGATGATGGTCCAGAACGCGGTCCACAGCGCGAAGACGGTCAGGGCGACACCGAACTGGCCGAGGTCGAGACCTGCCACCTTGCGGCCCGGCATGCCCCGACCGACGACGATGAGCGCGGCGCCGATGATGCCGGCGATGTAGATGCTCATCACAAGACCGAGCGAGTCCCAGGCGTTCGAGCTGTAGCTCGAGCAGTCGACGCCCTGCGGGCAGTCGATGCCGACGAGGTCGAGGAACGAGGCGATGAACAGCACCACCGCTGCTCCGATCACCACGCCATCGCCTCGTGTGAGGGAGCGGATGTTCACGTTGAAAAGTCCTTCGTAGGTCGTCTCGTCGGGGCGGTCGCCACCGTCGCAGGGGCGACGGCGAGGGGTGCGAAGCTCGGGGGCGGCTCCCTATCGTACGGATAAATCTATCCTCTGCCCGAGCGGGGCGTCTCCTCGGTTCCGGGCCACCTGGGAAGAGGACCACGGCAGGCCCTCCAACGGTTGCGGGAGTGCGCGAAGAAGAATGGATCGCGGTCTTTTCGTTGTGAATCCGTTGCCATTTGACGGCTGTTCGGACGCCTTCCCCCGCGTTTTCGCGCGCCGTTCCCCGTGTTCGGCTATCGGCCGGGGGTTACGGGTGTGGCTATCGCTTCAGGAAGCCGCTGATCCCGTCCGCCATTCCCTGTGCCGCCTTCTGCCGCCAGTCGGCGCTCGTCAGCAGGGCGATGTCCTTCGAGTCACGCATGTTGCCGCACTCGATGAAGACCTTGGGCACGGTCGAGAGATTCAGCCCGCCGAGGTCGTCACGCACATCAAGTCCCGTACCCCCGCCGAGATAATTGGACGGTGCGCTTCCGGTCGTGCGTACGAAATTGCCCGCGACGCGTTCGCCGAGATCGCGCGAGGGGGCCACGATCTTCGAGGTGTCGGCCCCGCCCGACTTCACCAGTGCGGGAAGGATGACATGGAAGCCGCGGTTGCCCGCGGCCGAGCCGTCCGCGTGGATGGAGATGACCGCGTCCGCACCGGCCTTGTTACCGATTTCCGCGCGCTCGTCCACGCACGGTCCCCACGCCCGGTCGTTCTCGTGTGTGAGTTTCACCGTCGCCCCCTCTTTACGGAGGAGAGTGCGGAGGCGCTGTGAAACATCGGCGGTGAATTCGGCTTCCGTGTAACCGGAGTTGCCCGAGGTGCCCGTGGTGTCGCATTCCTTGCGATTGGTTCCGATGTCCACGAGTCTGTTGATCTCGGCCGTGTGCTTGAAGTTGCCGGGATTGTGCCCCGGGTCGATGACGACGGTCCGGCCCGCGAGCGGCCCGTCACCGGGAGCCGGCCGCGCGTCCCCCGGAGCGGCGTCGCCGCCGGACGCGGGCTTCGACGGCGACCGCGTGCCGGACGGCCCCGGTCCGGACGAACCCGGCGAGGGGTCGGCCGAGGCGGACGCGCTGGAGCCCTGGGCGGGGAGGCCGGCGGGGCCCCCGTCGTCGGACCCGCCGGTGGCCTGCCAGATCAGCCAGCCGGCGAAGGCGCCCGGCACCAGGGCCGCGGCGGCGATGACGAGCGTGAGCCGTGAGAGGGGGCGGCGGCGGGCGGGGGGGTGGCTTTCGTCGTACGACACCCGGCGATGCTAGTGCGTGAAGGACGGAGCGTCAGGTTCCCGCCCCGGTACGTCGCAGGACACGCAGAGACTCGTGCGCCGAGACCTCGGCGAACGCGCCGGACGCCAGCGCGCGCCGCCACACCCGGTACGGGGCCTGGCCACCGTCCGCCGGGTCGGGGAACACGTCGTGCACGACCAGCAGCCCGCCCACGGCGAGATGCGGCGCCCAGCCCTCGTAGTCACCGTTCGCGTGCTCGTCGGTGTGGCCGCCGTCGATGAACACCAGGCCGAGCGGACCGCCCCAGACGGCGGCCACCTGCGGGGAGCGGCCGACGACCGCCACGACATGGTCCTCCAGGCCGGCCGCGTGGAGCGTACGGCGGAAGGACGGCAGCGTGTCCATACGGCCGACCTCGGGGTCGACGACCGACGGGTCGTGGTACTCCCAGCCGGGCTGCTGCTCCTCGCTGCCGCGGTGGTGGTCGACGGTCAGCGCCGTGACACCGGCGGCGCGGGCCGCGTCGGCGAGCAGGATGGTGGACCGGCCGCAGTAGGTGCCGACCTCGAGCAACGGCAGCCCCAGGGCGGCGGCTTCGACGGCGGCGGTGTACAAAGCCAGGCCCTCACCGGTCGGCATGAAGCCCTTGGCGCGCTCGAAGGCGTCCAGCACCTCGGGGGAGGGGGTGGGGGCGGCGGCCGGGTTCGGTTCGTGCGGGGCGGTCCCGGCGGTCATCGGTTCCTCCTGAGCGGGTGTGCGGTGCGGTCGCCCATGGTGCCGTACGCCGCCCCGCACACGGACACGCCCTAGGTCGTGTCCGGAATGTCCCGCCCGGCCCGTGGCGCCCGGCACGGTGTAGCCCCCGAGGGGGCACGGGAGGTGCCCCCTGCGTTGTCGGAGTCTGCCGAGTACGGCCGGTCCATCCACCACACCGGTCCTCCGCCTTGCGATGCACCGCGCCTGCCGCCGCGGGCCCCGCCCCGCGGGCGGACGGCGCTACATTCCGGACACGCCCTGAGACCGGAGCGCCGCCCTGGGCGCCAGCACCAGGTCGACGTCCACCGACAGCGCCCCGCCGAGGCAGGCCGCCGGGTGGGCGTACGGCGCGTAGCCCGTGGCCGAGCCCGCCAGGACGTACTCACCGGCGCAGGGCGCCGCGAGCGCGTACCGGCCCTCGTCGTCCGCCGTGGTGAGACCGGCCTGCCGGCCGCGGGGGTCGATGAGCGTGACGTTCGCCCGCGGGACGGGAACGCCGTCGGCGTCCAGCACCCGGCCGCGGAAGCCCCGGACGCCGGGCGGCGCGGGGGCGTCGTCCTCGCTGCTGGCCAGCAACTCCGTCCGGGGCGAGGTGCGGTGGGCAGGCAGGAACGCCGCCAGCGCCAGACCGCCGAGCACGGCGGCCGTGGCGATCACGAACGAGATGCGGAAGCCGTGCAGGCTGGGGACCGCCGTGGGGCCCGTACCGATCGCCGTACGTGCGAGCACCATGCCGATGACGGCGCTGGAGACCGACGTACCGATCGAACGGGCCAGTGTGTTGAGCCCGTTGGCGGCGCCCGTCTCCTTCGGGTCGACGGCCCCCACGATCAGGGCGGGCAGCGAGGAGTACGCCAGCCCGATACCCGCGCCGAGGACCACCGAGATGACGACGGTCTGCCAGGCGGCGCTCATCATGACCAGCCCCGCGCCGTAACCGACCGCGATGACCGCCATGCCGATCATCAGCGAGACCTTGGGGCCCCGCCGCGCGGATATCCGGGCGTAGACCGGGGCCACGAACATCATCGTCAGACCCAGCGGCGCGACGCACAGGCCCGCGACGACCATGGACTGGCCGAGGCCGTAACCCGTCGACGTGGGGAGCTGAAGAAGCTGCGGGAGGATCAGCGACACCGCGTAGAACGCGACGCCGACCATCACCGACACGAGGTTGGTCAGCAGCACCTCGCGGCGCGCGCTCGTACGGAGGTCGACCAGCGGGGCCCGCAGACGCAGCTCCATGGAACCCCACAGTCCGAGGACCACGACGGCCACGCCGAACAGACCGAGCGTCGTGGACGACGTCCAGCCCCAGGCGCTGCCCTTGGTGATCGGCAGCAGCAGGGCGACGAGGCCCACGGAGAGCCCGAGCGCGCCGAACCAGTCGAACCGGCCGCCCGCCCGTACCGAACTCTCCGGCACCACCAGGACCGTCAGCACCATCGACAGCACGCCGAGCCCGGCGGCGCCGAAGAACAGGGTGTGCCAGTCGGCGTGCTGCGCGACCAGCGCGGCGCCGGGCAGGGCGAGCCCGCCGCCGACCCCGATCGACGAGCTCATCAGGGCCATCGCCGAGCCGAGCTTCTCCCGGGGCAGCTCGTCACGCATGATCCCGATGCCCAGGGGGATCGCGCCCATCGCGAAGCCCTGGAGGGCGCGGCCGGCGATCATCACCGTCAGATCGTCGGTGAACGCGCAGATCAGCGAGCCGACGACCATGACCGCGAGGCTCGCGAGCAGCATCCGGCGCTTGCCGTACAGATCGCCGAGCCGCCCCATGATCGGGGTGGACACCGCACCCGCGAGGAGCGTCGCCGTGATGACCCATGTCGCGTTGTCGGGCGACGTACGGAGCAGCGACGGCAGGTCCTTGATGATCGGGACGAGCAGGGTCTGCATGACGGCGACGGTGATGCCGGCGAACGCGAGTACCGGTACGACGCCGCCGGTGCCCCGCTTGCGCGCAACGGCCCCGGGGACGGGGCCGGGTCCGGCGTACTGGTCGGGCGTCGCTTGCGGCATAGGTGAAGCCTCCGGGCAGGGGAAGAGTGGGCGGGGCGGCCGGGTGGACGGAAGCTCAACGCTTCCGGGGGCCCGGGTATTCCGCGGGGACGACCGGACTTAGGCCGCGGGCCCGGTGTCGCGTACATCGATATCCCGATGTACGGGGCAGGGGAGGGGCTGCGACCATGACGGCCATGGCCCAAGTCCCGGCAGTCCCCGAAACCGATAACGGCCGCGAGCCCGAAGGCGGGCCCGGCTCCGGGCCCGGTCGCGCGTCCGGCTCCGAGAGTCCCGCCGCGCGGTCGACCCGTACCTGGGCCGTCATCGCCGCCGCGTGCGCCGGGCAGTTCCTCGTCGTCCTCGACGTCTCGGTGGTCAACGTCGCCCTGCCGTCGATGCGCACCGACCTCGGCCTCAGCACCATCGGTCTCCAGTGGGTCCTCAACGCCTACTCGATCGCGTTCGCCGGTTTCATGCTCCTCGGCGGCCGGGCCGCCGACATCTTCGGCCGCAAACGGATGTTCCTCGCCGGGCTCGGTGTCTTCACCGCCGCGTCCCTGGCAGGCGGTCTCGCGCAGGAGGGCTGGCAACTGCTCGCCGCCCGTGGTGTGCAGGGTCTCGGCGCCGCCGTGCTGGCCCCCGCGACGCTCACCATCCTGACCGCCGCCGTCCCCGCCGGACCGGCGCGGACGAGGGCCATAGCCACGTGGGCCGCGGTCGGCGCGGGCGGGGGCGCGGCGGGCGGGCTCGTCGGCGGTGTCCTGACCGATGCGCTGTCCTGGCGCTGGGTGCTGCTGATCAACGTGCCCGCCGGGGCGCTGGTCCTGGCCGCCGCCGTGCTGTGGCTGACGGAGAGCCGGGCGAAGGAGGCGCGGCGCCGGCTGGACCTGCCCGGCGCCGTCCTGGTCACCGGCGGTCTCGCCGTCGTCGCGTACGGCATCGTGCAGACCGAGCGGGCGGGCTGGACGGCCGCGGCCACGCTCGTGCCGCTCCTCGGCGGGCTGCTGCTGCTCGCGGCCTTCCTGGTGGTGGAGGCGCGCACGGAACAGCCGCTGATGCCACTGAGACTCTTCCGGGTCCGGGCGGTCTCGGCGGCCAACGCGGGGATGGTGGTCACCGGTTCGGCGTCGTTCGGCATGTGGTTCTTCATGACGGTCTACGCCCAGAACGTCCTCGGCTACACGCCCCTCGAAGCGGGCCTCGCGCTCATACCGAGTTCGCTGAGCGTCGTACTCGGCTCCAAGCTGGCGCCCCTGCTGATGCGGCGCGTCGGGGCCCGCCACGTCGCGGTCCTCGGCGCGCTCGTCGGGTCCGCCGGATTCGGCTGGCAGTCGATGATGACCGCCGACGGCACCTTCCTGAGGACGATCCTGGGACCCGGCATCCTGATGATGGCCGGCGCCGGACTGGCCATGACACCGCTGGCCGCCCTCGCGACGGCGAGCGCGGCACCCGGCGAGGCCGGTCTCGTCTCCGGCCTCGTGAACACCTCGCGGACCATGGGCGGGGCCATCGGCCTCGCGGTCCTCTCCACGGTCGCGGCGGCCCGTACGTCCCACGGGACGGGGCCGGTGGCGCTCACCGAGGGGTACGCGCTGGCGTTCAGGACCGGGGCGGGGCTGCTGTTCGTGGCGGCCGTGCTGATGTTCTTCTGGCTGCCGCGCCAGTCGGACACATGACGACCGGCATGACGGGGGGCACGTGACCCGCGCCGCGTGCGCCGGTCCCTCAGAGCCAGCCCTGCTGCCGGGCGGCCCGCACGGCCTCCATGCGGTTACGGGTGCGGGTCTTGCCGATCGCCGACGAGAGGTAGTTCCGCACGGTCGACTCGGACAGATTCAGCTTCGCCGCGATGTCCGCGACGGTCGCCCCGTCCACGGAGGCGTTCAGCGCGTCGCGCTCACGGGCGGTCAGCGGACTCGGACCCGCGCTCAGTGCGGCCGCGGCCAGCACCGGATCGACCACGCTCTCCCCGCCGAGCACCCGCCGGATCGCCTCGGCCAGCTCCTCCACCGGCCCGTCCTTGACCAGGAAACCCGCGGCCCCCGCCTCCATGGCCCGGCGCAGATAGCCGGGCCTGCCGAAGGTGGTGAGGATCAGCACCCGGCAGTCGGGGACCTCCTCGCGCAGTTCGGTGGCGGCGTCGAGACCGCTGCGGCCGGGGAGTTCGATGTCGAGCAGCGCGACGTCGGGGCGTGCCGTGAGGGCGGTGGGGACGATGGCGTCCCCGGTGGACACCTGGGCGACCACCTCCATGTCCCTCTCCATACCGAGGAGCAGCGCGAGGGCGCCGCGCATCATGCCCTGGTCCTCGGCGAGAAGGACTCTGATCATTCCGGTCGCTCCGATTTCGTCGGTGAATCCGTTCCCGTGGGCCGCGCGTCCGCCGTGGGGTCGACCGGGAGTACGGCGGTCACCCGGAAGCCGCGCCCCGCCGGACCACCCGGACCCGCTTCGAGCGAACCGCCCGCCACGGCCAGCCGCTCGGTGAGACCCGTCAGGCCCGTACCTTGGTAACCGGTTCCCGTACCCGTGTCCGCGCCCATGTCGTCGGCAGGTCCAGAGCGTACGCCGCGACCGTTGTCCGCGATCACCAGCCGGACCTGTTCCGGCGCGCCGTCCACCGTGATCTCGCAGCGGGTCGCCCCGCTGTGCCGTACGGCGTTGGTGACGGCCTCCCGTACGACCCAGCCGAGCAGCGCCTCCGTACGAGGTCCCGGCGGCGGTCCCGACCGCCTTACGACCGGCTCGATCCCGGCGGCCGTCAGCGCGGAGCGCGCCCGGTCCAGTTCGGTCGTCAGGCCGGCGTCGCGGTAGCCGGTGACGGCCTCGCGGATCTCGGTCAGCGCCTGCCGGCCGACGGACTCGATGTCGCTGATCTGCGCCAGTGCGGCGGCCATGTCGCGCGGCGCGAGCCTGCGAGCGGCCTCGGACTTCACCACGATCACGGACAGGGTGTGGCCGAGCAGGTCGTGCAGATCGCGCGAGAAGCGCAGCCGCTCCTCCTCGACCGCCGCACGCGCCAGCTCCTGCCGGGTCGAGCGCAGCTCCACCACCGTCTCGGACAGGGCCAGGATCGCCGCGGTGACCAGCATCGAGATGACCGTGCCGTACGCGATGGTGACCGCGCCCCAGCCGTCGTGGAAGGCCGCGACGGCCGCGACCGTGACCGCCAGCGGCGCGCCGACCAGGGCGAGGTACCGGCCGCGCAGCACGATGCCGCAGGCGAGCCCGAACAGCGGGAAGAACAGCAGCCAGCTGCCGCCGTAGGCACCGCCGAGGCCGAACGTCGTCACGGCCATCCCGGCCAGCGCGAACCAGGTGCCCCCGCTGTGCCGTGCCGACGGGTGGAAGGCACGGAAAACCACGTTGATGTAGAGGGAGT
This sequence comes from Streptomyces sp. S4.7, assembly GCF_010384365.1. Classification (NCBI taxonomy): domain Bacteria; kingdom Bacillati; phylum Actinomycetota; class Actinomycetes; order Kitasatosporales; family Streptomycetaceae; genus Streptomyces; species Streptomyces sp. S4.7. The sequence goes on along the minus strand of NZ_CP048397.1, from coordinate 2,000,733 downwards.
TGAAGACCAGCAGCCCGATGGCGTTGAACCAGGGGTTGGGGGTCTCGCCCCGGGTGAGGTTGGAGAAGGAACCGAGGCCCAGCAGGAGCCACGGCAGCATGGCGAAGCCCGCGGTCGACCCCGGCCTGAGCCCGCGCCGGGCCTTCGGCTCCCGCCGTTGTGTCCTCACCTGCTCGCGCCGGGTCTCCGTCGCCACGTCGGTCATGCCGTCCTCGCGGACTTGCGGTAGGACATGACAGCGTACGAACCGAAGACCGCCAGCCAGCCGAGGAGTACCGCGACCGCCGTGATGCCGGGGGCGTGGCCGGCGGTCGTGGCCCAGCCGAGTTCGGCGAATCCGTGGGCGGGCGAGTACTCGGCGACGCTCCGCAGCCAGCCCGGGAACGCCTCGATCGGGAACCAGAGCCCGCCGAGCACGGCCAGACCCATCAGGGCGCCCACGTTGACCACTCCCGCGGTCTGCGCGGAGAGCCGGTAGCCGTTGCCGATCCCGAACAGCGTGAACGGCAGCGTGCCCACCCACAGCAGCAGGACCAGCACGGCCCACTGCCACGCGTGGAGCCGTACCCCGTTGGACAAGGCGCCGGCCGTGAGGACCGCCAGGATCGCGGGCAGGACGGTCACCGAGCTGGTGACCGCGCGGCCGAGTACGACCTGACGGGGCCGCATGGGGGTGATGCGCAACTGGCGCAGCCAGCCGAGCGAGCGGTCCTCGGCGATGCCCGTACCGACGCCGACGGCGGCGCCGAGCGCACCGTAGGCGGCCATGCCGACCATCGCGGTCGTCTTCCAGCCGTCGGCGCCGTCGTCGGCGGGGCCGAGGTTGGTGAACAGCAGATACATCAGCACGGGCATCCCGGCGCCGAAGATCACGAATCCCGGGTCGCGCAGGGTGCGTCGTACTTCGAGCCGGACGTAGGCGAACATCACACCGTCTCCTTCGTCTTCCCGGTACCGGTGAGCGTGAGGAAGGCGTCCTCCAGCGTGGCGTGGGCGACCTCCAGGCCCTTGATCCGGCCGAGGCCGGCCAGCGCCACCACGGTCGCGTCGGAGTCGTCCGTACGCAGCCGGGCCCGGTCGCCCCGTATCTCCACCGAGACGACACCCGGCAGCGTGCCGAGCCCCTCCGTGCCGCGCCCCGCGAGGTCGAAGGCGACGAGATGGCCGCCGACCGCGCGCTTGATGCTCCCGCCGCTGCCGTCGGCGACGATGCGGCCGTGGTCGATGACCACGATCCGGTCGGCGTTGTCGTCGGCCTCCTCCATGTAGTGCGTGGAGAACAGGACGGTGTTGCCCCGGCGGGCGTAGGCGCGCATCGACGTCCAGAACGCGCGTCTGGCCTCCACGTCCAGGGCCGCCGTCGGCTCGTCGAGGACGACCAGCTCGGGGCTGCCGGCGAGGGCGATCGCGAAGCGGACGCGCTGCCACTGGCCGCCGGAGAGCTTGTCGACGCGGCGCCCGGCGAGTTCGGTGAGCCCGGCGAGGTCCAGGGCGTCGGCCAGGGGCAGCGGGCGCGGGTAGGTGCTCGCGACGAACGACACGAGTTCGCGCACCGTCGTACGGCGGACCGGCCTGCCCTCCTGGAGCATGGCGCCGACCCGCCCCGAGGTCACCGCGCGCTCGGGGGTCTCACCGAAGAGCCGGACGCGGCCGGCGTCGGGCTCGTCGAGGCCGAGCAGCAGGCTGATGGTGGTGGACTTGCCCGCGCCGTTGCGTCCGAGGAGGGCGATGGTCTCGCCGCGTGCGATGTCCAGATCGACGCCGTCCACCGCGCGTACGGCGCCGAAGGACTTGACGGCTCCCTCGACGCGCACGGCGGACGGGGCGGGTGCGGTTGCGGTTGCGCGGTGCGTCTCGGGCGTCGCCGTTGCCGGTGCCGGTGCCGTCGCCGCGGCCGTTGGTCGTCTCATGCCGACGAGGCTACGGAAAGCGGGCGGGCCCCGGCAGATGCGCATGTACGGACTCGGCCGGGACAAATGTCCCGCCCTCACACGGTGTTCGCCCGGCGGTGCTGCCTTGCGCGGGTTTCGCCCCGGACACCGGGCGGACCCGGGCGGACCCGGGCGGACCCGGGCGGACCCGGGCGGACCCGAAGTCCGTCCGGGTCCGCCCGGTGAGGGAGAACGGCACTCAGACCGTCTCGACGCCCTCCCCGGGACGGCGGTGGCGCCCGTGGGCCGACGACTGCGAGTCGTCGGTCGCGGGGGCCCGGCCCGGTGTTTTCCGTGGCCCGTTCCGTCCCGGTCGCCGGCCGCCTGGTGCGGACGGTCCTGGGCCGTGTCTGTTCGGCTTTCAGACATGTGGGAAGTCACCCCGTTAAATCGCTGCATCGCTGCTGCCACTGCTGGCACACGGGGCCGTCCGTCCCCGTACCGACCGACCGGACCCGCGGCAAAACACTAACCAGCCCTATCCGGCGGCCGTACGCCCGGTGAGGGGTGCCTGCTGCAACGGAACCGGCTTGTGGACGAGACGAGTTGGCCGGGGCGCGGACCCATTCCCACCTGCGGCTTCCGCTTGTGCGGGTTCTGTGGCCGATTCCGGCCGCATATCCGGCGGGGCGCCGTGCCAAGTGTCCGTCGGCTCGGCCCGGGGAACGTCGCCGGGTACCTCCAGCCGTGCCAGGCCGCACGGCATCGTGCCGGTCGCGTACGGCAGTTGGAGCACCCCGTCCCGCGACCACAGCCCCGCCCCGGCCAACCAGCCCTCGGGGGCGGACTGTTGGTGGAGCCGTCGGTCCGACGGCCGCCAGGTCCCCACCCATGTACCGGCCGGCCCGTCGATCCGCAGCGCGACCGCGCAGCTCTCCGGCATCAGCGTCTGCCCCGGCTGGGCGGCGAACGGTGTGACGACGCGGCCGGCCGGCCGCAGGCACTCCGGGAAGCGCACCGGCCGAGCGCTGCCCAGCACGCCCCAGCCGAGGAGGTCCTGGCCCGGCGCGTCCGAGCGGATCAGCAGCAGACCGCTGTCGGCGTCGGCCAGCAGCAGCCGGTCGTTGCTGCCCTCCGCGATCTGGAGCAGCGGGCTCACCTCGCCGCCGCGTTGGAGATCGACGGCGACCGCCTTGACCACACCGTCCAGTTCACGGTCGACGGAGAGCAGCCGCCCCGTACGGTCGAGCCAGACGCCGCCCGTGCAGCGTCCGCGCACGGTCGCGACCGGTTCCGGGCCGAAGGCACCGCCCGCCACCAGCCAGACGGTCGTGCCGTGTGCGCCGGGCGCCAGCGCGTAGGCGCTCGTGCCGTCGGGCGACGGCGGCAGCAGCGTCAGCTCCGGGCACCCGACCGCGCCGAGCGGCAGCTCACCCGTCCCCGGCCCGGTCGGGTAGAGCAGCGAGAACCCCTGCCGGCCCGCCACCCGCCGGTGGATCAGCACCCGGCCGTCGGCCAGCGGCAGCACATCGGCGTCGGGCTCCTCGGGCTGGTCGAGGGGGAGCGGTACGGCGTACGGCTCCGGTCCGTCGAGCGTCCACCGCTCCGGGAACCACGCGGCGCCCGCGCCGTCTCTTCGCTCCTGAGTCCCCTCCCGCTCCCGTGCTTCCGGGGAAGGGGAGCCTGCTCCGCCGTCCGTACCGAGGGTCAGCCGCGCCGCGTACGAACCGTCCGACGCGATCGCGAGTCCAGCGCGCCGGACGGCCCCGTCCGGCGCGACGTTATCCACGCTCTCAATGACACAGGCTGTCATCGATCCGTCACCTCCGGCGACGACGCTAGGTTCGCACTCGCTGCCGAACAACACCGGCCCGCCCGCTTCACACGTAAGGGTGGCTGGTCCAGGGTTCGGCTGAGGGGAAGGGGGTGGTTGTGCCGACCGGGACGGGCGTGCCTAAAGTAAGGCATCCCTAAGTAAGACTCTTGGAGCGCTGATGTCCGTTAGACGTCGCGGCACGGCCGCGCTGGTGGCCCTCGCCGCCGCCCTCTCCCTCGCGGCCTGCGGAAGCGACGGAGGATCGGACGAGAAGTCCTCCCCCGCCGGAGCGGACAAGAAGGCCGTCGCACAGGGAGGCGAGGACTTCGCGGAGGCGGCGGCGAAGACGGCGGGCTACGGCACCGACGCCGAGCCGGGCGAGTTCCCCCGTACCGTCACCCACGCCATGGGCGAGACCGTCCTCCAGGCGCGGCCGGAGCGCGTCGTCGTGCTGGACGTCGGCGAGTTCGACAACGTCGTCTCGCTCGGTGTCGCGCCGGTCGGTTACGCGCCCACCGAGGGCGACGAGGGCATACCCGAGTACCTGAAGAAGGGTGCGGGCAGCCCGACGAGCGTCGGCACCATCAACGGCCTCAACCTGGAGGCGATCGCCGCCCTCGAGCCCGACCTCATCCTCGGCAGCCAGCTGCGCGCCGCCGACAAGTACGACGAGCTGTCGAAGATCGCCCCCACCGTGTTCTCCATCCGCCCGGGCTTCACCTGGAAGGAGAACTTCCGGCTCAACGCGGCGGCGCTCGACCGGAGCGCGGCGGCCGAGAAGGCGCTCGGCGCGTACGACACCAAGGTGAAGGCCCTGTCCGCGGACATCGGTGCCGACAAGCCGACCATCTCGATGGTGCGGTACATGCCGGGCAGGATCCGCCTCTACGCCAAGGCGTCCTTCATCGGCACCATCCTCGACGACGCCGGTCTGCCGCGGCCCGCGAACCAGCAGATCAACGATCTCGCCGTCGAGGTCAGCCCCGAGAAGATCGACGAGGCGGACGCCGACTGGATCTTCACCGGTGTGTACGGCGACCCCAAGGCCACCAAGCGGGACACCGCGCGCTCGAACCCCCTCTGGAAGAACCTGGAGGCCGTCGAGTCGGGACAGGCCGAGGACGTACCGGACGAGACCTGGTACCTGGGGCTCGGCGTCACGGCGGCGGAGCTGGTGCTGGACGATCTGCGCGGGTACCTGGCGAAGTGACACCGGAGGGTCCACCGGGCGCCGTCCGGTGGACCCGTTCGTCCCGGAGCACCGGACGGGGCGGGGTGGGTGGATCCGGCAGGCGGCGTCCTCAACCGCCGGACGGACCGGAAGCCGCCCCGCGAGCGGGCGCCGGGCGACCGGGAGCCCGCCGCCCATGGTCGGAGCACCAGGGGTGGCAGGTAGCCTTTGCCCCGTGCCCCGCCTGTCCGAAGTCCTCGCCCAGTTCGACGCCCTCTGGCCGCCCGAGCGGGCCGAACAGTGGGACGCCGTCGGCACCGTCTGCGGCGACCCCGACGCCCCGGTGAGCCGCGTCCTGATCGCCGTCGACCCCGTCCAGGACGTCGTGGACGAGGCCCTGCGGCTCGGCGCCGATCTGATCCTCACCCATCACCCGCTCTATCTGCGCGGGACGACGACGGTCGCCGCCGGCACCTTCAAGGGCCGCGTCGTGCACACCCTGATCAAGCACGACATCGCGCTGCACGTCGCGCACACCAACGCCGACAGCGCCGATCCGGGAGTCTCCGACGCCCTCGCCGGCGCGCTCGACCTGCGCGTCGTACGCCCCCTCGTACCCGACCCGACCGACCCGGCCGGCCGGCGGGGCCTGGGCCGGGTCTGCGAACTCGACCGCCCGGCGACCCTGCGCGACTTCGCCGCACGCGCCGCGCACCGGCTGCCCGCCACCGCGCAGGGCATCCGCGTGGCCGGCGACCCCGACTCCGTCGTCAGCACCGTCGCCGTGAGCGGCGGATCCGGCGACAGCCTCTTCGACCACGTACGGGCGGCGGGTGTGGACGTCTTCCTCACGGCCGACCTGCGACACCACCCGGTCTCCGAGGCCACACAGCACTCACCGCTGGCGCTGGTCGACGCGGCGCACTGGGCCACCGAGTGGCCCTGGTGCGAACTCGCGGCCACCCAGCTCGACGAGATCTCCGACCGTCACGGCTGGGACCTGCGGGTCCACGTCTCGAAGACGGTCACCGACCCCTGGTCCTCCCACCACTCCTCAGGAGCCCCCAACTGAACGCCGAACCCGCCGACCAGATCCGACTCCTCGACGTCCAGGCCCTCGATCTGCGACTCCAGCAGATCGCCCACCGGCGCGACTCGCTGCCCGAGCACGCCGAGATCGAGTCGCTGACCAAGGACCTCACCCAGCTGCGCGACCTGCTGGTCGCCTCGCAGACCGAGGAGAGCGACACCGCTCGCGAACAGACCAAGGCGGAGCAGGACGTCGACCAGGTGCGCCAGCGCGCCGTACGCGACCAGCAGCGCCTCGACTCGGGCGCCGTCACCTCGCCCAAGGACCTGGAGAGCCTCCAGCGCGAGATCGTCTCGCTCGCCAAGCGCCAGGGTGACCTGGAGGACGTCGTCCTCGAGGTCATGGAGCGCCGTGAGGCCGCGCAGGAGCGTGCGGCGGAACTGACCGAACGCGTCTCCTCCGTCCAGGCCAAGACGGACGACGCGGTCGCGCGCCGCGACGCCGCCGCGGAGAAGCTCGACGGGGAGGAGTCGACGGCGACCAGGGAGCGCGGATCCGTCTCGGCGACGATCCCCGCCGACCTCCTCAAGCTGTACGAGAAGCTGCGCGTGCAGCAGGGCGGCGTCGGCGCGGCCCGTCTCTACCAGCGCCGCTGCGAGGGCTGCCGGCTGGAGCTCAACATCACCGAGGTCAACGAGGTCAAGGCGGCGAGCCCCAGCACCGTCCTGCGGTGCGAGAACTGCCGCCGCATCCTCGTCCGTACCGCCGAATCGGGTCTGTAGATGCCGAAATTCGTCGTCGAGGCGGACGGCGGGTCGCGGGGCAACCCGGGTCCGGCGGGTTACGGCGCCGTCGTCATCGACGGGGTGACCGGTGAGACGCTCGCCGAGGCCGCCGAGTACATCGGCGTCGCCACGAACAACGTCGCCGAGTACAAGGGTCTGATCGCCGGGCTGAAGGCCGCGAAGGCGCTCGACCCGGGGGCCGACGTACACGTCCGGATGGACTCCAAGCTCGTCGTGGAGCAGATGTCGGGGCGCTGGAAGATCAAGCACCCGGACATGAAGCCGCTGGCCGCCGAGGCCGGGCGGATCCTTCCCACGGGGCAGGTCCGCTACGAGTGGATCCCGCGCGAGAAGAACAAGCACGCCGACCGGCTCGCCAACGAGGCGATGGACGCGGGCAAGAAGGGCAAGCGGTGGGAGCCCTCGGGCTCCACGGCGGAGCTCGACGCGAAGTCGGGACGCGGGGCCGCGCGTTCGGCCGCTCCCGCGGCCCAGGGGCCGCCCGGTGACGCGGCGGCCGGCGCGGCGAAGGCGCGCGCGGCGCTGGCCGCCGCGTACGAACTGATGCCCGTCGTCCCCGAACAGGCCGCGCCGTCCGCCGGCTGGGGCGCCGCCGACCTCGGCACACCCGCCACCTTCGTCCTGCTGCGGCACGGCGAGACCGCCCTCACCCCCGAGAAGCGCTTCTCGGGCAGCGGCGGCGGCGACCCGGAGCTGTCGGCCGTCGGCCGCAGGCAGGCCGACGCCGTCGCGACCGCCCTGGCCGCGCGCGGCACGATCCAGGCGATCGTCTCCTCCCCGCTGCTGCGCTGCCGCCGGACCGCGGACGCCGTCGCCACCCGGCTCGGACTGGACGTCGATGTCCAGGACGGGCTGCGCGAGACGGACTTCGGGGACTGGGAAGGGCTGACGTTCACCGAGGTCAGGGAGCGGTACCCGGACGATCTGAGCGCCTGGCTGGCGTCACCCGGCGTGGCACCGACGGGCGGCGGCGAGAGCTTCAACGCGGTCGCGACACGGGTCGCCGCCACACGTGACGCCCTGCTGGCGCGGCACGCGGGCCGCACCGTGCTGGTCGTCACCCATGTGACACCGGTGAAGACCCTGGTCAGACTGGCGCTGGGGGCACCGCCGGAGTCCCTGTTCCGGATGGAGCTGTCGGCGGCGTCGCTCTCGGCGGTCGCCTACTACGCCGACGGCAACGCGTCGCTGCGTCTGCTGAACGACACGTCGCATCTGCGCTGAGCGGATTCGAGGGGCCGGGGGAGCGGTGCGCGCGGGCGGGCAACTGACCGAGTACGCCGGGCAGTTCCGTACGCCGGTCGGTGCGGGACCCGCTCCGGCCGGTGGGTGACACCGCTCCTGCCGGTGCGTCACACCGCGCCGCCGTCAGCGCAGGGCCGACGCCTCGCGGGCCAGCTTCTCCACCCGGTCCCAGTCCTTCGTCGCGATCGCGTCCGCCGGCAGCATCCAGGAGCCGCCCACGCAGCCCACGTTGCCCAGCGCCAGATACGACCCGGCCGACGCCGGGGAGATCCCGCCCGTCGGGCAGAACCGCGCCTGCGGCAACGGCCCCGACAGCGCCTTCAGATACGCCGTACCGCCGGCCGCCTCCGCCGGGAAGAACTTCATCTCGCTCACGCCCCGCTCCAGCAGCGCCACGACCTCCGACGTCGTCGACACCCCCGGCAGGAACGGCACCCCGGACGCCCGCATCGCCTCCAGCAGTGTGTCCGTCCACCCGGGGCTGACCAGGAAGCGCGCCCCGGCGGCCACGGAGTCCGTCACCGACCGCGCCGAGATGACCGTCCCGGCGCCGACCACCGCGTCTGGCACCTCCGCGGCGATCGCCCGGATCGCCTCCAGCGCGACCGGCGTGCGCAGCGTCACCTCGATCGCGGGCAGCCCGCCGGCCACGAGGGCGCGCGCCAGCGGTACGGCGTCGGCGACATCGTCCACGACGACGACAGGGACAACGGGGGCGAGGTCCAGCACGGAGGTCATGCCACCATCCTGCCGCGCCGCCCACGTCCCTCGCAATGAGCGTTGCGTCCTGCGCAACGCTCGCCCGGCGCGGCCTTCAGTGGATCTCCGTCACCACCACGTCGAGCGACCACGGCCGCCCCGCCCCGCCGGGCGCCGCGACCTCCACCACGTACCCCAACTCGCGCAACGTCTCCACCAGTTGCCCGGTCCTGCGCGGCTTCGCGCCGGACATCAGCAGGTCCCGTACCAGCCGCCCCTTGGTGGCCTTGTTGAAGTGGCTGACCACCGAGCGCTTCTCGACGCCGTCCACGAACTGCGCGTGCAGGACGCGCACCGTCGCCGTACGGGACGCGACGTCGCCCACCGGCTTCCAGGCCGGCGCGTACGACGACGAGCGCAGGTCCAGTACGAGCCCGTCACCGGCCACCTCCGGCAGCACCGGCGCCATCGCCTTCCGCCAGTGGGTGCTCAGCGCCCCGACGCCCGGCAGCTTCACGCCCATCGAGCAGCGGTAGGACGGAATCCGGTCGCCGATCCGCACCGCGCCCCACAGCCCGGAGAAGACCAGCAGCGACCTCCCGGCCCGCCGCCGCGCGGCGGTGTCCAGCGTGGCCAGGCCGAGCGCGTCGTACAGGACGCCGGTGTAGATGTCCCCGGCCTGCCGCGTCCCCGCGGTCCGCAGCTCCACGTTCTTCGCGACCTCGCCGCGCAGACCCTCGCTCAGCCCCAGGACCGCCGCGGCCTTCTCCTCGTCGGCGGCGCACAGCTCGACCAGCTCGTCCAGCACGGCGGCCCGTGCGTCGGCCAGCCCCGGCAGTGACAGCGATTCCGGCTTCAGCGGAGCCCCGCGGCCGGAAGCGGCCTTGCCTTCCGACGGTGGCAGCAGCACGAGCACGGCGGTTCTCCTCAAGGACGCGACGACCGGGGGGCGGCCCCCGGTCCGCCAGGTTAAGCGACGCGGCGCACGATCCCGTCCCCGCCCGTGGCCCGGTCCGCGACCCCGTCCTGTGCCTCGGCGGGCGCCGTCCTGAGCTGTGTGAGCCGGGCCACCAGCGCCGCCGGGTCGTCCGCGTGGAAGCGGACCACCGTCGCCGTGCCGCGTGCCCCCATCGGCCGTACGAACCCGACCGGCTCGCTCAGCTCCACCCGTACCGTCGTCTGCCCGCCCACGATCAGGTCGAGCGTCCCGCCCGGCTCGTCGATCCTGATCAACGAGCCGTCCGGGTAACGGCGTTCGACACGCGCCGAGGTGATCTGACCGCTCCCGATCCGCATGTCGAACAGCGCGCCCCAGCGCACCCGGAGCGACCCGTCGGCGCCCACGACGTGCGGTCGGGTGACGCAGGCCGCGTGCAGGGCGAGCACCATCAGCACGCCGTACACGTCCAGCACCAGCAGGATCATGTGCACCAACGGCCAGGGGATGAGCATCGCCAGCGCCACCGTCTCGATGACGGAGACGAAGAGCAATCCGTACATCATCGCCGTCTGCGGGCCGGTGTACGCGGCGGCGAGATCCCCCTCGCGCACGCCGTGCCGGCGCCGGGCCACCCACCGTACGAGGCTGGTGACGCCCCGCGCCTCGTTGACGAGCAGCCTGAGTGCGGTGGCCGGTACGGCGGCCTCCACGGCCCGCGCGAGAGCCGCCCGGCGCTCGGCCCCGGCGAGACGTGCCGCCTTGTAGTGCCGCCGCACCAGCACGGCCTCGACCGCCACGAGCGTGAGCACGACGGCCTCGGCGGTCCAGATGACCGGCGCCGGGACGTCCACGCCCGCCAGCAGACACACGACCAGCGTGATCTCGGCCGGCACCATCACCCACAGGACCTTGTTCATTTCTCCCTCTCCCCGCCCATCCTCTTCGCCAGTTCTTCCATCACCTGCTGTGCCACCTGGGCCTGGGCGGGGGCGAAATCGGCGAGGAACGCGTCGCCGAACCCCTCCAGCGCGGGACCGTCCGCCCGCGCCAACTTCGCCAGCACCTCCGCCGGGATGACGGCCGCGAGCGCCTCGGCGAGCGGCCCGACACGGGGGTCGCCGACCGCCGCGTCGGCGAGGTCGTCGAGACGTTCGTAGAGCGCGAGGACGTCCGGGTCGTGCGTCAGGGGGAGCAGTGCGTCGTAGACGATCTCGTCGCCGCCGACCGTGTCGAGCAGCGTGAGGAGCTCGCGGTCCTTGGCCGCCATCGCCGAGGTGGTCTCCGGCATGGCCCCCAGCAGCCGCGCCAGCGCGGGCGACACCGGACCCTCGGGAGGCGGCGTCCCCGCCATCAGCTCGGCGAGCCTGCGCCGCCTGGTCCGGATCTCCTCCTCCTGCCGCGCCAGATCGGCGTCCAGCTCACCGAGCACCTCGGCCAGCTCCCGCCCCGCGTCGTCGGCGAGCACGTCCCGCACCTCGTCCAGGCTGAGCCCCAGCTCCGAGAGCCTGCGGATCCGGGCGAGGAGGACGGCGTCCCGTACGGTGTAGACGCGGTAGCCGTTGGACCGCCGCTCGGGCTCGGGCAGCAGCCCCAGATGGTGGTAGTGCCGCACCGCCCGCGAGGTGACCCCCACGAGCGCGGCGATCTCTCCGATTCGCATGACCCCAGTAGAAACCCTGACGCTGCGACAAGGTCAAGGCGGATCGGCCGGGCACCCGGGTGACCGCCGGGGCGGGTATCATGACGATCACGGCAGACGAGCCGGGCGGACGGCCGCGTGAAGATCCTCGGATCTTCCCGAGGAACGTCCGGACTCCACAGGGCAAGGTGGTGGGTAACGCCCACCCGGGGTGACCCGCGGGACAGTGCCACAGAAAACAGACCGCCCGGCGCCCAGGTGCCGGGTAAGGGTGAAACGGTGGTGTAAGAGACCACCAGCGCCTGAGGTGACTCAGGCGGCTAGGTAAACCCCACTTGGAGCAAGGTCAAGAGGGGCCGTCGCGAGACGGTCCTGCGCGGACGTCCGAGGGCTGCCCGCCCGAGTCCGCGGGTAGACCGCAGGAGGCCGACGGCAACGTCGGTCCTAGATGGATGGCCGTCTCCCCGGCCGCCGCGAGGCGACCGGGCGACAGAACCCGGCGTACAGCCCGACTCGTCTGCCGCCCCGGCCGGCCTCGCCCCGGGGGAGCCCGTGAGCGCGGCAGGGGCGAGGATGGGGGCATGCCCCGACCCACCGGATTCAGTTACGAGCGGCACACCGACGGCACCGTCGTCATCACGCACCGGGGACGGGTGGCGAGCACGCTGAGGGGTGGGCGCGCCGACAAGTTCGTCGCGCAGGTCGAGGCGGGTGACGCCCAGTTGGTGATGGCCCGGTGGACCGGGGCGTACAAATTCGGGAACGAGCGTATGGCCCGTGACCACCCCCGCAACCGGGGGCGCTGACGGGACGGGCGGTCAGAGTTCCTCGGCGCGCAGTGCCAGGTCCTGGAGGATGTCCGCCGACGAGACCTCCGGGCCGCCGGCGTCGTGGACGCGGGCCAGCGTCACGAAGGCGAGGGTGAACGCCCCCACGAGCTGTTCCACGGCGCCGCCGACCTCCCGGCCGAGCAGGGCGCTGAGTTCCTCGGGGGTCGCGTCGGCCGGGACCTCGACGCGGGGCATCGTCTCGTTGAGCAGTTCGGTCACGACGCCCATCTCGGCGTCCATGTCCTGCTCCTGACCGGTGTCCTCCTCAAGCCGACGCTGCCAGTCACCGGCCTGCGTCAGGATGCCGATCACGCGCTTCAGGACCTCGCTCTGCTCCATGCCGTGAGCATAGGCGGGCGGGATGGGCCGTGCGGGGAGCAGCGCGAGCCGGAGGAGTGAGACGTGTACGGGCACGGGGCCGGGAGCTGGTACGCGCGGGTCGCCGACGCCGGCCGCCACTCTTGCCTTCGAGCGCACTCCAGCGTCTACCGTTCCGCCCATGAAGACAAGGACGTTGGGACACGGCGGCCCGGAGATCGGTTCGCTCGGCTTCGGCTGCTGGGCCATCGGAGGCGAGTGGCAGGACCGCGACGGCAAGCCGCTCGGCTGGGGCAGGGTGGACGACGACGAGTCCGTCGCCGCGATCAGGCGGGCGCTCGAACTGGGCGTGAGATTCTTCGACACGGCGGACGCGTACGGCGCCGGGCACAGCGAGCGGATACTCGGCCGGGCGATCGCCGGGCGGCGGGACGAGGTGGTCATCGCCACCAAGTGGGGCAGCTCCTTCGACGAGGCGACCCGTACGGCCACCGGCCCGGTCACCACCCCCGACTACGCCAGGAAGGCGCTGACCGCGTCGCTGCGCCGGCTCGGTACGGACCACATCGACCTGTACCAGTTCCACGTCGGCGCCGCTTCACTCGCGGAGGGCGCCGAACTCCGCGATCTCTGCGAGGAGTTCGTGGCCGAGGGGCTGATCCGCGCGTACGCCTGGAGCACCGACGACCCGGCGCGTGCCGCCGTCTTCGCCGAAGGGCCGCACTGCGCGGCCGTGCAGCACCAGTGCAACGTGCTCGAGGACACCCCCGAGATGCTCGACCTGTGCGCGCGGCACGGGCTCCTCAGCATCAACCGCGGTCCGCTCGCGATGGGGCTGCTCACCGACAAGACCGGTGCGGGCAGCCGGGGCGCCAAGGGCGACATAAGGGCCGTACCGCCGTCGTGGCTGCGGTGGTTCGGGGAGGGCGGCGGGGCGCTGCCCGAGTGGGTGGCGCGGGTCGACGCCGTCCGGTCCGCACTCACCAGCGACGGGCGCACCCTCGCGCAGGGTGCGCTCGCGTGGCTGTGGGCGCGCAGCGAGCTGACCGTGCCGATTCCGGGCTTCCGGTCGGTCGCACAGGTCGAGGAGAACGCGGGCGCCCGGGAGTTCGGCGCGCTGAGCGCGGCGCAACTCCGGGAGATCGCCGAGCTGTTGGCGGCGCCGGGCGAAGCGTCGTCCTGATCCCGGACGGCATCATCGCGGGACGGCATCGCGGGGCCCGTTCAGGGGTCAGGACACCCCCTGGGCGGGCCCCGCGGGGATGGGGGCGCCCGTGCCCGTCACCCGGACGCGGGCGTCGCCCGCCCGCAGCTCCACCGTCAGCACTCCCGGCCGGCCCATGTCCACGCCCTGGTGGAGGGTGAGCACCGACGCCTCGGGTACGAGGCCGAGTTCGCGCGCGTACGCCCCGAACGCCGCCGCCGCGGCTCCCGTCGCCGGGTCCTCGACCACACCGCCCACCGGGAACGGGTCGCGTACGTGGAAGACGTCCGCCGACTCGCGCCACACCAGCTGGACCGTGGTCAGGTCCAGCCGGTGCATCAGCGCTTCGAGGCGGGCGAAGTCGTAGTCCAGGTCCGCCAGCCGGGCGCGGGTCGCCGCGCCGACGACGAGGTGGCGGGCGCCGCCGTACGCGATGCGCGAGGGCAGGGCCGGGTCGAGATCGCCGGCCGGCCAGCCGAGCGCGGCCAGCGCCTCGGCGAGGTCGGCGTCGTCGACGTCCTCGACGTGCGGCTCGACGCTGGTGAGCGTGGCGCGCGGCGCGCCGCCGTCCGCGCCCGCGGTGACCGTCACGGGCACGGTCCCGGCGCGCGTCCCGAAGACCAGATCGCCCGCGCCGATCCGCTCCGCCAGCGCGACCGCGGTGGCGACGGTGGCGTGCCCGCAGAACGGGACCTCGGCCTTCGGGCTGAAGTATCTGATCGTGAAGGCCCGCCCCGGCTCACCGGCGCCGTCGGGGGCCGCCGTCAGGAAAGCGGACTCGCTGTACCCGAGGTCGGCGGCTATCGCGAGCATCGCGTCGTCCGTGAGCCCGGCGGCGTCGAGCACGACGCCGGCCGGGTTGCCGCCGGCGGGGTCGCTCGAGAAGGCGGTGTAGCGCAGGACTTCGCCGGTCAGTGTGGGTTCGCTCATGCGCGTGCCAACCACCGGGGGCGCGGAGGCATTCCCGACGTCGGCGCGGGGGGTCCTACCCCCGCCCGATGAACGGCATCGTCGTCGCCAGTACCGTCGCGAACTGGATGTTCGCCTCCAGCGGCAGCTCCGCCATGTGCAGGACCGTCGTCGCGACATCGGCCGCGTCCATCACCGGCTCCACCGCCAGCTCGCCGTTCGCCTGCGGCACACCCCGCCGCATGCGCTGCGTCATGTCCGTCGCCGCGTTGCCGATGTCGATCTGGCCGCAGGCGATGCGGTACGGACGGCCGTCCAGGGACAGCGACTTGGTGAGGCCGGTCAGCGCGTGCTTGGTCGCCGTGTACGCCACCGAGTCCGGGCGTGGCGCGTGCGCCGAGATCGACCCGTTGTTGATGATCCGGCCGCCCTGCGGTTCCTGGTCCTTCATCAGCCGGAACGCCGCCTGCGCGCACAGGAACGAGCCCGTCAGATTGGTGTCGACGACCTTGCGCCAGGCGGAGTAGGGCAGATCCTCCAGCGGTACGCCGCCGGGGCCGAACGTGCCCGCGTTGTTGAAGAGGAAGTCGATCCTGCCGTACCTCTCGCGCACCGTCCCGAAGAGCGCGTCCACGTCCTCGGGCCGCGCCACGTCGGTCGGCACCCGGACCAGGTCCGCGCCGGGCGCCAGCGCCGCCGTCTCCGCCAGGCGCTCCGCCTTCCGCCCCGCGAGCACCACCGACCAGCCGGCCCCGGCGAGGGCGAGCGAGACGCCCCGTCCGATGCCCGAACCCGCTCCCGTCACCACGGCGATCTTCCGCTCAGCACTCATGGGCCCGCAGCGTACGGGAGGAGGAGCGCGCACGGGGAACTCATCAGGCGGACACTCCGATGTTGTGTACCCGACAACGATCGGACGTCGCGTACGGCTGCACTTCCTCTGACAACAGCCATCAGGGGAGGGGCACATCACATGACACCCGCACGCACAGGCACGCCCGCCGGCCGGACCGCCGCCGCTCACTCGCCCGAGTTGCGGGCCGCCGCGGC
This sequence comes from Streptomyces sp. S4.7, assembly GCF_010384365.1. NCBI lineage: Bacteria > Bacillati > Actinomycetota > Actinomycetes > Kitasatosporales > Streptomycetaceae > Streptomyces > Streptomyces sp. S4.7. The sequence goes on along the minus strand of NZ_CP048397.1, from coordinate 1,985,205 downwards.
CCACCTCGGCCGCCGCAGGTTCCTCACCGTCACCGGCGCCGCCGCCGCGCTGGCCTTCGCCGTCAACCTGCCCACGGCGGGCACCGCGAGCGCCGCCGAGCTGGACGCCGCGACAATCAAGAGCGACCCCTTCACACTCGGCGTCGGCTCCGGCGACCCGCAGCCCGCGTCCGTACTGCTCTGGACCCGCCTCGCGCCCAGCCCGTACCAGTCCGACAGCGGCCTGCCCCGGAGCAGGGTCTCCGTACGCTGGGAGGTCTCGCACGACGAGCGGTTCACCCGGATCGTCAGACGTGGCACCGCCACCGCCCACCCCGAGTTCGACCACAGCGTCCATGTCGAGGTCCCCGGCCTCGACGCGGACCGCTTCTACTTCTACCGCTTCCGCGCCGGGAAGTGGATCAGCCCGGTCGGCCGCACCCGCACCGCCCCCGCGCGCTCCGCGAACGTCGGGGAACTCAAGCTCGCCGCCGTCTCCTGCCAGGCCTACCACGACGGCTACTTCACCGCGTACAGGCACCTGGCCGCCGAGGACCTCGACGTCGTCGTCCACCTCGGCGACTACCTGTACGAGTACGCCGTGACAGCGGTCGGCGGCGCCCGCAACTACACCGACCGGCGGCTGCCCGCGCACTACAACCGCGAGACCGTCACGCTGGAGGACTACCGGCTGCGTTACGGCCTCTACAAGTCCGACCCGGACCTGATGGCCGCGCACGCCGCGCACCCCTTCATCGTCACGTGGGACGACCACGAGACGGAGAACAACTACGCGGACGAGACACCGGAGAACGACGTACCGCCGGAGGAGTTCCTGCTCCGCAGGGCCGCCGCCTACCGCGCCTACTGGGAGAACCAGCCCCTGCGCACCCCCCAGCAGCCCGACGGACCCGACATGCAGCTCTACCGCCGGCTGCACTTCGGGCGCCTCGCCCAGTTCGACATCCTCGACACCCGCCAGTACCGCTCCAACCAGGCGTACGGGGACGGCTGGCAGGTCCCGGGACCGGAGTCCGAGGACCCGGCACGCACCATGACCGGCGAGACACAGGAGCGGTGGCTGCTGAACGGCTGGAAGCAGTCCCGCGCGAGGTGGAACGTGGTGCCGCAGCAGGTGACGTTCGCGCAGCGCCGCGACGTGCCCCGGCCGGACTTCAAGCTGTCGATGGACGGCTGGGACGGCTACCCCGCCTCCCGCAAGCGGATTCTGGACGGCGCGGAGGCGGCCGGTCTCGACAATCTGATGGTGCTGACCGGCGACGTGCACGTCGGCTACGGCTTCGACCTCAAGGCCGACTTCAACGATCCCGACTCCCGCACCGTCGGCACCGAGATCGTCGCCACCTCCATCGCCAGCGGCAAGGACGGTGCGGACAAGCCGTCCAACTGGGACAACCTCACCACCGCCAACCCGCACATGAAGTTCTACAACGGGCGTCGCGGCTATGTGACCGTCACGCTCGGCCGGCAGGAGGCGCGCGCCGACTTCAAGACGGTCTCCGCCGTCACGACCCCCGGCGCGCCCCTGTCGACGGCCGGGTCCTTCGTGACGGAGGCCGGTGACCCCGGCCTCAAGCCCGTCTGACACGCGCTCGGTTGACGGCGGGTCAGATGGTGGTGAGTGACGAGTCGTCAGGACACCTCGTCCACCGGGTAGCGGACGCCGACGCGCTCACGTACCGCGTCGAGCGTCCGCATCACCGCCAGACTTCCCTCCAGCGGCACCAGTGGCGACTGGGTCTCGCCGGCCCGCAGACACCTCATCACCTCGGCCGCCTCGTGCTGCATGCCTCCCAACGGGCTCTCCACGGTGTGCTGTTCGGGATCCCGCCCGTCCCGGCGAAGCACAAAGGCCTCCGGTGCGAAGAAGCCGCTCGGCAGCTCGATCCGGCCCGCCGTGCCGGTCACCGTCGCCGTCGACGCAGTCGCGGCCGTCACGGAACAGCTCAGCAGCGCCGTCGCGCCGGACTCCCAGCCCAGCAGCATCCCCGTGTTGAGATCCACCCCTTCGGGCGAGAGGAGCGCGTCGGCCTGTACACGGTCGGGCTCGCCCAGGATCAGCTGCGCGAACGACACCGGGTAGACCCCGAGGTCCAGCAGCGCGCCGCCGCCGAGCGCGGGATCACGCAGCCGGTGCTCCGGACCGAAGGGGCCCTGGAGTCCGAAGTCCGCCTGGATCGTGCGGACTTCGCCAATGGCGCCGTCCGCTATCAGCTCCGTCATCCGCCGGACGACCGGACTGCAGTACATCCACATGGCTTCCATCAAAAAGAGGTCCCGCTCACGGGCGAGCGCCACCAGCTCCCGTGCCTCGCGCGAGTTGAGCGTGAACGCCTTCTCGCAGAGCACCGCCTTTCCCGCCTCCAGGGCCAGCCCCGCCGCGGCGCGGTGCGCGGAGTGCGGCGTCGCGACGTACACCACGTCCACGTCCGGGTCGGCGACCAGCCCGGCCCAGTCGCCGTACGCCCGCGGGATCTCGAACCGGTCGGCGAACGCCTTCGCCGACGCCTCGCCGCGCGAGGCCACGGCGACCGTTTCGGCGCCCGGCAGGCTCCCCACGTCCTCGGCGAACCTCGCCGCGATGCCGCCCGTCGCCAGGATGCCCCATCGCACCGTGCGCTCTCGGCCGGCCTCGTCCGCCCTGCCGTCTCCGTCACGTTCCGCCGTCATAAATGCTCCTTACACAAAAAAAAGGTCACGACCACTCGGCCCGAGCTGAGAGCATAGGGAGGGTTTCAACTACATGGAGATGCGAATGCCGGACGGCGGCCGAACCACAGACCTATGCGAAGGGCACATAGCCACCGCTTCCACCCTGAAGAAGACCGACACCGCCGTCGGTATCCCCGCCGCGCGCCGCGCCGGCATCGTCGTCACGCTCGTCCTCGGCGGACTCACCGCCCTGCCGCCGCTGTCGATGGACATGTACCTCCCGGCGCTCCCCGCCGTCACCCGCGCCCTCGGCTCCTCGGCCGCCACCGCGCAGCTCACCCTCACCGCCTGTCTGACCGGTATGGCCCTCGGCCAGCTCGTCGTGGGACCGATGAGCGACAAGTGGGGACGCCGCAAGCCCCTGCTGCTCGGCATGGTCGTCTATGTCTTCGCCACCGCCATCTGCGCGCTGGCCCCCACCGTCGAACTGCTCATCGGCTTCCGCCTTCTCCAGGGACTGGCGGGCGCGGCGGGCATCGTGATCGCCCGCGCCGTGGTGCGCGATCTCTACGACGGCGTCGAGATGGCCCGGTTCTTCTCCACCCTGATGCTGATCTCCGGCGTCGCGCCGGTCATCGCCCCGGTGATCGGCGGCCAGGTGCTCCAGGTCACCGACTGGCGCGGCATCTTCGTCGTCCTGACGGTCGTCGGTATCGCGCTGACCCTCGTCGTCGTGAAGTGGCTGCACGAGACGCTGCCGAGTGAGAAGCGGCACAGCGGCGGCGTCGGCGAAGCGCTCGGCACGATGCGCGGGCTGCTCGCCGACCGGGTGTTCACCGGTTACATGCTGGCGGGCGGGCTCGCCTTCGCGGCCCTGTTCGCGTACATCGCGGCCTCGCCGTTCGTGGTGCAGGAGATCTACGGGGCGTCCCCGCAGACGTACAGCCTGCTGTTCGGCGTCAACTCCATCGGTCTGATCACCGTCGGTCAGATCAACGGCCGGCTGCTGGTCGGCCGGGTCAGCATGGACAAGGTGCTGGCCTTCGGGCTGGTCGTCATCACGCTCGCCGGGCTGGCGCTGCTGCTGATGACGAGCGGGGTGTTCGGCGAGCCCGGCCTGTTCCCCGTCGCGGCCGGGCTGTTCGTCCTGATGTCGGCCATGGGGCTCGCGATGCCCAACACCAACGCCCAGGCACTGATGCGGACCCCGCACGCCGCCGGGGCGGCGTCGGCCCTCATCGGCACGGCGTCGTTCCTGATCGGCGCCGTCGCCTCGCCGCTCGTCGGAATCGCGGGCGAGGCGACGGCGGTGCCGATGGCCGTCGTGCAGGTGGTGTGCGGAGCCGGATCGCTGGTCTGCTTCCTGGCGCTGTGCCGCCCCTGGCAGTCCCAGCACCGGGTGGCGACCGCGGAGCTGACCGGACCCTGAGCCGCTGAGCCCCCTGTCCTTCGGGTGCCTCGGAGCGGGAGCGAGCGGTCAGCTCTCCTCGTGCAGCGAGTAGGCGATCAGATGGGGGCGGTCCTTGCCGTCCGTCCAGCGGAACAGTCCCATCCCGCTCGCGTCCCCGGCCGGCAGGCGCACGTTGAGCGCCAGCGGTTCGGGCTCGCCGGTGGCGAGATCCACCTCGACGGGATTGCCGCCGCCGGAGAGGGCGTCCGTCACGTTGCGGGCCTTCGTCGCCCCGTACGCCACACCCGTGTCCGAGACCGAGGTCAGCGTCAGCGGCCTGGTGCCGTCAGCCTCCTCGAAGCAGTACCCCTTCTTCTCGTCCAGGTCGAAGGCGAGCCTGCCGGCGATGAGATAGCGCCCGTCGGGGGAGGAGACGAGCTGCGGGTCGGCGCCGGAGTTGATCGCGGGCTTACGGCACCGGACCTCCGCCACGGCCTTGCCGGTGTCCAGGGTGTGCACCACCCACATGTCGTGCGTGGCGGCGTCCTTCGCGCCCTTCTTCTTATGCCACTTGGCCAGAACGTGGCCGTGCGACATGGACGCGGGGATCCCGGACGTCGGCTCGGTGCCCTTCGGCGCGACCTTCCGGCTGAACCAGCCGCCCCGTACCCAGAACTCCTTCGCCCCGCTCACCAGCAGGCCCTTCGAGGTCACCCCGCGCACCTCGGTCAGCTTCTTGCAGTTCGGGCAGCCCTTCGGATAGCCGAGCGAGCCGGGTGCCGTCCTGGACACCTCGCCCGTCGACGGGTCGATGACCGCGCTGATGGCCTTGCCGTCACTGATCAGGATCCCCGGGCCGGCGCCGGTGACGGTCGGCGCGTCCGCCCAGGGGACCTCGACGCGCCGCTGCTCACCGGTGGCCGCGTCGTACACGTCGAGGGAGATCAGGGAGTCGGCCGATGCCAGCGCGTACTCGCCGAGCCGCCCGTACGACCAGGTCACGAAGTACTGCTTGTCACCCTTGGTCAGCGAGAGCAGCCGGGGATACCGGTCCACCGGCGCCAGGGGCCGCCACGCCTCGCCCGACCAACCGGCCTTGCCGGTCGAGGCGTTCTGGGTACGCAGCTGGTACCGGCTCTCGTCGACCTTGGCCAGATACGCGACGAGGCCGGTCGCGGACGCCACCGCGTACTGCGGCGACACATCCGAAATCTCCCAGCCGCGCCGGGTGTTGTAGCCGTCAGGCACGTTCAGCTGGGTGTCCGGACCGGTGTTGACGACGGGCTTCTCGGGCTTGGCCTCGTCCTTGCTCCCACCGCAGCTCGCCAGTACGAGCAGCATCACCAGGATCAGCACCCCGGCGATGAGCGAGACGCGCACGATCTTCTGCCGCTTGGTCATCAAGGACATAGGCGTCAGACCGCGAGCACGGTAAAACGACAACTTGGTCCCCCCGCGAGCACGGTGTGGCGATGGAGCGGCAACGGCCGTCAGCGTAGCAACTGGGCGGGTGCCCGCCGCAGCCCGTTCAGCCCCGATTCCGTGCCCGTCAGGTGCCCGCAGAGTGTTGGACAGTCGTATTCAGGCAACTGCCCGGGCGCCTACAATTTCGGCGGTGAACGCCTCCCTCCCCACCGCCGAAGCCCTGCGTGCCGCGCTGGCCGGACTGCTCGACGGACTGCCGCCGAGCCAGGCCGCCCGGGCCGTCGAGCGGCTGATCGCCAATTACCGGGGAGTGACCCCGACCGGCACACCGCTTCTGCGTGACCGCTCCGACGTGGCCGCGTACGCCGCGTACCGGATGCCCGCCACCTTCGAGGCCGTACGGTCCGCGCTCGAAGCGCTCGCCGCCGCCGCGCCCGGGTGGGCGCCGGCCGGCCATGTGGATGTCGGCGGTGGTACGGGGGCGGCGGTCTGGGCGGCCGGGGCGACCTGGCCGGATCACGGCGACGTCGATGGCGACGGCGACGGGGGAGGAGGGCGTACCACCACCGTGCTGGACTGGGCCGAGCCCGCACTCGCCCTCGGCCGTGAGCTGGCCATCGGGTCGGGGGTGCCCGCGCTGCGGGACGTCGAGTGGCGCCGTACCAGGATCGGTACGGGACTGAAGCTCCCCGAGTGCGACCTCGTCACCGTCAGTTACGTCCTCAACGAGCTCACCGACGGCGATCGGGCAGCCCTCGTCGCGGAGGCGGCGCGCGCCTCAGAGGCCGTCGTGATCGTGGAGCCGGGGACCCCCGACGGCTACCAGCGCGTCATCGAGGCCCGCGACGTGCTGATCGGGGCGGGCCTGCGCGTCGCCGCGCCCTGCCCGCACAGCGGGGCCTGCCCCATCGAACCCGGCACGGACTGGTGCCACTTCGCGGCGCGTGTCAGCCGGTCGTCGCTGCACCGGCAGGTGAAGGGCGGCTCGCTGGCGTACGAGGACGAGAAGTTCAGCTACGTGGCGGCCGTGCGCTTCGACGCGGAGCCGGTGCGGGCGCGGGTGACCCGCAAGCCGCAGACCCGCAAGGGGCAGATGCTGCTCGACCTCTGTACGGAGACGGACGGGCTGCGGCGCGAGACGGTGAGCAAGCGGCACGGTCCGCTCTACCGGTCCGCGCGGGACGCGTCGTGGGGCGACGCCTGGCCACCCCACGACGCGCGGCGCGACAACGCGCCGGATCAGTCCGATCATTCGCCGGAATCAGGCTGAGAGCAGCAACTCCCGCCGTACGTCCAGCTCCTGCTCCTGCCGTAGCTCCTGCGTGCAGCACTTCACGCTGCCGCCGCCCTTGAGCAGTTCGCCCAGATCCATGGCGATCGGCTCGTAGCCCCGGTCCCTGAGCGGGGCGAAGAGTCCGGCCGCGGCCTGCGGCAGCAGCACATGGCGGCCGTCGCTCACGGCGTTGAGCCCGAGGGCCGCCGCGTCCGCGTCCTCGGCGATGATCGCGTCCGGGAACAGCCGGGCGAGCACCGCCCGGCTGCCGGGCGAGAACGCGCCGGGGTAGTACATGACCTCGTCGGCCGCGTCGTCCAGGACACAGAGCGCGGTGTCCAGGTGGTAGTAGCGCGGGTCGACCAGATCGAGACCGATCACCGGCCGGCCGAAGAACTCCTGTGCCTCGTCGTGCGAGAGGGGACTGGACCGGAAGCCCCGCCCCGCCAGGATGTACGAGGCGGTGACGGCGAAGTCGCCCTCACCCTCGTTGATGTGCGCCGGCTCATGGATGTCGGTGAAGCCGCGCGCGCGGAACCAGGCCAGGTGCGCCTCGGCCTCCCGCGTGCGCTCGGGGTGGGCGAACCGCGCGCCGAGCACGCGGCCGTCGATGACCGTGGCGCCGTTGGCGGCGAACACCATGTCGGGCAGGCCGGGTCGGGGTTCGAGCAGGGAGACGGTGTGACCGAGAGCGCGGTAGCGGTCGCGGAGCACCTCCCACTGCGCGAGAGCCAGCGGCAGATCCACGGGTTTCGACGGATCCATCCACGGGTTGATCGAGTACGTCACTCTGAAATGCGCCGGTGGGCACATCAGATAGCGGCGGGGCGAGGCGTCACGAGGCAACTAGGGCTCCTCACGGACGGACGGGGCGCACGGGGTGTGTGCGTCGACCCATGGTCCGCCGTGCGGGCCGTTCGCGCAGTGATCCGATCGGGTGGTTCACGCAGCGGAGGCGGACCGGCGGCGTGGGGTGATCCTTCGGCTGCCCCTCGGAGTCCGCGTCGGAGTCCGCGTCGGAGTCCGTGAACGAGACGATGCGTCTCGCCCCGCTGGTACGCTGGTGCGATGGCTGAGAGCAAGGCACCGGATTCCACCCGCCGCAGTGAGAAGTCGCGACGCGCCATCTACGCCGCCGCCCTGTCGCTGGTCGGTGAGGCCGGCTACGCGAAGACGACGATCGAGGGCATCGCCGCCCGCGCGGGCGTCGGCAAACAGACGATCTACCGCTGGTGGCCGTCGAAGGCCGCCGTACTCCTCGAAGCCTTCCTCGACCTCGGCGAACAGGCCGCCGAAGCCGCCGGCGGCGCCGAGAAGGCGTACGAGATCCCGGACACCGGCGATCTGGCGGCGGACCTCAAGGCGGTGCTGCGCGCCACGGTCGACGAACTGAACGATCCGGCGTTCGAGGCCCCCACCCGCGCGCTGGCCGCCGAGGGGATCGTCGACGCGAAGATCGGCGCCGAGTACGCGGAGAAACTGCTGGAGCCGCAGGCCGCGCTCTACGTACGGAGGCTGCGGGCCGCCCAGGCGGCGGGGACCGTACGGGACGACATCGACCCGCGCACCGCGATGGAGCTGCTGACGGGCCCGATCCTGCACCGGTGGCTGCTGCGGACGCTGCCCCTCACGCACGACTACGCTGACTCGCTGGTCGACTACACGCTGAACGGGCTGGCTCCGCGGCACTGAGTGCCGCACCGGGATCAGGGGCCGGCCCGGACCCGGCTCCCACTTGGCCCATACCTGGATCGGACGCGACGAATGTGTCCAACGCCACGGGTCCTCATCGCCCGTATCGGTGGGCGATTTCTTGAAATAGCGCGTGATGACGCCCGGTGATCGGCATCCGCCTCCCCACCCCGGTTGAGGAGTGCGGCCCCCCGAAGCGCAGGATGGTGCGAACATGGAAGTGTCGATGAGGGCCGGCGCATGAGGTGAGGGGATAGATGGGCGACGATTTCGGCCGCTACCGCGGCACTGAGGGCAAGGTTTCCCAGTGGCTGCGCCGACTCGCCAGAAAGCACGACGACGGCCGGTCGACCGCCACTGACGCCGACGCCCGCGAGGCACTGCTCCTCGCCGTGGCCGCCGCCGGTATGCCCGTCTCGCCCGCCGCGCACCCCATCGGCTACCGATGTTCGTGCGAACGCATCGGCTGTCCCACCCCCGCCAGGCATCCCGTCTCGTTCGCCTGGCAGACGCAGTCCACGACCGACGAGGCGCAGATCGAGCGCTGGGCCAGGAACCAGCCCGAGGCCAACTTCATCACGGCGACCGGCCTGGTCCACGACGTCCTGGACGTTCCGCTGGAGGCGGGCAGCAGGGCGCTGGAGCGGCTGCTCGGCGCGGGCATCGACGTCGGCCCGGTGGCCGACTCCGGCGGCGACCGGATGCTCTTCTTCACCGCCACCCGCGGCACGCCCGAGGAGGAGGACGAGTGGTGGCCCTGTGAACTGGACTGCCACCCCGAGACGATGGACGAGCATCCGGGCTTCCGCTGGCACTGCCGGGGCAGTTACGTCCTCGTACCGCCGGCCAGACTGCCCGGCGAGCTGTCGATGACCTGGCTGCGCGGCCCCGAGCATCCGCTGCCCGACCCGCTGACGCTGCTGGAGACGCTGACGGACGCGTGCGCGCGGTACGCGGGTGAGAACCACGAGCTGGACCCGCACCCGGTGGCCTGGCCGCTCGGCCGCTGACCACCGGCACGGCTCGGCGCACCGGCCGGCGTCCCCGCGAGGGGGTACGGGCCGGCGTCCCCGCGAGGGGTGTCAGGAGCCTTCGGCCCCGATCACCCCTTGCAGTCTGCTCACCACGTTCACCTGGTCACTGCCGGCTCCGTCCGGCTTCACCAGCGCCGCCTGGCTCGACACCCACTCCTTGGTGAGGGTGTCCTTCACCTCGCCGGTCATCAGCGCCTTCACGTCGGGGGACACCTTCGGGGTGTAGCCGCGCGCCGCCGTCTGCCGGTCGAAGTACCTGATCGCGAAGAAGACCAGCGCGCCGCCGTCCTCTGTGGCGAGCGCCAGAGGCGCGAAGTCCCCGGTGTCCAGGGGCTGATCGATGTACTGGATGGTGAGACCGGGCAGCTTCGCGTTCTTCTCACGTATGTTCCGCCACTCGTCGGTGTGCGGTCCGGGCGCGAAGTGTGCGGGCTCGCCGCTCTTGAGATACGAGGCGTACTCGGTGCTCGTGTCCCCGGGAGCCACCGCCGGTGACGCGCCGTCCGCCGGGACCGGTTCGACGTGACCGTCCTTGTCGGTCTTGAACTCGGGGATCTCGTCCGGAGTGAGAATCGCGAGATAGGCGACCTCCCACAACTGGTCGGCGCCGTTGCGCACGAAGACCAGCACCCAGCGGTTGTCGCCCGGACCGTCGTCCTTGTCGCGGTTGCTGTCGGTGTCGGCGACGAACCAGCGGGGCCAGCCCGCCTTCTTCGGGACGAGGAACCTGGCGTCCGTCAACTCCAGCGGCTGGTGCCGGTCGTTGCCCTGCGGGTTCGTGATGCTTCTGGCCTTGAGCCCGGCCTGGTTGATGGCCCCCAGCGCACCGGTGACCCGTCCGGCGTCCAGCCCCGGGTCGTACGCCTTGTCCGCCTTGTTGTACGCCTCGGTGAAATCCGCCAGCGCCTGGGCCGCTTCGGACTTCTTCGCGCCCGGAAGCACCGCCAGTTCACCGTGGACCGTCATACACCCACTCGCGAGCAGCGACATCACCGTCGCCGCCGCCAGCCCCGCCGCTGCCCGAATCGGCCTTCTCATCGGTCGCCTTCTGCTCCGTGACCCCCACTGTCCGTCCGAACCCTACCGGTCCGCTCGGGAATCACGAGCGGGGTCCCGGTGCGCGGGTGCGGGAAGACCTCGACGGGCTGTCGGTAGACCCGGCTGAGCAGTTCGTCACCGAACACATCGGCCGGCGGTCCGTCCGCGACGACCCGTCCCTCGTGCAGGACGGCGGCCCTGTCGGCGTGCGCGGCGGCCAGCCCGAGATCGTGCAGCACGACGACGACGGCGTCACCGGCCGCGGCGCGTGAGCGGCAGATACGCAGCACCAACTCCTGGTGACGCAGGTCGAGTGCGGCGGTCGGCTCGTCGAGGAGGAGCAGCGGGGCGCGCTGGGCGAGGACGCGGGCGAGCGCGACGCGGGCGCGTTCGCCGCCGGAGAGCGCGGAGAAGGGGCGGCGCGCGAATGCGCCGACCTCGGTCGCCGCCATCGCCTCGGCCACGGCTGTGTCGTCGTCGTCCTCGGACGCCGTACCCGCCCAGGGCGCGCGGCCCATCCGTACGACCTCCTCCACGGGGAACGGGAAGCTGAGCGTGGCGGCCTGTGGCAACACGGCCCGGCGCAGGGCGAGTTCGGGCGCGGACCAGTCGGCGGCGGGGCGGCCGGCGATCCGTACGCCGCCGCTGTCGGCGCCCTGGTCGGCCGCGAGCGCGGCCAGGAGCGTCGACTTGCCCGCCCCGTTGGGCCCGACGAGCGCGAGGACCTCACCGGCGCGTACGGAGAGGTCGACACCGCCGTCGGCGCCGCCGAGGACGTCGCGCTGCCCGAACCGGACGCGCAGGCCCCGTGCCTCGGCGACGACGTCCCCGTGGGCGACGGGGACGGGCAACTCCCTGCCCCGTGGGGCGAATCCGCCGAGGAGCACGCGGTGCGCCGTGGCCTTCACGACTGTGCCGGCCCTCATGCCCAACCCCCTTGCCTGCGCCGCGTCCTGCGCAGCAGCCAGAAGAAGAACGGACTGCCGAAGAGCGCCGTGAGGACACCGAGCGGCAGTTCGGCCGGAGCCGCGACCGTACGGGCCGCGAGGTCGCCCGCGACCAGGACCAGCGCGCCTCCGAGCGCGCTGCCCGGTACCAGGAAGCGGTGGCCGGGGCCGTTCGCCATCCGCAGCAGGTGCGGGACAAGCAGCCCGACGAACGTGATGATCCCCGCCACCGCCACGGCGGCGGCCGTCAGCAGCGCGACGACCAGGACCAGGACGACGCGGAGCCGTTCGACATCCACGCCGAGATGTCTGGCCGGCCGCTCGCCCAGCGCGAGGAGGTCCAACTTCCTCGCGTAGAGGGGCGCGACGGCGAGGCCGAGCAGTGCGCACGGCAGGACGGCGAGCACCTTGGGCCAGGTCGCCTGTGCCAGCGAGCCGAGCTGCCAGAAGGTGATCTGGGTGATCTGCGCGTTGTCGGCGAAGAAGATGGACAGCCCGATGAGCGCGCCCGCGAAGGCGTTCACCGCGATGCCGGTGAGGATGAGCGTGACCACCTCCGTACGGCCGCCGGAGCGGGACATCGCGTACACCAGCAGCACGGTCAGCAGTCCGGAGACGAACGCGCAGACGGTGACGGTCCAGTTGCCGAGGAAGCTCAGGCCGAGCGCGATCGACGCGACGGCGCCGACCGCCGTGCCCGCCGAGATGCCGATGACTCCCGGTTCGGCGAGCGGATTGCCGAACACGCCCTGCATCAGGGCGCCCGCGCAGCCCAGCGAGGCGCCGACGAGCAGCGCGAGGACGACGCGCGGCAGCCGGACGTTCCACAGCACGCTCTCGGGGACCCGTTCGAGCGCGGCGCCGCCGAGGCCGATCCGGTGCTGGACGGAGGCGAGGACGTCGCCGAGCGGGATGTCGTACGCGCCGAGCCCGGCGGAGAGCAGGCAGAGCAGGAGCAGTACGCCGAGGAGTACGACGGTCAACAACCAGGTCCTGCCGCGCTGTTGAGGCCGCCTCTTCGGGGCGGGACCGGCCGGGGTGAGGTCCGGCCGTGCGGGGACGACGGTGGGTGCGGGCGTGGGCGTGGGTGGGGGTACGGGCGTTGGTGTCGTCGTCACGTCACTCGCCGTCCGGGTAGAGCTGTTCGACCAGGGAGGCGAGCGCCTGGTCCGTACGGGGCCCGTAGTTGAGCAGCACGCCGTCGTCGACGGAGACGAACCGGCGGTCGAGACCGGCGGGTGTCTCGGCCACGCCCGGGATCTTCACCAGGCCGTCGGGACCGCCCACGGACTCGAGTCCCTTGCTCATCAGCAGGATCGCGTCGGGCGCCGCCTTCGCCAGCGCCTCGCTGGTGATCGCGGTGAAGTCCTTGTCCGGGCCGGACTCCTTGCCCGCGTCGACGGCGCCGGCCGCCTCCAGCAGTGAACTCGCCCCGGAATCACGGCCACCGAGCAGATAGACGGAGGCCGAGCCACGCAGATAGAGGAAGGCGACACGCGGCTTCTCGCCGTCGCCGGGCGCCGGGATCCGCTTCTGTACGGCGGCGATCCGCTCGGCCGTGCGCGCGCTCAGCTCGTCGCCCGCCGCGTCGACGCCCAGCGCCCGCGCGACGGTCCCGATGCGCGTGCCGACGTCGTCCAGGCCCTTCGCCGGCTCGACGACGAGCAGCGGGATCCCGGCGTCCCGTATCTGTTCGACGGCCTCGGCCGGTCCGGTGGTGGTCTCGGCGATGACGAGTGTCGGCCTGAGGGACAGGACGCTCTCGGCGGAGACGTCGTGGGCGCGGGTCACCACCGGCAGCTTCTCGGCCTGTTCGAAGGTGGCGGTGATGTCGCGGGCCACGACGTGCTTTCCGAGGCCGAGGGTGAAGACGATCTCGCTGAGCGATCCGGTGAGGGGCACGAGCCGGTTTGTGGAGGTGACGGTGACCTTCGTGCCGTCGGCGGAGTCCACGGTGACCGGGAGTTCCGGCTCGGGGACGGTGGCCAGCGGTTCGACGCGGTCGGCGGTCGCCGTCGTACCGGCGCCCTTCGCCGTCCCGCCGGCACCCCCGCCACCGCCGGTGCCACCGGCGCCGCTGTCGTTTCCGCCGCAGCCGGTGGCGGTCAGGGCGAGGGCCAGCACCGAGATGAGTGCGCCCGCCAGGCGTTGAGTGCGCACGGAGTGCACCGTCCCGTCGTCCGTGGAGTCCCGAGTGGAGTCCGTCGAAGTGCCTGGACGGAAGGGTTCCGGCCGGGCTGGAGATAGCTTAGGTTAGCCTTACCTTGCTAGCCAGGTCCGGGGGTGACTTCATCAACCGGGCTTCGTCGGCGTGCCCGTGGCCGCCTCCGTCCGTCCCTTTTCCCCCTGTCCACCTCCGTCTCCGACGTGGGAGTGATCTTCTGATGCTGTCGTCCAGACCGGTGCGCGCTCTCGCCGTCGCGCTGCTCGCCGGGCTCCTCGGAGCCCTGATCCCGGCGGCCACGGCGCAGGCGGCGGACCGCACCGTGCAGGGCGGCAGGCTCGACTGGGGGATCAAGTCCTCTTTCCAGAGCTATGTCACCGGCCCCATAGCGGGCGGCAGTTGGAGCCTGAAGGGGGGAGCGGCCACCGTCGGCGGCAGCCAGTTCCGGTTCCACTCCGCCTCGGGGACGTACGACCCCGACAGCGGCGGCTTGCGCGCCGGCTTCAGCGGCGGCGTCCGCTTCGTCGGTCACACCAAGCCCGACGGATCGCACGAGCTGGACCTCACCATCAGCCGTCCCACGGTCCGGATCTCCGGTGGCCGCGGCACTCTGCACGCCGATATGACAAGCAAGGCCAAGGGGAGCGGCAAGGTCACCACGTCCTCGCAGGTCCCGCTCGCCACGCTCGACCTCGGCGGGATCGACATGCGGGGAGGCGGCAGCCCGGTCGCGCTCAGCAACGTCCCCTCGACGCTCACCGCGCAGGGCGCCACCGCCTTCGCCGGTTACTACACGGCGGGCACTGCGCTCGACCCGGTCAGCCTCTCCGTCGACGTGGCCGCCGCGAAGGACCCGGCGAAGAGGCCCGCCGAGAAGCCGGCCGACAAGGACAAGAGCGACGGCGAGACCGGGAACGAGCGGGCCGAGGGCGCTCTCCGGGACGCGGCCGTCGACTGGGGAGTGCGCCGGACCTTCCGTGAGTACGTCACCGGCTCCATCGCCGAGGGCCGTTGGACGCTCGGCGACGGTGCGCAGGACGGCGGGGCGCTGTTCCGCTTCCCGAAGGGCAAGGGCACGTACGACGCGAAGAAGGGGACGCTCGACGCCGGCTTCGCGGGCAGCGTCCGCTTCACCGGCAACCAACTGGACCTGCGGCTCAGCGGGATCAGTGTCCAGGTGAGGGACGGGAAGGGCACCCTGGCCGCCGACGTCACGAGCGGGGACGGGGCGCCGCGCCGGGCCGTCTCCCTGGTCATCTTCGCCGCCGGGGACTTCACCCCGAAGAACGGTCTCGCCGCACTCACCGAGGCCCCCGCGACGCTCACCGAGGCCGGTGCCAAGGCGTTCGGGTCCATGTACAAGGCGGGCACGGTGATGGATCCCGTCTCGCTCGCCGTCGCCGTCGACAAGAAGGCGAAGCTGCCCGCGCTGCCCGATCTGGGCAGTGACGTCGAGGCCTCCGCCGCTCCGAAGACCGACGCGGCCGACGGACCCACCGAGCCGGCGGAGGCGGACGAAGCCGCCTCCGCCCCGGCCTCCTCGTCCTCCAACGCCCTTACGTACACGGGCATCGGCGCCGGTCTGCTGCTGGCCGCCGCGCTCGCGGTGTACCTCGGCGTCCGGCGCCGTGGCTCGACGGCGTCGGCGGACCCCGGCCCCGCCCCCGCCTCCGGCTCCGAGCCGGACTCCGGGCCCGGTTCCGGTGCCGAGGGACCCTCCTGACTTTCCTTCCCCCCTCCCCACCCCCCGCTCCTTTCGCGCATTCCATTCATCGAGGAGACCCCCGAACATGCCAGCCACCCGTCGTCCCATAGCCCTTGCCGCAGCGGTCGCCACCGTCGTGGCCATCGGCGCGACCGCGCTCGCCGTCCCGGCGTTCGCGGCCGGCAGCGCCGCCCCGGCCGCCCCCGGAGCGCCCGCCGCGCCGCAACTCGAACTGAAGGACGGCACCCTGGAGTGGGGCTTCAAGGAGTCCTTCCGCAAGTACCTGCTCTCGCCCATCGCCGCCGGGAAGATCACGGCCGCCGACGGTGCCACCCAGGCCGCCGGAAACGGCGTTTTCACCTTCACGGACGGCAAGGGCACCTACGACACCGGCACGCATGCCACCGCGACCGCCTTCAAGGGAAGCGTGCACTTCGAGGGTCACCACGGCGTCCTCGACATCAAGTTGAGCGATGTGAAGGTCAACACCACCCGTGTGGACGGGGAGATCACCGCCGACGTCACCAGCGTGACCGGGGGCGAGTCCGAGACGCGCGAGGACGTCTCGATCGCCGATCTCGACCTGACGACAGTTCGGCCGGGGCAGGGCGAGAACGGCGCGATGGCCTTCACGGACATTCCCGCCGAGCTGACCGCCGAGGGCTCCGAGGCGTTCGCGGGCTTCTACGCCGCGGGCGTCGAGCTGGACCCGGCGACGCTCTCGGTGACGGCGGTGAAGGCCCCCACGGACCCCACCGACCCCACGGACCCGACGGATCCGACCGATCCCACCGACCCGACGGATCCCACGGACCCGACCGATCCCACCGACCCGACGGATCCCACGGACCCGACCGATCCGACGGACCCCACCGACGAGCCCTCGACGCCTGCCGTCGTGGACGGACCCATCGTGGACGGCAATCTCGACTGGGGCGTCAAGAAGAGCTTCCGTACCTATGTGACGGGCCCCATCGCCAACGGCAAGGTCGAACTCGCCGCCGGCGCGACCCGGTCGGGCGAGGCGTACCGCTTCCCCAGGGCCACCGGCTCCTTCGACGCTCAAGCGCAGACGCTGTCCGCCGAGTTCGAGGGATCGGTCCGCTTCCTCGGTCACGAGGAGAAGGGCTCGTACGTCCTCGACCTCGAGCTCAGCGGTCTCGAGGCCGAGGTCAAGAACGGCAAGGGCACCCTCGTCGCGGACGTCAGCACCAAGGACCGGGCGACCCACGAGGTCTCCACCTTCGAGGACCTGACCATCGCCACGCTCGACCTGCCCGCCGGTGAGCTGAAGGCCAAGGACGGCGTCGTCGCACTCGACGCCGTGCCCGCCTCGCTCACCGCTGACGGCACCAAGGCGTTCGGCGGCATGTACGAGGAGGGCGAGACGCTCGACGCGCTCACCGCGGCCGTCTCCCTCACCGAGGACGGTCAGCTCCCCGGCGGTTCGGGCGGCACCGGCAGTGCGGGCGGCACGGGCGACAGCACCGGCGGTACGACCGGCGGCTCGGGCACCACCGGCGGCACGGCGGGCGGCGGCTCCGTCGGCGGTTCCGCGGGTGGCACCGGCAACCTCGCGAGCACCGGGTCCGAGGTCCCGGCCGGCGCCCTGATGGGCGCGGCGGGCGCGCTCGCCGTCGCGGGCGGGGCGGCGGTCTTCATCGCCCGGCGCCGTAACCCGGCCACGGGCGAGATCTGACAGCCGGGCCGAGTCACCGGCCCCGGCCACGGGGCAGGGCAGGGCCGTACCGCGCGACCGACGCGGTGCGGCCCTGTCGGGTCGTCGGCACGGCGCAGCGCACGTGATGCTCCGATTCCCGCTTGATCCGGCAGGTCTTCTACGATCAGCACCAGCCGGGCCGGGACCAGCCCGGTTCCGTACGGCAAGGCCTGGAGGTGCCAGTGCTGTCCTGGTTCTCGATCAGCACGGCGTGCGCGCCGGAGGAATCCGGTGACTGACTTCGCCGGCCGCGGCGCGGACAGCGGCGGCGACATCGAAGTACTGCGCGTCTTCTGCGCGGGCGACGGCCGGTACGGCAACGCGCTCGGCGTCGTACGGGAGGGCCGCGACTACCCCGACGAGGCGTCCCGGCAGGCGCTCGCGGCCGAACTCGG
The DNA here is from genome assembly GCF_010384365.1 of Streptomyces sp. S4.7. Taxonomy (NCBI): domain Bacteria; kingdom Bacillati; phylum Actinomycetota; class Actinomycetes; order Kitasatosporales; family Streptomycetaceae; genus Streptomyces; species Streptomyces sp. S4.7. The sequence continues at coordinate 1,967,770 of NZ_CP048397.1, read as the reverse complement.
CTTCAGCGAGACCGTCTTCGTGGACGATCCCGAGCGCGGCCATGTGGACATCTACACGCCGGGCCTGCGGCTGCCGTTCGCCGGGCACCCGCTCGTCGGGGCCGCCTGGCTGCTCGACCTGGAGACGGTCAACCCGCCCGTCGGCGAGGTGTGGGTGCGCCAGGACGGCGAGTTCACCTGGATCACGGCGCGCCCGGAATGGTCCCCGCCACGCACCCTGCGCCGTTACGGGACGGTCGCCGAGGTCGACGCGCTCCCCGCCCCGCCGCCGGGCGAGGGCTGGCTCTACGCGTGGTCGTGGGAGGACGAGTCGGCCGGCCGCGTACGGGCGCGCGGCTTCCCGCGCCGCGACGACGGCATCGTGGAGGACGAGGCGACGGGCGCGGCGGCCCTGCTCCTCACCGCCGAGCTGGGCCGCGCGCTGAACATCACTCAGGGCCGGGGGTCGCAGATCCTCACTGCCCCCGGCCCTGACGGGTCGATCGAGATCGGTGGACGCGTCCGCCTGCTCCCGCGCCGCTGAGCGCGGTCCACCGCGTCGGCGGGCTCACGCGCTGAGGGGGAACTCGCCCTCCAGCTCGTGGAACACGGCCCCGTTGAGGTCGAACGCCCGGTTGCACTCCTCGATGATGCGCTGCTTCTCCAGGTCGTCCACGGGCAGAGCGTCCAGCAGCTCACGGTAGGCGCGCTTGAACGCCGCCGGGTTGGCGATCTGATCGAAGACGTAGAAGCGGACGCCGTCGCCCTTGCGCTCGAAGCCCCAGGTCTTCTCCGCGATGTCGCGGACGACCTGGCCGCCGGAGAGATCCCCGAGATAGCGGGTGTAGTGGTGGGCCACATAGCCGCCGGGCCAGGCGCGGGCGCACTCGGTGACCCTGGCGGCGTACGCGGCGGTGGCGGGCAGCGGCTCAAGGCCCTCCCGCCAGCCGGCACCGCGCAGATGCGTCAGATCGCGCTCCAGGGCGTCGGTACGCATCAGCTCGGGCCGGACGAAGGGGCCGGCGACCGGGTCTCCTTCGACCGTCGGAGCGGCTTCCTCCAGCGCCCGGTACACGAACCAGAGCTGTTCGGTGTAGCGCGCGTACGCCTCCACGCCGAAGCGCCGGCCCAGCAGGTCGCTCATGAAGGTCGAGGTGTTCACCTCGCTGTGCTTCTCGTGCGAGGCGACACGGATCTGCGTGGAGAACGGGGTGGCGGTGGCGGTTGCGTCCAAGGCGGGCCTCCGGGGCCGAGGGGGACGGAAAACCAGACCGAGATCCGGCGGGGCAGCACGGGCGCTTGCCTTCGCCGATCCTCTTACTTAGGCTTACCTAAGTCAACTGGTTCCCGACGTCCTGTCGGTAAGAAAGCTACCCCTTGATCGCGCGGGGGACACCTGGTGGGCGATGGCCCCCGCGAGAGGCCGCGTCCGAGGTCGGAGCGGGTCGATGGTGGTCAGGGAGCCGGGCCGGGACGAGGTCAGGGCAGGGTGAGGATCTCCGCGCCGGTGTCCGTCACCACGAGTGTGTGCTCGAACTGGGCGGTCCGCCTGCGGTCCTTCGTCACCACGGTCCAGCCGTCGTCCCACATGTCGTACTCATGGGTGCCGAGCGTGAGCATGGGCTCGATGGTGAAGGTCATGCCGGGCCGCATGACCGTCGTCGCGTGCGGGCTGTCGTAATGCGGGATGATCAGCCCGGAGTGGAAGGACGAGTTGATGCCGTGCCCGGTGAAGTCCCGGACCACGCCGTAGCCGAAGCGCTTGGCGTACGACTCGATGACGCGGCCGATGACATTGACCTGCCGGCCGGGCCGGACGGCCTTGATGGCCCGGTTCAGTGACTCACGGGTCCGCTCGACCAGGAGCGTCGACTCCTCGTCGACGTCGCCGCAGAGGTAGGTGGCGTTGTTGTCGCCGTGCACGCCGTTGATGAAGGCGGTGACGTCGAGGTTCACGATGTCACCGTCGCGCAGGACGGTGGAGTCCGGGATTCCGTGGCAGATGACCTCGTTGACCGAGGTGCAGAGCGACTTGGGGAACTGGCGGTAGCCGAGGGTGGAGGGGTAGGCCCCGTGGTCCACCATGTACTCGTGCGCGACCTTGTCGAGCGCGTCGGTCGTGACGCCGGGCGCGATGTGTTTCGCGGCCTCCTCCATCGCCCGCGCGGCGATCCGGCCGGCGATCCGCATCAGCTCGACGGTCTCGTCGGTCTGCACCTCCGGGCCGGTGTACGGGGTCGGCAGAGGTTTCCCGACGTACTCGGGACGCGGGATTCTTCCGGGTACGGAACGGACGGGGGAGAGTTCCCCGGGCACGAGCAGCGACTGGCCAGACATACCGGCGAGTCTAACCAGCGTTCAAAAGCCGCCGGTGGGGCAGCCTGACCCACAGACCTCAGAGGAAGGAGCCGACGATGGCCCTGTTCAAGAAGCGCACGGCGGGCAAGCCGGGCGAGTGGTACTACTGCCTCCAGCACAAGAAGGTCGAGGAGGGCCCGGACTGCCCCGCCAAGGACCGCTTCGGCCCGTACGCCTCCAGACAGGAGGCGGAACGCGCGATGGAGACCGCGGCCGAACGCAACCTCGACTGGGAGACGGATCCCCGCTGGCACGACAACCCGAAGGACCGTCCCCCGACCTGACGAACGGGCCGGACCGGCCGGCCACTTCCGGCCCGTCCGTCGTTCGAGGACGGGACCGCCGGCCCCGGTCGGCGGCCCCGCCGGGTGCCCGAGCCCGGAGCCGGCACCGCCTCAGAGCGCCACCCCGGGCGAGGGCGCCCGGTCCTGGGCCGCGGCGTCCGTATCGGCGGTCGCATCGGCGTCCGCGTGCGCCGCCTCCTGCTGCTGTGCCTTCCGGCGCAGCGCGTCCTCGTCCGTCTCCGAGTCGTACGTCATCAGCTTCGGCAGCACCGCCGCCAGCAGCCCCACCGCCACCACACACGCCACCCCGCCGCTCCAGATCGCCGGGCGGGTGCCCGTCCAGCCGGCCACCGTGCCCGCGCGGACCTGGCCGAGCTGCGGACCCACGCTGTACGAGAGCACCTCCAGGCCCGCCAGCCTGCCGCGCAGCTCCTCGGGGATCGTCTGGTTCCAGATCGTCGAGCGCCCCAGTCCGCTGAGCATGTCGCCCGCGCCCGCAAGCATCAGGCAGGACAGGACCAGCCAGATGTTCGGCATCCAGCCCGCCAGCGTCATCGCCAGGCCCCAGCCGGCCGCGCCGCCCACGACCATCAGCCCGTGCCGCCGTACCTTCGAGGCCCAGCCGCTGGTCAGGCTGATCAGCACGGAGCCGAGCGGGATCGCCCCGTACATCAGGCCGAGCGCCCACTCCGCGTCGAGGTCCTCCGCGAGGAACGGGAAGATCGCGAGCGGGAAGGCGAAGAACATGGCGCTCAGATCGATCGCGTACGTGCCCAGCAGCACCGGCTTGCCCGACGCGTACCGCGCGCCTTCCGCGATCCCGCGCAGTGACGGCTTCGTCGCCTCCTTGGAAGGCGGCGCCGGACGCAGCCGCAGACACATCAGTACGGAGGCGACGAACCCGGCCACGGTCAGCGCGTACGCCGTCGCCGTCCCGGAGAACGCGACCACGACACCGGCCGCCGCAGGCCCGGCGACCGCCGCGGTCTGCCAGCGCAGCGCGTTGAGTGCCGCCGCCGCGGTCAGCTGGGCGTGCGGCACGATCCTTGCGATCAGGGAGTCCAGCGCGGGCCGCTGGATGCCCGCCAGCGCGGAGACGCCCGCCGCCACGACGTACAGCGGCCAGAGCGCCGGCCGCGGCAGCAGCGCGTTGATCAGCAGGATCACCGCGAGCAGACCGAGGCCCGCCTCGGAGAGCAGGATCAGCTTGCGGCGGTCGACCGCGTCGGCGAGCGCCCCGCCGTACAGCCCGAAGACGATCAGCGGCACCAGCTCGACGGCGCCCATCGCGCCGACCGCGAGAGGCGAGTCCGTGAGGTCCTTGATCTGGAGCGGCAGCGCGATCATGGCCATGGAGCTGCCGAAGTACGTCACCAGGCCCTGGATCCACAGGAGCCGGAACTCGCGCAGTGTGCGCAGCGGAGTGAGGTCCGGCAGGATCGACGACAGCTTCTTGGTCACGAGAGGCCATGCTGCGTCGTGACGGTCGGCCCGGGCAACTCCTTTACCCGGCCCCGTGTCCCGGTGTCACCAGCGGCCCGGCGGCGGCGAGGTCAACTGGTCGGCGAGCCGCGACAGCCGGTCGCGGAAGCCGAGCCTGCCGCGCGTCGCCGGGAGGCTGTTCTCGCCGGCCGCCGCGCTCACCAGGTGCTGGACCATGTCGAGGTCGACCCCCGACGCCGCCCCGTCCGCCTCCCCTTCGTCCGTCTCCTCATCGCACGGCTCTCCCGAGTCACCCTCCGCCCCCTCCTCCCGGACCGCCGGGGTGATCGTGAGCGCGTCGTGCGCCAGCCCCACCACCTCCGGATCCCCGGTCCCCAGTGACAGGACGGTCGCCCCCGCCCTCCGCGCGTCGTGCACCCGCTCCAGCAGCCCGCCGTCCGGCCGCTCCGGCGCCACCAGCAGCAGCGTCTCGCCCCGTCCCGCGCCTTCCAGCCTGCCCAGCCCGACGGCCAGATGGGCGGGGTCGGCGGGACGCACCCGGTGGCGTACGAGCAGCGGTGCCAGCTCCGGACGGCCGGACCACGCCGCCTCGTCCACCAGATGCGCGGCCAGATGCCACGGCTCGTACGCCCGTGTCCCGACGAGCAGCAGCCCGCCCCCGTGCGGCACGACGGACGACCGCAGTGAGGCGGCGAACCGGCGGGTCGCCGCCGGCCACCGCGTACCGGCCAGGACTTCACGGAGCAGGGCGACGCGTACGGCATCCATGGGCCCGGATCCTGCCGGAGCACCGCGCCCCGCGCCGGGGGTCGGCGCCGCGTCACCCGAACGGGGCACTCCGGCCGTGCGGGGGCGACGAGGGCCGTGCCGGAAGCCTCTCGGACCGGCAAGTAATGTCGAGGCCATGACCTCTACCGACAGCGGCAGCACGCCGAAGCCCCCCGCCAAGGACCCGTGGGAGCTTCCCGACGTCTCGGACCTGACCGTCGGAGTTCTCGGCGGCACCGGCGACCAGGGACGCGGGCTCGCCTACCGGCTGGCACGCGCCGGGCAGAAAGTGATCATCGGCTCCCGCGCCGCCGAGCGTGCCGAGGCGGCGGCGGCCGAACTCGGCCTCGGTGTCGAGGGCGCCGACAACGCCGGATGCGCGCGCCGCAGCGACATCGTCATCATCGCGGTGCCCTGGGAGGGCCACGCCAAGACGCTGCAATCGCTCAAGGACGAGCTCGCGGGCAAGCTCGTCGTCGACTGCGTCAACCCGCTCGGCTTCGACAAGAAGGGCGCCTACGCGCTGAAGCCGGAGGAGGGCAGCGCCGCCGAACAGGCCGCCGCCCTGCTGCCCGACTCACGCGTCACCGCCGCCTTCCACCACCTGTCCGCCGTACTGCTCCAGGACCCCGCCGTCGAGCAGATCGACACCGATGTGATGGTGCTCGGCGAGGTACGGGCCGACACCGACATCGTGCAGGCGCTGGCGGCCCGTATCCCCGGAATGCGCGGGGTGTTCGCGGGGCGGCTGCGCAACGCGCACCAGGTGGAGTCGCTGGTGGCGAACCTGATCTCGGTCAACCGCCGCTACAAGGCGCACGCGGGTCTGCGCGTGACCGACGTCTGACGGTCCCCGGCGCACCGTGTCCCCCGGGGACGGACCTGGGCGCGGGCGGGCATGGGGGTGGGGGACACTGGACGGGCGCCGTACGCACGTCCGTCACGCCCCCGACAGGAGCCGACCCCATGCCCCGCCTCGCTCTCTACGCCCTCGTCGTCTGCCTCCTGGCCACCACGGCGGCCGTGGTGGCCTTCGTACGGGGGGAGATCTGGCTCGGCGTCGTGTGGGTGCTGCTGGCCGGACTGTCGTCGAACATGACGTGGTACTACCGGCGCAGGGCGAAGGCGTCCGGCCGGGCCGGTGCTAGCTGACGAACGACTGGCACAGCTCGTCGCGCGTCTTCCAGAAGCGGTAGAAGTTCTGGCCGCAGTACGTCTCCAGATCGGAGATGCCGAGGCCGCTCAGGATCGCGTCGATCCCGTTGAAGAACGCGATGTTCACCTCGGGGATGAACAGGACGCCGAAGACCGCGAGCAGTCCGAACGGCGCGAACGGCTCCACCTGCGCGCGGAACTTGCGCGACAGCCACGGCTCGATCACGCCGTAGCCGTCAAGTCCCGGCACCGGCAGGAAGTTGAGGATCGCCGCCGTCACCTGGAGCAGCGCGAGGAACGCGAGCGCGAAACGGAAGATCATCGGTACGCCGTCGAGCATGCCCAGCCAGAACGGGGCCGTGCAGACGACCGCGAAGAGGACGTTCGTCAAAGGGCCCGCCGCCGAGATCAGACTGTGCCGCCACCGGCCCCGGATGCGGCTGCGCTCGATGAAGACGGCGCCGCCCGGCAGACCGATGCCGCCCATGATGACGAAGATCACGGGGAGCACGATGCTCAGCAACGCGTGGGTGTACTTGAGGGGGTTGAGCGTCAGATAGCCCTTGGCTCCGATGGAGATGTCGCCGCTGTGCAGGGCGGTGCGCGCGTGCGCGTACTCGTGCAGACACAGGGAGACCACCCACGCCGAGGTGACGAAGAGGAAGACGGCGATACGGGCGTCCGCCGCGAAGTCGGTCCACACCGCCCACCCCGTGGCCGCCATGACGGCGGCGATCCCGAGGAAGACGGGACTGATCCGCCGGTCGCGACGGGAGGGGGCGGTGGTCATTCGCGGCTCCTGAGGGTGCGGGCGGGATGCGGTCGGCGGCGCGGGGCGTGCCCGACCGTACAGGCGACACGGCGAGTACGTCTCGCCCGCGGGGGTCGGTTCCGGCGGCGCGGGGCGGCGTACGGGCAGACGGCGGGAGGGCCGGGGCGGCGCATGAGGACGGCGGACTCGGGGGAGCGGGCGGCCGACCGGATGGCCGTGCCGGACAATGGTGGGGTGCGCTACCGGCTTCTCGGCCCCACGCGGGCCCTGCGCGCCGACGGCACCCCGTACGCCGTCGGCGGCTCCAGGCTGCGCGCGCTGCTGACCGTACTGGCGCTGCGGCTGCTCGCCGACCGCGGCGCCGCCGCCCGGCCCGGCTTCCGTACGGACGAGGACCCCGTCGCGGCCGACGAGATCTGCCGCCGGCTCGACGGGCTGCCGCTCGCCATCGAACTGGCCGCCGCCCGGCTGCGGATGCTCACCCCCCGGCAGATCGCCGACCGCCTGGACGACCGCTTCCGGCTGCTGACCGGCGGCAGCCGCACCGTACTGCCCAGACAGCAGACGCTGCGCGCCGTCGTGGACTGGTCGTGGGACCTGCTCGACCCCGTCGAGCGGACCGCGCTGGCCACCCTGTCCGTCTTCTCGATCTCCATACCGAGCACGAAGCCCACGATCAGCAGGATCGCGAAGGCGACCATCATCCGGCCGACCTCGACCACGATCTTCGCGATGAGGACGGACGACCGGGCGATCGGCATCGTCCGGAACCGGTCCATGACCCCCTTCTGGAAGTCCTCGTTGATCCCGCTGCCCACCGCCATCGAGACGTTGAGCCCCATCATCGCCATCAGACCGGGCACCAGATAGCTGACGTACTCGGACTGGTTGCCCTTGCCCGCGACGGCCCCGCCGAAGACGAACACGAACAGCAGCGTGAAGACGATCGGCATCAGCAGGACGTCGAACATCGACTCCGGGTCCTGCTTGATCTGGAGGACATTGCGGCGCGCGAGGGCGCCGATGGGCCGCAGATTGGCCCGCAGGCCGATCCGGCCCTCGTCGGAGACCGCCCGGAGGGGCGGTTCGGGGCGGGGGGACGGCGCGGTGTCCGTCACTTCCGTCGTCGTCACCGTACTCATGCCGCGACCTCCTTCGTCCGCGCGTCGTCGCGGGCGGCGTCGCGCACGTCGTCGGCCTGTTCGCTCGTCTTCTCGCCCGTGATCGCCAGGAACACCTCGTCCAGACTGGGCAGATGGGTGCCGATGTGCGCGATGTCGAACCCGCGCCCGGCCAGCAGGCCGATCACGGCGGTCAGTTGCACATCGGCGAGGATGGGCACGAACAGCATGCCGTCGTTGATCTGCGACCCCGCGACACCGTCCAGGCCGGTCTCACTCAGCGCCCGTGCCATCTCCGGCAGCCGGGCGGGGTCGGTGGGGCGGATCTCCAGGGTCCGGCCGCCGACCCGCGCCTTCAGCTCGTCGACCTTGCCGCCCGCGACGACCCGGCCGCGGTCGATGACCGTCAGCTCGCTCGCGAGCTGCTCGGCCTCCTCCATGTACTGCGTGGTGAGCAGGACGGTCACTCCCTCGGAGACCATCCGCTGGACCTCCGCCCACACCTCGTTACGGGTGCGGGGGTCGAGGCCCGTCGTCGGCTCGTCCGGATAGAGCACCGCGGGCTGCCCGATCATCGAGGCGGCGAAATCCAGCCGCCTGCGCATGCCGCCGGAGTACTGGAGCACCGGCTTTCGCGCCGCCTCGGTGAGCGAGAACCGCTCCAGCAGCTCGTCCGCCCGCCCGCGGGCCGTCGTACGGGACAGATCGAGCAGCCGCCCGATCATGTACAGGTTCTCCCGGCCGGAGAGCTTCTCGTCCACCGAGGCGTACTGCCCGGTGGGGCCGATGGTGCGGCGGAGCTGCCGCGGCTGCCTCACCACGTCGTAACCGGCCACGACGGCCGTGCCGGCGTCGGGCAGGATCAGGGTGGACAGGCAGCGTACGAGGGTGGTCTTGCCGGCGCCGTTGGGCCCGAGGACTCCGAGGACCGTGCCTTCGCGCACGTCCAGGTCGACCCCGTCCAGCGCTTGGTCGCACCGTAGTGCTTGACAGGCCCCGCACCGTGACGGCCGAGTTGCCGTCGGCAGGGATTGTGTCGATTCGCGTCATGCCGTCGATCGTGCCAGCCGCCACCGACAGGCGACCGACATCCGCCCGACAGCCAGCCGACAGCCGTCCGCCGGATGCCTGGAACGCCGACAGCCCGCCGATGGGGGATGTCGGCGGGCTGTCTTCTCTTGCGGCAGTGGCTGCTGTGGTGGTGCTAGTGGAAGGTGTGCTCTTCCTGCGGGAACGTTCCTCCGACGACCTCGTCCGCGAACGCCTTGGCGGCGTCGCCGAGCGTCCGGCGGAGGTTCGCGTACTGCTTGGTGAAGCGCGGCACCTTGCCGCCCGTCAGACCCACCATGTCCGTGTACACGAGCACCTGCGCGTCGGTGTCGGGACCGGCGCCGATGCCGATGGTCGGGATCTCCAGCGACCGGGTGACCTCGGCGGCGACCTCGGCGGGCACCAGCTCCAGCACCACCGCGAACGCGCCGGCCGCCTGCGCCGCCTTGGCGTCGTGCAGGAGGCGGTGCGCGGCCTCGTCGCCGCGGCCCTGGACCCGGTAGCCCAGCGTGTTCACGGACTGCGGCGTCAGACCGAGGTGCGACATCACCGGTATGCCGGCCTGGACGAGCAGCTCCGTCTGCGGCAGCGAGCGCTCGCCGCCCTCCAGCTTGACCGCGCCCACCCCGGCGTCCTTGACCAGGCGTGTGGCGCTGCGCAGGGCCTGTACGGGCCCTTCCTGGTACGAGCCGAAGGGGAGGTCGCCGACGACGAGGGCGCGCCTGGTGCCCCGCACGACGGCCGCGGAGAGCATCGTCATCTCGTCGAGGGTGACGGGTACGGTCGTCTCGTAGCCGAGGTGGACATTGCCCATCGAGTCGCCGACGAGCATGACCGGGATACCGGCCTCGTCGAACACGGACGCGGTCATCGCGTCGTACGCGGTGAGCATGGGCCACTTCTCGCCGCGCCGCTTGGCGGCGGCGACGTCATGGACGGTGACGCGGCGGGTGCCCGTGCCGCCGTACAGCGACTTGGGATCACGTGAGGGGTTCTGCGCAGCCTCGGACGTCATGGCTTACGACTCCTTCGTCATCTCGAGGCACCCTGACGGTGTCCCCGGACCGTGTCCATGGTGGCATCCGGGTGCCACCGACGGGAAGTGGGGCTACTCCGTTCTCACCGGTCCCCGGGTAAAGAATTTACAATACGAGACGGTATCGTATTGAAATGGGCTTACGCTCGTCGTCATGCCCACACCCTCACCCTCGTCCGCACCACCGCCACCGTCCTCCGCGCCGCCCGGCGTCCGCGTCACGGAGCGCCGGGTCCCCGAAGCCGTCCACCGGCGACGCTGGGCCATCCTCGGCGTCCTCATGTTCAGCCTGCTCATCGTGGTGCTCGACAACTCGATCCTGAACGTCGCGGTCAAGACGATCGCGAGCCCCGAGCCGGTCGGGATCGGCGCCACCCAGAGCGAGCTGGAGTGGGCCATAAACTCCTACACCCTCGTCTTCGCGGGTCTGCTCTTCACCTCCGGTCTGCTCGGCGACCGCTTCGGCCGCAAGAGGGTGCTGCTCTTCGGCATCGTCGTCTTCGGCATCGGCTCCGCGCTCGCCGCGATGTCCGGATCGCCCGGTGAACTCATCACGTACCGCGCCGTGATGGGCTTCGGTGCCGCGTTCGTGATGCCGGCCACCCTCGCCGTCCTGATGAACGTCTTCGAGCGCGAGGAGCAGCCCAAGGCCATCGGCATCTGGGCGGGCAGCGTCGGACTGGCCATCGCCATAGGGCCGATCACCGGCGGCGTACTGCTCGAACACTTCTGGTGGGGCTCGATCTTCCTGGTCAACGTCCCGGTGGTGATCATCGCGCTGATCGCGATGGCGCTGCTGGTGCCGGACTCCAAGGACCCCGACCCCGGCCGTGTCGACCCGGTCGGCGTACTGCTGTCGATCGTCGGCCTCGTCCTGCTCGTGTACGGGATCATCCGCGCGGGCGAACTCGCCGACTTCACCGACGCCACGGTGCTGGCCTCGATCACCGGCGGTCTGGCCGTCCTGGCCGCGTTCGTCGTGCACGAGAAGCGCAGCGACCACCCGTCGATGGATATGTCCTACTTCAAGAAGCCGGCCTTCTCCGCCGCCGTCGCCGCGATCGCGCTGGTCTTCTTCGCGCTGATGGGTGTGACCTTCTTCTCGGCCTTCTACCTCCAGAGCGTGCGCGGATACAGCGCGCTCGACTCGGGCCTGCTGATCGTGCCGCTCGCCGTGGCGCAGATGGTCTTCGCGCCGCGCGCCCGGCTCGTCGTGGACCGGTTCGGCGCCCGCGCGGTCTGCACCGGCGGCATGCTGCTCGTCGCGGCCGGTCTCGCGGCGTTCTCCCTCTTCGACGCCACCACGCCCGTCTGGGTGCTGTGCCTGGTCTTCTTCGTCCAGGGCACCGGAATGGCCCACATCATGCCGCCGGTGACGGTCGCCGTCATGCAGGCCCTGCCGCGCGAGAAGGCCGGCTCGGGATCGGCCGTCAACAACACCTTCCGGCAGGTCGGCGGCGCGCTCGGCATCGCCGTACTCGGCTCGCTGCTCTCCACCACCTACCGCGGCGAGATCGAGGGGCACCTCGGCGCCGTCCCGGCCGCGGCGCGTGACACGGCGGGGGAGTCGATCGAGGCGACCCTGGCCGTCGCCGAGAAACTCGGCCCCGCCGGCGCCCCGTTGGTCTCCTCCGCGAACGACGCCTTCCTGAGCGCCATGCACGTCACGGCCCTCGGCTCGGCCGCTGTCGCGCTGATCGGCACCGTCGTGGTCGCGCTCTTCATGCCGGGCCGTACGGCCCCGGAGCGGTCCACACCGCAGGAGCGGTCGGAGCGCCCGGTCGAGGCGGCGCCGGCCGTCCACGACTAGGTTCTGTCCGGAAAGCGGCGCCGTCCGCCCGCGGGCCGGGCGGGACTCTGCGGATACGCCCCAGGGCCCCGGTCGGGGCACCGTCCGGTGGTCGGAATCAAGCGCCGCTCAAGTGCCGCGCGAGAGGGTCGACCTTTCCGGCCGGGGCATCGGCCGGTGTCGGGCGTTCGACCGGGCACGCCGGCGTCGGCGAGAATCGGGCGGACCGTGCGCGGCGTGCGGGTGGCGGGGCAGGGCGAAAGGTGGGCCGTTGCGAGGGCAGGAGCGGGACCAGGGGCAGGAGCCCCGGCGAGGCCGGCCGCGCAGTGAGGCGGCCGAACGCGCCATCCTGCAGGCCGTGGTGAAGCTTCTCGAAGAGGGGGAGCCGCTGGCGGGGCTCTCCATCGAGCGCATCGCGCGGACGGCGGGCGTCGGCAAGGCCACCATCTACCGGCGCTGGAGCGACAAGGAAGAGCTCTTCGTCGACGTCCTGCGCGCCATCGAGCCGCCCGAGCCCGCCCTGTCGGGGACCTCCGGCCTCGCGGACATCCTCGTCGGTCTGGAATCCCTGCGCAGACGCGGTCTCGCGCAGCGCAGCTCCGCCCTGCTGTACAACGTCTTCGCACAGATGAAGAGCCATCCGAAGCTGTGGGACGCGTATCACCACACCGTGATCGCGCCGCGGCGCGCCGCCATGACGGCGGCGGTGCGCCGCGCCGTCGCCGCGGGTGAACTCCGGGACGACATCGACGTGGAGCTGATCGACGAACTCATCGTCGGCCCCATGCTGGTGCGCACCATTCACCGCAAGGACGCCCCGCTGGACGACGACCTCGCCGAACGCATCCTCCGGGCGCTGCTCGAAGGGCTCCGCCCCAGGGACGGAGCCGGGAACAAGGCCCAGGGCAAGCACGGGGCCGGAGCCGGGGCCGGGGCCGGGGAGAGCGCCGGTGGGACGGCCGGTGACACGGGGAGCTGACCGCCCGCCGCGCGGCCTCGCCCGTCGTGCGTCATGTGTCACAGCCGCCCGGTAACCGCCCGTGTCCGGAACCCGACGCCCCACGACGGTCGTCCTTCTGCCCGTACGGCCGTCGGGGACGGCGGGGAATGCGCGCGTCATCGCCTAGGGTCGGTGGCGGGCGTGAACGGCAAGGCAGTGAGGGCGGCGGAATGACGCAGGAGTACACGGCTGAGTCCCGGGTGGACGGCGCCGACGACAACGACCCTCCCAAGAGCCGGATCCGGACCCTCGCCGACCGCTGGCGCGGCGACCGGGGCATCTGGCGGCGGGGCGTCGTCGTCGCGGTGCTCGCCGTCCTGACGGCGCTGCTGATGATCCTGCACGCCCAGGTCCCCAACCGCATCGGCAACTTGGGCAGTCTCATGGAGACCTTCCTGCCGTGGCTGGGACTTCTCGTACCCGTGCTTCTCGTGGCCGCGCTGGTACGGCGCTCCGCCACCGCGCTGATCGCGCTGCTGCTGCCGACCGTCGTCTGGGTCAACCTCTTCGGCGGACTGCTCATCGGAAAGTCGGGCACCGGCGGCGATCTGACGGTCGCCACGCACAACGTCAACGCCGAGAACCCCGACCCCGAGGGAACCGCGCGGGAGATCGTGGAGTCCGGCGCGGACGTCGTGGCGCTGGAGGAGCTGAAGGCGTCGGCGGTTCCCACGTACGAGAAGGCGCTGGGCGCGACGTACAAGTACCGCTCGGTGCAGGGCACGGTGGGGCTCTGGAGCAAGTACCCGCTGAGCGGCAGCCGCCCCGTCGACATCCGGATGGGCTGGACGCGCGCGATGCGGTCCACGGTGATGACACCCCAGGGCGCGATCGCCGTCTACGTGGCGCACCTGCCGTCCGTACGCGTCAAACTGCACGCCGGCTTCACCGCCAACCAGCGGGACGACAGCGCCGACGCCCTCGGTGAGGCGATCGCCGACGAGCGCATGGACCGGATCGTCCTGCTCGGCGACCTCAACGGCACGATGAACGACCGTTCCCTGAACGCCGTGACGTCGCAGATGCGTTCCACCCAGGGCGCCGCCGGCGACGGCTACGGCTTCAGCTGGCCCGCCGCCTTCCCGATGGCACGGATCGACCAGATCATGGTCAAGGGCGTCGAGCCGAAGTCGTCGTGGACGCTGCCCCGCACGGGCAGCGACCATCTGCCGATCGCCGCCCGTATCGAACTCTCGCAGTAGGCGACCCCGTTCGGCGGGAGGGGTGTTCGGCGGCCGGTGTTCCAGCGGGCCGGGGCTCAGGCGGTCGGCGATTCCCGCCAGCGGTTGGTGATCGGCAGCCGCCGGTCCTTGCCGAAGCCCTTCGCGGAGATCTTGGTGCCCGGCGGGTACTGCCGCCGCTTGTACTCCGCCGTGTCCACCATGCGCAGCGTCTTCGCCACCACCGCCGGATCGAAGCCCGCCGCGACGATCGCGTCCTTGCCCTGGTCGCGGTCGACGTACATCGCCAGTATCCGGTCCAGCACGTCGTAGTCCGGCAGCGAGTCCGTGTCGACCTGGCCGGGGCGCAGTTCGGCGCTCGGCGGCTTGGAGATCGAGTTCTCCGGGATGGGCGGGGCCTGACCGCGTTCCTCGGCGGCGCGGTTGCGCCAGCGGGCGAGCCGGAAGACCGTCGTCTTGTAGACGTCCTTGATCGGGCCGTACGCGCCGACGGAGTCGCCGTACAGCGTCGAATACCCCACCGCCAGCTCGGACTTGTTGCCCGGCGCGAGCACGATCTGGCCCTCCTGGTTGGAGAGCGCCATCAGCATCGTGCCGCGCAGCCGCGACTGGAGGTTCTCCTCCGCGAGCCCGGTCAGGGAGAGCGAGTCCATGTACGCGTCGAACATCGGCTCGATGGGGACGGTGCGGAAGTTCAGCCCCGTACGGCGGGCGAGTTCCGCCGCGTCGCCCCGTGAGTGGTCCGACGAGTACTTGGACGGCATCGAGACGCCGTGGACGTTCCCGGCGCCGAGCGCGTCGCAGGCGATCGCGGCGACGAGCGCCGAGTCGATGCCGCCGGAGAGGCCGATCAGGACGGACCTGAAGCCGTTCTTGGCGGCGTACGCGCGCAGGCCCACCACCAGGGCGGAGTAGACCTCCTCGTCGTCGTCCAGCCGGTCGGCGTGGCCGCCGCCCAGCTCCGCCTCGTAGGCGGGGACGGGCTCCTCGGACAGGACGACGTGGTCGACCCGCAGACCGTCGTCCACGGTGCCGCCCGGCGGTTCGGTGGCGGCGGCCGGCAGATCGAGGTCCAGCACCACACAGCCCTCGGCGAACTGCGGTGCGCGCGCGATCACTTCGCCGTCCCTGTCGACGACGATCGAGTCGCCGTCGAAGACCAGCTCGTCCTGGCCGCCGATCATCGCCAGATAGGCGGTGACACAGCCGGCCTCCTGAGCGCGCTTGCGTACGAGCTCCAGCCGGGTGTCGTCCTTGGCCTGCTCGTACGGCGAGGCGTTGATCGACAGCAGCAGCCCGGCGCCCACGGAACGGGTGGCCGGGACCCGGCCGCCGTCCTGCCAGAGGTCCTCGCAGATCGCGAGCGCGACATCGACGCCGCGCACCCGGACGACGGGCATGGTGTCGCCCGGCACGAAGTGGCGGAACTCGTCGAAGACGCCGTAGTTGGGCAGGTGGTGCTTGGCGAACGTCAGCGCCACGCCGCCCCGGTGCAGCACCGCCGCGGCGTTCTGTGGCGATCCGGCCGGCCGTCCGATCCGCTGCCGGTCCCGCTCGGACCGGTCGAGATAGCCCACGACGACGGGCAGCTCCCCGAGGCCCTCGTCGGCGAGCCGCCCGGCGAGCGCGCGCAGGGCGTCGCGGGACGCCTCGACGAAGGACGACCGCAGGGCCAGGTCCTCGACGGGGTAGCCGGTCAGCACCATCTCCGGGAACGCGACGAGATGCGCGCCCTGTTCGGCGGAGTGCCGGGTCCAGTGCACGATCGCCTCGGCGTTCGCGGCGAGATCGCCGACGGTCGAGTCGATCTGATTCAGAGCGAGACGTAGTTGAGGCACGGGCACAGTCTAATCGTCTTTCTGACGCGATGGGTGGCGGGGCCGTGGGGAAGCGTGTGCGGGCCGCCCCGCGGCGCGGCCCGCACACCCGTACCGGGCCCACGGGCGTCCGTAGGGCCGTCAGCCGGTGGCGTACACCCGTTCCATCCACGTCGCGATCTGCGCGTCGGACAGGTGCTGTGCCAGGTCCGCCTCGCTGATCATGCCGACCAGGCGTTTGTTCTCGATCACCGGCAGCCGGCGGATCTGGTGGTCCTGCATCTCCATGAGCACGTCGTCCACGTCCGCGGCCGCGTCGATCCACCGCGGTGTGCCGTGGGCCATCTCGGCCGCGGTGACCTTCGCCGGGTCGTGGCCCTGTGCCACACAGCCGACGACGATGTCGCGGTCCGTCAGGATGCCGGCCAGCCGTTCCCCGGTGTCGGCGATGGGGAGCGCGCCCACGTCCAGGTCACGCATGAGCTGCGCGGCCCGGTCCAGGGTCTCGTGCGAGGGGATCCAGTCGGCGCCGGGATGCATGATGTCTTTGGCGGTGGTCATGGCGTTCCTGCCTCCTTCAATCCGTACGCCCCGAGCGCCCCCATCGTCATGGGGCCGTCCGGTGTACGCGACCGCTGTCACCCGTACGGGTGAAATAGGCGGTAGGGGTGCATGAAACGCGGATGCGTGAGCGATGTCGTCGGCCGCATGGACCGTGCGCGGAAACGGAAGCGCCGGACAGGTCGCGTACGCGACCCGCCCGGCGCTCGCGGGGGCAGGTGTGGCCCGCCCGGTGGTCAGGCGCGCGGCTTCGCGCCCCGTGCCTTCAAGAGGTCGGCCATCAGGCCCAGTTCGGACTGCTGCGCCGTCACCATGCCCTCGGCCAGGGCCCGTTCGGTGTCGACCTCGCACAACTCGGCGCAGCCACGGGCCATCGTGACGCCGCCCTTGTGGTGGTCGGTCATCAGCTGGAGGTAGAGGATCTCCGCCTTCTCGCCCTTGGCGGCCCCGAGGGCCGCCAGCTCCGTCTTCGTCGCCATGCCCGGCATCAGCGAGCCGTCACGGACCTCGTGGGCGCCGTGATCCATGCCCTCCATGCCGTCCATGCCCGCGTGCCCGCCGTCCCGCGCCATCCAGGCCATCGGCTCCTGGCCGGTGGAGACCTTGGGCAGCTTCCACATGTCCAGCCAGCCCAGCAGCATGCCGCGCTGGTTCGCCTGGGTGTTGGCGATGTCGTACGCGAGGCGGCGCACCTCCTCGTCGTCCGTGCCGTCCCGCACGAGGAACGACATCTCCACCGCCTGCTGGTGGTGGACCGCCATGTCACGGGCGAAGCCCGCCTCGGCCGAGTTCTCCGTGGGCGTGGCGCTCGCGCGGGGCGGGTCCTCGCGCCCCGCGGAGGCGACCGTGGCCGCGCCCGCGAACAGCAGGGCGAGTACGACCGCCGTGACGGCCGCCCAGTTCGTGCGGGTCACTGGTCGCCCATTCCGCCGGTGCACGCGGCACCCGGCTCAGGTGTCTGCGGGCCCTGCACGTACTTGGCGAAGAACTGGTCGACGCGCGGGTCCTTCGCACTGTCGACGGTGACCTGCTTGCCCCACGCGGTCAGCATGATCGCCCCGGCCTGCTCCTTCACGGGGCTCATCAGCGTGTACTGCGTCTTGCCCACGAGGTCGCCGAGCGCCTTCACGTCACTCTCGGGCGCCTTGTCGTTGTACGTCACCCAGACCGCGCCGTGCTCCAGCGAGTGCACCGCGTTCACGTTGGGGACGGCGTCCTTGTAGACGTCGCCGGCGCAGTTCATCCAGACCTGGTTGTGGTTGCCGCCGACCGGCGGCGTCTGCGGGTACTCGACCGCCTCGGCGACGTGGTCGCGGCCCAGCTCCTTCGCGTCCCAGGACTTCTCGCCCTTCACGGGCTCGGCGGCGGCCTGCTCTTCCTTCTTCTGGTCCTCGGACTCTTTGTTCAGCACGAACGCGCCGAAGGCGACGAGGGCCACGACCACGACCGTGCTCGCCGTGATCGTGATGATGCGGTTGCGCCGCTCACGCGCGCGCTCGGCCTTGCGCATCTGCTCTATTCGGGCCTTGCGCTCGGTGCTCTGGGACTTGGAAGCCATGGTGTGTGTTTCGTCCTTCTCGAAAACCTGCGGAACGGGGGTGGGGGAGGTACTGGAACCCGGTGGGGGCGCGGGCCCGGCTACGTCCGCAGTACTTGAAGGACGTGGAGATCCGGCGCGCGGGGCAACGCTCCGGAGCGGGACACCCGGCCGGTGTGGGAGGGCGGCGCGAGGCGCGCGGGACCCACGTCGTCGGTGCCGAGCGGGTCGGCGGGGTGCGGCGCGGTGAGCACGGCCGGACTGAGGTGCGGGACGAAGCGGCAGTTGCCCCGGTCGTAGGGGCAGGTGTACTCGGGGGCCGCGGCGGGCCCCGCCGCCTCCGCATCCGTACGGAGGGTGATGCCGACGCCGGCCGTCCGCTCCGTGTGCTGTGCCGCCACGCCCTTTGCCGCCCGCACGGTCGAGGACCGCGCGTCGTGCGTGTCGGAGGGGCCCAGACAGACGTAGAGCGCGGCGAGCAGCGTCACCACGGCGCTCAGCAAGGCCGTGGGACGCGCGTCGCGTATGTGCCGCCGTCCCCCCATGGGCGCAGATCGTAGTCCGTACAGGTGGCCGAGCAGGAGGGCGCAGCGGGTTCCGAGTCCGGAACGTGCCTGTGGCGGTGGTGACCACAGGGGTACGAGGAGGGGCCGGCGGGGGCCCCGGCGCGGTACAAAGAGGCATGGCCGACCCTCCGGAACCCCTGCCGAGCGAGCCCGACGTCGACGATGTCACCCGGGCCGTGCTGATCGCCTCACGGCTGCTGGTGGCCGTCTCCGTCCGTTCACTGGCCACCGTCCAGGACCGGGTCACCCTGCCCCAGTTCCGGCTGCTGAAGGTCCTCTCGGGCCAGGGCGGCGCCAAACTCGTGTCGCTCGCCGAGCGGCTGGGGGTGAACCCCTCCACCGCGATGCGGATGGTCGACCGGCTCATCGCCGCCGGGCTCGCCGAGCGCGGGGTCAATCCCGGCGACCGGCGCGAGACCGTGCTGCGGCTCACGGAGGAGGGCCGGACGCTCGTACGGGACGTCTCGGCGGCGCGCCGCCGGGAGATCACCTCGATCGTCCAGCGGCTGGCTCCCGAGCAGCGTACGGCGCTCGTGGAGGCCCTCACGGCGTTCACCGAGGCGGGCGGGGAGCGGCCCATGCCGGGTGACGACGGGGAGCCGTACCCGCTGGGCTGGTCGGACACGGCGGTTCCGCTCCACTGAGTCCGGCCGCCGCCCGCCGCCCGGCGCCGGGCGGCGGCCGGACTTGATAGGCAAGGAAATGATTGCCTATAGTGCCGGTGTGTCCGATGATGTGTTCAGGGCCCTGGCCGACCCGACTCGCCGCACGATCCTCGACGAGTTGGCCGAACGCGACGGACAGACACTCTTCGAGATCTGCGCCCGGCTGCTGACCAAGCACGGCCTCAGCCTGTCCAGACAGGGCGTCTCGCAGCATCTGGGCCTTCTGGAGGCCGCCGGTCTCGTCGAGACGCGACGCGACGGCCGCTACAAGTTCCACCATCTGAACACCGGGCCGCTGGAACACCTCACCGACCGCTGGCTCGCACCCGCGAGCCCCGCCGGGACGGCCTCAGGTCCCGCACCCGAACCACCAGGAGAGTCCCCATGAAGATCAATCTGGCAGGCGTCTTCGTCGACGACCAGGCCGAGGCGCTGCGCTTCTACACCGAGGTGCTCGGCTTCCTGAAGAAGAACGACGTCCCGGTGGGTGAGGACCGCTGGATCACCGTGGTGTCCCCGGCCGACCCCGACGGCACCGAGCTGCTGCTCGAACCGTCCGGACACCCCGCCGTGAAGCCCTTCAGGGACGCGCTGGTCGCGGACGGCATCCCGTACACCTCCTTCGCCGTCGACGACGTCCACGCCGAGTTCGCGCGCCTCCAGGGGCTCGGTGTGCGCTTCACGCAGGAGCCGGTCGAAATGGGTCCGGTGACCGTCGCCGTGTTCGACGACACCTGCGGCAATCTCATCCAGATCGCCCACACCGCCTGAGCCGCGGGCCGTCCTCGCACCCCCGTCCGCCGCTGAGGCACCCGGACGCGCGCACCACGGGCCGCGTGTCCGACAATGCTTTAGTACGCCGGTGTGCAACCTTCCGGAAATCCTGTGGTGTCATGCTCGGGTGCCCCGGTGTACTCGGCAGCGTGGGAGCAGGCGGCCTGACCGGCAAGGATGGGTAGGACAGCAGACATGGACAAGCAGCAGGAATTCGTGCTCCGTACGCTGGAGGAGCGCGACATCCGCTTCGTACGCCTGTGGTTCACCGATGTGCTCGGCTTCCTCAAGTCGGTCGCCGTCGCCCCCGCCGAGCTGGAACAGGCATTCGACGAGGGCATCGGCTTCGACGGCTCGGCGATCGAGGGCTTCGCGCGGGTGTACGAGTCGGACATGATCGCCAAGCCCGATCCCGGGACCTTCCAGATCCTGCCGTGGCGCGCGGAGGCCCCCGGCACCGCGCGGATGTTCTGCGACATCCTGATGCCCGACGGCTCCCCGTCGTTCGCGGACCCGCGCTACGTCCTGAAGAGGATGCTCGCCAAGACCTCGGACCTCGGCTTCACCTTCTACACCCACCCCGAGATCGAGTTCTTCCTCCTGAAGGACAAGCCGGTCGACGGCACCCGCCCCACCCCCGCGGACAGCTCCGGCTACTTCGACCACACTCCGCAGAACGTGGGCATGGACTTCCGCCGCCAGGCGATCACCATGCTCGAATCCATGGGCATCTCCGTGGAGTTCAGCCACCACGAGGGCGCCCCCGGCCAGCAGGAGATCGACCTGCGGTACGCCGACGCGCTCTCCACCGCCGACAACGTCATGACCTTCCGCCTGGTCATGAAGCAGGTCGCGCTGGAGCAGGGCGTCCACGCGTCCTTCATGCCGAAGCCGTTCAGCGAGTACCCGGGCTCCGGCATGCACACCCACCTCTCCCTCTTCGAGGGGGACCGCAACGCGTTCTACGAGTCGGGCGCCGAGTACCAGCTCTCCAAGGTCGGCCGGTCCTTCATCGCCGGACTCCTCCGGCACGCCGCCGAGATCTCGGCCGTCACCAACCAGTGGGTCAACTCCTACAAGCGCATCTGGGGCGGCTCCACCCGCACCGCGGGCTCGGGCGGCGAGGCCCCCTCCTACATCTGCTGGGGCCACAACAACCGCTCCGCACTGATCCGCGTCCCGATGTACAAGCCCGGCAAGACCGGCTCCGCGCGCGTGGAGGTCCGCTCCATCGACTCCGGCGCCAACCCCTACCTCACCTACGCGGTACTGCTGGCCGCGGGCCTCAAGGGCATCGAGGAGGGCTACGAGCTCCCGGCGGGCGCCGACGACGACGTGTGGGCCCTGTCCGACGCCGAGCGCCGCGCGATGGGCATCGAGCCGCTGCCGCAGAACCTCGGCGAGGCGATCTCGCTGATGGAGCGCAGCGAACTGGTCGCCGAGACACTGGGCGAGCACGTCTTCGACTTCTTCCTCCGCAACAAGAAGCGCGAGTGGGAGGAGTACCGCTCCGAGGTCACCGCCTTCGAGCTGAAGGCCCTGCTGCCGGTGCTGTAGCGGCCGGTTCCGGACCGTACGCCGGCGCGGTCGGACGTCGGCGTGCGTCAGGTGGCCGGGTGGTCCCGGTCCTGCGGGAAGAGTCCCGCCAGTCGGGCGCGGGTGAGGACGGCGATGGTGTAGCCGTCGGTGATCCCACCCCGCCCGATCAGCTCCTCGGCCCGGCGCAGCGGCATGACGACGGCCCGCCGGATGCCCTCCGCGGTGTCCAGTGCCCCGACCGCCGAGATGCGGGCCGCGTACAGCTCGGCGTGCGAGCCGAGCAGTCCGGTGTCGGCGTGGACCCTGCCGAGCGGGATCAACTCGTCGAGCCGGACGCCCAGTTCCTCCCTGAGCTCGCGGATCGCGTTCTCGGGCGCCGCCGACCCCGCTTCCCCGTTGCCGCGCGGTGCCTCCAGGTGCCAGGCGCGGGTGGCGTGCCGGTAGTGCTCGACCAGGACGACGTCGGGGCCGTCCGGGCCCGCGCCGACCAGCGGCAGGACCACCACCCCGGGGGCGCCTGTCGCGGGCAGGACCCGCAGGTGGAGGCCCAGCCCGCCCCCGGGGAAGCGGACGGCGTCACGGACGAGCGTGATGAACCGGTCGCCGTACACCACGCCGACCGGTTCGTCGGATCCGACGCTGCGCCGGGCCGCCTCGATGTCGGCCGGGTCGAGGAGGACCTCGATCCCGTCCGGAACGTTGGCGAACATCTCCGGGCGGTCGCGGCGCAGTTCCTCGTAGGTGGGAGGGGGGTGCTTCATGGGGCGTCAGTACTCCGGTACGTCGTCGGTCTCCTGGATGGTGGTGGAACTGGTGGCGGACGGGGATCCGGCGTGTTCCGTATATCCCGGAAGCCGGCGGGCCAGCTCATGGAACCGGGTCCACTCCTGTTCGGTGTCCAGCCGTACGGAGGCGATCTCACGGGCGAATTTCTGCTCCCGTTTCCCGGCCGTCCGATTGCGCAGGACCAACTGGACGGAACCGCCGCGCGATCCCGACACCGCGGCCCCCACACTCGCGGCGACGGCGAATCCCTCCTGCCCGGTCACCGCGGTGAAAACGGCTCCGCCGATGGTGAGGGCGACTTCGACGACGGGCGACCAGTTGTTCGCCTCGACCGCGGGACCGCGGCCGGCCCCGGCGACCCCGATGATCTCGGAATTCAGCCGAACGTACCGGTCGAGGACGTCGCCGACATTGTCGTGGAAAGCCGCCGGATCGCCCGTCAGCGACGTGAACGCCTCCATGTAACGGTGCCAGGCGCCGCTCTGCCTCAGCCGCCAGATGTCCTCGAGGCCAAGGGTGTCGATCGCCGAGGGAGTGAGCCGGTCCTGGACGGTGGAGAACGCCTGCCGCTGGAGGAACTTCACCAACTGCTCGGGGTCCCGGATGATCCCGTCGGCCGAATTGGCGCGCACGTCCCGCCACTCCTGGAGCGCCACCCGGCGCAGACTGCCCGTCGGGGTGAGCGGATACATGCCCAGGGCGTCGGCGAGATTGACGTTGTAGACGAGGTCCAGTAATTGCTTGATCTCGGCGGCGAAGGGCTTGTCGCGGTCGTAGCGGCCCTCGGTGACGGGCGTGCCGTCCACGCACACGAATTTCTGGTACAGCAGATTGCGGGTGACGGCGCCGTCACGTATGCGTTCGTGGTTGCTGTGGTCGACGACCTCACCGATCTTCTCGGCGAATGCGCTGATCCTCTTCTCCGGTACGCCGACCTGGGAGGCGAGCAGCGGAATGTCCTTGGCGGTCAGTCCCTGCACCCTGGCGGCGAACGGATTGATCAGGGCCGATTTGGCGTCCCTGGCGTTCTCCTGGTCGTTCCAGGACATGCGCAGGCATGTCACCCGCTCCGTGGCCGGCATCTCCGCCAGAGTGTCGCACCAGGCGTCGAAAGCGGCCTCGTCCACATCCAGGCGCGGGCGGTCGGTGGGCTCGCGCTCGCCGAGCAGGAAGGGGACGAGGGCGCCGTCGGCCAGCAGCTTCTGATGGGCCCGCCGGGCCTCCCCGCCCTCGGAGAGGTCGCGGCTCATGGCGGGGTTGTTGTAGAAGAACACGCGGTTCACAACGATTTGCCGGGTATTGATCAGGCTGCGGAAGTACTCGGCGCGCACCTGGTCGTTCCGCTGATCCTGGACATCGCTCAGGGACTTGCCCTTCGCGATCATTCTCCGGGCCAGGTCGGCGCCGACCCACTGGTTGTCCAGCGACTGCGCCACGACCGCCCCCGGATCCAGATCGTCCGGACGTATACGGGTCAGTGTGTCTTCGCCGGTCCGATCACCGCTCATGGTCCGTTCCCCCCACTCGGTGCCTGACGAGCCTTCAGATATCTGATCACGGACGGGGCGGGTATGTCTCGCCGGTGCGCAGAGCGCCGCCGGCTCAGCGCAGGAGGAGCTGGAGACCGCCCAGGATCGTCGCGCCGATCACCAGCCGCTCGAAGACCCGCTGGTCGATACGGTCCACGCAGAGCTTGCCGATGAGGGCGCCGGGCAGGACGAAGAACACGAGCAGCGCGTCCAGCAGCAGCGACTCGCGGTCGATCAGGCCGAGGCCCACGCTGAAGGGCACCTTGCTGGTGTTGACGATCAGGAAGAACCACGCGGACGTGCCCAGGAAGCCGAGTTTCCGGAAGCCGGCCGACAGCAGGTAGAGCGACATCACGGGGCCGCCCGCGTTGGCGACCATCGTCGTGAAGCCGCCGAGCACCCCGTACGAGCGGGCCTTGACGCGGCCCTTGAGCGCGGCCGTCTCCTCCGGGGCCTCCTCCTCCGTCACGTGACGGCGCCGCCAGATCGTCACCCCCGCCATCAGGAGCAGGATCGAACCGATCGAGACGCGTACGGCTGCGTCGTCGGCCCACAGCATGAAGACGGTGCCGACCACCACACCCCCGGCGACCGCCGGGAACAGCCGCCACAGCGTGGGCCAGTGCGCGTGGCGGCGGTAGGTGAGGACGGCGATCGTGTCACCGACGATGAGGATCGGCAGGAGAACCCCGGTCGACTCGCGGGCGGGGAGTACGGCGGCGAACACCGCGAGGCTGACCGTGTTGGCACCGCTGACCGCCGTCTTGGAGAAGCCGACGAGGGCGGCTGCCGCGGCGAGCGCGACGAATTCCCACATGCTGATCGTGTCCATGGCGATGACCCATGGTACGACCACGTGTCCAGACCACCTCAAGAGAACCGGCGGGCGTCATGCCGGTGGCGGGCGGGCGGCACGCCCACGGAGTCCGCCGCGTCGAGCGCGAGTACGCCGGTGCCGGGGGCGTCGACCAGCCGGCGCGGCGCTCACGCGGGCGCCGCCGGTCCCGGCGCTCGTCGATCGCGGCCCGCGACGACACACAGCGGTCGCGGGTGTCGGCGCGCGCCCAGAAGCGGACGTCCACGCTCCGGCGTACGGCCTCCGGCACCGGCCACCGGGCCGCGCGGGCCGCCCCGGCCAGGGCGCGGGCCTGTACCGCAGGCCGTACAGGCGCACCGAACGCCAGGGGCGGCGGTCCCCGGCCATCGAGCCCGCGCGGGAGAGGAGAGGGTGAGGTGAGGTGCGTGCCACGCCGGACTCCGTCGGTCACACCGCCAGGGATCTATCTCCCGGCGGAGCTACCTGGATCCGCACGCTCCCCGTGAACGGCCGCGGACCGGACGGGACGGGAGACGGTACCGACGGGCCCCGCGCGGCTACCGGGGACGGCGCGTGTCAGGAGAACCGCCAGCGGGTCTGGCCGTACGGGGACTTGGCGAAGCCGAAGGCCGTGCGGGGGGTGACCCCGAAGACCAGGGCCGGGCCCTCGGCGCCCCCGAACGCCCCGTCCTTCACATCGAAGTGCCAGACGGGCCCGTACTTGCACTCCCACAGGGCGGCCAGTTCGCGCAGCCGCGCGTCGTCCCTCTCGCGTACCGCCTCGCCCTCGATCACCAGGTCGTGGCCCTCGTCGAGCGCGTTCGTGCCGGTGGTCAGGACGACCTCGGGGTTCTCGTTCAGATTCAGGACCTTGCGCTCCCGTTCGCCCGAGGAGAAATACAGCGTGTCCCGCTGCCAGACCGCCATCAGCGGGGTGACATGGGGGCGGCCGTCGGGACGCACGGTCGACAGCCAGAAGACCTCCGCCTCCGTCAGCCGGGTCACCGCGTCGGCCCAGTCGCCCGCGGCGGCCCTCGGGTCGCTGTAGCGGGCATCCAGGTGGGTGCTGGACGGTTCCTTGTGCGCCATGGCGCGGTCCTTTCGGGAAAAGGCTCTGCGGCCGTGTACGGGAGTACGCCCACGACCCTTCCGCAAGTGGTGACCGGCCGCGACGCGAGGACTCATCGGCCGAGATCACGATCCGACCCCGGAGGAGTGGCCCGGCCCCCCGCGACCGCCGGAGTACTAGGCTCGGGCCCGACCTTGATCGGACGGACGAAAGGCCGAATGACGGTGCAGGGACGCAGGAGCAGTACCTTCACCCGCCTGCTCCGGCACGGCTTCACCGACCCCTCCGCGGCCGAACGGCTGCTCGGTGCTCCCGAGATCGCGTCCGTACGGGCCGATTCCGTCCTCCTCGACGCCCTCGGCGCCACCGCCGACCCCGATCTGGCGCTCCGCGGTCTCGTCCGGCTGGTCGAGGCGCACGATCCCGACGGCCGGCACCGACTGCTGGACACGCTGCTCGCGGCCAAGCCGCTGCGGGACCGGCTGCTCGGTGTGCTCGGGGCGTCCGAGGCCCTCGGGGACCATCTGGCGCGGCATCCCGCCGACTGGCAGGTCCTCGTCACCTACGAGTCGGCCGATCTGCACCCCGGCGTCACCGAGTTCGAGGCCGGTCTCGCCGAGGCGCACGACGTCGACTCGCTGCGCGTCGCCTACCGCCGCTGTCTTCTCTCCCTCGCCGCCCGCGACGTCTGCGGGACGACCGACGTCGCCCAGACCGCCGCCGAGCTGGCCGACCTGGCGATCGCCACGCTGCGCGCCGCGCTCGCCGTCGCCCGCGCCGCCGCGCCCGAGGACGCGGCGCTGTGCCGGCTCGCGGTCGTCGCGCTCGGCAAGTGCGGCGGCAACGAGCTGAATTACGTCTCCGACGTCGACGTCATCTTCGTCGGCGAGCCCGCCCACTCGGCGGTGCGCGAACGCGGGGGTACCGAGGACGGCGCCGCCGACACCTCGAACACCGAGGCCAAGGCCGTCCAGGCGGCCACCCGGCTGGCCGCCCACATGATGCGGATCTGCTCCGAGACGACGGCCGAGGGCACCATCTGGCCCGTCGACGCCAATCTGCGCCCCGAGGGGCGCAACGGCCCGCTCGTGCGCACCCTCTCCAGCCATCTCGCCTACTACCAGCGCTGGGCCAAGACCTGGGAGTTCCAGGCCCTGCTCAAGGCCCGCGCCGTCGCCGGGGACATCGCGCTCGGCAAGGAGTACGTGGACGCCGTCTCGCCCATGGTCTGGCAGGCCGCCGACCGCGAGAACTTCGTGCCCGACGTGCAGAAGATGCGCCGCCGGGTCGTCGACAACATCCCCGTCGGCCAGATCGACCGCGAACTCAAGCTCGGCCCCGGCGGGCTGCGGGACGTCGAATTCGCCGTACAGCTCCTCCAGTTGGTCCACGGCCGCAGCGACGCCTCGCTCCGCAGCGGCAGCACGCTCGTCGCCCTGCGGGCGCTGGCCGCCGGCGGCTATGTCGGCAGGACCGACGCGGCGCAGCTCGACGAGGCGTACCGCTTCCTGCGCTCCATGGAGCACCACATCCAGCTGTTCCGGCTGCGGCGCACGCATCTGCTGCCCGACGACGACGCCGATCTGCGCCGTCTCGGACGCTCCCTCGGGCTGCGCACCGAACCGGTCTCCGAGCTCAACAGGGCCTGGCGGCGGCACGCTTCGGTGGTCCGGCGGCTGCACGAGAAGATCTTCTACCGGCCGCTGCTCGACGCCGTCGCCCAGCTCGCCCCCGGCGAGATCAGGCTCAGCACGAAGGCGGCGGGCCAGCGCCTGGAAGCCCTCGGCTACGCGGACCCGGTGGCCGCCCTCCGGCACCTGGAGGCACTGTCGTCCGGTGTGAGCCGCAAGGCCGCCATCCAACGGACGCTGCTGCCCGTGCTGTTGGGCTGGTTCGCGGACTCCGCCGACCCGGACGCCGGTCTGCTGGGCTTCCGCAAGGTGTCCGACGCGCTCGGTAAGACCCCCTGGTACCTGCGGCTGCTCAGGGACGAGGGCGCCGCGGCCGAGAATCTGGCCCGCGTGCTCTCCGCCGGCCGGCTCGCCCCCGACCTGCTGCTGCGGGCCCCGGAGGCGGTGGCCATCCTCGGTGACCCGGGCGGCCTGAAACCACGGGGCGTCAAACATCTGGAGCAGGAGGTGCTGGCCGCCGTGGGGCGGGCGGAGACCGCGGAGATCGCCGTCGCCGTCACCCGCGGGGTCCGCCGCCGCGAGCTGTTCCGCACCGCCGCGGCCGACATCATCGGCAGTTACGGCACCGAGGAGAACCCCGCGGAGGAGGACCCCGGTGAGCTGGTCGACCGGGTCGGCAGAGCCGTCACCGACCTCAACGCCGCCACGCTGTCGGGCGCGTTGCGCGCCGCCGTGCGCCAGACCTGGGGCGACACCCTCCCCGCCAGGTTCGCGGTCATCGGCATGGGCCGCTTCGGCGGCCACGAGCAGGGGTACGGCTCCGACGCGGACGTCCTGTTCGTGTACGAACCGCGTGAGGGTGTCAGCGAGCACGAGGCGTCACGGGCCGCGAGCACCGTCGTCTCCGAGATGCGCAGACTCCTCCAACTGCCCACGACCGACCCGCCGTTGATGATCGACGCCGATCTGCGGCCGGAGGGCAAGACCGGCCCGCTGGTGCGGACCCTCGCCTCCTACGCCGCCTACTACCGCCGCTGGTCACTGGGTTGGGAGAGCCAGGCGCTGCTGCGCGCCGAGCCGATGGCGGGGGACGCGGAGCTGGGCCGGGACTTCATCGAGCTGATCGACCCGCTGCGCTATCCCGCCGACGGCCTGAGCGAGGCCGCCGTACGGGAGATCCGCCGGCTCAAGGCGCGGATGGAGACCGAGCGGCTGCCGCGCGGCGCCGACCCCACGCTCCACACGAAGCTGGGCCGGGGCGGTCTCTCGGACGTCGAGTGGACGGTGCAGCTGATCCAGATGCAGCACGCCCGGCACGTGCCGGGCCTGCGCACGACCCGTACGCGCGAGGCCCTGGCCGCCGCGCAAGCCGCGGGCCTGCTCTCCGTGGAGCACGCGCAGATCCTCGACGAGGCCTGGGTGCTGGCGACCCGCGTGCGCAACGGCGTGATGCTCGTGCGCGGCAGAGCGGGCGACACGTTCCCCTCGGACGGCCGTGAACTGTCCGCGATGGGGCGGTACTTGGGCTACGGGCCCGGTTCGGTGGCGCCCGGCTCGGGTCCGCAGAACGGGCACGGCGCGCACAGCGGTCACAGCGGCGACATGATCGACGACTACCGCCGGACCACCAGACGCGCACGCGCGGTGATGGAGGAGCTGTTCTACGGGGCTGTCTGAGAGGACGGCGCGGCCCGGCCGGGCCGCGCCGTCCTCGGCGACGGCGAACTGCGCGGAGAGGGCGCGGTCGGGGTGGGCGGCGAACTGGTGCCGGGCGGCGCCGTCCGCGTCGGCGACGTACTGCGCACGGCGTGTCCGAGGGGCAGGCGCCGCGGCCGGGGCGCGACGGGCTCACCCGGCGTGCCGGGCCTGCGGAGCCACCGGCGTCTCGGCCGGTCGTCCTCGACCCACCGGGGCAGCTGGTGCGGCAGGGCCCGGTACCAGACGTAGGACACCGTGAATCCGAACGCGAGGCAGATCATGCCGCCCACCGCGTCCAGCCAGAAGTGGTTCGCCGTCGCGACGATCACGACCAGCGTGAGCACCGGGTAGAGCATCCCCAGGATCTTCGCCCATGGCGCCTTGGCCAGCGCGAGGATGGTCAGCCCGCACCACAGGGACCAGCCGATGTGCATCGAGGGCATCGCCGCGTACTGGTTGGAGACGGCCTTGAAGTTGCCCGAGGCCATCGAACCCCAGGTCTCGTGGATCCGCACCGTGTCGATGAAGTTCTGCCCGTTCATCAACCGGGGCGGCGCGAGCGGATACAGATAGTAACCGGCCAGTGCCACAGCGGTGGTCGCGAACAGGATGAGCCGGCTCGCCGCGTAACGGCCGGGATGCCGACGGTAGAGCCAGACAAGTACCGCGATCGTGACGATGAAGTGCAGAGTCGCGTAGTAGTAGTTCATCGCGACGACAAGCCATGTCACCGAATTCACGGCGTGATTGACGGCCTCCTCGAACCCGAGGCCCATCGAGCGCTCCGCGTGAAAGATCCAGTCCGCGTTCCGCAGCGCCTCGGCCTTCTGCTCGGGCACCGCGTTACGGACCAGCGAATAGATCCAGTAACTCACCGCGATCAGCAGGATTTCGAACCAGATACGGGGGCGCCTCGGTGACCGGATCCGGCGCTGCCGACCGCTGCCTGACACCGGGCCGGACTCGTCGGCCGTCGCACCCGAGGGGGGTGTCGGCGAAGCCTTCGTGCCTTCCGGAATCTTCACGGTCGTTTCACCCATGGAGAGAGAGTCTGCC
Organism: Streptomyces sp. S4.7; assembly: GCF_010384365.1. NCBI lineage: Bacteria > Bacillati > Actinomycetota > Actinomycetes > Kitasatosporales > Streptomycetaceae > Streptomyces > Streptomyces sp. S4.7. Next base: position 1,937,789 of record NZ_CP048397.1, on the reverse strand, counting down.
AGATTTCGGCCCTCGACCGATCATCCCTCGGGTGGGTCCTGAGCGCATGCGGTACGCCCTACGGACGAGTCCCTGATACTGACTTCCGCCCCGTTTCACCCGGGGAATTCCCCAAGGGGCCGGGCGCGGGACCGGAGGCGGTGGAACCGCGAACCACCAGCTCGGGCATGAAGACGAATTCGCTGTGCGGAGCGGGCGTCCCGCCGATCTCCTCCAGCAGCGTGCGCACGGCGGCCTGGCCCATCGACGGCACCGGCTTGCGGATCGTGGTCAGGGGTGGATCGGTGAACGCTATGAGCGGCGAATCGTCGAATCCGACGACGGACACATCGCGCGGCACGTCCTTGCCGAGCTGTCTGGCGGCCCTGATCGCGCCCAGCGCCATCATGTCGCTCGCGCACACCACCGCCGTACACCCGCGCCCGATGAGCGCCGCCGTCGCCGCCTGGCCGCCCTCCAGTGTGTAGAGGGAGTGCTGGATCAGCTCCTCCGTCTCCTCGGGGGTCAGCCGGAGCTGCTCGCGCACGGTGGCGCGGAAGCCCTCGATCTTGCGCAGGACCGGCACGAACCGCTTGGGACCGACGGCGAGACCGATCCGGCGGTGGCCGAGCGAGACGAGATGCGTCACGGCCAGCCGCATCGCCGCCCGGTCGTCCGGCGAGATGAACGGCGCCCTGACCTTCGGTGAGAAACCGTCCACCAGGACGAACGGCACACCCTGGGCGCGCAGTTGCTCGTAGCGCTGCATGTCGGCCGAGGTGTCGGCGTGCAGCCCGGAGACGAAGATGATGCCGGAGACACCGCGGTCGACCAGCATCTCCGTCAGCTCGTCCTCGGTGGAGCCGCCGGGGGTCTGGGTGGCGAGGACGGGGGTGTAGCCCTGGCGCGTCAGTGCCTGGCCGATGACCTGGGCGAGCGCCGGGAAGATGGGATTCTCCAGCTCGGGCGTGATCAGTCCGACGAGGCCGGCGCTGCGCCTGCGCAGCCGTACGGGGCGCTCGTAGCCGAGGACGTCCAGTGCGGCGAGTACGGATTCGCGGGTGGCCGTGGCAACACCCGGTTTGCCGTTCAGGACCCGGCTGACCGTCGCTTCGCTGACCCCCGCCTGGGCTGCGATGTCGGCTAGCCGTGCGGTCATGTAAATGGACTGTACCGGGCGTGTGCCGGATTGCCCACCATGTGCATGAATCAGCCACCGGCGCCGACGGGGCGGTCGGCGGGGCAGGCCTTGCAGGGCCTTGCGGCGAGGTCCGTAGCAAATTCTTGCAACGCCTTGCGAAGTGCCGCTGCCGGAGTGTCGGCGGCGCTCACCGAGCCGGTATCGGCCGACACGTACCGTACTTGCCAGGTCGCACGCGCTTCGTCAAGAACCCTTGCGGCAACTGTGAGGACACGCGAATGTAACGATCGCGGTCGCTTGCGGAAATCTTCCGCAAGCTCTTTCGGCCTTCTTTCATCCTTGTTACCTTCACGTCGACCCGGCGCCGCGACGGAGCGGTACGGCAGTTGAAGGAGTTCAGATGCGACGTGGCATAACGGCCACCGCCCTGGTCGCGACCCTGGCGATCGCGGCGACCGCCTGCGGCGGCGACGAGGAGTCCACCGGCGGCAAGTCGAGCTCGGGCGAGCTCACCGGAACGGTCACCTGGTGGGACACCTCCACCGTGGGCAGCGAGGACAAGGTCTTCAAGAAGCTCGCCGAGGACTTCGAGGCCAAGCACAAGGGCGTCGACGTCAAGTACGTCAACGTGCCCTTCGGTGAGGCGCAGAACAAGTTCAAGAACGCCGCGCAGTCCGGCTCCGGCGCCCCCGACGTGATCCGCTCCGAGGTCGCGTGGACGCCCGAGTTCGCCGACCTCGGCTACCTCGCGCCGCTGGACGGCACCGCCGCGCTGAAGGACGAGAAGGACTTCGTGCCGCAGGCCGCCGCCTCCACCAAGTACGACGGCAAGACGTACGCGGTCCCGCAGGTCATCGACTCCCTCGGCATCTTCTACAACAAGAAGCTGTTCAAGGACGCGGGGGTCGAAGTCCCGGGGACCATCGACGAGTTGAAGACCGTCTCGAAGACCATCAAGGACAAGACCGGTAAGACCGGCATGTATCTGCGCGGCGACGACGCGTACTGGTTCCTGTCGTTCCTCTACGGCGAGGGCGGCGACCTGGTCGACGCCGAGGGCAAGACCGTCACCGTCGACAGCCCGGCCGGTGTCAAGGCCATGGAGGTCGTGAAGGACCTGGTCGACTCCGGGGCCGCCAAGACCGACGCCACCGACGGCTGGGAGAACATGCAGGCCGCCTTCAAGGGCGGCGACGTGGCCATGATGATCAACGGCCCGTGGGCGATCGCCGACACCTACGCCGGACCGCAGTTCAAGGACAAGGCGAACCTGGGCGTCGCACCGGTGCCCGCCGGCTCGGCCGGCCAGGGCGCCCCGCAGGGCGGCCACAACCTCGGTGTCTACGCGGGCTCCAAGAACCTCGACGCCTCCTACGCGTTCGTCGAGTACATGTCCTCCGCCGAGTCCCAGGCGAAGATCACCACCGAGCTGAACCTGCTGCCGACCCGTACGTCGGTCTACTCCCAGCCGGACGTCGCCAAGAACGAGATCGTCGGCTTCTTCAAGCCGGTCGTCGACAAGGCCATCGAGCGCCCCTGGATCCCGGAGACCGGCAGCCTGTTCGCGCCGCTGGTGACCGAGTACACCAAGGTCCTCACCGGTCAGACGACCCCGGAGAAGGGCGTCGGGGCGACCGGCGACTCCTACCGCAAGCTGCTCAAGGGCTGGAAGTAGGACGGACCGAGAGGAAGGAAGGCAGGCCGGCTGATGGCTGTCCACACCGGCCAGTCGGTGGTGAAGGCCGCGGGTGACTCGGATGTCGCCCGCGGCCGGAGCCGCGGCACTGGCAAACCCCCCGGCGGGCTGCGGCGCTCGGTCTCGACCCACTGGTACGCCTGGGCCATGGTCGCCCCCGTGGTGGCCGTGATCGGCGTGATCGTCGGGTACCCGCTGGTCCGCGGCGTCTATCTGTCGCTGACCGACGCCAACGAACGCAACGTCGAGCGGAACATCGGCGTCAACCACCTGCCCGCCACCTACGAGTTCGTCGGCCTCGACAACTACGCCGACGCCCTGACGGGCGGTCAGTTCCTGTCCACGCTCGGCTGGACGCTGGTGTGGACGGTCTCCTGTGTCGGCATCACCTTCGCGCTCGGCCTCGGCCTCGCGAATATGCTGAATCGCCGGATCGCGGGCCGCTCCGCCTACCGGATGATGCTCATCCTGCCCTGGGCCGTACCGGGCTTCGTGTCCGTCTTCGCCTGGCGCTTCCTCTACAACGAGGACCGCGGCTTCCTCAACAAGCTGCTCGCCGGCGGCGGCATCGACGCCGTGCCGTGGCTGAACGACCCCACCTGGGCCAAGTTCTCCGTCATCGCCGTGAACATCTGGCTCGGTGTGCCCTTCATGCTCGTGGCCCTGCTCGGCGGACTGCAGTCCATTCCGGGGGAGATGTACGAGGCCGCCGAGATGGACGGCGCCGGCCCCTGGCAGCGCTTCAGGCACATCACCATGCCGGGCCTCAGGTCGGTCAGCACGACCGTGATCCTGCTCAGCACCATCTGGACGTTCAACATGTTCCCGGTGATCTTCCTGCTGACCAGAGGCGGACCCGGTGAGGCCACCCAGATCCTGGTGACCCAGGCGTACAAGTTCTCCTTCGAGATCAGCCCACGCGACTTCGCCCAGTCGTCCACCTGGGGCGTGCTGATCCTCGTACTCCTGATGATCTTCGCCGTGGTCTACCAACGAGTCCTCCGCAAGCAGGGAGATACCTGGTGACCGCCGTGACCCAGCCCCGGACGAACACTCCGCACGCCACGCCCGCGCGGCCGGCGGCCAAGGTGCGGCGCCGCGGCGACCGCTCCAGGGCCGCGTCCGTCGGCCTGCACGCCACCCTGATCGTGGCCTCCGTCATCGCGGTCTTCCCCGTGCTGTGGGTGCTGCTGACGTCGCTGAAGCCCGCCGCGTACGCGACGACGACGGACTTCTTCAAAGAGACGACGTTCGAGAACTACACCAAGCTGCTGGCCGACACACCGTTCCTCACCTGGTTCGGCAACTCGCTGCTCATCGCCGGACTCACCACCGTGCTGGGCGTGTTCACCGCGGCCACCACCGGCTACGCCGTCAGCCGCTTCCGGTTCCCCGGCAAGCGCGGGCTGATGTGGACCCTGCTGATCACGCAGATGTTCCCGATGGCGGTCCTCATCGTGCCGCTGTACAACATCATGTCGAGCCTCGGCCTGCTCAATCAGGCCGCCGGTCTGGTGATCACGTACCTGACGATCGCCGTGCCGTTCTGCGCCTGGATGATGAAGGGCTTCTTCGACACCATCCCGCGCGAGATCGACGAGTCGGGGATGGTCGACGGGCTCACTCCGTTCGGCACCTTCTGGCGGCTGATCCTGCCGCTCGCCAAGCCCGGTCTCGCGGTGACCGCGTTCTACTCCTTCGTCACCGCCTGGGGCGAAGTGGCGTACGCCTCCGCCTTCATGGTCGGCGACGAGAACCTCACCCTCGCGGGCGGTTTGCAGAAGTTCGTCAACCAGTACGGCGCCCAGTGGGGTCCGATGACAGCGGCGTCCGTGCTCATCGCGATACCCGCGGCGATCGTCTTCCTCTTCGCGCAGCGCCATCTGGTGACCGGCGTCTCCGCGGGCGCCGTCAAGGGCTGACGACGCCCTCCCCCGCCCCCTCCCACCCAGACCCCCCAGGGACGACATGACCCAGCACCTCGCTGCCCCTTCCACCGGCACGTCCGACGACGCCCCGGGCCACCACTCCGGCTGGTGGCAGGACGCGGTGATCTACCAGGTCTATCCGCGCAGCTTCGCCGACTCCAACGGCGACGGCATGGGCGATCTCGAAGGCGTACGGAGCCGGCTGCCGTACCTGCGCGCACTGGGTGTCGACGCCGTCTGGCTCAGCCCGTTCTACGCCTCGCCGCAGGCCGACGCGGGCTACGACGTCGCCGACTACCGCGCCATCGACCCCATGTTCGGCTCCCTCCTCGACGCGGACGCGCTGATCCGCGACGCGCACGAGCTGAACCTGCGGATCATCGTCGACGTGGTGCCCAACCACTCCTCCGACCAGCACGACTGGTTCCGCCGCGCCGTCCAGGACGGTCCCGGATCGGCCCTGCGCGACCGCTACCACTTCCGTCCCGGCAAGGGCCCGGACGGCGAACTCCCGCCCAACGACTGGGAGTCCATCTTCGGCGGACCCGCCTGGACCAGGACCACCGACCCGGACGGCACCCCCGGCGAGTGGTATCTGCACCTCTTCGCGCCCGAGCAGCCCGACTTCAACTGGGACCACCCGGCCGTCGCCGACGAGTTCCGCTCCATCCTGCGCTTCTGGCTCGACATGGGCGTCGACGGCTTCCGCGTGGATGTCGCCCACGGACTCGTCAAGGCCGCCGGGCTCCCCGACATCGGCAGCGACAGCCAGCTCAAGCTGCTGGGCAGCAGTGAATACGGTCTGCCGTTCTTCGACCAGGACGGTGTGCACGAGATCTACCGCAGCTGGCGCACCATCCTCGACGAGTACCCCGGCGAGCGGATCGCCGTCGCCGAGGCATGGACACCCACCGTCGAGCGCACCGCGAACTACGTGCGCCCCGACGAGATGCACCAGGCGTTCAACTTCCAGTATCTGAGCACCTTCTGGGACGCCGCGGCCCTCCGCGACGTCATCGACACCTCGCTCGCCGCGATGCGTCCCGTCGGCGCGCCCACCACCTGGGTGCTCTCCAACCACGACGTCACCCGGCACACCACCCGCTTCGCCCACCCCGTCGCCCTCGGCACCCAGCTCCGGGACGCCGGAGACCGCGAACTGGGACTGCGCCGCGCCCGCGCGGCGACGCTGCTGATGCTCGCCCTGCCCGGCTCCGCCTACGTCTACCAGGGCGAGGAACTGGGCCTGCCCGACGTCACCGACCTCCCCGACGAGGCCAGGCAGGACCCCTCGTACTTCCGCGCGGCGGGCCAGGACGGCTTCCGTGACGGCTGCCGGGTGCCGATCCCGTGGACCCGCGAGGGCTCGTCGTACGGCTTCGGCTCCGGCGGCAGCTGGCTGCCCCAGCCCGGCGGCTGGGGCGCGCTGAGCGTCGAGGCGCAGACCGGGGTGGAGGGCTCCAGTCTGGAGCTGTACCGCGCGGCCATCGCCGCCCGGCGCGCACACCCGGGGCTCGGCGCCGGATCGTCCGTCGACTGGCAGGACGCCCCGGAGGGGGTGCTGGTCTTCGCGCGCCCCGGCTTCCTCTGCACGGTCAACACGACCGGCTCGCCGGTCCGGATCCCGGTGCGCGGCAGTCTGCTGCTCGCCAGCGGCCCGGGCACCGTCACCGACACCGACCCCTCGGGGACGAACGGCGTCCACGAGGCCGAGCTGCCCGCCGACACCACGGTGTGGTGGACGGTGTGACGCTGCCCCTCCCCAAGATGTCCGGAGCCGGTACGCCACGGCTCTCGGACATCGCGGGACAGGCATCGGTCAGCGAGGCGACGGTCAGCCGGGTGCTCAACGGCAAGCCCGGCGTCGCGGACAGCACACGCCAACGCGTCCTCGCGGCCCTCGACATCCTGGGGTACGAGCGTCCCGTACGGCTGCGCCGGCGCAGCGCCGGGCTCATCGGTCTGGTGACCCCGGAGCTGATCAACCCGATCTTCCCGGCGTTCGCCCAGGCCGTCGAACAGGTCCTGGCCGGGCACGGCTACACACCGGTCCTGTGCACCCAACTGCCGGGCGGGGCAACGGAGGACGAACTGGTCGAGCAGCTGGTGGAGCGCGGCGTCGGCGGCATCGTCTTCCTGTCCGGACTGCACGCGGACACCTCGGCCGACCCCTCGCGCTACGCCGCGCTCATCGACCGGGGGGTGCCGTTCGTCATGATCAACGGCTGCAACGACCGTGTCAGCGCGCCGTTCGTCTCCCTGGACGACCGGGCGGCCATGCGGATGGCCGTCGGGCACCTCGCCGATCTGGGGCACCGGCGGATCGGCCTGGCGACGGGACCGCTGCGGTACGTGCCCTCCGCGCGCAAGCGCGAGGGCTTCATCGACGCGCTGGGCGTCTGCCTCGGACTCCCGCGCGAGGAGGCCCAGGAGCAGGTGTGCTGCACGCTGTTCAGCGTGGAGGGCGGCCAGGTCGCGGCCGGCGCGCTCCTGGACCGCGGCTGCACGGGCATCGTCTGCGGCAGCGACATGATGGCGCTGGGCGTGGTGCGGGCCGCCCGCGAGCGCGGGCTGCGGGTCCCGCAGGACGTCTCGGTGGTCGGCTTCGACGACTCGCAGCTGATCGCCTTCACCGACCCGCCGCTCACGACGGTCCGGCAGCCGGTGCAGGCGATGGCGGGGGCGGCGGTGGGCGCGCTGCTGGAGGAGATCGGGGGAAGTCCCGTGCAGCGTACGGAGTATGTGTTCCAGCCGGAGCTGGTGGTCCGGGGATCGACGGCGGGCGCGCGAACGGCCATGGGGAGCCCGTTGGGCGATTGAGGACGAACCGGCCGCCGTCCGGAGCCGGTTGACCCTGGGAGTGACCGGCCCGGCCGACCGGGCGCGTGGGGCCCCGGCGTCGCCGGGACCTCCCGTCCGGCCGGACCGGAGTCGGAACGAACGTACCTCGCCGCAATCTCTTGCGGAAGCGCTTGCACGTCATCACTCCGATATTTCCCGCGTGTTACCCGGTGTTGTCCAGAGGGTTGACCGGGGGCGACAGGGCTCGTACGGTCTGCTCCGCGGCAAGCTTTTGCTTTCTTGCAGCAAGAACATTCAGGAGCCTTGCGGGCAGGGCGCGTTGCCGTGCGAGGTCTCTCCCGTCACCCGCACCTCCCCCCACGCAGGAGGAAATATGGCCCGCAGAGCTCCCGCCCTCGCGCTCGCCCTAGTGGCAGGCGCGGCCGCCCTCGTCGCGCCGGGAAGTCCCGCCCAGGCGGCGCCCCCCGGCGAGAAGGACGTCACCGCCGTCCTGTTCGAGTGGCGGTTCGACTCGGTGGCCAAGGCTTGCACCGACAGCCTCGGCCCCGACGGATTCGGCTACGTCCAGGTGTCCCCGCCCCAGGAGCACATCCAGGGCGGCCAGTGGTGGACCTCCTACCAGCCCGTCAGCTACAAGATCGCCGGCCGGCTCGGCGACCGCGCCGCCTTCCAGTCCATGGTCAACACCTGCCACGCGGCCGGTGTGAAGGTCGTCGCCGACGCCGTCATCAACCACATGTCGGCCGGGTCGGGCACCGGCACCGGTGGCACCTCGTACACCAAGTACGAGTACCCCGGCATCTATTCGGGCGCCGACATGGACGACTGCCGCTCGCAGATCAACAACTACGGCGACCGCGGCAATGTGCAGAACTGCGAACTCGTCGGCCTCGCCGACCTCGACACCGGTGAGAACTACGTACGCGGCCGGATCGCCACGTACCTGAACGACCTGCTGTCGCTCGGCGTGGACGGCTTCCGGATCGACGCCGCCAAGCACATGCCGGCCGCCGATCTCGCCGACATCAAGTCCAGGCTGAGCAGTCCCGGCGTGTACTGGAAGCAGGAGGCCATCTACGGCGGTGGCGAGGCCGTGTCGCCTGCCGAGTACCTGGGCACCGGGGACGTACAGGAATTCCGCTACGGCCGAAGCCTCAAGCAGGTCTTCCTCAACGAGAACCTGGCCCATCTGAAGAACTTCGGCGAGGGCTGGGGCTTCATGGAGAGCGGCAAGTCCGCCGTCTTCGTGGACAACCACGACACCGAACGCGGCGGCGACACCCTCAACTACAAGAACGGCGCCGCCTACACGCTGGCCAATGTCTTCATGCTGGCCCACCCCTACGGCTCGCCCGACGTGCACTCCGGCTACGAGTTCAGCGACCACGACGCCGGCCCGCCCAACGGCGGCACCGTGAGCGCCTGTTACCAGAGCGGCTGGAAGTGCCAGCACGACTGGCGCGAGATCTCCTCCATGGTCGGCTTCCGCAACGCGGCCCGCGGCCAGGCGGTCACCGACTGGTGGGACAACGGCGGCGACCAGATCGCCTTCGGACGCGGCTCCAAGGCCTACGTCGCCATCAACTACACGGGCTCCTCGCTCAGCCGTACCTTCCAGACGTCGCTGCCCGCCGGTGACTACTGCGACGTCCAGAGCGGCAACGGCGTCACCGTGAACGGCTCCGGCCAGTTCACGGCGACACTCGGAGCCAACACGGCGGTCGCCCTGCACGCCGGGGCCCGCAACTGCGTAGGGGGCGGCGGCAACCCGCAGCCCGGCCAGTCCGGGGTGACGTTCGGCGTCAACGCGACGACCCAGCCCGGCCAGAACATCTACGTCACCGGTGACCGCGCCGAACTCGGCACCTGGAACACCGGGGCCGCGCTCAAGCTCGACCCGGCCGCCTACCCGGTGTGGAAGCTGGCCGTGCCGCTGCCCGCCGGTACGTCCTTCGCCTACAAGTACGTCCGCAAGGACGCGGCCGGGAACGTGACGTGGGAGAGCGGCGCCAACCGCACGGCGACCGTGCCGAGCACCACCTCGGGCGGGCTGACGCTGAACGACACCTGGCGCAGCTGACCCTCCCCGACCCGCCCCGAACGGTATTCCGGCACTCCAGCACCCCCCGCACCATCCGGCCGCCCCGGCGACGCGCACCGACCTCCCCGCGCGTCGCCGGGCCGGCCCTCTTCCCGTACTCCGAGGAGAACCTCCCGTGAAACGCCCGCCCCTGCCCGCGCTCCCGCGCAGAACGGCCGTCGCCGTCGTGGCCGCCGCCCTGTGCGCGGCCCTGGTGCCCGCGCTGCCGGCCGTCGCCGCCCGCGCCCCGGCCCCGCCGTCGGACGCCCGGCTCGCCGACGAACCCGCCCGTCACGACCTGACGCGGGAACAGTTCTACTTCGTGCTGCCCGACCGCTTCGCCAACGGCGACCGGTCCAACGACCGGGGAGGACTGACCGGTTCACGCGACCGGACCGGTCACGACCCCGCCGACAAGGGCTTCTACCAGGGCGGCGACCTCAAGGGGATCACCGATCGGCTGGACTACGTCAAGGGGCTCGGCACCACCGCCATCTGGATGGCGCCGATCTTCAAGAACAAGCCGGTACAGGGCACGGGCGACGACATGTCGGCCGGCTACCACGGCTACTGGATCACCGACTTCACCCAGGTCGACCCGCACTTCGGCACCAACGCCGAGCTGGAGAAGCTGATCGGCAAGGCCCACGACAAGGGCATGAAGGTCTTCTTCGACGTCATCACCAACCACACGGCCGACACCGTCGACTACGCGGAGAAGAAGTACGGCTACCGCCCCAAGGGCGCCTATCCGTACCTCGACAAGGACGGCCGCCCCTTCGACGACCGCGAGGGTGTCGGCAGGGTCGACGCGGACGCGTTCCCGTACACACCCGCCCCCAAGGCCGGCGAGAAGAAGGTCCCCTCCTGGCTCAACGACCCGACGATGTACCACAACCGGGGCGACTCCACCTTCGCCGGGGAGAGCTCCGAGTACGGCGACTTCTCGGGGCTGGACGACCTGTGGACCGAGCGTCCCGAGGTCGTCGACGGCATGGCGGAGATCTATCAGAAGTGGGTCCGTGACTTCGACATCGACGGCTTCCGCATCGACACCGTCAAACACGTCGACCTGGACTTCTGGACCCAGTGGGCCACCGCGCTCGACGCCTACGCCGCGAAGCGGGGCCGCGACGACTTCTTCATGTTCGGCGAGGTCTACTCCGCCGACACGGCCGTCACCTCCCCGTACGTGACGCGCGGGCGGCTCGACTCCACACTCGACTTCCCCTTCCAGGACGCGGTGCGCGCCTACGCCTCGCAGGGCGCGTCCGCCGAGCGGCCGGCGAAGGTCTTCGGCGAGGACTACCGCTACACCACCGACAAGGCCAACGCCTACGAACAGGTGACGTTCCTCGGCAACCACGACATGGGCCGCATCGGCACCTTCCTCAAGCAGGACAACCCGGACGCCGGCGACGCGGAACTGCTGAAGCGGGCCCGTCTCGCCAACGAGCTGATGTTCCTCTCGCGCGGCAACCCGGTGGTCTACTACGGCGACGAACAGGGCTTCACGGGCCCCGGCGGCGACAAGGACGCCCGCCAGAGCCTGTTCGCCTCCAGGACCCCCGACTATCTGGACGACGACCAGCTCGGCACCGACCGGACGCACGCCTCCGACGCGTACGACCCCACGCACCCGCTCTACCGGTCCATCGCGGAGCTGTCGAAGCTCACCGAGCGGCACCCGGCGCTGCGGGACGGCGTACAGACACAGCGCTACGCGGCCGACTCGGTGTACGCGTTCTCCCGCACCGACGCGCGGGAGCGGGTCGAGTACGTCGTCGCCGTCAACAACGCCACGACGCCGAGGACCGTGGACGTGCCGACCGGGTCGGCGCGCACCGACTTCCGTGCCCTGTACGGCACTTCGGGCACCGTACGCAGCGGGGCGGACGCGAAGGCCGAGGTCACCGTCCCGGCGCTGTCGGCGGTCGTCCTGCGCGCCGCCGCACCGCTCGCGCCGCCCGCGGCCAAGCCCTCGATCACCCTCGAAGCCCCGGCGGCCGGGGCCACCGGAACCGTCGAGATCACCGCGGACGTCGACGGCGGCCAGCTCAATCGTGTCGTCTTCGCCGCCCAGGTCGGCAACGGCAAGTGGCGCACCCTCGGCAGCGCCGACCACGCCCCGTACCGGGTCACCCAGCATCTGGACGACGGCGTGGCCGCCGGAACACCCCTGCGCTACAAGGCGGTCGCCGTCGACAGCCGGGGCCGTACCGCATCGGACCTCGCCTCCTCGACCGCCGGCCGGGCGCCTGCTCCCGAGCCCCCCACCGCCGTCGAGCGCGAGCACGCGATCGTGCACTACAGGCGCGCCGACGGGGAGTACGACGGCTGGCAGCTCAAGTCCGGCGACCGGACCGCCGAGTTCACCGGTCGCGACGCGTACGGCGCGTTCGCGTGGGTCGACGTCACCGAGGGCGCGGCGGCCGTTCCGTACACCGTCGTCAAGGACGGCACGCCGGACGGACCCGAGCGCACCGTCGACCTCGCGAAGACCGGCGAGGTCTGGATCGAGCAGGACGCGGACGGCCAGAGCGAGAAGGCCCCCGACGGCGCCTACCCGCCGCAGGACAGGAGCAAGGCCGTACTGCACTACCAGCGGGCCGACGGCGAGTACGACGGCTGGGGTCTGCACACCTGGACCGGTGCCAAGGACCCGACCGACTGGGCGAAGCCGCTGACGCCGGTGAAGGAGGACGCGTACGGCGTGACGTACGAGGTGCCGCTCGCCGAGGGCGCCACATCACTCAGCTACATCCTGCACAAGGGCGACGAGAAGGACCTGCCGTCCGACCAGTCGCTCGACCTGGCGACGTACGGCAACGAGGTCTGGCTGCTCGGCGGCCGGCCGAAGTATCTGCTGCCGACGGCCGGCGCCGTGCCCACGCCGGATCTCGGCAGGGCCGAGGCGCAGTGGATCGACCGGGACACCGTCGTCTGGAAGGTGAGGGCCACCGAGGCCACCAGCCAGCAGCTCGTGTACGCGCCCGGCGGCGGCATCACCGTCGAGAACGGGGCGCTGTCCGACGAGGGGCGGTGGCTGCGGCTGGCACCGGGCACGCTGAGCGACGCGCAGAAGGCGAAGTACCCGCATCTGAAGGACTTCCCGGCGTTCACCGTCGACCCGCGCGACCGGGACAGGGTGAAGGAGTCCCTGCGCGGCCAGCTCATCGCGACGCAGCGGGCCGCGAACGGCGCGCTGCTCGACGCCACCGGCGTACAGATCCCCGGTGTGCTCGACGACCTCTACAGCGCCGACGCGACGCGTGCCTCGCTCGGCCCCGTCTTCCGCAAGGGAAGTCCCACGCTGTCGGTGTGGGCGCCCACGGCCCGGCGGGTCGCGCTCGAACTCGACGGCACAAGCGTGCCGATGCGGCGCGACGACCGCAGCGGCGTCTGGTCCGTCGAGGGATCCCGGAGCTGGACGGGCAAGCCCTACCGATACGTGGTCGACGTCTGGGCTCCGAGCACCGGGAAGATGGTCACCAACAAGGTCACCGACCCGTACTCGACCGCCCTGACCACCGACTCGGCGCGCAGTCTCGCGGTCGACCTCACCGACCCGAAGCTCGCGCCCAAGGGCTGGTCGACGCTGAAGAAGCCGGCGGCCGTCCCGATGCGTGACGCGCAGATCCAGGAGCTGCACGTCCGCGACTTCTCGATCGCCGACCGCACATCCGGCCACCCCGGCCGCTATCTGGCCTTCACCGACACCGGGTCGAAGGGCATGAAGCACCTGGCCGAGCTGGCCGACGCGGGGACCGGCTACGTCCATCTGCTGCCCGCCTTCGACATCGGCACCATCCCCGAGAAGAGGACCGACCAGCAGGAACCGGCCTGCGACCTGTCCGTGTACGCCCCCGACTCCGACGAACAGCAGGCGTGCGTCGCGAAGGCGGCGGCGAAGGACGGCTTCAACTGGGGCTACGACCCGCTGCACTACACCGTTCCCGAGGGCAGTTACGCCAGTGACCCCGAGGGCACCAGGCGCACGGTGGAATTCCGGCGGATGGTGCAGGGCATCAACGGCACCGGGCTGCGTACCGTGATGGACGTCGTCTACAACCACACCGTGGCCGCCGGGCAGGATCCCAAGTCCGTACTGGACCGCATCGTGCCCGGCTACTACCAGCGGCTGCTCGACGACGGCACGGTGGCGACATCCACGTGCTGCGCCAACACCGCGCCCGAGAACGCCATGATGGGCAAGCTGGTGGTCGACTCGATGGTCACCTGGGCCAAGGAGTACAAGGTCGACGGCTTCCGCTTCGACCTGATGGGACATCACCCCAAGGCCAACATCCTCGCCGTGCGCGACGCGCTGGACGCGCTGACCGTCGCCAGGGACGGGGTCGACGGGAAGTCGATCGTCCTCTACGGGGAGGGCTGGGACTTCGGCGAGATCGCCGGTGACGCGCGCTTCGTCCAGGCCACGCAGAAGAACATGGCGGGCACCGGGATCGCGACCTTCTCCGACCGGGCGCGCGACGCGGTGCGCGGCGGCGGCCCCTTCGACGAGGATCCGGGCGTCCAGGGCTTCGCCTCCGGGCTGTTCACCGACCCCAACACCTCGGCGGCCAACGGCACCGTGGCCGAGCAGCGGGCGAGGCTGCTGCACTACCAGGACCTGATCAAGGTCGGTCTCAGCGGCAATCTCGCCGACTACTCCTTCACCGACACCGCGGGCCGCACCGTCAAGGGCTCCGACGTCGACTACAACGGATCGCCCGCCGGATACGCCGACGCACCGGGAGACGCGCTCGCCTACGCGGACGCGCACGACAACGAAAGCCTCTACGACGCGCTGGCGTTCAAGCTGCCGCGCGCCACGCCGGCCGCCGACCGGGCCAGGGCGCAGGTGCTCGCCATGGCGACGGCGACGCTCACCCAGGGGCCGTCGCTGTCCCAGGCGGGGACGGACCTGCTCCGTTCCAAGTCGCTGGACCGCAACTCCTACGACAGCGGCGACTGGTTCAACGTGATCAACTGGGACTGCCGCGACGGCAACGGCTTCGGCCGGGGACTGCCGCCCGCCGCCGACAACGAGGACAAGTGGCCCTACGCCAAGCCCCTGTTGGGGACCAAGGGCATCGCGCCCGGCTGCGCGGAGATCTCCGGTGCCTCGGCCGCGTACCGGGATCTGCTGAGGATCCGTACCTCGGAGGCGGCTTTCCGTCTCTCCTCCACCGGCGCCGTCCAGTCCGCGCTGTCCTTCCCGCTGTCGGGACCCGACGAGACGCCGGGAGTCATCACGATGCGCCTCGGCGAGCTGGTGGTGGTCTTCAACGCCACCCCGGACAGCTCGCAGCAGCGGGTCCCGGCGCTGGCGGACCGGGCGTACGGTCTGCACCCGGTGCAGGCGGCGGGCTCGGACGCGACGGTGAAGAAGGCGTCGTACGAGGCGGATTCGGGCACCTTCACGGTGCCGGCCCGGACGGTGGCGGTCTTCCGGGCGGGCGCGTGAGCGAAGGTGCCACGAGCGGGCACGGGTGGGAGGTTCCGGTGACGGACCCGACCACCTGACGGAACCGGTCCGATCCTGACCGGTTCGCACCACGGGTGGCAGTCATGGTCCCCAACCGGGCCGGACTGTCCCCGTGGTGGGACACCTTCCCGAAGAGACGACCAGGTCCGTGGGACGGGGCGCTGCGGGGACCGCCGCCCTGACCGGCGCGATCGTGCGACCGCACCGCCAACGCTCGTTTCATGCACGCCGGTTGCCGGAACTTGTTGCGGTCCCGGCGGAGCGTGAACCCCGCCGGACGGGTAACCCGGTAGGTATGACGTCCACCGACGTGAAACCAGAACCCGATCAGAGTCGGGGCGGGACGCCAGGGTCACGTGTGTCGCAAGCGCCCTGGTGGATCAAACTGCCCGTCGGACTCGTGGTGCTTGTCGTGCTGCTCGGGATCGGCAGCCGGCTCGATCTCGTGCCCGGCTTCGACGACGTGTTCGGCGAGAAGACGAAGGACCGCACCGGGCCGACACTCCTCAAGTCCATCCAGGACCTCAGCCGGTACCAGGCGGCGTCCGGGAACTTCCAGGTGGTGGTGGATCTGGAGAAGGACGCCAAGTTCCTCCCCGACACCGTCAAGGGCAGCCGCACGCTCTACGTGGGCGCGGGCAGCGTGGGCTCGTACGTGGACCTCGGCGGGATCGGGGACGAGAACGTACAGGTCGACAAGGAGCGCACCACCGCGACGCTGCGGCTGCCGCACGCCCGGCTCGGCGAGGCGACGCTGGACGCCGACCGGTCGTACGCCGTCTCCAAACAGCGCGGACTGCTCGACCGGCTCGGGGACTTCTTCTCCGACAACCCGGCCGACGAGCGGGCTGTCAACAAGCTCGCCGCCAAGCACATCCAGGACGCCGCGAAGGACAGCGGACTGACCGAACGGGCCGAGAAGAACACCACCAGCATGCTGCAAGGGCTGCTCACCTCCCTCGGCTTCAAGGAAGTGACGGTGGTCTACGGGGAGGCGGGCTGACCGCCGCTCCCGTCGGTGAGGTGCCGCGCCGCGTGGCTATGCCGTGCGCGGTGTCGGCAGGGCCGTCGGCACCGGTACCGGTACCGACGGCCCCGGCAGCGTCTCCGCGAGGGCCGTCAGCCGGGTCAGCAGATCGCCGAACGGCCCGCCCGGCGGCTCGTCGGCGAGCACCGGCAGCAGCATCCGCGCCATCTCCTCGTCGTACGCCGCGCTCACCGTGGCCAGCGCGGCGAAGTCGTGCACCAGCTGCAATTCCAGCTCCCCGCGCGGGATCCGGCGGCCGTCCAGCCACAGCAGCGCCGTCGACTCCGCGAGCGACACCCAGGAGCGCACGACCAGTTCCAGCCGGGGCGGCGGGGACTGGATGGAGAGATGGGACAGAATCTGCTCGTACGCTGACTGCCGCACCTCGTCGATCATCGCGTTGGCCGTGGACGAACCCACGGCGGGGCCGCCCCGCATCAGCGCGAAGAAGCCGGGACCGTGTTCGTCGACGAAGTCGAAGAAGCGGGCCATGACCCGTAGCAGGCGGGCGCCGAGCGGCCCTTCGCGCGGTTCGACGAAGCGCTCGGCCAACTCGTCGGCGGCCCGCCGCAGCGCGGCCTCGTACAGCGACTGCTTGCCCGGGAAGTAGTGGTAGACCAGCGGCCTGGAGATGCCGGCGGCCGCCGCGATCTCGTCGATGGAGACGTGATCGGGCGAGCGGTGGCTGAACAGTTCCAGCGCGACACCGATCAGTTGCTGGCGTCGCTCTTCGACGCCCATTCTGCGTCGGACCCCGGTCGTCATATGAACAGCCTAACCGTCGGTGGTTGAAGGCTGTCGGTTACGCTCGCCGACCATGAGCGCATCTGACCAGGAAGAGGTCACCGAAACGCCCGAATCGCGGCCGGAGTCGAAGCGGGAGCCGAACCCGGAACCGGAGGCGGAGTCCGGGACGGACACGTCGGCGGGGGACCCGGACACCGGGTCGGAGACGGCCCCGGAGAGCGAGCCGACGAGCGGGCCGGACACCGAGCCGGAGAGCGGGCCGGACACCCGTGTCGGTGACCCCGCGGACGCCGGGCACGACGACACGGCCCTCACCCCGCGCCAGGCCCGCCGTATCCGGGTCACCGTCGCCTCGGTCCTACTGGTCGCCATGGCCGCGCTGTTGGCCGTACGGCTCGCCAACCGCAGCTCCGTCCTCGTCGTCGGCGTCTACGGGCTCGCGATGATCCTCTGCGGCGTCGTCATCGAACTCAGCAGGCACGGCCGCACCCGCCTCGCCACCTGGGTGCTCGGCGTCGGCCTCGCCGCCACGCTGGCCACCGACTGGCTGCTCCTGCCCTGAGCCGCACCGCCGCACCGGGCCCTGCCGGGGCGGCGGCACCGGCCGTCAGCGCAGCGCGCCCACCCGCGTGCCGTCGGCCAGCCGCCCGTCGAGCTCCGCCCGGTCACCGGGCTTCGCCGGAACCGCGAGGAGCCGCCCCCGCGCGTCGCCCGTGACGCCGCCCGTCGTACGGACGGAGCGGAACCCGCCGCCGCCCGCCGCCAGTACGTACCACCGGCCGCCGCGCGACTTCCACAGCACACCCGCCAGTACGTGGGGCTCGCGCGCGCCGCACGCCGCCGAGTCCTCCGCCCGCGCCGCGATCGCGCCCGGCTGCGGGGCCCCGGCCCTGGCCGACGGCGCCTGGAACTGCGCCAGCACCCTGCTGTCCGTACCGCGCCACGTCTCGGCGCGGGTGCACACCCAGCGCGCGCCGCCGTTGGACTCGGGCAGGGCCTGACTCGCGTACTGCCAGGAGTTCACCGTCCGCACACCGTGCGAGCGCACCGCGGGCAGCAGACACGCCGTGCGCGCCCACGCGGCGCGCGCCGCCCCGCCCGACACGTCGGCGGGCGCCGACGGCGGGCCCGACGTCAGCCGCGCGGGCGTCAGTTCACCGAGGTCGGTCAGCAGCCGTACGGAGCCCGCGCCGCCGCCCGTGCCCTTCTCCGCCACCTCCAGCACGTCCCACGCCCCGCACTCCCGCGTCGCGCCCGGCGTCGGCAGCGGGTCCGTCACACCGTCCGCGCCGCGCCGCAGGGGAGCGGCGTCGGCGGCCGGGTCGAGCAGATCGCGTACGGACGTCGCGGTCACCCAGGGCGCCGTCAGATAGCGCACGTTGCCGTCCGTACGCCCGGCGACCAGCGCGTACGTGGCCGGGGCCGCGCCAGGCGCGGTGTCGGCCGCCGCCCCGTCGACCCGGGCGAAGTCCAGCGCCACCGGGCCCGTGCCGGTGCGGGGTTCCGCGTACCGGGCGATCCGCAGCCCGTCGTACAGCAGCACCACCCGCGCCCGGTCCACCTCGCCCGCGTACAGCAACTGCGCCGGTCCCATCGGTGGTCCCTCCGGCGTCGCGGGCGTCGACGAGACCCGCACCGAGGCGCCCGGTCTCGCCCAGACCGCCAGCGCGCGGCGCAGCAGCGGCCGGTCGGCGGCCAGCGCGCCGCGCGTGGGCCACACGGAGAAGTCGGTACGGGCCGACGCCCGCCAGGCGTTCGCCGGGACGCGCAGCACCTTCGCCGGGTCGAGGGCGGCCTCAGCCGCCGGGTTGCGCGCGTACGAGGGGGCGGCGGCGCCGTTCGCGCCCCAGCCGCCGCCGGGCAGCGCGAGCAGCGCGCCGCAGACGGCGACGGCGGCGACTCCCGCGACCGCGGCGCGCGCGTGCTGGCGACGGCGCAGCAGATCGGTGGGGCGGGCCTGGAGCGAACAGGGGTCGTACTCGGGGGACTCCAGCAGCGCCACGCCCTCCGTACCGATGCCGTCCGCCTCCGCGAGCGCCGCGTGCGGGTCCTCGACCCCGGCGGTGGCGAGCAGCCGGTGCACGTCCGTGTCGGGCAGCCCTTCCAGCCCCCTCAGTACGAAGGCGGCCCTGGCGCCGCCGGAGAGACCCGACAGGCGCCGGTCGAGGGCGAGTTCGTCGGCGCCGCCCGAGCGCGGGAACAGCCGCAGGCCCCACACGTGCGGCAGCAGCGGCGGCAGCTGGGCACGCCGGGGCCACGCCGCGCGGCGCAGCGTGCGCCCCGCGTCGAGAGCCTGCCGCAGCACCCGGCCTCGTACGTAGGCGTACACGCTGTCGGCGGTCGCCGCCGTGCGCCCGCGCGGCAGGGAGCGCTGAACGAGGGCGTGCGCCGTCAGCACGCGGCGGTTGCGCCCGAGGACCGGAGGCAGCACGAGATAGGCGAGCCGCGCCAGCCGCTGGTAGTGCTCGACGAGGGCGGCCTCGGCCTGCTCGACGTCGATGGGGACGGCGACGGGAGGACCGGGGGCGGCGGGGACGGCCGTGACGGTGTCGTGTGGGGGCACGCCCAGCAGAACGATCCACCGCCCGTATGGTCACACCCAACCGCCTTACGCCCAGGGGCGTTTGCCGGGGGCGCCGTGTTGCCCTCGGCCCCGGCCGACCCGGCCGGCGCGTCACCGGCCGTCCGCCACGGCGGCAGCCGCCCTCCCCCGGCCTACCCCGTCACCGCCCACCCGCTGAACTCGACCGTGCCGCGCAGCCCGCTGCTTCCGTTCGTCGCGCTCATGAACAGTCCCGCGTCCTGGACGGTGCCGGCGCCGGGGACCGGGACCGTGGCCACCGTTCGCCATGTCGCGCCGTCGTCCGTCGAGCACGAGCCGGTGAAGCCGCTCCCCGCGCGGGCCAGCCGCAGCAGCACCGGCGCGGTGACGCCGGTGACGCGCTGGTAGGTGTCGAGCGTGCCGTCGCCGGTCGTGTCGTAGGAGAGCACCACCCCGTTGGACGGCGTCACGGCCAGGTTCACGATGCCCGGCGAGCCCGGCGTCGCCAGCCGGTCGCGGACGATGACGCCCGCGCGGGCCCACGCACCCGTGTTCTCCTGCGCGTCCACCCGCAGCGTCACACTCACGCCGTCCCTGAACGCGCCTTCTTTGAAGGCCGTGCCGAACTGCGTGGTCGCCCGCCACAGGTCCTGCCCGCCGCCGTTGACCGCGAAGCGCTCGCCGAACTGACCGAAGACCGCCTCGTTGTTGCTGTACGTGCGCCAGCCCGTGGCCAGCGGGCCCGCGACGTACACGGCGCCCCGCTGGACGGTCCGCACGCGCTCCTCGCCGCGTGGTCCGTACTCCAGCGCCAGCGCGTACGGCAGCGGGCGCAGCGGCGCCGTCAGGGGCTCGCCGGGCGCGGTCACCGACCAGGAGACGGACCCGGCGCCGGCCGGGTCGACGGCCGGCAGCCGCGTGGGGCCGTCCGGCCGGGCGTCGAGGCCGGTCAGGGCGAAGTCGACGGGGCCGGTGCCGCGCAGCCCGTTGGTGTATCCGAAGTCGGCCCGCACGGTGCCCGTGCTGCCCGGTGTGAAGGCGAGCGGGTCGGCGGTGACGGTGACGGTGCCCTGGTACGGGGCGGTGGCCAGGGTCTCCCGTACGCGCAGGGCCGTGCGGTACGCGTCACCGGTCGCCCGCACCGGATAGGCGCCGCGTGCCCGCGTCCACGCCTCCTCGTCCACGTACCAGTCGAAGACCTTCGGCTCCCGTCCGGCCACCACGGCGTCGGTCAGCTCGTCCAGATACGCCTGCCACTGCGGCAGATGGACATCGGCGAGCAGGCCCTGCCAGTCGCGGTTGGCGTAGTTGCTCAGATGCCCGGCGGCCGACCTGTCGGCCCAGGTGGTGATCAGCGTGCGCGCCGTCCACTCCAGCGTCGTGGCCTCCGCCGGACTCGTCGCGAACCCTTTCGCGTCCTGAAGCCACGGACCGAGCAGGAAGGAGCGGTGACAGCCGGCCATCGTGTCGCTCAGCCGCATCAGTCCGAGCCACAGCGCGGCCAGCGCGCGGAACGTGGCGACGTCGCCTCCTTGGAAGGCGCCGCGCAACTGCGGCAGCAGCAGCCGCGACCGGTTGGCGAGCGCCTGCCTGGCCAGCTCGGTGACATCGTGCCGGTACGCGTCCGAGCCGCGCAGCCCGGCCGCCACGTCGAGCAGCGAGCCGAAGGCCTTGTCGAACTCGCCGGTGTCGAAGGCGGTCCCGACGGACGAGGTGAGGGAGGGGCGGCGGGAGAAGAGCGAGTCGACGGGGCGGCCGTCGGTGGTCCTCAGCCGGTAGGCGGTCGCCGCCAGCACACCGAACGCCTCCCGCGCGGCGCGGTCCTCGCCGCCGTAGCGCAGATCGGCGTACGACCGGAACCAGCTCTCGCGGTCCACCGCGTCCTGGCGCCACGCCAGCTCGCTGAACAGCTCGAAGGCGGCCGGGTCGCGCTCGGCGGCCTCCGGCATGTACGCGGTGCCGGCGAGCGCGCTGCCCGGTTTGTCGCGCCAGGCCGTGAACCGCTCGGTCCAGCGGTCGGAGTTGGCGCCCAGCGTCGTACGGCCGCCGAAGTTGGGGATGGTGCCGAAGGCGTACGGCGCGCCGCCCCAGTCCCGCTCGCGGTCGCTCACCGAGTCCAGGTCGGACAGACCGTCGACGATCAGCACCCGGTCGGTGTCGATGGCGTCGAGCAGGGCCGGCACGGGATTGGTCTGCCAGCCCAGGATCACCCATGTCGCGTCGGGGCGGGCCGTGTGGAGCGAGGTCTCGACCGCGCGGGCCGCGTCGGGCACGGGGACGTCCCCGGCGCTGCCGCCCTCGTGCAGCAGGTCCATCTTGAAGTGGTTCACCTCGCCGAAGAGGTCGGCCTGGTGACGGTAGAACGCGGCGGCGACCTCGGCGAAGACGGAGGTGCGCGGGTCGAGCCAGTCGGGGCGCGGCAGCCCGTTCCAGTCGCCCTGCGGCACGGTGCGCCCGCCGGGGTTGCGGACGGCGAAGCCGTCCGGGACGGTGCCGAAGTAGCCGGGCAGCACCGGGGACATGCCCAGTTCACGCATCCGGTCGGTGATCCGCCGGCCGAGTACGGCGCGTGCGTCGATCAGCTCGGGGGAGAGCGGGCCGCCGTACGCGCTCATGTTCTGGAGCAGCCACCACGGCTGGTGCGAGGGCGCGGGCAGCCAGGTGCGGGCCTCGGTGTCGGAGTAGCCGAAGCCGGTCAGCAGCCGGTGGTAGACGGCCTCCTGGCCGGTGGTGACCAGGACCTCGTTGCAGCCGTGCAGGGCGAGGACGTCGAGCAACCGCTCCCAGCGCGGCCAGTCGGCGTACGGGGCGGTGTAGCCGTCGTGCGTGTCGTTGAAGGCGAACCGGTGCCGTACGGTCGCCGAGCGCTCCAGCGGGCGGCGGGGCGCGGGCAGCGTGGCGGGCAGGTCGAGTTGGCTGCCCGACCAGCTGATGTGGGCGCCGCACTCGTACTTCAGATACCAGTGCACCCCGGTGAGCAGGACACCGGCGTCGGTGCCCGACACCTCGACGCGGCCGGCGGACCCGGCGACCCGGAACCGCTCGGGGCCTTGTGTCACCCGGAACCGGAACTGGTCGGCGTGGCGGGGGAGCAGGCGCGCCAGGGCCGCGCGGGCGGCGGCGGTCGCGGTTTCGGCGCCCGCGGTCGTCGGAGGGGTGAGGGGGCGGGCGGCGGCGGGGGAGTGCGCGGCCAGCGCCGTACCGGCGCCGATGGCCCCGGCGCCCGCCAGCACGGCACGCCGGGAGGGCGCGGAGGGGGCGTCGGGAAGGGAGGGGAGTGCGGGGGCGGAGACAGGGGCGGGAGGGATGGGACTCGGCAGCTCGATCATCAGCGGTCCTCTGTCCTCGGCTACGGGGTGTGACAACAGGTGCGTGAGGAGCGCACGTTAATGACGGGGAGGGGGGTGGGCAACGATGCGATGTGTCGTTCACTCGCGCGGGGGCTTGCGGAGAGGGCAGGATGGCCGAATGCGTACCGAGCGACCCCGAGTGGCACTGGTGGTGCCGGCCCTGGCCCTGGCCCTGTTGAGTGGCTGTGGCACCAATGACGACGAGGCCCCGAAGGTGCCGAAGACGGCGACCGGGAGCCTCGAACAACTGGCCGACAAGGCCGAATGCGATCCGAACGTGCAGACCGACGCGGATGAACTGCGCCAGGCCAACTGCAAGACGGGTTACGGCAGATACATCCTCACCACGTTCGCGACCGACCGAGGTCTGCGCGAGTGGATCAACGAGGCCAACGACTACGGCGGTTCGTATCTCGTCGGCAGGAAGTGGGTCGCCAGCGGCGACGCGAAGGTGGTCGAGTCGCTGCGCGGCCGGCTGGGCGGAACGGTCGAGACGGCCCCCGCACACCACTCCGGCGGCGAGGACCACGACACCGAGGACCACGACACCGGAGGACACTCGGGCCACCCCGGAACGAACTGACACCGAACGGCGTCGGCCGGGCCGCGTACGCGGCCCGGCCGACGCCGAAGGATTCACCTCACGCGGTCAGTCGCATTTCTTACCGGTGTTGATGCAGTCGACCATCTTGGTCATCACGTCCTCGTCGAAGACGTTGATGAAGTCGCCGTGGTCGGTGATGGGCTTGTGCAACTGCTCGGGGAAGGAGTCCACCGCGAAGCCGGGACCCGGCGGAAGGTCGTAGACGATCCGCTGCTTGAGCTGCGGAATGGCCTGGAAACCCTCCTGGCACTGCCCGTTCTCGTCGGCGAACGCCACGTGCGTGCGGTGATTCGCGCTGTCGGTGTTCTGTCCGTCCCAGCAGCTCTGGAAGTCGAACGAACGCACCACCTGGCTGTCCGCCGGGCAGATCGGGTACTTGTCCTTCAGTTGGCGGTCCTCGAATCCGGTGCAGCTCCACGAGGCATTGGCGTTGGCGTCGCCGTTGACGAACGCCTTCGCGTCACCGGTGATGATGCGCAGGAAGCGGGGCATGGCCGTGACCTTCGACGCGGCGCTGCCGGCGAACTGCAGGGTGACCTCGGACGGGGTCTGGATCTTTCCGACGTTGCCGTCCTTGCCGCCGCCGTCCTCGTTCGCGTCGGCCTCGTTCTTACCGTTCTGGAGGCGGACCACCGGCCAGTAGTAGGTGGACTTGTCGCCCTGCTCGTCGCAGGTCGTCTCACCGTTGGCCAGGTCGTCGTCGCTCGCGAAGGCGTTGTTGGCCTGGTTGCCCACGTAGTCGTGCTTGTGGTGGGCGCCGTTGCTCACGCCGGGCGCGGCGATGACGTTGTCCGAGTTGAACAGGCCGTTCTTGTTGCGCCCGCAGTCGGTGGTGAAGGTGCCGGTCGAGGCCTGGTCGCCGGGCTGCGGCTCCTGGATGTTCGGCTCGACGGACTCGATGTCGACGAAGTCCGAGGCCTCGGGGCCGTTGCCGGGAGGCTGACCGTCCTGGCCACCGTCCTGGCCGCCGTCCTGGCCGCCGTCCTGGCCACCGCCCGGATCGCCCTCGTCGGTGCTGTCGTCGGGCCGCATGGTGCAGGGGGCCAGCGAGTCGAGGCTCTTCTGCGAGTGCCCCGCCTGCTTGAGCGCGGAACGGATCTTCTTGAGGCTGGCGAGCCGCTGCTGCTTCAGCGGCTTGAGGATCTTCTTCTCGGTAAGTTCCGGATCCCTCTCCAACTTCACCTTGTTGTCGGCGAACCGCTTGTAGGCGACGGTGATCTGCGTGTCCATCCGGGCCAGTTCCCGGTCGACCGTGGCTCGGGCGCGCTTCGGCACCTTGGTGAGCGCATTCGCGACCTCGGGACAGTCGATGGTGGACATCTGCCGTCCGGCGTTCTCGATCCGCTCCTGACCGGGGCGGCTTTCTCCTGCGGATGCGTAGACATTCACCGCTACCAGGCCACCCCCGCCCAGAATCAAGGCTGCCGAGGCCGCGATGGCCCGGTTCGCCACTGTCGAGCGTTTTCTTGACGTGCGTCCCATGGAACTCCTCAAGCTTCGGTGCCGGTTCAGGGGGATCTCCGGCGGGGGGAGGAAGCGCTCCGTTCCATACGGACGGCATTCGCGGCCTGTTCAGCCGCACTGGGAATTCATAGAAATCTCCATCAACAAACCGGGCGGATGCCCGCAACACACCCCGCCCGGTGGCCCCTTGGGCAACACGGGCGCCGACGCGCCGGACCCGCCGCTACTGCTGGCCCCGGTCGAGGTAGGCGATCACCGCGAGCACCCGCCGGTTGTCGTCGTCCGACACCGGCAGCCCCAGCTTCCCGAAGATGTTCGACGTGTGCTTGGACACCGCCCTCTCCGTGACGACGAGTTGGGCGGCGATCGCCGCGTTCGACCGCCCCTGCGCCATCAGCTCCATGACCTCGCGCTCACGCGGCGTCAGCCGGCCGATCGGCTCGTCCTGGGCGCGCCGGGACAGCAGTTGTTGGATGACCTGGGGGTCCATCGCCGTACCGCCCCCGGCGACCCGGCGCACCGCGTCGATGAACTGGTCGGCGTCGAAGACCCGGTCCTTGAGCAGATAGCCGATGCCGCCGTTGCCGTCGGCCAGCAACTCGCGCGCGTACAACTGCTCGACGTGCTGCGACAGGACGAGGACGGGCAGTCCGGGACGGTCCCTGCGCGCGGCGAGGGCGCACTGGAGCCCCTCGTCGGTGTGCGACGGCGGGAGCCGGACGTCGACGACGGCGACGTCCGGCTCCAGTTCCGCGAACGCCTTCGTCAGTTCGGGCCCGGTCTCCACGGCGGCCAGGACCTCGAAGTCGTACGCCTCCAGCATCCGGACCAGGCCGTCACGTAGCAGGAAGAGATCTTCGGCTAGGACAACTCGCAAGGGATCTCCACGGTGACCATGGTGGGGCCGCCCGCGGGGCTGCTGACGGCCAGGATGCCGTCGAATGTACCGAGTCGGCGCTCCAGTCCGCTCAGCCCGGTGCCGGAACCGATCTTCGCGCCGCCGACGCCGTTGTCGCCGACGGCGATCCGCAGCATGGACTCCGTGCAGGTCATGTCGATCCAGATGTGGTCCGCGCCGGAGTGCTTGATCGCGTTGGTGAGGATCTCGCTCACCGCGAAGTACGCGGCCGACTCCACCGGGGCCTCCGCACGGCCCGGCAGATCCACCTGTACGTCGGTCTCCACCGGCAGCCGCAGGGCCAGCGCCTTCACCGCGTCGCCCAGCCCGCGCTCGGCGAGCACCGGCGGGTGGATGCCCCTGACCAGGTCGCGCAGCTCGGTCAGCGCCTCGGCGGAGGACCTGCGGGCGCTCGCGATCAGCTCCTTGGCCTTGGCCGGGTTCTTCTCGATGAGCGCCTCGATCGTGCCCAGGTCCATTCCCATGGCGACCAGGCGGGCCTGCGCACCGTCGTGCAGGTCACGCTCGATCCGGCGCAGTTCGGCGGCGGAGGTGTCCACGGCGTCGTGCCGGGTCTCGGTGAGATGGGCGACGCGCTGCGCCAGCTCCTGGTCCTGGTTGGGGGCGAGCAGGGACTTGGCGAGCAGGAAGTGACCGCGCTGCACGTCGTCGGCGTACCGCACACCCACCGCCGCGATCGCCGCACCCAGCGCGGCGGCCAGCAGGCCCGTGAACTGGCTGTGGACGGGGACGAAGCCGTACCAGTACGAGCCGCCCTCCTCGAAGACCCGCCACAGTCCGGCCGCCAGCACGAGACCTTCCAGCGGGTAGACGAACAGCCCCAGGGAGATGAAGGCGACGACCGCGCCCGCCGTCATGTCCACCAGCAGCCACGCCAGGTCCCGCCAGGTCGCCGGGTCCTTCAGCATCAGCGTCGTCCGCTCCACCTGCCCGGTGACGCCGGTGCGCAGATCGGCGGGCATCGGGCGGTACGGGACCGGGATCCTGACGTCCGACCAGGTCGCCGCCAGCAGCCGGCGCCGGTTGGCGTGCGCCCGCACGGCCCGCAGGACGTGCGGGGTGGTGAAGACGCCGATGCCGAGAACGATGAAGGTGATCGACAGCACCGAGAGGACGAACAGTGTGATCGAGCCCGCGATGGCGCTGAGCCCGAGCACCAGTCC
This sequence comes from Streptomyces sp. S4.7, assembly GCF_010384365.1. NCBI lineage: Bacteria > Bacillati > Actinomycetota > Actinomycetes > Kitasatosporales > Streptomycetaceae > Streptomyces > Streptomyces sp. S4.7. Next base: position 1,910,856 of record NZ_CP048397.1, on the reverse strand, counting down.
CCGCCCCGTGGTGGTCGCCGCCTCCGCGACTACCTTCTTCGTCCTGTTCATCGTCGTTCCTCTCCCTTTCGCCCGTGCCCCATCGGCCCCCGGCCCTCGGCCCGACCGGCGCGAGCCTCAGTCTGCCGGTCGGGGCGCGTCCGGCGGGAGCGGGTTCCGCCCCCAATCGGTGGTGTACCTAGCACCACTCGGACACCCCCGGCATCCCCGCCCCGGGGGGCTCCCGGGCGGCATCGAGTCCCCGGCTCACAGCCCCAGCAGCGCCGCCTCCACCTCCGGCGCGAGCCCGAGAGCCGGGCGGTCCGGACGTTGCGGGGCCGTGCCACCGATGGACCGGAGCCAGGCCCAGGTGTCGAAGACGGTCTCCCGCGCCGGCCGGCACCGCAGCCCCGCCGCCAGCGCCGCGGAGACGTCGCCGCCGTGCATCATGTCGTGCGATTCGCCGCGCGGCAGCCAGACCGGCAGGTCCGACCACGGCTCGACCCCGGCGGCGAGGATCGCGTCCGGGTCCGTCCAGCGCAGCTCGGCGTCCGAGCCGGTGGCCGCGACACATGCCTCCAGCAGCCCGCCCATCGTGACGTGACCCGACGGACTCACCAGGTTGTACGCGCCCCCGAGGCCGCGCTGCGCCGCGTCGAGGGTCCACTCGGCGAGGTCGCGTACGTCGATGTACTGCAACGGGTTCTCACGCGGCCCCGGCGCGAGCACCGGCCCGCCGCGCGCGATGCGTCCCAGCCACCACGGCAGCCGCCCCACGTTCTCCCAGGGCCCGAGGATCAGGCCCGCGCGCACCAGGAGCGCGCGGTCTCCGAAGGCCGCCTCGGCGGCCAACTCGCCGCCGCGCTTGTCCCGCGCGTAGTCACGCTGCCCGGCGTCCGCCGCGGCGCCTTCGACCAGCGGGCCGTCCTCCGGGAGCCCGGCACGGCTCGGGTAGGCGTACACGGATCGGCTCGACACGTACGCGTAGCGCCCCGCCCGGCCGGCGAGCAGCCGGCCCGCGTCGAGCACGGCCGACGGGGCGCCCGACCAGGTGTCGAGGACCACGTCCCACTCGGGAGCCGAGCCGTCCGTCGTGTCGGTGAGGGCCGCGAGGCCGCCCGGGGCCGTGCGGTCACCGTGCAGGACGGCGACGCCCGCCGGTGGTTCGTGGCGCCCGCGGTGGAAGACGGTCACCTGCCAGTCGCGCGCGAGCGCGGCCTCGGCCACGGCGCGGCCCACGAATTCGGTACCACCCAGTATCAGAAGTCTCATGGGGGAACCCTGCCACGGGACTGTCCGATTACCGGATCTCTTCTGCTGCGGGCATAGCAGGTCAACGGCGTCAGCACCATCTGCCGCTCTTGTCACGGGGATGGCAGCATGAGCGCACCATGACAGATGCCCGGTCGCCGATGCGCGCCTTGCGGGCCGCGATCCTCGCGGCGGTGTGCGTGACACTGGCCGCGGTGGGGCATTCGTCCGTATCCGCCGGGTCGGGCCACGAGATTCCGCCCGGTGTACTCACGGCGGCTTTCGCCGTGCTCGCCGGACTGTCGTGGCTCGCGGGCGGGCGGCGCCGGGGCATCGGATTCATCGCACCCGCCGTGCTCACCGCGCAGGGCGCGCTGCACATGACGTTCTCCGCCCTGGGGACGCACGGCGCGATGCCGGCGCGGAACCACGGTCATCCCGCGGGCGCCGGCGCGGACATGGGGGAGAGCGCGGGCCGGGGGAGCGTGACCGCCCTCCTCGCCGCCGCGGGCGACACCTCGCCCGCCATGCTCGCCGCCCACCTGCTCGCGGGCGCGGGCTGCGCGCTGTGGCTGGCCCGCGGCGAGGCCGCGTTCTTCCGGCTCGCCCGGACCGTCGCCGCCTTCGCCTTCACCCCGCTCGGGCTGCTGCTCGCCGCGCCCCGGCCGCTCGCCGTACCCCCGCCCGTACGGTCCCGGCACCGCACCCGCGCGCCGCACCGGCCGCACGGCGCCGTCCCGGCCCACACGATGTCCCGGCGCGGACCGCCCGCACATCGAGCGCTCCCGATCCGAACGACGGCCTCCGGGGCCGCCACCGCCATGGTCTGACCTGGGCGGGACCGGGGGTCGATTTCCCCGTGCCACGCCAACTCCTAGGACAGTCATGGCCATTGACGACCCCGTACAGGGCGCCGACTCCCCACGCACCACCACCGAGAAGCCGAACGCCAAGAAGGCGAACGGCAAGAAGCCGAACGCCAAGAAGCCGAACGCCAAGAAGGCGAACGGCAAGAAGGCGAACGACGGGAAGCCTGCCGCTCCCGCGACCACCTGGGGCGCCGTGCGCCCGCTCGTCCTGCGGCTGCACTTCTACGCCGGCCTGCTCATCGCCCCGCTCCTGCTGATCGCCGCCGTCAGCGGACTGCTCTACTCGCTCTCGTACCAGGCGGAGAAGATCGTCTACCGTCAGGAGCTGCGCTCCCCGGACAGCGACCGGACGGCCATGCTCTCCCAGCAGGTGGAGGCGGCACGCGCCGCGCACCCCGACGGCGAGGTCACCGCCGTCTGGCCCTCCTCCGAGGACGAGGAGTCCACCCGCGTCCTGATGACGATGCCGGACAGCGAGGAGAGCAAGTCGCTGGCCGTGTTCGTCGATCCCCACACCGCCCAGATACGCGGCGAGCTGGACAGCTACGGCAGTTCCGGGGCCCTCCCGCTGCGTACCTGGCTCTCCGAACTCCACCGCCATCTGCATCTCGGCGAACCCGGCCGCATCTACAGCGAGACGGCCGCGAGCTGGCTGTGGGTCGTCGCGCTCGGCGGGCTGGCACTCTGGATCGGCCGCAGAAGGACCTCCAAGCGGGCGCTGCTGCGGCCCGAGCGCGGCGCCACCGGACGCCGCAGGACCCTCGGCCGGCACGGCTCGCTCGGACTGTGGGCGGCGGCGGGATTCCTGGCGCTCTCCGCGACCGGCCTGACCTGGTCCACCTACGCGGGCGAGAACATCGGCGCCGTCCAGGACCAGCTCGGCGGCGCCACCCCCGTCGTCTCCGCCGAACTGGGGAGCGGCGAGGGCGCGGCGGGTGCCGACGGGCACGAGGGACACGAGGGGCACGGCGGTGACCACGAGGGCATGGACATCGGCTTCGACAACGCCCTGACCGCCGCGCGCCAGGCCGGACTCGACGGACCGGTGACCGTGAAACCGCCCGCCGAAGGAACGGCGTACGTCGTCGCGCAGCGCGACAACCAGTTCCCGCTCCGGCTGGACTCCGTCTCGGTCGACCCCGGCACCGGTCTCATCCTCGACGAACTGCGCTTCGCCGACTACCCGTTGCTCGCCCAGCTCACCCGGATCGGCATCGACGCCCACATGGGCCTCACGTTCGGCGTCGTCAACCAGCTGCTCCTCGCCGCCCTCGCCCTCTCGCTGATCCTGATCATCGTCTGGGGCTACCGCATGTGGTGGCAGCGCAGGCCCACCCGGGACCGGAAGCTGGGTGTGGGCAAGCCGATGGCACGCGGGGCGTGGCGCAAGGTCCCGCTGTCCGTGCTGCTGCCGCTGATCGCCGCGGCGGCGCTGGCCGGCTGGTTCGTCCCGCTGCTCGGCATCACGCTGGTGGCGTTCCTGGTCCTGGACGTGGTGCTCGGCGCGGTGGCGCGGGCGCGGGCCGCCCGCGCCGGTACGGCAGCCGGCGGTTAGCCCGGACCGCACAAGCGTACGAGGCCCCCGCCGGGCGAACCGGCGGGGGCCTCACCCGTGCCGAGCCGGGGGACCGAGGTCCCCGGGCCCTTACGGCGCGTACTTGTAGCCGACGCGGCGGATCGTACGGATCGTGTGACGGTGCTCGACACCCAGCTTCCGGCGCAGCCTCGCCACATGCACGTCGACGGTCCGGCCGTCGCCCACGTGTCCGTAACCCCAGACGGTGGTCACCAACTGGTCGCGGGAGTGCACCCGGTGGGGGTGCGCCACGAGATGGGCGAGCAGCTCGAATTCGAGGTACGTCAGATCCAGCGGCCGGCCGTCCACCTCGACGGTCCGCTCGTCGGGGTCGATCCGCACCGGCCCCTCGCCCACGCCGGGAGCCGGGGCGGGCCCCGGTGTGGGCGAGGCGGTGGCGACCGGGTGCCGATCGGCCGGTACGAGCACGAGATAGCCGATCATCGGCGGTCGGCCCGGCAGCGTCGGCAGGGTGTGCGCCGGGGCGGGCAGCCAGGTGGAGCCGGGCGGCAGGAAGTCCACGAGCCGGTCGGCCGCACCTGCCGTACCGGCCGCACCGGGCGGCACGACCTCGTCACGGTCGACGGCTCGGAGTCGGTGACGGCCGGAGGTGGGTGAGGCCGCGGCGGTGACGGTGGAGAAGGGGCGGGAGTTCGCCATGAGGGGTCAGCTCTTTCGCGCGAAGGATGTCGTCGAGTCGACAGGACGGGACGTACGTCATTCGCGACGGCCGAAGGCCTGGGAAGAGGCTTTAGAGGGCCGGCGCGTTCCTCGCGCGGCAACACACCCGGTCGAAGTCGTGATGCTGCCGGGACGGCCAGAACGGCTCAAGGCCGATGCGACCCGACGCGTCGTGCTGAAGGCTGGCCATGACCTCATTGAAGCAGAAACGGCGGCGCAGCAGGAGTGCTCTCTCACCGGTCGATACGCGCGGAGAGATCCACTGGCCATTTCATGGGCCGTTCATGGGGGTGACAGCCCGTTCACGGAGCGCGCCCGCGCCGGCGTCGTCCGGGCCGGTGGCAGGACGACGCCGGTCAGCCGAGCCGCTTGCGCCAGTCGAGGTCCGGCACGTCGATCGCGGACCCCGGCGAACCGTCCCATTTCACCGACAGACCCGCGCCCGTCAGGGCCGCCGTGACCTCCCTGCCGACAGCCGCCGTCGTCTCCTCCGAGCCGTCGAACCCTCCGTAGTACAGGGACAGCCCGCCCCCGAGAGCCACCGACTCGGTGCACTGCGTGTGGAAGAAGACGAAGCCCCGCACCGTCCCGGTGTCGCGGTCCTCGCGTTCGGCGCCGATCTCCGCCAGGCCGCAGCCGCGACAGCAGGCGAAGTTCTCGCGGGCCACGACGCCCCGCGCGTCCAGTCCCTCGAAGACCGCCGTGATCCGCTCGGGGTCGGTCTCGCCCACCCAGCCCGCCTGCTCCTCGACCCGCTCCAGCCACAGCCGGTCCACGATGTGCCGCGCCTGCGCGGCAAAGACGGGCCGCTCGTCCCCGTCGACCAGCCACTCCTCGGCGGCCTCGGCGAGCTGCTCCCGTCCGTCGTACCCGCGCCTGATCAGCCGGCGGACGTACCGCTCGATCTCCAGCCGGGTCCCGTCGTCGAGCTCCGGCACCGGCTCGCGGCTCGGCAGCTCCACCCGATCCCAGACCACTCCCGCGTCCCAGCCGGGCTCCTGGCGGGCCCACGCGACCATGATCCGGGCCACCGACTCCGCGTCCGGCAGCTCCGTGCCGAGCATGGCGTCGGGGGAGCCGTCCCGGTGCTCCAGCGTGTAGCTCCCGGCGCCGTCCCGCACCACCTGGATGAACACGTACGGCCGGTCGGGGATCCGGTCCACGGTCAGGAACTGGTCGTCGACACACCCGATCCGCGCGACCAGCTCCCCGAGCCGGTCCGCCGAAATCCGCTCGTGTTCCTGCCAGTTCTCCGTCTTCACCCTGATGGCCAGCATGGGAGTCACTCTGGCACAGGGCACTGACAACCGACTTCGGCCCCGGCCGGCCTCAGCGGCCGACAGCCGGCTTCCGCTCCCGGCAGCGCGGTCACTTCAGCAGCGTGCCGAATCCCGCCGCGCGGATGCGGCGCACGATCTCCTCGGGCGTCGTGCCCAGTTGGTCCGCCGTCCGCCGCAGATGCCAGTCGTTGGCGGCCAGGCTGTTCAGCAGATGACCCCGTCTGATCTGTGCCGGGGCCAGCCGGAACGTCTTCAGGTACGCCGTGCGCCCCTTGTGGTCGGTGATCAGTTCACCGATGTGCTGCCCCCCGGAGTCGAGGCGGAACGGCGGCAGGAAGCGGTACATGTCGAACGACGCCATGCGGCGGACCCGCTCGAACGAGTAGGAGGCGCGCAGCAGTTCAGGCGCCATGACCGTGTCGTGCGACTCGCGCCACGTGCGCTCCTGCGCACGCGTGGCGGCCCGCAGATCGGCGAGTGTCCCGATGTGCCTCCCGTCGCCGAGTCGTGCCTCGAAGTCCGGTACGGGCGCGCCGAAGTGGCCGTACTGGTGGATCAGCTCCCCGTACATGTCCTGGAGCAGCGTCGGGTGCAGGGTGCGGTAGTCGTCCGGGTGCGGCACCACGAAGGCGGCGGCGAGCGCGTCCGCGACGTACACGAGCACCCCGCACTGGCCCGGGTGGATCTCGAAGACCCGCAGCGCGTCGGCGAGTCCGGGCACGTCGAGTCCGAGGTAGGCCGCCTCGGAACGGGGCGACAGCCCCTGCCGCAACGCCTCCTGCGACCACTGGGTCCAGGCGATCGTGGGGCCGCCGAAGTGCAGCGCCAGATAGCCCTCCATGGCCAGATGCAGCGGCAGGAACCGGCAGCGCGTGACGGCACGGCCCGGCTGCCCCTTCTTCTTGGAAGGCCGCCGCTTGACCATGCGGTGATGCCGGACGATCGCCGTGCCCGTGGGCCGCGCGGTGTCCAACTGCGTTCCGTAGGAAGCCGATTGTTCGCCGGACCAGTCGGCGACCAGCCCGTGCGGGATGTACGACACGTACCCCGTGCCCGGTGACACCAGGACCTCGCCGAACCGGTCGTACACCTCCCGGTGCAACCGCAGCCCCGGCAGCGGCTCCTCGCGCACCAGCGGCACGAGGCGCACCCCGCCCCACACCTGCGCCGGGCACACGGTCAGCCCGGTGAAGTCCAGCCCGGTCACCGTCCCCCGCCTCCCTCGTACCTGAGCAGGAAGTTCTCGGTCCGCCGGTCCAGATACGCCTGGAGCTCGGCCAGTCCGGTGCGGCCCTCGGCGAACTGCGCGATCTCCGCCAGCGCCGGAAGGTCCTCGGCGTCCCGGATCCCCGCCGTCGGCACACTCGCCGCCAGCCGGCGCACGTCGAAGTCGTCCGCGTCGTACACCGGATTCAGATGGACGACCGTCGTACGCCGCTCGGAGTCCAGGCGCGTACGCCACACCCGCAGGACCTCGCCCGCCAGTCCCGGAGGGGCGTTGTCCCAGCCGTCGGAGACGATGACCAGCCGGTCGGGGGCGTACTCCAGCGCGTCGACGACGCGCGTACCGAGCGGCGTCGGGCCGTGGGGGCGCACCAGCAGCGGGTCCGTACGGCCCGAGGTCCACCACGCGCCGTACGACCCCGGCGCCGCCAGCGCCTCCAGCAGGAAGTGCCCGCCGAGCGCGACACCGAGCGGGCGGCGGCGCTTCTCGCCCGAACCGGACGAGGAGTAGCTGTCGTCCAGTACGGCGGCGACGCGCCCCCATGTCCCGGCGTGCGCCGCCGCCGCCCGGCGCGCGGCCTCGCGCAGCGCGCCCGTCAGCTCCGCGCGCCGCCGTATCCGCTCGTCCACCGGCAGCGACAGGGCGTAGAGCGCGAGCCTGGTCAGCGGCATGACGGCGAGGTTCGTCCGCACCGCCGCACCCTTCTCGTCCGCGCCCGACTCGCGCTGTGTGCGCAGCCGTTCCTGCCGGGTCATCCGGGGCGCGATCCGCTCCACGAACGCCGAGCGCTTCACGCCGTGCTTGGCCGCGAAGCCCTCGGCGACGGTGAACGGCAGCTCGTAGAGCGCGGCCTGCTCGTAGCGCGCTCGGCGGTGCGCGTCGAGAAGCCCGTGCTCGTATCTCCGGCGCACGCCCGGCGCGAAGAGGAAGTCGCCCAGCTCCCCGGCCGCCGGGCCCGCGCCCGTGGCCGTCGTCAGCGGCAGATGGAAGTGGCGCGCCGCGGTCTTCAGCCCGGCGCGGTACTTCACCGCGTCGAGCCCCAGGTCCGGGCGGGCCGCCAGCCAGTCGCGCAGGATCGCGCGGGTGCGGCGGTTGGAGACCTTCGCCTCGCGGAGCGCGCGGAAGAGACGGTAGACGCGCTGCGGCGGCAGCAGCGCCAGCCGGGCGGCGATCAGCCTGCCCTCCGTCCGCTTCTGGTCCGGGCCCATCTCCCCGGCCTCGCCCGCCGTGCGCAGCAACTGCTCCACGATGCGCGCCGCGTTGTGGTCGTTGATGTCGAGCGCGAGCGAAGCGGCGTACACGGTGCGGTAGTTGACCCGTACGTACTCGTGGAGGAAGTCGAGCGAGAGCCGCTGCCGGTGGGTGTCGGAGCGGAACTCGCGCTGACCGGTAGACGTGACGGCGGCGTTGACGAAGAGCAGTACGTCCTCGGCCGCGATCAGGTCGGAGCCGGTCTCCTCCGTCATGATGTCCTCATCTCCCCGTATCCCCGTGCGTTCGCGCGTCACGGCTCCGCGCATGGCGAAGCCGGCCGGGGCATGGGGGCGCGATCAGCGAAATTATTGCTTCAGAGGCAAGTCCCGGAAGTCGCACCGGAGGCCCGCGGCCGGCCCTCGAAACGTAGCACCGGGGGTCCGGTACGGCGCCACCCAATTCCCGGTCCGCCCTGGGCCGGGGCGGGTGCGGACGGCACACTGATCCGTATGAGCCAGCTACGCATCGCACTCCTCGGCACCGGCCCCTGGGCCGAGCGCACGCACGCCCCCGCCATCGCGGCGCATCCGGACGTCGTGTTCAGCGGCGTCTGGGGGCGGCGCCCGGAAGCCGCCGCCGCGCTCGCCGCCGCCCACGGCACCAAGGCGTACGCCGGCGGTGGTGAGAGCGACGGTGACGGTGAAGGCGGCGCGGGTGGCGCGGGCGGTCCGGAAGGGCTCGACGCGCTGCTCGCCGTGAGCGACGCGGTCGCCTTCGCCCTGCCGCCCGACGTCCAGGCCCCGCTCGCCGCCCGCGCGGCGGCGGCCGGCTGCCACCTCCTCATGGACAAGCCGGTCGCGACGACCGTGCCCGGCGCGCGCGCCGTCGCGGACGCCGCCGAACGGGCCGGTGTCGCCTCACTCGTCTTCTGCACGCTCCGCTTCGCCCCCGGGAGCGCGGAGTGGGTCGAGGAACAGGCCGGGGTGGGCGGCTGGTTCACGGCACGCGCCCACTGGCTCGGCGCGCTGTACGGGGCGGGCGACAAGAGCCCGTACGCCGACTCGCCCTGGCGCCGGGAGAAGGGCGGCCTGTGGGACGTGGGCCCGCACGCGCTCTCCGCGCTGCTGCCGATCCTGGGCGACGTGACGGGTGTGACGGCCGTACGGGCCGAGCCCGACCTCACGCATCTCGTGCTCACGCACACGTCGGGCGTGACGAGTTCGGCCGTGCTGAGTCTGAGCGCCCCGGAGAAGGGTGCGGGCGCCGGGCTCGAACTGCGGGGCGAGCACGGGACGGCGGTACTCCCCGAGGGCTGGGGCGACCCGGCGGACATCTTCGGTACGGCGATCGACGCGCTGCTCACGGCGGCGCGCACGGGCCGACCGCACGCGTGCGACGTGCGGTTCGGCCTGCGCCTGACGGAGATCCTCGCGGAGGCGGAGGGGCTGATCGGTCGCGGGACCACCGGCTGACGTCCGTGGGCCGATGTCCGCGGACCGATCTCAGCCCACGCGTTCGATCCGGGCGTTGCGGATCAGGAACTTGCCCGGCTCACGGACCTGTTCGCTTCCGCTCAAGCGTCCCGACAGCGACTTCCCAGACACCGGGACCAGTTCGCCCTCCGGCTCCGTACCTCCCCTGCGGGACATCGCGGGCGACTGCGGCCGAGTCTTCCTCAAACACCGTCTGGCCAGGGGCGATTGTCAGTGGGGGGAGGTAGAATTGTGAGTGTTCGTGAGGGTTCCACCACCGTGCCGGGAGGTCGCCGATGGCCGTTGCCACAATCACGACGAAGCTCTTCGACATCACACAGCCAGCCGCCAGGACCGTGCAGCGCAAGCCACTGCCCGCGGGACAGCCCCGTGAGTGGTACGAGACCCACAACCGCCGCCTCAAGGCCATGCGCCTCGCCATCGCCCTGCTCGACTCGGGGGTGTACCACCCGGCGAACGCGACCAACCGGAAGATCCGTGCGACGGCGTCGCTGACGGGCATCCATCCGCCGTCGGACACGACGTGCCGCATGGTGCGTGCCCTGATCCGCTACGGGCGCTGAAGGGGCCGACCGCGCCGACGGGCGGGGGGCGGTGAGATAGCGAAGCCCCGGTACGGGACCGGTGGAGGCACCTGTCCGGTACCGGGGTTCCGTGTGTCCGGGGGCGGGCCGGCGGGGGCGGGTGCCCGCTCGGCCGACGTGTCCGGCATGCTGAGGCCGGTGACCTCCTCCGAAGCCGGGCACATACACATACACGTGCACACACGCCGGTCGCCCGCGACAGAGCCGCCGCGACCGCCGACCCGTGCGCGGACGCGATGAACGCCGTCCTCTTCGGCTTCCTGCCCATCTGGGTGATCACCGGCCTCGGATGGCTGGCCGCGCGCCACGACGTCCTCGGGGACCAGGCCCAGCACGTCCTCGGCCGCTTCGCCTTCACCTTCGCCATGCCGGCACTGCTGTTCCTGGCGATGGCCGGAGCCGACGTGACCGCCCTGCTGAACGTCGGCGTCCTCGTCTTCGCCATCAGCCTGATCGTCGTTTTCGCCGCCGGACTCCTGGTCAGCCGCTGGATGTTCCGGCGCGGCCAGGCCGAACAGGCCATCGGCGCGATGGCGGCCGGTTACGTCAACTCAGCCAACCTCGGTATCCCGGTGGCCGTACACGTCCTGGGCGACACCTCCTTCGTCATCACCGTGGCCCTCTTCCAGATGCTCTTCATCGCGCCGGTGGTGCTCGTTCTCCTCGATCTGGACGTACGGCGCGAGACCGGCGGACGTGTCGCCCGGATGCTCCAACTGCCCTTCCGGAACCCGATCATCGCGGCCTCCCTCGCCGGAGTGGCCGTGTCGGCCCTCGGCCGGCCCCTGCCCGCCGAGGTGACCGCACCGCTCGAACTGCTCGGCGACGCCGCCGTCCCGGCCGCCCTCTTCGCGCTCGGCATGTCCCTCAACACCCGGGTGCGCGCGGACTCCTCCGCACGCGCCGAACGTGCCCTGCTGGTCGCCCTCAAGATCGTGGCCCAGCCGCTGCTCGCCTACGCCGTCGGCCACTGGCTGTTCGGACTGAGCGGCCACACCCTGTTCGCCGTCGTGATCTGCGCGGGACTGCCGACGGCGCAGAACGCCTTCATCTTCGCTTCCGAGTACCGGCTGAACACCGACCTCGCCAGGGACACCGTCATCCTGTCCACGCTCTGCTCGATGCTGTCCCTGACAGTGATCACCTGGCTCCTCGTCTGACCCACCGCACCTCGCCGTCGTGCCACTCGTCGGTGGGCTCCAGACCCGCGGCGCGGGCGACGGCCCTCGACGCCGCGTGCTCGGGGTGGACATGGGCGGCGATGTCGCGCACCGGGCGCCGGACGAGCCAGCCGACCAGCCCGCGCGCCGCCTCGCTCGCGATGCCCCGCCCCTGGAAGGCGCTCCCCACCACCCAGGCGATCTCCGCGACGAGCCACGAGCCGGGCCCGCTCTCCCCGGGAACCGCCGGGCTGATCGTCGCCTGGACCGTTCCCGTCAACGGCCCCTGTCCCGGGCCCTCTTCGCCTTCCCCGTCCTCTTCGCCCTCCCGGAGCCGGATGACCCAGTTGCACCAGGACTCGGCCGGATCGGCAGGTCCGGCCGCCATGCGCGCGTAGCGCGAGCGCAACTCGTCGGCGGTCGCGGGCGCACCCCCGATGTAGGTGTGCAGCGCCGGGTCGGACAGCACATCCGCCATCTCCCGCGCGTGCTCCACCCGCTGCGGCACCAGCACCAGCCGCTCCGTCCGGATGACTTCCGCCTCGACGCCGCTCATCGTCCGGTCCGCCGTGACCCCCGGTGCCCCACGGCACGGATCGGCTCCGACCGCCCGCCGCCGGGCGATGCCCGCACGCCCGACCGCTCCACACAACGCTCCCGCCCCAGTTTCTCCATGTGACTCATGGTGACACCGGCCACCGACAACCGGCCACTGACCTGGCGCATCAGGCGCCCGGGGCGGGCCGCGCGCCCTCAACTCCCCGGCCATGTCAGAGGCAGGTGCCACAATTTCCGTCATGTCTCTCGCCGACCTCACTTTCGACCGCTGGCGCGCCCTGGACCGGGACGCCGCGCACCGCCTCGCGCTCGAAGCCGCGCGGTCGGCGGACGGGCGGCTGGTGGAGTTCGACGCCGGGCCCCATCCGCGTGGTGTCCCGCACCGCGCGGTGATCGAGCGCGGTCGCCGAGTCGCGCAGCGAGCCGCGCCACCCCTCCCGCCTGCGGACCCGCGCCGGTCTGCTGCTCGTCGTCACCGCGACGACCCTCTCGGTGGTGCCGCTGCTCGCCCGGACCGCGCTCGGAGCGACCGCCACCTCCATCGCCGGCATTCTCGCGGCGATCGGCCTCGCCCTGGCCGGCCCCGCCCTGATCCGGCGCGTCAGTGACACGCTCTCCCGGCGGCTGCCGGCCGGTGCCTCGCCCGCCACCTGGCTGGCGATGTCCAACGTCCGCGGTTACGCGATCCGTATCGCCGGGGTCGTCAGCACGCTCGCCATGGCCGTCGTCCTCACCCTGACCTACACCCTCGCCCAGACCACCGTGCTGACCGCCACCACCGACGACGTGGGCGCCGGCACCCTGGCCCGGGAACGGCTGACCGCGCCCGGCCTCGGCGGGCTGCCCGAGGGCACGCTCGCCGCCGTACGGGAGACCGCCGGCGTACGGGGGGCGGCTCCCGTCACGAGCACCACCGTCCTGTGGCCGTACGAGCAACTGGGCGACCGGGTGGTCGAGTCGGCGTCCGCGATGATCCTCACCCCCGACGCGCCGGACGTGCTCGACCTGGACGTACGCTCCGGCAGCCTGGCCCGTCTCACCGGCGACACGGTCGCGGTCGGCGGCGACGTGGCACGCTCGCGCGGCGCCTCCGTCGGGCAGCGGATCCGGCTGATCCTCGGCGACGGCACGCACGTCACCCCACGGGTCGTCGCCGTCTACGGCCGAGACCTCGGCTTCGGCCCGGTCGTCCTCTCGCGCGATCTCGCGATGGAACACACCACCACGCGCCTCGACCAGAGCATCCTCATCCGCACCGACACCGCCGGCGCCTCGCCCCCCTCCGGTGCCTCGGGCGCCTCCGATGCCGCCGGGGCGACGCGCGAGCGCCTCGCCGCCCTCGTCTCGGCCCGCCCCGGCCTGGCTCTCTCGCCCGCCGACACCACCGGCGCCGGCCTCGACGACGCTCCGCCCGAGGTCTGGATCAACCTCGCCACCATCGTCGTCCTCCTCGGCTACCTCCTCCTGAGCATCGCCAACAGACTCACCGCCACCACCGCCCAGCGCCGTACCGAGATCGCCACTCTGCGGCTCAACGGCACGACCCCGCGCCAGATTCGCGCCATGATGCGCCGCGAAGCGGCCCTGATCGCGGCCGCCGCACTCACCGCCGGACTCGCGGTCTCCGTGATCCCACTCGCGCTGCTCGGCGTCGGCTTCCTCGGCCGCCCCTGGCCGGCGGGACCGGTCTGGCTGCTCCCGGCAGTCGCGCTCACGATCGTGACCATCTCCTTCCTCACGATCGAACTCCCCACCCGCCGGGCACTGCGCACGGCACCGGCCGAAGCGCTCGCCAACCGCGAATAGCGGGTGGGGGAGGGGCCGCCGCAGTGACGGCATGCGATCTCCCGGCCGGTCCGCCGGCGCCGGCTCATGTGCGGGCGGGGTCCGCGGATGACCACGGAGACCAGATCGCTGCCGGCGCTCGCGCCGGGCGGGACGGACACGACGTTCGTCACAGCGGGTTACGACGAGGTCGTCGCTCACGACACGACGTCTTCCGCCTCATCGAGGCGACGCCGGGAACATGGGCCCCGGCTCCTGTCGCTGTGGGACCACGGCCACCGGAGCGCAACAGCGGTGCAGGACTGCGTGGTTCAGGTGTCCGATACGGATGACGCCCCGCCGGTGATGGCGTGCCCCGAGGCCGAGCACCACGAGTGCCGCCCCGGTACCGGCGTCCGCCAACTCCCGGGCGGGTCTGCCGTTCGCGGAGTGCTCCCGGACGGCGACGTCCGGGTAGCGCTCGAACCACGGCGCCAGAGCGTTCTGAAGCATCTCTTCGTCCCGCGCCGGGGGACGGTGCCGGCCGTGAATCACATCGAGCCGTGCCGAGCGAAGTGACGCCGCTTCGAAGGCGAACGTGAGCGCCTCCTCGTTCGGACGGCCGAGATCGACGCCGACCACCACCGGGCCGACGGCCACCGGGCCGGGATTGTCGTTGCCCGGTGTCTGCTCGCCGCGCTCCACCGCCCGACGACCGGAACCGACAAGCACGACGGGCCGCTCGGTGACCGACACGGTGGCGGAGGCCACCGACCCTCCGAGGAATCCGGTGCGTCCGCCCAGCCCTCCGACACCGATGGCCAGCAGTTGGCTCTCCGAGGCGGCGCGGCGCAGCATCTCCGGCGGCGGCCCGGTCAACCGCTGCGTCCTGATGTCGAGTTGGGGGTAGGAGCGGTGGATCTCGGCTGCCGTCTCCACCGGGACCCGGCGGGACCACTGCTCGGCCATCTCGTTGGAGCCGAGCGACGCCCGCGAGTAGGGCTGCCATTCCCACGCGCTGACCAGCCACAGGGGCGCGTCCCTGAGCGACGCCTCGTGCGCACCCCACCAGGCGGCGCCGACGCTCCCCACCGTGTTGTTCATGCCGGCCGTCACGGGACGTGTCATACCGCGCCTCCCTGCTCCCGCTCCGGGACGATCGCGACGGGACAGGGCGCGTAGTGCAGCATCGCGTGATCGACCTGCCCGAGCTGAAGGCCGAAGGCCCCGTGCCGCCGGCGGGCACCGACGACGATCAGATCCGCGGGGGCCGCCGTCTCCAGCAGCGTCTGGTGGGCCGTGCCCCGCACGACCTTCCGACGGACGGTCACCTCGGCGAGGCCCTCACCCACAGCGAGGGCGGTGTCCACGTACCGGCCCGCCTGTCGCCGACGAGCCGTCAACTGATCACTGTCGGAGGGCGAATGGGGCACGGTCGGATGACGGGGGCCGTGCCAGGCGCGTACGGCGACGAGTTCGCACCCCCTCGACCGCGCCGCACGCAACGCGAAGCGCGCCGTGGCGCCGCTCGCGGCGGTGTCCCCGACCCCGAGAACGACGTGCCCGTCGCCGGGCCGCGACGGCTGCCGCGCGTCCGGCCCCCGGCCGCGGACCACGACGGCCGGGCAGCGCGCCCGCGCGGCGACGGACAGACTCACGGAGCCCAGCAGCATGCCGGCGACCGGGCCGTGTCCCCGGGAGCCCAGCACGAGCAGAGCGGCGTCGTCCGCCTCCTCCAGAAGCGCCGTCACGGGCTCCTCGGGCCGGATGTCGGTGGTCACCTCCACCTCGGCGGACAGACTCCGCGCGCGCTCCTGCGACATGGCGACCAGAGTCTCGGCGTACACCTGCTCGGACGGACGGTCCGCGGCGAGCCCCGACCGTACTCCCTCGTAGTGCTCCCAGACGGACGCGTGGACGATTCTCAGCGGCAGGCCGCGGCCCGCCGCTTCGGCCACCGCCCAGTCCAGCGCGCGGAGGCTGCCCTGCGATCCGTCGACTCCCGCGACCACCGGAACCTCCATCACTCCCACGACCTCTCGCCCGGTGTTCCGGTGTTCCGGTGGTGCTCCGCATCGGTTCCTCCAGCGTGGCGGCGCGACGGAGCTCGGGGCAGGGGCCGACCGTCCCCTTCCCGGAGCCATGTCGCCCCCTTGCGGCGGACGCCCCCAGGGCCTGTCGTCGCCCGATAGGGCTGAGTGGCACCTGCTGCGCACCGCCCACCGGAGTCACGCTTGACGGTGCGGGCCCCCTCCCCGGCGGCCCGCACCCTGGAAGGGGGCCGTCATGAACCGTGTCGTCACCGTCGGTCTCGACGGCACGCCCGAATCCCTCACCGCCGCCCGCTGGGCCGCGCGGGAGGCGGAACTGCGCGGGGTGACCCTGCGGATGATGCACGCGTGGGTGCTGCTCTCCGAGGAGTGGGACCAGCCGCCCGCGGTGGAGGACGACCCGAACTACTGGCCGAAGTGGATCGTCGAGCAGGCGCGCGGAAGCGTCGGGTCGCTCCACCCCGGCCTGCCCGTCGTCGAGGACCTGGTGGCGGAGGATCCGGTGGACGCGCTGCTGGCGGCGGCGGAGGAATCGGAGCTGCTGGTGCTCGGCTCGCGGGACATGGCACCTCTGGCGAGCTACTTCCTCGGCGACGTCGGACTGCACATCATGGTGCGGGCGCGGGCCCCGACCGTGTTCGTGCGGGAGCGTGACGACTCCGTACCGGCGGCCGACGAGGGCGACGTGGCGGTGGCCCTGGGTCTGCACGGCCCGTGCGACGAACTGCTGGAGTTCGCGTTCACCACCGCGGCCCGGCGCGGTGCGACGCTGCGCGCCGTGCACGGCAGGAACCTGCCCGCCTCCGCCTACACACGGGGCGGCGTCGTCGCCGACCCGTACCTCCCCGGCGTCGTCATCAGGGGCGCCCAACGGGAACTGGCCGACACCCTGCGCCCCTGGCGCGAGAAGTACCCCGACGTGCGGGTGGTCGACACCGTGCGGGCCGAGAGCCCGGCGAGGGCCCTCGTACGGGGAGCGGCGGGCGCCGGCCTCCTCGTCGTCGGCCGCCGGGAGAGACACCCGAGGACCGCGGTACGCGTGGGCAATGTCCTGGGGGCGGCCGTGCACCACGCACCGTGCCCGGTCGCGATCGTCCCGCACGGCTGACACCCCGTACCCGGGAAGACGCGGACGGTGACGGAGAGACGGAGACGGAGACGAGAGCGCATGCCAGGGCGAAGGCGCGAGCGGGAGGAGGCGACCGGGATGACCGGCACGCGGGAGGACCATGGTTTCCGGCCCGACGCCCCCGTACCGCATCGGTCCGATCTCGGCCGGCGGGTGGCGGCCCGGCGCCAGGAGATGGGGCTGACGCGTGAGGACGTCGCGGTGCGGGCGGGCTCGGCCCCCGGCTACATCCAGTACCTGGAGGAGTGGGCGGCGGCGCCCGGGACCGGCTTCCTGCTGCGTCTGGCCGACGCACTGGAGACCACGGTCACGGAGCTGGTCGGCGGGACGGCCGATCTTCCGCCGGGCCTGGGGGCGGCGGGGAGGAATTCGGAGCTGACCGTGCTGGACGAGCGGGAGTGCCGACGGCTCCTGTCCACCCACGGGGTGGGAAGAGTGGCCGTGACCCAGCACGGTGCGCCCGCGGTGTATCCCGTGAACTACACGGTCGACGGCGATCTGGTGGCCTTCAGGACATCACCGGAAGCGGCGCCGGCGGCGGCCCGGGACCAGGAGGTCGCGTTCGAGGTGGACCACATCGACGAGGCGTTCAGCCAGGGCTGGAGCGTCCTCGTCATCGGTGACGGCCGCGCGGTGACCGATCCCGATCTCGTACTGCGCCTGGAAGAACGGGCTCATACGACGCCGTGGGCCGGCGGCGACCGCGGCCTGTGGATCGGGGTCACTCCGACCGAGATCACCGGGCGCCGGATCCGGCAGCGGCAGAACCGGCGCCCGTGACGTCCGCGCCCCAGGCCGGAAGCGGCCCGCCTGCCTGAGCTTCCTGCTGCCTGCCCCGGTCTCTGCCTGTCACCGCATCCCGGGACGCCGCCTCGCCCACCCGGCGGGGGCGGCGTCCCGGGATGCGGTGACGGACGCAGTCGCTACCGTGGAATTGCGGCCTCGTGGAGGCCCGACGGCAGGACTGCCCCGACGGAGGACTCGTGGGCGACGGCACGGGCACGGACGGCGACGACGTCCCGGAACGGCAGGACGTGCTGCCCGCCGAGTTGCGGGCGCAGCTCGGCGCCGTACAGCACGGCAATCCCGAATCGGTGCAGAGCCTGCTCCAGGCCGTGCTCTCCGTCGGACGGGAGCTGGACCTCCCTCAGGTGCTGCGGCGCATCGTGGAGGCCGCGGTGGTGCTGGTGGACGCCGAGTACGGAGCCCTGGGCGTCGTGGAGGAGGACACGCGCCTCTCCCAGTTCCTGACGGTCGGCGTCGACCCGGACAGGGCAGCCGCCATCGGACACCTTCCCGAAGGACACGGCATCCTGGGTGAACTCATCCGCCACCCACGGCCGTTGCGTCTGTCGGACCTGACGAGTCATCCGGCGTCCTACGGGTTTCCGCCGAACCATCCGCCCATGCACTCGTTCCTCGGTGTGCCGATCAGGGTCCGCGACAACGTGTTCGGAAACCTCTACCTGACCGAGAAGCGCGGCGGCGGAGACTTCGACGACGACGACGAGACCGTCCTGTCCGCTCTCGCCGTGGCGGCCGGGCTGGCGATCGAGAACGCACGGCTCTACGAGACCGCGCGGGACAGACAGAGCTGGCTGCGGGCCAACGCCGAAGTGGTGGCCGATCTGCTGTCCGGAGCGGACGAGACACAGGTGCTGCGGCTGATCGTCGACCAGGCGCGCCACATCCTCTCCGCCGACCTCGGGGTGCTGGCCCTCCCCGGCAGGGACGGCACGTCGCTGCGTGTCGCTCTCGCCGCCGGAGTCGACGCCGACGCCCACCAAGGTCTGCTGCTGCCCCGGCACGGTTCGTTCGTCGGCGCCGCTCTGCACGCCGGAGAGCCGCTCATCAGCGCCGATGTGGAGCACGACACCCGGATTACCGCGGGACCGCCGCGCTGGGGCGGTCTGGGACCGGCCGTCGCGGTGCCGATGATCGCCAGCGAGGAGGCGCGGGGTGTCCTGCTGCTGGTCAGGCTCCGCTCCGGCGCGCTGTTCACACAGGCCGAGACGGCGCCCCTCCAGACGTTCGCCGCGCAGGCGGCACTGGCCATGGAGCTCGCCGAGCGTCGGCGCGCCGCCGAGCAGATGACCGTGCTGGAGGACCGGGACCGGATCGCCCGGGATCTGCACGATCTGGCGATCCAGCGGCTGTTCGCCACGGGGATGACCCTCCAGAGCGTCGTCCGGTTCGTCGAGCACCCCGGTGCGCAGGAGCGGCTGCTGCGGGCCGTGGACGACCTCGACGAGACCATCAAGATCATTCGCTCGACGATCTTCGGACTGCGGGTCCGTGAGGCCGGGCGTGCCAACCGCGGGCTGCGGGGGCGCGTCACCGACACGGTCCAGCAGGCGGTGCGCCCGCTCGGCTTCACGCCGTCCCTGCGCATGGAGGGCCTGCTCGACACGGATGTTCCTCCGGAGGCCGCCGAGCACGCCGTCGCCGTACTCGCGGAGGCGCTCAGCAACGTCGCGCGGCACGCGCGGGCCGCCTCCGCGTCGGTGTCGCTGGTGGTCCGCGGCGGCGTCCTGACGCTGACGGTGTCGGACGACGGGGTGGGCATCGGGGCGGAGAGCCGGAGGAGCGGGCTGACGAACCTCGAAAAGCGGGCGCACGGGCTGGGCGGCACCATGACGCTCGACGCACCGGGCGACGGGGGGACGCGGCTCGTATGGACGGTGCCGGTCGTCGCGCGGTGATCATGTCCTGTGGTGGTCACCTCCCGCGCTGATCCCGCCCCCCCGTCCCCCACGACGGCGAACGGGCCGTTCGGGCCCGCCCCCGATGCCGGACGGCCCCTGCCCGTGCCCGGCCACGGCAGGCAGTCTTGGATATCAAGACCCGTCCGGCGTGGTGGTGGGACCGTCGCCGGAGCGGCCCCGGGAGGTACGGCCATGACCACGACCCTGATGAACGCTCTGCCCGGCCAGGGACGGGAGCGTCTGATGAAATGCTCGCGTCCGGTGTCCTTCGCGGCGGGCACCCGGATCTTCGAGGACCGGGGCCCGGCGGACCGGTTCTGGGTCATCCGCACGGGCGCCGTCAATCTCGATCTGCACGGTCCCGGCCAGAACGCGGGCACGCTGGAGATGCTGGGCCACGGTGACCTGCTGGGATGGTCGTGGCTGGTACCGCCGTACACCTGGCGGCTGGGTGCCGAGGCGTTCAGCATGGTCCGGGCCGACGAGTTCGACGCCCGCGCCGTACGCGCCCTGTGCGACGAGGACCCCGTCCTCGGTCTGGAGCTGACCCGCCGGGTGCTGGAAGTGGTGGCGGACCGGTTGCAGGCGACCCGGGTACGTCTGCTGGGTGTGTACGCGCACGGCAACGAGAGCGCGCTGCCGGTCGAGTGACGTCCCGCGGCACGCGCCGTGTATTCCCGCTGATCAGCGTCCCCCGCCCGCGAGCCCGTCGGGCCGGCCGACATGACCCTCCGCGTGGGAGGCCGCCTGCGTGGCGAGAACGGCGGCCTGGATGCGCCGCTCGACGCCGAGCTTGGCCAGCAGCCGCGAGATGTGGTTCTTGACGGTCTTCTCGGACAGATAGAGGCGTCCGCCGATCTCACGGTTGGTGAGTCCTTCGCCGATCAGTACGAGGATCTCCCGCTCACGGGGGGAGAGCTGCGACAGGGCGTCCTGCTCGGACGCCGTCCCGTCCTCCTCGCCGCGAAGACTCTTCATCAGCCGGGTCGTGGTCGCCGGGTCGAGCATGGACTGGCCGGAGGCGACCGTCCGTACGGCCGCGACCAGGTCCGACCCCTTGATCTCCTTCAGCACGTACCCCGCGGCCCCGGCCATGATCGCGTCGAGGAGCGCGTCGTCGTCGTCGAACGACGTCAGCATCAGACACGCGAGGTGGGGCATCAGGGAGCGCAGCTCGCGGCAGACGGTGATTCCGTCACCGTCCGGAATCCGTACGTCGAGCACGGCGACATCCGGGCGCAGGGCCGGGCCCCGGGCCAGCGTATGGGCGGCCGTGCCCGTGTCGCCGACCACCTCGATGTCGGGCTCCGCGTCGAGAAGGTCCTGTACGCCGCGCCGTACGACCTCATGGTCGTCGAGCAGGAAAACCCGGATCGGGTTCGACGGCGAGAACTCCCGCACCTCGCTCATTTCGGCCCTTCCGCCGGTCGTGGACCAATCCCCGATCCCATCGTGGCCCACCTTCCGGAACCGGGCCAGGGCCGAA
This sequence comes from Streptomyces sp. S4.7, assembly GCF_010384365.1. Taxonomy (NCBI): domain Bacteria; kingdom Bacillati; phylum Actinomycetota; class Actinomycetes; order Kitasatosporales; family Streptomycetaceae; genus Streptomyces; species Streptomyces sp. S4.7. Next base: position 1,889,871 of record NZ_CP048397.1, on the reverse strand, counting down.
CGGGCCCATGCGCCGGCCGGAGGACTCCGGCTCTCCCTCCGGGGTACACGCCTCGTCCGGCCTCCCACGCGCGGACAGGGCCTCGTCGGTGCGTTGGCCGTAAACGCCCGTCGGGGGGACGCTGGAACACGGCGCCCGGCTCCACGACGACCCGGAGGAACCGATGCGAGACGCGAGTACGTCGGTGCACGACCCGGCCACCGATTCGGCCAGCGGCCCCGTGACGGGCCGGGGCACCGGCCCGGTGACCGACGAGGAACTGGCGAACCTGGTGGCGCACTGGCGCGCCGCCAACTATCTGGCGGTCGGCCAGATCTACCTCATGGGCAATCCGCTCCTCGACGAACCGCTGCGCCCGGAGCACATCAAGCCCCGACTCCTCGGCCACTGGGGCACCTCTCCAGGACTCAACCTGGTCCACACCCACCTCAACCGCGTGATCAAGGCCCGGAACCGTGACGCCCTGTGCGTCTGGGGGCCGGGCCACGGCGGCCCCGCGGTGCTGGCCAACTCCTGGCTGGAGGGAAGCTACTCCGAGACGTACCCCGACATCGGGCGTGACACGGACGGCATGGCCCGCCTCTTCCGTCAGTTCTCCTTCCCCGGCGGGGTACCCAGCCACGTGGCACCCGAGACGCCCGGATCGATCCACGAGGGCGGAGAACTCGGCTACTCCCTCTCCCACGCCTACGGCGCCGCCTTCGACAATCCCGGTCTTCTGGTCGGATGCGTCATCGGCGACGGCGAGGCGGAAACCGGCCCCCTGGCGGCGTCGTGGCACTCCAACAAGTTCCTCGACCCGGTCCGCGACGGCGCCGTTCTCCCGATCCTCCACCTCAACGGCTACAAGATCGCCAATCCGACGGTGCTCGCCCGCATCCCCGAGCAGGAGCTGGACGACCTGCTGCGCGGCTACGGTCACGAGGTACTGCACGTCACGGGAGACGATCCGTACGCCGTGCACCGCGCCATGGCCGAGGCCATGGACACCGCGCTGGACACGATCGCCCTCATCCAGCGCACCGCACGGGAGGACGGAGTCACCGAACGCCCCCGCTGGCCGGTGATCGTCCTGCGCACACCCAAGGGCTGGACCGGACCGGCCACGGTGGACGGGCTGCCGGTCGAGGGCACCTGGCGCTCCCATCAGGTGCCGCTGCCCGCCGTACGCGAGAACCCCGACCATCTGCGGCAGTTGGAGGCGTGGCTGCGCTCCTACCGGCCGGAGGAGCTCTTCGACCGTGACGGCCGTCCGCTCCCGGAGGTGCTGGCCTGCGTCCCCGAGGGCGCGCGCCGGCTCGGCGCGACCCCGTACGCCAACGGCGGTCTGCTGCTGCGGGAGCTGCCCGTCCCGGCCCTGGAGCCGTACGCCGTGCAGGTCGACCGTCCCGGCGCGTCCCTGCACGAACCGACGCAGGTGCTGGGCGACCTGCTCGAATCGGTCATGGAGGCCACCACCGAGCGCCGTGACTTCCGCGTCGTCGGTCCGGACGAGACCGCGTCCAACCGGCTCCAGTCGCTGTACGGAGCCACGGGAAAGGCGTGGCAGGCCACGGCACTGCCGGTGGACGAGCACCTCGACCGGCACGGCCGCGTCATGGAGATCCTCTCCGAACACACCTGCCAGGGCTGGCTGGAGGGTTACCTCCTCACCGGGCGCCACGGGTTCTTCTCCTGCTACGAGGCCTTCGTGCACATCGTGGACTCGATGGTCAACCAGCACATCAAGTGGCTGAAGGTGTCCCGCGCCCTGCCCTGGCGCCGGCCGATCGCCTCCCTCAACTACCTGCTCACCTCGCACGTCTGGCGCCAGGACCACAACGGCTTCTCCCACCAGGACCCCGGCTTCGTCGACCACGTGCTGAACAAGAGCCCCGAAGTCGTACGGGTCTATCTGCCGCCGGACACCAACACCCTGCTCTCCGTCGCCGAGCACGTCCTGCACAGCCGCGACTACGTCAACGTCGTCGTCGCCGGCAAGCAGCCCACCTTCGACTGGCTCACCCTGGACGAGGCACGCGCGCACTGCGCACGCGGCGCGGGCGTCTGGGACTGGGCCGGCACCGAACGGGAGGGGGACGAGCCCGATGTGGTGCTCGCCTGTGCCGGAGACGTACCGACCCAGGAGGTGCTCGCCGCCGCCCAGCTGATCCGTCACCACCTTCCCCGACTCGCGCTCCGTGTGGTCAACGTGGTCGATCTGGCCCGGCTGCTTCCCGAGACGGAACATCCGCACGGACTGTCCGACAGCCAGTACGACGCCCTGTTCACCCGCGACCGGCCGGTGATCTTCGCGTACCACGGCTATCCGTGGCTGATCCACCGGCTCGCCTACCGCCGTAACGGCCACCCGAATCTGCACGTACGCGGCTACCGGGAGACCGGCACCACCACGACCCCGTTCGACATGGTGGTGCTCAACAACATGGACCGGTACCAGCTCGTCATGGACGTCATCGACCGTGTCCCCGGGCTCGCGGTCCGGGCCACGCGGGCGCGACAGGCCATGGAGGACGCCCGACTCCGCCACCACACCTGGATCCGGGAGCACGGGACCGACCTTCCCGAGGTGGCCGACTGGACCTGGCACCCCGTCACCCACGGCGGCGACGGGCCCCTGCGTTGAGCACCGCGCGGACGGACGGTGGCCGGACCGCGCATGCCTGGACATGGACGTACGAGGGATACGACCCGGAGCGCGAACGCCTGCGTGAAGCCCTGTGCACCCTGGGCAACGGCTACTTCGCCACCCGCGGAGCGGCGTCCGAGACGTCCGAGGGCCCCTCGCACCGGCCGGGCACCTACGCGGCGGGCGTCCACAACCGGTTGACGTCCACCGTCGCGGGACGCCGGGTCGAGAACGAGGACATGGTCAACCTGCCGGACTGGCTGCCGCTGCGCTACCGCGTACGAGTCGAAGGGGCGTGCCCCGGGCCGTGGTTGTCGCCCGACGGTCCCGAGCTGATCGAGCACGGGCAGACGCTGGACCTCCGGCACGGCACACTCACGCGGCGGTCGCTCTACACGGTGGCGGGGGAGCGCGGCGCGGGCCGGCTGCGCGTGGAGCAGCACCGGCTGGTTCATATGGGCGAGCCGCATCTGGCCGCGCAGCGGACCTCGTTCACCGCCGAGGGCTGGACGGGCGAGGTGGAGGTCGAGTCGGCGATCGACGGCGACGTACGGAACGAGGGGGTCGACCGCTACGCGGACCTCGCGAACCGGCATCTGACCCGGTGGAGCACGGGCGACGGCGCCGATGCCGGAGCCGGCACGGTGTGGCTGTGCTGCCACACGCTCGACTCCCACATCCGTATCGCGCTGGCCGCACGGACCCGGGTGGCCGGCCGCCGCGGCGCCGCGCCCCGTCGTAACACCGCGCCCCGTACGCGCCTCACCGACCGGCGGGCCGTGCAGATCCTGACGGTCCCCGTGGAGAGCGGCGAGTCGGTGGCCGTCGACAAGACGGTGGCGCTCCACACCTCGCGCGATCCGGCGACAAGCGGTCCCCTCACGGCCGCGACCGAAGCCGTACGGCGCGCGCCGGGCTTTCCCCGTCTGCTCGCCTCGCACCACCGCGCCTGGCGGCAGATCTGGCGGCGGGCGGCCCTCGACGTGCCGGGGGAGGCGGGCGTGATCCTGCGTCTGCACCTGTTCCACGTACTCCAGACGCTCTCCCCGCACACCGTGGACCTGGATGTCGGGGTACCCGCGAGGGGCCTGCACGGCGAGGCGTACCGCGGTCATGTCTTCTGGGACGAACTGTTCGTCCTGCCCTATCTGAACCTGCACTTCCCGGAGGTCTCCCGCGCGCTGCTCGGCTACCGGTACCGGCGGCTGCCCGCGGCATGCCGCGCCGCGCGGGACGTGGGACGCGCGGGGGCGATGTACCCCTGGCAGAGCGGGAGCGACGGGCGCGAGGAGTCGCAGGAGCTCCATCTCAATCCGCGCTCGGGCCGCTGGCTGCCGGACCACTCCCGCCTCCAGCACCACGTCGGATCGGCGATCGCGTACAACGTGTGGCAGTACGCGCAGGCCAGCGGCGACACGGCGTTCCTGTACGGCGAGGGCGCGGAGATCCTCATCCAGGTCGCCCGCTTCTGGGCGGACTCGGCGGTCTGGGACCCCTCGCTGGAGCGGTATCGCGTCCGGGGTGTCGTCGGTCCCGACGAGTACCACGACGCCTACCCGGACGCCCCGGCGCCGGGACTCGACGACAACGCGTACACGAACGTCACCGCGGCGTGGGTACTGACCCGCGCTCTGGAACTCAGCCGCGCCCTGCCGCCCTCGCGAGGACAGGAGCTCTTCGAGCGCCTTCGGCTGGCTCCGGCCGAGCACGACCGCTGGGACGACATCGCACACCGCCTCCATGTGCCGTACCACGGTGGCGTCATCAGCCAGTTCGAGGGATACGGGGACCTCGCCGAACTCGACTGGGACCGGTACCGCGACCAGTACGGCGACATCCGCCGGCTGGACCGCATCCTGGAGGCCGAGGGGGACTCGGTCAACCGGTACAAGGCGTCGAAACAGGCGGACGTGCTGATGCTCGGCCATCTCTTCCCCCCGCGGGAACTCGCGGATCTCTTCCGGCAGCTCGGCCACCGGCTCGACGACGAGTCGTGGCGCGCCACGATCGACTACTACCTGCCACGCACCAGCCACGGATCGACGCTCAGCGCTCTGGTCAGCGCGTGGGTGCTGGCCAGGGCGCGCAGGGACGAGGCATGGGCGTACGCCGAGGAGGCCCTCATCGGGGACGTCGCGGACATCCAGGGCGGCACCACGGCCGAGGGCATCCATCTGGGCGCGATGGCGGGCACCCTGGATTTCGTACAGCGCTGTCTGACCGGTCTGGAGGCCCGCGACGACGGGCTGTGGCTCGACCCCGCGCCGCTGCCCCAGCTGTCGAAGTTCCGGGTCGGCGTCCGCTACCGCGACCACTGGGACGTGGACCTGCGGATCCGGGCGCAGCGGGTACGGGTGGGCGTACCGGGATCGGCGGAGGGTCCCGTACGCGTCGTGCTCGGCGACCGCGAATCGGCCGTCCCGCCCGGCACCGCCCGCTGGCTCGATCTGCCGGGGCCCGATCCGCACGGGCTCGATCCGCGCGCCGGCCCGGTCAGTCGGGTCAGTCGGGTCAGTCGGGCACGAGGACGGCGGCGCCGTTGACCCGGTCGCCGGCGAGATCGGCGAGCGCCCGGTCCGCCCGGCCCAACGGATACGGACTCACGGTGACCTGGATACCGATCCGTTCGGCGAGGGCGAGGAAGTCGCGTCCGTCCTGGCGGGTGTTGGAGGTGACGCTGCGCAGGTCACGCTCCTGGAAGAGATGGCGCCGGTAGTTCAGCGAGGGGATGTCGGAGAGGTGGATGCCGGCGACGGCGAGCGTGCCGGACCGGTCCAGCGCCTCCAGTGCCACCGGCACCAGGTCGCCCACGGGAGCGAACAGGACGGCCGAGTCGAGTGGTTCGGGCGGCCGGTCGTACGCGCCGCCGGCCGAGGCGGCACCCAGGCTCAGGGCCAGTTCACGTGCCCGCGCCGATCTGGTCAGCACATGGACGGTGGCGCCCTCGGCCAGGGCGACCTGGGCCGCCAGATGGGCCGAGGCGCCGAAGCCGTAGATACCGAGCCGTCCGCCCACGGGCAGCGCGGAGCGGCGCAGCGCGCGGTAGCCGATGATCCCGGCGCACAGCAGGGGCGCGAGCGAGGCGGCGTCGTGGGTCTCCGGGAGCGGGTAGGCGAAGTCCGCCGGTACCAGCGTCAGATCGGCGAAGCCGCCGTCCTCGTCCCACCCCGTGTAGGTGGACCGGGGGCAGAGGTTCTCCCGCCCGGCCAGGCAGTAACGGCACCGCCCGCACGTGGAGCGCAGCCACGCACCGCCGGCCCGGTCGCCGGCCCGGAACGATGTCACGGCCTCGCCGACGGCGACGACGCGGCCGACGATCTCATGGCCGGGGACGGCCGCGGGCCGCCGGGGCTCCAGATCCCCCTCGGCCAGATGCAGATCCGTCCGGCACACGCCGCACGCCTCCACCCGCAGCACCAGGTCCCCGGGACCGGGGCCGGGCGACCGCCGCCGTACCCGGGTCAGGGGGTGGGTGCCGATCGGGCCGGGCCTCTCGACGGCCCAGCCGTGCGTGGTCCGCGCGGAGGCTGTGAACGTCATGCCTCCAGCGTGCGGCGGGTGCACGGCGGGGGCAAACGGATCAGGACATCAGGACCGCAGCTCCGAGGAGAAGCCATCCATCGCCGCGGCCCGCGGCCCCACCAGGTCGCACTCCACATCCACCACACCCTCCACCGCCCGCACCAGCCGGGCCGCCACCGGCACGAGCGCGGTGTCCCGAACCCTGCCGCTGAGCGTGACGACCCCGTCGGTGACCGTCACCCGCACGTTCTCGCGGGACACCAGGAAGAGACGCTCGACCACCTCGACGCGTACCTCCTCGGCGAGATCGGCGTCGGACCGCAGGAACACCTTGAGCAGATCGGACCGGCTGACGATCCCACGCAACATCCCGGAGCCGTCGACCACCGGAAGCCGCTTCAGCCTCCCCTGCGCCATGATCCGCGCGGCCTGAGCCAGCGTCGCGTCCTCGCGTACGGTGACGGCGGGCGCACTCATGAGCTCCCCGGCCGTCACGGCTCCGGCCTTCCGCAGATCATCGAGACGCCGCAGCTGCTCCAGCCGGCTGGGATCCGCGTCGCGGAACTCCTCCTTCCCGAGCAGATCGGCCTCGGACACCACCCCGGTGACCCGCCCGTCCCCCTCCAGAACCGGAACAGCGCTCACCTTCCACCGCCTCAAGGTCCCGACAATCTCCTTGAACCCGGCCCCGGGCCCGACCGCGACGACAGGATTGGTCATCACATCGGCGACAAGATGCGGCGCATGACGCATGATCCCTCCTCCAACGTGCCCCCTCCCCGTTCAAGTGTGCCGCCACCACCGGGCACCGGAGGAGGGCCGAGGGGCCCTGACCGGGGGCCCGAAGGGGCAACGCCTTGCACAGACCCTCGGACGCGCGAACGAGGGCCGCCACCCCGGTTACGGGGTAGCGGCCCTCGCGGAAAGACTGACATCACGTCAGGGAATCGGCCCGGCGGTGAGCTGTTGGTGTGCCCTCCGCCCAAGTGGCCCGACTTCGCGGTCTAGATGTCGTAGTACAGCTCGAACTCGTGCGGGTGCGGGCGGAGTTGGATCGGGGCGATTTCGTTTGTGCGCTTGTAGTCGATCCACGTCTCGATCAGGTCCGACGTGAACACGCCGCCCGCCTGGAGGTACTCGTTGTCGGCCTCGAGGGCATCCAGTACCGCCGGGAGCGAGGTCGGGACCTGGGCCACGCCCGCGTGCTCCTCCGGGGCCAACTCGTAGAGGTCCTTGTCGATCGGCTCCGCCGGCTCGATCTTGTTCTTGATGCCGTCCAGGCCCGCGAGGAGCAGGGCCGAGAAGGCCAGGTACGGGTTGGACGACGGGTCCGGGGCGCGGAATTCGACGCGCTTGGCCTTCGGGTTGGAGCCCGTGATCGGGATGCGCATCGCGGCCGAGCGGTTGCGCTGCGAGTAGACCAGGTTGACCGGGGCCTCGAAGCCGGGGACCAGGCGGTGGTACGAGTTCACCGTCGGGTTCGTGAACGCCAGCAGCGACGGCGCGTGGCGCAGGATGCCGCCGATGTAGTAGCGGGCGGTGTCCGACAGGCCCGCGTAACCCTGCTCGTCGTAGAAGAGCGGGTCGCCACCGGCCCACAGGGACTGGTGAACGTGCATGCCGGAGCCGTTGTCGCCGAAGATCGGCTTGGGCATGAAGGTCGCGGTCCTGTTGTTGCGCCAGGCGACGTTCTTCACGATGTACTTGAAGAGCATCAGGTCGTCCGCCGCGGCGAGCAGCGTGTTGAACTTGTAGTTGATCTCGGCCTGGCCGGCGGTGCCGACCTCGTGGTGCTGGCGCTCGACCTGGAGGCCGACGGCGTCCAGCTCCAGGGAGATCTCGGCGCGCAGGTCGGCGAAGTGGTCGACCGGCGGGGCCGGGAAGTAGCCGCCCTTGTAGCGGACCTTGTAGCCGCGGTTGTCCTCCGTCGAGCCCGTGTTCCAGGCGCCGGCCTCGGAGTCGATGTGGTAGAAGCTCTCGTTCGACGTCGTGTTGAAGCGCACGTTGTCGAAGACGTAGAACTCGGCCTCCGGGCCGAAGTACGCGGTGTCCGCGATGCCGGTGGAGGCGAGGTACGCCTCGGCCTTCTTGGCGATGTTGCGCGGGTCGCGGCTGTACTGCTCACCCGTGATCGGGTCGTGGATGAAGAAGTTGATGTTCACCGTCTTGTCGCGACGGAAGGGGTCCACGCGAGCGGTGGACAGGTCCGCGCGAAGTGCCATGTCCGACTCGTGGATCGCCTGGAAACCGCGGATCGACGAGCCGTCGAAAGCCAGCTCGTCCGCCGGGTCGAACGCCTTCGCCGGGATCGTGAAGTGCTGCATCACGCCAGGCAGGTCGCAGAAGCGGACGTCTACGAATTTCACGTCCTCGTCCGCGATGAACTTCTTGGCCTCGTCGGCGTTCTGGAACATCCAGCTCCTCCTCCTCCCGTCCCGGGGAGGGGCGGGGGTTTATCGCTACTGGTCGTGTGGCCAGTGCGGTGGCACACGCAGGACCCGACCATAGGTATGCGTGATTTCTCAGGCATGACCCGTTTGTTTCGCCGAAGTTAACCGGCCTGGGTGTGTGCCGTTCCACAGACAGGCCACCGCGGCCGGAAACAACCGGCCCGGCGGGTGGCTCGGCACGGGATCGGTCTCCTGTCCCACGGCTACCCCGTGGCCCGTCCCGTACCCCCGGGACCCCGTACGCGCCCACCCGCGCAGTACCGTGTTCTGGTGGACAACAGGGAAGCAATCGGGTCGTGGCTCTCCGGACCGCGTGCGGCGTCCGAGGAGATGGGTGCGGACTTCGGATACCGGGGCGAGCGCCTCGGGCTGCCGAAGGAAGGCCCCGGTTCCGCCGCCCCTCTCGGGCGGCGCTTCGGAGCGCTCTTCGTCGACTGGGCGCTGTGCATGCTGATCGCGTACGGGCTCCTCGCGGACAACCCGCAGTCGGCGAGCAACTACGCGATCGGCGTCCTCCTGGTCATGAACATCCTGACCGTCGGGACGGTCGGCTCCACGATCGGCAAGCGCCTCTTCGGGCTGCGGGTCATCTCCGAGCGCCGCGACCGGCTCGGCCTCGGACGGGCCGTGGTCCGCAGCGTGCTGCTGTGCCTCGCCGTACCCGCCCTCATCTGGGACCGGGACGGGCGCGGGCTGCACGACCGGCTCGGCCGCGCCGTACAGGTACGCATCTAGGGTCTGTCCGCCGCGCGTCTTCGGACGCGGGACATAGGAGCGGGACATAGGAGAGGGCGGCGGGAACTCGCGTTCCGCGCCGCCCTCACATGTGTCCGGAGACCGGAGAGACCGGTCAGCGCATCTTTCCGCCGCGCGGCATCCGCATGCCCTTCGGCATCGGGCCCTTCGGCAGCGGCATGTTGCTCATCAGGTCGCCCATCGCCCGCAACCGGTCGTTGGCCGCCGTCACCTGGGGACCGGAGAGCACCCGAGGCAGCTTGAGCATCGTCGTACGGACCTTCTTCAGCGGCACCTGGCCCTCACCGTCGCCGACGATGATGTCGTGCACCGGCACATCGATGACGATGCGCGCCATCTTCTTCTTCTCGGCCGCCAGCAGGCTCTTGAGCCGGTTCGGATTGCCCTCCGCCACCAGCACGATGCCGGCTTTGCCGACCGCACGGTGGATCACGTCCTGGCTGCGGTTCATCGCGACCGCCGGGGTTGTGGACCAGCCTCGGCCCACGTTCTCCAGCACGGCCGCCGCCGCTCCCGGCTGGCCCTCCATCTGTCCGAAGGCAGCACGCTCGGCGCGGCGTCCGAAGACGATCGCCATCGCGAGGAAGGCCAGAATGAAGCCCAGAATGCCCAGGTAAATGGGGTGACCGACCAGAAAACCGATCGCGAGGAGGACACCGAAGGTGACGATTCCCACGCCCGCGACGACGAGACCGACCCTCTTGTCGGCCCGTCGGGTCATCTTGTAGGTAAGAGCGATCTGCTTCAGTCGCCCAGTTTCCGCAGCAGTGTCTGCGTTTTCCTTCCTCGCCATGTACGGAAGTTTACGTGGCCCGGGAAGCGCGGCCCGACACGGCCTCCAGTACGTGCTGCGCCTCGACCCGGTCCTTGGCCCTGCGGCGGTCCTCCAGGACGGCCGTCCAGGCGTTCCTGCGAGCCGTGCGCTGGCCGCCGCTGAGGAGGAGCGACTCGACGGCGCGCAGGGCGTGGGAGACGGAGGGCAGGGCGGTGGGGCGGTTGGCTGCCGCCATCACCTGGGTGACGGGTCGTACCGGCGCGGCCTGCATGGTGGCTGTTCCCCCCTAGGAACGAGTGCGGTGACGGTGCGGGAGTGGGGCGCGAGCGGGTTCGGGCCCGGTGCGGGTTCCGGTACGGGAACGAGCTCCGGTACGGGAGCCGGTGTGCGCGGTGCGTACTAATCAGGATTACCCGACGGTGTTACCAGTGCGTGACCAAGCGGTCAAACGGCCGTGAATGCCCGAAGCCGTGCCCCCGAACAGCGGCGCGGCCCGTACGTGGCCCCCGACCTGCGGGGAGCGTACGGGCCGCGGCGATGCGGCCGTTACTGCCGAGTAGTCGCTTGTGCTCGGATTCACACGGCGGGCGCGCGCAGCGGGCGGACGCGGGCCGGCGGATTCACACCGTCTGGTGGACGGACTCCGTGCCCCGGCGCTCCATCGCCTGCTGGAAAAGGCGCCCCGCGCGGTACGAGGAGCGGACCAGCGGCCCCGACATCACACCGGAGTAGCCGATCGCGTCGGCCTCGTCCTTCAGCTCCACGAACTCGTGCGGCTTCACCCACCGTTCGACGGGGTGGTGGCGCGCGGAGGGCCGCAGATACTGCGTGATGGTGATCAGCTCGCAGCCCGCGTCGTGCAGATCCCGCAGCGCGTCACTGACCTCTTCGCGGGTCTCGCCCATGCCGAGGATCAGATTCGACTTCGTGATCAGACCGGCCTCGCGGGCCTGGGTGATGACGTCGAGGGAGCGCTCGTAACGGAAGCCGGGGCGGATCCGCTTGAAGATCCGCGGCACCGTCTCGACGTTGTGCGCGAGCACCTCGGGGCGCGAGGAGAAGACCTCGGCGAGCGCGTCGGCCTCCGCGTTGAAGTCGGGGATGAGGAGTTCGACCTTCGTACGGCCCGCTTCGCGTCCGGCGGTCTGCGCGTGGATCTGGCGCACGGTCTCCGCGTACAGCCACGCGCCGCCGTCCGCCAGGTCGTCGCGCGCGACGCCGGTGATCGTGGCGTAGTTCAGGTCCATCGTGACGACGGACTCGCCGACCCGGCGCGGCTCGTCGCGGTCCAGCGCCTCGGGCTTGCCCGTGTCGATCTGGCAGAAGTCGCAACGCCGCGTGCACTGGTCGCCGCCGATGAGGAAGGTCGCCTCGCGGTCCTCCCAGCATTCGTAGATGTTGGGACAGCCGGCCTCCTGGCACACGGTGTGCAGACCCTCGCTCTTCACGAGCTTCTGCATCGCGGTGTACTCGGGCCCCATCTTCGCCCGGGTCTTGATCCACTCGGGCTTGCGCTCGATGGGGGTCTGGCTGTTCCGGACCTCCAGGCGCAGCATCTTGCGTCCGTCGGGTGCGACAGCGGACACGTCCGGCACCTCTCTCTGCTGGCGCGGCATTCGAATCTTCGGCGAAGACCAGAGTACGCCCGTTGATTGCTTGGTACTACGTGGCCATGGCGTCGCATGGCACAGGGACAACCGGTGGCCGGTGAAGGGCATTCCCCCTCCGGGCGCGACCGTGCGCCGCGGTGGCCACCGGGGTCAGGCGCGCGCCGGCTCGACGGCCGGGGCCGGGGCTTGCGCCTCGGCCTCGACCTCGCGGGGTTGCGGCTCCGCGTGCTCCAGCACGTCCCGCAGGTGGTGCTCCACGACGGGAAGCACCTCCGCGACGGTGAGGTCGTGGCCCAGTTCGTACGAGAGCGACGTCACGCCCGCGTCCCGGATCCCGCACGGCACGATCCTGTCGAACCAGGTGTTGTCCGGGTTCACGTTCATCGAGAAGCCGTGCATCGTCACGCCCTTGGCGACACGGATGCCGATCTGGGCGAGCTTGCGGTCCTCGCGGCGCTGGCCCGCGTTGGACGGGGCGTACTCGGGTCCGTTCAGCCGGGGGTCGAACTCCCCGTCGTTCACCCGGGGGTCGAAGTCCAGCGACAGACCGCCCACGGACCGGCGCTCCTCCACCGGATCGCCGAGCACCCATACGCCGCTGCGGCCCTCCACCCGTGTCGTCGCCACGCCGAAGTCGGTCGCCGTACGGATCAGCGCCTCCTCAAGACGGCGTACGTGCGCCACCACATCCACAGGACGCGGCAGCTTCAGGATCGGATAGCCGACGAGCTGTCCGGGGCCGTGCCAGGTGATCTTGCCGCCGCGGTCGACGTCCACGACGGGAGTGCCGTCGAGGGGGCGCTCACTGTCCTCCGTACGCCGCCCCGCCGTGTAGACGGGCGGATGTTCGAGCAGCAGGCAGGTGTCGGGGATCTCGTCCGCGAAGCGGGCCACGTGGACCTCGCGCTGCTTCTGCCACGCCTCCCGGTATTCGACGGCGTCGCCGCCGAAGCCCAGATGGACGAACCGCAGCTCACTCACGGGCATTGCCTCCCTCGCTCTGTGCCCGGGATCCGGGGGTGTCCCCACGACAGCCGGGCACGGTGCACGTATCGCGCCCCAGCCACTGTACGACCGCGTCCCCCGGAGCGGTCGGGCAGGCCCGAAGGGCTCAGGGGGCCGCACCGGACCCGTATGCGCGGCCCGTCAGCCAAGGCCGCAATCCTCACACGATCGGATGAATGTGGGACGAACGTGACGGTGCGGGCAGCTCCGACCGCTAAATTCGCGCCGTTCCATGAGGGCTGCTCCCGGGGCCCGGAAGGCAGGAGACCGTACAGCTGATGTCGGAACGACCTCCGCAGCGCATCCCCAACCGCCAGCTCGCCGCGCTCATCGCAGAAGCAGGTTTCTCCAACGCAGGGCTCGCCCGCCGGGTGGACCAGCTCGGGCTCGAACACGGCCTCGACCTGCGGTACGACAAAACGTCCGTGACCCGCTGGCTGCGCGGCCAGCAGCCACGCGGCACCACGCCCGCACTGATCGCCGAGGTCTTCACCCGCCGGCTCGGCCGCCGGCTCTCCGCCCAGGACCTGGGTCTGGACGCCTGCGCGCCCGTTTACGCGGGGCTGGAATTCGCCGCGACCCCCGAGGAAGCCGTCGACATCGTCGGCGGACTCTGGCGCAAGGACTCGGGGAGCCACGCGGAGCTGCGCAAGATCGCGTTCACCCCGGCGGGGCTCGTCGTGCCCAGCCGCGACTGGCTGATCGGCCGCGCGGACGAGCGGGTCGGGCACGACGGCTCGGCCTCGACGACGGCCGCCGGCCCGCCCCGGACGCCGGGGCAGGGGACCGGCCGAGGGGCGGCGCAGGTGCCGGGACAGCCCACCGGACATCAGCTCGCCGGGGGCGCGGGGCCGGGGACACCGTCGTACGGCACACGCTCCTACGGAGGCGGCGGCGACAGTGGTGCCGGTGGTGGCGGTACGAGCCGCGCGGCGGCCGCCGCGGGTGTCCGGGTGCCCACCCAGGGCCGCGCCACCGCGCCCCGGCAGGCCGCCGTCCCCGCAGGTGTCCCGCCGGCCCGGCAGACGGACCGCGTCGCCGGACAGCGGGTCGGCGGCGGTGACATCGCGGCCCTGCGCTCCGTCGGCGAGCTGTTCCGCACCCTCGACCAGGCGTACGGCGGAGGCCACGCCCGGCAGGCGCTCGTCCGGTACCTGGAGCACGAGTGCGAGCCGATGCTGCGCGGCGTGTACGGCGAGACCACCGGGCGCCGGCTGTTCGCCGCCGCGGCCGACCTGACCAGACTCGCCGGCTGGACCTCGTACGACATCGCCGCGCACGGTCTCGCGCAGCGCTACTTCGTGCAGGCGCTGCGGCTGTCCCAGGCGGCGGGCGACCGGGCGTACGGCTCCTTCGTCCTGATCACCATGAGCCGCCAGGCCGTCTACCTCGGACACGGCCGGGAGGCGGTCCAGCTCGCCCGCGTGGCCCAGCAGGGCGTCGGCTCGGCCGCGCCGCCCGTGGTGCAGTCGCTGCTGCACTCGGTCGAGGCGCGCGGACACGCCGTGCTGGGGGAGCCGCGGGCGTGCACCGCCTCGCTCGTACGGGCCGAGCGCGCCCTGGAGTCGGCCCGGCCCGGCGACGAAGTGCCGCACTGGGCACGGTCCTTCGACGAAGGGCAGCTCGCCGACGAGTTCGGGCACAGCTACCGCGATCTCCAGCAGTACCGCGCGGCCGTCCAGCACGCGGAGCGCTCACTTCAGCTACGGGCACCCGGGTTCGCGCGCAGCCGCCTCTTCTGCCGGGTGGTGCTCGCCTCCGCCCGGCTGGGACTCGGCGAACTGGAGCAGGCGTGCGCGCTGGGCGCGGAGGCGGCGCAGCAGGCGACGGAGATCCGCTCGGCACGCGCGGTGGACTACGTACGGGACTTCGAGCGGCGGCTGGAGCCCTACCGGGACGCGGCCGCCGTACGCACCTACCGCGACCGGATCGCGGCGTTCGGCTGAGAGGCGTCCAGGAGGGCGTCACGGGCCCGCTACGCCGCTGTGGGGATCTGCAGCGTCCCATGGTCCGGCCGTACGCCCAGGTCGTCCAGGATCGCGTACGCGGCCCTGCGGCCCGACGAGAGCGCGCCCTGGACGGTGCTGGTGTCGCGGTGGTCCCCGCACACGTACAGCCCCGACAGCAGCCGCACCTGACGGCGCAGATCGTGCGGCGCCGGCATGGCGGGGACCGCCTCCGGGTCGTGCTGGACGGCCAGCAGCTCCCAGTCGTCGGTCGGCGAGCCGTACAGCGTGGCCAGATGGGCGCGGACCGCGCCGTCGAGTTCCGCCCCGGGGGGCGGCGTACGGAGCCCGAGCACCGTCGAGGAGATCAGCGTCCGGCCGGCCGGGGCGCGCGACGGGTCCACCGCGCTCATGACGGTCGTGTGCGCCACCGGGCCGCCGCGCCGGTCCCCGTCCAGGAGCAGAGCGGGATCGGTCAACGGGGGTGCGGGGGCCGTGTGGTGGAGGACCGTCACGGGATGGAAGCCCGGCACCCGCAGCCCCGGCAGCAGCTCGGCGGCGGCGCGGGCGCCCGTCGCGACGAGCAGTGAGCGGCAGGTGATCTCGCCGTGCTCCTTCGTACCGACGGAGCTGATCGACGCGTCCGTCACGCACACACCGGTCCGCACCGTGCCGGGCGGCAGCGTGGCCGCCAGCAGCTCCGGCAGGGCGGCGGCGCCGCCCTCGGGGACGCACAGCCGGCCCCGGGCGAAGCTGCGCAGAGCCAGGTCGGCGCAGCGGCTGGACGTGGTGAGGTCCGGGTCGCAGAGCAGTGCGGAGAGGAGCGGGCGTACGAAGCCGTCGACCGTCCGCGCGGGCAGACCGCGCGCGGACAGCGCGGCGAGCGCGGGGCGTTCGGGGCGGGCCAGCAGCCGGGTCACCGGGGTGGTCGCGAGACGGCCGAGGGCCGCGTGGAGACGGGCCTGGTCGAGCGCGTTGCCCAGCGGGGGGCGGGAGCCCGGACGGGTGGCGGCCCTGGCCCCCGTGACGCGGCTCCTTACGGTCCTGGCGCGTGGGGCGCTTGCCAGGGCGCGTGCGGCGGTGAGTGCGCCCCGTGCGCTCCCCGCGGTGACGGTGACGCCCGCGCGATGGCGCCGGCCCTCGCTGTGGACGAGCACGCCCGGAGAGAACGTCCGTAGGGAGACGTCGCGGAGCGCGGGGGTGCGGATCAGTTCCGGGTAAGAGGTGTTGAGCAACTGGCCGATGCGGTCGAGCCGGAAGCCGTCGAGGTTCTCGGTGGCCATCCTGCCGCCGATGTGAGGGGCGGCCTCCAGGACGCTGACTGTTACGCCCGCGCGGGTCAGCTGGTGAGCTGCCGACAGGCCGGCGATTCCGGCGCCAATGATGACGACGTCCGCGTGATGTTCTGTGCTGAGCACGTGCCCCTCCCCGAGGTCGGCGCGGCTGTGCGGTCCCGGGCTGATGCCCCGGCCCCACTCAGGGAATACCCGAGTGCGGCTCGAGACTAGGAAGGGAACCGGCCGTTCACAGTCGCGCAGTGGGGTCAGCACGGATGCGTGTGGGGCGCACGGGTTGCCGTCCGGCGGGGTGGGGGGTGTCCGGGGTCTTGGCTGCGGGTCGGCGCTCCCGGTCGGGGTTCGGGGTTCGGGGTCTTTGGAGGGGTGTGTCCGGACGGCGTGCTTTACGGCGCGTGCAGGGCTCGTTGGACCTGCCGACCCATCTTGTTCACGCGCCACAAATCAGCCTGAGTGTCCGAACACACCCCTCCTGCGCCCCCGCCCCCCTCGCGCCGTCACGGGTCACCCCACCGTCCCCTCTCCCGCGGGATGGAAGGGGGACGCGCAGGGGTCGTGTCCGGACACTCAGGCTGATTTGTGGCGCGTGAGAAGCCCGGTTCCCTATACGCCAACGAGCCTTGCACGCGCCGTAAATCACGCCGTCCGGGCATGACCCCGGAGCGGCACCCGGCCACCACCGCCCACCCCGAGCCCGGCCGGCGATTGAGGCCAAAACGGCCCGCACGGCGCGGACGGCCCGCACGGCGCGGACCCGGTCAACGAGACCCCGCAACCTCGCGCTACACGCGCACCGCCGCGAGGATCGACTCGTCGATCTTCGGGAACGCGAACGTGAACCCCGACTCCAGCAACCGCCCCGGCAGCACCCGTTGGCTTCCCAGGACGTCCTCCGAGAACTCACCCAGCGCCACCTTCAGCGCCACCGACGGCACCGCGAAGAGCGTCGGCCGGCGCAGCACGCGACCCATCGCCGCCGTGACCTCGCGGTTGGTCACCGGCTCGGGCGCGGTGAGGTTCACCGGACCCGACAGGGACTCCGTGTCGATCAGATGCCGCAGCGCCGCCACATGGTCGTGCAGGGAGATGAAGCTCCAGTACTGCCGCCCGTCGCCCAGCCGGCCCCCCAGTCCCGCCCGGAAGATGGGGAACAGCCGGCCCCACGCGCCGCCCTCGCGGGCCACGACGAGCCCCGTGCGGGCGAACACCGTCCGTACGCCCGCGTCCGACGCGGCCGACGCCGCGTCCTCCCACTCGACGCACACGGAGGGCAGGAACCCCTCGCCCGGCGGCGCCGACTCGTCCACCGCGCGCTCGCCCGTGTCGCCGTAGAAGCCGATGGCGGACCCGCACACCAGGACCTTCGGCGCGGTGTCGAGGGACGCGACGGCCTCGGCGATCGCCGCCGTACCAAGGACCCGGCTGTCCCTGATCTCCTTCTTGTACGCGTCGGTCCACCGGTGGTCCGCGACCCCCGCGCCCGCGAGGTGGACGACGGCCTCGCAGCCGTACAGCCCGCCCACGTCGACGTACTGGCGGGACGGGTCCCACTCGACCTCGTCGCCCGCCCGGGAGGGGTGCCGGACCAGGCGGACCACCTCGTGTCCGTCCGCTCGCAGGGAGCGCGTGAGCGCCGTGCCGATGAGCCCGTTGGAGCCGGTGATCGCGATCCTCATGGAACCCATCCTGCCCGTACCCGACCACGCGGGACAGTTGGTGCCATGCCGGAACCGCACATACGTGGCGCCCTCTCCTCGGACGACGACGCCCTGAGCCGCCTCGACCACGACACCTGGTCGTTCCTGCACGCGGTGACGCCCAGGCAGGAGCCGCCGTTCGAGCCGTTCTTCGACACGCGCCACCGGCCCGGTGACTATCTGGTCGCCGAGGCGGACGGCCGGATCGCCGGCTATCTCCGGCTGGTGGCGCCCACCCCGCTGGCCTGCAACGCGCACGTCAGGCAGATCCAGGGGCTCGCCGTGCACGAGTGGGCGCGCGGCCGGGGCGTGGCGCGGCTGCTGCTGCGGGCGGCGATGGAGCGGGCGCGCGCGGAGGGCGCGGTGCGCATCACGCTGCGCGTGCTCGGGCACAACAAACCGGCGCGCGCTCTCTACGAGTCGGAGGGGTTCGTGGTGGAGGGCGTGCTGCCGGGGGAGTTCTTCCTGGACCGCGGTTACGTCGACGACGTGCTCATGGGGCGTTCGCTGGACGCCTGACGGCGGAACGCGGGGCGGTCAGTCGACGCCGAACCGCTCCCACAGACGGGGCAGCCGGTCGGCCAGCGCCTGTGGGTCCTCGAAGTCGACGGGTGTGCCCTCGGGCTCCGGGGCCTGCGGGGCGACCCCCAGATCGGGCGCGACCGCTCCGGTGAGCTGTTCGTACGCCTCGTCGGCCGCGTACCCCAGCTCCTCGCCGTCACCGTCGATCTCCTCGTCGAACTCGTCGACGAGTTCGACGAGACTGTCCGGCTCGTGCACGGCGCCCTCGAACACCTCCCGGCCCTGGCCGATGAGCCAGCAGCGGAAGTAGTCGAACGCGTCGTCGCTCGCGCCGCCGAGGAGGATCGCGGCGGCCGCCCACAGATCCCAGTGGTAGGCGCGGTTGTAGCGGGTCTCGAAGTGCCGGGCGAAGTCCAGGACCGAGTCGGGGTCCAGCTGGAGCAACCGCTCCACGAGGAGATCGGCGTGCTCGTCGGGATCGCCACCGGCCGCCTCGCGCGTGGTGTCGATGATCGCCCAGAACTCCGTCTCGTCGGTCACGGGTACAGCATCGTGCTTGGCGAGGGGCGGCGCACGCGGAGTGCGGAAAGCGGGGCATCCGCGCCGCGCGGGGCGATGAAGCCGGACAGAAGATGTCTCCTTTGCGTGGAACGATCACCGGGAGAGATCGACTGAGAGGGAGCCGGCGGGATGACCGACAACCACGACAAGCCACTGACGGGAAAGATCGCGCTGGTCGCCGGGGCCACCCGGGGCGCGGGGCGGGCGATCGCCGTGGAGCTCGGCGCCGCGGGGGCGACGGTGTACGTGACGGGGCGCACCACGCGGGAGAAGGTCAGCGAGGTGGGGCGGGCCACGGAGACCATCGAGGAGACCGCCGAGCTGGTCACCCGCGCGGGCGGCGAGGGCATCGCCGTACCGACCGACCATCTGGAGATCGAGCGGGTACGGGCCCTGGTGGAGCGGATCGACCGGGAGCAGGGCCGGCTGGATGTGCTGGTCAACGACGTGTGGGGCGGGAACAAGCTCCTGGACTTCGACACCCCGGTCTGGGAACTCGATCTGGAGCGCGGCCTGCGGATGCTCGATCTGGGGGTGAAGACCCATTTGATCACCAGCTCCGTCGCGCTGCCGCTGCTGGTACGGCAGCCCGGCGGGCTGGTCGTCGAGGTCACCGACGGGACGGCCGAGTCGAACAGGACACCGCGCAACAACCTCTACTACGACCTCGCCAAGAACGCCCCGATCCGGATGGCCTACCTGCTGGCCGAGGAGTTGAGGAGCGTGGGCGGCACGGCGGTCGCGGTCACCCCCGGCTTCATGCGCTCCGAGGAGATGCTCGACGGCTTCGGCATCACCGAGGAGAACTGGCGGGACGGAATCAAGGCCCACCGGCACTTCGCGCTCTCGGAGACGCCCGTCTACGTGGGCCGGGGCATCGCGGCGCTCGCCGCCGACCCGGAGCGGGAGCGCTGGGCGGGGCAGGCGCTCTCCAGCGGGCAGCTGGCGAAGGAGTACGGCGTCACGGACGCGGACGGCAGCCGGCCGGACGTGTGGGCGTACATGGCGGCCGAGGCGGCGGCGCCCGGTACGGAGGTCTCCATGGACGGCTACCGGTAGAGACGCGCGGTGCGCTCGGCGGAGTCGGCGAAGCGGGCGCGCAGCTCCGCCGGCTCCACCACCTCCAGCTCCGGGCCGAAGGCGAGGAGCTGGGTGAACGCCACGTCGGCCGACTCGACCGGAAGCGTGAGGGTCGTCCAGCCGTCCCCGTCCGGCGGGCCGGCCGCCTCCGCCGCCTCCCGGGCCGAAGCCCGGTCGGTCAGATGCGGCAGTTGGCGCAGGCCCTCCGGGGAGAGCCGGAGCACCACCTCCGTACGGAGGATGGACCGGGTGAACTGCGCGGCCCGCTCGTCCCAGAAGGCGGGCAGGTCGAAGGACTCGTCCCGTTCGAAGCGCTCCTGCGAGAGCGTTATCTCCGTGAAGCGGTCGATCCGGTAGACCCGGAAGGACGTGTCGACGCGGGCGCAGAGATACCAGACGCCCGCCTTGAGCACGAGTCCGTACGGTGCCAGCTCCCGCTCCACCTCGGTGTCCTGGCGCCGGTAGCGGGCCACGACGGTGCGGTCGTCCCACACGGCCTCGGCGACGGCCGGCAGCAGTTCCGGCGTCTGGGGCTCCTTGTACCAGCCGGGGGCGTCCAGGTGGAACCGCTGCGCAGCCGAGTCCGACGCGCCCCGCAGCGAGGGGAGCAGCGCCGCCGACACCTTCAGCCGGGCGGCGGACGCCGCGTCCTCAAGGCCCATCTCGCGGAGCGCGTTCGGCAGCCCGGAGAGGAACAGGGCCTCCGCCTCGCCGCGTGCCAGTCCCGTCAGGCGGGTGCGGTAGCCGCCGACGAGCCGGTAGCCGCCCGAACGCCCGCGGTCCGAGTAGACAGGCACCCCGGCCTCGGAGAGGGCCAGCGCGTCGCGTGTGACGGTCCGCTCGGACACCTCCAGCTCCCGTGACAGCTCGGCACCGGTCATGGAGGGCCGCGACTGGAGGAGCAGCACCATCTTGATCAGCCGGGCAGCACGCATGGAGCCATTGTCCACGGACGACGCGGTGCGCCCGGACCGACCGGGCTACGCCAGGGGTTCCTGGATCTCCGTCACCCACTTCTCGCGGTCCGGCGGGCATTCGAGACTGACCTCGCGCGGGTATCCGGCCGAGACATGGCCGCCCGCGTCCTTCCAGGCGGCCAGGATCTGTTCCGTACGGAGCATGTCGCCGACCGCCGCGTCCATCGGGCCGCGGTGCACGATCACCGCCGCGCGCTCGACGGGGGGCAGGTCGACGATGTGGAAGCCGTGGGCGGGATCGGGTTCGGCGGAGACCGTGAGAGCGGCGTGCACGACGACCGCGCCGTCGCCGTCCGGCACGTCCTCGTAATAGGCGATGCCGGGCCCTGTGCCCGGCACCCCGGCCGCCTCCAGACGCCGGAACAGCTCCTCGTACAGAGGGCCGATGACGGGGCCGATGTCCTGGGGTTCGAAACTGGCGGCCACGGCGGACAGTTCGGCCACCCGTACCGCGGGGATGCTCTTGACGACGACGTCCTCGGTGGGCATGTGCCCCTCACTCTCGATCGACCGGAGCCGCGCCTCGACCTGGCCCAGCCTGGCGGCCGCAGCCGCCATCGCCGCTTCCAGCTCGGCCCGCCGCAGCGTGAGCATCCCGCGCAGCTCGTCCGGGCCCACACGGCCCTCCAGGATCTCCCGCACCTGCTGGAGCGTGAAGCCGAGATCCTTGAGGGCGATGATCCGGTTGAGTTCGGCGAGCTGCCCCGCTGTGTAGTAGCGGTACCCGCTGAACGGGTCGGTGCGGGTGGGGCGCAGCAGCCCGATCGCGTCGTAGTGACGCAGCATGCGGGCCGACACACGGCCGTGCCTGGCGAAGTCTCCGATGGTGAACATGACGTTCCCTACTGCACGGGTTCACACGGTGTCAGGGTCAAGCATGCCGTGGACACGACCTCAGAGGGTTCCTCATGGAGAACCCCATGAGGAACCCTCTAAGGAAGCGGCTTCCGCCCGGCCACGAGGGGCCGGACGGAAGCCGCTTCCTTACGGACGAGGCGTCCTTCAGAGGCCGTAGCGCTCCCGCGCCTCCTTGACCGCCGACGCGGGCACCTCGCCGCGCCGCGCGAGCTGCGCCAGCGCCGCGACCGTGATCGAGTGCGCGTCCACACCGAAGTGACGGCGGGCCGCCTCACGTGTGTCGGAGAGGCCGAAGCCGTCCGTACCGAGCGAGGAGTAGTCCTGCTCGACCCACTGGCTGATCTGGTCGGGCACCTGGCGCATCCAGTCGCTGACGGCCAGCACCGGGCCCGGTGCCCCCTCCAGGGCCTGTGTCACGTACGGCGTGCGCAGTTCGCCCCGTAGCAGCGCCTCGTCGGCCTCCAGGGCGTCCCTGCGCAGCTCGCCCCAGGACGTCGCCGACCAGACGTCGGCCGTGACACCCCACTCGGCGGCGAGCAGTTCCTGCGCCTTGAGGACCCAGTGGATGGCCGTGCCGGAGGCGAGCAGCTGGAGCCTCGGCGAGTCCGCCTTGGCGGGCACGCCCTCCTTGAAGCGGTAGAGGCCCTTGACGATGCCCTCCTCCACGCCCTCGGGCATGGCGGGCTGCGGCATCGGCTCGTTGTAGACGGTGAGGTAGTAGAAGACGTCCGAGTCCTCGCCGGGGGCGGCCTGGCCGTACATCCGCCGCAGGCCGTCCTTGACGATGACCGCGATCTCGTACGCGAACGCCGGGTCGTAGTTGAGCGAGGCCGGGTTCGTCGCCGCGAGCAGGTGCGAGTGGCCGTCCGCGTGCTGGAGGCCCTCGCCCGTCAGGGTCGTACGGCCGGCCGTCGCGCCGACGATGAAGCCCTTGCCGAGCTGGTCGGCGAGCTGCCACATCTGGTCGCCCGTGCGCTGCCAGCCGAACATCGAGTAGAAGATGTAGAACGGGATCATCGTCTCGCCGTGCGTCGCGTACGACGTCGCGGCGGCGATGAAGTCGGCCATCGAACCGGCCTCGGTGATCCCCTCGTTGAGGATCTGGCCGTCCTTGGCCTCCTTGTAGTACATGATCTGGTCGCGGTCGACCGGGTCGTACGTCTGGCCCAGCGGCGAGTAGATGCCGGCCGACGGGAACAGCGCCTCCATACCGAACGTACGCGCCTCGTCGGGGACGATCGGGACCCAGCGCCGGCCGGTCTCCTTGTCCCGCATCAGGTCCTTGACCAGCCGGACGAACGCCATGGTCGTGGCGACCGACTGCTTTCCGGAGCCCTTGTAGACGGACTGGAACGCCTTCTCGGAGGGCTCGGGCAGGGCGACGGCATGCACTCGGCGGGCCGGGGCGGGCCCGCCGAGCTCCGCACGCCGCTCCTGCAGATAGCGGACTTCGGGGGAGTCGGCGCCGGGGTGGCCGTACGGCACCAGCTCGTCGTTCAGCTCGGAGTCGGGGATGGGAAGTCCGAGCAGGTCCCGCATGGTGCGGAACTGGTCGCCCGAGAGCTTCTTCATCTGGTGGTTGGCGTTGCGCGACTCGAAGCCGGTGCCGAGCGTGTGGCCCTTCACCGTCTGGGCGAGGACCACGGTCGGCGCGCCCTTGTGGGCGAGCGCGGCGCGGTAGGCCGCGTAGACCTTGCGGGCCTCGTGGCCGCCGCGCGAGCTGTGGAAGCACTCGTCGATCTTCGCGTCGGTCAGCAGCTTCGCCAGCTCGGCGAGCGCGGGCTCGGCGCCGAAGAAGTGCTCACGGATGTAGGCGACGTCGCGGGTCGCGTACGTCTGGAACTGCGCGTCCGGCACCTCGCGCAGCCGCCGTACGAGGGCGCCCGTGGTGTCGAGCGCGAACAGCTCGTCCCAGGCGGAGCCCCACAGGGACTTGACGACGTTCCAGCCGGCGCCGCGGAACTGGGACTCCAGCTCCTGCACGATCTTGAAGTTGGCGCGGACGGGGCCGTCGAGGCGCTGGAGGTTGCAGTTGATGACGAAGGTGAGGTTGTCGAGCCCTTCGCGGGCCGCGAGGGCGAGTGCCGCCGTCGACTCGGGCTCGTCCATCTCTCCGTCGCCGAGGAACGCCCATACGTGGGAGGCGGAGGTGTCCTTGATCCTGCGGTTCGTCAGGTAGCGGTTGAAGCGCGCCTGGTAGATCGCGGAGAGCGGGCCGAGACCCATGGAGACGGTGGGGAACTCCCAGAGCCAGGGCAGCCGCCGCGGGTGCGGATAGGAGGGGAGGCCCTTGCCACCCGCCTCCTGACGGAAGTTGTCGAGGTGCTCCTCGGTGAGCCGGCCGTCGAGGAACGCGCGGGCGTAGATACCGGGGGAGGCGTGGCCCTGGATGTAGAGCTGGTCACCGGAACCGTCCCCCTCCTTGCCGCGGAAGAAGTGGTTGAAGCCCGTCTCGTAGAGCCACGCGGCCGAGGCGAAGGTGGCGATGTGGCCGCCCACGCCCAGGCGCGAGCCACGGGTGACCATCGCGGCGGCGTTCCAGCGGTTCCACGCGGCGATGCGGGTCTCCATCGCCTCGTCGCCGTCGAAGGCGGGCTCGGCGGCGGTGGGGATGGTGTTCACATAGTCCGTCTCCAGCAGAGCGGGCAGTCGAACCCCGCCGCGCTCGGCGTGCTGGAGCGTGCGCCGCATCAGGTACGCCGCACGGTGCGGGCCCGCGTGCTCGGTGACGGCGTCGAGTGAGGCCGCCCACTCGGCGGTTTCCTCGGCGTCGCGGTCCGGGAGCTGGTCGAGCTCGCTCGGAAGCTTGCCTACGGGGTCGGGCATGGTCGCCGCCTTCCGGTCACACAGGAGGGGGTGGAGAGAGAGTGGAGAGGAGCCTTGTCTGGCAGGACAGGGCGAAGGGCTGGGGTACAGCCCGTCAACGACTGTAAGTCGCTGATCGATGATCGATCAAAGAGTTGACGGCAAAATTTCATGATCTGCAGAAATTGGCATCCAGTGCCGGTGGGCAGGGCACGCAGTGACGCCGCAAAACGGAACGAAACGGGCGGTCGATCAGGCCCGCGGTGCGCATCCGAGCACGTGGTCCCTCACCAGTGCGCCGATGAGCGGATCCCGGCGCCGGAACGCCTCCACCAGTTCCTGGTGCTCCTCCGCGTAAGACTTCTGGACGGTGCCGAGCCACCGGATGGACAGCGCCGTGAACACCTCGATGCCGAGCCCTTCCCAGGTGTGCAGCAGGACGCTGTTCCCGGCGGCGCGCACCAGCTCGCGGTGGAAGTCGACGGTGTGCCGCACCTGCGCGGTCCCGTCGGCCCGCCGGTCGGCCTCGTACAGCGCCGTCACGTGCGGCTCCAGGGCGGAGGTGTCGGCGGCCAGCCGCTCGGCGGCCAGCTCGGCGGCGATCTGCTCCAGACCGGCCCGCACGGGGTAGCTCTCCTCGAGATCGGCGGCGGTCAGATTCCGTACGCGTACGCCCTTGTTGGGCGCGGACTCGATCAGCCGCAGCGACTCCAGCTCGCGCAGCGCCTCACGTACGGGTGTCTGACTGACCGCCAGCTCGGTCGCGATCCGCCGTTCGACGATCCGCTCACCCGGCTTCCAGCGTCCGCTGACGATGCCCTCCACGATGTGCTCGCGGATCTGTTCGCGCAGCGAGTGGACGACGGGCGAGATCATGACGGGGCTCCTTCGGATGGCCGTGGCCGAGGTTACCTCTCCCGGACGGGCGGCCAGGGGGATCATGACTGAGGGACAACGAGACCTTTACGCGACGGCGCCCCCGGCCGGATCTCTCCGGGCGGGGGCGCCGTCGTGACATACGGACGTGCCGTACGGATGCTGACTACAGGCCCAGCTCCACCTCGAACTCGCCCGCTTCCAGGATCCCCTTGACCGCCGTCAGGTAGCGGGCGGCGTCCGCGCCGTCCACCAGGCGGTGGTCGTAGGAGAGCACGACGTGGACCATGTCGCGCACCGCGATCGTCTCGCCGAGGTCCGGGTGGTTGATGACCACCGGACGGCGGACCGTCGCGCCGATGCCCAGGATGGCGACCTGGTTCGGGGGCACGATGATCGTGTCGAACAGGGCGCCGCGCGAGCCCGTGTTGCTGATGGTGAAGGTCGCACCGGACAGCTCGTCCGGCGTGATCTTGCTGCCGCGGACCTTGCCCGCCAGCTCGGCGGTCTTCTTGGCGATGCCGGCGAGGTTCAGGTCGCCCGCGTCCTTGATGACCGGCGTCATCAGACCCTTCTCGGAGTCCACGGCGATGCCGATGTTCTCCGAGTCGAAGTACGTGATGGTGCCCTCGTCCTCGTTGATACGGGCGTTGACCACCGGGTACGCCTTCAGCGCCTGGGCCGCGGCCTTGACGAAGAACGGCATCGGGGACAGCTTGACGCCCTCACGGGCGGCGAAGCCCTCCTTGGCCTGCGCGCGCAGCCGCATCAGCTTGGTGATGTCGATCTCGACGACCGAGGTCAGCTGCGCCTGGCCGTGCAGCGCCTTCATCATGTTCTCGCCGATGACCTTGCGCATGCGCGGCATCTTGATCGTCTGGCCACGCAGCGGGGAGACCTCCAGCTTGGGGGCCTTCGACGCGGCGGGAGCCGGAGCGGCGGCGGGCGCCGGGGCCTGGGCGGCGGCCTTGGCGGCCTCCGCGGCGGCGACGACGTCCTGCTTACGGATGCGGCCACCGACGCCGGTGCCCTTGACCGAGGCCAGGTCGACGCCGTTCTCGGCGGCGAGCTTGCGCACGAGCGGGGTCACGTACGCGCCCTCGTCACCCGGACCGGCGGCGGGAGCGGCGGGTGCCGACGGGGCAGGGGCGGCGGCCGGCGCGGGCGCCGGTGCCTCCTGCTTCGGGGCGGCCGGGGCGGGAGCCGGAGCAGGGGCTTCCTGCTTCGGCGCTTCCTGCTTCGGCGCTTCCTGCTTCGGGGCGGCCGGGGCCGGTGCGGGGGCGGGGGCCTCCTGCTTCGGAGCCTCCTCCTTCGGCGCGGCCGGAGCCGGTGCCGGGGCAGCCGCCGGAGCGGCACCTTCGGCGCCGATCACGGCCAGCTTCCCGCCGACCTCGGCGGTCTCGTCCTCGGCGACCACGATCTCCAGCAGCACACCGGAGACCGGCGCGGGGATCTCGGTGTCGACCTTGTCGGTGGAGACCTCCAGCAGCGGCTCGTCGGCCTCGACGGAGTCGCCGACCTCCTTGAGCCAGCGGGTGACGGTGCCCTCGGTGACGCTCTCGCCGAGCGCCGGGAGGGTGACGTCGGTGCCCTCGGCGGAGCCGCCGGCCGGCGCCTCGGCGGCCGGCGCGGGCGCCGGGGCCTCGGTCTCGGCGGCCGGAGCCTCCTGAGCCGCCGGAGCCTCCTGAGCCTCCGGAGCGGGCGCGGCCTCGGCCGGAGCCGCGGCCTGCTGCGGCGCCTCGGCGGCGGCCTCGCCGCCCGAACCGTCGTCGATCACGGCCAGCTCGGCGCCGACCTCGACCGTCTCGTCCTCGGCGACCTTGATCGAGGCCAGGACCCCGGCGGCGGGCGCGGGGATCTCGGTGTCGACCTTGTCGGTGGAGACCTCCAGCAACGGCTCGTCGGCCTCGACGCGCTCGCCCTCGGCCTTCAGCCAGCGGGTGACTGTGCCCTCGGTGACGCTCTCGCCGAGCGCCGGCAGGGTTACGGAAACCGCCATGGTCTCAGTTGCTCCTAACGGTGGGATCTCCCCAGCTTGCGCGGAGCGCCGAGCGAGGGGAAGTGCGGTAGTGGTCGTCGCGCCCGGACTGACGCATCAGTCGTGGGAGTGGAGCGGCTTGCCGGCCAGGGCCAGGTGGGCCTCGCCGAGGGCTTCGTTCTGCGTCGGGTGCGCGTGGATGAGCTGCGCGACCTCGGCCGGCAGAGCCTCCCAGTTGTAGATCAGCTGAGCTTCGCCGACCTGCTCGCCCATACGGTCACCGACCATGTGGACGCCGACCACGGCACCGTCCTTGACCTGGACGAGCTTGATCTCGCCCGCGGTCTTCAGGATCTTGCTCTTGCCGTTGCCCGCCAGGTTGTACTTCAGAGCGACGACCTTGTCCGCACCGTAGATCTCCTTGGCCTTGGCCTCGGTGATACCGACGGAGGCGACCTCGGGGTGGCAGTACGTCACCCGGGGCACGCCGTCGTAGTCGACGGGGACGGTGTGCAGGCCCGCCAGCCGCTCCGCCACGAGGATGCCCTCGGCGAAGCCGACGTGCGCGAGCTGGAGCGTCGGGACGAGGTCGCCGACGGCCGAGATCGTCTCCACGTTCGTACGCATGTACTCGTCGACGAGCACGAAGCCGCGGTCCATCGCGACGCCCTGCTCCTCGTAGCCGAGGCCCTGCGAAACGGGGCCGCGGCCGATCGCGACCAGCAGCACCTCCGCCTCGAAGGTCTTGCCGTCGGCCAGCGTGACGCGCACACCGTCCTGCGTGTACTCGGCCTTCTCGAAGAAGGTGCCGAGGTTGAACTTGATACCGCGCTTGCGGAAGGCACGCTCCAGGAGCTTGGAGCTGTTCTCGTCCTCGACCGGTACGAGGTGCTTGAGGCCCTCGATGACGGTCACGTCCGTGCCGAAGGACTTCCACGCCGAGGCGAACTCGACGCCGATGACACCGCCGCCCAGGACGATCGCCGACTCCGGGACGCGGTTCAGCTTCAGCGCGTGGTCCGAGGAGATGATCCGCTCGCCGTCGATGTCCAGGCCGGGCAGCGACCTCGGTACGGAACCGGTGGCGAGCAGGACGTGACGGCCCTGGACGCGGCGGCCGTCGACGTCGACGGAGGTCGGGGAGGAGAGCCGCCCCTCACCCTCGATGTAGGTCACCTTGCGGGAGGCGACCAGACCCTGAAGACCCTTGTAGAGGCCGGAGACGACCTCGTCCTTGTACTTGTGGACACCCTCGATGTCGATGCCCTCGAAGGTGGCCTTGACCCCGAACTGCTCGGACTCGCGCGCCTGGTCGGCGATCTCGCCGGCGTGCAGCAGGGCCTTTGTGGGGATGCAGCCGTTGTGCAGGCAGGTGCCGCCGAGCTTGTTCTTCTCGATCAGTGCGACGTCCAGGCCCAGCTGCGCTCCGCGCAGCGCCGCGGCGTAACCGCCGCTACCGCCGCCGAGGATCACTAGGTCGAAAACGGTGCTGGCGTCGTTCGCCACGTCACGTCCTCCATGCATGTGCGCCGGGCGCGGTCGAAGACCGGGCGGCGGCTGGTGTTCGGCCGCTGTTTCGTCGGCCCTGTGGTGGGGGCCCTGTCCTGCCGAGAACCCATCTTCGCACTTGTCGGAGGGCGGCGGGACGCGGGGCCGGGGTCTGAGACGGCCGGGTCGGCCGCGATCAGGGGTTACTGACTCGTACGGTGCCGTACGCGTGCCCGTGCGGATGCCCGACCGTACGCCGTACACACGTCGCGGGCACATCCCGGGTCCGACGCCGGGACGTCCGGCGTCGGACCGGACGGGTTTCGCCGGAGGCGCGGGGGCCCGCCCCGCGAGCCCCGGTACGCAGCCGGAACCCGCGGGGCGGGCCGCACATTCCCGGCGGCGGCCGGGGAGCCGGCCGCCCCGGTCAGCCCAGGTCGCCCGCGGCGGTGCGCTCGGCGAGCCTGACCAGCGTGCGGATCGACGCGCCCGTACCGCCCTTGGGCGTGTAGCCGTACGGCGCGCCTTCGTGGAAGGCCGGGCCGGCGATGTCGAGGTGCGCCCAGGTGATGCCCTCGCCCACGAACTCCTTCAGGAAGAGTCCGGCGACCAGGCCGCCGCCCATCCGCTCACCCATGTTCGCGATGTCGGCGGTGGGGGAGTCCATGCCCTTGCGCAGCTCGGTCGGGAGCGGCATCGGCCAGGACGCCTCGCCGACCTCCTCGGCGATCTCGTGCACGGAGGTACGGAACGCCTCGTCGTTCGACATGATGCCGAAGGTGCGGCTGCCGAGCGCCACGACCATGGCGCCGGTCAGCGTCGCCACGTCGATGATCGCGTCGGGCTTCTCCTCGGAGGCGCGGGTGATCGCGTCCGCGAGGACGAGCCGGCCCTCGGCGTCGGTGTTCAGGACCTCGACGGTCTTGCCGCTGTACATGCGCAGGACGTCGCCGGGGCGCGTAGCGGTGCCCGACGGCATGTTCTCGGCGAGCGCGAGCCAGCCGGTCACATTGACCTGGAGGCCGAGGCGGGCGGCCGAGACGACGGCGGCGAGGACGGCGGCGGCGCCGCTCATGTCGCACTTCATCGTCTCGTTGTGGCCCGGAGGCTTGAGCGAGATGCCGCCCGAGTCGTAGGTGATGCCCTTGCCGACGAGGGCGATCGTCTTCTTCGCCTTGGCGTGCGTGTACTCCAGGCGCACGAGACGCGGGCCGTGCTCCGAACCCTTGCCGACGCCGAGAAGACCGCCGTAGCCGCCCTTGACGAGCGCCTTCTCGTCGGTGACCTGGACCTTGACGCCGTGCTCCTTGCCGGCCGCCGTCGCGATGGCGGCGAACGTCTCCGGGTAGAGGTCGTTCGGCGGGGTGTTGATCAGGTCGCGGGCGCGGTTGATCTCCTCGGTCAGCGAGACCGCGCGCTCGACCGCGGCCTTGTGCGCCTTGTCGCGCGGCTTCGCGCCGAGCAGGGTGACCTCGCCGAGCGCCTGCTTCACACCGCCGTCGCCCTTGTCGCCGGCGGACTTGGCGGACTTCTCCGTACCGCGGTAGGAGGTGAAGGCGTACGCGCCGAGCAGCGCGCCCTCCGCGACGGCCTCGATGTCCTCGGCCCCCTCCAGGGGAAGCGCGAACGCGCCCTTCTTGGCACCGGAGAGCGTGCGGGCGGCGACACCGGCGGCGCGGCGGAGGGTCTCGGCGCCGTACGCCTCGTCCTTCTCCGGGGCGGTGCCGAGGCCGACGGCGATGACGATCGGGACCTTGAGGCCGGACGGCGCGGGGAGCTTGGTCGCCTCGCCCTCGGCACCCGTGGCGCCGAGGGACTCCAGGACGGAGGCGAGCTTGCCGTCGTACGCCTTGTCCACGGCCTCGGCGCCCGGCGCGACGGTCGGGCCCTTCGCGCCCTTGGCGACGCCGACGACGATCGCGTCGGCGCGCAACGTCGCCGCGCCGGCTGTGCTGAGAGTGAGAGCAGTCACGGTGGTGAAATCTCGCTTCCATAGAAGTTCTTCGGCGGGTGCCGGTCTTTCGCAGGCCCGGCCGTGCCCGCCGCGTCGTGATTCGGCCTGCGGAACACCTGGAACGAGCCTACGCGCGGTGCACGCCCTCTTTTACGGCGGCGGTCGTGCCCGGCCGGAACCGTACGCGGTTCCCGTGCGGTCCGTGTGTGATCTGCTGGGACGGGCCCAGGCCCGACGATCATGAACCGAGCGCGAAGGACCCGCGACAGCCGTGAAAAGCCCGCTTGCCCCTGTCCTGCTCCTCGTGTCGCTGCTGCTCGTGGGCGGCTGCGCCGGTGACACCCGGCCCGACGCGGCCCCGGGCCGGGAAGACGGCCCCAACGGGAGCGCGGGGGAGCGCTGGCGGCCCGAGCCGGGGCTCGACTGGCAGTGGCAGCTCAGCGGCGCCCTGGACCCCACGGTCGACGTCCCCGTCTACGACATCGACGGCTTCGACCATCCCGCGTCGGCGGTCGCCGATCTCCACCGCCGGGGACGCAAGGTCATCTGCTACCTCTCCACCGGCGCCTGGGAGGACTTCCGGCCGGACGCCGCGAAGTTCCCCAAGTCCCTGCTGGGCAAGGGGAACGGCTGGGAGGGCGAGCGGTGGCTGGACATCCGCCGTACGGACGTCCTCGGCCCGCTGATGGCCGAACGGATCGACATGTGCAGGAAGAAGGGCTTCGACGCGGTGGAGCCCGACAACATGGACGGCTACCGAAACCCCACGGGATTCCCCCTCACCGCCGCCGACCAGCTCCGCTACAACCGGCTCGTGGCCCGCCTCGCGCATGAACGCGGGCTGTCCGTCGGCCTCAAGAACGACCTCCCCCAAATCCCGGAACTGGTCGGGGACTTCGACTTCGCGGTCAACGAACAGTGCGCGCAGTACGACGAGTGCGCCGGACTGACGCCGTTCATCGAGGCGGGGAAAGCGGTCTTTCACGTGGAGTACGAGCTGTCGACGCGGGAGTTCTGTCCCGAGACGAGGCGGCTGAAGCTCAGCGCGATGCTGAAGGAGTACGACCTGGGGGTCTGGCGCCGGGCCTGCTGAGGGGATTTCGGCTGAAGGCCCGTCAGCCCAGTGTCAGGACGACCAGGGCCGCGGTGGCCGCCGTCTCGGCGAGAGCGCCGAAGACGTCCCCCGTGACACCGCCGAAGCGGCGCGCGCAGTGCGCGAGAAGCGACTGGGCGGCCGCGAGACCGGCGGCCAGGGCCAGGGCGTGGTGCAGGGCGCCGTACCAGCCGAACAGGCCGCCGCACGCCGCGGCGGCGACCGCCGTCACCAGCAGCGCGGCGAGCACCGCCGTCCGCGCGGGCACGGAGCCCGCGACGGCGGCGCCCAGCCCGTCGGGCCGTGCGGGCGGCACGCCGCCACGCGCGGCCAGCGTGAGGGCGAGCCGCGCGGTGACGGCCGCGAGGGCGGCGGCGACGGCGCCGTACGCCCAGCCCTCGTCGTACAGCTCCGTCAGCGCGGCCACCTGCGCCAGCAGGACGAGCAGCAGGGTGATCACACCGAACGGGCCGATGTCCGACCGCTTCATGATCCGCAGTGCGTCATCGGCCGGTTTCGCACTGCCCAGGCCGTCGGCGGTGTCGGCCAGACCGTCCAGATGCAGCCCCCGGGTGAGCACGGCCGGGACGGCGGTGGTGGCCACGGCGGCGAGCGGCGCGCCGGCGCCGGCAAGGAGCAGCAGACCGCCGACGGCGGCCGCGCAGAGGCCGACGACGAGACCGGCCAGCGGCGCCGCCAGCATCCCGGCGCGGGCGGCGTCGCGGTCCCAGCGGGTGACCCGGACCGGGAGCGCCGTGAGCGTGCCGAAGGCGAACCGTATGCCGTCGGCCGCCGCGTGTGTGGAACGGGGGGCGCTCATCGCGCGAACAGTAGCCGGGACGAGGTGGGCGGGCGGACGGGTACCCAGGCGATAGATTGCCCATGGATACGCAGAACAGGTCGAAAAGGTACATGGGGCGGGCCGGAGCGAAGGCGGGTGCATGGGTTCCTGGTTCCATCAGAACTTCGTCGAGCCGGGCAAGGTGCCCATGCTGCTCGCGCTGGTCTCCTTCGTGCTGACCTTCATGGTCACGCGGATGATCACCCGGCTCATCAGGGCGGGGAAGGGTCCGTTCCGCAACGTCCGGCCCGGCGGGATGCACATCCACCACGTGGTGCCCGGCGTGGTGCTCATGGTGATCGGCGGCTTCGGCGCGGTCGGCAGCGGCAGACACGGCGTCGGGGCGGCGGTGTGCGCGGTGATCTTCGGGATCGGCGCCGGTCTGGTCCTCGACGAGTTCGCGCTGATCCTGCATCTGGACGACGTGTACTGGACCGAGCAGGGCCGGCGGAGCGTGGAGGTCGTGGTCCTCGCCGCCGCGCTCGCGCTCCTCGTACTGAGCGGCTTCTCGCCGCTCGGCGTGGACTCGCTCTCGCCGGAGGAACGGCAGGACCGGACCTCGCTCCTGCTGAGTCTCGTCCTGAGCTTCGTCTTCGTACTGATCGCGCTGTCCAAGGGGAAGCTCTGGATGGCGCTCGTGGGCACGCTGGTGCCCCCGGTGGCGATCGTCGCCGCGCTGAGGCTGGCGCGGCCGGGGTCGCCGTGGGCC
Source organism: Streptomyces sp. S4.7 (assembly GCF_010384365.1). NCBI lineage: Bacteria > Bacillati > Actinomycetota > Actinomycetes > Kitasatosporales > Streptomycetaceae > Streptomyces > Streptomyces sp. S4.7. The sequence continues at coordinate 1,856,444 of NZ_CP048397.1, read as the reverse complement.
CGCCGCTTCTACCGTCGCCGCCACCGGGCGCGCGCCCGCATGACGCTGCGCGCGTACCACCGCGACCGCCGCTGGTCCGCTCCGCGCCGCCGCGTCCAGGACTGGATCGGCGGCGCCCCGGACGACGAGCGGAAGCGGGCCGCGACACCCGCCCCGCCGCGCTGAGGCGTGCGGGCGGCCGTGCGGCCGGAGAACTCACGGATTTACGGCTCCGAGGCCGGGCCCGGTCGCCACCGGGGGCCGCGCCGTCCCTCCCGCGACGCCGTGGCCCCGCGGCGCGACGAACGCCGGGTGCCGACTGCGCTGGGGCCTGTCGTCAAAGCCCCGCCCGCCCCGCGACGCCCGGCACGGCCCGTTGCCGCGCAGCCCGCGAGGGGGCACGGGAGGTGGCCCCTGCGTTGCCGCACTCGGCCGAGCGCGGCCGGTACGGGACCGATCCTCCGCCCTGCGGTGCACCGCACCATCCGCCGCGTGCCCCGCCCTGCGGGCGGACGGCGCTACTTTCCGGACCCCCTCGGGGGCGTCTTGCCGGGCTCGCGGTCCCCGGTGCCGCGCCTCTCCCCGGTGCCCCCTGCGTTGTCGTCGGTCACCGACGTGACATCAGCCGCTGCCGCGGCGGGCGCTCCCCGATCCGGCCTGATCGACAGGACACCGCCTAGGTGACGTCCTCGATGCCGGCGCTCTCCGCCGCGGCCGCCTCCGTGCCGACAGGCTCTGGCCGCTCTGGCAGTTCCGCCGCCAGCGCCGCGGCGGCCCGCACCATCGGCAGTGCCAGGAGCGCCCCCGTGCCCTCGCCCACGATCACCCCGTGGTCGAGCAGCGGATCGATCGCCATCCGGTCCAGCGCCTTGCCCTGGGCCGGCTCCCCGCTCACCTGGCCCGCGAGCCACCAGTCCGGCGCCCGGAACGCCGCCCGCTGGCCGACCAGCGCGCACGCCGCCGACACGACGCCGTCCAGGATCACCGGCATCCGCCGCACCGCGCTCTGGAGCAGGAACCCGGTCGTCGCCGCCAGATCCGCGCCGCCCACCGTCGCCAGCAGTTCCAACTGATCGCCCAGCACCGGCCGCGCCCTGCGCAGCGCGTCCCTGATCGCCGCGCACTTGCGCATCCACGCCAGGTCGTCGATCCCCGCGCCGCCGCGCCCCGTGACCACGGAGGCGTCCGTGCCGCACAGCGCCGCGATCAGTGCGGCGGCCGCTGTCGTACCGCCCACACTCAGATCGCCGAGTACGACGAGATCCGTGCCGGAGTCGGCCTCCTCGTCGGCGATCGCCATGCCGAGCCGTACGGCCTGCTCGGCCTCCTCGATCGTCAGCGCGTCCTCGACGTCGATACGCCCGCTGCCGCGCCGTACCCGGTGGCGCACGACCTCTGTGGGAAGCAGCTCCGGATCGCAGTCGAGACCGGCGTCCACGATCCGTACCGGTACGCCCGCGCGGCGCGCCAGCACGGCCACCGGGCTCTCGCCCTCGAGTACCGCCCGCACCAGCAGATGCGCGCCGCCGGCCGGGCGCGCCGAGACGTTCAGCGCGGCGACACCGTGGTCACCGGCGAAGAGCACCACGCGCGGCTGCTCGATGGCCCTGACGGGCACGGTCGCCTGGGCGGCCGACAGCCACTCGGCCAGTTCGTCGAGCCGCCCCAGCGCGCCGGGCGGGACGGTCAGCCGCTCTCGGCGTTCCTCGGCGTCACGCCGCAGACCGCCGTCGGGGCGCTCGATCAGATCGGAGAAGTCGTCGAGATTCAGCGAGCTCATTCGCCGAACAGTACCGGCAGCGCCGCCGCTCGTACCGGCCCGCCCGCCGTCAGCCGCGCAGTGCGATCGCCTGCCCGGCGACGACCAGCAGGACGTGTGCGCACTCGGCGGCCACGGCCGCGTTCAGCCGCCCCAACTCGTCCCGGAAACGCCTGCCGGAGGCCGTCGCGGGCACCACACCCGAACCGACCTCGTTGGTCACCAGGACCACCGTGCGGCGCGTCGCGCGCACGGCGCCGACCAGTTCGCCCGTCCGCTCCCGCAGCGCCTCCTCGCCGCCCGCGGCCCACGCCGCGTCGTCCCAGGCGTCCACCCGGTCCATCGCGTCCGTCAGCCACAGCGACAGACAGTCGACGAGCAGGGGAGGGCCCTCACCGGCGAGCAGCGGCGCCAGGTCGCAGGTCTCGGCGGTCCGCCAGGACCCCGGCCGGCGGTCGCGGTGCGCCAAGACCCTGGCCCGCCACTCCGGGTCGCCCTCCCGCGTGCCGCCCGTCGCCACGTACAGCACGCCGGGAAACGCGGCCAGCCGCCGCTCCGCCTCGTAGGACTTCCCGGAGCGCGCGCCGCCCGTCACCAGGGTGCGGCGCGGCAGATCGGGTACGGCGTGGTACTCGCCGACCGTCAGCGTCGTCCCGTCCGGCACGGCCCGCGCGCCCGCCGCCGCCAGCCTGCGGTCCAACTCGTCGCCGGGCGGCACGTCGTGGCCGATATGGACGGCGATGACATCGGTGGTCGGGCCGACCGATCCGGCTGCGCGCAGCCGGGCCGCCGCGTCGGGGCGGCCGATCACATCGGCGAGGAGCATGTCGTACGGCGCGGGCGCCGCGTCCCGCGCGGCGCGGGCGCCGGAGCGGCCCGTCCCGGCGGCTTCGCCGTTCCCGTTGCCGGTCGGGAGTCCCGCGGGGGCGCCGCCCGGCGGGAGATACAGCAGCCGCTCGCCGCCCGGCGCCGTCACCTCGTACCCCGTGCCGGGGGAGTCCATCGGCACGGCGCGCACCCGGTGCCCGCTGATCAGCGTCAGCACCCGCCCGTCCGCGACCCGGCCGGCCGTCGGCAGTCCGGCGGGCAGCTCGACGGGCGGGCCGTCGTGCGGATGCGTGAGCAGCACCTGCCGTACGCCATTGAGCGAGTGCCCGGCCCGGGCGGCGGCGAGCGCGGCGCCCGGGGTGAGGTCGAGCAGCAGCGCACCGTCCACGAGCAGCGCGGTCGCCGCCCGCGCGAAGGGGCCGCGGGCGGTGGCGCACGCGGCGCAGGGGCAGTGGGGGCGGGGGAGTCCGTCGGGGGCTCCGGTGCCGAGCAGAGTCAGTTCCACGCGGTCGATCCTTCCGTGTCACCGCGCCGGGTGCGCGCCCGGCTACGCTGCGGGCAGCAAACAGATCATTTCGGCGGGCCCCTGGAGGCGGACATGGCGTGGACGTGGCGGTTCGAGAAGGCCGACGGGACGGAAGTCCAGCCGGCCGTGGAACCGGAGGAGTTCACCACACAGGGCGACGCCGAGTCCTGGATCGGTGAGGCGTGGAAGGATCTGCTGGAGGGCGGCGCCGACCAGGTGTTCCTCTTCGACGACGGCACCAAGATCTACGGGCCGATGAGCCTTCAGGCCGACCCGGAGACCCAGCCCGACGAGGCCTGACAGCGGGTCCGTGTCCGGCCGCGGGCGCCGGTCGCCCGCGGCCGGACCGGCCGTCCGATCGGATCGGCCCGGTTCAGCCGGCCGACGCCAGGAACTGTGTCGCCGCCAGTTCCCCGTACAGCGGATCGTCCCTGACCAACTCCTCGTGCGTGCCCACCGCCCGCACCCGCCCCGCGTCCATCACCACGATCCGGTCCGCCAGCGTGACCGTCGACAGCCGGTGGGCCACCACCAGCACCGTCACGTCCCCGGCCACCTCGGCGACCACGTCCCGCAGCGCCATCTCGTTGACCGCGTCCAGCTGGGACGTCGCCTCGTCCAGGAGCAGCAGCCGGGGCGCGCGCAGCAGCGCGCGTGCGATCGCCACGCGCTGACGCTCGCCGCCGGACAGCTTGGAGCCCCGGTGCCCGACGAGTGTCCCGAGCCCGTCCGGCAACCGCTCCACGACGCCTGCCAGCCTGGTCCGTACGAGGATGTCCCTGATCTGCTCGTCGGTGGCGCCGGGCGCGGCGAACAGCAGATTCTCGCGGAGCGTGCCCGCCAGGACGGGCGCGTCCTGCTCGACGTAGCCGATGGCCGCGCGCAGTTCGCCCAGCGGCCAGTCGCGTACGTCCCTGCCGTCGATCAGGATCCGGCCGCCCGTCGCCTCGTAGAACCGTTCGATCAGTCCGAACACAGTCGTCTTGCCCGCACCGGAGGGGCCGACGAAGGCCGTCATCCCGGCGCCCGGCACCTCGAAGGAGACGCCGTGATGGACGAGCGGAAGCCCGTCGCGGTAGCGGAAGGTGACGTCGTCGAAGACGACGGAGGCCGCGGCGCGAGCACCGTCCGCCGACGCCTCCTCAGGAGGTTCGACCTGTTCCGTCTCCAGCCGCTCCGCCTCGATGATCCGGGCGATCGCCGCCGTGCCGACCTGGTACTGCGACGCCGCGTCGACCAGCCGTGAGACCGGATCGATCAGATAGAAGAGGAACAGCAGGAAGGCGATCAGGGTCGAGATCGAGATCGCTCCGGACGCGACCCGCGCGCCGCCGATCCCGAGCACGGCGAGGAACGACACCTGGACGGCGAGGCCGACCGAGGACGCGGTCAGCGACTGCCACTTCGCGGAATTGACGCCGTGCCGCCAGGCGTCCCGCGCGGCCGTCTCCACGATCGCGGCCTCCCGTTCCTCGGCGCCGGACGCCTTCAGCGTGCGGAAGGCGCCGAAGGCCCGTTCCAGGACGGTGGAGATCCGCCCGACCGCCTCCTGCGAACGCCGCGTGGCCTGGGCGATCTTGGGCAGGACGAGCGCGAACGCGCCGCCGATCAGCACGATCACGCCGAGCGTGACGCCGAGCAGCACCGGGTCCATGAACCCCATCAGCACGATCGTGGCGATGAAGGAAAGCCCGCCGGTGGCGGCGGAGACGATCGACTGGGTGGTCACGGCGCGCAGCAGTGTGGTGTCCGAGGTGACGCGGGACATCAGGTCGCCCGGCTGGGTCCGCTCCACCTCCGGGAGCCGTAGTCGCAGCAGCCTTCCGATGAGGGTGCGCCGGGCGGCGAGGACGACGGATTCGGCGGTCCGCTCCAGGATGTAGCTGCCGACCGCCTCGACGGCCGTGCCGACCACCACCAGGGCGGCGAGCAGCAGCAGGACCCCGGTGATCGAACCGTTCTCACCGAGCCGGTCGACCAGGGCCTTGGCCGCGAGCGGCTGCGCGAGCCCCGTGGCGGCGCCGACGAGGGTGAAGAGCGCGCCGAGGGCCACGGTCCACCGGTGCGGCCGGAAGTGCCCGTACAGGGCCCGCCAGGTCTCCCCGGCGGACAGTTTCGGAGTCTTCCCGGCGCCGCCGATCGCCGATTCGCCGCTACTCCCGCCGGCGCTCCCGCCCGTGCTCCCGTCGGTGGTGTCGTCGTCTGCGTCCGTGTTCCGGACCGTCCCGGTCGTCCCCGTGGCGCTCACATCAGTACGGACGCGGCGCGGGCCCGTTCGCCTGACCGCCGCGGCCCCCTGTCGCCGTCACCCGCGCACACCGCACAGGTGCAGCAGCGCCGCGACCCTGCGGTACGGCTCCGTACGGCCCGCCCGGTCCTCCGCGGCCAGCAGCCGCTCCAGTTCGGCGGGCGGGGGCGGTTCGGCGTCGTTGGATATGTTGTCGGAGAAGACGCGCACCCCGTACCAGGTGTGCAGCGGAGCGGCGATCCCCGCGAGCGTCGCCGTCAGCGCGGACAGCCGGTCCGCGCGGACCGGCAGACCGATCCTGTTCGTGTACGAGGGGGAGTCGAAGGCGTCCAGCGCCCCCGCCCAGTCCCCGGCGATGCCCGGCCGCAGGGCGAGCGCGTCCGCGTTCCGTACGAGCAGTGAGAGCAGTCCGCCGGGCGCCAGCATCCTGGCCAGACCCGCGAGCATGGCGTCCGGCTCCTCGACATACATCAGCACTCCGTGGCAGAGCACCACGTCGAAGCTGCCCGGCAGGAAGTGCACACCCGTATGCAGGCCGTCGCCCTCGACCAGTCTGACCCGCTCACGGATCCCGGCGGGCTCGACCTCCAGCGATTCGCGAGCCACCGCCATCATCGCGGGATCGGATTCCAGCCCGGTCACCGTGTGCCCGGCACGCGCCAGGCGCAGGGCCTGGGTGCCCTGGCCCATCCCGACGTCCAGGACCCGCAGGCGCTGTCCGACCGGATAGCGCGAGGTCAGCTGTTCGTCGAGCTGGCGGGAGACCAGCTCCTGACGGACGACGTTGCGCAGCCCTTCCAGTCCGGCCAGCCATTCGGCCGAGCCCCCCGCGAAACCGGATGCCCCAGTGCTCAGGGCCGGTCCCCGCGCTTGACCTGCGGCTTGGGCAGACGCAGTCGGCGCATCTGGAGCGTACGCATCAGGGCGTAGGCGATGGCGCCGCGCTTGGGCTCGTCCGGGAAGCGGATGGCGAGCTGCTTCTTCAGCCGGATCCAGATGCCGATGGAGTCGACGACGATCAGCACGATGATGCCCAGCCAGAGCAGCAGCGCGATGTTCTGGAGCTGACCGACGCGGACCATGCTCAGTACGAGGATGATCACGGCGAGCGGCAGGAAGAACTCGGCCATGCAGAAGCGCGCGTCCACGTAGTCGCGGACGAAGCGGCGCACCGGACCCTTGTCACGGGCCGGCAGATAGCGCTCGTCACCGCTGGCCAGCGCCTGACGCTGCTTCGCCAGATCGATACGGCGCGCCTCGCGCTGCTTCTTCATCGCCGACTTGCGGTCGGTCGGCGTCGTCGAGGCACGGCGACGTTGTGTCTGGGCCTCACTGCGCTTGGGGGTCGGGCGGCCCTTCGGGGCCTGCGGGTCACGGGTCTGCGTGGAGAGGTCCGCCGTCACCTTGCCGGTGGGGGCCTTCTCGTCCTTGGAGCGGCTACGGAACACAAAGCCCAAGGGTACGGGGTTCCCCTGCGGCGCCCCACCCCCGAGGGGAACGATCCGGCAACGGACGACGTCCTTACTGGTACAGAGGGGACTTAGCCCCCTCCGCCCCCGAAGATCACCTACTCCCTGCGCCGGACCGGAGCGGGGGTCAGTCGTCCTTGGGGATGAGCCCATCCGTGCCCGAACAGTGCGGTAATAGAGGCAGGGCCCGTACTGTGGGTTCTGTAGGAGTGCTGGATCCGGAGTCCGTCAGAAGGGGGCGCGCGAAGCCCATGAGCGGTGTGATGAAACGTATGGGAATGATCTTCCGCGCGAAGGCCAACAAGGCCCTGGACAGGGCTGAGGATCCGCGCGAAACCCTCGACTACTCGTACCAGAAGCAGCTTGAGCTGCTTCAGAAGGTACGGCGCGGTGTCGCCGATGTGGCCACGTCGCGCAAGCGGCTGGAACTGCAGCTGAACCAGCTCCAGGGCCAGTCCACCAAGCTGGAGGACCAGGGCCGCAAGGCACTGGCGCTCGGCCGTGAGGATCTGGCGCGTGAGGCGCTGTCCCGTCGCGCCGCGCTCCAGCAGCAGGTCACCGATCTGGAGACGCAGCACACCACGCTGCAGGGCGAGGAGGAGAAGCTCACTCTCGCGGCCCAGCGTCTCCAGGCCAAGGTCGACGCCTTCCGTACGAAGAAGGAGACCATCAAGGCCACCTACACGGCCGCGCAGGCGCAGACTCGGATCGGGGAGGCCTTCTCGGGCATCTCCGAGGAGATGGGCGACGTCGGCATGGCCATCCAGCGTGCCGAGGACAAGACCGCGCAGCTCCAGGCACGGGCCGGCGCGATCGACGAGCTGCTCGCGTCCGGCGCCCTGGACGACCACTCGGGGCTGGCCAAGGACGACATCGCCGCCGAGCTGGACCGGATCTCCGGTGGTACGGATGTAGAGCTGGAGCTTCAGCGGATGAAGGCCGAGCTGGCCGGCGGATCGTCGTCGCAGCAGGCCATCGAGGGTGGTGCGGCCGACCGGCAGGACGACGCGCAGTCCTCGGGGACTCCGAACAAATTCGACAAGAGCTAAGGGCGCGTCATGATCGTACGGATCATGGGGGAGGGCCAGGTGAAGCTCGCGGACAGCCACCTGGCCGAACTGGACAAGCTCGACGACGAACTCCTCGCCGAGATCAACGCGGACGACGGGGACGGCTTCCGCCGGACCTTCCACGCGCTTCTCGACAAGGTGCGCGAACTGGGCGAGCCGGTGCCCGACGACTCCCTTGAGCCGTCGGGGCTGATCCTGCCCGCGCCGGGCGCCACCCTCGAAGAGGTACGCGCACTGCTCAGCGACGACGGTCTGATCCCCTCTCCCTGACCTTCCGCCCGTCCCGCACTCCGCTCTCCGGCACCCCCGATGCCCCGTGCTTTCGCGCACGGGGCATCGTGCTGGGCCGGACGAACCGGCCACCGGCGTACCGTGGTCGGCTGTGACCTCACTCGGATCCGGCTTCGACCGCGTCAGAAGCTGGCTGCGGGCCCACCCGCTCGCGTTCGACGCCGGGCTGGCCGCGGCCGTACTGGTCTGCATGGTGGCGGGCGCGTTCGCCGAACCGCGCTCACGCCACGACGCGCTGCCCGCACTGGCCCAGGAGGCCCCGGGGCTGCGCAGCGTGCTCCTGATGGTTATCGGAGCGGGCGCGCTCGTCTTCCGGCGCCGCAACCCCTTCCCCGTGCTCGTCTTCACCGGAGCCGTGAGCGTCGCCGAACTGCTGATGAACGACGCGGTGTCGCCGGTCGCGATGAGCTGCGTCATCGCCCTCTACACCGTCGCCTCGCGCACCGACCGCCCCACCACCTGGCGGGTCGGCCTGGTCACCATGGCCACACTGACGCTCGCCGCGATGCTCTCCGGACCCACCCCCTGGTACGCGCAGGAGAACCTGGGGATCTTCGCCTGGACCGGTATGGCCGGCGCCGCGGGCGACGCCGTACGCAGCCGCCGCGCCTTCATCGACGCCATCCGCGAGCGCGCCGAGCGCGCGGAACGCACCCGCGAGGAGGAGGCGCGCCGCCGGGTCGCGGAGGAGCGGCTGCGGATCGCCCGCGACCTGCACGACGTCGTCGCGCACCACATCGCGCTGGTCAACGTCCAGGCGGGCGTCGCCTCGCACGTCATGGACAAGCGCCCCGACCAGGCCAAGGAGGCACTGGCGCACGTACGCGAGGCCAGCCGCTCCGCACTCAACGAACTGCGCGCCACGGTCGGGCTGCTCCGCCAGTCCGGCGACCCGGCGGCCCCCACCGAACCGGCCCCCGGTCTCGCGCTCCTCGACGAACTCGTCGGCACCTTCCGGCACGCGGGCCTGCCCGTCGACGTGGCCCGCGGCGACCCGGACACCCGGCTGCCCGCCGCCGTCGACCTCGCGGCGTACCGGATCATCCAGGAGGCGCTGACCAATGTGCGCAAGCACGCGGGGCCCGGCGCCAAGGCCGAGGTCAGCGTCGTACGGGTCGGCCCGACCGTCGAGGTCACCGTCCTGGACAACGGCTCGGGCACCGGCGAGCCCGCCGACGGCAGCGGCCACGGCCTCCTCGGGATGCGCGAGCGCGTGACCGCCCTCGGCGGCACCCTCACCGCGGGCCCCCACTACGGGGGCGGCTTCCGTACCCAGGCGATACTTCCGGTCAAGGTCCGTACGGCGCGTACGGGCCGGACGGGGGAGGACACATGACGATCAGGGTGCTGCTGGCCGACGACCAGACACTGCTGCGCAGCGCGTTCCGGGTACTGGTGGACTCGGAGCCCGACATGGAGGTCGTGGGGGAGGCCGCCGACGGGGCCGAGGCCGTGGCACTGGCCCGCTCCGAGAAGGCCGACGTCGTCCTGATGGACATCCGCATGCCCGGTACGGACGGTCTCGCCGCCACCCGCATGATCAGCGCCGATCCGGAGCTGGACGGGGTGAGGGTGGTCATGCTGACGACCTTCGAGGTCGACGAGTACGTGGTGCAGTCGCTGCGCGCCGGCGCCTCCGGGTTCCTCGGCAAGGGCGCCGAGCCCGAAGAACTCCTCAACGCCATCCGGATCGCCGCCGCCGGTGAGGCCCTGCTGTCGCCCGTCGCGACGAAGGGGCTCATCGCCACCTTCCTCGCGCAGGGCGGGAGCGCGGGCGAGAGGCCGGACTCGGCCGCGTACTCCCAGCGGCTCGCCGCCCTGACGGTGCGCGAGCGCGAGGTACTCGTCCTCGTCGCGGGCGGCCACTCCAACGACGAGATCGCGGAGCGTCTGGTGGTCAGCCCGCTCACCGTCAAGACCCATGTCAACCGGGCCATGGCGAAACTGGGCGCCCGGGACAGGGCCCAATTGGTGGTAATCGCATACGAATCGGGCCTGGTACGTCCAAGGGTGGAGTAGGCACCCACCGCCGCGTACTACAGGCGCGGTATGCGGGGGGTGAGGAAATCGACCTGGGGTCGCCCGATCGGCCGCGTCGGATGGCAGATCGTATAGAAGGGCCCTGCGCCCTTCTGAACGCGTACACCACAGAAGAGAGACCCCATGTCCTGGCTGTCCAGATTCAGCCTCGCGCAACGGGCCCTGACAGGGCTGATATCGATCATCGCGCTCGTCTTCGGGGCGATCGCGATCCCCCAGCTCAAGCAGCAGCTGCTGCCCTCCATCGAACTTCCGATGGTCTCGGTTCTCGCCCCCTACCAGGGCGCTTCGCCCGACGTGGTCGAGAAGCAGGTCGTCGAGCCGATCGAAGCCTCCATCGAGGCCGTCGACGGCATCACGGGCGTCACCTCCACGGCGAGCGAGGGCAACGCCGTGATCATGGCCAGTTTCGACTTCGGCGGTGACGACTCGAAGCAGCTCGTCGCCGACATCCAGCAGGCCGTCAACCGCGCCCGTGCCCAGCTCCCCGAGGACGTCGACCCGCAGGTCGTGGCCGGCTCGACGGACGACATCCCGACCGTCGTTCTCGCCGCCTCCTCCGGCGAGGACCAGCAGGCGCTCGCCGACCGGCTGGAGCGCACCGTCGTCCCGGCCCTCGAGGACATCGAGGGCGTGGGCCAGGTCTCCATCGACGGAGTCAGGGACCTCCAGGTCTCCGTCACCCCCGACGAGAAGAAGCTCGCGGCCGCGGGCCTCAACACCGTGGCGCTCTCCGAGGCGTTGAAGGCCGGCGGCGTGACCGTCCCGGCGGGATCGTTCTCCGAGGACGGCAAGAGCCGCACCGTGCAGGTCGGCGACGGCTTCACCGACCTGAAGCAGATCGAGGACCTGCGGGTCGGCGGTCCGCAGGCGGGCGCGCCCGCGCAGGGCGGCGGGCAGGGCAGCGGCCCCGTACGCCTGGGTGACATCGCCACCGTCGAACAGGAGCCGTCCGAGGCGACGTCCCTGACCCGTACCAACGGTGAGCCCAGCCTCGCCGTGATGGCCACGATGGACAACGACGGCAGCGCCGTCGCCATCTCCGACGCCGTCAAGGACAAGCTGCCGGATCTCCGCAAGGACCTCGGCGACGGCGCCGAACTGACCGTGGTCAGCGACCAGGGCCCGGCCGTCTCCAAGTCGATCTCCGGCCTGACGACCGAGGGCGCGCTCGGTCTGCTCTTCGCGGTTCTGGTCATCCTGGTATTTCTGGCCTCGATCCGCTCCACCCTGGTCACCGCGGTCTCCATCCCGCTCTCGGTCGTCCTCGCGCTGATCGTGCTGTGGACCCGCGACCTGTCGCTCAACATGCTCACGCTCGGCGCGCTGACCATCGCGATCGGACGCGTCGTCGACGACTCGATCGTGGTCCTGGAGAACATCAAGCGGCATCTCGGCTACGGCGAGGAGCGCGAGTTCGCGATCATCTCCGCGGTCAAGGAGGTCGCGGGCGCGGTCACCGCCTCCACGCTCACCACGGTCGCGGTGTTCCTGCCGATCGGCCTCGTGGGCGGCATGGTGGGCGAGCTGTTCGGCTCGTTCTCGCTGACGATCACGGCGGCCCTGCTGGCGTCGCTGCTCGTCTCGCTCACCGTCGTCCCCGTGCTCTCGTACTGGTTCCTGCGCGCACCGAAGGCCGTACGCGGGCTGGAGGCGGAGGAGGCCCGGCGGATCGCGGAGGAGAAGGAGTCCAACAGCCGGATGCAGCGCCTGTACGTCAAGGTGCTGCGCTTCGCGACCCGGCGCCGGATCACCAGCGTCGTCCTGGCGTTCGTCGTCCTGCTCGGCACGTTCGCCATGGCGCCGTTGCTCAAGACCAACTTCTTCGACCAGGGTGAGCAGGAAGTCCTCACCGTCAAGCAGGAGTTGGCACCGGGCACCAGCCTGGAGGCGGCCGACGAGGCGGCGAAGAAGGTCGAGAAGACCCTCGCGGGCTTCGACGGGATCAAGGACTACCAGGTCACCGTCGGCTCCTCCGGCTTCATGGCGGCCTTCGGCGGCGGTACGGGTGCCAACCAGGCGTCCTACCAGGTGACCCTGAAGGACTCGGGGACGTACGAGAAGACCAGCGACGCCATCGACAAGGCCCTCGGCGAGCTCGACGGCATAGGTGAGACGACCATCGCGGCAGGCGACGGCTTCGGCAGCCAGGACCTGAGCGTCGTCGTCAAGGCGTCCGACGCGCAGACCCTGGCGAAGGCCGCCGAGCGGGTACGGGACGAGGTCGCCGGGATCGACGACGTCACCGACGTACAGAGCGACCTGGCGCAGAGCATCCCGCGCATCTCGGTCAGGGCCAACGAGAAGGCCGCCGAAGCCGGGTTCAACGACGCCACGCTCGGCATGGCCGTCGGTCAGGCCGTACGCGGCACCCCGTCCGGCAAGGCGATCCTCGGCGACACCGAGCGCGACGTGTACGTCACGTCCGCGAAGCCCGCCAAGACGATCGCCGAGCTGAAGGCGCTGCCGCTGGGCGGTGTGAAGCTCGGTCAGATCGCCGAGGTGAAGCTCGCTCCGGGTCCGCTGTCGATGACCCGGATCGACGGCTCCAGGGCCGCGACGATCTCGGCCAAGCCCGTCGGTGACAACACCGGCGCGGTCGGCACCACGCTCCAGACGAAGATCAGCGCGCTCGACCTGCCGGAGGGGGCGACCGCCTCCATCGGCGGTGTGTCCGAGGACCAGGACGAGGCGTTCCTCCAGCTGGGCCTCGCCATGCTGGCGGCCGTCGCGATCGTCTTCATGCTGCTGGTCGGCACGTTCAAGTCGCTGGTCCAGCCGATGATCCTGCTGGTCTCCATCCCGTTCGCGGCGACCGGCGCGATCGGACTGCTGCTCGTCACGGGTACGCCGCTGGGCGTGCCGGCGATGATCGGCATGCTGATGCTGATCGGCATCGTGGTGACCAACGCGATCGTGCTGATCGACCTGATCAACCAGTACAGGGCGCAGGGGCTCGGTGTGGTCGAGGCGGTCGTCGAGGGCGGCAGGCACCGTCTGCGGCCGATCCTGATGACCGCGCTGGCCACGATCTTCGCGCTGCTTCCGATGGCGATGGGGATCACCGGCGAGGGTGGCTTCATCGGTCAGCCGCTGGCCGTGGTGGTGATCGGCGGTCTGCTGACGTCGACGCTGCTGACGCTGCTGCTGGTGCCGACGCTGTACTCGATGGTCGAGCTCCGCAAGGAGCGGCGCGCCAAGAAGAAGGCGGCGAAGCGGGCGGCGAAGTCCGGCGGCGGGGACGGCGGAGACGGCGGGAGCGGTGGCGGCGGTACGCCGCGCTCCGACGCGCCGTCACCGGAGCCGGTCAACGCCTGACGCCCGGCGTCCGGCCGGGAGGTCCGGACCGGTGAACGAGTGAGGGGCGCCCGCCATTGGCGGGCGCCCCTCTCCGCTGTTTCCCGTACGGCCTTCGCGGCGCCCGTACGGCCTGTCGGCTACGGCAGCGCCAGCATCCGCTCCAGCGCGAGCTGGGCGAAGTCCGCCGTCTCCTTCTCGACCTGGATCCGGTTGATGTCCTTGCCCTCGGCGAGCGATTCGAGCGTCCACACCAGGTGCGGCAGGTCGATGCGGTTCATCGTCGAGCAGAAGCAGACCGTCCTGTCGAGGAAGACGATCTCCTTGTCGTCGGCGGCGAAACGGTTCGCCAGCCGCTGCACCAGATTCAGCTCGGTGCCGATCGCCCACTTCGAGCCGGCCGGCGCCTGCTGAAGCATCTTGATGATGTACTCCGTCGAGCCCACGTAGTCGGCGGCGGAGACGACCTCGTGCTTGCACTCCGGGTGCACCAGCACATTCACCCCGGGAATCCGCTCGCGGACCTCGTTGACCGAGTCCAGCGAGAAACGGCCGTGCACGGAGCAGTGCCCGCGCCACAGGATCATCTTCGCGTTCCGCAGCTCCTCGGCCGTCAGGCCGCCGTTCGGCTTGTGGGGGTTGTAGAGGACGCAGTCCTCCAGCGACAGCCCCAGGTCCCGTACGGCCGTGTTGCGCCCCAGATGCTGGTCGGGGAGGAAGAGGACCTTGTCGCCCTGCTCGAAGGCCCAGTCGAGGGCGCGCTCGGCGTTTGACGAGGTGCAGATGGTGCCGCCGTGCTTGCCGGTGAACGCCTTGATGTCGGCGGAGGAGTTCATGTACGAGACGGGGACGACCCGCTCGGCTATGCCGGCCTCGGTCAGCACGTCCCAGCACTCGGCGACCTGCTCGGCCGTCGCCATGTCCGCCATCGAACAGCCCGCGGCCAGGTCGGGCAGGACGACCTTCTGGTCGTCGGCCGTCAGGATGTCCGCCGACTCGGCCATGAAGTGCACACCGCAGAAGACGATGTACTCGGCCTCGGGGCGCGCGGCGGCGTCCTTGGCGAGCTTGAACGAGTCACCGGTCACATCGGCGAACTGGATGACCTCGTCGCGCTGGTAGTGGTGGCCGAGGATGAAGACCTTCTCCCCGAGCTTCTCCTTCGCCGCGCGGGCGCGTTCGACCAGATCCGGGTCGGACGGCGACGGCAGGTCACCGGGGCAGTCCACGCCGCGCTCGCTCCGGGTGTCGGCCTCGCGGCCGAGCAGGAGCAGCGCGAGGGGCGTCGGCTGTACAGCGAGATCCTGACGGGCTTGGGCCGTGGTCACGTCACGCACCCTTTCTTCTCTGCGGAGGAGCCTTTTCGTCTAATTGACGTTATCTATCATAACCGCTTCACGTCACTTTGACGATGTCGATAGCGTCGATGTGACGCATTCCCGGGAACGGCGGTCGGTGCCGCTCCGGAGCCGGGTGTGCGAGCATGAGGAGAAGAGCGACAGACGAGGCGAGCGGCGAGCCCGGAATGATTCCGCGGCCTTGACGGTTGTAGCTGTCGGCAATGAGTCCGTTCTTCCCCTGCCTCGGCGGGGAGGCCCCACCCCGGGAGAGAAGCAGATGTCCGTATCGGACGAGACCACCACCGTGAGCGACGGCATCCTCCTGTCCGACGCCGCCGCGGGCAAGGTCAAGGCCCTGCTCGACCAGGAAGGCAGGGACGACCTCGCGCTGCGCGTCGCGGTCCAGCCCGGCGGCTGTTCCGGTCTCCGTTACCAACTGTTCTTCGACGAGCGTTCGCTGGACGGCGACGTCGTGAAGGACTTCGACGGCGTCAAGGTCGTCACCGACCGGATGAGCGCCCCGTATCTGGGCGGCGCCTCGATCGACTTCGTGGACACGATCGAGAAGCAGGGCTTCACGATCGACAACCCCAACGCCTCCGGTTCCTGCGCCTGCGGCGACTCCTTCAACTGATCGCCGCCCGGCGACCCGAGTCGTCCGCCCCGTAACGGGACAGCGAAAAGGCGGCGGCCCCTCATCAGGGGCCGCCGCCTTTTCGCGTGCGTGGCCTACTTCCTCAGTGGGACGGCGTCCCCGGTGACCGCGTCCACGACCTTCCGGTCGCCGAGCTGCTTGTCCAGCGTCACCTTCTCGGTGAGCGCCTTGGAGATCGCGATGCACACACGGCGCGGCGCGGAGTCGACCACCTCCACCTTCACCACCGACCCGCTCTCTTCCGCCCGCACCGAGTACTCGCCACACGGGGCGCCCCTGAAGCGCACGCTCAGCGTGCTCCCGTCGGCGCTGTACGTCTCGACCGGGAATCCCGGTTCGTCGCTGTCCTGGCGGACCGCGCCGTCGTCGTTGCCCGGGCCCGCGTCCGTGCCGTCACCGCTCCCGCCGCCCCGCGTCAGATACTCGGGAAGCACCGCCGTCCGGGTGACGAACGACGCCGGACCGTCCCCGGCGCCCGCCACCTCGAACCACCACGACGGTACGAGCGCGGCCCGTCCCTCCACCTGACGCGACGCCAGTCCGAAAACCGCCTTGCCCACGGGTACCTGCGTGGGCTTCACGCCCGTGCCTCCCGGCTCGCACGGCGCCGCCGGCTCGCGGCCGTCCTTCTGGGGCACCGCGGACGCGCAGCCGCCGATCCCGCTCGTGCCCCGGTCGCCCGCCGCCCCGTTCAGCAGCTTCAGCGCCTCGACGGCGCTCACCACCGGATACTCGGCGCCCTTTGCCGGCTCCTTCAACTTCCCGCTGCCGGCGACCACTTGGCCGTCCGCACCGATCTGGATACCGGTCGACCAGCCGTACGTCGGCAGCCCCGCGACCACGGGAGCGGCGTTCACCACCCGTACGGCGCCCATCAGCTGGCCCGCGTCGAGCGCGGCGTCCTCCTGGCCCAGCGCCTTCAGCACGGGCGCCGCGGCCTTCTTCGCGGCCCGCTCGCTCACCGGGCCCGCCCCGTCGCCGGGCACGACGGGGTTGCTCCCGCCTCCGTCGCCGCTCGGGCACTCCTTGCCCTTGAGGCAGTCGTCACCGCCGGGCGCGGGCCCGAAGCGGCCGAACGTCCAGTCGCCGGGCGCCTGTTGGTCGACAGTGAGCAGCGGCCCCGAACCGTCCTTGTGGCCGCCGACCTTCCAGGCCGTACCGGAGCGTTCCGGTGTGCCGGACACCCCCAGGGCCTTGGCGAGACGCGCCACGTCGGCCGCGGCGACGGATCCTTCGGGACGGTGCACGGCGGCCGAATCGGGCCCCTCGGGCAGCGTGCCCGAGGCGCGGTACTCGACTCCGTACGGACTCGGCTCACCGGGCGCGATCCCGAGGCCGGGATTCCTTCCCGCCCCACCGCCCGCGTCCGCGCCGAGCGCCAGCGGCGGCGGATCGAGGTCCCCCGCGCCGCGCGCGGCGGACTTGCCGTCACCGCCGCCCTCCGACGAGGTGGTGGCGAAGTAGGCGCCGCCACCGCCGGCGAGCAGGACTGCCGCCACCACCGACACGACGGCGAAGGGGGAGCGCCGCCACCCGTTACGTTCGCCGTCGCCGTCCTGAGGTCGTTCCGTACTCGTCATCGTCTGCTCCTTCGACCGGATCACCCTGCCGGGCCGGGACAGCGGTGGGACGGTCGGCGCGAGCGCGCGGTTCCCCCGGGGGGACTAGTCCCCGTACTCCGACATGCCGTCGATCAGCCGGGCCGAGGCCGACGGGACCGTGACGCCATGGATGAGCGACGGGGGGACGGGGACCGGAGCGGCGGTGGCCGGCCTCACCCAGTGCGGCGCCATCCGGGCGCAGTCGCCGCGCAGCTCGGCCAGGCTGGTGTCGGACTCACGTACGGAGCGCTCGCGGGGGACGGTGTGGTTCCTCATGTACGCACCGTAAGCACGGACCGGTTGAGAGAAAAGCCCTACTATCGGGTAGTTCTGCTCCGTCGTGGCGCGAGTGCCGACCAGATAGCGTGAGCTGTCCATTGTTCTCCTCCACAGGAGCAGTCACGCCGTGAGAATCGCAGTCACCGGCTCCATCGCCACTGACCACCTCATGACCTTCCCCGGTCGCTTCGCCGACCAGTTGGTCGGGGACCAGCTGCACACGGTCTCGCTTTCCTTCCTCGTAGACAACCTCGACGTACGCAGAGGCGGTGTCGGCGCCAACATCTGCTTCGGCATGGGCCAGCTCGGCACCGCGCCGATCCTGGTCGGCGCCGTCGGCCCCGACTTCGACGAGTACCGCGCCTGGCTCGACCGACACGGTGTCGACACCGCGTCCGTCCGGGTCTCCGAAGTGCTGCACACCGCGCGCTTCGTGTGTACGACCGACGCCGACCACAACCAGATCGGCTCCTTCTACACCGGCGCCATGAGCGAGGCCCGGCAGATCGAGCTGAAGTCGGTGGCCGACCGGGTCGGCGGCCTCGACCTGGTGCTCATCGGCGCCGACGACCCCGAGGCGATGCTCCGTCACACCGAGGAGTGCCGCACCAGGTCCATCCCGTTCGCCGCGGACTTCTCGCAGCAGATCGCGCGGATGGAGGGCGATGAGATCAGGCTGCTGCTCGACGGCGCCACGTACCTGTTCTCCAACGAGTACGAGAAGGGGCTCATCGAGTCCAAGACCGGCTGGACCGACGCCGAGATCCTCTCCCGGGTCGGCCACCGGGTCACCACGCTCGGCTCCCGCGGTGTCCGGATCGAGCGGGTCGGCGACGACCCGATCGAGGTCGGCTGTGCGGAGGAGACGGCCAAGGTCGACCCGACCGGTGTCGGTGACGCCTTCCGCGCCGGCTTCCTGTCCGGGCTGTCGTGGGGAGTCGGCCTGGAGCGGGCCGCGCAGGTCGGCTGCATGGTCGCGACCCTGGTCATCGAGACACTCGGCACCCAGGAGTACACGCTGCGCCGGAACAACTTCATGGACCGCTTCACCAAGGCGTACGGCGACGAAGCGGCCACCGAGGTCCGCGCGCACCTGAGGTAGGGGCCGCCGCCCCGACGCGCCGCCAACCGGACCCCGGTGGGCGGCGCGGTTCTTCCGCCCGTACACACCCCGGCTCACCGAGTGACTCACGTCACACCCGGTGGCGACCTTCGGGGCGCTGGTGTGGATCTTCCAGGACGGTCATCTCGCGGGTCTGCTCGGCGGATTCACCGTCACGGGGGACATCGCGGCCACGGTGCCCGTGATGCTCTTCGCGCTGTCCTTCGGCCTGGCCATGGACTACCAGATCTTCCTGCTGGCCAGGATCAGGGAGGAGTACGAGATCACCGGGGACGGGAGCGCGGCGGTCGCCCGCGGCCTGGAGCGCATCGGACGGATCGTCACCGCCGCGGCGGTGCTGATCTCCGTGGTGTTCCTCGCCTTCGCCGTCTCGGACATCACGCTGTCCAAGGCGTACGGCATCGGCCTGCCGCTGGCCGTCCTGATGGACGCGACCCTGATCCGCGGACTGCTGCTGCCCGCGCTGATGCGGCTCGGCGGGCGCGCCACCTGGCGTGCACCCGCCCCGTTGCGGCGCGTGCACGCCAGGTTCGGCCTGAAGGAGTACGACGGCGCGCCGGACGCCGAACACCTTGTGCCGGTGACCGCGGCACGCGAGGGCGTGTCCGCACCCGACCGTATGTGAGTTGTCCGTAGCAACCGAACCGACCGGCCGCCCGCAGGGGCCGGCTCCGGCGCCGTCCGCGCCCGAGCCGGCCCCTGCGTCGTGCCGGAGACCAGCGAGGGAGAGGTAGGGCAGTGACAGCGGTGAACGGAAAAGAACGACGGCTGCGTCGGCTGATCGCGGAGGACGGCAGAACGCTGCTCGTGGCGCTCGACCACTCGGTGACCACGGGTGTCGTCGGCGGACTGACCAACATGGGCTCCGTCATGCGCTCCGTGGTCAGTGGTGGCGCGGACGGCATCGTCGCGCACCGGGGATCGGCCGCCCGGGAGATGCCCGTGCAGCGGGACACGGCGATGATCGTGCACCTGTCGGGCAACACCGCGCTCAGCCCGCAGTCCGAACTCAAGGCCACGGTCTGCGAACCGGAGACCGCCGCCGCGATGGGCGCGGACGCCGTGTCGGCGCACATCACCCTCGGCTGCGGCCACCGGGAGGACCGCGACGCGCTCGTGGGGCTCGGCGCCGTCGCCCGCTCCTGCGACCGGCTCGGCATGCCGCTGCTGGTGATGACGTACATCAGGACCGAGGCGACGGACATCGGCCCCGATGTGCTGCACGCCTCGCGGATCGCGGCCGAGCTGGGCGCGGACATCGTCAAGGCGGCCCACCCCGGCGAGCAGTACCTCACCGATCTGGCCGCCCAGGTGCCGGTGCCCGTGGTGATCGCCGGCGGCGGCCCGGACGGCTCCTGGGACGCCTTCCTCAACTCCGCCAAGAACGCGATCGGCGCGGGCATCGCCGGTCTCTGCGTCGGCCGCCGGGTGTTCGGCAGCGTCGACCCCGCGCGGGCCACGGCCGAACTCCGCGGTGTCGTGCACGGCTCCGGCTGAGCCAGGGCACGCGTCACCCTCCCGCACCCCTGAGCCGTCAGCGCTCTCGCAACCCTCGGAACCTCTCAGAACGGATGGCACGTGGACACGGAACAGGAACTCTGGGCGGACGTCACGGGACTCGGCCCCGACGACACGGCGGCGGCCCTCGCACACGCGCGGTCCTCCGCCGCGACGACGGTCCTGCTGCGCCCCGACCAGCTCGACGGCTGGGAACCGCTTGAGCGGATCACCCTGGCCGCCCTGGTGGACGCGGACAACGCCCCCGCCGCACTGGACGACCAGCGGGTGGGCATTTTGCTGGTGGAGGCACCGGCGCAGCTCGACACCGTCCGGGCCCTCGCCGGTGGCCGGCCGGTCGGCGTGCGCTGCGAGATCGTCGACGGCGACACCATGAACGTGGCGGCCGACCTCTGCGGCAGGGCCGATGTGCTGGTGGCGGCCTTCATCGACGAGACCAACATCCCGCTGGAGCTGCTGCTGGCCCGCGCCCAGGACGGCACGACGCGGGTGCTGAAGGAACTGCTCAGCTCGGCCGAGACGGCCAGCGTCGCCGGTGTGCTGGAGAGCGGGCCCGCCGGCCTGGTCGTCCGCGGTGACCAACTCGCCGACATCGACCGGGTGGGCGAGGCGCTGCGGCTGCGCCGGCAGGTCCGCAAGGACCTCGTGCCGCTGGAGGTCGTACGCGCGGAACCGATCGGCATGGGCTACCGGGGCTGTGTCGACACGGCCACGCTGTTCGGCGAGGACGAGGGCATGATCGTCGGCTCGACGTCCTCCGGCGGCATCCTGGTCTGCGCGGAGGTGCACTACCTGCCGTACATGAACCTCCGCCCGTTCCGGGTGAACGCCGGTGCCGTGCACAGCTACGTCTTCGGGGCGGACACCACCGCGTACATCACCGACCTCGCCGCCGGGGAGCGTTCGCACGCCGTCTCGGCGGACGGCACGTTCCGCGAGGTCGTGGTCGGCCGGGTGAAGGTCGAACTCCGTCCGCTGCGGCTCATCGAGGCCACGTACGGGGACGTCAAGGTCAACGTCTTCCTCCAGGACGACTGGCACGTGCGGGTGATGAGCGCCGAGGGCAAACCGCTCAACCTCACCGACGTAGTGCCGGGCACCGAGCTCCTCGGCCACGTCACCGAGCCCGGACGGCACGTCGGGATCAAGGTGGCCGAGCGGATCAGCGAGTTCTGACGGACCCCCGGCACCCGGAGGACCGTGGAGCCCGGCCCGTCGCAGGGCCGGGCCACCCGCTCCAGGAGGGGTGGTCCGGCCCCGCGGTGCTCAGCGGTCCGGCCCCTTCGCGATCACGGTCAGTTCCGCGATGTCGAACTCGGCCCGGCCGGGAGTGCCGTAGCGGGTGAGCTTCCCCCTGCGTACCCACTGTCGGATCGTCGCTTCCGGAACACCCACGGCGAGCGCGGCCGCTTTCGTCGGAACGCGCCGGTGGCGTGGCGGCCTGGTCACGCGCTGACCCCCTTCTTCTGCTCGATACGGCTCTGGAGAAGGAACCATTCGTGAACCTCCCAGGAATGCCCGGCGGCGCAGCTGATACTGCGGGAATTCAAGATTCGCCGGCCCGGTGCCGCGGCGGTGATGATTTCCGCGCAGTCGGGTTCGACGCACCGGCCCAGCGTGATGAGCCGGGCCTCCGGTGCCGGATCGATCGTCCGGCGCGCCTCCGTCGTCAGATTCTCGATCTCGTCCGCGAAGACCACGGCCTCGGTGGACGTGGCGAGCCAGTGCAGATGGGTGAGGAGAAAGTGCGTCAGGCGCCGCACGGAGGAGCCGGGTGCGGGTGTGCCTTTCTCTTCGGCGACACTGCTCGACCATGCGATGAGCACACCGGATATGTTGCTGCGTGTCTCGATGGCCGAATCATTGAGAGGGGACACGTCTCGGCTTCCCGCCACTCGTTGCCGAGCCGGGTTCCGGGGACCCCCGAAAACATGGTCGACGCACTCCTCGTGCAGAGCGGGAAGGCTGGTGAGATTTCTTTCCGTCTGTCGTAGACAGGGTGCGCACAGCCGGAGCCCTGCCATCGACTCCGTCTCCACCATATGGTCTCGCTCGCACAGTGGTCCGGTCATTGTCTTTCCCCCAAGTGAATGAACCGAATTCGCCGTGGTGTTCTGGATTCCCGGCCGCCGCGGCTACCGGTGAAGGGCGAAGAACGTCGGTACGGCGATGCCGGCGAACCCGAGGTTGTACGCGATGAGTCCGAGCTTCCTGGCCCGGAGCCACTGGCCTCTGACCGGCCCGTGATAGAGCTGCGCCGCGTGCAGGACGGTGGCGGGAAGCGCGGTGAGGAGCAGCCACCCCGGCCATCCGCCGGTCATCGCGAGCGCGGTGAGCAGACCGGCCGAGAGCAGGAAGAACGAGGCCATGGCCGCGTTCTGGACGGTTCTGCCCGTGGTCACGGCCAAGGTGCGCCGGCCCGCCATCCGGTCGCCCGCCACGTCGTTGACGTTGGAGTAGCTGCTGACCATGACCAGCCAGAGGCCGAGCAGGAGGGCCTGGGCGACGGCCGGCCAGGTCCAGTCGCGGTTCACCGCGAGGAAGGGCGCGAGCAGCCCCGCGGCGGTGGAGAAGCAGAGCAGCGTCTCGCCGCCGCCGCGCCGGTAGCTCACCCTCAGGCCCACCGAGTACTGGACGCTGAAGGCGAATCCCAGAAGATAGAGGGCATAGGCGCTGAAGGGAGCGTCCCAGTCGAGCGCCCAGAATGCCGCCGCCCCGGCCGGTACGGCCAGGAAGCCTGATCCGACGGCGAAGGTGAGAGCCTGTCTCTCGGTGACGGCGCCGGTCAGCAGCGGCTTCGCGTGAATGTCGCGCAGCTGCTCGTCCGACTGGTAGTTCATCAGGTCGCTGCCATTTCTGAATCCTGCTATGTCGTCGCTGGCGCACGCACACGCGACAATGGCGACCGAGCCCAGTAGGAAGAGGAGCATCGCGGTCGTGGCACCCGGTCGTTGCAGCGCTTCCGGGCTGAGCAGCAGCCATGCGAGAGCGAGACCGAAGTAGTGCTGGAAAACGCGGATCTTCGAAAGGCGAAGTAATCCGCGGAGGACGATTGTTCTGGATGTCTTGGATGCTGCCCCAGATATTTGGGCAGGCTTTGTTTCCATGCGGACCCCCCGGTTCCGCGTTGACCCGATAACGAACTCGGGACAATAGGGCCACGATCCTCCCATGAGTGCTTGGGCTTGTCAACGACTTTGTCTCCCGAGGGAGTTGTGACCTGTTGGTGAATGTGTGTGGCGGTACGTCCATCTTGAGGTGCTGGATTACTGGACCGTAATTCAAGTTTCCCTCAAGGAAGATTTTAGTAATTCCGATAGAGCCCCAGGAGACACGTGTGACCACCGAAGTGACCGCCCGGTCCGACAACGGCGTGCTGACGGCGGACTCCGCGCGCCGCACCACGCGCCACCTGCTGGAGCGGGTGGAACACCGCCTGCGCGACTTCCTCACGGCCGAGAACGAGATCTGGACGGCCGTCGACAAGCGCGCCCCGGTCCCCGTCGGGGCGGTGGCCGACCTGATCGACTCCGGCGGCAAGCGGCTGCGCCCCGCCTTCTGCGTCATGGGATACCTCGCGGCGGGCGGCGCCCCGGACGCGCCCGGAGTCGTACCGGCCGCCGCCGCGCTGGAGATGCTGCACGCCTGCGCCCTCATCCACGACGACGTCATGGACGCGGCCGGACAGCGTCGCGGCGCGCCCACCGTCCATATGAAGCACTCGGCCGAGCACAGGGAGCGCGGCTGGCAGGGCGAGGCCCGCCGATTCGGCGAGAGCGTGGCGATCCTCGCCGGTGACCTGGCGCTCATCTACTCCGACCGGCTGATGGCCGAGGCGCCTCCCGCGCTCGTCCCCGTCTGGAGCGAACTGCGCGCGGAGCTGATCATCGGTCAGTACATGGACGTCGCGTCGGCGGCCGAATTCTCCGTCGACCCGGAACTCTCCCGCTGGATCGCGCTCGCCAAGTCCGGCCGCTACACCATTCACCGGCCCCTCGTCGTCGGCGCCACCCTCGCCGGGGCCACCGGACTCGCCGCGGCCTTCGAGGAGTACGGAGGCGCGGTCGGCGAGGCGTTCCAGCTCCGCGACGACCTGCTGGGCGCGTTCGGGGACCCCACCGAGACGGGCAAGCCCGCCGGACTCGACTTCTCCCAGCACAAGATGACGCTGCTGCTCGGCTGGGCCATGCAGCGTGACGAGCGGGTCCGCGACCTGGTCACCACCCCCGGACACGACGCGGACGAACTGCGCGACCTGCTCGTCGCGACGGGCGTCCCGGACGACGTGGAGAAGCACATCGACGAACTCGTCCAACGTGGCCGCGCGGCGCTCGACGCCGCGCCCATGGACCAGGTCTGGCGCGACGAACTCGGCGCCATGGCCCTGCGCGTCGCCTACCGGAAGACCTGAGTCGTACGCGCGCGGGCGCACGGAGACAATACGCCGGACATGACGGGAACGGATGAGCGAGGAGCGGGAGGAGAGGGAGTACCCGTACGGCCGGCGGTTCAGACGAGGCGGCGCACCAGGAACGCGGTGCCGCTCCGGCCGCCGTACTCGTGTCCGCGCATCTCGCACCAGGCCGGGATGTCCAGGCGGGCGGCCTCGTCGTCGGACAGGACGGTCACCGTGCCGCCCACCGGTACGTCCCCGATCACCTTGGCCAGCTCGATCACCGGGATCGGGCACAGCCTGCCGAGCGCGTCCACGACCACCGACGCCGCGTCCGGCGCCGTTTCGCCGCCGCCCTCCCGCGCCGTCGCCGGAACGCCCAGCCGCTCCCGTACGCCCGCGACCACCCCCGGCAGCACCTCAAGGAACCGCTCCACCTCCGCCTCGGCCGTACCGGAGGGCAGCGAGATCCTGACATTGCCCTCCGAGAGCACCCCCATCGCCCGCAGCACATGGCTGGGGGTCAGTGTGCTGCTCGTGCAGGACGAACCCGACGACACGGAAAACTCCGCCCGGTCCAGTTCGTGCAGCAGAGTCTCCCCGTCGACATAGAGACAGGAGAAGGTGACGAGATGCGGGAGTCTGTGCACCGGATCGCCCACCACCTCGACATCGGGCACCGACTCGGGCACCCGCGCCCGGATCCGGTCCACCAGCACCCGCAGCCGGGCCGCCTCCCGCTCCGCCTCCGACCGCACCGCCCGCAGTGACGCGGCGGCGGCGACGATCGCCGGCAGATTCCCGAAACCGGGTACGCGCCCCGACTCCCGCTCGTCCACCGGGCCTTGGGGAGCGAACCGCACGCCCTTGCGTACGGCGAGCAGCCCCACCCCGGCGGGCCCGCCCCATTTGTGCGCGCTCGCGGTCAGCAGCGACCACGCCCCGTCCACCGGACCCCACCCCAGCGACTGCGCGGCGTCCACCAGCAGCGGCACCCCGGCCGCCCGGCACGCCTCGGCGACGGCCTCGACCGGTTGCACGGTGCCGACCTCGTGGTTGGCCGACTGGAGGCAGGCGAGCGCCGTGTCGGGGCGCAGGGCCGCCGCGTACGCCGACGGGGACACCGCCCCCGTCCGGTCCACCGGGACCTCCGTCACCGCCGGACCGTCCCCTTCGACGACCCGCGTGTGGGCGGCATGAAGCACCGACGAGTGTTCGACCGCCGAGACCACCGCATGGGCGCCGACACGCCGACGGCCCGCGAGCGATCCGGCGATGCCGGAGTGGACCGCGTACGTCCCCGAAGGAGTGAAGACCAGTTCGTCGGGTCGGCACCCGACGGCCTCGGCGGCGGCCTCGCGCGCGGCGTCCAGCAGCAGCCTGGCCCGCCGCCCCTCCCGGTACAGCCTGGCCGGATCGGCCCAGCCCTCGTCCAGGGCGGCGCGCAGGGCCTCAAGTGCGACGGGGTGCAGCGGTGCGGAGGACGCGGAGTCGAAGTAGGCCACGCCACCACGCTAAGCCTTGCCCGGACCCCCCGGACGGCGCCCCCGATCGCCGGGGCGACGACAGCGGCCGAAGGGGGAGTCGGAAGTGTCCGGAGCCGGCGGTTCCACCCCTTCGGGGCCCCGGGCGGCGCGTTGGGCACCCTCCATGCGCGACCCCAAATTGCGTCCAGTAGGGTTTGGTCCGCATAAACATCCAAACCCCTGCCCGCGTCGGGCCGGCGCCGACCGTGACGGCCGCAGCCGGCTGTGCGGGCGAGACTCTCGGGAAGGCGCTACGTGAGTCCCAACGGCTCCGACCGCTCGTCGCGGCGCCCGATGCGGCGGAAGCTGCCGCAGGTGCTGACTGCGGGCCTGATCCTCGCGACCGCCTCCGGTTGCACGTACAAGGATTTCCCCCGCCTCGGAATGCCCACTCCGGTGACCGAGGAGGCCCCCAGAATCCTCTCCCTCTGGCAGGGCTCGTGGGCGGCAGCGCTCGTCACGGGCATCCTGGTGTGGGGGCTGATCGTGTGGAGCGTCATCTTCCACCGGCGCAGCCGCACCAAGGTGGAGGTTCCTCCACAGACCCGTTACAACATGCCCATCGAGGCCCTGTACACGGTCGTTCCGCTCATCATCGTCTCGGTGCTCTTCTACTTCACCGCGCGTGACGAGTCGAAGCTCCTGTCTCTCGACGACAAGCCCACCCACACCGTGAACGTGGTGGGCTACCAGTGGAGCTGGGGCTTCAACTACGTGGAGAACGTGGACGGCGACGCCGCCACGGGCACCGGGGTTCCCAAGGAACTCGGTGACATCCCGCAGAAGTTCCAGGACGACTTCCCGGCCGGCGCCGAAGGCGTCTACGACGCCGGAATCCCGGGCACGCGCAATCCCCAGAACGGCAACCCGGGTCCGACCCTGTGGCTGCCGAAGGGCGAGAAGGTCCGGTTCGTGCTGACGTCCCGTGACGTCATCCACTCCTTCTGGGTCGTGCCGTTCCTGATGAAGCAGGACGTCATTCCGGGGCACACCAACGCCTTCGAGGTGACCCCCAACCGGGAGGGCACCTTCATGGGCAAGTGCGCCGAACTCTGCGGCGTGGACCACTCCCGGATGCTCTTCAACGTCAAGGTCGTCTCCCCGGAGCGCTACCAGCAGCACCTGAAGGAGCTGGCCGAGAAGGGGCAGACCGGCTACATCCCGTCGGGCATCGGACTGACGGACCCGGCCAGGAATGCGGAGAAGAAACAACTGTGAGCATCCTCAACGAACCCAAGGGTGCCGCCGCAGCAGCTGACGACTCGTACGAGAACGAGCTGCCGGTACGGCGCAAGCAGCCCGGCGCTGTCGTCGTCAAGTGGCTGACCACCACCGATCACAAGACGATCGGCACGCTCTATCTGGTCACGTCGTTCGTCTTCTTCTGCATCGGTGGTGTGCTCGCGCTCTTCATGCGCGCCGAGCTGGCCCGTCCCGGCACGCAGATCATGTCGAACGAGCAGTTCAACCAGGCGTTCACGATGCACGGCACGATCATGCTGCTGATGTTCGCGACGCCGCTGTTCGCCGGATTCGCGAACTGGATCATGCCGCTCCAGATCGGCGCGCCCGACGTGGCGTTCCCGCGGCTGAACATGTTCGCCTACTGGCTCTACCTGTTCGGCTCGATCATCGCGGTGGCCGGTTTCATCACCCCGCAGGGCGCGGCCGACTTCGGCTGGTTCGCGTACTCCCCGCTGTCGGACGCGGTCCGTTCGCCGGGCATCGGCGCCGACCTGTGGATCATGGGCCTGGCCTTCTCCGGCTTCGGCACGATCCTCGGTTCGGTCAACTTCATCACCACGATCATCTGCATGCGCGCGCCCGGCATGACGATGTTCCGGATGCCGATCTTCTGCTGGAACGTGCTGCTGACCGGTGTGCTGGTCCTGCTCGCCTTCCCGGTGCTGGCCGCCGCGCTCTTCGCGCTGGAGGCCGACCGGAAGTTCGGTGCGCACATCTTCGACGCCGCGAACGGCGGCGCCCTGCTCTGGCAGCACCTGTTCTGGTTCTTCGGGCATCCAGAGGTGTACATCATCGCCCTGCCGTTCTTCGGGATCGTCTCCGAGATCATTCCGGTGTTCAGCCGGAAGCCGATGTTCGGTTACATCGGTCTGGTCGCGGCGACGATCGCCATCGCCGGCCTCTCGGTGACGGTGTGGGCGCACCACATGTATGTGACGGGCGGTGTACTACTACCGTTCTTCTCGTTCATGACATTCCTGATCGCGGTGCCAACGGGTGTGAAGTTCTTCAACTGGATCGGCACGATGTGGAAGGGGTCGCTGTCCTTCGAGACACCGATGCTCTGGACCATCGGCTTCCTGGTCACCTTCACCTTCGGTGGCCTGACGGGCGTCATCCTGGCCTCGCCGCCGATGGACTTCCACGTCTCCGACTCGTACTTCGTCGTCGCGCACTTCCACTACGTCGTCTTCGGCACGGTGGTGTTCGCGATGTTCGCCGGCTTCCACTTCTGGTGGCCGAAGATGACGGGCAAGATGCTCGACGAACGGCTCGGGAAGATCACCTTCTGGACGCTGTTCATCGGATTCCACGGCACGTTCCTGGTCCAGCACTGGCTGGGCGCGGAGGGCATGCCGCGCCGTTACGCGGACTATCTGGCCGCCGACGGCTTCACCGCGCTGAACACCATCTCGACGATCAGCTCGTTCCTGCTGGGCCTGTCGGTCCTGCCGTTCTTCTACAACGTCTGGAAAACGGCCAAGTACGGGAAGAAGGTCGAGGTGGACGACCCGTGGGGCTACGGCCGTTCACTCGAATGGGCGACTTCGTGCCCGCCCCCGCGGCACAACTTCACCACGCTGCCGCGCATCCGCTCCGAATCCCCGGCGTTCGACCTGCACCACCCGGAGATCGCGGCGCTCGAACACCTTGAGAACGACGGACAGAAGGACGCCGCTCTGCTCGGTGGCAAGGAGGTCGGCAAGTGAAGGTCCAAGGCTGGATGTTCCTCTGGCTGAGCCTCTTCATCCTCGTCGTCGCCGCTGTCTACGGCGTCTGGTCGAAGGAGCCGGTCGGCACCACCGCACTCTTCCTGGCCTTCGGCCTGAGTCTCATGATCGGCTTCTACCTGGCCTTCACGGCCCGGCGGGTCGACGCGATGGCGCAGGACAACAAGGAGGCCGACGTCGCGGACGAGGCCGGCGAGGTCGGATTCTTCTCCCCGCACAGCTGGCAGCCGCTCTCCCTGGCCATCGGCGGAGCGCTCGCGTTCCTCTCCGTGGCCATCGGCTGGTGGCTGCTGTTCTTCTCCTTCCCGATCATCCTGATCGGCCTGTGGGGCTGGGTCTTCGAGTACTACACGGGTGAGAACCAGAACCAGTAGGCACAACGGCCGCGACGTGCCGTTACGCGGGACAAGGGCCCGGATCTTCCTCACCCCTGAGGAGGATCCGGGCCCCTCGTTTGCAGTCACACAGCGCGCCGTAACCGGATAATCTTCTTAACGTGTGCTTATGAACCACAAGCCGCGCTTTCGCACCGTTCTCGGCTGCACGCTGCTGGTCCTGTCCGTGGGGGCCGTGGCGACCGGCTGTGGCGATACGGATCGCCACCCGCTGTCCGGCAAGCCCTACGACGCAGCCGACCAGGTCTCCCTCAACGCGCCCAAGGGCGACGCCAAGGCGAACCCCGACAAGCCGCTGGAAGTCGTCGCCAAGGGCGGCGACGGGCGGATCACCGATGTGACCGTCACCGACAAGGCCGGCCACCACCTCGCGGGCGAGCTGGCCGCGGACGGCGCCCGCTGGCACTCCACGGCCCCACTGGCCGCCGGTGCGCGCTACACCGTCAAGGTCTCCACGGAGGACGAGGACGGCGCTCCCGGCAGCCGTACGCTCGACTTCGAGACGTCCTCGGTGCAACGCAACCTGAACGTCAAGTTCGGCCCGCAGGCGGGCAAGTACGGCGTCGGCCAGCCCATCACCGCGGAGCTGAGCGCGCCCGTCAAGGAGAAAGAGGCCAGGGCCGTCGTCGAACGCGGTCTCAAGGTCCGCTCCAGCCCCGCCGCCGAGGGCTCCTGGTACTGGGTCGACGACAAGAAGCTGCACTTCCGGCCCAAGGAGTACTGGCCCGCCAACGCGACCGTGAGCGTCACCAGCACCCTCGACGGCATAAAGGTCGGCAACAAGCTGTACGGCGGCCCGGTGAAGCCCCTCAAGATCACCACGGGCGACCGCCTCGAAGCCGTCGCCGACGCCGGCACGCACCACATGACGGTCCTGCGCAACGGCGAGGAGATCAGAACCATCCCGGTGACCACCGGCAAGCCCGGCTTCTCGACCCGTAACGGCACCAAGGTCGTGCTGGAGAAGCAGCAGTTCGTACGGATGCGGGGCACCAGCGTCGGCATCGCGGCCGGCAGCAGCGAGTCGTACGACCTGCCCGTCTACTGGGCGACGCGGGTCACCTGGAGCGGTGAGTACGTGCACGCCGCCCCGTGGTCCGTCGGCTCACAGGGGTCCGCGAACGTCAGCCACGGCTGTGTCGGCATGTCGACCGACAACGCCGAGTGGTTCTTCGGCACCGTCCGCCAGGGCGACATCGTCAAGGTCGTCAACAGCGGCGGCGAGGACATGGACCCGTTCGGCAACGGCTTCGGCGACTGGAACCTGGACTGGGCCAAGTGGCGCCAGGGCAGCGCACTGGTCGGCGGCACCGGGGCCGGGGACGGCACCGGCCCGGTCGAGGCGGCCCGGCTGCGCCCGCAGGTCTGACACACGCGACGCGGGGGCCGGGCGACCGGCCCCCTGCCGGTGGAACCGTCAGGCTTCCACGGCGAGCCTGGTGCGCAGCAGCGCCGCCAGGGCGTCGGGGAAGCCGACCGGGTCCACCGGCAGCGTCACGGCGGACTCCGCGCGGCTCCAGGTGGCCAGCCAGGCGTCCTGCGGGCGGCCCATCAGGAGCAGCACCGGCGGGGAATTGAAGATCTCGTCCTTGATCTGCCGGCACAGGCCCATGCCGCCGACGGGCGTGGCCTCACCGTCGAACACACAGGCGTCCACGCCGCCCCTGTCGAGCTGCTTCAGCACGGCGGGCATCGTGGCGCACTCGATGTACTCGACCGGCGGCAGATCGGCGGCCGGCCTGCGTCCCGCGGCCGTCCGCACCTGCTCGCGGGTGCTCGCGTTGTCGCTGTAGACCAGGACCGTGGCAGTCGGCTGCATTGTTCCTCCGTGACATCCGTCGTGACATCCGCACATCCGCGTCTGCGAGGGCTTCAGAGCCTGGGCGCCGAGACCCGCTGCGCGGATGCTACTCCGTCGCACACCATGTCAGCACGGGTCCCGGCCCGCCCGCGATGGGCCGTTCGGTCCCTCTCCGGGTCCCGTCCGAAGTGGCTGACACTCCGAATGGGACCCCCGGGAGTGAGGGCGGGATAAGCGACCGACATAATGTCGGTCGTGGCGACAGCAACGACAGTAGAAACCGGGCACGCGCACCCGACGGTCAATCGGCCGAACCTCACCAGTGTCGGAACGATCATCTGGTTGAGCTCCGAGCTGATGTTCTTCGCGGCCCTCTTCGCGATGTACTTCACCCTGCGGTCGGTGACAGGGGATGCGTTCTGGTCGGAGAAGGCCGATTCGCTGAACATCCCGTTCTCCGCGGTGAACACCACGATCCTGGTGCTCTCCTCACTCACCTGCCAGCTCGGCGTCTTCGCCGCCGAGCGGGGCGATGTGAAGAAGCTCCGCTCGTGGTTCGTGATCACGTTCGTGATGGGTGCGGTCTTCATCGGCGGTCAGATCTTCGAGTACACGGAGCTCGTGAAGCACGAGGGCCTCTCGCTCTCGTCCGACGCGTACGGCTCCGCGTTCTATCTGACCACCGGCTTCCATGGTCTGCACGTGACAGGCGGTCTCATCGCCTTCCTGCTGGTTCTCGGCAGAACGTACGCGGCCAAGAGGTTCACCCACGAGCAGGCAACCGCCGCCATCGTCGTGTCCTATTACTGGCACTTCGTCGATGTCGTCTGGATCGGCCTCTTCGCCACGATCTATCTGATCAAGTAGCGGGCCACGCGCCCGACGCGCTCGCGCACAGTCCAGAAGCACCGACGCAGAAGATCCTGACACCGGGGTAATCCGTGAAAAAGCTCTCCGCACGACGACGCCATCCGTTGGCGGCGGTCGTCGTCCTACTCCTCGCGCTGGCGGCCACCGGGGGGCTGTACGCCGCGTTCGCGCCCGCGGGCAAGGCACAGGCAGACGACACCGCCCAGTCCCTCGCCATCGACGAGGGCAAGAAGCTGTATGCCGTGGGCTGCGCCAGCTGCCACGGCGTCGGCGGTCAGGGCACGTCCGACGGTCCGTCGCTGACCGGCGTCGGCGCCGCCGCCGTGGACTTCCAGGTCGGCACCGGCCGGATGCCGGCGCAGCAGCCCGGCCCGCAGGTTCCGAAGAAGAAGGTCATCTACGACCAGAAGGAGATCGACCAACTCGCGGCGTACGTCGCCTCGCTCGGCCCCGGGCCCTCGGTCCCGACAGCCAAGCAGTACAACCCGGAAGGCGCGGACTCCGCCAACGGCGGTGAGCTGTTCCGCTCCAACTGCGCCCAGTGCCACAACTTCGGCGGTGAAGGCGGCGCTCTGACGAACGGCAAGTATGCGCCGGGGCTTGAAGGGGTATCGCCCAAGCACCTGTACGAGGCAATGCTGACCGGTCCGCAGAACATGCCGTCGTTCCCCGACTCGACGATGCCCGAGCAGGAGAAGCGGGACATCATCGCGTACGTCGATGCGGTGAACGGTGACGAGTCCTCGAACCCCGGCGGACTCAAGCTCGGTGGCATCGGGCCCGTCAGTGAGGGCCTGTTCTCCTGGATCATCGGTCTGGGCGCACTGATCGCAACTGCCGTCTGGGTCGCGGCGCACACCGCTAAGGCCAAGAAGTCATGAGTAGCAACCGGATTTCAGACGAGAACCTGCCGAGTGAGCAGGAGCCGGCACACGGCGAGGTGGAGCGCGCGGAGGACCCCTTCGCCGACCCCGGACTGCCGGCCCACCGGCCGCGCATCCAGGACATCGACGAGCGGGCGGCCAAGCGCTCCGAGCGCGCGGTGGCCTTCCTCTTCACGCTGTCGATGCTGGCCACGGTCGGCTTCATCGCCTCGTTCGTCGTCTTCCCCGTCGACAAGATCGTGTACATCTGGCCGTTCGGCCACGTGAGCGCGCTCAACTTCTCGCTGGGAATGACGCTCGGAGTCGCCCTCTTCGCCATCGGCGCGGGTGCGATCCACTGGGCGCGCACGCTGATGAGCGACGAGGAGATCGTCCAGGAGCGCCACCCGATCGAGGCGACCCCCGAGGTCGCCGCGCAGGCGAAGAGGGACTTCCTGATCGGCTCGGCGGAGTCCGGCTTCGGGCGCCGCAAGCTGATCCGCAACACGATGTTCGGTGCGCTGGCCATGGTGCCGCTCTCCGGCATCGTCCTGCTGCGTGACCTCGGCCCGCTGCCTGAGGACAAGCTCCGCAAGACGTTCTGGAAGAAGGGCTTGCTGCTCATCAACCAGAACACGAGCGAGCCGCTGCGTCCCGAGGACGTCACCGTGGGGTCGCTGACCTTCGCCCAGCCCGAGGGGCTGGACGAGCACAATGAGAACTTCAACAATGAGATCGCCAAGGCGGCTCTCATGATCGTTCGCATTCAGCCCGAAGACATCAAGGACAAGCGCGAACTCGAGTGGTCGCACGACGGCATCGTCGCGTACTCCAAGATCTGCACCCATGTCGGCTGTCCCATCAGCCTGTATGAGCAGCAGACGCACCACGTGCTCTGCCCGTGCCACCAGTCCACCTTCGACCTCTCCGACGGCGCCCGCGTCATCTTCGGCCCGGCCGGTCACGCGCTTCCGCAGCTGCGGATCGGTGTGAACGGCGAGGGTTACCTCTACGCGCTCGGCGATTTCGACGAGCCCGTCGGTCCGTCCTTCTGGGAGCGCGGATGAGTACTGCGACTGACGAAAAGAACCGCAAGGCACCCGCTGGAGAGCGGGTCGCCGACTGGGCCGACGGCCGCCTCGGGATCTACGGCGCGGCCAAGGGCATGCTGCGGAAGGTCTTTCCGGACCACTGGTCGTTCATGCTGGGCGAGGTCGCCCTGTGGAGCTTCGTCGTCATCATCCTCACGGGTGTGTATCTGACGCTGTTCTTCCACCCGAGCATGAACGAGGTCGTGTACGAGGGCAGTTACGTACCGATGCAGGGTGTCCGGATGACCGAGGCGTACGCCTCGACCCTGGACATCAGCTTCGACGTCCGCGGTGGTCTGCTGATCCGGCAGATCCACCACTGGGCCGCGCTGATCTTCGTGGCCGCGATGTTCGTGCACATGATGCGTGTCTTCTTCACGGGCGCGTTCCGCAAGCCCCGTGAGATCAACTGGGTGTTCGGCTTCCTGCTGTTCTTCCTGTCGCTGTTCACCGGTCTCACCGGTTACTCGCTTCCGGACGATCTGCTGTCGGGCACCGGTGTCCGCTTCGCGCAGGGCGCGATCCTGGCCACACCGATCGTGGGCACGTACATCTCGATGTTCCTGTTCGGCGGGGAGTTCCCCGGCCACGACATCGTGGCGCGGTTCTACTCCATCCACATCCTGATTCTTCCGGGCATCCTGCTCGGACTCGTGGTGGCGCACCTGATCCTGGTCTTCTACCACAAGCACACGCAGTTCGCGGGCCCCGGCAAGACCAACAACAACGTGGTCGGCGCGCCGTTCCTGCCGATCTACATGGCCAAGGCCGGCGGGTTCTTCTTCCTGGTCTTCGGTGTCATCACGATCATCTCGGCCATCGCCACGATCAACCCGGTGTGGGCCATCGGCCCGTACCGCCCGGACCTGGTCTCCACCGGAGCACAGCCGGACTGGTATCTGGGCTTCTCCGAGGGTCTGATCCGTGTGATGCCCGGCTGGGAGATCAACTTCTGGGGCCACACGCTCGTCCTGGGTGTGTTCATCCCGCTGATGATCTTCCCGCTGGTACTGGTGGCCCTCGCGGTCTACCCGTTCATCGAGTCCTGGATCACCGGCGACAAGCGCGAGCACCACATCCTGGACCGGCCGCGCAACGCGCCGACCCGGACCGCCTTCGGCGTGGCGTGGCTGACCCTGTACTTCATCCTGCTCATCGGTGGCGGGAACGACATCTGGGCCACCCACTTCCACCTGTCGATCAACACGATCACCTGGTTCATCAGGATCGCGTTCTTCGTCGGCCCGGTCATCGCGTTCGTGGTCACCAAGCGGATCTGCCTGGGACTTCAGCGCCGTGACGCCGAGAAGGTGCTGCACGGACGTGAGTCCGGCATCATCAAGCGGCTGCCGCACGGTGAGTTCGTGGAGATCCACCAGCCGCTCAACCAGGGCGACCTGCACACGCTCACCGCTCACGAGCAGTACAAGCCGGCCGAGATCGGGCCGACTGTCGACGAGAACGGTGTCCGGCGCAAGACGTCCCCGGCGGAGAAGGTGCGGGTCAAGCTGAACAAGGGCTACTACGGCGAGGGAAGCCAGATCCCCAAGCCGACGGCCGAGGAGTACAAGGAGATCACGAGCGGCCACGGCCACCACTGATCGAGCACCACCGTACGTGTCGGGCCCCGGCCCGGTCCCCTTTCGAGGGACCGGGCCGGGGCCCTCGTACATGGGCGTGCGTACGGAGCGTGGGCCGCCCGGGCCACGCTCCGTACATACCGCTGTCCGTACTACGGGCGGCGGGTCTCGGATCGCGGGCGGCGCGGATAGGCTGACGCCTGGCAGCACGGGCAGCACGGCGGTGCGCCCGTCCACAGACCCCAGGAGCGAGCATGAGCAGCGCTGTTACACCGGCCGGAGGCGACACCCTGGCGGCGCGTTCCTGGCCGGGGGTTCTGAACCCGCTGCTGCGCGGCCAGGACCTCGACGCCGTCGACACGGCCTGGGCCATGGACCGCATCATGAGCGGCGAGGCCACCGACGCGCAGATCGCGGGCTTCGCCGTCGCGCTGCGCGCCAAGGGCGAGACCGTGGAGGAGGTCTCGGGACTGGTGCGCGCCATGTACGAGCACGCCAACACCATCGAGGTGCCCGGCGCCACGGTCGATGTCGTCGGCACCGGCGGTGACCTGGCCAAGACCGTCAACATCTCCACGATGGCGGCGATCGTGGTGGCCGGGGCGGGCGGCAAGGTCGTCAAGCACGGCAGCCGCGCGGCCTCTTCCGCGAGCGGCGCCTCCGACGTGCTGGAGAAGCTCGGCGTCAATCTGGAGCTGACGCCGCAGCGGGTGGTGGAGGTCGTCGAGGAGGCGGGCATCACCTTCTGCTTCGCGGTGAAGTTCCACCCGGCGCTGCGTTACGCGGCCAAGGCCCGCAAGGAGCTGGGCGCGCAGACCACGTTCAACATCCTGGGGCCGCTCACCAACCCGGCGCGGGTCCGCTCCCAGGCGGTGGGTGTGGCGGACAGCCGGATGGCGCCGATCGTTGCCGGTGTGCTCGCGGAGCGGGGCAACTCCTCGCTCGTCTTCCGCGGCGACGACGGTCTGGACGAGCTGACGACGACGGCCACTTCACACGTATGGGTGGTTCAAGACGGCCGGGTGACCGAGGAGACCTTCGACCCGAGGGACATCGGTCTGGAGCTGGTCCCGATCGAGGCGCTGCGGGGTGCGGACGCCTCGTACAACGCGGACGTCGCGCGCAGGCTGCTGGCCGGCGAGACCGGCCCCGTACGGGACGCGGTCCTGCTGAACGCGGCGGCGGCGCTGGTGGCGCTGGAGCCGGGCGACGGCACGCTGAACGACCAACTCGCGGCGGGCATGGCACGGGCGGCGAAGGCGGTCGACTCGGGCGCGGCGAACGCGACGCTGGAACGCTGGGTGACGGCGAGCAACGCGTAAGGGCCCGCGGCCGGCTCGGGGGCCTCGGCCGGGCTTGCCGGCCCGCCCGCTCGGCTCGCGCGCCACGGTTGTCCTCGACCGCCGACGGCTGCGTTCGCAGCCAGTCCGGCGATCGAGGACGCCGACGTCCCGTATCGCGGACGCCGTCCGGGCCGGTGCGTGTCCGTGGGGTAATCTCGGCCCAGGTCATGAGTGACAGCGACTACGGCCCCGGCCCGCTGTCCGGCAACCCTCCGTCCGTGGCGGGGTGCCCCGGGTGAAGACCAGGCCGCAGGCAGCGAGGTCTGCGGCAAGCGCGGACCCCTGGACATCGTTCGGATGTCGTCATCCCTGGGGTCCTGGTCCTCAAGGGAGCAGTCTCGTGAGCAAGCGAATGCGATAGGGCCTTCGGCCCGCTCCCGGTGCGTTCCGCGCCGGGCACAGGGCCCGAGCCCTCCTCAGTGAGCCCCACCCCCCAGGTGAACCCGTACGCCGTCACGGCATCCGCCGTCGCGACGACGCGTCCCCTGCCGGGTCCTGATGCCGTTTCCGCCTCGTCCTGCCGGGAGATACCGCCATGTCCGTACCCACCGACGCCCTCGACCGCACCAGCACCGACCGGCCGCTGCCCGTACTCGGAT
Source organism: Streptomyces sp. S4.7 (assembly GCF_010384365.1). Classification (NCBI taxonomy): domain Bacteria; kingdom Bacillati; phylum Actinomycetota; class Actinomycetes; order Kitasatosporales; family Streptomycetaceae; genus Streptomyces; species Streptomyces sp. S4.7. The sequence continues at coordinate 1,818,985 of NZ_CP048397.1, read as the reverse complement.
GTGAGGTCACCGTCCCCCTGGTCACCGGCGGTGAAGTCACCTACGCCGCCCTCGACTACGCGGCCAGCGCCCCCGCCCTGCGCCGGGTCTGGGACGACGTCGCCGCCTACGCCCCGTACTACGGCAGCGTCCACCGCGGCGCCGGATACCTCTCGCAGCTCTCCACCGACCTGTTCGAGAACGGCCGCCGCACCGTCGCCGCTTTCCTCGGCTGTCGCGAGGACGACCAGGTCGTCTTCACCCGGTCCACCACCGACTCGCTCAACCTGCTCGCCGCCGCGCTGCCCGCCGGCTGCGAGGTGTTCGTCTTCGAGACCGAGCACCACGCCTCGCTGCTGCCCTGGCGCGACGCCCGCGTCAGCTACCTCGACGCGCCCCGCACCCCCGGCGAGGCCGTCGCCACACTGGAGCGCGCCCTCGCGGGCCGCGACCCGAAGGGCCCCGCTCTGGTGTGTGTCACCGGCGCGTCCAACGTGACCGGTGAGCTGTGGCCCGTACACGAACTGGCCGCCGCCGCGCACGCCCACGGCGCGCGCATCGTGCTCGACGCCGCGCAGCTCGCCCCGCACCACCCCGTCGACATCGCGGAGCTGGACGTGGACTGGGTGGCCTTCTCCGGGCACAAGCTCTACGCGCCGTTCGGCTCCGGTGTGCTCGCGGGCCGCGCCGACTGGCTGCGGGAGGCGGAGCCGTATCTCGCCGGTGGCGGCGCCAGCCGCAAGGTCGCGCGCCGCGCCGACGGCGGTGTGGACGTCGAGTGGCACACCACCGCGGCCCGGCACGAGGCCGGATCGCCGAACGTCATCGGGGTGTACGCGATCGCCTCGGCCTGCAAGGCCCTGACCGAGGCGGGATTCGACCGGCTCGTCGAGCGGGAGCAGGAGCTCGTCGCGCGGGTGCGCGCGGGTCTCGCCGAGGTGCCCGAGGTGCGGGTGCTCTCACTCTTCGGTGACGACGCCCCGCGGGTGGGCGTCATCTCCTTCGTCGTCGACGGCTGGAACAGCTCGCACTTCGCCGCCGCGCTCTCGGCGGAGTACGGCATCGGTGTACGGGACGGCCTGTTCTGCGCCCACCCGCTCGTGCGGACCCTGCTGGGCGGCGACGCCGGGGACCCGGGGGAGTGCGGCGCGCCGGACGCCGGTCCCGGTGAGAGGTCGCTCAACGCGATCCGGGTCAGCTTCGGGGCCGGTACGCCGGACGAGCACGTGGAGCGGTTCGTCGGCGCGGTCAAGGAGCTCGTGAGGGACGGGGCGCGCTGGAACTACCGTACCGAGGACGGCCGTTGCGTCCCCGACCGCGGCTGACGCGGACCGGGCCTGCCCTCACGGGCAGGCCCCGGGCGTCAGGCGTCGAGGCCGATCGCGAAGGCGGTCTCCAGGTCGTGCTGGGAGTACGTGCGGAACGCGACGTGCGTGTCCGTGGCCTCGACGCCGGGGATCTTGCTGATGCTGCCGGGGATGACGTCCGCCAGATCGTCGTGCCTGGCGACGCGGACCATGGCGATGAGGTCGTAGGTGCCGGTCACGGAGAAGACCTCGCTGACGCTCTCCAGCGCGGCGATCGACTCGGCGATCTCGGGGATCCGGTCGACGCTGGTCTTGATGAGCACGATCGCGGTGATCACGGTTGACGTTCTCCCTCGGTGGCCGCGGAACGGAACTTCACTCTAGCCGTACGGCGGAAAAGCACCCACGCGGCGACGAAGCCGAGCGCGAAGCCCACCAGATGCGCCAGATAGGCGACGCCCGGGCCCGGCTTCGCGTTGTGGGCCGCCAGCCACTGGAGGGCGAACCAGAAGATCAGGACGATCCAGGCGGGAAAGCGCAACGGCAGGAAGAAAAGGAACGGAAAGAGGCTGGTGACGCGCGCAGTGGGAAGGAGACAGAGGAAGGCGCCGAGCACGCCGGAGATCGCGCCCGACGCGCCCACCAGGGTCTGGTCGGAGTCCGCGTTCGCCGCCGCGTAGGCGAGCAGGGCGAGATAGCCGCAGACGAGATAGAAGAGGGTGAACCGCACCCGTCCCATCCGCTCCTCGGCCATCGCCCCGAAGACGTAGAGGAAGAGCAGGTTTCCGAGCAGATGGAGCCAGCTTCCGTGGACGAAGAGTGCGGTGAGAGGGGTGAGGAGCGCGTGGGAGCCGCCGCTCATCAGCTCGTCGGGGATCACGCCCCAGCGCTCGAAGTACGCGCTCTGCGCGGCGAGCAGGGCGTCGCCCGTTCCGTACGCGGCGTTGAACCCCGAGAGCGGGCTGGTCAGGAAGGCCAGAGCGCACAGGCCGATCAGACCGTAGGTCACGACCGGCGCACCGGCCGCCGCGCGCCAATTGATCATCCAAGGATCATCCCGTACGCGGACAGACGGGTACGGACCGCCTCGCCGCGACACGCGATACGCGGGAGGCCGTAGGGTTACGGGCGCGTCTTCCGCGCTCCGGCGCCGCACCGGGGTACGGCGCGGCAGGCTCGACAGCACGACAGCAGCCCCCGACGAAGGAGAGACGGCACGATGACGACGGTTCCCTTGCCGACCGAGGCCACGAGGTGGCGCTGCACGCTGTGCGGCAATCTCACCCGGTTCGACGTCACACGGTCCTCCAAGGTGGTGGAGTACGTCCATCTGGACCTGGCCGGGGAGTCGAAGATCGAGGAGCGCGACGTGGTCAGTGAGACCATCGAGTCCGTCCGCTGCCGCTGGTGCAACGCGGTGGATCAGATCGAACTGGTTGACAGGCCGGGCGCCGGTTCCTGAGGGAGCCGCCCGAAAGGGTAGTGGGGTGACGGATCGTGGAGCAGCCCGCAAGTGGCGCTGAGCCGGCCGATGCGGCCGGCGGCGACGCCGAGGCGCTCGACAGGCCGCTGCCCGAGGGAGTCCGGCGCCGGGTCGTGGCGCTGGTCTCCGACGCCTTCGGCGGGCTGACCGTCACCGAACTGCCCGCCCAGCTACGACAGTACGCGCGCTTCACGCCGAACAGGCGCGCCCGGTTCGCGGGCAACGCGATGGCGGCGGCCCTGGAGAGCGACCCGATCTTCCGGCAGCGGATCGGCGAGCGGTTCGCCCAGGCGGATCCCGAGCTGGCGGCGGCCGTGGAGTCGGGCTCGCCGCCGCCTGCCGCCGACCCCATAGACGTGGCCGCCGCCGCGTACGTCCTGCGTCCGGTCGGCTGGGTGAAGCTGGTGGCCGCCGCGGGCGAGGAGGTCCAGCGCGCCGACGCCGAGCGTGTCGATGAGGAGAACCGCCGCGAGCTGGAGCGGCTGCGCGAGGAGCTGGCACAGGCCCGCGCCACGACGAAGGCCGAGACGGAGCGCCTCCGTACGGAGCTGGACGCCGCCCGCAGGGAGGCCGAGTCCGCGCAGCGCAAGCTGCGCGGTGCCCTGAGCGATGTGAAGCGCGGCGAGGCCGCCCTGCGCCGTGCGGCGGCCGAGACCGAGACGGTCCGCGCGGAGGCCGCGGCGCAGGTGTCCGCGGCGGAGAGCGAGACGCGCCGTCTCAAGGCCCGGCTCACGGAGGCGGAGTCGGCGGTGGAGTCGAGCCGCCGGGCCGCCCGCGAGGGGCGCTCGGTGGAGGACATGCGGCTGCGGCTGCTGCTGGACACCGTCCTGGAGTCGGCGCAGGGGCTGCGGCGCGAGCTGGCGCTGCCGCCGGCCGCCGCGCACCCCGCCGATCTGGTGGACGCCGTGGAGCCCGGCCGGATGTCTCCCAAGGACGTGGCGGCCCGCGCGCTGTCCGACATGGACCCGGCCCTGCTGGACCAGTTGCTGGCGCTGCCGCAGGCGCATCTGGTCGTGGACGGCTACAACGTCACCAAGACCGGCTATCCGACGATGCCGCTGGAGAAGCAGCGGCTGCGGCTGCTCGGCGGGCTGGCGATGCTCGCGGCGCAGACGGGCGCCGAGATGACGTGTGTCTTCGACGGGGCCGAACTGGCCGCCCCCGTACTGCTCGCGCCGCCGCGCGGGGTGCGGGTGCTGTTCTCCAAACCGGGCGTGACGGCGGACGAGTTGATCCGCCAGCTCGTACGGGCGGAGCCGCCGGGGCGTCCCGTGGTGGTCGTCTCCACCGACCGTGAGGTCGCCGACGGGGTGGCGCGGGCCGGTGCGAGACCCGTGGCGTCCGCCTTGCTGCTGAAGCGGCTTTCGCGCGTCTAGTAACTCCTGTGGCCAATGCGGCATTTGCTCACCCAATGTCGCATCAGAGTGTCAATTGTTCGTCACTGTCAGTGCGATGTATGTGAAGAAACCACTCCGCGGTGAAATTTTTCCCTTCAGGATTTGAACTGATCACAAGAAGGTCACTAAGGTCGGGCCTCGAACCTTCGCGCGGTTGATCACCCATCCGGGGTGGCGGCGAAGGAACCGCCGAATTCGTGTAGTTCAGTCCGGTCCCACCGGATTCCCGGCCCGCCGGGAAACTGACTCACGGAGCCGGGGATCAACTCCCCGACACCCGGTAGGCGGCTCTGAGGAAGAAGGAGATCGCCTTCGTGGCGTCCCACCGTCGTCCCAAGCAGCCGAGCCGCGCCCGCGTGACCGTGCTCTCCGCGACCGCAGCCGCAGCTGTCGCCCTGACGTCCCAGGCCGCGCAGGCCGACCCCAAGCCGTCCAAGGAAGACGTCAAGGAAAAGGTCGACAAGCTCTACCACGAGGCGGAGGCGGCGACCGAGAAGCACAGCGGCGCCGAGGAGAAGGAAAAGAAGCTCGAGAAGCAGGTCGAGGCGATCCAGGACAAGGTCGCCCGCGGCCAGGACGAGCTCAACGAGCTGCGTACCGGCCTCGGTTCGATGGCCAGCGCCCAGTACCGCTCCGGCGGCATCGACCCGGCGCTCCAGCTCTTCCTCTCCTCCGACCCGGACGACTATCTGGACAAGGCCTCCGTGCTCGACCAGATGGGCACCAAGCAGGTCGGCGCCCTGGAGAAGATCCAGGCCAAGCAGCGGACGCTCGCGCAGCAGCGCAAGGAGGCGTCCCTCAAGCTGAAGGACCTCGCCGACACGCGCACGGAGCTGGCGAAGAAGAAGAAGGACGTCCAGACCAAGCTCAACGCGGCGAACAAGCTCCTCAACACGCTGACCGCCGAGGAGCGCGCGCAGATACAGGCGGACGACGCCGAGCGCGCTGCCCGCGGCAACGAGCGTGCCAACCTGGGCAACGAGGCGGCCTCTTCGGGCCGCGCCGCCGCCGCGCTGGCCGCCGCCAAGACCCAGCTGGGCAAGCCGTACATCTCCGGTGCCGAGGGCCCCAACTCCTACGACTGCTCCGGGCTGACCCAGTGGGCCTACGCCCAGGCGGGCGTGAGCCTCACCCGGACCACCTACACGCAGGTCAACGACGGTGTGAAGATCGGCCGCGGCGAACTCGCCCCGGGCGACCTGGTCTTCTTCAGCGGACTGAGCCATGTCGCGCTGTACGTCGGCAACGGCCAGGTGATCCACGCCCCCAAGCCGGGCACCGTGGTGCGGTACGAGGCCATGGAGTGGGCCGGCAGCTTCCAGTTCGGCGTCCGCGTCTGACACGTCCGCCGCACGGACGCGCGGGAGCACGTAGGAACATCTCACGGAGGCGACCGCGACCGCCCGTTCGGGCGAACTCCGGTTGCTCCCGCTGACGCACGCCCCGCCGGTGACCTGTGATCTCCGGCGGGGCATCACTGTGTGTGCCCGGCGCGGCCTTTGGTCACTGCGTGTCCGCGCGGTTACTCTCTGCTGCGCCGCAGCTCCGGCCATGGTTCCGCCCGTCGGGCGGCAGGGGCTGCGTGGTTGCGTCCAGCGGAAGGAAGTGCGGCTTCCTGTGGTGTCCCACCGTCGTTTCTCACACCCCGGCCACAGCCGCGGCACCCGGGTCACAGTCCTCTCCGCCGCCGCGGTCACGGCGGCGGCAGCCCTCGGGTCGGTACCGGCGAGCGCGGACCCGCGCGACAAGACCGAGGCGACCCGGTCGACCGTCGACCGGCTGTTCGAGGAGGCCGAGAAGGCCACCGAGCGGTACAACGAGGCGGACGAGCGCGCCGACGCGCTGCGTGCACGGGTGGACCGGCTGCGGGACAGCACCGCGCGGGGCCAGGAACGGGTGAACCGCATGCGCGGCGCGCTCGGTTCGATCGCCGGCGCCCAGTACCGCTCCGGCGGCGTCGACCCGGCGCTCGCGCTGCTGCTCTCCTCCGACCCCGACAACTATCTCGGCCGGGCCGAGGCCCTCGACCGGGTGAGCGACCGTCAGGCCCTGGCGCTGCGCGAGATCGGGCAGGTCCAGCGCAAGCTCGGCCGGCAGCGCGAGGAGGCGACCGAGGACCTCGCCGAGCTGGAGCGCAGCCGGGCCGCCGTCGCCCGCCACAAGCGCACCGTCGAGGCGAAGCTGGCCGAGGCGCGGCGGCTGCTGAACTCGCTGCCCGACGCCGAGAGGGACGCCGACCGGGCCTCGCGCTCGGGGCGCGACGGCGCCCCGATGTCGCTCGGCGGCCTGGCACCCGCGTCGGCCCGCGCGGCGGCGGCCGCGCGCGCGGCCCGCGGGGCCGTCGGCCTGCCGTACGTGTGGGGCGCCAACGGCCCCTCGGGGTTCGACTGTTCGGGTCTGACCCAGTGGGCGTACGCGCAGGCCGGGGTCTCGCTGCCGCGTACCTCGCAGGCGCAGCGGTACGCCGGACAGCAGGTGCCGCTCTCCGAGGCGAGACCCGGCGACCTGGTCGCCTACCGGGACGACGCCAGCCACATCGGGATGTACATGGGCAACGGCCAGGTGGTCCACGCGCCCTACCCCGGCGCCTCGGTCCGCTACGACCCGGTCGGCATGATGCCTGTCTCGTCGGTCACCCGCGTCTAGGCCCTGTCCGGCGGATCTTCGGGGATCAGCCCGCGGCGGCCGGTGCGGTGCATCGCGTGGCGGAGACCGGCCGTACTCGGCCGAGTCCGACGCGGGGGGCACATCCCGTGCCCCCTCGGGGGCTACGGGGGAGAGGTGCCGTGCCGGGCAGGACTTTGAAGACAGGCCCTGGGGCACGTCGTCCCTGTGGTGCCGGACCCGCGAGCCCAGGCACCGCGCTCGCCGCACCGGCGCGGACAGCGCCCGCCGCGCGGCGGGCGCGCCCCGGTCCGGCCCGTTCGGGAGTGCGCCCTGGGTCCGTCCGGCGGAGTTTCGTGGGTGCGCGAGGCGTCGACGGCGGAGCGCGCCGCGGTGGGGCCCCGCCTCGAACGGCGCGGGCGCGCCCCGGTCCGGCCCGGTCCGCCGGACGGGGCCTCGTGCCGGCGTCGGTGCCGACGCGGTGTCGGGACTCGTCCTCGCGGCGCCACGTACGATCGGCCGGGTGGCAGGTCAGGGACGTACGGCTCGGAGACGTGCGGCGGGTCGTGGACGTACGGCCCGCCGGGGCGCGGTGGTCGCGCTGCTCGGGTGTCTGCTGATCGCCTCCGGCTGCTCCGCGCCCCCGGTGGCCGACGCCGCCACCCGCGACATCCAGCAGACCCTCGACCACCGGGCCGACGCCCTCCTCGACCGCGACGAGAGCGGCTATCTGGCCGCAGTGGACCCAGCGGCCGGTGAACTGCTCGCCGCCGAGCGCCGGACGTACCGGAACCTCGTCGACGTACCCGTGCGCTCCTGGGAGTACCGGCTGCGGGACGTCGAGCGCTCCGGCACCCGCGCGAGCGCGCGGGCCGAGCTGCGCTACCGGCTGGAGGGCTACGACACCGCGCCCGTCACCTCGTCCCGCACGCTGGAGCTGACGGAGCGGGACGGGCGCTGGTACGTGACGGCCGACCGGCCCGGCGACAGGGGCGTGCAGCAGCTCTGGCAGCAGGGCGCCGTCGAGGTCGTCCACGGCCGGCGCAGCCTGGTCCTCGGCGTCGGCCAGGACAACGCCCGGCTCCGCGAGATCGCCGCCGCGGCCGACGAGGCGGTGCCCGCGGTGGACGAGGCGTGGCCGGGCGAGTGGTCGGGCCGCGTCGTCGTGCTGGTGCCCGCGTCGGTGTCGTCGATGGCCGGTCTGCTGGGCGCCTCGGCGGGGAGCTACCGGGGCATCGCCGCCGTCACGACCGGTGGGACGGGGGCGAAGGGCTCCTCACCGGCGGACCGGGTGATCGTCAACCCCGACGCGTACGGCGTGCTCGGCGACTTCGGGCGCCGGATCGTCCTCACCCACGAGACCACCCACGTGGCGACGCGCGCCGCCACGTCCGATGCCACCCCCATGTGGCTGTCGGAGGGCTTCTCCGACTGGGTCGCCTACCGGGGCAGCGGCCGCACCGACGGACAGGCCGCGCCGGAACTCGAACGGTCCCTGCACCGCGGCGCCCTGCCCGCCGCGCTCCCCGAGGACGCGGACTTCGCCTTCGACGCGGAGGCGGACGAACTGGCGCGCGCGTACGAGGGCGGGCGCCTCGCGTGCGATCTGATCGCCGAGCGGTGGGGCGAGGCGCAGCTGACGGACTTCTACCAGGCGGTGGGGGAGCGGGAGCACCGCGAGGGCGCCGTGGAGAGCGCGATGAACGACGTGCTGTCGGTGACGCCCGACGAGTTCGGCGCGCTGTGGCGGGACTACGTGCGCGAGCGGCTGCGCTGAGCGGTGCGGGGCGCCGACGGGCCCGTACGGCCCCCATGGCACCCACAGGGGGCCGTGCCGGGCCTCTGCCGGGCCCTCAGGAGCCGAGAAGCCGGTAGGTGTCCTCCTTGTCGCCCCGCGCTCCCACGGCCCCACCGGGGGCCGCGTCCGCCGCCTCCTCGCGCCCGCGAGGCCGTGGCGGGGGCACCGTCCCGCGCCACAGCCGCCCGCACGCGGTGAGCGCCGCGGCCACCAGCAGCCCGTTGCGTACGACGAGCAGGGTCACCCCCAGCGGGTCGCTCGCCGTCACGTGCGAGAAGAACAGCGGGAATTCGAGCGCCGTCACCGCACAGGCCGCCACCACGAGCACCGCGGGCGGCGTCATCGGGCTCGATCGCGCCAGCAGGCACACGGCGGCCAGGCCCACCAGCCAGATCATGTACTGCGGGCTGATCACCCGGCTCGTGACGGTGAAGAGCAGGACGGCGACGAACGCCGCGTCGCACAGGGTGCCCGGCGTGAACGTCCGTGCCCGCAGCCGCCAGACGAGCAGCCAGCCGAAGGCGGTCACGCTGAGGACGAGAGCGAGGGCGCTGACGAGCGGGACGTAAGGCCCGCGGAACTCCACCGAGCCGTAACTGAACATCACGGCGCCGTCCCAGCCGAGATGCCGGGCCACATGGAAGACCAGCGCGCCCAGCGACTCGACCTCGGTGCCCCGGTCGCGCTGCGCGGTGAGGAAGTCCAGCGCGCCCGGCAGCGCGGCGGACACCACGGCCAGCAGCGCGAGGCCCGTCACGGCGGCGGCGGACCAGGACAGCCGGGTGGCCCGGCCACGCGGCGTACCGATCAGCAGAAGCACCGGCCACACCTTCAGCAGCGCCCCGAACCCCGCGAGCGCGCCCAGCAGTTGGGGCCTGCGGAGGCCCACCAGCAGCGCGCACACGGCGACGGCGGTCACCATCAGGTCGTAGCGCGCGTACACGGTGGGCCCGAGCAGGGCCACTCCGGCCACCCACACCCACACGCCGCGCACCGAACGTCCCGGGCGCCGGCTCGCGCGCAGCAGCAGCCCGAGGACCAGCGCGTCGCAGACCAGGCACAGGGTGAAGAACGCGGTGGCGTAGCCCAGGAAGGGCAGCAGGGCGGGGGAGAGGATCGCGAACGCGGCGGCGGGCGGGTACTGCCAGGTGACGTCGGAGCGGGGGAAGGTGCCGGTGAGCAGGACGTCGTACCAGCCCTGATAGGTCACCGAGACGTCCGGCGTGACGTCGACGCCCGGCGGCAGCACGACCTTGAGGACCCAGAGCATCAGTACGGTCCTGGTGAGCAGCCATACCGCGATCGGCCCGAGCAGGGTGAGCGCGCCGCCCTCTCCGGCTTCTCCGGCCGCCCCGACATGGGTGCGCGTCCTGTCCCCGACCGCCATGAGCACCTGCCCGTTCTGTCAGATATATGGATATGCGTGGCGGAGCCATCATGCGGGGGGACGGGCGCGGGAGCGGTGAGGCGGGGCCGTTCGGTACTGTCGGCGACGATGCACAAGACCTTGATCGTGACGAACGACTTCCCGCCCCGGCCCGGTGGCATCCAGGCGTTTCTGCACAACATGGCGCTACGGCTGGACCCCGGGGAGATCGTCGTCTACGCCTCCACCTGGAAGCGTGGCGCCGAGGGTGCGGAGGCGACGGCGGCCTTCGACGCCGAGCAGCCCTTCACGGTCGTGCGCGACCGTACGACGATGCTGCTGCCGACCCCGAGGGTGACCGGGCGGGCGGTGGGACTCCTGCGTGAACACGGCTGCGAGTCCGTGTGGTTCGGCGCCGCGGCCCCGCTCGGTCTGATGGGGCCCGCGCTGCGCCGGGCCGGTGCCCGGCGGATCGTGGCCACCTCGCACGGCCACGAGGCGGGCTGGGCGCAACTGCCCGCGGCGCGGCGGCTGCTGCGCCGTATCGGCGAGGGCACGGACACGATCACCTACCTCGGCGAGTACACCCGCTCACGTATCGCCGCCGCGCTCACCCCGGAGGCGGCCGGGCGCATGGCCCAACTGCCGCCCGGCGTCGACGACAAGACGTTCCATCCGGCGTCGGGCGGTGACGCGGTGCGCGAGCGGCTGGGGCTCGCGCACCGCCCCGTCGTCGTCTGCGTCTCCCGGCTGGTGCCGCGCAAGGGGCAGGACACGCTGATCCTCGCCATGCCGGCGATCCTGGCGAGGATCCCGGACGCCGTGCTGCTGATCGTCGGCGGCGGACCGTACGCGAAGGAGCTGCGGAAGCTGGCGGCGGAGACCGGGGTCGGCGACTCCGTACGTTTCACGGGCCCCGTGCCCTGGTCCGAACTGCCCGCCCACTACGGCGCCGGCGACGTCTTCGCGATGCCCTGCCGTACCCGCCGCGGCGGCCTCGACGTGGAGGGCCTGGGCATCGTCTACCTGGAGGCGTCCGCGACGGGGCTCCCGGTGGTCGCGGGCGACTCCGGCGGCGCGCCGGACGCGGTGCTGGACGGCGAGACGGGCTGGGTGGTGCGCGGCGGCCCCGCCGCGGTCGCGGCCGAGGAGTCGGCGGACCGCATCGTGACACTGCTCCGGGACCCCGAACTGCGGGAGCGGATGGGCCGCCGGGGCCGCGCATGGGTCGAGGACCGCTGGCGGTGGGACCTGCTGGCAACAAAGCTGCGCACGCTCCTGTAGGAGGCGCTTCGTCACCCATCACAGCCGGCCGCAGTTCCAGCCGGTCCGGCGATCGAGGACGCCCCCCGCCGCCCGGCGGACCCCGCACCCCACGGACGTGACTACGCGCGGTAGATCGACTCGATCTCGTCCGCGAAGTCCTTCGCCACCACCCCGCGCTTCAGCTTCAGTGACGGTGTGATGTGCCCCGCGTCCTCCGTGAACTGCGCGGTCAGGACGCGGAACTTGCGTACCGACTCCGCCTTCGAGACCGCCGCGTTGCCGTCGTCCACCGCCTGCTGGACCGCCGCCAGCAGATCCGGGTCGTCGTGCAACGACGCCGCCGTCGAGCCCACCGGTTTGCCGTGGTCCCTGGCCCAGTGGGCCAGGAACTCCTCGTCGATCGTCACCAGCGCGCCCACGAACGGACGGCCGTCGCCGACCACCATGCACTCCGCGACCAGCGCGTGCGCGCGGATACGGTCCTCGATCACCGCGGGCGCGACGTTCTTGCCGCCCGCCGTCACCAGGATCTCCTTCTTGCGGCCGGTGATCGCGAGATACCCGTCCTCGTCGAGGGTGCCGATGTCACCGGAGTGGAACCAGCCGTCGGCCAGCGCCTCCGCCGTCGCCGTCTCGTTGTTCCAGTACCCCGTGAACAGGTGTTCGCCGTGCAGCAGCACCTCGCCGTCGTCGGCGATGCGGATCACCGAACCGGGCAGCGGCTGCCCGACCGTGCCGATCTTCTGCCGGTCCCACGGGTTGAACGCGGTGGCCGCGCACGTCTCCGTCAGGCCGTACCCCTCCAGCACGGTGAAGCCGATGCCGCGGAAGAAGTGCCCGAGCCGTTCACCGAGCGGGGCCCCGCCGGAGATCGCGTACTCACCCCGGCCGCCGAGGACCGCCCGCAGTTTGCGGTACACGAGCGCGTCGAAGACCTTGTGCCTGACCCTGAGCCCGACGGACGGACCCTGCGGGCCGCTCAGCGCGCGGCTGTACCCGATCGCCGTGCTCGCCGCGCGGTCGAAGATCTTGCCCTTGCCGTCCGCTTGGGCCTTCGCCCGCGCCGAGTTGTAGACCTTCTCGAAGACGCGCGGCACCCCGAGGATCAGCGTCGGCCGGAACGAGGCCAGCTCCGTGGTCAGATCCTTGATGTCCGGTACGCAGCCGAGTTTGATCGGCGCCATCACCGACGCCACCTCGACCAGCCGTCCGAAGACGTGCGCGGCGGGCAGGAAGAGCAGGACGGAACACTCGCCCGTACGGAACAGCGGCTTCAGACGCTCCACCACGTTGCCGCACTCCGCGAAGAAGGCGCGGTGCGTCAGCACGCAGCCCTTCGGGCGGCCGGTGGTCCCCGACGTGTAGACGATCGTCGCCGGGTCGTCGGCCTTCGCCGTCGCGCTGCGCTCGTCGACGACCGACTCGGGGATCTCCGCGCCGGCGGCGGTCAGTTCCGCCACACAGCCCTTGTCGAGCTGCCAGACGTGCCGCAGTTCCGGCAGCCCGTCGGAGACGGACCGCACCGCGTCGGCGTGCGCGTCGGACTCCACGACGATCGCGGCCGTGCCCGAGTCGCCGAGGATCCACTGCACCTGCTCGGCGGAGCTCGTCTCGAACACCGGCACGGTGACCGCGCCCGCGCTCCAGATCGCGAAGTCGAGCAGCACCCACTCGTACCGGGTGCGGGACATCAGGGCGACGCGCTCACCGGGGCGGATGCCGGACGCGATCAGCCCCTTGGCCACCGCTCGCACCTCGGAGAGGAACCGGGTGGCCGTGACGTCCGTCCACACACCGGCGACCTTGCGGCCGAGGACCGCGACATCGGGATGCTGAGCGGCGTTGCGGCGGATGAGATCCGTCAGGTTGCCGTCCGAGGGGACCTCGTACAGGGCCGGAAGGCTGAACTCGCGCAAGACTGCTGCTCCTCGTCGGGCGCCGGGGACACGGCACTGTGCCGAACCGGCTGCGGTCCACATCGGGCAGGTGCTCTCGGGGGCGAGCACGACTGGACTGCCCGGACGTTACCCATCGGTACTCGGTTCCGGATAGGGGGGCCAGGCGAGATGTTCCCCGCGTCACACGTTGACGGTCCTTCGCGCAGAGTAGTCCACGGCTGTACGAAGGTGTCGGTAAGCGCAGGTCCGGACCCCTCTACACAGCGGGAAGGCGGCGATCTAGGGTGAGCGGCATGCGCGGTGGCGGGAACAGTGGCGGGAATGACGGCGAGAACGGCGGGAACGCCCGCGCACGCACCCGTGTCCACGTCGTCAGCGACGTGCACGGCAACGCCCGGGACCTCGCCACGGCCGGCGACGGCGCCGACGCCCTGATCTGTCTCGGCGACCTCGTCCTGTTCCTCGACTACGCCGACCACTCCCGCGGCATCTTCCCCGACCTCTTCGGCGAGGAGAACGCCGACCGGATCGTGGAGCTGCGCACTGCCCGCCGCTTCGACGAGGCCCGTGAGCTGGGCCGACGCCTGTGGGCAGCGCTGGCGACCGACCGGGACACCGCAATCGAGTCGGCGGTGCGCCGCCAGTACGCCGAGATGTTCGCCGTCCTCCCCGATCCGACGTACGCCACCTACGGCAACGTCGACATCCCCGCCCTCTGGCCCGAGTACGCCGGACCGGGCACGACCGTTCTCGACGGCGAGCGGGTCGAGATCGGCGGACGCGTCTTCGGCTTCGTCGGCGGTGGCCTGCGCACCCCCATGCGGACCCCGTACGAGATCTCCGACGAGGAGTACGCGGCCAAGGTCGAGCGGCTCGGCGAGGTCGACGTGCTGTGCTCGCACATACCGCCCGAGGTGCCGGAGCTGACGTACGACACCGTCGCCCGCCGCTTCGAGCGCGGCAGCCGCGCGCTGCTGGACGCCATCGAGCGGACGAAACCGAGGTACGCGCTCTTCGGCCATGTCCACCAGCCGCTCGCCCCCCGGATGCGCGTCGGCTCGACGGAGTGCGTGAACGTCGGGCACTTCGCGTCCACCGGACGGCCCTGGGCCATGGAATGGTGACCGGCGGGCACGCGATAGCCTGCACGCTGCACGGCCGGTACCGGTAAGCATGGCCGTCGCCCCGCTGCGCCGGGGGGACACCATCTGGAGGAGCACGTCGATGGCGGAACACACCAAGTCGAGCATCACGATCGAGGCGGCACCCGCCGACGTGATGGGCGTGATCGCCGACTTCGCCCGCTATCCCGAGTGGACCGGCGAGGTGAAGGAGGCCGAGGTCCTCTCCACCGACGCCGAGGGCCGCGCGGAGCAGGTCAGGCTGGTGCTCGACGCGGGCGCCATCAAGGACGACCACACCCTCGCGTACACCTGGACCGGCGGTGACGAGGTCAGCTGGACGCTGGTCAAGTCCCAGATGCTGCGCTCGCTCGACGGCTCCTACCACCTCGCGCCCGCGGGCGGCGGCGAGCGCACCGAGGTCACCTACCGGCTGACCGTCGACGTCAAGATCCCGATGCTCGGCATGATCAAGCGCAAGGCGGAGAAGGTCATCATCGACCGCGCCCTGGCCGGTCTGAAGAAGCGCGTCGAGAGCGCCCCCGGTGGCGGCGCCGGATCCGCCGGAGCGGCCGAGACTCCCACCGTCTGATGACGGAGCACGCGCGAGGCACGGCGCCGGCCACGGGCGGCATGCGAACGGTCCTGGTCACCGGACCCGGCGGCGCGGGCCGCAGCACGGTCGCCGCGGCGACGGCCCTGGCCGCCGCCCGGCGCGGCAGCCGCACGCTGCTGCTCTCCGCCGACCCGGCGGGCCCCGGCGCCGTACTGGGCGCGGACACCGCCCTCGCCGTGGAACCGGCCGAGGTGACGCCCGGCCTCTGGGCCGCGCGCGTCGACCCGGCCGACTACTTCCGTACCGAGTTCCTCGCCCTCCAGGACCGCGCCGCCACCGCGCTCGACATGCTCGGAGCCCGGCGCCTCGACGGCGAGGAGCTGACCGAGCTGCCCGGCAGCGAACAGTTCGCCCTGCTCCAGGCGCTGCGCCGGGCCTCGGCCGGTGACTGGGACGTGCTCGTCGTCGACCTGCCGCCGCTGCGCGACGCCCTGTCCGTGCTCGCCCTGCCCGAGCGGCTGCGCCTGCTGCTCGGGCGCCTCCTGCCGGCCGAGCGGCAGGCCGCGCGTGCGCTGCGGCCCATGATGGCGCAGCTCGCGGGCGTACCGATGCCCGCCGGCTGGCTGTACGGCGCCGCCGCCCGCAGGGACGAGGAACTGGCCGCCGTCCAGGCGCTGATCGGGGCCCGCACCACGACCGTACGGCTCGTCGCCGAGCCCGGCCCGGCCGCCGGGGACGCCCTGCGCGTGGCCCGCGACGGGCTCGGCCTGTACGGGCTGCGCGTCGACGCCCTCGTACCGAACAAGGTCCTGCCGACCGATTCGTCCGACGCCTGGCTCGCGACGCTCACCGCCCAGCAGCAGAAGTGCCTGGACGGGTGGAGCGAGGAGTACGGCTCCGCGTGGCCGCTGCACGCGGTGCGCCACCTGGGGCGGGACCCGCGCGGACTCGACGACCTCGATGATCTCTCCGGGCCGGGAGGTCTCGGCGGTCCCGCTGATCCGGACGACCTCGCCGAGCGGGCGCCCGACGCGGATCCGGGGCCGCACGCCGATCCGTGGTGGGTCGAGGACCGCCGGGAGGAGGACGGCCTGCTGGTGTGGTCCCTGCCACTGCCCGGCGCCGAGAAGGCGGACGTCGGACTGGTGCGGCGCGGCGACGAACTGCTCCTGACCGTGGGCCCGTTCCACCGCATCGTGCCTCTGGAGGCCGCCCTGCGGCGCTGCACCGTCTCGGGCGCCGCGCTCACGGACGGTGTCCTGAAGGTCCGATTCACGCCGGAGCCGGGCCTCTGGCCGCGCACACCCTGAACGTCCCAGCCGGGTTCAGGTACCGTCGAAGGTACACAGCCTCCGGTCCGCCCCGGACGAGGCACCTTGCCCGATGCGGGAGTAACCCATGAGCGATGCCACCGAGCGTCCCGCCGCCGACCCGGACGCCTGGGCCACGGCCTGCGCCGAGGACCTGGCCGCCGAGAAGGCCCGCCGCCGCGCCGTCCACGGGACGCCGCCCGGCTCGGCCTCCGAAGAGCTGCGCCGATTCGTCGACGCCGTGGCCGACAAGGTGTCCTCGTTCCAGAGTCCGCTCCTCGGAATGGCCGCACAGGGCGCCGTCCAGCAGTTCATCAATCAGGCCAAGTCCGCGGTCGAGCCGGTGATCGACCGCAACCCGGACATCTTCGACCACCTCGCCGCGGCCGGGAACGAGCTGCTCGCGGCCTACCGTTCCGCCGTCGAGGGCGACGAGCGCCGCTGGACCCGGGGACCTGACGTACCGCCCGACAGCAACCTCAAGAAGTCGGACGAAAAGGCCAACGACCCCTCGGATCCCCGCGATGAGGGCCCCACCCCCGGCAACCGCATCGACCTGGACTGACCAGCAGCAGGCCCGCCCTCGGGTACGGTTGGCCGCAGCGGGGCTCGACCGAAAACTGAGGGACACATGGGACTCACCATCGGCGTCGACATCGGCGGCACGAAGATCGCGGCGGGCGTGGTCGACGAAGAGGGCACGATTCTCGATACGCACCAGGTGCCCACCCCGCCGACCGCCGAGGGCATCGTCGACGCGATCTGCGCGGCCGTCTCCGGCGCCGGCAAGGGACACGACATCGAGGGCGTCGGCATCGGCGCCGCCGGCTACGTCGACGACAAGCGCGCCACCGTCCTCTTCGCGCCGAACATCGACTGGCGTCACGAACCGCTCAAGGACAAGGTCGAGCAGCGGGTCGGAATGCAGGTCGTCGTGGAGAACGACGCGAACGCCGCCGCCTGGGGCGAGTACAAGTTCGGGGCCGGACAGGGCCACGAGGACGTCATCTGCATCACGCTCGGCACCGGCCTCGGCGGCGGCATCATCATCGGCAACAAACTGCGCCGAGGACGCTTCGGCGTGGCGGCGGAATTCGGCCATATCCGGGTCGTTCCCGACGGGTTGCTGTGCGGCTGCGGCAGCCAGGGGTGCTGGGAGCAGTACGCGTCGGGGCGCGCCCTCGTCAGATACGCGAAGCAACGCGCCAACGCCACACCCGAGAACGCGGAGATCCTGCTGCGCCTCGGCGACGGCACACCCGACGGCATCGAGGGCAAGCACGTCAGCGCCGCCGCCCGCGAGGGCGACCCGGTGGCCGTCGACTCCTTCCGGGAGCTGGCCCGTTGGGCCGGCGCGGGCCTGGCCGATCTGGCCTCGCTCTTCGACCCGTCGGCGTTCATCGTCGGCGGCGGTGTGTCGGACGAGGGCGAACTGGTCCTCGACCCGATCCGCAAGTCCTTCCGCCGCTGGCTGATCGGCGGCGCGTGGCGTCCGCACGCCCAGGTCCTCGCCGCCCAACTGGGCGGCAAGGCAGGGCTGGTGGGCGCCGCGGACCTGGCCCGCCAGGGCTGAACGGCACGGCCCGCCCGGCGACGCCCGCGAGGCGTCGTTCATCAGGACGATCACGCCCGCCGCGCCCCTCGGGGGTGCGGCGGGCGTTGGCCTATCGTGGTCCGGTGACGACTCCGGTGAGTGGACAGGGTGGACCCGTCCCCATGATTTCGCTGCCCGACTCCCGTACCGAGCCCGACGGTTCGGCCGTGATCCGCGTGCTCAGCTACAACATCCGCTCCATGCGAGACGACACCGAGGCGCTGGCCCGGGTGATCCGGGCGTGCGAGCCCGACCTGGTCTTCGTCCAGGAGGCGCCGAGGTTCTTCCGCTGGCGCAAGCGGGCCGCGTGGCTGGCCGCCAGGACCGATCTCGTCGTCCTCAGCGGCGGCGGTACGGCGGCGGGGCCACTGCTGCTGTGCTCACTGCGCGCGACCGTGGAGCGTACGGAGGACGTCCTGCTGCCGCTGACACCCGGTCTGCACCGGCGGGGCTTCGCCACGGCGGTCGTACGGATCGGCGGCGCCCGTATGGGGCTGCTGAGCTGCCATCTCAGCCTCCAGACCGACGAGCGCCTCGCCCAGACCGGGATGCTGCTGGACCGGGTCGGCACGATGGGCGCACCGCACACGATCGTGGCCGGTGATCTCAACGACCGGCCCCGGGGGCGTTCGTTCCGCCGACTGGCCGGAGCGCTTCAGGACGGCTGGGCTGTCAAGCCCTGGGGGAGCGAGTACACCTCCACGCCCGCCGATCCGCACCAGCGCATCGACGCGATCTTCGCCACCGAGGGTGTCGAAGTGCTCGGCTGCGGTGTGCCGTTGGGCCTGCCGGGCATCGAGGAGAGGGATCTGCGGGCGGCCACGGACCACCTTCCGGTGCTGGCCGCCCTGCGCGTCCCCGCGTCCTGAAACCGCCTCAGGGGGAGTGGGGTTGAGACCGCGTCAGGTCCGACAGGCCGTCAGACCACCGCGCCGCGGCCCGGATCGTCGTCCTCCTCGTCACCGTGCTGCATCCGCGCCACCAGCGTGACGAAGCCGCCCAGGAAGCCGCCGATACAGACCGTCGTCAGCCACCAGGTCATCTCCCACTGCAGCAGCACGGCCAGGAGCATGAGCACCGGTCCGCCGATCACGGCGAGCCAGGCGAACTTGGCCGTGACGTCGGCCTCGGGCAGCGGCGGCGGCTCCGGCGGTACGAAATGGCCCTCGTCCCCGTCGCCGAGGTCGTCGTCCTTCGGCTCCGGCATCACATAGTCGCGCGGGCCCGCGCCGCCGACGCCGGGCGCGAAGACGATCGAGCCGCCGAGCGAGGGCTTGTCGGGCTTGGCGTCCGGCTCGTGCTCCCGGTCGGGCTCCTCGACCGCCTCGTCATCCGCTTCGGCCGCGCCCGGAGCCTTGGCACCCGGCCCTGCGTCCGACCGGTTCACCGGCCCGAGGTCCGCCTTCGTGGTCCCGGACTCCTTGTCCTTGGGCGGAGACGGATCCGACCTGTTCCGGTCGCTCTCCAGGAGCGCCAGGTCCTCGACCGACTTGAAGGGCTTGGCACCCGGCGGATCGGCCGGCTCCTCCCCGTAACCCGCGACGATCGCCGCCCAGGCGGCGTCCTCGTCGATCGGCTGCGGCTCGCGGTCCGCGTCATGCTCAGCCACCGGTTGTGCTCCCCTTCTTCCCGACGCTCGGAGCGAGTCGGCCGATGAACGCGTGACTCTCTTCGAAAATCCGCTCCGCATCGTGGTCCAACGTCGCCACGTGGTAGCTCTGTTCCAGGACGACCTCACGGATGTCGGTCGACGAGACACGGCCGAGGATCCTCGCCGAGTCCGCCGGGGGCACGACATGGTCGCGCGGGCTGCGCATCAGCAGCAGCGGCTGGGTCACCTGGGGCAGCTCCCCGTCCACCAGCCTAAAGAAGTTCCGCAGTGAGTGCGCGGCGTGCAGCGGGACCCGGTCGTAGCCGACCTCCTCGCTGCCCGCCAGCGCGATGTCGCTGCGCAGGCCCTTCGTCGTCCGCACGAGATGGCGGGCGACGGGCAGGGCGTACGCCGAAAGGCCGTGCACCCTGTTAGCCGGGTTGACGACGGCGACACCCGTGACCGCGTGCCCGTGCTTGGCCGCGAGCCGCAGCGCCAGCGTCCCGCCCATGGAGAGACCGAAGACGAAGACCCGCTCGCACCGCTCGCCGATCTCCCGCAGCGCCCGGTCCACCTCCGCGTACCAGTCCTGCCAGCCGGTGATCTGCATGTCCTCCCAGCGGGTGCCGTGCCCGGGGAGCAGCGGCAGCGACACGGTGAGGTCCCTGGCGGCCAGATACTCGGCCCAGGGGCGCAGCGACTGCGGGGAACCGGTGAATCCGTGACAGAGGAGGACGCCGACATCTCCGCCCTCGTGGCGGTACGGCTCGGCTCCAGGAAGGACCGGCACAGGGTCTCCTGTTCGTGAGTCTCGAAGTGGTACTTCACCGTACGCGACCGGGCCGACACCGACCAGAGCCGTCGGCGCCCCGTGACGGAACCCGCGCGCCCCCCTCGGGTTAAGGTCGGTCGACAGCACACAGGAGGCACCCGAGTTGATCTACGGCGCGATGAAGTTCTCCATCGGAGGATCGCTCAAGCTCGCTTTCAGACCTTGGGTGGAGGGCATCGAGAACATTCCCGAGGAGGGGCCCGCGATCCTCGCGAGCAATCATCTCTCGTTCTCGGACTCGTTCTTCCTCCCCGCGGTACTGACCCGGAAGGTCACCTTCATCGCCAAGGCGGAGTACTTCACCTCGCCGGGTGTGAAGGGGCGGCTCACGGCCGCGTTCTTCAAAGGAGTAGGCCAGCTCCCGGTCGACCGCTCCGGAGCGCGCGGGGCGGGCGAGGCGGCCATCAAGAGCGGCATAGCGGTACTGGAGCGCGGCGAACTCTTCGGCATCTACCCCGAGGGCACCCGGTCGCCCGACGGCCGGCTCTACCGGGGCAAGCCCGGCGGCCTCGCGCGCGTGGCGCTCGCCTCCGGAGCGCCCGTGATCCCGGTCGCCATGATCGACACGGAGAAGATCCAGCCGCCGGGCACGGTGATGCCGAAGCTGATGCGGCCGGGGATCAGGATCGGTGAGCCGCTGGACTTCAGCCGGTATCAGGGCATGGAGGGCGACCGCTTCATCCTGCGCTCGCTGACCGACGAGGTCATGTACGAGATCATGAAGCTCTCCGGCCAGGAGTACGTCGACATCTACGCGACGGCGGCCAAGCGCAGGATCGCCGAGGAGTCGAAGGCGAAGGCGAGTTGAGAAGTGTCCCGTCCGGCCGCCGGGGCCGACGGGACGGCTGAACGCGGCGGGTGGGCCGCACAGTACGTCCGTAGTACGGAGAACACATCGTGACACCGGGGGTGGGGGACACGTGGCCAGACGCGAACGGGTCGTACGCATGTCGGTCGAGCAGCCGCTGTGGCGCGCGCTGACCGCGTACCGCCTGCTCACCATGGTCTACGCCGTTCTGATCTTCGCCTTCGGGCGCGACAAGTTCGAGCGCCCCTGGGTCGCCACCGGGTTCTTCGTCGTCCTGGTCGTCTGGACGGTCCTCACGCTGCCCAAGGTGGCCAACGCCGTCAGCTGCACCAGGCGTTTCCTCGGCGTCGACCTCACCATCGCGCTCGTCGGCATCCTTCTCACGCCGGTCGTCGACGTGCAGGCGCGGTACACGGACGGCCCCACCCTGCCGACCATATGGACCGCGGGCTCCGTCCTCGCCTTCGCCGTCAAGGGCGGCTGGCGCTGGGCGGCCTTCGCCTCCTCGCTGGTCGCCGTCGCCAACCTGGTCGGCCGCGGCACCCCGAGCCGCGACACCCTGCACAACGTGCTGCTGGTGTGGGTGGCGTCCATCGCGATCGGCTACATCGTCGAGGTGGCCCGCGCCTCCGAGCGCACGCTGGCGCGCGCCCTGGAGATCGAGGCGGCGACCCGGGAACGGGAGCGGCTGGCACGCGACATCCACGACAGCGTGCTCCAGGTCCTGGCGATGGTGCAGCGGCGCGGTACGGCCCTCGGCGGTGAGGCGGCGGAGCTGGGCCGTATGGCCGGGGAGCAGGAGGTCGCGCTGCGGACGCTGGTCTCCAGCGGTCTCGTGCCGCCCACCCGCGCCTCGGAGGACAGTTCTCTCGGGGCGGTGGTACGCACCGTCGACGACGCGGAGTACGCGGAAGGGAGGGCCGGCGGGGCGGACGACGCCGCCGACGAGGACGGGCGGTGGGATCTGCGTACGCTGCTGGCACCGCTCTCCGGCTCCGCCGTGACGCTCGCCGAGCCGGGCGCTCCCGTTCTGCTGCGGCCCGCGGCCGCGCGGGAGCTGACGGCGGCTGTCAGTGCCGCCCTGGACAATGTCCGCAGGCACGCCGGAGACGGCGCGCGGTCCTGGATCCTGGTCGAGGACTCGCCGGACGAGGTGATCGTGACCGTCAGGGACGACGGCCCCGGCATCCCGGAGGGCCGGCTCGCGCAGGCGGAGGGGGAGGGGCGCCTCGGTGTCGCGCTCTCGATCCGGGGCCGGCTGCGGGAGTTGGGCGGCACGGCCGAGCTGATCTCCGTCCCCGGCCAGGGCACGGAAGTCGAGTTGAAGGTTCCACGGGGGAAGGCGGAGCGATGAGCGAGCAGACGGACAACAACATCGGCGGCAGCGGCGACCGGCGGGGTGCGGGCGCGGAGAGCGCCACGGACGGCGCGACGCGCGTGATGGTCGTCGACGACCACCCGATGTGGCGCGACGCCGTCGCCCGCGATCTGGCCGAGGCCGGATTCGACGTCGTGGCGACGGCCGGTGACGGCCCCCAGGCGGTGCGCCGCGCGACGGCCACCACCCCCGACGTGATCGTCCTCGACCTCAACCTGCCCGGCATGCCCGGCGTCCAGGTCTGCAAGGAGCTGGTCGGCAGTCTGCCCGGCCTGCGGGTGCTGGTTCTCTCGGCGAGCGGCGAGCACGCCGACGTACTCGAAGCGGTGAAGTCCGGCGCCACCGGCTATCTGCTGAAGTCGGCCAGCACGGCGGAGCTGACCGACGCGGTGCGGCGCACCGCCGTCGGCGACCCGGTCTTCACCCCCGGACTCGCCGGGCTGGTCCTCGGCGAGTACCGCAGGCTCGCCTCCGAGCCCGCCCCCGCGGCGTCCGACGAGCCCAAGGCACCGCAACTGACCGAGCGCGAGACCGAGGTGCTGCGCCTGGTCGCCAAGGGGCTCTCGTACAAGCAGATCGCCGAGCGCCTGGTCATCTCGCACCGCACCGTGCAGAACCACGTGCAGAACACCCTCGGCAAGCTCCAGCTCCACAACCGCGTGGAGCTGGTGCGGTACGCGATCGAGCGCGGCCTCGACGACGTCTGACGCGTGCCCGTCCCGCGCGGTCCTTTCCGCGGCCGTCGCGCAACCGCCTCCCACCGCCCTCTGGTGCTACGGAAATGACCCTGCGCACCATGCCTGAGTGACCTGTGTCACTCACGCGTGGCTCAGGTGCGTCACCGACGGCGAAGGGAAGTGTTTCCATGCGGGTCGGAGTATTGACCGGGGGCGGCGACTGCCCAGGGCTCAATGCGGTCATTCGTGGCATCGTGCGCAAAGGCGTCACGGAGTACGGGTTCGAGTTCACCGGCTTCCGGGACGGCTGGCGAGGACCGCTGGAAGGCGACACCGTACGGCTCGACATCCCCACCGTGCGAGGCATCCTGCCCCGCGGCGGCACCATCCTCGGATCCTCGCGCACCAATCCCCTCAAGACGGCGGACGGGATCCGCCGGATCAAGGAGAACCTCGCGAGCAGCGAGGTCGACGCGCTCATCGTGATCGGCGGTGAGGACACCCTGGGCGTGGCGGCCCAGCTCTCCGACGTGCACGGCATTCCCTGCGTGGGTGTGCCCAAGACCATTGACAACGACCTCTCGGCGACCGACTACACCTTCGGATTCGACACGGCGGTCGGTATCGCGACCGAGGCGATCGACCGCCTCCACACCACGGCCGAGTCCCACATGCGCGTCCTCGTCTGCGAGGTGATGGGGCGGCACGCGGGCTGGATCGCCCTGCACTCGGGCCTGGCGGGCGGCGCGAACGTCATCCTCATCCCGGAGCAGCGCTTCGACATCGACCAGGTCTGCGCCTGGGTGACGTCGCGTTTCAGGGCCTCGTACGCGCCGATAGTCGTCATCGCGGAGGGAGCGATGCCCAAGGACGGCGAGGTCATTCTCAAGGACGGGACGCTGGACTCGTTCGGCCATGTACGGCTGTCGGGCGTCGGCGAGTGGCTCGCCAAGGAGATCGAGAAGCGCACCGGCAAGGAGGCGCGGACCACGGTCCTCGGCCATATCCAGCGCGGGGGCACGCCGAGCGCCTTCGACCGGTGGCTGGCCACGCGGTTCGGGCTGCACGCGATCGACGCGGTGAAGGAGGGCGACTTCGGCAAGATGGTCGCCCTGCGCGGCACGGACATCGTGCGCGTCCCGATCTCGGAGGCGATTGCGGAACTCAAGACCGTCCAGCCGGAGCTCTATAAAGAAGTCGGCGTCTTCTTCGGCTGACCGACCAGCACAAGGGCGGCTCGCGCGGCGCGTGGGCCGCCCATGTCCTCAACCGCCGGACGGGCTGCGTTCACAGCCCGTCCGGCCGGACCGATCCGCCGCCCCGCGCAGGCGTCCCGGCCCCGAAGAGGACTCGCGAGCCCCGGCCCCGCACCTCCCCGCGGTGTCGGCCACCGCTGCCGAGACGCGGGAACGAACGAGCCCGGCATCGGCAAGCCCTCACCCTACGAGCCCACCGCCCACGGCCTGGGGCGTGTCCGGGATGTAGCGCCGTCCGCCCGGAGGGGCGGGGCCCGCGGCGGCCGGCGCGGTGCATCGCAGGGCGGAGGGCCGGTGTGGTGGATGGACCGGCCGTACTCGGCCCGACAACGCAGGGGGGCACCTCCCGTGCCCCCTCGGGGGCTCCGGGGGAGACGCACCGTGCCAGGCGTCGCGGGCCGGGCGGGACATTCCGCCCACGGCCTAGCGCCGCCGCTCCACCCCGCTGCCGCGCATCGCGTCGGTGACGAGGGCGGTCACGATCTCGGGGCCGCGCAGGGTCAGTACGGACTCCGGGTGGAACTGCACCCCGGCGAAGCCCGGACCCCGCAGCGCGTGGACCTCTCCCGCCTCGTCCCGGCTCACCTCGATGCCGCGCGTCGCCAGCTCCGCCGCCCGCGCGTCGTCGCAGCGGGCCGTGAAGCTGTTGTAGAAGCCGACCGTCTCCGTTCTGCCGAAGAGTCCGATCCGGGTCTGCGCGCCCTGGTGCGGGCGCCGCTTGCGCGCCGTGACGAGTCCGAGTTCCGCCGCGATCAGCTCGTTGCCGAGACAGACGCCCAGCAGCCCGCCCCGGTGCTCCCGGAGCAGCGCGGCGCTCAGCGCGCGCAGCGTGCGCATCCGGGGGTCGGCGGGGTCCGACGGATCCCCCGGTCCGGGGCCGAGCACCACCGGTCCCCGGTGCGCGAGCACGGCCTCCGTACCGAGGCCCGGTTCGTCGTAGCGCCGTACGGTCACATCCAGCCCGGCGGACCGCAGCAGGTGCGCGAGCATCGCCGTGAAGGTGTCCTCGCTGTCGATGACCAGCGCGTGCCCCGACAGCGACGCCGAGCGCTCCTGCATCCTCAGCCAGAACGGCGCCAGATGTGCCCGCCGCGAGTCCAGTGCGGCCCGCACCCGCGGGTCGTCGGCGAGCGCCTTTTGTACGAAGGCGCCGCCCGGCCGCCCCGCGTGCACGCCCAGTGCCGCCAGCACCCCCGCCGCCTTGGCGTGGGTCTCGGCCACCTCGCCCACCGGGTCGGAGTGCCGTACGAGCGTCGCCCCCACCGGCACGCGCAGTCCGCCGCCGGCGTCGATGTCCGCGGTCCGGATCAGGATCGGGGAGTCGAGGGTCTGCGCGCCGCCCGCGTCCCGTCCGACGAGGGCCAGCGCGCCCGCGTAGTAGCCGCGCCCGGTGCCCTCCCGCCCCAGGGGCTCGTACCGCGCGATGACGCGGCACGCGTTCTGCACCGGCGACCCGGTGACGGTCGCGGCGAACATCGTCTCCCGCAGGACGTCGCGGACGTCGAGCGAACTGCGCCCGCGCAACTCGTACTCCGTGTGCGCGAGATGGGCCATCTCCTTGAGCCGCGGCCCGACGACCACCCCGCCCATGTCACCGACGGTGCACATCATCTTCAGCTCCTCGTCGACGACCATCGACAGCTCGTCGGTCTCCTTGCGGTCGCCGAGGAATTCGAGCAGCGCCTCGGTGGTCAGCCCCTCGGGCGGATAGCGGAACGTGCCGCTGATGGGGTTCATCACGACGGTGCCGCCGCTCATCCGCACATGCGCCTCCGGGCTCGCCCCGACCAGCGTCCGCCCACCCGGCTCCCGCCCCCTCCCCCCTCCGGTGTGCACCACGAACGTCCAGTACGCGCCCCGCTCGCCGGCCAGCAGCCGCCGGAAGAGCGCCAGCGCGTCGGCGCGCCCGAAGCCGGGAATCCGGCCCTCGAAGGTCCGCCGGATGACGAAGTTCGCGCCCTCGCCACGGCCGATCTCGTCCTCGACGACCCGCCGGACGATGTCCGCGTACCGCTCGTCGTCGATGTCGAAGGCGCCGTCCTCGACCCGGACCTGGTGGGCGGGGAGATGCGCGAGGACATCGGCGAGCGGCAGCTCGTACGACTCGTCCGCCACCAGCACCGACAGCGGTGTGCCGTCGTCGTGCGCCTCGAAGCCGCGCTCCCGGATCTGCCGGAACGGGACCAGGGCGAGCGAGGGACGCTCGTCGTCGGCCGGGATGTCGGCCAGTCGGCGCACCTCGCGCACGTCGCCGACGAGCAGTTCCACGGTGTCGTGGTCGCGCCCCGGCGTGCGGCGGCGCAGCAGGGCGAAGGGCGGGCAGTCGTCGTCCAGGAGCCGGGCCAGAAGTCCGCCGGTGTCGGGGTGGGCGACGTCGGGGCGTCCCACGTCGGCGCGGGCGGGGTCGGTGTCCATGCGGGGTGGTTCCTTCCGGAGAGGAGGAACGGCCCCGATTCCCGGTCCGTGTCGGCCGACGGGCCGGGAAACACGGAAGGCCGCCCCTCGGGCGGCCTTGCGATTCGGTGTTGCGCGCGTGAATCAGCGGACCGCCGGATGTGCGGTCCACCACCAAGCCTGATTCAGCTGCGTCAACATGCCGCGGATCTTAACCGACATCGTCCGCCCGCGACACGAAGGTGGACATCTGTCTCATCCACTGAGAGTCGGCGTGGACGGCTGCCCGGAACCCGTAATGTTGTCCGCGTGACCGTGAACGCTGACACCCGAGCACCCGCCGCACAGGCGACCTGGCGAGACCTCCCCGCGGCGCAGCAGCCCGAGTATCCCGATGCCGAGGCCCTGCGCGCTGCCGTCGCGGAGCTGGAGAGCTATCCGCCGCTCGTCTTCGCGGGCGAGTGCGACCAACTGCGCGCGAGGATGGGCGCCGTCGCCAAGGGTGAGGCGTTCCTGCTCCAGGGCGGCGACTGCGCCGAGGCCTTCGACGGCGTGTCCGCCGAACAGATCCGCAGCAAGCTCAAGACCCTGCTCCAGATGGGCGCGGTCCTCACCTACGCGGCCTCCGTGCCGGTGGTGAAGGTCGGCAGGATCGCCGGGCAGTACTCGAAGCCGCGTTCCAAGCCCACCGAGACGCGTGACGGTGTGACGCTGCCCACCTACCGGGGCGACTCCGTCAACGGCTTCGCCTTCACCGAGGCGGCCAGGGTCCCGGACCCCGAGCGGCTGAAGCGGATGTACCACGCGTCCGCCGCGACGCTCAACCTGGTGCGCGCCTTCACCACCGGCGGTTACGCGGACCTGCGCCAGGTGCACGCCTGGAACCAGGACTTCGTGAAGTCGTCCCCGTCCGGCCAGCGTTACGAGCGTCTCGCCCGCGAGATCGACAACGCGCTGAACTTCATGAAGGCGGCGGGCACCGACCCGGCGGAGTTCCGTACGGTCGAGTTCTTCTCCTCGCACGAGGCGCTGCTGCTCGACTACGAGTCGGCGCTGACCCGTGTGGACTCGCGCACCGGCAAGCTGTACGACGTCTCGGGCCACATGGTCTGGATCGGTGAGCGCACCCGTCAACTGGACGGCGCGCACATCGAGTTCGCCTCGAAGATCGCCAACCCGATCGGCATCAAGCTCGGCCCGACGACGTCGGTCGACGACGCGCTCAGCTACGTGGACCGGCTCGACCCCGAGCGTGAGCCCGGCCGGCTGACCTTCATCGTCCGGATGGGCGCCGAGAAGGTCAGGGACAAGCTTCCCGAGCTGGTCGAGAAGGTCACCGCGTCCGGCGCGACCGTGGCCTGGGTGACCGACCCGATGCACGGCAACACCTTCGAGGCGGCGTCCGGCCACAAAACCCGCCGGTTCGACGACGTGCTGGACGAGGTCAAGGGCTTCTTCGAGGTCCACAAGGGCCTGGGCACCCACCCCGGCGGCATCCACGTGGAGCTGACCGGCGAGGACGTCACCGAGTGCGTGGGCGGCGGCGACGAGATCTTCGTCGACGACCTCCACCAGCGCTACGAGACGGCCTGCGACCCCCGGCTCAACCGCAGCCAGTCGCTGGATCTGGCCTTCCTCGTCGCGGAGATGTACCGGGCGCAGTAGCGCACCGGGCCGGGCGCGGCAGGCACGCGGAGCAGTACGAGGGGTGGGGCGCGGATCGCGATGTGATCCGCGCCCCACCCGCGTACGGGGGCCTTTCGCACGCACCGGGGCGGCAGGTAAGGTTAGGTTTGCCTCACCGTGCCCACGGGGACGGTGCCAGCCAACGATCCCGCCGGGAGGTGAACCGCGTGTACGTCTGCTCTTGCTTCGGCATCACCGAGAAGCAGGTCCGGGAACACGCGGAGGCGGGTGCGTGCACCCCCCGCCAGATCGCCTCGGCATCGAAGGCCGGCACGGACTGCGGTTCGTGCGTGCGCAGCATCCAGTCGATACTCGGGCGCGGCGGCTGCCCGCGCCGTGAGCTGTCGGCGCCGGCCGCCGTGAGTGCCACCGCCGTGGAGACCGCCGTCGCGCAGGCGGCCGCCGTACAGGCCGTGGGCAGGCCGGCGGGCCTGGAAGCCGCCTGACGCAACGGCGCGCCGAGGGCTGCGGGCCGTGTCAGCTGTCGGGCTGCTCGATCAGCTGCGCGATGTACAGCGCCTCACCGAGTTTCTCGACCAGCTCCAGCTGGGTGTCGAGATAGTCGATGTGGTGCTCCTCGTCCGCCAGGATCGACTCGAAGATCTTCGCCGACGTGATGTCGCCCTTGGCCCGCATGACGTCGACCCCGCGCCGGAGCCTGTCGATCGCCTCGACCTCGATCTGCCGGTCGGCGTTGAACATCTCGGTGACGGTCTGGCCGATCCGTACATGGAAAAGCCGCTGATAATTCGGCAGACCCTCCAGGAAGAGAATTCGGTCCGTCAGGATCTCCGCGTGCTTCATTTCGTCGAAGGACTCGGACCGTGTGTACTTGGCGAGCTTCGTCCAACCGAAGTTCTCCTGCATTTTGGCGTGGAGGAAGTACTGGTTGATCGCTGTCAATTCGGCGGTCAGCTGCTCATTGAGGAACTCGATGACCTCGGGGTCGCCCTGCATCGCAGAGGCTCCTTCCGCACGGGGACTGGCCAGGATGCGCGCATCCTCGCACCGACTTCCGAAGGGCGTCCAGTAAGGCCGTACTTAGTAGCAGTTGCCCGAATCGGGCTGTACCTGGTCATGACCACCCTTCGTGGTCTGTCACCATGGAAGGCATGGGTCAGCCGCGGAGCCGGGAAGAACGGGAGTCGGCGCAGTCCGGGCTTCCGCCGGGGCAGCGGCTCCAGCGTGGCTGGCCGGTCACGCATTACGGCCCCGTGCCGAAGTTCAGGCCCGAGCGCTGGGAGTTCCGGGTCTTCGGCGCCACGGCCGACGGGGACAAGCGCTGCTGGAATCACGAGGAGTTCTCGGCCCTGCCGTTCTCGACGGTCGTCGCCGATCTGCATTGCGTGACAAAATTCAGCATGCTCGGGGCCGAATGGGGCGGAGTGCTCGCCCGTACGATCCTGGAACTCGCTCCGCCGGCGCCGGCCGTCACCCATGTCATGATCTGGGCCGAGTACGGCTACAGCGCGAATGTCCGTCTTGCCGACTTCACCTCGGAACGGACCGTATTCGCCACCCACAACGGCGGTGAACTCCTCACCGCCGAACACGGATTTCCGCTGCGGCTCGTCGTGCCGCACCTTTACGCGTGGAAGGGCCCGAAATGGGTCCGGGGCGTGGAATACATGACCGCCGACCGCCGCGGCTTCTGGGAGGAGCGCGGCTATCACAACATCGGCGACCCCTGGAGCGAACAGCGCTACTCGTACCAGGAAGGCCCCGGGGACGGCCCGGAGCTCTAGCCGTCGAAGTCCCGGCCTCTGGGGGTTCCGCAATGGGTTCAGGCGTCGCGCAGCTTCTTCAGCAGGGCCACGTCCGCCGCGTGGCCCTCCTTGCCGCCGGGGGTCTCGATCACCAGCGGCACGCCCTCGGTCGCCGGATGCGAGAACAGCGCCTGGAACGGCGCCTCACCGATATGGCCCGCGCCGATGTTCACGTGCCGGTCCTTACGGGCGCCCGACACGTCCTTGGAGTCGTTGGCGTGGATCAGCCTGAGCCGGCCGGGACCCACCGTCTCCACCAGCCGGTCCAGTGTCCGGTGCGCCCCGTGCGGCGCGGCCAGATCGTGGCCCGCCGCGAAGATGTGGCACGTGTCGAGACAGATGCCGAGCCTGGGGTGCGCGTCGAGCGCGTCGAAGTACGGACCGAAGTCCTCGGCGAGCGAGCAGAGCGAGGAGCCCTGCCCCGCTGTCGACTCCAGCAGCAGATACGGGTCGTCGTCGTGCGTCAGCTCGTCCAGGAGCGGCAGCATCCGCTCCCGTACCTGCGCCAGTGCCACCTCGCGCGGCCGGCCGCCGGTCGCCGAGCCGGTGTGGACGACGACGCCCGGGGCGCCGATCTCCCGGCCCCGGCGCAGGCTGTGCCGCAGTGAGTGCACCGACCTCTCCGCCGTCTCCGGCGTGTGGGAGCCGAAGTTGATCAGATACGGCGCGTGGATGTACGCGGACAGCCCCTCGGCGGCGCACCGGTCCCGGAACAGCTCGTCCTGCGCCGGGTTCCCGCCGGGCGTCGCCCAGCCGCGCGGATTGGCCACGAAGACCTGGACGGTCTCGGCGCCGATGTCACGCGCCCAGGCCAGCCCCACGCGGGCGAGACCGCCCGCCACCGGGACGTGGCCGCCGACGGGATTGCGCGGGCGGTCGGGGAGCGTCAAGCCTCAGATTCCCTTGGTCGAGATGGTGATGGTGCTGCCCTCGGCGGCCTTCTCGCCGCCCTCGACGGACTGCTTCGACACGGTGTCGTCCAGGAACGGGAAGCTCCGGTCGACCTCCACCTCGAAGCCGGCGTCGTTCAGCTCGCTCGTGGCCGCGTCTGTCGACTTCCCCGTGACGTCCGGGACGGCGAGCATCCGCGGGCCCTTGGAGATCGTCAGCGTGACGGTGTCGCCGCGGGCGAGCCTGCTGCCCTCCTTCGCGGACTGCCTGGCCACCGCGCCCGATTCCTCGGGGGAGTTGACGCGCTCGGCCGCGATCTTCACATCGAGTCCCGCGTCCTCCAGCGAGGCGGTCGCCTCCTCCTCGGACCGGCCCGTCACATCGGGCATGTGGACCGGCCTGCCCTTGCTGACCACCAGCGCCACGCCCGCGTCGGGCCGCAGCTCCGTACCCGCCTTCGGCTGCGTGCGGATGATGTCGCCCTGATCGGTCTGCTCGTCGAAGGACCGGGCGACGACGCCCGGCGCCAGCCCGACCTTCCTCAGCGCGTCCTTGGCGTCGGCCAGCGACTCGCCGGCCAGGTCCGGGACCCGCACGATCTCCGGGCCGCGGGAGATGACGAGGGTCACCGATCCGTTGCCCCGTATCCGCGCCCGGGGCTCCGGGTCGGTGCGCATGACCGTGCCGCGCTCGAACGTGTCGCTGAAGTCCTTCTCGACGCTCGCGTCGAGCCCGGCGGCACCGAGGCGCTTCTTCGCCGTCTGCTCGGTCTGCCCGAGGAGCGAGGGGACGCGGGTGAACTGCCCCGAGTTGATATACCAGACGCCGACGCCCACACCGAGCACCAGCAGTGCGGCGACCACGACCGCCAGGACGCTCCCGCGGGGCGCGGAGGCGAGCCTGCCGGTCCGGCGGCGCGCGGGCGGCCGGTGCGCGGGCGCCTCCGGGCCCGGAGGCGGCATCGTGAGCCGACTGGTGCGGCGGACCTGGTCGTCTCCGTGGGAGGCGGCCGACAGGTCGGCGGTACCGGAATCGTCGGGCGAGGCGTCGGGGCGGACGAGGCGCGGAATCACGCTCGTGCGGTCGTCGGAGCCGTGGACTGCCGCGCCGCGGGAGGCGCCGTGCGGGGCGGGTGACGCGTCGTGGGAGCGCCCGCTCCCGCTGCCGGTGGCGCTGTCGTGGCCGTCCTGGGACGGCTGCGAGGCGCCGACCGGGACCGCCCCGTTGCCGCCCCGTGTCCCGCGCTTCGTCGCACGGGCGGCCGACGAGGTCTCCGCGGTGGCCTGCGGCGCTACCGCGTCCAGCTGCGCGTCGTCGAGCGCGGCGCGCGTGCGCCGGGTCAGCGCGAGCATCGCCACCGCGTCCTCGGGCCGGATCTCCGGATCGCGCGCGGTGGCCGCGGCGACCAGTTCGTCCAGCTCGACCGCCATACCGGGCACCGCGGCGGACGGCGCGGGCACGTCCTCGTTCAGATGGAGGTAGAGCACCTGCGCGGGGGTGTCCCCGCCGTGCGGTTTGGCGCCGGTCAGCATCTCGTGCAGGACGACACCGCACGCGTACACGTCGACCCGGGTGTCGGAGGTGCCGTACTCGATCTGCTCCGGGGCGAGGTAGGAGACCGTGCCGAGGATCGTGCCGGTGGTGTTGGTGACCGAGCCGACGGCCCGTACGAGGCCGAAGTCGGCGACCTTCACCCGGCCGTCGTCCCCTATCAGGACGTTCTCCGGCTTGATGTCCCGGTGGATGAAACCGGCCCGGTGGGCGGCGCCCAGCGCGGCCAGCATCGGCTCCAGGATGTCGAGGGCGGCACGCGGCTGGAGGGCGCCGCGCTCGCGCAGGACGTCCCGCAGCGTGCAGCCCTCCACGTACTCCATCGCCAGGTACACGTAGGCGCCCTCGGCGCCCTGGTCGAAGACCCCGACGACGTTCGGATGCGCCAGCCGCGCCACCGACTTGGCCTCGCGGATGAAACGCTCCACGAAGGTGGCGTCGGTCGCCAGGGCCGGGTGCATCACCTTCAGGGCGAG
This sequence comes from Streptomyces sp. S4.7, assembly GCF_010384365.1. Classification (NCBI taxonomy): domain Bacteria; kingdom Bacillati; phylum Actinomycetota; class Actinomycetes; order Kitasatosporales; family Streptomycetaceae; genus Streptomyces; species Streptomyces sp. S4.7. The sequence continues at coordinate 1,786,000 of NZ_CP048397.1, read as the reverse complement.
GACCCGGTCGAGCCGGGTGTCGACGGCCCGGTAGACCGTGGCCATGCCGCCGACGGCGATGCGCGCGTCGACGCGGTAACGGCCGTCGAGCACCTGCCCGACGAGAGGGTCCCTAAGGGTCGTATCCACCCGTTGAGTCTACGAGCCGCCGCCGACACTCCCGCAGCCCCGGGTCGGGCCCGACACGCCACTGGAGCCGTCTTGTGACAGCACGCACACCGCATCGCGGCAATCGGCCGTCGCCTTATCCGGGGGAGCCCCACCTCGGCCGGGGAGCGCGGGGCGCACGGGGCCTCAGAAAGCCGGGCGTTCCGGATCCAGCGCCGCCAGCCCCTCCGTGGGAGACGAGGCGTCCGCGAAGTGACGGCGCGGAATGCGCCCCGCGCGGTGCGCCAGCCGGCCCGCCTCGACCGCGTGCCGCATCGCCTCGGCCATCAGGACGGGCTCCTGGGCGCGCGTGACCGCCGAAGCCAGCATCACGGCCGCGCAGCCCAGCTCCATGGCGAGGGCGGCGTCCGACGCCGTACCCGCCCCCGCGTCCAGGATCACCGGCACGCGCGCGTGATCGGTGATCAGCCGGAAGTTGTGCGGGTTACGGATGCCCAGACCCGATCCGATCGGGGAGCCGAGCGGCATGATCGCCGCGCACCCCACGTCCTCCAGCTTTCTGGCGAGCACGGGATCGTCGTTCGTGTACGGCAGGACGGTGAAGCCGTCGTCCACCAGCGTCTCGGCGGCGTCCAGCAGTTCGATCGGATCGGGCAGCAGCGTCCGTTCGTCGGCCACCACCTCCAGCTTGATCCAGTCGGTGCCCAGCGCCTCGCGTGCGAGCCGTGCGGTGAGGACGGCCTCGCCCGCGGTGAAGCAGCCCGCCGTGTTCGGCAGGACCCGGATGCCCAGCCGGTCGAGGACGGACAGGACCGAGCCCCGCACGTTCGGGTCCAGCCTGCGCATCGCGACGGTGGTGAGTTCGGTGCCGGACGCGGTCAGGGACCGCTCCAGGACGTCGAGGCTCGGCGCGCCGCCCGTCCCCATGATGAGCCGGGAGTTGAGGACGGCGCCGCCGATGGTGAGCCGGTCGTCGGACATCGGGTCAGCCTCCTTGGACCGCGGTGAGGATCTCGACGCGGTCGCCGTCGGACAGGGTGGTGTCGGACCAGCGCCCGCGCGGGACGACGGTCTCGTTGAGCGCGGCGGCGACGCCCGAGGGAGCGGCCGTCAGGGTCGCGACGAGGACGTCGAGCGTGACGGGGCCGGCGAGGACGCGGGCTTCCCCGTTCACCGAGACGGTCATGGACCCGGGCCCGCTGCCGGACGGGTGCGAATTCACGGTGTCGGTCATGCGTGCTGCTCCTGACCTGCACGGACGGTGGGGGAGGGGGCCGAGGCGCCACCGGGCGGGAAGCGTGCGGGGGTGAAGGGCCGTGCGTGGTCCGGCAGTTCACCCGTCGTGAGGACGGTGGCCATCACCCGGCCCGTGACGGGCGTCAGGAGCACCCCGTTGCGGTGGTGCCCGGTGGCCAGATGCAGCCCCGGCAGGGCGGTCGGCCCGAGCAGCGGGGCGTTGTCCGGCGACGTCGGCCGCAGCCCGGCGAGGGTCTCGGTGAGCGGCAGTTCGGTGATGCCGGGGAGCAGTTCGTGGGCGTCGCGCAGCAGCTCGTACACCCCGCCCGCAGTCACCGTCGTGTCCCAGCCCAGCTCCTCGCTCGTCGCCCCGACGACCAGCTCGCCGTTCTCGCGCGGCACGAGATAGATGTGGCTGCCGCGGACCTCGGCCCGCAGCGTCCGGGACAGGAACGGGGCGTACGGGCGCGGCACCGTCAGCCGCAGGACCTGGCCCTTGACCGGACGTACCGGAGGCAGGACGTCGTCCGGCACGCCCGCCAGCCGCCCGCTGAGGCTGCCCCCGGCGACGACGACCTGATCGGCGCCCAGTTCGGCGCCGCCGGCCACCGTGACCCCGGCGGCCCGGTCCCCGGCCACCCGCAGCCGTTCGGCCCACGCCCGGTGGAAGACCACCCCCGACCGCTCACAGGCCGTCACGAGGGCGGCCGCGAGCCTGCGCGGGTCGATCTGGTGGTCCCCGTCGACCCGCAGCCCGCCGCGGACGCCGGGAGCGAGCATCGGCTCCAGCCGCCGGCACTCGCGGCCGGTGAGCCATTGCGACTCCAGACCCGACCTCCTTTGGAGGGCGTGGAGTTCACGCAGCTGCGCCCGGTCGTCGCTGTCGAGAGCGACGGCGAGCGTGCCGCAGGCGCGGTAGCCGGTCTCCTGCCCCGTCACCGACTCCAGTTCGGCGACGAAGTCGGGATACAGCTGCGCCGAGGCGATGTTCAGCGCCAGCAAGGTCTGTTCGCCGTGGTCGAGTTCGCTGACGGCGGCGAGCATCCCGGCGGCGACCCGCGCGGCGCCGCCGCCCGGCTCCGGATCGACGACGGTGACGCCGAGCCCGAGCTGCGCCGCGCGCCAGGCGGTGACCAGGCCGATGATCCCGCCCCCGACCACCAGGACGTCGGACCGCCCGGATTCCCGGTACCGAACATGAGATGACCGCATGGGTGTCCAGCTCCTCCCTTCGCCGGCATGACCCGGATCAGGTTCGTACGGTCGGAGGCCGCGTCAGCCTCCCTCTCAGCCCGGTGCGTACGGGCTCCCGCGAGGTGTGAAGTCTTCTGTTCGCCACTGATGACAAGTGCTTTACGGTCAGGGTAACCCCCTGTCCCCGCCCCCTGTAAGGGAGTCGTCGACCCCGCCGGTTCCATAAGGTGATCGGGTGAGCGAGCAGCGGAAGCAGACGGACGAGCGGCGCACCGTCGTCGTCGGCGCGGGAATGGCGGGTGTGCAGACCGCCGTGGCACTGCGCGAACTGGGGCACGAAGGCCCCGTCACCCTCATCGGCGCCGAGCGTCACCAGCCCTACGACCGGCCCCCACTCTCGAAGGCCGTCCTCCTCGGTGCGGCGGAAGGTTCGGCCTTCGACGTGGACTTCGACGCGCTCCGTGCGGAGTTGCGGCTGGGTCTCGAAGTGACCGGTGTGCGCCCGGCGGACCACGAGGTGGACACGGAGGCGGGGCCGGTTCCCTACGACGCGCTGGTCATCGCCACCGGCGCCGAACCGATCACCCTGCCGGGCGCCGACGGGGTCCCGGGTGTTCACCTGCTGCGCACCCTGGACGACGCGGCGCGGCTGCGCCCCGTCCTGGAGCGCAAGCACCATGTCGTCGTGGTGGGAGCGGGCTGGATCGGCGCCGAGTTCACGACCGCGGCCAGGGAGGCCGGCTGCGAGGTGACCGTCGTCGAGGCGGCGGCCCATCCGCTCGCCGGCGCCCTGCCCGCCGAGGTCGCCACTCCGATGGCCGACTGGTACGCCGAGAGCGGCGCCGAACTCCTCACCCACGCGCGCGTGGCGAGCGTCGAGCCCGGCCGGGTGGTTCTCTCCGACGGCCGTGAGCAGGCGGCGGACGCGGTGGTCGTGGGCATCGGCGCCAGACCCGCGACGGCCTGGCTGGCGGGATCCGGCATCGTGACCGGCGCCGAGGGCGCCGTCACCGCCGACGACCGGCTGCGCGCCTCGGCGCCCGGTGTGTACGCGGTCGGGGACTGCGCCTCGTTCCCCTCGGCCCGCTACGGGGAGCGGCTGATGGTGCACCACTGGGACAACGCGCTCCAGGGGCCGCGCACGGTCGCCGCCGACATCGTGGGGGAGTCCCACGAGCCCTACGACCCGGTGCCGTACTTCTGGTCCGAGCAGTTCGGCCGTTTCGTGCAGTACGCGGGCCACCACGACCGGGCCGACGCCCTCCTGTGGCGCGGCGACCCGGCGAGCGCCGCCTGGTCGGTCCTGTGGCTGCGGGAAGGGGCGCTGGTGGCGCTGCTCGCCGTCGGCAGACCGCGAGACCTGGCGCAGGGCCGCAAGCTCGTCGCGGCGGGTGCGCGGATCGACACGCGGCGGGCCGCCGACCCCGCCGTACCGCTCAAACTGACGGCTCTGTGACCGTGTCCCGCGCGCTCTCCCCGGGCCGGGGGTACCGCTCGTCGGCCCAGTCGGTGCCCGGCTCGGCTTCCGACTGTCAGTCCGGGATGGCAGGCTTGTCCTGTGACTGAGATTGACGCAAAGATCGATGCTCTCGTCCCTGCCTGGCTTCACCTGCCCGATATCGCGGAAATGCTCGATATCGAGGTGACGCGTGTGCGTCAACTGGTGAAGGAGGGTCAGCTGATCGCCGTGCGCCGCGGTGAGAATCGGGCGCTTCAGGTGCCGGCCGCCTTCATCGACGGCAAGAAGGTCGTCAAGGGCCTCGCCGGGACCCTGACGCTCCTGAGGGACGACAGCTTCACCGACGAAGAGATGCTCGAGTGGCTCTTCACTCCCGACCCGTCCCTGCCGGGCACGCCCGCGCAGGCCCTCAGCGAGAATCGCGGTACGGAGGTGAAGCGCCGCGCCCAGGCGCTCGCCGTCTGACGGCACCACCACCACCGGCCGTGCGCGGGCCGGGCGGCCCCCGGCCCGCGCACGGCCGTCATGACAACGATCCGACGGGGGAGACCCGCATGCCCGCAGCGCCCGGTGCGCCCAGCGCACTCGATCTGCTGTCCGACGCCCGGCTCTATCTCTGCACGGACGCACGGAAGCGGCAGGGGGATCTTCCCGAGTTCCTGGACGCCGTCCTCACCTCCGGTGTGGACATCGTGCAGCTTCGTGACAAGGGCATGGAGGCGGCCGAGGAGCTGGACCACCTTCAGGTCTTCGCCGACGCCTGCCGACGCCACGGCAAGCTCCTGGCCGTGAACGACCGGGCGGACGTGGCGCACGCCATCGGTTCCGACGTGCTGCACCTGGGCCAGGGGGACCTGCCCGTCTCCGCCGCCCGCGCCATCCTCGGTACGGAGCTGCTGATCGGCCGCTCCACACATTCCGAGGCCGAGGTGATGGCCGCGGCCGGCGAGCCCGGCGTGGACTACTTCTGCGCGGGGCCGTGCTGGCCCACCCCCACCAAGCCGGGCCGACCCGCCCCCGGACTCGACCTCGTGCGGTACGCGGCGTCGATGGCCACCCGGCGCCCGTGGTTCGCGATCGGCGGGATCGACACGGGCAACCTCGAAGAGGTGCTGGACGCCGGGGCCCGCCGGGTCGTGGTCGTACGGGCCCTCACGGAGGCGGACGACCCGGCCATGGCGGCCGCCGGCATCGCCAAGCGCGTACGGGACCGGGTCGCCTGACACGGTCCGCCGCACCACCGTCACCCGCCCCAAAGCCCCGGACCCCCGGACCCCCGGCTCCGGTTGCGGGTGCGCTGTCCGAGGGGTGGACAGGCATGGTGTGAAATGGACAAAAAGGCCTGCTCTGGTTGGGTGATCGCCGTGCCCTCGATAACCTTCCCGTATGGCCCTTGGTACAGCTTCGACCAGGACGGATCACGCTCGTACGGTGCGTGACCTGCTTGCGACCGGCAAATTGTCGTACTCGTTCGAATTCTGGGCGCCCAAGACGGAGAAGGGCGAGCGGAACCTCTGGAACGCGTTGCGCCGGGTCGAGGCCGTCGCCCCGAACTTCGTCTCGGTGACCTACGGCGCCGGGGGCTCCACCCGCGCGGGCACGGTCAAGGCGACCCAGCAGATCGCCTCCGACACCACACTCACCCCGGTCGCCCACCTCACCGCGGTGAACCACTCGGTCGCCGAGCTGCGGAACATGATCGGCCAGTACGCGGACGCCGGGATCAGGAACATCCTCGCCGTGCGCGGAGACCCGCCCGGCGACCCGATGGGCGAGTGGGTCAAACACCCCGAGGGCGTGACGTACGCGGCCGACCTGGTCCGTCTGATCAAGGAGTCCGGCGACTTCTGCGTGGGCGTCGCCGCCTTCCCCGAGATGCATCCGCGCTCGCCCGACTGGGAGAGCGACATCCGGCATTTCGTGGCCAAGTGCCGCGCGGGCGCCGACTACGCCATCACCCAGATGTTCTTCGACCCCGAGGACTATCTGCGGCTGCGGGACAAGGTGGCGGCGGCCGGCTGCGACACCCCGATCATCCCGGAGATCATGCCGGTCACCAACGTCCGGCAGATCGAGCGCTTCTCGCAGCTCAGCAACGCGTCGCTGCCCCCCGCACTGAAAGAGCGGATCCTCTCCGCCGCGGAGGATCCCGCCGCTGTACGCTCCATCGGTATCGAGTACGCGACTGAGTTCTGCGCGACGCTGCGCGCGGAGGGTGTCCCCGGACTCCACTTCATTACACTCAACAACTCCACGGCGACGCTCGAAATTTACGAGAATCTCGGACGGCACGAGCAGTCGTGACCGGTCGTACACGCCCCGACCCGGGGCGGTGACCGCAGGAGAGGGGCGGGCATGGGCTGGACGGTCCTCTACATCGCGTTCGGCATCGTCGCGCTGTGGCTGCTGGGTGAAGTACTGCTCCAGTACAAGGCGCGGCTCCGTTGGCGACTTCTCGCCTTCACGGGTTTCGTCGGCGTGGTGCTGGGTGTCCTGCTCGCGTCCGTTCCGGTCATCGCCGTCGGCGCGATCGCGTTCGCGGTCGGCCAGACCTATGTGACGCTCTCGTTCCGCCGCGGCTTCTCCACCGGCTGGGCGATCGGCGGCAGCCCCGGCGTGAGCCGCCGCCGCAGGGCCGGCGGCGGTGAGGCCGAGACACGCGAACCGAGCCTGGAAGTCTCGGACTTGGAGTACCGGCCCGTCGCGGCGGACAACATGGGCGCCGGTCCCGTCCCCGGCGAGCCCCCGCTCGCGGCCTCGGTCTACGAGCCGGAGCCGATGCCCGACGAGACCGGGCAGTACGGCGTGTACAGCGACGCGGCCTACCAGGCGACCCAGTACGGCAACTACGACCCGTACAGCGGTTACGACGCCCCCACGGGCCAAGGCACCTACGCCGGTCACGACGCCTACGCGGGCCAGGACGCCTACTCCGGTCAGGCCCAGGATGCCTACGGCTCCACCGACACCTACGGTGCCGGGGACCCCTACGCGAGCCAGGGCCAAGACGCGTACGGCGGTCAGCAGGACCCGTACGCGGCGCAGAGCGGCCAGAGCGGTCAGTACGACTACGACACGGGGCAGCAGCAGTACGCCGCCTACAGCGACCCGTACGGCGCCACGAACAGCGGCGGCGATTCCTACGGCGCGTACGACAGTTACGGCGGCCAGCAGCAGTACGCGGCCCCCTACGGCGACCAGAACGGGCAGGGCGGCGGCCGGGCGGGGTCGCCCGAGTACGGCGCGGAGACGCCGCCCGGCGGGGTCTGGGTCCCGCAACAGCGAGAGGGCGAGAACATCCCCCCGATGCCGCAGCAGGCGCCCGAGCAGTACGGCTACGACCCCGACCACGACGAGCAGCGCTACCGCTACTGACTGACGGCCCGCCCAACTCCCGCGACGTCCGCGCGGGTTCGAACGGTGTCAGATGTCCTCGCCCGGCCGCGCGGGGAGTTCAGCGCGACCCGCGGAAGTCCGCGCCCTCCACGATCAGCCCGGCGACCAACGTCCCGGACATGCCCGCGTGCGCCAGCCCGCCACCCGGGTGCGCCTCGCCGCCCACGAGATACAGACCGGGCAGCCGCGTGCTGTTCGACGGACGCAGCAGCCGGCCCTCCGCACCCGCCAGCGAGGGCGCGGGCACCGAGCCGCCCCGTGCCCCGGTGCCGGCCGCCGTGTCGGCGGGCGTACGGATCTCCCGCCAGGACAGCCGCTCCCGCAGTTCCGGCACGGCGGCGCCGGCCGCCTCCACCAGTACATCGGCGTACCGCTCACGCAGCCCCGCGTCGTTCCAGTCCACCGGACCGTGCGGTGCGACGGTCGCCGTGAGGGTGAGCGCCTCGTGCCCGTCGTCCGGACGCGTCGTCGGGTCGTCGGGCCGCAGCACCGTGACCGTCGGCCGCTGCGCCGTCCGGCCGGAGAACACCGCGCCGGCCTCGTCGCCGCCGTCGGGGGAGTGCACCACCGTCCGGTGCGCCGTGCCGTCCGGCCTGCCGCCGCGCAGGGCCAGCAGCACCGAGAACCTGCCGGGGACCGACGGCACCCCGCTTCCGCCCGCGTCCCAGGGCCGTACGTCGTCGTCCCGCCACAACTCCCGGTCCACGAGCGCCTCCGGGGCCGTGCCCGCCACCACATGGTCCGCCTCCACGACCGTCGGGGCGGAGGCGGCCGGTCCCGGCGCCAGCTCGACACCGGCGGCGCGGCCGTCCTTCTCGACGATCCGGATCACATCGGCCCGGAAGACGAACTCCACCCTGCGCTCCAGGCACCGCTCGTACACCGCGTGCGCCAGCGCCCGCATCCCGCCCCGCACGTACCAGGTGCCGAAAGTCTGCTCCATGTACGGCAGCAGGGCGGCGCTCGCGGGGGTGCGCCGCGGATCGAGTCCGTACGACAGGACGTACCCCTCGAACAGCGCGGCGAGCCGGCGGTCGGCCAGCTCTCCCGTCCCCACCTCGGCGACGGTGCCCGCCACCCGGGGCGCACGCAGCAGCCTGCGCTGCCGGACGGCCGGATACGGATCGCGACCCAGTACCTGCCAGTCGCTCCGCAGCGGCTCCTCCAACAGAGGCCGCCGTGAACGGTCCCAGGCGTCCCGGGCCCGGCCGAGGAAGTCTCCCCACCGTGTCCCCGCTCCGTCGCCGAGCGCGGCGTCCAGGGCCGAGACGACTCCGGCGCGCGACGCGTTCGGCAGGCGGACCTCGGTGCCGTCGGGGAAGAGATGCCTGCTCGCCGGGTCGACCTGGGTCATCCGTACGCACTCCTCGAGCGGCTTCTTGCCGGTCTTGAGGAACAGGTCCCGGTAGACGGCCGGCAGATGCAGCAGCGTGGGTCCCGTGTCGTACGCGAACCCGTCGCGTTCGAACCGGCCCAGGGCGCCGCCGTACGTCGCCGAGCGTTCGTACACCGTCACCCGGTGCCCGGCCACTGCCAGCCGGGCAGCCGCCGCCATCGCGCCCATCCCGGCGCCGATCACCGCAATCAGTGCCATGGAAGTGGACCTTAGCGGCCTGTTTTCCCGGCGCCGAAGCCGGGATGCCGGGCCGGGGAACGCGGGAACGCGGGAACGGGGAGAGCGGGACGAGGAAGCGCCGGGTCAGGGTGGCCACGACGTGGCGAGGCGCCGTTCCTCGCGTCTCTGCGCCCTGCGCTGCCGGAACCGGCGGATCTTCGACGCCAGGAAGATGATGATCACGATGCCGAGCAGCAGGAGGCCGCCCGCGACGATCGCGGCGGCGAGCGGGTGGAAGATCGCGAACGTGATGATCCCGGCGACGCCGAGATCCTCCAGGGTGCTGACGGCGATGTTGCTGAAGGGCTCCGGGGAGGTGTTGACCGCCATCCTCGTGCCGGCCTTCACCAGATGACTCACCAGGGCGGTCGATCCGCCGACGGCGCCCGCCGTGATCTCCGGGAGCGAGCCGCTCTGCCCGGCGAGCAGCGCCGCGACCACCGCACCTGACAGCGGCCTGATCACCGTGTGCACGGAGTCCCAGATCGAGTCGACGTAAGGGATCTTGTCCGCCACCGCCTCGCAGACGAAGAGCACGCCCACGACGACCAGCACATCGGTGCGCTGGAGCGACTCGGGGACCTCGTCGGTCAGCCCGGTCGCGCCGAATACGCCGAGCAGCAGAACCACCGCGTACGCGTTGATACCGCTGGCCCAGCCGCTGGTGAAGACAAGGGGAAGTACGGACACGGACGAAATCGTAGTCAGCGTGTGGGCCGGACGGGTGAGGATTCGAACGGGGTGGTGAGTATCCGTACCTAGTACATGAGATGAGTAGAGACGCGGATAGGCCCCCACCTGCGAAGACGGAAGAGTGTGGGGCACGGGAGGGGCGCGACGCCGAAACCGCCGGCACGGGGCGGCGGAGCGGTGTGGCACCCAGACCGCCACGGGGTGAGGCGATGCGCCGCTCCGGTCGGGAGTGAGGAAACCCGACCGGAACGGCGCGTTTCCGCGTCCCCCCGCCCCCTGTGTCCTCCTGCGTCCCCCCGTGTCGACCGGGCTCTCAGTGAGGAACGGGTCCGCTTCCGCCGACCCGTCCGTGCAGGAGTAACGAGAGCGCCGAGTGCACGTCGTCGATCGACCGCTCGGGCTGGAACGCCTGCCAGTCCAGGGCCGCCACCAGCACCATGCCCACCAGCGCGGCGGCGGTCAGCGGGACATCGATCTCACGGCTCAGCTCACCGCCGTCGATCCCCTCCTGGAGCACCTTCTCCACGACGGCGACGGCCTGCTGACGCACCACCAGCAGCGTGGACTGCCACGCGCGGTTGGTGCGCCAGAGTTCGGCCACGTAGAGCTGGGTGAACGCCGGATAGCGGTCGATGAAGGCGAGCCCCGCCCGGATCATGGCGTCCAGCGCCTCCACGCTGGTCCCGTCGCGCTCCGCCGTCTCCTCGGCGGCGGTCCGCAGGGAGGCGGTGAGCAGGCCGACGCCGTGCCGCAGAAGCTCCTCGAACAGCTCGGTCTTGCTCTTGAAGTTGTAGTAGACCGTGCCCTTGGCGACTCCGGCCCGCTCGGCGATCTCGTCGACGGTCGTCGCCGAGAAGCCCTGTTCGGCGATGAGTGTCACCGCGGCCTCGTAGAGCTTCTGTCGGGTGGCCCGCCGGCGGGTGCTGCTGCTGTCCATGCGCCCGATTCTCACAGGTGCCGGCGCACTCTTCGGACTCACAGCCGCAATTCGGGATGGAGACGGTCGAGGGTCCACACCTGTCCGCGGCGCGCGGCGACGGTGGTCAGCGCGAGCGCGCCCGCGGTGAACGCCGCGAGTACGGCGCAGCCCTGCCGGACCGGTCCGAGCCCGCCGCCCGTGATGAGGACGCGCAGCGACTCCACGACGTAACTCATCGGCAGGAAGGGGTGGATGGCGTTGAAGAAGCCGGGGCTCGTCTGTACGGGGTAGGTGCCGCCGGCCGAGGTCAGCTGGAGCATCAGCACGGCCAGGACGAGGATCCGGCCCGCGGCCCCGAAGCGGGCGTTCAGCCACTGCGTGATCGCCGCGAAGCAGCAGGTGACCAGTGCCAGGAAGCCGACCGTACCGGCGGCGCGCGTCATCTGGAGGCCAAGTCCCCAGTGCAGTACGGACATCAGCGCGCCCACCTGGAGCAGTCCGATGCCCACCACCGGCAGCCAGCCCGCGACGGCGATCCGCCAGGCGGCGGCACCGGCCGCGAGGGCACGCCGGTTGAGCGGCTGGATCAGCATGTACGCCACCATCGCGCCGACCCAGAGCGAGAGCGGGATGAAGTAAGGGGCGAAACCGGTGCCGTAGTTGGGCGCCTCGTGCGTGGAGCGGGAGGCGAGCCGGACGGGGTCGGCCATCACCTCCGTACGGAGGTCGCGCTCGTTCTTGTCGTAATCGGGGATCTTCGCCACGGCTTCGGTCCGTCCGGCCCGGCGGGGTGCGCCGGCCGTCCGGACGGTGTCGATGCCGGCGGGCGCCCGGCCGCAGACCGCGACGACGCTCGTGCCGTCGGCGGCCACCGACCTCAACAGGTCCCAGGCCGCGGCCCGTTCGGCGTCGGAGAGCTTGAGGTCGAGGTCGTCCACGGCGAGCAGGCGCGGCCGGCCGATGAGTGCCAGAGCCACCGAGAGGCGCAGCGCCTCCAGCCGTTCCAGATCGCGTACGGAGGTACGGGCGCCCTTGGGCAGGGCCGCGAGGTCGAGTTCCGCCGCCACCAGTGCGTCGTCCGTACGGAGCCGCCTCTCGGCGGCGCGTTCGGAACGGGGCCGCAGCAGGGCGCGGAGCGCGCCTCCCAAGGAGGTGTCGTAGCGGCGGCGCAACAGGACGCGTTCACGGAGGTGTTCGGCGACGGTCAGGGCAGGGTCGAGTTCGCTGACACCGGTGACCGGGCCCAGCGCGCTGATACGGCGCACGGCGGCCATCGCGCGCGGTACCCGCAGGCCGCCGATCCCCGCGGATCCGTCCGTGGGGCGCATCCGCCCGGTGAGCGCCAGCAGGAGACAGGTGCGGCCCGAGCCGGAGGGGCCCTCGATCGCAAGGATCCCGCCGGGACGTACGTCGACATCGACGTCACGGAAGACCCAGCCGCGCGGTCCCTTCAGTCCGAGCCCCTCGGCCACGACTGCCGCGCCGTGCGGTTCGGCGACCGCCTCATCGGTCGGCCCGGCTCCCATACGCCCTCCCCAGAGCTCGCACTTTCTTGTACTGACCAGTCAGTTCAAAAACTACTCCGAACCTGCCGGTGAGACAAAAGTGCAGGTCAGGGCGGATTGTCAGTGGTGTGCTCCACGATGGACACATACGGCCACAGAGCCGTCACAGAGACGACCAGGAGGTTCGTCATGGCCAGTTCCTACGCCGCAGCCGCACGCCGGCGAAGCACAGGCGGCCCTGCCCCCTCGCTGACCGGCCCCGCGACCGACGTCCACCCCGTTCTGCGGCGCGCGACCGCGCCGCCCGCCGCCCTCGACCTGCTCGCCCAGGCCCGTACGGGGCTGGACGAGGCCGCCACCCTCGAAACCCCCAACGAGCGCTATGCCACGGCCCATCTGGCCGCCCTGCGCACCGCCGCGGCGGTCCTCGCCGCCCGTGGCCGGCCCGAGCCCACGACCGGCCCGCGCCGCAGGCGCATAAGGAGCGCCTGGGAGGTGCTGCCCGAGATCGTGCCCGAGCTGACCGAATGGAGCGCCCTGTTCGCCTCCGGAGCCACCCGCAGGGCGCGGGCCGAGGCCGGCATACAGGGCGCGGCGAGCAGCCGCGACGCCGACGACCTGCTGCGCGACGTGGCCATGTTCCTGCGCCTCGTGGAGCGGCTGCTCGTGCTCGAACCGGTACTGCCCCAGCCCCGGGCGGAACAGCCGGAGAAGGGCGGCGCCGCTGGGTGACGGGGACGGCCGACCGAGGCAATAGGCTGTGCGGTGCCTGCACCCTTCACGCCCCGCGACCTGGGGCTGCACCGCGCCGAGGAGTCAACTGCCGTGTCGGACCCTTCCCCTGCCTTCGGTGGAGAGACGCCGTCGCGCCCCCGTAGCTCCCTGCGTACCGCCGTGGTGTGGGAGGTACTCGAACGCGCCCTCCACAGCCGCGCCGCCGCCGTGGGTGACGCGGCGGTCCTGGACGTCCTCGACACCGGAGGAGGCACGGGCAACTTCGCCGTGCCCGTCGCCCGCCTCGGGCACCGGGTGACCGTCGTCGACCCGAGTCCCAACGCGCTGTTCGCGCTGGAGCGCCGGGCCGCCGAGGCGGGCGTCGCCGACCGCGTCAACGGCGTCCAGGGCGACATCCTCGGCCTGTTCGACGTGGTGGGGCGCGGCGGGTACGACGCCGTGCTCTGCCACGGCGTCCTGGAGTACGTCGACGACCCGGCCGAGGGCCTGCGGAACGCGGTGGAGGCGCTGCGTCCCGCCGGTGCGCTGAGCCTGCTCGCCGCGGGCCTCGGCGGCGCCGTCCTCTCCCGGGCGCTCGCCGGGCACTTCACCGAGGCCCGGCAGGCACTCACCGACCCCGCGGGCCGCTGGGGCGAGGGCGATCCGGTGCCCCGGCGCTTCACCGTGGAACTGCTCACCGAACTGGTCGAGAAGGCCGGCGCCGAGGTGGGCGCCGTACACGGCGTACGGGTCTTCTCCGACCTGGTCCCCGGCGTTCTGGTGGACACTCAGCCGGGTGCTCTGGAGGCCCTTCTGAAGCTGGAGGCGGCCGCCGCCGAGCAGCCCTCGTTCCACTCCGTCGCGAGCCAGCTGCACGTCCTGGGCGAGAAGCGGGCCTGACAGAGAACGCTCGCGAGCATTGATCGCGGGGCTGATCAGCAACGAAGCTGCGCATGGAGTGCGCCACAGGCCCCCCGGCAGAGCGTTCGGCGCCGTATGATCGGGGTACGCCTTCCGGCATGACGGGTCGACGGTTGGGGAATCAACGCCTCAGCGGCCGAGTCGGCATGGCGGCCCGGATTGGCGAAATGGCGTAGAGGGCGGGTTTCACGGGGGCGATTCCCTGCCTATCCTGAAGGGGCCGCATACCGGTCGCCCCCCGCGACCGACGACTAGGAGGACTCCGTGCCGCTCTCGGAGCACGAGCAGCGAATGCTCGAGCAAATGGAGCGAGCGCTGTACGCCGAAGATCCCAAGTTCGCGACAGCGCTTGAGGGAAGCGGGCTGCGTACGTACACCCGGCGACGGGTCTACCAGGCGATCGCTGGCTTTCTCGTGGGTATCGCGCTCCTCATGACCGGTATGGTCGCCAAGCAGATCTGGATCGGCGTGGTGGGTTTCCTCGTCATGCTGGGCTGCGCGGTTCTCGCGGTCACCGGCTGGCGCAAGGCCCCGAAACCGGGTGAGCAACAGGCATCCGGCGAGGCCACGGCCGACCGTCGGCAGCAGCCTCGACAGCGCCGTTCGTTCATGAACCGGATCGAGCAGCGGTGGCAGCGTCGCCGTGACGAGCAGGGTCAGTAGGACGATTCCGAGGTTCCCAAGCTTGCAGTAGTGGTGCGACGGCCGTGACAGACGGCGGATACGGGTGAGGGGCGAGCGCGCGCGATGCGCTCGCCCCTCACCCGTATCCGGGTACCTGCCCCGGCCCGGAATCCGGGCGGACGCCCCGGCATCCGGCGCGTACCCGGACATACGAAAGGGGCGGGCGGTACAGGGCCGTAAGCCGCCCCGTACCGCCCGCCCCGCCCGTTCCCGGCCCGGTGACCCGCTCAGCCCCGCTGCCGCGACGGCCTGCGGAACAGCGCCGCCCACCGGCGGCCCAGCTCCAGGCGGCGCACTCCCCAGCGATCGGTGACGGCCGCCCAGCGCTCGCCGAGCCCCCACATCACTCGAACGGAGGAGCGCGGCAGGAAAAGTGCCCGCTGTCTGGTCCAGCGGCCCGCCGCGTCGCCCAGGCCCACGCGGACCCGCTGGGCGTCGTCGGCGAGACCCGTGACGGGCCGTGGCTCCGGCGCGTACAGCACCAGCTCCACCGCACGCGCGACTCGGTGCACGGCATCGGCCGCGTCACCCTCCAGCCGCCCCAGCCGCACGATCCGGGCCGCCGTCTTGCGCGGTGTCCGCGACTCGTCGGGACGGATGCCGTGGTCCCAGGCGGTGTCGATGATCTCCCGCCACGCGCCCAGCGCGCGGGCCGTGGCATCGACGGGCGTCCGGCCCCCGGAACCGAGACGCCGGGCCCGGATCCGGGTGCGCCACAGCAGTGGCAGCAGTGGCAGCAGCAGGACGGCGAGGACGCCCAGCGTGATGGCGGCCACCGTCCCCGCGGATGTCCCCGAGTCGGTCGGGGGCAGCGCTCCGGCCGGCGCGGTCGTGCCGCACTCGCCGATCCTGGCGTCCTGGGGCGGGCAGCTGTCCGAGGTGGACGGCTGCGAGGTCGGCGCGGACGACTCGCTGGTCTCGGGCTGGGCCGGGTCGCTGGCTTCGCCCGAGGGAGCCTCGGGAATCGTGTAGTCCGGGGCGCTGCCCCGGCTCGGCGTCGGCTCGAAGCGGGTCCAGCCGACACCTTCGAAGTACAGCTCGGGCCAGGCGTGCGCGTCACGGAGCCCGACGGACATCGTGCCGTCCGACTGCGGTGTGCCCGGTGTGAAGCCCACCGCCACCCGCGCCGGGATGCCCAGCGTGCGGGCCATCGCCGCCATCGAGAAGGAGAAGTGGACGCAGAAGCCCTCCTTCTCCCTGAGGAAGCGGCTGATGGCCGAGACGCCCGTGCCGGAGGCGACCTGAGTGTCGTAGGTGAAGCCGCCGTCCACGGCGAACCAGTCCTGGAGCCTGACGGCCCTCTCGTAGTCGTTCGCCGCGCCCTCGGTCACCTCGCGCGCGGTGGCCGCCACCTCTTCCGGGAGGACGTCCGGCACCTTGGTGTACTCCCGCACCAGGGAGGCCGGGGGCCTCGGCGCCGCCGAGAGCTGCTCCCGGGTCGGCTCCACCAGCAGGCTGGTGACCTGGTACTGGGCGCCTCGCGTCGTCTCGCCGCGGTCGCCGACCAGCGTGCGGCCGCTCGGTTCGAACCGCCAGCGCCCCTCGATGTCCACCTCCGAGGCCGGATAGGGCATCGGGAGATAGTTCTGCCGGTACCAACCGGCGGCGGAGATACTCGTCTTGATCTCGGTGGTGCTCACGTCTGCGCGCAGACCGGGTGGGTCTGGGAGCCTGTTCGGCACGTCCTCGACACTGCGCTGGGAGAAGCGCCAGGCCGTGCCGTCGAAGTCGTCCAGCGCCATGATCCGCAGATACAGGTTCTGGGTGTTCTCCGCGTTCGTCCGGTACCGCAACGCCTCCCGGTCCTCGGGCTGGTTGAGGTTGTCCTGGAGCGACACCAGCGGGTTGACGGCGGAGATCGTGCCGCCGCCCAGGCCCGAACCCGACCCGGCCCCCGTGCCGTTGAGCAGTCCGCCGTTCAGCGACGGCAGCGCGGCGGGCACCACCAGCGCGATTCCCAGCGCCATCACACCGATCCGGTGACCCGAACGGACCGGGGCCGCAGTGCTGCCGCCCCCGGTGTCCATCCCGCCGGCCGTACGGCCCGGAGCGCGCGGAGCGCCGCCGAAGACCCGGCCCCACTGGGAGAGCCGGTCCCGGCCCTCGGCCAGCAGCAACAGCAGATAGCCACTGGCCGCCAGCAGGAACCACAGCCAGGACGCGTCGCCGCCGGAGAGACCGGCGGCGACCGAGTACAGCGCGAGCAGTGGCAGCCCGGCCGGCGCCGCGCTGCGGAACGTCACGGCGAGCGCGTCCACGGCGAGACCGATGACCAGCACACCACCGACCAGCATCAGCCTGATGCCGTTGGTCGACGGTGCCGGAACCGAGTACCGGGCGACCTCCTCGCCGCCCTGGTTCAGCAGCTCACCGAAGCGCAGGAAGACGTCCGGGCCGGGCAGCAGACCGAACAGGGCCTGCTCCGAGGCGAAGACCACCGTGAGCATGAGCAGCCCCGCGACCGCCTGGAGCGCCACGGTCAGCGTTCTGGCCAGCGGCACCCGCCGGCCGAGCGCGCCCACTCCCGCCAGGACCGCCACTATGAAGGCCGCCTGGACGAACCAGGTGGCCGGATCGACCAGCGGCAGCAGAGCGCCCGCCGCCATCATCGTGGCGGCGAACGCGCACAGCGCCAGCCTCGCGCGACCGCTCATGACCATCCTCCGGAGAAGCCTGCCGAGTCCTGTGCCGCACCCGACCCGGTGCGCTGTTGTGCCGCCTGCTGCCACAGATCGGGGAGCGCCGCCCCGGCCGGCACCGCGAGGGCGCTCCAGCCGGACTCGCGCAACTGCCGCAGCCGGTCCCGGACCGGCGCGGGCGGTTCGCCCTCCTCCTGGAGCCAGCCGGAGCTGTCCAGGACGAAGGCCACCGCGGCGCCGCTGCGATGGCGCATACGGCAGGCCACGGCGGTCTGCTCCTCGTCGAGATCACCGAGGAAGGCGATCAGCAGTCCCTCGGTCCCGCCGCGCAGCACGTCGTACGCGCGGGAGAGACCGGCTCCGTCGGAGTGGTCGACGACGGCGAGTGTGTCCATCATCAGTCCGGCCGCGTCGGCGGACTCCTGTGACGAACCGGCGAATCCGTCGGCGCCCTGGCCGGGCACCGAACTCCCCGTATCCGTCAACAGCCGGACGGAGAGGCCCCGTTCCAGCATGTGCACCAGCGCGGACGCCGCTCCCGAAACCGCCCATTCGAAGGCGGAGTCCGGTCCCGCGCCCTGGTAGGCGAGCCGGCGGGTGTCGAGCAGCACCGTGCATCTGGCCCGCTGCGGCTGCTCCTCGCGGCGCACCATCAGCTCGCCGTAGCGCGCCGTGGAGCGCCAGTGCACCCGGCGCAGATCGTCGCCGTGCCGGTAGCCGCGCGGGATGACGTCGTCCTCGCCGGCCAGTGACAGCGAGCGCTGCCGCCCGTCCCCGTACCCCGCCGTCGCGCCCGCCAGCCGGACCGGTGGCAGCGGCTCGGTGCGCGGGATGACGGTCAGGGTGTCGTGGGCGCTGAAGGACCGCGTCAGCTCGCACATCCCGAACGGGTCGCTCAGCCGCAGTTGCAGCGGCCCGAGCGGATAGCGCCCGCGCAGGTCCGAACGCACCCGGTAGGAGACCTCGCGGCGCCCGCCCGCCTCCACCCGGTCCAGGACGAACCGGGGGCGCGGGCCCAGCACGTACGGCACATGGTCCTGGAGCATCAGCAGACCGGTGGGCAGCCGCGACACGTTGTCCATCCGCAGATGGACGCGGGCCTCGGAGCCCGCAGGCACGCGCGACGGCGAGAGCCGCCTGCTGCCCGCGACCCGGTAGCGCGTGCGGTACAGCACGCCCACACAGACCAGCGGCAGGACGGCCAGCAGCATCCCCACCCGGAGCAGATCCGCCTGGCCGAGTACGTACGCGCAGACCGCCGCCGCGATACCCGCGGCGAAGAACGACCGGCCGCGGGTGGTGAGACCGCCCAGCGCCGCCCGCAGCCCGCCTCTGCCCTCGCTGTCCGAGGCGGTGGCGCCGGGCTCCATCACAGCCGCCGGACGCCCGGCTGCTGCCGGTCGTAGAGCGGCGCGGTGGCCACGGGGGCCTGCCTGCCGCCGTCGGCCGTCGGCACCGGGACGCGCTGGAGGATCTCCAGCACCACCTGCTCGGCGGTCCGGCGGTTGAGCTGTGCCTGCGCGGTGGGCAGCAGCCGGTGCGCCAGCACCGCGGCCGCCAGCGCCTGCACGTCGTCCGGCAGCGCGTACTCCCGGCCGCTCAGCGCGGCGGACGCCTTCGCCGCGCGCAGCAGATGCAGCGTCGCGCGCGGTGAGGCGCCCAGTCTGAGATCCGGGTGGGTACGGGTCGCCGCGACCAGCTCCACCGCGTACCGCCGTACGGAGTCGGCCACATGGACCTTCCGCACGGCGTCGATGAGCTTCACGATGTCGTGCGCGTGGGCCACCGGCTGGAGGTCGTCCAGCGGCGAGACCCCGCCGTGCACGTCCAGCATCTCCAACTCGGCCTCCGCGCTCGGATAACCGATGGAGACCCTGGCCATGAAGCGGTCGCGCTGCGCCTCGGGCAGCGGATAGGTGCCCTCCATCTCGACCGGGTTCTGCGTCGCCACCACCATGAAGGGGCTGGGCAGTTCGTACGTCTGCCCGTCGATGGTGACCTGGCGCTCCTCCATCGACTCCAGCAGCGCCGACTGCGTCTTGGGCGAGGCGCGGTTGATCTCGTCGCCGATCACGATCTGCGCGAAGATCGCACCGGGCTTGAACTCGAAGTCCCGGCGCTGCTGGTCGTAGATGGAGACCCCGGTGATGTCCGAGGGCAGCAGGTCGGGCGTGAACTGGATACGCCGGACCGAGCAGTCGATGGAACGTGCCAGCGCCTTGGCCAGCATTGTCTTGCCGACGCCGGGGACATCCTCGATGAGCAGATGTCCCTCGGCGAGCAGCACTGTCAGCGAAAGCCGTACGACCTCAGGCTTGCCCTCGATCACACCCTCCACCGATGCGCGGACACGCTCCGCTGTGGTGGTCAGATCTGTGAGGCTCGCTCGATCGTCATAGGTCGTCACCCGGCCCTCCTCGGCCCGTTCATACGGGCCGAGGCTCTTCTTCACGGCCCGGCCCACCCCGAAATACGGACGCCGCGCCCGGAAGGTTCCGGGGCACCGCTGTCACTCACGCATTCTTGTAGCCGTTACCGCTTCGTGTCACTCGCCTGTGGATAAGTGGGTGTGAATTGCCGGAGTTGCCGTGTTTCTGGTGCGGCGGCGCGGTCAGTTCGCCGAGTCGATTTCCCGCAGAAGGCCGGTCGACACGTCGAAGACGAAACCGCGTACGTCGTCGGTGTGCAGGAGGAACGGTGAGGTCCGCACCCGCTGCATCGACTGCCGTACGTCCTGGTCCACGTCCCTGAAGGACTCCACGGCCCAGGCCGGACGCTGGCCGACCTCCATTTCCAGTTCGTGCCTGAAGTCCTCGGTGATGGCCTCCAGGCCGCAGCCGGTGTGATGGATGAGCACGACGCTGCGGGTCTGGAGCGCCCGCTGGCTGATGGTGAGTGAGCGAATGACGTCGTCGGTGACGACACCGCCCGCGTTGCGGATCGTATGACAGTCGCCGAGCTCCAGGCCCAGCGCGTCGTGCAGGTCGAGGCGGGCGTCCATGCAGGCGACCACGGCGACGCGCAGTACGGGACGGGCGTCCATCCCCGGGTCGTCGAACTCTTTCGCGTAGTGCCGGTTGGCGTCCACGAGTCGATCGGTGACCGTACCGTCGGTTCGGGCCGTACCGGCGGATGCCCGGGCGGACTCGGCGGGGAGGTGCGCGGATGTCGACATACCTATAGACGGTAATGCTCCCCCGCGTCGGAAGCCCGCTGTGCGACCGGACAAACATCGTCAACGAGGCCCGGTGTGAGGTAAGCCACACGGGTAAAGCCCGAGAGGGCGAACGGGTGACGGGCGCCGATTTCACTTGCACGTGATCGTGTCGCCACCCCGTCGGGACCCCACTCGATCTTCACCCGATCTTCGCCCGATCGGCGCCGCCGGTCCCTGTGCAGCGGGCCGGGCGACGCGCTGGCCGGTTGATTGACCGAGGGGGCCTGTGGACTAAAGTGACGCGAAGTTCACGGACATCCCGAACACTTACCGGAACACTTCCCGAATTCCCCCGCGTGTGCGGCGTACGTGCGGCTCGGCCTCCTCACGCTCGGCGGTACGTACATCCACGCCGGACCTGAGAGGGCGCATGAGCGAGCGCAGCCAGCGAACCAGGCCCCGCGAGGCCCGCGAATGACCGGCACCCGGCACGTCCCGGTGATGCTCGACCGGTGCCTCGACCTGCTCGCCCCCGCCCTCACCGAACCCGGCGCCGTCGTCGTCGACTGCACCCTCGGCCTCGGCGGCCACAGCGAGGCGCTGCTCACCGCCTTCCCCGCCGCTCGGCTGGTCGCGCTCGACCGGGACAAGGAGGCGCTGAGGCTCTCCGGCGAGCGCCTCGCCCCGTTCGGCGACCGCGCCACCCTCGTGCACGCCGTCTACGACGAACTGCCCGACGTGCTCGACCGGCTGGGCATCCCCAAGGCCCAGGCCGTGCTCTTCGACCTCGGCGTCTCGTCCATGCAACTCGACGAGGCGGAGCGGGGGTTCGCCTATGCCCAGGACGCCCCGCTCGACATGCGCATGGACCAGTCGGCCGGAATGAGCGCGGCCGAGGTCCTCAACACCTACCCGCCGGGCGAACTGGTCCGGATCCTGCGGGCGTACGGCGAGGAGAAGCAGGCCAAGCGCATCGTGTCCGCGATCGTAAGGGAACGCGCCGTCGAGCCCTTCACCGACAGCGCCCGTCTGGTCGAACTCATCCGGGACGCCCTGCCGCAGGCCGCCAAGCGCACCGGTGGCAACCCCGCCAAGCGCACCTTCCAGGCCCTGCGCATCGAGGTCAACGGCGAACTGTCCTCCGTGGAAGCCGCCGTCCCGGCCGCGGTGGCCTCCCTCGCGGTCGGTGGCCGTATCGCCGTACTCGCCTACCACTCCCTCGAAGACCGCCTGGTCAAGCAGGTCTTCGCGGCCGGCGCCGCCAACACCGCGCCCCCCGGCCTGCCCGTTGTGCCCGAGCGCTACCAGCCGAGGCTCAAACTGCTGACGCGCGGCGCCGAACTGCCCGCCGAGGAAGAGGTCGCCGAGAACCGCAGGGCCGCCCCCGCCCGGCTGCGCGGCGCCGAGCGGATCCGGGAGGACGTGCGGTGAGGGGACCGGCCAGGCAGCTCAGGGGGCGCGCCGCGCGGCTCGCCCGGCTGATGCCGACGACCGGGCCGAGCACCGCGGCGCGCACCCCCTTCGTCCTGCTGGTCGTTCTCCTCCTCGGCGGCGGGCTCATCACCCTGCTCCTGCTGAACTCCTCACTCAACGTCGGGTCGTTCAAGCTGAGCGAGCTGAAGAAGCGGACCACCGATCTGACCGACGAGCAGCAGGCGCTCCAGCGGGACGTGGACAGCCTCTCCGCGCCCGACGCGCTGCAGCGCCGCGCGCGGGAACTCGGCATGGTCCCCGGCGGCAGCCCCGCCTTCCTCGACCCGCGCGGCAGGATCACCGGCGTCCCGTCCGAGGCCGGCGCGCTCCCGTACGCCGCGCCGTCCGCCATGGACGCCTTCCCGCCCGCCGCGCCCACCCTGCCCGCCTCCCTCGCCCCCTCCGTGACCCCGTCGGCGTCGCCCACGGGCAGCCCGGCGTCCCCCTCCCCGGAAGAGTCCACGGACCCGGCCGCCGCCCCCTCGACCGGCACGCCGGTCCCGTCCGCCTCGACGGGCGCCCGCGGCGCGCCCGCCACCCCGCCCGTGCCCGGACCGACGTCCGGCACACCCACCCCGACGACCTCCGGCAGGTGACCCAGTGCCCCCCGAGCAACCACCGCGCCGCCGGGTCCCCGGCCCCGCGCGCTCCGGGAGCGGCGCGCGCCCCCGGCCCGAATCACGCGCGTCGCAGCGCCCCGCGCCCCGCCCGTCCGGCCGACCGCGACGCCCCGCGCAGGGCCGTGCGCGGCCCGGCGCCCGCGGCTCGCGCCGTATCCGGCTCGGCAGCCACCGCCCCCGGCTCCGTCTGGTCAGCCTCGGACTGACCGTCGTCATGCTGGTCTTCGTCGTCCGGCTGCTCCAGGTCCAGGCGGTCGACGCCAGCGCGTACACGGCCAAGGCCGAGAAGAACCGCTTCACGAGCGTCACCCTGGCCGCCGAGCGCGGCGAGATCACCGACCGCGCCGGTGTCGCCCTCGCCAGCAGCGTCGACGCCCACGACATCACGGCCGACCCCAAGATGTTCACCCCCGAGGACAGCAACGTCGACAACGCCCCCGAGCAGGCCGCCGCGCTCCTCGCGCCGATCCTCGACAAGGAGCCCGAGACGCTGGAGAAGCAGCTCTCGGCCCCCAAGTCCCGCTTCGCGGTGCTCGCCCACCGCCAGACCCCCCAGGTCTGGAACCAGATCAGCGACCTCAAGTCCGTCCTCGCGGAGAAGGCCGAGAAGGCCCGTACCGCCAAGGGCGGCAAGGGCGCCGACGCACCGGCCAGCGTCCTCGCCGGAGTCTTCCAGGAGCCCAGCAGCAAGCGCGTGTACCCCAACGGGGACCTCGCCGCCGGGATACTGGGATACG
The DNA here is from genome assembly GCF_010384365.1 of Streptomyces sp. S4.7. Lineage (NCBI taxonomy): Bacteria > Bacillati > Actinomycetota > Actinomycetes > Kitasatosporales > Streptomycetaceae > Streptomyces > Streptomyces sp. S4.7. The sequence continues at coordinate 1,762,930 of NZ_CP048397.1, read as the reverse complement.
TCAACGCCGACGGCCACGGAGGCGGCGGCGTGGAGTCCATGCTCGACAAGCAGCTCTCCGGCCAGGACGGCGAGATCACCTACGCCCACTCCGGCGGCCGGCGCGTCCCCACGGCGGGTTCACGGGAGAATCCCGCGGTCCCGGGCACGGACATCGAGCTGACCATCGACCGGGACATCCAGTGGGCCGCCCAGCGGGCCATCTCCGAACAGGTCACCGAATCCAAGGCCGACCGCGGCTACGTCATAGTGCAGAACACCCGGACCGGCGAGGTGCTCGCCATGGCCAACGCCCCCGGCTTCGACCCCAACGACCTGTCACAGGCCGACGGCGCCGCCATGGGCAACGCCGCGCTCCAGGACGCCTTCGAACCCGGCTCCACCAGCAAGGTCATGTCCATGGCCGCCGTCCTGGAGGAGAAGGCCGCCGTGCCCGGCACCCATGTCACCGTGCCCAACCGGCTCCACCGCGGCGACCGCCTCTTCAAGGACGACATCGACCACCCCACCTGGTACCTCACCCTCAACGGGGTCCTCGCCAAGTCCAGCAACATCGGCACCATCCTGGCGACCGGCCAGCTCGGCAGAACCCAGCCGGAGGCCAACCGGGTCCTCCACTCCTACCTGCGTAAATTCGGCATCGGCAGCCCCAGCGGCCTCGGCTACCCCGGCGAGACGCAGGGCATCCTCGCGGCGCCGAAGGACTGGTCGACCTCCCAGCAGTTCACGATCCCCTTCGGACAGGGACTGTCGGTCAACGCCATGCAGGCGGCCTCGGTCTACTCGACCATCGCCAACGGAGGCGTACGGATCGAGCCCACCCTGGTCCGCGGCACACAGGGCCCGGACGGCCGCTTCACCCCCGCGACCGCCCCCAAGCAGACCCGCGTCATCAGCGAGAAGACGGCCAGGACGCTGGCCACCATGCTCGAATCCGTCGTCGGCGACGAGGCGGGCACCGGCACCAAGGCCCGGATCCCCGGCTACCGCGTCGCAGGCAAGACGGGGACGGCCAACCGCGTCGATCCCGTGACCGGACGCTACAAGGGCTACACCGCGTCCTTCGCGGGCTTCGCCCCCGCCGACGACCCGCAGATCACCGTCTACTGCGCCATCCAGAACCCCACCGAGGGCAGCTACTTCGGCGGCCAGATCTGCGGCCCCATCTACAAGGAGGTCATGGAGTTCGCTCTCAAGAGCCTCCAGGTCCCACCGACCGGCAAGAAGGCAGCCCCCCTGCCGGTCGAGTTCAAACCCGGCGAGTGACCCAGGGAACGACCCAGTGACAACGATCACCCCCGACTCGGGGAACCACGACGACCCGTCCGTCCCCCCATCAGACGGCACCGGCACCGGGCGCCCCTCACTTGGCCCGCGGCCCGGTGAGCCCGGTACGCTCACCGCCGTGCCCCACGCAGATCAGTACCGAACCACCACAAAGGACGCGCCCGTGAACCACCCCGGAGCGCCCCGCCCCGACCAGGTCCGGCCGACCTCGCTCGTGGACCTGGCCGCCCGGCTGGGAGCCGAGCCCCCGGCCGACGGAGCGGCGACGGGCATCACCCACGACTCGCGAGCGGTACGCGAAGGGGACGTGTACGCCGCCCTGCCCGGTGCCCGCTTCCACGGCGCCGACTTCGCCGCCCAGGCGGCCGACCTCGGCGCGGCGGCCATCCTCACCGACCCGGCGGGCGCCGAGCGCGCCGCCGCCACCGGCCTGCCGGTGCTGGTGACCCCCGATCCACGGGGCAGCATGGGTGAACTGGCCGCCGAGATCTACGGCCACCCCGGCGCCGACCTCCTCCAGATCGGCATCACCGGCACCTCCGGCAAGACCACCACCGCGTATCTCGTCGAGGGCGGACTGCGCGGCGCCGGACACCACACCGGGCTCATCGGCACCGTCGAGATGCGCATCGGCGACGAGCGCATCAAATCCGAGCGCACCACCCCCGAGGCCACCGACCTCCAGGCGCTCCTCGCCGTCATGCGCGAGCGCGGCGTGGACTCCGTCGCGATGGAGGTTTCCAGCCACGCCCTGGTGCTCGGCCGGGTCGACGGCTGTGTCTTCGACATCGCCGTCTTCAACAACCTCAGCCCGGAACACATGGAGTTCCACTCCGGCATGGAGGACTACTTCCAGGCCAAGGCACGGCTGTTCACCCCCGAGCGCAGCCGTGTCGGCGTGGTGAACTTCGACGACGAGTACGGCCGCCGGCTCGTCCACGAGGCGGGCGTACCCATCACGACGTTCTCCGCCGAGGGCCACCCGGACGCCGACTGGCGCGCCGAGGACGTCGAGGTCGGCCGGCAGGGCAGCCTCTTCACCGTCGTCAGCCCCAAGGGCGAGCGGATCCGCGCCGAGGCCCCGCTGCCCGGCCCGTTCAACGTCGCCAACACCCTCGCCGCCGTCGTCACCCTCGCCGTGGCCGGAATCGATCCGCAGATCGCCGCCGACGGCGTCGCGGCCGTCCCCGGCGTCCCCGGCCGGCTGGAGCGGGTCGACGCCGGACAGCCCTACCTCGCCGTCGTCGACTACGCCCACAAGACGGACGCCGTCGAATCGGTGCTGCGCTCCCTGCGCAAGGTCACCCGGGGCAAGGTGCACATCGTCCTGGGCTGCGGCGGCGACCGCGACCGGTCCAAGCGCCCCTCGATGGGCGCCGCGGCGGCGCGACTCGCCGACACCGCCGTACTGACCTCGGACAACCCGCGCTCCGAGGACCCGCTCGCGATCCTCGCCGCGATGCTCGCGGGCGCCGCCGAGGTGCCGATCCACGAGCGCGGTGACGTCCTGGTCGACGCCGACCGCGCGGCGGCCATCGCGTCCGTGGTGTCGAGGGCGGCCGAGGGCGACACCGTCCTCGTCGCCGGCAAGGGCCACGAACAGGGCCAGGACATCGCCGGGGTGGTACGCGCCTTCGACGACCGTCAGGTGCTGCGCGAGGCCATCGAACGCTCCCGCCGCCACGGGAGCGAGAGCACCGGTCGGGAATGAGGGCACCGTCCGGCGACCGGACGGCGGCGCCGGGTTCCGGCGGCCGTCGCCCGGTCGCCGCGGTGACGCTCTCCCCGCGGACCGTCCTCCCGTACCCCCTCACCCCGCCGGCCGCCGCCCGCCCCCCGCGCCGTCCGGACAGCTCTCCACCCTCTCCTCCGGCGCCCGCGCGCACCCCCACCGCGCCCGCGTCCCCATCCATCACCCGCCCTCCATTCGCCGGACGGTCCACGTGATCACCCTCTCCCTCGCCGAGATCGCCACCATCGTCGGCGGGCAGTCGTACGACATACCGGATCCGGACGCCCACGTCACCGGCCCCGTCGTCATCGACTCCCGCCGGGTCGCGGACGGCAGCCTCTTCGTCGCCTTCGCCGGCGAGAACGTCGACGGCCACAACTACGCCCGCCGCGCCGTCGAGGCGGGCGCCACCGCCGTGCTGGCCGTCCGGCCCGTCGGGGTCCCCGCCATCGTCGTCGAGGACGTCGTACAGGCCCTCGGCGCCCTCGCACGCGCCGTCGTGGAGCGCACCGGCGCCACGACCGTCGCGCTCACCGGATCGTCGGGCAAGACCAGCACCAAGGACCTCATCGCCCAACTCCTGCGGCGCGAGGCCCCCACCGTCTGGCCCGAAGGAAACCTCAACAACGAGATCGGACTCCCGCTCACCGCTCTGCGCGCCGCCGAGGACACCCGCTTCCTCGTCCTGGAGATGGGGGCGCGCTACATCGGTGACATCCGCTACCTCACCGGCCTCGTCCCGCCGAGGATCGGCCTTGTGCTGAACGTCGGCACCGCCCACATCGGCGAGTTCGGCGGACGCGAGCAGATCGCCCAGGCCAAGGGCGAGATGGTCGAGTCCCTGCCGTCCGCCGAGGAGGGCGGCATCGCCGTCCTGAACGCCGACGACCCCCTCGTACGCGCCATGGCCTCCCGCACCAAGGCGCGCGTCGTGCTGTTCGGGGAGTCCGACGAAGCAGACGTACGGGCAGAGAACGTGCACATCGACGGACTCGGCAGACCCTCCTTCCGCCTTCGAACACCCACCGGGTGCAGCGAGCTGACGCTGCGGCTGTACGGTGAGCACCACGTGTCGAACGCGCTCGCCGCGACCGCCGTCGCCCATGAGTTGGGCATGTCCGTCGACGAGATCGCCCTGGCGCTCTCCGAGGCGGAGACCCTCTCCCGCTGGCGTATGGAGGTCACCGAGCGCGCGGACGGCGTGACGATCGTCAACGACGCCTACAACGCGAACCCCGACTCCATGAGGGCAGCGCTCCGCGCGCTGGTCGCCATGGGCGGTGCCGCCAGGGAAACCGGCGGACGCACGTGGGCGGTGCTCGGCCCGATGGCCGAACTCGGTGACGAGGCGCTCGCCGAGCACGACGCGGTCGGACGGCTCGCCGTCCGGCTCAACGTCAGCAAGCTCGTCGCAGTCGGGGGCAGGGAAGCGTCCTGGCTGCAACTGGGCGCCTACAACGAGGGTTCGTGGGGTGAGGAGTCGGTGCACGTGTCCGACGCGCAGGCGGCGGTCGATCTGTTGCGCAGTGAACTGCGTTCGGGAGACGTCGTGCTGGTGAAGGCTTCGAGGTCGGCCGGACTGGAGCGGGTCGCCCAGGCACTGCTCGAGAACGCAGTCGAGGGCGAGGTCTCCGGCCGATGAGGCAGATCCTCTTCGCGGGAGCCATCGGGCTCTTCCTGACCCTGATCGGCACGCCGCTGCTGATCAAACTGCTGGCCCGCAAGGGTTACGGGCAGTTCATCAGGGACGACGGCCCGCGCAGCCACGGCAGCAAGCAGGGCACGCCCACCATGGGTGGCATCGCCTTCATCCTGGCCACGCTGATCGCCTACGCCCTGGCGAAGGTGATCACCGGCGAGGACCCGACGTTCTCCGGTGTGCTGGTCCTCTTCCTGATGGCGGGGATGGGCCTGGTCGGTTTCCTTGACGACTACATCAAGATCGTCAAGCAGCGTTCGCTGGGCCTGCGGGCCAAGGCGAAGATGGCCGGACAGCTGATCGTCGGCATCGCCTTCGCGGTGCTCTCGCTCCAGTTCGCCGACATCCGCGGCAACACCCCCGCCTCCACCAAGCTGTCGTTCGTCACGGACTTCGGCTGGTCCATCGGGCCGGTGCTGTTCGTGGTCTGGGCGCTGTTCATGATTCTCGCGATGTCCAACGGCGTGAATCTGACGGACGGTCTGGACGGTCTGGCCACCGGTGCGTCGGTGATGGTCTTCGGCGCCTACACGTTCATCGGCCTCTGGCAGTTCCAGGAGTCCTGCGCCAACGCGCTGACGCTCACCAACCCCGAGGCATGCTTCGAGGTACGAGATCCGCTCGACCTCGCCGTCGTCGCCTCCGCCCTCATGGGCTCCTGCTTCGGCTTCCTGTGGTGGAACACCTCACCCGCCAAGATCTTCATGGGCGACACCGGCTCGCTGGCGCTCGGCGGCGCCCTCGCGGGCCTCGCCATCTGCTCCCGTACCGAACTCCTGATCGCCCTGCTCGGCGGCCTCTTCGCCCTCATCACCATGTCCGTGGTGATCCAGGTCGGTTCGTTCCGGCTGACCGGCAAGCGCGTCTTCAGGATGGCCCCGCTCCAGCACCACTTCGAACTGAAGGGGTGGTCCGAAGTCCTTGTCGTGGTCCGGTTCTGGATCATCCAGGGCATGTGCGTGATCGTCGGACTCGGACTCTTCTACGCGGGCTGGGCGGCCGACAAGTGAGCGGCCCCCAGCCGGCCGACGCGGCGGCCGGGCTCCGTGCCCGGTGGCAGGGCAAGCGGGTCACCGTCGCCGGTCTCGGAGTCTCCGGGATCCCGGCGGCCCGCACCCTGCGGGACCTCGGCGCCGACGTCACGGTCGTCAACGACGGCGACGACGAGCGCGCCCGTACCCAGGCCGCCGAACTGGCCGGGACGGGCGTCACCGTACGGCTCGGCGACGGCGCGACCCTCCCCGAGGGAACCGAACTCGTCGTCACCGCCCCCGGCTGGCAGCCCGACAAGCCCCTCTTCCGCGCCGCCGCCGAGGCCGGTGTACCGGTCTGGGGAGACGTCGAACTCGCCTGGCAGCTCAGGGGCCCCGACGCCGCGCCCTGGCTGGCCGTCACCGGCACCAACGGCAAGACCACGACCGTGCGGATGCTCGCCGCGATCCTCCGGGCGGCCGGCCTGCGTACCGAGGCCGTCGGCAACATCGGTGTCTCGCTGCTCGACGCCGTCCTGCCCGACGACAACGGCCGCGAGAAGTACGACGTCCTCGCCGTCGAACTCTCCAGCTACCAGTTGCACTGGGCACCGAGCCTGCGCGCCCACTCCGGCGCCGTCCTCAACATCGCGCCCGACCACCTCGACTGGCACGGCTCCATGGAGGCGTACACCGCCGCCAAGGGCCGGATCTACGAGGGCAACACCGTCGCCTGCGTCTACAACGTCGCCGACAAGGTGACCGAGGACCTGGTGCGCGAGGCCGACGTCGAGGAGGGCTGCCGCGCGATCGGCTTCACCCTCGGCACTCCCGGACCCTCCCAACTCGGCGTCGTGGAGGGCCTCCTGGTCGACCGCGCCTTCGTCGAGAACCGAAGCGAGCAGGCCCAGGAGCTGGCCGAGGTCGCGGATGTCCAGCCACCGGCCCCGCACAACATCGCCAACGCCCTCGCGGCGGCGGCCCTCGCCCGCGCGTACGGTGTCGCACCCGCCGCCGTACGCGACGGACTGCGCGCCTTCCGCCCCGACCCGCACCGCATCGAACACGTCGCGGACGTCGCGGACGTCAGCTACATCGACGACTCCAAGGCCACCAACACCCATGCCGCGGAGGCGTCCCTGGCGGCCTACGACCCGATCGTCTGGATCGCCGGAGGTCTCGCCAAGGGCGCGTCCTTCGACGAACTGGTCGAGAAGTCCGCGAAGCGGCTGCGCGGCGTGGTTCTCATCGGCCGCGACCGGGCGCTGATCCGCGAAGCCCTCACGCGACACGCCCCCGAAGTCCCTGTCGTCGACCTCGAACAGACGGACACTGGTGCGATGTCGGCGGCGGTCCGTGCGGCGGCGAGCCTCGCGAAGTCCGGGGACACCGTCCTGATGGCCCCGGCCTGTGCCTCGATGGACATGTTCGTCAACTACAACAAGCGGGGCGAGGCGTTCGCGGACGCCGTCCGCGCCCTCGCCGCCGAGCACGCCTGACCGATCGGCCGGCAGCCCCGCGAGCGCGGGCCGCGACAGCCCCACCGGCCGGTCGCGCGCGCACGACTGGAGGGGACAGCGAAGATGCCGGCCGACGACACCGCGGGCAGTGCCCCGCCCCCCGTGCGTCCATGGGCGGGCGGACGGCCGCGCGCCGCCGCACCGTCGTTCACCGCACCGTCCTTCGCCCCGCCGTCCCTCGCCCTGCCGGGAGGGGCAGAGGGGCCCGCCACGGGTCCCGAGCGGTCGCTGTGGCCGCCCGCTCTCGCCCTGCGTGGCCGGGCCCCCGGAGCGGCCGTACGACGCGCTCCCGCGGTCCGTGGCGGCTCCGGCGCCCGGTTGCCCCGCCCGCCGCGGGGCAACCGCGTACGGCGGATGTACGAGCGGGCCCGCCGCGCCTGGGACCGCCCCCTCACCGCGTACTACCTGATCTTCGGCGCCGGGCTGCTGCTCACCGCGCTCGGTCTGGTGATGGTCTACAGCGCCTCGATGATCAAGGCGCTGGAGCTCTCCCTGCCCGGCTCGTATTTCTTCCGCAAACAGTTCCTGGCCGCGGTCATCGGCGCCGGACTCATGCTCGTCGCGTCCCGGATGCCCGGCAAACTGCACCGCGCGCTCTCCTACCCGCTGCTCGTCGGGGCCGTCTTCCTGATGGTCCTCGTGCAGGTCCCGGGGATAGGGCACGCGGTCAACGGCAACCAGAACTGGATCTACCTCGGCGGCCCCTTCCAGCTCCAGCCCAGCGAGTTCGGCAAGCTGGCGCTGATCCTGTGGGGCGCCGATCTGCTCGCCCGCAAACAGGACAAGCGGCTGCTGACCCAGTGGAAACATCTGCTGGTGCCGCTCGTCCCGGTCGCCTTCATGCTGCTCGGACTGATCATGCTCGGCGGCGACATGGGCACCGCGATCATCCTCGCCGCGATCCTCTTGGGACTGCTGTGGCTGGCGGGGGCGCCCACCCGGCTCTTCGGCGGTGTGCTCGCCGTCACCCTCGCCCTCGGCTTCGTCCTCATCAAGACCAGCCCCAACCGCATGTCCAGGCTCGCCTGCATCGGCGCCACGGAGCCCGGCCCCGGCGACCAGTGCTGGCAGGCCGTGCACGGCATCTACGCGCTGGCCTCCGGCGGATGGTTCGGTTCCGGACTCGGCGCGAGTGTGGAAAAATGGGGTCAACTCCCGGAACCTCACACCGACTTCATCTTCGCCATCACCGGGGAGGAACTGGGGCTGGCGGGGACGCTGTCGGTACTCGCCCTGTTCGCGGCTCTAGGCTATGCGGGTATCCGCGTGGCCGGACGCACGGAGGACCCCTTCGTGAGGTACGCGGCGGGAGGCGTGACCACGTGGATCACGGCGCAGGCCGTGGTCAACGTCGGCGCGGTGCTCGGTCTGCTGCCGATCGCCGGAGTCCCGCTCCCGCTGTTCTCCTACGGAGGCTCAGCCCTGCTGCCGACCATGTTCGCTGTCGGGCTGCTGATCGCGTTCGCGCGAGAGGATCCGGCCGCGAAAGCGGCCCTGGCCATGCGAAGGCCCGGCGTGAAAAGGAAGACGATGAGACGGCGCGTCAAGAAGCGTCCGTCCGGAGAGCGGTGAATTTCGGTGCATGTCGTACTCGCCGGTGGGGGGACCGCCGGCCACATCGAGCCCGCGCTCGCCCTCGCGGACGCCCTGCGGAGGCAGGACCCCACCGTGGGGATCACGGCCCTGGGCACGGAGCGCGGACTCGAGACCAGGCTGGTGCCCGAGCGGGGGTACGAGCTGGCGCTCATCCCCGCCGTCCCGCTGCCGCGCAAACCCACCCCTGAACTGATCACCGTCCCCGGCCGGCTGCGCGGCACCATCAAGGCGGCCGAGCAGATCCTGGAGCGCACGAAGGCGGACTGTGTCGTCGGCTTCGGCGGCTACGTCGCGCTGCCCGGCTATCTCGCCGCCAAGCGGCTCGGGGTGCCGATCGTCGTCCACGAGGCCAACGCCCGCCCCGGTCTCGCCAACAAGATCGGTTCGCGGTACGCGGCGGCCGTCGCCGTCTCCACCCCGGACAGCAAGCTGCGCGGCGCCCGCTACATCGGCATCCCGCTGCGCCGCACCATCGCCACGCTCGACCGGGCACGGGTGCGCCCCGAGGCGCGCGCCGCCTTCGGGCTCGACCCCAACCTGCCGACCCTGCTGGTCTCCGGCGGCTCACAGGGTGCCCGCAGGCTCAACGAGGTGGTCCAGCAGGCCGCGCCGCTGCTCCAGCGCTCCGGCATCCAGATCCTGCACGCGGTCGGACCGAAGAACGAAATGCCGCGCGTGGACAACATGCCGGGAATGCCGCCCTACATCCCGGTACCGTATGTGGACCGGATGGATCTCGCCTACGCCGCGGCGGACATGATGCTCTGCCGCGCCGGCGCGATGACCGTCGCCGAACTCTCCGCCGTCGGGCTCCCGGCCGCCTACGTACCGCTGCCCGTCGGCAACGGTGAACAGCGGCTCAACGCCCAGCCGGTGGTCAAGGCCGGCGGCGGACTGCTGGTCGACGACGCCGAACTGACGCCCGAATGGGTCCAGGGCCATGTGCTGCCGGTGCTCTCCGATCCGCACCGGCTGTACGAGATGTCCCGCGCGGCCGCCGAGTTCGGCCGCAGGGACGCGGACGAGCTGCTCGTCGGCATGGTGTACGAGGCGGTCGCAGCGCGCCGTCAGGCATAGGAAGGCAGGGGTCAGTGGCCGGACCGACGACCGCCGAGCGAGGCGCGGCAAGTGCCGAGTCGGAATCCGGCCGCGCCCGTTCGGGCCGCCCTCCGGCCCGTCGGTTCCGGCTTCCCGGACGTCGTTTTCTGCTTCTTCTCACTTCGTCGATCGCACTCGGCGCCGGGGGAATCTGGCTGCTATACGGCTCTCCGTGGCTGCGCGTCGAGCAGGTACGGACTTCGGGCACTCAGGCCCTGAAGCCCGCCGAGGTGGAAGCCGTAGCGGCAGTTCCGATCTCCGGTCCGCTGATTTCCGTCGACACGGATGCGATTGAGCGTCGACTTCGACAGAAGCTGCCGCGTATCGACTCGGTGGATGTGACACGGTCATGGCCGAACGGCATCGGTCTGGAAGTGACGGAGCGAAAGCCCGCGCTGGTTATCGAAAAGGGCGCAAACTTCATCGAAGTGGACGCGGAGGGCGTGCGTTTCGCTACCGTCGAGAAGGCCCCGAAGGGCGTACCGCTGCTGGAATTGACGGTGGATCACTCCCCGAGTGTGCGACGCTTCGCAGCCGCCCGTCTGATGTCCGAAGCGGTACGCGTCCGGGACGAACTCCCGGCCGAAGTCGCCAAGGACACCAAGGTCGTGAAGGTCCGTTCGTACGACTCCATCTCGCTGGAGCTGAACGGCGGGCGCACGGTGATGTGGGGGAGCGGCGAGGACGGCGCCGCGAAGGCGCGGGCTCTCGCCGCTCTCATGAAAGCAGTTCCGAAGGCGGCGCACTTCGATGTGAGTGCGCCCACCGCCCCTTCCGTATCGGGGAGTTGACGCGTATATGTGCTGACCAGCACCCTGGTTGGTCAGTCCCGTGCGTGATCACATAGGGTGAAAAGAAAAACGGGAGGTTCGGCGTGTTCGTTGAACGTGCGCCACGTGTCGACTTAGTGTCCTGTTCGGAAGAGTCCAAGAAGCAGACACTCTGGTAACCCTAAACTTCAAGGTTAGGGTTCGGGTCGGCGTCCGGACCGTCCCATCGGCATCAGTCGTCGCCTCGCGACAACAGCGAAGCGGCGACACGTAACTCGAGGCGAGAGGCCTTCGACGTGGCAGCACCGCAGAACTACCTCGCAGTCATCAAGGTCATCGGTGTCGGCGGCGGTGGTGTCAATGCCATCAACCGAATGATCGAGGTCGGCCTCAAGGGCGTCGAGTTCATCGCGATCAACACCGACGCACAAGCCCTGTTGATGAGCGACGCCGACGTCAAACTCGACGTCGGCCGCGAACTCACCCGTGGCCTCGGCGCCGGAGCGAACCCGGCAGTCGGCCGCAAGGCGGCAGAGGACCACCGCGAGGAGATCGAGGAGGTCCTCAAGGGGGCCGACATGGTCTTCGTCACCGCCGGCGAAGGCGGTGGAACCGGCACCGGCGGCGCCCCCGTCGTCGCCAACATCGCCCGCTCGCTCGGCGCCCTCACCATCGGTGTCGTCACCCGCCCCTTCACCTTCGAGGGCCGTCGGCGCGCGAACCAGGCGGAGGACGGCATCGCCGAACTCCGCGAAGAGGTCGACACCCTCATCGTCATCCCCAACGACCGCCTGCTGTCCATCTCGGACCGTCAGGTCAGCGTCCTGGACGCGTTCAAGTCCGCGGACCAGGTCCTGCTCTCGGGCGTCCAGGGCATCACCGACCTCATCACCACGCCGGGCCTGATCAACCTCGACTTCGCCGACGTCAAGTCCGTGATGTCCGAGGCCGGATCGGCCCTCATGGGAATCGGCTCGGCGCGCGGCGACGACCGCGCGGTGGCCGCCGCGGAGATGGCGATCTCCTCGCCGCTCCTCGAAGCGTCCATCGACGGCGCGCGTGGCGTGCTGCTCTCCATCTCCGGCGGCTCCGACCTCGGTCTCTTCGAGATCAACGAGGCCGCGCAACTGGTGAGCGAGGCGGCGCACCCCGAGGCCAACATCATCTTCGGCGCCGTCATCGACGACGCCCTCGGTGACGAGGTACGGGTCACCGTGATCGCGGCCGGCTTCGACGGCGGACAGCCGCCGACCCGCCGTGAGACCGGACTGACCTCGGCCAAGCGGGACGACCAGCCGTCGTACCGCGCATCGGCCCCCGAGTCCGACTCGGGCCGCCCCGCCGGCGGACTCGGTACGGTCCCCTCGCGCGACGAGAAGCCCGCCCCCGAGCCTGCTCCGGCCGTCAACGAGACGCACCTGCCGCCGGTTTCGCCCCCGCACGTCCCGACGGCCCGTCCCTACCAGGACCCCCAGGCCGAAGAGCTGGATGTCCCGGACTTCTTGAAGTGATAGGACAGCACGACGCGTTGACCTCCACGAGCGGCGCCCATTTCGCCTTCACCGACAGGTGGGGCGGAGTGAGCGCCGCTCCGTACGAGCAGCTCAACCTCGGCGGCGCGGTCGGCGACGACCCCGCCGCCGTACGCGCGAACCGGACCGCCGCCGCCGAGTCTCTCGGACTCGACGCGGCGCGGGTCGTCTGGATGAACCAGGTGCACGGACGTGACGTCGCCGTCGTCGAAGGGCCCTGGGGATCAGATGAGTCGGACGAGATCCCGGCGGTCGACGCCGTGGTCACCACCCGCCGCGGACTCGCCCTCGCCGTACTCACCGCCGACTGTGTCCCGGTCCTGCTGGCCGACCCGGTGGCGGGAGTCGCCGCCGCCGCGCACGCCGGACGCCCCGGACTGGTCGCGGGAGTCGTCCCGGCGGTGGTCGACGCGATGGTCGAGAGGGGCGCCGAGCCCGCCCGGATCACCGCCCGGACCGGACCCGCGGTCTGCGGACGCTGTTACGAGGTCCCCGAGGCCATGCGGGCCGAAGTCGCCGAAGCCGTACCGGAGTCCTGGGCCGAGACTAGTTGGGGCACCCCCGCAGTCGACGTCACCGCCGGGGTGCACGCGCAGCTCGCCGCACTCGGGGTCGGGGAGAGGCACCGCTCGGAGGTCTGCACCGTCGAGTCCGCCGACCACTTCTCGTACCGCCGCGACCGCACCACCGGCCGGCTCGCCGGATATGTCTGGCTGGGAGCGTCATGACGGACCGCGCGACCGAACTCGCCGAAAATCTTCACAAGGTGGAGACCCGTATCGCCTCCGCCTGCGCGTCCGCCGGTCGGAACCGGGAGGAAGTGACCCTGATCGTGGTCACCAAGACCTACCCCGCGAGCGACGTCCGGCTGCTGAGTGAACTCGGGGTGCGGCACGTCGCGGAGAACCGTGACCAGGACGCGGCGCCCAAGGCTGCCGCGTGCGCGGATCTGTCGCTGACGTGGCACTTCGTGGGTCAGTTGCAGACCAACAAAGTCCGTTCCGTGGTCGGTTACGCCGATGTCGTGCAGTCCGTCGACCGGCTCAAGCTGGTCTCGGCGCTGTCCGCCGCCGCGGTGCGCGCGGAGCGTGAGGTGGGCGCACTGATCCAGGTCGCCCTCGACGCGGATTCGGGTGCGCGCGGTGAACGCGGAGGTGTCTCCCCGGACGGGGTCGAGGAGTTGGCGACCGCGGTGGCCGAGGCGCCGGGGCTGCGGCTGGACGGTCTGATGACCGTCGCGCCGCTCGCCGGACCGTACGCGAATCGCGAACAGGCCGCGTTCGAGCGCCTGCTGGAATTGTCATCCCTGCTGCGCGCGGACCATCCTGCTGCGAACATGGTGTCAGCAGGGATGAGTGCGGATCTCGAAGCAGCCGTGGCGGCCGGAGCGACACATGTGCGCGTCGGTACGGCGGTACTCGGAGTCCGCCCCCGGCTCGGGTAACGTCGCGAAGCAAGTCGGACCACAGCAGAAAATATGGTCATTTCCACCGAAAAGTGGATGGACCGAGTGGATCGAGGGCACTTGGTGACGAGGCCGATCCACCACAGAGCGGAGGACTCAGAGAATGGCCGGCGCGATGCGCAAGATGGCGGTCTACCTCGGCCTCGTGGAGGACGATGGGTACGACGGCCGGGGCTTCGACCCCGATGACGACTTCGAACCCGAGCCCGAACCCGAGCGTGAACGCCGGCGCCACCAGCCGGTGCACCAGGTCGAACGGGACGAACCAGTACGAGTGGTGCAGCCTCCCCCGCAGCGTGACCGGGACCGTCAGCCGGTGCCGGTAGCGGCCGAAAGCGGACGTCCTGCCCGAATCGCCCCCGTGGCATCCATCACACCTGAACGCCCCAGCCTGGAGAAGAACGCACCAGTGATCATGCCCAAGGTCGTGTCCGAGCGAGAGCCGTACCGCATCACCACATTGCACCCGCGGACCTACAACGAGGCCCGTACCATCGGGGAACACTTCCGTGAGGGCACCCCGGTGATCATGAATCTGACGGAGATGGACGACACCGATGCGAAGCGACTTGTCGACTTTGCCGCGGGACTTGTCTTCGGTCTCCATGGCAGCATTGAGCGAGTGACGCAGAAGGTGTTCCTGTTGTCGCCTGCTAACGTCGACGTCACGGCGGAGGACAAGGCCCGTATCGCAGAGGGCGGGTTCTTCAACCAGAGCTGAGACACGACACCGGGAACGACCCGGCCGAGAGGCCGGAACCAGAGAAACCAGGGGAGAGGTAAGCGCGGGATGAGCGTTGCGCTACAGGTGGTCTACATCGCGCTGGTGTGCTTCCTCATCGTGCTGATCTTCCGGCTGGTCATGGACTATGTCTTCCAATTCGCCCGCTCATGGCAGCCCGGCAAGGCGATGGTGGTCGTTCTGGAGGCCACCTACACTGTCACCGATCCACCGCTCAAGCTTCTGCGGCGGTTCATTCCGCCGCTGCGTCTCGGGGGCGTGGCACTCGACCTGTCCTTCTTCGTTCTGATGATCATCGTGTACATCCTCATCTCGGTCGTCAACGGCCTTGCGAGGGCAATGTGAACGATACGGTCTTGCCGACTGCCGACGACTACGTAGAGGTGAAGAAGAGATGCCGTTGACCCCCGAGGACGTGCGGAACAAGCAGTTCACGACCGTCCGCCTCCGAGAAGGCTACGACGAGGACGAGGTCGATGCCTTTCTAGACGAGGTCGAGGCCGAACTGACGCGCCTGCTTCGTGAGAACGAGGACCTGCGCGCCAAGCTGGCCGCCGCGACGCGTGCCGCCGCGCAGAACCAGCAGCAGCAACAGCAGCAAGGGATGCGCAAGCCTCCCGAGCAGCAGGAGCGGCCGGGTGCCCCTGTCCCCGCCGCCATATCAGGACCCCCCGTCCAGCAGCAGCAGCCCCCGCAGATGGGCCAGCCCCAGCTGCCCGGTGGGCCCCCGCAGCTTCCCGCCGGCCCCGGCGGACACGGCCCCGGCCCCGGCGGACACGGCCCCGGCCCGGGTGGACACCCCGGCCACGGCCCCGGCCCCGGCCCGCAGGGTCAGCACGGTCCCGGTCCCATGCAGGGCGGCCCCATGCAGGGCCAGATGCAGGGTGGTCCGATGCAGGGCCAGATGCAGGGGCAGATGCAGGGCGGACCCATGGGTGGACCGATGGGCGGCCCCATGGGGCACGGCCCGCAGCCCGGCCAGGGCGGACCCGGCGGCGACAGCGCCGCGCGTGTGCTCTCGCTCGCCCAGCAGACCGCCGACCAGGCGATCGCGGAGGCCCGTTCCGAGGCCAACAAGATCGTCGGCGAGGCGCGCAGCCGCGCCGAGGGTCTGGAGCGGGACGCCCGTGCGAAGGCGGACGCCCTTGAGCGGGACGCGCAGGAGAAGCACCGCGTGGCGATGGGCTCCCTGGAGTCCGCGCGCGCGACGCTGGAGCGCAAGGTCGAAGACCTGCGTGGCTTCGAGCGCGAGTACCGGACCCGGCTGAAGTCCTACCTGGAGAGCCAGCTGCGCCAGCTGGAGACCCAGGCCGACGACTCGCTGGCCCCGCCGCGTACGCCGGCCGCGGCCTCACTGCCGCCGTCGCCGTCCATGGCACCGGCCGGTGCGGGCGCGATGGGGCACACCATGGGCGGCAACCCGTCCATGGGCGGCGGGCACGGACCGTCGTCGGGCGGACCGTCGTACGGGAACCAGCAGCAGATGTCCCCGGCGATGACCCAGCCGATGGCACCGGTGCGGCCGCAGGCGCCGCAGCCCATGCAGCCGATGCAGCAGGCTCCGTCGCCGATGCGAGGGTTCCTGATCGACGAGGACGACAACTGACGGGCGCTGGGCGCGGGATTCGCGCGCAGCCGTCGGCAGGCTGAAGGGCCGGGCCCGGGGATTCTCCCCGGGCCCGGCCCTTTTTCGCTCGCGCGGGGCCGGATCCCCGCCCCCGTCGTCAGACCTTGCGCAGGTGGAACGTCAGCGACAGGCCCTCGTCCGTGAACGCCGGGCCGAACGTCGCGTCCGGGGCGCCCGGTTCGAAGGTCAGGGCCAGGACCTCGTCCGAGATCAGCGGTGTGTGGGCCGTCAGCGCCGCGTGGGTCTCGTCCGTCGTGGTCGACCAGCGGACGGCGATGCGGTCCGCGACGTCCAGGCCGCTGTTCTTTCGGGCCTCCTGGATCAGGCGGATCGCGTCGCGGGCCAGGCCCGCCAGGCGCAGCTCCGGGGTGATCTCCAGGTCCAGTGCCACCGTCGCGCCCGAGTCCGACGCGACCGACCAGCCCTCGCGGGGGGTCTCCGTGATGATCACCTCGTCCGGTGCCAGCGAGACCGGTTCGCCGTCGACCGTGACCGACGCCGTCCCGTCCCGCAGCGCGGCGGACAGCGCCGCCGCGTCCGCCTCGGCGACCGCTTTCGCCACCGCCTGGACGCCCTTGCCGAACCGCTTGCCCAGCGCCCGGAAGTTGGCCTTCGCCGTCGTGTCGACGAGCGATCCGCCGACCTCCGAGAGCGACGCCAGTGACGAGACGTTCAGCTCCTCCGTGATCTGCGCGCGCAGTTCCGGCGACAGCGTCTCGAAGCCCGACGCCGCCACCAGCGCCCGCGACAGCGGCTGACGCGTCTTCACGCCCGACTCGGCCCGTGTCGCGCGGCCCAGCTCGACCAGCCGCCGTACCAGCGTCATCTGCCGGGACAGCGTCGGGTCGATCGCCGACAGATCCGCCTCGGGCCACGTCGAGAGGTGCACCGACTCCGGAGCGTCCGGCGTGACGGGCACGATCATGTCCTGCCAGACCCGCTCCGTGATGAACGGGGTGAGGGGGGCCATCAGGCGCGTGACCGTCTCGACGACCTCGTGGAGCGTACGGAGGGCCGCCTTGTCGCCCTGCCAGAAGCGGCGGCGTGAGCGGCGTACGTACCAGTTCGACAGGTCGTCGACGAACGCCGACAGCAGCTTGCCGACGCGCTGTGTGTCGTACGCCTCCATCGCGCGCGTGCTCTGGTCGACCAGCGCGTGCAGCTCGCTCAGCAGCCAGCGGTCGAGCACGGGCCGCTCGGCCGGCGCCGGGTCCGCCGCGGACGGGGCCCAGCCGGACGTGCGCGCGTACAGCGCCTGGAAGGCGACCGTGTTCCAGTACGTCAGCAGCGTCTTGCGGACGACCTCCTGGATCGTCGTGTCACCGACCCGCCTCGCCGCCCACGGCGAGCCGCCCGCCGCCATGAACCAGCGCACCGCGTCCGCGCCGTGCTTGTCCATCAGCGGGATCGGCTGAAGGATGTTGCCCAGGTGCTTGGACATCTTCCGGCCGTCCTCGGCGAGGATGTGCCCGAGGCAGACCACGTTCTCGTAGCTCGACTTGTCGAAGACGAGGGTGCCGACCGCCATCAGCGTGTAGAACCAGCCGCGCGTCTGGTCGATGGCCTCCGAGATGAACTGCGCGGGGTAGCGCTTCTCGAAGAGGTCCTTGTTCTTGTACGGGTATCCCCACTGTGCGAAGGGCATCGAACCGGAGTCGTACCAGGCGTCGATGACCTCGGGGACACGCGTCGCCGTCCCACCGCAGGTCGGGCAGGGGAAGGTGACCGCGTCGATGAACGGGCGGTGCGGGTCGAGCGACGACTGGTCCTCGCCGCTCAGCTCGGTCAGTTCGGCGCGCGATCCCACGCAGGTGAGATGGCCGTCCTCGCAGTGCCAGATGGGCAGCGGCGTGCCCCAGTAGCGGTTGCGGGACAGGGACCAGTCGACGTTGTTGTTCAGCCAGTCCCCGTACCGGCCGTGCTTGACCGAGTCGGGGAACCAGTTGGTCTTCTCGTTCTCCTGAAGGAGGCGGTCCTTGACGGCGGTCGTGCGGATGTACCAGGACGGCTGCGCGTAGTACAGCAGCGCCGTGTGACAGCGCCAGCAGTGCGGATAGCTGTGCTCGTACGGCACGTGCCGGAAGAGCAGACCCCGGGCGTCCAGATCGGCGGTGAGCGCCTCGTCGGCCTTCTTGAAGAAGACGCCGCCGACGAGCGGTACGTCCTGCTCGAACGTGCCGTCGGGACGGACCGGGTTCACCACCGGGAGGCCGTACGCCCGGCAGACCACGAGGTCGTCCGCGCCGAACGCGGGGGACTGGTGGACCAGGCCCGTACCGTCCTCCGTCGTCACGTACTCCGCGTTGACGACGTAGTGCGCCCGGGAGTCCTCGGGGAACGGGATGAGGGCGAACGGACGGTCGTAGGACCAGCGCTCCATCTCGCGGCCCGTGAACCGCTCACCGGTCAGCTCCCAGCCGTCCTCGCCGAGCGCCTTCTCCACCAGCGGCTCGGCGACGACGAGCTTCTCCGTGCCGTTCGTCGCGACGACGTACGTGACGTCGGGGTGGGCGGCGACCGCGGTGTTGGACACCAGGGTCCAGGGCGTCGTCGTCCACACCAGGAGGGCGGCCTCACCGGCCAGCGGGCCGGAGGTCAGCGGGAAGCGGACGAAGACGGACGGGTCGACGATCGTCTCGTAACCCTGCGCCAGCTCGTGGTCCGAGAGGCTCGTCTGGTCACGCGGGCACCACGGGGCGACCCGGTGGTCCTGGACGAGCAGGCCCTTGTTGAAGATCTCCTTCAGCGACCACCAGACGGATTCGATGTACTCGGGGTTCATCGTCTGGTACGCGTCGTCCAGATCGACCCAGTAACCCATACGGGTCGTCAGCTCGGAGAAGGCGCCGGTGTGCCGGGTCACCGACTCGCGGCACCTCTCGTTGAACTCCGCGATGCCGTACTTCTCGATGTCCTGCTTGCCGGTGAAGCCCAGCTCCTTCTCGACGGCGATCTCCACCGGCAGGCCGTGACAGTCCCAGCCGGCCTTGCGGGCGACGTGGTAGCCGCGCATCGTACGGAAGCGCGGGAAGACGTCCTTGAAGACGCGGGCCTCGATGTGGTGGGCGCCGGGCATGCCGTTGGCGGTGGGCGGGCCTTCGTAGAAGACCCACTCCGGGCGGCCCTCGGACTGCGCCAGGGTCTTGTCGAAGACCTTGTTCTCACGCCAGAAGGCGAGCACGGCGTGCTCGAGGGCGGGCAGGTCGACCTGGGCGGGCACCTGGCTGTACAGCGGTGTCGTCATGGACGAAACTCCTCCAACGGATCTGCGGTGTCTCCGTCGGAGGGACGAGAGCCTCCGGCTCCCGCGGTACCACCCTCCTTGGCCCCGGGCGTCGCCGCCCTCGGCCCCCTCATTGGGGTCGCGCTGCCGGGTCTACGGCCCCGCGTACTGCCAGGGCTTTCTTCCGGCGGCTCCGGGGTGATGCTTCACTCCGTGCCCTGCCCCCGGGCTCGCACCGTCCCCGGGTCGCTCATGGCCGCTCTCGGAGCTACTCGTCCCCATCCACGCCTCTCGCTGGCCCCAGTGTACGGGGCCGTGACAGGGGCGGCCGACCGCTTTTCCGGCGGGCGCGCGAGGGCCCCGGACAGGTGTCACGGGGCGGGAGCGCGGCCTGCGCGGTCCGCGGCGCCGCCGCTGACCCGAATGGGTCCGGCGGGGCCCGCGGACTTCCCCGAGCCGCCCGTGGGGCGGATTACCCGGCGGGGAGCTGGGCACAACCGATGACAGGCTCGCCTTGTCACCGGCGGAGGCGGGTCTCACCGGCAGCGTGCCCCGTTGCCGCGTGGCTGGTGTCGATTTATCGTCCCAGCACGACTCGCGTGCAAGATCACAAAATGTGAAGGGGCCGCGGCATGGTGGCGAAGAAGACCGCCGCGAAGAAGACAGCGGCCGGGAAAGCGGCTGTGAAGAAGGCAACGGCCGAGACGGCAGCCGCCGAGAAGCCGGCTGAGAAGAAGGCACCGGAGCGACAGACACCGGCTACGCACGCACCGGCCGCGGAGGAGACCGCCGCGGCCGAGCCGGAGCACCAGGCACCTGCGAAGAAGACCGCGGCCAGGAAGACGGCGCCTCCCAAGAAGGTTGCCGCCAAGAAGGCCGCGAAAAGGGCCGCGTCCGCGGCCGAGGGGGCGGCCGAGGCCGCGGAACTGACGGGAGCCAAGACGGTGGCAGCGAAGAAGACAGCGAGTAAGAGGCCGACGGCGGCCACGGGCGCCACAGCGACCGCGGTGCCCCCGGCGCGTGGCACCACACCCCCCGGAGAGCTCGCGGTGAGGCCCGGCGAGGACCCCTGGACGGAGGAGGAGGTCGCCGAGGCGCGGGCCGGCCTGGAGAGCGAGGCGGCCCGGCTGAACGCCGAGATCTCGGCGTCGGAGCAGGCGCTCGCCGGGCTGATGCGGGACTCCGGCGACGGCGCGGGCGACGACGACGCCGACACCGGCACCAAGAACATCACACGGGAGCACGAGATGTCCCTCGCGGCGAACGCGCGCGAGATGGTCGAGCAGACGGAACGGGCGCTGCTGCGCCTCGACGCCGGTACGTACGGCCTCTGCGAGGTCTGCGGCAAGCCGATCGGCAAGGCCAGAATGCAGGCGTTCCCGCGGGCCACGCTGTGTGTCGAGGACAAGCAGAAGCAGGAAAGGCGAGGCTGAGACCGTACGCGTGTGCCGTACCCTCGACGCTAATCGGGATCTAACTTGAGGGACTCACGTGGCAGAGGCGGAGCGCGTCATCGGAGCGCCGGATGTTGACGACGAGGGCGCGGCTCCCGCCGAGCCGGTCCGGGGAAAGCGCAAGATCGTCGCGCTCTTCTCCGTGGCACTGGTGGCCTACCTGCTCGACCTCGGCAGCAAGATGCTCGTGGTGGCCAAGCTGGAGCACCACGAGCCCATCGAGGTCGTCGGCGATCTGCTGAAGTTCGAGGCGGTGCGCAACGCGGGCGCGGCCTTCGGCATCGGTGAGGCGTACACCGTCTTCTTCACGTTCGTCGCGGCGACCGTGATCGTGGTGATCGCGCGACTGGCCCGCAAGCTCTACAGCGGGCCGTGGGCGTTCGCGCTCGGTCTGCTGCTCGGCGGGGCGCTCGGCAATCTCACCGACCGGATCTTCCGCGAGCCGGGGGTGTTCAAGGGCGCCGTCGTGGACTTCATCGCGCCGGCGAACTTCGCGGTGTTCAATCTCGCCGACTCCGCGATCGTCTGCGGCGGTTTCCTGATCGTGATCCTGTCCTTCCGCGGTCTCGACCCCGACGGGACGGTCCACCGCGACTGAACGGCGCCCGCACGCCGTCCGCACGCCGCCCCGGGGCCGGTGTGCGCTGTCCGTGGGCGGTCAAGCCTTGCGGGCAAGGCATACTCGACGGGTGAGCACCGTTCCCGATATCCGCACCCTGCCCGTTCCCGATGGCCTTGAGGGCGAGCGCGTCGACGCCGCCATCGCCCGCATGTTCGGGTTCTCCCGTACGAAGGCGGCCGAGCTGGCCGCCGCCGGGAAGGTGCAGGTCGACGGGGCCGTGGTCGCCAAGTCCGAACGGGTGCGCGGCGGCGCCTGGCTGGAAGTGGAGATGCCGGAGCCCGTGGCCCCGGTGCGGGTCGTGGCCGAGCCGGTCGAGGGCATGGAGATCGCGTACGACGACGACGACATCGTCGTGGTCGTCAAGCCGGTCGGCGTGGCCGCGCACCCGAGCCCCGGCTGGACGGGTACGACCGTCATCGGCGGTCTGGCCGCCGCCGGTTACCGCGTCTCGACCTCCGGCGCCGCCGAGCGCCAGGGCGTCGTGCACCGGCTGGACGTCGGCACGTCCGGGCTGATGGCCGTGGCCAAGTCGGAGCGCGCGTACACCTCGCTCAAGGCGCAGTTCAAGGAGCGGATCGTCGACAAGCGCTACCACGCGCTGGTGCAGGGGCATCCGGACCCGATGAGCGGCACGATCGACGCCCCCATCGGGCGGCACCCGAACCACGACTACAAGTTCGCCGTGACCGCCGAGGGCAAGCCGTCGGTCACGCACTACGACCTGATCGAGGCGTTCCGCTCCGCCTCGCTGCTGGACATCAAGCTGGAGACGGGCCGTACGCACCAGATCCGGGTGCACATGGCCGCCCACCGCCACCCGTGCGTCGGGGACCTGACGTACGGCGCCGACCCGACCCTGGCCAAGCGGCTGGGGCTGACCCGGCAGTGGCTGCACGCGATGAAGCTGGGCTTCGAGCATCCGTCGGACGGCCGGTGGGTGGAGTTCGAGAGCACGTACCCGGACGATCTCCAGAGCGCGCTGGACAAGGTACGGGCCGAGAGCAACGCGTGAGCGCGGGCGGGACCGGAGCCGGCCCGCGGCCCGGCGGCGGGGTGGTGTACGAGATCCGGCCGGCCGCCGGCGCGGCCGACCGTGAGGCGTGCTTCGAGGTCCGACGGCGGGTGTTCGTCGTGGAGCAACTCGTCCCCGAGGAGCTTGAGTTCGACTCCCACGACGCCCTGGACGCCGCTGCCGCGCATGTGCTCGCGGTGCGCGGCGACGGGCTGCCGCTCGGTACGGCGCGGCTGCTGTACGGCCCGGAGGCGGCCGACCGGACCGGCGGTGACCCGGCGGTCGGCTCGCTCGGCCGGCTCGCGGTGGCCGAGGAGGCGCGCGGTCTCGGGATCGGCGTCGCGCTGGTGCGGGCCGTGGAGGACCTGGCGCGCGAGCGCGGTCTGCTGGTGGTGGACCTGCACGCGCAGACGCGGGCGCTGGGGTTCTACGAACGGCTGGGCTACGAGGCGTACGGCGTGGAGTACGAGTCCGTGGGGATCCCGCACCGGGGTATGCGGCGCCTGCTGTAGGGGGCCGTGCGGTGGCCGGTACCGCGGTGACACGGGGCGTTCAGGGGCAACCGGGTGATCTCGGACGTCCCTCGTGGAGCAATCGTTAGGAAACTTTCCCAACACTGTTGACGGTAATTGGAAACAACCTTAACTTTCACTCACTTGCTGTCATGCCTCTGACAGTCGCTCTCCCGTACCGGACCCCACCCGAAGGGAGCACCACCCCATGTCCCAGCACGCCACCTCCCACCCGCCTCGCGCACCCCGCACCCGAGGCCGGCGCGGCCGCAAGGCACTCCTCGCCGTCTCCGCGCTCGGTATCGTCACCGCCATGCTGTCCCCGATGAGAGCGGGCGCCGCCACCGCTTCCACCGGCACCGCGGCACCCGCCGGCGTCGCCTCCCCCATCAGTGAGAACGGCCAGCTCAAGGTCTGCGGCACCCGCCTCTGCAACAGCCAGGGCCAGGCCGTCCAGCTGCGCGGCATGAGCACGCACGGCACCCAGTGGTACTCCCAGTGCGTCACCGACGGCTCGCTCGACGTCCTCGTCAACGAGTGGCGGGCCGACGTGCTGCGCGTCTCCACATACGTCCAGGAGGGCGGCTACGAGACCGACCCGCAGCGCTTCACCGCCCTCGCCCAGAAGTTCGTGGACGGCGCGCACCAGCGCGGTATGTACGCGGTGATCGACTGGCACATGCTCAGCCCCGGCGACCCCAACTTCAACCTCGAACGGGCGAAGACCTTCTTCACCGCCATGGCGAAGAAGTACAAGGACAGCCCCGGCGTCCTCTACGAGATCGCCAACGAGCCCTCCGACATGAGCTGGGCGACCGTCAAGTCGTACGCCGAGAAGATCATCCCCGTCATCCGGGCCCAGGACCCGGACGCTGTCGTCCTCGTCGGCACCCGCGCCTGGTCCTCCTTCGGCGTCTCCGACGGCGCCGACGAGAAGGAGGTCGTGAACAACCCCGTCAACGCCTCCAACATCATGTACACGTTCCACTTCTACGCGGCCTCCCACCGCGACGAGTACCTGGCCGCGCTCGACCGGGCGTCGGACCGACTGCCCGTCTTCGTCACCGAGTTCGGCACCCAGAACTACGCGGGTGAGGGCGCCGACGACTTCGGCCGGTCGCAGCGCTTCCTCGACCTGATGAAGCGGAAGAACATCTCCTGGACCAACTGGAACTACTCCGACGACCACCGCTCGGGAGCGGTCTTCAAGGAGGGCTCCTGCAACGCCGGCAATTGGTCGGGCAGCGGCGTCCTCAAGGAGGCCGGAGTCTGGATCCGGGACCGGATCCGCGAGTAACGGTCACGGGCGGCGCACTGCCGAAACGTCTCCTCGCGACCCGGAAGCGGGCTGCGAGGAGCAGCGCCTCGCCGGGTTTCACCGGCCCGCGTGGCAGGGTTGAGAGGCCTTGATCGTCAGGACTCACGACTCCCGGAGGGCGCACCGTGGCCCAATTGGCGCCGCTGCTCGTGCTGTTGCTGGGCGCCGTGGTGACGGTGCCACTCGGGGAGCGGCTCAATCTGCCGTCGCCGGTGCTGATGACCCTCCTCGGGATCGTCCTGGCGCTGCTGCCCTTCGTACCGAACGTCGACGTGCCGCCGGACCTCATCCTGCCGCTGGTGCTGCCGCCCCTGCTGTACGCGGCCGTACAGCGCACCTCCTGGCGGCAGTTCACCGCCAATGTGCGGCCGATCCTCCTGCTCGCCGTGGCGCTGGTCTTCGTCACGATGGCCGCGGTGGCGACCGTGGCCAACTCCGTCGTCCCCGGACTGCCGCTCGCCGCCGCGTTCGTACTCGGCGCGCTCGTCGCACCGCCCGACCCGGTCGCCGCGACCGCCGTCGCCGGATCCCTGGGACTGCCCCGGCGGCTCGTCTCCATCCTGGAGGGCGAGGGCCTGTTCAACGACGTCACGGCGATCGTGCTCTACCACGTGGCCGTCGCCGCCGTGGTCAGCGGCACCTTCTCCTGGCCGAGCGCGGCCGGGACGCTGGTGCTCTCCGCCGTGGTCGCGGTCGCCATGGGCGTCGTGCTCGGCTGGATCACCAACAAGCTCATGGCGCTGCTCGGCGACGCGCCCCTCCAGGTCGGACTGACCCTGCTGGTGCCGTTCGTCAGCTACGTACTCGCCGAGGAACTGCACGGCTCCGGCGTCCTCGCCGTACTGACCACCGCCCTCTTCCTGGCCGAGCACTCGGCGGACGCCGACGACGTGATGGGACGGCTCGCCGGGAACACCTTCTGGGAGGTCGTCGACATCCTCGTCACGGGCATCGCCTTCGGGCTCATCGGACTCGAACTCCACAACGCCTTCGGCGCCGCGGACGGCCATCTCGGGGAGACGCTCGGCTGGTCGGCCGCCGTCGTCGGGGTCGTCGTCGGCGTACGGCTGCTGTGGCTGCTCCCCGCGGTCTGGGTGACCAAACGGCTGCACAAACTCCGGGACTACGACGAGGAGATCCCGGTCAGCCGGCGGGAGACCATCATCATGTGGTGGGCCGGGATGCGCGGGGTCGCCTCGGTCGCGCTGGCGCTGGCCATCCCGCTGGAGACCGACGACGGGACACCCTTCCCCGGCCGTGAGGAGATCATCTTCATCGCCTTCGCCGTCATCATGATGACGCTCGTCTTCCAGGGACTCACCCTGCCGTGGCTGGTGAAACGGCTCGGTGTGAGCGCCGACATCGAGGCCGAGCGCGGGTTCGAGCACGAACTGGCCGTACGCGCCGCCAGGGCCGCCAAGCGCCGCCTCAAGGAGATCGAAGAGGTCGAGGAACTGCCCGAGGAGCTGAGCGAACGCCTGGCTCGCGGGGCGTTCGACATCGGCGCGAGGATCAGCCCGGACGTGGTGGACGACGAGCGGCGCGACTGGTTCGCCAAGCGCAGCCAACGGGTCGAGACCCTCCAGCGGATCCAGCGCGAGATGATGTCGGCCGCCCGGCACGAGGTCCTGTTGGTGCGCAGCGAACCGAACGCGAACCCGGAAGTGGTGGACCGGGTGCTCAGATATCTGGACGTGCACAGCATGCGCTGAGGCCGGGCCCTCGACAGGGCCGGCCTCGGCGCGGTGGCCGTCAGCCGCGTCCGGTGCGCGGGTCGCCGTCCGCGTTCTCCGTCACCGCCGGGTCGGGCTCGTGGTGCGCCGCCGGGCGCGCCACGACGCCGTTCTTCCCCTGCCCCTGCGCGGGGAGCACCGCCGCCTGCGTGGTCGCGATGCGCGGCAGCGCGTACGGATGCTCGTCGGCCAGCCATCCGATCAGCTGCTCCCGCACGGTGCAGCGAGCCGTCCAGATGTCGTCCGCGTCCTTCGCCGTGACGACGGCCCGCACCTCGATGGTGCTCGGGGTGGTGTCGGTGACGGCCAGACTCCAGTCCCGGCCGTCCCAGGCCGCGCAGTCCTGGAGGATCTCGTGCAGCTTCTCGCGCATCAGCCTGACCGGTGCCGAGTGGTCGAGCTGGAGGAAGACGGTGCCGGTCATCTGGACACCGCCGCGCGACCAGTTCTCGAACGGCTTGCTCGTGAAGTACGACACCGGCATCGTGATCCGGCGCTCGTCCCACGTCCGTACCGCCAGGAACGTGAGCGTCACCTCCTCGACCACACCCCACTCGCCGTCCACCACGACCGTGTCGCCGATCCGCACCATGTCGCCGAAGGCGATCTGGAAACCGGCGAAGAGATTGCCGAGGGTGGACTGCGCGGCGACACCGGCGACGATGCCGATGATGCCCGCGGAGGCCAGCATGGACGTACCGATCGTCCGCATGCTGGGGAAGGTGAGCAGGATCGCCGCGACCGCCACCACCACGACCACGGCGGTCACGATGCGCATGATCAGCGTCACCTGCGTACGGACCCGGCGGACCTTCGCCCGGTCGCGGGCCGATGTCGCGTAGCGCGCGTACGTCGACTCCACGACGGCCGACGCGATGTGGATCACCAGCCAGGCACCGGCGGCGATCAGGGTCAGCGTCAGCAGCCGGCCGATGCCGGACTGGTGGTCGGCGACGATCCACCAGCCGGTCTCGCGGTACGTGGTACGCAGCAGTGCGGTCAGGAGGACGACCTGGAGCGGCAGCCGACAGCGTCGCAGCAGTCCCCACAGCGGGGTTTCCGGGTGCCGGGCGTCCGCGCGGCGCAGCGCCAGGTCGACGACCCAGCCGAGCAGCAGCGTGAGGACGACCGCGCCACCCAGCACGGTCAACGGTCGCAGTACGTTCTCCATGGCTCCGGATTCGGACGAGGGGGCCCACCTGGCAGGATGGGCGGATGGACGTCGTTCTCTTTCACTCGGTCTACGGGCTCCGCCCGGCGGTGCACGCGGGGGCCGAACGGCTCCGCGCTGCCGGACACCACGTGCACGTGCCCGACCTCTTCGAGGGCCAAACCGCCGAGACCGCCGAGGAGGGCAGGGCGCTGAAGGACAGGATCGGCTCCGACGAACTGCTGAGGCGCGCCGTACTCGCCGTGGCGCCGTACTCGGAGCGCGGTCTGGTGTACGCGGGATTCTCCTTCGGAGGATCGGTCGCGCAGACACTGGCGCTGGGGGACGCGAAGGCCCGCGGACTGCTGCTGATGCACGGCACGTCGGACATCGCGGCGAACGCCTCGGTGGACGATCTGCCCGTACAGCTGCATGTCGCCGACCCGGACGTGTCCGAGCCGCACGACTGGCTGACCGCCTGGTACCTGCGGATGCGGGAGATCGGGGCGGACGTGGAGATCTACCGCTATCAGGGCCCCGGACACCTCTACACCGACCCGGATCTCCCCGACTACGACGAGCGGGCCGCCGAGCAGACCTGGCGCACCGGGCTGGCCTTCATCGAGTCCCTGGACGACCGGGCGTAGGCGCTCGGTCGTCCGGCTGCTGCCCAGCCCTTCGACTGCCCGGTCCTTCGGCCGTCTCCCGGCCGCGCCGGTGCCTCAGTCGCGGGTGCAGCGGCCCTTGGTGCCGCCGCCGGGCGCCGGGCTGCACAGATACCGCCGGTCGGCCGCCTCGTCGCTGATGTAGCGGCCGACACAGGCGCTGTTCGAGTCGAGGCCGCGCGTGCGGCACCAGTCGACGGCGTGCGAGCCGCTGCCAAAACCGGAGACGTAGAACATCCAGTAGCCCGGTTTCAGCGAGGCGTGGTCGTCGCTGTCCAGGTACCTGGCGTTGGTGATCCCCTTGCCGCGGGGCGCGTTCGCCTGCTTGTCACGCGCGGCGGAGCCCGCGGACTTCTCCGTGGAGGCGAGCTGCGCGACCCAGTTGCCGGTCAGGTCGCGGCTCGACGGGGCGTCACCGCTGTCGTCGTCCGTGTCGGCGTCGGTGGGGTCGGCGTCCGGGGCCGAGCCCGTGCCCGCTGTCGGCGAGGCCGACTTCCCGTCAGGGCTCGGGGACGGCGCGGACTTTGTGGGGGAGGAGCCGCCGGTCCCGCCCGTGTTGCCCGCCGAGGGCGTGCCGGGATCGTCCCGCAGGGCGAAGACCAGCGCCGTCGCCGCCACCAGCGCGACGGCCACGGCCACGGCGGCGGCGACGACCGGCGCACGGCCGCCACGCCGCTCGGGAGCGCCAGACCGTGCGGTCGCGGGCGCCGACCCCGGAGGCGGGGCCGGGTGCGGTGACGCGGGCGGCGTGTCCTCCGTGACGGTCACCCACGCCCACTCCGGCGTCGTACCCGACTCGACCTGGGCCAGCATCAGATCCAGCCGGGCCGCGTCGGGCCGCGCCGCCGGGTCGCGTACCAGCAGCGCGTTCAGTACGGAGGCGAGCGGCCCGGACCGTACGGGCGGCGGGACGGATTCGTCCAGAACGGCGGCGAGCGTCGCCAGGGTCGTGGCGCGGCGCAGCGGGCTGACGCCCTCCACACAGACGTACAGCATCACGCCCAGCGACCACAGGTCGGACGCCGGGTCGTCGTCGTGGCCCCGGATGCGTTCCGGGGCGAAGTACTCGGGCGATCCGACGAGTTCGCCGGTCGCCGTGAGCGAGGTGGAGCCCTGGAGGGCCGCGATCCCGAAGTCCGTGAGGACCGCGCCGCCGTCCGCGCGCAGCATGACGTTGGAGGGTTTCACGTCGCGGTGCTGGATGCCCACGGCGTGGGCGGCCCGCAGCGCGGACAGCACCTGACGGCCGATCCCGGCCGCCTCCACGGGGGTCAGCGCGCCGCGCGCGAGCCTGTCCTGGAGCGTGTCGCCGGGCAGCAGCTCCATGACGATCCACGGATGCGGCCCGTCGTCGACGATGTGATGGATCGTCACCACACGCGGATGGCTGATCCTCGCCAACGCCGTGCCTCACGCAGGACTCGCTCGCGCAGCACGTGTCCGGTTCGGGGCGTGGCGGCGACCGTCGCGGCGTCCGGGGACCGGACCTCCTTCAGCGCCACCTCTCGGTGGAGCACGGCGTCGCGTGCCCGCCACACCGTCCCCATGCCGCCGCTGCCGAGCCGCTCCAGCAGCTCGAAACGCCCGTCGACGATTCTGTTCTCCGTGCCCCCGGTCATGTGGATCAACGTACGGGCCGACGTGGGCCGACCCGCACGCTGTTACCTCCCGGTTGCCCCGCGGTGACCCCGCGGCGTCACCCCGCTAGCGCCTTGGCGATCGCCGCGTCGTACTCCGGGACGGTCTGCGGGGCGTTGTCGCTGCCCTCGGCCGTGACCGTCTTTCCGTCCATCCGGAGCGTCGGGGTGCCCTGCACGCTGCTGCTGTCGAACGTGGCCGACATCTTCATCGCCCAGGCGTCGAACGTGCCGCTCTCGACGTTCTTCCTGAACTCGGCGTTCCCCTTGAGCGCGTCCACCGAGTCGGCGATCTTGATCAGGGCGCCGTCGTCGGCGAACTTGTCGTCGCTCTCGCTCGGGTGGTTCTGCGCCGAGTAGAGCGCGGTCTTGTACGCCGTGAACGCCTCGGGGCTCACGTCGAGCGCGGCGCCCAGCGCGGACAGCGCGTTCTTCGAGCCCTCGCCGTTGTCCGTGTTGTCGATGAACGTGGCGCCGATGTACTTGATCTTGTACTTGCCCGCGTCCACGTCCTGCTGGATCGTGGCGCCGACCTTCTGCTCGAAGGTCGCGCAGATCGGGCAGCGGGAGTCCTCGTACAGCTCCAGGGTCTTCTCCGCCTCGGGCTTGCCGATGACGACGGTCGTGCCGTTCGTGCCCGAGGTGTGCTTCGGGGCGGTGACGGACTTCACGTCCTTGGCCGCCTCCCAGTGCGAGGGCTTGTTCGCCTGGACGACGGCGAAGCCGACACCGCCGACGATCGCGAGGATCGCGACGGTGGATCCGGCGACGAGGACCTGTCGCCGGGCCCGGTCCTTCTTCGCCTGCCGCTCGCGCTCCTCGCGCAGCCGCTCGCGGGCGGCGGCCTTGTTGGCGTTGCTGTTGCGTGCGCTCATGGTGGGTCACTCCGTGTGGGGTCGAACGAGACGCGTGGGCGCGGATGCGAGCGCGCCGCTGCGCGGGGGACCGGCGGCGGCCGGAGGTGGCCGCCGACGTCGTACTCAGGCCGGGAGAAGGGCCGAGCGCGGTGGTCCCCGTCGTCCGACGGAGTGGGCGAACAGGCGCGTACGGGAAGCGCGCGGGGTGCCGGTGGGGCGCGGGAAGCGCCGTACGGTACGGCGGACCGTGCCGGCCACGGCGACCGCGACCAGCAGCGGCCGGAAGGCGAATCCGGCGACCGCCCGTACCACGCCCGCCAGCGCGGCCTCGCCCCGGCGCAGCCAGAGCGCGGCGAGCAGACCGATCGCGACATGCGTGGCGAGAAGCAGCCACGGGAGCGCGGGGTCGGGGGAGCCGAGCAGGGTGGCCGCCGCGCTCTCGGGCGAGGCGACCGACGAGACACCGGGCAGCGGGGAGCCGAGGCTGCCGCCGCACAGGATGTCGAAGCCGACGGAGCGCAGCGAGCCCGCGACGGGACCGCCCGCGGGTCCGTAGCAGACGGTCTGGCCGGTGGTGAAGATCGTGTCCGCGGCCAGTTCGAGCGGGACGAGCAGGGCCGCGATGCGCCAGAAGCCCCGTTCGCGGCCCGCGAGGGCGTAGGAGACCGGGAACACGACGGCGCACAGGACGGCGACGACGGACACCGGCAGCGGGGACCGCGACAGCAGCACATGGGAACCGGCGGACAACGTCACGGCCAGTGCCGTGAACAGTGCCGCCCGCAGCGCCCTGAGCCGTGCCGCTGATATGTCCATTGCCGCCGAGTGTGCCACGGGAGCCTGTAAGGGGTCCTTAAGGTCCCCGTGGCACGGGTCGGATCCGGCCGGTCGGCCGGGGCCGGAACGGGCCGGGTCAGCTGCCGCCGAGCTGCCCGTTGCGGAAGAGGTCCACGAAGATCTGGTGGTCCGCACGGGCCCGCGCCCCGTAGCTGTGGGCGAACTCCACCAGCAGCTCGGAGAAGCCCTCCTCGTCGGCGGCGATCGCCGCGTCGATGGCCCGCTCGGTGGAGAAGGGCACCAGCGAGTGGCCGCTCTCGTCGTCCGCCGCGCCGTGCATCGTGGCCGTCGCCCGGCCGAGGTCGGCGACGACCGCGGCGATCTCGGCCGGGTCGTCGAGGTCCGACCAGTCGAGATCGACCGCGTACGGGGACACCTCGGCGACGAGCTGGCCCGCGCCGTCCAGCTCGGTCCAGCCGAGCCACGGGTCGGCGTGCGCCTGGAGCGCCCGCTGCGAGATGACCGTGCGGTGGCCCTCGTGCTGGAAGTAGCCGCGCACCCGCTCGTCGGTGATGTGCCGGGAGACGGCCGGGGTCTGCGCCTGCTTGAGGTAGATCACGACGTCGTTCTCCAGGGCGTCGCTGTTGCCCTCCAGCAGGATGTTGTACGAGGGCAGGCCGGCCGAGCCGATGCCGATGCCGCGCCGTCCCACCACGTCCTTGACCCGGTAGGAGTCGGGCCGGGTCAGGCTGGACTCCGGCAGGGTCTCCAGATAGCCGTCGAAGGCCGCCAGGACCTTGTAGCGGGTGGCCGCGTCCAGCTCGATGGAACCGCCGCCGGGCGCGAAGCGGCGCTCGAAGTCACGGATCTCGGTCATCGAGTCGAGCAGCCCGAAGCGGGTCAGTGAGCGGGCGTCGCGCAGCGCGTCCAGGAGCGGACCGTCGGCCGTGTCCAGCGTGAACGGCGGCACCTCGTCGTTCTTGGCGCCCGTGGCCAGCGCGTGGATCCGCTCGCGGTAGGCGGCGGCGTAGATCCGGACCAGCTCGCTGATCTGCTCGTCGCTGAGGGCCTTCGTGTAGCCGATCAGCGCCAGTGAGGCGGCGAGGCGCTTGAGGTCCCAGGTGAACGGTCCTACATAGGCCTCGTCGAAGTCGTTGACGTTGAAGATCAGCCGGCCGTTCGCGTCCATGTACGTGCCGAAGTTCTCGGCGTGCAGATCGCCGTGGATCCAGACCCGGCCGGTGCGCTCGTCCAGATACGGTCCGCCGTGCTGCTCCCGCTCCAGGTCGTTGTAGAACAGGCACGCCGTGCCTCGGTAGAAGGCGAAGGCGGAGGCGGCCATCTTGCGGAATTTGACCTGGAAGGCCGCCGGGTCGGCGGCGAGCAGTTCGCCGAAGGCGGTGCCGAACACGGCGAGGATCTCCTCCCCTCGCTGCTGGTCAGCGGCTTCGACCGGGCGCGGGACCGACATCGGTGGTGCCTCCTGGGGCATGACGAAAAGGGCGGACGGACTGACACACCACCCGCCGGGGGCCGACGGCGCCGTCAGTACTCGCAACGCACGAACGTACCGCTGCGTGCCCGTCCCGCGCTCGTCGACAGGGAGGTTCGCACACCCCGCTCCGGGGTGGCCGGGACATCGACGGACCTCGCTCGGATTGTCGGTGGGCGGTCGTAGACTTCGACGCTGTCCCCCCCAGGGCACCCCTCGCTCGTCCGCTCGTTTCGCTGGAGGCCTCAGCCGTGACCAAGCCGCCGTTCACGCACTTGCACGTCCACACCCAGTACTCGCTGCTGGACGGTGCGGCGCGGTTGGGGGACATGTGCAAGGCGTGCAATGAGATGGGGATGTCTCATATCGCGATGACGGACCACGGGAATCTGCATGGTGCGTACGACTTCTTCCATCAGGCGAAGAAGGCGGAGGTGACGCCGATCATCGGTATCGAGGCGTATGTGGCGCCGGAGTCGCGGCGTAAAGCGGAAGGTGCAGTGGGGGCAGCGGCATCAGAAGCGTGACGACGTCTCGGGTTCGGGTGGTTATACGCACAAGACGATCTGGGCGGCGAACAAGACGGGTCCGCACAATCTGTTCCGGTTGTCGTCGGACGCGTATGCGCAGGGGTGGCTGACGAAGTGGCCGCGGATGGACCGGGAGACGATCTCGAAGTGGTCGGAGGGTCTGATCGCGTCGACGGGGTGTCCGTCGGGTGAGCTGCAGACGCGGCTGCGGCTGGGGCAGTTCGACGAGGCGATGCAGGCGGCTTCGGACTACCAGGACATTTTCGGCAAGGACCGGCATCGACCTGAACGGCATCACCGATCCCGAGCACCCGCGCTACGACGAGGCGGGCGAGATCCGGGGGATGTACGAGAACGAACCGGACGTGAAGAAGGTCATCGACACGGCGAAGGGTGTCGAGGGCCTGGTGCGGCAGATGGGTGTGCACGCGGCCGGGGTGATCATGTCCAGCGAGACGATCACCGACCATGTGCCGGTCTGGGTCAGGCACACCGACGGCGTCACCATCACGCAGTGGGACTACCCGCAGTGCGAATCGCTCGGCCTGCTGAAGATGGACTTCCTGGGCCTGCGGAATCTGACCATCATGGACGACGCCGTCAAAATGGTGAAGGCCAACAAGGGCGTCGAACTCGACCTGCTGTCCCTTCCGCTGGACGACCCCAAGACGTACGAACTGCTGTGCCGGGGTGACACGCTCGGCGTCTTCCAGTTCGACGGCGGTCCGATGCGTTCGCTGCTGCGGCTGATGAAGCCCGACAACTTCGAGGACATTTCCGCCGTGTCGGCCGTGTACCGGCCGGGCCCGATGGGCATGAACTCGCACACGAACTACGCGCTGCGCAAGAACGGGCAGCAGGAGATCACCCCGATCCACCCGGAGCTGGAGGAGCCTCTCAAGGAGGTCCTCGGTCTCACCCACGGCCTGATCGTGTACCAGGAGCAGGTGCAGAAGGCCGCGCAGATCATCGCCGGTTACTCACTCGGCGAGGCCGACATCCTCCGCCGGGTGATGGGCAAGAAGAAGGCCGACGAACTGGCGAAGAACTTCGTCCTGTTCCAGGCCGGCGCCAAGAAGAACAACTTCTCCGACGAGGCCATCAAGGCCCTCTGGGACGTGCTGGTTCCGTTCGCGGGATACGCGTTCAACAAGGCGCACTCCTCCGCGTACGGACTCGTCACCTACTGGACCGCCTACCTCAAGGCGAACTACCCCGCCGAGTACATGGCGGCGCTGCTGACCTCGGTGAAGGACGACAAGGACAAGTCGGCGGTCTATCTGAACGAGTGCCGTCGTATGGGCATCAAGGTGCTGCCGCCCAACGTGAACGAGTCGGTGGCGAATTTCGCCGCGCAGGGCGACGACGTGATTCTGTTCGGGCTGACGGCGGTGCGGAACGTCGGTACGAACGTGGTGGATTCGATCATCCGCTCGCGCAAGGCGAAGGGTAAGTACGCCACGTTCCCCGACTTCCTCGACAAGGTCGAGGCGGTCGTCTGCAACAAGCGCACCGTCGAATCACTCATCAAGGCGGGCGCGTTCGACGAGATGGGCCACACCCGAAAGGGGCTGGTCGCCCACCACGAGCCGATGATCGACAACGTGGTGCAGGTCAAGCGCAAGGAGGCGGAAGGGCAGTTCGACCTCTTCGGCGGCATGGGCGACGGTGACGACGCCTCCTCCGAGCCGGGCTTCGGACTGGACGTGGAATTCTCCGACATCGAATGGGACAAGTCGTATCTGCTCGCGCAGGAGCGGGAGATGCTCGGTCTGTACGTCTCCGACCACCCGCTGTTCGGTATCGAGCACGTGCTGTCGGACAAGTCGGACGCGGCGATCTCGCAGCTCACCGGGGGTGAGCACGCGGACGGCGCGGTGGTGACGATCGGCGGCATCATCTCCGGGCTCCAGCGGAAGATGACCAAGCAGGGCAACGCGTGGGCGATCGCCACGGTGGAGGATCTGGCCGGCTCGATCGAGTGCATGTTCTTCCCCGCGACGTATCAGCTCGTCTCCACCCAACTGGTCGAGGACACCGTCGTCTTCGTCAAGGGCCGCCTCGACAAGCGCGAGGACATCCCGCGCCTCGTCGCGATGGAACTCCAGGTGCCCGACCTGTCGTCCGCCGGGACGAACGCGCCGGTCACCATCACGATTCCGACCGTGGAACTCACCCCGCCCATGGTCAGCAGGCTCGGTGAGATCCTCAGCCACCACCGCGGCAACTCCGAGGTGCGGATCAAGCTCCAGGGCGCGCGCAAGACCACGGTCCTGCGGCTCGACCGGCACCGGGTCCAGCCCGACCCGGCGCTCTTCGGCGACTTGAAGGTACTGCTCGGGCCGTCCTGTCTGGCCGGATAGCCGACAGGGCCCACAGACCAGAGGGGCACGCCCGGGAAACCGGGCGGGCCCCTCTCGCCATGTGCGGCCGGCCGCGTCAGTTGTGGCCGAAACGCTTCTGGCGGCCCTTGTGGGCGGACTCGGACGGCGTGACCTGCTGCTGTATCTGCTCGGCCTTGGCCTCCGACGAGGAGGACGAGGACTGCTCGGAGCCACGCTCGGTGGTCGAACGGTCCTGGTGCTTGCCGCGGTCACGGTTCTTGTTCTTGGCCATGGTGCTGCCTCCTGAGGGATGTTGGGGCCAGGGCCGCGACCAGATTCACATATGCCGTGACTCACCGCATTTTGGATCATCGCTGTCTGTAACGGACCTTGGTTGCACCCTTCCTGGGGGTAGCCCCGGGGGATACGCCACGCCGATGATCCAGTTCCGGCCGTTAAGCCTGTTGCGGTCGGGCAGACTCGAAGGAAACCCGTAGTAACTTCCGATCCCGACGTTCCCGAAAGAGGGTGGAACACGTGGACCGCTGCGTCGTCCTGGTGGACGCCGGTTATCTGCTGGGCGCCGCCGCGAGCCTCCTCGCCGGAGAACCGGCCCGCTCACGCATCACCGTCGACCACGCCGCCCTCATCCAGGGTCTTCGGGAACGCGCCGAGGCCGATACGGAGCAGCCGCTGCTCCGTATCTACTGGTTCGACGGTGCCCCCGACCGGGTGCCGCAGCCCGAGCACCGTCGGCTGCGCGTCATGTCACGTGTCACCGTCCGGCTGGGCGCTCTGACCCGCAGCGACGGGCGCTGGGCGCAGAAGGGCGTCGACGCGGCGATGCACGCCGAACTCACGGAGCTGGCCCGCAATCGCGCCTGCTCGGACGTGGTCCTGGTGACCGGGGACGGCGATCTGCTGCCCGGCCTGATGTCCGCCAAGGAGCACGGCGTCGCCGTGCATCTGTGGGCCGTCCAGGCGGCGGACGGCGACTACAACCAGTCCGAGGACCTGGTGGCCGAGGCGGACGAGCGCCGGGTGCTCGACCGGGCCTGGATCACCAAGGCCGTACGCGCCAAGGACTTCGGCGGGGTCTGCGCGCCACCGCCGGCGACCCGCCCCGAGATCGCGGCCATCCTCTCCGCGCCGCTGCCCGAATCGGCGCTCGCCGCGTCCGCCGAGCGGGCGGCCGAGGCACAGGCCACGTCCGCGCGCAACGGGACGGCGCCGCCCGCCACGGAGCACGCGCCGGGGCACGACCACGGCCCCGAGACCGCGCATCCCGCGCCCCCCGGCACCAAAGGGGTCCCCACCCCCAAGGATCTGGCCGCCCTGCGCGCGCCAGGACCGCAGGTGTCGCCGCCCCCGCCGGCGAACGCGACGCTGCGCTGGTCGTCCGACCGGGGCTGGGTCGAGCGCGCGGGCGGCGCCGGGCAGCTCGGGGAATCGCCGGAGACGGCGTCGCTGCCCACGCTCGCGCAGCTCACCAGCGCCGAGCAGCGCTGGGCCGACCGCGAGGAGGACATCACGACGGTCGGCGGCGATCCGTTCGAGGTGGGCCAGGTCTTCGCCCGGCGCTGGATGGAGCGGCTGCCCGAGGCGAGTCATGTGCAGAAGCTGTCGACGATGTATCCGCGGATCCCGCACCGGATCGACGGCGAGGTACTGAGGTACGCGGCCCGCTTCGGGCTGCTGGCGCACAAGGACGACCAGATCGACGAGCACGACCGGTACGCGATCAGGGCGGGTTTCTGGCGCGAGATCGACGTGCGGGCGGCGGCGGACCGCCCGACCACGACGGACTAGACCCCGCCCCCGGTGCCGTTCGAGGCCCCCGGAGGGTTCGGGGCGGGCCGACCCCGTAGGCTCGCTGTTTGTGAGTACGGTGTGCGCGGTGCGGGAACTGGTCAAGACGTACCCCGCCGCGCGCGGCAGGCGTGGGGCCCCGGCCACCCCCGAGGTGCGTGCCAACGACGGCATCTCCCTGGACGTGCGGCGCGGTGAGATCTTCGGCCTGCTCGGGCCCAACGGTGCGGGCAAGTCCACTCTCGTACGCCAGCTCACCGGTCTCATGCGGCCCGACTCCGGCACCGTCGACGTCCTCGGACACGATCTGGTCCGGCACCCCGAGCGGGCCTCCCGTCTCATCGGCTATCTGGGCCAGGAGTCCACCGCGCTCGACGAGTTGACGGTCGGCCTCGCCGCCGAGACCACGGGCCGGCTGCGCGGGCTCGGCCTGCGCGAGGCGCGCGCCGAGCGCGACGCCGTCCTCGACGAACTCGGTCTCGCGGAACTCGCCGGCCGCCCACTGAAGAAGCTCTCCGGCGGCCAGCGGCGGATGGCGTGCTTCGCGGCCACGCTGGTGGGGGAGCGGCCCGTACTGGTCCTGGACGAGCCCACCACCGGCATGGACCCGGTCGCCAGGCGCGCCGTCTGGGCGGCGGTGGACCGGCGCCGGGCCGAACGCGGCGCGACCGTGCTGCTCGTCACCCACAACGTAATCGAGGCCGAGACCGTCCTCGACCGGGTCGCCGTGCTCGACCGGGGCAAGGTCATCGCCTGCGACACCCCGTCCGGCCTCAAGGAGCAGGTCGCCGGTGAAGTCCGGCTGGAACTCGTCTGGCGCGAACGCGCACCGCTCGATGTCCCCGAGGTCGCCGCGCTGCGCGGATCCGCGCAGGAGTCGGGCCGCCGGTGGGTGCTGCGGCTGGCCCCCGACGAGGCGCGCGCGGCCGTCGCGGCGGTGACGGGCGGCGCGGCCTTCGCGGCACTGGACGACTTCACGCTGGCCACGCCGAGCCTGGAGGACGTCTACCTGGCACTCGGCGGCCAGGTACAGGGCCTGGTGAAGGCATGACGCCTGGCGTCACGGCCGATCTCGCGTTCACGGCTCCGGCCCTCACCCCGCCCGCCACCGGGCGCCGCGCCGTCGCCCCGGCGCGGGTGGTGGCGTCCGTCCCGGCCGCCGTCGGTGCCGTCCCGACCGACCCGGCCACTGTCGCCGATCCGGCTCGCGCCGTTGCCCCTGTCCGCGTCGGCGGGCCCGCGTGCCCCGGCGTCCCGGTGCCCGCCTCCGTCGCCGTCAGCGCCGGTATGAGGCCTGTGCGTACGGGGAGTTCGGCGTGTTCGGGGTGTATGACACGCTGGTCCCGGTTGGCGGCGGGCTCGATGTGCCGCGGCCGTGCCCGTCCGTACGCACCGAACAGGAGCAGCGCCAGGTGAGCATCGTGCCCGCGGAGGCCGTCTCCGGGAAGAGCCGGACAGTGCCGGCCGCCCGTGCCGCGACGGACCGAGTCGATGGGGAGCCGGCGGCGCTGGCGACCCGGGCGCGGCTGCTGCCCTCGCTCGGCGCCGTGTACCGCGCGCAGTTGTCGCGGGCGCGCGTCGCGCGGATCCCGCTGCTGTTCGTCGCGACCTTCCAGTCCGTCGGGATCATGATCCTGATGCGCGGTGTCGTGGACGGCGGCGCCGAGGCGCGGGCGGTGGTGGCCGGGTCGAGCGTGCTCGTCGTGGCCTTCGTCGCGCTCAATCTGCTCGCCCAGTACTTCGGTCAGCTCCGCGCCACCGGCGGCCTCGACCACTACGCGACGCTGCCCGTGCCGCCCGCCGCCGTGGTGCTGGGCGCGGCCGGCGCGTACGCCTCGTTCACCGTGCCAGGCACGGCCGTGACCGCCGTGACAGGCAGTCTGCTCTTCGATCTGCCGATGACCCATCTCTGGGTGCTGGTCGCCGTGATCCCGCTCTCCGGTGCGGCCCTGGCCGGTCTCGGCGCGGCGCTGGGGCTGCTCGCCCCGCGCCAGGAGCTGGCCACGCTGCTCGGGCAGCTCGGCATGTCCGCCGCGCTGCTGCTGGGTGTGCTGCCGGCCGACCGGCTGCCGGGGCCGATCACCTACGCCAGGGACCTGCTGCCGTCCACGTACGGCGTGGAGGCCCTGGCCCGCAGCTTCGACAGGCATCCCGACTGGCCGACCGTCGCCCTCGACCTCGCGGTCTGCGCGGCAGTCGGTGTGGTCTCGCTGGCCGTCGCGACGTGGGCGTACCGGCGTGCGGCGGTCCGATGAGGCACGGCCGTGCCCGGCCTGGCACGATGGCGGGGTGACAGCACCCCTGACGCCGCCCCACCAGCCGCCGAACGACGACCCCTGGCAGAAACCGCAGGGCGCGGGATCGACCGCGGCCCACGTCGCCCACGCGGACGGGACCGACATCAGGGCCGAGGTGAGGCAGGCGGCCGTCGTGACGGTCGCCGTGGCCCTCTCCGGTGTCCTGCTCGGACTGCTCTGGCTCTGGCTGTCGCCCCGGGTGCCGCTCGTCGCCGGTGACTCCGCCGTGTTCCTGAAGGACACGGAGGGCGAGGAGGCGATGGGCGCCGACGGCACGTTCGTGCTGCTGGCCCTGGGGTTCGGCGCGGTCAGTGCCGCTCTGGTCTGCTGGTTCCGCCGGCGCGGCGGTGTCCCGCTGGTCGTGGGGCTGGCGCTGGGCGGGCTGCTCGCGTCGGGACTGGCCTGGCTGGTCGGCTGGGGGCTGGGCCCGGACGACGTGGTGACGCAGGCACGCGCGGTGGGGGAGGGCGCGACGTTCGACGCCCCGCTGGAGCTGAACGCGCGCGGCGCGCTGCTCGCGTGGCCGGTGGCGGCGATGCTCGTACACCTGGCGCTCACGGCGCTGTTCGCGCCGCGCGATCCGGAGCCGGAGTGGGTGCCGTTCGGGGCGCCGTACCTCCCCGCCGACCGGCAGGACGGGCCCGGCGAGGGACACTGACGGGGCTGGGCCGCCCCTGGGGCCGCCCGGTGTCAGGCCCGCGCGATCGGGGCCAGCGTCGCCGACGTCAGTGCGGCCAGGTCCGACGGGGACAGCTCCACCTCCAGGCCCCGGCGGCCCGCCGAGACACAGACCGTCGGGTGGGCCCCCGCCGATGAGTCGAGCACCGTACGGAGCCGTCTGCGCTGGCCCAGCGGTGAGATGCCGCCCCGTACGTACCCCGTGGTGCGCTCCGCCGCCGCCGGGTCGGCCATCGTCGCCCGCTTGCCGCCCACGGCGGCGGCCAGCGCCTTCAGGTCCAGCGAGCCGGAGACCGGGACGACCGCCACGGTAAGTTCGCCGTCGACGTCGGCGACCAGCGTCTTGAACACCCGGTCCGCCGGCACCCCCAGCGCCTCCGCGGCCGCCTCGCCGTAGGAGGGCGCCGCCGGGTCGTGCTCGTACGCGTGCAGGGTGAACTCGGCCTTCGCCGCCGTCAGCGCGACCGTGGCCGGTGTGCTGCCCGCGGCCTTCTTCGCCTGCTTCTTCGCCAAGGGAGGTGTTCCTCGTGTCGGTCGGGTGAGCCGCAAGACGGTCCGGAGAGGGCCTAGGGTCTGTCGTTCGGGTCTTGCCGGGCTCGAGGTCCCCGGCACGCACGCCCGCCGCGTTGTCGTCGGTCGGCACGGCTCCGCCATGCCTCCCTCCTCCGCCCTGCGGTCGCACGCACCAGACCCCGCTCCCTGATCCGGCCTGATCCAAACGACAGACCCTAGTTGGGGCTTGTGGGCTTCAGGGTGAGGTCCACGGCCGGCAGCGACGGCAGGTGCCGGATCACCGCCGTCTCGGCCCGCAGGAGCTTCAGCTCCTCCCGC
The DNA here is from genome assembly GCF_010384365.1 of Streptomyces sp. S4.7. NCBI lineage: Bacteria > Bacillati > Actinomycetota > Actinomycetes > Kitasatosporales > Streptomycetaceae > Streptomyces > Streptomyces sp. S4.7. The sequence goes on along the minus strand of NZ_CP048397.1, from coordinate 1,721,971 downwards.
AGGCGCGTCAGGGTGTCCGGCGCCTCCAGCAGCCGCTGTTTCGCCGCCGTGTCCAGGACGGCCGCCGCGGCCACCAGGTACGAGACCACGGACGGTTCGTCGGGCAGGTTGTCGCTGGTCGACAGCGACCGCTCACGCGCGCCCGCCAGCCGTTTCTGGTAGCCGCGGAAGGCCCGCAGGACGACTTCGGCGAGTGCTCCCGCGCCCTCGCCCGAGTCCTCCGCCAGGTCCTCGACCTGGGCGCTCAGATAGGGCCCGCCGGTGTCGACGGAGAGCAGCCGGACCCGGCTGGTGCCGGTGGCCAGTACCTCGAAGCTGCCGTCCGGGCGTTCGCGGACGGTGGTCGCGTCGGCGACGCAGCCCACCGGGTGGAACGCCTTGAGCGGCTCGGAGCCGAAGCCGGCCGAGGGCCCGCGCTCCCGCAGGGCCGTCGGGTCGGGCATGCCGGAGGCGGTCGGCGCGACTTCGTGCCCGTCGCGGATGGCGACCACGACGAAGCGTCGCGGTTCGGACTCGTCGGCCTTGAGCAGCTCGCGCATCATGGCGCGATACCGCTCCTCGAAGATGTTCAGGGGCATCACGAGGCCCGGGAACAGCACCGCGTTCAGCGGGAAGAGAGGGAGATGTGCGGTGGTCACAACGCTCAAGCGTAATGGCCGCGCGGACGCCCTCCGTCTGTCCGGTTCCACAAGGGCATCCCGGAGGCCACCTGGAGGCGTACGCCGTCGCGTGTCTCCAGGAACTGGCCGAGTGGATCGTCGGTCAGTGACGTCCACGGGAACGACGTCGCGTACGGGCCGATGAGCCGGAACTGTTCCAGCGCCTCGTCCCACCGATGCCGTCCCACCAGCACGTACGCCAGCAGATTGCGGACCTCCGCCGGCCACGGGTCGCCCACCACGTACACGGAGGAGAGGCTGATCGCCTCGTCGCACGCCGCGTCGATCCGGTCCGCCGTCACGGATGTGAAATCGCCGCCCGGCATCCGGCTGAAGGCGGCCCGCATCGGGAGCGCCTTCACGAGCGAGCCCGGCAGCGCGTCCTCGGCGGCCCGCTCGGCGAAGTCGAAGCACTCCCGGTGCGAGCCGTGCCACTGGGCCGAGAGGTACTGGAGGGCCGCGACATGACAGCCGTAGTGGTGCGAGGAGCGGCGCACCGCCTCGCCCCACAGCGTCTCGAAGCCCTGGTGGCCCGCGTGCGTGCCGCGCGCGTGGTCGAGGGCTATCCGCCACGGCACCGGGTCGCGCGGGTCTCCCTCGGCCGCCGCGCCGATCAGCGGGGCCATCTCACGGAGCGGCTCGGCGCGGTCGGGGGACTCCCAGGCCCTGCGCACCCCCAGCTCGGCCTTGACGACCAGCGCGTCCGGGTCGTTCGGGGACGCGGCGAGCCAGCGGCCGAGCCATGCGTCGCGGTTGTGGGCGAACGCGGCGAGCCGCACCACATAGCGGTCGCGGTTCTCCCACTCGGCTGATTCGCGCGTGGTCGCCAGCAGCTTCGCCGCGTGCTCGTACTCGCCGAGCGCGGCGGTGACGAGCGCGGGGGCGAGCCGGTCGTCGGGGGCGTCGAGCAGTACCGCATCGTCCGGCGGGAGCCCGTCGCCGAGCCGTGGGGTGTGCCGGAGCATGCGCGCGGTACTGATCAGTGCGCGAATCAATGACATGGTGCGGCCCATTGAAAACCGCAGGTCGCAGGGGCGCCATAGGGCATATGTGAAGCTTTTGTGGTGGGTGAAAGGTTGTCTCGGGGCAGGTCAAGGGAAGGCAAAGAAAGCGGGTCGGACGCGGTGTCAGCCGCGACGCAGGAGGCGTGAGGCACCTGCTGCGACAGTTGTGGCCAGAATCCAGCCGAGCAGCACCATCGAGGCCGCCAGCCACTGCCAGCCGCCCTCCGTCCGCCAGTGCCCGTCCTGGCCCAGATTGATCACCGGCACCAGCAGGTCCAGTACGTACAGAGCCGGATTCCAGGCCGGGTGCTCCTCGCCCTTGAGCGGCTCCGGCGCGTGCCGTGCGAAGGCGAACGTGCCTCCCGCCCACAGCATGGCCATCCACAGCGCGGCCCGGCCCGGCCGGTAGCCGTACGCCACCGTCCAGTCCTGGATGTAGCCCCATGTCTTCGCCGCCAGCGGCAGCGTCTCGCGCCGCCTGCGCTGCTTGGCCAGCAGCACCTCGCGGGCGTCGGCGTCCTCGCCGCTGTTGCGCATCACCTGCGCCAGGCGCTCGTACGGCTCCGGCGAGTACTCCGGCGTCGCCGAGTCCAGCCACTCCAGCCGCCGGTTGAGCGGGAAGTGGCCGGACGGCACCACGTTCTCGTAGGAGAAGCCGCCCATGGCCAGACCGCCGGGGCCCGGCCAGCTCGTGGACAGGTCCATCAGCGTGGTGATCTTCGCGCCGTTCAGCACGACCCGGCCCTCCAGGGGCTTCTCGCACTGGAAGCGCAGCTCCGTCGCGGTGATCCGGCGCAGCGACACCTCCTCGCCCGCCGCCATCAGGAAGCGGGCCTGGTGGAAGTCGATCGTGTCGCCGAACCGCCCGTCGTCCAGACGGACCCCGCCGTAGCACTCGAAGCGCCGGATCTCGGTGCCCGGCGGCAGCCGCGTGGTGTTGCCCGTGTAGACCGTGCCGTACGGCGGCGTGGAGTTGGCGTTGCCCGTCGCGATGCTCACGACGGCGCCCGTCATGTAGAGCGAGCGCTCCACCGTGAGCTGCGGCGCGTTCAGCGCGCGGCGCTCACCCGCCGCGCGCAGCCGGCTGCCGCGCAGCATGAGCGAGCCGCCGACCTTCGCGCCGCGCAGACTGAACTCCCCGTGCGTCTCTATCTGTTCGGCCTGGAGGTCCTGCCCCACGGACATCCCGTCGGCGGCGATGGAGCGGCTGTTGCTGTCGGGCCGCACGGATATCTGGCTGATCAGCAGGTCCGTGCCGATCTGCGCGTCGGTCAGCCGGATACCGCGGGCCACCTGGCAGCGCGGCAGATGCAGATCGCCCTCCGTACGCAGCCGGGCGGCCTCCAGGCGCGGGATCACACAGCCCACCAGCCGCAACGTCGTGAAGTGGCACTCCGGCAGCACCAGCTCGCGCTCGAAGCGGCAGTAGGTCAGCTCCACATAGGGATCGACATTGCCGCCCGCCAGGTCCAGCGACCCGCTGATGTACGCCCCGCGCAGCTTGAGGGCGGCGACCCGGCCCGGCCGCGCGGAGGGCCCGCTGAGCAGCAGAAGCGCGATCACGCGGGCGCGCACGCTGCGGTGCTCGCCCCAAGGACCGGCCGCGGCCGGATCGTTGAGCAGCGGACTCGGCACGCTCAGGTCGTAGGTGCTGCCGTTCCGGAAGGCCTGCCACATGCCGAGTTCTGTGGCCGAGAGCCAGTCCGGAGCCTCGTCGTCGTGCGGCTCGGACACTGCCGCGCCTCGCTTCCCCGTTTGCCGTGCTGCGCGCCGTACCTCGATGGGTGCCGGACGCTCCGTCGCCGTATCCGTCCCCGTGTGACTCCCGAGCAGCCGTCGCCGGACGGGACTGCTGATGTGGGGCCGTACGAATGTTCTTCCCTCTGAGTGACCGAATGAACGCCAATCGTCAACGTTGGTAGCCGTGAGTGACATTCGGGGCTCATATCAGCCAGTGATACGGGCGACCGGCGGTCTGATGAGGTCTGCGAGAATTGACCGCGTGATCTCACGAATCGATCTGCGCGGCGACGCCCTCCCCGAGGGCGGCGCGCTGCGCGGCCTGCTGCCCCGTGCCGAGTTCGACGTGGAAGCCGCCCTCGCGAAGGTGCGGCCCATCTGCGAGGACGTACGCCATCGCGGCACCTCGGCGCTGATCGAGTACGCCCACAAGTTCGACGGCGTGACGCTGGACCGGGTACGGGTGCCCGCCGAAGCGCTCACCCGCGCCCTTGAGGCCCTGGATCCCGCCGTTCGGGCCGGGCTGGAGGAGTCGATCCGGCGGGCCCGCACCGTCCACCGGGCCCAGCGGCGCACGGAGCACACCACCCAGGTCGTGCCCGGCGGCAAGGTGACCGAGAAGTGGGTGCCGGTCGGCCGCGTCGGGCTCTACGCGCCCGGCGGACGCGCCGTGTACCCGTCCTCCGTGATCATGAACGTGGTCCCGGCGCAGGAAGCGGGCGTCGGCTCGATCGCGCTCGCCTCACCTCCCCAGAAGGAGTTCGGCGGCCTGCCGCACCCGACGATCCTCGCCGCCTGCGCGCTGCTCGGCGTCGACGAGGTGTACGCGGCCGGCGGCGCCCAGGCCGTCGCGATGTTCGCGTACGGCACGACGGGACCCGACGGCTGTCCGCCCGCCGACATGGTCACCGGTCCGGGCAACATCTGGGTCACCGCCGCCAAGCGTTACTTCGCCGGCCGCATCGGCATCGACACCGAGGCCGGCCCGACCGAGATCGCCGTCCTCGCGGACGCCACCGCCGACCCGGTGCATGTCGCCGCCGACCTGATCAGCCAGGCCGAGCACGACCCGCTCGCCGCCGCCGTCCTCGTCACCGACTCCGCCGAACTGGCCGACGCGGTCGAGAAGGAACTGGTGCCGCAGACCGCCGCCATCAAGCACGTCGAGGAGCGCATCGCGCCCGCCCTTTCGGGCAAGCAGTCCGCGATCGTGCTGGTCGACGGCGTGGAGGAGGGCCTGCGGGTCGTCGACGCGTACGGCGCCGAGCACCTGGAGATCCAGACCGCCGACGCCGCCGCCGTCGCCGCCCGGGTCCGCAACGCGGGCGCGATCTTCGTGGGCCCGTACGCGCCGGTCTCGCTCGGCGACTACTGCGCCGGCTCCAACCACGTCCTGCCGACCGGCGGGTGCGCCTGCCACTCCTCGGGGCTCTCCGTCCAGTCCTTCCTGCGCGGCATCCACATCGTCGACTACACGCGCGACGCGCTCGCCGACGTCGCCCACCACGTCGTCACGCTCGCCGAGGCCGAGGACCTGCCCGCCCACGGCGCGGCGGTCAAGGCGCGTTTCGGCTGGAAACTGCCGTCCGTACCGGCGTCCTCGGGGGAGGTGCCCGGCGAATGACGGACATCGACGACCTGCCCGTACGCGACGAACTGCGCGGCAAGTCCCCCTACGGGGCGCCCCAGCTGGACGTCCCCGTCCACCTCAACACCAACGAGAACCCGTACCCCCTGCCCGAACCGCTCGTCGAGCGGATCACCGAGCGGGTCCGGGAGGCCGCCCGCGGACTCAACCGCTACCCCGACCGGGACGCGGTCGAACTGCGCACCGAACTGGCCGCCTATCTGCGCCGCACCGCCGGAGACCTCCCGCTGACCGCCGCCAACGTCTGGGCGGCCAACGGCTCCAACGAGGTCATCCAGCAACTGCTCCAGACCTTCGGCGGCCCCGGCCGCACCGCGATCGGCTTCGAGCCCTCGTACTCGATGCACCACCTCATCGCGCGCGGCACCAGCACCGGCTGGGTCTCCGGCCCCCGCAACGAGGACTTCACCATCGACGTGGCCGCCGCCGAGCGCGCCGTCGCCGAGCACCGCCCCGACGTCGTCTTCGTCACCACCCCCAACAACCCCACCGGCAGCGCGGTCGACGCCGCGACCGTCCTGCGGCTGTACGACGCGGCGCAGGCCGCCCGTCCCTCACTGGTCGTCGTGGACGAGGCGTACGTCGAGTTCAGCCACCACCCCTCGCTGCTGCCGCTGCTCGCGGGCCGGCCGAACCTCGTCGTGTCCCGCACGATGTCCAAGGCCTTCGGCGCCGCCGGACTGCGGCTCGGCTATCTCGCCGCCGACCCCGCCGTGGTCGACGCCGTACAGCTGGTGCGCCTGCCGTACCACCTCTCCGCCATCACCCAGGCCACCGCGCTCGCCGCGCTGGAGCACACCGATACGCTTCTCGGATATGTCGAACAGCTCAAGAAGGAGCGGGACCGGCTGGTCACCGAGCTGCGGGCGATGGGCTTCGACGTCACCGACTCGGACGCCAACTTCGTCCAGTTCGGCCGCTTCGAGGACGCGCACCGGGCCTGGCGGACGATCCTCGACCAGGGCGTGCTGGTACGCGACAACGGCGTCCCGGGCCGGCTGCGGGTGACGGCGGGCACCCCGTCCGAGAACGACGCGTTCCTCGACGCGGTACGTAAATTGACGAAGGAGCAGAGCGCATGAGCCGTATCGGCCGCGTGGAACGAACGACCAAGGAGACCTCGGTCGTTGTCGAGCTCGACCTCGACGGCACGGGCAAGGTGGAGGTGTCGACGGGCGTCGGCTTCTACGACCACATGCTCGACCAGCTCGGCAGGCACGGCCTCTTCGACCTCACGGTCAAGACCGAGGGCGATCTGCACATCGACTCGCACCACACCATCGAGGACACCGCCCTCGCCCTCGGCGCCGCCTTCAAGCAGGCGCTCGGCGACAAGGTCGGCATCTACCGCTTCGGCAACTGCACCGTCCCGCTCGACGAATCGCTCGCCCAGGTCACCGTGGACCTCTCCGGCCGCCCCTACCTGGTGCACACCGAGCCGGAGTCCATGGCGCCGATGATCGGCAGCTACGACACGACGATGACCCGGCACATCCTGGAGTCGTTCGTCGCCCAGGCACAGATCGCGCTGCACGTGCACGTCCCTTACGGGCGCAACGCGCACCACATCGTGGAGTGCCAGTTCAAGGCCCTGGCCCGCGCCCTGCGGTACGCGAGCGAGCGCGACCCGCGCGCCGTCGGCATCCTCCCGTCCACGAAGGGCGCCCTGTAAGCCCATGACCGGCCTCAACACCATCCTCATCGTCCTCGGCCTGTTCCTGGCCGGCGGCGTCTACTCCTTCGCCAAACAGAAGCAGCCCACGGGCGTCATCGTCCTGCTCGCCATCTGCTCCGCGCTCTGCCTGCTCGCCGGCATCCTCCGTATTCAGGGGCTCTGGGAATGACCAAGAACGTCGTCGTCCTCGACTACGGCTTCGGCAACGTCCGTTCGGCCGAGCGCGCCGTCGCCCGCGCGGGCGCCGAGGTCGAGATCACCCGTGACTTCGACCGAGCGATGAACGCCGACGGGCTCATCGTCCCCGGCGTCGGCGCCTTCTCCGCCTGTATGGAAGGGCTCCGCGCGGCACGCGGCGACTGGATCGTCGGCCGCCGGCTGGCGGGCGGACGCCCCGTACTCGGCATCTGCGTCGGCATGCAGATCCTCTTCGAGCGCGGCATCGAGCACGGCGTGGAGACCGAAGGGCTCGACGAGTGGCCGGGCACCGTCGGCCCCCTCACCGCGCCGACCGTCCCCCACATGGGGTGGAACACCGTCGAGGCGCCCGAGGACAGCCTGCTCTTCGCCGGACTCGGCCCCGGTGAGCGCTACTACTTCGTGCACTCCTACGCCGTCCACGACTGGACCCTCGAAGTCACCAACCCCAAGATCCGTGCCCCGAAGGTCACCTGGTCCCGGCACGGCGAGCCCTTCGTGGCCGCCGTGGAGAACGGTGCACTGTGGGCCACGCAGTTCCACCCCGAGAAGTCCGGCGACGCCGGAGCCCAGCTGCTGTCCAACTGGATCGGAACCTTCTGATGTCCGGCACACCCACCCCGTCCTCTGTACGGAGGCTCGAACTCCTTCCCGCCGTCGACGTGCGCGACGGCCAGGCCGTACGGCTCGTCCACGGCGAGTCGGGCTCCGAGACCGGTTACGGCTCACCGCTCGAAGCCGCACTCGCCTGGCAGCGCGCCGGCGCCGAGTGGCTGCATCTCGTGGACCTCGACGCGGCGTTCGGCACCGGTGACAACAGGGATCTCGTCGCCGGGATCACCGAGGCCATGGACATCAATGTCGAGCTGTCCGGCGGTATCCGCGACGACGCCTCGCTCGTCGCGGCACTCGCCACCGGCTGCACCCGTGTCAACCTCGGTACGGCGGCGCTGGAGACCCCCGAGTGGGCGGCGGAGGCCATCACCGAGTACGGCGACCGGATCGCGATCGGCCTCGACGTACGCGGCACGACGCTGCGCGGGCGCGGCTGGACCAGCGAGGGCGGCGACCTCTGGAAGACGCTGGAGCGCTTCGACGCGGCCGGCTGCGCCCGTTACGTCGTCACCGACATCGCCAAGGACGGCACCCTCCAGGGGCCCAACCTGGAGCTGCTGAAGAGTGTCTGCGCGGCCACCGACCGGCCCGTCGTCGCCTCCGGCGGCGTCTCCTCGCTCGCCGACCTGCGCGCGATCGCCTCGCTGGTGCCCGAGGGCGTCGAGGGCGCGATCATCGGCAAGGCCCTGTACGCGAAGGCGTTCACCCTGGAAGAGGCCCTCACGGAGGTGTCCCGATGAGCGAGAGCACCTCCGGCTCGGACGCCCCCGCCCCGAGCACCTCCGACGGCGTACGACGGGTCTCCTCGGACGGTCCTTGGGAGGACACCATCGGCTACTCCCGGGCCGTCGGACTCCCCAGCGGTCTGGTCCTCGTCTCCGGCTGCACCTCGGTGGTCGACGGACGCATCGCGGAGGGCGGCCCGTACGACCAGGCCGTCACCGCCTTCGGCGTCGGCCTCAAGGCGCTGGGCGACCTCGGCCTCGGCGCGGAGCACGTGGTGCGCACCCGGATGTATCTCACGCACGCCGGGGACGCGGAGGACGTCGGGCGTGCCCACAAGGAGATGTTCGGCGCCGTACGGCCGGCCGCGTCGATGATCGTCGTCGCCGGTTTCATCGACCCGAGCCTGGTGGTCGAGGTCGAGCTGGAAGCCTTCCGCGCGCCCTCCGGAGGTCCGGCATGACCCTCGCCGTCCGAGTCATCCCCTGCCTCGACGTGGACAACGGCCGGGTCGTCAAGGGCGTCAACTTCCAGAATCTGCGCGACGCCGGCGACCCCGTCGAGATGGCCAGGCTGTACGACGCCGAGGGCGCCGACGAACTGACCTTCCTCGACATCACCGCGTCGTCGGGGGACCGCGAGACGACGTACGACGTGGTGCGCCGCACCGCCGAGCAGGTCTTCATCCCGCTCACGGTCGGCGGCGGCGTCCGCACCCCCGAGGACGTCGACAGACTGCTGCGGGCGGGCGCCGACAAGGTCGGCGTCAACACGGCCGCCATCGAACGCCCCGACCTCGTCCGGGAGATCGCCGAACGGTTCGGCCGCCAGGTGCTCGTCCTCTCGGTGGACGCGCGGCGGACGCCGGAGGGCACCTTCGAGGTCACCACGCACGGCGGGCGCCGGGGCACGGGTATCGACGCCGTGGAGTGGGCGCACCGCGCGGCCGAACTCGGCGCCGGTGAGATCCTCCTCAACTCGATGGACGCGGACGGCACGAAGGACGGCTACGACACGGAGATGATCGCGGCCGTACGCGCGCACGTCACCGTTCCCGTCATCGCCTCCGGCGGCGCGGGCGGACTCGCGGACTTCCCGCCGGCGGTCGACGCGGGCGCGGACGCCGTACTCGCCGCCTCCGTCTTCCACTTCGGCGATCTGCGGATCTCCGAGGTCAAGAGGGAGCTGCGGGACGCGGGCCACGCGGTGCGCTGACGCCGATCACCTTTCGAACCTACGCACGACCGCTGCCCCGGAACGGACCGTTCCGGGGCAGTTCCCGGTCAACACCGGCGAACTCGCCGATGCGCGAAGGGGGTTGGCGGCGGGATCGTGGTCCGTGTCAGCCAGTACGGCGGTCGCCATCCGGCGGAGCCCGTGGCCCAGGACGACGGGCCCGGTCCTCCCTCGGGGGTGCCGCCCCCACCGAGAGGACCCCCCCTCGTGCAGCAACTCTCCACCGGCGACAGCTCGGCGGGCCGCAGCCGCGATCGTCTCTCGTCCCGTACCCGTTACGCGTCCCGCTCCCGGTCCCGCACCTGGAGCGTCGCGCTGACCGCGGGCGCCGCGACCGCCGCCCTGTTCGGCGGGCTCGTCCCCGGCGCCCAGGCGGCCGGCGGCGCCCCCGAGGCGGCCGCGGCCAACCCGTACGAGCGCGGCCCCGACCCGACCGTGTCCAGCATCGAGGCGGCACGCGGCTCCTACGCCGTCTCCCAGACCAGCGTCTCCTCGGTCGGCGTCAGCGGCTTCGGCGGCGGCACCATCTACTACCCGACGTCCACGGCGGACGGCACCTTCGGCGCGGTGGCGGTCGCCCCCGGTTTCACCGCCACGCAGTCCAGCATGGCGTGGCTCGGCCCCAGACTCGCCTCGCAGGGCTTCGTCGTCTTCACCATCGACACGAACACCACCCTCGACCAGCCGGACAGCCGGGGCCGTCAACTCCTCTCCGCGCTCGACTACTTGACGCAGCGCAGCACCGTCCGCAGCCGGATCGACGCGGCCCGGCTCGGCGTCATGGGCCACTCGATGGGCGGCGGCGGCACGCTGGAGGCCGCCAAGAGCCGCACCTCGCTGAAGGCGGCGATACCGCTGACCGGCTGGAACACCGACAAGTCCTGGCCCGAGCTGCGGACGCCGACCCTGGTCGTCGGGGCGGACGGCGACACGGTCGCCCCCGTCGCCTCGCACTCGGAACCGTTCTACGAGTCGCTGCCCGGCTCGCTCGACAAGGCGTACCTGGAACTCAACGGCGCCAGCCACTTCACGCCCAACTCGTCGAACACGACGATCGCGAAGTACAGCATCTCGTGGCTGAAGCGGTTCATCGACGACGACACCCGCTTCGAGCAGTTCCTGTGCCCGCTGCCCCGGCCCAGCCTCACCATCGAGGAGTACCGGGGGAGTTGCCCGCTCGGCTGACCCCGCCCTGCGTTCCTCCGCGTGACGCCGGCCCCCGTACTGTGCCCGTGCACAGTGCGGGGGCCCGCCCGCTCCCTCGTGGACGCCGAGGCCGTCGCCGTACTGCACCGGGCCGCACAGGTACTGATGGACGATCTCGCCGGACTGACGCACCGGCTTCTCGCGGCGCTGCGCGAGAAGGAGCCTGCCTACCGCGCGGCGATCGAGGCCGACCCCGCCGGGATCTGGCAGGAGGCGAACCGCTCGCTGCGCCTCAGCGTCGGTTCCCTGATCCGGCCCCGGGAATCGCGCGAGGCCGCCTGCCGCATGTCGTGGCGGATCGGCGAGTGCCGGGCGGAACAGGGTCTGCCGCTCGACGCGCTGCTGCACGCGTTCCGGCTCGGCGGGGCGATGGTGTGGCAGGGCCTCGTGGACGAGACCACCCGGCGCGGACCCGAGGACATCCGGCTGCTCGTCCATGTCGCCGCCGACGTCTGGAGCTTCGTGGACGAGCACTGCGCTCTCGTCGCCGACGCCTACCGGGCCACCGAGCGCCGGCTCGCCTGGCGCCGCGAGAACCAGCAGCGGCTGACGGTCGCGGCGCTCCTCGACGGCACCGCGCGTATCGCCGACATCCCGGACGCCGCGACGATGCTGGAACTGCCCGAGGAGGGGCGTTACGTCGTGGTGGCCGCCTCCGGCGCCGGTGTGGCGGGCGCCGCGGGCCCCGTGGTGGGTCTGCCGCCGGGGACGCGCGCGCTGCCGCACCTGTCTGCCGACTCCGAACAGGTCGTCGTCCTGCTGGCCGACCGCTCCCCGGAGACGGTGAACGAGCAGCCGTGCGAGGGGAGTCGCGGCGCCGACGAAGAACTGGCGGCGCTCGCGGCGGAGTTGACCGCACCCCTGGGCGTGCGCGTCGGCATCGGCTCGGCCGTCACCGGACTCGCCGCCCTCGGCGAGGCACGCAGACTCGCCGGGACCGCGCTGCGCGCCTGCCCGCGTGACGGCGGCGTCGTCCTGCTGGACGAGCACCTGCCGGCCGCGCTGGTCGTCTCCTCGTCCCGGCTGGGCGCGGCCCTCGCGGAGCGGGTGCTCGGTCCGCTGGACCGGCTCGACCCGGCCGACCGGGATCTCCTCGTCGACACGCTCAGGACCTGGCTGGAGGCGGACGGTTCGGCGCAGCGCGTCGGCACCCGCCTCTACTGCCACCGCAACACCGTCCTCAACCGGCTGCGCCGCTTCGAGCAGTTGACCGGCCGTTCGCTGGCGCGGCCCTCCGACGTGGTCGAGATCTCCCTCGCGCTCGCGGCCAGGCGCCTGCTCGACATCTGACGGCGGCCGGCCGCACCCGCCACCACCCCTGCTCCCTGCGTCCGGACTCCACAGGATTTATTGCGCAACTAATATTGCGCAACTTTCCTTTTGTATCTACGGTGAGGGGTATGGCAGCCGAGGACCCCCGCAGAATCGACGATCTGGACACCCTCAAGGCGTTCGGTCACCCCTTGCGGATGAAGCTCTACCGCGCGCTCTACATCTCCCGCACCGCCACCGCGTCTCAGCTCGCGGAGCAGGTCGACGAGGCCGTCTCGCTCGTCAGCTACCACCTGCGCAAGCTCGCCGACCACGGGCTGATCGAGGAGGCGCCGACGCAGGGCAGGGACGGGCGCGAACGGTGGTGGCAGACGGCGTCCGAAGGGCTGTCCTTCCGGGACGAGGACTTCCGCGACGCGCCGGAGAAGGTCGCCACGCACGCCGCCATCGGCCGGATGTCGTTCGAGCAGCGCGGGGAGCTGTACCGCGCCTACCTGGACAGCCACTCCGCCTGGTCGCCGCAGTGGCGCAGCGCCGCCTTCAGCAGCGAGTTCCTCGGCCCGTTCACGCCCGCCGAACTGGCGCGGCTGAGCGAGGAGATGCACGAGCTGGTCAAACGGCACACGGACGCGGCGCGGGCCGAACAGGACGCCGGAGACACCGAGGGGCGCGAGAACGTCGCGCTGCACCTCTACGGATTCCCCTTCCGGCAGCAGTGAGCCCGGACGTCCGCGCCGCCCCGGCCCGTTCGTCGAGAGGAGCCACCCTCATGCACACCGACATCCATCTGCGGCTGCACGCCCTGCGCGCGGCCGACCTCCGTACAGAGGCGGCCCGGTTCCGTCTGTCCCACACGGCGGCTCGGCCCTCCGGCGGCCTGCGCGGCCGGCTGGGCTGGTTCCTGGTCGGCCTGGGTCTGCGCCTCGTGCACCGCCCGCCCGTACATGTCGCGCGTATCGCCTGACGGAAGGCCCCCGCCCTCATGAGCGAGACGGTCATACCCCGGATCACGGAATCCGCGCCCGCGCCGTCGCCGTCGCCGTCGCCGTCGCCGACGCCCGAGCGGCCGGCTCACCGTGACGCGAACGTCCTGCGCTGGCTGGCGGCCTACACCATGTCGATGGTCGGCGACAGCGTGTACTACATGGCGCTCGCCTGGGCCGCCGCCCGCTCCGGCAGCCCCACGCAGGCCGGCCTCGTGCTGGCCGTGGGCGCCGTGCCACGCGCCGTCCTGATGCTCGGCGGGGGAGTGCTCGCCGACCGGTGGGGCCCGCGCCGCGTCGTCATCGGCAGCGACGCCGCGCGCTGCGTGGTGATCGTCGCCGTCGCCGCGGTCCTGCTCCTCACCGCACCCGGCCTCTGGCTGCTGATCGCCGTCGCCCTGGTCTTCGGCGTCGTGGACGCCCTCTTCCTGCCCGCCGTCGGCGCACTGCCGCCCCGCATCACCACCCCCGGACAGCTCGCCAGGGTGCAGGGGCTGCGCGGCCTGGCGGCGCGTGTGGCCAACGTGACCGGGGGACCGCTCGGCGGGCTCCTCGTCGCGTTCGGCGGGTCCGCGGCGGCGTTCGCCGTGGCGGGTGCGCTCTTCGCCGTGTCGCTGGTCCTGCTCGTCTGCGTACGGATGACGCCCCTGCCCGCCCACGACGCCACCCGGGCCCACAGCGGACCGGCGCCCGCGACTCCCTGGGGCGAACTCACCGACGGTCTGCGCTACATCCGGCGCCACCGCGTCCTGGGACCGCTGACGCTCGTCATCGCCCTCAGTGAGCTGGGCTTCGTCGGCCCGCTCAACCTCGGCCTCGTCCTGCTCGCCCGGGAACGGGGCTGGGGCGCCGGCGGCATGGGCTGGATCGTCGCCGCCTTCGGTGTCGGCGCCGCCGCCGCCTCCCTGCTCCTGGCGGTACGCGGACGCCTCCCGCGCGCGGGCCTCGTCCTGTGCCTCTCCGTCGTCGCCGGCTCCCTCGCCGTCGCCGCCGTCGCCTTCGTACCCACGGTCGCCCTCGCCACCGTGGCGGGCCTGCTCGTCGGGCTGCTGGCCGGCCTCGGCGGCGGACTCTGCGGGGCGCTGACCCAGACAGTCACCGAACCCGGATACCTCGGTCGGGTGACATCGGTGACCACCCTGTTCACCCTCGGCATCGCACCTCTCAGCTACCCGGTGACCGGCGCCGCCGTCGGGCTCTGGGGCACCGGCCCGGTCTTCGCCGTCAGCGCCGCCGTCTGCGCGGCGGGCGGCGCGCTGGGCCTGGCCTTCGCCACCCTGCGCCGCGCGGAACTGCCCGGCGCCCGAGCGTGATCAGGGCGGACAGGCGCTACATCCCGAGCTTCGCCCGCCGCACCTTGTCGACCGCCTCGTTGTCGCCCTCGACCTCCACGCGGGCCGCTTCCTGCCGGCCGAAGACGTACAGCAGCAGCTCACTGGGCTCCCCGGTGACCGTCACCACCGGCGAACCCCGGTGCGCCACCGCCGTCTGCCCGTCCGGACGGCGCAGCACCAGACCGACCGGCGACCTGCGGCCCATCATCCGGGCGCCCTTCTCCAGCCGCGCCCACAGGGCGTTCGAGAAGACCTTGTCCAGCTCACGGGGCGTCCAGTCGGGCTGTGCCCGCCGTACGTCCTCGGCGTGCACGTAGAACTCGACGGTGTTCGCCGCCTCGTCGAGCTGCTTGATCCCGAAGGGCGACATCCTGGGCGGACCCGTACGGATGAGCTGGATCAGCTCCTCGTACGGCTTCGCCAGATACTCGCCCCGCACCCGCTCCAGCCGGTTCCTGAGCGGGCCGATGACCTGTCCCCCCGCCGCGTCCGGACGCCGCTCGCGCACCACCACGTGCGCCGCGAGATCGCGGGCGTTCCAGCCTTCGCACAGGGTGGGGGCGTCGGGTCCCGCCGCCTCCAACAGGTCGGCGAGCAGAAGTCGTTCACGCTTTGCATGGGTCGACATGCTCGCAAGCGTACGACCGGCGCACACGGTCCGCCCAGTGGACGTCCCGCCGGCCGGCGGCGCGGGCGCGGCACAATGGCCCCATGACCAGCGCGACCCGGGGCCCGGTCCCCACCAGTGACCTCGACCCCGCCATCGCCGCCCGGCTCAAGCGCGGCGCCGACGGGCTGATCCCGGCCGTCGCCCAGCAGTTCGACACCGGTGAGGTGCTGATGCTGGGCTGGATGGACGACGAGGCCCTGCACCGCACCCTGACCACCGGACGCGGCACCTACTGGTCCCGCAGCCGCCGCGAGTACTGGGTCAAGGGCGACACCTCCGGTCATGTCCAGTACGTGAGGTCCGTCGCGCTCGACTGCGACGCCGACACGATCCTCCTCAAGGTCGACCAGGTGGGCGCCGCCTGTCACACGGGCGACCGGACCTGCTTCGACGCGGACGTCCTCCTGCCGACGACGACAGCCACCGGCCCCGCCGACCACTAAGCTCACCGGCCATGGATCTCGACACCTTCCGCAAGCTGGCGGTCGACCGCCGTGTCATCCCGGTCGGCCGCAGGCTCCTCGCGGACGGCGACACCCCGGTCGGTCTCTACCGCAAGCTCGCCGCCGAACGCCCGGGGACCTTCCTCCTCGAATCCGCCGAGAACGGCCGCTCCTGGTCGCGCTACTCCTTCATCGGCGTACGGTCCGCCGCCACCCTCACCGAACGCGACGGACGCACCCACTGGCTCGGCACCCCGCCCGTCGGCGTGCCCGTCGACGGCGACCCGCTGGCGGCCCTGCGCGCCACCGTGGAGACCCTCCACACACCGCGTACCCTCCACGACCACGAGGCCGACCTGCCGCCCTTCACCGGCGGCATGGTCGGCTACCTCGGCTTCGACGTCGTGCGCCGGCTGGAGAAGAAGATCGGCGACCACGCGCGCGACGATCTCCACCTGCCCGAGCTGACGATGCTGCTCACCTCCGACCTCGCCGTCCTGGACCACCGCTCCGGCACCGTCCTGCTCATCGCCAACGCGATCAACCACAACGACCTCGACACGGGCGTCGACGAGGCATACGCGGACGCCGTCGGCCGCCTCGACGCCATGGAGCGGGACCTGACACGCCCGGCGGACACCGTTCCCACCGCGCTGCCGCCGTCCGAACTGCCGCCGTACACCGCGCTCTGGGGCGGCGTGGCCTACCAGGAGGCCGTCGAGGACATCAAGGAGCGCATCAGGGCGGGCGAGGCCTTCCAGGTCGTGCCCTCGCAGCGGTTCGAGACCCCCTGCGAGGCGAGCGCGCTCGACGTCTACCGGGTACTGCGGGCCACCAACCCGAGCCCGTACATGTATCTCTTCCGCTTCGACGGCTTCGACGTCGTCGGCTCCAGCCCCGAGGCGCTGGTCAAGGTCGAGGACGGGCACGCGATGGTCCACCCCATCGCCGGCACCCGCCCGCGCGGCGAGACACCGCAGGACGACCAGGCGCTCGCCGACGAACTGCTCGCCGATCCCAAGGAGCGCGCCGAGCACCTGATGCTGGTCGACCTGGGCCGCAACGACCTCGGGCGGGTCTGCGAGCCCGGCAGCGTCGAGGTCGTCGACTTCATGTCCGTCGAGCGCTACTCGCACGTCATGCACATCGTCTCGACCGTCACCGGCCGCGTCGCCGAGGGCCGTACCGCCTTCGACGTCCTGACCGCCTGCTTCCCCGCCGGCACGCTCTCCGGCGCCCCGAAGCCCCGCGCCCTGCAGATCATCGACGAACTGGAACCCTCACGGCGCGGTCTGTACGGAGGCTGCGTCGGCTATCTCGACTTCGCCGGGGACTCCGACACCGCCATCGCCATCCGTACGGCCCTGCTCCGGGACGGCACCGCCTACGTACAGGCGGGCGCCGGAGTCGTCGCCGACTCCGACCCCGTCGCCGAGGACACCGAGTGCCGTAACAAGGCCGCCGCCGTCCTGCGCGCCGTCCACGCGGCGAACCGGCTGGGAGGCCCGTCCGAAACGGCCGGCACCGGTAGGGGATAGTGGGTCGGGTGACTGCCCTACCCATTCCCCAGCCCCGCGCCGCGACCCCGGCCGACGCCACGAGAAGGCGCGCCGGCCGAAGTCTCGGCATCGCACTCCTCCTCGGCGCGGCCGGCGCCGCCGTTGTGCTGATCGCCTCCGGCCAGACCTGGGCCGAGGGCAGCGCCACCGTGGCGGGCGGCACCGTGTCGCTCGACGCGGGAGGCCGAGACGTCACCGGCGTCCCGGCCGCGCTCGCCGTCGTCGGCCTGGCCGCCCTCGTCGCCGTCTTCGCCGTCCGTACGGCGGGCCGGCTGCTCGTCTCCGCGCTGCTCACCCTCAGCGGCGCGGGCGCGACCGTCGCCGCGCTCGTCGGCGCGACCGACGGCGCCGCGCTCGACGACGAGGCCGCGCGTACGACCGGTGACACCGCAGCGACCGTCGCCGCCCTCACCCACACCGCCTGGCCGTACGTGACGGCGGCCGGCGGCGTACTGATCCTGCTCGCCGGGCTCCTCGCCCTGAGGTACGGATCACACTGGCCCACCATGTCGGGCCGCTACGAACGCGACGGCACCCCGCGCGCCGCCCGCGTCCGCGAACCGGCCGCCGGGCGCGCCAAGGCCACCGGGCCCGCCACGGACCCCGACCGGCCCGAGGACATCTGGAAGGCACTGGACCGGGGCGAGGACCCGACCGGCTAGCCGGGGCCGCGCATCCCGACCCCCTCGACGGGGAACGCCGACGGGTGCGGGACAATGAACCGTGAGCGTTCGGCTCACCCAGCGCGCGACCACCGCGGCACATCAGCAACGAGGAGCGAATTCATGGCGGGCAGCAGCCACGGACACACCCCGGCCGCCTGGACCGGTGTCACCATCTCTGTCATCGGCTTCTGCATCGCAGGCGTCTTCATGGTGGCGGCCGATCCCATCGGGTTCGTCGGCGGCCTCGCGGTCGTCCTCCTCGGCGGCATCGTCGGCCTCGCCATGAGGGCCGCGGGCCTCGGCGCCGCCAAGGAGTCCGAAGCCGCCAAGCAGGCCCGTGTGGAGGCCGCACGGGCGTCCCTGGACCGCGCGGAGCGCGAGGCCGTCGAGCGTGGCGAGGGCCACCCGACCGGTCAGCCGCACGCGGCCCAGCCCGAGCCGGCGCAGCAGACCGCGTAACGCGTCCTCGCGTACGTACCCGCGCACTCGCGACAGGAAGGCGTGACCCGGCGTCCCGGGCCACGCCTTCGCGCGTCCCGCGTGTCCCGCGGGGGCGTGAGCGACGCGCGCGCCCGGGGGCGGGCTGCGCTTTCGCGCCCCCACGGGGGACAATCATCGCGTGGACGCCATGCCTGCACCCGCCGCGCCGCCCCCGGCCCCCGTTCCGGCGACCCGCGCCCGGCGGCTCCTCGCGCCGCTCGGCACACTCACCGGCGTCGTGGCCGCCTTCACCTACGTCGGTCTGGTCGACCCCAACGAGAGCGGCCACTACCCCGTCTGCCCGCTGCTCAGCATGACCGGCCTCTACTGTCCCGGCTGCGGCGGCCTGCGCAGCGCCCATGCCGTCGCGCACGGTGACCTCGCCGCCGCCCTCGGCGCCAACGCGCTCGCGGTCGCCGGTTACGCGGTCTTCGCCGTGGTGTGGCTGGTGTGGCTGATTCACGTCGCTCGCGGAACACGGCTCCGTGTCTCGGTGCCACCCTTCCTGGGATGGGCCGTCGGAGCGGTGATCCTGGTCTTCACAGTGGTACGGAACGTGCCTTTCGGCTCGTCGTTCGCTCCGTGAAGTCCCAGGTGATGGGATGCTCGACCAGCGGATGCGGGCCCTCGGCCCTCCTCCGGATACCATCGACATGGCTGATCCTCATCCATGGCTGAATCCGACACCGTTCCCGGAAGGGGGCCGCTCGCGTGAGTGTGCTCGACGAGATCATCGAAGGCGTACGCGCCGACCTCGCGGAGCGCCAGGCGCGCGTCGGCCTCGACGAGATCAAGGAGCGCGCGGCCAGGGCACGGCCGGCCAAGGATGGCGTCGCCGCACTGCGCGGCGAGGGCGTCACGGTGATCTGTGAGGTCAAGCGCTCCAGCCCCTCCAAGGGCGCGCTGGCCGCGATCGCCGACCCCGCGGGTCTGGCCGCCGACTACGAGGCGGGCGGGGCGTCCGTCATCTCCGTACTGACCGAGCAGCGCCGCTTCGGCGGCTCGCTGGCCGACCTCGAAGCCGTCCGCGCCAAGGTCGACATCGCCGTCCTGCGCAAGGACTTCATCGTCACGGCGTACCAGCTGTGGGAGGCGCGCGCCTACGGCGCCGACCTCGTCCTGCTGATCGTCGCCGCCCTGGAGCAGCCCGCGCTCGTCTCGCTCATCGAGCGCGCCGAGTCCATCGGACTCACCCCGATCGTCGAGGTGCACGACGAGGACGAGGTGGAGCGCGCGGTCGAGGCCGGAGCCAAGATCATCGGCGTCAACGCGCGCGACCTGAAGACGCTGAAGGTCGACCGCGGCACGTTCGAGCGGCTCGCCCCCGAGATCCCGGACGGGATCGTCAAGATCGCCGAGTCCGGTGTCCGCGGGCCGCACGACCTCATCGCGTACGCCAACGCGGGCGCCGACTCGGTTCTCGTCGGCGAGTCCCTGGTCACCGGGCGTGACCCGAAGGTGGCCGTGGCCGACCTCGTCGCGGCCGGCGCCCACCCCGCCCTGCGGCACGGACGGGGCTGACCCACCGATGCCCGTATCCGCCTCCGGACGTCCCGCCGCCGTGCGCGCGCCCCACGCGCCGCTGGCGCGCGGGTGCCGGCCGCGTGGCTGCCGGGCCCCGGCCAGGCGTGTGCACGGGCGGCGGGTGCGGTACGTGATCGGTGACGAACCCGGCCAGGTCAACGGCATGCGATGGCGCCGGGTCGCGCCCCGGCGAGGCCCTTCCGACAGCGACCACCGCGCGACCGCGTAGCCGCACGCACGCCCGCCCACGCGGGCGGCACGTGTCCCACGTCGCCGCACCGCGTCCTCGCATGTCCGCAAGGCCGGTCCCCACAGACCATCGCCCTCCCGGCTCCCACGCCGGTACAGGGCCGAGTCGCCCGTGGCGCCTACGGTGCACCCACCCGTCGCTTCACGAGGAGATCCGTCCGTGACTTCCGAGTTCTTCATCCCCGATCCCACGGGCCTGAGCCCGAACGCCGAGGGCTACTTCGGCGCGTACGGCGGCAAGTTCATCCCCGAGGCGCTCGTCGCCGCCGTGGACGAGGTCGCCGTCGAGTACGAGAAGGCCAAGGGCGACCCCGCCTTCGCCGCGGAGCTGAACGACCTCCTGGTCAACTACACCGGCCGCCCCAGCGCGCTCACCGAGGTCCCGCGGTTCGCCGAGGAGGCCGGCGGCGCCACGGTGTACCTCAAGCGGGAGGACCTGAACCACACCGGGTCCCACAAGATCAACAACGTGCTCGGCCAGGCGCTGCTCACCAAGCGCATGGGCAAGACCCGCGTCATCGCCGAGACCGGAGCCGGACAGCACGGCGTCGCCACCGCGACCGCCTGCGCGCTGTTCGGACTCGAATGCACCATCTACATGGGCGAGATCGACACCGAGCGCCAGGCGCTCAACGTCGCCCGGATGCGGATGCTCGGCGCCGAGGTCGTACCGGTCAGGTCCGGCAGCCGCACCCTGAAGGACGCCATCAACGAGGCGTTCCGCGACTGGGTCGCCAATGTGGACCGTACGCACTACCTGTTCGGCACCGTCGCCGGACCGCACCCCTTCCCCGCGATGGTGCGCGACTTCCACCGCGTCATCGGCGTCGAGGCCAGGCGCCAGCTTCTGGAGAGGACGGGCCGGCTGCCCGACGCGGCCGTCGCCTGTGTAGGAGGCGGATCCAACGCGATCGGCCTCTTCCACGCGTTCCTCGCCGACGAGGCCGTACGGCTGGTGGGCTGCGAGCCCGCGGGCCACGGCATCGGGACCGGCGAGCACGCGGCGACTCTGAGCGCGGGCGAGCCGGGCATCCTGCACGGCTCACGGTCCTACGTCCTCCAGGACGACGAGGGCCAGATCACCGAGCCGTACTCGATCTCCGCCGGGCTCGACTACCCCGGCATCGGCCCCGAGCACGCGTACCTCAAGGACAGCGGCCGCGCTGAGTACCGGGCCGTGACCGACGACGACGCCATGAAGGCGCTGCTGCTGCTGTCCCGTACCGAGGGCATCATTCCGGCCATCGAGAGCGCGCACGCGCTCGCCGGGGCGCTGGAGGTCGGCCGCGAGCTGGGGAGGGACGGTCTGATCGTCGTCAACCTCTCCGGGCGCGGCGACAAGGACATGGACACCGCTGCCCGCTACTTCGGGCTGTACGACGGGGAGAGCGCCAAGTGAGCGGGAACATCCAGCTGTTGAGCGACACCCTCGCCGGCGCAAGGAGCGAGGGGCGCGCCGCGCTCATCGCCTATCTGCCGGCCGGATTCCCCACGGTGGACGGCGGCATCGACGCCGTGAAGGCCGTCTTCGACGGCGGCGCCGACGTCGTCGAGGTCGGGCTGCCGCACAGCGACCCGGTGCTCGACGGCCCCGTCATCCAGACCGCCGACGACATCGCCCTCAAGGGCGGCGTGCGGATCGCGGACGTGATGCGCACGGTCCGCGAGGCGTACGAGGCCACCGGAAAGCCGGTGCTGGTCATGACGTACTGGAACCCGATCGACCGGTACGGCATCGAACGGTTCACCACGGAGCTCGCCGAGGCGGGCGGCGCCGGGTGCATCCTGCCCGACCTGCCCGTACAGGAGTCCGACGTGTGGCGGCAGCACGCCGACAAGAACGGTCTCGCCACCGTCTTCGTCGTCGCGCCGAGCAGCAGGGACGACCGCCTCGCGAAGATCACGGCCGTGGGCTCCGGATTCGTCTACGCGGCCTCCCTCATGGGAGTCACCGGCACCCGCCAGTCGGTCGGCGCGCAGGCCCAGGACCTGGTGCGGCGGACCCGTGCGAGCACGGACCTGCCGGTGTGCGTCGGGCTCGGGGTGTCCAACGCGGCGCAGGCCGCCGAGGTCGCCGCGTTCGCCGACGGGGTCATCGTCGGCTCGGCCTTCGTCAAGCTGATGCTGGACGCCCCCGACCGCGCGGCCGGGCTGGCGGCCGTCCGCGACCTGGCGGGCGAGCTGGCCGAAGGCGTTCGCAAGCGCTGACGGACGACGGGCGCCGGAGGTCCCTCGTACGGGTGGACCTGGGACCGGGGAGGTGCGTACGCGCCTCCCCGGTTCGTTGCTGTGGCGTGAGCGAGAAGAACCGTGAGGCAAAGAGGAGCGCCCGAGAGCGGCTCCAGGTGCAGCGTGAGCAGGAGAAGAGGCGGGAGCGGCGCAAGCGCACCCTGGTCGTCTCGGCGGCGGTGGTGGGCGTCCTGGGCGCGGCGGCGGCGATCGGCATCGTCGCCACCAACGCGAACAAGGACAAGGACGGCAGCGGCGCCGCGGGCCCCGTGCTGGCCCCGTCGGGAGCCCAGGGCAAGGACGAGCTGTCGATCCCCGTGGGCATGAGCGACGCGCCGTCGACCCTCACCGTGTGGGAGGACTTCCGCTGCCCCGCCTGCGGTCAGTTCGAGAACGCGTTCAGGGACACGATCAAGGAGCTGGAGACCGCCGGGCAGCTCAAGGTCGACTACCACCTAGCCACGATCATCGACGGCAACATGGGCGGCAGCGGCTCGCTGCGCGCGGCCAACGCGGCGGCGTGTGCCCAGGACGTCGGCAAGTTCGCGCCATACCACGACACCCTGTTCCAGAATCAGCCGCCGGAGCCGGACGACGCCTTCGCCGACAACGCGCGGCTGCTGGAGCTGGCGGGCAAGGTCGACGGCCTGGAGTCGGCCCCCGGCTTCCGCCAGTGCGTGGAGGACGGCAAGCACGACAAATGGGTGATGAACTCGAACACCGCGTTCCAGAACGGCGGCTTCAGCGGCACGCCGACCGTCCTGCTCAACGGTGAATCCGTCTTCCCCAAGAAGGGCGGCGAGAACATCACTCCGGCCAACTTCAAGAGGTGGGTCACGGAGGCCAACAAGGGCGAGCAGCCGGGCACCGCACCGGCGACACCGCCCGACACGGGCGCCTCGCCCTCCTGAAACCAGGGGCCGCGCGACGCCTGGTTCGCGCGGGCTCGTTATCCAGACGTTGCGGGGCGGGTTGCCGCAGGCCCCGCCCGGCACTGTAGCGTCGGAACCGCCATGGACATTGCCTACATCCCCAGTCCGTCGAGCGGAGTGATCCATCTCGGACCACTCCCGCTGCGCGGCTATGCGTTCTGCATCATTCTCGGTGTCTTCGTCGCCGTCTGGTACGGCAACAAGCGCTGGATCGCCCGCGGTGGCAAGGCCGGCACGGTGGCCGACATCTCCGTCTGGGCCGTGCCCTTCGGACTCGTCGGCGGTCGGCTCTACCACGTGATCACCGATTACCAGCTGTACTTCAGCGACGGTAAGAACTGGGTCGACGCCTTCAAGATCTGGGAGGGCGGCCTCGGGATCTGGGGCGCGATCGCCTTCGGCGCCGTCGGCGCCTGGATCGGCTGTCGCCGCCGGGGAATCCCGTTGCCTGCGTACGCGGACGCCATCGCACCCGCGATCGTGCTCGCCCAGGGCATCGGCCGCTGGGGCAACTGGTTCAACCAGGAGCTGTACGGCAAGGCCACCGACGTGCCGTGGGCGCTGGAGATCAGCGACGGCGCCAACCGTGACAGCGGCCTCTACCACCCGACGTTCCTCTACGAGTCGCTGTGGTGCGTCGGCGTCGCGCTGCTCGTGGTCTGGGCCGACCGGCGCTTCAAGCTCGGCCACGGACGCGCGTTCGCGCTCTACGTCGCCGCCTACTGCGTAGGCCGCGCCTGGATCGAGTACATGCGCGTCGACGAGGCGCACCATGTGCTCGGGCTGCGCCTCAACGTATGGACCGCGATCATCGTCTTCGTGCTGGCCGTGGTCTACATGGTGGTCTCGGCGCGGATCAGGCCGGGGCGCGAGGAGATCGTCGAGCCGGACCGGGAGCTGCTCGGCAAGGACGCCAAGGCCGAGGACGGCAAGGACCAGGACGGCGACGCGACGAGCGCCGGCGCCAAGGACGACGACGCCCCCGACGCGGCCACGGACGCCGACGCCGAGGGCAGCGCGGACGCGGCGACGGCCAAGAACGTCTGACCGGTTGCGCGGCGCGTAGGCCGCGCTTGTTCTTCAATCGCCGGGCGGGCCGCGAACGCGGCCCGCCCGGCGATTTCAGTGCACCTCGTGCTGTCGCCGCGCAGCCAGGAACAGTGTGCGGTGGGCGGCGGCCACGATCGCCGCGTCCACGAAACGCCCGTCCGGCAGCGCCTGCGCCCCCGCGTTCCCCGCCGCCGCCTCGATGATCTCCGCCGCTGACTCGACCTCCCGCGCCGTCGGAAGATACGCGCGCTCGATCACCGGCAGCTGGCGCGGATGGATCGCGGAACGGCCGAAGAAGCCGAGCGAGCGGCCGTGCGCGCAGGACGCGGCCAGCCCGTCCGAATCCCGTACGTCGGGGTGGACCGACTGGACAGGAGCCGGCAGACCGGCGG
Organism: Streptomyces sp. S4.7; assembly: GCF_010384365.1. Classification (NCBI taxonomy): domain Bacteria; kingdom Bacillati; phylum Actinomycetota; class Actinomycetes; order Kitasatosporales; family Streptomycetaceae; genus Streptomyces; species Streptomyces sp. S4.7. The sequence continues at coordinate 1,697,485 of NZ_CP048397.1, read as the reverse complement.
CCCGCGCCGCCACCACGACGCGGCCACGCGGCCAGTCGAGCCCCGCGTCGTTCCCCATGCCGAGCTCGGCGCGCAGGTCGGCCTCGCCGAGCGCGATACCCCGCAGGGCGGGGTGGGCCGTGGCGATGGCGTGGGCGTTCTCGATGCCGAGGGCGGATTCGAGCAGCGCGTACAGGTGTGTGTCCGGGGCGACGGCGGCGATCCGGTGGATGTCGGAGGGGCGCGTGACCTTCGGCAGCCGCAGCCCGGCCAGGCCCGGGAGCCCGACGAGCGGGGCGATGTCGTCCTCGCCGGCGATCCGGACGTGGACCGGGGTGGGCCACGGCGAGGTCAGCAGCTCGGCCGTCGCGGAGCGCGCGTACTCCCTGCGGTCGGCGGCCACCGCGTCCTCCAGGTCGACGATCACCGCGTCGGCGCCGGAGGCGAGCGCCTTCTGTACGACGTCGGGCCGGTCACCGGGCGCGTACAGCCAGGTGAGCGGGGGATGCGCGGGGTGTCGCGGACGGCCGGTCACAGCGCGCCCTCTTTACGGAGGGCCGCGATCTCCGGCGCCGACAGACCCAGTTCGGTGAGGACCGCCTCCGTGTCGGCGCCGTGGGGGCGGCCCGCCCAGCGGATGGAGCCTGGGGTCTCGGAGAGCCTGAAGAGGACGTTCTGCATACGGATCGGGCCCAGCTCGGGATCCGCGACCTCGGTGACGGTGTCCAGCGCCCGGTACTGCGGGTCGCTCATGACGTCGCTGATGTCCTGGACGGGCGCGATCGCCGCCTCCGCCTTCTCGAACGCGGCGATCGCGTCGTCGCGCGAATGCCGGGCGAGCCAGCCGCCGACCGCCTCGTCCAGCACATCGGCGTGGTCCGCCCGGCCGCTGCCGGTGCCGAACCACGGCTCGTCGATCAGCTCCTGCCTGCCCACCAGCCGCATCACGCGCTCCGCGACCGACTGGGCGGAGGTGGAGACCGCGAGCCAGGAGCCGTCCGCGGTGCGATAGGTGTTGCGGGGCGCGTTGTTGCGGGAGCGGTTGCCGGTACGGGGCTGTACATAGCCGAGCTGGTCGTACCAGAGGGGCTGCGGTCCCAGCACCGTCAGGATCGGCTCGATGATCGCCAGGTCCACCACCTGGCCCCGGCCCGTCGCCGTCCTGCCGTTGAGGGCGGTCAGCACGGCGTACGCGGTGGCCAGCGCGGCGATCGAGTCGGCCAGGCCGAACGGGGGCAGTGTCGGCGGCCCGTCGGGCTCGCCCGTCATGGCCGCGAAGCCGCTCATCGCCTCGGCGAGCGTGCCGAACCCGGGCCGGTGGGAGTACGGTCCGAACTGCCCGAAGCCGGTCACCCGTGCCAGCACCAACCCGGGGTTCACGGCGGAGAGTTCGGCCCAGCCGAGGCCCCATCTCTCCAGTGTGCCGGGACGGAAGTTCTCCACGATCACGTCCGCGTCGGCGGCGAGCCGCAGCAGGACGTCCCGGCCGGCCGGGTTACCGAGGTCGAGCGTGATGGTGCGCTTGTTACGGCCGAGGATCTTCCACCAGAGGCCGACACCTTTTTTCGCCGGACCGTGGCCGCGTGACGGGTCGGGGCGGGTGGGGTGCTCGACCTTGACGACCTCGGCGCCGAAGTCGCCGAGCATCGTCGCGGCGAGGGGACCGGCGAAGAGCGTGGCGAGGTCGAGGACGCGCAGGCCGTGCAGCGGGGGAGCGGCGGGGGCCGTCGGGTCGTCCGACCGGATGGCGGTGGTCATGAGGCGGCCTCGTCGATCTCGGAGCGGTACGGCATGGACGTGGAGGCCCCGTGGCGCTGTACGCACAGGGCGGCTGCGGCCGACGCCCAGCGCGTCGCCCCGGCCATCGGACGGCCCTCGCCGATCGCCACCGCGAGCGCCCCGACGAACGTGTCCCCGGCGGCCGTCGTGTCCACGGCGGTGACCTTCGGCGCGGGGACGGTGACGGGCACGGCGCCGCGCGCCGCGTACAGACACCCCGCCGCACCCAGGGTGATGACGACCTCGGGGACCTGCCGGAGCAGTACCTCGGCCGCGCCGTACGGGTCGGCGACGCCCGCGAGCGCGGCGGCCTCGTGCTCGTTGGGGACCAACAGGTCGGTGGCGGCGAGGAGTTCGGGCGGCAGGGGCTGGACGGGGGCGGGGGTGAGGATCGTCCGCACCCCGTGCCGCCGAGCCGCCCGCGCCCCGTCGAGCACGGCGCTCAGGGGGAGTTCGAGCTGGAGGAGCAGGGAGTCGGCGCCGGTGACGACGGTCTCCTCGCCGGGGCCGAGCCCGGTGACGGTGCCGTTCACGCCGGGGATGACGACGATCGCGTTGCCGCCCTCGTCGTCCACGACGATGTGCGCGGTGCCGGAGGGGCCTTCGGCGGTGTGCAGCAGGTCGGTGTCCACGCCGGACGAGGTGAGCGTGTGCCGGAGCAGCACGCCGAACTCGTCGGCGCCGACCGCGCCGATCATCGCGACGTCGCCGCCGGCGCGGGCCGCGGCGACGGCCTGGTTGGCGCCCTTGCCACCGGGGACCGTACGGAATTCACGGCCCGTGACGGTTTCCCCGTGCTTGGGGGCCCGCGCTACGTACGCGACGAGGTCCATGTTGGTGCTGCCGAGCACCACGATGCCGGTCATGGGCGGAGTGCCTCCTGGGTGAGTCGGGCGAGTTCGTCGAAACCGATGCCGTCGAATCCGACGACGGAGGTGGCGAGACGGTTCTTGAGCGGCGCCGTCCACCGTTCGGGCAGCCGGTCCGGGTGCCCGGCGAGCAGACCGGCGACGGAGCCGGCCGTCGCGCCGTTGGAGTCGGTGTCCCAACCGCCGGACACGGCGCGGCAGATGGAGCCGGTGAAGTCCCCGTCGGCGTGGGTGAGGGCGGCGGCGAGGAGCGCGGCGTTGGGGACGGCGTGGACCCAGTGGTAGTGGCCGTGGGCGGCGTGCAGTTGGTCCACGACGGTGTCGAAATCGGTGTGGGCGCGGGCGAGTTGGATCGCGTGGCGGACGGCTCGGGCGAGACGCGAGCGCGGGGGGACGACCGAGAGCCCGGCGCGCAGGGACGCGTGCACGTCGGCGCCGCCGACGCCCGCGGCGGCGATCGTGCCCGCGACGAACATCGCGCCGTACACACCGTTGGCGGTGTGTGTCAGCGTCGCGTCCCGGTACGCCTGGGCCGCGGCCGACGCGGGGTCACCGGGGTGCGTCCAGCCGTGCACGTCCGCGCGGATCGCCGCGCCGATCCACTCCCGGAACGGGTTGTGGTGCCGGGCGGTGCCGGGCGGCTCGATCCCGGAGAGCAGGTTGCGGTACGCGACGCGCTCGGCGGTGAACGTACGCCCGGCGGGCAACTCGTCGAGCCACAGGAGCGCGACGTCGCAGGTGCGGAAGTCGCGGCCGTACCGCTGGAGCAACAGCACGTTGAGGAGGGGGTAGTTGAGGTCGTCGTCCTCGGGCATGCCGTCGATGTTCTCGGCGAGTGAGTTGACTGCGGAGCGCCGGTTCCAGGGGTGCGCGGCGGCGAGGTCCGCCGGGACGCCGCCGGCGGTGAACCAGGTGTCCAGGGGCCAGTTGCCGGTGGCGCGGGCGAGCGCGCGGATGGCGTGGAGGGGGAGCTTCTCGACGGGCCTGCCGAGGAGGCAGCCGACGGCGCGGCCGAGCCAGGCGGCGTGCGACTGGTGTGTGCTGAGGGGTGTCTGTGCCCCGGCCCCGCCCCTTCCCGAAACCGGGGGCGAGCCCCCGGACCCCCACGACACGTCCGCGCCATCCGGGGCGTGCGGCGCGGGGCCGGGTGGAGGGTGGGCGTCGGAACCTGCCGAATCCGGGGCTTCGGGCGGCCGGGGGGCGCTCGCGCCGGCGCGGGGCGGGGCCTGGGTGGCCGCGTTCAGCGGGTCGTGCGGGACGTTTCGCGGCGCGGTGGTGGGTGGCGCTTGATTCCCGGGACCGGCGGGGGCCCGGGGTGCCTGGGAGGTGCCTGCGCTCGTCTGCGGCGCTGTGGTGGGGGACGCGTGATTGCCGGAAGCGGCCGGGGGCGGGCCCGCGGGGCGCTGGGACTCGGGCCCGCACCGAGCCGCCGGCCAGTCGTCGCCGCAGGCCCGCGTGATCTCCGCGAGCGAGGTTGGTTCCCGCTCCGCCAACCGTCCCGGCAGTTCCGCCAGTTCGTCCAGCAGGGCCAGGGCCAGCGCGCGCAGCGCCGGGGGTGCCGGTGGGGCCGAGGCGCCCGCGCGGGGTGGGGACGGTCGGCCGCCGGACGCGCGCCAGGTGGCGGCCTGCGCCGTCGCGTCGCGGCCGTCCTCGGACGCCTGCCGCAACTCGTGGCCCAGCAGGTCCTCCGGCTGGACCCAGGTCACCCGCAGCCGTTCCGTCATCGCGGGTCCGTCAGCGCGGCGAAGGCCGACTCGTGGGCGCGGCGCCGTGCCGTGTCGCGGGCGAAGACCTCGTCCGCGACCTCCGTCAGTGTCCGCGCCGGGCCGTGCAGGTCGAGGCGGCTCGCCTCCGCGACCCGCTTCGACCAGTCCGCCGGGATCGCCGCCGCGCCGGACAGTGCTCCGGCCACCGCCCCGCTCATCGTGGCGATCGAGTCGCAGTCGCGGCCGTAGTTGACCGAGCCGAGCACCGTACGGCGGTAGTCGCCGTCGCCGATCAGCAGCATCCCCAGCGCGATCGGCAGCTCCTCGATGGAGTGCAGCCGAGAGGGGCGGCGCGCGCCGAGGGACGGGGCGCGGTAGTCGGGGCCGACCGTGTCGAAGGGGGTCACGGCCTCCCGCAGTGGGCGCAGCGCGGACTCGAAGTCCTGGTGCGCGGCGGCGACTTCGCACACGGCCTCGATCGCCGCGTGCGTCCCGTCCTTGGCGAGCGCGAGGCAGGCGTCGACGACGCTCGTCGGCGTCGCACCCGGCACGCACGCCGCCGCGACCGCCGCGGCGAGGACCCCGGCCGCCTCCCTGCCGTACGAGGACTGGTGCGCGCCGGCGACATCGACGGCCTCCGCGTACGCCCCCGCCGGATTCGCCGCGTTGACGAGGCCCACCGGCGCCATGTACATCGCCGCACCGCAGTTGACGATGTTCCCGGCACCCGCCTCGCGCGGGTCCACATGCCCGTAGTGGATACGGGCGACGAGCCACTTCTCCGCCAGGAAGATCCGCTGGAGCGGCAGGGCCTCGGCCTCCAGCTCCGGGATCCAGCGGGGCGTGGAGATCAGGTCGGGGACGAGGTGGTCGGCGACGGCGTACGCGTCGAGGTGGTCGCGCACCGCGTCGTACACCCGCACGAGCGCGTGCGTCAGCAGGGTGTCATCGGTGACGTGGCCGTCGCCCTTGTGGTACGGGGCGATGGGGCGCGCGGTACGCCAGTCCTCGTTCCACGGGCCGACGACGCCGGTCACCCGGCCGCCGTGCCGGTCCATGATCTGCTCGGGGGTGTAGCCCTCGACGGGGCCACCGAGCGCGTCGCCGACGGCCGCGCCGACGAGAGCGCCGGTGATCCGGTCTTCGAGCGGGGGTGGCTCATCGCGGGTGGGCGTCGCGGGTGCTCTCAGCGTCGTCATGCCGGAATTGTCCACCCGTGCGGGTCCGGTGGGGGTGAACCTCGCCGCGCTGAGGGCAGCTGTGCGTGGCGGCCACCGTCTCCCTCGCACCGGTCGTGTCGGTCGCATCCGTCGTGTCCGGTGGGCACAGCGTGTGCGCCAACAGCCCGGCCAGCTCGACCAGGTCCGTGCCCGCGAGGCGGGGCAGTGCGCAGCCCGCCAGGGTGCGGCAGGCATCGCGCCAGGTCGCGGGCACGGCGGCGCCCCCGCCGAGCACGCCGGTCAGCGCGCCGGCGAGCGCCGGGGCCGAGTCCGCGACCCGTGAGAGGCACGCGGCGGCGGGTACGGCGGCGGCGACGTCGCCGCCGGACGCGAGGGTCAGGGCAAGGGCTACCGGGACCGTCTCGGCCGCCGCGATGCCGTAGCTGTAGACGTGGTCGACGATCTGATGCTCCAGCAGGGGGACGAGCCCGAAAGCACCGGCCGGCTCGTGTGCGAAGTCCCTGGCCAGCTTGACCGCGTGGCGCGCGTTGCGGCCGATCTCCGTGCAGTGCGGGAGCTGTTCGAGCGCGGCGGCCACGGCCGTTCCGGTGTCGGCGCCGCCGAGCGCCGCGGCGACGGCGGCGGCCATCGCGCGGGCGCCGTGCACCCCGTCACCGTCCTGCGTGTAGCGGGCGTCGAACTCCGCGAGTTCGGCGGCGGCGGTCGGCCGGCCCGGATGAACGACCGCCAGCACCACGGCCCGTACGCACGCCGCGTCGTCGAAGTAGTGCGGATTGTCGTGGCCGGTCGCGGGCGGACGCAGCCCCGTGGCGAGATTGCCGAGGCCGGCGCGTACGGAGATCCGGGCGCGCAGCGGCAGTACGGCGGACTCGACCTCGGGCGCCCGGTCCGCGGCGGCGGCGATCTCACTGGCGAGGGTGTTCCAGGCGAGGTCGACGGCGGCGCGCATCCGCCGGTCGGCGGGGAGGCCGAGGAAGAGATCACCGAACGCGGTGAGCACGGTCTCGGCGGCGAAGGCAGCCCACTCGGCGTCGTCGGAGGGGCCGAGCCGCAGCGGCTCGGGGGGCTGGTTGAGGGCGATGGGGACGGGGAGGGTGGTGGTCGCGTTCTGCTCGGCGAAGGTGTCGAGCTCGCGGGTGAGACGGCGGGTCCACTCGGGCATCCGCGCGGCACGGTGCCGAGCGGCGGGCCACCCGGCGGCGTCACCGGCGGCGAGCCCGAGCAGAAGCCCTTCGACGCGGTGGCGCGGGGGGTCGTCCCCGCGGGGTGCGAGGTGTTCGCAGCGGGGGGCGTTGCCGACGCCGACGACGCCCGGCCCCCGCCCACCGACACGTTCGCCCTCAAGCGCCGGACGGGCCGGGTTTCGGGCGGTGGCCGGTTGGTCGTCAAGCATCGGATGGGCTGGGTTTTGAACGTCCGTCCTTTGGTCCCCAAGCGCCGGGCGGGCTGGTACGTGGGCGGTGGCAGCTGGGTTCTCACGCGCCGGCCGGGCCGGTGGTCGGGCGGTCGTCGGTTCGTCGTCGACGGCCGGCCGGGTCGGAGGCTGGACGATCGTCTGTTCGCTGCGAAGCGCTGGAGGGGCTGGAGGTCGGTCGGCCGCGGATGCGCCGAGCAGCGCTGGGCCGGTCGCACTCCGCGTGGCGGTCGGTTCGTCGTCGAGCGTCCGTTCCGGTGGCGGATGGACGGCCGTCGGTCGGGGCGGCCGGTCGGCGGCGCCCAGCCCGGTGGCAGGTGCCGTGGCCGCTCCCTCCCGCACCGGTGGCCGCCCGCTCATCGTGTCGCCGGAGCGTCGTCGTCCGGTGTCAGCAGGTCCGCGATGTCCAGGACGTGGTAGCCGCGCATCGACGGCAGACAGCTGCCCCGTACCGGTCCGATCGCCGAGGCCCACTCCTCGGGGATGGCGGCGGCGCCGGACACCGCCCCCGCCAGTGCGCCCGCGACCGCCGCCGTGGTGTCGGCGTCGCGGCCCATGTTGACGGCCGTCAGCACCGACGTACGGAAGTCCCCGCGGGCCGCCGCGAACGCGCCGAACGCCAGGCCCACCGCCTCCGGCGCCAGATCCGTCCACGGGTAGCCGCCGATGACGACGGCCGAGCGGACCGCGCGTTCCATCGTCAGCGTGTCGGGGTACTCACGGCCCGCCGCGACCACCGCGCGGCGCAGCGAGCGGGCCGTCCAGGAGTCCATCGGGATCACGGACAGCGCGGCGGCGACCACGGAGGCGGGGCCCGCGCCCGTCATCGCGGCGGCGACCCCCGCCGCGACCGCCTGGCCGCCGTAGATGCCCTCGCCCTCGTGGCTGACGGTCCCGTCGACCGCGACGAGCCTGGCCGCCTCGGCGGGGCGGCCGGCGGCGAAGACGCCGAACGGGGCCGCCCGCATCGCGAGCCCGTCGCTCCAGGCGTGCCGGTGCTGGGCCGTGATCGGGGCGGCGAGGCCCCTGCGCAGGTTCTCCAGGGTGCCGCGCTCGCTGAACCCCGCTCCCCTGAAAGGCCCCTCGTCGAGGTCGGCCAGCCAGTGGTGCCAGGCGTTCTCGACATGGGTGACGGTCAGGGCCGAGCCGTGTCTGGCCAGCAGCAGTCCGGAGAAGATCGCGTACTCGGTGTCGTCGGTGCCCGCCGGGTTGTCGCTGACGAAGCCTTCGATACGGCCCCAGCGGCGGCGGATCTCGGAGGGGCGCATGTTCTCGGCGGGGGCGCCGAGCGCGTCGCCGACGGCGAGGCCGAGCAACGCGCCGCACGCCCGCCTCCGCAGCGCGGCGACATCGAGGCCGAGGCCGACGGACGGAACCGTGTCCGGACCGGAACGGGAACAGGGACCGGGGTCCGGACCGACGCCGGGCCCGCGGGCAGTCAACTCCATCGCGGGGGCCTTTCACACGCATCGGGCCCCTGAGCGGCCCTCGGTTCCTCCCATACGTCCCACGCCGTGCCCCGCAGGAGTCCGACAAGCGCCGCTGTCACCCGGCTGGTGCCCCGGTAAGCATGGCCTTCCTTGCTGGCGGGGGCCTTGTTTCGTGCGTATTTTCGAAGCCGTGGCGGGGTGTCCCGCCACCGAACGACAGCGGGATCAGCGGGAAGGGGAAAGCCGTGTCCGTCATGGACAACGAGGCGCCGCTCCACGGAGCACACCGTGACAATCACACGCACCGTGATGTGAACGGCGGCTGGCTGCGTCCCGCGGTGTTCGGCGCGATGGACGGCCTCGTCTCGAACCTCGCCCTGATGACCGGTGTGGCGGGCGGCGCCGTCGACCGGCAGACGATCGTGATCACCGGACTCGCGGGCCTGGCGGCCGGCGCCTTCTCGATGGCGGCGGGGGAGTACACCTCCGTGGCGTCCCAGCGCGAGCTCGTCCAGGCCGAGCTGGACGTCGAGCGGCGCGAGCTGCGCAAGTTCCCCAAGGACGAGATGGCCGAGCTGGCCGATCTCTACGTGTCACGCGGCGTCGACCCGGAGCTGGCGCGCGAGGTCGCGGCGCAGCTCTCGAAGGACCCCGAGCAGGCGCTGGAGATCCACGCCCGCGAGGAGCTGGGGGTCGACCCGGACGACCTGCCGTCGCCCACGGTCGCCGCGGTGTCCTCGTTCGGCTCCTTCGCGCTCGGCGCGCTGCTGCCCGTCCTGCCGTACCTGCTGGGCGCGACGGTCCTGTGGCCCGCCGTGCTCGTGGCGCTGCTCGGTCTCTTCGCCTGCGGCGCGCTGGTCGCCCGGGTGACGGCACGCACCTGGTGGTACAGCGGTCTGCGCCAGCTGCTCCTCGGCGGTACGGCGGCGGCCCTCACCTACGCACTGGGCACGATCTTCGGCGCGACCGTCTAGCGTGGTACGTCCGGCCCGGGCGGTCGGCGGTGGCCCGGACGGCCGATCGCCCGGCGCACGACATATTGCGCGGTCGGGGCGGTGGCGTCACTGTGGTGACGAACATCCCTCCACCCTCTCCCGGCGGTTCCCCCACTCGGGTGGGACACTATGCATGGCGTCACATATCTAGCCGTTACCCGGCTGTTTCGAACGCTTGAACTCCGGGCATGAGCCGTAGGCGCTGCGGGCAATGAAGCTCGCTCCGCCGTGGTCCGGTGTCCGGCGGTCCGCTGGCCGCTGATCACCTCTGACCCACCTTCGCCGTCACGAGCGGCGTCCACATGCTGGAATCAGCTTTCCGCTTCCTGAGCAGCCGACCCATCATGTAACCTGCACGAAATTTTGCCCAGGGCCAACGTCGTCCCTCGGTTCAACGCAAATGCCACGACGACGACGGGAGAGCCGATGCGTTTCGACGCCTGGTCGCCCATGGATGGCCGCCCCGCTGCGCAGGGCATGTATGACCCCCGTAACGAGCACGACGCGTGTGGCGTCGGGTTCGTGGCCACCCTGACCGGTGTGCCCGGCCACGAGATGGTCGAGCAGGCGCTGACCGTACTGCGCAATCTCGAACACCGCGGCGCCACCGGCTCCGAGCCCGACTCGGGTGACGGCGCGGGCATCCTGCTCCAGATCCCGGACGCGTTCCTGCGCGAGGTCTCCGGTTTCGAGCTGCCCGGGGCCGGTTCGTACGCCGTCGGAATCGCATTCCTGCCCGCCGAGAACCCGGACGAAGCCGTCTCACGGATCGAGACGATCGCCGCCGACGAAGGCATCGACGTCCTCGGCTGGCGCGAGGTGCCGGTCGCCCCCCAGATGCTCGGTGCCATCGCCCGCTCCACCATGCCGGTCTTCCGCCAGCTCTTCGTCGCCGCCGGTACGCGCTCGGGCATCGCCCTCGACCGCAAGGCGTTCGTCCTGCGCAAGCGCGCCGAGCGCGAGGCCGGGGTCTACTTCCCCTCGCTCTCCGCCCGGACGATCGTCTACAAGGGCATGCTGACCACCGGCCAGCTGGAGCCCTTCTTCCCCGACCTCTCCGACCGCCGCTTCGCCACCGCCGTCGCCCTGGTGCACTCGCGCTTCTCCACCAACACCTTCCCGAGCTGGCCACTCGCCCACCCGTACCGCTTCGTCGCGCACAACGGCGAGATCAACACGGTCAAGGGCAACCGCAACTGGATGAAGGCACGCGAGTCCCAGCTGGCCTCCGACGTGTTCGGTGACGACCCCCGGACGCTGGAGCGGACCTTCCCGGTCTGCACCCCCGACGCCTCCGACTCGGCGTCCTTCGACGAGGTCCTGGAACTGCTCCACCTCGGCGGCCGGTCGCTGCCGCACTCCGTACTCATGATGGTCCCCGAGGCGTGGGAGAACCACGACTCCATGGACCCCGCCCGGCGTGCCTTCTACCAGTACCACGCCACGATGATGGAGCCCTGGGACGGCCCCGCCTGCGTCACCTTCACCGACGGCGTCCAGGTCGGCGCGGTCCTCGACCGCAACGGACTGCGCCCCGGCCGCTACTGGGTCACCGACGACGGCCTCGTCGTCCTCTCCTCCGAGGTCGGCGTCCTCGACATCGACCCCGCCAAGGTCGTCCGCAAGGGCCGCCTCCAGCCCGGCCGGATGTTCCTCGTCGACACCGCCGAGCACCGCATCATCGAGGACGAAGAGATCAAGGCGGGCCTCGCCGCCGAGAACCCGTACCAGGACTGGCTGGAAGCCGGCGAGATCGAGCTGGAGGACCTGCCCGAGCGCGAGCACATCGTGCACACGCACGCCTCCGTCACCCGCCGCCAGCAGACCTTCGGCTACACCGAGGAAGAGCTGCGCATCATCCTCGCCCCGATGGCCCGCACCGGCGGCGAACCGCTCGGCTCCATGGGCACCGACAGCCCGATCGCCGCGCTCTCCGCACGCCCCCGGCTGCTCTTCGACTACTTCACCCAGCTGTTCGCGCAGGTCACCAACCCGCCGCTGGACGCCATCCGCGAGGAGCTCGTCACCTCGCTGCGCTCCTCCCTCGGCCCCCAGGGCAACCTCCTGGAGCCGACCGCCGCGTCCTGCCGCAGCGTCACGCTGCCCTTCCCGGTGATCGACAACGACGAGCTGGCCAAGCTCATACACGTCAACGCCGACGGCGACATGCCCGGCATGACCGCCGCCACGCTCTCCGGCCTCTACCGGGTCGGCGGCGGCGGCGAGGCCCTGGCCGCCCGTATCGAGGAGATCTGCGCCGAGACCGACGCCGCGCTCGAAGGCGGCGCGCGCATCATCGTGCTCTCCGACCGGCACTCCGACGCCGAGCACGCGCCCATCCCGTCCCTGCTGCTCACCGCGGCCGTGCACCACCACCTCATCCGCACCAAGCAGCGCACCCAGGTGGGACTGCTGGTCGAGGCCGGCGACGTGCGCGAGGTGCACCACGTCGCGCTGCTCATCGGCTACGGCGCCGCCGCGGTCAACCCCTACCTCGCGATGGAGTCCGTCGAGGACCTCGTCCGCGCGGGCACCTTCATCGAGGGCCTGGAGCCCGAGCACGCCCTGCGCAACCTGATCCACGCGCTCGGCAAGGGCGTCCTGAAGGTCATGTCCAAGATGGGCATCTCCACCGTCGCCTCCTACCGGGGCGCGCAGGTCTTCGAGGCCGTCGGCCTCGACGGTGCCTTCGTGGACGAGTACTTCAGCGGTACGGCGACCAAGATCGGCGGCGCCGGGCTCGACGTCGTCGCCCAGGAGGTCGCCGCCCGCCACGCCAAGGCGTACCCGGCCTCCGGCATCTCCGCGTCCCACCGTGCGCTGGACATCGGCGGCGAGTACCAGTGGCGCCGCGAGGGCGAGCCGCACCTCTTCGACCCGGACACCGTCTTCCGCCTCCAGCACGCCACCCGCAACCGCCGCTACGACATCTTCAAGCAGTACACGGACCGGGTGAACGAGCAGTCCGAGCGCCTCATGACGCTGCGCGGACTCTTCAGCCTCGACTCCGGCCGCGAGCCCGTCGCGCTGGACGAGGTCGAGCCCGCCTCCGAGATCGTCAAGCGCTTCTCCACCGGCGCCATGTCGTACGGCTCCATCTCCAAGGAGGCGCACGAGACCCTCGCCGTCGCGATGAACCGGCTCGGCGGCAAGTCCAACACCGGCGAGGGCGGCGAGGACGCGGACCGGCTCCACGACCCGGAGCGCCGCTCCTCCATCAAGCAGGTCGCCTCCGGCCGCTTCGGCGTCACCAGCGAGTACCTCGTCAACGCCGACGACATCCAGATCAAGATGGCGCAGGGCGCCAAGCCCGGCGAGGGGGGCCAGCTCCCCGGCCACAAGGTCTACCCGTGGGTCGCCAGGACCCGGCACTCCACGCCCGGCGTCGGCCTCATCTCGCCCCCGCCGCACCACGACATCTACTCCATCGAGGACCTCGCCCAGCTGATCCACGACCTCAAGAACGCCAACCCGGCCGCCCGCATCCACGTGAAGCTGGTCTCCGAGGTCGGCGTCGGCACCGTCGCCGCCGGTGTCTCCAAGGCACACGCCGACGTCGTCCTGATCTCGGGACACGACGGCGGTACGGGCGCCTCCCCGCTCACCTCGCTCAAGCACGCGGGCGGCCCCTGGGAGCTCGGCCTCGCCGAGACCCAGCAGACCCTGCTGCTCAACGGGCTGCGCGACCGCATCGTCGTGCAGACCGACGGCCAGCTCAAGACGGGCCGGGACGTCGTCGTCGCCGCGCTGCTCGGCGCCGAGGAGTTCGGCTTCGCCACCGCGCCGCTCGTCGTCTCCGGCTGCGTCATGATGCGCGTCTGCCACCTCGACACCTGTCCGGTGGGCATCGCCACCCAGAACCCGGTGCTGCGCGAGCGCTTCTCGGGCAAGGCCGAGTACATCGTCAACTTCTTCGAGTTCATCGCCGAGGAAGTCCGCGAGATCCTGGCCGAACTCGGTTTCCGCAGCCTCGAAGAGGCCGTCGGCCACGCCGAGTTCCTGGACACCGAGCGCGCCGTGGACCACTGGAAGGCGCAGGGCCTGGACCTCCAGCCGCTGTTCCATGTGCCGGACCTGCCCGACGGCGCCGTACGCCACCGGATCGTCGAGCAGGACCACGGTCTCGCCAAGGCGCTCGACAACCAGCTGATCAAGCTCGCCGCCGACGCCCTCGGCGCCGAGAGCGCCGAGGCCGCCCAGCCGGTCCGCGCGCAGATCGCGATCCGCAACATCAACCGCACCGTCGGCACCATGCTCGGCCACGAGGTGACCAAGAAGTTCGGCGGCGCGGGCCTGCCCGACGACACCGTCGACATCACCTTCACCGGCTCGGCGGGCCAGTCCTTCGGCGCCTTCCTGCCCCGCGGCGTCACGCTGCGCCTGGAGGGCGACGCCAACGACTACGTCGGCAAGGGCCTCTCCGGCGGCCGGGTCGTCGTCCGCCCGGACCGGGGCGCCGACCATCTCGCCGAGTACTCGACCATCGCGGGCAACACCATCGCCTACGGCGCGACCGGTGGCGAGCTGTTCCTGCGCGGCCGCACCGGCGAACGCTTCTGCGTCCGCAACTCCGGTGCCACGGTGGTCTCCGAAGGCGTCGGCGACCACGGCTGCGAGTACATGACCGGCGGGCACGCCGTCGTACTCGGCGAGACGGGGCGCAACTTCGCGGCCGGTATGTCCGGCGGCATCGCGTACGTCGTCGACCTCGACGCGGACAACGTCAACGCCGGCAACCTCGGCGCGGTCGAGACCGACCTCTCCGACACCGACAAGGAGTGGCTGCACGACGTCGTGCGCCGCCACCACGAGGAGACCGGCTCCACCGTCGCCGAGAAGCTGCTGACCGACTGGGACACCTCGGTGACCCGCTTCAGCAAGATCATTCCTTCCACCTACAAGGCAGTGCTCGCCGCCAAGGACGCCGCTGAGCTCGCCGGTCTCTCCGAGCAGGAGACCACCGAGAAGATGATGGAGGCGGCGACCAATGGCTGACCCCAAGGGCTTCCTGACCACCGGGCGCGAGCTGGCCAAGTCCCGCCCCGTGGACGAGCGCAAGAACGACTGGAACGAGGTCTACGTTCCGGGCTCGCTGCTCCCGATCATCAGCAAGCAGGCCGGGCGCTGCATGGACTGCGGCATCCCCTTCTGCCACAACGGCTGTCCGCTCGGCAATCTCATCCCCGAGTGGAACGACTACGCGTACCGCGAGGACTGGACGGCGGCGAGCGAACGCCTGCACGCCACCAACAACTTCCCCGAGTTCACCGGCCGCCTCTGCCCGGCGCCGTGCGAGTCCGCGTGCGTGCTGGCCATCAACCAGCCCGCCGTCACGATCAAGAACGTCGAGGTCTCCATCATCGACAAGGCGTGGGACAACGGCGACGTCGTCCCACGCCCTCCGGAGCGGCTCTCCGGCAAGACCGTCGCCGTCATCGGCTCCGGCCCCGCGGGGCTGGCCGCGGCCCAGCAGCTCACCCGGGCCGGCCACACGGTCGCCGTGTACGAGCGCGCCGACCGCATCGGCGGCCTGCTGCGCTACGGCATCCCCGAGTTCAAGATGGAGAAGTCCCACATCAACCGCCGTATCGAGCAGATGCGCGCGGAGGGCACCAAGTTCCGTACGGAGACGGAGATCGGCCGCGACATCGACGCGGCGAAGCTCCTGAGGCGCCACGACGCCGTGGTCATCGCGGCCGGCGCCACCGTCTCGCGCGATCTGCCGGTGCCCGGCCGCGACCTCAAGGGCATCCACTTCGCCATGGAGTACCTGCCGCTCGCCAACAAGGTGCAGGAGGGCGACCTGACGGTTTCCCCGATCACCGCCGAGGGCAAGGACGTCGTGGTCATCGGCGGCGGCGACACCGGCGCGGACTGCGTCGGTACGGCGCACCGCCAGGGCGCGGCGTCCGTCACCCAGCTGGAGATCATGCCCCGGCCGGGCGAGGACCGGGCCCCGAACCAGCCGTGGCCGACGTTCCCGATGCTCTACAAGGTCACCTCCGCCCACGAGGAGGGCGGCGAGCGGATCTACTCCGTCTCCACCACCCACTTCGAGGGCGACGAGGACGGCAACGTCCGGTCGCTGCACCTCACCGAGGTCGAGTTCACCGACGGCCGCCCGGTGCCGAAACCGGGCACCGAGCGGACGATCCCCGCCCAGCTGGTCACCCTGGCGATGGGCTTCACCGGCACCGACCAGGAGAACGGTCTGGTCGAGCAGTTCGGTCTCGAACTGGACGCGCGCGGGAACATCGCACGGGACGCCGAGTACGCGACCAACGTCGACGGCGTGTACGTTGCCGGGGACGCCGGCCGCGGTCAGTCCCTGATCGTGTGGGCCATCGCCGAGGGCCGCTCGGCGGCGCGCGGCGTCGACCGCTATCTGACCGGGGCGAGCGATCTGCACGCCCCGATCCGCCCGACGGACCGCTCACTCACGGTCTGACGGCCGATTGACGTCCCGTACAACGGCGTACGGGCGGTGACGGCCCGGGGGACGTCCCCTGGACCCTCCGCAAGACACGGCGCCCGCCAGTCCCCGACCGGACATCGGCGGGCGCCGTGACATGTGTTTCCGATGCTGGTGTAACCTCGGCAAGCCCCCCGCGCACCGTCGAGTGAACGGCAGCACTCATGACCACAGTGCCCTCCGCGGGAGGCCCCGCGATCAGCCTCGTCAAGATCGAGGAGACCGCTCCCGCGCTCGTCGGGCACTACCGTGCGGCGGGCGTGTCACTGCGCAAGCACGGAATGAGCGGTCAGCGCGCTGCCGTCCATCTCGTCCTCGACTACTCGGGGTCGATGCGCGAGTACTACCGGGACGGCAGCGTCCAGGCGTTCGCCGACCGGGTGCTCGGTCTCTCGGCCAATCTCGACGACGACGGTGTCGTCCCCGCCGTGTTCTTCTCCACGGACGTCGACGCCGAGACGGACATCTCACTCGCGGACCACCACGGCCGCATCGACCGCATCGTGGCCGGGCTCGGGCACATGGGCAGAACCAGCTACCACCTCGCCATGGACGCGGTGATCGACCACTATCTGGACAGCGGGTCCACCGCGCCCGCCCTGGTGGTCTTCCAGACCGACGGCGGGCCGATCAACAGACTCGCCGCCGAGCGTTATCTCTGCAAGGCGGCCGAACTGCCCCTGTTCTGGCAGTTCGTGGGCTTCGGCAACAAGCGCAGCTCGCAGTTCGACTTCCTCCGGAAACTTGACGAGTTGCCCGTCCCGCGGAAGCGGTCCGTCGACAACGCGGGCTTCTTCCACGCCGGACCCGACTCGCGGGAGGTGCCGGACGACGTGCTGTACGACCGGCTCGTCGCGGAATTCCCGCAGTGGCTCGCAGCGGCCCGCGCGCGGGGCATCGTACGGAGCTGAACCGCCGTGACCGGCCATGACATCCGCCCAGCGGCTCCCGGTGTGTCGGATCCGCGTATGCGCCGGGGGCGTGCTAGGCTGACCGCGTTGCAGTTTTGGTACCCATGAACTTTATGTGCGCCTGACGGGAATGTTCCTCAGGCGCATTTTAATGTTTTCACCGGCTTCTCCGGATGGGGCTCAATGCGGCGACGAGGAATCCGTGAAGTGCGGATTCGTCTCTGCACCTGTTTAGGAGAACGACATGGCTACTGGAACCGTGAAGTGGTTCAACTCGGAAAAGGGCTTCGGCTTCATCGAGCAGGACGGCGGCGGCGCCGACGTCTTCGCCCACTACTCGAACATCGCCACCTCGGGCTTCCGTGAGCTCCAGGAGGGCCAGAAGGTCTCGTTCGACGTCACGCAGGGCCAGAAGGGCCCGCAGGCGGAGAACATCGTCCCGGCCTAGTTTCCGGACGCGTACCTCGCAGCCGGGGCCCGCACCTGCACGGTGCGGGCCCCGGCTTGTGCTGTCCACAGGCCCAGGAAGGTGCTTTAACCGAATGACTCGCTCCGAACGCCCGGCCCGCGCTCCCCGCCCGGCCGGCAAGCGCCCGGTCAACTCCCGTGCCAAGGGCCCCGCGAAGGGCTCGGCGAAGGCGCCGGCCCGCCGTGTCGCGCGCCCGCAGGAGTTCACGCTGCCGGAAACCATCACCCCCGCGCTGCCCGCCGTCGAGGCGTTCGACGAGCTCGACATGCCCGCGGGCCTGCTCAAGACCCTCAACTCCCTCGGTGTGACCGAGCCCTTCCCGATCCAGGGCGCCACCCTCCCGAACTCCCTCGCGGGCCGTGACATCCTCGGCCGGGGCCGCACCGGATCCGGCAAGACCCTCGCCTTCGGTCTCGCGATGCTGGCCCGTCTCGCCGGCCGCCGCGCCGAGCCGCGCGCACCGTACGCGATGGTGCTGGTGCCCACGCGTGAGCTTGCCCAGCAGGTCACGGACGCGCTCACCCCGTACGCCACCGCCGTCAACCTGCGGATGGCCACCGTCGTCGGCGGCCTGTCGATCAGCAAGCAGGCCGGGCAGCTGCGCCGCGGCGCCGAGGTGCTCGTGGCGACGCCCGGACGGCTCAAGGACCTCATCGAGCGTGGCGACTGCCGGCTCGACCAGGTCACCATCACGGTCCTCGACGAGGCGGACCAGATGGCCGACATGGGCTTCATGCCGCAGGTCACCGCGCTGCTCAAGCAGGTGCGCCCGGACGGGCAGCGGATGCTGTTCTCCGCGACGCTCGACAAGAACATCGACCGGCTCGTACGGCAGTACCTGACCGACCCCGTCGTCCACTCCGTCGACCCCTCCCAGGGCGCGGTCACGACGATGGAGCACCACGTCCTGTACGTCATGGACGAGACCGACAAGAAGGCCGTCACCATGCGCATCGCGGCGCGCGAGGGCCGGGTGCTGCTGTTCCTTGACACCAAGCGGGCCGTGGACCGGCTGGTCAAGCGGCTGCTGGCCAGCGGCGTACGGGCCTCGGGACTGCACGGCGGGCGCTCCCAGCCGCAGCGCAACCGCACGCTCGACCAGTTCAAGACCGGCCTGGTCACCGTGCTCGTCGCGACGAACGTCGCGGCTCGCGGCATCCATGTCGACGACCTCGACCTGGTCGTCAACGTCGACCCGCCCGTCGACCACAAGGACTATCTGCACCGCGGCGGACGCACGGCGCGCGCGGGTGAGTCCGGCAGCGTCGTGACCCTCGTTCTGCCCGAGCAGAAGAGGGACATGACGCGGCTGATGTCGGACGCGGGCATCGCGCCCCGCTCCGCCAGCGTCAAGTCGACCGACGAGGAACTGTCGCGGCTCACCGGTGCGCGGGAGCCCTCCGGGGTCGCGATCACCATCGAGGTGCCGCAGGCCGCCGTGCAGAAGCCGCAGAAGGCGCGCGCGTCGCGGCCGGCCCGGCGGGGCAACGGCGCGGGCTCGGGCGGCGGCGGGTCCAGGCTGGGCGCGGCCGGCGGGTCCGGACGCGGCAGCCGGGGCGGCCGTCGTGGCCGCCCGCCGGAGCGGGGCTCCGACGGCGGGCGCCGCACGGCGGCGTAGGACGTGGTTTCGAAGTAGCGCGCTCCGCTCTCGGGCTGAGCGGCGCCGGGGGCCGGACGGGCCGAACAGCTCGTCCGGCCCCCGACGACAAACCGGCCGGGAAGGGCGGATGTCGTGCCCGTACCGGCCGGTTAACTTCCCGAAAACTCCACGGACTTGGCATTGACGTGCTCACGTCTACGCGCGTCATCATGGTGGGCATGCGAATCCCCCCACGAATCGCCCTCATCGGCGGCGCGGCCGCCCTCCTGTCCACCCTCCTCGTCGGCGGTACGGTCGCGACCACGGCCTCCGCCGCCCCGCTCGCGGTCGGCGACATCTGCTACTCCGACCTCCCGTCCCAGGCGCACGACACCCTCGACCTGATCGACGCGGGCGGCCCCTACCCGTATCCGCAGGACGGCGGGGTCTTCCAGAACCGCGAAGGAATCCTGCCGCAGGAGTCCACCGGCTACTACCACGAGTACACGGTCGAGACGCCGGGCTCTCCCGACCGGGGCGCACGCCGCATCGTGACCGGTAACGAGGAGCAGGACTACTACACCGCCGACCACTACGAGTCCTTCGACCTGGTCGACCACGGCTGCTGATCCGCACGCCGCCACTACGACGGACGGGTAGCCTCCGCCCCATGACTGCGACCTATGTGATCCCCGGGGCGGAGGTCACCGGCCTGGAGCGCTTCTGGCAGCTGATCGGCGAGGCCGTGAACGGACCGGACGGCTACTTCGGCCGCAACCTCGACGCGTTCGCCGACTGTCTCGGCGGCGGCTACGGGACGCCGGACGACCGGGACTTCGTCATCGAATGGCGCGACCACGAACTCTCGCGCCGCGCGCTGGGCCACCAGGAGACGGCGCGTCAGCTCGGGCTCCGGCTGGCCCGGGTGCCCGAGGCCGACAGAGGCCTGGTCCAAGCCCAGTTGGACGAGGCGGAGGCCGGGCGCGGCCCCAC
This sequence comes from Streptomyces sp. S4.7, assembly GCF_010384365.1. Taxonomy (NCBI): domain Bacteria; kingdom Bacillati; phylum Actinomycetota; class Actinomycetes; order Kitasatosporales; family Streptomycetaceae; genus Streptomyces; species Streptomyces sp. S4.7. Next base: position 1,677,708 of record NZ_CP048397.1, on the reverse strand, counting down.
GGTCTTCGACTGGCTGACGGAGATCATCGACGAACGCGCGCCGGGCGTCCTGCGGCTGCTGTGACCCCGGCGGCGCCGGGGCGGCTCCCGACGTCCCGCCCGGTCCGCGACGACCGGCTCACCGGCCGCGCGGCAGCAACCCCGCCAGCCTGCGCCGGACCGCCGTGTCCGACAGCCGGCCCACCGCGTCGGCCGCCGTCTCGCGGGCCTGACCGGTCACCGACCCGTCGGCGAGCATCCTGGCCAGGGCGTCCACCGCCGCCGGGTCCCGGCGCACCACCAGCCCCCGGGCCGCCTCGGCGGCCGTGACCGCCACCGGGTCCGTCAGCCGCGCCGCCAGGGCCGCGCGGATCGCGGGCGTGTCGGCGTCGACCCCCGCCAGGGCCGCCGTCGCCCGTTCCCGCACCGAGCCGTCGATGTCCGCGCTGAGCGCCGTCAGCGCCGCCACCCCCTCCTCGTGGTCGCCCGGCACGAGCCCGGTCAGGGCGACCGCCACCCGGCGGCGTACCGCGGCGTCCGGATGGCCCGTGTGCCGCAGGATCTCCGGCAGGCCCTCCGCCGCACCCTGCTTCCCCAGCGCCGTCACGCCCGCGCCGATCAGCTCCGGCGTACCGGCCCCGGCGCACAACTCCCGGAGCGGCGACAGTGCCCGGTCCGCGAAGGTCCGCCGGTCATCCCCGAGCTCCCCGAGCCCTCCGAGTACGTCCGCGGCGAACGCGCGCCGCAGCGGGTCGTCGCTCGCGCACCAGGCGAGCGCCGCCTCGAACGACTCCTCGTCACCACGCCTCCACAGCGCGGCCACCTGCTCCCGCCAGTCGTCCCGGCCGGGCACCCCGGACCTCAGCGCCCGACCCGCCAGCTCATCGAACGGCGTCCGGACGCCCAGGGATTCCTCCAGGACGGTGGTGATCGCCCCGTGCCCGGTCTGCCGCTCCAGACTCGCCACCGGCACGCCGTCCTTCAGCGTCTCGACGACGATCGTCACCCCGCCGTCCTCCTCGATCCGGCGCACCGCCGTCTCGTCGCCCCCGCCCCCGCCCCCGCCCCCGCCTCCGCCGGCCACCGGCAGCAGCTCGGCGTGCAGTTCGTGCTCCACCGCCTCGGGCGCCGTCCACCGCCGCGCCTCGGCCAGCGCCTCCTCGCGCGCGCCCGCACCGTGCCGCAGCAGCGCCCGTACGGTCGACGGCGAGCCGCGTCTCGCGGCCGTCACGAGCGGCGGTTCACCGTCCCGGGCGCCGCCGCCGGGGCCGGGGAGGTCGGGGTCGGCCCCGTGGGCCAGCAGCGCCTCCACCGTGTCCGCGCGTCCCTGCCCGACGGCCCAGGCCAGCGCGGTGAATCCGTACGCCTCGCGCCGGTCGGGACGCGCGCCCGCCGCCAGCAGGGCCACGACCACCTCCGTATGACCGCCGCACGCGGCGCCGCACAGCGGCAGGTCCCCGCCGTCCTCCCCGCTCACGCGCTCGGGGTCGGCGCCCGCCGCCAGCAGCACCCGGACCGCGCCGGGTTCGTCGCTCACCGCGGCGGCGTAGAGCGCGCTCTGGCCGTCCCGATCGGTCGCCTCGGCGGGAACGCCGGAGCGCAGCAGCGCGACGACGGTGTCGTCCCGGCCCTCGTACACGGCCGAGAACAGCTCGTCCCGCGCACGGTCGGAGCCCGCTGTCCGCTCATTCGTCATACTTCGACCTTCGCCCGAGAAGGTCTTTCACGCCAAATCGGCAGAACGGTGACCATCCGTCTGTTTCGGTGAAATCCCTTGCGGTGAGGGGGATTTCAGGTGTCGCAGTCGAGGACGGTGTGACACAGCTGGCACCGCGCCCGCACCCGGCCCCTGACCGGCACCCGGATCCGCTGATGGCACGTGGGGCAGGGGAACGACACCCGCAGCCCGTCGCCGAGCGTCTCGAAGGCGTACGGGCGCCCGGCGTCCCCGGCCTCACCGGGGTGATCGAGCGCGTATCGCCGGTCCTTGGCGTAGCGGTGGCGGCCCGACCAGCCCGCCGTGGTCAGCGGCGGGTGCTGCTCGTCCCGTACGGCCTGCGCCTTGCCCTTCGTGTACGCGGTGTAGCCCTGCGGGCTGGTGAACCAGATGCGGGGGTCCTCGTTGAACACGACGGCGCGCTTGGCCAGCACGTAGCCGAACTCCTCCGGCGTCAGATAGCCGAGCTTCTGGCTGGAGTCCCGGTCCTCGCGGAACGCGTCGAGCAGCAGCCAGCCGGCGCCCAGATAGGTCGTCACGGTGTCGGTCAGGATCTCGTTGTCGCGCGTGCCGGGGAAGCTCAGCCCGAGCCGGTGCAGCAGGACATGGGTGATCTCGTGCGCGAGGGCGGCGCCGATGTCCCGGCGGTGCCGCCGGAAACGGTCGTTGAGCTCGATGAAGTACTCCGGGCCCGCCGTCAGTTCGACGCTCGCCGCGTGCTCCATCTCGCGGAAGCTGACGATCATCCGGGCGTCCGGCAGGTGCAGCTGCTGGACCAGTGCGCGGGCCACCCGCTGCACCCCGAGATGGAGGTCGTCATGGTCGGCGAAGGCGACGTCGGCGGGCGCGACACTGGTGTCGTACCGGCGGATGCCGTCGTCCGACATGCGCCGGTAGAGCGCGGTGACGGCGGCCCGCACGGTGTCGAGATGCGGGTAGCCGTGGACGACGGGGCTGCCGCCGTTCGTCGCGCCTGTGTCCGTCACGCCACTACCCCTTCGTAGGACGGTCGACCGCTCTCAACTGTACGGGGACCGGCCCGGCGGGCGCCGGACGGAGCCCGACCGTTCGGTTGGCCGAAACCCATGTCTTGTGCCACGGCTGATTTCCTCCCCATAATCCGGATCACGCTGTGGCGAGCGGATACAGGCGATCCACGTTTCACCGGGTCGTCGGTCGGCTTCGCCATGCGTACGGCACCCCCACGTGCTGAGCGTCATCCGTACACAGCTTCACGCGCGACAGCCCCACGCAAGACAACCAAATGCACTGTTTCCCCCCACGAAAGGCAGTCAGTTGAGCTTCCTGCGTGCCCTCAAAAGATGTGCCGTCGTCGGCGCGGTCGTCCTCGCCGGTGTCAGCCTTCAGCCCACCTCCGCCTCGGCCACCCCGCCCCCGGGCCCGCTGGTCGTCGGCGGCACTCCTGCCGAGCAGGGTGAGTTCCCCTTCATGGTCCGCCTCTCCATGGGCTGCGGCGGCGCGCTCTACGAGCAGGACATCGTCCTGACCGCCGCCCACTGCGTGGACGGTTCGGGCCCCGACACGAGCATCACCGCCACGGCGGGCGTCGTGGACCTCGAGAGCCCGGACGCCATCGAGGTCAACTCGACCGAGATCCTCCAGGCTCCCGGTTACAACGGCACCGGCAAGGACTGGGCGCTGATCAAGCTCGCCCAGCCGATCGACCTGCCCACGCTGGACATAGCCACGGACGACTCGTTCAACAACGGCGAGTTCACCGTCGCCGGCTGGGGTGCGGCCACCGAGGGCGGCGGCCAGGAGCGGCACCTGCTCAAGGCCAACGTGCCGTTCGTCTCCGACGCGGACTGCGAGGGCGCGTACTCCGGCAGCCTCGTGCCTGCCGAGGAGATCTGCGCCGGCTTCATCGACGAGGGCGGCACGGACACCTGCCAGGGTGACTCCGGCGGCCCGATGTTCCGTGACAACGGGAACGGTGGCTGGATCCAGGTCGGCGTCGTCAGCTGGGGCCAGGGCTGCGCCCGGCCCGGCTTCCCGGGCGTCTACACCGAGGTGTCCACCTTCGCCGCCGACATCCAGTCGGCAGCGGCCGGTCTCTGACGCGGCCGTCGGCCGCACGCACCGACGCCTCCTGTAGGAGGCGCGCAGGGCGCGTGATGTGACACGAAGGCGGAGGGGTGGTTGCCGGACCGGTCGGTCCGGCAACCACCCCTCCTTCGCGTTCCCCGGGGCGCCCGCGGCTTGCGTCCGTGTGGGCGCAGTGTCGGCCGCCCTTCGCGCGGCGGCCGGGGATGAGGGCGGGTTCCGGTGTTCGGTGGCCGGACGACGACCGGAGGCCGACCGTTCGGTTGGCCGAGATTCGTATCTTGTGGGGCTGCTCCCGCCCTCCGGATAATCCGGATCGCGTTCCTGTCGGGCTCATGCCAACGAGCGTGCGACGCGCGTCGACCCGTGTGCCCGGCAGGGGTGAATCCCTCAAGCCCCCACGAAAGGCAGACCGTTGAGCATTCAGGGTGTTCTCAAGAGATGCATCGCCGCCGGCGCTGTCATGCTCGCCGCCATCAGCCTCCAGACGACCTCCGCCTCCGCCGCGCCCGTGCCGGACGCGCCCAAGACGCAGGCCGCGGCCCCCCTCGCCCCGCCCGTCGTCGGCGGCACCCGCGCGGCCCAGGGCGAGTTCCCCTTCATGGTCCGCCTCTCCATGGGCTGTGGTGGCTCGCTGTACTCCTCCACCATCGTGCTCACCGCCGCGCACTGTGTGAGCGGATCGGGCAACAACACCAGCATCACCGCCACCGCCGGTGTCGTGGACCTCCAGAGCAGCAGCGCCATCAAGGTCCGGTCCACCAAGGTCCTCCAGGCTCCCGGCTACAACGGCGCGGGCAAGGACTGGGCGCTCATCAAGCTCGCCCAGCCCATCAACCTGCCGACCCTGAAGATCGCCACCACCACGCAGTACAACACCGGCAACTTCACCGTCGCCGGCTGGGGCGCGGCCACCGAGGGCGGCGGCCAGCAGCGCTACCTCCTCAAGGCCACCGTGCCGTTCGTCTCCGACGCCAGCTGCAACTCCTCGTACGGCGGCCAGATCATCACCAGTGAAGAGATCTGCGCCGGCTTCGCCGCGGGCGGCGTCGACACCTGCCAGGGTGACTCCGGCGGCCCGATGTTCCGCAAGGACAACGCCGACGCCTTCATCCAGGTCGGCATCGTGAGCTGGGGCAACGGCTGCGCCCGGCCCAACTACCCCGGTGTCTACACCGAGGTCTCCACCTTCGCCTCCGCCATCGCGTCGGCCGCCTCCACACTCTGATCGACGCGTGTGACCCGCAGGGGCGGGACAGGCCGCGGACACGCCTCGGCGCGTCGGTCCAGGACCTGTCCCGCCCCTGTCCACGGGCGCACCCGCTCCCCGCGAGCGCTCTCGCACCAGCCGTACGTGCCCCTCGCCCGCCCCCTCCAGCTCCAGCACCCACACCTCGTTGCGCCCCGCGCGCAGCACCGGCCCCGGCACGAACTGCGACTCCTGCGGGCCCACCGCCCAGTAGCGGCCCGCACAGAAGCCGTTGACCCACACGAAGCCGCGCGTCCAGCCCGGCAGACAGAGCCGCGCGTCACCCGGGGACGTCACGCCGAACGCCCCCCGGTACAGACCCCGCGCACCGGGCCGGGCCGGGGCGCGGAACGGCAGCGCGGCGACCGCCGCCGCGTCGTCGAAGGCGTCCAGCCGCAGCCCCCGCGCCCGCACACCGTGCAGATACTGCCGCTCATGCAGGAACCCGCCCGTGATCCCCTTCGGCTCACCCGTACGCGGCCCGTAGTTGACCCGTCCCAGGGACTCCACCCACGCCTCCACCACCGCCGGTCCGGCCACCGGCTCCGCCAGCACCGGATCCTCCTCGCGCAGCACCCCGGCCCGGACCCCGTCGACCTGCACCACCGCCAGATCACGCAGCCCCGACAGCGTCAGCGGATACGGCCGCCGGGGCCCCGGCACCGTCACCCGGTAGCGCACCGGCCCCCGGCCCACGCCCAGTTCCTCGAACGACGGCGGCATCGGCGTCCGCGTCTGAGGCCCGCCGAGCCCGTCGATCACCTCGTCCAGCGGCGCCCACCCGTCCAGCTCCGCGCGCAGAGGCCCGTCACCCAGCAGGGGCGGCGCCGGCGGCACCTCGGGCAGCGGCCCCTCCCCGTACCCCGCCAGGATCTCCCGGAACAGCCAGAACCTCTCCGTCGGCCGCCCGCCTCGTCCACCGGCGCGCCGTAGTCGTACGACGTCACGCCCGGCTCCAGCGCCCCCTCGTGCAGCGCGCCGGCGCGATCGGCACCCGCCCGGCCCGCGAAGTTCGTGCCGCCGTGCGCCATGTAGATGTTCACCGACGCCCCGCACTCCAGGATCTCGCGCAGCGCGTCCGCCGCGTCCGCCGGATCACGCACCACGGGCGGCGCGCCCCAGTGGTCGAACCAGCCGCACCAGAACTCCATGCACATCAACGGGCCCCCGGCCCGGTGCTCGCGCAGCTTCCCGAAGGCCGCGCGGGCCCCCGAACCGAAGTTCACCGTCGCCAGGACACCGGGCACCGAACCGCCCGTCAGCATGTGGTCCTCCGGGCCGTCCGAGGTGAACAGCGGCACCTCGATTCCGCGGTTGCGCAGCAGCGCGGCCAGCGTGGAGAGGTACGGCAGGTCGGAGCCGTAACTCCCGTACTCGTTCTCCACCTGCACCATGATCACCGGGCCGCCGCGGTCGATCTGGCGGGCGACGACCTGCGGCAGCAGGCGGCGCAACCACCGCTCCACCGGGCCCAGATAGGCCGGGTCGCCCGTCCGCAACCGCGAACCCACCGCCGCCGTCAGCCAGTACGGCAGCCCGCCGTTGTCCCACTCCGCGCAGATGTACGGGCCCGGCCGCACGATCGCCCACAGCCCCGCCTCACCGGCCGCGTCCAGGAACCGGCCCAGCGCCTCCACATCCACGTACCGGCCCGGCGCCGGCTCGTGCCGATCCCACGGGACATACGTCTCCACACAGTTCAGCCCCATCGCGCGCAGCATCCGCAGCCGGTGCGGCCACTGCTCCTCATGGACCCGGAAATAATGCAGCGCCCCCGAGAGCAACCGCACCGGGCGGCCGTCCACCAGGAAATCCCTGTCACCTACAGTGAAATCCGCCACCACCGCCGCCCTTCGGTTCGATCATCCGCCAGGGGCACCCTCACCCCCCGGCCACGGACGGGTCCATGGACGGAGATCGGCGGTGCATGGACGTACCGGGCGCGGACCTGACCGGAAGCGGCCGGGAGAGGAGAGCGACAGCGGATGTACCAGACCTGGATGCGGTACTTCACCCCCAGCCCCGTCCACCACCGCCTCGGCCTCGTCTGCCTCGGCGTCGGCCTCCAGCACGGCCCGCTGCCCACCGTCGGACCCCGCGTCCTCGACCACCACGTCGCCGTCGTCATCGGCGCGGGCAGCGGCTGGTACCGCGACACCGAAGGACACCGCACCACCGTCACCGCCCCCGCGCTGCTCTGGCTGATCCCCGGTGTACCGCACCACTACGGCGCCGACCCCGAGACCGGCTGGGACGAGAGCTTCGTCGACTTCACCGGCCCCGCCACCACCACGTACACCGAACTCGGCTACATCGAGACGCAGCGCCCCGTCGTCCCCCTCACCGACGCGACCACCGCACGCGCCGCCATCGGCCGCATCGTGCGCGCCGCACGGCGCGGCAACCCGCTCCTGGAGGTCGAGACCGGCGCCGCCGTCCACGAACTCCTCGTCGCACTGCGCCGCGACCGCGCCGACATCAGCGCCGAGGGCGAACTCGTCCTCCAGGCCCTCGCCCGCGACGCCTTCCTGCCGCTCTCCGTCGCCGAACACGCCGCACGCCACGGCATGAGCCCCGCCGAACTGCGCGGCGCCGTACGCAGAAGCGCCGGATGCAGCCCCAAGGACTACCTGCTCGGCATCAGACTCGGCCGCGCCAAGGAACTCCTCGCCACCACCGAACTGCCCGTCGCCGCCGTCGCCCGCCGCATCGGCTACGACGATCCCGCCTACTTCTCCCGGCTGTTCACACGCCGCGTGGGCATCCCGCCGGTCCGCTTCCGGGAACGCCAGGGCCGCACCGTACCCGGCGGCTGGAGCGACCGCGCCCCGCACCCGGACCACCCCCCGACGATCACGACGCCCTCTCCTTGAGACGCTCTCCTTGATCCGCGCGACACCCCCTAAGCTTCCGCACCATGACCACGAGCGACAACGGCGGAAACGGCGATACCGGCGATGACGGCGGCAACGGCGGCATCGACCGGTCCGTCCAGGCCGAGCTGGACCGGCTCCGCGGAAGTATCGACAACATCGACGCGGCCGTCGTCCACATGCTGGCCGAACGGTTCAAATGCACCCAGCAGGTCGGCCTCCTCAAGGCCGCGCACCACCTGCCGCCCGCCGACCCGGCCCGCGAGTCCCGGCAGATCACCCGGCTGCGGGAGCTCGCCGAGAACGCCCGCCTCGACCCCGCCTTCGCCGAGAAACTCCTCAACTTCATCATCGCCGAGGTGATCCGCCACCACGAGACGATCGCCGACGGCTCGGGACCCCGGCCCTGACCGGATCCGCCCGGCCGGTCCCCCCCGGACAACTCCGACAGCTCCGACAGCTCCGGCAGACCTCCCGGACGAACGGCGAAGGCGCGCTCCGCCACGCCCCCGCACCACGCTCCCGTGACCCGGCCCGTGCGCTGACAGCGCAACCCCCACCTGCTGCGCAGCCCCCGGCCCATCGGGCAGCATGGCCCCCATGTCCGTACTGATGCGCGACGAAGCGCAGACCCGTGCCCAGCTCATAGACGTCCACCGGTACACGGTCGCCCTCGACCTGACCACCGGCGACGAGACCTTCGAATCCCGTGCCGCCATCCACTTCACCGCCCGCGCGGCCGGCGACACCTTCATCGAGCTGAAGTCCGCCCTGCTGCGCTCGGTCACCCTCGACGGACAGCCCCTGGACCCCGCCGGACTGAACGAGAACCGCCTCGCGCTCCCCGGACTCACCGCCGGCGAGCACGAACTGCTCGTCGACGCCACCATGCGCTACTCCCGCACCGGCGAAGGCATGCACCGCTTCACCGACCCCACCGACGGCGAGACCTACCTCTACACCCAGCTGTTCCTCCAAGACGCCCAGCGGGTCTTCGCCGTCTTCGACCAACCCGACCTCAAGGCCGTCTTCGAACTCAGTCTCACCGCCCCCGAGGGCTGGACCGTCCTCGGCAACTCGGTCGCCACCGACCACGGCGGCGGCCACTGGAGCCTCGCACCGACCCCGCCCATCTCCACCTACCTCGTGGCCGTCGCCGCCGGCCCCTGGCACTCCGTGCGCACCGAACACGCGGGCCTGCCCTTCGGCATCCACTGCCGGCGCTCCCTGGCACCCCATCTCGACATCGACGCCGACGAGATCCTCGCCATCACCCGCGCCTGCTACGACCGCTACCACGAGAAGTTCGAGGAGCCGTACCCCTTCGACTCCTACGACCAGGCATTCGTCCCCGAGTTCAACGCCGGCGCCATGGAGAACCCGGGCCTCGTCACCTTCCGCGACGAATTCGTCTACCGCTCCGCCGTCACCGACACCGAGCGGCAGACCCGCGCCATGGTCATCGCCCACGAGATGGCCCACATGTGGTTCGGCGACCTCGTCACCCTCACCTGGTGGGACGACATCTGGCTCAACGAGTCCTTCGCCGAGTACATGGGCTACCAGACCCTCACCGAGGCCACGCGCTACACCGACACCTGGGTCGCCTTCGGCATCGACCGCAAATCGTGGGGCTACGACGCCGACCAGCGCCCCTCCACCCACCCCGTCGCGCCCGACCCCGCCAGCGTGCCCGACACCGCCGCCGCGATGCTCAACTTCGACGGCATCTCCTACGCCAAGGGAGCCTCCGCGCTGCGCCAACTCGTCGCCTGGCTCGGCGAGAAGGACTTCCTCGCCGGCATCAACACACACTTCGCCCGGCACAAGTTCGGCAACGCCACCCTCGCCGACTTCATCGACTCCCTCGCCGCCTCCACCGACCGCGACGTCCACCGGTGGGCCGAACAGTGGCTCCGCACGAGCGGCGTCGACACCCTCACCCCCACCATCGGCAACGCCAACGAGGGCGGCACCGGGACCGGCGGCAACGGCACCGAGACCGGCTGGACACTCCACGTCACCCGGCGCGGCGACCGCCCGCACCGCATCGCCGTCGGCGCCTACGACCGCGACCTCGTCGACCCCGGCCGCCTCGCCCCCCGCGACCGCTTCGAGATCGACATCCCGGGACAGGACGGCCCCACCGTCCGCCCCGGCCGCCGCCCCGACCTCGTCGTCCTCAACGACGGCGACCTCGGCTACGCCAAGGTCCGCCTCGACGACCGCTCCTGGGCCACCGCACTCGACTGCCTCTCCGGCATCCCCGACCCGCTCACCCGCGCCGTCGTCTGGAACGCGGCCCGCGACATGGTCCGCGACGGCGAACTGGCCCCCACCGCCTACCTGGAAGCCGCCCGCACCCACCTCCCGCACGAATCCGACCTCGCCGTCGTACAAGGCGTACTCGGCTTCGCCGCCACCCAGATCGCCGACCGCTACCTCACCCCCGACGACCGCCCCGCCGCCCTCGCCACCCTCACCGCCATCTGCCGCGCCCTCATCCGCCGCACCGAGGACGGCAACGCGCCCGGCCTGCGCCTCACCGCCGTACGCCACTTCATCTCCGCCGCCACCCAACCCGACGGCATCCAGGACTGGCTCGGCTCGGACAGCGTCCCCGGCGGCCCCGAACTCGACCCCGAACTGCGCTGGCGCATCCTCTACCGCCTCGCCGTCCTCGGCGCCGTGGACGACTCCGCCATCACCGACGAACTCACCCGCGACCCCAGCGCCACCGGCCAGGAAGGCGCCGCCCGCTGCCGCGCCGCCCTCCCCGACGGCGACGCCAAAGCCGCCGCCTGGGAACGCCTGTTCCTCACCGACGACCTGTCCAACCACCTCTTCACCGCCACCGCCCAGGGCTTCTGGCAGCCCGAACAGACCGACCTCGTGAGGAAGTACGTCCCGCGCTTCTACACCGACGCCGTCGAACTCGCCGAACGCCGCGGCGCCGCCATCGCCGAATCCGCCGGACGCCACGCCTTCCCGGTGCACGCCGTGGACCCGGAATCACTGCGCCTCGGCGAGGAGTACCTGAGCGCCCCCGGCATCCTGCCCGCCCTGCGCCGCAAGCTCACCGACCAACTCGACGATCTGCGCCGCGCGTTGCGGGTACGGGAGGGCTGACCCCGCCGCCTGCTCACGAAGGACGGGCCGACACCCGCGCGGTGCGTCGGCCCGTCCACCGCCAGAAGGCGCACACCCCCACTCTCCTTCAGCGCACGCCGATACCCCTTCGGGGTCCGGGTCGTTGTGCACCGTGGGCACCACCCCCGATCCCGGGCACCCCGGTGCAGCTGCCCCATGCGCCCCGAAGGACCCCAATGACCGACCTGTCAGCAGACGATCACCGCCGGCCGCACGATCTGGTCGGCATCGGCATCGGCCCGTTCAACCTCTCCCTCGCCGCTCTCGCCGACGGCGTCCACGGAGGCCTCGCCGCCGCCTTCTACGAACAGCGCCCCGCCTTCCACTGGCACCCCGGCCTGCTCCTCGACGGAGCCACCCTCCAAGTGCCCTTCCTGGCCGATCTGGTGACCCTCGTCGACCCGGCGAGCCCCTGGTCCTTCCTCAGCTATCTCAGGGCACGCGAGCGGCTGTACCCGTTCTACTTCGCCGAGCGCTTCCACATCCAGCGCGCCGAGTACGACGCCTACTGCCGCTGGGTCAGCGAACAACTCCCCGGACTCCACTTCGGCCACCAGGTCGACGCCGTCCGCTGGAACGCCGAACGCGCCCTGTTCGAGGTCGACTTCACCCAGCTCGACCACACCGGCGAGGTCGAGGCCCTCGGCCGCGCCTACACCCGCAACGTCGCCCTCGGTATCGGCACCGAGCCGTACGTCCCCGAACCGCTCAGACTCCTCGCCGACACCCCCACCGTCCCCGTGATCCACTCCGCCGACTACCTCGACCACCGCGAGCGGATCCTCGAAGCCGAACACATCACCGTCGTCGGCTCCGGCCAGTCCGGCGCCGAGGTCTTCCTCGACCTGCTGCGCGCCCGCCCCACGGGCGCCGAGAAGATCCACTGGCTCGCCCGCACCGAAGCCTTCTCACCCATGGAGTACTCCAAGCTCGGCCTGGAGCAGTTCACCCCCGACTACACCTCCTACTTCCACGCACTGCCCGAACGCGCCCGCGACGAACTCGTCCCGCGCCAGTGGCAGCTCCACAAAGGCATCGACGCCGGCACCATCGCCGCCATCCACGACGAGCTCTACCGCCGCACACTCCACGGCGGCTGGCCCGACGCCGTCCTCACCCCCGGCGTCCTCGTCCGCACCGCGGGACGGGTCGGCGCCACCAGGATCGAACTGCACCTGGAACACGGCCGGCAGTCCGGGCGCTCCCGGCTCACCACCGACGCCGTCGTCCTCGCCACCGGCTACCGCGAACGCCCGCTCGGCCGGCTCCTGGCCGGACTCGACCCGTACATGTGTCTCGACCAATCCCAGCGCCCCCGCGTCGACGAGCGGTACCGGCTGGTCCTCGCCCCCTCGGTGACCGGCTCGGTGTACGTACAGAACGCCGAACGGCACACCCACGGTGTCGGCGCCCCCGACCTCGGACTCGCCGCCTGGCGCAGCGCCACGATCCTCAACTCGCTGACCGGCGCCGAGCCCTACCCACTGCCGCGCCGGACCGCGTTCACCAGCTTCGGCCTGGACGGACGCGAAAGGCACCGGCAGGTGCCGGCGCCGAGGGGCCTCGTGCCGCTCTCCGAAGCGCGCTGACGGAGCGGCCACGCGGCGAGAGTCGTAAGGGGTGCGCCGGTGTGGTGCCGAGGGGACGGCACCACACCGGCGCGTCATCACGCGACGAGTCAGAAGACCGGGGTGCCGTCGCGCGTGAGCTTCCAGTCCACCGAGGCGAACCGAGCCGGGTCGACGGTCTTCTCCGTCTGCACCCACGTGATGATCGTGTTCCGGATCTCGTCCGGGTTCGCCCACAACTGCTGGGCGCCCGCGACATGCGGGAAGTTCCCGCCACCGCTCGCCCGGTAGTTGTTGACCGCGAGCACGAAACGGGCGGCCGGGTCCAGCGCCTCCCCCTCGAAGCGAAGATTCACGATCCGCGAACCGGCGGGCTTCGCGATGTCGATGTCGTACGTCAGCCCCGACACCACGTCGTAGTTGTAGTCCGGGATGTTGTCCGCGTTCGTCAGCTTCGACGTGTCCACCGGCGCACCCGCCGCCGTCCGCACGTAGTACCTCGCCGAGAACTCAAGATAGTCCTTGATCTGAGCACCCGTCAGCAGACGGGCCTCCAGGGTGTTCTCGAACGGATACAGCCCCGCCGCGTCCTTGATGGTCACCTCGCCCGCCGGGATACCCGCCGTACGCGAGAAACACGACGCCTGCGACAGCAGCGGCAGCGCCGCCCACTCACCGCCCGCCAGACCCGCCCGCACGGTCTCCGTCTGCACATGGTTGATCAGATCGATCAGCGGCTCGTCCCGCCACGGCGCGTCCGCCGCCGTCATGGCCGCCGTCGACGTCCCGATCACCTGGTTGACATAACTCACCACCTTGCGGTGCTCGTCCACCAGCAGCCCGGTGATCTTCGGGTCCTCGTCCACCGTGTTCGAGTTGAGGACCTGGGCGCCCACCTTCTCGACCGACCAGCGCCCCCGCTCCCACACCAGGTCGAAGTCGAACAGCGTCAGCCGCTGCCCCCACTTCAGCGGCTCGGACAGCACCACGTCCTTGCCGGTCTCCTTGTTCGTCACCCGGTACTCGGGAATCTCCGTGTGCGCGTGCCCCACCAGGATCGCGTCGATGCCCGGCACCTGCTCGGCCACCAGACCGGCCGCGTTCTCGATGTGCGGAAGCTGGTCTCCGTAGGAGGACGTGCCGCTCGACCCCGAGTGCGCGGCCACGATCACCACATCGGCGCCCATCGACCGCAGCTTGGGCACCCACTTCGCCGCCTGCTCCTCAAGACCCGGGAACGTCATCTTCCCCTGGACGTTCACCTTGTCCCAGATCGCGATGCCCGGATTCGTCAGACCCAGCACCGCCACCCGCACATCACGCCCGTGCGGCGTGCGCAGCCGCTTGATCACATACGGCGGGAACGCGGGCCGCAGCGTCTTCGCGTCCAGCGCGTTGGCACCGAGCAGCGGGAAACGGCACTGCTCCTCGAACTTCCGCAGCACCGGGATCCCGTAGTTGAACTCGTGGTTGCCGAGCGCCGCGGCGTCGTAACCGATCGCGTTCATCGCCTGCGCCATCGGGTGCACCGGGCCCCGCTTGGCCGTGATCGGGTCGATCTTCGCGTAGTAGTACGAGAGCTGGGTGCCCTGGATCGTGTCGCCCGCGTCGATGAGCAGCGTGTTGCCGCGCCCCTTCTCCTCACGGACGCGGTTCACCAGCGTGGAGATCTTCGCCAGACCGACGTCGTTGCGGTCCTTGTCGTCGAACTCCTTGTCCGTGAAGTAGTCCCAGTTGAAGACATTGCCGTGCAGGTCCGTGGTGCCCAGCACGGTGAACGAGTACCGCTTCGGCGGACGTCCGTGGCCATGCCCGTGGCCGACGCCGTGCTCCCGCGCCCCCGCCGGGACGGCGGCGCCCCCGGCGATCGCCACACCGGCTCCGGCCGCGGCCGACCGGCCCAGGAACGTCCTTCGATTCAGCGGCATCGCTACTCCCTCGATCTCGTCACCCACACGCACAACGCGCGTAGATAGGGCGGCTAGATTCTGACGCAGGAACGCCCGATGGAACACCCCCGCAGGGTTTCGATCCGATGACCGCCGAAAGTCGTGCCCCGGCCGGAGCCGGGTGGGAGAGTGGCCGAGAGGCCCGTACCACCCCACAACTCGCCGCCGTACGAGGGAGAACCCACCCGTGACCACCGACGCCCCCACCGCCGGCTCCGCCCCCTACGGCACCCCCGAGACCCCGAGGGTCGCCGTCCGCGGCGAGGCGCGCCTTGAGTTCGACCCCGAGATCGCCAGGATCGGCGTCTCGGTCGGCGCGCGCGGCACCGACCGGCGCACCGCGCTCGACGACCTCACCCGCCGCAACAACGAGGCCCTGACACTCATCAAGTCCTACGCGGACGCCGTGGAGAAGCTGGAGACCGGCTCCTTCTCCATCAACCCGGAACTGACCCGGCACGGCCGCGGCGAACGGATCCGCGCCTACCACGGCCGGGTGACCATCAGCGCCGAACTCTCCGACTTCACCGCACTCGGCGAACTCACCACCCGCCTCGCCGACCTCGAACTCACCACCGTCGACGGCCCCTGGTGGGCCCTGCGCCCCGATTCCCCCGCACACGGCGAGGCGCGCAGGCAGGCGGTCCGCGAAGCGGTCCAGCGGGCCCGCGAGTACGCCGGGGCCCTCGGCGCCGGCCTCGCGGCACTCGTCGAACTCGCCGACATCGGGGCCGAGAACGCCGTGCCGTACGCGCCACGTGCCGCCCCGTACGCGATGGGTTACGGCGGAGCCCCCGAGGCCGCCGGCGCGGCGCCCGCCCTCGACCTCGAACCGCAGCGGCAGACCGTCTACGCGCAGGTGAACGCGCGCTTCACGATGACGCCGCCGATCCTCTGAGTCCCGGCTCCGCGACGGTCCCGGCTCCGCGACGGGCCCGGCTCCGGCCGGGCCCCGTGCCGACAACCTCCGAATAACGCTCATCAGAGCGGCCGTGCGCGCACTTCAACACTTGTCAACAACCTTTCATGCAAAGGTTGTTGAGTAGTCATGTGAGACCAATTACCTACCCGACGGTAAGGTTTAGTCTCGAACCATGCGCCGAGCGAAAATCGTCTGTACCCTGGGGCCCGCCACCGACTCCTACGACCAGATCAAAGCACTGGTCGAGGCCGGAATGGACGTCGCCCGCTTCAACCTCAGCCACGGCAGCTACGCCGAGCACGAGGAGCGCTACCAGCGCGTACGCAAAGCGGCCGAGGAGACCGGCCGCAGCGTGGGAATCCTCGCCGACCTTCAAGGCCCGAAGATCCGCCTCGGACGCTTCCGCGAAGGTCCCGTACTCCTTGAACGCGGCGACGAATTCATCATCACCGTCGAACCCCTCGAAGGCGACCGCCACACCTGCGGCACGACCTACGAGGGACTCGCCGACGACGTGACCACCGGCGAACGCATCCTGGTCGACGACGGCAAGGTGACCCTGGAGGTCACCGAGGTCGACGGACCCCGCGTCCGCACCACCGTCGTCGAAGGCGGCATGGTCTCCGACAACAAGGGCCTCAACCTCCCCGGCGTCGCGGTGTCCGTCCCCGCGCTCTCCGAGAAGGACATCGACGACCTCCGCTGGGCCCTGCGCATCGGCGCCGACGTCGTCGCCCTCTCCTTCGTGCGCAGCGGACGCGACATCGACGACGTCCACCGCGTGATGGACGAGGAAGGCCGGCGCGTCCCCGTCATCGCCAAGGTCGAGAAGCCGCAGGCCGTGGAGAACATAGACGACATCGTCGCCGCGTTCGACGGCATCATGGTCGCCCGGGGCGACCTCGGCGTCGAGATGCCGCTGGAGCAGGTGCCGATCGTGCAGAAGCGCGCGATCAAGCTCGCGAAGCGCAACGCGAAGCCGGTCATCGTCGCCACGCAGATGCTCGACTCGATGATCGACAACTCCCGGCCGACCCGCGCGGAGGCGTCCGACGTCGCCAACGCCGTCATCGACGGCACCGACGCGGTGATGCTCTCCGGCGAGACGAGCGTCGGCAAGTACCCGGTCGAGACGGTCCGCACGATGAGCCGCATCGTCGAGGCGGCGGAGGAGGACGTCCTGGCCAAGGGCCTGCCCCCGCTCACCGAGCGCAGCAAGCCCCGCACCCAGGGCGGCGCGGTCGCCCGCGCGGCGGCCGAGATGGGCGACTTCCTCGGCGCGAAGTTCCTGGTCGCGTTCACCCAGTCCGGCGACACGGTCAAACGCCTCTCCCGCTACCGCTCACCGATCCCGCTCCTGGCCTTCACCCCGGACCCGGCGACGCGCGCGCAGCTGAACCTCACCTGGGGTGTGGAGGCGTTCCTCGGCCCGCACGTGGAGTCGACGGACGCGATGGTCGACCAGGTGGACGAGCAGCTGCTGCGGATCGGCCGCTGCGCGAAGGGCGACGTGGTGGTGATCACGGCGGGCTCCCCGCCGGGGGTCGCGGGCTCGACGAACCTGGTCCGCGTCCACCACATCGGCGAGGACGACAGCCCGAAGTAGCCCGCCTCGGGCCGGAGTTCAGTACTTCGGCCCGACATGGGCGTCCATGAGCGCGACGGACGCCTTGCGGGCGACGGAGATGTTGTACGGCTGCCCGTGCCGGGTGCAGTGCTTCCACTCCACGCCGAGCCGGTCGAGCGTGTCGGTGTAGAGCCGCCGGATGTCGTCGGAGACGTTGGTGAACCAGTAGCGGGGATACTCGTACCGCTTGCGTTCGCCCTTGACGACGCGGACGGTCCAGTTCATGTTGCGGCAGCCGTCGGAGTGGATCAACCCGCGTATCAGCTGCCACGGGTGGGCGTCCACGATCTCCCGCTGCCAGTCGACGAGCACGATGGGCCGCTCGTGCTTCCTGCCGGGACCGTGCTGCGGGAAGAGGCAGAAGACGTGCTTCGAGTAGACCTTCACGTTGCTGCATCCGGTCCTTCGGACCCGGCGGACGGAGTTGTCGGGGAAGACCGCGCGCATCGCAGCCTCGCACTCGTCCATCAGCCCCGGCCAGCTCTCGGCGCAGGTGATGGCAAGGCTCGGCACCCGGACGTTCGCGTGCCGGCTGATGTGCCCGTCGCCGAGGTAGAGCCCCAGGAGGTACGCGTAGGCCGCATTGTCGAGCTCCCGTCCGTCGCAGCGCGGACACGGCCGGAAGCCCTTCCCCGGACACTCACCCCCGTTTGGCGCGATCCATGTGCAGCCAGTAGCCGATGGTGCCGAGCGGGATCTTCATCCGGTCGGCCACTTCTCTGTTGCTCACACCGTCACGCAGCAGGGTGAGCGCCTTCTGGCGCACTTCGGTGCCGTGGAAGTTCATGGAACTACGGTGCGTGATTCCTCATCGCTCTGCGCAACGAAAAATGGATGTTCACCAGAACGTGAACATCCACTTCGTTACGCGTACCGGGTGCGGGACTCGAACCCGCAAGCCCTCTCGGGCAGAGGTGTTTGAGACCTCCGTGTATACCGTTCCACCAACCCGGCCGGTCGACGCGAGAGGAGTCTACCGGTTCACCACAGGGCGACGCAGCTGGGTACTCTCGTGGCCAGCAGTATCTGCCAGTTACGAGGAGCCTCAGTGACCGCCCCCGAGTCGCCCCAGCCCGTCGACGACGACAAGTCGCATGTCCCGCCCCTGACGACCCGGGTCGTCATCGCCGAGGACGAGGCGCTCATCCGTCTCGATCTCAAGGAGATGCTCGAGGAAGAGGGCTACTCCGTCGTGGGCGAGGCCGGTGACGGTGAGCGTGCCGTCGAGCTCGCCCGGGAGCACAAGCCCGACCTCGTCATCCTCGACGTGAAGATGCCCGTCCTCGACGGCATCTCCGCCGCCGAGCGGATCGCGGGGGAGTCCATCGCCCCCGTCCTGATGCTCACCGCCTTCTCCCAGCGCGATCTCGTCGAGCGTGCCCGGGACGCCGGGGCGATGGCGTATCTCGTGAAGCCGTTCAGCAAGAGCGACGTCGTGCCCGCCATCGAGATGGCCGTCTCGCGCTTCAACGAGCTCAAGGCCCTTGAGCGGGAGGTCGCCGATCTGACGACCCGGCTGGAGACGCGCAAGCTCGTGGACCGCGCCAAGTCGATCCTCCAGACCCAGTACGGCCTCACCGAGCCCGCCGCCTTCCGGTGGATCCAGAAGACCTCGATGGACCGGCGGCTGTCGATGCAGCAGGTCGCCGAGGCCGTCATCGAGGACGCCGAGGAGAAGAAGGCCGCGAAGGGGCGGTAGACGCCCCCGCACGGTCACGGCGTCCGCGAAGCCGACCCGCGTACGCGAGAAGGCCCGCGACCCCCTCGGGGGCGCGGGCCTTCTCGTATCCGTGCCTGCGGTTCAGTCCTCGCCCAGGTACGCCTTGCGTACCGACTCGTCGACCAGCAGGTCCTGTCCGGTGCCCGAGAGCACGACCTTGCCGACCTCCATCACATGGCCCTGGTCGGCCAGTGACAGCGCCGCCTGGGCGTTCTGCTCGACGAGGAGGATCGTCGTGCCCTGCGACTTCAGCTCGGCGATCGTCGCCATGATCTTCTGCATCATGATCGGCGAGAGTCCCATGGACGGCTCGTCCAGCATGAGTAGCTTGGGCTGCGACATCAGCGCCCGGCCCATGGCGAGCATCTGCTGCTCGCCGCCGGAGAGGGTGCCCGCCGCCTGCTTGCTGCGTTCGCCGAGGATCGGGAACAGTTCGTAGGCGCGCTTGATGTCCTTCTCGATCCCGGCGGTGTCCTTCCGGAGGAAGGCGCCGAGCTTGAGGTTCTCCGCGATCGTGAGCCGCGGGAAGATCCTGCGGCCCTCGGGGGAGTGCGCGAGGCCCATCGCGACGATCTTGTGCGCGCCGACGCCGTTCAGCGGCTGGCCGTCGAAGACGATCCGGCCGCCGGAGGGCTTGAGCAGCCCGGACAGGGTGCGCAGCGTGGTCGTCTTGCCCGCGCCGTTGGTGCCGATGAGCGTGACGATCTGACCGGCTTCGACGCTGAAGGAGATGCCCTTGACGGCTTCGATCTTGCCGTAGGCGACCTTGAGGTCCTCCACCTCCAGTAGTGCGGTCACTTGGTGTCTCCTTCTGTGCCTGCCGTGCTGTGTGCCTCCGCGGCCTCCACCTCGGAGACCTCCTCGGCGCCGGGGGCGCCCTCGTAGGGGGTGCCGAGATAGGCGGCGACGACGCGCTCGTCGGCCTGGACGACCTCGGCGGTGCCCTCGACGAGCTTCTCGCCCTGGACGAGGACGGCGACGCGGTCGCACAGGTTGAAGATGAAGCGCATGTCGTGCTCGATGACGAGTACGGCGATGCCCTGGTCGCGGATGGCGAAGACCAGGTCCTGCGTGGTGCGGGTCTCCTGCGGGTTCATGCCCGCGGTGGGCTCGTCGAGCAGGAGGAGGCCCGGGTCGCTGGCGAGGGCGCGCGCGATCTCCAGTTTCCGCTGTTCTCCGTAGGGGAGGTTGCGGGCGAGGTGGTCGCGCTTGGCGGCGAGTCCGGTGAACTCCAGGAGTTCCATGGCGCGTGCCTCGGACTCCTTCTCCGCCTTCTTGAAGCCGGGTCCGCGCAGGAGGGCGGACCAGAGCCCTTCCTTGGTCCTGGTGTGACGTCCGACGAGGACGTTCTCCAGGACGGTCATGTTGGCGAAGAGGCGGATGTTCTGGAACGTACGGGCGATCCCCGCCTTGGTGACCAGGTGGGACTGGTGCGGCAGGACGGTGCCCTTGTAGCTGACGGTGCCCTCGGTGGGGACGTACAGACCGGTGAGGCAGTTGAAGAAGGTGGTCTTGCCGGCGCCGTTGGGGCCGATGAGACCGACGATCTCGCCGGAGTTGACGCGCAGGTCGACACTCTTCACGGCGGTGAGTCCGCCGAACTTCTTCGTGACGCCGGTGGCTTCGAGTACGGCCGTTCCGGTGGCGGTGCCCGGTCCGGCGGCGCCGGAGTCGGTGGGCTGGATGTCGGTGGTCATTGGGTCACACCCCCGCCTTTTTGAGGCCGATATCGCCCGTGGGGGCGTCGAGTTGCCCGGTCTCGTGGAATTCCAGCTGCTTCCTGCGGTCGGCGATGAGGCCCTCGGGGCGGAAGCGCATGAGGAGGATGAGCGCGAGGCCGAAGAGCAGGAGCTGGTAGTCGGCCATGAACTGGAGCTTCGCCGGGATGAGGTAGAGCAGCGCCGCGCCGATGAGCGGTCCGCTGACCGTGCCCATGCCGCCGAGGATGACGGCGGCGAGCAGGAAGGCGGAGTTCGGCGGTACGGCCTCGACGAACTTGTACTGGGCGGGTGTGACGGTGAAGGTCACGTGTGCCTGTACGGTGCCGGCCATGCCGGCGAGGGTGGCGCCGAGGGCGAAGGCGAGCAGCTTGAGCCGGAAGGCGTTGATGCCCATGGCCCTGGCGGCTGTCTCGTCCTCGCGGATGGCGACCCAGGCGCGGCCGATGCGGGACTGGTCGGAGCGGCGGAAGACGGTCACCACGACGATGGTGAACAGGAGCATGAGCAGGTAGTAGTTGGAGAACCTGCCCAGCTCCATCCCCAGGATCGTATGGGACTCCCCGAGGTTGAACCCGAAGAGTTCGAGGTCCGGGATGTTGGGGATGCCGTTGGATCCGTTGGTGACGTCGGGGCCGGAGGAGCCGTCGAGGTTCTGCATCGTGATGCGGAAGATCTCACCGAAGCCGAGGGTGACGATGGCGAGGTAGTCGCCGTGCAGGCGCAGTGTGGGCGCGCCGATGACGACACCGAAGATCAGTGAGGCGGCGGCGCCGCACAGGACCGCGGCCCAGAACGGCAGGTGCAGGCCGATCGTGGAGGACGGCGAGCCGGAGACGAGGGCGGCCGTGTAGGCGCCGACGCCGAGGAACGCGACGTATCCGAGGTCGAGGAGGCCGGCGAGGCCGACGACGACGTTGAGGCCCAGGGCGACGGTGGCGAAGATCAGGATGTTCGTGCCGATGGTGGCGTACGCGTCGTTGCTCTGGGTGAACGGGAAGGCGAACGCGGCGACGAAGGCCGCGGTCACGGTGACGTTCTTGTGCTTGCTGGTGAGGCCCGCGAGGCGGCGGTTGAGGCCGGCGCGGGAGATCGCCGTGGCGCCGAATCCGACGAGGATGAGGAAGCCGATGAACAGCTGGGGGTTGTCGGAGTCGATGTCGATCCCGTACGTGAAGACGTACAGACCGAGGCCGAACGAGACGGCGATGATGAGGATTTCGGCCCAGCCGGGGAGCGCCGTCGCTTCCTTGGGCACGGGGGCCTTGAAGCAGTGGACGAACCGCTGCCAGGCGTTGGTGCCGGTGCTTTCGGCGGCGACGTCGGAGGGCAGTCCGAGCGCGGCGACGAGGGCGATCAGTGAGGCCACTGCCGCGACGTAGGCGCCGGGTTCGAGGTTGGCGAGCCCGCCGAGGTCCACGGTGATGGCGATCACGGTGAACCAGGTGGTGACGAACGTGCCGAGGGCGAAGAGGAGGGCGGGCCCGTTCTTGCCGGCGGGTGAGAGCCAGCGCAGACCGCGGATCTCGTAGCCGGCGAGGACGAACAGGAGCGTCAGGATCGCGCCGGTGAGCGTGAGTACCTGGAGGCCGCCGGGGTATCCGGTGACGCTGAGGTCGCCGGGGAAGGCCGCGGTCCAGGTCCAGGCGAGGAAGGTGCTCGCGAAGGTGGCGATCGCGCCGATGCCGGTGCCGGCGCGGGCTGCCGACAGGGGCAGGCCGATGACCGGGGGGTTCGGGCCGGGGGCGGGGGTCGCGGTTTTGTCGATTGTCGTGGTCATCGGTGTCACGCCCTATCCGAGACGCGTGCGCCGAGCAGACCCTGGGGCCTCAGCAGCAGGACGAGAATGAGGAGGACGAACGCCCACACGTCCTTCCAGGCGCCGCCGCCGAGCTGGGACATGCCGGGGATGTTCTCGATGTAGGCGGTGGCCATGGCCTCGGAGAGGCCGAGGACGAGTCCGCCGATCATGGCGCCGTAGATGTTGCCGATACCGCCGAGGACCGCGGCGGTGAACGCCTTGAGTCCGGCGATGAAGCCCATCTTGAAGTTGACCTCGCCGTACTTGAGGCCGTGGGCGACGGCGGCGATGGCGGCGAAGGCCGCTCCGATCGCGAAGGCGGTGACGATGATGCGGTCGGTGTTGATGCCCATCAGCTTGGCCGTGTCCGGGTCCTGCGACGTGGCCTGCATGGCGCGCCCGGTGCGGGTCTTGGAGACGAAGAAGCCGAGGGTGATCATGCACAGGGGGGCGGCGATGAGCAGGAAGAGGTCGCCGCGGCTGATGGCGAAGGCGCCGAAGTCGAGTCGGCCGCCTTCGAATTCGGGGAACGGCCTGGACTTCGTGGCGTCGGGGTAGAAGGCCCAGACCGCTTGCTGCAGTGCGATGGAGAGGCCGATCGCGGTGATCAGTGGTGCGAGCCTGGGTGCGTTGCGCAGGGGCCGGTAGGCGAAGCGTTCGGCTCCTACAGCGACGAGCACGGAGCAGGCCATCGCCATGAGGATCATGAGGGGCAGCGCGATGAGCAGGCTGGTGCCGTCGGGCAGCCAGAGGAATGCTGTCAGCGCACCGAAGCCGCCGATCATGAATATCTCGCCATGGGCGAAATTGATGAGCTGGACTATGCCATAGACCATCGTGTAACCGATTGCGATGAGTCCGTACAGCGCGCCGAGTAGCAGGCCGTTGGCAAGTTGCTGCGGCAGATCGTTCACCGCGGGGCCTCCGAATGAGTGGGGTCAGATACGGCCGCGCGGGGGCGCTGTGGCGCCCCCGCGCGGTGGTAGGTCCTATATGGAGGGAGGGCTGGTCAGCCCGGTCAGCCCTCGAACACGCCCGTCTTGACGGGGACGTGCTTGCCGCCCTTGACCTCGTAGAGGGAGAGCTGCTTGTTCACGGTGTCGCCGAACTCGTCGAAGCCGACCGATCCGGTGACTCCGTCGAACTTGACGTCCTGCATGGCCTCGGTGATCTGCTTGCGCGCGTCCTTGACGTCGCCGGGCAGCTTGCCGTCGTTCTTCTCGACGACGGCCTTGACCGCCTGGATGATCGCCCAGGTGGAGTCGTAGGAGTAGCCGCCGTACGCCTCGAAGGCGCCGTCGTAGCCGCCGGCCGAGTAGTCCGCGATGAACTTCTTGGCGGTCTCCAGGGTCTCCAGGGGCGCGCCCACGGAGCTGGCGAAGTCGCCTTCGGAGTTCTTCTTGCCCAGCTTGATGTACTCGGCGCTGAAGAGAGCGTCACCACCGACGGTGGGGATCTTGGCGCCGGCGTTCTTGATCTGGCTGGCCAGCGGGGCGCCGGCCGGGTACTCGCCGCCGTAGTAGACGAACTCGGCGTCGGTCTGCGCGACCTTGCTCGCCACGGACGAGAAGTCCTTGTCGTCCGGGTTGATGTGGTCGGTGCCCACTACCTTGCCGCCGAGCTTCTTGAACTCGGTGGAGAAGGTGGCGGCCAGACCGGCTCCGTAGGTCTTCTTGTCATCGATGACATAGACCTTCTTGAGCTTCTTGTCGTTGAACATGTACTGCGCGGCGTACGGGCCCTGGATGGCGTCCGTGGTCGACGTGCGGAAGTACGTGTCGAAGCCGCGGACCTTCTTGCCGGCCTGCCAGTCCTTGCCCTGCGTGAGCTCGGGGTTGGTGTTGGCGGGCGACACCTGGACCAGGTTGTCGTTGGCGAAGACCTTCTGCATCGACTGGCCGACGTCGGAGTTCAGGGGGCCGACGACACCCATGACCTCGTCGTCGCCGACGAGCTTGGTGGCGTTCTGCTGGCCGGTCGCGGCCTGGGCAACGTCGTCGAGCGCCTCCAGCTTGAAGGTGACGCCTTCGACTTCGTTGTTCTTGTTGGCCGTCTTGACGGCGAGGTCGGCGGAGTTCTTGATGCCCTGGCCGAGCGCGGAGAGGTCTCCGGTCAGCGGCGCGTCGAGGCCGATGACGACGGTCGTCTCTCCGCCGCCGCCGCTGCCTCCTTCGCTGCTGTCGTCGCGGGAGCCGCAAGCGGACAGCGTGAGGGCTCCTACGGTGACCGCAGTGGTGACTATGAACAAGGAACGGTGACGCACGATCAGTCCTTTCCCCTGGCACGGCTGTCCCTGATTGAGAAGCCGGGTCGAGCGCTGGAACCGAACTGATAAGTAATCCGGTGGCGCGGTGACTGGCCGTGACTCTAAGCGCGCTGGTGGGGGTGGTGCAGAGGTGCGGCCCATGATGTGACGCTCTTGTTATGACGGGGGCGCGGTGAAGCCCGGCCGGGAAGGGAAAGACGTGTGATTTGAGACCGTTCGGAAGTCCATATGCTGAGAACCAGCAGGACCGTAACGGTAACCGGCCGGTTACGGAGCGGGACGGTCGCAGGCCTTTTCGATGGCCGCGCCGAGGTCTTCCGGGTAGCCGCCGCCGAGGATGCGGCTCTGTTTCTGGACCGCCCGTTCGTTACGCAGGGTGACATCCAGGAAAGGCAGTCCGGCGTTCCGCGGCACTTCCCCGCAGTCGAGCACGTAGACGGTCACCTGTACCTGGCGGGATCCGCCGGGCTCCACGGTGAAGGGTGCGGACGGCAGGGTGGACACGGCGAGCGCCGCCGAGGGCTGGGTGACGGCGTCGATCGTCACCCGCCGGCCGGGTTCGGTGGAGATGTCGATGTCGAAGGTGAACGCGCCGGGGCGGTCGGCCTCGGCGGAGGCTCCGGCGTAGTTGAAGCCGACGACCTGCGAGGGCCAGGGCGGTGGCGGCGCGGGCGGTGGCTCGGGGGCGTTGAGGACGTACACGCACACGCCCGCGGTGACGGTCGCGGCGGCGGCAAGCGCGGCCTTGCGGCGGTGGCGCGGAGGCACGGTGAGGCGGACGGGGACCGGCGTCGCCGCGGCGAGCGGGGCCTGCGGGTGGTGATAGGTGTACTCGCCCGGTTCGACGGGGCCGATACCGCTCATGTGCCGACGCTAGTGCGCATCGTGCGACAGGACAATGGATCGCACCGCAAGGCGTTACATAACGTCACCATCGGGGTTCCGACCTGGCCCTCCCGTGCGGGGTCCGGCGGATGGCCGGTGCGCCGCGACGTGCTTTGCGGGCCTTCGTTTCGGCTGTGTTTCGCGGCGGTCGGACGGCCGTCCCGCGTCTCACCTGTTGGTCACCGCCGGCCGGGAGAAGCCCGTTCGACGCTTCCCCCGGCCCGCTTGAGGTCCCCTTGAGGTTCGGCTCAAGCCTCTTTTGTCGGGATGAAGGAGGTGCCGTCGCCGCTCTGGAGCAGACACGTCAGCCGGGCCGTGCACACCCGCTTGTCCTGCTCGTCGGTGATGACGATCTCGTACGTCGCGGTGGACCGGCCGCGGTGGACCGGGGTGGCGACGCCGGTCACCACCCCGTGGCGTGCGGCGCGGTGATGGGTGCAGTTGAGGTCCACTCCCACGGCGATCTTGTTGCGCCCGCCGTGGAGCATCGCGCCGATGGAGCCGAGGGTCTCGGCGAGTACGGCCGAGGCGCCGCCGTGCAGCAGTCCGTACGGCTGGGTGTTGCCCTCGACGGGCATGGTGGCGACGACGCGGTCGGCGGACGCCTCGGTGACCACCAGGCCCATCCGGGTGCCGAGGTTGCCGGCGGAGAAGAACGACGTCAGGTCCATGTCGTACGGCGCGTACTCGTCGATGACCTCCTGCGGGAACGTGGGTGCTGTCTGGTCGTTCGCTGTGGGCTGTTCACCCATGGGGTCCGGCTCCGATCGGCTTCGTGATGCGACAGGTGTTCAATGCACCTTGTTCGGTGCGCTGGTCCGCACCGTCTTATCAGATGACTGAGCGAACGCTTAGGCAGGCCGGGTCTGTTCCGTCAGCGCTGCTCGAAGCGCACCACGACGGACTTGCTCGCCGGGGTGTTGCTCGTGTCGGCCGTCGAGTCCAGCGGCACCAGCACGTTCGTCTCCGGGTAGTAGGCGGCGGCGCAGCCGCGGGCCGTGGGGTAGTGCACCACCCGGAAACCGCGGGCGCGCCGCTCGACGCCGTCCCTCCACTCACCGACCAGATCCGTGTACGAGCCGTCGGCCAGGCCCAGTTCGCGGGCGTCGTCCGCGTTCACCAGGACGACGCGACGGCCGCCCTTGATGCCCCGGTAGCGGTCGTCCAGGCCGTAGATCGTGGTGTTGTACTGGTCGTGCGAGCGCAGTGTCTGGAGCAGCAGCCGGCCCGCGGGCAGCTCCGGGTACTCGACGGGCGCCGCCGTGAAGTTGGCCTTGCCGGTGGCGGTGGGGAAGCGGCGTTCGTCGCGCGGGGCGTGCGGAAGCCGGAACCCGCCGGGCTCCGCGACGCGCGCGTTGAAGTCCTCGAAGCCGGGAACGACTCGCGAGATGCGGTCGCGGATCGACGCGTAGTCCTTCTCGAACTCCTCCCACGGAGTCGGCGACTCGGGGCCGAGGACGGCCCGCGCCAGCCGGGCGACGATCGCCGGCTCGGACAGCAGGTGGGGGCTCGCGGGGGCGAGGTTGCCGCGTGAGGCGTGCACCATGCCCATCGAGTCCTCCACGGTCACTATCTGCCTGCCGCCCGCCTGCACGTCCTTGTCGGTACGGCCGAGGGTGGGCAGTATCAGGGCGCGCGCGCCGGTCACCGCGTGCGAGCGGTTGAGCTTGGTCGAGACATGCACGGTGAGCCGCGCGGTGCGCATCGCCGCCTCGGTCACCTCGGTGTCCGGCGACGCCGAGACGAAGTTGCCGCCCATGGCGAAGAAGACCTTCGCGTCGCCGTCGCGCAGGGCGCGGATGGCCCGTACGACGTCGTAGCCGTGGTGGCGCGGAGAGGTGATGCCGAACTCCCGGTCCAGGGCGTCGAGGAACGCCGGCGCGGGCCGCTCGAAGATGCCCATGGTGCGGTCGCCCTGGACGTTGGAGTGGCCGCGTACGGGGCACACCCCGGCGCCGGGCCGGCCGATGTTGCCGCGCAGCAGCAGGAAGTTGACGACCTCGCGGATGGTCGCGACGGAGTGCTTGTGCTGGGTGAGGCCCATCGCCCAGCAGACGATGGTGCGCTTCGACGCCAGCACCATGGCCAGCGCGCGCTCGATGTCGTCCCGTTCGAGGCCCGTCGCGGTGAGGGTCTCGTCCCAGTCCGCGGCGCGCGTCGCGGCGGCGAACTCCTCGAAGCCGTGGGTGTGTTCGGCGACGAACGCCTCGTCGACCACGGCCGGGTCGGCCTTCGCCGCGTCGAGGATCAGCTTGTTGAGCAGCCGGAACAGGGCCTGGTCGCCGCCGATGCGGATCTGGAGGAAGAGGTCGGCCAGCGCCGCGCCCTTGACCATGCCCTGCGGGGTCTGCGGATTCTTGAACCGCTCCAGGCCGGCCTCGGGCAGCGGGTTGACCGAGATGATCTTCGCGCCCGCGGATTTGGCCTTCTCCAGGGCGGAGAGCATCCGGGGGTGGTTGGTCCCCGGGTTCTGCCCGGCCACGATGATCAGGTCGGCCCGGTGCAGGTCCTCCAGGGAGACGCTGCCCTTGCCGACGCCCAGGGTCTCGGCGAGCGCCGAACCGGACGACTCGTGGCACATGTTGGAGCAGTCCGGCAGATTGTTCGTGCCGAACTCGCGGGCGAACAGCTGGAGGAGGAAGGCCGCCTCGTTGCTCGTACGTCCCGAGGTGTAGAACAGCGCCTCGTCGGGGGAGTCCAGTGCCCGCAGTTCCTCGGCGATGATCGCGAACGCGCGCTCCCAGCCCACCGGTTCGTACCGGTCCCCGCCGTCGCTCCCGCCCGCGCCGCGCTCCAGGAGCATCGGCCGGGTGACACGGCCCTGCTGCCCCAGCCAGTAGCCGCTGCGGGTCGCCAGATCGGCCACCGGGTGCGCGGCGAAGAAGTCGGGCGTCACCCGGCGCAGCGTCGCCTCCTCGGCGACCGCCTTCGCGCCGTTCTCGCAGAACTCCGCGGTGTGCCGGTGGTCGCCCTCCGGCCAGGCGCAGCCCGGACAGTCGAAGCCGTCCTTCTGGTTGACCTTGAGCAGCGTCCGCGCCGCGCGGGTGACGCCCATCTGCTGCTGGGCGACCCGCAGCGAATGCGCGACGGCGGGCAGCCCGGCGGCGCTGTGCCGGGGGGCGGCGACCTGCGGTGCGTCCTGGACCGGGTCACCCGAGGGCGGCTTGCTGGCCATCACGCTCTCCCAAGTTCGTACGCCGGGACTCCTCCCGCGCGTGCTGTTGCTGTCCTGTCCCTCGATCCTGCCACGCACCGCCGGGCGCCCGTCGGGGCGCAGTGCGCCGGTCAGGATTGTCAGTGGGGCGTGGCAGGATCGGGTACGTGGCTGAGAAAGCGTCGAAGAAGACCGCAGACAACCGTCCTCGCCTGCTCCTCATGGACGGGCACTCCCTGGCGTACCGGGCGTT
Source organism: Streptomyces sp. S4.7 (assembly GCF_010384365.1). Classification (NCBI taxonomy): domain Bacteria; kingdom Bacillati; phylum Actinomycetota; class Actinomycetes; order Kitasatosporales; family Streptomycetaceae; genus Streptomyces; species Streptomyces sp. S4.7. The sequence goes on along the minus strand of NZ_CP048397.1, from coordinate 1,648,813 downwards.
CTTCGCGCTGCCCGCGGAGAATTTCACCACCAGCTCCGGGCAGCCGACCAACGCCGTCTACGGCTTCGCGTCGATGCTGGCGAACACCCTGCGTGACGAGGCGCCCACGCACTTCGCGGTGGCCTTCGACGTGTCGCGCAAGACATGGCGCTCGGAGGAGTTCCCCGAGTACAAGGCGAACCGCTCCAAGACGCCCGACGAGTTCAAGGGCCAGGTCGAGCTGATCGGTGAGCTGCTCGACGCGATGCACGCGCACCGGTTCGCGATCGAGGGCTTCGAGGCGGACGACGTCATCGCCACCCTCGCCACCCAGGCCGAGGAAGCCGGCTTCGAGGTCCTCATCGTCACCGGCGACCGGGACTCCTTCCAGCTCATCACCGAGCACACCACGGTGCTGTATCCCACCAAGGGCGTCTCCGAGCTGACCCGCTTCACCCCGGAGAAGGTCCACGAGAAGTACGGGCTGACGCCCGCGCAGTATCCGGACTTCGCCGCTCTGCGCGGCGACCCGTCGGACAACCTGCCGGGCATCCCCGGCGTCGGCGAGAAGACGGCCGCGAAGTGGATCAATCAGTTCGGTTCCTTCGCCGACCTGGTCGAGCGGGCCGACGAGGTGAAGGGCAAGGTCGGGCAGAATCTCCGCGACCACCTGCCCTCGGTGACGCTCAACCGCCATCTCACCGAGCTGGTGCGCACCGTCGAGCTGGCGAAGAGCCCGCAGGACCTGGAGCGCGCCCCGTACGACCGGACGGCCGTCGCCGGTTTCCTCGAAGTGCTGGAGATCCGCAATCCGAGCCTGCGCGAGCGGCTGCTCGCCGTGGACCCGGGAGCCGTGGAGGACGAGGCCCCGGCCCCCGCGGCGGGCGTCGAACTCGACGGCAAGGTCCTCGCCTCGGGCGAGCTCGCCCCCTGGCTGGCCGAGCACGGCGACGAGCCGCTGGGCGTCGCCCTGGTCGACACCTGGGCGCTCGGCACGGGCAGCATCAACGAGGTCGCGCTGGCCGCCGCCGACGGCGCCGCCGCCTGGTTCGACACCACACAACTCGACGAGGCCGACGAGAAGGCCTTCGGTACCTGGCTCGCCGCGGCGGACCGCCCCAAGGTCCTGCACAACGCCAAGAGCGCCATGCGGGTCGCCCCCGAGCACGGCTGGCAGGTCGGCGGCGTGACCATGGACACCGCGCTCGCCGCGTATCTGGTCAAGCCCGGTCGGCGTTCCTTCGCGCTCGACGCGCTCGCCGTCGAATACCTCGGACGTGAACTGGCCCCGGCAGGCGCCGCCGACGGACAGCTCGCCTTCGGCAGCGACGACCAGGCCGAGGCGGACGCGCTGATGACCCAGGCGCGCGCGATCCTCGACCTCGGCGAGGCCTTCACCGGGCGGCTGGAGGAGGTCGGGGCCACCGGGCTGCTCCAGGACATCGAGCTGCCCACCTCCGCGCTGCTCGCCAAGCTGGAGCGCAACGGCATCTGGGCCGACCGGCCCCATCTGGTCGCCCTGGAGGAGCAGTTCGCCGCCGCCGTCCAGCAGGCGGTGAAGGAGGCGCACGCCGCGGTCGGCCACGAGTTCAACCTCGGTTCGCCCAAGCAGCTCCAGGAGGTCCTCTTCGGCGAGCTGGGCCTGCCCAAGACGAAGAAGACCAAGACCGGTTACACGACGGACGCCGACGCGCTCGCCTGGCTCGCCGCGCAGACCGAGCACGAGCTGCCGGTCCTGATGCTGCGCCACCGTGAGCAGGCCAGGCTCCGCGTCACCGTCGAGGGCCTGGTCAAGATGATCGCGGCCGACGGCCGTATCCACACCACCTTCAGCCAGACGGTGGCGGCCACCGGCCGGCTCTCGTCCACCGACCCCAATCTGCAGAACGTGCCGGTGCGCACCGACGAGGGCCGCGCGATCCGCCGCGGTTTCGTCGTCGGCGAGGGCTACGAGTCGCTGATGACCGCCGACTACAGCCAGATCGAGCTGCGCGTCATGGCTCATCTGTCCGAGGACGCGGGCCTGATCGAGGCGTTCACCTCCGGCGAGGACCTGCACACCACCGTCGCCTCCCAGGTGTTCGGTGTGGAGCGCGCGGCGGTCACCGCGGACATGCGCCGCAAGATCAAGGCGATGTCGTACGGACTGGCGTACGGGCTCTCGGCGTTCGGCCTCTCCCAGCAGCTGAACATCGAGGCGGCGGAGGCGCGCGGCCTGATGGACACGTTCTTCGAGCGCTTCGGCGGCGTGCGGGACTATCTCCAGCGGGCGGTCGAGGAGGCCAGGGCCACGGGCTACACGGAGACGATGCTCGGCCGCCGCCGCTACCTCCCGGACCTCAACAGCGACAACCGCCAGCGCCGCGAGATGGCCGAGCGGATGGCGCTCAACGCCCCGATCCAGGGCACCGCAGCCGACATCGTCAAGGTCGCGATGCTCCGCGTCGACAAGGCGCTGACCGACGCGGGGCTGACGTCACGCATGCTGCTCCAGGTCCACGACGAAATCGTGCTGGAGATCGCCCCCGGCGAGCGGGAGCGGGTGGAGGAGCTGGTGATCCGCGAGATGGCCGCGGCGACCGAGCTGCGGGCGCCGCTGGACATCTCGGTGGGCGTGGGCCCGGACTGGGACTCGGCCGCGCACTGACGGCGGTCGGGGCACCCGTGCCCCGACCGGGTCCGTGCACCGGCCTCAGTCGCCGGACGGGCCGCGTGTCGTCTCCTCGAGTGCCGGACCGGCCGTGTCCGCGGCCCGTCCGGCACTCGCGGGCGAACCGGTCACCGTACGGGCGCCACGCAGCCGCATGCCCGCGCCGTACAGCACCAGTCCCAGCGCGAGCCCCGACCCCGCGCCGAAGCAGAGGGTCGGGATGACGTCCAACGGCGTCGACACCTGCCCGTGGTAGGCGTACCACCGGGTGAACCGGTGGGCCGTGCCCAGCAGTACGCACGCCGCGAGCAGCACGTGCGCCAGCGCGCGCTCGCGCCGAGGCAGCACGGGCACCGACGCGGGCGCGGGTGCCCGCGGCAGCCGGCGCAGCGCGCTGACCGTGAACCAGCCGAGCACCACCAGGGCCACGGCAGAACTGCCGTACTGCGTGTACGTGTACATGGGGAAGCCCGCGACCTCGTCCCGCAGCGCGGGCACCATCCGGGTGCCCCACCGGTCGAAGTGCGTGAACGCGTCCCACAGCACATGGGTCGACGCGCCGAGCACCGCGGAGAGGTAGAAGCGCGCGGCGAGCGCCGCCGGCCGGCCGCCGCGCCGGTCCGGTCCTCGTACGAAGGTGTGCGCCCTCCCCTGCCAGTTGGCGGGCAGCAGCGCGAGCAGCGGCTCACGCAGCATCAGCCAGAGGCCCACGAGGGCCGCCGCGATGGCGACATCGACGGTGAACAGCCCCAGCGGGCCGTGAGTCACGTCGCCGAACTCCATCGCGGCCGGTACGGCGGTCGCGGCGAAGTACGTCATGTCGGGTGCCATCGATCCGGCGACGAGCGCGGAGGCGAGCAGGGGCCCGCGCGACGTGCCGTCCCTCCTGATGCCCGGCAGCACCGCGGCGGCATGGCTCAGCGTGAAAGGCAAGGTGGTCTCCCCGGGGCGGGTGGTCGTTCGATCGGGCAGGGGCCACGCCCACCTGGCACGCAGTCAGCAGGAGGCGGAAGAGGTCGGTCGGAACCGGGAGCCAGTATGAAGGACGTCATGAAAGACGTCGGTTCCCGGCCACCGGTTCTGCCCGCGGGAGGCCGGGAGGTGGCGAACCGGTGAAAAGCGGTCACGGACCCGTGTGCGTACACAGGGAGTTGCCGTAGGGTCGCCTGAGTCCTCGCGCTGGGGAGCGCGAACAGCCGTTCACCGGGAGGGACCAGACGTATGGCAGCGCAATTCGGCCGTCGGCTCCGCAGAGGGGCGACCACCACAGCGGTCGCCGCGCTGGCGGTCGCCGCACTCTCCGCCTCACAGGCCCCCGCGATAGTCTCCGGCGGTGGTGACAGCGGAAAGCAGGCGTCCGGATCGAGCGTGCCCGACGAGGGCTCGGCCTCCGGTGACTCGTCGTACCACACGGACCTCCCGCCGCTGAACACCCCCGACAAGCCCGGCACTTCGATAGATCTGCCGGGCACGGGTGAAGCGGAAGCGGGCATTCCCGCCTCGGTGCTGGCCGCGTACAAGCAGGCCGAACAGACCATCGCGAGCAGCAACCCCGGCTGCAATCTCCCGTGGCAGCTCCTCGCCGCGATCGGCAAGGTCGAGTCGGGCCAGGCGCGTGGCGGCCGGGTCGACGACAACGGCACCACCCTCTCGCCGATCCTCGGCCCGGTGCTGAACGGTGTCGGCTTCGCCAACATCTCCGACACCGACAACGGCGCGTACGACGGCGACAAGACCCATGACCGTGCCGTGGGCCCGATGCAGTTCATCCCGTCCACCTGGGCGACCTGGGGTCAGGACGCCAACAGCGACGGCCGCAAGGACCCGAACAACATCTTCGACGCGGCGCTGGCCGCCGGTCGCTATCTTTGCGCCAATAATCGCGACCTGTCGGTGAAGGCCAATCTCGACCAGGCGATACTCAGTTACAACCGCTCGCGGGAGTATCTGGCGACCGTCCTGTCCTGGCTGGAGTACTACAAGCGCGGCAGCCACGAGGTGCCGGACGGCACGGGCGTGCTGCCCTCGGGCCCCGGTCCGCTGCACCCGGGCGGCCCCGGCAGCTCGGCCGGCCCGACGCCCGGCAGCTCGGCGAGCCCGACGCCGACCCCGAAGCCGCCGGAGCCGGGCGACTCGCAGTCGCCCAAGCCCCCGAAGCCCTCCGACCCTCCGAAGCCCCCGACGACGCCGCCGCCCACCACTCCGGCGCCGACCGTCCAGCGGCTGGAGAACGCGGGCACCGGCAACCTCTTCGCCACGGCCGGCGAAGCGTTCGCGGAGCGCGTCACCGTGCGCGGCGAGGACGCCAAGGGCAAGGCCGTCGGCAAGGTGGCGGTGCAGTTCCTGATCGTCGGCGACACGGACGCGAAGTTCGCGGGCGGCGGCAAGAAGGCGGTCGTCACGAGCGGCAGCGACGGCACTGCCGCGGCGCCCGCGCTCCAGGCGGGCGAGAAGACCGGCGAGTTCACGGTGCGGGCCAGTGTCGTGAGCCGTACGGTCCCGGCCGTCGACTTCACGGCGACGGTCACCGAGCGCCAGGCGGACGAGGTCGTCAGGACCGGCGACAAGGAGCTGACGGCGGCGCCGGGCACGGAGTTCGCGGACTCCGTGGAGGTCAAGGCCACCAACAAGGGTGAGATCGCCCGCGGTGTGGCGGTCAAGGCCACCATGATCAAGTCGGCCGCCGACGCGTCGCCGGCCGACAAGGGCCCGCACTTCAAGGACGCGGACGGCCGGCCGCTCCGTTCCCTGACGGGTCTGAAGACGAACGACCAGGGTGTACTCGTACTCCCGAAGATCTTCGCGGACGACGCGACCGGCACGTTCCTGCTCCAGATCGAGACGGCGGGCGGAGCGAAGGTCACGATCGAACTGAAGGTGGCGGCCCCGGCCTAGCGGGTGTCCGGTCCTCCGAGCGCGCCGCTCTCCCCCGCACGGTGGGGAGAGCGGCGCTCTCGATGTCTCACCGCCGGTCGTTCAGCCTGCGCGTCGCCACCGCCTGCGTCGGGTCCTCCGGCCACGGGTGCCGCGGGTAGCGCCCGCGCAGCTCCGCACGCACCGCGCGGTAGCCGTCCCGCCAGAAGGACGCCAGGTCCGCCGTGACGGCCGCGGGGCGCCCGGCGGGGGAGAGCAGATGGACCAGCACCGGCACCCCCGCGACCGTGGGCGTCGCCGTCATACCGAACAACTCCTGCAGTCTCACCGCCAGTACGGGCTGCTCCCCGCCGTAGTCGACACGTACGCGCGACCCGCTCGGCACCGCGATGCGCTCGGGTGCCAGCTCGTCCAGCCGCCCCGCCTGGCCCGAGGACCACGGCAGCAGGCGCCGCAGCGCCTGGCCCGCCTCGATCCGGGCCAGATCCGCGCGGCGCCGGGCCTTCGACAGCTCGGGCTCCAGCCAGTCGTCCGCGCCGTCGAGCAGCGCGCCGTCCGAGACGTCCGGCCACGGGGTGCCCAACGCCCGGTGCAGAAAGCCCAGTCGCTCCCGCAGCGCCTCCGTGTCCCGCGTCCAGCGCAGCAGCGCGCCGGGGCCCTCACGGCGCAGACCGTCCAGCAGGGCCGCACGCACGCGTGCCGGGTCGGGCTTGCGCAGCGGCCGCGTGGACAGTTCGACCGCGCCGAGCCTCGTCACGTCCCTGGCGACGACGTCACCGTCCTCCCAGCGCACCTCTTCGCCCGAGACGAGCAGATGCGCGGCGGCGGTGCGGGCGGTGACCTCGTCGATGACGGCGGCCAGCCGCACCCGCGCCGATACGGCCGTCGCGGGCCGGTCCGCGACGGCGACGGCCAGCCACGGCGCGTCGCGCAGCGCGGACCCCTCGCCCAACTCGGCGCCGGTCCCGGAGACCATGAGAAACGCCCCGGCGCCCCGCGCCCGCGCCACCCGCTCGGGAAACGCGTACGCGGCCACGACCCCGACGACCAGGTCATCGGCCAACCCACCACGCACCCCGCCGCCTCCACCGCCGGGTGACCGCTCGCCCCTTCCGCTCCCGGTCTGCACGGCGCCGTCGTCCCGTCCGCTACGGGGCGCCTCGCCCACCGTGTCGTCCCGCCCGGCGTGGGTGTCTCCTACGGCCGCGCCGCCCCGGGTCGAGCCGTCCTGTGGCCGCTCACCACTTCCGGTCCGGGCCCGGCCGGCGCCGCCGTCGTTCCCGGCCTGTCCGGCTCCGTCGCCCCGAGCCGAGCGATCGTGACGGCCCCTTCCGCCGACCTCGCCGTGCCGGTCCGTGCCGCCTGCGGTGCCGGCCGCATCGACCCCGTCGGCCCCGTGCGAGCCGCCCCGCCCCTCCGGGCTCCTCGGCAGGGCCGATGCCAGCCTCCGGGACTCCTGGCGCCAGCGTGCCGCGTAACCGTCGCCGCCGCGTTTCGCCGTGCGCCAGGCGGACGACAGGTCGTCCCCGTACGCCCTCGGTGGTTCCTCGCTCAGCAGCGCCACCACCTCCGCCGCCCGGCGTGCGCCCACCTCCGCCGCGCCGTCGAGCAGGGCTCGGGCCAGGCGCGGGTGCAGGCCGAGGCGGGCCATCCGGACGCCGCGGCCGGTCACCCGGCCCGCCGCGTCCACCGCGCCGATCGCGGTCAGTACCGCACGCGCGGCGGCCAGCGCCCCCGCGGGCGGCGCGTCGAGCAGTGCGAGGCCCGAGGCGTCCGGGTCGCCCCAGCACGCCGCCTGGAGGGCGAACGCCGCCAGATCGGCGACCTTGATCTCCGGCGCGGGGAACCGCGCGAGCCGCGCGTCCTGCGCCTGGTCCCAGCACCGGTACACCGCGCCCGGCGCCTCGCGCCCCGCCCGTCCCCCGCGCTGCCGTGCCGTCGCCTGCGAGGCGCGCACCGTGGTGAGCGCGCTCAGCCCCCGTGCGTGGTCCGTACGCGGTTCGCGCGCCAGCCCCGAGTCCACCACCACCCGCACGCCCGGCACCGTCAGGCTCGACTCCGCCACCGAAGTCGCCAGTACGACGCGGCGGTTGCCGTCCCCCGACCCCGCGAGCACCGCGTCCTGCACCTCCGCCGGCGCCCTGCCGTGCACCTGGAGCACCTCGGCGCCCAGTTCGTCGGGGCCGCCCAACTGCCCCGCCACACGGCCGATCTCACCGACGCCCGGCAGGAACACCAGCACATCGCCCGCGCGCTCGGCCAGCGCCCCGCGTACCACGGAGGCCACATGTGTCAGCAGCGCCGGATCGACCCGCATCCCGTGCGGGGGACGCACCGGCCGGAGCGGCGGCGCCCACACGACCTCCAAAGGATGCGTCACTCCCCGCGCCTCCACCACGGGCGCGTCCCCCAGCAGTCGCGCCCACCCCTCGGCGTCGGTCGTCGCGGACGCGGCCACCAGCCGCAGCTCGGGACGGAGCGTGGCCCGTACGTCCAGCAGGAAGGCCGCCACCGTGTCCGCGTCCAGGTGCCGCTCGTGGCACTCGTCGATGATCACCACGTCGACGCCGCCGAGTTCCTGGTCGCGCTGGAGCCGCTGGAGCAGCACCCCGGTGGTCACCACCTCCACCACCGTCTCGCGCCCCACCACGCGCTCCCCGCGCACCGTGAAGCCGACGCTGGCGCCGACCCGCTCGCCCAGCAGCCACGCCATGCGCCGGGCCGCCGCGCGTGCGGCGATCCGGCGCGGCTCGGCGACGATCACCCGCCGCCGCGGTCCCCGCGCGCCCCCGTCGAGCCCTGCGAGCCCGGCCAGCACCAGCGGGACCAGCGTCGTCTTGCCCGTGCCGGGCGGCGCGCACAGCACGGCGCACCCCGGCCCGTCGAGGGCCGCCTCCAGCGCGGGCAGGGCGGTACGGACGGGCAGACTGCCGAGGACGTCGTCGCGGATCACACCCTCAGTCTCGTACGCAGACGAAGATCGCCGACCCCGGGATCAGATTCCCGCGCAACGGCGACCAGCCGCCCCACTCCTGGGTGTTCCAGGCCGGCCACTGCGGCTCCACCAGGTCGACCAGCCGGAAACCGCCCGCCACCACGTCCCGTACCCGGTCACCCACCGTCCGGTGGTGCTCCACGTACACCGCGCGCCCCTGCTCGTCCTGCTCCACGTAGGGCGTGCGGTCGAAGTACGACGAGGCCACCGACAGGCCCTCCGGCCCCGGCTCGTCCGGGAACGCCCAGCGGATCGGGTGCGTGACGGAGAAGACCCAGCGCCCGCCGGGGCGCAGCACCCGCCGTACCTCGCGGAACACCCGCACCGGATCGGCGACGAAGGGAATCGCGCCGTAGGCGGAGCACGCCAGGTCGAAGGAGCCGTCCCTGAAGGGCAGCGCCCCGGCGTCGGCCTCCACGAGAGGTACGTCGTCGCCGATGCGCAGCGCGTGCTGGAGCTGCCGGTGGGAGAGGTCGAGCGCCACGGGGCGCGCGCCCTGCCTCGTCAGCCACCGCGAACACTGCGCCGCGCCCGCCCCGATCTCCAGGACGTCGAGATCCTTGAGGGACTCGGGCGGGCCCAGCAGCTCCGCCTCCACCTCGTCCAGGCCCTCGGGCCCCCAGACGAACCGGTCGTCTCCGAGGAAGGTGCCGTGCTCGATCTGGTAGTCGTCCGCGTTCCGGTTCCACCAGCCCCGGTTGGCGCGGCTGCTCTCCGTGCTGTCGCTGTCGCGGCGGGTGGCTTCCGGCTCCTGCCGCGCTGCCTGCTCTTGGCTCATCGTGTCCGTCGTCGTAGTGTGCCGAGAGGCGTCACGAACTGTGCCGTCCTGTAGCCGGCCGGTAGCGGCTCGGGCTGCGGCGCGGCCGTCGTGGCCTCATGAAACGATTGTTGTGCCGGGTATGGGGCGTTCCGCCCCGGGTGTGCGCCTTCGCGCATTGACCGTGTCCGGCTGCCCCCGTATGCTAAAGGTTGCGCTGCGGGCTTGCGCGCCTCAGACGTAGCAGGCCGCGCTCGCATCTGTTGTGGGTCCCCTCGGCTGTCGAGGCGCCTTCCTCCTGGGAATGGCGCTTCCTTGGCTGTCCGGTTTCCGGCAGATGGCGATACGGGCTCTCGGCGTGGCAGTACCTACGACTCAATGTCCGTACCGGAGCCTTTACCCACATGACGAGCAGCACCGAGACCACCGCCACCACCCCGCAGGTTGCGGTCAACGACATCGGTAACGAGGAAGCATTCCTCGCCGCGATCGACGAGACGATCAAGTACTTCAACGACGGCGACATCGTCGACGGCGTCATCGTGAAGGTCGACCGGGACGAGGTCCTGCTCGACATCGGTTACAAGACCGAAGGCGTCATCCCCTCCCGCGAGCTTTCGATCAAGCACGACGTCGACCCCAACGAGGTCGTCGCCGTGGGCGATGAGATCGAGGCCCTCGTCCTCCAGAAGGAGGACAAGGAAGGCCGGCTCATCCTGTCCAAGAAGCGTGCGCAGTACGAGCGCGCCTGGGGCACGATCGAAAAGATCAAGGAAGAAGACGGCATCGTCACCGGCACCGTCATCGAGGTCGTCAAGGGTGGACTCATCCTCGACATCGGCCTCCGTGGCTTCCTGCCGGCCTCTCTCGTCGAGATGCGCCGTGTCCGCGACCTCCAGCCCTACGTGGGCAAGGAGCTCGAGGCCAAGATCATCGAGCTGGACAAGAACCGCAACAACGTGGTCCTGTCCCGCCGTGCCTGGCTCGAGCAGACCCAGAGCGAGGTTCGCCAGACCTTCCTCACGACCCTGCAGAAGGGCCAGGTCCGCTCCGGCGTCGTTTCCTCGATCGTCAACTTCGGCGCGTTCGTGGACCTCGGCGGTGTCGACGGTCTCGTGCACGTCTCCGAGCTCTCCTGGAAGCACATCGACCACCCCTCCGAGGTTGTCGAGGTGGGCCAGGAAGTCACCGTCGAGGTTCTCGACGTGGACATGGACCGCGAGCGTGTCTCCCTGTCGCTCAAGGCGACGCAGGAAGACCCGTGGCAGCAGTTCGCCCGGACGCACCAGATCGGCCAGGTCGTCCCCGGCAAGGTCACCAAGCTCGTTCCGTTCGGCGCGTTCGTCCGCGTCGACGAGGGCATCGAGGGTCTGGTCCACATCTCCGAGCTGGCCGAGCGCCACGTGGAGATCCCGGAGCAGGTCGTCCAGGTCAACGACGAGATCTTCGTCAAGGTCATCGACATCGACCTCGAGCGCCGTCGCATCAGCCTCTCGCTGAAGCAGGCCAACGAGGCGTTCGGCGGGGACCCGGCCTCGGTCGAGTTCGACCCGACGCTGTACGGCATGGCTGCCTCGTACGACGACCAGGGCAACTACATCTACCCCGAGGGCTTCGACCCCGAGACCAACGACTGGCTCGAGGGCTTCGAGGCTCAGCGCGAGGTGTGGGAGACCCAGTACGCCGAGGCGCAGACCCGCTTCGAGCAGCACCAGGCCCAGGTCATCAAGTCCCGCGAGGCCGACGAGGCCGCGGCTGCCGAGGGCGCTGCCGCCCCGGCGGGCGCTGCTCCCGCCGCCTCGGGTGGCAGCGGTGGCGGTGGCGGTGGCGGTTCGTACTCCTCGGAGTCCCAGGACAACTCCGGCGCACTGGCGTCGGACGAGGCCCTGGCCGCCCTGCGCGAGAAGCTGGCCGGTGGCCAGAGCTGACGCTCCGACCCCGCAGTAGCCGGTAGACAGCTGGACGTGAGGCCCGTTCCCTTCGGGGGCGGGCCTCACGCGTGCGTTCAGGACGGGGATGCGGATCGGCGGTGTCCGAGGCGCCAAGTACCGTACGTGCTCGGCGTCTTGGCTCTCGTACCACCGGCGCGGGTTCCGGGGCGCCACGCGCGCGGGTTCCTCGCCGACCGTGCGCCCGGCCGGATGCGGGGCGCGTGGGTGGGGAATGCTCACGCCCGGAGGCGCGTTCTTCCTGAGGAACACGAGGAGGACCGGTAATCGTGCTTGATCCGCAGGATTTGTACGAGTGGGAGCCCAAGGGCCTGGGAGTCGTCGACATGGCGCTCGCCCAGGAGTCCGCGGGTCTCGTCATGCTCTACCACTTCGAGGGCTACATCGACGCGGGGGAGACCGGCGACCAGATCGTCGAGAACCTGCTGGAGTCGCTGCCGAACCAGGTGGTGGCACGCTTCGACCACGACAGGCTGGTCGACTACCGGGCCCGCCGCCCGCTGCTGACGTTCAAGCGCGACCGCTGGTCGGGCTACGAGACGCCGACGCTGGAGGTGCGGCTCGTCCAGGACGCCACGGGCGCCCCGTTCCTGCTGCTGTCGGGGCCCGAGCCCGATGTCGAGTGGGAGCGCTTCGCGGCGGCCGTGGGACAGGTCGTGGAGCGCCTCGGCGTACGGCTGGCCGTCAACTTCCACGGCATCCCGATGGGCGTGCCGCACACGCGCCCCGTCGGCATCACACCGCACGGCAACCGCACGGACCTGATGCCGGGCCACCGCAGCCCCTTCGACGAGGCGCAGGTGCCCGGCAGCGCCGAGGCGCTGGTCGAGTACCGGCTGATGGAGGCCGGGCACGACGTGCTCGGCGTCGCCGCCCACGTCCCGCACTACGTGGCGCGGTCCTCCTACCCGGACGCGGCGCTGACAGCCCTGGAGGCGATCACCGCGGCGACGGGACTCGTCCTGCCGGGCGTCGCGCACGCTCTCCGTACGGAGGCGCAGCGCACGCAGACCGAGATCGAGCGCCAGCTCGGCGAGGGGGACGAAGAGCTGGTGACGATGGTGCAGGGCCTTGAGCACCAGTACGACGCGGTGGCCGGTGCCGAGAGCAGGGGCAATCTGGTGGCCGAGCCGGCGGAGCTTCCGTCGGCGGACGAGATCGGGCGCGAGTTCGAGAAGTTCCTCGCCGAGCGGGAGGGCGACGCCTAGGGTCTGTCCGGCGGATCTTCGGGGATCGGTGTACGGGGCGCGCGTCAGCGCGTCCCGTACGGACGACGTCTCGTAAGACGCAGGTCCACGGCCTAAGCTGCCAGGCATGCTGAAAGTGGGCCTGACCGGCGGGATCGGTGCCGGAAAGAGTGAAGTCTCCCGACTGCTGGTCTCGTACGGCGCGGTGCTGGTGGACGCGGACAAGATCGCCAGAGAGGTCGTCGAGCCCGGGACTCCCGGGCTCGACGCCGTTGTCGACGCCTTCGGGCCGGGCGTCCTCACCGCCGACGGGCGGCTCGACAGGCCGAAGCTCGGCTCGCTCGTCTTCTCCGACAGCGAGAAGCTCGCCACCCTGAACGCCATCGTCCATCCCCTGGTCAGAGCACGTTCGGCGGAGCTGGAGGATGCGGCGGGCGAGGACGCCATCGTCGTCCACGACGTGCCGCTCCTCGTCGAGAGCGGGCTGACCGGGCTCTACGACGTGCTCGTCGTCGTGGACGCGTCGACCGAGACCCGGCTCGAACGGCTCGTACGGGTGCGGGGCATGGCGGAGTCCGAGGCCCGGTCCCGGATGGCCGCCCAGGCCACCCGGGAGCGGCGAAACGCCGCCGCCGATCTGGTCATCGACAACAACGGGCCGCTGGAGAGACTGGAGCCGCAGGTCAGGGACGTCTGGGCGCGACTGGTCGAGCGGGCCGCCGCCCACTTCTGAGGTGCCCGGCGGCCGGCTGTGGAATACCGCCAATCCGTGCGACGTTGGACGCGCGGACCGAGGGGAAGGATCGGACCGTGCCCGAGAGCCCGGAGACCCACGTCATCGACTACCGCGCGGCGGAGCAACTGCTGGCCGCACGTGATCCGCGCGGTGCCGTCAAGCTGCTGGACTCCGTGATCGCGGCGCACCCCGAGAACACGGCGGCCCGGCTGCTGCGCGCCCGCGCGTTCTTCGCCGCGGCTCAACTGCGGCCCGCAGAGCTGGAGTTCGAGCTGGTCCTGGAGCGCGAGCCGGACAACGCCTTCGCGCACTTCGCACTCGCCCGCACCTACGAGCGGGCGGGGCGGCCCGAGCAGGCGACGAAGCACTTCAGGCTGGCCGCGGCGCTCGATCCCAAGCCCGAGTACCTCAAAGCCGCGCGTTTCGACTCCGGTCCCGGGTCCGGCTCGGGCCCGGGGTCCGGTTCCGACGACTGACCTCTTCGATCCTGTCGCCGCCGTTCCCGTAACCGCTGCCGGTGCCGGTGCCGGTGTCGCCGTCGCCGCCCGGGTTCCGGTGGCTGTGAACCTCGTACGGCGGGACGTCCCGGCCCGGCTGGAACCTCGACCCCTGCCGTATCCGGTGGACGACCACGGCGAAATCCGTGGCGACGATCAGCAGCAGCACCCCGCAGGCGATCGCCCAGCCCGGACGGCCGGCGATCGCGAAGGCGGCCGTGCCGAATCCGGTCCAGATCAGACCCCACACACTCAGCCACCAGCGCATCCGCAGCGGACTGCGGGCTGTGACCGGTTCACTTCCGGTGCGCATGGCATCGCACCTCCTGTCAGACATGTACCCGGTCCGCGCCCCCGATGCACAGGGGTGCGGGCCCCGAAACGAACCGACGGTGAATTCGTCGATCCGACCGCCCGGAGAGCGATGATTTCCCGGCGGGGCGGGTGTCTACCTCCTTGAAAGCACACCACGCGCATCACGGAGGAGACCCCCTGTGTCCGAGGTTACGACCACCCCCGCGCGGACCGCGTCCGCTCCCGCGCCCGCCGCTGTTTCGCCCTCCCACGCGGGGCCCTCGCGCCGTACGGACATCACCGTCCGTACGCTCCAGATCGTCCTGGCGCTGTTCCTGGCGGTCGCGAGCGCGGGGCCGAAGCTCGTGGGCCACTCGTCGGCGGCCGAGTCGTTCGACGCCATCGGCTTCGGCGACTGGTTCATGTATCTCACCGGTGCCCTTGAGGTGGCCGGCGCCGTCGCCCTGCTGATCCCGATTCTCTCCGGCGTCTCGGCGATCGCGCTCATCGGCCTGATGATCGGCGCCTTCATCACCCAGCTGACCGTCTTCGACGGCGAGAACGCACTGACACCCGTGATCTTCCTGGCCCTGCTCGCCGTGGTCGCGTGGGTACGCCGGCGGAGGACCGCCGAACTCGTCGCGCTGGTGCGCCGGCGGATCTGAACCGATGGCCGATGCGCCCCGTCGTACCCGTCGCGCCTGAAGACCGCATCCTCACACGTCGAGGGGATGCGGCCTTCGGGCATGACGGGGGCACTGTCAGACCCCCCGCCTAGACTCGCGGAGTAACGAGATCTTGAGGTGAGCGACCGAGGCGGAGGGAGTGGGTGACGATGACGCGAGACGCGCCGGGCCACGCGGCGTCCGACGCCCCGGCCCCCGCCCCGATGCCCCTGGCCCGCTGCGCCGCGCTCTTCCTGCCCGCCGGCCTGCCCCGTGAAGGACGGGTCGCCTTCTGGGCCCCGGCGGGGGAGCCGTCCGCCGACGGCGACCTCCGCACGTCCGATCTGACGGTCGTGGCTCCGGCGGACCGGGTGGAGGCCGACCGCGCCGACCCGGCGGCCGGCGCCGGTGTTCGCACCCGTGTCGTCCGCGCGGTGCTCATGCCCGTCGCCGAGGCCGTTCCCCTGCTGGTCGGCGCCCGCTCCGACGCCTCCGCCCACCCCTCAGCCGCCTGCTGGGGCGCCGCCGCCCTGCACGCCCTGCACCTGTCGGCCAGGGGCCGGCTGCTGCCCGGCCTCACCGCGTCCGACCACGACGCCTGGCGGGCCGGCCCGCTCGACGCGGACGACATCGCCCAGCTGCGGGCCATCGCCGCCGCCATGCCGTACGAGGCGCACGCCGTCCCACTCCCCGATGTGCTGCCGCTGCGGCTGCCCGAGCCGGAAGCGCTGGTGCGCGCCTTCCTCGACGCGGTCGCCGACGCCCTGCCCCGCACACCCGCCGCCGCGTTCGCCGCGGGCGCGCCCTTCGCCGCGCACGCCGCGCAGCATCTGCCCCGCGCGCGCTCGTGGGCGGCCGAAGCGGCGGCCGGGATGGACGCCGGGGTGCGCGTCTCGCTGCGCCTCGACCTGTCCGCGTACGAGCTGTTCGACTCCTCGTCCGCGCCGGAGACCCCGGAGGAGTCCGGCGCCGAGCGCCGTGCCGGGGCCGCCCTCGTCCAGATCCACAGCCTCGCCGACCCGACGCTCGTCATGGACGCGGCTCAGCTCTGGGCGGGCGACGGCGACGACGTCTTCGGACCCCGAGCCCGGATCGACGCCCTGCTCGCGCTGCGCCGCGCCGCCCGTGTCTGGCCGCCGCTCGCCCGGCTGCTGGAGTTCGACGTCCCCGCCGTGCTGCCGCTCTCCGAGGACGAGCTGTACGAACTGCTCGGCCCGGGAGCCGCCGGCCTCGCCGCCGCCGGAGTGGCCGTCCACTGGCCGAGGGAGCTGGCTCGTACGCTCTCGGCCGCCGCGGTCGTACGCTCCGCGCCCGGTTCGGCCACGGACGGCACGCCTTTCTTCGACAGCACCGAACTGCTCAAGTTCAACTGGCAGTTGGCGCTCGACGGCGATCCGCTCAGCGAGGCGGAGATGGACGCGCTCGCCGAGTCGCACCGGCCGATCGTCAGGCTGCGCGACCAGTGGGTGGTGATCGACCCCGACCTCGTCCGGAAGGCGCGCAAGCGGGAGCTGGGCCTGCTCGACCCGGTCGACGCGCTGGCCGTCGCCCTCACGGGCTCGGCCGAGGTGGACGGCGAGACGGTCGACGCGGTCCCGACCGGCGCGCTGGCGGTCCTCCGCGACCGGCTCGTCCACGGCCCGGCGGCCGTCGCACAGCCCGCCGGCCTGGACGCCACCCTGCGCGACTACCAACTGCGCGGCCTGGCCTGGCTCGACCTCATGACCTCACTCGGCCTCGGCGGCTGTCTCGCCGACGACATGGGCCTCGGCAAGACGATCACCGTCATCGCGCTCCATCTGCACCGCGCCCGTCCGGTCCCGACGCTCGTCGTCTGTCCCGCGTCCCTCCTCGGCAACTGGCAGCGGGAGATCACCCGCTTCGCGCCCGGCGTCCCCGTCCACCGCTTCCACGGCTCGGGGCGCACGCTGGACGGCGTGACCGACGGATTCGTCCTCACCACGTACGGCACGATGCGCGGCAGCGCTCCCGAACTGGCCGCCCACACCTGGGGAACGGTCGTCGCCGACGAGGCTCAGCACGTCAAGAACCCCTTCTCCTCCACCGCCAAGGCACTGCGCACGATCCCGACGCCCGCCCGCGTCGCGCTGACCGGCACCCCCGTGGAGAACAACCTCTCCGAGCTGTGGGCGCTCCTCGACTGGACGACCCCCGGCCTCCTCGGACCGCTCAAATCGTTCCGCGCCCGCCACGCGCGCGCCGTGGAGAACGTGGAACACGCGGGGTCGGCGGGCACCACCGCGAGCGACGAGGCCGTGGAGCGGCTCTCCCGGCTGGTCCGCCCCTTCCTGCTGCGCCGCAAGAAGTCCGACCCGGGGATCGTGCCCGAGCTGCCGCCCAAGACGGAGAGCGACCACCCGGTGCCGCTCACCCGCGAACAGGCCTCCCTGTACGAGGCCGTCGTGCGCGAGACGATGGCCGCCATCGAGAGCGCGGAGGGCATCGCCCGGCGCGGACTGGTCATGAAGCTGCTCACCGCCCTCAAACAGATCTGCAACCACCCGGCGCAGTATCTGAAGGAGGAGGGCGCGCGGCTCACCGGCCGGTCCGGGAAGCTCGCCCTGCTCGACGAGCTGCTCGACACGATCCTGACCGAGGACGGCTCGGTCCTCGTCTTCACGCAGTACGTGTCGATGGCGCGGCTCCTCTCCGCGCACCTCACCTCCCGCGCGATCCCTTCCCAACTCCTGCACGGCGGCACGCCCGTCGCCGAACGGGAACGGATGGTGGACCGCTTCCAGTCGGGCCGGACCCCCGTCTTCCTGCTGTCTCTCAAGGCCGCCGGCACCGGCCTCAACCTCACCCGCGCCGGTCATGTCGTGCACTACGACCGCTGGTGGAATCCGGCCGTCGAGGAGCAGGCCACGGACCGCGCCTACCGCATCGGCCAGACGCAGCCCGTACAGGTCCACCGGCTGATCGCGGAGGGCACGGTCGAGGACCGCATCGCCGAGATGCTGGCCGCCAAGCGTGCCCTGGCCGATGCGGTGCTCGGCTCGGGCGAAGGAGCCCTGACCGAGCTGACCGACCGTGAGCTGGCCGATCTCGTCTCGCTGCGGAGGCCGTCATGACCGCGCGCGTCTCTCGGCACGACGACCGCCGTCGTACGTTCCCGGCCCTGCCGCCCCCGCCCGGCGCGGCGGGCGCCCCGGACTTCGCCACCAGCTGGTGGGGCAACGCCTGGGTGGAGTCCATGGAGGACTCGGCGCTCGACCCGGCCCGGCTGCAACGCGGGCGCGCCTACGCGGGCAGCGGGCACGTGGACGCGATCACGGTCACACCGGGCCGGGTCATGGCGTACGTGCACGGCTCACGGCCCCGCCCGTACCGCACCGAGATCCGGCTGCGCACCCTCGGCGACGACGACTGGGAAGACCTCCTCGACGCGGCGGCCGCCCGCCCCGACCACATCGCCGCCCTCCTCGACAAGGACATGCCGCACGCGCTCGCCGCCTCGGCGGACCTGCTGCCGACCGCCGGCGATCTGACGCCCGACTGCTCCTGCCCCGACGACGGTTACCCCTGCAAGCACGCGGCGGCACTGTGCTACCAGACCGCGCGGCTGCTCGACGAGGACCCGTTCGTCCTCTTCTTGATGCGCGGACGCGGTGAGCACGAGATCCTGGCCGACCTGACCCGGCGCAACGCCACCCGCTCCGCGGCCGAACGAGGCACGGCGGCGCCGCCCATGCCCACGGTCGACGCGGTCACAGCGGTGACCGCCCACCCCCTGCGGACCCTGCCGCCCCCGTTCCCGCTGCCGGCCGGCCCCGGCCGCCCGCCCGTCTATCCGCACACTCCCGGCGCCCCCGACCCGCTGGCGCTCGACCTGCTCGCCACCGAGGCCGCCGGCCGCGCGCACACGTTTCTCGCGACCGGCATCGACCCCGTGGCCGGCCTCACCCCGTGGCAGGACGCCGTCCGCCTGGCCGCCGCCCATCCCGGCTCCGGGCTCACCGCCTCGACCCGCGCCCTCTACCGCGACCTGGCGGCGGGCACCGACCACAGCCCCACCGACCTGGCACGCGCCGTCGCCGCCTGGCGCCAGGGCGGCCTCGCGGGCCTGACCGTCCTGGAAGAAGCCTGGGACCCACCCGCCGGCCCGTTCGACCGCGCCCGCCCCGCACTCCTCGCGGCCGACTTCCCGCACTTCCGCCCCTGGCGCAACCGCCTCTCCCTGCCGTCGCTCCAGCTCCGTTTCGGCCGCGACGGACTCTGGTACGGATACGAGTCGGACCGCGACCGCGAGGACTGGTGGCCCCGCGGCACCCCCGACACCGACCCGGTGGGTGCGCTCACGGCGCTTCTCGGTCGGTGACCGGTAGGCTCGTATCCGTAAGCAACCACAGATCAAGGGGGCGTGGTGGAAGCCGAGTTGGTGACATTGGCGGCCGCGGGAGCGACAGCTCTCGTGCAGCAGATGGCGACGGACGGCTGGACGGCCGCCCGCGACCGGATGGTGGCGTTCTTCGCGCGCCGGGGCTCGGCCACCCCGGCCTCGGTCGAGGAGGAGCTGGACACCGTCCGGGCCGAACTGGTCGCGGCCCAGCGGGACGAGGACGAACAACTGGTGGCCGACGTCCAAGCCGAATGGCGCACCCGCCTCCGCCGCGCCCTGGCGGCCGACCCCGCGGCGGCTGCGGAACTCCGCTCACTGCTCGACGAGTTGGCGCCCGCCACCCCCGTGCCCCAGCACGTGACATCCGTGCACAACACCGTCAACGGCGGCGTGGTGCACGGCGCGGTCGTCCAGGCCGGAGCGATCGGCACAGTGGATCTGGGTGGCGGCGGCTCCCGCGGCGGAGCCGGGAGCGCCCCGGCCTGACCCGGCGCTCAGCCTGCGGCAGCACAGCGGTGAAGCCCGTCGCGTCAGACCCTTGACGCGACGGGCTTCAGCTTGCGGAGTTCGCTCAGGCTGTGTGCAGTGTCAGCCCGTAGGTGCTGAGGATCTCGTTGATCGGCTGGTAGAAGCTCTGCCCGCCGCTGGTGCAGTTGCCCGAGGCGCCGGACGTCACGCCCTGGGCCTGGTCACCGCTGATGAACGAGCCGCCCGAGTCGCCACCCTCCGCGCAGGCACTCGTCTGGACCATCTGGTGGACGGCGCCCTGTGAGTAGTTGACCGTCACGTTCTTGGCCAGGAGGTTGCCGCAGCGCCAGTGCGTCGTGGAGCCGGAGCGGCAGATCGACGCGCCGACGGGGGCCTCGTTCGAACCACGCACCAACTGGTCGGACACGCTGCCCCAGCCGAGGACGACGGGCACGGTCCACCAGCCGTTGGCGACGTTCACCCACGCGTAGTCGTTGCCCGGGAAGGACGAGCCCTGGAAGTTGCCGATGGCGGAGTTGTCCCAGCCGCGCACCGACTGGCCGCGCGGGCCGCAGTGGCCGGCGGTGACGAAGCCCCCGTGCACGGAGAAGCCTATGGAGCAGCGGACGTTGCCCGTGTAGTACGGGTCCCCGCCCACGGTCCCGGCCGCGACGGTGGAGGGGGCGTCGGTCGTCTCCGCGACCGTCACCGGACCGGTCTTCTCCGCCTTCGCGACGAAGGCGGCGACGGCCTTGGTGTCACGCTCCGGGGCGAGGACGTTTACCACGACCCGGTTGGACTTCGGGTCGACGCTCCAACTGCTGACGCCGACCGGTGCGGAGAGCGCGTCGATCCGCTTCATGGTCGCGTCAAGGGCGCGCTCACTGTGCTTCACGAGCTTGACGGTGGCGCCTGTCGCGCGGACGGCGGCGGCCTTCTTCCCGTCGGTGAGGGCGACGGTCAGTGAGTTGTCGGCCGCGCTGAACCAGGAGCCTCCGTACGCGGCTCCCGCCGCGCGCTCCGCCTTGGTCTCGACGGCGGTCGCCGTCTTCTCGGCGGCGAGCCGGGCGACGGCCTCACTCTTCGTCAGGCCGAATTCCTTCTGCATGGCGCTGAGCAGGCCATCGGACGCGGGCGCCTTCTTCGAGGCTGATGCCGGGGCCGATATTGACATCGATGTCGAGGCGGAGTCGGGAGCCGCGGCCGACGCCGGCGCGAGCCCGGCGGTCGCCCAGGTGCCGACGAGGAGGAGTGCGGACAGGCCGGTGCGTACAACTGTCTTGCGTCTCAAGGCATTCGCCCTTCGGTTGTTCCAGCGATCGTGGGGTTGGAACAGTGGAACAGCAGGCGAGTGAGAGCGCTCTCATTCGCCTCGGCCGGAGCGTATCCAAGGATCATGAACAGGTCCATGCCAATGGCGGAACGGAATCCCGGCATGGTGCGATTCGCCAGGTCGGGAGGGGTTCGCGCCTGATGGAAGGAGAGCTTCCGGAGGGCTCGGCGGGCGGCGCGACGGCGCTTCAAGTCCCGTTGGGCGGAGGCTCTTACAGCGTTGCGGACGTCAAGCGGTGAACGCCTCTCGGGCTCTCCGGACATTTCCGGAGAGCCCGAGAGGCCGAGAGCCCGGGCGAGTGCCTACCGCCGGATCAGAGCAGTTCCGCCCAGCGCGTGAGCGTCGCGAAGTCCCGCTCCCGCAACCCCCGTCGTGGGTGGATCCGCAACAGCAGCGCGGGCCCGTCGTGGTGGGTCGCGACATACGTCGTGTCCAGGTCGGTGATCATGTCGTCGACCCAGGCGAAGGGTCTGCCGTCCGCCCTCTCCAGCAGCGGGCGCGTCTTCCAGTAGAGGCCGTCCGGATCCTTGGCGAAAAGCTCGGGCCACTCGATCACCGGCAGATCGGCCGGCAGCCCGACGGCCGGCGCGATCATGCTGTTGGCCTCGTGCATCCAGGTGGTGGCCCAGGCCAGTTCGAAGGGCAGCCCGGTGAGTATCGGGCCGTGGGCGGGGTTGAGCCGTACCCGTAGCCCACGTCTGTGGGGCCGGGAGCCCGGCGTCTGGCGGGAGAGCCAGTTCGACGGGTGCAGATGGTGGGTCGTGTACCCGCGCGGTCGTGGCAGCCGTGCGGCGTACGGGTTGAGGGGACCGTCGACGTCGAGGAGCAGCAAGGGGCGTGGGCGAACCGTCATGGTGGAGAAATGCCCGCCGTGGGGGCCGTTTACGACCCCAACGCGCTCCCGCGCCCTTTCCGCGCTCTCCCGTCGCCGTTTCGCGCTCAGAAGTCGGCGAACGTCCGGTCGTCCAGCCTCGCCACGGAGTCCTGGGCGTGCGCGCGTTCGTACGCCCGCCGGATCTGGTCGATCCGCGCGTCGCGCGACGTCGCCTCGGACGCCGGGTACAGCAGGATCAGCTCGTAGGAACGCTCCCGCTCGATCACGCCTTTGGAGTCACGCCACTGGCCCCGGCCCTCCTGGATCGTCAGGCCGGACGGGAACTCCGGCGTGACATGCCGGTCGATGAACGACATGAATTGACGATCCGTCACATCCGCGCCGCCGTCCGGCCGTTCTGTACCGAAGAAGAGCCGCGTCTCGATGTACGACGCGCCGCGCGGCGTCTGGGTGGGCGAGCGCTGCTCGCTGTCGAGGGTCGCGTACGCGGCCGGTGCGCCGACCGCCAGCACGGCGACGACGGCGCCCGCGACGGCGACCGGCACACGCCGCCCTGAGGAGCGCGGCGCGCGCGGGCGGGAGGAGGGCCGGGGAGTGCTCGCGGTGGTGGGCATGGGGGGTGTCGCTCTCTCTCGGGCGGTCCGCGGGAGGACTGTCATGTGCGGACTCACTGTGGCAAGCACCCGCCACGCAACCCCGCCGGAACACGTGCCCCGGCCGGAAACCACCCGCACGAGCGCAAGGCCGCCGCGCCCCCCGCGCAGTACGTTGCTGCGATGACCACCGCTCCCGAGGACCGGCCCGCCGATCTCGTCATCACGGGCTGCACCACGCTGACGCACGGCCGCACCGGCGACACCACCAACCCCACCGGTCCCACGGACCCGAACGATCGCGCCGACCCCGCCGACCCCACCCGGACCGGGGGCGCGGGCGACATCGGCTTTCTCGACAACAGCGCGATCGTCGTACGCGACGGTCTCATCGAGTCGATCACCACCCCCCGAGGCCGTCGCCGGCCTGCCCGCCGTCGAACGCATCGACGCGCGTGGGCTGCTCGCCATGCCCGGACTGATCAACTGCCACACGCACACACCGATGGTGGCCCTGCGCGGCATCGCCGAGGACCTGCCGATCGAGGAGTGGTTCAACGAGTGGATCTGGCCCATCGAAACCAATCTCACCGACCGCGACATCGAACTCGGCGCGCTGCTCGCCTGCGCCGAGATGATCCGCGGCGGCGTCACCACCTTCGCCGACCACTACTTCGCCATGGACCAGGTCGCCGCCGCCACCGAGGCGAGCGGGCTGCGGGCCAATCTCGGCCAGGGGTACTTCTCCAGCGAGGGCGCCGCCGGCCTGGAGCGGTCCCTCGACTTCGCCCTCCGGCTGCGGGGCGCGGCCGACGGGCGGATCACCATGTCGCTCGCGCCGCACGCCCCCTACACCGTCGATGACGACGATCTGGCCGCGACCGCCGAACTCGCCCGCGCGCACGGCCTGTTGGTCCATATCCACGCCGCGCAGAACGCGCAGCAGACGGCCGCCGCCGTCGCCGCGACCGGCCGCACGCCCATCGAGACCCTGCACCGCGCCGGGCTGCTCGACGTCGACGTGCTCGTCGCCCACGGCACCGGTCTGACCGAGGGCGACCTCGCCGTACTCCGGCGCGGCACGGGCCGGGTCGCGTTCGCCACCGCGCCCAAGGGCTACCTCAAGTTCGGCTGGGACCAGACACCGCTGCGCGCGCTGGCCTCGATCGGCGTGCCCGTCGGGCTCGCGACGGACGGCGCCGCGTCGAACAGCACCCTCGACGTCTGGGAGAGCATGACGCTCACCGCGCCGACCCAGAAGTCGTCGGAGCGCGACCCCGGCTGGCTGACCGCCCGTCAGGCACTCGACCACGCCACCACCCAGAGCGCCCGCGCGGTGGGCCTCGGCGGCCGGGTGGGCGCCCTCGCTCCGGGACGGCGCGCCGATCTGATCCTGGTGGACCTCACGGGACCCCACACCCAGCCGGTCCACGACCACGCGGCGACGCTCGTGTACAGCGCGCGCTCCGCCGATGTGCTGACCACGATCGTCGACGGAAGGTCCTGATGCGCGACCCCCGGCTCCCGGCGTTGACGTACCGCGGTCACGGGCGGCGCGTCCAGGACTACGACCCGGCGTAGCCGCGCGGGTGAGCCCGGCGGGGGAGCCGTCGTACGCGCCCCCGCCCGTCGCTGGACCATGATGGAGCGGTGAGACTCGAAGCGATCACCTGGGATCGGCTGACCGACGCCCTGGCGGGGCGCGCCCTGGAGACCAGGGCCGACGACGGCGGCCCCTGGGTGCGTATCGCCGTGGACGGCGCGCCCGCCGCACGTCCCGGCGTACCGGCCGAGGCGCTCGCCGACGCCCTGCGGCTCCGGGGCCGCTCGGTGGTCGTCGTCGGGACCGGCGGCTTCCTGCGGCCCGCGTCGCTGCGGTACGAGTACGGGCGGCACGATCCCGACTCCTACTACGACGGCTGGTTCGACACGGGCGCTCTGTGGCGGGAGGTGTTCGGGCCCGTGGAGGCGGGCGGGACCGGCCTGGTGCTGCCCGATCTGTGGGATCCGGCGACCGACCGCGCGACGCGCAGCGAGCGGGTCGAACTCCCGCCGGGCGGCGTGCTGGTGGTGCACGGTCCGCTGCTGCTCGGGCACTGGTTCCCGTTCGACCTCACGGTGCATCTGCGGCTGTCGCCGGCCGCGCT
This sequence comes from Streptomyces sp. S4.7, assembly GCF_010384365.1. Classification (NCBI taxonomy): domain Bacteria; kingdom Bacillati; phylum Actinomycetota; class Actinomycetes; order Kitasatosporales; family Streptomycetaceae; genus Streptomyces; species Streptomyces sp. S4.7. The sequence continues at coordinate 1,624,494 of NZ_CP048397.1, read as the reverse complement.
CCGCCGCCGTACCGGGGAGAGCGAGCAGTGGACGCTGCCCGCGTTCGAGCGCTACGAGCGGGAGGTCGGCCCGGCCGAGGCCGCCGACGTCCTCGTAAGGACGGACGATCCGCGCCACCCCGCCTGGGCGCTGCCGCGGGGCTGAACCGGGTCGGCGCGGTGGCCGCCCGTCAGGTGGTTCGGCACGCCGGCCGGCCACGCGGACGTCACGGCACCGGCGGACGCCCGCCGGTCTGCGCGACCGCCAGGGCGCCGGCACGGCAGCCCGCCGCGGCGGCCGCCGGTGGGTCGGCGCCCGTCAACAGGGAGGCGAGGAAAGCGCCGTTGAACGCGTCGCCCGCCCCCGTGGAGTCGACGGCCCGCGCGGGCTCCGGCGGAACGCGCGCCGTCACCGCTCCGTCCGACGCCACCAGCGCGCCGTCCGGTCCCAGCGTCACCACGACGAGCGGGAACCGGCGGCTCAGCTCGGCCGCCGCCTTCTCCGCGTCCGGGACTCCGGTGAGCAGCCGGGCCTCGTCCGCGTTCGGCAGGAGTACGTCGACCCCCTCGGCCGCCGCCAGGAACCGGTCGGCGCCGAGGTCCGCCATGAATCCCGCCGACGCGGGGTCCACGCTCACCGGGACACCGCGCGCCGTCGCCGACGCCACGGCGGCCCGCACCACTTGACGGCTGGTGGGGGCGAAGAAGAGATAGCCGGAGATGTGCAGCCGGCCCACCCCGTCGAGCAGCGCCGCCGACCAGTCGGCGGCGGCGAGGCGCAGGACGGCCCCGCTGTCGGTCAGGAAGGTGCGTTCGGCGGAGGCGTCGACCAGTGAGACGACGGTCGCGGTCGGCACGTCGTCGTCGACGACCAGGAGCGGCCGGACGCCCGCCGATCTCAGCCGTGACTCGTGCCAGCCGGCCGCCTCCGCGCCGACCCGGGCGAGCAGCCGGACGTCCGCGCATCCCGTGGACACCGCCCAGCACGCCGCGTTGGCCCCGGCGCCGCCCGGCAGGGTGCGGATCTCGGCGGCGGTGTCCGTGCCGTGTGCGAGCGGCTTACGGTGCTGGGCCACCACATCGGTGACCACGTCCCCGACGATCAGCAGCGCGCCCGCGCCGCCACCGTGTCCGGGGCCCTCGGGGGCGCGGGCGCCGTCGGCGGGGTCCGGACCGCTCACCGCGCCGCCGCGATCAGAGCCGCCAGCCGCACATTGCCGCGCACGGCCGCCAGATTCGCCTCCAGGGACGCGCCGTCGGTACGCCGCATCAGCTCACCCAGCAGGAACGGCGTCACCGCCTGCCCGCCGATGCCCCGCTCCCGGCACTCCGACAACGCCTCGGCGAGCACCCGGTCGTGCAACCGGGGATCGAGCTGTTCCGCCTCCGGCACCGGATTGGCGACGATCAGCGCGGCCTCCGGCCCGCCGAGCACGTCCTGGGCGGCCATCACCGCCGCGACCTCCTCCGGGGTGTCCACGGTCCAGTCGACGGGCTCACCGGACGACGTCAGGTAGAAGCCGGGGAAGTGCTCCGTGCCGTACCCGAGGATCCCGACGCCCAGGGTCTCCAGGCGCTGCAGGGTCGCCGGTACGTCGAGGATCGACTTCACGCCCGCGCAGACCACCGTGATCCGGGTCCCGGCCAGCAGCCGCAGGTCGGCCGACTCGTCCTGCGCGCCGATCCAGTCGCGGTGGACACCGCCCAGGCCGCCGGTCGCGAAGACCCGGATACCGGCACGCGCGGCGAGGAACGCCGTCGCGGACACCGTCGTCGCACCGCTGGCCCCGGTGGCCAGCGCGGGCGCGAGATCGCGGTGGCCCAGCTTCCGGACGGACGGATCACCGGCGACCCGCTCCAACTGGTCCTTGTCCAGGCCCACATGGGCCCGGCCGTCCAGCACGGCGACGGTGGCGGGTACGGCGCCGCCGGACCGTACCAGCGCTTCCAACTCCTCGGCGACGGCCAGATTGCGCGGTCGCGGCAGACCGTGCGCGATGATCGTCGACTCCAGGGCGACGACGGGACGGCGCGCTTCGAGTGCGTCCCGCACCTCGCAGGACAGCAGCAGTGTCGTGTCAGGCATGTCCCATCCCTGGCACGGGACGGGGCCCCGCAAACGTCCCTCCCTCCGCCGGGAGCCGGGAGGGAAGCGGGAGAGCGCGAACAGCGGGCGGTCGCGGAAGGGCGGACGGCCCGTCAGAACAGCGGCGCGGGCAGCACGCCCTCCAGCGCCAGCAGTTGGCGCTTGGTCTCCAGACCGCCCCCGAAGCCGCCCAGTCCGCCGCCGCTCTCCACCACCCGGTGGCACGGCACCACGATCGGCAGCGGGTTGGACCCCATCGCGGCGCCGACCGCCTGGGCCGCGCCCGGACTGCCCACACGGTCGGCCAGATCGCCGTACCCGACGACCGTGCCGTACGGAACGCCGGCCGCCAGCTCGCGCAGCACCTGACGGTTGAAGCCGCCCGACAGCGACCAGTCCAGCGGCAGCTCGAACTCCCGGAGTGTGCCGTCGAAGAAGGCCGCCAGCTGACGTATCGGCTCGGCCAGCCGGCCCGCCGGATCCTCGACGGGCTCGGCGCCGAGCCGGCCCTTCAGCTGCCGAAGTGCCGTCTCCCGACGCCCGGTCGTGGCGTGGAAGACAACTGTCACAAGTCCTTCACCGGTGGCGGCCAGCAGCAGCGGGCCGATGTCGCTTCCGACGACGGCCCACTCCACCGACTGCGGGTTGCTGTCCATGCCGACAACGCTACGGTCAGGGTCTGACAACGCTCTTCGACCCGGCCGTCCCGACCCGCTCCCGCCGGCCCGGGACCCGGCGGGCGTCCGGCCGCTCAGCCCACCGCGTCCCGCACCACGTCGGGGTTGTTGGTGATGATGCCGTCCACGCCGAACCCGTCCACGCGCACCGCGCCCGCGGCGTCGTTGACCGTCCAGGTGTTGACCTGGAGCCGCTTGCTGTGCGCGCCCTTCAGCCGGTGCACGGCGGCGACGTACTCGGCGGTGAGTGAGGAGTGCGTCGGATTGATCTGGTCGGTGAACGCCGCGTAGGAGGGCAGGTCGGCCACCGCCGGAGTACCGAGGAATCCGGTGGTCACATCGGGCCGCTGCTCGTGCACGGCCTTCACGCTGGCCGCGCCGAAGCTCTGGATCACCAGCTTGCTCCGCACGTGCGCGCGGTCCAGCCAGCCCTCCGCGCGGAGCACACGCAGGGTGTCCTTCTCGATGCCCGGGTAGAGCTCGGGCGCCTTGATCTCCAGAAGAAGCTTCTGCCGGTTTTCCTCGACGCTGTCCAGGTACTGCTTCAGCGTCGGCACCCGGGCACCCGCCCACTCGGCGCCGAACCAGCTGCCCGCGTCCAGACGCGCGATCTCGCCGGCGGTGAAGTCCTTCACATTCCACGGAGCGCGGTCGGGGAACACCTGCTCGGCGTCGGTGGTGCGCTTGAGGTCGGTGTCGTGCAGGACGACCAGCTCGCCGTCCTTCGTGCGCTGGACGTCGTTCTCCACCCAGTCGATGCCCAGGTCCTCGGCCTTGTCGACGGCGGCGAGCGTGTTCTCCGGCGCGTACGCCGAGGCGCCGCGGTGCGCGATGACCAGCGGATTGGCGTCGTGCCGGGCGGAGACGGGGGACGTCTCCGGGGCGGTGGCGCGCGGCGCCGCGGCCGACGTGCTCCCCGGCAGAACCAGCGCGGCGGCTCCCAGCAGCGCGACGGCCGTGGTCACAGAGGTGCGTGCGTACACGTGGACTCCTTGCGTCGATCGATCACAGACGGGCCGAGAGTGACAGTCGGCGGCCAACACGCGACAGGCGAAGGTTGGCCACAACGTGAACGCAATGCGCCCGAGCAGGCCCCGGAGGCGGTCTCCAAGTCGACAAAACGGTGACCTGATGTTTGCTTGCCGTGCCGCTGGCCATACCCTCGCCCCCGAAACCAACGCTTCCGCAGACGGCTCCCCAGGAGCGAAGGGCGTACCGCATGCAGGGCACCACCGACGGATTCAGCTACGGCCTGATCACCCCCGTGGCGGCCTTCCTCATGGCCTGCCTCGGCGGCGCGCTGGGCCTGCGCTGCGCCATCAGATCCCTGCACACACCGGAACCGGGCCGCAGGGCCGGCTGGCTCGGGCTCGCCGCCGTAGCCATCGGCTCGGGCGTCTGGACGATGCACTTCATCGCCATGATGGGCTTCGCCGTGGCCGAGACCCCGGTCGCCTACGACCCGGCCACGACCTTCGCCAGCCTCGCCCTCGCGATCGTCATGGTCGGCGTCGGCATCTTCATCGTGGGATACCGCGGCACGACCACGATGGCCCTGGTCACCGGCGGTACCGTCACCGGCCTCGGCATCGCGAGCATGCACTACCTCGGAATGGCCGGAATCCGACTGGAAGGCCGCGTCGAGTACGACACCCTGACCGTCGGCGGCTCCGTCGTGATCGCCGTCGTCGCGGCCACCACGGCGCTCTGGGCCGCCGCGTCCCCGCACAGCCTCCTGATGAGCCTGGCCGCCAGCGTGGCGATGGGGGTCGCCGTGACCGGCATGCACTACATGGGCATGGCCGCCGTCCACGTACACCTGCACGCGCCCGGAGCCGTCGCCGAGGGAGCCGGGGGCGCCGAATCGGCGGCGACCCTCCTCGGGCCCATGCTGGTGGGGCCGGGCGTCTTCCTGCTGCTCGCGGCCGTCGTCGTGATCTTCGACCCCCTGATGGTCACGGGCGGCCAGGAGCTGCCCGGCCCGGTGCCCCCTGGGCGGGGCAGGGGCCGCGGCCTCCAGGAGCGCGGCCTGCCGGGCGTACCGGCCCAGCGGGCCCGGCCGGCCCGGCCGGAGCCCATGTACGGGCAGACCCCCGACGAGGCGGTCTCCGGACCGTCCGCGGGCGGCCCGCGGGGCGTCCACGACTGGTGATCCACACCCGACTGTCAGTGGGTGGTCGTACGGTGGATGCATGCGGCCAGTTTCCAAGATCGAACGTACTTCGGCGCCTTTTGAGGTCATCAGCTCCTACGAGCCCAGCGGCGACCAGCCGACGGCGATCGCGGACCTGGAGCGCCGCATCCGCGCAGGTGAGCAGGATGTCGTGCTGCTCGGTGCGACGGGCACCGGTAAGTCGGCCACCACGGCCTGGATGATCGAGAAGCTTCAGCGCCCCACCCTGGTGATGGCTCCGAACAAGACGCTGGCGGCCCAGCTGGCGAACGAGTTCCGCGAGCTGCTGCCCAACAACGCCGTCGAGTACTTCGTCTCGTACTACGACTACTTCCAGCCCGAGGCGTACGTCCCCCAGTCGGACACCTACATCGAGAAGGACTCCTCGATCAACGAGGAGGTCGAGCGGCTGCGCCATTCGGCGACGAATTCGCTGCTCACCCGCAGTGACGTGATCGTGGTCGCCTCGGTCTCCTGCATCTACGGCCTCGGTACGCCCCAGGAGTACGTGGACCGGATGGTGCCCCTGAAGGTCGGCGAGGAGTACGACCGGGACCAGTTGCTTCGCCGCTTCGTCGACATGCAGTACACCCGCAACGACATGGCGTTCACGCGCGGCACCTTCCGGGTCCGCGGTGACACCATCGAGATCTTCCCGGTCTACGAGGAGCTGGCCGTCCGCATCGAGATGTTCGGTGACGAGATCGAGGCCCTGTCCACCCTGCACCCCCTCACCGGCGAGATCATCAGCGACGACCGGGAGCTCTACGTCTTCCCCGCCAGCCACTACGTGGCGGGTCCGGAGCGCATGGAGAAGGCCGTCAACGGCATCGAGCGCGAGCTTGAGGAGCGCCTCGCCGAGCTGGACAGGCAGGGCAAGCTCCTGGAGTCCCAGCGGCTGCGCATGCGCACCACGTACGACATCGAGATGATGCGCCAGATCGGCTCCTGCTCCGGCATCGAGAACTACTCGATGCACTTCGACGACCGCTCGCCCGGCACCGCGCCCAACACCCTCCTCGACTACTTCCCCGAGGACTTCCTGCTGGTCATCGACGAGTCGCATGTCACCGTCCCGCAGATCGGCGCGATGTACGAGGGCGACGCGTCCCGCAAGCGCACCCTGGTGGACCACGGCTTCCGGCTGCCCTCCGCGCTGGACAACCGCCCGCTGAAGTGGGAGGAGTTCCTGGAGCGCGTCGGCCAGACCGTCTATCTGTCGGCCACCCCCGGCAAGTACGAACTCTCGCGCGGCGACGGCCATGTGGAGCAGATCATCCGCCCCACCGGGCTCATCGACCCGGAGGTCGTCGTCAAGCCCACCGAGGGCCAGATCGACGACCTGGTGCACGAGATCCGCGCCCGCACCGAGAAGGACGAGCGCGTCCTGGTCACCACCCTCACCAAGAAGATGGCCGAGGACCTGACCGACTACTTCCTCGAACTGGGCGTGCAGGTCCGCTATCTGCACAGCGACGTCGACACCCTGCGCCGTATCGAGCTGCTGCGCGAGCTGCGCGCGGGGGAGTACGACGTCCTCGTCGGCATCAACCTCCTGCGTGAGGGTCTCGACCTCCCCGAGGTGTCGCTCGTGGCGATCCTCGACGCCGACAAGCAGGGCTTCCTGCGCTCGGGGACGTCGCTGATCCAGACGATCGGCCGCGCGGCGAGGAACGTCTCGGGCCAGGTCCATATGTACGCGGACAAGATCACCCCGGCGATGGAGCAGGCCATCGACGAGACCAACCGCCGCCGCGAGAAGCAGATCGCGTACAACACCGAGCGCGGTCTCGACCCGCAGCCGCTGCGCAAGAAGATCAACGACATCGTCGCGACCATCGCGCGCGAGGAGGTCGACACCGAGGCACTGCTCGGTACGGGCTACCGCCAGGGCAAGGAGGGCAAGCCGGCGAAGGCCCCGGTCCCGTCGCTCTCCGGCCGGGCCGGCAGGGCGGGCAAGCAGGGCACGGTGGTCACCGACCGGCCCGCGGCCGAACTGGCAGGGATCATCGAGGAGATGACCGAGCGCATGCGCGCGGCGGCCGCGGATCTGCAGTTCGAGGTGGCCGCGCGGCTGCGCGACGAAGTGGGCGAACTGAAGAAGGAGCTGCGGCAGATGAGGGAAGTGGGGCTCGCCTGACGCGGTGCGGCGTGGTGTGTTGCAAGACCGACACAAAAACGGCCGAAGTCTCCTGCGCTTGTCCGAGTGACTGCGTAGGGTACTGGACAACCGCACACATGGACGGTTGCGGGGGAACTTTGAGAGGGGACAGCGCGTGGTGGACGTATCCAAGGGCAGTACGCCCGGGGGCCCTGGGGTCAACCTGACCAAGGGTCAGGCCATCAGCCTGGAGAAGAGGGGCGGCGGCACGCTGACCGCGGTGCGCATGGGGCTCGGCTGGCAAGCCGCCCCGCGCCGTGGCCTGTTCGGGTCCCGTACCCGCGAGATCGACCTGGACGCCTCGGCCGTGCTCTTCGCCGACAAGCAGCCGGTCGACGTCGTCTTCTTCCGCCACCTTGTCAGCGACGACGGCTCCGTGCGGCACACCGGTGACAACCTCGTCGGCGGCGCCGGACAGGGCGGCGACGACGAGGCGATCCTCGTCGATCTGCAGCGGGTTCCGGTGCACATCGACCAGATCGTCTTCACGGTGAACTCGTTCACCGGCCAGACGTTTCAGGAGGTGCAGAACGCCTTCTGCCGCATCGTCGACGAGACCAACGGCGACGAGCTCGCCCGTTACACGCTCGACGGCGGCGGTCAGTACACCGCGCAGATCATGGCGAAGGTGCACCGCGCCGGCGCCGGCTGGCAGATGACAGCCCTGGGCAACCCGGCCAACGGCCGTACGTTCCAGGACCTCATGCCGGCGATCCTGCCGCACCTGTAGGCACGGCTCTCGCCAGCGCACGCGCAGCTCCCGGAGGCAAGGCCGCCGGGAGCTGCACCGGTTGGCGGACCCTTCACGGACAGCCCGACGCACCACCACGCACCACCACGCACCACCACGCATCACGAACCACCACGCAACGACATCACTACGGGGCACCACGCGTGACCGACGAGGGGACAGAGGCGATGACGGCCGAACTGGTCCGGGGGCAGAACCATCCCTTGCCCCACAGCCGACTGGAGATCCGGGTGACGGCCGGAGCGCCGGTCCTGGCGTGCGCCACCCTCGGCGACGACCGGGGCACGGTCCTCGGCGTCGACTGGATCGCCCATCCCGGCTCGCCCACCCTCCCCGGCATCGAGGTGTCCCGGCAGGCCGCCGCCGGGCTGCGGTTCCACGTCGACCTGGAGGCCGTGCCCGACCGCGCGCACCTCGTGCACGTACTGCTCGCGCTCCCCGAAGGGGTCGGCGGACCGGCCAGGTTCGGCACCACCGCCTCCCCGTTCGCCGCCGTCACCGCCACCGACGGCACGGAGATCGCCAGCTTCACCATCACCGGTCTCGAGGCGGAGTCCGCCGTCATCGCGCTGGAGCTCTACCGCAGGCAGGGCGCCTGGAAGGTCCGTGCGGTCGGCCAGGGTTACGCGGGCGGGCTCGCCGAGCTCTTCGGCGACCAAGGCGTGCCGCAGGCCCGCGAGTTCGCCGCCGGGATCCAGGAAGCGGTGGCCCGGCACATGGCCAGCGCGATCCAGGCCCCCCTGACCGGCGCACCGGACGGTGTACGGGTGCGCGCCGACGGATCCGCCACGGCCGCCCAGCCCGGCCAGAGCGCCGGCGGCGCCGCGGGGGCGGGAGCCTCGGCGGGCGCGGGCGTGACGCCCGGCCCCGGCGCCACGCCGCACCAGTTGCCGGGTACCCCCGGCCAGCAGCCGGGCGGCACCGCCGACGGCCAGGGCCAGCAGCCGGCCGCCGCCGCGGGCGGACGGGTCGACTACACCCACCCCCGCCGCCGGACCACGGCCCCGCCCACCCCGCCGCCCGCGTCACCCCAGGCCCAGCCGGGCCAGGCGCCGCGCCCCGTCGCGGGCGACGCGACCGGCTGGTCCATGGAGGAGCGCCTGTACAACCAGGTGTGGGGCATGTTCGAGGACCTGGCCCGCGCCACCGCCGCCTACCGCAGCGCCGTCGACTTCGCCGAGTCCCGCATGGACCAGGAGCTCGACCGAGTCCTGTCCGATCCGCGCAGCCGGATAGGCGGTACCGGCGACGCGGCCCGTGAGGCCGCCCGTGCCAAGCGCGACCGGCTCACCGACCAGGCACGCGAGGCCCTCGACCGGGACCTCGGCCAGCTGGCCGCCGAATCCGAGGTCGTCGAGCCCGCCCTGCCGCCCGCGTACGCCCGCTGGGACAACCCTGTCTGGCACGCCTACCGCGTCCCGATGGACAACCCGATGGCGCTGCGCCTCGGCGATCTGCATCTGCCCGAGCGCACCGACCTGCGCATCCCCATGCTGGTCAGGCTCCCGCTGGAGCGCGGTCTGTGGATCGACAGCGGCAGGTCCGGCTCGGAGGCCGCCCTGATGCTGGACGAGGGCCAGTTGCGCAGGCTCGCGATGGACAACGCGGTCGGTCACGCCGCGCGGCTCCTCGCGGCCTACCCGCCGGGCGAGTTCACCGTCCATGTGATCGACGCGGCGGGCTCGGCCGCCGGCTCCCTCGCCCCACTGGTCGCCGCGGGCGTGCTGAACCAGCCGCCGGCGACCGGCGCCGGGGGCGTCGCCGCCGTCCTCGCACAGCTCACCCAGCGCGTGGACCTGGTGCAGATGGCGATCAGGGGCGGCGCGGCCGATTCCCTGCCGCCCGGTCTCGACACCGCCGAACAACTGCTCATCGTCAACGACTTCCCGCACGGGTTCGACGACCGCGCGGTCACCCAGCTGCGCTATCTCGCCGACGAGGGCCCGGCCGTCGGGGTCCATCTGATGATGGTCGCCGACCGGGAGGACGCCACCGCGTACGGCCCGGTGCTCGACCCGCTCTGGCGTTCACTGCTGCGCGTCACGCCGGTCGCCGACGACCACCTCGCCGACCCCTGGGTCGGGCACGCGTGGACGTTCGAGCCGCTGACGATGCCGCCGGGCAGCCAGATACTGCGGCGGGTGCTCGAACAGGTCGCCGAGGCACGCCGGGCCTGGCGCCGCTGACCGCCCGGTCCCTGCCTCCCCGCGTATGAGCTGATCGGCATCCGCCTTACCCTCTTGGCGCCCGCCCGACCTCGTCTTTTACTTTCTCTTGGGACTTCCTGTACTCTACATTGAACGGAGGGGAGTACTCCCGCACCGCGACGTACCCGTCAATACGGACCGCCATCGGTCCCGGCGCGTCGGCCCGCGCAGGCGAAACGCCCGGGTGGAAGAGACCTCCGGCAGCGACGACGCTGATCAGCAGCCGTACGAAGCCGGAGGCACAGTGGACGTTTCATGGACCCTGTGGGTACTGACCATTCTTGGTCTGTGTGCCCTGATCGCGGTCGACTTCTTCATCGGGCGCAAGCCCCATGACGTGTCGATCAAGGAAGCCGGAACCTGGACGATCGTCTGGATCGTTCTCGCCGCGCTGTTCGGCATCGGCCTGCTGGTGTTCGGCAACAGTCAGGCCTCGGGCGAGTTCTTCGCCGGATTCATCACCGAGAAGTCGCTCAGTGTCGACAATCTCTTCGTCTTCGTCCTGATCATGGCGAAGTTCTCGGTGCCCTCACATCTCCAGCAGCGGGTGCTGCTGGTGGGTGTGCTCATCGCCCTCGTCCTGCGGGCCGTCTTCATCGCGGCGGGCGCGGCGATCATCGCCAGCTTCTCGTGGGTCTTCTTCCTCTTCGGCGCGTTCCTGATCTACACCGCCTGGAAGCTCATCCAGGAGGCGCGCTCCGACGACGAAGAGGACGAGTTCGAGGAGAACCGCCTCCTGAAGTCGATCGAGAACCGCTTCGGAGTCGCCGACAAGTACCACGGCACGAAGCTGTTCATCCGGAACAACGGCAAGCGCGTGCTGACCCCGCTGATGGTGGTCATGCTCGCCATCGGCACCACCGACGTGCTGTTCGCGCTGGACTCGATCGCCGCGATCTTCGGCCTCACCCAGGACCCGTACATCGTCTTCACCGCCAACGCCTTCGCGCTGATGGGACTGCGGCAGCTGTACTTCCTGATCGGTGGCCTGCTCAAGAAGCTGGTCCACCTCAGTTACGGCCTGTCGGTGATCCTCGGCTTCATCGGCGTCAAGCTGGTGCTGCACGCACTGCACGAGAGCGGGATCCATGTCCCCGAGATCTCCATCCCGTTCTCGCTCGCCGTCATCTGCGGTGTGCTGATCATCACCACGATCACCAGCCTGATCACCTCCAAGAAGCAGGCGGAGCGCGAGGCGGCCGAGGGCAGGGACGCCGGGGACAAGGCCGACATCGAGGCCTGACCGCACGAGGCGCGACGTACGGGACAACGGCGTACGGGAAACACCGACCGGGGTGAGCGGCGACAGCCGCTCACCCCGGTCCGTACGTGCCGGTGATCCGCCGGCCGGGTCCGCCGGCCGCGTACCGACCTACCAGCCGCCGACCTACCAGCCGCGTTCGCGCCAGGCCGGCAGTTGCGGGCGCTCGGCGCCGAGTGTGGTGTCGTCGCCGTGTCCCGGGTAGACCCAGGTCTCGTCCGGCAGCCGGTCGAAGAGCTTCGTCTCGACGTCGTCGAGCAGACTGGCGAAGGCTTCCGGGTCCTGGTGGGTGCTGCCCAGGCCGCCCGGGAAACCACACGGCGGGGACCAGACCGTCGAGGATGCGTAAGGCCGTGCGGCTGCTCTTGGGGCACAACACCGGTGCCCCGGCCACACCGTTCGACAGCTATCCCCGCAAACCGGAGCACGGGTCCGCCTCAACCGCGGCTGGTACGCAGCCCAGAACCCCGAGCGGTCCGTGAAGGGCTCCATCGGTCCCGCTGAGCCGATCCGGAAGCCCGTCGCGTACCTCGCTGAGATCTTGAGCGGTCAGGAGTGCGCCCGGCCGGAGCGGGATGATGAGGTCGGGCTGGATGTGCTGGACGGACTCGCCAGCGGCGCGGCGCCGCAGCACGGTGTGCAGAATGTCGTCGGCGACGACCGGAGGCCGCCGCCGGGCTTGCTCTTGCGGGCCGCAGGGGCGAGGCCTTCGAGGGTGGACTCTCCGATGTTCTCCCGCTCGTTCTCCGCCACCGTCGCGAAGAAGGCGAACAGCAGCCCGCCGTGCCCGCTGAGGTCGTACATCCCCGCCAGGGGACCGGCGACCATCTCCAACACCAAACCGTGGGCGGACCGTGGTCGGCCAGCGCGGTGAGCTCGGCGGCGTCGCGTCCGAGGTGCTTCAAGTCGTTTACGGTGGTGCTCACCTGGTGGAGTGTTCGAGGACGCCGGACGTCGGTGCCTGGGCTGCGGCGAACGGCTGCAGCCGGGGTACGGTCCGATGCCCAGTACCGCTCGCGAGGGGGCCCGGGACTGCCGGAGCCCACAGTTCGCTGTCTTACCATCCCGTGCATGACTATGACGACCCCGGGAGCGAACGCCAGGCGGCCACGTGCCCGGATCCTCCTCGTCGAGGACGACGAGCCGATGGCCGAGCTGCTGGAGGCGTCGCTGCGGTACGAGGGGTACGACACCGCCACCCTCAGCAGCGGCCGTGACTGCCTGTCCGACGGCCCGACTCCCGAGTGTGATCTGCTGATCCTCGATGTCACCTTGCCCGACCTCGACGGGTTCGAGGTGTGCGGGAGGCTGCGCAGCGCAGGCTGTGAGCTGCCGGTGATCTTCCTCACCGCCCGGGACGGCCGGGCCGACCTGCGCACGGGGTTCGCCCGTGGCTGCGACGACTATCTGACGAAGCCCTTCAGCCTGGAGGAGCTGACACTCAGGATCGCCGCGGTATTGCGCCGCAGCGGACGGACCGACCGGGCGGACCGGCTGTGGCAGATAGGCGACCTCGTGCTGGACGACCGGGCTCACCGCGTGACCCGGGGCGGCCGGGAGATCGTCTTGTCCCCCACCGAGTACCGGATCCTGTGCTATCTGCTCCAGGAGTTGGGCCAGGTGCTGTCGAAGGCGCAGATCATCGAAGCCGTCTGGGGGCATGTCGAGCCCGGTCGGGGCGACGGCAACCTGGTGGAGGTGCACATCAGCCAGCTGCGCAGGAAGGTGGACGCGCACGGTCCGGCCCTGATCCACACGGTACGCGGATTCGGCTACGTGCTGCGGTCGGAGGGCTGAGGCGTGAGGTTGCGCGCGCGTCTGGCCCTCCTGGTGGCCGTGCTGCTCACCGGGTCGGTGGCGGTTCTGGGCGGTGGCACCCTGTGGTGGACCCGGTCGAACCTCGTCGCCGAGGCCGACGCACGGCTCTTACGCGCCCGCGCCCAGCCGCAGTCGGCACAGCCGGGTCAGTCGTCGCAGTCCGGGGTGGTCCGGCCGGGCGGGAACCAGTCTCCGGCCCGGCAGGTCGCCCTGCTGCGCTTCGACTCGCGGGGGTGCTTTGAGGAGGCCGTGCCCTCTGAGCTGACCGGGGACTTGGATCCGCTGCCGGACGTCTCCTGGAAGGCGGCGCTGTCCGGCAGCCCGGACGGCCGTATCAGGAGCGTCGGGAGCGTGGACAGGACGCTGGAGTACCACTGGACTGCGGTCCGCCGACCTGACGGCGGCGTGACCGTCTTCGCCGTGTCGCTGGTGGAGGCGGCCCGGACGACCGACCTGCTGCTGGGGAGCCTGCTGCTCGGCGGCGGCGCGGTCGCGGCACTTGGCGCCGGCGTCGGCTGGTGGGTGGTACGACGGCAACTGCGGCCTCTGGATGACCTGGTTGACGCCACGGAGGCGGTGGCGGCCGGTGACCTGACGCGCCGTACCCGGCCGCGCGCCACCTGCGACGAGGTCGGACGGCTGACCGCACGGTTCGACCGCATGCTCGTCCAGCTCGACGCCTCCCTCACCGCTCGCGAGGCCGCCCGGCTCAGGTTGGAGCAGTTCGTGGCCGACGCCTCCCACGAACTGCGCACACCTCTGGCGCTCATCCGTGGCTACGCCGAGCTCCATGGCCGCGGAGGGTTGCCGCCCGGCCCACTGCTCGAACGGGCGATGTCCCGGATCGCCACGGAGACGGAGCGGATGACCGGCCTGGTAGAGGATCTGCTCCTCCTCGCGCGGCTCGACCACGAGGCCGCGGACCCGGATGTGGAAACGGACGTGGAGGTGGCAGACGTCCTATGGGACGTGGTCGAGGAACACCGCGCCATCGGCACCGGCCACCGGGTCGAACTGGACCTCGCGACCGGCCCGGCGGTCTCCGCCCGCGCGAACGCGCTGCGGATGCGGCAGGTGATCGGGAATCTACTGGCGAACGTCCGCAACCACACACCGCCCGGCACCGTCACCCGGATCACCGCAGAGGCGGTCGGGCCGGTAGCCGAGATCCGGGTGATCGACAACGGCCCCGGGATCACGGCCGCCGACCGCCCGTACGTCTTCGAGCGCTTCTTCCGCCCCGACGGTTCCCGGGCGCGCACGCGGTCCGGAACGGGATCAGGTCTTGGGCTCGCCATCGTGGCGGCGCTGGTGAGCAGCTGCGATGGGACTGTAACCGCACTGGAGACCCCTGGCGGCGGCTCCACCTTCCTGGTGCGCCTGCCCCGGTAGCCGACGTCGGGCAAACCGGTCGCGCGTGAGGTTTCAGCCAATCTTCAGGAGGGCCTCAGCGGCTCGCACCCCTGAGACTGCCAACGTTCTCGCTCGACGGACCGGCAAGGCCCGGGGCCGCGTCGCCCGTGACTCCGAGTCCGGCCCGTCATCACCCTCCCGAGCAAAGGAACGACCGTGACCGCGTCTGTGAAATCTGGAAGGCTCGCGCTGCGAGGGCTGGCCATGGCGAGCGGTACGGTGCTGCTGGCGGCCTGCGCGTCCGCGGTCCCCTCCTCCCCTGGGCAGCAGTCCTCGCCCGGGCAGTCCGTGAGCCCGGCGCCGTCGGTGGCCGGCGGAGGCGTCCCCGCGACCTGGTCCGGTGTCACCGACCCCAAGCAGATCCCGCTCGGCGACGACAAGGTCTCGACCGTTGCCCAGACCGGGTCCGTCTACTCGTGCCAGACCTCCTTCCGTCCCGGCGGGGCACGCCACGACGGCCCCTGGATGGACACCGCGAACAAGACGTGGGACTCCACCTCGAAGGTGCAGGTGCAGGGCGAGCACAGCTGGCCGGACGCCGAGTACGACGAGACCGCCCGGGGCGACTCCCGGGTCATCACCTCCAAGGACCTGCCGACGCACCAGAGCACCGGTACCTTCCCCATACAGCAGTCCGACCCGGCCTACCAGTACGACACCAACCCGAACGCCATCGCGTCGAAGACCGTCCATCTCACCCTGCCGCTCACCCCGAGCCTCGCCGACAACGTCAGCTGCCTCTCCATGGGAGCCATCGGCATCCTCAAGAACGGCGTCTACCTCTACAACGCCCTCGACGATGCGGGACGGGACGCTGCGGCCCACGAGACCCAGGACCTGTGCGACGGCCATCCCGACGGCGCGGAGGACTACCACTACCATGACATTCCGTCCTGTCTCCTCTCAGTGGCCACGGAAAAGGGCTCGACCCTCGTCGGGTACGCGCTGGACGGCTTCGGTATCTACGTCGAGCGGGACGACAAGGGCAACCTGCCCACCAACGCCGACCTCGACGGCTGCCACGGGCGCACCAGCAAGGTGATGTGGAACGGCAAGGAGACGACGATGTACCACTACAGCGCAACCCTGGAATTCCCCTACACCGTGGGCTGTTACCGCGGCACACCGACCGAGGCCCCGGCACATGACCGCACCGGCGGCAACCGCAGGGGCGCCGGTCAGGGCACGGGCCGGGGCACGGCCCAGGGGCAGGGATAGGCCAACAACCGTCCACGGCAACCATGTTGACGCGGACGAGCCGGGCGGCGCTCTGGTGAGGACAGGACTTGCTGCGCCCGACTGATGTCCGACTTGGGCGGCATACTACGGGGGATCCGCGCGTTCGTAGTTGCTGCCTGGCTCAGTCGGTGCTTGGGCGTGAGGGCCCGGTGCGGGGACGCGTCGGGCCTTCGCCGTGTCGGGGCTGGGGATCGCCGGGATACGGGTCGCGGGATATCGGTCGAACACCGACAGGGGCCCGGCCCGTCGTGAGGCGCTGCCGGGCTTTTGGCTCTGCCAAGGATTGGATCGTGTGCGGTCTGTAGTCGGCGGAGCGGGGCGTGGCATTCATATGCGGTTCCGTCCGCCACGACTGTGGCGTCGCCGTCGTAGTCGTTGGTGTCCACACGTCAGTTGACTCGACCAACGCGAGGTCCACCACCGGACGGTGAACCGCATGGGCTGGCCAGGGCACACCCGCGCGGGTGCACCCTGGCGGTATGGAACCAGTCGTCGTTGGACGGCTACCAGCCCCGTGCGCGCCACTCCGCGAGGTGGGGCCGCTCCGAGCCGAGGGTGGTGTCGTTGCCGTGACCGGGATAGACCCACGTCTCATCGGGCAGGACGTCGAACACCTTGGTCTCCAGGTCGCCCATCAGGGAGTTGAACTCCTCCGGCTCTGTTGTCCGGCCAGGGCCGCCGGGGAAGAGGCAGTCGCCGGTGAAGAGGTGCGGATGGCCGTGCGGGTCGTCGTAGACCAGGGCGATCGAGCCCGGCGTATGACCGACGAGATGCCGGGCGGTCAGCTCGATGCGGCCGACCCGGATCGTGTCGCCGTCCTCGACCAGGACCTCGGTCGGGACCGGGATCCCCTCGGCGTCGTACCGGCCGGCGTAGGTCGTGGCGCCGGTGGCGGCCACGATCTCGGCCAGTGCCTGCCAGTGGTCGCCGTGCCGGTGCGTGGTGACGACGGACGCGATGCCGTCGTCGCCGATCAGTGTCAGCAGCGTGGCCGCGTCGTTCGCCGCGTCGATCAGCAACTGCTCCCCGGTGGCCCGACAGCGCAGCAGATAGGCGTTGTTGTTCATCGCGCCGACGGCGACCTTGGAGATCATCAGGTCGGTCAACTCGTGCACATCGGCCGGTCCGTCGAGCTTCACGACTCCGCTGTAAGTCATACGACCCAGCCTATAGCGGGGGCAGTACGGGCAGTGAGGTGTCCGACGACTTGAGCGCCGCCCCGTCGCGGCGGCCGGCGAGCCAGCCCATGAGGTCGGGCGCGGGGCCGGTGACGGTGGCCGGGGTGCCGTCGGCGCGGCCGGTGCGCCAGATGTGGCCCTCGGGAGTGGTCAGGGCGAGCGGAGGTACGTCCGCGTGCCCGGCGAAGCGCTCGGTCAGGAAGTCGATCTCGCGGTGGACGAATTCGCCGGAGAGATCCTCGAGTTCCAGGCCGATGCCCAGGTCGACGTGGTGCAGCTCGACCTCGACGAGCCTGCGGAACGGGACCCGGGCGGCCACGTCGGTCACTCCGTTGCGGAGCGCGACCGTGCGGGTCCAGTCGGCGGGGACGGCGGCCACGCGCTGGAAGCGGTCGGCGGTGGCGCGTACGTCGGCGAGCTGCGCGTCGAGGGGCCGGGGGCCGTCGCGCTCGATGTCGGCGTCACGGGTGACCGTGTCCGGGTACATCGGCCGTCCTTCGAGCACATTGACCAGTGCGTCGCCGTTCCTGGCGAGATGGGCCAGTACGTGACCACGGCTCCAGCCCGGCAGCCGTGACGCCTCGGCGGCGGAGGCGTTGTCCAGTCGGGCGGCCGCGGTGAGGAGCCGCTCGGTCGCTTCGCGTAGGGATTCGAGGTCGCGCACATGATCGAGCATGAGGCCGACGATAGCCCCACCACTCGTTCGGGTGAAGGCGAAGACCAGCGGCCATAAATCGAATGTGCGTGCTATAAGCTCGTCGGAGGCATCCTGGTAGGGAGCCCTCGCAGCCCGGTGCCCCAGTGACCCGGGTCTCTCCGTTTGGCAGTCCATCGCTCTGGCGACCCCCATTACCCTGGGACGGGGGCTCCGCCCCTGCTTCTCTCTAGAAAGGTGCGGACCGGCGTGGCCGACCGTCTCATCGTCCGTGGCGCTCGCGAACACAATCTCAAGAACGTCTCGCTCGACCTCCCCCGTGACTCCCTGATCGTCTTCACCGGGCTCTCCGGGTCGGGCAAGTCCTCCCTCGCGTTCGACACGATCTTCGCCGAGGGACAGCGTCGCTATGTCGAGTCGCTGTCCTCCTACGCCCGGCAGTTCCTCGGCCAGATGGACAAGCCCGACGTCGACTTCATCGAGGGTCTCTCGCCGGCCGTCTCCATCGACCAGAAGTCCACGTCCCGCAACCCCCGGTCGACGGTCGGCACGATCACCGAGGTCTACGACTACCTCCGGCTGCTCTTCGCCCGTATCGGCAAGCCGCACTGCCCCGAGTGCGGCCGGCCGATCGCCCGCCAGTCGCCGCAGGCCATCGTCGACAAGGTCCTGGAGCTGCCCGAGGGCAGCCGCTTCCAGGTGCTGTCGCCGCTGATCAGGGAGCGCAAGGGCGAGTTCGTCGACCTGTTCTCCGACCTCCAGACCAAGGGGTACAGCCGGGCGCGCGTCGACGGGCAGACCATCCAGCTCAGCGAGCCGCCGAAGCTCAAGAAGCAGGAGAAGCACACCATCGAGGTGGTCGTCGACCGCCTCACGGTGAAGGGCAGCGCCAAGCGCCGGCTGACCGACTCGGTCGAGACCGCGCTCGGGCTCTCCGGCGGCATGGTGGTCCTGGACTTCGTCGACCTCCCGGAGGACGACCCCGAGCGCGAGCGGATGTACTCGGAGCACCTGTACTGCCCGTACGACGACCTGTCCTTCGAGGAGCTGGAGCCCCGCTCCTTCTCCTTCAACTCGCCCTTCGGCGCCTGCCCGGACTGCACGGGCATCGGCACCCGCATGGAGGTCGACGCGGAGCTGATCGTCCCCGACGAGGAGAAGTCGCTCGACGAGGGGGCGATCCACCCCTGGTCGCACGGCCACACCAAGGAGTACTTCGGCCGGATGATCGGCGGCCTGGCACAGGCCGTCGGCTTCCGTACGGACATTCCGTGGGCCGGGCTGCCGCAGCGTGCCAAGAAGGCCCTGCTGTACGGCCACAAGACCCAGGTCGAGGTGCGGTACAGGAACAGGTACGGCCGCGAGCGGGCGTACACCACCCCCTCCTTCGAAGGCGCCGTCTCCTTCGTCAAGCGGCGGCACTCGGAGGCGGAGAGCGACACCAGCAGGGAGCGCTTCGAGGGCTATATGCGCGAGGTTCCCTGCCCGACGTGCCACGGCACCCGCCTCAAGCCGCTCGTCCTCGCGGTCACGGTCATGGACAGGTCCATCGCCGACATCTCCGCGATGTCGATCAGCGAGTGCGCCGACTTCCTCGGCAAGATGACGCTGAACGCCAGGGACAAGAAGATCGCCGAGCGGGTCCTCAAGGAGGTCAACGAACGGCTGCGGTTCCTGGTCGACGTCGGCCTGGACTATCTCTCGCTCAACCGCGCGGCCGGCACCCTCTCCGGCGGCGAGGCCCAGCGCATCCGGCTCGCCACCCAGATCGGCTCCGGTCTGGTCGGAGTCCTCTACGTGCTGGACGAGCCGTCCATCGGTCTGCACCAGCGCGACAACCACCGGCTGATCGAGACCCTCATCCGGCTGCGCGACATGGGCAACACCCTGATCGTCGTGGAGCACGACGAGGACACCATCAAGGTGGCCGACTGGATCGTCGACATCGGCCCCGGCGCGGGCGAGCACGGCGGCAAGGTCGTCCACTCCGGTCCCTTGAAGGGGCTCCTGGCCAACGAGGAGTCGATCACCGGGCAGTACCTCGCCCGCAAGAAGGCCATCCCGACGCCGGACGTCCGCAGGCCGGTCGACCCCGGGCGGCGGCTCACCGTCCACGGGGCGCGGGAGAACAACCTGCGGGACATCGACGTGTCCTTCCCGCTCGGTCTGTTCACCGCGGTCACGGGTGTCTCCGGATCCGGCAAGTCGACCCTGGTCAACGACATCCTCTACATGCATCTGGCCCGTGAGCTGAACGGCGCCAAGTCGGTGCCGGGACGCCACACCCGGGTCGACGGGGACGACCTGGTCGACAAGGTCGTGCATGTCGACCAGTCGCCCATCGGCCGTACGCCCCGGTCCAACCCGGCCACGTACACCGGTGTCTTCGACCATGTGCGCAAGCTCTTCGCCGAGACGATGGAGGCGAAGGTCCGCGGCTATCTGCCGGGACGCTTCTCCTTCAACGTCAAGGGCGGCCGCTGCGAGAACTGCGCGGGCGACGGCACGATCAAGATCGAGATGAACTTCCTGCCGGACGTGTACGTCCCGTGCGAGGTCTGCCACGGTGCGCGCTACAACCGGGAGACCCTGGAGGTCCACTACAAGGGCAAGTCCATCGCCGAGGTGCTGGACATGCCCATCGAGGAGGGCCTCGACTTCTTCGAGGCCGTCCCGACGATCTCGCGCCACCTCAAGACGCTCAACGAGGTGGGTCTGGGCTATGTGCGGCTCGGCCAGTCCGCGCCGACCCTCTCGGGCGGCGAGGCGCAGCGCGTGAAGCTGGCCAGCGAGCTCCAGAAGCGGTCCACGGGCCGCACGGTGTACGTGCTGGACGAGCCCACCACCGGTCTCCACTTCGACGACATCAGCAAGCTGATCACGGTGCTGTCGGGACTGGTCGACAAGGGCAACACGGTGATCGTCATCGAGCACAACCTGGATGTCATCAAGACGGCGGACTGGGTCGTCGACATGGGCCCCGAGGGCGGCAGCGGCGGCGGGCTCGTCGTCGCCGAGGGCACACCGGAGCAGGTGGCCGGAGTGGCGACCAGCCACACCGGCAAGTTCCTCCGGGAGATCCTGGACGCGGAGCGGATCAGCGACGCGGCCCCCTCCGCCCGGACGAAGTCACCGGCCCGGAAGACGGCGGCGAAGAAGGCCGCTGCGGGCACCGCGAAGTCCGCCGCGAGCACGGCCCCGGCCAGGAAGACGGCCGCACGGTCCCGTAAGTCCTGACCTCGGCGGGCCGAGGTGTCGCCGTGCGGCGCCTCGGCCCGACTCACGCGCCAGATCTGGGTCAGAATGGGCACCTTCCATCAATCGGCAGGATGAGAGATGAAGGTGTCCGAGCAGCAGCGCGGCGACAGCGATTCCGTCGTCCGGATCATGGCAGAGGTCCTCGGAGCCGATGAGTTGAAGCCCTCCGACAGCTTCTACGATTTCGGCGGCACGTCCCTCCAAGCGGTACGAATATGCACCCGTGTCAAGAGAGAGCTGGGCATAAGGGTCTCTCCGGACACGGTCTTCGACAGCGACACGGTCGCCGACTTCACCGCCGCCGTGATCGCCAGCGGCGAAGCCGTCTGACGGGGACGGGGACCGACTTCTCATGTCTCGCGTGTCCCACTCGCCCCGCACGCCCGACGTGCGGCTCATCCATGAGGCCGTCGCCTCGCAGGCCCGGCTCCGGCCGGACGCCACGGCGCTCGTCTTCGAAGGCCGGCGCGTCAGCTACCGGACGCTCGACCTGGCGGCGCAGGCGTACGCCGCGGAACTGGGCCGCCTCGGTGTGGGCCCCGGACAACTGGTACCCGTGCTGCTGCCGCGCTCGCCGCGGCTGGTGGCCGTACTCCTCGCCGTACTCGGACTCGGTGCCGCCTACGCGGCGCTGGATCCGAAACTGCCCGCCGACCGGTTGCGCACCGTGCTCGGCATGCTGTCGCCGCCCGTCGTGGTGGGCCCGTCGACAGCCGTGCGCCCGTCGACCGGCGCGGACACCGGGAGCCGCGCCGTATGGAGTCCGCCCGACGAGGAACTGAGCGAGGCGGCCGTACGCGCCCCGGCCCCGGGCGCCGCGCCCGCGGAGACGCCGGCGGTGGACGGGGCCGCGCCGGCCACCGTGTTCTTCACCTCGGGCACCACCGGCACCCCCAAGGGCGTGCTCTCCCCGCACCGCGCCACCACCCGGCTCTTCGGCCCGGACAGCTTCGCCGACTTCGGCCCCGGCCGCGTGATGCCCCAGGCCGCCCCCGTCTCCTGGGACGCGTTCACCCTCGAACTGTGGGGCATGCTGACCACCGGCGGCACGGTCGTGCTCATCGACGGCGACTACTTCCTCCCCGACGACCTGGCCGAACTCGTCCGGTCCACGGGCCTCGACACCGTCTGGCTCACCGCCGCGCTCTTCAACCTCTTCGTGGACGAGGACCCCGACTGCTTCACCGGACTGCGCCAGGTCTTCACCGGCGGTGAGCGGCTCTCCGCCCCGCACATCCGGTCCTTCCTCGCCCGCCACCCGGGCATCACGCTGCTCAACGGCTACGGCCCGGTCGAGTGCTGCGTCTTCGTCACCACACACCGGATCCGACCGGCCGACTGCGAGGCCGAGTACGGCATCCCGCTCGGCACGGCGGTACCCGGCACCGCGATTCACATCCTCGACGGCGCCAGTGAGGTCCCGCCCGGTGCGCTCGGCGAGATCTGTGTCTCCGGGGAGGGCCTGGCCGACGGCTACCTCGGCAACGAGCGGGCCACGGCGGAGAGCTTCGCCGCGTTCGACCCCGGCACCGGCCCCCGCAGGATCTACCGCACCGGCGATCTCGGCAGGCTGGACAGCGACGGGGTGCTGCACTTCCACGGCCGTGCCGACCGGCAGATCAAGATCGCCGGGCACCGCGTCGAGCCTGCCGAGACGGAGGCCGCGGCCCTGCGGCTGCCGGGGATCCGCGAGTGCGCCGTGCTTCCGGTGGCCGGTGAGAGCGGTGCGTTCGAGCGTCTCGCGATGTTCTACACCGAGGAACCGCTCGCCGGGACCCGACCCCCCGCCGGGGACGACGGAACCGGCGACGGCGCCGCCGACGGCGCCGCGGAGCCGGAGGCTGTTCGGAAAGCGCTCTCGGCCGTGCTGCCGCGCGCCCAGGTACCGGATCGGGTTCGGCGCATCGCCTCCTTCCCCCGGACGCCCAACGGAAAGATCGACATCGCCGCTCTGTTGGACCTGCCGGGCTGAGCGACGCATGATCGGTGTCTGAATATCGCCGTACCGGCCTCCTCCGCCACCCCCCAGAGGTCCGTCCCAGTCGTTCGCACCACGAAGCGAGAAGCGATGGAACCGCGTACCTATCCGATGTCGTTCGAGCAGGAGTCGATCTGGCTCAACGACCAGTACCAGCAGGGCACGTCCCGCTATCTGGAGTCGTGGGTCCACCGGCTGCGGGGGCCCCTCGACATCGTTGCCGTCGAAGCCGCGCTGACCGGCATCGTGGCCCGGCACGAGGCGCTGCGCAGCCGGCTGACGCTCGTGGACGGCAACCCGCGACAGACCGTCCTGCCGCCGACGCGGATCCCCGTCGACGTACGGCGGATCACGGCGGACGAGCGGGAGACGGCGCTGAGGGAGGCGGTCACCCGGCAGACGGACCTCGCCGAACCGCCGCTGCTGAAGGCCACGTTGCTGGTGACGGCCGACGGTCCGGTCTGCCCCGACGGGGCCGAGGGGGCAGACCGGACCGGCGGTGATCGCGACGATCCGCTCGTGTGCGCCGACGCCGAGTCCGTACTCGCCGTCGCGATCCACCACGCCGTGATCGACGGCTGGTGCTTCAGCCTCCTCGACCAGGAGTTCAGCGAGCTGTACCGCGCCGAGACCGAGCACAGGGCGCCCCGGCTGCCCGAACTGCCCCTCCAGTCCGGGCCGTACGCCCGGCGCCAGCGGAGCACCGGAGGCGAGCACCGCGCGCGGCTGGTCGAGCACTGGCGGTCCGAACTGGCGGGCGCGCCCGACGAGTCGTCCTTCCCCGCCGACCGGCCGCGCCCGCCGGCCCTGAGCCACCACGGCGGCCAGGTCGAGTTCACGGTCGACGCCGCCACGGGATCACTGATACGCGACCTCGCCGCCCGTCTGCGCACGACACGCTTCGTGGTGCTGGCCGCCGCGCTGACCGCGCTGATCGGCCGGCACAGCGGCCAGGACGACCTCGTCATCGGCACGCCCGTGTCGCGCCGCGACGAGCCGGAGATCGAGGACCTGATCGCCTGCCTCACCGATGTGCTGCCGCTGCGCGGCCGGCCGCGCCACGACCGGTCGTTCACGGAGCTGGTCGTGGAGATGAAGCAGAACGTCAGATCGGCCGTCCGGCACAAGGACGTGCCGTACAGCCATCTGGTGCGCGAGCTGGGGGTCGAGCGCACGCTCAGCCGATTCCCGCTGTTCCAGGTGGTGTTCGCGGTCGACGACGCGCCCCCGTCCGCGCTGACCCTGCCCGGTGTCGAGGCCGAGCGCTTCCAGGTGCACGGCGGCACCGCCAAGTACGACGTGTTCCTGCACCTGGTGCCCGACGGCGACGGATACCACGGTCGGTGGGAGTACTCCGCCGACCTCTTCGACCACGCGACGGCCGAGCGCCTGGCGGCCCGGTTCCGTACGCTCGTCGCCGACGCCGTCGCCCGCCCGGAGACCGCGCTCCAGGACCTGGCGGTCATGCCGGCCGACGAGGAACGGCGGACGCTCACCGAGTGGGCGCACGGAGCGCCGCCGCCGCCCGAGGTCCCGCTCGTGCACGAGGCGTTCGCGCGCTCGGCCCGGCTGGCACCGGACGCGCCCGCCGTCGTCGCCCGGGGGCGGACCCTGTCGTACGCGGAACTGGACGCCGCCGCCGACCGGGTCGCCGCGCTGCTCGTCGCGCGGGGCGCCGTACGCCGCCCGGTCGGCGTCTGCGTGGGGCGGACGGAGGTCCTGCCGGTGGCGGTCCTCGGGGTGCTGAAGGCGGGCGGCAGCTGTGTGCCGATCGACCCGGAGCATCCGGCCGAGCGGATCGCGTTCACCGTGCGGGACAGCGGGATCGGCGTCCTGCTCACCGAGCGGCGGTGCCGGCCGGCCGAACTGCCCGCAGGTGTCGAGGCGTTGCTCATCGACGGCCTGCCGGAGGAGGGGTCGGACGAGCGGCCGGAGGACCTTCCGGCCGAGCCGGTCGCACCGGTCGTTCCGGTGGGCGCCGACGACCTCGTGTACGTCATCTACACCTCGGGCTCCACGGGGGAGCCCAAGGGTGTCGCCATGGAGCACGGTCCGCTGGCCAACCTGGTCGAGTGGCAGCGCCGCCGGTCGGCGACGGGGCCGGACACCCGTGTGGGGGCGCGCACGCTTCAGTTCGCGCCTCTGGGCTTCGACGTCGCGTTCCAGGAGATCTTCGCCACCTGGGCGGCGGGCGGCGCGCTCGTCCTCGTGGACGAACAGGTCCGCAGGGACCCGCACCAACTGCTCGATCTGATCGGGTCGGAGCGGATAGAGCGGCTGTTCCTGCCGTTCGTCGCTTTGCAGCAACTGGTGGAGTACGCGTGCGCCACCGGCCGGCGCTGCGACTCTCTCAAAGAGGTGCTCACGGCGGGCGAACAGCTCCATGTCACGCCCGCGCTGCGGCAGTTCTTCGGCTCACTCACCTCCGCCACCCTGGAGAACCAGTACGGCCCCTCCGAGACGCATGTCGTGACGGCGGACCGCCTGGGTCCCGACCCGGCCTCCTGGCCGGATCTGCCGAGCATCGGACGGCCCGTCGACGGAGCGACCGTCCTGCTGCTGGACGACCGGCTGCGGCCGGTGCCGCCGGGCGCCGTGGGGGAGATCTGCGTGGGCGGACCGGTCGTGGCCCGCGGCTATGTGGGACGCCCGGAGCTGACCGCCGAGAAGTTCGTGGCGGGCGACATCCCGGGCACCGGCAGCCGCACCGGCACCGGCAACGACACCGACACGAGGCCGGAGTCAGGGGCGGGCGGCCGCTTCTACCGCACGGGCGACCTGGCCCGGCTGCTGCCCGACGGCCGGATCCAGTACCTCGGCCGGAGCGACGGCCAGGTCAAGGTCCGCGGCCACCGGGTGGAGACCGGCGAGGTGGAGGCGGCCGTACGCGCCCAGCCCGGCGTGGCGGACGCGGCCGTCGTGGCCCAGGACCTCGGCCCGGGGGCCGGGAAGCGTCTCCTCGCCTACTACATCGCGGGTGACCGGCGCCCGGCCGGGCCCGAGGAGATACGGCGGGAGCTGCGCACCCGGCTGCCCGCCCCGCTGGTCCCGGCGCGCTGCATACCCGTCGACCGCTTCCCGCTCACGGCGAGCGGCAAGGTGGATCGCGCGGCGCTCGCCGCTACCGGCGGCGGCGAGGACCAGGGCGACGGCCTGGGCGACCGGATCGGCGGGGGCGGCACCGAACCGGCCGTCGCCGCGCCCCGCACCGCCACGCAGGAGCGGATCGCCCAGCTGTGGTCGGAGCTGCTCGGCCCCTTCCCCCACCCCATCGGTGTCCACGACGACTTCTTCACCCTCGGCGGAGACTCCCTGCTGGCCACCCGGCTCGTCCTCGCGCTCCGCGAGGAGCTGGACGTACAGGTGCCGCTGCGTTCGGTCTTCACCTCACCCACCGTCGCCGGCCTCGCCGCACTCGTGGACGACGCCGGGCGGACGGCGCGGACCCCCGATCTCAGCGGTGACATCCGGCTCGACCCCGACATCGTTGCCGCGGACGACGTCCGCACCGTCGTCCCCGACCCGGAACACGTACTCCTCACCGGCGCCACCGGCTTCCTCGGCACCTTCCTGCTGAGGGAGCTGCTCCGGCGGACCGACGCCACCGTCCACTGTCTGGTGCGCGGCAGCGACCGGGCCAACGCCGAGAAGCGGCTGCGCTCCGCCCGTGAGTCGTACGGCCTCACCGATCCCTCGACGGACCACCGCGTCACGGTCGTCACGGGTGATCTCGCCCGGCCCCGACTCGGCCTGTCCGCCGCCGACTTCGACCGGCTCGCCCGCACCGTCGACGCCGTCTACCACGCCGGCGCCGCCGTCAATCTGGTCTTCTCCTACGAACAGTTGAGAGACGCGAACGTGTACGGGACGCAGGAGATCCTGCGGCTGGCCGCCCTCCACCGCACCGTGCCCGTCCACCATGTCTCGACCGTCGGTGTGTACGGGGGCGGGGCCGGGAGCCCGGCCGCCGCAGGCCAGGGGCCCGGCGGCGCCGTACGCCCCGTACGCCCCCCGGACCCGACCGGACCGCCCTCAGCCCTGGAGCACGGCTACACGCAGAGCAAATGGGCCGCCGAGCGGCTTGCGGAGGCCGCGCGCGCCCGGGGGCTGCCCGTCTCCGTCTACCGGCCGACCCGGATCACCGGCGATTCGACCACCGGGGTGTGCCAGACGGGCGACTTCATGTGGCTGCTCCTCAAGGGCTGCCTCCAGTCGGGCGTGGCCCCGTCGGACGTCGACACCGCCTTCGACCTCGTGCCGGTGGACTACGTCAGCGCCGCCGTGGTCGCGCTCTCGCGCCAACCCCGGTCCGCGGGGAGGACCTTCCACATCGCGGGGGAGCGACCGCTGCGCATGGACACCGCCGTGGCGCGGCTGCGCGCGCTGGGCCACGCGGTCGGCGACGTACCGGCCGCGGACTGGCTCGCCGCCACCGAGGCGGATCCCGGCAACGCCGCCTTCCCACTGCTCGCGGCCATGGCCGCCGAGACGCGCGGCGGGGGCTCGGAGGGCAGCGCGCTCTTCGACGCGGGGGACACCCGGCAGGCGCTGGAGGGCACCGGGATCCTCTGCCGCGACATCGACGAAGAGCTCTTCGTCACGTACGTGGAGTACTTCACCCGCACGGGATTCCTGCCGCCACCGGCCGCCCGGGGCGCCGCCGGCCCTTCCCCGGCTGCGAGGGCGAAGCCACAGCCGGCCCCGGCCCCGCCGTCGCCCGCTACGGCAGCTCGTCCTCGTAAGGAGGCTCAGCGCCGGTGCGGGAGCAGGTGACGGCGGCGGCGCCGGCGGCGTAGCCGAGGACGTCCCGCCACCGGTCTTCGCCGAGCGCCTCCAGCGCCGGCTCCGACAGGGCGTCGGGGGCGGCCGGCCGGTGCAGCAGCGCGGCGTTCACCGTGTCGCCCGCGCCGATCGTGCCGACGAGCCGGGGCAGCAGGGGCGGCAGCGGGCCCTCGGCCCCCACCGCCCGCTCCCGGGCCCTCGGTCCCACCGTCCGGCGCACCCGCCGGGACTCCGGTGGCCGGCCGCGGGACCAGGCCGATGAGGGCCTCTCCGGCGACGACGACCACGCCGCCGAACGTAACCCGTCGCTCCCGCGTGCGACAGCGTGTGAGCGGCCGGGGCGACACCGGAGGACTGCGTCGCGACCGCCCTGGGTAGGGTCGGGCGCAGCGCCGTCCTTCTGAGCCGTCCTTCTGACCAGTGGAGGCACCATGCCCGCCCGGCCCACCCCCCGTCGTACCGTCCTGAAGGGGGTCGCACTCGCAGGTGCGGCCGGTGTCGGTGTGGCCGCCTGTTCCACCGAGTCGGAGGTGGGCAACGCCGTGGTGCCGACCCCGACGGCCCCGGTCGACCTCGGCGCGGCCGACGCGGTGCCGGTCGGCGGCGTCAAGCTCTACCGCGAGGAGCGTCTGGTGGTGAGCTGTCCCGCCGAGGGCCAGTACAAGGCGTTCAGCGCGCAGTGCACCCACGCGGGCTGCGCGCTCGACAAGGTGGAGGGCACGGAGGGCAACTGTCCCTGTCACGGCAGCCGGTTCGACGTCACGACGGGCGAGGCCACGAAGGGCCCGGCGACGGTCCCGCTGCCCGAGGTGCCGATCAGCGTCAAGGACGGCAGGCTCGTCGCGGGCTCCGACGCCTGACGCCCCTCACGGCCCCCGGAACACTCCCGGCACACCCCCGCGACACCCCCTCGCCCCCACCCGCCACGGCCACAGTGTCGGTGCCCGCAAGTAGGGTGGAGGACATGGCCGACCCCTCCAGCTACCGCCCCAAGCCGGGACAGATCCCCGACTCCCCGGGGGTCTACAAATTCCGCGACGATCACCGCCGGGTGATCTACGTCGGGAAGGCCAAGAGCCTGCGTCCCCGGCTCTCCAGCTACTTCCAGGACCTCGCGAATCTCCACCCGCGCACCCGCACGATGGTCACCACGGCCGCGTCCGTCGAGTGGACCGTCGTCTCCACCGAGGTCGAGGCGCTCCAGCTGGAGTACTCGTGGATCAAGGAGTACGACCCCCGGTTCAACGTCAAGTACCGCGACGACAAGAGCTATCCGTATCTCGCGGTCACGCTGAACGAGGAGTTCCCGCGCGTGCAGGTGATGCGCGGTGCCAAGAAGAAGGGCGTGCGCTACTTCGGTCCGTACGGCCACGCCTGGGCGATCCGCGAGACCGTCGACCTGATGCTCCGTGTCTTTCCCGTACGCACCTGCTCCGCCGGAGTGTTCAAGAACGCGGAGCGCACCGGACGCCCCTGTCTCCTCGGCTACATCGGCAAGTGCTCGGCGCCCTGCGTCGGCCGTGTCACCCCGGACGAGCACCGTCAACTGGCCGAGGAGTTCTGTGACTTCATGGCCGGCCGCACCGGCGCCTACATCCGCCGTCTGGAGCAGCGGATGGCGATCGCCGCCGAGGACATGGAGTACGAGAAGGCGGGCCGGCTGCGCGACGACATAGGGGCGCTGCGCCGGGCGATGGAGAAGAGCGCCGTCGTCCTCGCCGACGCCACCGACGCCGATCTGATCGCCGTCGCCGAGGACGAACTGGAAGCGGCCGTACAGATCTTCCACGTCCGCGGCGGACGGGTCCGCGGCCAGCGCGGCTGGGTCACCGACAAGGTCGAGGCGGTCGACACGGCGGGTCTCGTCGAGCACGCGCTCCAGCAGCTGTACGGGGAGCAGATCGGCGACTCCGTTCCCAAGGAGGTGCTCGTTCCCGCCCTCCCGGAGGATCCGCGGGCCACAGAGGCGCTCGGCCAGTGGCTGAGCGAGCGCCGGGGCTCGCAGGTGTCGCTGCGCATCCCGCAGCGCGGTGACAAGAAGGACCTGATGGCGACGGTGGGGCGCAACGCCCAGCAGTCCCTCGTCCTGCACAAGACGAAGCGGGCGAGCGACCTCACGACGCGCTCGCGCGCCCTGGAGGAGATCGCCGCGGCTCTTGGGCTGGACAGTGTGCCGCTGCGTATCGAGTGCTTCGACATCTCGCACCTCCAGGGTGACGACGTCGTCGCCTCGATGGTCGTCTTCGAGGACGGTCTCGCCCGCAAGGGCGAGTACCGCCGCTTCCAGATCAAGGGCTTCGAGGGCCAGGACGACGTCCGCTCCATGCACGAGGTGATCGGCCGGCGCTTCAGGCGCTACCTCGCCGAGAAGGAGCGGACGGGGGAGTGGACGGAGGAGGAAGAGGGGCCCGCCGACCAGGACCCCACCTCAACCGCCGAGTACGGGGAGAACGGAGAGACCGGGGAAGCCGCCGAGACCGGGGAGACCGGCCGGAACGGGCGCTCCGGACCTTCCCTGAAGGACGACGACGGAAGGCCCAGGCGCTTCGCCTACCCGCCCCAGCTCGTCGTCGTCGACGGCGGTCAGCCCCAGGTCGCCGCCGCCAAGCGCGCCATGGACGAGCTGGGCATCGACGACGTCGCCGTCTGCGGCCTCGCCAAGCGCCTCGAAGAGGTCTGGGTGCCCGATGACGACGACCCCGTGGTGCTGCCCCGCTCCAGCGAGGGCCTGTACCTCCTCCAGCGCGTACGCGACGAGGCCCACCGCTTCGCCATCACCTATCAGCGGGCGAAACGGGCGAAACGCATCCGGAGCAGCCCCCTGGACGACGTCCCCGGCCTCGGCGAGACCCGGAAGCAGGCGCTCATCAAGCATTTCGGCTCGGTGAAGAAGCTCCGGCAGGCCACAATCGAGCAGATCTGTGAGGTGCCGGGGCTCGGCCGCAAGACGGCCGAGTCCGTGGCCGTGGCCCTCGCGCAGGCGGCACCCGCCGCGCCCGCTGTGAACACGGCGACAGGAGAGATCATGGAAGACGACGGGGGCAGCACGCATGACTGAGCGAGACCGGGACGGAGTGGCGGACGTGAGTACGGGTGAGCCCAAGGAGGCCGCGGAGGTGGCGGCCGAGAAGGCCGGCGGGAAGTCCACCGGGGCGACCGCGGGTGAGCCCGCGGGAGGGCCCGGCACGACGGGCGGCCCGGCCGTCCCCGAAGGGAGCGCCCCCGAGCCCGCCATCCCCGAGCTGGTGATCATCTCCGGCATGTCCGGAGCGGGCCGCAGCACGGCCGCCAAGTGCCTGGAGGACCTCGGCTGGTTCGTCGTGGACAACCTGCCGCCCGCGCTCATCCCCACGATGGTGGAGCTCGGCGCCCGCTCGCAGGGCAACGTGGCGCGGATCGCCGTGGTCGTCGACGTCCGGGGCCGTCGCTTCTTCGACAACCTCCGTGAGTCCCTGGCCGACCTCGACGCCAAGCAGGTGACCCGGCGGATCGTCTTCCTGGAGTCCTCCGACGAGGCCCTGGTCCGCCGCTTCGAGTCCGTACGCCGTCCGCACCCCCTCCAGGGTGACGGCCGGATCGTCGACGGCATCGAGGCCGAGCGCGACCTGCTGCGCGAGCTGCGCGGCGACGCCGACCTGGTGATCGACACCTCCAGCCTCAACGTCCACGAGCTGCGCGCCAAGATGGACGCCCAGTTCGCCGGTGACGAGGAGCCGGAGCTGCGGGCCACCGTCATGTCGTTCGGCTACAAGTACGGCCTGCCCGTCGACGCCGACCTCGTCGTCGACTGCCGCTTCCTGCCGAACCCGCACTGGGTCCCCGAGCTGCGCCCCTTCACCGGTCTCAACGAGGAGGTGTCCGGCTATGTCTTCAACCAGCCGGGTGCCAAGGAGTTCCTCGACCGCTACACGGAGCTGCTGGAGCTGATCGCCACCGGTTACCGCCGCGAGGGCAAGCGCTATGTGACCGTCGCCGTCGGCTGCACCGGCGGCAAGCACCGCTCCGTCGCCATGTCGGAGAAGCTCGGCGCCCGGCTGGCCGCCGAGGGAATGGAGACCGTGGTCGTCCACCGGGACATGGGGCGCGAGTGACCGGACGCAACTTCCGGCTGCGTCGGCTGCGCAGGGCCGCACCGGCGCTGGCCGGGCGTGGGCGCGGTGCTCAGCCCAAGGTCGTCGCGCTCGGCGGCGGCATGGGGCTGTCGGCCTCCCTGACGGCGCTGCGCCGGATCACCGGCGACCTCACGGCCGTCGTCACGGTCGCCGACGACGGCGGCTCCAGCGGCCGGCTCCGCGAGGAGCTGGGCGTGCTGCCGCCCGGCGATCTGCGCAAGGCGCTGGCCGCGCTGTGCGGCGACGACGACTGGGGCCAGACCTGGGCCCGGGTCATCCAGCACCGCTTCCAGTCCAGGGGCGACCTGCACGAGCACGCCGTCGGCAATCTGCTGATCGTCGCCCTCTGGGAACAGCTCGGCGACCATGTCCTGGCCCTGGACCTGGTCGGCAAGCTCCTCGGTGCCCACGGCCGGGTGCTGCCGATGTCGGCGGTGCCGCTGGAGCTCCAGGCGCTCGTACGGGGCCACGACCCGGCCCGTCCGGACGACATCGAGACCGTACGGGGACAGGCCACCGTCGCCCTGACCCGCGGCGAGGTGCAGTCCGTGCATCTCGTGCCGAACGACCCGCCGGCGGTCCCCGAGGCCGTCGCCGCCGTCCTGGACGCCGACTGGGTGGTGCTCGGCCCCGGCTCCTGGTTCTCCTCCGTGATCCCCCATCTGCTGGTGCCCGAGCTGCTCGACGCGCTCGTCGAGACGAAGGCCCGCCGGGTCCTCTCGCTGAACCTCGCGCCGCAACCCGGTGAAACCGATGGCTTCTCACCGCAGCGTCATTTGGAGGTTTTGGGACGACACGCCCCTAAACTCGCCCTGGACGTGGTGCTTGCCGACGAGGCCGCCGTGCCCGACAGCGAATCACTCTCCGATGCCGCGCAGCGGCTCGGTGCCGCGGTCGAGCTGGCTCCCGTGGCCCGGCCGGACGGGGTTCCGAAGCATGACCCGGAGCTGTTGGCCGCCGCGTACGACCGTATTTTCCGGATGCATGGAAGGATCGGCCCATGGCGATGACGGCAGCGGTTAAGGACGAGATCGCCCGGCTTCCCGTCACCCGTACGTGCTGCAGGAAGGCGGAAGTCTCGGCGATTCTCCGGTTCGCGGGTGGTCTCCACCTCGTGAGCGGACGCATTGTGATCGAGGCGGAGCTGGACACCAGCATCGCCGCGCGCCGGCTCCGCAAGGACATCCTGGAGATCTTCGGGCACAACTCGGAGCTCGTGGTGATGGCCCCCGGCGGACTCCGCCGCGGCAGTCGCTACGTCGTACGGGTGATTACCGGCGGTGACCAGCTGGCCCGTCAGACCGGTCTGGTCGACGGCCGCGGCCGGCCGATCCGCGGACTGCCTCCCCAGGTGGTCTCCGGTGCGACCTGCGACGCCGAGGCGGCCTGGCGCGGCGCGTTCCTCGCGCACGGCTCGCTCACCGAGCCGGGGCGTTCCTCCTCGCTGGAGGTGACCTGCCCGGGGCCGGAGGCGGCCCTCGCGCTCGTCGGCGCGGCCCGCAGGCTCCAGATCCCGTCCAAGGCGCGCGAGGTGCGCGGTGTGGACCGGGTCGTCGTACGCGACGGGGACGCGATCGGTGCGCTGCTGACGCGGCTCGGGGCGCACGAGTCGGTGCTGGCGTGGGAGGAGCGGCGGATGCGCCGCGAGGTCCGCGCGACGGCCAACCGTCTCGCCAACTTCGACGACGCGAACCTGCGCCGCTCGGCCCGCGCGGCCGTGGCGGCCGGGGCCCGGGTACAGCGGGCGCTGGAGATCCTGGGCGAGGAGGTGCCCGAGCACCTCGCCGCCGCCGGCCGTCTGCGGATGGAGCACAAGCAGGCGTCGCTGGAGGAGCTGGGCGCGCTCGCCGACCCGGCCCTCACCAAGGACGCGGTGGCCGGACGGATCCGCAGGCTGCTGGCCATGGCGGACAAGAAGGCGCAGGACCTGGGCATTCCGGGCACCGAGTCGACGCTCTCGGAGGAGATGGCGGACGGCCTCGTCGGCTGACCGGCCTCCTCTCCACAAGAGGATGTGTCGCGCTCCGACCGCGCGACGCCAATGTGCCGCTGCCGGTGCCCCACGGGGGCCGACAGCGGCATTTCGCACGGCCTCGACGCACTCTTGACATGGTCATGCAGCTTGGCGAGCCTGGCGGCGTCCCGTCACGCCTGTGACGGACCAGGCAAGGGGGGCACATGAGACGCGGAGCGAGATCGATCCTCGCGGCGGGCGCACTGTTGCTGAGCGGAATAACGGCGGCGCCCGGCGCCGGCGCCGAGACCGCGGCCGGGAACTCCCCGGCTTCGGCCGCGGACACCCTGAAGGTCTTCGACGCCGAGGTCACCGCCGAGCAGGTGCCACTGCTCCTCGCGGCCGGCCAGGACGCCCACGAACTGGGCGAATCCGTCCCGCCCGGCGGCAGGGCGAAGGTCCAGCTGTTCCTCACCGACGACCAGGCACGCGATCTGGGGACGAAGGGCGTCGAGGTCACCGAGCGGACGGTCTCCCCGCAAGCGGAATCCCGGCTGAAGGCGGCCGGGGACGGCGTCTACCGCCCGTACAGCGGTCCGGGCAATCTCCAGGAGGAGATACGGGAGACCGCCGCGGCCCACCCGGGACTCACCAAGGTCGTCTCGATCGGCAGGACGGTCCAGGGCAAGGACATCCTCGCCCTCAAGCTCACCAAGGGCGCGGCCAGGAGCAAGGACGGCGCCAGGCCCTCCGTGCTCTACATGTCCAACCAGCACGCCAGGGAGTGGATCACTCCCGAGATGACGCGGCGGCTGATGCACCACTATCTGGACAACTACGGCAAGGACCGCCGGATCACCGAGATCGTCGACTCCACCGAGCTGTGGTTCGTCCTGTCGGCCAACCCCGACGGCTACGACTGGACCCACGCCGCCGACGCCAACCGTCTCTGGCGCAAGAACCTCCGCGACGTCAACGGCGACGGCGTCATCTCCCGCGGCGACGGCATTGACCTCAACCGGAACTTCACCTACAAGTGGGGCTACGACAACGAGGGTTCGTCCCCGCTGTCCACCGGTGAGACCTACCGGGGCGCCTCGCCCGGCTCCGAGCCGGAGACCCGGGCGATCGACAGCCTCCAAAAGCGCGTCGGGTTCGACTACGGCATCAACTACCACTCCGCCGCCGAACTGCTCCTCTACGGCGTGGGCTGGCAGGTCGCCACCCCGACCCCCGACGACGTCCTCTACCGGTCTCTCGCCGGCACCCCCGAGAACTCCGCCGTCCCCGGCTACTACCCGCAGGTCTCCTCCGAGCTCTACACCACCAACGGCGAGGCGGACGGACACGGTGCCAACGTCAACGGGATCATGATGTTCACCCCGGAGATGACCACCTGCGAGACGGTGTCCGACAGCATCCCCGACGACGCGTGGGAAGCGGACGACTGCCGGTCAGGCTTCAACTTCCCCGACGACGAGAAGCTGATCCAGGCGGAGTTCGCCAAGAACATCCCGTTCGCGCTCTCCGTCGCCGAGACCGCCTCCCACCCCGACCAGCCGTCGTCCCCGGTCGGTCTGAGCGCCCCCGACTTCACCCCCGACACCTTCACCACCTCCTACGGACGCGGCGCCGACCAGGAAGTCGCCGTCACGGCCCGCAAGTCGGTGCGTGACAAGGAGCTGAACTACCGGATCAACGGCGGCCGGACGCACGACGAGAAGCTCCGCGCCTGGAAGGGCGGCGAGACCTACGGCGGCGAGGACAACCTCCACTTCGACGAGTTCCGCGCCGAGGTCGAGGACGCCGACGCGGGCGACCGCGTCGAGGTCTGGTTCACCGGCCGTACGAAGAGCGGCAAGCGCACCACCAGCGACCGCTTCACCTACACCGTCGCCGAGCGCCCCAGGGCCGACACCCTCGTCGTCGCCGAGGAGGGCGCGCCCGCGCAGTACGCGCAGCCGTACGTCGACGCGCTGCGGGCCAACGGCCTCGACGCCGCCGTCTGGGACGTCGCCGAACAGGGCGCACCGCACCACCTGGGAGTCCTGAGCCACTTCTCCACCGTCGTCCACCACACCGGCGCCGCCGCCCCGGGCGGTGACACCCAACTGGCGGTCCGTGACTTCCTCAACGAGGGCGGCAAGCTGATCGAGGCGGGCGAGCAGGCCGGTGGCAACGCACAGGTCGGCCGGACCCGTACGAACGACTTCAGCCAGTACTACCTCGGCGCGTACGGGCGGACCTCCACGGCCGGCGCCACCGCCTTCACCGGGGCGGGCGCCCTCCTCGGGGCGTCGGGCCCGCTCGGCGCGGCGCCGGGCAACCCGCTGGACCAGGCCGGTACGTACACCGTCACCTCCTCCGTCCTCGCCCCGGACCTCTTCCCGTACTTCGCCAGCGAGGCGGCGGGCACGTACGACACCGGGACCGGCGCGGCGGCGGTCACCACGAAGGACACCGTCCTGCTCGGCTTCGGGCTGGAGCAGATCACGGACGCGGAGCGGCGCGCGGCGCTGCTCGGGAAGGCGCTGCGGGCCCTGCGCGGCTGACCTCGACCGCGCCGCCCCGTACCCCTACCCGGCGGTACGGGGCGGCGCCGGTCCGTACCCGCCCGGTCGATGTCACCGAGGCGTCCGGGGGGAGGTAGGGTCATAAGTGGTCGGGGACATCCCATACGCACTCGCCGGCGTCGAAACCCGGCGTACCAACGAGGAGATCGGTTCGTGACGATCCGCGTAGGCATCAACGGCTTTGGCCGCATCGGTCGCAGCTACTTCCGCGCGCTGCTGGAGCAGGGTGCCGACATCGAGATCGTGGCTGTCAACGACCTGGGTGACACCGCGACCACCGCTCATCTGCTGAAGTACGACACGATCATGGGTCGCCTCAAGGCAGAGGTGGGCCACACCGCCGACACGATCACGGTCGACGGCAAGACGTTCAAGGTGCTCTCCGAGCGCAACCCGGCCGACATCCCCTGGGGTGAGCTGGGCGTCGACGTCGTCGTCGAGTCGACCGGCATCTTCACCAAGAAGGCCGACGCCGAGAAGCACATCGCGGGCGGCGCCAAGAAGGTCCTCATCTCGGCTCCGGCCAAGGACGAGGACATCACCATCGTGATGGGCGTCAACCAGGACAAGTACGACGCGGCCAACCACCACGTCATCTCCAACGCCTCGTGCACCACCAACTGTGTGGCGCCGATGGCCAAGGTTCTCCTGGAGAACTTCGGCATCGTCAAGGGCCTGATGACGACGGTCCACGCGTACACCAACGACCAGCGCATCCTGGACTTCCCGCACAAGGACCTGCGCCGCGCCCGTGCCGCCGCCGAGAACATCATTCCGACCACCACGGGCGCCGCCAAGGCGACGGCCCTGGTGATCCCGGAGCTGGAGGGCAAGCTCGACGGCATCGCGATGCGCGTCCCGGTCCCGACGGGCTCCGTCACCGACCTGGTCGTCGAGCTGGAGCGCGAGGTGACCAAGGACGAGGTCAACGCCGCGTTCCAGAAGGCCGCCGAGGGCCAGCTCAAGGGTCTGCTGGACTACACCGAGGACCCGATCGTCTCCTCGGACATCGTCAACTGGCCGGCCTCCTGCACCTTCGACGCCTCCCTGACCCTGGTCCAGGGCAAGAGCGTGAAGATCATCGGCTGGTACGACAATGAGTGGGGCTACTCCAACCGGCTGGTCGACCTGACCACCTTCGTCGGCGGTCAGCTCTGACGCCGGTCCGGTAGACAACTCCCGATGTGAACGACAGGGCTCGTGCGGCGCGACGTGGCGCTGACCGGGCCCTGTCGTCCGTGTGCTGTGTGTGC
Source organism: Streptomyces sp. S4.7 (assembly GCF_010384365.1). Lineage (NCBI taxonomy): Bacteria > Bacillati > Actinomycetota > Actinomycetes > Kitasatosporales > Streptomycetaceae > Streptomyces > Streptomyces sp. S4.7. The sequence continues at coordinate 1,586,986 of NZ_CP048397.1, read as the reverse complement.
TCGCTCTTCTGTGTGCTCGCTACGTCGCGGGACGTGGAGCCGCTCTCAAGGAGTCACTGATACATGAAGACGATCGACGAACTTCTCGACGAAGGGGTCGCCGGCAAGCGCGTCTTCGTCCGCGCCGACCTCAACGTGCCGCTCGACGGCACCACCATCACGGACGACGGCCGGATCCGCGCCGTGCTGCCGACCGTCGCCAGGCTCGCCGGGGCCGGCGCCCGGGTCGTCGTGGCGTCCCACCTCGGCCGCCCGAAGGGCGCGCCCGACCCCGCCTTCTCGCTGGCCCCCGCCGCCGCTCGTCTGGGTGAACTCCTCGGCGCCGACGTCGCGTTCGCGACCGACACCGTGGGCGACTCGGCGAAGGCCGTCGTCACCGCGCTCGGGGACGGACAGGTCGCCGTCCTCGAGAACCTGCGCTTCAACGCCGGTGAGACGTCGAAGGACGACGCCGAGCGCGGCGCCTTCGCCGACCGGCTCGCCGAACTCGCCGACCTCTACGTCGGCGACGGCTTCGGCGCCGTGCACCGCAAGCACGCCTCGGTCTTCGACCTGCCGGCCCGGCTGCCGCACGCGGCCGGCGGTCTCATCGCCACCGAGGTCGGGGTGCTCAAGAAGCTCACCGAGGACGTGAAGCGGCCGTACGCGGTCGTCCTCGGCGGCGCCAAGGTCTCCGACAAGCTCGGGGTCATCGACCACCTCCTGGAGAAGGCCGACCGCATCCTGATCGGCGGCGGCATGGCGTACACCTTCCTCAAGGCCCAGGGTTACGAGGTCGGCGCCTCGCTGCTCCAGGAGGACCAGATCCCGGCGGTCCAGGAGTATCTCAAGCGCGCCGACGAGCGGGGCGTGGAGTTCGTCCTGCCGGTCGACGTACTCGTCGCGCCCTCCTTCCCCGACCTCAGGACGAAGGCGCCGGCCAACCCGGAGACCGTCGCCGTCGACGCCATTCCCGCCGGTCAGATGGGTCTGGACAGCGGTCCGCAGACCAACCGGCTGTACGCGTCGAAGCTCGCCGACGCGACGACCGTCTTCTGGAACGGCCCCATGGGTGTCTTCGAGCACCCCGACTACGCCGAGGGCACCCGGGCCGTCGCCCAGGCCCTGATCGACTCCGACGCCTTCACTGTCGTCGGTGGTGGCGACTCCGCCGCCGCCGTCCGGATCCTCGGATTCGACGAAAACGCATTCGGCCACATTTCGACCGGTGGCGGCGCGAGCCTCGAATACCTCGAAGGCAAGACGCTTCCCGGCCTCGCCGCACTGGAGGACTGACCTACTGATGGCAGCTGCAACCCCGACCGAGAAGAACGCCCGTACCCCGCTGATGGCGGGCAACTGGAAGATGAACCTCAACCACCTCGAGGCCATCGCGCACGTCCAGAAGCTCGCCTTCGCCCTGAGTGACAAGGACCACGACGCGGTCGAGACGGCCGTCCTGGTGCCGTTCACCGATCTGCGCTCCGTACAGACGCTGGTCGACGGCGACAAGCTCAAGATCAAGTACGGCGCCCAGGACATCTCCTCGCACGACTCCGGCGCGTACACCGGCGAGGTCTCCGGGCCGATGCTGGCCAAGCTGAAGTGCACGTACGTGGCCGTCGGCCACAGCGAGCGCCGCCAGTACCACGCCGAGACCGACGAGCAGTGCAACGCCAAGGTGCGGGCCGCCTACAAGCACGGCCTGACCCCGATCCTGTGCATCGGCGAGGGGCTGGACGTCCGCAAGGCGGGCGAGCAGGTCCCGTACACGCTCGCGCAGCTCGACGGCGGCCTCAAGGACATCCCGGCCGACCAGGCCGAGTCCGTCGTGATCGCGTACGAGCCGGTGTGGGCCATCGGCACCGGCGAGGTCGCCACCCCCGAGGACGCGCAGGAGGTGTGCGGAGCGATCCGCGCCCGGCTCGCGCAGCTGTACTCCCAGGAGCTGGCCGACCAGGTGCGCATTCAGTACGGCGGCTCGGTGAAGTCCGGGAATGTCGCCGCGATCATGGCGCAGCCCGATGTGGACGGTGCCCTTGTCGGCGGTGCGGCGCTGGACGCCGAGGAGTTCGTCAAGATCGTCAGGTTCCGCGACCAGTAAGTATGCGGCGGCGCGGATCCGTCGTACCCTGACGGGGGCCGAGTCGGCATCTCACACATGCCGCCGGCCCCCGTTGTCCATTGTGGTCCTGTTCAATTCGGTTCAATACCGAATCAAATTCATTTCGAGAGAATTCCGGAAAGTAGGGTCCAGCCGTGATTATGGGGTTCTCGATCGCCCTGATCGTCTTCAGCCTGCTGCTGATGCTGCTGGTGCTGATGCACAAGGGGAAGGGCGGCGGTCTCTCCGACATGTTCGGTGGCGGTATGCAGTCGTCCGTCGGTGGTTCCTCGGTCGCCGAGCGCAACCTCGACCGCATCACCATCGTGGTCGGTATGGGATGGTTCGCCTGCATTGTCGTGCTTGGTCTGCTGATGAAGCTGGACAACTGATAAGTCGTACGGTACGGCGCCGGGGGCGCGGCCTATCATGAGGCCCTGCGTCCCGGCGGTGGGGGTGTAACTCCACTCACTGGACGCGCGTTGGGCCATACGTAGACTGGGGCGCTCGACAGCGGAGCTGCCTCTCGACGCTTGATGCTTGCGGCACCATTCACGCAGGGAGTTACGACCGTGGCAAGTGGCAACGCGATCCGGGGAAGCCGGGTCGGAGCGGGGCCGATGGGTGAGGCCGAGCGTGGCGAGTCCGCGCCACGCCTGCGCATCTCCTTCTGGTGCTCCAACGGGCACGAGACGCAGCCGAGCTTCGCCAGCGACGCACAGGTTCCGGACACGTGGGACTGCCCACGATGCGGATTCCCGGCCGGCCAGGACCGGGACAATCCCCCGGACCCACCGCGCACAGAGCCGTACAAGACACATCTCGCCTACGTACGAGAACGGCGCAGCGACGCGGACGGCGAGGCGATCCTCGCCGAAGCCCTCGCCAAACTGCGGGGCGAAATCTAGAAATTGATCCGGCCGGGCACCCAAAGGTGTCCGGCCGGAGTCGTTTTCGCGGACGGCCGATTGTCAGTGCCATCCCCTACGGTCCGAACAGGATGACCGAAAGGGACAGTTGTGACGACGGACGAAGCGGCGGCGGGCGGGCCGGCGACCGACGAACAGGCGCCGGCGGAGGAGAGCGCGGTGCGGGCGCGGGTGCCCGCGTGGCGCGGGGGGTTCGGACGGCTGTGGGGCGCGGCCGTCATCTCCCGGTTCGGGGACTCGCTGCGGACCGCCGCGCTGCCGCTGCTCGCGGCCTCGTTGACCGACGACCCCCTGCTGATCGCCTCGGTGACGGCCTGCGGCTATGTGCCCTGGCTGCTGTTCGGACTGCTGGGCGGCGCCGTCGCGGACCGGGTCGACCAGCGGCGCGCCATGTGGGCCGTCGACCTGCTGCGCGGCGCGCTGATGGCCGGCTTCGCACTCGCCGTCGCGCTGGACCACGGCACGATCGCGCTGCTGCTCGTCCTCGCCTTCCTGCTGACCACCTTCCAGACGCTCTTCGACAACGCGGCCACGGCCCTGCTGCCCGCCGTCGTCCCCCGTGACACGCTGGCCGGCGCCAACGCCCGCCTGATGACCGGACAGCAGGTCGCCAGTGGCTTCCTCGCGGCGCCGCTGGTGCCCGCGCTCCTGATCCTCGGTGCCTCCGCCCCGTTCGCGGCCAACGCCGCCACCTATGTCGTCGGCGCGCTGCTCATCGCCTCCCTGCGGACCGACGCACCGGCAAGGGCCCCGAAGGCGGCCGGCAGCACCCTGCGCACGGAGATGGCCGAAGGCATGCGCGCCCTGTGGCGGGACAGCGCGCTGCGCGGCCTGTCCGTCGCGACCGCCCTGTCGAACATCGGCATGGGCGCCCTGATCGCGACCCTCGTCCTGCACATCACCGGCTGGCTGGACGCGGGAATCAGCGGATACGCGGCGGTCATCACGGCGTTCGGCGTCGCCAGTGTCGCCGGCGGACTGGTCGCGCCGCGGCTCTCGGCCCGGATCGGGCGCATCCGCAGCGTCCTGGTCGCCGGGATCGTCCAGACCTGCGCGCTGACCGTGCTCGGGACCGTCCGTGAACTCACCGCGGCGATCGCCGCCATGGCCGTCTTCGCGGTCATGGGCATGGTCTGGAACGTGAACCAGGCGACGCTGGTCCAGGAGCGCAGCCCCGCCGAGATGCTGGGCCGGATCAGCTCCGCCTTCCGCACGCTCGCCATCGCCGGGGCACCGTTCGGCGCGCTGCTCGGCGGGCTGGTGGCGGGGGCCTGGGGACTCAACGCGCCCGCGCTGCTCGCGGCCGGTGCGTTCACGCTCGGTGTCGCGTCGCTCGGCGCTCTGATCAATTAGGTTGGGAGGGCAGCTGGGCACCGCACTCACGCAGGCAGTCACGTACGAGAAGAAGTGGGCTGGAGCAAGATGTCCGAGAACAAGGCAGAAGGCCGCGCCAGGCTCAACCGGATGCCCCAGTGGAGCGCGCTGGGAAAGCATCGTGAGCAGCTGGGGGAGAGGAGTCTGCGGGAGCTGTTCGCCGAGGACCCGGCGCGCGGCACCGGCTACACCCTCCAGGTCGGTGACCTCTACCTGGACTACTCCAAGCATCTGGTGACGGACGAGACGCTCACGCTGCTGCGTGAACTGGCGGCGGCCACCGGCGTCGCCGAGCTGCGGGACGCGATGTTCCGCGGCGAGAGGATCAACACCACCGAGGACCGGGCGGTGCTGCACACCGCGCTGCGCGCCCCGCGCGAGGCGGTCGTCGAGGTCGACGGCGAGAACGTCGTGCCCGGTGTGCACGCCGTCCTCGACAAGATGGCCGCCTTCGCCGAGAAGGTCAGGGCGGGCGAATGGCTCGGCCACACGGGCCGGCCCATCCGTAACGTCGTCAACGTCGGGATCGGCGGCTCCGACCTCGGCCCGGCGATGGCCTACGAGGCGCTGAGGTCCTTCACCGACCGCGATCTGACGGTCCGTTTCGTGTCGAACGTCGACGGCGCGGACCTGCACGAGGCCGTACGCGATCTGGACGCCGCCGAGACGCTGTTCGTCATCGCGTCCAAGACCTTCACCACCATCGAGACCATCACCAACGCCACTTCGGCCCGCAACTGGCTGCTGACCGAGCTCCAGAGCGATCAGGACGCGGTGGCCAGACACTTCGTGGCGCTGTCCACGAACGCGGAGAAGGTCGCCGACTTCGGCATCGACACCGCCAACATGTTCGAGTTCTGGGACTGGGTCGGCGGCCGGTACTCCTTCGACTCCGCCATCGGGCTCTCCCTGATGATCGCCGTCGGACCCGACAGCTTCCGCGAGATGCTCGACGGCTTCCACCTCGTCGACGAGCACTTCCGCACCGCGCCCGCCGAGTCCAACGCACCGCTGCTGCTCGGCCTGCTGGGGGTCTGGTACGGGGCGTTCTTCGACGCCCAGTCACATGCCGTCCTGCCGTACAGCCACTACCTGTCCCGGTTCACCGCGTATCTCCAGCAGCTCGACATGGAGTCCAACGGCAAGTCCGTGGACCGCGACGGCGAGCCCGTGGAGTGGCAGACGGGACCGGTCGTCTGGGGCACCCCCGGCACCAACGGCCAGCACGCGTACTACCAGTTGATCCACCAGGGTACGAAGGTCATCCCCGCCGACTTCATCGGCTTCGGCCGGCCCGTCGACGACCTCCCGCACCGGCTGATCGCCCAGCACGACCTGCTGATGGCCAACTTCTTCGCCCAGACCCAGGCGCTCGCCTTCGGCAAGACCCCGGAAGAGGTCCGGGCCGAGGGCGTCCCCGACGAGCTCGCGCCGCACAAGACGTTCCGGGGCAACCACCCGACCACCACCATCCTCGCCGAGTCGCTGACCCCCTCCGTACTCGGCCAGCTCATCGCACTCTACGAGCACAAGGTCTTCGTTCAGGGCGCGGTGTGGAACATCGACTCCTTCGACCAGTGGGGCGTGGAGCTGGGCAAGGTCCTCGCCAAGGAGATCGAGCCGATCCTCACCCAGATCGACGGCGGACGGGAGAGCCCGGCCGACAAGCCGCTGGACGCCTCGACGGCGGAGCTGGTCGAGAAGTACCGGGCGCTGCGGGGGCGTTGAGCCGATGACGGAGGGGGAGCGGCGGCTCCGGCCGCCCGACAACACACTGAACGAGAGGGCGGTCACCTGGTGGCGGGCGCAGTGGCTGCTGCTCACCCTGGCACCGGTGGCCGTCCTCGCGCTGCTGGGCGCGCTCATAGCCCCGGCCCGCGTCTGGCTGCTGGTGCCCGCCGCCGTCCTGGCCGTGCTCGGCCTGGCCTGCGCGGTCCTCATGCCGATCTGGTGGTTCCGGGTGCACCGCTGGGAGGTGACGGACGAAGCGGTCTACGTCCGCACCGGCTACTTCTGGCAGGAGTGGCGGATCGCGCCGATGTCCCGGATCCAGACCGTCGACACCGTACGGGGGCCGCTGGAGCAGCTGTTCAAGCTCTCCACCGTCATCGTCACCACCGCCTCCTCCAAAGGAGCCGTACGGATCGAGGGGCTCGGCCATGAACTGGCCGCCGAACTGGCCGAGCGGCTGACCCACATCACCCAGGCGACGCCCGGGGACGCGACGTGAGCACGGCCGCCGTCCCCGCGCCCGGGGAGGAGTGGCGCAAGCTCGACAGGCGCACCCTGCTGGTCACCGCCGCCGTCATGACCGGCGTCGCGACCGGCGCGGGAGTACCCACCGCCGTCGGCCTCTCCGGCGGTATGGGGGCCGGGCGCGCGCTCGCCTGGGTACTGCCCGCGGCACTGCTGATGATCGTCTGCGGCATCGGCGCCGACCACGTCCGCTGGCGCCGGACCCGCTACCGCATCGGCCCCGACCGGGCCGAACTCCACACCGGCCTGCTCCTGGTCAAACGCCGCTCACTGGGCCGCGAACGGATCAGGAGCGTCGATCTGACGGCCAATCCCCTGCTGCGGATCCTCGGCCTGGTGAAGGTCCGGATCGGTACGGGGGAGCACAGCGGCGGCGAATCCACCCTGGAACTCGACCCGGTCACCCGCGCGGAGGGCGAGCGCCTCCGTACGGAGCTGCTCGACCGCACCCCCTCCGACACCGCCGGAGCGCACCGGGACGGCATGCTGGCCGTTCTCGATCCCCGCTGGATCCGGTACGCGCCCCTCTCCTTCGTCGCGCCCCTGCTGGGCGGGGCGGCGGCGGGCGGTGTGATGCAGGTCAGCGAGTGGTTCGGGGTCCAGCACGAGGTGATCGACTGGATCGGCGACCGGTTCCGCGACACCTCGATCCTCACGATGATCCTGGTGCTCGTGGTCGCGGCGCTCCTCGCGGGCATAGTCGGCTCGCTCGGCCTCTGGGTCGAGATGTGGTGGAACTACCGGCTGGAGCGCGAGCCCGGCGGCACCCTGCGCGTCCGGCGAGGTCTCTTCACCTCTCGGTCCGTCTCCATGGAGGAGCGCAGGCTGCGGGGTGTGGAACTGGTCGAGCCCCTGGGAGTGCGGCTGGTCGGCGCCGCACGGGTCGACGCCGTCGCCACGGGGCTCGCCCAGGACGACGACAAGCACACCGATCTCAAGACACTGCTGCCGGCCGCGCCGAGGGCCGCCGCGGACCTGGTGGCCGCGCAGGTCCTGCGCGAGACCACGTCCCCGACCGGTGCGGCCGGGCTCACCGCGCACCCGCTCGCCGCGCGCGGCAGACGGCTGCGCTGGGCGGTGGGCTCCGCGCTGGTGCCGGTGCTGGTCCTGCTGATTCCCGGGCTGCTCGTCAGCGACGTGCTGCTCCCCGTCGCCGCCGTCTGCGCGGCGGTGCTGCTGCCCGTCGCGGTGCTGCTCGCGCTCGACGCCTACCGCAGCCTCGGGCACGGACTCAGCGGCGGCTATCTGGTCGCCCGCTCGGGCACGGTCCGCCGTTCCACCGTCGCGCTCCAGCGGGGCGGTGTCATCGGCTGGACGGTCAGGCAGTCGTACTTCCAGCGCCGGGCCGGGCTGTTGACGCTCACGGCGACGACGGCGGCCGGGGACGGGGCGTACGACGTGTACGACGCGGCGGAGGGCGAGGGGCTGGCGTTCGCGGTGCGCGCCGTGCCGGGGCTGCTGGAGCCCTTCCTGGAGAAGTAGCGGGGCTCCTGGCGTGTGCCCCCGGTCGCCGGGCGGGCCGCGGGGCAACCCGCCCGGCCCGCCCGGTGGTACTACTCCGCGGCCCAGCTCGCGCGCACCAACGCCCGCTCCGTGCTGGTGAGATGGAAGGCGGCGGCGAGCCACGCCGACGCGTAGCGGTCCGTCCCGTCGTCGCGGATCCGGCCGAAGGTGTCACGGGTGCGGCGGTCCGCCTCGAAGCCGAGAGCCCCGCTCAGCTCGGCGGCGGTGTGGAACCCGGTGGCCCGCAGCGCGGCGCCGTCGCCGCGCGAGCCGCCGCCGCGGGCGGACTCGGCGACCGCCCGGCGCCCGCCTGCGACGGCGAGTTCCGTCAGACGGCGGACGCGCCAGACGGGGGAGTCGGCCAGCATGTCGGGCCCGGTGTGCTCGGGCGCGGTCGGGGGACAGACGTCGGGCGGCGGGAGATGCGCCCCCTGGAGACGGTCGTAGCCGAGATCGGCACGGTCCAGCCACTCCGGCGGCAGACGCAGGGTCGCCTCGGTGCCCGGCACCGGCCCGACAGCCAGGGGACGCAGGGTGGCGGCGCGATCGGGGTCGATCCGGCCCACCACTCGGACACGGAGGCCGGGGCGAGTGGCGAGCCGCCGCAGATTGGCCGTGTGGGCGAGGTCCGGATGCGGGTGGGCGGCCATCAGCCGGATCAGCGGCCCGGTCGGCGGACCGGCGTCCGGATGCGGCAGTTCACGGGCGAGCAGCTGATCGCCCACGGCTCCGGTGATCACCAGGTCGCAGCCGATCAGTTCGCCGATCCGCCCCGTCTGATCCTCTCCCGTGCCGTCCCCGGTCGAGAGCAGCTCGGTCACGGTCTCGGCCGGCCGGCGGGCGAACAGGGCGGCGGCCGGACCGGACGACCAGGGCAGACCGGCGACGGGGCTGGACCTGACCCCCTTGCCGGAGCCGAGCCGGCCGTCGGGGGAGACCGTCGCGCCGTTGATCAGCAGACCGCCGCGCGAGGGCTGGGCGTGGTCGAGGACCGTCGCGCCGACGGTGACGGGGGCCGTCGCCGCGCCACGCGCACGTGCCGAACCACCTGGCTTGACGTCGGCCACGGAGAACCAGCGGTTGTCGTCGCTGACGAGATGGGTGACCACTCCTCCGTACCCGGTGGCGCTGATCACCGGCTCCCGGCAGACGCCGTGGACGCGCAGCGCACCCCCCGGCCGGTAGCCGCGCCGGGCGGTGCCGATCAGTTCGGGGGAGCCGTCGCCCGCCGCCAACAGGCCGGTGGTGAGCAGGAGTTCACGCAGCGCCGAGACCAGGTCGGCCAGCCTGTGTCCCGCGTGACCCGTCCGGGCTTCGCGCAGGCCGCGCACCACGCGCAGGGCGGCGGCCTCGGCACGGTGCAGTCCGGCCAGCCGGGCGGTGTGTGCGGCGCGCAACAGCTCCGCCTGCGGTATCGCGCCGGCGGCGGGGACACCGGCCGCGAGCACGGCCTTGGCGGCGGACCACAGTCCGGAGGCGGCGGTGATCCGGGCGGGGCTGAGAGCGGCCGGTGCGGCGGGCGTGGCGGGCGCTGCGGATGCGACGGGATCGGCGGGGGCGCGATCTCGCTGCCGAGACCGTCCATCCCCGCCCCGAAGGAGGGACGGAAGCGCTCGTCCGCCGCCAGCGCGAGCAGATCGCGGCGGTCCGCCTCCGGGTCGGCCGCCCACCTGTCCAGATGCAGACGTGGCAACCGGCGCTCACTGGCGGGATCGGCGACCGGCACGTCCAGCGACAGCAGCAGGTCGAGGAGATCCACGTCCTCGTACGGCACGGGCAGGACCGACACGGCCTCGGCTCCGGCCCCGGCTCCGGCCAGCTCCGCGCGCAGCCGTCCGGCGGCCCGCTCCACGAGCGAGAGCAGTGCCGGCATCCGGGCGGCCGTCCTGTGCGAAGAGGACCGGTACTTCGCGAAGCGCAGATACCAGCCGGCCGTTCCGTCCTCCGGCCGCCGCTCGGCCGGCAACGCGGCGTCCAGGAGCCCTTCGGCGGCCCCGCACTCCTCCAGCAACTCAAGCCAGAACTCGGCGCATTCGTTGTCCTCGGGCAGCAGATTCAGCAGGGTCCCGCACGTGGCGGGCTCCCGCCGGGCAAGCGTAACGAGGGCCGGGCGGTGTCCCTTCCACCAGCCGGGCGCCGCCCTCCGCGTCGCCGGGAGGGCGAGCAGCTCGGTCAGATAGGCGCCCTCCGCCTCCACCGGGTCCATCCCGGCGGCCTTCGCCAGCTTGCGCAGATCGGCCGACATCTGGATCGACGGCTCGAACCCCGCGGCCGTACGCCGTACGCAGACCTCACGGAACCGGCGGTACGCCTCGTCGGCGGACACCCGGGCCGAGAGCCCCCGCGCGTGTCCGGTCAGCGCCTTCACCGGCAGCGCCCCGGCCAGCGCGAACTCCAGGAACACCGCGTGCAGCCGCTCCTCGTAGACCGTCAGGCCGTACTGCCTCTCGGCGTCGCGGGCCCGCAGGAACATCTGTCCCGCGAATCCCGGGTTCTCCACCTCGCTGAAGACCCGTCCCGCCCGCTCGAAGAAGGTCGGCAGGAAGTGCGGTACGGAGTCGGCCAGCCGCCCCGCGATCTGCTGGTAGGAGGCCAGCGCCACCTTCGGTTTGGTCTTCGCCTGCCGGGCGATCCCGTTTAGCTCGGGCATGAGCCCCAGTGCCTGACGGCCGTCCCCCGGATGGTGCACCAGCACCCACTCCGGGAAGCCCAGCGACTGCCGCAGCCCCAGCCCGACCTCGGCCGGCTCGCCGTCCGGCTCCAGCCCGAGGAAGCCGACGGCCAGATCCTCGGCCGCACCCAGCTCCCCGGCCACCAGCCGCACCACGACCCGGTCGTCGAGACCCGGGTGCCGGTAGGCGCGTGTGGTCAGCGGGACCGCTCGCTCTCCCGCGTCGGCCGTGCCGGGCGGCAGCACCGCTCCGGCCCGCAGCAACTGCTCGGCCGTGGCCCGCGCTTCGGTCCCGGCCGCCATGGTCTCAGCCTCTGTCCCTGTTCCCGCCGGCACCGTTGCCCCCGTGTCACTCACGCGTTCTCCCCCTCTTCGACCGTGCGGCCGGCGTACAGCGCCGCGGCCATGCGCATCCCCTCGGACCAGGCGACCGGTCCGACCTCCGGCAGCCGCAGCGAGCGTCCGTCCACCACGCTCCAGCTCAGGTCGCCGGTCTCGGGCTCCCCGTACCAGTACGGCTCCCCGATCCACACCGACGCCTCGGTGATCGCCCCGGCCTCCCGTATCCGGCAGGTGGCGTAGCCGCCCGACACCCGGTAGCCGAGCGAGGCCGCCCGCGCCGCCAGGCCGAACCGCGAGTCGTAGGTGCCACCCGCGAAGTCCGACACCGAGGTCGCCTTCTCGACGAGGTCCGCCGGCTTGCGCCAGGTGGCCCGGTGGATCTGCTCCACCCCCTGGGTCAGCCCCAACTCGGCGGCGAACTCACGCAGATCGTCCAGATCGGGATGGTCTCGCCGTCCGGATCGACCACCCGCAGTTCGCCGGAGTCGCCGGCGTCCCGCAGGAAGCCGACCTCGTCCGGACTCCCGCCCATCACCACCATGTCGCGCAGCCCGGCCTGCCACGCCTCGTCGGGCCACACCCGGCCGAGCAGCCCGGTGGGAACGGGCAGGGACGACACCATCCAGCTGTCCACCCGCGCCACGCACTCCGTCGCGTGCCGGTCCAGCCATTGGGCGAGCTTGCGCAGCCGGTCCACCTCGGGATGTGTCTGCACCCCTTTGGGCAGGGTCTTCAACTGCCGCCCCGCGGACCGCCCCGCTGTGGACCTCGCGGTCACCCGGCCTTCCACCAAGGCGACTTCATACCCCTCGCCCGCCGACAGCCAGCCCATTGCGCACGCACCTCTCCCCGTTTACGCACCATGAATCCCGCAGGGGAACGAACCCCGCACTGCGGTAGGGAAAGAACGCTACCGGGACCCACTGACAGCCCGGCCGGGAGAGAGTACCGGGGCAGAACGCACCGCGGCCCGGTCCGTGTGCACGAACCGGGCCGCCCTGTCGGCGATATGACGCTCCATCAGAAGCGCTGTCCGAGGATTCAGGCCGAGCCCGCCGGGTACAGCGCGCGCGGCAGCTTCGACGCCGCCGCCTCGTCCAGCAGCCACAGCGTCCGCGCCCGCCCGTACGCGCCCGCCGCCGGCGCCTGGACCTCGCCCGCGCCGGAGAGCACGATCTCAGCGGCCTCCGCCTTGTCCTCGCCCGCCGCCAGCAGCCACACCTCGTGCGCCGCCCGGATCGCGGGGAGCGTCAGCGAGATCCGCAGCGGCGGCGGCTTCGGCGCGCCGCGCACCGCGACCACCGTGCGCTCGCTCTCGCGGACGCCCGGCAGTTCGGGGAAGAGCGAGGCGACGTGCGTGTCCGGCCCCACGCCGAGCATCAGCACGTCGAAGGACGGGACCCGTGCGTGGTCCTCCGGCCGCGCCGCCGCGGCCAGTTCGGTCGCGTACGCGGCGGCCGCCGCCTCGATGTCGGAGCCGTACGGCCCGTCCGACGCCGGCATCGTGTGCACCCGCGCCGGATCCAGCGGCACCGAGTCGAGCAGCGCGGCCCCGGCCTGCGTGTCGTTGCGCTCCGGGTCGCCGCCGGGCAGGAAGCGCTCGTCGCCCCACCAGAGGTCGAGCCGGGCCCAGTCGACCGCGTCGCGGGCGGGCGCCGCGGACAGCGCGGCCAGCAGCCCGTTGCCGTTGCGCCCGCCGGTCAGGACGATCGACGCGCTGCCGCGCGCGGCCTGGGCGTCCACGATCCTCGTGATCAGCCGGGCCGCCGCGGCCTGCGCCATCAGCTCCTTGTCGCGGTGAACGACGAGCTGCGGAACGCTCACTTCGACGCCGCCTTCCTGGCGGCCGACCCGCGCGCGGGAGCCGCCTTCTCCGCCGCCGGGGCGCCGTCGCCGTCGCCCTCACCCCCGCCGTCCGCCTTCACCGGCTCCAGCCGGTCCAGGCCGAACCGCAGCGTCGCCGCGTACGTGTCGTCCGGGTCCAGCCTGCGCAGCTCCTCGGCGATCAGCTCCGAGGTCTCCCGCCGGTTGAGCGCCACCGCCCGGTCCGGCTGGCCCTCGATGGACAGCGTCGCCAGCGAGCCGTCCGTCCGGCGGAGCTCGATCGGCCCGCAGTCGGTCTCCATCCGTACGGAGGTGAGACCGGGGCCGCCCGAGACCGCGCGGGTGACGGGGACGTGCAGCCGCTGCGCGAGCCACATGCCGAGCAGCTCGCAGCTCGCGTTCAGCTCCTCGCCCTCCACCCGGACCGAGGTGACCTTGCAGTCGACCTGGTCCAGCGCGGCGGCCAGCATCGAACGCCACGGGGTGATCCGGCTCCAGGCGAGGTCCGTGTCGCCGGGTGTGTAGACGGCGGCGCGGGCCTTGAGCTCCGCGATCGGGTTCTCGGCGGCGTAGGTGTCCGTCACCCGGCGCTGGGCCAGTGTGCCCAGCGGGTCCTTGGCGGGGTTGTCGGGCGCGTTGGCCGCCCACCACACCACGACGGGCGCGTCGGGCAGCAGCAGCGGCAGGACGACCGACTGGGCGTGCTCTATGACCTCGCCGTACAGCCGTAGTACGACCGTCTCGCCGGTGCCGGCCTCCACACCGACCCGCACCTCGGCGTCGAGGCGCGCCTTGGACCGGTCGCGCGCCGAGCGGGAGAACCGCTTGACGACGACCAGCTTGCGCGACGGGTGCTCGCGGGACGCCTCGTTGGCGGCCTTGAGCGCGTCGTACGCGTTCTCCTCGTCGGTGACGAGGACCAGGGTGAGGACCATGCCGACGGCCGGGGTGCCGATCGCCCGGCGTCCCTCGACCAGCGCCTTGTTGATCTTGCTGGACGTGGTGTCCGTAAGGTCGATCTTCATGGCCGACGCCAGCTCCGTCCGTGTCGTGCGAGCATTTCGTCCGCCTCGACCGGACCCCAGGTCCCGGACTCGTACTGCGCGGGCTTGCCGTGCTTGTCCCAGTAGTGCTCGATCGGGTCGAGGATCTTCCAGGAGAGCTCGACCTCCTCCGTACGGGGGAAGAGGTTGGAGTCGCCGAGCAGCACGTCGAGCAGCAGCCGCTCGTACGCCTCGGGGCTGGACTCCGTGAAGGACTCGCCGTAGGCGAAGTCCATCGAGACGTCCCGCACCTCCATCGCCGTGCCGGGCACCTTCGATCCGAACCGCATGGTCACGCCCTCGTCCGGCTGGACCCGGATGACCAGGGCGTTCTGCCCCAGCTCCTCGGTGGCCGTGTGGTCGAAGGGGGAGTGCGGGGCCCGCTGGAACACGACCGCGATCTCGGTGACCCGGCGGCCGAGCCGCTTGCCGGTACGGAGGTAGAACGGGACACCCGCCCAGCGGCGGTTGTCGATCTCCACCTTCACCGCGGCGTAGGTGTCGGTCTTCGACTTGGGGTCGATGCCGTCTTCCTCCAGATAGCCGACGGCCTTCTCGCCGCCCTGCCAGCCGGCGGCGTACTGCCCGCGCACCGTGTCCTTGCCGAGATCGTGCGGCAGCCGCACGGCCCCGAGCACCTTGGTCTTCTCGGCGGCCAGGGCGTCCGCGTCGAAGGAGGAGGGTTCCTCCATCGCGGTGAGCGCGAGGAGCTGCAGGAGGTGGTTCTGGATGACGTCACGGGCCGCGCCGATGCCGTCGTAGTAGCCGGCCCGGCCGCCGATGCCGATGTCCTCGGCCATGGTGATCTGCACGTGGTCGACGTACGACCGGTTCCAGATCGGCTCGAAGAGGGTGTTCGCGAAGCGCAGCGCCAGGATGTTCTGGACCGTCTCCTTGCCCAGGTAGTGGTCGATCCGGAAGACCTCGTTGGACGGGAAGACCTCGTGCACGACCTTGTTGAGCTCCTGCGCGGAGGCCAGGTCGTGACCGAACGGCTTCTCGATGACGGCGCGCCGCCAGGAGCCCTCCTTCTGGTCGGCCAGCCCGTGCTTCTTGAGCTGCTTGACGACCTTGGGGAAGAACTTCGGCGGTACGGACAGGTAGAAGGCGAAGTTGCCGCCCGTGCCCTGCACCTTGTCGAGGTCCTCGATGGTGGACTTCAGGTTCTCGAAGGCCTGGTCGTCGTCGAAGTCGCCCTGGACGAAGCGCATCCCCTGGATGAGCTGCTGCCAGACCTCCTCGCGGAACGGCGTACGGGCGTGGGCCTTGACGGCGTCGTGGACCTCCTGCGCGAAATCCTCGTCCTGCCACTCGCGACGGGCGTAGCCGACGAGCGAGAAGCCCGGCGGCAGCAGACCGCGATTGGCGAGGTCATAGACGGCGGGCATCAACTTTTTACGGGACAAATCGCCCGTGACGCCGAAGATGACCAGGCCCGACGGCCCCGCGATACGCGGGAGCCGTCGGTCCGCGGCGTCACGAAGCGGATTCGCTCCGTGGGTTGCGGTCAAGGGTTCAGTCCTCCGAAGGGGCGAGGCGCTGGAGCTCCGCCTCGGTCGACTTGAGCAGGTCGGTCCAGGACTTCTCGAACTTCTCCACGCCCTCGTCCTCCAGCACCTGGACGACGTCGTCGTAGGAGATGCCCAGCTTCTCGATGGCTTCGAGATCGGCGCGCGCCTGGTCGTACGTACCCTTCACGGTGTCACCGGAGACCGCTCCGTGCTCGGCGACCGCGTCCAGCGTGGCCTCCGGCATGGTGTTCACCGTGTGCGGGGCGACCAGGTCGTCGACGTACATCGTGTCCCGGTACGCGGGGTCCTTGACGCCCGTCGAGGCCCACAGCGGGCGCTGCTTGTTGGCCTGGGCCCGGTCCAGCGCCGCCCAGCGGTCGCCGCCGAAAACGTTCTCGTACGCCTCGTAGGCCAGCCGGGCGTTGGCGACGGCGGCCTTTCCGCGCGCGGCCTTCGCCTCGTCCGTGCCCAGCGCGTCGAGCCGCTTGTCGATCTCGGTGTCCACGCGGGAGACGAAGAAGGACGCCACCGAGTAGATCTTGGAGAGGTCGAGACCCGCGTCCTTCGCCTTCTCCAGACCGGTGATGTACGCGTCCATGACCTTGCGGTAGCGCTCCAGCGAGAAGATCAGCGTCACATTGACACTGATGCCATGGGCGATCGTCTCGGTGATCGCCGGGAGCCCCGCCTCGGTGGCCGGGATCTTGATGAGGGTGTTCGGGCGGTCCACCAGCCAGGCGAGCTGCTTGGCCTCGGCGACGGTCGCCCGCGTGTTGTGCGCCAGCCGTGGGTCGACCTCGATGGAGACGCGGCCGTCCTGGCCCTGCGTCTCGTCGAAGACCGGCCGCAGGATGTCCGCGGCGTCACGGACGTCCGCCGTCGTGATCATGCGGACGGCTTCCTCGACGGTGACCCGGCGGGTCGCGAGGTCGGTCAGCTGGGTCTCGTATCCGTCGCCCTCGGAGATCGCCTTCTGGAAGATCGAGGGGTTGGTCGTCACGCCCACGACGTGCTGCTGGTCCATCAGTTCGGCGAGATTGCCGGATGTGATGCGCTTGCGCGACAGGTCGTCGAGCCAGATCGCGACGCCTTCGTCGGAGAGGCGCTTGAGTGCGTCTGTCATGAGAGTTGCATCTCCTACTTGTCGTATACCGGCGTCAGCGCTCTACGGCTGCCAGAGATTCCCGAGCCGCGGACGCGACCGCGTCCGCGGTGAAGCCGAACTCCTGGAAGAGGACCTTGCCGTCGGCCGAAGCGCCGAAGTGCTCCAGCGAGACGACGCGGCCGGCGTCACCCACGAACCGGTGCCAGGTGAGCCCGATACCGGCCTCGACCGCGACGCGCGCCTTCACGGAGGGCGGCAGCACGCTGTCCCGGTACGCCTGGTCCTGCTCCTCGAACCACTCCACCGAAGGCATCGACACCACACGGGTCGCGATCCCCTCGGCCTGGAGCCGCTCGCGCGCCTCGACGGCCAGCTGAACCTCGGAGCCCGTACCGATCAGCACCACCCGGGGCTCACCGCCCTCGGCCTCGAACAGCACGTAACCGCCCTTGGCCGCGCCCTCGTTGGCCTCGTACGTCGGCACGCCCTGACGCGTGAGCGCCAGACCGTGCGGCGCGCCCTTGGCGTGCCGGTTCAGGATCTCGCGCCACGCGATCGCCGTCTCGTTGGCGTCGGCGGGACGCACGATGTTCAGACCGGGGATGGCGCGCAGCACGGACAGGTGCTCGACGGGCTGGTGCGTCGGACCGTCCTCGCCGAGACCGATCGAGTCGTGCGTCCAGACGTACGTGACGGGCACCTGCATCAGCGCGGCGAGCCGCACGGCCGGCCGCATGTAGTCGGAGAACACCAGGAAGGTGCCGCCGTAGATACGGGTGTTGCCGTGCAGCGCGATGCCGTTCATCGTCGAACCCATGGCGTGCTCACGGATGCCGTAGTGCACCGTGCGGCCGTAAGGGTCCGCCTCCGGCAGCGGGTTGTCCGCCGGGAGGAACGACGACGTCTTGTCGATCGTGGTGTTGTTGGAGCCCGCGAGGTCGGCGGAGCCGCCCCACAGCTCGGGGATGACCGCGCCGAGCGCCTGGAGCACCTTGCCGGACGCGGCGCGGGTGGCGACGGCCTTGCCGGTCTCGAAGACCGGCAGCTTCTGCTCCCAGCCGTCGGGCAGTTCGCCCGCGCGGACCCGGTCGAACGTCGCGGCGCGCTCGGGGTTGGCCGTACGCCACGCGGCGAACGTCTTCTCCCACTCGGCGCGCGTCTCGCGGCCCCGGTCGAGCGCCTCACGCGTGTGCGCCAGGACCTCGTCGCCGACCTCGAAGGTCTGCTCGGGGTCGAAGCCCAGCACCCGCTTGGTGGCGGCGACCTCCTCGTCGCCGAGCGCCGAGCCGTGCGCGGCCTCGGTGTTCTGCGCGTGCGGGGCGGGCCAGGCGATGATCGAGCGGGCGGCGATGAACGAGGGCCGCTCGGTCTCGGCCTGCGCCGCCTTCAGCGCGCGCGCCAGACCGGCCGGATCGAGGTCGCCGTCGGGCAGTTGCTCGACGCGCTGGACGTGCCAGCCGTACGACTCGTACCGCTTCAGCGTGTCCTCGGACACGGCCGTCTCGGTGTCACCCTCGATGGAGATGTGGTTGTCGTCCCAGAGCAGGACGAGGTTGCCGAGCTTCTGGTGACCGGCCAGCGAGGACGCCTCGCCGGAGACACCCTCCTGGAGACAGCCGTCACCGGCGATCACCCAGATGGTGTGGTCGAAGGGAGAGGTGCCCGCGGCCGCGTCCGGGTCGTAGAGGCCGCGCTCGTAACGCGCGGCCATCGCCATGCCCACGGCGTTGGCGACACCCTGGCCGAGCGGCCCGGTGGTGGTCTCGACGCCGACCGTGTGGCCGTACTCCGGGTGACCCGGGGTCTTCGAGCCCCAGGTGCGGAACGCCTTCAGGTCGTCCAGCTCCAGGCCGTAGCCCGCGAGATACAGCTGGATGTAGAGAGTCAGCGACGAGTGGCCCGCGGAGAGTACGAACCGGTCGCGTCCGGTCCACTGCGCGTCGGCCGGGTCGTGCCGCATCAGCTTCTGGAAGAGCACGTAGGCGGCGGGGGCCAGGCTCATCGCCGTACCGGGATGGCCGTTGCCGACCTTCTGTACGGCGTCCATGGCCAGGACGCGGACGGTATCGACCGCCTTGCGGTCCAGGTCGGTCCACTCTTCGAGATCTGTGGTGGTCGGCTTGGTGCTCACCCTGAGTCAGGGCTCCTCTCCACATGTCGAATCCCGGTGTCTGAGGGCGCACCGGTTCGCTGCCGAGCCTACCCTCGTGACGCCGCGCGACCAGTCCCGTCCACGTGGGTGAATACCTCTGTAAAGAAGAGACGTCGTCGGGGTGCCGGGCGGATGTCGGGCGCACCTCTCGCGGGCGGCCACGCGGTGACGCCCGCCCCTTCACCACAGGCCCCCACCAGGCGTCAACACGAGCCCACCCCCGCGAAGAACGGCATAGGGGCAACGTCTAGAGTGGCGTGGTACGCGCAAGCCTTTACCGGGCCTTCACGCCCGGAGCTTGCTGGGATTTCTCTGTCTGGGGTGTGCGTGACGGCCGTCGAGTCCCGACCCGCTGGGGTCGTCCTGACTCCGAGCCCGGGGGGCCATCGGCCGTTCGGGGCCCGCGTCAAAGCGTTCGTGGCGCTGACGAAGCCACGGATCATCGAGCTGCTGCTCATCACCACCGTCCCGGTGATGTTCCTGGCCGCCCAGAGCGTGCCGGACATGTGGCTGGTGCTCGTCACCTGCGTCGGCGGTTATCTGTCCGCCGGCGGCGCCAACGCGCTGAACATGTACATCGACCGGGACATCGACGCGATGATGGACCGTACGTCGCAGCGTCCGCTGGTCACCGGCATGGTGTCGCCCCGTGAGGGTCTCGTCTTCGGGCTCTCGCTGGCTGTGATCTCCACGCTCTGGTTCGGACTGCTGGTCAACTGGCTGTCCGCGGCGCTGGCGCTGGGCGCGCTCCTGTTCTACGTCGTCGTCTACACGATGATCCTCAAGCGCCGCACCTCGCAGAACATCGTCTGGGGCGGCATCGCCGGCTGCATGCCGGTCTTCATCGGCTGGTCTGCCGTCACCAACTCGCTGTCCTGGGCCGCCGTCATCCTCTTCCTGGTGATGTTCTTCTGGACGCCGCCGCACTACTGGCCGCTGTCGATGAAGGTCCGCGAGGACTACGCGCGCGTGGGCGTGCCCATGCTCCCCGTCGTCGCGTCCAACCGGACCGTGGCCCGCCAGATCGTGCTCTACAGCTGGGTGATGGTGGTGGTGTCGCTGCTGCTGACGCCGCTCGGCTACACCGGCTGGTTCTACACGTCGGTGGCCGTGGTGGCCGGCGGCTGGTGGCTCTGGGAGGCGCACGGGCTCCAGTCGCGCGCCAAGTCCGGTGCGACGGGCGGCAAGCTGAAGGAGATGCGGCTGTTCCACTGGTCGATCACCTATGTGTCGCTGCTCTTCGTGGCCGTCGCGGTGGACCCCTTCCTTCGATAGAAGGACTACCCGTCGGTAGCATGTCGGTCATGGCAGAGACCGAGGTTGACGAGCAGACCGGCGACGGCGCGCGTGCGAGCCGGCGGGCCGTACTCGACGAACGGCGCGCGGCCCGGCTGGCGAAGCAGATCGGCGCCTTCGCGCGGCGGCACGGCGGCGCCGCCGAGGGGCAGCTCGCGTATCTGGGCCGGGCAGGCACCCGCATCGTGCTGGTGGCGCAGGACGGCGACTGGGGCGACCTGGTCGCCCCCACCCACGACGTGGCGCTGAAGGCCGTCGAGAAGGCGGGAATCACGGTGCACGAGTCCTTCGACGGCGAGTTCGCCGCGAAGGTCCGCACCGGCCCGTACGAGTGGACGCGCATGGCGGGCATCCAGATCGGCGGCCCGGACAACGACCAGGGCGCGTCCGCGAAATAGCCCCGTCCGGGCGACCCTCGCCGGGCCGGGAAGCGCACCTGGTCACGCCCCAGGGGCTGTTTCGGCGCGGGGTCGGCCAACACTCGGGCACGCTTTTCCCGTTAGGACTGTAGGGATACGGTCCACGACGGGAAGCGCCATGATCGAGACAACGACTCTGGTGGACCAGAACTGCCACGGCGTCCTCCGTACGGAGCTGGGCCTCGGCACCTTCGAGGCCCAGCTCGGCCGGACCGCAGGACCCCCCGCCGCGGGCACCACCTTCTTCGACACCCAGACCGGATTCGCCGTACGGCGCTGGTGCCCGCCGCTCCTCGGACTGGAGCCGCACACCTCACCCGCCGGCTATCTCGCCAGGCGCCGGGAGCTCGGCGTCCTGGAGGCCGGGCGGCGGCTGCTGCGGGGCACCGGCGTCACCACCTATCTGGTCGACACCGGGCTGCCCGGTGATCTGACCGGGCCCGAGGAGATCGCCGCGGCCGGCGCCGCCGAGGCCCGCGAGATCGTACGGCTCGAACTCCTCGCCCGGCAGGTGGCCGACACCTCGGGCACCGTCGACTCGCTGCTCGCCAATCTCGCCCACGCCGTGCACACGGCGGCCGAATCGGCCGTCGCCTTCGTGTCCGTGGCCGCCCTGCGCCACGGCTCCGTCCCGGCCGACGATCCGCCCGGCCCCGGCGAGGTCCGTACGGCCGCCGGGCGCTGGCTCGCCCGGCGACGGGTGGGCGGGCGGCTGACCGACCCCGTACTGCTGCGCCATCTGCTGTGGACCGCCGTCGCCACGGGGCTGCCGCTCCAACTGCACGCGGGCGGCGGCGAGGGGTGCCGGGCCGACTGCCCCGACGGCGGTCCGGCGCGGATCGCGGGCTTCGCGGCGGCCACCGCCGGGCTCGGCACCGATCTGGTGCTGCTGCACGGCCTGCCGTACCACCGGCACGCCGCCCGGCTCGCCGCGGCCCATCCGCATGTGTACGTGGATCTCGGCCCGGCCCTCGCGCACACCGGGGCCCGCGCGGCGGACGTACTGGCGGAGGTGCTGGAACTGGCGCCGTTCGGGAAGCTGCTCTACTCCAGCGGCGCGCGGGGACTGCCCGAACTGCACGTGGTGGGCGCCAGGGTGTTCAGACAGTCGCTGGCGCGGGTGCTCGGCGGCTGGGTGGCGGACGGCTCGTGGGCGCTGGCCGACGCGCAGCGCGTGGCGGAGATGATCGCCTCGGGCAACGCCCGCCGGGTGTACGGCCTGGACGGTATGTGACGGCCCGTCAGGCCGCTCGGGTCGGCCGGACCGGACGGACCCCTCAGGCGGTGGACAGCGCCGGGTCGGCCGGGTCCGCCTGAGCCGGGATCTCCGGGTCCGCCACGGGCCGCTCACGCAGACTCAGGGCCAGGCGCAGCACCGCGACCCAGGTCAGCGCGGAGCCGAGCATATGGACGCCGACCAGGAACTCGGGCACGTCGGTGAAGAACTGGACGTAACCGATACCGCCCTGCGCGAGCAGCACGATCAGCAGGTCACGCGCCCGCGCGCGGATGTCGTCCGGGGCGTCCACCACACGCAGCACCAGCCACATCGCGATCGCCAGCGCGCAGACCGCCCAAGCCGCCGCCGCGTGCACGTGCGCCGCGTCGATCCAGTCCCACGGCATGCGCGGCACCTCGCTGCTGTCGCCCGCGTGCTTGCCGGAACCGGTCACGGTCGTCCCCAGGGTGACCAGGAGCACCGTGGTGACGATCAGCGCCCAGGACAGCTTCCGTACGGGACGCGGGACCCGGGGCCGGGGCGTCGTGTCGCCCTCGTGGGTGCGCTTCCAGACGAGGACCGTGACGGTGAGCAGGGCGTTGGCGAGCAGGAAGTGGACGGCCACCGTCCAGGGGTTCAGCTCCATGTGGACCGTGATGCCGCCCATGACGGCGTTCACCACCACGAGCCAGAACATGCTCCACGCGAGCCGGGTGAGACCGCGCCGGCGGGGCTTGACCGACCGGGCGGCGACGATCGCCCAGCCGACGGCGGCCGACAGGACGTACGTCAGCATCCGGTTGCCGAACTCGATCGCGCCGTGCAGACCCTGCTCGGGTGTCGCGAACAGGCTGTCGTCGGTGCACTTCGGCCAGGTGTCGCAGCCGAGCCCGGAGCCCGTGAGCCGGACCGCGCCGCCGGTGACGATGATGACGACGGTCATCACGACGGCGGAGAGCGCGGCGCGGCGCAGGACACGGGGGGAGGGCGTCCAGCGCCGGGCGATGTAGTCGAGGGGGTTCCACACGGCAACCATGGTAGGCGGGGGTTTGTGAACGCAGTCACGAGGGGGTCCCCGCGCGCCCCGGCGCGCTACTCCCAGCGGAAGAAGCGGGCCGCCGCTCCGAGCCCGAGCACCGCCCAGACGGCCAGCACCCCGAGCTCGCCCCAGGGCATCCCCGCACCGTGCCGGAGCACCTCCCGCAGCCCCTCGGAGAGGGCCGAGATCGGCAGCAGACCGAGCAGCGTCTGCGCCGTGTCCGGGAACTTGTCCAGCGGCACGATCACACCGCCGCCCACGAGCAGCAGTACGAAGACCAGATTCGCCGCGGCCAGCGTCGCCTCGGCCTTGAGCGTGCCCGCCATCAGCAGGCCGAGCCCGGAGAACGCCGCCGTACCGAGGACGAGCAGCAGGAGTACGGCGAGAGGGCCGCCCTCCGGCGACCAGCCGAGCGCCAGCGCGATGACAGTCAGCAGCACGATCTGGAGCACCTCGGTGACCAGGACGGAGAGCGTCTTGGCGGTCATCAGCGCCCAGCGCGGCAGCGGCGAGGCGCCGAGCCGCTTCAGTACCCCGTACCGGCGCTCGAAGCCGGTCGCGATGGCCTGCCCGGTGAAGGCGGTCGACATCACGGCCAGCGCGAGGACGCCGGGCGTGAGGAAGTCGACCGGCGCGCCCGCGCCCGTGTCGATGATGTCGACCGTCGAGAACAGCACCAGCAGCAGACTCGGGATGATCACGGTCAGCAGCAGCTGCTCGCCGTTGCGAAGCAGCATCTTCGTCTCGAAGACCGTCTGCGCCGCGATCATCCGCGACAGCGGCGCCGCGCCCGGCGCGGGCGCGTATCCGCCGGTGCCCGTGCCCTCGTCCGCGCCCGTCCGTGTACCGGCGCTCATGGCCGCAGCTCCTTGCCGGTCAGTTCGAGGAAGACGTCCTCCAGCGTGTGCCGCTCGACGGAGATCCTGTCCGGCATCACCCCGTGCTGCGCGCACCAGGACGTCACCGTCGCGAGCAGCTGCGGGTCGATCGTGCCGCCGATCCGGTACACGCCCGGCGCCGGCTCGGCGGCGGCAGACCCGTCGGGCAGTGCCTTGAGCAGCGAGCCGAGGTCGAGTCCGGGGCGGCCGGTGAAGCGCAGGGTGTTCTCGGCGCCGCCCCGGCACAGCTCCTCGGTGGTCCCGTGCGCCACCACCCGGCCGGCGTCGACGATGGCGACCTCGTCGGCCAGCTCCTCGGCCTCGTCCATGAAGTGCGTGGTCAGGACGGTGGTCACGCCGTCGGCGCGCAACTCGCGCACCAGGTCCCAGGTGGACCGGCGGGCCTGCGGGTCGAGCCCCGCCGTCGGCTCGTCCAGGAACACCAGCTCGGGCCGGCCGACGAGCGCCATGGCGAGTGAGAGCCGCTGCTGCTGGCCGCCGGAGAGCCGCCGGTAGGCCGTGCGTCCGCAGCCGCCGAGTCCCAGGCGCTCGATCAGTTCGGTCACGTCCAGCGGGTTCGCGTGCAGGGCGGCCATATGGCGGAGCATCTCCTGCGCGCGGGCGCCGGAGTAGACGCCGCCGGACTGGAGCATCACCCCGATGCGGGGGCGCAGCCGGGCGGCGTCGGCGACGGGATCGAGTCCGAGGACGCGCACCGTGCCCTCGTCCGGCCTGCGGTAGCCCTCGCAGGTCTCGATCGTGGTGGTCTTGCCGGCTCCGTTGGGGCCGAGGACGGCGGACACCGTGCCCGCCCGGAACGTCAGATCCAGGCCGTTCACCGCGGCCCTGGTCCCGTACCGCTTGACCAGGCCCCGGACCTGGACCACCGGCTCTCCGACGACGCTGCGCATGCCGTGAGTCTAGGCAGCGGCCCCGCGCGTTCCGGGTCCGGGGGCGCTTCTTAGGTGACCCTAAGTGACGTAGGGCACCACTCGTCGTACCGGACGGCTGTTGTCACTCTCGAAGGAATTACGCAACAATGGCGTTGTGAAATACGTTGGCGAGGCTCCGCAGGAGGAACTCGCGACCGGTGAGCGCTCGACGCGCAACCGGGTCGCGCGCTCCATCCTGGACCACGGCCCGTCCACGGTCTCCGACCTCGCGGGGCGTCTGAAGCTCACCCAGGCCGCCGTCCGCCGCCATCTCGACGCGCTGGTCGCCGACACCGTCGTGGAGCCGCGTGACCAGCGAGTCTACGGCTCACGAGGGCGTGGCAGGCCCGCCAAGGTGTTCGCCCTGACCGACTGTGGCCGGGACGCCTTCGACCAGTCGTACGACAAGCTCGCCGCCGACGCCATCGAGTGGATCGCCCGCGGCGCGGGCGGCGGTGCCCGGGGTGACGCGGCTGTCGCCGCCTTCGCCCGTGACCGGATCGCCACCCAGGCGGAGGCGTACCGGGAAGCGGTCGAGGACGCCGCCCCCGAGAAACGCACGGAGGCACTCGCGAAGGCGCTGAGCGCCGACGGGTACGCTGCTACGGCTCGTAGCGCTCCGAACCAGCAGGGCGAGCAGCTCTGCCAGCACCACTGCCCGGTGGCCCACGTGGCCGAGAAGTATCCGCAGTTGTGCGAGGCGG
This sequence comes from Streptomyces sp. S4.7, assembly GCF_010384365.1. NCBI lineage: Bacteria > Bacillati > Actinomycetota > Actinomycetes > Kitasatosporales > Streptomycetaceae > Streptomyces > Streptomyces sp. S4.7. The sequence continues at coordinate 1,561,706 of NZ_CP048397.1, read as the reverse complement.
AGACGGAGTTCTTCTCCGAGCTGCTGGGCACCCATGTGCAGCGGCTGGCGACCATCGCCCACGGTGACGGGGTGTGCACGACGTTCATCCCCCACGGAGCCGGGCACGGCGCGCCACCCGGTACTTCACGGGCCGGCCGCACCCCGGGGCCCGACACCCCACAGACCGATCCACCGCAGATCAGCCAGCAGACCGAAGATCAAGCATCCGAAAGCACGGCCGGGAGGAACCCCGCATGACGCTCCCCACGGAGACCGCCCATCCTGAGCTCGACGGACTGGGCAAGTACGAATACGGCTGGGCCGACTCCGACACCGCAGGCGCCACGGCGAAGCGCGGGCTCTCCGAAGAGGTCGTGCGCGACATCTCGTCGAAGAAGAACGAGCCCGAGTGGATGCTGAAGCTCCGTCTCAAGGGCCTCAAGCTGTTCGGCAAGAAGCCGATGCCGAGCTGGGGCTCCGACCTGTCGGGCATCGACTTCGACAACATCAAGTACTTCGTCCGGTCCACGGAGAAGCAGGCGGAGTCCTGGGAGGACCTGCCCGAGGACATCAAGAACACCTACGACAAGCTCGGCATCCCCGAGGCGGAGAAGCAGCGCCTCGTCGCCGGTGTCGCGGCCCAGTACGAGTCCGAGGTCGTCTACCACCAGATCCGCGAGGACCTGGAGGAGCAGGGCGTCATCTTCCAGGACACCGACACCGCGCTCAAGGAGCACCCGGAGCTCTTCCAGGAGTACTTCGGCACGGTCATCCCGGTCGGCGACAACAAGTTCGCGTCGCTGAACTCGGCCGTGTGGTCCGGCGGTTCGTTCATCTACGTGCCGAAGGGCGTGCACGTCGAGATCCCGCTCCAGGCCTACTTCCGTATCAACACCGAGAACATGGGCCAGTTCGAGCGGACGCTGATCATCGTCGACGAGGACGCCTACGTCCACTACGTCGAGGGCTGCACGGCGCCGATCTACTCCTCGGACTCGCTGCACAGCGCCGTCGTCGAGATCATCGTCAAGAAGGGTGGCCGCTGCCGTTACACGACCATCCAGAACTGGTCGAACAACGTCTACAACCTCGTCACCAAGCGTGCCGTGGCCTACGAGGGCGCGACCATGGAGTGGGTCGACGGCAACATCGGCTCCAAGGTCACCATGAAGTACCCGGCCGTCTACCTGATGGGCGAGCACGCCAAGGGCGAGACCCTGTCCATCGCCTTCGCGGGCGAGGGCCAGCACCAGGACGCCGGCGCCAAGATGGTCCACATGGCTCCGAACACCTCGTCCAACATCGTCTCCAAGTCGGTGGCGCGAGGCGGCGGCCGTACCTCCTACCGGGGGCTCATCGAGATCGGTGAGGGCGCGCCCGGATCCAAGTCCAACGTGCTCTGTGACGCGCTGCTGGTCGACACGGTCTCGCGCTCCGACACCTACCCGTACGTGGACGTCCGCGAGGACGACGTGTCGATGGGGCACGAGGCGACGGTCTCCAAGGTCTCCGAGGACCAGCTCTTCTACCTGATGAGCCGTGGCATGACCGAGTTCGAGGCCATGGCGATGATCGTGCGCGGCTTCGTCGAGCCGATCGCCAAGGAACTGCCCATGGAGTACGCCCTGGAGCTCAACCGGCTCATCGAGCTCCAGATGGAAGGCTCCGTCGGCTGACGCTTCCCCGAGCGCCAGTCCGCAGAAGCGACCGATTCCCCAAGAGGCAGAGAGAGAGCACGACGACAGCCATGGCTGAGGCTCAGAACATTCCGGTGGGTTCCACCACCGCCGGTTCGATCGCGGTGGCCGCCGAGTCGACCGTCGCCACGCGCATGAGCGCGCCGCCGTCCTACGACGTCGCGGACTTCCCGGTTCCGCACGGTCGCGAGGAGGAGTGGCGGTTCACGCCGCTCGAGCGGCTGCGCGGTCTCCAGGACGGTACGGCCGTCGCCGACGGCCGTATCCGTACGGAGGTGTCCGCCCCCGCGGGCGTCGTCCAGGAGACCGTCGGCCGCGACGACCCGCGCGTGGGCAGGGCCGGTACGCCGGTGGACCGGGTCGCCGCGCAGGCGTTCACCTCGTTCGAGAAGGCGTCGGTCGTCTCCGTTCCCAAGGAGACCGTGCTCACCGAGCCGATCCGGATCACCGTGCACGGCCAGGGCGGTACCGCGTTCGTGCACCAGGTGATCGAGCTGGGCGCCTTCGCCGAGGCGGTCGTGGTCATCGACCACACCGGTGACGCGGTGGTCGCCGCCAACGTCGACTTCCTCGTAGGTGACGGCGCCAAGCTGACCGTCGTCTCCGTGCAGGACTGGGACGACAAGGCCGTCCATGTCTCCCAGCACAACGCGCTGGTCGGCCGGGACGCCTCGTTCAAGTCGATCGTGGTGACCTTCGGCGGCGACGTCGTACGGCTCCACCCGCGCGTGCGGTACGCGGCCCCCGGCGGCGAGGCCGAGCTGTTCGGCCTGTACTTCACCGACAAGGGCCAGCACCAGGAGCACCGCCTCCTGGTCGACCACAACGCCCCGCACTGCAAGTCCAACGCCGTCTACAAGGGCGCGCTCCAGGGCGACGACGCGCACGCCGTCTGGATCGGCGACGTGATCATCCGCGCCGTCGCCGAGGGCACCGACACCTACGAGATGAACCGGAACCTGGTTCTCACGGACGGCGCCCGCGTCGACTCCGTGCCGAACCTGGAGATCGAGACCGGCGAGATCGCCGGCGCCGGTCACGCCTCGGCCACCGGCCGGTTCGACGACGAGCAGCTCTTCTACCTGATGTCGCGCGGCATCCCGCAGGTCGAGGCCCGCCGCCTCGTCATCCGCGGCTTCTTCGCCGAGCTGGTCCAGCAGATCGGACTGCCCGACGTGGAGGAGCGCCTGATCGCCAAGATCGAGGCGGAGCTGGAGGCATCGGTCTGATGAACTTCGTCCGAGTCTGTGGACTGACCGAGCTGGAGGAAGGCACCCCCAAGCGGGTCGAACTCGACGGCGTACCGGTCTCCGTCGTCCGTGCCGAGGGCGAGGTGTTCGCGATCAACGACATCTGCTCGCACGCCAACGTGTCCCTTTCCGAGGGCGAGGTCGAGGACTGCTCGATCGAGTGCTGGCTGCACGGCTCCAGTTTCGACCTGCGTACCGGCAAGCCGAACGGTCTGCCCGCGACGCGCCCCGTCCCCGTATACCCCGTACAGATCCAAGGGGACGATGTGCTCGTCTCCGTCACCCAGGAGTCCTGAGTCACCCATGGCAACCCTTGAAATCAACGACCTGCACGTCACTGTCGAGGCGGAGGGCGGTGCCCGCGAGATCCTCAAGGGCGTCGACCTGACCGTCAAGCAGGGCGAGACGCACGCCATCATGGGCCCCAACGGCTCCGGCAAGTCGACCCTCGCGTACTCCATCGCGGGCCACCCCAAGTACACGATCACCGGTGGCACCGTGACGCTGGACGGCGAGGACGTCCTGGACATGACCGTCGACGAGCGCGCCCGCGCCGGGCTCTTCCTCGCGATGCAGTACCCCGTCGAGGTCCCCGGGGTCTCGGTCTCCAACTTCCTGCGCACCTCCGCCACCGCCATGCGCGGCGAGGCACCCAAGCTGCGTACGTGGGTGAAGGAGGTCAAGAGCGCGATGGAACAGCTCCAGATGGACCCCGCGTTCGCTGAGCGCAACGTCAACGAGGGCTTCTCCGGCGGCGAGAAGAAGCGCCACGAGATCCTCCAGCTCGAACTGCTCAAGCCCAAGGTCGCGATCCTCGACGAGACGGACTCCGGTCTGGACGTCGACGCGCTGCGGGTGGTCTCCGAGGGCGTCAACCGCGTCCGGGAGAGCGGAGAGGTCGGCACGCTGCTGATCACGCACTACACGCGGATCCTCCGCTACATCAAGCCCGACTTCGTGCATGTCTTCGCGCAGGGCCGTATCGCCGAGTCCGGCGGCGCCGAGCTCGCGGACAAGCTGGAGAACGAGGGCTACGAGGCGTACGTGAAGGGTGGCGTATCCGCGTGACACAGCCGTCAGGCCTCCTCACCGGGCCGGACCGACTGCTCGACGAGGCGGTCCGCAAGGACTTCCCCCTGCTGGACCGGCTGGTCCACGACGGGAAGAAGATCGTCTACCTGGACAACGCGGCGACGTCCCAGAAACCGCGCCAGGTACTCGACGCCCTCAACGAGTACTACGAGCAGCACAACGCCAACGTGCACCGCGGCGTCCACGTGCTCGCCGAGGAGGCCACGGCGCTCTACGAAGGGGCGCGCGACAAGGTCGCCGCCTTCATCAACGCGCCGAGCCGCGACGAGGTGATATTCACCAAGAATGCCTCCGAGTCGCTCAACCTCGTGGCGAACATGCTGGGCTGGGCCGACGAGCCCTACCGGGTGGACCACGAGACCGAGATCGTCATCACGGAGATGGAGCACCACTCCAACATCGTGCCGTGGCAGCTGCTCTCGCAGCGCACCGGAGCGAAGCTGAAGTGGTTCGGCCTCACCGACGACGGCCGGCTCGACCTGTCGAACATCAACGAGGTCATCACCGAGAAGACGAAGATCGTCTCCTTCGTGCTGATCTCGAACATCCTGGGCACGGTCAACCCGGTCGAGGCGATCGTCCGCCGCGCGCAGGAGGTCGGCGCGCTGGTGCTGATCGACGCCTCGCAGGCGGCCCCGCACGTCGCGGTCGACGTGCAGGCGCTCCAGGCCGACTTCGTGGCCTTCACGGGCCACAAGATGTGCGGCCCGACCGGTATCGGCGTCCTGTGGGGCCGCCAGGAGCTGCTGGAGGACCTTCCGCCGTTCCTCGGCGGCGGCGAGATGATCGAGACCGTGTCGATGCACTCCTCCACCTACGCCCCGGCGCCGCACAAGTTCGAGGCGGGTACGCCCCCGATCGCCCAGGCCGTCGGCCTCGGCGCGGCCGTGGACTATCTGAGCGCGATCGGCATGGACAGGATCGCCGCGCACGAGCACGCCATCACCGAGTACGCGGTGCAGCGGCTGCTGGAGGTCCCCTCCCTGCGGATCATCGGCCCGTCCACGGCCGAGGAGCGCGGTGCCACGATTTCCTTCACACTCGGAGACATCCACCCGCACGACGTGGGGCAGGTGCTGGACGAGCAGGGCATCGCGGTCCGGGTCGGTCATCACTGCGCACGGCCGGTCTGCCTGCGGTACGGAATTCCGGCGACCACGCGGGCGTCGTTCTATCTGTACTCCACGCGGTCCGAGGTCGACGCTCTGGTCGACGGACTGGAGCACGTCCGTAATTTCTTCGGATGAGGGATTGACCGGTGAAGCTGGATTCCATGTACCAGGAAGTCATCCTGGATCACTACAAGCACCCCCACGGGCGCGGTCTGCGGGACGGCGACGCGGAGGTGCACCACGTCAATCCGACGTGCGGTGACGAGATCACGCTCCGCGTGAAGTACGACGGCTCGCGCGTCGCCGACGTGTCGTACGAGGGCCAGGGCTGCTCCATCAGCCAGGCCAGCGCCTCCGTGCTGAACGACCTGCTGGTCGGCAAGGAGCTGGCGGACGCGCAGAAGATCCAGAGCACCTTCCTGGAACTGATGCAGTCCAAGGGCAGGATCGAACCCGACGACGCGATGGAGGAGGTGCTGGAGGACGCCGTGGCGTTCGCCGGCGTCTCCAAGTACCCCGCCCGTGTGAAGTGCGCGCTGCTGAGCTGGATGGCGTGGAAGGACGCGACGGCCCAGGCACTGGGCGACACCGCGCAGAAGGAGACCGCATGAGCGAGAACGAGACCGTGACGATGAAGCCGGCCTCCGAGGAGGAGGTCCGCGAGGCGCTGTACGACGTCGTCGACCCCGAGCTGGGGATCGATGTCGTCAATCTGGGCCTGATCTACGGCGTCCACATCGACGAGTCCAACGTCGCCACCCTCGACATGACACTGACGTCCGCGGCCTGTCCGCTGACCGACGTGATCGAGGACCAGGCGAAGTCGGCGACGGAGGGCATCGTCAACGAGCTGAAGATCAACTGGGTCTGGATGCCCCCGTGGGGTCCCGACAAGATCACGGACGACGGCCGCGAGCAGCTGCGCGCGCTGGGCTTCAACGTCTGAGGCGACCGCCTCACCGGCCGACGCGAGCGGGCCCCACGATCACCCGGTGATCGTGGGGCCCGCTCGCGTGCACGCCGTTCATGGTCCGGCCGGGGGAGGGGTCCCAGTAGTTCTCGCCGAAAAAACAACGCTAAGTGATCGGCTCCGGAAGTCCTTCGGGGGTTGATCAAGCTGCCACTGCGACGGAGGATTCCTTCTGGTGATCGGTGGTGTGCCGATCGAGTCTGGCCAGCAGATCATCCAGGTCGGAGGTGGTGAACCTCCACTGGAACGGCTGTGCCGTGGCGTTGTAGCGGTCTTCGAATGCTCGGAGCCGGTCCCGGACCTGGGTCAGGTCTGTGAAGTCGTTGGGTGAGACGACCTTGCGCTGCACGATCGAGAAGAAGATCTCGATCTGGTTTGTCCAGGATGCGCGGACGGGGGTGTGGACCATGACCGCGTTCGGAAACTCCGTGGTCAGACGGTCGACGGCCTTCTTCCCCCGGTGGGAGGAGCCGTTGTCGACGATCCAAAAGACGCGCTTCGCGCTGGCGTAGGGCTCCTGCGTCATGACCTGTTCGACCAGGGCCATGAACCGCGGGATGCCGGTGGTGGCCTCGCATCGGCCGAAGACTCTCGCCCGGTGGACGTCGTAGGCGGCCAGGTAGGCCACGGCACCGCCGCGGCCGTACTCATGGTTGACGCGCATCGCCCGGGCCCGGCCTGGAGCGAGGGTCGGGTGGCAGCGGCATCGGGCCTGGACCGAGGTCTTCTCGTCACTGGAGATTACGTACTCGTCCGCGCCGAGGGATTCTCCTTCGTAAGTGCGGGCGTAGAGGTCAAGGATGCACTGGGCCTTGGCGCGGAAGTCCGGGTCCCGGATGAAGATCCAGGACTGGTACTGCCAGGGCTTGAGCGCGTCCTGGCGAAGCCAGCGGCGCACGGTGGATGCCGAGACGGTGTCGGTGACACCGCGTGCGGTCAGTTCGGCGGCCAGTTCCGGGCACGACCAGCGTGACAAAGGCACCCCTGTCTCGGCCGGGAGCTGACAGGCCAGGGCCTTGGCCTCGGCAACCTGCACGGGGGTGAAGCGGGCCGGGTGCCCGCTGCGCTTGCGGTCGGCCAGGGCCGGCAGGCCACTGTCGGCGAACCGGCTCCGCCAGGTGCGCACGGTGTCCACGTGCACTCCCATCTCGACCGCGATCCGCGCGTTGGACCTGCCCCGAGCCGCCAAGAGCACGATCCGAGACCGGACCCTGGCCTGGTGCGGAGTCAGATGACCATAGGCCGCCTTCTTCAACCGGTGCCTCTCTGCGGCGGTCAGGGCTATCGGGCGGGCAGCAGGAACAGGCAAGGCAGACAAGCCGATCAGCAGAAGTGGATCACAACATCACGGGGGTCTTGTTCATGTGGCTGCGTGGCGCAGGGAGTCCAGAACGGTGAGTTCGTCCGCAGAAAGACGAAGAGCGCCGGCGGCCACGTTCTGGGCGAGGTGCTCAGGGTCGCCGGTGCCGGGGATGGCCAGCACGTGGGCGCCCTGGTGCAGGGTCCACGCCAGACGAATCTGGGCTGCGCTCACCCCGTGCGCGCGGGCGATGGCCTGCACCTCTGTGCTGTCGTCGGCGGTCGCACCGCCTTCGCGTCCGGTGCCAGCGATCGAGTAGAACGGCACGAACGCGATGCCCTGCTCACCGCAGATGCGCAGAAACTCCTTCTGCTCGGTTGATGCGCCGATGCCGTACATGTTCTGCACGCAGACCACCGGCGCGATGCTCTGAGCCTCGGCGAGGTGGTGGGGGCGGATGTTGGACAGGCCCAGGTGACGGATGAGTCCGGCCTTGCGCAGTTCGGCGAGTGCCCCGAAGCGGTCGGCGATGGAATTGGTGCCGACGATGCGCAGATTCACCACGTCGAGGTGGTCGCGGCCTAGCTGGCGCAGGTTCTCCTCGACCTGGCCGCGCAGCTGCTCGGGGGTGGCGTGCGGCAGCCACTGGCCCGCAGGGTCGCGGCCCGGTCCGACCTTGGTGGTGATGACGAGATCGTCCCCGTAGGGGGCCAGCGCCCGGTTGATCAGCTCGTTGGCGGAGCGCAGCGGTGAGAAGTAGAACGCGGCGGTGTCGATGTGGTTCACGCCGAGCTCCACCGCGCGGCGCAGCACACCGATCGCCTGGTCGCGGTCGCGCGGGACGGCGTCGGCCACGAACGCCTCGCCGTGCTGCGGCAGGCGCATCGCGCCGAAACCGACCCGGTTGACCCTCAGGTCCCCGAGACGGAAGGTGCCCGATGCCGCCGCGGTGATCGTTTGTGCAGTCATGGCGGGATGATCTCCGCACGATAGGCTGGCCCGCCATTGATTCACACATGCCTGAATCCATCGAGGAGTGGTCGTCCTGGCAGCGTTGGCGTTCTCGGCGAGGGACCTGGCGCAGGTGCGGTTCGCCCTCTCGCCGATGTGGGAGATCGCGCCCAGCTTCCGGCTGCTCACGTCCGGCACGCCTCATCCGGTCCACCGGCCCTGGGCCGACCAGGTATGGCCGCGTGTGGTGGCCGCCGGGCTGGACCGGGGCTGGCTGGCCGAGCTGATCCCGCCCACCGGCTACGTCCCCGACTTCCTCAACCCGGCCCCCGCCGGACCGGCTCCCACACCGGCGGCAGAGCAGGATGCGATCCTCGCCTCGCCTGCCGACCGGGTGCGCCAGGACCTCGACCACCTAGCCCGCCACCAGGGAACGCTCGGCCCCCGGCTGCGGACCCTGCACGCCGACCCGCAGACCCGCCTCGCCAAGGTCACAGAGGAGATCGGAACGTACTGGGAGTTGGCACTCGCCCCCTACTGGGCACGGATCCGGGAAGTGCTGGACGCAGACATCTTCTACCGGGCCCGCATGGTCGCCGAGCACGGCGCGGGCCACCTCTTCAACGACCTGCACACCTCGGTGAGCTGGGACGATAATGGGCTGCGGCTGGCCCGCCGAAAGCAACCGCTGACCCGCGAGACGGCAGGTACAGGACTACTCCTGATCCCCTCGGTCTTCACCGGACCGGGACTGCGGACCCGGACGACGCTGCCCGACCCGCCCCAACTCGTCTATCCGGCACGCGGTGTCGGCTCGCTCTGGACGCCGCGGCCGGGCACTCAGACCAGCACCCTCGCCGCCGTACTGGGCCGCTCACGGACCTTGCTGCTGACCGAACTGGAGACCCCGGCCTCCACCACACAGTTGGCCCACCGCACCGGACTCTCCCCAGCCGGGGTATCCCAATACCTCACCGCACTACGTAACGCGGGCCTGGTCAGCGCCCACCGCGCTGGCCGATCCGTCCTCTACGCCCGCACCACCGCGGCCGAAACCCTTCTCCAAGCAGCCTCTGCCTGAGACTTGGTCAACCCCCGAAGGACTTCCGAAGCCGACCACTAAGCCGTACGACGGCCCCTGATCAGGGCTGATCTCGGTGAAACGGCGCAGTGGCCGTGGGCGGGTCGGTAGCGTTGCGGCCATGCTGAGTGCTGACGAGCCGCCGCTGAACGACCTGAAAGACGAGCAGCTCCAGAAGCTCCTGGGCGAGGTCGCCCCGAGGTGGAGAAGTTGATGGAGGGGGCACCCTCGCGATCGAAGGGCCGCTACGACCGGGAGACGTGGAACCGGATCTGCGACAGGCTCGCGCACGAGGCGCCGATCCTGATGATGACGCTGTCCGCTCCGGCGCACCCGTACCTGGGCAGGGACTGCGAGCAGGCGGTGCGGGAGGCCGCGGGCGTCCTGGACTCGGTGGTGCAGCTCTTCGACCAGACCCTGTCGGGCTCGGAGTCGCGGGCGAAGATCAAGCTGCGCGAGGTGCTCGCCGAGCGGGCCAAGCTGTCGGAGGACCGGCTTGCCCTCCTGGACGAGATCCTGATCGCCTGCCTGATCGGGCTCTCCACGAACCTCGGACTGCACGGGATGGCCGCGTCCTGCGGCATCCCGTAGGACGTGCTGGCGTGGGCCGCGGAGTGGTACATCCGGGAAGAGACGCTGCGCGAGGCGAACATCGTCCTGGTCAACTACCACCACAGACTGCCGATGGCGACCATGTTCGGCTCCGGCACGCTGTCGTCCTCCGACGGGCAGCGCTTCCCCACCCTGTACCGGATGGGCGCGAAGACCGACTACGAGGAACGCTTCCCGACCGCCGGGCCGCTGCTGACCAAGAAGGCCTACCTGGACCTGGTCGCCGATCACTGGGACGACCTGCTGCGTCTGGCGGGCTCGCTGAAGTGCGGGCACGCCACCGCATCCCTGATCGTCGGCAAGCTGTCCGCGTCCTCCCGGCAGAACGCGCTGGCCGCCGCGTTGAAGGAGTACGGGGCGATCCGCAGAACGATCTACGCGGCGAAGTACCTGTCGGACGAGAGCTACCGGCGCAAGATCGCCCGCCAGCTGAACAAGGGCGAGTCCCTGCACGCCCCGCGCCGCCAGCTCCACTACGCCCGCGAGGGCAAGGTCGCCCGGCGCCAGCCCGAGCAGCAGAACGAGCAGGCGTGGTGCCTGACCGTCGTGACCAACAGCGTGGTCTGCTGGCACACCGAGTACATGGGCCTGGCCGTCGATGAACTCCGTACTGCCGGCCGCGAGGTGGACTCCGAGGTGCTGGCGCACATTTCCCCGGCCCGTAGCTCGGTGGTCAACTACTACGGCTCGATCACCGTCGACTACGAGCGCGAACTCGCCCAGCTCGACGACCGGGGCCACCGGCCGCTGCGGACCGTGGACACGGACGACCCCGAAGCCGGGCTGTAGAAACAGCAGTCGGCCCCTGCTTACAGCTACAACGCCAGTCAGCCCGCCGGTCCGTCAGCGATGGCCAGCATGTTCTCAATGAGGTTGGCGGCGCGCGGGGTGCCGCCCTCGGCCCGGGCGTCAGCGCGCAACTGTGCCGATCGGCGAGCGACTTCCGTGTCGGTGACCAGTTCGTTCAGGGCCGCTCTCAGCGTCTTGGCAGTAGCGTCCGGGGTGTCGATGCGGCGAGCAATGCCCAGCTCCACGAGCTGGTCCGCGTTCACGAACTGTTCGGCGCCCTGCGGCACGGCGATCATCGGGACGCCCGCAAGGAGTCCTTCGCCGCAGCCGCCCATTCCGGCGTGGGTGACGAAGGCGTCCGCCTGCTCCAGGATCGCCCTCTGCGGGACCCAGGAATGCACCTCGACGTTGGGTGGGATGTCGCCGATTTCGTGCGGGTTGGTGTACTTGCCGATCTGGAGCACGATGTGCCAGCCGGGCAGGTTTCCGTACGCCGCGACGCACTGGCGGTAGAACTCCGGTTGGCGCGTGTACGCCGAGCCCAGGGAGATCAACAGTACGTTCTCCGCGTCCGCCGGCCGTGTCCAGCTGCCCGCGTCCTCACGTGCGTCGAAGCAGGGCCCGACGAAGGTCACCGAGTCGGTGTCGACCTTGTCGGCGTACGGCTGCATCGCCCGAGAGATCAGGGCCAGGGCCCGTGCGGGAGGACCGGAGAAGGCGTCCACGTCCGTGGTGGTCGCCCCGCAGTCGGCGAGCCAGTGTGCGAACCTCGCCCGGTAGGCGTCGGCACCCGGCAACTTCCACAGGTGCGCCGCGATCTCCTCTCCATAGCCGTCCCAGGCTACGAACGTCGGGGACAACTGCATGAGGGGCCGGCCCTGCCCTTCGGCGAGGGCGCGCGCGGCGTAGGCGCCGATGTCGTACAGGTACAGGTCCGCCGGGGCGTGGTCGTAGACGGCACGCAGCTGAGGGAGTGCCTGGATGGCGTCGTCGAGGAAAAGGTTCGCCGCGGCGATGGGGTCGTCGGGCCAGTTGTTGTCGGCAACCGGCAGCACGGAGGTGCAGGGCACCAGTTCGGCGCCGGTGTCCGCGATCCGGTCCGCCACGGCTGGGTCGTTGGCGTAGGTGACCCGGTGGCCGCGGGCCACCAGCTCGCGAATGATCTCTAGGCTCGGCAGGACGTGGCTGACGGCCGGGATGCCGACCATCGCGATGTGGGCACGGCGACGGGACACGGGCGATCACTCGTTTCGGGTGCGGGGTGGGCATGGGCGGGATCGAGGTGCATCCGTCGGTGTCACGGATGACGAGTGCGCGGGGCGGCTGCCGCCAGCTCGGCGACCGATCCCGACATGATCGTCCGTACGTGCTCGGTGATGTGATCCGCGGGCCGGTCCCACCAGGCGACGGCGAGGAGGCGGGCGACGTCCTCGGCGTCGTAGCGGGTGCGGATGAGTCGGGCAGGGTTGCCGCCGACAATGCCGTAGTCGGGTACGTCGCCTGTTACCACGGCGCCGGAGGCGATGATCGCGCCGTGGCCGATCCGAACGCAGGGCATGACCGTCGCGCTGTGGCCGAACCAGACGTCGTTGCCGACGACGGTGTCGCCCCGGCTGGGCAGGTTGGTGAGCAGGTCGAAGTGGTCGGCCCAGGAGCCGCCCATGGTGGGGAAGGGGAAGGTCGAGGGGCCGTCCATACGGTGGTTGGCGCCGTTCATGATGAATCGTGTTCCGGTGCCCAGCGCGCAGAATTTACCGATGACGAGTCTCTCGGGGCCGTAGTGGTAGAGGACGTTGTGCGTCTCGAACGCAGTAGGGTCGTTCGGGTCGTCGTAGTAGGAGTACTCGCCGACTTCGATCAGTGGCGACTTCACCAGCGGCTTGAGCAGCACCACCCGCTGCTGTTCGGGCATCGGGTGCAGGACGGTGGGGTCGGCGGGAGCAGTCGGCATCGTGAGTCGATCCCTCTCTGGAACGGGCGTAGGGGTCGGACAGGAACCTCAGCCTCTGATCACAGGCACTCGGGCGGCGCGCAGAGCCAGGTGGGTTCCTCTCCAGCGTCGCCGAAGCAACCGGTCGTGGCTGACGAGGACGACGGTGCCGGCGAAACCGGCCAAGGCGGTCTCCAGTTCCTCGGCAAGGGCTGGAGACGGGTGGTTGGTGGGCTCGTCGAGCAGCAGGATGTCCGCAGGCTGGCTGACCAACCGCGCCAGGGCGAGCCGCTGCCGCTGGCCGGTGGAGAGCCGCGTGACCGGCACCGCCAGCCGGGACCGGTCGAACAGCCCGAGGGCCAGAAGCCGTTCGGCGTGGTCGTCGGCTTCCCCCGCCCGCCCACGGGCGTAGGCGGCCAGGAGGGTCTCGTCCGCCGAACCGGGGTCCGGGTCCTGCGGGAGGTACCCGATCCGGCCGCGCCTGTTGACGTGCCCGCGGCCGGGGGCCAGGTCGCCGGCCAGGACGCGCAGCAGGGTGCTCTTGCCCGCGCCGTTCTCGCCCGTGACCAGCAGGCGCTCGCCCGCCCGGACTGTCAGATCGATCGGGTCGAGTCTGCCGGCGACAGCGACCCCGACGGCGTCGAGCACGGCGCCTTGCAGCTGTCCGGCGCGCAGCACAGGCGAGAAGTTCAAAGGCTCCGGCGGGGCCGGGACCGGGTCGGCCAACAGACGGCGCAGCCGTTCCTCGGCGTTGCGGACGCGGCTGGCCAGGGACTGCTGCACACGGGCACCGGCCTGGTTGTAGGCCAGTTTGTTGCCGTCCTTCATCGCCCGGCCGGGGCCACCCGGCGGGCGGTACCCGAAGCCGAGTCGCGCACCCGGTCGACTTCGGCACGCCACCGGTCGTGGTGCTGGGCCCAGCGCCGCCGCGCCGCCGCCTTCTCCGCGAGGTAGCCGGCGTAGCCGTTGCCGTACCGGACGACGCTGCGTCGGTCCCCGTCCACCTCCAGCAGGCTTGTAGCGACGTGTTCGAGGAAGCCCCGATCGTGCGAAACAACCTCGTAGCCGCCGCGCAGCTCGAAGGCCGAGACGGCCTCGCCGTACGCGTCGAGCGCCGACTCGTCACCGTCGGCCATCGCTGCCTCCAGGCGGCGCATCCGCGCTTCGAACGCACGAAGATCGTCCAGTGCCCGATCGATGACCTGCTGAGCCGTCGCATCCGCTGGCAGGCCCCCGTCCTGGGCGAGGTAGCCGACGCCACCGTCGGCCTGCAGGATGATCTCCCCCTGGTCGGGGAGCTCCCGCTTGGCGAGCAGCCGCAGCAGGGTGGTCTTGCCGGACCCGTTCTCGCCGACGATCCCGGTGCACTCACCCTTCGCGAGCGAGCAGCTCACCGAGTCGAGAACGGACCTGCCGTCGAAGGACTTGCTGACTGCGAGCGCGGTGATCTGTGTGGACATACGAGCAACTCCGAAGCTGTCGGGGACGAAACCGTCGCCTGGGACCGCAAGGCAGGAAGAACGCTTCGGAAGAGCATCGGCAACTCCACTAGTGCGACAACTGTCACTTTAAGATGCTGTCATGATCTAGTCCCACCGAGCAACCGGATTCCCGATGACAGAACCACCGGACAACCCGCCGGAACGTGCCCGCCCCACCGCACCGCCCGATCGCCGACCGGGCGGCCGCACCGCCCGCATCCGTGCCCAAGTACTCGACGCGGTGCGCGCCGAACTCGGTGAACACGGTTACGAGGGGCTCACGGTGGAGGGCGTCGCGGCCCGCGCTGGCGTGCACCGCGCCACGGTCTACCGGCGCTGGCAGGACGTCGGTGGCTTGCTCGCCGACGTCCTCGACGCAGCCGGCGAGGACGACTGGCAGCCTCCGAACACCGGTTCCCTGCACGGCGATCTGACAGCCCTCAACGACGAGATCCAGGAGTCCTTGGCCGCACAACCGTCGATCCCCGAAGCCCTGATGGCCGCCTCGTTCCGCTCCGCGCAAGCCGCCCACGCCCAGCAGCAGTTGTGGGAGGACCGGTACGCGCGCTGCGAGGTCCTCGTCGAGCGCGCCGTCCAACGTGGTGAACTCCCGCCGCACACGGACGCGCGGCGTCTGCTGATCGCCGCCACCGCACCGCTCTACCACCAGCTAGTACTTCTGCGGACCGCTCCTGATCCGCAGTTGCCCGCTCACGCCGCGACCACAGCAACCCTGGCCGCCGCCGCCGGAGCGTTCACCCGCCCTGCGCAGGGCGAGGAATCCTGACGGTCGGCCTGCCCGGGCCGCAGCGCTGATCGGGCAGTGCGGCGGCTCGGGGCAGTCCGGAGGCCGGGCGCCGGTGGACGGGGGCCAGGCCGCATTCACCAAGGAGTGGGCCGCAGGGGCTGCATCCGGTGCCCGGTGAGGTGCGGACGTCGATGCTGTCTGGCATCAGGGCGGCAGCTTCCGCAGTGATGCCTCCGCCTGCCCGATGTCCACCTGTGCCGCCCCGGCGAGCTCGCCCTGCCGCACCGGGAAGGGCAAGGTGGCCATCCAGTACCACACCGCCCGCTTCCGCCTCGTGCCCCAACTCGCCAAGGCCCTCAGCGTGCCGAAGCGTTGTTTTTTTCGGCGAGAACTACTGGGACCCCGGGGAGCCGCCGGTGCCGTCGACGCCGCGGCGATCAGCGCCGGCGCCAGATCCTCCTTACGGATGCGCTGATCGATGTAGAGGAGACCCAGCCCCGACCGGCCTGCCGAGGACCGCCTCCTGGACGATCGCCGGGCAGCAGGTCTGCATCATCGCCGTCGCGAGCAGCAGCACCGCCGTCACCGCGACCCACACACCGGCGAAGGTGATGACCAGCGGCTTGATGTCGGCCCAGGAGGGTGTGGAGTGCGCAGGGGTGCCGACGACGGCGGAGAGATGGTCGCCGACGGCGGCGTACGCGACGGTCAGCGCCCCGCCGGCCAGCAGCAACGCGACGCCGTACACGGCCAGGGCGATACCGAGCACCTGCCGCCAGTAGCGGCCCAGCGTGGAGAACGCGCCGCCGAGTATCTCGCCGAGATCGAGCGGGCTCAGCGGTATCACGCCCGGCTTGGGCCCCCGGGGGCGCGACCAGCCGCCCCAGCCGGGTGGGCCGCCTCCGTGCGGAGGCGGACCCCAGCCGTGCGGAGGAGGCCCACCGCCGTACGGTCCGTGTCCGCCCGGCGGCCCACCGTCCCCCGCGCCGCCGCCCCACCCCTGGTCCCGCGTCACTGCTCAGCTCCGATGTGTGTGGCCGACTGTGGCCGGGACACGGTAGCCGCTCCACCGCTCCACCAGGACTCCAGCCGTTCTGTGTACGGGCGTACGCAGTCATGCGTACACTCGTACACATGGGATTGGGATACGGAATGCTCGCCGTCGCGATCGCGGCGGAGGTGGCCGCCACGACGGCCATGAAATACAGCGAGGGCTTCACCCGGCTCTGGCCCTCACTGGCGGCCGTGGCCGGTTACGTCCTGGCCTTCGCGCTGCTCGCCCAGACGCTGAAGACCCTCTCCGTCGGCACCGCGTACGCGATCTGGGCCGGCGTCGGCACCGCCGCCGTCGCCGCCATCGGCATGGTGTTCCTGAGCGAGGCGGCCACCCCGGCGAAGCTCGCCGGCATCACGCTCGTCATCGCCGGTGTCGTGCTGCTCAACGTCGGCGGGGCCCACTGATGGCCCGGCGGTACGACCCCGAGCGGCGGCAGCGCATCATCGACGCCGCGATCCGGGTCGTCGGGCGCGGCGGGATCGCCGGGCTGAGCCACCGCACCGTCGCCGCCGAGGCCGATGTGCCGCTCGGCTCCACGACGTACCACTTCGCCTCCCTGGACGAGCTGTTGGTCGCCGCGCTGCGACAGGCCAACGAGGGCTTCGCCTCCGCCGTCAGGGAGAGCGGCGCCCTCGCCCGCCCCGACTGCGACATCGCGGACGAGCTGGCCCGGATCACCGGACGGTGGCTGGCGGCGGACCGCACCGGCGTCGAGCTGGAGTACGAGCTGTACCTCGCCGCCCTGCACCGCCCCGCGCTGCGCCCGGTGGCCGCCGAATGGTGCGACGGGGTCATGAAGATCCTCGCCGACCGCGTCGACACGGTGACCGCCTGCGCGCTGGTCGCGCTGCTCGACGGCATCTGCCTCCAAGTGCTGCTCACCGGCGGCGAGTACGACGTCGACTACGCACGGGAGATGCTCGGCAGGATCCTCGCCGGGTCGTCGGCGTCGTCCGGTCCGTCGGCGCCGGCGGCCGGTGCGCGTGCCCCGGTAGATTGACCGCATGAGCATTCCGCCCGCCACGCCCGCGCCGGAGTCCGAACCGGAGCACTCGGCCGTCATGGGCCCCGAGATCACCTACGCGGAGTGCCGGCAGTGCGGCACGCTCATCGCCGGGCTCGACGGCCGCTACAGCTGCGGAGTCTGCGGCTGGGTGAACCACCACTCCGAGGGACACCGGCTCCTTCCGCGCGCCGAGGACGACACCACCCGCGCGGCGGGCGTCACGGACAACAACCGGCTCGGCTGACCGCGAACGCCCCGGCCGGCGGGCCCCGGTGCCCGTACGCCGAGACCGGTTGGCCTCCGCGTACGGGCGCCCGTTAGGTTTCGCTCATGACCGACACGACTGCTACTCGCACCACCGGCGCCGTCGCCGCCGGGCTCGCCACCCTCACCGAGGACGGCACCGTCCTCGACACCTGGTACCCCGCCCCCGCGCTCGGCGACGAGCCGGGCCCCGCCGGTACCGAGCGGCTGACCGCCGACCGCGCGGCCGAACTGCTCGGCGACGCCGCGCGCAAGGCCGTCGGACCCGATCCGCGCCGCGGGGTCGAGGTCGTCGCCGTCCGTACGGTCATCGCCTCGCTCGACGACAAGCCGCTGGACGCGCACGACGCCTACCTGCGTCTGCATCTGCTCAGCCACCGTCTGGTGAAGCCGCACGGTCAGAGCCTCGACGGGATCTTCGGCCTGCTCGCCAACGTCGCCTGGACCTCGCTCGGTCCGGTCGCCGTCGCCACACTGGAGACGGTGCGTCTCAACGCCCGCGCGGAGGGCCTGCACCTCCAGGTCACCTCGGTCGACAAGTTCCCGCGCATGACGGACTACGTCGCCCCCAAGGGCGTCCGGATCGGCGACGCCGACCGCGTCCGCCTCGGCGCGCACCTCGCCGAGGGCACCACCGTGATGCACGAGGGCTTCGTCAACTTCAACGCCGGCACGCTCGGCACCTCCATGGTCGAGGGCCGGATCTCGGCCGGTGTCGTCGTCGGCGACGGCTCGGACATCGGCGGCGGGGCCTCCACCATGGGCACCCTCTCCGGCGGCGGCACCGAGCGCATCGTCATCGGCGAGCGCTGCCTGATCGGCGCCGAGGCGGGCGTCGGCATCCCGCTCGGTGACGAGTGCGTGGTCGAGGCGGGTCTCTACATCACCGCCGGTACGCGCGTGACGCTGCCCGACGGGGAGATCGTCAAGGCCCGCGGTCTGTCCGGCGCCTCGAACATCCTCTTCCGCCGCAACTCGGTCACCGGCAAGGTCGAGGCCCGCCCGAACAACGCGGTCTGGGGCGGTCTCAACGACGTCCTGCACAGCCACAACTGACGACGCGCGGGGGCGTACGCGTACGCCCCCGCGCACACCACGGGGGACGGGGATCCGATGACCAGGCGACACCGCCCGGCCGCGCTGCTGGCCGGGGTGTCCGTCCTGCTGCTGACGGCGGCGGGCTGTTCGGACCTCAGGAGCGAGATCGAGGCGGAGACCGGCGCGGGCGCCGCCCCGACCGCGCCGGCGCAGTCCCCGCCGCCGTCCGTCGCCCCGCCCTCGCCGCCGTCCCTGCCGTCGGCCTCGTCCGCCGGGACGACGTCTCCCGGGTGCCCGCCGTCGGGCCTGGACGTCGTGATCGGCGGCGAGGACGCCGCGATGGGCCACCGCGTAGTCACCCTCAAGCTCTGGAACTGCGGCGACGAGCCCCACCGGGTCAAGGGACACCCGGGCCTCGAACTCCTCGACGGGGCCCGGACACCGATCGACGTCGAAGTCACCCACGAGAGCGACTACACCTACACCGGCAGACGCGACGACAGGCCCCGGCAGCTGACGCTCGCGCCCAACACGACCGCGAGCGCGGTTTTGCACTGGAACAACCGCGTCACCTCCCTGGACGGAGCCCCCACCCCGGGCGCCCACATCCTCGTCACACCCGCCCCCGGCGAGGAGCCCGTCTCCCTCCCGCTCCCGATCGACCTCGGCACGGAAGGCACCCTGGACGTGACCTCCTGGGCGGCCGATCCTGTCAGTGGCCGGTGATCCAATGGACCCCATGGACACCGAACGCGCCGATCCCGCCGACCTCGACACGCTGCGCGCCGCCTTCCCGCCCGAGCTGCGCAGACCCCCGCTGGGCTGGGAGGCCGTCCATGCCTTCGAGTCGGAGCAGGGCGTCGTACTGCCGGAGCCGTACCGCACGATGGTCGCCGAGATATGCGACGGCAGCGGTGAGGGGCCGGCGGACGTCGACGGGCTGATACCGCTGGAGCGCCTGCCCGCGGACTGGGGCCCCGACACCGGCCAGCGCGCGCCCGCGAAGCCGTTCCCGCTCACGGAGGCGTGGGTGTGGGAGGACGATCCCAGGCCGTACGAGGAGCTGGAACCGCTGATCGACGAGGTCGGCAACGACGGCAGCATCGTGCTGGGCACGGACGGCTGCGGGCTGTACTGGCATCTGGTCGTCACCGGCGCGCAGCGCGGCCGGATATGGGCCGTCAGCGATGTGGGCGCGGCGCCCGCCGAGGAGGAGCCCGGATTCGCCGACTGGGTCGCGCACTGGGCGAAGTCGCGTTGACTTCAACCGCACTTCATATTCGAGCATGGTGGGCGAAGCCGCACCGCGGTGGTGCGGCGGCGAGGAGGATCACCATGTCCGTGCAGGTCAGCACCGTCCCCGAGATCAACCGTCCGGGTGTCGGCGTCGTCAAGGTCAGCACCTGGCACGTCGGTACGCCCGAGCGGCAGCGCGCGGCGGTGGAGGCGATCGGTGAGGCATGGGGGCGCCGGGACTGGCCGGACGGCGGCCTCCTGTCGTACAGCGTCATGGTCGGCGAGGACGGCAGGACGCTGCTCCACTACTCGCAGTGGTGCGACGAGACGGCCTACCAGGACTTCGTCCGTACGGGCCGCGACGAGCGGAACGCGGAGATCGACGCGGCGGTGCCGGGGATCGAGCGGCTCGGGCTCGGCTCGTACGAGCTGTACCGGAGCGGGGCGACCGAGGGCGACACCCGGGTGCCCGGCTGTGTCGTGATCGTGGACGTCCGGTTCGACGGTCCCGACCCCGCGCGGCAGCGGGAGTGGACGGACACCGTCTTCGCGGCCCTCGACAGCGACCGTTACGAGCGGTCGGCCGGGATCGCCGCGTACTTCCACGCGAGCACGGACGGGACGCGGGTGCTCAACTACGCGGAGTGGGAGAACGCGGAGGGCCACATCCTGGCACTCAACGCGCCCGGGGACGGCGTCGGTTCGGGCTCGGAGCAGTGGGAGAGGGTGCGGACCTTCCCGGGCCTCGCGGGCAGCACGGTGAACAGGTACACCCCCGGGATCAGCCTCGCCGCGGGCTGAGGGCGGCTCGCCCCGACGCCCGTGGAGGACCTGCCGGCCACGCGGAGAGAGCGGTGGTCCGGCCGTATGTGGGGTACGGCCGGGCCACCGCCGTTCAGGCAGACGCGGGCCCCGTCACGGGCGGAAGCGCAGCACCTGCGGGTCGTGGTCGCTGTTCTGGTCGGCGAACTCCGCGTTGATGTGGACGCTGTCGTAGTCGAAGTCGTCGACCGCCGGGCTCGTCAGGATCTGGTCGAGCACCTGGCTGTTGCCCTGGTAGACGTACGAGTAGCGCTCGGGTGCCGGCAGGGACTTGACCGCCGGGTACAGCGCGCCGTCGGCGGTGAGGGCCTTCGTCGTGGCGGAGAACTCGAAGTCGTTGATGTCACCGACCACCAGGACCTGGGCGCTCCGCTGGATCTTGAGGAGGTCCTTCACGAAGGTGTTGACGGCCTTCGCCTGGAGGTGCCGCTGTGCCTCGGAGATCCGGTTCGGCGGCTGGTGGTGCGAGACCAGGCTCTCGTCGCCGCCCTTGGAGCCGAAGTGGTTGGCGATCACGAGGACCGGCTTCCCGCGGAAGGTGAACTCACCGGCCAGCGGCTTGCGGCTGTCCTTCCAGGCGTCGTTCGCCGGGTCGATCCGGCCGGGGGACAGGCTCAGGCCGGCCTTGCCGTCCTGCCGTACGGCGTCGGTCGCGGTCGTCGCGTCGCCGCCCGGGCGGTCGGTGAACGAGACGCGCTCGGGGTTGAAGAGGAAGACCTGGCGGATGTTGCCGCCGGGCTCGCCGCCGTCCGTCTTGTTCTCCGGGTCGACGGTGCGTGCCTCGTACGCGGGGCCCCCGGCCGCCACGATCGCGGCCGTGAACCTGGCGATCGTCGCGTCGGCGGAGACGGTGCCGTCGTCCGTCGCGCCGTTGTCGTCCTGGATCTCCTCCAGCGCCAGGATGTCCGGCGACGACAGGTTGTCCACGACGGCGCCGGCGAGCGCGTCGAACTTCTCCTGCGGGTCGGACGGGTCGAGGTTCTCGACGTTGTACGTCGCCACGGCCAGCTCGTCGCGGCGCTGCGCGCGGGTCGTCTCGGGCTTCGCGCCGTCGCCGGTGACCTCGCCGAGCGTGCGGGCGGTCAGCGTGTAGCCGCCGAACTGGTTGAAGTCCAGCGGGCCTTCGGTGCTGCCGGACAGCACGTCACCGACGTCGGCCTTCGGGAACGGCTGCTCGGCGACCGGGGCCAGCTGCTGGATCTGGATCCTGCCGGTGTTCTGGTCGTCGTAACTGCCGTAGACCGTGCCGCCGCGGCGGTTGGCGTTCTCGCTCGGCTTGACCGTCACCCACAGCTCCGAGTACGGGTCGGTGGCGCCGACCACGCGCGAGGTGCCGACGCGGACGTTCATGCCCTCCAGCGACTCGTAGTGGTCCAGCGCGTAGCTGCGGGGCTTCAGTTGGAGGCCGTTGATGCTGTTGCCCGTCGCGGCGGTGCCCTTCGGGGCGTACGCGGCCGGTACGGACTTCGCCGAGATCGTCACCGGCGCGGGCAGCTTGTTGCCGGAGGAGACGACCGTGATCTTCGGCGACGAGATCTGGGTCAGGGACTGGTTCCCGGAGGCGGCGCCGCCCGGGATGTACTCGGTCACCGTGCCGGACACCTTGACCGAGTCGCCCACGGCCACCGTCGGCACGGCGTTGGTGAAGACGAAGATGCCCTCGCTCGTCGCGGCGTCCTTGTCGGGGTTCGGGTCCTGGAACCAGAAGCCCCGGGAGCCGTAGGTCCGTACGCCGGTGACGATGCCGGGCACGTCGGCCACGGGGGTACCGACGAGCGGCGATATCCGGCCACTGCCCTGGATGCCGTGGATCCTGATCTCGGCGGCGGACGCCGAGGAGGATCCGGCGAGCAGACCGGCTGCCAGTGCGGTGGCGACGAGGGCCGAAACTGCGGCCGTTCTCGGTACGGATGAAGGCATTACGGGACTCCGGGAGTGAGAAAGGGTGACGGAGTGGAGCGTCGTTCCACACGTGGTTCCACGTGTAGTTCTACGCGCGTCAATCTCTTGCGTGGGCACATGAGTTGTCAAGGGCGTCCGGGTGTACACCCGTTGTCGGCCAAGTGAACCGGGTGGGATGGGGTGAAATACGTCTACGCTTGGGCGCCCTGGACCCGCAAGGCGCAAGGAGAATCACCAGATGTCCGGAGACCGCCCCACCCTGCCGCCGGTGCGGCTGCCCTCGGACGCGGAGCTGGCGCGGGACGCGCTCGCCGTACCGCTGCTCGCGAGGGCCGTGCGTCTGGCCCGCTGGGCCGGGCCCGGGACGCGCGTCGGCGCGGGTGGTGAGCTCGTCGAGGAGCAACTGCCCGCGGCGGCCGAGGTGCTGGGACTCCTCGGGACCGAGAGTCCCGAACCGACGGAGAGCGACGAGGCGCTCGCGGCGCAGGCCCGTGCGACGGCGGAGGCCGAGGCGAGCGAGGCGTGGCGGGTGGCCGTCGACACCGGGCTGGTCGAGGTCGAGGACCCCTCCGGCGGAGGGGAACCGGCGGACGGAGCGGGCGGCGCGGACACCGGTGGCGACGGGGGCGGCACCGTGAGCGCCGGAGCCGCCCTCCAACTCATCGCCTCCGGCAGCCCGCAGGACGTCCTCTCCCTCTGGCTGGACGCCCTGGACGTCGTCTTCGCCGACGCGACGGCGCCCGTCCTGGAGGATCTGGCCGGCGCCATCGGCGACGACGGAGAGATCGACCTCGACGCCCTGGACTGGGACCCGGAGGCGGAGGCCGAGTTCCTGGAGGGTGTCCTCGGGAACCTCTATCTGCTCACCGTCGGCGAGGGCGGGACGGAACCCGTCCCCGTACCGCTGCCGGTGCTCGCCGCGTCGATGATCGTGCCGGACGACATGGGCGAGCCCACCGACGACGTGCTGGAACAGGTGTCGGACGCGATGATGCGGCTGGACGACCAGTTCGCCCTGCTGGAGCCGATCGGGCTCGTCACGTACGTGCCCGTGGACGAGGCCCTGATGGTCGACGACGCGGGGTCCGACGCCGTGCCGTCCGGCGACGACGAGGACGTGTCCCGGTACGGCGTGGTCACGCTGACCCCACTCGGCCTGCACGGCATCAGGTCCCGGATGCGGGACGCGGGAGTCGAGGCGCCCGCCGTCGGCGACCTCGCCGACAAGGGCGCCGACGCGCTGCTCGCCGGCGTCGCGCACTTCCCCGAGCCCGCCGCGCGCGCGGAGACCGAACGGTGGCTGGCCCACCGCGAACCCGCCGAGGCCGCGGGCGAACTCCTCGCCGCCGCCAGGGGCACCGACTCCGGCGCCCCGCTGCGCCGGCTGCACTGTCAGCAGTCCCTCGCGCTCGTCGGCGTCGAGGCCGAGCCCGCGGTGCGCGAGGTCCTGGACGACGCCGAGCTGGGCGGGCTCGCCCGCGTGTGGCTCGCGGAGCTGGGGGCCTCCGACGTGCCGCCGCCGTCCGAGTCGATGATCTTCTGGCTGGCGATCGACACGATCGCGGCCCAACTCGACGCCGAGGGCGAGCCCCTGGAGCTCCAGGAGCTGGTGGAGGGGCTGGTCGGCCAGCACAGCGGCTTCTTCGACGCGGCGTGGCGGGTGGACCACCCGGCGACGGCGGACGTGCTGGAGGCGATGGGCCGGCTGCACCGGGACCGCAAGGCGGCGAAGGACGCCCGCAAGGCGGCGTTCAAGGCGAGGTCGCGCAACGGGGGTTGAGGGGGCAGGGGCGAGGGGTGGAGGCTGAAGGAGCGGCGGGGCGCGCCGGACCCCGAGCCGCCACCCCACGGTGGTGTGTCCCTCAACTCCTCAGGTGCGAAGCGCCGTTGAGGTCCAGCACCGCGCCCGACGACCACTGCGCCTCGGGCGAGGCCAGCCACAGGACGGCCGCCGCGATCTCCTCCGCGCTCGCCACCCGGCCGAACGGGCTCTGCGCCCGGATCGCCTCGCCCTCCGCCCCGGCCAGCCGGCCGGCCACCCGTTCGGTGTCGAAGAAGCCCGGCGCGACGGAGGCGACACCGATGCCGTACGGCGCGAGCGAGACCGCCAGCGACTGACCCAGCGCGTGCACCGCCGACTTCGTGGCGCCGTACGCGGGATGGTCCGGCTCGCCGCGGAACGCGCCGCGCGAACCGATGTTGACGATCCGGCCGCCCATGCCGCGGTCGATCATGGACCGTGCCGCGCGATGGCTGAGCAGCGCCGTGCCGAGCACGTTCACCGACAGATGGCGCTGCCACGCCGCCGCCCAGTCCTCGTAGGAGGTGGTGGCGAGCGGATGACGCTCGTTCACCGCCGCGTTGTTCACGAGCACGTCGATGCCGCCCAGCGCCTCCCGTGCCGCGTCGGCGATCCGTGCCGCGCCCTCGGGGTCCGACAGGTCACCGCCCAGCAGTACGTGGCCGGTGCCGTCGAGCGAGTCCAGCGTGTCGCGCGCGTCCTGTTCGCGGGTGCCGTAGTGGACGGCGACACGGTCGCCGTTGGCGGCGAATGCGCGGGAGACGGCGCGGCCCAGACCTCGGGAGGCACCGGTGACCAGGACCCGGCGGCCGGTCTGCGGGAGGTTCATGAGGCGGGCCTTTCGGACGAGGGGCGGGGGAGGGGACGCGGACGGGTGCCGGCGGGAGTGGACGCGGGCGCCGGGCGCGGACCGTCAGCCGCCCACGCCGTTGTACGCCCGTACCGCCGACGTGCCGATCCGGCCGTACCAGCCCGACGCGTCGGCCGCGAGCCCGTCGATGATGCCAGGCAGCGACCAGGTGCGCCGCACCGCGCCGTCGGTGAGCCGCAGCGCGGTGCAGACCTCGCCGCAGGCCGCGTAGACCGTGCCGCCCGTGACGACCGGCGGGACCTTCGCGATCCCCGTCAGCCGCCGCGTCCAACGGGGCTCGCCCGTCCGGGGATCGACGGCCTGGAGGGTGTCCGCCTTCGACCAGTGCAGCACCAGACCACCCGCCGTGACCGGGCCGCGCACCCCGCCCGTCCGCCGGGGCCAGCTCGTCTCGACGCCGAGGGTGGCAAGCGGCGGCCAGAGGGGCTTCGCGCTGTCCGGATCGAAGCCGTGCAGCGAGCCCGCCGTGGCCAGCAGGCCGGTACCACCCGCCGCCCCGACGGCCGTGGCGCCAGGAGTCACCGCGTAGCTGTCCGCCGCGACGGCGACGCGCTCCCCGTTCCGTGCGCCGACCAGGTGCAGCTCGCCCAGGGTGGTGAGCAGCGCGAAGTTCCCCGCGTCCGGCAGCGCGCCGGCGGCGAGCAGTTGGTCACCGCCGTCCTTCAGCCCCTCGTACGACCACAGCGTCCCGGCCGACGCACCGTCGACACCGAGCACCTGCCCCCCGAGGGCGGTGGCCAGCAGCATCGTGTCGCCGAGCACCGTCGGCGGCTGCGTTCCGGGGCGCTCCTGTTCCCAACGGCTCGCCCCGGTGCGCAGATCGACGGCCCGCAGCTCCTTGGTGTCCGTGTCGTCCTGGTACGCCGTGATCAGTGTCCCGCCGACGACGCTGATCCAGCGAAGTGGCGACGACGAGAAGGGGTCGGCCTTCCCGAGTGCCTTGCCCGAGCCGAGACCGACGAGGGGCAGTCCGACATCGGG
Source organism: Streptomyces sp. S4.7 (assembly GCF_010384365.1). Classification (NCBI taxonomy): domain Bacteria; kingdom Bacillati; phylum Actinomycetota; class Actinomycetes; order Kitasatosporales; family Streptomycetaceae; genus Streptomyces; species Streptomyces sp. S4.7. The sequence goes on along the minus strand of NZ_CP048397.1, from coordinate 1,535,734 downwards.
CGCCACCAGGATCCCCTCCGCCACGCCCCACACACCGGGCGCGCCGTCCGTGGCCGTCAGCTCCCAGCGCCGGGCTCCGTCGGAAGCGGCGCAGGCGCGGACGTAGCCGTCGACGCCGCTCGTGAGCGGTCCGTGCAGCAGGACGGTGCCACCGGACAGCTGGAAGGCGTCGACACCACCGGGCTCCGAGGTGAGACTCCAGCGGAGCGCGCCCGGCTTCGCCGACCCCTTCCTGAGGTCCAACTGGGCGCCGTCCGAGCTGTTGACGGTGCCGCCCGGCCCCGGATCTCCCCAGCCGCGCACGACGGAGACGCCGAACAGCCCGGCCAGGGTGGCGCCGCCGGCCACCAGCGCTCCCCGGCGGGCCAGTCCGCGACGCCGCTCGGCGCGCTCCGCACGCTCGGCGCGGCCCGGACCGGCGGCGGGGGCGACACGTGGCTCGTCGGGACGCGGCGCCGGGACCGTCGCCGCCGTCACCTCCTTCGTGGGAACCACCGCCGTACGCTCGCGCGGCCGGTCCTCCTCGTCGCCGCTGATCAGGCTCCGCAGCGGCTCCTCACGCCACCACAACGCCGCCCCGGGATCGGCCGTCCGCTCCAGCACCGCGCCCACCGAAGGCCGCCGGGCGGGCTCTTTTTCGAGACAGCCGGCGACCAGTCCGCGTATCCGGGCGGGCACGTCGTCCAGGTCGGGCTCCTCGTGCACGGCCCGGTAGAGCAGGATCGCCGCCGTCCCGTCCCCGAAGGGGTTACGGCCGGTGGCGGCGAAGGCGAGGACCGCGCCCAGCGCGAACACGTCGGCCGCCGCCGTCACCGGTCCGCTGTCCGTGATCTGTTCGGGCGCGATGAATCCGGGCGTACCGATGATGTCGCCCGCCCGCGTCATCCCGTGGTCGCCGAGCGCACGCGCGATCCCGAAGTCGATGACGCGCGGGCCCTGCGCCGTGACCAGGACGTTGGACGGCTTGAGGTCGCGGTGGACGAGTCCCGCGCCGTGAATGCTCGTCAGCGCCTCCGCCAGCGCGGCGCCCAGGGAGCGTACGACCGGAACCTCCAGCGGTCCGGCGGCGGCGACCGCGCCCCGCAGCGTGACCCCCGGCAGATAGGCGGTGGCCAGCCACGGCACCGGCGAGGCGGGATCGGCGTCGAGGACCGCCGCCGTGTGCGCCCCCGTCACGGCGCGCGCGGCGGCGGCCTCGCGCCGGAACCGCTCGCGGAACTGCGGTTCGGCCGCGAGGTGCGCGTGGACGGTCTTCACCGCGACCAGCCGGCCCCCCGTCGTACGGCCCAGATACACCCGGCCCATGCCACCGGCGCCGAGCCGGCCGAGCAGCCGCACGGAGCCGAGGGTCGCGGGGTCTCCGGGCAGCAGCGGGTCGGTCATGACGGCTCCGGGGCGGTGTAGGTGGAAAGGGTGCCTCTGGCCGACACATGAACGAGACCGGGACCGGCCGCGCCCTCGCCGCCGGCCCCGACGACGACGGACTCCGCGTCGCCGGTCTCGGCCGCCCACACGAGTGCGCCCGTCGCCGCGTTCCGCGCGTGCACATCCCACGTGGGGCGGCCGTCGGTGGTTTCCTCGTCCTCCGGCGCCCTCCCCAGGCCGTAGACGAGCCCGCCCGACACCACGGGCGAACCCCGGTCCGTCGGCCAGCCGATGTCCTTCAGGCTCCAGCGGGTACGGCCGGTCTCCGCGTCGAGGGCCTTCAGCGTTCCGTACGTGGCGGTGTGCACGAGCCCGGCGACGGGCTCGGGTGTGATCGTGGCGTCCGCCTCCTCCTCGGACAGGGCGCGGCTCCACCGCGTGCGGCGGGTCGCGAGGTCGACGGAGCGGAGCCGGCCGTCCGTCGCGTAGCAGCGGACCCCCCGGGAGCCGGGATGTGCTTCCAAGTACCGCGATCCGCCCGGTATCTCGCGTTCGAGCGTGCCGTCGGCGACGCGCAGGACGGTGAGAGGTTCACCCTCCTCGCCCTCGTCGGAGAGCGAGGAGCGCGCCGACGCCACCGCGATCCGGCCGCCCGCCTGGTGAAGACCCACCACCTCCGCCTCCCCGCCCTGGTGGAACCAGAGGGGCTCTCCGGTGCGCGGGTGGTAGCCGTGGGCGCGCCAGGGGCGATTGCCCCCGGTGCGGCGCTGCCACTGGGTGCTGTACCCCGTGTGGGTGACCAGGCAGACGAGGTCTGCGGAGACGGAGAACGCGGCCCGGTCGCCGTCCGCCGGTGCGCCCGGCCGGCGCAGCTCCAGAGGGCGCCGGGGGTTGTGCCGTACGTCGCCCGTGCTCCATTTCTCGACGCCGGTCTCCGCGTCCAGGGCGACGATCTCCGACGAGAAGAGGCCGGTCACCCGCAGTACCTGGACGAGTCTCTGTCCGGGCGCGGCGTCGGTGACGTCCTCGGCCGGATAGGTCCAGCCGACGGCTCCGGTCCGGGCGTCGAGGCGGATCAGCCCTTCCTCGCCCATCAGATAGAGGGCGTCGCCGTGCCGGACGTGTGAGGCCTTGCCGATGTCGCGGGTCCACAGGGCGCGGCCGAGCGTGTACGAGGGCGGTGAGTGAGGCCCGGCGTCCTCGCCGTCACCGCCGGTGAGTGAGGTGAGCCAGGCGACGCCGCCGATCGCGGAGCCGCCGGCGAGGGCCGCGCCGCCCCACCGCAGGAAGCCTCTTCGGGACGCGCCCCGGCTCACGGCGGCGTCGGCGCCCGGTGCGACCTCCGTACGCGGGGAGCGGCCGACAACCGCGGCGCCCGGCGTGCCCGGTCCGCCATCCGGTCCGCCCTGCGATTCGCCATCCGGTCCGCCCCGCGATTCGCGCCCCGGCCCGTCGGCCGATTCACCCGCCGGGCCAGCCGGCCCGGCCGCCGTCGTCTCCGGCGCGTCCGCGACCAGCGCGGTCACCTCGTCCTCGCGCCGCCGGATCAGACCGGCCACCGCCTCGCGCTCCCACCACGGATCGCCCTCGGCCCACGCCGCGCACGCGGTCAGCATCCCGGCCACGGTGGGCCGGTCGCCGGGCTCCCGGCTCAAACAGCTCCCGAGCAGGTCCCGCCACCCCCTGGCGCCCTCCCGCGCTCCCGGTATCTCCTCCAGACCGCCGAGATCCGCCGAGCCGTGCATGGTCCGGTACAGCACCTGGTGCACCGCCCCGGTGCCGAACGGCGGACGGCCGGTGGCCGCGTACGCCAGCAGTGCCCCGAGCGCGAACACGTCGACGGCCGGGCCCGGTTCGCCCGCACCGGTCAGCAGTTCGGGCGCGATGAAGCCGGGGGAGCCGACGATCTCACCGCTGTCGGTCAGGCTCTCCTCGGCGGAGGTCCGCGCGATCCCGAAGTCGATGACCATCGGACCGTCGCGCGTCACGACGATGTTCGACGGCTTGAGGTCGCGGTGCACGAGCCCGGCGGCATGCACGGCGGCGATCGCCTCGGCGAGCGCCGCTCCGAGCGCGGCGAGTTCGCCGGACGCGAGCGGTCCGAGCGCCGAGACCGCCCCGGTGAGGGTGGGCCCCGTGCAGAACTCGGTGGCCAGCCACGGGCGCGGGGCCCCCGGATCGGCGTCGAGCACGGCGGCCGTGAAGGGCCCGGCCACCGAGCGGGCGGCGGCGGCCTCCCGCCGGAACCGCTCCCGGAACTGCGGATCGGCCGCCAGATGCTCGTGCACCGTCTTCACGGCCACCAGCCGCCCGGAGGCCGCCCTGCCGAGATGGACCCGGCCCATGCCGCCCTCACCGAGCAGAGCGACCAACCGGTACCCACCGAGCTGTTCCACCACGGTTCCCCCTCCGGACCCACCGGCCGTGCGCGGCCGATCACTGCGACGCACTCAGAGCATCCCAAGGTTGCGGCGGCCACCCGATACCGGCCGGGAAACCCGTCCGTACACAGTCCCGCCCCGTCCCGCGCACCGCTTCTGCGTACTTGCGTTAAAACCCGTGGCGGCCCATGGGCCGCTCTCCTAAAGTCATATTCGTCCAGGTGCGAAGGCGGGACCTACTTCCACTTTTAATGGGGCGGTCGCAGGTTCGAGTCCTGTCATCGGCTTTCGAGCCGATGTAGCTCAGTTGGCAGAGCACCTTTGTCGGTTCCGCCGGCCTTGATCTCTGGACTTTTCATCGAATTCGGGGGAATTCCCATGGCACGTTTCAACTCGCGTCTTTCCGTGGTTCGCGGCACGTCGCCCGTGCGGTCGACCGGCCGTACCACCCGCACGCATGAGGGCGGCACCGGACATCTCCGCGACGCCAAGTCCGAGCTGTTCCTGCTCGCCGTCGCCAACTTCGTCTCCCAGCAGACCTTTTACGAGTCCGGGGACGACCGCGACAACCGCTTCCTGACCCTCGTGCGCGAGCTGGCCGTCGAGGACGCGCGGTGGACGGCCGGTCTCCTGGGCTGGCTGCGCCGCGACGGGAACATGCGGACCGCCGCACTCGTCGGCGCCGCCGAATACGTGAAGGCACGTCTCGAAGCAGGCGTCAGCACGGGTCCATCGAACCGTCAGGTCGTCGATTCCGTACTGCTGCGTTCCGACGAGCCCGGTGAATTGCTCGGCTACTGGACGTCCCGTTATGGACGCCGTATTCCCAAGCCCGTCAAGCGTGGCACCGCCGACGCCGTGAAGCGGCTCTACAGCGGTAAGTCGCTGCTCAAGTACGACACCGCGTCCAAGGGTTACCGATTCGGGGACATCCTCAATCTCGTGCACGCGTCGCCCGACCCGGCGAAGCCGTGGCAGGGCGAGCTGTTCCGTTACGCCCTGGACCGCCGGCACCACCCGGACACCGCCGTTCCGCCCGCGTCGAACCGCACCCTCACCGCGCACCGGGCGCTCATGGAGCTGCCCGTCGCCGAGCGGCGCGCCGTGGTCACGGCTCCCGGCGCCGCCGAGCGGCTGGCCGAGGCGGGCATGACGTGGGAGATGCTGGCGGGCTGGCTCCAGGGGCCCATGGACGCGGCGGCGTGGGAGGCCGTCATCCCGTCCATGGGGCCGATGGCGCTGCTGCGCAACCTGCGGAACTTCGACGAGGCCGGGGTGAGCGACGAGGTCGCCGCGCGGGTCGCCGCGGAGCTGTCGGACCCGGCGGTGGTCGCCCGGTCCCGGCAGTTCCCGTTCCGCTGTCTCGCGGCGTACCAGCACGCGCCGTCGCTGCGCTGGTCCTACCCGCTGGAGCGCGCGCTCGGCCACTCGCTGGCCAATGTGCCCGCGCTGCCGGGTCGGACGCTGATCCTGGTCGACCGCTCGGGCTCGATGTGGTCGCCGCTGTCGGACCGTTCCCGGCTCAACCGGGCGGACGCCGCGGCGATCTTCGGGACGGCGGTGGCGATGCGCGCCTTTGACGCGGACCTGGTCGAGTTCGGTTCGAGCAGCGGCAAGGTGAGGTCCCGCCGGGGCGAGTCCGTGCTGAAGGTCCTGGAGCGCTTCGGTGATCTGGGTGGCACGGACACGTCGCGGGCGGTGCGGGCGCACTACCGCGGTCATGACCGGGTGCTGATCGTCACGGACGAGCAGGCGACGTATCACCACCACGGCGACCCGACCGAGCGGGTCCCGGAGCGCGTTCCCGTCTACACCTGGAATCTGGCGGGATACCGGGCCGGCCACGGTCCCGCGGGGACGCCGCACCGGCACACTTTCGGTGGTCTCTCCGACGCCGCGTTCCGTATGGTTCCGCTGCTGGAGGCGGGTCGCGACGCTCACTGGCCGTGGGCGGCCCGACCGTCGGACGGTGCCTGACGAGGGTCGTGGGGTCGCTGGGGAACGAGTGATCCCGCGGCCCGTCGGCGGTCGGGCATGGCGCGTCGGGGGCCGTTGGGCGCATACTCCAGGTAATGACAAAGTCAGCCGGTTCCCGGCGCCACCTGCCGTCCAGTCCCTTCAACCGCCAAGGCCCGGCCTCACCTCCGCCCGAGCACTTCGACGTGGGAGACCGTGTCTCCCATGATCAGTTCGGGTTGGGCAGAGTCATCGGAGTCGAGGGCGAGAACGCCGTGCTCATCGATTTCTCGGGCCGCCAGGGTCGGATCCTGAGCCCCTTCTCCAAACTGACCAAGCTCTGAAGACCCGGGCCTCCGGGCCGCCGCGATCCACGTGACCGCGGCGGCCCGTAAAGGCGTGTCCGGATCCGAAGGCGGATCCGGACCGGCGCTTACAGGGCCTTGGCCGCGGGCTTGACCATGCCGCGGACCGTGCGGGACTTCACGAACTCGCCGACGGCCGTCATCTCCCACTCGCCGGAGAACTGGCGGATCAGCTTCGCCATGATCACGCCGGTCTGCGGTTCGGCTCCCGTGAGGTCGAAGCGGACGAGCTCTTCGCCGGTCCGCGCGTCGAGCAGCCGGCAGTAGGCCTTCGCGACCTCGTTGAACTTCTGGCCGGTGAACGAGTTGACCGTGAAGACCAGGCCGGTGGCCTCGGCCGGCAGCCGTCCGAGGTCGACCACGATCGTCTCGTCGTCCCCGGCGCCCTCACCGGTGAGGTTGTCGCCGGAGTGCTTGATCGAGCCGCCCAGGATGGCCAGCTTGCCGAAGTAGCAGCTGTCCAGGTGGTTGCGGTTCGGCCCGTAGGCGATCACGGAGGCGTCGAGGTCGATGTCCTTGCCGCGGAAGGCGGGCTCCCAGCCGAGACCCATCTTGACCTGGGTCAGCAGCGGGGCACCGCCCTTGACGAGCGACACCGTCTGGTTCTTCTGGAGGTTGACGCGGCCCTTGTCCAGGTTGATCTTCCCGGCGCCCTGCGGGGGCGCCGGGGGAGCGGACGGCGGGACGGGCGCGGCGGGCGCGACCGGGGGCGCCGCGACACGGGGATCGGCGATCGTGGGGGTCGGCGCCGGGGGCGGGACGGGCGCGGCGGGCGGCACCGGCGCGGCCGGGGCCACGGGCGCCTGCGGGGCGGCGGCCGGAGCCGCGGGCTCCTCGACGGAGACGCCGAAGTCGGTGGCGATGCCCGACAGCCCGTTCGCGTATCCCTGGCCGACCGCGCGGACCTTCCAGGCGCCGTTGCGCAGATAGACCTCCACGACCACCAGGGCGGTCTCCGAACCCAGATTCGGCGGCGTGAAGGTGGCGAGCGCGGCACCGTCGTCGGCGTTGCGGACGGTCGCTGTGGGCTCGATGCCCTGGAAGCTCTGTCCCGCCGCGTCAGGGCTGGCCGTGACGACGATCTTCTCGATACCGGCGGGGACGGCGGAGGTGTCGACCACGATCGCGTCCGGGGCCGTACCGCCGCCGGACCGGTAGGTCACACCGGGGCCGGCCGGCTGGTTGTAGAAGATGAAGTCGTCGTCGGAGCGCACCTTGCCGTCGGCGGTGAGCAGCAGGCCCGATACGTCGAGCCGCACCGGTGCGGCGACGTCCACCGCCACGCGGGTGGCGGAGAGAGGGATGTTCGAGCCGGGGGTCATAGCTGTCATGCCAGGCGTAACGAACGACCCCTCTTTGCCGTTCCCTTACTCTTGCCCCCCTCGCCCGTACGGGTCATCACGGATCGGCCGACGGGGCGGGTCAGTACGGCCACTGCGGCGGGTCGGTGCAGAAGTGGCCGCCCAGATGGGCGTGGTCGGGATCCTGCGGGTCCAGTTCGCCCTGTTCGGCGACGAGTTTGTCCGCGTACTGCTCGGAGTCGTCCCGGGGCTCGTACCCGAGCCCGCGGGCCGTCGAAAGGTCCCACCACAGACGGGTGTTGGCGGACGAGCCGTAGACCACGGTGTGCCCGACGTCCTCGGCCGTGAGTGCGGCGTGGAAGAGCCGCGCGCCGTCGCCGGGGCTCATCCAGACCGAGAGCATCCGTACGGAGGTCGGCTCCATGAAGCAGGACCCGATCCGTACGGAGACGGTCTCCAGCCCGTGCCGGTCCCAGTAGAGCTGCGCCAGGTCCTCGCCGAAGCACTTGGACAGGCCGTAGAAGGTGTCGGGGCGGTGCGGGGTCCCGATCGGGATCAGCGCCTGCGAGTCGAGCGGGAAGGAGCCGCGCGGCCGCGGCGTGAAGCCGACGGCGTGGTTGCTGGAGGCGAAGACCATCCGCACGGCACCCTCCTCGCGCGCGGCCTCGTAGAGGTTGTACGTCCCTTCGATGTTGGCACGCAGGATCTTGTCGAACGACGCCTCCAGCGAGATGCCGGCGAGGTGGATGACGGCGTCGACGCCCTGGACGGCCTCGCGCAGGGCGTGCCTGTCGCCCAGGTCCGCCGTGATCGCGTCCGGCTCGCCTTCTATGGGAGTGGCGTCGAAGAGCCGGAGTTCGTACCCGTAGGCGGGCAGCAGGCCCCGCATCAGGGTGCCGAGGCCGCCTGCTGCGCCGGTGAGCAGAACGGTTCGCGGTCGGGGCATGGGCCAATTCTCCTCGGACGTACTCAACCGGACTCAGATCCATGGATTGAATTCATATCCATGGACACGCTAAGGAGCCTCTCAGTCACCGTCAAGTGTCGGGCGGAGGCGGGGAATCCGCTCCTGGGTTGCGGTTTTCCGTCTTGACCGGCGCCGCACGGCTGCCCTAGCGTGGCGCTGTTCAGAAACGTGGACGCCGATCAGAATTGTGCACGAGTATGTGTGCTCGCCGCACGCCCAGGGAGCGCCAGTGACCTCAGCCCCGCTCGCCGCCCGCCTCAACACAGTCGCCGGACCGCTGTTCTTCCCCGTCACGGCTTACGGTCCGGACGGCGCCCTCGATCTCGACGCGTTCCGCGCCCACATCAGAAGCGGCGTCGACGCGGGAGCCGCCGCGGTCTTCGCCTGCTGCGGCACCGGCGAGTTCCACGCACTGACTCCGCAGGAGTTCGGAGACTGCGTGCGGGCCGCCGTGGAGGAGACCGCGGGAGCGGTCCCCGTCGTGGCCGCCGCCGGTTACGGTACGGCAATCGCCGTCGGATACGCGGAGATCGCCGAGGCCGCGGGCGCCGACGGACTGCTCGCGATGCCGCCCTACCTGGTGGTCGCCGACCAGGAGGGACTGCTGCGCCACTACACGGCGCTGGCCGCCGCGACCGGCCTGGAGACCATCGTCTACCAGCGGGACAACGCGATCTTCACCCCCGAGACCGTCGTCAGGCTCGCCCGGACCGACGGCGTCATCGGCCTCAAGGACGGCCACGGCGACCTCGACCTGATGCAGCGCGTCCTCAGCGCCGTACGCACCGAGGAGCCCGGCCGGGACTTCCTCTACTTCAACGGCCTGCCGACCGCCGAACTCACCGGCCTCGCCTACCGGGGCATCGGCATCACCCTCTACTCCTCCGCCGCGTTCGCCTTCGCGCCCGAGGTCGCCCTCGCCTTCCACCGCGCCCTCACCTCCGGCGACGACACAACCGTGAACAGGCTCATCGACGGCTTCTACCGGCCGCTGGTCGAACTGCGCTCCAAAGGAAGCGGATACGCCGTCTCGCTCGTCAAGGCGGGCGTCAGACTGCGCGGTCACGACGTCGGCGAGGTACGCACACCCCTGAGCGAACCGCAGCCCGCGCACATCAAGGAACTCACCGAGATCATCGAACGCGGCTACGCGCTGATCGGCGACGGGGACAACGACGGAGAAGCCGCCGGTGCCGGCGCCGGCACCGGAGAGCAGGGGGAGCGCGCGTGAAAACCTCCGCGTTCCTCTACCCCTGGGACGTCGTGGGCGACCCCGACGCCCCCGCCCGCGTCGTGGACCTCGGTGTCCGGCAGGTGTCCCTCGCCTCCGCCTACCACTCAGCGCGCGCCCTCACCCCCCGTCACCCGCGCCACCGCGTCGTCACGGCCGAACACGCCGCCGTGCTCTACCCGGTGGACGAGGAGCGCTGGGCCGACGCCGAACTGCGCCCGTACGCCTCCGGTGACTGGGCCCCCGGCGACGCCTACGGCGAGGCCGCCTCCGCGCTCGCCGACGCCGGACTCGACGTGCACACCTGGGTCGTCCTCGCGCACAACTCCCGCCTCGGCGCGGAGAATCCCGGCTCCTGTGTGGTGAACGCCTACGGCGACCGCTACCCCTGGGCCCCGTGCGTCGCCCGCCCCGCCGTCCGTACCTATGCCGTGTCGCTCGCGGCGGAGGCGGCCGCACGGCCCGGCGCGGGCGGCACCGAGCTGGAATCCCTCGGCTGGTACGGGCTCGCGCATCTGCACGCACACGACAAGATCGGCGGCGTCCCGCTCGACGAGGCCGCGCAGTACCTGATGTCGCTCTGCTTCTGCTCCGTCTGCCGCGCCGGTTACCGGTCGCTGGGCCTGGACGCCGACGAACTGAACGCCGCCGTCAGACGCGCCCTGGCACCCGTCTGGAGCGGCACCCGGGGCACCGGCGGTCTCCCGGGATGGCCGGCCGTCGAGAAGCTGCTCGGAGCGGATCTCGCGGCCGCCACCCTCGACTGGCGCCTGCTGACGGCCCGTACGCTCCAGGAGGACACGGTCGCCGCCGTGCGCGCGGCGGCGGAACCCGGCTTCCAGGTACTGCTCCACGCCGACCCCCATTCCCACCGCACCGGGGCCAACGCCGGGGTCGACCCCGCGCACGTCATGGGCGTCGCCGACGGGGTCGTCCTGCCGTGCACCGGTGGCGCGGCGGAGGCGATGCTCACACCGTTCGCCGCCCACCGCCGCGAAGCCACCGTCCTCGCCGCGAACTTCACCGTCGTCAAGGGCATGGGCGGCAGCCCGGACACCCTCGCCGACGACGCGGCGCACGCGCGCTCGCTCGGCGCGAGCGAACTGCGGCTGTACCACGCGGGCCTGGCCTCGGACGCGGACCTGGCCGCCGTCACGGCCGCGCTCTCAGGTCTCGGCTGAGGCCCGTCGCGGCAGACCTCCGTAGAAGGTGAGGCCGGCCGCCGTCAGCAGCCCGATCACCGCGGTGACCGGCAGCAGCACCGTGATGTCGACGAACGCGATCAGTCCCGCGCCGAGCGCGAGGGACACCGCGTTCGGCACGTAGATCAGGGTGTTGGCGGTGGCCGCCGCCCGCCCCAGCACGGCGTCCGGCGTCTCGCGCTGCACCGCCGTCAGCGCCACGATCAGCACGCACGGCAGCCCGACCCCGACCGCCACCGCGCTCGCCAGCACCACCGCGTCGTACGGAAGCGCCCGCAGCCCCACGGCGGCGGCGAAGAGCGCGATGCCACCGGCCGCGAACACCCGCTCCGGCATCCTGCGCATCAGCGGGCCCGCCAGCAGCCCGACGGCGACCGAGCCCGCGCCCTGGAGCGCGTAGAGCAGCCCCACGTACGTAGGAGCGTGCCCGAGGCCCTTGTCGACCACCGCGTAGACGGCGGCGCCGTTGAGCCCCGCGAGCAGCATCGTGACCGACCCCGCCAGGACGAGCGGACGAAGGACGGGCGAGTCCCGCAGCACCCGGCCGCCCTCCGCCGTACGGGAGAGCCAACCGCCGGTGCGGTCCGGCACGGGCCTGTCCTCCCGCACCCGCATCAGCGCGAAGAGGCCGGCCGCCAGCACGAACGTGGCGGTGTCCAGCATGGCGACCGTGCCGCCGCCGTACGCCGCGTACAGCCCGGCCCCCGCGAGCGGCGCGAGGAGCTTCATGCCCTCGTTCGCCGTCATCCGCAGCCCGTTGAAGTCACCCAGCAGCCGCTTGTCCATCGCCGTGGCGACCAGGGCCGCCTCGGCGGCGTCCTGCACGACACCGCTGACGCCGTACACGGACAGCACGGCGAACAGGATCCAGATCCGGTCCGCCGAGTCGACCAGGAGGAGCAGGGGCAGCAGCGCGGCCATGACGAGATTGCAGAACACCAGCAGCGGTCTGCGCCGCCACCGGTCGGCGATCGTCCCCAGCAGCGGACCCACCAGCGTCGGCGCCCACATCGCGAAGACCGTCAGGGCCGCCAGACTGTCCGAGCCGGTGAGCGACTTGACCCAGATCCCGCCGACCAGCCACATGGCCGACGTGCCGAATCCGGACACGACCACGCCGGACAGATACAGCCCGGCGTTACGGTCCCGGAGGACCGTGCCCACAGCCCACTTCTTCCCCGTCCCCATGGGTACATCCTGGCACGGGGTCACGGAGGGACACAGGGGCCGTTCCCCGCCGCCGGAGCGGTCAGCCGCCGGACCCGGTCGGCGCAGCGCCGCCTCCATCGTCTCTTTGGCGATCGGCGCCGCCAGACCGTCGCCGGTGGAGGAGTCCTTCGCGTACGAGGTGAACCAGGCGTACGGCATGCGGCTGTTGTTCACACCGTGCTGGGCCGTCCCCGTCTTGCCGCCGACCTCGGCGGGTTGGCGAGCGCCGAGGAGACCATCGCCATCCGGAGCGGCGTGATTCGTCACCTCGGGCTGATGAAGCCCGATTCGTACGCCGCGATCACCGCCTGTGTACGGTCCCTGGCGCCGGTCTTCGCGAGCACCGCCGCCACGTGCGACTTCACCGTCGCCGGGCCGACGTCGAGCTTCCCCGCGATCTCCGCGTTCGTCAGGCCGGTGGCCATCAGCCGCAGCACGTCCGCCTCACGGTCGGTGAGCCGGCTCGCCCAGCGCGGCGCCGGGGGGTGCCTGCGGGCGTACTCGGCCGCGAGACCCCGCAGCGCGGCCGGGTAGAGCAGCGAGTCGCTCCGCGCCACGAGCCGCACCGCGCGTACGAGATCCTCCGCCGCCGCCCGCTTGAGCAGGAACCCGGAGGCGCCGACGCGCAGCGCCTCGTACACATAGCTGTCGTTCTCGAAGGTCGTGACCACGACGACACGCGGCAGCGGGGCGGATGCCGGGGCCGGTGACCCGAGGATCTGCTCGGTCGCCCGGATGCCGTCGATCTCCGGCATCCGGACGTCCATCAGCACGACGTCGGGGCGTACCGCGCGCACCACGGACACCGCCTCGGCGCCGGTCGTCGCCTCGCCGACGACCGTCATGTCCGGCTCGGCCTCCAGGATGACGCGCAGGGCGGTGCGGACCATCCGCTCGTCGTCGGCGAGCACCACCGTGATGCCGGTCGTGTCCGGGTTCACCGGGCACCTCCTTCGGAGGCCAGCGGCAGGGTGACCGCCAGTCGCCACGACTGCCCGTGACGACCGGCCTCGGCGTGCCCGCCGAGCAGCGTGGCCCGCTCGGTGACACCGCGCAGCCCGCGTCCGCCTCCGGGCCGTACGACAGAGGGCACCACCGGCCCGGCGGCAGGTCGTGTGCCCGGCAGCGGATTGTCCATCGTGATCTCCAGCATCTCCTCGCTCAGGGCGATCCGGAGGGTGACGGGCGAAGCCCCGCCGTGCCGAAGGGCGTTGCTCAGCCCTTCCTGGACGATGCGGTACGCCTCCCGCGACACCCGCTCCGGCACCGCCGTCATCCCGCCGTCGACGGTCGGCGCGACACGCACACCGCAGTGGGCCAGCAGCCCCTCCAGCGCGTCGAGCGTCGGCCCCGACGGGGCGCCCACCGCCGCTTCCTCGTCCGTCCCCGGCTCGTCGTCCCGGCGCAACAGGCCCAGCACGGAGTCCAGTTCACCCACGGTGCGCCGGGTCGTCTCCTCGATCGCGGTCAGCGCCTCCCGCACGAACTCCATGTCCCCGGGGTCGTCGCTGTCCAGGATCCGCCGCGCCGCGCCCGCCTGGAGGGTCACCGCGCTCAGCGCGTGGCCGACCGAGTCGTGCAGCTCGCGGGCCAGCCTGTTGCGTACGGCGAGATCCGCCGCCCGCCGTTCGGCGGCGGCCAGCCGGTCCGACGGTGTGGGGCCGAGCAGGACGGGCGCCAGCCGGGCCAGCAGCGCCCCCGCCACCGCCGCGCACGCGGCCAGCGCCACGAGTGAAAGGATCCCGCCGAGCGGCGCGAGGGTCAGAGCCAGGTCGTGCCTGAAGACCCGGGGCATCCCGAGCCGGTTCTCCCGCAGCGCCGGCGACAGCGGCAGCACCAGCAGCGCCACCGCGAACGGCGGCAGCGCCAGCGACATACCGCTGATGATCCCGCCGAGGCCCACGTGCAGCGTGAACCAGCCGGCCGTACGCACCCTGGCCGCCCGCGAGCGCGCGGGACCGTCGGCCAGCCAACCCTCCGGAAGTCCGCACATGGCCCGTGCGGCGGCCACCGACAGCGGCCGTGCGAGCGGGAACAGCGCGCTCGCGGCGGCGATCGGCAGCGCGGCCGCGAACGCGCCGAACTGGAGCGCGAGGGAGCCCGAGAACACGGTGTCGGAACCGGCGAGCGGACCGACGATCACGGTGCCCAGCAGCCAGTACGGCATCAACAGGGCGCCGCCGAGGATCAGATGTGTCCAGCGCAGCCGCGCCCCGCCGCCGACGAGCGGGCGCAGGAGTGGCACGGCCGACCGCCGGAGCCGGGCTGTCATGCGGCGCGTCGCCGCAGGACGGAGACGACACCGCTGAGCAGCAGGAACCCGGCGACCATCGACACAGCGTAGGTCAGCACCAACGTGGGCGTGTGCGGGTCCGCCCCGTCGGTGGGCATGAGCGACGCCAGCAGCAGCCAGCCGCCCCAGCAGCCGAGCACCCCCGACCCGGCCCAGGCGCCGGCCACCGCGGCCTTCAGGGGCGGCCGGCCGGCCCGGCGGAACGCGAGCATCAGCGTGGCCGTCACGGCGAGGACGGCGAAGCCGGCGCTGACGCCTTCGAGGACCTGGAAGTCGTTCGTACGGCCGGCGATCCGCTCCGCCCCGAGCCCGGTGGTCGAACCGCCGGCCCACAGCAGGTGCATCGCGCCGGGGAAGAGCGCGAGGAGCGAACCGGCCACGGCCGCCGCCCGCGCCGACCCCCTCCGCCGGCCGGATGCCTGCCCCGGCCCCGCGGCCCCCGGGTCCCCGGCCGCCGCCGTACCGCCGAGTGGGCCCCGCCAGAGGTGCCCCCACCGCCGGTGCGCGTACCGAACGAAGAGCGCGCCCAGGGCGAGGCCCTGAACGATGAATCCGCCGTAGACGACGGCGAAGACCCATTCGTGAAGGAACGGCTCGTCGGCCCCGGCCGACGGGGAGCCGGAACCGCTGAACGCGGTGACCGCCAGCTGGAGCGGATAGCCGGTCATGATCGGCGCGAGCAGCCCCGTGGCGACCCACATCGGCAGGGCGAGCAGCCAGGCGGGGACCCGCCGCCCCCACGGCTGGGTGAGCAGCAGGGCGAGGACCACCACGGCGGCGTCGAGGGCGACGGACAGGCCGTTGCCGATGGCCATCGCGATCCGGTCGTCCAGCAGCGTGCTGCCGTCCGGAATCCCGACCCGGCTGCCGGCGATCCACAGGACCTTGAGCGTGATGTACGGCAGGCACGAGGCGATCGCGACGGCGCGCACCGCCCGTACGCCACGGCCGGGCGGTGGCACCGGTGCCGGAGCGGGGGTTCGTACCCAGGAGGCGGTGGATGTCTGCGTCATGCCACCCACGCTCCCGGCCCGGGGCCCACCGCACCTCCTGCGCCCTGACGATCCCCCTCCGCCGTGCGGCGGAGACCCGGGGGACCCGCCGGAGGGACGACGCGCTGGATCAGAGCCTGCGCGTGGCCAGCGTCAGCCGGTCCCGGGCGTCGAACAGAGCGTCCTTGATCATCTGTTCGTGCGCCGGGGTGAGCCGCGCCACCGGCACCGAGCAGCTGATCGCGTCGCGCGCCGGGGTCCGGTACGGGATCGCGATGCCGAAGCAGCGCAGCCCGAGGGTGTTCTCCTCACGGTCCACGGCATACCCCTGCTCGCGGATCGTGTTCAGTTCCCCGATGAGCTGCTCACGGTCGGTGATCGTGTGCTCGGTCAGCGGGGCCATCGTCTCCGGCAGCATCTTGCGCACCTGCTCGTCGCTGTGCGTCGCGAGCAGCGCCTTGCCGAGCGAGGTGGAGTGCGCGGGCAGCCGGCGGCCGACCCGCGTGAAGGGGCGCAGATAGTGCTGCGACTGGCGGGTGGCGAGATAGACGACGTTCGTACCGTCGAGCCGCGCCAGGTGGATCGTCTCCGTCGTGTCGTCGGAGAGCCGGTCCAGCGTGGGCCGGGCGGCGGCCACCACCTCGTCACCGTCGATGTACGACGTGCCGACCAGCAGTGCCCGTACGCCGATGCCGTACCGCGTGCCCGTCGCGTCGGTCTCCACCCAGCCCAGCTCGACCAGGGTCCGCAGCAGCATGTAGAGACTGGACTTGGGATAGCCGACGGCCTCCTGCACCGCGGCGAGCGAGTGCATGCCCGGGCGCCCGGCGAAGTACTCCAGCAATTCCACCGTCCGCACAGCGGACTTGACCTGTGCTCCACCCGTTTCCGCAGCCGACATTGTCCCTCGCCCCTATCTTGACCACTCTTGACCACACAGAACGCACGGAAATAGAGTCCCCTTGGATTCATCATCAGGAACTTTGTTCAGAATACCGAACAGCGCCTCGGTGATGACAGCGGACGGCACAGGAATTGGAAGGAAGCCGCGGTGGCAGCAGCACCAGTCTGGAGTGTCGACCCCCGAACCGGGAAGCCGCGTGAGCAGGTCGCGGTCGAGGCCACGGCCGAGGAGGTCGACCGCGAAGTACGTCGCGCGTACGCCGCCCGGCCCGCGCTCGCCGACCGTACCGCGCGTGCGGCGCTTCTGCGTACGGCGGCGGACATCCTCGACGAGTCCGGCGCGTACGTGATCGAGGCGGCGGACGCCGAGACCGCCCTGGGGCCGGTCCGGCTCACCGGGGAACTCGCCCGTACGACGGCCCAGTTGAGGGCCTTCGCCGATGTCGTGGACGAGGGCGCCTTCCTCGACGTACGCATCGACCACGCCGACGCCGACCGGACGCCGCCCTGGCCCGACCTGCGGCGCTACAAGGTGCCGCTCGGTGTCGTCGCCGTCTACTCGGCGAGCAACTTCCCCTTCGCCTTCTCCGTCCCCGGCGGCGACACCGCGAGCGCGCTCGCCGCGGGCTGCCCCGTCGTCGTCAAGGTGCACCCCGACCATCCCGCCACCTCCGAGATCTGCGCCTCGGCGCTGCGCAGGGCGGCGGAGCGGGTCGGGCTGCCCGAGGACGTCGTGGTCCTGGTGCACGGCTTCGAGGCCGGTGTGGAGCTGGTGAAGCACCCGCTGGTCGCCGGCGCCGGGTTCACCGGCTCCGTACGGGGCGGACGCGCCCTCTTCGACGCGGCGGCGGCCCGGCCCACACCGATCCCCTTCCACGGCGAACTGGGCTCGCTCAACCCCGTCGTGATCACCGAGGCCGCGGCGGCGGAACGCCCGGAGGGACTCGGTGCCGGACTGGCCGGCTCCATGACCCTCGGCGAGGGCCAGTTCTGCACCAAGCCCGGCTTCGTACTCGTCCCGGCCGGCGACGCGGGCGACAGCCTCCTCAAGGCGCTGACGACGGCCGTCAGCGAGACCGAGCCCGGCGTGATGCTCGACCACCGGATGCGCGACGCCTTCGTGGCGGGCGTACGGGAACGGGCCGAACTGCCCGACGTGGAGGCCCCGATCACGCCGGGACCCGGCGGTGACCACACCGTCAGCGCGGGATATCTGACCGTCCCCGCGCGCCGGCTCGCCGCCGAGGGACCGCACGACCTCCTTCTGGAGGAGTGCTTCGGCCCCGTGACGGTCGTCGCCCGCTACGGTTCCGACGCGGAGATCGGCGCCGTCCTGTCCCGTCTCCCCGGCAACCTCACCGCCGCCCTGCACCTCGCGGAGGGCGAGGCCGAGGACGCCGGTTCCGGCGCCGCGCGGCTGCTCGCCGACCTGACGCCGCTCGCGGGCCGCGTCCTCGTCAACGGCTGGCCCACCGGCGTCGCCGTCGCCCCCGCGCAGCAGCACGGCGGCCCGTACCCGGCGTCGACCTCCACGTCGACATCGGTCGGCGCCACCGCGATCGAGCGCTGGCTGCGCCCCGTCACCTACCAGTCCACGCCCGCCGCGCTGCTCCCGGAGGAGCTGCGTGACGACAACCCGGCGGGGCTGCCGCGCCGGGTCGACGGCCGCGCGGAGCAGGCCGCCTCGTAAAGAAGACCGCTTCGTGAGCAGCGCCGTCCCGTAAACCGCACCGCCCCGCGCGGCACCGGGAACATGCCCGCCCCGTCCGGTAAATCATTTGCCGGACGGGGCGGGTTTTGCTGTACTCCCCGACGTCTACCGAGCCGTCCCGCCGGCCGGCCCGCGAGTCCACCGAACACCTCAGGAGCCGTCATGCGCCGAGCGTCCAAGTCCATCCAGAAGAAGGAAATCTCCTCCTACTCAAGGGACCTGACGCTTGGTGACCACGCTCAACCTCGGCATTCTGGCCCACGTCGACGCCGGTAAGACCAGCCTGACCGAGCGGCTGCTGCACGCCGCCGGAGTCATCGACGAGATCGGCCGCGTCGACGACGGCAACACCCAGACCGACTCCCTGGCGCTCGAACGTCAACGCGGCATCACCATCAAGTCCGCCGTCGTGTCGTTCGCCATCGACGACGTCACCGTCAATCTCATCGACACACCAGGACACCCGGACTTCATCGCCGAGGTGGAGCGAGTGCTCAGCGTCCTCGACGGCGCCGTGCTCGTCGTCTCCGCCGTCGAGGGAGTCCAGGCGCAGACGCGCGTCCTGATGCGCACGCTGCGCCGGCTGCGCATTCCCACGCTCGTCTTCGTCAACAAGATCGACCGGGTCGGCGCCCGCCGTCCCCCGCGAGGGTTCCGACAAGGGCGCCCTGCACGCCGCGCTCACCCAGCTCGCCGAGCAGGACCCGCTGATCAATCCGCGGCAGGACGAGATCCGGCAGGAGATCTCCGTGTCGCTCTACGGCGAAGTGCAGAAGGAGGTCATCCAGGCGACGCTCGCCGACGAGTACGGCGTGGACGTCACCTTCCGCGAGACCACCACCATCTGCGTCGAACGGCTCGCGGGCACGGGCGGCGCCGCCGAGGTCATGGGCAAGGAGCCCAATCCGTTCCTCGCGACCGTCGGACTGCGGGTCGAACCGGCCCCGCACCGGCTACGCGCCGCGCCAGAGCCACGCCCACGGCACCTTCGACAAGAGCATGTCGAGCACGGGCGGTGACTTCCGCCTGCTGACGCCGCTGGTGCTGATGGAGGCGCTGAAGCGCGCGGGCACGGTCGTGTGCGAACCGATGAACCACTTCCGCCTCGACGTACCGGCCGACACCTTCGGCGCCGTCCTGCCCGCGCTGGCCCGGCTGCGCGCCGTACTGCACACCCCGTCGGCGCGCGGGGCGTCCTACGTGGTGGAGGGCGAGATCCCGGCGGCCGAGGTACACGCCCTCGAACAGCTCCTGCCGACGCTCACCAGCGGCGAGGGCGTCCTGGAGGCGGCGTTCGACCACCACCGCCCGGTCCGGGGCACGCCCCCGACCCGCTCCCGCACCGACCACGACCCGCTCAACCGCAAGGAGTACCTGCTCAGCGTGGTACGCCGGGTCTCGGCGGGGGCGCGGTGAGCGTACGAGGTCACATGATGTCCGGTACGGGCCGTGCCTCCCGCCCCTGCGGGGGGAATGGCACGCGCCGTCCGGCGGTTGCGGTA
This sequence comes from Streptomyces sp. S4.7, assembly GCF_010384365.1. Classification (NCBI taxonomy): domain Bacteria; kingdom Bacillati; phylum Actinomycetota; class Actinomycetes; order Kitasatosporales; family Streptomycetaceae; genus Streptomyces; species Streptomyces sp. S4.7. The sequence continues at coordinate 1,516,356 of NZ_CP048397.1, read as the reverse complement.
GAGGCGGAGGGAGGCTCCGCACGACCCTGCCTGGAGAGAAGCAGACACATGCGTGTGGAGATCTGGAGCGACATCGCCTGCCCGTGGTGCTACATCGGCAAGGCCCGGTTCGAGAAGGGGCTCGAATCCTTCGCGCGCCGGGCCGACGTCGAGGTGGTGCACCGTTCCTTCGAGCTCGACCCCGGGCACGCGAAGGGTGACGTCGCCCCGGTGGTCGACATGCTCGCCGCCAAGTTCGGCCGGTCGCGGCAGGAAGCCCTCGCCATGGAGGAGCAGGTCGCCTCGCACGCGCGCTCCGAAGGGCTCGGCTACCGCGTCGGCGACCGGGACCACGGCAGCACCTTCGACATCCACCGGCTGCTCCACCTGGCCAAGGCGCGCGGCCGGCAGGACGAGCTGCTGAGCCTCGTCTACCGTGCGAACTTCGCCGAGGAGCGCTCGGTCTACGACACCGGGACACTGGTCGACCTGGCGGTGGAGGCCGGTCTGGACGAGGCCGAGACGCGTGCGGTCCTCGGTGACGCCGACGCGTACGCCGAAGAGGTACGGGCCGACGAACGGGAAGCGGCGGAACTCGGCGCGACCGGGGTGCCCTTCTTCGTCCTCGACCGCCGCTACGGCGTCTCCGGCGGCCAGCCGGCCGAGGTCTTCACCCAGGCCCTGGAGCAGGCGTGGCAGAACCGGGCGATCACGCCCCTCGTGGGAGTCACGGAGGACGGACAGGGCGCCGCCTGCGACACCGACGGCTCCTGCGAGATTCCGCAGGCCGGCGCCCGTTCATAAGGATCGCTTGGGTGTACCCGTAAGACATGCGCGATTGACCAGGACAGACGCGGGTCCCAGGGTGAGGGCATGGACACTTTGGGTGGCGCCGAGTTCGCGCCGGAGACGACGTATCTGAACACCTCGACCTGCGGTCTGCTGCCGCGCCGGGCCGTCGAAGCGGTGCGGGCGCTGGCCCTGAGCAGCGGGACCGGGCAGCCGGACGGAGCGGGCGACTTCGACGTGGTCGAGGCCGCCCGCGCCTCGTTCGCCCGGCTCGTCCGGGTCCCCGCCGACCGGGTCGCCGTCGGCACGGCCGTCGCCGTCCACGTGGGACTGATCGCCGCCTCCCTGCCGCCGGGCAGTGAAGTCCTGCTGCCCGAAGGCGAGTTCAGCTCCGTCGTCACCCCCTTCACCGTGCGCGGCGATCTCAAGCCGCGGTACGTGCCGCTGGAGTCGCTGGCCGCCGAGGTGCGGCCCGAGACCGCGCTGGTCGCGTTCTCCGCGGTGCAGTCGAGCGACGGACGAACGGCCGATCTCGCGGGGGTGCGGGCCGCCGCGGCGGCGCACGGCGCCCGTACGCTGCTGGACGCCACGCAGGCCGCGGGCTGGCTGCCGATCGACGCGGGGCAGTACGACTACACCGTCACCGGCGGCTACAAGTTCCTCGTCTCCCCGCGCGGGACCTCGTTCCTCACCGTCGGCGAGGAGGCGCAGGAGACTCTGGTGCCGATCCTCGCGGGCTGGGTCGCGGGCCAGGACATGTGGGCCAGTACGTACGGCCCCGTCGGGGAACTGGCCGTCTCCGCCCGGCGGTTCGACCAGCCGGTGCCCTTCCTCGCCTACCACGGCGCCGAGCGGTCCCTCCCGCTCCTCAACGACATCGGCGTCGAGAAGATCCACACCCACGACGCCGCGCTCGCCGCGCGCTTCCGGGCGGGTCTGCGCGAGATCGGTCACGAGCCGGCCGGCACCGGGCACGCGGAGGGGTCGGCGATCGTCGCCGTCGCGGGGCTCGGCGACCGGCAGGAGGCGCTGGCGCGGGCGGGGGTGGCCGTGGCGGTCCGCGCGGGCAATCTGCGCGCCGCCTTCCACCTGTACAACTCCACGGCGGACGTGGACCGCGCGCTGGACGTCCTCGCGGGCTGACACCCGGCGCACGCGGGCGGGGCACGCCGGGCGGGGCCGGTCCCGACGACCGGCCCCGCCCCTCTCACGTGCGCGTCCTCAGCGGACCGGGGTGAAGTCCCTGGAGCCGATGAACGAGGGCCGCGGGGAGGGCGCCGCGAAGGGCTCGACCGCCGTGTTCTCCACGCTGTTGAACACGATGAAGACGTTGCTGCGCGGGAACGGGGTGATGTTGTCACCCGAGCCGTGCATGCAGTTGCAGTCGAACCAGGTCGCCGCTCCGGCCTTGCCCGTGAAGAGCTTGATGCCGTGCTGCTCGGCGAAGCCGGTGAGCGCCTCGTCCGAGGGAGTCCCCGCGTCCTGCATCTTCAGCGACTGCTTGTAGTTGTCCTTCGGCGTCTCGCCCGCGCAGCCCAGGAAGGTCTTGTGCGACCCGGGCATGATCATCAGGCCGCCGTTGGTGTCGTAGTTCTCGGTCAGCGCGATCGACACGGAGATCGTCCGCATGTTCGGCAGTCCGTCCTCGGCGTGCCAGGTCTCGAAGTCCGAGTGCCAGTAGAAGCCCGAGGCACCGAAGCCCGGCTTCACGTTGATACGGGACTGGTGGACGTACACGTCCGAGCCGAGGATCTGCCGGGCCCGCCCCACCACACGCTCGTCGCGCACCAGACCGGCGAAGACCTCGCTGATCTTGTGGATCTCGAATACCGAGCGTACGTCCTGGGACTTGGGCTCGATGATCGAGCGCTCGTCGGCCCGTACCGCCGGGTCGGTGATCAGCCGCTCGAGTTCGGCGCGGTAGAGCGACACCTCGTCGGGGTTGATCAGCTGGTCGACGGTGAGGAACCCGTCCCGCTCCAGGCCCTGGAGATCGGCCTGGGAGACCGGGCCCGGGGTGCCGGGCGGTGACCAGACGACGGGGTCCTGACGCGGGGTGGTCACCTCACCCACGCCACGAGTCGGGTACAGGTCGGTGCGTGCAGGGGCGGTGGTCATCGTGGTTCAGCCCTCCTCGGTCAGCAGCGGGTAGACGCCGTTCTCGTCATGGTCCTCCCGCCCGGTCACAGGCGGGTTGAAGACGCATACGCAACGGAAGTCGGTCTTGGGCCTGAGAGTGTGCTTCTCGTGGCCGTTGAGCAGATACATCGTGCCGGGCGCGATCCAGTGGGTCTCGCCGGTGTCGTCGTTGGTGAGTTCGGCCTCGCCCTCCACGCACAGCACGGCCTCGATGTGGTTCGCGTACCACATCGACGTCTCGGTGCCCGCGTAGAGCACGGTCTCGTGCAGGGAGAACCCGACCTTCTCCTGGGCGAGCACGATGCGCTTGCTCTCCCAGGTGCCCGACGCGGATTTCACATGGCGGTCGGTGTTCTCGATGTCCTTGAACGATCGGACGATCACGGTGAATAGGACCCTTCTGTGGTGCGGTGTCTTCTACGGGTTCCCCCAGGGGCCCGGCTCAGACCGGGCCCCTGGGGTCACCTTCGGATCAGACGGTCGGTCGGTCGGGCGGTTCACGCGGTGGGGCGGTTCACGCGGTGGGGCGGTCAGGCCGTCTCGCGTACGGCGCGGGCCAGGGTGCGCAGGCCCTCGTCCAGCTCCTCGGGCGTGACGGTCAGCGCGGGCAGCAGCTTCACGACCTCGCTCTCTGGGCCTGAGGTCTCCAGCAGGAGACCCAGTTCGAACGCGCGGCGGCAGATCGCGCCGGCGCGCGGCTTGTCCTGGAACTCCATACCCCAGACCAGACCGCGGCCACGGAAACTCACACTGTCGGGCTCGCACTCGTCGACGATGGCCAGCAGCGCGCGCTCGACCTGCTCGCCGCGCGCCAGGGTCTGCTTCTCCATCTGGCCGTCGGCCCAGTACGTGTTCAGCGCGGCGGCGGCCGTCACGAAGGCCGGGTTGTTGCCGCGGAACGTGCCGTTGTGCTCGCCGGGCTCCCATATGTCCAGCTCCGGCTTGAAGAGCGTCAGCGCCATCGGCAGGCCGTAGCCGCTGATGGACTTCGACAGCGTGACGATGTCGGGGGTGATGCCGGCCTCCTCGAACGAGAAGAAACCGCCGGTGCGCCCGCAGCCCATCTGGATGTCGTCGACGATCAGCAGCATGTCCTGGCGCTCGCACAGTTCGGACAGCGCGCGCAGCCACTCGGGGCGGGCGACGTTGATGCCGCCCTCGCCCTGCACCGTCTCGACGATCACCGCGGCGGGCTTGTTGAGCCCCGAGCCCTGGTCGCCGAGCAGCCGCTCGAACCAGAGGAAGTCCGGGACCTGGCCGTCGAAGTAGTTGTCGAACGGCATCGGGGTGCCGTGCACCAGCGGGATGCCGGCCCCGGCCCGCTTGAACGCGTTGCCGGTGACGGCGAGCGAGCCCAGCGACATGCCGTGGAAGGCGTTGGTGAAGGACACGATCGACTCGCGGTTCTTCACCTTGCGGGCCAGCTTGAGGGCCGACTCGACGGCGTTGGTGCCCGTGGGCCCGGGGAACATCACCTTGTAGGGCAGGTCACGGGGGCGCAGCACCACATCCTGGAAGGACTCCAGGAAGGCGCGTTTGGCCGTGGTGGCCATGTCCAGGCCGTGGGTGATGCCGTCGCGCTCGATGTAGTCGATCAGTGCGCGTTTCAGTACGGGGTTGTTGTGCCCGTAGTTGAGGGAGCCGGCACCGGCGAAGAAGTCGAGGTAGCTGTGGCCGTCCTCGTCGGTGAGACGGCTGCCCTGCGCGCGGTCGAACACGGCGGGCCAGCCGCGGCAGTAGCTGCGCACTTCGGATTCAAGGGTCTCGAAAACGCTCAGGACGGGCGGGGTGATGGTCACAGCGGTCTCCTGCCGAAGGGGTGTGGGAGAGAGAGACGAAGGGGCGGGGGGCGGTCGCTCAGGTCGTGAGCGGGCCGATCCGGTACAGCACCTCGGGCTGGTGCCCCTCGTCGGGGAAGAGTCCCCCGTCGAAGAGCACTTCGCGCTCCAGGGTCGCGCCATGACGCTCGCAGTAGGCGTGGAACATACGGTCCGACGCGATGTTGTCGGGCGTGACGGTCGTCTCGACAGAGGTGATCCCCTGCTCCTCGGTGACCCGCCGGGTGAGTGCGTCCAGCAGGGTCCCGGCGAGGCCCTTGCCGCGGTGGGCACGGTCGACGGCCACCTGCCAGACGACCAGGGCCTCGGGACGCTCGGGCCTGATGTAGCCCGTGACGAAGGCGATGGGAGCCCCGTCCGAGCCGACACCCGGGCCGGAGCCCGTGTCGGTGTCGCAGGAGGCGACGCTGCGGGTGTCGCGGGCCACGACGGACGTCGCGGCGAAGTCACGACACCACAGCAGATAGCTGTACGAGGAGTTCAGGTCGAGTACCTCGGAGTCGCGGGCGATGCGCCAGATCGCGGCCCCGTCCTCCACTCGTGGGGCGTCGATCCGGAAGGATCGCGTGAATTCACTTCGGACACCTGCAAGGTCTGCTTGGGCGGCAGTCATGTCTATTTAATTTACCGAGCTAATTCCGAAATCGCATCGTCAGCAGGGGTTGGGCGGTGACCTGATCTGTGTTATCACGCGGGCGTGTGCGCCGACATGGCAGAGGGGTGATCTGTGCTGGTTTGACCAGGAGGTTTCGGGCAAGTCGGACGCGCTTGTGTACTCGGTCACATATGCGTAACGCTCTCGACCTGCACCGGAATTACGCTGTGGCCGTTGTTGAAACCTTGGTGTTTAGGATCAAAAAAAGCGGGCAGACGAATACGGGAAGCTGCGTGGAGCAGAATGCATTCCCGTATTCCCAATTAATGCCGGCGTTGATTTCAGGATGCGTCGGCGGGCCAACTGTCGGACACTGCCTTCTCGGCCGCCGCGAGATCCACCGGCACCCCCGCCCCGGCGAGCGCGGCCCCCAGGGCCCCGAGCGAGGCCCGCACCGCGCCACGGGTGGCGTCGGAGCCGTAGTGGTTGACCCGGATCATCTCCTTGGACAGCGCCCCGCCGCCGGCGATCAGCGGCAGCGAGGAATCGGCCGCAAGGGCCTCGGTGACCAGCGCCGCGGCGTCCACGCCGGCCGGGGTGCGCAGCGTGGTCGCCACCGGCGCCGCGTCCCGCACGGAGTACACGAACGGCTCAAGGCCGCCGCCGAGTGCGAGAGCGCCCGCGCGGGTGGCCGCGGCGGCCGACGCGTGCGCCGCCATCCGGGTGACGAGCCCCTCACTCTCGATGCGCTCCAGGCACGCGTCCAGGGCCAGCATCTCCAGCTGGGCGGGGGCGTGCGGCAGGGCCTTGCGGCCGGTGTCGATCCAGCGCTCCTTCCAGTCGAGGAGCGAGAGGTACGAGCGGCGCGGCGCCCCCGGGTTCGCGGCCAGCCGCTCCCACGCGCGGGCGCTCACCGACACGGCGGAGACCCCGGCCGGGCCGCCCATGGCCTTCTGCGCGCCGATCACGCACAGGTCGACGCCCCAGGCGTCCGGGAGCAGCGGCTCGGCCGCGACGGACGCGACGGCGTCCAGCATGAACAGGGCCCCGTGGGCCCGCACCGCCTCGCCGATCTCCGCCACGGGGTTGGTGTTGCCGGTGGCCGCCTCCGCGTGGACCAGCGACACGAAGTCGATCTCCGGATGCTCCGCCAGCGCCCGCTCGACCTGCTCGGCACCGGCCGCGGCGTGGAAGGGCACCTCCAGGTCGACGACGGTGGCGCCGCAGTCGCGGAGCCAGTCGCCGAAGGTCTGGCCGTACGGACCGGTGACGACGTTCAGCGCGGTCGAGCCGGCGCGGGCGCCGCCACGGACGCAGCCCTCCAGAGGAAGCAGCGCCTCGCCCTGGGTGATCACGACGTCCTGTTCGGTGTCGAGCAGTGCGGCGACCCGTCGTTCGACGGCCGCGAAACGTGCGGGGGTGAGGGGGGCGAGGTCCAGCAGCGGGTGGGTCACGGAGGTGTGCTCTCTTCGGATCGGACGGATGTGCTCGGCGGCGAGCCGGCGTGTTCGGCGATGAACGGGGAGCGCCCCGCATGCCGCTCGAACGGTGTTCGGGCACTCCCTCGTCGAGGGTACTCAGCGCCTCGTACAGTTCGGCCATGAGTGATCGCGCGGTGCTGCATGTGAAGGGGCGTGTGCTCGTGGGCCCTGACGACGTCAGGGACGAGCTGTGGGTCGTGGACGGGCGGACGAGCTACGAACGCCCCTCCGGCGCGCGTGACGTCCGGACGGTGCGCGGCTGGGCCGTGCCCGGTCTGGTCGACGCCCACTGCCATGTCGGCCTGGACACCCATGGACCGGTGGACGAGGCGACGAGCGAGAAGCAGGCCCTCACGGACCGGGATGCCGGCACCCTCCTTCTGAGGGACGCGGGCTCGCCGTCGGACACCCGCTGGATCGACGACCGTGAGGACCTGCCGAAGATCATCAGGGCCGGCAGGCACATCGCGCGCACCCGCCGCTACATCCGTAACTTCGCCCATGAGATCGAGCCGGGCGACCTCGTCGCCTTCGTCGCCCGCGAGGCCGTGCGCGGCGACGGCTGGGTCAAGCTCGTCGGCGACTGGATAGACCGCGAGGCGGGCGACCTGACCGCGTGCTGGCCGCGCGCCGAGGTCGGGGCGGCGATCGCCGAGGCGCACCGGCTCGGCGCCCGGGTGACGGCGCACTGCTTCGCCGACGTCGCGCTGCGCGATCTGGTCGAGGCCGGGATCGACTGCGTCGAGCACGCGACGGGCCTCACCGACGAGTTGATCCCGCTCTTCGCCGAGCGCGGTGTCGCGATCGTCCCGACGCTGGTCAACATCGCCACCTTTCCGGACCTCGCCGCCGGCGGCGAGGGCAAGTACCCGCGCTGGTCGGCCCATATGCGGCGGCTGCACGCGCGGCGTTACGACACGGTCCGCGACGCGTACGACGCGGGGATCCCGGTCTTCGTCGGCACCGACGCCGGCGGCTCCCTGGCGCACGGTCTGGTGGCCGACGAGGTCGCCGAGTTGGTGAAAGCCGGTATTCCGCCGCTGGAGGCCCTGTCGGCGACGGCGTGGAATGCGAGGGCCTGGCTGGGCCGTCCGGGCCTCGAGGAGGGCGCTCCGGCCGATCTGGTGGTGTTCGACGAGGACCCCAGGGTGGATGTACGGGTGCTGGCGGAGCCGCGGCGGATCGTGCTGAACGGGCGGGTCGTGGGCTGAGGCCGGGAGCCGCGGTGCCGCGGTTGCCGCGTTGACGGTACGGCGCCCGCCGTACGCCCCACGTACGCCTGCCGGAACCGGCTCCCCCACGACTCCACACCCCCCGTGCGGGTGGCCCGGAGGAACGCCCGTACCCGCCGATTCGAACGGTGACGCGGAAATCCCACTTTGGAGTGAACTCACCTCAGGTGTCCGCCTGTTCACTCTCGGTGCGTAAGGATTCCGGTGTCTCGGTCGTCACCCGCCGCCCACGTGTCCCCGTGCCGGCCGGTCGGCGACGTCAAATCTCTGTGGGGGTTCCACCATCTTGAACAGCAATGTCTTCCGCATGCCCGCGCGCCGTTCCGCCGCGCTGGCCGCCGCCGCGGCCCTGGTGGCGGGGCCCGTCGTGCTCGCCGCCCCGGCGCAGGCCACCGGAGGAACCGGGGCGGACGGCGGAAAGGGCAGGGCGAGCGCGGTCGTTCTGCGGACCGGCCTCGACGTGTCCCTGCTCAACAAGTCGGTCCAGGTGCCGCTGCGCGCGGCGCTCAACGAGGTGCAGGCCCCGGCCGACGCGGACAGGACCGCGCTGACCGTCGAGCTCGACGGGGTCGACCGCGGCAGGCCGTTCACCGTGCTGCGCGCCGACGTCGCCACCGCGCGGGCCACCGTCGACGAGCGGAAGGCCGAGGGGTACGCCAACATCGCGCACGCCAAGGTGCATGTGCCGGGGCTGCCGCTGCTGTCGCTCATCGAGGTGCGGGAAGTCACCTCCAAGGCGGTCTGCGAGGCGGGCGGGAAGCCGGTCGCCGAATCCAACCTGCTCGGCGCCGTCACCGTCCTCGGTAAGAAGGTCACGCTGTCCGCGGGCGGGCCGACCCGGGTCGAGGTGCCGGGCGTCGGTGAGGTGACGCTCGACCTGTCGCAGACACGGACCACGTCCCGTACGGCCGCGGCGACCGCGCTGGAACTGCGGGTCGCGGTTAACCCGCTCAGGCTGAACGTCGCCGACGTCCAGGGCACCGTCACACTCGCGCGGGCCACCTGCGAGGCGCCCACCGCACCGGTGAAGCAGCAGCCGCAACCGGAGAAGGAAGGCGTCGTACCGCAGACCGCCGGTGAGCCGGTCGCCGAAAACCTGGCCGAGACGGGCGGCAGTTCCACGACGCCGTATCTGGCGGGTGGAGCCGTGCTGCTGCTCGCCTTGGGCGGCGGCTCGCTAACGCTGGTGCGGGCGCGCGGCAGGAGCTGAGCCGGCGCGCGTCTCCCCGGGGCCGGACGGGCCTACGGCATGCCTGTCTTCGAAGTGGCGCCGTCCGCCCGCGGGGCCGGGCCCGCGGGCGGACGGCGCGGTGCATCGCTGTTGTGATCGAACCGGTCGTACTTGGCCGACTCCGACGACGCAGGGGGGGCACCTCCCGTGCCCCCTCGGGGGCTACGGGGGAGCGTTGCCGTGCCGGGCGTCGCGGGCCAGGCGGGACTTTGAAAGACAGGCCCTGGTCCCGTCCGGCGTCCGGCAACCGGGCGCAGCGCGGCCGGTGGGCCCGGCCGTGATGTCGTCGGCCCGCCGAGCGGCGGTCGACGACACGGTGGGCGTGCCCGGAGCGAGCCGGAGGGCCCGGTACCGCGTCGGCGCCGGCGCGGCGGCCGGACCGAGCCGTACCGCCCGTTCGTCCGGGCGCGCGGCGGCCACCCTCAGTCGCGGGCCTCCGACAGCGCCCGGTCCAGCGCCCGCAGGAAACGGTCCGTCGTCGCCCGGTCCCGCACCGCGATCCGCAGCCACCGCGGTCCGAGCCCCGGAAACGTGTCACCGCGCCGTGCCGCGAAGCCCAGCGCGCGCAGCCGCTCCCGTACGGCCGTGGCCGACTCCGTCGTCACGAGGACGAAGGGCCCCGCCGCCGGCTCGACGGCGCGCACCCCGTCGAACGCGGCGAGCCCGGCCAGCAGATGGGCCCGTTCCGCCGCCGTACGCCGTGCCGCCGACTCCGCCTCCGCGAGCGCGGCGGGCGTCACGCAGGCCTCCGCGGCGGCCAGCGCGGGCGTCGAGACGGGCCACAGCGGCTGGGCCGCCGCGAGGGCCGCGACCGTCGCCGGATCCGCCAGCGCGTAGCCGATCCGCAGACCGGCGAGCCCCCACGTCTTGGTCAGGCTGCGCAGCACCACGAGCCCCGGCACGTGGCGGCGACCGGCCAGCGCCTCGGGCTCCCCGGGCACCGCGTCCATGAACGCCTCGTCCACGACCAGCGTCCGCCCCGGACGCGCCAGTCGTAGGAGGTCGTCGGCCGGATGCAGCACGGACGTCGGGTTCGTCGGATTGCCGACGACCACCAGGTCCGCGTCCTCGGGCACGGCCGCCGGGTCCAGCCGGAAGTCGTCGTCCGCGTCGAGCAGGACCCGCCGCACGGTGTGCCCGGCGCCGAGCAGCGCCGCCTCCGGCTCCGTGAACTGCGGATGCACCACGACGGGGCGGCGCGCCCCGAGAGCGCGGGCGAGCAGCACGAACGCCTCCGCGACGCCCGCCGTCAACAGCACCCGCTCCACCGGCAGCCCGTGCCGCGCCGCGACGGCGGAGCGCGCGGCCCGCCCGTCCGGATAGGCCGCGAGACCGGTGAGCGACGCGGCGATCCGCTCGCGCAGCCACTCCGGGGGAGTGCCGGGGCGGACGTTGACCGCGAGATCGGTCAACTCCGCTCCGTCGTCCCGTACTTCGGCGTCGCCGTGGTGACGCAGGTCGTGCCGGGGCGCCGGGGCGTCAGTGCGCGTGCGCATGACTGCCGTGACCGTGGTGACGGCCGTGACCGTGCCCATGGTCGTGACCGTCGTCGTCCGGGTGGAAGTGCGGCTGCTGCGGAGCCCCCACCTTGTCCTCGAAGCCCGGCAGCGCGATGCGGTAGACGCACGAGTCGCAGTTCATCCGCAGATCGCCCCGGACCGCCTCGCGGTAGCGCTCCATGACCAGATCCAGCAACTCGTCGGTCGGCCCCACCACATCGGCCGACGCCACCTCGGTCCGCGGATGGGCCGCCGCCCACTCCCGTGTCTGGCGCACCACGCGCTCCGGCAGGATCCCGGCGAACAGGAAGTACGGCAGGACCACGATCCGGCGCGCCCCGAGCCGTACGCAGCGGTCGAGCCCGCTCGGCACGTCCGGCGCGGCCAGCGACACGAACGCCGTCTCCACACCCGCGTAACCGCGACCCTCCCAAAGAAGCCGCGCCGCCTTCAGCACCTCCGCGTTGGCGTCCGGGTCGGTCGAGCCGCGCCCCACGAGCAGGACGGTCACCTCCGACCTGTCGCCGTCGTAACCCGCCGATTGCGCGAGCGCCTCCTCCAGACGGCGTTCGAGGACCGTCAGCAGAGCGGGGTGCGGGCCCAGCGGACGGCCGTAGGTGTACGAGATGCCCGGGTGCCGCTCCTTCTCGCGCTTCAGCGCGGCCGGTATGTCGCCCTTGGCGTGCCCGGCGGACACCAGCATCAGCGGGACCGCCGCGAACCGGGTGACGCCCCGCTCGACGAGTTCGGACACGGCGTCGCCGATCGGCGGTGCGGAGAGCTCGATGAAGCCGCCCGCGACGGGCAGTTCGGGGTGGCGCCTGCCCAGCTCCCGTACGAACTCCCGGAAGGCCTCGGCGCCCCCCGTGTCCCTGGTGCCGTGGCCGGCGATGAGCAGTGCGGGTCCGGGGGTGGTCACGCGTTCTCCTTGGCGAGCTGGTGATGGGGCGGGTCGTACGGGTGGTAGAGCAGGGCGTTGAGCGCGGCGGCGGCCACGGCGGAGCCGCCCTTCTCCGAGAGGTTGGACACCGACGGCAGCCCGCTCTCGCGCAGCGCCGCCTTCGACTCGACGGCGCCGACGAAGCCGACCGGCAGCCCGATCACGAGCGCGGGCGCGGCGTCCAGGAGCAGCAGCTCCTCAAGTGCGGTGGGGGCGCAGCCGATCACCCAGATCGCGCCCGGCCCCACCTGCTCGTACGCCAGGCGCACCGCGTGCGCGGAACGGGTCAGTCCAGGGCCCGACACCGCCTCCTTGAGACGGCAGACCGCGGTGCGACGGGTGATCCCGGCGGCGACCATCTCCACATCGGCGACGACCGGCGCGCCCGCGTGCAGCACGCCGTGCGCGGCGGCCAGCGTGGCCTCGTCGCAGACGAGATCGGTCACATACGCCGGATCGGCCGCCGAGTGGACGACACGCTCCACGACCGCGCGGGTCAGCGGCGCGAGGTGCGAGGTCTCGACGCGGGCGCGCAGCCTGCGGAACGACTCCTCCTCGATGGGGTGGACGACGCGCTCCCGCTGGTTCACCGGGCTCCTTCCGACTGCCACCGGTAGCCCCGTGGCGTCACCATGCGGCCCGCGATCTCACGCGTGGCCGTGTTGCCCACCGTCACCACCGTCATCATGTCCACCGTCGCCGGATCGAGCCGGGCGAGCGTGGTGAGGTGGCTGGTGCCGTCGGGGCGGGAGGCGTTGCGTACGACGCCGACGGGTGTCGTCGCGGTACGGTGCTCCGCCAGCAGGGCGAGCGCCTTGGGCAGTTGCCAGTCCCGGCCCCGGCTGCGCGGGTTGTAGAAGGTCACCACGATGTCGGCCTCGGCCGCCGCGCGGACGCGGCGTTCGATGACCTCCCACGGAGTGTGCAGGTCGCTGAGGCTGATCGAGACGTGATCGTGCCCGAGGGGCGCGCCGAGTATCGCGGCGGCGGCCAGCGCGGCCGTCACGCCCGGTACGCCGACCACCTCGATGTCGTCGGCCGCCTCGGCGAGCGCGGGGGACGCCATGGCGTACACGCCCGCGTCGCCGCTGCCGACGAGGGCCACCGCGTGGCCCGCCCGCGCCTCGGTCACCGCCGTACGGGCCCGCTCCTCCTCGCGCCCGAGCCCCGACTCGATGACGCGGGTGCCGGGGCGCAGCAGGTCCCGGATCTGGTCGACGTACTGGTCGAGCCCGACGAGCACCGAGGCGCGCCGCAGCTCGGCCGTCGCGCGCGGCGTCAGCAGGTCCCGCGCGCCGGGGCCGAGCCCGACGACGGCGAGCCGCCCGCGCGGCGCGCGGCGCGCGACGGCACACGTCGCCATCGCCGCGCGCCCCTCGGGGCCGGACTTCCGCTTCGGTACAAGGAGTTCACCCCCGCGCCCGGCGGCGAGCGCGGCGGCCTCGGCGACCGACGGGGTACCGACGGCGGCGAGCGGGGCGTCGGACGGGTTGGGCACGGTGATCGCGGCCAGCACGTCCGCCGGATACGTCCGCAGGGGCACCCCGAGCCGGCCGGCCACCCCGACGATGCCGGGCTCGTCCGCCTTGGCGTCGACGGTCGCCAACTCCACGACGCTGAGCACGGAGAGCCCGGCGTCCCGCAGCACGTCCCGAACGAGCCCGTACACCTCGTCGACCCCGACGCCCCGGCTGGCCCCGACCCCGACGACGAGCGACGGCGGCCGGACCACGACATCCGCCGCCCCGAGATCCACGACCCGATCGGTGACGAACAGCCGAGGCCCGGGGCCGCCGGGCCCGCCGGCGCCGCCGCCGAGTCGCCCGTCCCGCAGCACGTTCGGGGGGAGCGGGGGCAGGGGCCACACCGCGTCCGCGTGCAGTGGTACCGGGGTGCCGTCGAGGATCGCGCGGGTCACCGTCGCCACCGCGCCCTCCGTGGGGAGGCCCAGTGTGTCGAGGCCGGGGATGCCCGTGGCGTCCGTCGCCGTCGTGATCACCGGGGCCGCGGCGAGGACCGAGGCGACCTCCGTCGCCAGGGAGTTGGCCCCGCCGCCGTGGCCGCCGAGGAGCGACACCGCGTAGCGGCCCGCCTCGTCCACGCACACGACGCCCGGGTCCGACGCCTTGTCGGTCAGGAGCGGGGCCAGCAGCCGTACCGTCGCCCCCGTGGCCAGGAAGCACACCAACTGCTCGCACTCGGCGAACGCGCGCTCCACCGCCTCGCGCACCGGGCCGTCGTAGACGCGGGTGCGGCCGGGCCAGGCCGCGGCCAGGCGGTCGCGGGCCGAAGTGCCCGCCGCGGTGGCGGAGATCAGGCCGATCACTGGGTCGCTCCTTGCGGTGGACGGAGATCCGCCGGGGGGCGGTCGCCCCACAGCAGGAAGACGGGGTTGGTGCCCGCGAGCCGGGTCACCTCGCCGGGCAGCGGCGTGAGCCGCGAGGAGTGCAGCAGAACGCCACCTGTCGCGAACCCGGCCGACGACAGTGCTTCCCGCACCGCCCCCACCCGGTCCAGCGCGGCGAGCGACACCACGACCGTCCGGCGCGCCCGGCGCGCGCACGCCGTCACGATCGCGGGCAGCTCACGGCCCCCGCCACCGACGAACACGGCGTCCGGATCGGGCAGTTCGTCCAGTGCCGCGGGCGCGGACCCGTGCACCGTCTGGACGTCCACACCGTGTGCGAGGGCGTTCGCGCGGACCCGTCCGACGCCGTCGGACGACTTCTCCACCGCGACCGCCGCCGCGCCGAACCGCGCGCACTCCACGGCCACCGACCCCGAGCCCGCGCCGACGTCCCACACCAGGTCGCCCGTCCTCGGCCCGAGCCTGGCCAGTGCCAGCGCACGCACCTCGAACTTGGTGATCATCGAGTCGCGGTGCGCGAACTCCTCCTCGCCCAGGGCCCAGCGGGCCGGCCCCGGCCCGCGACCGGCCAGCGTGCGCGGCGCCGGGGCGTGTGCCGCCGCCCGCGTTTCGTCCAGGCAGAGCACCACACTGAGCGGCTCCGGCCACGCGCGTTCCGCCGCGTCGGCGGGTGACACGTGCTCGACCCGCTCGCCGTCCGGGTCGCCCAGCGCCGACGCGACGACGAGCGTGCGCCGAAGCCCGGTGTCCGCGAGCGCCGCGCCGAGTTCGGCCGGCCCCGCTCCGGGGCCGGTCAGTACGGCGACCTTGGGATGCGCGCGGCAGACGTTCACCACCGTACGGAGGTCGCGTCCGTGGGCGCTGACGACGACCGCGTCGTCCCACGGCAGGCCGACCCTGGCGAACGCCACCGCGACCGACGGGGCGGCGGGCCGTACGTCCAGGGTCCCGGGCCCGAAGCGGCCGGCCAGCGCCCTGACGATCCCGAACAGCCCCGGATCGCCCGAGGCCAGCACCACGACGCGGCCGGCGCCCTCATCGGCGTGGTGCCGGGCGATCACGTCCAGCGCCGGCGCCAGCGGCCCGAGCACCACCCGGGAGATCCGCTCGGGCAGCCCGGCCTCGGCCGCGGCCTCCTTGAGATGCCGTCGCCCGCCGACGACCAGCGCCGCCTCCGACAGCGCGCGCAGGGAGTCCGCGCTGAGCGGCGTCCCCGTCCCCGTACCGATGACCGTGATCACCGCGCGGCGCCCCGGGCCCGCTCCTCGCGCAGGGACTCGCGCAGAGCCTTGCGGGCGGCCGGGTCGGCCCGCCGGAAGCCGTGGAAGTGTCCCGGGTGGTAGAGGTGCGAGCGGGTCCCCGACGCGGACAGCGCGGGCCCCACCAGGAACAGCGTGTGCTTCCAGAGCCTGTGCTCCTTGACGGTCTCCTCCAGCGTGCCGAGGGTGCAGCTCACGAGCAGCTCCTCGGGCCAGGTGACCTGATGGGCGACGACGACCGGGGTCGACGTCGGATAGCCGCCCTCCAGAAGCTCCTGGGTGAGCTGACCCGACCGCGCGGCCGACAGGAACACCGCCATCGTGGTGCCGTGCCGTGCGAACTCCCGCACCTCCTCACCGGGCGGCATCGGCGTCTTCCCGCCGCCCAGCCGGGTCAGGATCACCGACTGCGCGACCTGAGGAATCGTCAACTCCCGCCCCGCGACGGCGGCGACCGCCGAGAACGACGAGACCCCCGGCACGATCTCCACCGCCAGACCGAGCGCGTCGCAGCGGTCGAGCTGCTCCTGCGTACCGCCCCACAGGGCCGGGTCGCCCGAGTGGATCCGGGCGACCTTCAGTCCGTCGCGCACCGCACGTTCGTACACGGCGACGACGTCCTCCAGGGAGAGCGCCGCCGAGTCGAGGATCTCGGCCCCCTCGCGCGCGTGGCCGAGCACCTCGGCCTGCACCAGGCTCGCCGCCCAGATGACGACGTCGGCGGCGGCGATGGCGCGCGCGGCACGGAAGGTCAGCAGGTCGGCGGCGCCGGGGCCCGCCCCGACGAAGGTCACCTTGCCGGCGGTGGTGCCGGCGCCGGTCGAGGTCGGGGCTTCGGTGTCGGTCATGAGCGGCGGTCCTCGCGGGTCAACGGGGCGGGGGAGCGGAAGGGGTGAACATGAACGTGCGGACCGGGGGCCCGATCGGCTAGCAAGGGCCCATGGCGGTGTTCGTCGCGCTCGGCGCGTTCCTCATGACGCTCTTCGGCGGCTGGACGGCGCAGCGCGTCACCGACCGCCGCCATCTGGTGCTCGGTCTGGCCGGCGGGCTGATGCTCGGCGTGGTCGGCCTCGAACTGCTGCCCGAGGCCATGGAGGTGGCCGGCGAGGACTTCCTCGGCGTACACCGCGCGCTGCTGCTGTTCGTCGGCGGATTCCTCTTCGCGCACGTCGTGGAGCGGCTGCTGGCCGTACGCCGGGCCGCGCACGGCGCCCCGGACGGCGCGGGACCCCACGGTCACGGGGCGGCCGCCGGAAAGATGGAGCGTGCGCCCGAGGTGGGACTGACGGCGGCGGCCGCCATGGTTCTCCACAGCCTGATGGACGGCATCGCGCTCGGCGCCGCGTTCCAGGTCGGCGGCGGCATGGGCGCGACCGTCGCGCTCGCCGTCATCACCCACGACTTCGCCGACGGATTCAACACGTACACGCTCACCAGCCTCTACGGGAACGACCGCCGCAGAGCCTTCGCGATGCTCTTCGCCGACGCGGTCGCGCCCGTCGTCGGCGCCGCCTCCACGCTGCTGTTCACCCTTCCGGAGGAACTTCTCGGCAGCTACCTCGGCTTCTTCGGCGGCGCGCTGCTGTATCTGGCCGCCGCCGAGATTCTTCCCGAGGCGCACCACGAGCACCCGGCGCTGTCCACACTGCTGTGCACCGTGGGCGGCGTGGCGTTCATCTGGCTGGTGGTGGCGCTGGCCGGCTGACCCTGCCCGGCCGGTGCGAGACGTACTCACAGCTTGCCCCCGCGCCCGCCGTCACGCCGCGCGGGCGCGATGAGCGTCGAGAGGTACGGCAACGGCCCCCGCTCCAGCTCCGACGCGGGCCGGATCGACTCCTCCGGCAGCCCGAGCGCCGACCCCCACACCGCGCCCTGTGTACGGCCGGTCTCCCGCAGCGCAGTGGCGACCTCCCCCGCCAGCCGCCCGAACTTGTACGCCACGACCGTGCCGGGGCCGTCCAGCGCGTCCTTCAGTACGGAGGCGCCCGCCGTCACCGGCACCAGCGTCAACGGCTCGGTCCCCTCGGCCAGTACGACCTCGCCGCGGGCCGCGAGGTCCTGCATGGCGGTGATCCCCGGAACGGTCTCCACGACCGTCCCCGGCACCAGCTCACCGATCGTCTGCGCGAGATAGGTGAAGGTCGAATAGACGTTCGGGTCGCCGATCGTCGCGAACGCCACACTGCCGTGCGGGTGCGCGCGCAGCAGCTCGGCGACGCGCCGGCCCGCCGCGTCCCAGGCGGCCTCACGGCGGGCACGGTCCGCGCGCTCGTTGAGCGCGAAGACGATCCGTACGACGCTCCCGGCGCCGACGTGGTGCAGCACGGTCGCCTCGGCCCGGCCGGGCTCCCCGCCGTCCGTGCCGTCGGCCGCCGCCATCACCGGGACGACGACGACATCGGCCTCCCGCAGGCACCGCACGCCCTTCACCGTCACCAGCTCGGGGTCTCCGGGCCCCACGCCGACCCCGACGAGTCTGCCGCCCGCCGGACCGTTGCCGCTCATGCCACGCACCTTTCGACGAACCTCCGTGCCATACCGGGCGCCGCCGCCCAGTGCGTATGCAGATAGCTGGCGTGCACCCCCCGCTGTACGAACCCCTCCACCCGGCGCTCGGGCCGCACCAGCCCCCACGCGGGCGCCGGCCCGGCGCCCGGCTCCAGCACCGTCCGGTGGAACTCGTGTCCCCGCAGCCGGGTCCCGGCCGCCGCCAGGACGCTGTCCCCGACGGCGACCGCCTCCCGGTAACCGAGCGTCAGCCGCCGCGACATCCGCGCGTCGGCGTCGAGCACGCCGCACATCGGCGCACCGTCGAGCGACCGCGCCAGATAGAGCAGCCCGGCGCACTCGGCGGCCACGGGGGCGCCGGAGCGGGCCAGTTCGGCGGCCTCCTTACGGAGGGGCTCATTGGCGCCCAACTCGGCGGCGTACACCTCGGGGAAGCCACCACCGATGACCAACCCCCGTGTGCCGGCCGGCAGCCGCTCGTCCCGCAGGGGATCGAAGACGACGACCTCGGCACCGGCGGCGCGCAGCAGCTCGGCATGCTCGGCGTACGAGAAGGTGAAGGCGGCCCCACCGGCGACAGCGACCACGGGCACAGTCAACCCCTCCGGCGAGATATCCAGCCTCTCCGGCGTTTGAGGCGCGCTTCGCGGCCTCTCCGGCGTTTGAGGAGCGGGGCCCGGGGCGGAACCCCGGTTTCGGGAAGGGGCGGGTAGGGGAACAGGCCCGCCGCAGGCGCCACCCCCCACCCCCCGCACCGCGCCCCCCGCATCCCACACCCCCACCTCCAAAGAAGGCGCACTGCGCGCCAACGCGAGCAACCCCTCCACGTCACACCCCACCCGCACCCGCTCCGCCAGCCCCCGCACCACCGCGACCGCGTCCTCCCGCCGCTCGGAGACCGGCACCAGCCCCAGGTGCCGCGACGGCGTCTCGATCTCGGCCGCGCGCCGCAGCACCCCGAGCACCGGCACCCCCGATTCGTCCAGCGCCTCGCGCAGCAACTCCTCGTGCCGGTCGGACCCGACCTTGTTGAGGATCACCCCGCCGATCCGCACCTCCGGGTCCCACGACGCGAACCCGTGCACCAGGGCCGCCACCGACCGGGACTGCGACGACGCGTCCACGACGAGCACCACCGGCGCCCGCAGCAGCTTCGCCACCTGCGCGGTGGAAGCGAGTTCGCCCTGCCCGGCGGCGCCGTCGTACAGCCCCATCACGCCCTCGACCACGGCCAGGTCGCAGCCCGAGGCGCCGTGCGCGAAGAGCGGGCCGATCAGCTCCGTACCGCACAGATACGCGTCGAGGTTCCGGCCCGGCCGCCCCGTGGCCAGGGCGTGATAGCCCGCGTCGATGTAGTCGGGCCCGACCTTGTGCGGCGACACGGCGAGGCCGCGCGCGGTGAGGAGCGCCATCAGCCCGGTGGCGACCGTGGTCTTGCCGCTGCCGGAGGCCGGCGCGGCGATGACGAGCCGTGGCACCGTCACCCGCGAACTGGGGGAAACCGGGGCCACGTTCACCACTCGATGCCCCTCTGACCCTTCTGCCCCGCGTCCATCGGATGCTTGACCTTCGTCATGTCCGTGACCAGATCGGCCAGTTCGACCAACGCATCCGGTGCGTTCCGCCCGGTGATCACGACATGCTGTGTCCCCGGCCGCTCCCGCAGGACCCGCACCACCTCGTCGGTGTCCACCCAGCCCCAGTGCATCGGATACGCGAACTCGTCCAGCACGTAGAGCCGGTACGTCTGCGCCGCCAGGTCCCGCTTGACCTGCTCCCAGCCCTCACGCGCCGCGTCCTCGTTGGACAGCTGCCGGTCGCGCTGCACCCAGGACCAGCCCTCGCCCATCTTGTGCCAGGCGACCGAACCGCCCTCGCCGCTCGCCCCCAGCACCTTCAGCGCGTGCTCCTCGCCGACCTTCCACTTCGCGGACTTGACGAACTGGAACACCCCGATCGGCCACCCCTGCGTCCAGCCGCGCAGCGCGAGCCCGAACGCCGCCGTCGACTTGCCCTTGCCGATGCCCGTGTGGACCACGACCAGGGGGCGGTTGCGGCGCTGCCGGGTGGTGAGCCCGTCGTCCGGCACGACGGCCGGCTGTCCCTGCGGCATCAGGCAACCCTCCTGTGTGAACCCCGTGCGTCCCGTACAGCGCCCTGCACGTCCCTGACCAGGTCGGCGACGCTGTCCGCGCGCAGCTCGTCGAGCGTGACGGCGGCGCCGCCCAGATCGCCCGCGAGCGCCGCCGCCAGCCCGAGCCGTACCGGCCCCGACTCGCAGTCCACGACCACCGACGCCGTGCCCTCGGCGGCGTGCAGCCGCGCCGCGCGCCCACCGAGCGCCACCGGGTCCGGTCCGCCCGTCGCCCGCCCGTCCGTGACCACGACGAGCAGCGGGCGCCGCGCGGGATCACGCATCCGCTCCACCCGCAGGACGTCGTGCGCCTTCATGAGCCCGGCGGACAGCGGGGTGCGCCCGCCCGTGGGCAGCGTTTCCAGCCGTGCGGCCGCCGCGTCGACCGACGAGGTCGGCGGCAGCGCCACCGTGGCGTCCCTCCCACGGAAGGTGACCAGACCGACCTTGTCGCGCCGCTGGTACGCGTCCAGCAGCAGCGACAGCACCGCGCCCTTCACGGCCGACATGCGCTGCCGCGCCGCCATCGAGCCGGAGGCGTCCACCACGAACAGCACCAGATTGCCCTCGCGCCCCTCGCGGGCCGCCTGCCGCAGATCGTCGCGCCGCACCACCAGCCCCCGCCCCGAACGCCCGCGCGCGCGCTGGTGCGGGGCGGCGGCCAGGACGGTGGCGGCCAGGTGCAGCTTGGTGAGCGTCCCCCGGGGCCGCCGGGCCCCTGTCGTACGGCCGTGGTCGGTACGGGCCCGTGAACGGCGCCCCGCCGCGCCCTCACCGAGACCGGGCACGCTGAGTACCTTCGTACGGAAGGGCTCGGCGGACCGTACGGCGGACCGCTCACCGCCGCCGGATCCCGGCGGCGGTCCCGCCTCGTCGCCCGCCTCGTCACCCTCGGCCGGCTCCGGCCGGGCGGGGGAGTTGCGCGGAGCCTCGGGTGGTCCGTCCTGCGATGGCTGCCCGCCGCCCCCCGGTCCGTCCGGGTCCGGATCGTCGTCCGGGGAGTCGTCCCGGTCGCCCCCGCTCTCGTTGTCCCCCGCGTCCCCGCCGCCGGACTCCTCCAGCGTGTCGTCCAGCTTCTCCTCGTCCAGGCCCGGCGCGTCGAAGGGGTTGCGGCGCCTGCGGTGGGGGAGCGCCAGCAGTGCCGCCTGCCGCACGTCCTCGGCCAGCACCACCGTGCGGCCCGCCCACGCGGCGAGCGTCGTGGCCGTCCGCGCCATCACGATGTCGGCCCGCATGCCGTCCACCTCGAACGCGGCGCACGTCGCCGCGATCTGCCGCAGCGCCGCGTCCCCGAGGCGTACCTCGGGCAGCAGCGCCCGCGCGGCCACGATGAGCGCCCGCAGCGCGTTCTCCTCCTCGGCCCACCGTGCGGCGAATCCGGCGGGGTCGTCGTCGTACGCGAGCCGCCGCCGTACGACCTCGACCCGCAGATCCGGCTCGCGCGACGCGGCGACCTCGACGGTCAGTCCGAACCGGTCGAGCAACTGCGGCCGCAGCTCGCCCTCCTCGGGGTTCATCGTCCCGACGAGCAGGAAGCGGGAGGCGTGCCGTACGGAGACCCCTTCACGCTCCACGTAGGAGGCGCCCATCGCGGCGGCGTCCAACAGAAGGTCCACCAGATGGTCGTGGAGGAGGTTGACCTCGTCGACGTACAGCACGCCCCGGTGCGCGTCGGCGAGGAGCCCCGGCTCGAACGCCTTCACGCCCTCGGCCAGTGCCCGCTCGATGTCGAGCGCTCCGACGAGCCGGTCCTCGGAGGCGCCGACGGGCAGTTCGACCATCCGCGCGGGCCGTGCCGCCCCGCCGCCGCCCTCGTGCGGCCCGTCGGGGCACGCCGGGTCGGGAGCCCCCGGATCGCACGAGAACCGGCATCCGACGACGACGGACACCTCCGGTATGAGCACCGAGAGGGCGCGCACGGCCGTGCTCTTCGCGGTGCCCTTCTCGCCGCGCACCAGAACCCCGCCCACGGCGGGGGAGACGGCGTTGAGCAGCAGCGCGAGCCGCAGATCGTCCTGTCCGACGATCGCGGTGAAGGGGTATGGCGTACTCACAGTGCCTCCATGGCATGGGTCGGCGTGTTCGGCGCGTCCGGCGTTCGGCGGCTGGCTCCGGCGCCCGGGACCGCGGTCATTCGCCGCCGCCCTCCAGATCGCCCTCCAGCTCCAGATACGTCGCCCGCAGCCGCTCCAGCGTCCGCTCGTCCGGCTCCGCCCACAGCCCGCGCTCCGCCGCCTCCAGCAGCCGCTCCGTGATCCCGCGCAGCGCCCAGGGGTTGGAGCGCCGCATGAACTCCTGGTTCTCCGGCGCGAAGACGTACTCCGCAGACAACTTCTCGTACATCCAGTCGTCCACGACCCCGGCCGTCGCGTCGTAGCCGAAGAGGTAGTCGACGGTCGCGGCCATCTCGAACGCGCCCTTGTAGCCGTGCCGCCGCATCGCCGCCATCCAGCGCGGGTTGACCACCCGCGCCCGGAACACCCGGTGCGTCTCCTCGCCCAGCGTGCGTGTCCTGATCTGGTCCGGGGTCGCGCTGTCACCCACGTACGCCTCGGGCGACTCACCCGTCAGATGCCGCACCATCGCGACCATTCCGCCGTGGTACTGGAAGTAGTCGTCCGCGTCGACCAGATCGTGCTCCCGCGTGTCGACGTTCTTCGCCGCGACCTTGATCCGCCGGAACGCCGTCTCCATGTCGCCGCGCGCCGCCCGCCCGTCGAGCCCGCGCCCGTACGCGTAGCCGCCCCACACCGCGTACACCTCGGCCAGATCCGCGTCCGACCGCCAGTTCCGCGCGTCGATCAGCGGCAGCAGACCCGCCCCGTACGCGCCCGGCTTCGACCCGAAGATCCGCGCCGTCGCCCTGCGCCGGTCGCCGTGCTCGGCCGTGTCCTGATCCGCGTGCGCCCGCACGTAGTTGGACCCGGCGGGCTCGTCCAGCTCGGCCACCGCCCGTACGGCGTCGTCGATCAGCCCCACCACATGCGGGAAGGCGTCCCGGAAGAAGCCCGAGATCCGCACCGTCACATCGATCCGGGGCCGTCCCAGCTCCGCCAGGGGCACGATCTCGAAGCCGCTGACCCGCCGCGACGCGTCGTCCCACACCGGCCGGCAGCCCAGCAGCGCAAGGATCTCGGCGATGTCGTCGCCCTGGGTGCGCATCGCGGACGTGCCCCACACGGTCAGCCCCACCGACGCCGGATAGGCGCCCGTGTCGGCCAGGTACCGGGCCACCAGTGAGTCGGCGAGCGACTGCCCGACCTCCCAGGAGAGCCGCGACGGAATGGCCTTGGGGTCGACGGAGTAGAAGTTACGGCCCGTCGGCAGCACGTTCACCAGCCCGCGCGTCGGCGACCCGGACGGTCCCGCAGGGACGAAACCGCCGTCCAGCGCGCGCAGGATGTTGCCGATCTCGTCCGTCGTACGGGCCAGCCTCGGCACCACCTCCGTACAGGCGAAGCCCAGCACGGCCACCGCCGACGGCAGTTCGTGCCCCAGCACCTCCCCGGCCAGCGGCGCCGCCGCCGACAGCTCCCAGCCGCGCTCCTCCATGCCCTCCGCGAGCCGCCGGCACAGCTGCTCCAGCAGATCGATCGCGTCGGCCGCCGACCTGGACGGACCCGTGACCAGGTCCGTCAGCTCCACCGGCACCTTCACCGGCGCGCCGGGCTCGCCCAGCAACTCCTTCTCGACCAGGCCGAAGTGCTCGGCGAGCGCCGCCCGCAGACCCGGCAGCGCGTTCGCCTCGCCGCCCCACACCTGCGAGGCACGCAGCACGGCGAGCACCAGGTTGACGCGGGCCTCCCCCCGCGGGCCGCCGCCGAGGATGTGCAGACCGTCCCTGATCTGGACGTCCTTGATCTCACACAGGTAGCCGTCGACGTGCATGACGAACGAGTCGAAGTCGTCGTCCTCCGGCTGCTCGTCCACATGCAGGTCGTGGTGCAGCTCCGCGGCCTTGACGAGCGTCCAGATCTGCGCCCGGACGGTCGGTGCCTTCGCCGGGTCGAGATCGCTGACCAGTGCGTACTCGTCGAGCAGTTGCTCCAGCTTCGCCAGGTCCCCGTAGGTGTCGGCGCGCGCCATCGGCGGCACCAGATGGTCCACGACGGTGGCGTGGCCGCGCCGCTTGGCCTGGGTGCCCTCGCCCGGGTCGTTGACGATGAACGGGTAGATCAGCGGCAGTTCGCCGAGCACCGCGTCCGGGCCGCAGCCCGCCGACAGCCCGAGCCCCTTGCCGGGCAGCCACTCCATCGTGCCGTGCTTGCCCATGTGGATGATCGCGTCCGCGCCGAAGCCGTTCTCCCCGGCCGCCGTCTCCAGCCAGCGGTACGCCGCCATGTAGTGGTGCGACGGCGGCATGTCCGGGTCGTGGTAGATCGCGATCGGGTTCTCGCCGAAGCCGCGCGGCGGCTGGATCATCACCACGACGTTCCCGAACCGCAGCGACGCCAGCACGATGTCGTCGCCGTCCACGTACAGCGAGCCCGGCGGCTCGCCCCAGTGCTCCAGCATGCTCGCGCGCAGCCCCGGCTCCAGCCTGTCGAACCAGGCGCGGTAGTCGGCCAGCGGCACCCGCGCGGGCGCCACCGCCAACTGCTCCTCCGTCAGCCACTCCACGTCGTGGCCACCGGCGTTGATGAGCCGGTGGATCAGCTCGTCACCTTTGTCGGGGTGCGCGTCCGCGCCGTCCCCCACCGCGTAACCGGCGTCGCGCAGGGCGTCCAGCACCCGTACCGCGGACGCGGGGGTGTCGAGACCGACCGCGTTGCCCACGCGTGAGTGCTTCGTCGGGTACGCCGTGAAGACCACGGCAAGCTTCTTGCGCCCGTTCGGCTTGTGCGCGAGGCGCGCGTGCCGCACCGCGATCCCGGCGACCCGGCCGGCCCGCTCGGCGTCGGCGACGTACACGGGGACCCCGTCCGGGCCCTCCTCCTTGAAGGAGAACGGGACCGTGATCAGCCGCCCGTCGAACTCCGGGATCGCGACCTGCATCGCCGCGTCCATGGGGGACAGCGCGGCGTCCGACGCGTCCCAGGCCGCCCGCGACGACGTCAGACAGAGCCCTTGCAGGACGGGCACGTCGAGATCGGCCAGCGCCCCGATGTCCCACGCCTCGTCGTCGCCGCCCGCCGACGCGTCCGACGCGCGCGTGCCGCCCGCGGCGAGGACGGTCGCGATCAGCGCGTCCGCCGAGCCGAGCCGCTCGTACAGGGCGGGATCGGCGCCCCGGAGCGAACCGCAGTAGAGGGGGAGGGCGTTGGCGCCCCGCTCCTCGATCCGGTCGCACAGCACGTCCACGAAGGAGGTGTTCCCGGAGAGGTGGTGCGCGCGGTAGAAGAGGACCGCGACCGTGGGCCGCCCTTCCACCGAGGCGCGCTCGCCGTGCACGCCCCACTCGGGCATCGCGCGCGGCGCGTCGAACCCCTCGCCGGTGAGCAGGACGGTGTCGCAGAGGAACCGCGCCAGTTCCGCCAGATTCTCCGGCCCGCCCTCGACCAGATAGCGCAGCGCCTCGGCCACCACACCGGCGGGCACCGACGAGTCGGCCATCAGCTCCGCGTCCGGCAGCGACTCCCCGCCCAGCAGCACGGTCGGGACGCCGGACGCGGCGAGCACCGCGAGACCGTCCTCCCAGGCACGCTTGCCGCCGAGCAGGCGTACGACGGCGATCCGCGCGCCGGCGATCAGCGCGGGCAGGTCGTCGGTGGCATCGACCCGGGTCGGGTTGCCGATGAGATACGGGGCGCCCGAGGCACGGGCCGCCAGCAGATCCGTATCGGCGGTGGACAGCAACAGCACGGTCGGGGAGGGGCTGTCGGCAGGCGCGGTGGTCATGGCGCTCCAGGTGCGATGAAGGGAAGTCCTGACGGGGCGCCCGACTCGATCAGCCGCAGCAGCGCGTCCGTGTCCGCGTGTTCTTCGATCAGATCGCCGAGGAGGTCGAGCTGCTCCTCGCGCAGAGTGGCGAACGAGGTGTCGGGGGCGGGTACGAAACGGCGCCCCGCCGCCGTGGCCACGGCGCGCAGGAAGGCGCGCCGGAAGCCGTCGCTCTCCAGTGACCCGTGCCAGTGCGTACCCCACACCTGGCCCGAGCGGCACCCGTCGAGGCGGCGTCCGCCGCTGTCGAGAAGGAACGGGTCACCGCCTTCCACGGAGGCGACGCCGTGGTGGATCTCGTAACCCTCGACACGCTCGCCCAGCGCCTCGCCGACGGGCCGTGCCAGGGTCTTCTCACGGGCGAACTCGACGCGTACGGGCAGCAGTCCCAGTCCGGCCACGGAGCCCGCGCGGGACTCCACCTCGTCCTCGATGTGCTCGCCGAGGAGTTGGTAGCCGCCGCAGACACCGAGGACCGGGCGGCCCTCGGCGGCGCGCCGCAGCAGCGCGTCGGCGAGACCGCGCTCGCGCAGCCAGGCCAGCGCGCGGACCGTGCCGCGCGTACCGGGGACGATCACCAGGTCCGCGTCGGTGATCTCGTCGGGGCGGTCCACGAACCGCACCACGACGCCCGGTTCGGCCGCCAGCGCGTCCACGTCGGTGAAGTTGGACATCAGCGGCACCGCGCAGACGGCGACCCGCAGGACCTCCTCTCCGTACGCGGGAGCCACCACCGACTCGCGTACGGCGCCGCGCAGGGAGACCCGCAGGCCGTCCTCCTCGTCGATGCCCAGACCGTGCCGGAAGGGCAGCACGCCGTACGTGGCGCGGCCGGTGAGTCCGCGCAGCATCTCCAGGCCCGGCTCCAGCAACGACACGTCGCCGCGGAACTTGTTGACGAGATAACCGGCGACCAGCGCCTGATCCTCGGGGCTCAGCAGCGCCGTCGTACCGAAGAAGGACGCGAAGACGCCGCCCCTGTCGATGTCGCCGACCACGACGACCGGCAGCCGGGCCGCCCGCGCGACGCCCATGTTGACGATGTCGGTACGCCGCAGATTGATCTCGGCCGGGCTGCCGGCGCCCTCGCAGATCACCGCGTCGTACGTGCTCCGCAGCTCCTCCAGACAGTCCACGACGGTGCCGAGCAGCGTCTCCTGGCGGCCGGGGCCCGCGCCGTCCCCGTGGTAGCCGCGGGCGCTCAGCTCGCCCACCGGCCGTCCCATCAGCACCACTTGACTGCTGCGGTCGCTGCCCGGCTTGAGCAGGACGGGATTCATCAGCGCCGTCGGCTCGACGCGCGCCGCCTGTGCCTGCATCGCCTGCGCCCGGCCGATCTCGGCGCCCTCGCGCGTCACGAACGAATTCAGCGACATGTTCTGTCCCTTGAAGGGCGCCACTTTCACGCCCCGGCGTACGAGCCAGCGGCAGATGCCCGCCGTGACGACGCTCTTGCCGGCGTCGGAGGTGGTGCCCGCGACGAGCAGCCCGCCGCCGCGCCCGCGCCCGCCGCTCATCGGATCCCCGTTCATCGGGCCCTCCTCTTCAGGTGGTTGCCGGCCAGCAGCCGTCCGGCCACGCAGACGCCGAGCGCGAGCGCGCCGACGCGGTGCGACAGCCGGACCGCCCGCTCGATGTCGGCCACCTCGACCGGCCGTCCGCCGCCGCCCAGGACCGGCCGGTGTTCGACCCGTCCGCCGTACGCGAGGGTGCCGCCGAGCCGTACGCCCAGCGCGCCCGCGAACGCCGCTTCCACGGGGCCCGCGTTGGGACTCGGATGGCGGCCCGCGTCGCGCCTCACCACGCCGAGCGCCCGCGCGGGCGCGCCGCCCGCCACCGCCGCCAGCGCCGCCGTCAGCCGGGCTCCGGGCCAGCCCGCCACGTCGTCGAGCCGCGCCGACGCCCAGCCGAAGCGCAGATGGCGCGGCGAACGGTGCCCGACCATCGCGTCCAGCGTGTTGACGGCGCGGAACGCGACCAGCCCCGGCACCCCGCCGAACGCGCCCCAGACCAGGGCTCCCACGACGGCGTCCGAGGTGTTCTCGGCGACGGACTCCACCACGGCGCGGGCGATCTGCCGCTCGTCCAGGCCCTGCGGGTCCCGCCCGCAGAGCCGCGGCAGCCACTCCCGCGCGACCTCCACGTCACCGGCCGCCAGCGCCCCGCCGACCGCGCGCGCCTCCCGCCCCAGGGACGTACCGCCGACCACGGTCCAGGTGACGGCGGCGGTCAGGGCGACGGAGGCGGCGGTACGGTCCCGCAGCCCGCGCGAGACGAGGGCGGCCACTGCGGCCGCACCCCCGGCGCACACGACGGCGTGCAGCGTGCCCCAGCCCCGGTGGTCGTGCCAGAGCAGACGCTCGAGGGCGCCCGCCGCCCGCCCGAAGCCGGCGACGGGGTGGCCGCGCCGGGGGTCGCCGATGAGCCGGTCGGCGATCAGACCGGCGGTGGCGCCGTACGCGAAAACGTTTCCCGGGGCCGGTACTTCGCGGCCCGCCGAATACTCGGCACGCATCGCTCAGCCCGCCGATACGCCTCGGGACGCTCGTGGGGGTCTCGTACTCACAGCACTGGACGCGACAGCTGTACCGCAGCCGGGCATGGCGACATGTCCTCACTCAGGGTCCGCGCCCCGGTTCGACGTGATGCGGCGACAAGAGTTCCTGGCTCCGGGAGACATGACCGTCTCCCGTCACAGTGGCGGGACCGCGCCGGATTCGCACCGGCTTCCTCTTCGCTGTCGCCGTATTGGCCCCGGCAGTCCACCACGCGTGCGAATCCCCGTCAACCGGGCTTTGACCTGCGGCGGGGCGGTGTGCTGAGGCCCACACGGCGCGGGCTGCCCGCAGGACCCGAACACGGCCGAGGGGGGCGACCCGGTACGGGCCACCCCCCTCGGCGATGCTCGATCGCGTCGCGTCGCTCCGCGTCAGGCGACGATCATGTAGATCCCGTACGAGACGGCCGCCAGGCACAGGCCGAAGCAGACGTACGCGCCGGTGCGCGCCAGCGCCGCGGAGCCGGTGGGGCCGGCGGCCGTGGCCGTCGCGCCCTCAGCGGGCGCCGCGCCCTTCGAGAGCCCCACGATGCCCAGGGTGAACAGACCCACCAGCGCGACGGTGGCCACGAGACTGACGCCGAAGACGGAGCCGAGCGCCGCCCAGTCGATGTTCATGCTGAAAGTGTCCTTCGCTTCGTCAGACCGTCGCGGTCCGGGCCGGTTCGGCGGTGGGTTCCCCGGGACCCGGGGCCGGGATGGTGGCGGAGATCTCCGACGCCGGGCCGCCCACGGGGGGCGGGGTGACGGCGGCGATCGCGGCTGTCACGACACCCACGGGTTCGGCCGGGGTGGGCCCGTCCGCCTCGTTGACGTTGGTGTGGTCGACCGGCTGACGGCGCGACGCCAGCCAGATGACCGCCGACAGTCCGACGAGCAGCGCGGCCGTGACCGCGACACCCCAGGGACCCTGCCCGGTCAGGAACTCGGCGCCCGCGGCGACGAGACCGGCGGCCGGCAGGGTCAGCCCCCAGGCGATGAACATCCGGGTGGCGGTCGACCAGCGGACGACCCCGCCCTTGCGGCCGAGACCGGCGCCCATCACCGCGCCGGAGCAGGACTGCGTGGTGGAGAGGGAGAAGCCCAGGTGGGAGGAGGCGAGGATGACGGTCGCCGCGCTGGTCTGGGCGGCGAAGCCCTGCTGCGGCTGGAGGTCGGTGAGGCCCTTGCCCATGGTGCGGATGATGCGCCAGCCGCCGAGGTAGGTACCGAGCGCGATCGCGACACCGGCGGAGACGATGACCCACATCGGGGGGTTGGAGCCGGGGGCGAGGACGCCGCCGGTGACCAGCGCGAGGGTGATGACACCCATGGTCTTCTGCGCGTCGTTGGTGCCGTGGGCGAGGGAGACGAGGCCGGCCGACGCGATCTGTCCCGCGCGGTAGCCCTTCGCCGTGTCCTTCTCGTCCGTGTTGCGGCCGATGCGGTAGGTGAGCCGGGTGGCAAGCATCGCGGCCAGGCCGGCCACCAGCGGCGCGGCGAGCGCCGGGAGCAGGACCTTGGTGACGACCACCCCGCCGTTGACGCCGGAGGTGCCGACGGACATCAGCGTGGCGCCGATGAGTCCGCCGAACAGAGCGTGGGAGGAGCTCGACGGAAGGCCGAGCAGCCAGGTGAACAGGTTCCACAGGATGGCGCCGACGAGCGCCGCGAAGATGACTTCGGTCTGGATGCCCTGTTCGTTGATGAGCCCGCCGGAGATGGTCTTGGCGACCTCGACGGACAGGAACGCGCCGACGAGGTTGAGCACGGCGGACATCGCCACCGCCGTCTTGGGTTTCAGTGCGCCGGTCGAGATGGTCGTCGCCATCGCGTTGGCGGTGTCGTGGAAACCGTTCGTGAAATCGAACACGAGAGCCGTCACGATCACGATCGCGAGCAGCAGCGTGATGTGTTCCATTTACCCAGGCAATCGTTTGATGTCAGTGGCCGTTCAGGAACGTAGGGATGCCGAGTGAACGGAAGATGAACTGAGGCAGGCGTTGCGGTGACTCCCAACAGGGTGTGGCCGCTCCGCTTGTGAACGGGCGTGTCACCTCCCGGTGCCGGGGGCCGTGCGCGGATTCCGCTCGACCCGTGCGGCGCCCCGCCCCTGTCCCGTTTCCGGCCCCCTCCCGGGCCTCCGAGGCGGCCCGCCCCGGCCCGCTCGCCGGGGGCCCGCGCCGGGGGAGAGATTCACCTCACCGAGGGACCTTCGGACCCCGCGAACTCCCTTGGACCGCCTGGCAAAATCGCCGCATGACGGAAACCGGACACACGCACGGACACGACCGCGGGAGCGAGCACGGGCACGGACACGGGCACCCGGACGGCCCGGAGATCGAACGGGCCTGGCGGGACCTCGTCGTGACCGCCCGGCGGAGCGCGGCCGACGGACTGGTCGTCGGCACCTCGGGCAACGTCTCCGTACGCGTCGGGGAGCTCGTCCTCGTCACCCCGAGCGGAGTGCCGTACGACCGGCTGACGCCCGCGGACACCGTCGCCGTCGATCTGGACGGCCGACAGGTCACCGGCAGCCTCAGACCCACCAGCGAGCTGCCGATGCATCTGGAGGTCTACCGCAACTCCACCGCCGGCGCCGTGGTGCACACCCACGCCGTCCACGCCACCGCCGTCTCCACCCTCGTCCCCGAACTCCCGCTGATCCACTACATGGCGGCGGACTTCGGCGGACCTGTCCGGGTCGCCCCGTACGCGATGTACGGCACGGAGGCGCTGGCCGGGCACATGGTGCGCGCGCTGCGCGACCGTACGGGCTGTCTGCTCCAGAACCACGGCACCGTCACCTACGCGGACACCCTGGACAAGGCGTACGACCGCACGGCCCAGCTGGAGTGGATGTGCCGTCTGTGGCTCACCGCCACCTCCGTCCCCGGCCGTACGCCGGCCCTCCTCTCACGGGAGCAGGTACGGGACGTCGAGGAGCAGCTCAAGGGCTACGGCCAGCGGAGCTGACCACGCCGGACCGCCCGCCCCCGCGGGAACTCGGAACGTCACCCCGGACGCCCGCTCCACTGGCCGTACCGGCCGTCCGTACCGACACTGGGGAAATGCGCCCGGCCAGAGCGACGGCAGCAGCCGTCACCACAGTGATCGGTGTCGGCACGGCCGCGGTGGCGGTCGGCCGGTACGCCAGCGACGCGGCGCTCAAGGCGCCCCCCGGACGGCCCCTGCCGGGCGACCCACGGCTCGCCGTGCACGCCACGGCCGCCGGCCGCGTCACCCTGACCCGCTGCCTCGCCTCCCTGCGCCCCGGCACCTACGGCCTGGAGTCCGCGGACGTCCAGGCCGTCGTCGGCCCCGTCATCGACGACGTACCGCACCCGCCCGACACGGTCGTCCGCAGACTGGAACGCGTCGGGCGGGGCACCCTCGGCGCCGGCAGCCGCGTCCGGCTCACGCCCCAGCTCCACCACGGTGACCCCGCCACCGCGCTGGGCATCGACCACGACCAGGTGGAGATCCCCGGCGAACTCGGCCCGCTGCCCGGCTGGTTCGTGCCCGGCAGCCGCGACACCTGGGTGATCACCGCGCACGGCCTCGGCGCGACCCCCGAGCACCCCATGAACGTCCTTGAGTTCCTGGTGGACCAGCAGTTCCCGGTGCTGAACCTGGCCTACCGGGGCGACCGCGGCGCCCCGCCCCCGCCGGACGGCCTCGGCCACTTCGGCCACTCCGAATGGCGCGACCTCGACGCGGCGATCCGCCACGCCGTCCGGGAAGGCGCCGAACACGTCATCCTGTACGGCTGGTCCGTCGGGGCCACGATGGCCCTGCACGCCGCCGAGAAGTCCGGCCAGCGCGACCGGATCACCGGACTCGTCCTGGACAGCCCGGTGCTCGACTGGGAGACCACGCTGCGCGCCCTGGCCACCGCACGCCGCACCCCGTCTCCGCTGCTGCCGCTGGCCGTCCGCGCGGCGCAGGGCCGGACCGGACTGCGCGGCGGCAGACTGCCCGTGGTCGCCGATCCGGGGAAACTCCACGTCCCGACGCTGATCGTGCACGGCCCCGACGACGTCCTCTCCCCCTGGTACCCGTCCCGTGAACTCGCCGCCCGCCGCCCCGAACTGGTCACCCTGCACACGGTCTCCGACGCCCCGCACGGCGCGATGTGGAACGCCGACCCCCTCGGTTACGAGGAGACGCTCCGCCGCTTCCTCACGCCCCTCATGTAGCCCCGCACCCCAAGGGCCCCAGCGTGACGCGACCTCCGTACAGAGGTGGCCGGAGCACACCCCGGCCACCCTCCGGTCCGGTGTCTTCCCGGGCGTGTGACCGGCCGCCGGAGGCCCGGCCGGGAGGTTCCGTTTGGGCTTTCGGGCAATCAGCGGGAAGACTGCACCCGTGACGTCCCGAAAGCCTGATGAGCAATTGGCGCGCAACTCCAGACTCCGACTCGTCCGCCCGCGAGCCCTGACCACGGCCCGACGGGCCGTGACCACCGGACGAACACGTCCGGCGCCCCGCCCGCCGGAGGGCACACCGCCTCCCGCGGAGCTGGCCCGTCAGGCGAGGGCCGTCCTCGCCGACGCCGTACGGATCGCCCGCTGGGCCGCGGCCGACCGGGCGCCGGGCGCGGGCCCGCTCGCCCCGAAGGCGCGTGAACGGGCCGCCGCCGCCCTGGAGTTGACTGCGGACCAGGTGAGCGCGGGCTGGGACCGCGCCAGGCTCGCCGGGCTCGTCGAACTCCACGGCACCACCGCACGCCCCGGCTGGCGCCTGCGCGCCTGGGACCGGGACGACTCCGCCGTCCTGCGCGGCTGGGTCGCCCTCTTCGACGCCTGGTCGCTCGTCCACGCCGCCCCCGACCACGTCGCCCCGGCCACGGTCGCCGAGGTCGTCGAAGCCGTCCCCCAGGTGCTCTCCCTCCTCCAGCTCTCGGCGGGCCCCGTGCTCGTACCGGCGCTTCTCGACCTGCTCCAGCAGCGCGTCGCGGAACTGCGCGACGAGCGCTGCGAGGTGCCGTACGACCCACGGGCCGCGTCCGGCCCCACGGCCGCCCCGACCGCATCCGCACCGGAGCCGACGCCGGCCACGGCCGCCGTCCCGCTCCCGCCGCTCCTCGACTGGGCCCTGGAGGGCCTGGCCGCCGTCGGCGCGCTGACCCTCGGAGCCGGCCAGGCGACGCTCACCCCGCTCGGCAACTGGGCGGTCTGGGTCAAGCTGGAGCAGATCTGCGTCGCCGCGCAGAGCCCGGCGGGCAACATCGAGCAGTCCGCGGACAACATGCTGCGCGGCTGCGCCCGGCTCACCCCCGGACCGGCCCGCGCGGAGTACCGCGCCTGGCTCGCCGCCCGTACCGTCGGCAGCGCGGTCACCGAACTCCTCACCGTCGCACGCGGCGAGGACGCGCTCCTGCGCGGACTGGCCTTCGAGGCCCTGCGCGTCGTCGGTGCCCCCGCCGAGCCGGAGGTGCGCACCGCCTCCGCCGAACCCTCCCTGCGCCCCTACGCCCTGCTCTGGCTCGCCGAGTACGACGGCACGGACCCCGAGGACGCGCCCGACGTCCTCACCCGTGAGGAGTCGACCTGGCTCTGGGTGGACACCGCGGCGGCCGTCGCCGACCACGGCGAGACCGCGCTCCTGGTCCGCCATCTCGACTCGGCCGTCCAGGGCACCGTCCCCGCCCTGCTCGACGAGGTCAGGGCCGTCGGCCACCCCCGCACCGTGCAGGTGCTGGTCGCGCTGGCGGCCGCGCACCCCGACCCGGCCCTCGCGAAGGCCGTACGCCGCGCCGCGTTCCAGGTCCACACCGGCGGAGCCTGACGGGATCACGCGGTTGGGGCCGTACGCACCGGGCCCCAACCGCTGCCGCACCGCCCCGGCGGCTCAGCCGCCGGCGCCCGGTGCGTACGTCCCGAAGCTCCACACGTTGCCCTCCGCGTCGCGCGCCATGTAGTCCCGCGAGCCGTGGTCCTGGTCCGTGGGCGGCATCAGGATCTCCACGCCCCGCTCCACGGCCCGCGCGTGGTGCGCGTCGACGTCCTCGACGACCACATAGACCCCGGCGGGCCCGCCGCCCGCCATCGCCTCGGCGAAGACGCCCTCGCCCTTCCTGGAGCCCAGCATCACCATGCCGCTGCCATGGGCCAGTTCGGCATGGAGCACGCTGCCGTCCTCGCCCTCGTACACACTCACCTCCGTGAAGCCGAAGGCGTCCTTCAGCGTCCTGATGGCAGCCTTCGCGTCCTCGTACACGAGCGTCGGACAGACAGTCGGCACAGCGGCCATGCTGATCACCCTTCTCCGCGTTCGGTTGTGACCTGCGTCTCAGTTCTTCCAGTCTGGCACCGGTCACCGACAACGCAGCCCGGCCGACCGCCCAGGAGGGACCCCTTCGGGCGAAAACCAGTTGTCCGGCCCCGGTAGACTCGGCCGTATGGCATTTCTCCTTGTGCATTAGCCGGCGTCGAAGAATCCCCTCCGCCCGCCCTTCCGCCGTCCATACCGCCTTGGAGTTTTTCCGTGATCACCGCCACCGGTGTCGAGTTGCGCGCCGGCGCTCGCGTCCTCATCGAGTCAGCCTCCTTCCGTATCGCCAAGGGCGACCGCATCGGCCTCGTCGGCCGCAACGGAGCGGGCAAGACCACCCTCACCAAGTGCCTCGCGGGTGAGGGCATCCCCGCCGCCGGCACCATCACCCGCTCCGGCGATGTCGGCTATCTGCCGCAGGACCCGCGCACCGGAGACCTCGACACCCTCGCCCGCGACCGCATCCTCTCGGCCCGCGACCTCGACTCCGTTCTGAAGAAGATGCGCGAGAACGAGGACCGGATGGCGAACGGCAAGGGCGCCACCCGCGAGAAGGCGATGAAGAAGTACGAGCGCCTGGAGACGGAGTTCCTCACCAAGGGCGGTTACGCCGCCGAGTCCGAGGCCGCCACCATCGCCGCCGCGCTCGGCCTGCCCGACCGTGTGCTCGGCCAGCCCCTCCACACGCTCTCCGGTGGCCAGCGCCGCCGCGTCGAACTCGCCCGCATCCTCTTCTCGGACGCCGACACCCTGCTCCTGGACGAGCCCACGAACCACCTCGACGCCGACTCCGTCGTCTGGCTGCGGGACTACCTCAAGTCCTACCGCGGCGGCTTCATCGTCATCTCCCACGACGTCGACCTCGTCGAGACGGTCGTCAACAAGGTCTTCTACCTGGACGCCAACCGCTCGCGGATCGACGTCTACAACATGGGCTGGAAGCTCTACCAGCAGCAGCGCGAGTCCGACGAGAAGCGGCGCAAGCGCGAGCGCGCCAACGCGGAGAAGAAGGCCGCCACGCTCAACTCGCAGGCCGACAAGATGCGCGCCAAGGCCACCAAGACCGTCGCCGCGCAGAACATGGCACGCCGCGCCGAGCGCCTGCTCTCGGGCCTGGAGGCGGTACGCCAGTCCGACAAGGTCGCCAAGCTGCGCTTCCCCGACCCGGCGCCGTGCGGCAAGACGCCGCTGACCGCCGAGGGCCTGTCGAAGTCGTACGGCTCCCTGGAGATCTTCACGGACGTCGACCTGGCCATCGACAAGGGCTCGCGCGTCGTCATCCTCGGCCTCAACGGCGCGGGCAAGACCACCCTGCTGCGGCTGCTCGCCGGGGTCGAGAAGCCCGACACCGGCGAGGTGACACCGGGGCACGGCCTCAAGCTCGGCTACTACGCGCAGGAGCACGAGACGCTCGACCCCGACCGCTCCGTCCTGGAGAACATGCGGTCCTCCGCCCCCGACCTGGACCTGGTGGACGTCCGCAAGACCCTCGGCTCGTTCCTCTTCTCCGGGGACGACGTCGAGAAGCCCGCCCGCGTCCTGTCCGGCGGCGAGAAGACCCGCCTGGCCCTCGCGACCCTGGTCGTCTCGTCGGCCAACGTGCTGCTCCTGGACGAGCCCACGAACAACCTCGACCCGGCCAGCCGCGAGGAGATCCTCGGCGCGCTGCGCACGTACAAGGGCGCGGTCATCCTCGTCACGCACGACGAGGGCGCCGTCCAGGCGCTCGAACCGGAACGGATCATCCTGCTGCCCGACGGTGTCGAGGACCTCTGGGGCGCGGACTACGCGGATCTGGTGGCGCTGGCCTGACCGCACGGGCGTGATCCACTCCGTATGGATCATTCGGCTCAGCGGTGATCCATCATCTGAGTGAGTACGTCTCGTACTTTGGCGTGGCGCGCCGACGATCAAGCCGTTCCGGGAGCGGTTCGATCAGCTTTCCGGTGTACGGCGTCTGACCTGCTGTTTCCTCCGTGTGCCCGATGAAGGGCCGGCCCGCGCCGGTCTGGAATTCGTCATTCCGTTCGTGTTCGAATGCGGGGCTCCCTCGAAGCTTGTGACGGGAACCTTGCTGAATGGGTGGCCAGGAGCGCCCCGAGGGGTGATCATGAGAAGTCCAGAGCGCATTTTCATGAGGAGGCACGGGTGGCCGAGACTCTGAAGAAGGGCAGCCGGGTAACCGGCCCCGCGCGCGACAAGCTCGCGGCAGACCTGAAGAAGAAGTACGACTCCGGTGCGAGTATCCGTGCGCTGGCCGAGGAAACGGGCCGGTCCTACGGATTCGTCCACCGGATGCTCAGCGAGTCCGGAGTCACACTCCGGGGACGCGGTGGAGCGACGCGCGGCAAGAAGGCTTCGGCCTGACGACCGCGTACAGCTTCTCCGGCCACCGGTTCCGCCGGTGACCACCCGGCCGGTCGTCGCGGTCGACCGGGTGGTTACTGTGCAGTCACTTAGCCAGGCGTGCTGACTGCACCGAACCGGAGGCGTCCCATGACTTCGCTCGATCACGTGCTCGACAAGGACGGCGTACGGCTCACCGTTGAGGACGCGGTTGCCACGGTGACCTTGACCAACCCGGCCAAGCGCAACGCTCAGTCTCCCGCTCTGTGGCGGGCGTTGACGGAAGCCGGGCAGTCACTGCCAGGCAGCGTGCGGGTCGTCGTGCTGCGCGGCGAGGGGAAATCCTTCTCCGCGGGCCTCGACCGGCAGGCGTTCACTCCCGAGGGCTTCGACGGTGAACCCTCCTTCCCGGAGCTGGCGCGCCGCTCCGACACGGACCTGGACGCGGTCATCGCCGCGTACCAGTCCGCCTTCACCTGGTGGCGCCGGAGCGACATCGTGTCGATCGCCGCCGTCCAGGGGCACGCCATCGGCGCCGGATTCCAGCTCGCGCTGGGCTGCGACCTGCGGGTCGTCGCGTCGGACGTGCAGTTCGCCATGCGCGAGACGAGTCTCGGGCTGGTCCCCGACCTCGCCGGCACGCACCCCCTCGTGGGGCTCGTCGGCTACGCCCGCGCGCTGGAGATCTGTGCGACGGGCCGCTTCGTGCAGGCCGACGAGGCCGAGCGCACCGGCCTCGCCAATCTCGTGGTGCCGCCGGCCGAACTCGACGCGGCGGTCGGGGACCTGACGGCCGCGATCCTGGCCGCGCCGCGCGACGCGACGGTCGAGACGAAGGCCCTGCTGCTGGGCGCGTCCTCGCGTCCGTACGACGAACAACGCGCCGCCGAACGTGCGGCCCAGGCGCGCCGCCTGCGGGACCTGGCGGGCCTGGGGGACTAGGTCCTGTCTTCGAACTGGCGTCTGGCTCACGGCGGCTGGCACGCACGCCCGCTGCGTTGTCGGACTCGCCCACGTACGCCCGGTACGGATGCGATCCTCCGTCTTGCGATCGCACGCGCCAGCCGCCGTGAGCCCTGCCCTGCGGGTCAATACAGCTAGGGCGTGTCCGGGATGTAGCGCCGTCCGCCCGTGGGGCGGGGCCCGCGGCGGCCGGCGCGGTGGGTCGCGAGGCGGAGGATCGGTGTGGTGGATGGGCCGGCCGCATTTGTCCGACTCCGACAACGCGGGGAGCACCTCCTGTGCCCCCCTCGAGGGCTACGGGGGAGGTGGCCTCCTCGGCCTCGGCGGCGGCATCGCGATCCTCTCCACCACGGTGGCGGACAACGGAGCCACCGGCCCCGGCACGGCCACAGCCACCGCCACCGGCGCGCAGGCACTCTGACCGTCGGCACCTTCAGCACCGTCAGGGAACGTCCACCGAGGTGATCAGGACCGCCACCGTCGGATGGCTCGGCAGCGCCGCCGAGACCTGTCGGCTCACCGCGCGGGCCACCTCCGGCGGATGGTGGCCCGACGCCGTCGCCAGCTCGACGCGGACATGCCCACTCGTGACGAGCACCGGAGTACCGAGCGCCCCGGACAGATGGGCGACGCCGGGGACGTTCGCCGCGACGACCGCCGCC
Organism: Streptomyces sp. S4.7; assembly: GCF_010384365.1. NCBI lineage: Bacteria > Bacillati > Actinomycetota > Actinomycetes > Kitasatosporales > Streptomycetaceae > Streptomyces > Streptomyces sp. S4.7. The sequence goes on along the minus strand of NZ_CP048397.1, from coordinate 1,477,701 downwards.
GTACCCCTCGGAAGGACCGCGGTTGCCCCGACTGGCGCAGCGGTCCCCGAGGAGTCCGTGTCCGGCTCCTCCAGCAGCGCCGTCACCCGCAGATCCACCACCGTCACCCGTAGCCCCAGCCGGTCCACCGCGTGCAGGTACAGGGCCCTGCGCAGCCGCTCCGCCACGTCCGGCAGGGGCTCGCCCGCGACCGTCGCGAAGTCCGCCTCGATGCGGAGTGCCCCCGGCGGCAGCGCACTGGGCGGCGGCTTCACGGCGGGTCGGTCGGCCGATCCGGGGTCGGCCAGGGAGAGCCTCAGCCGGCCCAGCGTGGTGCCGGGCACTTCCGCCGTCGTACGCCGCAGCGCGGTCGTCGCCGCCCATTCGGCCAGCCACGCCCCGTCTTTCGGGTCGCCCAGCGGGAGCAGCCGGCCGAGGCCGAGCCGTTCGTGCACCGCCGCGCTCCAACCGTCCGCACCGTTCCCACTGTGAGCAGTCGTCATGGGCCCCAGACTGCCGCATTCCCGGCGCGAGACCGGGCAAGTCGCCCTAATGTGAGCGAAGAGTCCACCAGCGCCCGGAAAGGGGCGAATCTCCATGTCCGAGACCACGCAGCGCAACCAGTCCGAGCCATCGGCCAAGTCGTCGTCCAGCGAGGACCAGCGGAAGCCCTCCGGCGGCAGGAGAGCCGTCGGCGACCCGTCCGCCCGCGGACGGACCACCATCGCCGACGGCGTCGTGGAGAAGATCGCCGGCCTCGCCGCGCGTGACGTGCTCGGCGTCCACGCGATGGGCAGCGGTATGTCCCGCACCTTCGGCGCCGTACGCGACCGGGTCCCCGGTGGCACCAAGTCCGTCTCGCGCGGTGTGAAGGCCGAGGTGGGCGAGGTACAGACCGCCCTGGACCTGGAGATCGTCGTCGACTACGGCGTGGCGATCGCCGATGTCGCCCGTGACGTGCGGGAGAACGTGATCTCCGCCGTCGAACGGATGACGGGCCTGGAGGTCGTCGAGGTCAACATCGCCGTCAGCGATGTGAAGCTGCCCGACGAAGAGGACGACGAGCCCGAGTCACGGCTCCAGTAACGGCCGGATCCGCGAGACCGATGAGGAGTCACTAGATGAGCATGGCGCTGGTCGGCCTGTTGGCCGGTATGGCCCTGGCGTTCGCCGGATACTTCGGTGGGTTCGGAGCCTTTCTGCTGGTGGCCGCGTTGGGCGCGGTGGGGTTCGTGGTCGGCCGGTTCCTCGACGGCGATCTGGAACCGGGCGACCTCTTCCGTGGCCGCGAACGCGACGAACGACGGCGGTGACGGTCCGTGGCCGGTGAGCGGGTGGCGTCCGCGGAGCGAGGGGCGACCACGATCGCCGACCGCGTCGTCGCGAAGATCGCCGCACAGGCGGCGCGGGAAGCCCTGCACGGCGTACCGGAAGGGGGCGAGGCGCCGCACGCCGGCGTGCTGGTCCACCACGAGGTGGCGCGTGTACGGATCGGTGTCGAGCTGGACTACCCCTCCGACATCGGCGCCCAGTGCGGCGCGGTGCGTCACCGGGTCGCCCGGCGGGTAAGTGCTCTGGCGGGGATGGAGGTGCCGGAAGTGGTCGTCACGGTCGAACGGCTCCACTCCGCCCAGTCGCGCGCGGCGCAGGGGAGGATCCGATGAGCGAACCGGCGGGTGAGGGGACCGAACGTACGCCGGAGGCATCAGGGGTGCAGGGGGCCGTCCGCGCGGACCTGCTCGAACTGGACCAGTCCGCCTCCGCCGCCCGCTACGAACCGAGGCCCACCCTGGCACGGGACGACGGGGACGGCAGGGTCCGCCGCTTCTGGTCCTGGCGCCGGATCCCGGCCGTGGTGATCGCGGCCGTACTGCTCGGCGCGGCGGCGCTGCTGCTGTACGACGTCGTGGCCGTACGGGCCGATCACCCCGCCATGTACTGGCGACGGTGGCTCGCCGGCCAACTCGCCACCGAGCCGCTGGACAACACCTGGGTCCTGGTGGGCTCGGGCGTCGCGGCGGCCGTCGGTGTGTGGCTGATCGTCCTCGCCCTCACCCCGGGGCTGCGCCAGGTGCTGCCGATGCGGCAGGGTCCCGCGCGGGTACGGGCCGGGCTCGACCGGGAAGCGGCGGCGCTGACGCTGCGCGACCGGGCGCTGGAGGTCTCCGGCGTGCAGTCCGTACGGGTGCGGGCCCGCCGCACCAAGGTCCGGGTGCGGGCCGTGTCGCACTTCCGCGAACTCGACGACGTACGCGCAGATCTGGACACCGCGCTGGCCGTCGGCATCGGCGACCTGGGGCTGGCCAGGCCGCCCGCGCTCTCCGTGCACGTCCGTCGGCCGACGAAGAAGGGGTGACGGGATGCTCATGGTCGTCAACCGTGTCCTGCTGGGCCTGGTCGGGCTGGTGCTGCTGTGCGTGGGCGGCGCGGTGCTCGCGACGGGGCTGGGCGCGTCCGTCCCGTCCTGGTGGCCGTACACCGGAAAGAAGGACGTGCTGCTGAGCCACGACGACCGGGACCGCTGGAGCGCTCAGGGCTGGTGGTGGCCGGTCGTCATCGCCGTGCTCGCGGTCCTGCTGCTGCTGATGCTGTGGTGGCTGCTGTCCCAACTGCGGCGCGCGCGGCTGGCGGAGGTGCTGGTCGACAGCGGCGACGGGGAGGGCGCGCTGCTGAGGGGCCGGGCGCTGGAGAACGTCCTGGCGAGCGAGGCGGAGTCGCTGGACGGTGTGTCCCGGGCGCGGGTCCGGCTGACCGGGCGGCGGAGCGCGCCGGAGGCGCGGGTGCGGTTGCTGCTGGAGCCTCATGTGGCGCCGGGGGAGGCGCTGGAGGGGCTCACGCGGGAGGCGGTGGGGCATGCGCGGGATTCGGCGGGGCTGGAGGCGCTGCCTACGGAGGCGAGGCTGCGGGCGGCCAAGCACCGGGCGCAGCGGGTGACCTGACCGGGGCTGCCACCGCGACCCCGCTCCTCCAACGCCGGAGAGGCTCGTCGGTGCCGGCCGGGGGTCAGTAGCCGTGGCGCGTGCCGCCGTCGATCGGGAGCATCAGGCCCGTCAGGTAGGACGCCGCCGGGGAGAGCATGAACGCCGCCGTGCGGCCGAACTCCTCCGGTGTGCCGTAGCGGCGCAGCGGAATGCGGGACTCGTGGCCCGCGCGCGCCGCCGCCGGGTCGTCGGACAGCGAGTCCAGCTCGCGGACGCGGTCCGTGTCGATCCGGGCCGGGAGCAGGCCGATCACGCGGATGCCGCGCGGGCCCACCTCGTCCGCGAGTGACTTCGCGAAGCCCGCGAGGCCCGGCCGCAGACCGTTGGAGATCGTGAGGCCGCGGATCGGCTCGTGGACCGAGCCGGACAGCACGAGACCTATCACCCCGCCGTCGCCCAGCTCCGCCGCCGCCGTGCGCGCCAGCCGTACCGCGCCCAGGAAGACGGAGTCGAACGCCGACCGCCACCGCTCGTCCGTGGTGTCCAGGGCCAGCCCCGGCGGCGGGCCGCCGACGCTGATCAGGATCCCGTCGAAGCCGCCGAACCGCTCCCGCGCCACGGCTATCAGACGGTCCGCGACAGCGGGATCGGCGTTGTCCGCGGCCACCCCGAACGCGTTCGGGCCGATCGAGGCCGCCGCACCGGTGACGGACTCCTCGTCGCGCCCCGTGACGACCACCTTCGCGCCGTCCGCCGCCAGCGCCTCGGCCGACGCGCGTCCCAGCCCCCGGGACCCGCCGGTGACGACATAGACACGGTCCTTCAGTCCAAGATCCATGCCCCTATCCTGCCTCGTCCGCCGCGGCCAGGGCGAGGGCCGTCCCCACGAGCCCGATATGGCTGAACGCCTGCGGGTAGTTGCCCAGTTGCCGCCCGAGCGCCGCGTCGTACTCCTCGGCGAGCAGACCGACGTCGTTGCGCAGGGCGAGAAGGCGCTCGTAGAGTTCCGTCGCCTCCTTCTTGCGGCCGGTCATCAGCAGGGCGTCGGCCAGCCAGAACGAGCAGACGAGAAACGTTCCTTCCCCGCCCGGCAGTCCGTCGACCGATGTCCCCTCCGTGCTGTAGCGGTGGACCAGCCCCTCCTTGCCCAGCTCGGCCCGTACCGCGTCGACCGTGCCCACGACCCGCGGATCGTCCGGCGGCAGGAAGCCGTAGCGGGGGATGAGGAGCGTCGCGGCGTCCAGCTCCTGGGAGCCGTACGCCTGCGTGAAGGTGTTACGGACCGGGTCGAAGCCCTTCTCGCACACATCCCGGTGCACCTCGTCGCGCATCGTCCGCCACCGGTTCACATCTCCCCGCAGCGACGGATCGGCCTCCAGCGTCTTCACCGCGCGGTCGGCGGCGACCCACGCCATCACCTTGGAGTGCGTGAAGTGCTGCCGGGGGCCCCGCACTTCCCACAGCCCCTCGTCCGGTTCGCGCCACTTCGACTCCAGGAAGCCGAGCAGGGCGAGCTGGAGGTCCCACGCGTGCGGGCGGCCGGTGAGGCCGACGCCACGTGCCTCATGCAGGGAGTCGATGACCTCGCCGTACACGTCGAGCTGCAGCTGTTCGACCGCCTCGTTCCCGACCCGGACCGGGCGCGCGCCCCCGTAACCGTTCAGCCACGGCAACTCCGCCTCGGGCAGCCGCCGTTCACCGGCGACCCCGTACATGATCTGGAGGTCGGACGGATCACCGGCGACCGCGCGCAGCAGCCAGTCGCGCCAGGCCTCGGCCTCCTCCACATAGCCCACGGACAGCAGGGCGTTGAGGACGAGGGCCGAGTCGCGCAGCCAGCAGTAGCGGTAGTCCCAGTTCCGTACGCCGCCCAACTCCTCGGGGAGCGAGGTGGTGGGGGCCGCCACGATGCCCCCGGTCGGGGCGTAGATGAGCGCCTTCAGCGTCAGCAGGGAGCGCAGGACCGCCTGGCGGTACGGCCCTTCGTACGTGCAGCGCGCCGCCCATTCCTCCCAGTCCTCCTTGCTGTGCTCCAGGGCCTCGAACGGGTCGACCAGATCGGGGCGCGGCAGGTGCGAGGGGTGCCAGGTGAGGACGAAGGCGACCTTCTCCCCGGCGCCGACGGTGAACGAGGAGCAGGTGCTGAACTCCTGGCCCCAGGTCTTGACCACCGGCTTCTCGTTCGGGGCCAGTTCACCGCCGACGGGCCGCGCCCGCGAGACGCTCCGCAGCCAGACCGAGTCGGGTCCGGCGACGGCGACGCGCTGGCCGTCGGTCCTGCGCATCCACGGCACGATCGAGCCGTAGTCGAAGCGCAGCCGCAGGGTGGCGTTCATCTCGACGGTGCCGCTGACGCCCTCCACGATCCGCACGACGTCCGGTGCGACGTCGCGCTGCGGCATGAAGTCGGTGACCTTCACCGTGCCGCTCCTGGTCTCCCAGAGGGTCTCCAGCACCAGTGAGTCGCCCGTGTACCGCCTGCTGGTGCAGCGGTTCGCGCCACGGGGGGCGAGCAGCCAGTGGCCGTTCTCCTTGTTGCCGAGCAGGGACGCGAAGCAGGCGGCCGAGTCGAAGCGTGGCAGGCACAACCAGTCGATGGAGCCGTCTCTGCCGACGAGGGCCGCGGTCTGCAAGTCGCCGATGAGGGCGTAGTCCTCGATGCGTTGGGTCACCTCAGCCCTGTTCCCGCAGGACAGGCGGGTTATGCGGCGGCGGTCTCGCGCTCAGGTGTGCCCCGGGCGGCGGTCGCCGCGCGGTCGCGCAATTCGCGCCGTACGAGGATGACCCACCCGACAGGCACGCCGGCGGTGAACAGCCACCACTGCACGGCGTACGCCATGTGGGCGCCGATGGAGCCGGAGTCCGGCTCAGGGATCTGCTGCGGGCTGTCGCCCGGCGCTGCGGGGGCGGTCTGTTCGATGTAGCCGCCGAGTACGGTCCGGCCGAGCGACCGGGCCTGCTGCTCACTGTTGATCAGCATGATCTGGCGGTCCGGGAGGTGCTTGAGTTCCTTGATTCCGCTGCTGCCGGTCGTCTCGTCGGCCTTGAGCCGGCCGGTGACCGTGACCTCGCCCTTCGGCGCCGCCGGGATGTCGGGGAAGGACCGCTGGTCCTCGCCGAAGGGAATCCAGCCGCGGTTGACCAGGACGGCGCGGCCGTCGCCGAGGACGAGCGGGGTCAGCACATGGAAGCCGACCTTCTCGTCGCTGTTGGTCCGGCGCCGGACGACGACCTCGTGCGCCGTGTCGTAGGTGCCGGTGGCCTCGACCTGCCGCCAGAAGTCGGCACGCGGCACGCTGTGGCCGGGGGAGGTGAGGTCGGTGACCGGGACCGGCTTCGCCTTCAGGTTGTCGGCGATCAGGGTGTTCTGCGCCACCCGGTGCTCATGGCGGTGGAACTGCCAGAAACCCAGCTCGATCATCACGGGGATGAGCACGAGGGCGAACAGGGTGAGGATCACCCACTGCCGCGACAGGAGGAAGCGGTACACGCCTCGACGGTACCCGGCGCTCGTGCCGTCCCCCGCAGCGGGTCCGCCCGCCCGCCCGGCGGGCCCGGCCCGCGAGCCGGCCCACGACCGGGCCCGCCGGCGGACCTCACACCCGGTCGACGATGCCCGTCCTCCCTTCGGCACGGGCGCAGTGCGCGCCGCAGAACCACTGGCCCTCGACCTCGACGCCCTGGCCGATGATCTGGACCCGGCAGTGTTCACAGACGGGCGCCATGCGGTGGATGGCGCAGGAGAAGCAGTCGAAGACGTGCACGGCGCCCTGCGCGTGCACCTCGAACGACATGCCGTACTCGTTTCCGCATACTTCGCAACGTGCCATGCGCCACAGGGTGTGACGCGGTGGCGTGGTGTGCGAGCGGACGGCAGGCGAGTCGCGGCGCAATCACCCGTCTGCCGGGAACGGGGCCGGTACGGGGGCATGCACCGCGCCGGGCCCCGGCGCGGGGGCGGGCGCGGGAACGGTGCCGGGCGCGGGCGCCACATCACGCAGCAGGTGGGTGAACGCCGCCTCGTCGACGACCGGCGTGCCGTACTCCGCCGCCTTCACCGTCTTCGACGTCGCCGACCCCGGGTCGTTCGTCACCAGCAGACTCGTCTTCCGGGAGACGCTGGTGGCCACGTGCAGCCCCGCCTCGACGGCCCGGTCCTCCAGCAGCTCGCGGTCGACCGACGTGTCACCCGAGAAGGCCACCCGCATCCCCTGCGCAAGCGGCTTGTCGCTCTCGTACCGCCCGGGGTTCGGATACGGGCAGGCCGGGAGCCGGCGCGACGGCCGCCAGCTCGTCGGACGGTACGTCGGCTGATGGCCGATCAGCGGCGCCGCCGGGCTGTCCGACCACTCCGTGAGCGGCCGGCATTCGAGCAGCGGCAGCCGCACCCCGTCGCGCGCCGCCGCGTGCAGGCTCGGCCGGAAGGCCTCCGCGAGCACGCGCGCGTCGTCCAGCGCGTGGTGGGCGTGCTGCTGCGCGACGCCGAAGTGCTCGGCGAGCGTGGCCAACTTGTGGTTGGGCAGCGGCAGTCGGAGCTCCTTGGCGAGCGCGATGGTGCACAGCCGCTGGCGCGTGGGCGCGGTCGCCCTCGCGCGGGCGTACTCGCGCGAGATCATCGACCAGTCGAAGAATGCGTTGTGCGCGACGAGCACCCGGTCCGCGAGCCGCTCGGAGAACTCCCGCTCGACATCCCTGAACAGCGGCGCCCCCGCCAGCACATCGGTCGTCAGCCCGTGGATCCAGACCGGCCCCGGGTCCCGCTCGGGATTGACCAGCGTGTACCAGTGGTCCTCGACATTGCCCAGCGCGTCCAGCCGGTACACGGCCGCGGACACTATCCGGTCGTCACGGGCGAGTCCGGTGGTCTCCACGTCGACGACCGCGTACCCCCGGGGGTACGCGGCCGGCCACATCGCTGAAGTCGCAGGGTCGTCGAGCATGGTCACAGACAATACGGGCCGCGACTGACACTCCGTGACTCGCCCCGGTCCGGCCCCCGACTCCGCCGCGGGCCGCGGACGTTGACGGACCGTCCGGATCACCCCTTGGTGGAACTCACCAAATTCCGCTGACAGGATGTCTCACATACTTGTCAGTAACAACATCTAGCGGGGGCCGCGCACCCCGCCCTACGGTGCTGACATGCCGCCGAACCTGCCCGATGTCGTGCTGTGGTCGATCCCCGCGTTCGTCCTGCTCACCCTGGTCGAAGTGGTGAGTTACCGGCTGCATCCCGACGAGGACGCCGCCGGCTACTCCGGCAAGGACGCCGCCACCAGTCTCTCCATGGGCCTCGGCAGCCTCGGTTTCGACCTCCTGTGGAAGATCCCCGTCGTCGCGATCTACACGGCGGCCTACGAACTGACGCCGCTGCGCGTCCCCCTCCTGTGGTGGACGATCCCCCTGATGCTGCTCGCGCAGGACTTCCTCTACTACTGGTCCCACCGCGGCCACCACGTCGTCCGGATCCTGTGGGCCTGCCACGTGGTGCACCACTCCAGCCGGAAGTTCAACCTCAGCACCGCACTGCGCCAGCCCTGGACCTCGCTCACCGTCTGGCCGTTCTACCTCCCGTTCATCCTGCTCGGGGCGCATCCCGCGGCGCTCGCCTTCTGCTCGTCGGCGAACCTCGTCTACCAGTTCTGGGTGCACACCGAGCGGATCGACAGACTGCCCCGGCCCTTCGAGTACGTCCTGAACACGCCCTCGCACCACCGGGTGCACCACGCCTCCCAAGGCGGCTATCTGGACCGGAACTTCGGCGGGATCCTGATCGTCTGGGACCGTCTCTTCGGCTCCTTCGCCGCGGAGACCGTACGGCCGGTCTTCGGGCTCACGAAGAACATAGAGACCTACAACCCGCTGCGGGTCGCCACCCACGAGTACGCGGCCATCGCACGCGACGTACGGGCGGCGCGCGACTGGCGCGAACGGGCCGGACGGGTCTTCCGCGGACCGGGCTGGCAGCCCGAGTGAACGGGCGGGTGGCAGGACCGGAGAGCGGCCCGGCGGCGGGACGGGTGGACGAACGCGTGGGCGGCCGGCTCGCCAAGGCGCTCCTGGTGGCTTTCGCCGTCGCCGCGCTCGCCGAGCTGGTGGCCGTCGCCGTGGACTCCCGGACCGGTCAACTCCTCGCCAAACCAGTGCTGATGCCGCTGCTCGCCGCGTACGTGGCCGCCCGGCGCGGACCCCGCCCGCTCGTCGCCGCACTGCTCCTCGGCTGGGGCGGTGACGTCTTCCTCCTCTCGTCGGACGACGGGGCGTTCCTCGCCGGCATGGGCTGCTTCGCCGCCGGTCACCTCTGCTACCTGACGCTCTTCGGCCGCCGCCGCACCCGGGTCGATCTCGCCGTGGGATACGGCCTGCTGCTCCTTGTGACGCTCGCTCTGCTGTGGCCCGGACTCCCGGCCGAACTGCGCGTCCCCGTGGCCGTGTACAGCCTCCTGCTGGCCGCCATGGCCTACCGGGCGAGCGGACTGGGCGTGCTCGCCGGGGCGGGCGGCGCGCTCTTCCTGCTCTCCGACACGCTCATCGCCACCGGCGTCGCCGAGTGGCCGCAGCCGCCGGCCGTCGACCTGTGGATCATGCTGACCTACATCGCGGCGCAGGCCCTGCTGACGGCCGGGATCCTCACGGCCCGGCCCCGGACATGAGTGGGCGGGCCGCCCGTCCGGACGGCCCGCCCACCCACTTACCGACTCACGTGAACGCTGCTACCAGCGGACGGCGTCCAGCGCGTCGACCACACCGGCTCCGTAGAAGCCGTTCTTGTTCTTGCCGCCCTCGCACACCGCGTCGACGGTGCCGTCACCGTCGATGTCGTACGGGTTGGTGCACGACGCCGCGTCGGCCTGGGCGCTCAGCAACGTCTTCACCAGCCACGGCGAGGCGTACGGGTGCTTCGACTTGATCAGCGCCGCGACACCCGCCGCATGCGGGGAAGCCATCGACGTACCGCCCTTGTAGCCGAAGCCACCACCGGGCAGCGTGCTCAGGACCATACCGTTGACGGCGGGCGCCTCCGGCGCCTGGTACGCCGTCCGGTCGCCGCCGGGAGCGGCGACGTCGATGACCCCGAGACCGTAGTTGGAGTACGACGCCTTCAGGTTCTTCGCACCGGTCGCGGAGACCGTGACGACACCGGACACCTGGGACGGTATGTCCAGGCACTCCTTGGGGTCGATCACACGATCACCGGGAGTGGTGTCGTTCGGGCTGGAGGTGTCCGTCAGTTCGTCGGCGGCCAGATCCAGGTCGGAGTTGCCGGCGGCGGCGACGTTCACGGCGCCCTTGCCCTCGGCGTAGCGGGTCGCCCGGGTGACGGCGTCGGCCAGAGCCTTCTGGTCCGGGTCGTCCTCGCAGTTGAACAGCCACGGGTCGGTGTAATAGCTGTTGTTGGTCACATCGACGCCGTGCTCGGCGGCCCAGACGAAGCCGCAGACAACCGCTTCCGTGTAGAAGAAGCCGTCGGGCTGCGACACCTTGATGCCGGAGACCTTCACGCCCGGAGCGACGCCGGTGATACCGGTGCCGTTCTTGGCCGCGGCGATCGTGCCCGCGACGTGCGTGCCGTGGTCACTCTCCCCGGGACCCGGACGCCAGGCGCCGTCCGCCGTGTCGGGCGTACCGCCCACACAGCTGACCGAGGCGCCGCGGTCGAAGTTCGGCGCGAGATCGGGATGGGTGTCGTCGACACCCGTGTCGATCACACCGACCGTGACCCTGCTGCTGCCGAGCGTCTTCTGGTGCGCCTTGTCGGCCTTGATGGCCGGCAGGTCCCACTGGAGGGGCTCCAGCGCGTCCTGGTCCTCGGACGCCTTCGCCGTGGCGGCCTTCGCCTCCTTGGCGGACAGCGGCTGCTCCGCCTTGATGTCCGTGGTGGTCTGGGCCGACAGCGGCTTCGTACGGGTGGCTCCCGCCGAAGCGACTCCCCGCACCTTGCGGATCGTCTCCCCGAACTCCGGGTTCTGCGAGTGGACGACGATGACACCTATCTGGTCATAGGCGATCACCACTGTCCCGCCGGCCTTGGCGATGGCCTTCTTCACCGATTTGACGGTGGAGTGCCCGCCGTTGGTGTTCACGACGTACGACAGCTTCGGGCCGTCCGTCGAGACAGCGGCCGCGGTGTCGTCGACGGGCGCCGCCGATGCCGACCCGGCCGGCAGGAAGCCGAGCGAGGCGATGAGCGCCAGACCGACGGGCAGAGCCAGTGCGCGCCGTCGTCCGGATCTCAGATGAGCCATGGGTTCTCCACATCGTCCGTGAGGCCGCCCCTGCGCACGCTGCGCACGGACGGGTACATGACGAGCGAAGCTATCGCTGATCGTCCCTGCTCATCAATGATTTCGGTCAGAAAAACGCCGGTGTTGAACCACTTCGACGCGCACTCCGTGCCGTTGTCAGGGGGTGGAACAACTACACCCCCAGTCAGCGCCCGTACCGACCACCCCTACCGCACTCGCGTCACGAGGAGATTCCGTGGCTACCGATGGACCGCCGCCCAAGGGCGATTCGGACACCAGCACCCCCGCCCAGCCCACGACAGCCCAGTTCGTCCAGGTCCAGGAGAGCCCGGAATTCGGTGAACTGCGCCGTACCTACCGCTCCTTCGCCTTCCCCCTGACCCTTGCCTTCATCGCCTGGTACCTGCTGTACGTCCTGCTGTCCAACTACGCCGGCGGCTTCATGGGCACCAAGCTCTTCGGCAACATCAACGTCGCCTTCGTCTTCGGCCTCGGCCAGTTCGTCACCACCTTCCTCATCGCCTGGTTCTACTCGAAGTTCGCATCGCAGAAGCTCGACCCCAAGGGCGCGGCGATCAAGTCCCGTATGGAGGCCGACCTGTGAGCCCGACCATCCAGCTGACCGAGGCGGCGGGAATCCACCTCGCCAACTCCGACGCGAGCGAGCACCGGCCGCTGATCATCACGCTCTTCGCCCTGTTCGTCATCGCGACCCTCGTCATCACCGTGTGGGCCGGCCGGCAGACCAAGAGCGCCGCCGACTTCTACGCGGGCGGACGGCAGTTCACCGCCTTCCAGAACGGACTCGCGGTCTCCGGCGACTACATGTCCGCCGCTTCCTTCCTCGGTATCGCCGGCGCCATCGCCCTGTTCGGATACGACGGCTTCCTCTACTCCATCGGCTTCCTGGTCGCCTGGCTCGTCGCACTGCTGCTGGTCGCCGAACCACTGCGCAACTCCGGCCGTTACACGATGGGCGACGTCCTCGCCTACCGGATGCGACAGCGCCCCGTCCGTACGGCCGCCGGCGCCTCCACCATCGTCGTCTCGATCTTCTACCTGCTCGCGCAGATGGCGGGCGCGGGCGTCCTCGTCTCCCTGCTGCTCGGCATCACCAGCGACGCGGGCAAGATCCTGATCGTCGCCCTGGTGGGCATCCTGATGATCGTGTACGTCACCATCGGCGGCATGAAGGGCACCACCTGGGTCCAGATGGTCAAGGCCGTTCTGCTCATCGCGGGCACCCTGCTCATCACCTTCCTGGTGCTGCTCAAGTTCAACTTCAACGTCTCCGACCTGCTCGGCAGCGCCGCCTCCAACAGCGGCAAGGGCGCGGCATTCCTGGAGCCCGGACTCAAGTACGGCCTCACGGAGACCTCGAAGCTCGACTTCATCTCCCTGGGCATCGCGCTCGTCCTCGGCACCGCCGGTCTGCCGCACATCCTGATCCGCTTCTACACCGTGCCCACGGCCAAGGCCGCCCGTAAGTCCGTCAACTGGGCCATCGGCATCATCGGCGGCTTCTACCTGATGACCATCGCCCTGGGCTTCGGCGCCGCGGCGCTGCTCACGCCGAAGGAGATCACCGATTCCAACCCGGCCGGCAACACGGCCGCGCCACTGCTCGCCATGGAGATCGGCGGCGGCGGGGACTCCACCGGCGGCGCCATCCTGCTCGCCGTCATCTCCGCGGTCGCCTTCGCCACCATCCTCGCGGTCGTGGCCGGTCTGACACTGGCGTCCTCGTCGTCGTTCGCGCACGACATCTACGCCAACGTCATCCGCCGCGGCAAGGCCACCGAGAAGGAGGAGGTGCGCGCCGCGCGCTACGCGACCGTCGCCATCGGTGTCGTCTCCATCGCGCTCGGCGCCCTCGCCCGCGATCTGAACGTCGCCGGCCTCGTGGCCCTCGCCTTCGCGGTCGCCGCCTCGGCCAACCTGCCGACCCTTCTCTACAGCCTCTTCTGGAAGAGGTTCACGACGACGGGCGCGCTCTGGTCGATCTACGGCGGTCTGTCCTCGTCCGTCCTGCTGGTGCTGTTCTCCCCGGTCGTCTCCAGCAAGCCCAGCTCGATGTTCCCGGACGTCGATTTCGCGTTCTTCCCGCTGGAGAACCCTGGCCTGATCTCGATCCCGCTCGGCTTCCTGCTCGGCTGGCTGGGATCGCTCATGTCCAAGGAGGAGCCGGACGTCAAGAAGTACGCCGAACTGGAGGTCAAGTCGCTCACCGGCACCGGAGCGCACTGATCGACTCCACCGGAACGAGTGCCTTTGGCGTGGCCGCGTCGTAGAGTCCTACGACGCGGCCACGCCGCTCCTCGTGGCAAACGGCCCCCGTCGTTGTCACCGCTCTGCCGTACGCTCGGAACAGGCATCACGAGGGTAAGGGGACTCACCGTGCTCATCGACACCTACGGACGTGTGGCCACCGATCTGCGAGTCTCACTCACCGACAAGTGCAATCTCCGGTGCACCTACTGCATGCCGGAGGAGGGCCTTCAGTGGCTCGCGAAGCCCGATCTCCTCACCGACGACGAAATCGTCAGACTCGTCCGTATCGCCGTGACCCGGCTCGGCGTCCGCGACGTCCGCTTCACCGGCGGTGAGCCGCTGCTGCGCCCCGGTCTCGTCGGGATCGTCGAGCGCTGCGCGGCCCTCGCCCCCCGTCCCAGGATGTCGCTGACGACCAACGGCATCGGGCTCAAGCGCACGGCCGCGGCGCTCAAGGCCGCCGGCCTCGACCGTGTCAACGTCTCCCTCGACACCCTGCGGCGGGACGTCTTCAAGACCCTCACCAGGCGCGACCGCCACCAGGACGTGCTCGACGGACTGGCCGCCGCGCGCGAGGCGGGGCTGACCCCGGTCAAGGTCAACACCGTCCTGATGCCGGGGCTCAACGGCGACGAGGCCCCCGAACTGCTCGCCTGGGCCGTCGGACACGGCTACGAGCTGCGCTTCATCGAGCAGATGCCGCTCGACGCCCAGCACGGCTGGAAGCGTGACGGAATGATCACCGCCGGCGACATCCTCCAGTCGCTGAGCACCCGCTTCACACTGACCGAGGAGGACGGCGAGGAGCGCGGGTCCGCTCCCGCCGAGCGCTGGATCGTGGACGGGGGCCCGCACCGGGTCGGCGTCATCGCCTCCGTCACCCGCCCGTTCTGCTCGGCCTGCGACCGCACGAGGCTCACCGCCGACGGTCAGGTGCGCACCTGCCTGTTCGCGCGTGAGGAGACCGATCTGCGCGCGGCCCTGCGGTCGGACGCCACCGACGAGTCCGTCGCGACGCTCTGGAAGCTGGCGATGTGGGGCAAGAAGGCCGGCTCCGGCCTGGACGACCCGGCGTTCCTCCAGCCCGACCGGCCCATGTCAGCCATCGGCGGCTGAGTGCTCCCGCTCCCAGTCGGTCAGAGCGACCACGTCCTTGAGGAACCCGCGGACACCGAGGAACGACGACAGGTGTTCGCGGTGCTCGTCGCAGGCCAGCCAGGTCTTGCGGCGCTCGGGCGTGTGCAGCTTGGGATTGTTCCAGGCCAGCACCCATACGGCGGCGGCGCGGCAGCCCTTGGCCGAACAGACGGGTCCGTCGGGACCGGAAGCGGCGCCGGGGAAATCGAAGAGGTCCACGGCCTCCAGCCTAGGCGGTGACCAGAGCGTGCCGTCGCCCGGTGATCTTTCGGGCATATGGTCTGCTCTCAGGAGAAAACGCTCAAAAAAGGCGACGCCGAGCAGCCACGGGGGGAGCTGCCCGGCGTCGGTCCGTCGCTCCGACGGGGGATGCGGAGCGCCTACAAAGTATGTCACGGGTAGTGGCCTCAGGTGCACCGGAACTTCATGATTGATCTGAGCTTTTCTTGAGCTTTGATTTCGTGCGGCTTAAGCGCGCTCGCGCGGGGGAGCCGGGTGTCCGTGGTTCGCGGACCGCGCGCCGGATTCCGCTCCGCCCGTCGCGGGGGCGGGAGCGATCATCGGCCGGACCGCCGGGTCGAGATGGGTCGACGGCAGCGAGCGGGCCCTCTCCCGGCCTCCGTTGGCGATCACGACCGCCACATAGGGCAGCAGGATGCCCAGTACGAGGCCCGCAATCGCCACATAACGCTCAACATTCCACAGAACCACGGCCAGGATGATCCCCAGCGTGCGCACCAGCATGGAGATGACATAGCGCCGCTGCCGGCCGCGCACGTCCTCGTCGAGTCCCCGCCTCGCTCCCGTGATTTGGAAGACCTCGGCGCTGCGCTGCTTCCGCATCACGACCCACCATCCGATTCCCTCGCCGGCCGCTCCCCGTGCCGGACCCGCACAACGGTACGCCCGCCGTGCGTCGCCCACGAGAGGGGGGACCGCTCGTCGGCGACGCAGCGCGTCCCCGCCGGGCCACGTACGGCCCTGTTCGGCATGCGGCGTACGCCGGGCACACCGAGACTTGGCCCACATGCGCAGAGTGCGCCGCACGAGGAGGCGACCATGAGCTGGTTGTGGGCAATCATCGTGGGTCTGGTCCTGGGTCTGATCGCCAAAGCGATCATCCCCGGCAAGCAGCAGATCCCACTGTGGCTGACGACCGTGTTCGGAATCCTGGGCAGCATCCTCGGCAACGCGGCCGCGGGCTGGCTCGGGGTCGAGGACACCAAGGGCATCGACTGGACACGGCACGTGCTCCAGCTGATCGGCGCCATCGTGGTCGTCGGGGTGGGCGACATGCTCTGGTCGTCGATCCGGAGCGCGAGAGGACGGGCCAGAGCGTCCAGATGACGACCGGCCCCGGCAGCGGCCCGGACGGGCGTGGGGCAGCTCAAAGAGCAGGTCAAAGGGCATGTCGGACAAGGCCACGGCCCGGTACGCCATACGCGTACCGGGCCGTACCGCTGCCTTTTGCCGTCCGGGGCGAGGCCCGCCGTCCGGTCAGGAGACCGTGTCCGCCGTGACCTCGACCGCGGCGAGGTTCTTCTTGCCCCGACGCAGCACCAGCCAGCGCCCGTGCAGCAACTCCCCGGCGTCCGGGACGGCTTCGGAGTCCGTGACCTTCACGTTGTTCACGTAGGCCCCGCCCTCCTTCACCGTGCGCCGCGCCGCCGACTTGCTCGGCGCCAGCCCGACCTCGGTGAGCAGATCCACCACCGGCACCAGCTCGGCCACCCGCGCGTGCGGCACCTCGGACAGGGCCGCCGCCAGTGTCGCCGCGTCCAGCCCGGTCAGTTCGCCCTGGCCGAACAGCGCCTTCGACGCCGCGACCACACCGGCGCACTGATCGGCGCCGTGCACCAGCGTCGTCAGCTCCTCGGCCAGCGCCCGCTGCGCCGCGCGGGCCTGCGGACGCTCCTCGGTCAGCTTCTCCAGCTCCTCGATCTCCGTACGGGACTTGAAGCTGAAGATCCGCAGGAACTTGGAGACGTCCCGGTCTTCCGCGTTCAGCCAGAACTGGTAGAACGCGTACGGTGTCGTCCGCTCGGCGTCGAGCCAGACCGTGCCCGACTCGGTCTTCCCGAACTTCGTGCCGTCGGCCTTGGTGATCAGCGGCGTGGCCAGGGCGTGCACCGACGCCTCGGGCTCGACCCGGTGGATCAGGTCCGTGCCGGCCGTCAGATTGCCCCACTGGTCACTGCCGCCGGTCTGGAGCGTGCAGCCGTAGCGCCGGTTCAGCTCCAGGAAGTCCATCCCCTGGAGGATCTGGTAGCTGAACTCGGTGTAGCTGATGCCCGCGTCGGAGTTCAGCCGCCGCGAGACCGCCTCCTTCGCGATCATCTTGTTGACCCGGAAGTACTTCCCGACGTCCCGCAGGAAGCTGATCGCCGACAGACCCGACGTCCAGTCCAGGTTGTTGACCATGGTCGCCGCGTACGGACCCTCGAAGTCCAGGTACCGCTCGATCTGCCCGCGAAGCCGCTGCACCCACTCACCGACGACCTCGGGCTCGTTGAGCGTGCGCTCCGAGTTCGGCTTGGGGTCCCCGATCAGCCCCGTCGCCCCGCCCACCAGACCCAGCGGACGGTTCCCCGCCAGCTGGATCCGGCGCATGGTGAGGATCTGGACCAGATTTCCCAGGTGCAGACTCGGCGCGGTCGGGTCGAAGCCGCAATAGAACGTGACGGGGCCGTCCGCGAACGCCTTGCGCAGTGCGTCCTCGTCGGTGGACAGGGCGATCAGCCCACGCCACCGCAGCTCGTCGACGATATCCGTCACGTTTCTCGCGTCTCCTTCGATGAGTCAGGTCCGTCCGGCGTCCGTGACGACGGAACGCCCCCGAGGTTATACGCCCTGGCTGACCGAACTCATATTGAAATCCGGCACCCGCAGGGCGGGCATCGCGGCCCGGGTGAAGTAGTCGCCCCACTCACGCGGCAGCGTCTTCTCCGTCCGTCCCGCCTCCGACACCCGCGAGAGCAGACCGACCGGCGACTCGTTGAAGCGGAAGTTGTTCACCTCGCCGACGACCTCGCCGTCCTCGACGAGATAGACGCCGTCCCGGGTCAGCCCCGTCAGCAGCAGCGTCGCCGGATCGACCTCGCGGATGTACCACAGGCAGGTCAGCAGCAGGCCGCGCGAGGTGCCGGCGACCATCTCCTCCAGCGAACGCCCACCGCCGCCGTCCAGGATCAGATTGTCCACCGGAGGGGCCGTCGGCAGCCCGGTCAGCTCCGCGCTGTGCCGGGTGGTGATCAACCGGTCCAGCTTGCCGTCCCGCACCCAGTCGGTCGCGTGGAGCGGCAGACCGTTGTCGAACACCGACGCGTCGTCGCCCGAGGAGTGCGCGATCACGAACGGCGCGGACTCCAGGCCCGGCTCGTTCGGGTCGCTGCGCAGCGACAGCGGCAGCTCCGCGAGGGTGTCACCGACCCGGGTGCCGCCGCCGGGCTTGGAGAAGACCGTCCGGCCCTCGGCGGCGTCCCGCGCGGACGACGACCAGAGCTGGTAGATCAGCAGATCCGCCACCGCGGTGGGCGGCAGCAGCGTCTCGTACCGGCCCGCGGGCAGCTCGATCCGGCGCTCCGCCCACCCGAGGCGCCGCGCCAGCTCCGCGTCGAGCGCCGCCGGATCGACATCCCTGAAGTCGCGCGTCGCCCGCCCCGCCCAGGCCGATCGCGACCGGTCGGGAGACTTGGCGTTCAGCTCCAGGGTGCCGTTGGGCTGGTCATGACGGAGCCGTACGCCCGTGGACGTGCCCAGGTACGTCGACGTGTACTCGTGGTTCGCGAAGCCGTACAGCTCACGGCCGCCGGCCCGGGCACGCGCGAAGGACTCGCCGAGCGCCGGTGCGAAGTCGGCGAAGACCGCGGACGTCGTCTCGGCGGGCGCGTCGGTGAAGTCCTTCGACGCCGCACCGGCCTCGACGAGCGGCCGGGCGTCCTCCGCCGGACCCGCGCCACGGGCGGCGGCCTCGGCGGCGCGCACCAGCGGCTCCAACTCGTCGGCGGTGACGGCGGATCGGGACACCACACCGGAGGCGGTCCCCTCCTTGCCGTCCACGGTCGCGATGACGGTGAGCGTACGGCCGCGGGTCACGCCGTTCGTCGTGAGCGCGTTGCCCGCCCAGCGCAGATTGGCGGTCGACCGCTCCTCGGCGATGACCACGCAGCCGTCGGCGGCCGACAGCGCGAGGGCCCGCTCGACGATCTCGTGCGGCTTGCCGCTGCTGCTCGTGCTCATCGTCCGGCCTCCTGCGTCGTGTTGAGACTGTGCCGACCCGGGGAACGCCCCCCGGACCCCCGGCCGATTCCCGTGGTTCCCGTCATCGTCCGGCCTCTTGCGTCGTGTTGAGGATGTTCACCTGGCGGAACAGGGCCGACGGGCAGCCGTGCGAGACCGCCGCCACCTGGCCCGGCTGGGCCTTGCCGCAGTTGAAGGCGCCGCCGAGCACATACGTCTGCGGTCCGCCGACCGCCTCCATCGAGCCCCAGAAGTCCGTCGTCGTCGCCTGGTAGGCGACGTCCCGCAACTGCCCGGCCAGCTTGCCGTTCTCGATCCGGAAGAACCGCTGCCCGGTGAACTGGAAGTTGTACCGCTGCATGTCGATCGACCACGAACGGTCGCCGACCACATAGATCCCGCGCTCCACACCGCCGATCAGGTCCTCCGTGCCGAGCCCGCCCGGATCAGGTCGCAACGACACGTTCGCCATGCGCTGCACCGGCACATGGCCCGGCGAGTCGCCGAACGCGCACCCGTTGGAGCGGTCGAAGCCCGTCAGCTTCGCGATCCGCCGGTCCAACTGGTAGCCCACGAGCGTGCCGTCCTTGACGAGATCCCACGACTGGGCCTCGACGCCCTCGTCGTCGTATCCGATCGTCGCCAGCCCGTGCTCCGCCGTCCGGTCACCCGTCACATTCATGATCGACGAGCCGTACGCCAGCTTGCCCAACTGGTCGAAGGTCGCGAAGGACGTGCCCGCGTACGCCGCCTCGTAACCGAGCGCCCGGTCCAGCTCCGTCGCGTGCCCGATCGACTCGTGGATCGTCAGCCAGAGGTTCGACGGGTCGACGACCAGGTCGTACGTCCCCGCCTCGACGCTCGGCGCGCGCATCTTCTCCGCGAGCAGCGCCGGGATCTGCTCCAGCTCCCAGTCCCAGTCCCAGCCGGTGCCCGTCAGGTACTCCCAGCCCCGGCCGGCCGGCGGCGCGATCGTGCGCATCGAGTCGAACTCGCCGCTCTTGCCGTCCACGGCGACCGCCGAGAGCTGCGGGTGCAGCCTGACGCGCTGCTGTGTGGTGACGGTGCCCGCCGTGTCCGCGTAGAACTTGTTCTCGTGGACGGTCAGCAACGAGGCGTCCACATGCGCGACGCCCTCCCCGCGCAGCAGCCGCGCGCTCCACTCCGCCAGGAGACCGGTCTTGTCCTCGTCCGGCACCTCGAACGGGTCGATGTCGTACGCCGACACCCAGGTCTTCTCCGCGTGCACCGGTTCGTCGGCCAGCTCCACCCGCTCGTCCGAGCCCGCCGCCGCGATCACCTTCGCCGACAACTTGGCCATCGCCACGGCCTGTCCGGCGACCCGCGCCGCCGCGTCCATGGTCAGATCGACCCCGGAGGCGAACCCCCACGCGCCGCCGTGCACGACGCGGACCGCGTACCCGAGGTCGGTGGAGTCCGAGGACCCGGCGGGCTTGGCGTCCCGCAGCCGCCAGGCCGCGCTCCGCACCCGCTCGAACCGGAAGTCGGCATGGTCGGCACCGAGAGCACGCGCCCTGGCGAGCGCCGCGTCGGCGAGCGCCCTCAGCGGCAGTGCCAGAAACGACTGATCTACCTCATGGGGCACGTCGGCCTCCCTTTCACACGCCTCGGTAAAGGTGTCCGCAGTGAATCATGCGGTACGGAGGGGAATTTCGCCGCGTTTATGTAGAGACCCCACAGTGACCGTCCCGAGGCCCTGTCAATGCCCGAGTCCACGGACCGGGGGATCGACCGATAGGTTTTCCAGGAACCAGACAGCTACGAAAGGTGCTCCGTTGAGCCGCTCGGTTCTCGTCACCGGAGGAAACCGGGGCATCGGCCTCGCCATTGCCCTGGCCTTCGTCGGCAACGGCGACAAGGTCGCCATCACCTACCGCTCGGGCGAACCGCCCGAGGCCCTGACAGAGGCGGGTGCCCTCGCCGTCCGGTGCGACATCACCGACGCCGAGCAGGTGGAGCAGGCCTACAAGGAGATCGAGGAGACGCACGGCCCCGTGGAGGTGCTGGTCGCCAACGCCGGTATCACCAAGGACCAGTTGCTGATGCGGATGTCCGAGGACGACTTCACCTCCGTCCTCGACACCAACCTCACCGGCACCTTCCGCGTCGTCAAGCGCGCCAACCGCGGCATGCTGCGAGCCAAGCGCGGACGCGTCGTGCTCATCTCCTCCGTGGTCGGGCTGCTCGGCTCGGCCGGCCAGGCGAACTACGCGGCCTCCAAGGCGGGGCTCGTCGGCTTCGCCCGCTCGCTCGCCCGCGAACTCGGCTCGCGCGACATCACGTTCAACGTCGTCGCGCCCGGTTTCGTCGACACCGACATGACCAAGGTGCTCACCGACGAGCAGCGCGCGAAGATCGTCGCCAATGTCCCCCTCGGCCGTTACGCGCTGCCCGAGGAGATCGCGGCCGCGGTGCGCTTCCTCGCGTCGGACGACGCCGCGTACATCACTGGAGCCGTCATTCCCGTTGACGGCGGATTGGGCATGGGTCACTGATCACATGAGTGGAATCCTCGCCGGCAAGCGCATCCTCATCACCGGTGTCCTCACCGACTCCTCCATCGCCTTCCACGCCGCCAAGATCGCGCAGGAAGAGGGCGCGGACGTCATCCTGACCGGCTTCGGGCGCCTCTCGCTCGTCGAGCGCATCGCCAAGCGGCTGCCCAAGCCCGCCCCCGTCATCGAGGTGGACGTCACCAACCAGGAGCACCTGGACTCCCTCGCCGACCGGATCCGTGAGCACCAGGGCGAGGGCGCGAGCCTCGACGGTGTCGTGCACTCGATCGCCTTCGGCCCGCAGGGCGTCTTCAACTTCCTGGAGGCGCAGTGGGAGGACGTCAGCACGGCGGTGCACGTCTCGGCGTACTCGCTCAAGTCGCTGACCACGGCATGTCTGCCGCTGATGGAGCGGGGCGGCTCGGTCGTCGGACTCACCTTCGACGCGCAGTTCGCCTGGCCCAAGTACGACTGGATGGGCGTCGCCAAGGCGGCGCTCGAATCCACCAACCGCTACCTGGCCCGTGACCTGGGTGCCCGGAACATCCGCTGCAACCTCATCTCGGCCGGCCCCATCAAGTCGATGGCCGCCAAGTCCATTCCGGGCTTCGAGGACCTGGCCGAGGTGTGGAGCCACCGCGCGCCGATCGGCTGGGACCTGGCCGACCCGGAGCCGACGGGCCGTGGCGTCGTCGGGCTGCTGTCGGACTTCTTCCCCAAGACGACGGGCGAGATCGTCCACGTCGACGGCGGTGTCCACATGATGGGCGCCTGAACCACGACGGGCCTGACCACGACGGGCCGAGGGGGCCGCGTGACCGCCGGAAGGCGGCACGCGGCTCCCTCGCGTCGTGGGACGCAGAGTTCTCACCGTACGTAGCCGTCCGAGTCGATAAGAGCGACGACTCCCCGCACACTGATCGGGGAGGAGGTGTCGCTGTGTACCGCAGAGCACGCAAGGTGGCCGCCTCGCTGACCGTTGCGGTGCTGATCGTGGCGGGTCTCGCCGTCACCGCCCTCGTACGGGACGATCCGCCGCCGCCCCCGGTGAAGAAGGCCTCGGTGGCGGACACGGCCGGCGCCGGGCGGGCGACCGCGGCCGCCGACGGCCGTGACGGCGGCGAGCGCGACCCGTTCGGGGCCTCCTGCCGTACGGCGATCAAGGGCTCGTCGGTGACCGCGTACTGTCACAATCCGTACCCCGGGACCGACCGCGTCCAGCTGCACGTGGAGTGCGCGCGCTGGTGGGACGTCGACTCCGACAGCGCCCCGGCCGAGGCCGGGCCCGCGCGCCATCTCCAGCTCACCGGACGCTGCTGGAAGGAAGTCGACTCCGCCTGGGTCAGCCACGCACGCGTCGACCCCTGAGAGGTGTCCTGCCGATCAGGCCGGGCTCCCGATCCACGGCGCCGACGTGACATCAGCCGCTGCCGCGGCGGGCACTCCCCGATCCGGCCGATCGAACAAGACACCCCCTGGCCCCGCCCTCTCGGGCCGCTTCACGCGGGCGGGTGGGCCTCAGACCGATTCGCGCAGGCACGTGAACGCGTGGCTCGCCGCCTCCGCGCCCGCCGTCTCCGTGTCCCCGGCCCTGATCGCCGCCACCAGCCGAGCGTGGTCCAGATGGAACGCCGGCCGCAGCTCACGTCCCACATCGGCACGCAGCCCGTCGCGCATCAGCTCGCTCAGGTCCGCGTAGAGCGCGGTGAGTACCTCGTTGTGCGAGGCCGAGACCACCGCGAGGTGCAGGGTCGCGTCGGCGGCCACGAATAGCTCGGCGTCCCCGCCGGCCCACGCCTCCTCGCGGCGCGCCAGCAGTGTCTCCAGCTGCCGCATCTCCCGCTCCGTACGCCGCTCGGCCGCCAGCCGCGCGGCGGCGGCCTCAAGGGTGGAGCGCACCTCCGCGATGTGCCGGGCGTCGGCGTCGGCGAACCGGCGGTGCATCACACCCGCCAGCTCGCTGGTGGCGACGACATAGGTGCCCGAGCCCTGCCGGATGTCCAGGAGCCCGTTGTGCGCCAGCGCGCGGACGGCCTCGCGGACGGTGTTACGGGCCACCCCCAGCTGCTCGACCAGCTCGGGCTCGGTCGGGATGCGCGAGCCCACCGGCCACTCGCCCGACGTGATCTGGTTCCGCAGCTCGGTGATCACCTGATCGGAGAGCGCGGATCGCCGGGGGGAGGTCAGGGCCATGGTGCTCCAGGTTCTCGATGCCGGGGACGACCGGGGCGGCTGTCGCGGGATTGGACAACCAATCATCCCATGATTCTATGATGGCTCCATGCTTGACGAGACCACGACCCCGCTCTCACCCCGGGAGGACATCGCGCCCGCGCCCGCCGATTCTCCCGCACCGTCCCCGTCTCACGGGACGACCGTGTGGCTGACCCGGCTGCTCGTCGTGGGACTCGTCCTCGCCGCCGTCAACCTCCGGCCCGCCATCACCAGCCTCGGGGCGCTGCTCGAAGACGTCCGCGCCGGGCTCCACATGAGCGGCAGCGTCGCCGGGGTGCTCACCTCCGTCCCGGCGCTCTGTTTCGCGGTCTTCGGTGTCACGGCCCCGCGCCTGGCCCGCCGCTTCGGGCCCGGCGCGGTCGTCTGCGCGGGCATGGTGGCGATCACGGCGGGTCTGCTGATCCGCCCCTTCACCAACGGCACGGCCGCCTTCCTCGCGGCGAGCGCGCTCGCGCTGATGGGCATAGCCGTCAGCAATGTGCTGATGCCGGTGATCGTGAAGCGGTACTTCCCCGACCGGGTCGGCACCATGACCGGCCTCTACTCCATGTCGCTGTCCGCCGGCACGGCCGTGGCCGCCGCCGCGACCGTCCCCATGACCGGGGCGCTGGGCGGCAGTTGGCGCCTCGGGCTCGGTCTGTGGGCCGTGGTCGCGGCCGTCGCCGTACTGCCCTGGGCCGCGCTGCTCGTACGCGACCGCAGGAGCGCCGCGACGGCGACCGGCGGCGGCGAGGGGGAGCGGAAGCGGACGTCGGCCCCGGCTCATGCTCCGAGGATCGCCCGCAGCCGCACCGCCTGGGCGCTCGGCACCTTCTTCGGGCTCCAGGCCACGGGCGCGTACATCACCATGGGGTGGATGCCGCAGATCTTCCGCGACGCGGGGGTGTCGGCGGGTACGGCGGGGCTGCTGCTCGCCGTCACGATGGTGATGGGGGTCCCGCTGGCCTTCGTGATCCCCCGGCTGGCCACCCGGATGAAGAACCAGGGCCCGATCGTCATCGCCCTCGGTGCCTGCGGTCTGACCGGATACGCGGGCCTCTTCCTCGCGCCCGCCGCCGGGGCCTGGGTCTGGGCGCTGCTGCTGGGCATCTCGAACTGCGCCTTTCCGCTCGCGCTCACGATGATCGGGATGCGAGCGAGGACCGGCCCGGGGGTCGTACGGCTGTCCGCGTTCGCCCAGAGCACCGGCTATCTGATCTCCATCCCCGGGCCGCTGCTGGTGGGCGTGCTCTACCAGCACAGCGGCGGCTGGGAGCTGCCGATCACGCTGATGGCCGGGCTGATGGTGCCGCAGATCGTGCTGGGTGTGGTGGCGGGCCGGGACCGGACGATCGAGGACGAGTGCTGAGATGAGAAACTGCGCGCATGCCAGTCCTTGACCCGAATCCCCAGAACGGCCAGAAGAAACTGCTGCTGATGTTCGGCACGATCATCGGCATCATGGTCGTGATCGCCGTCATCGCCTCGATCGCCTCGCCCTAGTTCCCCGAAAGCCCTCGGCGAGTGAGCCGAAGGGCTCCCAGCGCCCGGAGGCGAACCGAGCCCTGAAAAAAAGAGGAAAGGGAGGGTGGTGCTGGCACCACCGTCCCTTAGGGGGCCAGGGTCAGGGTCAAGTGGGTGGGTCTCCGGATGGGAGCCGGGGCGGGCGGTCCGTAGCTTTGAGGTACTTCAACCGCAGACCTACGGAGGCGGCCATGGCGGCCCCTACGCACACCCGGTCCCACCGCCCGTCCCCCGACACCGTCGAGATCTCTCTCCCCTGGTGGGCCATCGCACTCCCCGCGATCGCGTTCGCCGCTCTGCTGCTGCTGATGGCCGGTCCCGGGCAGGCCAACGCCGCCGCGGGCGACCCGGGCGTAGGCCGGGTGGTGCACCAGATCCAGCAGACCCTCGCCCGGTAAACCGGGGCGGGTGAGCCCTCCAACACCCCGCGCCTGACGGCGCATTTCGTGCGAAGCTGGGATGCATGAGCGTCGAAACACCCCGCAGGATTGTCCTACTCCGGCACGCGAAGGCCGACTGGCCCGACGTGGCCGACCACGAGAGGCCGCTCGCCGAGCGAGGCCGCGCGGACGCCCCGGTGGCCGGGCGCCGGCTCGCGGAGACCGGTATCGCGTTCGATCTGGCTCTCTGTTCGACGGCGGCCCGCACGCGCGAGACCTGGAAGCTGGCGGTGCACGAACTCCCGCAGCGCCCCAGGACCGTGTACGAGGACCGGTTGTACGACGCGACGCTCGGCGATCTCCTGGCGCTGCTCACCGAGACGTCGGA
Organism: Streptomyces sp. S4.7; assembly: GCF_010384365.1. Taxonomy (NCBI): domain Bacteria; kingdom Bacillati; phylum Actinomycetota; class Actinomycetes; order Kitasatosporales; family Streptomycetaceae; genus Streptomyces; species Streptomyces sp. S4.7. The sequence continues at coordinate 1,451,886 of NZ_CP048397.1, read as the reverse complement.
CGAGGTGAACGACCTCCTGCTGATCGGCCACAACCCCGGTATGCACGCCCTCGCCGACGCCCTCTCGGCCCGTGCCGAGGGTGACGCGCTGGGCCGGCTGACCGCGAGCGCGTTCCCGACCTCGGCGTTCGCCGTCATCGGCTTCACCGGCTCGTGGAAGACCGTGGAGCCCGATGTGGGGACGCTGCTCGAATACTGGGCTCCGCACGACTGACCGTCCTTCTCCGTTGCCCTCGACCGCTCCAACTCCTTTGACGACGAAGCCCCGGCGCGGTGTGCGTGCCGGGGCTTCCTGCCGGGGCCGGCCGCGGGGCGACGGGCGCGTTCGGGCGGCGGGCGGACTCAGACGGACGGGCCCTCGGCCCCCTCCACCTCTTCGACCTCTTCGCGCGTGATGCCCAGCAGATAGAGCACCGTGTCCAGGAACGGCACGTTCACCGCCGTGTCAGCCGCCCTGCGGACCACGGGCTTGGCGTTGAACGCGACGCCCAGCCCGGCCGCGTTCAGCATGTCGAGATCGTTCGCACCGTCGCCGATCGCGACGGTCTGGGAGAGCGGCACCCCGGCCTCGGCGGCGAACCGGCGCAGCAGCCTGGCCTTGCCCGCCCGGTCGACGATCTCGCCCACGACGCGACCGGTGAGCTTCCCGTCCACTATCTCCAGCGTGTTCGCCGAGGCGAAGTCCAGCCCGAGCTGTTCCTTCAGCGCGTCGGTCACCTGGGTGAACCCGCCGGACACGACGCCCACTTGATAGCCGAGCCGCTTGAGCGTACGGATCAGGGTGCGGGCGCCGGGCGTGAGCCGTACCTCCGTGCGTACCTTGTCCACCACCGACGAGTCGAGTCCGGCGAGCAGCGCCACGCGCGCGTGCAGCGACTGCTCGAAGTCCAGCTCGCCGGCCATGGCCCTGGCCGTCACCTCGGCGACCTGCTCCTCGCAGCCCGCGTGCGCGGCGAACAGTTCGATGACCTCGTCCTGGATGAGGGTCGAGTCGACGTCCATCACGATCAGCCGCTGCGCCCGGTGGTGCAGCCCGGCCGAGACGACGGCGACATCCACCCCGATCTCGGCGGCCTCGGTCGCCAGCGCCGTGCGCAGCGGTTCCGTCTCCGCGCCCGACACCGCGAACTCCACCGCGGTGACCGGGTACTTCGCCAGCCGGAAGACACGGTCGATGTTCCCGCCGGTCGAGGTGATGCGGGCGGCGATGGCCGCCGTCGACTCGGCGGACAGCGGATGCCCGAGCACCGTGACATGGGAACGGCCGCTGCCGCGCGGCCTGTTGTCGCCGGTCCCGGAGATGATCTCGGCCTGGAGCTTCAGGGACTCGGCCCAGCTGTGGACGGTCGCGCGCAGTGCGCCCTCGGCACCGTCGCCGCCCGGCGAGGTGACGAGCGCGCACAGGACGATACGGCCACGGGTGACGACCTGCTCGATGTCTATGACGTCGAGCGAATAGGCGGCGAGGGTGTCGAAGAGGCCGGCGGTGATCCCGGGGCGGTCTTTCCCGAAGATCTTGACGAGAAGTGTGGGGGCGGCGTCAGTGGCCTGACGGGGCTGCGATGCGCTCATGGTGATCCCACCGTATCGGGCGTGACGCGTGGGGCGACCCGGCGTCCCGCGTACCGGACATGCCACGAGTAGGCCACGGGCGTGCCACGGAATGCCTCGTGGGACACGAGTCCCGGTTGAGGGTTTTGCGGCTGTTCACTTACGTTTCGCCGTGCCACTTACGGGATTTTGCGCTCTTTCCCGAGGCCCGACTTTCGTATATGGGGGCGGGCCTGAAATAGTTCCCCCCGATGTTCGCCATCCCTAGACTCCCTGTGATGGGAGCAACCCGGGGGACAACTAGTGGGGCATGGAGTGCCGGAACTCGTACTTGAACTGAACGGAAGGACCTGGACGCTCGATCAGTCCAGGTCGTACACCCTGGGACGTGATCCGCAGGGCGACCTGGTGATCGATGACGCCCGGGTCTCGTGGCGCCACGCCACCATCAGCTGGGGGGGCCGTAGTTGGGTAATTGAAGACCACGGCAGCACCAACGGCACTTATGTGCAGGGCCAGCGGATCCACCAGATGGAAATCGGCCCCGGTACCGCTGTGCATCTCGGTAATGCGACCGACGGACCGCGGCTGAGCCTGAGCGGCGCGGCGGCCGGTGCGTACAACCCGCAGGGCGCGGCGCCCCAGCAGGCCCAGGCGCCACAGGCCCAGGCACCGCAGGTGCAGCAGCCGCAGCCGCAGGGCGGCCCGGGCTGGGCGCCCCAGCAGCAGCCGTCCCAGCAGCAGCCCCAGCAGCCTCAGCACGGCTACGTACCGCCGCAGCACGGAGGGCCGGGGGGCCCCGCCGCCGGCGGTCCCGGTGGTCATGGCGGTCCCGGCTCGGGTGGCGCGGCGGGGGCGCCGCCGGTGTACGGGGACCGCAGCCCGACAACCTTCCACCAGGTGGCTCTCGGCCGGGTGATGCGCATCGGCCGTGCGCTGGAGAACGAACTGGTCGTCTCCGACCTCCAGGTCTCCCGTCTGCACGCCGAGTTCACCTCGACGCCCGACGGCCGTTTCCAGATCCGCGACCTCGGCTCCCACAACGGCACGTACGTCAACGGTCAGCCGATCCCCAAGTCCGGTACGGCGCTCATCGGCCCGAACGACATCGTGGGCGTCGGTCACTCGACGTTCCGCCTCGTCGGAGACCGGCTCGAAGAGTTCGTCGACACCGGTGAGGTCTCCTTCTCGGCCCGCCACCTCACGGTGACGGTCGACGGCGGCAAGCAGATCCTCAAGGACGTCTCCTTCGGCGTCCCCGAGAAGTCGCTCATCGCGGTCATCGGCCCCTCGGGCTCCGGCAAGTCCACGCTCCTCAAGGCGCTCACCGGCTACCGGCCGGCCAACGAGGGCGACGTCCTGTACGACAACAGGAATCTGTACAAGCAGTTCGCCGAGCTGCGCCAGCGCATCGGTCTGGTCCCGCAGGACGACATCCTGCACAAGGAGCTGACCGTACGGAAGGCGCTCAAGTACGCCGCCAAGCTCCGCTTCCCCGGTGACACCGCCGAGTCCGAGCGCGAGGCCCGTATCGACGAGGTGCTGCGCGAGCTGAAGCTCGACATCCACAAGGAGAAGCGGGTCACCTCGCTCTCCGGTGGCCAGCGCAAGCGTGTCTCGGTCGCCCTCGAACTGCTGACCAAGCCGTCGCTGATCTTCCTGGACGAGCCCACCTCGGGCCTCGACCCGGGCATGGACCGCGACGTCATGCAGCTGCTGCGCGGCCTCGCCGACGACGGCCGTACCGTCCTGGTCGTCACGCACTCGGTGGCCGAGCTGGCGATCTGCGACAAGCTGCTCGTCATGGCGCCGGGCGGCTCGGTCGCCTACTTCGGACCGCCGAAGGAGGCGCTCAACTTCTTCGGCTACACCACCTGGGCCGATGTCTTCTCGGCGTTCGAGAACTACCGCGACTACGACTGGGCGGGCCGCTGGCGCGGCTCGCAGCACTACCAGATGTACGCCGCCGACATCGACGCCGTCGCCGCGCAGTCGGTCCACATGCCGTCGCCGCAGCAGATGCGCCCGCCGAAGCCGCAGAGCTGGGGCTCCCAGCTCTGGACGCTGATCCGCCGCTACTCCTCGGTGATCGCCTCCGACCGGGGCTTCCTCGGTCTGATGGTGATATTGCCCGCCGTCCTCGGCGTGGTGAGCGTCGTGATCCCGGCGGAGTACGGACTGGGCCCGCCGGAGGCGCCGGACAGGTTCAACGGCAAGGCCGGGACGATCCTGCTGATCCTCGCGGTCGGCATGTGCTTCTCGGGTGCGGCCAACTCCGTAAGAGAGCTGATCAAGGAACGGGTGATCTACGAACGGGAACGGGCCACCGGCCTGTCCCGCTCCGCGTACCTGATGTCCAAGGTCATCGTGCTCGGTGTGATCACGGCCTTCCAGGGCGTCATCATCTGCGGCATCGGCTTCGCGCCCCGCGCGCTGCCCGACGAGGGCCTGATCATGCCGCCGGCCGTCGAGATGTGCATCGTCATCATCGCGCTCGGTTTCACGTCGATGATGTTCGGTCTGGTGATCTCCTCGCTGGTGAAGACCGCCGAGAAGACCATGCCGCTGCTGGTCATGTTCGCGATCGTCCAGGTCGTCTTCACCGGCACGCTCTTCCAGGTCTACGGTTCACCGGGCCTGGAGCAGTTCGCCTGGCTGATGCCCTCGCGCTGGGCGATCGCCGGTACCGGCTCGACCCTCGACCTGGCGCATCTGATGCCGCCGTGGGACCCCAAGAGCCCCAACGACCTGGACCCGCTCTGGGACCACTCGGTGGCGCAGTGGGGCTTCAACGTCACGGTGCTGCTGCTCATCGGAGTCGTGTGCGGGGTCGTGGTGGCGCGGTTGCTGCGCCGCCACGAGCCGGAGGTCATGCGCAAGTAACGCGGAGTGCGCGGAGCAGGCACGAGGAGCGCTTCACGCGCGGCACGCACGCCGCCGGCGGGCGGCACCCCTTCGCGGGGTGCCGCCCACCGGCGTCTGTGCGTGGCCTGTGTCGCGCGTCGTGCGCGCGGTGTGCGTGGACGTAGGGGCCTCGCTGCCCCTACGGCCTTGCGGGGGACGGTCGTGCGGCGGCTCAGTAGGCGCTGTCGACGTTGTCGATCGAGCCGTAGCGGTCGGCGGCGTAGTTGGCCGCGGCGACGATGTTGGCGACCGGGTGGTACTGGCTGTCCGGCGTGCCCTTGACGTGGTACGCGTCGAAGGTCGGCTTGATGACCTGGAGCAGGCCGATCGACGGGACGCCGTTCTTCGCGTTGATGTCCCAGTTGTTGATCGCACGCGGGTCGCCGCTGGACTCACGGATGATGTTGCGGTGCAGACCCTCGTACGTGCCGGGGATCTTCTCCTTCTTCATGATGGACAGGGCTTCCTTGATCCATCCGTTCAGGTTGTTGGCGTAGGCGGGCTTGCGGTCGGCGGAGCGGTTGGCCTTGGCCTTCTCGGCCGCGCGCTTCTTGGCCTTCTCGGCCGCCTTGGCCTTGGCGGTGGCCTTCTTCTCGGCGGCGGTCTTGTCCTTGGTGTCGGCCTTGACCGTCGCCGTCGCCGAACCCTGCTTCGCGTGAATCTCCGCGACGCGGTCGGCGATGTTGTCCTGCTTGGTCAGGCTCTTGTGGGCGGCCGCGGCCTGGCCGCTGCCGTTCGCGATGTTCCAGGCCGCCGGGGCGGTGGACACGGAGGCGGCCACGTTCTTGCTCTGGGACTCGGCGGATGCGTTGCCCGGGATCAAGGAGAAGCTGACGGCCGCGGCGGCGACTGCTGTCACGCCGGCGATCGAGAGCTTGTGGCTCTTCTTCAGTCGGTTGCCAGTGGTGCTGGACGCGGTCATACGACATACCTCTTCGAATAGCGGGAGTCGCGGTGGCCGGTCGGCCTGATGCCTTCTTATCGGCGGCGACGGCTGCAATTCTTAGCGGCAGCAAAAACATGTGGCAAAGGTGGGATGTACGACCCGTGATAGTTGAAAGGGGTGTAAAAGAGACATCCCGCTGCCCGATTGGGGCATGCTTGTGCCGGTCGTTATGTCCACTACGTACCTTCGTAAGTGATGTGCGTCCTATGTGTGGCGTCACATTGGGCGGGTGCCCGCTTCACCTGAAGTTGCTGGCGCAACCCGGAGAGTGAGCGGTCTCGTCCGGCAGGACGAGGTGGACGTCGCCGAACTCGTGCCAGAGGCAGAGATGGCGTACAGCCGCCGTATAACCGCGTTCCAGCGCCGTGCGGCCGGCGATCGCCTCCAGCATCAGCAGATGCGAGGCCTCCGGCTCGTGCGCCCCGGTCGGCAGCCCGTCCACGACGCGCACCCCGCGCCGCGGGGGTGACCGCCAGCTCCGTCCAGCCGGCCGCCGGCCGCCGGCCGCACGACCCCACCGGGACCGGCCGCCGCCTCCTGGCGTCCGCAGCTCCACCGCCCACCGGCCGTCGTCCCCGCGCGTGGAGAAGTGGGCGACCAGCCGCTCCCCGCCCAGGCGCGCGTCGACCGCGGCCGGCAGCGTCGGCGGGGTGTTCACCACGGGCACGTCCCCCGCCCGCAGGTGCCCCGCCAGCTCCCCGAACACGTGGTGCGCACCTCCGTGCCCCGGGTCACCGGGAGCCGTACGTCGTCCCGCCCGAACCGCGCTGCTCGGCGGGCACCCGCGCGAAGAGCGCGTCGGGCACCCGCAGCCCCTCCAGTCCCGCCGGCCCGTCCCAGCACACGGCCGCCCCGGTCATGGCGCCACGCTCAGCAACGACGTGGCCGAGTAACGGCCGCTCCTCGGCCGTTGCCGCAGCAGCGCAAGGAAGCCCGGCACCACGGACCGGGGGTCCGGCCGCGTCTCACCGTCGTCCGGGACGGCCGCCGCGTACAGATCCGTCTGCATGTCGCCCGGGTCGACCGTCCACACCCGCAGTCGCGGCTCCTCCACGGCCAGCACGGCGGCCAGATGGTCGAGGGCGGCCTTCGACGCCCCGTACCCGCCCCAGGTCTCGTACGCCTCCGCCGCCGCGTCCGAACTGACGGCGATCACCGTGCCCGCAGCGCTCGCCCGCAGTAACGGCAGCGCCTCCTGCACCAGGCCCAGCGCGGCCACCACATTCGTCTCCAGCGCGGCCCGCAGCCCGACGAGCGCCAGCGCGTCCAGCCGCACCAGTGGCTCGGCGCCCAGCGCGCTCGCGTTGCTCACCAGCAGATCGAGCCCGCCGAGCCCGCCCGCCGCCGCGGCCAGCTCCGCGCGGTGGACGGGATCGGTCACATCACCCGGGACCGCCGTCACGCGAGTCCCGTGCGCCCGGATCTCGTGCGCCGCCTCCGCCAGCGGCCCCGCCGTCCTGGCGTCGAGCACCAGGTCCCAGCCTTCGCGCGCGAGCGCGTCGCCGAGTGCGCGCCCCAGCCCCTTGGAAGCACCCGTGATGATCGCTACCGACATGGCGTCCGCTCCTTCTCGCCTCGGGTCGGCTCCGGACGACGTCGCCGAGGGCCGTTGTCCTCAACGTAGAAAGGACGGGTGCCTCGGCGCCTCGGGCGCGAGTCCCGCCGTGCCGAGGCACTTCGGCCTAGGTCCTGTCTTCGAACTGGCGTCGCGAGCCGGACGCCAGTTCGAAGACGGGACCTAGGCCGTCGGCCCTCGTCCCACTGCGCCTCAGGTCCGATCCGGGCGCTTCCGCCCGCCGGTACGGTGAGGCCATGAGCCATCGACCGAGCTCCGGGCTCGCCGCCGTGAGCAGCGCACTCCTGGCGATGAGCAGACATCTGGAAGTACGGGACGTTCTCAAGACGATCGTCGCCTCCGCGCGCGAACTGCTCGACGCCGAGTACGCGGCGCTCGGCGTCCCCGACGACCACGGCGGCTTCTCCCAGTTCGTGGTCGACGGCGTCAGCGACGCGCAGTGGAAGGCCATCGGCCCGCTCCCGCGCCAGCACGGCATCCTCGCCGCGATGCTGCACGAGGCGCGGCCCGAGCGGCTCGCCGATGTGAAGAAGGACCCCCGCTTCGGCGGCTGGCCCAGCGCCCACCCCGACATGTCCGACTTCCTCGGCCTGCCCATCCGCGACGGCGAGCAGACGATCGGCATCCTCTTCCTCGCCAACAAGCGCTGCCCCAAGCCGGTCGGCGGCTGCGGATTCACCGAGGAGGACGAGGAACTCCTCGGCATCCTTGCCCAGCACGCGGCGATCGCCCTCACCAACGCCAGGCTGTACGAGCGCAGCCGCGAGCTGACCATCGCCGAGGAACGCTCCCGGCTCGCCCACGAACTCCACGACGCGGTCAGCCAGAAGCTCTTCTCCCTGCGGCTCACCGCCCAGGCCGTCTCCAGTCTCATCGACCGCGACCCGGCACGGGCCAAGGGCGAACTGCAGCAGGTCGCCGACCTCGCCGCCGAGGCCGCCGACGAGCTGCGCGCCGCCGTCGTCGAGCTGCGCCCCGCGGCGCTCGACGAGGACGGTCTCGTCCACACCCTGCGCACCCACATCCAGGTACTCGACCGCGCCCACTCCGCACAGGTCACCTTCGACAGCTGCGGGGTACGGGCGCTGCCCGCCGCCCAGGAGGAGGCGATGCTGCGGGTGGCCCAGGAAGCGCTCCACAACGCGCTGCGCCACTCCGGCGCGGACCGCGTCGACGTCTCCATCGCCCCCCGGGGACCGGGCGCGGTCCTCAGCGTCACCGACAACGGCAAGGGCTTCGAACCGAGGACCGTCCGCAGGGCCGGCCGCCACCTCGGGCTCGTCTCGATGCGGGACAGGTCCAGCGGTGTGGGCGGCAGGCTGACCGTGCAATCGGCGCCCGGACAGGGCACCACGATCGAGATGGAAGTGCCCGGTGGCTGACAACAGGAGAATCCGCGTGCTGCTGGTGGACGACCACCAGGTGGTCCGGCGCGGACTGCGCACCTTCCTGGAGATCCAGGACGACATAGAGGTCGTCGGCGAGGCGTCCGACGGCGACGAGGGCGTCGCCGGCGCGGAGGAGCTGCGCCCGGACGTCGTCCTGATGGACATCAAGATGCCGGGCACCGACGGCATCGAGGCGCTGCGCAAGCTCCGCGATCTCGCCAACCCGGCCAAGGTGCTGATCGTCACGAGCTTCACCGAGCAGCGCACGGTGGTGCCCGCGCTGCGTGCCGGGGCCGCCGGTTACGTGTACAAGGACGTCGACCCGGAGGCGCTGGCCGGCGCGATCCGCTCCGTGCACGCCGGTCATGTGCTGCTCCAGCCGGAGGTGGCGGGCGCCCTGCTGGCCCAGGACGACCCCGGCACGGGGCACGGGCGGGGGTCCTCGCTGACCGACCGGGAGCGCGAGGTGCTCACGCTGATCGCGGACGGCCGCTCCAACCGGGAGATCGCCCGCGCGCTCGTCCTGTCGGAGAAGACCGTCAAGACGCACGTTTCGAACATTTTGATGAAGCTCGACCTCGCCGACCGCACGCAGGCCGCGCTGTGGGCCGTACGGCACGGGATCACCGGCTGAGGACGGGACCGGCGCGGGCCCGGGGTCTTCCCCACCGGCGATTCGGAATGTCGTCTTCCGATCAGAGATTCATACCGTCGGGTGTATGTAACCCACACGGCGTATCCCCGGAGGCGTCCGCGCGTTCTCCATGGCGTGCCGCGGAGTACCGCCGCGGCCCTTGCGATGGAGGATCCTGAAAAATGAACAACCTCAAGAAGGCCGCCGCCCTCACCATGATCGCCGGTGGCCTCGTCGCCGCGGGCTCCGGTGCCGCCTTCGCCACCGACGGCGCCCACGCCGACGGCAAGGCCGTGCACTCGCCGGGCGTCGGCTCGGGCAACCTCGTGCAGGCCCCGATCCACATCCCGGTGAACGCGGTCGGCAACACGGTCAACGTGATCGGCGTCCTCAACCCGGCGTTCGGCAACGGCGGCTTCAACGGCTGATCCACCACCCGCCCCACCGCCTGCCAGGCCCCGCGGCCCCGGTGCCCGTCCTCAGCGACGGGCACCGGGGCCGTGCCCTATGTCACACCCCGGGCCCGTTCAGCGCGGCCCGCGGTCCAACTCCTCCACATAGGCGTTGTACGCCGCCACCTGCGCCCGCCTCGACACCCGCTCCACCGGCCGCAGCGCCTCACCGCGCGCCGCCATCTCCGACGCGCTCACCGCCCCGCCGTGCCCGTTCTCCCGCGCCAGCTCGACCAGCAGACCCACCCGCTGCGCCAGCTCCAGCACCCGTACCGCACGCGGCGGATAGCCAGGAGCCAGCACCTCACGGCCACGCTCGGCCCGCGCCCGGTACGCGTCCAAAGCCGCCTCCGCCACCGGCCCCGACCCCGCCACGTCCAGCCGCGACAGCACGTCCGTCGCGTCCCGCAGCGCCTCGGCCAGCTCCCGCTCCGCCTCACCGAGCGACGGTACGTCCGCCGGCGGCGCCTCACGCACCGGCAGACAGTCCCAGACCACCTCGACATGAAGGTCACCCTCGGGTCCCACCGCCGACACCCCGGGCACCAGCCCGTACGGCGCCCCCGACGTGACCACCGCCTCTTCGGCCTCCAGCGCACGGGCGTTGAACTCCGGCGGTCCGCTGAGCCCCAGCGGATGCCCCGGCGCCGGAAGCGCCACCCGGTACCCCGTCACCCCCAGCGCGCGCAGCCGGCCCAGCGCCAGCGTCAGCCCGACCGGCCCCGTCTCCCCGGGCAGCCCGGCCACCCGGTGCACCGCGTCCGGCCCGACGATCGCGAGCACGGCGTCGTCCGGCGATACGAAACCGGCAAGGAGGGCATTTCCCCAGGCCGCCAAGAGTCCTGAGCGTGGTTCCAGAAGCATGGCCCCAGCCTAGGGAACGGACCTAAGGAGTTGACCGCCGGACCGGTGGCGTAGGTTTTCCCTGTGGAGCTGCGCCCACAGGCGCATGCCGGATCTCAAGACAGCATGGGGAGACAACGCGCTCATGAGCGATGTACTGGAGCTGGTGGACGTATCCGTGGTCCGCGACGGCCGCGCTCTGGTGGACGACGTCTCCTGGTCCGTCAAGGAAGGCGAACGCTGGGTCATCCTCGGCCCCAACGGCGCCGGAAAGACCACCCTCCTCAACCTCGCGTCCAGCTACCTCTTCCCCTCCAAGGGCAAGGTCAAGATCCTCGGCGACAAGCTCGGCAAGGTCGACGTCTTCGAACTCCGCCCCCGCATCGGCATGGCCGGAGTCGCCATGGCCGAGAAGCTGCCCAAGCGCCAGACCGTGCTCCAGACGGTCCTCACCGCCGCGTACGGCATGACCGCCACCTGGCACGAGAACTACGACGAGGTCGACGAGCGGCGCGCCCGCGCCTTCCTCGACCGGCTCGGCATGACCGAGTACCTGGACCGCAGATTCGGCACGCTCTCCGAGGGCGAACGCAAGCGCACCCTGATCGCCCGCGCGATGATGACCGACCCCGAACTGCTGCTCCTCGACGAGCCCGCCGCCGGTCTCGACCTCGGCGGCCGGGAGGATCTCGTACGCCGGCTCGGCAGGCTCGCCAGGGACCCGTACGCCCCCTCCATGATCATGGTCACCCACCATGTCGAGGAGATCGCCCCCGGCTTCACGCACGTCCTCATGATCCGCCAGGGCAAGGTCCTCGCCGCCGGACCCATGGAGACCGAGCTGACGTCCCGTAACCTCTCCCTCTGCTTCGGCCTTCCGCTCGTCGTCGAGCAGGCCAACGACCGCTGGTCCGCCCGCGGTCTGCCCCTTCGCTGACCTCCGGGCGCCCGGCGGTCCCGACGGCGCCCGCGCGCCCCGATGACCTGATCGCACCCCTGTCCGGACCGGACTCGCCGCCCTACCATGATGATTGTGGAAATCGAAGCGTGGGTGTGGTGGCTGATCGCGGCCGTGGGACTGGGAATTCCGCTCGTCCTGACGGCGATGCCCGAGCTCGGGATGTTCTCCGCGGGCGCGGTGGCCGGTGCCGTCGTAGCGGCGCTCGGTGGTGGAATCGTGGCGCAGGTCCTCGTCTTCGTGGCGGTCTCGGTCGCCCTCATCGCCGTCGTACGGCCACTGGCGGCCAGACAAGGCTCCCGAACTCCCCGTCTGGCCACCGGAATCGACGCCCTGAAGGGGCGTGAGGCCGTGGTCGTGGAACGGGTCGACAGCAGCGGCGGCAGGATCAAACTCGCCGGTGAGATCTGGTCGGCACGCTCCCTCGACGCCGAACAGGTCTTTGAACCGGGGGAGAAGGTCGATGTCGCCGACATCGACGGTGCGACCGCTGTGGTGATGTGAGCGCGCCCGCCACCTCCCCGCGTACGCCGTCCGAACTGAGCCAACCAGGCCGAACACGCCCCACACGCAGGCGTGTTCTGCGAAACTAGATCATCTGACAGTCCGGCAGTCCGGCAGCGAAGGGCAGTAGGGAACGCGATGCCATCAATCATCATCGTCCTGGTCATCCTGGTGGTGCTTGTATTCATCGCCCTGATCAAGACGATCCAGGTCATCCCACAGGCGAGCGCCGCCATCGTGGAGCGCTTCGGGCGCTACACCCGCACGCTCAACGCGGGCCTGAACATCGTGGTCCCGTTCATCGACTCGATCCGCAACCGGATCGACCTCCGTGAACAGGTCGTCCCCTTCCCGCCCCAGCCGGTGATCACCCAGGACAACCTGGTCGTCAACATCGACACCGTGATCTATTACCAGGTCACCGACGCCCGCGCCGCGACGTACGAAGTGGCCAGCTACATCCAGGCGATCGAGCAGCTCACCGTCACCACACTGCGCAACATCATCGGTGGCATGGACCTGGAGCGGACCCTCACCTCGCGCGAGGAGATCAACGCGGCCCTGCGCGGTGTCCTCGACGAGGCCACCGGAAAATGGGGCATCCGCGTCAACCGCGTCGAGCTCAAGGCCATCGAGCCGCCGACCTCCATCCAGGACTCGATGGAGAAGCAGATGCGTGCGGACCGCGACAAGCGCGCCGCGATCCTCACCGCCGAAGGCATCCGCCAGTCCGCGATCCTCACCGCCGAGGGCGAGAAGCAGTCGGCGATCCTGCGCGCCGAGGGTGAGGCCAAGGCAGCGGCCCTGCGCGCCGAGGGCGAGGCCCAGGCCATCCGTACGGTCTTCGAGTCCATCCACGCCGGAGACCCCGACCAGAAGCTCCTGGCCTACCAGTACCTCCAGATGCTCCCCAAGATCGCCGAGGGCGACGCCAACAAGCTCTGGATCGTGCCCAGCGAGATCGGCGACGCGCTGAAGGGGCTCAGCGGCGCGTTCGACAACCTCGGCGCCGGGGTACCGGGATTCAACACCGGCAAGGAGCGGCGCCAGCAGCCGCCGCTCGACTGATCCGCCCGGTCCGGCTGATCCGTGGGACACGGTCCCGTACGCGACGCACCACCCGGTCGTACGGGACACGGCCCGCCGTACGGGACACGGCCCGGCGTCGGGCATGATCGGTGCAGCAACCACCGATCACCGAGGGGCGTGCCGCGTGACCATCTGGGAGATGCTCGCCGTCTTTGTCGCGGGCACCTGCGCCGGAACCATCAACGCCATGGTCGGGTCGGGGACCCTGATCACGTTCCCCGTACTGCTCGCGACCGGCATGCCCCCCGTCACGGCCACCGTCTCCAACGCGCTCGGCCTGATACCGGGTGCCGTCAGCGGAGCCATCGGCTACCGCGCGGAACTCACCGGACAGCGCCGCCGCGTCATCCGCCTGGGCGCCGCCGCCGTCTGCGGCGGCCTCTGCGGAGCGATCCTGCTCGTCTCCCTGCCCTCGACGGCCTTCGAGACGATCGTGCCGATCCTCGTCAGCCTCGCCCTCGTCCTGGTGATCCTCCAGCCCCGGCTCGCCAAGACCGTCCAGCGCCGCCGCGAGCGCAGGAACGTCATCACGAAGACCGACGGCGGGCCGCTGCTCATCGGCGGCGTGCTGACCGCCAGCATCTACGGGGGCTACTTCACGGCGGCCCAGGGGATCATCTACATGTCCCTGATGGGCATGCTGATCGACGAGGAGATGCAGCGGCTCAACGCCGTCAAGAACGTCCTCGCCGCCATCGTCAACACCATTGCGGCGCTGTTCTTCCTCTTCGTGGCGCACTTCGACTGGACGGCGGTCGTACTCATCGCGGTGGGCTCGGCGATCGGCGGCCAGATCGGCGCGAAGGTCGGCAGACGGCTGTCGCCCACGGTGCTGCGCGGACTGATCGTGGTCGTCGGCACGGTGGCCGTCGTCCAACTGGTCACGCGCTGACCCGTCCGCGGCGGCCGGACGGGCCGCCAGTACGACCCGTCCGACGAAGACTCGCCCCTAAGGGCTCTCCCGTAATCCCTGGCGGGTGGGCGACGACAGCTACGGCACCTCGCCGTGTTGTCGGAGACGGCCGAGTACGCCCAGTAGGAGCCCGCCCTCCGCCTTGCGACGCACCGCGCCGGCCGCCGCCGGCCCCGCCCTGTGGGCGCACGGCGCCAATTGTCAGACCCGGCCTAGGCGGCCGTGCCCACCCCCGCCAGCCACTGCGGCAGCGTCGAGCGCTCACCGGCCCGCAGCGCCAGCAGCATCGCGTCGGCCGGCGACGGCACGAACGGCTCGTACAGCAGCGGCATTCCCGCCTGCTCCGGGGTCCGGTCGGCCTTGCGGTGATTGTCCTCGGCGCAGGAGGCGACCGTATTGAGCCAGCTGTCCGCACCACCACGCGACCGCGGCACCACGTGGTCCACGGTCGTCCCGCGCCGACCGCAGTACGCGCACCGGTGCTGGTCGCGTATCAGCACCCCACGCCTCGACCACGGAGCCTGTCTTCGGAAGGGCACCCGTACATACCGGCAGAGCCTGATCACCCGGGGCACCGGAAGATCCACGGCTGCCGCGCGCACCCGCAGACCGGGGTGGGACTGCTCGACGACGGCCTTGTCCTGGAGGACCAGCACCACCGCACGGTTGAGTGTCACCGTCGACAGCGGCTCGAAGCTCGCATTCAGTACCAGCGTGTCCCGCATCCCGCCCACCTCCCGTGTGCCGCCCCGCCGGACGGCGGGCTGGGATCAACTCTGGCCGGGCGCGCCAGGATGGACAACGCAATATCCGCCGATCCGAGTTCCGGGGGACGACCCCAACCCCCGCAACAAAAAAAATGCCCTGCTCTGATCTCTCCAAGACCAGGGCAGGGCAAACAACAGCTGAACGCTCAGCCGGCCGCCGGAGCGGTGAACTCACCGATCAGATGCGCACGCGCCAGCGTGTGGTAGCGCAGATTGAAGCCGACCACGGCCGGCGAGGCATCCGAATCCGGTCCCAGCGTGGCGCTGTCCACCGCGTACACCGTGAACACATAGCGGTGCGCGGGATCGCCCTCCGGGGGAGCGGCACCCCCGAAGTCCTTCGACCCGTAGTCGTTACGGGCGTGCACCGCGCCCTTGGGCAGCCCCTCGAACGAGCCGGAGGCCGCGCCCGCGGGCAACTCGGTGACCGACGCCGGGATGTCGAACAGCGACCAGTGCCAGAAACCGCTCCCGGTCGGCGCGTCGGGGTCGAAACACGTCACGGCAAAGCTCTTCGTCTCCGCGGGGAACCCCTCCCACCGCAGATGCGGCGACGTGTTCCCCGCCGCGAAGACCTGGGCGTCCTTCAGGACCGCGCCGGGCGCGATGTCGTCGCTCACCACGGTGAAGGACGGCACGGGCGGCAGGAAGTCATGAGGGAGCGGAGCCCTCTTCGCCTCGGTCACTACTGAACCTCCGGATTCGGCTTCACGCCGCCGGGCCACGAACCGCGACCCGACGGCCTTTCCGAAGCCGAGACTAGAGCGGGACAGACGTCAGGCCCAGTTACGACGTCCGCCGACATCGGCGATCCACTGGTTGAGGTAGGCGGCCCAGTCCGTTCCCTGGAAGTCGTGGAGACCCACCTTGAACGCGCGGAACGAGTCGCTGCCCTCACTGAACAGACCCGGCTTCTTGTCCATCTCCAGGATGACGTCCATCTCACGGTCGTCCGCGACGAACGTCAGCTCGACCTGGTTCAGCCCGCGGTACCGCTGCGGCGGAACGAACTCGATCTCCTGGTAGAACGGCAGCCGCTGACGCGTCCCGCGGATGTGCCCGCGCTCCATGTCCGCGCTCTTGAAGCGGAAGTCCAGACTGATGAAGGCGTCCAGGATGGCCTGCTGAGCCGGCAGCGGGTGCACGTTGATCGGGTCCAGGTCGCCGGAGTCCAGCGCCCGGGCGATCTCCAGCTCCGTCGTCACACCGATGTTCATGCCGTGCAGCTGCTGCCCGGCGATGCTCGTCACCGGGGTCTCCCACGGGATCTCCAGCCCGAACGGCACGACATGCACCGCACCGGCCTGAACCTCGAAGGCACCGCCCAGACGCTGCTTGACGAACTCCAGGTCCTGCTTGACCTCCTGGTCACCGCCCTCCACCTCCACGCGCGCCTGGAGACCGACGGAGAGCCCCTCGATCTGCTGGGCGACCGACCCGCCCTGGATGCGCACCTCGCCCTGGACGACCCCGCCCGGCACGACGTTCTGCTCGGTCAGCTCGGTCTCGACGGACGCCCCGCCGGCGCCCATGCTCGCGAGCAGCCTCTTGAAGCCCATAGTCACTCCTCCTGGATCCTGACCTCTGTACGCGTCTACATACGCGCCACGACCGCGGGCGGTTCCCCCGCTACGCTCGGACGACATGATCGAGCGCCCCGACCGTACGCCGCTGCCCCGCGCCTTCTTCAACCGCCCCGTGCTGGAAGTCGCCCCCGACCTCCTGGGCCGAACCCTCCTGCGCCGCACGGCGGAAGGAACCATCGAGCTGCGCCTCACGGAGGTGGAGGCGTACGCGGGCGACATCGACCCCGGCTCCCACGCCTACCGCGGCCGGACCGCCCGCAACGACGTGATGTTCGGCCCGCCCGGTCACGCGTACGTCTACTTCACGTACGGCATGTGGCACTGCCTCAACCTGGTGTGCGGTCCCGTGGGCCGGGCGAGCGGTGTGCTGCTGCGCGCGGGCGAGGTCCGGGAGGGGGTGGACCAGGTGCGGGAACGGCGCGTCTCGGCCCGCCACGACAAGGAACTGGCCAAAGGCCCGGCCCGGTTGGCCACCGGCCTGGACGTCGACCGCGGCCTGAACGGCACGGACGTCTGCGCCGGGGACGGCTCGCCCCTGTCCGTGCTCACGGGCACACCGCCGCCGAGTGACCAGGTACGCAACGGCCCGCGCACCGGCGTGGGCGGCGAAGGCGCCCCGCACCCCTGGCGGTTCTGGATCGACGGGGACCCGACGGTGAGCCCGTACCGCGCACACACTCCCCGACGCCGGGCAACTTGACGTGCCGGGTCGGGACCCCTAATGTAGTCCGAGCCGCTTTCAACGGGTCTTGCTCTTCAGCAGCTCGCAGCGGCCACCCACTACCTACGATTTCCCCCTGACGGGTTCTCTTTCGGCATGCCGAAATTCGAACTCGTCGGCTCGATTATGAGTCCCCCGGAGAATCGGTTAACGTAGTGAACACGCCGAAAGGGAAACGCGAAAGCGGATATCTGAAAGCAACTCCCGCCGACCGGGAATCGGACACCGAAAGGTTCTGATAGAGTCGGGAACGCAAGACAGCAAGACCGAAGGGAAAGCCCGGAGGGGCCCGGAGACGGGACCGAAGGAAGCGTCCGTTCCTTGAGAACTCAACAGCGTGCCAAAAGTCAACGCCAGATATGTTGATACCCCGACCTCGTCCGCATTCTGTGGATTGGGTTGAGGTTCCTTTGATAGAAACACAGCGAGGACGCTGTGAACGACCGGTCTTATTCCGACCGGTTGTTCCGCTCTCGTGGTGTCCACCTGACCTTCGGGTCGGGAATACATTCACGGAGAGTTTGATCCTGGCTCAGGACGAACGCTGGCGGCGTGCTTAACACATGCAAGTCGAACGATGAAGCCTTCGGGTGGATTAGTGGCGAACGGGTGAGTAACACGTGGGCAATCTGCCCTGCACTCTGGGACAAGCCCTGGAAACGGGGTCTAATACCGGATAATACTGTGCCCCTCATGGGGGACGGTTGAAAGCTCCGGCGGTGCAGGATGAGCCCGCGGCCTATCAGCTTGTTGGTGGGGTAATGGCCTACCAAGGCGACGACGGGTAGCCGGCCTGAGAGGGCGACCGGCCACACTGGGACTGAGACACGGCCCAGACTCCTACGGGAGGCAGCAGTGGGGAATATTGCACAATGGGCGAAAGCCTGATGCAGCGACGCCGCGTGAGGGATGACGGCCTTCGGGTTGTAAACCTCTTTCAGCAGGGAAGAAGCGAAAGTGACGGTACCTGCAGAAGAAGCGCCGGCTAACTACGTGCCAGCAGCCGCGGTAATACGTAGGGCGCAAGCGTTGTCCGGAATTATTGGGCGTAAAGAGCTCGTAGGCGGTTTGTCACGTCGGGTGTGAAAGCCCGGGGCTTAACCCCGGGTCTGCATTCGATACGGGCAGACTAGAGTGTGGTAGGGGAGATCGGAATTCCTGGTGTAGCGGTGAAATGCGCAGATATCAGGAGGAACACCGGTGGCGAAGGCGGATCTCTGGGCCATTACTGACGCTGAGGAGCGAAAGCGTGGGGAGCGAACAGGATTAGATACCCTGGTAGTCCACGCCGTAAACGTTGGGAACTAGGTGTTGGCGACATTCCACGTCGTCGGTGCCGCAGCTAACGCATTAAGTTCCCCGCCTGGGGAGTACGGCCGCAAGGCTAAAACTCAAAGGAATTGACGGGGGCCCGCACAAGCAGCGGAGCATGTGGCTTAATTCGACGCAACGCGAAGAACCTTACCAAGGCTTGACATACACCGGAAAGCATCAGAGATGGTGCCCCCCTTGTGGTCGGTGTACAGGTGGTGCATGGCTGTCGTCAGCTCGTGTCGTGAGATGTTGGGTTAAGTCCCGCAACGAGCGCAACCCTTGTTCTGTGTTGCCAGCATGCCCTTCGGGGTGATGGGGACTCACAGGAGACCGCCGGGGTCAACTCGGAGGAAGGTGGGGACGACGTCAAGTCATCATGCCCCTTATGTCTTGGGCTGCACACGTGCTACAATGGCCGGTACAATGAGCTGCGATACCGCAAGGTGGAGCGAATCTCAAAAAGCCGGTCTCAGTTCGGATTGGGGTCTGCAACTCGACCCCATGAAGTCGGAGTTGCTAGTAATCGCAGATCAGCATTGCTGCGGTGAATACGTTCCCGGGCCTTGTACACACCGCCCGTCACGTCACGAAAGTCGGTAACACCCGAAGCCGGTGGCCCAACCCCTTGTGGGAGGGAGCTGTCGAAGGTGGGACTGGCGATTGGGACGAAGTCGTAACAAGGTAGCCGTACCGGAAGGTGCGGCTGGATCACCTCCTTTCTAAGGAGCACTTCTCGCCAGAGCCTTTCGGGGGTCTGGTCAGGGGCCAGTACGCCGGCGAATGTCCGGTGCTGGTTGCTCATGGGTGGAACGTTGACTATTCGGCACTCTTGGTCTTCATGGCCTGTCAGTACTGTTCCTTCGGGAGCGTGGAAAGCAGTCCGGGTGGATCGGGGGTGCCGGGCGCGCTGTTGGGTGTCTGAGGGTACGGGCTGCGTGAGCTGCCTGTGTCTTCGGGATGCCGGCCCCGGTGAACTCACTGTGTATGCGGTGGGGTGGCGGGTGGTTGGTCGTTGTTTGAGAACTGCACAGTGGACGCGAGCATCTGTGGCCAAGTTTTTAAGGGCGCACGGTGGATGCCTTGGCACCAGGAACCGATGAAGGACGTGGGAGGCCGCGATAGGCCCCGGGGAGCTGTCAACCGAGCTTTGATCCGGGGGTGTCCGAATGGGGAAACCCGGCAGTCGTCATGGGCTGTCACCCGCTGCTGAACACATAGGCAGTGTGGAGGGAACGAGGGGAAGTGAAACATCTCAGTACCCTCAGGAAGAGAAAACAACCGTGATTCCGGGAGTAGTGGCGAGCGAAACCGGATGAGGCCAAACCGTATGTGTGTGATACCCGGCAGGGGTTGCGCATGCGGGGTTGTGGGATCTCTTTTTCACAGTCTGCCGGCTGTGAGGCGAGTCAGAAACCGTTGATGTAGGCGAAGGACATGCGAAAGGTCCGGCGTAGAGGGTAAGACCCCCGTAGCTGAAACATTAACGGCTCGTTTGAGAGACACCCAAGTAGCACGGGGCCCGAGAAATCCCGTGTGAATCTGGCGGGACCACCCGCTAAGCCTAAATATTCCCTGGTGACCGATAGCGGATAGTACCGTGAGGGAATGGTGAAAAGTACCGCGGGAGCGGAGTGAAATAGTACCTGAAACCGTGTGCCTACAAGCCGTGGGAGCGTCGCTGGCAGTACTTGTGCTGTCAGTCGTGACTGCGTGCCTTTTGAAGAATGAGCCTGCGAGTTTGCGGTGTGTTGCGAGGTTAACCCGTGTGGGGAAGCCGTAGCGAAAGCGAGTCCGAACAGGGCGGTATAGTAGCGCGCTCAAGACCCGAAGCGGAGTGATCTAGCCATGGGCAGGTTGAAGCGGCTGTAAGAGGTCGTGGAGGACCGAACCCACCAGGGTTGAAAACCTGGGGGATGACCTGTGGTTAGGGGTGAAAGGCCAATCAAACTCCGTGATAGCTGGTTCTCCCCGAAATGCATTTAGGTGCAGCGTCGTGTGTTTCTTGCCGGAGGTAGAGCACTGGATAGGCGATGGGCCCTACCGGGTTACTGACCTTAGCCAAACTCCGAATGCCGGTAAGTGAGAGCGCGGCAGTGAGACTGTGGGGGATAAGCTCCATGGTCGAGAGGGAAACAGCCCAGAGCATCGACTAAGGCCCCTAAGCGTACGCTAAGTGGGAAAGGATGTGGAGTCGCAGAGACAACCAGGAGGTTGGCTTAGAAGCAGCCACCCTTGAAAGAGTGCGTAATAGCTCACTGGTCAAGTGATTCCGCGCCGACAATGTAGCGGGGCTCAAGCGTACCGCCGAAGTCGTGTCATTCGTACACATAGCCCCAACGGGCGTGCGGATGGGTAGGGGAGCGTCGTGTGCCGGGTGAAGCCTCCGCGGAAGCGAGGGGTGGACGGTTCACGAGTGAGAATGCAGGCATGAGTAGCGATACACACGTGGGAAACGTGTGCGCCGATTGACTAAGGGTTCCTGGGTCAAGCTGATCTGCCCAGGGTAAGTCGGGACCTAAGGCGAGGCCGACAGGCGTAGTCGATGGACAACCGGTTGATATTCCGGTACCCGCTTTGAAACGCCCAGTACTGAACCAGGCGATGCTAAGACCGTGAAGCCGTCCTGGAGCCTTCGGGCAAAGGGAAGTGGTGGAGCCGTCGGACCAGACTTGCAGTAGGTAAGCGATGGGGTGACGCAGGAAGGTAGTCCAGCCCGGGCGGTGGTTGTCCCGGGGTAAGGGTGTAGGACGCACGGTAGGCAAATCCGTCGTGCATATAGTCTGAGACCTGATGCCGAGCCGATTGTGGTGAAGTGGATGATCCTATGCTGTCGAGAAAAGCCTCTAGCGAGTTTCATGGCGGCCCGTACCCTAAACCGACTCAGGTGGTCAGGTAGAGAATACCGAGGCGTTCGGGTGAACTATGGTTAAGGAACTCGGCAAAATGCCCCCGTAACTTCGGGAGAAGGGGGGCCATTTCTGGTGATGAGTCTTGCACTCTGAGCTGGGGGTGGCCGCAGAGACCAGCGAGAAGCGACTGTTTACTAAAAACACAGGTCCGTGCGAAGCCGTAAGGCGATGTATACGGACTGACGCCTGCCCGGTGCTGGAACGTTAAGGGGACCGGTTAGTCACATTTCGGTGTGGCGAAGCTGAGAACTTAAGCGCCAGTAAACGGCGGTGGTAACTATAACCATCCTAAGGTAGCGAAATTCCTTGTCGGGTAAGTTCCGACCTGCACGAATGGCGTAACGACTTCTCGACTGTCTCAACCATAGGCCCGGTGAAATTGCACTACGAGTAAAGATGCTCGTTTCGCGCAGCAGGACGGAAAGACCCCGGGACCTTTACTACAGTTTGATATTGGTGTTCGGTTCGGCTTGTGTAGGATAGGTGGGAGACTTTGAAGCTTGGACGCCAGTTCAGGTGGAGTCGTCGTTGAAATACCACTCTGGTCGTGCTGGATGTCTAACCTGGGTCCGTGATCCGGATCAGGGACAGTGTCTGATGGGTAGTTTAACTGGGGCGGTTGCCTCCTAAAGAGTAACGGAGGCGCCCAAAGGTTCCCTCAGCCTGGTTGGTAATCAGGTGTTGAGTGTAAGTGCACAAGGGAGCTTGACTGTGAGACCGACGGGTCGAGCAGGGACGAAAGTCGGGACTAGTGATCCGGCGGTGGCTTGTGGAAGCGCCGTCGCTCAACGGATAAAAGGTACCCCGGGGATAACAGGCTGATCTTCCCCAAGAGTCCATATCGACGGGATGGTTTGGCACCTCGATGTCGGCTCGTCGCATCCTGGGGCTGGAGTCGGTCCCAAGGGTTGGGCTGTTCGCCCATTAAAGCGGTACGCGAGCTGGGTTTAGAACGTCGTGAGACAGTTCGGTCCCTATCCGCTGCGCGCGCAGGAGTCTTGAGAAGGGCTGTCCCTAGTACGAGAGGACCGGGACGGACGAACCTCTGGTGTGCCAGTTGTCCTGCCAAGGGCATGGCTGGTTGGCTACGTTCGGGAGGGATAACCGCTGAAAGCATCTAAGCGGGAAGCCTGCTTCGAGATGAGGACTCCCACCCACTTGATGGGGTAAGGCTCCCAGTAGACGACTGGGTTGATAGGCCGGATATGGAAGCACTGTGAGGTGTGGAGTTGACCGGTACTAATAGGCCGAGGGCTTGTCCTCAGTTGCTCGCGTCCACTGTGTTAGTTCTGAGACAACGAACGACCGTGTTCACATCCGGTTCTGTGTACTCAATTGAATAGAGTGCCTGTTCGCTTAGTGCCGAAGTCCCCCTCGTGCGGGACACGGCCGATAGTGTTTCGGTGGTCATTGCGTTAGGGAAACGCCCGGTTACATTCCGAACCCGGAAGCTAAGCCTTTCAGCGCCGATGGTACTGCAGGGGGGACCCTGTGGGAGAGTAGGACGCCGCCGAACAATCTTTCAAGGACCCCTGGTCCAGCGTTCACGCTGGACCAGGGGTCCTTTTGTTTTTCTCTGCTTTTTGTACGATGCGCGTCCGATCGCCGGCTGCGTGAGAATGACTGTGGTACCCGAAGACAGGAGCCGTGCCGATGTCCCCCAACTCTCCCGACGACCGTCCGGAGCGCGAATCACGTCGTAGGGACGGTGGTGGTGACCGGAGCGGTTCCCGTGGCGGTCGTGACGACCGTGGTGGTGACCGTCCCGCCGGTAACTCCGGTAACTCCGGCAGGGGCGGTGGCGTCGGTGACTACGTAGCCCGTAACGACAACCGCGGTGGCGGTCGGCCTGCCGGCGGTGGCCGACCCGCGAGCGGCGGTCGCCCCACCGGTGGCGGCAGGCCGACCAGCAGCGGCGGCGGTGGTTTCCGTGGGCGTGATGAGCGTCCCAGCGGCCCCCGTCGTGACGACCGGCCGAGTGGTCCGCGTCGGGATCGGGACGACGACCGTGGTGGCCGGCCCTCAAGTGGCGGGCGTCCCACGGGTGGTGGGCGTCCGAGCAGCAGCAGCGGTGGTGGTGGTTTCCGTGGGCGTGATGAGCGTCCCAGCGGCCCCCGTCGTGACGACCGGCCGAGCGGCGGCCCGCGCCGCAGCGACGACCGTGGCGGTCGGCCGACCGGCGGTGGCCGTCCTGTGAGCGGTGGGCGCCCGAGCACCGGAGGCGGACCCCGCCGTGATGACCGCCGTGATGACCGCCGTGACGAGCGTCCGTCCTTCCGTCGTGACGACCGGCCGAGTGGTCCGCGTCGGGATCGGGACGACGACCGTGGTGGCCGGCCCTCAAATGGCGGGCGTCCCACGGGTGGTGGGCGTCCGAGCAGCAGCAGCGGTGGTGGTGGTTTCCGTGGGCGTGATGAGCGTCCCAGCGGCCCCCGTCGTGACGACCGGCCGAGCGGCGGCCCGCGCCGCAGCGACGACCGTGGCGGTCGGCCGACCGGCGGTGGCCGTCCCTCCTCCGGCGGCGGTTACGGCCGGCGTGACGACCGTGAGCGCGGCGGGTTCCGTGGGCGCGACGACCGTGACGATCGTGGTGGGTTCGGACGTCGTGACGACCGGGACCGCGACCGTGAGCCCACCAGGCGGCTGCCGATCCCGGAGGACGTCACCGGTGAGGAGATCGACAAGGCCGTCAGGCAGGAGCTGATGAGCCTGCCCAAGACGCTTGCCGACGACGTCGCCAAGAACCTCGTCATGGTCGCCAACCTCATCGACGAGGACCCCGACCAGGCTTACGCCTACTCACGCGTGGCGCTGCGGCTCGCCTCCAGGGTCGCCGCCGTGCGGGAGGCGGCCGGTTTCGCCGCGTACGCGACGCAGAAGTACGGCGAGGCGCTCGCCGAGTTCAGGGCCGCGCGGCGCATGACGGGCAACGTCGACCTGTGGCCCGTGATGGCCGACTGCGAGCGTGGACTGGGGCGTCCCGAGCGGGCCATGACCATGGCCGGTGAGCCCGAGGTGCTGAAGCTCGACAAGGCGGGCCAGGTCGAGATGCGGCTGGTCGCCGCTGGTGCGCGCCGGGACATGGGGCAGATCGACGCCGCCATCGTGACCTTGCAGGGGCCGGAGCTGGGCTCCAACTCCGTACAGCCGTGGACGGTGCGTCTGCGTTACGCGTACGCCGACGCGCTGCTGTCGGCCGGTCGTGAGGACGAGGCGCGCGAGTGGTTCGCCAAGGCCCTTGAGGCCGACAAGGACGGTGCCACGGACGCGTCGGACCGTCTCGCGGCCCTGGACGGCGTGCAGTTCGTGGATGTGGACGAGGACGTCGACGTCGCGGACGAGGAGCTGGAGCACGGGCCGGAGTCGGACTCTGATTCTGATTCGGGGAACGACAGGTCCTGATCCGGCGACCGCGACACGAGAGAGGGCGGCATCCCCACCGGGGGTGCCGCCCTCTTCCCGTTTCTCAGCCGTCCGCGAGGCTCCGCAGCACCAGGCCCGTGGCCGGCTTCGGGCCGAACGACGTCGATTTGCGTGGCATCGTGACCGCCTGGCGTGCCAGCTCCCGTACGACCTCCTCGCGTACCGGGTGCAGCAGGACCGCCGTACTGCCGTGGCGTTCCGCCTGTTCGACCGCGGCTTCCGTGTCGTGGATATACGAGATGTGCTCGGGCGTGTCCGGGATCTTCCAGATGTGGTCGAGCAGTGTGGAGTGGAGCACGGTCGCGTCGAGGGCGCGCCACTCCGCCGGGCGGTCGGTCGGCACGGTACGGGCGAGGAGCGCCGCGTCGGGGCGGTCGATCAGGTGGAAGCGGCCGTCGCCGGCCAGCAGGAACGCGTTGTTGGCAGGGAAACCGGCACCGGCACCGGCACCGCAACCAGCACCCTCACCGGCCTCGGTGCCGGCATTCGCGGCATCGGACAGTGCCTCGACCGCCTCCGGCAGCGTGCCTTCGACGGTGCGGACCCGGAAGGAGCCCGGCACCGCCTCCAGCGCGGCCAGCGCGTCAGCCACCGGCATCCTGTGCAGCAGCCGGTGGATCGCGCGGACCTGGAGCGGGTGGCGCGCGGTGTCGACCAGCAGGACCAGGCCGTAGGCCCACGGTCCGGCGGCGGACGCCGGGTGCTCCTCGCGCAGCCGCAGATAGGTCGCCCACCGGTGGTGGCCGTCGGCGATGAGGGCCTGGCGGTCGGCGAGGTCGCTCTCGATCTCGGCCAGTTCGGCGGGGTCGGTCACCGACCAGAGCCGGTGGCAGAAGCCGTCCTCCGTCGTGGTCGACAGCAACGGCTCGCGCAGGGCGGTGCGTTCGACGACGGCGGTCGTGCCGGTCCTGGCGGCAGTCGTGTCCGCCGGGCTGTCCGCCGAGCCGTCCTGACCCCGGTACGTGAGGAGCAGCGGTTCCAGATTGGTGGCCGTCGCCCGCATCAGGGCCGCGCGGTCCTCGACGATGTCGGGCATCACGTCCTCGTGCGGCAGGACGACACCCTCGGCGGGTGTGGACAGGGCCAGGGCTCCGATGACACCGCGCTGGAGCAGGTCGCCGCGGCGCTGCTCGTAGACGTACAGCGCCGGTTCGGGGTCCGGCGCCAGGACGCCCTCCGCGAGCCAGCGCCGGAGCGTACTCGCCGCCTGGCGGTGCCGGTCGGCGGGCGTCGCGGCCTGGGGCAGGATCAGCCGGACGATGTTGTGCGGGTCGGCCGACTCCAGGTGGTGCAGTCCGTCGGGCCGTACGACCACGTCGTAGGGCGGCGAGGTCACGGCGGCGAGGCTGCCGACCCGCTCGGGGACGTAGCGCAGTCCGCGGAACGGGATCAGGCGGAGGCCCTTCGGAGCCGGCCCTGTGGTGTTCATCTCCGCATCGTATGCGGGCCGGGCCATGAGCGATGATCGGGGGAGGAGAGCCCGGTCGACGGGCGGACGAGGGAGCGGAAGACTGATGAGTCAGCGGAGCAGAACCAGGCCCGACGGCAGTGCGACGGCGCTCGACAAGGCGTACGACACGGCTCTGCTGGATCTCGACGGAGTGGTGTACGCGGGCGGCGAGGCCATCGAGTACGCAGTCGACTCGCTGGTCACGGCCCGGGACGGCGGGATGCGTCTCGCGTACGTCACCAACAACGCGCTGCGGACGCCGGACGCCGTCGCCGCCCATCTGACGGAGCTGGGTGTGCCCGCGGAGCCCGCAGAGGTGATCACGTCGGCGCAGGCGGTGGCGCGGCTGATCGCGGAGCACGTCCCGGCGGGTGCGCGGGTGCTGGTGATCGGCGGCGAGGGGCTGCGGGTCGCCCTGCGGGAGCGGGGACTTGAGCCGGTGGAGTCGGCCGACGACGACCCGGCGGCGGTGGCGCAGGGCTACGGAGGGCCGGACCTGCCGTGGGGGCGGTTCGCCGAGGCCGGGTACGCGATCGCGCGTGGTGTGCCGTGGTTCGCGTCCAACACCGATCTGACCATTCCGAGCGCCCGTGGGATCGCGCCCGGCAACGGGGCGGCCGTCGAGGTCGTACGGATCGCCACCGGCGCCGATCCGCGGGTCGCCGGCAAGCCGCTGCCGCCGATGCACCGGGAGACGGTGCTGCGTACGGGGGCGAAGCGCCCCATCGTCGTGGGGGACCGGCTGGACACCGACATCGAGGGCGCTTTCAACGGCGGCGTGGACTCGCTGCTGGTGCTGACCGGGGTCACTGACGGGGCGCAGCTGCTGGCGGCCGAGCCGAGGCACCGGCCGACGTATGTGGACGCGGATCTGCGGGGGTTGCTCACCGGTCAGCCCGAGGTCGACACCAGGGACGGCGCGTTCGGGTGCGGGGGCTGGACCGCTTCCGTACGGGACGGAGCCCTGGAGCTCGGCGGGGACGGCGGGGCGCTGGACGGACTGCGGGCGCTGTGCGCCGCGGCGTGGACGTACGCGGGGGACGGGGCGTGCGCCCTGGACGCGGGCAAGGTGCTGGCGAAGCTGGGGCTTTGACGCGTCGGGGCTTCGGCACGCCGGGCGCCGGACGGGCTCACCGCGTCCGTGCGGCGCCCGACGGCACGGCAGACCGTGCCAGGACTTGACCCGCGTGCATCCGCCGACGGGCCGTCAGGCCGTGTCCGGAGAGTCCCGCCCGGCTCGCGAAGTCTGGTACGGCGCCTCTCCCCCCCGTAGTTCCCGAGGGGGGCACGGGAGGTGCCCCCTGCGTTGTCGGAGCCGGCCGCGTACAGCCGGTTCATCCACCACGCCGGTCCACCGCCCTGCGATGCACCGCACCGGCCGCCGCGAGCCCCGCCCCGCGGGCGGACGGAGCTGCATTCCGGACACGCCCCTACGCGTCCTCGCCCGTGCGCAGCAGGTCGTCCTCGGAGGTCCCGCGCCGCCAGTAGCCCGTGAACTTCACCGCCCGGCGGTCGATGCGGCGTTCGCCGACGAGGTGTCTGCGGACCGCCCTGACGGTCGCGGACTCGCCCGCGATCCAGGCGTACGGCGTGCCGTCCGGAAGGTCGTCGGCCGCGCGGATCGCGTCCTGCGTGGCGGGCGCCGACTCGTCCCGTACGAGCCAGGTGACGCGTGCGTCGGCCTTGGTGGGGAGTTCGCACCGGTCGGCCGTGTGGTGGAGAGCGATCCAGACACGGGCGGGGACGCCGGGCGGCAGGGACTCCAGGATGCCGGCGACCGCCGGGAGCGCGGATTCGTCGCCGGTCAGCAGGATCCAGTCGGTGCCGTCCGGCGGTCGGAAGTCGTACCCCGTGTTCTCGTCGTGGATCGGGGCGAGTATCCCGATCCGGTCGCCGGGGGCGGCCTTCAGCGCCCACCTGGTCGCCGGGCCCTCGCCGGATCCCGGCAGAAGTTCGTGCACGGCGAAGTCGATGTCCAACTCCTGCTGGTCGCGGCGCAGTTCGCGCACCGTGTAGGTGCGCATGACGCCGCGTACGTCCGGGTCCAGGGCGCGCCAGGCGGCCCACCAGTGCCCGTCGTCCGGGCCCGGCAGGACGGGGGCGTCCTGTCCCGGCCTCGGCAGGAAGAGCTTCACGCGCTGGTCCCGCCCGGCCGACCCGAAGCGTGCGACGTCGTCGCCGCCGAGGGTGACGCGGACGAACGAGGGGGTGGGGCGCGTCGTACGCAGCACGCGCAGGGTGAAGAACTGGAACGGGTCGTCCGACATCAGACCAGCTTCCTCGACTTGGTGATGGCCGCCGCGAGCTGTTCGAGCACGGGCGCGTAACCGGCGTAGCTGTAGCGCTCTTCCATCGACCACGGCGTGATCTGGTCGGCCTTGACGGCGGGCAGCCGGCTCCAGGTGGGCCGCTCGGCGAGTTCGGCGGCGGGCAGAGCGGTCGAGCGGTTGTCGACCATGATGAGATCGGCGTGGTACTTGTCGGCGTTCTCCCAGCTGAGGAATTCCCAGAAGCCGAACTCGTCGGACTTCTTCCCCTCGACGAACTCGACTCCGAGGTCCTTGAAGTAGTTGAGGTCGCAGTACGAGTCGGGAACGCCGACGTACATCTGCTCGGCGTCGCCGGTCATCGCGAGGACCTTCGGGCCGCCGTCCGCCTTCTTCGCCTCGGCCGCCGCGCGCAGCGTCTTCTCGGCCCTGTCGAAGCGGGCCTTCGCGTCGACGGTCTTCCGCGCGGTCGGGTCCGCACCGAGGGACCTGGCCAACCCGGTGTAACGCGTGAGGGGTTGACGCGGGCTCACCCGGCCGCCGGTGATGCCGACGCTCGGTGCGAGGGCCTCGATCTTCCGCACACTCTCGGCCGGCACGTACCAGAGGTCCGGCGGCGGGAACATGTTGCTGATCAGCAGGTCGGGCTGGAGTGCCGCGTACTTCTCGATGTTGAACTCGCCCCACGCCTGGCCGAGGCTGGTGAGCTTCGTCAGGTCGAGGTCGCCCGCCTGCGGGTCGGGCTTTCCGTCGATCGGTTCGCTCGGGCCGAAGACGCCCGTGCACTCGATGCCGTAGTCGTGCAGCGCGGCGGCCGTGCCGATGAACGCGACTGTCCGCCGCGGCGGTTCGTCGGTTCTGGCCGTCTTGCCGCGGTCGTCCTCGAAGCTCCAGGGGCCGCCCTTGCCGGCGTCCCCGGTGGAGTCCGCCGAACCGCCCTGCGCCCTGTCGTCGTCGGCGCCGCAGGCGGTGAGCAGCGCGCCGAGCCCCAGAGCGCCGGCGGCCGACAGCAGTCGGCGCCGGGTGAGGGGGCGGCGGGCCGGAACCGGAAGGGGGCTGTTCATTACGGTGTTTCCCTCAGGGCTTCCCTCTTGAGGATCAAGCATGAGGGTAGGCTAACCTAACCGAGTGTTGGTCGACAGTCCCCCCGAATCCGAACAGAGCGCGGAGCCGATACCGCCCACCGTGACCCGGAAGCGCCGTACGCTGCGCGCCGCCGGGCTGCTGGTGTCCCTCGGCGTCCTGCTGCTTGTCTGCGCCGCCGGTATCGCCGTCGGCGCGAAGTCGATACCGCTCGGCGACGTATGGCACGGCCTGTTCCACAACTCCGGCACCGGCAACGACGTGATCGTCGTCGACGTCCGGCTGCCCCGGACGGTGCTCGGGCTGCTCGTCGGCGCCGCGCTCGGGCTGGCCGGGGCGGTGATGCAGGCGCTGACCCGCAACCCCCTCGCCGAACCGGGGCTGTTGGGCGTCAACGCCGGTGCCGCCGCCGCGGTGGTCTCGGCCATCAGCTTCTTCGGCGTCACGTCCGTCAGCGGCTACGTGTGGTTCGCCTTCGCCGGCGCGGCGATCGTCTCCGTACTCGTGTACGCGCTCGGCGGCAGCCGCAGCGCGACACCCGTACGGCTCGCCCTCGCCGGCACCGCGGCCACGGCGGCGCTCTTCGGCTACGTCAACGCCGTGCAGCTGCTTGACTCGGCGGCCCTCGACCGGCTGCGCTTCTGGACCGTGGGATCCCTCGCCTCGGCCGACATGTCGACAGTCGGCAAGGTGTGGCCGTTCATCGCCGTCGGCATCGTCCTCGCGCTGCTGATCGCCAGGCCGCTGAACGCGCTGGAGATGGGCGACGACACCGCCAGATCGCTCGGCGCCGATCTGACCCGGACCCGCGTCCTCGCCATGCTCTGCGTCACACTGCTGTGCGGCGGGGCGACCGCGGCCTGCGGGCCGATCGTCTTCGTCGGGCTGATGGTGCCGCATCTCGTACGGGCCATCACCGGACCGGACATGCGGTGGATCCTCCCGTACGCGGCCGTGCTCTCGCCCGTCCTGCTGCTGGGCGCCGACGTGATCGGACGCGTCGTCGCGCGGCCGGCGGAGGTGCAGGTCGGCATCGTCACCGCGATCATCGGCGGGCCCGTCTTCATCCAGCTCGTACGTCGCAAGAGGATGGCCCAGCTGTGAAGGAAGACCGCACCGGCACGCGCGCCGGCGCCACCGCTGTCGGAAGGACCGGCCGGGCGCGGCCGGCACGCGCGATCCGTACGCCCGGCGGCCTCTCCGTCAGGATGGACGCCAGGTCCGCCCTCGTCGTCCTGCTGCTCCTCCTCGGCGTCTGCGCGATGTCCGTCGTCCTCATCGGCCGGGGGGACTTCCCGATGGCGCCCGGCGACGTCGTGGCGACCCTGCTCGGAAACGGCACGACGGCGCAGGAGTTCATCGTTCAGGAGCTACGGCTGCCGAGGGTCCTCGTGGGCCTGCTCGTCGGCGCGGCGCTCGGTGTCGGCGGCGCGGTCTTCCAGTCCATCTCCCGCAATCCGCTCGGCAGTCCGGATGTCATCGGCTTCGGCCAGGGCGCGACCGTCGGCGCGCTGAGCGCGATCGTCGTCTTCCAGGGCGGCTCGGCGGCCGTCGCCGGCGGCGCCGTCGTCGGCGGTCTGCTGACGGGCACGGGGATCTACCTGCTGGCCTGGAAGCGCGGCGTGCACGGCTACCGGCTGGTCCTC
Organism: Streptomyces sp. S4.7; assembly: GCF_010384365.1. Classification (NCBI taxonomy): domain Bacteria; kingdom Bacillati; phylum Actinomycetota; class Actinomycetes; order Kitasatosporales; family Streptomycetaceae; genus Streptomyces; species Streptomyces sp. S4.7. The sequence goes on along the minus strand of NZ_CP048397.1, from coordinate 1,420,962 downwards.
ATCGGGATCGGCGTCGCCGCCATGCTCACGGCGGTCAACCACTACCTGATCACCAAGGCCAGCCTCATCGACGCCACGCGCGCCGTGCTGTGGATGACCGGATCGCTCGACGGCCGGGACTGGGCGCAGGTCTGGCCACTGCTCGCCGTCTGCGCCGTACTGATCCCGTCGGCGCTCGTGTACGGGCGGCCGTTGCGCATGCTGGAGATGGGCGACGACGCGGCGTACGCGCTCGGTGTACGGGTCGAACGCACCCGGCTCGTGCTGATGGGCGCCGCCGTGCTGCTGGTATCCGTGGCCACCGCCGCCGCCGGGCCGATCACCTTCGTCGCACTCAGCGCGCCCCAGCTGGCACGTCGGCTCACCCGCTCGCCCGGACCCAACCTCGGCCCGGCCGCGGCGATGGGGGCACTGCTCCTGCTGATCGCCGACTGGACCGCGACTTCGGCGTTCGGTGACCGTCAACTGCCCGCCGGTGTGGTCACCGGAGTGCTCGGCGGCTGCTATCTGCTCTGGCTGCTGGTCACCGAACGCAAGGCGGGCCGCATATGAGCCCCGACGTCCCCCTCCGGGACACCGCCGCGGCCGCCCCGGCCCCGGCCCCCGCCCCGGCCACCGACTCGCCCCTCCGCACCCCCAGGAGCACGACCATGCAGCGCCTCACGGCGGAATCCGTGACCCTCGGCTACGACCAGCGGGTCATCGCCCGCGATCTCTCCGTCGAGATACCCGACCACTCGTTCACCGTGATAGTCGGCCCCAACGCCTGCGGGAAATCGACCCTGTTGCGCGCGCTGTCACGGATGCTCAAGCCCTCCTCGGGGAGTGTCCTGCTCGACGGCGCCGCGATCCACTCCATGCCCGCCAAGAAGGTCGCCCGGACGCTGGGGCTGCTGCCGCAGTCCTCCATCGCGCCCGACGGCATCACGGTCGCCGACCTCGTCGCACGCGGCCGCTACCCGCACCAGGCGCTGCTGCGCCAGTGGTCCAGGGAGGACGAGCGGATTGTCGAGGAGTCGATGGCGGCGACCGGCATCGGCGAGCTCGCCGATCGCTATGTCGACGAATTGTCGGGCGGCCAGCGCCAGCGGGTCTGGATCGCCATGGCGCTCGCCCAGCAGACACCACTGCTGCTCCTGGACGAGCCCACCACGTTCCTCGACATCCAGTACCAGATCGATGTCCTCGACCTCTGCGCCGATCTGCACGAGACCCAGGACCGTACGCTCGTCGCCGTCCTGCACGACCTCAACCACGCCGCGCGCTACGCCACGCATCTCATCGCGATGCGCGAGGGCGAGATCTACGCCGAGGGGCCGCCGGCCGAGGTCGTCACGGCGGAGCTGGTCGAGCGCGTCTTCGGCCTGCGCTGCCAGGTCATCGACGACCCGGAGACCGGCACCCCGCTGGTCGTCCCGGCGGGGCGCAGGGCGCGGCACACGGTGCCCGTGGGACTGCCCGAGTGAGCCGTACGCGCGCCTGCCGAGCCGCGGGCGCGCCGGACGGGCTGTGCGGGGGAGGCCGGTTCAGAGCAGTGAGCGCAGCCGCAGCAGATCGCGGAAGCCCGCTTCGAGCTTGACCCGCCCCGAGCCCCACGCCTTGGCGAAGTGCAGCTCGCCGTCGACCATGGACACCAGATCGTCGCCCGTCATGGCCAGTCTGATCTGCGCCTTCTCACGCGGGGGTCCCTCGTGGGTGTCCAGCACCTCGATCCGGCCGTCGTCGAAGCGGCCGGTGAAGGTCGTGTCGAGGTCCGTGATGTGGCAGCTCAGCGAGCGGTCGAAACCGGCCGCCGCGCGGATCCCGTTCTCCGCCCGCGCCATGTTGTCCGAGAGCTTGTCGAGTGCGCTGCGGCACTCCTCCTTCGTCGCCATCGTGATCGACGGTACCCCAGGGCTTCGGGGTAGCGTCGTGGCATGAGCGACGAGACGGCGGGCCCGGCCGACCAGGAGCACGCCTCCCCTCCCCCCGAGCCCCCATCCCCGGCCCACGACCCCGCCGCCCCCGCGCCCCTCGGCATCGAGCGCGTCCCCACCGGCGACGCCGGGGTGGACGAGAAACTGGCCAGACTGGGCGACGCGGACCACCTTCCGGCGGACGGTCACCTCGACGTGTACGAGGATGTGCACCGGGGCCTGCGCGACGCGCTCACCGCGCTCGACGTACGCCCCGGACCCGGCCAGGCCGCCCCCCGGCCCGGGCCGTCGCCGTCGTACGACCACAGGAGCTGAACCGAACGTGGCAGGAGTGGCACGCCGCCGCCTCGACGCCGAGCTGGTACGCCGCAACCTCGCACGCTCACGCGAGCACGCGACCCAACTGATCGCCGCGGGACGGGTCACCGTCGGCGGCGCCACCGCGACCAAGCCGGCCACCCAGGTCGAGACCAGCGCCGCGGTCGTCGTCGCGGAGGACGGCGGCGACCCCGACTACGTCTCGCGCGGCGGCCACAAACTCGCGGGCGCCCTTGCCGCCTTCGCACCCCTGGGCCTGCGGGTGGAAGGGCGCAGGGCGCTGGACGCGGGCGCGTCGACCGGCGGCTTCACCGACGTACTGCTGCGGTCCGGTGCCCGGCAGGTCGTCGCCGTCGACGTCGGTTACGGACAACTCGCCTGGTCTCTGCAGAGCGATGAACGCGTCACCGTCAAGGACCGTACGAACGTACGTGAGTTGACGCTGGAGATCATCGAGGGGGAGCCGGTGGACCTGATCGTGGGTGACCTGTCCTTCATTCCCCTCGGGCTGGTGCTGCCCGCGCTGGTGCGGTGCGCGGCGCCCGACGCGGACCTGGTGCTCATGGTCAAGCCGCAGTTCGAGGTGGGCAGGGAACGCCTCGGCAGCGGCGGGGTCGTGCGCAGCCCGGAGCTGCGGGCCGACGCCGTACGGGCGGTGGCGCGCAAGGCGGCGGAACTCGGTCTCGGGACACGCGGCGTGACCGCGAGCCCGCTGCCCGGACCCGCCGGGAACGTCGAGTACTTCCTGTGGCTCACCGCCGGGGCGCCCGATGTCGACCCGGCCGATGTCGACCGTGCTGTGGCGGAGGGACCCCGTTGACGACGAACACAGAACAGACCCCGGAGGCCGGAGCCGAGCACCGCACCGTCTTCCTGCTGGCCCACACCGGCAGACCCGCCGCGATCCGCAGCGCCGAACTGGTGGTGCAGGGGCTGCTGCGCAACGGCCTCGGCGTACGGGTGCTGGCCGCCGAGGCCGCCGATCTGCCGCTCCCGGCGGCCGTCGAGACCATCCCGGAGGCCGCGTCCGGCGCGCTGAACGGGTGCGAGCTGCTGATCGTGCTCGGCGGCGACGGCACGCTGCTGCGCGGCGCCGCGTTCGCCCGCGCCTCGGGCGTGCCGATGCTCGGCGTCAACCTGGGCCGGGTGGGCTTCCTGGCGGAGGCGGAGCGCGACGATCTGGACAAGGTCGTCGACCGGGTGGTGACCCGCGCGTACGAGGTCGAGGAACGGATGACCATCGACGTCCTCGTGCACAGCAACGGCGCGGTCGTGCACCGGGACTGGGCGCTCAACGAGGCGGCCGTGCAGAAGGTGTCGCCCGAGCGGATGCTGGAGGTCGTCCTGGAGATCGACGGGCGGCCGGTGACCGGCTTCGGCTGCGACGGCATCGTGTGTGCCACCCCGACCGGTTCCACGGCGTACGCCTTCTCCGCCGGCGGCCCCGTGGTGTGGCCGGAGGTGGAGGCGCTGCTGATGGTGCCGATCAGCGCGCACGCGCTGTTCGCGAAGCCGCTGGTGACGTCGCCGAAGTCGGTGCTCGCGGTGGAGGTGCAGCCGCACACCCCGCACGGCGTGCTCTGGTGCGACGGCCGCAGGACGGTCGAGCTGCCGGCGGGCGCGCGGGTGGAGGTCCGGCGCGGCGCGGTGCCCGTACGGCTGGCACGCCTGCACCAGGCGTCCTTCACGGACCGGCTGGTGGCCAAGTTCGCCCTCCCGGTCGCGGGGTGGCGGGGGGCGCCGCACTAGGTCCTGCCTTCGAACTGGCGTCGTCCGCCCGCGGGGCTCGCGGCGTCCGGTGCGTGCGGTCGCAAGACGGAGGATCGCATCCGTACCGGGCGTACTCGGGCGGGTCCGACAACGCGGCGGGCGTGCGTGCCGGGCGTCGTGAGCCGGACGCCAGTGTGAAGACACCCCCCAGGCCGTGTCCGGAAGGTCCCGCCCGGCCCGCGGGCCGGGCGGGACCTTCCGGACACGGCCTGGGGGGTGTCTCGCGGATCCCGCTTGGCCGGTATCGCCGGAGGGGCTCGATACACCCCGCGGGGGCCCCGGAGCGAATCGGAGGGAGGGGGCCGTCGCACATCGGGTCCCGGACCTCGTAAGGTCGTGTCCGTGTTGGAGGAGATGCGGATACGGTCGCTCGGGGTCATCGACGACGCGGTGGTCGAGCTGTCACCGGGCTTCACCGCGGTGACCGGCGAGACAGGCGCGGGCAAGACCATGGTTGTCACCAGCCTGGGGCTGCTGCTCGGCGGTCGCGCCGACGCCGCCCTGGTGCGGATCGGTGCCAAGGCGGCGGTGGTGGAGGGGCGGCTCACCATGTCCGCCGACGCCCCGGCGGCCCTGCGCGCCGAGGAGGCGGGGGCCGAGCTCGACGACGGCGCGCTGCTGGTGAGCAGGACCGTCTCGGCCGAGGGGCGCTCGCGCGCCCATATCGGCGGGCGTTCCGTGCCGGTGGGGGTGCTGGCCGAGCTGGCGGACGACCTCGTCGCCGTACACGGCCAGACCGACCAGCAGGGTCTGCTGCGGCCGGCCCGGCAGCGGCAGGCGCTCGACCGGTACGCGGGGGACGCGGTCGCCGCGCCGCTCGCCAAGTACTCGGACGCCTACCGCCGGCTGAGGGCCGTCGCCGCCGAACTGGCGGAGCTGACCACCCGCGCCCGCGAACGCGCGCAGGAGGCCGACCTGCTGCGCTTCGGCCTCAACGAGATCGCCGCCGTCGAACCCCTTCCGGGGGAGGACACCGAACTGGCCGCCGAGGCCGAACGGCTCGGCCACGCCGAGGCGTTGGCGTCCGCAGCGTCCGTCGCGCACGCGGCGCTGGTCGGCCAGCCCGAGGACCCCGCGGAGGGCGGCGACGCGACGACGCTCGTCGGCGGCGCCGGACGGGCCCTGGAGGCCGTACGGTCCCACGACCCCGCCCTGGCCGCGCTCGCCGACCGGATGGGCGAGATCGCGATCCTGCTGGCGGACGTGGCCGGTGAGCTCGCCGGATACGCGGACAATCTGGACTCCGACCCGCTGCGCCTCGCGGCGGTCGAGGAGCGACGGGCATCGCTGACCGGGCTGACGCGCAAGTACGGCGAGGACATCGCCGGTGTGCTGGCCTGGGCCCAGGAGAACGCGGCGCGGCTGACCGAACTCGAAGGCGACGACGACCGTATCGGCGAGCTGACGGCCGAGCACGCCACTGTGTTGAGTGAACTGTCCGGTCTGGCACAGGCGTTGACCGACGCCCGTACGAAGGCGGCGGCGCGCTTCGCGGAAGCCGTCACCGCCGAACTAGCCTCCCTCGCGATGCCGCACGCGCGCGTCTCGTTCGCCGTGAGCCAGACCGAGGACCCGGACGGCGTCGAGTTGGACGGCCGTCCGGTGGCGTACGGCCCGTCCGGCGCGGACGACGTCGAACTGCTGCTGGCCCCGCACCCCGGCGCACAGCCGAGGCCGATCGCCAAGGGCGCGTCCGGCGGTGAACTCTCGCGCGTGATGCTCGCGGTCGAGGTGGTCTTCGCCGGGTCCGATCCGGTGCCGACCTATCTCTTCGACGAGGTGGACGCGGGCGTCGGCGGCAAGGCGGCGGTCGAGGTCGGCCGGCGGCTCGCGAAGCTCGCCAAATCCGCGCAGGTGGTGGTCGTGACGCATCTGCCGCAGGTCGCGGCCTTCGCCGACCGGCAACTGCTCGTGGAGAAGACACACGACGGCTCGGTGACCCGGTCCGGGGTCACCGTCCTCGAAGGCGAGGACCGGGTGCGGGAGTTGTCCCGGATGCTGGCGGGCCAGGAGGACTCGGAGACGGCCCGCGCCCACGCGGAGGAACTGCTGGCGACGGCCCGCGCGGACGCGTAGGCGGCGGCCGGACGGGCCGTAAGGCCCGTCCGGCCGGTCGGCCGGTTCCGGCCAACGGGCCACCGGGCGGGCGCCGTTGGCCCGGTCGGTCATCGCACAAGAGACCCTCTCGCGGCGGTACCGTAGATGGCGCGCGCCGTGAGGGTCACTCGTGTGGGTGATGTTGGGGCGGGGAGTCGCACGATCGACACACCCGCGACGCACCCTCGGTGCCGGAAGGTCCGTACCGGCTGGCATCCTTGGCGCAGCACACCCCACCTGAACAGGAGCCTTGGCCACGTGACACAGCTGCGTACGGTCCAAGTGCTCGGCGGTGGCAGCGCGGGCAGCAGCGCCCACGTCAAGTCGCTGACGGCGGGGCTCGTCGCCCGGGGCGTACGGGTCAGCGTGTGCGCGCCGGACTCGCTGGAGCGGATCTACGACTTCCGGGGCTGCGGCGCCGACCATGTGCCGGTGGCCCGGCGCGGCGATCCGATGTCCCTCGGGGCGCTGCGTGCCGCCTGTTCCACCGCCGACGTCGTGCACGCGCACGGGCTGCACGCCGCCGTACGCTCGGCGGTCGCCCTCGGCGGGCAGCGGGTGCCGCTCGTCGTCACCTGGCACACCCGCGTGTACGCCGACGGGCCGCGCGGTCATCTGCTGCGGCTGCTGGAGCGAAGGGCCGTCAGGGCGGCGGCCGTTGTGCTCGGCGCCTCGTCGGAGCTGGTCGACCGGGCCCGCAGGCGCGGCGCCCGCGACGCGCGACTGGCACCGGTCGCGGTCCCGGCGCCGCGCCGGGTCCCGGCGCTCGGCGACGACGCCGAGGACGACAGCCGCGGCAAGGCACGCGCCGAACTGGGGGCGACGGGGCGGCCGTTGCTGATGGCCGTCGGCAGCCTCGCGCCGGACCGCGGGTACGGCACACTGCTGGACGCCGCGAGGGAGTGGCGCGCCCTCGACCCCGTACCGCTCCTGGTCATCGCGGGGGAGGGGCGCGAACGGGCCGCGCTCCAGGGGCGGATCGACGACGAGGGCCTGCCGGTCAGTCTCGTCGGCCGCCGCGACGACGTGACCGAACTCCTCGCCGCCGCGGACGTCGCGCTCCTGCCGAGCCGCTGGGAGGCCCGGTCGCTGCTGGCCCAGGAGGCGCTGCGGCTCGGGGTTCCCCTGGTCGCGACGGCGGTCGGCGCCGTACCCGATTTGGTGGGCGACGCGGCGGAGTTGATCCCGTACGGCGACGCGACCGCCCTCGCGGGGACGGTGACCCGCCTGTTGGGCGATCCGGACCGCCGGGCGGAACTCGCGTCGGCGGGGCGGGCGCGTGCGGCGACGTGGCCGACGGAGGACGACACGATCGCCCATGTCCTGAGCGTCTACGACGAACTGACGCAGCCGTTATCGCGGTGACGCGGACCGGCTTCTGTCCTCAATCGCCGGGCGGGCTGGTTGTTGTCCTCAAGCGCCGGACGGGCTGGGGGTGTCCCCCGGGCGGGTTGGGGGTTGGTTTTTGAGCGCGAGTGGGCTCGGTGCTGTCCCTTGATTGCCGGGCGGGCTGGTTGTTGTCCTCAAGCGCCGGACGGGCTGAGGGTTGTCCTCGGGCGCCGGGCGCCCGGTCGAGCACCGGACGGGTTCGGGATTGTGCCTCGGGCGACGAGATCGCCGGGCTGGCCGGGGTCCCGGGCGCAGGGTGGCTCGGTGCGTTGTCCGCGAGCGGTGGGCGCGCTCCGTCCGTTCAGCGGACGTGGCGGCGCGCGCGCAGGGCCAGGCTCAGGGCCAGGACCGTCTGCGGGTCGTCCAGGTCCGTGCCCAGCAACTCGGAGATACGGGCCAGCCTGTTGTAGAGCGTCTGTCTGTTCAGATGCAGTTCGCGCGCCGTCTCCGCCTTGCGGCCCGCGTGGTCCAGGAACGTCGTCAGCGTCGGCAGCAGCGGGGCGCGCGACGTGCGGTCGTGGGTGAGCAGCGGGCCGATCGCGCGGTCCACGAACGCCGACAGGTCCGGGTGGTCCCGCAGCCGCCACAGCAGCAGGTCGATGTCCAGCCGCCGGGCGTCGTGCCACGGCCGCTCCGGCAGGCCCCGCGCCGCCGCCGCGGTCTCCGCCGCGTGCCGCAGCCCCGCGCTCGCCGCCGCCCAGCCGCCCGGGACCCCGACGACCACCACGGGCCGCGGACCGCCGGGACGTTCGAGTCCGGACCGCTCCACGCCCGCCCGCAGCGCCGCCGCGACCCGGTCGGCCACCGCCGCGCGCTCGGACTCGGAGCGCAGGCCGAGCAGCAGCGGGATCCGGCCCTCCACGGGACGTACGCCCAGAAGCACCGGAACGCCCACGGACGACAGCTCCTCCAGCACGGCCCTGGCCAGCGGCGCCCAGTTGCCCGGCGGGGCCGGCTCGGGCCCCAGCCGCATCACCACCGGCAGCAGCGGCCCCTCGCCAGGTCTGAAGCCCAGCACCGCGGCCTGTGCGGGCGCGTCGTCCGCCGGGATCCGGCCCTCGGCGAGATCGGTGAGGAAGTCGCCCCGGCCGCGCGCCGCCAGCTCGTCCTCCTGGCGGGCCTGCATCAGGACGACCGCGAGGATGCCCGCCGCCCGCTCGGCCGCCATCCGGTGCACCGGAAGCAGCGGGGCCGCCACCGGAGGCAGTACCAGCCGGGCGCGTACGGAACCGGCCCCGTGGCCGCCACCGGGTACGTCCACCAGCACCGTGCCCGCAGGCGGCCCCGCCTCGCGGTCCGCCCGCTGCGCGCGCAGCCCCTCCCAGACCTGGAGGGGTTCCGCGCTCGCCGGCGGCCCGGACGCGCCGGCCGCCGCGTACAGGAGCTGTCCGTCGGCGGTCTCCAGGAAGACCGGATTGCCGGCGAAGTCGGCGAGGATGCGCAGCACCTGGGGGACGCCGCCGCCGCTGAGCAGGGCGTCCGTGCACCGCCGGTGGATCTCCTCGGCCTGGCGCAGCAGTGCGTAGTGCCCGTTGACGATCTCGGTGTGGATCTCCTCGGTCACCGAGACGAACGGCACCTCGCGGTGCAGTTGGACCAGCGGCAGCCCGGTCGCCCGCGCCGTCTCGACGACGGCGGCGGGCAGCCGTCCGAACCTCGGTCCCAGCTCCACCACCAGCGCCGCGATCCCGCGGTCGGCGAGCCTGCGCACAAAGGCGCGCTGTTCGGCGGGGCGGGTGCCGAGGCCGATGCCCGTGGTGAGCAGCAGCTCGCCGCCCTTGAGGAGGGAGGCGATGTTCGGCACCTCGCCCGCGTGCACCCAGCGCACGGCACGGTGCAGCCGGTCGGCCCCGGCGACGACCTCCGGGAGCCCGCCACGGAGCCCCGGCAGGTCCAGGGCCCGCCGCACGGTGATTCCGGCCTGATCGTCCATGGGGCCGGACGCTACCCGGCCCGCGCGCCCGTGTCCCTCCGGGCCCTCAGCCGCCGTACGCCCCCGAGGCCGTGAGGCGCAGCGCCGTGTCGATCAGCGGCACATGGCTGAACGCCTGCGGGAAGTTGCCGACCTGCCGCTGGAGCCGCGGGTCCCACTCCTCGGCCAGCAGCCCCAGGTCGTTGCGGAGCGCCAGCAGCTTCTCGAAGAGCTTCCGGGCCTCGTCGACCCGGCCGATCATCGCGAGGTCGTCCGCCAGCCAGAACGAGCAGGCCAGGAACGCGCCTTCGTCGCCCTCCAGTCCGTCCACGCCGGCGTCCTCGCCCGATGTCGGGTAGCGCAGGACGAACCCGTCCTCCGTGGACAGCTCGCGCTGGATCGCCTCGATGGTGCCGATGACGCGCTTGTCGTCCGGCGGCAGGAAGCCCATCTGCGGGATCAGCAGGAGCGACGCGTCCAGCTCCTTGGAGCCGTACGACTGTGTGAAGGTGTTCCGTTCCTTGTCGTAACCCTTCTCGCACACGTCGTGGTGGATGTCGTCGCGCATCTCGCGCCAGCGCTCCAGCGGTCCGTCCGCGTCGCCCGACTCGATCAGCTTGATCGTCCGGTCGACGGCGACCCACGCCATCACCTTCGAGTGCACGAAGTGGCGGCGCGGCCCGCGCACCTCCCAGATGCCCTCGTCCGGCTGGTCCCAGTGGCGTTCCAGATACTCGATCAGCTTCAGCTGGAGCAGCGAGGCGTAGTCGTTGCGCGCCAGACCTGTCATGTGCGCCAGGTGCAGGGCCTCGGTGACCTCGCCGTACACGTCGAGCTGGAGCTGGTGCGCCGCGCCGTTGCCGACCCGGACCGGGCCCGATCCCTCGTAACCCGGCAGCCAGTCCAGCTCCGCCTCGCCCAGCTCACGCTCGCCCGCGATCCCGTACATGATCTGCAGGTTCTCGGGGTCGCCCGCGACGGCCCGCAGCAGCCACTCGCGCCAGGCGCGGGCCTCCTCGCGGTAGCCGGTGCGCAGCAGGGAGGAGAGGGTGATGGCGGCGTCGCGCAGCCAGGTGTAGCGGTAGTCCCAGTTCCGTACGCCCCCGATCTCCTCGGGCAGCGACGTCGTCGGCGCGGCGACGATGCCGCCCGTCGGCGCGTACGTCAGGGCCTTGAGGGTGATCAGCGAGCGGACGACCGCCTCGCGGTAGGGGCCGTGGTACGTACAGTGCTCGACCCACTCCCGCCAGAAGTCCGACGTCGCCTCCAGCGATCCCTCGGGGTCCGGCAGCGCGGGCGGCTGCCGGTGCGAGGGCTGCCAGCTGATGGTGAAGGCGACACGGTCGCCGGGCGCCACGGTGAAGTCGGAGTACGTCGTCAGGTTCTTCCCGTACGTGTCCGCCTCGGTGTCGAGCCAGATCGAGTCCGGCCCGGCGACGGCGACGGTGCGGTTGTCGACCTGGTGGACCCAGGGCACCACCCGGCCGTAGCTGAACCGCATCCGCAGGGCGGAGCGCATGGGCACCCGGCCGCTGATGCCTTCCACGATCCGGATCAGCTGCGGCGCGCCGTCACGCGGGGGCATGAAATCGGTCACTCTGACCGTGCCGCGTGGCGTGTCCCACTCCGATTCCAGGATCAGGGAGTCGCCCACGTAGCGGCGCCGGTCGGCCCGCGGGGGCTCGGCTCCCGCGGGCGAGGCCGGTCCGAGCCGCCAGAAACCGTGTTCGTCGGTCCCCAGCAGCGCCGCGAACACGGCGTGCGAATCGAAGCGGGGCAGGCACAGCCAGTCGACTGTGCCGTCCCGGCAGACCAGGGCGGCGGTCTGCATGTCTCCGATGAGTGCGTAATCCTCGATGCGCCCGGCCACGTGCATCTCCAGTCGAACGGCCACGTTCGCCCCCCAGGGGGCGCTTACTGCGGTCAAGGGTCGTTGACGAGCTCTTTTTCCGGGAACACGGGCGGGGGTAGTGCCGTTTGCCGGCCGGACTCGGCAGCGAATGTCCGAGCAGGATACGACGCACTTCGGGGATCCGCGCAGGTGTCCCGGCAACATGAGTGAGCCGAACGAGTGGCCCAAGGGTGGCGGAGTCCCGGCCACCGCACGTCCGATGACGTGCGGTGACGGCGTGACGACTGAGCGCCGACGACTCCGTGTTCGCGAAGTGATCAAACGGTGAACGTGCGCCGATCACGGGCCTCGTGAGGTGATCAATCTGTGATCTTGGCCGGTTCCGGACGGGCTGCCGGGCCCCGTGAAGGGGTGGCCGGAAATCGATCTGGACATTTCCGGGTCATCCTCCCAAGTCGCCTCCGGAGTCGAGGGCCCGTCGCACATCCGTCCCAGGGGTCCGGCGCGTGGACCTCGGGAACCTCCCCCTGCCGTCGCTGATACCCTGGTGGCCCGTGGGCGGATGGCCCCCCAGCGCTTCTCAGGGGCCCCGAACCGCAGCGACGGCACCCCTCCGGATCCTCCGGTGATCCACCGGACAGGGGTGTCGGTACGCACCTCAGACCGCGACCACGGGAGCCCCCTCTTGCCCATGCCGAACCGATCCTCGACCTCCTCGACGACCAAGCACATCTTCGTCACCGGGGGCGTCGCTTCCTCCCTCGGCAAGGGCCTGACCGCCTCCAGCCTGGGGGCACTCCTCAAGGCGCGGGGCCTGCGGGTCACCATGCAGAAGCTCGACCCGTACCTGAACGTCGACCCCGGCACGATGAACCCCTTCCAGCACGGTGAGGTGTTCGTCACCAACGACGGCGCCGAGACCGACCTGGACATCGGGCACTACGAACGCTTCCTGGACGTCGACCTCGACGGCTCGGCCAACGTCACCACCGGCCAGGTCTACTCGACGGTCATCGCCAAGGAGCGGCGCGGCGAGTACCTCGGTGACACCGTCCAGGTCATCCCGCACATCACCAACGAGATCAAGCACCGCATCCGGCGCATGGCGACCGACGACGTCGACGTCGTCATCACGGAGGTCGGCGGCACGGTCGGCGACATCGAGTCGCAGCCCTTCCTGGAGACCGTGCGCCAGGTCCGCCACGAGGTGGGCCGCGACAACGTCTTCGTCGTGCACATCTCGCTGCTCCCGTACATCGGCCCCTCCGGCGAGCTGAAGACCAAGCCCACCCAGCACTCGGTCGCGGCGCTGCGGAGCATCGGTATCCAGCCGGACGCGATCGTGCTGCGCGCCGACCGCGAGGTGCCGCTCTCGATCAAGCGCAAGATCTCGCTGATGTGCGACGTGGACGAGGACGCCGTGGTCGCGGCGATCGACGCGAAGTCCATCTACGACATCCCGAAGGTGCTGCACACCGAGGGGCTGGACGCGTACGTCGTACGGAAGCTGGACCTGCCGTTCCGCGACGTCGACTGGACCGTCTGGGACGACCTGCTGGACCGGGTCCACAACCCCGACCACGAGGTCACCGTCGCGCTCGTCGGCAAGTACATCGACCTGCCGGACGCGTATCTGTCGGTGACGGAGGCGCTGCGGGCCGGCGGGTTCGCCAACAAGGCGCGGGTCAAGGTCAAGTGGGTCACCTCGGACGACTGCAAGACGCCCGCGGGCGCGGCGCGGCAGCTCGGGGACGTCGACGGCATCCTGATCCCCGGCGGGTTCGGCGAGCGCGGGGTGACCGGCAAGGTCGGGGCGATCCAGTACGCCCGCGAACAGAAGATCCCCTTGCTGGGCATCTGTCTCGGTCTCCAGTGCATCATCATCGAGGCCGCGCGCAACCTCCTGGAGAACCCGGACGCCAACTCCACGGAGTTCGACGCCGCGACGGCGCATCCGGTGATCTCCACGATGGAGGAGCAGCTCGCCTACGTGGAAGGCGCCGGTGACCTCGGTGGCACGATGCGCCTGGGCCTCTACCCGGCGAAGCTCGCGGACGGCTCGATCGTGCGGGGCGTCTACGACGACCTGCCGTACGTGGAGGAGCGCCACCGCCACCGCTACGAGGTCAACAACGCCTACCGCGCCGAGCTGGAGAAGAAGGCGGGCATTGTCTTCTCGGGCACGTCCCCCGACAACAAGCTCGTCGAGTACGTGGAGTACCCGCGCGCGGTGCACCCGTACCTGGTCGCCACCCAGGCGCACCCGGAGCTGCGGTCGCGTCCCACCCGGCCGCATCCGCTGTTCGCGGGCCTGGTCAAGGCCGCGGTGGAGCGTCAGCAGGGCGCGTAGTGGCCCGGTCCGGGGGATAACGTTGACCGAGGTACGGCCGGTCCGGGGGACCGGGGATCCGTACCTCGGTTTTCGCTGTGTGGCCGTGTGCCGCCGGGTGTGGAGGTAAGTTTCGATGGCGATCAAGGACACCCCCGAGGAGTGGCCGATCACGGCCACGACGACACCGTTCCGGGGCAACAAGACCAGTGTCCGGACGGACGACGTGGTCATGCCCGACGGCTCGGTGGCGCGCCGCGACTACCAGGTCCACCCGGGCTCGGTCGCGATCCTCGCCCTGGACGAGTCGGACCGCGTGCTGGTCCTGCGGCAGTACCGGCACCCCGTGCGCCAGAAGCTGTGGGAGATCCCGGCCGGTCTGCTCGACGTCCCGGGCGAGAACCCCCTGCACGCGGCGCAGCGGGAGCTGTACGAGGAGGCGCACGTCAAGGCGGAGGACTGGCGGGTGCTGACGGACGTCTACACGACGCCGGGCGGCTGCGACGAGTCCGTACGGATCTTCCTGGCCCGCGATCTGTCGGAGGCGGAGGGCGCGCGCTTCGACGTCTCCGAGGAGGAGGCGGACATGGAGCAGGCGCGGGTGCCGCTGACGGAGCTGGTACGGGGCGTACTGGCGGGCGAGCTGCACAACAACGCGCTCGTGGTGGGGACGCTGGCGCTGACCGCCGCGCTGGCGGGGGACGGGGTGGCGGCGCTGCGTCCGGCGGACGCGGAGTGGCCGGCACGGCCGTTCGAGGCGTGAGGGTTTCCCGGGCGGGGGTCGGGGTCCAGTAGGACGAACTGCTGATCCGATTGGGGGATTTGTCGCCGCGCCCCGCGCGGTGGGTCGCATCGTGTGAACTACGCTCGAATCACCCGTGCGGACCCGCCGGGCTCGACTCGCGCGCACCCCGCCGAACGGGCAGGGGAAGGAGTGTGGCCGTGACGGACCAGGCGGTGGACTTGGACGGCGGGGCCGCAACTCCCGCCGATGCAGCGGCACCTGACGAAGAGTCACCAAAACCGGCGGCCCGACGCCGGAGCGCCCGCACGGACGACGCGTCGGAGGGCCCACCGCCAACCACCCGCGCCCGGCGGTCCTCTGACCGCAAGTCGACAACCCCCGCGCCGAAGCCCGACGCCCGCAAGAAGCCCGCCCCCCGCACACGCCGGGCCGCACCCCGCACCCCCGGCACCCCGAGCGACACCGCGCCGCAGGACACCGCCGCCGGTGCGGGCCCGCGCGTTCGGGGTGGGGAGCCGGGTGCGCCGCCCGCGTCCCGTGCGCGGCCGGGCTCGGGTCGGGCCTCGGTGGGTGGTCAGGCCGCACCGCAGGACACCGCCGGTCCGCGCGACGGCGCCCGGTCGGCGCCCGCCGGTCGGGTGCCGGTGCTGGAGGCCGACCCGGCGGATCGCACCCCGCGGACCGTCTGCGACCGTGCCCCGGACGTCGCGCCGGACGCCGCCCCGCCCGCGCGGCCCGTCGCGGGTGCCACGAACCGCCCCACGTCCCCCGCTGCCGCCCGCTGGTTCTTCGGGCGGCAGCGGGAGTTGAAGGCTCTGCACAGCGACATCGAGCGGGCCGGGCTCAACACCATCGCCGGGCGGCGGGCCGCCCACACCCGGGTGCTGCTCATCGCGGGGCAGCGCGGGGCCGGGCGGACCGCGCTCGCGCGGGAGTTGGCGCGGCAGGTGGGGCGGCGGTATCCGGACGGGGTGCTGCACATCCGGCTCACCGAGCCGGGCGGCGAACCCGTCCCCGTCGAACGCACCGCCCGCGACCTCCTCGGCGAATTCGACATCCCCGCGCCGCCCGGCGCCGGTGAGGACGAGCTGTCCGAGATGGTGCGCGCGGCGCTGGCCGAACGCCGTGTCCTGCTGCTCCTCGACGACGCCCACGACGCCGAGCAGGTCGACCTCCTGCTCCCCGAGAACCCCGACTGCCTCGTCGTCGCCGTCGCACGCGGCCCGCTCACCGGAATCCCGGACATCCGGCCGTGCACCGTCGGCGGCCTGGACGCCAAGTCGGCGATCGAACTCCTCGGCACCTTCACCGGACCCGTACGGATCACCGTCGACCCGCAGGCCGCCGAGACCCTGGCGGAGGAGTGCGCGGGCCATCCCGTCGCCCTCTCCCTCGTCGGCGGCTGGCTCGCCACCCACCCCAGGGTCTCCGTCGCCGACGCCACCAAGCGGCTGTGTGCCGTCCCCGAGGACGTCGAACTGCCGCGGAGCGCCCGCCCGCTGGCCCGTGCCTTCCGGTTCGTGTACGGGGAGCTGCCGCCCTCCACCGCCGCGATGCTGCGACTGCTCGCACTCGCCCCCGCCGGATTCGCCGACGCCCACACCGCGTCCGCGCTGTCGGGCTGCTCCGTCTCCGCCGCCACGGCGGCGCTGGACGATCTCGCCGCGCTGAGCCTGCTGCGCCCGGCGGGGGACCAGTTCGAGATCCCCGGCTCCCTCGCCCCGCTGATGCGCGCGCTCATGGAGGCGCACGACCGCCCCGCCGAGGTACAGCTCGCCACGGCCAGGATGCTGGAGCGGACCGTACGTCTGCTCCAGTCCTGCCGCGCCGTCACCGAGCCCGAAGGCTCACCGGCGCGCATGAAGCTCGCCGCGCTGCCCCGTGCCGTGCGCTTCCCGACCACCCGCGCCGCCGCCGACTGGCTGTCCTCCCGCAGGCCCGCGCTGCTGGCGTCCGCCCGGCTCGCGGTGGCCGACGGCGGACTGGACACCCTCGCCCGCAGGCTGGTCTCCGCGCTGGTCAGGGCGCTCGCCGCGCACCAGGGCACCGACGCGGCGGCGCCGGACCTGTACGGGCTGCACCAGCTCGTCCTCGGTGTCGCCGAGCGCCAGGGCCTGCACCGCGAGGAGGCCGCGGCCCTGCTCAACATCGGCGATCTGGACGCCCGGACGGGCCGTACGCACGACGCGCTGGCCCGCTACCGGTCCGCTCTGGACGCCGGAAAGGCCGCCAACGACCACTACGCCACCGGCCGCGCGATGGAATCCGTGGGAAGCGCCTACCAGGAACTCCAGGACTGGCACCGCGCCGCCGACTGGTACGGCCGCGCCCTCGCGCAGCGGCTCAGCCGCGGCGAGCGGGCCGAGGAGGCGCGGCTGTACGGACGGCTCGGCACCGTCCACACCTACGCGGGCCGCTACGGCGAGGCGCTGCGCCACTGGCGGGCCGCCGCCGCGGGTTTCCGCAGGCTCCAGGACCTCACCGGCCAGGCCCGCGCGCTCAGTGAGGCGGCCAGGGTCCAGGAGTACGCGGGCCGTCCCGAGGATTCGCTGCACACCTGTCAGGAGGCCGTGGAGTGGGCCCGGCTGGCCGGCGACACCCCTATCCAGGCCGAGTTGGAGCTGAGGCTCGCGGACACGCTGGAGCGCCTCGGCGACCCGACGGCGGCCCGACTGCACCGCAAAGCCTCCGAACGACTGACCGCCACCACCGCCCCAGCCTACGAAATCCGTAGCACCTCGGCAGAAGATTGATGCTTTGCAAGGCTGGACAGCAGGAAGTCCTTCATTAGACTGGCTCTGTCGTAAGTCAGCGATGCCTTCCGATGCGCCCTCGGCGTATGGGTTTGTAGGGCATTGCCCGAACACCCCTGAGCCAAGGACCGTGATCATCGTGCTCGTCGGTATCCCCCGCGAGGTCAAGAACAACGAGTTCCGGGTGGCCATCACCCCCGCCGGAGTGCACGAGCTGGTGCGCCACGGTCATCAGGTCGTCATCGAGCGGGACGCCGGCGCCGGCTCCTCGATCACGGACGCCGAGTTCGTCGCGGCCGGCGCCCGGATCCTGCCCGCGGCGGACGAGGTCTGGGCCACCGCCGACCTCGTACTGAAGGTCAAGGAGCCCATCGCCGAGGAGTACCACCGCCTCCGCAAGGACCAGACCCTCTTCACGTATCTGCATCTCGCCGCCTCCCGCGAGTGCACCGACGCGCTGCTGAATTCCCGCACCACCGCCATCGCGTACGAGACCGTCGAGACCGTGAACCGGCGGCTGCCGCTGCTCGCCCCGATGTCCGAGGTGGCCGGGCGGCTGGCCCCGCAGGTCGGCGCGTACCACCTGATGCGCTCGGTCGGCGGCCGCGGTGTGCTGCCCGGCGGCGTCCCCGGTACGGCTCCGGGCCGCGCCGTCGTCATCGGCGGTGGTGTCTCGGGCTGGAGCGCGACCCAGATCGCCGTCGGCATGGGCTTTCACGTGACGCTGCTCGACCGGGACATCGACAAGCTGCGCGAGGCCGACAAGATCTTCGGCACGAAGGTGCAGACCATCGTCTCCAACGCGTACGAACTGGAGCGCGCGGTCGTCGAGGCCGACCTCGTCATCGGCGCCGTTCTCATCCCCGGGGCGAAGGCGCCGAAGTTGGTCACCAACGCGCTCGTCGCCAAGATGAAGCCCGGAAGTGTACTTGTCGACATTGCAATCGATCAGGGTGGTTGCTTCGAGGGTTCACACCCCACCACCCACGCCGAGCCGACCTTCCGGATCCACGACTCGGTGTTCTACTGCGTCGCCAACATGCCCGGCGCCGTACCCAACACCTCCACCTACGCGCTGACCAACGCCACGCTTCCCTACATCGTGGCGCTGGCCAACCTCGGCTGGACCGAGGCGCTGCGCCGCGACCCGGCGCTCGCCAAGGGCCTCAACACCCATGACGGGCAGGTCACTTACGGTTCCGTGGCCGAGGCGCACGGGCTTCCGCACATCGAACTGGCCGCCGTTCTGGCCTGACCCGTCAACGGCGTCCGTCAACCTCGCGCCCCCGGCCGGATCTTGCTCGACAAGGTCCGGCCGGCTGTGTGTCCGGCCACTTCCCGGCCGTCGTTCAACTCGCCTCGAACGTAACCCTTTAACCCTTTCGCACCCGTGTGAACCGCGTCGACGGGGGACCGCGCGCCCTTGACACAAGGGTGTTCGGTTGCCGACACATCGGGCCGGGTCCGGCGGATTGTGTTGCTGCGGAGTGGTGACACGCCATAGAGTCGCCAACCGTCGGCATGGTGCCACGCTGACCTATCGATAAGTTTCCTGGTCACGTCCAAGGAGGTAAGACGACTTGTGAATGAGTCGACATTTACTCCCGGGGGTGGTCAACCAGGAATGCCTGCGATGGGCCACCAGAGGCCGTCGTCCGGGCTAGAGGCCGTCGGCTCCGTCGCTGTCCGCACCTTCACCACCCATCAGCACACGACGACAGCCCACCAGACGATGGACGGCCAACACGTGAACGCCATGGCCGGCAACGAGAGTGGCCGAGAGTCCACCCACTTCGCCGACTTCGACGAGGTGCCCCAGGGGCACTTCTACGACCCCGACGCAGAGTACGAGCCCGACCCCGAGTACGCGGCCACCCTCGCGCCCGACGCCGCACGCCAGCGCCGCGAGCGAATCGGCCCGACCGGTCGTCCCCTGCCGTACTTCCCCATCCCCGGGCCGGTCACCGACCACGGCCCCGCGAAGATCATCGCGATGTGCAACCAGAAGGGCGGCGTCGGCAAGACCACGTCGACCATCAACCTGGGCGCCGCGCTCGCGGAGTACGGCCGGCGCGTGCTGCTCGTCGACTTCGACCCGCAGGGCGCCCTGTCCGTCGGTCTCGGTGTCAACCCGATGGAGCTCGACCTCACGGTCTACAACCTGCTCATGGAGCGGGGCATGTCGGCCGACGAGGTCCTCCTCAAGACCGCCGTGCCCAACATGGACCTGCTTCCGAGCAACATCGACCTCTCGGCCGCCGAGGTGCAGCTGGTGAGCGAGGTCGCCAGGGAGTCCACGCTCCAGCGGGCGCTCAAGCCGCTGATGCAGGACTACGACTACATCGTGATCGACTGTCAGCCCTCGCTCGGTCTGCTGACCGTGAACGCGCTGACCGCCGCGCACAAGGTGATCGTCCCGCTGGAGTGCGAGTTCTTCGCGCTGCGCGGAGTGGCCCTGCTCACCGAGACCATCGAGAAGGTCCAGGAGCGGCTCAACCCGGAGCTGGAGCTCGACGGCATCCTCGCCACGATGTACGACTCCCGCACGGTGCACAGCCGCGAGGTCCTGGCGCGGGTCGTCGAGGCATTCGACGACCACGTGTACCACACGGTGATCGGCCGGACCGTGCGCTTCCCGGAGACCACGGTCGCCGGTGAGCCCATCACCACCTACGCCTCCAACTCCGTCGGCGCCGCCGCCTACCGCCAGCTCGCCAGGGAGGTGCTCGCCCGGTGTCACGCCGAGTGAGTCTGCCCGGGGCCGACGAGCTGTTCCGTACGACCGGGGGCATGGCGCTCCAGGCTTCCTCACCGGGGGACCGGCGGCGTACCGCGAACGGTGAGCCGCGGGTCCCGGCACCGGCAGGGGAGAGTGACCAGGGCGCCGACCAGCCGGGGGCCGCGCAGTCGGCGGCACCGGCACCGGCCCAGGAGCACTCGGCGACCGACGCGGACTCGTCGGCCACGTCCCGCAGCCGCGCCCCCGAGCGGGAACAGCAGCGCCGGCCGCAGGCGGCGCAGGACGGCGGCAGCGGCAGCGGCGCGGGTACGCCCACCGTCGGCCAGCAGGGCGGTCCGCGGGGCGGTCAGCGCCGCAGAGGGGGCCGCGGGGCCAACCGCCGCCCCAGCGGCCGTGAACGGCACGACGAGAAGATCACGGTCTACGTCTCCGCCGAGGAGCTGATGGACCTGGAGCACGCGCGTCTGGTGCTGCGGGGCGAGCACGGACTCGCCGTGGACCGGGGGCGGATCGTCCGCGAGGCGGTCGCCGTGGTCCTCGCCGACCTGGAGTCGCGCGGCGACGCGAGCATCCTCGTCCGGCGCCTGCGCGGGCGCTGAAGGTAGCCTCGGCGGGCCGAGCCCGCTCCTCCCGCCTCCAGGACCGCCATGCCGCCGACCGACGACTCCACAGCCCGCTCGTCCCGCCGTGCGCTGGGACGCGGGCCGGGGGCGGCCGGCGCGACGGCGCGGCCCGCGGTGGCGGAGCCGGTGGTGCCCGAGCCGGCGCCGGAACCCGCGCCCGTACCCGCGCCCGAGCCTCAACGCGAGCCGGGGCCCGAGCCCGCGGTCGTACGCGAGGCCGCACCGGCGCGTGTACCGGAACCCGCCGCGGAGCCGGAGCCCGTACCCGATCCGCAGCCCGTACCGGATCCGGAGCCCGTACCGGACACGGACGCCGAGCCCGCGCCCGTGGCCGAGCCGGAGGCCGGGCCCGACACGGACGCCGGGCCCGACGCCGGGCAGGAGTCCGAACCCGAGCCCGACGACGGGCGGTTCACCGTACGGCTCGCGAACTTCGAGGGGCCCTTCGACCTGCTCCTCCAGCTGATCTCGAAGCACAAGATGGACGTCACCGAGGTCGCCCTCTCCAAGGTCACCGACGAGTTCATGGTGCACATACGCGCCATGGGCCCCGACTGGGACCTCGACCAGACCACCGAGTTCCTGGTCGTCGCCGCCACGCTCCTCGACCTCAAGGCCGCGCGCCTGCTGCCGTCCGCCGAGGTGGAGGACGAGGGCGACCTGGCGCTGCTGGAGGCCAGGGACCTGCTCTTCGCCCGCCTGCTCCAGTACCGCGCGTACAAGCAGATCGCCGACATCTTCAGCGCCCGGCTGGACGCCGAGTCGCGGCGCTACCCCCGTACCGTCGGCCTGGAGCCGCACCACGCCGCGCTGCTCCCCGAGGTCGTCATCAGCATCGGCGCCGAGGGCTTCGCCCGGCTCGCGGTCAAGGCGATGCAGCCCAAGCCCAGACCGCAGGTGTACGTCGACCACATCCACGCGCCGCTCGTCTCCGTCCAGGAGCAGGCGGGGATCGTCGTGGCCCTGCTGCGGGCGGCCGGCGAGGTGAGTTTCCTGACACTCGCCGAGGACGCCCCGGACACCCTCACCGTCGTGGCGCGTTTCCTGGCCCTGCTGGAGCTCTACCGGGAGAAGGCCGTCGCCCTGGACCAGGACGAGGCCCTGGGCCCGCTCATGGTGCGCTGGACGGGCGGGGACGACGACGAGTCGCCGCGGGTGACGGACGAGTTCGACCGCCCGCCCGACACCGCGACGCGGACAGAGGCAGCGAAGGACGCGAGCGAGGAGAAGGCGTGAGCGAGGACCGTACGGTCGCCGACCTCGAGATCAAGCCCGCCCTGGAGGCGGTCCTCATGGTCGTCGACGAACCCGCGACCGAGGACCACCTGGCCAAGGTGCTGGACCGGCCCCGCCGGGCCGTCGCCGACGCGCTGCGCGAGCTGGCCGACGAGTACACCGTCCAGGGGCGCGGCTTCGAGCTGCGCCTCGTCGCGGGCGGCTGGCGCTTCTACTCGCGGCCCGAGTACGCGCAGGCGGTCGAGGGCTTCGTGCTCGACGGCCAGCAGGCCCGGCTCACCCAGGCCGCCCTGGAGACCCTGGCGGTCGTCGCCTACCGCCAGCCGGTCAGCCGGTCCCGGGTCTCGGCCGTACGCGGAGTGAACTGTGACGGGGTCATGCGGACCCTCCTCCAGCGCGGTCTGGTCGAGGAGGCGGGAGCGGAACCCGAAACAGGTGCGATCCTGTACAGGACGACGAACTATTTCCTGGAGCGGATGGGCCTGCGTGGTCTGGACGAGCTTCCGGAACTCGCGCCCTTCCTTCCGGAGGCGGACGCGATCGAGGCCGACACCTTGGAAGGCGTTCCGTCGTTCGATCCGGACGCACCGTACGCCCCGGAAACTCACGCAGACGACAAGACGGACATTTGATGCGAAGCAACGGCAGGAACAGCGGAAGCGGCAGCGGCAGCGGGAATCGGAGCGGCGGCGGCCGGGGAGCCGCCGGCGGCAAACCTCAGTCGAGGGCCGGTGGCGGTCGCGGCGGCAGCGGGGGCAGCGGCGCGGGCCGGGGGAGCGGCGGCAGCGGCGGTGCGCGCGGTGACAAGCAGCCGAAGCGTGAGGGCACCCCGCGTCCCGAGGAGCGCCGTTACGACGTCGGGCGCTCAGGTGGTCCCGGCGGTGGCGGTCAGGGTGGCGGCCAGAGCGGCAGCGGCCGTGGCGCCTCGGCGCGCGGCGGTGCCAAGGGCGGCCCCAAGGCCCCGAGCGTCGCGGCCAAGCGCCGGGCGCAGGGCAAGCCCGCCCGCCCGCGTGAGCTGGACGCCAAGATCGAGCAGCGCAACCGTGACCGGTACGCCGACAAGCCGGAGATCAGGACCCCCAGGACCAACCCGGGCGCCGAGCAGGAGGGCGAGCGGCTCCAGAAGGTGCTGGCGCGCGCCGGCATGGGTTCGCGCCGGGCCTGCGAGGAGCTGATCGAGCAGTCCCGCGTGGAGGTCAACGGCGAGATCGTCGTGGAGCAGGGCATGCGGGTCGACCCGCAGCACGACGAGATCAAGGTCGACGGGCTGACCGTCGCCACCCAGTCGTATCTCTTCTTCGCGCTGAACAAGCCGGCCGGTGTCGTCTCCACGATGGGCGACCCGGACGGCAGGCAGAACCTGGGCGACTACGTCACCAACCGCGAGACGCGGCTGTTCCACGTGGGCCGGCTGGACACCGAGACCGAGGGCATCATCCTGCTCACCAACCACGGTGAGCTGGCCCACCGCCTCACCCACCCCAGGTACGGCGTGAAGAAGTCGTATCTCGCCGCCGTTCAGGGCCCGTTGCCGCGTGAGCTGGGCAAGCGGCTCAAGGACGGCATCCAGCTGGAGGACGGCTACGCGCGCGCCGACCACTTCCGTGTCGTGGAGAACACCGGGAAGAACTACCTGGTCGAGGTCACGCTCCACGAGGGCCGCAAGCACATCGTGCGACGCATGCTCTCCGAGGCGGGCTTCCCCGTCGAGCGGCTGGTCCGGACGTCGTTCGGACCGATCCCGCTGGGCGACCAGAAGTCCGGCTGGCTGCGCCGTCTCACCAACACGGAGGTCGGCATGCTGATGAAGGAGGTCGGTCTGTAGACGAGACCGGACCCGCACCGAGTGACGAAAGCCCGTGGCCCGAGGCCGCGGGCTTTTCCGCTTGTGGCGCGCGCCCGTTCACCTTTATAGTCAAGGTGACCATTAAGGAGGCGGGCGTGAGTCTCGCGGTTTTCCTCGACCCTTTGCAGCAGCCGCTCGTGACCGTTCTCGACACACCGGTGAGCTGGACCGAGGTGCTCGGCTTCGGCAGCGGAGCGCTCTGCGTCTGGCTCGTCGCCCGCCAGCACATCGCCAACTGGCCGATCGGCATCGCCAACAACCTGTTCTTCATCCTGCTGTTCGCCCAGGCCGGCCTCTACGCCGACGCCGGGCTGCAGGTCGTCTTCATCGCCCTCGCCACGTACGGCTGGTGGACCTGGACCCACGGGGGTGGACCAGGCTCCGGGTACCTCCCGGTGCGGCGCACCTCGCGCACCGAGCGGGGCTGGCTGCTCGCGGCGGGGGCGGTGGGCACGCTCGCCCTGACGCTGCTCCTGGACCACCAGACCTCCTCGACGGTGCCGTTCTGGGACGCCGTCACCACCGCGCTGTCGCTGATGGCGACCTACGGGCAGTGCCGCAAGCGCCTGGAGTCGTGGTGGCTGTGGATCGCGGCCGACGTCGTCTACATCCCGCTCTACGCGCACAAGGACCTCTATCTGACGTCGATCCTCTACATCGGCTTCATGACCCTGTGCGTCATCGGACTGCGCAACTGGTCGCGCGACCTGGAGCGGCGTCCGTCCGGACCGGTGGAGGTCACGGCATGAGCGCGCAAGACGGACACGACATGGGCGCGAGATACGGACACGGTCTGGTCCTCGGCAAGTTCTACCCTCCCCACACGGGCCACCACCACCTCGTACGGACCGCGCGGGAGCGCTGCGAACGGCTCACGGTCCTCGTCTGCGCCGCCTCGGTCGAGTCGGTCCCGCTCGCCGACCGTGTGGCCTGGATGCGCGAGGTCCACCCGGACGTCAGGGTCGTCGGCGCCGTCGACGACACCCGCATGGATCTGCACGACCCGGCCATCTGGGACGCGCACATGGCGGTCTTCCGCGACGCCGTCCCCGAACCCGTGGACGCCCTCTTCACCTCCGAGTCGTACGGGGACGAACTCGCCCGCCGCTTCGGCGCCGAGTCCGTCGTCGTGGACCCCGGCCGCACGCTCCACCCCGTCTCGGGGACCGCAGTCCGCAAGGACCCGGCCGGCTGCTGGGACTTCCTCGCCCCGCCCGTCCGGGCCGCGCTCACCCGCCGCGTCGTGGTGCTCGGCGCCGAATCCACCGGCACCACGACCCTGGCGCGGGCCCTCACCGAGCACTTCCGGGCGCGCGGCGGTGTCTGGGCCCGCACCCTCTGCGTCGCCGAGTACGGACGGGAGTTCTGCGAACGGAAGCTCGCCGCCCTGCGCGCCAGGTGGCCCGGCGCGCAGTGGGAGGACGTCGAATTCACCACTGGGGACTTCCCGTTGATCGCCGAGCGGCAGAACGAGTGGGAGGAGGCGGCGGCCCGCGCAGGCTCACCCGTCCTGTTCTGCGACACCGACTCCTTCGCCACCACCGTCTGGCACGAGCGGTACGTGGGCGGACGCAACCCGCTCGTCGAGGAGGTCGCCGACCGCGTACCGCACCATCTGTGGCTGCTCACCGGCCACGAAGGCGTCGCCTTCGAGGAAGACGGACTGCGGGACGGCGAGGAGCTGCGGCCCTGGATGACCGGCCGGTTCCGGGACGAACTGACCCGCACGGGGCGGCCGTTCGTCGCGCTCGACGGGCCGCGCGAGAAACGGCTCACCGACGCGGTCGCCGCCGTGGACGCCCTGCTGGACCAGGGCTGGTACTTCGCCGCACCCCTGCCGTAGAACAGATGACACCCCAACAGCCGCCCCCGACCCGACCGCCACGCGCGCCCGAGAACTACGACCCCGCCGACTTCGTGCCTTTCGCCGTCACCGTCGACCTCGCCGTCTTCACCGTCCGTGAGAACAGCCTCCACGTCCTGCTCGTCGAACGCGGCGAGGAGCCGTATCTGGGCCACTGGGCGCTGCCCGGCGGCTTCGTACGGCCCCGGGAGTCCGCCGGACAGGCGGCGAGACGGGAACTCGCCGAGGAGACCGGACTGTCGCCCGACACCGTCGCCGGACTGCGGCCCGAGCAGCTGCGCACCTACAGCGACCCGGACCGCGACCCCCGGATGCGGGTCGTCTCCGTCGCGTACACCGCGCTCGTGCCCGACCTCCCCGAACCGCGCGGCGGGGGCGACGCCGCCCAGGCCCGCTGGACCCGGTACGACGACGGCGAACCCGGCCCGCTCGCCTTCGACCACGGCCGGATCCTGGCCGACGGCCGGCGCCGCATCGGGGCCAAGCTCGAATACACCTGCCTCGCCACGGAGTTCTGCCCGCCCCGGTTCACCCTCGGCGAGCTCCAGCAGGTCTACGAGACGGTCTGGGGCGTGGCGCTCGACCGCCCCAACTTCCGCCGCAAGGTGCTGACCTCACCCGGCTTCGTCGAACCGGTGGAAGGCCCGCCGCGCCGCACCGGCGGACGCGGCAAACCGGCCGCCCTCTACCGCGCCGGTACCGCCACCGCACTTCACCCGCCGCTGCTTCGACCGGAAGGACGTTCCACCCCATGACCTCATCGGAGAACGCCGCCAAGAGAGCCGCCACCGGCGCCATGACCGGGCTCGCGCTCGGCGACGCCCTCGGCTTCCCCACCGAGTTCAACGACGTGCCCTCGATCCTCGCCAGGTTCGGTCCCTGGCGCGAGATATCGCTGCTGAAGCCCGCGACCGTCAGCGACGACACCCAGATGACGCTCGCACTCGGCCGCGGTCTGCGCACGGCCATGGACCGCGGCCCGCTCGGACCGCTGCGCCTCTCCCGGCCCGTACGCGAGGAGTTCGTGAACTGGTTCCACGACCCGCAGAACAACCGGGCCCCCGGCAACACCTGCATGACCGCCTGTCAGCTGCTTGACAGCGACCGGCCCTGGCAGCGGGCGAGCCGGATCGGCTCCAAAGGCTGCGGCGCCAACATGCGGGTCGCGCCGATCGGACTCGCCCCCGGTCTCAGCGCCGAACAGCGCTCCGGCGCCGCTCAGTTGCAGTCCGGCCTCACCCACGGCCACCCGACCGCGCTGGCCGCCTCCGACCTCACGGCGCACGCGGTGCACCTGCTGGCGCGGGGGACCGAACCGCTGGGCCTGGTCGGTCTGCTGCGCAGTTACGCGTACGAGAACCGGTCCCGCTATCACCACGCGTGGCTCGGCGACCTGTGGACCCACAGCCAGGACCCGACACCCGAGCACTTCATCGAGCGGGGCTGGGACGACTGCCTGGCCGTGCTCGAACGGCTCGGACAGGCCCTGCGCACACCGTCCCCCGAGACCGACCCGTGCCTGGCCACCGGCGACGGCTGGATCGCCGAAGAGGCGTTCGCCACCGGGCTCCTGTGCTTCCTGCTCTTCCCCGAGGAGCCGGTCACGGCGCTGCGCCGGGCCGCCTGCACCAAGGGCGACTCGGACTCGATCGCCTGCCTGACGGGCGCGTTCGCGGGCGCCCACCTCGGGGCCGGCGCCTGGCCCGGGGAGTGGGCGGACCGGATCGAGTACCGCGAGGAGCTGCTGGAACTCGGAGCACTCTGGGACGCTTGATCCATGCGTATGGATGACGAACACGTGGCGGACGGCACGCCCTTCGGCGACCCGATCGACGAACCCCCGGCGACGCGCGCGCGGCGCCTCCTGCGGGCCGGGCTGCCGACGACCGATCTCGCCCCGGCCCTCGCCGAGGAGACGGATCCGCTGCTGTTCGCCACCGTCTCCGGCGCCCACCTCTACGGCTTCCCCTCCACCGACTCGGACGTCGACCTGCGCGGCGCCCATCTGCTGCCGGTGGCCGAACTCATCGGACTGCACGAACCGGACGAGACCCGGTCGCGGATGTGGGACAACGACGGTGTGGAGATGGACCTCGTCAGCCACGACCTGCGGAAGTTCGTCCGCATGATGATGCGGCGCAACGGCTACGTACTGGAACAGCTCCACTCGCCGCTGATCGTGCACTCGACACAGGCGCACCGGGAACTGCTGGCGCTGGCGCCGGGCGTGCTGACCGGCCACCACGCGCACCACTACCGGGGGTTCGCCGCCACCCAGTGGCGGCTCTTCGAGAAGACCGGCGAACTCAAGCCGCTGCTCTACACCTTCCGCGCGCTGCTCACCGGCATCCATCTGATGCGCAGCGGCGAGGTGCAGGCCCATCTGCCCACCCTGATCGCCGAGGTGAGCGCGCCCGGCTATCTGCCCGAGCTGATCGAGGCCAAGGCCGAGGCGGAACACGGCGCGGCGACCGGCCTCGCCCCGACCCGGCTCCAGAGCGACGTGGACGCGCTCCACGAGGTCCTGGCGGACGCCAGGGACCGGACCCGGCTACCCGACTCGCCGGCCGCTTACGAGGCCCTCCACGACCTCGTCGTCCGCACCCGCCTGCAGCGCTGACGCCCGCCGCGCGCGGATCACGAAGTCCTCGACCCGCGCCCGGTCGGGCTCGGCGGGCAGCGCGGAGCCGGCGAGCGCGGCGTCGGCCTCCTCACCGAGGCGGTTCATCCGCCGCTCCACCTCGGGCCACGGGACCTCACCGCGCCTGACCGCCAGCAGCGGCTCCCGCTCCTCGCCCACGTCGATGACCAGCCGGCCCGTACGCAGCAGGTCGCGGCAGCAGCCGAGCAGCCGCAGCAGGTGCATGGCGTGCTTCCAGCGCGGCCCGCCGTGCTGCCGGATGTCCGCCTCCAGCTTCCTGCGCTGGCCGATCGCGTAGCGGACGAAGGTCTCGTGCGCCTGCCGGGAGAGGAACGCCGCGCGCAGGGCCAGGAGTTCGCGGCCCGTGTCGTCCACGTGCTCGACCATCGGCGAGTGCAGACATTCGAGCACATTGGGGTTGCTGCGCAGCGCGAGCAGACAGAACCGCTCCAGCTCCCAGGAGAACTGCTCCTCGGCCGGCCCGTCGACATGCGTCGGGGGCTTCTCGAAGCGCCAGTACAGCGGCGTCGGAGCCAGGAACACGCCCCGGCGGTCGGTGTCACTGTCCTCGGTCGCCAGCCCGAAGGCGCGGGAGCCCATGACGCACGCGTAGACGGTGTGCTCACGTACCAGGTCCTCGGGTCTCATGCGCACGCAGATTACGGGGAGCCCCGGCCCGGATCCGCCCCGCCCCAGGCCGTCTCGCGCAACGGTCGCCCGGTCCGTACCGTCGATCTTCTGTCTAACCTGGAAGCGGAACACGATCACTGAGCGGGACGAGGAGTACGACGTGCCGGTACGAGCTGTCCGAGGGGCCGTCCAGCTGGAGCGGGACGAGCCGGGACACATGGACGAGCAGGTCGCCCTGCTGCTCTGCGCCATCCTGGAGCGCAACGGCCTCGGGGCGGACGACCTGATCAGCATCTGGTTCACCGCCACCCCCGACCTGCACAGCGACTTCCCGGCCGCCGCCGCGCGCGGCATCGGCATCACCGACGTACCGCTGATATGCGCGCAGGAGCTGGACATAGCGGGCGCCATGCCCCGCGTGGTCCGCATCCTCGCCCACATCGAGTCCGAACGCCCCCGGTCCGAGATCGCGCACGTCTACCTCGGCGCTGCGGCCGCCCTCCGCAAGGACATCGCCCAGTGAGAACCGCGCTCGTCATCGGAACCGGCCTGATCGGCACCTCGGCCGCCCTGACCCTCGCCGGACGCGGTGTCGCCGTCCACCTCGTGGACCACGACCCCGCCAGGGCTCGGACGGCGGCGGCGCTCGGCGCCGGCACCGAGGAGCCCCAGGAGGGCCCCGTCGACCTCGCCATCGTCGCCGTACCGCCCGCCCACACCGCCACGGCCGTCGCTGCCGCGATGCGCGCGGACAGCGCGCGCGGCTACCTGGACGTCGCCAGCGTCAAGGGCGGCCCCCGGCGCGAGCTGGAGGGGCTGGGTCTGGACCTGAGCAAGTACATCGGTACGCATCCGATGGCCGGCAAGGAGAGCTCCGGCCCGCTCGCGGCGACCGCCGACCTCTTCGAGGGCCGCCCCTGGGTGCTGACCCCCACTTCCGCCACCGACACCGAGGTGCTGAACCTCGCCCTCGAACTCGTCGCGCTCTGCCGCGCGGTGCCGGTGGTCATGGACGCCGACGCCCACGACCGGGCCGTCGCCCTCGTCTCCCACACACCCCAGCTGATCTCCTCGATGGTCGCCGCCCGGCTGGAGGAGGCGGACGAGACCGCCGTACGGCTCTGCGGCCAGGGCATCCGCGACGTGACCCGCATCGCGGCCTCCGACCCCCGCATGTGGGTCGAGATCCTCACGGCGAACCCGGGGCCGGTGGCCGACGTCCTCGCGGGCGTGGCCGCCGACCTCGGCGAGACCGTCGAGGCGTTGCGAGCCCTCCAGTCCGCCGACGAGACCGAGCGGCGCGGCGGCACCCGGGGCATCGAGGACGTCCTGCGGCGCGGCAACGCGGGCCGGGTGCGGGTGCCGGGCAAGCACGGCGCGGCCCCGGCGTCGTACGAGACCGTGGCCGTCCTGATCAGCGACCGGCCGGGCGAGCTGGCCCGTATCTTCGCGGACGCCGGGAGCGCCGGGGTCAACGTCGAGGACGTGCGGATCGAGCACGCGACCGGACAGGAGGCGGGTCTGGTGCAGCTGATGGTGGAGCCCTCGTCGGCCCCCGTCCTGAGCGCGGCACTGCGCGATCGAGGCTGGTCGATCCGCTGGTGACGGCGGAAGGGCCGCGTGGTGACGGCGGTGTCCGGGACACGCCCCCGGCGGGTGCACGGGCGGGCTTTCGCGGGGGTGTAAGGCGCGGTCCCAGCACTCGGTAACCTTGTGCGGGGGCGTACTGACGTCTGGGCGTCCGGAAACGACCCCCCGAACGTCCCGAGACTCATCCGCGAACCACCTCGGGTACGACTCCGCGCCCCGTGAACCAGGAAGGTGTCCGCCCCCGTGGAAACCGCTGCAACCGCCGCCAGGACTGCCCCGGCCGCCGTGATCGTCGCCATCGACGGGCCCGCGGGCACCGGCAAGTCGAGCACGTCCCGGTCCGTGGCCACCCAGCTCGGTCTCAGCTACCTGGACACCGGCGCGCAGTACCGGGCGATCACCTGGTGGATGATCAGCAACGGCATCGACATCCAGGACCCCTCGGCCGTCGCCACGGCCGCCGACAAGCCGGTGATCGTCTCCGGCACCGACGCGTCGAACCCGACGATCACCGTCGACGGCGTGGACGCCTCCGGCCCCATCCGCACCCAGGAGGTCACGGCCAGGGTCAGCGCGGTCAGCGCCGTCCCCGAGGTACGGGCCGTCATCACCGAACTCCAGCGCTCCATCGCCGCCGGCGCCGTCAACGGCATCGTCGTCGAGGGCCGCGACATCGGCACGACCGTGCTGCCCGACGCCGACCTGAAGGTCTTCCTCACCGCCTCGCCGGAGGCGCGCGCCGCGCGCCGCAGCGGCGAACTGAAGGGCAAGGAGGCGACGGACCTCGCCGCCACCAGGGAAGCGCTGATCAAGCGGGACGCGATCGACTCCGGCCGCAAGACGTCCCCGCTGGCCAAGGCGGCCGACGCGGTCGAGGTGGACACCACCGACCTCACGCTCCAGCAGGTCATCGAGTGCGTCGTCACCCTCGTCGAGGAGAAGCGGGCGGCCCGGTGAACGGACCCTCCCGGAAGGGCGCACCGTCCCCGAAGGGCGCGGCGGTCGGCCGCGGCATCGGCATCGGACTCATGTACGGCCTGTGGAGGCCGCGGGTGCTCGGCGCCTGGCGGGTCCCCGCGACCGGCCCGGTGATCCTCGCCGTCAACCACTCGCACAACATCGACGGGCCGATGCTCATGGGCACCGCGCCCCGGCCCGTGCACTTCCTGATCAAGAAAGAAGCCTTCATCGGTCCGCTCGACCCGTTCCTGCTGTCCATCGGACAGCTGAAGGTGGACCGTGAGACCACCGACCGCGCCGCCGTCACCGACGCGCTCGGGGTGCTCCAGGGCGGCGGCGTCCTCGGGATCTTCCCCGAGGGCAGCAGGGGCGAGGGGGACTTCGCCTCACTGCGGTCCGGGCTCGCGTACTTCGCCGTACGGACCGGGGCGCCGATCGTCCCGGTGGCGGTGCTGGGGAGCACGGA
The DNA here is from genome assembly GCF_010384365.1 of Streptomyces sp. S4.7. Classification (NCBI taxonomy): domain Bacteria; kingdom Bacillati; phylum Actinomycetota; class Actinomycetes; order Kitasatosporales; family Streptomycetaceae; genus Streptomyces; species Streptomyces sp. S4.7. Next base: position 1,389,285 of record NZ_CP048397.1, on the reverse strand, counting down.
CCGCCGCGGACGGCTGATATCCGCGCTGCCACCGCTGCGCAGCCGTGTCGACATCGTCTTCGGGGACGCGTTCGACGCGCAAGAAGAAGAGGTGCGAAGCTCGCCCGAGGGTGGTGGTGGGCGACGGGCGGGCGGCAGCGGCAGGCGCACGCGGCGGGCGATGGACGACGCCACGCTGCGGATCCAGAAGCGGCTGACCGCCCATCTGGACAACGCCAGGCGCCTCACCGGGCGCCGGGCAGGACTTGAGTAGTGCGACGCGCTGTCGCGGTGCACCGATCACGATGAACGAGGTACGGACTTCATGAACGACCACATTGACTCCGGCGACGAGCACGGAGAGCTTGGCGACGCCGAGTACTCGGAGTTCATGGAGCTCGCCACCCACGAGGGCTTCGACCCCGAGGAGATCGAGGGCGCGATCGACGAGGCCGGTCACGGCCCACTGCCCGTCCTCGCGGTCGTCGGCCGTCCCAATGTCGGCAAGTCGACCCTGGTGAACCGCATCATCGGCCGCCGTGAGGCCGTCGTCCAGGACAAGCCAGGCGTCACGCGCGACCGCGTCACCTACGAGGCCGAATGGGCCGGGCGCCGCTTCAAGGTCGTCGACACCGGTGGCTGGGAGCAGGACGTCCTCGGTCTCGACGCGGCCGTCGCCGCCCAGGCCGAGTACGCGATCGAGGCCGCCGACGCGGTCGTCTTCGTCGTGGACTCCACGGTCGGCGCCACCGACACCGACGAGGCCGTCGTCAAACTGCTGCGCCGCGCGGGCAAGCCCGTCGTGCTGTGCGCCAACAAGGTCGACGGCCAGAGCGGCGAGGCCGACGCGACGGCGCTGTGGTCGCTGGGCCTCGGCGAGCCGCACCCGGTGTCCTCGCTGCACGGCCGCGGTACGGGCGACATGCTCGACGCCGTACTGGAAGCGCTGCCCGAGGCCCCGAAGCAGACCTTCGGCACGGCCATCGGCGGCCCGCGCCGGATCGCGCTCATCGGCCGCCCGAACGTCGGCAAGTCCTCGCTGCTGAACAAGGTCGCGGGCGAGGAGCGCGTCGTCGTCAACGAGATCGCCGGCACCACCCGTGACCCGGTCGACGAGCTGATCGAACTCGGCGGCACGGTCTGGAAGTTCGTGGACACGGCCGGCATCAGGCGCCGCGTCCACCTCCAGGAGGGCGCCGACTACTACGCCTCGCTCCGTACGGCCGCCGCCGTGGAGAAGGCCGAGGTCGCCGTCGTCCTGATCGACACCAGCGAGTCCATCAGCGTCCAGGACCAGCGCATCATCACGATGGCCGTCGACGCGGGCCGGGCCCTCGTCGTCGCGTTCAACAAGTGGGACACCCTCGACGAGGAGCGCCGTTACTACCTGGAACGCGAGATCGAGACCGAGCTCGGGCAGATCGCGTGGGCGCCCCGCGTCAATGTGTCGGCGCGCACCGGACGCCACATGGAGCGTCTGGTCCCGGCGATCGAGACGGCTCTCGAAGGCTGGGAGACACGCGTGCCGACCGGCAGGCTCAACGCCTTCCTCGGTGAGCTCGTCGCCGGGCACCCGCACCCGATCCGCGGCGGCAAGCAGCCGCGCATCCTGTTCGGTACGCAGGCGGGCACCCGGCCGCCCCGGTTCGTCCTCTTCGCGTCCGGCTTCATCGAGGCGGGCTACCGGCGGTTCGTGGAGCGCAGGCTCCGCGAGGAGTTCGGCTTCGAGGGCACGCCGATCCACATCTCGGTGCGGGTGCGGGAGAAGCGCGGTCGCAAGAAGTGACGCGCTGCGGCTGACGGACATGCCGGTGGGCCCGGCGCGGAGTGGATCCGCGCCGGGCCCACCGGCATGTTCCGTACGGTCGACCCGAGGTCACAGGCCCCGGCGGGGCGCCGGCGGCAGGGCCGCCTGCGCGCGGCCCCCCGGATAGTGCGGGCCGCTCTGCCACGTACTGCCGAACGAGGACTGCCGTCCCGAGGACGAACCGTGCATCCCCGTACCGAAGGCGGTGAAGCCCAGATTCTCCTCGCCACTGCGGTCGCCCGGCAGCGTCCTGAACGACCGCAGGTATTCGGAGTACAGCGCGTCGTAGATCGGCGTGGCCGAATATCCGGACGAGTACCCGGCCGGGGGGTCCTGGGCCGGGCGCATGGCGGGGACCTGGGACTGGTACTGCTGGCGTGGACGGTCGTATGAGTGCACGTAGGAGCCAACGACCCCGTCGTCCGTCGGATGCGGCCTGACCCGCGAAAATGCTGGTCGCGACGGGTGCGGGGCCGAGCCGCCGGTGCCATGGGACGGGTCCCCGGAGCGGTCCCGCTCCTCGTCGTGGCGTTCCTCGCCGCGGTGCTGCCCGACGGGCCGGCCGCCGTCGGGGCCCTCGCCGACGCGGTGTTCACCGCTGCGGTGTTCACCGACGCGGTGCGGGCTCCCGTACCGCTCCCCGGCCCGGCGGTCCTCCGCGGCGCCTTGCCCGTCGTCCGTCACGTGCCGGCCAGCGGCATCGCCGCCGCGACCAGACGCCCGTCGGCCGCCGCCTTGTCCAGCGCGTCGCGCAGCAGGTCCTCGCGCGGCTGCTGGCCGATGGAGCCGACCGGGGCGGCGAAGACCAGGACCGTCCGCGACTTGTTGGCGGCGGCCCGCCAGTCGCCGGTGACCTGGAGCGGCTGATGCGCCTGCCACCAGGCGACGGGTGTGCCACCGCCGGTGCCTGGCTGGAGGACCGCGTGCAGCTGGCCCATGGCGAGCAGCACCGACCAGCCGGACAGCGTGGCAGGGACCCGGCTCAGATCGGCGACCGGCCGGAAGCCCTGCTCCGCGAGGAGCGGCAGGAACTCGTCCTGCGAGCCGGGCGAACCGGGCCGGGCGATGGGACCGGTCGGTTCCACGACGAGGGCGGGGTGCAGCTGGTTGTCGATCAGGACCAGGCCGCTGGTGACACCGAGGACGGCCTGCTCGCCGCCGGCGCCCCGCGCCTGGGGGTCCCCGCCGGTGATGCTGCGGACCGCGCCCTGGAGCTGGTCCTCGGCCACCTTGACGACCTGGGAGGGGATACAGGTGGCGTGTGCGAAGGCCAGGACGGCGGTCTCCTCGCCGATGAACAGCACCGTGCTGGTGCGCTCGGTCTCGGAGTCGCCCGGGGTACGGCAGGAGGTGCAGTCGTAGCTGCCCGGGGAGTTGTCGCCGACGAGCAGGCGATCGGCTTCTTCGTCGCCGATCTCGGCGCGTACGTCTTCGCTGACGTCGAGCATGCGCGGCACGGTTGGCTCCTCGAACTCGGTGCGTGGGCCGGGCTGTTCCCGGCTCGTAAAGAGACAACGGGTCAGCCGTCGCAGGGGTCACGCGCGAAGCAGGACGAATCGCACCGCTCCCGGCGCTCGCACATACGGGTGAAGCTTCCGGCCGCTCCGCGGCGGCCCGGCCGGGGTCCCCGCCGCCGTGTGGCGCGGGCGCGGGGCCGCGCCGGGCACCGCCCGAGGACCCCGGCGCGCGTCGCGGGTGCGGCGGGAAGGGCGGGTCGCCCGCCTACAGTCGCCCCCCAGGCCGATCAGGGAAAACCGAGGGAGAACCGGGGAGACACCGCGTCCCATGCACATCTCTTTTCTGCTCCACAACGCGTTCGGGGTCGGCGGAACGATCCGGACCACGTTCAATCTCGCGCGGGCGCTCGCCGAGCGGCACGACGTCGAGATCGTCTCGGTCTTCCGCCACCGCGACGAGCCCACGCTCGGCGCCCCCGAGGGCGTCCTGCTCCGCCATCTCGTCGATCTGCGCCGCGACAGCGGCGGTTACGACGGCGGACACCCCGACATCGACCGCCCCGCCGCGGTCTTCCCGCGCGGCGACGGGCGGCACAAGCAGTACAGCCGCCTCACCGACACCCGTATCGCCGAGCACCTGCGGTCGCTGACGGCCGACGTCGTCGTCGGCACCCGTCCCGGCCTCAACTGCCACATCGCCCGGCAGACCCGGCGCGGCCCCGTCCGGGTGGGCCAGGAACACCTGACCCTGGACAGTCACAGCCACCGGCTGCGCCGCGAGATCGCCCACCGGTACATGCTGCTCGACGCCGTCACCACCGTGACCGAGGCCGACGCGCGCGCCTACCGCTCCCGGCTGCGCCTGCCCGGCGTGCGGATCGACGCGGTCCCCAACAGCGTGCCCGCGCCCGGCGTCGCCCCCGCCGACTCCACCGGCAGATGCGTCGTCGCGGCGGGCAGGCTCACCCCGGTCAAGCGGTACGACCTGCTGATCAGGGCCTTCTCCCAGGTGGTGGCCGCCAGGCCCGACTGGCGGCTGCGGATCTACGGCGCGGGCGACGCGACCGGCGACGAACGGGCCGCGCTGCGCGCCCTGATCGACGAGCGCGAGCTCTACAACCACGTCCATCTGATGGGCACGGCCAACCCGTTGGAGCCCGAGTGGGTCAAGGGCTCGATCGCCGCCGTCACTTCGAGCCTCGAATCCTTCGGGATGACCATCGTCGAGGCGATGCGCTGCGGCGTACCCGTGGTCTCCACGGACTGCCCGCACGGGCCCGGCGAGATCATCGAGGACGGGGTCGACGGCCGGCTGGTGCCGGTCGGGGACGCGGACGCCATCGCCGACGGGCTCCTCGCGCTGATCGAGGACGACGAACTGCGGCGGCGCACCGGGCTGGCGGCCATCGAGTCGTCCGCCCGGTTCGACCCGGCGCGGATCGCCGAACGCCACGAGGAACTGTTCGCCGCCCTGGTCGCCCGCGGCCGCCGGCAGGCGGGGCCGCGCGAGGCGGTCATCGGCACCGTACGGCGCGGGCACGGCCTCCTCGCCGGAGGAACGCGGACCGTGCGCGAACTGGCGGCGGCGGTCCGCAGAGGGAGAACCGGGTGAACGCCCCCACCGCGCACTGCGCCGCCGACGCGGCGGGCACCGTCGTCTTCGAACTCGCCGGAGCCCCCGGTGACCCCGCGGCCGCGTCCGAGCTGGTGCTGCGCCGACGCGGCGGCAGGACGCCCGCGGACGAGGTGCGGCTGCGGCTGACCGGCCGGCGCGCCGTACTCGACCACGCCACCCCGCTCGCCGAGGGCCGCTGGGACATCGTCCATGTCGCCGGGCGCGGCGACCGCGAGGGACAGCCCGTCCGCCCCGGCACCAGGGACGTGCGCACGCTGGTCGACCGGGTGCCGGGCGAGGGCCCCGTCGCCGTCCGGGTCCCGTACCCGACCGCCGACGGCCGCCTCGCGCTGCGCTGCTGGGTCCGCGCACCGCACGCGGAGGCCGGGGTGATCCACCTCGCGGACGGCGCCATGACCGTGCGGGGCGTGCTGTACGGCGCCGAGCCGGGCCACGGCGCGACGGCCGAGGCACGGCTCGGCGTCGGCCCCCGCGAGAGCGGCACGGCGTCCCGTACGCACCGGGTGCCCGTGACCGGCGGCGCGGGCGGCGACTTCACCTTCACCCTGCCGTACGCCACGCTGGCCGAGCGGCCCGTGACGTCGCGGCAGCTGTGGGACCTGTGGCTGCTGCCCCGGCACGGCGCGTCCGCCGTCCGGCTCGCGCGGATCCTCGACGACGTCTGGGACCGCGGCAACGTCTACGTCTACCCGGCGCACCGGGCGGACGGCTGGCTGGCCGCCCCCTGCTACTCGGGCGACAACAACCTCCGCGTACGGCTCGACCCCGCGGACTGAAGGCGTCGAGCGGCCCCTTCGCGGACAGTACCTGTCCTCGACGGCTGTCAGAATCGACGCATGCTGGAGACCTCGGCCCGCCTGCTCCGCCTGCTCTCCCTGTTGCAGGCCCACCGTGAATGGTCCGGCCCGGATCTGGCCGAACGTCTCGGGGTGACGCCGCGCACCGTACGGCGCGACGTCGACCGGCTCCGTGAGCTGGGTTACCCGGTGAACGCGAGCCCCGGCACCGGCGGCGGCTACCAGCTCGGCGCCGGCGCCGAACTGCCGCCGCTCCTGCTCGACGACGAGGAGGCCGTCGCCGTGGCCGTCGGGCTGCGTACGGCGGCGGGCAACGGTGTCGACGGCATCGGCGAGACGTCCGTGCGCGCGCTCGCCAAGCTGGAGCAGGTCCTGCCGAGCCGGCTGCGGCGCCGGATCGGCGCGCTCAACGCCTTCACCGTCCCCATGCTGCGCGGCCCCGGTCCGACGGTGGAGGCGAGCGTCCTCACCGAGCTGGCGAACCTCTGCCGGGACGGCGAGCGGCTGCGCTTCGACTACCTGGACCACGGCGGCTGCGGGAGCCGCCGCACCGTGGAGCCGCACCGGCTGGTGTGCACCGAGCGCCGCTGGTACCTGGTCGCCTGGGACCTGGACCGTGCCGACTGGCGTACGTTCCGCGCCGACCGCATCACTCCCAGGCCCCCGCACGGCCCGCGCTTCCCGCCCCGCGAACCGCCCACGGACGATCTGGCCGCCTATGTCTCCGAGGGCGTCTCCACCCGTGTCTACGCCTCGTCCGCGGTGATCAGGCTCCACGCGTCGGCGGCGGAGGCGGCGCAGCTGGTGTCGCCGTCCGCCGGCGTGCTGGAGCCGGTGGACGAGCACAGCTGTCTGCTGCGCACCGGGGCGGGCGGTCTCGACGTGATGGTGATCCATGTGATGCTCCTCGGTATCGACTTCGAGGTGGTCGAGCCGGTGGAGCTGACCGAGCACATGAGGACGGCGCGGGACCGCCTTTCCCGGGCTCTGGGAGACGTCCCGTAACACCGGAACGGCACCGTCCGCGGCCATCCGGAAGGTGTCGTACCGCCGAGGACCGTGCGGGGAAGAGGTGAATTCCGTACGGCGTGTCAAATACCGGCGGACGGTCGAACGGGGGAATTCCGGACGTGGAAAATAGGGTGATCTTCGAGTCGGCCGAATTGCTTATCGCTTACTTACGGCCGATGTGGGAACAACGGTCCGAAGGCGAGCGGGAGTGGCCGAACAAGTGTCGTGATCCTGTGACACAAGTGTGACCGCTGTCGTACGCAAGTGCGTGGGGGCGGTGACGGGAGAGCCGCCGGAGGCCGCCCTTCCGTCACCGTCCGCCGTCGCCCGCGTGACCGGGCCGCGACGGCCCGAAGCGCCTAGGCTGAGTCGCATGGCATCGATACCGACACCTCCGGCACAGCCCGACGACGCACCCGACTCCTATGTGGGCCTCGCCGCCCCCGAGGCCGAGCGGATCGCGCGTGAGCGCGGCTGGACCACCGTCAGGGCGCTGCCGCCGGGCGCCATCATCACCCTGGAGTACCTCCAGGGGCGGCTGAACTTCGAGGTCGAGAACGACACCGTCATTCGCTGCTGGCTGGGTTGATCCAGCCGGACGGGCGATATCCGCGCGTTCAGGCGTACTTGTCAGGACAGGGGAGGGCCCCGGCGCACCGGCGCCGGGGCCCTTCGCGGTCGTGCCCCGCCGGTCAGCCGCCCGTCATGGGCCTGGAGCGCGGCGGGCGGCGGCTGCCCGCCGGGGTCATCGGGGTCCGCTCGGAGCGCGTTGTGGCGTGTGGCCGGGGCTGGGTGAGCTGCGCGGTGGTGTTCCGGCCGGCCGTGCCGCGTCCCGAGTGGGCCGTGGAGACCTTCGAGCGGCCGGCGTCCTCGTCCTCCTGTGCCGGGAGCTGAGGGACTATCACGGGCCAGGGGCCGTCGGCCCGAACCGGCTCGGAGACCGTCCGGCGGCTCGCGCGCCACCGCTCACGCAGGGCGAAGACCGCCGTCTCGGTACGGCCGATGGTCGGCTCGAACCACGGCAGGGCGAGCAGGATCAGCAGACCGGCGACCCAGCCGAGCAGGACGTCGCTCAGCCAGTGCGTGCCCAGATACACGGTCGTCGCGCCGACGCCGAGGGCGACCACGGACGAGCCGATCGACAGATAGCGCCTGGCCCGCGGCGTGGTCGCCAGATAGGCCAGGATGCCCCACGTCACCACGGCGTTCGCGGTGTGGCCGGAGGGGAATATGTCGCCGCCCGCGAAGAGTTCGGCCGATCCGATCTGCGTCGCGTAGTGCGGGCCGAGCCGGCCGAGGCCGAGCTTCACCGCCCCCACGGTCACGTTGAGCAGCAGCAGCGAGGCTCCGAGAACCAGCAGTGGACGCAGTGTGTGCTGGCGCCAGGACCGCCAGCCCAGCCAGGCGGCGATCATCACGGCCGTGGGGCCGCGCTGGCCGAGGACCACGAAGTAGTCGAGGAACGCGTGCAGTTGCTGCCACTGCTGGTACGGCCGGAACAGCATGATCTTCCAGTCGAGTGTCACCAGCCAGGACGAGGCGAGAACGGCGACCACGATGGCGAGATAGAACGCCAAAGTCCCGCCGAAGAGGGTCGCGCGGGTACGGCTCATCCGCGGGATCTCTATCTTCGGCGGCTCCGGCTCCCGGTCCAGTCGGGCGAAGATGTCGGTACGCACCCAATCGACGTTACAGCGAGTGAACGGCCGACTCGGTCGTTCCAGTCTCTTTGTGATGACGATGTGATGTGGAGTGTGTCTCGGATCGCTGTTTATCCGAGGCCGTTCCGCAATTTCAAGTGACCTTGTGCCCTATTGCTCGTGGCGGGACCCCGGTAAGTGTCTTTGTGCACAACAGAATTAGTTCACCGTGGCGTCGCACGGAATTTTCCGACCGCTTGACCGAGGCTTGACCGCACCGGGGTGACCCCCCGGGCGTACGCCGTCCGCCGGCGTGCGCGACACTTCGACGTTCGTCGAGGTGAGATGGGCCACGCTCCCGGCAGGCGAACTCGCGTACGCTGTCCGCGCACTCGCCCGCCGATGCCGGGCCGCCCCTGGGACATGTCGTCGCAAGTCCCGCCCGGTCCGCCGAGCGCGAGGGTCTTCTTTGGGAGGTAGTCAGATGTCCGGGACCACCACGGCCGGAGCGCGGCTGCGTGCCGCCGTCGGCGGGGGTGCCCATGGTGACGTCAACCGCTGGGCCGTCCTGGTCGTACTCTGCGTCAGTCTGCTGCTCGTCGCGCTCGACGCGACCGTGCTGCACGTCGCCGTCCCCGCCGTCACCGAGGACCTGCGGCCGAGCGGCGTCGAACTGCTGTGGATCGTGGACGCCTACCCGCTGGTCTGCGCGGCGCTGCTGATCCTCTTCGGCACGCTCGGCGACCGGATCGGCCGCCGGCGGGTCCTGCTCATGGGCTACGGGATCTTCGGGCTCGCTTCGGTCGCCGCGGCCTTCGCCGACTCTCCCGGGACACTGATCGCCGCACGCGCCCTGCTGGGCATCGGCGGCGCGATGATCATGCCCGCGACACTCTCCATCCTCCGTACGGTCTTCCCCGACCGGCGCGAGCGCGCCATGGCGATCGGCATCTGGACGGCGGTCGCCGCCGTCGGCGCCGCGACGGGACCGGTCCTCGGCGGATTCCTCGTCGAGCACTTCTGGTGGGGCTCCGTCTTCCTGATCAATGTGCCGCTGATGGCGCTGATCCTCCCGGTCTCCCGCTTCCTGCTGCCCGAGTCGAAGGGCGACTGCGACGGCCCGTGGGACGTGGTCGGCGCGCTGCTGGCGGCGGCCGGTGTGCTCGGCGTCGTCCTCGGGGTCAAGCGCCTGGGCGCGGGCGCGTCGATGCTCGACGTCAAGACCTTCGGGCCGCTGCTGCTGGGCGCGGTCCTGGTGGCGTTCTTCGTACGGCGGCAGAGGCGCCGGAAACATCCCCTCATAGACGTCACGATGTTCACCAGGCCGACCTTCTCCACCTCCGTGGGCTGCATCGTGCTCGCCATGCTCGCTCTGGTCGGCCTGGAGCTGATCGCCGTCCAGTACCTCCAGCTGGTGCTGGGTCTCGGCCCGCTGGAGACCGGACTGCGCCTGCTGCCCCTCACCTTCGCGGCCATAGCGGCCGGTGCCACCGGCTCGTACACACTGCGCAGGGTCGGCCCGCGCCGGATGGTCGCCTGCGGGTTCGTCCTGACCGCGGGCGCCGTGCTGCTGCTGGTGATGATGGGGCAGCACGACCGGCCGGGGCTGCTGACGACGGCGTTCGTGCTGCTCGGTTTCGGTCTGCAGTCCACACTCTTCGGGGCGTACGAGTCGATGCTCAGCGAGGCACCGCCCGAGCAGGCCGGTGGCGCCGCCGCCATCGGGGAGACGTCCTACCAGCTCGGCGCGGGGATGGGCATCGCGCTGCTCGGCAGCGTCATGAACGCGGCCTACGCGCCCGCCCTGTCGTCGGGCTCGGTCCACGGGGTCCCGGAGGCGGCGGGGACGGCCGCCGCCAACTCGCTGGGGGAGGCCTACCAGGTGGCCGCCCAGCTCGGTGGTCCGGCGGGGGAGGCCCTGCGGATCGCGGCACGTCACTCCTTCGTGCACGGTCTGCATGTCACGCTCCTGGTCAGCGCGGGGCTGCTGCTGCTCGGCGCGGTGGCGGCGCTGCGGCTGCCCCGGGTGATGGACTGCGGTGCGCCGCCCCGCGGGGAGAGCGCGGACATACCGGCACCGCGCGACGGTACGGCGGTCGGGGCCGCGGCCCCCGGGGGCCGGAGCGCCGCGCGCCACGGCGGGTCTGGACGGGCGGCGGCCCTGCGCCGTAATGTCGGCGCGGAGCCTAACTAGCGCTGCTAGTTTTACTGGGTCCGCGGATCGACGACCGCGGACCGACATCCGCGAACGACACCGCGCACCGACATCCGCGAGCCGCCGGAGGCAGCCACATGTCCGCACCCTCAGCCCCGAAGCCGTCCTCCTCGAAACGTCCGCCCTTCGACCCGCGCGACCCGCTCGGCATCGACGATCTGCTGGACCCCGAGGAGCTGGCCGTCCGCGACACGATGCGCTCCTGGGCCACAGACCGGGTCATGCCGCACATCGCCGAGTGGTACGAGCGCGGTGAGCTGCCCGTCATCCGCGAGCTGAGCCGCGAGCTGGGCTCCATCGGAGCGCTCGGCATGTCGCTCCAGGGCTACGGCTGCGCGGGCGCCACCGCCGTCCAGTACGGACTCGCCTGTCTGGAGCTGGAGGCCGCCGACTCCGGGATCCGCTCGCTCGTCTCCGTGCAGGGCTCCCTCGCCATGTACGCGATCCACCGGTTCGGTTCCGAGGAGCAGAAGCAGCGCTGGCTGCCGGGTATGGCGGCCGGCGAGATCATCGGCTGCTTCGGTCTCACCGAGCCCGACCACGGCTCCGACCCGGCCGGGATGCGCACGTACGCCAAGCGCGACGGCACCGACTGGGTGCTCACCGGCCGCAAGATGTGGATCACCAACGGCTCGGTCGCGGGCGTCGCCGTTGTCTGGGCCCGGACGGACGACGGGATCCGGGGCTTTCTCGTACCGGCCGGCAGCCCCGGTTTCTCCGCTCCCGAGATCAAGCACAAGTGGTCGCTGCGGGCCTCGGTCACCAGCGAACTGGTCATGGACGAGGTGCGGCTCCCCGCCGACGCCGTACTCCCGGAGGTCACCGGTCTGCGCGGGCCCCTGAGCTGTCTGAGCCACGCCCGCTACGGGATCGTCTGGGGCTCGATGGGCGCGGCACGCGCCAGTTTCGAGTCGGCGGTGGACTACGCGAAGGACCGTGAACAGTTCGGCAGGCCGATCGGCGGCTTCCAGCTCACGCAGGCCAAGCTCGCCGACATGGCGGTCGAACTCCACAAGGGGATCCTGCTCGCGCACCATCTGGGCCGGCGTCTGGACGCGGGGAAGCTCCTTCCCGAGCAGGTCAGCTTCGGAAAGCTCAACAATGTGCGGGAGGCGATCGAGATCTGCCGTACCTCGCGCACGATCCTCGGGGCCAACGGGATCTCGCTCGAATATCCCGTGATGCGGCACGCGACGAATCTGGAGTCGGTGCTCACCTACGAGGGCACCGTCGAGATGCACCAGCTGGTGCTGGGCAAGGCACTCACCGGTCTCGATGCCTTCCGGTGACCGGGGGTGACCCGGTGAGCGCCTCGCTCAGCTCTGGTTGAAGAAGCCGTCCCGCTGGTGTGCCTGGGACTCCCCGCTGACGATCTCGGTGTCGGCGGGGGTCAGCAGGAACACCCGGGTGGCCACACGGTCGATCGAGCCGCGGAGACCGAAGATCAGTCCGGCGGCGAAGTCGACGACGCGCTTGGCGTCGGCGGGCTCCATCGCGGTGAGGTTCAGGATGACCGGGACGCCCTCGCGGAAGAGTTCGCCGACCCCACGCGCGTCCCGGAAGCTCTCCGGGGTGACGGTGGCGATCCTGCGCTCCTGTTCCGGAGCGGCCTCGGCGGCGATCCGCACACGCGGATCGGTCTTCCAGGTGTCGTTGTTCTCGGCACCCTCGGAGTACTCGTCGTCGTAGTAACGCTCGTCGTTGTCCTCAACGAGGCCCAGCCAGGCACTCGCCTTGCGCACCGATCCCATGGACGCCTCCTTTCACCGCGGTCGCTTGTGGTTCCGCATCCCTATGGTCGTCCATGATGCGGATTGCGCGCCAAGTGGATTGTCGCCGCGCAGGGGATTCGTGACGGTACTGGTGCAGAAGATATGGTGATTCGTCAGGTTTCTTCCTGCATACGGGCCCTGATGTACTGAAAATATGAAAGTCCGGCCAGACGGGTGACGGTGGGGACGTACGGGTGAAACCGATGGCTCGATACGATGCCTGACGCACCGTCGAACGACTCATGGGGGAACCGTCGTGTTCGGAATGGTCAGGCCCTGTAGCCACCGGCTCTCGGAGGGCCTCAAGACCGAGTGGATGGCTCATTTGTGCGGGCTCTGCCTGGCACTTCGCTCGGATCACGGACAGTTCTCCCGCATCGTCACCAACTACGACGGCCTGATCGTCTCCGTTCTGACGGAGGCTCAGTCCGAGCGTGCCACCGGATGGCGCCGCACAGCTGGCCCCTGCCCACTTCGCGGTATGCGAACCGCCCCGGTGGCGAAAGGCGAGGGAGCGCGCCTCGCGGCGGCCGTCTCCCTGGTGCTCGCCTCGGCCAAGGTGCGGGACCACGTCGCCGACGGGGACGGGGTGTTGAAGCGCCGTCCGATGGCGGTCGCCGCGCGCCGGATAGCCGGCGGCTGGGACCGCGCGGGCGCGCGTACCGGCGCGGAGCTCGGCTTCGACACGGCGGTGCTCGTCGACGCGGTCGACCGGCAGACCGGCATCGAGGCGCTCGCCGGACCGGGTACCTCGCTGCTCACCGTCACCGAACCGACCGAGACGGCGACGGCCGCGGCTTTCGCGCACACCGCCGTACTCGCGGGCCGGCCGGCCAACACGGCGCCGCTCGCCGAGGCGGGCCGGCTCTTCGGGCGGCTCGCGCATCTGCTGGACGCCGTGGAGGACCGGGCCGCCGACGCCGAGTCGGGTTCCTGGAACCCGCTCACGGCCACCGGGACCTCACTCGCCGAGGCGCGCAGGCTCGCGGACGACGCGCGGCACGGCATCAGGCTGGCGCTGCGCGACGCGGAGTTCGTCGACGACAAGCTGGCGCACGTGCTGCTCGCGCACGAGTTGCGCACCTCGGTCGACCGCGCCTTCGGGACACCGTCCTGCTCGCACCAGGGGGAGGCGAGCGTCCAGGGCGGCGGCAATCCGTACAGTGGGCAGGGCGGGAACCCGTACGGCTCGAACAATCCCTACGGGGGCGGGAATCCCTACGGCGGCGGCGCGCCCGGTGGTCCCGGTGGCCCCGGACCCGACCCGCTTCCCCAGCCGCCCCGGCGGCCGGAGCGGCGCGGCTTCTGGGCCGGCTGCGCGGTGGCGATCGGCCTCTGCTGCACCTGCAAGCTCTGCTGCGCCAAGGAGTACGAGGGCCCGTGGTCGCGAAAGAAGCGCGAGGGCTGCTGCCGGGACTGTGATTCGTGCGACTGCTGTGACTGCTGCGACTGCAGCTGCTGAGTCCCGGCCCCGGCGCGTGTGGAAGGCTGCGTCGGCATGAGTACAGACATCGACCCGGATCCCGTGCGGAACTGGGAGAACTGGCATGAACGCCGCATCGCCTCGGTCTCGGCGCCGCACGGACCGCTCTCGCTCACCGGAACCCACTGGCTCTCCGAGTACCCGGAAGGTCGAATTCCGGCCGTGCCCGGCGTATGGCGGGAGCGTGTTGACGGCGTGTCAGTGACCGCCGGCGCCGACGACGGGATCACGGTCGACGGCCGGCCGCTGACCGGTGAGGCCGTTCTGACCGCCGACCGGGGCCCCATCGGTGAGTCCCGGGTCGCGCACGGCGGACGCAGACTGGTGGTCATGCGCCGTGAAGGGCTCTGGGCGGTACGTGACTTCGACCCGGACTCCCCGGCGCGCAGGGAGTTCAGGACCGTCGAGGCCACGCCGTACGACGACCGCTGGGTGCTGCCGGGCCGCTTCCGGCCGTACCCGCAGAGCCGCACCGTGCGTGTCGGGAACGCCGACGGGCGCGAGCGCGGACTCGGGCTCGCGGGTGAACTGGCCTTCCCCGTCGACGGTACGGAGCACACGCTCCAGGCCGCCGTCGAGCCCGACGGGTCGCTCTGGGCGGTCCTCGCCGACGCGACCAGTGGCCTGACCAGCTATCGCTTCCGTTTTCTGCGGCCGTCCCCGCCGGCCGGCGACGGCACGGTGACGGTCGATCTCAACCGGTTGCTGCTGCCGCCGTGCGCCTTCGCCGAGCACTTCATCTGCCCCTTCCCGCCACCCGGGAACACGCTGCCCTTCGAGATCCCGGCGGGGGAGCGGAGCGTGGTCGTCCGCTGAGTGCGCCCGAGTCGTTGGACGGCCCCGGTCCGCTCCGTGCGGACCGGGGCCGTCCCGGCATGTGGGCACCGCGGGATCCAGAAGCGATCAGCGATTTCAAGACGGTAAGTGACATTCCGGCCGGTGAGGGTGGCTGGAAGGAGCCCTTGCGCGGCTGGTTGGCTCACCCAATACTCCCCTCAGCGCTTGTCAGGGGCACGGCACATCCGGAATGCGGACGTATCCCTGACTGCGCCTCACGGGCCGGACCACCCCAATCAGGCCCCAGATTCCTTCGGAGGAACCACACGTGAGGATCAAGCGCACCACCCCCCGCAGTGGTATAGCGAGACGTACGCGTCTGCTCGCCATCACCACCGGTCTCGTCGCCGCCGCGGCACTCGCCGTCCCCACGGCGAGCGCCGACACGGCCGGGACCTTCAGTGCGAACCAGCTCACAGCGGCGAGCGACGCCATCCTGGGTGCCGACGTGGCGGGCACCGCCTGGTACGTCGACAAGACGACGAACGCTCTCGTCGTCGAGGCGGACTCCACCGTCAGCAAGGCGGAGATCGCCGAGATCAAGGCAGAGGCGGGGGCCAACGCAGGCGCCCTGCAGATCAAGCGGACCCCCGGCAAGCTCTCCAAGCTTCTCTCCGGCGGCGACGCGATCTACTCGCCCACCGGTCGCTGCTCGGCCGGGTTCAACGTGCGCAGCGGCACCACCGACTACTTCCTGACCGCCGGGCACTGCACCGACGGCAACCCGAACTGGTACACCAACTCGGCGCGCACCACCCTCATCGGCCCGACGGCGGGCTCCAGCTTCCCGGGCAACGACTACGGCATCGTCCGTTACTCCAACGCCTCGGTCCCGCGTCCCGGCACCGTCGGCAGCATCAACATCACCAGCGCGGCCAACGCCACGGTGGGCATGTCGGTGACCCGTCGCGGCTCCACGACGGGCACCCACAGCGGCAGCGTCCAGGGCCTCAACGCCACGGTCAACTACGGTGGCGGCGACATCGTCTCGGGCCTGATCCGGACCAACGTCTGCGCCGAGCCCGGCGACAGCGGCGGCCCGCTCTACTCGGGCAGCCGCGCGATCGGCCTCACCTCGGGCGGCAGCGGCAACTGCTCCTCCGGCGGTACGACGTACTTCCAGCCGGTCGTCGAAGCGCTGAACGCGTACGGCGTCAGCATCACCTGAGCACCTCCGAGCACCGCCCGGCCGGCCTGACGGGCCGAGCCGAACAGCGCTGACAAGAGTCCCCGCCCGTGAGCTCCGGGCGGGGACTCGGCGCGTTCACGGGGTGGTTCGGGATCTTCTCCGGGGCGTCCCCGGGCCGTTCCGGGACCGTGCGAACGGGGCGAACTCCCGGACCCGAGGGGCTGTTTCAAGACAGGACTAGTCCTCACCCGCTGCCGACCCCGTGATTGCACCGAGTGTTCACGAATGGAACGGCCGGACTCTGACCTCCCCGCGTGACCGGGTTGAAAAGGAAATGAACCCGCCGTGTGCACGTCCTGAAGTCGACCTTGTGTGCTACTGGCGAGTTTAGGAATAGTGGGCGCCTCGTCCTCCGTGTCACCGCACCCCACATGCGATGACGCGGCCCCCACAGGAGGTATCAGTTGAAGCACCGTCGCATTTCCAGGAAGCGCGTGGCGATCGCGAGCAGCGCCGTCACCGCCATGGTCGTGGCCGGGATTTCCTTCCAGACTGCGAACGCCAGTGAGGACGCCGGCGCGACCACGGCGAAGACGCTGTCGGCGCCGGCGGCCGGAAAGCTCGCATCCAGCCTCGTCGGCGACCTGGCCGGCGACGCGGCCGGCTCGTACTACGACAGCAAGACCAAGGCCCTGGTCGTCAACGTCGTGGACGAGAAGGCCGCCGAGACCGTGCGCGAGGCGGGCGCCAAGGCGAAGGTCGTGGCGCACTCCCTCGCCGAGCTGAAGGACGCCCGCGGCTCCCTCACGGGCAAGGCGAGCACCCCCGGCACGGCCGTGGCCGTCGACCCGGTCACCAACAAGGTCGTCGTCACGGCGGACAGCACCGTCAAGGGTGCCGCGCTCAACAAGCTCACCAAGGCCGTGGAGAAGCTCGGTGCCAAGGCCGAACTGAAGAAGACCGCCGGGGAGTTCAAGAAGTTCATAGCCGGCGGCGAGGCCATCCACTCCGGCGGTGGCCGCTGTTCCCTCGGCTTCAACGTCGTCGTCGGCGGCGAGCCGCACTTCATCACCGCGGGCCACTGCGGTACGACGGGCAGCTCCTGGTCCGACTCCGCCGGCGGCGCCGAGATCGGCTCCATGGTGGACTCGCAGTTCCCGGGCAACGACTTCGCGCTCGTCAAGTACACCGGCTCCACGGAGCACCCGAGCGAGGTCGACCTGTACGACGGCAGCACGCAGGCCATCGCGCAGGCGGGCGACGCGACCGTCGGCCAGGCGGTCTCGCGCAGCGGCTCCACCACCCAGGTGCACGACGGTGAGGTCACCGCGCTCGACGCCACCGTGGACTACGGAGGCGGCGACGTCGTCGAGGGCCTCATCCAGACCACGGTCTGCGCCGAGCCCGGCGACAGCGGCGGCTCGCTCTTCGCCGGTGACACCGCGCTGGGTCTGACCTCGGGCGGCAGCGGTGACTGCTCCTCGGGTGGCGAGACCTTCTTCCAGCCGGTGCCGGAGGCGCTCTCGGCGTTCGGTGCCGAGATCGGCTGACCGTACGGACAGACCGAAGGCGCACCACAGGAACAAGAGGCCCGGCCCGCCGTCACCGGCGGGCCGGGCTTTTCCGTGCGCCCGGTGTTACCGCAGGTCGGAGGGGTCCGGATGGCTGACGAGCCATGATGTCGCACAAACGTTCGATACTCATCTATGGTGGGAGCGGGGGAGGTGAGAGCGGATCGATCAGGAGGTGCGGATGCCCGGGTTCACGCATCTGCATACCGTCTCGGGGTTCTCCCTGCGGTACGGGGTCTCCCATCCCGAGCAGCTGGCCGAGAGCGCCGCCGCACGGGACATGGACGCCCTCGCCCTGACCGACCGCGACACCCTCGGCGGCGCCGTCCGCTTCATCGACGCGTGCGAGGGACAGGGGATCAGACCACTGTTCGGAGTGGAGCTGGCCGTGGCCGAACCGGCCGGCGGGCCGGTACGTGAGCGGGGCCGGACCCCCGCCGTACGGCGGCGCACCCCGGTGCGCGGCGGCGCCTTCGTCGACGAGTCCGCGCCCCGCACCGTCTTCCTCGCCCGTGACGGCGCCGCAGGCTGGGCCGATCTGTGCCGACTCGTCACCACCGCGCACGCCGCGGGGGACGGCGGCCCGCTGCTGCCCTGGCAGGACAATCACGGCGAGGGCGTCACCGTGCTCCTCGGCCCCGACTCCGGCATCGGCCGGGCCCTGGCCGCCGGCCGGACCGGCGACGCCGCCCGGCTGCTCGCCGCCTGGCGGGAGATCTACGGCGGCGCCCTGCGTCTGGAGGTCGTCCACCACGGGCGCGGGGGCACCGGGCCGGGATCGCTGCGGCACGCCGCCCGTACCCTCGGCTTCGCCGTCGAGCAGGGCGTACGGGCCGTGCTCGGCAACGCCGTACGGTACGCCGACCCCGGTCAGGGCCCGGTCGCCGATGTCCTCGACGCCGCCCGCGGACTGGTGCCCATCGACCCGCGCAAGGGCCTGGACAGCGGGGAGCGCTGGCTCAAGGACCCGGCGGCGATGGCCCGTACCGCCGAGCTGGTGGCCGAATCGGCCGGGCTCGGGCCGGGCACCGCGCACCGGCTGCTGGCCATGACACGGGAGACGGCCGAGAGCTGCCGGGTCGACCCCAAGGGCGATCTCGGGATCGGCGCCGTCCACTTCCCCGAGCCGAGGCTGGTCGGCGCCGGCCGGCGGACCGCCGCACGGGTGCTCCGGTCGAGGGTGGCCGCGGCCATGGTGCTGCGCGGCTACGACCGGGACCGGGCGTACTGGGACCGGGTGGAGGCCGAGCTGGGCACGATCGAGCGGCTCGGCTACCCCTCGTACTTCCTTACCGTCGCCCAGGTCGTGGACGACGTACGGGGGATGGGCATCCGGGTCGCGGCGCGCGGCTCCGGGGCCGGCTCGCTGGTCAACCACCTGCTGGGGATCGCGCACGCCGATCCGGTCGCGCACGGACTGCTGATGGAGCGTTTCCTCTCCGAGCGCAGGCTCGCCGACCCGAAGATGTTCGAACTCCCGGACATCGACATCGACGTCGAGTCCGCGCGGCGCCTGGAGGTCTACCGCGCGATCCTCGACCGCTTCGGCCCCGAGCGGGTCGCCGCCGTCGCGATGCCGGAGACCTACCGGGTCCGCCACGCCGTACGGGACGTGGGCGCCGCCCTGTCCATGGACCCGGCCGAGATCGACCGGATCGCCAAGTCCTTCCCGCACATCCGGGCGCGCGACGCCCGCGCGGCGATGGACGAACTGCCCGAACTGCGCGAGGTCGCGAAGGAGTCGCGGCGGGAGGGGACGGGGCACGCCCGGCTGTGGGACCTGGTGGAGGCGCTGGACGCGCTGCCGCGCACCATGGCCATGCACCCCTGCGGAGTGCTGCTCTCCGACTCCTCGCTGCTGCGCCGCACGCCGGTCGTGCCGACCAGCGGTGAGAGCTTCCCCATGTCCCAGTTCGACAAGGACGACGTCGAGAAGCTGGGACTGCTCAAGCTCGATGTGCTGGGTGTGCGGATGCAGTCGGCGATGGCGCACGCGGTCGCCGAGATCGGGCGCGCCACCGGCGAGGAACTGGACATCGACGATCCGGCGCAGGTGCCGGAGGACGACCCGCAGACGTACCGCCTCATCCGCTCCGCCGAGACCCTCGGCTGCTTCCAGATCGAGTCGCCCGGCCAGCGCGATCTGGTCGGCAGGCTCCAGCCCGCCACGTTCCACGACCTGGTGGTCGACATCTCGCTCTTCCGGCCCGGCCCCGTCGCCGCCGACATGGTGCGGCCCTTCATCGAGGCCCGGCACGGCCGCGCGCCCGTCCGCTACCCGCACGACGATCTGGAGGAGGCGCTGCGCGAGACCTACGGTGTGGTCGTCTTCCACGAGCAGATCATCCGGATGCTCGACATCATGACGGGCTGCGGCCGGGAGGAGGCGGACCGGGTCCGCAGAGGGCTCTCCCACCCCGAGTCGCAGGCGAAGATCCGGCTCTGGTTCGAGCGGACGGCCGGGGAGAAGGGATACACGGCCGAGGTCGTCGGCCGCGCCTGGGAGATCATCGAGGCCTTCGGGTCGTACGGCTTCTGCAAGGCGCACGCCGTCGCCTTCGCCGTACCGACGTACCAGTCGGCCTGGCTCAAGGCGCACCATCCGGCGGCGTTCCTCGCCGGGCTGCTGACGCACGACCCCGGCATGTACCCGAAACGGCTGCTGCTGGCGGACGCGCGGCGGCGCGGGGTGCCGGTGCTGCCGCTGGATGTGAACCGGTCGGCGGCGGTCCATAGAATCGAACTGGTGTCCGGTGCTTGGGGGGTGCGGCTCGCGCTGTCCGATGTCCACGGCATCAGCGAGGCCGAGACCGCGCGGATCGAGGCCGGCCGGCCCTACTCCTCGCTGCTGGACTTCTGGCAGCGCGCCAGGCCCGGCCGCCCGGTCGCCGAACGGCTGGCGCAGGTGGGCGCGTTGGACGAGTTCGGCGCCAACAGGCGGGATCTGCTGCTGCATCTGTCGGAACTGCACGGTGCGACACGGCGGGCGGGTGCCCACGGGGACCAGCTCCCCCTGGACGGAGGGCGGCGGACAGCCCCCGCCGGGCTGCCCGACCTGGGCGACACGGAGCGGCTGAGCGCCGAACTCGGCGTACTCGGCATGGACGCGTCCCGCCATCTGATGGCGGACCACTACGCGTTCCTGGAGGAGTTGGGCGTGATGTCGGCGAAACGGCTGCGGGAGGTGCCGCACGGCAGGACCGTCCTGGTCGCCGGCGCCAAGGTGGCCACCCAGACCCCGCCGATCCGCTCCGGCAAGCGGGTCATCTTCACGACGCTCGACGACGGCACGGGCCTGGTCGACCTCGCCTTCTTCGACGACAGCCACGAGGCGTGCGCGCACACCGTCTTCCACTCCTGGCTGCTGCTGGTGCGCGGGGTGGTGCAGCGGCGCGGCGCGCGGAGCATGAGCGTGGTCGGCGCGGCGGCCTGGAACCTGGCGGAGCTGGTCGAACTGCGGGAGAAGGGCGGCCTGGAGGCGGTCGCCGCCGCGCTGGACACCCCGGCACCGGGCCCGGGGGCCGGGGCGGACAACGGCAGGCGCATCGAGATGCCCACGGGCTACGCGATGAACCCCTGGGCCGATCTCCAGCCGCCCGGTGAAGGGCTGCCCACGGGGCGGAAGTTGTGGCATTCGAGTCCGGGGAGCGCGGGATGATCCTCTGCGTACGGTTCCACCACGAGGCCGAGACCGGGATCGAGGCCGCGCTGCCCGCCCTGCTCGGGCTGATCGACGACCTCAGCCCGGTCGTCCAGGCGCTGCCGCCGGACTCCGCGCTGGTCGATGTGGGCGGTGCCGAGCGGTACTTCGGTCAGGACGCGGCCCAGATCGCCGCCGTCCTGCGGGTGCGGGCGCTCGCGCACGTCGGGGCCGGCTGTGCGATCGGCGTCGCCGCCACCCCGATGCTCGCCGGGATGGCCGCGCGTCAGGCCGCGCCGGGCACCACGCTGACCGTCCCGGACGAGGTGCGGGCGGTCGCGGAGTTCCTGGAGTCGCTGCCGGTCGCGGCGTTGCCGGGGGTCGGCGCGGCGACCGCCCGTACGCTCCGCTCGTACGGACTCGGCACCGTGGGGAAGGCGGCGGCCGTCCCGCTGTCGACACTGCAACGGGTCGCCGGGGTGCGGATGGGGCGCGAGGTGTACGAGAAGGCCCACGGCATCGACCGTACGACGGTCGTCCCGAACGCGTCCGCTCGCTCGCTCGCCGCCGAACGGGCCTTTTCCCACGACGAGTTGGACCAGGACCGGCACCGGTCCGCGCTGCTCTCGATCACCGAGGAGCTGGGGGGCCGACTGCGGGTCGAGGGGCAGGTGTGCCGCTCACTGACGCTCACGGTGCGCTACGCCGACCGCTCCACGACGACCCGCGCCCGCACGCTGCGCGAACCCACCGCGCACTCCGTCGCGCTCATCGGCGCCGCCTACCGGATCCATGACTCGCTCGGGCTCCAGCGGGCGCGGGTACGGGCCCTGTCGCTGCGGGCCGAGGGGCTGACCCCGGCCGAACGGGCCACCCGTCAGCTCACGTTCGACCCCGTGGACGACCGGGCGCGCCGCATCGAGGCGGTGGCGGACCGGGCCCGCGCCAGGTTCGGCCCCCGGGCGGTCGTCCCCGGCACGCTCGCCGTACGGGCGCGCGCGCCGCACCGCGCGTGACGGGGCGGGCCGTGGTGGTCCGCGTGGTGGCGCCGGCGCGCGGCGGACCTGGGCCGTGTCGCCGGCGCGGCGTTGGCATTCGTTCAATTTTTACCGACGCGTAACTTCCCTTCCAGTTCCTACCCGTGCGTAACTTGGCATGAGCACAGCCAATGATGTGGTCCGGGCCACAGGGCTGACAGCTATCGCCTCTTCCCCTTGAGCCGCAAGGAGATCGCTCGATGCTGCCCTGGAAACGCGCGTTCGGACCGCTGGCGGCGCTGCTGCTGGCGGTCTCGGCCGCCACCACCGCCCCCGCCGTCGCGGCCGCCCCCACCGCGACCCCGACAGCCGTCACCGCCCCCGCGTCCGTCAACGCCGCCGCCGCGAGCAGCGGCTGGAACAACTACTCCTGCAAGCCGTCGGCCGCCCACCCCCGCCCCGTCGTCCTCGTCCACGGTACCTTCGGGAACTCCGTCGACAACTGGCTCGGTCTCGCCCCGTACCTGGTGAACCGCGGCTACTGCGTCTTCTCCCTCGACTACGGGCAGCTCCCCGGCGTGCCGTTCTTCAACGGTCTCGGCCCCATCGACAAGTCGGCCGAGCAGTTGAGCGCGTACGTCGACCGGGTACTCGCCGCCACGGGCGCCCCGGAGGCCGACATCGTCGGCCACTCCCAGGGCGGCATGATGCCCCGCCACTACCTCAAGTTCCTCGGCGGGGCACAGAAGGTGAACGCCCTGGTCGGACTCGCGCCCGACAACCACGGCACGACCCTGCTCGGCCTGACGAAACTGCTGCCGCACTTCCCCGGCGCGGAGGACCTGCTCACCGAGAAGACCCCCGGACTCGCCGACCAGATCGCCGGATCGGCGTTCCTCACGAAGCTCAACGCGGGCGGTGACACCGTGCCCGGGGTCAAGTACACCGTCATCGCGACCCGTTACGACCAGGTGGTCACGCCGTACCGCAGCCAGTTCCTGTCCGGGCCGGACGTACGCAACGTCACCCTCCAGGACCTGTGCGCGGTGAACGTCTCCGAGCACCTGGCGATCGGGCTGATCGACCGGATCGCCTTCCACGAGGTGGCCAACGCGCTCGATCCGGCCCGTGCCACACCGACGACCTGCGCCTCGGTCGTCGGCTGAGCCGACGGCACGACCGCGGGACACGGCGCGGGACATGCCGCGGGGCTCCGGACCGATCGGTCCGGAGCCCCGCGGATGCCGTACGTCAGCGGCTGTGCCGGCCGCCGCCCGCGGGCTGGGCCTTGCGGCGGACCGTACCGAACATCACGGCCGCGCCCGCGGCGAGGATCGCCGCGCCGCCCGCCGCGATGTACGGCGTGGTGCTGTCGCCACCGGTCTCGGCGAGGTTCTCCGAACCACCCGCCGGCTGCGGCTCGGCCGCACCGGCCTCGTTCGCCTCCGGGGCGTTGGCCCCGGGCTCGCCGGCCGGCTCCTCGTAACCGCCGACGTCCTTCACCGCGGTCTCCGTCCCGGACTCCCCGGCCTGCTCGGGGCCGTCACCACCGTGTCCGTCGTGGTCGACGGTGGACTTGGACGCGCCCTCCTCGACATCGGCCTCGGAGGGGGCGGACGCCTCGGGCGCGGCGGCCGAGCCGCCGTTGTCGGCGCCGAAGACCACGTCGGAGCAGGTGTAGAAAGCCTCGGGGCTGTCCGAACGCTGCCAGATCGAGTAGATCAGATGACGGCCGGACCTGGCGGGGACGATGCCGTCGAAGACATAGGCGCCGTTCACCAGCTTCGGGTCGGTGACCTTGGCGAACGGCTTGTCCTCCAGGTCGGACCACGCCAGGGCCTTGCCCGGGTCGTACCCGTCCTTGGTGATGTACAGCTCGAAGGAGCCCTTGTGCGGGGCGGTCGCCTTGTAGGTGAAGGTGCGGTTGCCCGCGGTGAAGGGCGACGAGGGCCAGTCGCCGCGCGGCAGGTCGAGCCCCTTGTACTTGTCGCGGCCCGCCGAGCAGAGCTTGCCGTCCGGGATGATCGACTTGTGGTTGCCCGCGGCGTTCGCGATGTTGACCTCGTTCCAGTCGTAGAACGCCTGCGTACCACTGGCCGCGACCGCCGCCTTGCAGGCCGCCGACTTCGGACTCTCGGGCCCTTCCGCGAAGCAGGCGGACACACGGCTGACCGGGTCCGTCATCGAGCCGTGGGCGGCGGCGGGGACGGCCGCGAGCCCGACGAGGGCGAGCGGCGCGACACCCAGCACGACGATTCCAGTGGTCCTGCGACGAGCGGTCATGGATCCGGTCTCCTTCTGAGCGGCACGAGCGAGGGGAAGCGGAGCGGGGCGAACTCCCGGCGGCGTGACCTCCGTTGCACACGGCGCCACCGGTGGCCGTCCCGCTCCGGCCCTCAGCAAGCTAGCCCCTCGAAACCCGGGAACGGCCTGCTGGGACGGGGTGAAGAGGATCCTTATGGTCCGCTTAAGGCGACGCTAAGCGACCGCTGAGCTTGGGCCGCGTGCCCGCCTCCCGTCCCACTCCCGGACCCCTCAGACCGCCGGCACCGTGTCCTCGAACGTCGTGCCCGCCGCGCGGTACCCGCTCACCAGCGCGCCCACCTGGGCGGGGCTGAGGACCTGGTCCTTCACATGCAGGACGTAGTCCACCCGCTGGTCGTACGAGCGCGGCGTGGTGCTGGTCTGGCCCGCCAGGTCGATCAGCCACTGGTTGAAGTTGATCGACATCGGCCGCTCCGGCAGATACGCGGCCCCGTGCGTCCCGAAGTGCTGACCGTCGACGTAGTAGGTGATGGCGCTGTCGTCGATGGTCACCACCAGGTCGTGCCACCCGGCGTAGCTCTGCCGGACCTCGCTGTGCTGGTTGACGGCCTCCCAGGGGTCGGGGCGGTAGGTCTCCCACGAGGTGGTGTAGAGGATGTTGGCCGGTTCGCCCCAGCCGCCGTTCGGCAGATACTCGAAGTCGTACTCCGCGTAGTCGTCCGCCATCGGCGCCTTGAGGTCGTTGATGGTGAAGAACGTCTGGACGAGACGGTCGCCGTCCGGGCCGGACCTGGGCGCGTCGCTGAACTGCACCCGCGCCGCGTACGTCCCGTCGCGGAACTTCATGGACCGGGTGAGGATCTCCGTCTGTTCCGTGGACGCGGCCGTCCCGGCGGTGGACGTCTCCAGATTCATCACCGAGTTGCCGCCCTGGTCGGCGAACGTGACGTTCTCCGGCACCCAACTGGCCCCGGGCACACCCGGACCGCCCGAGTTCGCGCGGACGCTCCAGCCGTTCGCGGCGATCTTCGGATCGCTGTGGCCGCTGTAGTCGAAGTCGTCGAACAGCGTGGGCCCTTCGGCCGGGTCGGTCGGCGGATCCGTCGGGTCGGTCGGGCCGTTGCCGCCGGGCGCCTCGCCCCAGACCGTCGCGCCGCCGATGTGCGCCGTGACCCGGGACCAGTCGCCGTACGTGGACCGCTCCTGGCCGAAGGAGTAGTCGTCGCTCTGCCCCAGCGGCTGCCAGTTCGCCTGGTGGAACCGCAGTTGCATGTCCCCGGTGTCCGCGCCGGGAGCCAGGCTGCCCGCGCCCGCCGTGAAGGAGATCTCCAGATAACGGTCGGCGGTGGCCGTCGGGCCGGCGGCCGTACCGAAGGTCCCGGTGATGTTGGCGCAGCCCTTCACCGCCCAGGAGCAGGCGAACCGGTAGGACGCGGACGGCGAATCGGCCTTGAACCAGTACCGCACCTTGACATCGCTCAGCCGGACGGCGGCGCTGCCGGTGTTGCGTACCTTCAGCCAGGGTTCGCTCTGGTCGGCCGTCGGCCCGGCCGCGCTCGTGCGGTACTGGACGGCGAGCCCGCCGGCCGCCGCCGCTCCGGCGGACGCGGGCATCGCCGCCAGCGCCGTACAGCTCAGGGCAACGGTGACCGCGGCGGCGGCTGCCGCGCGGAGGCGGCTCTTGGCGTTCTTCGTCATGGGGTGTTCCTCTCCGGAACGGTGGTGGGGGAGGGGTTACGGAAGTGGCGCCGTACCTGCGGGGGCGGTCATGAGGGACCGTGGTGTGAGCGGCCGGTAGCGGACACCGAGGGCGTCCAGCCGCGCCGTGTGATGGCGCAGCCGCTCCACGAAACCGGTCCAGTCGCTGCGCCCGCCGGACCATGCGCGGTCCGCGAGGGCGCAGAGCCGGGGGTAGGTGAGGTACTCGATCCGGTCGGGGGTCTTCACGTACTCGGTCCACAACTGCGCCTGTGTGCCGAGGACTTGGGCGGTCTCCTCGGCCGCCCAGTCGCCCGGCACCGGCTCGTTGCCGTGGACGGCGTGCAGTGCGACGGGGTCGCCGGGCTGACCGGGCGGCTCACAGGGCTCGGCGGACTGGGCGTAGTCGAGATAGGTGGCCCGGTGATGAGCCGTCACCATCTGGTGGCCGCGCCGCGCGGCGGCCAGCGCGTGCGCCGGATCGCGCCAGGTCATCACCGTGAAGTCGAGGGGCAGTTCGGTCCCCGTCTCGGCCCAGCCGACCGGTTTGCGGCCTTGCTCCACGAGGAACGCCCCGATCCGGCCCATGAACCAGGCGTGCAGCGCCGCCGGGCCACTCAGCCCCTCGGCCGCCGCGCGGGCGCGCGCCGCCGGACTGTTCTCCCACTCGGTGGTGGGGCACTCCTCGCCGCCGATGTGGATATAGGGGGACGGGAAGACGTCCATGACCTCCTCCAGCACCGTCCGGCAGAAGTCCAGGGACCGGTCGTGGACGCCGAGCACGGTGTCGCAGACACCCCACCGGGTCCAGACGTCGAGGCTCCGCCCCGGGTGGTTGCCCAGCTCGGGGTAGGCGGCGAGGGCGGCGCGCACATGGCCGGGCATCTCGATCTCGGGCACGACGTTCACCCCGCGCTCCGCCGCGTAACCCACCAGGTCCCGCAGTTCCGCCTGGGTGTACGAACCCGAGTGCGGGACGCCGTCGACCTGGGCCGCTTCCTCCAGCTCGGGCGGAATGGTCCCGATGAAGCCCCGGAGCACCACGATCGTGAACGGCAGCGTCATCATGAAGTAGACCAGGGTCAGGGTCGGCAGCCGGTCGAGCATGTTCGTGTCGCGGGAGATGATGTAGATGGGGATGATCAGTGATTCCCACGGAGCCATCTGGGCGATGAAGACCATCAGCATGAAGTGCCGCCGGCCCCTCCAGCGCATCCGGGCGACGGCGAACGCCGCACCGAGCGCCACCAGCAGCGACAGCAGCACTGCGCCGAGCGTGACCAGGACGCTGTTGCGCCAGAAGAGTTCGAAGCCGTCGGCGGTCACGGCCCGGCGGAAGTGGTCCAGCGTCCAGGTGCGCGGGACCAGTCGGGGATCGGCCGACTGGATGTCGCGGGACGGTCTGAAGGCGGTCGGGATCATCCAGTGCACGGGGAACAGACACACCACGACGGTCACGGCGGCGGCGGTGTTCAGCGGGATCCGGCGAACCCGGGGGCGCGGCAGGGTCATCGCGACTCGTCCTCCTGACGGAGCATCTGACGGAAGTAGAGCCCGCCGGGCCGCCCGCCCCATACGCCCCCGCCGGGCCGGCGGCCCCGGTGAGCCCACCAGTCCGGTCGGTGGTGGTGTGCCGGGGGCTCGGCCGAAGGTCCGGCAGGCCGTGACTCCGGTACCGGTGCGGTGCGACGGGCGGCGGGCCCCTTCCGGGCGGCCCCTCAGCCCACCCAGCGGTAGCAGCGCTCCGGGCGCCCCGTCCCCCCGTACCGCAGCGTGACCTCCGCCCGGCCCGTGTCCGCGAAGTACTCCAGATACCGCCGCGCGCTCACCCGCGACAGCGCCCCCTCGTCCGCGCACTGCGTCGCCGACAGCCCCTCCGCGTGGCGGCGCAGCGTGCGCTCGACCAGCTCCGCCGTGTGCGCGGCCAGCCCCTTCGGAAGCTCACGGGAGCCCGGCGGGCGGGTGCCGAAGATCTGGTCGACGTCCTCCTGGCGCGCCTCGCCCAGCCGGTCCAGCCGGGTCCGCAGCGATGCCACGTGCCGCAGCTGTTCCTGGAGCGCGGACTGGCTGAACGGCTTGATCAGATAGTGCAGCGCTCCCGCCCGCAGCGCCGCGCGGATGACACCCGCGTCCCGCGCCGCCGTGATGAACAGCGCGTCCACGCTGGTACGGGTCGCGTCCCGCTCCTCCGCCGCCCGCAGCTCGCGCAGCACGGCGATCCCGTCCATGTCGGGCAGATAGATGTCAAGAAGCACCAGGTCAGGGCGGCGCAGCTCCGCCGCGCGCAGCGCTTCGGCGCCGCTGTGCGCCACACCGACGACCTCAAACCCGTCTATTGCGGACACATAGCGGCCGTGCAGTTTCGCGACCATGAAGTCGTCGTCCACCACCAGCACTTTTGTCACGCCGTCACGCTAGGCCGCGACCGCAACGACCACAACGTCCGTTGATTCCGGAAGAGAGACAGCTTCTTAACGCGAAGGCAACATGTGGGCCACCTCACTGCCCTACGACTTGCTTCCCTGAAAGGCGGCACACGTGCGATTCCGCACTCCCCTCGCCCTCCTCGGGGCCGCGCTGCTGGTGCTGGTGGGTCCGCCGCTGCTCTCCGCGGGCAGTGGTGGCGACACCGGTACACAGATACCCGGCCTGCGTTTCATGGTTCCCAACACCCCGGGCGGCGGCTACGACATCACCGCCCGCACCATGGCCAAGAACGCCGAGGACGCCGAGCTCAACCACAACATCGAGGTCTTCAACCTGCCCGGGGCCGGTGGCACCGTCGGTCTCGCCCGCGCCGTGAGCGAACACGGCAACGGCAAGCTCGTCGTCTCCATGGGCCTCGGCGTCGTCGGCGCCGCACGCACCAACAACTCGCACGAGACCCTCGCCGACACGACGCCGATCGCCCGCATCAGCGAGGAGACCGACATCGTCGTCGTCGCCAAGGACTCGCCCTACAAGACGATCAACGACCTCGTCGAGGCATGGAAGAAGAACCCGGCCGAACTGCCCGTCGGCGGCGGATCGTCGCCCGGCGGACCCGACCACCTCGCGCCCATGCTGATGGCGCGGGCCGCCGGAATCGCGCCGAAGACCGTCAACTACGTCCCCTTCGACGGCGGTGGCGAACTCCTCGCCTCCATCCTCGGCAACAAGGTCGCCTTCGGCGTCTCCGGTCTCGGTGAGTACCGCGACCAGATCGAGGCGGGCGAACTGCGGCTGCTCGCCGTCACCGGCCCCGAACGGACCCCCGGCATGGACGCGCCCACCCTGCGCGAGGCGGGTCTGGACACCGACTTCACCAACTGGCGCGGCGTCGTCGCGCCGCCCGGCATCTCCGACGCCCAGCGCGACAAGCTCATCGCCTTCTTCGAGAAGCTGCACGCCTCACCGCAGTGGAAGGAATCGCTGAAGAAGAACGGCTGGGACGACGCCTTCCTCACCGGTGACAAATTCGGCGACTTCCTCGCCGCCGAGGACAAGCGCGTGCAATCCGTCCTGAAGGAGCTCGGGCTGTGACCACCGAACCGAACACCCCACCCGAGGCGAAGGCCCCCGCCTCCCGCGGCTGGCTGCGCGAACACTCCGAACTCGGCGTCGGCCTCATGCTGCTCGTCCTCGGGGTCCTCGTCCTCACCGACGCCCTCACCATGGACGTCGACATCACCCAGCGCGGCCCGATCGGCCCCAAGACCGTCCCGATCGTCGTCGGCATCGGTCTGCTCGTCGTCGCCGCCTTCCTCAGCCTCGACGTCCTGCGCGGCGGCCGGGGCGAGTCCGAGACCGGCGAGGACATCGACCTGAGCGAACCCAGCGACTGGCGCACCGTGCTGCTGCTCGCCGGAGTCTTCCTCGGCAACGCCGTCCTCATCGGCCCCCTCGGCTTCCCGATATCCGGGGCGCTGCTCTTCTGGGGCTCCGCGTACGCGCTCGGCAGCCGCCACTTCCACCGCGACCCGCTCATCGCCGCGGGCCTCTCCCTCGTCACCTACTTCCTCTTCAACAACCTGCTCGGCGTCCCCCTCCCCGGTGGCCCGCTGATGGGAGTGATCTAGAACCATGGACTCCCTCAACTCCCTGATCGACGGCTTCGGAACGGCGCTCACGCCGATCAACCTGCTCTGGGCCGCCGTCGGCGTACTGCTCGGCACCGCGATCGGCGTCCTGCCCGGCATCGGCCCGGCCATGGCCGTCGCCCTGCTGCTCCCCGTCACCTACGGTCTGGAGCCGACCGGCGCGTTCATCATGTTCGCCGGTATCTACTACGGCGCCATGTTCGGCGGCTCCACCACCTCGATCCTGCTCAACACCCCCGGTGAGAGCGCGGCGGTGGTCGCCGCCATCGAGGGCAATCCGATGGCCAAGGCGGGACGCGGCGCGCAGGCGCTCGCCGCCGCGGCGGGCGGTCACTTCGTAGGCGGCATGATCGGCACCATCCTGCTGGTCGTCCTCGCCCCGACCGTCGCCTCACTCGCCGTCGACATCGGCGCCCCCGACTACTTCGCCATCATGGTGCTGGCGTTCATCGCCGTCACCTCGGTCCTCGGCTCGTCCCGTATCCGCGGACTCGCCTCGCTGCTCATCGGTCTCACCATCGGCCTGGTCGGCCTCGACCAGATGACCGGGCAGCAGCGCCTGACCTTCGGCACGCTCGAACTCGCCGACGGCATCGACGTCGTGATCGTCGCGGTCGGTCTCTTCGCGATCGGCGAGGCCCTGTGGGTCGCCGCGCACCTTCGGCGCTCCTCCGGCGAACCGGTCCCGGTCGGCCGCCCCTGGCTGGGCAAGGACGACGTACGGCGCACCTGGAAGCCGTGGCTGCGCGGGCCGCTCATCGGCTTCCCGTTCGGCGCGATCCCGGCCGGTGGCGCGGAGATCCCGACGTTCCTGTCCTACGTCACGGAGAAGCGGCTCTCCAAGAACAAGAAGCAGTTCGGCAAGGGCGCCATCGAGGGCGTCGCCGGACCCGAGTCGGCCGCCTCGGCCTCGGCCGCCGGCACCCTCGTGTCGATGCTGACGCTCGGGCTGCCGACGACCGCCGTCGCCGCCGTGATGCTGGCCGCGTTCCAGCAGTACGGCATCCAGCCCGGACCGCTGCTGTTCGAGCGCGAGTCGGAGCTGGTATGGGGCCTGATCGCCTCGTTGTTCGTCGGCATGGTGCTGCTGCTGGCACTGAACCTGCCGCTCGCCCCGGTGTGGGTGAAGCTGCTGCGCATCCCGCGCCCCTATCTGTACGCGGGCATCCTCTTCTTCGCGGCCGTCGGCGCGTACGCGGTCGGCGGAGAGGCGCTGGACCTGGTGATCCTGCTGATCATCGGTCTGATCGGGTTCGGCATGCGGCGCTACGGGCTGCCGGTGCTGCCGGCCGTCATCGGCGTCATCCTGGGCCCGGCCGCGGAACAACAGATGCGCAGGGCCCTCCAGATCAGCGACGGAAGTGTCACCGGCCTCGTCAACACACCGTTCTCGGTGACCGTCTACGCCGTCGTCGTACTGATCGTCTGCTGGCCGCTGGTGCGCAGGCTCGTGCTCGGCCGCCGGAAGGACACCGAGGTCTCGGCCTGACGCCCTGACCGAAAGGGAGCCCCGAACAGGCCCCACCCGCCCGACAGTTCGGACCGTGCGCGCGTGCCCCGGCGCCTGCCGGTCCGGACTGTCGGTCGTGGATGGGACCATCGAGACATGACCCCGATCGACTGGGACGACGCCGCAGACTCCTTCGACGAGGAGCCCGACCACGGGCTGCTCGATCCGACCGTACGCAAGGCGTGGGCCGCCAAGCTCGCCGGCTGGCTGCCCCCCGAGCCGTCCAGGGTGCTCGATCTCGGCTGCGGCACCGGCAGTCTCGCCCTCCTCGCCACCGAGTCGGGCCACCGTGTCACCGCCGTCGACCTGTCGCCGCGCATGGTCGGACTCGCCCGCGCCAAACTGTCGGGCACGGACACGGAGGTGCTGGTCGGCGACGCGGCGAGACCCCCCGTGGGGGAGCGCACATTCGACGTGATCATGGCCCGTCATGTGCTGTGGCTGCTCTCCGATCCGGACCGGGCGCTGAACCACTGGCTGTCCCTGCTGCGCCCCGGCGGGCGGCTGATACTGATCGAAGGCGTCTGGTCCGGCGCCGGCCTGCCGGCGACCCGCGTCACGATGTCCCTCGCCCCGCTCGTCGAGCGCGTCCAGCACGAACACCTGTCGGCCGACGCCGCCCTCTGGGGCCGCGCCGTCGACGACGAGCGGTACGCGCTGCTCGCCCACACCGCGCAGCGCCGCCGTCACACGGAAGTGGTCGACGTCCATCTGATCCTGCGCCGGAGCGACGAGGTGCTGCTCGCCCGCCGCTCCGGCACGGGATACGGGGACGGCCTGCTGAACAGCCCGGCGGGCCACGTCGAGGACGGCGAGGACGTCCGCGCGGCGATGGTCCGCGAGGCGTCCGAGGAGATCGGCGCCGAACTGGACCCCGGCGACCTGCGTACGGCCCTGGTCATGCACCACCGCGGCCCCGGCGGCCGGCCGCGCACGGGCTGGTTCTTCGAGGCCCGGTGGGAGGCGGGGCGCACGCCCTGGGAGCCGTACAACCGGGAGCCGGACAAGTGCTCGGGTCTCTCCTGGCACCCGCTCTCCGCGCTCCCCGACGACATCGTCGCCTACTGCCGCGCGGGCCTGGAGGCGTACCGGGCGGGGGAGCGCTTCGTCATCCACTGGCACGAGGACGCCGACTCGATCGCCCACGACCCGGACGGCACACCGCGCGCGACACTGCTGCCCAAGACGGACACGGGCGCTACGACGCCGGAAGGCGGTCCGACAGCTTCGTGAACGCGCCGTCGCGTACGAGGAGTTCCAGCTCGTCCAGCGCGCGGCGGGCCGCGTCGGCCGCGACCGGGTCCCGGTCGGCGAGGCCGCTCTCCTCGAACTCGTCCTCGTCGAGACGCAGGACCGTCCCGCCGTCCGCCGACGCCCAGAGATCGAGATCCAGGTCCTCGACCAGCAGCTCGTACCGCAGTTCACCAGGCCCGAGGCCGCGCACGACCGTCGGCCGCGTCACGTCGCAGTACCAGCCCTTGAGCGTGCCGTCGCCCGCACGGACCTCCTTCACCGCGTACCAACGGTCGCGCCAGTAGTGCTCCGTGAAGACGTCGCCGGGCTCGAAGCGTACGAAGCCGAAGTCCCGTACGGAGTCGGCCGCCCACGGGGCGCGCACCACCACCCTGGCGCCGTCGTCGGTGATCAGGGTGGCGGGATAGCGGATCTTCGTACGGCCCGCCTTCACCAGATGCACCTGCACCTCGACCCCGGGGGCCCGCACCGCGTCAGACGAGCTCGCGGACATGGCGTACCTCCGAGGCACAGATCCGGTAGCCGAACCGGGAGTTGACCGCGAGCATCGGCTCGTTCCCCGAGTCGTTGTTGGTGAACGCGTCGGTGTAACCGGCGGCTCGGGCGCGGCGCAGGGAGTCCGCCTTGGCGGCCTTGGCCAGACCCCGGCCGCGGTAGTCGCGCAGCGAGCCCGTCATGGCCGACAGATAGGTCGTGTCACCGTCCGTGTGGACCAGGGTGAAGGCCACGATCCTGCCGTCGGCGACCACGAGGGTGCTGAGGCGGTGGTCCAGACAGGGGTGCCGCCAGGTGTTGTTCAGCCAGTCCTCGTAGTCGTCGAGGCTTGTGCTGATGTCACCCGGTTCGTCCGACGTCGCCTCGGCGTCGGAGTCGAACACCGACCGCGGGTCGTCGGCGAAGTCCGCCGCTGTCGCCAGCGCGCAGCCCGCGGGGAGTTCCGGCGGCTCGGGCAGCGCGGCATCCGTCAGGCCGAGCCGCTGGAAGTGCGCGGTACGCAGCGGCGAGTAGCCCCGGCGGGCGGCGAAGGCGAGGGAAGCGGGCTCGTCGTTCACCCAGGTGAGCAGGGTGGTGGCGCCCTCGGCGGCCAGATGCTCCTCGGCTGCCCGCAGGATCGCCGAGCCCGCGCCCCTGCCCGTGTGGTCGGGGTGCACATGGGGGTTGGCCCGGGCCTGACCGGGCACTTCGCTGTCGTAGGCGAGCGAGACGTGCGAGGTGCCGATCACCTCCCCGCCGTCCTCGGCCACCAGCATGCGGTATTTCGACGCCGGGTTGGCGC
Source organism: Streptomyces sp. S4.7 (assembly GCF_010384365.1). Lineage (NCBI taxonomy): Bacteria > Bacillati > Actinomycetota > Actinomycetes > Kitasatosporales > Streptomycetaceae > Streptomyces > Streptomyces sp. S4.7. The sequence continues at coordinate 1,355,252 of NZ_CP048397.1, read as the reverse complement.
TGCGCACGGTGAAGTGCAGGGCCTCCTCGGTCGTCACGGCGTACGGGACGGTGGCGCGCCTGACGCGGACGACTGCCGGGGCGTCCGCCGGACGGAAATCACGAACGATCACACTCATGAATCGGCACGCTACGCGGGCCCGGCGCCGCGACGCCTCCCATTTTCCGTCCAGGAACGCGGTGGCCGGCGCGGGAGATGGGGGACAATCGGGCCTGTGACCCTGAAGATCTCCATCGACGGCGACGCGACGACCGCTCCGTACGAGCAGTTGCGCACCCAGATCTCCGAACTGGCGCGCTCGGGCGCGCTGCCCGTGGGACACAAGCTCCCGACGGTGCGGGGCTTCGCCGAGGAACTCGGCCTCGCGGCGAACACCGTGGCCAAGGCGTACCGGGCCCTGGAGGCGGACGGGGTGATCGAGACGCGCGGCCGCAACGGCACGTTCGTCGCGGCGGCGGGCGACGCGGCAGACCGCAAGGCGGCTGCCGCCGCCCAGGAGTACGCGGAGCACGCGCGGCGACTCGGCCTGTCCCGCGCGGACGCGCTGGCACTGGCCGAGGACGCGGTACGGGCGGCGTACTCGCGCTGAGCGCGGGGACGAGGGCGAGCGGGCCGGATCATGCGCGGAACCCCGGCCGGCACATCGGCGAGCGAATCGAACAGCTCGACCGAAGTCATGGCTTGTTTCTCAGCTCTGACAGGGAGGTGTCGCCAAAAAGGGGGCATATGGGATCGGTGGTCCGGGATCGGGGGAATCCGTGTCCGGGATCTACAGGTACAGACCCGCGTCCGCGCCCTTCGACTGGCCCGGCACCGACGTCGGGCCGCCGCCGCGGCGAAGTGCGAACAGCTCGGCCAGCGTGGCCCCCTCGCGGCCCACCGCCCCCTCCCAGTCGCCCTCCTCCCGGCTCAGCCAGCTCTCCGCCTCCGGGCGGGTCAGCGAGCCGACCTCGATCCGGGCCAGACAGCGGCCGGGCCTGACGACCGCCGGGTGGAGGCGCTCCAGATCCTCGTTGGTCGTCACTCCCACCAGGACGCTCCTGCCCTGGCCGAGCAGCCCGTCGGTGAGGTTCAGCAGCCGGGACAGCGCTTGGCCCGCCGTGTGTTTGGCCTCGCCGCGGATCAGTTCGTCGCAGTCCTCCAGGAGCAGCAGCCGCCAGCGGCCCTTCGCCGAGCCCTCGTCCTCGCCGATCGCGATGTCCATCAGATAGCCGACGTCGTTGAGCAGCCGCTCCGGGTCCAGGACGCAGTCGACCTGGCACCAGTCCCGCCACGACCGGGCCAGCGTCCGCAGCGCCGACGTCTTCCCGGTGCCCGGCGGGCCGTGCAGCAGGAGCAGCCGGCCCGCGATGTCGTGGGGTGTCACCTTCATCAGCCGGTCCATCGCTTCGGCCACCGGCGCCGTGTAGTTGACCCTGACCTCGTCCCAGGTTCCGGCCGCGATCTGGCGGGTCGTCCGGTGCGGGCCGCGGCGCGGTGAGTCGTACCAGAATCCCATGGTCACGTTCTCGGGCACCGGTTCGGGCTCGTCCTGTGCGCCGGCGGTCGCCTCGCCGTGCACCTTCTCGGCCAGTTCGGCACTGGTCGCGGTCACCGTGACGTCCGCGCCCCGGTTCCAGCGGGAGACGAGCAGCGTCCAGCCGTCGCCCTCGGCGAGAGTGGCGCTGCGGTCGTCGTCACGGGCGGAGCGCAGCACCGTGGCTCCCGACGGGAGCAGGGAGGTACCGGACTTGACGCGGTCGATGGACGAACTGTGCGAGTGGGGCTGCTCGCCCGTCGCGAAACGGCCGAGGAAGAGTGCGTCGACCACATCCGACGGTGAGTCGCTGTCGTCGACATTGAGCCGAATCGGCAGGGCGTCCTGAGGCTTGGCAGACATGGCGCCCATGATCCGGCACGCGCCCGGATGACGCACGGCGTTTAGGTCCTGTCCGGCGGATCTTCGGGGGCCCGGGACGCCTGGCACGGCACCTCGCAACGTTGTCGGACTCGTCCGGGTACGTCCAGTGCGAGCACGATCCTCCGCCTTGCGGTGCACCGCACCACGTGGCACCAGCCGCTCCGCGGCGGGCCCGGGCTGATCTCCGAAGATCCGCCGGACAGGACCTGGGCCCGGCGCCGTGGCGGGGCCGTTCTCAGTTGCCGGACGGGCCGCGTGCTCCGGGGACGAGCCCCGCCCGCCGGGCCCCCCGGACCACCGCGTACGCCTTCGTCAGCGCGCGGTCGCCGGCGAAGAGACGGCCGACGGACCGGCCGTCGACCAGCCGCGCGAACTCCCCGATCTCCGTGGAGCGCCGCACGGTGACCCGTTCCAGTGCGTACGGGCCCTGGCCCCGGCGAGCGAGCGCGTTGCCCACGGCCAGCGCCTGCTCGAACCCGGCGGCCCGGACCGCGCGCCGTACGCGGCGGGTGGAGTAGCCGTACGGGTACGCGAACGAGACCGGCGCGGCGCCCAGTTCGGCGGCGACGATCTCCCGGCAGCGCGCCGCCTCGTGTCCCAGCCGCCGGTCGTCGAGCTGGTCCAGCTGCGGATGGGTGTGACTGTGGCCGCCGATCTCCACGCCGGCGGCGGCCAGTTGGCGCACCTGGTCCCAGTCGAGCATCGTGTCGGGGGCGCCGCCCCCGTCGTACGGGCCGCGCAGCCACCCCGTGGAGACGAACAGGGTGGCCGCGAAGCCGTGTCGGGCCAGCACGGGCAGGGCGTGGCGGTGCACGCCCTCGTACCCGTCGTCGAACGTGATCAGCACCGGCCGGTCCGGCAGCCGCCCCCGCCCCCGCCCCCGCCAGACGGCGGCCAGCGCCGCCGTCGTCAGTGGGGTGAAACCCCGGTCGCCGAGGAGCGCCATCTGCTCGGCGAACGCCTCCGGCGACACGGACAGGGCGCGCACCGACGGGGCCGGCCAGTGCGCGAGCGCGTGGTACATCAGGATCGGTACCGGCCCCTCCGGCCCCGGTCCGGTCCGAGGCGTCGCGCCGTCGCCCGTACCCCTGCTCATACGGCGGCTCCTCGCGGACCCTCGCGGGCCGGCGCCGTGACGGGTGTCGCCGTGACGGCCGGCGCCCCGGCAGGCTCCGCCGCCGGGGTGATCGGCCCGGACGAGAACGTGACGGGGCCCCGGCGAGCGCGGGCGGTACCCACGAGATATCCGGTCGCCGTCGTCAGCACCCCGGCCACGATCGCCCCGGCCCGCCCCGCACCGCCGCGTCCACGGCCGGGCCCGCGCACCGCGTCGCGCAGCCCGCGCGCCACCCCCGTCGGCAGGATCCGCGTGGCATAGCGCCGCTCGGACTCAAGTCCCTTGCCCGCGCCGACACTTCGGGCGACCAGGGCCTTGGAGAGACCCTCGGCGTAGGCCCGTTCGCGGAAGTACCCGAACCGCGTACGCGCCGGGGGGACCTTGTGGCGGATCACCGCGCGGTCGTCGATCAGCAGCACGGCGTGCGGCAGCGCCCCGGTGAGCCTGATGCACAGCTCCGTCTCCTCGCAGCCCAGCGGACGCCTGTCGCCGTCCCGCCCGATGCCGGTGGCGAAGCCCCCGGCGGAGTCGAACGCGGAACGGCGGAACGAGGCGTTGCCGCCCAGGACGTTGCGGACCCGTACCTTGCCCGGCGGCAGCCCCCGGTACGTACAGCCGACGATCCAGTCGAACTCCTCGGGGAACCAGACCGGCCGGCCCCCCGAGGGCCAGGCGGGCAGCGTCCGGCCGCCGACGGCCATCACCCGCGGATCGCCGTACCCCGCCGCGAGGTACCGCAGCCAGTCGCGCTCGGCGACGGCGTCGTCGTCCAGGAAGGCCACGAACTCCCCGCGGGCGGCGGCGATTCCGGTGTTGCGGCCGGCGGACAGGCCCCGGGGGCCCGCGTTGGCGAGCACCCGCACCTCCCCGCCCTCCGCCGGTGACACCGAGCGGTACCGAGCGCGCAGCCGCGTCCGCAGCGCCTCGTTGTGGTCGACCACGAGCAGCGTCTCCGCGGGTGGCATCGACTGCCTCCGTACGGAGTCGACGGCGGCGAGGATGTCCTCCCAGCGCTCCTGCGTGTACACGCAGATGACCACGGAGAACGAGCGGTGGAGATGACGGTCGATCACGAGATCTCCTCCTGCCCGGCTCCCTGTCCGACGACGGCCCCCGGCAGGCCCGCCCGGACGGCGAGCGGCAGCGGCAGCGCCGGTCTCACCCCGCGAGGCCGGCGCCGGGCCGCTCGCGGGACGCCCTTCTCCTTGAGGATGACCCTCAGGACCCGCAGCCCGTCCCGGACGGCCCGGAGATTGCTCACGCCGTGGATCCGGTCGTACTCGTGGCTCGGGATCTCCTGCACCTTCAGACCGGCCTTGACGACCCGGATGTTCATCAGGGTCTCGACCTCGAACCCGGTGCAGTCGAGCGTGATCCGGTCCAGGCAGTGCCGCCAGAAGGCGTTGTAGCCGTAGCAGAGGTCGGTGTAGCGGGCGCCGAACTTGGCGTTCACGACCGAGCAGAGCACATGGTTGCCGAGCTTGCGGATCAGGGTCATGTCGTCCGTGCCGCCGCCGTTGGCGAACCGCGACCCCTTGGCGAAGTCGGCGCCCGAGACGAGGGCCGACACATAGCTGACGATCTCGTGACCGTCGGCCGACCCGTCGGCGTCGACCATCACGATGATGTCGCCCGTGCAGGCGGCGAATCCGCTGATCAGGGCGTCGCCCTTGCCCCTGCCGCGCTGCCTGACGACCTTGACGTCCGGCCGCAGCTCCCGTGCGACACGGACCGTGGCGTCGGTGGAGTTGCCGTCCACGAGGACGACTTCGTGGATCCAGTCGGGCAGGGTCTTGAAGACGTACGGCAGATTCTCCGCCTCGTTCATCGCGGGGATCACCACGCTCACCGGCGGGGCGATCGCGAGATACGAGGAGACCGGCCGGTAGCGGCCGAAGGAGCGGTCGAGTGGAGCGTGGCCGAGCAGGTCGTGGTCGGGCAGCTCGTCGAGTTCGTCCAGTTCGTCGCCGAGCGGTTCGCCGCCGGACACGGAGCCGGAAAACGGCATGCCCAACGGGTCTTCGCCCGGGACCGCCGGGCGCAGGAATGAGCTCACGGATCTGTTCCCTCTCCACCGGTGGACCGCCCGCCCCCGGGCGGCCCGGAATGATGTGCCGGTTCGAAAAGGGGGTTCTCACCCTGTACATGACAGCCTTGATCTCCGGCCTGTCAGGTGAGTGGAGACAGGTCGTGCGTCGCGCGGCACCCCCTACCGCGCTCCCGTGCCGGGAGCCGTCGCGACGTCCGAGCCCTCCCCTGAAGTCGCTCTGCTGACGGACCGTTGCGGGTGAATGTCAGAAGGTATTGATACTTACGACTGTATGGCAAGGGCTGCGACATGACCGCGCCTATTTGCTATTTGGCCGTACTTCGACCGGTGGTTTCCGGAACCTCCCTGTTCGGATTTGCTCGATCCGTTACCGGGCGCGCGCCCGTTCCGGCCAGTTCGAGCGGTATACGCGCGTCCATCTGCAAGTTTCACCGGATCTACATGGCATGGACACTTCCTGCGAAGTCCCGCGCCTGGTACGAACGTTGAGGCAGAGATCCCGCCTACTGGAGGACCCCCCCACATGAAGCTGACCAGAATCGCCGCGCTCTCTTCGTCCCTCCTGCTCGGCGCCGTGCTCACGCTCACCGGTGCGAGCACGGCCCAGGCCGACGAGTCCGCCGCGCTCGACTACGTCGCCCTCGGCGACTCCTACTCGTCCGGTCTCGGAGCCGGTTCCTACGGCGACAGCGGCTCCTGCAAGCGCAGCGGCGTGGCCTACCCGCAGCTCTGGGCCAACGCCAACTCACCCTCGTCGTTCGCCTTCACCGCTTGCTCGGGCGCTCGTACGGGTGACGTGACCGGCAGTCAGCTCGGCCCCGTCAACTCCGGGACCGACCTCGTCAGCCTCACCGTCGGCGGCAACGACGCCGGCTTCGCCGACGTCATGCTCACCTGTGTCCTCCAGTCCGAGGCCAACTGTGTGTCACGGGTGAACCAGGCGCGGGGCTACGTCGACACGACGCTGCCCGGTCAGCTGGACTCCGTGTACAACGCGATCAGTGCCCGGGCGCCGTCCGCGAAGGTCGTCGTCATCGGCTACCCGCGCTTCTACCAGCTCAACGGATCGTGCGTGGTGGGTCTGACCGAGACCGAGCGGAGCGCCATCAACGGCGCCGCCGACCACCTCAACTCGCTGCTGGCCAAGCGCGCCGCCGACCACGGCTACAGCTACGCGGACGTCACCGGTCCCTTCACCGGTCACGAGATCTGCTCGTCGTCGTCCTGGCTGCACAGCGTGAGCGTGCCGAACCTCGGTGAGTCCTACCACCCCACCGCGCAGGGCCAGTCGGGTGGTTATCTGCCGGCCTTCTCTTCGGCCGTCTGACCCAATCGCGGATCGTACGAACTGACCGCCGGGCCGGTACCGGTCCGCCCGTCCTCCTGGGGCCGGCGGACCGGAATCGACGTTCGGTCACATCGAACAGTCCGGCGGTCGGTTGTCCAACTCGCCCTGGAATACAATGGATTCAACGGGCGCACTGCCATCCCCGAACGGGTGCTGTCAATCCTTGAGGCGGGATACACGTGTGTCCCATGGGGGAGATAGGGTTAACCTGCCCGAGCCGGGTGCCCTCGTACGGGTGGGGAGTGACATGGATCAGATAACAATGCACAGCAGGGCGCGAGTACCTGCCATCACATGTGGGAGCAGCGCGACCAGTTCACGGCTCGACCGCCATCTCTCGGTGCTCGGCGGCCCCGCCGTCCCGCAGCGCGAGGCGGCCGAAGCGACGAGCCTGATGCGGGAGTTGACCTCGCGGGACGAGGTGCGGACCCGCAGGAGCAAGAGCGCGCGCGTCTCCCTGTTCGCACCGCTCAGGCGGCTGCGACGGTCCCTCTTCGGCAGCCGCCGCTGACCCATCCGGTCGGCGGTCGCCGACCCCCGGACAGCGCACGGACGATCACACCGTCCCGACGCAGCGCCGCGCTCCGCTCGCCCCTCACTCCCAGGGCCCGCGGCGGTGCGTCGGTGTGCTCGCCGAGCGCCCGGACCGCCCCTCGGCTGTGCCGCCCGTCCCACCACCCGGCAAGGTGAACCGGCGGCAGCACAAGGGGCGGTGGCACGACGCGACGGTACGGGCGCCCGCCCGTCGCTCCTCGTGTACCCGCGCACCGCCAGCGGTACGAACACCGCCAGGATCACCAGTCCCCCACAGCAGCGCGCCCACCACCGCGTTCGCCGGCGGCCGGGCCGCGTCCGCGGTCGGCGACGACGTGCCGCACAGCTCGCGTACGGCCGCCGCGACCGCGCTGATCGGGTCCCACTCGGCAGACCACGCGCAGCCGGCCCCGGCAGACCCTCCGTGGGGAGGCGGGCGTTCGAGAGCAGCGGCGGACCGAAGGCCCCGGGCGCGCCCGGCACGCCGCCCTCGATCCACCGGTGAGCACATCGGCCGCGGCCCGGCTCATCGGCATGGTGCGGAAGCGGTCCACCACGTCCCGCTGCGCGTCCCGCGCCGAGTGGAACATGCCGGTCATGACGCCGCCGGCCGCCGGCCGCCGTCGCCGTAGGCCGCCTCCTGCCCTGGCCGGCCGAGGTCTCGGGACCGGTCGAGATGGCGGCCGCCTTCGACCGGGCGCCGAGCCGGGTGCTCGACTCGTTCGGCTCCGGCTGACGGTCAACCGGGCCCGACGACCCGTCAGTACGACTCAGATCAGGGCGAACTGGCCCTCCGGGCCCTCCTCGTGGTGGTCGAGCACCGACGCGGGGCGCCGGGCCGCGTCGGGCACCGGCAGCACACCGGCTCCGCGCAGCTCGTCCGCGCCGATCACCGGCCCGTGGTCCAGTGCCGCGCCCAACTCCCGCTGGCGGGGCCGCAGTCCGGCGAGCAGCGCGAGCACGGTGATCAGCTCCAGCAGCTCCGACGTCCACTCCTGCGGCCAGGCCCGCGGGCCGATCGCCTCCAGGGTGCCCGGCTCCGCCCGCGCCGCGCGCCGCTCGAACCACAGCTCGATCATCCGGACGCCACCGACCTGGAAGTCCCAGGCCTCCACCGGCACGGGGGAGATCCGGCCGTCACCGATGTGGAGCGTCTCGTCCTCGGAGTCGTAAGCGATCGTCGTGGGCCTGGCGGGGACGGCGGCGCGTACGTACGGGCGCCGGCCGCCCGGCAGCCGGGGACGCTCCCCGCCGTGCGCGCCGCGCAGCTGGACCTCGCCCAGTCCGGCGCCGAGTGCCACCCCGGTCGCCCACAGCTCCGGATCGGCGGTCAGCGGCACCACACAGCCGCGAGGCGAGGGCCGGGCCGCCGCGACCGCCCAGTCGAGCAACTGGCGCGCGGTGACCTCGTGTCCGAGGCGCGCGGTCAGTGACTCCGTGAGTCCGGGCGTCAGATTGGGTTCGGCGCCGCCCGGCCTGCGGTACAGCGGCCGGATCCGGCCGGGGCGCCCGGCGGGGGAGCGGCCGTCCGGCAGCAGGGCGCTCACGAGCAGCGCGGGACCGGCGGCGCCGGGCACGAACCCCTGCTCCACGGCGAAGAGCTGACGCTCGTCGGCGACCCGCCACAGCTCCGGCCTGGCCGCGTCGATCAGCCGGTGGTCGGGGATCAGATAGCGCTCGTCGAACGGACCGTGCCCCACCCGCAGCGGCGCCGGACACCGTCCGGACTCCCGTGCGAACCTGCCCGTGCCGGTGAGCTGTCCCGGCAGAGCGGTGACCGCGCTGCCCGGCGTACGGGAGCGGGTCGGCCCGAACAGCGCCGTACGCTCGGCGCCCGTGGCCCGTATCAGCGTGTCCCAGCGCGCGGTGAGCGAGGCGGCGTCGGGGGCGAGGATCCAGCCGCGGCCGAGCCGCAGCGGCGCCACCGACCACGGCATGAGGTCGCTCAGCAGCGGGGCCGTCATACGGGCACACCCCTCCCGGTCCGTCGCGTGCCGTCGAAAGGAGCGTACCGACCGGGTCAGTCCGTCTCCATGGTGACCGAGAACGAGAAGCGGTCGCCCCGGTAGCGGATTCTTGCCACGTCCACGACCTGGCCGTCCGCGTCGTACGTGACCCCCGTGTAGTGCAGGATCGGGCTGAGCAGCGGCACCTGGAGCAGATCGGCCGTGGCCGGGTCGGCGAGCGTGGCCTCGACCGTGTCCGTGATCCGGCTGATCCGCACCCCCAGCACGTCACGCAGCACCTTGGTCATCGGCCAGCGCTCCAGATCCGCGGGATCGAGCCGGTCCGCGATCTCCGTACGCAGCGCGTTCTCGGCCCAGTTGGTCGGCTCGCCGCTCTCGCCGTCGCGGCGCAGCCGCCGGTAGAGCGTGACCTCGTCGACGCCCGGGAAGTACTCGGCCAGCCCGCCGGGCACCGGCGCCCGGCCGTGGCCGGTCACCGTCGTCCGCTCGCCCGACTGCTGTGCCACGACCGCGTCGATGGAGCCGAGCAGCCGGCGGGGCGCCCCGCGCCGCGCGCCCGGTTCGATGAAGGTGCCGCGCCGCCGGTGCCTGCTGATCAGGCCCTCCTGCTCCAGCTCCTTGAGGGCCTGACGCATCGTCAGCACACTGACGCCGTAATGCCCGGCCAGCTGCTCCTCCGTGGGAAGACGCAGCGGGTCGTGCGGGCGCCGGCCGAGTATGGACGCCCGCAGCGACTGCGAGACCTGGTACCAGAGCGGCAGCTTGCGGTTGAGGACCAGCGAATCGGGTGCGAATGCGGTCACGGCGGACTCCGAATCGGGCGGGTCGGACCGGATCAGGATCTTTTCGCCGGGGCCGGTCCCGGCGTCGGCGCCGACGCGGGCCCCGACGTGGGCGTGAAGTGGCGCTCCAGACCCTGCCACACGTCGTCGTAGCCCGTCTGGAGGTGTCCGGCCGTGGCCGCCTGCGCGGTGGCGGTCACCGGCCAGCGCGTCTCGAACATGAAGGCCAGTCCGTCGTCGATCCGCTGCGGCCTGAGCTCCGCGGCGCTCGCCCGTTCGAACGTCTCCCGGTCGGGCCCGTGCGCCGACATCATGTTGTGCAGCGAACCGCCGCCGGGGACGAAGCCTTCCGCCTTGGCGTCGTACGCCCCCTCGATCAGGCCCATGTACTCGCTCATCACATTGCGGTGGAAGTACGGCGGCCGGAAGGTGTTCTCACCGACCAGCCAGCGCGGCGCGAAGACCACGAAGTCGACACCCGCCAGTCCGGGGGTGTCGGACGGCGAGGTGAGCACCGTGAAGATCGACGGATCGGGGTGGTCGTAGCTGATGGTGCCGATGACATTGAAACGCCGCAGGTCGTAGACGTACGGCAGATGGTTGCCGTGCCAGGCCACGACATCGAGCGGGGAGTGGTCGTACGTCGCGGTCCACAGATTTCCGCAGAACTTGTTGACCACCTCCGTCGGGCGCTCCACGTCCTCGTACGCGGCGACGGGAGCCAGGAAGTCCCGTGCGTTCGCCAGGCCGTTGGCGCCGATCGGGCCGAGGTCGGGGAGGACGAAGGGGCGGCCGTAGTTCTCGCAGACGTAGCCGCGCGCCGTCTCGTCCAGCAGCTCGACGCGGAAGCGCACACCGCGCGGGATCAGCGCGACATGGCCGGGCCGGGCGGCGAGCGGACCGAACTCCGTGACGATCAGCAGTCCGCCGTGCTCGGGCACGATCAGCAGCTCGCCGTCGGAGTCGCTGAACACCCGGTCGGTCATGGGGGAGTTGGTGTGGTACAGATGCACCGCCATTCCCGTGCGCTGCGCGGCGTCGCCGTTGCCGCCGAGTGTCCAGAGACCTGCCAGGAAGTCCGTGCCCGGCGCGGGCTCCGGCAGGGGGTTCCACCGCAGCCGGTTGGGGTCGGGCACGGACTCCGTGAACGGCGCGCCGCGCAGGGCGCCGTTGTCGGTCCGGGTGAACGGCGGGTGCGCCGCCGACGGGCGGATCCGGTAGAGCCAGGAGCGGCGGTTGTGGGCGCGGGGCTCGGTGAAGGCGCTGCCGCTCAACTGCTCCGCGTACAGGCCGAGCGGGGCTCTCTGCGGTGAGTTGCGTCCCACGGGCAGCGCGCCCCGTACGGCCTCCGAGCTGTGCTCGTTGCCGAAACCGGTGACGTACTCCAGCCCATCGGCCGTCTTCCGCGCCCGCTCGGTGCCGCTCATCGTCGCTCCCCGTCTCGCTGTCCTGCCCGGTTCTTGAATCCTATGCTCAACCGTAGGATTCCGTGCCCGGCGCGTCAACGGGAACGGGTCCCGTTGGCGGAAAGAGACTCCCGCGAGGACCGGCCGGAGGCGGTACGAGCAGAAGTACGGTCGCGCCGTCTCGAACTGCGGGCCTCCGCGAGGGAGACTCGAAGGGCCGCGACCGCCGGACATCTCGGGAAGGGTGGGCCAGCGAAGTGCACGGAGTCGGTGCCGACACCCACGACGGTCTCCGCAGGGCCCCCGTGCAGCGGCGCAGCGCGGCGCGGCTCGCCCGGATCCTCGACGCCTGCGCCGAACTGCTGGACGAGACCGGCTACGAGGAACTGTCCACCCGCGCGGTCGCCGACCGGGCGGGGGTGCCCATCGGCTCGGTCTACCGCTTCTTCGGCAACAAGCGCGACATGGCCGACGCGCTCGCCCGGCGCAATCTGGACAGCTACGTCCAGCGGGTCGAGCGGCGGCTCGCCGCGATACCGGCCGCCGACTGGCGGTCCGCCATCGACGCGGTGCTGGACGAGTACCTCGCGATGAAGCGCACGGTCCCCGGCTTCGGGCTGGTCGACTTCGGCACCAGGATCCCGGCGGGCGCGCCCGGACCGGCCCCGGCGCCCACGCCCGCCGGCGAGCCGGTCCCCGACCCCAACCACCGCGTCGCGGACCGCCTCACCACCCTGCTCGCCGCCCAGTTGCGCCGGGCGCCGGACGCCGCGCTGCGCCGGACGGTGCTGGTCGCCGTCGAGGCGGCGGACGCGCTGTTCCAACTCGCCTTCCGCGGGCACGCGTCGGGCGATCCGGACGTCATCGCGGAGACGCGCGAACTGGTCCGCGCGTATCTGGCACGGACGCTGGACTGAGGGCATTCGGCCGGGAGTCGCTTCGTCCTCAGTCGCCGGACGGGACTCGCTTCGCCCTTGATCGCCGGACGGGCTCAAGAAGCCCGTCCGGCGGGCCCCTTCCCTCATCCGTACCGGTCGGTATGCTCGGGAGGGCTCGCGCGTCAGCGCCGTCGCCCGCCCCTGGAGGACCCATGCCGCCCACCGGCCCCACGCGTCCCACCCGTACCGCGCTGCGTGTCTGCCCCCTCTGCGAGGCCACCTGCGGACTGACCCTCACCATCGAGGGGACCAGGGTCACCGGAGCGCGCGGCGACCGCGACGACGTGTTCAGCAAGGGCTTCATCTGTCCAAAAGGGGCGTCGTTCGGAGAGCTGGACGCCGACCCCGACCGGCTGCGCACACCCCTGGTCCGGGTGGACGGCGAGCTGCGCGAGGCGAGCTGGAACGAGGCCTTCGACCTCATCGCCGCCCGGCTGCCCGCGCTCGCCGAGGAGCACGGACCGAACTCCGTCGGCGTCGTCCTCGGCAACCCCAACGTCCACACGATGGCCGGCGCCCTCTACCCGCCCGTCCTGCTGAGCGTGCTGCGCACCCGTAACCTCTTCACCGCCTCCACCCTCGACCAGATGCCGAAACACGTGTCGAGCGGTCTGCTCTTCGGCGACGCCCTCGCGATCCCCGTGCCCGACCTGGACCGCACCGATCACCTGCTGCTCCTGGGCGCCAACCCGCTGGACTCCAACGGCAGCCTCTGTACCGCGCCCGACTTTCCCGGCAAGCTCAAGGCCCTGCGCGGACGCGGCGGCACCCTCACGGTGGTCGATCCGCGCCGTACCCGCACCGCGCGGATCGCCGACCGGCACCTCGCCATCCGGCCGGGCACCGACGCCCTCCTGCTCGCCGCACTCGTCCACGTCCTGTTCGACGAACGGCTCACCGACCCCGGCGCACTCGCCGGCCACCTCGAAGGGCTGGACGAACTGAGGGCGGCGACAGCGGACTTCACACCCGAAGCCGTCGCGGCGGCCTGCGACCTGGACGCCGGGGAGATCCGTACCCTCGCCCGCGAACTCGCCGCCGCGCCCACCGCGGCCGTCTACGGGCGCATCGGAAGCTGCACCGTCGAGTACGGCACGCTCGCCAGCTGGCTCATCGACGTCCTCAACGTCCTGACCGGCAATCTCGACCGGCCCGGCGGCGCCCTCTTCCCGCTCTCCGCCACCGACCGCGCACCCCGCCCGGCGGGCCCCGGCAAGGGGTTCGCGCTCGGCCGCTGGGCCAGCAGGGTCGGCGGCCACCCGGAGGCCAAGGGCGAACTGCCCATCGCCGTACTGGCCGAGGAGATCGAGACACCGGGAGTGGGGCGGATCCGCGCCGTGATCGCCCTCGCGGCCAATCCCGTGCTCTCCGCCCCCGACGGCAGCCGTCTCGACCGGGCGCTGGACGGCCTGGACTTCATGGTCAGCGTCGACCCGTACCTCAACGAGACCTCGCGCCACGCCGATGTCGTACTGCCCCCGCCGCCGCCCTCCCAGAGCGCCCACTTCGACTTCGCCTTCAACGGCTTCGCCGTACGCAACCAGGCCCGCTACAGCCCGCCCGCCGTCCCCCTGGCCGCCGGGCTGATGGACGAGTGCGAGATCCTGGCACGCCTGGTGCTGGCCGTGGGCGGGCTGCACGGGGCGGACCCGTCGGCCGTGGACGACCAGGTCATCGAGCGCACACTCACGAAGGCCGTCGCCGACCCGCGCTCGCCCGTGCACGGTCGCGACGCGAAGGAACTGGCCGCGGAGATCACCCACACCGGCGGCCCCCAGCGGCGGCTCGACCTGATGCTGCGCCTGGGCCCGTACGGCGACGGATTCGGCGCCGACCCGGCGGGGCTCACCCTCGCCCGGCTCGTCGACCGGCCGCACGGTGTCGACCTCGGACCGCTCAAGCCCCGCGTCCCCGGGCTCCTCAGGACCCGCAGCGGGCGCGTCGAACTGTTCCCCGCGCCGATCGCCGCCGATCTGCCCCGCCTGCGCGACGCGCTCGGGCAGCGGCCCGCGTCGCTCGTGCTCGTCGGGCGCCGCCATCTGCGCTCCAACAACAGCTGGATGCACAACGTGCCGACGCTCAACGGCGGTTCGAACCGCTGCACGGTCCAGGTCCACCCCGAGGACGCCGAACGGCTCGGTCTCGCCGACGGCGGGGCGGCGCGCGTCACCACCGAGGCGGGCGAGATCACGCTCCCGGTGGAGATCACCGACACGGTCCGGACGGGGGTCGTGAGCGTGCCGCACGGCTGGGGGCACGACCGGCCGGGCACCCGGATGGCGGTGGCCCGGGCGCGGCCGGGCGTCAATGTCAACCAACTGCTCGACGGGAGCCGGCGCGACCCGCTGTCGGGGACGTCGGTCCTCAACGGCTTTCCCGTCGAGCTGGCCCCCGCACAACCGGCGCCGACCAGCACCCCCGCGTGACCTGGGGTTTTGCGCGTATTGCTCGCGCGTCAACATCTTGTTAACGCGAGGAAACGGCACCTAGCGTCATCCGCACCGCCGACCCGGGCGGAAGTTCAAGGGTGAACGTGAGGTACCTCAAATGCTGACAATCCTCGGGTTCGTCATGATCGCCACCTTCCTGGTGCTGATCATGACGAAGAAGATGTCGCCGATCGCGGCGCTCGTACTGATCCCCGCGCTCTTCTGCGTCCTGGTCGGCCAGGGCGCGAAGCTGGGCGACTACGTCATCGAGGGAGTCGGCGAACTGGCGCCGACCGCGGCGATGCTGATGTTCGCCATCGTCTACTTCGGCGTGATGATCGATGTCGGCCTCTTCGACCCGATCGTGCGGGGCATCCTGCGCTTCTGCCGGGCCGACCCGATGCGCATCGTGGTCGGTACGGCCCTCCTCGCCGCGATCGTCTCGCTGGACGGCGACGGCTCGACCACCTTCATGATCACCGTCTCGGCGATGTATCCGCTCTACAAGCGGCTGAAGATGAGCCTGGTCGTGCTGACCGGTGTCGCCGCCACCGCGAACGGCGTCATGAACACCCTTCCCTGGGGCGGGCCCACGGCGCGGGCTGCCACCGCGCTGAAGGTGGACGCCACCGACATCTTCGTACCGATGATCCCCGCGCTCGCCGTCGGGCTGCTCGCCGTCTTCGTACTCGCGTACGTCCTCGGGCTCCGCGAGCGCAAGCGGCTCGGCACGCTCACGCTGGACGAGGTGCTGGAGCCGGTCGCCGAGCCGGTCACCGAGACGGTGCTGGTGGAGGCCGGAGACGGTACGGCCGGCGGCGCCGGCGAGGGAGCCGGGCGGACCCGGACGGGCGGCGGCGCGGCCGGTGCCGGTCCTTCCCTCGACAAGGGCCCCGACACCCAGGAGCCCGCGGACCACGACGACTTCAAGGGCCTCGACCCCGACCGGTCGACCCTGCGCCCCCGCCTCTACTGGTTCAACGCGGGACTCACCCTCGCCCTGCTCACCGCCATGATCATGCAGCTCATGCCCATCCCGGTCCTCTTCCTGCTCGGCGCCGCACTCGCCCTCACCGTCAACTTCCCCTCCATGAAGGACCAGCGCGCCCGGATCGCCGCCCACGCCGACAACGTGCTGAACGTCTCCGGCATGGTCTTCGCGGCGGCCGTCTTCACCGGCGTCCTGACCGGCACCGGTATGGTCGAACACATGGCTGACTGGCTGGTGGGCGCCGTCCCCGAGGGCATGGGCCCGCAGATGGGACTCGTCACCGGACTCCTGAGCCTGCCCCTCACCTACTTCATGTCGAACGACGGCTTCTACTTCGGCGTGCTGCCCGTCCTCGCCGAGGCCGGCGCCGCGCACGGTGTCTCCCCGCTGGAGGTGGCCCGCGCCTCGATCGTCGGCCAGCCGCTGCACATGTCGAGCCCGCTCGTCCCCGCCGTCTACGTACTCGTCGGCATGGCCAAGGTCGAATTCGGCGACCACACCAGGTTCACCGTCAAGTGGGCCGTGCTCACCTCGCTCGTCGTGCTCGCCGCCGCGATCCTCTTCGGCACCATCTGATGCCGACGGGGGACCGGCGCTGGCTGCTGCGTCTCGTCATCGCCTTCGCCTTCTCCCAGGCGGCGGTGTCGATGGCGCGCCCGGCCGTCTCCTACCGGGCCCTCGCACTCGGCGCCGACGAGCGCGCTGTCGGCGTCATCGCGGGTGTGTACGCGCTGCTGCCGCTGTTCGCCGCCGTACCCCTGGGACGCAGGACCGACCGGGGGCGCTGCGTCCCCCTCCTGGCCGTCGGCGCCGCGCTCATCGGCGTGGGCTGCGGCCTCGGCGGTACGGCGGGCTCGCTGGCCGCGCTCGCCGCCTGGAGCGCGGTGATGGGTCTCGGCCATCTCTGCTTCGTCATCGGCGCACAGTCCATCGTCGCCCGCCGCAGCGCACCGGCCGACCAGGACCGCGACTTCGGGCACTTCGCCATCGGCGCCTCGCTCGGCCAACTCGTCGGTCCGGTCGCCGCCGGGCTGCTGGTCTCCGGCCGGGACGGTGCGATGGGGCGTACGAGCGCGCTGGCCCTGGTCGTCTCCGCCGGGGTCGCGGCCGTCTCCCTCCTGTGGCTGCGGCGGCTGGAGCCGCCGGTCACCGCGCGCACGACGGACACGTCGCGGGGGAAGACCGAGCGGAGCCGCAAGGCACGGCGGGCCGAGTCCGGCAAGGTGCCGGTGCGGCGCATCCTGCGCAGCCGCGGTGTCCCCAGCGGCATCCTCGTCAGCCTGGCGGTGCTCTCCGCGACGGACATCCTCACCGCGTACCTCCCCGTCATCGGCGAGGACCGGGGCATCTCACCGGCCACGATCGGTGTACTGCTGAGTCTGCGGGCCGCCGCCGCGATCGCCTGCCGGCTGGTGATCACACCGATGATCCAGCGGGTGGGCCGTACGGTCCTGCTCACCGCGTCCTGTCTGCTCGGCGGGCTGCTGTGCGCGGGAATCGCCCTGCCCGTGCCGGTGTGGGGGCTGGCGCCGATGCTCGTGGCGCTGGGTTTCTGTCTCGGCGCCGGCCAGCCGCTGTCGATGACGACCGTCGTCCGGGCGGCGCCCGCCGAGGCCCGCTCGACCGCCCTCGCGCTCAGACTCACCGGCAACCGCCTCGGACAGGTCGCCGCCCCCGCGTCCGCCGGGCTCGTCGCCGGAGTCGCGGGCACGGGCGCGCCGTTCATGATGCTCGGTGTGCTGCTGCTGGGCGCGGCCGGCCTCGGCGTACGGAGCACTCCGCGCGACGCGGCCCCGTCCGCGCCGCCGTCAACTCCCGCTCGGCCGAAGGCGAGGCCCCCGCAGGAACCGCCCGTCCCCGCCGACGAGGGCCGTCACCGCCGCTGAGTCGTGAGTCCTGAGTCCTGAGTCCTGAGCCCGGGCCGCGTCCCGCCCCGCCCGCCCCCGGACGAAACGCCCTACGACTGTTGTCCGGACGCCGCCCCCTGCATCTGCCGTACCGCTCCCGCCGTGTACCCACCACGTACCGCCCCAGGGGCCACCTGTGACGCCGCAAGTCATTCCCTGACCCCGAGTAGTCGGCTAACTTCAGGCGTCGCAGACGCTCAACCTCACCTTCCGGGCGGAATCCTCATGACTCGCGCCATCTCTCTGCACAGTGTCAGCAAGGTGTACGGACGGTCCACACGCGCCGTCGACCGTCTTTCTCTGGACATCGCCCCCGGCGAGTTCGTGGTGCTGCTCGGCCCGTCGGGCTGCGGCAAGTCCACCGTGCTGCGCATGATCGCCGGTCTGGAGGACATCACCGAGGGCGAGTTGATGCTCGACGGCGAGCGCTCCAACCTCGTGCCGCCCCGCGATCGCGCCATGGCGATGGTGTTCCAGAACTTCGCGCTCTACCCGAACATGACCAACCGCGACAACATCGGTTTCCCCCTCAGTCTGCAGAACCCCCGGCAGGACAGCTCTGAACGTATCGAGGCCACCGCCCGGATGCTCGGCATCGAGCACGTGCTGGACCGCTATCCCAGTCAGCTCTCCGGCGGCGAGCGTCAGCGCGTCGCGATGGGCCGCGCGATCTCACGGCGCCCGTCGGCATTCCTCATGGACGAGCCGCTGTCCAACCTCGACTCCAAGCTGCGCAACCACGTACGGGCCGAAATAGCCCAGCTGACCGCCGAGTTGGGCGTAACGACCATCTACGTGACTCACGATCAGGCCGAGGCGATGTCACTTGGAGACCGGGTCGCGGTGATGCGTGGTGGTGTGCTCCAGCAGGTCAGTTCGCCGCGCGACATGTACGCGCTGCCGCGCAACGTCTTCGTCGCCGCCTTCATCGGAACCCCGCGCATCAATCTGCTCCAGGCGGTCGTGTACGCGCCGCTCGAAGGCCGGATGTCCATCGATCTGGGCCGGCAGCGCCTGCCGCTGCCCGAACCGCTCAGCCCCGACCACCAGTTGCTCCGGATCCAGCAGGGCCGCCAGATCATCGTCGGGCTGCGGTCCGAGGCGGCGCGCATCGCGCCGCCGAGCCAGGCGCGCCCCGGCGAGGTGGCGCTGAGCGGCATCGTCGAGCACGTGGAGTACCAGGGGCACGAGGCGCTGGTGCACCTCAACACCGGCTCGCAGCCCGCTGTGGTGCCCGACCTCGAATCGCCCCGCCTCAGGACGGCCCGCCGCCGCCGTGGCCGTGCCGGGCCGGGAGTCCTGGAGCGGCTGAGGGAGCGGGCCGCCGCCCATGTCCCGGGCCGGGCCCCCGCGAATGTCCCGGGTCCCGTCGTCGTGCTGGACGAGCCGGAGGCGCGGCCCCCCGCGTACACCCCGGACCGCCCCGCGATCACGGCGAGCGACCTCGTCGTGCGGACCGGCCCCGACACCCGGCTGCGTACGGGGGCGCAGGTGCCGCTCCTGGTCGACCTGGCGCATCTGTACGTCTTCGACCACTACGGCCGGCGGATCTGTCCCGCGCCGGCGGACATGCCCGGCCTCGACACCTGACGCCGTCCCGGATGTGACATTCGGGACCCCGGAGGTCCCTGGCGCCAGAAAACTAACACCGCTAGTTTGGAGGTGACGACGCCGAACCGGCCGTGCGCGGCAGTCCCCGGGAGGAACAGCGATGAAGGCACAGAGCAGCATGTACATCGGCGGTGAGTGGCGCCCCGCCGCCGGCGCCGACACCATCGCCGTCGTCAACCCGGCGACCGAGCAGGTCATCGCGGAGGTTCCGGCCGGCACCGCCGAGGACATCGACGCCGCCGTGCGCGCCGCGCGGGCCGCCTTCCCGGGCTGGGCGGCCACCCCGCCCGCCGAACGCGCGGCGCGCATCGCGGCCCTGCGGGACGCGATGGCCGCCCGCAAGGACGAGATCGCCGAGACCGTCACCGCCGAACTCGGCTCGCCGCTACGGCTGTCGAGGGCCGTGCACGCCTCGGCGCCGGTGGCCGTCGCCGGCTCGTACGCCGAACTCGCCGCCTCCTACGCCTTCGAGGAGCGGATCGGCAACTCGACCGTGCTGATGGAGCCGGTGGGCGTCGTCGGCGCGATCACCCCCTGGAACTACCCGCTGCACCAGATCGTCGCCAAGGTCGCCCCCGCGCTCGCCGCCGGCTGCACGATCGTCGTCAAGCCCGCCGAGGACACCCCGCTGACCGCCCAGCTGTTCGCCGAGGCCGTCCACGAGGCCGGACTGCCCGCGGGCGTCGTCAACGTGGTCACCGGCATCGGCGCCGTCGCCGGACAGGCGCTCGCCGCGCACGAGGACGTCGACCTCGTCTCCTTCACCGGCTCCACCGCCGTCGGCCGGCTGATCGGCGCCACGGCCGGGGCGGCCGTCAAGCGCGTCGCGCTGGAGCTGGGCGGGAAGTCCGCGAACGTGATCCTGCCGAGCGCCGATCTCGCCAGGGCCGTCAAGGCCGGCGTCGCCAACGTGATGGCCAACTCCGGCCAGACGTGCAGCGCGTGGACCCGGATGCTCGTCCACACCGACCGGTACGACGAGGCCGTGGAGGCGGCCGGGGCCGCCGTCGCCTCGTACCGGGCGGGCGACCCGCACGACGAACTGTGCCGCGTCGGCCCCGTCGTCAACGCGGGACAGCGGGCGCGGGTGCGCGGCTACATCGAGAAGGGCGTCGCAGAGGGCGCCCGGCTGGTCGCGGGCGGCACCGAACCCCCGCACGGGACCGGCTACTTCGTCGCCCCGACCGTCTTCGCCGACGTCACCCCGGAGATGAGCATCGCCCAGGAGGAGATCTTCGGACCCGTCCTGTCGATCCTCCGGTACGAGGACGAGGACGACGCCCTGCGGATCGCCAACGGCACCGTCTACGGCCTCGCCGGAGCGGTCTGGGCGGGGGACGACGAGGAGGCCGTCGCCTTCGCGCGGCGGATGGACACCGGCCAGGTCGACATCAACGGCGGTCGGTTCAACCCCCTGGCACCGTTCGGCGGTTACAAGCAGTCGGGCATCGGCCGGGAACTCGGCCCGCACGGCCTCGCCGAGTACCTCCAGACCAAGTCCCTCCAGTTCTGAGCCGGGAGAGAGAACGATCGTGGTCCGCGCAGCCGTACTGCCCGCCGTCGGAGCTCCGCTGGAGATCACCGACATCGAACTGCCCGAGCCCGGCCCCGGACGGGTACGGATCCGGCTCGCCGCCGCCGGGGTCTGCCACTCCGACCTGTCCCTCACCGACGGCACCATGCGGCTGCCCGTCCCCGCCGTCCTCGGCCACGAGGGCGCCGGCACGGTCCTGTCCGTCGGCGAGGGCGTCACCCATGTCGCGCCCGGGGACGGCGTCGTCCTCAACTGGGCGCCGTCCTGCGGCGGTTGTCACCACTGCCGGCTCGGCGAAGTCTGGCTCTGCGCCTCGGCGCTGACCGGCGCGGGCGGGATCCACGCCCGTACGGCCGGCGGCACGGACCTCCATCCCGGACTGAACGTCGCCGCGTTCGCCGAGGAGACGGTCGTCGCCGCGAACTGCGTCCTGCCCGTTCCCGACGGCATCCCGCTCACCGACGCCGCGCTGCTCGGCTGCGCCGTTCTCACCGGATACGGCGCGGTGCACCACTGCGCCCGGGTGCGCGCGGGCGAGAGCGTGGTCGTCTTCGGCGTCGGCGGGGTCGGCCTCGCGGTGCTCCAGTCCGCCCGTATCGCCGGCGCGTCGACGATCGTCGCCGTCGATGTCTCCCCGGAGAAGGAGGAGTTGGCGCGGGCCGCCGGAGCCACCGACTATCTCGTCTCCACCGCCACCACGGCCAGGGACGTACGCGGACTCACCGACGGGCGGGGCGCCGACGTCGCCGTCGAGTGCGTCGGCCGCGCCGCCACCATCCGCACGGCGTGGGAGTCGACCCGCCGGGGCGGCCGGACCACGGTCGTCGGCATCGGCGGCAAGGACCAGCAGGTGACGTTCAACGCGCTGGAGCTGTTCCACTGGGGCCGCACACTGTCGGGGTGTGTGTACGGCAACTGCGATCCGGTCCGCGACCTGCCGGTCCTCGCCGAACACGTCCGGGCAGGGCGCCTCGACCTCGGCTCGCTGGTGACGACACGCATCACGCTGGACGGGATCCCGGCCGCGTTCGACAGCATGATCGCCGGACGCGGCGGCCGGGCACTGGTCGTCTTCTGACGGCGCCCCGGCTCAAGTCCCCTGGGCCGCCTGAGCTTTCACCCGGCGCGGGCGGGAGCGCGCCACCGCGACTCCCGCCAGGCAGAGCACACCACCGGCGAGCGTGAGCGCGCCGGGGATCTCGTCCAGCAGCAGCCAGGCCATCAGGACGACGATCGCCGGCACCGCGTACGTCGTGGCGCCCATCCGCGACGCGGTCGTACGGGCCAGGGCGTACGCCCAGGTCGTGAACGCCAGCGCGGTCGGGAAGACGCCCAGATAGACCATGTTGAGCGTCGCCGACAGCGGGGCGTGCGCGGCGTCCTCCACCAGCTGCCAGCCGAACGGCAGGCAGCCGACCGCCCCGATCAGGGCGCCGTACGTCGTCACCTGCAACGGGGTCGCGTACGCCAGCGTGGGTTTCTGCGCGACGACACCGCCCGCGTAGGCCACCGCCGCCACCAGGCAGAGCACCACACCGAGTACGGAGGTGCTGCCGTCGTCGGCCATCGACAGACCCACCACCACGGCGCCGGCGAAGGACACCGCCATACCGGTGAGCAGCCGGGGCGCCAGGCTCTCGCCCAGCAGCCGGAACGCGAGCAGCGCCATCAGCAGCGGCGCGATGTTGACGACGAGGGACGCCGTGCCCGCGTCGACCAGCTGCTCGCCCCAGTTGAGGACGACCGAGTACCCGCCGAACCAGAGCAGCCCCGACACCACGATGCCCGGCCAGGCGGCGCGCGGCGGCAGCCCTTCGCGGCGTATCAGCAGGATCGCGACCAGGACCAGCGATCCGGTCAGCAGCCGGCCGAGCGCCAGCGCGCCCGGCGCGTACGCCTCGCCCGCGCTGCGTATGGACACGAAGGCCGACGCCCAGAGGATGACGGTGACCCCGGCCGCGGCCAGGGCCAGCGGCTGCGCGCGGTCGGCGGATCTGTCGGGCGCGGTGGACGTGCCTCGGGCGGCCGTCGGTGCGGCCGGGCGTGCCTGGGCACGCGGGGAGAATTTCGCCATGCGAGTGATGTTAAGCCCTTAATACTTCGGCCGTCACCGAAGTATTACCGAAGTCTCGCCGCCTCGATCCCCAGCAGCTCCGCGAACGCGTGCTCACCGGTCGGTGTCACCCGCACCGCCCGCTCCGTACCGATGCGCACACACCACCTCGACTCCAGGGCGAGCCGGCACAGCCCCGCACCCGCCACCCCCGCCAGATGGCGGCGGCGCTCCGTCCAGTCCAGACAGGAGCTGACCACCGGACGCCGCCCGGGGCTCTGCAGTGCGATTCCCCGCTCGCGGAACCAGTCCGTGCCCTGCTCGGTGAGGGCGAAGCCCGCCTCCGTCAGCAGCAGCCCGCGCCGCGCCATGGCCTCCGTGATCACCACCCCGAGCCGGCCGGCGAAATGGTCGTAACAGGTGCGCCCGCGCGCCATGGCGCCGCTCGCCCTCGACGCCCGCACGACGTGCGGGCTGTCCCGGCCCGGCATCACGTGCGCGGCCAGCGACTCGACCAGCTCGGCGGTGGTGGCGTCGGCCAGCCGCACGTACCGGTGGCGGCCCTGCCGCTCCTCGGTGACCAGCCGCGCGGCGATCAGCTTCCCGATGTGCTCGCTGGCGGTGGACGCGGCGACACCGGCCTCACGGGCCAGCTCGCCGGCGGTCCAGGCGCGCCCGTCGAGCAGCGAGAGGCAGAAGACGGCCCGCGTCTCGTCGGCGAGCAGCGCGGCGAAGCCGGCGAGGAGCGAGCCGGGCGACGCCGACGGGGAGGGCAGTCCGAAGGGGTCGGCGGTGGCCGGTTCCGCGGTGGAGCCGGCCGCTTTCGAGGTGGAGGTCTGCGGCATGCCTCCAGGGTGCCTCAAGAACTCTTCGGAGCTGCCCGAACTGTCTCGTACTGACCGCCGAGCCCGTCGATCAGCGCCCTGAGTCCCGTCTCGAAGGCCCCCTCGTCCACCCGCTGCTGCCGCTCGGCCAGCAGATGGGCCTGGCCGAGGTGCGGGTAGTCGGCGGGGTCGTACGCCGTCTCGTCGTCCACGAAGCCGCGGGCGAACGAACCGAGCGCCGAGCCCGTGATGAAGTACCGCATCAGCGCCCCGATATGGGTCGCCTGGGCCGGCGGCCACCCCGCCCTGACCATCGCGCCGAAGACCGCGTCGGCCACCCGGAGCCCTGCCGGGCGGCGGCCCGGTCCCTGGGCGAGCACGGGCACGATGTGCGGGTGGGCGGTGAGCGCGGCGCGGTAGGACACGGCGTAGTCGTGCAGCGCGGTGCGCCAGTCCCGTACGTCGTCCTCGTCGAACATCGACAGATCGACCTGCGCGCTGACGGAGTCCGCGACGGCGTCCAGGATCTCGTCCTTGTTGCGGAAGTGGTTGTAGAGGGAGGGCCCGCTGACCCCCAGTTCCGCCGCCAGCCGGCGGGTGGAGACGGCGCCGAGCCCCTCGGCGTCCACGAGCGCGCCCGCGGTCGCGACGATGCGGTCTCTGCTGAGGAGCGGCTTGCGGGGTCGGGCCATGGCGCACATCGTATGGCCGTGGTCCCGGCGCCGGGCCCGGCCCCACCGCCCGGCGGCGGTGCGACGGCAGTTCCACGACAGGCCTAAGCGCTTGCTCAGCTTCGAGGTAGGGTGTGCGTTCTGCTGACAGGAAGGGGCGAGAGCGATGCGTACGGCGGAACGGACGGCCGACGGCGAGGGCGTGCCGTGGGGTGAGGTCACCCCCGAGGCGGCCAGAAGGCTGCTCGTCGCCGCCGTGGAGGCGTTCGCCGAACGCGGGTACCACGCGACCACCACCCGCGACATCGCGAGCCGGGCCGGTATGAGCCCGGCGGCACTCTACATCCACTACAAGACCAAGGAAGAGCTGCTCCACCGGATCAGCCGGATCGGCCACGACAAGGCCCTGGAGATCCTTCAGGCCGCCGCCGACCGCGACGGCACGGCCGCCGAGCGGCTCACCGACGCCGTCCGCTCCTTCGTCCGCTGGCACGCGGCGCGCCACACCACGGCGCGTGTGGTCCAGTACGAACTCGACGCGCTCGCCGACGAGCACCGCACCGAGATCGTCGAACTGCGCAGGCGCAGCGGCGCGACCGTCCGCCGGATCCTCCAGGACGGTGTACGCGACGGGGAGTTCGACGTCCCGGACGTGCCGGGCACCACCCTGGCCGTGCTCTCGCTCTGCATCGACGTGGCGCGCTGGTTCAACACACAGGGGCGCCGGACGCCCGACGAGGTCGGCACGCTCTACGCCGACCTCGTGCTCCGCATGGTGGTCTCCCGCGACTCGTGAGGACGAGCGGTCAGAAGTAGTACCGGGACACCGACTCCGCCACGCACGCCGGCTTCTCGGCGCCCTCGCGCTCCACCGTGACGACCGTGGTGACCTGGACACCGCCGCCCGCCTCGGCGACGTCCTTCACTACGGCCGTACCGCGCAGCCGTGAGCCCACGGGCACGGGGGAGGGGAAACGGACCTTGTTGACGCCGTAGTTGACGCCCATCGTCACGTTCTCGATGGCCAGGACCTGCGGGACGAGGACCGGCAGGAGCGACAGCGTCAGATAGCCGTGCGCGATGGTCGTGCGGAACGGTCCCTTCGCCGCCTGCTCCGGGTCCACATGGATCCACTGGTGGTCACCGGTGGCCTCGGCGAAGAGATCGATCCGCTTCTGGTCGACCTCCAGCCAGTCGCTGTGCCCCAACTGCTCGCCGACGGCGGCGCGCAGCTCCTCGGCGGAAGTGAAGACCCTCGGCTCAGCCATGTCTGTCGATACCTGCCTCTCAAGCGCCGTCCGCGTGGTGTCCAAGCGCTTGCTCAGCATGGTTGGGGCCGACTGTCCTGTCAACGCGTGACACGTAGGCTCGGCCGGGTGCCGAAGATTCCGGAGAAGGTTCAAGAACTCACCGTCGGGCAGCTGTCAGCGCGCAGCGGTGCCGCGACGTCGGCCCTGCACTTCTACGAGGCCAAGGGTCTGATCAGCAGCCGCAGGACCAGCGGCAACCAGCGCCGCTACAGCAGGGACACACTGCGCCGGGTCGCCTTCGTGCGCGCGGCCCAGCGCGTGGGTATCCCGCTCGCCACCATCAGGGACGCTCTCGCCGAGCTTCCCGAGGGGCGTACACCGAACCACGACGACTGGGCCCGGCTCTCCAAGGCGTGGCGCTCGGAACTCGACGAGCGCATCAAACGGCTCGGCCGGCTGCGGGACCATCTGACCGACTGCATCGGCTGCGGGTGTCTGTCGCTGGAGTCGTGCGTGCTGTCCAACCCGGACGACGCTTTCGGCGACCGGATGTCCGGCTCACGGCTCCTGGCGGAGCGCAGGCGCGCGACGAAGTAGTCTCCGCGCACTGTCGCGTACGTCCTGACGGACCGGTGCGTCCCCGAACCGATCCGTATGCCGTCCGCCGTCGTCGGGCCCGCCCGGCGGCGGGTCAGGCGACCGAGGCCAGCTCCCGCTGCCGCAGGAGCTTCGCCCGCTGAATGGCCTCGGATGTGAGAACGGGCCGCGGCACGACAATGCCACAGCCCATGCACACCGGTCCCGACCAAGGGGCCTGCGACAGATCCGGACGCCAGACGATCCCCTTCTCCGTACACACCGGGCACACGCCGCCCGGTCCCGACTCCAGTCCGGCGATCAGCCGGCGCAACACCTCGGCGAGCGGCTCCGCCGGGTGGACGGCCGGGTCGTCGCACCGCGCCACCCCGTTGCCGCCCCAGGTCCGGCGGTGCCAGTCGTCGAACGTTCCCGGTCTTCTCAGCCCGTCGTGCTTCTCGCGCTTGCGGCGCTTGGCGAACTGGACCTCGTAGGCGAGCCAGACGGCCCGCGCCTCTTCGAGTTCGTCGAGCGCGGCCGTCAGCCGCGCCGGATCGGGAGCTCTGTCCTCCGGCTCGATGTCGTGCCGTTCGCAGAGGTGGTCCCAGGTGGCTCGATGCCCATAAGGGGCGAATCGCTCAAGGCACTTGCGCAGTGAATACCGGCGCAGCGCCAGATCGCATCGCGGATCGCGCACCTGTCTCGCGAGACTCCGGAATCCGGCCATCGCCTGCCACCTCCGTCGGTTGCTGTACCAGCGTCATCCAATAGACGTACGCGTGCCCGATCCGGCTCCATCGAAAATGCGATGGCAGCCAGCAGGCGATTTTTCACTCCTGAGAGATGCCGCCGGACCGGGCGGCGGTACAGCAGGTGACGTGCCCGTTGTGCCCGGAACGCGGTGAGTTCGCCCTGCCGGGCGCCGGCCACCTCGTCCGTGTCCGCGACCGTTTCGCCGTGACCGGCGGCGCGATCCCCGTACGTACCGGGGCGAACGACTCCCGGTCGTGGACGTGCGGTTGGGCCCCGCCCACCGGGCGGACCCGGCGGCCGGACCTCTTCCGTCGCGACATACCGACTGGTTAGTCTGCCGGGGTCGAGTGGTGTTGTCCCGCGGTGAACCGGAGAGGCAGGTCCGATGAGTACGGTGCAGGGCGCACGTGTGGTGGTCACAGGAGCCGGCGGCGGAATCGGTGCCGCCCTCGCCCGCGGATTCGCCGCCGGCGGCGCCCGCGTCGTCGTCAACGACCTCGACGCCGCGAAGGCCGCGGCTGTCGCCGAGTCCATCGGCTCCGGCACCGTCGCCGTACCGGGCGACGCCTCCGCCGTGGTCGAACAGGCCCGCGACGCGCTCGGCGGCACCGTCGACATCTACTGCGCCAACGCGGGTCTCGGCTCGCCCGGCGACGCCTTCGCCGACGAGGACGTCTGGGCCTCGGCCTGGGACGTCAACGTCATGGCGCACGTCCGCGCCTCCCGGATCCTGCTGCCCGACTGGCTGGAGCGCGGCGCCGGCCGGTTCGTCTCCACCGTCTCCGCCGCCGGACTGCTCACGATGATCGGCGCCGCGCCGTACAGCGTCACCAAGCACGGCGCGCTCGCCTACGCGGAATGGCTCTCGCTGACCTACCGCCACCGCGGGCTCAAGGTCCATGCCATCTGCCCGCAGGGCGTCCGTACGGACATGCTCACCTCGGCCGGATCGGCGGGCGATCTGGTACTCGCCCCGACGGCGATCGAGCCCGAGGCCGTCGCCGAAGCGCTGTTCGACGCGATGGCCGAGGACCGGTTCCTGGTACTGCCGCACACCGAGGTGGCCGGCTACTACCGGGCCCGCGCCACCGACCCCGACCGTTGGCTGACCGGCATGAACCAGATCCAGCAGAAATGGGAAGGAGCCGGGCGATGACGGAGCCGTACGGTGTACGGGTCCTGCCCGAGCCGTCCAGGACCACGAATGGGAAGATCCCCAGGTGTGAACCGCGTTCACGCCAGGAGACGGTGCCGAACGCGACGGCACCGAACACCGCGGCGGCGGACACCGCCGCGAGCTGAGAGAGGCAGGTGGCGACAGTGGCCAGAACGACGGACGGGAACGGCACCCCCGTCCCCCAGCGCCTGCTTGCCGCCGCCACCCGGCTCTTCGCCGAGCAGGGTTACGGCAGTACGTCGGTCCAGGAGATCGTGGAGGCGGCCGGCGTCACCAAGGGCGCGCTCTACCACTACTTCGGCTCCAAGGAAGACCTCCTCCAGGAGGTGTACGCCCGCGTGCTCCGCCTCCAGCAGGAGCGGCTGGACGCCTTCGCCGACGCCGACGAGCCCGTGGAGCGGCGGCTGCGCGCGGCGGCGGCCGACGTCGTCGTGACCACCATCGACAATCTGGACGACGCGGCGATCTTCTTCCGCTCGATGCACCATCTGAGCCCGGAGAAGAACAAGCAGGTACGGGCCGAGCGGCGGCGCTACCACGAGCGGTTCCGCGCACTGGTCGAAGAGGGCCAGCTCAGCGGGGTGTTCACCTCCGCCACGCCCTCCGACCTGGTGGTGGACTACCACTTCGGATCGGTCCACCACCTGTCCACCTGGTACCGGCCGGACGGCCCGCTCACACCGCAGCAGGTCGCCGACCACCTCGCGGACCTGCTGCTGCGCGCACTGCGCCCGTAGTCCGCCCCGGCCCTACCGGTACTTCTTCAACTCGCGGCGTGCCAGCGACCGTTGGTGCACCTCGTCCGGGCCGTCGGCCAGCCGTAGCGTCCGCGCGGCGGCCCACAGCTCCGCCAGCGGGAAGTCCTGGCTGACCCCGCCGGCGCCGTGCAGCTGCACCGCGCTGTCGATGATGTCGACCACCGCGCGCGGCGTCGCGATCTTGATCGCCTGGATCTCCGTGTGCGCGCCCCGGTTGCCGACCGTGTCCATCAGCCAGGCCGTCTTGAGCACCAGCAGCCGCAACTGCTCGACCGTCACCCGCGCGTCGGCGATCCAGTTCTGGACCACGCCCTGCTGGGCGATGGGCTTGCCGAAGGCCGTACGGGAGACCGCCCGCAGGCACATCAGCTCGATGGCGCGCTCGGCCATGCCGATGAGCCGCATGCAGTGGTGGATCCGGCCGGGGCCGAGCCGGGCCTGCGCGATGGCGAAGCCGCCACCCTCCTCGCCGATGAGATTGGCCGCCGGTACGCGGACGTCGGAGAAGACCACCTCGGCGTGGCCGCCGTGGTAGTGGTCCTCGTAGCCGTACACGCTCATCGCGCGCTCGACCGTGAGGCCCGGGGTGTCGCGCGGGACGAGGATCATCGACTGCTGGCGGCGGGGGTCGGCGCCGTCCGGATCGGTCTTGCCCATCACGATGAAGATCCGGCAGTCCGGATTCATCGCCCCGGAGATGTACCACTTGCGGCCGTTGATCACATAGTCGTCGCCGTCGCGGTCGATCCGGGTGCGGATGTTCGTCGCGTCGGACGAGGCGACCTCCGGCTCGGTCATCGCGAACGCCGAACGGATCTCACCGGCGAGCAGCGGCTCCAGCCAGCGCTTCTTCTGCTCGTCGCTGCCGAACTGGGCCAGGACCTCCATGTTTCCGGTGTCGGGCGCCGCGCAGTTGAGTGCCGTCGGGGCCAACTGGGGGCTGCGGCCGGTGATTTCGGCGAGCGGGGCGTACTGGAGATTGGTGAGCCCGGCACCGTGCTCCGCGTCCGGGAGGAACAGATTCCACAGCCCGCGCTCACGGGCCTCGGCCTTCAGCTCGTCCACGATCGCCGGGGTGTCCCACGGGTCGGCGAGCCGGGCCCGCTGTTCGTGCGCGATCGCCTCGGCGGGACGGATGCGCTCGTCCATGAAGGCCAGCAGCTCGGTGCGCAGTTCCTCGGTGCGGGCGTCGAATGCGAAGTCCATGGGTCCGGTCAGCCTTCCTGCAGGGTGGTGAGGCCGTGCTCGATGAAGACGGGGACGAGATCCCCGATGCGCTCGAAACCGCCGCCGACCGTCTGGCCCAGCGTGTAGCGGTAGTGGATGCCTTCGAGGATCACCGCGAGCTTGAACCAGGCGAAGGCCGTGTACCAGGCGATCGCCGAGGTGTCGCGGCCGGACCCGGCGGTGTAGCGCTCGATGAGCTCGGCCGGGGACGGATGGCCGGCCGCGCCGGCGGTCGTGCTGATCGGTGAGCCCGTGATCTGAAGTGGCGCGCTGTACATCACCAGCAGACCGAGGTCCGTCAGCGGATCGCCGAGCGTGGACATCTCCCAGTCCAGCACGGCGTTGATGCGGTCGTCGTCGCCGATCAGGACGTTGTCGAGCCGGTAGTCACCGTGGATGACTGTGGGCGCGGGGGAGTGGGGCAGGGAGCGTCCGAGAGCCGCGTGCAACTCGTCGACACCGGCCAGGTCGCGATTGCGTGAGGCATCCAACTGCTTGGCCCAGCGGCGCAGTTGGCGGTCGAGGAAGCCCTCGGGGCGGCCGAAGTCGGCGAGACCCACCGCGTTGGGGTCGACCGCGTGCAGCTCGACGAGGGTGTCGACGAGACCGAGGAGCGCGGCACGGGTGCGCTCGGGGCCGAGCGGGGCGAGCTGTTCCGCCGTGCGGTACGGGGTCCCCGTCACGTACTCCATGAGGTAGAACGGCGCCCCGAGCACCTCCGGGTCCTCGCACAGCAGCAGGGGGCCGGGCACCGGCACGGCTGTCGGGTGCAGCGCGCTGGTCACCCGGAACTCACGCTTCATGTCGTGCGCCGTGGCCAGCACATGGCCGAGCGGGGGCCGGCGGACCACCCAGTCATGGGCGCCGTCGGTGACCGCGTACGTCAGGTTCGACCGGCCGCCCTCGATCAGCCGGGCGCTCAGCGGTCCCTCCACCAGACCGGGGCGGTCGCGGTCGAGACGGCCGCGCAGCTTCTCCGGGTCGAGTCCTGGCGGGGGACTGGCGCTCATCGGTGGTACCTCCATGGCGGCGGAGTGGCGGGGGGATGTCTTCGCCGTTAATGATGCCGACCAGTCGGTATGCCGTCCAGTGCGTGGCGGGAAACCGCCGAAGGGGGTGACGGGGCCGGTGCGCCGGGTCCGTGGGCGGACCCGGCCGTGTCCCGGCGATCCGTCCGGCGTCAGTGGTCGTCCCAGTGCCCGTCGTGGGCGGCGTGGCGGTGGCCGTCGTGGACGTAGTCCTTGTGGTCGCCGTGCGCGACGGCGGGGTGGCCGCAGCCCTCGCCGTGCCGGTGGGTGTGGTTCTCGTGGGTGACATGGGCGACGGGCTCGCACTCGTCCCAGTGCTCGGCGTGCTTCCGGTGCAGATGACCGTCGTGCGCGTAGTCGACATGGTCGCCGTGCCGCACCTCGGTGTGGCCGCAGGTCGGTCCGTGGGTGTGCTCGTGCGTCGGGTGTTCCTGGTGAATTGCGGTCATGATGTACACCTTTTGTTGGTTGATACAGCGGTTTGCGAAGTTGGGCGGGAGGCTACCAGCCCCGCCCGTCATGGCCGGTAGGTCCGGTTTCGCGTCCCGAAAATCGAATGACCGCACGGGGCGGGCGGTGCTGAACTGGGACGCATGACCGCCGAGACCGCGCCGCCGCCCAGGCCCTACCGCTGGTCGCTGTCCGCGTTCGGCGGCGGCCGGCCCGACCAACTCGGCACGCTCCCCGCACCGCGGGAGCTGAGCACGCCGGGCGAGCCGGTCCTCTCCGAGCTGACCGCCGTCACCGCCAAGGTCCTCGCCCGCTCCGACGGCGCCGACCTCTGCTTCCTCGGCCGGTCGCTCGACTCCATGTACGACTTGCTGACAGGCGCGCTGGAACACTCCCCGTGGGACGGGCGGTTGCTGCGGCTGCCGGTGTCCTGCACGGCCGACGACCACTGGAGCCCGGCCGCCGGGCGCCGCTTCCGCGAGCATCTCGCCGCCGTGGGCCTGGAGCCGTACGCGCTGGCCCGCCGCAAGCGCCCGATCGCGCTGGTCGACGTCGTCGCCTGGGGACGCAGCTACGGCACGCTCCACCGGCACCTGGCCACCTGGATCGAGGAGAGCCGCGAACCGTGGGCGGTCATCCGCCGCAAGCTCCGCTACATCGGGGTGACGTCGCGCTGCCGCAGCAGCCCCAACACCCGGCGCTGGCAGCAGGACCCCGACAACGACTGGGTGCGGACCCTGCCCGCCGGGCATGTGACCAACGTGTCCCTCGACCACCGCGTGTGGTCACATCTGGCGAACGACCAGCCGAAGGTCAACGAGTCGTTCCCGCACTGGAACTGGTTCGACGAGCCGTCGGCACTGACGCCCCGTCACCACCAGGTCGCCCGCGCGCTCGCCGAGGCCCGGTACTTCACCGAGGCGGGCCGCGACACCGCCGTACGCGAGGAACTGATCCGGCTGATGGCCCGTGAGCCGGGCTTCGCGGGACGCGAACAGCGCAGGATCGCCCTGGCGCTCCGTACGAGGGCGACCTCCCGCACCGGCTCCGGCACCCGCCCCCGCGCGGGCACCCGGGCACGCTACAGAACGGGCAACCGCTAGACATCCGGACCGGGTTGGCCACGCATAGTCCGCGGGGCGGGGCCCGCGGGCGGACGGCGCGGTGCATCGCAAGGCGGAGGATCGGAGTGGTGGATGAACCGGCCGTACTCGGCCGACTCCGACAACGCAGGGGGCACCTCCCGTGCCCCCTCGGGGGCCACGGGAAAGAGGTGCCGTGCCAGGCGTCGCGAGTCGGGCGGGACTTTCCGGACACGCCCTGGATATCGGACCGGGTTGGCCATGCATAAGCCCGCGGGCACACACCCACGCCCGCGCGCCCGGCGGGTTCGCTGGACTCGCCCCGGTGATCGGTCTGCGGCGGGCCCCGGAGATGTGGCGCCGGGCCGACGGCACATCTCCGGTACCTCTCGCCCGGGACGCTCCTCCTCGCCGGGTCGTTCGTGCCGGCGTCGCAGAGCCACGGGACGGTGCTCGGGGACGTACCGACCCCCGTACGACGCACTGGCCGTCGTCGCGGTCGGCCACCAGCGCCTTCCGCTCGCCGTCTGCCGACGGTGGCCCGTCGCCTGTCCCACCCTCGTGTCGGTCGGCTGCGCCGTCGACCGGCTGCGCGGCTGCCACTCGTTCGCGGGCACCGCGACGGCCATCGCCCATCTGAGCCCGGGCGTTCGTCAGGGCCTCCTGCACGAGCCGGTGGGACGCCCGCGTAGCCCGCACGGGAGACAGTCCCCCACCAGGGGTCCCGCGCCGGTGTCGGTTCAGAGCACGGTCATGCCGAACGCCGCCAGGCAGACCACACAGGCCACCGCCGCGACCCCCGCGCGCACCGGCAGCGCACGCGGGCGCGCGGTGTCCAGCGCCACGATCCGCCGGTGCGCCACCCACAGGAACGCCAGCCACACCAGCGCGCCCAGCGCCGCCGCCACGACCCCCGCCGCCGTCACCTCGCCCCTGACGACCTGTCTGCCCGCGAGTACCGCGACGACCGTGTACGTCAGGGTCGTACGCCGCCAGGCCAGCCGGGTCCGCTCCGGCTGGAGGCCGGGGTCCCGCGCGGACCCGGGCGCGGGCGGGCTCCCCATCAGCCCGGCCGGTCGATCAACACCACGACCAGCATGATCACGGCGACGGCGGCGACCGACAGACCCAGCAGCGTCGGGAACGGGGTCACCGGCAGGTCCTCGCCCCGGCGCATCGCCCGCTCGCTGCGCACCCACTGGCTGATCGCCCGCAGCGCGCTGAGCGCGCCGATCGCG
This sequence comes from Streptomyces sp. S4.7, assembly GCF_010384365.1. Classification (NCBI taxonomy): domain Bacteria; kingdom Bacillati; phylum Actinomycetota; class Actinomycetes; order Kitasatosporales; family Streptomycetaceae; genus Streptomyces; species Streptomyces sp. S4.7. The sequence goes on along the minus strand of NZ_CP048397.1, from coordinate 1,321,651 downwards.
AAGAGGACCACGGCCAGCCCCACGCGGACACCCCAGCGCAGGTCGGGCAGGAACTGGTCCACCGCGAATCCGCCGCCCACCAGGGCGAGCGCGGTACGGATCCAGGCGAGGAACGTGCGTTCGTTGGCGAGCGAGAAACGGTAGTCGGGGGTCGTGCCCTCGTCGCCGATCCGCCGGGGCGCGAACCACAGACGCAGGTTCCGTACGAAGTCGATCACGCGTCGCACCTTACGGCCCGGCCCACGGCCCTCGGCGGGCGCCGTCACGCGCGGGTCGCCCTGAGCCGTTCGTACGCCGCCAGCCCGTCCGGCGTCCACAGCCACCCGCCGTCGGCGGCGCTCCGCGCCAGCCGCCGGTCCAGCTCCTCCTCCGTGAGGAAGGCGTGCCAGTCGATCTCCTCCGTCTGCGGGGAGACCGGCAGCGGGCAGCGGACCTCGTAGACGCGCGACCACCACCCCTGGCCGCCGCCCCCGGGCTCGTACAGGAAGGAGAACAGCGGTACGGGGCGCGGGAGCCCCGGGACGCCCAGTTCCTCCTCGGCCTCCCGCAGCGCCGCGTCGTCGTACGTCTCGCCCGCGCCCACGACTCCGCCCACGAACATGTCGTGGTGCAAGGGGAACACCAGCTTGGTCGCGGTCCTGCGGTGGACGAAGACACGGTCCTCGGCGTCGCGCGCCAGGATGAAGGCGCAGCGGTGCCGCAGCCCCTTCGCGTACGCCTCGCCGCGCGTGGCCTGCCGGACGACCCGGTCGTTCTCGTCGACGATGTCGAGGATTTCGTCAGCGGCGCTCATGGGGGACAGCCTGGCATGCCGAACGGTTGACTCGTTACCGGCCCGTACGGAAGATCGGACCACCTCAGTCGTCCCGAGAAGGTGGGAACCCATGGCGTACGACGCTGATGTGATCGTGATCGGCGCGGGACTGGCGGGGCTGGTCGCCACCGCCGAACTCGTCGACGCCGGGCGTTCGGTCATCCTGCTCGACCAGGAGCCCGAAGGGTCCATCGGCGGACAGGCGCACTGGTCCTTCGGCGGGATGTTCCTCGTGGACTCTCCCGAGCAGCGGCGGCTGCGCGTCAAGGACAGCCGTGAACTCGCGCTCCAGGACTGGCTCGGCACGGCCGGCTTCGACCGTGCCGAGGACCACTGGCCGCGCAAGTGGGCGGAGGCGTACGTGGACTTCGCCGCCGGGGAGAAGCGCTCCTGGCTGCGCGAGCGTGGTGTGCGGTTCTTCCCGGTCGTCGGCTGGGCCGAGCGCGGCGGCTACGGGGCGCGCGGGCACGGCAACTCGGTGCCGCGCTTCCACATCACCTGGGGGACGGGCCCCGGGGTCGTCGAGCCTTTCGAGCGGAAGGTCCGTGAAGGCGTCGCCGAGGGGCTGGTGACGTTCCGCTTCAGGCACCGGGTCACCGGACTCGGCGCCACGGCCGGCGCCGTCGACACCGTGACGGGTGAGGTGCTGGAGCCGAGCGACGCCGAACGCGGCACGGCCAGCAGCCGCGTCACGGCCGGGGCGTTCGAACTCAGGGCGCAGGCCGTGATCGTGACGTCCGGCGGCATCGGCGGCAACCACGACCTCGTACGCGCGCAGTGGCCCGAACGCCTCGGCACCCCGCCCGAGAAGATGCTCTCCGGCGTGCCCGCCCATGTCGACGGCCTGATGCTCGGCATCACCGAGAACGCCGGTGCCCACCACATCAACCGCGACCGGATGTGGCACTACACGGAGGGCATCGAGAACTGGAACCCGATCTGGGCCAGGCACGGCATCCGGATCCTGCCCGGCCCCTCGTCGCTGTGGCTCGACGCGCGCGGCAGACGGCTGCCGGTGCCGCTGTTCCCCGGTTTCGACACCCTCGGCACGCTCGACCACATCATGCACTCGGGTCACGACCACACCTGGTTCGTCCTCAACCAGCGCGTCATCGGTAAGGAGTTCGCGCTCTCGGGCTCCGAGCAGAACCCCGATCTGACGGGGAAGTCCGTGCGCGACGTGATCAACCGGGCGCGGCAGGACGTGCCGGGACCGGTGAAGGCGTTCATGGACAACGGCGCGGACTTCGTCGTGGAGAAGGACCTGGCCGCGCTCGTACGCGGCATGAACGCGCTCACCGGGGAGCCGCTGATCGACGAGGCCGAACTGCGCCGGGAGATCACGGCCCGGGACCGGGAGGTCGCGAACCCGTTCACCAAGGACCTTCAGATGACGGCGGTCCGGGGGGCGCGCTCGTATCTGGGCGACAAGCTGATCCGTACGGTGGCGCCGCACCGCATCCTCGACCCCAAGGCCGGTCCGCTGATCGCCGTCCGGCTGCACATCCTCACCCGCAAGTCGCTCGGCGGCCTGGAGACCGACCTGTCGTCGCGCGTGCTGCGGCAGGACGGGACCCCGCTGCCGGGCGTGTACGCGGCGGGGGAGGCGGCCGGCTTCGGCGGGGGCGGCATGCACGGGTACCGCTCGCTGGAGGGCACTTTCCTGGGCGGCTGCGTCTTCTCCGGCCGTGCGGCGGGCCGGGCGGCGGCGGAGGCGGTGGGCTGAGGCGGCGGGCGGTGGGCTGGGACGGCGGGCGGTCGGCCGGGGTGCGGGCGGTGGGCTGGGACGGCTTACGGCCACCGGTCCACCGGCGCACTACAGGCGTTCGACGACCCGGAAGCGTTCCGCCACCACCAGCGTGCCGTCGTGGACCGTGAACGACGGGTCGCCCAGCGCGTCCCGCATCTCGTCGCTGTGCCAGAACGCCTCGTGGCCCGCGCGCCAGGCCTCGACCGACTCGTATCCCTCGCCCTCGTCCAGCGCGTGCTGGAGATCGACCTGCCCCAGCGGCAGCACCCGTACCTCCGTCAGCTCCGTCACGGCGACCTCACGGCCCTGCGAGTCGATCAGCGCCGAGCGTTCACCGACCGGCGGCAGTTCCTCCTTCTCCGCCTCGTACTCGGCCAGCAGGCCCGTCGTCGAGACCTTCTCCCCGCGCAGCACGGCGGCGACCAGCTGATCGCGCAGCGGCCCGGGGAAGGCGAGCAGAAAGGGCGGGAGGGGTTCGCGGTGCTCCTGGGGCTTCTCCATGGGCGTCAGTCTGCCGGACTCTGACGAAACCATGACGGAATCCCGGCGCCCCTGGTTTCCGGGCCCCGGCGGTGTTCGAATCGGTGCGTGACCACTCCACAAGGCGACCAGGAGGGCACGCCCGTCGGGCGGCGCCTGGTGCTCTCGATGCTCGGACTCGGCGCGGCGGGCGTCCTCACCGCGCCGTATCTCCAGCGTGGACTCGAAACCTTCCTCGGCGCGGCGTCCGACCGTGACCCGACGGGGCTGACCGGCCTGCTGCCCAACGGGAGCGGGTTCCGCTACTACTCGGTGGCCACCTCCGTACCCCGCAAGGGCCCCGAGGACTACCGGCTGACGGTGGACGGGCTGGTCGACCGGCCCACCACGTACACGCTCGACGCCCTGCGCAAGCTGCCGCAGACCCGCCTGGTCCGGGACGTGCAGTGCGTCACCGGCTGGCGTGTGCCGGACACTCCGTTCGAGGGCGTACGGCTGTCGCGCATCCTCGACGCGGCGGGGGTACGGCCCGGCGCGAAGGCGGTCCGCTTCACCTGCTTCGACGGCACGTACACCGAGAGCCTGACCTTGGAGCAGGCCCGACGGGCCGACGTGCTGGTGGCGCTGAAGATGCAGGACAAGCCGGTGGAGCACTCGCACGGCGGTCCGGTACGGCTCTACGTGGCGCCCATGTACTTCTACAAGTCGGCGAAATGGCTCTCCGGGATCTCCGTCACCTCCGACGTCCGCCCCGGCTACTGGGAGGAGCGCGGCTATGACGTCGACGCCTGGGTCGGGCGGTCCAACGGCCGCGCCGACACCCCGACGGTCTGACCGGCGGGAAGACCCGCACGGCGACCCGCCGGACACGACACCGGACACGACACCGGACACGCCCCCCCGGCTTCGCCGGCGGTTCAGCCGCGCCGAGCGGCTGGTCCACCGCACCACGGCCGCGCTGATGCTGCTGTGCGTGGCGACGGCGGCCTGTCTGTACGTGCCGCAGCTCGCCGAACTCGTCGGCCGACGCCATCTGGTGGTCACCCTGCACCAGTGGTCGGGACTGCTGCTGCCCGCGCCGTTCCTTGTGGGTCTCGCGTCCCCGTCCTTCCGCGCGGATCTGCGGCGGCTGAACCGTTTCGCGCCGCACGACAAGGAGTGGCTGCGCGCGGTACGCAGGCGCGACTTCCGGCCCGAATCGCGGCCGTCGGGCAAGTTCAACGCCGGCCAGAAGGTGTACGCGGGCTGGATCGCCGGAGCCGTACTGGTCATGCTCGCCACCGGGCTGATGATGTGGTTCACCGGGCTGACACCGCTGGTGTGGCGGACGAGCGCCACCTTCGTCCACGACTGGCTGTCGCTGGCCGTGGGGCTCGTGCTCGCCGGGCACATCGGGATGGCGTTCGCGGACCCGCGGGCGCGTCACGGCATGCGGACCGGATCGGTTCAACGGCCGTGGGCGGAGCGGGAGCACCCTTTTTGGAAGGAAGAGGAGTGACCCGCCCCGCCGTGCCGGGTGCGCGCTAAAGGATCAGCGAGAGCAGCATCACGAAGCCGAGACCGACCACGGAGATGATCGTCTCCATCACCGACCAGGTCTTGACCGTCTGGCCGACGTCCATCCCGAAGTACTCCTTCACCAGCCAGAATCCGGCGTCGTTCACATGGCTGAAGAAGAGCGATCCGGCGCCGATCGCCAGGACCAGCAGCGCCGCGTGCGAGGTGGACATGTCCGCGGCGAGCGGCGCCGCCAGACCCGCTGCGGAGATCGTCGCGACGGTCGCCGAACCGGTCGCCAGCCGGATCGCCACCGCGATCAGCCAGCCCAGCAGCAGCGCCGGGATCGACCAGTTCTCGGAGAACTCCAGGATCATCTGGCCGACGCCCGCGTCGATCAGGGTCTGCTTGAAACCGCCGCCCGCGGCGACGATCAGCAGCACGCCCGCGATGGGCCCGAAGGACTTCTCGACGGTCGAGGCGAGCCGGTCCTTGGTGAATCCGGCGGCGCGTCCCAGGGTGAACATGCCGACCACCACGGCGGCGAGCAGCGCGATCAGCGGCGAGCCGACGACATCGGCGACCTTCTGGACCTGGTTCTCCGGGTCGTCCACGACGATGTCGACCAGTGCCTTGACCAGCATCAGGACGACGGGCAGCAGGACCGTCGCGACGGTGGCGCCGAAGCTCGGGCGCCGGTCGGTCTCGTCGGACGGGCGCTTCTCCAGCGTCTGGAGCATCCGCTCGGGCGGCTGGATGTCCACCCAGCGCGCGGCGTAGCGGGAGAACACCGGACCGGCGATGATCACCGTCGGTACGGAGATGACCAGGCCCAGCGCCAGAGTGACGCCGAGGTCGGCGCCGATGGCGTCGATCGCGACGAGCGGGCCGGGGTGCGGCGGGATCAGTCCGTGCATGACGGAGAGGCCGGCCAGTGCCGGGATACCGATCCTCATCAGGGAGAAGTTGCCGCGCTTGGCGACCAGCAGCACCACCGGTATCAGCAGCACGATGCCGACCTCGAAGAACAGCGGCAGCCCGATCACCGAGGCGATGAGGACCATCGCCCAGGGCATCGCGCGCCCGCTCGCCCGGCTGAGGATCGTGTCGACTATCTGGTCGGCGCCGCCCGAGTCCGCGAGCAGCTTGCCGAGTATCGCGCCGAGCGCGATCAGCACGCCGACGCTGGCGACGGTGGAGCCGAGACCGGCGGAGAAGCTGGTGATCGTGTCGCCCAGGGACGCGCCGGCGAAGGCGCCGAGTGCCAGTGTGCCGATGGTCAGGGCGAGAAAGGCGTGCACTTTGAACTTGGTGATGAGCAGGACGATGACGGCAATACCGGCGAGAACGGCGATGCCCAGCTGCGTGTTGCCGGCCGAGGTGATCGGTTCTACGGCGTCCGCTGCCAGCGTCTCGACGCTGAGACTGGTCACGGGGGTTCCTCAGTTCGGGGAGTTCGGGGAGTCGGGGGAGTTCTTCCGGGCGGGCGGGCCCTGCCCGTCAGGCGGGTTCGGGCTGTTGGGGACGGTCCAGACGGCGAAGTGCGGCGACACCCCGTTCGGTGATCTCCTCGGGGGTGCCCGTCACATCGACGGCGACGCCCGCCTCGTCGTCGCCGAGCGGCTGCAACGTGGCGAACTGGGAGTCCAGCAGGGCGGTCGGCATGAAGTGCCCCTTGCGGTCGGACATCCGACGCTCGATCAGGGCGCGGTCACCGGTGAGATGCAGGAAGACGGCGTCGGGCGCCGCAGCCCGCAGCCTGTCGCGGTAGGCGCGCTTGAGCGCCGAACTGCTGACCACTCCGCCGAGACCGGCCCGGTCGTGCGCCCACCGCCCGATGGCGTCGAGCCAGGGCCGGCGGTCGTCGTCGTCCAGCGGGGTGCCGGCCGACATCTTGGCGATGTTCGCCGGGGGGTGGAAGTCGTCGCCCTCGGCGTACGGGACGCCCAGTGCGGAGGCCAGCAGGGGACCGACGGTGGTCTTGCCGGTACCTGCCACGCCCATCACCACGACGACGTGGGGGGTGCTCATCTGATGCCTCGCTGTCTTCACGTGCTCCGCTGCTTCCGCGCTACTGAAACCCATATGTACGACGTATTCAAGAGGTCGTAACCCACACGTCATATTTTTTCTTCGCCGTACCCGCCCCGTAGGCTTCCGTCATGACCACAGAAGGCCGGGGCCTGCATACCCATGTGCTCGACACCCTCGGTCTCGCCATCACGGGGGGCGAGTACCCCGTGGGCGGCGTCGTGCGCACCGACGAGGTCGCCCAGCGCTTCGACGTCTCGCGCACCGTCGTACGCGAAGTCGTCCGCGTCCTGGAGTCGATGCACCTCGTGCAGTCGCGGCGCCGCGTCGGCGTCACGGTGCTGCCCGCCCGCGAGTGGAACGTCTACGACCCACGGGTCATCCGCTGGCGGCTCGCGGGCAGCGACCGGCCGCGCCAGCTGCGCTCCCTGACCGTGCTGCGCTCCGCGATCGAGCCGGTCGCCGCCGGTCTCGCCGCCCTCCACGCCACGCCCGAGCAGTGCGCCGCCCTCACCGAGCAGGCGCTCGGGATGGTCGCCACGTCGCGCGGCCACCAGCTGGAGGGCTATCTGCGGCACGACATCGCCTTCCACCGGGTGGTTCTCGACGCGTCGGGCAACGAGATGTTCGCCCGCCTCGGCGATGTGGTCGCGGAGGTCCTGACGGGCCGTACGCGGCACGAGGTGATGTTCCACGACCCGGACCCGGCGGCCGTCACCCTGCACGTACAGGTCGCCGAGGCCGTACGGGAGCGGGACGCGGCCCGCGCGGAGGAACTGACGCGGGAGATCGCCGTCGGCGCCCTCCAGGAACTCGACGTACTGGCGCCCTGACCGGGAGCGCGTGCGCCCGCGGCGGTGTCAGACTTGCCTCTTCAGGCTCGATGGAGAGGCAGGTCCTGGCATGTCGCAGCAGGTGCAAGGCGTCGTGGCGCCCGGCAAGAACGAGGCGGTTCGGGTCGAGACGATCGTGATCCCCGATCCCGGCCCCGGCGAGGCCGTGGTGAAGATCCAGGCGTGCGGTGTCTGCCACACCGATCTGCACTACAAGCAGGGCGGGATCAACGACGACTACCCCTTCCTCCTCGGACACGAGGCGTCGGGTGTGGTCGAGTCGGTCGGCGACGGTGTCACCGACGTCGCCCCCGGTGATTTCGTCATTCTCAACTGGCGTGCCGTCTGCGGCAGCTGTCGGGCGTGCCTGCGGGGCAGGCCCTGGTACTGCTTCAACACCCACAACGCGAAGCGCAAGATGACCCTGACGGACGGCACCGAGCTGTCCCCCGCGCTCGGCATCGGGGCCTTCGCGGAGAAGACGCTGGTCGCCGCCGGACAGTGCACCAAGGTCGACCCGGCCGTCTCACCGGCCGTCGCCGGTCTGCTGGGCTGCGGCGTCATGGCCGGCATCGGCGCGGCGATCAACACCGGCAACGTCGGCCGGGGCGACTCCGTCGCCGTCATCGGCTGCGGCGGGGTCGGCGACGCGGCGGTCGTCGGCAGCCGACTCGCGGGCGCGGCCCGGATCATCGCCGTCGACATCGACGACCGCAAGCTGGCCACGGCGAAGGCGATGGGCGCCACCCACACCGTCAACTCCCGCTCCACCGACGCCGTCGAGGCGATCCGGGAGCTGACCGGGGGCTTCGGCGCCGATGTCGTCATCGAGGCGGTCGGCCGCCCGGAGACGTACGAACAGGCCTTCTACGCACGCGACTTGGCCGGCACGGTCGTCCTGGTCGGCGTCCCCACCCCCGAGATGAAGCTCGAACTGCCGCTGCTCGACGTCTTCGGCCGCGGCGGCTCGCTCAAGTCGTCCTGGTACGGCGACTGTCTGCCCTCCCGCGACTTCCCCATGCTCATCGACCTGCACCAGCAGGGCCGGATCGACCTGGGCGCGTTCGTCACCGAGACCATCGGACTCGGCGACGTCGAGAAGGCGTTCGCCCGGATGCACGAGGGCGACGTCCTGCGTTCGGTGGTGACGCTCTGATGGCCGCCCGTATCGACCACCTCGTCACCTCGGGCACCTTCTCGCTCGACGGCGGCACCTGGGACGTCGACAACAACGTCTGGATCGTCGGCGACGACACCGAGGCGATCGTCATCGACGCGGCCCACGACGCCGGGGCCATCGAGCGCGCGCTGGGCGGACGGACACTGCGCGCGATCGTCTGCACCCACGCCCACAACGATCACATCGACGCGGCACCGGCCCTCGCCGCCGCGACCGGGGCGCCCATCCTGCTCCACCCGGACGACCTCCCGCTGTGGAAGCAGACCCACCCGGACCGCCTCCCGGACGGCGAACTCGCCGACGGCCGGACCCTGTCGGTGGCCGGCGCCACCCTGACGGTGCTGCACACCCCGGGCCACGCGCCCGGCGCCGTCTGCCTGTACGCCCCCGGCCTGTCCACGGTCTTCACCGGTGACACGCTCTTCCAGGGCGGTCCCGGCGCCACCGGGCGGTCCTTCTCGCACTTCCCGACGATCATCGAGTCGATCCGCGACCGGCTGCTGACGCTGCCCCCGGGGACAGTGGTCCGTACCGGCCACGGCGACTCGACCACCATCGGCGACGAGGCGCCGCAACTGGACGAGTGGATCAGCGCCGGCGGCTGAGTACGCGCCGCGAACAGCGAAAAGCCCCTGCTCGGCAGGGGCTTTTCCGGTGAGTGTCCGAGGGGGGACTTGAACCCCCACGCCCGATAAAGGGCACTAGCACCTCAAGCTAGCGCGTCTGCCATTCCGCCACCCGGACAAGGTGTCCGCCGGGCGACCCGAGGCCGTTCCGACGTGGAAAACCATAGCAAACATCGGGCGCTGCCCGATCCCGCCCCGGTGGGAGGATGGGACGACCACCGGCAACGACAGCGGGAGTGAGCAGCGTGAGCGAGTCGAACACGGGCGGGACGGTCCGGGGCGAGGACGAGGTCGTCGACCTCTGCCGCGACCTGATCCGGATCGACACCAGCAACTACGGCGACCACTCGGGCCCCGGCGAGCGGCTCGCCGCCGAGTACGTGGCCGAGAAACTGGCCGAGGTGGGACTCGAACCGAAGATCTTCGAGTCGCACAAGGGCCGTGCCTCCACCGTGGCCAGGATCGCCGGCGAGGACCCCTCCAGGCCCGCGCTGCTCATCCACGGCCACACCGACGTCGTCCCCGCCAACGCGGACGACTGGACGCACGACCCGTTCGCCGGTGAGATCGCCGACGGCTGCCTCTGGGGGCGCGGCGCGGTCGACATGAAGGACATGGACGCCATGACCCTCGCCGTGGTGCGGGACAGGCTCCGCAGCGGGCGCAAGCCCCCGCGCGACATCGTCCTCGCCTTCCTGGCCGACGAGGAGGCGGGTGGTACGTACGGGGCGCGGTACCTCGTCGACAACCACCCGGATCTCTTCGAGGGCGTCACCGAGGCGATCAGTGAGGTCGGCGGCTTCTCCTTCACCGTCAACGAGAACCTGCGGCTGTATCTCGTCGAGACGGCGCAGAAGGGTATGCACTGGATGCGGCTGACCGTGGACGGTACGGCCGGCCACGGCTCGATGACCAACACCGACAACGCCATCACCGAACTCTGCGAGGCGGTCGGACGGTTGGGCCGGCACGAGTGGCCGGTGCGGATGACGAAGACCGTGCGGTCCTTCCTCGACGAGCTGTCCGACGCGCTGGGCGTACCGCTCGACCCCGAGGACATGGAGGGCACCCTCGCGACGCTCGGCGGCATCGCGAAGATGATCGGCGCCACCCTGCGCAACTCCGCCGCGCCCACCATGCTCGGCGCGGGCTACAAGGTGAACGTGATCCCCGGCCGGGCGACCGCCCATGTGGACGGCCGCTTCCTGCCCGGCTACGAGGAGGAGTTCCTCGCCGACATCGACCGGATCCTCGGCCCGCGCGTGCGGCGCGAGGACGTGCACGGCGACAAGGCCCTGGAGACCAGCTTCGACGGCAAGATCGTGGACGCCATGCAGACCGCGCTCGTCGCCGAGGACCCGATCGCGCGGGCCGTCCCGTACATGCTCTCGGGCGGTACGGACGCCAAGTCCTTCGACGACCTCGGCATCCGCGGCTTCGGCTTCGCCCCGCTCAAGCTCCCGCCGGAGCTGGACTTCGCCGGGATGTTCCACGGCGTGGACGAGCGGGTGCCGCTGGACGGCCTGAAGTTCGGCGTACGGGTGCTCGACCGCTTCATCGACGCCTGCTGAGCCGGGTATTCGACAGCGCGTACGCACGCGACTGAAAAGAGTGAATGCGACCATACGCTCGTAGCCCGATTACTTCCTTCTCGTTACAGGTGTGCGGTCCGAGGTTGGGACCGCGTTTGCCAACGAGGAGGAATAATGATCAAGAAGGTCGTCGCCGCTGCGGCTGCCACCGGCAGTCTCGTGCTCGCGGGCGCGGGCATGGCCGTTGCCGACTCCGGTGCCCAGGGTGCCGCTGTCGGGTCCCCCGGTGTGCTCTCGGGCAATGTCATCCAGGTGCCCATCCACATTCCGGTGAATGCGTGCGGCAACACGGTCTCCGTGATCGGGCTGCTGAACCCCACCTTCGGCAACACCTGCGTCAACGCGTGACGTTGTACCTCAACCCGTAAGGGTCTGAGCCCGGGCGGCCCCGGAGTGCGTGCCATGCACTCCGGGGCCGCTGGGCCTCAATCCCCAGGCGGTCGTGCCGGGGGTAACCGGAAGGCAGAAGGCAGGAACAAGCTATGAGACAGGTCACGCGCAAAGGCCTGATCACCGTTGCGGCGGCCGGCGGCGTATTCGCCATCGGCGGCGGCTACGCACAGGCCGAATCGGCCGCGGACGGAACGGCGTCGAACTCCCCGGGCGTGCTGTCCGGGAACAACGTCCAGGTCCCGGTGCACGTCCCGGTCAACGTCTGCGGCAACACCGTCGATGTCGTCGGGGTGCTGAACCCCGCCATGGGCAACAGCTGTGCGAACGCCTCCGACGGTGGCGGCGGCTCGCACGGCGGCAAGGACCGCCCCGGAGGCAACGGGTCGCAGGGCGGGCACGGCGGCGGCTCGCACGCCGGGGGAGGCGCCGGCAACTCACCCGGTGTCGGCTCCGGCAACGTCATCCAGGTGCCGATCGACGTCCCCGTGAACGTCTGCGGGAACAGCGTCGACGTCGTCGGGGTGCTGAACCCCGCGTTCGGCAACGAGTGCGCGAACAACGCGGGCACCCCCGCGCCGCCACCCGAGAAGCCCGAGGAGCCGGTCACCCCCGAGCCTCCGACGGACCGCGTCGTCCCGCCGGCCCCGAACCACCCGGACACGAAGGCCGTCGACCGGCCCGCCGCCCCGGAGGGCACCGAGGTGCTGGCCGAGACCGGCGCCGGCGGCCTCGGACTGGTGATCCCGGCCGGCGCGGCCCTGCTTCTCGCGGGCAGCGTCATCTACCGCCGCACCCGCGCCGCCGCGTAACAGCGCGAGTACGGCGGGTCCCCGGCCCGGTACGGCACGGGGCGGGTCCCCGCACACAGCGGGTCCCCGCCCCGTCGCCGTTCACCAGGTGGCGCGTACCTGACGGATGATGCGCCGGCGCAGCCGCACTCTGCGGCTGCCGTCCCGGTGGAGGCTCAGTCGGTCCATTTCCCAGTGTCCGTACTCGGCGTGGTCGGTCAGCAGGCGGGTCGCGTCGCCGCGGGACACCCCGCGCGGCACGTACACGTCGACAAATTCGTATTCCGGCATCGCATCTATTGTGCGGGCAGAGGCCCGGTACGGATAGCGTCTGCTCTATGTCTGATGCTGCGCAGCCCACGGCTGCCGAGGTACGTGCCGCCGCCGAGGCGGTCAAGGTCGCGCTGGACCGTCACCTCGCGGCGGTCGAACGCCGTACGGGGGAGGACGACCCGGCCGTTTCCGAGGCGTTCAACGCCCTTGCCACCGCGGCGGAGGCGTACGACGAGCGGCTCTACGACCTCTACGACGAGGTCACCCCGTTCGAGATTCCCGGCACGGACGACTCCCTGCCGCCCTACCGAGGACCCGAGGAGCCGAACGCGCTCAGCGTGCTGATCCGCCGTGACTACGCGGTGGCGGAGCCGCGGAGACTGCTCGCCCAGGCACAGCGCATCGCCGATGTCGACGGGGACGCCGAGACCGTGGCGGTCGTCGGCGCCAGTGTGCACGCCGCTGTGGGCGTGCTCTTCGGCGAGTACGAACCCGACGAGATCGCGTCCCGGCACAAGGAGTTCGGCCTGGAGGAGGGCGACTCCACCCTGTGGGTGTCGGCCGCCGACGACCTTCCGGAGCCCGGTGAATGGCTCGGCGCACCCTTCGAGCAGGCCGATCCGCAGCAGGTCGTCTGCCGCTTCGACGTCAGCTCGGTCTTCGACGAGGACGAGTTCGACGGCATCGGCGGCAGCCGCCTCGGTGACCTCGGTGACCTGGAGGAACAGGACGCCTGACGGCTCGCCCACGACGGCCGTCGGCCCGCCCCCGGGATTCGTGGGCGGGCCGACGGCCGTTCGGGTCGCATCGCTCATTCACACCGCTCACACGGCGGGCGTCAGCAGGACCTCCAGGAGCGTACGGAGCCGTGTCGTCCGCTCGGCGGCCGGAACCCCGGCCACCGCGTGCGCGAGCGCCTGGTCGACGCCGTGGACCACCGACAGATGGCGCTCGCCCCGGCCGAAGGCCGTGTACACCCAGGGCCGGTTCAGGGCCTGCGCGGCGTCACCCGGCAGGACCACGACGGCGGCAGGCCACCGCATCCCCGCCGCCTGGTGCGCGGTGAGCGCCCAGCCGTGCCGTACGACCGACTCGACCAGCTCCCTGGGCACCACGACGGGCACCCCGTCGCAGTCGAGACGGAGCCCCTCCGCGTCCGCCGAGACGACCGAGCCCGTCAGGGTCCGGCCCGGCGCGGGCACATAGGCGACCCGGTCGTCCGGGTCGAAACCGCCGAACCGGCCGGGGCCGGGATTCAGCCGCTCCTTGAGCGCCGTGTTCAGCGCGCGCGTCCCCACCGCGCCGCCGTGCCCGACCGTGATCACCTGCGTCTGCCCGGACGGCACACCGATGGCGCGCGGCACCGAGTCGGCGACGAGCTGCACCGTACGGTGCACGGCCTCGCCCGCGTCCCGCACGGGCACGATCACGATCTCCTTGCCGGGAGCCTCGACCTGGTTCAGCTCACCGACGCCGATGCCGGAGACCAGCTCGCCGAGCGGGCCGGGGTCGGGCGTGCGCGAGGCGATCTGCGGGCACACACGGGCCGCCAGCAGATCGGTGAAGACCCGTCCGGCGCCCGCCGACCACAGCACTCCGGGGTCGCCGGAGAGGACCAGCCGCGCGCCGTCGGGCAGCGACTCGACCAGCACCGTCGCGGTCTCCACGTCCAGTTGGGGCGCGTCGAGGACGAGGAGGAGGTCGAGGTCCAGCGCGCCGTCCGCGTCCCGCCCCGGCCCCTCCGTGCCGGACAGCAGCCCCGCGACGGTGACGGCGCCCGCGCCCAGCCGGCGCCGGCCGTTCTCGCTGTGCGCGGCGACGACCGGCCGCAGACCGAGCGTGCGCACGGCCTCGGCCAGGGCCACCGGCTCGGCACGCGCGGCCTCGCCGCCCGTGTGGACCACCAGACCGTGTCCGGCGACCGCGCGGATCAGCTCGGCCGCCGAGGGAGACGGAGCCTGCGCCGCCGCCTCGTCCCAGGACGCCCCCTGGGCGGTCTTCACCAGCCGGGCCAGACCGTCGGCGAGGCTCTCCTCGGCGAGGGCGTACCGGTCGAGCCCGAGCAGGACGGGCACGGCCGGGCCGTCGGCGGCGCCGTCCGCCGCCTCGTCCTCCGTGTCCCCCTCGGCGTCCTCGACGCCGTCCTGGAACACCAGCACGGCGCCTTCCGCGATCGCGTGCTGGAGGGCCTGGTCGGGATCGGGCACCGACCGCTCCGCCAGCGCGGCCCGCACCGCCGGAAACGTGAGCGCGGTGTGTCCCCGCAGGGCGGCGCGCTCCAGCAGCCAGCCGACGAGAGCGGTGGCCCGCCGCTCGTCACCGGGGCCGCAGCCGTCACCGAGGAGGGCGCGGGCGAAACCGTCGGCCTGTTCGGGCCGGACCCCGGGGACGGACAGCAGGAGCCACGGGTCCTCGCGCAGCGCGTCGCCGGCCCGCTCCCCGAGGGTGGCGGTGACCTGCGGCGCCAGCGAGGGCGGCGCGCCGCCCCCGGTGAGCACGGCGGTCACGGCCGCCACGGCCTCCGGAGCGGTCGCGGGGGCGGGCTCGGCGGCCCGGGGCCGGTTCTGGGCCGGTACGGCGGGGGCCGCGGGCTCGGGAGCGGCGACGGGAGCCACCGGGCGGGCCGGGGCTGCCTGACCGCCCTCCATGGCCCGTACGGCGGCGAGCAGGTCCGCCGCCTGCCCGCTGAGCTTGGCGCCCGCGGGGATGGGGCCCTCCTTCTCGGCCTTCCGCCGCGCGATCCGCTCACGCAACTCCCGCTGCGCGGCGATCTCTACCTCGGCCTCGGACGGCTGCGCCACCGCCTGCCCCTTGGCGGGGGCGCTGTCCACGGCGGAACCGTCCCCGCCCTGGTCCCCGTCCCCGGCGGGGGTACCGCCCACGGCGGGGGTACCGCCCACGGCATCGTGGTTTTCCAGCGGGCTCGAGCCCCCGCCCGAGCCGGTGTCCTCGCCCGCTTCGCCGTCTTCGCCGGGTGCGGCCGGGTCCCCGCCCTGGTCCCCGGCGGTGGCGGTTCCGCCGCGCGTACCGGGTGCGCCTGTGCGTTCGTCCCCCGAAGGGCTGACCCCGTCCGGCGCCCCGTCCGGCGCCCCCTCCGGGGCGGTGTTCTCGCCCGGTTCCCCGTCCTCGCCCGGTGCGGCCGGGTCCCCGGCCCGGTCCCGGTCCCCGGCGGGGGCGGACCCGTCGGGCGCACCGCCGACGGGCACCGTGGCGCTCGTCGGGTCGTTCGCGGCTGTGCCGTCCCCGCCCTGCGCCGAAGGCGACTCGGGCTCCTCCGTGACTGCGGTGTCGCGGTCCTCGGCGGGGGAGCCGGGGGTCGTCCCCCGGGTAGGCACAGTCACAGCGTGCTCCAGTCCTGATCGGGATAGCGGTGCACGGGCGCCGACACATCGTCGAGCGCCTGGCAGATCTCGTCCGGAAGCCTAAGGCTCTCCACTGACAGCGCGGCCGTGAGCTGCTGCGCGTTGCGCGCCCCGACGATCGGGGCGACCACGCCCGGCCGGTCCCTGACCCACGCCAGCGCCACTTCCAGCGGCGTCGTCGCCAGCCCCTCCGCCGCCGTCACCACCGCGTCGACGATGCGGCTCGCCGGTTCGTCGAGATACGGCTCCACGAACGGGGCCAACAGCTCCGACGCGCCACGGGAGTCGGCGGGCATGGAGCGCCGGTACTTGCCCGTCAGCACCCCCCGGCCGAGCGGTGACGAGGGCAGCAGCCCGACCTCCAGATCCACGGCGGCCGGCAGCACCTCGCGCTCCACGCCCCGTTGCAACAGGGAGTACTCCATCTGTGTGCTGGCCAGCCTGGTCCGCACCCCGGGCGCGGCAAGCTGCCAGGTCGCCGCCTTGGCGAGCTGCCAGCCCGAGAAGTTCGACACCCCCGCATACCTCGCCCGGCCGCTGCTCACGGCTATGTCGAGCGCCTGAAGCGTCTCCTCCAACGGTGTCCCGGTGTCGAACGCGTGGAGCTGCCAGAGGTCGACATGATCGGTCCCCAGCCGCTCCAGCGAGGCGTCCAGGGCGGAGAGCAGATGCCCGCGCGACCCGTTGAAGCGTCTGTACGGATCCGGCACGCTGCCCGCCTTGGTGGCGATCACCAGATCGCGGCGCGGCAGCAGTCTGTCCACGAGCTGCCCGAGCAGATACTCGGCCTCCCCGCCCCCGTACACATCGGCGGTGTCGACGAGAGTGCCGCCCGCCTCCCAGAAAGCCTTCAACTGGTCGGCGGCGTCGTGCTCGTCGGTGTCGCGCCCCCAGGTAAGCGTGCCGAGTCCGATCCGGGACACTCGCAGGCCGGTACGGCCGAGATGCCTCTGCTCCATGACCGCTGAGATTACTGGCCGTGGCCCCACTCGCAGTGAGCCTGTGGACAACCCGCCCCCGCCGGACGCCCGATGCCGCCCCTGACGGATGCCGACGCCACGCGCTAGAGTCCCGGCACAGGGACGTTACTGATCAGTAAGGGAGTGGTTATGCGGCTCGGCATCAATCTCGGCTACTGGGGCGCCGGAATGGACAGCGACAACCTCGCCGTCGCCCAGGAGGCCGACCGGCTCGGCTACGACGTCTGCTGGGCAGCCGAGGCGTACGGCTCCGACGTCCCCACCGTGCTGAGCTGGGTCGCCGCCCGGACGGAGAGCATCGACGTCGGCTCGGCGATCATGCAGATCCCGGCCCGTCAGCCCGCCATGACCGCGATGACGGCCGCCACGCTGGACTCCCTCTCCGGCGGCCGGTTCCGCCTCGGCCTCGGCGTCTCCGGGCCGCAGGTCTCCGAGGGCTGGTACGGCGTGAAGTTCGACAAGCCGCTGGCCCGCACCCGCGAGTACGTGGAGGTCGTCCGCCGCGCGATGTCCCGCGAGCGCCTCTCCTACGAGGGCGAGCACTGGACCCTGCCGCTGCCCGGCGGTCCCGGGAAGCCGCTCAAGCTCACGGTCCACCCCGAGCGTGAGCACATCCCGCTCTACATCGCCGCGATCGGCCCCAAGAACCTGGAACAGACCGGCGAGATCGCCGACGGCGCCCTGCTGATCTTCCCCTCGGCCGAGCATCTTGAGGAGACCGCGCTCAGGCATCTGCGCGCGGGCCGCGAGAAGGCCGGTCTGACCATGGACGGATTCGACGTCTGTCCGACCCTGCCGATCGCGCTGGGCGACGACATCGACGCGCTGGCCGACATGTTCCGCCCGTACACCGCGCTCTACGTGGGCGGAATGGGCAGCCGTAAGCAGAACTTCTACAACCAGCTGGCCCAGCGCATGGGGTACGAGCGCGAGGCCGCGGAGATCCAGGACAAGTACCTGAGCGGCGACAAGGACGGGGCCGGCGCGGCCGTACCGCACCAGCTGATCGACTCGACGACGCTGCTCGGCTCGGTGGAGCGGATCGCCGGCCGGATGAAGGCGTACGCCGCGGCCGGTGTCACGACGCTGACGCTCGCTCCCGCCGGCTTCACCCTCGACGAACGGCTCGCGGCCCTGCGCGCGGGCACCGAGGCCCTGGAACTGGCCGGCCTCGTCACCTGAGGCGGTACGAGACGCCATCCGGACGGACGAGGAAGTCCGCGGCCGTGGTGGGGGCTCGGGGGTCTTCCCCGCCACGGCCGTCATGAAGGACAACGCCCCGCCCCTCCACCCGGTTACGCGCCCCCGCATACGTACGGACGTGCCCCCGGGTCTCCCTCCTTCGGCCGAGTCAGGGCCCTGAGCTGTTGCCTGTTCCCCCGTGTCGGATTTGACTCCTTGTGCCGGTGTCTGTGGGGACATCCGGCATGGAGGTGGCATTCGATGCTCTCGGCCCGAGGCCTGTTCGCGGAAATCCTCGACAACGACGACTCCTTCCGGCTCTTCTGCTCCATCGCGGCAAGCGGCGAGGCCCAGGGCGGCTGGGAGAACGGCCGTATCGCCGCGCTGGTACCCGAAGGGATGCGGGATCTCGCACCCAAGATCACCCGGCACGGCGCCGACGAGGAGAAGCACGGTCGGATCTTCGACGCGCTGCTCAAGCGGCGAGGTCTGGAGCCGGTCGACGTCCCGCCCGCCACCGACTACACGATGCTGCTCGAAAAGCAGGGTATCGGCCTCCCGCACGACAAACTGCGCCGGAACGACCCGCTGACCGAGGAGGACGTCGTCGTCTACCTCTCCCACAGCCGGGTGACCGAACAGCGTGCCGCCGACCAGATGGACATGCTGGTGAGGTACTTCGGCGACCACCCGCTCGTCGGCAACGCCATCAAGATCATCAGTGCCGACGAGGTCAACCACCTCGCCTACTGCCACGAGGAGTTGCTGCGCCTCGCGCGCCGGGGTCACGGCCGCACCATCCACCGGGTGCTCCAGGAGAGCGCGCGGGCCGAGATCCGGATCTACCGCGACGTCAGCATCGCCGTGATGGACCACATGGGACGCGTCCTGGGCTGGCCCCGGGCCAAGTCGGCGCTGCTGACCGCCGGGATCCACGGTCTGTACGCGGTGGAGCGGGCGGGCGGCTGGCGTCGGATGGCCAGCCTCTCGATGCCGGAGCGACGCGACGCGCTGGGCGGCCCGGCGACCGCCGCCGCTTTCTGAGCCGTCGCCGCGCCGCCGCGTCGCCACGTCGCCGCGCCGCCACGTCGCCGCGCCGCCACGTCGCCGCGCCGCCACGATCGGCACGCCGGAACGCCGGAACGCCGCCACGATCGAAACGCCGGGGCCCCAGGGACGCCGGCCCCTCCTCGCCCCGGGGCGGCGCCGGGCCGGCGACCGGTCGAGCCGTCAGAGCCAGCCGTTGCGCTTGAACAGCCGGTGCAGGAATGTCACCGCGCCCACCATCAGGACCAGCGCGGCCGGATATCCCCACACCTGACCGAGTTCCGGCATGTGCTGGAAGTTCATGCCCCAGATCCCCGCGAGCAGCGTCGGCACGGCCGCCATCGCCGCCCAGGCCGAGATCTTGCGCATGTCGTCGTTCTGCCGCACGCCCATCTGCGCGAGATGGGCGGACAGGATGTCCGACAGGAGCCGGTCGAGCCCTTCCACCTGCTCGTTGACGCGCGTCAGATGGTCGTCCACGTCCCGGAAGAACGGCTGCGACCGCTCCTGGACGAAGGGGACCCCGGAGCGCGTGAGCCGCGAGATCGGCGCCGCCAGCGGCCCGGCGGCCCGGCGGAACTCCAGCACCTGCCGTTTGAAGGTGTAGATCCGCTCCGCGGCCGGCTGGTCGCCCGCCTCGCGGCGCCCCGAGCTGCCCTCGGTGGGCGCGAAGACCTGCGACTCCAGCTCCTCCAGGTCGACCTGGAGTTCGGAGCCGACGTCGAGGTAGTGGTCGACCACCGCGTCACTGACGGCGTAGAGAACCGCGGTGGGCCCGTGCTTGAGCACCTGGGGCTCCGATTCCAGCCGTTGGCGTACGGCGTGCAGGGGCGCGCCCTCGCCGTGCCGGATCGTCACCACGAACGAGTCGCCGACGAAGACCATCAGCTCACCGCTGGAGACGGTGTCGTGCTCGGAGTCGTACACCACCGGCTTCAGCACCATGAACAGGGAGTCGTCGTAGACCTCCAGCTTGGGCCGCTGATGTGCCTTGAGGGAGTCCTCCACCGCCAGCGGGTGCATGCCGAACTCGCTGCTGACGCGCTCGAACTCGTTCTCCGTCGGCTCGTGCAGCCCGACCCAGAGGAAGGCGTTCCCCTCGGCCCGCGCCTCGGCGAGGGCGTCGGACAGATCGGCGGGCCCGTCCGTACGGCGCCCGTCGCGGTAGATGGCACTGTCAACGATCACGCCGGACATTCTTCCCGGGCAGCGGACTTTGACGCACCTGCGCCGCGTCCGCGCCGCGCGCGCCGTACGCCCGGTGCCCGTCGCCCGGGAGACGGCCGCCTCCGTCGGCGGAGCGTTTAGGCTGGCCGCCATGGCCACCCTGATCCTCGTACGGCACGGGCGCTCCACCGCCAACACCTCGGGCGTCCTCGCCGGCCGGACCCCCGGCGTCGCGCTCGACGAGCAGGGCGTCGCACAGGCCGCCGCCCTGCCGGGACGGCTCGCGGGTCTGCCGCTCGCCGCCGTCGTCACCAGCCCGCTCCAGCGCTGCCTGGAGACGGTCCGGCCACTGCTCGAGGCCCGCCCCGGCATCGAGACGCACCAGGAGGAGCGGATCAGCGAGTGCGACTACGGCGACTGGTCCGGGCGCAAGCTCTCGGAACTGGCCGACGAACCGCTGATGTCGCACGTGCAGCAGCACCCCTCGGCCGCCGCGTTCCCCGGCGGTGAGTCGATGCGCGCGATGCAGGCACGCGCCGTGGACGCCGTACGGGACTGGAACACCCGCGTCGAGGCCGAGCACGGCGAGGGCGCCGTCTATCTGATGTGCTCGCACGGCGACATCATCAAATCCCTGGTGGCCGACGCGCTCGGCATGCATCTCGACCTCTTCCAGCGGATCCACGCCGACCCGTGTTCCGTCACCGCCATCAGGTACACCCGGCTGCGCCCGTTCGTGGTGCGGCTGGGCGACACCGGCGACCTCGGCTCCCTGGCACCGCGTGAGAGCGGCGAGAGCGGAAAGAAGGACGGCGGCGGTACGGCGGTCGTGGGCGGTGGCACCGGCGCGCCGTGATCTCCGCGCGCAGTAGGGTGGACGGGCCGTCCGTGCCACCCCGGAGCTTTCGCTCTCCGGGTGCCCCCGGCCCGCCCCTTTCCGTCAATTCCCAAGGGAGACAGGACGTGTCCCGTCAGGTGTTCCTCTACGACCCGCCGGACCGCTTCGTGGCCGGTACGGTCGGGCTGCCTGGCCGCCGTACGTTCTTCCTCCAGGCATCCGCCTCGGGCCGCGTCACGAGCGTGGCCCTGGAGAAGACCCAGGTCGCCGCGCTCGCCGAGCGGATCGATGAGCTGCTGGACGAGGTCGTGCGCCGTACCGGCGGCAACGCGCCGGTGCCCGCCGTGGCACCCACCGACGTCGCCGACGCCGCACCGCTCGACGCACCCGTCGAGGAGGAGTTCCGGGTCGGCACCATGGCGCTGGCCTGGGACGGCGACGAACAGCGCATGATCGTCGAGGCCCAGGCCCTGGTCGAACTCGACGCGGACACCGACGAGGACCTCGCCGACGCCGAGGAACGGCTGCTCCAGGACGAGGAGAACGGCCCGCCGATGCTCCGCGTCCGGCTGTCCGGCGCCCAGGCGAGGGCCTTCGCCAAACGTGCCCTGGACGTGGTCAACGCAGGCCGGCTGCCGTGCCCGCTGTGCAGTCTGCCGCTCGACCCGGAGGGACACGTATGCCCGCGCCAGAACGGATACCGCCGCGACGCATGAGCGTGACAGCGGTCGATCTGATCACCAAGGGCGAACTGGCCGTGCGCGGCCGGATCCGTGAGGCCTCCAACGCGGTTCTGTACTGCGCGGTGTCGTACGAGGGCGAGGAGGCGCTGTGCGTCTACAAGCCCGTCGCGGGGGAGCAGCCGCTCTGGGACTTCCCCGACGGGACGCTCGCCCGGCGCGAGGTGGCCGCGTACGAGATCTCCGAGGTGACCGGCTGGGGTCTCGTCCCGCCCACGGTCCTGCGTGACGGTCCGTACGGCGAGGGCATGTGCCAGCTGTGGATCGAGGCCGACGAGAGCGACGCCCCTCCCCAACTCCTCGCCCTGGTCGAGGAAAAGGAGCCGGCCGAGGGCTGGAAGGCGATCGGCTTCGCCGAGGTCGGCGAGGGCCGTACGGCGCTGCTGGTGCACGCGGACGACCCGCGGCTGCGGCGGCTCGCCGTCCTCGACGCCGTGATCAACAACGGCGACCGCAAGGGCGGCCATCTGCTTCCCGCGGCAGGCGGCCGGCTGTACGCGATCGACCACGGCGTCACCTTCAACGTGGACGACAAACTGCGCACCCTGCTCTGGGGCTGGGCGGGGGAGCCGCTGCCCGCCGAGGCCGTGACCGTGCTGGACCGGCTGGCCGCCGAACTGGCCGAAGGCACCCCGCTCACCACCCGGTTGGCCGAATTGATCACACCGGCCGAGACGGAGGCCGTCCGGTCCCGGGTCCAGGAGATGCGCCGTACGGGACTTCATCCGAAGCCGTCCGGACAGTGGCCCGCGATCCCCTGGCCGCCGGTCTGACCGTCGACCACACATCAACAGGCCGATGACGCAAGAGCGCCGAACCGGACAACGGGCCCGGTCCGGTTCGTATCCGGAACCAACGTCCGGTTACGCTCATGACATGCATGCCTGGCCCGCTTCCGATGTCCCCGCCCTGCCCGGCAAGGGCCGCGACCTCCGGATTCACGACACAGCGACCGGTGGTCCCGTCACCGTCGCCCCCGGCCCCGTCGCCCGTATCTATGTCTGCGGCATCACGCCGTACGACGCGACGCACCTCGGCCACGCGGCGACCTACAACGCGTTCGACCTCGTGCAGCGCGTTTGGCTCGACACCAAGCGGCAGATCGAGTACGTCCAGAACGTCACCGACATCGACGACCCGCTCCTGGAGCGGGCGGCGCGTGACGGAGAGGACTGGACCGGGCTCGCCGAGCGCGAGACCGCCCTCTTCCGTGAGGACATGACGGCGCTGCGGATGCTGCCGCCCCGGCACTACATCGGCGCTGTCGAGGCGATACCGGGCATCGTGCCGCTCGTGGAGCGGCTGTGCGACAGCGGCGTGGCGTACGTCCTGGACGGCGACGTCTACTTCTCCGTCGAGGCCGACCCGCACTTCGGCGAGGTGTCCGGTCTCGACGCCGAGACGATGCGGCTGCTCTCCGCCGAGCGCGGCGGCGACCCCGAGCGCCCCGGCAAGAAGAACCCCCTCGACCCGATGCTCTGGATGGCCGCCCGTGAGGGTGAGCCGAGCTGGGACGGCGGGAGCCTCGGCCGCGGCCGGCCCGGCTGGCACATCGAGTGCGTGGCCATCGCCCTCGACCATCTCGGCATGGGCTTCGACGTCCAGGGCGGCGGCAGCGATCTGGCTTTCCCGCACCACGAGATGGGCGCCTCGCACGCACAGGCGCTGACCGGCGAGTACCCGTTCGCGAAGGCGTACGTGCACGCCGGGATGGTCGGGCTCGACGGCGCGAAGATGTCCAAGTCCAAGGGCAATCTGGTTTTCGTCTCGACCCTGCGCCGCGAAGGCGTGGACCCGGCCGCCATCAGGCTCGCGCTGCTCGCGCACCACTACCGCGCGGACTGGGAGTGGACGGACCAGGTGCTCGAAACCGCCGTGGCGCGGCTGGAGCGCTGGCGGGCCGCCGTGTCCCGGCCCGACGGCCCGTCGGCCGCGAGCCTGGTGGAAGAGGTGCGTGAGGCGCTGTCGGACGATCTGGACGCCCCGGCGGCGCTGGCCGCGGTCGACCGGTGGGCCGCGCTCCAGGAAGCCACGGGCGGTACGGACGAGGGGGCGCCCGGAGTGGTGTCCCGCACGGTCGACGCGCTGCTGGGAATCGCGCTGTAGCCGGTGACGGACCGGCCACCGGGTCAGCCCGGTGGCCGGTCCGTCACCGCGGTCGGAGGGGCCGCGTTCGCGGCCCGCCGCCCGGCCCGGTGGCCCGGCCACCGGGCCGCGCTCAGTCGTCCGAGGAATCCTCGTCGTCCCCCGGGCCGGCGTCCGGCCCCGGCTTCCCGTCCGGCCCGGCACCCGGCCCCGTGTCGGGCTCGGCGCCCGACTCCGGCCCCGGTCCCGGCCGCGGTGCCCGCGGCGGTCTGCCGCGTCCCGGGCCCGACGTATCGCGCAGATACGTCCCCGAGCCCTCGCCGCTCTCCGTGGCGTGCCCGCCCGGCGCCTGGCCGGGACCGCCGTCGCGCCGGCGCAGATACCGCTCGAACTCCCGCGCGATGGCCTCGCCCGACGCCTCCGGCAGCTCCGCGGTGTCCCGGGCCTCCTCCAGCGACTGCACGTACTCCGCCACCTCGCTGTCCTCGGCGGCCAGTTGGTCCACCCCGAGCTGCCAGGCCCGCGCGTCCTCCGCCAGTTCGCCCAGCGGGATCCGCAGCCCGATCAGGTCCTCGAGCCGGTTCAGCAGGGCCAGCGTGGCCTTCGGGTTGGGCGGCTGCGAGACGTAGTGCGGTACGGCGGCCCACAGGCTCACCGCGGGCACCCCCGCGTGCGTGCACGCCTCCTGGAGGATGCCGACGATGCCGGTCGGGCCCTCGTACCGGGTCTCCTCCAGGTCCATCGTCCTGGCCAGGTCCGCGTCCGAGGTCACGCCGCTGACCGGCACCGGACGGGTGTGCGGGGTGTCGCCGAGCAGCGCGCCCAGGATCACCACCATCTCCACGCCCAGCTCGTGGGCGAAGCCCAGGATCTCGTTGCAGAAGGAGCGCCAGCGCATGGACGGTTCGATGCCGCGGACCAGTACCAGGTCACGGGGTTTCTCCCCGCCGACCCGGACCACGGACAGCCGGGTCGTGGGCCAGACGATCTTCCGCACGCCGCCGTCCAGCCAGACCGTGGGCCGGTTGACCTGGAAGTCGTAGTAGTCCTCGGCGTCGAGCGCCGCGAACACCTCGCCCTTCCACTCCCGGTCCAGATGCCCGACCGCCGTGGAAGCGGCGTCGCCTGCGTCGTTCCAGCCCTCGAACGCGGCCACCATGACCGGGTCGATCAGCTCGGGTACCCCCTCGAGCTCGATCACCCAGGCCTCCTTCCGAAGTGTTCTCTGAACGTACGGACCAACCTTACGGCTTATCAGCCACCCGTCCGCAGCCCCCGTGCACGCGCGGGTGAACTTCCGCGTCGCTGGGCATGGCTGGGGGTGCCGACGCAACGAACCGGAGAATTCATCCGAGCTGTGACCGTAAATTTCGTTCCGCCCCTGGACGTTTACCCGCCAACGACGCTATACATCGGATGACCGAAGAGGTCCGATGTTCTTCTCAGGGGGCGTGCAGTGAGTCAGACCGTCACAGAGTTCGGGGTACACGACATCCGCTTCCCGACCTCGGAACAGCTCGACGGCTCGGACGCCATGAACCCGGACCCCGACTACTCCGCCGCGTACGTGGTGCTGCGCACCGACGACGGCGCCGAGGGCCACGGGTTCTGCTTCACCATCGGCCGGGGCAACGACGTACTCGCCGCGGCCATCGAGGCCCTGCGCCCGTACGTGATCGGCCGCCACGCGCCACGTACCGCCGCCGATCTCGCCGCGCTCCACATCGAGCTCACCCACGACTCGCAGCTGCGCTGGCTCGGTCCGGAGAAGGGCGTCATGCACATGGCCGCGGGCGCGGTCATCAACGCGGCCTGGGACCTCGCGGCCAGGACCGCGGGCCTGCCCGTCTGGGAGTTCCTGGCCTCCATGACACCCGAGGAACTCGTCTCACTCGTCGACTTCCGCTACCTCACCGACGCCCTCACCCCGGCCGAGGCGCTGGACATCCTGCGCGCCGCCGAACCCGGCCGCGCCGAACGCGCCGCCCGGCTGCGCGCCGAGGGCTACCCCGCGTACACCACGTCACCGGGCTGGCTCGGCTACTCCGACACCAAACTCGTCACCCTCGCCGAACAGGCCGTCGCCGACGGCTTCGAGCAGATCAAGCTCAAGGTGGGCGGCGACATCGACGACGACGTACGGCGGATGAAGCTCGCCCGCGCGGCGGTCGGCCCCGACATCCGTATCGCCGTCGACGCCAACCAGCGATGGGACGTCCCCGACGCGATCCGCTGGATGACCGCACTGGCCCCCCACGAGCCGCACTGGATCGAGGAGCCCACCAGCCCCGACGACATCCTCGGCCACGCCGCCGTCCGGGCCGGACAGCCCGTCAAGGTCGCCACCGGCGAACACGGCGCCAACCGCGTCCTGTTCAAGCAGCTGCTCCAGGCCGACGCCGTCGACTTCGTCCAGATCGACGCGGCACGCGTCGCCGGCGTCAACGAGAACCTGGCGATCCTGCTCCTCGCCGCCAAGTACGGCAAACCGGTCTGCCCGCACGCCGGCGGGGTCGGCCTGTGCGAACTGGTCCAGCATCTGGCGATGTTCGACTACGTTGCCGTCTCGGGCACGTGGGACGACCGGGTCATCGAGTACGTCGACCACCTCCACGAGCACTTCACCGACCCGGTGGTGATCGACTCCGGCCGCTACGTCGCACCCGTCGCACCCGGCTTCTCCGCGCGGATGCGTCCCGAGTCCATCGCCGCGCACCGCTACCCCGAAGGGCCCGTCTGGCAGGCCCGCCGCACCACCGAGGAGGTCAACTCATGACGGCAGCACACGGCACAGGCGACTTCACGGGCCTGGGCGCCCTCGTCACCGGTGGTGCCTCCGGCATCGGCGCGGCCGTCGCGACCCTGCTGCTGGAGCGCGGCGCGCGCGTGGCCGTACTCGACCGCGACACCGCCTCCGCCCCCGCCGGCACCCTGGCGCTCAAGGCCGACGTCACGGACGACGACGCCGTCCGCGCGGCGGTCGACGCGGCCGCCGCCGAGTTCGGGGCCCTGCACACCGTCGTGTCCAACGCCGGGATCGGCGCCATCGGTACCGTCACCGAAAACGACGACGCCGAATGGCTGCGGGTCATCGACATCAACGTCCTCGGCATGGTCCGCACCGCACGTCACGCGCTGCCCCACCTGCGGCGCGCCGCCGCCGACCGGCCCGGCCACGTCTCGATCACCCAGACCTGCTCCATCGCCGCCACGGCGGGGCTCCCGCAACGCGCCCTGTACAGCGCGAGCAAGGGCGCCGTGTACTCGCTGACCCTCGCGATGGCCGCCGACCACGTCCGTGAGGGCATCCGCGTCAACTGCGTCAACCCCGGTACCGCGGACACCCCGTGGGTCGGACGCCTGCTCGACCGGGCACCCGATCCCGCGGCCGAACGTGCCGCCCTCGAAGCACGCCAGCCCACGGGACGGCTGGTCGGTGCGGACGAGGTCGCCGCCGCGGTCGTCTATCTCGCAAGCCCCGCCGCGGCTGCCGTAACGGGCACGGCACTCGCGGTCGACGGCGGAATGCAGGGACTTCGCCTGCGCCCCGCCACCTCCTCAGGGGCTGTCGGATGACCTCTGATCGGGCGTTCACGCCCTGGCACGCACGCTTCCCGCGTTGCCGAAATGCCCTAGTAGCTCCGCTACGAGGACACTCCGGCGCCTTGGAATCGCACGCACCAGACCGCGCCCGCCTTCCGATCGAAGTCACCCGACAGCCCCTGAACCTGTGAGCTCTGAGCCGACACTCACCCAAGGACGGACAACCAATGCTGCGACACCCTGTGGGGCGATCCCCACGCACCGCACTGCGTACGAGCGCCGCGGCCTGCGCCGCGCTGCTCGCGGTCACGGCCCTGGCGGGCTGCAACCGTGACTCGGAGGGCGGGGACGCCGAAGGCGGCGGCAAGGTCGGCATCGACCTGCCGCGCAGTGACAGCGACTTCTGGAACTCCTACCAGCAGTACATCGAGTCCGGCGTCAAGGACGAGGGGATCGACGCCCTGTCGCTGACCAACTCGCAGAACGACATCGGCAAGCTCGTCTCCAACGTCCAGGCCTTCACCGACCAGGGCGCCGAGGCCGTGGTCATGGCCCCGCAGGACACCGGCGCGATAGCGGAGACGCTGGCGAACCTGAACGAGAAGAAGATCCCCGTGGTCAGCGTGGACACCCGCCCCGACAAGGGCGACGTCTACATGGTCGTGCGGGCCGACAACCGCGCGTACGGCCAGAAGGCGTGCGAGTACCTCGGTGAACAGCTCGGCGGCAAGGGCAAGGTCGCCGAGTTCCAGGGCGACCTCTCCTCCATCAACGGCCGCGACCGCTCCGAGGCGTTCAAGAAGTGCATGGACGAGAAGTTCCCGGACATCAAGGTGTTCGAGCTGGCCACCGAGTGGAAGGGCGAAGTGGCCTCCGCCAAGCTCCAGTCCACCCTCGCCGCACACCCGGACCTGGGCGGCATCTACATGCAGGCCGGCGGCGTCTTCCTGCAGCCCACGCTCGCGCTGCTGGAGCAGAAGAAGCTCCTCAAGCCGCCGGGGGAGAAGGGCCACATCACGATCATCTCCAACGACGGCATCCCGGAGGAGCTGGACGCGATCCGGGCGGGCAAGATCGACGCCACGATCTCCCAGCCGGCCGACCTGTACGCCAAGTACGCCCTGTACTACGCGAAGGAGGCGCTGGCCGGGAAGACCCCGAAGGAGGGTCCGACCGACCACGGCTCCAACATCATCAAGATCCCGGGCGGGTTCGAGGACCAGCTCCCCGCGCCCTTGGTGACCAAGGAGAACGTGGACGACAAGGCGCTGTGGGCCAACCAGCTGGAAAAGAAGAGCTAACCATGCATCACGCCCAGGCACCCGCGGCCGGAGCGCCGGCGCCCGCCGTCCACGCGGAAGGCATCGTCAAGCGCTTCGGTCCCACCGTGGCGCTCGACGGTGTCCGGCTGACCGTCGCGCCCGGCGAGTCGCACGCACTCGTCGGGCGCAACGGCGCCGGCAAGTCCACCCTCGTACATGTCCTCACCGGACTCCACGAGGCCGACGCGGGCAAGGTGAGCTTCGGTGGCGAGCCGGCGCCCGCCTTCGGCGACATCTCGGCCTGGCAGTCCAAGGTCGCCTGCGTCTACCAGAAGTCGATGGTCGTGCCCGACCTGACCGTCGCCGAGAATCTCTTCCTCAACAACTACGGCCTCACCAATAGCCGTTCCGGGGCCGGCGGCCGGTTCATCAGCTGGCGCCGGCTACGCACGCGGGCCGAGGAACTGCTCGCCGAGTACGGCGTCAGCGTCGACCCGGACACCAGGGCCAAGGATCTGGCCGTCGAACAGCGGCAGTTCGTGGAGATCGCGCGCGCCCTGTCGTTCGGCGCCCGCCTCATCATCCTGGACGAGCCCACGGCCCAGCTCGACGCCCGTGGCATCGACAGCCTCTTCGACAAGCTCCGGGACCTCCAGAGCCAGGGGGTGGCGTTCCTCTTCATCTCCCACCACCTCCAGGAGGTGTACGAGCTGTGCACCGCCGTCACCGTCTACCGCGACGCCCGCCACGTCCTGACCGCACCGGTCGCCGACCTGGCCAAGGCGGACCTGGTGACGGCCATGACCGGGGACGCGGCGAGTTCGACGGCGGCCTGGCACGCCGCGCACGCGGTGGCCCCGGACCGCACGGTGGAGCCCGTACTGACCACCGAAGGGCTCTGTCTGGAGGGCGAGTTCGAACCGCTCGACCTCGAAGTGCGCCCCGGTGAGGTCCTCGGTCTGGCCGGGGCCGCGGCCAGCGGCAACACCGCGCTCGGCGAGACCCTGGTCGGCATGCGCAAGGCGACGGCGGGCCGGATCGCGGTCCGCGACCGTACGGTGCGGCCGGGCAGCGTCCCGCACTCCCTGGACGCCGGGATCGGCTACATCCCCGAGGACCGGCACCTCCAGGGGCTCGTACTGAACCGCAGCGTCGCCGAGAACGCCACACTCACGGTCGCCGACCAGCTCGGCCCGTGGGGGACCGTACTGCCCTCCCGTACCAGGGAGTTCGCCCGGTCCATGATCGACTCGCTGGACATCAAGACGACAGGGCCCGAGCAGCCGGTCTCGGGCCTCTCGGGCGGCAACCAGCAGAAGGTGGTCGTCGCCAGGGCCCTGGCCCGCGCGCCCAGCGTGCTGGTGGCGCTGCGCCCCACGGCGGGCGTCGACGTCAAGTCGAAGGACTCGCTGCTCGGCGTCGTGCGCCGGGTGGCCGATGAGGGAAACGCGGCCGTGATCATCTCGGACGAGCTGGATGATCTACGGGTCTGCGACCGCGTACTGGCCCTGTTCCACGGGCGAGTGGTGGCAACGTTCGGGAGCGGGTGGACCGACCGGGAACTGGTCGCCGCCATGGAAGGTGTGGGGGAGAGCTGATGACCGAGACGATACGACCGCCGGTGCTCGACAAGGAGCGCGACGACGACCACCCGCTGAGCCGGCTGAGGTTCATCAGGTGGAGCGACTTCTCGCTCGTACCGGTGATCCTGGTGCTGATGGTGATCGGCTTCATCGTCTCGCCGGTCTTCCTCACCTCCAACAACCTGATCAGCGTCGTGCAGCAGTCGTCCGAACTGAGCCTGCTGGTGCTCGGCCAGGCGCTGATCCTGATCTGCGGCCGGATGGACCTGTCGCTGGAGTCGACCATCGGCATCGCGCCGGTCGTCGCCATGTGGATGGTGCTGCCGTCCGAGGGCGGCCGGTTCGCGGGCCTCGACATCCTGCCCGTCTGGTCGGCCATCCCGGCGTGTCTGCTGGTCGGCCTGGTCGTCGGCGTGATCAACGGCTTCCTGATCCTGAAGCTGCGGGTCAACGGCTTCATCGCCACTCTCGGCATGCTCACGATGCTGCGCGGCCTCCAGATCGGCATCACCGAGGGCAAGTCGATCACCGACGTCCCGGAGTCCTTCCGCTACCTCGGCAAGACCGACTGGCTGGGGGCGCCCGCCGCCGTCTGGATCTGTCTCGCGCTGTTCGCCATCGGCGGCGCGTCGCTCGCCTGGCTGCGGCACGGCCGCTCCCTGTACGCCATCGGCGGCAACCCGGAGGCCGCGCGGGCCGCCGGTATCAGGGTCGACCGCATCACCTGGATCGTGCTCGCCATCGGCGGTGTCCTCGCGGCCTTCGCCGGCATCCTCTACACCGGGCACTACGGCTCCGTCGCCGCCACCCAGGGCAACGGCTGGATCTTCCAGGTCTTCGCCGCCGCCGTGATCGGCGGCATCAGCCTCAAGGGCGGGCGCGGCACGCTCTTCGGCGCGCTGACCGGTGTGCTCACGCTCCAGCTGGTGGTCAACGTGATGACGCTCGGCGGCGTGCCCGCGCTCTGGAACCAGTTCCTGAACGGCGCGATCATCATCGTCGCCCTGGTCATCTCGCGGTTCGCCAGCGGTGAGAAGCAGGACTGACCGCCGGTCCGCCGCCGATCCGACGCCGGTCCGCCGCCGAGGCGGACCGGCACGTGGACGGGCCTCGCCGGGACGAATCCGTCTCCCGGGGAGGCCCGTTCGTCGGGTCTCCGTCCCTCCCCCTGTCAGAGGGTCGAGCGCAGCCACTGCTCCACACTCGCGATGTGCACCGTCGCCCACGATCTGGCCGCCTCCGCGTCCCGGTCGCGCAGCGCGGCCAGGATCGCCCGGTGCTCGTGCAGGGTCCGGCTGACCGCGTCCTCCTGCGTGAGCCCACGCCACACCCGGGCCCGGGTCGTCGGTCCCGACAGACCGTCAAGCAGGGAGCAGAGCACCGAGTTGCCCGAGGTCTGCACGATGCCGCGGTGGAACTCCAGATCGGACGCGACCAGCTCCTCCACCGAGGGGTCCTCCCCGAGGGCGTCCAACTGCTCGCCCAGCACGTCCAGTTCGGAGTCCTTGATGCGGGAGGCGGCCATCGCCGTGGCGGCCGGCTCCAGGATCCGCCGTACCGCCAGGAACTCCAGCACCGTGTCGTCGCGGTGGAAGTCGACGACGAAGCTCAGCGCTTCGAGGAGCAGTTGAGGATCGAGGCTGGTGACGTACGTCCCGTCGCCCTGCCGTACGTCGAGAATGCGGATCAGCGACAGGGCGCGTACCGCCTCACGCAGCGAGTTGCGCGACAGGCCCAGTTCGGCGGCGAGCTCGCTCTCCTTGGGAAGGCGGTCCCCCGGGCGCAGTGCGCCCGAGACGATCATTCCCTTGATCTTCTCGATGGCCTCGTCGGTGACAGCCATGGGCGACCTCCATACATCCGATGTATCGGCCTCCATTATGCGTCTCCGCAGGCGTCCGGCGCCCCGTTCCGCCGGAGTTCTCCTCGACCGGCGACACCGGGGTCGGTGCTCCCGACCCCGGTGCCTTTTCGGAACTTCATTCGAGGCGTGCCGTCCGCCGTCCGGCGTGACCGCCCACCCCGCCCGCTTCCCGCCCGCTCAGGTGTTCCGCTTGCTCAGCAGCTCCTCGACCCGGGCCCGGACCGCGTCCGTGGCCAGTCCCCGGATCGTCAGCGTTGTACGCCGCCGCAGCACGTCGTCCGCCGTCTCCGCCCACTCGTGGTCCCGCGCGTACACGACCTGCGCCCAGATCTCCGGGGCGTCGGGGTGGATCCGCTCGCCCAGCTCCGGCCGCTCGTACGCCAGCCGCGCGATGTCGAACGCCAGCGAACCGTAGTGCCTGGCCAGATGGTGCGCCGTGTCCCGCGCGATGCCGTCGCCGTGCGCCCCGCCGTCGATCAGCAGCCGGTGCGTCACCGCCTGCGGATTGGCGATGCCGGGCAGCGGCAGCATCTTCGGCAGCCGCGACGTGGGCTCGATGTCCGAGCCGAGCGGACGTCCCGGCAGCGTCTCCAGCTTGTCCAGCACCGTACGGCCGATATGGCGGAACGTCGTCCACTTGCCGCCCGCCACCGACAGCATGCCGCCACTGCCCTCGGTGACGACCGTCTCCCGCTTGGCGGTCGAGGTGTCACCGGGACCGCCGGGCAGCACCCGCAGACCGGCGAACGAGTAGGTCATCAGCTCACGCGAGAGCTGCTGGTCCCGGACGGAGAGCGACGCCTCGTCCAGGATCTGGTGGATGTCCGCGTCGGTGACCGCGACGTCCGCCGGATCGCCCTCGTACACCTCGTCCGTGGTGCCGAGCAGCAGCATGTCCTCCCAGGGGAGGGCGAAGGTGATGCGGTACTTGTCGATCGGCGTCGCGAGCGCCGCGTTCCACGGGGCGGTGCGCCGCAGCACGAGGTGCGCGCCCTTGGAGAGCCGGATGGAGGGCTCGGACCGCGGGTCCTCCAGCCGGCGCAGATGGTCGACCCAGGGACCGGTGGCGTTCAGTACGAGCCGGGCGTCGACCCCGAACTCCGTACCGTCCATACCGTCCTTGAGGTCGGCGCCGGTCACCCGGCCGCCGGTGAACCGCAATCCGGTCACCTGGGCGTGGTTGAGGACGGCGGCCCCCGACTCGACGGCCGCGCGGACCGTCATGACGGCCATCCGCGCGTCGTTCATCTGGTCGTCGCCGTACACGGCCACGGCCCGCAGATTGTCCGTGCGCAGTTCGGGCACCGCACGCCGTGCCTTGGCCGGGCTCAGCAGATGGCCGACGCCGTCGTTGAACGCGGAGAGCGCCGAGTACGCGAACACACCGGCGCCCAGCTTGGCCGCGCTGTGCGGCCCGTTCTTGTAGACGGGCAGATAGAACGTGAGCGGGTTCGCCAGATGGGGCGCCACGCGGCGGGAGACCGCGCGGCGCTCGAAGTGGTTCTCGGCGACCAGCCGCACGTCGCCGGTCTGGAGATAGCGCAGACCGCCGTGGAGCAGCTTGGAGGAGGCGGAGGAGGTGGCGCCCGCGAAGTCGCCACCGTCCACCAGGGCCACCCGCAGTCCCGACTGGGAGGCGTGCCAGGCCGTGGAGATGCCCAGGATGCCGCCACCGATGACCAGCAGGTCGTAGGTGGCGCGGGACAACTGCTCCCGGGTCTCGGCGCGGCTCGGGAGTGAGCCGCCGGACGGGTGCGTGCCGAGGGCGGGACTGCTGTGAAGGGTGGTCATGGTGTCTCCTCGCTCGGACGAAACGCCTGGGCCGGACAGGGCCTAGCTCTCGTCGTCCTCGTCCACCCAGGCCTTGGTGCGTTCCACGGCCTTGAGCCAGTTCTTGTACTCGCGCTCGCGCTTCGCCGGGTCCATGTCCGGCGTCCACTCCGCGGCCCGGCGCCAGTTGGCCCGCAGCGCGTCGGTGTCCGGCCAGAAGCCGACCGCGAGCCCGGCCGCGTACGCGGCGCCGAGACAGGTGGTCTCCGCGACCATCGGACGCACCACGGGCGCGTCGAGGACGTTGGAGAGGGTTTGCATCAGCAGGTTGTTGGCGGTCATACCGCCGTCGACCTTCAGGGACGTCAGCTCGACCTTGGAGTCCTTGGTCATGGCGTCGCTGATCTCGCGGGTCTGCCAGGCCGTGGCCTCCAGCACCGCGCGGGCGAGGTGCGCCTTGGTGACGTAGCCGGTGAGACCGGCGATGACACCGCGGGCGGCCGAGTCCCAGTGGGGTGCGAACAGCCCGGAGAAGGCCGGGACGAAGTACGCGCCGCCGTTGTCCTCCACCGAGGAGGCCAGGGTCTCGATCTCGGGGGCGGAGTTGATCAGGCCCAGCTGGTCGCGCATCCACTGCACCAGCGCGCCGGTGACCGCGATGGCGCCTTCCAGCGCGTACACCGCCGGCTCGTCGCCGATGCGGTAGCCGACCGTGGTCAGCAGTCCGTTGTAGGAGTTGACCGGCTTGTGGGCGGTGTTCATGAGCATGAACGTGCCCGTGCCGTACGTCGACTTGGCCTCGCCCTCCGCGAAACAGGTCTGGCCGAAGAGGGCCGCCTGCTGGTCACCGAGGGCGGAGGCGACCGGAATCCCGTTCAGCGGGCCGCCCTTGGCCGTTCCGTACACCTCGGAGGAGGAGCGGATCTTCGGCAGCATCGCCATCGGGACACCGATCGAGTTGCAGATCTTCGGGTCCCACTCCAGCGTGTCGAGGCGCATCAGCATCGTGCGGGAGGCGTTGGTGACGTCCGTGACGTGCACACCGCCGTCGACACCACCGGTCAGATTCCAGATCACCCAGGAATCCATGGTGCCGAAGAGGATGTCGCCGCTCTCGGCCCGCTCGCGCAGCCCCTCGACGTTGTCGAGCAGCCAGCGCGCCTTCGGACCGGCGAAGTAGGTCGCCAGTGGCAGCCCGGTGTCACGGCGGAACCGGTCCTGGCCGACGTTGCGGCCCAGTTCCTTCACCAGGGAGCTGGTGCGGGTGTCCTGCCAGACGATGGCGTTGTGTACGGGCTCACCGGTCTTCTTGTCCCAGAGCATGGTGGTCTCGCGCTGGTTGGTGATCCCGATCGCCAGGACGTCGGCCTTGGTGATGCCGGCCTTCTCGATGGCGTTCGCCACGACTTCCTGGACGTTGGTCCAGATCTCCTTGGCGTCGTGCTCGACCCAGCCCGGCTTCGGGAAGATCTGCCGGTGTTCCTTCTGGTCGACGGCGACGATGCGCCCGTCGACGTCGAAGACGATGCAGCGGCTGGACGTCGTGCCCTGGTCGATGGCCGCGATGAACGGTCCCGTTCCGTGGGAGGAAGTCCCGGTGCTCTGTGTGTCACTCACGGTGTCTGCTCCTGCTCGGTGCGGAGGGCGGAGGAAGGGTGTGGGCCTACTTGAAGGCCACGTTGTAGAGACCGGCCGCGGCGGCGCCGCCGATGAGCGGAGCGACGACCGGGATCCAGGCGTACGTCCAGTCGGAGCCGCCCTTGTTGGGCAGTGGCAGCAGCGCGTGGACGATTCGGGGGCCGAGGTCGCGTGCCGGGTTGATCGCGTATCCGGTGGGTCCACCGAGCGAGAGACCGATGCCCACCACCACCAGCGAGGTGATCAGCACGCCGAGGACCCCGAGGCCGTTGCCCTCGTCGTTCAGTCCCTGCGTGAGGATCGCGATCACCAGGGCGAAGGTGGCGATGATCTCGGTGAGTACGTTCTGCACGGTGTTCCGGATCTCCGGGCCCGTCGAGAAGACGCCGAGGACGGGACCGGCCTTGGGCGCGGTCTTCTGGTCGACCAGCCCCTCGACCGCGGGCTGCGCGGCGAGGATCTCCGGGTCGGTCAGATGGGCCTTGAACTGGCCCATGTACGTCACCCAGACCAGGAAGGCGCCGATGGCGGCGCCGAGCAGTTCGCTCGCCATGTAGAGCGGCACATCGCTCCACTCCGTCCCGCCGGATATCGCGAGGCCGAGGGTGACGGCAGGGTTCAGATGGGCGCCCGAGACGCCCGCGGCGAGATACGCACCCGTGAGGACGGCGAATCCCCACCCGAAGCTGATGGCGACCCAGCCCGCGCCGTGCGACTTCGAGCGTTTGAGGACGACGCCCGCGACCACGCCACCACCGAGCAGGATCAGGAGAGCGGTACCTACGGTCTCGCCTATGAAGATGTCGAAGTGTGACACCCAAGACTCCTTCGTCCAGGGGAAGGCGGACCAGCGGCTCGCACCGATGGTCCGAGCCCTCAGGTGAGGGCGTTGCCGGCCTCTGGCCTTGTCGTGCACACATGTTGACCCGTCGATCAATGTTCGACAATGCCGACCGCTGAACGGCAGTGTCATCCTGGGGTGAAGGAGTCGTCAAGGGTCCTGTCGCCGGAACCTTGTTCTCTTCAGATCATCGGCCATGCGACTCAAAACCGCCCGGCGCCGACATCCCTGGACACCGAACGGGCACATTCGCGCACCGCCGTGATCAGCTCCGGACGGATCCCGCCGTCCTCGCAGAGTCGTTCCACCGCTCCCGTGAGAGCAATGGCCCCGACGGGCATCCGCCGCCTGTCATGGATCGGCGCGGCCACCGCGGCCACGCCCTCCCAGGTCTCCTCGACATCCGCCGCCCACCCCCGTGACCTGGTGAGTTCGAGAATCGCCGCGAATTGCTCCAGATCGGTGACGGTGCGCCCGGTCAGCCGCTCACGGGTGCCTCTGACGGCCTCGCCGCGGGCCACCGGGTCGTACGCCGCGAGCACCTTCCCCAGGGCCGTGGAGTGCAGCGGCTGCATCGCGCCCACTTCCAGCACCTGCCGGCTGTCGTCCGGCCGGAAGACGTGGTGCACGATCAGGACGCCCTCCAGGTGCAGCACTCCCAGATGCGCGCTCTCGCCACTGGACCGCGCCAGGTCGTCCGTCCACACCAGGGCGCGGGAGCGAAGCTCATGGACGTCCAGATAGCTGTTGCCCAGCCGCAGCAGCTCCGCCCCGAGCTGATAGCGGCCCGACGCGGCGTCCTGCTCCACGAACCCCTCCTCCTGGAGGGTCCGCAGGATGCCGTGCGCCGTCCCCTTGGCCAGCCCGAGCGAGGAGGCGATGTCGGACAGGCCGAGCCTGCGCTCGCCGCCCGCGAGAAGCCGCAGCACCGCCGCCGCGCGCTGGAGCGACTGGATGCTCTTCGCCATCGGCCCGGCCCTCCCTGACGCAGTCGTTCGACAATGCTGAACGATATCGGCCCATGCCGACTCCGTGTGACGGACAACCAAATTCCAACTTGGCCGAAGCACGACCGTCCGCCCCGTGGAACAGACCGCCGCCGCGAGCCGGTCACCGCTACCCTGGCCGGGTGCCCCTTCCACTTGAAGGCGCAAAGCCGACAGCCGTCGCACCTCCGGGAGTATTTTCATGGCCCCGTCCTCCAGCATTTCCGCCGACAGCCGGACCCGAGTCGAAGCCCTCCGTGAGGCACTGGCCACGCGCGTGGTGGTCGCCGACGGGGCGATGGGCACGATGCTCCAGGCGCAGGATCCGACGATGGAGGACTTCCAGGACCTGGAGGGCTGCAACGAGATCCTGAACGTGACACGCCCGGACATCGTGCGCTCGGTCCACGAGGAGTACTTCGCGGTCGGTGTCGACTGCGTGGAGACGAACACCTTCGGTACGAACTTCGCCGCGCTGGCCGAGTACGACATCCCCGAGCGGGTCCTCGAACTCTCCGAGGCCGGCGCCCGCATCGCCCGCGAGGTCGCCGACGAGTTCACCGTCTCGACCGGACAGCAGCGCTGGGTGCTCGGCTCGATGGGCCCGGGGACGAAGCTGCCGACCCTGGGGCACGTCGACTACGTGACCCTGCGCGACGCCTACCAGCGGAACGCCGAGGGCATGATCGCCGGCGGCGCGGACGCCCTGCTGGTGGAGACGACACAGGACCTCCTCCAGACGAAGGCCGCCATCCTCGGAGCCCGCCGGGCCCTCGACGCCACCGGCACCAACCTGCCGATCATCTGTTCCGTCACGGTGGAGACGACCGGCACGATGCTGCTGGGGTCGGAGATCGGCGCGGCGCTGACGGCGCTGGAGCCGCTGGGGATCGACATGATCGGTCTGAACTGCGCGACGGGGCCGGCGGAGATGAGCGAGCACCTGCGCTATCTGGCCCGCCACTCACGTATCCCCATCTCCTGCATGCCCAACGCCGGACTGCCCGTCCTCGGCAAGGACGGCGCGCACTATCCGCTGACCGCGGGTGAACTCGCCGACGCGCAGGAGAACTTCGTTCAGGAGTACGGCCTCTCGCTGGTCGGCGGCTGCTGCGGAACGACCCCGGAGCACTTGCGTCAGGTCGTGGAGCGGGTGCGGGGCGCGGATGTCACCGAGCGGGTGGCGCGGCCGGAGCCGGGGGCGGCGTCGCTGTACCAGTCGGTGCCGTTCCGGCAGGACACGTCGTATCTGGCGATCGGTGAGCGCACGAACGCGAACGGGTCGAAGAAGTTCCGTGAGGCGATGCTGGAGGGCCGCTGGGACGACTGCGTCGAGATGGCACGTGCCCAGATCCGTGAGGGCGCGCACCTGCTCGACCTGTGCGTCGACTACGTGGGCCGTGACGGCGTCGCGGACATGGCGGAGCTCGCGGGCCGCTTCGCCACCGCCTCCACCCTGCCGATCGTGCTCGACTCCACCGAACTGCCGGTGCTGCGGGCGGGGCTGGAGAAGCTCGGCGGGCGGGCGGTCATCAACTCGGTGAACTACGAGGACGGTGACGGGCCCCAGTCGCGGTTCACGAAGGTCACCGAACTGGCCGTCGAGCACGGAGCCGCGCTGATCGCCCTGACGATCGACGAGGAGGGCCAGGCCCGCACCCCCGAACACAAGGTCGCGATCGCGGAGCGGCTGATCGCGGACCTGACCGGCAACTGGGGCGTGCACGAGTCGGACATCCTGATCGACACCCTCACCTTCACCATCTGCACGGGCCAGGAGGAGTCGCGGAAGGACGGGATCGCGACGATCGAGGCGATCCGTGAGCTGAAGCTGCGCCACCCCGATGTCCAGACGACGCTGGGTCTGTCCAACATCTCCTTCGGTCTCAACCCCGCCGCCCGCATCGTCCTCAACTCCGTCTTCCTGGACGAATGCGTGAAGGCGGGGCTGGACTCGGCGATCGTGCACGCGTCGAAGATCCTGCCGATCGCGAGGCTGGAGGAGGAGCAGGTCAAGGTCGCACTCGACCTGATCTACGACCGGCGCGAAGAAGGCTACGACCCGCTCCAGAGGCTGATGGAGCTGTTCGAGGGCGTCAACACCAAGTCGATGAAGGACGGACGGGCCGAGGAACTGCTCGCGCTGCCGCTGGACGA
Source organism: Streptomyces sp. S4.7 (assembly GCF_010384365.1). Lineage (NCBI taxonomy): Bacteria > Bacillati > Actinomycetota > Actinomycetes > Kitasatosporales > Streptomycetaceae > Streptomyces > Streptomyces sp. S4.7. The sequence continues at coordinate 1,282,349 of NZ_CP048397.1, read as the reverse complement.
GCGGCTGGAGCGGCGGATCATCGACGGGGAGAAGAACGGCCTGGAGGACGACCTCGCCGCCGCACTGGAGACCCGGCCGGCTCTGGAGATCGTCAACGACACCCTGCTGAACGGCATGAAGGTCGTCGGCGAGCTGTTCGGCTCCGGGCAGATGCAGCTGCCCTTCGTCCTCCAGTCGGCGGAGGTGATGAAGCAGGCGGTGGCTTTCCTGGAGCCCCACATGGAGAAGACGGACGACGACGGCAAGGGCACCATCGTCCTGGCGACCGTCCGGGGCGACGTGCACGACATCGGGAAGAACCTGGTCGACATCATCCTGTCCAACAACGGCTACACGGTGGTGAATCTCGGCATCAAGCAGCCGGTCTCCGCGATCCTCGAAGCCGCCGCGGAGCACCGGGCGGATGTGATCGGCATGTCGGGGCTGCTGGTGAAGTCCACGGTGATCATGAAGGAGAACCTCCAGGAGCTGAACCAGCGCAAGATGGCGGCCGACTTCCCCGTGATCCTGGGCGGCGCCGCCCTCACCCGCGCATACGTCGAGCAGGACCTGCACGAGATCTACGAGGGTGAGGTCCGCTACGCCCGCGACGCGTTCGAGGGACTGCGCCTCATGGACGCCCTGATCGGCATCAAGCGCGGAGTCCCCGGAGCCGTACTCCCGGAGCTGAAGCAGCGCCGCGTCAAGCCGGTCGCGGCGACGGCGGTGGTGGAGGAGCCCGTGGAGGAAGGCACCGTCCGCTCGGACGTGTCGACCACCAACCCGGTTCCTGAGCCGCCGTTCTGGGGCACCCGCGTCATCAAGGGCATCCAGCTGAAGGAGTACGCCTCCTGGCTGGACGAGGGCGCCCTCTTCAAGGGGCAGTGGGGCCTGAAGGAGGCCCGTGAGGGCGGACCTTCGTACGAGGAGCTGGTGGAGTCCGAGGGGCGGCCGCATCTGCGGGGCTGGCTCGACAAGCTCCACACCGGCAACATGCTGGAAGCGGCCGTGGTCTACGGCTACTTCCCCTGTGTGTCCAAGGGGGACGACCTCATCCTGCTCGGCGAGGACGGGGCGGAGCGGACCCGCTTCACCTTCCCCCGCCAGCGCCGCGGGCGGCGGCTGTGTCTGGCGGACTTCTTCCGCCCGGAGGAGTCCGGCGAGACCGACGTGGTGGGCCTTCAGGTCGTCACGGTGGGCTCGAAGATCGGCGGCGTGACCGCGGAGCTGTTCGAGAAGAACGCCTACCGGGACTATCTCGAACTCCACGGCCTGTCCGTCCAGCTCGCCGAGGCCCTCGCCGAGTACTGGCACGCCCGCGTCCGCTCCGAGCTGGGCTTCGCGGCCGAGGACCCGTCGCAGGTCGAGGACATGTTCGCGCTGAAGTACCGGGGCGCCCGGTTCTCGCTCGGCTACGGTGCCTGCCCCAACCTGGAGGACCGCGCCAAGATCGCCGACCTCCTGGAGCCCGGCCGGATCGGTGTCGAGCTCTCCGAGGAGTTCCAGCTGCACCCCGAGCAGTCCACCGACGCCATCGTCATCCACCACCCCGAGGCGAAGTACTTCAACGCGCGATAGCGCCCATCGCGCGCCTTCCCCGGACGAGTCGTACACTTGTCGGTCCAGCGCAGGCCGGTCGCCGGCCCTGACGGAAACCCCGTCGGGAAAGGCGACCGGCCTTCTCGTCCCTCTCGGAGGTGTGCCCGGATGACCAGTACGGTTCCCGCGTCCTTGACTCGTACGGCCGAAGGATCGGCGCTCCAGGCCGTTCTCCTCGACATGGACGGCACCCTGGTCGACACGGAGGGCTTCTGGTGGGACACGGAGGTCGCGGTCTTCAAGGACCTCGGACACCCCCTGGACGACGCGTGGCGCGACATCGTCGTCGGCGGGCCGATGACCAGGAGCGCCGGCTACCTCATCGAGGCGACCGGCGCCGACATCACCCTCGCCGAGCTGACCGTACTGCTCAACGACCGCTTCGAGGAGCGCATCGGCTTCGACGTGCCGCTGATGCCCGGAGCCGCCAGGCTCCTCGCCGAGCTGGCCGAGCACGGCGTGCCCACGGCCCTGGTCTCCGCCTCGCACCGGCGCATCATCGACCGGGTGCTCGACTCCGTGGGACGCCACCACTTCAGCCTCACCGTGGCCGGTGACGAGGTGCTGAACACCAAGCCGCACCCGGACCCGTACCTGCTCGCCGCGCGCGGTCTGAACGCCGCCCCCGGCAGATGCGCCGTCATCGAGGACACCGCGACGGGTGTGGCGTCGGCCGAGGCCGCGGGCTGCCGGGTGGTGGCCGTGCCCTCCGTCGCACCCATCGCCGCCGCCGACGGACGGGTCGTCGTGAGCTCTCTCGAAGAGGTCGATCTGCTATTTCTGCGCGGCCTGATTACGCACGAGCGCGGATAGTCGCACAGAGCGTGCCCCCTGAAATTATCGAAAAGCCGGGGGATTGGGGGTACGCCTTTGTGGCGGTCACCTGGTGATCATCGCGAACGTGATCACGGTGGAGCGGCCGGAAATGCGGGTGACCTTTGTCACTCAGTGTGCCGTCGCCGAGGGTGATCATGCCCGTTCAGCGGCCCCGTCCTGCCCGTTCGCCGCGCCGATCCGGGCATCCATATGCCCTGTTTTATGGCCTGATGCGTGAATCATTCTCAAGCGCCGATACCGCTTCGTGGCATTTGCTGATCGCTTTGCGATTACGCCCGAACTGGGCCCGGTTCATAACATCCGCACCCGCCGACTAATCTCGTCGCGAGAACTTCGCCACACATTCACCGGCTCAACGGTGTGTTCCGACGGTCAATCACGTCGCGAAATTCTCAACCACCGTTGTATCGCAGGGTGTTCGGATGAGGGAGTACGTCCAGGATGAAGCGCAAGAGACTCGTGCTGCCGGTCGTGGCAGGACTGCTCGCCCCGGTGCTCGCCGCCTGCGGCGGCACGGACGGCGGGTCCGGCAGCGGTGACGCCATCGTCGTGGGCACCACGGACCAGTTCACCGCCACCAAGGAGTCCCCGGCGCCCTTCGACCCGGCGTTCGCCTACGACACCGGCTCCTGGAACGTCCTGCGCCAGTCCCTCCAGACCCTGATGCACATACCCCGCGGCGGCGGCGCCCCCGTCCCCGAGGCCGCGTCCCACTGCCGCTTCTCGGACAACCAGAACGAGAGCTACCGCTGCGAACTGCGCGAAGGGCTCAAGTTCTCCGGCGGAGCCGAGATCACCTCACAGGACGTGAAGTTCTCCATCGACCGCGTCATCGACATCAACTCCGAGGCCGGCGCGGTGGGCCTGCTCAAGAACATCGACACGATCGAGACGCCCAGCGCCTCCGAGGTCATCTTCCACCTCAAGACCCCCGACGCCACGTTCCCGTACAAGCTCTCCACGCCCGTCGCGGGCATCGTCGACCCCGCCGCGTACGACGGCAGGAAGCTCCGCGACGGCTTCGACGTGACCGGCTCCGGCCCGTACAACTTCAAGGCCGAGACGGAGGGCGACCGGATCGTCAAGGCGGTCTTCACCAGGAACTCCTCCTACAAGGGCGACCTGAAGCTCCGCAACGACAAGGTCGAGCTGCGCTCGTACCCCGACGCGGCGGCCATGGGCAAGGCCCTCGACTCCGGCGAGATCGACGTGATGGCCCGCACCATGTCGCCCGACCAGATCGAGGACATGACCACCAAGCCCACGGACGAGGTCGAGCTCACCGAGATGCCCGGTCTGGAGATCCGCTACCTCGCCTTCGACACCGACGAGCCCGTGGTGAAGGACAAGGCCGTCCGACAGGCCGTCGCCTCCCTCGTCGACCGCGGCCAGATCGCCTCCGAGGTGTACGGCTCCACGGCCGAGCCCCTCTACTCGCTCATCCCGTCGACCATCACCGCGCACACCAACTCGTTCTTCAACAAGTACGGCGAGCCCGACCGGGCCGAGGCCGAGCGGCTCCTCGACGAGGCCGGTGTCGAGACACCCGTGAAGTTCACCCTGAACTACACCACCGACCACTACGGCGAAGCCACGGCCAAGGAGTTCGAGACGCTCCAGGAGCAGCTCAACTCGAGCGGCCTCTTCGACGTCGACACCAAGGGCACCGAGTGGTCCAAGTTCCGGCCCGCCCAGACGCGCGGTGACTACACCGTCTACGGCATGGGCTGGTTCCCCGACTTCCCCGACCCGGACAACTACATCGCGCCGTTCCTCGACGAGGACAACTTCCTCAACGCGCCGTACTCGAACAAGAAGGTCAGCGGCCAGCTGATCCCCCAGTCGCGCAGCGAGGCCGAGCGCAGCGCCGCCGCCAAGAGCTTCGCGCAGATACAGGACATCGTCGCCGAGGACGTACCGGTACTCCCGCTCTGGCAGGGCAAGCAGTACGTGGCCGCCGACGACGACATCTCCGGTGTGGAGTGGGCGCTCAACCCCTCGGGCGAACTCCTGCTCTGGGAGCTCGGCACCGGCAGCGCGGTCTGACCGGCGCCACCGTCCGACCGGTGGAGCGACAGAGGTCCCCGGCATCGCACCGATGCCGGGGACCTCTCCCGTGTTCGCCGAAAACGCCGCCCGTCACTGGGCGCCGGGGCGCACCAGACCGCTCTCGTACGCGTACACCGCCGCCTGCACACGGTCGCGCAGGCTCAGCTTCGTCAGCACATGACCCACATGCGTCTTGACCGTGGTCTCGCTGACGAACAGATCCGCGGCGATCTCCGCGTTGGACAGCCCCCGAGCCACCAGCTTCAGCACCTCGACCTCGCGCTCGGTCAGCGTGTGCAGGGTGTCCGGCACCTGCTCGTCACCGGACGGCAGATGGTCCGCGTACTTGTCGAGCAGCCTGCGCGTGATGCTCGGCGCCAGCATCGCCTCACCGGCGGCCACCACCCGGATCGCCTGCACCAGCTCGTTCGCGGGCGCGTCCTTCAGCAGGAAGCCGCTGGCCCCCGCGCGCAACGCCTCCACCACGTACTCGTCGAGATCGAACGTGGTCAGCACCAGCACCTTCGCCGGACCGTCCTTGCCGGGGCCCGTGATCTGCCGGGTCGCCTCCACACCGTCCATCCGCGGCATACGGATGTCCATCAGCACCACATCGGGCTGCAGCGCCCGCACCTGGTCGATGGCCTGAAGGCCGTCCCCGGCCTCCCCGACGACCGCGATGTCCTGCTCGGCCTCCAGAATCATCCGGAAGCCGGTGCGCAGCAGTGGCTGGTCATCGACCAGTAGGACGCGGATCGCCACGGGATCTCCTTCGGTAGACCGATCCCGGTCCATTCTGCCCTGAGCGCCCGCCCGCGAGAGCGGCGGGCACACGCCGCCCCCGCTACACCCCGTGCGCCGGCTCGGCGGAGACGGCCGGCTCCACCGCGGGAAGCGGCTCCGCGTCCTGCGGCGGCGGCACCGTCAGCGGATACACCGGGGGAGTCCCGCCGAACTCAGGACACACCGCCCGGTGATCGCACCAGCCGCACAGCTTCGTCGGCCGGGGCCGCCAGTCACCCGTCTCCGTCGCCTGCCTGATCGCGTCCCACAGCGCCAGCAGCTTGCGCTCGATACGCTCCAGATCCGCCTCCACCGGGTCGTACGTCAGCACGTCACCGCTGCCCAGATAGACCAGCTGGAGCCGGCGCGGCACCACCCGCTTCCACCGCCAGATCACCAGCGCGTAGAACTTCATCTGGAACAGCGCGCCCTCCGCGTACTCCGGACGCGGCGCCTTGCCCGTCTTGTAGTCCACGATCCGCACCTCGCCCGACGGCGCCACGTCGACCCGGTCGATCACCCCGCGCAGCCGCAGACCCGACTCCAGCTCCGTCTCCACGAACAGCTCACGCTCGGCCGGCTCCAGCCGCGTCGGATCCTCCAGCGAGAACCAGCGCTCGACCAGCCCCTCGGCCTCCGCCAGCCAGCGCGTCAGCCGCTCGCCACCCTCGTCCCGCTCGAACAGCTCACCCAGCTCCGGCCTCGACTCCAGCAGCCGGTCCCACTGCCCGGGGACCATCGACCTGGCCCGCGGCGCCGTACGCTCGACAGCGGGGTCGTCGAACAGCCTCTCCAGCACCGCGTGCACCAGCGTCCCCCGGGTGGCCGCCTCGCTCGGCTTCTCCGGCAGCTTGTCGATCACCCGGAACCGGTACAGCAGAGGGCACTGCATGAAGTCACTCGCACGCGACGGCGACAGCGACATGGGCTGCTGACTCGTACTCATGACTCAGACCCTACGGCCCGCCACTGACAGCGAGCGGAATACCATCGACGCAAGACCTCGCGCACACGGCATCATCGAGCGAGTGACGGCGCCGCAACGAAGGGACGACGTGAACAAGGACGACGAGAGCGGCGAGAGCAGGAGGCCGCGGTCCGGTCCTGAGGACGCGCCCCCCGGCGGCAAGCGGAAGCGGCCCGAAGACCCCGGAGGCGGGCTCCTGATGGGCCGTCCCTTCGGCGTCCCCGTCTACGTCGCGCCCAGCTGGTTCCTGGTGGCCGCCCTCATCACCTGGGTCTTCGGCGGCCAGCTCGACCGGGTGCTGCCCGAGCTCGGCGGCGTCCGCTACCTCGTCGCGCTCTTCTTCGCCGTCGCCTTCTACGCCTCCGTACTGGTCCACGAGCTGGCCCACACGGTCGTCGCCCTGCACTACGGCCTTCCCGTACGCCGCATCCAGCTCCAGTTCTTCGGCGGCGTCTCCGAGATCGAGAAGGAGTCCGAGACCCCCGGCCGCGAGTTCATGCTCGCCTTCGTCGGCCCCCTGCTCTCCCTCGTCCTCGCCGCCTTCTTCTACCTCACGATGATGGCCGTCGAGCCCGGCACCGTCCCCGGCGTCCTGCTCGCCGGACTGATGATCTCCAACCTCATCGTCGCCGCCTTCAACCTGCTGCCCGGCCTGCCCCTCGACGGCGGCCGGATGCTCCGCGCCGTCGTCTGGAAGATCACCGGCAAACCCATGACCGGCACCGTCGCCGCCGCCTGGGTCGGCAGGGCCCTCGCCGTCGCCGTCCTCATCGGCCTCCCGCTCCTCACCCACACCGGCGCCCTCGGCAACTCCACCAAGGACATCGGCGGCATGGAGACCGTCACCGACGCGCTCCTCGCCGCCATCCTCGCCGCCATCATCTGGACCGGGGCCGGCAACAGCCTGCGCATGGCACGCCTGCGTGAACACCTGCCCGAACTGCGAGCCCGCGCCCTCACCCGGCGCGCCGTCCCCGTCGAATCCGCCACCCCGCTCTCCGAAGCACTGCGCCGCGCCAACGAAGCCGGCGCCCGCGCCCTCGTCGTCGTCGACGGACAGGGCGAACCCACCGCCCTCGTCCGCGAGGCGGCCATCGTCGGAGTCCCGGCCCACCGGCGCCCCTGGGTCGCCGTCAGCGGCCTCGCCCAGGACCTCACCGACGGCATGAAGGTCCCCGCCGAACTCGCCGGAGAAGCGCTCCTCGACCGGCTCCGGGCCAGCCCCGCCACCGAGTACCTCGTGGTCGAGGAGACCGGGGAGATCTACGGAGTCCTCTCCACCGCCGACGTCGAACGCGCCTTCGTCGCCGCCATGGCCAGGCCCGACTCCAAATGAGGCACCCCCAAGCCAGGTGAGGGAGCCTCAAACGGAGCAGGTAGTCTGACCGCATGTCCGAACCGACCGGTGCCGCCCGTCGTCGCGGCCCCTTCAAGGTCGGGGACCAGGTCCAGCTCACCGACCCCAAGGGACGCCACTACACCTTCACGCTCGAAGCCGGGAAGAACTTCCACACCCACAAGGGTTCCTTCCCCCACGACGAGCTGATCGGTGCTCCCGAGGGCAGTGTTGTCCGCACCACGGGAAACGTCGCCTACCTCGCGCTGCGCCCCCTGCTCCCCGACTACGTCCTGTCCATGCCCCGCGGCGCCGCCGTGGTCTACCCCAAGGACGCGGGCCAGATCCTGGCCTTCGCCGACATCTTCCCCGGCGCCCGCATCGTCGAGGCCGGAGTGGGATCGGGCTCGCTCAGCAGCTTCCTGCTGCGCGCCATCGGCGACCAGGGCATGCTGCACTCCTACGAGCGCCGCCAGGACTTCGCCGACATCGCCCGGCAGAACGTGGAACGCTACTTCGGCGGCCCCCACCCCGCCTGGCAGCTCACTGTCGGCGACCTCCAGGACAACCTCTCGGACACCGAGGTCGACCGCGTCATCCTCGACATGCTCGCACCGTGGGAATGTGTCGAGCCCGTCTCGAAGGCGCTCGTACCCGGCGGCATCCTCTGTGCCTACGTCGCCACCACCACCCAGCTCGCCCGCACCGTCGAGACGATCCGCGAACACGGATCGTTCAACGAACCGGCCGCCTGGGAGTCGATGGTCCGCAACTGGCACGTCGAGGGACTCGCCGTACGCCCCGACCACCGCATGATCGGCCACACCGGCTTCCTGATCACCGCCCGCCGCCTCGCCGACGGCGTCGAGCCGCCCCTGCGCCGCCGCCGCCCCTCCAAGGGCGCGTACGGCGAGGACTACGACGGCCCCGGAAGCGGCAGCGGCTCCCGGAGCTGAGCCCGCGTCACCTCCCCGGCCCGCGGGGCCGAGCCGCCCGAAGATCCACAACACGGCAGCGCCGCCGCCGAGTTCACGTCCGCCCGACGCGAACTCGGCGGCGGTTTCTTTACGTTGGCCTTAACTACCCCGCTGTTCCACCGCACTGTGACGTGTGGCACGATTCTGGCCACCCCCACCGGACCTGCCTTCACAGGAGACACCGCGTGCAGATCTCCGACGTCCCGGACCTCGCGCACACCCGCCCGCGGCCCGTGCACTGGCTCGCCACGGCCACCGCGATGGCCGCCGTGATGGCCGGCGCGGGGCTGCTCCAGCCCGACGCCGCCACCGCCAACCAGACAGGCTCCGGAACCACCGCGCAGACCGCCCCGAACGCCGCGCCACTGCCCGCGCCCGACGCCGCCGCCGTCGATTTCCCACTCGAATGCGGTGGCGCGAAAGCACTGGTCACCAAGGAAGCCACCGGGGACCTCGACGGCGACGGGCGTCCCGAAACCGTGGCCGCCGCCCGCTGCGACGCCGGATCCGGCACCCCGCCGAGCGGCGTCTACGTACTCACAGCGACGAAGGACGCGAAGACGCCCCGCGTCGTCGCCACACTCGTCGACCCGGCCGACCGGCAGACCGTCGCCGACCTGGCGATACGCGACGGCCTCGTCCGGGCCCGGCTGCTCGGCTACTCCGGGCCCGACGTACCGGGCTGCTGCCCCGACGAGGAGCAGCGCCTGACCTGGCAGTGGCAGAACGGCGGCTTCGTGCAGAGCGCCCAGAGCGACTCACGGAGCGTCTGACCGGTCACACCGCGTGACCCACCCGCCCCGCCTGCCCCCGCCGGGACCCGGGAGGCGGTCACTCCGCGTCGGGGCCGTACACCTCGACGCTGTCCGAGACGCGCCGTACATGAATGCAGTCGCCCGGGCACTCCTTGGCCGAGTCGACGACATCCTTGAGGATCGGTAGAGGCACCCTCGTGGTGGCACCGGGGGACTGGAGCAACTCGTCGTCGGCGCTCTTCACATAAGCGAGCCCGTCGATGTCCAGCTCGAAGACGTCGGGCGCGTACTGGGCGCAGATCCCGTCGCCGGTGCAGAGGTCCTGGTCGATCCAGACTTCGAGCGGTTCGCCGCTCTCGGTGAGGGTGTCGGTCGGAGCCTGCTGCTGCACGGTCATATCGCCTGCCGTTTCCTGCGTGGGGCGAGGCGACCTCGGGCAAGTCGCGCCAGCCCTGACGGGTGTTGAACACCTCGACGATACAACCGGCCGCTTTCCGATGTTGATCGGTGGGTATCCCCCTGGCGTGAGGGAGAGCGCAAGGGTGAAGATCGGACACACCCCGACAGTCTTTGTGATCTAGGGGTTTTAATCACCACCTACCCAGGTAGGGTCAGGAAGCGTCCAGCTCCCCTTGGAGGAGGTGAGGACCGTGGCAGCCCACGACGACGACATCAACCGCGGCATCCGGCCCGGGCGGGGGTCAGAAGACCCAGCCGGCCAGGTTGCCTATCTCGAGCAGGAAATCGCCGTCCTGCGACGTAAGCTCGCCGACTCTCCGCGTCATACGAGGATTCTCGAAGAGCGGATCGTCGAACTGCAGACGAACCTGGCTGGTGTGTCCGCGCAGAATGAGCGGCTCGCCAATACGCTCCGTGAGGCCCGCGACCAGATCGTGGCCCTCAAGGAGGAGGTCGACCGGCTCGCACAGCCGCCGGCCGGCTTCGGTGTCTTTCTGCATGCGAACGAGGACGGCACGGCCGACATCTTCACCGGGGGCCGCAAGCTCCGGGTGAACGTCAGCCCCGGCGTCGAGCTCGAAGAGCTCCGGCGCGGCCAGGAAGTCATGCTCAACGAGGCCCTCAACGTGGTCGAGGCCATGGAATTCGAGCGGGCCGGGGACATCGTCACCCTCAAGGAGATCCTTGAGGACGGCGAGCGCGCCCTGGTCGTGGGGCACACCGACGAGGAACGGGTGGTGCGGCTCGCGGAGCCGCTGCTGGACATCACCATCCGCGCCGGCGACGCCCTCCTGCTCGAACCGCGCTCCGGCTACGTCTACGAGGTGGTCCCCAAGAGCGAGGTCGAAGAACTCGTCCTCGAAGAGGTACCGGACGTCGACTACGGCAAGATCGGCGGTCTCGGCGGCCAGATCGAGATGATCCGAGACGCCGTCGAGCTTCCGTACCTCTACCCGGACCTCTTCAAGGAGCACGAGCTACGCCCGCCGAAGGGCATCCTGCTCTACGGCCCGCCCGGCTGCGGCAAGACGCTCATCGCCAAGGCCGTGGCCAACTCCCTTGCCAAGAAGGTCGCGGAGGTGAGCGGCCGGCCCGCCGGGAAGAGCTACTTCCTCAACATCAAGGGCCCCGAGCTCCTCAACAAGTACGTGGGCGAGACCGAGCGGCACATCCGCCTGGTCTTCCAGCGCGCCCGTGAGAAGGCCAGCGAGGGCACCCCCGTCATCGTCTTCTTCGACGAGATGGAATCCCTCTTCCGCACCCGTGGTTCCGGTGTCAGCTCGGACGTGGAGAACACCATCGTCCCGCAGCTCCTCGCCGAGATCGACGGTGTGGAGGGCCTGGAGAACGTCATCGTCATCGGCGCCTCCAACCGCGAGGACATGATCGACCCCGCGATCCTGCGGCCCGGCCGTCTCGATGTGAAGATCAAGATCGAGCGTCCGGACGCGGAGGCGGCGAAGGACATCTTCGCGAAGTACCTGCGGTCCTCGCTGCCCCTGCACGAGGACGACCTGTCCGAGCACAAGGGCTCTCCCGAGTCCACGGTGCAGGGCATGATCCAGTCGGTCGTCGAGCGGATGTACACCGAGTCCGAGGAGAACCGCTTCCTCGAGGTCACGTACGCCAACGGCGACAAGGAAGTCCTCTACTTCAAGGACTTCAACTCCGGCGCGATGATCCAGAACATCGTCGACCGGGCCAAGAAGATGGCCATCAAGGACTTCCTCGACGAGAACCAGCGAGGACTCCGGGTCGCCCATCTCCTCCAGGCCTGCGTGGACGAGTTCAAGGAGAACGAGGACCTGCCCAACACCACCAACCCGGACGACTGGGCCCGCATCTCCGGCAAGAAGGGCGAGCGGATCGTCTTCATCCGCACCCTTGTCACCGGAAAACAAGGCGCGGACACCGGGCGCTCCATCGACACGGTGGCGAACACCGGACAGTACCTGTAAGAAAAAGACCGGCTGCGGATGTCCGGACGGGCATCCGCAGCCGGTTGTTTTCCCCATACCTTTCACGACACCAGGGCAATGACGGAAACGATCTCCCCACCAGTGCGAAGCCGTTCTAGGCTCGTCGGTACCGCCACGTCGCGCAGCGCGGGGACGGGCACCGCACACGCACCGGAGAGACAGCGGTACTTGAGCGGCGTTCCCGAACGGGAGCACCGCCGGGCAAGGAGGGCCGCATGACCGTACGGCGAGTAATGGGCATCGAGACGGAGTACGGCATCTCCGTCCCCGGCCAACCGAACGCCAATGCCATGCTCACCTCGTCCCAGATCGTCAACGCCTACGCGGCGGCGATGCACAGGGCGCGCCGCGCCCGCTGGGACTTCGAGGAGGAGAATCCGCTGCGGGACGCACGGGGCTTCGACCTCGCCCGTGAGGCCGCCGAGTCCAGCCAGCTCACCGACGAGGACATCGGGCTGGCCAATGTGATCCTCACCAACGGCGCACGGCTCTACGTCGACCACGCGCACCCGGAGTACAGCTCCCCGGAGATCACCAACCCGCGCGACGCCGTCCTGTGGGACAAGGCCGGCGAACGCATCATGGCCGAGGCCGCCGAGCGGGCGGGACAGCTCCCGGGCGCCCAGCCGATCCTTCTTTACAAGAACAACACCGACAACAAGGGCGCCTCGTACGGCACGCACGAGAACTACCTGATGAAGCGGGAGACCCCGTTCTCGGACATCGTGCGGCACCTGACGCCGTTCTTCGTCTCGCGGCAGGTGGTCACCGGCGCCGGCCGGGTCGGCATCGGCCAGGACGGCCGCGAGCACGGCTTCCAGATCAGCCAGCGAGCGGACTATTTCGAGGTCGAGGTCGGGCTGGAGACGACACTCAAACGGCCCATCATCAACACCAGGGACGAGCCGCACTCGGACGCCGAGAAGTACCGCAGGCTCCATGTGATCATCGGCGACGCGAATCTCTCGGAGATCTCCACCTATCTCAAGCTCGGGACGACGGCCCTGGTCCTGTCCATGATCGAGGACGGGTTCATCAATGTCGACCTGGCCGTGGACCAGCCCGTGCGCACGCTCCACCAGGTCTCGCACGATCCGTCCCTGGCCCGTCTGGTCACTCTCCGCAGCGGGCGCACACTCACCGCTGTACAGCTCCAGATGGAGTACTTCGAACTGGCGCGCAAATATGTCGAGGAGCGGTACGGCGCCGACGCGGACGAGCAGACCAGGGACGTACTGGGCCGCTGGGAGGACACGCTCAACCGCCTGGAGAACGACCCGATGAGTCTGTCGGGCGAGCTGGACTGGGTGACCAAGAAGGAGATCCTGGAGGGCTACCGCCGCCGCGACGCCCTGGAGTGGGACGCGGCGCGGCTCCACCTGGTGGATCTCCAGTACTCGGACGTACGGCCCGAGAAGGGCCTGTACAACCGTCTGGTGGCCCGCGGCAAGATGAGCAGGCTCCTGGACGAACCGGACGTCGAACGGGCCGAGGCGAAGCCTCCTGAGGACACGCGCGCGTACTTCCGTGGCCGCTGTCTGGAGCAGTACGCGGACGACGTGGCCGCGGCCTCCTGGGACTCGGTCATCTTCGACCTGCCGGGCCGGGACTCCCTCCAGCGGGTGCCGACCATGGAACCGCTCCGGGGGACCCGCAACCACGTGAAAGCGCTCCTGGACAGGTGCCGCACGGCCGAGGACCTGGTCCGGGTGCTCTCGGGCGGCTGAAATGGTCCCGGTCCGGGAATCATGACAGTGGCCCCCGGACGTTGTGGGAACTGCGGGGCCGATGTCGGACCCTGCTTGTAGGGTCGGATCTTGAAGGTCACATCGAGCGGGGCGAACCGAGCGGGGTGAGGGTTATGGCGACCAAGGACACCGACGGCGGGCAGCAGAAGGCAACGCGTTCCACCGAGGAGGTCGAGGAGCAGACCGAGGACGCACAGCAGTCCGAGGACCTCAAGGAACGCCAGGAGAAGCTGTCGGACGACGTGGACTCCGTGCTGGACGAGATCGACGACGTGCTCGAGGAAAATGCCGAGGACTTCGTGCGGAGCTTCGTGCAAAAAGGCGGAGAGTGAAGAATGGGCGATCCGCCCGAAGGGAAGCAGTGTGCGGGTTGCCGTCGCATCCTGCAGCCCAACAGCTTCGCGGCGGACAAAAATAGGCGAGATGGCCTCCAAACGCGGTGTCGGCAGTGTGTGGCGGAGTACAGCGCCATGTACTACCGGCGCCGCCGGGAGGCTGAAGGCAAGGTTGTCCGCGAGAAGGTTGACGTGCCTACGGGGCACAAGGTGTGCCGGGTCTGTGGCGAAGTCAAACCACACAGCGAGTGGCACCGGAATTCCAGCGCGTCCGACGGGCTCTCCACATGGTGCAAGTCATGCCGGGCGGTCCAAGGGCGGGCTGGCCACCTGAAGCGGCAGTACGGCATCACCGAAGCCCAGCGCGACGAGATGATCTCGTCGCAGATGGGTATCTGCGCCATCTGTCTCTCCGCGCCCGCCGCGCATGTGGATCACTGCCATGAGACGGGTAGGGTCCGGGGCGTACTGTGCTTCAACTGCAATTCGGCCATTGGCAAGTTGGGGGACAACCCCGACACCCTGCGCCGTGCAACCGCATACCTGGAGGGAAACGCGTGGAAGCCAACACTCGTAGCACCGGGCGTCTACCGGCTGCCTTCCTGACGCCCGGGTCGGCCTCGTTCATGGACTTCCTGTCCGCCCATTCGCCGGAGATCCTGCCGGGCAATCGGGTGCTGCCGCCCGTCCAGGGTGCGATCGAGGCTCCGCACGGGACGACGATCGTCGCCGTGACGTTCGCGGGTGGGGTCATCCTCGCCGGTGACCGCCGGGCCACCATGGGCAACATGATCGCGCAGCGCGACATCGAGAAGGTCTTCCCGGCCGACGAGTACTCGGCCGTGGGCATCGCGGGTACGGCGGGCCTCGCCGTGGAGATGGTCAAGCTCTTCCAGCTGGAGCTGGAGCACTTCGAGAAGGTCGAAGGCGCGCAGCTCTCCTTCGAGGGCAAGGCCAACCGGCTCTCCACGATGATCCGCAGCAATCTCGCGATGGCCATGCAGGGTCTGGCCGTCGTCCCGCTCTTCGCGGGCTGGGACGTCGACCGTGAGAAGGGCCGCATCTTCTCGTACGACGTGACGGGCGGCCGTTCCGAGGAGCACGGGTACGCGTCCACCGGTTCGGGCTCGATTTTCGCGCGTGGTGCGATGAAGAAGCTGTTCCGGGACGATCTGACGGAGGAGCAGGCCATCACCCTCGTCATCCAGGCGCTCTACGACGCGGCCGACGACGACTCGGCCACCGGCGGTCCGGATGTGGCCCGAAAGATCTATCCCATCGTCAACATCATGAGTGGCGAGGGTTTCCGCAGGGTGTCCGACGAGGAGTCCTCGCGGATCGCCCGCTCGATCATCGAGCGCCGGCTGGAGCAGCCCGACGGCCCGCGCGCCGAACTGCTCTGATCCCGGCCTCCGCTGAATAGACATGTCACTGACAGGAAGGGACGGATAGCCGGTGTCGACGCCGTTCTATGTCTCACCCCAGCAGGCCATGGCCGACCGGGCGGAGTACGCCCGCAAGGGCATCGCCCGCGGTCGCAGCCTGGTTGTGCTGCAGTACGCCGACGGCATCGTCTTCGTCGGTGAGAACCCGTCCCGCGCGCTGCACAAGTTCAGCGAGATCTACGACCGGATCGGGTTCGCCGCCGCCGGTAAGTACAACGAGTACGAGAATCTGCGCATCGGCGGTGTGCGCTACGCGGATCTGCGTGGATACACCTACGACCGTGACGATGTGACGGCCCGTGGGCTGGCGAACGTCTACGCGCAGACGCTGGGCACGATCTTCTCCAGTGCGGGCGAGAAGCCGTACGAGGTGGAGCTTGTCGTCGCCGAGGTGGGTCCGACGGCCGACGGTGACCAGATCTACCGGCTGCCGCACGACGGGTCGATCGTGGACGAGCACGGTTCGGTGGCCGTCGGTGGCAATTCGGAGCAGATCAGTACGTTCCTCGACCAGCAGCACCGCGACGGGATGTCGCTGGCGGAGGCGCTGAAGCTGGCTGTCCAGGCTCTCTCGCGGGACACCAACGGGAGCGAGCGGGAGATTCCCGCGGAGCGGCTGGAGGTCGCGGTCCTGGACCGGACCCGGCCGCAGGAGCGCAAGTTCAAGCGTGTCGTGGGCCGTCAGCTCGCCCGCCTCCTGGAGGCGGACGGCGCGGCGTCCACGCCGACGGACGCTCCGTCTGACGAGGAGTCGGAGGAGTCCGGCGACGCCGGGCAGTGAGCGGCGCGGTTCTTCCGGTGCCCCGAACCGCCCGTGCGGTTCGGGGCACCGGTCCGTTCGGGCGGCGCGGTCTCAGACGGGGGGCGGGGGCGCGGTGGAGCCGCGGATCACCAGGGACACGGGCAGGACGGTGTTCTCGGGTTCGCGTCCGTCGAGGATGGCCAGCAGGGCGGACATCCCGTGCTCGCCGACGCGCTCGGCCGGCAGCCGTACGGTGGTCAGTTCCGGCTCCACCGCCGTGGCGAGCGCGAGATCGTCCATGCCGGTGACGGAGACGTCGTCCGGAACCCGCAGGCCGAGCTTCCGCACGGCCTTGACCGCGCCGGCCGCGAGGACGTCGCTGTCGCAGACCAGCGCCGTGGGCCGGGGGCCCGGGCCGCTGAGCGCCCGTGCGGCGGCCTCCCGCGCGGCGTGCACCTCCAGGGGGGAGGGCACGGTGCGTACGACCGCGTCGGGCACGCCCCGTACCGCCTCCGCCAGCGCGTCGGCCCTGACGGTGAACGTCCAGGAGGTGACGGCCGAGGCGAGGTGGGTGATCCGGCGGTGGCCGAGTCCGAGCAGATGGTCCGTCACCTGCCGTGTGGCGTCGGCGATGTCGAGGTTCACATACGCGGCGGCGCCGGATCCGGTGGGGTCGCTGTCGAGCATCACCAGTGGCAGGTCGGTGCCGCGGATGGCGGCGAGCGCGTCGGTCGCGATGGACGACGCGATGACGCCGTCCAGGGCGGCGCGTGCGGAGGCGAAGGGGTCCCTGGCGGGGCCGACGCCCTCGGGTGAGGGGTAGAGGACCACGCCGAAGCTGTGTTCGGCGGCGACCGTGGCGGCGCCGGTGTAGACGCGGGCGAAGAACTCGTGGGTGAGCGCGGGCACCACCAGCAGCGCGGTCCTGGTGCGGCCGAGCCGGAGGTTGCGGGCGGCGAGGTTGGGCCGGTAGCCGAGTTCGCGCGCGGTGTCGCGGACGAGTCCGGCGGTGCGTTCGGAGACCCGGCCGGGCCATTTGTCGCCGAGGACCAGCGAGACGGTGGCCTGCGAGACCCCGGCGGCCCGCGCGACATCCCTGCTGGTCGGTCTCGTGGGATGCGCGGCCGTGCCGGGACCGGGCCGGTCCGTGCCGGGCGGCTCTGCCATGGGCGTCGTCCTCCGTGGTGACTGCCGCGGGCGGGCGCAGGACCGTGCGCCCCGTCAAGTCTGTGGACCCGCGGGCTGCCGACATGGTACGTATGACACCGGAAGTTATACGTAAAACTTGGCTGTGCCGGGTGAACCGGGGGAGAGAAGGGGAGTCATGGCCGCAGGCTATGTGGACATTCTCAGGGCGCCGCACGCCGCACGGCTGCTCGCCGGCACGCTCGTCGGGCGCCTGCCCAGCGCCACCGGTCATATCGCCATCGTCCTGTTCACCCGTGACGCGGGAGGCAGCTACACACTCGCGGGCGCCCTGGCCGCCGCCTACGGGCTGTCCACCGCGATCGGCCAGCCCCTGCTCGGCCGCGCCGTCGACATGGTCGGCCAGCCGCGCGTCCAGCTCCCCGCCGCGCTCGTCTCCGCCCTCGGCATGGTGTTCCTCGCCGTGACCGGAATCGAGCCGCTGGTCCTGGCGTACGCGGCGGTGGTCGTCGCCGGCTTCTTCACCCCGCCCCTCGAAGGCGGACTGCGGGCCCTGTGGCCCAGCGTCCTCGGCCGGGAGGACCGGGTGCACCGGGCGTACGCCATGGACGCCGTGGCGCAGGAGGTGATGTTCACGGCGGGCCCGCTGTTCGTCACCCTCCTCGTGGCCCTCTGGTCCCCGGCCGCCGCCCTTCTGGTCATCAACGGCATCGGCGTCCTCGGCGCGCTCACCGTCGTGCTCTCCAAGCCCTCGCGTGCCTGGCGGTCCGCGCCCCGGGAGGCGCACTGGCTCGGCGCACTGCGCTCACCGGGACTCCTCGCGCTCCTCGCGGCCTTCCTCTTCATCGGTCTGGCGCTCGGCTCCATCACCGTCGCGGGCGTGGCGTACGCCGACGACCAGGGCCGCGAGTCCGTGTACGGCTGGCTGATGGCCGCCCTCGGCCTCGGCGCGCTGCTCGGCGGTCTCGTGTACGGGGCCAGGCAGTGGACCGGCACCCCCGAACGCCGGCTGCTGTGGATCACCGCGCTGCTCGCCGCCGGCTATCTGCCCCTGACGCTCACTCCGGGCGTGGTGGCCATGACGGCGCTCGCCGCACTCTCCGGTGTCTTCCTGGCGCCCGCGCTGGCCTGCGCGTTCATCGTCGTCGACCGGCACGCCCCGCGCGGGACGGTCACGGAGGCGTTCTCCTGGCTCGTGACCACCTTCGGTGTCGGTGCCGCGTTCGGTACGGGGGTGGCCGGCCCGGCCGTCGAGTTCGAGGGGACACCGGCCGGCTTCGCCGTCGCGGGGGCGGGCGGTGTGGCCGCGCTGCTGGTCCTGCTGGCGACCCGCGGGGTCCTCGCGGCACCCGTGGAGGGCGCGGGAAGTGAGACGACCGGCGAAGCCGGATACGAAAATGATCGCAACGGTGCGGCCCAACACGGTTTCAGCTCAGGCCATCAGGCGTAATGTTCAGACATGGACCGCCGCATTTTCGGGCTGGAGAACGAGTACGGCGTCACGTGCACCTTCAGGGGACAGCGCCGGCTGTCACCTGACGAAGTGGCGCGCTACCTCTTCCGCCGTGTTGTGTCATGGGGCCGCAGCAGCAACGTCTTCCTGCGGAACGGCGCCCGCCTGTACCTCGACGTGGGATCGCATCCGGAATACGCGACACCCGAATGCGACAACGTGACCGAACTGGTCACGCACGACAAGGCGGGCGAGCGCATTCTGGAAGGCCTGCTCGTCGACGCCGAACGCCGCCTGCACGAGGAGGGAATCGCGGGCGACGTCTATCTGTTCAAGAACAACACCGATTCGGCTGGAAACTCCTACGGCTGCCACGAGAATTACCTCGTCGCCCGCCACGGGGAATTCTCCCGGCTCGCGGACATCCTCATCCCGTTCCTCGTCACCCGGCAGCTCCTCTGCGGCGCGGGCAAGGTGCTGCAGACTCCGCGCGGAGCGGTCTACTGCGTCAGTCAGCGCGCCGAGCACATCTGGGAGGGTGTCAGCTCCGCCACCACCCGTTCCCGTCCCATCATCAACACCCGTGACGAACCGCACGCCGACGCGGAGCGCTACCGACGGCTGCATGTCATCGTCGGCGACTCGAACATGTCCGAGACGACGATGCTCCTCAAGGTCGGTGCCACGGATCTCGTGCTGCGCATGATCGAGGCGGGCACGGTCATGCGTGACCTCACCCTGGAGAACCCGATCCGGGCGATCCGCGAGGTCAGCCACGACATCACGGGTCAGCGCAAGGTGCGCCTGGCCAGCGGGCGCGAGGCGTCCGCGATCGAGGTCCAGCGGGAGTACTACGAGAAGGCGGTGGACTTCGTCGACCGCCGGGGCATCCGTACCGGCACCGTCGAGCAGGTGCTGGAGCTCTGGGGCCGTACGCTCGACGCGATCGAGGCCGAGGACCTGGACCGGATCGGTACCGAGATCGACTGGGTCATGAAGTACAAGCTCATCGAGCGCTACCGGGCCAAGCACAACATGACCATGTCCCACCCGCGGGTCGCCCAGATAGACCTCGCCTACCACGACATCCACCGCCGCCGGGGGCTCTACTACCTGCTGGAGAAGCGCGGCCAGGCGGCCCGGATCTGCAACGACATGAAGATCTTCGAGGGCAAGTCGGTGCCCCCGCAGACCACCCGGGCGCGGCTGCGCGGAGACTTCATCCGGCGGGCCCAGGAACAGCGGCGGGACTTCACCGTCGACTGGGTCCATCTCAAGCTCAACGATCAGGCGCAGCGCACCGTGCTGTGCAAGGACCCGTTCCGCTCGGTGGACGACCGGGTGGAGAAACTGATCGCCGGTATGTGACCGCCGGCGGTTGACACCTGAGGACCGGAACACGACTCGGGCCCCGTACGTTTCTCGTGCGGGGCCCTTGCCACGCCCTAGAGTGTCGAGGAACTTAACCTTCCGTCTGAGATCTGAGGAATTCGTGCGCCGACTTGCCGGCCTCATCGTCATCCCCCTACTGCTGCTGTCCACGGCGGCATGCGGTGACGACGGAGGCTCCGACTCAACCTCGTCCAAGAACGGGCTTCCCGAGATCACCGCGGGCGCCAAGTTCGGTGAGAAGCCGACCCTGGGGAAAGGGGAGGGCAAGCCGCCGAAGGAGCTTCAGACCGATGTCATCAGCGAGGGCGACGGCGCGAAGCTCAAGAAGGGTGACGCGATCCAGGTCAACTACCTGGGGCAGTCGTGGGACTCGGCCAAGCCGTTCGACAACAGCTTCGACCGCAAGGCCCCCTTCGATCTGACGCTGGGCGCCGGCATGGTTATCCAGGGCTGGGACAAGGGTCTGGAGGGCCAGAAGGTCGGCAGCCGTGTCGCGCTCGGCATCCCGCCGGAGCTGGGTTACGGGGCGCAGGGCCAGGGCGACATCAAGCCCAACGCCACGCTGGTCTTCGTCGTCGACATCCTGAAGGCGACGCAGGTTCCGACCACCGCCAAGGGCAGCGAGGTCGCGCAGGACAACATCGATCTGCCGAAGGTCGGGGTCAACGCGGACGGCAAGGCGCCCAAGGTCACGGTGCCGAAGACGGACCCGCCGAAGAAGCTCGTCTCCAACTACGTGCTGGAGAGCAAGGGCGAGGTCGTCAAGGAGACGGACTCGGTGGTGCTGAACTACGAGGCGCTGCTGTGGAAGGACGCCAAGACGTTCGACAGCACGTACAAGAACGGCAAGACCGTGACGTTCCCGCTGCCGCAGCTCACCCTCAAGGGGCTGAAGGACGGCGTCGTCGGCAAGAAGGTCGGCAGCCGTGTGCTGGTCGTCATCCCGCCGGCCCAGGCGTTCGGTGACAAGGAGCAGCAGGGCATCCCCAAGAACTCCACTCTGGTGTTCGCCGTGGACATCCTGGCGAAGGTGTAAGACTGTCCCGGTTGCCCCGTTCATCATTTAGAGGAGCAGTTCAGTGAGCATCGAGAAGCCCGAGATCGACTTCCCGGGTGGCGAGCCGCCGGTCGACCTGGAGATCAAGGACATCTGGGAGGGCGAGGGTGCCGTCGCCAAGTCGGGCGACACCGTCTCCGTCCACTACGTGGGTGTGGCCTTCTCCACCGGTGAGGAGTTCGACGCCTCCTGGAACCGCGGTACGCCGCTCCAGTTCCAGCTCGGTCAGGGACAGGTCATCTCCGGCTGGGACAAGGGCGTCGAGGGCATGAGGGTCGGCGGCCGTCGTCAGCTGACGATTCCCTCGCACCTCGCCTACGGCGAGCGTGGCGCGGGTGGCGGGGCGATCGCCCCCGGCGAGACGCTGATCTTCGTCTGCGATCTGGTCGCTGTCTGACCTACGTCCGGTCACTCACGGACACACCGAGGGCCCATGCTGTCCGGCGTGGGCCCTCGGCTTTTACCGCGGGACCCCCGGGCGGTACGGTCGACGCGCGGATGCGGCACTATCAAATGAGGTGTAGGGCGTCGATGGCCATTGCCAAGGCCGAGCGGTTGATGAATCTCGCGCTGTGCCTGCTCGGTACGCGGCGCCCGCTCAGCAAGCGCGAGTTGCGCGAGTCCATCGAGGCGTATCTGGAAGCCGGCTCCGACGACAGCTTCAACAGGATGTTCGAGCGGGACAAGGACGATCTGCGCGAACTCGGCCTGGTCATCGAGACGGTGGAGAATCTGGACGGCGAGACCGGATATCTGGCCCGCCGGGACAGCAACCGTCTCCCGGCCATCACGCTGGACGCCGAGGAGGCCGCGGCGCTCGGACTCGCCGCGAAGGTCTGGCAGCAGGCGCGTCTGGCGGGCGCCGCCAGCGGCGCGCTGCAGAAGCTGCGGGCCGCGGGAATGCCCGAGGCGGAGGATTCGTACGAGGCGCACCACAGCGCCCTGGAGCCGCGCATCCCCGTCCACGAGGCGGCGTTCGAGCCGCTGATGCTCGCCTGCCGGGACCGCCGGCCGGTCGTCTTCGACTACCGCAAGGCCAACGCCGCCAAGCCCGAGCAGCGCCAGGTGGAGCCGTGGACGCTGGAGTGCTGGCGCGGGCACTGGTATCTGGCCGGCTGGGACCGGGAGCGCCGGGCGGAGCGGGTCTTCCGGCTCTCGCGGATCACCGGCCGGGTCCGTTCCAGGCCCGGTGGCTTCACCGCTCCCGTACCCGATGTGGTCACGGTGCGTGAGACGGTCGAGAGCTGGGCGGGTGAGACGGCGACGCGTTCGGCGCTGATCCGGCTTCGCTCCGACTGCGGTTACCCGCTGCGTGCCCGGGCGGTGTCGTCGCGGGAACTGGGCGACGGCTGGGACGAGTTGGAGATCCCGTACGGTCATGGCCTGGACGCCTGGCTGGTGGAGTTCGGCCCCGACGTGGTCGTGCTGGAGCCCGCGGATCTGCGGGCCGATGTCGTGGACCGGCTGCGCGCCGTGGCCAAGGTCTGAGGGGAACTCGTACACACCATGGCAGCCAACGCCATCGACCAGACCCGCCGGATGCTCTCGCTGGTGACGTATCTGCGGGAGCGTCCCGGCGCGCACGTCCAGGATGTCGCCCGTGCCTTCGGGATCACCGAGGACGAGCTGATCTCCGACCTCGACGTGCTGCCCATGTGCGGGACGAGCTTCCGCGGCGGGGACCTGCTCGACATCGACACCGACGGCGACCGCATCTGGTGGCACAACCCGGACGACGTGGCCGAGCCGCTGCGGCTGGCCGCGGACGAGGCCACCGCGCTGCTGGTGGCCGCCCGCGCCGTCGCGACGCTGCCGGGGCTCCGGGAGAGCGACCGGCAGGCGCTGCTGCGCGCGACCGCGAAGCTGGAGGCCGCCGCCGGGGAGGTGGCGGGTGCCAGCTCCCGGCTCTCGGTGACCTTCGAGTCCGAGGGCGGTGTCTTCGCCGATGTGGACCGGGCGATCTCGGAGCGGCGCAGGCTGTGGCTGCGTTACTACTCGCCGGCGCGGGACGAGCTGACCGAGCGCGAGGTCGATCCGATCAGGCTGTTCGCGGTGGGCCACACGTACATGGAGGCGTGGTGCCGGCTCTCCGAGGCGCGGCGTACGTTCCGGCTGGACCGGGTCGCCGAGATCAAGCTGCTGGACGCGCCGGCCGCGCCGCCTGAGCTGGAGCTGCGTGATCTGTCGGAGGGGCTGGTCCAGCCGTCGGCCGACGATCCCGAGGTGGTGGTCGAGGTCGGGCCCGGCGGGCGCTGGGTCGCCGAGTACTACCCGCACGACAGCGCGGAGGAGCTTTTCGACGGGGGGCTGCGGATCACGTTGCGCACCCCGGCGCCGGCCTCGCTGCGGCGCCTCGCGCTGCGGCTGGGCCGGGACGGCCGTATCGCGTCCCCGCCGGAGCTGGCGGAGAGCGCGCGCCGGGCGGCGGGCGAGGCGCTGGCGGCGTACGACAGCGACGACACGAACCGGTGAAACCAGGGAAATTGGGGGATTTGTCCGTGATGACTGGTTTCTCCGCTCCGGCGGCCATGGTGCCCGTCCTCTTCCAGGCCTCCTGCCCCCAGTGCCGGGCCCGGTTCGAGCTCTCGGCCGGAGCGCTGCGGCTGGCGATCGGCGCCAGCAGCCGTACGACCTTCTACTCGTTCACCTGCCCCGAGTGCGAGACGGCGGTACGCAAACCCGCGGGCGAGCGCATCGTGGAGCTGCTCACCGGGGGCGGCGTACGGACGCTGCGCCTGCATTCGACCCCCTAGCAAGCGCTGATCCAGCCTGATCCACCGGACAGGCGCAGCGGAAAGGCTCCTGGCATGTTCTGGCCCATGCTCGCCATCGCTCTCGGGTTCTGCGGGATCGCCGTGCTCGGCGTCCTCGCGATCCGGGTCTTCGTCGAGGCCCAGCGCCTCGGTCACCAGGTCGCCTCCACCACACGGCGGATCAACCGGGCGGCAGAGGAGCTGGAGGTGGCCGCCACCCATCTCGCGCGGACCGGGGACGCCGTCCGATAAATGAATGCACCCTCCCTCCATCGTCAGTTCGGGCGGTAGGCTGACGAAGCGGTCCCGGACTGGAGGCGGGGGCCGCGTCGTAGGGAGTACGCACAGGCATTGCCCTGCGTTTACCCCTGCGGGTTACGATCGCTGCCAGCACGATGCTCGGCCAGATGTCCGGTCGTCGTCGCAGACCCCCTGTCGCCTCGGTGAAGAAGGTAATCGCTATGGGTAGGCTCGGCCCCACCGAGATCATCCTTATTCTCGTCGTCATCATCCTGCTCTTCGGCGCCAAGAAGCTTCCCGACATGGCCCGTTCACTCGGCAAGTCGGCGCGCATCCTCAAGAGCGAGGCGAAGGCGATGAAGTCCGACGAGAACAAGAGCGGCACGGCTCCGACGGACCCGCCGACCGCCTCCGCCGACCCGGACCAGCCCGCGCCCCGGACCATCCAGGCCGCGCCCGGCGATGTCACCAGCTCGCGCCCCGTCGCGGAGCCCACCGACTCGACCAAGCGCTGATCCGACCCCTGGGCCGATGCACGCACCGGGCACGGTGACGGCCTGCCGCACGAGATGAGGACGTGGGTTGCCCAAGTCTGCCCGCACAGAAGAGAAGGATCCCGAGGGGCGCATGCCGCTCGTGGAGCATCTCCGTGAACTGCGCAACCGGCTGTCGAAAGGGCTGCTCGCGATCGTCGTGGTGACGATCGTGGCCGTGTTCTACAGCGAGCAGATCATGTCGTTCCTCTCCGAGTCGGTCCCCAAGTGTGAGAACGGGCTCCAGGAGAGCGACGGCGGCAACTGCGCGGTCGTCTCCTTCAACACCCTCACCTCGCCGTTCACCACGACGATCCGGGTCAGCCTCACCGCCGGCATCATCGTGGCCAGCCCGATCTGGCTCTACCAGCTGTGGGCGTTCATCGCCCCGGGCCTGCACAAGAACGAGAAGAAGTACACGTACGCGTTCGTCGCGAGCGCGGTGCCGCTCTTCACGGCCGGTGCCTACCTGGCCTACATCATCCTGCCGATCAGCGTGAAGGTGCTCATCAGCCTCACGCCGGAAGGCTCGTCCAACATCCTCTCGCTCGACGAGGTCCTCGACTTCACCACCCGGATGGTGCTGGTCTTCGGTCTCGCCTTCGAGCTGCCGCTGGTCCTGGTCATGCTCAACATGACCGGCATCGTCACCGGCCGCCGGATGGTCGGATGGTGGCGCGGCGTCGTCATGGGCGTCTTCGTCTTCGGCGCGGTGATCACCCCCACGACCGACCCCGTGGGCATGCTCGCGCTCGCGGGCCCCATCGTCATCCTCTACTTCGGCGCGGTCGGCTTCTCGCTCCTCAACGACCGGCGCAGGCGCCGCAAGGACCCGGACGCGGAGCTGGACGACGACGAGGCGTCGGACCTGGACCACACCCCGGAGAGCGTCGGGAGTGTCGAACCGGTCGCCGCGGTGCCCGCCCTTCCCGAGCAGGCGGACAGCAGCCGCACGAGCCGTGTGAACGGCTACGACGACATCACCTGATCCGGATCGGACCGAGCCCGACGGTGACCTGTGGGACCCGACCGTGACCAGTGAGATCAGCCTGTTCGTCAATCCCACCGCAGGCCGCGGCAGGGGCGCCCGAGCCGCGCAGCCCGCCGCCCGCGCGCTCAGGGACGCGGGGTACTCCGTCCGTACGGTGCTGGGATCCGACGCCGAGGACGCGCTGCGGCGGGCCCGCGAGGCCGTCGCAGCGGGTACCGGCGCGCTGATCGCCGTCGGCGGGGACGGGCTGGTCTCCCTCGCCCTCCAGGCCGTGGCCGGTACGGACACCCCGCTCGGCGTCGTCGCCGTCGGTACGGGGAACGACTTCGGCCGTGCCCTCGGTCTGCCGATCCGGGACCCCGCGGCGGCCGGGCGGATAGCGGCCGACGCGCTCAGAGGCGACCGCGTCCGGGACGTCGACCTCGGCCGGGTCGCGGGGCGCTGGTACGGGACCGTCCTCGCCTCCGGATTCGACTCACGCGTCAACGACCGCGGCAACCGCATGCGTTGGCCGAGCGGCCGTGCCAAGTACGACCTGGCGATGGTCGCCGAACTCGCCGCCTTCAGGCCCGCCCCGTACCGCATGACCCTGGACGACGGCACCGAGCGGGAGATCGAGGCGACCCTGGTCGCCGTCGGCAACGGCCCCTCCTACGGAGGCGGCATGCGGATCTGCGCCGGCGCCGCCATGGACGACGGGCTCTTCGACGTGACCGTCGTCGGGGACTGCAGCCGCGCCACGCTGCTGAAGGTCTTTCCGCGCGTGTACCGGGGCACGCATCTGAGCCACCCCAAGGTCACCGTCCACCGCACCTCGAAGATCACCCTGGCCGCCCCCGGACTCACCGGCTACGCCGACGGGGAGCCGCTCGGGCCCCTCCCGCTGACCGCCGAGTGTGTCGCCGGGGCCGTACGGGTACTGACCGCCGGCCCCTGACGGGCGCCCGCCAGCTCACCCATAAAGATCGCCTGACTGTCAGAGGGGACGGGTAGGCTCGTGAGCAAGATGACAGAGGACCTCACACCGGCCGAGCGTTACGCCGCAGCTCGGATCCGGGCAGCCGAGCAGGCCACCGCACTCGCGCCGTTCCGCGAGATGTACGAATTCGGCCTCGATCCGTTCCAGATCGAGGCATGTCAGGCGCTGGAGTCGGGCAAGGGCGTCCTGGTCGCGGCGCCCACCGGCTCGGGCAAGACGATCGTCGGTGAGTTCGCCGTGCACCTGGCCCTCGCCGAGGGCCGTAAATGCTTCTACACCACGCCCATCAAGGCACTGTCCAACCAGAAGTACGCGGACCTGGCGAAACGCTACGGCGCCGACAAGGTCGGCCTGCTCACCGGCGACAACAGCGTCAATTCAGACGCCCCGGTGGTCGTGATGACCACCGAAGTCCTGCGCAACATGCTCTACGCGGGCTCGCAGTCGCTGACCGGGCTCGGCTATGTCGTGATGGACGAGGTGCACTACCTCTCCGACCGCTTCCGGGGCGCCGTCTGGGAAGAGGTGATCATCCACCTCCCCGAGTCCGTGACCCTGGTGTCCCTCTCGGCGACCGTCTCCAACGCCGAGGAGTTCGGTGACTGGCTGGACACCGTCCGTGGCAGCACCGAGGTGATCGTCTCCGAGCACCGCCCCGTGCCGCTGTGGCAGCACGTCTTCGCCGGCCGCCGGATGTACGACCTCTTCGAGGAGAGCACCGACCACGGTGGCCGCGGCGGGGCGCGCCGCGAGGTCAACCCGGACCTCGTCCGCCTGGCCCGGATGGAGAACCAGAAAACGTACAACCCGCGGGACCGCCGCCGCGGCAAGATGGTCCGCGAGGCCGACCGGGAGCGCGAGCGCAGACAGCGCAGCCGGATCTGGACCCCGGGCAGGCCCGAGGTCATCGAGCGGCTCGACGCCGAGGACCTGCTGCCCGCCATCACCTTCATCTTCAGCCGGGCCGGCTGTGAGGCCGCCGTGCAGCAGTGCATGTACGCGGGGCTGCGGCTCAACGACGACAACAGGCGGGCCAGGGTCCGCGAGATCGTGGAGCAGCGCACCGCGTCGATCCCCACCGAGGACCTGCACGTCCTCGGGTACTACGAGTGGCTTGAGGGCCTGGAGCGCGGCATCGCGGCCCACCACGCCGGGATGCTGCCCACCTTCAAGGAGGTCGTCGAGGAGCTGTTCGTACGGGGCCTGGTCAAGGCCGTGTTCGCCACGGAGACCCTGGCGCTCGGCATCAACATGCCCGCCAGGTCGGTCGTCCTGGAGAAGCTCGTCAAGTGGAACGGCGAGCAGCACGCGGACATCACACCCGGCGAGTACACCCAGCTGACCGGCCGGGCCGGGCGGCGCGGCATCGACGTCGAGGGACACGCGGTGGTCCTGTGGCAGCGCGGGATGGATCCGGGCGCGCTCGCCGGCCTCGCGGGCACCCGCACGTATCCGCTGCGCTCCAGCTTCCGGCCGTCGTACAACATGGCGGTCAACCTGGTGCAGCAGTTCGGCCGGCACCGCTCGCGCGAGCTGCTGGAGACCTCGTTCGCGCAGTTCCAGGCGGACAAGTCGGTCGTCGGGATCTCCCGGCAGGTCCAGAGGAACGAAGAGGGGATGGAGGGCTACCGGGCGGGCATGACCTGCCACTTGGGGGACTTCGAGGAGTACGCGCGGCTGCGCCGCGACCTCAAGGACCGCGAGACGGAGCTGGCCAAGCAGGGGGCCGTGCAGCGGCGGGCCGCCGCCGCTTCCTCCCTGGAGAAGCTCAAGCCCGGCGACGTCATCCACGTGCCGACCGGAAAGTTCGCCGGTCTCGCCCTGGTGCTCGACCCCGGACTGCCGGCCGGGCGGGCAAACG
Organism: Streptomyces sp. S4.7; assembly: GCF_010384365.1. Lineage (NCBI taxonomy): Bacteria > Bacillati > Actinomycetota > Actinomycetes > Kitasatosporales > Streptomycetaceae > Streptomyces > Streptomyces sp. S4.7. Next base: position 1,253,953 of record NZ_CP048397.1, on the reverse strand, counting down.
GACACCGGGGCGTGGAGTACCACGACGGCCCCAGGCCCCTGGTCCTGACCGCCGAGCGGCAGGTCAAGCGGCTCGCGTCGATGGACTTCCCCGTGCCGGTCGAGGCGCTGGACCGGATGCGGATCCCCAAGAGCTTCAACCAGCGGTCGCCGCAGTCGCGCCGCGATCTGGCGTCCGCGCTGCGCTCGAAGGCCGGCCATGTCGTCCCGGAGCGGCACCGCAAGGGGCGCGCTCCGGCGGCCGACGACCGTGAGATCGCCAGGCTGCGCACCGCTCTGCGCGCACACCCCTGCCACGGCTGCGACGAGCGCGAGGACCACGCGCGCTGGGCCGAGCGTTACCACCGGCTGCAACGGGACACCCGTCAGCTGGAGCGGCGGATCGAGGGCCGTACGAACACCATCGCCCGCACCTTCGACCGGATCGTCGCCCTCCTCACGGAGATGGACTATCTGCGCGGCGACGAGGTCACGGGCAACGGGAAGCGGCTCGCGCGGCTCTACGGCGAGCTGGACCTGCTCGCCAGCGAGTGCCTGCGCGAAGGCGTGTGGGAAGGGCTCTCCCCGGCGGAACTGGCCGCGTGCGTCTCGGCGCTGGTCTTCGAGGCGCGCCAGGCGGACGACGCGGTGGCGCCGCGGCTGCCCAGTGGGGCGGCGAAGGCCGCGCTCGGCGAGATGGTCCGCATCTGGGGCCGGCTCGACGCGCTGGAGGAGGACTTCAAGATCAATCAGGCGGAGGGGGTCGGGCAGCGTGAGCCCGATCTCGGCTTCGCCTGGGCGGTGCACATGTGGGCGTCGGGCAAGGGCCTCGACGAGGTGCTGCGGGACGCCGAGATGCCGGCGGGCGACTTCGTCCGCTGGTGCAAGCAGGTGATCGACGTCCTCGGGCAGATCGCCGCGGCGGCGCCCCGCGAGAACAGCACGGTCGCGAAGAACGCGCGCAAGGCGGTCGACGGGGTGCTCCGCGGGGTGGTGGCGTACAGCTCGGTGGGGTGACGGCGGGCGGGCGAGCAGGGACTCGCCGATCAGCACCGCCATCTGTGTGTCGTCCGTGGCCTCGCCCGGCTCCCAGCCGCCGCCTCCGCACAACTCGCCCACGCCGTCCGGGAAGCGGGCGGTGAACGCACCGGCCGGGCCGAACTCGAAAGGTGCTCCGAGCGCGTCACCGACGGCCGAGCCAACGACCGCTCCGAGCACCCGGTCGCGTCGAGCCGCGCCGTACGAGGGGAACGGCTGATCCACGGGGGTCATCCGGCCAGCACAGGGAGGCCGGACAACGCCCGTGAACAGGGGACTACTTCGGCATCAGCACCGTGTCGATGATGTGCACCGTCGCGTTGGCCGTCGGGACGTCACCGCAGACGACACCGGCCGAGTCGTTGACCTTGTACGAGTCGCCGGAGCCCGCGGTGGTCAGCGTGCTCTTCTGGAGGGTGTCGTACGTGCCGCTCTCCAGCTGCTTCTTGGCCAGCTTCTCGCCCACCACGTGGTAGGTGAGGATCTTGGTGAGCATGGCCTTGTCCGCGAGCACGGCGTCCAGGTCGGCCTTCGGGATCTTGGCGAAGGCGTCATTGGTGGGCGCGAACACCGTGATGTTCTCGGCGCTGTTGAGGGTGTCGACCAGACCGGCCTTCTTCACCGCGGTGACCAGGGTGGAGAGTTCGGGGTTGTTGGAGGCGGCGGTCGCGACCGGGGCCTGGCCCATGCCCTCGAAGCTGCCGGGACCGGTCTTCGGCACCGACGCACACGCCGGACCGAACGGCCCGCCCGCGGTGTCGCCCGCGGCGTCGTCGGCCGTCTCCTCAGGTGCCGCCGTGTCCTCGGCCGCGGACGAGGACTCCGCCGTGCTGTCCTTGTCGTCGCCGGAGCAGGAGGTGAGCGCCAGCGGAAGGGCGACGGCGGCGACGACGGTGACGGCGGCACGCTGGAAACGGGTGATCTTCATGTCAATCTCCTTGAAAGGTGGTGCTGTTGATACAGGGGGTGTGCGGCACTCGATGGGGCCCTCAGTCGACTGTGACCACCACCGAGTGCCGGCCGGTCGCGCCGTCGGGTACGGTCCCCACGCGCTTGTCGGTCTGGGTGTCGCCGTCGCGGTCCGTCGCACGGACCTCGAGGGTGTGGCTGCCGGAGGTGGCGGGCCACTCCCACCTCCACTGCCGCCAGGTGTCCGTGCTGTTCGCGGCGGCCAGTTCGGCGGGGTTCCACTCGCCGCCGTCCACGCGCACCTCGACCCGCTCGATGCCGCGGTGCTGTGCCCACGCCACCCCGGCGACGGGCACCGTGCCCGCCTTCGGGGAGGCGAAGGGGCGCGGGGTGTCGATCCGCGACTGGGTCTTGACGGGCGCCTGGCGGGACCAGGTGCGCTTGACCCAGTACGCGTCGTACTCCGCGAAGGTGGTCAGTTCGAGGTCTTCCAGCCACTTGCACGCCGATACGTATCCGTACAGGCCGGGGACGACCATGCGGACCGGGAAGCCGTGATCGAACGGCAGAGGTTCGCCGTTCATGCCGACCGCGAGTATCGCGTCGCGGCCGTCCATGACCGCTTCGACGGGCGTGCCGATGGTCATGCCGTCCACGGAGCGGGACACCAACTGGTCGGCGGGGCCGCCCTTGGAGGGCGGTTCCACGCCGGCCTCGGCCAGCAGGTCGGCCAGGGGGACGCCGATCCAGCGGGCGTTGCCGACGTACGGGCCGCCGACCTCGTTGGAGACACAGGTCAAAGTGATGTCGCGCTCGATCAGGTCCCGCCGGAGAAGGTCCTGGAAGCCGACCGTGAGCGGCCGGGTGACGCCCTTGCCGTGGATGCGCAGACGCCAGCTGTCGGCGTCCACACGGGGCACGACCAGGGCGGTGTCCACCCGGTAGAAGTCCTTGTTGGACGTGGTGAAGGAACTCAGACCGCGGATCCCCAGGTCGGCCCCCGGTGGTACCGGCCGGGCCGGTGAGGACGGGGCCGGGAGAACGACGGTCCTGCGAGAGGCCGCGGCCTCCGCCGCGCCCGAGGCGTTGAGCCGTCGGCCGACGACGCCCGCTCCGGCCGATGCCACCGCGGCGGCCGTCGCGGCGATGACGAATCCACGCCGGTCGAAGCCGCCGGCGGAGCTCTCCGCGGCCGGGGCGCCGGGCCCGTCCGCCCCCCGATCCCCATGGGGGGACGGACGGGAGGTCAGCCTGCCGGCCAGCGGATACAGCACCCCACAGGCCGTCAGACCGCCCACGACCGAGGGCAGGGCGTCGGAGAGGCGGCCGTCCGGCCGCTCCACCGCCGCCAGTGCCCCGATCGCGCCGAAGACCAGGACCGCCGCCGAGCCGGCCTTCCGGTACCGCAGCGAGGCCACTCCGACCGCCATGGCGAAGAGCGCCAGGAGGGCCAGGATGCCCAGTTGCAGTACCAGCTTGTCGTCGTTGCCGAAGTTGCGGACGGCGAAGTCCTTCACCGGTGCCGGTGTGCGATCGATGACCGCGCCGCCCACCGCGGTGACGGGACCCGCCTCGGGCCGTACGGCCGCCGATACCAGCTCGGCGACGCAGAGCGCCACGAGCCCGGCGATCAATCCGCTGAGCGCGGCCAAGGCACCGCGCACCGCTCGTACGCCACGCGCCCCATGGCCGGCCCCGCTCCTCGGATCTTTCTGATCTTCGCTCACACCGGCCATTCGGTGCGGGATGCAAGGCGGATTGGTCCCGCACCCGAAGAATTTAAAAGTAGGACCGGCCGGAAGAAGGATCGCTCCGACACCAATCCATCGGCCGCCGTGGCTCGAATCCTCCCTGAGGGGCTGTGCCCGAAACCGGATCGGAGGGAGCTGTATGAGCGGGGAAGGCCGGCGCCGGCGTACGGCGGTCGTGGGTGGCGGAGTCGCCGGGTTGACCGCCGCGTACGTACTGCGGCGCTCGCACGAGGTGTCGCTGTACGAGGCCGACGAGCGCCTCGGCGGCCACGCCCACACCCATGACCTGATGTCGTCCGACGGCCGGACACACCGCGTCGACTCCGGGTTCATCGTCCACAACGAGCGCACCTATCCGCTGCTGCTGCGGCTCTTTCGCGAACTGGGCGTCACCACCCGGGAGTCGGAGATGAGCATGTCCGTACGGTGCGACGGCTGCGGGCTCGAATACGCCGGTGCCCGGGGGCTGCCCGGCCTCTTCCCGCGCCCCGGCCATGTCCTGCGCGGGCGGTATCTGCGGCTGCTCAGCGAAGTGCCCGCCTTCCACCGCCGGGCACGACGACTGCTCGCGCACGACACGGACCACGCCGGCGCCCCGGACAACGCGTCCGGAGCCCGTCCCGACGAGACCATGACACTGGGGCGTTTCGTCGCGGACGGCGGGTTCTCGGCGTACTTCGTGTCCCCCTTCCTGACCCCGCTGGTCTCGGCCGTCTGGTCCTGCGACGCCGGAACGGCCCTGCGCTACCCGGCCCGTTGTCTGTTCCGCTTCCTGGACCACCACGGTCTGCTGTCCGTCAGCGGCTCACCGGTCTGGCGCACGGTCAGCGGCGGCTCACGCGAATGCGTCGAACGCGTCGGCAAGCAGCTCGACTCCGTCCACACGGGAGCCCCCGTCCGGTCGCTGCGGCGCGGCCCGCACGATGTCGAGGTCACCACCGCCGACGGCTCCACCCGGCGGTACGACTCGGTCGTCGTCGCCGTCCACCCCGACCAGGCACTGCGGCTGCTCGCCGACCCGACCGACGACGAACGGCGCGTGTTCGGCGCCTTCCGCTACTCGCGCAACGCCACCGTGCTGCACACCGACACGAGCGTGCTGCCCCGCAGCCGGCGCGCCCGCGCCTCCTGGAACCTGACCATGCCCTCCTGCGAGGCCGACGCCGGCCGCGTACGGGTCAGTTACGACATGAACCGGCTGCAACGCCTGGACGCCCCCGAGAACTTCGTGGTGCCGCTCAACGGCGCCGACCGCGTCCGCGAGGACCGCGTGCTCGCCCGGATGACGTACGAACACCCCGTCTACACACCGGAGTCGGTGGCCGCCCAGCGCCGGCTACCCAAACTGGGCGGACCCGCCACGGCGTACGCGGGGGCGTACCACGGGTGGGGATTCCACGAGGACGGCTGCCGCTCGGGAGTCGAGGCCGCCGCCGCGCTGGGGGTGCGCTGGTGAGCACCGACATCCGCGCGACCGCCGCCGCTCCCGCGCTCTACCCGTGCACCGTCACGCATGTACGGACCTCGCCCCGCCGCTACGACCTGCGGCTGCGCACCTATATGTGGCTCATCGACCCCGACCACCCGCCAGGGCTGCCCCGGCCGCTGCGGCCACTGGCCCGCTTCGACGCCCGCGACCACTTCGGCGGTGCGTCGCCGACCATCCGCGCCGGGCTCCGGACGTATCTCGCGTCGCGTGGCGTGGAACTGGGCGACGGGCGGGTGGTGATGCTCGCGCACGCCCGCGTCCTCGGGCACGTTTTCAACCCGCTGACCCTGTACTGGTGCCACGCGCCCGGCGGCGAACCGCTCTGCGTCGTCGCCGAGGTGCACAACACCTACGGCGAGCGGCACTGCTACCTCCTTCGGCCCGGCGACCGGGCCGAAGGAGCGGACGAGAACACCTTCCGGGTGGACAAGGAGCTGTACGTCTCGCCCTTCTTCCCCGTCGACGGCGGCTACCGGATGCGGCTGCCCGATCCGGGCGAGCGGCTGGAGCTGACGGTCCATCTGGAACGGTACGGGGGTAGGCCGTTCACCGCGACGTTGCGAGGCGTGCGGCGCGCGGCCACCCCGTGGGCGCTGCTGCGGACCGCGCTGCGCCACCCCCTGTCCACCGCCGTCGTCTCCGCCGGCATCCGCTACCACGGCATCCGTCTGTATCTGCGCGGCCTTCCTGTGCGGCCCCGCCCCCTACACCGCCCCCAGGAGGGTGTGAAATGAGCGCGCACGTCTCCCCGCCGTCGCCGACCTCGCCGGAGCCCGCGGTGGCCGCGGCCGAGTGGGCGGCCGGTGCGGCGGCCACCACAGTCGGTGCGGCGCCCGCCACGGCGTCGTCCCCGGTGGACGCGCGGCGCTGGCCGGACGTCGCCCGGCCGCCCCGCGCCTCGTGGCCGCGTACCGCGATCGCCGAACGCGTCGTCCGCCACGCGCTGGCCCGGCCGGCCCTGCGCGCCCGGGACGGCAGTACCGCCGGCCCCGAGGGCGCCCCGGTCGTCGTCCTGCGCTCACGCCGGGCCCTGCGCCGACTCGTCCGGCAACCCGACGAACTCGGCCTGGCCCAGGCGTACGTCACCGGCGAGCTCGACATCGACGGCGACCTCACCGACGGGCTGCGCACCGTCCGGGGCGCGGCGCGCGAGCGAGGGCCGCGTCCGCCGAAGCTCACCCTCGCCGACCGGGCCCGCGCCGTCGCCACCATGGTGCGGCTCGGCGCGGTCGGGCCGCGCCCGCCCGTACCGTCCTCCCAGGCCGGGCTCGGCGGCGCCCCGCACAGCAAGGCACGTGACCGGGCGGCGATCAGCCATCACTACGACCTCTCCGACGACTCCTTCGAGGAACGACGGATGGGCGTGGACCAGATCCCGGCCGTACGCCCTTCGGACGAACTACTTCGGTGACTTCTGCGTGTGGTGGGGACTGTTCCTGATCGTCTGTGACGATCCGGTGGTCGCCGCCGTGACGCTGGTGAGTCCGCTGGTGATGAGCTGTCTGCTGGTGGGCGGCAGCGGGAAGCGGCTGCTGGAGCGTCATATGGCGCGGCGGCCGGGATTCGCCGAGTACGCCGCCCGTACGAGCGGTTTCTTTCCGCTTCCGCCGCGTCAAGGCGGGCTGAAGGAGACGGAGAAGCCGCAGGACGCGCAGTAGCCGCGGGACACTCGGCAGTTGACGGACACGGAACAACCGTACGGCCCGCACCCCTTGTCATCGGGTGCGGGCCGTAGGGCTCCGTGCCGCCGGTCAGGCCGGGAAGTTCATCAGCGCCACCGGGTCCGAGGTCGGCTGCGGTGAGCCGCCCGCCGGTTCGACGGTGATGCCCATCCCCGAGGCCGCCCCGACGGATCCGGCCATCAGTACCGAGCCCGACGTGGCGGAGGGGTCCATCAGACCCGCGTCCCGCATCGCGCCGTCGTCGTTGAACCAGAGCTGGTAGACCTTGCCGCCGGGCGGTTTCGGCATGCCGGACGCGATGAACGCCGCCTTGTCCCTTGCGCGCGACACGACGACCGTGCCGGTCGCGCCGTCGGTCAACCCGCCCGTGCTGATCTTGGCGTCGGGCGCCGCGAGTACGGCCGCCAGCGCCTCGGACCGCTGCTGCGAGGCCGATGCCCGCTCGCCGGCTTCCCGGGCCTCCTGGTGCTGCCAGACGGCGATCCCGCCGAAACCGGCCGCTGCGGCGAGACAGGCGGCCAGTGCGAAGCGCGACAGCGCGCGCCCCCTCGCGGCCCCGGCCCCGCCGCCCGAGCCACGGGACTCCGGTGTCACCTTGGGCGGTTCCTGGCGCTCGGTGGCGATCCGCCGCAGCACCCGCGCCTTCAGCTCCGTCGGCGGTGCGACCGCCACGGCCAGCCCCAACCGCGTGGTGGTGGCGGCGAGTTCGGCGACCTCCTGGGCGCAGGCCGGGCACGCCTCCAGATGCCGCTCGAACTCGGCGCGCTCGTCTGCCTCCAGCGCGTGCAGCGCGTAGGCGCCGGTCAGTGTGTGCAGTTCAGCGGTGCTCATGCGCTCACCCCCAGGCAGTCGCGCAGCCGGATGAGGCCGTCGCGCAGTCGTGTCTTGACCGTGCCGAGCGGCACGGAGAGCAGTTCGGCGACTTCCCGGTACGCGAGCCCCTGGTAATAGGCGAGCGTGACCGACTGGCGCTGGAGTTCGGTGAGGGTACGGACACAGCGCCGTACCTGCTCGCGCTCCAGCCGGGACTCGACCTGCTCGGTGACCTCGTCGAAGGCCGGTGTCCGGTCCAGCAGCGCCGCGCGGTGCTCGCGGTCGCTGGACGCCTGGGCGGAGCGGACCCGGTCCACCGCGCGCCGGTGCGCGAGGGTCAGCACCCAGGTCATACCGCTGCCGCGCGAGGCCTGGAAACGCGGGGCGCTGCGCCAGACCTCCAGCAGGACCTCCTGGGTCACCTCCTCGGACTGGGCGGGGTCGCGCAGGACGGAGCGGACGAGCCCGAGTACGGGCCCGCAGACCATGTCGTACACACGGGCGAAGGCTTCCTGATCGCCCCGGGCCACCTGGCCCAGCAATTCCTGCAGGTCCGGCCCGGCAGAAGCGGGGCCGCCGATATGCACGGCTTGTTTCACGCGGCTGTTCCTCCACGGTGCGGGCTGGCTGGCACGTCGTCCGGCGTACCGGACGGCTTCACCGGGAATTCGGAGCGCGACGCGCGACGGATTGGTCCCGTCCCGGTCCGATCGTGCCACGACCCGGCGAATACGCGATATGTCGCGGTTGATGCCCATCGGTACACCGGGGCAGGGGGTGGAGATGCCGCTGACGGGAGTTCCGCCGCCGGACGAGGCGGTGGCGCTGCCCGAGGAGCGGGCCGACGCGCTCGACAGCCGGCACGCGGCCGTAGAGGCCGGCCGGAGGGCGAGGACCTGCCGGACGGCGCTCCTCCCGTCGGCCTTCATGGCGCCACCGGATGCCCTCGTGGACGGCCGGGATTGCCGACCTCGACGCGGTGAACCGGGCGCCGGGCGCGGGCCGTTCGGCGATGCCGGTCGATCCCGCCGGACGCGGTGACGGCCGTCCTCGGGCCCCGGGCGGGCCCAGGGACTCCCGCCCGGCGATCCAGGGCGCGGGCGCGGGAGCCCGCCCGGCGCCCGAGGGTACTCAGCCCTTCGCGCTCTCCTGCTCGCGCTCGACCTGCTCGTTCCACTCGCGCTTGACGGCCCGCCACGCCTCGTCGTTCTGGCCCAGCCGCCAGTAGCCCGAGATCGACAGCCGCTCGCGCGGGATCTTCCGGTCGTGCCTCAGATGGCGGCGCAGCTCCTTCACGAAACCGGCCTCGCCGTGCACGAACGCGTGCACGTCGTCGGCGGGGAGGTCCAGTGCCCGTACGGCGGCGACCAGCGCCTCGCCGACGGGACGGCTCCGGCGGTGCAGCCAGACGATCTCGGCCCCGGCGGGGGCGGCGATCTTCTGCTCCTCCTCGGGGCCTTCGACCTCGATGAACGCGTGGATCACCGCGTCCTCGGGAGCCTGCTCGATCGACGCGGCGATGGCGGGCAGCGCGCTCTCGTCACCCACGAAAAGATGGCGGTCGGCGGCCGGGTCGGGGGCGTACGAGCCACCGGGGCCCAGGAACCGCACCGTGTCACCGGGCCGCGCGGCGGCAGCCCACGGTCCCGCCAGGCCCTCGTCGCCGTGCACGACGAAGTCGATGGTGATCTCCCCGGCGGCCGGGTCCCACTCGCGCACCGTGTACGTACGGCTGGTGGGCCACTGCTCACGCGGGAAGTCCTCGCGGACGCGGTCCATGTCGAACGGCTCGGGGTAGCTGACGCCCTCGGGCGCGAACAGCAGCTTCACGTAGTGGTCGGTGAACTCACCGACGCCGAGCCCGGCCGGCCCGTCGCCACCGAGGACCAGGCGCACCATGTGCGGAGTGATGCGCTGGGTGCGTATCACCCGCGCTTCGCGGACCTTCGGTGACTTACGCGCCTCCTGTGCTGCCACGGCGGTCTCCCTTGACTGATGCGGCCGCCCCCGGACGGGCGAGCGATGCTTAGGCTTACCTAACTTAACACTCCGCCGTCGACCGCACCCCTCGGTGCCGTCACTTTCCGAGCACGGTGAGCAGCCGGTGCAGCGCGTTGTTCAGACCCCAGCGCGCCGCCAGCGCGTCCAGAGTCTCGGGGTCGAGCGGCTCGGAGGGCAGCGCCGGGTCGAAGTCCGGCAGGGGGACGTCCCCGGCGACCCGCACCACCGTCGGCGCGACGGCCACATAATCCCTGGCCTCGTCCAGCCGCTTGCGCTGCGAGGGCGTCAGCCCCGAACGCGGATCGTCGACGGCCGCCATGATCCCCGCCAGATCACCGAAGGCGTCCAGCAGCTTGGCCGCCGTCTTCTCGCCGATCCCGGGCACGCCGGGCAGCCCGTCGCTCGGATCGCCCCGCAGCAGCGCCAGATCGACATAACCGGAGCCGGTCACCCCGTACTTCTCGCGCAGCCACGCCTCGTCCGTCAGCTGGAGCGATCCGACGCCCTTGAGCGGATACAGCACCCGTACACCGCGCGCGTCGTCCACCAGTTGGTAGAGGTCCCGGTCGCCGGTGACGATGTCCACCGGGCCGGTGGCGGCGCCGGCGAGCGTGCCGATCACATCGTCCGCCTCGTACCCCGCCACGCCGACGCGGGCGATGCCCAGCGCGTCCAGGACGGCCTCGATGATCGGCACCTGTGGCGCCAGGGTGTCCGGCGTCTCCTCCTCGTCCGGCCCCTCTGGCGTCTCCACCGCGACGCGGTGCGCCTTGTACGACGGGATCAGATCCACCCGCCACTGCGGCCGCCAGTCCGCGTCCCAGCACGCCACGAGATCGTCCGGGTGGTGGTCCTGGACGAGCCGGGTGATGAAGTCCAGCAGGCCCCGGACCGCGTTGACAGGTGTGCCGTCCGGAGCGCGCACGGAGTCGGGGACCCCGAAATAGGCCCGGAAGTAGAGGGAAGCGGTGTCGAGGAGCATCAGGCGTCGCGTCACATCCCTGATGATGCCCCATGCCACCGACAGTGGCCGGAGAGCGGTGACGGGCCACCACCGATTCCTCTCTGACCTGCGCGGCGGCATCCCCGAGTGGTGTGGACCACATAAATGTTTGGTCCATGCAAGGGAGGGCAGGCGCGCACCCGGAGCGAACCCGGGCGCGGACTCTTCACAGGCCGCCGGCCGGCCACGCGGGCAGACCCCGTACCGCTCAACGGCCCGCCGGCGGGGGTGGCGGGCCGTTTCTCATTTCGACGGCGTGAGGTATATGTGTCCAGGCTGCAGGCGGAACACCTGTACAAGGTATTCGGCGCACGACCCGAAGAAGCGGTGAGGAAGCTCGAAAGCGGCACGGACCGCGACGAGTTGCGCGCCGACGGCAGGACCGCAGCGGTGATCGATGCCTCGTTCTCCGTCGATCCCGGTCAGATATTCGTCGTGATGGGCCTCTCCGGATCCGGCAAATCGACATTGCTGCGCATGCTCAACGGACTGCTGGAGCCGACGGCCGGGCGGGTGCTCTTCGACGGCCAGGATCTGACCGCCCTGAGCGCGGCCGAGCTGCGCGCCGTGCGCTCCACCAAGATCAGCATGGTGTTCCAGCACTTCGCGCTCTTCCCGCACCGCAGTGTGCTGGAGAACGCGGGATACGGGCTGGAGGTGCAGGGCGTCCCGCGCGCGGAGCGTGACAGACGGGCCAAGGAGGCCCTTGAGCTCGCGGGGCTGGCCGGCTGGGAGAAGGCCTGGCCCGACGAGCTCTCGGGCGGTATGCAGCAGCGTGTGGGCCTGGCCCGCGCGCTCGCCACCGACGCGGACCTGCTGCTCATGGACGAGTCGTTCAGCGCGCTCGACCCGCTGATCCGTCGTGACATGCAGGACCAGCTCCTGGAACTCCAGAAGCGACTGAAGAAGACCATCGTCTTCATCACCCACGACCTCAACGAGGCCATGCGGCTCGGCGACCGGATCGCCGTGATGCGCGACGGCGAGATAGTCCAGCTCGGCACCGCCGAGGACATCCTCGTCACCCCGGCCAACGAATACGTCGCCTCCTTCACCCAGGACGTCGACCGCTCGCGCGTCCTGACCGCCGGGGCGATCATGGCGGACGCCGACACCGCCCATGGCAGCCGTACGGACGACGGCAAGGAACTGCGTACGGACAAGGACGTGCTCGCGGCGGCGCCCGCCACCGTCTCCGTGAGCACCCCGATCATCGAGCTGTTCACCCCCTGCTCGACCAGCTCGGTCCCCGTCGCCGTCACCGACGACGAGGGGCGGCTGGTCGGAGTCGTACCGCGCGCCCGGCTGCTGGCCGTGCTCGGCGAGCCGATGACGCCCGCCGACGCGTCCCCGAGCACGTCCCCGCCGGTGGCCGACGCCGGCCCGGCGACGCTCTCCGCCGACAAGGAGGCCGCCAGTGCCTAGGCTCCCGCTCGGCGAATGGGTCGACAGCGGAGTCGACTTCCTCCAGCGCCATCTCTCCTGGCTGTTCGACGCGATCAGCTCGCTCGTCACCGGTATGTACGACGCCGTGGACGCCGTGCTGAACGGCCCCGAACCGCTGCTCCTCGCCGGCATCCTCGCCGTGCTCGCCTGGTGGCTGCGCGGCCTGCTCGCGGCGGGTCTCGCCTTCGTCGGGTTCGCGCTCATCGACTCGATCGAGCTGTGGGAACTGGCGATGTCCACGCTCTCGCTGGTCCTCGTCGCGACGATCGTCATCCTGGTCATCGCGGTGCCGTTCGGTGTCTGGGCCTCGCGCTCGGCCACCGTCAGCGCCGTCATCCGGCCGGTGCTCGACTTCATGCAGACGATGCCCGCGATGGTCTATCTGATCCCCGGCATCATCTTCTTCGGCGTCGGCGTGGTCCCCGGCATCATCGCCACGATCATCTTCGCCCTGCCGCCCGGCGTCCGTATGACGGAACTGGGCATCCGGCAGGTCGACGCCGAACTGGTCGAGGCGGCCGAGGCGTTCGGCACCAGCCCGCGCAACACCCTGCTGCGCGTCCAGCTCCCGCTCGCGCTCCCGACGATCATGGCCGGCATCAACCAGGTGATCATGCTGGGCCTGTCGATGGTCGTCATCGCGGGCATGGTCGGCGGCGGCGGCCTCGGCGGCGCCGTCTACCGCGCCATCGGCAACGTCGACATCGGCCTCGGCTTCGAGGCGGGCGTCTCCATCGTCATCCTGGCGATGTACCTGGACCGGCTGACCGGCGCGCTGGGCCGGCAGGTCTCCCCGCTGGGCCGCCGCGCGCTGGCCAAGGCACAGGCGATGAGCGGTTCGTTCAAGGTCTGGGACCACCGTCCGCGTCCCTCGGTCGCCGTGGTCGGCGTGGTCGTCCTCGCGCTCGTCGCCGGCGGCATGAGCATCTTCGGCGGCGGCAAGAGCACGACGGTCGCCGGCGAGGGGGACGTCGGCCAGGGCAAGAAGATCAGCATGGGGTACATCCCCTGGGACGAGGGCATCGCCTCCACCTTCCTCTGGAAGGAACTGCTGGAGCGGCGCGGCTACGAGGTCGAGGCCACCCAGTACGAGGCCGGGGCGCTCTACACCGGCCAGGCGAACGGCCAGATCGACATCCAGACCGACTCCTGGCTGCCGACCACCCACGCCAGCTACTGGGACAAGTACCAGGACAAGCTGGAGGACATGGGCGCCTGGTACGACGAGACGTCCCTGGAGCTGTCCGTGCCCTCCTACGTGAAGGGTGTCGACTCCCTCGCGGACCTCAAGGGCAAGGCCGACCTGTTCAAGGGCCGGATCATCGGCATCGAGCCCAGCGCCGGCGAGATGGGCATCCTCAAGGACAAGGTCCTGAAGGAGTACGGCCTCGAAGGCGAGTACAAGGTCGTCGACGGCTCCACGCCCGGCATGCTGGCCGAGCTGAAGCGGGCGTACGAGAAGAAGGAACCGGTCGTCGTCACGCTCTGGTCCCCGCACTGGGCGTACAACACCTACGACCTGAAGAAGCTCAAGGACCCCAAGGGCACCTGGGGCGCGGGCGACGGCGTGCACACACTCACCCGCAAGGGCTTCTCCGCCGACAACCCGGGCGTCGCGAAGTGGCTCAAGGACTTCAAGATGACCGAGGACCAGCTCACCAGTCTGGAGGCGGAGATCCAGGGCGCCGGCAAGGGCGAGGAACAGGACGCCGTACGCGCCTGGCTGAGGGACAACCCCGAGCTGGCCGACAAGTGGACCCCGGTCTCCGGCGTCAGCAAGGGCGCGAACGGCAAGGACGAGCGCGAACGGCCCATCGAGGTCGCCTGGTTCCCCTGGGAGGAGGACATCGCCGCCACGTATCTGTGGAAGGCGGTGCTGGAGGACCGGGGCTACAGGATGAACCTCAAGCAGTTCGAGGTCGGCCCGATGTACACGGCCCTGTCCAGAGGGCAGATCGACGTCCAGTTCGACGGCTGGCTGCCCAACACGCAGAAGAAGTACTGGGACAAGTACGGCGACAAACTCTCCGACCTCGGCGCCTGGTACGGGCCGACGTCACTGGAGATCGCCGTGCCCTCCTATGTGAGGGGCGTCGAATCGCTTTCGGACCTGAAGGGCCGCGAGGACGAGTTCAAGGGGCGGATCGTCGGCATCGAGCCCGGCACCGAGACCATGAACATCCTCAAGAACAAGGTCCTGCCGGGGTACGGCCTGGACGGCGACTACAAGGTCGTCGACAGCTCCACACCCGGCATGCTGGCCGAGCTGGAGCGCTCGTACGCGAAGAAGGAACCCATCGCGGTCATGCTGTGGACCCCGCACTGGGCCTACAGCGAGTACGAGCTGACCAAGCTGAAGGACCCGCGGAAGGCGTTCGGCGAGGGCGACCAGATCCGCACCGTCGGCAACAAGGACTTCCCGAAGAACTACCCGCAGCTGACCAAGTGGTTCAAGGACTTCAAGCTGAGCGAGGAACAGCTCGCCGGTCTGGAGAACGAGATCCAGAAGCGCGGTACGGGTCATGAGGAAGAGGCGGTGGCGGCCTGGATGGAGAAGAACCCGGGCATCGCCGACGAGATCGCCCCGCGGTAGCGGAGAGCACGGAGAGGTACCTGTCGGTACCGGGAGGTACGTACCTGCCGGTACGAGAGGTGCCGACAGCCATCGGGAGGTGCCGTAGGGCGCCGGGGGGAGGCGGGTGTCGCCGGGGGCGGCGCCCGCCTCCTGCGACCTGGGCCCCACCAGTGGTGTGAAGGCCCCGGCGGCCGGAGGATGGAGGTCTGTCGACCAGTCGTCGTCGTGCTCACCGTGGCCGTCGGTTTCCACGGGGTTCACCGTGGCGCCTTCCACCCCGGGTGGGGCAGACCGCCTTTGCGCGGCCGTCAACTCTGAGAAGATGACGATCCGGCCGGGAGGGAGCCCAGACATGGACGACAAGGAAGCGCTCAGGGTGGGCGCCGCCGTCCGCAGGCGGCGCAGGTCCCTCGGCCTCACACTGGCGGCCGTCGCCGACCGCAGCGGGCTTTCCGTACCCTTCCTCAGCCAGATCGAGAACGAACGCGCCCGGCCGAGCGCCCGCTCGCTGGAACGGGTGGCCGACGCCCTGGAGACCACCATCGCCGTGCTGCACGCCGCGGCCGACTCGGCGCGCACCGTCGACGTCGTACGGGCCGGCGACGGCGGGCCCGGCGTACGCAGGGTGGCCCGCGGCGGACACCAGCTGCACGCCAAGGAGTACACCGGCGAGCAGGACACCGGACGCGAGTACCAGCACCGCAACGACGAGGTGATGTACATCGCCGACGGCTCGGTGGAGGTCGAGGCCGAAGGCCGCGCCTACCGTCTGGAGCGTGGCGACACGCTGTATCTCTCCGGCGGGGTCAGGCACCGCTGGCGCGCCACCGAGCCCGGCACGCGCATCCTGGTCGTCGCCGTCGCCGAACACATCGACGCGACGTTCGACACCCGGCGCTGAGGGCCGGGGCCGTGACCGCCGAACGGGCCGGCGCACCGGCTGCCGTGCGCCGCGTCGTCTCGCTGGTTCCCTCGCTCACCGAGGCCGTGGCGGTCACCGCGCCCGGATTCCTGGTCGGCGCCACCGACTGGTGCACCCACCCCGCCGGTCTCGACGTCGTACGCGTCGGCGGCACCAAGAATCCGGACACCGACGCCGTCATCGCGCTGCGCCCCGATCTCGTGGTGGCCAACGAGGAGGAGAACCGCGAGCCGGATCTGGCCGCCCTGCGGGCCGCGGGCGTCGAGGTGCTGGTCACCGAGGTGCGCGACCTCGACCAGGCGTTCGCCGAGCTGGAGCGGATGCTCGTGACGGGCTGCGGGCTCACCGCGCCGCGCTGGCTGGACGAGGCCCGGGATTCCTGGGCGGCGGTGCCCCCTCCGTACGGAGGGGAGCGCCGGGCGGTCGTGCCGATCTGGCGCAGGCCCTGGATGGTGCTCGGCGGCAACACCTTCGCGGGTGATCTGCTCGCCAGACTCGGCGTGCACAACGTGTACGGCGACCTGCCCGAGCGCTATCCGCGTATCCCGCTGGACCGGCTGAGGGCCTCGGGGGCGGACCTGGTCGTCCTGCCCGACGAGCCGTACCGCTTCACCGCCGACGACGGCCCCGAGGCGTTCCCCGGGCTGCCTGCCGCGCTGGTCGACGGCCGCCACCTCACTTGGTACGGGCCGTCGCTGGTCCGGGCACCGGCGGCGCTGCGGGCAGCGCTCCGCTGACCAGACCGTGCACCGTACGGGTCCAGGCGACCGCCCAGGCGGCCGTCAGCAGGACGAACAGCGCGAGTGACAGCCAGGCCAGGGCGGTCAGTCCCGTGGCGTGGGCGAGTCCGGCGGCGCCGGTCACACACGTACCGACCGGGAAGGTGAAGGCCCACCACGTCATCGAGAACGGCATCCCGCGCCGTGCCGCCCGCACGGCCATCGCGCCGGCAAGCGCCAGCCACAGCAGCGCGAAGCCCAGCACCGGGACGCCGTACAGCACGGCGAAGGCGTCGAGGGCAGAGATGTACGGGGCGGGGGAGGCGGGCGGCGCGGAGGTGAGGGCGTGGGGCGCCGCACGCGCGAGATGGCCCACGGCCGTCGTGGACTGCCCGAGCGGGCCGAGGACGAGGAAGAGCGCGGGCGTCAGGGCGAGAGGCAGCGGTCCGTGGGTCACCAGCCTGCCGAAGATCAGCGGCAGCAGGGTCAGGGTGGCGAGCAGGCTCAGGCCGAACATGGCGTAACAGGCCAGCAGAAGCGCCTCGCGCCACTGACCGGCGGGCAGATACGGGATCAGCCCCGGGCCGAGCGCCGCCGACACCATCGGCGCCACCACCGGCAGGAGCCACACCGGGGACGCGTCCCCGGGCCGCACCCGGTGGCGCACCACCATCAGATACGGGACGGCCACGGCCGCCGTCAGGCCGACGAGCGTGCCCGCCGTGAAGAGCACCGCGTCCACGGCCACGGCCGCGCTCTCACCGATCACGTACCGCCCCACGGTGAGGGTGGCGCCGCCGACCGCGAGCAGCGCCATCGCCAGACATCCGTAGAAGGGCGCCACCGAGGGATCGAGCAGATGGGCGCGGGCCCGGTCGCGGTGGTGGATCCAGTGGCCGACGCGGGCGGCCAGTACGAGCGGGAGCATCAGCGCCGACAGCGCCCAGACAATGACGCAGGCGGCGCGCAGTGCGGGGATGTCCGCCGGGCTCGCGAGGCCGAGCGGCTCCGTCGGCAGAGCGGCGCCGGCGCTCGCGACGATCGCGGTCCCCATGACGCTCGCGTACCAGTTGGGACCGACGTGACGCAGGACCGCGAAGCGCGCCGGGCGGGCAGGCGGCAGGGGCGCGGCGATTCCGGGGATCGAAGAGGTGCGGGTGGTCGGGGCGAGGGTGGCCATGCTCGCACCCTCGTCGCACCGCATCCTCCTCACCAGGTCCCTTGGCGCTATGAGGCCATAACCTGAATGTATGACTGACGAGCCCGTTGTGTCCCTCGCCCACCGGGTGCCCGAACTGGGCGCGCTGGAGCTGCTGATCGCCGTCGCCCGGCACGGCAGCATGGGCGGGGCGGCCCGTGAGCTGGGCATCAGCCAGCCTGCGGCGAGCAGCCGGATACGTTCCGTCGAACGGCAGCTCGGCGTCAGCCTCTTCGACCGGTCGCCGAGCGGGTCCCGGCTCACCGGCGCGGGGGCGCTCGTCACCGACTGGGCGCGGCGGATCATGGAGGCGGCGGAGGCGTTCGACGCGGGTGCGCAGGCGCTGCGCGACCGGCGGGACTCACGGCTGCGGGTCGCCGCGAGCATGACCATCGCCGAGTATCTGCTCCCCGGCTGGCTCATCGCCCTCCGTGCCGCCCGGCCGGACACGGCCGTCTCGCTCCTCGCGGGCAACTCGGGAGCCGTGGCCGCGCGGCTGACCGGCGGCGAGGCCGATCTCGGCTTCGTGGAGGGCCTGGCGGTGCCCGCGGGGCTGGACGGCACGGTGATCGGCCGGGACCGGCTGGTGGTCGTGGTCGCGCCGACGCACGCCTGGGGGCGCCGCACGTCCCTGACACCCGAGGAACTGGCCGCCGCCCCGCTGATCCTCCGTGAGGAGGGCTCGGGCACGCGCCAGGTGCTCGACGCGGCACTCGCCTCCTACGGAGGCCCCGCCACGCCACTGCTGGAACTGTCCTCGACGACGGCGGTCAAGGCAGCGGTGGTCAGCGGCGCGGGTCCCTCGGTGCTCAGTGAGCTGGCCGTGGGTGAGGAGCTGGCGTCACGTCGGCTGAAGGAGGTGGCGGTGTCCGGGGTATCACTGCGCCGCGACCTGCGAGCGGTCTGGCCGACGGGCCACCGCCCGAGCGGCCCGGCCCGCGAACTGCTGTCGCTGACGCGCAGTGACCTGAGAGCGGACCCGCCGGCCGAGTGAGCCCGGATCGGCCGCCGCCGCACGGGTCCGCCGCCGGCTGCCACTGGGCGGCGGCTTGCGCGAGGGGGCCGGGTGGGCCGCGGCGGATCGGTGCGCGTGCCACCGTGCACACGGCCGGGCCGGACGCCGTCGCCCGGTGCGTCGAGCCGCCCGAGCCGACCGAGTCGGCGCGGCGGGCGGGCGGCAGCGGTCCGGACCGTCGGCCGGTCAGTCCTGTCCGCCGTCGGGCCGGCCCGTCGCGGCCGGGGGACGGCCCGGCGGTCGGGACGACCGTGTCCGGCGTGGTGCGTACGGGACGTCCTTCCGGACGACTGGAGGAAGTGGCGGCTTGAGCGAAGGCGCTCAGCGCGCCGGTTGGGCCGGCGGATCTGCGTAAGCGGGCCCGGCCGCATGCCACCGTGCACACGGCCGGGCCGGACTTCGTCACCTGATGCGGCGACCCGCCGGAGCCTGCGCGGCGGTTGTGCGACAGCTGGATCAGGCCCGCCCGTTCGGGTTCGCCCACCACTCAGGCACACCCACCGCTCAGGCCCACGCACCGCCCGCCGCCGTCGACGCCCTGCGCGAGGACGCCGACACCAGTGCCGTCATCACTCGCACGTCCTCGCCCATCTCCGGGTGCCACTGCACCCCCAGCACCCACCGCTCGTCCACCAGCTCCACCGCCTCCACCGTGCCGTCGCCCGCGTACGCCGAGACGATCAGGCCCTCGCCCAGGCGGTCCACCGCCTGGTGGTGGGAGGACGGTACGTCCGATTCCTCCGGGACGGCGGTTCCGTACCGCGTGCCCGGTACCGGCTTCACCGGATGTTCGCCGAAGACGCCGAGGGTCGCCGCCGTATGGCCCTCCAGGTGCTGGATCAGCGTCCCGCCCAGCGCGACGTTCAGCAGCTGCATGCCCCGGCAGATCGCGAGCAGCGGTGTTCCGGACGCCAGCGCTGCCTCGATGAGCGCCAGTTCCCATTCGTCCCGCTCACGGGCGGGTGGTCCGGTGCGGGGGTCCGGTTCGGCCCCGTACCGTACGGGCTCCACGTCCGGGCCGCCCGAGATGACCAGCCCGTCGAGCCGGGCGACCAGCGAGGCGGCGGTGGCCGGCCCGTCCGGCGGGAGCATGACGGCGACGCCGCCCGCGCGCTGGACGAGCCGGGGGTAAGCCATGGGCAGCAGGGCGGCGGGCAGGTCCCACACGCCCCACCTGGCCGACGTCTCCAGATATGTGCTGACGCCGATGAGCGGCTTCACTGAACGTTCCTCCGATGTGGTGCTGTGCTGTGGTGCGATGGCGCGGCGGTGCTGTGGTGCCCGTGGTGCGGCGATGCGTGGTGGTGCGACACGTGGTGCCTTCGGCTCAGTCCCGCTTCAGCTCGTCCTCCGCCTCCGCGAGCGCCGCGAACTCCTCCTCGGGCGCGGCGGCCACCAGCCGGTGCCGACTGTAGAAGGCGAAGTAGGCGAGAGCCACGACGTAGACGCCGAGGGCGATGAACGCGGCGTCCTTGTCCACCAGGAACGTCGCCACCAGCGCCGACAGGGCCAGGACGAACGCTACGCCGGAGGTCAGCATGCCGCCCGGCGTCCGGTACGGACGGTGCAGGCCCGGCTCGCGGCGCCGCAGCACCAGGTGCGACAGGGCCATCAGGGAGTAGGAGATCGTGGCGCCGAATACCGCGACGTTCAGCATCCGGCCGCCGTTGCCGCTGCCCGCGGCGAGGGCGAAGCCGATCGCGCCGGGGATCAGCAGGCCGAGGTAGGGCGCCTTGCGGCTGCTGGTCAGAGAGAGGAAGCGGGGCAGATAGCCGGCGCGTGAGAGGGCGAACAGCTGCCGGGAACCGGCGTAGATCAGCGAGAAGAAGGACGCGACCAGACCGGCGAGGCCGGCGTAGTTGACGAACCGGCTGAGCGCCGTGGGCTCGCCGTCCCCCTGGAGCGCGACGACCAGCGGATTGCCCGCTTCCTGGACGGCGGCCGAGCCCCGGGCGCCCGTCGCGGCGAAGAACGTGATCAGGGCCAGCAGGACGAGGATGCCCATGGAGATCGACAGCGCCCTGGGCATCGAGCGCACCGGGTCCTTGGCCTCCTCGGCGGCCAGCGGCACACCCTCGACGCCGAGGAAGAACCACATGCCGAACGGGAACGCGGCCCAGATGCCCAGCAGTCCGTACGGCAGCCAGGAGTTGGACCCGAAGGCGTCCTCCTGGACAGGGATGTCGTTGAGGCCGCTGCTGTCGAACTCGGTGAAGGCGCCCACGGCGAAGATCAGCAGCGCGGCCACGGCTATGGCCGTCACCACCAGGCTGAAGCGCAGCGCCTCGCCGACTCCCCAGAGGTGGATGCCGATGAAGACGGCGAAGCAGGCGAGATAGACCGGCCACCCCGCTTCGAGTCCGAAGAGGTTCAGCGACTCGATGTAGTCACCGATGAAGATCGAGATCGCGGCCGGGGCCAGGATGTACTCGATGAGGATGGCCGTGCCGGTCAGGAAGCCGCCCCAGGTGCCGAGCGCGCGGCGGGCGAAGCCGTAACCGCCGCCCGCCGTGGGCAGGATCGCGGACAGCTCGGCGAGCGAGAAGACGAGACAGGCGTACATCGCGCCCATCAGGAGGGTCGCGATGGCGAGTCCGCCGAAGCCGCCCTCGGAGAGCCCGATGTTCCAGCCGGAGAAGTCCCCGGAGACGACGTAGGCGACACCGAGGCCGGTCAGCAGCAGCCACCCCGCGCTGCCGCGCTTGAGCGTACGGCGCTGGAGATAGGCCGCGTCGTCGGTGGAGCCGCCCTGCGCGGGAACCGCCGGGGAGCCGTCCCGCCCGGGACCGGCCGGACCCGAAGGACCCGGCGGATCGGCTGGTGGGATACGGGATTCCGTGCCTTCGGCCATGAGCCGCTCCTGCCTCGGGTAAAGGTGTGGGGCCACACCATTGCGGCCGGAAACGTCCGTGCGCAAGCCCTGTGCGTTAAGCGGCTGTTACGGACGACCGGCGCGGACCCGCCGGGCGGGGACGGCCGGGGCTCCCGTGACCTCCCACGGCTCCCAACCGCCCCGCTACCCGCTCTCAGGCCAGAAAACCCCGCAGCAGCGCCGCCGTCCCGCCGCAGTGCTCGCGCATCGCCTCGCGCGCCGCGTCCGCGTCACCGGCCAGGACCGCCTCGACCAGCGCCGTGTGCTGCTGCTGGGAGTGCTCCAAGTTCCTTACCAGCAGCGGGATGCAGTCCAGCAGGTCGTTCACGGTCGCGCGGACCGACGCGTACTGCTCGGTGAGCCGCGCGGAGCCCGACAACTCCGCGAGCGTCAGATGCAGCAGGGTGTCGAGGCGGCGGTAGTCGCCCAGCGGGGCGTCGTGCGTCGCCGCGAGCGCCGTACGCAGCCGGGACGCCTCCGCCCCGGACAGGCCGTGCGCCGCGCACAGCCCCGCCGCGCCCACCTCCAGCACCTCGCGGAACCGCAGCACGTCCTCGATGTCCACCCCGGAGACCCGGCGTCGCAGCTCCTCCGCGCCCCCCTGTGACGGGGTGTCCGGCCGGGGCAGGACGAACGTGCCGCCGTAGCGCCCCCGCCGGCTCTCCACCAGCCCCTGGTCGGCTAGGACCTTCAGTACCTCGCGCAGCGTGACCCGGCTGATCCGCAGCCGCTCCGCCAGATCCCGCTCGGCGGGCAGCCGCTCACCGCCCGCGACCAGACCGAGCCGCAGCACCTGCAGGATCTGCTCCAGCGCCTCCTCGAAACCGTTGCCCGCCCGCACGGGACGCAGGACGGGCGTCAGCCGGTCGGCCGGCTCACTCTTCCTCGCCGCATCCTTCTTCGCCACGTCGCCGTTTCCCCTTCCCAAGCAATGGTCTCCCGGAATACCTTAAGGTCCCGGCTGGCCGATGGAGGAGTTGTCCCGTGGCAGACCGCACACCCCCGCTCTCCGTCGAGGAGCTGCGCGCCCTCGTGGCGAACGGCGAGATCGACACCGTGGTCCTGGCCTTCCCCGACATGCAGGGCAGACTCCAGGGCAAGCGGTTCGCCGCGCAGTTCTTCCTGGAGGACGTCCTGGAGCACGGCACCGAGGGCTGCAACTACCTCCTCGCCGTCGATGTCGAGCTGAACACCGTCGACGGCTACGCCATGTCCTCCTGGGAACGCGGTTACGGCGACTTCGCCATGCACCCCGACCTCGCGACCCTGCGCCGTGTCCCCTGGAACGAGGGGTCGGCGATGCTCATCGCCGACCTCGCCTGGAACGACGGCTCGCCGGTCGTCGCCGCGCCCCGCCAGATCCTGCGCCGCCAGCTCGACCGGCTCGCCGAGCACGGCTACACCGCGCACGTCGGCACAGAGCTCGAATTCATCGTCTTCAAGGACACCTTCGAGCAGGCCTGGGACAGCGGCTACCGCGGCCTCACCCCCGCCAACCAGTACAACATCGACTACTCCGTCCTCGGCACCGGCCGTATCGAGCCCCTGCTGCGCCGGATCCGCAACGACATGACCGCCGCCGGGCTGACCGTCGAGTCCGCCAAGGGCGAGTGCAATCCGGGCCAGCACGAGATCGTCTTCCGTTACGACGAGGCCCTGCTCACCTGCGACCAGCACGCCATCTACAAGACCGGCGCCAAGGAGATCGCCTCCCAGGAAGGCGTCTCGCTCACCTTCATGGCCAAGTACAACGAGCGCGAGGGCAATTCCTGCCACATCCACCTCTCGCTCCAGTCCGCCGACGAACCCGGCACGAACGTCATGGCGGGCGACGACGCCCACGGCATGTCACCCGTGATGCGCCACTTCCTGGCCGGCCAGCTCGCCGCGCTGCGCGAGTTCTCCCTGCTGTACGCGCCGAACATCAACTCCTACAAACGCTTCGCGCCCGGCTCCTTCGCCCCGACCGCCGTCGCATGGGGCAACGACAACCGCACCTGCTCCCTGCGGGTCGTCGGCCACGGCCGCTCCATGCGCTTCGAGAACCGGCTGCCCGGCGGCGACGTCAACCCCCACCTGGCCGTCGCGGGACTGGTCGCGGCGGGTCTGTACGGCATCGAGCACGAGCTCGAACTCCCCGAGGTCTGCGCCGGGAACGCCTACACCTCCGAGTACGAGCAGGTCCCCACCACGCTGCGCGAGGCCGCCGACCTCTGGGAGCACAGTCCCATCGCCAAGGCCGCCTTCGGGGACGAGGTCGTCGCCCACTACCTCAACATGGCACGGGTCGAACTGGCCGCCTTCGACGCCGCCGTGACCGACTGGGAGCTGCGCCGCTCCTTCGAACGCATGTGAGGAACACAGCCGTGCCCGACCAGCCCCACGCCCACCAGATCCTCAACCCGGCGACCGAGGAGGTCGTCGCGACCGTCCCGGCGACGAGCGCGGCCGAGGTCGACGCCGCCGTCGTACGGGCCGCCGCCGCCCAGCGCCGGTGGTCGGAGGCAGCCCCCGCCGACCGCGCACGACTGCTGCGCCGGTTCGCCGCCACGGTCGACGGACACCTCGAGGAGCTCGCCCGGCTGGAGGTCCGGGAGGCGGGCCACACCCTGGGGAACGCCCGCTGGGAGGCGGGCAACGTCCGCGACCTCCTCGACTACGCGGCCGGGGGAGTGGAGCGACTGACGGGCCGTCAGATCCCGGTCGCCGGGGGCCTCGACATCACCCTGCTCGAACCGCTCGGCGTCGTCGGGGTCATCGCCCCCTGGAACTTCCCCATGCCCATCGCCGCCTGGGGCGCCGCACCGGCCCTGGCGGCGGGCAACGCCGTACTCCTCAAGCCCGCCGAGACCACCCCGCTGACCGCGCTGCGACTGGCCGAACTCGCCCTGGCGGCGGGCCTCCCCGAGCACCTGTTCCAAGTGCTGCCGGGCGCCGGCGGCGTCACGGGCCAGGCCCTGGTCGACCACCCCGGCATCGCCAAGATCGTCTTCACCGGCTCCACGCGGGTGGGCAAGGAGATCATGGCCAGGGGCGCGCGGCGGATGAAACGCGTGACCCTCGAACTCGGCGGCAAGAGCCCCAACATCGTCTTCGCCGACGCGGACGTCGAACGGGCCGCCGCCGAGGCGCCGATGGCCTATCTCGACAACGCCGGACAGGACTGCTGCGCCCGTACCCGCATCCTCGTCCAGCGCACCGCGTACGACCGGTTCCTCGAACTCCTCGCCCCCGCCGTGCGGTCGGTCGTCGTCGGCGACCCGTCGGACGACAGGACCCAGATGGGCCCGCTCATCTCGCGCGCCCAACTGGAGCGCGTGCGCGGGTACGTCCCCGAGGACCGGACGGCGGTACGGGGCACCGCCCCCGACGGGCCCGGCTTCTGGTTCCCGCCGACCGTCCTGACCGACGTCGCCGCCGACGACCCCGCCGTGACCGAGGAGATCTTCGGACCCGTCGCCGTCGTGATCCCGTTCGACGACGAGGCGGACGCGATCCGCCTCGCCAACGACACCGAGTACGGGCTCTCCGGCTCCCTGTGGACCCGCGATCTCGGCCGCGCGCTGCGCGTCTCGCGCGCCGTCGCCGCCGGCAACCTGTCCGTCAACTCCCACAGCAGCGTGCGCTACTCGACCCCCTTCGGCGGCTACAAGCAGTCAGGCGTCGGTCGTGAGCTGGGGCCCGACGCCCTCACCGCGTTCACCGAGACCAAGAACATCTTCATCAGTACGGAGGCCTGACCCATGCCCGACGAGATCAACCAGAGCGCCGAGGCGCCCGTCTGCCGCCGGCTGGTCGGCCGCACCGCCGTCGTCACCGGCGCGGGCAGCGGCATCGGTCTCGCCACCGCGCGCCGACTCGCCTTTGAAGGCGCGCACGTCGTCTGCGGCGACATCGACGAGACGGCGGGCAAGGCGGTGGCCGACGAGGTCGGCGGCATCTACGTACGGGTCGACGTCACCGACGCGGCACAGGTCGACGCCCTCTTCAAGAAGGCGTTCGACACCTACGGCAGCGTCGACATCGCCTTCAACAACGCGGGCATCTCACCGCCGGAGGACGACTCGATCCTCACCACCGGCATCGACGCCTGGCGCCGGGTCCAGGACGTCAACCTCACCTCCGTGTACCTCTGTTGCAAGGCCGTCATCCCCTACATGCGGCAGCAGCGGCGCGGCTCGATCATCAACACCGCGTCGTTCGTCGCGACCATGGGCGCGGCCACCAGCCAGATCTCCTACACCGCCTCCAAAGGAGGCGTGCTCGCGATGTCACGCGAGTTGGGCGTCCAGTTCGCCCGCGAGGGCATCCGGGTCAACGCGCTGTGCCCGGGCCCGGTCAACACCCCCCTGCTCCGCGAACTGTTCGCGAGCGACCCCGAGCGGGCGGCACGACGCCTCGTGCACATCCCGGGCGGGCGCTTCGCGGAGGCGGACGAGATCGCGGCGGCGGTCGCCTTCCTCGCCAGCGACGACGCCTCGTTCGTCAACGCGACGGACTTCATGGTGGACGGCGGCATCGCGGGGGCGTACGTGACACCGCTGTAGGACCTGTCCATGGACGGGAAACTCATGTGCGGGTGCGGGGGGTACGGCGCTTAGGGTGGCGGGATGAGCATGACTACCCCGCCCGGCTGGTACGCGGATCCGGGTGTGCCCGGGAGCGAGCGGTGGTGGGACGGGAACGGATGGACCGCGCACACCCGGCCGCTCGGTGGGGGCGCGTCGTATCAGCAGGGTCATCAGCCGTCGTACCAACCGGCGCCCCGGCAACCGGGGCCGGTGCCCCGCCGCCGGAGTGTGTTCCTCGGAGTCGTCGCCGGCGGGCTCATGCTCCTCGCCACGGTCGTCGCCGGCATCACGCTGTTCGGCGACGACGGGACGAAGACCGTGCCCCGGTCCGCGCCGACCACCAGTGAGCCCGCGGGCGGTCCGACCGGCGGTGGGGACGAGAGCCCCACCGCCGAGCCGAGCGCCGACCCGGACGTGCTCGTCGACCAGCTCAACGGCATCACCCTCCCGATCCCCGACGACTGGGAGAAGTCGGACAGCATGGTCGACCGCGCGGTCACCATGACGACGGTGGCGGACCGCGAGTGCCCCGGCGAGACGAACCGGTACTGCCGGTACGGCCGGGTCATGTCCTCCACCGCCACCCAGACCGACGCGGCCACGCCCGAAGCCCTCGCCAAGGAGGACATCCAGGACGCGTCCGACGCCCTGTACGACGAGGACTCCATCGGCAACGCCCTCTACGGAGGCGTCAAGTCGCACACCGTCGTCAGGTCCGGGGCCGTCACGGTCGCCGGACGCACCGGGTATCTCGTGCGGTGGAAGGTCGAGACAGGTTCGGGGCCCGGCGGTCACGTCCAGTCGCTGGCCTTCCCCTCGACCATCGGCGCCGAGTCACTGATCGTCGTCCGGTTCGCCTTCGACGCGGGGTCCGAGGGCCCGCCGCTCAGCGGTATGGACACGATCACCAAGGGCATCCGGGCGATCGGTGACACGACGGGCGGCGTCGGCAGCTCCATCGGCCCCTCCTGAGGCCGGCCGGGAACCGGTCCGCGTACGGACCTCAGAGGTACGTACGGCCCTCGCCCCGGTACGTCGGCACGGTCGCCGTCACCCGGTCGCCCTCGATCAGCAGCAACTCGTCGAAGCGCTCGCACAGTTCCCCGGCCTTGGCGTGCCGGAACCACACCCGGTCGCCGATCAGCAGATCGTCGGCGGCGGACCCGAGCAGCGGTGTCTGCACCTCCCCGGCGCCCTCCTGGGAGTCGTAGCGCAGCCCCTCCGGCAGATAAGGCTGCGGCAGCCGGTCCCGGCCCGCCGCGCCCGACGCCGGATAGCCGCCGCCGAGGACGGTCACCACGCCGACACCCGGCCTGCGCACCACCGGCTGCGCGAACAGCGCGGCCGGACGGCCCGTGAACGACGTGTAGTTGTCGAACAGCCGCGGCACGTACAGCCCCGAACCGGCGGCGATCTCCGTCACCGAGCCCTCGGCCGCCGTGTGCTGCACGCTCCCCGTGCCCCCGCCGTTGACGAACTCCAGGTCCGGCGCCACCAGCCGCACCGCGCGCACCACGGCCCGGCGCCGCTCCGCCAGCTCCTTGCGCGCGGCCGACTGCATCAGCCGCACCGCGCGCGAGCGCAGCGGCCGGCCCGCGACCGAGTCGCCCACACCGGCCACATGCCCCTCGTACGCCATCAGCCCCACCAGCCGGAAACCCGGCCTGCGGGCGATCGACCGGGCCAGCTCGGCCAGTTGCGCCGGCTCACGCAGCGGCGAGCGCCTGGCCCCGATCCGTACCCGCCCGCCGAACAGCCGGAACGCGGTGTCCAGCTCCAGACAGACCCGGATCTCCTCCGTACCGCCCGCCCGCGCGAGATCGACGAGATCCAGCTGAGCCGGATCGTCGACCATCACCGTCACGGCCGCCGCCAGCTTCGGATCGGCGGCGAGTTCGGCGAACGCCCCCCGGTCCACCGACGGATAGGCGAGCAGCACGTCCTCGAAACCGGCGCGCGCCAGCCACAGCGACTCGGCCAGGGTGAACGACATGACACCCGCGAAGCCGTCGCGCGCCAGGACCCGCTCCAGCAGCGCGCGGCAGCGCACCGATTTGCTCGCGACCCTGATCGGTTTGCCCGCGGCCCGGCGGACGAGGTCGTCCGCGTTGGCGTCGAAGGCGTCGAGATCGACCACGGCCAGCGGGGCGTCGAGATGTGCGGTGGCCCGGTCGTACCGGGCCCGGTCGGCGGCGCGGGGAGTCATCGTCCGAGCTTGCCAGACGGGCTTACCCGACGGTAGGGGGATGTTCTGGTCAGATCCGCCGCCGACCTGCGGACCTGTTCCCGCGGGGCACGCCACAGCCCGTAGAGTGACGCCCACGCGGCGACGAACGGGCCTGCCCCGGACGGCGATCCGGCGCGGACACGGCCATGATCACAGGGGGGCGGATGAGTACCGAAGCGCGGCGCGCGCCCGTGCCACCCCGGCCCACCGGCCCACCCCCGCCGTCAGGCTTCCCGAACGCACAGACCCCCTCGCGGCCCCACGCGGACCCCACCCGGGGCACCGGGCCCGCACCCGCCGCCCACGACGGCGACGGCGACCGAACCGCCCCCGGTACGGAGGCGGGCCCCCCGCCGAGGCCCCCGGCCACGAAGCCGACCCGGCCCCCGGAAACCAGAACCACCGAGCCGCCCACGGGCCCGCCGGGCGCGACGCCCGCCACCCCGCCCGGCGGGACATCGGGACGGTCCTCCGGCGGGGAGCCCGCCATACCCCCGCGCCCGGCCGGACCTCCTCCCCGGCGAACGGCCCCACGGCTCACGGCACCGCGCTCCACCGTGCCCCCCGACGAGGACACCGCCCGCCTCCGTCCCGTCCCCCCGGCACCACCGGCCGGTACGGCCCCGCCCCGGCCCACCAGGAGCCCCGCACCACCACCGCCCACGGCACCGACCTTCGCGTCCACGGGTATCTCCACCCGGCTGCCGCCACCGCCTCCTGGTTACGAGGTCGCCCGCGACGCCCCGCTGCGCCCGGACGGCCCGCCCGCCCCGGCCCACCGAGGCCCCGGCCCCGCCCACCTCACCCGGACCCCGCCCGGCGGCCCGCCCACGGCCCCGCCGCCGTACCGCCGGCCGGCCGGGCCCCCCGAGGCCCCGGCCGGGACGAGCGCCCGGCTCCTCCCCGTACCCGCCCGTCACCCCGGCAGGACCGCCGCCGCCATCGCCTGCGTCGTCCTCGGTCTCGGCCTGATCGGCGGCGCCGTCACCGGCAGTTATCTGACCGGCGACTCGTCCGCCGACGCCGCCTCGGGCGGCGGCTACGCACCGCTGCGTACGCTCTGGCACAGCACCCCCGTCGACACCTTCTTCCCGTCCACCCTCAAGGGCGACGGCGCGGGCCCCGGCGGCGCCGACCGCACCTGGACCAGGGTCGCCGTCTCACCGGACACCCGCTGCGCGGACGCGCTCGATCCGCTCCTCCTGAAGACGCTGCGTCCGGTCGGCTGCGAGCGGGTCCTGCGGGCGACCTACGCCGACGCCACCAGCACTACCGTGACCACCGTCGGCCTCGTCTTCACCGAAGGCGAACCGTCGGCCATGGAGGCGCTGGGCACCCGCTTCACCGACGAGAAGCTCACCCAGCGCACCGATCTGATGCCCCGCACCTACCCGGTGAAGGGCACCGTGGCGGCGGGCTTCGGCGACGGACAGCGCGCGAGCTGGACCGTGAACGTCCTCACCGAGGCCCCCGTCGTCGTGTACGCCGTCTCCGGCTTCGCCGACGGCCGGCGGATCCCCGACCCGCAGCCGGTCGCCAAGGCCACCGCCGACGGCGCGAAGACGGCCGCCGCCCAGTCCGGGCTCGGCCACGACGCCAAGGGCATCGCCGACCGGGTGGAGCGCGGTCTTCGTACGACAGTCAGCATGGCAACGGAGAAGCCCCGATGACGACGCCCCCGACTCCGGCAGCGGGACCGGCTCCGGCAGCGGGACCGGCTCCGGCAGCGCGGACGCCGCGACTGTTCCGGTCCTTCTCCCACCCTTTCGCGGCCGCGCTCACCGCCGCCTGCTTCCTGCTCGCCGTTCCGGCGGCACCCGCGCACGCGGACGTCATCCGCGCCCAGCAGTGGGCCCTGGACGCGATGCACACCGAGGACGCCTGGCGCACCACCAAGGGCGAGGGCATCACCGTCGCCGTACTCGACACCGGCGTCGACCCCACGCACCCCGACCTCGCCGGTCAGGTCCTGTCCGGCAAGGACCTCATCGGCTTCGGCGCCAAGAGCGGCGACCGCGCCTGGGCCCGCCACGGCACGGCCATGGCGGGCATCATCGCGGGCCGCGGACACGGCCCCGGCCGGGAGGACGGCGTCCTCGGCATCGCCCCCGAGGCCAAGATCCTGCCGATCCGCGTGATCCTCGAAGGCACCGACCCGGACCGGGCCAAGGCCCGCAAGTCACGCGGCGGTTCACTCGCCGACGGCATCCGCTGGGCCGCCGACAACGGCGCCGACGTCATCAACCTCTCCCTCGGCGACGACAGCGAGTCCGCCCACCCGGAGCCCGGTGAGGACGCCGCCGTCCAGTACGCGCTCGCCAAGGGCGCCGCCGTCGTCGCGTCGGCCGGCAACGGCGGCGAGAAGGGCGACCGCATCTCGTATCCCGCCGCGTACCCCGGCGTGATCGCCGTGACGGCCGTCGACCGCTACGGCACGCACGCGGCCTTCTCCACCCGCCGCTGGTACGCCACCGTCAGCGCGCCCGGCGTCGACGTGGTGATAGCGGATCCCGACCGCCGCTACTACGAAGGCTGGGGCACCAGCGCCGCCGCCGCGTTCGTCTCCGGCGCCGTCGCCCTCGTACGCGCGGCCCACCCCGACCTCCGGCCCGCCCAGATCAAGAAGCTGCTCGCCGACACCGCTCGCGACGCCCCCGACAACGGCCGCGACGACGCCACCGGGTACGGCATCGTCGATCCGGCCGCCGCGATCGAGGCGGGCGGAGAGCTGAACACCGCCAAGGCCGACGGGGAGAAGGCGGCGACCGGCTACACGAAGCAGTACTTCGGCCGCGGCCCCGACAACACCCGGGGCGCCTCCGAGCCGGCCGCCTGGCTCGCCCCGCTCGCCGGCGGCCTCGGCGCGCTGCTGCTGGCCGGCGCGGTGGTGCTCTGGCGCGGCGGACCGATCACCGGACGCCGACCGCGCTGACGGCGGCCCGCGCCGCCCTCTCCACCAGGGCGATGCCCGCGTCCTTCGTGGGATGCCCGCCCGAGAGGACGGCCACGAGGACGTCACGGCCCCCGGCGGTGACCCGGCCCACCGAGTTGACCACCCACAGCCCCGTGGCGCTCAACGGCATCCAGCCGTTCTTGAGCGCCGGCGCTCTCCCCACCGCCGAGACGCCCCACGTCTGGTCCGCCACCACATGCGTCATCAGGTCCGCCACGAAGGCGCGCGAGCGCTCGCTCAGAGGTGTCGCGCCCACGCCGAACGCGGCTTCCAGCAGCGTCAGTTGATCTGACGCGGTGGTCCGTGAGAGCCCCCACTCGGGTGTCGCGGCCGATTCGCGCAGACCGAGCCGCCGATGGGCCGCGTCCAGCGCGTCCGCGCCGCCGATCACATGCCACAGCTCGGTCGCGGCGTCGTTGTCGCTGCGCTCGATCATCCAGGCGGCCGACAACCGCTCCCGGGCGGTCGGCTCCCGGCCGGTGTCCTGGCAGCGCAGCAGCAGCGCGAGGAGGATGCCGAGCTTGACGACGCTGGCGGAGGGGTGGGCGGGCGTCGGGCCGCGGTGGTGGGCCGAGGTACGGCCGGTGGCGGTGTCGCGGACGGCGACGCTGTACGTGACGTTCCCGTCGGCGGTGTCGACGAGCGGTTCTCTGCGGGCGTCCATGGTGTCCCCCTCGGTTCGCGGCCGATGCTCCCCCCGGCCGGGGGGAGCCGGCCCGCCCACTAGGCTCGGCCCGTGGCTCTCAAGAACATTCCCGATTCCGGTTTCTCCGACGACGACGGCGCCGCCGATCCCGTCCTCGTGGACGCGCTCGCCGCCTGGTCCGCCGATAGGGCCGCCGAGCCGCGCGTCCTCGCCGCGCTCCGGGGAGCCCGGCTGCTCGTCCCGGTCGTGGCCGTGCTCGGTGAGAGCGAGGAGGACGAGCGGGGGCTGCGGCGCGAGAAGAGCAGCGACATGGCCGTCCCCACGCTTCGGGCCGGCGGCCGGCGCGCCCTGCCCGCCTTCACCTCGACCGACTCGCTGGCCCGCTGGGACCCCGCGGCGCGCCCCGTCGCCGTACCGCTGCACCAGGCACTGAGCGCGGCGGCGCACGAGAAGGCCGACACGGTCGTCATCGACCTGGCGGGACCGGTGCCGTACGAACTCGCCGGACCGGCCCTGTTCGCGCTCGCCGAGGGCCGCACCAGCACGGACCCGCTCGACGACCCGGCCGTCGTCGCGGCGGTGAAGGAGGTCGCCGCCGCCGAGCCCTCCGTACTGAGCGCCCATCTCGGTCCGGGGGAGGCCGACGGCACCCTCGCGCTCGTCCTGCTGCCGGACGCGGCCCCGGCGGACGCCGTGCGGCGGATCGCGGGCGCGCTGGCGGCGCACGACGTGCTGAGGGCCCGCCTGGTGCGCGGTCTCGACCTGGCGCTGCTGCCGGCCGGCGTCTCACCTCCGGGCGAGCCCCTGTTCGTACGCGATCAGCCGTAGGTCAGCCGTGGCTCAGCCGTAGACCGGCCCCGTGTACTTCTCGCCGGGACCCTGCCCCGGCTCGTCAGGGACCAGTGACGCCTCGCGGAAGGCCAGCTGGAGCGACTTCAGCCCGTCGCGCAGCGGAGCCGCGTGGAAGGAGCTGATCTCCGTCGCGCTCGCGTCCATCAGCCCGGCCAGCGAGTGCACCAGCTTGCGGGCCTCGTCCAGGTCCTTGTGGGCGTCGCCGTCCTCCGTGAGACCGAGCTTCACCGCGGCGGCGCTCATCAGATTGACGGCCACCGTGACGATCACCTCGACGGCCGGTACCTCCGCGATGTCGCGGGTCATGGCGTCGAAGTCGGCTGGTTCCTGGGGGGAGGTCGTGTCGCTCATTCGGCACACGATATGCCCCGGCGCGGGAGGAGGAGACAGCTGGTTAGCTCACGCGGGCCGGAGCTGCTAACCTTGTGTAACGACCGGTCGGACATGTGTGTGCCCGACCCACAAGTGGAGGCTCCGTTCTCCCACCTGGCCGCCCCTCGGGGTGGCGGGTCACCGGTCAGGTGGTCGCCATCGTTCCGTACGGACGATGGAGCCGCCCGATTCGCCCCGCGGTTCGACGCGGCGGTGTTCCGGTATTCATGGAGCTCCCGCCTGTGTCCCGTCCGGGGCATTTTTCGATTCTCCGCGCGGTTGGTCTGACGAAACAGACGTTACGCGGCTGCCTGCCAGACAGTCGTGTGGTGCTACCGAGGAGGATCCATCAGCGCTGAGCCCCGCATTAACGACCGGATTCGTGTTCCCGAGGTCCGCCTTGTCGGCCCCAGCGGCGAGCAGGTCGGCATCGTGCCGCTTGCGAAGGCCCTGGAGCTCGCGCAGGAGTACGACCTGGACCTGGTCGAGGTCGCGGCGACCGCCCGTCCGCCCGTGTGCAAGCTCATGGATTACGGGAAGTTCAAGTACGAGTCGGCCATGAAGGCCCGTGAGGCGCGCAAGAACCAGGCGCACACGGTCATCAAGGAGATGAAACTCCGGCCGAAGATCGACCCGCACGACTACGACACCAAAAAGGGTCACGTCGTCCGGTTCCTCAAGCAGGGTGACAAGGTCAAGATCACGATCATGTTCCGTGGTCGTGAGCAGTCCCGCCCGGAACTGGGCTTCAGACTGCTCCAGCGTCTCGCTTCGGACGTCGAGGAGCTCGGCTTCATCGAGTCGAACCCGAAGCAGGACGGCCGGAACATGATCATGGTGCTCGGCCCGCACAAGAAGAAGACCGAAGCCATGGCAGAGGCCCGCGAGGCCCAGGCGGCCCGCAAGGCGGAGCGCCAGAGTCACGCGCCCGACGACCACGTGGACGAGTCCCCGGACGCCACGAGGGCCCGTGCGGAAGCCGACGCCGAGGCTCCGGCCGAATCGTCCTCCGAGGCGTGATCCACGGGCCGCCGGCCAGGCGCCCCCGGAATCCCGCCCGGATTCCATACATAGCAATCTGACGCTCCCATGTGCCGGTTCCGGCCGGCCGGGGAGTGCCACTGATGAGGAGAACGGCGTTATGCCGAAGAACAAGACGCACAGCGGTGCGAAGAAGCGCTTTCGCGTGACCGGCTCCGGCAAGATCCTTCGCCAGCGTGCGGGCCGTCGCCACTACCTGGAGCACAAGCCGTCCACCCTGACGCGCCGTCTCGCCGGCACGGTGGAGCTGGCTCCCGGTGACGCCGCGAAGGCCAAGAAGCTTCTCGGCCTGTAGGCGCGAGCCCCGCCCGGCGGGGCCCAGCCGCCATACCGACCACGCCGTTCTCGGGTCACGTCAACGCCCGTGACCCAGCTACAAGGAGTTAACAAGTGGCACGCGTCAAGCGGGCAGTGAATGCCCACAAGAAGCGCCGGGCGATCCTCGAGCAGGCCAAGGGATACCGCGGCCAGCGTTCGCGCCTGTACCGCAAGGCCAAGGAGCAGGTCACACACTCCCTGGTCTACAACTACAACGACCGCAAGAAGCGCAAGGGCGACTTCCGCCGGCTGTGGATCCAGCGGATCAACGCCGCCGCCCGCCAGAACGGCATGACGTACAACCGCCTCATCCAGGGTCTCAACGCCGCCAACATCGAGGTGGACCGCAAGATCCTGGCCGAGCTCGCGGTCAACGACGCCAACGCGTTCGCCGCGCTCGTCGAGGTCGCCCAGAAGGCGCTCCCGAGCGACGTCAACGCCCCGAAGGCCGCCGCCTGATCCCCAGCCGGATCACGATCGCGACACTTCCCGCCGGACCCGCAGGCACACCGCCTGCGGGTCCGGCGCGTTCCACGCCGTACACGCAAGTACGTAACCGCGCGCGCCACCCAACTCCACGCACGCCTACGTCCGCACGAGAAGCGAGCCGCCGCCCATGGGCACCCCCGAGCTGATCTCTCCGCGTTCCCCGCGAGTCGTCGCCGCCCGGCGGCTCGCCAGACGGGCCTTCCGCGGCAAGGAACGCCGGTTCATCGCCGAGGGACCGCAGGCCGTGCGCGAGGCGGTCGAGCACCGGGGCGAGGACGGCGCCCCCACGCTGGTGGAGCTGTTCACCACCGTCGAGGCGGCCGAGCGGTACACCGACATCGTGTCGGCCGCCCGCGCGGCCGGGGCACGGGTGCACTACGCCGACGCCGAGGTCGTCGCCGACGTCTCGCAGACCGTCACCCCGCAGGGCCTGCTCGGCGTCTGCCGCTTCCTGGACACGCCGTTCGAGTCCATCCTGCGGGCGCGCCCCCGGCTCGTCGCCGTCCTCGCGCACGTACGCGACCCGGGCAACGCGGGCACCGTGCTGCGCTGCGCCGACGCGGCGGGCGCCGACGCCGTCGTCCTCACCGACGCGTCCGTCGACCTCTACAACCCCAAGTCGGTCCGGGCGTCGGTCGGTTCGCTCTTCCATCTGCCGGTCGCCGTCGGCGTCCCCGTCGGGGAGGCCGTGTCGGGCCTGCGGGGCGCGGGAGCGCGGGTGCTGGCCGCCGACGGGGCGGGCGACGACGACCTCGACGACGAACTCGACGCGGGCACCATGGG
This sequence comes from Streptomyces sp. S4.7, assembly GCF_010384365.1. Classification (NCBI taxonomy): domain Bacteria; kingdom Bacillati; phylum Actinomycetota; class Actinomycetes; order Kitasatosporales; family Streptomycetaceae; genus Streptomyces; species Streptomyces sp. S4.7. Next base: position 1,218,290 of record NZ_CP048397.1, on the reverse strand, counting down.
CGGTCCGACCGCCTGGATCTTCGGCAACGAGGCATGGGGGCTGCCCGCCGAGACACGGGCACTGGCGGACGCCGTCGTACGCGTGCCGATCCACGGCAGGGCCGAGAGTCTGAACCTGGCGACCGCGGCGGCCGTATGTCTCTACGCCTCCGCTCGGGCGCAACGAGTCAGCACCGCGAGCTGAGGGGGTCCGCGCAGTCACCTTGAGCGATGAGAGCTAGTAGGGTGACCCGAAACTCGGGGGCCCACTGTGCTCTTCGGAAGAGGTGGGATGCGGGCATGACGGTCGGGGCGAGCGGGTCGGCCATCACTCGGGGACCCGTCAGGCCCGATCCCGGCGAATCGGCCCCCGGCGGCCCCGGTGGCCCCACGCGCAACCCGGGACAGGACCTCGGACAGGACTTCGGGATCGATCCCGACGACCTCCCCGACGGGCTCGTCGTCGCCGACGAGACGGGCCGCGTGATCTGCTTCAACGCCGCCGCCACCCGGATCACCGCCGTCGCCGCCGCCGAGGCCGTCGGCAGTCCGCTGGAGCGCGCCCTGCCCCTCGAAGACCTCGAAGGCCGCCGCTGGTGGGCGCTCACCGATCCGTACGGCGGCCTGCGCACCCGCTTCGGCCAGCCGGAGCGCAATCTGCTGCTGCCCGGCGGCCGTGAGGTCCTGGTCTCCGCCCGTTATGTGCGCGTGTTCCCCCAGGGGCCCGTACGCAGACTGGTCATCAGCATCCGCGGCACCGAGGCCCGTCGCCGTACCGAACGCAGCCACGCCGAGCTGATCGCGACGGTCGCGCACGAGCTGCGCTCCCCGCTCACCTCCGTGAAGGGGTTCACCGCGACGCTGCTCGCCAAGTGGGAACGCTTCACCGACGACCAGAAGCGGCTCATGCTGGAGACCGTCGACGCCGACGCCAACCGCGTGACCCGGCTGATCGCCGAGCTGCTCGACATCTCCCGGATCGACTCCGGACGCCTCGAACTGCGCCGTCAGCCGGTCGACATCGGGACCGCGGTCGGACGCCACATCCAGTCGTTCATCGCCTCCGGGCAGTCCCCGGACCGTTTCCTCGTCCGCATCCAGCAGCCGCTGCCCGCGCTGTGGGCCGACCCCGACAAGATCGACCAGATACTCGGCAACCTGCTGGAAAACGCGGTGCGCCACGGCGAGGGAACTGTCACCATCGAAGTGGCACCCGCCCAGGTCAAACATGTCGACCAGGGGCACACGGAGCGGCCCGGCGCGGAGCACACGCACTCCGACGGCGGCGCGAAAGGAACGGCGGTCACCGTGAGCGACGAAGGCCCCGGCATCCCCGAGGAGTCGATGGGCCGTGTCTTCACCCGCTTCTGGCGGGGGAGCAAGCGCGGTGGGACCGGCCTCGGGCTGTATATCGTCAAGGGCATCGTCGAGGCGCACGGAGGGACCATCACCGTCGGCCGCGGACCCGGCGGCGGGGCCCAGTTCCGATTTATCCTGCCCGTCGGCGCCCCGGCCTACCTGGCCTGACCGCCCACGGGCTTCTTCACTCCGTACGGCCTTTAGACTCGACCCTTGGCACCTTCGCGTCCTCGGCCATCGAGCGGGGTCGTTTTCGCCTGGACCCTGTCCGGTCGGTCTTCGCGGGCCCGCGAAGCCTGGCACCGCACCTCGCCGCGTTGTCGGAGTCGTCCAAGTACGTCCAGTACGAGGACGATCCCCCGCCTTGCGATGTACGGCACCAGGCGCCGCGGGCCGGACCGCGAACACCGACCGGACAGGACCCAGCCAACCGGAAGTACGGGAACAGATGTCGGCACCCAACAAGTCGTACGACCCAGTCGAGGTCGAGGCGCTGAAACCGGAAGAGATCGAGCGCATGCGGGACGAGGCGCTCGCCGCCTTCGCCGCCGCGGGCGACCTCGAGGCGCTCGCTCACGCGAAGACCGCGCACGCCGGTGGTACCTCGCCCCTGTCGCTCGCCAACCGTGAGATCGGCGCACTGCCGCCGCAGGCCAAGGCCGAGGCGGGCAAGCGCGTGGGCCAGGCCCGCGGCGCCGTGAACAAGGCGCTCGCCGCCCGGCAGACGGAGCTGGAGGCCGAGCGGGACACCCGGGTGCTGGTCGAGGAGGCGGTGGACGTCACGCTGCCCTACGACCGCACCCCCGCCGGCGCCCGGCACCCGCTCACCACGCTCTCGGAGCGCATCGAGGACATCTTCGTGGCCATGGGCTACGAGGTGGCCGAGGGACCCGAGATCGAGACCGAGTGGTTCAACTTCGACGCGCTCAACATGGGCCCGGACCACCCGGCGCGGGGCGAGCACGACACCTTCTTCGTCGGGACCGGCGCGGGAGCGGACGGCGCGGACGACGGCTCCGGCCTCGTCCTGCGTACGCACACCTCGCCCGTGCAGGCCCGCGCCCTGCTCGGCCGTGAGCTGCCCGTCTATGTGATCTGTCCCGGGCGGGTCTACCGCACGGACGAGCTGGACGCCACGCACACCCCCGTCTTCCACCAGGTCGAGCTGCTCGCCGTCGACGAGGGCCTGACCATGGCCGACCTCAAGGGCACCCTCGACCACATGGTCCAGGCGCTGTTCGGCGGCGAGGGCATGAAGACCCGGCTGCGGCCGAACTTCTTCCCCTTCACCGAGCCGTCCGCCGAGATGGACATGGTCTGCTACGTGTGCCGCGGCGAGTCCGTCGGCAACCCCGACCGGCCCTGCCGCACCTGTGGCAGCGAGGGCTGGATCGAGCTCGGGGGCTGCGGCATGGTCAACCCGAAGGTGCTCGTCGCCTGCGGTGTGGACCCGGAGAGGTACAGCGGATTCGCGTTCGGCTTCGGCATCGAGCGGATGCTGATGTTCCGGCACAACGTCGAGGACATGCGAGACATGGTCGAGGGTGACGTCCGGTTCACCCGGCCGTTCGGGATGGAGATCTGATGCGCGCCCCGCTTTCCTGGCTGCGCGAGTACGTCGAGCTGCCGGCCACCGAGACCGGTCGCGACGTCCAGGCCAGACTCATCTCGGCCGGCCTGGAGGTCGAGACCGTCGAACAGGTCGGGGCGGGCCTCAAGGGCCCCATCGTCGTCGGCCAGGTCCTCACCATCGAGGAGCTGACCGAGTTCAAGAAGCCCATCCGCTTCGTCACGCTCGACATCGGCGACGCGGGGGGCACCTCCCGGGCCGAAGGCTCCGGGGGCGGAACCGGCGAGCCGCAGGAGGTCATCTGCGGTGCCCGGAACTTCGCCGTCGGCGACAAGGTCGTCGTGGTCCTGCCCGGCGCCGTGCTGGCCGGCGGTTTCGAGATCTCCGCCCGCAAGACGTACGGCAGGACCTCGCACGGCATGATCTGCTCCAGCGCCGAGCTGGGCATGGGCGACGACGGCAGCGGCGGCATCGTCGTCCTGCCGCCCGAGTACGAGGTCGGCACCGACGCCGTCGAGCTGCTCCAGCTCGTCGACGAGGTCCTCGACATCGCCGTGACGCCGGACCGCGGCTACTGCCTCTCGATGCGCGGCATCGCCCGCGAGACCGCCATCTCGTACGGGCTTCCGCTCCGCGACCCGGCGCTGATCGACGTTCCGGCGCCGAACTCCTTCGGCCACCGCGTGGAGGTCTCGGACCCGGTCGGCTGCGACCACTTCACCATGCGCACCGTCACCGGGCTCGACCCCGAGGCGCGCTCCCCGATCTGGCTCAAGCGCAGGCTCCAGAAGGCCGGGATGCGCCCCATCTCGCTGGCCGTCGACATCACCAACTACGTGATGCTGGAGATCGGCCAGCCGCTGCACGCCTACGACCGCAAGCTCGTGGACGGCACCATCGGTGTGCGGCGTGCCGAGGAGGGCGAGGAGCTGACCACCCTCGACGGCGTCAAGCGCGTCCTGGACGCGGCCGACCTCGTCATCACCGACGAGCGTGGGCCGATCGGCCTCGCGGGTGTGATGGGCGGCGCCGACACCGAGATCGCCGACGGCGAGATCGTGGCGAGCCCGCTGTCCTCGTCCGCCGCCGAACGCGCGGCGCGCGGCACGACCGAGGTCGTCGTCGAGGCGGCGCACTTCGACCCGGTCAGCGTGGCCCGCACCGCACGCAGGCACAAGCTGTCGTCCGAGGCGTCCAGGCGCTTCGAGCGTGGCGTCGACCCGCACGCCGCGGCGGCGGCCGCGCAGCGCACGGTCGATCTGCTGGTGCTGCTCGCGGGCGGATCCGCGGAGGCCGGTGTCACCGAGGTCGTCGCGCCGTCCGGACCGCACACCATCACCATGGCCGCCGACCACCCCGACAGGGTGGCCGGTGTCGGATACGGCAGAGAGACCGTCGTACGCCGTCTCCAGGAGATCGGCTGCGACGTCTTTGGACAGGACGAGCTGATCGTCACCGTCCCCAGCTGGCGGCCCGACCTCCGCGAGATCAACGACCTCGCCGAAGAGGTCATCCGGCTCGAAGGCTACGAGAACCTGCCGTCCACGCTGCCCCGGCCGTCGTCGGGGCGCGGGCTCACCGGACGGCAGCGGCTGCACCGCAGGGTCGGCCGCGCGCTGGCGGGCGCGGGTTATGTCGAGGCGCTGAACTACCCGTTCATCGGCGGGGCGCAGCTCGACCAGCTCGGACTGCCCCCAGACGACGACCGGCGCCGTACGGTCACGCTCGTCAACCCGCTCGCCGACACCGAGCCCGCGATGCGCACGACGCTGCTGCCGGGGCTCCTCGGCGCGCTGCGCCGTAACGACGGCCGGGGCTCGCACGATCTGGCACTGTTCGAGACGGGTCTGGTCTTCCGGCCCACGGGCGAGGAGAGCGCACCGGTCAGGCTGCCCGTCGACCGGCGGCCCACGGACGAGGAGATCGCCGCGCTCGACGCCGCGCTGCCCCGGCAGCCGCGCCGTGCCGCCGTCGTCCTCGCCGGTGCGCGTGAGCAGGCCGGCTGGTGGGGCAAGGGCCGTCCGGCCGACTGGGCGGACGCCGTCGAGGCGGCCCGTACGGTCGCCGCCGAGGCGGGCGCCGAGCTGACGGTGGAGGCCGATCAGCACGCGCCGTGGCACCCGGGCCGCTGTGCGGCGCTGTACGCAGCGGTGGACGGCGAGCGGACCCTCGTCGGTCACGCGGGTGAGCTGCACCCGCGTGTCATCAAGGCGTACGGCCTGCCGGAGCGCACCTGCGCCATGGAGATCGATCTGGATCTCGTGGAGCGGGCGGGCGCCGGCGCGCTGACGGCGCCGCGGATCTCGACCTTCCCCGTCGCCACCCAGGACGTGGCGCTGGTCGTCGGCAAGGACGTGCCGGCCGCCGACGTGGAGCGGGCGCTGTACGAGGGCGCGGGTGAACTGCTGGAATCCATCCGGCTGTTCGACGTCTTCACCGGCGAGCAGCTCGGCGAGGGCAGGAAGTCCCTCGCGTACGCGCTGCGGTTCCGCGCGGCCGACCGGACGCTGACCGTCGAGGAGGCGTCCGCCGCGCGCGATTCCGCGGTGGCGCTGGCCGCCGGGCGCACCGGGGCGGTGCTGCGCGGGGCGTGATCGCCCGCAGGTCCGCCGAACGGCCCGGAAGCCGACGGCGGGAAGGCTGAACGACCGAGGGGCGCGTCCGGATTCAGGTCCGGGCGCGCCCCTCGGCCGTGTCCGTACGCCGGTCTCGTCGGCTCGCGTCGAGTCGCGTAGGGAAAACGCGGATACGGCGCAGGCCGGGGGGCGAACACTGCGCCGTGGATCCGCCTCGCAACCCCCTGTTCGCCGCTGCCGGCACAGGGTCGTGCGGCCGAGTCGTCCGTCCCGCCCGCGGAGTGTCCGGCAGGTGGGCGGGACGGACGACGGGGTGTGGGCCGCCGTACCGCACGAGGGGGAGTGCGGCGGCCCGGCCGCTCCTTGCGAGACGACCAAGTCAACCGGCACGGCGACCTGCGCGGCAGGGCGCACAACGTACCGATACGGGCGTTACGTTCACACCCCGTGCGATGCCCCACTAACCTGAGGCTGCCTAGCTCCCGGAGGGGCACATGCAGCCCAATACCCTGCTGGATTCACTGATCGACGAGGCGGGCATGTCCCACGCCGGTTTCGCCGCCCGGGTCAACCGGGCGGGACAGGCGCGCGGACTCGGTCTGCGGTACGAACACACGTCCGTGCTGCGGTGGTTGAGGGGGCAGCGACCGCGCGGCCCGGTGCCGGAGCTGATCTGCCAGGTGCTCGGCGACCGGCTGGGGCGGACGCTCACCCTGGACGACATCGGCCTCGGCTCGGCCCCCGGGGCGCCGAGCCGCGACGCCACCCTGTCGGTCTTCGTGGAGCGCGCCACCGCGCTGTGGCGCTCCGACCAGCAGCAGCGGGGCCATGTCGTGGCGGCGCCCGCCGTGACCGGTACGCACGCCGTGATGCCCGTCTGGGAGTGGGAGAACCCGCCGCAGGACGCGGACGTCTCGCGCGTCGGCCACAGCCGTGTCGGCCCGGCGGACATCGAGCTGCTGCGGACGGCCAGGACGCACTACGAGCTGATGTATCGCCGCGCGGGCGGTCTCGCCACCCACGCGCGGGTCGTCGGCTTCCTCAACGCAGAGACGGCGCCCATGCTGCGCGGCGGCTACAGCGACGCGATGGGCCGCCAACTGCACCGTGCCACGGGCGGACTGGTGGCGGTGGCCGGTATCTGCGCGTACGACTCCGACGCGCAGGGTCTCGCCCAGCGCTACTTCCACCAGGCGCTGCGGCTGGCGAAGGCCAGCGGGGACACGGGACTGGGCGCGTACGCCATCGCGCTGCTCGTCAACCAGTCGCTGTTCACGGGCGAGTACCGGCAGGCGGTGGCCTTCGCCGAGGCCGCGCTGCGTACGGCCGGGCGGGCGATCACCCCGGCGCTGGCCGCGGATCTGTACGCGATGCAGGCCAAGTCGTACGCCCTCCTCGGCGACGGGGGCGCGGCACGGGTGTGCATCGGACGGGCGGAGGCCGAGGCGGGCCGGATCACACCGGGCCAGGAGCCGGAGGAGACCGGCTATGTGGAGCCCGGCCTGGTCAATGTGCAGGTGGCCGAGGCCCTGTTCGGTCTCGGTGATCTGACGGCCGCGCGGACGCACGCGGCCCGGGCGGTGGAAGCTCCGGCGCACGAGCGGGGTCGGGTGCACCGGCTCGCGATGCTGAGCCAGATCGAGCTGCGGCAGGGCGAAGCGGACCGGGCGGCCGGTACGGCCCGGGAGATGGCCGAGCGGGCCCGGGGGATGGAGTCGCTGCGACTCAGGGACCGGATGGGCGCGGTGCGGCTGGGGCTGATGGAGAGCGGCAGCGCGGAGGCGACGGAAGCGGCCGGATTCGTCGCACGGGCACTGCGCGTTCCCCTGTGAGCAGGCGCCTGCTGCCATATTGCCAACTCCCAACCGGAAGGTGGCAAAACCGTGCAGTGGGCGAACTTGAGCGAACAGACCGTGTACGAGAATCGCTGGTTCCAGGTGAATCTCGCGGACGTCGAACTTCCCGACGGCAGGCATCTGGACCACTTCCTCATCCGGCTCCGTCCGGTGGCCGTCGCGACGGCGGTCAACGAGGCCAACGAGGTGCTGATGCTCTGGAGGCACCGCTTCATCACCGACAGCTGGGGCTGGGAACTGGCCGCGGGCGTCGTCGAGGACGGCGAGTCCGTCGAGAGCGCGGCGGCGCGGGAGATGGAGGAGGAGACCGGCTGGCGCCCCGGCCGCCTCCATCACCTGCTCACCGTCGAGCCGTCCAACGGCCTGACCGACTCCCGGCACCATCTCTACTGGTCGGAAGCGGCCACCTACACCGGCCATCCCGAGGACGACTTCGAGTCCTCGCGCCGGGAGTGGATACCGCTCGAACACGTCCCCGAGATGATCGCGCGCGGCCTGGTGCCGGCCGCCAACATGGCGGCCGGACTGCTGATGCTCCATCACCTGCGACTGGGCGGCGGCGCGTAGCGCCGAGGTGAGCCCGGTCCCGAAGGCTCAGCCGTACGGGTAGAAGCCCGAGCCCGACTTACGGCCGAGGCGCCCCGCGTCCACCATGCGCTGCAGCAACGGGGGAGCGGCGTACAGGGGCTCCTTGTACTCGGCATACATCGAATCGGCGACCGAGGCGACGGTGTCCAGGCCGATCAGATCGGCGAGCTTGAGCGGACCCATCGGGTGGGCGCAGCCCATCTCCATGCCGTTGTCGATGTCCTCACGGCTGGCGATGCCGGACTCGAACATCCGGATCGCCGAGAGCAGATAGGGGATGAGCAGGGCATTCACCACGAAACCGGACCGGTCCTGGGCGCGGATCGCGTGCTTGCCCAGCACGTCCCGCACGACGGCCTCGGCGCGCTTGACCGTGTCGTCCGACGTGGTCAGCGCCGGGATCAGTTCGACGAGCTGCTGGACCGGTGCCGGGTTGAAGAAGTGGATGCCGATGACCTGGTCGGGACGGGACGTCGCGACGGCCAGCTTCACCAGCGGAATGGAGGAGGTGTTCGAGGACAGGATCGCGTCGGTGCGCGTCACGACCTGGTCGAGGACCTGGAAGATCTCCGTCTTGACCTGCTCGTTCTCGACGACGGCCTCGATCACCAGATCGCGGTCGGCGAACTCCCCGAGGTCGGTGGTGAAACTGAGCCTGCCGAGGGTCGCGTCACGGTCCTCCTCGGTGATCTTGCCGCGTTCGGCGGCCTTCGAGAGGGAGTTGTAGAGGCGGGTGCGCCCTATCTCCAGTGCCTCGCCGGTGGTCTCGGCGACCATCACCTCGAGGCCGCTGCGGGCGCACACCTCCGCGATGCCTGCGCCCATCTGGCCGCAGCCCACCACTCCGACGCGTTCGATGTCGGTCACATCGTGCCTTTCGCTGGTCCCGGTTCTGCGGGGCGCCGTGTGATTCCGGTGCCCGCTTCGGCCCTCGACGTTACTCCGCACAGGTGTGTGCACCGTGGGTCGGGGCGGGCATGCTGTGCGGCAACGTCAGTCCGAGTTCACCCACGAGGGGTCAGTAAATGCGGCAAATCGGTAGAAGAGGGTTCGTGGCGGTCACGACGGGCGCGCTCACGTCACTGGCGATGGCGGGCGACGCCGTCGCCGCGGCGGGAGCGGCGCGGGCGACCGGGACGACCGGTGGGACCGGAGCGGCGGCGGGTGCGGGGGCCGCCGGGGGTTCCGGGGGCCGGCACAGCGCACGCAGTGAGCTGCGCGGCATGTGGCTCGCCACGGTCGTCAACCGCGACTGGCCGTCGAAGCCCGGACTGCCGGCGGCCGAACAGCGCGCGGAACTGCTGAAGTTCCTCGACACCGCGGTCGACCGGAAGCTGAACACCGTCATCTTCCAGGTGCGGCCGACCGCCGACGCGCTGTGGCCGTCGTCCTTCGAGCCCTGGGCCGAGTGTCTGACCGGCGTACAGGGCAAGGACCCGGGCTGGGACCCGCTGGGTACGGCCGTCAAGGAGGCCCACAAGCGCGGTCTCGAACTGCACGCCTGGTTCAACCCGTACCGCGTGGCCAATCACACGGACCCGTCCCGGCTGATCCCGAGCCATCCGGCGCGCAAGCACCCCGAGTGGATCCTTCCGTACGGCGGAAAGCTGTACTACAACCCGGGCATCCCGGAGGTCAGGAAGTTCGTCCAGGACGCGATGCTCGACGCCGTACGGCGCTACGACATCGACGCCGTGCACTGGGACGACTACTTCTATCCGTACCCGGTGGCCGGCCAGGTCTTCGACGACGACGCGCAGTACGAGCAGTACGGCGCGGGCTTCCCGGACAAGGCGTCCTGGCGGCGCGACAACACCGACCGGCTGGTGCGCGAGACGGCGGAGCGGATCAAGAGGACCAAGAAGCACGTCGCCTTCGGCATCAGCCCGTTCGGGGTGTGGCGCAACATCGCCACCGACCCGACCGGCTCCGACACCATGGCCGGCGTGCAGACCTACGACGACCTGTACGCCGACACCAGGAAGTGGGTCAAGGAGGGCTGGATCGACTACATCACCCCGCAGGTCTACTGGAACATCGGCTTCGCCGCCGCCGACTACGCGAAGCTCGTGCCCTGGTGGAGCGAGGTGGTGAAGGGGACCGACGTCGACCTCTACATCGGTGAGGCCCTCTACAAGGCGGGCGACCCCGCCCAGCCCGCGCCCTGGCAGGACGTGGCGGAGGTCTCCCGCCATCTGACCTTCGCCAAGCAGTACCCGGAGGTACGGGGACACTGCTACTTCTCCGCGCTGGAGTGCGTGAACGACAAGAACGGCGCGTTCGCGAGGGCGGTGGCCGACCACTACAAGTCCCGCGTACGCCCGCCGCGCAAGGGCTGACAGCGCCCGCCCCGTCCCGACGGGAGTGCGCCTACGCGCGGGCCCGCTGGGTGACCGCGATGCACAGCAGTACGGCGACGGCCGCCAGCGGCGCGGCCGTCGCCGGCCGCTCCCCGAGCAGCAGCACCGACCAGACCAGCGTCAGCAGTGGCTGGGCGAGCTGCAACTGGCTGGCCCGCTCGACCCCGATCGACGCCATGCCCCGGTACCAGACGTAGAGCCCGAAGAACGTCGACCCCGCCGCCACCCACACCAGGCCGGTCACACCCTGAACCGTCAGCCGTACCGGCTCGACGGACAGGGCGACCGCCGAGACGGCCAGGTTGAGCGGCAGGCACGCGACCAGGGCCCAGCCGATCACCTGCCAGCCGGGCATCAGCCGCGCCAGCCTGCCGCCCTCCGTGTAACCGGCCGCGCAGACCAGCAGCGCGCCGAAGAGATACAGATCGCCGGTCGAGACCGCCCCGCCGCTCTGCTGGAGGGTGAAGGCGATCACCACGGCCGCGCCCGCGACGGCCGCGCACCAGAACGTGACCGACGGTCGCCGGCCGGTACGCAGCGCCGAGAACGCGGCGGTGCTCAAGGGGAGCAGCCCCACCACGACGGCCGCGTGCGCCGTGGTCGACGTCCGGAGGGCCAGCGTCGTGAGCATCGGGAAGCCGAGCACCACACCGGCCGCCACCACCGCGAAGGCGCCCCAGTGCCGACGCGCCGGGAGCGGTACGCGCACCGCCAGCAGGAAGCCGCCCGCGATCAGCGCGGCGAGCACGCTGCGCACCGCGACCAGGGACCAGGGACCGAAACTCTCCAGCCCCCAGACCGTCGCCGGGAAGGTGAGGGAGAAGGCGAGGACACCCGCCGACGCGAGGAGGGTGCCGCCGGTGACCGCTATCGGTGCCGGGCGAGTAGCGCTATCCTGTGCTGTCATGCAAGAGCGTAGCAGTGTGGCCGAGTTGGCGAAGTCTCTGCGAGCGGAGCTGGACCGCTACTCACCTGGTGGAAAGCTGCCGTCCAGCAGAGAGTTGGTGGAGCGCCATCGGGTCTCCCCGGTGACCGTCTCCCGTGCACTGGCCCAGCTCTCCGCCGAAGGGCTGGTCGTCACCCGCCCCGGCGCCGGAGCCTTCCGCGCACCGGCCCGGCCCGGCACCCCGCGAGCCGGTGACACCTCCTGGCAGGAGGTCGCGCTCAGCGCCGACGCCGCCACCGAACTCGTCCCGCGCAGCGTCGACTCCTCCGCCGTACTGACCACCCTCGCCGCGCCCGCCCCCGGAGTGATCGAGTTCAACGGCGGCTACCTCCACTCCTCCCTCCAGCCCGAGCGGGCCATGGCCGCCGCCCTGGCCCGCGCGGGCAGACGCCCCGGCGCCTGGAGCCGCCCGCCGACCGACGGGCTGCCCGAACTCCGTGAGTGGTTCGCCCGCGGCATCGGCGACACCTGGACGGCCGCCGACGTACTCGTCACCTCCGGTGGCCAGAGCGCCCTGACCACCGCGCTGCGCGCGCTCGCCCCGCCCGGCGCGCCCGTCCTCGTCGAATCACCCACCTATCCCGGCATGCTCGCCATCGCACGGGCCTCCGGACTGCGGCCCGTTCCCGTCCCCGTCGACCCCGAAGGCGTACGCCCCGAACTCCTCGCCTCCGCCTTCCGTGCCACCGGAGCGCGGGTGTTCGTCTGCCAGCCCCTCATCCAGAACCCGACCGGAGCGATCCTCTCCACCGCCCGGCGGCCCGAGGTGCTGCGGATCGCCCGTGAGGCGGGGGCCTTCGTCGTCGAGGACGACTTCGTGCGCCGTCTCGTCCACGAGGACGCGGGGCCGCTGCCCGGCCCGCTCGCCGCCGACGACCCCGACGGAGTCGTCGTCCATGTCTGCTCACTCACCAAGGCCACGTCACCCAGCCTCCGGGTGGGGGTGCTGGCCGCCCGCGGCCCGGTGCTGGAACGGCTGCGCGCCATCCATGTCGTCGACTGCTTCTTCGTCGCCCGCCCCCTCCAGGAGGCCGCCCTCGAACTGGTCGGATCGTCCGCATGGAACCGCCATCTGCGATCCCTCTCAAGGGAGTTGAAGAACCGCAGGGACACCATGGCGGCCGCCGTCCGCCAACACCTCCCGGAACTCGCGCTCCCGTACATCCCGCCCGGCGGCTACCACCTGTGGCTGCGCCTGCCCGACGGCACCGACGAGCGGACCCTCACCTCCGCCGCACTGCGCGCGGGAGTCGCCGTCACCCCCGGCCGCCCCTATTTCTGCGCCGAACCCTCCGCCGGCCACCTGCGGCTGGGCTACGCGGCCGTCGCGGGAGCGCAGGAGATCGCCGACGGCGTGCGGCGGCTGCGTACCGCCTGCGACGAGGTGCTGGGCTGACCACATGGGCCGATCGTGGCACCCGCCACTGACAACCGGCGCCCCGGCCGGCAACCTTCCGCCATGACCGAGACGACGCCCTCCGCCGCGTACGACATCTCCACCGACCCCGGGCGCCTCGACGCCGAGCGGATCCACCGCTGGCTGTCGACGGACGCGTCCTGGGCGCTCGGCCGGGACCGCGGTGTCCAGGACAGGGCGATCGCCGGGTCGCTCAACTTCGGTGCCTGCGACCCCGCGTCGGGCGAACAGGTCGCCTACGCCCGCGTCGTCACCGACCACGCCACCTTCGCCTGGCTCTGCGACGTGTGCGTCGCCCCCGTCGCCCGGGGCAAGGGGCTCGGCACCGAACTGGTCACCGCCGCACGCGACCACCTCGCCCCGCTGGGGCTGCGGCGCGTGCTGCTGGCCACGGAGCACGCCCACGGCGTCTACGAGAAAGTGGGGTTCAAGTCCCTCGAAAACCCCTTGATGTGGATGACTCCGGACCTTCAGCCCCCCTCTTGACCTGTGCGGGTTTCGGGCTCACGATCCCGGCATGAGTGTTCGGGTCACGTTGGTCGCCGCAGCGCGCAGCTCAGCCCCACTTGCCGAACGTTTCGACGACGACCGCCCCCTCGACCAGGCCGGCTGGCACGAGGTGCAGCTCCTCGCGCACGCGCTCGTGCCGCTGGCCGCCGCCGATCTGCGCTACTGCTCGCCCACCGCGCGCAGCCGCGCCACCGGGGAGGCCCTCGGCTACGCACCCCTCGTCCAGCCGGCCCTCCGGGACTGCGACATGGGCCGCTGGCGCGGCTGCACCTTCGCGGACGTCGCCGCCCGTGAACCGGCCGCCGTGGACGCCTGGCTCGCCGACCCGCGCTCGGCCCCGCACGGCGGCGAACCGCTGCTGGCGTTCATCTCCCGTATAGGCGGCTGGCTGGACACCCGACCCGCCGACGACATCGCCGCCATCGTGGCCGTCGCCGAACCGGCGGTCATCAGGGCGGCGCTCGTGTACGCCCTGCACGCCCCCGCACCGAGCTTCTGGAACGTGGACGTGCGTCCCCTGTCCACGGTGACCCTCATGGGCGGCCCCGGCCGCTGGAGCCTGCGCCTCGACGCCCGCGCGTCGTGACCCGTGACCGCGGTGCGGGCTGCCGGGACGACCACGGACCGGCGGACATCCCGAGCCGACCCGTCCTTCCGCCCCGTCACCTTCGAACCGCTCAGCCCTTCGCCGCGAAAGCGTCGACGCCCGTGAGTTCGGCGGAGAGCGCCCAGAGCCGCGCCGCCTGCTCGGGGTCCTTCGCGTACTCGCGTACGCCGCCCTTGGAGTCCGCCTCGTCGGCGGGCTCGGCGATGTCGCAGTCCTCGCAGTACACACCGCCCGCGCCGGCCAGCTGAGGAGAGGTCGCCGCCCAGACCTGTGTGGCCGCCCCCTGCTCGGGCGTCTTGAACGACCGGTTCAGCGGGTTGCCCTCCTCGTCGATCCATCCGAGGGCGACCATCTCCTCCTTGGGAAGGTGACGCTGGAGCGGCGTGAGAATGCCACCGGGGTGCAGCGAGAAGGCCCGTACACCGGAGTCCCTGCCGAGCGCGTCGAGCCGCACGGCGAACAGCACGTTGGCGGTCTTCGCCTGCCCGTACGCCTGCCACTTGTCGTAACCCCGCTCGAACTGCACGTCGTCCCAGCGGATGGGGGAGCTGCGGTGGCCCGCCGACGACACCGAGACGACGCGGGCGCCGCCGCGCTCGAGCGCCGGCCAGAGGCGGTTGACCAGGGCGTAGTGGCCGAGGTGGTTGGTCGCGAACTGCGCCTCCCAGCCAAGTCCGACGCGGGTCTCGGGGCATGCCATGATCCCGGCGTTGTCGATCATCATGTCGATGCCGCGGCCCGAGGCCAGGAACCTCTCGGCGAAGGCGCGGACACTGTCGAGGTCACCGAGGTCCAGCTCGTCCACCTCGACCTTCCCGGCTGCTCCCGAGATCCCCGCGACGGCTTCCCCGGCGACGGCGCGCCGCCGGGCGGGCACCACGACGTGGGCGCCCGCGCCGGCCAGCGCGCGCGTCGTCTCCAGGCCGAGGCCCGAGTAACCGCCGGTGACGACCGCGAGTTTCCCGGCGAGGTCGACACCCCGCAGAACCTCCTCCGCGGTGCTGGCCGCGCCGAAACCTGATCCGATCCTGTGCTGAGGAGTAGTCATGAGGCGACGGTACGTATTGGAGTGTTCTCGAAGTCAAGCGCTCACCGCGGGCGCGCCGGGCCGGGCCGGCACTCGCTCTCGCGGCGCCGCAGGAAGTCGCGCTCGGCGGCGTTCTCCGTCCGGGCGGCGGCCGCCGCGTACGCCTGCGCCGCCTCCCCGCGACGGCCGAGGCGTCCGAGCAGATCGGCGCGGACGGCGTGGAACGCGTGGTAGCCGTCGAGTTCCGCCCCGAGGGCGTCCACGAGCGTCAGCGCCGCGGCGGGCCCGTCGACCTCGGCCACGGCGACCGCCCTGTTGAGGGCGACGACCGGACCCGGAGCGAGGGCGAGCAACTGGTCGTACAGCCGGCGGATCTGCCCCCAGTCCGTCGCGGCGGCGCTCGGCGCGTCGCTGTGCACGGCGTTGACCGCCGCCTGGATCTGGTACGGGCCCGGCCGGCCTCGCCGAAGACACTGCCGCACCAGGGCCTGCCCCTCCGTGACGAGGTCGCGGTCCCAGCGGTCGCGGTCCTGGTCGGCGAGGAGCACGAGCCCTCCGTCGGCGGTGGTACGGGCGGCCCGGCGCGACTCGATCAGCAGCATGAGCGCGAGCAGCCCCCGGGCCTCGGGCTCGTCGGGCATGAGGTCGACCAGCAGCCGGCCGAGACGGACGGCCTCCTTACAGAGGTCGTCACGGACGAGCCGGTCGCCCGAACTCGCCGCGTAGCCCTCGTTGAAGATCAGATACACGACGGACAGCACCGCGTCGAGCCGGTCGGGCAGATCGGCGTCGCGCGCGATCCGGTAGGGGATCCCGGCGTCGCGGATCTTGCCCTTGGCGCGTACGAGCCGCTGCGCCATGGTCGGTTCGGGCACCAGGAAGGCATGGGCGATCTCCGCGGTGGTGAGGCCGCCGAGCAGCCGCAGGGTGAGGGCGACGCGGGCGGCGGGCGCCAGCGCGGGATGGCAGCAGGTGAAGATCAACCGGAGCCGGTCGTCACGCACGGGGCCCTCCTCGGCCGGTCCGTCGGGGGCGTACAGGAGCGCGGCCCGCGCGTAACGGTCGGCGCGGGTGGCTTCCCTGCGGAGCCGGTCGATGGCCCGGTTGCGCGCCGTGGTGATGATCCAGCCGGCCGGACTCGGCGGGACCCCGGTGTCCTGCCAGCGCGAGAGCGCCGTGGTGAACGCGTCCTGGACCGCCTCCTCGGCGATGTCGATGTCGCCGAAGACACGGACCAGGACGGACACCGCCCGGCCGTACTCCGTACGGAAGACGCGCTCGATCGCGGACCGGGAGACGGTGTCCCGCGCCGGAGCGTCCGGGGAGTCGGACATCAGCTGTCGGTCTCGCCGTGGAACGGCCGCACCTCGATGGGCAGTGTCGTCGCACGCGTGGCCTTCGCCCCCCATTCGAGGGCCGCGTCCAGATCGGGCGCGCGGACGATGCACAGTCCGCCGAGAAACTCCTTGCTCTCGGTGTACGGCCCGTCGGTCATGAGCACGTGGCCGTCCTCGACCCGTACGACGGTGGCGGTGTCCGGGGAGTGCAGTCCGCCGGCGAAGACCCAGCCGCCCGCGGTCTTCAGCTCGTCGTGGAAGGCGTCGAGACTGCGGCCGATCTCCGCCAGGACATCGGCGGCGGGCGGTTCTCCGGCGGGCTGGATCACGCTGAGCAGATAGTGCTTCATTCCGGTTCCTCCTCGGTGCGGGTGGTGCGGGTGGTGCGGGTGGTGCGGGCGTGGTCGGCGACGGTTCGCCGACCTCTCACCGTCCATACGAACGGCGGCGGCCCGGATCGACACGCGGAGGAGAAACCGGTCGGATATTTCTCAGCCCCACTCCTCGGAGCAGCGGACACAGGTCTCCCAGTGCGGCAGCGCGCTCAGGATCCGGTGCCGTACGCAGGACGCCGTCGCCGCCTCGTCCGGGCCGGGAAAACGCCCGTCCCGCGATGGGTCCGTACGGCGGCGGCCCGGCCGGCGTCCGAACTCGGCCCACGTGCGTTCCCGACGTCGTCGACGGCGCACATGACGCGACGGATGCCCGGCGTACTCGCCGACACGTCCTCGGGCTCGGGGTGGACCGCCTTCGGCAGGTCGGACATCGTCGGCTCCGGCCCACCCCGGCCGGGAAATCGTCATTGCATAAAGCTGCGAAGCTACGTATAGTCATGCCATCGACGAGGAGGGCTTCGATGGCAGTACGTGCAGCGGTGGCGGGAGCCAGTGGATACGCCGGCGGGGAATTGCTCCGGCTGCTCCTGGGGCACCCCGGGGTCGTGATCGGCGCCCTGACCGGCAACTCTAATGCCGGTCAACTTCTCGGTGCCCTCCAGCCCCACCTCGGGCCGCTGGCCGACCGTGTGCTGGAGCCCACCACCACCGAGGTCCTCGCCCGGCACGACGTGGTCTTTCTCGCGTTGCCGCACGGGCAGTCCGCCGCCGTAGCCGAGCGGCTCGGCGACGACGCGCTCGTCGTCGACATGGGCGCGGACTTCCGGCTGAAGGACGCCGCCGACTGGGAGGCGTTCTACGGCTCCGCCCATGCCGGTACCTGGCCCTACGGGCTTCCCGAACTGCCGGGCGCCCGCGCCGCGTTGGAGGGGTCCAGGCGCGTCGCGGTGCCCGGCTGCTATCCGACGGCCGTCTCGCTCGCGCTCTTCCCCGCGTACGGCGCGGGGCTCGTGGAGCCCGAGGCCGTCATCACCGCCGCCACCGGTACCTCCGGGGCGGGCAAGGCGGTCAAGCCGCATCTGCTCGGCTCCGAGGTCATGGGCTCCATGAGCCCGTACGGCGTCGGCGGCGGACACCGGCACACCCCCGAGATGATCCAGAACCTCAGCGCGGCGGCCGGGGAACGCGTCGGTGTCTCCTTCACCCCCACCCTCGCCCCCATGTCACGCGGCATCCTCGCCACCTGCTCGGCGAAGGCGAGGCCGGACGTGAGCGCGGCGGAGGTGCGCGGCGCGTACGAGAAGGCGTTCGCCGAGGAGGCGTTCGTGACGCTCCTGCCCGAGGGGCAGTGGCCGGCGACCGCGTCCGTGTACGGCTCCAACACCGCGCAGGTCCAGGTCGTCCTCGACGAGGACGCCCGGCGCGTCATCGCGATCAGCGCCATCGACAACCTCACCAAGGGCACCGCCGGCGGCGCGGTCCAGAGCATGAACATCGCGCTCGGGCTGCCCGAGGAGACCGGTCTCCCGGCCACCGGAGTCGCACCGTGAGCAGCCACCCCAACGGGGCGAGAGACACCAACACCCACCCGACCAAGGAGATGCAGTGAGCGTCACCGCAGCAGGCGGATTCACGGCGGCGGGCATCACCGCCGGGATCAAGGACAGCGGCACCCCGGACCTGGCCCTCGTGGTCAACACCGGCCCGCGCCGCGCCGCCGCCGGCGTGTTCACCTCCAACCGGGTCAAGGCCGCCCCCGTCCTCTGGTCGGAGCAGGTCGTCAAGGGCGGCCGGATCTCCGCCGTCGTCCTCAACTCCGGTGGTGCCAACGCCTGTACGGGCCCCAAGGGCTTCCAGGACACCCACGCCACCGCCGAGAAGGCCGCCGAGGTGCTCAACCAGGCCGCCCCCGAGAGCCACAGCCCCGGCGAGATCGCCGTCGCCTCCACCGGGCTCATCGGCATCAACCTCCCGATGGACAAGCTCCTGCCGGGCATCGAGAAGGCGGCCGCCGAACTCTCCGCGCACGGCGGCGAGAAGGCCGCCATCGCCATCAAGACCACCGACAGCGTGCACAAGACGGCCGTCGTGAGCGGCGACGGCTGGACCGTCGGCGGGATGGCCAAGGGCGCCGGCATGCTCGCCCCCGGCCTCGCCACCATGCTCGTCGTTCTCACCACCGACGCCGACGTCGACAGCCCCGCGCTCGACTCGGCCCTGCGCGCCGCCACCCGGACCACCTTCGACCGGGTCGACTCCGACGGCTGCATGTCCACCAACGACACCGTGCTGCTCCTCGCCTCCGGCGCCTCCCGGGTGACGCCCGGCCGGGCGGAGTTCGCGGAGGCCGTCCGCGCGGTCTGCGACGACCTGGGCCGCCAGCTCATCGGCGACGCCGAGGGCGCCAGCAAGGACATCCGTATCGAGGTGATCAACGCGGCGACCGAGGACGACGCCGTCGAGGTCGGCCGCTCCGTCGCCCGTAACAACCTCCTCAAGTGCGCACTGCACGGCGAGGACCCCAACTGGGGCCGTGTGCTGTCGGCGATCGGTACGACCTCCGCCGCCTTCGACCCCGACCGGCTGAACGTCGCCATCAACGACGTCTGGGTATGCAGGAACGGCTCGGTCGGTGACGACCGCGACCTCGTCGACATGCGCTTCCGGGAGGTACGGATCACCGCCGACCTCGCGGCCGGCACGGAGTCCGCGGTCATCTGGACCAACGACCTCACCGCCGACTACGTACACGAGAACAGCGCGTACAGCTCATGACCGCGCGCAAGCACACCGCCCTGCCCAAGGCGCAGATCCTCATCGAGGCGCTGCCCTGGCTCACCCGTCACAACGGCAAGATCGTCGTCATCAAGTTCGGCGGCAACGCCATGGTGGACGAGGACCTCAAGGCCGCGTTCGCCCAGGACGTCGTCTTCCTGCGGCAGGCCGGCCTCAAGCCGGTCGTCGTGCACGGCGGCGGCCCCCAGATCAGCGCGCAGCTCGACCGGCACGGGCTGGTCAGCGAGTTCAAGGCCGGGCTGCGGGTCACCACGCCCGAGGCGATGGACGTCGTACGGATGGTGCTCGCCGGCCAGGTCCAGCGTGAACTCGTCGGACTGCTCAACCAGCACGGTCCGCTCGCCGTCGGCTTGACGGGCGAGGACGCGCACACCATCTCGGCGACCCGGCACCGGCCCCGTATCGACGGCGAACTCGTCGACATCGGCCGCGTCGGGGAGATCACCGCCATCGACCCCGGCGCCATCGAGGCCCTGCTCGCCGACGGCCGTATCCCCGTCATCTCCTCGATCGCGCGCAGCGCCGACGACGGACACGTCTACAACGTCAACGCCGACACCGCCGCCGCCGCGCTCGCCGCGGCGCTCGGGGCCGAGACGCTCATGGTCCTCACCGACGTCGAGGGCCTGTACGAGGACTGGCCGAACAACGACGACGTCATCAGCAGGCTCACCGCGACCGAGCTGGAGAAGCTGCTGCCCGAGCTGTCCAGCGGCATGGTGCCGAAGATGGAGGGCTGTCTGTTCGCCGTGCGCAACGGGGTCAACACCGCCCGCGTGCTCGACGGCCGCGTACAGCACTCGATCCTGCTGGAGATCTTCACCGACGAAGGCATCGGCACGATGGTCGTCCCCGACGGCCGGGAGCCGGTCGAACCGACAGAGATCGCACCGCTCACAGAAGGGGGAGCATCATGACCGACGACAGCAACCAGGAGCTCGCGCGGCGCTGGCGGCACGTCATGGCCGACAACTACGGCACCCCGCCCCTCTCCCTCGTGCGCGGCGACGGGGCCACCGTCTGGGACGCCGACGGCACCGCGTACACCGACTTCGTCGCCGGTATCGCAGTGAACGCCCTCGGACACGCGCACCCCGCCGTCGTCGAGGCGGTCTCCCGGCAGATCGCCTCCCTCGGGCACGTGTCGAACCTGTACGTCGCCGGCCCGCCCGTCGCCCTCGCCGAACGGCTCATCGACCTCGCCGACCGCCCCGGCCGGGTCTTCTTCTGCAACTCCGGCGCCGAGGCGAACGAGGCCGCGTTCAAGATCGGCCGGCTCACCGGCCGCGGGCACATGGTCGCCACCGACGGCGGCTTCCACGGGCGCACGATGGGCGCGCTCGGGCTCACCGGGCAGCCGGGCAAGCGGGAGCCGTTCCTGCCGCTGCCCGGTGATGTCACGCACGTTCCGTACGGAGACGCCGACGCGCTCAGGGCCGCCGTCACCGAGGAGACCGCGCTGCTGATCATCGAGCCCATCCAGGGGGAGAACGGCGTCGTCGTCCCGCCGAAGGGATACCTGGAGGCGGCGCGGGAGATCACCCGCGCGACCGGCACCCTGCTGGTGCTCGACGAGGTCCAGACGGGTGTCGGCCGGACCGGGCACTGGTTCGAGTACCAGGCCCACCAGAGTGTCGAGCCCGATGTCGTCACGCTCGCCAAGGGGCTCGGCGGGGGTCTGCCGCTCGGCGCGACCCTGGCGTTCGGCCCGGCGGCCGACCTGCTCAAGCCCGGCCAGCACGGGACGACCTTCGGCGGAAACCCCGTCGCGTGCGCCGCCGGACTCGCCGTGCTGGACACGCTCGGCGCCGACGGCGCGCTCGACCAGGTGAAGCGGCTGGGGGAGCGGCTGCGGGACGGAATCGAGGCGCTCGGACACCCCCTGGTCTCGCATGTCCGTGGCGCGGGGCTGCTGCTGGGTATCGTGCTCACCGGGTCCCTCGCGCCGCGGGTGCAGCAGGCGGCTCAGGATGCCGGTCTCCTGGTGAACGCGCCAGCTCCCGATGTCGTACGGCTCATGCCACCGCTGATCATCGGCGACGACGAGGTGGACACGTTCCTCCGGGCCCTGCCGGGCATCCTCGACACCGCACAGGGGACCGACGGGGACGGACGATCCGGGGAATGAGACGACGATGACCGAGGCGCAGGCACCCGAGCACAACGGGATCGAAGCGAACGGCACCAACGGCAACGGCACGCACGGCGCCGAGGGCGGGAACGGCGCGGCCGAGCACAGCGGCCCGTCCGTCCCGCAGACCCGCACGGCGCGGCACCGCCGGATCGTGGACATCCTCAACCGGCAGCCGGTCCGCAGCCAGAGCCAGCTCGCCAAGCTCCTCGCCGACGACGGTCTGAGCGTCACGCAGGCGACGCTCTCGCGCGATCTGGACGAGCTGGGCGCCGTGAAGATCCGCAACACCGGCGGCGAGCTGATCTACGCGGTCCCCAGCGAGGGCGGCTACCGCACCCCGCACGCCCCGCTCGGTGAGTCCGCGAAGGAGGAGCGCATGCGCCGGCTCTCCGGCGAACTGCTCATCTCCGCCGAGGCGTCCGCCAATCTCGTGGTGCTCCGTACGCCGCCGGGCGCCGCCCAGTTCCTCGCCTCGGCCATCGACCAGGCCGAACTCCGGCCGATCCTCGGTACCATCGCGGGCGACGACACGCTGCTGCTGATCAGCCGCGACCCGGCGGGCGGGCAGGCGCTCGCGGACCATCTGCTGCGGCTGGCCCAGAAGGACGGCTGACCGGGGGAGCCGGGCCGGCGGGGGTCAGTAGTTCGTGAGCGCCGTGCGCCCCGACTCCGTGCCCACCGCGATGTGCGGTGAGCGCCCGGGGTCGGCCCACGCCAGGATGCGGCTCATCGCCCCGGCGGGCACGGAGACACAACCGGCCGTCGCGCCCTTGCCGTCGACGTGCAGGAAGATCGCGGCGCCCCGGCCGCGCACGGGCCGCTCGTAGTTGAAGCCGATGACCAGGGCGTGGGCGTACTGCGTGCCGAAGTCGGTCAGCTTCTCGGCCTCACCGGCCCGGCAGTCGGCCGGCAGGCCCTCGACCCACCGGTTGTACGCGCGCGAGTCGTTGTCCTGGCACCACCAGGACCGGTCGGTCACCGGGCGGTACGGGTAACGGGTCCCCTTCGGCGCCGGCCGGATGCCGAACGCGTAGGGCAGGTCGTAGAGCCCGGTGGGTGTGGTCGAGGTGCCCTGCCGGCGCTCGGTGCCCCGGACCAGTCCGCCCGCGCCGAACCGCGCGTCCGCCGACCCCGCCGCCACCCAGCGCCCGCCGCGCCGGTCCCACCAGGTGACGCGGCCCGTGGTCGCGCCGGTGGTCGCGGCCTCGGCGGTGATCAGCTGACTGCCGCCGCCGGTGTCGGCCATCCGCTCGGGCAGTGGCACGGAGGTGTCCGAGGGTACGACGGGTCCCGCGGCGACCGTGGCGGTGACGGCGAGCAGGACGGAGCCGAGCGTGCGAAGGACGCGCATGCTCGGACCGTATGCCGGTCGCGACTTGACCGCCTCTCCAGACGGAGGATCGCATCCGTACCGGGCGTACTCGGGCGAGTCCGACAACGCGGCGGGCGTGCGTGCCGCGTTGTCGTCGGTCGCCAACGCTCCGCGTTGCGATCGCACGCACCGGACCCCGCTCCCTGATCCGGCCTGATCCGAACGACAGACCCTAGGCCGTACGGGGTTCAAGGGTCTCGGCGGGGGTGTCCGTGCGCGCGGGGAGCGGTAGTGGCAGCGCGGGCAGGCCGTCCAGGCTCACGCCCACGAACTCCTTCTTCTCGCAGTACGCCGCGAACTCGTCGTCCGACTTCCTGCCGAAGTGCTCCGCGTGCTGGGTGCGCTCCTCCCGGTAGTCCATGAAGGGGACGGCGAATCCACAGGAATCGCTGATCCGTACCGCGGTGACCAGGATGATCGCCCGTGCGCTCGGCCCGTCCGCGTCCCCGAACCGTGCGATGTACCCGCCCCAGCGCGGGTCGTCGCGGAAGACCGGCTCGCCGCGCCCGTGCACCCGCAGGATCTTCGGCGGCCCGGTGAACGCGCACCACATCAGCGTGATGCGGCCGTTCTCCCGCAGGTGCGCGATGGTCTCGGCGCCGCTGCCGCCGAAGTCGAGATACGCGAGCGTCGACTCGTCCAGCACGACGAGGCTGCCCGAGCGGCCCTTGGGCGAGAGGTTGACATGCCCGTCGTCGGCGCGAGGGGCCGTTGCGGTGAAGAACAGGGGCTGTTGTTCGATGAAGGTGCGAATGCGGCCATCGATCCGTTCGTAGTGCTTTCCCATGACATCTATTGTCGGCGCCGAATGTCGCGCGCGTCGAGACGTTTCCCAGCGAGTGAACCGGACGGGACGGGACGCATGACCGAGAAGAAGCCGGCACACGGGGTACGGATCCGGCGGGTCTACGAGGCGGCGGAGCCGGGCGACGGCACGCGGGTGCTCGTCGACCGCCTCTGGCCGCGCGGGCTCGCCAAGACCGACGCCGTGTTCGACGACTGGCTGAAAACGGCGGCCCCGTCCGCCGAACTGCGGAAGTGGTACGGGCACGATCCGCGGAAGTACCCGGAATTCGCCGACCGATACCGCGAGGAACTGGCCGAAGCCGGTTCGGCCGCCTCGGAGGCCCTCGAACGGCTCGTGGAGCTGGCCGCCGAAGGCACGCTCACCCTTCTCACGGCCACCAAGGACCTGGAGCACAGCCATCCACGGGTACTGGTGGCCGAGATCACGGAGAGCGACGGGTGATGCGGGGAGCGTGTTCGGGCCGACCTGCCGGGACCGCGTTGACAAAACATACGGTGGACTGCATAGTTATACCCGTCAGCGTATGCACCGTTAGGAGAAACCCGTGACCGAGCGCGTCGTACTCGCCTACTCGGGGGGCCTGGACACCTCCGTCGCCATCGGCTGGATCGCCGAGGAGACGGGCGCCGAGGTCATCGCCGTCGCCGTGGATGTCGGTCAGGGCGGCGAGGACCTCGACGTCATCCGCAAGCGCGCGCTCGCCTGTGGTGCCGTCGAGGCCGAGGTCGCCGACGCCAAGGACGAGTTCGCCGACGAGTACTGCCTCCCGGCGATCAAGGCCAACGCGCTCTACATGGACCGCTACCCGCTGGTCTCGGCCCTCTCCCGGCCGACGATCGTCAAGCACCTCGTGGCCGCCGCCAAGAAGCACGGCGCCGACACCGTCGCCCACGGCTGCACCGGCAAGGGCAACGACCAGGTCCGCTTCGAGGCCGGCATCGTCGCCCTCGCCCCCGAGCTGAAGTGCATCGCCCCGGTCCGCGACTACGCGATGACCCGTGACAAGGCGATCGCCTTCTGCGAGGAGAAGAACCTCCCGATCGCGACCACCAAGAAGTCCCCGTACTCCATCGACCAGAACGTCTTCGGACGGGCGGTCGAGACGGGCTTCCTGGAGGACATCTGGAACGGCCCGATCGAGGACATCTACGAGTACACGTCCAACCCGGCCGAGCACCGCGACGCCGACGAGGTCGTCATCTCCTTCAAGGAGGGCGTCCCGGTCGCCATCGACGGCAAGCCGGTCACGGTCCTCCAGGCGATCCAGCAGCTGAACGAGCGGGCGGGCGCCCAGGGCATCGGCCGGATCGACATGGTCGAGGACCGGCTCGTCGGCATCAAGTCCCGTGAGGTGTACGAGGCCCCGGGCGCGATCGCGCTGATCACCGCGCACCAGGAGCTGGAGAACGTCACCGTCGAGCGCGAGCTGGCCCGCTACAAGCGGCAGGTCGAGCAGCGGTGGGGCGAGATGGTCTACGACGGTCTGTGGTTCTCCCCGCTGAAGCGCGCCCTGGACGGCTTCATCAACGAGGCCAACCAGCACGTCACCGGCGACATCCGGATGACCATGCACGGCGGCCGTGCCGTCGTCACCGGCCGGCGCTCGGAGGAGTCGCTCTACGACTTCAACCTGGCGACGTACGACTCGGGCGACACCTTCGACCAGTCCAAGGCGCAGGGCTTCATCGAGCTGTTCGGTCTCTCGGCCAAGATCGCCGCGAAGCGCGACCAGGCGTAGTCCCTCTCCCCGCCACACTCCTACCCGAATGTCCTCGATCGCCGGGCGGGCTCATAATGAGCCCGCCCGGCGATCGAGGACCGGGGCCCGGGCAGAGCCCCGGCCCCGCTCGCCGCACCAGCGCGACGCACTCAAGGAGCACCCCCGTAGTGAGCAGCAACACCGGCGACGTCCGGCTCTGGGGCGGCCGTTTCGCCGACGGCCCCGCCGAGGCCCTGGCCAAGCTGTCGGCCTCCGTGCACTTCGACTGGCGCCTCGCGCCGTACGACGTCGCGGGCTCCCGCGCGCACGCGCGCGTGCTCAGCAGAGCCGGCCTCCTGACCGAGGAGGAGCTGGACCGGATGCTCGCCGGGCTCGACCGGCTGGAGGCGTCCGTCGCCGACGGCTCCTTCACCGGCACGATCGCCGACGAGGACGTCCACACCGCACTGGAGCGTGGCCTCCTCGAACAGCTCGGCGCGGACCTCGGCGGCAAGCTGCGCGCCGGCCGGTCCCGCAACGATCAGGTCGCCACCCTCTTCAAGATGTATCTGCGCGACCACGCGCGGATCATCGGCGGCCTGATCGCCGAACTCCAGGACGCGCTCGTCTCACTCGCCGAGGCGCACCCGGACGTGGCCATGCCGGGCCGTACGCATCTCCAGCACGCTCAGCCGGTGCTCTTCGCCCACCATGTGCTGGCGCATGTGCAGTCCCTGTCGCGCGACGCGGAGCGGCTGCGGCAGTGGGACGAGCGGACGGCGGTCTCGCCGTACGGCTCCGGCGCGCTGGCCGGCTCGTCGCTCGGGCTCGACCCGGAGGCGGTCGCCGCCGACCTCGGCTTCGAGCACGGTTCGGCCGCCAACTCGATCGACGGCACCGCCTCGCGGGACTTCGTCGCCGAGTTCGCCTTCATCACCGCGATGATCGGCGTGAACCTCTCGCGGATCGCCGAAGAGGTCATCATCTGGAACACGAAGGAGTTCTCCTTCGTCACGCTCCACGACGCGTTCTCCACGGGCTCGTCGATCATGCCGCAGAAGAAGAACCCCGACATCGCGGAGCTGGCCCGCGGCAAGTCGGGCCGGCTCATCGGCAACCTCACCGGCCTGCTGGCCACGCTCAAGGCGCTGCCGCTCGCGTACAACCGCGATCTCCAGGAGGACAAGGAGCCGGTCTTCGACTCCTGCGACCAACTGGAGGTCCTGCTCCCCGCGTTCACCGGCATGATGGCAACCCTCACGGTCAACCGCGAGCGGATGGCGGAGCTGGCCCCCGCCGGATTCTCCCTCGCCACCGACATCGCCGAATGGCTGGTCAGGCAGGGTGTGCCGTTCCGGGTCGCGCACGAGGTCGCGGGCGAGTGCGTCAAGGTGTGCGAGAGGCAGGGGATCGAGCTCGACGAGCTGACCGACGACCAGTTCGCCGCGATCTCCGAGCATCTGACGCTGGAGGTCCGTGGCGTCCTCAACGTCTCCGGCGCACTGGCGTCCCGTGACGGGCGCGGGGGTACGGCGCCCTCGGCGGTCGCCGTCCAGCTCGCCGAGGTGAAGACGGACCTGGCGCTCCAGCACGCGTGGGCGACGGCGAAGGGGTAAGCGCGGAAGCGGCCGGAAACGAGAGCGCCGGACGGGCTCCTGTCGAGCCCGTCCGGCGCTCTCGCGTCGCGCGGTCGGATCAACCCAGCGTCGAGATCGCCTGGTTGAACGTCTTCGACGGCCGCATCACGGCTTCCGCCTTGGCCGGGTCCGGCTGGTAGTAACCGCCGATGTCGACGGGCGAGCCCTGCACGGCGAGCAGCTCGTCCACGATCGTCCGCTCCTGCTCGGCGAGCGTCCCGGCGAGGGCCGTGAACGCCTCGGCGAGCTGTGCGTCCTCGGTCTGCTTCGCCAGCTCCTGCGCCCAGTAGAGCGCCAGGTAGAAGTGGCTGCCGCGGTTGTCGATCCCGCCGACCTTGCGGCTGGGCGACTTGTTCTCGCTCAGGAACGTGCCGGTGGCGCGGTCGAGCGTGTCGGCCAGCACCTGGGCCCGCGCGTTGCCCGTCGTCGTCGCGAGGTGCTCGAAGCTGACGGCCAGCGCGAGGAACTCGCCGAGGCTGTCCCAGCGCAGGTAGTCCTCCTTGACGAGCTGCTGCACGTGCTTGGGGGCCGAGCCGCCCGCGCCGGTCTCGAAGAGCCCGCCGCCGTTGATGAGCGGCACGACCGAGAGCATCTTGGCGCTCGTACCGAGCTCCAGGATCGGGAAGAGGTCGGTCAGGTAGTCACGCAGGACGTTGCCGGTGACCGAGATGGTGTCCTCACCGCGCCGGATGCGCTCCAGCGAGAACGCGATGGCCTCGACCGGCGTCATGATCTCGATGCGCAGCCCCTCGGTGTCGTGCTCGGGCAGGTACGCGTTCACCTTGGCGATCAGGTTGGCGTCGTGCGCGCGGCCCTCGTCCAGCCAGAACACGGCCGGGTTCCCGGTGGCGCGGGCGCGGGTGACGGCGAGCTTGACCCAGTCCTGGATCGGCACGTCCTTGGTCTGGCACATGCGGAACACGTCGCCGGCGCTGACCGTCTGCTCCAGTACGGCGGTGCCCGCCGCGTCCACGACGCGCACCGTGCCGGTGGCGGGGATCTCGAAGGTCTTGTCGTGGCTGCCGTACTCCTCGGCCGCCCGCGCCATCAGGCCGACGTTGGACACCGAGCCCATGGTCGACGGGTCGTAGGCGCCGTTGGCGCGGCAGTCGTCGATGACAACCTGGTAGATGCCCGCGTAGCTGCTGTCGGGGATGACGGCGAGCGTGTCGGCCTCGCCGCCGTCCGGGCCCCACATGTGGCCGGAGGTACGGATCATGGCCGGCATGGAGGCGTCGACGATGACATCGCTCGGCACGTGCAGGTTGGTGATGCCCTTGTCGGAGTCGACCATCGCCAGCGCGGGACCCTCGGCCAGCTCGGCCGTGAAGGACTCCGCGATCGCCGCTCCCTCGGGCAGCGACTCAAGGCCCTTGAGGATGCCGCCGAGACCGTCGTTCGGGCTCAGACCGGCCGCCGCGAGGGTGTGGCCGTGCTCCGCGAACGTCTTGGGGAAGAAGGCGCGCACGGTGTGACCGAAGATGATCGGGTCGGAGACCTTCATCATCGTGGCCTTCAGGTGCACCGAGAACAGCACGTCCTCGGCCTTGGCACGGGCGATCTGCGCCGTGAGGAACTCACGCAGCGCCGCCACGCGCATCGCGGACGCGTCCACGACCTCGCCGGCCAGCACGGGTACCGACTCGCGCAGGACGGTGGTGTTCCCGTCGTCGCCCACCAGCTCGATCCGCAGCGTGCCGTCCTCGGCGATCACGGCGGACTTCTCGGTGGAGCGGAAGTCGTCGGCGTCCATGTGCGCGACGTTCGTCTTGGACTCGGCGGTCCAGGCGCCCATCCGGTGCGGGTGCGCCTTGGCGTAGTTCTTGACCGAGGCGGGGGCGCGGCGGTCCGAGTTGCCCTCGCGCAGCACCGGGTTCACGGCGCTGCCCTTGACCTTGTCGTAGCGTGCCCGTACGTCCTTGTCCTCGTCCGACTTCGGGTCGTCCGGGTAGTCGGGGAGCGCGTACCCCTGCTGCTGGAGCTCCGCGATCGCCGCCTTCAGCTGCGGGATCGACGCCGAGATGTTCGGCAGCTTGATGATGTTGGCCGCGGGGGTCTTGGCGAGGGCGCCCAGCTCCGCGAGCGCGTCGTCGATCCGCTGTCCCTCTTCGAGACGGTCGGCGAATCCGGCGATGATCCGCCCCGCCAGAGAGATGTCACGGCGCTCCACCGTGACCCCGGCCGTCGAGGCATAGGCCTCGACCACAGGCAGGAACGAGTACGTGGCCAAGGCCGGGGCCTCGTCGGTGTGCGTGTAAATGATGGTCGAGTCTGTCACCGGCTGCTCCGCTCAACGTCTGCAACATTGCTCGACATCAAGATATCCCTTGGAGGGCTCCCGTTCGACAGCGCCCTGTACTGAGCGGCGTTCGTATTGAATGAGACATCGGTGTCTCATTTGGTCTATGGTTGTCTCATGACAGTCGATCGCGACCAGGTGCTGCGTACGGCCGCCGCCCTCCTCACCCGCAAGGCCACCGCCACCATGGACGAGGTCGCGCGGGCCTCCGGGATCGGCCGGGCCACCCTGCACCGGCACTTCGCGGGACGCGACGCCCTGGTCAGGGCGCTGGAGGAGTCCGGCATCCAGGAGTTCGAAGCGGCGCTCGACGCGGCACGGACGGACGAGGGCCCCGCGGGCGACGCGGTCCGCCGGCTCATCGCCCGGGTCGAGCCCGCCGCCGGACTGCTGGCCTTCCTCGTCACCGAGAACCAGCTCTTCGAGGGCGAGGTCAACGAGGGGTGGGACAGGCTCGACGCCCGCGTCGCCGCGCTCTTCCGGCGCGGACAGGAGCGGGGCGAGTTCCGGATCGATCTGCCCCCCGCCTGGCTCACCGAGGCCTTCTACGGACTCATCGGCAGCTGCGCGTGGGCCGTCCAGGACGGACGGGTCGCCCCCAAGGACTTTCAGTACATGATCGCCGAGTTGCTGCTCGGCGGAGCACGACGGAGCGTGGAGCAATGATCATCACCGACCGGCCGGCGGCGGACCGCCGGTACCAGCCGGGGCGCTGGCTCGCCCTCTCGGTGCTCGTCCTGGCCGTGCTGCTGGTGGCCGTCGACGCCACGGTCCTCGGCCTCGCCACTCCGTTCCTCAGCGAGGACCTCAAGCCGTCGGGCACCCAGCTGCTCTGGATCGGCGACATCTACTCGTTCGTCATCGCCGGCCTGCTCGTCTCCATGGGCAGCCTCGGCGACCGGATCGGCCGCAAGAAGCTGCTCCTGACCGGCGCGGTCGCCTTCGGCGCCGTCTCCGTCCTCAACGCCTACGCCACCAGCCCGGAGATGATGATCGTCGCGCGGGCGCTGCTGGGTGTCGCGGGCGCCACACTGATGCCGTCCACGCTCGCCCTGATCCGCAACATCTTCCACGACCCGAGGGAGCGCAGCCTCGCCATCGGCATCTGGGGCGCCGCGGCCTCGGCGGGCGCCGCCGTGGGCCCGGTCGTCGGCGGATTCCTGCTGGAGCACTTCTGGTGGGGCTCGGTCTTCCTGATCAACCTGCCCGTCATGGCCGTCCTCGTCGTCGTCGGCGTGAAGCTGCTGCCCGAGTCGAAGAACCCCGCACCCGGCCCCTGGGACATGCGCAGCGTGCTGCTGTCCCTCGTGGGGATCGTCGGTGTCGTGTACGCCATCAAGGAAGCCGCCGCGCACGGGATGCGCTGGGACATCGCCGCGGCCGCGGTGGTCGGCGTCGGCGCGCTGATCGTGTTCGTACGGCGACAGCTCACGATCCGCCACCCGCTGCTCGACATGCGGCTGTTCAGGAACCGGGGCTTCTCCGGGGCCGTGCTGGCCGATCTGCTGACCATCCTCGGCCTGTCGGGGCTCGTCTTCTTCCTCTCGCAGTATCTGCAACTCGTGCAGGGGCGCGGCCCGTTGGAGGCGGGCGTCGCCGAACTGCCCGCCGCCGTCGGCGCCGTGACGGCGGGGCTGCTCGCCGGCCGGGCCGCCCGCCGGTTCTCCGTACGGCTGGTGGTGGCCGGCGGCCTCGCCGGTGTCGGCCTGGCGACCGCCGCGCTCGTCCTGCTGTCCGAGGACACCGGCTACCCGCTGCTCGGCGGCGTGCTGCTGGTCGTCGGCGTCGGCGCGGGATTCTCCTTCACCGTGACGGCGGACGTGATCCTCTCCAGCGTTCCCAAGGAACAGGCGGGCGCGGCGTCGGCGGTGTCGGAGACGGCGTACGAACTGGGCGCCGCGCTCGGTATCGCGCTCCTCGGCTCGATCGTCACCGGCGTCTACCGGGGCTTCCCGACACCGGCGGGCGTACCGGCGGAGACGGCCTCGGCCGCCCACGAGTCCCTGGGCGGCGCGGTCGAGGCGGCCGGCGCGGTCCCCGGCCACCAGGCCGCGGAACTGGTCGCCGCGGCGCAGGAGGCGTTCGTCCACGGCCTGCGCATCGCGGCGGGCGCGGGAGCGGCGGTGCTGCTCGCGACCTCGGTGGTCGCGTGGTTCCTGCTGCGCGGTCAGAAGCTGGAGGAGGAAGTGGAGAAGCAGCCCTCGTCCGTACGGTGACCGGACCGGACCGGACCGGACCGGACCGGACCGGTCACCGGCGCCCGGTGACCGTGCCCCGGAGCGGACGGCGGGTCAGGCCGCCTTCGCCTTGGTGGCGTACATGTCCACGTACTCCTGGCCGCCGAGCCGCATGACCTCCGTCATCACGGAGTCGGTCACCGCCCGCAGCACGTAGCGGTCGCGGTCCATGCCGTCGTACCGCGAGAACTCCATCGGCGCGCCGAAACGGACCGTCACCCTGCTCGGCCGCGGCATCCCCGACCCGTTCGGCTGGATCTTGTCCGTGCCGATCATCGCGAACGGCACCACGGGCGCGCCGGTCATCAGCGTGAGGCGCGCGATACCCGTACGGCCCCGGTACAGGCGGCCGTCGGGGGAGCGCGTGCCCTCCGGGTAGATGCCGAACATATGACCGTCCTCCAGCACCCGGCGGCCGGTCATCAGCGCGGCGACACCGCCGCGCCCGCCGTCACGGTCCACCGGGATCATGCCGCAGCCGGTGAAGAACCAGGCCATCAGCCGGCCCTTGAGCCCCTTGCCGGTGACGTACTCGTCCTTGCCGATGAAGAAGACCGGACGGCTGCCGCAGACGAGCGGCAGGATCATCGAGTCGATGAAGGTGAGGTGGTTGCCGGCGAGGATCACCGGACCCGTCCCCGGAATGTTCTCGGCGCCCTCCACCCGTGGGCGGAACATCAGACGCAAGATCGGTCCGAGCACTGCCTTGACGAGCGCAAAGCGGGACAACGTGGTCCTCCGGTTGGTGAGCGGTCGTATCGAGCCGTTGGGGCCCGTCTCTTGGATCAGGCCGGATCAGGGCTACGGGCCCTAACTCTCTGCAGGTGAGGACGATACTCGCGGGTCGGCCCCCCGCGCACATCGGGTTCATCGAACGGATACCCAGTGTTGACACGAGTTTGGGGTGTGTTCGCGCCGGGTCTGCCCTCCGTAGGGGTCGGCTGCCTACGATCAAGCCCTGGCTTGACAGGTGCGGGACAGCACATGGACATCACATGAAGGAGCGTTCATGACACAGGGTGCGGGAAACATCCCGGGACGAAGGACCGTGCTGGGAGCGGCGGTGCTCGGTCTCTCCGTGGGTGCGGCCGGTACGGCGCAGGCCGCGCAGAGCGGCACGCACGGCGGCCGGACCCGCCCGCCGAAGGGGCGCCTGCCCGTGCCCACGATCGTCGGACACCGCGGCGCCAGCGGCTACCGGCCCGAGCACACCCTCGGTTCGTACCAGCTCGCGCTCGACCTCGGCGCCCATGTGATCGAGCAGGACCTCGTGCCGACCAAGGACGGTCATCTCGTCTGCCGTCACGAGAACGACATCACGGGGACCACGGACGTCGCCGACCACCCCGAGTTCGCGGGGCGCAGGACGACCAAGAGCGTCGACGGGGTCAGCCTCACCGGCTGGTTCACCGAGGACTTCACCCTCGCCGAGCTGAAGAAGCTGCGGGCCAAGGAGCGCATCCCGCAGAGCCGCCCCCACAGCACCCTCTACAACGGCCGCTGGGAGATCCCCACCTTCGAGGAGGTGCTGCGCTGGGCGGACGAGGAGGGCCGCCGCCGGGGTGAGCCCGTATGGCTGTACGTCGAGACGAAGCACCCCACCTACTTCCGCGGCCTCGGCCTCGGCCTGGAGGAGCGGCTCGCGAAGCTGCTGCGCCGCTACGGCAGGGACCGCCGCGACTCCCCGCTCTTCCTCCAGTCCTTCGAGCCCACCAGCATGCAGCGGATGGCCAAGCTGGTCTCGACCCCGCGTGTCGTGCTCTTCGACGCGGCCGACACCCAGCCGTGGGACTTCAAGCAGTCGGGTGACCCGCGTTTCGTCTCCGACCTCATCACGCCCGCGGGCCTGAAGTGGATCGCGTCGTTCGCGCAGGGCATCGGCCCGTGGGTCGACCTGATCATCCCGAAGGACAAGGACGGCAAGCTCGGCGAGCCGACCACGCTGGTGCGCGACGCCCACGCGAAGGGCCTGATCCTGCACCCGTACACGATGCGCAACGAGAACAGCTTCCTGCCGGCCGACTTCCGGGTCGGCACGGACCCCAACGCCTACGGCGACGCCTTCGGGGCCTTCAAGGCCTACTTCGAGCAGGGCATCGACGGCATCTTCACCGACAACCCGGACACGGGCCTGCTGGCCGCCGCCGACTTCACCAAGGACTGAGTCCCGCACGAACGCGCCCGTTGGTGCCCCGGCCGGCTCCTGCCGGCCGGGGCACAACCGTTCGTGGCGGGGGCCGAGTTGGGCAGGGAGGGGCAGAGCGTACACCTGGCCGCCGTCCGGCCCCACCGGCTGGGATGTTGTCGCCCGACGGCCCCAGCACCCGCTGAATCACAGGGGAGTTGGGTATCTCACAGGAGAGATTGAGGTCGGTGTATTCCGGATGCCTGTGATGCCTGCGCAGAATGCTCACCACAGAGGTTGCAGCTCCTGAACTCCGGGGAAAGGAGCGGTAGACAACCGGCGGCAGCAGGTGAGCGGGAGGCATGCACACATGGGCATGAGCGTGACCATCTCAGCGGCGAGTGCGCAGGACGCGGAGCACATTCTCAAGCTGCAGTACCTGTGTTACCAGAGCGAGGCCGAGCTCTACGGTGACTACACCATCGAACCGTTGACCCAGACCCTCGACGACCTCAAGGACGAGATCGCCCGCGGCCACGCGCTGGTGGCCAGGCTCGGCGGTGAAGTCGTCGCCTCCGTGCGGGGCGTCATCGACACCGAGGGCACGGCCAGGATCGGCAAGCTCATCGTCCATCCGCGGATGCGGCACCACGGCCTCGGCGGCCGGCTGCTCGACGCGATCGAGGGGAGCTTCGCCGGCGACGAGGCGGCCAAGCGCTTCCAGCTCTTCACCGGCAATCGCAGCGAGGGCAATCTGCGGCTCTACCGGAGCAAGGGGTACGCGCCGGTGGCCAGCGAGGCGGCCGGTCCCGGCATCACGCTCGTGACACTGGAGAAGGAGGCGTCCGCGGGAGCCTTCGTCGCCAGCGCCTGACGTTCAACGGCGCGACGGCGTACGCCTCGTCGGTCCGCTCAACTCCGTCGGGACCCGCGCAGCCACAGCATCCCCGTGACCGGCAGCAGCACGGGAATGAAGACATAGCCCCAGCCGAACCCCGACCAGACCGTCGCCTCGGGGAAGGCGGAGGGGTCCACGATCGTCCAGGTCCCGACGGCCAGCACGCCGACGAGTTCGGCCGCGCAGCACACCAGCGCCGCCTTCCGGGCCGTCTCGCCGCCCCGTACGAGCGTGTACGTGATGAACACGTACACGACGGCGGCGATGCCCGACAGCGCGTACGCCAGTGGTGCGCGGTCGAACTTGGTGGAGATCTCGAAGGCGGTCCGCGACACCGCGCCGACCGACATCACCCCGTAGAGCCAGACCAGCAGCAGTCCGGGCCCCTGGACCAGCCGTGTCCGCCCGCCCGGCCGCTCGCCCCCGTCGCGGCCCGCCGTGCCCGCCCCGGCCCCTGTCCCGGTCTCCACCGTCAGCCTCCCCAGATGTCGTACAGGCGCACTTCGAGCACGGCGAGGACGACCGCGCCCGCGGAGACCGTCACCGAGCCCCACCGGGTCCGCTCGGACAGGGACAGCAATCCCGCGGCCGGTACGGCGGCGAACGCGCCGATCAGATACGAGACGAAGATCACCGAACTCTCCGCCGGCTCCTCGCCGCGCGCCAACTGGACGATCCCGACGACCAGTTGGGCGAGCGCCAGCACCGTGACCACGGCCATGCCGATGAAGTGCCAGTCCTTGGTGGGCTGGTGCCGGTACGCGGCGAAACCGCACCAGGCGGCGAGGAGGAGGGCGGCCACGGAGACCGTGACCGTCAGGGCGACAAGCATGAGGTCGAGACTATTACGGCCCGAAAGGGCCGGTGTCCTCGCCCCTGCGGGCCGGTCCCCGAAGGTGTCGAGGACGGCCCGGACCGGTGTCGTGGGGTCGATTCCCATGAAGATCCACGCCGACGCCCTCCTGTTCGACAACGACGGGACGCTCATCTCCTCCATGGCCTCGGTGTACCGGTGCTGGACCCGCTGGGCCGGCGAGTTCGGCGTCTCGGCGGACGACTTCGCCCGCGTGGAGCTGCACGGCCGCCCCGCCGCCGAGATCGTCGCCGACCTGCTGCCCGCCGCGACCGTGCCCGCGGCCGTGGCCCGCATCGAGCGGCTGGAGGTCGAGGACGTGGCCGGCGGAGTCGTCCTGCTGCCCGGCGCCGCCGATCTGCTCGCCGCGCTGCCCGCCGACCGGTGGGCCGTGGTCACCTCCGCCTCCCGGCGGCTCGCGGAGGCCCGGCTCGCCGAGGTCGGCGTCCGGCCCAAGACGCTGATCGCCGCCGACGACATCACGCGCGGCAAGCCCGACCCCGAGCCGTTCCTGCTCGCCGCGCGGCGGCTCGGCGTCGACCCGGCGCGCTGCCTGGTCTTCGAGGACGCACCGGCCGGACTGCGCTCCGGGACCGCCGCCGGCATGGGGACCGTGGCCTTGGCCACAACGCACGACCGCGCCGAACTGACCGCCGACGCCGTCGTCGGCGATCTCACTGTCGTATCCGTGCAGGTCAGAGGCTCGGAACTGGAGATCGACGTGGTCGTCTGAGCGCTCCGCCGCACCGCGGACAGGGCCCGGACGGCGCGTCCGGTATTCGGACAGCCGGCCGGATCTCAGAACGGTGTCTGCTTTACTTGCGCCATGACCACGACGAGCAGCCGCACCCTTGCGACCGAGGCGATCACGACGCCCGGTGCTCGCTGTCTGTGTCGAATGTGCGCCCACTGAGGGCCCCTGCCTGAGTCCCGCGCCCCGAAGCGGGACCCGACAGCAGCGACGCGGTGTCCGTCGAGGCGCTCCGTACCTCTCGTACGTCACGCACCAGGACCACGCCCGCCCGCGCACAGCGCCGCACGGTCACCCACCACAGCACAGGTGACCGGCCGTGGGCCGCCGTGAGCCGACGTGCCGTGCCGCGCCGCGTCCTGTCGGACCCCCGCCCGCCCCTCCAGCAACTCCCCCTGCCCCGGCGGCCATCGCGCCGCGCACCCGACAGTGACGGAAACCCCTGTGATCACCACTACGGGCCTGACGAAGGTCTACCGGACCGGCCGGACAGGCCGGTCGCGCGGCCATGAGGTCACCGCTCTGGACGGCGTCGACCTGCACGTACGCGAGGGTGAGGTCTTCGGAGTCGTCGGCCGCAGCGGCGCCGGGAAGTCCTCCCTCATCCGCTGCGTCAACCTCCTCGAACGCCCCACGGCGGGAACCGTGAGCGTCGACGGGACCGATCTGACCGCGCTCGCCGGGCGCGGCCGACGGGCCGGCAAGGAACTGCGCCGCGCGCGCAGCTCCATCGGCATGGTCTTCCAGCACTTCAACCTGCTGTCCTCGCGCACCGTCAAGGACAACATCGAACTGCCGCTGGAGATCCTCGGCCGCTCCGGGCAGGAACGCTCCCGCCGGGCCCTGGAACTGCTCGACCTCGTCGGCCTCGCCGACAAGGCCGGGGTCTACCCCGCACAGCTCTCCGGCGGCCAGAAACAGCGCGTCGGCATCGCACGCGCCCTGGCCGGCAACCCGAAGGTGCTGCTCTCCGACGAGGCGACCAGCGCGCTCGACCCGGAGACGACCCGCTCCATCCTGCGACTGCTGCGCGACATCAACCGGCAACTCGGCCTCACCGTCCTGCTGATCACGCACGAGATGGAGGTCGTGAAGACGATCTGCGACTCGGCCGCGCTGATGGAGAACGGCCGGATCACCGAGTCCGGCACGGTGGGCGAACTGCTCGCCACTCCCGGCTCCAGGCTGGCCCACGAGCTGTTCCCCGTGGACGGTGCCGGAAACGGACCCGGCAGCACGGTCATCGACGTCACCTTCCACGGCGACGCGGCCACCCGGCCGGTCATCTCCCGGCTGTCGCGCACCTACAACATCGACATCTCGATACTCGGCGCGGCGATGGACACCGTCGCAGGCCGCCAGATCGGCCGGATGCGCATCGAACTGCCCGGCCCCTTCGAGGAGAACGTCGTACCGCTCGGCTTCCTGCGCGAACAGGGTCTCCAGGTCCGGGTCGTCGACCAACCGGCCGCCGAGGACGTGGCCGGCCCGGTGACCGAGGACCCGGCCGGATCCACCGAACAGCCCGCCGCGCTCACCAAGGACGGTGCCAGGTGACCTGGTCCGAAATGCAGCCGCTGCTCGGCCAGGGGACTCTCGACACCCTCTACATGGTGCTGTGGTCGGCGCTCGTCACCGTCGTCGGCGGACTGCCGCTCGGCGTCCTGCTCGTCCTCACCGACAAGGGCGGCCTGCTCCAGAACACGCCCGTCAACAAGGTCGTCGGCGTGATCGTGAACATCGGCCGCTCCCTGCCCTTCATCATCCTGCTGATCGCACTGATCCCCTTCACCACCTTCGTCGTCGGCACCTTCATCGGCCCCACCGCGATGATCGTGCCGCTCGCCATCGGCGCGATCCCGTTCTTCGCCCGGCTGGTGGAGACGGCGATACGGGAGGTCGACCACGGCCTCGTCGAAGCCGTCCAGGCCATGGGCGGCTCGATCCCCACCATCGTCCGCAAGGTGCTGCTGCCGCAGGCCCTGCCGTCGATCGTCTCCGGCACGACCACCACCGTCATCGCGCTCATCGGCTACTCGGCCATGGCCGGCGCGGTCGGCGGCGAAGGTCTCGGCTCCAAGGCCGTCACCTACGGATTCCAGCGGTTCGAGAACGGCTTCATGATCGCCACGGTCGTCGTGCTGATCCTGATCGTCACCGCCATTCAGCTGATCGGCGACCTCGCCGTACGGCTGCTGACCCGCCGGACCCGTACGGCGTAGGCCGCAGCCCTCCAGATGTCCCACCGGGCCCGCACTCCTTGTCCGGGACCGACCACCCACACCGGAAAGAGGCACTCTTCGTGCGCACTCACCTCAAGATCGCCGCCGCCGCGGCCACCACCGCGCTCGCCATCGGCCTGAGCGGCTGCGGCACCTCGTCCGACCCCGCGGAGAAGACCGGGGACGGCGCGAAGGCCGACGAGTCCAAGCCACTGACCGTCGCGGCGTCCCCGACGCCGCACGCCGACATCCTGAACCACATCAAGGACAATCTCGCGGCGGACGCCGGACTCGAGCTGGACGTCAAGGAGTTCACGGACTACGTCC
Organism: Streptomyces sp. S4.7; assembly: GCF_010384365.1. Classification (NCBI taxonomy): domain Bacteria; kingdom Bacillati; phylum Actinomycetota; class Actinomycetes; order Kitasatosporales; family Streptomycetaceae; genus Streptomyces; species Streptomyces sp. S4.7. The sequence goes on along the minus strand of NZ_CP048397.1, from coordinate 1,179,665 downwards.
TGCCGAACACCGCCACCGAGAGCGGCGAGGTCGACGCCAACTACTTCCAGAACAAGCCGTACCTCGACGACTTCAACAAGAAGAACGACACCCACATCGTGCCGGTCGTCAACGTCCACCTGGAGCCGCTGGCCCTCTACTCCAAGACGGTCAAGGACCTGAGCTCCCTCAAGTCCGGCCAGACCGTGGCGATCCCCAACGACACCGTCAACGAGGGCCGGGCGCTGAAGCTCCTCGCCGACAACGACGTGATCACGCTCGCGGACGGTGTGGAGGGCAACGGCACCCTCTCCGACATCAAGGACGACAAGGGCCTGAAGTTCAAGGAGCTGGAGGCAGCGACTCTGCCCCGCGCACTGAACGACGTGGACGCCGCCGTCATCAACGGCAACTACGCCATCGAGGCGGACCTCAACCCCGCCGAGGACTCACTGGCCCTGGAGAAGACCGAGGACAACCCGTACGCCAACTTCCTCGCCGTCAAGGAGGGCAGCGAGAAGGATCCGCGCGTGCTGAAGCTCGCGAAGCTCCTCAACTCGCCCGAGGTGGAGAAGTACATCAAGGACACCTACAAGAACGGCGCGGTCCTGCCCGCCTTCGGTCCGCCGGCGTAACCAACTCGCGTAACCAGCCCGTCAATCCGGTACGAGCCCCGCACACCCCGCCCGTGTGCGGGGCTCACCCGATGCTGCATGCTGTGCATTTACGACGGACTGAGGCATGGAGCTGCGCATGACTACCACCTTTCCGGACGTCTCCATCAGCACCGAGCGGCTGGTGCTGCGCCCGTTCGAGGCCGCGGACATCCCGGCGCACATCGAGATGATGAATGACGAACCGGTCATCGCGTGGACGTCGACGCCGCATCCCTACACCACCCGGGACGCCGAGGAGTGGGTGAGCGGGCTCGCCCCGGCCGAACGCACCGAGGGGCGCGGACTGGTCCTCGCCGTCACCGAGTTCCTCACCCAGCGCCTCGTCGGTCTCGCCCGTCTCCAGAACACCAACTGGCGCACCCGCGCGACGGAGATCTCCTACATCACCGCACCCTGGGCGCGCGGCGAGGGGTACGCCACCGAGTCGGTGCTCGCCGTCGCGCAGTGGCTCTTCCGGGACCAGACCTTCGAGCGCATCGAGTTGCGCACCGCCGCCGACAACACCGCGGCCCAGCAGGTCGCGCAGAAGGCCGGCTGCATCAGCGAGGGAGTCCTGCGCAACGCGTGGATAGCGCGGACCCAGACGGAGGCCGGGGGCTGGATCGACATCCGCACCGACCTCATCGTCTGGAGCCTGCTGCCCGAGGACCTCGAAGGCGTGGCCGAGCAGATGGCGGACGCGGGCGGCTACGCCTCCTTCACCGACTGGAACTGAACGCGGGCGGTCCGCGATCCAGCCGCGGCTCCCGGGCCCCGGGCCCCCGGGCGGACGGCGCGACGGGTACCCTCACACGCACCGCCCCGGTGCGGACCCCCTCAAGAATCACTTGATCCGCGGCAACTCCGGCCTGCGAGAACACCACCTCACGACCTCTGGGGAGACTGACGACGATGGCCGACCGCGTCACGGTGATCGGCTGGGACGGCTCGCCCCTCGCGCCCGCGGCCACGTCCGCGCTCGCCGCCGCCACACTGGTGGCCGGTGCCGCCCACCATCTCACCCTGCCGGAAGTCCCGCCGGACGCCGAACGCATCCGCCTCGGCAGTGTCGACCTCGCGGCCCGCCGGATCGCCGGCCACCGCGGCGGCGCCGTCGTACTGGCCGACGGCGACCCCGGGTTCTTCGGTGTCGTACGCACCCTGCGCGCCCCCGAGCACGGCCTGGAGGTCGAAGTCGTACCCGCCGTGTCCGCCGTGGCCGCCGCCTTCGCCCGCGCCGGAATGCCCTGGGACGACGCCCAAGTGGTGGTCGCCCAACGGCGCACGCTCCGGCGCGCCGTCAACGTGTGCCGGGCGCACACCAAGGTCGCCGTCCTCACCTCCCCGGGCGCCGGCCCCGCCGAACTCGCCCTGCTGCTCGCAGGAGTTCACCGCACCTTCGTGATCTGCGAGGAGCTGGGCACCGACCGCGAACAGGTCACCGTCCTCACCTCCGACAAGGCCGCCGACCACGTCTGGCGCGACCCCAACGTGGTGATCGTCGTCGGCGGCATCGGCACCGCGCCCGTCCGGACGGGCGGCTGGATCGCCGGCCACGACCCCGAGTACCCGCCCGCCGTACGGGGTTGGGCACTGCCCTCCGAGGAGTACGGCATCGACCTCGACGAGGGCGAGTCGACCTGGCTGCGCGCGGCCCAGCTCGCCCGGCTCGGAGCCCGTACCGGCGACCTGGTCTGGGACATCGGGTCGGGCAGCGGCGCGCTCGCCGCCGAGGCGGGGCGCTTCGGCGCCGCCGTGATCGCCGTCGACGCGGAGCCGGGCGCGTGCGCGAGCACGGCCGCCGCCGCCCGTCGCGCCGGCGTGCAACTGGAAGTCGTGGAAGGCCGCGCGCCCCACGTCCTGGAGAACCTGCCCGAACCCGACGTCGTACGCATCGGCGGCGGGGGAGTCGATGTCGTCGTCGCCTGCGCCGACCGCAGGCCCGCGCGCATCGTGACGCACGCGGCCACACGGGACGAGGCCGAGGCCGTCAGCAGCGCCCTGCGCGAGGGTGGTTACACGGTGGAATGCGTTCTGCTCCAGTCCGTCGACATGGACACCGGGGCCTGGTCCGAGCGCGAACGCTCCGTGGTTTTCCTGGTGTCCGGGAAGCGGCCGGATCGCGCCCCCTGACCCCGTTGTCAGAGGCGCGAGGTAGGCTGACCGATCGTTGTACCGCAGCCGGTCGTTCGTCGCTTCGTTCGTCAATGTCCGGAAAAGTGGGTCGTTTTGGACCCCCATGTGGTACGGCTGCACCGGGGGACGCGCAACGTGGCGCAGCCCACAGCATGCCGCCGCGGATCACCGTGTGTCGGCGCCGAAGGGCCGCGAGAATACGTGCGGGCCGCGGCTCGACTCGTGCCGCGCGGCGCCCACGCTCGTTGACACTGACGGGCGCCGGACGCGCCGCCGAAATCGGGCGCCCCGGTCGAAGGGCCGAAGGAGCACAACCAATGGGCGAGGGGTACGCATGACTGACACCGGCCAGGTCCCGGGCGAGGGACAGCCGGAGAACGCAGGCATGGTGGAGCAGCCGGGCGACCCCGCTGCCGGCTCCTACGCCTACCTGGGCCCCTCCGACGGTGCTCCCGAAGACGACGACCTGCTGCTGATGCCGAGTTCGCAGGGTGCCTGGGGCGATCCGCAGCCGGCGCCCCCGGCCGATCCGCTCGCGCCCGGCTATGCCGTGCCGGACCCGGAGCCCGTCCCCGTGGGGCATGTCCCGCAGCAGATGGGACGGGCCGAGTACGCACCGCAGGAACCGTCGCTGCCGCAGTCGCGACTCGCCACCTACTCGCAGCCCGAATACCAGGCCGAGTACCAGGCCGACCCCTCGGTGCAGGGGCAGGTTCCGTACCAGGCGCCGCCCGAGTACCCGGCGCCGGACGTGGCCCACATGCAGATGCAGCCGATGCACGCCGCCCCGCCCGCGCAGTCCGCTCAACCCGTGCCTCAGCAGGCCGAGTTCGCCGGGGCGCCCGAGGCGTACGCGCCGGCGGACGTCCCCGTGGAGAGCCCGATTCCGGCCGCCGCGGCGCAGTCGGCCCCCGAGCCCGCCCGGGAAGCCGTGCGGAGCGCCCCGCAGGAAGTCGCCGAGGCACCCGCTCCGGAGCCGCTCCGGGAAGCTCCCGCACCGGCGGTCCGGGAAGCGCCCGCGCCCGAACCGGGCGCGCACGAGACCGGTGGCCGTGACTCGGGCTCGGTCGACCTCGGGGCCGTACGGGTCCCGACCGCCACGCCCGCGCCGACTCCGCCGCCCGCGCGCCGCCCGCTGCACATGGGTCCGCCGATGCCCGACTCGACGGGTGGCGTGGTGCGTTCGCTCGCGGACCGCGGTCCCTCGAGTACGCCGCCCAACCCCGTCCGCGTACGGACCCAGGGGCCGCCCACGGCCGGACCCGAGTATCTGGACATCCCGCGCGAGGAGGCCGACGCGCTCCCCGGCCCGCAGCTCGGCGCGATTCCCGTGCTGGGCGCGGACCCGTGGGCCTCGCTCCCGCCGCAGTCCGAGACACCGGTGGCGGAGACCGCCGTCGCGGTCGCCGAGCCGCAGGTGGCCGTCGAGCCGCAGGTGGTGGCGGAAACGTCCGCGCCCGAGGCTCCCGCAGAGACGGTCGTCCCTGAGGGGGGACCGACGTTCGCCCCCCAGCCGGTTCAGGAGCCGGTTCAGGAGCCGGCGCCGGAGCCCGAGCCGGTCCGGGAAGTCGCGCCCGAACCCGAACCCGAACCCGAGCCCGACGCGGTTGCCGAAGAGGTGCCCGCGCCCGTGCTCGTGCCCGACGCGGTTGCCGAAGAGGTGCCCGAACCCGAACCCGAGCCCGACGCGGTTGCCGAAGAGGTGCCCGCGCCCGAGCCGACTCCCGAGGCCCAGCCCCAGCCCGAGCCCGAGACGGTTGCCGAAGAGGTGCCCGAGCCCGAGGCCCAATCCGAGCCCGCGACCGCGCCGGTGGCCGAGGAGCCGGTGGCGGAGCCCGCCCCCGAGCCTCTCCCCGCACCCGACGCGGGGGTCGTGGACGAAGCCCCCGCCGTCGAGCCGGCCGAACCGGTGGAGCAGCCGGTCGAGGCAGAGGAGAAGCGCGAGCCGATAGCGCTGCCCGGCGCGGACGCGGTGGCCCCCGCGCCGGCCGAGCCGCAGTCCGTACAGGCGGAGCCCGAGCCGCAACCGGAGCCCGCCCCCGAGCCCGCACCGGTCGCGGAGGCGGAGCCCGCGGCCGAGGCGGAGGTGGCGGAGCACGTACCGGCGCCCGCCCCCGAGCCGGTGGCTGCCGCCGTTCCCGTGGCGGCCCCGACGCCGGTGCCCGACGCCGAGCCCTCCGCCGTCACCGACGACGCGTCACCCCCCGCCCCCGGCTACGACGACGCCGAGCGCGAGGCCGTTCTGCGCGTGATGCGCGAACGGCGCGACATCCGCAACGGCTTCCGCTCCGACCCGATCCCGCACGAGGTGCTGCTCCGCGTCCTGGAAGCCGCGCACACCGCCCCCAGCGTCGGTCACTCGCAGCCCTGGGACTTCGTCGTCATCCGTTCCGCCGAGACCCGGCAGACGATGCACGAACTGGCCCAGCGCCAGCGCGACGCCTTCGCCAAGTCCCTCCCCAAGGGCCGGGCCAAGCAGTTCAAGGAACTGAAGATCGAGGCCATCCTCGACACCCCGGTGAACATCGTCGTCACCGCCGACCCGACGCGCGGCGGCCGGCACACCCTCGGCCGTCACACCCAGCCGCAGATGGCGCCGTACTCCTCCGCCCTCGCCGTCGAGAACCTGTGGCTCGCCGCCCGCGCCGAAGGACTCGGCGTCGGCTGGGTCAGCTTCTTCGACGAGCGCGAGATGGTCCGCGCGCTCGGCCTCCCCGAACACCTCGATGTCGTGGCGTACCTGTGTGTCGGATACGTCGACGAGTTCCCGGAGGAGCCCGAGCTGGCCCAAGCGGGCTGGTCCAAGCGCCGCCCGCTGTCCTGGGTCGTCCACGAGGAGACGTACGGCCGCCGGGCCCTGCCCGGTGAGGAGCCGCACGACCTCCTCAAGGAGACGATCGCCGGGATCCGCCCCCTCGACGCGAAGGCGCTCGGCGAGGCGTGGGAGCGCCAGAAGCGGATGACGAAGCCCGCCGGTGCGCTCGGCATGCTGGAGATCATCTCCGCGCAGCTCAGCGGTCTGTCCCGGAAGTGCCCGCCGCCGATCCCCGAGCCCGCGGCGGTCGCGGTCTTCGCGGGCGACCACGGAGTGCACGCGCAGGGCGTCACCCACTGGCCCCAGGAGGTGACGGCCCAGATGGTCGCCAACTTCCTGGGCGGGGGCGCGGTCTGCAACGCCTTCGCGAATCAGGTCGGCGCCGAGGTCTGCGTCATCGACGTCGGAGTCGCGGGTGAACTGCCCGCCACACCGGGCCTGTTGCCCCGGAAGGTGCGCGCGGGCACGGCCGACTTCACGACCGGACCCGCGCTGACCCGCGAAGAGGTGCTGGCCGCGATCGACGTGGGCATCGAGACCGCCCGCGATCTGGTGGCGGCGGGCAACAAGGGTCTGCTCACCGGCGAGATGGGCATCGCGAACACCACGGCATGCGCCGCGCTGATCTCGGTCTACACGGACGCCGACCCCGCCGAGGTCACCGGGCGCGGCACGGGCATCAACGACGAGATGCACGCGCGCAAGATCGATGTCGTCCGCCGTGGTCTCGAACTCCACCGGCCCGACCCCGCCGACCCGATCGGCGTCCTCGCGGCCTTCGGCGGACTGGAGCAGGCGGCGCTCGTCGGGTTCCTGCTGGCCGGCGCCTCGCTGCGTACACCGGTCATCCTCGACGGCGTGAGCGCGGGAGCGGCGGCCCTGGTCGCCCGCGCGATCGCCCCCGAGGCACTGGCGGCCTGCATCGCGGGCCACCGCAGCGCCGAACCGGGCCACGTGGCCGCGCTCAACAAGCTGGGCCTGCGGCCCCTGGTCGATCTGGACCTCCGCCTGGGCGAGGGCACCGGCGCCCTGCTGGCGCTCCCGGTCGTCCAGAGCGCGGCGCGGGCGATGCACGAGGTGGCGACGTTCGACTCGGCGGGTGTGACGGAGAAGTAGTCCCCATCCCCTCCGGCGTTCGAGGAGCGGGGTCCGGGGCGGCGCCCCGAACCAGCCTGCCCGGCGCCTGCGGGCACGGGCGCAGGCCGTACGGGCCCGGGGCGGCGCCCCGGTTTCGGGAAGGGGCGGGTGCGGGGGCGACCCCTGTGCCCGTACCCGGAACCGAGCGGATCCGCTGCGATCGGGTGACGCCTCACGGTCACCTCGCCGCCCCCGACTAAGCTGGAACCCGCGCCCCACCAGCCCCTTCACCACCCCGACACCCCACCCCGCACCGTCCCCAGAGGAGCCCGCAGCACCATGGCCGAGCATCCCGCCTACCCCGTCGGACTCCGTCTGGCCGGGCGGCGCGTCGTCGTCATCGGGGGCGGCCAGGTCGCCCAGCGCCGGCTGCCGGCCCTCATCGCGACCGGCGCCGACATCGTGCTCGTGTCGCCCTCCGCGACGCCCTCCGTCGAAGCCATGGCCGACGCCGGTGAACTCCGCTGGGAGCGCCGCCCGTTCGCCGACGGCGACCTGGCCGACGCCTGGTACGTCCTGATCGCCTCCAGCGACACCGACGCCAACACCCGCGCGTCGGCCGAGGCCGAGCGGAACAGGACATGGTGCGTACGCAGCGACAACGCCGAGGCCGCCACCGCCTGGACCCCGGCCACCGGCCGCAGTGAGGGCGTGACCGTCGCCGTCCTCACCGGACGCGATCCGCGACGCTCCGCCGGCGTGCGCGACGCCATCGTGGAGGGCCTGCGCGACGGCAGCCTCCTCGCTCCCCGGCACCGCACCAGGACCCCCGGGGTCGCCCTCGTCGGCGGCGGCCCCGGCGACCCGGAGCTGATCACCGTGCGCGGCAGGCGCCTTCTCGCCGAGGCAGACGTCGTCATCGCCGACCGTCTCGGCCCGCGTGACCTCCTCGACGAACTCCCGCCACACGTCGAGGTGATCGACGCCGCGAAGATCCCGTACGGCCGCTCCATGGCCCAGGAGGCGATCAACGACGCGCTGATCGAGCACGCCAAGGCGGGCAAGGCCGTCGTACGGCTCAAGGGTGGCGACCCCTTCGTCTTCGGCCGCGGCATGGAGGAGGCCCAGGCACTCGCCGAGGCCGGCATCGCCTGCACGGTCGTCCCCGGTATCTCCAGCTCCATCAGCGTGCCCGGCGCCGCGGGCATCCCCGTCACCCACCGGGGCGTGGCGCACGAGTTCACCGTGGTCAGCGGCCATGTGGCGCCCGACGACCCGCGCTCCCTGGTCGACTGGCCCGCGCTCGCCAGGCTGCGCGGCACACTCGTCCTGCTGATGGCCGTCGACAAGATCGGCGCCATCGCCCTGACCCTCGTCGCCCACGGCAAATCGCCGTCGACCCCCGTGGCGCTGATCCAGGAAGGCACGACCGCGGCGCAGCGACGTGTGGACGCCACACTCGAAACTGCCGCCGAAGCCGCCAGGACGGGGGACGTGCGCCCCCCGGCCGTCATCGTCATCGGCGACGTCGTCTCGGTCGGCGCCGGTCCCGACGACGGCGACGGCGGCGGTCCCGACCGTGGCTGAGATCGTCACCGTCGAGGCGTCCCCCGACGGCTCCGCCGACCCCCGCCTCACCGACTACACCGACCTCACGGACGTCGAACTCCGCCGTCGGCGCGAGCCCGCCGAGGGCCTGTTCATCGCCGAGGGCGAGAAGGTCATCCGCCGCGCCGTGGCCGCCGGTTACGAGATGCGGTCCATGCTCCTGACGGCCAAGTGGACGGACGTCATGCGGGACGTCATCGACGAGACAGCCGCCCCCGTCTACCAGGTGGCCCCGGACCTCGCCGAACGCGTCACCGGCTACCACGTCCACCGCGGCGCACTCGCCTCCATGCGCCGCAAGCCCCTGCCGCCTCCCGCCGACCTCCTGAGGAAGGCACGCCGCGCCGTCGTCTTCGAGGACATGGTCGACCACGCCAATCTCGGCGCCGCCTTCCGCAACGCGGCCGCGCTCGGCGTCGACGCCGTACTCCTCACCCCGCGCTGCGCCGACCCGCTCTACCGGCGGGCCGTGAAGGTCTCGATGGGCGCCGTCCTCCAAGTCCCCTGGACCCGGCTGGAGTCCTGGCCGAAGGACGCGCACCTGCTGAACGAGGCGGGATTCGTCACCGCGGCCCTGTGCCTGGACGCGAACTCGATCACCCTCGACGAACTCGCCGGGCGCCGCCACGACAGACTGGCGCTCCTCTTCGGCACCGAGGGCGACGGGCTGAGCGCCGGTGCCCTCGCCGCGGCCGACGTGCGGGTGAGCATCCCGATGGACGCGGGCGTCGACTCCCTCAACGTCGCCGCCACCTCGGCCGTCGCCTTCTACATGACGCGGCCCCGGGCCTGACCGGCTCCTACAACTGCTGCGCCGCCGCGATCCCCAGTGCGACGACCAGCGTCACCACCACGAACACGATCAGCCGCTGCCGCAGCAGACGCGGATTGGCCGGCCTGCGCCCGCCCCGTCCACCCGACGTCGTACGCGCGCCGGGCCTGCTGCCCTGACGTCCACCGGTACGTGAACCCGTACGCGAGCTGTCACGGGGCCGCGGCGGGCGCCCGCCGCCACCCGTGCGCGGCGCCGAGCCGCGGGAGCCCTGTGCACGCGAGTCCGGCCCGCCCGCCGTACGGCCCTGGGTGGACCGGTCCGGCCGCTCGGTCCGCTGCGGCATCCGCGCCGTACGCTCCGGCATCCGCCCCGTCGGCACGTCCTGCCGGCTCCGCTCCCGCTGCACGGGCGGCCGGCCGTCCGGCAGCCCCTGGGCCTCCCGCGCCGCGATCTCCTTGAGCCGCATCGAGAGCTGGAGCGTGCTCGGCCGCTCCTCGGGGTCCTTGGCCAGACAGGCCCGCACCAGCGGCGCGAGCGCGTCCGGAACCCCGTACAGCTGCGCCTCCTCGTGCACCACGCGGTACAGCATGACTTCCGAACTGCCGTGCCCGAAGGGCGAGTCGGCCGTCGCCGCATAGGCCAGCGTCGCGCCGAGCGCGAAGACGTCGGTCGACGGGGTCACCGCCGCGCCGCGCACCTGCTCGGGCGCCAGGAAGCCTGGCGATCCGACAGCCGTACCGACGTGCGTGAGGGTGCTCGCCCCGGTCGCCCAGGCGATCCCGAAGTCGATGATGCGCGGGCCCTTGGGAGAGAGCAGGATGTTCGACGGCTTCAGATCGCGGTGGACGACCCCCGCCTCGTGCACCGCCAGCAGCCCCTCGGAGAGCGCGGCTCCCACGGAGGCGACCTCGGCGGCCGACAGTGGCCCGTCCTCGGCCACCTTGTCGTGCAGCGAGGGCCCCGGAACGTACTGGGTGGCGAACCACGGCCGGTCCGCGTCGAGATCGGCGGCCACCAGCCGGGCCGTACAGCCGCCCCTGATCCGCCGGGCCGCCGAGACCTCACGGGCGAACCGCGAACGGAACTCCTGGTCCTCGGCGAGATCGGGTCTGATCACCTTCAGCGCGACCCGCTGGCCACGCCGGTCGGAACCCAGATACACCACGCCCATGCCGCCCTGGCCCAGCCGCCTGTGCAGCCTGAACGAACCGACGACACGCGGGTCCTCGCGCCGGAGCCGCATCATCGCCATGTCCATCCCCGCTGCCCGGTCGTCCGTGTGACGTGGCACAGCTTACGTACCCGCGCCCCGGGGCGCTCATAGGCCGCGCCCTCACGAACCGATCGATTGTCAGTGCCGGGTGAGAAACTTGAGGGGTGGTCAGAGGACCGCGGATCCAAGGTCCTCGGGCCCGTGCGAGATCTCAATGGTCGGTCGCAGAAGGGGGATTGGATCAATGAAGGGTGACCGCGTGGAGATAGTGGTGGACGCGGGTGACACGACGCGTACGTACGAAGTCGTGGCAAGTCGGGCAGGCCGCCGGGTGGAGACGGCGGTGCGTCGAGGAGTGGTGGAAGTGAGTGAAGTCACCCGCAACGGCTCGGTGGTGCGCACGGCGCGCTTCATGGCCACGCGCGTGCTCGCTCTGGTCGAACAACCAGTGCCCAGGGAGGACCTCTCGGAGCGTCCCCTCCGGGATGTCCCCAAGGGCGAGGACCCACTCTCCACCCAGGGGAGTACGTGACGGGGGTACCGCTCATCCTCCGGGAGGCCCGGCAATCGGTACGCGGGCATGACGACCCGGGCCCGTCGCGTACCTAATGTTGTTGTCAAGCGGCGAGTGCAGCACTCGTCCCCCGAGGTCAGACACTCGCCGCTGCCAGACACGACAGGAGAAGGACCATGGCCGACACGGCATCGCGAGCGATGACCCGCACGCAGGGACGCAGGGCGTTCGACGCGTTCGGCGGGCGGAACTCGGGTTCGCGTCACCCCCTGGTGGCCACAGCCATGGTCCTCCCTCTCGCGGCCCTGCTGGTCGTCGTATTCGGCGGCTGGGAAGCAGTGGTCACACAAGCGTCGTCCGTGGGCGTGATGCTGGGGCGCTGAGCGGCGTCCCAGGTTCGGGAGAGCGGCCCGAACCTCCGACATCCGGCCAACAACCCCGTGGGGACGGGGGTGCGGCGGACGGCAGCGTTTGGCCGGTCAGCTGGGGAGCTGACCGGCCATCGCGCTGTCCGGACCCGTTTCCCGGACCTTTCCGGGCCGTTCCCCGCCCCTGCCGCGTAGGCTCCCGGCGGGAACACACCGCACCGGGGGACACCGCCGTGACCACATCCGCGAGCGCAGCCTCGACCACTTCCGTCGTACGCGCGCTCACCCGCGCCGCCCGGCACGCCGCCCACCCGGACACCGGCCCCCCGGCCGCGCCGTCGCCGGCCTGCCACGCCTGCGGGGGCGAGGAGACCGTCCTGGCCGACCGGTCCGACGGTGTGGTCGTACGGCACGGGGCCGCCGTCGCCAAGGCCCACGCCCCCGGCACCGACCCGGCGGGACACCGCGCCCGGCTCTCCGTGGCCGCGCATCCGCTGCTCGCCGGCATCCTGCTCCCACCGCTCCCCGCGGCCACCCCGCACATCGCGGGCCGCCCCGTCACCGTCTGGCCCTACGGCACCCCCGTGGACCCCGACCGGCCCGACGACGCGCCCTGGGAGGCGGCGGGGGCCCTGCTGGCCCTGCTGCACGCCGTACCGCCCGCCGCCCTCGCCCCGCTGTCCCTTCCGCCCACGCGCGGCCCGCTCAGGGCCGCACAGGCCCTCTCCCGGATGCGGGCCGCCGGACCCCACACCGCCGCCGCCGATGTCGAGCGCGCCTGGTCGGGGCTGCCCGCCTGGGCGAGGGACGAGGCGCCCGCACCCGTCGGCGGCTCCCTGTGCCACGGCGACCTCCACCTCGGCCAGCTCGTGCGGCACCCCGCGACCAACGGCCCCTGGCTGCTGATCGACGTGGACGACCTCGGACTCGGCGACGCCGCCTGGGACTTGGCCCGCCCGGCCGCCTGGTACGCCGCCGGACTGCTGGCCCCCGACGAGTGGCAGCGCTTCCTCGGCGCCTACCGGACGGCCGGCGGGCCCGCCGTACCGGCCGACGGAGACCCCTGGCCCCGGCTCGACGTCCCCGCCCGCGCCCTCAGCGTCCAGACCGCCGCGCTCGCCGTCGCGAAAGCGGCCGAACAGAGCCGTGAACCGGACGAGGTGGAGGGGGCGATGATCGAGACCTGTGCCCGAATTGCCACACTGCCAACGGAGTTGGCGGCGGGACCCTCGTCGTAGGGTGAACTCACCGTCGTCGGGAGGCATTCCGGCGATGCCGACCGACCGGCGAGGAGCTGACCCGACCCATGCAGTGCCCCAAGTGCCATGCAGCGATGCATACGTACAACCGCAACGGTGTCCAGATAGAGCAGTGCAGCGGCTGCCGCGGGATCTTCCTCGACTACGGCGAGCTGGAGTCCCTGACCCGTCTTGAGGCGCAGTGGGGACAGCAGGCCCCGCCCCCGCCCGCGGCCCCCGGCGGCTACCCCGCCGCCGCGCCCGCTCCCGCGTGGGGCGCGCCGCACGGCGGTCACCACGGCGGTCACCACCGCCAGAAGGGCTTCGGCCGGATGCTCTTCTCGTCCTGAGCACTCCGCACACACGACGAAGCCCCCGGCCTTGTCGGGCCGGGGGCTTCGGGCTGTGCGCGATACTGGGATTGAACCAGTGACCTCTTCCGTGTCAGGGAAGCGCTCTCCCGCTGAGCTAATCGCGCAGGGTGACCCCGCGTGTGTACTGCGTGCGCGATACTGGGATTGAACCAGTGACCTCTTCCGTGTCAGGGAAGCGCTCTCCCGCTGAGCTAATCGCGCGGGAATCCAGATGGATCCAGTGGACGATACTGGGATTGAACCAGTGACCTCTTCCGTGTCAGGGAAGCGCTCTCCCGCTGAGCTAATCGTCCTTGGAGGTGGAGACGGGATTCGAACCCGTGTAGACGGCTTTGCAGGCCGTTGCCTCGCCTCTCGGCCACTCCACCAGGAGTGCGGGGGCCGGGAATTGATCCCCCAACTCGAGCGGACGACCAGGTTCGAACTGGCGACCTCAACCTTGGCAAGGTTGCGCTCTACCAACTGAGCTACGTCCGCGTGCCGTTTCCCGGTCCTCAACTCGCGGCCGGGCGACGTGGTGAACTCTAGCGGATTACGGGGCGAGTACAAAAACGCGTTTGTGCAGCGTGCTGCCGTGCGTTCACACTGCGGCACCTCCACGGCGTCCCCGTGACACTTCGTGGCGCGTCCCATGAGCCGTCCTAGACTCACCATCGTGCCCGACCTCCCTCCGCTCGCCCGCTTCGGTGACCTCGTCGCCACCGATCTGCGCGATGTCACCCGTGACCCGGAAGCCCTGGACTCCACCGGCTTCTGGGCCGTCGCCATGGACTTCGAGGGCCGTCCGACCTGCGCCCGGTTCGGCGACGTGCGCCGCGAACCGGTTCCCGTGCCGGTGCCGGGGCGGTGGCAGGGCCCCGAGGCGGGCGACTGGACGTCGTCGCTCGACCGCGCCGCGTACCTCTCCGGCGTACGGCGCGTCCGCGAACTCATCGCCGCCGGCGAGGTCTACCAGGCCAACCTCTGCCGCGTCCTCACGGCCGCGCTGCCCGACCCGGACGCCTGCGACGTCGACGCGCTGACCGCACTCCTGGCGCGCGGCAACCCCGCCCCGTACGCCGGCACGATCCGGCTGCCCGCCCACGGCGTGGAGATCGCCACCGCGTCCCCGGAGCTCTATCTCCGGCGCACCGGCCGCACCGTGGAGTCCGGGCCCATCAAGGGCACCGGCCGCACCGCCGCCGACCTGCTGGAGAAGGACCACGCCGAGAACGTGATGATCGTGGACCTGGTCCGCAACGACCTCGGCCGCGTCTGCGCCACCGGATCGGTGACCGTGCCCGCCCTCTGCGCCGTCGAGCCCCACCCCGGACTCGTCCATCTCGTGTCGACGGTGCGCGGCGAACTCGCCGAGGGCGCGGGCTGGCCCGCACTGCTGGCCGCGACCTTCCCGCCCGGATCGGTCACCGGCGCGCCGAAATCCAGCGCGCTGAAGATCATCCAGGCGCTGGAGACCGCCCCTCGTGGACCGTACTGCGGCGCGATCGGCTGGGTCGACGCCGACCGCGGGACGGCCGAACTCGCCGTCGGGATAAGGACGTTCTGGATCGAGCGGGACCCGCCGCACGGACCCGTCGTCCGGTTCGGCACCGGCGCGGGCATCACCTGGGGATCCGACCCCGAGCGGGAGTGGCGGGAGACGGAACTCAAGGCATCGCGCCTGCTGGCGGTAGCGTCGGGAGTGTACGAGGCGACGGGAAGGACGGGCTAGATGATGATCTGGGTCAACGGCGGACTGCGGGCGGATGACGCCGCGCGGGTCTCCGTGCTCGACCACGGGCTGACCGTGGGTGACGGAATCTTCGAGACGGTGAAGACCGTCCATGGGCGGCCCTTCGCGCTCACCCGGCATCTGGACCGGCTCACCCGCTCGGCGCGGGGTCTCGGACTGCCCGACCCCGACCACGACGAGGTGCGCGCGGCCTGCGCCGCCGTCCTGGACGCCAACCCGGTGGACATGGGCCGGCTGCGGATCACGTACACCGGCGGTCTGTCGCCGCTCGGCTCCGACCGCGGCGACGCCGGCCCCACCCTGGTCGTGGCCGTCGGGGAGACACGGCGCCGCCCCGACACCACCGCGGTGATCACCGTCCCCTGGACGCGCAACGAACGCGGCGCGGTGACCGGGCTCAAGACCACGTCCTACGCCGAGAACGTCGTCGCCCTCGCCGCCGCGCGTGAACAGGGCGCCTCCGAGGCGCTGTTCGCCAACACGGTCGGGGACCTGTGCGAGGGCACGGGCTCCAACGTCTTCGTCGTGCTCGACGGCCGGCTCCACACCCCGCCCGTCTCCTCGGGCTGTCTGGCCGGCATCACCAGGGCGCTGACCGTGGAGTGGACCGGCGCGCACGAGACCCGGCTGCCGTTCGACGCGCTGGAGCGTGCCGAGGAGATCTTCGTGACGTCGTCACTGCGCGACGTGCAGGCCGTCCACCGCGTCGACAGCCGTGAGCTGCCCGGCGCGCCGGGTCCGGTCACGGCGAAGGCCATGCGCGTCTTCGAGGAGCGCGCGGCGGGCGACATCGATCCGTAGAACCTGATGACGTGTGCCTGTCGGGTGGGTAGAACTCCCCTGATGACCACGACTCTGCGGCCGACCGGGCCGCTTCAGAAGACCGACGACGGTATGGCGTCACGCGACTACGAGGTGTGTGACAACAGCCGGTCCGTCGGTCGGATCGAGCTCGGCATGGACGGCGCCTTCGGTACGCCGGCGGGTGTGCTGCGCCGGCTGCGGATCGACGAGGCGGACCGCCGCCGCGGTCGCGGCACGATCGCCGTCCTGGCCGCCGAGGAGGTCCTGCGCGGCTGGGGCTGCGGCCAGGTGGTCGCCTCCGTCCCCGCCGAGGCCGGGGGCGCGCTGCTGCTGCTGGAGACCCTGGGGCACACCGAGCGCAGCAGGAACATGCTCAAGGAGCTGGACCGGGAGCCGCCGGTCCTGCCGGCCGGACTCGTGGGCAGAGGGATGGAGCGCGCGGAGTACGCGCTCTGGGCGGAGCGTTCGTTCGAAGGCTTCCGGCAGAGCTGGACAGACCGCGGCCTGCCGGAGGAACAGGCCCGCGCCAAGGCCGAGTCCAGCCGCCGTCAGCTCCTGCCGGACGGCCTAGCCAGCCCCGGCACCTCGATCGACGTCCTGGTCCACGACGGAGAGGTCGTCGGCCATGTGTGGGTGGGCACTCGGGAGCTGAGCCCCGGTGCGGTCGTCGCGTTCGTCTACGACGTGGAGGTGCCCGAGGAGCGGCGCGGCAAGGGCTACGGCCGCGCGCTGATGCTGCACGCCGAGCGGATCGCCGACGGCATGGGGAGCGGCGCGCTGGGCCTGCACGTCTTCGCGGGCAACGCGCCGGCGATCGGCCTCTACGAATCCCTCGGATACGTGACCACGCACCGCAATCTCTTCAAGACCCTGCTCTGACCGAACACGGCGGGAGAGCGGCCGTCAGACCTCGGCGAGCAGCCGGTCGGCGATCTCCTCGACGCGCTCGCGCAGCCCGTCCTGGCTCTTGCCGCCGTCGAGCCGCTCGCCGCCGATGACATATGTCGGGGTGCCGGTCACACCGATCGCCTTGCCCTCGGCCTGGTCGGCGTCGACGATCAGGGTGTGCCGGCCGTCGATGAGCGCGGTGTCGAACTCCTCGTCGTCCAGGCCGAGTCGGCGGGCGACATCCAGCAGCAGCGGTTCGCCCCGGTCGGCCAGCTCCGCGTGGCGGGCCAGCACTGCCTCCGCGTACGCCCAGCCCTGGCCCTGCTCCACCGCCTCCTCGGCCGCCTGCGCGGCGGCGAAGGCGTGCCGGTGCTTGTCCAGCGGGAAGTGCCGCAGCCGTACGTCCAGCCGGTCTCCGTAGCGCGCCCGCAGCGCGCGCAGGTCGGCCAGCGCGGTGTGGCAGTCGGCGCACTGGAGCTCGCACCAGACGTCGAGGACGACGGGGCCGGCGGTGGGGGAGTCACTCATGGAACCAGTCTTCCAGGTCCCCGGACCCGCTCCCGACCGGGACCTGGGGAGGAGACGAACCCCGGAGATCTCCCTGAGGTCCCTCCCGGCCGTGGCCCCTACCCCGCCGGGAGGTGCAGGATGGAAGCGTCGACATGTCGGCCCCTACCGGCACGCTCGACGAGAACCGCCCTTACCGACGACGGCGCCAAGCCTGGAGGACCGGATGATTGCCGAGACCATTTGTTCCGCGGTGTCCGCTGCCGGACTCGGCATCGCGGCGATCACCGCTTACCGCAAGCGCTTCCTGGCGGCGACCAGGATCGCCGCGTACTCCCTGGTGCCGGTCGCGCTCGTGATGACCGGAGTGGTCCAGTGGCTCGCCGACAAGGCGTTCAGCCCGACCGCGTGGGTGGGTGTCGGACTGCTCGGGGTCTCCTGGCTGCTCTTCATGACGACGCGGATGGTGGAGCGGCGCGCGGGCGTCGGCAGCCGTAAGGAACGCAGGGCGGCGAACAGGGCGGCGCAGCGCGACGCGGTCGCGCCGGCGGCCTCGGCGCCCTCGCTCGGCTCGTCCGCGGCCCCCGCGGCGCAGCCGAAGGAGGGCAAGGCGAAGAAGCCCGCCGCCGCCGACCCCGGTGACGATTTCAGCGACGTCGAGGCCATTTTGAAGAAGCACGGCATCTGACCGGGGAGGCTCCCGGAGCCCGGTCCGTCTCAGGGGGTGGACGTTTGCCGGGAATCTGACGAACTGGCCCCGCCGGGACGCGTGTTGGTTGTCCGGCGGACCGTGCCCTGCGTCATGATCACCCCGAGATGCTCGATACCTCCCGGGGCACAAATCCCGCACCCAACGAAGAGCCGCGCGGTTGTCTGTTCGCGCTCTCCCAGCCGCCGTTGATGATCTTCCTCACCGTGATCGGCACCCTGCTGCTGATGGCGGCGGTCCATGATCTGTTCCTCCTGTGACGCTCAGCCGGCCGCTTCCTTGCGGCGTGCCCGGTAGGCGGCCACGTGGAGCCTGTTGCCGCAGGTGCGGCTGTCGCAGTAACGGCGGGAGCGGTTGCGCGACAGGTCGACGAAGGCGTGCCCGCAGTCCGGCGCCTCGCAGCGCCGCAGCCGCTCCTGTTCGCCCGCCACCACGATGAACGCCAGCGCCATGCCGCAGTCGGCGGCGAGATGGTCGGCCACCGACGCGTCCGGGGCGAAGTAGTGCACGTGCCAGTCGTAGCCGTCGTGATCCGTCAGCTGCGGGGTCGTGCCCGCGGCGGCGACCAGCCGGTTGATCAGCTCGGAGGCCTCCCGGGGGCCGGGCGCGGCGAACACGTCGGCGAGGTGCGTACGTACCTCCCGTACGGCCCGCAGATCGCGGGGGCCGAGTTCTCCCACGCCGCTCACGCGGTGGGTCCGTGCGAAGTCGTACAGGGCCTCGACATCGGCGAGCCCGTCCGAGCCGCCGGCCTCGGGGACCGTGTTCACGAGACTGACGACGGTCCCAAGGGCGTTGCGGGTGTCGTGGGGGATCTGCACGATTGGCTCCCTGGCCTGCTGCGGACCGGTGCCCGCCGGGTTCCGCAGATCCTAGGGGGTGTTTCGCGGTCGGAAGGGGCCCGCGAGCGCGGCGACACCGTCGTCGCGGTGGCTCCGCGGCGACGGCGTCGCTGTCCGCCGTATGTGGTTGTCCGCACGGCGCCGTCTCCCCGAGTCGGACGGCGCCGAGCAGTTCTCGGGCTGGCTCAGCTGTCGGCCAGGATGTGGGAAAGCTCTGTGTCGAGGTCGAAGTGCCGATGCTCGGTACCGGGTGGCACCGCGGCGTCGGTTCGCTTGAGGAAGGATTCCAGGGCTCGCGCCGGTGCCTCCAGCAGGGCTTCCCCCTCCGGAGAGCTGAGAGCGATGCAGACGACGCCCTGGCCCTGGCTGCGTGAGGGCCAGACTCTGACGTCGCCCGTGCCGGTGGGCCGGTGCAGCCCCTCGGCCAGAAGGTCGCGGGCGAAAACCCACTCGACCGTCTCCTCGGCTCCGGTGTGGAAGGTGGCATGCACGGCATAGGGATCGGCCGTGTCATACCGCAGGCCCGCGGGTACAGGCAGTGAGGACTCGCTCGAAACAACGAGGCGCAGGTGCAGCTCGCAGCTGACCGTGGTGTTCATAAGCGCCAGGGCCTTTCGCTCAGTGTGCGCTCGGGGATTCGCACGTCGGCGAAATCGACATGCCACCTACGGTGTCGTTGTAAACCCCTCTGTCTGTTTTGTGATCCTTCAGGTAGCTCGTACAGCGGTGCGTAACTTCGACTTATGCCGCCATTCCGGTGACGACTCGGCGTCGGGTAGGTTGGGTGCCATGCATGCGGAGAGTGACGGACGGGGGGATGTCGTCGTGCCGACGGCAGAGAAATCCGCTGGAGAATTGACCGCGGAGCTGGCGGAGCGTGAGCTGGGTTCACGCGCTCCGGGCTTTATCAGGAGTTCGAAGCCGCTTCATGTGAGCTGGCAGGTCGGGGTATTCGTCGTCGGCCTCGCGGTGGTCGTGGCGGGTGCGGCGATGCTGGTGCTGCCGGGCCCCGGCTGGCTGGTGATCTTCGGCGGTATGGCGATCTGGGCGACGGAATTCGTCTGGGCGCAACTGGTGCTCAGGTGGACGCGGCGCAAGGTCACCGAAGCGGCGCAGAAAGCGCTCGATCCCAAGGTCCGGCGGCGCAACATCATCCTCACCACGGTCGGTCTGGTGATCATCGCGGTGCTGGTCGGCATTTACCTCTGGGAGTTCGGATTGGCCATGCCCTGGAAGATCGACGCGTGAGCGGGGAGCGGTCTTGAGGGGCAACTGACATGGGGTAATGTTTGCCCCGCGTCCGGGCGATTAGCTCAGTGGGAGAGCGCTTCGTTCACACCGAAGAGGTCACTGGTTCGAACCCAGTATCGCCCACCCGGAATCGATGCCCCGGAGACTTCACCGTCTCCGGGGCATCGGTCGTTCCCGGTGCGAATCCCGGACGCCGACGCCGGTCCGTCAGCGCATCCGGCCCAGGGACTCCCTGAGGCGTCTGGCGTCGTTCAGCCGCCGTTCGTAGGTCGCGCCCAGCGCCAGGAGCAGCAGCCCGGCGAGCGCGGGCGGCAGCCAGCGCGGCAGGGCGCCCACGACCTGGACGATGTACGGGGCCAGCTCGTGCAGCGTGTCCAGGGTGAGCACGGCGCCGCCGAGGACCAGCAGCGCCTGGAGCCGCAGCCGGGCGCCGACGAGCGTGACGGCGAGCGCGGCGGTCCCCAGGGCCAGCGGGCGCAGCCAGTGCGTGTCGCCCCAGGCGGCCGCGAGGCTCGGCAGGAGTGTCGCGGCGAGGCCGGGGCCGTACGCCGTCCAGGACGACGCCTCGGGGTCGCCCCGGCGCCGCAGGACACCCACCACGAGCGCGGGGACCGTCACCGGCAGGGTGTACGCCTCCGGGGTGGTCACGTCGGACGCGTACAGCCGCACCCAGGTGGCCAGCACGAACAGCGCCGCCGCGAGATACCCGGCCGCCGGGCGGCGGTCCGGGCGCAGCGCGGTACCCGCCGCGACGACCGCGCACAGGGCGAGCACGAGGGCGACGGTCTCCGGGCGGCCGGCGGCGAGGCCGAGGGCGAGCGGGCCGGCCCCGGCCGCCGTCAGTTCCATCGGCAGGGCCACGGGATGGCGGCGCAGGCGCGCGCCGAGCAGCGCGCCCGCGGCGGGCACGGCGAGGACGACCAGGGCGACGTGCTCGCGGCGCAGTCCGGCGGACGCGCCGAGCGCGCAGAGCAGGGCGACGGCCGTCACGACGGTGAGGCAGGCCAGGACCGCCTGGAAGGACGGGGCCGGGAAGGCGGCCCGCGCCGAAGGGGAGACTGCCGTGTCGTCGCCGGTCCCGGTGTCGGTCACGGCGGCGTTCAGGGCCACCGCGGCGCCGCAGAACAGGGCGAGCAGCACGCCCAGGGTGAGAAGCGTGGTCGTCTCGGCGGCCAGGGACAGCAGCGAGACACCGCCCGCGCCGGTCAACGCGCAGGCCAGGGCCGTCGTCGAGAGCGCCGACAGCACCGCGGGGCCGGGCCGCCGCGGCGCGTTCGGCAGGTGCGCGTACACCGCGAGCGCCAGCGCGCCCGCCGTGGTGACGAGGCCCGCCGCCACGGCTGTCGCGTACCCGAGGTCCAGCGCGGCGGGCAGGACCAGCGCGGCGGCCCAGCCCAGGCCCGTGGCACCGGACAGGGCGGCGGGTCGTGCGGAGGCGGGGAGCCGCCCGTACGCGAGCGCGAGGAGCCCGGCCGTGATCAGCAGCACCAGCGGCGCAGTGGACATCGCCGACCATCCTGGATCGGTCCCGATCGCCTCCCGTACGCCGCCGGGCGCCCCCGACCAGATGTCGTCCACCCGGGAGACCGGACCGAGCAGCGTCACGGCCACCGACGGCAGCGTCAAGAGGACCGCCGCGGTCACGACGGCCCCCGCGGCGGTGCAGAGCCCCCGCACCGCCGCGCGGGGCAGCGGAGCCCGTACGGCCGTCAACAGCGCCGCGCCGCACAGCAGATACCCGACGACGGCCCAGCCGAGCGGTACGGAGGGACGCAGCACGCCGCCGGTCGCGACGGTCGCGGCCAGACCGGCCACCAGCGCGCCGGCGAACGCGACGCCGGGAACACGGACCGCCACGAAGAGACCGACACCGGCCCCGGCGAGCAACAGCGCGCCGGGGCGGGCGGCGTCGAGCGCGGAGCCGGCGGCCACCGAGAGCCCGGCGGTGATCAGCAGCGCCCAGCCGCCGGCCACCCAGGCGGTGACACCCGCGACCGACCGGGCCGGCTCGGACCTTGTCCACAGCACGATCGCGATGTCCGCGGCGGCGGTCGCCAGCAGCGCCCACGCGAACGTCAGTTGGCCGGCACCGGCCGCCAGCGCCCAGAGAGGAAGCGGGAGTTGGGCGATGAGGACGGCGGCGGGCAGTGGCGTACGGAGCCGGTCGATGACCAGCCCGTACGCGCCCCAGCCGGCGGCCAGCACGGCGCACGCGGCGGCCGTGCAGCCGAGCGGGTCCGCGTCCGGCAGCGCGATCCGGTACAGGGCGTAGGCGTCGAGGACCGTCAGCACCAGAGCGAGCGCGCCGACGGCCTCGGCGGTGGAGGTGAGCGCGCGGCGCAGCAGCAGGGCGGGCGCGGCGAGGGCGGCGGCGGTGACCGTGCCGAGCACGGCCGACCGGCCGCCGATGCCCATGGAGCCCCAGCTGACCACGGTGAAGGCGATCGCCGCGATGGTCAGCAGCACACCGCCCAGCGCCAGCAGGGCGTTCTGCACGCTCGGCGGGGACGTCTCGGGCGCGCGGGCGGCGGGCCACGCCGCCGGCGTGTGCGGCGGCCGCGGTGCCACCGGGCGCGGTGGTGTCAGCAGTGTCAGCAGATAGGACCTGCGGGCGAGCAACTGCGCTCTGCGCGCGTCGATGTGGGCCAGCTCGCGATCGAGGACCGCGAGCTCCTCGGCCGGACGCGGAACGTTCTCCATGGTCTCGCAGTGTGGCCCGTGCCACAGGACGGGCCATCGGCTCTCGTACTCAGATACGTGTGTGAGTACGTGCGGGGGACCGCACACTTGGGCCATGGACAGGTATCACTACCGCTTCCGCAGTGTCTGGGAACTCGACGCGGCCCCGGACGTCGTGTTCGGTGTCCTGGAGCGGGCCGGCGAGTACCCCGACTGGTGGCCCCAGGTCCGGGAGGTCACCCCGGTCGACGAGCGCACCGGGACCGCCCGGTTCCGGTCCGTTATCCCGTACGACCTCCACGTCCGCGCCCGCGAGAGAAGGAACGATCCGCGCGCCCGCGTCCTGGAGATCGAGATGACCGGCGACCTCGAAGGCTGGGCGCGGTGGACGCTGAGCGCCCGGGGCGGCGGCACACACGCCCTGTACGAGCAGGAGGTCGACGTCAACAAGCCGCTCCTGCGGCGTCTCGCGGTGGCCGGGCGGCCCTTCTTCGTCGCCAATCACGCGCTGATGATGCGGGCCGGGCGGCGGGGGCTGCGGAAGGTGCTCGCACGCCGTCATACGGTTTGAACGAAACCCGCCGAGACCTGTATGGTTCAGTCCGTTCCCGGGCGATTAGCTCAGTGGGAGAGCGCTTCGTTCACACCGAAGAGGTCACTGGTTCGAACCCAGTATCGCCCACCGGGAAAGGCCGGTCCGTCGATGACGGACCGGCCTTGCTGTTCTCCGGGCCGAGCGCGTGGCCGAGGCCGCCGGGTGGCGTGACTCTCAGGCCACCGCGGGTACTTGGGGTCGCAGCGGCCACGCCGGATCGGCTGCCGCCCGCTCGCCGCCGCGGGCGAACCGGTCCTGCCGGCCGCGCGCCTGCGCCGCGTGCCAGACTGCCTGCCGCCCGTGCAGCTGGGCCACGGTGAGCTGCTGTGTCGTGGTGGCGAACCGGCGCCCCACCGACCGCACCACTTCGAGGGCCGCCACCGCTTCGGCCACGGCCTCGTGCTCGCCGTCCAGCACCACCCCGTACAGCGAACAGAGATCGACCAGTTGCCGCCGGCCCTTGCGGACGGGGTCGAGATGGCGGTCCAGCACACTCGGATCCAGCACGCAGAGCGGGGCGTTCTCCAGATAACGCGCCATGGAGGAGTTGCGGTGGCGCCCCATCTCGCGGTCCAGGAGCGTCAGACACAACGGCGCGTTCATCACCACGAGCGGCCGGCCGGCCGCGCACTGCTCGGCCAGCGCCCGGCCGACCTCCTCTATCACCGGGGCCGGCCAGCGGCCCGAGCGCTGCACCAACGCGTCGGTGAGACCGTGCAGTTCGGTCGCCCCGACCGGCACCGGGACCCCCGGATTGACCAGCCAGCGGGTGACCCGGGCGCGGGCGCCCGAGATGTCCTGGACGACGAGGGCGGCCGACACGATCCGGTCCTCCTCGGCGTCGAAGCCTGTCGTCGCTATGTCGAAGGCGGCCAGCGGGCCCTCGTACCAGTGCGTCATCCGAACTCCTCACGCACGCTCGGCAGATGGCATCAGGCCGACTGCCCGAATCGGTGATACCCGCGCTCTTTGCGCCGTACGCCGGAGATGACGGCACAATTGAACCGTTTAGCGAGTGGACCCTCCGGCTCGGTACGATTCCCGTCGCGTACGGATACGAGCCTGCGCGCCCCGTGAGTGAAGGAGAGACCGGTGTCAGATGTCCGCGTGACCATTGAACGCGATTCCGAGCGGGAAGAGCGCGTGGTGACGACGGGCACTACGGCGGCCGACCTCTTCCCCGGCGAGCGCACCGTGATCGCCGCCCGGGTGGGCGGCGAGCTGAAGGACCTCAGCCACGAGGTCGCCGACGGCGACAGCGTCGAGCCTGTGGAGATGTCCTCGCAGGACGGCCTGGACATCCTGCGCCACTCCACCGCGCACGTGATGGCCCAGGCCGTGCAGGAGCTGTTCCCCGAGGCGAAGCTCGGTATCGGTCCGCCGATCAAGGACGGTTTCTACTACGACTTCGACGTCGCCGAGCCCTTCACCCCCGACGACATCAAGCGCGTCGAGAAGAAGATGCAGGAGATCCAGAAGCGCGGCCAGCGGTTCTCCCGGCGGGTCACCACCGACGAGGACGCGCGGATCGAGCTGGCCGACGAGCCGTACAAGATCGAGCTGATCGGGCTCAAGGGCAGCGCCGCGGACGCCGCCGAGGGCGCGTCGGCCGAGGTCGGTGGCGGTGAGCTGACCATCTACGACAACCTCGACGCCAAGACCGGCGAGCTGTGCTGGAAGGACCTGTGCCGGGGCCCGCACCTGCCCACCACCCGCAACATCCCGGCCTTCAAGCTGATGCGCTCCGCCGCCGCCTACTGGCGCGGCAGTGAGAAGAACCCGCAGCTCCAGCGGATCTACGGCACCGCCTGGCCGTCCAAGGACGAGCTGAAGGCCCACCTCGACTTCCTCGCCGAGGCCGAGCGCCGCGACCACCGCAGGCTGGGCAGCGAGCTGGACCTGTTCTCCTTCCCCGACGAGCTGGGCTCCGGTCTCGCGGTCTTCCACCCCAAGGGCGGGGTGATCCGCAAGGAGATGGAGCAGTACTCGCGCCACCGCCACGAGGTGTCCGGGTACGAGTTCGTCAACACCCCGCACATCTCCAAGAAGAAGCTCTTCGAGACCTCGGGACACCTGCCGCACTACGCGGAGGGCATGTTCCCGCCCATGGAGTTCGACGGCCAGGACTACTACCTCAAGGCCATGAACTGCCCGATGCACAACCTGATCTTCAAGGCGCGCGGGCGGTCCTACCGGGAGCTGCCGCTGCGCCTGTTCGAGTTCGGCACGGTCTACCGCTACGAGAAGTCCGGCGTCGTGCACGGCCTCACCCGCTCACGCGGCTTCACCCAGGACGACGCGCACATCTACTGCACCAAGGAGGAGATGGCGCAGGAGCTGGACTCCCTCCTCACCTTCGTGCTGGAGCTGCTGCGGGACTACGGCCTGTCCGACTTCGAGCTGGAGCTGTCCACCCGCGACCCGGAGTCCGACAAGTTCATGGGCGAGGACGCGGAGTGGGAGGAGGCCACCGCGGCGCTCCAGGAGGCCGCCGACAAGCAGGGGCTGCCGCTGGTCCCGGACCCGGGCGGCGCCGCGTACTACGGACCCAAGATCTCCGTACAGGCCAAGGACGCCATCGGCCGGTCCTGGCAGATGTCCACCATCCAGGTCGACTTCCAGCAGCCGAAGCGCTTCGAGCTGGAGTACACCGCGCCGGACGGCTCCAAGCAGCAGCCCGTCATGATCCACCGGGCGCTGTTCGGCTCGATCGAGCGCTTCTTCGCCGTACTCCTGGAGCACTACGCGGGCGCGTTCCCGGCCTGGCTGGCGCCCGTGCAGGCGGTCGGCATCCCGATCGGCGACGCGCACGTTCCCTACCTCCAGGAGTTCGCCGCGCGGGCGAAGGCCAAGGGGCTGCGGGTCGAGGTGGACGCGTCGGCGGACCGGATGCAGAAGAAGATCCGCAACCACCAGAAGGCCAAGACGCCCTTCATGATCATCGCCGGTGACGAGGACGTCGCCAACGGCGCCGTGTCCTTCCGCTACCGGGACGGCACGCAGAAGAACGGCATCCCCGCCGACGAGGCCCTGGCCGAGCTGCTGGACGTCGTGGAGCGCCGCGTACAGGTCTGAGGCGTGATCCACCGCCCCCGCAGAGGCGTCAGCCTGCCGGGGGCGGTGGCGGTACGTCGTCCGGGGGCGGGCTGCCACGCTCCGCCCCGGTCGCCCGGTCCTCCCGGCCGAAGACCTGGATCAGCCAGGAGGAGAACGAGCCGGTGACCGCGCCCAGCAGCGCCAGACCGCAGAGCATCAGACAGACCGCGAAGAGCCGGCCGAGCGGCGTCACCGGGGTGACGTCGCCGTACCCGACCGTGGTGATCGCCGAGCAGGCCCACCACACCGAGTCCCCGAAGGTCCGGATGGTGGCCCCCGGCGCCCCGCGCTCCTGCTGGTAGACCGCGAGCGCCGCGGCGAAACTCAGCAGGGCCGCCGTCACCCCCGCGTACGCCATCACCCGTCCGTACAGGCTCAGCCGGGGCTGGTCGCGGCGGCGCTGGAGCGCCACGTACGTGTTCACGATCCGCACCGGACGCAGCAGCGGCAGCAGCAGCACGACCGTGTCCAGCCAGTGCTTCGTGACGAAGTGCGCCCCCTGACCGCTCAGGACCAGCCGTACCCCGTAGTCCACCGCGAACAGCGCCCAGACGGTGACCAGGACGGACAGCGCCACGTCGCGCACGACGGGGTTGCTGCTCTGGTTCAGCACGCACACCGCGTAACAGGCGAGGAAGAGCGGCGAGCCGACGAGCATCGGCAGTTCGGCGCCCCGCTCCCAGTCGCGCAGCCGCTCGGGTCGGTTCCGGACACGCATCGCGCCAGCATGGCGGGGGCTGCGCGGGCGGGCCCGGCGACACGCTTCACCGGGCCGAAGTCATATGCTTCACAGCATGACGAGCGAGCCGGAGCAGCAGATCGGAGTGGGTACCCAGGACGCGTTCCAGCGCCTGTGGACGCCCCACCGGATGGCCTACATCCAGGGCGAGAACAAGCCCACCGGTCCGAACGCGGACGACGGCTGTCCCTTCTGCTCCATCCCGCGCAAGTCCGACGAGGACGGGCTCGTCATCGCCCGAGGCGAGTCGGTCTACGCGGTGCTGAACCTCTATCCGTACAACGGCGGCCACCTCATGGTCGTACCGTTCCGGCACGTCGCCGACTACACGGAGCTGGACGCGGACGAGACCGTCGAACTGGCCGCGTTCACCAAGCGGGCGATGACCGCGCTGCGTACGGCGTCCGGGGCGCACGGCTTCAACATCGGCATGAACCAGGGCACCGTGGCGGGAGCGGGCATCGCCGCCCATCTGCACCAGCACGTCGTGCCTCGCTGGGGCGGCGACGCCAACTTCATGCCCGTCGTCGCCCACACGCGGGTACTGCCCCAACTGCTCGCCGACACACGGGTGATGCTGGCGGACGCCTGGCCGGCGCCGGGCTCCTCCTCGTAACCCCGGCAGCCGGTCCTACGCGTCGTACACGTCCACCTTCTTCGGTGTCGGGTCCTGGACCGCGCCGCTGAGGGACGAGGAGCGGCTGCCGAAGCGCTCGGTGTCCACGCCGTTCTCGTTCAGCACCCGCAGGGCCGCCGCGTGCGCCACCCGCAGCACCGGCGTGGCCGCGCGCATCGCGTCGTCGGCCATGAAGCGGTGCCGCCAGGGCTTGTCCGCCCAGGCGTGCCGCAGGCCGAAGGGCTCCGGCAGGGACAGCTTCCCACCGAGGAAGTCGAGGATCGGCGGATACCAGGTGAAGGGGGCGCGGACCGCGAGCCGCACGGCCTCCTTCGGCTCCACCAGCGGCAGACTGTGCGTCGTGGTCTCCCAGAACCTGACCGTCTTGGGTTTGGTGACCGTCTTCGGCGACGGCTTCGAGAAGAAGAGGGGGTTCACCGGCCCCAGCGCGTGACCCGTCACCTCGATACGCAGTGTTTCGTGCAGGACCGTCACCGTGATCATCATGGTGATGATCAACTGGCCGTCCCAGAGGACGAACTGCACACCCAGATAGTGCCGGTCACCGGCCCCGAACTGCTGGTGGTTGCAGATGCGCTGTATCTCGTGCGGTTTGACCTGGTACGCCTCGACGTCCTGCCCCTCCGGCCTGCTGACCGATCCGGCGTTCTCGTCGACCGGCCGTACGATCCAGTGCTTGACCTCGGGCTTGGGGAAACCACCGGAGTTGAGGGGGCCGCGCTCCAGCATCTTCAGCTGGTCGTGCATCGCCCTTATGACGTCGTAGCTGCGGAACTGGTGGATCTCCTTGCCGGCCTCCTTGGGAACCAACTCCTCCGCGAGCGTCCAGTTGCCCCACCGGGTACCCATGCCCAATATCCCTTTGGGGCCCGCGTAGAAGACCGCGTTGGAACGCTGCTCGGCGGTCAGCTTCTCCAGCCCGCTGCGCAGTTCCTCCCGCGCCGTCTCGTCGGGATGCCCCGGCACCGCCTCGGGCACCTTGGCGCCGAGACCGCCGCCCGCCAGGAGATCGCTCCAGCGGGCGCGCAGGTCCTTCGCCGTCGTCTCGCAGATCCGCTTGGCGAGCAGCCAGCCGATGACGGGCGCGATGATCACACCGCGCAGATACCAGCCGAGGAATCCCGTGAACGGCAGCGCCACCAGGAAGACCACCGCGAGCGCAGCCACGCCGAGCAGCAGGGCGCCGCCGATGGCGCCCGCCTTCTTGTCCTTCGAACCCGCCAGCGTCCTGCGCAACTGGAAGACACCGATCCACAGCAGCGCCCCCGGCAGGAACAGCAGCCCGAACAGGACGGTCACCAGAGTGAGCCGGGTGTCGCGCTCCTTACGGATGCGGGACGCCGCCAGCGCGTGCTCCACCACCGTCTGCGGCTCCGTACCGAAGGACTGAATGAGCGCGGCACGGCCGCCGCCCAGCATCCGGGTCTGCACCGCGCGGGAGAACGCCTCGCCCAGATTCGGCTCGAACAGCGACACCTTGCCCTTCTTCACCTCGGACTTGTGCCACTCGCTGTTCGCCTTGAGGATCTCCTCCACCGGGCTGTCCCGGTACGCCGCCGAGGCCAGGGCATGGGTCGCCGCCGTCTGACCCGCCGACCCCTGAAGTGGAACCTGAGCCCCAGGAGAGAAATCGAATCCGTCCGACACTGTCCGCCCCCATCGCCGCGAGCATCTGCTGCTGCGCCCTTTTCCCAACTACCGTGCCCCGCACACCTGCTGAGCTGGGGCGCATCACAGCGTATCCGGGGCACACGCTCCGCGTCAGGGAGAAACCGGACTGGCCCCGAACGTCCCGCCGGCGTCACACCGGCTCACGCCCCCACGGCGGCTCCGGCGCTCGCGCGGAACCGGCCGGCCAGGTGGAGCGGCATCGCCTCGTGCCGGGCGTACGAGCGGCTGAACCGTCCCGTGCCGTGCGACACCGACCGCAGGTCGATCGCGTACCGGCCGATCTCGATCTCCGGCACCTCGGCCCGTACGGCCGTCCGCCCCTGCCCGGCCCGATCGGTGCCGACCACCCGGCCGCGCCGCCCCGACAGATCGCTCATCACGGGGCCCACGTACTCGTCGGGGACCACCACCTCCACCACGGCGACCGGCTCCAGCAGTTCGATACGGGCGTCCGCGGACGCCTCGCGCAGGGCCAGCGCTCCCGCCGTCTGGAAAGCGGCGTCGGAGGAGTCCACCGAGTGCGCCTTGCCGTCGACCAGCGTCACCCGTACGTCGACCAGCGGATGCCCGGCCGCGCCACCGCGCGCGGCCTGCGCCCGCACGCCCTTCTCCACGGAGGGGACGAACTGCCGGGGCACCGCACCGCCGACGACCTTGTCGACGAACTCGACGCCGGACCCGGCGGGCAGCGGTTCGACCTCGATCTCGCAGATCGCGAACTGACCGTGGCCGCCGGACTGTTTGACGTGCCGGCCGCGCCCAACCGCCCGCTCGCCGAAGGTCTCACGCAGGGCCACCTTGTGCGGTACGACGTCCACCTGGACGCCGTAGCGGTGGCGCAGCCGCTCCAGGGCCACGTCCATGTGCGCCTCGCCGAGGCACCACAGCACGACCTGGCGGGTGGCCTGATTCTGCTCCAGACGCATCGTCGGATCCTCGGCGGCCAGCCGCGCGAGCCCCTGCGACAGCTTGTCCTCGTCCGACGTGCTGTGCGCCTCCACGGCGAGCGGCAGCAGCGGGTCGGGCATGGCCCAGGGCCTCATCAGCAGCGGATCGTCCTTGGCGGAGAGCGTGTCGCCGGTCTCGGCGCACGACAGCTTCGCCACACACGCCAGATCGCCCGCGATACAACTGCCCAGTGCGCGTTGCTGCTTGCCGAAGGGCGCCGACAGCGCGCCGACCCGTATCTCCACGTCGTGGTCCTCGTGGCCCCGGTCGGTGAGACCGTGCCCGGAGACGTGCACCGTCTCGTCGGGCCGCAGGGTGCCGGAGAAGACCCGCACGAGGGAGAGCCGGCCGACGTAGGGGTCCGACGCCGTCTTCACCACCTCGGCGACCAGCGGACCGCTCGGGTCGCAGACCGGGCGCGGGCGTGCCGAGCCCTGCGGGGTGGTCACCTCGGGGGCCGGGCGCTCCAGCGGGGTGGGGAAGCCACCGGTGATCAGCTCCAGCAGCTCGACCGTGCCGAGGCCCTGACGGGCACCGTCGGCGGCGGGCGCCGCCGCGAGGACGGGATGGAAGACACCGCGGGCGACGGCCTTCTCCAGATCGTCCACGAGGGTCCGCTCGTCGACCTCGCCGCCGCCCAGATAGTGGTCCATGAGTGTCTCGTCCTCGCTCTCGGCGATGATCCCCTCGATCAGCCGGTCACGGGCCTCGTCGATGAGCGGCAGCCGGGCGGGATCGGGCGCCAGCTCCTCGCGGGTGCCGCAGGAGTAGTCGTGGACGCGCCGCGAGAGCAGTCCGGTGAGCCCGGTGACCGGCGCGTGCCCGTCGGGGCCCTCGGGGCCGTACACCGGCTGGTAGAGAGGCAGGACGGCGTCGGGGTCGTCGCCGCCGAAGATCCGGCCGCAGACCCGGGTCAGCTCGTCGAAGCCCACGCGGGCGGTCTCCAGATGGGTCACGACGATCGCGCGCGGCATGCCGACGGCGGCGCACTCCTCCCACACCGCGCGGGTGGCGCCGGCCACCGCCTCCGCCTCCTGGGCGGCCGAGACGACGAAGAGGGCCGCGTCCGCCGCGCGCAGACCGGCCCTCAGCTCCCCGACGAAATCCGCGTATCCCGGGGTGTCCAGCAGATTGATCTTGTACCCGCCCCACTCCAGCGGGACGAGGGAGAGCTGTACGGAGCGCTGCTGCCGGTGCTCGATCTCGTCGTGGTCCGAGACCGTGCCGCCGTCCTCCACGCGGCCCGCCCGCGTGAGCGCCCCGGCGGTCAGCGCCAGGGCCTCGACGAGAGTGGTCTTGCCGGATCCGCTGTGGCCGACCAGCACCACGTTCCTCACGGAGGAGGGCCGGTCGACCGTCGTCGCCCTTCCGGCGGCCCCGGGATGCCCGTTCGCCTTGTCGCCCATGATCATGCCTCCCGATCGATCGCACGGTGAGGAGCAGGGCGCGGGCAACGGGAGCCGCGCGGCAGCTCCGGCGACGCCCACGGTGGTCCTTCGAGCTTTCCACTCGCGTCGGCCCGCGTCCATACGTGGGTGGGCGCCCCGGCGGTGGAGGCAGTCGGGGCTGGCTACGATGGGCCAGCCGGCGGCCGATGGGGCGGCCGGTCAACCGACCGTCGGGAAGGCCATGCTGAACAAGTACGCGCGTGCATTCTTTACGCGTGTCCTCACTCCGTTCGCCGCGTTTCTGCTCCGCCGGGGGGTGAGCCCCGACGCTGTGACGCTCATCGGTACGGCGGGAGTGATGGCCGGAGCGCTGTTCTTCTTCCCCCGCGGAGAGTTCTTCTGGGGCACCATCGTCATCACGCTCTTCGTCTTCTCCGACCTCGTCGACGGCAACATGGCGCGGCAGGCCGGGATCTCCAGCCGGTGGGGAGCCTTCCTGGACTCCACGCTCGACCGCGTCGCCGACAGCGCGGTCTTCGGCGGATTCGCGCTCTGGTACGCGGGGACCGGCGACAACAACGTGCTGTGCGCGGTGTCGATCTTCTGCCTGGCGAGCGGCCAGGTCGTCTCGTACACGAAGGCCCGCGGCGAGTCCATCGGACTGCCCGTGGCGGTCAACGGACTCATCGAGCGCGCCGAGCGGCTGGTCATCTCGCTGGTGGCGGCGGGGCTCGCGGGGCTCCACGCGTTCGGCGTGCCCGGCATCGACATCCTGCTGCCGATCGCGCTGTGGGTGGTGGCCGTGGGCAGTCTGGTGACCCTCGGACAGCGCGTGGTGACCGTACGGCGGGAGTCCGCCGAGGCGGACGCCGCCAGTGCGACCGAGTCCGCTTCATGAGCGGCGCGCAGGACCGGATCGTCGACGCGCTGTACGGGCTCGGCTGGAGCACCGTCAAGAAGCTCCCCGAACCGGCGGCCAACGCACTCGGCAGGACCATCGCCGACACCGTGTGGAAGCGGCGCGGCACGGGTGTGCTGCGGCTCGAAGCGAATCTGGCCCGCGTGGAGCCCGGCGCGGGCCCCGAGCGCCTGGCGGAGCTGTCGAAGGCCGGCATGCGCTCGTACATGCGGTACTGGATGGAGTCGTTCCGGCTGCCCGTCTGGAGCGCGGAGCGGGTACGCGACAGCGTCGAGATCAAGGACATACACCTCCTCAACGAGGGCCTGGAGAGCGGGCGGGGCGTCGTCCTCGCGCTGCCTCACCTCGCCAACTGGGATCTGGCGGGCGCCTGGCTGACCCGGGGGATGGGCGTTGCGTTCACGACCGTCGTGGAACGGCTGAAGCCCGAATCACTCTTCGACCGCTTCGTCGAATACCGCGAGAGCCTCGGTATGGAGGTGCTGCCGCACACCGGCGGCAGCGCCTTCGGGACACTCGCCAGGCGGCTGCGGGCCGGTGGCCTGGTCTGTCTGGTCGCCGACCGCGATCTGTCCGCGTCGGGCGTCGAGGTGACGTTCTTCGGTGAGAAGACACGGATGCCGGCCGGGCCGGCGATGCTGGCCCAGCAGACCGGGGCACTGCTGTTCCCCGTGACGCTCAACTTCGACGGGCCCAAGCTCATGCGCGGGCGGGTGTATCCGGCCGTCGAGGTGCCGGAGACAGGCAAACGGGCCGAAAAGTCGTCTGTGATGACACAGGCCCTGGCGGACAAGTTCGCCGTCGGCATCGCCGAGCACCCGGAGGACTGGCACATGCTGCAACGTCTGTGGCTCGCGGACCTCGAACCGCGTACCGGCGACAGCGCCGGAGAGGCCGGAAGCGCCGAAGGCGCCGGGACCGCGGGGAGCACCGAGCGCGCCGGGGGGACCGGGTGAAGATCGGCATCGTCTGCCCGTACTCCTGGGACGTACCGGGCGGAGTGCAGTTCCACATCAGGGATCTCGCGGACCATCTGATCCGCCTCGGCCACGAGGTCTCGGTGCTCGCGCCCGCCGACGACGACACACCGCTCCCGCCGTTCGTGGTGTCCGCCGGGCGGGCCGTACCCGTCCCGTACAACGGCTCCGTCGCCCGGCTCAACTTCGGCTTCCTGGCCGCCGCCCGGGTACGGCGCTGGCTGCACGACGGCACCTTCGACGTCATCCACATCCACGAGCCCACGGCGCCCTCGCTCGGACTGCTCACCTGCTGGGCGGCGCAGGGTCCGATCGTCGCGACGTTCCACACGTCGAACCCGCGCTCGCGCGTGATGCTCGCCGCGTATCCGATCCTCCAGCCGGCGCTGGAGAAGATAAGCGCGCGGATCGCCGTCAGCGAGTACGCGCGGCGCACGCTGGTCGAGCACCTGGGCGGCGACGCCGTCGTCATCCCCAACGGTGTCGACGTCGGCTTCTTCTCCGACGCCGAGGTCAACCCCGAGTGGCGGGGCGGCACGATCGGCTTCATCGGGCGCATCGACGAACCCCGCAAGGGGCTGCCCGTCCTGATGAAGGCCCTGCCGACGATCCTCGAAGCCTTCCCGCGGACCAGACTGCTGGTCGCCGGACGCGGTGACGAGAAGGAAGCCGTTGAGGCGCTTCCCAAGAAGATGCGTGAGCGCGTCGAATTCCTCGGCATGGTGAGCGACGAGGACAAGGCGCGGCTGCTGCGCAGTGTCGACGTGTACGTGGCGCCCAACACCGGGGGCGAGAGCTTCGGCATCATCCTGGTCGAGGCGATGTCGGCGGGCGCCGCGGTGCTGGCGAGCGACCTGGACGCGTTCGCGCAGGTACTGGACCAGGGCGAGGCGGGCGAACTGTTCGCCAACGAGGACGCGGACGCGCTGGCCGAGGCGGCGATACGGCTCCTGGGGGACCCGGAGCGCCGCGACGAGCTGCGCCGGCGCGGGAGCGCGCACGTGCGGCGCTTCGACTGGTCGACGGTGGGCGCGGACATCCTGGCGGTCTACGAGACGGTGACCGACGGGGCGGCGTCGGTGGCCACCGACGAACGCGTGGGCCTGCGGGCCCGCTTCGGCCTGGCGACCCGCGACTGAGCGGCAGCCGGGCCCGGCCCGGTCCGGCCGGACGGGCTCCTCGGAGCTCGTCCGGCGATCGGGGACACCAGGGGACCGGGGCCCGCCCACGGTTTCGGGCAGGGGCGGGGTGGGGGAACACGACCCCGCCCCCAGTAGCCTGCCGTTCGTGACCGAAACCCTGATCTGGATCTTCGCCGGGCTGTTGGCGATCGGCCTCTACCTCAGCTGGACCGCCGGCCGCCTCGACCGTCTCCACTCACGGATCGACGCCGCCCGCGCCTCCCTCGACGCCCAACTGCTGCGCCGCGCCTCGGTCGCCCAGGAGCTGGCCACCGCCGGTGTCCTCGATCCCGCCGCCTCGATCGTGCTCTACCAGGGCGCGCACGCCGCCCGCCAGGCCGAGGAGGAGCAGCGCGAGGTGGCCGAGAGCGAGCTGAGCGAGGCGCTGCGGGCGGTGTTCGGGGAGGTCGCGCAGGTCGAGGCCGTACGGGAGGCTCCCGGCGGTGAGGAGGCCGCGACCGAGCTGGCCGCCGCCGTACGCCGCGTTCCCATGGCCCGGCGCTTCCACAACGACTCCGTACGCGCGGCCCGCG
Organism: Streptomyces sp. S4.7; assembly: GCF_010384365.1. Taxonomy (NCBI): domain Bacteria; kingdom Bacillati; phylum Actinomycetota; class Actinomycetes; order Kitasatosporales; family Streptomycetaceae; genus Streptomyces; species Streptomyces sp. S4.7. The sequence goes on along the minus strand of NZ_CP048397.1, from coordinate 1,144,816 downwards.
CCCTGCGCCGGCACCGCACGGTCCGCTGGTTCCGGCTCGCCGGCCACGCGCCGTTCCCGCTCGCCTTCGAGATGGACGACGAGCCGCCGGTCGCCCTCGCCGACCGCCCCCAGTAGCGCACCGGCCCGGCAGGCCCGCGGGCGTGAGAACGATCCACCGGCCTCCCATTGGCCCTTGCTGTGGACTGGTCCCGAGAGGTTTGCTGCGCAGGTCGAACCGCTCCCTTCCCGTCCCCCAGTGAGGTCGTCCCGTGTCCAGCACGCTTCCCACCGACAGCCAGACCCCCGAGACCGGCACCGCGCGCGTCAAGCGCGGCATGGCCGAGCAGCTCAAGGGCGGCGTGATCATGGATGTCGTCACGCCCGAGCAGGCGAAGATCGCCGAGGACGCCGGAGCGGTCGCCGTGATGGCGCTGGAGCGCGTTCCCGCCGACATCCGTAAGGACGGCGGCGTCGCGCGGATGTCCGACCCCGACATGATCGACGGCATCATCGGGGCCGTCTCGATCCCGGTGATGGCCAAGTCCCGCATCGGCCACTTCGTCGAGGCCCAGGTCCTCCAGTCGCTCGGCGTCGACTACATCGACGAGTCCGAGGTGCTGACCCCCGCCGACGAGGTCAACCACGCCGACAAGTGGGCCTTCACCACACCGTTCGTCTGTGGCGCGACCAATCTGGGCGAGGCCCTGCGCCGGATCGCCGAGGGCGCGGCCATGATCCGCTCCAAGGGCGAGGCCGGCACCGGCAACGTCGTCGAGGCCGTGCGCCACCTGCGCCAGATCAAGAACGAGATCGCCAGGCTGCGCGGCTACGACAACAACGAGCTGTACGCCGCCGCGAAGGAACTGCGCGCCCCGTACGAGATCGTCGAGGAGGTCGCCGTGCTCGGCAAACTGCCCGTCGTGCTGTTCTCCGCGGGCGGCGTGGCCACCCCGGCGGACGCCGCGCTGATGCGCCAGCTCGGCGCCGAGGGCGTCTTCGTCGGCTCCGGAATCTTCAAGTCCGGCGACCCCGCCAAGCGCGCCGCCGCCATCGTCAAGGCCACCACCTTCTACGACGACCCCAAGATCGTCGCGGACGCCTCGCGCAACCTCGGCGAGGCCATGGTCGGCATCAACATCGACACCCTGCCCGAGTCCGAGCACTACGCGAACCGTGGCTGGTGACCAGGGCGCCGCGCGCGGCCCGCTGATCGGCGTCCTGGCCCTCCAGGGCGACGTACGGGAGCACCTGGCCGCCCTTGCGGCGGCCTGCGCGGTGCCCACGACCGTCCGGCGGCCGGACGAACTGGCCGCCGTCGACGGCCTGGTGATCCCCGGCGGGGAGTCCACGACCATGTCCAAACTTGCCGTCCTCTTCGGGATGCTGGAGCCGCTGCGCGAGCGCGTACGCGCCGGGATGCCGGTCTACGGCACCTGCGCCGGCCTGATCCTGCTCGCCGAGAAGATCCTCGACCCGCGCTCGGGTCAGGAGACGGTCGGCGGGATCGACATGATCGTCCGCAGGAACGCCTTCGGGCGGCAGAACGAGTCCTTCGAGGCGGCCGTCGACGTCGCGGGTGTGGGACCGGTGGACGGGGTCTTCATCCGGGCGCCGTGGGTCGAGTCCGTGGGCGCGGAGGTGGAGGTGCTCGCCGAGCACGGCGGGCATGTCGTCGCCGTACGGCAGGGCAACGCCCTCGCCACCGCGTTCCACCCCGAACTCACCGGCGACCACCGGCTGCACGGCTTCTTCACCGAGATGGTGCGCTCCGCGGGGTGAGGGGATCCCGGTAGGATCTCTGCCGAACGGAGCAGGATTGGTTACGCGAAGGAGACAGGCAGATGTCCGGCCACTCTAAATGGGCTACGACGAAGCACAAGAAGGCCGTGATCGATGCCAAGCGCGGCAAGCTCTTCGCGAAGCTGATCAAGAACATCGAGGTCGCCGCCCGCACCGGCGGCGCCGACGTCGACGGCAATCCGACCCTTTTCGACGCCATCCAGAAGGCGAAGAAGAGTTCGGTGCCGAACAAGAACATCGACTCGGCCGTCAAGCGCGGCGCCGGCCTGGAGGCCGGTGGCGCCGACTACGAGACGATCATGTACGAGGGCTACGGACCCAACGGTGTCGCCGTCCTCATCGAGTGCCTCACCGACAACCGCAACCGCGCCGCGTCCGACGTCCGCGTCGCGATGACCCGCAACGGCGGCTCGATGGCCGACCCCGGCTCCGTGTCCTACCTGTTCCACCGCAAGGGCGTCGTGATCGTCCCCAAGGGCGAGCTGGGCGAGGACGACGTCCTGGGCGCCGTCCTCGACGCGGGCGCCGAGGAGGTCAACGACCTCGGTGAGTCCTTCGAGGTGCTCAGCGAGGCCACCGACCTGGTCGAGGTCCGCACGGCGCTCCAGCAGGCCGGCATCGACTACGACTCGGCCGACACCAACTTCGTCCCGACCATGCAGGTCGAGCTGGACGAGGACGGCGCACGGAAGATCTTCAAGCTGATCGACGCGCTGGAGGACAGCGACGACGTGCAGAACGTCTTCGCCAACTTCGACGTCTCGGACGACGTCATGGAGAAGGTCGACGCCTGACCCGCCGACGTCATCGGCGCGCGGTCGTCATCGGCACGGTCACCGGCGTCAACTCGGCTCAACGCGACGGGCCGACGGGGACACACCCCCCGTCGGCCCGCCGCGTTGTCGGTGCCTACCGATACTGTGCTGATCAGGGGTTCTGACTCACCGGCAGAACAGGTGATCGGGCGGACCGGGAGTGCGAGGGGGAGGGGCGCGATGCGGGTACTGGGCGTGGACCCCGGGCTGACACGGTGCGGTGTCGGTGTCGTCGAGGGCGTCGCGGGGCGCCCGCTGACGATGCTCGGCGTCGGAGTCGTGCGGACGTCCGCCGACGCGGACCTCGGATCGCGGCTGGTCGACATCGAGCGTGGCGTGGAAGCCTGGCTGGAGGAGCACCGGCCCGAACTGGTCGCCGTGGAGCGGGTGTTCAGCCAGCACAACGTCCGCACCGTGATGGGGACGGCCCAGGCCAGCGCCGTCGCCATGCTCTGCGCCGCACGCCGCGGCATCCCCGTCGCCCTGCACACACCCAGCGAGGTCAAGGCCGCCGTCACGGGCAGCGGGCGCGCCGACAAGGCCCAGGTCGGTGCCATGGTGACCCGGCTGCTGCGGCTGGACGCCCCGCCCAGACCGGCCGACGCGGCCGATGCCCTGGCCCTCGCCATCTGTCACATCTGGCGCGCCCCCGCGGTCAACCGCCTCCAGCAGGCGCACGCCGCGGCCAAGGCGTCCCGCCCCTCAGGCAACGTACCCGTACGGAAGGTCTCCCGATGTTCGCCTTCGTCAGCGGCCCGGTGGCCGCGCTCGCCCCGACCACCGCGGTGATCGAGGTCGGCGGTGTCGGCATGCTGGTCCAGTGCACGCCCGCCACCCTCGCCGGGCTGCGGATCGGCGAGGAGGCCAGGATCGCCACGTCGCTGGTCGTCCGGGAGGACTCGCTCACGCTGTACGGCTTCGCCGACGACGACGAGCGCCAGACGTTCGAGCTGCTCCAGACCGCGAGCGGCGTCGGTCCGCGGCTGGCCCAGGCGATGATCGCGGTGCACTCGCCCGACACGCTGCGCGTCGCCGTCGCCACGGGTGACGAGAAGACGCTGACCGCCGTCCCCGGCATCGGTAAGAAGGGGGCCCAGAAACTCCTGCTGGAGCTGAAGGACCGCCTCGGCGCGCCTGTCGGCACGCCCATCGGCAGACAGGGCGTCGCCGCCGCCCCCGCGTCCTGGAACGATCAGCTCCACTCGGCACTGATCGGCCTCGGGTACGCGACGAGGGAGGCCGACGAGGCGGTCGCGCTGGTCGCGCCCCAGGCGGAGGCGGCGATCGAGGCGGGCGAGGCCCCCGCCGTACCGCGACTCCTGCGCGCCGCCCTCCAGTCGCTCAACCGGACCCGCTGACCCGGGCCCGCCGCCCCGCCACACCGACCTGCCGCGCCGGCCGAACTCCACGGGACCCTCCACGGGCGTCCCGATTCCACGAGGTGATCCACAGTGAACTGGGACGACAGCCGCAGCGGGACGCCGGGCGGCCCCCCGGCGGACCGGACCGGCGGACCCGACCCGGCCGACGGCGCCGAACGGCTCGTCGGCGCGTCGGCCGACGGCGAGGACCAGGCGGTCGAGGCGGCCCTGCGGCCCAAGTCGCTGGACGAGTTCGTCGGGCAGGAGCGCGTACGCGAACAGCTCGACCTCGTCCTGAAGGCGGCCCTCGCCCGGGGCGCCACCGCCGACCACGTCCTGCTCTCCGGCGCCCCCGGCCTCGGCAAGACCAGCCTCTCCATGATCATCGCCGCCGAGATGGGCGCCCCCATCCGCATCACCTCGGGCCCCGCCATCCAGCACGCGGGCGACCTCGCCGCGATCCTCTCCTCCCTCCAGGAGGGCGAGGTCCTCTTCCTCGACGAGATCCACCGGATGTCCCGGCCCGCCGAGGAAATGCTCTACATGGCCATGGAGGACTTCCGCGTCGACGTCATCGTCGGCAAGGGCCCCGGCGCCACCGCCATCCCGCTGGAGCTCCCGCCGTTCACCCTCGTGGGCGCCACCACCAGGGCCGGACTGCTGCCGCCCCCGCTGCGCGACCGCTTCGGTTTCACCGCGCAGATGGAGTTCTACGAGCCCGTCGAGCTGGAACGGGTGATCCACCGCTCCGCGCACCTGCTCGACCTGGAGATCGACGCGGACGGGGCCGCCGAGATCGCCGGACGCTCACGGGGCACGCCCCGCATCGCCAACCGGTTGCTGCGCCGGGTCCGCGACTACGCGCAGGTCAAGGCCGAGGGCTGGATCAACCGCGACATCGCCGCGGTAGCCCTTCGGGTGTACGAGGTGGACGAACGGGGTCTCGACCGGCTGGACCGCGCCGTGCTCCAGGCCCTGCTCAAACTGTTCGGCGGGGGACCCGTCGGTCTGTCGACTCTCGCCGTCGCGGTCGGGGAGGAGCGCGAGACGGTCGAGGAGGTCGCCGAGCCCTTCCTCGTACGGGAGGGGCTGCTCGCCCGTACACCGCGCGGCCGGGTGGCGACCCCCGCGGCATGGGCCCACCTCGGGCTCACGCCACCCCTGCCGGGGCCGGGCGCAAGCGGACAACCGGGGCTGTTCGGGGCGTGAGCGCGCAGTCACTCGCCCAGGCAGGAACCCCGGTGCCATGCTGGGCGTTGTTCCAATGATGCGGACTCGCTTAGACTCCGCCGATGCCGCCCGTAACGGTCGGCTACCCACCCCCGTATACCAGGCCGCTCCACAGCGCGGTCGTGCGAAGGAAGTTCCCTCCCGTGAGTCTCGTGACCCTTCTCCCCTTCATCGTGCTCATCGGGGCCATGTTCCTGATGACCCGGTCCGCCAAGAAGAAGCAGCAGGCCGCCGCGCAGATGCGCGACGAGATGCAGCCCGGCACCGGTGTCCGGACGATCGGGGGCATGTACGCCACCGTCAAGGAAGTGCACGACGACACGGTCCTCCTTGAGGTCGCCCCGGCCGTCCACGCCGTGTACGCGAAGAACTCCATCGGCGCGGTCCTCACCGACGCGGAGTACAACCGCATCGTGCACGGCGACGAGGAGGAGCTGGAGGACGACGCTCCCGTCGTCCCCGACGACGCGTCCTCGCTGACCGAGGAGGACGACGCCCCGAAGCTCGACCTGGGCAAGAAGGACGGTCCTGACGCCGCCGCGGCCGACGTCGAGGCGCCCAAGGCCGACGCGGACGCCGAGAAGGCCGAGTCCACCAAGGACGGCAAGGCCGACGGCGAGAGCGGCGCGAAGTAGTCACCTCCGGCACCGCGCTGCGCCCCCGGGCGCACTGCGGCTCCCGGAGCATGCCGACATTCGCATGGGCAGGTCCCCACAACACTTCGTTGCCGTTCCGTCGCTCACCCGGCGTGGGGCGGTTGGACAGGGAGAAACGAAAAGGTGGCAGCACCTCAGAAGGGCCGAAGGCAGACGGGGGCCCCGGGAAAGCCGGGGCGCACCCTGATTCTGTTCCTGATCGCGATGATCGCCCTCGTCGGAGGGATGTTCGGGGCCGGTGAGCTCACACCGCGCCTCGGCATCGACCTCGCCGGTGGTACGACCATCACGCTCAAGGCCAAGAGCTCGCCGGGCCAGGCGAACGCGGTCAACGAGACCAACATGAACACCGCGGTCGGCATCATCGAGCGTCGTGTGAACGGTCTCGGCGTTCAGGAGGCCGAGGTTCAGACCCAGGGATCCGACAACATCATTGTCAACATCCCCAAGGGCACGAACTCCCAGCAGGCTCGTGAGCAGGTCGGCACCACCGCTCAGCTGTACTTCCGGCCGGTCCTGACCCTCGGCCCCGGTGACCCCTCCACGCAGCAGCCGCCGCCGGACGCGAGCCCGGCCCCGAGCGCCGATTCGTCGAAGAGCCCCAGCCCCTCGGGCAGCGACAAGGACGGCGACAAGCCGGACAAGGAGTCGGCGGACCCGCCGGCGGCCGAGGCTCCCAGCGCCTCGGAGACCACCCAGGGCCGCGCCCTGACGGAGGACCTGAAGGCCGACGCGACGCCCACGCCGTCCGGCTCCGACAAGCCCGAACCCTCCGCCAGCCCGTCGGCGAGCGAGCCCGCGACGCCGCCCGCCGACCCCGCGACGGAGAAGCTCCAGGCCGATTTCGCCGCGCTCGACTGCACGAACGAGAAGGCCAGGGGCGCCCTCGGGGACAACGCGAAGTCGGGCCAGCCGACGCTCGCCTGCGGTGAGAACGACGGAGTCTGGGAGAAGTACATCCTCGGCCCCGCCGAGGTGGGCGGCAAGGACGTCGACGACGCCAACGCCACCATCAACCAGCAGACCGGCCAGTGGATCGTCCAGATGGACTTCACGGGCGGTGGCTCGAAGAAGTTCCAGGCCATCACCAGCAAGCTCTCGCAGCAGCAGGCCCCGCAGAACCAGTTCGCCATCGTCCTCGACGGTGAGGTCGTCTCGGCGCCCTCGGTGCGCCAGACGCTGAGCGCCAACGCCGAGATCTCCGGCAACTTCACCCAGGAGTCCGCGCAGGACCTGGGCAACATCCTGTCGTACGGCGCGCTGCCCCTGACCTTCCGTGAGGAGACCGTCACCACGGTCACCGCCGCGCTCGGCGGTGAGCAGCTGCACGCCGGTCTGATCGCCGGTGCCATCGGTCTCGCGCTGGTGATCATCTACCTGGTGCTCTACTACCGGGGTCTGGCGCTGATCGCGATCGTCAGCCTGCTGGCCTCGGCGGTCATGACGTACGCGATCATGACTCTGCTCGGGCCGGGTATCGGCTTCGCCCTCAACCTTCCCGCGGTGTGTGGTGCGATCGTTGCGATCGGCATCACGGCGGACTCGTTCATCGTGTACTTCGAACGAATCCGTGACGAGATCAGAGAGGGCCGTACGCTCCGGCCCGCCGTCGAACGGGCATGGCCGAGGGCCCGGCGCACGATCCTGGTCTCCGACTTCGTGTCGTTCCTCGCCGCGGCCGTGCTGTTCACCGTGACCGTCGGCAAGGTGCAGGGCTTCGCGTTCACGCTCGGCCTGACCACGCTGCTCGACGTCGTCGTCGTGTTCTTCTTCACGAAGCCGATCATGACGCTGGTCGCCCGCACGAAGTTCTTCTCCAGCGGTGGTTCGTGGTCCGGTCTCGATCCGAAGCGCCTCGGGGCCAAACCGCCGTTGCGCCGCAGTCCCCGCCGTCTCAGCGCCCCCATCGACCCGAAGGAGGCGTGAGATGTCGCGACTCGGCGATCTCGGCGCCCGGCTCTACCGCGGCGAAGTCGGTTACGACTTCGTCGGGAAGCGCAAGTTCTGGTACGCGCTCTCGATCCTCATCACCATCGCGGCCATCGCGGGCCTGGCGGTGCGGGGGCTCAACATGGGCATCGAGTTCAAGGGCGGTGCCGTCTTCAACACCCCGAAGACGAGCATCTCCGTGGCGGCGGCGCAGGACCACGCGGAAGAGGCCTCCGGCCACGACGCGATCGTCCAGAAGCTCGGCAACGGCGGACTGCGCATCCAGGTCACCGAGCTGAACACCGCGCAGGCCGACAAGGTCCAGGCCCAGCTCGCGCAGGACCTGGACATCCCCCAGGAGAAGATCAACGCCGACCTGGTCGGTCCGAGCTGGGGCAAGCAGATCGCCAACAAGGCGTGGACGGGTCTCGGGATCTTCATGATCCTGGTGGTGATCTATCTCGCGATCGCCTTCGAATGGAGAATGGCGGTCGCCGCGCTGATCGCCCTGATCCACGACCTCACGATCACGGTCGGTGTGTACGCGCTGGTCGGCTTCGAGGTCACCCCGGGTACGGTGATCGGTCTGCTGACCATTCTCGGTTACTCGCTCTACGACACGGTGGTGGTCTTCGACAGCCTCAAGGAGGGGTCGAAGGACATCACCAAGCAGACGCGCTTCACCTACAGCGAGGTCGCCAACCGCAGCATCAACTCCACCCTGGTGCGTTCCATCAACACCACCGTGGTCGCGCTGCTGCCGGTCGCCGGTCTGCTGTTCATCGGTGGCGGTGTCCTCGGCGCCGGCATGCTGAACGACATCTCGCTGTCGCTGTTCGTCGGTCTCGCCGCCGGTGCGTACTCGTCGATCTTCATCGCCACTCCGCTGGTCGCCGACCTCAAGGAGCGCGAGCCGTCGATAAGGGCACTGAAGAAGCGCGTCCTCGCCAAGCGCAAGGCCGCCGCGGCCAAGGGCGAGGCGCCCGACTACTCGGACGAGGGTCCGGGCGAGCCGAGGGGCTCGGAGCCGGACGACGGTGAGCCCGCGGAGCGGGACATCCCGCCCGCCGCCGCCGTCGCGGGTCCCCGCAGCCACGGCGGCCGTGGCCGCGGCCGTCCGTCCGGGAAGCGTCGATGACCGACGACAGCACGAGGGAGTTGCTCCTCAGCCGGATCCGTGAGGTGCCCGACTATCCGAAGCCGGGTGTGATGTTCAAGGACATCACACCGCTGCTCGCGGATCCGAAGGCGTTCGCGGCGCTGACCGACGCGCTCGCGGAGCTCTCGGTGCGGCACGGTGCCACGAAGATCGTCGGCCTGGAGGCGCGCGGTTTCATCCTGGCCGCGCCGGTCTCGGTGCGTGCCGGCATCGGCTTCATCCCCATCCGCAAGGTGGGGAAGCTGCCCGGTGCGACGCTGTCGCAGACGTATGACCTGGAGTACGGCAGCGCCGAGGTGGAGGTCCACGCGGAGGACCTCCAGGAGGGCGACCGCGTCATCGTCATCGACGACGTGCTCGCCACCGGCGGCACCGCCGGGGCCTCGGTCGAACTCGTGCGCCGGGCCGGCGCCGAGGTGGTGGCCGTGGCCGTCCTGCTGGAACTGGGCTTCCTGGGCGGCAGGGACCGTCTGGAGCCGCTTCTGCTCGGCGCTCCGCTGGAGGCACTGATCAAGGTCTGACCCACACCGTCACGGGTGACGAGAAAGCGTCGTGACGAGATGCGGCACAAGCGGACACTCCGGGAATTCCACCCGGAGTGTCCGCGTTCTGTTCTCATCGGCCCGGAATCTCTCCGCGTCCCTTCGACAGGTGCTCTGAACAGGCCCCGCGGGGGAGTGGGAGGGCGTGTGCGCGCCCGCGCGGGCACCGGTCCCGTGAGCACCGGCGCGACGGGGTCGATACCATGGCCGTTCCGGACCTGACCGGGGGACCCGGAAAGCACGAGGAGCGCTCTTGCCAGACGAGGCCCAGCCACTCGCCGCCGCCCAGCCCGATCCGCACGCAGACCAGGGCACCGCGGCGCCTGCCGCGCCGCAGAAGCCGGCGGACGCGGCGGGGACGGCTGCGCGCACGCCCGCCGAGCGGAACGGATCCGGACGCAACGGATCCGCCCCGGCGCGGAACGGCTCGAAGCCCCTGGACCCGGCGGCCGGCGGGGCACCGGCGCCCGGTCCCGCCCCGGAGCCCACCCCCGGCTCCTCGCCCGCCAAGAGCCGGCTCCCGGTCCCCGTCACCGCCCCCAAGCCCACCCCCGCCGCCCCCTCGCGCTCCGGTGGGTCCTCCAACCGCGTACGCGCCCGGCTGGCCCGTCTCGGCGTCCAGCGCTCGTCGCCGTACAACCCGGTCCTCGAACCGCTGCTGCGGACCGTACGCGGCAACGACCCCAAGATCGAGACCGCCGTGCTCCGCCAGATCGAGCGCGCCTACCAGGTCGCCGAACGCTGGCACCGCGGCCAGAAGCGCAAGAGCGGCGACCCCTACATCACCCACCCCCTCGCCGTGACGACGATCCTCGCCGAGCTCGGCATGGACCCGGCCACGCTGATGGCGGGGCTGTTGCACGACACCGTCGAGGACACCGAGTACGGCCTGGACACACTCCGCAAGGACTTCGGCGACCAGGTCGCGCTCCTGGTCGACGGTGTCACCAAGCTCGACAAGGTCAAGTTCGGCGAGGCCGCCCAGGCCGAGACCGTGCGCAAGATGGTCGTCGCCATGGCCAAGGACCCGCGCGTCCTGGTCATCAAGCTCGCCGACCGGCTGCACAACATGCGCACCATGCGCTATCTCAAGCGGGAGAAGCAGGAGAAGAAGGCCCGCGAGACGCTGGAGATCTACGCCCCGCTGGCCCACCGCCTGGGCATGAACACCATCAAGTGGGAGCTGGAGGACCTCGCCTTCGCGATCCTCTACCCCAAGATGTACGACGAGATCGTCCGGCTCGTCGCCGAGCGGGCGCCCAAGCGCGACGAGTACCTCGCCATAGTGACCGACGAGGTCCAGTCCGATCTGCGCGCCGCCCGCATCAAGGCGACCGTCACCGGCAGGCCCAAGCACTACTACAGCGTCTACCAGAAGATGATCGTGCGGGGCCGGGACTTCGCCGAGATCTACGACCTGGTGGGCATCCGGGTCCTCGTCGACACGGTCCGCGACTGCTACGCGGCGCTCGGCACCGTCCACGCCCGGTGGAATCCGGTGCCGGGGCGGTTCAAGGACTACATCGCGATGCCCAAGTTCAACATGTACCAGTCGCTGCACACGACGGTCATCGGACCCAGCGGCAAGCCCGTCGAGCTCCAGATCCGTACGTTCGACATGCACCGCCGCGCCGAGTACGGCATCGCCGCGCACTGGAAGTACAAGCAGGAAGCCGTCGCCGGGGCGTCCAAGGTCCGCACCGACGTGCCCAGACACGCCGGCAAGGGCGGCGCGGGCCAGGACACCGTCAACGACATGGCGTGGCTGCGCCAGCTGCTCGACTGGCAGAAGGAGACCGAGGACCCCAGCGAGTTCCTGGAGTCCCTGCGCTTCGACCTGTCGCGCAACGAGGTCTTCGTCTTCACGCCCAAGGGCGACGTCATAGCGCTGCCGGCCGGGGCCACCCCCGTCGACTTCGCCTACGCCGTCCACACGGAGGTCGGCCACCGCACCATAGGAGCACGGGTCAACGGGCGGCTCGTGCCCCTCGAATCGACCCTCGACAACGGCGATCTCGTCGAGGTCTTCACCTCCAAGGCGTCGGGCGCCGGACCCTCCAGGGACTGGCTGGGCTTCGTCAAGTCGCCACGGGCCAGGAACAAGATCCGCGCGTGGTTCTCCAAGGAGCGCCGCGACGAGGCGATCGAACACGGCAAGGACGCCATCGCCAAGGCGATGCGCAAGCAGAACCTGCCGATCCAGCGGATCCTCACCGGCGACTCGCTCGTCACGCTCGCGCACGAGATGCGCTACCCCGACATCTCGTCCCTGTACGCGGCGATCGGCGAGGGTCATGTCGCCGCGCAGGGTGTCGTACAGAAGCTCGTGCAGGCGCTCGGCGGCGAGGAGGCCGCCAACGAGGACATCGCCGAGAGCGCACCGCCCTCGCGCGGACGCTCCAAGCGCCGCTCCAGCAGCGACCCCGGTGTGGTCGTCAAGGGCGTCGAGGACGTGTGGGTGAAGCTCGCCCGCTGCTGTACACCCGTCCCGGGTGATCCGATCATCGGCTTCGTCACGCGGGGCAGCGGCGTCTCCGTACACCGCGCGGACTGCGTCAACGTCGACTCGCTGTCGCAGCAGCCGGAGCGGATCCTCGAAGTCGAATGGGCGCCCACCCAGTCGTCCGTCTTCCTCGTCGCCATCCAGGTCGAGGCCCTGGACCGGTCCCGGTTGCTGTCCGACGTCACACGCGTCCTGTCCGACCAGCACGTCAACATCCTGTCGGCGGCCGTCCAGACCTCCCGCGACCGGGTCGCCACCTCGCGCTTCACCTTCGAGATGGGCGACCCGAAGCACCTGGGGCACGTACTGAAGGCGGTACGGGGCGTGGAGGGCGTGTACGACGTCTACCGGGTCACCTCGGCCCGCAGACCGTAGGCCACCGGACGACGGAGCGGCCCGGCGGCGGGATCACCGCCGGGCCGCTCCGTCGTCGTGCGCCCGCGTCAGCCGCCGAACTCCTGAAGACCCTTCAGCGCCTGGTCGAGCAGCGCCTGCCGGCCTTCGAGCTCCTTCGCCAGCTTGTCGGCCCTGGCGTTGTTGCCCGAGGCGCGCGCCGCGTCGATCTGCGTACGCAGCTTGTCGACGGCCGCCTGGAGCTGCCCCGTCAGACCCGCGGCACGCGCACGCGCCTCCGGGTTCGTACGGCGCCACTCGTTCTCCTCGGACTCCTGAAGCGCCCGCTCGACGGTCTGCATCCGGCCCTCGACGCGGGGCCTGGCGTCGCGCGGCACGTGCCCGATCGCCTCCCAGCGCTCGTTGAGCGCCCGGAACGCGGCACGGGCCGCCTTCAGGTCCGTCACCGGGAGCAGCCGCTCGGCCTCGGTCGCCAGCTCCTCCTTGAGTTTCAGATTCTCGCTCTGCTCCGCGTCACGCTCGGCGAAGACCTCGCCGCGGGCGGCGAAGAAGACGTCCTGGGTACCGCGGAAGCGGTTCCACAGATCGTCCTCGGCCTCGCGCTGCGCGCGGCCCGCGGCCTTCCACTCCGTCATCAGCTCGCGGTACCGGGCCGCCGTCCCGCCCCAGTCCGTGGAGCCCGACAGCGACTCGGCCTCGGTGACCAGCTTCTCCTTGGCCTTGCGGGCCTCCTCGCGCTGCGCGTCGAGCGAGGCGAAGTGCGCCTTGCGGCGCTTGGAGAACGCCGAGCGCGCGTGCGAGAAGCGGTGCCACAGCTCGTCGTCGGACTTCCGGTCGAGCCGCGGCAGGCTCTTCCAGGTGTCCACCAGCGCGCGCAGCCGCTCACCCGCGGAGCGCCACTGGTCGCTCACCGCCAGCTCCTCGGCCTCCGCGACCAGCGCCTGCTTCGACTCACGCGCGGCGTCCGTCTGCTTGGCCTTCTGGACCTTGCGCTCCTCACGGCGCGCCTCGACCGTGGCGACAAGCCCGTCGAGACGCGTACGCAGCGCGGCGAGATCCCCGACCGCGTGATGCTCGTCCACCTGCGCGCGCAGGTGATCGATGGCGGACTGCGCGTCCTTGGCCGAGAGATCGGTGGTCTTCACCCGCCGTTCGAGAAGGCCGATCTCGACCACCAGGCCCTCGTACTTGCGCTCGAAGTAGGCCAGTGCCTCCTCGGGAGAGCCTGCCTGCCACGATCCGACGACCTGCTCGCCCTCGGCCGTGCGCACGTACACGGTGCCTGTCTCGTCGACTCGGCCCCACGGGTCGCTGCTCACAGCGCCTCCTCCACCTGATGCCTGCGAGGGGTGCCCCCCGGGCATCGTCCACAGTTTCCTGGACGGGCATCGCCCGTCTTCCGCGACGCGAAAGCCGATCCGCCGAAGCCGATCCGCGCGCCGCACAACGCCAATCTAGGTGACCGGCGGCCCGGCTGTCCGCACTGCGCACGGCCGAAATTCGCGGGGTACGGCACCGGGGTGCTCCGAGGGGCCGTGCCACGGGCCGTGCCGCCGGTCACCCGCTCTCACGTCTTGTCGACGGTGCCCTTCTCGACGGTGACGGTCTTCTTCGGCGCACCGTCACCCTTGTTGTCACCGGTGACACCCCCGGCGGCGACGGCCTTCACGGTCTTCAGGCCCTCGGCGTCCATCGCCCCGAACGGGGTGTACGAGGGCGGCAGCTTGGTGTCCTTCCACACGAGGAAGAACTGGCTGCCGCCACTGTTCGGCTGGCCGGTATTCGCCATCGCCACCGACCCCGCGGGGTAGGTCACCGCGCCGTCCGCGGCGGGCTTGCCGAGCGCGTCCAGATTCTCGTCCGCGATGGTGTAGCCCGGACCACCGGTGCCGTCGCCCTTGGGGTCGCCGCACTGGAGCACGAAGATGTTCTCCGTGGTCAGGCGGTGACACTTCGTGCCGTCGAAGAACTTCTTGTCGGCGAGCGACTTGAAGGAGTTCACCGTTTCGGGCGTCTTCGCCGCGTCCATCGCGATACCGATGTCGCCCTGGCTGGTCTTGAGTGACATCGTGTACTTGGCCTTGGCGTCGATCGTCATCTTCGGCCCGGCGGGCTTGCTCTCGCTCGGCGACGGCGGCGCCGACGGGTTGTCCGCGGCGCTGTCCTTCTTGCCGCCGTCGTCCGTCAGACCCGCGATGGCGTACGCGCCGCCGCCCGCCGCCACCACGACGGCCAGCGCCGCGGCGATGACCGCGTTACGGCGCCGGGCCTTGTTGCGGATCTCCGCCCGGCGCTGCTGCTGTCGCTCGAACTTCTCCCTGGCAAGCTGGCGCCGGCGCTGCTCGCTGTTGACCACCGGGTCGTCTCCTCGTGTCTTCGTGGGCCCTGTTGTGGAGCTGTGCTGAGGCGGTGCTCAGACGGTGCTCACCACCAAGTCCTGTGAACGCCTGACTAGCCCCGTACGTTATATGGGTTACCTGTGTAATGAGGAGCGCCGGTAGGCTCTGATCTGCTGCAATCCACCGACGGACGACATTTGAGGACGATCGTGCTTATTGCCGGGTTCCCGGCCGGGGCCTGGGGGACCAACTGTTATCTGGTCGCCCCCGCCGCGGGCGAGGAGTGCGTGATCATCGACCCCGGCCACCAGGCCACCGAAGGCGTCGCGGAGACGATCGCCAAGCACCGCCTCAAGCCCGTCGCCGTCATCCTCACCCACGGCCACATCGACCATGTCGCGTCGGTGGTCCCCGTGTGCGGCGCGCACGACGTGCCCGCGTGGATCCACCCGTCGGACCGGTACATGATGAGCGACCCCGAGAAGGCCCTCGGCCGCTCCATCGGGATGCCGCTCATGGGCGAGCTGACCGTGGGGGAGCCCGACGACGTCAAGGAGCTGGGCGACGGCGCGGAGCTGGCACTGGCGGGCCTGAACTTCGGCGTCGCGCACGCGCCCGGCCATACGAAGGGGTCGGTGACCTTCAGGGTGCCCGAGGCCGCGGACATCCCGTCCGTCCTCTTCTCGGGCGACCTGCTGTTCGCCGGCTCCGTCGGACGCACCGACCTGCCCGGCGGCGATCCGGCCGAGATGCTCGACTCGCTGGGCCGTGTGTGCCTGCCGCTCGACGACTCGACCGTGGTGCTGTCCGGCCACGGCCCCCAGACGACCATCGGCCGGGAGCGAGCCACCAACCCCTATCTGCGCGAGGTGGCCGCAGGCTACGGAGGCGGCGAGAGTGCCGCTCCGCGACGAGGAATGTGACGCAGCGAATCCCATGAACACCTTTCAGGCCCCCAAGGGCACCTACGACCTGCTTCCGCCGGACTCCGCCGTGTACCTCGCGGTGCGCGAGGCGATCTCCGCACCGCTGAAGAACTCCGGTTACGGCTACATCGAGACCCCCGGCTTCGAGGACGTCGAACTCTTCGCCCGCGGCGTCGGCGAGTCCACCGACATCGTCACCAAGGAGATGTACACCCTCACCACCAAGGGCGGCTCCGAGCTGGCGCTGCGCCCCGAGGGCACCGCCTCCGTGCTGCGCGCGGCGCTCGAAGCGAACCTGCACAAGGCCGGCAACCTCCCCGTCAAGCTCTGGTACTCGGGCTCGTACTACCGCTACGAGCGCCCGCAGAAGGGCCGCTACCGCCACTTCTCGCAGGTCGGCGCGGAAGCGATCGGCGCCGAGGACCCGGCGCTCGACGCCGAGCTGATCATCCTCGCCGACCAGGCGTACCGCTCGCTCGGGCTGCGCGGCTTCCGCATCCTGCTGAACTCCCTGGGCGACAAGGAGTGCCGCCCCGTCTACCGGGAGGCGCTCCAGGGCTTCCTGCGCGACCTCGACCTGGACGACGAGACCCGTCGGCGCATCGAGATCAACCCCCTGCGGGTCCTGGACGACAAGCGCCCCGACGTACGGCGGCAGCTCACCGGCGCTCCGAAGCTGCGCGACTACCTGTGCGAGGCGTGCCGGGCGTACCACGCCGAGGTGCGCGAGCTGCTGACCGCGGCGGGTGTCGCGTACGAGGACGACGAACGGCTCGTACGGGGCCTGGACTACTACACCCGCACGACCTTCGAGTTCGTCCACGACGGCCTCGGCGCGCAGTCCGCGGTCGGCGGCGGCGGGCGCTACGACGGGCTCTCGGAGATGATCGGCGGCCCGGCGCTGCCGTCCGTCGGCTGGGCGCTCGGTGTGGACCGTACGGTGCTGGCGCTGGAGGCCGAGGGCATCACCCTCCAACTGCCGCCCGCCACCAGCGTGTTCGCGGTGCCGCTCGGCGAGGAGGCGCGCCGGCTGCTGTTCGGCGTGGTCACCGAGCTGCGCCGGGCCGGGGTCGCGGCCGACTTCAGCTACGGCGGCAAGGGGCTCAGGGGCGCCATGAAGAACGCCAACCGCTCGGGCGCGCGCTTCACGATCGTCGCCGGTGAGCGCGATCTCGCCGAGGGAGTGGCCCAGGTCAAGGACATGGAGAGCGGCGAGCAGAAACCCGTACCGCTCGACGCACTGGTGGCCGACCTCACGGCGAAGCTCGTCTGACCACGCGGGACCACCGAAAGGCCCCGGACACCACCGAGTGTCCGGGGCCTTTCGCGTACCTCCTTATCTCCATCGAACGGTGGATACGGGCACGGGTACGGCAGAATGGCTGAGCCCTCTGCTTCAGGTGCAGGCC
Organism: Streptomyces sp. S4.7; assembly: GCF_010384365.1. Lineage (NCBI taxonomy): Bacteria > Bacillati > Actinomycetota > Actinomycetes > Kitasatosporales > Streptomycetaceae > Streptomyces > Streptomyces sp. S4.7. Next base: position 1,127,812 of record NZ_CP048397.1, on the reverse strand, counting down.
ACGAGTGATGGAACGGCGATATGACGAGTGCAGCGCTTGACGACGTGTCCGCCGACCGGGCGGAGCACGGCGCCACCGGTCCGATCGGGGCCGGGCGGGTGCTGGCGTGGCTGCTGGTGGTGACGGGCGCGGCGGGTGTGCTGGCGTCGTGGGTGATCACGATCGACAAGTTCAAGCTGCTGGAGGACCCGGGGTTCACGCCGGGGTGCAGTCTGAACCCGGTGGTCTCGTGCGGGAACATCATGACGAGCGACCAGGCGTCGGCCTTCGGCTTTCCCAACCCGATGCTTGGCCTGGTCACCTACGCGGTCGTGGTGTGCGTGGGGCTGGGCTTGCTGGCGGGGGCGCGGTACCGGCGCTGGTTCTGGCTCGGGCTGAACGCCGGGATGCTGTTCGGTGTCGGTTTCTGCACCTGGCTCCAGTACCAGTCGCTGTACAACATCAACTCACTGTGCCTGTGGTGCTGTCTCGCCTGGGTGGCGACGATCGTGATGTTCTCCTACGTCACGACGCACAACGTCACACGCGGGATCATCCCGGCGCCTCGGTGGCTGCGCGGCGTCATGGGGGAGTTCCACTGGGTGCTGCCGGTTCTGTGGACCGGGATCATCGGGATGCTCATCCTGACCCGCTGGTGGGACTTCTGGACCGGCTGACCGCGCCGGTCCGCACTGTCGGTGGGCTGACATAGGGTTCTGAATGTGGAGCCCGACCTCTTTACCGCAGCGGCCGAAGACCGCCAGGAGAACGACCCGTCCAGCAGCCCGCTCGCTGTACGGATGCGCCCGCGAGTCCTTGACGAGGTCGTCGGCCAGGGTCATCTGCTGAAGCCCGGCTCCCCGATGCGGCGACTGGTCGAGCAGGCCGCGCGGGGCAGGGGACCCGCGGGCCCCTCGTCGGTCCTTCTCTGGGGCCCGCCCGGCACGGGCAAGACGACGCTCGCCTATGTCGTCTCCAAGGCGACCGACGCGCGCTTCGTGGAGCTCTCCGCGATCACCGCGGGCGTCAAGGAGGTCCGCGCGGTCATCGACGGTGCCCGGCGCGCGTCCGGCGGCTTCGGCAAGGAGACCGTCCTCTTCCTGGACGAGATCCACCGCTTCAGCAAGGCCCAGCAGGACTCCCTGCTGCCCGCCGTGGAGAACCGCTGGATCACGCTCATCGCGGCCACCACCGAGAATCCGTACTTCTCGGTCATCTCCCCGCTGCTCTCGCGCTCCCTGCTGCTGACGCTGGAGCCGCTCACGGACGACGACCTGCGCGCCCTGCTGCGGCGCGCGCTCACCGAGGAGCGCGGCCTCGGCGGCGCGGTCTCCCTCCCGGACGACTCCGAGGCACATCTGCTGCGGATCGCGGGCGGAGACGCCCGGCGTGCCCTGACCGCCCTGGAGGCCGCGGCGGGCGCCGCCATCTCCAAGGGCGAGAAGGAGATCAGTCTCGGCACGGTCGAGGAGACGGTCGACCGCGCGGCCGTGAAGTACGACCGCGAGGGCGACCAGCACTACGACGTGGCGAGCGCGCTCATCAAGTCGATCCGCGGCTCGGACGTGGACGCGGCCCTGCACTATCTGGCCCGCATGATCGAGGCGGGCGAGGACCCCCGGTTCATCGCCCGCCGGCTGATGATCTCGGCCAGCGAGGACATCGGCCTGGCCGACCCGACGGCCCTGCCCACCGCCGTCGCGGCGGCCCAGGCCGTGGCGATGATCGGCTTCCCGGAAGCCGCGCTCACCCTGAGCCACGCCACCATCGCGCTGGCGCTGGCCCCCAAGTCGAACGCGGCGATGAACGCGATCTCCGCCGCGCTGGAGGACGTGAAGAAGGGGCTGGCCGGTCCCGTACCGACGCATCTGCGCGACGGTCACTACAAGGGCGCGGCCAAGCTCGGTCACGCGCAGGGGTACGTCTATCCGCACGATGTGCCGGGCGGTATCGCCGCGCAGCAGTACGCCCCGGAAGAGGTGCGGGGCAAGCGGTACTACGAACCGACGCGGTACGGCGCGGAGGCGCGGTACGCGGACGTGGTCGAGAAGGTCCGCGAACGGCTGCGCGGCGACGCTCCCTCCAGCTGAGCGGTGTGCGGTTCCCCCGATCGTTCCCGCCGCCGCTCAGCGGCTCGCCGCGTCGAAGAGCGCGTGCATGGCGCGGCGCAGTTCGCCCACGTCACGCACCGGCTCCGGGAAGTCGAAGCGGGCGTCGAAGCAGTTGACGCCCGTGAAGCGCACCCGCAGTCCGAAGCGGTCCACACCGACCGGTACGGCCGCCGTGCCGCCGGACCGCTCGCCGAGCAGCGAGCGCAGCGTCCGCACCTCGGCGCTGTGCGCGGCGTGCAGGTGCTGGAGCAGTTCGGCCTCGTGCTCCGACAGCGGGTCGGGTACGGCCGCGGCGAACTCGTCCGCCTCCACCGGCTCCGCGCCCCACAGGTCGTCCACGAACGCCTCGCCGACCTCCAGCCGCAGCGTCGTCCGGCCGGGCTCGGCCCCGTGCGGGAGGCGCGTCAGCCAGCCGGAGACCCAGGCGCGGCCCCGGATACGGTGGGGTACGGAGACCGGTGCGACATCGGTGACCTCCAGCACGGCGGCCAGTTCGTCGGCCTGCGCGTGCGTCGCCGCCCTGACGACGGGGGAGTCGGCCGCGAAGGCCAGCAGTACGTCACCGTCGGTGTCCACGGTCCGCGCGTCCGGCATCAACTGGTCGGGCCGCAGCGCGTCCGGACCCGGGACGAGCAGCACCGCTGAGCATGTACTCTGTACGAGAGTTCGTGTGCGCTCGGCTGCTGACGGCATCCGGGCGATTTCAAGCCCGCTGGGACGCGGCTGACCATGAGCTGATCGGACCTCCGTCGTATCGATGCCCTGCGCGTCGAGACTGTCTGTGATGCGTGTGGTGTTCCCAGGGCGACGAGACATGCGATCTCCTTTGAGTAAGGTGAGCCTAACCTAACCTACAACGGAGGTCTGGAGAACGTGCCTAACCAGTCGCGTCCCAAGGTCAAGAAGTCACGCGCGCTCGGTATCGCGCTGACGCCGAAGGCCGTGAAGTACTTCGAGGCCCGTCCCTACCCGCCGGGCGAGCACGGCCGCGGCCGCAAGCAGAACAGTGACTACAAGGTCCGTCTGCTGGAGAAGCAGCGTCTGCGTGCTCAGTACGACATCAGCGAGCGCCAGATGGCCCGCGCCTACGACCGCGCCCGCAAGGCCGGCGGCAAGACCGGCGAGGCCCTGGTCGTCGAGCTGGAGCGTCGTCTCGACGCCCTGGTCCTGCGTTCGGGCATCGCCCGCACCATCTACCAGGCCCGTCAGATGGTCGTCCACGGCCACATCGAGGTCAACGGCGGCAAGGTCGACAAGCCGTCGTTCCGCGTCCGTCCCGACGACGTCGTGATGGTCCGCGAGCGCAGCCGCGAGAAGGTTCCCTTCCAGGTCGCCCGCGAGGGTGGCTACGACACGGACGGCGAGACCCCGCGCTACCTCCAGGTCAACCTGAAGGCGCTGGCGTTCCGTCTGGACCGTGACCCGCTGCGCAAGGAAATCCCGGTCATCTGCGACGAGCAGCTCGTCGTCGAGTACTACGCCCGCTGATCACCCGCTGATCCAGGCGTGGTTCGCGTTCACCGCGAACGACCGCGCTTCAGCCCGCCGCTTCCCCGCCGATCCGGCCGGGGGAGCCGGCGGGCTCTCGCGTTTCCCGGTCGGTCCCGCGGCCCGGCTCCCGGTCCTGGTCCCGCACCGTCTCCCGGTCCCGCGCCGGCCCGCGCTCGTCCGGCGACCGGCCCGGCGGCACGGAAGCGGACACCCCCCGCGGCCCGGCCGGCGCCCGCTCGACGGTCGCCGCCTGCGACAGGGCGCGCCCCTCGGCCACCCGGGCGTCGAAAGCCTGCGCCCCCAGCGCCTCTCTCGCCCGCCGTTCGCACTGCTCGTGCGGCCCTCCGAACGTGGCGGAGCCGAACAGGGGAACCCCGACCGACCGCCAGAGCCGGGCGGCGGCGCCCTGGAGCACCGCGGCCTCCGCCGGGTCCCCCTCGCCCGCCGTCACCAGCGCCATCAGCTCCATCGCCAGCGCCAGACCGACCATGTCGTTGAAGGTGTGGTGGATGGTGACGGCCTCGCCGAGCAGGGCGCGCGCCTCGGTGAGCCGGCCGCGCGTCCAGGCCGCGGAGGCGTGGACGTAGAGCGCGTAGGACCGGGCCCAGCGCTCGCCGCTGTTCTCGCAGATCTCCCGCACATCGGCGCACAGCGCCACGGCCGCGTCCAGGTCGCCCAGGAAGACGAGGGAAAGGGCGAGTTCCGCCCGGCCCATCAGTACATTGCTGTTGATCTCGCCCAGTTCGCCGTACGAGCCGATCGCGGAGCGCAGCAGCCGCTCGGCCCGCGGCATGTCGCCGGTGAGGAGCGCGAGACAGCCCAGCCGGTGCACCGCGTAGGCGTGCGCGAGAGCGTTTCCCGTACGGGTGGCCTCCTCCCGGCACTCGTGGAGCGTGCGCGCCGCGGTCGTGTTGTCGCCCTGGAGGATCGCCACATAGCCCAGCACCCAGAGGGCCTTGAGCCGTGAGCCGTCGTGCCGTGCCCCCTCGTGCGGCGGTTCGTGGGGCGACGCGCGGGGTGGTTCGTGCGGTGAGGTGTCGGGCCGGGCGGCCGGCGCGAGGGCCCGGTCCAGCCAGTGCCGACCTTCGGTGAGCCGTCCGCAGCCGGCCCAGTAGAACCAGAGCGTGCCCGCCAGACACTGGCCCAGACGGGTCTCGCCCGCCGTCTCCAGGCAGAGTTCGATGGCGGCGCGCAGATTGGGCAGCGCGCTGTCGGTGACGGCGGCGATCTCCGCCTGCCGCGGGCTGGACCAGTCCAGTTCGCACCAGGTGGCCAGACCCATGTACCAGTCACGGTGTCTTCTGCGCATCCGGCCCGTGTCCGCCAGGGCGTCCAGCCACTCGGCGCCGTACGCCCGCACCGTGTCCAGCATCCGGTAGCGCACCCCGGCGGCCGTGTCCTCGCGCACGACCACGGACTGGGCGATCAGCTCGCCGAGTACGTCGAGGACGCCCTCGGCCTGCAGGTCCGGGCCGACGCACACGTACTCGACCGCCTCCAGGTCGAAGGGCCCGGCGAAGACCGAGAGCCGCGCCCACAGCAACCGCTCGGCGCGGGTGCACAGTTCATGGCTCCAGCCGATCGCGGTTCGGAGCGTGCGGTGGCGCGGCAGTTCGCCGCGCGAGCCCTCGGTGAGCAGCTGGAAGCGGTCGTCGATCCGGCGGAGGATCTGGTCGAGGGACAGGGCGCGCAGCCGGGCGGCGGCCAGTTCGAGCGCGAGCGGGATGCCGTCGAGCCGGCGGCACAACTCGTACGGCGTCGTCGTGTTCGTTCAGCGGGCAGCTCCCGGCCAGTACGTCGGCGGCCCGGTCGGCGAAGAGCCGCGCCGCGTCCGTCTCGTCCAACGGGGCCAGCGGGAAGGCGCGTTCGCCCTCCAGCCGCAGCGGCCTGCGGCCGACGGCCAGTACCCGGAGGCCGGGGCAGCGGCGCAGCAGGTCCCGTACCAGCTCGGCGCAGGGGTCGACGAGCTGCTCGAAACCGTCCAGCACCAGCAGGAGGCGGCGGCCGGCGAGATGGCCGCGCAGCACCTCACGCGGCTGCCGGCCGCTGTGGTCGGTGATGCGCAGCGCGTCGACGAGCGCGTGGTCGAGGAGTCCGGGGTCGCGGATCGGGGAGAGCTCGGCGAGCCAGACACCGTCGAAGCAGCGTTTCTCCAGATCCTCGGGACCCGGGGTCGTCAACGCCTGCGCGGCGGCGCGCACGGCCAGCCGCGTCTTGCCCACGCCACCCACTCCCACCAGGGTGATCAGCCGGAATCCGGTGAGGAGGCGTGTCAGCTCGGCCAGTTCGTCGGTACGGCCCACGAACCGGTTCAGCTCCGCGGGGAGATTGCCGGGGACAGGTCGCATGGGACACGCACAGTACTCACACGGAAGCGCTGCGTACAATCTGTCGACGCGACTATCCCTCCGGGCCCGCGCGGATGAGGTAGGGTCCGCGACCGCGTCAAACCGGTACGGGGAGCCGCTCCGGGCGCGATAGGGTCGAGTAGGGACTTTCCCGGGCCGCCCGGATCCGTCGGATCCGAGCCGGCCGACCAACGACGCAGAGAGCGGTGCAGCGTGACCGGTGGAGAGGTTGCCGGGATCCTGGTGGCCGTCTTCTGGGCGGTTCTGGTCACCCTCCTCGCCGTGGTGCTCGTGAGGCTGGCCCAGACGCTCAAGGCGACCACCAAACTCGTGGCGGACGTGACCGATCAGGCCGTACCGCTGCTGGCCGACGCGTCGGAGACGGTACGCGCCGCGCAGAACCAGCTCGACCGGGTCGACGCCATCGCGTCGGACGTCCAGGAGGTCACCTCCAACGCGTCGGCGCTCTCCACCACCGTGGCGTCGACCTTCGGCGGCCCCCTCGTCAAGGTCGCGGCCTTCGGCTACGGCGTACGGCGGGCGATGAGCCGCAAGGCCCCGGCCGAGCCGGCGCGCGCCGACCGTGAGGCACCGGCGCCGGCACCGTCCGCGCGCGGACGCCGCACCGTCATCGTGGGCAGGACCGTTCCGGCCGCCCGACGCAGCAGGAAGCAGAAGGGCTGAGGCCGATGTTCCGCCGTACGTTCTGGTTCACCGCGGGCGCGGCGGCCGGCGTGTGGGCCACCACCAAGGTCCACACCAAGCTCCGGCAGTTGACGCCCGAGAGCCTCGCCGCGCAGGCCGCCAACAAGGCGGTCGACGCCGGACACCGGCTCAAGGACTTCGCACTCGACGTCCGGGCCGGCATGGCCCAGCGCGAGTCCGAACTCGGTGAGGTGCTGGGGCTCGACACACCCGTCGACCCCCAACTCCCCGCGAGCCGCCGCCTCGCCGTCGAGTCCCGCGCGCCACACCGGTACGACGAGCACCGGTACGACCAAGACCACGACCACAGCGACAGATTCAACTCGCGTACACCGCACAACCGGAATGAGGACCACTGATGGAGTCGGCCGAAATCCGCCGCCGCTGGCTGCGCTTCTTCGAGGAGCGCGGGCACACCGTCGTCCCTTCGGCGTCGCTCATCGCGGACGACCCGACTCTGCTGCTGGTCCCCGCGGGCATGGTGCCCTTCAAGCCGTACTTCCTCGGTGAGGCCAAGCCGCCGGCCCCGCGCCTGACCAGCGTGCAGAAGTGCGTCCGTACGCCGGACATCGAAGAGGTCGGCAAGACCACCCGGCACGGCACGTTCTTCCAGATGTGCGGCAACTTCTCCTTCGGCGACTACTTCAAGGAAGGCGTCATCCCGCTCGCCTGGGAGCTGCTGACCAGCTCCGTGGCGGACGGCGGCTACGGCCTCGACCCGGAGAAGCTCTGGGTCACGGTCTACCTGGACGACGACGAGGCCGCCGACATCTGGACCGAGAAGGTCGGATTCCCCGCCGAGCGGCTCCAGCGGCTGGGTATGAAGGAGAACTACTGGTCCATGGGCGTACCCGGCCCCTGCGGACCCTGTTCGGAGATCTTCTACGACCGCGGCCCCGAGTTCGGCGAAGAGGGCGGCCCCGCCGTCAACGACGAGCGCTACGTGGAGATCTGGAACCTGGTCTTCATGCAGTACGAGCGCGGCGAGGGGGAGGGCAAGGAGAACTTCGAGATCCTGGGCGACCTCCCCTCCAAGAACATCGACACCGGCCTCGGCCTCGAACGTCTCGCCATGGTCCTCCAGGGCGTCCACAACATGTTCGAGATCGACACGTCGATGGCCGTCATCGACAAGGCCACCGAACTGACCGGTGTCCGCTACGGCGCCGACCCCGCCTCGGACGTCTCCCTGCGTATCGTCACCGACCACATGCGCACCTCCGTGATGCTCATCGGCGACGGGGTCACCCCCGGCAACGAGGGCCGCGGCTACGTCCTGCGCCGCATCCTGCGCCGCGCCGTACGCAACATGCGGCTCCTCGGCGCCACCGGACCGGTCGTCGCCGACCTGCTCGACGTCGTCATCGGGTCCATGGGCGAGCAGTACCCCGAGCTGATCACCGAACGCAAGCGCATCGAGACCGTCGCCCTCGCCGAGGAAGCCGCATTCCTCAAGGCCATCAAGGGCGGCACCAACATCCTCGACACCGCCGTCACCGAGACCAAGGCGGGCGGCGGCTCGGTCCTGGCCGGCGAGAAGGCGTTCCTGCTCCACGACACCTGGGGCTTCCCGATCGACCTCACCCTCGAAATGGCCGCCGAACAGGGCCTGTCCGTGGACGAGGACGGCTTCCGCCGGCTCATGAAGGAGCAGCGGGACCGGGCCAAGGCCGACGCCAAGGCCAAGAAGACCGGCCACGCCGACCTCTCCGCCTACCGAGAGGTCGCCGACACCTCCGGCTCCACCGAGTTCACCGGCTACACCGGCACCGAGGGCGAGTCGCGGATCGTCGGCCTGCTCGTCGACGGCGTGCCGTCGCCCGCCGCCACCGAGGGCGACGAGGTCGAGGTCGTACTCGACCGCACCCCGTTCTACGCCGAGGGTGGCGGCCAGCTCGCCGACCAGGGCCGGATCAAGCTCGACACCGGCGCCGTCGTCGAGGTGCGCGACGTCCAGCAGCCGGTCCCCGGCGTCTCCGTGCACAAGGGGTCCGTGCAGGTCGGCGAGGTCACGGTGGGCTCCGCCGCGTTCGCCGCCATCGACACCCGTCGCCGGCGCGCCATCGCCCGCGCCCACAGCGCCACCCATCTGACGCACCAGGCGCTGCGCGACGCGCTGGGCCCGACGGCCGCCCAGGCCGGTTCCGAGAACTCGCCGGGCCGCTTCCGCTTCGACTTCGGCTCGCCCGCCGCCGTACCCGGCACGGTCCTCACCGACGTCGAGCAGAAGATCAACGAAGTCCTCGCCCGTGAACTCGATGTCCAGGCCGAGGTCATGTCCATCGACGAGGCCAAGAAGCAGGGCGCCATCGCCGAGTTCGGCGAGAAGTACGGCGAGCGGGTCCGGGTCGTGACCATCGGCGACTTCTCCAAGGAGCTGTGCGGCGGCACGCACGTGCACAACACCGCCCAGCTCGGTCTGGTCAAGCTGCTCGGCGAGTCCTCGATCGGCTCCGGTGTGCGCCGTATCGAGGCGCTGGTCGGCGTGGACGCCTACAACTTCCTCGCCAGGGAGCACACGGTCGTCGCCCAGCTCCAGGAGCTGGTGAAGGGCCGCTCCGAGGAGCTGCCGGAGAAGATCGCCGGGATGCTCGCCAAGCTGAAGGACGCCGAGAAGGAGATCGAGAAGTTCCGCGCGGAGAAGGTGCTGGCCGCCGCCGCCGGACTGGTCGAGGGCGCCAAGGACGTACGGGGCACCGCCCTGGTCACCGGCCAGGTGCCGGACGGCACGTCCGCCGACGACCTGCGCAGGCTGGTGCTCGACGTGCGCGGGCGGATCGCCGGGGACCGGCCGGCCGTCGTCGCGCTGTTCACCACGGTGGGCGGTCGCCCGCTGACGGTGATCGCCACCAACGAGGCCGCCCGTGGGCGCGGACTCAAGGCCGGCGAGCTGGTGCGCGCCGCCGCCAAGACCCTTGGCGGAGGAGGCGGCGGCAAGCCGGACGTCGCCCAGGGCGGCGGTCAGAACCCGCAGGCCATCGGGGACGCCGTGGCCGCCGTCGAGCGTCTCGTCGCCGAGACGGCCTGAGGACACATGGCCGGGGACGTGAGGACGTGACGGCGCTCGTGCGCCGGGGCCGCAGACTGGCCGTCGACGTCGGGGACGCCCGGATCGGGGTCGCCTCGTGCGACCCCGACGGGGTCCTCGCGACGCCCGTGGAGACCGTACCGGGGCGTGATGTCCCGGCCGCCCACAGACGGCTCGTACAGCTGGTGGAGGAGTACGAGCCGATCGAGGTCGTGATCGGTCTTCCGCGCTCGCTCAGCGGCGGCGAGGGCCCGGCGGCGGTCAAGGTACGGGCGTTCGCGGAGGAAGTGGCCCGTCGTATCGCGCCTGTTCCGGTGCGTCTCGTGGATGAGAGAATGACCACGGTGACCGCCGGCCAGGGACTGCGCGCCTCGGGTGTGAAGGCCAAGAAGGGCAGGTCCGTCATCGATCAGGTGGCGGCCGTCATCATCCTGCAGAACGCGCTGGAGTCGGAGAGAGCGTCGGGCGCACCGCCGGGCGAGGGCGTGCGGGTCCAGACCTGAGACGCCTGATCAGGCGAAACCGGAACATACTTATGGTTGTCGGTCTGCGCGGATGAAGGTCGTCTGATCGCGATACGGTAACGTTCCGCGCGATGCGGCGGGGATTCGAACAACTGCCGCACAGAGAGAGGCGTTACGGACACCGGGCCATCCGCGCCCGGCACCGGCCGCCTCGCGGCTCTAGGGGATCGATGACTGACTATGGCCGGGGCCGAGGCCCTGAACCGTGGCACCCCGAGGACCCCCGTCACGGGGACCAGGGATGGGGGGCGCAGCAGGCCGCCGACGGCCGGGCCCCTTACGACGCCCAGGCTCAGCCTCAGCATCCCCACCCGCAGCAGCAGCAACACCCGCAGCAGCAGTACGACCCGCAGTACCCGTACGACGGTGGCTGGGACACGGGCCAGCAGCAGTACACGCAGCCGCAACACCCCCAGCAGCAGTACGACCCGCAGTACGACGGCGGTGGCTGGGACACCGGTCAGCAGCAGTACGTCCAGCAGCAGCCGCAACATCCGCAGCAGCACCCTCAGCACCAGCACCAGCCGCAGTACCCCCAACAGCAGTACGGCGACCCGCAGTACGACAACCAGCCCCAGTACGGCGGCGGTTGGGACACGGGCCAGCAAGGGGCCACGCCGTACGGCGAGAATCCCGGTGACCCCTACACGGGCGGGCAGGGCAGTCCCGGCTACGGCGGCGAGAGCCCCGACCCGTACGGCGCGTCCGACCCTTACCAGCAGCAGCGTCCACCGGTCCGCCGCCGGCAGGAGCCGCCCCCGCCGCCCCCGCAGCAGCCGGAGAACGACTGGGACGGCCCGCAGCCCGAGGAGACGCACCCGTTCTTCACCGGCGCGGACCACGACAGCGGGCGCGACGACGACCGTCCCCGCCTCCTCGACGACCGGGACGACGACCCGGAGTACGACGACGAGGGCGGCGGCCGGCGCGGCGGCGGCGGCGGCCGTGACCGCCGCGGCAAGTCGAAGAAGAAGCGCCGCGGCGGCGGCGCCTGCCTCGTGGCCTCCCTCGTCCTGGTCGCGGGTGTGGCCGGCGGCGGGTACTACGCCTACCGGTTCTGGCAGGATCGCTTCGGCCCGCCCGCCGACTTCTCGGGCGCAGGTACGGGCACCGTCCAGGTCGAGATCCCGCAGGGCGCCGGCCTCGCCGAAATGGGCGGTCTGCTCAAGAAGAGCGGCGTGGTCAAGAGCACGCAGGCATTCATCGACGCGGCGGGTGAGCACCCCAAGGGCGAAGCCATCCAGCCCGGTCTCTATCCGATGAAGAAGGAGATGTCGGCCAAGGCCGCGGTCGAGCTGATGACCAACCCGGCCAATCTGAATTCGCTGACCATCGCCGAGGGCGTCCGAGCCGTCAAGGTGTACGAGTTCATCGACACAAAGCTCAAGCTCGACCCCGGTACCACCGCGGACGTGGCCAAGGCCGAATCGGACAACCTCGGTCTGCCGGACTGGGCCGACGACGACAAGAACATAAAGGATCCGCTCGAAGGATTCCTCTACCCCGCGCGTTACGAGATCGGTGAGAAGACCAAGCCGCAGGACATCCTCAAGCAGATGGTCGCGCGCTCCAACCAGGAGTACGAGAAGTACGACCTGGAGGAATCGGCCGAGACGCTGGGTCTCGACTCGCCGCTCGACGTCGTCACGGTGGCCAGCCTGGTACAGGCCGAGGGAATCACGCACGACGACTTCAAGAAGATGGCGTCCGTCGTCTTCAACCGGCTCAAGCCGACGAACACCGCCACCAACCAGAAGCTTGAATTCGACTCGGCGTTCAACTATCTGAAGAACGAGTCCGAGATCGATATCTCCACCTCGGAGATCAGGAACAACCCCGACCCTTACAACACGTACTTCCACAAGGGTCTTCCTCCCGGTCCGATCGGAAATCCCGGCGCCGACGCGCTGAAAGCCACGAAGGCACCGGACCCGGGCGCCTGGATGTTCTTCATCTCCATTGACGGCAAGACCACCGAATTCACCAAGACCCTGGCCGAGCACGAGAAGCTGGTCAAGGAATTCAACGAGCGACGGAAGAATGCGAACGACTAGCACCACCGGACGCAGGGCGGCCGTCCTCGGATCGCCCATCGCGCACTCGCTCTCCCCGGTACTGCACCGGGCGGCGTACGCGGAACTCGGCCTCGCCGACTGGTCGTACGACCGCTTCGAGGTGGCCGAGGCACAGCTCCCGGCCTTTCTCGCGGGCCTCGACCCGTCCTGGGCCGGTCTCTCCCTGACCATGCCGCTGAAGCGAGCCGTCATTCCGCTGCTCGACGCCGTCAGCGGGACGGCCGCGTCGGTGGAGGCCGTCAACACCGTCGTCATCGACGGCGACGGCCGCCGCACGGGCGAGAACACCGACATCCCCGGCATGCTCGCCGCCCTGCGCGAGCGCGGCGTCACCGCCGTGCAGTCGGCGGCCGTCCTCGGCGCCGGCGCGACCGCCTCGTCCGCACTCGCCGCGCTCTCCCAGCTCTGTACGGGCCCGGTCACCGCCTACGTACGCAGTGCGGCCCGCGCGGCCGAGATGCGCGGCTGGGGGACACGGCTCGGTGTCGACGTCCGCACCGCCGACTGGTCCGACGCGGCCGACGCGCTCACCGCGCCACTGGTGATCGCGACGACGCCCGCCGGTGCGACCGACGCGCTGGCGCCGCGGGTCCCCGCCCGCCCCGGAACCCTCTTCGACGTGCTGTACGACCCCTGGCCCACCGCGCTCGCCGCGGCGTGGTCCGCGCAGGGCGGCCCCGTGGTCGGCGGCCTCGACCTCCTCGTGCACCAGGCCGTCATCCAGGTCGAGCTGATGACCGGCCGGACACCCGCACCGCTCGCCGTGATGCGCAAGGCCGGCGAACAGGCACTTGAGGTTCACCGGAGCTGACGGCTCGCCCGCCTATCCGCAGGCTGGACGAGTCACGGAACGGGGGGCCGGTCATGGCAGGATCGAGGACCTGAGGATGCGTACCGGATTCGTACCGTCGAAGCTGTCGAAAGTTACCGAGGAGCACCGTTGAGCAGGTTGCGCTGGCTGACCGCGGGGGAGTCGCACGGACCCGCACTCGTCGCGACTCTGGAGGGCCTTCCCGCGGGTGTGCCCATCACCACGGAGATCGTCGGCGATCATCTCGCCCGGCGGCGCCTGGGCTACGGACGCGGCGCCCGTATGAAGTTCGAGCGCGACGAGGTCACCTTCCTCGGCGGCGTACGGCACGGCCTGACCATGGGATCGCCGGTCGCGATCATGATCGGCAACACCGAGTGGCCCAAATGGGAACAGGTCATGGCGGCCGACCCGGTCGACCCCGAGGTGCTCGCCGGTCTCGCCCGCAACGAGCCCCTGACCCGCCCGCGCCCCGGTCACGCCGATCTCGCGGGCATGCAGAAGTACGGCGCGTCCGAGGCCCGGCCCATCCTGGAGCGTGCCAGCGCCCGCGAGACCGCGGCCAGGGTCGCGCTCGGCGCCGTCGCGCGGTCGTACCTGAAGGAGACCGCCGGGATCGAGATCGTGTCGCACGTCGTCGAACTGGCCACCGCCAGGGCCCCGTACGGCGTGTACCCGACCCCGGGCGACGTCGAGCGGCTCGACGCCGACCCCGCGCGCTGCCTCGACCCCGAGGCGAGTGACGCGATGGTCGCCGAGATCGACCAGGCCCACAAGGACGGCGACACCCTCGGCGGAGTGGTCGAGGTGCTGGCGTACGGCGTGCCCGTCGGGCTCGGCTCCCACGTCCACTGGGACCGCAGGCTCGACGCCCGGCTCGCCGCCGCACTCATGGGCATCCAGGCCATCAAGGGCGTCGAGGTCGGCGACGGCTTCGACCTCGCCCGCGTGCCCGGCTCCCGGGCGCACGACGAGATCATGGTCACCGACGAGGGCATCAGGCGCGCCTCGGGCCGCTCCGGCGGCACCGAAGGCGGTCTGACGACGGGTGAACTGCTGCGCGTACGGGCCGCGATGAAGCCCATCGCGACCGTGCCCCGCGCGCTCGCCACCGTCGACGTCGCCACCGGTGAGCCCGCCAAGGCGCATCACCAGCGCTCCGACGTCTGCGCGGTGCCCGCCGCGGGCATCGTCGCGGAGGCCATGGTCGCGCTGACCCTCGCCGACGCAGTGGCCGAGAAGTTCGGCGGCGACAGCGTGCCCGAGACCAGGCGCAACGTCGAGTCCTACCTCGTGAACCTGGTGGTCCGATGAGCGGCCCGCTGATCGTCCTCGTCGGCCCCATGGGCGTCGGCAAGACCACCGTCGGCGCGCTGCTCGCCGAACGCCTCGACACCGGCTACCGGGACACCGACGCGGACATCGTCGCCGCCGAGGGCCGGGAGATCTCGGACATCTTCTTCGAGGACGGCGAAGAGCACTTCCGCGAGCTGGAGCGGGCGTCCGTACGCAGCGCGCTCGCCGAACACCCCGGCGTCCTCGCGCTCGGCGGCGGCGCGATCCTCGACAAGGACACCCGCGAACTGCTCGCCGGGCTCCCGGTCGTCTATCTCTCCATGGAGGCGAACGAGGCGGTCCGCCGCACCGGGCTCGGGCTGGCCCGCCCGCTGCTCGCCATCAACCCCCGCCAGCAGTGGAAGCAGTTGATGGAGGAGCGCCGCGCCCTCTACACGGAGGTCGCGCGCGCGGTCGTCCCGACCGACGAGCGGGCGCCCGAGGAAGTCGCCGAAGCCGTCATCGAGGCGCTCGAACTGGGCCCGGCGGCCGTTCCCGGCGCGGATCCGTCCGCCACCCCCGGCAAGGAGAACCAGACATGACGACGGACCAGGACCAGCAGGTCACCCGGATCCAGGTCGGCGGCACCGCCGGCCACGACCCGTACGAGGTGCTGATCGGCCGGCGGCTGCTGGGCGAGCTGCCCGTACTCGTCGGCCCCCGGGCCAAGCGTGTCGCCGTCCTCCACCCGGAGGCGCTCGCCGAGACCGGGGAGACCCTGCGCCAGGACCTGGCGGACCAGGGGTACGAGGCGGTCGCCATCCAGCTCCCCAACGCGGAGGAGGCCAAGACCGTCGAGGTCGCCGCCTACTGCTGGAAGGCGCTCGGCCAGACCGGTTTCACCCGCAGCGACGTCATCGTCGGAGTCGGCGGCGGCGCCACGACCGATGTCGCGGGCTTCGTCGCCGCGACCTGGCTGCGCGGGGTGCGGTGGATCGCCGTACCGACGACCGTACTCGGCATGGTCGACGCGGCGATCGGCGGCAAGACCGGCATCAACACCGCCGAGGGCAAGAACCTCGTCGGCGCCTTCCACCCGCCCGCCGGAGTCCTCTGCGACCTCGCGGCGCTGGACTCGCTGCCCGTGCACGACTACGTGAGCGGCATGGCCGAGATCATCAAGGCGGGATTCATCGCCGATCCGGCCATTCTCGATCTGGTGGAGGCCGATCCCGAAGGCGCGCGTACTCCCGCCGGACCGCACACCGCCGAACTGATCGAGCGCTCCATCCGGGTCAAGGCCGAGGTCGTGTCCAACGACCTCAAGGAGTCCGGCGTACGCGAGATCCTCAACTACGGTCACACCCTCGCCCACGCCATCGAGAAGAACGAACGCTACAAATGGCGGCACGGCGCGGCCGTCTCCATCGGCATGGTCTTCGCCGCCGAACTGGGCCGGCTTGCCGGCCGTCTCGACGACGCCACCGCCGACCGGCACAGCGACGTCCTCAAGTCCGTCGGACTGCCGCTGACCTACCGCGGCGACCAGTGGCCCAAGCTGCTCGAAACCATGAAGGTCGACAAGAAGTCCCGCGGTGACCTGCTGCGTTTCATCGTCCTCGACGGTCTGGCCAAGCCGACCGTGCTGGAGGGACCGGACCCGGCGGTGCTGCTCGCCGCGTACGGGGAGGTGTCCGAGTGACCCGTCGGGTCCTGGTGCTCAACGGCCCCAACCTGGGCCGCCTCGGCTCGCGCGAACCGGACGTCTACGGCTCCGTCTCGTACGCCGGACTTGTGGAGACCTGCCAGTCGACCGGCAAGGAACTGGGCCTGGACGTCGACGTGCGCGAGACGAACGACGAGGGCGAACTGATCCGCTGGCTGCACGAGGCGGCCGACGGATCGATCCCCGTCGTGCTCAACCCCGGGGCGTTCACGCACTATTCGTACGGAATGCGGGACGCCGCCGCGCAGCGCACCGCGCCGCTGATCGAGGTGCACATCTCGAACCCGTACACACGCGAGGAATTCCGCCACACGTCGGTCGTCGCGGCGGTCGCCAGTGGCACGATCGCGGGGTTCGGCATCGGCTCCTACCGGCTGGCGCTGCGTGCCGTCGCCGAGGAACTCGACGGCTGACGGCGGCCGGTGGGGAAGCCCGAACGGGCGGCCGGGCACTCGGAGCGGGTTTTCGACGTTCTTCCGGGGACGGCCGGTGACGGTACCGTTCGAAAGCAAGTCGGCCCGGTGGCCGAGCGATCAGCGTCAGACGTACGAGACGGAGTGGCACCGGATGCAGCACGCAGTGGGGGCTCCGCTGCCGCCTCCCCATGGCTCGGCGCACGGCGCGGGCGATCAGGGGCCGGGCGGCTGGACGCAGGGCTCCCCGCCCCACGGTCCGCCACCGCACGGCGCACCGCACTCCGGCCCGCCGGCCGGCCCTCCCGCGCCCCACGGGCACGCGCCCGTCCCGGGCGCGGCGCCGTACGGCGGGCAGCCGGGCCCCGGTGGCCCGCCGGGTCCGCACGCGCACGGCGCGCCGCCGCCGCACGGCGCCCCGCATCCGGGTCCGCCACCGGGCGGCCGCCCCAGCGGACCGCAGCGGATCCCTCCGGCGCCGCCGGGGACCCCCGTGCCCCAGCAGGGCCCGCCGGCCCCGCCGCCGGACTCGACCGGGCACATCCAGTTGCCGCCGGGCGGGCCGGTCCCGCTCCCCGTACCGCATCCCGCCGACAGCGGTACGGGCGCCGCCACGCTCGCCGTCCTGCTGATCGGACCCGCCGGTGCGGGCAAGACGACCGTCGCCCGGCACTGGGCGGCCCGCCGACAGGTCCCCACCGCGCACATCAGCCTCGACGACGTACGCGAATGGGTCTGCTCCGGCTTCGCCGACCCGCAGTCGGGGTGGAACGACCACTCCGAGGCGCAGTACCGGCTGGCCCGCCGCACCTGCGGCTTCGCCGCCCGTAACTTCCTCGCCAACGGGATCTCCTGCATCCTCGACGACGCGGTCTTCCCCGACCGCCCCGTCGTCGGACTCGGCGGCTGGAAGCGCCACGTCGGCCCCGGCCTGCTGCCCGTCGTCCTGCTGCCGGGCCTGGAGATCGTGCTGGAGCGCAACGCGGAGCGCAGCGGCAACCGCAGGCTCTCGGACGAGGAAGTGGCGGGCATCCACGGCCGGATGGCCGGCTGGTACGGCTCCGGACTGCCGATCATCGACAACTCGAAGTACGACGTCGAGACCACGGCCCGGGTCCTGGACGACGTACTCGCCCGGTCGATCGCGAGCCCGCCGGCCTGGTAGCGGGCGCCCGGCGGGGCGTCCGGGTCCGGGGCCGCCCGGTGCGGCGGCCACCCCGGTCGGACGCGCCGACGCGCCGAGCCGGGCCCGCGCTCATAGGCTCGGTACATGTCAGAGGTGTTCGCGGTCCGTCGCGGCCGGCTGCGCGACCGGTGCTCCGCGGCCGGCACCGATGCAGCCCTGGTGTCACTGCCCGCCAACGTCCGCTATCTCGCCGGCGGTGCTCCACCGGGCGCCGTCCTGCTGCTCGGCGTCGCCGACCGGCGCGACGTACTGCTCTGTCCCCGTACCTCCACCGGCGACCCCGCCGACGGCCGCCCCGACGAGCAGCTGCGGCTGAGCGTGCTGCCCACCGCGACGGGCGATCCGGCCGTCGCCGCCGCGGACCTCCTCGATCCGGCCGCGGCCCGCACCCTCGCCGTCGAGGAACACCACCTGACCGTCGCCCGCCACCGAGCCATCCGTTCCGTGGCACCCCGGCTGCTCCTCGCCGATCTCGGCCGCACCGTGGAACAGCAGCGGACGGTCAAGGACGAGGAGGAGATCTCGCAGCTGCGGATCGCCGCCGAGATCTCCGACCAGGCACTGGGTGAACTGCTCGAATCGATCCTCGTCGGCCGCACCGAACGGCATCTCGCCCTGGAGCTGGAGCGGCGCCTGGTCGACCACGGCGCGGACGGGCCGGCGTTCCGGACCTCGGTCGCCACCGGCCCGAACTCGGGCCGCGCCGACCACCGGCCGTCGGACCGCAGGGTCGAGGAGGGCGATTTCCTCTCCGTACGCCTCGGTGCCAACTACCACGGGTACCGCTGCGAGATCGGCCGCACCTTCGTCATCGGATCGTCGCCCGCCGACTGGCAGATCGATCTGTACGACCTGGTGTTCGCCGCACAACGGGCAGGTCGGGAGGCTCTGACGCCCGGAACCGCCTACCGCGACGTGGACCGCGCGGCCCGCCGGCCGCTGGAGTCGGCGGGGTACGGGGAAGGGCTCGCGGCCCGTACGGGGCACGGTGTCGGGCTCGAAATCGACGAGGACCCGCAGTTGGCACCCACCGCCATGGGTAAACTGGACGCTTGTGTGCCGGTCACCGTCGAACCGGGGGTCCACCTCCCGGGCCGGGGCGGTGTCCGGATCGATGACACGCTCGTCGTCCGCCCCCTGGCGGACGGCGGACCCGAGCTACTCACCATTACGACCAAGGAACTGCTCGCGCTGTAGTGCTCCGGCAAGGTTTTCGCCGGTCGCGGTGGTGGCGCGCACCCGTGGTCCCACCCCGCTTCAGTCCAGGAGATTCCGCAACCGTGGCTTCCACGAACGACCTCAAGAACGGCATGGTTCTCAAGCTCGACTCCGGCCAGCTCTGGTCCGTCGTCGAGTTTCAGCATGTCAAGCCCGGCAAGGGCCCCGCCTTTGTGCGCACCAAGCTGAAGAACGTGCTCTCCGGCAAGGTCGTCGACAAGACCTTCAACGCCGGCGTGAAGGTCGAGACGGCCAACGTCGACCGCCGCGACATGCAGTTCTCGTACATGGACGGCGAGTACTTCGTCTTCATGGACATGGGCACCTACGACCAGATCCACATCAGCCGGGAGATCGTCGGCGACGCCGCGAACTTCCTCCTGGAGGGCTTCGAGGCCACGGTGGCGATGTACGAGGGCAACGCGCTCTACGTCGAGCTGCCCGCCGCCGTCGAACTGGTCATCGAGCACACCGACCCCGGCGTGCAGGGCGACCGCTCCACCGGCGGATCCAAGCCCGCGAAGCTGGAGACCGGTTACGAGATCGGTGTCCCGCTCTTCATCACGACCGGCGAGAAGATCAAGGTCGACACGCGCTCCGGTGAGTACCTCGGCCGGGTGAACAGCTAACCGTGGCTGCCCGCAACAAGGCCCGTAAGCGCGCCTTCCAGATCCTCTTCGAGGCCGACCAGCGCGGGGCGCCCGTGCAGACGGTCCTCGCGGACTGGCTGCGGCACGCCCGGACCGACGACCGCCAGCCGCCGGTCAGCGAATACACGATGGAGCTGGTCGAGGGGTACGCGCGGTACGCGGACCGGATCGACGAGCTCATCACCACCTACTCGGTGGGCTGGACGCTCGACCGCATGCCGGTCGTCGACAGGAACATCGTGCGGCTCGGCACGTACGAACTGGTGTGGGTGGACGGCACGCCCGACGCCGTGGTGATCGACGAGGCGGTACAGCTCGCCAAGGAGTTCTCCACCGACGACTCGCCGTCCTTCGTGAACGGCCTCCTCGGCCGGTTCAAGGACCTCAAGCCGAGCCTGCTCCGCGCCGACGCCGACGCCGAGTAGCTCCCGCAGCTCCCTTCCCGGGCGGTCTCGCGGCCCGGGAACGCCGATCGCCGGCCGGACCGCACTCGCGGTCCGGCCGGCGATCGAAGTCGGCCGAGATCGAAGCCGGCCGTCGGCCACTGGGCCATTCGTGTGACACGCGGCCCGATCGCCCGCCGCCGCGCCTGTACGCGCGTTCGACCCGGCGGTGTGTATGAGTGACATCTCTCTCGCGCCGCGCGACGCCGCCGTGCTCATCGGATCCGCGGGGGCCACCGACGCCGTCTGTGCGCTCCCGGCGACGGACCTGCGCCCCGGGGAGCCACACGGCGCCCGACACGCGCGCACCGGGCGACCACGGCCCTTGCCGAGGGCGGCACGCCAAAGGGGCGGCCCGCCGATCGCGGTCCGCCCCTGTCGGATGTGACGTTTCTGCTGTTCTGTACCGCGGTGTCAGCCCTCGTCGTGAGCCACGGCGCGGCGCGCGTCCGCGTCCAGCACACCCCAGCTGATCAGCTGCTCGGTGAGGACCGACGGAGACTGGTCGTAGATGACCGCGAGCGTGCGCAGGTCGTCCTGGCGGATCGACAGCACCTTGCCGTTGTAGTCACCGCGCTGGCTCTGGATGGTCGCCGCGTAACGCTGGAGCGGGCCCGCCTTCTCCTGGGGCACATGGGCGAGACGCTCCAGGTCCAGGACGAGCTTCGGCGGCGGCTCGGCGGCTCCGCCGGGCGTCGTGCCCGGCAGCAGCTCCTGCACCGGGACACCGTAGAAATCGGCCAGCTCGGCGAGGCGCTGCACCGTCACCGCGCGGTCGCCGCGCTCGTACGACCCCACCACCACTGCCTTCCAGCGGCCCTGTGACTTCTCCTCCACGCCGTGGAGGGAAAGGCCCTGCTGGGTGCGGATGGCGCGGAGCTTGGCCCCGAGCTGCTTTGCGTATTCGCTGGACATATGGCTCCCCGGACGCTGGGACAATCTGCGGCTCCGCCGCGTGGCTGGTAACTCACTGTGAGGTTACGCAGCGTGACTTGGATGCGTCAAGCCGAATGGTCCGTACCCGCCCCTCCACAAGTCCGGAAAAGGGCGCCGGACCTGGTAATGTCGACGGCGCAAATCCGACGTCCTTTAACGTCCGTCCCGTGAGGCGGAGAAGGAGGTCCGTTTCTTATGGACACGCACAGCTCTGATGCCGCCCGCCCCGTGCTGGAGGCACCCGACATCGCACGGGCACTGACCCGTATCGCCCACGAGATCGTCGAACGTGCCAAGGGCGCCGACGACGTGGTCCTGCTCGGCATCCCCACCCGTGGCGTCTTCCTGGCCCGGCGGCTGGCCGACAAGCTCGAAGAGATCACCGGCGGCAAGATCCCGGTCGGCTCCCTCGACATCACGATGTACCGCGACGACCTGCGTATGCGGCCCGCCCGCGCACTGGCCCGCACCGACATCCCGGCCGACGGCGTCGACGGACGTCTCGTCGTCCTCGTGGACGACGTGCTCTTCTCCGGCCGCACGATCCGCGCCGCCCTCGACGCGCTGGGCGACATCGGCCGGCCGCGCGCGGTCCAGCTCGCCGTCCTCGTCGACCGCGGCCACCGCGAACTGCCCATTCGCGCCGACTACGTGGGCAAGAACCTCCCCACCTCGCTGCGCGAGACCGTCAAGGTCCAGCTCGCCGAGGAGGACGGCCGCGACACCGTGCTGCTGGGCCTGCGCGGGACCGACCCGGCCGGCGAGCGGTAGCGGGCCCCTCCCGTACACCGCAGACCCGTACACGGCCCGCGCGTCGGCGCGCCCTGACGCCGCCGTGCCCGCCCGGGGAGACCCGGGAACCCGGAACCACCTCCACACAACGGAGCACACCCGATGCTGCGCCTCCCAGGGGCAAGCCCCCGAACCCCCGGCCATCTCATCTCCGCCGCCGATCTCACCCGCGACGACGCCGTACTGATCCTCGACACCGCCGAGGAGATGGCCAGGGTCGCCGACCGGCCCATCAAGAAGCTGCCGACGCTGCGCGGCCGTACCGTCGTCAACCTCTTCTTCGAGGACTCGACCCGCACCCGGATCTCCTTCGAGGCCGCCGCCAAGCGGCTGTCCGCCGATGTCATCAACTTCTCGGCCAAGGGCTCGTCGGTCTCCAAAGGAGAGTCGCTCAAGGACACCGCGCTGACCCTGGAGGCGATGGGCGCCGACGCCGTCGTCATCCGGCACGGCTCCTCCGGCGCCCCGTACCGGCTCGCCAACTCCGGCTGGATCGACGGCGCCGTCATCAACGCGGGTGACGGCACGCACGAACATCCCACCCAGGCCCTGCTCGACGCCTTCACCATGCGCCGCAGGCTGGTCGGCGCCGACGCGGGCATCGGCCGGGACCTCGAAGGCCGCCGCATCACGATCGTCGGCGACATCCTGCACAGCCGGGTCGCCCGCTCCAACGTCCTGCTGCTGCACACGCTCGGCGCCGAGGTCACCCTCGTCGCCCCGCCGACCCTGGTGCCGATCGGCGTCGAGAAGTGGCCCTGCGAGGTGTCGTACGACCTGGACCGGGTGCTGCCCAAGTCCGACGCCGTGATGATGCTGCGGGTCCAGCGTGAGCGGATGAACGCCGCGTTCTTCCCGACCGAGCGCGAGTACTCACGGCGCTACGGGCTCGACGGCGAGCGGATGGCCCGGATGCCCGACAACTCGATCGTCATGCACCCCGGCCCGATGAACCGGGGCATGGAGATCACCGCCGAGGTCGCCGACTCCGACCGCTGCACGGCCGTCGAGCAGGTCGCCAACGGCGTCTCGACCCGGATGGCCGTCCTGTATCTGCTTCTGGGCGGTGCTGTGTTCAATTCACCGACCGTGCCCGCCGTCACCCATTCCCGTCCGGCGTCCGCCACCGAGGAGAACAAGTAACCATGAGCAAGATCCTTATCCGCGGCGCCAACATCCTCGGCGGCGAGGCGCGTGACGTCCTCATCGACGGCACGGTCGTCGAACGCGTGGCCACCGGCATCGACGCCGGCGACGCCACCGTGGTGGAGGCCGAGGGCCAGATCCTGCTGCCCGGCCTGGTCGACCTCCACACACATCTGCGCGAGCCCGGCCGTGAGGACTCCGAGACCGTCCTCACCGGCACCAGGGCGGCGGCCGTCGGCGGCTTCACCGCCGTGCACGCCATGGCCAACACCTTCCCCGTCGCCGACACCGCCGGCGTGGTCGAGCAGGTCTGGCGGCTCGGCCGGGAGTCCGGCTACTGCGACGTACAGCCCGTCGGCGCCGTCACCGTCGGCCTGGAGGGCAAGCAGCTCGCCGAACTCGGCGCCATGCACGACTCGGCCGCCGGAGTGCGGGTCTTCTCCGACGACGGCAAGTGCGTGGACGACGCGGTGATCATGCGCCGGGCCCTGGAGTACGTGAAGGCGTTCGACGGAGTCGTCGCCCAGCACGCCCAGGAGCCCCGGCTCACCCAGGGCGCCCAGATGAACGAGGGCATCGTCTCCTCCGAACTCGGCCTCGGCGGCTGGCCCGCCGTCGCCGAGGAGTCGATCATCGCCCGCGACGTGCTGCTCGCCGCCCACGTCGGCTCCCGCGTCCACATCTGCCACCTCTCCACGGCCGGTTCGGTCGAGATCGTCCGCTGGGCCAAGTCCAAGGGCTGGAACGTCACCGCCGAGGTCACGCCGCACCACCTGCTGCTGACGGACGAGCTCGTACGCACGTACAACCCCGTCTACAAGGTGAACCCGCCCCTGCGCACCGAGGCCGACGTCCTGGCGCTGCGCGAGGCCCTTGCGGACGGCACGATCGACTGCGTCGCCACCGACCACGCCCCGCACCCGCACGAGGACAAGGACTGCGAGTGGGCGGCGGCGGCCATGGGCATGGTCGGCCTGGAGACCGCGCTCTCCGTCGTCCAGCAGACGATGGTCGACACCGGTCTCATCGACTGGGCGGGAGTCGCCGACCGGATGTCGGTGCGGCCCGCGCAGATCGGCCGCCTCGCCGGTCACGGCCGTCCCGTCTCGGCAGGTGAGCCCGCCAACCTCACGCTCGTCGATCCCGCTTACCGTGGAGTGGTGGACCCCGCGGGCTTCGCCTCCCGCAGCCGTAACACCCCCTACCAGGGCCGTGAGCTGCCGGGACGCGTCACCCACACCTTCCTGCGGGGCCGTGCCACGGTCGTCGACGGGAATCTGGCGTGAGCGCTGCACTGATCAATCTGGCCGCCGAACAGAAATCGGCGGAGGTGACCGACTGGGCCGCCCGCATCGGCTGGGTGGTGGGACTGCTCCTGTTCATCGCGTTCGTCTACTGGCTGATGCGGCAGGGCTGGAAGTGGCGCGGAAGCCTCCAGTCCGACCTGCCGGAGCTGCCGGTGGCACCCGAGGAGCCCGGCGCCGACGGGGACGTGAAGCTGCGGCTCAGCGGCAGGTACCACGGCTCGACGACCGCCGGTCAGTGGCTGGACCGGATCGTCGCCCACGGCCTCGGAGTCCGCAGCCGGGCGGAGCTCACGCTGACCGACGCGGGCGTGGCGGTCGTACGGCCGGGGGCCACCGACTTCTTCGTCCCGGCGGACCGGCTGCGCGCCGCCCGGCTCGACAAGGGCATCGCCGGCAAGGTCCTCGCCGAGGGCGGACTGCTGATCCTCACCTGGCAGCACGGCGACCGGCTGCTCGACTCCGGCTTCCGCTCCGACCGCGCGGCGGAGCACGCCGCCTGGGTCGAGGCGGTCAATCTCATGAACCAGTCGATCACGACGAACGACGCACCGACCACGGGCGCGTCGACCACCGACGCGTCGACCACCGCGACCAACGACGCACCCTTCACGACGGAAGGCACCGCACGATGACCCTCTCCACCCGGGGAGCCGGCAAAGCTCCCGCCGTACTCGTCCTGGAGGACGGCCGGAGCTTCCGCGGCCGCGCCTACGGGGCCGTGGGGGAGACCTTCGGCGAGGCGGTGTTCTCCACCGGCATGACCGGCTACCAGGAAACCCTCACCGACCCCTCGTACCACCGCCAGGTCGTCGTCATGACCGCCCCGCACATCGGCAACACCGGCATCAACGACGAGGACGACGAGTCCGGCCGGATCTGGGTCGCGGGCTATGTCGTACGCGACCCCGCCCGGATCCCCTCCAACTGGCGCTCCCGGCGCTCCCTGGACGAGGAACTGCTGCGCCAGGGAGTCGTCGGCATCAGCGGCGTCGACACCCGCGCCCTCACCCGCCATCTGCGTGAGCGCGGCGCGATGCGCGTCGGCATCTTCTCCGGCGACGCGCTCGCCGGCGGCGTCCTCGACGACGACACGACGCTCACCGCACGCGTGAAGGAGGCGCCCCTGATGAAGGGCGCGAACCTGTCCGCGGAGGTCGCCACCACCGAGACGTACGTCGTCCCGGCCGTCGGCACCAAGCGGTTCACCGTCGCCGCCCTCGACCTCGGCATCAAGGGCATGACCCCGCAGCGCATGGCCGAGCGCGGCATCGAGGTGCACGTGCTGCCCGCCACCGCCACCGTCGAGGACGTGTACGCGGTCGGGCCCGACGGTGTCTTCCTCTCCAACGGGCCCGGCGACCCCGCCACCGCCGACCTCACCGTCGTCAAGGGCGTGCTGGAGCGCGGCACGCCGCTCTTCGGCATCTGCTTCGGCAACCAACTCCTCGGCCGCGCACTGGGCTTCGGCACGTACAAGCTCAAATACGGCCACCGCGGTATCAACCAGCCGGTGCAGGATCGTTCAACCGGCAAGGTCGAAGTCACCGCGCACAACCACGGGTTCGCCGTCGACGCCCCGCTCGACCGGATCTCCGACACCCCCTACGGCCGCGCCGAGGTCTCCCACGTCTGTCTCAACGACGACGTGGTCGAGGGGCTCAGGCTGCTCGACCGGCCGGTCTTCAGCGTCCAGTACCACCCCGAGGCGGCCGCCGGCCCGCACGACGCCGCGTACCTCTTCGACCGCTTCACATCCCTGATGGAGGGCCAGCGTGCCTAAGCGCTCCGATATCCGGTCCGTCCTGGTCATCGGCTCGGGCCCGATCGTCATCGGCCAGGCCGCCGAGTTCGACTACTCCGGGACCCAGGCCTGCCGCGTACTCAAGGCCGAGGGCCTGCGCGTCATCCTCGTCAACTCCAACCCCGCGACGATCATGACCGACCCGGAGATCGCCGACGCCACGTACGTCGAGCCGATCACCCCCGAGTTCGTCGAGAAGATCATCGCCAAGGAGCGCCCCGACGCGCTGCTGCCCACCCTCGGCGGCCAGACCGCGCTCAACACCGCGATCTCCATGCACGACAACGGCGTCCTGGAGAGGTACGGCGTCGAGCTCATCGGCGCCAACGTCGAGGCCATCAACAAGGGCGAGGACCGCGACCTCTTCAAGGGCGTCGTCGAAGCCGTCAACGCCAAGATCGGCCACGGCGAGTCCGCCCGCTCCGTCATCTGCCACTCGATGGACGACATCCTGGCCGGCGTCGAGGAGCTGGGCGGCTACCCCGTCGTCGTACGCCCCTCCTTCACGATGGGCGGCGCCGGCTCCGGCTTCGCCCACGACGAGGACGAGCTGCGCCGCATCGCCGGACAGGGCCTGATGCTCTCGCCGACCACCGAGGTGCTCCTGGAGGAGTCCATCCTCGGCTGGAAGGAGTACGAACTGGAGCTGATGCGCGACAGGAACGACAACGTCGTGGTCGTCTGCTCCATCGAGAACTTCGACCCGATGGGCGTCCACACCGGTGACTCCATCACCGTCGCTCCCGCGATGACCCTCACCGACCGCGAGTACCAGCGGCTGCGCGACATCGGCATCGCGATCATCCGCGAGGTCGGCGTCGACACCGGCGGCTGCAACATCCAGTTCGCCGTCGACCCGGTCGACGGCCGGATCATCGTCATCGAGATGAACCCCCGGGTCTCGCGCTCCTCCGCGCTCGCCTCCAAGGCCACCGGCTTCCCGATCGCCAAGATCGCCGCGCGCCTCGCCGTGGGGTACACGCTGGACGAGATCCCCAACGACATCACCGAGAAGACCCCGGCGTCCTTCGAACCGACCCTCGACTACGTCGTGGTGAAGGTCCCGCGCTTCGCCTTCGAGAAGTTCCCCGCCGCCGACGCCACCCTCACCACCACCATGAAGTCGGTGGGCGAGGCCATGGCCATCGGCCGCAACTTCACCGAGTCGTTCCAGAAGGCACTGCGCTCGCTGGAGAAGAAGGGCAGCCAGTTCGCCTTCACCGGAGAGCCGGGCGACAAGGCCGAGCTGCTGGAGCTGGCGAAGGTCCCCACCGACGGCCGGATCAACACCGTCATGCAGGCGATCCGCGCCGGAGCCACCCAGGAGGAGGTCTTCGACTCGACGAAGATCGACCCGTGGTTCGTCGACCAGCTCTTCCTGATCAAGGAGTACGCGGACGAGCTGGCCGCCGCCGACCGCCTCGACCCCGGACTCCTCGCCGAAGCCAAGCGGCACGGCTTCTCCGACGCCCAGATCGCCGAGATCCGCGGGCTGCGCGAGGACGTCGTCCGCGAGGTGCGGCACGCGCTCGGCGTCCGCCCGGTCTACAAGACGGTCGACACCTGCGCCGCCGAATTCGCCGCCAGGACCCCGTACTTCTACTCCTCCTACGACGAGGAGAGCGAGGTCGCGCCGCGCGAGAAGCCCGCCGTGATCATCCTCGGCTCCGGCCCCAACCGCATCGGCCAGGGCATCGAGTTCGACTACTCCTGTGTGCACGCCTCCTTCGCGCTCAGCGACGCGGGCTACGAGACCGTGATGGTCAACTGCAACCCCGAGACCGTCTCCACCGACTACGACACCTCCGACCGGCTCTACTTCGAGCCGCTCACCCTGGAGGACGTCCTGGAGATCGTCCACGCGGAGACCCTGGCCGGGCCCGTCGCCGGCGTCGTCGTCCAGCTCGGCGGCCAGACACCCCTCGGCCTCGCGCAGGCACTCAAGGACAACGGCGTGCCGGTCGTCGGCACCTCCCCGGAGGCGATCCACGCCGCCGAGGACCGCGGCGCCTTCGGCCGCGTCCTCGCCGAGGCGGGCCTGCCCGCGCCCAAGCACGGCACGGCCACCACCTTCGGGGAGGCCAAGGCAATCGCCGACGAGATCGGCTACCCCGTGCTGGTCCGGCCCTCGTACGTCCTGGGCGGCCGCGGCATGGAGATCGTGTACGACGAGGCCCGCCTCTCCTCGTACATCGCCGAGTCCACCGAGATCAGCCCCACCCGCCCCGTCCTGGTGGACCGCTTCCTCGACGACGCCATCGAGATCGACGTCGACGCGCTCTACGACGGCACGGAGCTCTACCTCGGCGGCGTCATGGAGCACATCGAGGAAGCCGGCATCCACTCCGGCGACTCGGCGTGCGCACTGCCCCCGATCACCCTCGGCGGCTTCGACATCAAGCGGCTGCGGGCCTCCACCGAGGCCATCGCGCGCGGGGTCGGCGTCCGCGGTCTGATCAACATCCAGTTCGCGCTGGCCGGGGACATCCTCTACGTCCTGGAGGCCAACCCGCGCGCCTCGCGCACGGTGCCCTTCACCTCCAAGGCCACCGCCGTGCCACTGGCCAAGGCCGCCGCCCGGATCTCACTGGGCGCGACGATCGCCGGCCTCCGTACCGAGGGTCTGCTGCCCGCGAGCGGCGACGGCGGCACCCTGCCCATGGACGCGCCGATCTCCGTCAAGGAGGCCGTCATGCCGTGGTCGCGCTTCCGAGACATCCACGGACGCGGCGTCGACACCGTCCTCGGGCCGGAGATGCGCTCCACCGGCGAGGTCATGGGCATCGACTCCGTCTTCGGCACGGCGTACGCCAAGTCGCAGGCGGGGGCGTACGGCCCGCTTCCCACGAAGGGCCGCGCCTTCATCTCCGTCGCCAACCGCGACAAGCGCTCGATGATCTTCCCGGCGCGTGAACTGGTCGCGCACGGCTTCGAGCTGCTCGCCACCTCCGGCACCGCCGAGGTCCTGCGCCGCAACGGCATCAACGCCACGATCGTGCGCAAGCAGTTCGAGGGCACCGGACCGAACGGCGAGCGGACCATCGTCCAGCTCATCCACGACGGCGAGGTCGACCTCATCGTCAACACGCCGTACGGCACCGGCGGCCGGCTCGACGGCTACGAGATCCGTACCGCCGCTGTGGCGCGCGGCGTCCCGTGCCTGACGACGGTCCAGGCCCTCGCGGCGGCCGTACAGGGCATCGACGCCCTCAACCACGGCGGGGTCGGCGTGCGTTCGCTCCAGGAACACGCCGAGCACCTCATCGCCGCGCGCGAAGAGTAGGAGAGCCTGCTGCCATGTACCGACTCCTCTTCCGGCTCCTCTTCCGACGCATGGACCCCGAGCAGGCGCACCACCTGGCCTTCCGCTGGATCGGGCTCGTCGTCCGCGTCCCGGTGCTGCGCACCTTCGTCGCCGCGGCGCTCGCCCCTCGTTACGAGGCGCTGCGCACCGAGGCCTTCGGGCTGCGGATGCACGGCCCCTTCGGCCTCGCCGCCGGCTTCGACAAGAACGCCGTCGCCGTCGACGGCATGTCGATGCTCGGCTTCGACCATGTCGAGATCGGCACGGTCACCGGGCAGCCGCAGCCGGGCAACGCCCCGCAGCGGCTGTTCCGGCTGCCCGCCGACCGGGCGCTGATCAACCGCATGGGCTTCAACAACGACGGATCGGCCACCGTCGCCCTGCGCCTGGCCACCCGCCGCGAGATCTTCCGTACGACGGTCGGCGTCAACATCGGCAGGACCAAGGCCGTACCGGACGACGCGGCGATCGGCGACTACGTGACGTCGACCGAGCGCCTGGCCGCCCACGCCGACTACCTCGTCGTCAACGTCTCGTCCCCGAACACCCCCGGTCTGCGGAACCTCCAGGCCGTCGACCAGCTGCGCCCGCTCCTGACCGCCGTACGCGAGGCCGCCGACCACGTCGTACCGCAGCGGCGTGTCCCGCTCCTGGTCAAGATCGCCCCCGACCTCGCCGACGACGACATCGACGCCGTCGCCGACCTGGCCGTGGAGCTGGGCCTGGACGGCATCATCGCCACCAACACCACCGTCGCGCGGCACGGCCTCGGCCTGAAGACGGCCCCGTCCCTGCTCGCCGAGACCGGCGGACTGTCCGGGGCGCCCCTGAAGGCGCGCTCGCTGGAGGTCCTGAGGCGGCTGTACGCGCGCGTGGGCGACCGGATCACCCTGGTCGGCGTGGGAGGCATCGAGAACGCCGAGGACGCCTGGCAGCGGATCCTGGCGGGCGCGACGCTCGTCCAGGGCTACAGCGCCTTCATCTACCAGGGCCCGTTCTGGAGCCGGGGCATCCACAAGGGGCTCGCCGCCCGGCTGGCCACCAGTCAGTACGCCACCCTCGCCGAGGCCGTCGGCGCCGACACCAGGAAGGCGCACGCGTGAACGACGCCACCGTCACCGCCGCGTCCGTGGGCGCGGACACGGAGCGGGAGCCCTTCGGGGCACGCCTGCGCCGCGCCATGGACACCCGGGGCCCGCTCTGCGTGGGCATCGACCCCCACGCCTCGCTGCTGCACGACTGGGGCCTGAGCGACGACGTCGCGGGCCTGACGGCCTTCACCCGTACCGTCGTCGAGGCGCTGGCCGACCGCGTGGCCGTACTGAAGCCGCAGTCGGCGTTCTTCGAGCGGTTCGGCTCGCGCGGTGTCGCCGTCCTGGAGAAGGCGGTCGCCGAGGCGCGGGCCGCCGGCGCGCTGGTCCTGATGGACGCCAAGCGCGGCGACATCGGCTCCACCATGGGCGCGTACGCCGCCACGTACCTCGACAAGGACAGCCCGCTCTTCTCCGACGCCCTCACGGTCTCGCCGTACCTCGGCTTCGGTTCGCTGCGCCCCGCGCTGGACGCCGCGCGCGTCAGCGGCTCCGGTCTCTTCGTGCTGGCGCTCACCTCCAACCCGGAGGGCGCCGAGGTCCAGCGGGCCACCACCCAGGGCGGTTGCTCGGTCGCCCAGACGATGCTCGACCACGCCGCCGCGGAGAACGCCGGGGCGACGCCGCTCGGTTCGGTCGGCGCCGTCGTCGGGGCGACCCTCGCCGAGGCCGGGGTGAATCTCGCGATCAACGGGCCGCTCCTCGCCCCCGGCATCGGGGCGCAGGGCGCGACCCCCGCGGACCTTCCTGCTGTGTTCGGCGCGGCCGTCGGCGACGTGGTGCCGAGTGTGAGCCGGGGAGTACTCCGTCACGGCCCGGATGTTTACGTCCTGCGTGCGGCGGCGGAGCGGTTCGGCGACGACGTCCGGACGGCGGTCGAGGGCGCTCGGCGAGCGCGCTGACGCGGTTCGAACGCGGATCCTGACAGAAAAGCGGGTTGTTTTGCCGGAAATGTCCTGGTCGAGCGATGCTGACCAGGACTTTTCGGCTGTTCTCGCTGACGAGAGCGGTCTGCACCGCTAGTCTCCGTCGAGAGTCAACGCGCGGAACCATCGCTCGTTGCTCGCCTGGTGTGGGACGAACCAGTTCCGCACCGGTCCGTATCCGACAGTTCGACATCCGAGGTGACGTAGGCGTGGCTCTTCCGCCCCTTACCCCTGAACAGCGCGCAGCCGCGCTCGAAAAGGCCGCCGCGGCTCGCCGGGAGCGGGCCGAGGTCAAGAATCGACTCAAGCACTCCGGCGCCTCCCTCCACGAGGTCATCAAGCAGGGTCAGGAGAACGACGTCATCGGCAAGATGAAGGTCTCCGCCCTCCTCGAATCTCTGCCCGGCGTGGGCAAGGTGCGCGCCAAGCAGATCATGGAGCGACTCGGCATCTCCGAAAGCCGCCGTGTCCGGGGTCTCGGCTCCAACCAGATCGCGTCGCTTGAACGCGAGTTCGGCGGCAGTCCCGCCTGACGTTCCCGGGCACTCCCGGGAACCTGGATAATCGCTGCATGGCACCAGAGGTACATCCGCGGCTGACCGTGCTCTCCGGCCCTTCGGGCGTCGGCAAGAGCACGGTCGTCGCGCATATGCGCAAGGTCCACCCCGAGGTATGGCTCTCGGTGTCGGCCACCACCAGAAAGCCGCGTCCCGGCGAACGCCACGGCGTCCAGTACTTCTTCGTCACCGACGAGGAGTTCGACAAGCTGGTCGCCAACGGCGAGCTGCTGGAGTGGGCCGAGTTCGCGGGCAACCGCTACGGCACACCGCGTCTCGCGGTGCAGAGGCGCCTGGAGGCCGGCGAGCCCGTACTCCTGGAGATCGACCTCCAGGGCGCGCGGCAGGTCAAGGACTCGATGCCGGACTCACAGCTGGTCTTCCTGGCACCGCCGAGCTGGGACGAGCTGGTCCGCCGGCTGACCGGCCGGGGCACCGAGTCGCCCGAGGTGATCGAGCGCCGGCTGGTGGCCGCGAAGGTGGAGCTGGCCGCCGAGTCGGAGTTCGACATCAGCCTGGTGAACACCTCCGTCGAGGACGTGGCGCGCGAGCTGCTAGCCTTGATGGCAGTTGTCTGACCCCTGTCTGCTTGTCGCGCAGACGTCGGCAACACCCGGTATTTCCTGTATTTCCCTGTTTTTTCTTCGGAAGGCAAGAGAGTGTCCTCTTCCATTTCCACGCCCGAGGGCATCATCAACCCGCCGATCGACGAGCTGCTCGAGGCCACGGACTCGAAGTACAGCCTCGTGATCTACGCGGCCAAGCGCGCGCGTCAGATCAACGCGTACTACTCGCAGCTCGGCGAGGGCCTGCTCGAGTACGTCGGTCCGCTGGTGGACACGCACGTCCACGAGAAGCCGCTCTCGATCGCCCTGCGTGAGATCAACGCGGGTCTGCTGACGTCCGAGGCCATCGACGGCCCGGCGCAGTAACGGCGAACAATTCCTCTCACCACGGGCCCGGCAGCGCGACTGCCGGGCCCGTGGTGTGTCATGGGGGAGACGAATCCATCCGAACGCGGGGAGACACGGTGGACCAGGTGGACCAGGTGGGCCGGACGGAGCGGTCGCAGGAGCCGGGGCGGCCGGGCGGGGGCGGGCCCGGGGTCGTCCTGGGAGTGAGCGGCGGGATCGCCGGGTACAAGGCGTGCGAGCTGCTGCGCCGCCTCACCGAGTCGGGCCATGACGTACGGGTCGTGCCGACCGCGTCCGCCCTGCACTTCGTCGGAGCCGCGACCTGGTCCGCGCTCTCCGGCCACCCCGTCTCCACCGAGGTCTGGTCGGACGTCCACGAGGTGCCGCACGTGCGCATCGGGCAGTCCGCCGACCTCGTCGTCGTCGCCCCCGCCACCGCCGACCTGCTCGCCAAGGCCGCCCAGGGCCTGGCCGACGACCTGCTGACCAACACGCTCCTCACCGCACGCTGCCCGGTGGTCTTCGCGCCGGCCATGCACACCGAGATGTGGGAGCACCCCGCGACCCGGGCGAACGTCGCGACCCTGCGCGAGCGCGGAGCGGTCGTCATCGAGCCCGCCGTCGGCCGCCTCACCGGCGTCGACACCGGCAAGGGGCGGCTGCCCGACCCCGGCGCGATCTTCGAGGTCTGCCGCCGGCTGCTGGCGCGCGGCGTGAGCACGCCCGACCTGGCGGGGCGGCATGTCGTCGTCTCGGCCGGCGGGACGCGCGAGCCGCTCGACCCGGTGCGCTTCCTCGGCAACCGCTCCTCGGGGAAGCAGGGGTACGCCCTGGCCCGTACGGCGGCG
This sequence comes from Streptomyces sp. S4.7, assembly GCF_010384365.1. Lineage (NCBI taxonomy): Bacteria > Bacillati > Actinomycetota > Actinomycetes > Kitasatosporales > Streptomycetaceae > Streptomyces > Streptomyces sp. S4.7. The sequence continues at coordinate 1,094,207 of NZ_CP048397.1, read as the reverse complement.
GCCCGCGGCGCCCGGGTCACCCTCATCGAGGCGAACACCGGGCTGCCGGACCCGGCGGGCGTCGACGTGGTACGCGTCGGAACCGCCGTACAACTGCGTGAAGCGGTACTGAAATCAGCCGCCGACGCCGACGCCGTGGTCATGGCCGCCGCGGTGGCCGATTTCCGCCCGGCATCCTACGCCGAGGGCAAGATCAAGAAGAAGGACGGCGAGGAGCCGGCGCCGATCGTGCTCGTCCGCAACCCGGACATCCTCGCGGAGATCGGCGCCGAGCGCGCCAGGCCCGGACAGGTGATCGTCGGCTTCGCCGCCGAGACGGACGACGTCCTCGCCAACGGCCGGGCGAAGCTGCGCCGCAAGGGCTGCGACCTGCTGGTCGTCAACGAGGTGGGGGAGCGCAAGACCTTCGGGGCCGAGGAGAACGAAGCGGTGATCCTCGCCGCGGACGGCGGCGAGACGCCCGTTCCGTACGGTCCCAAGGAGGCGCTCGCCGACACCGTCTGGGACCTGGTCGTACCGGCGCTCGGGTCCGCGTAGACGAACGGAGAGTTAATTCTTCGTTCGCCCTTCCGGGCGTGTGAAATCGGCCCAAACCCAATGTTTGGGGTCGGGATAGTGGGTGATCGTCGTATCGCAGGACGGAGTGACAACCCCTAACTCCACTCCCACTGGCCGAGACGCCTGGACCTTTCTCGGCGTCTGCCGGATAAACTGGCCCCGGAACGACGCGGGGCGCAGCTCCCCGCCACTTCCGCCAAGGATCTAGCCAGCAGCCGCTGCAACCCCAGGGAGCGATGTGTCGCGCCGTCTGTTCACTTCGGAGTCTGTGACCGAAGGTCACCCTGACAAGATCGCTGACCAGATCAGCGACACCATTCTCGACGCGCTCCTGCGGGAGGACCCCACCTCGCGGGTCGCCGTCGAGACCCTGATCACGACAGGCCTGGTCCACGTGGCCGGCGAGGTCACCACCAAGGCCTACGCGCCGATCGCGAAGCTGGTCCGGGACAAGGTCCTGGAGATCGGCTACGACTCGTCGAAGAAGGGCTTCGACGGCGCCTCCTGCGGCGTCTCGGTCTCCATCGGCGCCCAGTCGCCCGACATCGCCCAGGGTGTCGACACCGCGTACGAGAAGCGGGTCGAAGGAGAGGGCGACGAGCTCGACAAGCAGGGCGCCGGCGACCAGGGCCTGATGTTCGGCTACGCCTGCGACGAGACGCCCGAGCTGATGCCGCTCCCGATCCACCTCGCCCACCGGCTCTCGCGCCGGCTCTCCGAGGTCCGCAAGAACGGGACCATCCCGTACCTGCGTCCCGACGGCAAGACCCAGGTCACCATCGAGTACGACGGCGACAAGGCCGTCCGCCTCGACACGGTCGTCGTCTCCTCGCAGCACGCCTCGGACATCGACCTGGACTCGCTCCTGGCACCCGACATCCGCGAGTTCGTCGTCGAGCACGTCATCAAGCAGCTCCTCGAGGACGGCATCAAGCTGGAGACCGAGGGCTACCGCCTGCTGGTCAACCCGACCGGACGCTTCGAGATCGGCGGCCCCATGGGCGACGCCGGCCTCACCGGCCGCAAGATCATCATCGACACCTACGGCGGCATGGCCCGCCACGGCGGCGGCGCCTTCTCCGGCAAGGACCCGTCCAAGGTGGACCGCTCGGCGGCGTACGCCATGCGCTGGGTCGCCAAGAACGTGGTCGCCGCGGGCCTCGCCTCGCGCTGCGAGGTGCAGGTCGCGTACGCGATCGGCAAGGCCGAGCCGGTGGGCCTGTTCGTCGAGACCTTCGGCACGGCCTCGGTCGACGTCGAGAAGATCGAACAGGCCATCGCCACGGTCTTCGACCTCCGCCCGGCCGCGATCATCCGCGACCTGGACCTGCTCCGCCCGATCTACGCCCAGACGGCGGCGTACGGCCACTTCGGCCGCGACGAGCCGGACTTCACCTGGGAGCGCACGGACCGCGTGGACGCGCTGCGCGAGGCGGCGGGTCTGTAAGGAAGGCGTTCCGCGTACGTCAGCGCCGACGGGCCCCGGACACCGATGGTGTCCGGGGCCCGTCGGCGTATCACGGGGGCGGGATCGGTCGGCCCCGGACCGTCCGCGGCTGTCGGTGCCGTCTGGTAAGAATTTGGCTGTGAGCAGCGACGACGAGCAGTCCGAGGAGTCCGCCGGGGGCGGTGGGCCGGAGCAGCTCGCGTTCATTCGGGAGACCGTGCGGGCCGCCAAGGTGCCCCGCGCCAAGCCCCGGACCTGGCGGGGGGCGCCATTGGCGGCGGAGTTGCCCGTGGCTCGCGTCGTGGTGAACAAAGGGGTGCTGCATCTCGACCAGTTCTTCGACTACGCCGTGCCCGAGGAGCTGGACGAGGCCGCGCAGCCGGGCGTCCGGGTGCGGGTGCGGTTCGGGGCCGGGGCGCATCAGGTGCGGGGCGGGCGCCGTGAGGGCGGGCGGCTGATCGACGGGTTCGTCGTCGAGCGGCGGGCCGAGTCGGACTACACCGGACCGCTCGCGGCACTGGCCGGTGTGGTGTCCCCGGAGCCGGTGCTCAGCCCCGAGCTGCTGGGGCTCGCGCGGGCCGTCGCCGACCGTTACGCGGGCAGCCTCGCCGACGTCCTGCAACTGGCCGTGCCACCGAGGAACGCGCGCGCGGAGGCCAGACCCTCGCCCGATCCGCTGCCCGCGCCCGGCAGGCCGGAGACGGGCACCTGGGAGCGGTACGCGAAAGGCGCGGCTTTTCTGGACGCGCTCGCCGACGGCGGCTCCCCGAGGGCCGTATGGACCGCGCTGCCCGGACCCCACTGGGCGCAGGAGCTGGCGCGGGCCGTCACGGCGACCCTCGCGTCGGGGCGCGGCGCGCTCGTCGTCGTCCCGGACGGCCGCGCGGCGGCGCGCGTCGACACCGCGCTCACCGCCCTGCTCGGCGAGGGCCACCACGCGCTGCTCACCGCGGAGGCGGGCCCGCAGAAGCGGTACGGCCAGTGGCTCGCCGTCCGACGCGGCGCGGTGCGGGCCGTCGTGGGGACCCGCGCGGCCATGTTCGCTCCCGTGCGCGATCTCGGGCTCGTCGCCATCTGGGACGACGGCGACTCCAGCCACAGCGAACTCCACGCGCCACTGCCGCACGCCCGCGAGGTCCTGCTGCTGCGCGCCGCGCACGACAAGTGCGCCTTCCTCCTGGGCAGTACGGGCTGCACCGTCGAGGCGGCCCAACTGGTCGAGACGGGCTGGGCGTTGCCGATGACGGCCGACCGGGAGCGGTTCCGTACGGCCGCGCCCCTGATCCGGACGGTGGGGGACGGCGAGCTGGCGCGCGACGAGGCCGCCCGCGCGGCCCGGCTGCCCAGCCTCGCCTGGCAGGCGGTCCGGGAAGGGCTCAGGACCGGCCCGGTCCTCGTGCAGGTCCCCCGGCGCGGCTATGTGCCCCGGCTCGGCTGCGAGCGCTGCCGTGCGCCCGCCCGCTGCCGCCACTGCGCCGGCCCCCTGGAGGCCCCCGAACAGCGGGAGTTGCACTGCGGATGGTGCGGACGCGGCGAGCCCGCCTGGCGCTGCGCGGAGTGCGGTGGTACGCGGCTGCGCGCCAGCGTCGTGGGCGCGCGGCGTACGGCGGAGGAGCTGGGCCGGGCGTTCCCGGCGGTCCCGGTGCGTACGTCGGGCCGCGACCACATCCTCGACACGGTGCCCGGCCGCCCCGCGCTGGTGGTGAGCACGCCCGGCGCCGAGCCCGTCGCCGAAGGCGGCTACGCGGCGGCGCTGCTCCTCGACGGCTGGGCGATGCTCGGCCGGCCCGATCTGAGGGCGGGGGAGGAGGCGCTGCGGCGCTGGCTGCACGCCGCTTCGCTGGTCCGGGGCCAGGCCGACGGCGGCACGGTCGTGGTCGTGGCCGAGCCCACGCTGCGGCCCGTGCAGGCGCTCGTGCGCTGGGATCCCGTGGGCCACGCCCAGCGCGAGCTGGCGGAGCGGGCGGAGCTGGGCTTCCCGCCGGTCTCGCGGATGGCGGCGGTGACCGGCGGGCCCGACGCGGTCGCCGCGTTCCTGGCCGCCGCCGAACTGCCGCCCGACGCCGAGGTCCTGGGCCCGGTCCCGCTGCCGGTCACGGACCCGGCCCGGCCCCGCAGGACCGGCGATCAGCCGCCGGGCGAGGTGTGGGAGCGCGCGCTGCTGCGCGTGCCGCCGGGCAGCGGCGCGGCGCTGGCGACGGCCCTGAAGTCGGCCCAGGCGGGCCGGCTGGCACGGGGCGGCGGCGACCCGGTGCGTATCCGGATCGATCCCCCCGACATCGGCTGACGGGGCGCCCGACCCACCCCCGGCAGCCGGGTGGTGGCCCGACCGTCGGCGACGGACGGGTGGTTGCCCGCCCGTCCCGGCCTCCCCGGCCGGCGGGTGGGCCGCACCCGCGGCCGACCCGTCCCTGCGATCGGGCAGCGGCCTCGTCAGCCGTTGCGTGGACCCGGGAACGCCCCCGGGCGTGCCTCTTCGCGGAGCGGCTGCGGCGCCACCGTCGGCTGCGGCGGCATCGACCGGGCAGCGGGCACCGCCGGGACGCCCTGCGCGGGCCCCGACGGGCGGGGCTGTGCGGAGTCCGCCGGGCGCTCGCCCTCGGCGGGGGCCGACTGCTGGGCCGCGCGTCTCGTACCGTAACGGCGGTGTACCGCCTGCTTGGTGACACCGAGCGCCGAGCCGACCGCGTCCCACGAGAAGCCCAGCGAGCGATCGAAATCCACGGCCGCCGTCACCAGACTCTCGACACTGTCCCGCAGTTCCTGCGCGAGACGGACGGTCGGGGCCGGCGCCCGGCCGTAGACGACGAAGCCCGTCGAAGGGCCTGAACGGCGCGGGCGGTAGACGTTGCCCAACTGGGCTGTGAGGGTGCGCAGTGCGTCCACCTGCCGGCGGACGCGCTCGATGTCCCGCACCAACAGGTGCAGGTTTGCCCGGGCTTGTGCGTCGTGGGTTGCGTGGTCGGCCATTAACAAGCCTCTCGAACCGGCGTTGAAACGGATCGGGCCGCACCGGGCGGCCCGTTTGAGGTCAATCTCCCTTGACAACGCGCCACCCGCCGTTGTGGTCACGCTGCGGGGGCGTATGCGCATATGCCTGGGGCGCGCGGGCTCCCGTACGCCCCCTGCCGCCCCGGCCCCGGGCGGCCCATAGACTGGTGCGCTGTCCGTCGTCGGCCGCGCCGGTGCCCGCCGCCCGCCCGCCGACGACCGACCGGAAGCCGCACGAGAGAGCGAGGAAGTCCCGCAGTGAAGCTCGTCTTCGCAGGCACCCCCGAGGTCGCCGTACCAGCCCTGGACGCACTGATCGCCTCCGACCGGCACGAGGTCGCCGCCGTCGTCACCCGCCCCGACGCGCCCGCCGGCCGTGGCCGCAGGCTCGTCGCCAGCCCCGTCGCGCAGCGCGCCGAAGAGGAGGGCATCGAGATCCTCCGGCCCGCCAGGCCCCGTGACGAGGCCTTCCTGACCCGGCTGCGCGAGATCGCCCCCGACTGCTGCCCGGTCGTCGCCTACGGGGCGCTGCTGCCCCGCGTCGCCCTCGACATCCCGGCCAACGGCTGGGTCAACCTGCACTTCTCGCTGCTGCCCGCGTGGCGTGGCGCCGCGCCCGTGCAGCACGCGGTGATCGCCGGGGACGAGACGACCGGCGCGGCGACCTTCCTCATCGAGGAAGGGCTGGACTCGGGACCGGTGTACGGCGTGATCACCGAGGACGTACGGCCCACCGACACCAGCGGTGACCTGCTGACCAGGCTCGCGTTCGCCGGTGCCGGACTGCTCGCCGCGACCATGGACGGCATCGAGGACGGCACCCTCAAGGCCGTACAGCAGCCCACCGAAGGCATCTCGCTCGCGCCCAAGCTCACCGTCGAGGACGCGCGTGTCGACTGGGCGGCGCCCGCGCTGCGTGTCGACCGTGTCGTACGCGGCTGCACCCCCGCGCCCGGCGCCTGGACCGTCTTCCGCGGCGAACGCCTGAAGCTGATCCAGCTCAAGCCGGTGCCCGACCGCACCGACCTCGCGCCCGGGGAGCCGGCCGTCGGCAAGAACTCCGTGCACGTCGGCACCGGCTCGTACGCCGTCGAGCTGCTCTGGGTCCAGCCGCAGGGCAAGAAGCCCATGAGGGCCGCCGACTGGGCCCGCGGCGTGCGGATCGCGCCCGGTGAGCGGCTCGGCGCGGCAGAGGGGGCCGCGGACGTACGCTGAGGGTGTCCCACCGCCACGCGCGGTACCACGGCACCCTCACGCGCGGCACTGTTGCGGAGCACCTTTTCAACTGCGGAGCACCTTTGAACGAGCAGGCACGTCGCCGTCCCTCCAAGACCTACCGCCGTCCCAAGAAGGATCCCGTGCGGATCCTCGCCTTCGAGGCGTTGCGGGCCGTCGACGAACGCGCCGCCTACGCCAACCTCGTCCTCCCGCCCCTCCTCAAGAAGGCCAGGGAGGCGGGTGACTTCGACAACCGCGACGCGGCGCTCGCGACCGAACTGGTCTACGGCACGCTCCGCCGCCAGGGCACGTACGACGCGATCATCTCCGCCTGCATCGACCGCCCGCTGCGCCAGGTCGACCCGCCAGTGCTCGACGTACTGGCCCTCGGCGCGCACCAGTTGCTCGGCACCCGGATCCCCACGCACGCCGCCGTGTCGGCGAGTGTGGAGCTCGCCCGCGTCGTGCTCGGCGACGGCCGCGCGAAGTTCGTCAACGCCGTGCTGCGGAAGATCTCCAAGGACGGCCTCGACGCCTGGGTGGAGCGGGTCGCACCGCCGTACGACGAGGACGCCGAGGACCACCTCGCCGTCGTCCACTCCCATCCCCGCTGGATCGTCTCCGCGCTCTGGGACGCGCTCGGGGGCGGCCGGGCCGGCATCGAGGACCTGCTCGAAGCAGACAACGAACGCCCGGAGGTGACGCTCGTCGCGCGCCCCGGACGGGTCTCGGCCGACGCACTCCTCGACACACTGGGCGAGGAGTCCGGACTGCCGGGACGCTGGTCCCCGTACGCGGTCCGGCTCACCGAGGGCGGCGAACCGGGCGCCATCGACGCCGTACGCGAAGGCCGGGCCGGAGTCCAGGACGAGGGCAGCCAGCTCGTCGCCGTGGCGCTCGCCAACGCGCCGCTGGAAGGCACCGACAGCCGGTGGCTCGACGGCTGCGCGGGCCCCGGCGGCAAAGCGGCGCTGCTGGCCGCGCTGGCCGCCGAGCGGGGCGCGCGGCTGCTCGCCTCCGAGAAGCAGCCGCACCGCGCGCGCCTGGTCGAGCGCGCGCTCGCGGGCAACCCCGGCCCGTACCAGGTGATCACCGCCGACGGCACCCGCCCGCCGTGGCGGCCCGGAGTCTTCGACCGCGTCCTGGTCGACGTCCCGTGCACCGGCCTCGGCGCCCTGCGCCGCCGCCCCGAGGCGCGCTGGCGCCGTCGTCCCGAGGACCTGGAGGGCTTCGCGCCACTCCAGCGGTCACTGCTGCGCGAGGCGCTGAAGGCCGTGCGGGTGGGCGGAGTGGTCGGCTACGCCACGTGCTCCCCGCACCTGGCCGAGACGCGCGTCGTGGTCGAGGACGTGCTCAAGGGCAGGGGCGGCCCCGCCGCCGAGGCCGAATGGGTCGACGCCCGGCCGCTGATGCCCGGCGTCGCAGCGCTGGGGGAGGGCCCCGACGTCCAGCTGTGGCCGCATGTCCACGGCACGGACGCGATGTATCTGGCGCTGCTGCGGCGCACGGCCTGAGGCCCGTCGCGAGGCCGGCCGCCCCGCACCCCTGTCGCATCGGCGCAAGGCGAAGATCCGAGCCCCCGGAGGGACGGGAGGCCGGCCGGAATCCTGAAAGAGTGAGACGTCGTCGGTGCAGCGGTCGGAGTGGGTCGCGGGGGTGCCGTCACATGCCGATGAGGTCTCTCGTAGGAGTTGCGATCGTGGCGAATGAGCGCCTGGTGACGTGGATCTGCCATCCGGACGACTTTCTGCCGGAGTATGTGGACAAGATCACCGAGCAGATGACGGAGCGCTGGGCGGAGCCCTGCGCGAGGCACGGATTCGCCTTCCGGTTCATCAGCGCGAACGAGCTCGTGCCCGCGTGCGACGAGCGCCCCCGGCTGTGGCACGACGGGGTGGATCTGCTCCGGACGCGGCAGGCGTACATCGTGGACGATGTGAGCGGCGACCCGCAGGCCACTCATTTCCTGCGGGGCATCTACCGGGCCATCGACGCCAGCGACTCCGTCCTGCTCAACCGCTCGCTCGTGGGGCCGGAATGCCTGGAGCGCGACAAGCTGGCGATCCTGGCCCGTGCGTCGACGCTCGGGGTGCGGGTGCCGAAGACGGTGGCGCTGCCCTTCGGGCGCTACGCGCGCAAGGGGCTCGACGTCGTCCGCAAGGAGATCGGCGAGGGGCCGTACATCCTCAAGGCGCGCGAGATGGGCATCGGCTTCGGTGTGCTGAAGCTGGACAGCTACGAGCAGTTGCGGGCCGCCGTCGACATCGCGTCCCAGACCGGGCAGAGCTACATCGTGCAGGAGTACCTGCCCAACAAGGGTGATCTGCGGGTGGCGATGGTCGACGGGAAGTTCGCCGCGAGCATGCTGCGCAGCCCGGCGGAGGGCGCGTACCTCGCCAACATCACCCAGGGCGGCAGTTCGAGCGCCAACCCGGACGTGGCGACCGTGCTCGGTGACGTGGAGCGGATCGTCGCGGATCTCCAGGCCGGATATCTCTGTGTGGACTGGCTGCTGACCGACGACGGGCCGGTGCTCGGCGAGTGGGGCACCGCCATGGCGGAGTTCTCCTCGATGCCCGAGCCCGCCCGGTCGCAGTTGGCCGACGCGTTCTTCCCGTGGGTCGGCCGGCTGCTGTCCGAGCCCGCCCCGGCGCACAGCGCATGACGGGAACGGCCACCGAGACGGGCACGCCGAAGGCGGGCTGGTACCCCCGGGCCGTGGGAGCGGGGCTGGGTTTCACCCTGCTGTCCAACTTCGGTCTGGCGATGGTGCTCACGCTGCTTCCGGTGGCGGTCCTGCACGGCGGGCGGATCGAGCCGTCCGTCTTCTCCTTCGCGCTGTCCGTGCATGTCGGCTCGGCCCTGGTCGGCGCGCTGGTCACGCCGATCGCGTTCAGCCGGGTCCATCCGGCCTGGGTCCTGACGATCGCCTCGTCGCTGAAGGCCGCCGGATTCGTCACCGTCGCCGTCAGCACCTCGGCTCCGGCGCTGTATCTCTTCGCGGTGCTGGCCGGTCTCGGCGTGGGCATCTCACGCCCCGCGGTGCGTTCCCTGTTGGTCGCCGCGGCGACCGACGACCGCCGCAGCCAGGTCTTCCAGGTCTTCTTCATCCTGCTGAACACCGCCTATGTGCTGGCGCCGCTCGCGGCGGGGCCGGTCGGACGGGCCGGGGTTCCCGCGCTGCTCGTCCTGGCCGTCGTCGAGACGGTGATCGGGATCACCGTCGGACTCCTCGCCCGGGGGCTCGACTTCGCGCTGCCGCCCCGGGGTGCGAACGGGCTGCGCGGACGGCTCACCGTCCTCAGGACGCCCGCGGTGGCGGTGGTGCTCGGCTACACCTTCGCGATCTACTTCGCGATGGGGTTCCTCTACGCGATGATCCTGCTGTACGAGGTGGTCAACCCCGCCCAGGCGGAGCACCGGACGCTGTTCCTCAGCTTCCAGCCGCTGGCGATCATCGCCATCCAGCTGGCGCTCCTGCCGTTCTTCACCCGGCTGAGGCGCCGCGCGCTGTATCTGATCGTCGCGGTGGGCGGGGGCACGGGGCTCGTGCTCTCCTTCAGCGGCAGTCTGACGCTCATCCTCGCGGGGCTGACGCTGTTCGCCGTCGCGGAGTGCCTGGCCTTCCCGAAGATCCAGGTGGAGGCGGCGGACACGGTGCCGCAGACACGGCTGACGGATGTCATCGGCCTCGTCAGCCTGGTCACGGCCATCGGTGAGATCTGCGGGAACATGGCGGCCGGGCTCGCGGTCAGCACCTCCGCGTCCTGGCTGCCGCAGCCGGCCCACTTCGGCATGGGGGTGGGTGTGCTGGCGGGGCTGGTGCTGCTCGTGGGCGGTCTCGCCGTCACCCGGTACGTCGTGCCCTCGGGCGCTGCCAAGGCCACGCGCGAGGTCGCGCCCGGCGGTTCCGCCGATGGTTCCCCGGACGGCTCACCCGACGACTCGCCGGACGCCTCGCCCGGAGCCTCGTCCGCCCGGGACCTGTCCTGAGCGTGGAGCTCCGGTGCCCGGTCAGTTCTGACTGTCGATCAGCTTCCCCAGGAGATAGCCCGCGTGCATCCGGTTGCGGGCCCCGATGCGCGACATGATCTCCGAGATGTGGCGCTGGCAGGTCCGCAGCGACATGCCCATGCGGCGGGCGATCACCTTGTCCTCCAGCCCTTCCACCAGCAACCGTGAGATGGAGAGCTGGATTTCGACCGAGGTGCTCTTGACCTGGCCCCGGTCGTACGAGACGGGGAACGGCCTCGCCACCGGCCAGGCGCGTTCGAACGCCTGCACGGCGAAGTCCACGATGCTCCGGTCGCTGACGACCACGGCACCGTCCCGGTCGTACTGCGGCAGGACGGCGATCTCCCGGTCGAAGATGATCATCCGCATCAAGGCGTCGCCGAGCATGCGCACTTCGACGCCCCGCTCCGTCACATGGCGGACGTAGTCCACCGTGACCTGTGAGAACTGGGCGGTGTACTGGTAGACGGTGCGCATGGTGATGCCGCGGCTCAGCACCGCTTCCGTCCGTTCGAGGGACTCGCGCAGCACATCGGCGGGGCGGGCGCCGCCCGGCTGGGAGGTGAGGATCTCCGTCCGAGCCCCTGCCGAGAGTTCGGTCAGGACCGCCCGTACGGCGGTGACCTCGGGCAGGATCTCGATCCGGGGACGGCGCAGCCGCTCGGCTGGACTCCGCTCGTAGATCTTGGTGAGGGCGTCCAGCTCCGTCATCATCCTGATGATCTGCTGCTGGCCGCTCTCCAGCTCCCTGATGGCGGGGGCGATGACGCCGGCGCCGAGCGCCCGGGGCGATCCCGGTGTGTACGTGCCGTCCCCGGCGGAATCGATCAGATGTAACTCCGTGAGGCGGCCGACCAATTGCCGCGCTCGTTCGATTCCGATTTCCAGCGCGGCGGCGATCTGTTCGACGGACGCGTTCCCCGAACCGCAGAGGAATGCGTAGGCCGAGGTGATCTCCTCGTCTATCGGGAGCGGGGAGCGATCAACATGGTGAGCTGGCATATTCACTGCACTACCTCATGTCCGAAAATTCCAGATTAATCCGTTCAGGCAATTTGGCGGGTTTTCGGCCCGTCGCATTCTCGCCTGGCGGCATTACGACGTGCATGCGCACTGGCGGCCCCCTCTCGGCAGATGGCAGATTTACGTCGTATCAGGCACTGATTACGTCGGGGGAGAAGCGAGTCGTGCTGCGCGCAATCACATGTCCAGCCGTGTCATATTCGACCGTGGCCGAAATTCACCGTGGGGCGGTGTGCTCACCGTCGATGGCGGACATCGGCCCTGATCCCGGACCGGGCAGGGCGTGATGTCCGAACTGCGCTACGGAGAGTACATTCTCGTTCACCGCACACACAACGGCCGGATCGCCGAACTGGTCCTGAATCGGCCAGAACGCATGAACGCGGTTTCCGCCGACTTCGGCGCCGCGCTGGCCGACGCGACGGCTGATCTCGGACATGACCTCTCCGTCGGCGTCACCGTCATCACCTCCCGCTGTGAACGCGCCTTCTGCGTGGGTGCCGATCTCAAGGAACGTGCCGGCTACACCGAGGCCGACCGGGCCGCGGCGCGGCCGGGCAGCCGGGCGGCGTACGCGGGCGTACTGGCGCTGCCCATGCCGGTCGTCGCCGCTGTTCAGGGCTACGCGCTGGGCGGTGGTTACGAGATCGCGCTGTCCTGCGACGTCATCGTGGCGGACCCCGGCGCGACCGTGGGGCTGCCCGAGACCACGGTCGGGGTCATTCCGGGCGGCGGCGGTACGCAGTTGCTGCCCCGCAGGGTCGGGGCGGCCGTCGCGGCCCAGCTGATCTTCAGCGGGCGACGGGTACCGGCCACCGAGGCACGCGACCTCGGGCTGGTGGACGTCCTCGCGCCCGCCGGCGCGGTCCGCGCCACGGCTCTCGACCTCGCGCGTACCTACGCGGCCAACTCGCCTGTGGCGCTGCGTGCCGCCAAGCGCGCGCTGCGACTGGGGCAGGGCCGGGATCTGGCGGCGGGGCTCGAAGTCGAGGACGCCGCCTGGCACACGGTCGCCTTCTCGGCCGACTGGGCGGAGGGCGTCGCCGCGTTCAACGGCCGCCGCCCGCCGGAGTGGCCCGGATACGGGACCGCGGACCGGAAGGGGAATCGGCCCGCGGCAGCGAACGTACCGCCGTGACGGGCGCGTCGGGGCATATGCGGAAGCAATCGGAATTTAACTATTTCCAGCCCGGCGACAGCGACGCAATGGCCGAAAAGCATGCCTCGGTCGAGTGGTGCGGACAGGTGAATCTGTTGAACAGTGGACCAAGTGAGGAAATCGTGCTGGGGGAAATGTATCCGACCTCGCACCACAGCGAGGCGCGTGCCGGTGAGTCGTCAAAGATTGAACTGGCAGAGAATCTCGACATTCTGACGCGGGCGCAGCTCGAGGAAATGCAGCAGCGCAATCTCGCCCGCACGGTGGAGGCCCTGAAGAGGAATCCGGCGGTGGCCGCCTGCTGGCCCGGCGCGCTCGACGTGCGGGTGCCGCGCGATCTGCTCAAACTCCCCCTGTTCTCACCGGCCGATCTCCAGGCGTCCTGTCCGCCCGCCTCGGAGAATCTGGTGCTCGGCGACGGCCGCTCCGGGCTCGTCCTGCGCTCCAGCGGTACATCGGGACGGCGCAAGATGATCTACCACTCGTGGGAGTTCAGCCGCCGGGTGTCGGCTCTCGGCGCGCGCGGGGTGCGCAGCGCGCTGCGACCGCATCCCCGCCGTATCGCCAACTTCCTCTACCCGGGCGAGCTGAACGGCGCGTTCACCTTCGCCCAGGAGGTCACGGAGCTGCTGCCGGCCATGTCCTTCCCCATGGGCAGCAGCGCCCTCGCCTCCCCGGAGACGGCTCAGCTGCTCCGCGAGAACCAGGTGGACGCGGTCGTCTGCTCACCCTCGGCGGGGACGGGGCTGCTGACCGGCGACGCGACACGTGAACTCCTGCGCGGTGTGGACAGTCTGCTGTACATCGGGGAGATCCTCGGTGAGAGCCGGGAGCGTCAACTCGCGGACGCCCGGCCCGATCTGCGGGTGCGGTCGTTCTCGTACTCCACCAGCGAGACCGGGCCGGTCGGCTACCAGTGCACCTACCAGAGCGGTTCGACCCACCATCTGCACGAGGACGTGCTGGTGGTCGAGGTGGTCGACACGGACGCCGAGCGGATACAGCCCGACGGCCGGATCGGCGAGGTGGTCGTCACGATGCTCACCGACTCCGGTATGCCGCTGCTGCGCTACCGGATCGGCGACGAGGGATTCATCGAGACCCGCCCCTGTCTGTGCGGCAGCGCCGCGCGGCAGCTGACCCTCACGGGCCGGGTGGGCATGTCCATGAATGTCGACAGCACCACCATCTCCCGTGATCTGGTGATGGAGCAGCTGGCCACGCTGGGCATCAGCGACCCGGCCGACTGCCAGTTCCAGGTGACCCAGCACGATCCGGGCTTCTCGATCCGGCTGCTGGTCTCGGAACGTACGCCGCCCTCGGTCACGACCGAGGACGCCGTCGCCGCGCTGCACGGCGCCTACCACATGGGGAGGGTCTTCACCGCGCCGCTGTACCGCGGGCTGACGCTGGAGCGGGTCGACAGCTCCGAGTTCCACCACACGGCACGGGGCAAGACACCCTTCTTCGTCAACCGCACCGCCGGCTGAACTCCCTTCCGCCGCACGTCCGTCACGCGGCTCCCGCGAGATTTCCGCGCCGCCGAGACCACCGCTCCGACCGCTCCTTCTCACGCATCCGTACGCATCCCTGGAGACACTCCGATGCCTCGTACGATCGAACGACACAACTGGGTAGCCACGCGCGTAGACAAGACGTCGGACGCGCTGACCCGGGCCATCGCCACCGACCTGACCAGCCATGTCTTCACCGGGCGGGAGGGGAAGGAGGTGACGCTCGCCGACGGCCGCAGCGCCGTCGAGTTCATCTCCTGCTCCTATCTGGGCCTCGACACCCACCCGGCCCTGGTGGAGGCGGCCGTCGCCAGCCTGCGCCGGGTCGGCGTCCAGTTCTCCTCGTCACGCACCCGGATGCGGTACGAGGACCTCGAATCGCTGGAGCGGATGCTCGGCGTCATCTACGGCGGCCGGCACGCCACGTGCTTCACGGCCGTCGGCAGCGTCCACCTGGGGGTGCTGCCGCTGCTGGGAACGGGTGTGCTGCCCAGCTACCCGGTGTCGGCGAGCGGGGTCACCTTCCTGATCGAGCGCACCGCGCACGCGTCCATCCAGGTCCTGCGCGGCGTGCTCGAACAGATCGGCGACGTGGACCGGTTCGACTGTGAGGACCTGGACGACCTCGCCGTCCGGCTGGCGGCGGTGCGCGACGCCGGGCGCACGCCGATCGTCCTCGTGGACGGCGTGGGGTCCATGGGCGGGCTCATCGACGTGGCCGCGCTGTACGACCTGTGCGCGGCGGCCGAGGGCTATCTGTACGTGGACGACGCGCACGGTGTGTCGATCACCGGTGAACAGGGGGCGGGTTTCGCGTACGAGGAGTTCCGCCATCTGCCGGGCGGGCTGCCCGCCTCGGTGATCCTCGTCGGCTCGCTCGCCAAGGCGTTCGGCGGCAGCAACGGCGGCTTCGTCCTGCTGAACACCGAGGAGGACACGGTCGAGCTGCGAAGATTCGGCAACCCGCTGATCTTCGGCGGCCCCATCGCGCTGCCCGTCATCAGCGCCTGCCGGGCGTCGGCGGAGCTGCATCTCGACGGTACGGTCGCGCGGCTCCAGCGGGATCTGTGGCGCAACACCGAACTCTTCGACTCCCGCACGGGAGGCGCGCTGTTCAACGCGGGCACCCGGTCGCCGATCCGCGGGGCGCTCTTCAAGAGCGAGGAGGACGCGCTGGTGACCGCGGCGCGGCTGCGCAAGGCGGGTGTCATCGTCACCCCCGCGTTCTTCCCGACCGTGGCCAAGGGCAGCGGTCTGATCCGGATGGCCGTCTCGGCGGCGCACACCACCGAGCAGATCGAGCTGGCCACCAACGAGCTGGAGGTGCCGGCATGACCGCCACAGAACCCACGGCCCCGGCCTCCGCCGCCGTCCCCACCGAGCCCGCGACCCGGGCGCCCGGACAGCGGCTCAGCACGGCGAACGCGGGGCCCCGGCCATCGGTTGTCGGCTTCGGTACGGCCACCCCCGCCAACTCCTACACACAGCGCGAGATGCTGGAGCTGTTCGGCATCGAGGACCCCCGGATCAGGTCCGTCTTCCTCAACAGCGCCATCGAGCGCCGCTATCTGACCCTGCCGCCCGAACTGGCCGACGGCACACGCAAGACCGAGACCCAGGGCGAACTGCTCGCCAAGCACAAGGAGCAGGGCGTCAGGACGGGCAGGGAGGCGCTGGAGACGGCCCTGAAGCGGGCCGGCCTCGCGCTCTCCGATGTCGGATACCTGTGCTGTGTGACCACCACGGGGCTGCTCACACCCGGTTTCTCCGCCCATCTCGTCAAGGAAGCGGGGCTGCCGGTCTCCACCGGCCGGCTCGACGTCGTGGGCATGGGCTGCAACGCCGGCCTCAACGCCATGGCCGCCGTCGCGTCCTGGTCGGCGGCCAACCCCGGGCAGGCGGCCGTCATGGTCTGCGCGGAGGTCTGCTCCGCCGCCTATGTCTTCGACGGCACCATGCGCACCTCGGTGGTGAACAGCCTCTTCGGCGACGGCGCGGCGGCCGTCGTGATGGTCACCGACCCGGCGGGAACGGCACGCGCGGCGCACGGCGCGCACGCGACAAAGACGGCGGAGGCCGACGAGGCGGCGCCCGTGGGCACCGTACTGAAGGCCGCCAGCCGCATCAT
This sequence comes from Streptomyces sp. S4.7, assembly GCF_010384365.1. Classification (NCBI taxonomy): domain Bacteria; kingdom Bacillati; phylum Actinomycetota; class Actinomycetes; order Kitasatosporales; family Streptomycetaceae; genus Streptomyces; species Streptomyces sp. S4.7. The sequence continues at coordinate 1,078,155 of NZ_CP048397.1, read as the reverse complement.
CCCCGAAGCGGTGGACGCGATGCGCTACGACTGGGACGACGACCAGGGCAAGTTCAGCTTCTTCCTCGACCGTGACGTGCCGTATGTCGTCGGGGCGAACGCCGAGGAGGTGGTCGACCGGCTGCTCGGCGGCACCGGTCTGGAACGCGCGGACATCGACCACTGGCTGGTCCACTCGGGCGGCAAGAAGGTCATCGACTCGGTGAAGGTCAACCTCGGCCTCAGTACGTACGCACTGCGCCACACCACCGGGGTGCTGCGCGACTACGGAAACCTGTCGAGCGGCTCGTTCCTGTTCTCCTACGAGCGCCTGATGGAGGAGGGCCGGGTGCGGCGCGGTGACTACGGCGTGCTCATGACCATGGGCCCCGGCTCCACCATCGAGACGGCGCTCCTCCAGTGGTGACGGCACCCGCGCCATGACACCGACCGCACCCACGGCACCCACCGAATCATCCCCACTGCCCCCACCACCCTCACCGCCCTCACCGGCGGACGACGAAGGAAGTGTGACCGTGTCCGGCACGGATACCGATACCCCCAACGCCCTGACCGTCCGTCTCCACGACGAGGCAGCCGCCGTCCTGACGGTCGGCGACGAGGAACTGACCCCGGCGCTGGTCGACCGCGTGCGCACCGCCGCCGAGAAGGCGGAGGGCGCCGACCGCGGTGTCGTCCTGCTCCTGCTGGGCGGCGCCGGCGCCGCGGAGGGCGCGTCCCCCGTCGGTACGGGCATCCATCTGGTCAACACCTGGGAGCGGGCACTGCGCCGGCTGGAGACCTCGGGGCGCCCGACCCTCGCGCTCGTTGAGGGCACCTGCACCGGCCCCGCGCTGGAGGCGCTGCTCACCGCCGACTACCGGATCGCGGCCGGCGACGCGCGCCTGCGGCTCCCGGGCGCCGAGGACGGCGCCTGGCCGAGCACGGCGCTGCACCGGCTGGCGCAGCAGATCGGCACGGCGCGGGCGCGCCGCCTGCTGCTGCGCCGCCCCTGGCTGGACGGTGAGCAGGCCGCTGATCTGGACCTGGTGGACGAGACGGCGGACGGCGGCGAGGCGGCCCTGCGCCGCGCGGTGCTGGTGGCGGGCGAGCTGTCGGCCGTGCCGGGCCGCGAGTGGTCGATTCGGCGCAGGCTGCTGTTCGACGCCACCCTCAGTTACGAGGAGGCCCTGGGCGCCCATCTGGCCGCGTGCGACCGAAGCCTGCGCCGCCGTACCACGGCCGGACAGTCGGCGGCCGAACAGGCCCCGGCCGACGGCTCGTTGGCGCAGGCGCGCTGACCACCGGTACGAAGCGGCTCCCCGCCCGCCCGGACGGGGACCCCGCACGCCCCTCCTGTCCCTCCTCCTTCGAAGGAACCGCGTGTCGACGTCAGGCTCCCCCAGATCCGTCTCCGCCCCCGCGGCCGCCCCGGCCGACGGCGGTGAGCTGTCGGCCGCCGGCCTCGCGCTGGCCGCCGAGATCCGTGACCGCGAGGCACCGCTGGCCGCGCTGCCGCCGCGCTCCGACCGCTCCGAGGAGCAGCAGCTGGGGGCCGCGGCGATCCACCGCGCCTGCCGCGAGCTGCGGGCCGCCTTCCTGCGGGCGCACGCGGCGGCGGTCTACGACCGGCTGACCGAAGGACGTACCGCACGGCTCGGGCTGACCGAGCTGGCGGGCGCGGCGGCCGAGAGCTTCCCCGGGCTCGTCCCGGACGGCGCCCAGCTGGCCGAGGAGCTGCGCCACGCGCAGGCGGACAAGGAAGGCCGGGAGATCGACCAGGGCATCTTCTTCCGGGAGATCCTGCGGCTGCCCGGCGCGGGCGCGCATCTGGTCGACGTGATGCGGGACCCGACGCCCCGGGCACACGCGCTGCTGCCGGACTTCCGGGCCACCGGACGGGCCGAGCTGGGCAAGGTGACGGTGGAGCGGCAGGGCGACGGCGGCCATGTGACCTTCCACAACGACTCCTGTCTCAACGCCGAGGACAACGACCTGATCGCCCAGCTCGAAGTGGCCGTCGACCTCGTGCTGCTGGACGACGGGATCAGGGTGGGGGTGCTGCGAGGCGGGCCGATGACCCACCCGCGCTACCGGGGGCGGCGGGTCTTCAGCGCGGGCGTCAATCTGGCCGATCTGCACCACGGCCGGATCTCGTTCACCGGCTTCCTGCTCCAGCGCGAACTCGGCTACATCAGCAAGATGTACCGGGGTCTGTCCACGCTCGGGCGCCCGGACACCTTCCCGGCGCACGGCGTGGAGAAGCCGTGGGTGGCGGCGGTGGAGACGTTCGCCATCGGCGGCGGCACCCAGCTGCTGCTGGTGATGGACAAGGTGATCGCCGCCGCCGACTCCTATCTCAGCCTCCCCGCCGCGCAGGAGGGCATCGTGCCCGGCGCGGCGAACTTCCGGCTGGCGCGGCTGACCGGCGGCCGGGTGGCCCGCCAGGCGGTGCTCGGCGGACGCAAGATCTGGGCGGGTGAGCCGGACGCCCGGCTGCTGATCGACGAGGTGGTCGACCCGAAGGCGATGGACCGGGCGGTGGAGGACGCGGTGACCCAGCTGGCGGCGCCCGCCGTACTCGCCAACCGGCGCATGCTGCGTGTCTCGGAGGAGCCGGTCGACGTGTTCCGCGCGTACATGGCGGAGTTCTCGCTGGTCCAGGCCGAACGGCTCTACGGCGAGGACGTGCTGGACAAGGTGGGCCGTTTCTCGGCGCGGTCGGGGACGGGGCCCTCGGCCACCGATCCGCCGAAGTCCGGCACCGAGTCCGGCACCGAGTCCGGCACAGAGCCCGGCGCGGCAGCCGGCACGAGGACGGACACGCACGCCGGCGCGGAGACCGGCCGGTGACCGCCGGGGCAGGTGTCGTCCTGCGGCGCGAGCGCCTGCACAGCTCCCTGGGCTCTCCCGCCATGGGATCGATCAACTTCCTCAACGAGGTGATGGGCCGCTTCCCCGACGCGCTCTCCTTCGCACCGGGCGCCCCGCACATCAGCTTCTTCGACCAGATCGACGTCCCCCGGCACATCGACCGCTATCTCCGCCATCTCACCGAGGACCGGGGACTCAAGCCCGACCAGGCCGAACGGCTCCTCTACCAGTACGGGCCGAGCCGGGGTCTCATCGGCGATCTGGTGGCGGGCGCGCTCCGCACCGACCAGGGCATCGACGTGCCGCCCGAGTCCGTGGTGATCACGGTCGGCTGCCAGGAGGCGATGCTGCTGGCGCTGCGCGCGCTCGCCGCCGAGCCCACGGACCTCGTGGCTGTCGTCAACCCGTGCTTCGTCGGTCTGTCCGGGGCGGCCGGCCTGCTCGGCGTGGACCTCGTCCCGGTCGACGACACCGACGACGGGATCGACTTCGCCCAGCTGGACGACGTGTGCCGGGCGGCGCGCGAGGCGGGCCGCCGTATCCGGGCCCTGTACGTCGCGCCGGACTTCTCCAACCCGTCCGGCGGTTTCCTCTCCCTGGCAGACCGCCACCGGCTGCTCGACGTCGCCGCCCGCGAGGACTTCCTCCTGCTGGAGGACAACGCGTACGCGTTCACCGCGCACCAGCCGGGCGCGCTCCCGCCGCTGAAGGCGCTGCCCGGTGGTGAACGGGTCGTGCATCTCGGCACGTTCGCCAAGGTGTGCATGCCGGGAGCCCGGGTCGGTTACGTCGTCGCCGACCAGCGGGTACGGGACGCGTCGGGCCGCACCGGCCTGCTCGCCGACGAACTCGCCACCCTCAAGAGCATGGTGACGGTCAACACCTCGCCCATCGCCCAGGCCGTCGTCGGCGGCATCCTGCTGGAGCACCGGGGCTCGCTGGCCTCGGTCGTCAGCGCCAAGGCCGCGCTGTACCAGCGCAATCTGCGTCTGTTGCTGGACGCGCTGGACCACGCGCTCGGACCGGGCACCGGCGCGCCCGCCGGGGTCTCCTGGAACCGGCCGCGCGGCGGCTTCTTCGTACGGGTCCGGCTTCCCGTACCGGCGGACGAGCGGCTGCTCGAACGGTCCGCCCGCGAGTTCGGCGTGTTGTGGACTCCGATGTCCCACTTCTATCTGGGCAGCGGCGGGGACTACCAACTCCGCCTGGCCTGTAGTTACTTGGACCCCGACGCGATCAAGGAAGGCGTTGCCCGGCTGGCCCGCTTCCTGCACGCGGTATGTCCCTCCTGACAGCATGTCCCTCCTGAAGAAACACGAGAACCTGATGGACGTCACGAACCCCGCCCCCGCTCCCGGCCCGAGCAGACGGCATGTCCTGGCCGTGAGCGGCGCGGTGACCGCCGGCGCGCTGACCGCCGCGGGTACGAGCGCGGGCCGGGCCGCCGCGGCCGGCACGGAGCAGGGGCGGCCCGCCGAGCGGCCCGGCGGTGCGCCTCGTACCGCCACCGTCACCGTCTCCGAGGGCACCAACATGGCCGCCGCCCTCTCTCCCGACGGCACCGGCCTCGCCATCGACGTGCTGAGCGCCGTCTGGGTGGTCCCCGGTGCGGGCGGCGCCGCCGTCCGGCTCACCGGCGAACTCCAGGACGCCACCCAGCCGCACTGGGCACCGGACGGCAGCCGTGTCGTGTTCCAGTCCTTCCGCGACGGCGCCTACCAGCTGTGGTCGGTGAAGCGCGACGGCACCGGCCTCACCCGGCTGACCGACGACGACTACGACAACCGCGAGCCGCAGTACGCGCCCGACGGCAGCCGGATCGTCTTCACCTCCGACCGGTCGGGCAGCAACGACCTGTGGCTGCTCGACCCGGCCACCGGCGTCCGTACGCAGCTCACCACCGGCCCCGACGAGGACGGCACCCCCGCCTGGTCGGCGGACGGCAGGACGATCGTCTGCACGGTGAACGACGCGGCCATCGACTCCGTGGACGTGGCGACCGGGACCAGGACCCGGCTGATCACCGCGAGCGCCGGAGCGAAGATCTTCGGCCCGGCGCCCAGCCCGGACGGGCGCCGGGTGAGCTACGTACAGTTCACGGGGACCCGCGCCGATGTCATGATCGACGGCCAGGTGGCCGCCGCCGGCGAGGACGTGCACGCCCTGCGCACATCCTGGACCCCGGACGGCGACCTGCTCTACACGGCAGGCGGGCGCGTCCGGCGGCTGCGCCCCGGCGGCACCCCCCGGACGGTGGACTTCACCGCGACGGTCACCTTCACCCGCAAGCCCTGGACGCCGCGGGTCAGGGACTTCACCTCCCGGGCGGCCCGGCAGGCCAGGGGAATCGCGAGCCCGGTCGTCTCCCGCGACGGGCAGCGCGTCGCCTTCCGGGCCCTGAACGCGCTGTGGGTGATGAAGACCGGCGAGGCCCCCGTCAGACTGGCCGACGACGGATTCTTCAACTCCGACCCCGACTGGTCCCCCGACGGCACGGCCCTCGTCCACGCGAGCGACCGCTCGGGAACGGCCGCACTGTGGCGCCGGGACCTCACCGGCGGTGAGCCGGTACGGCTGACCTCGCTGCCGGGCGCGCAGCTCACCCCCCGCTGGTCCCCGGACGGCACGAAGATCGCCTACCAGGACGAGAACGGCGCGACCTGGGTGCTGGAACTCGCCTCCGGCGCCGTACGCCAGGTGCTGCCCGTAATCTTCCAGCCGGGCCGCCCCACCTGGTCCCCGGACGGCGCCCACCTCGCGGTCGCCGCCAACCAGCCCTACTCCAGGCGCAACCGGGCCGGGCTGAGCGAAGTCCTCACCGTCGACCTGGCCACCGGCGCCACCCGCTCCCAGCCCGTGGCCGCCCACCGGTCGATCGCCACCCGGGGCGACGACGGACCCGTGTGGACCCCGGACGGCAAGCACTTCGTCTTCGTCATGGAGAGTACGGCGTGGCGGGTGCCCGTCGATCCCACCGGACAGATCACCGGCGCACCCGAGCAGATCACCACGGAGGTCACCGACTCCCTCTCCGTGGACACGAACGGCCGTCTCTTCTATCTGAGCAACGGCACGCTGCGCACCGTCCCGCTCACCGGCGGCACCCCGCGCACCGTGCCCGTCCCCCTCACCTACCGCAGACCGGCGACGGCCCGCACCGTGGTACTCCGCGCCGGTGCCGTGTGGGACGGGCGCGCCGAGCAACTGCGCGGCGCCGCCGACATCGTCGTCAAGGGCGACCGGATCGCCGCGGTCCGCCCCGCGGGACAGGGCCGGGGCGACACCGTCGTGGACCTGTCGGGCCTGACCGCGATGCCCGGCCTGGTCGACGCCCATCTGCACTGGCACCTGCGCGGCCGGCAGTGGGGCGACCGCACGGGACGCCTGCTCCTGTCGTACGGCATCACCACCGTGCTGTCACCCGGCGATCCGGCCTACCAGATGGTGGAGACGAGGGAGGCCATCGAGTCGGGCGCCCAGGTGGGGCCGCGCTTCTTCGGTACGGGCGACGCCCTGGACGGGGCGCGGGTGTTCTGGAACTTCGCCCGTCCCGTGGTCGGCACCGACCAGCTGCGGCTGGAGATGGAGCGCGCCGAACGGCTCAGTTACGACCTCGTCAAGACCTACATCCGGCTGCAGGCCCCACTGGAGCGCGCGGTCACCCGCCAGGCGCACGAGCGGGGGCTGCTCGTCACCTCGCACTACGCCTACCCGCACGCGGCGTACGGCATGGACGCCATGGAGCACACGGGCGGCGGCAACCGCGTCGGCTACTCGCAGACCCAGACCCGGCTGGGCAGGGCCTACGAGGACGCCATCGCCGTCCTGACGGCCGCCTCGATGCCCGTCACCTCCACCCTGATGAACTCCTCCGTGCTGCTCGCCGACGACCGTTCCCTGGTCACCGACGAACGGACCCGCCTGCTCTACCCGCCGTGGGACTACACGGTCCTGGTGGCCAAGGCGGACGCGGCCGGCGGCCCGGACGCCGGGCTGAACCGCGCGCTGCTGGCGGGCGGCGTCGACATGCTGCTGCGCGTACAGCGCGGCGGCGGCAGCGTCATCGCGGGCTCGGACGCCCCGCTGGACGATCCCGCCCTGTCGCTGCACCAGAACCTGCGCGCGATGGTGCGGGGCGGCTTCACCCCGTACGAGGCGCTGCGCACCGCCACCGCCAACCCCGTGCGGCGCATGGGCATGGACAGCGACCTCGGCATGCTCGAAGCGGGCATGCTCGCCGATCTGGTCTTCGTGGAGGGCGATCCGCTGCGGGACATCGACGCGGCGGCGGCCGTACGGACGGTGGTGACGGGCGGCACGGTCCGTACGGTGTCCTCGCTGCTGGAGCCCTTCAGAGCCACGGGTACGCGGTCTCCCGCGGCCAATTTGAAGGAGCGGTCCCTGGTGTCCGCGCGGACCGAGCGCCGGTACGGGTGGCAGGACCCGCGCCCCGGCGGGACGGGCTGTCTGTGCTGAGGAAGCGCTGAGGAAGCGCTGAGGGAGAACCGGCGGGGGCCGGGCCGGGCGGCCGGTGACCGGGACGCTGTCCCGGTCCCGGTACCGGCCGGCCACCCGGCCGCGTTCAGCGATTCGCGGCCAGCACCGCCGCGAGGCCCTCCCGCAGATCCCGGACGAAGTACCCGGGGACCTCCAGCGACGGGAAGTGTCCCCCGACCTCGGGCTCCCTCCAGCGGACGATCCGCCGGTACCGCTCCTGTGCCCAGGGGCGCGGACACTTCTCGATGTCGCGGGGATACATGCTGATCGCCGACGGCACGTCCACCCGGAGTTCGGGGTTCAGGGAGTGGTGGCTCTCGTAGTAGATACGGGCCGCCGACGCGCCGGTCCGCGTCAGCCAGTACAGGGTGACGTCGTCAAGAACACGGTCCCTGGAAATCAGCTCGAACGGGCTGTCCTCGGTGTCCGACCACTCGGCGAACTTGTCGAGGATCCAGGCGAGAAGCCCGACCGGTGAGTCGACGAGCGAGTAGCCGATGGTCTGCGGCCGGGTCGCCTGCTGCTTCGCGTACGCGGCACGGTGGCGCCAGAAATCGCGGGTCTGATCGGTCCACTCGCGCTCGCCCGCCGTCAGCCCGTCCGTCGTCAGGCCGGGAGGTGCCTGGGCGAGGGTCGAGTGGATGCCGAGAACGTGCGCGGGGAACCTGCCGCCGAGGACGGTGGTGATCACACCTCCCCAGTCGCCGCCGTGGGCCGCGAACTTGTCGTAGCCGAGCCTTCCCATCAGTTCCACCCAGGCGGCCGCGATCTTCTCGGTTCCCCACCCGGTGGTGGCCGGCTTGTCGCTGTGTCCGAAGCCCGGCAGCGACGGCGCCACGACGTGGAACGCGGGCGCGTCGGCGTCTTTCGGATCCGCCAGTTCGTCCACCACATCGGTGAACTCGGCGATGCTGCCCGGCCAGCCGTGCGTCAGGATCACAGGAGTGGCGTCCGCGCGCGCGGACCGTCGGTGCAGGAAGTGGATTCCCAGATCATCGATGGTCGTGCGGAACTGGCCGATCCGGTTGAGGCGCGCTTCGAACGACCGCCAGTCGTACTCGGTGCGCCAGTAGTTCACGACATCGACGAGGTCGGCGAGAGGGACGCCCTGTTCCCATCGGCGAGGGCCGGGCGCCGCGCCGCGGACGGTCTCGGCCTCCGGCAGCCGCGCCGCCGCCAGCCGCGCGCGCAGATCGTCGAGGTCGGCGTCGGTCGCGTGGGTTTCGAATGCTTGCACGTCGCTGGTCGGACGGGGCATGGGACCTCCTGGCCACAGTGGAACCGGCTAAGGCGGTTCTAACAGCTCTCCGGGTCACGCCGCAACCGGCTAAGGTGGTTTTATGTGTGCCGCGTTCCCTGACTTCCGCCTCGGCAGTGTGCTGGCGACCAGCTTCACGGGGACCCTGTCGGAGCGTCATGGCAACGCCGTGGAGCGCATCCCCGTGCCGCACCGACTCGTCGACTGGCTCGCGGTGAACGGCCTCGCCGTGGACTCCTGCACCACCGCCCAGCTCGACCTCGCCCGGGAGCTGAGGGAGTCGATTCACGCCGCCGCGACAGCGGCCGCGATCCGGGACGCTCTGCCGGAGTCCGCTGTCCAGGTCATCAATGACCGCAGCGCACAGGGGCGGGCCGCGGCGGTCCTGACGCCCGGGGGCGAGCGGCGATGGCTGCTCGGCTCGGCTTCGGGCCTGGAAGACGCCCTCGGCGTGATCGCCGCCGACGCGATCGGCGTCATCGCGGGCGAACGAGACGGAAAGCTCGCGTTGTGCGCGTCACCAACCTGCCTGGCCGCCTTCTTCGACACCAGCCAGAGCCGCACCCGCAAATGGTGCGACATGAACACGTGCGGGAATCGTCAGAAGAAGGCGCGCTTCAGAGCCGGCCGGCGGCGAACCCCCGGGTCGGTCGAGTGATCGTCACCTCGACGCGTCGGAGCTGACCACACAGGAGGCAGCCGCTCCCGGGCGGGGCATCGAGCTTCCCTGGAATCTACGGTGTAGGAAAATATTCCTACGCTGTAGAGTGCGGGTGTGGGGGAGACGCCCACCGAACGGGAGGTTCGCACCATGGCGACGTGGCACGAGATCCGGAGCGGGCACCCGGAGTTCGCCGACAAGGTCTCGGCGTGTTTCGCGGCGGGCGTCAACAAGACGATCGCGACGCTCCGCCGGGACGGCTCACCCCGAATCAGCGCGATTGAGCTGGAGTTCAAGGACGGCGACGTCACTCTGGGGATGATGGGCGGATCGGTCAAACTCCGCGACGCCCGACGCGATCCGCGCGTCGCGGTCCACAGCCCCACGATCGACGCCCCGGAGGGGGAGGCCTGGCACGGAGACGCCAAACTCTCCGGAGTCCTCGTGGAGACGCCGGCCCCGCCGGGGAACCCGCACGTGGGCGCGGGCTTCTTCCGGATCGACATCCGTGAAGTCGCGCTCACCTATCTCGGTACCCCCGCCGACCACCTCGTCATCGAGTCCTGGGACGCCGAGCACGGCCGGCGGCGCAGGACGCACTGAACCGGCGGTCGCCGAACGCCCCGCGACCACCTGGAAATCTACGGCGTATGAATTCGCTTCGGCCCGGTAGCATGCCGAGGTGGCAACGGAACCGGACAAGGTCAGGAAGCGCGGGCGCCCCGCCGCCGACCGGGCAGGACTCACCGCCGACCGGATCCTGACGACCGCCCTCGCCCTCGTCGACGCGGCGGGTCTCGATGCCCTGAGCATGCGCCGGCTGGCCCGTGAACTGGGTGTGGATCCCATGTCGATCTACCACCATCTGCCCAACAAGGCCGCGGTCGTCTCGGGGCTCGTCGGACTCGTCTTCTCACGTATGCGGTTGCCGGAGTCCGTACCCGACGACTGGGCCGGGCAGGTGCGTGCCTGGGTGGACGCCTACCGGGACCTGACCCGGCGCCACCCCCGGCTCGTACTCCAGATCGTCACCGACCCGGTGGCGGTCACACAGGCGTCGGAGACGATCAACGGCCCACTCCACGCCGCGCTGACCTCGGCGGGCGTACCGGCGGACAAGATCGACGCGTGCGCCGGCATGTTCGTCGACTTCGCCAACGGGTTCGCCCTGGCAGGGCTCGAACCCCCGTCTCCCGCCCCGGCCGGGAAGCCCCCGCAGTCACACTTCGACACCGGCATGGACGTCATGATCCTCGGCATCCGCGCACTGACCGCCGGACGCGACGAGCGCTGACTCCGCGGGCGTGTCCGATTCGTTCAAGACCCGGCCGGGCCCGCGTGGTTACGTGGCCGGTACGGGTACGCGTACGGCGGCCTGTACGGAGCGGGCCGAGCCGGCGGCCCGGACGGACCGGACGAGAGAGAAGGAGTGGTCCTGATGGCCTCCACACACGATGAGCCGGACCTCACCGAGCTGGTCAACGTCGGCCGTTCCGTGGCCCGTTACTTCGAGGGCGTCGGTGTCACCAGGATCGCTCAGCTGGTGGGGGAGGACCCGGTCGAACTGTACGAGCGGATGTCGGCCGCCGCCGGGCAGCGGCTCGACCCCTGCCTCCTCGACACCGTCATGTCCGCCGTGGACCAGGCCGAAGGAAAGCCGGCCCGCCCTTGGTGGCACTACACGCCCGAACGCAGACGTCTCCGGTCCGAGCGACAGGCGCCGCTGTAAGCCCGACCGACCCGACCGACCCGACCGACCCGACCGGCCCGACCGGCCCGACCGGCCCCTCCAGCCCGACCCTGAACGACCCGCGACCGCCGCTGCGCACCTGCGCCACGTCTCCGCTCCCTCCCCACCCCCGCGGACCCGTGCTCCTGCGCCCCGCCCCCGCTCCCTCGCCCCCGGACACCCCACCGCACTCGTCGAATCGCGAGGATTGCGCGGACTGTGCCTGCCCCCCCGGGCCCCTTGCCGCGCAACGAGGCGGGGAAGTCGCCCGGAGCATGGCAGGCTTGGGACATGGCTCAGATCAACCCCAGCATCCTGTCCGCCGATTTCGCACGTCTGGCCGAGGAGGCGAAAGCGGCCGAAGGCGCCGACTGGCTCCACGTCGATGTCATGGACAACCACTTCGTGCCCAATCTGACTCTCGGTGTGCCGGTCGTCGAAGCGCTCGCCCGCGCGACGGAGACGCCGCTGGACTGCCATCTGATGATCGAGGAACCCGATCGCTGGGCTCCGCAGTACGTCGAGGCCGGAGCCGGTTCGGTCACCTTCCACGCGGAGGCCGCGGCGGCCCCCGTACGGCTGGCACGCGAGATCCGCGCCAAGGGCGCGCGCGCCTCGATGGCGCTGAAGCCCGCGACGCCCGTCGAGCCGTACGAGGACCTGCTGCCAGAGCTGGACATGCTGCTGATCATGACGGTGGAGCCGGGCTTCGGCGGTCAGGCGTTCCTGGACATCATGCTGCCCAAGATCCGCCGTACCCGTGAGCTGATCTCCAAGCACGGGCTCGAACTGTGGCTCCAGGTCGACGGCGGTGTCTCGGCCGCCACCATCGAACGGTGTGCCGAGGCGGGGGCGGACGTCTTCGTCGCCGGTTCGGCGGTGTACGGCACGGACGACCCGGCTGCTGCCGTACGGATGCTGCGCCACCAGGCCGACGAGGCGACCGCCTCCGCCGGCTGGTCCTGCGCCCACTGAGGCGCGATTCCACGCGGCCACCGGGCCACGGCTTCATGAACGGCGCCCATCCGGGCTGATCAAGGACCGCCGAATCTGACAGGATGAGAGCGCGTCCAGAGTGTGAACAGCAGTGAGGAGATCGCGGTGTCTGGTATGTCGGCGGGTCGGCCGGCCCTGCGCATGGGACCCGCGGAACTGGTGCAGGCGGCGGCCATGGCCCGCCGCTTTTATCTGGAGGGCAAGTCCAAGATCCAGATCGCCGAGGAGTTCGGCGTCAGCCGCTTCAAAGTGGCCCGGGTCCTGGAGACCGCCCTCGAACGTGACCTCGTGAGGATCGAGATCCGCGTCCCGGCCGAGCTGGACGCCGAGCGCTCCGACGCCCTGCGCGCCCGCTACGGCCTGCGGCACGCGGTCGTCGTGGAGTCGCCCGCCGAAGGCGCCGACGAGTCGCCCGACCCCGAGAACCTCGGCGAGGTCGCCGCCGACCTCCTCGGCGAACTGGTGGTCGAGGGCGACGTCCTCGGCCTGGCCTGGGGCCGCTCCACCATCCACATGGCCGCCGCGCTCGACCGCCTGCCGCCCTGCACCGTCGTCCAGCTGACCGGTGTGTACGACGCGGGCACCGCCGAGCGCGGCTCCGTCGAGGCCGTACGGCGCGCCGCCCAGGTCTCCGGCGGCGAGGCGCACCCGATCTACGCCCCGATGCTGCTGCCCGACCCGGCGACCGCCGCCGCGCTGCGCAGCCAGACCGGTATCGCCCGGGCCTTCGACTACTTCGACAAGGTCACCGTCGCCGCCGTCTCCATCGGCTCCTGGGAGGCGGGGATCTCCACGGTCCACGACATGCTCACCGACGAGGAGCGTTCGCACTACGCGTCCCTCGGGGTCGAGGCCGAGATGTCGGCGCATCTCTTCGACGCGGAGGGCCGGCGGGTCGGACGGGACCTGGGCGAGCGGTGCATCACCGTCGAGGCCGACCGGCTGCGCCGTATCCCCGAGGTCGTCGCGATCGCGGGCGGCCAGCGCAAGGGCGCGGCCATCGGAGCCGTTCTGAGATCCGGGCTCGTCACGAGCCTGGTCACCGACACCGCCGCGGCCGACTTCCTGCTGCACGACTTCGAGCCCGGCCCCCGCCCGGCGCTGGAGCGCAAGGACCCGGACAGCGAGTAGCGCCACGGGCGGCGCCCGAGATGCCGCCGGCGTCTTCGGCCGATGCTACGAACACCCCCGGCCTCCGCGGGCCGAAGGTACGGAAAGCACTCCGCCGGTTCGCCAGAAGTCCGTGCCATCGGCGATGATGACGTAGGAGCCGCAGCCGGGACCGTCACCGCTCCGAGCTGACTCCCCACCCGCCCTTTCCGTAGAACCGCAGGTGAGAGAGTCGGTATGCGTTTCCTCAATGGAAAGATGACGTGTCGATCAGCACTCGGGCGCGCAGAACGCAAACCTGCAGGTCAAGAGCAAGGTCCCGCACGGCGGGTGAGACCTTGCCGCGTCCCTGTGCTGGTTTCGTGCTGACCTGTCGACACCCCTGAGCAACTGCGGGAACCTGTCCCGTGCTGGATTGGTGCTGGGGCGGATTGGCGGTCACGACGACCCATCAGTGCCCTTTCGACGACGACTCTGCGGTCGCTGGTGCCAGTGAGCCGGCAGTGCCCGCCAGCCCTCGGACGTCCTACAGCGAGAGGCCCGTCGCGCGGGCCCGACGGGCGAAGGCTCAAGAACTGATCGAGCGGCTCGTCGCTGAGGGCCGCGTTCGGATCACCGACCCTGATGACGACGAGGTCGCGGAGTGGCGGCGCGTCGTCAACTACGCGAAACGGCACGGCCTGGAACCAGTGGGCAAGCATATTGAGAAGGTTCCGTACGGTGGGCCGGGGCTGGAGCTGTTCCTTGCGGATGGCCCGCATCCCCATGCGCGGAGTCAACGGCCGAAGGAGAACGGGGGTCCGGTTCCCGTTCCCTCACGACTGGGGAACCTCCATCCGATCGTGACCGCGCTCAAAGACGACGAGCGCCGACTCGTCATGCCTTCTGTGCTCCGCCGAAGGTCGCTTCTTCTGCTGCAGGGACTGTCGGCTGAGGCGGTCCGGCGAGGGTGCGAGGTGCGGAAGGCCCACTCGTTCTTCCACCCGCGCGAGGGCGGAGTGGACATTGCTGTCGACGGCCTCCCTTACACCGTCAGTGTCAGGCAGGAGTTCCCGCAGTCCTTGGATCCTGACCGCTCCTCTCGCCTCGTCGTGGAGCTTACTCATGGCCTGACCGACCGGCCCGGCCGCTGGCGAGATCGGAAGACCCGGACGCTCGAAGAGGCCCTGGGCGTGGTCCTTGGAGAGATCGAGGTACGAGCGGCAAAGGACAGGGCGTACGTGAGGTCGATGGACCCCTTGAGTGAGCTCCCGAAGATGCCGGATGCGCGCGAACCCACGCCGGAGGAACTCAGGCCACGGCGGATCCGACGATCATGGGAGAGACGTCAAGTGACATACAACGCCGTGGAGTTGGAGACCGTGCAGCCTGTCGAGAGTGTCCAGTCCGGGCAGCCTGCGCCTGTGTCCGAGGAGCAACTGGTCGCGAAGCTGGTGGAGCGGGCCCGGTCGGAGGGGCTGCAGCTGACCAAGCGGGAATCTGCGCTGGAAGGTGAGATCACCGATCACCTCGGCTATGAGAAGCATGCTGTCGGCGGCCGGGGCAGCGGCAACTCCCGCAACGGAGGCCAGGCCAAGACCGTGCTGACCGACGTCGGGCCGGTCGAGGTCAAGGTGCCGCGTGACACCTCGGGGACGTTCGAGCCGCAGCTTGTCAAGAAGCGGCAGCGGCGGCTGACCGGGGTCGACGAGATGGTGCTGTCGCTGTCCGCGAAGGGGCTCACGCTTGGCGAGATCGCCGCTCACCTGGCCGAGGTCTACGGCGCCGAGGTGTCCAAACAGACCATCTCCAGAATCACCGACACAGTGATGGAGGACATGACCGAGTGGCAGATCCGTCCCCTCGACCGTGTCTATCCCGTGCTGTTCGTGGACGCCATCAGCGTCAAGATCAAGGACGGGCAGGTCGCGAACCGTCCTATCTACGTGGTGATGGCGGTGACCGTGGACGGCACCGCGACATCCTCGGCATCTGGGCCGGCGACGGCGGCGAGGGCGCGAAGTACTGGCTGCATGTGTTCACCGAGCTGAAGAACCACGGCCTGGATGACGTGCTCATGCTGGTCTGCGACGGGCTCAAGGGCCTTACCGAAGCCGTCTGGCCTCGCATGATCGTCCAGACGCCCCTCCTGGCCCCGCCCGTCGGCGCAAGCGACGACACCGCCCTCATCGTCTTCCCCCTGTGACGGAGCCGGCCGCCAGCGCACGAGTGGTCGAGCCGTAATGCCACCCCTCGGCAGAGCCGGAGGCCGTGATGGTCCTTGCGCCGCCGAGCGATGCGGTCGTCAGGTCGGCGAGTGTTTCAGTTCCCCAGGGTTCGCAGGGTGGCGTCGAGGTCGGTGGTGCGGGGCTGGTTGTGCGGGAGCTTGGCCAGGGCAGCGGCCATGCCGCAGGTGTCGGTGGCGGCGGAGAAGACGAGGCCGGTGCCGATGGCGGCGGACAGCCAGCGGGCGGGGTGCCAGCGGGTGCCTGCGGCGAGGCCGAGGACGACGAGGGATCCGGCGGCGAGGCGGACCTGGCGTTCCATGGGCCAGGGGGCCTGTGCGCTTGCGGGGCGGTGGACAGTGTGCCCCTCGGTGGTCCAGGCGGTGGTGCCGCCGGTGAGGGTGGTGGCGGGGATGTCGGCTGCGGCGAGTTGGGTGCAGGCGGTGGTGGAGCGGTTGCCGGAGGCGCAGACCATGAGGAGGTTGCCGCGGGTGGCTGCGGCCTTGAGGGCGGGCAGGGCGGTGTGGAGGTGGGCGAGGGGGATGTTGTGGGCGCCGGGGAGATGGCCGGAGGCGTACTCCCCGGGGGTGCGCACGTCGATGACCGTGTAGTCGTCGAGGCGTGCGGCGGCCTGGGCGGGGATGAGGGCGGTGGGGGTGTTCATGTGCGGGTGGTCCTTCCGTGGTGTTCCCGGGGCGGGTGTCCGCACCCGGTATGATACCCCTAGGGGTATCGTATGGAGGTGGATGATGGAGCTTGAGATGGCGGCCGGCGAGCTCAAGTCGGTACTGAACCGGCTGCGGCGGGCTCAGGGGCAGATCGCGGGGATCATCAAGATGATCGAGGACGGCCGGGACTGCGAGGACGTGATCACGCAGCTCGCGGCGGTCTCCCGCGCGCTGGACCGGGCCGGGTTCGCGATCATTGCGACCGGGCTGCAGCACTGCATGGCCGAGGGCGGGCAGGCGGCCGGCGACCGAGACCAGATGCGGGCCCGGCTGGAGAAGTTGTTCCTGTCTCTGGCCTGAGGGCGGCGGTGGCTGGCTTGTTCATGCGATCACGTCGATGAGCATGAACACGGCCACCGCCAGGAGCACGCCGGCGAAGGCTCTCTGAAGAGTATGGCCGGAGATCTTGGTGGCGAGGCGTTTTCCGTCCCAGGCGCCGAGGATCGCGGCCCCCGTGAACGGTGTGATGACTTCCCACTGGAGTCCGCCGCCGGTTCCGGTACGGGCGATCAGGGCGGCGAATGAGTTGACGGTGATGACGAGCAGGCTGGTGCCCACCGCCCGCCTCATCGTCAGCCCGAGCACGCTCACCAGAGCCGGGACGGCAAGGAATCCGCCTCCGACGCCGAGGAAACCGGTCACCGCGCCTAGTCCGGCGCCTGCCCCGGTCGCCTTGCCGGGCCTTGTCCGGTCCGCCGGTTCGGAGGTGGAGGGGCGGAGCATGCGCATGGCCGCCAGCGCGGCGATCAGGGAGAACGCCACTGTCAGGATCACTTCGGGTACGTGACCAGAGGCTGCTCCGGCGAGGTAGGCAGGGACGATGCCCGCAGCGGCGAAGAGTGATCCGGTCTTCCAGGCGACGTGGCCGTCGCGTGCGTGGGCGTACAGGGCGGTGACGGAGGTGGCGGCCACGATGATCAGACTGGCGGTGGTGGCCGCGGGCGGGGTGAAGTCGAGCAGGTAGATCAGGGCGGGTACGGTCAGGACGCTGCCGCCGCCGCCCAGAGTTCCTAGGGCGAGGCCGATGACGGCTCCGGCGATGAGGGCGAGAACGAGGGCGGTCACGCTATCCGGCCGCTGTTCCCGCGTTCGTCGCTGACCGGGTATCCCGAGGCGGCCCACGCGTCCATGCCGCCCTCGACGTCCACCGGCCGCTCTCCGCGCTGGTCGAGGAGTTCGGCCGCCTGCTGGGAGCGGTGCCCGCTGCGGCAGATCACCACCAGTGGCGTGCCCGATACTCCGGCCGGCAGGTCGGCGCCGGCGCTGAGGTTCGACAGCGGGGCGTGCACCGCGCCGGGAGCGTGGCCGGCGTTCCACTCCGGCTTCTCGCGGACATCGAGCGGGATCGCGTCCGGGGCCTTGCCACCGGTGCGGCTGCGGGCCCGTTCCGCGCTGACGCGGGGCTGGTCGCGGCGGAAGAGGGACATGACGTTCTCCCCTTTCTCGTGCTGTGCTGGGGTGTGGGTCAGCCGGTGGTCAGGGGCAGGCCGGCGCCGGCGGCGGCGTCGAAGCCGTCGTCGACGGCGACGACATCCCGGCCTGCCGCGTCGAGCAGGGATGCGGCGATCGCGGCGCGCATACCGCCCGCGCAGTGCACCCACACCGCCCCCCGCGGTACCTCGGCAAGGCGGCCGTGGAGCTCGTGGATGGGGATGTGCACCGATCCCTCGATCCAGCCGTCCGCCCGCTCGGAGTCGCGGCGCACGTCCAGGACCACCACGTGGTCGAGGCCGCGGTCGGCGAGTGCGGCGAACGTGGAGCGCGGGAAGGAGGCGGGCTTCTCCCCGGCGGGCAGCCAGGCGGCGGGACCGCCGGTGGCGGCGGCGGCCGGCCGGTCGATGCCCACCCGCACCAGCTCGCGCTGGGTGTCGGCGAGCTGCTCGGCCGATTCGGCGAGCAGCGTGACCGGCTTGCCCCAGGGGATCATCCAGGCGAGATAGGTGGCGATCTTGCCATCGGCCTCGAAGTTGAACGAACCGGCCACGTGCCCCTCGGCGAACGCGACGCGGTTGCGCAGGTCGACCACCCACTCCCCGGCCGCAAGCCGCGTGGCGATCTCGGCGGGGTCCGCGAGCGCGGGCGGGGTCAGATCGACCGGGGCCGGACCTGCGGCGTTGGCCGGGCCCATGTGCGCGTAGTAGGCGGGCACGTCCTCCAGCCCGGCCAGCAGGTCTGCGACGAATGTGTCCACATCGACGGTGAGCGCCGTATTGGCGCTCTTCTCCTTGCCGATGGTGGTCTCCTCCCCCTCGGACTGGGCCGAGGAGCAGAAGCTGCCGAAGCCGTGCGTGGGCAGCACCGCCGTCTCGTCCGGAAGGCCGGAGGCCAGACGGTGGGCGGAGGCGTGCTGGGCGCGGGCGAGCTGTTCGGTCAGCCGCGGTTCGACCAGGTCCGGCCGGCCCACCGTGCCGATCAGCAGCGATCCGCCGGTGAAGACGACCACCGGACGCCCCCCCTCGCGCAGCGCGTAGGAGGTGTGGTGCGGGGTGTGGCCCGGCGTCGCGATCGCGGCCAGGCTCACCCCGCTGCCGGGGTCGATGTCCACGGTGTCGCCGTCGGCGACAGCCACCCGCGCGAAGGAGACGTTCGCACCGGCCGGCACGAGGTACTGGGCGCCGGTGATCCGGGCGAGTTCCGGGCCGCCGGTCACGTAGTCGTTGTGGATGTGGGTCTCCGCCACGTACGCGATCCGCACACCGCGCCGGGCGGCTGCCGCCAGGACCTGGTCGATGTCACGCGGCGGGTCCACAACCACCGCCGTGTGCTCCCCTCCGGCCAGGTAGCTGCGGTTGCCGAGCCCTTCCAGCTCTATGGTGTCAACGAAGAACACGCGGATATTCCTTTCGCATGAAAATTACCCCAGGGGGTATTGGTCCCACCGTAACACTCGTACCCCCGGGGGTATATTTTGTGAGTGGATCGCCGCACCCGTGCGGGTGCCCGGCGGCCTCCGCCCAAAGCGGGACCAGCAGACGACGATGAGGCGATGCCGATGACCTACAGCCGCACTGTGCACGTGGACGGCGACTTCGAGGAGACCGTGAGGGCCGTGCGCGAGGCTCTGGCCGAGCAGGGCTTCGGGATCCTGACCGAGATCGACGTGCGGGCCACGCTGAAGGAGAAGCTCGGCCACGACATGGAGAACTATCTGATCCTCGGCGCCTGCAACCCGCCGCTCGCCCGTCAAGCGATCGAGGCGGACCGCTCCATCGGCCTGCTGCTGCCCTGCAACGTCGTCGTCCGCACCGACGGCGAGCGCATCGCCGTCCAGGCCCTCGACCCCGCCACGATGGTCACCCTGACCGGCCGGGACGCTCTCGAGCCCGTCGCCGAGGATGCCACCCACCGGCTGGACGCGGCCCTGTCCACCCTCACCCAACAGCAGGCTTAGCACCGCATGCGCACGCGGCGGCGACGGAGGCCCGACGAACCCACTCCGGCGTCTTCTGCGATCTGCCCGAGGGCGATGAGCACGTGCTTCTGGAATCCGCCTCCCTGTCCGCTACGTCTGACACGATCTACCGATGAGTGAGTGCTCGGTGACCCTGGACAGGATCGCTCTCGACGACTGGCGGGACGTCCACTCGTGGGCCCGTCTCGCGGAGGCGTGTCGGTTCCAGCCTTGGGGGCCCAACACCGAGGACCAGACGCGCGACTTCGTGAAGGCCGCGGTCGAGGCCTGGTCGCACGAACCTCGGCAGCGCTTCGCCCACGTGGTGCGCTTCGAGGGCGCCGTTGTCGGTATGGGGGAGTTGCGCGTTCGCAGTCACACCTACCGACAGGGGGAGATCTCCTACCTCGTGCATCCGCGAGTATGGGGGCGGGGTCTCGGCACGGAGGTCGGGCGCTCGCTCCTGTCGCTCGGCTTCGACCAGTTGGGGCTTCACCGGATCTACGCCACCTGCGACCCGCGGAATCTCGGATCCTCTCGAGTGCTGGCAAAGCTCGGAATGACGTACGAGGGGCACCACCGACACACGGCATGGATCCGGGACGGCTGGCGGGACTCCCTGATGTTCGGCATCCTCGAAGAGGAATGGGAGGCCGGAGCGCGGAGCGGTGTCGACCCGGCCGGGCCCGTGCCGGAAAGGTGGGGCGGCCGGGTGCGCCAGGGGGACTTCACGGGTGAGGCAGCGCGCCGCGACGGCGAAGAGTGACCATGTCGGAAGGGTTTCGCTGTGCGGGCACTGCCCGGATTCGGGGAGAAGGCGGCTTTGCCCCGTCCAGCGGTCCGCGGTGTGCGTGTCGCGCGAGATCCGCGCTGGCCCTCTCCGTCGGGGGCGCGAAGCCCTACGGCCGCCGCAACACCGTTGGGTACAAAGGGCCACGGGCGGATCCACGAACGGCCGCGGCCCACGCCGACGAGTCGCGCGTGTCCGGCCGAGTGGCGGGCTCCCCGGCGAGCCTGCCCGCGGGCACGACCGGGTCCCCGAGCCCCGTGGGTGGCTGCCGGGTCAGGTGGGGCTGTCTTTGCCTGCCTTTGATTTCCGGGGCACGATTCGCAGCCGTGGGCGATAGCTGATCCACTTGATCGCGACGCGATGGCCGCCGACCCGGGCAAGAATGAGCCCTGTCGCCATGGCGGTGCAGGCGGCCACGGCACCGGCCGTCGCTAGTCCGACGCGAGGCCCGTAGATGTCGGAGATCCAGCCCACGACCGGAGCCCCGACGGGCGCACCCCCGAGGAGGACCATCATGTAGAGGGCTGTGACACGGCCCCGCATGGTGGGGTCGGTGGACGTCTGGACGGTGGTGTTCGTGCTGACGTTGACGACCATGGCGAACAACCCCATGGGCACCATGAGCAGGGCGAAGCTCCACAGGGACGGCGCCAGGGCGGCCGCGATCTCCACGACGCCGAAAGCCAGCGCGGCCAGGAAGGGCAGTCTCAGCCCCGCCGTTCCCATTCTGGCGGCGAGCAGTGCGCCGACCAGGGAGCCGGCCGCCACCAGGGTGTTGAGGAGGCTGAAGGTACCCGCACCGATGTGGAAGACGTCGGTGAACGCGGTGAGGTGTACGGGGAAGTTGAGGGCGAAGGTACCGACGAACCCGACCAGAACGATGGTCCACATCAACTCCGGGCGGCCGGCGACGTAGCGCAGGCCCTCACGCAACTGTCCCTTGCCGCGCGGGGCGCGCTCGACGGCGCGCAGTTCGGCTGTGCGCATCAGCAGCATGCAGATCAGGGGTGCGGCGAAGGAGAGACCGTTGAACAGGAACGCCCATCCGGTGCCGATGCCCGTGATCAGCAGCCCCGCCACGGCGGGGCCGATGAGGCGGGCGGACTGGAAGTTCGCCGAGTTGAGGCCGACGGCGTTCCGCAGATGTTCCGGGCCGACCAGCTCGGAGAGGAATGACTGGCGGGCGGGGTTGTCGAGGACGGTCGCGAGGCCGACCGCGAAAGCGGCGGCGTACACGTGCCAGACGTTGACCTGGCCGGCCAGAGTGAGGGTGGCCAGGGCGAGAGCGGTGAGGGCCATGGCTATCTGGGTGGCGGCCAGGACAGGGCGCTTTCGCAGTCGGTCGACGAGGACGCCGCCGTGCAGGCCGAAGAGGAGCAGGGGCAGGAACTGCAGGGCGGTGGTGATGCCGACGGCGGTGGAGGAGCCGGTGAGGCTGAGCACGAGCCAGTCCTGGGAGATGCGCTGTATCCAGGTGCCGTTGTTGGAGACGACTTGGCCGAGGAAGAACAGCCGGTAGTTCCTGACCTTCAGCGAGGAGAAGAGGGACCCTCCGGAAGGTGGGGCGTCGATGGAGTGGTCGGTGTCGGCTGCGGGATCTGCTCCTCGCCCCGTACTCAACTGGGTCGCCTCCTGAAGTCGGGCGGTAGCGGCAGAGGTGTCGTGCGCGCGGGGTTTCGGGGATCGGCCCTGCCGCGGCAGGGGCGGCCACGTCCTTTGTGGGCCGTCGTCGCCAGTGATCCGTAGCGCCGGGCGGCTGGTTCCGGGACCGTCGTCCGGTTTCCCGGTATCCTGGCTCAGGGGTGCGCCTTCAAGGCCTTTCTCCGACCGGGCACATGGGACCCCTCGGGCCGGGGGACAGCCGCAGCCGCGGTCGAATCACGGACGATGAGTCTGGGTCTGTGGAGTACGGAGTGACCTGTCGAGTCCTCGGAACTCTCCATGCCCTGCCTCAGCTTGCTGAACGCGTTGGACGCCATCTCCTCCACCGGCTGCCGTACGGTCGTGAGCCCGGGCATCGCCATGCCCGCGAGCATGATGTCGTCGTAGCCCACCACTGAGATGTCGCGGCCCACGGTCAGCCCCGCTTCCCGCACACCCGCGATGACGCCGAGGGCGCACATGTCGTTGATGGCGACGATCGCGGTCGGGGGATTGGCGGTCGCGAGGAGTTCGCGCGCCGCTGAGCGTCCCAGCTCCGCGGTGTCCCGGTCGTCGAAGTCCAGGGTGTCCGCTCCCGACCAGACGATCCCGGCCTCCGGAGGCAGACCGGCGGCCTCGATGGCCTGCCGGAACCCGCTGTAGCGTTCGGCCCGGTTGATGCTGCCGATCGATCCGGACACGAAGGCCAGCCTCCGGTGTCCGAGCGCCAGCAGGTGTTCCGTGGCCAAGCGCATTCCGAGCACGTTGTCCGTCCCGATGTTCACCACGTTGTGCGGGTCTCCGGGTTGGGCGGTGCGGTCGAAGGCCACGAGCCGGAGTCCCGCCTCGATGGTCTGCTTCACGTGGTCGAGTGACGGGAGCGACGAGCACAGGACCACGCCACCGATGCCGTCGCCCCAGAGCTCCTCGACGTAGTGGCGTTCACGGTCGCGGTCACGCTCGCTGTTGCACAGCAGCATGTAGAACCCTTCCGCCAGGGCAGCGGCTTCGAGGTGGCGTGCGAACGTGCCCCAGAACGGGTTGGCCACCGACGGCACGATGAGCCCGTGCATCTGGATGCGCCCGGTGCGCAGTTGCTGGGCGGCCCGGTTGGGACGGTAGCCCAGACGCCGTATCGCCGACTCGACCCGTGCTCTGGTCTCCGGGAGCATCTTGCCGGTGCGGCCGTTGAGCAGGTTGGAGACCGTACTGGGTGAGACTCCCGCTTCCTGTGCCACCTGGTAAATCGTTGTTCCTGCCACAACCGCCCCCCGCTCTCAAAGAAAACCCATTGTTTCCACGATGTTGACATCAAGTATCGGTGTTCCTAGTCTCATGCATCGATGCACCAGTAAATCGGTGCACCGCGATCAACGCAAGTCTCGCTCACCCACCCAGTGCATGTTCCGCTGTCGGGAGTCAGTTATGCGTTCACATCCCTCATCCCTGTCCAGACGAAGCCTGCTGGGTCTGGGCGCCGCGGCGGTGGCCGGCACGGCTCTGACCGCGTGCGGCGGGGCCGCCCCCGGCAAGTCCGGCAGCGGCAGCGCGTCACTGCGCCTGCTGACACCGATCTTCGACCGGGCGGACGGGCAGAAGCTCCTCACGTCCCTGCTCGCCGACTTCAAGAAGGACAACCCCGGTGTCAGCGTTCAGGTCGACTACACCGAGTACGGGAAGCTCAACGAGAAGCTGACCACCTCGATCGTGGGAGGCCAGCCCTACGACGTCATGCTCATGGGCGTCGGCTGGATACCGCCCTTCGCCGAGAAGGGGGTCCTGGCCGACCTGGAGGCCAGCAAGGACGAACTGGCCCGGCTCTACAACCCCCGTGTGGTCGAGCCCGGTGTGTACGACGGCAAGATCTATGCGCGTCCGATCCTGCTCGACACCAGGATGGGCATCTACCGCAAGGACGTGTTCGCCGAGGCGGGTATCGACGCGCCCCCCAAGGACCTCACCGAACTGAAGGAGATCGCGAAGGAGTTGACGGTCCGCAAGAACGGCAAGCTGACACGGGCCGGCGTCGACATCCTCAGCAACGACCTGCGCCAGACCTACCTTCCTGTGATGTGGGCCCACGGCGCCGACCTGTTCGACGGCGGTAAGCCGGTCCTCGACTCCGACGAGGCGGTGGACGCCCTCCAGTGGATGGTCGACATCATCCGTACGGACAAGATCGAGGACTACGGGTTCACCCAGAAGGGAGCGGTCGCCGCTCCCCTCGTGCAGGGGCGAGCGGCCATGATGATCGGCCACAACGACATGTGGCGACAGATCTCCGAGAGCGCGCCCGAGTTGATCGCCGAGGACAAGGTCGACGGGTTCATGCTCAACCAGCAGCGTCCCGCGCTGTTCCAGGGCGGCACGCTGGCCACCATGTCGGCGAAGACCAGCCACCCCGAGCAGGCCAAGAAGCTGGTGGAGTTCCTGTCGGGCGAGAAGGTGTCGCCCCAGGCGGCCGAGCAGCGGGGGAACATCCCGGCGGTCCTCAGTGCGGCCGACTCGTCGTACGTGAAGAGCAACAAGCTCGTCTCGTTCGCCGTGGACAACCTCGACCACGCCTTCTCCGAGGGCGGGGTGCCGACCTGGCTCGAGATCCGTGAAGAGTTCAAGCCGGCGCTGGAAAGCGCTCTGCTCGGCAAGGCCACTCCCGCCGAGGCCCTCAAGGGGCTTGCTGGGAAGGCCGAGGCGATCATCGCCAAGGGGGCCTGATGCCGACGTCCACCCGTCCGGCCACCGACACAAGCAGGGACGGGCCGATAGTGCATCGTTCCACCAAAGGTGCGGCGCCCTCGTCCTGGCGGGGTCGGCCGCCCCGTGAGAAGAAGTTCGGTCACGACCGGCGCAGGACGGCCGTGCTTCTGCTGGCGCCCTCGGTCATCCATCTCGTCTGGTGGATCGGCATTCCCGTGGTCGCCACCTTCGCTCTGGCGTTCACCGACTACGACATCCTCGCCGGCACCGTCTCGTTCAACGGCCTGGACAACTTCCAGGAGATCTTCAGCGACGAGACGTGGAACGCCTCCATGTGGCACACGGTGGTGTTCACCTTCTTCACCGTGCCCGTCGCCATGGCCATCGCCGTGGTGCTGGCCATCCTGCTCAGCGTGAAGATGCGGGCGGCCTCGTGGTACCGCACCGCTGTCTTCATGCCGCATGTCACCGCGACGGTGGCGATCGCGCTCGTGTGGATGTGGATGTTCGAACCACGGCTCGGTGTGGTCAACACCATGCTCGGGTGGGTGGGAATCGACGGGCCGGTGTGGCTCGCGGACCCGGACTGGGCGCTCACGGCCGTGATCGTCGTCAGTATCTGGAAGGGCATCGGCATCAAGATGCTCATCTACCTGGCCGCTCTGCAGGCCATGCCCGAGGACGTGTACGAGGCGGCCAGGATCGACGGGGCTTCGCAGGTGCGGCAGTTCTTCTCCATCACACTGCCGCTGCTGAAGCCGGCCACGTTCTTCGTGCTGGTGGTGTCGATCATCGACTCGTTCCAGGCGTTCGACCAGTTGTACGTGCTGACGCCGGACGGTGGCCCCGGCAACTCGACGACGGTCATGACCTACGAGATCTACCGCACCGCGTTCAAGGAGTTCAACATGGGCGCGGCCTGCGCGCAGAGTGTGGTGCTGTTCGCGTTCCTGCTGGTGCTGATGCTGATCAGCCGGCGTCTCACCGGAAAGGAAGACGATGTCCGCTGAGAAGCTTCTCCGCGGGGACGTGACTCGCGGCACCTTGCTCACGAACCACCCCCTGCTCGCCCGCCGGTTGCGAAGGACGGCGCTGCACCTGGTGCTCGTCACGGTATCGCTCGTGATGGTGGTGCCGTTCCTGTGGATGATCATCAGCTCGCTGAAGACCGATCCCGATCTCGCCGAGTACCCGCCCAACCTCCTGCCGCAGGTGTGGGACTGGAGCAACTACTCGGAGGCGCTCGAGTACGCCCCCTTCGGTACGTACTTCAGGAACAGCCTGCTCATCTCGCTCGGACACACGGCGCTCAACCTCGCTCTGGCCTCCATGGCGGGGTATGCCCTGGCCCGGGTGCCGTTCCGGGGCCGGACCGTGGTGTTCATGGGAGTGCTGGGCACCATGATGATCCCGACGTACACGAAGATCGTTCCCCAGTACCTGATAGCCAAGGGCATTCCGTTCTTCGGCGGGAACGACTACCTGGGGCGTGGCGGGCACGGCTGGCTCGACTCCTGGTGGGGCCTGATCATCCCCGGCGCGCTGACGCCGTTCGCCATCTTCCTGTTCAGGCAGTTCTACCTCTCGCTGCCGCGTGAGCTGGAGGAGGCCGCCCGCATCGACGGCATGAGCGAATTCGGTATCTACGCACGGGTGATGACACCGCTGGTCAAGCCGGCCATCGCCACCGTCGCCCTGCTCACTTTCGAGAGCAGCTGGAACAACTTCCTCTGGCCGTTGATCATCACCAGCGACACCGACCTGCGTGTCATCCAGGTGGGCCTGTCCGCGTTCCAACAGGCCGACCAGAACGCCTGGGCGTACCTGATGGCCGGCACGACGCTCGCCACCATCCCCATGGTGGTGCTGTTCCTCTTCACCCAGCGCTACTTCGTCCAGGGTTTCGCCAACTCCGGTATCAAATAGCACCGTTGATTCACCTCGATAAACATGGAGAATTCTCATGCCTTTCGATCTCACAGGTCGTCGCGCGCTCGTCACCGGTGCCGGCCACGGCATCGGCGCATCGGTCGCGCTCGGGCTGGCAAAGGCGGGCGCTGATGTCGTAGTCCACTACGGACGCTCCGCCGAGGCCGCCGAGCGGGTGGTGGCCGAGATCAACACGATGGGGCGGAAGGCCATGTCCCTCGCCGCCGATGTCACCGATGCCGGCGACGTCACGCGGCTCGTCGACGAGAGCGTCGCCTTCCTCGGCGGACTCGACATCGTGGTCGCCAACGCGGGACACCTCGTCGGCCGGGTTCCGGTCGCGGAGATGAGCGAAGAGCACTTCCACAGCGTGATCGATGTCAATCTCTTCTCCGTCTTCCGTACCTGCCGGGCGGCGCTGCCGCATCTGAAGGAAGCGGGTTCCTCGGGCCGCTTCGTCCTGATGGCCTCTCAGGCGGCCCACGACGGCGGCGGCCCCGGAGCTGCCGCCTACGCCGCCGCCAAGGCCGGAGTGATCGGCTTCGCCAAGGGGCTGGCCAAGGAAGTCGGAGGCACCGGCGTCACCGTGAACGCGCTCGCCCCCGGATACATCGGCGGTACCACCTTCCACGGCACGTTCACCTCGCCCGAGGCTCAGCGGGGCATCGTCGAGAAGCTTCCCATCGGCCGGGGCGGCACGGTGGAAGACGTTGCCGGAGCGGCCGTCTACCTCGCCTCGGACGAGGCCGGGTACATCACCGGAGCCACCCTCGACATCGGCGGTGGCGTATGGCCGCGCTGACCATCACGCGCGAGCGGGGCGGCTGGTGGCACGCCTATGTGTGCCCGGCCCACGGTGTCGAACTCGACCACGGCGACCTGCTCGGCGACCCCTTCCCGCGCGCCGGAGCCGCATGCCGCTACGGCTGCCGGGTGGACACCGAGGCGGTGCGCGGGGCGAGAACGGTGCTGGCCCATCAAGCCGCCGCCCAGCGCCTGCGCCATCTCGCCTGCGGCGGCCCGGCCGAGCGCTCCGAGGCACTGCGGCTGCTCCTGGAGTACGCGGAGCTGTACGCGGCTCTGCCCAGCACCCATCCGGGTGCGGCCGGCTGGATGCTGCACGGCCGGCTCTTCCACCAGGCCCTCACCGAGGCCATCTGGGCGGTGGCCGTCTCCCACGCGATACGTACTCTCGCCGCACACCGGGACATGCGCGCCGAGCTCGCTGCCCTGCTGCCCTTCCTCCGGTCGCTCGGCGACCGCGCCGGTGAGGCCCGGGCGGAGCTGCGCCACAAGGGGGAGATTCGTTCCAACTACACGGCATGGCTCGCCGCCGCG
The DNA here is from genome assembly GCF_010384365.1 of Streptomyces sp. S4.7. Classification (NCBI taxonomy): domain Bacteria; kingdom Bacillati; phylum Actinomycetota; class Actinomycetes; order Kitasatosporales; family Streptomycetaceae; genus Streptomyces; species Streptomyces sp. S4.7. Next base: position 1,050,333 of record NZ_CP048397.1, on the reverse strand, counting down.
GAGACCTGCTGCCGCTCGGCCGCACTCGCCGTGGAGGGCGCCGATCCCGACACCGTGCAACTGGCCGGTCATTACGGCCTGTTCGAGCACATGCGCGTGGCGATGCATGAGGACGGCTGGGAGTGGGAAGGCAGTACCTACTACCACCTCTTCGTACTGCACGCGTACCTGCTCGCCCTGCGGGGCGGCGAGCCGGAGCGGCTGCCCGGCGACATCGCCGAAGTCCTGGGCGCGATGATCACGGCGCTGGCCGGTATCGCGACTTCCGCCGGCACCCTGCCCGCCCTGCACGACGGCCCCTACCGACGCGAAGCGCAGTCTGCCGAGATCAGCGAAGTGGCCACGCTCGCCGATCAGTTGTTCGCCGGAGCTCCCCTGGCCGCGGTGGCCCTGGCCGCCGGGAAGGACACGGCCACCGAGCTGCCCGCAGACCTCGTGGGATGGTTCACCGGGCCGAGGCTGCCCGCGCGCACCGTCCGGCGGACCTTCCCGGACGCGGGGTACGCGGTCTTCCGTACGGCCGGAATCCACGCGCTTCTGGACGCCGGACCGCACGGGGGAGGGCACGGGCACCTGGACAAACTGTCCCTCTACCTCTACGCGGACGACGGCACCGCCTGGCAGCCGGATCCGGGCCAGGTCCCCTACGCGCACCGGAGTTTCCGGACACACTACGCCGGCACGAAGGCCCACCCGGCGTTCCGTGTCGACGATGCGGAACAGGCCCCCTGCGATGCCGTCCTCGACGGCGACACCGGCAGATGCACCGGGGCCTACGACGGGGTGAGCGCCGTCCGGCGGATCGTCACCGACCCGCGCTACCTCCTCGACATCCTTGTCCTCGAAGCCGACACCGAGCGCCTGCTCACGGCGCAGCTGCGTCCGGGAACCGATCTCGACGTCGTCGCCCAGGGCCCCGATCGTGCCCGCACCGTCTGGGGCGACAGCCAGAGCGCGGTCATGACCGGGCAGCACGTGTCGAGTCCGCCGGCCGAGTTCACCGTCGTCGCACACCCCGGTCCCGCCGACGACCCGGCGCGAACGTGCCAGGGAGTCGACTGGTCCACGACCGGCAGGCACGCGGTGTTCGTCTCCGTCTACCAGTCCGCCGAAGCGACACCACCGGTCCGCCGGTTGAGCCTGTCCGAACGAACCGTCCACATCGATCTGGCCGACGGAACCGTCGCCACCCACTCCATCGGAAGGTGAGTCCGCACATGCTGCTTCTCGACGGGCGACTCGAGCTGCTCCGCGGCGAGCTGAACGGCGCGCGTGCCTCCCAGTGGCGCCGGCTGTACGAACAGTGCGACTGGTATCGCCGGCAGACGCCGCCCACGGAGCACCCCGAGGCGAGCATCACCTACTTCGGGCCCGCCGCGGCCAACCTCGCTCTCGCCTACCGGCTCACCGGCCAGCGCGGATATCTGGAAGAGGCATGGCGCTGGATCTCGGCCTGCGTCGGCTTCCCCCACTGGGGCCGCGCCCATATGCCGGATCACGACCTGGACGCGGGGTGGTTGTTGCACGGTCTCTCGCTCGCGTACTCCTGGCTGGGCGAGGACCTGGAGCCGGAACGGCGTGAGATCCTGCGCGCCAAACTGGAACTGCAGGGTGAGCGGCTCCACTCGTACGCCGAGGAGACCACCGGTAGTTGGTGGTCGAGCGCGTACTGGCAGAACCACAACTGGATCTGCTGGACCGGGGTCGCCACCGCGGGCTACGCGCTGGGGCGCTCCGAGTGGACCAAGGCGGCCCGCGCGAACCTGGAGACGGTCCTCGGGATGCTCCCCGAAGACGGTTCGGATTCCGAGGGCGTCGTCTACTGGCGGTACGGCGTGCCGTGGCTCGCGATCCACACCGACCTCGTGCAGCACCAGGAGAAGGCCGACCTGTGGTCGGTCGGCGGCTTCCTGCGCCACACCACGCACTGGCGCCTGCACCAGAGCGCGCCGGGCTTCGAGGAGAACATCGATCACGGCGACTGCCACGACCGGCGCAGCGGCCACAGCGTCGCCCTCTACTACCGTCTGGCCTCCGCGTACCAGGACGGGACGGCTCAGTGGCTGGGCAACCTGGTCGCGGAGCGCCACTTCTGGCGCGAGGCGTACGAGTCGGGTGTGCGCCCCGGTGTCATGCCCGAGGCATTCCTCGAACTGCTCTGGTACGACCCGGAGGTCGCGCCCGTCGCGCCCGACGAGGAGCCCCTCACGGCGTACTTCCCGGACCTCGGGCAGATCACGGCGCGCACCGGCTGGGACGCCGCCGCCACCTGCGTCAGTTTCAAGGCGGCGCCCGGCGGTGGCCACCGGGCCTGGGAGGAGGGGCACCGGCTGAAGGCCGCGGGCGGCTGGGACGCGATGAGCGCGGGCCACCACCATCCCGACGCCGGCGCCTTCGTCCTGCACTCGCACGGCGCCTTCCTCGCGGTGGACGAGGGGTACAGCAACCACAAGCGCGCCGCTCACCACAATCTGATCCTGGTCGACGGCGAGGGGTGGGCGGACGAGGGCCGCTACCACGTGTACGAAGGCATACCGCACGAGCGCCGGGCGCGCGTACGGGACGTGCTCGCGGAGGGCGGGTTCGCCCACGCCACGGCGGAGTCCGCGGCGATGTTCTCCGAGGGGTTGGGGGTGCGGCGCATCGACCGTACGCTGGTGGTGACTCCGCGCGGGCGGGTGGTCATCCTCGACGAGCTCGAGGCCGACGCACCGCGCGAGTGGTCCTACCTGCTGCACACCGACTGGCCCACCACACAGCTGGAGCCGGACGGCTGGCGGCTGGAGTCGGGCCCCGGCAGCGCACGCCTCACCCGGCTCCTGCCCACCGACGCCTCGGCCACTCAGGAGCGCACCGAGGTGGAGGCGAACCCGACCTCCAGCACTCCGAGCCTCAAGGTCAGCAAGACGATGCACACCCTGCGCCTCGCCACCCCGAGGACCAGCACGGCCACGTTCCTGACCGTGTTCGAAAGCACGGGTTCGCTGGCCCCGCATCCGGTGCCGGCCGTGCTCCTGCCCTCGGACCAAGGACACGCGGTGTCCGTCGGCCAGGGCGCCGAGAGCGAACTCGTCCTCCTCGCCCCTAGCACGGGAGTCATCGAGACGGAGGGCGTGCGCGCCGACGCGGCGGCGGTTCTCTTCTCCGGCACGCACATCGCGGCCGTACGGGCGCGCGGTGTCCAGCTCGACGGAAGCGACGTGCTCCGGACCGACCAGCCCTTCACGGGCCTTCTGACCATCTGACCGTTCGAGACCCTGGAGCACTCCATGAAGGGCTGGGAACGCGGTGCGCTGCGGGCGATGGAGTTCGTCGCACAGCCGGCGCTGGCGGGCGCCGCGTTCTGCCTGCTCGCCCTGGGGGTCGTCACCTGGCTGCCGGCGCTGGCCGCTGCGGGAAGCGCGCTGCAGGACTGGCGCGGTGACGGAGGCGGACGCCCCTTCACCGCGACGCTGCGGGCCTTCCCGCGCTTCTGGCGGGCCTTGTGGAAGGAAGGGCTCGTCGCCACCGCCGTGCTGGCCGTCCTCACGCTGAACTGCCTCTTCCTCCTGGACACGGGGAGCACGACAGGTCTGGTCCTGCTCCCCGTGCAGGCGGGGCTGATGGCCACGGTGGCGGTGTACGCCCTGTCGCTGGCAGCCGTTCGCGCGGTCGGCACGGATCGAGACCCTCGGCGCGCGGCGGCCGTCCTGGCCTTCGGTTCACCGCGGCGAACCGCAGCCCTGCTGCTCGTCCTCGTACTGGCCCCGCTCGCCGTGCTCCCGATCCCCCTGGGACCCCTGCTGCTGGGCCCCACCCTTCCCCTGCTCCTGGCCCTTTCCCTGCACACACCCACGCATTCGAGGAGAACGGTATGAGAGTCACCCGTCGCATCGCCGCGTTGGCCGCCTTACTGGGGGCAATGACGGCGGCCGGGCCCGCCGCGTCCGCCGCCGTACCGAAAGGCTCCCAGGACTACTACGTCTCTCCGCGTGGCAGCGACACCAACGCCGGCACGAGCGGTTCGCCCTTCGCGGGCATCCAGCGCGCGCTGGACGCCGCCGAACCGGGATCGACGGTGCATCTGGCCCCCGGCCGCTATCTCCAGGACTTCATCAGCCGCAATCCCGGCGTCACCATCACCGGACCCGCGTCCGCCGTCGTCCAGGGTTCCGGTGCCGGCCGTGCTGTCGTAGAGATCCAGCACGACGACGTCCGGCTGAAGGGCTTCACCGTCGACGGCCTCTTCGGTGATCCCACGCAGAAGGCCGACTATCGCAAGAAGCTTATTTATGTCATGAGCCTGACATCCGGTGACGGAGTGGACGGCTTGCGTATCGAGCGGATGACACTGCGTAACGCCGGGGAGGAGTGCGTGCGGCTGCGCTACCTGATCACCGGCGCCGAGGTCGCCCACAACCGGATCACCGGCTGCGGGGTGTGGGACTTCCACTTCGACGACGGCGGCAAGGTGGGTGAGGGCATCTACCTGGGGACGGCGCCCGAGCAGCAGGGCATGAACGGCGCACCCGACGACCGGCCGGATGTCAGCCGCGACAACTGGATCCACCACAACCGGATCGACACCCGGGGCAACGAGTGCGTGGACATCAAGGAGAACTCCACCGCGAACCTGGTGGAACGCAACGACTGCACCGGCCAGCTCGACCCCAACTCGGCCGGCCTCGACGCACGCGGCAGCGGCAACACCTTCAAGGCCAACCGCTCCTACGGCAACGTCGGTGCCGGTGTCCGGGTCGGCGGCGACACTCCCGCCGACGGCACCCGCAACAACATCGAGGGCAACGTCCTCCTCTCCAACGCTGCGGGGGGCATCAAGTTCGAAGCCACCCCGCAGGGCCAGGTGTGCGGAAACACCCTGGCGGGCAACACCGGCGGCGCCGCGACAGGAACCTACGGGGACCAGTACCACCCGTCGCGCCCCTGCTGAGCGAACCACCCCAGCAACCCGGTCCAATCAACCGTAAGGAAACAGCTGACATGCGTCTCACCCGCAAGCGCACCCTCACCACGGCCGGCGTGGCCGCGCTCTCCGCCCTCGCGGCGATGACCGCCCCCATCGTCACCTCCGGCACCGCCGTGGCGGCCGCCCCGTGCGACTACCCCGCCCAGCAGCTCAACCTGACCAACTGGAAGGAGACCCTGCCGACCGGGTCTTCCGGCTCCCCGACCGAGATCAAGCAGCCCGCACTCGCGACCTTCTCCTCGAACCCCTGGTTCATGGTGAACGCCGCGTGCACCGGAGTGCAGTTCCGCTCCGCGGTCAACGGCGTGACCACCTCCGGCTCCAGCTACGCGCGCTCCGAACTGCGCGAGATGGCCAACAACGGCACGTCGAACGCCTCCTGGTCGTCCACCTCCGGGACCCACACCCTCACCTTCCGTGAGGCGTTCAACAAGCTCCCGAGCACCAAGCCGCACGTCGTCGGCGCGCAGATCCACGACGGCGACGACGACGTCACGGTCTTCCGCCTCGAAGGGACCAGCCTCTACATCACCAAGGGTGACACCACGCACCACAAGCTCGTGACCAGCAACTACAAGCTGAACACGGTCTTCGAGGGCAAGTTCGTGGTCAGCGGCGGCCAGATCAAGGTCTACTACAACGGCGCCCTCCAGACGACCATCGCGCACTCGGCGTCCGGCAACTACTTCAAGGCCGGCGCCTACACCCAGGCGAACTGCGACAACTCCTCGCCGTGCAGCAGCTCCAACTACGGGCAGGTGAGCATCTACAGCCTGCAGGCCACCCACTCCTGACGCCAGGGGGTGCCGGGCCTCGGACTAGGAGGCCCGGCACCTCGCAGCACGGTACAACGATGCACGGATTTCCGCCCCACAGGCCACCGGCGTGCGCGGTGAGAGACATCGCGGCCCATGGCCTGCCTACAAGCAGCGCCGTCCGCCCGCGGGGCGGGACCCGCGGGCGGACGGCGCGGTGCATCGCAAGGCCGAGGATCGGTCTTGTACTGGGCCTACTTGGCCGAGTCCGAGTCCGACGACGCGGCGAAGTGTCGTGCCAGGCGGGACTTTCAAGACAGACCCTGGTCGGCGCCGCGAACTCGCACATCACCGATGCAGGTCATCGACTTCCACCTCTTGGCCACCCCGGCCTCCACCGGCCGGCGTGGCCACAGCCATCACGCGCGACTGTCACAGGCTCGTCCCATCAGCACCTGGACGGCCTACTTGTCCAGCGCTGGGTTGCTCGACGTCCCATGCCCCTCTCTACCGTGCGGAGAAAACACATGACCAGATCAAAGCTCAGCAACTGCGGCGCGATCGCCGCCGCGGCGCTCACGATCGCGGCCCTCACCACTGCGGCACCCGCTCTCGCCTCCACCGGCGACACGTCATCGCTCAACCCGAGTACGACCTCGACCACGCAGGCCAACGCCACCATCGTCAACGTCTCGACGTCGTCGCAGTTGACCACCGCGATGTCCAAGGCCGTGGCCGGTCAAACGATCGTCCTCGCCAACGGCTCCTACTCGATCGGCAAGCTCAACGCCAAGAACGGCACCGCCGGCGCACCCATCACGATCATGGCCGCCCAACAGGGCAAGGCGGTCATCACCGAAGGGCAGCTCGAGGTTCTCAGCTCGTCGTACGTGACGTTCTCCGGGCTGAAGTGGACGAACAGCGACACGCTGAAGATCACCAGTTCGCACCACATCCGGTTAACCCGCAACCACTTCCGGCTCACCGAGTCGGAATCGTTGAAGTGGATCATCATCCAGGGAGCCAACAGCCACCACAACCGGATCGATCACAACCTGTTCGAGGAGAAGCACGAGCTCGGCAACTTCATCACCATCGACGGGTCTTCGACCCAGCAGTCGCAGTACGACCAGATCGACTACAACCACTTTCGCAACATCGGTCCGCGGGCGACCAACGAAATGGAGGCGATCCGGGTCGGCTGGAGCGCGATCTCCAAGTCGGACGGGTTCACCACGATCGAGAACAACCTCTTCGAGAACTGCGACGGCGACCCCGAGATCGTCTCCGTGAAGAGCAACGCCAACACCGTCCGGTACAACACCTTCCGGACATCACAGGGCTCCCTGTCCCTGCGCCACGGCAACCGCAGCCAGGTCTACGGCAACTTCTTCTTCGGGGGCGGCAAGGCAGGCACCGGCGGTGTCCGGGTCTACGGCCAGGACCACAAGATCTACAACAACCACTTCGAAGGACTGACCGGCAGCGGCTACGACGCGGCGCTGCAACTCGACGGCGGGGACGTCGACACCTCGGGCGCGCTCTCCTCGCACTGGCGGGTGTACCGGGCCACGGCGGTGCACAACACCTTCGTCAACAACGTCTCGAACATCGAGATCGGCGCCAACTACACTCTCGCCCCGGTCGACAGCCTGGTCGCCGACAACATCGTCGTCGGTTCCTCCGGCAAGCTCTTCAACGAGCTGAAGGCGCCCAAGAACATGACGTACTCGGGCAACATCGGCTGGCCGACCGGTTCCGCCACCATCGGGATCACCACTGGTGTCCGGACGGTCAACCCGCTCCTGGTCAAGCAGAGTGAGGTGTACCGCCTCGGTACCGGTAGCCCCGCGGTGAACACCGCGTCGGGTGGCTACAGCTTCCTCGCCGAGGACATGGACGGCCAGTCACGCAGTGGAACGGCCGATGTCGGAGCGGACGAACTGTCCACCGGCACCGTGGTCCACAAGCCGCTCAAACCCGCCGACGTCGGAATCAGCGCCCCCTGACGGGGCCGGAACAGCGCTGCCCGCCACACCACGAGGTGTGGCGGGCAGCCGCCGATGTCGACAGGGTGCTTGCCGGGGAGGACGGGACAGGTGCCGCCGCCGACCTCGAAGCGGCCGACCGCGTCGAACTCGCCCTCCCCGAAACCGGCGCCCGCGGCGGAGCCGGACTCTTCGACGAACGGGCCCCGAGACCGACGGGGGCGGCCTTTGCGGTCATGACCGACCCCAACGCCCCTGAGCGCGGGGCCGCGACCGTACGGGAGCCGGTCGCGGCCCCGCGCCGAGCGCCACGCAGAGCACCGTTGCCGCGCGACATCCGGCGTGACACCTCGCTCGGCCACGGTGCGCCGGGGGAAGAACGGTGCGAGGGGCAGTGGGGAGTGGTCAGGGTGGGGGCGGGATCGGCGAGGACACGATGAAGCACCGACTGAGGGTGCCCGATGCCGTGAGGACACGCCCTCGCGGTGAGAGCAACGGATGTCCAACCCAGCCGGGAGAGTTCGTTCGTTCGGTTGACCCCGATCGAGGCGTCCCCGGCCGGTCCGGTTCCGCCGGCTGATGTCACCGAACCGTAAGCCCACCACCACCCACCCGGTGAGAGCGGGGGATCTACAGTCACACTCATCCCGAGCACACTGGAGATCCCCATGCGCGCCCGCACCTTCCTCCCGGCCGCCCTTGCCGCCGCCCTGATCACTCTCACGGGATGTGGAACCGGCAGTGGCGCCGACGACGAGACAGCGAGCACGTCCCCTTCGAACGCGTCGTCCCCGGGACAGCCGTCTGCCTCCCCCGACGCGAGCGACACCGCGGCCACCGGGTCCCCCGCACCACAGGCGATTCGGTTCACCGCGACGACGGTGGACGGCAAGCCCTTCGACGCCAAGACGTTGGCGGGCAAGCCGACCGTGCTGTGGTTCTGGGCGCCCTGGTGCCCCAAGTGCAAGGCGCAGGCCGCCGAGACCGCCAAGGTCGCCGCCGACTACGCGGGCAAGGCCAACGTCGTCGGTGTGGCGGGCCTGGACAGGAACGAAGCGATGAAGGACTTCGTCGCCGACACCGGGACCGACGGCTTTCCACAGCTGTCCGACGAGAAGGGCGAGGTCTGGAGGCGGTTCGAGGTCATCGAGCAGAGCCGCTACGTCATCCTCGACAAGGACGGCAAGACCGTCTACGAGGGCGTCCTGCCCGGAGGCGAGGGGCTGGCCGAGAAGGTCGCCGGACTGACCGGCTGACCGCGATGTCCGATCTCCCCCTCGCCCTCGCGCTCACCGCGGGCGTCCTCGCCGCCGTCAACCCGTGCGGCTTCGCCCTGCTCCCCGCCTACCTCTCCCTCCTCGTCCTCGGCGACGACAGCCCCACCCGCGGTGTCGCCGTCGGCCGCGCCCTCACCGCGACCGCCTCGATCACCGTCGGCTTCGCCGCCCTGTTCGGCGTATTCGGCCTGGCGATCCAGCCCGTCGCCGGTCAGGTCCAGGAACACCTGCCCTGGTTCACCATCTTCTTCGGCATCCTCATGGGCCTGGCCGGAGCCTGGCTGTCGGCCGGCCGTCAACTGCCCGCCCTGATGCCCAAGGTCCGACGCGCTCCCTCGGTGACCCGCTCCGTCCCCTCGATGGCTCTGTTCGGCATGGCCTACGCCACGGCGTCCCTGGGCTGCACCATCGCGCCCTTCCTCGCCATCGTCGTTTCCGCGTTCCGCAGCGGCTCGACGGGCGAGGGAGTCGCCCTGTTCGCCGCGTACGCGGCAGGCATGGGCCTGATCGTCGGAGTCGCCTCCGTGACCGTCGCCCTCACCCGCAGCGCCGCTGTTGGTCAGCTACGCCGCGCCGGCGCGCTCGCGCCCCGTATCGGCGGCGGACTCCTTCTCCTCGTCGGCGCCTACGTCGCCTACTACGGCTGGTACGAAATCCGTGTCCAGCGCGACCCCACCACCACCGATCCCGTCATCGACGCCGCCGGTGCTGTCCAGCGTGTCCTCGCCGACAGTCTGGACAGCGCCGGACCCGCTGTCCTCGCCGGGCTCCTGGCCGCGCTGCTCGTGACGGCCTGGGCGATCCGCCGACGGGCACGCCGAGCCCCCCGCACCAAGCGGCCCGGTACAACGTCCCGCCCCTCCGAGTGAACCATTGCCTGGCGGGTCCGTCCTTGGTGACGGGGTCGAGCGGCTCCGCGAAGACGACTGCCGGGGTGCGGTCAGCTGCCTGCTACCTGTCCGCAGCAGCGCCGGGAGATCTCCCCACTCCCGCAGGCGGCGTGAGGTCGTGCGCACCCGCCACGGGCGGGCGGTCTCCCGCCCCGCGGACCTCGACGACCGGCAGCAGGGTGCGCAGTGCCGCGTTCTCGGCGGGGTCGAGTACGGCGTGCTGCACGCAGGCGGGGACGAGGGTGCCGTTCTCGGGGTGGGCCATGGCGTAGTGGCAGGCGGCCAGGCGTTCCTGGGTCTCGCGCAGCCGGGGCTCGGCGGCCTGTTCGCCCCGCCGCATCATCTCCCAGGCCGGGGCGACGACGTCGGCGTCCATGAACTGGTGCATGACGAACGTGACCGGGCGCACCCGCATCCGGTGGCGGGCCAGCCGCAGTGGTCCGACGCGGCGGATCGTGCGGGTCAGCCAGCGCAGCGCCGTCACCGCGGTCGACGGGTGGCGGGCCACCACCCGCAGGAGCCTTGCCACGAGGAGGGCGGGCGGGGTGCCGGTGAAGGTCACCTTCCCGAAGTACCGGAAGAACGCCTCGCGTACGGCGAGGTCGCGCGGGTCGTCGCCGTCGAGGAACGGGTACCAGCGCCGGCCGACGTAGAAGCCGTAGGCGGTGCGGTTGCAGCGCACGTCGCCGTTCTCGAAGACGCGGTGGTCCAGCCGGGTTCCGGCGCCGCGTTCGATCTCCGCCCACACGGCGTCCGGGGTCGCCTCGCGGTACTTCTCCTTCCAGCGGCGGTCGTCGCCGAGGAAGGCGGCGGGCTGGAAGGAGAACATCCCGTAGCCCATGGCGTGGCAGTCGCGGATCACGTCGGCGACCTCGTCGAGGTTGCCCGGGGTGACGGTCATGTTGTGGGCGAGGAAGAACCGCACCCCGTGCTCGTGCCGAAGGCGGGTGAGCATGGCGGCGAATCGGGCGCGGTAGGGGTTGAGCGCCTTCTCGTCGGTCGGGCGTTCGATGCCGCGCCGGCCGTACATGAACTTGTCGAAGTGCGCGGCGAAGGACAGCCGGTCGAAGCGCCGTGTGCCGTCCGGGCCGAGCGCGAGGCGGGTGAGGTAGTCGTCGTCGAAGTCGCCGTGGGTGAAGCTCATCGGTTCCCGGCCGTGCTCCCGCATGATGGCGAGGGCGGTGGCGTGGTCGTCGGGGGTGAGCAGGCTGACCTCGCCGCCGATGAGCTGGGTGTGGGCGCGCGGGCCTCGCAGTTCGCGCAGCAGGCGCATCTGCGCGGTGATCTGTTCGTGGGTGTGGGGGCCGTCGACGCGTACCTGGTTGGCGTCTTTGGAGTGGTAGCAGGGGGTGCACTTGAGGTTGCACTTGGGGAAGACGCCGTGGGTGCCCTCGCAGCCGACGCCGTGCCGGCCGAGGATCTGGCCGGGTGTCTTGGCTGCCTCGGGGAGTTCCGCCCAGCGGCGTTCCATGGCCGCGGCGAACTCACTGTCGTAGGGGCGGGTGGCGTGTTCGAGGTCGCGCAGTGCCGCGATGATCCGCATCAGTGGTTCTCCTGCGGTGTGGGGGCTGCCGTTGAGGTTCGGTCGGTGAGGGGGTTGGGCCGGGCCCGGCGCAGGCCGCGCCACAGCAGCCAGGCGTACAGCACCATCAGCGCGTCCTCAACCAGGACGTACCAGCGCAGCGGCTGGGCGAGGTAGGTCCCGAAGCAGCCGCAGTTGTCCAGGACGAACCCGCGGGCGAACGCCTGGGCGGCCAGCACCGACCACACCACCGCGACGCCCGTGTACAGCCGGACGGGCGTGACGGCGCGGGAGCGGGGCCGGACCAGGAACCAGAGGGCTGTTACGGCCTCGGCGCCGATCAATACCACGGCCAGGGCGGTCGAGACGGCGCCGGAGGTCAGGCCGTAGGAGGTCAGGATGGCCGGCATCGCGTCGAAGGAGGCGAGCTGGCCCAGCGCCATCGTGGCGAGGAGTAGGCCCAGGACTGTGCGGAGGGTCACCGGATGACCCCTCTGCGGAGTTTCAGCAGTGTGCCGATGGGGCCGCTGCCGCGGGTGAGACGGGCGTAGACGTCGGCCAGCGACGTGTGCCACGGCCCGTCGGCGTAGGTGGGATAGGGGTGCACGGTGCGCGCGTAGTCGGAGGGCGTCCAGCCCAGGCGCACCGCCGCCGCCAGGTGGGCGATGGTCTCGCCGGCCCTGGGTGACACCACCGTGGCCCCGACGATCTTCCTTCGCGGGCCCAGCACCAAAGTCGTGAAGCCCTCGGTGCGGCCGTCGGCGACCGCCCGGTCGACCCGGTCGTTCTCCAGGGTGTGAACGCGCGTGGTGTCGCCGTACTTCTCACGCGCCGCGTCGACGGTGAGGCCGACGCGGGCGATCTCGGGATCGGTGTACGTCACCCGGGGCACCGCCGGGTAGTCAATGGGGCGGCGCACCCCCAGCAGAGCGTCCACGGCGGCTGCTCCGCCCTGCGTGCCGCCCAGGTGCGTGAAGGCCGAGCGACCGGTCACGTCTCCGGCGGCGTAGATCCGGTGGTTGGTGGTGCGCAGCCGGCCGTCGGTGAGGACGTCACCGGTACCGGTCACCGCCACACCGGCGGCTTCCAGGTCCAGGCCCCGAGTGGCGGCATGGCGGCCCGTGACGGCCAGCAGCGCGTCGTACGGGAGAGGGCCGCCGGGGCCGTGTACGGCTCCGGCGTCGACCTTCGCGGCGCGGTAGCCGGTCAGCACGGTGACGCCCTCGGCCTCCAGCCGCTCCCGCAGCACCTGGGAGGCCCGGGGTTCCTCGCGGGGCACCAGGCGGTCCATCGCCTCCACGAGGGTGACCTGCGAGCCGAGCCGGGCGAACGCCTGCCCCAGCTCACAGCCGATGGGCCCACCGCCGAGCACCACCAGGCGGCGGGGGAGTTCGGCGAGCTCCCAGACGGTGTCGCTGGTCAGCGGCTCGGCTTCGGCCAGGCCGGGGACCGGTGCCAGGGTCGGCGAGGAGCCCGTGGCGATCAGTGCGTACCGGAAGGAGACCTCCCGCTCGCCCGCGGTCAGGGTGCCCGGACCGGTGAAGAACGCCGCGCCGTGGGCGACATCGACTCCGTACGGGGCGAGCGCCTCGGCCGAGTCGTGCGGCTCGATGGCGCCGATCGCCCGCCTCACCGCTCCCATCGCCACCGCGAGGTCGGCCGGGCCGGTCACGGGCGGGAGCCCGTAGGCGGCGGCGCGGCGGGCCGCCTGGACATCGGCGGCCACGCGGAGAAGCGCCTTGCTCGGTACGCACCCCGTCCATAGGCAGTCCCCGCCCAGCCGGTCGCGTTCGACGAGCAGCGTGCGGGCGCCGAAGCGTCCGGCGGTGCGGGCCGCGGTCAGGCCGGCGCTTCCGCCGCCGACGACCACCAGGTCGTACCTGTTCATGGTGCGGGGCTCTCTTGTCGGTGCGCCGTCGTGGGACGGTCGGCGCGCGGTCGTGGGATGTGAGGGGAACCCGGTGACACCATGGGGACCTTCCCTTTCCCGGCCCCACCATCACGGTCACGAGGGCCGTCGCGCGTCATCGTCCGCCTCCGGCGTGTCCGGCGTGTCCGAAACGGAATGCGGGAAAGGCCCGGCAGGGTTCCCGAACAAGCACAGCGGGGCGAGCTGTCCCCACGGTTCGAGAGAGGGGCGAGGGTTGGATGGACGAATCGGACTGGCGGCGCTTCATCACCGCCTATCACCAGGCGCACGCCGGCATCACCGAGCAACTCTTCGGCCTGGCCGACGCATCCCCGTACGCCTGGCTGGCCGAACCGCTGCGGGGTGTCGAGGGCACGGTGCTCGACCTGGCCTGTGGCTCGGCACCCACCCGGGCGGAGCTGCCCGACGCCCACTGGCTGGGCATCGACCTGTCGGCGGCGGAACTCGCCGAGGCGGCGCGCCGGAGTCGCGGGCCGCTGGTGCGGGCCGGTGCGGACGCGCTCCCGGCGGCATCCGGGAGCGTCGGGGCGGTCTGCGCGGCGATGTGCCTGCCGGTGGTCACGCCCCTGCCGCAGACGCTGGGGGAGATCCGGCGCGTGCTGCGGCCCGGCGGGACGCTCGCGGCGCTTGTGCCGTCCCGGTCCGGGCTCTCCCCGTCCGGCATGTTCGACTGGGTCCGGGTGATGACATCCCTGCGTGCCGTACGCCAACCGTGGCCCAACCCGCAGGCCCGCGACGGGCTGGCCGCCCTACTGCGCACGACGGGCTTCCGCGTTCGCGCCGATGAGCGGCGGGTCTTCACCCTGGCGATCGACTCGGCCGACTCCGCGGCACTGCTGGCGGACGCCCTGTACCTGCCCGGCCTGACACCGGACCGCGCCCGGGCCGCCAAGCGTTCCCTGGCGCGCTGGGCGGACTCGGGGCGACGTCTGGAGCTGCCGCTGCGCCGCGTGGTGGCCGGCCTTCCCACTGAACGACCGCCACAGGAGCCGATGTGAACCGCCCGGCAGACCCCTCGTCGGCAACGGAGCTCCCTCCGTCCGACCCGGCGATGGACGAGACGGCGCGGCGGCCTCCGCGCGCGACGTGGGTACGGCTGTCCCTGCTCGTGGTCCTGCTTGTGGTGTTCGGCTTCTGGGTGGCGCTGGGTGGCGGAGACCTCTTGCGCGAGGTGCGCCAGTGGGTCGATTCACTTGGCATGTGGGGGCCGGCCGTTTTCGCGGTCGTCTACGCCCTGGCCGTGACGGCTCTGCTGCCGGGCTCCGTGCTCACCGCCTCCGCCGGCGCGCTGTTCGGGCTTGCGGTGGGGACCGGCGCGGTGCTCGTGGGGGCGACGGCGGGTGCGGCACTCTCGTTCGGCCTGGCTCGCTGGCTGGGGCGTCCGGTGGTGACCCGCCATGCCGGCTCGGGGCGACTGGCCCGGCTGGACGTCTACCTGACGCGCCGCGGGTTCGCCGCCGTCCTGCTCCTGCGGCTGGTGCCGCTCTTTCCCTTCTCCGTGATCAACTACGGGGCGGGGGTGGCCGGTGTCCGCTTCTCCTCCTACGTCGCGGCCACGGCCCTGGGCATCATCCCGGGGACCGTCGTCTACACCGGGCTCGGCGGCTCCCTGGGCGACCCCGGCTCTCCGGGGCTGTGGATCGCGCTGGGCGCTCTGCTCGTGCTGGGCGCGGGCGGCTGGTGGGCGGCACGGGTGATCCGCTCCCGCGGTGCGGAGGTCAGCGCAGCTGCCGATAGCCGGTGACGACGCGGTGGGCCGCGGTGACGGCGACCACCGCGGCCCAGACCCAGGCGATCGTGTGGGCGAAGCCGGGCAGCAGGCACCACAGCGTGTGCACGGCGATGGTCTCGCCGCCTTCGGCCAGGCCGCCCAGAAAGTTCAGCGACCGGCCTCCCGACCGGCGGCCGTCACCGCGGCGCCCGGTGCGTTCGGCGATGGAGGAGAAGGCCAGGAAGACAGTGCCGTTGACGTAGTAGGCGAGCAGGACGAGCAGGAACGGCAGTGCCGGACCGCCCACGCCGACGGCGACGCCGACGACGAATGCTCCGTAGACGAGGAAGTCGGCACTGATGTCGAGGAAGCCCCCGGCTCCACTGCTCGCCGTGCCGCGGCGACGGGCCAGCGGCCCGTCCAGGCCGTCGGCGAGCCGGGACAGCAGCCACAGCACCACCGCGGCTGACCACCAGCCGGCTGCTGCGGAACCGGCCGAGGCAAGACCCGTCAGCATGCCGAGCGCGGTCAGACGGTCGGGCGTGACAGCGGGGCGGTCCAGCAGAGCGGCGGCCCGGTCCAGCGGGCCGCTCAGCAGCGTTCTCGCCCGCGCGTCCAGCATCGCTTGTCTCCTTCCGCCACACCGGCACCGTACCGGCGGACGCAAAGGGAAGCCTGCGAGCACCCGGCTGTGTTCCCTTTCTGCGCGATGACGTTCGCGAGCCTGTCCCGCGTCGCGCGGGAGACACCACCGTGAGAACAGCCGAAGGAGCAGTGCACATGCGGATACGGACGCGGCACACCGGGCGGCCCGCCGGCAGCGGCACGGCTCTGGCCGTTGGAACCGTCGTGGCCGGGCTGCTGACAGCCGCCTGCTCCGGCCCCGGCACCAGTGGGGCGGAGCCGCCCGCGAAGGACTGGGCCCAGCTGCGCGCCGACGCGAAAGGCCAGAGCGTCAACCTGTTCATGTTCGGCGGCGACAAGGGAGCCAACTCCTACATCGACGACGAAGTCGCCCCGGCGGCGAAGAAGCTCGGGATCACGGTCAAGCGCGTCCCCGTGGCCGACACCCAGGACGCCGTGCAGAAGATCCTCGGCGATCAGCGGGCCGGCAAAGGAAGCGGCGGTGCGGTGGACCTGGTGTGGGTCAACGGAGAGAACTTCCGTACCGGAAAGCAGGCGGACCTGTGGCTGTGCGGATACACCGGCCTGATGCCGAATCAGAAGTACCTGGACGGTACCGATCCCACCCTCGCCCAGGACTTCGGCACCCCGGTCGACGACTGCGAAACGCCGTGGAGCCGAGCCCAGTTCGCGTTCGTCCACGACTCGGCCAAGCTCGCCGAACCGCCCCGCACCATGGGCGCCCTGACCGCATGGATCAAGGAGAACCCTGGTCGGTTCACCTATCCGGCGCCCCCGGACTTCACCGGTTCGGCCTTCGTGCGCCAGCTCCTCCTCGCCGGTGCCCAGGATGAGCCCGTCCCCCCTGCCTACAGCAAGAAGGCGTACGAAACGCTCGCCCCCGGCCTGTGGAAGGACCTGAACGTGCTGAGGTCCGCCCTGTGGCGTCAGGGCACCACCTATCCGAGGGACCAGGCGGCGCTGAACGACCTCTTCGCCAACGGCGAGGTCGACATGACGATGACCTACAACCCGGCGGAGGTCCCCGCCCTCGTCGACAAGGGCCAGTTCCCCCCGAGCGCGCGGGTGTTCGTGCCCGAGGACGGAACCCTGGGAAACACCAGCTATCTCGCGGTGCCCAAGAACGCCGCCCACCGGGAAGCGGCACTCGTGCTGTCCGACCTGCTGCTCTCGCCCGAAATGCAGTACGCCAAGGCCCGTCCCGGCGGCTGGGGCGCCTACACGGTGCTGGACCAGGAACAGCTACCCGAGAAGTGGCGAGAGAAGTTCGCCTCGCTGACCACTCCGGAGACCACACTCCCGATCGAGGAACTGTCCCGAAACGCCCGCCCCGAACTGAGCGGTGACTGGGTGGGGCCGCTGGACAAGGGCTGGAAGCAGGAAGTCGCCTCCACCTCGTGACCATGCCGATGTCGCCGCGATGGCGGGGACTGCTGCTGACGGCTCCCGCTCTGGCCCTCGTCGCCTTCGCAGGCGGTGCCTTGCTGCTCGCGGGCCGCGGCAGCCTTGCCGATGGCCTGGGCCGGGGCTGGAGCCTTTCCGCCTACGCGGGGCTCCTGCGTGACCCGGCCTTCGCCGATTCCCTGCTGCTCAGCCTGAAGATCGCCACGCTCAGCACCGTGGCGTCTGCTGTGCTGGCACTGGCCGTGGTGGGTGCGGTCAGTGGCTCCCGCCGCGGCCGGGCCGCCCTGGAGACCGCCGCCCGCGCCACGCTCGCCGTCCCGCACCTGCTCGCCGCCGCGGCGTTCGCACTGCTGCTTTCCGGGTCGGGGCTCATCTCCCGGCTCACCCACGCCGCGGGATGGACCGACGGGCCCGCGGACTTCCCCGCACTCGTCGCCGGTTCCGCCCCCAGCGCCGTTCTGCTCGCCTACGTATGGAAAGAGGCTCCCTTCGTCGCGATCATGCTGCTGGCTGCCTACACACCCGCCGTACGCGACCTGGAGAACGCGGTACGCACCCTGGGAGCCGGACGGCTGCGCCGTCTGAGGCACGTCACCCTGCCGCTGCTGGCCCCGGCTCTCACCGAGGCGTGCCTGCTGGTCTTCGCGTTCACCTTCGCCGCCTACGAGGCCCCGGCGCTGCTGGGAGCGACCGTCCCGCGTGCCCTGTCGGTGGACGCGGTCGAGCTCTACCGCTCGGTGGAACTCGACGACCGGCCCGCCGCCCTGGCCCTCGCGGTCGTGATCGGCCTGGTGATCGCCCTCGTGGCCCTCGCCGCCGCGGCGATCTCCCGCCGACTGCTCCTGGCAAGGACCGGACCATGAGGCGGGCCCTGCACAGCGCCGGATTCGCGATGCTCACCCTCTGGATCGCAGCCCCCCTGCTGCCCCTGCTGATCTGGGCCTTCGCCGGGCGATGGGTGTACCCGGCGCTTGTGCCGCAGGATTTCTCCCTCCACGCGTGGGGCCAGTCCGCCGCCCCCCAGCAGCGGGTGATCGCCGCGACCGGCACCTCGCTGGGACTCGCGCTGACCACGGCCATGACCGCCACCGCGCTCGGGGCGCTGGCCGCGCGGGGCCTGGTCCTGTACCGCCCACCGGCCGCGGGACTGGTGCGCCTGCTGCTGCTCGCCCCCGTTCTGGTCCCCCCGTTCGCACTGGCGGTGGGTGTCCAGGAAGTGTTCGTCCGGGCCGGACTCTCCGACCAGCCGGCCGGCGTCGCCCTCGTCCACCTGGTGCCCGCCCTGCCCTACACGGTCCTCGTCATGATCGGCGGCTACGCCACGTACGACCTGCGCATGGAGCAGACGGCCCGCACCCTCGGGGCGTCCCGTACCGCCGTCCTGCGCCATGTCACCCTGCCCGCACTCGCCCCGGCCCTGCTGGCTTCGGCGACCCTGGCCTTCCTGGTGTCATGGAGCGAGTACCTGATGACCGTATTGGTCGGCGGCGGGGTCGTCACCACACTGCCGCTCCTGTTGTTCGCTACGGCCGCGGGCAGCGGCAACCAGGCACTGACCGCCGTACTGGGCATTCTCACCGTTGCCCCACCCGTCCTGCTGTTCGGCGTGAGTGCGGCACTGCTGCGGCGCCATCGAGCGGTCTGGACCGACCCCGACCCTTCCCCTTCCTCCGCCGCCCCGGGAATCGAGCGCCGACCGTGATGACTCCCTCGTCCTTTGCTCCCGTCCCCGGTCTGAGTCTGGAACGGATCACCGTCACCTATCCCGGGCATCGCGCCCCCGTCCTCAAGGACCTCGACCTCAATGTCGCCGACGGTCGGCTGCTGGCGCTGCTCGGCCCCTCCGGCTGCGGCAAGACCACCACCGTGCACGTCGCCGCCGGCCTCCTCGCCCCCAGCCGCGGCACCGTCCACCTCGGTGGCACCGATGTGACCCGCGTCCCGCCGGAACACCGCGGCGCCGCGGTGGTCTTCCAGCAGCCCATGCTCCTGCCGCACCGCACAGTGCTGGACAACGTGGCCTTCCCCGCCCGCATGCGTGGCCGCTCCCGCCGCGACGCCCGGACCGGAGCACTCGCCCATCTGGAGCGCGTCGGCCTGGGGGCGCTCGCAGCCCGCTACCCCCGCCAACTCTCCGGGGGCCAGGCCCAGCGCGTCGCCCTCGCCCGCGCACTGTCCGCCGAACCGGCCGTACTGCTCCTCGACGAACCGTTCAGTGCCCTGGACCCGAGCCTGCGGCACACCATGCGCGACCTGCTCACCACGGTCCAGCGGGAGCTGGCGGTGACCACCGTCCTGGTCACCCACGACCAGACGGAAGCCGCCGCGGTCGCCGACACGGTCGCCCTGCTCGACCAGGGCAGTCTCCTTCAGCAGGCGCGGCCCGCCGAGCTCTACGCCCGCCCGGCATCCCTGGCCGTGGCCCGCTTCCTCGGCTGCCCCACCGCGCTCCCCGGCCACGTCACACCGCAGGGACGCTTCGCGTGCCCCCTGGGAGAACTCGACCTGCCCGACACCGTCGCCCACCGCGGCCCCGGGCACCTGGTGATCCGCCCCGAAGCCGTCCGGGTCGGCACCGGCCCGGACACCGTGGCCGCCGTGGTGCACAGCGCGCGCCCGGAAGGCGCGTTCACGGCTCTCGTCGCCGACACGGCCGCCGGCCCCGTACACGTGCTCCTGCCGCCGGGCACCCCGCCCGCCCCCTCGGAACATGTCCGGCTGCGCCTGCCCTCGGCGCACCGCTGGGTGGTCCCTGACCGGTCCATGTGATGTTCCGGTCACGCCCTGGCAGAGGGGATATGACGAGCGCCGGCCGACGGGTTTCCGCCGCGGCCCCGCGGACGGAGCGGCTGCGCCGGACCCGGGCGCCACGACGACGCCGCGGGCACCGAGATCACGGGCGTCGGCTCGCCGCGCCGCGGTCTGCCGCCGACCAGCCGGAACCGGACTCCCGGCCACCCGATTCGCTTGCCGGAGCGCCGTACTTCAACGGTACGGCCGGTCCTGGCCCGGCCACCTGGGGAGGCTCTGAGCGAAGTGCCGTGCCCGGGCCGACGCGAGGGTGGGGGGTGTCCGCCGGGGATGGTGCCTGAGGGATGCCTTGATCAACCGCAGCAGTTGCACTCTGCCGCTGCAGGTCCAGCAGTCGGCGACGTGGGCGGCTACCCGTACGCGGTGTGCACCGCGGAGCTGCCCGTCGGCGTACGCTTCCACCGCGCCGCGCAGCCGTACATGCCGAAACTTCTCCCGGCACTCGGTCCACACTGGCCTCGGCCCGGAAGCGCGCTGCTTCTTCATGCAGCGGAAACCCCTTCAGCCTGGACCCGCATTCCAGGCTGCGCGCCCCGCCCAGGGCCACGGCGGCACCGGAGCGGGTCTCAGAGCACAAGAAGAAGGAAGAAGAGGGAATGCGGACCCTGACCCGAGGGGTTTCCGCCGTGTGGAAGACGAAGTGACAGCGCCGCCGGGCCCTGCGGACCCGCAGGAGCGGGCGTTCGCCGCTCACGTGCTGCCCGAGGTGGATGTGCTGCTGCGTGTGGCGATGACACTCACCGCGCAGCCGGCGGACGCCGAGGACCTCGTGCAGGAAACCTTGCTGCGCGCCTACCGGGCCATCGAGGGCTTCGACGGGAGGCACCCCCGCGCATGGCTGCTGACGATCATGCGGCGGGCCGAGATCAATCGCCACCGTCGCCGCCGTCCCCACCTTCTGGACGACCCTGACACCGACCTGGACCGGCTCAGTTCCGCGGGTCCCAGCGGATCGGCGGAAGAGGTCGTGGTGGGTGAGGCGTTCGACGACGTGGTGGACGAGGCGCTGTGTGCCCTGCCGGACAAACACCGTCAGGTGGTGCAGCTGGTGGACATCGACGGCCTCACCTACGCGGAGGCCGCCCACCTGCTGGATGTACCGGAAGGCACCGTGATGAGTCGGTTGCACCGGGCACGCAAACGGATTCGGGCGCGACTGGCCACAGCCGGACTGGCACCGAAGCGGGGTGTGATGTGAACAGGATTCCATGGCGGCGTTCAGCGGCCGAGCGCCGGATGAACTGCCTTCAGGTCGCGCGCGTGCTGCAGTCCTACCTGGACGGGGAGACGGACGAGGTAACCGCGCGCCGGGTCGCCGCGCACCTGAAGGACTGCCGCCGCTGCGGTCTGGAGGCATCGGTCTACCAGGAGATCCACAAAGCCCTGGCCCGTCGGACATCGCCGGACAGGGGGGCGATGGAGCGCTTGCACGCCTTCGGCGTATCCCTCCTCAGTGACCCTGCGACCCGGGACGACGACGCGGACCACCACACGACACCCCCGGAAAGCGACTCCTGACGCCGAACTCGCCGACTCGCCCGACCCCGCACGCCACATCGACCTTCAGGAACAAGTGCGCGGGCCGGGCGCGATGGGGCGCGTGGGTCAGGACAGGCTGATGGACGCGTCCTGCTCCAGGCGGGTGCGGAGGGTGGCGGCGAAGTCCTCGGCGCGGGAGAGCTGGACACGAAGCCTGTCCACCTGTTCGGAGGCGGCCTGTTCGTAGGTGCGTACGCGGTCCAGCAGGTTCTCTCGCTCGGCGGCGTCGAGATCGGCGCCGCTGTCGAGGCGCTCGGTGGCCTCCAGCAGGTCGCGCATCTGGTCGAGGGAGAAGCCGAGCGGCTTCATGCGGCGGATCACCATGAGGCGGGCGACGTCGGCTTCGGTGTAGAGGCGGAAGCCTCCCTGGGAGCGGGCGGAGGGGAGGACCAGACCCGTCTCCTCGTAGTGCCGGATGGTCCGAAGCGACAGATCGGTCCGCGCGGCGACTTCGCCGATCTGCATGTGCTTGTCGTCCACGCCGCACCAAGACCCTTCTTGTCCGCGCCGGGCTGCGTTCCGTGCAACCTGACCGATGTCTATCCTAACGTTAGGGTAGGGTTTCTCGTGGTGAGGGCGACCCGCGTTGCCCCGACACCGCTGTGCCGGTGCCGACGTCGCCCCCGGTGAAGATCCGATCCTTGCAGGAGAGAGCGTGCGCGAGCCCATGACGCCGACCGCCGCCCCCTGCCCGCCGTGACCCCTCGTCGCCCGATGTGAGTCGCCTGCCCGAGCTTCGGTGAAGGCCCTCGGCTCTGTCCCTCCACAGACCTCCGGTCCGCCCACGCGGGCCGCCCGCGTGGTGCCGACCTGGCTCTCCGCGTTCTCCCGCACCCCCGGCTCCACAGTGGGGCGTGCCCGGACACGACAGGTATCTGCTTCCTTGCCTTCTTCCGTACTGACCCCCGCCCCGCGTTTGCGCGGCCTGCTGCCGGACTGGCTGCACAACCCGAAAGTCTGGCGCACGGAGGTGCTGGCCGGCCTGGTGGTCGCCCTTGCGCTGATTCCCGAGGCGATCTCGTTCTCGATCATCGCCGGAGTGGACCCCGCCGTCGGCCTGTTCGCCTCGTTCACCATGGCTGTGGTCATCTCGATCGTCGGCGGGCGCCGCGCGATGATCTCCGCCGCGACCGGTGCCATCGCGCTCGTGATCGCGCCGCTGAACCGTGAACACGGCCTGGGCTACCTGATCGCCGCAGTCATCCTGGCCGGTGTCATCCAGATCACCCTCGGCGCACTGGGAGTGGCGAAGCTGATGCGGTTCGTGCCGCGCTCGGTGATGGTCGGTTTCGTCAACGCCCTCGCGATCCTGATCTTCATGGCCCAGGTTCCCGAGATGCACGACGTGCCCTGGCCCGTCTACCCGCTGATCATCGGCGGCCTCGCCCTGATGGTGTTCTTCCCCAAGGTCACCAAGGTGATCCCGGCGCCGCTCGTCTCCATCGTGATCCTGACCGTGATCACCGTGGCTGCCGGTATCGCGGTGCCGACCGTCGGTGACAAGGGCGACCTGCCGTCCTCCCTGCCCGTGCCCGGCCTGCCCGATGTGCCGTTCACCCCGGACACCCTGACGACCATCGCCCCCTACGCGCTCGCGATGGCCCTGGTGGGCCTGATGGAGTCGTTGATGACGGCCAAACTGGTCGACGACATCACCGACACCCACTCGTCCAAGACCCGTGAGTCCGTCGGCCAGGGCATCGCCAACATCGTCACGGGCTTCTTCGGCGGCATGGGCGGCTGCGCGATGATCGGCCAGACGATGATCAACGTGAAGGTCTCCGGCGCCCGCACCCGCCTGTCCACGTTTCTGGCCGGTGTGTTCTTGATGGTGCTGTGCGTCGTCTTCGGTCCGGTCGTCTCCGACATCCCCATGGCCGCACTGGTCGCCGTGATGGTGATGGTGTCGTTCGCGACCTTCGACTGGCACTCCATCGCCCCCAAGACCCTTGGGCGGATGCCCGCCGGGGAGATCGCGGTCATGGTCATCACTGTCGCCTGCGTGGTCGTCACCGACAACCTCGCCATCGGTGTCGTCGTCGGCTCCGTCACCGCCATGGTGATCTTCGCCAAGCGCGTCGCCCACCTCGCGAACGTCACCTCGGTCCTGGACCCCGACGGCGGCCATGTCGTCTACGCCGTCACCGGTGAACTGTTCTTCGCCTCGTCCAACGACCTCGTCGGCCAGTTCAACTACGCCACCGACCCCGACAGGGTCGTCATCGACCTGACCGCCGCCCACATCTGGGACGCCTCTTCCGTCGCCGCCCTGGACGCGATCGAGACCAAGTACGCCCATCGCGGCAAGACCGTCGAGATCGTCGGCCTCAACGATCCCAGCGCCGACATCCACCGCAAGCTCAGCGGCGAACTTGCGGGAAACCAGTGATCTGCTCGACGGGTGCCGTGTCACGCTGCTCCTGGCAGTCGGATTCCGGGGGCACTCTTGAGCCGTACGAAGGGGATGGAGCGACCCGCATCGCGGAACGAGGTTTCGCTGCCGTCGACTGTGAAACCCATGAGCACACAGGCGGTGTGCCGTTCGGGGGTGCCTTCGGGCGTAAAGTGCCATGATCCCGGCGCCCTCTTCCGGGGGGAGGGGGACAGCGGTGACCGCGTAGTGGCGGTTGCCGACCTGGATCACGGTTTGCGGTTCCTGGCGCAGGTTGCGGTACCAGTCGGCCTTTGGGCCGAAGCCCGAGGCGACGGTCCAGGCGCCGAGGCCCGGGTCGTAGTCCACCGCCTCGAGGACGACCCGTCGGCCGACTCCGGACACCCGGCCGACGTGGTGGAGCATCAGCAGCCGTCTTCCGAAGAGCCTCCCCAGGCCCGCGCGGAAGACGAGAAGAGGCAGGCGGGCGCCGAGGCGACGCCAACCGGTCGGTGGGTGCGGGTGGTTGTGTGCGGTGTCCTGTGGCGTCAACTGTGCCCCCGGATTCGGGAATGCCTTCTCTGCGCGTCAATGTCAATTGGGTAAAGAGCCCGCCGGACCGCCTCCCCACCCCAGACCTTTGCAAAGTCTGAGCGATACGTCCCCGACGCGAAGGCGATCGAGGTGATAGTGGCTCATATCCGAGAAGGCTGGAGAGTCGCTGTTTGGCTCATGGCTGGCTGCGGCCTTCGTCTGGGAGAGGCGCTTGGGGTGAAGCCGGACGATATTCGGGACGGCGTGCTGCGGACCCGTCAACAGGCTATTCGGATCAAGCGAGACGGGCGCTGGCGCATGAGTCTTGAGCCGCTCAAGGGACGCGAGGAGGGGGAGTGGCGCGATGTTCCGGTCGCGCGTGCAATCCACGCCGTAGTCATGGGACACCGGCAGCGCTTCGGCGTGGGAGCGGGGGGCACGCTCATGCATGCGGGCAGCGGAAATCTCGCCTACGACGTGCACTTTTGGGCCGAGTTCAAGAAGGCAGTGGTTGCGGCCGGTTACGTGGATGAAAAGGGGAAGCCGCTGTACACGCCGCACGGGCTTCGTCACTTCTTCGCCACAGAGGGCATCTCCAAGGGGATCTCCCTGGTCGAGATGTCTCGCTGGCTGGGGCACGCATCCATCCAGATCACCGCAGACATCTACGGGCACCTGTCGCCTGATGCCAGGGGTCGCCTCGTCGCAAGAATCGACGGCAGCTTCTCTTCCCCGGTCGAAGATACAGGCGCCAGTGCTGATGGTTTGGCGGATGATACACAGAAGGGGCTGCCAGTTCGCTAGGACGTGGTGGCATCGGTGATGATGGCCTAGGAGCCGCAGCCCGATCCCGTGCTGGTTCGGTGCTGACTTCCCACCCGCCCTGTGCTTATACCTGCTGGTGAGAGAGTTAGCATGCGTTTCCTCAATGATCTGAAGCCGCCGTACGACCTGACGTACGACGATGTGTTCATGGTGCCGAGCCGTTCGGCCGTCGGCTCCCGGCAGGGCGTGGACCTCGCCGCACCCGACGGCACCGGCACCACGATCCCCCTCGTCGTCGCCAACATGACGGCCATCGCGGGCCGCCGTATGGCGGAGACCGTCGCCCGGCGCGGTGGGCTCGTCGTCATCCCGCAGGACATTCCGATCGAGGTCGTCACCGAGGTCGTCTCCTGGGTCAAGACGCGCCATCTCGTGCTCGACACCCCGATCATCCTGGCGCCGACGCAGACAGTCGGTGACGCCCTGTCCCTGCTGCACAAGCGGGCGCACGGCGCGGGAGTGGTGGTCGACGCCGGTACGCGCCCCGTCGGGATCGTCACCGACCACGATCTGACCGGGGTCGACCGGTTCACCCAGCTGTCCGAGGTCATGTCCAAGGACCTGCTGCTCATCGACGCCGACATCGATCCGAGCGAGGCGTTCGACAGGCTCGACGGCGCCAACCGCAAGCTGGCCCCGGCCGTGGACCCCGACGGCAAGCTCGTCGGCATCCTGACCCGTAAGGCCGCCCTGCGCGCCACGCTCTACACCCCGGCCACCGACGCGGACGGCCGGCTCCGGATCGCCGCCGCCGTCGGGATCAACGGCGACGTCGCCGGCAAGGCCGCGCAGCTCCTCGACGCCGGGGTCGACACGCTCGTCGTCGACACCGCCCACGGCCACCAGGAGTCGATGCTCGCGGCGATCAAGGCCGTCCGGGCACTCGACCCCAAGGTGCCGGTAGTCGCGGGCAACATCGTGGCCGCCGAGGGCGTGCGCGATCTCATCGAGGCCGGCGCCGACATCATCAAGGTCGGCGTGGGTCCCGGCGCCATGTGCACGACGCGCATGATGACCGGCGTGGGCCGACCGCAGTTCTCCGCCGTGCTGGAGTGCGCCGCCGAGGCGAAGAAGTACGGCAAGCACGTCTGGGCGGACGGCGGTGTCCGGCACCCCCGCGATGTCGCGATGGCCCTGGCCGCCGGTGCCTCGAACGTCATGATCGGTTCCTGGTTCGCCGGTACGTACGAGTCGCCCGGCGACCTCCAGCAGGCCGCCGACGGACGTCTGTACAAGGAGTCCTTCGGCATGGCGTCGGCGCGCGCCGTGCGCAACCGCACCAGCGAGGAGTCGGCGTACGACCGCGCCCGCAAGGCGCTGTTCGAGGAGGGCATCTCCACTTCGCGGATGTTCCTGGACCCGTCACGGCCGGGCGTCGAGGACCTGATCGACTCGATCATCGCCGGGGTCAGGTCCGCGTGCACCTACGCCGGGGCCAACTCGCTGGAGGAGTTCGCGGAGAACTCGATCGTCGGCGTGCAGAGCGCGGCGGGCTACGCGGAGGGCAAGCCCCTCCACGCCAGCTGGAGTTAGAGATGTCACGGTTTGTCCACCCGGCTCGGAAATCTTTTCGGCCGCCCAGTCCCTGGACGCGACGGTCGTGACAGAGCCGCCTCCACCCCTCTGAACAGGCCTTTTGCTCGCCATGTGCGGGGCGTCGTCCCGGTTGTCGCGGTCGCGGCGGCCGGGACGGGCACATTCCGGTCGGAGATCGGGGGACATGACTCGATTACGTCTGGGTACACGGGCTGTGCACTGTCCAACGGAGCAGGGGAGGACACAGTGTCCATGGCGAGCACAGTCCCGACCGACAGCACGCGGTACGGAACCCACCAGGCCGATATGGCGGAACTGGGACTTCCGTATGTGGAGTGCCCGGGGGACGTGGCACCCAAGGACGCGCGGGAGATTTCGCGGCTCTTCTTCGTCCGGCTGGCAGAGCTGGAGGAAGGCACCCACGAACACCAGTACGTCCGCAACACCCTGATCGAGCTGAACCTGGCCCTGGTGCGGTACGCGGCGACGCGCTTCCGCAACCGCTCGGACCAGATGGAGGACATCGTCCAGGTCGGCACCATCGGCCTCATCAAGGCGATCGACCGCTTCGAGCTCAGCCGCGAGGTGGAGTTCGCGACGTTCGCCGTCCCGTACATCGTCGGAGAGATCAAGCGGTTCTTCCGTGACACGAGCTGGGCGGTGCATGTGCCGCGCCGGCTTCAGGAGCTGCGGATCGACCTGGCCAAGGCGACGGACGAACTGTCGCAGCGGCTGGACCGCGCCCCGACCACGGCCGAACTCGCCGAATACCTGAACCTCGACGAGAACGAGGTCATCGAAGGCGTCGTCGCGAGCAACGGCTACACCGCCGGCTCGATCGACATGCCGACCGACGACACCGCCGAGTCGTCCTCCAAGCTCTCCGACCGACTCGGCGCGCCCGACGCCCAGTTGGAGACGGCGGAGAACGTGCAGGCGCTCAAGCCGCTGATCGACGAGCTGGACGAGCGCGAGAAGTGGATCCTCCAGATGCGCTTCGGGGCCGAGATGACACAGTCGGAGATCGGGCAGGAGCTCGGCGTCTCCCAGATGCATGTGTCACGACTGCTGTCACGGATCACCGGGCGGCTGCGGGAAGGTCTGCTCGCCGTCGAGTGAGCCGAGATCACATGGACCAAGGGTGGTGGGGAAGACCCGGGACCCGGGTCTTCCCCACCACCCTTGGTGTCCGCGCGTCAGGCCCGCGCCGCCGCCGGGCGGTCCCAGACCGCCTGCACCCGCTTGCCCTCCGGCAGCGGCCGGATCTCCACGCGGCTCGCCAGCCTCTGCACCATGTGCCAGCCGAAGCCGCCACCGCCGCCGAAGTCGGGGTCGCGCGCGACGGGCGGCTGCGGGCTCGAATCGTCGATCCCCACGACCAGCGACTCCCGCCCGGCCGTGAGACGGAGCCGCCACCAGCCGGACGTGTGCCGGGCGGCGTTGGCCACCAACTCGGAGACGACCAGCAGCACCGCGTCCGGGTCGGCCCAGGGGCAGTGCTGCGTCAGGAAGTCGGCGGCGGCCCTTCGGGCGGACGCGGTGTCACGGGCCGGTGATTCCACGATCACCACATGCGCATCTTCACTCATCTCATTGCTCGCCTACCCCGTTCTCGGGCAACCATGAAGTCTCACCGCGGGGGGCTGACCGGCCGGAACAGGACGAGCTAACCGGCCGGCACCACGAATGAGGGTGCGAATCCCGTTGGGCGCAGAGCGGCCGTGACCGCCTCCGCCATGAGTACATGCCCGCTGTCGTCGGGATGCAGTCCGTCCACCAGATGCTCCGCGCGGAGCAGGTCCCGGCCCGGCAGCAGCAGAAGCCGGTCGTCGCCGGCCGCCACGCTGTCGCGCACGGCTTCCTCCATGGCCGTGCGGAGCTCCGCGAGCGTCGCCCCGAGCGCGTTGCGGGTGTGCTCGGCGGCGGGCCGCAGCACCGGCGAGAGCAGCAGCAGCGGGGTGGCGGGCTGCCCGTCCCGTACGAGGGCGAGGAACGCGCGCACCGTCTCGTAGAGCAGTGGCGCCGAATACGGGGCTCCGGACCAGCAGTTGGTGCCGAAGGCCAGGGTGAGCAGATCGGCGGGGAGCGCGGCGATCTGGGTGGCGGTGACGAGTTCGCCACGGGCGGCGCCCGCGTAACCGAGGTTGACCGTGTCGAGGCCGAGCGCACGGCCGGCGACGGCGGGCCAGGAGTGCGCGGGTCGCGTCGACCACCAGCCCTCGGTGATCGAGTCGCCGTGGACGATCCAGCGCGGGCGCGGCGGCGCCGGGGTGACGGAACCGCCGACCGGCCGCAGGCCCAGGATCACGGGCGCGTGCGACTCGGGGAGGTGAACCGTGAACGGGCCGGGGGACGCGGGCAGTTCGATACGGACCGACCGCTCCCGCGCCGGTTCCGTGAACGTCTCGCCCAGGTGGCGGTCCTCCTCCCAGAGGGAGAAGCCGTGGGCGAGTTCGGACAGCGGGTCCCCGGGCTCCGGTACACCGGCGCGGTAACGGATCTGAAGGGCGTACGCGCCGTCGGACACGAACTCCAGCCGCACACCGATCGGGAGCGCCGCGCGCTCGGCGATGTCCCACGGCAGCCGGGTCAGGTCGGCGGGGTCCGCACGCGTCACCCGGTCGCCGTCCCGCCATCCGACGCCACGCAGGAAGGGGGTGGGATCCAGCCAGCTCATCGTCCTCCTCGATCGCGATCGGTCGCGTACGGGACCCACGCGTACGGAACCCACGCGTACGGAACCCACGCGTACGGGGCCCGGCGCGTACACGCCCGATGTCATAGGTGCCCCGAAAAAGGCCCGAAATGTTCCGCCGTCCTCGCGGTCGTGGCTCGCCCGCCGGGCAGGCGGCCTTCTGGAAGGCTGACCGCAGAACCCCCGAGGGAGTCACCCTTGCTGGACAACGGCGCAGCGCCGCCCCCCGCCCCAGGACCGGAGCGCGGACGCCGGACGCTCGGTGCCAGGCTGATGTGGCGCAAACCCGTCGACGCACTCATCGCCGAGAGCGGCCACGGCGAAGGCGGATTCCTGCGCCGTTCGCTCGGCGTGTGGCAGCTGACGATGATCAGCATCGGCGCCACCCTCGGCACCGGGATCTTCGTCGTCCTCGGCGAGGCCGTTCCCAAGGCCGGACCGGCCGTCATCCTCTCGTTCGTACTCGCCGGGCTGACCGCGCTCTTCTCCGCCCTCTCGTACGCCGAACTGGCCGGCACCATCCCCGTCTCCGGCTCCTCCTACTCGTACGCCTACGCGACCATGGGCGAGCTCGTCGCCTGGATCTGCGGCTGGTGCCTGATCCTGGAGTACGGGGTGTCCGTCGCCGCGGTCGCCGTCGGCTGGGGCCAGTACCTGAACGAACTCCTCGACGGCACCGTCGGCGTGACGATCCCCGACGCGCTCTCCTCGCCGCCCGGCGACGGCGGCGTCTTCAACTTCCCCGCCCTGCTGCTCGTCCTGCTCGCCATGACCTTCCTGCTCGGCGGCGCACGCGAGTCGGCGCGCGTCAACGCGGTCATGGTCACGGTGAAGATCGCCGCCCTGCTGCTCTTCTGCGGCGTCGCCCTCCAGGGCGTCGAGGCGGGCAACTACACGCCGTTCATGCCGCTCGGGGTGGCCGGGGTCAGCGCTGCCGCGGGCTCGCTGTTCTTCTCGTACATCGGCTTCGACGCAGCGTCCACGGCCGGTGAGGAGGCCAGGAACCCGCAGCGCGACCTCCCGCGCGCCATCATGCTCTCGCTGTTCGTCGTCACCGTGCTGTACGTCCTGGTGGCGGCCGTCGCCGTCGGCGCACGCCCCTGGCGCGACTTCGCCGACTCCGAGGCGGCGCTCGCCGGTGTGCTGCGAGATGTCACCGGCAGCCACGTCTGGGCCGTACTGCTGGCCGCGGGAGCGGTCGTCGCCATCGCGAGCGTGGTTCTGACGGTCCTCTACGGGCAGACCCGGATCCTGTTCGCGATGTCCCGCGACGGCCTGGTGCCGAGGATCTTCTCCAGGATCCACCCGAGGACGGGCGCCCCGCGCGCCAACACCGTGATCGTCTCGCTCTTCTGCGGGGTGCTCGCCGCCGCCGTCCCGCTCGGCCAACTGGCCGACGCCACCAGCATCGGGACGCTCTTCGCGTTCGCCCTCGTCAATGTCTCGGTGGTCGTGCTGCGGCGGACCCGGCCCGAAATGCGGCGCGGCTTCCGCGTCCCGCTGTCGCCCGTCGTCCCCGCCATCGGGTTCGGGCTCTGTCTCCATCTGATGGCAGGCCTCGCGGAGATCACCTGGGTGGTCTTCGGAATCTGGCTGACCGCCGGCCTCGTGGTCTACTTCGGATACGGGGCGCGCCGTCCCCGGCCGTCCCCGGCACAGCCACCACCCGCAGAGAAGTGATCCCACCCGCAGTGCGACTGAACAAGCTCGACGAACGCATCGTGCACGCCCTCGCCGAGGACGCCCGCCGCTCCTTCGCGGACATCGGCTCCGAGGTCGGCCTCTCGGCGCCCGCCGTGAAACGGCGGGTCGACCGGCTGCGCGCCGAGGGCGCCATCACCGGCTTCACCGTGCGGGTGGACCCGGCGGCGCTCGGCTGGGAGACCGAGGGGTTCGTCGAGATCTACTGCCGGCACAAGACCTCGCCGGAGGACATCCGGCGTGGCCTGTCGCGCTACCCGGAGGTGGTGTCCGCGTCGACCGTCACCGGTGACGCGGACGCCGTGGTCCAGGTCTTCGCCTCCGACATGCGCCACTTCGAGCGGGTGCTCGAACAGATCGCGGGGGAGCCGTACGTGGAGCGTACGAAGTCCGTGCTGGTGCTCTCACCGCTGCTCAGGCGCTTCTCGTCGGGCGCGCCGGGCTGACGGGCCGGCCGGGTGCGGTGCCGGGGCTCCCGTCCCCTGTGCGGGAGCCCCGGCCGTCACCGACGGCTCAGAGCCGGGGCTCCCAGGGCAGCACCGTGAAGTCGCCGGTGCCCGCCTTCACCGTCTCGAACGGCGCGGAGCTGACGCACTTGGGCAGCGGACCCTGGTCGACCGGGCTGCCGGTGGAGGCCCAGCTGTAGCCGAGGCGGTCCTTGCGGCCCAGGTCGTGCACCGTGACACCGACCCGCTTGCCCTTGGCCCCCTCCAGGTCGGACTCGGTGATGACGCCGCTCACGACCGCCACCTTCCCGCCGGTCACCAGGCAGTCGACCTTCACATCGGCCGAGGCGCCGTCGCCGTTCAGATAGTGGCTGAAGCGGAAGGTGCCGGTGGCCCTGCTCGGGTCGTCCGTGTCCTCGGCGGCGAGGTGGGCGTCGAAGGTGAAGGTGATGTCGTCACCGAGCGAGCGGTGGAGCTTGGCGCTGCCGGTCAGGGCAGCCGCCTCCCGTGTCGTGCTCCGGTCGCCCGCCCCGGTGCCGTTGTCGTCCGACGCGGCGGCCGATCCGCCGGCGGCGGCGACGGCGGCGGCGATCAGCAGCGCGGTTCCCACCGCGGTGGCGCGGGTGCGGCGGCGGGACGACGGTGCGGCAAGCCTCATGGAGAACCCCTTCTGCCCAGTACCGGTTTCACCGGTACCGATGTCACTGCGGATGTCGTGCGCCCGGTGCTTCCCGGGCCTGATCACCGTCCCGCGCCGGCGCCCTCGCGGGCGTCCCGCCACGGTCCCCACCCACTCCGCCGCACGGCGGAGAACCGGATACGACCAGCGGTGCAACGAATCGCCGTACGGGGGCCCGAACACGCAACGAATGCCCCGCCCACACGCAACACAGGCGCCTTGTCGCGGCGGAAGCCGGAGCCGTACCGTCAAGGCGTCCCCCCGAACACCATGACGTCCCGAGGTCTGCCATGCCGTCTTCGCGTATCGCCCTGCTCCAGAGCTCCGGCCGGCCCGGCGACACCGTGAAGAATCTTGAGATCCTCGCGGGCGCGGCCCGCGAGGCCGCTGACGGCGGAGCGGGGCTGCTGGTCTGTCCCGAGATGTTCCTCACCGGATACGCCATCGGCCCCGACGTGTCCCGGCTGGCCGAGACCGCGGACGGTCCGTCCTCCGAGGCCGTGGCCCGTATCGCGGCCCAGCACGGCATCGCGGTCCTGTACGGCTATCCGGAGCGGTCCGGGGACGGCGCGGGCCTCCACAACTCCGCGCGGCTCGTCGGTCCGGACGGCGCCGCCCTGGCCGACTACCGCAAGACCCATCTCTTCGGCGGCTTCGAGCAGGAGTGGTTCACACCGGGCGACACCCCGGTCGTACAGGCCGAACTCGGCGGTCTGCGGGTGGGGATCATGATCTGCTACGACGTCGAGTTCCCGGAGAACGTACGCGCCCACGCGCTCGCCGGGACGGATCTGCTGCTGGTGCCCACCGCTCAGATGCACCCCTTCCAGTTCGTCGCCGAGTCCCTCGTCCCGGCGCGCGCCTTCGAGAACCAGATGTATGTGGCGTACGTGAACCGGACAGGTCCGGAGGGGGAAGGCGGGTCCGCGTTCGAGTTCGTCGGGCTGAGCTGTCTGGCCGGTCCGGACGGCACCACCCGCGCCCGCGCCGGACGCGGCGAGGAGTTGCTCCTCGGCGACGTCGATCCCGGACTGCTGCGGACCTCGCGCGCCGCCAACCCGTATCTGCGCGACCGGCGCCCCGGCCTGTACGGCTCGCTGAACTGACCGTCCCCGGCCCCGCCCCGCAATCCCCGCCGCCCCAGCCGCTCGCGCCTTTCCCCGCAAGGAGTCCGTACCCCATGACGTCCACGGTGCCCACCTCCGTCCCGCACACCGAGGACCGGCCGTCGGCCGGTCTGCCGCCGATCACCATGTTCGGTCCGGACTTCCCCTACGCGTACGACGACTTCCTCGCCCACCCCGCGGGCGTCGGCCAGATACCGGCGACCGAGCACGGCGCCGAGGTCGCGGTCATCGGCGGCGGGCTGTCCGGCATCGTCGCCGCGTACGAGCTGATGAAGATGGGCCTGCGGCCGGTCGTGTACGAGGCCGACCGGATCGGCGGGCGGCTGCGCACGGTGGGCTTCGACGGCTGCGACCCCGAACTGACCGCGGAGCTGGGCGCGATGCGCTTCCCGCCGTCGTCCACCGCGCTCCAGCACTACATCGACCTGGTGGGCCTGGTCACCGAACCGTTCCCCAACCCCCTTTCCCCCGGTACCCCTTCGACCGTCGTGGACCTCAAGGGCGAGTCGCACTACGCGCGGACGATCGACGACCTGCCGCAGGTCTACCGCGACGTGATGGCCGCCTGGAACACCTGTCTGGAGGAGGGCGCGGACTTCTCCGACATGAACCGCGCCATGCGCGAGCGCGACGTGCCGCGCATCCGGGAGATCTGGGCCCGGCTGGTGGAGAAGCTCGACAACCAGACCTTCTACGGCTTCCTCTGCGACTCCGACGCCTTCAAGTCCTTCCGGCACCGGGAGATCTTCGGCCAGGTCGGCTTCGGTACGGGCGGCTGGGACACCGACTTCCCCAACTCGATCCTGGAGATCCTGCGCGTCGTCTACTCCGAGGCCGACGACCACCACCGCGGCATCGTCGGCGGCAGCAGCCAACTGCCGCTGCGGCTCTGGGAGCGCGAACCGGCCAAGATCACGCACTGGCCGCTGGGCACCTCGCTCTCGTCCCTGCACGGCGGCGCGCCGCGCGGCGCGGTGACCCGGCTGCACCGTACGGCGGGCGACCGGATCACCGTCACCGACGCCTCCGGGGACATCCGCACCTACCGGGCCGCCGTGTTCACCGCGCAGTCCTGGCTGCTGCTGTCGAAGATCGACTGCTCGGACTCGCTCTTCCCGATCGACCACTGGACGGCGATGGAGCGCACCCACTACATGGAGTCGTCCAAGCTGTTCGTGCCGGTGGACCGGCCGTTCTGGCTGGACGAGGCCGTCGACGACAGGGGAGAGCCGACCGGCCGCGACACGATGTCGATGACGCTCACCGACCGGATGACGCGCGGCACGTACCTCCTCGACAACGGTCCCGACAAGCCGGCCGTCATCTGCCTCTCCTACACGTGGTGCGACGACAGCCTGAAGTGGCTGCCGCTGTCGGCGAACGAGCGGATGGAGGTCATGCTGAAGTCGCTCGGCGAGATCTATCCGAACGTGGACATCCGCAAGCACGTCATCGGCAGCCCGGTGACGGTGTCGTGGGAGAACGAGCCCTGTTTCATGGGTGCGTTCAAGGCGAACCTGCCGGGCCACTACCGCTACCAGCGCCGTCTGTTCACCCACTTCATGCAGGACCGGCTGCCCGCGGACAAGCGCGGGATCTTCCTCGCGGGGGACGACATCTCGTGGACGGCGGGGTGGGCGGAGGGCGCCGTACAGACCGCGCTCAACGCCGTGTGGGGTGTGATGACGCACTTCGGCGGCGCCACGGACGCGACGAATCCCGGGCCGGGCGACGTGTACGACGAGATCGCCCCGGTCGAGCTGCCGGAGGACTGAGGGGGCGGGGGCGCGGATGGCCGGGCCCCGCCCGCTACTGCTTCGAGGCGGGCCGCCGGTCTCCCTCGTCCCCGCTGTCGTACGTGGACGTGCCCGAGTCGAGCAGCGGTCCGTCAGCCTTCAGATGGGGCGGGGCGAAGGCGCGCAGCACGTGGTAGCCGGCGATGACCACGATCGAGCCGAGCGCGATGCCGCCGAGTTCGAAGCTGTCCGTGAACTTCAGCGTGACCCCGCCGACGCCGATGATGATGCCCGCCGCGGCCGGGACCAGATTCAGCGGATTGCGCAGATCCACCCCGGCGTTGATCCATATCTGTGCTCCGAGCAGACCGATCATGCCGTAGAGGATGACGGTGATACCGCCCAGCACCCCGCCGGGAACGGCGGCGACGACGGCGCCGAACTTCGGGCAGAGTCCGAAGAGCAGGGCGAAGCCGGCGGCGGCCCAGTACGCCGCCGTCGAGTACACACGCGTCGCGGCCATCACGCCGATGTTCTCGGAGTACGTGGTGTTGGGCGGCCCGCCGACGGCGGTGGAGAGCATCGACGCGGCGCCGTCGGCGGCGATCGCCGTGCCCAGCTTGCTGTCGAGGGAGTCGCCGGTCATCTCGCCGACGGCCTTCACATGCCCGGCGTTCTCCGCGATCAGCGCGATGACGACGGGCAGAGCGACCAGGATCGCCGACCACTCGAAGCTCGGCGCGTGGAAGTCCGGGAGCCCGATCCAGTCGGCCTTCCCGACCAGGGAGAGGTCCAGGCGCCAGTGGTCGACGGACTCGGCGCCGCCGGCGGGGGAGTGGATCTTGCCGATGACCTGGTCGAAGAGCCAGGAGACGCCGTACCCGAAGAGCAGACCGAGGAAGATCGCGATACGTGACCAGAAGCCGCGCAGACAGACCACGGCCAGCGCGGTGAAGACCATCACCAGCAGCGCGGTCCACTGGTCCTGCGGCCAGTACGTCTTGGCGGAGACCGGCGCCAGATTGAATCCGATGAGCATCACGACCGCGCCCGTCACGACCGGCGGCATCGCGGCGTGGATGATCCGGGCGCCGAACCGCCGTACGGCCAGGCCCGCGAGGAAGAGCGTGACGGCGACGACGAGGACCGCGCCGGTCACGGTGGCGCTGTCGCCGCCCGATGCCCGGATCGTGGCGGCGACCCCGACGAACGACAGTGAGCAGCCGAGATAGCTCGGCACCTGGCCGCGGGTGGCCAGCAGGAAGACGACCGTCGCGACACCGGACATCATGATCGCGAGGTTGGGGTCGAGGCCCATCAGGACGGGCGCGACGAACGACGCGCCGAACATCGCCACCACGTGCTGGGCGCCGAGCCCGGCCGTCCGCGGCCAGGAGAGCCGTTCATCGGGCCGTACGACGGCGCCGGGCGCGGGAGTTCGTCCGTCGCCGTGCAGGGTCCAGCGCACACCGAGCTTCGTGAGGGGCTTCATGAGGGTGGCTCCACTTCCGAATCCGGCGCCGAGAAGATCAGCGTCATGGTAGGGCCTGCCCCCGTCGGCTTCCGGGTCGGTCCCGCTCTCGCGGTTCTGCTCCGTGAACTGCGTCCGGAGCCGCACGCCGGTCCCCGGTCCTCAGGACGCTCGCGCCCAGCACCAGACCGAAGGCAAGCACGGTCACCAGGCCGAACGAGGCCACCAGCGACGTCGCGTCGGCCACCGCGCCGATCGCCGAGGGCGCGATCAGCCCCGACGTGTACGTGATGGTCGCGACGCCCGCGATGGCCTGGCTGGGGTTCGGCCCGCTGCGCCCGGCGGCGGCGAAGGCCAGCGGCACCACCACCGCCACACCCAGCCCGACGAGGGCGAACCCGCCCATGGCGGCCAGGGGATTGGGCGCGAAGACCACCAGCACACCGCCGAGCGTGGCGGAGACGCCGCCCACCCTGACGCACCGCACCGCCCCGAAGCGGTCGACGATCCGGTCGCCGAGCAGCCGTGCCATGGCCATGGTGAGTGCGAAGGCCGTGGTGGACGCGGCGGCGAGACCGGGGGAGGTGTCCAGTACGTCCTCCAGATACACCGCCGACCAGTCGAGGCTCGCGCCCTCCGCGAAGACCGCGCAGAAGCCGACGGCACCGATGAGCAGTGCGGACTTCGGCGGCAGTGCGAAGCGCGGCGGCGGCTCGTCCTCGGGCGTGCTGCGCAGGTCGAGCACCCACCGGCAGGCGATCATGCCCGTGACGGTGAGCACGGTGGCGGCGATCAGGTGGTGCACACGCACGTCGCTGTCCATGTGGGCCGCGAGCGTGCCGCCGGCGGAGCCCAGCAGGGCGCCCGTGCTCCACATGCCGTGCAGGCTGGACATGATCGACTTGTCGAGCCGGTTCTCGATCTCCACGCCGAGGGCGTTCATCGCGACGTCCGACATGCCCGAGGTCGCGCCGTACACGAAGAGTGCCAGACAGAGCGTGACCAGATTCGGGGCGAGCGAGGGCAGCGTGAGGGAGAGCGTCCACAGCGCGAGCAGTCCGCGCAGCGCCGTACGCGCGCCGAAACGGTGGCTGATCGCGCCCGCCAGCGGCATCGCCACCGAGGCACCGATGGCGGGGAAGGCGAGCGCGAGCCCCAACTGCCCGGCGCTCAGCGCCGCGTGGTCCTGGATCCAGGGGATACGGGTCGCGAAGCTGCCGGTGACCGCGCCGTGCACACAGAAGACGGCGGCCACCGCGTACCGCGCCCGCCGCAGTTGCTGTCCGTCGAAGACCGGTGGTCCAGTCGGCATTCGGTTCCGTCCTCCCCGTACGGCGCGCGGGCGCCGTCCAACAGTGCGGGCAGTAAACTATCAGGAACCCTGCCTGATAAATAGACGGCAGTGGGCGCGATGAGATCCGCAGACATCTGGAAGGATCCAGGCCATGGCCGCATCCCCGAGCACGGCACGGGCCATCAACGACCGCCTCGCCCTGGAATTCCTCCAGGACGAGGGCCCGTTGACGGCGGGACAGCTCAAGACGCTCACCGGGCTCTCCCGGCCCACCGTCGCCGATCTGGTGGAGCGGCTGCAAAGCTCCGGACTCGTCACGATCGTCGGCGAGACGGGAGGCAGGCGTCGCGGCCCGAACGCGCGGCTGTACGGGCTGGTCGCCGACCGGGCGCACCTCGCGGCGCTCGACGTACGGACGCAGAGCGTCACCGTCGTCGTCACCGACCTCCTGGGGGCGACGCTCGCCGAGGCGGTGCTGCCCATCGGCAGCGACACGGGCACCGAACCGGCCGTCGAGGGCGCGGCGGCCCTGCTGGAGCGCACCGCCCGCGAGGCGGGCGCCGTACGCCTGCACAGCGTGGGCATCGGCGCGCCCGGCCTGATCGACCCGGTGACCGGCGAACTCCGCGAGACCAGCGGACTGCCCGCCTGGCACCGAAGACTCGTCGCCGCGCTTCAGGAACGCCTGACCGCGACGGTCCTCGTCGAGAACGAGACCAATCTCGCCGCCGTCGCCGAACAGCGCGTCGGCGCCGCCCGCGACGGGGGCGCGGACAGCTTCGTACTGCTGTGGCTCGGCTTCGGGGTGGGCGCCGCCCTCGTCCTGAACGGGAAGGTCCGGCGCGGTGCGTCGGGCGGCGCAGGCGAGATCGGCTTCCTGCCCGTACCGGGGACCTCCGGCCTGCCCTCCGCCACCGCCTGCGACGGCGGGTTCCACACCCTCGCCGGTTCGGCGGGCATCTGCGAACTCGCCGAGCGCCACGGCCTGTTCGCCGAAGCAGGCCCCCAGGAGCCGCCCGCCGCGGCCGTCGTGCGCGCCGCACTCACCGCGGGCGCCGCGGGAGAGGCCTTCCTCGACGCCCTCGCCGCGCCGGTCGCGGTCGGCGCCGCGGCCATCAGCGCCGTACTCGACCCCGGCAGGGTGGTCCTGGGGGGCGAGGTCGGACAGGCGGGCGGTACGGCGCTGGCGTCCCGCGTCGAGGCCCGCCTGGCCGAGATGTCCCCCCTCCGTACGAAGGTCGTGGCGAGCTCCCTGGGCGGCGCGGCAGTGCTGCGTGGTGCGCTGCTGACGGCGCGGGACGCCGCCCAGAACGACCTGTTCGCCCCGCCGAGCTGAACCGGGCCGTCAGACGGATCCGGCGAGAGATCCGACGACGGACACGTCGACCGGTGCGGCGGCCCGCGGGGGCCGAGGGGGGCCGAGGGGGGCCCGTGGGCCTCACATCTTCCGCGTCGCCAGGAAGTCCTCGAACGTCTCCCTGCCCACGGCCCGTTCGGGCGCCAGCTGGTCACCCCGCCGGTAGCCCGCGTACGCCTTGCCGAACAGCGGCATCGCCAGCAGCCGACGCCTGTGGCCCGTCGCCCGCAGATACGCCTCGGCCAGATCCTCCAGCGTGCGGACCTCGGGCCCCCCGAGGTCGGGCACCCGGCCGGCCGGCGGGCGCGTGGCCAGGTCCGCCAGGCGCGACGCGACCTCCGCCGAGCCGATCGGCTGGAGGCTGACCCGTGCCGGCAGCACCGTGGCGACCGGCAGCTTCGTCGCCCCCTCCAGCATCTTCAGGACCAGATCGTGGAAATGGGTCGTGCGCAGAATCGTCCAGCCGAGCCCCGAATCCTCGATCATCCGCTCGACGATCCGCTTCGTCCGGTAGTAGCCGAGCGGCAACCGGTCGCCCCCGACGACCGAGATGTAGACGAGATGCGGGATGCTCGCGCGCACGGCCGACTCCACCAGATGCGCCGCCGCCCTGTCGTCACCCCCGCGCGCCGAGGTGGCGCAGTGTACGACCACGTCCACACCCCTCAGCGCCTCGTCGAGCGCCCTGCTGTCGTCGTCGCGCAGATCGACGGCGTACGGCCTAGAACTCCGGCTCAGCGCACGGACGGTGTGCCCGTCCGTGCGCAGCCGGTCCACGACCTGTCTGCCGAGTGTTCCCGTACCACCGGTCACGAGGATTGTCGCCATGGCCCAAGCCTGCCAGCGTGTGACGCTCCGTGTGACGAGAGGGTGCCGGGGAGTGTCGTGGAGATCCCGCCGCGCCTCGTCTACTGCGCCCTCCCGGGACCACCGCCCGGCCACGGTCGGGGCCATCGTCTGTGATTCGGCGCACACACCCCCGATGGCCGACGATCAGGCGTGGCACACTGGTTCCGTACCAGCAGCAGCGCACTCCGGGGTCGGTGCAATTCCGAACCGGCGGTTACAGTCCGCGACCCGACCGCTTCCAGCGGCCGGTTGACCAGGTGGAATTCCTGGACCGACGGTGAAAGTCCGGATGGGAGGCAGTGCGCGGCGGGCCGTCACCGGTATGCCGCCGTCGGCGGATCGTCCTCGGACGTTCCGTTCATCGGTCCCGGCGTTCCCGTGTGCGTTTCCCGTTTCTCTGTCGTCATCGACAGGCCCCGGAGTCCGTGCCCCAGAGGCAGGGAGGACCCGGTGGCCACCACCACGGCCGACATGGACGCCATGCGGCGGGCCGTCACGCTCGCCGCCCGCGCGCTCGGCGCCACCAGCCCCAATCCGATTGTCGGATGCGTGATCCTCGACGCCGCCGGACAGCCTGCGGGCGAGGGATTCCACCAGCGCGCCGGCGGCCCGCACGCCGAGATCCACGCCCTGCGCGCGGCCGGTGGCCGGGCCGTGGGCGGCACCGCGTACGTCACCCTCGAACCGTGCGACCACACCGGCCGCACCGGACCCTGCTCCCGGGCGCTCACCGAGGCCGGGATCGCCCGTGTCGTGTACGCGGTCGGCGATCCCGATCCCCGGGCCACCGGCGGCGCGCAGACGTTGCGGGCGGCCGGGGTACGGGTCGAGCAGGGCCTGCTCGCCGACGAGGCGGAGGCCGGAAACGCGGCATGGCTCACCTCCGTACGGCTCGGCCGCCCCCACGTCCTGTGGAAGTACGCCGCCACGCTCGACGGCCGGATCGCGGCGGCCGACGCCACCAGCCGGTGGATCACCTCCGCCGAGTCGCGCGCCGACGTCCACCGGCTCCGCGCCGAGGCCGACGCGGTCGTCGTCGGCTCGGGGACCGCGCGCGCCGACGACCCGCACCTCGCGGTCCGCGGTGTCGAGGGCGCCGTCCAGCCGCTGCGGGTCGTCGTCGACACCGGGGCCACCGCGGTACGGCCGGGGGCACGCGTGCTCGACGGTGCGGGGCCCACGCTGATCGCCGTCGCCGACGACGCGGACACGACGCACCTCAAGGCGGCCGGGCCCGGCGGGGCGCCGGTGGACGTCCTGCGGCTGCCGCGCGCCGAACGGGGGCTGTCCGTCCCCGCCTTGCTCGCCGGCCTGCACGCGCGCGGCGTCCGTTCCGTCCTCCTCGAAGGCGGTCCGACGCTGGCCGGTGCCTTCGTCGCGGCCGGGGCCGTCGACAAGGTCGTCGGCTATCTCGCGCCCGTCCTTCTGGGCGCCGGACCCGCCTCGCTCGGCGACGCCGGAATCACCACCCTCACGGGGGCGTTGCGCCTGCGGATGACCGGGACCGAAAGTGTCGGCCCCGATCTCCGTGTCACCGCCGTACCGCAACGCGCCGCACCCGTGGCCGCCGCCCCCGCGAGCAGCGCGGACGCAGGCACCGCCCCCGCAGGCACCGCAGCCGTTTCAACTCCCAAGGAGCGTTGAGTGTTCACCGGAATCGTCGAAGAACTGGGTGAGGTCACCGCCGTCGAGAACCTCGGCGACTCCTCCCGCTTCCGTCTGCGCGGCCCCGTGGTCACCGAAGGCGCCAGGCACGGCGACTCGATCGCCGTCAACGGCGTCTGCCTCACCGTCGTCGACCTCGAAGAGGGCGGCGAGTTCACCGCCGACGTCATGGCCGAGACCCTCGACCGCTCCAGCCTCGGCGTACTCGTGCCCGGCGCCCGGGTCAATCTGGAGCGGCCCATGGCCGTCGGCGGCCGGCTCGGCGGACACATCGTCCAGGGCCATGTCGACGGCACCGGCACGGTCGTGGACCGCAAGGCGTCCGAACACTGGGAGATCGTCAAGGTCTCGCTCCCCGCCGGCCTCGCGCGCTACGTGGTCGAGAAGGGCTCCATCACCGTCGACGGAGTCAGCCTCACGGTGGTCGACGCGGGACCCGACTACTTCACCATCAGCCTCATCCCCACCACCCTCGCGCTGACCACCCTCGGCATCAAACAGCCCGGCGACCCGGTCAACCTGGAGGTCGACGTGATCGCCAAGTACGTGGAGCGGTTGCTGGCCTTCCCCGCCCCGGACGCCGGGGGGCCGGTCCGATGAGCGCCATGCCCTCCTGGCCGGCCACGGACTGGCTGAACGCGGAGGCGTTCACCGCCTTCGGCCAGCACATCATCTGGTCCGACATGATCGGCAACTCCATCGGCCTGATCGCCCTCGCGCTCGGCTGGCGGCGCTCGATCCTCACCTGGCCCGCGCAGTTGCTCTCCGGTGTCGTCCTCGTCGCCGCCTACGCCTCGGCGCACCTCAGCGGCGGTGTCGGCAAGCAACTCCTCGTCATCGGCGTGGCGTTGTTTGGGTGGCGGATGTGGCAGCGCGGAAGGCTGCGAGACTCTGACGGCTCGGTCGGCACGATCGCCGTACGGTTCGCCACCTGGCCCGAGCGCTGGCTGCTCCTCGGCGGCACGGCACTCGGCACCCTCGCCGTCGGCGGCCTGTTCACCGCCGTACCCGAACTGTCCTGGAACCCCTGGCCCGACGCGTACATCTTCGTCGGCACCCTCGCCGCGATGGTCGCCCAGGCGCGCGGTCTGGTCGAGTTCTGGTTCGCCTGGCTCCTGGTCGACCTCGTCGGCGTACCGCTCGCCTTCAGCAGCGGACTCGCCTTCTCCGGCTTCGTGTACGTCGTCTACCTCGGTCTCGTCCTGTGGGGACTGCGTGACTGGTGGCTGCGCACCCGCGTCGGCACCCCGGCTCTGGAAGGAGCAGCAGCATGACCGCACA
This sequence comes from Streptomyces sp. S4.7, assembly GCF_010384365.1. Lineage (NCBI taxonomy): Bacteria > Bacillati > Actinomycetota > Actinomycetes > Kitasatosporales > Streptomycetaceae > Streptomyces > Streptomyces sp. S4.7. The sequence continues at coordinate 1,007,328 of NZ_CP048397.1, read as the reverse complement.
GCCCACCTGGTACTCCACCGACAACATCGAGGACTTCGCCCTCGACCCCGTGGAGCGGGCCATCATGGACATCGCCGCGGGCCGCCCCGTCGTGGTCGTCGACGACGAGGACCGCGAGAACGAGGGCGATCTGGTGATCGCCGCCGAGAAGGCGACCCCCGAGATCGTCGCCTTCATGATGAGCGAGTGCCGCGGACTGATCTGCGCGCCCATGGAGGGCGACGAGCTGGACCGGCTCGAACTGCCGCAGATGGTCGACCACAACACCGAATCGATGCGCACCGCCTTCACCGTCTCCGTCGACGCCGGTCCGGCGCACGGCGTCACCACCGGCATCTCGGCCGCCGACCGGGCCACCACACTGCGTCTGCTCGCCGCCGGAGACGCGGCCGGGCCCGGCGACTTCGTACGGCCGGGCCATGTCTTCCCGCTGCGCGCCAGGCCGGGCGGGGTGCTCGTACGCGACGGTCACACGGAGGCGGCGGTCGATCTGGCCCGGCTCGCGGGGCTGCGGCCGGCCGGGGCGATCGTCGAGATCGCGGGCGAGGACGGCGTCATGCTCCGGCTGCCGGAGCTGATCCCGTTCGCGCGCAAGCACGGCCTGACGATCATCTCCATCGAGGACCTGATCGCGTACCGGCGTTCGGCCGAGCCCACCGTCCGTCGCGAGGCCGAGGTCCGGCTGCCCACGGCCTTCGGCGATTTCACCGCGTTCGGCTACCGGTCCACCGTCGACGGCGTCGAGCACGTCGCCCTCGTCCACGGTGACATCGGTGACGGCGGCGACGTGCTCGTCAGGATGCACTCCGAGTGCCTGACCGGCGACATCTTCTCCTCGCAGCGCTGCGACTGCGGCCCACAGCTCCAGGCGTCGATGCGGCGCGTCACGGAGGCGGGCCGGGGCGTCGTCGTCTATCTGCGCGGCCACGAGGGGCGCGGCATCGGCCTGCTGTCCAAGCTGCGCGCGTACGAACTCCAGGAGCGCGGGCACGACACCCTCGACGCCAACCTGGAACTCGGTCTGCCCGCCGACGCGCGGGACTACGCGGCGGGGGCGCGGATCCTCGACGACCTCGGCGTGCGCAGCCTGCGGCTGATGACCAACAACCCCGACAAGATCGACGCGTTGACGCGGCACGGTCTCGACGTGACCGCCCGCGAGCCCATGCCCGTCCAGGCGGGGGAGCACAACCTGCGGTACCTGCGCACCAAGCGGGACCGGATGGGGCACGAACTGCCCTGGCTCGACCCGGCGGCCACGTCGGCCTGCGGCAACCAGTGACCAAGCCCTGAGCACGACGTACACATTTCGCTTCATCGGCACATCGGCACATCGGCACATCGGAACATCGGAACAACAGGAGAGACATGAGCGGCAAGGGTGCACCCGAACTGTCCGTCCGCAACTGCGGCGACCTGCGGGTGGCGGTCATCGCGGCCCTGTGGCACGAGAGGGTCATGGACGGACTCGTCGACGGCGCCCTGCGCGCGCTGCGTGAACTGGGCATCGACGAGCCGACCGTGCTCAGGGTCCCCGGCAGCTTCGAGCTGCCCGTCGTCGCCAAGGTCCTCGCCGACCGCGGCTACGACGCCGTCGTCGCCCTCGGCGTCGTCATCCGCGGCGGGACCCCGCACTTCGACTACGTGTGCCAGGGCGTCACCCAGGGTCTGACCAAGGTCTCGATCGACACCGGGGTACCCGTCGGATTCGGCGTACTGACCTGCGACACCGAGGAGCAGGCGCTCGACCGGGCCGGGCTGGAGGGCTCCAACGAGGACAAGGGGCACGAGGCCGTCACCGCCGCCGTCGCCACGGCGGCCACCCTTCGTACGGTCGCCGAACCCTGGCGCTGACGGCCCCGGCGGACCGCGTAGGGTGGTCCTCACCATGTCGAAGACGTTCGAGGAGCTCTTCACCGAGCTCCAGCAGAAGGCCGCCACGGGCGACCCCAGCACCTCCCGCACCGCCGAACTGGTGGACAAGGGGGTGCATGCCATCGGTAAGAAGGTCGTCGAAGAGGCCGCCGAGGTGTGGATGGCGGCCGAGTACGAGGGCCCCGAAGCCACCGCCGAGGAGATCTCGCAGCTGCTGTACCACGTCCAGGTGATGATGGTCGCGCGCGGGATCTCGCTCGACGACGTCTACTCCCATCTCTGAGCACCGCCCCCGGCGACGTACGGCCGCGCAGGCGCCCCGCCCCCCTGACCCCGTCCCGTCCACCGTTCCTTCCCCCGCTCCCACGCATACGTAAGGAAGCCGCTCTCATGCTGCGTATCGCCGTCCCCAACAAGGGTTCACTCTCCGGGGCAGCGTCGGCGATGCTCCATGAGGCGGGCTACCAGCAGCGCAAGGAGTCCAAGGAACTCGTCCTGGTCGACCCCGAGAACGAGGTCGAGTTCTTCTACCTCCGCCCGCGCGACATCGCGATCTACGTGAGCTCCGGGCGGCTCGACATCGGCATCACCGGACGCGACCTGCTGCTCGACTCGGGCGCGGGCGCCGAGGAGATCCTGCCGCTCGGGTTCGCCCGCTCCACCTTCCGCTTCGCGGCCAAGCCCGGCACGGCCACGTCCGTCGCCGACTTCGGCGGGCTGACGATCGCCACCTCCTACGAAGGCATCGTCGTCAAGTACCTCGCCGACAAGGGCGTGGACGCCTCCGTCGTCCACCTCGACGGAGCCGTCGAGACCGCGATCGAGCTGGGCGTGGCGCAGATCATCGCGGACGTCGTGGAGACCGGCACCTCGATGCGCAACGCCGGCCTCGAAGTCGTCGACGAGCCGATCATGAGGTCCGAGGCGATCGTCGTCCGCCGCAGCGGCGCGGACGCCGACGAACCCAAGGTCCAGCAGTTCCTGCGCCGCCTCCAGGGCGTCCTGGTCGCCCGTACGTACGTGATGATGGACTACGACTGCCGCGCCGAGCACCTGGAGCGCGCCGTGGCCCTCACACCCGGCCTGGAGTCGCCGACCATCTCGCCGCTGCACAACGAGGGCTGGGTCGCCGTCCGCGCGATGGTCCCGTCCAGGGAGGCGCAGCGCATCATGGACGACCTGTACGAGCTGGGTGCCCGCGCCATTCTCACCACGGCCATCCACGCCTGCCGCCTGTGAAGGACCACACCTGATGCCCGTGCCGGCCGCCCGCCCCGAACTCCCCGCCCTCCCCGTGACGTTCCGGCCGAACGGCACGCGCGTCGTCCTGCTCTCCGTCGGGACGGTCATGCTCCTCGTCATCACGGCCATGTCCGTGATGCTGGAGAAGCTGAACACGGGGGAGCGCGTCAGCTTCGTCTTCGTCGGTCTGCTCTTCTTCGGAGTGCTGGTCCTGCTGAGCCGCCCCAAGGTCGTCGCCCACGACACGGGTGTCACGGTGGTCAACATCACCCGCATCCGGCGGCTGGAGTGGGCCGAGATCCTGCGCGTCAACCTGCGGGTCGGCGACCCGTGGGTCTTTCTCGACCTGAGCGACGGCACCAGCCTGGCCGCGCTGGGCATCCAGCCCGGTGTCGCCAAGCAGAAGGCCGTGCGCGACGCGCGGACGCTGCGCCTGCTCGCGGAGTCGCACGGCACCGGCGCGGAGACGGCGGCGCGGGCCGGCGGAGCCGTGGCCCCGGACCCCGGTACCAAGGACGCCGGTGGGGACGCGTCCACGGACACCGGTCCGGCGTGAACATTGCGGTGCCCGTCCCAGTGGCTACTCTGGGGACGGAGGCGCCAGGTGCGCCCCGCCCCGCATCCGACGGCCGTGAGTACCGGCCCGCGGGGCATCCTGCGACCCGAGGAGTGACTCCCTCCAGCAATGGACGGATCATCCGGTAGTACCCGCGCCGCCGCCTTCGAAAAGGCGGCGGCATGACCATCCCCCTTCTGCTGCTCGCCGCGGCATTCCTTCTCATCCTCGCCAACGGATTCTTCGTCGCCGCCGAGTTCGGCCTCGTGACCGTGGACCGCCCGGACGCCGAACGCGCGGCGGCGGCCGGCGACCGCCGTGCCCGCGCCGTCGTCAGGTCCCTGCGGGAGCTGTCCTTCCAGCTGTCCGGGACCCAGCTCGGCATCACCATCACCTCGCTCGTCGTCGGCATGCTGGCCGAGCCCGCGCTCGCCCGGCTGCTCGACGGCCCGCTCACCGCGACGGGTCTGCCCGAAGGGGCCGTGTCCGGGGTCGCCGTGGTGATCGGTGTGCTCCTCGCCTCCGCCGTCCAGATGGTCATCGGCGAACTCGTACCGAAGAACTGGGCGGTCTCCCGGCCGTTGCAGGTCGCGCGCTTCGTCGCGGGACCCCAGCATCTGTTCGCCACCGTCCTGCGGCCCGTGATCACCCTGCTCAACGCGGTGGCCAACCGGCTGGTGCGGCTGTTCGGCGTCGAGCCGACCGACGAGCTGGCCTCGGCCCGTACGCCCGGTGAACTGGTCTCGCTGGCCCGGCACTCCGCGCTGGCCGGCGCCCTCGAACAGGACACGGCGGACCTCTTCGTACGGACCCTGTCCCTCGGCCACCTCACCGCGCAGCATGTGATGACCCCGCGCGTGAAGGTCATAGCCCTCCAGTCGGACGCCACAGCGGCCGACGTACTCAACCTGACGCGTGCCACCGGCCTCTCGCGCTTCCCGGTCTACCGCGAGCGCATCGACGAGATCGTCGGCATGGCCCATCTCAAGGACGCGCTCGCCGTCCCCGCCCACGAGCGCCGGCGCGTGCCGGTCGGCCGGATCTCCGTGCCGGCCCAGCTCGTGCCCGAGACGCTGCCGGTGCAGCAGCTCCTGGAGCGTCTGCGCAGCGAGCAGCCCATCGCCGTGGTCATCGACGAGTACGGCGGTACGGCCGGGGTCGTCACCCTTGAGGACATCATCGAGGAGCTGGTCGGCGAGGTCCTGGACGAGCACGACAGCGAAGGTGACGGACGGCCCGAACTCGCCTCCGTCGCCACCGACGACGGGCGGCCCACCTGGGACGCCGAGGGCAGTTGCCGGGTCCTCACGCTGCAGCGGATAGGGCTCGAAGTGCCCGACGGGCCGTACGAGACGGTGGCGGGGCTGGTCGCCGACCTGCTGGGCCGCATCCCCGCGCCCGGTGACCGGGCGGAGCTGCCCGGCTGGCGGCTCTCCGTCCGGCAGGTCGGTCGCTACCGCGCCGAGCGGGTACGGCTCGTGCGCACCGGCGACATCCCGGCACCGGTCCCCGCCGCGGCCCCGGCCCGGTCAGCGGCGACGCCGGAGGCCACGGCCCCCGCCCCTGCCCCCACCCCGGCACCCGCGCAGGTTCCCGCGAAGGCGGAGGCGGCCCGGTGAGCGCCCTCCAGCTTCTCTTCGCCGTCCTGCTCGTCCTCGCCAACGGATTCTTCGTCGGGGCCGAGTTCGCGCTCGTCTCCGTGCGCCGCAGCCAGATCGAGCCGCTGGCCGCCCAGGGATCGGCACGCGCGCGCCAGGTGCTGCACGGTCTGGAGAATCTTCCGCAGATGATGGCCGCCGCGCAGTTCGGCATCACCATCTGCTCCCTGACGCTCGGCGCCGTCGCCGAGCCCACCGTGGCCCGCCTCCTCGAACCCCTCTTCCACGCGGCCCATGTGCCCGAGGGGCTGATCCATCCCCTGGGCTTCTTCGTCGCGCTCGCCGCGGTCGTCTTCCTGCACCTCGTCATCGGCGAGATGGTCCCGAAGAATCTCGCCATGGCCGCGCCGGAGAGGACCGCGATCTGGCTCAGCCCCGGACTTGTCGGCTTCGCCCGGCTCTGCCGCCCCGTCACCGCGGCCCTCGGCGCCTGCGCCGGCCTGGTCCTGCGGGCCTTCGGCGTCGAGCCCAGGGACGAGGTGGAGGCCGTCTTCACCAGCGAGCAGCTCAACCGGCTCGTGGAGGACTCCGGCCAGGCCGGTCTCCTGGAACCGGAGGAGCAGGAGCGGCTGGAGGACGCCCTGGAGCTCGGCTCCCGGCCGGTCACCGACGTCCTGCTCAGCCGGGCCGGGCTGGTGACGGTGACCCCGGCCGTCACGCCCCGCGAGATCGAGGAGCTGACGGTGCGCACCGGCTTCTCCCGCTTCCCGGTCTGCGCCGACAACGCCGGGGTCTTCATGGGGTACGTGCACGTCAAGGACGTCCTCGACCTGGAGGAGCGCGAGCGCGCCGTGCCGCAGCACATCTGGCGGCCGATGACGACCCTGCGGGCCGAGCTGCCCCTGGACGACGCCCTCACCGTCATGCGCAGGGCCGCCACGCACCTCGCGCAGGTCGCCGACGGGTCCGGCCGGGTGCTGGGGCTCGTCGCGCTGGAGGACGTACTGGAGACGCTCGTGGGAGAGGTACGGGACCCGGACCACCGGGAGGCGACGCTGCCGGTGGCGCTGCGGTCCGGCGGCAAGGCCGGCCCGCCCGACCCGTCGGACCAGGCCCTGGCGCACTGAACGCTCGCCCGTCCTCGAACGCCGGACGGCTCGCCGCCGGTCGGGCGTTCGAGGACGGACCGCGCACCGGCCCGGTCAGAGCTGGGGCGGATCCCCCGGAGCGCGCCCCCGGTCCGCCGGCCCCCGGCCCGACAGCACCTCGCCGTACGCCTGCATCAGGTCCGGCAGCCGCAGCGTGGCGAGATCGTCGCGTCCCGGTGTGCTGCCGTAACCCGAGAGCCGCAGATCGCGGTACGCGCAGCTCTTCTCGTACAGCGTGCGCAGGAAGCGGCCGTTGCCCAGCTCGTTGATCCAGCCCTGGTCGACGACATGGCCGCTGATGCTGCGCAGCTCGTCCAGCGCCTCCTCGTCCCACACGTCGTCGTTCTCGGCGGCCAGCACCTCGCCGATCGCGGTCAGTTCGAGGGGCCGGTAGCTGGGGAAGTCGACGCGCGTCGTGAAACGGGAGGAGAGACCGGGGTTGGTGGCGAGCAGCCGGTCCATGCCCTCCGGATAGCCGGCGAGTATCACCACGAGATGGTTCCGGTTGTCCTCCGCGCGCTTCAGGAGCACCTGGAGGGCCTCGTCGCCGTACGCGTCACCCTTGCTGTAGCCCGAGTTGGCGAGGCTGTACGCCTCGTCGACGAACAGCACGCCACCGATCGCCGAGTCGATCAGCTCGTTCGCCTTCACCGCCGTCTGCCCCAGGAACTCGCCGACCAGATCGGCCCGCTGGGCCTCGACCAGATGATCACCGCCGAGCAGTCCGAGCGCGTAGAAGACCCGGCCGAGGATGCGCGCGACCGTCGTCTTGCCGGTGCCCGAGGGGCCGGAGAAGACGAAGTGACGCTTGGGCGGCTGTACGGGCAGCCCCTGTCCGGCCCGTAACCGCGCCATGTTGAGCTGTGCGGACAACGCCTTGACCTGGCGTTTCACCGGCTCCAGGCCGACCATCCGCTCCAGTTCGGCCAGCGCCTCGGCGAGCAGGACCGGGTCGGTGGGGCGGTCGGGGAACTGCGGGGGAAGGGGCTGCGACGGTACGCCCGCCTTCTCCCGTATCCCGTCCACCGGGTCCACCGGGTTCGGCGGGTTCGGCGGAACACCCCCGCCGAAGGGGGACTGGCCCTCGGCGCCCGGCCGCGGGTCGGGGCCCTGCGGATACTCGCCGTCGATCTGCGCGTCCAGCGCGTCCTGACCGAACCCCGCCAGCGCGACCGACGCGAGACCCGCCGAATCGTCCGCCCCGTCGTACCCGTCGGAGTCGGTGATCGCCGCGAGCCGGGCGGCGGTGTCCATGAAGGTGGGGTCCGTCCGGTGCACGGCCCGGTACAGCGGCAGCGCGGCGGCGCTGCGCCCGGTCCCCTCGTGGGCGCGCGCCAGCCAGTAGCGCAGCTCCTTGCGCTGCGGCTGTTCGCTGCGACAGCGCATCAGGGATGTCGAGAGGAGCGGCTCGGCCTGTCCGTACATCTCCAGCCGGACGCGTGCCATACCGCCGAAGAGGCCCGCCTCGACTCCCAGCAGCGGGTCGTTGACGAGGGACTCGGTGTGGCGCACCAACTGGTCCCAGTCCTTGACCAGATAGGCCCGGCAGGCGTGCAGGAAACGCACATGGGGATCGGCGTCCACGGGCGGCAGCCCCGCCAGCGCCCGGTCCAGCTCGGGCACGTGCCGGCCGTCGAGCCAGTGCGAGGCGTGCGCGAGCAGCAGGTCGCGCCGGCTCTCCAGCACGGGCTGCACCCACCAGCCCAGCCAGTACCAGGAGTTGAGCGTGCGGCGGTGGCGGGAGCGCTGCTCGCCGAAGCGGTCGCGGTGGCGGTACATGTGCAGCAGCGCGGTCGTGGTGTCGACCCGCAGCGCGTGCAGCCCCAGCCAGCCGTCCGCCATGCCGGGATCGAGCCGTACGGCCTCCCGGAACTCCTCCTCCGCCTGTGGATACGCCCCCATCGTGTACGCATCCACACCACGTACCCACGCGAGATCGGCCGGGGCTCCAGCGCCCTGCGTGCCGATGTCCATCAGGCCCCCCACAAACCATGACCCCGTGATGTCCCGCCGGGCGGGCGCCCGTCGGCAGAGCGTGCTGAACCACCTTGTCGTGGACGGGAATTGACCCCTGACCAAGCCAACCAAGAGGCATCGTACCTGCGCAGAGGGTGCGCGAATAAGGGCGCGGCCTTCCCGCCCGCGCCGGTGACCCAGGGTGATCGCTGGGTGGGGGACGGTGCCGGGAGGCGGCGAAGAGAGCAGAACGAAGCCCCCGATCACGGGGGAACAACCGGGGGCTTCGCGTCCGCGGCGGCTCCGAAAAGCCGCACATTGAGAACGTAAGACCTGTCCCACCCCTTGGTCAAGCCGAGTTGAGGCACCTTCGGGGCTGATTTCCGACTGCTCAGTACGGAGGGAATGTCCGGTCACCGTAGGTGACAGGTTCAACCTCTGGCGCATTCGCACGAGTTCCGGGCAGCCACTTGTATCCCTCCTGCCACTCACGCACCAGAACATCGGCGAAGGGACGCGAGGGATCGGCCGCGAAATGGCGCGTCTCCGCCCGCGTCCAGCCGTCCCAGAAGGCCGACAGTTCCGGTCCGTCCCGCTTGCGGCCCCGTCGCCAGGACTCCTCGGCTGCCCGGTCCATCCACAGCAGCCTCGCCAGCCACGGCCGTACCGCAGCCCGGCCCGCGCCCACCCCCTCGATGAGGACGACCGGCACGGGAGGCAGTGGAAGGGGCGCACGGAAGCGCCGCAGCGTCCAGTCGTACGGCGCGTACCGTGCGGTCGCGCCCTGCGAGAGGGGGCCGAGCACGTCGTCGGTGAGCCGCCGCGTCCAGTCGAAGAACGCGTCGTGCGTGGCCAGGTCGTCCAGGTGCAGGACGGGCGCGCCGCCGAGCGCGGCGGCGAGCCGCGCGGCGAAGGTGCTCTTGCCGGAACCGGCGTGGCCGTCGACCGCGACCAGCCGGACCGGGCCGCAGGAAGGCGGCAGTGCGCGCAGTGCCGTCGCGGCTTCGGTGAGGTCGTCCACCCGGTCAGCCTATGCGCGGACGGGTGCGCTCCGGCGCGGTCCCGCGCGGTGGAGCCGTATCAGTGGTGGAGACCAATATTGGTCCGGCGACGCGAGACGAATCGCTGGCCGAAGCCGTTCGGGAGCCGCGATAGTTGACGGACTGTCGTGCACATACCAGTGAAGAGACCAGTGACCCGGGGGTCCCATGAACAGCCCAGCAGCATCCTGGAACAGCCCGGCGTCGCGCCGCACGGTGCTCGCCACGGCCCTCGCGGCGGCCGGCGCGGGCGCGCTCTCGGCCGCGGCGCCCGCCCTGGCCGCCGCTCCCGCCGCACCGTCCGCCCGGTCCGCCGCCCACCACCGCGCGGCCGCCCGGGTGGACAACCGGTTCTGGAGCTCCGCCGCCGACTGGCGGGGCGGTACGGCCAACGGCACGAAGGTCCTCTCCGGCGGCCGCTCCGGACTGGCCATCGCCACCCCCGCGGGCAGCACCGACTACACGGACCCGCACACCGGGAGCACCAGCACCTGGGAGTACGCGACCTGGACCTCACCCGTCCACCGCTCCAAGGTCCCGGCCACCGAGGCGATCGCCTCCTGGAACGCCGACACCCCCGCGGGCACCTGGATCCAGACCGAGCTGCGCGGCACCTACTCCGACGGCGCGGCGACCCCCTGGTACGTGATGGGCCGCTGGGCCTCCGGGGACGGCGACATCCGCCGCACGTCCGTCGACGACCAGACGGACGACCGCAGCAGCGTCTGGACCGACACCTTCGCCGTCGACGACCCGGCGAGCGGTCTGCGCCTGGTGTCGTACCAGCTCCGTCTCACGCTCCACCGCAAGCCCGGCACCACGCTCACGCCGACGGTCCGGCGGGTCGGCGCGATGGCCTCGGACATCCCCGACCGCTTCACCGTCCCGGCCGCCGCGCACCAGGTGGCGCGCGAGCTGGGGGTGCCGCGCTACTCGCAGAACACGCACATCGGTCAGTACCCGGAGTACGACAACGGCGGCGAGGCCTGGTGCAGCCCCACCTCCTCCCAGATGATCATCGAGTACTGGGGCCGCAAGCCCACCGCCGCCGATCTGGCCTGGGTGAACCCGGACTTCGCCGACCCACAGGTCTGTCACGCGGCCCGGTTCACGTTCGACTACCAGTACGACGGCTGCGGCAACTGGCCCTTCAACGCGGCGTACGCGGCCGGGTACAAGGACATGAACGCCGTCGTCACCCGGCTCGGCTCGCTCACCGACGTCGAGCGGCTGATCCGCGCGGGCATCCCGGTCATCACCTCGCAGTCCTTCCTGGCGAGCGAGCTGACCGGCGCGGGCTACGGCACCTCCGGCCATCTGATGACCGTGATCGGCTTCACGGCCGCCGGCGACGTGATCGCCAACGACCCCGCCTCCCCGAGCAACGAGGCCGTACGGCGGATCTACAAGCGCCGTGAGTGGGAGAACATCTGGCTGCGGACCAAGCGGTACAACGCCGCGGGCACGGTCGTCTCCGGTACCGGCGGCGTCTGCTACCTCTACTGGCCCGTGGAGCCCACCTCGGCCCAGCGCAAGGCGCTGGAGGCCGTAGGCGTGCGCTGAGCCGTCCCGCATGGGCGCCGGGGGGTGCCCCTATCTGTTTCGTCAACCCCGGTGGGGTCGGCTTGTAGGGGTTGATCCTGGTTTTTTGGGACGTCCCGCGAAGCGGGATGTCCCCGACGGATCGGGTGGCTGATGGGCAGTGCGGTGGTCGGCGGGGCCGCGGTGGCCGTGCCGGTGCGCGGGTGTGATGGGGCCTGGAGGGCGGGGGCGGTGGAGTCGTCAGGCAGCGAGGTCGACGTCGCCCGGGGTGCGTGCTTCGTAGAGAGCCCCGGTGCGGATCATCGCGTGGATGACGTTCACGCGCTGGCGGGCCAGGCGGAGGATCGCCTGGGTGTGGGTCTTGCCGCGTGCGCGTTGGCGGTCGTAGTAGGTCCGGGAGGACGGGTCGGTTTTGCAGCCGATCGCGGCGAACGCGGCCTGGAACAGGGCCCGTTTGAGGAGCCGGTTGCCGCGGTGGGGTGCGTGTTCGCCGCGAATCGAGGTGCCGGAGGACTTCGTGGCCGGGGCGAGTCCGGCGTAGGAGGCGAGGTGTCCGGCGCTGGGGAAACCGGTGCCGTCACCGATCGCGACGATCACGGCGGCCGTGGTCCTGACGCCCAGGCCGGGCAAGGAGGTCAGGAGGTGGAAAAGAGGGAGGGCCTCCAGCAGGGCAGCGATCTCCTGCTCGGCCTGGCGGCGCTGAGTGTGGGCGGCGGCGAGCTGGGCGGCGAGTCCCGGCACGATCAGCGCGGATGCCTCGGTGCCGGGAACGACGAGGGTCTGCTCGGCGAGCGCGTCGAAGATCTCTGCGGTGAGGTGGTGGGCCTTGCGCGAACCGTGCGCCTTGAGCAGGGACTCGCAGCGGGCCCGGCCCAGTTTCTTCAGCCTGGCTGGGGAGCCGTGGCGCTGGAGGAGAGCCTGGATGTAGGGGTAGGCCAGGCGGGGGCCGAGGACACGTTCGAGGGAGGGATGGATCTGGGAGAGCAGGCCACGCAGCCGGTTGGTGGTGCGGTTGACCTCGCCGGCCAGGTCGTTGTCGTAACCGGTGAGCATCGTCAGCTCGGCCAGCACCTCGTCGTCGCGGTCCACCGCCCGCAGGGTGTGCGGCATCGTGCGGGCGGTCTCGGCGATCACGAACGCGTCGCGGGCATCGGTCTTGGCCTCGCCGGGATGCAGGTCGGCGGCCCGCCGCATCGACAGCCCGGGCAGGTAGGCCACCCGGCAGCCCGCCGCACGGGCCACCGTCAGCGGCAGCGCACCGATGTTCGCGACCTGGTCCACGATCACCAGAACGGTGCCGAACTTCGCCACCAGCCTGGTGAACAGCTCCAGCAGTCTCGGCTCGGTGTTGGGCAGCCGCTTGTCGTGCACGGTTCTGCCGTCCCGGGTCCGGCCGTGGGCGTGGTGGAACTCCTTGCCCAGGTCCAGGCCGAGGAAGAGATCTATCGCGGTCGTGTCGACCATGTGCGTGTGCCTCTCGCCACTCGTCTCCTGAAACTCCCGGCCGTCCCTGCGGCACCACACGCCGGCAACCACGTTACGCAGACATGCCGCCCGGTGAAGCGGCCCGGCATTGCGCCGGACCAGGCGGTCGTCAGGCCCCTCATCAGCGGTCAAGCGGTGCCCCGAAGCCCAGCGGCAACACCCCCCAGGTCATCGCCTTCGACAGGGGGCACACAGCCATACCGGACCCGGGGGCCAGGAACCCCATTGCGGGGCCACGAGAAAGGTAACGGGGCTCCGCCGCCCACCCGGCGCCACAGGCGCCCTCGGCCCGAGCCGGCGGGTCTGCAATACTGCGGATCTCCTGTGACAGTCGAGACCTGGGACGCGCGGATTTGAACAACAGGCAGCAGCGTGGTGAGAGTGAGCGGGCGCAGTTGCGTCGCTCCGAACTCATCGCCACCGGCCGGAAGTTGTTCGCCGACACGTCGTACGACGCCCTGTCGATGGACGATATCGCCCAGCACGCGGGTGTCGCCAAGGGGCTGATCTACTACTACTTCAAGAACAAGCGCGGCTACTACCTCGCCATCATCGAGGACTCGGTGATGGAGCTGGTCTCGCTCGCGGCGGGCGGCGGTGATCTGCCGAACACCCAGCGCGTACAGCGCACGGTCGAGGCGTATCTGCGATTCGCCGAGTTCAACGAGGCCGCCTACCGGACGATCATCACGGGCGGCGTCGGCTTCGACACCCAGGTGCAGGCGATCCGCGACGCGGTGCGCACGGGACTGGTCTCCACCGTCGCCGAGGGCGCGTACGGCCGTCAGGACATCCCGCCGATCGCCAGACTCGCCCTGCTCGGCTGGCTCAGCAGCGTCGAGTGGCTGACGCTCGAATGGCTGGAGCACCGCGACGAGCTGACCCGGGAGATTCCGCGCGATCTGCTGGTGCGGATGCTGCGGCACACGCTCAACACGATCGAGGAGTTCGCGCCGGAGTGTCCGGCGCCGCCGCCGGACCCGGACTTCCGTCCGTACACCGGCCGCTGAGGGGCCGTCAGGAGGCGTCGCAGCCGGAGCGCCGGGCAGGCTCGCTGAGCCCGCCCGGCGCCCCGTTGGTGCAAACACGTGTCCCGACCGGTCAGTTGATCGCCTTGATCAGCTCACCGTCGGTCGTGTCACCGCTGAGCTCCCAGAAGAAGGTGCCTCCCAGGCCCTGCTCGTTCTTGTAGTCCATCTTGGTGCCGATGGTGGCGGGGGTGTCGTAGCTCCACCAGTTGTTGCCGCAGTGCGCGTACGCCGTACCGGCCACGGTGCCGTTGGCCGGGCAGGTGTTCTTCAGGACCTTGTAGTCCTCGATGCCCGCCTCGTACGTGCCGGCCGCCGCGCCCGTCGCGCTGCCGCCCGGCTCGGACTGGGTGACCCCGGTCCAGCCGCGGCCGTAGAAGCCGATGCCCAGCAGCAGCTTCTCCGCGGGAACGCCCTTGGCCTTCAGCTTGGTGATCGCCGCGTCGGAGTTGAAGCCCTCCTGCGGGATGCCGTCGTACGACGTGAGCGGCGAGTGCGGAGCCGTGGGGCCCTGCGCCGCGAACGCGCCGAAGAAGTCGTACGTCATCGGCAGGTACCAGTCGAGGTACTGGGCCGCGGCGCCGTAGTCGGTGGCGTCGATCCTGCCGCCGTCGGAGGCGTCGGCGGTGATGGCCGCCGTGACCAGGTTGTCGCCGCCGAACTCCGTACGGAGCGCCGACACCATGTCGGTGAAGGCGTCCGGCCCGCTGGTGTCGCAGGTCAGACCGCAGGCGTTCGGGTACTCCCAGTCGACGTCGATGCCGTCGAAGACATCGGCCCAGCGCGGGTCCTCGACCAGGTCGTGGCAGGACTTGGCGAACGCGGCCGGGTCCTTCGCCGCCTCACCGAAGCCGCCCGACCAGGACCAGCCGCCGAACGACCAGATCACCTTGAGGCCGGGGTGCAGCTCCTTGAGCTTGCGGAGCTGGTTGAAGTTGCCCCGCAGCGGCTGGTCCCAGGCGTCGGCGACACCGTCGACGCTCTGGTCGGCGGTGTAGGCCTTCTCGTAGTCGGCGAAGGCGTCACCGATGGTGCACTTGCCGCCCTGGACGTTGCCGAACGCGTAGTTGATATGAGTCAGCTTGTCGGCCGACCCGGAGGTCTCGATGTTCTTGACGTGGTAATTCCGGTCGTAGACACCCCAGTTGGCGAAGTATCCGATGACCTTCTCGCCGGCGGCTGTGGGGGCCGCCGGGGCCTTCTCCTGGTCGGCGGCCGCGGTACCGGCGCCGGCGAGCAGGGACACGCCGAGAACGGCGGTACACGCCGCGGCGACGAGCGCCCGGAAACGGGCGCGGGGACGGTGCGGTCTGAGCATGGTGTCTCCTCGTGGGGAGGGAGATCGACGCCCATGCCGTCGACTTGGCATGGACGCGAAGACTGTTCACCGGGACGTTAGAAGGACTAGACCAGTGGGTCAATGGTGCGGACCAACTTCCCGGCACACTCGACGGACCCGGGGCGGCTTTCCGACAGCGGCCGGAGCGCACGCCCGACGGCCGCCCGCCGACGGCCGGGCAGAACCGGAGCGGAACCGGTGGGGGGCCTGACCGCCCGTGACTACACCCCGCCGATCGGGCATACTCAACGCGCCACAGCCGCTGGTCAGCCTGCCCCGTGATCCGGGAAGGCAGCATCGGCTGGGCAGGTATCCGGCCTGGGGACACCCCCGGGCCTCGACCGGCGGCGCCGCCACACCCTGCGTGAGCGACCGCCGTAGCGCCCCGAAAGGGAGGAGAGCGCCGCCATGCCCGACCGCGCCCCGCGTCCGGTGGACCGTCAGCTGCCCACCGAGGAGTCCAAGGACCTGCTCGCACTCGTACGCGACATCATCGAGCGGGAGATCGTCCCCGTGGCGGCCGAGGAGGAGGCGGTGGGACACTTCCCGCGGCGGAACTTCTCCCTCCTCTCCGAATCGGGCCTGCTCGGCCTCCCGTACGACTCCGAACACGGCGGCGGCGACCAGCCGTACGAGGTCTATCTCCAGGTCCTCGAGGAACTCGCCGCGGCCCGTCTCACCGTCGGCCTCGGCGTCAGCGTCCACTCCCTGGCCTGCCACGCGCTCGCCTCGTACGGCACGGCCGACCAGCAGGCCGAGCACCTCCCCGCCATGCTGGGCGGCGGTCTGCTCGGCGCGTACTGCCTCTCCGAGCCCGCCTCGGGCTCCGACGCCGCCTCACTGCGCACGAAGGCCGTCAGGGACGGCGACGACTGGGTGATCACCGGCACCAAGGCATGGATCACCCACGGCGGCGTCGCGGACTTCTACAGCGTGCTCGCGCGCACCGGGGGCGAGGGCGCCGGAGGCATCTCGGCCTTCCTGGTGCCCGGCGACGCCGAGGGACTGGTCGCCGCCGCGCCCGAGAAGAAGATGGGCATGAACGGCTCGCCCACCGCCCAACTCCACTTCGACGGCGTCCGGATCGGCGACGACCGGCGGATCGGCGACGAGGGGCAGGGCTTCGCGATCGCCCTCGCCGCGCTCGACTCCGGCCGTCTCGGGATCGCGGCCTGCGCCGTGGGTGTCGCCCAGGCCGCCCTCGACGAGGCCGTCGAGTACGCGACGGGACGCCGGCAGTTCGGCCGCCCCATCGCCGACTTCCAGGGGCTGCGCTTCATGCTCGCCGACATGGCCACCCGTATCGAGGCGGGACGGGCCCTGTACCTCGCGGCGGCGCGACTGCGCGACGCCGGCCTGCCGTTCTCCCGGCAGGCGGCGATGGCGAAGCTGTTCTGCACGGACACCGCGATGCAGGTGACCACGGACGCCGTCCAGGTGCTCGGCGGTTACGGCTACACGGCCGACTTCCCCGTCGAGCGCTACATGCGCGAGGCGAAGGTGCTCCAGATCGTCGAAGGCACCAACCAGATCCAGCGCATGGTGATCGCCCGGCACCTCGCGGGGCCCGAGACCCGCTGAACTCCCGCACGCCGGACCGGATCCGTCCGTCGGCCGTCATCAACCGGCGGACGGGTCGGGCGAATTGACGGGCCATCGGCCCGAACGATAAGTGACGGCGCGTCAGGCGGCGTGGCGCCGCAGGTGCGGCAGCTTGAACGGACGTGAACTGGGGCCGCCCGCGTGGGAGAACGGCTGTGTCCGCCAGTCCAGCCCCTGAGGGAGCGTCAGCAGCAGTGCGGTGTCCTGCTCCTGGGCGTCGAGCGATTCGTCGGCCGGGCGGGCGTCCTGGGCCGGACGGCCCGTACCCGCGCACACGGTGAGCACGAACGGGGTCCACGGGCTGGGGCAGAGCGCGTGCTCCGGCAGGCTGTCCTCGTCCGCCAGCAGGGCGATCGGCTGGGAGCAGTCCGGGCACACGACCCGGTACATCTCGAAGGTGTCGTAGGAGTCGAGCTCATCGGCCTCGACGGGATCAACGGGCTCCGGTTCGATACGTCCGGTGCGCTTCAGGCTCTGCATGGAGACACTCCCCCTCGGGTGGGCCGAAAGGCCACGTGCGGCCTCGACCACAGCAAGCAATTCCCGTCGCGCGAGGCAGGTAACCGTGAGGTCTCGACGGACCCCGTGACATACCTGTGGTCTTCGTCACATGCCCGGCGCAGGTGACGATCCGGTACGCCCTCGGCTGTGCCGGAAGCCTCCTCGGGCAATAGGTTGATCCGCATGGAGGAGCTGGATCGTCAGATCGTGGAGTTGCTCGTCAAGGACGGGCGGATGAGCTACACCGACCTGGGCAAGGCCACGGGTCTGTCCACCTCGGCGGTGCATCAGCGGGTCCGCAGGCTGGAGCAGCGCGGAGTGGTGCGGGGGTACGCGGCCGTCGTCGACCCGGAAGCCGTCGGCCTGCCGCTGACGGCGTTCATCTCGGTCAAACCCTTCGACCCCAGCGCGCCGGACGACATCGCGGAGCGGCTCGCCCCGATCCCCGAGATCGAGGCGTGCCACAGCGTGGCCGGCGAGGAGAACTACATCCTCAAGGTGCGGGTGGCCACGCCGCTGGAACTGGAGCACCTGCTGACCCGGATCCGCACGCTGGCGGGTGTCTCCACCCGCACGACGGTCGTCCTGTCCACGCCGTACGAGGCGAGGGCGCCGCACTTCTAGGGCCGTATTTTTTTCTGGGGCTCAGTTCGCCTCCGGGACGCTTTGAGCCGGTGTCGACGGTCGACCGTGCTCGCCCCCTCGTTCCTCGGGGCCTCCGCGCGCTCTGTCTTGCGGCAGCGGGCACTCCCTTCGGCTCACCCGCCGGGCGGCGCCGCCGGTGCCCGCTCTCGTACCCCTGCGTGCACTCGCCGTTCCGCGAGCCGGGAGACTGGGCGTCATGAACGATCGCGCCGCCCCCCGGACCCTGAGCGAACCCCGCACCGTGCTGCTGCGCGGTGGAGACGTCCACAGCCCCGCCGACCCATTCGCCACCGCGATGGTCGTCGAAAGCGGCCATGTCGCCTGGGTCGGCTCCGAGGGCGCCGCCGACTCCTTCGCCTCCGGTGTCGACGAGACCGTCGACCTCGAAGGCGCCCTCGTCACCCCGGCGTTCACCGACGCGCACGTCCACACCACCGCCACCGGCCTCGCCCTCACCGGACTCGACCTGTCCGGCGCGGGAACCCTCGGCGCCGCGCTCGCGCTCGTACGCGCCCACCGCACCGCCCACCCCGGCGACCGGGTGCTCCTCGGGCACGGCTGGGACGCCGCGCGCTGGCCCGAGCGCCGCGCCCCCACCCGTGGAGAGCTCGACGAGGCGGCGGGCGGCGGGCCGCTCTACCTGACGCGGGTGGACGTCCACTCCGCCGTGGTCACCACCGCACTGCTCGATCTGGTGCCGGGCATCACCGAACTGGCAGGATTCCACCGGGACGCGCCGTTGACCGGCGACGCCCACCATGCCGTGCGCGCCGCCGCGCACGCCGCAGTGACCCCGGCGCAGCGCACCGAGGCGCAGCGCGTCGCGCGCGCCCACGCGGCGTCGCTCGGTATCGGCACCCTCCACGAGTGCGCCGGCCCCGACATCTCCGCCGAGGACGACTTCACCGGGCTCCTGCGGCTCGCCGACGACGAACCCGGCCCGCGCGTCCACGGCTACTGGGCCGAGCGGATCAGCGACGCCAAGGGCGCCGCGCGGATCCGTGAACTCGGCGCCGTCGGCGCGGCGGGCGATCTCTTCGTGGACGGTTCCCTCGGCTCGCACACCGCCTGGCTGAGCGAGTTGTACGCCGACGCGCCCCACACCGGCGCCGCACATCTCGACGCGGCCGACATCGCCGCCCATGTCACCGCCTGCACCGAGGCCGGTCTCCAGGCGGGCTTCCACGCCATCGGGGACGCCGCCATCGGCGCGGTCGTCGCCGGGACGCGCGCCGCCGCCGAGACGCTCGGCCTCGCCCGGATCCGGGCTGCCCGCCACCGGGTCGAGCACGCCGAGATGCTGACCCCCGAGACCGTCGCCGCCTTCGCCGAACTCGGCCTCACCGCCTCCGTCCAGCCCGCCTTCGACGCGGCGTGGGGCGGTACGACGGGTATGTACGCCGACCGGCTCGGTGAGGCGCGCGCCGGCACGCTCAACCCGTACGCCGCACTCCTGCGCGCCGGTGTCCCGCTCGCCTTCGGCTCGGACAGCCCCGTGACCCCGCTCGACCCCTGGGGCACGATCAGGGCCGCCGCCTTCCACCGCACACCCGCCCACCGGATCTCCGTACGCGCGGGCTTCACCGCCCACACGCGCGGCGGCGGGCGCGCCGTCGGCAGGGACGACACGGGGGTGCTCGTGCCCGGCGCGCCCGCCGACTACGCGCTCTGGCGCACCGAGGAACTGATCGTGCAGGCCCCCGACGACCGGGTCTCCCGCTGGTCCACCGACCCGCGTTCGGGTACGCCGGGCCTGCCCGATCTCACCCCCGGCGCGGCTCTGCCCCGCTGTCTGCGGACCGTGGTGGGCGGACGTACGGTGTTCGTGCGACCGAACGAGTGATGTACTCGCGTTTCCGTACGGCCGACCGATGCCCGCCGGCCACTGTCGCGACCAGCGGATCTTCCACGCTGACCTGCTGAAACAGGTAATTGCCGCAGGTCGGAGGAGTGTTGACAGCAAGCACTCACCGGCCGGTAGGTTCGGCCGGGTCCACCAAAGGACGTCCGACCGGCAACTCCCACGCAGTCGTCGAACGCCGCTGGGTCATGGGGTGGTGTGCCGCACCGGCGCACCACCGCTGGGAGCCAGGTTCAGCGCCCGCGCCTCGGCGGCGGGGGAAGGTTTCTGCCGGTCGGCGGGTGAGACCCGGGTAGGGCCCCGGCGTTCAGTAGACAACGGCTTTCGGTCGACTCGCAGCCGGCGGGTCCCAGGTCGGCCCGAAGGACGCCGGGACCCGATCCGCAGGCCCCGGATCCCCTGCCCGGCCGCCCGGACCGCCGGATTCCGGCCGCCCGCGCCCCATCCCTCTCGACGCCCCGCGACCGTGTGGACGGACACCCCTCGCGTGCTCGCTAAGGTGGTACTTCTGCGTACGGCGATTAAGGGGCAGTTGTGAACGACGGTGGTCAGAGGCAGTACGGCCCGCTCGGCGCAGCCTTGGTGATCATCCCGACCTTCAACGAGGCGGAGAACATCAAACGGACCGTCAGGCGCGTGCGCGCGGCGGTCCCGGAGGCCGACATTCTCGTGGCCGACGACAACAGCCCCGACGGCACCGGAAAGCTCGCCGACGAACTCGCCGCCGAGGACGGCCAGGTCCATGTCCTGCACCGCAAGGGCAAGGAAGGGCTGGGCGCCGCCTATCTGGCGGGCTTCCACTGGGGCATGGAGCACGGCTACGGCGTGCTGGTCGAGATGGACGCCGACGGCTCCCACCAGCCCGAGGAACTGCCCCGTCTGCTGACCGCCCTCAAGGGTGCCGACCTCGTGCTCGGCTCGCGCTGGGTACCCGGCGGCCGGGTGGTGAACTGGCCGCGGACGCGGGAGATGATCTCCCGTGGCGGCAGCACGTACTCACGGGCGCTGCTCGGTCTGCCGCTGCGCGACATCACCGGCGGCTTCCGCGCCTTCCGTACGGAGACGCTCGACCGGCTCGGCCTTGAGGAGGTCGCCTCGCAGGGCTACTGCTTCCAGGTCGACCTCGCGCGCCGTGCCGTCGAGGCGGGCTGCCATGTCGTGGAGGTGCCGATCACCTTCGTCGACCGCGAGCTCGGCGACTCCAAGATGAGCCGGGACATCCTCGTGGAGGCGCTCTGGCGGGTCACCGCGTGGGGCGTCGGTACCCGGGCGAACCGCATGCTCGGCCGGAAGCCTCTCTGAATCCGGCCGTCCCTCGTACGACAACGCGAGCCGCTGCCAGGCACACTGGAGTCATGACGACCGGCGCACCGCCTCCCGCGGCCCCGAAGCGCTCGCGAGCGCGCAGAATTGTCCCTCTGGGCATCGCTCTCTGGCTGGTGCTCGAAATCTGGTTGCTGACCGTCGTGGCCGGGGCGACGAACGGGCTGACCGTGCTGTTGCTGCTGATCGGCGCGGGCATCCTGGGCTCGGTGGTGGTGAAGCGGGCCGGCCGCCGGGCGTTCCGGAATCTCACCGAGACGCTCCAGCAGGCACAGCGGCAGCAGCAGAACCCCGACGCCGAGGCCTCGGACGAGAGCGCCGGCACCAGCTCCGGCAACGGCTTCCTGATGCTGGGCGGCCTGCTGATCATGCTGCCGGGGCTGATCTCCGACGCGGTCGGTCTGGTCCTGCTGGTGCCGCCGGTGCGGTCGGCGCTGAGCCGCAAGGCCGAGCGGTCGCTGGAGCGCCGTATGCGCGACGCCGGGCCCGGAGGCCTCGGGGACGCGTACCAGCAGGCCCAGCAGGCCAGGATGTCCCGCCCGGACGGCAAGGTCGTGCAGGGCGAGGTCATCAGGCACGACGAGCCGCGCCCGCCGGGCGGCTCGGACCGCGACGGGACCCGGCCGCCCCTGACGCACTGAGGGTCCGGCCCCCTGAGCGGACCCGCCGGGGGGCGGACACCGGAAAGCCGTGGGCCGCGACACTGTGTGTGTCGCGGCCCACGGCTTCTCGCATGTGCTGTTGTGGCGGTACCGAGAGGGTCAGGCCGACTTTCGGCTGTCCCGCGGGTGCACCGCGATGTTCATGGCGCCGGAGCGCAGGACGGCCAGCCGTTCGGCCAGCACCTCCTCCAACTCCTCGCGTGTGCGTCGCTCCATGAGCATGTCCCAGTGCGTACGCGCAGGCTTGCCCTTCTTCTCCTCGGGACCATCCCCGTCCACCAGGAGTGCCTGGGCGCCACACGCCTTGCACTCCCACTCCGGCGGAATTTCCGCCTCTACCGAAAACGGCATCTCAAATCGATGGCCGTTCTGGCATGCGTACTCCACCGCCTGGCGCGGGGCCAGATCGATGCCGCGGTCCGTCTCGTAGCTGGTAACCACAAGTCGCGTGCCGCGGAGAGCTCGCTCACTCATGAATCGTGCCTCCCGGGCTTGTCGCCCACAGGACAGGTGTCGCTGTCGTCGTCATCCGGTCAACGTCCGGTCGGCGGTAAAGATTCCCGTTGCGGGTCATGCGTCGCCCGTCGTGCCGCCCCTTGTCTACCCACCAGTGCCCGGTTTGTCACATGTAGCGCTGGATGTCATCCGGTGTTTTCGCTTCTGTGACACGCGGTAACGGTCCGGCTGGCAGGCCAACGGCGTACACTACCGCGCTTTCACTTCAACGTCTAAATCCGCTCCGGCACGGGGTTTCCCGCCTCGGCCACGGCCCGGCGGACCGGCACCCTCGCCAGCAGCGCGAAACCGATCACAAAGAAGATCACCAGGGAGAGGATCGCGTCCCGGTAGCTGCCGGTGACCTGATAGGCCAGGCCGAACACCAGGGGTCCCAGCCAGCTCAGTCCCCGGTCGCTCATCTCGTACGCCGCGAAGTACTCGGCCTCCTTGCCGCGCGGCACCAGATGCGAGAACAGCGAACGCGACAGCGCCTGACTCCCGCCGAGCACCATGCCGATCGCGGCGGCGAGGGCGAAGAACCAGACCGGCTTCCCGGCGGGCAGCACATATCCGGCCGCCAGGATCGCCGTCCAGACGGCCAGCGAGGCGAGAATTGTCCGTTTGGCCCCGTGGGTCCGCGCCAGCCGTCCCATGCCGAGCGCGCCCGCCACCGCCAGGATCTGCACCAGCAGCACAGCCGTGATCAGCGTCGTCTGGTCGAGGCCGAGCTCCTCGGAGCCGTAGATCGACGCCTGGGAGATCACCGTCTGCACACCGTCGTTGTAGATCAGATAGGCGAGCAGGAAGGAGAGCGTCAGGGGGTGGCGGCGCATGTCGCGCAGTGTGGCCATCAGCTGGCGCCAGCCCGTACCGACCGATCCCTCGCCCGCCCTGCCGGTGTCCCTCACCACCCGCCGGTCGCGCAGCCGGCTCAGCGGCACCAGCGTGAACGCGCCCCACCAGACACCGGCGGAGGCCAGACAGATCCGTACGGCCGTCGACTCCGAGACGCCGAACGACTCGTGGCCGGTGTAGAGGATCAGGTTCAGTACGAGGACGAAGGCGCCCGAGGTGTAGCCGAACGCCCAGCCCCGTGAGGAGACGGCGTCGCGCTCCTCGGGCGTGGCTATCTGGGGCAGATAGGCGTTGTAGAGAGCCATGGACACCGACAGCGAGGCGTTCGCCACGACCAGCAGCACCACGCCCAGCGCGTAGCGGTCGCCGTCCAGGAAGAACATGCCCGCCGTCGCCCCCGCCCCGACGTACGCCGAGACGGCGAGGAGCGGCTTCTTGCGCCCCGTCCGGTCCGCCGCCGCGCCGGCCAGCGGCATCAGCAGCACGGCCAGCACGATCGAGACGGACACCGAGTACGCGAAGACCGAACCGGCCCGCACCGGGATGCCCAGCGGATGGACGAAACCGTCGGCGTCGGCCGCGGCCTTCGCCACGGACGTCAGATAAGGGCCGAGGAAGACGGTGACGACGCTCGTCGAGTAGACGGAACACGCGAAGTCGTAGAAGTACCAGCCGCGCTGCTCACGTATGCGGCCCGTCTCGTCGTCGGTCAGGCCCGCGGTGTCGGCGGTCACCCCGCGCCCCCTCATTCGTCCCCGGAGGGGACATCCGTACCGGTCAGTGCCACAGTCCGCGCTCGGTCAACACCGCGCGCAGCGTCTGAAGATGATCGGTCATGATGCCATCCACACCAAGGTCCAGGAGGGCCCGCATCCGATCCGCCTCGTTGACGGTCCACACGTGCACCTGGAGACCACGGGCGTGTGCCGTCCTCACGAAGCGCTCGTCGACCAGCCGCACACCGCTCCGGTCCTGCGGGACCTGCGCGCAGACGGCGCCCTTGCGGACGGGCGCGGGCGCCCCGTACGAGCGCAGTCGCAGGCCGAGGACCCCGCGCACCCCGTACGACGTGGCGAGCCGGGGACCCGCCAGCCGCTGAGCCCGCGCGACCCGCCCCTCCGAGAACGAGCCCAGGCACACCCGGTCCCAGCTGTCCGTCCGCCGGATCAGCTCGATCAGCGGGAGGAGGGCCGGCTCCGCCTTCATGTCGATGTTCCAGCGGGCGCCGGGGAACTCCTCCAGGAGGTCCTCGAAGAGCGCGAGCGGTTCGCCGCCGCCGACCCTGGCCCGGCTGATCTCGCTCCACGTCAGGTCGCGGATCCGGCCGCGCAGATCGGTGACCCGGTCCAGGGTCTCGTCGTGGAACGCGACGAGCCGGCCGTCGGCCGTGGTGTGCACATCGGTCTCGAAGTAGCGGAAACCGAGTCCGGCGGCGCGCCGGAAGGCGGCCGCCGTGTTCTCGATCCCGTCGGCCGCGCCGCCGCGGTGGGCGAACGGGATCGGCGACGGATGGTCCAGATAGGGATGGCGTACGGGAGTCACGGCCGAAGTATGGCCTGCTCCGGAGAACCCCCGGCGACGACCGCGCCGCCGTCGTCCGTCGCCGGGACGACGAAGACCCGCAGGAACAGCTGGGCGAGCGGCCCGATCGCCAGCGCGTAGGCGATCGTGCCGATCCCGACGGAACCGCCGAGAACGAAACCGGTGGCGACGACGGCCACCTCTATCGCGGTACGCACCAGCCGTACCGACCGGCCGGTGAGCCGGTGCAGCCCCGTCATCAGACCGTCGCGGGGGCCGGGTCCGAACCGGGCGGCGATGTAGAGACCGGTGGCCACACCGTTGAGGACGATTCCGCCGATCATCAGCGGGATCTGCACGGCGAGAACGCGGCCGTCCGGGACGACGGCCAGGGTGGCGTCCATCGCGATGCCGACCACGAAGACGTTGGAGACCGTGCCGAGCCCGGGACGCTGCCGGATCGGGATCCACAGCAGCAGCACGACCGCGCCGACGATGATCGACACGACACCCATGGTCAGACCGGTGAGTTCGGACAGGCCCTGGTGCAGCACACCCCACGGTTCCAGTCCCAGACCGCCCCTGACCAGCAGGGCCGAGCTCACGCCGTACAGCGTCAGACCGACGTAGAGCTGGACGAGCCGGCGGGGGAGCCGCTTCCCACGGAGAGCGGGCGTGATGGACAAGGCGCTGTCCTCCTGGAGTGGATCGAGTGGACTGGTTCGTGTCACTCTGTGGCGGGGAGGCGAAGGCCAACCATGGCCAATTCGGGGAAGGTGGACTGATTTAAATGACGCAGTGGACTTCAGCGGTCGGGGCGGCTCAGCTCGCGCGCCAGCTCCACGCCCAGCAGCCGCGACCCGCCGGCCCCGGCACCCGCAAACCGCCCGCCTACCGCGCCCTCGCCGACGGCGTCAGACTGCTCGTCCTCGAAGGCCGCGTACCGGTCGCCGCCCGGCTCCCCGCCGAACGCGAACTGGCCCTCGCGCTCTCCGTCAGCCGTACGACGGTCGCCGCCGCGTACGAGGCCCTGCGCGCCGAGGGGTTCCTCGAATCACGCAGGGGCGCCGGCAGCTGGACCGCCGTACCGGCCGGGAACCCGCTGCCCGCCCGCGGCCTCGAACCGCTGCCGCCGGACGCCCTCGGCTCGATGATCGACCTCGGCTGCGCGGCCCTTCCCGCGCCCGAGCCCTGGCTCACCACCGCCGTGCGCGGCGCCCTGGAAGAGCTGCCGCCGTACGCGCACACCCACGGTGACTACCCGGCGGGGCTGCCCGCGCTGCGCCAGACAATCGCCGACCGGTACACGGCGCGCGGCATCCCGACCATGCCCGAGCAGATCATGGTCACCACCGGCGCGATGGGCGCGATCGACGCGATCTGTCATCTCTTCGCCGGGCGCGGCGAGCGCGTCGCCGTCGAGTCGCCCAGCTACGCGAACATCCTCCAGCTGATGCGCGAGGCGGGCGCCCGGCTCGTTCCCGTCGCCATGGCGGAGGGGCTGGCCGGCTGGGACCTGCCGCGCTGGCGCCAGGTACTGAGGGACGCCGCGCCCCGGCTCGCGTACGTCGTCGCCGACTTCCACAATCCGACGGGCGCCCTGGCCGGTGAGGACCAGCGCAGACAACTGGTCGAGGCGGCGCGTTCGGCGGGGACGGTGCTCGTCGTCGACGAGACGATGTCCGAGCTGTATCTGGACGGGGACCGGCCGGGCGCCGAACTCCCGCCGCCCGTCTGCGCGTTCGACCCGGCGGGCAGCACGGTCCTCACGGTCGGCTCCGCCAGCAAGGCGTTCTGGGCGGGCATGCGCATCGGCTGGGTACGGGCCGCGCCCGAGGTCATCCGCTCACTGGTCTCCGCCCGCGCCTACGCCGACCTCGGCACCCCCGTGCTCGAACAGCTCGCGATCAACTGGCTGATGGGTACCGGCGGCTGGGAGCAGGCGGTCGGCATCCGGCGCGCCCAGGCGGGGGAGAACCGCGACGCGCTGGTGGCGGCCGTGCGCCGGGAGCTGCCGAGCTGGGAGTTCGACGTGCCGCGCGGCGGGCTGACGCTGTGGGTGCGCACCGGCGGACTGTCGGGCTCGCGGATCGCGGAGGTGGGCGAACGGGTCGGCGTACGGGTGCCGGGCGGGCCGCGCTTCGGGGTCGACGGCGCCTTCGAGGGTTATGTGCGGCTGCCGTTCACCGTCGGCGGTCCCGTCGCGGACGAGGCGGCCGTCCGGCTGGCGGCGGCCGCCCGCCTCGTGGAGAGCGGCGCGCGCGCCGGCACGGACACGCCGCGGACGTTCGTCGCCTGACCGCGGCGCCGTCCGGGCGCCCACGGTTTCCGGTCAGCCCTCGGCCGGTACGGCGGTGGGCACCGGCGTCTGGCTCTGCCGCGGTCGCGGCTCGACCCGCGCACGGCCGGGCCGGCCGGGCTCCGCGTCCGGCTCGGCCGTCCGGGTGGCCGTGTCGGTGGGTTCCGTCGTGGCGCCGAGCGGTGTGTGCCGGTCCGGCAGCAGATCCAGCACCGCCCGCCGGTGCGCGTCGCTGGTGGCGTCGTCGTACGGATCGGGCGTCGCCGGGACCTGGAGCCTGAGCACCGGTCCGGTGCCGAGCCGCGCGTAGCCCCGGCCGGTGGGGGTCTGCGGGGTGGGGGTGGTGTGCGGCGGCGCTCCGAGGACCGATGCCAGCTCCTCGCGGGTGGCGGTCCCCAGCACGACCCGGGCGCGGGTGTGCGTCCGTACGGTCCGGCTGAGCGCGTCGAGGGTGTCGAACTGTTCCGCCACGACCACCGTCACGTTCGCCGCCCTGCCGTGCCGCAACGGCACCTGGAGCAGCTCCTGCGGATCGGGCCGCCCGTCGGCCGCCGCCGGGTGGGTGAAGGCGCTCGGCCGGTCCAGCAGGAGCCACAGCGGGCGTCTGGTGTCCTCGGGCACGGCGCGCCCCGACTGCCGGGCGCGGTTGGCGGCGATCAGCCGCCGTTCCGTCTCGTTGGCGGCCCATTCGAGACCGGACAGCGCGCCCGAGAGCCCGCACTCCACGGCGAGGACGCCCGTACGGCCGGTGAGGCTGGCGTACTCGCCGGTCCCGTTGCCGTCCACGATCACGATGTCGCCGTGCGCGAGCGCCTGGAGGGCGATCGAGCGCAGCAGACTCGTGGTGCCGCTTCCGGGGCGCCCCACGACGAGCAGATGAGGCTCGGTCGAGCGGGCACCCGTACGCCAGACCACGGGAGGGGCGTCACGGGTCTCGTCGTCCTGCACGACCGGCACGGTGCGCCGGACGGCGGCCGCGTCGGTGAAGCCGAGCACGGTCTCGCCCGGAGCGGTGACGAAGCGCTGGGCGGCGATACCGGTGGGAAGCGGCGGCAGCACGCTCATGATCAGCTCATTGCCCTCCTCGTCCCAGTCGAAGAGGTACTCCCGGCCCCGCCCGGACTTCGCGTGCAGCAGATGCTCGATCCGGACACGGGAGGAGTCCTCGCCGTCGGTGAAGTAGGCCGGGTACGACACCCGCAGCCGGGTGAGACGCCCGTCGGCGTCGAACTCGTACTCGTCGAAGGCCTTGTCCCACTCGCCGCCGTGGGCGAAGAGCGGACTCGGGTCCTCCGGGACGGAGAAGTACGGCACCAGCGCCTCGTAGAGGGAGCGCAGGCGCTGGAGCTCCGCGTCGGTGGGCCCGTTGCGGGCCGGCGTGCGGTCGCGCCCCTTCCAGCCGGCCACCGCCATCACCGAGATGAGAGTGAGGAGCGGTCCGTAGGGGAGGAGCGCGACCACCAGGACGCAGGCCGCCACCAGGAACAGCGCGGGACCACGCCGCTCCTTGGGCGTGGCGGCCCACTTACGCCGCCCCGAGCCGGCCAGCAGCCGCAGGCCACGCGTGATCGTGATCAGCGGATGGAGGACGTCGGTGGCGCTGTCGGCGGCCGAGCGGGCCATCTCTCGGCTGCGAGCGATGCGAGCGCTGCCTCTGCTCAGAGTGCGGGGGAGTGGTCGCCGGGCCACGTCTGTCTCCTGAAGGTGCGAAAGGTGCGAGAGGGACGGAAGGCGGTCAGAACTTGATCCCGCCCAGCAGGCCGGCGAGGCTGGCGCCTCCGGCCGTGATGCTCGGGGCGATGGCTGTGCCCGCGAGGTAGAAGCCGAAGAGTGCGCAGACGAGGGCGTGGGACGCCTTGAGTCCGTCCTTCCTGAAGAAGAGGAAGACGATGATTCCGAGCAGCACGACGCCTGAGATGGACAGGATCATGAGGGGTTCTCCTGGTCGAGGGGGACAGTCACCATGAGTTCTTCCATGCTCACAGTAAGTATCTATGTGACAAAAGGTGCAAGTGGGTGAAATTCGATGAATTTCACTGGACCGGCGGACGGCGGAAGCTCGCGTACCGCTTGATGCGGCCTGTGTAGCCCCGGAGCGGTCTACGGGGCAGTAATCTGTCGATTCACCCGTACGGCTCCCCGGCCGTACGCCCCAGGTCAGCGACGCGAGAGAGACGGTTCACCGATGAGCGAGACCCCGGACGGCGCGGCTTCGGCCGGCGCGACCCCGCAGAACGGGGCCCCCGGCGGTGGCGCTCCCGACAGTGACGTCGTCGAACTCGCCACGAAGGTCTTCGACCTCGCGCGCCGAGGAGAGGCCGAGACGCTCGCCGCCTACGTCGACGCCGGCGTCCCCGTGAACCTCACCAACGACCGGGGCGACTCACTGGTCATGCTCGCCGCCTATCACGGCCACGCACCCGCCGTCACGGCACTGCTCTCGCGTGGCGCCGAGGCCGACCGCCCCAACGACCGCGGACAGACCCCACTGGCCGGAGCGGTCTTCAAGGGCGAGGACGACGTGATCCGCGCGCTGCTCACCGGCGGGGCCGACCCGACGGCCGGAACACCCTCCGCCGTGGATACAGCGCGCATGTTCGGGAAGACGGACCTGCTGGAGCTGTTCGCAGCGCGGTGAAAGGAGTCGTCGTAAATGTGGTCGCGGTGGCGAAATGGGTGGGTCATCATGACGTCGGGCCCGGAAGGGGCCACCGACGAGAGGCAGAGGAAGATGGTCTACACCAAGCATGAGACGACGGTCGAGCGATGTTGCCGCGCGGCCTAGGCAGCCTAGGCATCCCCACACTCCGGTCGCGTCGACAGCTTGATGTGAGGCTCTCCCCATGTTCGATCCAGTCATAGCGCCGAGCGGCACGCTGCTCGGCCTGCTGCAGAGGGGGCGCGGCGACGGCACCTTGCACGCGCTGGCCGCACCCCGCGCCGAGGCGCTCACCGCCCTCAACCACTGCGTCATGAACGACCCCCGCCACGACTGGCAGGTCGAGAACCGCTCCCTCTACTACGCACGCCTCTACCTGGACCTCCACGGCGATCTCGACGCGCTCGAACACCACCTCTTCCGTGCCGAGGACCACTTCGACACCGAGGAGTCCCGTACCGGGCTCTCCCTCGCCGTACTCGGCCACCTCGCCTCCTACGGACGGGACGACGCCCTGGCGCTCCTGCGCCGGTACGCCGCGTCGGGATCCAACTGGACCTGGGCGCTCGACGAGTTGGCACTGCGCGACGACGACGCGGGCCTGCGGTCGCTCGCCCCGCCGATCCTCGCCAGATTCCCCACGACCGCCGAAGGCGACGCGGAGCTGGCGACCGCGCTCCGGAACGCCTTCGAGCCCCGGCCCTGGCGGCTGTGGGCCGACGACCCGCGCGAGGCGGTCGCCGCACGCGTCAGGGAGGCACGGGAACAGGGCTCCTTCGACCGATGGCAGCAGCAGATGCGGCCGGCCGGCCCGCGCCCCGGCTGGAGCGTCCGGGCCGTCTTCGCGTGGGCGCAGGACGGGCTCGAACGGGGCACCACCCTGCACGTGCCCGCCGCCCGCTGTCTGACGGCGGTCGCCGGACCCGACGACCGTGCCGAGATCGTCGAAGCCGGCCGAAGCGCCCCCGCCGGCGCACGCTCGGCGGCGCTGCACTATCTCGCCGAGGCCCGCGATCCCGCCGTGCTCGACCTGATCGAGGCCGCGGCGACCGACCCGTCGGAGAGTCTGGCCGAGGCCGCAGTCGCCGCCTTCGAGCGGATGTGCGGCGAAGCGGCGGTCGACCGGGCACGCGGCTGGGTGCACCGGCCCGACGCCCTCGGCGCCTCCGCGGCGGGCGTCCTCGCCTCCCGGGGCGGCGCACAGGACTCCCAACTGGTGCTCGGAGCGCTGCGGGAGGCCGTACGGTCCGACGGACCCGACGCGCCCCGTCTGTGGACCCTCGTCGACGGCACCGGGCGGCTCGGCATCGGCTGCGCCGCACCCGTGCTGCGCCACGTGTACCGGGAGACCGCTTCCTCACAACTGCGCGGCCGTACGGCCAGGGCGCTGGCGGCCACCGACCCCTCGTATCCCACGGGATTCGCCGTCGAATGCCTCTGGGACTGCGAGGAGACCACGCGAGAGGTCGCCGCGCTCCACGCCGAGACCGGTGACGTACGGGTCGCCGACCGGCTGCGGCGGCTCGCCGCGGATCCGGCCGAGGAGGCCGAGGTGCAGACCGCCGTACGGAGCCGGATCGGGCCGGACGCGCCCGCCGTCTGACAACGCCCCCCCGCCCGGTGCGGACCGGGCGGGGGGCGGAGCGGGGCCCCGCGGGCCGACCTCCGCGCGCCGGAGGCTTCTACCGGGCAGGGGTGGCCGTACGGACTCCAGCAGATGAACCGCACGGCGCACTCCGGTTCCGATCAGGGGCGCGAACGGTTTCACGGCCGTCGAAGTTCCGCTCGGACCCCCGGAACACCAATGCTCACGGGACGTTTCCCACGCGGAAAGATCCACGTTGGCGGTACCACCCCCGGTACGGCGACAACACGGTTATGCGTGTCGTCATCGTCACCGAGTCCTTCCCGCCCGATGTGAACGGCGTGGCGCACTGCGCCCTGCAGACCGCCCGGCATCTCGTCGCCCGCGGCCATGACCCGCTCGTCATCGCACCGGCATCGTCGTCCGCGGCACTCGCGGGCACCGGGACCGCGTCCCCCTCCCCGTCCCCCGCCGACTCCGCGTCCCCCTCCGCCGCCTTCCGTACGAACGACTCCGACGCACCGTGCCCCGTGGTGCGCATCCCCTCCCTGCCCCTGCCCGGCTATCCCCAGGTACGCGTCGCCCTGCCCAGCCGTCGGGTCGCCGCGACCCTCGCGGCACACCGGGCCGACCTCGTGCACCTCGCCGGGCCGTTCGTCCTCGGCGTACGCGGCATGGCGGCGGCCGCACGGCTGCACATCCCCGCCGTCGCCGTCTACCAGACCGATCTCGCCGGCTACGCCCGCACCTACATGGGCGCGGGCGAGGCGGCGGCCTGGCGGCGGCTGCGCGCCGTGCACAGCGCGGCGGACCGCACACTCGCGCCGTCCAGCGCCGCCGTGAAGGACCTCGCCGAACACCGCGTCCCGCGCGTCAGGCTCTGGCCGCGCGGCGTGGACACCGTCCGGTTCCGGCCCGAGCTGCGCGACGAGGAACTGCGCCGCTCGCTGGCGCCCAACGGCGAGCTGATCGTCGGATACGTCGGCAGACTGGCGCCCGAGAAGCACGTCGAACTCCTCTCCGGGGCCTGCGCGCTGCCCGGCGTACGGGTCGTGATCGTCGGGGACGGGCCGAGCGAGCCGTCCCTGCGCACGGCGCTCCCCGGCGCCGTGTTCCTCGGCCGCCGGACCGGGGACGAACTGGCCCGGATCTTCGCCTCGTTCGACGTGTTCGCGCACACCGGGCCGTACGAGACGTTCTGCCAGACCGTCCAGGAGGCCATGGCCAGTGGCACACCCGTGATCGCCCCGGCGGCGGGCGGACCGCTCGACCTCGTCGACCACGGCCGCACCGGACTGCTCGTGCCGCCCCACGACGCGCGGGCCGTCGCCGACGCCGTACGGAACCTCCGGGCCGACCCGGAACAGCGCGCCTCCTACGGAAGCACGGCACGCGCCACCGTCGAGGGCCGGACATGGGCCGTGGTGGGCGACCAACTGCTCGACCACTACACCGAGGTACTCGGCGAACGCACGGCCGTGGTCGCATGAGCGGCACGGACACCGCCCCTCGCGGCCTGCGGATCGTGCGGCTGGCCAACTTCGTCACCCCGGCCTCCGGCGGCCTGCGGACCGCCCTCCAGGAGCTCGGTTCGGGCTATCTGGGCGCCGGGCACGAACCGGTCCTGGTCGTCCCCGGCGAGCGTCCGAGCGACGAACACACCTCACAGGGGCGGGTGATCACCCTGCCCGGAGCGGTGCTGCCCGGCACCGGCGGCTACCGGGCGCTGACCGACCGCCGACGCCTGCGGGCCCTGCTCGAAAACCTCGCCCCCGACCGCCTGGAGGTCTCCGACCGCACCACCCTGCGGTGGACGGGGGAGTGGGCGCGGCGCAACCGGATACCCGCCGTCATGGTGTCGCACGAGACCGCCGACGGGGTGCTGCGCAC
Organism: Streptomyces sp. S4.7; assembly: GCF_010384365.1. NCBI lineage: Bacteria > Bacillati > Actinomycetota > Actinomycetes > Kitasatosporales > Streptomycetaceae > Streptomyces > Streptomyces sp. S4.7. Next base: position 974,618 of record NZ_CP048397.1, on the reverse strand, counting down.
CTGGGGTGTACCGACTGTGGCGGCCGGACGCGCCGCCGACCGGCTCAACCGTCGCAGCGCGTGGTCGTACTCACGGATCGTGTGCACCACCGAGTGGGCCGAGCGCGAGTTCGTCCGCATCGGCGCGCGGAACGTGGTGCGCGCGCCCCTGGGTGTCGACCTGCGGCGCTGTCGGCCGGACCGGCGGCGCGAGGCGCTGCGGGCCAGGCACGCGCGCGGGGCCGATGTCCTGCTGTTGCTCTGCTCGCGGCTCTCCGTGGAGAAGCGCCCGGCCGCCGCGCTCGACGCCCTCGCCGCGCTCCGTGCCCGGGGGGTGAAGGCGGCGCTGGTGGTCGCCGGGGACGGCCCGCTGGCGAACGCGCTGGCACGCCGGGCGCGCGAACGGCGGCTGCCCGTGGTGTTCCTCGGGCACGTGGGCGACCGGGAGGACCTGGCGGACCTCCAGGCCGCCGCGGACATCTGCCTGGCTCCCGGCCCGGCCGAGACGTTCGGTCTTTCCGCGCTGGAAGCACTCGCCTGCGGCACCCCGGTTGTCGCCAGCGCGTCGTCGGCACTCCCGGAGATCCTGGGCGCGGCGGGCGGCACGGCGACGGACACACCAGGGGCGTACGCCGACGCCGTACGGGAACTCCTCGACCGCCCGGAGGCCGCCCGGCGCGCCGCCGCGCGGGCGCGGGCCGAACTCTTCGGGTGGGACCGCGCGGTGGCGGCCTTCCTGGCGGCACACGGGGCGCCGGCGGGGGTACCGACGGGGTCTGTGGCGCCCGCGACGCCCGCCGCCGTGCCGCCCGTCGCGGCGCCGCCCGTCCCTCCCGTGCCGCCCGTCGCGGTGTCGCCGGCGCGTCCTGCCGCCGGAGGCGCGGGATGACCGTCTACGCGAACGCCGGGGTGCCGCCCGGAGCCGCTCCCGTCGTGGAGCCCTCCGTACCGAGGCCGATGCGGTTCGCCGCGCTCGGGGACTCACTCACCGCGGGTGTCGGGGACCGGGTGGACGGCGGCTGGCGCGGCTGGGCGGTACTGCTCGCCGAGGCGCTCACGCCGGACGGCGCGACGGCGTGCGCACCGCCGGGGTGCGCCTCCGCCCCCGCCGCGCCCGTCGCCCGCGTCGAACCCTCCGCCGCCTTCCACAACTTCGCCACCAGCGGCGCCCTGACCCGTGACGTCCGTGCGGAACAGACCCCCGCCGCCCTCGCCTTCGGGCCCGACATCGCCTCCGTCGTCGTCGGCGTCAACGACACCCTCCGCCGTGCCTTCGACATCGCCTCCATCGCCCGCGCCCTCGACGAGGTGTGCGCCGCCCTCACAGCGCGCGGTACCGTCCTGCTCACCGCCTGCCTCCCCGACCCCGGCGTCATGCTCGGCCTGCCCGGGCCGCTCGCGAGACCCCTCGCGCGCAGACAACGCGCGGTCAACACCCTCGTCCACGCGCTCTCCGCGCGGTACGGCGCCGTCCATCTGCACGCCGCCGACCCGGCGTGGGTCGCCGACCGCTCGCTGTGGAGCGCCGACCGGCTGCACCCCGGCGAACGCGGCCACCGGATGATCGCCGCGCGTTTCCACGCGATGCTGACCGAGCGCGGCCTGACGCTGGGCCCGTCACCGTCACCGGAGCCCGAACGGCCGCCGCCCACCCGGACGGAGACGCTGCTCTGGCTGGCCACGGCGGGCACCGGCTGGATGGTGCGCAGAAGCACCGATCTGCTCCCCGAATTGCTGTTGCTGGCGGGAGGCGAGATGCGCCACCGGGCGCGCGGCACGGCCACCCGGCTCGATCTGCGCGCCGAGCACGCGCTCTCCCGTGCGCTGACGGCCCTGCCGCCGACCCGTCCGCTTGCGAGAATGGGGGAATGACTGGGCGCTGGGAATTCTGGATCGACCGTGGCGGCACCTTCACCGACGTGGTGGGGCGGCGGCCCGACGGACGGCTCGTCACAAGGAAGCTGCTCTCGCACAACCCGGAGCAGTACGACGACGCCGCGGTGGCCGGGATCCGCCTGCTGCTCGGAGTGGCGCCGGAAGATCCGGTGCCGGCCGACCGGATCGACGTCGTCAAGATGGGTACCACCGTCGCCACCAACGCACTGCTGGAGCGCCGTGGTGAGCCGACCGTCCTCCTCGTGACCGAGGGCTTCGGCGACGCCCTGCGGATCGCGTACCAGAACCGGCCCCGTCTCTTCGACCGTCACATCGTGCTGCCGGACGCGGTCTACGAGCGCGTCATCGAGGTGCCCGAACGCGTCGACGCGCACGGTGCGACCGTGCGGCCGCTCGACACGGAGGCCGTCGCCGCACGGCTGCGGGAGGCGTACGACGACGGCTTCCGCAGCGCCGCCGTCGTCCTCGTGCACGGCTACCGCCACCCCGACCACGAGATCGCCGTCGCGGAAGCGGCCCGCGCGGCGGGCTTCACCCAGGTCAGCTCCTCACACGAGGTGAGCCCCCTGATCAAACTGGTGCCACGGGGCGACACCACCGTCGTGGACGCGTACCTCTCCCCGATCCTGCGGCGCTACGTCGACGAGATCGCCCCCGAACTCCGCGGCATCCGGCTGATGTTCATGCAGTCCAACGGAGGGCTGCGCGAGGCGGCCCACTTCCGTGGGAAGGACGCCGTGCTGTCCGGGCCGGCCGGCGGTGTCGTCGGCATGGCGCGTACCTCCGGACAGGCGGGCCACGACCGCGTCGTCGGCTTCGACATGGGCGGCACGTCGACCGACGTCTCGCACTACGCGGGCGAGTTCGAGCGCGAACTGGGCACACAGGTCGCCGGGGTCCGGATGCGGGCCCCCATGATGAACATCCACACCGTGGCGGCCGGCGGGGGCTCCGTACTCCACTTCGACGGCCAGCGCTACCGCGTCGGCCCCGACTCCGCGGGCGCCGTGCCGGGCCCCGCCTGCTACCGCCGGGGCGGCCCGCTCACCGTCACCGACGCCAACGTGATGCTCGGCCGGGTGCAGCCGGACCACTTCCCCGCCGTGTTCGGACCCGACGGAGACCAGCCGCTGGACGCCGACGTGGTGCGTGAGCGCTTCACCGCGCTCGCCCGTGAGGTCGAGAAGGCCACCGGCGTACGGCGCGAACCGGCCGAAGTCGCCGCCGGCTTCCTGGAGATCGCCGTGCTGAACATGGCCAGCGCGGTCAAGAAGATCTCCGTGCAGCGCGGCCACGACATCACCCGTTACGCGCTCACCAGCTTCGGCGGCGCGGGCGGCCAGCACGCGTGCGCCGTCGCGGACGCGCTCGGCGTCGACACGGTGATCGTGCCGCCGCTCGCCGGGGTCCTCTCCGCGTACGGCATCGGGCTCGCCGACGCCACCGCCATGCGGGAGCAGTCGGTGGAGGCCGAACTCGGCGACGGCGACCGGGAAGACGGTGGCGGTGACGGCGGTGACGGCGGCGGCACGATCGGCCGGGTGCGGGAGGTGTGCGCCGCCCTCGCCGAGCGCACCCGCGCCGAACTGCGCGCCGACTCCGTCCCGGACGCCGCGATCACCACCCACGCGCGCGTGCTGCTCCGGTACGCCGGAACGGACGCGAGCCTGGCGGTCCCCCTCGGCGGCGCCGCCGGGATGAAGGCGGCCTTCGAGGAGGAACACCGCTCGCGCTACGCCTTCACCATGGACAAGCCCCTGGTGGTGGAGGCCGTGTCGGTCGAAGCCGTCGGGAAGGCCGCGTCGCACGGCACGTACGCGGCCGGATCGACCTCGGTGGAAGGCGACGGCGGGTCCGTACCGCCCGCGAACGTAACGATGTTCGTCGACGGCACCGAGCGCGACTGCCCGCTGCTGCGGCGCGGTGATCTGCGGCCCGCCGACACCGTGACGGGCCCCGCGATGATCGCCGAGGACGACGCGACGACCGTCGTGGACGCGGGCTGGCAGGCGGTGGTCGGCGACCTCGGACATCTGCTCCTGACCCGGGTACACCCCCGCCCCACCAGGGTCGCGGCGGGCACCGACGTGGACCCCGTACTGCTCGAGGTCTTCAACAACCTCTTCATGGCCATCGCCGAGCAGATGGGCGTACGGCTGGAGAACACCGCCCACTCCGTCAACATCAAGGAACGGCTCGACTTCTCCTGCGCGCTCTTCGACGCCGAGGGCAACCTGATCGCCAACGCGCCGCACATCCCCGTCCACCTCGGCTCCATGGGCGAGTCCATCAAGGAGGTGCTGAAGCGCGACGAGGGCTCGATCCGCCCCGGCGACGTGTACGCCGTCAACGACCCGTACCACGGAGGCACCCATCTGCCCGATGTGACGGTGGTGACGCCGGTCTTCGACGAACAGGGCGAACGGCTGCGCTTCCTCGTCGCCTCGCGCGGTCACCACGCGGAGATCGGCGGCATCACGCCCGGTTCGATGCCCGCCTTCAGCCGGACCATCCACGAGGAGGGCGTGCTCTTCGACAACTGGCTCCTCGTACGCGACGGCAGGCTCCGCGAGGCCGAGACCCGCGGACTGCTCGCCGGCGCGCCGTACCCCTCCCGCGACCCGGACACCAACCTCGCCGACCTGCGCGCCCAGATCGCCGCGAACGAGAAGGGCATCGCCGAACTGCGCCGTATGACCGAGCAGTTCGGCCACGACGTCGTCGACGCCTACATGGGACACGTACGGCGCAACGCGGAGGAGTCCGTACGCCGCATCATCGCCGGGCTGAGCGACGGGACGTACCGCTACGAGACCGACAACGGCGCGGTCATCGAGGTCGCCGTGCGGGTCGACCGCGAGGCGCGCGGGGCGGTCGTGGACTTCACCGGCACCTCGCCGCAGCAGGAGGGCAACTTCAACGCGCCCAAATCCGTGGTGATGGCGGCCGTCCTGTACGTCTTCCGGACACTGGTCGCCGACGACATCCCGCTCAACAGCGGCTGTCTGGCGCCGCTGGACGTGCGGGTGCCCGAGGGCTCGATGCTGTCCCCGGCCTTCCCGGCGGCGACGGTGGCGGGCAATGTGGAGACCTCGCAGGCCGTCACGGGGGCGCTGTACGCGGCGCTCGGTGTCCAGGCCGAGGGCTCGGGCACCATGAACAACCTCACGTTCGGCAACGAACGCGTCCAGTACTACGAAACGGTGGCCAGCGGATCGGGCGCGGGGGAGGGCTTCGACGGCGCCGACGCCGTCCAGACCCACATGACCAACTCCCGCCTCACCGATCCCGAAGTGCTCGAATGGCGCTACCCGGTGCGGGTCGACGGATTCGCCGTGCGGGACGGCAGCGGCGGCCGGGGCCGCTGGACCGGCGGGAACGGAGTCGTACGGCGCATCCGCTTCCTGGAGCCCATGACGGTGACGCTGCTGACCGGGCACCGCACGGTCCCGCCTTACGGCATGGCGGGCGGCGGGGCCGGCGAACTCGGCGCCAACGAGGTGGAAAGGGCCGACGGAGCGCGCACGGCGCTGAAGGGCGTCGACTCGGTCGACGTCGCCGTGGACGACGTGCTGGTGCTGCGCACCCCGGGCGGCGGGGGGTACGGAACGCCACGCTGAACCCGCCAACTGGTCGGCACCGGCGCGAACCCGGCACCTCGCCGAGCCCGGCACCCGGCCGAACCCGCCACCGCGCCGCTCGTGATCGAGCCGAACCCGCCCGGCGCGGCGGGCCGGTGGGCGGACCGCCGCCCGCCCGCCGGCCCTCTGCCGCCGCTGGGGCTTCTGCGTCGTTTCGACCGTTGTCGGTCCGAGGACCTAATCTGTGCAGCGTGACTTCGCCTGCCTCGACGGACTCCGTTCCGCCCCAGCTCAGCGCGGCGCCGCGGCTCGCCCAGGGCCCGGCCGCCGACGAAGGGCTGGCGCGGCGGCTGCGCGCGCTCGCGTGCACCGCGCCGCTGCACGATCTCGACACCCGCAAGGCCAATCTGGCGGGTGAGTACTCCGTCTACGCGATGGCGGAGGTCGCGCTCTCGGCGATCGACCTCGTGACGCTCAACATGGACTTCGACACGGGCGCGGACCACGAGCAGATAGTGGCCAGACTCCTGCCGCGCGTCGCGGCCCAGGCACCGCACCGCCCGGTCACCGAGCACGAGCGGGTCGCCCGCTGGGTGCTGGAGAACCTGATCAACGTCGGCAGCGTCGACCGCGGATTCCGCGCCGTGTACGGCACGTTCGGCGCCGACGGCGTCTACACCCGCCGCGACTACGACTTCAAACTGATCGAGGAAGTCCCCGGCCACGGCGGCAGCGTCTATCTGCGCACCACCGACGAGGCGGTCAACGTGCTGGTGGGCGCGCTGGACACGGATGTCACCAGCGCGCAGATCGCCGCCGAGGTCAAACTGGAGGTGCTGATCAACAGGGGGCGGCTCGCCGACGCCCAACTCGCCGCCGAACAGGCCCGGTACCGCACCGTGCAGTACGCGGAGACCCTGCGCAGGACCCTGGAGGCGACCCGGCGCAACGTCCGCGCCGTCGACTGGCTCAACGCCGTGCCCGACATGATCGCCGAGGCGCTCGACCACGTCGCCGACCGCTATCGCCACGAGAACGCCATCCTGAACAACATCCGCAAGTCACGTGACGAGGCGGAGACCGGCGCCGACCCGAAGACGGCCGAGCACAAGCGGCGCGCCGCCGAGCTGGTCGACATCGTCAAGGACTGCATCCGCAGACACACCCAGCTCCAGTCCCGGCTGCTGGAGGCCGGCCCGCTGTTCCGCGCCGAGCAGGACCGCCAGGCGTTCGCCGAGCCCACCAGCCGGACGGGGCTCGATCTGTACGGCCAACTCGTCGCCCCGCTCCTCCCGCTGTCCGTCGACCGGGCGAGCCGGGTCACCGACGCGTTCTTCGCCCGAGGCACCGGTCTGCGCACCCCCGCCTCCGTACGGGTGGGCGACCTCGTGGACCTGCTGCTCACCCCGCCCGTGGAGCGCGAACACCTGGGGGCGGAGATGCCCGAGCCCGATCTGATCGCGACGCCCGACGACAGCCGGTTCAGCGAGGAGCAGTTGGCGAGCGCGATGGAGCTGCTCGACCTGGAGCACGACGCGCCACGCAGACTCTCGGGCCTGCTCGCCGAGGCCCGCCGCCGCGATCCCGACCTGCCCTATCTGGTCGCGCTGCTCGCCGTCCACGCGGCCAGTCCGCCGGTCGGCACGGCCTACCGGCAGGGCGAGGAGCGGCTGTTGTTCGCCGTCGACGACGGAACTCCCCTCGACGACCCGGAGTTCGGCGGGGCCGACCTCATAGTGGGCACTGCCCTGCTGGACGCCGCAGGCATGACCGCCGACCGTAAGGAGGCGGCATGACGCCCACCGACGTCGCCCCAATCGCCGGCCTCCGCGCCACCCTCAACAGGACGACCCCCAGCAAGGAGCAGCGGCCGTGAGCGACCACCAGGCAGAGCACGCCGCCGCGTGGGGCGAGCCGGGCGGCACCGACACGGCCCGCGCGACCGCCCCCGCGCCGGGCGGCGCCGTCACCCCCGCCGACGCGGCCGACGCGGCCCGGCTCGTCTCCTTCGGACTCCAGCCCAAACTGCTGCCCGCGCGCGACGCCGAATACGCCGACCTGCTGCGCCGCTACCGCGAGGAGCCGGCCTTCGCGCGGCTCTCCGACGCGGTCGCCACCGGCCTCGGTCTCGTCGTCCTCGAAGTCTCGTCCCGCGCGGGGATGGCCGTGACGGCCGGCGAGGACTCCGTGTTCGCCGTCCGCATGGGCGACTACGCCCGCCGCGTCTCGACCGACTCCGCCGACCGGTTCCTGCACGGCCTCGCCCATCTCGCCGTCGCCGCCATGGCCTTCCCCCGCCCCGAGGACCTCGCCGACGACGGCTACATCGGCCGGATCACCGTCAACGGTGTCGACGCCTTCGTACGGCAGGCATGCCGCAGGCTGGAGGAACAGGCAGAGGAACAGGGCGAGAACACCGACCCCGAGACGGACGCCCCCGGCCTCGAATCGGCCTGGCGCATCTACGCGCGCCGCAGCGCGACCGGAGCCACCAAGGACGCGCGGCGCCTCGCGGGCTCCACCACCGGCATCATCGGCAAGGCCATGGCCTTCCTCACCGACTCCGGGTTCCTGCACCGCACCGGCGACGACGCCGGAGGCGCGTACCGCACCACGGCCCGCTACCAGCTCCAGGTCCGCGACATGGCCGGCAGCGCCGCCATGGCCGAACTGCTGGCCCTGGGCGTCGTTCCGGTCACCGACGGATCGGCCACGCTGCTCCCCCCACCCGACCCGGACGACCTCGGCCTGGTCGCCGACGCCGGACTGCCCTTCCACTCCTGAACGGCCCGATGGCCGAGCGGATCGCAGCCCCCGCGCCCACCCAGCCCCCACCGCCGGTCTTCATCCGGTCCTGACCACGACGAGAGTCCGCCGCCATGTACGAGCTGTCCCGGGTCCGCCTCTACTCCATCGGGCCTGCCGGTGCGCGCTACGCCGACACCGTGCTCGACCTGCGCGGAGTCGGCGAGCCGGTGCCCCGTCCCGCCCCCACCCAGGCGGAGTTCTTCGAGGACGAGCCGGTCGGCCCGCCGCGCCGCCCGGCCCCCGCAGGAGTGCTCTTCCTGGAGAACGGCGGCGGCAAGTCCGTACTGCTCAAGCTGATCTTCTCGGTGATGCTGCCCGGCCACCGCAACACCCTCGGCGGCGCCAGCTCCGGCGTGCTGCGCAAGTTCCTGCTCGCCGACGACTGCGGGCATGTCGCCCTGGAGTGGCAGCACACCCTCACCGGCGAACTGGTCGTGGTCGGCAAGGCCAGCGAGTGGCGCGGCCGTCAGGTGTCCAACGACCCGCGCAAGTTCGCCGAGGCCTGGTACTCCTTCCGGCCGGGCCCCGGGCTCAGCCTCGACTCGCTGCCGGTCGCCGAGTCGACCGCCGTCCGGCGGCCCGTGGAGGGCGTCTCCGGCGCGCGGGGCCGACGCCGCACCATGAAGGGGTTCCGGGACGCCATCACCGAGGCGGGCAAGGCGTATCCGCACCTCGACGTGTACTGGGAAGAGATCCACGACCGCTGGATCGAGCACCTCGGAGACCTGGGTCTCGACCCCGAACTCTTCCGCTACCAGCGGGAGATGAACGCCGACGAGGGAGAGGCCGCCGGACTCTTCGCGGTGAAGAAGGACTCCGACTTCACCGATCTGCTGCTGCGCGCCGTCACCGACACCCGCGACACGGACGGGCTCGCCGACCTCGTCGGCGGCTTCGGCAACAAACTGGGCCGCCGCGCCGAGCTGACCGCCGAGCGGGACTTCACCGCGGGCTCCGTCGACCTGCTCGGCCGCATCGTCGACGCCGCCGACTCCCGGTCCCGGGCCCGCGACATCCACTCCGTCGCCGAGCGCCGCACCCGCACGCTCGCGCGCAGGCTCACGGCCCGCGCCGCCGTCGAACGCGACCGCGTCGGCGACCTCGCCCAGCAGGTCACCGCCGCGGCCCACACCGTCACCGAGGCGGACGGCGCCCGTGGCCGAAGCGCGCTCATCGCCGCCGAACTGGCCTACCGGCACGCCTCCCTGGCCCTCACCGTCGCCGAGAAGGCCGCCGCCGCCCAGCGGCGCGAACTGAGCGACGCCCGCACGCTCCACTCCGCCTGGCAGGCCGCCGAGAACGTCCTGCGCCACCGCGCCGCCGCCGACCGCTCGGCGCGCGTCGCCGTTGCCATCCGTGAGGCCGAACGCGACGCGGCACCCGCCCTGGCCGCCCGCGCCACCGCCGCCGCCGACCTCGTCCGCGCGCTGCACTCCGCCGCCGCCGACGGCGAGAGCCTGGCCAACGAGGAGGAGGAGCGCTCCGCAGCGCTCCAGGAGGTCGGCGAGGCCGCCCACCGCGACGCGACAGCGGCGGCCACCGAGGCGCAACGGGCCCGCAGCGAGACCGGCCATCTGCGCCAGCGGCTCACCGAGGTCGAGCAGGAGACCGCCGAGGCGGTACGGGCCGGCTGGCTCGACGACACGGCCCCCGACGCCGACCCGGCCCGCGCCGCGCTCGCCGCGAGCGACGCGGAGAACTCCGCCGTCGCCGCCTGGGACACGGCCAGGGAGGCCGCGCGCGCGGCGGCGGACCTGGCCAGGGACGCGGCGGCGGCGGAGTCCCGCGCCGAACTGTCCGAGGCCCGCGCCGTCGACGCCGCCCGCGCCGCCGAGCACGAGTACGAGGCGGAGCGCCGTACCGCCGAGTCCATCGCCGAGGAGGAACGCCTCACCGAACTGCTCGGACTGCCCGGTGCCCCGGCACGAGCGGGCGTCCCCGGGCCGCGCAGCGGCGCCCAGGACGGCCCGTCCGGCCCCTCGGAGGGATCGGGGCCCGGCAAGGCCCCGGAGCCCGGCTCAGGAGCCTCGGGAGGCCCTGGAGGCCCCGGGGGTACGAAGCGCCGGGACGGCACCGGCACCGGAACCGCCGTCGGGCAACTGTCCCGAGCGGCCGGCCCGGACCCGCACCCCACCGGTCAGGGCCCCCTCACCGCCGAGGAGCTGGACCGGTACGCCGACGAACTGCGCGAACTCCTCGACCAGGGCGTCGTCGCCGCCGAGCGCCAACTGTTCGACCTGCGCACGGCCGCCGCAGACGACTCCCGCATCCTCGGCGCACTCGGCGACGGCGGACTGCTGCCGCCGGGCCCCGACGTACTGGCCACCGTCGAATACCTCGGCGAACACGGCATCCCCGCCCTCCCCGGCTGGCGCTACCTCGCCCAGGCCGTCGACCCCGCCGACCACGCCGCCGTCCTCGCCGCCCGGCCCGAACTGGTCGACGGCGTCGTCATCACCGACCCCGCCTCGCACGCCCGGGCCCGCGAAATCCTCTCCGGCGCCGCCCTCCTGCCCCGCTCGGCCGTCGCCGTGGGCACGGCCGCGGCGCTGCTCGCGCCGGTACCGGGCCCGGACCCGCTCGGTACGGCCGGCGGTGAGGACACCGGCGTCTTCCTCGTCCCGCCCAACCCGGCGATGCACGACGAACACGCGGCCGACGCCGAACGGCAGTCCCTGCGCACCAAGGCGACCGCACGCGACGAGGAGATCCGTACCCTGTCCGCCCGGCTCTCCGCCGACCGGGCCATCGCCGCGCGCCTCGGCTCCTGGCGGGCCACCTGCGCGCCCGGCAGGCTGGCCGAACTCGCCGAGACCGCACACGCGGCCCAGGAGGTGGCTCGGGCGGCCGGCGCCGAACTCGCCGAGGCCCGTACCGTCCGGACCGAGGCCGACGAGGCCGCCGCCGACACCGCACGGGTGCGCGACGAACGCCAGGAGGCCGCCCAGCGCGCGCGCCGCGTCGCCGACGCACTCGCGGGCCTCGCCTTCCGGCTGCGTGAACGGGCCGGCTGGCAGGTCAGACTGCGCGCCCTCGCCGGCGACGCAGCCGAGGCCGAAGCCCGCGCCACCGCCTGCCTCGACCGCGCCCGCGCCGCCGACGAGGACCGCCGCGCCGCCCAGCGCGCCGCCGACGACGCCCGCCGTACGGCCCGTGCCCTGCGGGCCGAACGCGCCGAGATCGCCGGCGCCCCCGAGAACCTGCCCGAGCCCGGCGCGAACGCGCCGCGCACCGCCCTCCCCGCGCCGCGCACCGCCCTCCCCGCGCTGCGCGAGGCCTACCGCGCCGCCTCGCAGCTGTACGAGAAGGTCGGCGTCGGCGCCGACCTGCGCGCCGAACAGGCCCACGCCGAGAGCGACGAAGGCGCGGCCCTCGCCGAACTGGACCGGCTCAGCAACAAGGTCCGCACCCGCGCCGCCCAGCTCCTGGAGAGCACGGACGGCGCCGACGGGCCGTCCCGGCAGGCCGCGGCGGCCCGCGCCGAATCCCTCGTCCAGATGCTGGAGTCACGCGCGTCGGCCGCCAGTGAGCAGCTGGGCCGGTTGCGCGGCGAGGCCGAGCGTCTCGCACCCGCCAAGGGCGAGGCGCACACGGACCTGCCCGAGAGCCGGGTCCCCACCGACGTGGACCAGGCACAGGCCCTGCTGCGCACGGCCACCGGGGAACTCGCCACCCGCACCGACGCGTTGGACACCGCCCGCGCCGCGCACAGCGAGCTGCTGCACGCCCACCGCACCGCCGAGGACGCCACAGGCGGCTTCGAGGACACCGCGGCCCTCCTCGGCGACCTGCTCAGGGGCTCGGCCCACGAGGACGGCGACGAGGCGACGGAAGAGCCCGAGCCGTACCCGGGGACGATCGAAGAGGCTCGCAACGCCGCCGCCGAGGCCCGCCGTTCGCTGCGCGGCTGCGCCACGGACCTGTCAGCCGCCGAGGCCGCCGTCCGGGAAGCGAGCGACATTCTCGTACGGCACGCCAACTCCACCCGCTACGAACAGGTACGCACCCCGGCCCGCCAGCAGATCCGTGAACTGCCGGCGACCGCGCTGCCCGACCACGCCGCGAAGTGGGCCGCCGCCTTCGCGCCCCGGCTGCGTGTGCTCACCGACGAGTTGGAGCAGTTGGAACGCAACCGGGACTCCATCGTCGACCGGCTGCGCGGACTGGTGGAATCCGCGCTCACCACCCTTCGCTCGGCGCAGCGGCTCTCCAGGCTGCCCGAAGGGCTGGGGGAGTGGTCCGGCCAGGAATTCCTCCGGATCCGTTTCGAGGAACCCGACCAGGCGACCCTCACCGAACGGCTCGGCGAGGTCATCGACGAGGCCACCCGTGCCGCCCTGAAGAAGAACTCCGACCTCCGCCGGGACGGGATGTCCCTGCTGCTGCGCGGCGTCCAGGCTGCCCTCCAGCCCAAGGGCATCGCCGTCGAGATCCTCAAGCCGGACGCCGTGCTGCGCGCGGAGCGCGTCCCGGTCGGGCAGATGGGCGACGTCTTCTCCGGCGGCCAGTTGCTGACCGCCGCGATCGCCCTCTACTGCACGATGGCAGCGCTCCGCAGCAACGACCGGGGACGGGACAAGCACCGGCACGCCGGCACGCTCTTCCTCGACAACCCGATCGGCCGCGCCAACGCCACGTATCTGCTGGAACTCCAGCGGGCCGTCTCGGACGCCCTCGGCGTCCAGCTCCTCTACACGACCGGTCTCTTCGACACGACGGCACTGGCCGAATTCCCCCTGGTGATCCGGCTGCGCAACGACGCGGACCTGCGGGCCGGCCTGAAATACATCAGCGTCGAGGAGCATCTGCGGCCGGGACTTCCCCAACAGGACCCGGACGGCCAGACGGTGCACGGCGAGATCACGGCGACGCGGATGTTCAGACGCTCCCAGACCGCGACCGCCGGCCCCGGCGCCGCGCCCGCAGCGACTCCCCCCACGGCGGAGGCAACCGCCTCGCAGTCGGCCGACGAAGGGCCGGAAGCCGACGGGGAGTCGGCCGACGGTGCGCCGGCCGCCTCCTCACAGGCTCAATAGACAACTCGTCCCCGACGGCCGCCGGGGCGCGGGCGTTCAGGCTTCGGAGAGCCTGCCGGCGCCCCGGCGTCGTATCCGCACGCCGTCACGCTCCGCCGCCCGCTCCGTACGCCTGGCCCGGCGGCGCTCCCGGCGCAACTGCCGCGCCGTGCTGCTCGGCACCGACACCACGCCGTGGCGCTGGTTCCACACCTGACGCGTCACCCACACGTCCAGCACCCCCCACGTCGCCACCACCGTGCTCGCCACGCTGCTCAGCACCATGGGGAAGGCCAGCCAGGAGCCCGCGAGTGTGGAGAAGAACGCCACCATCGCCTGCATCAGCGTCAGCGCGGCGATGATCACGGCACGCACCGCCGCCGTCCGCACCGGGTCGGGCATCCGGCGTCCTATCGCGGGCTCCTCCACCCACAGCCGCCGCGAGAGGCCCGTGCCCCGCGGGGCGGGCAGCTCGACCTCGACCTCCGCGGGCCCCCGCGTGGCAGCGTCCCTGTCCCCGTCCCCGCGTCCCGCCGTGCGTGCCCGTGCCTTCGTGCCTGCCTTCGTCGCCGATTCCGTGTCCGACTTCGTATTCATGGACCGTAACTCCCCACCACTGTCCGACATCAGGGTGACTGCCCGGCGCCGGCCGCTTCACGCGGACCATGGCACCCAATGTGTGGCGCGCAGCGCAAACAGCGCCCACCGCCCGCCCCGTCCCTCGCCCCGAATTCCCTACCCTGAGCCGGTACTTCCGTATGTCAGTACCCATACACATAGACGACCGACAGATCGGGAAGATTCCCGCGGGCGTACAGTTCCGGCCATCGAAGCGATTGCGAAAAGTGACGCCCCGGCAGGTACTGTGCGCCTCAGCGGCGAAAGTCATCTCCGTGAATACCGGGACAACTCATGACTATCTCGTCTGGTTGGGGCCGAAAAGCGCCCGGACATGTCTTCGAGTTGCCGGTGTGGCAGTAGTAGGCTCGCGCCGTTTGTTGACGAGGTTGTCGATTCTGACGAAGACGGCTTCCACATCGGGTGGAAGGTCGAGCTGGGGGAGACCATGCGCTTTCGCGGGAAGTCCATCCGCCGGAAGATCGTGGCGCTGCTCCTTGTGCCGCTCGTCTCCCTCACGGCCCTGTGGGCATTCGCCACCACACTGACCGGCCGCGAGGCCAACCAACTCCTCGACGTCGCCTACATCATCGACAAGGTCGGCGACCCCGTGGAGAACACGGTCCGGGTGATCCAGCAGGAGCGCCGCCAGACCCTCATCTACCTGGCCGACCCCCGCAACTCCGACTCCCTCTCCGAGCTGCGCCGACAGCGCGCGGCCACCGACCGGGCCGTCACCAAGATCAAGGCGAACGCCGAGAACCCGTCGGTCCGCGACGAGATGAGCGACACCACATCGGCGCGGCTGACCTCGCTCACCGACGCACTGGACGGTCTCGGCGCGCTGCGCCGCTCCGTCGAGAAGAGCACCGTCACCCGGGGCCAGGCGCTGGACTTCTACAACAGACTCGTCGACCCCTGCCACAACTTCCTGTCGGCGCTGCACGTGCTGGAGGACGTGGAGCTGGACAAGCAGGCTCGCGCCCTGGTCGGTGTGGACCGCGCCCAGGAGATGCTCTCCCGTGAGGACGCGCTGGTCGTCTCCGCGCTCATCACCCGCCGCACCACCTCCGACGAGATCCGGCTGATCTCCAACCTGGTGGCCAACCGCACCCTGCTCTACGAGACCAACCTCGACGTCCTGCCCGCCTCGGAGCGCGAGATCTTCGAGCAGTACTGGGGCGGCCCCGGCACCCAGCCGCTCCGCGAGGCGGAGGAACAGCTCATCGCCGCCGGTCCCGGCAAGGACCCGGCGTCGGTGGACGCCGCACGCTGGCAGGAGATGACCAACCCGGTGCTCGAAAACCTCGCCCGCGAGGGCGAGGCGGCCGACGACCGCTACCAGGACCGGGTCGAACCGGCCGGGTTCAACGTCCTCGTACTGGCCGGAATCGCCGGCGTCCTCGGATTCCTCGCGCTGCTGGTCTCCCTGATCGTCTCCGTACGCGTCGGCCGCAGCCTCATCCGCGACCTGTCCGGCCTCCGTAAGGAAGCCCACGAGGTGTCCGGCGTCCGGCTGCCGAGCGTCATGCGGCGTCTCGCGGCGGGCGAGCAGGTCGACGTCGAGACGGAGGCCCCGCGACTGGACTACGAGCGCGACGAACTGGGCCAGGTCGGCCAGGCGCTCAACACGCTCCAGCGCGCCGCCGTCGAAGCGGCCGTGAAGCAGGCCGAGTTGCGGCACGGCGTCGCCGAGGTGTTCGTCAACCTCGCCCGCCGCAACCAGGTCCTCCTCCACCGCCAGCTCACGCTCCTGGACACCATGGAGCGCCGCACCGAGGACACGGACGAACTCGCCGACCTCTTCCGCCTCGACCACCTGACCACCCGCATGCGGCGCCACGCCGAGGGCCTGGTGATCCTCTCCGGCGCCGCGCCCTCCCGCCAGTGGCGCAAGCCCGTCCAGCTCATGGACGTCGTACGGGCCGCGGTCGCCGAGGTCGAGGACTACGAGCGCGTCGAGGTCCGCAGGCTGCCGCGGATCGGCGTCGGCGGCCCCGCCGTCGCCGACCTCACCCACCTCGTCGCCGAACTCCTGGAGAACGCCACGGTGTTCTCGCCCCCGCACACGGCGGTACAGGTCCACGGCGAACGCGTCGCCAACGGCTTCACCCTGGAGATCCACGACCGCGGCCTCGGGATGAACTCCGACGACCTCCTCGACGCGAATCTGCGGCTCGCGGAGACACCCGAGTTCGAACTCTCCGACACCGACCGCCTCG
The DNA here is from genome assembly GCF_010384365.1 of Streptomyces sp. S4.7. NCBI lineage: Bacteria > Bacillati > Actinomycetota > Actinomycetes > Kitasatosporales > Streptomycetaceae > Streptomyces > Streptomyces sp. S4.7. The sequence continues at coordinate 958,499 of NZ_CP048397.1, read as the reverse complement.
GCCTCTTCGTCGTCAGCAGGCTCGCGCAGCGCCAGAACGTCCGGGTGTCGCTCCAGCCGTCTCCGTACGGAGGCACCACCGCGATCGTGTTCCTGCCGGCCGCTCTCCTCACGGAGGCGCCCGAGACGCAGGGCACCGGATTCCGGCTCGACCGGCAGAACCTCACTGCCGAGAACGGCCGTGGACGCGCCGACGGCAGGCTGGCCTCGCTGTCGCAGGTCCCCACCGGACTCACCGGGAACCGCTCCGTGCTCGACGGGCCCATCGAGCTCGAACCACCGCTCACCGGCCGGGAGTTCGAGGAACGGCCGGTGGCCGCCGACAGCGTCGACGCCGTCAGCGACCTCGGCAGCGCCGATCTGGACGACACGGAGAGCGAACGCGGCGGAATCTTCCGCGCCCGCGAACATCTGCGTGACAGCGGCCGCGGCACCCGCGGGCGCGAGACGGGCCTGCCGCGCGGGCCCGGCATCGAGGACCTCCACGAGCAGCACCGTCAGGCCGCGGACCACGACGGCCCACAGGGCCGTGAGGGCCGCGGTGCCGAGCCGCTCGGCTTCCCCGAGCAGCTTCCCCGCCGCAGCCGCAAGACCCCGAAGCTGGTCGCCGACCACGGACGGCGCCTGGACGAGCGGGGCGGAGCCCACCCGGCGACCGAGCCCACACCGGACGCACCCACGCCGGCCGCGCCCGCCCCGGCGCCGTCGCCGGCCCGCGAGCAGTCGTCCGGCCCGGCGCCGGCCTTCACGCCCGCGCCCGCTCCGGCCTCCCGCCTCGTGCCCCCCACACCCGAGGGAGCCGCCGCCGTGACACCCGATGAGAACGGCTCCGCCGCCCCGCTCGGCGGCCTTCCCCGGCGCGTCCGCCAGGCCAGCCTCGCGCCCCAGCTGAAGGACGCCGTACGCGAGGACGTCGAGACGCCGCAGGCCGACGTGCCGGAGCGGGACTACGAGCGGGACGCGGAGGAAGTCCGCAACCGTATGGCTTCCCTGCAACGGGGCTGGCAGCGTGGCCGTCAGCAGAACAACGCCGAAGACAGCGATGGCACCGAGGACGTCAACGGCCCCGGCGACACCACAGGAACGACACCGGAGGGGGACGGTCGATGACCGCACCGAAAGCCGCAGCATCCGATTCCACACGCCGCGGATCCGTTCCGGGCGACCTCAACTGGCTCCTGGACGAGCTGGTGGAACGGGTCGGCAGCATCCGTAAGGCGATCGTCCTGTCCGGGGACGGTCTCGCCACGGGAACGTCCAAGGAGCTCACCCGCGAGGACGGCGAGCACCTCGCCGCCGTCGCGTCCGGCTTCCACAGCCTGGCCAAGGGTGTCGGCAGGCATTTCGAGGCGGGCAAGGTCCGCCAGACCGTCGTCGAGCTCGACGACGCCTTCCTCTTCGTGACGGCGGCGGGCGACGGCAGTTGCCTCGCCGTACTCTCCGACTCCGACTCCGACGTCGGCCAGGTGGCCTATGAGATGACGCTCATGGTCAAGCGCGTCGGCGTCCACCTCGGTGCCGCACCACGCGCCGGACAGCCCGCCACAGGGTGAGTTGAATGTCATGAGTCACGCAGGCGAGGATCAGAAACACTGGTTCGACGGAGACGCCGGACCGGTGGTGCGCCCGTACGCCATGACACGCGGCCGGACCAGCAGCGCGACCCGGCACCGGCTCGACCTGATCGCCATCGTCATCCCGGCGCCGGCCGCGGACGATCCCTCCGGTGACCGGACACTGTCTCCCGAGCATGTGGAGATAGTCGAACTCTGCAGAGCCGGCCCCCAGTCGATAGCGGAACTCGCCGCGGGCCTCGACCTCCCCGTAGGGGTGGTCAGGGTCTTCGTGGGGGACCTGGTCGAGAGCGAACTCGTGCACGTAACCCGTCCCGTTCCGCCGGCCGAGCTGCCGGACGTGAACATTCTCCGCGAGGTGATCAATGGTCTTCGGGCGCTCTAGCCGTGGACAGCGGCCGATCGAGCCGGTGACTCTGAAGATCCTGGTGGCCGGCGGCTTCGGGGTGGGCAAAACCACCATGGTGGGCGCGGTGAGCGAGATCAAACCGCTGCGCACCGAGGAGGTGCTGACCGAGGCGGGACGGCCCGTCGACGACATCGCGGGCATCGAGAGCAAGACCACCACCACGGTCGCCATGGACTTCGGGCGGATCACCCTCCGCGACGACCTTGTGCTCTACCTGTTCGGCACGCCGGGCCAGGACCGCTTCTGGTTCCTCTGGGACGAACTGGCCCAGGGTGCGCTCGGCGCGGTCGTCCTGGCCGACACCCGGCGGCTGGAGGACTCCTTCGCGGCGGTCGACTACTTCGAGCGCCGGGACATTCCCTTCGCCGTCGCCGTCAACTGCTTCGAGGACGCCGCCCGATTCCCGGCCGAGACGGTCCGCACCGCGCTCGATCTCGACCCGGAGGTGCCGTTGCTGATGTGCGACGCGCGCAGCCGGGAGTCCGTGAAGGACGTTCTGGTCGCGGTCGTGGAACACGCCATGATCCGTGCGCGGAAGCAGCGCGAGCCCGCGGTCACCACCTGACGCACGTCGGGCACAGGCCCGGCGGGGCCGCTGACGGCCCTACGGACGGAACACGGCCCGCACCCCCACCGACAGGGGTACGGGCCGTGAGTCTTCGGTGTACGGCTCCGACTGCCGCCCGCCCCGTCCCTCCCGCCCGTGCGGATGGAGCGTCTGCGCCGGCGGGACACCGGTTCGGCGCGTCATTGACCCACAGAGTCGCCGGTTCGGCGGCTCAGCGGTTCTCGGCGAGCCACTTCGCGGCGATCTCCGCCAGTTCGGCATCCCGCCCCGCCAGCATCATCCGGATCATCTGCGTGTCGCCGCGCAGCGACCACGCGGGATGCCCGAAACTCGCGGGGTTGTTCTTCTCGATGAAGAAGTGCGCGGGCCAGGCCGTCCCGTAGCCGATCAGGGGCAGCGCCGCCGCGTACCGCTTCCGGCCCCGCGCCAGTCCGTAGACACTCACTGCGAGGCCGGTCAGAGTCCCCGTCAGATGCACCCAACGCGTGGCCGCGCGGGAGTGCATCGCCACGTAGTAGGGCCAGAATTCTTCGTACGACTCGTATGTCGCCGGTGTATCCGTTGCCATACGGGCACCGTAACGGCTCCGCCGGGAACCCGAAACGGGCAGGAGGAGAACCAAGAACGGGCTTCGTGCGTCCGAGAGTAGTGAGCGGTCCGGCCGGAGCCCACGGGGGTGGTCCCGGCCGGCCGTTCACGACTGATCGTCCCGAGCCGTCAGTACGTCCCGGACCGTTCGTCCCGCGCCGTCAGTGACCGGCGACCGATCGCCAGGACACCGGGAAGTCGAAGTAGGTGTCGGGGAACACCTCCGGCTTGTGGGTGAAGTGCCACCACTCCTCGGGGAGGTTGGTGAATCCCACACCGGCCAGCGTGCTCTTCAGGAGCTGCCGGTTCGCCCGCTGCTCACCCCGGACCCGCGGATCGTCGGTGTGGGACAGGGTGTCGAAGCAGTCGTAACCGGTGCCCATGTCGATGGAGTTGTCCCGGAACCGCTCGCCCTGCGGCGCGTAGCAGGGGACCTGCTTCTCGCCGGGCGCATACGGCCGGGTGGGCTTGGCCGGCAGCTTCACGATCGTCAGGTCCACCGTGCTGCCACGGCTGTGCCCGGACTTCTCGGCGATGTAGCCGTCGGCGAACAGCCTCGACTTGTCGACCCTCGGATAGAACTCGGGCTTCATCGTCTCGTCCTCCAGGTCCTTCGCCCAGCGGACGAAGTGGTCGACGGCCCGCTGCGGGCGGTAGCAGTCGTACACCTTGAGCGAGTAGCCCTGCCGCAGCAGCTTCCACTGCGCCCGCTGAAGAGCCCGCGCCGCCGGGCGCGTGAGGATACAGAGCGGCTGGTCGTAACCGTCGACCCGCTCTCCCATGAAGTTGTGCGGGGTGGTGTAGCGCATGTCGTGGATGATCGTCGGTGCCACGGTCGGCAGCGCCACGAACTCCTCGGGTGCCGAGGGCCCGGCGGTCCGGGAGCCGGTGCTCGCGCCGGACGCCGCCGGAGCTGCGGCGGTCACGGCGAGCAGGGTGGCCGTGGTGGCGGCCAGCGCGCGGAGTGCGGAAGCGAGTCGTGTCATGGGCACACCGTCTATCAGTTCCCCGGCCCCCGGGAAAGGGTGATCGGCTACAGTCCGCGCGTGGCCGACCTCAAGAACCGCTCCGTGAAGGACTCGCACTGCGACAGCTGCGGCGCGCCGTACCCGGCCGACGCCGGCCGGCCCCGCACCTGCTACGTCTGCGGCGCCACCGCCTACCGCAATCCCCTGCCGGTCGCGGTCACCCTGCTGCCCGTCACCGACGAGCGGGGCACCGCCCTCGTCGTCATCACCCGCACCATCGAACCCCGGAGCGGCCATGTCGCCCTCCCCGGGGGCTACATCGACCACACCGAGGACTGGCGGCACGCCGCCGTACACGAACTCCGCGAGGAGACCGGCATCGAGGCCGACGCGGGCGACGTACGGCTCGCCGACGCCATGAGCTCGCCGGACGGCCACCTGCTGCTCTTCGCGCTGCTGCCGGAACGCCCCGTCGCCGAACTGCCCGCGTCCGTGGCCACCGACGAGACGACGGGCTGGCAGCTGCTGCGGGCCCCGGCCGAGCTGGCGTTCCCCCTGCACACGCGGGCGGTACGGTCGTGGTTCGCCGGCCGTTACGACAACGCCCCGGAGCCCACGCCCTAGGTGTTCTGTCCGTCCCGCCGGGCTGACGGTCCGTCCCAACCCCTCACCCGCACCGGCAGTTCCGGCGGTGCCACCCCGTCGTCCGTCACCCGCTCCACCACCACCTCGTCGCCCACCAGCCGCGAGGTGTACCGCTCCACCTCCGGGTCCGCCCACCCGTCCCCGGGGTCCCGCACCACCAGCCCGCCGCCCGTACGCCCCGGCGCCGGCCGCCACACCTCCAGCTCGATGCCCCCGGACGTCCCGTCGGGGTCCGCCCGGCCGAGGACCGGGATCACCGCGCCCGCCCGCGCCAGCACCGGAATCCGGGACAGCGGCGCGTCCACCCGGATCCGGCCCGGTCCCTCGTACGCCGCCCCCGTCGCCGTGTCGTACCAGCGCCCGCGCGGCAGCCGCACCGCGCGCCGGTCCGCACCGGCCTCCAGCACCGGCGCCACCAGCAGGGAGTCCCCGAGCAGAAACGCGTCCTCGCAGTCCCGCAGCGCCCGGTCCTCCGGCGCGCCCCACCACACCGGACGGACGTACGGCGCCCCCGTCAGCCGCGCCAACTGCGCCAGCGTCACGAAGTACGGCCCCAGCCGCACCCTCTCCAGGAGAGCGGCCCTCGCATGCCCCAGCACGTCGTCGCCGAACTCCCACGGCTCCCTGCGCCCCGCGTCGATGGCCGCGTGCGTGCGGAACAGCGGCAGCCAGGCGCCCAGTTGGTACCAGCGCAGATACAGCTCAGGCGTCGGACTCCCGGTGAAACCGCCCACGTCCGGACCCGAGTACGGCACCCCGCACAGGCCCAGCCCCAGCACGAGCGAGAGCGAGGCGCGCAGCCCCGGCCAGCCGGACGCCACATCGCCCGACCAGGTGCCGCCGTACCGCTGCATGCCGGCCCACCCGGAACGGGAGAACAGGAACGGCCGCTCCTGCGGCCGCAGCCGCCGCAGCCCCTCGTACCCGGCCGCCGCCATCGTCAGCCCGTAAACGTTGTGGGCCTCCCGGTGGTCACCACCACGTCCGTCGAGCACGTGCCTGGCCGACCGGGGCAGTGTCCCGCCGCCGAACGGCGCGAAAGACACCGGCTCATTCATGTCGTGCCAGACCCCCGAGAAACCCTGCTCCAGCCGCTCCTCGTAAAGACCGCCCCACCACTCACGCACCGCCGGATCGGTGAAGTCCGGATAGACGCACTCGCCGGGCCAGACCTCGCCCCGTACGTCGTCACCGCGCGCGTCCCGCACGAACGCGCCGGCCGCCGAGCCGCTGTCGTACGTCTGGTTCCCCGGCGCGGCCTTCACCGCCGGATCCACGATCGACACCAGCCGCACCCCCTGGGCCCGCAACTCCTTGGCGAGAGCGGGCAGATCGGGGAAGTTCCGCCGGTCGACCGTGAACACCTGATGCCGGTCGTAGTGATCGATGTCGAGATGGAACGCGGACAGCGGCAGCCCGCGCCCGCGGTAGCCGGCCACGATCCGCCGGACCTCCTCCGCGCTGCCGAAGCCCCACCGCGCGTGCTGCGGCCCCAGCGCCCACGAAGGGGGCGGCGCGGGCACACCGGTCAGCGCCGCCCACCCGTGCAGCACCCGCGCGGGCGTGCCGAGCAGCACCCAGCAACGCAGCGGGCCGCCGTCCATCCGCACCTCGGACGTGCCCGGCCGGTCATGACCGGAGCCCGCGCCCTCCTCACCCTCTTGAAGAGTGACGCGCCCGTCCCACGAGTTGTCGTAGAAGGCGAGATGCGTGCCCGCGTCCGCCACCACCAGCTGCACCGGCATCGTGATGTACAGCGGATCGTCACCGGGACCGAAAGAGCCCCCCGGATCGGTGTTCCAGAGGCGGTACACGCCGTCACGCAGCCGCGGCCCCGACGCCCGCCCACCGAGGCCGAAGAAACGCCCGTCGGCGGCCACCTCGGCGCGCTGAGCCCACCGTGCGGGACCGCTTCCGTCCACCGGCTCCCACCAGCGCGGCGGCAGCTCACGGCGCAGCACGACACCCCCGGGCGTCGCCACCTCCACAGCGCCGTGCTGCGAGACCGCCACCGTCACCCGCTCCGACACCACCCGCCAGCCGCCGTCCTTGTCGGGCTCCAGCACGGCCCGCGGATCCGGCTCGGGCGGATCGCCCGACAGCGCGTACGACGGCGACGGCCCGTCGCCGTCCCATCCCCAGAAGACGGCGCCGCCGACAGCCACCCACACCCGCAGCTCGGCCCGCGCGAACCGGACGATCCCTCCGCCCGCCAGCGGCTCCGCCCCGCTCACCGCACCGGGCACCCTGGCCCGCTCCGCTCCGCGCGCCGGCAGATCCCGCCCGTCGGTACGCCGCCGACGCCAGGCCGACCGCACCGTCCGCATCCTCCGCAGCGAACCGGCATCCTTCATCGAGCGCAGCAGCTCACGACCGTTCATGCTGCTCAGCCTGCCATCCGGCCGAGATCGAACGGGCCGCGTTCAACTCCCGTTCACCCATGGTGCGACCACATGTCGCCGGGGCCCCGTCCGGGCACCCGGCACGGCATGTCTGGTGCGAAAGACGATCACGTGGCATCGTCCGTGGGAGGCGGGGCGCTCCACCACACAGGTGCGCGGCGCCCCTCGCACAGGACGCGTCCGAGCCAGACCGGGAGCCACCGCATGACCTCAGCAGCCAGTCCAGCGCCACTGTGGGAGCCGGACGCCGACCGGATCGCGGCCGCGCACGTGACCAGGTTCCAGGCATGGGCGGCCGAACGGTACGGGGCCCCCGCCGACGGCGGCTACGAGGCGCTGCACGACTGGTCGGTCACCGAGCTCGAAACGTTCTGGAAGGCCGTCGCCGACTGGTTCGACGTACGGTTCTCCACCCCGTACGAACGCGTGCTCGGCGACCGCGCCATGCCGGGCGCCGAATGGTTCCCCGGCGCCACCCTCAACTACGCCGAGCACGCCCTGCGCACCGCCGAAGACCCGGCGCGCGCCGACGAACCCGCGCTCCTCCACGTGGACGAGACACAGGAACCGACGCCCCTCAGCTGGGCCGAACTGCGCCGCCAAGTGGGCTCACTGGCCGCGGAACTGCGCGCCGTCGGCGTACGCCCCGGCGACCGCGTCAGCGGCTACCTCCCCAACATCCCGCAGGCCGTCGTCGCGTTCCTCGCCGGCGCCGCCGTCGGAGCCGTCTGGACCTCCTGCGCACCCGACTTCGGCGCCCGCAGCGTCCTCGACCGCTTCCAGCAGATCGAACCCGTCGTCCTGTTCACCGTCGACGGCTACCGCTACGGCGGCAAGGAACACGACCGCACCGGGACCGTCGCCGAACTCCGCGCCGAACTGCCCACCCTGCGCGCCGTCGTGCACATTCCACTGCTCGGCACCCCGGCGCCCGAGGGCGCCCTCGACTGGTCCGCCCTCACCTCCGCGGACACCGAGCCGGTCTTCGAGCAACTGCCGTTCGCCCACCCGCTCTGGGTCCTGTACTCCTCCGGCACCACCGGCCTGCCCAAGGCCATCGTCCAGTCGCAGGGTGGCATCCTCCTCGAACACTTCAAACAGCTCGGCCTGCACTGCGACCTCGGCCCCGGTGACCGCTTCTTCTGGTACACCTCCACCGGCTGGATGATGTGGAACTTCCTCGTCTCCGGCCTGCTCACGGGAACGACGATCGTCCTGTACGACGGCAGCCCCGGCTACCCCGACACCGGCGCCCAGTGGGGCATCGCCGAACGGACCGGAGCCACACTCTTCGGCACCTCGGCCGCGTACGTGATGGCCTGCCGCAAGACGGACGTACATCCCGCACGCGACCACGACCTGTCCAAGATCGCCTGCGTCGCCACCACCGGATCACCCCTGCCGCCCGACGGATTCCGCTGGCTCCACGACGAGGTCGCCGACGACCTGTGGATCGCCTCCGTCAGCGGCGGCACCGACGTCTGCACCTGCTTCGCCGGCGCCGTCCCCACCCTCCCCGTCCACATCGGCGAACTCCAGGCAGCCTGCCTCGGCACCGACCTCCAGGCCTGGGACCCGCAGGGCGAACCGGTCATCGGCGAGGTCGGCGAACTCGTCGTCACCAACCCCATGCCGTCGATGCCCGTCAAGTTCTGGAACGACCCGGACGGCAGCCGCTACCACGACAGCTACTTCGACATGTACCCCGGCGTCTGGCGGCACGGGGACTGGATCACCCTCACCGACCGCGGCTCGGTCGTCATCCACGGCCGTTCGGACTCCACCCTCAACCGCCAGGGCGTACGGATGGGCTCCGCCGACATCTACGAAGCCGTGGAACGCCTCCCCGAGATCCGCGAATCACTGGTCATCGGCCTCGAAGAGCCGGACGGTGGCTACTGGATGCCGCTCTTCGTCCATCTCGCCGAAGGCGCCGTACTCGACGACGACCTGCGCGCCCGGATCAAGGCGACCATCCGCCAGGAACTCTCCCCACGCCATGTCCCCGACACGGTCATCCAGGTCCCGGCCGTCCCCCACACACTCACCGGCAAGCGGATCGAGGTCCCGGTGAAGCGCCTGCTCCAGGGCACGGAGCTGGCCAAGGCGGTCAACCCCGGCTCCGTCGACAATCTCGAACTGCTCCACTTCTACGAGTCCCTGGCCCAGGAACGCCGCACGAACCGCTCGTGAGCGCCGTTGTCAGACCCCCCGATTACTCTGAGTGAGCAGTGATCGACAGTGCTCAGGGGGAAGTCATGGCGCACAGAAACCGCGGGAACGCGAACCGCAAGAACACGACCGGCAAGAACGCCAGTACCGGCGAGAACGCCGCACGGACGGGTACGGCCGGCACATCGCGCGGCACACGGAGCGAACTGCGCGCGCTGCGCCGCGAAGTGCCGTGCACCGTCGGCCTGCTCGCCGACGGGCAGGACTTCGCCACCATGCGGCGCTACCGCACCTTCACCTTCGACGACCACCGGAGATATCTCCGGCAGATCGACGGACTGCTCCGCACACTCGCCACCGAGGGAGCGCACACCTCGGTCGCCCTCTTCGACCCGGAGGAGTTCGCCGAGTACTGCGCGGAGACCGGACACGCCCCGGACACCGTGGCCAGCCGGGGTCGCTTCACCGCACGCATCGCGGCGACCGGGGGCGCCCTCGTGCCCTACACCGGACAGCCCGTCGAGCAACTTGTCCCACAGCTCATCAACACCGCCGTCCGCAAGGCCACATGGGAGTACGCGACGATGGTCCTCGCCGACCTCGGGGAGTGCGCCGACTGCGGCGTGGACATCGGACGCGCCTCCTTCGACCGCGCCTCACGGCTCCTCACCCATCTGATCGAACGGGCCGGACCGGGCACACACCATCTCGTCTGCAGCATCCCCACGCCGGACGAACAACTCCTCGCGGCCCTCCATCTGGAACGGCCCGACACCGGCCCGGCCCGTCTCGACGCGTCCGAGAGCGCGGAGTTCGTCACCGTTCTCGCCGCCGGCATCGCGCTCGACAGCCACGGCGGAGTCGTGCTCCGTACGACCCGGCCCGGCGCCCCGGACAGCCTCCACGGCTGGCGACTCGGGCAGAGCACCCTCGCACCACTGAGCGAGGGCCAGGTCTTCAGCGCCTACTGCACCGACGCCGACACCGGAGAACCGCTCTCCCCGGAACCGGGGGTGGAGTATCGCGCGGGATTCGACCTCGGCATCGAGGACCCGGACATCCACCGCTGAACGCGAGGAGCTTCCCGCCGCGACGCGACGGGAAGCTCCTGCGGACGCGGGACCGGTCGAACCGCCGGTCCACCGGTTCACTCGCCGGACAGCACCGCCTGAGCGGCCGACCTCGCCCCCTCGGCGGTGTCGGCGGCCCGCGCGGCGGCAGCGGCACGCTCGCACTGCGCGAGAGAGAACTTCGCCAATGTCGCCCGGACGTAGGGGATCGACGCGGCGCCCATGGACAGCGACGTCACACCCAGCCCGGTGAGCACACACGCCAGCAACGGATCGGAGGCCGCCTCACCGCACACACCACAGCTCTTGCCCTCGGCCCCGGCCGCTTCCGCGGCCATCGCGACCAGGTCGAGCAGAGCGGGCTGCCACGGGTCCTGCAACCGCGAGACCGCGCCCACCTGCCGGTCGGCCGCGAAGGTGTACTGCGCGAGGTCGTTGGTCCCCAGCGAAAGGAACTCGACCTCCTGAAGAATCGAACGCGCCCGCAGAGCGGCCGACGGAATCTCCACCATGGCACCGAACTTGGCGTTGAGCCCCGCCTCGCGGCACGCGTCGGCGAACGCCCTGGCATCGGTGCGGTCGGCCACCATCGGCGCCATGACCTCCAGATACACCGGCAGACCCTCGGCGGCCTTCGACAGCGCGGTCAACTGCGTGCGCAGCACGTCCGGGTGGTCCAGCAGGCTCCGCAGCCCCCGCACACCGAGCGCCGGATTCGGCTCGTCCGCGGGTGTCAGGAAGTCCAGCGGCTTGTCGGCGCCCGCGTCCAACACCCGTACGACCACCCGGCCTTCGGGGAACGCCTCCAGCACCTGCCGGTACACCTCGACCTGCTTCTCCTGCGACGGCGCCCGCTTGCTGTCGTCGAGGAACAGGAACTCGGTACGGAACAGACCCACACCCTCGGCGCCCGCGTCGACGGCCGCCGGCACATCGGCGGGACCACCGACGTTCGCGAGCAGCGGCACCTTGTGCCCGTCGGAGGTCGCACCCGGCCCGGAGGAGGCGGCCAGCGCGGCCCGCCGCGCCGCGGCCGACTCCTCCAGCTCCGCCCGCTTCTCGGTGCTCGGCTCGACGAACACCTCACCGGTGCTGCCGTCGACAGCCACCATCGTGCCCTCGGCCAGCTCACCCGCACCGGGCAGCGCCACCACGGCGGGCACCCCCAGCTGGCGCGCCAGAATCGCGCTGTGACTGGTCGGCCCGCCCTCCTCGGTCACGAACCCGAGCACGAGCGTCGGATCGAGCAACGCCGTGTCGGCGGGCGCCAGGTCACGAGCGATCAGTACGTACGGCTCGTCGCTGTCCGGCACGCCGGGCATCGGCACCCCGAGCAGCCGCGCCACGATCCGGTTCCGCACGTCGTCGAGGTCGGCGACCCGCCCGGCCAGATACTCACCGGCCCCCGCGAGCAGCGCCCGGTAGGACGCGAAGGCGTCGTACACGGCCCGTTCCGCCGTGCTCCCGACGGCGATACGCCGCTCCACATCGGACATGAGCTCCGGGTCCTGCGCCATCATGGCCTGCGCTTCGAGCACAGCTTGTGCCTCACCGCCGGCCAGATTGCCCCGAGCGATCAGATCGGCGGCCACGGCCTCGACGGCCTGGCGGGCGCGCCCCTGTTCGCGACCGGCCTCCTCGGTCGGGATCTGCTTGGCCGGCGGTTCCAGGACCGCCGTGCCCATGTGCCGAACCTCGCCGATAGCCACCCCGTGGCTGACGCCGACGCCTCGCAGCGTTGTCTGCATTGCACCCGTCTCCGGTTGTGCGGCGACCGACCGGGTCGCCGCGGTTGATGAACTGACCGCCGGTCATGACGGCCGACGGCCGTGACGACTGTGTCGCGGAGGTCACCGCCAGCCGAAGAGGGCGTCTCCGGCCTTCACTTCGCCGTCCCGGACGACCTCGGACAGCGCGTCGGCGCTCGCGTCCAGCGCCACCACAGGGCACACCGGCGACTTCCCGGCCGCCTCGACGTCGGCGGGGTTCCAGCGCACGACGGCCTGACCGCGCGTCACGGTGTCACCCTTGGTGACGAGCAGGTCAAACCCCGCGCCGTTGAGCTGGACGGTGTCGATGCCCAGATGGGTCAGCACGCCGTGTCCCTCGGCGTCGAGGACGACGAAGGCGTGCGGGTGCAGGGAGACGACGATGCCGTCGATCGGCGAAACGGCCTCGGACGGTTCACGAACAGGGTCGATCGCGGTACCGGGCCCGACCATCGCATCGGAGAACACCGGATCCGGCACAGCCGCGAGTCCGATGGCGCGTCCAGCAAGTGGGGACGTCACGCTGGTCATGGGGGAGCCTCCCAGGGGGCGGAGATTCGTCTGACGCCGTCACTACCTGTCATGGACGACGTACCGTTCAGAAGCGTAAGTCATATGAAGTGACGGTTCCGCCCGAGAGCTGCCAGTTGGCGGTCCCGCGACGCCCCGGAATCGATTTGCCTGCCCGATGGGGCGGCATGTACTGTCGTATCCCTGCCTGGCCCTGAGGCGACTTCGAGTCGTCGGTCGGCAGCATCCATCAAGCCAGAGACTCTCTCGAATTACGGCTTTCGCATGTCTGCGGAAGGTGTGGTCAGAGAAAGCGAAAAAGCCTGATACTGTTTGAAACGTAAGGCCGAAGGGAAAGCCCGGAGGGGCCCGGAGACGGGACCGAAGGAAGCGTCCGTTCCTTGAGAACTCAACAGCGTGCCAAAAGTCAACGCCAGATATGTTGATACCCCGACCTCGTCCGCATTCTGTGGATTGGGTTGAGGTTCCTTTGATAGAAACACAGCGAGGACGCTGTGAACGACTGGTCTTATTCCGACCGGTTGTTCCGCTCTCGTGGTGTCCACCTGACCTTCGGGTCGGGAATACATTCACGGAGAGTTTGATCCTGGCTCAGGACGAACGCTGGCGGCGTGCTTAACACATGCAAGTCGAACGATGAAGCCTTCGGGTGGATTAGTGGCGAACGGGTGAGTAACACGTGGGCAATCTGCCCTGCACTCTGGGACAAGCCCTGGAAACGGGGTCTAATACCGGATAATACTGTGCCCCTCATGGGGGACGGTTGAAAGCTCCGGCGGTGCAGGATGAGCCCGCGGCCTATCAGCTTGTTGGTGGGGTAATGGCCTACCAAGGCGACGACGGGTAGCCGGCCTGAGAGGGCGACCGGCCACACTGGGACTGAGACACGGCCCAGACTCCTACGGGAGGCAGCAGTGGGGAATATTGCACAATGGGCGAAAGCCTGATGCAGCGACGCCGCGTGAGGGATGACGGCCTTCGGGTTGTAAACCTCTTTCAGCAGGGAAGAAGCGAAAGTGACGGTACCTGCAGAAGAAGCGCCGGCTAACTACGTGCCAGCAGCCGCGGTAATACGTAGGGCGCAAGCGTTGTCCGGAATTATTGGGCGTAAAGAGCTCGTAGGCGGTTTGTCACGTCGGGTGTGAAAGCCCGGGGCTTAACCCCGGGTCTGCATTCGATACGGGCAGACTAGAGTGTGGTAGGGGAGATCGGAATTCCTGGTGTAGCGGTGAAATGCGCAGATATCAGGAGGAACACCGGTGGCGAAGGCGGATCTCTGGGCCATTACTGACGCTGAGGAGCGAAAGCGTGGGGAGCGAACAGGATTAGATACCCTGGTAGTCCACGCCGTAAACGTTGGGAACTAGGTGTTGGCGACATTCCACGTCGTCGGTGCCGCAGCTAACGCATTAAGTTCCCCGCCTGGGGAGTACGGCCGCAAGGCTAAAACTCAAAGGAATTGACGGGGGCCCGCACAAGCAGCGGAGCATGTGGCTTAATTCGACGCAACGCGAAGAACCTTACCAAGGCTTGACATACACCGGAAAGCATCAGAGATGGTGCCCCCCTTGTGGTCGGTGTACAGGTGGTGCATGGCTGTCGTCAGCTCGTGTCGTGAGATGTTGGGTTAAGTCCCGCAACGAGCGCAACCCTTGTTCTGTGTTGCCAGCATGCCCTTCGGGGTGATGGGGACTCACAGGAGACCGCCGGGGTCAACTCGGAGGAAGGTGGGGACGACGTCAAGTCATCATGCCCCTTATGTCTTGGGCTGCACACGTGCTACAATGGCCGGTACAATGAGCTGCGATACCGCAAGGTGGAGCGAATCTCAAAAAGCCGGTCTCAGTTCGGATTGGGGTCTGCAACTCGACCCCATGAAGTCGGAGTTGCTAGTAATCGCAGATCAGCATTGCTGCGGTGAATACGTTCCCGGGCCTTGTACACACCGCCCGTCACGTCACGAAAGTCGGTAACACCCGAAGCCGGTGGCCCAACCCCTTGTGGGAGGGAGCTGTCGAAGGTGGGACTGGCGATTGGGACGAAGTCGTAACAAGGTAGCCGTACCGGAAGGTGCGGCTGGATCACCTCCTTTCTAAGGAGCACTTCTCACCAGAGCCTTTCGGGGGTCTGGTCAGGGGCCAGTACGCCGGCGAATGTCCGGTGCTGGTTGCTCATGGGTGGAACGTTGACTATTCGGCACTCTTGGTCTTCATGGCCTGTCAGTACTGTTCCTTCGGGAGCGTGGAAAGCAGTCCGGGTGGATCGGGGGTGCCGGGCGCGCTGTTGGGTGTCTGAGGGTACGGGCAGTTTTTCTGCTTGTGTCTTCGGGATGCCGGCCCCGGTGAACTCCGCAGATTCTGCGGGGGTGGCGGGTGGTTGGTCGTTGTTTGAGAACTGCACAGTGGACGCGAGCATCTGTGGCCAAGTTTTTAAGGGCGCACGGTGGATGCCTTGGCACCAGGAACCGATGAAGGACGTGGGAGGCCGCGATAGGCCCCGGGGAGCTGTCAACCGAGCTTTGATCCGGGGGTGTCCGAATGGGGAAACCCGGCAGTCGTCATGGGCTGTCACCCGCTGCTGAACACATAGGCAGTGTGGAGGGAACGAGGGGAAGTGAAACATCTCAGTACCCTCAGGAAGAGAAAACAACCGTGATTCCGGGAGTAGTGGCGAGCGAAACCGGATGAGGCCAAACCGTATGTGTGTGATACCCGGCAGGGGTTGCGCATGCGGGGTTGTGGGATCTCTTTTTCACAGTCTGCCGGCTGTGAGGCGAGTCAGAAACCGTTGATGTAGGCGAAGGACATGCGAAAGGTCCGGCGTAGAGGGTAAGACCCCCGTAGCTGAAACATTAACGGCTCGTTTGAGAGACACCCAAGTAGCACGGGGCCCGAGAAATCCCGTGTGAATCTGGCGGGACCACCCGCTAAGCCTAAATATTCCCTGGTGACCGATAGCGGATAGTACCGTGAGGGAATGGTGAAAAGTACCGCGGGAGCGGAGTGAAATAGTACCTGAAACCGTGTGCCTACAAGCCGTGGGAGCGTCGCTGGCAGTACTTGTGCTGTCAGTCGTGACTGCGTGCCTTTTGAAGAATGAGCCTGCGAGTTTGCGGTGTGTTGCGAGGTTAACCCGTGTGGGGAAGCCGTAGCGAAAGCGAGTCCGAACAGGGCGGTATAGTAGCGCGCTCAAGACCCGAAGCGGAGTGATCTAGCCATGGGCAGGTTGAAGCGGCTGTAAGAGGTCGTGGAGGACCGAACCCACCAGGGTTGAAAACCTGGGGGATGACCTGTGGTTAGGGGTGAAAGGCCAATCAAACTCCGTGATAGCTGGTTCTCCCCGAAATGCATTTAGGTGCAGCGTCGTGTGTTTCTTGCCGGAGGTAGAGCACTGGATAGGCGATGGGCCCTACCGGGTTACTGACCTTAGCCAAACTCCGAATGCCGGTAAGTGAGAGCGCGGCAGTGAGACTGTGGGGGATAAGCTCCATGGTCGAGAGGGAAACAGCCCAGAGCATCGACTAAGGCCCCTAAGCGTACGCTAAGTGGGAAAGGATGTGGAGTCGCAGAGACAACCAGGAGGTTGGCTTAGAAGCAGCCACCCTTGAAAGAGTGCGTAATAGCTCACTGGTCAAGTGATTCCGCGCCGACAATGTAGCGGGGCTCAAGCGTACCGCCGAAGTCGTGTCATTCGTACACATAGCCCCAACGGGCGTGCGGATGGGTAGGGGAGCGTCGTGTGCCGGGTGAAGCCTCCGCGGAAGCGAGGGGTGGACGGTTCACGAGTGAGAATGCAGGCATGAGTAGCGATACACACGTGGGAAACGTGTGCGCCGATTGACTAAGGGTTCCTGGGTCAAGCTGATCTGCCCAGGGTAAGTCGGGACCTAAGGCGAGGCCGACAGGCGTAGTCGATGGACAACCGGTTGATATTCCGGTACCCGCTTTGAAACGCCCAGTACTGAACCAGGCGATGCTAAGACCGTGAAGCCGTCCTGGAGCCTTCGGGCAAAGGGAAGTGGTGGAGCCGTCGGACCAGACTTGCAGTAGGTAAGCGATGGGGTGACGCAGGAAGGTAGTCCAGCCCGGGCGGTGGTTGTCCCGGGGTAAGGGTGTAGGACGCACGGTAGGCAAATCCGTCGTGCATATAGTCTGAGACCTGATGCCGAGCCGATTGTGGTGAAGTGGATGATCCTATGCTGTCGAGAAAAGCCTCTAGCGAGTTTCATGGCGGCCCGTACCCTAAACCGACTCAGGTGGTCAGGTAGAGAATACCGAGGCGTTCGGGTGAACTATGGTTAAGGAACTCGGCAAAATGCCCCCGTAACTTCGGGAGAAGGGGGGCCATTTCTGGTGATGAGTCTTGCACTCTGAGCTGGGGGTGGCCGCAGAGACCAGCGAGAAGCGACTGTTTACTAAAAACACAGGTCCGTGCGAAGCCGTAAGGCGATGTATACGGACTGACGCCTGCCCGGTGCTGGAACGTTAAGGGGACCGGTTAGTCACATTTCGGTGTGGCGAAGCTGAGAACTTAAGCGCCAGTAAACGGCGGTGGTAACTATAACCATCCTAAGGTAGCGAAATTCCTTGTCGGGTAAGTTCCGACCTGCACGAATGGCGTAACGACTTCTCGACTGTCTCAACCATAGGCCCGGTGAAATTGCACTACGAGTAAAGATGCTCGTTTCGCGCAGCAGGACGGAAAGACCCCGGGACCTTTACTACAGTTTGATATTGGTGTTCGGTTCGGCTTGTGTAGGATAGGTGGGAGACTTTGAAGCTTGGACGCCAGTTCAGGTGGAGTCGTCGTTGAAATACCACTCTGGTCGTGCTGGATGTCTAACCTGGGTCCGTGATCCGGATCAGGGACAGTGTCTGATGGGTAGTTTAACTGGGGCGGTTGCCTCCTAAAGAGTAACGGAGGCGCCCAAAGGTTCCCTCAGCCTGGTTGGTAATCAGGTGTTGAGTGTAAGTGCACAAGGGAGCTTGACTGTGAGACCGACGGGTCGAGCAGGGACGAAAGTCGGGACTAGTGATCCGGCGGTGGCTTGTGGAAGCGCCGTCGCTCAACGGATAAAAGGTACCCCGGGGATAACAGGCTGATCTTCCCCAAGAGTCCATATCGACGGGATGGTTTGGCACCTCGATGTCGGCTCGTCGCATCCTGGGGCTGGAGTCGGTCCCAAGGGTTGGGCTGTTCGCCCATTAAAGCGGTACGCGAGCTGGGTTTAGAACGTCGTGAGACAGTTCGGTCCCTATCCGCTGCGCGCGCAGGAGTCTTGAGAAGGGCTGTCCCTAGTACGAGAGGACCGGGACGGACGAACCTCTGGTGTGCCAGTTGTCCTGCCAAGGGCATGGCTGGTTGGCTACGTTCGGGAGGGATAACCGCTGAAAGCATCTAAGCGGGAAGCCTGCTTCGAGATGAGGACTCCCACCCACTTGATGGGGTAAGGCTCCCAGTAGACGACTGGGTTGATAGGCCGGATATGGAAGCACTGTGAGGTGTGGAGTTGACCGGTACTAATAGGCCGAGGGCTTGTCCTCAGTTGCTCGCGTCCACTGTGTTAGTTCTGAGACAACGAACAATTCCGTGTGGTCATCCGGTTTGTTCATGTGTTTCATTGTGTTTCGGTGGTCATTGCGTTAGGGAAACGCCCGGTTACATTCCGAACCCGGAAGCTAAGCCTTTCAGCGCCGATGGTACTGCAGGGGGGACCCTGTGGGAGAGTAGGACGCCGCCGAACAATCTTTGTGGGAATGCCCCGCACCTCTGGTGCGGGGCATTCCTGCGTTCAAGACCCTTTTCTGTGACCCCCCGGCAGGGCCACACCCCCCCCAAACCCCCACAGCGTCCGCCGGCCGCCCGTCCGGGTAAGGTCAGGGGGCATCGTTGGTACATCCCCGCACAGGAGGCCCCCGGGTGGAGGTTCAGGAGACCCGCGTCCAGACGGATCGGGTGTTCACCATCCCCAACATCCTGAGCATGGCTCGCCTCCTGGGCGTGCCGCTCTTCCTGTGGCTCATCCTCCGTCCGGAGTTCGGCGGGCCGAACAGCGACGGCTGGGCATTGCTCGTCCTGATGCTCAGCGGGGTGACCGACTATCTCGACGGCTACCTCGCCCGCCGCTGGAACCAGATCAGCAATCTCGGACGCCTTCTGGACCCCGCCGCCGACCGGCTGTACATCCTTTCCACCCTCGTCGGTCTGACCTGGCGCGAGATCCTGCCCCTCTGGCTGACCGCGGCGCTGCTGGCCCGTGAGCTGATGCTGCTGGTGATGGTGGGAATCCTCCGCAGACACGGCTATCCGCCTCCCCAGGTGAACTTCCTGGGAAAGGCGGCTACCTTCAACTTGATGTACGCCTTCCCGTTGCTGCTACTCAGCGACGGGAGTGGATGGCTCGCAGCACTTGCCGAAGTTTTCGGATGGGCGTTCGCTGGATGGGGTACAACCCTGTACTGGTGGGCAGGGATCCTCTACGTGGTCCAGGTCCGCCGTCTCGTCAGAGCGGACAGAGTGGCCGATTGAGCTCGCCGATGTGGTGCCGTGCAGAGTCGCCGGCCCGCACCTGATGCCTGCCACGCGGCCTGTTCAGATGGGTGACGTCGGCGAGACCGTCTCTTCAAGGAGGACGCTTCCGACATGAAGGCAGTCGTGATGGCTGGCGGCGAAGGCACACGTCTTCGTCCCATGACCTCGAGCATGCCCAAGCCGTTGCTGCCGGTGGCGAATCGGCCGATCATGGAGCATGTGCTGCGTTTGCTCAAGCGGCACGGGCTCAGTGAGACCGTTGTCACCGTTCAGTTTCTCGCCTCTCTCGTGAAGAACTATTTCGGCGACGGCGAAGAGCTTGGAATGGAGCTCACCTATGCCAATGAGGAGAAGCCGCTCGGCACTGCGGGGAGTGTGAAGAACGCCGAAGAGGCGCTCAAGGACGATGCTTTTCTTGTCATTTCCGGTGACGCTCTCACCGACTTTGACCTGACGGACCTCATCGCCTTCCACAAGGAGAAGGGCGCGCTGGTCACGGTGTGTCTGACCCGTGTGCCGAATCCACTGGAATTCGGCATCACGATCGTGGACGAGGAGGGGAAGGTCGACCGCTTCCTGGAGAAGCCCACCTGGGGGCAGGTGTTCTCGGACACCGTGAACACCGGCATCTACGTGATGGAGCCCGAGGTCTTCGACTATGTCGAGGCCGACACCTCGGTCGACTGGTCCGGCGATGTCTTCCCTCAGCTGATGAAGGAGGGCAAGCCCGTCTACGGCTATATCGCCGAGGGCTACTGGGAAGACGTCGGGACGCACGAGAGCTATGTGAAGGCCCAGGCGGATGTCCTGGAGGGCAAGGTCGACGTCGATCTCGACGGGTTCGAGATCTCCCCGGGAGTATGGGTCGCCGAAGGCGCCGAGGTACATCCGGACGCAGTTCTCCGCGGTCCGCTCTACATCGGTGACTACGCCAAGGTCGAGGCGGACGCCGAGATTCGCGAGCACACCGTCATCGGGTCCAACGTGGTCGTCAAGTCGGGGGCTTTCCTCCACCGGGCCGTCGTGCACGACAACGTGTACATCGGGCAGCACAGCAATCTGCGTGGCTGCGTGATCGGCAAGAACACCGACATCATGCGCGCCGCCCGGATCGAGGACGGCGCGGTCATCGGTGACGAGTGCCTTGTCGGCGAGGAATCCATCATCCAGGGCAACGTCCGGGTGTATCCGTTCAAGACCATCGAGGCCGGCGCGTTCGTCAACACCTCGGTGATCTGGGAGTCCAGGGGCCAGGCGCATCTCTTCGGCGCGCGCGGGGTCTCCGGAATCCTCAACGTGGAGATCACGCCCGAGCTGGCCGTGCGGCTGGCCGGTGCGTACGCGACGACTCTGAAGAAGGGCTCCACGGTCACCACGGCGCGCGACCACTCGCGTGGTGCGCGTGCCCTCAAGAGGGCCGTGATCTCCGCGCTCCAGGCCAGCGCCATCGACGTACGCGATCTGGAGAACGTCCCCTTGCCGGTGGCCCGGCAGCAGACGGGGCGGGGCAGCGCCGGCGGCATCATGATCCGTACGACGCCGGGTGTGCCGGACTCCGTCGACATCATGTTCTTCGACGAGCGCGGCGCCGACCTCTCGCAGGGCGGCCAGCGCAAGCTGGACCGGGTGTACGCGAGGCAGGAGTACCGCAGGGCCTTCCCCGGTGAGATCGGGGACCTGCACTTCCCGGCGAGCGTCTTCGACTCGTACACCGGCTCACTGCTCAGGAATGTCGATACGTCGGGAATCGCCGAGGCCGGCCTCAAGGTCGTCGTCGACGCGTCCAACGGCAGCGCCGGCCTCGTTCTGCCCAGTCTTCTCGGACGGCTCGGAGTCGACGCCCTGACCATCAATCCGGGCCTCGACGAGGCGCGTCCCACCGAGACCGTCGAGTCGCGCAGGTCCGGTCTGGTCAGGCTGGGCGAGATCGTGGCATCGGCGCGGGCGTCCTTCGGGGTGCGGTTCGACCCCGTGGGTGAGCGGCTGTCGCTCGTCGACGAGCGCGGCCGGATCATCGAGGACGACCGTGCCCTGCTGGTGCTGCTCGACCTGGTCGCCGCCGAGCGGCGCAGCGGGCGGGTGGCACTGCCCGTGACGACCACCAGGATCGCCGAGCAGGTCGCCGCGTACCACGGGACCCAGGTCGAGTGGACGACCACGTCGCCCGACGACCTGACACGGGTCGGCCGCGAGGACTCCACGATCTTCGGAGGTGACGGCCGAGGCGCTTTCATCGTTCCGGAGTTCAGCAGTCTCCTCGACGGCACGGCGGCCTTCGTACGGCTGCTGGGTCTGGTCGCCCGTACGCAGCTCACGCTCAGCCAGATCGACGCCCGCATTCCCCGTGCCCATGTGCTGCGCAGGGATCTGGCGACGCCCTGGGCCGTCAAGGGTCTGGTCATGCGGCGGGTCGTGGAGGCGGCCGGCGACCGGGACGTCGACACGACCGACGGAGTCCGGGTCGTGGAGGCCGACGGACGGTGGGTGATGGTGCTTCCCGCGCCCGCCGAGGCCGCCACCCATTTGTGGGCCGAGGGACCGGACGACGCCTCCGCTCAGGCGCTGCTCGACGAGTGGTCGGCGGTCGTGGACAGCGCAGGTCAGTGACCTGATCACGGTGTGCCGGAGGCGGGTGGTCCACGCCCTCCGGCACACCGGTGGGGCCATTCGGCGGTAACGCCCACGCCGTGCGACGATGTGCGGCATGCCGCAGCAGCCACCCGTTCGGAGCACCCCGTCGCCACCCCGGCGTCCCGACGCGTCCATGTCGCTGCTGAACAATGTGATGGACCACAGCCTGGACGACGGTTACGCCGAGGCGGCGGCCCGCAGGGCCGCGGAGGACGGCGGACTGCCCCGTACTCTCCGCGCCAAGCTGGGCCTCGCCGCGGGGCTCGTACTGGCCGCGCTGGTGGTCACCGTGGGCGCGGCGGAGGCGCGGATCGACGCGCCGGTCGTCGCCAAGGAGCGCGAAGAGCTGATCGACCGGATCGACGCCGAGACGGCCACCGCGGACACCCTCGAACGCACGGTGGACAAGCTCCGTGACGAGGTGGGCGCCCAGCAGCGCGAGGCGCTGCGGGAGCACGGCGGCGAACAGGGCGAACTGGTGGCTCTCCTGTCGGGTTCCACGGAGGTCGAGGGGCCGGGCGTGAAGCTCGTCGTCGACGACGCGAAGTCCGCCGACGAGAGCGCCGGCGGCCCCCGTGAGAGCACCAACTTCTCGGACAACGGCCGGGTCAGGGACCGGGACATGCAGCAGATCATCAACGGTCTGTGGGCGTCCGGCGCCGAGGCGGTGTCCATCAACGGCCAGCGTCTGACGGCCCTTTCGGCGATCAGGGCCGCCGGTGAGGCCATACTGGTCGACAACAAGCCGCTGGTGCCGCCGTACACGGTGCTGGCCGTGGGGGACGGGAAGAACCTGAGCACCGCATTCCAGGACAGCGCCGACGGGCAGTACCTGCACTCGCTGCGGGAGAACTTCGGTGTCCGCACCAGCATTTCCGACCAGGAGACGGTGCGCCTTCCTGCCGCGCCGAGCCTGATCGTACGTACAGCAGAGCCGAAGGCCGCCGACCCGGGGAAGGGCGACGGAGGGGCCGCGGCAGACACAGAGAAGGGCACATCGTGATCGCGGTACTTGGCCTCGTCGTGGGAGTCGTGGTCGGACTGTTGGTTCGACCCGAAGTGCCGGCGGTGGTCGAGCCCTATCTGCCGATCGCCGTCGTCGCCGCTCTGGACGCGGTCTTCGGGGGGCTTCGGGCCATGCTCGACGGGATCTTCGTCGACAAGGTCTTCGTGGTGTCGTTCCTGTCGAACGTGGTGGTGGCGGCGCTCATCGTCTTCCTCGGTGACAAGCTCGGTGTCGGCGCCCAGCTGTCCACCGGTGTGGTCGTGGTGTTCGGCATCCGGATCTTCTCCAACGCTGCCGCGATCCGCCGGCACGTCTTCCGGGCGTGACGCCGATGACCAGCGAACAGACCCCGCCGCCCCCGCCGCCCTCCGAGCCGCGGCAGCTGACGGGCCGCCAGCGGCTCGCCGCCGGACTGTGGCCGCCGCGGGTCACCCGCGCCCAACTGATCGTCGCCGTCCTGCTGTTCGTGCTGGGACTCGGTCTCGCCATTCAGGTCAGGTCGACCAACGACGACAGCGCGCTGCGCGGGGCGCGCCAGGAGGACCTCGTAAGGATCCTGGACGAGCTCGACGGCCGTACGGAGCGGCTCGAGGACGAGAAGCAGCGGCTGGACGACCAGCAGACGGAGCTGGAGACCAGCTCCGACCAGGCCGAGGAGGCACGTAAGCAGACGCGGGAGAAGGAGCAGCAGCTCGGCATCCTGGCCGGTACGGTCGCCGCCCAGGGGCCCGGGATCACGCTGACCGTCCAGGACCACGGCGACAGCATCGACTCGGACATGCTGCTCGACGCGATCCAGGAACTGCGGGCGGCCGGCGCCGAGGCGATCCAGGTGAACGGGGTCCGGGTGGTGGCGGCGACGTACCTCTCCGGCAGTGACGGTGACATCGAGGTGGACGGGAAGCGGATCGGCGCCCCGTACCGTTTCAAGGTGATCGGCAAACCGCAGGATCTGGAGCCGGCGCTCAACATCCCCGGAGGTGTGGTGCAGACACTGGAGAAGGAGCAGGCCACGGCCACGGTCGCGGCGGCGGACGAGATCGTCGTCGACGCCTTGCGACCGGCGCAGCGGCCTGACTACGCTCGGTCGTCGTCGTGATGTGGCCGGTGCGCATGCGGACCGGGGGACGAGGGCAGAAGGTTCCGGGGGGTCGGCGCACATTCCGCGTGGTGCGTGGTGGAAACTGTCTGATGGATACGGACGTTGTGAAGATGTCCGAGTCGGCAGGTGTGTTCATTCAGGGTTCGTCCTGCCCCACGGGCGGGTCTGTTCAGGTCAAGGGGAATCGCCCGTGAAGTTGTTTGGGAAGTTGTTCGGCAGGAGTGCACGCGAGGACGGCGGCAACGCCCGGCATCGCGCACCGCGCCACGGCCAGGACGGGGAGCAGGGCGGCGAGCGTCCGCTCTTCCGTGACGAGGTCGGCGCCCCCGGTGGGGACAATTCGGGCGGTCAGGGCGCGTCGTCTGTTGACCCCACGAACCCCGGCGGCATAGGTTTCGGTGGACCATCAACCTCAAGTACGGGTGGAGGGTTTCCCCCCGGTCAGGAGGGTCCGTCCATGTCGGCCTTGCCGGTTTGTACGAGGTGCGGGCACCGCAACACCCAGGACAGTCGGTTCTGCTCCAACTGCGGTGCGCCGCTGAGGGCGGGAACGCCCGCGGAGCGTCCTTCGGAGACGACGTCGACCATCTCCATCTCGGGCCTTGAGGCGTACGAGGCGGAAGCGACCGGTCAGACGGCCGTTCCCTCGCTCTCGCCGGAGGCGCAGGCCGCGGTGGACGCGCTTCCGCTCGGCTCCGCGCTGCTGGTCGTGCGCCGCGGCCCCAACTCGGGAAGCCGTTTCCTGCTGGACGGCGATCTGACGACGGCCGGCAGGCATCCGCAGAGCGACATCTTCCTCGACGACGTCACCGTGTCCCGGCGGCACGTCGAGTTCCGCAGGAGCCCCGAGGGCCACTTCACGGTCTCCGACGTCGGCAGTCTCAACGGCACGTACGTCAACCGGGAGCGGATCGACGCCGTGGCCGTGTCGAACGGCGACGAGGTCCAGATCGGCAAGTACCGGCTGGTCTTCTACGCGAGCCAGCGGGGCGTGTGACCCTTCAGGGAAGGCTCATGCTGCGACCGCCTACGGGCGGTGCCGGTCACGGCACCGCCCCCACGGGTGACCCTCTGGTCAGCATCGGCATGGTGCTGAACCAGCTCAGGGACGAGTTCCCCGAGGTCACCATCTCCAAGATCCGTTTCCTGGAGTCCGAAGGTCTCGTCGAGCCCCGGCGTACCCCGTCGGGGTACCGGAAGTTCGGCCCCGAGGACATCGAGCGCCTCACCCAGGTCCTGCGCATGCAACGGGACCACTATCTGCCCCTCAAGGTCATCAGGGAGCATCTCGACGCCGTCGCGCGCGGTGACCGGCCCCCGCTGCCCGCGCAGGGCTCCCAGGGCTCCCAGGACGCCCAGGGCGGCCAGCGCGAGCTCCTCGGCTCCACGTGGGACGCGGAGCCCGAGGCGCCCACCGTCCCGACGATCGGCCGTGCGGAGCTGCTGGCGGCCACCGACGCGGGCGAGAGTGACCTGGACGAGTGGGAGGCGTACGGCCTCATCGCCCCGATGGCGGATGGCGGCTACGACTCCGAGACCGTGACGGTGGCGAAAATTGTCGCGGAACTCGGAAGATTCGGTCTGGAACCACGGCATCTACGAGCGGTGAAAGCGGCCGCCGACCGTGAGGCCGGACTGGTCGAACAGGTCGTCGCTCCCCTGCGCCTGCACCGCAATCCGCAGACCAGGGCCCATGCCGAGGCCGCGACGAAGGAGCTCGCCGCGCTCTCCGTGAGACTCCACGCGGCACTGGTGCAGACGGCCCTCGGAGTCCGGCTTACCTGATCTTGAGGGGAGTCCGACTACCCAAACCGACCGGGCACGTCCTAGGGTTGCTGTGTGAACGAGCTCGACGTCGTGGGTGTCCGGGTGGAAATGCCCTCCAACCAACCGATCGTGCTCCTGCGTGAAGTGGGAGGCGACCGGTACCTTCCCATCTGGATCGGGCCTGGGGAAGCTACCGCCATTGCCTTCGCCCAACAGGGCATGGCACCGGCCCGACCACTGACCCATGACCTCTTCAAGGATGTCCTTGAGGCAGTGGGCCAGGAACTGACGCAGGTGCGCATCACCGACCTGCGCGAAGGAGTCTTCTACGCGGAGCTGGTCTTCGCGAGCGGTGTCGAGGTGAGTGCCAGGCCGTCCGACGCCATAGCGCTGGCACTGCGCACCGGCACGCCCATCTACGGCAGCGACGGGGTGCTGGACGATGCGGGCATCGCCATCCCCGACGAGCAGGAGGACGAGGTGGAGAAGTTCCGCGAATTCCTCGACCAGATCTCTCCGGAGGATTTCGGGACCAACAGCCAGTGAGCGGCGCACGGCCGACAATCGTCACACCGGACTCCGCCAGCGCATTCGACCAGCCTTTCCCGGTGACGGGGCACGGGAAACCACTCTCAGGGTGATTATCACTCGGCGTGCCCAGCGTGGCGATCGTTGACGCGCCCGGAGGGACTGCTTACCGTCGACGGGGCAGGTCAAGGGAGGTCGGTGTGAGAAGCAGCGGCGACGGTACGGCGAACGACCCGTACCCGTTTCACGGCAGTACGTCCGACCCCGCGACCGACACGGTCGGCTACCGGGGACCGACCGCCTGCGCGGCGGCGGGCATCACGTACCGCCAGTTGGACTACTGGGCGCGCACGGGGCTGGTCGAGCCGAGTGTGCGCCCCGCGCGGGGGTCGGGCTCCCAGCGGCTCTACAGCTTTCGGGACGTCGTCTTCCTCAAGATCGTGAAGCGCTTCCTGGACACCGGCGTCGCCCTGCAGAACATCCGGGCGGCCCTGCGGCACCTGTGCGGGCGCGAGGCGGCGGACCTGGAGCGCATGACGCTCATGAGCGACGGCGCGACGGTGTACGAGTGTTCGTCCCCGGACGAGGTCGTGAACCTCCTCCAGGGCGGTCAGGGCGTCTTCGGCATCGCCGTCGGGGTCGTGTGGCGGGACGTGGAGGCGGCGCTCTCGCAGCTGCACGGGGAGCGCGTCGACACCGGCGAGACACTGATCGGCCACAACCCCGCCGACGAACTCGCCCGCAGACGCCGCGACCGGGCCGTCTGAGGCCCTCTCCGGGGCGATTGTCAGTGGCGTAGGGGAGCATCGGTGGGGTGAGACCCGCGCCGACCGTCCTGCATCTCGACATGGATGCCTTCTTCGCCGCCGCCGAGCAGGCCGCGAAGCCGAGCCTGCGTGGAAAGCCGGTCGTCGTCGGGGGTCTCGGTCCGCGCGGGGTG
Source organism: Streptomyces sp. S4.7 (assembly GCF_010384365.1). Taxonomy (NCBI): domain Bacteria; kingdom Bacillati; phylum Actinomycetota; class Actinomycetes; order Kitasatosporales; family Streptomycetaceae; genus Streptomyces; species Streptomyces sp. S4.7. Next base: position 931,299 of record NZ_CP048397.1, on the reverse strand, counting down.
GTCTCGACGGCGTCGTACGAGGCGAGACGGTTCGGGATCCACTCGGCCATGCCGATGGCGCAGGCGAGACGGCTCGCGCCGAACGCGGCCTATCTGGTGCCGCGCTTCACGCTCTACCGCACGGTCAGCGAGCAGGTCATGGAGCTGCTGGGCCGGCTGTCACCGCTGGTGGAGCCGCTGAGCCTCGACGAGGCGTTCGTCGATCTGGAGGCGGGCGGATCAGCCTGCGACTCGGCGTCGGCGCGGGCGACCGGCGAGCGGCTGCGCCGTGAGATCAGGGCGGTGACCGGCCTGACCGGCTCAGTGGGCCTCGCCGGGTCCAAGATGCTCGCGAAGATCGCCTCCGAGCAGGCCAAACCGGACGGCCTGGTGCTCATGGAGCCGGGCACGGAGCGCGAGCTGCTGGGACCGATGAGCGTACGGACGCTGCCCGGGGTGGGGCCCGCCACCGGCGAGCATCTGCGCCGGGCGGGAATGACCACCATCGCCGATCTGACGGAGGCCGGCGAGGACGAGCTCGTACGGCTCGTGGGGAAGGCGCACGGCGCGTCTCTGTACCGGATGGCGTCGGGGCACGACGACCGGCCGGTGGTGGCCGAGCGCGAGACCAAGTCCGTCTCCGTCGAGGACACCTTCGACGTCGACCTGCACGACCGGGTGCGGGTCAGGACGGAGGTGGACCGGCTGGCGGACCGGTGTGTCCAGCGGCTGCGGCGGTCCGGGCATTCGGGCCGGACGATCGTCCTCAAGGTGCGGCGGTACGACTTCTCGACGCTCACCCGCTCCGAGACGCTCCGCGGACCCACGGACGACGCGGGCGTGGTGCGTGAGGCCGCGGGGAGGCTGCTGGAGTCCCTGGACACCACCGGAGGGGTGCGGCTGCTGGGGGTCGGGGTGACGGGGCTGACCGACTACACCCAGGAGGACCTGTTCGCGCAGGCGGCGGCGGACGCGCAAGCCACGGGCGCCGGTGACGGGGCGGACGCGGTGGCGGACAAGGAGCCCGAGCCGCGGCCCGAGCGGGAGCCGGAGTCCGACCCCGGGGCGGCCACCGAGCGGCACTGGCCCGCCGGGCACGACGTGCGGCATGCCGAGTACGGCGCGGGGTGGGTGCAGGGCAGTGGCGTGGGGCGGGTCACCGTACGGTTCGAGGAGCCGACGTCGGTGGTCCCGGGCCGGGTGCGGACGTTCCGTACGGACGACCCCGACCTGGAGCTGTCGGAGCCGTTGCCACTGGTCGCCGTGCCACCGGATTTGGCGGCACCGCCTGCCTAGATCCTGTCTTCACACTGGAGTCTGGCTCACGACGCCTGGCACGCACACCAGCCGCGTTGTCGGACTCGCCCAAGTACGCCCGGTACGCGAGCGATGAGCGATCCTCCGTCTTGCGATCGCACGCACCGGACACCGTGAGCCCCGCCCCGCGGGCGGACGACGCCAGTTCGAAGACAGGACCTAGCGGGCGCCCGGTTCGTCGCGGCCCGCCACATGGCCGAAGTCACGGTCGGCCGGACGGGGCGGGGTCTCCGGGGCCGCCGGTTCCGGCAGGGCCAGCTGGTAGTGGTGGTAGAGCTGGATCTCCTGGTCGGGGGAGAGGTGCCGGCCGACACCGAAGTCGGGGGCGCCCTTGATCAGGCCGCGTTCGTACGGGACGTGCAGCGTCTCGTCGCGGTAGGTGCTGGGGGCCAGCGGCACGAACGCGTCCCGGCTGAACAGCCCGGTCCTCACCGCCGCCCACTCGGGCACGCCGGTCGCGTCGTCCAGATACACCTCGTCGACGGTGCCGATCTTGTGCCCGTCGCGGTCGTACGCCTTACGGCCGATCAGCCTGCGCGGATCGATGTCGGTCTGCACGGTCCCTCCAACTGGTCGCACATGCTCCCTCACCCTACGAAAGGGCACATCGCGGGTATCGGCCACTCGAACTCCATGGCGAGACCTCGCTGGTAGGCTGGCCAGTGGCTGTCGACCCCGTGCGGGAGAGCCATCCGGTGAGACTGCCGGAGGCGCCGAAGGAGCAAATCCTCCCCGGAAACTCTCAGGCCCCCGTACCGCATGGACGAGGTCACTCTGGAAAGCAGAACAGGTGTCGGACGGCATCGGTTCTCACCGACGGTGAAAGCCGGCCCGCCACGCGGCGGACCGGTGAAACTCTCAGGTTGATGTGACAGAGGGGGAGGCCGTCCGGGCACCCGTGTACCGGTGCCCCTCGCAGGTCGCGCCAGACCAGGAGGCCTCCCGTATGACAGACCACCGCACGCCGCTCTCCCAGCTGGAGCGGGGCACGCCCTTCGAGCGGCGCCACATCGGACCCGACGCCGCCGCCCAGGCGAAGATGCTCGCGCAGGTCGGCTACGGCTCGCTCGACGAGCTGACCGCCGCCGCGGTGCCCGACGTGATCAAGAGCGCCGAGGCCCTCCGGCTGCCCGACGCGCGTACCGAGGCGGAGGTCCTGGCGGAGCTGCGATCCCTCGCCGACCGCAACCAGGTCCTCGCCCCGATGATCGGCCTCGGCTACTACGGCACGTTCACACCGCCGGTGATCCTGCGCAACGTGATGGAGAACCCGGCCTGGTACACCGCGTACACCCCCTACCAGCCCGAGATCTCCCAGGGCCGCCTGGAGGCGCTGCTCAACTTCCAGACCGTCGTGGCCGATCTGACCGGCCTGCCGACGTCCGGAGCCTCCCTGCTGGACGAGGGCACGGCCGCCGCCGAGGCCATGGCCCTGGCCCGCCGGGTCGGCAAGGTGAAGGACGGCGTCTTCCTGGTCGACGCCGACGCGCTGCCGCAGACCGTCGCCGTGATCCGCACCCGCGCCGAACCGGCCGGTGTCGACGTCGTCGTCGCCGACCTGGCCGACGGGATCCCCGCCGAGGCCGCCGAGCGCGGTGTCTTCGGCGTGCTCGTCCAGTACCCGGGCGCCTCCGGCGTCGTACGGGACATCAAGCCAGTCATCGACCAGGCGCACGAGCTGGGCGCCGTCGTCACCGTCGCCGCCGACCTGCTGGCCCTCACGCTGCTCACCTCACCCGGCGAGCTGGGCGCGGACATCGCCGTCGGCACCACCCAGCGCTTCGGCGTCCCCATGGGCTTCGGCGGACCCCACGCCGGATTCATGGCCGTGCGCGAGAAGTTCGCCCGCAGCCTGCCCGGACGGCTCGTCGGGGTCTCCGTCGACGCCGACGGCAACAAGGCGTACCGGCTCGCGCTGCAGACGCGTGAGCAGCACATCCGGCGCGAGAAGGCCACCAGCAACATCTGCACCGCCCAGGTGCTGCTCGCCGTGATGGCCGGAATGTACGCGGTCTACCACGGCCCCGACGGACTGCGCGCGATCGCCGAGCGCACCCACCGCTTCGCGACCGTCCTCGCCGACGGCCTGCGCGCCGGCGGCGTCGAGATCCTGCACGGCTCCTTCTTCGACACGCTGACGGTACGGGTCCCGGGCCGGGCCGCCGACGTGGTGGGCGCCGCCCGAGAGGGCGGGGTCAACCTCCGCCTCGTCGACGCCGACCTCGTCTCGCTCGCCTGCGACGAGACCACCGGACGCACCCAACTCACCGCCGTGTGGACCGCCTTCGGTGTCAAGGGTGACATCGAGGCCCTGGACGCCGCGTCCCGCGACGCGCTGTCGGACGCCCTGCTGCGCACCGACGACTACCTCGCGCACCCGGTCTTCCACCAGCACCGCTCCGAGACCGCGATGCTGCGCTATCTGCGCCGGCTCGCCGACAAGGACTACGCCCTGGACCGGGGCATGATCCCCCTCGGCTCCTGCACCATGAAGCTCAACGCCACCACCGAGATGGAGCCGGTGACCTGGCCGGAGTTCGCGGCGCTGCACCCCTTCGCGCCGGCCGACCAGGCGCGCGGCTACCTCACACTGATCCGCGAGCTGGAGGAGCGCCTGGCGGAGGTCACCGGCTACGACGCGGTGTCCCTCCAGCCCAACGCGGGCTCGCAGGGCGAACTGGCCGGGCTGCTGGCCGTACGGGCGTATCACAGGGCCAACGGAGACACCGGCCGCACCGTCTGCCTCATCCCCTCTTCCGCGCACGGGACGAACGCCGCCAGCGCCGTCATGGCCGGTATGAAGGTCGTCGTCGTGAAGACCCGCGAGGACGGTGACGTCGACGTCGAGGACCTGCACGCCAAGATCGAGAAGTACGGCGACGAACTGGCCGTCCTGATGGTCACCTACCCCTCCACCCACGGGGTGTTCGAGGAGCACATCACCGACATCTGCGCGGCCGTGCACGACGCCGGCGGGCAGGTGTACGTCGACGGCGCGAACCTCAACGCGCTGGTGGGTCTGGCGAAGCCGGGCCGGTTCGGCTCGGACGTCTCGCACCTGAACCTGCACAAGACCTTCTGCATCCCGCACGGCGGCGGCGGTCCCGGTGTCGGCCCGGTCGGCGTGCGCGCCCACCTCGCGCCGTACCTGCCCAACCACCCGCTCCAGCCCGCGGCGGGGCCCGCGACCGGTGTCGGACCGATCTCGGCGGCCCCCTGGGGCTCCGCCGGGATACTGCCGATCTCCTGGGCCTATGTACGGCTGATGGGCGGCGAGGGCCTGAAGCGCGCCACGCAGGTCGCCGTCCTGGCCGCCAACTACATCGCCAAGCGCCTGGAGCCGCACTTCCCGGTCCTGTACGCGGGTCCGGGCGGACTCGTGGCCCACGAGTGCATCGTGGATCTGCGTCCGCTGTCGAAGGCGACCGGCGTCAGTGTCGACGACATCGCCAAGCGGCTCATCGACTACGGGTTCCACGCGCCGACCATGTCGTTCCCGGTGGCCGGCACATTGATGATCGAGCCCACCGAGAGCGAGGACCTGACCGAACTGGACCGGTTCTGCGAGACGATGATCGCGATCCGCGCCGAGATCGAGAAGGTCGCGTCGGGCGAGTGGCCGGCGGACGACAATCCGCTGCGCAACGCCCCGCACACGGCCGCCGCGCTGGGCGGGGGGTGGGAGCACGCGTACAGCCGTCAGGAGGCGGTCTTCCCGGCCGGTGTCTCGCCGGCCGACAAGTACTGGCCGCCGGTCCGCCGGATCGATGGTGCGTTCGGTGACCGCAACCTCGTGTGCTCGTGCCCGCCGCTGGACGACTACGACAACTGACGGACGGCACAACTGCGTCGGGGCCGGTGCGGAGTGAGCTCTCCGGCCGGCCCCCCTTGGTACGGACGGCGTCAGGCCGCCGTCATCACCTGCCCGCTCGCGGACGGCCGGTGCGGCGCGATGATCTGGCCGTCGGGCAGCAACTCGCCGGTGTCCTCGAAGAGAAGAACGCCGTTGCACAGCAGGCTCCAGCCCTGTTCGGGGTGGTGGGCCGCGAGTCGCGCGGCTTCCCGGTCGGCTGACTCGGCTGTCGGGCAGACTGGCTGATGCTGGCACATGGGCGGTTTCTTTCGCTGCGTCGTGGTGACTGTCCTGCGGCTCGATGTATTCATGGCCGCCCCCCGGTTTCTATTGGTCCGTACCCCAGTGTTGCGCCACGGGCGTCGTTCCGCAGGGATTTCGCGGCAGCGCTTGTCTCTGCTTAAGGACGTGTCACCCGCCCGGACGGTTCAGCCCAACTGGGGTGTCCGTTCGGGTGGTTCGGGGTGGCTCATCGGGACTAGTCCGGATGGGCAAACAGAATGCCCCGTGACCGGTGGGGGTCACGGGGCATTCTAAGGCTAAGGCGCTCGGGACGCTCGGGAGGCGGTCCGGACGCCGGTGGTCCGTCGTCGGACCACCGGCACCGCTCAGGCGGGAGTGCTCAGCAGCGAGGCCGGGGCCGCCGGGAGTTCCGAGGTCAGGCGCAGGCCCATCATCGGGAGCAGATCGGCGACCCGGTGCGGCCGGTGGGCCACGATGCCCGGCGGGGCGGGAGCGAGCGGGATCAGGAGATCCGCCGGGGCCGGGGCGCCGGCCGAGGCGTCCGCCTCGACGTCCTGATGCAGCCACAGCGTGAGCATGTAGAGCCCGGGGACCGAGAGCAGACGTGGCTGGTACGGGGAGTTCAGGGTCTCGGCCTGGCGGACCGCCCGCTGGGTGGCGGAGATGTAGGGGCCCTCGAAGAAGCGCGAGAACGCCCAGCCGTCCGGGGTGAGCATCGTGTCGGCCGCCGCGACGGCACGATCGCCGCTGTGGATCAGGAAGCGCCAGCCGGCCAGCCGGGTCTGGGGCGCGTCACTGCTCGGGGCGATCTGTTCCAGTACGTGTACCGGAAGGGGCAGTTCGGGGCTCAGCGGTCCCTGGACGGACCGGAGAGCGGGTGTGCGGGCCTCGCGCACGGCGGTGGGAGAACCGAGTGCCGCGAGGACGCTGCGCAGGGCGGGCGCTGGAGCCAGGGGGACATGCAGCGGCATGATGGGTTGCCTCTCGCTCAGTAGGCACGGTCAAGCGTCTGTGATGCGGGGTGCGGGTGCGGACGTCGCTGTCGGCGCACGTGGTCAGAGGAGGGCCCAAGGCCGTGGCCGGGCTCCGACTCTCTGCCTCGTTCCCACACACTTTATACGATGCGTGTTCACAGAATGTTTCTTCTAGCTGTCGCCCGTATTGCGCACAAGGGCATATCCGGTCCATCTCGCTCGGAATCGTCATCGATGAACCGTGAGATGAACGGTGAACGCAGGCTCGTGGCCTGGGGTTATTCAGCCGGAACGGTAGGCCGAAACCTGTCCGCGTTTTCTGCCGCCGAAGCGGGCAGTGAAATTGCTCACTGCCCATGCCCAAGGAATGTGCCGCGTGGCCGTTCTGTCCACTCTACCCGGCGCGGCGGGCAAACGGGGCGTTATGGATCACTCAGTCTGGGCACTATCGATCGTGAAGCGATGCCCGGGGCGGTCCGGGACGGCGACGTGAAGGAGGAACCCTCCGATGGGGGAGAAGGTCGAATCGGGCGGTACCGGCCTGTCCGATCGGCAGAAATACCGGGCGAAGCTCCAGCAGTGCCTCGCGGTGCTGGGGCGGCTGCTGGGGGAGAAGCGGTTCGACAGGCCCCGGAATCTGATGGGTCTGGAGATCGAGCTGAATCTCGCCGGTCCCGACGGGATGCCGCGCATGATGAATGCGGAAGTGCTTGAGCGGATCGCCAGTCGTGATTTCCAGACGGAACTCGGAATGTTCAATCTGGAAGTGAATATCGCACCGCACCGGCTCGGTGGACGTGTTCTCGACCAGCTCGCGGAAGAACTGCGCACAGGGCTCGGATACGCCCATCGCAAAGCGAATGAGGTCGACGCCGGGATTGTGATGATCGGCATTCTGCCGACGCTCTCCTTCGACGACGTGGTCTCGACGAACCTCTCGGACGCGGACCGCTACACACTTCTCAACGACCAGATGGTGGCCGCGCGGGGCGAGGATTTCGCGCTCGACATCGACGGGGTGGAACGGCTCACGTGCAGCTCACCCTCGATCGCGCCCGAATCCGCCTGTACGTCGGTGCAGTTGCATCTCCAGGTCACACCGGACCGTTTCGCCGACGTGTGGAACGCGGCGCAGTGCGTGGCCGCCGTGCAGATCGCGGTCGGCGCCAACGCGCCTTTCCTGTTCGGGAAGGAGCTGTGGCGCGAGTCGAGGCCGCCGCTCTTCCTCCAGGCGACCGACACCCGGCCGCCGGAGCTGCAGGCGCAGGGCGTCCGGCCGCGGACCTGGTTCGGCGAACGCTGGATCGACTCCGCGTACGACCTCTTCGAGGAGAATCTGCGCTATTTCCCGCCGCTGCTGCCGATGAGCGACGACGAGGACCCGCACCAGGTCCTGGACGAGGGCGGTACGCCGCGCCTCGCGGAGCTGGTGCTGCACAACGGCACCGTGTACCGGTGGAACAGGCCCGTGTACGACGTCGCGGACGGCCTTCCCCATCTGCGGGTCGAGAACCGCGTCCTGCCCGCCGGGCCGACCGTCACGGACGTCGTCGCGAACGCCGCCTTCTACTACGGTCTGGTGCGCGCGCTCGCCGAGGAGGACAGGCCCGTGTGGACCCGGCTGCCGTTCGCCGCCGCCGAGCGGAACTTCGAGACCGCGTGCCGCGACGGCATCGAGGCCCGGCTCCGGTGGCCTCGCGGCGGCGGCGTCGCCGAGGTGTCGGCGGTCCGGCTCGTCCGCGACGAACTGCTGCCGCTCGCGGCGGCGGGGCTCGACGCGTGGAACGTGGAACCGGCCGACCGCGACTTCTACCTCGGGGTCATCGAGGGACGCTGCGAGCGCCGTGTGAACGGTGCCTCGTGGCAGGTGGACACCTACCACCGGGCCCAGGAGGCCGGCCTCCGCCGAGAGGCGGCACTCGCCGCGACGACGCGGCGCTACGCCGAACTCATGCACCAGGGAGACCCGGTCCATACCTGGCCGGTGGGCTTCCCGGCCCCGGCCCGCATGCCTGACCTGTCCGCCTGACGTCGAGTACCAAGGGCTACCGCTTGGTGCCGCCCACCGACATGATCGCCTCGATCATCACCGCCTGGATCTCCGACGGGTCGCTCACCTCGTAACCCGCGCCGCCGGTGATTCTGGCGACCTCGTCCATCTCCTCGCGGTCCGCCTCCGGGCCGACGGCGATGGCGATCAGGGGGACGGGGCGCCGGGGGTCGGCCAGTTTTCGCAGTTCGTCCATCAGGGCCGTGCGGGCCGCGGTGTCCGTGTCCGGGCCGCCGGAGAGGATGATGACCGCGTTGCACTTGCCGCTCACGTACGACGACTGGGCCTCCTTGAAGGCCGCCAGCGTCGTGTCGTACATACCCGTCGCCGACCCGGTCGGCACCGGCGCCAGCGCGGAGACCGCGTCCGAGAGGCTTTCGCGGTGGACGACGCCGTCGTTGGCGCGCTCTCCGAGGGGCGCGGTCTCCGCCAGCTTGCGGAAGTCCTTCGCGCCGTCGAGCCCCGCCGCGAAGTCCCACAGGCCCACCTCGTCCGCCGGCGTGAACTGGGCCAGGGTCTGGAGCATCGACGTCTTCGTGACGTCCATCCGGGACTCGCCGCCACGGCCCGGCACGGGCCCGGCCATCGACTCCGAGGTGTCCACGACGACGGTCAGCCGCGCGTCCTGCACGGTGACCGTCCACATGCCGAGCGTCTCGTCGACCATGTCGGCCGCCGGGGGCTGCGCCTTCGTCAGGGCGAACGGCTGCGGCGCCCGCCCGCCCGCCGTACGGACCAGACCGCCGGGCACCACGGAGTGACCCGTACGGAACCCGTGCTCCGCCATCGTCCGCTGGGGCCCGTCCTCATTCAGGAGGGAGACGAACCGCATCGCGGCGCGGCTCTCCTCCGTGGTCAGGTCGGGCTCGTTGACCAGGTTCAGCGGGTAGTTGAGCACCGGGGCCGCGTCCGTCGGATAGAACAGCTGGAGGTCGGAGCCGCCGTCGTCGGCGGAGTTGTGGACGAACGCCGCCTGTTCGGTGAGGAACACCGCCTCGTTGCCCCGCGCGTTGTCCGCGGTGCCGCGTACCAGTGACCTGACCACCTGGCCGTCCGATTCGGACACCCGCTCCGCCAGCGCCTCGGCGGTGGCGGCGATCCGGCTGTCGCTGTCCGGGTCCTCCTCGCGCGTCGACCCGACGACGCTGCTGAACGCGAGCAGCCCGGTGGCGCTGCGCGACGGATCGGCCGCGCCGAGCCGCAGCGCGTCCTTGCCGGCCGCGGCGCCCGTCAACTCCGCCCAGGTGTACGTCTTCTCGGGCCAGCCGAGCTTCGTGCCGGCGGCGGGGACCGCGGCCAGGGTCACCGGTGTGGTCGCCGCGTTGCCCGCGGGTGTCAGCGCGACGCCGTCGCCCGCGTCCAGGGCGCGCTCGACCCACACGTCGGAGTCGGGCAGCCAGACCTCGTAGTCCGGGGCGCTCGTGCCGGTGGCGAGACCGTCGGCGATCTCGTAGTTCTCGCGCGCGTCGACGCGGACGTCGACGCAGCGGCCGTCGGAGGTGACCCTGTTCCTGCGGGCGTCGTCGGCGACTGCCCGCACGGCGGGGGCGATGTCCGGCGAGGCCGCCAGGTCGATCCGCACGGCCGAGCCCTTGCAGCCGTCGGAGAAGGACAGCAGACCGCTCTGCGCGGCCACACCCGTCCCCGCCGCCACGCTCAGCACGAGAGCCGTGGCGATCAGTACGGTGCGACGGCGCGGGCGACGGCCCCTGGTGCTGTCCGTCGTCTCGTCGTCGGGCAAGCTGTGACGTTCCATGGCGGTGGTGCCCCTCCTTGACCTGAACAAGGAAAATGGGGGACCTCGGCCCGCTGTAAAACGCCCGTCCCCCGACGTGTAGCGCGATCTTCGTACCCGCATTCGAGACACTAGCGGGACGGGAAGGGGCTTGCGGCGCGATTAGTCAACTGGAGGCAGCTGTGCAGTCGGAGGCGGGCCGCGTGGCCGATTCTCTTCCCCAAGAAGGCCTGTCGCCCAGGATGCTGCGGTCCGAGGTGCTGATCGTCCTGGCGCTGTCGCTGGGAGCGAGCGGGGTGTCGGCGCTGATCAGCTTTGTCGGATCGGTCACCAAGCCCGGCGGGCTGAGCGATCAGGCGGCCACGCTCAACGGTTCGCACGCCCCCGGACGCCCATGGCTCGATCTCGCCTGGCAACTGTTCGGCATCGCGAGCTCGTTGGTGCCTGTGGTACTGGTGGCGCACCTGTTGCTCAGAGAGGGCAGTGGACTCCGCGACATGGGGTTCGACCGACGCCGGCCCTGGTTCGATCTCGGCCGTGGCGCGCTGATCGCCGCCGGCATCGGAAGCGCCGGGCTCGCCTTCTACATCGCCTCGCGCGCTGCCGGGTTCAACCTCACCGTGGTACCGGAATCACTGCCCGAGGTGTGGTGGAAGTTCCCCGTACTGATCCTGTCCGCGGTGCAGAACTCCGTACTCGAAGAGGTCATCGTCGTCGGATATCTGCTGCGCAGACTCGATCAGTTGGGGTGGACACCGATGGCCGCCCTGGTGGCGAGTTCGGTGCTGCGTGGCTCCTACCACCTGTACCAGGGCGTCGGCGGTTTCATCGGGAACATGGTGATGGGCGTGGTGTTCGTCCTGGCCTACCGGCGCTGGGGGCGGGTCGGACCGCTGGTGGTGGCGCACGCGCTGCTCGACATCGTGGCCTTCGTCGGATACGCGCTGCTGGCCGGACACGTGGACTGGCTGCCGACGCCGTAGCGGGCGGGCGCCGGCAGCCGTGGGCTCAGGGGGCCGCGAGCAGTTCGCCGTCGATGACGGTGACCGCGTGGCCCGTGAGCAGCGTCCGGGCGCCGCGTAGCAAGGTGCGGACGAGGCCGGTGCGGGCGGACCCCTGGAGACCCGTGAGTTCGTCGCGGCCGAGGCGGGCCGACCAGAACGGGGCGAGCGCCGTGTGCGCGCTGCCCGTGACCGGGTCCTCGTCGATGCCGACGCCCGGGAAGAATCCGCGCGACACGAAGTCGTAGCCGCGGGCCGGGTCCTCGGCCGCCGCCGTGACGACGACGCCGCGCCGGGAGAGGGCTCCGAGCGACCGGATGTCCGGTGTCAGTTCCCGTACGGTCCGCTCGTCCGCCAGCTCCACCAGCAGATCACCGATGTGCGACGCGGTGTCGTGCACCGAGACCGGGGCGGCGCCCAGGGCCGCGGGAACGCCGTCCGGGACCGCGACCGGGGTCAGCGACGATGTCGGGAAGTCGAGGGTCAGCCCTCCGTCGTCGTGAGTGGTGGCGCCGAGTACGCCGCAGCGCGCGGCGAAGCGGATCGGGCCCGACGCGAGTCCGGCGGTGCGCAGCACGTGGGCGGTGGCGAGTGTGGCGTGCCCGCACATGTCGACCTCGGTCGCCGGGGTGAACCAGCGCAGCGCCCAGTCGGCCTCGCCGCCGGGCGCCAGTGGATGGGCGAACGCCGTCTCCGACAGGTTCACCTCCCTGGCGACCCGCTGGAGCCAGGTGTCGTCGGGGAACGGGCCGGTGTCGAGGATCAGCACCCCCGCGGGGTTGCCGGCGAAGGGGCGGTCGGTGAACGCGTCGACGATTCGAATACGCATGCTCCGCACCGTAGGAGAGCGCGGAAACCGCAGGCCAAGGCCAATTCCGGACGGCTGGCATCGAAGGTGGTTGCTCAACGAACTGTTCCGATATATCGTTGAGCCATCGCGATAGATTCGCGACTGATCAACGATGGGAGGAGCGTAGCGATGCGTTCACATGGACACGAGCAAGATCACGGACATGGGCAGTGCGGGCCCGGCCATCGGGGTCGGGGCGACTTCGATGGGCGGCGCGGAGCCTTCGGCCCGTTCGGGCCGAACTTCGGACCCCCCTTCGGGGGTGGCGGACGAGGCCGTGGCGGAGGCAGGGGCAGGGCGCGGCGCGGCGATGTGCGCGCGTCGATCCTGGCGCTGCTGAAGGACCGGCCGATGCACGGCTACGAGATGATCCAGGAGATCGGCGAGCGCAGCTCGGGCGCCTGGCGCCCGAGCCCCGGTTCGGTCTACCCGACCCTCCAGCTCCTGGAGGACGAGGGGCTCATCACCAGCCGCAGCGAGGGCGGAAAGAATCTCTTCACACTGACCGAGGCCGGTCGCGCCGAGGCCGAATCGGGGCCCGACGCCCCGTGGGAAGAGGCCGGGCGCGGGGTCGACTGGGAGACGATGAACGAGATCCGGCAGGCCGGCTTCGGCCTGATGGAGGCGTTCGGGCAGGTCTGGAAGACCGGCTCCGCCGACCAGCGCACCAAGGCTCTCGCCGTCATCAACGACGCCCGCAAGAGGCTCTATCTGATCCTCGCCGACGAGGACTGACCCCGACGGGTGCACCTTGGCCCCGTACGGCTCACAAGGGCCCCGCGACGATCACCGAGATCGTCGCGGGGCCTCTTCGTCGTCTCCGGTCCGTGATGCCCGGCCGGGCCGCAGGCCGGAGCCGCCGGAGTTCCGCCGAGTCGAAACGGTAGCTCGCCCGGGGGTGCGGACCCTCGTCGTGGCAGTGGAACGCCGCCCGGAGCACATCGCCGCGCAGGGCGTCGGCCGGCGCGTACACGCGGTACACGTACTGCCGTCCGTCGACCGCGAGCAGGGCGGGCATCCCACATCGGATCTCCCCCGGCGGTCGTGGCGGCATCGTCGTACCTGGGGGACGGAGCCTCCGCAGCGACGGTCGCGCCGGGGTGTGAGGCAAGGCGGCGCGCGCCCCTTCTGCGCGTCGGAGCGAGATCTCATTCGTAAGGAGGAGAGGGCGCACTGCTGTGCCCAACTTCGGTGGGATGCTCGAATGCTCCCCGCCGGGGATGTTTTCCCCACCGGCCGGCTGGTGAGGTGGGAGTGTGCAGAGCCCTACCCCTTGGTTGCCCGAACAGTCCGATTCGACCGTTGTCTCCGCCGTCTCGATCCGCGCTGACATCGACGCCGGACTCTCCGCCGAGCTCGCCGCCGTCGTGTCGGGAGCGCGCAGGAGGGCGCACCGGGACGGCGACCGGCAGATAGACACCGCCCATCTGCTCCACTCGCTGCTGGAGTCGGACCCCGAGGTGCGCGGGGCGTTCGACGGCGGTCCGCAGGTCGCCCGTGTCTTCGGCTATCTCGTCCAGCGGAGCATCGGCTACGGGCTGCGCTGGCAGGGGACGGTGGAGGACTCGGGCTCGGTCCCCGTCGTGGCGACGCCCGCGGTCCCCGGCTGGTCGCCTTCGGCCGTCACCGTCATGGAGGGCACCGTCGAACGGGCCCGGCGGCGAGGCGAGCCCAGGGCCGGTGGTCTCGATCTGCTCGACGCGCTCGCGTCCGACCGGTCCTGCCGCGCGGTGAACGTGCTCGAACGGGCCGGAGTGGACGCGCGGGCGCTGACCGGCCGTATCGCGGATGCCTCTCACGGAGTGTGACAAAACTCGCGACAGGCGGCGACGATCCGTCTCGACAGGTGTGAAAGTGCCGATGCTCCTGACGCCGACTGACATGATGTGTCCATGCACGCGTCTCAGGGGAGAAGCGTCGGCCTGGGACTCGCTCTCTTGTCGGCCTTCGCATTCGGCGGTTCAGGTGTCGCGGCCAAGCCGCTGATCGAAGCGGGGCTCGATCCGCTGCACGTGGTCTGGCTCCGCGTCGCCGGAGCCGCGCTGGTGATGCTGCCCCTCGCCTGGCGCCACCGTGACCTCGTCCGCCGCAGGCCCGCGCTGCTGGCGGGCTTCGGGCTGTTCGCCGTGGCGGGCGTGCAGGCCTTCTACTTCGCCTCGCTCTCCCGTATCCCCGTCGGCGTCGCCCTGCTCGTCGAATATCTGGCGCCGGCGCTGGTCCTGCTCTGGGTGCGCTTCGTCCGGCGCAGGCCCGTCACCCGCGCCGCGGCCGTCGGTGTCGTTCTGGCTGTCGGCGGGCTCGCTTGTGTCGTCGAGGTGTGGTCCGGACTCTCCTTCGACGCGATCGGCCTGCTGCTCGCGCTCGCCGCGGCCTGCTGCCAGGTCGGCTACTTCCTCCTCTCCGACCAGGGCGGCGACCCCGTGGACCCGGCCGACGCGGTCGACCCGCTGGGCGTCATCGCGTACGGGCTGCTCATCGGCACGCTCGTACTCACCGTCGTCGCCCGGCCCTGGGGCATGGACTGGTCGCTGCTGGCCGGCCGCGCCGACATGGGAGGGTCCGAGGTCGCCGCGCCGCTGCTGCTCGGGTGGATCGTGCTCATCGCGACCGTGCTCGCGTACGCCACGGGCGTCGTCAGCGTCCGCAGACTCTCGCCGCAGGTCGCGGGTGTCGTCGCCTGTCTGGAAGCGGTCATCGCGACCGTGCTGGCCTGGGTCCTGCTCCGCGAGCACCTGTCGGCGCCGCAGATCCTGGGCGGTCTCGTGGTGCTCGTGGGCGCGTTCATCGCCCAGACGTCGACGCCCACGGCGCGGGCCGGGGGAGTGGGCGACACGGAGCTGTTGAGCGGGGAAGCGAAGCCCTTCGAACACAGCGGCGACGGTGACGACGGCTCCGCCACCGTGGCCGAGGGGGACGGGTTGTCCGCCGGACGGACGGCCACGTAGGCTGCCGATCATGCGACTGACAGTACTTCCGCCTCCCGCCGCCTGAGCGCGGGCGGCCATCCGCTGACGAAGACCGGGCTCGGGCAGTCCCCGAGCGGTCCGTCGCTGCCCGCGAGACGGCATGAGCGACCACCAACCCGTTCTTCACACGGAGAAGTCACGTGTCGATTTCCGCCCCGTCCGGCCTGTCGGTCGGCCGCAGTCTGTTCTATCTCGTCGTCGCCGGTGTCGCCTGGGGGACCGCCGGGGCCGCCGCCTCGCTGGTCTACCGCATCAGCGACATCGGTCCGCTCTCCCTCTCCTTCTGGCGCTGCGTCGGGGGCCTCGTGCTGCTGCTGGGCGCGCTCGCACTGCGCCGCAGGCGCGCGACGGCGGCCCTTCAAGCCGGGACAACGGCCGAGCCGCGCCGCCGCCGGCTGATCCGCGTCGTTGTTACGGGCGTGGGCCTCGCGGTCTTCCAGAGCGCGTACTTCGCGGCGGTCGAGGAGACCGGCCTCGCCGTCGGCACCGTGGTCACCCTCGGAGCCGGCCCCGTGCTCATCGCGCTCGGCGCGCGGCTGACCATGGGCGAACGGCTCGGCGGCAGCGGCCTGATCGCCGTCGTCGGCGCCCTCGCCGGCCTCGCCGTCCTGGTGCTCGGCGGTGACGGGGCGACGGTACGTCCCGCGGGCATCGCGTACGCGGTGCTGGCGGCGGCCGGATACGCCGCCATCACCCTGCTCACTCGTCGGCTCGGCCGCGACGGCGGTACGGCCGACTCCCTCTCCACCACCGCCTGGGCCTTCGCGGTGGCGGGTCTGTGCGTGCTGCCGCTCGCGGCCGGCGAAGGACTGCTGCCCCACACGGCCGAACCGGCCCAGGTGCTCTGGCTGTTGCTGTACGTCGCCGCCGTGCCGACGGCGCTCGCGTACGCCCTGTACTTCGCGGGCGCGGCGGTCGTACGGTCCGCGACCGTCTCCGTGATCATGCTGCTGGAGCCGGTGAGCGCGGCGGTCATCGCGGTCGCTCTGCTGGGCGAACAGCTCACCGTCGCCACCGTGGCAGGAACGCTGTTGCTGCTCGCCGCCGTGGTGGGTCTCGCCACGGCCGAGGCGCGCCTCGCCTCCGACCGGCGCAAGGCGGCCGTCCTCGTGTGAGGTCGGTCCCGGCGGATGACCCACCGCGTGGCGGGCGCCGGAGTCAGAGCGCCGAGAGGTAGCCGGGCAGGCCGACGGCCGGGTCCAGGTCGTCGGCCGGGACCGGTGTGCCGTATCCCCGTACGACGGGCACCACACCGGTCCAGTGAGGGAGCGACAGGTCCTCCGGCTCGTCGTTCGGGCCGCCCGTGCGGACCTTGGCGGACACCTCGTCGAGATCGAGGCGCAGCACGGCGGTCGCCGCCAGCTCCTTCGCGTTGCCGGGCCGCGAGTCGTAGGAGCGGCCCGGCACCACGTGGTCGACCACGGCGTCCAGCGCGGTGCGCCGCTCGTCGAGGTCGGTCACCTGGTACGCGGTGCCGTGCACCACGACGGAGCGGTAGTTGATCGAGTGGTGGAAGGCCGACCGCGCGAGCACCAGAGCGTCGACATGGGTGACCGTCAGACAGACCGCCAGCCCGGGGTCGGCGGCGTCGCCCGCCATCCGCAGCGGCCGGGAGCCGCTCGACCCGTGGACGTACAGCCGCTCGCCGACCCTGGCGTAGAGGGTGGGCAGGACCACGGGCGCGCCGTCGCGGACGAATCCGAGATGGCAGAGATAGGTCTCGTCCAGTATCCCGTGCACCAGGTCACGGTCGTACGAGGCGCGGTTGGCGGAGCGCGTGGGGACGGTGCGGTCGGTGGGGCGGTAGGCGGCGGAGGAGGTGGGCTCCGGCATTGCGCTTCTCCTATGTACTAGTGCATAGTGTGCTTTGTGCTAGGAGAGTATCGGATCGAAGGGCGGCGTGCCGCCGAGATTTCGGCGAGCGTGGAGCGGGGCATCGGCGCCGGACAGCTGGCGCCCGGCCGACTGCTGCCCCCCTTGCGGGAGTTGGCCCTGGAGCTGGGGGTCAACCCGAACACGGTGGCCGCCGCGTACCGCACCCTGCGCGACCGGGGCGTCATCGAGACGGCGGGCCGCAGGGGCAGCCGGGTGCGTGCCCGGCCGTCGAGTACGGCGCGCGGCTCGATCCGGGTCGAAGCGCCCGAGGGCGTACGGGAGGTGTCGGACGGCAATCCGGATCCCGCCCTGCTGCCACCGCTGCATGACGCGCTCGCCGCAGCCGCGCGGCGCCACGCGGAGCGGCCGGGGCGGTACGGGGACGCCGCCGTCCTGCCGGAACTCGCCCGGCTCGCCCGCGCCGGGCTGGACGAGGACGGCGTGCCCGACGGCCCGGTCGCCGTCACCTCGGGCTCGCTGGACGCGATCGAGCGGGTCCTGGCCGCGCACCTTCGGCCGGGCGACACCGTCGCCGTCGAGGATCCGGGCTGGGGCGCCTTGCTCGATCTGGTGCCCGCGCTGGGGCTGCGCCCCGTGCCGATGGCGCTGGACGACGACGGGCCGCTGCCGGGGGAGTTGGAAGGCGCGCTGCGGGCCGGGGCGCGGGCCGTCGTCGTCACCGACCGGGCGCAGAATCCGACAGGGGCGGTGGTGGGCGCGGCCCGCGCCCGGGAGCTGCGTACGGTGCTGGCGGCCCACGCCCACGTACTGCTCATCGAGGACGACCACGGTCACCGCATCGTCGACGAGCCGCTCCACCCGCTGGCCGGGGTCACGGACAGCTGGGCGCTCGTGCGGTCCACGGCCAAGGCCTACGGCCCCGATCTGCGGCTCGCCGTGCTGACCGGGGACGCCGTGACCGTCGACCGGGTGACGGGCCGTCAGCGGCTGGGGCCGGGCTGGGTGAGCAGACTGCTGCAACAGGCGGTCGTCGAACTGTGGACGGCGGGTGCGGTCGACACCCCCGCGGTCGCGCGCGCGTACGGCGAGCGGCGCGACGCGCTGGTACGGGCCCTGGCCGGGCGGGGGATCGAGGCGTACGGGCGCAGCGGGATGAACGTATGGGTGCCGGTGGCCGAGGAGACGAGTGCGGTGGCGCGGCTGCTGCACGCGGGCTGGGCGGTGGCGCCCGGGGCGCGCTTCCGGATGGCGACGGCGCCCGCCGTGCGGCTGACGGTCTCGTCCATGACGGGGGAGGACATCGAATCGGTCGCGGACGCGGTCGCCGGCGCGGCGGGGGCCGCGCCGGCGCGGAGCTACGGCTGATCGGCCCGGGCCGTCGTGGGCGCGGGCCCCGGCGTCGGCTTCGGTTCGGCCGGCGGTGCGGACTTCCGCGCCGCCGCCGAGCCGCCGCTCCTGCTCTGCGTGAGCGCGGCACCGACGAGCACGATGACCGCGCCGACCGGGGTGTTCCAGTGCAGCGGCTCGCTGAGGACCGCCACACCGGCGGCCGTCGCGATGACGGGGACGAAGTACGTGACCATCTGCCCGGTCGTCGGGCCCACTTCGGCGACGAGGCCGTACTGGATCAGCAGGGCCAGGCCCGTTCCCAGGCTGCCGAGCGTGATCACCGCGAGCAGCGGCACCACCGGGAAGGAGGTCGGCAGATCGGTGAACAGCGGGGTGATCACGGCCAGTTGAACCGTCGCCATGAACAACTGGGCTCCGGTGAGCGAGAGATGTGAGCTGCCGTTGCCCGCCAGGGTGCGGCGCACGTACACCCAGCCGACGGCGTAGCTCAGCGAGGCCAGCAGGGCCATGGCCGTACCGCTGAAGTCCAGCCCCGAGAAACCCTGCCAGGCGCCCAGCACCGTCAGGACACCGATGAAGCCGAGGCCCAGACCGCCGACGCGGCGCCGGGTGGGGCGATCCTCGGAGAGCGCGACGAGCGACAGCAGCATGCCCCACAGCGGTGACGTGGCGTTGCAGATGCCCGCGAGGGTCGACGGGATCGTCAGCTCGGCGTAGGAGAAGAGCGAGAACGGCACGGCGTTGAGGATGAACGCGGCCACCGTGAGATGACCCCAGGTGCGGATGCCGCGGGGCAGCCGCTCGCGCCGTACCGCTATCGCGACCGCGAGGACCGCCGTACCGAAGAACAGCCTGCCGAAGGTCACCTGGAACGGCGCGTAGCCATGGGTGCCGACCTTGATGAGCAGGAAGCTGAAGCCCCAGATCAGCGAGAGCACGCCGAACCGGATGCGCCAGTCGATCGCGGGGCGGCGGCTCGCGGCGGGGTCGGGCCCGTCGGCGGTCGTCGCCGGGGCGCCGGCCGGCGGCTTGGGCGGGGTGGTCGAGGGGGATCCGGAGAGTCCGGTGCGGCGCGGGGTCGCTGTGGTCATACGGCTACGATGCGGCCCGTAACCTCTTAGGACAAGCGAGAATTTCTCGACCCGTTCGCGTAGCATCGCTTACATGTTGAATCTGGAGAGACTGCGGATCCTCGACGCGCTCGCCCGGCACGGCTCCGTGAGCGGAGCGGCCGACGGACTCCATGTCACCACGTCGGCCGTCTCGCAGCAGATGGCCAAGCTGGAGCGGGAGGTCGGCCAGCAGCTGCTCACCAAGCACGGGCGTGGCGTCCGGCTCACCGACGCGGGTCGCCTCCTCGCCGACCACGCCGCGCGGATCATCTCCCAGGTGGAACTCGCCCAGTCGGACATCGAGGCGCGGCGCGGCCAGGTGGTCGGTGAGGTGCGGCTGTCGGCGTTCCCCACGGCGGCCCGCGGTCTGTTCCCCGTCGCGCTCGCCTCGCTGCGCAAGGCGCATCCCGATCTGCGGGTGCGCTCGCTGGAGTTGGAGCCCGACGGCGCCATCCGCCAGGTCCTGCGGGGCGACCTCGACCTCGCCGTCGTACTGGACTGGAACAACAAACGGCTGCCGGTGCCCGGCGGGCTGGCGACGGCGTCCCTGCTGGAGGACGCGGCCGATGTGGCGATGCCGGCCGATCACCCGCTCGCGGAGCGGCGTGATGTGGATCTGGAGGAGTTCGCCCACGACTCGTGGGTGTCCTGGCCGACGGGCGAGTTCTGCCACGAGTGGCTGGTGTTCACGCTGCGTTCGAAGGGGATCGAGCCGCGGATCGAGCACATGGCCGGCGAGCAGCACACCCAACTGGAGCTGGTCGGCGGCGGGTTGGGGGTCTGCGTCGCGCCCCGGATGGGACGCGGGCGACTGCCCGAGGGCGTGGTGGCCGTGCCCGTACGGCAGAAGATGTTCCGGCACGTGGACGCGGTGTGGCGCGCCGACGCCGACCGCCGCCCGTCGATCAGGGCGGCGGTCGAGGCGCTGGAGGAGGCGGCGGGAGCGGTGAAGGCGGCGGACGCGGCCTAGTACTGTTTTCGAACTGGCGTCCGGCTCACGGCGTCTGGCACGCACGCCCGCCGCGTTGTCGGACTGGCCCGAGTACGCCCGGTACGGATGCGATCCTCCGTCTTGCGATCGCACGCACCGGACGCCGTGAGCCCCGCCCCGCGGGCGGACGACGCCAGTTCGAAGACAGGACCCAGGTCCTGTCCGGCGGGGCCGGCGGATGATACGGGCCGGTGATCGAGGCCGCTGGTTCAGGCGAGTTTGATCTCGTCGCCCTCGACGGTGATCGACGCGGCTCCCAGCGGCTTGGTGGCGGGACCCTTCTTCACGCTGCCGTCCGACGCGTCGAACTGGCTGCCGTGGCAGGGACAGGTGATGGTGCCGTTCGAGATGCTTCCGACGGCGCACCCCGAGTGGGTGCATTCGGAGGAGAAGGCCTTGAACTGACCGGCCGACGGCTGGGTGACGACCACTCCCTCGGCCTCGAAGACCTTGCCGCCGCCCTCCGGGATGTCGGCGGTCCTGGCGAGCACCGCGCCCTGCCCGCCGCCACCGTTCGCGCCGTCGTCCGCCGGAGCCTGCCCGACGGAGTCCGATGAGTCGTCCGATCCGCAGGCGACGAGTGCCGCGCTCAGGCCGACCGCGCCCGCCGCCGCCACGACCGTGCGGCGCGGCACTGTCCGGCCCGCGGTCGTCGGTGCGGTGTCCTGCGTTCCCGTCATGTCTGCTCCCTGTCCGTGGCCGGCCCCGGCGGCCGGTTCCTCAGGGGGTACGCACCGCCGGATCGCGGTGTTCAAGCCCCCCAGGACTTTCTCAAAGTCTCAAGGACTCCTCGGGGAGATCGATGTCCGGAACAGGCCGTTTCCTCACCACGATCAGCCATCGGGGCGGTCGAGACCCGTGATCCCGGCGACGACCGGCAGATGGTCGCTGCCGGTCGCGCGCAGCGTGCGGATGTGGGCGACGGTCGCCGAGCGGGCCATCACCTGGTCGATCCGCGCCACCGGGAAGGCGGTGGGGAAGCTGAGGGCGAAGCCCCGTTCCGCCACGTTCAGCCGGGATGTGAGCGGGGTCAGCCCCCGGTCGTCGACCGTGCCGTTGGGATCGCCCAGCGCGATCACCGCTTCCGTCGTCTCGGCGGCCACGGCCTCGCCCAGCAGCCCGGCGCTCTCGTCCCGCGAGGACGACCGGACCGCGGCCCGTCCCCTCCCGGAGTCCGCCGACCGGTCCGCCGACCGGTCCACCGCCCCGTCCACCGCGGTGCCGTCGTCGCCGTCGACGGCACATCTCCGAGCGCCCGAGCCTGCTCCACCATGGCTTCCCATCCGCTTGATCCTGTCCATCAAGACGAACCACCAGGTGGAACAGTTGCCGTCTACGCGTGCCTGTCCGCCGCGTCACCGTTCGGCGCGGAGACCACGGGAGCCGGGGGAGTCCAGCGGCGGGTGCGCGGGACGGTGGAGGAGAGGCCGTACTCCTTCCTCAGCTGCTCCGGGATCGCGTAGTGCATGACCCGGCCGCGGGTGAGGGAGGAGAGCTCGAACATGGTGGTGAGGTGGCCGAGGCGGTCCAGGGCCCAGGCTCCGAGGGGGGAGCGGTCCTCGACGGTCTCCAGCACGTTCAGGAGCACCGGGACCGCCTTGACGAGCGTGTCCCACCGGGTACGGGGCACTTCGAGCCAGTCGGCGGAGGTGTCACCGATCAGATGGCGAACGAGAGCGGAGACGACGGGGTCGAGGAGGGTGCCGGGCACCACCTCCTCGTACAGGTCGATCAGTTGGCGGGTGAGATGGACACCCTCCTCGCTCGGGCCCATGTGGCGCGTCATGTACAGGTCCGAGAAGTGGCGCGCCGCGGCCAGGTCGGCCGGCACGTGGTCCTGGTCGACGCCGAGCATGGCGCCCACCACACGCCAGGCGTAGTAGTAGGACTCCGCGCCCTCCGTACTCATATGGATGCCGAGTCGGTGCAGGGCGTCCAGGACCTGGATGGAGAACATCATCTGCCCGCCGATCATGTCCTCCTGGCAGATCGGCGTCCCCAGGCCCGCCACGTCCCAGCGCCCCTCCCGCCCGAGGTGATAGCGGATCGACGCGTGCAGCAGCCGGACCTTCTGGGCGGCGGGGATGAACCGGCTGCCCGCCTCGAAGGCGTTCGGCTGCATCAGATGGACGGTGAACTGCCCGGTCTCCGCCATCCGCCTGGACGGAAAGTTGAGCGAATGGCTCGCCGACAGCAGCTTCGCCACGTGCGGCACGAGGAAGCAGGCGGGCATGGAGGCGAAGGACAGCGCGGTGGAGATGTGCACGTTGTTGTCGATGAAGAACAGCCGCGCCCTCTCCATCTCGTCCCAGTCCACCCACGCCGGAGGGGCGGCGGTCCGGTGCAGATACTCACGGGCGACCTCCGGCAGACCGTCCGGCAGCGGCTGCCCGGCCGTGGAGACGTACCGCATGAGGGAGTTGTACGTGCCCACCTGACCGCGTTCGAAGAGGGTCGCGACGGTGGCGTCCGCCAGTTCGTCGCCGGAGCTGCGCAGGGCGTCGAGGGACTGTTCGGTGAAATCGGTGCAGGTCACGGACGGACCTTTCGAGAGAAGGGCTCGGAAGTGGCGTCGGGCCCGCGGGACCGCGGGAGGCGGACCGCGGACGGGGGACGGCCGGCGAGTCGGAAGGAGGTCGGTCCGTCAGCCCGGCCTGTTGGTGGCCGCGGTGGCGAGCCGGGTCAGCGAGCGGTGCGCGAGGTCGGGAAGACCGGCGCCGTCCAGCGCGCGGACGGCGACCTCGACCCGTTCGCCGATCATGTCCTCGACGCGGTCGCGTGCCCCGGTCCGCTCCACGACGGCACGCACGCGCCGCAGTTGAGGGGTGGTGAGGGTGCGGCGCCCGAGGAGAGTCGTCAACTCGGCCCGCTCGGCGGGGGTCGCCGCCTGCCGGGTGAGGGCGATGAGCGCGGTGGGCCGGGCGGCCGAGATGTCGTCGGTGTTCGACTTGCCGGTGGTCGCGGGGTCGCCGAACAGACCGATCAGGTCGTCCCGCAACTGGAATGCCTCGCCCAGCGGGAGGCCGTAGTCGGTGAACGCCGCGCTCAGGGCGGGATCGGCGCCGCCGAGCCCGGCACCGATGTGCAGCGGGTGCTCGACGGTGTACTTGGCCGTCTTGTAACGGATCACCTTCAGCGATCGCCGCACATCGGCCTCGCCCACGGTGTGCAGGATCTCCAGGGCCTCCCCGGCGATCAGCTCCCGGGCCAGCACGGCCCACAGGCCGCGGGCCCGCCCCAGATACGCCGCGGGCAGCCCGCAGCCGGTGAACATCTGGCCGGCCCACGACATCAGCAGGTCGCCGGCCAGCATCGCCATCGACCGCGCCCGCGTCCTTCGGCGTGATCCGGCCGCGAACGCCCCGCGCAGGGCGACATGGGCGGTCGGCAGGCCGTGCCGCAGAGCGCTGTCGTCGATGATGTCGTCGTGCACCACCGCCGCGGCGTGCACCAGCTCCATGCTCGCCGCCGCCCGCACCATCGCGTCGCTGTCCGGCTGCCCCGCGGCGCGCCAGCCCCAGTAACAGAACGCCGACCGCAGCCGTTTCCCGCGGGCGGTCACCGCCGTCAGTACGTCCACGAGCGGCGCCAGTGCGTCGTCGAGCGCGAGCAGCGCCTCGGCCTCGGCGCCCACGAACCGTTCCAGTTCCCGGTCGACGCGGGACCTCAACTCAGCTCCCCCGTAAGGCTCAGACACCGGCGCCGCCGTCGGGGCCGCGGCGTCGCGCGTGGAGGTGCGCGTGGCGCGCGAGGATCTCCATGTGCGCCTCGCCCCCGGCGCCCGGGCCGTGCGAGCCCAGGTGGTCGAGTGTCAGTCGGCCGAGGGCCAGTCGCCCGCGTGCCTGGAGATCCTGCCGGCCCTCCGCAGCCAGGGCTCCGATGTCCGAGCGCCCCAGCAGACCGCCCGCGGCCTTGAGCGCCGACCCGCACGTACTCAGCGCCAGATCGGCCAGGCCGGCCAGCAGGAGCACCGGACCGCCCCCGCCGTCACCGCCCCCGCCCCCGCCGTCGCGATGGATGTCCCGTGGCATGCGCACCGTCCCCGCCCTCCGCCCCAGGCCGGCACGTCCGTGCCCGCCCCTGCCAGCAGAGTGCCCGGTGGCCGGCGCCGATGATCCTCGAAGACCCCATCAAGTGATCACTCGTTCAGGTGTACGGCGGCCGGTCCGCGACCGGTGACGGCCGCGGACCGGGTGTCACTTCTCGGTCTGCTCCTTCCACTCCGCCTGGGCGTCGTTCAGCTCCTTGGCCACCTTGTCGGCGAACTCCTTGGCGGTCATGTCGCCGAGGAGCACCTTCTGGAAGGATGTGCTTGATGACGGCGCCGTCGGGACAGATGTTGCCGTGCAGCACGGCGACACCACCCTCGGTGGCGAGGGGGTTGTCGCGTTCGCGGATGACGTCGGAGTTGTGGACCCGGACGCCGTGGAGCTGTTCGCGCAGGGTGTCGTGCGCGACGGTGGGGCGGTCCAGATGCAGGACGTCGGTCAGCCGGGACAGGAAGCCGGGCAGCCCGCCGGCGAAGTGGAAGTCCTCCATCAGGTACCTGCCGCCGGGGCGGAGGTCGGCGAGGACGGGCACGGTGCGGGCGACGCGGTCGAAGTCGGCGAGGGTGAGGGGGATCCCGGAGCGGCCGGCCATCGCGATCAGGTGGATGACGGCGTTGGTGGAGCCGCCGAGCGCCAGGACGGTCGCGACGGCGTCCTCGTACGCGTCGGGCGTGAGGACCTTCGACAGGGTGAGGTCCCGCCACACCAGCTCCACGATCCGCCGTCCGGACTCGGCCGCCATCCGCTCGTGCCCGGAGTCGACGGCCGGGACCGAGGACGCCCCCGGGACCGTGACACCGAGCACCTCGGCGGCGGCGGTCAGGGTCGACGCCGTGCCCATGGTCATGCAGTGGCCGGGGGAGCGGGCGAGGCCGTTCTCCAGCTCCGTCAGCTCGCAGTCACCGATCAGACCGGCGCGCCGGTCGTCCCAGTACTTCCACATGTCGGTGCCGGAGCCGAGTACTTCGTCGCGCCGGTGTCCGGGAAGCATCGGCCCGGCCGGTACGAGGACGGTCGGCAGGTCCACGGACGCGGCGCCCATCAGCAGCGCCGGTGTCGTCTTGTCGCAGCCGCCCATCAGGACGGCGCCGTCGACCGGGTAGGAGCGGAGCAGCTCCTCGGTCTCCATCGCCAGCATGTTGCGGTAGAGCATGGGGGTCGGCTTCTGGAACGTCTCGGAGAGCGTGGACACCGGGAATTCCAGCGGGAAGCCGCCCGCCTGCCAGACGCCCCGCTTGACCGCCTGCGCGCGTTCCCGCAGATGGACATGGCAGGGATTGATGTCGGACCAGGTGTTGAGGATCGCGACGACCGGCTTGCCGAGGTGCTCCTCGGGGAGATAGCCGAGCTGGCGGGTGCGGACCCGGTGGCTGAAGGAGCGCAGGCCCGAGGAGATGTCACTGCCGTACCACTGGTGGCTGCGCAGGTCCTCGGGGGCGAGGCGTCCGTCGGGTAGTCGGACGGAGGGCGTGTCGCCGTGGGTGCTCATGTCGGCCAGCCCGCGATCAGGCCGGCGACCTCGGCGCGTACCGGCTCGGGCAGTACGCGGCTCGGCGCCCGTACATCACGCCGGCACAGGCCCAGCACGGCAAGCGCTTCCTTCACGACGGTCACGTGGTCGGCGGACTGCCGTGCCGCGCGCAGCTCCTCGAAGGGCCGGATGCGCTCGAAGACCTTCATGGCCGTGCCGTAGTCCCCGGCGCGCAGCGCCTCCAGCATCCCCAGCGAGACGGCCGGGGCGACATTGACGAGACCCGATGTGAAGCCGGTGGCGCCGCCCGCGAAGTACGAGGGTGCGTACACCTCCGCGAGCCCCGCCACCCAGACGAAGCGCTCCAGCCCCGCGTCCCGCGCGAAGGCGGCGAAGCGCGCGGCGTCCGGCACGGCGTACTTGGCGCCGACGACGTTGGGGCACAGCTCGCCGAGCGCCGCGAGGCTCTCTCCCGGCAGTCGCGGATCACGTATGTACGGGACGACCCCCAGCTCCGGCACCGCCTCGGCGATGGACCGGTGGTAGTCGATCCAGCCGTCCTGCGACACATAGGGGTGCACCGGCTGATGGACCATCACCATCGTGGCCCCGCAATCCCGGGGCGTGCGCCGCGGCGGCCAGGGCGGTCGGCACCTCAAGGCCGATGCCCACCAGGATCACGGCCTGGCCGGCCGCCTCCTCGATGGTCAGCTCGGTGACCGTACGGCGCTCGTCGGGGCTGAGGGCGTAGTACTCACCGGTGTTGCCGTTCGGCGTGAGCGTGCGCACACCGCCGTCGATCAGCCGGCGCAGCAGCGCCCGGTGCGCCTTGGTGTCGATGGTGTCGTCGTCGGTGAACGGCGTGACGGGGATCGCCACGACATCGGCGAGCGCGTCCCGCGACGAGAGAAGACCGTGGTCCGTCATATCTGGTCTCCTTCGGGGAACGCCCGCCGTACGAAGGAGGCGATGTGGTCGTGCAGGGCGAGTGCGGCGCCGGCGGAGTCTCCGGCCAGGGCGAGGCGCAGGATCTCCCGGTGCTCGCCGGCCTCCCGGTCCCAGGACGGATCGGCGGCCCAGGCGACGGTGGAGACGAGAGCGGCCTGGTCGCGTACCTCGTCGAGCATCAAGGACCGGGCCTCGGCCAACAGCGCCCGTGGATCCCCTGTACCGCCTCCGATGTACTCGTCGAGCCCGACCCGGGACGCGTCGTCCCCCTCCAGCGCGAGTGAGCGGAATCCCAGATCCTCCACCAGCAGCCGGACAACCCTGTGCGAGAGCGTGGACAACTCGTGGGCCTGACGGGTCGAGGCGCCCACGGCCACCACCCGGGCATCGCGCACGATGTCGACCAGCGGCAGGAGATCGGTCAACGGAGCCCCGGGATCGAGCGTGGTGAGGCGGTGGGTGTGACGCCCGATCCACTGGGGCATCGTCTCGGTCATCGCCGGAACTCCTTGATCGGCCCGATCGGTTCAGGGACGCGCGTTCCTCGCGGCCGGTGCCGCACACACACAGGCTCGGACATGAACCGTGGTTGAGGTCAAGCGGGCGCGATCGGAGACCGGTACCACGGGCCGCCTCGCCCGGCGGTCCGATACACGTTCGGGCCCGGCGGCTGCATAAGGTGTCTCCCGTGCCTGGCGAGACTGACCTGCGACGACTTCTGATCGACATGCGGCCGGAGCTGAATCCGGGGCGCTTCGTGTTCACCACGGTGGCCGACGGCGTTCCCCCCGGGGTCTCGCCGATCGTCACGGTGGCCGAGCGCGAGGGCCTGACCATGGTGCTGAGCCAGGAGGACGCCGAGGCCGCCGGGCTGGGGTACGACTACGTGGCCGGCTGGCTGGTGCTCCGGGTGAACTCCGCTCTGGACGCGGTCGGGCTGACCGCCGCCGTGTCCCGCGAACTCGCCGGGGCCGGAGTCAGCTGCAACGTGGTGGCCGGGTTCCACCACGACCACCTCTTCGTGCCGTACGAGGTGGCCGACCGTGCGATGGCCCTGCTCGAAGGGCTCTCCCGTAGATCAGCGGCCGGCCGCTCGTAGTAACATAAGTGCTTTTTCCGGGAGGGGATTTCGGGGCGCTCGGGACGAGAAGCCGGGCCGTTTCCGGGTGTTCCGTACGCGTACGTTCCCCTCCCGCCGACGGGAGAGGACACAACGAATGACAACTTCTGCGCACAACGCCGAAACCATCGGGGTGGTGGGGGCGCGCACCAACAACCTCCGCGATGTCACCGTGAGCATTCCGAAGGGACGGGTGGTCGCCTTCACCGGGGTCAGCGGCAGCGGCAAGACCTCGTTAGCGATCGACACCATTCACAGCGAGGCACAACTCCGTTATCTGGAGGGGCTGTCGCCGTTCATCCGGCAGTACATCACCCAGCGCAACCGCCCCAAGGTGGACCGGGTCCTCGGCCTCGGCGCGACCCTCGCCGTCGATCAGCGCCGGCTCAACCGCAACCCCCGGTCCACCGTCGCCACCATCACCGGCATCGACGGCCACCTCGGACTGCTGTACTCCCGGCTGCCCGGCGTCGGCCCCGACGCGGTCCCCGGCGACGGCCACCTCACCACGGCCCACTTCGACCGGCACACTCCCGAGGGAAGCTGCTCCGACTGCCACGGCGTCGGCGGGCGCTGGCAGGCACGGGAAGAACTGATCATCACCCACCCGGAGTTGCCCCTCTTCGAAGGGGCCTCGCCCTGGTACGCGAAGTGGCGGTCCGGCGAACACGCCTTCATTCCCGCCCTGGCGGAGAAGCGCGGCGTGGACCTCGCCCGCCCCTGGCAGTCGCTGCCCGAGGCCTTCCGTCACAACGTGCTGTACGGCACGGGTGACGAGAGGATCGAGGCCACCGTCGACATGCCGAACAAGAACGAGACGTCCTCCTGGACGTACACCTCCAGCGAGCCGCTGCGCGGAGCGCTCGCCGAGGTGGAGAGGGTCTTCGCGAACGCCGCGACGCCCACCGCCAAGGAGCGCTACCTGCCGTACATGCGCAAGATGCCCTGCGCCACCTGCGGCGGCACCGGATACGACGACATCGCCCGGTCGGTACGGCTCGGCGGGCTCGCCTACCCCGAACTGCTGGAGGTCGACGTACGCGAGGTGCGCGCCTGGGGGGACCGGGTCACCGACGGACTCGGCACCGGACAGCGCGTGGTGGGCGAGCCGCTGCTCCAGGACCTGGCCCGCCGGCTCCGGGTGCTGGACCGGCTGGGCCTGGCCCATCTCCAGCTGTCCCGCGGCGCGGCCACCCTGTCCGGCGGCGAACTCCAGCGCACCCGGCTCGCGGCGCAGCTCAGCACCGAACTCAGCGACATCATCTTCGTCCTGGACGAGCCGGGCACCGGCCTCCACCCGGCGGACAAGGCTCATCTGCTCGACATCGCGCTGGAACTGCGGGCCGCCGGGAACACCGTGCTGCTGGTCGAGCACGACCCCGAACTGATCGCGCGGGCCGACTGGGTGATCGACATGGGACCGGGCGCCGGGCGGCTCGGCGGCGAGGTGCTCGTCTCCGGGACACCCTCGGAGGTCGCCGCGCACCCGCGCTCGCTGACCGGCCACTACCTCGCGGGGAAGGGGCCGCGGCTGCGCCGTGCCCCCCGGCCGGTCGGGGACCGCACGAAGTGGGTCGAGCTGCACGGGCTGTCCGCGCACAACGTGACGGCCGACCTGGTCCGCTTCCCCGTGGGCCGGCTGACCTGTCTGACCGGGGTCAGCGGCAGCGGCAAGA
This sequence comes from Streptomyces sp. S4.7, assembly GCF_010384365.1. Taxonomy (NCBI): domain Bacteria; kingdom Bacillati; phylum Actinomycetota; class Actinomycetes; order Kitasatosporales; family Streptomycetaceae; genus Streptomyces; species Streptomyces sp. S4.7. Next base: position 901,778 of record NZ_CP048397.1, on the reverse strand, counting down.
GCAGTCTGCTCGGGGCGCTCGGAGCCGGGATGGAGGCGGCCCTGAACGGAACGGCGGCCGACACCGTCCGCCGGGTCACCGGAGGCGAGGGCTTCAACTGGGTCGCCGTGGTCGACCAGGAGCCGATCGGGCGGACCCCCCGGTCCAACCCGGCCACGTACAGCAAGGCCTTCGACATCGTCCGCAAGCTGTTCGCGGAGACGGACGAGGCGCGCAAGCGCGGCATCAAGTCCTCCTGGTTCTCCTTCAACACGGCGAACGGCGGACGCTGCGAGACGTGCACCGGGTACGGCCGCAAGCTGGTCAACATGCACTTCCTGCCGGACGTGTGGGTGGTCTGCGACGCCTGCGAGGGCCGCCGCTACACGCAGGAGGCACTGGAGATCACCTACGAGGGGCTGACCATCGACGGGGTGCTCGACCTGACCGTCGCCGAGGCCGTGGAACGTCTCACGGAACAGAAGCAGTTGGCGGAGACGCTGGAGGCCCTGGACCGGGTCGGTCTCGGCTATCTGCAACTCGGCCAGAACGCCACGGAACTCTCCGGCGGCGAGGCGCAGCGGCTGAAGCTGGCCTCGGCGATCCAGCGTGGCGCGGCAGGCCGCAAGGCCGGACTGGTCGTTCTGGACGAACCCGTCTCCGGGCTGCACCCCTCCGACATCCAGCGCATGGTGGACGCCTTCGACCTGCTGCTGGACTCGGGCAACACCGTGGTCGTCGCCGAGCACGACATCCCCGTCGCCGCCTCCGCGGACTGGGTGATCGACCTGGGGCCGGGCGCCGGCCCGGACGGCGGGGCGGTGGTCGCCGCGGGCACCCCGGAGCAGGTCGCCGCCGCCGACACGCCGACCGCGGGTTTCTTCCGCCGGTACGCGGCGGGCCTGCCGCTGCTGGGGGAGTCCGGCGACCGATCGGGTAACTGACCGTCGACGGTGGGCGGTTGACGCCCCGCGCCGACCGTTGAAGCCCCGCGTCCGGCCGCGATCGCACGCGGTCAGGCGCGGGGCGAGGTCAGCTCCAGGACGGTGATGTCCGGCTCGGCGCCCAGTCGGACCGGCGGCCCCCAGAAGCCGGTGCCGCGGGTCACGTAGAGCAGGGTGTCCCCGTGCCGGCTCAGCCCGGCCACGTTCGGCTCGCTCAGGCCCATGAGCTGGTTGAAGGGCCACAGCTGGCCGCCGTGGGTGTGGCCGGACAACTGGAGGTCCACCCCGTACCGGGCGGCCTCGTCGACCTGCGCCGGCTGGTGTGCGAGGAGTACGACGGCCCGGTCCCGGTCGCGTCCGCCGAGCGCGGCCTCGTAGTCCGGGCCGTCACCGTGCTCGGCGCCGCTCTCGTCCTCGACCCCGGCCAGGTCGAAGCCGGGCAGGGCGACCCGTTCGTTGCGCAGTGTGCGCAGTCCGAGCCCTCGTACGAACCGGACCCACTGGGCCGCGCCCGAGTAGAACTCGTGGTTGCCGGTGACGAAGAACGCGCCGTGGGTGGCCCGGAGGTCCGCGAGCGGTTCGGCGGCCCGTCCCTGGTCGGCCACGCCGGCGTCCTCCACCAGGTCGCCGACGAGCGCCACCAGGTCGGGTTCGGTGCCGTTGAGGAGGTCCACCAACTGCCTGGTGCGGTCGCGGCCCACCAGCACGTTCAGATGGATGTCGCTGATCAGGGCGATCCGGAAGCCGTGGGCCGCCGGGTCGAGCCGGGCGAGCGGCACGGTGATGTGCTTGATGCGGGGAGGGCCGAGCGCGGTGTACGCGCCGTACCCCACGGCGGCGGTGGCGGCGGCCCCGGAGGCGAGCGCGACGGCGCGGCCGACGAACAGCCGCCGTGAGGGGTGGATGGGGACGGGGGACGCGGGCTCGAATTCGGGCTCGAATTCGGGCTCGGGCTCGGGCTCGGGCTCGGGCTCGGGCTCGGGCGAACCCGTATCCGACGCGGAGCCCGTACCGGGCACGTGGTCTCCGCCCGCCATGGATCTCGCACCGGGCGTCGCCCGCACGGCGGCGGTGGCGCCGGCGGTCGCCCGCCGACGTTCCACCCGCAGCAGGATCACGCGCAGCACCTCACCGACCAGCAGCGCCAGGGCCAGATAGAGGATTCCCGCCATCCACACGAAGCCGGGCCAGCCGACAGCCGTGGCCAGCGGCGCGGGCAGCGCCCGCTCGCCGGGCGGCGCGGCCACCAGCAGGACGCCCAGCAGCACGATCAGGACGGTGCCGCTCCGGCGCCACGCGGAACCGGGAGTCGTCGTGTCGCGGACCGTACGCCGCCACACGTAGTAATGGACACCGGCCAGGAGCGGCAGTACGAGTGCGACGAACAGCGCGGAGGACATTCGGGCCCCCGATCAGCGGTCGATCGGGTGCGGTTCACCGCACCAGTGCCGCAGCGCCCTGGTCAGCCCCCGGCCGGGTTCGGCTCCCGCCCAGGCGACATAACCGTCGGGCCGGATCAGTACATGCTCGGGCCACCTGGCGCCGAGGGGTTCGGCGAGCACACCCGTACGCAGCCGGGCCTCCCAGCCGGCGGCGGCGGGCGGGCAGCCGTCCGTACCCGTCAGCACGAAACCGCCGCCCCTGAACAACTCGTACAGCCTCTCCGGACCGCCGGGAGCCGCCACGAGCGGCCGGTCGGGCACCCGCAGGCCTGTCCACCGGTCACGCCCCGCCGCCGGGTAACGCAGGGTCAGACCCGACAGGTGCAGCACGTTCAGCCGGTGGACCGGCTTGATCCGCATCGACCACATCGCGGCCTTCCGCAGCAGCCGGGCGGGGAGGGTGTCCGAGGTCTCGAAACGGAACGACAGGTCGGTCTTGCGCAGCGTCTCCGCCGCGATCGGGTAGCGCTCCGCCTCGTAGGTGTCGAGCAGGCTCTCCGGCGCCCAGCCGTCGAGCACCGCCCGCAGTTTCCACCCCAGGTTGAACGCGTCCTGGATACCGGTCTGGAGCCCCTGTCCGCCCGACGGGATGTGGGTGTGCGCGGCGTCGCCGGCGAGCAGGACCCGGCCGACCCGGTACCGCTTGGCGTGCCGCTGCGAGCTGCGGAACCGCGACAGCCACAGCGGGTCGGTGATGCCGATGTCCAGGCCCAGGATGGCGGCGCAGCTCTCGCTGAGATCCTCCAGGGTCAGCGGCTCGTCGGCGGGGACGGTGAACTTCTCCCGGTCCAGGACGATGACCCGGTAGGTGCCGTCGCGGAACGGGAACAGGGCCGCCATGCCGCGCCGGTTGATCCTGGCGTACTCGGCGGGTCCCGGCGGACTGCTCAGCCGGGCGTCGGCCATCATCAGCGACTGGTCGTAGTTCCAGCCGTCGAACTTCACTCCCAGGACCTCGCGGACGGTGCTGTTGACCCCGTCGCAGCCGACGACGTACCGGGCCCGGACGGTCGTCGGACCCTCCGGGCCGGTCAGCTCGACCACGACCCCGTCGTCGTCCTGCGACAGTCCGGTCATCTCGGTGCCGGGCAGCAGCACCGCGCCCGCCTTCTCGGCGGCTATCTGCAGCGCGTCCTCGGTCTTCGACTGCGGGATGGAGAGGCTGAACGGGAAGCTGGTGTCGAGCAGTCCGTAGTCCAGATAACCGTCTTCGTTGCCGAGCGGGGGGTGCGGGCACTCCAGGCCCCAGGCCAGCACATCGCCGACCCGGCCCCGCATGTCGAGGAGTTCCATCGTGCGGGGTTCGACCGTGCAGGCCCGGGACAGCCGGGCGCGCCGGGTGCGCTTGTCCACCACCTGGCAGGAGATGCCGAACCCGGCCAGTTCAGCCGCGAGCGCGAGCCCGGCGGGCCCGCCGCCGACGATGAGCACCTGAGGGGACGGCGGCATCTGCAGACTCCTTCGGATCGGCTGGTCCCGCCGCACGGGGAGGGTGCGGGGCGCGCAGGGCCACGGCAGGGGCAAGGGCGGCCGGATGTCCGGCGCGGAGCCGCTCCCCGCCGGACGCCAGCCAGTTAAAGGGCGGTCCGCGGCGGGCGCAACCACGCTGAGAACGAGGTGAGAGGCGCCGGAGAGCGGCGGTCCGCCGGTGAGAGCGGTTCGAGAACCAGGTTGAGAACAGGGGGCCTTAGCGTGGCGGCCGATCAGGTGGTGTCCATGCAGTCCAGCCCGCAGGGGGGCGTCCCGCCATGACCGCGCATCCGCCGGAACCACTTCGCGCACCGGCCGCCCCGGAACCACCGGCCGCCGCGAGGCCACCGGCTGCCGTGGGGCCACCGGCCGGCCCGGAGCCCGAGGACCTTCAATCCCTGCTGACCATCCGCCACTTCGAGAACCTGCTGCTGCGGATGTTCGCCGAGGGCAGGCTCAACGGCACCACGCACACCTGTCTGGGACAGGAGTACGTGCCGGTCTCACTGGCCCCGCTGCTGTCGGACGACCACGTACTCAGCAACCACCGCGGCCACGGCCACTACCTCGCCCTGTTCCGTGATCCCGCCGGACTGCTCGCGGAGATCATGGGCCGGGCCGGCGCCGTGTGTTCGGGCGTCGGCGGCAGCCAGCACATCCGCCGCCGGAACTATCTCTCCACCGGGGTGCAGGGACAGAGCCTGCCGCTGGCCGTGGGCATCGGGATGCGCTGCAAGCGCGTCCGGTCCGGCCGGATCGCCGCCGCTTTCGTCGGAGACGGCACCTGGGGCGAGGGAGCGGTGTACGAGGCACTCAACATGGCCGCGCTGTGGCGGGTGCCGGTCCTGGTGGTCGTCGAACACAACGCCGTCGCCCAGTCCACCCCGACGCACCTGCAGATGGCCGGTTCGATCGCGGACCGGGCCGCAGCCTTCGGTATCGACTTCCTGGAGATAACCGGCCATCACGTGCCGGAGATCCGCGAACGGCTGGCCCCCGTGGTCCGCCGGGTCCGCGAGGAACACCGCCCGGCGGTCGTGCAGTTCACCACCCGCCGGCTGGGTCCGCACAGCAAGGGCGACGACACCCGCCCGCAGGAGGAGGTGGACCGCCTATGGGCTGCCGACTGGCACCGGGAGCTGACCGACCGGCTGGGCGATCCGTTCCGGGAACTCGACGCGAGGATCCGCGCAGACCTGGAGCAGCTTGCCCGGGAGGTGGAGGCACGGCCGCCCGCCGCGTGGACGGGCTCCGGTCTCCCGGACACGAGGATGGAGTATCCATGGCCGAACTGACCGAGCCGACCGAATCGACAGAAGCGACCGAACTGACGGGCCTGGTGGCCGATGTGCTCCAGATGGCCCCCGCCGAGGTCACCGAAGACACCGGGCCCGCCACCACGGCGGCCTGGACCAGCCTGCGGCACGTCCAGATCGTCGCCCGTGTCGAGCAGACCTACGGTGTCAGGCTCACCGCCCGTGAGGTACGCGGCTGCCGGAGCGTCGGCGCCCTGCGCGGAGTCCTGGCCGAGAAGCGGGAGACGACGTGACCGGGCGACCCGCACCCCGGGTGGTGGAGGCGCTCAACGGCGCCCTGCACCGGCTGTTCGACGAACGGCCCTCACTGCACCTGCTCGGTGAGGACGTACTCGACCCGTACGGCGGCGCCTTCAAGGTGACCCGCGGTCTGTCCTCCCGCCACCCGGACCGGGTGCTCGGCACCCCGATCAGCGAGGCGGGCATCACCGGCGTGGCGGGCGGTCTGGCCCTCGCGGGGGACCAGGCGGTCGTGGAGATGATGTTCGGCGACTTCGCCGCGCTCGCCTTCGACCAGGTGCTCAACCTGATCTCCAAGTCGGTGACCATGTACGGGGAACGGGTGCCGATGCCGGTCGTGGTGCGCTGCCCGGTGGGCGGCAACCGCGGATACGGCCCCACCCACAGCCAGAGCGTGCAGAAACACTTCCTCGGCATTCCCAACCTGGCGCTGTACGAGACGAGTCCCTTCCACGACCCGTACGCGCAGCTGGCCGAGGGTCTCGACCACGGGCCCGCGATCCTCTTCGAGGACAAGGTCCTCTACACCCGGCGGGTGTTGCGCGACGGGGCGGTGGACGAGCACCACAGGTACGAACTGCTCGGCGGGCCGACCGGCTGGGCGCACGTCACCCCCGTGGACGCGGCCCCCGCCGACGTGGTGCTGATCTGCCCCGGCGGGACAGCGCACCGGGCGATCGAGGCCGCCGGGCTGCTGCGGGGCCGTGGACTGACCACGCACGTACTGGTTCCGGCCCGCCTCTACCCGCCGGACCTGGAGCCGGTGCTGCCGTTGCTGGCGGGCGCCCGGCTGGTCGCGGTGGCGGAGGAGAGCACCGCGGGCGGCACCTGGGGCGCCGAGATCGCCGCTCAGGTGCACGGGAGGATCTGGGCGCAGCTGCGCGCGCCCGTACTGCCGCTGTCGTCGGCCGATTCGGTGGTGCCGACCGCCCCGCACCTGGAGGCGGGGGTCCTGCTGGGGGCCGAGCGGATCGCCGACGAGATCGAGACGGCCGCGGCCCGCTCCCTGCCGCCCCGCGCGCCGGCCGCACGCGTCGTACCCGCCGGGCCACTGGCGGACACCGGACCCCCGGCCGCTCCCGTCCCGGCCGCTCCCGTCCCGGCCGCTCCCGTCCCGGCCGCTCCCGTCCCGGCCGCTCCCGTCCCGGCCGCACCCGCGCCGGACACAGCCCGGCCGGAGGGCGCCGAGCCCGTGGCCGGAGTGCCGGTCGGCGTGCCCAAGCTCAACAACAACGACACCGCCTACCTGGTGCTCCAGTGGCTCGCCGACGACGGCGCGCAGGTCGCCGAGGGCGATCCGCTGGTCGAGGTGGAGACCTCAAAGGCGGTCGAGGAGATCGTCGCCCCGGCCGCCGGGCACCTGCGGGTACGCGCCGCCGAGGGCACCGAGGTCGGTGTCGGCGAGCTCCTCGCCGAGCTGTTCGCCGAACCGCCCACGGACCGGCCCGAGTCCCCGTCGGCCTCCTCGCCGGGGGCCGCCCCGGTCGCCGCCGCGCCCGTACCGCCTCCCGCCGCCGGTCAGGGACCCGCCCCCCGTACCCATGTGCTGGACCGGGCCCAGCAGGGCACCGCCGCCGTGGTCACCCGCGCGCACCAGGAGGTGCCCGCCGCCTTCGCCGCGGTCGAGGTCGAGGTGGACGCGGTGCTGGCCCGGCTGCGGACGCTGTCCGACGAGACCGGCGCCGAGGTGGGTCTGCCGGAGGCGGTGGTGAAGGCCGTGGCCGCCACGCACCCCACGTTTCCCCATCTGTTCGGTGCCCTGCTGGACGAACGGACCGTACGGCTGGCCGACACCGTGGACATCGGAGTCACCGTGGACGCCGGGAACGGCCTCTACACCCCGGTGCTGCGGGACTGCGCCGCCCGTTCCCTCGCCGACCTCTCCGACGACCTCATGGAGTTCCGGATGAAGGCGTTCCGCGGTGAGTTCACCGCGGGCGACCTGTCGGGCGGCGCGCTGACCGTGTCCCTGAACGTGGAACCCGGCGTGCTGGTCGTCCAGCCGATCGTCATGTGGCCGCAGTTGTGCATGGTCTCGGTCGGCGGCCCCCTGACCCGCCTCGTCCTCGCCGAGGGGGTGCCCGCCCCCGCCACCGTCGTCACCCTCGGTCTCGCCCACGACCACCGGGTGGTCAACGGCCGGGAGGCGGTCGCGTTCCTGCGCGCCGTCTCGGACGCCCTCCACGACCCGGAACAGCTCGTCAAACTCATCGACTGACCTGAGGAGTTCCAGTGTCGTACGGGTTGACCGCCTTCGGCGTGGCCATGGGCGAAGAGGCCGCCGTCAAGGACGTGGTGGCCGAGTACACCGAGGACGTGGAGCGCGTCCTCGGATACGGCTACGAGTACATCCACCGCGCCCCGCCGGACGTGAGCGTCACCGACCTCGCCGTCGAAGCGGGCAGGCGCGCCCTGGAGTCGGTGAACCCGCGCGAGGTGGACCTGCTCGTACTCGCCCTCACCGACCTCGCCGACCACCTGTACTGGGACGCGGCGGCCCGGGTCCAGTGGGCACTCGGGCTGAGCCGCGCCGAGGCGGTCCTCGTCGACCAGGGCTGCGTGGGCGGGGTCACCGCGTTCGACACCGTCGCCGGCCGGTTCGCCACCCATCCCGGCTACAGCACGGCGCTGGTCATCGGCGCCAACCGGACCGTCGAGGCGTACTGGAACAGGCTGGACACCCACTCGCTGCTGTTCTCGGACGGGGCCGCCGCGGCCGTCGCCGTACGCGACGCGCCCACGCTGCGCTGGCGGTCCTCCTACGCGGAGACGGACGGCCGGTACGCCGACTTCTTCCGGATGGACGTCGGCGGCGCGCGGCAGCCCTTCGTGCCCGGCACCGAGACGCCCGCCGTACGGGACGCCTGGGACGTGGTCGACCAGTTCGACCACGACGCCGAACGGCTGGCCGCCTACGCCGAGGAGATCGACGAACGCACCGCCCGCGCCGTCCACCGGGCCTGCCGCCAGGCCGGCTGCGCCGAGGAGGGCCTGGCCCGGCTGCTCCTGCTCAACGACAACGCCCGGGTACTGGCGACGCAGGCCGAACTGGTCGGGGTGCCGATCGAGCGGACCAACGCCCGACTGGCCGCCCTCAACGGCCACTTCGGCGCCGCCGACCACCTGTTCTCCCTGGCTCGCATGGAGGAGGCCGGGGAGCTGGCACCCGGGGACCTCGTCGCCCTCGCGGCCAACGGCCGGGGCATGCACTGGGCGTGCACGGTCCTCCAGTGCTGACCGCGCCGCCGTTCCGTGTCCCCGCGGTCCGGGGAGCCCCCTTCCGCCACCGAACAGAACGGAGTAAAACGATATGAGTCGTCACCCCGCCCGGCGCGCCCTGATGGCTGCCGCGCTGGTCTGCGCCGGCCTGGCCCTGGTGTCCTGCGGCGCCGATCCCGACACGTCCGTGCAGTCCTCCGACACCGCCGACACCCCCGCCTGCAAGCTGCTGAGGCCGGTGTCCGTCGAGTTCGGCCTCGGACAGCCCTCGGTGAGCGAGATGTCCGGGGACGGCTGCACCGCCCACAGCCACGAGTTCGGCACCCTCACCGTGACCATGCGGGACCGGCCGCTCGAAGCGGCGGCCACCGGGCAGGGCAAACGGAGCACGATGCGGTTCGGCGACCACGACGCCGTGATGCTGATGGGCTCCCTGAACGGCGTCTGCAAGATCTTCCTGGACACGGGGGAGAAGAACAGCCTGGAACTGCGGCTCGGCCGGACCACGGCGATGACCCCGCAGGTGTGCACCTCGCTCAAGAAGGCGACGGCGAAGGTCGCCGACGATCTCCCCGCCGCGGCCCCGGCCTCCGCGTCCGGCTGACCCGCCCGGCGCGCCGGGAGCACGCCACGTACGCGCACGACCCGGCCGCGCCCCGTCAGGAAACGATGTGTGCCGGAGCCCGACCGCAATCCGGGCTCCGGCACACACGCGTGCGCGCAAAGGCGCGCCGCCCGCCCCGCGCGGGGCGGGACGTCACGCCCCCACACCCGCGCCGCACGTCCCTCACCGAAGCGTGCGGGCGGTCGCGACCAGGGTCGCCTCGCCGACGGAAGCGATCCCGAGGGCGGGTGCCCGGGTGCCGTCCGGCCCGCCGGCCGCCGGTCCCGGCAGCCCCGGGGTCCGGTCGATGACCCGGACCGTCGCCGGTCCCGGCGCCAGCTCCAGCTCCAACTCCGTGCCCCGCTCGGGCACCTGACGGACCCACAGTTCCCACGCGGCGTCCCCGGGCGGGTCGTCCGCGAACTCTCCGGGCACCCCGGACACGGACCAGCCCCGAACGGCCGCGCCGCTGACGACGATCACCAGCTCCCGGGCGCCGCGCTCGGAGACCGCCGTCACCCGGACCCGCCGCCCCCCGGCCTCCGAGCCTCCGAGCACCTTGGTCGTGATCCTGGGACCGGGCAACGGGTACTCCTCGGCCGGGCCCCGCCGTACCGGCACCCGCCAGCCCGGCCAGAGGTCGGTCACGGAACCCGGCTCGGCGTCCGCAGGCAGGAACCGGTCGCTCCAGTCGTCCGAGGGGGCCCCGCTGAGCCAGTGGGCCGTACGCCGGTCGGCGTCCCACAGGTACGCGAGGTCGGCCCGCAGATGGCGCTCGCGCTCCGGAGGCAGCAGCGCGGTGCCCGCCAGCACGGCCACCGCCACCACGGCCGCGGTCACCGGCAGCAGCCGCGGCAGACCCGGCAGCACCCCCGGCAGCAGGGCCGTGAGCAGCGCCGCGACGGCCACCGGCGCGGCGACCAGGCCGAGGCCCAGGGCGTCGGTGAGCAGCGGCAGCAGCGGGAACACCAGCAGGGCGGCCGGGACCGTGCCCAGCGCGGCGGCCAGCACCCGGCCCCGTACGGTCGTCCCGGCCCGCGAGGTGAGCACGGCCGCGGCGGCGAGCAGACCCAGCGCCGGCCAGATGAACACATGGCTGCCGCCGGGCAGCGCCACCGCGCTCACGCAGGACAGCAGGATCCACAGCAGCGCCGCGCCGGCCACCTGCTCACGGGGACCGGCCCACCGCCGGACGAGCAGCGCCAGCGTGGAGCCGACGGCCAGGGTGAGCGCCAGGAACCCGGCGAGGGCCGGACCGTGCCCGCCGATGTCGTAGTAGTGATCGAACTCGACGTGTCCGGACGCCGTCAGCGGGGCCAGGGCGAACGCGGCCCCGGCGGCGAGCAGCAACTGGCCGAGGGCGACGAGGAAGCCGCGGCAGACGCCACCGATGCTGAGCAGGCCCCGGGCGCGCAGCCGCAGCAGCAGCACCAGACCGAGCCCGGCCGCGGCCAGCGAGGCGGGCAGGGCCGCGCCCAGTGGATAGGAGACGAACCATCCGGCGGCCTGGAAGTACGCGGAGTCCCCGGCCGGGGTGCGCGCCAGATCGGCGGAGCCGAGCGCGCGGGCCAGGCCGAGGGCCTGCCCGCCCTGGTGCTGGACGGTGGCCGGGTCGACCTGCTCCGGGGTGTCGGTGGCCCCGTGGTAATGGGTGTAGCCGTCCAGATAGGCCAGGTTCAGCCCCTGGTGCCCGGCTTCCTGGAACACCGTGAAGTCGGTGAGGTTGGGCATGTAGTCGTACGCGGCGTCGAGCAGCGAATCGGTCCGCGCGCCCGGCACCTCTCCGGCGAGGGTCTTCACCAGCCAGGCGGTGTCGGGACCGGCTTCGAACATCAGGCTCGGCCCGCGGCTGCCGCGGGCCTCGAAGTTCAGGATCACGGCGTCGGACGGCAGCACGCCCGGTGTGTTCACCAGGGACTGCGCGCCGAGCAGGCCGCTCTCCTCGGCGTCGGTGAACACGAACAGGACGTCGTTGCGCGGTGGCGGTCCGGTACGGAGCGCGCGGGCCGTCTCCAGCAGCACCGAGACCGGGACCCCGGCGTCGTTGGCGCCCGGCCCCGCCTCGGTGGAGTCGTAGTGGGTGACCAGCGCGACGGGCCGGGTGCTCGCGGTACCGGGGATGCGGGCGACGACGTTCTCCAGCCGCAGACCGGCGTACCTGGAATCGGCGCCGGTGGGGGAGAGGTCCGGCCGGTGGGCCGCCGCCGCCCCGGTGTGCACCCGGGTGTCGATGCCCAGCGCGGTGAGGGTACGGACGAGGTACTCGCGGGCCTGCGTGTGCGCGGCCGAGCCACTGGGCCGCGGGGCGGCGGCGATCTCCCGTACGTGCGCGGTGGCGCGGGCGGCCGAGAAGGTGTCGGCGGGGGCGTCCGGGCCGCGTGCGGCGGGCATCCGGCCGTCCCAGATCACCAGCGACAGACAGAGCGCGGCGAAGGCGGCGACGGCCGCGGGGAACACCCAGCGGGCCGCGGCGGGACGGCCCGCTCCCGCCCGACCCTCGACCGGTTCGCGCCGGTCGGTGTCGTGGTCCCCGGGGTTGTCGCGGGCCTGCCCGTCGGCGCCGGGATCCTTCGGGCCGCCGGGGTCGACAGGCCCGGGAGCGGGCGTCTCCCGGCTCTCGGGCGGGGTGCCGCCCGCGCTGGTGTCATACCGCTTGAATGCCATAGACCGTGGATCCCTCACTCGGCCGGTAGCCGCGTGGCACCCCGGCGGTGCTCTCCCGCCGGCGCAGGGCGATCTCGATGCGGTCGAGCACGTCCTGCTCGGCGACCGCGCCGAGTTCCGCCGCGGCGCGCTGCCGGGCGTGATCGCGGACCAGCGGGTTGAACGCGTAGGTGGGGCCGTCCTTCATCGCGCCGGGGGCGACCGCCAGCAGGTGCAGATTGACCAGGGTGTCCAGCAGCCGCTGGGCGTCCTCGCCGGGCCGGTCGGAGACGGCGGAGGCCATCCACTCGGGGACGTGCTCCATGTCGCACAGGCTGAGCCGGAGCCACAGCCGGTACCCGGCCGGGGACAGCTGGTCGAGGGAGGACGCGAGCCGCGCTCCCATGTCCAGGCAGCCTATGGAGAGTTCGTCGATGCGATTGCGCTGGGTCGCCAGACGGTCGGTGAAGCTGCGCAGGGTGCAGCGCGGGCGGGCCCGCAGCCGCGCTCCGGCGGCCCGGATGGCCAGCGGCAGGTGTCCGCAGAGCTGGGCGATCCGCCTGGCGCTGTCGACCTCGGCGAAGACCCGTTCCACGCCCACCAGGGAGGCGAGCAGGTCCAGGGCCTCGTCGGTGGGCAGTCCGTCGACGCTGTACTCGGTCAGGCCCGGGATCTTCAGCAGGCTGGCCCGGCCGGTGCACAGGACCGCGCTGTCGCCGCTGGGCAGCAGGGCCTCGTACCGGGAGGACTCGGCGACGTCGTCCAGCACGATGAGCAGCCGCTTGTTGGCGGTGACGCTGCGGAACAGCGCGGCGCGGGCGGCGAGGCCCGCCGGGATGCGCTTCTCGGGCACCCCGAGCGCGTCGAGGAATCCGTGCAGCACCTCCTGCGGGGCCGCCGGGTCGCTCTGTCCGTGCAGGTCGGCGTAGAGCTGGCCGTCCGGGAAGTGCTGTTGCAGGGCGTGGCCGACATGGATGGCGAGCGCGGTCTTGCCGGTGCCGCCGCAGCCCGCCAGCGCCAGCACGCGCGGCCCGCCGTCCGCGCGCAGGTCCGAGGTGATGCGGTGGAGCAGGTCGCGCCGGCCGCTGAAGTCCTTCACCCGGGGCGGTAGCTGGGCCGGCACCTTGGAGGGCGGCCAGGGCTGGTACGACACGGCGGGCGGCGGTGCGATCGACTCGCCGGACAGGATCTTCTGGTGCAGTTCCTGGAGTCCGGGGCCCGGCTCCAGGCCGAGACTGTTGATCTGGGTGAGGCGGTTGTTGCGGTAGACGGTGAGCGCCTCCGCCCGGCGCTGGGACAGGTGCAGCGCGGTCATCAGCTGGGCGCACAGCCGCTCGCGCATCGGGTACTCGGCGACAAGTGGCTTGAGCTCACTGATGAGTTCGGCGTGCCGGCCGAGGGTCAGGCCCACGTCGAGCCACTCCTCCAGGACCGAGAAGCGGCGCTCCTCCCAGTGCGCGGCCACCGCGTAGGTGAGCGGTCCCGAGAGATCGGCGAGCGGCTGACCCCGGAAGAGGGCCAGGGCGCTGCGGTATTCGGCGGTGGCCGACTCCAGATCGCCGACGGCCACCAGCTCCCGGGCTCGGCGTACGGACTTCTCGAACGCGTGGGCGTCGAGGTCGTCGTCGCCGAGCCGGATCCGGTAGCCGCCCTGTTCGGTCTCGATGAGATCGACCGGCGCACCGGCCGCGGCGAAGGCGTTCCGCAGGCGCCAGACGCACGTCTGTATCTGCTTGTCCGCGGTGGCCGGCGGAGCCGAGCGCCATACGGCGTCGATCAGCGAATTGACCGGGACGATTCGGTTCGTATGAAGCAGCAGGGCCGCGAGCACCGTCAGCTGGCGATTCCTGCCCACGCGAATTGGCTTTCCGTGAATGATTACCTGTAATGGCCCCAGGATGCGAAAGAAAATGTCACGACCATTGTCGTCCAGTCCTTCTTGGGAGTGACCTGTATTGAGAGATGAATATCCGTTGTGGATCGGCAAGATCATCCTCCGGGCGCCGAGGCAATTGGCAGGCCAGCAGGGAACTTTAGGAGAGCATCAGGCGTCATGTCCATACCCCCCCTTGGTGATGACCATGGACTTTCTTCGGAGAACTTTTCCATCGGCAGGGATTCTTTGCACTGTGCACAATGCGGACTGGCTTGAATAGATCGGTCCCGTGGAGGCGGCTATCGGCGAGGCATCGATCGGCCGCCAACTATGCTCGTTGGCCTGAAATCGTCATCGTGCGCAGGGCCAGTGAGTCGACCTTTCCACCTGGCGTTCTCGGCAGTTCCGGCAGCTCGGTGATGTGATCGGGACGCATCGGCCCGGGAAGGGTCTCGGCTATTTTCTCGCGCAACTCCGAGACCGTCGCCCCGGCTCCCAGCACCACGAACGCGATCAGCCGTTCCCCCGCCTCCTCCCGGCGCAGCAGCACCGCGCAATCGGTCACCGCGGGGTGCCTGCGGACCGCCGCCTCGACCTCGCCGAGTTCGATCCGGAACCCGCGTACTTTGACCTGGTGATCCACCCTGCCGAGAATGCGCAGCCGGCCGTCCTCGCCCCACCACCCGCGGTCCCCGGTCCGGTAGAGGCGCCCGCCGGGCTCGAACGGATCCGGCAGGAACCGCTCCGCGGTCAGCGCCGCCCGCCGGTGGTAGCCATGAGCCACGCCGGGACCGCCCAGGTGGATCTCGCCGGGCACTTTGGGCGGTACGGGCCGTAGCCGGGTGTCCAGTACATATGCCCGGTAGCCGGGCACCGGACGTCCGATCGGGATGGCCGCACCGGCCGCCTCGGCGGGGCCGCAGCGGTGCGTGGTGGCCCAAACCGAACACTCGGTGGGCCCGTAGTCGTTGAACAGCGGCGCGTCCGGACACAGGCGCAGATGCTCGGCGACGATGTCCGGGCTGAGTGGTTCCCCACCCACGGCGACCATCGAGAAGCGGCTCAGCACGCTCCGGTCCGCGACCTGGAGCACGATCCGGTAGTGCGAGGGCACCGCGTGGATGTGTGTGACGGCCGCGGCCTCCAGCAGTTTCCGCAGAGCCATGGGGTCGTGCGCCTCGGTCTCGGTCGGCAGCACCACCGCGCCGCCGCTCGTGAGCGCCCAGAACATGCCGCCCGCCGCCCCGTCGAAGCACAGCGGCGGCAGCACGAGGTCCCGGCCGGGCGGCGGGCCGGCCACCGCGCGGGCCGCCGTGGAGGCGACGATCGCCCGGTGGTGCACCCCGATGCCCTTCGGCTCGCCGGTGGAGCCGGAGGTGTAGATGACGTACGCCAGATCGCCGGGCGTGACCGGAACACCGGGGGAGGTGCCGGGCAGCCCGACGGCCCCCTCGGCCGGAAGTACCGGCACCGGGACGGAGAATTTAGGCCGCCGGCGGGCCAGGAGCGCCACGGCCCCCGAGTCGGCCAGGATGTGCCGGATCCGCTCGGGCGGGTACGTCGGCTCGATCGGGACGTACGCGGCGCCCGCCTTCAGGGCGCCGAGCATCGCGGTCACCGACCAGGCGGCGCGCTCGGTGAGCAGGGCGACGAGCCGGCCGGGACCGACCCCGGCGGCGCGGAGCTGCCGGGCCACCCGGTTGGCGTCCTCGTCCAGTTGACGGTAGGTCAGTTCGGTGTCCCCGCACAGCACGGCCGGCGCGTCCGGGGTCCGTGCGGCGTGTTCCTCGACCAGGGTGTGCAGGCAGCTTCCGGGAATGGACCGCTCGGCGCCGCGCGACCAGCCGTCGAGCGCGGTCCGCTCCGGCGCGGTGACACCGTCGATCGCGTGCACCGGCCGGTCGTCGAGCAGCCCGTCCAGCACGGCGAGCAGGCGCTGTACGAAGGTGGCGACGGCCGTCTCCTCGTACAGACCCGTGTCGTGGTCCACGCGCAGCCGGTCGCCCTCCAGCAGGACCAGCATTCCGTGGTGCGCGACCGCGTCCGGTACCCGGACCGGCAGCGCGGTGTACGCGCCGATCCGCTCCGGCTCCGGTTCGCCGCCGGCGGCCAGCGCCAGCGCCGCGCGGAACCCCGGTGGGACCGGGACACCGGAGGCGACCGCCTCCCCGGCCCGCCACAGGGCCGCGGCGCCCGACTCGGTCTCGGTCACCCCCGGCGCGATCGCCACGGGGCTGTCGGACGCGACGACCAGCGCCGTCCCCGGCGAGCCGCCGCAGCGCACCAGGAGCAGCGCGACGGCGGCGGCCAGAGCCGCCTCGGCGGTCACTCCGGTGGCCCGCAGCCGTGCGACGGCCGGGCGGGCCGGGACCCGCAGGGTCCGCGCGTTCCCGGATGCCCGGCCGTTGCCCAGGAAGGCCGGCGGCTCCGGCGCCGAGTCCCCGGCGCCGGAGCTCCCCGCCCCGGCGGGGTCCGCGAACGGACCCTCCGGTGCGTCCCCGGCCGCCGGGAACGGGGTGTCGTCCGTCAGCAGCCACCGCAGCACCGCCGCCGGGGGCAGCGGATCCTCGGTGACCACCACCAGAAGGAACCTTTCCGCACCGAGCCGGGCCAACAGCACCCGGGCCGGCCCCGGTTCCACCTCGGCGGCGGCGGCCTCCTCCCGGACCAGCTCGCCCCACTCCGTACCGTCCGCCCCGCCGGTCACCAGGTCGTGCACGGTGAGCGGGACCTCCGGAACCCGGGCCGCGACCCGCGCCCGCAGCGCCCGCAGGTCCGGCCGGCCGTCGACCAACCAGGTCCCGGTGGTGAGACAGGAGCGGCCGTCCGCCGCAACCCCCGCGGGAACGGGCAGGGGAACAGCCGCCGGGCCGGCTGCGGGAACGGACACGGGCACGGATGCGGACATGACTCGCTGCCTCCTGTAGCGCGGTTGTGGTGTCGTGGTGAAGCGGCCGGACGGGTGTCCGGCCGCTTCTGTGTGCTCCCACGGCCCGTCAGAGCAGTACGCGCTCCGCCGGGGTCTCCCGGTGGGCCCGCGACTTGCGCAGGTCCCGGGTGACGACCGCCTTCTTGAGCCAGCGGTCCGTCCCGTCGAACCGGGCCTTGAACGCGCTCCTGCCGTGCACCGCCCGGTAGTTGTCGATCACCAGCAGGTCACCGGGGGCCAGCGCGACCTCGGTCAGGTTCCGTTGCAGCTCCCCGGCCAGCGCGGTCAGCGCCGCCGCGGCCTCCTGATCGCCCGGCAGCGGCGACATGAACGCCGGGTCGATCCGCAGGTACGGCCGGTCCGGATGCCCGAACAGCACGGCGCAAGGCTCCGGATCGTCCTGCATCCGCTGCACCGCGTGGAGGCTGCCCCGGTTCTCGGTGAGCTTCCGCGCGTGCCTGAGGTGCTCGGTGTCCGGAAGGATCAGGAACCGAGGCTGGCCGAGCACCTCCCGCTGCTCGTCGGTCAGCGTCACCTCGTCCACCCCGGCCACCACCGTGGGAACCGCGTCATGGTTCCGCAGTCCCAGCAGCAGCAGATAGTCGCAGCGGTACGGGTGGAAGCCGTCCTCGGTGTGCCAGGCCAGCTCCACCGTGCCGTGACCGCTCTGGTCGTTCTCGTGCGCGGGGACCGGCAGCACGTCGTGCACCAGCCGTCCGTTCTGAAGGGTCGACCAGCCGAACAGGTCCCCGAGGTGCGCGGTCGCCAGCATGAGGGCCACCTCATGCACCGCGGACTCCGGTTCCCTGGGTGGCTCCCGCCAGTCCAGCGGGGTCGGTCCGAGCCGGCTGTCGTCCACCGGAAGGCCCCGAACGACCAGGCAGGAGGCCGTCTCCGCGTGCCGGAACTCCCGCAGCTCCCGGATCAGACGCGGTGGCAGCCGGTGGGCCTGCACGGACAGGTCGTCCAGCAGGGCAGGGGCGCTGCTCGCCCCGTGGTCCCGAAGGACCGAGCGGGTGAGCGTGTCCAGAGCGGCTCCTTCGGCCGCGTCGAGGTCCACGTACCGGATCATCGGCGCCCAACTCCCCGACGATCCGTATGGAAGCGTCCTCGTGTGTTCACGAGTTCTCCTTGTCCTGACGTCAGTTGGCGATGTCCTGCTTCGCGACGAAGGTCTCGGGGTCGGGCAGGTATCCGCCTTCCACCAGGAACCGGAAGCAGGAGTGCGCCCACTCCTCGGCCACCGGCGGGCAGGCGATGCCCGAACCTTCGAGGGCCTCCGTCAGTACCCGGCACTCGTCCATCGGGTTGATCTGCTTCTGCAGCTCCGGGTCGAGCGCGGCGTGCCGCATCGTGGCCACCCGCAGCAGCGGGGTCATCGGGAAGAGGATGTGGTCCTCGCCGACGTCCAGCGCCCGCTGCCTGGCGTCCTCCTCGTCGATGACGTCGAGGTTGTAGCCGAACGACCGCAGCCACTGGTAGCACTGCTGCATCGTGGTGGGCGCCGGGTTGGTGATGTTGAAGTTCTTCCCGAAGTTCTCCTCGCGGAGCGAGGTGTAGACGACGGCCTGCGCCGTGAAGTCCACCGGCACCGCGTTGATGACGTCGTTGTAGAGCGGCAGCACCCCGAGGTCCAGGAAGCCCCGCAGGTACACGTACAGGTAGTCGGTGTGGTGCGAGGCACCGGTCTCGGCGTGGCCCGTGATCATCCACGGGCGCTGCACGGTCAGCGGGATGCCCCGGTCGCGGGCGATGTACATGATCTTCTCGGCCAGCCACTTGCTGCGCGGGTAGCCGGTCGGAATCCGGATCGGCCCGCTGTCCAGGTCCTCCTCGGTGAACGGCCGCTCCGCGCCGCTGCCCATGAACACGTCCACGCTGGAGATGAAGTGGACCGACTTCAGCGTCTGCGTCGTGGCCAGCCGCAGCACCTCCTTGGTGCCCTCGACGTTGGCCGGGCGGGCCGCCTCGTACGGGTAGGTGAAGTTGACCACCGCGCCGCTGTGGTAGATCACGTCGATCCGGGACGCGCAGGCCGTGAACTCCTCCGGGCTCAGACCGAGCCGCGGCTTGGCCAGGTCACCGATGACCATGCGCATCCGGGAGCGGTACGACTCGTCCCACGCGTGGTAGGTGCGCAGGGTCTGCTCCATGCGCTCCCAGGCCGCGTCCTCGCTCTCCGCCCGGACCAGGCAGTGCACGAGGGCCTCGGTGCTCTTGATCAGCTCCACCACGAGGAACGCGCCCAGATAACCGGTGGCACCGGTGACCAGCGCGTGGCGCGGGTTGAACCACTCGGAGTGCGGCAGGTCCCCGGGAGTGATCTCCTCGGGCAGCCGGACCTCCTCGTGCAGCTCCTCCAGTTGCTGCGCGTACAGGACCTCGCTGTCCACGTTGTCCCGCTGCCGTCGGTCCTCCTCGATCGCCGCGGCGACGCCGGCCACCGTGGGCACCCGGAAGATCTGCTCCACCGGCAGGGTCACGTCGTGCGTGCGGGCCAGCTGCGCGGTCAGCCGCGCCACCAGCAGGGAGTTCCCGCCGAGTTCGAAGAAGTCGGCCACCGCACTGACCGCGGGCACGCCCAGCAGAGAGCAGAAGGTCTCCGCGATCTCCGCCTCCAACTGGGTCCCCGGCTCCACGAAGTCCTCGATGCCGAGGTCGGGGGCGGGAAGTGACGCGGTGTCCACCTTGCCGTTCGGGGTGAGCGGTATCCGCTCCAGCGTCACGAACGCGCCCGGCACCATGTAGTCGGGCACCGCCGCCAGTACGTGCTTGATCAGGGCTTCCTTGGTCAGCACGCGTCCGACGACCGGGACCACGTACGCCACCAGGCGCTGCACGCCCGGCTGGTCCTCCCGCGCGATCACCGCGGTCTCGGCGACCAGCGGGTGCCGGCGCAGGACGTTCTCGATCTCGGTCAGCTCGATCCGGAAACCGCGGATCTTGACCTGGGTGTCGGCGCGTCCCAGGAACTCGACGCTGCCGTCCTGCCGGTAGCGGGCGAGGTCCCCGGTCCGGTACAGACGCGCTCCCGGCTCGTCGGAGAACGGGTCGGGCAGGAAGCTCCCCGCCGTCATCCCCGGCCGGCTGACGTAACCGCGGACCACGCCGCCGCCGCCGATGTACAGCTCGCCGGGCACGCCGGGCGGCACCGGGCTCAGCCGCTTGTCCAGCAGGTGCAGACGGGTGTTGGGGATCGGGTGGCCGATCGGCACCCGGCCGGCCGCCGCGTCCTGCTTGGTCACCGCGTGCACCGACGCCCAGACGGTCGCCTCGGTCGGACCGTACTCGTTGAACAGCGCCACCTCCGGCGAGCGCCGGTGGTGCGCCTCGACCAGACCGGGCGGCAGCACCTCACCGGCCAGCACGGTCGTCCGCACCGAGGGGAACGCCTCCGATTCGGCGTCCAGCAGCACCGCGTACTGCGAGGGCACACCGTCGACGTGGGTGACCTCCTTGGCGCGGATCAGCGCGCCGAGCAGCCGGGGGTCGAGCACCTCCCTCTCGTCGGGCACGACGACGGTGCCACCGCGGCGCAGCGTCCAGTACAGACCGCCGCCCGAGGCGTCGAAGGTGAACGGGGCCAGCACCAGATAGCGCTCCGGCAGCCCCGGGGCCTCGATGACCGAACGGGCCAGCGTGGAGTGCACGATCTGCCGGTGCTCCACCGCCACACCCTTCGGGCGGCCGGTGGACCCGGAGGTGTAGATGACGTACGCCAGGCTGTCCGGCGCGACCGCCACGGCGGGCCGGGTCACCGGGCCCTCGGGATCGGCGGTCGGCACCGCCACCCCCTCCAGCCCCGGCAGCTTGCCGGCGAACCCGTCCAGCGCCCCCTGGGCACCGACGACCAGGGAGATCCCCGCGTCCTCGGCGATCGACGCGATCCGGTCCGCCGGGTACGACGGGTCCAGCGGCACGTACGCGCCGCCCGACTTCAGCACGCCCAGCAGCGCGACCATGGTGTGCACCGACCGGTCGGCCAGTACGCCGACCAGGGTCTCCGGGCCCGCGCCGAGACCGGCGAGCCGCGCGGCCAGCGCCTCGGCCCGCAGCTCCAGCGAGGCGTATGTCAGCTCCGCCGCGCCGGAGGTCAGCGCCAGGGTGTCCGGGTTGGCCGCAGCGGCCTCCCCGACCAGCTCGTGCAGCAGTCGCGGCCCGGCGTGCTCGGTGCCGGTCGCGTTCCACGCGGCGAGCCGCTCCTGGTCCGGGCCGGAGAGCAGCGAGAAGTCCGCCAGCGGGCGGTCCGGTTCGGCGACCGCGGACTTCAGGAGCAGCAGCAGCCGGTCCAGCAGCCGCTCGGCCGTGTCGCGGTCGAACAGCGCCGTGTTGAACTGCGCGCGCAGCGACAGCTCCCCGTCGCGGCGGACCGCGAACAGGTCGAGGTCGTGCGGGGTCCAGGTGACCGGCAGGTTCACCGGACTGGCGACGGCGCCCGGCAGCTCACGGCTGCTCCACTCCTCCTCGAAGCCGAACAGGGCCTGGAACAGCGGCGTGTGGCTGAGGTCGCGGGCGGGCTGCGCCGCCTCCACGATCTGCTCGAACGGCAGCCGGCCGTGCGCCAGTGCCTCGTCCAGGGACGAATCGGTCCGCCGCAGCAGCCCGGTCAGCGTCTCGCCGGCGTCCAGGTCGAAGCGCACCGGCAGGGTGTTCTCCAGCGGGCCGACCAGTTCGCCGGCGCCGTCCTGCCAGGACGGCGGTACGGGTACGCCGACCGCGAACCCCTGCTGCTGGGCGTGCCGGGAGAGCACCGCCGTGTACCCGGCGAGCAGCACGCGGGACAGCCTGTGGCCGGTGCCGGCCGTGAACGCGTCCAGCTCGGCGCGCAGTTTTGTCGGTACCGCCACCGTCACCACGTCGGCGTCGATGGTCTTCACCGGCGGCCGCGGCCGGTCCGTGGGCAGTTCCAGGGTGCTCAGGCCCGCCGTACGGGCGCGCCAGTACTCGATGTCCTTCTCGGCGTCGTCACCGGCCAGCCAGGCGCGCTGGGCGGCGGCGAGGGCCTCCGGCTCGGCCGCGAGGGCGGTGACCTCCGCGCTCCCGCCGAGCAGGTTCGCGTACCCGGAGAGGACCTCGTCGGTGAGCAGCCGCACCGAGCGCCGGTCGGCGACCAGCTGATGCACCGTCAGAAGCAGTACGTGGTCGTCCTCGCCGAGCCGCAGCAGGCTCGCCCGCACCAGCGGACCCTGCGACAGATCGAACCGGCGGCGGGTCTCGGAGGCCGCGATCCGGGCCAGTTCGGCGTCGAGCCGGTCCGGGTCCACCTGGACCACCGGAAGCCGCAGTGACGCCACCGGCCTGACGGTGGCCATCGGGTGGCCGTCCACCGTACGGAAGGTGGTACGCAGCACCTCGTGGCGCTGCACACTCGCCGACAGTGCCTGCTGGAGCACGGCCGGGTCCGTCCGGCCGGTCAGCCGGACCGCGACGCTGGTCTGCCAGGGCCGCTTCTCGTCCAGCTGGATCAGCAGCCACAGACGGCGCTGTTCCAGGGTGAGATTGCTGGTGACGTTGGCGGATGCGTCCAGGAGGCCCGCCAGGAGCGCGCGCTTCTCGTCGGACGTCAGGGAACTGATCTCTTGCTGCCCGCTCATTCGGTGGACTCCCGTCCTAGCTGTCGGATGCGATCAGGCGGAGCGTTCGCGGACCGAACGAGGACGCATGTCGGTCCACACCCGCTCGATGTGCTTGAGGCATTCCTGCTTCGTGCCGGCCGGACCGTTCGCGGCCCAGCCCGTGGGCACCGCCCGGTCGGCGAACCAGATCGAGTACTGGTCCTGCTCGTTGGTGACGACCTGGAAGACGGTGTCGGCGTCGTCGATACCCATGAGGGCTCCTCGTGGTGTGTCGGGTGGTCGGTCGGTTCGCATGTCCCGCGGTCCGGATGTCCCGCGGTCAGTTCAGATGGCGCAGGAGCTGGTCGATCTCGTCGTCGGACATCCCGGCGAGCTGGGCCAGCAGCGCCTCGTCGGAGGTGGGCCTGCGGTCGCGGGCCCGTTCGAGTTCCTCGATGGCCGCGGCCAGTCCGGCCGGGGTCGGCAGCCGGAAGAAGTCGCGCACCGGAACCTGGAGGCCGAACTCGGCCCGGACGCGGCTCAGTAGTTTCGCGGCGAGCAGGGAGTGTCCGCCGAGCCCGAAGAAGTCGGAGTGCACTCCCACCACCGACAGCCCCAGGACGTTCTGGAAGATCGCCAGGACCCGGCGCTCCACGCCGTTGCGGGGCGGCACCTGCGCCACCGCGTCGCGCGGGGCCTGCTCCGGCGGCGCCGGCAGCGCCCCCCGGTCCGGCTCCCCACCGGGGCCCACGGGCAGTTCGTCCAGTACCCCGAAGACCGCCGGGACCCGGTAGCCGGGCAGCGCGGAGCGGGCCCGGCCGCGGATGTCGGCCGCGAACCTCTCACGCTCCTGTTCGGTGCCGGCCGCGACGGTGCCGTCCGGCACCAGCCAGGCGATCAGCCGGCCCCCGCCGGCATCGGTGGTCACCGCTGCGGCCCCTACCCCCGGGAAACCGGCGAGCACCCGCTCGACGGCCGCCCCGGGTACGGCGCGGTCCCCGACGAACAGCCGGCCCTCGCCGGGCCCGACCGCCTCCAGGGCCCCGTCCCGGGCCCGCCGGCACCGCAGACCCACCGGTACGGCGACACCCGCCTGGTCGGCGACGTACAACTCGCCGACCAGGCCGTCGGACACCGGCGCGCCCCGTACGTCCAGCAGGCTCCGCACCACTCCGGCCGGCGGCGGCCCCAGCCTGCGCGCCCGCCGCTCGTCCAGCGGGGCCAGCGCGGCCGGCACCGCCATCGGCTGCGGGCCGGGGCGGCCCAGGAACACCGTGCCGCCGGTCCGCGTCAGCATGTCCACCAGATCGGGGGCGAGCACCTCGCCCACACACACCAGCCGGGCACCGGGCGGCGGCTCCCAGCCCTCGGTCAGCACCCGCCGCCAGGTCGGCGGATCGGCGAGTACGAACGCGGCGGGCGGCCCGGCCGGTGCCACCTGCGCCCCCGACAGCATCAGGCTGCGGGCGTGGGCCAGCGGCATCAACAGGTCCACCAGGGACGGCGGGGCGCCGCCGTCGAGCAGCAGCACATCGTCCTCCGCCGACACCGACAGCCGGTCGGCGACACCGGCCAGAGCGGCGGCCAGCGCCCCGTGCGACAGCGTCGCCCCGGACCCGTCCGACCCCCCGTCACCGGACCACCAGGCAGGCGCGTCGGGCCCCGGCGGGCCGCCGTCCGCCACCGGGTCGAACCGCGGCCCGGTGGTGATCAGCCAGCCACCCGGCTCCTCCTCGGCCCGCCGGACGAACGCACCCGCCCGGTCGTGCCGCTGTCCGTACGCCGGCACCGCGCCGACCTCGAACGCCGCCAGCAGCACCGCGATCAGCGCCGCCGAAGGCACCGGGGGAGTGGTCACCCGCATTCCGGGCCCGGCGATCCCCTCCGCCCGCAGCCGGCCGGCCAGATCCGCCGACCACTCGCGCAACTCACCCAGCGTCAGCACGGCGTCGGCCGATGACAGCACCACGTCGTCGGCGCCGCGCTCCGCCAGCAGCCCCGGCACCGTGACCGCGGCCGGCGGCCCGGTCGTGGCCGGCGCGGCGGCCGCACTCGCCCCCGCCTCCGCCTCCGTCGTGAGCGCGTCCGGGGCCGCCGCCAGGGGCAGCGCCCCCACGGGGACCGCCGGGTCCCGCAGCGCGTCCGCCAGCACCAGCCGGTGCAGCTCCACGATGCGTGCCGCCGTCGCCTCGTCGTACAGACCCCGGTCGTAGTCCAGTTGGAGCCGCAGCCCGTCCCCGTCCGGCAGCACCGTCAGCCACAGGTCGAACTTGGCCGCCGTACCGGTCAGTTCCACCGGCGCCATGGTCAGGCCGGGCAGCCGTACCTCAGCCGCGGGCGTGTTCGGCATCGAGAACATCACGTCGAACAGCGGATTGCGGTCCAGCGCCCGGGTCTGCCGGATCTCCTGCACGAGCCGGTCGAACGGCATCCGGTCGTGCGAGAACGCGCCCAAACAGGCATCGCGTACCACCCCGGCCGCCGACTCGAACCCGCCGCGCAGCGGCAACCGGGCCCGCAGCACGAGGGTGTTCGCGAAGAACCCGACCAGCCGCTCCGCGTCCGGATGGTGCCGCCCAGCCACCGGCGTGCCCACCACCACGTCCTCCTGGCCCGTCACACGGGCCAGCGTCGTCATGAAACCGGTGAGCAGCACCATGAACAGAGTCCCGCCGGACCGCTTGGCCAGCTCCTCCAGCGCGGCCGTCGCCGGACCGTCCAGGCGCTCCTCCACCCGGCCGCCGTCCCCGCCGCGCCCCTGGTCCCGGGGACGGTCCACCGGCAGCTCCAGCGGCGTCGTACCCGCCAGCGCCTCCTGCCAGTGGGCGACCATCCGGTCCATCCGCTCGCCGGCCAACTGCTCGTCCAGCCAGCCGACATAGTCGGCGTACTGAATCGGCAGTTCGCCGAATCCGGACCGGCCGCGCTCCCGCAACCCCCGGTAGGCGTCCGCGAGATCGCCGTAGAACACATCCATCGACCAGCTGTCGCACACCAGGTGATGGATCGTCACGATCATGGTGTGCCTGCGCGGTGCCTCGCGCACCAGGACCAGCCGCAGTAGCGGCGGCGCGTCCAGCGCGAACGGCAGCGCCGCCTGCTCCCGGGCCAGCCGCTGCACCTGCGCCCCGGCCGCCTCCGGCGACAGGGCCGAGCAGTCGACCACCGGCAGCGACACCAGCGCCTCCGGCAGGACCAGTTGATGCGGATCACCGTCGACCAGGCCGACCCCGGTGCGCAGGCTCTCGTGCCGCGCCACCACCGCGTTGACCGCCTGCTGGAGCAGCACGACGTCCAGATCGCCGGTCAGCCGCACCGCGCTCACCACGTTGTACGCCGCATTGCTCGGCGGGTTCAGCTGGCAGACGAACCAGAGGCTGCGCTGCGCCGGCGCGGCCGGCAGCACGAAGTAGTCGCTGTAGTCGCGGGACTCGCCGCTGCCGACACCACCCGCGTACGAGGAACTGCTCACTGGGTTCCCGCCTCCCTCGCGGCTGATGCACCGAGTGCCGACTCGATGAAGGTCACGACGCTCCTCTCGTGGTCCTGCACGAAGAAATGACCTCCGTCGAAGTCGTGTACCGAACAGTCCTCAGAGGTCTGCCGGGCCCAGCCCGCGTCCCCGGGCCGCACCAGCGGGTCACGCGTACCGCGCAGCACCCGCACCGGCACCGGCACCGGCGGCCCCGGCACATATCCGTAGGTCTCCGCCAGGGTCAGATCGGCCCGGATGGTCGGCAGCATCAGTGCCACCAACTCCTCGTACTGCGAAAGCTCCTGGGGCTCCATCCCCTCCCAGGCCCGCAACCGCTCCAGCAGCTCCGCGTCCGGCAGATGGTGCACCTGCTCCTGGTCCGCGTACTGCGGGGCGTCCCGCCCCGACACGAACAGCGCGACGGGCAGCGGCAGTTCAAGTGACACGAACCGTCGCAGCACCTCGAAGGCGACCAGTGCCCCCATGCTGTGCCCGTAGAACGCGTACGGCCGGCGGGTCAGCGGCTTCAGCGCGGGCGCCAGCGCGTCGACGAGCGCGGTCATCTCCTGGAACGGCGGCTCCCCGAGCCGCACTTCCCGGCCCGGCAGCTGCACCGCGGTGACCTTCAGCGCCGAGGTGTAACGGTGCCAGCTCCGGAACACCGCGGAACTGCCCCCGGCATGCGGAAAGCACACCACCTCGCTGACCGGATCGGCCACTTCACCGAATGATCTGAACCAACGGGAACTCAGTCGGGTCGGGCGCACATCTACCTCCATCGGAGATGGCGAACGTAGAACACGAGAATGTGCTGGATCGACACCGCCGGGTCGGGGAATCACCGACCGGATCGCAGTGCGGAATCCTATCTCTACCAGTTTCATCCGAGGGCGCTCAATGACCCCGTACCGGCCTGAGAGGCGAGCGATAAGGAACTGAGAGCCGAGTGAGAGACAGCACGCTTTTAATTGCATCGGCGCCGACGTGTGTCCCCTTCACGCCGTGCCGCCGACAAGCCCCGCACTCTCCCTGATACGTCGATCCGACCGGGCCGCCCGCGGCCGAGGGAATGGAGTCCGCCGATGCCGAGCCCCGCTCGCCCCACACTCGTGCACACCCTCGTCGGGCACGCCGCGACCCGCGGCGAGCAGACGGCATACGAGTACCTGCACGACGACGGGCGAGTGGACAGCCTCACTTACGGGGAGTTGCTGAACCGGGCCACCAGGACGGCGGCGCGACTGCGAGCCGACGGCGGACAGAACGGCCCCGCCCTGCTGCTCTACCCGCCCGGCCTGGACTTCGTCGTCGCCGTCTGGGCCTGCCTGCTCGCCGGCGTGCCCGCTGTTCCCGCCTATCCGCCGCTCTTCGGCTCCACCGACCGCATCACGGCCCGCTTCACCCGGATCCTCGACGACTCCCGCGCCACCACGCTGCTGGCCGACCCGCTGGTGCTCGGACTGTTCACCTCGGGCCTGCGCCCCGAGGACCTCCCGCGGGTCCTCACACTCGAAGACACCACCGAGGAGAACAGCGCGGAGAAGGGCGACGGGAACGGCACGGAGAACGGCGGCCGGACCGTATCCGGGAGCCCCGATCCCGACGTCCTGGCCGAGTTGTTGCGCACCGCCGCGGTCCCCGAGGACACCGCTCTCATCCAGTACACCTCGGGCAGCACCGGACAGCCCAAAGGCGTTGTACTGCAACACCGGAATCTTCTCGCCAACATCAAGGCGATAACCGAGGTGTTCCAGCTCGACGAAACCGCGCGAGTCGTATCCTGGCTGCCGCCCTATCACGACATGGGGCTCATCGGATTCATACTCACGCCCGTCCACGGCGCATTTCCGGTCCGATTGATGTCACCCGTACATTTCCTCAAGAGCCCGCTCTCCTGGCTACGGCAGATCAGCGAACTCGGCATCACCCACACCGGCGGTCCGAATTTCGCCTACGACCTCTGCGACCGGCGCGCCGCCACCGGTGACCTCACCGGACTAGACCTGAGCACCTGGCGCCTCGCGTTCAACGGCGCGGAGCCGATCCGCCCCGCGACGCTCCACCGGTTCACCGAACGCTTCGCCGCCCACGGCTTCCGCCCCGAGGCGTTCCTGCCCTGCTACGGACTGGCCGAGGCCACCCTCATCGTCACCGGACGCCACTGGACCGCCCACGACAGCGTCGACGAGGACGGCCGTGTCGACTGCGGCCCCGTCATCGACGGACACACCCTCGCCCTGGTCGACCCCGACACCGGCACGCCCGTCCCCGACGGCGCCGAGGGCGAGATCTGGATCAGCGGCCCCAGCATCAGCGACGGCTACTGGAACAGCACCGGCACCCCCGAAAGCGAACTCTTCGGCCTCCTCGACGGCACCCGCCACCTGCGCACCGGCGACCTCGGCCGGCAGCGCGCCGGACACCTCACCGTCACCGGCCGCCGCAAGGACGTCCTCATCCAGAACGGGGTCAACCACCACGCCCACGACCTCTGTTCGGCCGCAGCGGAGGACAACCCCGCCGTACGTCCCACCGCAGCCGCCTTCAGCGGCCCCGACGAAGAGGTCGTCATCGCCGTGGAGGTCGTCGGCAAGGACCACGACCCTGCCGCCGTCGCCGCCGACATCCGGACCCGCGTCCTCACCGCCACCGGAGTCCGCGTGCACACCGTGGTCCTCTGCCCGCCCCGCAGCATCCCCCGCACCACCAGCGGGAAGATCCAGCACTCCCTGGCCCGCACCCGCCACCTCGCGGGCGAACTCGCCGGCACCACCGTCACCGCCACACCGGCCACCGCCACCGCCGAGGAAGCGGAACTCATCACCCTCTTCCTCTCCTCCATCTTCGCCGCCGTCTGCCAGGTCCCCTCCTGCGGACCCGACGAGACCCTCAGCGCCATGGGAGGGGACTCCCTGCGCGCCGCCGAGATCGCCGCGGTGGTCGAGGACGCCCTCACCCTCCCCGTACGTGTCGAAGACGTACTCCGCGCCCAGTCGCCCCGCGAACTGACCGCACGCCTGGCCCAGCGCTGGGCCGACGACGGAGTACCCCCCGCCGACGCACTGGAACGGGTCAAGACCCTGATGTCCCACGAGTGAGGCCGACACCCACACCCGGCAACCAAGCGGAGGACCACGTCCGGTGACGAAACGGAGGACGACGCCTGTGTCAGACAACGTTCAGGTACCCGCCGCCCTTGGCCGCGACCTCCTCGCCCGCTGGCGCGCCCGCACTCCGGACGCCACCGCACCCGCCGACCCCCGGGTCAGTCCCATCCAGCTCGGCCTGCGGCTGTTCGAGGAGATCCACCCCGGCACGGCCGCCAACATCCTGCGCTTCGACGCAGAGGTACAGGGCCTCCTCGACACGGACCGCCTCTCCGCCGCCCTGCGCGCACTCGCCCGGCGGCACGCCGTGCTGCGCACCACGTTCCCCCAGGGGGACCGCACAGCCTGCGCCGTCACGCCCGAAGCCGACGCCGCACCCGACCTGACCGTCACCGACCTCGGCCACCTCGGCGCCGACGCCGGCCGCGACCGGGCCCGCGCCGCCGCCGACACCCGCGCCGCCGGACCCGTGGATCTCGCGACCGGCCCGCTGTGGCGCGTCGCCGTCTGGACCTTCGCCGACGGCACCGCCCGCCTCCAGTTGCTCGCCCACCACATCGTGGCCGACGGCTGGTCGCTGGGTGTGTTCCTCGCCGAACTCGGCGCCCTGTACGCGGATACGCCCCTCGGCCCGGCCACCCCGCTGCCCCCGGTCGCCGCGACCCCCGACCCGGCCGCACTCGCCGCCTGGCGCGACCGCCTGGCGGGCGCCCGCCCGCTGGCCCTGCCCACCGACCGGCCCCGACCGGGCACCCGCCGGTTCCGCTCCGATCACGTCGACATCTCCGTCGACGCCGAACTGCTGCGCCGCGTCGAGGACTTGGCCGACAGCAGCGGCATGACGCCATTCATGGTGCTGCTCGCCGCCTTCCACCTGACCCTGGCGCGCACCGCCGGCCATGCCGACATCACTGTCGGATCGCCCATCGCGACCCGCGAACGTCACCTTTCACCCGGCGCCGTCGGCCCGCTGGCGACCATGCTCGCGCTGCGCACCGACACCACCGACGCCCTGACCGCCCGTGAGGTGCTGCACGCCGTCCGGGACACCTGCCTGGACGCGTACGGCGGCGCCGACGTGCCCTTCGAGACGGTGGCGGAACAGGTCGGGCAGCGCGGCACCTCCCTGTTCGACGTGCTGTTCGTGCTCCAGCCGCAACTGCCCGTCGTCCACCTGGGCGACCTGCCGGTCCGCCCGATGGTGATGGCGCCCACCACCGTGCGCAACGACTGCGAGCTGTACCTGTGGCAGGGCGAGGACGGCATCACCGGTTTCCTCGGCTACGACACCGACCTGTTCTCCACCGACACCGCGTCCCTCCTCGCCAACCGCTTCCACACCGTTGTCCACGCGCTTGTCGATGCCCCCGACCGGGAGTTGGCGGAGTTGGATGTGCGGTCGGTGGGGGAGCGGGAGCGCGTTGGTGCGCTGTCGGTGGGTGCGGCGGTGCCGGGTGTGGTGGCCAGTCGCGTGGAGGGAGTCTTCGAGGCAGTGGTTGATCGTTCGGGTGGTGTGGGTGTGGCGGTTGTGGGTGTGGGTGGGGTGTTGTCGTACGGGGAGTTGGAGGAGCGGTCGAACCGTTTGGCGTGGGGTTTGCGGGGGTTGGGCATTGGTCGGGGTGATGTGGTGGGTGTGCTGCTGCCGCGGTCGGTGGACCTCGTCGTGGCGTTGTTGGGTGTGCTGAAGTCGGGTGCGGGTTATGTGCCGATGGATCCGGGTTATCCGGCTGAGCGTGTGACGTTCATGGTTGAGGATTCCGGTGTGTCGTTGGTGCTGGATTCTGTCGACGGTTTTCCTGATGGGGGTCGGGTTGACCGTGTTCCGGCGGTGGGGGAGCCGGATGATGTGGCGTATGTGATTTATACGTCGGGTTCGACGGGTCGTCCGAAGGGTGTGGTGATCGAGCACCGGCAGGTGGTGTCGATGCTGGCGTGGGCGGGGCGGGTCTTCTCGGGTGAGGTGCTGGCGGGGACGCTGGCGGCGACGTCGGTTTCCTTCGATCTTTCGGTGTTCGAGATTTTCGCTCCGTTGTCGGTGGGCGGGACGGTGTATGTCGTACCGGACAGTGCGCTTGATCTGATCGCCCATCCGGAGCGGTACGCCGATGTGACGTTGGTGAACACTGTTCCGTCCGTGGCGCGGGAGTTGTTGGCTGCGGACGCGGTGCCGCCGCGTGCGGCGACGGTGAATCTGGCGGGTGAGCCTCTGGCGCCGGCGCTGGTGCGGGAGTTGTACGCGCACCCGGTGATCGATGAGGTCAACAACCTGTACGGGCCGAGTGAGGACACCACCTACTCGACCCATGCGGTGACGGTGCCGGGTGATGTGCGGACGGCGATCGGTGTTCCGGTCGACGGAACGACCGCGCACGTTCTCGACGGGAATCTACGCCCCGTCGTGCTGGGCGCGGTCGGCGAGCTGTATCTCTCCGGGGCCGGCGTCACCCGTGGTTATCACGCCCGCCCCGCCCTGACTGCCGAGCGTTATCTGCCCGATCCGTTCTCGGACGCGGGCGAGCGGATGTATCGCACGGGTGACTTGGTGCGGTGGCGTCCGGACGGTCAGTTGGACTATCTGGGCCGGGCTGACGGCCAGGTGAAGGTGCGCGGCCACCGGGTCGAACTGGGTGAGGTGGAGGAAGTCCTGCGCCGTCATGGCCAGTTGGACGAGGCGGTGGTCGTCGCCCGCGAGGACACGAGCGGATCTCTCCGACTGGTCGCCTATGTCGTCCCGTCCAAGCCCGGTGACGTAGTGCCCGCCGAGCTGACCTCCCACGTCCGTACCTGGCTGCCGGACTTCATGGTCCCCTCCGTATTCGTCGGCCTGGACGAATTCCCCCTCCTCCCGAACGGGAAGATCGACCGCAACGCACTCCCCGACCCGGAACCGGGCACCGGCCACACCGCCTACCGCGCCCCCACCGGACCGGCCGAGGAACTCGTCGCCGAGATATGGCGCGAGGTCCTGGACGCCAACGAAGTCGGCGCGGACGACGACTTCTTCGCGCTCGGCGGCCACTCCCTCCTCGCCACCCGTCTCACTCACCGGATCGGTGCCGCCCTCGGCACACACGTCCCGCTCCACCTTGTCTTCGAACACCCCACACTGAGCGAACTCGCCACCCATCTGCCCCGCTCGGGCGACGGCCACGAGCCCATCCCGGCCGCGCCGCGCACCCCGAACTCCGACGGCACCATCACCCTCCCCGCCACCTCCGGCCAGAAGCGGCTGTGGCTGCTGTGCGCGCTGGACCCGCAGGCCAACCTCGCCTACACCCTCAACGGCGGGGCACGACTGGCCGGCGACCTCGACACCCCGGCACTGGCACGGGCCATCGAGGAGGTCGCCCGCCGCCACGAGGTGCTCCGGACCACGCTGCGCGAAGAGAACGGCGAGATCGTCCAGGTCGTCCATCCGGTCTGGCACGGGGATCCGCTGCCGTCCGCCGAGCCCGACGCGGCTCCCGCAGACGACGAGGCCCAACTGCTGGAACATTGGCGTCAGTCCACGGTGGAACTCGCCGACGGCCCTCTGTTCCGGGCCCGGATCGTCCGCCGGGCGGAGGACGCCCACCTGCTCCTGCTGTCCCTGCACCACACCATCGCCGACGGCTGGACGCTCACCCTTCTCCTCGACGAAATAGCCCGCACCTACACGGCACTTGTCGAAGACAGCCCTCTGGCGCCGGCCCCTTCTCTCCAGTACGGCGACTTCGCCCACGCGCAGTCCGCCGAACCGGTGTCCGAGGACGACGCCGGGCTCGTCCACTGGCGCGAGCGGCTCGCGGGGGCGCACGCCGT
This sequence comes from Streptomyces sp. S4.7, assembly GCF_010384365.1. NCBI lineage: Bacteria > Bacillati > Actinomycetota > Actinomycetes > Kitasatosporales > Streptomycetaceae > Streptomyces > Streptomyces sp. S4.7. Next base: position 869,178 of record NZ_CP048397.1, on the reverse strand, counting down.
GGACCTCCCGACCGACCATCCGCGCCCGGCCCGCCGTACTCACAACGGCGCGGCAATCCCTGTGGAGTTGAGCGCCGAAGCGGTGGGGCGACTCGCGCGGAGCACCGGAACCACCCCCTTCGCCGTCGTCGCCACCGCGGTCACCGTCGTCCTCGGCGCCCTGTCGGGCAGCCACGACGTGACCATCGGCATCCCGACCAGCGGCCGTACGCACCCCGACACCGCTGAAATTCTGGGGTTCTTCACCAACACACTGCCGCTACGGCGGACCCTGGACCCGCAAGCCACCCTCGCGGCGACTCTGAGCGCCACGCACCGCGCCTTGGTGGAAGCGCACCGGCACGCCGCGACACCGTTCGAGGAGATCGTCCGGCACGCGGCTCCCGCCTCGGACGGCCAGGCCCGCAGCCCGCTGTTCCAGACGATGCTCGCCCTCAACGAAACCCCGTCGCGCAATCTGTACCTGCCCGGCCTGGCCGTCACCCGGCTGGACATCCCGCCGGCGGGCACTCAGTTCGAGTTCTCGCTCCATCTGGAGCAGGGCGAGGACGCCATCACCGGCTACCTCACCTACAACACCGACCTCTACGCGGACAGCACCGCGAGCCTCGTCCCCGAGCGCCTCGCCACAGTCGTCTCCGCTCTGGCGGAGAGTCCGGACTCTCCGCTGGCGGAGTTGGATGTGCGGTCGGTGGGGGAGCGGGAGCGGGTTGGTGCGCTGTCGGTGGGTGCGGCGGTGCCGGGTGTGGTGGGTGGTCGTGTGGAGGAGTTGGTGGAGGGGGTGGTTGATCGTTCGGGTGGTGTGGGTGTGGCGGTTGTGGGTGTGGGTGGGGTGTTGTCGTACGGGGAGTTGGAGGAGCGGTCGAACCGTTTGGCGTGGGGTTTGCGGGGGTTGGGCATTGGTCGGGGTGATGTGGTGGGTGTGCTGCTGCCGCGGTCGGTGGACCTCGTCGTGGCGTTGTTGGGTGTGCTGAAGTCGGGTGCGGGTTATGTGCCGATGGATCCGGGTTATCCGGCTGAGCGTGTGACGTTCATGGTTGAGGATTCCGGTGTGTCGTTGGTGCTGGATTCTGTCGACGGTTTTCCTGATGGGGGTCGGGTTGACCGTGTTCCGGCGGTGGGGGAGCCGGATGATGTGGCGTATGTGATTTATACGTCGGGTTCGACGGGTCGTCCGAAGGGTGTGGTGATCGAGCACCGGCAGGTGGTGTCGATGCTGGCGTGGGCGGGGCGGGTCTTCTCGGGTGAGGTGCTGGCGGGGACGCTGGCGGCGACGTCGGTTTCCTTCGATCTTTCGGTGTTCGAGATTTTCGCTCCGTTGTCGGTGGGCGGGACGGTGTATGTCGTACCGGACAGTGCGCTTGATCTGATCGCCCATCCGGAGCGGTACGCCGATGTGACGTTGGTGAACACTGTTCCGTCCGTGGCGCGGGAGTTGTTGGCTGCGGACGCGGTGCCGCCGCGTGCGGCGACGGTGAATCTGGCGGGTGAGCCTCTGGCGCCGGCGCTGGTGCGGGAGTTGTACGCGCACCCGGTGATCGATGAGGTCAACAACCTGTACGGGCCGAGTGAGGACACCACCTACTCGACCCATGCGGTGACGGTGCCGGGTGATGTGCGGACGGCGATCGGTGTTCCGGTCGACGGAACGACCGCGCACGTTCTCGACGGGAATCTACGCCCCGTCGTGCTGGGCGCGGTCGGCGAGCTGTATCTCTCCGGGGCCGGCGTCACCCGTGGTTATCACGCCCGCCCCGCCCTGACTGCCGAGCGTTATCTGCCCGATCCGTTCTCGGACGCGGGCGAGCGGATGTATCGCACGGGTGACTTGGTGCGGTGGCGTCCGGACGGTCAGTTGGACTATCTGGGCCGGGCTGACGGCCAGGTGAAGGTGCGCGGCCACCGGGTCGAACTGGGTGAGGTGGAGGAAGTCCTGCGCCGTCATGGCCAGTTGGACGAAGCCGTGGTCGTCGCCCGCGAGGACGTATCCGGATCGCTGCGTCTGGTCGCGTACGTAGTCCCGAACAAGCCGGGCGGTGCGGTGCCCGCCGAGCTGCCCTCCCACGTCCGTACCTGGCTGCCGGACTTCATGGTCCCCTCCGTATTCGTCGGCCTGGACGAATTCCCCCTCCTCCCGAACGGGAAGATCGACCGCAACGCACTCCCCGACCCGGAACCGGGCACCGGCCACACCGCCTACCGGGCCCCCACCGGACCGGCAGAAGAGTTGGTGGCCCGTATCTGGAGCGAACTGCTCGACGTCGGCGACATCGGCGCGGACGACGACTTCTTCGCGCTCGGCGGCCACTCCCTCCTCGCCACCCGTCTCACTCACCGGATCGGTGCCGCCCTCGGCACACACGTCCCGCTCCACCTTGTCTTCGAACACCCCACACTGAGCGAACTCGCCACCCACCTGCCCGCCGACAAGCAGCAGCAGCCCGCACCGGCGATCGGCTCGCTGAGCCGGGTCCCGGAACCCGACGGAACCCTCGTCCTGCCGGCGTCGCTCGGCCAGGAGCGGCTCTGGGTGCTGTGCGCGCTGGACCCGCAGGCCAACCTCGCGTACCACATCAGGGGCGCCGTCCACATCGACGGAACCCTGGACGAGCACGCGCTGATCACCGCCCTTCGTCACCTCGTGCTCCGTCACGAGGTCCTGCGTACCTCGTTGCGCCAGATCGACGGCGAGGTCCGCCAGATCGTCAGCGCCGACCCCGAGGTGCCGCTCACCCGGATCGCCACCACCGACTGGGAGGCGGTGATCGACGCGGAGACCGAGCGGGCCTTCGACCTCACCACCGGCCCTCTCTGGCACGTGACGCTCGTCCGCACCGGCCCCGAGCACCACGTCCTCGTTATCAGCCTCCACCACGCGATCTCCGACGGCTGGTCCCTGGATCTCGCCTTCCGGGAGGTCGCCGAGAGCTACGGCACGCTCCTGGGCACCCCGGACACCGGACCGCTCCCGCCCGCGACCGTCCAGTACGCCGAAGTGGCCACCTGGCAGCGCGATACGGCGTCGAAGGACGTGGAGTTCTGGCGGGCCCATCTGGCAGGCGCCCCGTCCGCCGGCCTGCCCACCGACCGGCCGCGCCCCCCGCAGCAGACCTACCGGGGCGACGCGGTACCCCTGGCACTGCCGCAGGAAGCACTCGGCGCCGCGGCCCGAGCGGCGGGAACCACCTCGTTCACCGTCCTCGCGACTGCCCTGGCCATCGTCCTGGCCAAGCTCACCGACCGGTACGACGTGACCATCGGCATCCCCGTCGCAGGCCGCGACCACCCGGACACGGCGGAGGTCGTCGGCTATCTCGTCGATACCCTCCCTCTCCGCCTGCGGCCCGACCCCGACGGCACACTCACCGAGGCCCTGCGAGCGACGCGCGAGCTCGTGGACGACATCCGCGCCCACCCGCAGCTCCCACTGGAGGAGCTGATCCGGGAGCTGCGCCCGCACCGCGACCGCAGCCCGCTGTTCCAGGTGCTGCTCGCGGTCAACGGAACCCCGCCCCGGTACGAGCTGGCCGGCCTGGATGTGCGCCAGGCTCCCGTTCCGTTCCGGACCACCCCCTACGACCTGGTCGTCCAGGCCGAGGAACGCGACGGCCGTGTCACCGGCCATCTCGTCTTCAACACGGACCTGTTCGAGCGGTCCACCGCCCTGCTCGTCGCGGACCGGCTCGCCACCGTTGTCCACGCGCTTGTCGATGCCCCCGACCGGGAGTTGGCGGAGTTGGATGTGCGGTCGGTGGGGGAGCGGGAGCGGGTTGGTGCGCTGTCGGTGGGTGCGGCGGTGCCGGGTGTGGTGGGTGGTCGTGTGGAGGAGTTGGTGGAGGGGGTGGTTGATCGTTCGGGTGGTGTGGGTGTGGCGGTTGTGGGTGTGGGTGGGGTGTTGTCGTACGGGGAGTTGGAGGAGCGGTCGAACCGTTTGGCGTGGGGTTTGCGGGGGTTGGGCATTGGTCGGGGTGATGTGGTGGGTGTGCTGCTGCCGCGGTCGGTTGATCTGGTGGTGGCGTTGTTGGGTGTGCTGAAGTCGGGTGCGGGTTATGTGCCGATGGATCCGGGTTATCCGGCTGAGCGCGTGGCGTTCATGGTTGAGGATTCCGGTGTGTCGTTGGTGCTGGATTCTGTCGACGGTTTTCCTGATGGGGGTCGGGTTGACCGTGTTCCGGCGGTGGGGGAGCCGGATGATGTGGCGTATGTGATTTATACGTCGGGTTCGACGGGTCGTCCGAAGGGTGTGGTGATCGAGCACCGGCAGGTGGTGTCGATGCTGGCGTGGGCGGGCCGGGTCTTCTCCGACGACGCTTTGGCGGGCACCCTGGCCGCGACGTCGGTTTCCTTCGATCTTTCGGTGTTCGAGATTTTCGCTCCGTTGTCGGTGGGCGGGACGGTGTATGTCGTACCGGACAGTGCGCTTGATCTGATCGCCCATCCGGAGCGGTACGCCGATGTGACGTTGGTGAACACTGTTCCGTCCGTGGCGCGGGAGTTGTTGGCTGCGGACGCGGTGCCGCCGCGTGCGGCGACGGTGAATCTGGCGGGTGAGCCTCTGGCGCCGGCGCTGGTGCGGGAGTTGTACGCGCACCCGGTGATCGATGAGGTCAACAACCTGTACGGGCCGAGTGAGGACACCACCTACTCGACGCACGCGGTGACGGTGCCGGGTGATGTGCGGACGGCGATCGGTGTTCCGGTCGACGGAACGACGGCTCATGTTCTGGACGAGGGTCTGCGGCCGGTGGTGCTGGGCGCGGTCGGCGAGCTGTATCTCTCCGGGGCCGGCGTCACCCGTGGTTATCACGCCCGCCCCGCCCTGACTGCCGAGCGTTATCTGCCCGATCCGTTCTCGGACGCGGGCGAGCGGATGTATCGCACGGGTGACTTGGTGCGGTGGCGTCCGGACGGTCAGTTGGACTATCTGGGCCGGGCTGACGGCCAGGTGAAGGTGCGCGGCCACCGGGTCGAACTGGGTGAGGTGGAGGAAGTCCTGCGCCGTCATGGCCAGTTGGACGAAGCCGTGGTCGTCGCCCGCGAGGACACGAGCGGATCTCTCCGACTGGTCGCCTATGTCGTACCGGCCAAGCCCGGTGACGTAGTGCCCGCCGAGCTGCCCTCCCACGTCCGTACCTGGCTGCCGGACTTCATGGTCCCCTCCGTATTCGTCGGCCTGGACGAATTCCCCCTCCTCCCGAACGGGAAGATCGACCGCAACGCACTCCCCGACCCGGAACCGGGCACCGGCCACACCGCCTACCGCGCCCCCACCGGACCGGCCGAGGACCTCGTCGCCGAGATATGGCGCGAGGTCCTGGACGCCAACGAAGTCGGCGCGGACGACGACTTCTTCGCGCTCGGCGGCCACTCCCTCCTCGCCACTCGCGTCATCAGCCGGCTCACGGCACGCACCGGTACCGACGTACCGCTCAACCTCGTCTTCGATCACCCCGTACTCGCCGAACTCGCCGGGCAGTTGCCCGATCCGGCGTCCTGGGCGGCCCCCGTCGAGATCCGGCGCATCCGGCGGGTCCGCGGTCGGTCCGCCTCGGGGTGACACCCGGCCCCTTCCCTCTACGCACGCCCTGCTCCCCCTTCCACCGTTCCGCTCCCTACTAGATCAGGAGAAAGCGATGAAGCAGGAAAAGACAACGCTCGAAGCCCCACCGGCGCCGGTCGCCGAGGCCGCTCCCGCGGCGAGGCCGGCCGCACCCGTGCCGGATCTGTCCACCGGCCCCCGGGCCACCGAGCCCGCCATGCTGGGCTTCGGGGGATTCCTGCTCGGCTCCATCTCGCTCGCCTTCTACCTGAAGGACGTCAGCATCCCGGCCAACTCCCTGGTGGCCTCGCTGCCCATCATGGTGTTCAGCAGCACCATCATGCTGCTGATGGCCTCGGTCTGGGCGATGCGCCTGGGCGACGGGGTGTTCGCGGCGGTGTACGGCCTGTTCGGGACCTTCTGGCTGAGCTTCTCCATCCTCAGCCTCGCGCTGAACAACAACTGGATGGGCGAGTTCGAGAACATCGAACAACGCCAGGCCACCGCCAACTTCGTCCTGGTGTGGTCCATCGTGATCATCCTGCTGACGCTGACGACCCTGCGACTGCCGCGGGTCTTCACGTTCCTCTTCGTGGTCGTCTCCACGACCCTGCTCGTTCTGTACGGCTCGATCGAGCAGGCCATCGACCAGACCGTCAACAACCCCCTCAAGCCCGGTGACCCCTGGCTGATCTACGTCGGCATCACGACGATGTTCCTCTTCATCGTGCTCGGCATGTACATCTTCGCCAGCTTCATGCACCAGGCGACCGGCGCCAAGCGCCTTCCTCTGGGCAAGCCGCTCATCAAGGGCCGTTGACCCCGGACACACGGACTCCCCCCGACCTAACGCGTATGAACAGGAGGCACGATGACCGACTACCTGCCCCACGTCGCCACCGTCCCCTTCCCCATGCCGCGCCCGGAGGATCTGCCCGACGACGCCCCCGCGATCGCGGCGGCGGCTCCCACCGCCCTCGCGGCGGCGGTCGCCCGGATATCCGATCCCGCGAACCGGGCCGGGCTCGCCCAGCTGCTGGCCGCATCCGTGGCCGCCCGCGCCGACCTCGGCCCGGTGCCGAGCACCCTGGTCGGCGACGACCCGCGGGAGTCGCGGCCGAATCGGGACAACGACCTGGCGTTCGGCATTGAGCGGCACCACGGCGACCCGCTCACCCTGTTCGTCGCGGCCCTCCTCAACGCCCAGCTCGGCATCCTGGAGATCGCCGAGGAACGGGGCACCGGCCTCGACGAAGCCTCGTGGGGTGACATGGTCGCGGGCTTCGACACACTGCTGCGCTGGCCGGCCGATCCCACCCGGCTGCCCGGGCCGCTGCCCGTACCCGAGTGTGTACGGTCCGGGAAACCGGAACCCCTCGACGGGCTCCGCCGCTGGGTCCGCGGGCACCACGTGTTCATGGTGCTCGCGCAGGGCGGGACCCTCGCCGTGAACAGTCTCAGGGCGGCGGCCGACGCGGGCGACGAGGAACTCGCCGCCGCGGCGGCCGGCGTGGCCTCCCGCGTCATGTGGGCCTGCCGGGCCTCTCTCCAGTTCGCCGGGGACGCCAGCCCGGACCAGTACCAGGCGGAGATCAGGCCCACCCTGATGCCGCCCGTCGCACCCCCGCAGATGAGCGGGCTGCGATGGCGGGACCACGAAGCCCTGGTGGCCGCGCTCACCGGATCGAGCGACGCCTGGTCGTGGCTGGCCGAGCGCCGCCCCGACCCGCTGGAAGACTTCCGGACCGCGCTCGACGCCACGTACGACGCGCACAAGGGCGTGTGCGGACACTTCGTCGGCAGACAGTCGCCGAGCCTGCTGGCGACCAGCCGGTCCCATCGGCCCGCGGTCGGTGTCATCGATCAGTTCCACCGACTGCGGGCGGGCACCCTGCCCGCCGCGCCGCTTCCCGACCACAGCTGATTTCCCCCAACCGCAACGGACTTCCTGACCACCACCGGTGTCGCGGACCGCTAACACCAGTGACCGGTAGAGACGCATCCACATCCGAGAGGCAGGGCACTCATGACCGACACCGCTCCCACCCAGCACGGCGGGCCCATCGAGCTCGACATGGACGGCCTGTCCCGGATCCTCTTCGGGCACGCGGCCTTCCAGTACCTCAACGCCGCCTGCGAACTGGGTCTGCCCGACCTGGTCGCCGAGAAGCAGGAGCTGACCCGGGAAGAGATCCGCGACGCGCTCAGTCTCGAGGACCGCGCCGTCGACATCCTCCTCCTCGGCTGCACCTCGCTCGGCATCCTCGTCAAGGGGGACGGCCTGTACCGACTGGCCGGGGTAGTCAAGGACCTCATGGACGAAGGCGACTGGCAGCGCTTCAAGGACACCGTCGCCTTCGAGCAGTACATCGTGTACGAGGGCCAGCTCGACTTCACCGACTCGCTCCGCGAGAACCGCAACGTCGGCCTGCGCCGGGTCCGCGGCTCCGGCCGTGACCTCTACCACCGGCTCGCCGAGAACCCGCACATGGAGCAGGTCTTCTACCGCTACATGCGCTCCTGGTCCGAGCTGGCGAACAAGCACCTCGTCCAGGAGCTCGACCTCTCCGGCCGCAAGCACCTGCTGGACTGCGGCGGCGGCGACGCGGTGAACGCCATCGCGCTCGCCCAGGCCAACCCGGACCTCAAGGTCACCGTCTTCGAGATCCCGGCCTCCGGCACCATAGCCGAGAAGAAGATCGCCCAGGCGGGGGTCGGCGACCAGGTCTCCGTCATCACCGGTGACATGTTCCGCGACCCGCTGCCCACCGGCTGCGACGTGGTGATGTTCGCCCACCAGATGGTCATCTGGACACCGGACGAGAACACCGAACTGCTGCGCCGCGCCTACGAGGTCCTGCCCGAAGGCGGTCAACTGGTCATCTTCAACTCGATGTCCAACGACGAGGGCGACGGTCCGGTCGTCGCCGCGCTCGACAGCGTCTACTTCGCGGCGCTGCCGGCCGAGGGCGGCATGATCTACTCCTGGGCGACGCACGAGCGGTCCCTGCGGGCCGCCGGGTTCAGCACCCTCAAGCGCATCCCCTTCCCGGGCTGGACGCCGCACGGCGTCATCGTCGCCACCAAGTAGTAGCCCACGTCCCTCGCCAGTGGATCCCGCCCGGCCGCCGTACGGCGGCCGGGCGGGATCCCACCCGACGAACAAGGAGGTGACAGCGTGCTCCACCCACAACTCCGGGACGACGCAGCACGGATGCGCATGCTGCTCTACGGCCAACTCGTGTCGAGGGCGGTCTGCACGGCGGTAGAGCTGGGCCTGCCGGAGGCCCTGGCCGACGGCCGCCGCTCCCCCGAGGACCTCGCCGGAGAGGTGGCTGCCCACCCACTCGCCCTGCGCAGGCTGCTCCGCGCCCTCGTCCCGTTCGACGTCTTCACCGAAGAGGCCGACGGCACCTTCGCGCTGACCGGACTCGGTGCCACCCTGCTGCCGGGCACCCCAGGTACGGCACGCCCCACCGCCCTGCTGCTCGGCGGTGAGGTCGGCCGGACCTGGGCCGAGTTCGGACACAGCGTCAGGACCGGCGACTCGGCTTTCCGGCTGATCCACGACTGCGCACTCTTCGAGCACCTGGAGCGGCGGCCGGAGCGGCGCGAGGTCTTCGACCGGTCGCAGGAGGCCGGACTGCGCCTGGAACTCGACGAGATCTTCGAGGCGGTCACCTTCGACCGGTACCCGCGGATCGTGGACGTCGGCGGCGGCAACGGCCATCTGATGTGCGAACTGCTGCTGCGCACCCCGGGCAGCACCGGCGTCGTCGTGGACCTGCCCGGTACCGTCGCGCTCGCCGAGAAGCGGATCGTCGAGGGGAACCTCATCGACCGCTGCACCGCCACCGCGGGAGACTTCTTCAGCGCCGTGACTCCGGGGGCGGACCTCTACATTCTCAGCCATATCCTGCACGACTGGGGTGACGACAGCGCGGTCTCGATCCTCCGTACCTGCGCCGCCGCGATGCCTCCGCACGGCCGGATCATGGTGATCGACCTGCTCACCGACGCCGACTCGGCCGAGGGCGGACGACACCGGCTCCCCGCCCTGATGGACCTCTACATGCTCTCCCTCTTCGGCGCCTCCGGCGGGCGGGAGCGCACCGGGGGAGATTTCACCGCGCTGCTGGCGGCCGCCGGGCTGGAACACGAGGAGACCCTGGTACTGCCGAGCGGAATGGGCGTCATCACGGCGCGTCCGCTCGCCGGCTGAGTCACCTCGACAACCGTCGTGTCCGGATGTGCCGGCTCCGCCCGCCCACGGGAAGGGTGATCTCCGTTCCTCATTCCGGTGCCGCCGACGCTCGGGCCGCACAGCCCGGGCGTGGGTCCGGCGTGCCACGATCCGCCGCCCACCGGGTCCGAAAAACCGCTCCTGGGCGGCCGTCGGCCGCTCAGCCGGGCGTATCACCCACTCGTCGCTGGATAGGCACTCCGACATGAGCCAAGACGCCACTTTCTCCCCGCCCGAGCGCGCCGGAAAACGCGAATGGACAGCCCTCGCCGTCCTCGCCCTGCCGGCGCTGCTCATCACCCTCGACAACACGGTGCTGCACCTCGCGGTTCCGCATCTCAGCGCGAGCATCGACCCCAGCGGTCTGCAACTGCTGTGGATCGTCGACATCTACAGCTTCCTCATCGCCGGCCTGTTGATCATCGCGGGCACCCTCGGTGACCGGGTGGGCCGTCGGCGGCTGCTGTTGATCGGGGCGGCGGGCTTCGGACTGGCCTCGCTGCTCACGGCGTTCTCCTCCAGCGCGGAGATGCTCATCGTCAGCCGGGCGCTGCTGGGCGTCGCCGGGGCGACCCTGATGCCGTCCTCCATGTCGCTGATCCGCAACATGTTCGCGGACCCGCGGCAGCGGTCCGTCGCCTTCAGTGTCTGGATCGCCTGCTTCCTGGTGGGCGGAGCGATCGGCCCCATGGTCGGCGGTGTGATGCTGGAACACTTCTGGTGGGGCTCGGTCTTCCTGCTGAGCGTGCCCGCGATGGTGCTGCTGCTGATCGTGGGGCCGGTGCTGCTGCCCGAGTACCGCGACCCGAACCCCGGCAGGATCGATCCCGCGAGCGTGCTGTTGCTGGTGGTCTCCCTGCTGGCGACGGTCTACGGACTCAAGGTCCTGGCCGGTGACGGCGTCGAAGCGCTGCCGGTGGTGCTGCTCGTCGCCGGACTCGGGCTGGCCGTGGTCTTCGCGCTGCGGCAGGGCCGCCTCAGCCATCCCCTGCTGGAACCCGGACTGTTCCGCGAGCGCACGTTCGCCGTCTCGCTCGGCGCCATGGCCCTCGCCCTGTTCGTGATGTCGGGATCGCAGTTCTTCATCGCACAGTATCTGCAGATGGTGGTGGGGCTGTCTCCGCTGGAGACGGGGCTGTCCTCGCTGCCCGGGAGCATCGGCGGTGTGATGGGTGCCCTGATGGCCCCGTTGGCGCTGCGCTGGATGCGGTCCGCGTACGTGATGACGACGGGCCTCGCCATCGCCGTCGTCGGCTTCGCCGTGCTGACCCAGGTCGAGACGGGGAACGGGCTGATCCCGGTGATGATCGCACTGGGGCTGCTCAACTTCGGTGTGGCACCGACCATCGCGCTCGGCACCGACATGATGATCGCGTCCGCGCCGCCGGCGAAGGCCGGAGCGGTCTCCGCGATCTCCGAGACCTGTCACGAACTCGGCCTGGGAATGGGCATCGCGATCCTCGGCAGCGTCGGGACCGCCGTGTACCGCACGGAGGTCTCCGACACCTTGCCCGCGGGTCTGCCCGCCGACGCCGCCTCACGCGTGCGGGACACGATCGGCTCGGCCGTGTACGAGGCCGGACGGCTGCCCGGCGAACTGGGCACGGCGGTCCGCGGCGCCGCCCGAGTGGCCTTCACCGACGGCCTGTTGTACGTCAGCGTGATCTGTACGGTCCTCACGCTGCTGACCGTGCTGACAGTCGCGTTCCTGCTGGGCCCGCTGCCGAAGGCCGACGGCCACGACGGTGGTGCTGAGGGCGGTGGGGGCGCCGACGGCGGTGACGGCACCGCCGAGGCCCCCGGTTCCCACGGATCCCTGGAGACCGCCGACCCGCGGATGCCCGACTACCACCGACAGGCGACGGCACCGGAGGACCGGGGGCACTGATCGCCTCGGAGGTCTTCCGGGGCCCGGTGCGCCCGCCTTATTGGTTTGCCGCCGGCGAGCCGGTCGGATAGGAAGCCCTCATGTTGAGGGGCAGAGAGGTCGGGCTCAGGGCCCGGTACGAGGAAGACATCCCGATCCTGCGGGCCGAGCTCTACGACGACGTGGCCGGCTCCGCGCGGGCCGAGAGCCGGCCGTGGCGGCCGGTCACGCCCGGCTCGGAGGACTCGCGGCTCGTGGTGGACGACAAGGAGGAGGGGCATGTCCCGTTCTCCGTGGTCGAGTTGGCCGGCGGCACGCTGATCGGCACCGCGACGCTGTGGGGCATCGACAACCACCACCGGTCCGCGCACATCGGGCTGGGGCTGCTGCCTGCCTCCCGCGGGAAGGGTCACGGCACCGACGTGGTCGCGGTGCTGTGCCACTACGGGTTCGTCGTGCGCGGTCTGCACCGGCTGCAGATCGAGACGCTGTCGGACAACACCGCGATGCTGCGCTCCGCCGAGCGCAACGGTTTCGTCCGCGAAGGCGTGCTGCGTTCGTCGTCCTGGGTGATGGGCGAGTTCCTCGACGATGTGCTGCTCGGTCTCCTCGCCGAGGACTGGAGGCCGGACCCGGCGTAGGCCCGCTTGCCGACGCCGGTGGCCGCGGTTTCGGGACTTCCCCAACGCGCCGATTCCCAGGGTCACTTCGCCTCCCGCGGCGGTTTCCGAGGGGCCCGGCTGACCCCCGTATTCCACTTAAGTATGGAGATCCAAGAATCGTTTCAAATCCAACGTTATGACATAGGCTTCCGATCGGTCGATGCCGGACCAGTCGGCGGATGACCAAGATCCAACTGTGCTCCGTTCCAGTACATGCGAGGAGTCGCGTACATGTCTGAATTGAACCGCCGTGGGTTACTTACACGTGCCGCACTTGCCGGGGCCGGCCTGGTCGCGGCGGATGCCTTAGTAGGCGCTCGGCCCGCGACCGCGGCGGGCAGGGGGAAGGCCAGCGGAGCATGCACTCCGGCGTTCGACTCCGTCACCGTGCAGCCCGGGGACTCCCGGTACGAGAGCTTCGTGCGTGCGCACAACACCCGGTTCTCCAACCGGCCCGACCAGGTGACCATCGCGACCACCCCGGCCCACGTCGCCGAGGCTCTCGGCAAGGCCGTCGCGGCCGACCGACAGGTCACCGTCCGCTCCGGGGGCCACTGCCTGGAGAACTTCACGACATGGTCCGGGGTCAAGGACCTCATCGACCTCTCGCAGATGTCGGACGTCTACTTCGACGACCGGCGGAAGGCCTTCGCCGTGGGGCCGGGCGCGATCGTGGCTCCGACGCAGAACACGCTGTTCAAGGGCTGGGGCGTCACCATTCCCTCCGCGGGCTGCTCGGAAGTGGGCCTCGGCGGGCACATACTCGGCGGCGGCTACAACTTCTACTCACGCATACACGGCATCGCCGTGGACCACCTCTACGCCGTCGAGGTCGTCGTGGTGGGTGCCGACGGACAGCCCCGCATCGTCGTGGCGACTCGCGAGGCCAACGACCCGAACCGGGACCTGTGGTGGGCGCACACGGGCGGTGGCGGCGGCAACTTCGGTGTGGTGACGCGGTATTGGCTGCGTACGCCGGGAGTGGACACCGCCGACCCCACCAAGCTCCTGCCCCGTAGCTCCGATCAGCGGACCCGTACGGTGCAGTGGTCGTGGGACACCCTGTCGCAGCAGTCGTTCACCACGCTCATCCGCAACTACTGCCAGTGGTACGAGCGCAACAGCGCCCCCGGGGCGAAGGAGGTCCAGATATGGGCCTCGTTCTCCGCCTCGCACGTGTCGGCCGGCGTGATCGGCCTGATGGCCGGTGTCTCGAAGTCGGTCCCGGGCGGCGAGGCCATGCTCGACGGGCTGTTCGACGCGGTCACCGCCGGCGCCGGCGTCACGGCCGCGACGGACTCCAGGTCCGAGCTGGCGTGGCTCGACCGGGACAACTGGTTCTGGGGTCCCCCCGGCCGCCAGAAGGACAAGACCTCGGATCTGCGGAAGAGTTACACCGATGAGCAGATAGCGACGATCTACCGCTATCTCCACGACGACTCGATCAGCAATCCCGGCGCACAGGTGAACCTGGCCGCCCTCGGCGGGAAGATCAACAGCGTGCGCGCGGACGCGACCGCTTATGTGCACCGCGACTCCGTCCTGCGCACCTACTTCACCCCCGGTGTATGGAGGGCGGAGGCGGACGACGCCGCGCACGTGGCCTGGGTCCGCAAGTGCTACCGGGACGTCTACAGCAGGACCGGCGGCGTTCCGGTGCCCGACGCGATCAACGCGGGTGCCTACATCAACTATCCGGACGTCGACCTCGCCGACCCGGAGTGGAACACCTCCAACACGCCGTGGCACGCGCTGTACTACGGCGCGAACTACACGCGGCTCCAGCAGGTCAAGAGGACCTACGACCCGCGCAACGTGTTCCGCCACCCGCTGTCCATCCGCCCCACCTGATCCTGCGTCACCACGCGGCGCCCACCGGCCGGTTCATCAACCGGCCGGTGGGCGCGGTGTGTTCGGGTGTTCCGGAAGCCGGCTCCCATGGGGGCGGATACGGGAAAACACGGGAGGCGGTCGCGCTCCGCCGGACAGCGGAAACGGGCCAGGGTGGCCGGTGCCCGAACCCGGGAAAGCCGGTGAAGCCGGTTCTCTCCACGCCGCTGAGCTGTCCTTTTCGGTCGGACCGGCTCGACCGGGGCTGATTCGGACCGCCTTGACACCCCACACCGGTCATGAGTTTGTTTACCCGTCATAGCAAGATTTCGACCACCTCGGGGGAAGCTCCCGGCCTCGTTCTCGCGGTCGGTCGAGCGGCCGGGGCCAAGGTGGCGCAGACACGACAGGGAGATCGAGATGGCTGCCGAGACGTCCGGCGTTGACGATGTCGCGAGTTTCTACGAAGGCCTCGGTCAGGTTCTCAACGCCGCCTGGGGTGAGAACCTGCACTACGGCTACTGGGAGGACGACACCGACGACAGCCCCGTCGAGGTCGCCACTGCCCGGCTGACCGACCTGCTGGTCACCCTGCTCGACCCCGCACCCGCGGGCGCGGTCCTCGACATCGGCTGCGGTGTGGGCAAACCCGCGCTTCAGCTCGTCGCGACCAAGGACGTGCACGTCACCGGCATCGCCATCAGCGACGTCGAGGTTGAGCAGGCCGCCGAGCGTGCCAAGGAGGCGGGCCGGTCGGACGTGACGACCTTCCGGAACGCCGACGTGATGGAACTGCCCTTCGCCGACGGCTCGTTCGACGGCGCGTGGGCGGTCGAGTCACTGCTCCACGTGCCGGACCGGGGCCGGGCGCTCGCCGAGACGGCCAGGGTGCTGCGCCCCGGCGGGCGGCTGGTGATCGCCGACACCGCCGAAATCCCGCCGGTGGGTCCCGAAGGCCGCAAGGTGCTCAACGACATCTGCGCCTCGTACGGCGTGAGTTCGTTCGCCACCGCCGCCGAGTACCTCGAACTGCTGGCCGCCCACGGCTTCGTCGACGTCGAGGTACGTGACATCAGCGACAAGGTGGTCCGGACAGGGGCGATCATGGCCGATGTCGTCGAGGCCCGGCGCGACGAACTGGCCAAGATCGACGGACCGGAGCCGGTCGACCAGTACATCTCCCTGATGCGCCGCGCGGCGGCCACCCCGGACATCGGGTACCTTGTGATCGCCGCGACGCTGGGCCCTGCGTCCGGCTCCTGACCCCGGCCTGTCGCGTGTGCGCTGCCCGGCACCCCGCCGCGAGGACGGGGGCCGGGCAGTCACGGTCGCGGCGTCAATCGGTGGTGCGGCCACCGGCTTCCAGCAGTTCCGTCGACGCCCCGTCGGCCTCCCCGGAGTCCCCGGCCCCGTCGGCCCCGACGACCGCGGGCACCTTGCGCAGACCCAGTGTGAGGAACACGGTGAGTACCGTCAGGACCCCGCAGACAACGCTCACCAGCACCAGCCCATGGGTGAACGCCTCGCGTGCCACATCCAGCGCGGCGGTCGCCAGGCCCTCCGGCAGACGGGAGATCTCGTCGACAGCGTTGCCGATGCTGTCCTCGATACTCGCGGCGGCCCCCTCGGGCAGCCCGGCGGGCAGCTCGCCGGAGACCTGGTTGCGGTAGACCGCGCCACCGACGCTGCCGAGCACGGCGATGCCCAGGCCCAGGCCCAGTTCGTGAGAGGTGTCCGAGATGGCGGAGACCGCCCCGGCCTTCTCCGGCGGTGCGGAATTGATCATCATGTCGGTGCCGAGTACGACGGTGGGGCTGACGCCGATGTTCAGCAGCGCCAGCGCGACCATCACCGTGGCCGGCCCGCTGTCGGCGCCGGCCTGGGCCAGGACCACGAAGCCGGCCGCGGCGATCACGAGGCCCCCGGTCATCGCGTACGCCGGACGCATCCACCGCAGAGCCACCGGCGCGAGCAACGACCCTGCCACACCACCCAGACTGCCCGGCAACGACGCCAGCCCGGCCTCCAGCGGCGACAGCCCCACCACCATCTGCAGGTACTGCGCGATGAAGAACTGAGATCCCGACATCACGAAGAGGGCGAGCCCCATCCCGCCGAGCGACGCGGAGAAGGTGCGCTCGCGGAACAGGGCCATGTCGATCAACGGGTGGGTGAGCCCGCGCTGACGCGCGACGAACCACACACCCAGGGCGAGACCGGCGAGGAGAATCAGCGCGGGGATCACGGCCACGCCTTCGACGGCGAGCTTCTTGAGACCGTAGACACCGGCGAGCAGGGAGAGCACCAGCAGGCCCATGCTCGCGAAGTCGATGGTGCCCGGCCTGGGGTCGCGGTACTCGGGGAGCAGCACCGGACCGAGGATCAGCAGGAGCACCATGGCCGGCACGCTCAGCAGGAAGACCGAGCCCCACCAGAAGTGTTCCAGCATCACGCCGCCGACGAGCGGGCCGATGGCGCCGCCCACCAGGAAGCACGTTATCCAGACGCTGAGGGCCACGGTCCGCTGCCGGGCGTCGAGGAACAGATTGCGGATCAGCGACATCGAGGAAGGCGTCAGGGTCGCCCCGGCTATACCGAGGAGCGCACGGCTGACGATCAGCATCTCGGCGCTGTTGGAGAACGCGGTCAGCAGCGAGGCGACACCGAAGCCCACCGCGCCGATCAACAGCAGTCGGCGGCGCCCGATCCGGTCGCCCAGCGTGCCCGCGATTATCAGCAGACTGGCTATCAGGAAGCTGTAGATGTCGACGGCCCACAGCAGTTGCAGACCGCTCGGGTTCAGGCTCGCGTTCAAGTGCGGTACGGCGAGGTGCAGCACCGTGTTGTCGAGGGTGATGAGCATGGCCGGCAGCGAGAGGACGGCGAGAGCCGTCCATTCGCGTCTTCCGGCGCGCGCGGGGGGAACGACGGTCGTTCCTTTCTCAGTCATGGAGGAGAGCCCAGTCGGTGGGAGTGAACGCGCCTCCCGGCCGGGCGGGCCGTCGTCGAGCACCGACGATTCCCGGCCCGCGGGCGGCGTCGAAGGACCGATGGCCCGCTGACGGGCCGGGGTGCCGAACCGCTGCCGCTCGTCCGCACCCCGGCCCGTCAGCGGTGCCCGTCAGCGATAACCGGTGGCGTCCGCCGGCTTGCCCGTCTCCTCCACCTCGACCAGATAGCGCCAGCAGTCGGGGCGCGAGCCGTCGAGGTCGGTGAAGCCGTACTCCTGCGCGAGCTGACCGCTGGACACCGACTCACCGTTCCAGCGCGCGATGTCGGCGTCGCCCGCCAGCGCCGCGACCGCGCGTCCGACGTAGGCCGGGCTCTCCGAGATGCAGAAGTGCGGCACCTCGGCCAGCGCGTCACGCCAGGTGTCCTCGGTGACACCGAGCGTTTCGAGCATCATCTCCGAACGCATCCACCCCGGACTGAGCGCGACCGCCGTCCCGCCGTGCGGCTTCAGCTCGTGCGCGAGCACGAACGCCATGCGCAGCACGCTGTTCTTGACCAGGTCGTAGAAGTACGAGTTGCGGTAGCGCGTTCCGTTGTACGCGGTCGTACCGTCGGTCATCTCGATCACGAGCCCGCCCGGATTGCGCACGAGCAGCGGCAGCACGAAGTGGCTGGTGATCGCGTGGGTGGCCACGCCCAGCCGCATCAGCCGAAGTCCGTTGTCGAGGTCGTGTTCCCAGACCGGTTTGTCGAACTCGAACAGCCGCTCGCCGCCCCAGACATCGTTGACCAGCACGTCGAGCCGCCCCTGCTCGGCGTCGACGCGGTCGGCCAGCACACGGACCTGCTCGGGCACCAGGTGGTCGGTCGGCACCGCGATGCCGGTCCCGCCCGCCGCGGTGACGAGCTCCGCGGTGTCCTCGATCGTCTCGGACCGGTTGTACTCCGAGCGCCGTTCCCGAGTCGTGCGGCCGGTGACGTAGACCGTCGCACCCGCCGCGCCGAGCTGGACGGCGATGGCGCGCCCGGCGCCCCGCGTCGCACCCGCGACCAGCGCGATCTTTCCGCTCAGGTCTGGCGCCGATGTGTCGGGCATGAGTGTCATTGCGTTCCTTATCTATCTGCACGGCCTGGCCCGCGTCAGTCATCGACGCCGACCGGTGACTCCATGATCGCCCCGAAACCGGACACCTAGTGTCGTGCTTTACATCGTTCTGCGCCGGGAGACGTCACGGCCGCGGCGGAGCTGTGTGCCTCGCCCGCCGCCCGCCGGGCGTTCGGGTCCGGGCGGAGGGGGACACTCACTGTTGACCGGACGCACGGGTACGTAGTGGTATCAGCGCCAAGGCGATCAGTAAACGGGTGCGACAGAGTGATCGGCGTGATCGGTGCGACTGTGAGGCAAGCGTTCTGTGAGGATGGTCGTATGACAGTGCGCAGCAGGAATCATGTGACGGTGTCCGGCCGGGCCGGGGGGCCGGTGGTGATGCTGGCGAACGGGTTCGGGTGCGATCAGAACATGTGGCGGCTGGTGGTGCCGCCGCTGGAGCGCGACTTCACCGTGGTGCTGTTCGACCATGTGGGGGCGGGGCGCTCCGACCTGTCGGCGTGGAGCCGGGAACGCTACTCCACCCTGGAGGGCTACACCGAGGACGTGCTGGAGATCTGCCATGAGCTGGCCCTCGGCCCGGTGACGTTCGTGGGGCACTCGGTGGCCGCGATGATGGGCGTGCTGGCCGCGGCGCGGGAGCCGGAGATATTCGCCGGCCTGGTGCTCCTCGCCCCGTCGCCGTGTTTCATCGACGATCCGGACGCCGGCTATCGGGGCGGATTCAGCGCCGAGGACATCGACGAACTCCTGGGCTCCCTGGAGGCGAACTACCTGGGGTGGTCGGGCGCCATGGCCCCGGTGATCATGGGCAATCCGGGGCGGCCGGAGCTGGGCGAGGAGCTGACCAACAGTTTCTGCCGCACCGATCCGGAGATCGCCCGCGTCTTCGCCCGTGTGACGTTCATGTCCGACAATCGCGAAAACCTCGCCCACGTCACCGTTCCCACCCTCGTCGCGCAGTGCTCCAACGACTCGATAGCGCCGCCGGAGGTCGGGGACTTCGTACGGTCGAAAATCGCGGGAAGCCGGCTGATCACCCTGAACGCGACCGGCCACTGCCCCCAGCTCGCCGCCCCGGAGGAGACGGCTGCCGCGATCACCGAGTTCGTCACGGCCGAGAGATGATGTGCGAGAGAGGGGACTGCGGGAGCGGCGATCAGCCGCTCGGCGAGGGACGGTCCGAGGACGACCGCGCCGCGTTCGCCACCCTGCTGGAGGACAGCGCCGAGGACCTGTACGAGAACGCGCCGTGCGGATACCTCTCCACGCTGCTGGACGGCACGATCGTGAAGATCAACACGACTCTGCTGGACTGGCTCGGGCACACCCGCGACGAACTGGTGAGCCGCCGCACGTTCGCCGATCTGCTGAGCGTGGGCGGCCGTCTCTACCACGAGACCCACTTCGCCCCACTGCTGCGTATGCAGGGCGAGATCAGCGGCATCGCCCTGGAGCTCAGGACGGCCGACGGGGGCCGGCTGCCCGTGCTCGTCACCTCCACGGTCAAGACGGGCAGCGACGGACAGCCGCTGCTCATCCGCACCACCCTCTTCGACGCCCGCGACCGCCGCGCCTACGAGACCGAACTGCTGCGCGCCCGGGCACAGGCGGAACGCGAACGCGAGGAACTCCAGCGCCTCAACGCCACTCTCCAGCAGACCCTGCTGCCTCCCGCACTGGTCGAAGTGCCCGGACTGGACGTGGCCGCGCACTACCACATCGCTTCCACCGACAAGGTCGGCGGCGACTTCTACGACCTCTTCCCCCTGACCGACGGCACCTGGGGACTGTTCCTGGGCGACGTGTGCGGCAAGGGCGCCGCCGCCGCGGCCATCACCTCCCTGGCCCGCTACACCCTGCGCGCCGCCGCCGTCTACCACCCGGACCCGGTAGCCGTCCTGAGCAACCTCAACACCGTCCTCACCCACGAATACAACGGCCAGGACCCACGGTTCTGCACCGTCATCTTCGGACTGCTCACCCCCGCCGAGCAGGGCGGCTTCCACGTCACCCTGGCCAGCGGCGGCCATCCGCCGGCTCTGCTGATGCGCGCGGACGCGAGCACCCGGTACCTGCCCACCCCCGGCGGACAGCTCATCGGCGTCCTGCCCGACGCCCACATCGCCACCACCACCCTCCACCTGGAGGCGGGCGACACCCTGCTGCTTCACACCGACGGCCTGACCGAGGCCCGCGCGGCTTCGGGCAGCAGGAACGACCGCTACGGCGACGAGGCCCTCCTCGATTTCGCCCGGGCCCTCGCCCCCACCACCCCCTCCCGCGCCGTCGCTGCCGTCCGTGACCTGCTGGACTCCTTCGGCACCGGCGTCGACGACGACACCGCGGTCCTCGCCATCGGCGTCCCCTCGGACAGCTGAGCCCGCAACCGGTACGCGGTACGGGCCGATCGTCCGGGTACTCGAGGTCTGCCGGACGATGTCACCGCGAAAGGGAGTGGATCAATGGATACATCTCACCCGAAGACGTCCGATTCCCGAGAACCCGTGGGTGAACTGGTGAAACAGGCGTCGGAACAGATATCCAGGCTGCTGCACGAGGAACTGGCGCTGGCACAGGCGGAGATGAGGGAGAAGGGCAAGCGGTTCGGGCGGAGCGGCGGCCTGCTCGGCGGAGCCGGCCTGGTCGCGGTCATCGCCTTGCAGGCGCTGGTCGCCACCGCGGTGATCGCCCTCGCCCTCGTATGGCCGCTGTGGCTGTCCGCGCTGGTGATCACCGCCGCGCTGTTCGCCCTCGCGGGCGTCCTCGCGGCGCTGGGCAGGAAAGGAGTCGCCGAGGCCGCCCCTCCGGCTCCCCGTAAAGCCATCGACGGTGTCAAGGCGGACATCGCCCAGATCAAGGAGAGTGCACACCGATGACCGGGAAACCAGACAAGGGCGCGGACGAGCCCACCCCCGACGAGCTGCGTGAGCGCATCGAAGGGACGCGCGAGGAGCTCGGACGGACGGTCGAGGAGCTGGCCGCGAAGGCCGACGTGAAGGCACAGGCCAGGCAGAAGGCGGCAGCCGTCAGGGGAAAGGCGGCGGGGGCCGCACGGCAGGCACAGGGGAAAGGCGCCGACCTGTTGCGGTCGGCGCGGGACAACACCCCCGAGCCCGTACGCGAGCAGGCGGCACAAGCAGCCACGGCGGCCCGGCGGAACCAGGGCGTGGTGTTCGCCGGTGGCGCCGCACTCGTACTGGCGTACTTCCTGGCCCGCAGGACAGGAAGCGGGCGATCGAAGCGTGCGCACGCGGGTCCGGGGAGGTGCGCGAGGGGCTGAAACAGTGGGAACGGGGCCTTCGGGAGAGGGGCCGGCCGCCGATGGGCCGGCTCCGCCGCCACGAGCGGGGCGGTCGCGTTCCCGCGGTGGATTCCGCCGACGCCACGCCCCGGCGTCCCGGAGCGGGGGAGGATCGCGATCTACGGTGTTTCGGGGCGTGGGGGCCGGGCACTCGGTGGGCCGCCGGGGGCGCCTCGTGACGGATCGGAAGCACGTTCTGAAAGGCTGACATGACCGACTCACAGCCCTTGCCCGGACAGTATGAATCCTTCTGGATGGCGACCGCCGGTGCCACCGGTGACCCGGCGCTGAACGAGGACGTCACCGTCGACGCGGTCGTGGTGGGCGGCGGCATCGCGGGGCTGAGCACGGCATGGGAGCTGGTCACCGCCGGCCGGACGGTCGCCGTGCTGGAGGCCGACCGGATCGCGGCCGGCGTCACCGGATACACCACCGCGAAGGTCTCCGCGCTGCACACCCTGGTCTACGACCGGCTGCGCCGGACACGTGACCAGGACGCCGCGCGACTGTACGCGCTCTCGCAGCAGGGCGCGGTGGAACGGGTGGCCGAGATCGTCGCCATGCTCGGTATCTCCTGCGACCTGGAGCGGGCGCCCGCCTACACCTACGCCACCGAGCCCGCCGCCGTTCCCGAACTGCGGGCCGAGGCCGAGGCGGCCGCGGCGGCCGGTCTCGCGGCCTCGTACGTGGACCGCACCGATCTGCCCTACGAGGTGAGCGGCGCCGTCCGGGTGGACGCGCAGGCGCAGTTCCACCCCCGCAAATATCTGCTCGCACTCGCCGCGGACTTCCGGGCCAAGGGCGGCCTGATCTTCGAGCGCTCGCGCGCCACCGGCCTCACGGAGGGCTCACCCTGCCGCGTCACGGTCGAGTCCGGTCACACCGTCACGGCGCGCGACGTGGTGGTCGCCACCCATTTCCCCGTATTCGACAGGGCCCTGACCTTCGCGCGGCTCTCCCCGCGCAGGGAACTGGTGGTCGCCGCCCCGATCGCCGCCGAGATCGCGCCGACCGGCATGTACATCACCCAGGAGGACGGCAAGCGGTCGGTGCGCACCGCACCGCTCGACGACGAGCGGCGGCTGCTCATCGTCACCGGCGAGAGCTTCACTCCCGGCACGGGTGACCCCCGCGAGGGGTTCCGGCGTCTGGACGCCTGGATGCGCGCCAGGTTCCCCGTCGGCGGGACCGCCTACCGCTGGGCCGCCCAGGACAACGACTCCACCGACACCGTCCCGCTCGTCGGCCCCTTCCACGCCGGTTCCCGCCACACGTACGTGGCCACCGGGTTCGGCGGCTGGGGCATGAGCGGCGGCGTCATGGCCGGCCGGCTTCTGACCGGCCTCGTCCTGGGCGAGGAGCCGCCGTGGGCCGCCCTGTACGACCCGCGCAGGCTGGCGAGCACCCTGCGCGAAGCGCCCGCCCTGCTGAGGCAACAGGCCGACGTGGCAAAGCACTTCGTCGGCGACCGGCTGCGCACCACCCACGTGGACTCGGTCGCACAGGTCCCGCCGGGCACCGGAGCGGTGGTACGTGTCAACGGCCAGCGCTGCGCGGTCTACCGGGACGCGGACGGTGTGGCCAGCGCCGTATCCGCGCGGTGTACGCATCTGGGGTGCCTGGTGGCCTTCAACGACGCCGAGACCGCGTGGGAGTGCCCGTGCCACGGCTCGCGTTTCGGTGTCGACGGCTCGGTCCTCCAGGGGCCGGCCGTCCACCCGCTGGAGAAGCGGAACGTATCGGGCGGCTGACACCGACGGGCACGTCGCGGGACGCGCAGCCATCATGGAACGCATGGAACATTCCGCGCTGATCGTCATCGACATGATCAACACGTACGATCACGCCGACGCCCATCTGCTCGTGCCGTCCGCGAGGGAAGCGGTGCCCCGGATCGCGCGGCTGCCCAGTGACAGGTCGCCCTGATCGTCCTTGATCCAGGCGAGGCCGCTGCTGTTGCCGTCGCCGGACATCGAGGGCACCCGAGCCAAGCTGAAACGCCTGGTCGAAATCGACGTCCGCACCGAGGTCGAAGCCGGTAGCTTCACCGGGAAGCAATAGTCGACCGACCACCACGACCAACAGCTCTGCCCTCCTCACCCGGAAACGGGCATCAACTCACGAACCGTCCCCTGAAACATCGACACCAGGATCGACGGCGTCACATACTGATCCTCGTTCAATTCCGACAACGGCGTCTTCTGCCTCCAGGCATTCCAGGACAGCGTCTGCCGGCGCCATCACGATGGGGATCGCAGTGAACGCACCTACATCGCCGGCAGGGCGGGCAGATGTGCCCGCGTCATTCCCTCCGCCGCACGCGCCACGGGGTGCCCGGTCAGGTTGAGTGCCGACGGACGCATCGGTGTGTGGCAGGGCGTGGACGGGCGCGTCCAGGTCTGGGAACCGCGGACCGGGACCTACCGGTGGTCGCTCGGGGCGGCGCTCAAGGACGGGCGCCCTGGACGGCTCGCAGTACGAGGTGAGCGCCGACGGGCGCCATGTGCTCAGCGCCGAGGAGGACGGGGCGCGACTGTGGAGCGTGGCCGATGGCCGGTGCCGGGTGCTGGCCGCCGGCGCGGCGACGCGTGCGCTGTGCTTCAGCCCCGACGGGCGGATGGTCGCGGTGGCCGGCGAGGACCGGGTGATCGTGGGAGAGCCGGCGCAGGTCCGCCCGCATGCCCTGCGACGGCTCTTGCCCCAGGCGGTTGACGCAGTGGATGAGGCGTTCCTCGCCGAACTGCTCGCCGCCGGTGACGTGTTCCTCGATGATGCCGTCGGTGTGGCACAGCACCCGGTCGCCCGGCCGGAGTAGGTGCTTTCGGATCCGGGGCTCGTTGCCGCCGAAGCCGACGGGCAACGTCGTCGCGCTCTCCAGTTGCCGCTCGACCTGGCCTCCGCGGATCAGCAGCGGCGCGGGGTGGCCGGCGTTGACCAGCTTCATCTCACCGGTGGCGATGTCGAGGTGCATCAGCTGTGCCGTGACGAAGTGGTCGGGACCGAACTGCCGGGAGACGGCGTCGTCCATGAACGCGTACTTCTCTGCCAGGCTGACGAGCGCGCGCCGGGCGTGCCGGTAGGCGCCGATGACCACGGTTGCCATCACAGCGGCGTCCAGGCCGTGGCCCATCGTGTCGATCACGGCCACATGCAGGATGTTGTCGTTGAGGGCGTAATCGAAGCTGTCACCGGCGACGCGGTAGGCGGGCTCCAGGATGCCGGCCACCGCGACCTGCGGCACGGTCATCGTCAGCGGCGGCAGCAGGCTCCACTGGATCTCCGCCGACACGCTTATCGGCTCCCGGCGGCGGGCCAGTAAGAACTCATCGGTGTAGGCGTTCTTGGTGACCACCATGTCGGCCACCAGGCCTGCGAGCCGGCGCAGCAGGCTCCTGTCCTCGTCGCCGACGGTGTCGAGGGTCAGGGCCATCACCCCCACATGGTCGCTGCCGTCCAGAAGCGGCAGATACATCCGCACGCCGCCGTGTGCCAGCGCCACCTCGACGATGTCCGTGCTCAGGAAGGTCCGGCCGGCGGGGGAGTCCGACATCGGCTCGGGCCGGCCGACGTGGAGCTTCCTGCCGGTAAGCGGCACCAGCAGCTCCTGCGCGTAGTCCTGGAGCAGGATGGAGACGTCACGGCCGCCGATCCCGGCCACCTCCTCCGCGATCAGCGGGACGATCAGATGCGGCGGCATCACCCGCATCCGGTCCGGCAGCAGGCCGAGCGGGCGCTCGCTGAAATTCTCCGGCTGGTCCACGCTTTCCTCGCCCATGACCTGCCTCGCCGCCTTCTTCCCGCCGCTGCCTCCGCACAACGTGACCCGCGAAGCCGCCGCAGCGGCTCATTACTCCACGCGCGGCATGTCATGTCGGCAGGGGTGACCGTGAACGAACAGCGGCAGGCCCTTTATGTCCACGACATGGTTGTCACTTGCGGCCGAAACATTTTCTCACAGTATTTAAAATCAAATACATAAACGACTCTTCTGTGTGTATTGCCGCCGGGAGGAAATTCGTGCGTAATCTGCCCCGCGACAGAATGAAGGCTTTCCGGGCGATCGGTAGAGGCCCGGTCGGCCCCCGGTCTCCCGAGAGAAATGGTCTCGATGAAGCTCAACATCCCTGGCGTGGTTCGACCACGATCCGTTTCCGGCTGGCTGACCGCCACACTCACGGCTGCCGTCGCCGCCGCAATGGTCGCGGTGACGCCGACCCAGGCGCTCGCCATTGCCACACCCGTGCCTCTGGGCACGGCCGACGCCTTTGCTGTTCTGGCCGGTGAGTCGATCACCAACACCGGCCCCTCGGTCATCACCGGCGACATCGGTGTGAGCCCCGGAACGGCCATCACCGGCCTTCCGCCGGGTCTGGTCCTTGGCGCGCAGCACTCCGCGGACGCGGTGGCCCTGCAGGCCAAGTCCGACCTCGTGACCGCGTTCAACAACGCCGCGGGACAGGCCACGGACTCGACGCGCAGAACAACCCCAACACAGTCTGGGTCTTCCAGGTCGGCTCCGGACTGACGACCGCCTCCGCCAGCCGGGTCGCGCTCATCAACGGCGCGCAGGCGTGCAACGTGTTCTGGGAGATCGGAAGTTCGGCCACCCCGGGCACCAACTCGACGTTCGTCGGCAACATCCTGGCCCTGACCTCGATCAGCGCCACGACCGGGGCGACCATCGACGGTCGCGCGCTCGCGCGCAACGGTTCGGTGACCCTGGACACCAACCGGATCACCCGCTCCACCTGCACCGGCGGCACCACGTCCGGGACGACGACCGGCACCACGACCGGTACCACGACCGGCACGACCACCGGCGGGTCCACGGGCGGGGTCATCTCAGGCAACACCAACGGGAACACGACCGGGAACACGGTGGGCAACACCTCCGGCGGCGGACACGGCGGCATGCCTCCGGGGAAGCCGGGCCACGGTCACGGAAAGCCCGACCGCGGTCACGGAAAGCCGGAACTGTTCGGGCAAAGTAGGTGTCAGCGCGGTGTTCAACCTGACCGCGGACAGGAAGTTGAGGTCCAGGGCGGCCTGCCATTGGTCGTCGTCCCGCCTGCCCGCACCAGCGCCGCCGCCAGGGCTGAGTGAGCGCGTGGACCCCCTCGCGCATCCGGCGTATCCGCAGTGCCCGACCGTTCGCTTCGTACGGCCGCCCGTCCGTCCGGACAGGATCGGCGGTTCAGATTCGGCTGACCCGCGCCGACGACCCGTCGGCTGAACCCGCCGCAGCCCCTTCCCCGCGTCCCTGCCCCGGTGGGCTCCGGACCTGGACCGGGGCCCTACGTCTGGGCTGCGGGTGTGCGCAGGGTGAGGATGGCGACATCGTCGTCGTTCCTCCTGCCGGGCGGCCGGGCGCGTTCGAGCAGCAGGTCGGTGAAGGCGGCCAGCGGCCGGTGGGCCAGTGAGGCGGCGTGCTTGCGGAGTTGGTCCAGGCCCTCGTCGATCGGGCGGTCGCGGCTCTCGACGAGTCCGTCGGTGTAGAGGACGAGTGTCGAGCGGGGAGGGAGGGTGAGAGCCGCGTCGTCGCGCACCGGTGCCAGGCCGGTGCCCAGCAGCAGCCCGTGCCCCTGGGAGAGGTAGCGGGCCCGCCCGTCGTGGGTGATCAGCAGGGGTGGGGGATGGCCGGCATTGGTCCAGGTCAGGCACCAGGTTCCGTCGGCGTCCTGCTCCACCTTCCCGAAGACCAGTGTCGCTGTCGGTACACCGGTGAGGTGGGTCATCGAGGCGTCCAGCCGGTGCACGATCGCGCTCGGCGGCTCGTGGTGCGTCCACGCGTAGGCCCGGAGCATACTGCGGACCTGAGCCATTCCCGCGGCGGCGTCCAGGTCGTGTCCGACCACGTCTCCGATCGCCAGCGCGGTGGTCACGTCGGCGACGGTGAACGCGTCGTACCAGTCACCGCCGACCTGCGAATCGTCCGGCGCGGGCACGTACCGCGCCGCCAGCTCCAGGCCCGGCACGGACGGCAACTGAGCCAGCAGGTGACGCTGCATGGTCTCGGCGACCTTGCGCTGGCGCTGGTAGAGCCGGGCGTTGTCCAGGGCGAGCCCGGTCCGCCGGGTGAGATCGTCCAGCAGCGACAAGTCCGCCCCGGTCAGCGGTTCACGGCCCTTCGACCGTCCCAGAGTCAGCGCTCCCAGCACGTCGCGGACCCCCCGGATCGGCGCGATCGCCGCCGAGACCATGCCCGTCGCCTCGAACAGCCGCCGCTGCTCGATGGCGACGCCGGTGTCCGGCGGCCCCTGGTACGTCTCCGGCGTCACCAGAGTGGAGGCCGCACCGCGCAGGGCCCGCGACAGCGGCATCGGGGATTCCTCCGGCACCGGCGGCATCGGCCCCTGCAACTCTTCCCGGGTGACGAACGCACCGTCCTCGTAGTGCACCACGATCGCGCGCTCCACCTCGTCGGGTTCGGTGATCAGGTCGACCACCGCCCAGTCCGCCACCCGGGGAACCACCAATCGCACCAGCCTGCGCAACGCCTCCTCACTGTCGAGAGTCGAAGTCAGCTGCGTGGTCGTCTCGGCCAGCAGCGCCAACCGCTCCAGCTCCGACAGTGCCGAGCCGGAACCCGCCGGCAGGCCGGCTCCGTCCGGACCACGGTCCGGGCCCGTGAAGATGACCATCGTGTCCGCGTGAGCGCCGTCAGGAGCGCACGGCGCGACGAGCCAGGCAAGCTCCACCAGCGAGCCGTCGCCCCGCTCGAACCAGCCGCTGCCCACACGCGCGACGCGCGCCAGGAACGCCTCGGTCATCCGGCAACTGGCCCTGACCAGCGGCTGGCCATGCTGGTCCCGGTGCAGCAGATCATGGGCGTCCCGGCCCACAAGAGCAGCGGCATCCCTGCCCAGCACACGCTCCGCATGCGCGTTCGCCCAGGCGATGGTCCCGTCCTCGTCCACCACGCACACCGCCGCCCCGACCATGTCCGGCATTCCCGCCGCACGGGCCGGCCCCTCCGGCGGTACGCCACCGGCCCTGGCCTTGGACATCCCCCGCGCCTCCCTGTGGTGGTTTCAGTTCCCCGTCAACCTCTCACAAGCAACCCCGGGGCGGGACACGTCCGCACTCCCCGCGCCCCGAGGAGCATGCCCGACCCGGCATACCCGGGGGCCCGGACGGTGCCGACCAGTAGTGGCTCGCCCCTCCGCCGTCGGCGGCACCGCTCGCAGAAGCCGGCCGTCTCGGACGGACCGGCGACCGCCCGGCGGCCTGCGGGGAAGAAGCGGCGGGCGGGTCGGTGGACGATGCCGACGGTGGTGATCAGCAGCACGGCTGACGTAGGAGAAGACGAACCGGTCGACCGGGGCGGACCGCCTGCCGGGCCCGCAGCTTCCCCAGGGGGTCCGGGGCGGACAGGGAGGCGGGGCTCGTCGGGTCCGCCCCGAGCCTGCATCTCGCCGTCTGCGCGGCGGGGGTGAGTCCAGCTTGGCCGAACAGCAGCGCGTAGCCGGGTGGGGAACTGGTGGAGGATGCGGGTGATGAGGTCGGGTCCGGTGTGGGCTGTGACGGCGGCGAAGACGGAGCCGGTGTCCCAGCGGTGTTTGCCAGGGATGCGCCGGAGCGGGCGGCGAGGCCCTTGACGAAGACCCAGCCGGTCAGCGGTTGGGTGTCGGGGATCTGGGCGGTCAGGGCGCGTGCGGCCTGCGGGGGCAGGCAGGCGGCCAGGTCGACGCGTTCGTCGGCGGTCAGCCGGCGTCACGGCCCCGCCAGGACCAGGCGGACGGCTTCCTCGGCTCCCTGGGCGCCTTCGTAGCGGACCTTCTCCAGCATCTGCTCCTACGCCGTCGAGTACGGCTGCTGGTGCTCAAGCGGTATGCGCACGTCGGTGATCATTGCGGTGGATGCCTTTCGTCGAGCCAGGGTCGGGTGGGTGTCGGTGTGGGGCACCGGGCCAGTGGTCAGATGGGTTGCGGGTGGCCGAAGAGGAGGTCGTAGCCGGCGGGGAGCTGGAGCAGGATCCCTTTGAGGAGGTCGTGGCCGGCGGCGTCGGCGACCGTGGACAGCACTGCGCTGACGTCCCAGGTCGCGGTCTGCTCGGTGGCGCCCTCGATCCAGGCCGCGGTCGCCCGCACGAACCGCTTCGCAGACAGCGGCTCGGCGCTCTGCAGCGGGTTGAGCAGGATCAGGGCGAATTCCTCCGGCAGGCGGGCCGCGAGCCGGGAGCGGACCTCGCCGACCAGGTGCGCGCCGAGCAGCGCGAGTACCACACGGGCCGCGCGCCCGGTTTCCTCCACAGTGCCGTACTCGCCGCGTTCCTTGACGTGGTTGAGAAACGCTTCGCGTCGCAGGGTCATCTCGGCCGCCACCCCTTCTCGTCTCGGACTGCCCACTGGGGGTGCGGAAGACGGGGTGAGGGGGAGATCAGGGATTCCCGTCCTCCGCACCTGTCCGGCCGGTGTCAGCCGGAGATCTCCTTGGGGCCGGAGCCGACGCCGATGGAGATCTTGCGGGGCTTGGCACGCTCGGCGATCGGAATGCGCAGGGTGAGCACGCCCGCGTCGTAATCGGCGTGGATGTGCTCGGTGTCGAGGGTGTCGGCGAGCATGATCTGGCGGGAGAAGACGCCCAGCGGCCGCTCGGACAGTTCCATCTGCACGTCGTCGCCCATCGCCACCGGCCGACGCTCGGCCTTGACGGTGAGCATGTTCCGTTCGACGTCGATGTCGATCGTGTCCGCGGGGACGCCGGGAAGGTCGAAGGCCACCACGTACTGGTCGCCCTCGCGGTAGGCGTCCATCGGCATCGCCGACGGCCTCGACCAGGTCCCCGGGCTCAGCAGTTGCTGCGTCAGCCGGTCCATCTCACGGAAGGGGTCAGTGCGCATCAACATCGTGAAAACACCTCCAACAGGTTCAGGCAGTTACCGCCAATGCGCCTCACTGGCACCGTTGTAACATGTCATCTAATGGATGACAAGCATGATGTCATCGACCTGATGACCCTCTGGGGGAGGTGCCCGTGACAGCAGCCGACCAGCCGTCCACGACCCGTACCGACGCCCACAGCCCGGCGTCCTTCCTCGCCGCCGCGGCGGCCCTGGCCGCCATAGACGACGCGCTGCGCGAAGCCCAGCACGAGACCCCCGACGCCGCTGGTCCCGGCTCCGAGCAGGCGCTGGCCTCCCTGATGCTGCTGCGGCAGGTGCGCGAGCAGCTCGCCGGGTGGGAGACCGGGCTGATCGAGACCGCCCGCGACGCGGGCGCCAGCTGGGCCGACCTCGCCCCGCCCCTCGGCGTCGCCAGCCGCCAGGCCGCCGAGCGCCGCTACCTGCGCGGCCGCCCCGGCGCCGTCGGCGCCACCGGCGAGCAGCGCGTGACGGCCACCCGCCAGGCCAGGGCCGCCGAACGCGCCACCGTCAGCTGGGCGCGCGCCAACGCCGCCGAATTGCGCCGCCTCGCCGGACAGATCACCGCGCTCGCCCGCCTCGCGCCCGAAGCGCGCTCAGCCCAGGCCGCCCTGCATGCCGCTCTCGGCGCCACCGACGCCGCCGAGCTCATTGCGCCCCTGACCGGCATGCGTCCCTACCTCGATGCCCGCCACACCGGCCTCGTCCAATCCCTGGAGGCCCTCGAAGACCGGTACAGGACGACAGCCGCTGACGATGACTGACAACCACCACGCAGAATCACACCAGACGGGTGCGCTCCGGCCCACCCCGAACCACGCCGACGACGGGCAGCGGTCCGTCCCCGGCCCGAGTCCAAATCCGTTCATGACGTACCCACAGAAAGAGACCCACATGAGCAGCAGCGTCGAGACGCTGGAATTCCAGGCCGAGACCCGCCAGTTGCTCCGACTGGTGATTCACTCGATCTACTCGAACAAAGACATCTTTCTGCGCGAGCTGATCTCGAACGCCTCCGACGCCTTGGACAAGCTGCGACTGGAATCGCTGACCGACTCCAGCCTCGCCGAGACCGGCACCACTGACCTGCACATCTCGCTGGAGGTCGACAAGGACGCCCGCACACTGACCGTCCGTGACAACGGGATCGGCATGACCCGGGACGATCTCGTGGAGCTGATCGGCACCATCGCCAAGTCCGGCACCGCCAGCCTGCTGGAGAAGATCAAGGAGGCCAAGGACGCCGCCACCGCCGAGAGCCTGATCGGGCAGTTCGGCGTCGGCTTCTACTCGGCGTTCATGGTCGCCGACAAGGTCACCCTGCGCACCCGGCGGGCCGGCACCGACTCCGGCACCCGGTGGGAGTCCGACGGCGAGGGCACCTACGGCATCCAGGCCGTCGACGGGCTGCCCGTGGGCACCTCGGTCACCCTGCACCTCAAGCCCGCCGACAGCGAGGACGGGCTTGCCGACTACCTCTCCGAATCGAAGATCCGCCAGATCGTCAAGCAGTACTCGGACTTCATCCGCTGGCCGATCCGGATGGCCACCGAGCGCACCGACTCCGAGGGCAACACCACCCGCGACATCGACACGATCAACTCGATGAAGGCGCTGTGGGCCCGTCCGCGCAGCGAGGTGACCGAGGACGAGTACAACGAGTTCTACCAGCAGATCAGCCACGACTGGCTGCCCCCCGCCGAGACGGTTCACATGCGCGCCGAGGGCACCTTCGAGTACGAGGCACTGCTGTTCATCCCCTCGCAGGCACCCTTCGACCTGTTCTCCCGCGAGACCAAGCGCGGCGTGCAGCTGTACGTCAAGCGGGTGTTCATCATGGACGACTGCGAAGCGCTCATGCCCAACTACCTGCGCTTCGTCAAGGGCGTCGTGGATGCCCACGACCTGTCGCTGAACGTCTCCCGCGAGCTCCTCCAGCACGACCGCCAGATCCGCGGTGTACGCCGGCGCCTGGTCAAGAAGGTCCTCGGCGCCCTCAAGAGCATGCAGTCCAAGGACGCCGAGCGCTACACGAAGGTGTGGGAGCAGTTCGGCCGGGCGCTCAAGGAAGGCCTGGTCGAGGACACAGACAACACCGAGGCCCTGCTGGAGCTGGTGTCGGCCGCCTCCACTCACGACCCGGAGAAGACCACCACGCTGCGCGAGTACGTCGAGCGGATGAAGGAGGGCCAGGACACCATCTACTACCTGACCGGCGAGAGCCGCGCGATGGTGGAGAACTCCCCGCACATGGAAGCCTTCGCCGCCAAGGGCTACGAGGTCCTGATCCTCACCGACCCCATCGACGAGGTATGGGTGGACCAGGTCCCCACCTTCGACGGCCATCATCTGCAGTCCATCGCCAAGGGGCAGGTCGACCTCGACGACTCCGCCGACGGCCAGAAGGAAACCGACGCCGAGAAGGCCCAGCGCGAGCAGGACTTCGCCGCCCTGCTGCCCTGGCTGACCACCACCCTGTCCGAACAGGTCAAGCAGGTCCGTCTGTCCTCACGCCTGACCACCTCGGCGGCCTGCATCGTCGGCGACGCCCACGACGTGACCCCGACTCTGGAAAAGATGTACCGGGCCATGGGCCAGCAGATGCCCCAGGTCAAGCGGATCCTGGAACTCAACCCCGCACACCCGCTCATCACGGCCCTGCGCACGGCGCACGACGCGAACGCCGAAAACCCCGCACTGGCGGAGACCGCCGAGCTGATCTACGGCAGCGCGCTGCTCGCAGAAGGAGGCGACCTGCCCGACCCGGCCCGCTTCACCCGGCTGCTCACCGACCGCCTGACCGGCACCCTGTAACCACGGGTGCGGCCCGGGAGAGCCGGAGAACCTGGCCGTAACCACCCGCCTCCCCTTGACGCACTCCTCATCAACCTGCCTGCTCCGGCGCCCCGCAGGGGGCACCGGAGCAGGCAGATGCCTCGAGCGCGTAGCCGATGTCCTCCGGGCTCAGCCCACACCTACACCTGGAAGCCCGCGCTGGCCGAGGCCCACATCATTTTGCCGCGCGCCGAGGGAGCCGGAGAGTCTGTCGTGACCTTGGCGCGGTGGCTCGGGCACTCGCCAGCGATCACCCTCGGTTACTATGCTCACTTCATGCCGGGAGGCCGGAAGCAAGGGGCGCACCGCCGTCGACGGACTGCTCGGGAAGCGGGGAGATCGGCAGGCCGGCCGAACTCCCCAAATTCTCCCCAGGCAAGTTGACGGGTGATTCCCGCTGCTACGCCCCTCCAAAGATGGCCGTGGATTGCAAGGTTGAAGAGATGGGTGGCCTGGGAAAATGCTGAAAGAGGTCACTGCGACCCGCTATGTCACGCCCTTGCGTGAGGGCGGCTCGCTTCCCGGCATCGTCGAGGCCGACGATCTCGGGACGTACGTCATGAAATTCACCGGCGCGGGGCAGGGCCGTAAGACGCTCGTCGCGGAGGTCATCTGCGGGCAGTTGGGGCGGCGGCTCGGGCTGCGGGTGCCGGAGCTGGTCGCGATGCAGCTCGACCCCGTCATCGGTCTCGGGGAGCCCGACCAGGAGGTGCAGGAGCTGCTCAAGGCGAGCGGCGGGCTGAACCTCGGAATGGATTTCCTGCCCGGATCGCTGGGCTTCGACCCGCTCGCCTACGAGGTGGGCCCGGCCGAGGCGGGCCGGATCGTATGGTTCGACGCGCTGATCAACAACGTCGACCGGTCCTGGCGCAACCCCAACACGCTCGTCTGGCACGGCGATCTGTGGCTCATCGACCACGGGGCCACCATGATCTGGCAGCACAACTGGCCGGGCGCCCAGGCTTCGGCGGCCAAGCCGTACGACGCCTCCGACCATGTCCTCGCACCCTTCCGCCCCGACATCGCCTCGGCCGCCGAGGAGCTCGCGCCGCTGGTCACCGAGGAGCTGCTGACCGAGGTCGCCGCCGACGTGCCGGACGAATGGCTCGTGGACGAGCCCGGGTTCGCCTCCACCGACGCGCTGCGCCGCGCCTATGTGGCGGCCCTGCTGCCGCGCGCCGCGACCATCCACGAGCGCCTCACGTTCGACGCGCCCGTCAAGCAACGCCCCTCGCAGGCCCCCGGCTGGCTGACCGAACACCTGGCCCCCTGGCCGCACCCCACGAAGCAGAGCGGAGGCGAGGGCCGATGAACGGACGCGATGTGTTCGAGTACGCGCCCCTGCGTGTGGTGCCGAGGGTCGAGCGCGGTGAGTTCATCAACGCGGGCGTACTGGTCTACTGCCGCGCGAAGTCGTTCGTCGCCGCCCGTACGCATCTGGACGAGTCCCGGCTCAAGGCCCTGGCGCCCGACGCCGATGTGGCGGGGGTGCGGGCCGCGCTGCGCGCCGTCGAGGGCGTCTGCGCGGGCGGCGACCCCGCCGGACAGGCCGCGCGCGACGACGCGGGCAGGCGGTTCCGCTGGCTGATCGCGCCACGCTCGACGGTCGTCCAGCCCGGTCCCGTACACACGGGGCTGACGCTCGACCCGGCGGCCGAGGTCGAGCGGCTGCTCGACCTGCTGGTGCGGTAGATGCCGGGGGCGGGCGGGCGTTCGCGGGTGGACGGTCGCGGTGTGACATATGTTCGGCCGCCCCGTGGGCCGTTGACACCGGGTGTCAGGGCTTCTAGCGTCACGGCAGCTGAATACTAAGCGGTCGCTCAGCAGTCGTGCCGGCGCCGCGATCCAAGGGCGAGGAGAAGCAGCATGTCCACCACCGAGCAGCGTGTCGCCGTCGTGACCGGGGCGGCGCGGGGCATTGGCGCCGCGAGCGCGGTACGTCTGGCGGCCGAGGGCCGGGCCGTCGCCGTACTCGACCTGGACGAGGCGGCCTGCGCGGAGACCGTCGGCACGATCACCGCCGCGGGCGGCAAGGCCCTCGCCGTCGGCTGCGACGTCTCCGACGCCGCCCGGGTGGAGGCCGCCGTCGCGCGCGTCGCCGCCGAACTCGGCGCCCCCACCGTCCTCGTCAACAACGCGGGGGTGCTCCGCGACAACCTCCTCTTCAAGATGAGCGAGTCCGACTGGGACACGGTCATGAACGTGCACCTCAAGGGCGCGTTCCTGATGTCGCGCGCCTGTCAGCGGCACATGGTGGACGCCTCGTTCGGCCGGATCGTCAACCTGTCGTCCAGCTCCGCCCTCGGAAACCGCGGCCAGGCCAACTACGCCGCGGTCAAGGCCGGACTCCAGGGCTTCACCAAGACCCTGGCCAAGGAGCTCGGCAAGTTCGGCGTCACGGCCAACGCCGTGGCCCCCGGCTTCATCGTCACCGACATGACCGCCCAGACCGCCGCCCGTGTCGGCATGGGCTTCGAGGAGTTCCAGGCGGCCGCCGCCACCCAGATCCCGGTCCAGCGGGTCGGCGTCCCCGACGACATCGCGAACGCGATCGCCTTCTTCACGGGCGAGAACGCCGGATTCGTCTCCGGTCAGGTGCTGTACGTCGCCGGCGGACCCCTCAACTGAACCGGAGAGTGACGGACATGACGCAGCAGCCGAAGGACGGCGGCCGGCCCGACAGCGGCAAGGTCGCACTGATCACGGGCGCAAGCCGCGGCATCGGATACGGCATCGCCGAGGCGCTCGTCGCCCGCGGCGACCGGGTGTGCATCACCGGACGGGGTGAGGACGCCCTCAAGGAGGCCGTGGAGCGGCTGGGCGCGGACCGGGTGATCGGCTTTCCCGGCAAGGCCCACGACGAGGCCCACCAGGCCGCCGCGGTCGACCGCACCATGGAGGCGTTCGGCCGTGTCGACTATCTGGTGAACAACGCGGGGACGAACCCCGTGTTCGGCCCCATGGCCGAGCTGGATCTGGGCGTGGCGCGCAAGGTCTACGAGACCAACGTCATCTCGGCCCTCGGCTTCGCCCAGCTGACCTGGCGAGCCTGGCAGAAGGACCACGGCGGTGCGATCGTGAACATCGCGTCGATCGCCGGGGTGTCGGCCTCGCCGTTCATCGGGGCGTACGGGATGAGCAAGGCGGCGATGGTCAATCTGACCCTCCAGCTCGCCCACGAGTTCGCGCCGGGCGTGCGGGTCAACGCCATCGCCCCCGCCGTGATCAAGACCAGGTTCGCGCAGGCGATCTACGAGGGTCGGGAGGCGGAGGCCGCCGCGTCCTATCCGCTGGGGCGCCTCGGTGTTCCGGAGGACGTCGGCGGCGCCGCGGCCTTCCTCACGTCCGACCAGTCGGACTGGATCACCGGCCAGACGCTGGCCGTCGACGGCGGAATTTTCCTCAATGCTGGTGTGCACTGACACGTTTTGTCA
Organism: Streptomyces sp. S4.7; assembly: GCF_010384365.1. Classification (NCBI taxonomy): domain Bacteria; kingdom Bacillati; phylum Actinomycetota; class Actinomycetes; order Kitasatosporales; family Streptomycetaceae; genus Streptomyces; species Streptomyces sp. S4.7. Next base: position 832,541 of record NZ_CP048397.1, on the reverse strand, counting down.
GTGAATGCTTCAAGTGCCCCATCGGACCTGCATATTGAACCGATGGGGCGCTGCGGTATGGTCGGCCGACTCGTGGCTGAACAAGGAGCGTGCACGTGTTCAACCGGACCAGTCTGCAGGCCGCTGCAGCTCTCGCGTCCATATCCCTGCTGGCTGGATGTGGCTTGTTCTCGTCGGACGGTGACGGAGGGGATCAGAAGATCACGGTCGGCACCACCAGTGAGCCGAGCACGCTCGACCCGGCCGCCGCGTGGGACAACTCGTGGGAGCTGTACAGGAACGTCTTCCAGACCCTGGTCGCCTTCCCCACCGGCAGCACGACCCCCCAGCCCGACGCCGCCGACAACTGCAAATTCACGGACTCGACGAACAAGGTCTACCGCTGCACACTCCGCGACGGGCTGACGTTCTCGAACGGCCACGAGCTCGACGCCGACGCCGTCAAGCACTCCTTCGACCGCATCGTGAAGATCAACGTGAACGGTGGTCCCAACGGACTCCTCGCGTCGCTCGACGGTGTCACCTCCGACGGCGAGCTGACCGTCACGTTCAACCTGAACAAGCCGGACGCCACGTTCCCGTTCGTGCTCGCCGCCCCCGCGATGTCCATCGTCGACCCGGCGGAGTACCCGGCCGACAAGCTCCGCGAAGACGGCGAGCTGACCGGTTCCGGCCCCTACACACTTGAGTCGTACACGGTCGGCAGCAACGCCGAACTGGCGCAGAACGCCAGCTACAAGGGGTTCGCCGACCGCAAGAACAAGGCCGTCACGATCCAGTACTTCCAGGGCTCCGACAAAATGTTCGGAGCCCTCAAGAAGAAGGAGATCGACGTCATCTACCGAGGCCTGACCTCGGAGGAAGTCGTCGAACTCGAACAGAAGAAGGAAGAGAACGAGCACCTTCAGCTGGTCGAGACGGTCGGCGCCGACATCCGTTACCTGGTGTTCAACCCCAAGGACGAGTCGGCGGCGAAGCTGCCCGTACGGCAGGCGGTGGCCCAGGTGGTCGACCGTGACGCGCTCGTGGCCAAGGTCTACCAGGGCACGGCCGAGCCGCTGTACTCCATGGTCCCCAAGGGCATCTCGGGGCACGCCACGAGCTTCTTCGACAAGTACGGCGACCCGGACGTCGGCAAGGCGCGGACGATCCTGGAGGACGCCGGCATCGACACGCCCGTGCCGCTGACGTTCTGGTTCACGACCGACCGGTACGGCTCGGGCACGGTGGCCGAGTTCGCGGAGCTCAAGCGCCAGCTCGAAGCGTCCGGCCTCTTCGAGATCACGCTGAAGAGCAAGCCCTGGAAGGACTTCCAGGCGGGCTTCCAGAAGGGCGAGTACCCGGTCTTCGGCCGTGGCTGGTTCCCCGACTTCCCGGACCCCGACAACTTCGTGGCCCCCTTCGTAGGCAAGAACAACGCCCTGAGCACGCCCTACGAGAGCCCCGAGATCACCACGGAGCTTCTGCCGCAGTCGCGGCGCGAGAGCGACCGGGGCGCGGTCATCGAGCAGTTCGAGCGCGCCCAGGAGATCTTCGTCGACGACGTGCGGCTGCTGCCGCTGTGGCAGGGCAAGCTCTACGTCGCGGCCTCGGAGGAGATCAGCGGCGGCGAGCGGGCGCTCGACCCGCAGACGGTCATGCAGCTGTGGGAGTTCAGCCGCAAGGCCAGCTGGTAGTCGCGGCAGCCGCGATTGTCAGTGGTCACCGGTAGGTTCAGCGGTGGACCAACTGATCGCTTACCGGAGGTTGTTGACGTGACCGACACCGACATGCTGCCCGAATCCTGGCGCGGCGTCCTCGGCGGGGAACTGCAGAAGCCCTACTTCAAGGAGCTCACCGAGTTCGTCGAGGAAGAGCGGTCGAAGGGGCCGGTCTACCCGCCGCGCGAAGAGGTCTTCGCCGCGCTGGACGCCACGCCGTACGACCAGGTGAAGGTCCTTGTCCTCGGCCAGGATCCGTACCACGGCGAGGGCCAGGGCCACGGTCTCTGCTTCTCGGTGCGGCCCGGTGTGCGCACGCCTCCCTCCTTGCGGAACATCTACAAGGAGATGAAGGAGGAGCTCGGCCACCCGGTGCCGGACAACGGATATCTGATGCCGTGGGCCGAGCAGGGCGTGCTCCTGCTCAACGCCGTTCTCACCGTGCGGGCGGGCGAGGCCAACTCGCACAAGGGCAAGGGCTGGGAGCAGGTGACGGACGCGGTGATCCGCGCGGTCGACGCCCGCCCGGACCCGGCGGTCTTCGTCCTCTGGGGTGCCTACGCGCAGAAGAAGCTGCCGCTGATCGACGAGAGCCGGCACGTGGTGGTGAAGGGCGCGCACCCGTCGCCGCTGTCGGCGAAGAAGTTCTTCGGCTCGCGTCCGTTCACGCAGATCAACGAGGCGATCGCGGCCCAGGGCCACAAGGCGATCGACTGGCGCATCCCCGACCTGGGCTGACCGGGTCCCGCCGCGTCCGCCGCGGCCCGTGAGCACCCGCTCGGCGGTCCGCGCCGGGCGGGTGAGCCTGTGCGGGATTGCCGGTCCCTGCGGTTAGCGTCGAGCGGACGGGATCGACCGGACGGGCGCGGGAGGCGGCGGCGATGGGGCAGCGCGAGGTGGCGGAGGACGGCGTCCTGACCAGGATCGGACAGGCGGTCATGCTGCTGCACGGCGGTGACCGCGAGGAGGCGCGCAATCGGTTCGGCGAGCTGTGGACCGAGATCGGCGAGTCCGGCGATCCGCTCCACCGCTGCACACTCGCGCACTACATGGCGGACACACAGGACGACCCCGGCGACGAACTGGCCTGGGACCTGCGCGCGTTGACCGCCGCGGAGGGACCGGTCACGGCGCCCGTCTCGCCGGCGGTGCGGGCGTTCTATCCCTCGCTCCATCTGAACCTGGCCGCCGACTATGTGAAACTCCGGCGCCCGGACGCGGCGCGGCTCCACCTCTCCCGGGCGCGCGCGGCCGTGAACGCGCTCGGGGACGACGGGCACGGCAGCGACGGCGTGCGGACCGCGATCGGGCGGCTGGAGCGGCAGTTGCTGGACGAGTAAGGGGGACCGGGGACCGGGCTCCGAGCCGGGTCAGTCTCCGTACACCGCCTCGCAGACGCGCCTGTGGGGGCTGGCCGGCGCCCAGCCCCCGTACCGGCCGCCGAGCGCGCACAGCCCGGCGCCCGTGTCCGGCAGGTCCGGCACCTTCGGCGGGGCCACCAGGGCGGGCCCGGGGCGCGGCGCGGGCGGACGCACGGGCTCGGGCCGCCCTGGCGGTGGCGGTACGGCCTCCGCCACGGCCCGCGGCGTCGCAGGGGCACGGGTGGGCGGGTCGGCGGCCTCCAGAACCTCGCGGGCGGGCGGCTGCGCGATCCGCGGCTCGACCGGGCCCCGCGGCGGAGCCGCCCGTACGGTCCCGGCACCCGCGCCCGCACTCGTCCCGGCACCGGGCTCCACCGCCACACACGCCGGAATCCCGCCGACGGCCACACCGAGCAGGAGCACCGCTGTCGTTCTCGTTCGCCGTGTCACCCGGCCCACTCTGTCGGCCGGGAGCCGCGGCGGGGCGGTAACGGCAAGCTGTTACCCGCACGGGTGACGCGGCGCCCCCGGCCGCGGGCTCCCGCGGCGCCCGTATGCTGCACAGAAGCGCTCCGGCGTGTGGGATCGGGACCGCGGCGAGGCAACAGGGAGACGCACGTGAAGGTCGGCTGCATAGGGCTCGGGGACATCGCCCAGAAGGCGTATCTGCCGGTACTCACCACGCTGCCAGGGGCGGAGTTGCACCTCCAGACCCGTACCCCGGCCACCCTCACCCGGGTCGGCGACAGCCACCACATCCCCGGCGAGCGGCGCCACGCCGACCTCGACTCGCTGTTCGCACAGGGCCTGGACGCCGCTTTCGTGCACGCACCGACCTCCGCCCACGCCGAGATCGTCACCCGGCTCCTGGACGCCGGTGTGCCGACCTTCGTCGACAAGCCCCTCGCCTACGATCTCGCCGACTCCGAGCGCCTGGTGTCCCTCGCCGAAGAGCGCGGGACGAGCCTGGCCGTCGGCTTCAACCGGCGTTTCGCGCCCGCGTACGCCCAGTGTCTGGAACACCCGCGCGAACTGATCCTCATGCAGAAGAACCGCATCGGTCTGCCCGAGGACGCGCGCACCCTGGTCCTGGACGACTTCATCCATGTCGTGGACACCCTGCGCTTCCTGCTCCCCGGCCCCGTCGAGCACATCGACGTACGCGCCCGGACGCGCGACGGCCTGACCCATCACGTGGTGCTCCAGCTCTCCGGCGAGGGCTTCACCGCCATCGGCATGATGAACCGGATGAACGGCTCCACCGAGGAGATCCTCGAAGTCTCCGGACAGGACACCAAGCGGGCCGTCCACCATCTCGCCGAGATCGTCGACCACAAGGGCCAGCCCAGCGTCCGCCGGCGCGGCGACTGGGTGCCGGTGGCGCGGCAGCGCGGGATCGAGCAGTGCGTGCTCGCGTTCCTGGACGCCGTACGGGCCGGGAAGACGCTCAGCGCGCGGGACGCGCTGGCTACGCACGAGTTGTGTGAACAGGTGGTGCGGGCGGCGCGGGCGCAGGCCGCCTGAGCGACCGCGCGCCCTCGGCGGCGCAGAGGGCCGCGAGCACGGCCAGCGCGCCGTACAGCGGCCAGTCGCCGTACTTCACGTACGCGGTGGTGCCGCGCGTCAGCGGCAGCTCGTACACGGCGCCCGCGCTGGTGCCCGTACCGATCCGGGCGCCGGTCCGCTCGCCGCGCGACCCGTACACGGCGCTGACGCCGGTGAGGGTGGCGTGCACCATGGGACGGCCCGTCTCGGCCGCCCGCAACGCCGCCAGCGAGGCGTGCTGCTCCGGCGCCCAGCTGTGCTGGAACGTCGACGTCGAGGACTGCGCGACGAGTAACTGCGCGCCGTCCCTGACCAGTTGCCGGCTCATGTCGGGGAACGCCGACTCGAAGCAGATCAGCGGGCCCACCCGCAGCCCGCCCCGGCCCTCGCCGGGCAGCACCATGACCACCTGGCGCGTGCCGCGCCGACGGTCCTCGCCCGCCGCCTTGCCGACAGATGTGGCCCAGCCGAGCGCCGAGCGCGCCGGAACGTACTCGCCGAACGGCACCAGCCGCATCTTGTCGTACCGGTCACCCGTCAGACCGTTCGGACCCACCAGCACCGCACTCTTGAAAATCCCCGTGCGCCCCGCCCCGTCCCTGCCCGAAGCGTCCACATTGACCAGGACATCGGCGCCCACCTGCCGTGACAGCACGGCGATGCGCGCCGCCAGATCGGGCCGGGCGCCGAGATCGTAGCCGACGCTGCTCTCGCCCCATACGACGAGATCGAGATCCCGTCCGGCCAGCGAGCGGGTCAGCTCCTCGCTGCGGTCGAAACGCCGCTCCACGCCGTCGGGACCCGCGAAGACCCCCGGCTGGACGACGGCGACGCGCGTCCGCCCGGTCCGCTCCGGCTCCGGCGCCCACACCCAGGCGCAGGAGACCCCGACCGCGCACGCCACGAGCCCCACGGCGACGGCCGTACGCGCCGTGGCGACCGTCAGCAGCGTGGTCAGCCCGGTGTTCACGGCGACGACCAGCAGAGTCACCAGCCAGACACCGCCCACCGAGGCGAGCCGCAGCGCGGGGGCGACCTCCCACTGACTGGCGCCCAGCAGCCCCCAGGGACCGCCCAGGCCCTCCAGGGACCGCACCGTCTCGATCGCCAGCCAGCCCGACGGCACCACCACCAGCGCGGCGGCCGTACGCCGGGGAGACGGACGCCCGCCGAGCATCAGGCGCACCAGCCAGCCCCAGGGCGCCCACAACAGCCCCAGCAGCGCGGCCAGCACCAGGATGAACACATGCAGGCTCGGCATCAGCCAGTGATGGACGGCCAGCATGAAGCCCAGTCCGCCGAGCCAGCCGTCCAAGGCCGCGCGCCGCCCCGTCGCGGCCGTACGCACCAGCAGCATCCAGGGCACGAGCGCCCCGTAGGCGAGCCACCAGAGCCCCGGCTCGGGAAAGGAGAGCGCGGGCAGCGCGCCGGCGGTCACGGCCGCGGCGCCGCGCCACCCCCGCGACGTGGAGCGCCGGACCCACGCCTCCCGGCCGACGGCCGGAACCCACCTCTCCCGCCGACCGGCCGGAACCCGCATACCGCGCCCCCTCGTCCCGCCCGTGAGCGGTGCAGATAGGCGGCACCGGTCGGTGACGCCGGTGAGCGGTGCCTTTGCGATCAGTGTGCGGGAGAGGGCGCGCGGGACGACAGAGCGCCCCCGGCGCGTCAGCTTTCGCCGTCCCGGTGCCGGGCCGCGCCGCCCGCGCCGCCCGGCGCCCCCTCCCGCACCACGACGCCGTGCAGCCGCCAGCCGTCGTCCGTCCGGGAGAGACCGAAGGTGTAGCGGCCGACGGAGGTGGTCCTCTCGCCGGACTCCGGGAACATCGTGGTCAGACAGTCGGCCCGCACCTCGGCGCGGTCGCCCGGATATCCGCCGACGTCCTCGAAGGCCAGCCGGCGGTTGCCGATCAGATGCTGGCGCACGGGGAAGCGCCCCAGGACCCCGGCGAGCCAGTCGGCCACCTCGGCGGCCGATCCCTCGATCCCGCCGGCGGCACGGTGGTCGGCCCGCCCCTCGGGCGTGTACAGGGCAAGGAATCCGGGCCAGTCGGTATCGTCCACGGCCGCCGCGTAGCCGCTGATCACCTCGTCGATGGCCAGTCGGTCCATCACGGTCGCGAGATCCACACGCTGCGTCATCGTGTCAGTCTCGGGCAGCGGCGGTCCCAGGCCAAGGCCCGTGCGGGTCTGTCGATCATCCGGTCGAGTCGGCCGGCCGCCCGGATGCGCGCCCGGATGCGCCGTATCCATGAAAAAGGCCCGGCCAGACGGTGTCACCGCCTGGCCGGGCCTTTCGTCCGACTGTCGAAACGCGCCCTGGGCGTACGCCCCTAAGCGGCCTCGTCGACCCCGTCGTGCAGGGCGGCCGCCCACTCCAGCAGCAGGACTTCGTACTCCGCGGCCGGCCACGTGCCGTCGGCCGCGTCGACCAGGGCGCGGATACGCTCGTTGGCCGCGACGGCGCCGGACGCCGCGGGAGCGGAGGAGGAAGTTGTGGACATACGGGTACGGTACGGGCCGCCGTCGTCTTCTCGCGCCGTTCCGGGAGCGGCATAGCTCACACGCGGAGAGGGCAACCCCACGGTGCGTCAGCTGTGAACCCAGTCGCGCCAAGGGTTCTGGGCTCCGTAAGGCAGTTGGAGGCCGGGCGGGCGGCAAACGTGTCCTTGAGCACACCCGGCGTGGTCGGCGCCGGTCAGCCTGCCGATTCGCCCGCGTGCGGGCTCAGGGTGTCCGTACCGACGAGGAAGAAGATCACGATGCCGAGCAGGATCCGGTAGATCACGAACGGCATGAAGCTCTTGGTCGTGATGAACTTCATGAACGAAACTATGTCGACGTGTCCTGAGTGGCTTTGACCTGCTGGTTTCCACCATTTTTCAAGATCGAATGGTAGAGCAGTGGGAGATGGCGCCTTTCCAGTGCCCTCCCTCGCCGACCACGAACGGCGCAGCCACCTGCTTTGCAGCGAATCGGCAGTCTCCTGCTCCATGGCCAGGGCAACGTGCGAGTGGAGACCTTCCACGCCGGCGACCTCGCGGCCCATGCGGGTCTCCACGGCGATGCGACTGTGTCGATCTTCATCCAGCCACTCCTTGCCGCCGTGACGAACCAGGTACAGCCGCTTTCCGGCGTTCGTGGTCGCGGGGAACCGGCCCCCGACCCGCGGCCAAACTGTCCAACAAGGCACTGGCCGCAGTGCGCGCCCCGGTCGCTCACCAGCCCGGATGAGATCTTCGGCAAGGGCAGGATGCATGAGGCCGGGCCTCCGGCTCCTCGGATCCACACGGGCCGAGTGAGAGGTCCGGTCGCTTGACTATGCTGACACCAGCGTTGCGCCCGTGTCCGCGATCCGGGATGAGGGCCCCTGACCTCTTTGAGGCGCCTGGAGGAAGCCGTGACCGCCGAACTCCCCGACTGGATGATCCCGCCCAGGATCAGCGGCTGGGAAGCCGATGACCTCGACCTCCTCGCCCAGGCGCCGCGGCACACCGAACTCATCGACGGAGCCCTGATCTTCATGATGTCGCCGCAGCGGTCCTGGCACGCCCGGCTGGTGGAGAACCTGACCTTCGCCCTGCGCCAGGCCGCCCCCGCCGGGTTCGACGCCGAGCGTGAGATGACAATCAGGCTCGACAAGAAGAGCCGCCCCGAGCCGGACATCTTGGTCACGACCGCCCCGTACGATCCCGACCGAACGTGGTACGCGCCCAAAGACGTCGCCCTGGTCATCGAGGTCGTCTCGGAGGAGTCGGCGAACCGCGACCGTTCCCTGAAGCCCTTCAAGTACGCACAGGCCAGGATCCCCCACTTCTGGCGCGTCGAGGACGAGATCGGCGCCCCCACTGTCCACACCTACGAACTCGACACCATGACCAGCACCTACGTGGCCACCGGCATCCACCGCAACCGGTTGAAGGTCTCCGTCCCCATCCCCGTCGACATCGACCTCGACAGCCTCGTGCCCTGACCACCCCTCCCGGACTGTGCATGCCGAGAATCATGTCCGTGCAGGTCAAGCGGCGTGTTGGTACTCGTGGATCACTCCGCCGAGGCGGTCGTGTCGACGGAACGCTCACCACCTGCGCCACGGACAGGGCGGCGACGGCCAGGAGGGCGGTGGTGTACCCGAGGACGGTCGGTATTCGGCGAAGCCACGGGCGCATACGGGTCCTCTACTCGGCCGACGTCCGGACGGGCCCCGACCCCCGACGGCTCAGCCCGTCCCGTCGAGGGCTCTGCAGTAGTCCGCCGCGCCCGGGCATCAGGGCAGTGCGACAGTACCGGGTCCGCGGCCCCGTTGGTGCCACACCGGACATGTAGGGGTTCGGTGCCCTCGGGCTCCCTGCCCGACCGGGCGGGCCAATGTGCGGCCCGGCGGCGGGAACCGGGCCCGGAGGCACCCGTGCAGGGGGCGTCAGACTCCGTCGGAAGGGACCGGCCGGGTATGGCGGAGCGTGGCGAGTTCGGCGTTGAACTGGGCTCCGGCAAGGAGGGCGAGGTTTGATATCCACAGCCAGACGAGGAAGACGACGATGCCCGCGAGTGACCCGTACAGACGGTCGTAGGTGCCCGCGTAGTTGGTGGTGTACAGAGTGAAGCCCGCGGACGCGAGGAGCCACAGGACGACGGCGAGCATGCCGCCGACGGCCCGGTGCCGCAGGCCGTAGGCAGTGGCCTGGCCGGAGCGGAACAGCACCAGGACCAGGACGGTGACCAGGCACGCCAGCAGCGGCCACTTCAGGACGTTCCACGCCGCGACGGCGGCGCCGTCCACCCCCATGATCCGGCCCGCCGCGCGGGCCGCATCGCCCGTGAGAACCAGGGCCAGGACACTGGAGACGAGCAGCGTCAGCAGCGCGAGCGCGGTGATCACAGTCAGGGGGGCCTTCTTCCACAGCGGGCGGCGGTCCTGGACACCGTTCATGGCGTGCACCGCGCGACGGAAGACGCTCAGATAGCTGGAGCCGACCACAGGGCACCGACGGTGCCGAAGGCGGCCAGCAGCCGCGCGGGGGTCTGCTGGGCGGCCATGCTCTCCAGCGCGCCCAGCACGGCGGGGCGCGCCCGCGCCGGGACGACGGCGGCCACCTGGTCGACGAGGTGCCCGGCTCCCGGGCCGCCGGCGATCCCGAGCAGCGAGAGCGCCACCAGCAGGGTGGGAAAGATGGTGAGCACCGCGTAATACGTCAGCGCGGCAGCCCAGTCCGTCGCGTCCTCCCTCGCAAGGCCGCCGGCGTCCTGCGCAGGGCCGGCCACCAGTCGCGTCGGCCCGGCACCGCGACGCGGGCCGGGTAGGGAGTCAGAGGAGTTGCCGGCTGGTCGGTGCTCACACGGTGTCCCGTCGGTGGTCACGCGTCGTCCGTGACCGGCGCGCGCGAAAGGGCGAGGGAAACGGGCTGCAGGAGGGCTGGACAGACGGGGCCAGAATACGGGCACCGCCCCGGCGGACGTCAGCCAGCTACGGGACGGGCCACCCCGCATCAACGTCCGGGAATACTGCCGCTGCCCCACCGTCACATGCAGGTCCCCAGCGGGCGGCACGGCCCCCGGCCACGGCAAGCCGGCCCTTGATCGCAGTTGCCCGGGCCACCTGGCAACCCCCGGACCACCGGCTACCGCTGCGCCTACGCCATCGACCGGGGCGCCGTCCCGAGCAACCGCCCGGGTGCGCCGCCGCCTGGTGGACGGTCTACCGGTGTTCGAGGACGTGAACCACGAAACTCCACTGTCCTCGGGCCCGCGGCCGGGCATTGGCCCGTGATCGGTGCCGTCCGGCGGCACCGATCACGGCGTGGCTACGTCGAGGGCCGGGGTGGCGTAGATGCCCGTGACCGTGCCGTCGGCGTCGTACGCCACGCCCTGGAAGCCGGTGTCCGGCGGGCTCGTCACGTGCCGGACACGCAGGATGATCCCGTCCGGGTCGACGACGTCCACGACGGTCCCGTCCGGGTCGGTGACCGGGCCGCGCGGGTCGAGCCCGAGCCCGCCGAACCGCCCGGCCAGATTCTCCACCGTCTCCCGCGAGGGCGCGTTCAGCACCAGAGGGCGGCTGCCGTGCAGGTCCCGCACCCCGGGCACGGTCGACAGGTCCTGCAGGACGATGACGAAGTCCGCGTCCCGGTCGTGCAGGACGACTCCCCATACCGCGCCGTCGACCGTGAATTCGCGGATGAACTGCAGATCGAGCACCTCGCAGTACCAGCTCGCGCTGCGCGTGAGGTCGCGTACCATTGCGGTGGTCGCGACGATGCCGGTCACTCCTACGCCTACGGGCCGCCTCCTCCGCGTTCCCTCCAACTGAACGGACCTGCGGGCCCGGATTCCCTGAGAACCCGGACTCCCGCCCTTCAGCGGACCCCTGGTGCGGGTACCCCGCAACCGGCGGCCGGACCGTCACCGCCAGATGTCTTCCCGGGGACCTGCACTCCCGTCACACACACTGCCGCACCAGGGCGATGTCGGCGCGGGCCGCTCCCATCACCTCGGCCTCCAGGCCGTCGCGCAGTCCGGCGTCGTCCGAAGGCCCGGTACCGCCCGCACCGGCTGCCAGTCCACGATCGCGGCCGTCGGGTTTGGCAGGCGGCCCTCGGTGTGGCAGACCGTGTCGGGCAGCCGGTCGTGGAACTCGGCGTCTCCGCCGGCTCCTCCTCGGTGAACGCCCCCGTGCTCCTTGATCGCGCAGGAAGTCGGCAGCACGCAGCAGGTGCCGCGTCGGTCGAGCCGCTGTCGCCCGTCCCGGTCTGAGCGGGAAGGTCCGCCATGGTCGAGACGTCCGGCGATGATCGTCGTCGTACTGGGAGCAGTCCGGAACGGGGCCGGGAGCGGGCGCCGATCGGGCACTAGGCAGTTCAGCCCCCGGGCCCCGGCTGTCAGAGGTGCCGCGGCGGTCCGAGCAGCGGGGTGCGCACCGGGGCAGCGAGCCCGATGAACACCACCATCTCGTGGCCGCCTGGGTTGGTCCGCAGGGGCACGGTCCGCCAGTTGTTGGCCAGCCAGACGTTGCCGGAGGGGTCGATCTGGACGGCGGTGTTGCGTTCCAGTCCGTCGCTGGGGTAGCCGGTGTCGGCCGGTGAGATCGGGTCGCCCGTGCGGAGTCCGGGCGGGCAGGCGGACTGGCGGGCGCCGCACAGGTTGGCCAGGCGGTGGCCGCCGAAGTTGGCCACCCATACGGTGTCGTTGCCGTCGACGGCGATTCCCCAGGGCAGGAACAGGCCGTCGTTGACGAACGGCTTGGCGGGGGTGGTGCCGTCGGGACGGACCATTGTGACCGAGGCGTCGACGTGCCGGGTGACGATGTCCTTGATCGCCTCGGCGACCATGGTGGGCGTGGTGCCCTCACAGGGGGCGACCACCGCGCCTCCGTTGGCCACCCAGACGTTGCCCAGGCTGTCGGAGGCGACGCCCATGGGCCGTTTGATCCCGCCGCCGGTGATCGAGCGCAGGGGTGTGCCCTGCGGGGAGCAGGCTCACGCTGTCGCTTCCGTTGCCGGTCACCCAGGCGCGTCCCCGCGTGTCCACCGTGACGCCGAACGGCTTGATCAGGCTGTCGCCGGGCGTGATGTTCCGGGCCCGGCGGGGGTTCCCCTTCGGGATCCGGGTCACGCTCCGGCTGCCGCAGTTGGCGATCCAGATGTTCCCCTGCCGGTCCGACACGGTGCCCTGCGGCTGGACGATGTCGCCCTGCCGCCAGCCCTGGGGTGGTGAGAGGGGCCGGCCGTCGGCGGTGAACTCCGAGACGCTGCGGTACAGGCGGCTGGCGTCGAGGGGACAGCCGGTGCCCTGGAAACCGTAGTTGGCCGCCCAGACGTGGCCCTTGGGATCGATGGCGGTGCCGAAACCCACGCCATACAGTCCACCACCGCGGTAGGGGGCGCCGGGGACGTCCCGGCCGGTCGGAGTCAGCCGGGACAGGATGCGCGAACCGCAGACGGACTCCCGGGGATCGCGGTTGAACTCGTAGTTGTTGCCGATCCAGGCGGTGCCCTTCGCGTCGAAGGCGACGTTGCCCGGTCCGTCCAGCTCGTGCCCGTTGCCCACATAGCGCAGGGCGAGGGTCCAGGCGTCGGGGGCCGCGGTCAGCCTGGGCCGGTGGATGTTGCGGCCGTCGGCCAGCGCGAAGAGTTCGGCGACGTGGTTGCCGGGCAGCCGGGCGATGTCCGCGACGGCCTGGAAGGTCTCCCGGGGAGCGGGTGCCCCCGGCCGGCCGGCCAGGTCGAACAGCGTGCCGCAGGTCTGTTCGGCGGTGCAGCCGGACAGGATGTCGGCCAGCGTGTTGAAGGCGCGCAGCGTGGACGTCTGGTTGCCGTTGGGGGCGGTGGCGAGCGTCCTGGCCGCCGCGCCGTTGGTGATGTCGGCCAGGTTGTGGGAGACGTCCGCGGCGTTCTGCAGCCCGGGGCTGCGTCCGGCCACTTTTCCTCCGCGGGTGAACTGCGCGATCGCGAAGCCCGCCGCGACCGTGGTGCGCTCGTTGAGCACCACCTTTCCGGTACGGCGGCTGGCGGCGAGCATCGCGACCAGCCGGACCGGCCGCACACGGTGGGCGGCCCGGGGGTGCCCGTAGCCGGCCGGTCCGGCGTCCGCGGTCAGATACAGCACGGCGTCCGGGTTGTCCGGGGCATGGTACGAGAGGCTGAAACGGCCGTGGGCGTCGCTGCGTGTGCGGGCCAGCGGACGAGCGCCTGCACCGGGGTGGTCCCCGGCCTGAAGCAGCGTCACCTCGGCAGCGGCGATGGGCCGGCTGCCACTGCGCACGACACCGCGCTGATCCAGCGTGCCGTGTCCGGGCGACGATCCACCGGTGGCCTCCGGACAAGAGGCTTCCACCACAAGGGAAGCCAGAAGAGCGGTGAGCAGAGCGGCTCTGCGACGACGCACAAGAACTCCATTTCGCGGACAGGAGCAGGGTGCCGCCGGGGGTTCCGTCGGCATGGCCTCAGTTCCTCGGCGATACGGTTCACGGTGTCAGTGGCCTGGCGCGGACGAGGCCATCCGCCCTCACGTGGCGTCATCGCCACCCGTTCAGGTGACTGGACGGGACCGGACGGCCGAGGGGCCGCGCTGTGGCGATCGTCGACGCTTGGGACGGCGTGGCCGAGGCCGACAGGGTCACGGTCACCGTTCACGGGAGCTGACGGCGGGTGTGCCGAGTGCTCCGCTCCCGTCACGGACGACGGGCACGGCGGGACGGCCCGGTGCGACGCTCAGTCGCCGACCACTCCGGCGTCGATGCGCCGACCGCGTGAGGTGTCCACCACGACGGGGATGCCGTCCGGGATCCGTCCCTCGAGCCGGTCGAGCAGAAACTCCACCGGCGGGAGGTCTCCGGGGGTGCGAACGTGGACGTACATCGTCCGGGAGGCCGCGTCGACACTCGTGACGGACGCGCCCGGCACGTCGGCGAGCCACTGCTCGGCCGCGTCCTTGGTCCGGCCGGTCCACGTGTCGAGCAGGAACGTGACCACGGTGTTGGCCGTCAGCGGAACGAACACGACGACGAACAGCAGGACCATGGCGGCATAAGCCCTGCGGGCGGGCCGTTCGGCCGCCTTGTCGGCCTCCACGCCGTAACCGAGCGAGGCGAAGACCACCATGCCCCCGAAGACCAGGGCGAAGAAATTCGACACGAACAGCACCAGCGCGCCCAGCGCCAGCCATCCCGACAGTTGCCCCAGACACACCCCCGCCACCACCAGGGGCGGGACGAGAGAGATGGCGATCGCGACCCCGGGCAGCACGGCGGCGACGTCCCGGCGGGCCAGCGCCACCGCGCCGGCGAAACCGGTCGCCAGGGCGGCGACCAGGTCCATCAGGCCCGGCGACGTCCTTGAGGAGATCTGGCTGTTCGACAGCAGGTCGTAGTCGCTGGGCAGAGCCACCGACATGACCATCCCGACCACGATCACCAGCAGGCACGCAAGGAGGACGACCCCGGCCGATCCGGTACGGCGGCGCTGCACCGAACCCAGGGCGATGCCCATGATGGGCGTGGACAGCGGCGCAATGATCATCGCGCCGATCACGGTCGCCGTCGAGTCCGTGAGCACCCCACCGGAAGCGATGACCGACGACAGCGTCAGCATCGTCCAGAAGGCCGAACGCTTGGACGCGGTGTCCCCAAACGACAGATCCAGATCCTCGGTCAACTCGTCCAGCGAGCGGCGCTGGGACGCCGGCAGGACACGGGCGCGCACTTTGCCGATCATGCCCCCAAACAACCACGATCAGCCCAGTTTCGGCATACAGGACACGGGCATGCGCCTGCGCGAGTCCGTCTCCGGCCAGGGGACCAGCGGGGGATCTTCTCCTTGGCCCGCTGAAATCGGCGTCGCTGATGTTGACGTCGTCGAACACCTTGAGGCCCACGGACCCGACCGGCGTCGGCAGGTGACGTCCTGCTGCGGATCGGATCCTTCTGCCATACCGGCCAGTACCTATGAGCGCTCGGAGAGCCCTTCGGGGCCGTGAGTACGCACTGTGGTCTCCCTGCGGTAATTCTCTTCCGGGCTCGCGTCAGTGCGTCCGGGGTGAAGGCACAGGCGTGCCGCCCGGAAGGGGGACGCACTCCATGGCCGACAGCAGGAAGGGCTTCGCCCTTCAGCGCTGGGCTTCGGCGCCACCACCGCGGCGGACCCGTTCCACGATCTGCTCGTGCAGGGTCACCAGGCCCTCCGGCGGCACTGGGACGGGGCTGCCGGTGAGGGTGTACCACTCGTCTGCGTCCGTGTACTGGATGGCGATATGGGCGCGCCCGTCGGGCAGCAGGCGGGTGGCGACGGGGAGATCGCCGGTGATGATGCCGACCTCGTCCGTCATCGCGCCGCCCGGCCCGGCCTTCACCTCACTGACGAGCTGTTCCGGCTGCGGGGGGTTGGTGTTCATGAGGGGCAGGTACCCAGCATGTCGGTGAGCGTGGTCTTCTCGTTCTCGGTCGCCGACAGTCCGTAGGTGGACTTCACCGACACCCAGGCGCGCGCGTAGGTTAGGTGCGGCAGTAGGTTTTGGACGGCGGCTGCCATTCGTCCGGGCCCTGGTCGCCCTTGGACCGGTTCGAGGCGGCGGAGACGGCCAGCAGCTGCGAGTGCGTCAGATCGTTCGCGAAGGCCTTGCGCTTCTCCTGCGTCCACGTGTTCGCGCCGGAGCGTCAGGCGTTCGCCAGCGGCACCATGTGTTATCCGCACCCTGTTTTCGATGCCGCTGACATCTGTGGCATGCGGTCGTGGACCGTGTGTTCTCTGTGAGCGGTGCGTTATCCGGTACAGCGGTGAGGTGCCGCTGACGGTGATGACAGAGGGGGAGTGGTGGCGAGTACACAGCGGGTTGTCCGGAGGAAGGGGTGACGTGGACGGTCGTCGGAGTAATCGTCAAGACCTGTGGGGGGCCGCTCGACGGTTGTCCCGATGACGGAGGACGTGACCGCCGCGACCTGACGGGCTGTGACTCATGTTGGCCAATGCAGTGGTTGCCCCTGCGGTGATCGAAATTGGATCGTCTGCGGCTCGTGGTCAGTCGTAGGGTGCGGCAATGGACTGGAACGCCTGGCATGGCAAGTACGACGTAGCGGACTCCTGGATGGAACGGAGGCTGCGGACCGTTCAATCGCAGACCCGGGCTGCCCTGGACGATGCCCCGGCCGGGCCGCTGAAGGTGATCAGCCTGTGCGCCGGGGACGGTCGCGACCTCCTCCACGTCCTGTCCGATCATCCACGCCGCCACGAGGTGCGGGCGCGGCTTGTCGAATTGGACGCCCGCAACACCGCCGCGGCTTCGGAGACGGCTCGCCTGGCAAAGCTGGACCAGGTCGAGGTAGTGACGGGCGACGCCTCCCTCATCGACCAGTACCGAGACATGACCCCCGCGGACCTCGTTCTGGTCTGCGGTGTCTTCGGAAACATCACCGACAGCGACATCAAGGGCACCATCGGCGCCTGCAACCAGTTGTGCAAGACCGGTGGCACCGTCATCTGGACCCGCAACCGTGCCGCCCCCGACCGAGTCCCCATGATCTGCGATTGGTTCGACGAGCAGGGTTTCGAACTGCAGTGGCTGTCCGAACCGGGTGCTGGCTACGGGGTCGGTGTGCACCGGTTCACCGGCACGCCTCGCCCCCTGCGCACCAGCACCCGACTGTTTGAGTTCGTGGGCTACGACGTGCTCCGTCAGTGTGAGACTGCACAATCCGGCTGACGTCTGTAATGGCAGCCCCACTTCTGTCTGAGCTTGATCATTAACCTCGCTGCTGTTTCAGGCGGACGTGTTCGGTGAGGGTTTCGATTCGTTTCACGGTCTTCCCTGGCTCGTGACGTGGGGCTGGCCTGCGGTTCTTCGAGCCGGGTGGGCGTCCGGGGCCGGGCTTGGAGGGTCTGGGCACGTCGGCGGGACGGGCGGTCTTCACGCGGAGGTGGCGGAACCCCCGGCGGACCCGGGCTGGGGTGAGCCGGCGGGGCTCGGCGGGCCGTTCCCAGGGTCGGCGGAGGTCCTCGGCGAGGGGCCGGGCAAGGCGGAGTTGGGTGTGGGCGGCGATGATCAGCCATGTCCACAGGTCGGCCGTGTGCGGATCGCGGACCTTGGGGACGGTCCAGCCCAGGGTCTGTTTGAACAGCCGGAAGGTGTGTTCAAGATCGAATCTGCGGAGGAACGCCTGCCAGCGCAGGTTGACGTCTTGGCCGGTCATCCCGGTGTGTGAGGACCACAGCCAGACCGGCTTGGGGTCGCGGTCACCGGGCAGGTGCTCGACCTTCAGTCGGATCAACGTGCCGTGGATCAGGGGGAGTTCGCCGCAATGGTCGAGCCATGGGCCGCGGGCCTGCAGGCGGGGGTGCATCCGGTCCCAGGCGAGGGCTTCGGCCCTGCCGTAGCGGGTGGTGTCGCACGTGGTGGCCTGGTCGGGTGGTCTGCCAGGAGTCCGGCTTGGAGAAGGTGAGGACGCCGCCGTGCTTGCGGGGCTGTCCACCGCGTGGGGTGGAGCGGCGTGGGCCGGCATCGCGAAGCATGACGCGGTCCGAGCGGAGCCGGCCGACCAGTTCGACGGGCAGGTCGGCCAGGACGTAGGCGAGGCGGGTGACGTCGTAGCCGGTGTCCATGACGACGAGGATGTCCGCGTCGCCCGGCCGCCACTGCCCTGCCTGCACCAGCCGGGTGACCACCTCCCGCAGCTGGGTGGCGGTCACCGCGGTGGCGTCGTCGGCCGGCCCGAGCCGGATCGCGTCCAGGACGTGCGTCCCGTCGCCAGCGCGGCGACGAAGGAGTAGGGCCAGCCGGGGATGAACTGATCCGCGCTGCGGCCCCGCCCGTAGACGTGGCAGAACAACAGCTCCGGGCTGGTGGGGGCGTCGGGACGCAGCCAGTTGCTCACGTCCACCGCGAGTACGATCCGCCCGTCGGCGGCCCGCGGCAGCGGCGTGGAGGTCAGCAGCCTGCGCAGACGGCGCGGTTCCAGCCAGCCATGGTTGACCGCGTCGTACATCGCCCCGTGCCCACGCCGGTGCTCGGCCGTGAGCGTCAACTCGACCAGCGAGGTCACCGGGCCGTCCGAGCACAGCACCGCGTCGGCAAGCCCGAAGAGCGCATCCGCCCGGGTGTAGAGGCAGTCGTAGAACTGGACACGAAAGTGGGACAGGACACTCAACGCGGCGTCAGCGGACTGTTCAAGGGCGAGACTCTTCACCAGCGGCCGTTCCTTCACGCGACGTTGCTCGACACCTCGAAGCGTGAAGAACGGCCGCCCTGCTGTCCCGGGAACGAACCAAGATCAGCGGGTCAGGTGAACGGCCGAGGTTAAACACCAAGCTGAGTAATTGCCCTGTCCGACCAGCCGCCACAAGATCAGGCAGCGCCCCGCGAACGTTCGACCAGGACGCCACTCTCGAACCGGACGCTCGTGCGGACCAGGGGCACGAGGTGGGCTCCGGTGATCGCCCGCCAGCGGGCCTGGGCGGACTCGACGAGTTTGAACACCATCGCGAGGGCTGCGGCGGGGCTGCCGGCGCCGCGGGTGACCTTGGTGCGGAGCTTGACGGTGGAGAAGGCCGACTCTGTACGACCCACCACCTGGCCAAGCCCGAACTGGCCTCCCAGGGAGGCAAGGTGATCGACGCACGGGTCGTCGACGACGGGAACCTCGTCACCGCGGGAGGTGTCACGAGCGGAATCGATCTGGCGCTCTGGCTGCTCACCCGCGCGTGCGGAGCCTCCGTCGCCCTCGGTGTCGAGTCCATCATGGAGTACGAGCAGCGCGGTGTTGTCTGGCGAAGCTCCTGACCGCCGCTGCCTGGGGCACCCATGTGTGGACTTTGCTGCCCGATCCCTCCTCGGAGATGCGCTGCCCGACCTCGGCCGACGGAACGCGCCCCGCTTCGGGATGTCCGCGAATCGGACCGCGACCGCCGGGAACTCAAGGCCACCTCGCGGCGACTACTGGGCAGAGACCCGCAGGCGTAGGACGTGCCCACACCAGCGCACTGGAAAGGGCGCCCGGCGCTGTCGCGCCGGGGGAAAGGGCGCGCGCTACGGCTTGACTCGGTGGAGGTGACGGTCACCTGCCGCAACGGTTGCGTGCAGCCACTGCCGTGCTCCCGACCGAGCCCACGCCGGGCTGGGCGGACGGATCATGGACGACCATTCGCCCTCTCATCGCCTGGCTCGCCGACGTCTCCGCCTCTGGCCGCCACGTCCTGCGCGGGAGTGACCGCGCGGGACTTCAGCCTCGTACAGCCTTGAGCACACTCCGGCAGGCTTCCGTGGCGCGAGCGGTGGCTTCGGCGCAGATCCGGCAGTGGTCATGGTGCTGGGCGTGTCCGCTGCACAGGTCGTGGCTGTGCTGGCAGGCGATGAGACAGGCCTCGACCTGTGCGGTGAGGAGCGCCGGATCGTGGCCACTGTGCCGGGTGAGGATCCGGCGGGTCGCGCCGGCGACGTCGGCGCAGTCCAGATCCCGGTCGATCGCCGCCCTCAGTGTGTCCGCGTCCTTCTCCGCGAGCATGTCCGTGGCGCACGCGGTGACGGCGGTCTCGCACTCGGCCAGTACGTCGACGGCCGTGGCCAGGACGTCGTTGCCGAGGAAGCTCTCGGATGGGCGCTGTCACGTTGGTTGACTGGATGGGATGATCTTCTGGTTGATCAGCCAGGGAAGGGTCGTTCGTGGGGAGCGCGTCGCTGTCGTGCAAGGGGCACCGGTACCCGGTCGTCATCTCCCACTGTGTGTGGCTGTACCACCGCTTCCCGCTCAGCTTCCGCGAGGTCGAGGAACTCCGTCGACGAACGGATCACCAACCGCCCATAAAACGTGCCGACTTGCCCGACCCGCGAGTTTGGGAGCTCGGGGGACAGGCGGCGAGTGCTCCGCCGACGCATCGTCAGCGCCGTCCGGCCGCTGGATCCGGACGTCGGCCGCCCGTCCGAAACCCACCTGGGGGCGGGCGCTGGGCACGTCGGAGGAGACCGTGCTTCCCCTTCGCTCTATCTGGGTGTTTAGTCGCGTAAATGATGCTCTGGGATGCTGGAAGCAGGCAGGGTGGAGGTTGTGGACGAGGCGCCGGCCATCGGGGCCTTGCCGGACGTGAAGGAGCAGGATGCGAGGCTTGAGGGTTCTCGGGGTGGGTGCGCTGGCGGTGGCGCTGGTGTCGGGCGTGGGCTGGGCGGCGCAGGCGTCGGACAGCCAGACGGCTCCGAAGAGCGGTCAGGTGTCCCGGGCCGCGGCGGTCGACGGGTACCAGGTGGTGAAGCTGCCGAACGCGAACGTGCCGAACTTCCAACGGCGGACGGTGTATTGCCCGGCGGGGAAGGTCGCCATCGGCGGCGGCGCGGAGGCACAGGGCAACGATGCCATCCTGGTCGGCTCGTTCCCGACGGACGACGGGCGGGGCTGGATCGGCCTCGGACGTCAGAATGCGTACAGCAGCGTGGGCATCTCGGTGTACGTGATCTGCGCGTACGCCTGATCTCCCCTACCGCCGCTGCGCCCTGCTCTCTTCCGGGGACGGGGCGTAGCGGCGTGCGGGGCTGCCGCTGAGGCTCCGGAGGGAGCCTCAGCGGCCGGAAGCCTCATGGTTCCTTCTTCCCCTGTCGCCGCAGGCCGGCCTGGATGGCGCTGACCACCACCCGGATGGCCACGCCCGCGAGCAGGATTCCGCCGACCATCTGGATCATCGTCATGACGCGTGCGGTGTCGGAGCCGGCGGTGATGTCGCCGAAGCCGACGGTGCTGAACACGGTGAGCGTGAAGTACAGGGCGTCGGTACGGCTGAGGGGTTCGGAGAAGCTGCCGGTCGTGTCGTTCTCCAGGAGGAAATACGAGGTCGCGAAGAGCAGCACGAACAAGGTGGCGACGGCGGCGAGTGACTCCACGGCCCGTAGCTGCGGGTGCGGGGAGCGGACGATGGTACGGACCTGCCAGAGGAACAGCGCGGTCACGGCGAGCAGGCCGAGAACGAGACCGGCCGTCGTGCCCGCGGCCAACGGTTGGTCCATGGGCGGCAGGTAGTAAACGATGACCAGTCCGGTCGCCGTACCGGCGGACCGCGCCACCGTGAGCAGGGCCGCACCGCGTCCGGGGCTCGTCGGGGTGTCAGTTGCCATGTCCGGCCGCCGTTCGGATGGTCGAGCGCGCCGCCGCCGCACCTGGCGCCAGTCCATCGGGGGCCTGACGCGCGGCACACCGGGACGGTCGCGGGGGACGCGCACCCGCAGGGCATCCGGCTGGATGCGGCACCGGACCGGGGTCGGCAGTGTGAGAGCCTCGCCGTCCACGCCGGCGGGGATCGTGTCGGCGTCGGCGTCGACGATCACCTCCCGCGTGGTCAACTGGGTGAGAGCGCGCGCTCGGCGTCCGCGGAGCGTTCCCGCCGCCTGGGCCGCGCTGTCGACCTGGGCGCCGATCACACCGAGAACGCCGGAGTCCAGGACGTACCTCGTCAGCTCGCCCAGGTGGCCGGCGGTGAACGCATCGGCCACAGGAACCGATCCCTCCGGAGCGGGCTCGGTGAAATACTGGAACGGCAAGGGGACCTCTGAACCTTGAGATGTCTTGGCGGACTCCCGAGGTATACCAGGGGTCCCCTCGCCTTGTCTCGGGATCTTCAAAACCCTCTTGACCTGCGCCGACAGGCCTTAACTACGCGGCCTTGTACCGAACCCGGAACGGTTCAATGTCGCTGTCGGTGATGTTTCCGAAGACACCGCAGACCAGAACGAGGTCCGCGGGGGTCATGTCTCGGTACTGGTCGATGAGGGAGGCGTCGCCCGTCACTACCTCGACCTGGTCCAGCTTTGCCAGGCGAGCCGTCTCCGAAGCCGCGGCGGTGTTGCGGGCGTCCAATTCGACAAGCCGCGCCCGCACCTCGTGGCGGCGTGGATGATCGGACAGGACGTGGAGGAGGCCGCGACCGTCCCCGGCGCACAGGCTGATCACCTTCAGCGGCCCGGCCGGGGCATCGTCCAGGGCAGCCCGGGTCTGCGATTGAACGGTCCGCAGCCTCCGTTCCATCCAGGAGTCCGCTACGTCGTACTTGCCATGCCAGGCGTTCCAGTCCATTGCCGCACCCTACGACTGACCACGAGCCGCAGACGATCCAATTTCGATCACCGCAGGGGCAACCACTGCATTGGCCAACATGAGTCACAGCCCGTCAGGTCGCGGCGGTCACGTCCTCCGTCATCGGGACAACCGTCGAGCGGCCCCCACAGGTCTTGACGATTACTCGTGCGGGCTTGCCCGGTGGCCAGATGGCGGTAGAAGCCGGCGCGGGACACCCCGAGCACCCGGCAGATCCGCTTGACGCCGAAGTCGGCGCGGTTGTCGGAGATGAAGTCCCAGCGGCGAGGGCTCACTTCACCTCCCGAGCGAAATACGCGGCCGCCCGGCGAAGGATCTCGCGCTCGAGGTGCCACTCTTTCTCGGCGTTCAGCAGCCGGGCGTTCTCCGCCCGCAGCCGGGCCAGCTCCTCCGCCTCGCCACCCGTGTCACGGCGTCCGGGCACGGCTTGAGCCTCGTCCTTACGCACCCACGTCCGCAGCGACTCTGCGGTGATGCCGAGATCCGCGGCCACTGCCGCGTAGGTTCTCTTCCCGGCCGCGGCACGGTAGAGCGCGACCGCGTCCTTCCTGAACTCCTCCGGATACGGACACCTGCGTCCCACCTGGACATCCCTCCCTGGACCATCAAGATCCATTGTCAGGGTGTCCACTCCAAAGGATCAGCCTCACAGGCCGCCCTCCTCGGTGAGCTTGACAAGTGAGATGACGTCCAGAGTATCGGCGGGCACACGTGCCACGGGTCCGGGGCCGCCGTCCATGTGTGCGGGCGGCGGCCCCGGACGGAGTGTCCGTCTCTCGATCGGCTACTCCGCTGAACGCCGACCGGTGTAATGTCCCTCGGCCGTGGCCAGGTCGCCGTATCGGCGGTCATAGAGACGCTGGTTCACGTCGCGGGCAGCGGCGACGATCTCCGGGTAGGGACGGTCCGTGACGGAGACGAAGCCAATGTTGTAGTTCTCCCCGTCGAGTGCTCTGCCAGTCACGGGCGAGTCGGCATACTGGAACCAGTGGCCGCCCACCATGTACGGGTTGTCGATGAGCTGTTCCATGTACTCGGCGTACATCCGTGCCCGCTCGGCCTGCGTTCCCGCCGAGACGAGACCCGGATGCGGCTGCCCGGTAGTGGTCGTTCCCATGTGGAACTCACCGATGAGGCTGGGCTTGTCGAGCTCTTCGAGAAACGCCCACTCGCTCGGGTGCAGTCCCTCGCGGTACTCGTTGTAGCTCATGATGTCGACGTACTTGCTCGCTGCCTCGACGACCTCCGGTGTGCGGCCCCAGCTGGCGAACCTCGAACCCGCGTAGAGATGGTCCGGCATGACCTTGTCGAGCTCGGCGTCGACCGTCTTGAAGTACTGAGTGGCGTAGAGCGTCATGAGCGCGGAGTAGTCGGACTCCTTCGCGGTCTCGTCGGAGCCGAGGTCGGCACTGCCGCTACGGAGTGCTTCCCATGACGGAACTGTCGTCTGCCAGGCGGCGTTGAGAGCGTCGATGGTCCCGTACTTGTCCTCCAGTTCTTCGGAGAACGCCGACTTGGTGGGGCTCTCTGCCGCGTCACGTGACATGGTGTCGATGACGACGCCGTAACGGGTGCTGAAACTGCCGGCGTTGCCCCAGCTCAGTTCGTTGTCCATGAATACGCCGATCGCCCACGGGCTGTCCGCGACCTCGTCGGCGACTGCTCGCGCGGTTCTGGCTGCGGCGTCGGAGAACGCGGGGTCGAAAGGGTCCGGCATCGGGCCCCAGTAGTCCTGGCCGGTGCTCACCGTCTTGAAGTCGCCCTTGATCCAGCCGTGGGCGAAGTACGGGATTCGATCGTTGTCGTACATCTCCGGGTCGGTCCAGTTGCCGAAGGAGGTGAAGCCCCAGCTGAGCATCCGGTCGACCGTGTTGTCCCGCCACCGCTCCATGTAGTTGCTGCCGGGGTACTTCCGGGCGACGTTCGCCTTGTAGAAGCTGTAGGTCTCGCCCTGCGCGACGGGACCGGCCAGGGTGTCAGGGGCGTAACCGAAGCCCTCGCCTGCGCGGGTGCGGTACTTGGGCAACTTGCTGAAGAGGTCGGCGCGGGTTTCGGACATCTTCGTGCGGGTCGGCAGCGCCGACTTCTGGACGCGGTTGAGGTCCTCGGGGCCGCCGGCCGTCAGGCTGGGGGGCGGCAGTTCCTGGATCGCGTCGTGGTCGAAGTCGTAGCCCGTCGTGGTCGGGGAGTCGAACATGCGGGCGTTGTCGATGCCGGTCGAGAAGAACAGGTAGCCGTCAGGGTCCACCAGGGTCCACCGCCCCTGGTACTTCTCCACGCGGTAGTTGCCCGTCGCCTCGAGTCGTGGACCGTTCAGCCAGCCGCCGTACCTGGACCGGTCCTCCGGAACCGGATGCCTGCGAAGGTCCTTGGCTTCGGCAGCGCGCTGCCGAAGGATCTCCCACGTTCTGGAGACCTTCCCCTCGTAGTCGACCTTGCTGTTCTGACCGAGGGCGTCGACCAGGCCCTTGAGGTAACCGGGGTCTGCCGGCGCGTCACGGACGACGCGGATGTCGTCCACGATGACCGACCGGTCGTGCAGCAGGCCGGCGACGTAGAAGTTCAGCTGGCTGATGCGGCTCGTATCCGTCTCCTTGGAGCCCCACATCCAGACCGCAGAGGTGACGTCCTTGTCCGCGAGCCAGGACGGATCGGCGCGCAGCCCGGTGTCGCGGTGGAGCGCGGGGCTGTCGACGTCGAAGTAGTACGTGCCACCGCCGCCGGCCGGGACGTTGACACTGCGGGTGGCGACGCCGGTCGAGCTCTCCAGATCGATCGTGAGCTGGATGGAGCGGTTGCCCGGGTTCGTGAGCTCCATCGCGATGCCGAGCGACTCGGACT
Source organism: Streptomyces sp. S4.7 (assembly GCF_010384365.1). Classification (NCBI taxonomy): domain Bacteria; kingdom Bacillati; phylum Actinomycetota; class Actinomycetes; order Kitasatosporales; family Streptomycetaceae; genus Streptomyces; species Streptomyces sp. S4.7. Next base: position 807,540 of record NZ_CP048397.1, on the reverse strand, counting down.
TCTCCGCCGACCAGTTCCACACGGGCTCGGGGCGTACGGAGAACGAGGAGTAGTAGTTCTTCCGGGCCTGGAAATCGACCCGGAGCTTCTTGTCGCCGCGACCGACGATTGTCGTCTTCGCCTGGTACGGGCCGACCTCGGTGGGTACCCGGCCGTCCTGGAAGTCGTAGAGCATCGTCTCGTCGCCGAGGTCATGAGCTCCGGCCGCGAAGGCCGGAGGGCTGGTGGTCGTCAGGACTGACCCGGCGCAGGCGGCCGCTATCAGGACAGGCCACCTCACGCGGAACGACCTGCTGGCTCGCGGCGGCGGAGTGGTGCAAGCGCGCTTGTGCACGGTCATGCCTCCCTCCATCTGGGAAGGTGAGCAGAGGACCGGCTCGCACGGTCTCTGCGCACGCTGCGCCTCGATCTACCGTGACCGAAGGGGCGCGGCCCGATGGTAAACCGGTTTTTTTATGCGGGGCAAGTATCTGCACCAGATTGCGTCCTGTGCTGCGTTCAACCATGTGACGGGACAAAAGCGCAGCTCAGAGAAGGGTTGACGGCTCGGTGGAGGGCAGGGCGAGCATCGGGGCGGGTGGAACAACGCCCTGTCCACACGGCTGCGACGACAAGATGAGCCCCGCCCGGAGGGGCCCGGACGCTCCGCCGGGGCCGCACCCGAGCGCCGGGCGGGTTGGGTGGGCCGGGTGGGTAGGACGTCCCCCGGCGGGGCCTCGCCGTCAGACAGCGTGCCGCACGTACACGGTCTTGCGCCGGAGGTACTTCTCATAGCCGTGCGGGCCGTCGTCGCCTCCGAGGCCGGAGCTCTTCCAGCCCGTGTGGAAGCCCTGCACCTGTTCGGGCCCGGCCTGGTTGACGTAGACCTCCCCGAATTCCAGGGCGTCGATCATGCGCATCGCCCGGGAGAGGTCTCGGGTGTAGACGTAGGCGGTCAGACCGTATGCGGTCGAATTGGCCGCGGAGACGACCTCGGCCTCGGCGTCGAACGGAATGATGGGCAGGACCGGCCCGAAAACCTCCCGCCGCGCTATGTCCATCTCGGGACGCACGCCCGTGAGCACCGTGGGCGCGAACCACGCGCCGGACTGGTACTGCTCCCCGTCGGGACGGCCGCCTCCGGTCCGGACGCGGGCACCGGACGCGACGGCCGCATCAACCATCCCCTGGACCCTGGTCCGTTCCCGCTCCGCCACGAGTGGGCCCAGTCGCGAGCCGGCCGCGAACGGATCGAGCGGGGTGACCGAGGCGAACCGGTCGACCACGCGGCGCACGAACTCGTCGTGCAGATCGGCGTGCACATAGGTCACCTCGTTGCACGTGCAGACCTGTCCCGTGTTCCAGAGCCGTGCGTCGGCAGCGGCCTCGACCGCGGCGTCCAGGTCCGCGTCCTCGAAGACGATGAACGGAGCCTTCCCGCCGAGCTCGAGGGAGACGGGGATGATCTGGTCGGCCACCTGGGCCAGAATCTCCCGGCCGCCGCGTGTCGAGCCCGTCATGGTGACCATCCCGACGCCTGGATGGGTGACGAGGGTCCGTCCGGTGTCCCTGCCCTCTCCGCACACGACGCTCAGCAGCCCGTCAGGCACCCCGGCCAGCCGGCAGAGCCGGGCCAGAGCGAGCGCGGAGAGGGGAGTGAGCTCCGACGGCTTCAGAACGACGGCGTTGCCGGCCATGAGCGCGGGAGCGACCTTGCGGGCGAAGATGGCGACCGGGAAGTTCCAGGGAAGGATCGCCGCCACCACGCCAATAGGTTCCTCACGCACGCCGAGCGACCGGCCCGGCTCACTCGCCATCATGGAGCCCACGGCCCGGTACTTCTGGCTGATCGCGAAGTCGAAGAAGGCGCACGCGCCCTCCGTCTCGTCACGGGCGTCGGAGAGAGGCTTGCCCTGCTCCACCGAGACGATCCGCGCCAGCTCATCGGCGTGCACCGCGATCGCGTCGCGCACAGCCTCCAGCACGGCCGCGCGCGCGACGTGACTGCGGCGCCCCCACTCGCGCTGCGCGGCCACCGCCGCCGTCACGGCCCGGTCCACCGTCGAGGAAGAGCTGCTGGGCACCTCGGCGACGAGTTCCCCGTTGGCGGGATTGATCACCGGAAGCGTGCCGTGCGAGGAGTCGAACTCGCATTCACCGGCGACGAAGGCCGCCGGTGCGCTGCCCAGCAGCCCCTTGCTGTCGAAGAGTTCGTGAGTCACGTCGTTCCTTCCCGCCGAGGACGCCTGAATCACGTCCGCGCGTCACAGATAACCGGTTTACCATACGGTGACACGCCTGGTCGACAACGGGCATCGGAGCACGCCACGATCCTCTGCCAGGCAAGATGCTCGTGGCAGCGGCGGTAGGAGAGGGGCACGGAATGACATCGGAGGCAGGGGCGGGCCAGGCGAAAGCGCTTCCGGCGCGAGCGCGGCTCGTCGACGTGGCGAAGCGCGCGGGGGTGACCAAGTCCGTCGTCTCACGGATCCTGAACGACGACACCACGCTCCGGATCAGGCCCGAGACGCGTGAGCGCGTCCTCGCCGTCGCCGCGGAACTCGGGTATCGGCCCAACGTCACGGCGCGCGCGCTGTCGGTGTCGCGGACCAGGGCGTTCGCGCTGCTCATCCCTGATCTGTCGAACTCCGTGTACGCCGCGGTCACCCGCGGAGCCTTCCGCAGGGCGCGTGACCACGGCTACGTGCTGCTCATCGCCGAGGACGCAGCAGGGGACGACGACGCGGCCTATGCGGAGCTGGTGACGGCCGGGCGGGTGGACGGTCTCCTCGTCGCGTCGTCCCGGCCGGAGCACCCCCTGGTCGAGCGCCTCCTCGCCGATCGCGGTGGGCTGGCGCACGTCTTTCTCAACCGGGAGGTCCAGGGGTCCAACCGTAACGTCGGCATGGATATGCGGGGGGCGAGCGCCCTGGTCGTCGACCACCTTCATGACAGGGGGCATCGGCGTATCGGAATGGTGACGGGTCCCCTGGACCTCGCTCCGGCCCGGTCCCGGCTGGACGGGTTCCAGGGCAGGCTGCGCGAGCTGGGCCTGGACGACACCGCCCACTTCGCCGGAACCTTCAGCGAGGCCGGCGGATGCGCGGCGGCACATGGACTGCTTGACGCGCGGCCGGAGCTGACCGCACTGTACGCCAGCACGTTCCCGCAGGCCGTCGGGGTGATGAAGGCGGTGCGTGACCGAGGGTGGAAGGTGCCCGACGACGTGTCGCTGATCGCGTACGACGACCTCCCCATGGCGGAGTTCCTCGATCCTCCCCTCACCACGCTCGCCATGCCGCTGGCGACGCTGGGAGCCGCGGCCGTCGACGCTCTCGTCGACCAGATAGAGGGCCGTGTGATCGGCAGCCGTCAGGTGCTGGGGGGGTACGAGATCGTGGAGCGGGCCTCGGTCGCCGTTCCGCGAGTCTGACGACCTCGAGGCGGTCGTGAGCTGATCGACGGGCGGCTGTCTCCCGCGGACCCGGGAGACAGCCGCCCGTCGACGTGTATGAGATCGAGGGTTGTGGGGTACGGGCCGCCACGCTACGGTGGAAAACCGGTTCTCCAGTGGGGGAACATCCCGATGCAACGACGCTCGAGGGAGATGTTCGATGACCAAGCCTGTTGTGCCCAGCGGTGTGTCCCGACGGGGATTCCTGGGCGGCTCACTAGGTGTGGCAGGGGCGGTGCTGTTGGCCGCGTGCTCTGGTGGCGGAAACTCGTCCCAAGGCTCCGGTGGCTCGAAGTTCGCGTTCTGGGACATGCCCTGGGGGTCCCCCGGGCCGGACTACCTCGCCGCGGGCAAGGAGATCTCCGCAGCGTTCTCGGGTGGCTCGGCGACATACCAGTCGATCAGCTGGGACGGGTGGCTTCAGACCTTCAGCTCGGCCATCGCCGCTGGGACCGGGCCGGCCATATCCACGGGCGGGGCGTTCCAGTCGTTGCAGTACTACGTCCAGGACGCGGTCCATCCGGCCGACGGGGTCATCGCGAAGCTGAGGTCCAAGGGGCAGCTGGACGACTTCCTGCCGGGCACGCTCGATGTGTTCAAGTACAAGGGCGCGTACACCGCACTGCCGTGGAACGTGGACTCGCGGCTGCTCTGGTACCGCAAGTCGCTGCTGGAGAAGGCCGGTGTGGAGGAGCCGCGCAGCTGGGACGACCTGTACCGGGTTGGTGTGGCGCTGAAGAAGAACGACGTGTACGGCATGGTCGCCTCGGGCGGTGCCGGGGGCAACGCCTACCAGACGTTCCTGTCGTTCGTGTTCAACAACGGTGGCGGCCTGTTCGACAAGGACGGCGAGCCGCAGTGCGTGACGGACGCGAACGTGGAGGCGGTGGAGTTCCTCATGAAGCTGGCCAAGGACGGAATCATGGACCCGGGCAGCGTGAGCTACACGGTGGCGAACCTGAACGACCAGTTCTCCTCGGGCGCCGCGGCGTTGTCGATCCTGCCACCGGACATCGCCAATTCCTTCGAAGACCCGCGGCTCAAGGCCGACATCACGTTGGGAAGCCCCCTGACCAGCCCGAACGGTACCAAGGGCACCATGGCGTACACGTCGGACCTGATCCTCTACACCGGTGACTGGGACACGGACGTGGTCGAGGACTTCGCGGTCTACTACCTCGACGCCATGTCGGCGTACTGGAAGAAGGGCGTCCTCAACAAGGTCCCGGTGCGCCAGAGCATCCTCGACCTGCCCGAGGTGCAGGCGCAGCCCAACCTGGTCAAGGCGACCAAGGAGTGGCTGCCCGTGGGCAAGTCCCTCACCCAGCTCGCCGGTGAGCCCTTCCCCGAGATCAACGCGGTCGACGGGGGACAGGCCATCACCCAGTGGGCCCAGCAGGTCATCCAGGCAAAGAGCAGTGGCGAGCAGACCCTTCGGACCTTGCAGGACGGCATCGAGAAGGTCATGTGACCCACGGGTCATCTGACGCACAGAAGGAGGCGTCCATGACGGACGTGTCGGTGCCGACGAGATCGGCGGCGAGGAAGGACAGGCCTCGGGGCCGAGAGAGGAAGGCCGAGAGCCGGCACCCCGGGAGCAAGAAGACGATGGCGGCGATGCTCGCCCCGTCGATCTTCCTGCTCATCGCTCTCAACGCCTATCCGCTCTTCTACGCGGTTTCCCAGTCGCTGCGTGACGGTGGGATCGCGGGGCCCGGGGAGTTCATCGGCCTGGAGAACTACACGACCGCCTTGCAGGACCCCGCGTTCTGGGAAGCCGTGCGCTTCACCCTCCTGTTCACGGTGGTCTCGGTGTTCGTGGCCTGGGTGATCGGCACGGCCCTCGCTCTCGTGCTGCGCCGGTCCTTCCCCGGCAGATCGGTGTTCCGGGTGCTGCTCCTGCTGCCCTGGGTGGTCCCGGTGGTTGTCAGCACGACGAGCTGGAACTTCCTGGTCGCGACGCCGTCCAGCCCGGTGCCCACGCTCCTGCGTGAGCTCGGGTTCGGTGACGTCCAGATCCTGGCCAACCCCGGTTCGGCGATGGCGATCGTGATCATCTTCAAGATCTGGGGGACGGTCCCCTTCATGATGATGATGATGAGTTCCGCGCTGCAGGCGGTGGACCCCAGTGTCGAGGAAGCCTGCCGGCTCGACGGGGCCAGTCGTTGGCAACGCATCCGGCACGTCATCCTGCCGATCATGTCGAAGCCCGTCTACATCGCGTGGGTACTCGCCTCGATCTTCACGATCAACGACTTCCCCTCCGTCTTCCTGCTGACCGGGGGAGGACCCGTCGGGTCGACCTCGACGCTGGTCGTGTTCGCCTACCGGCTCGTGTTCCAGGACTTCCGCACCGGTTACGGCGTCGCGGTCGCCTTCCTCATCACCACCGCCCTGATCGCCATGTCCATCTACTTCTTCCGTCGCATCAACCGTGCGTCGGCGAACGGCTGAGGGCGGTACAGATGACCACTCCAGTACATTCCGCCCTCCGGGCCGGCACAGCCACCCCCGCCGCCGACCGCATCACGCGCAAGCAGCGGCGGGAATCCGCTGCCGGGTGGGCCAAGACAGCGGTCATGTCCGTCGTCACACTCGTGGCCCTGGCACCCATCATCATGATCCTGGTCCTGTCGGTCCGCTCGGGACAGACCGCCTCCGGGACGTACTCGTGGAACTTCTCGAACTACGTCGAGATCTTCTCCAAGACTCCTGTCCTCGACTACCTCTACAACAGCCTTGCCGTCACCCTGGGGACGACCGTGTTCGCGGTCGTGATCGGGGCGCTGGCGGGCTATCCGATGTCGAGACTGCGCAACAGGTTCATCGGCGGCTACACGCTCTCGCTCTTCGTCGTCCAGAGCCTGCCCGTCATCGTCTTCGTCATCCCGCTCTTCGTTGTCTTCGCGAAGATCGGAATGGCGGACACGCTCAGCGGTGTGGCCGTCATCTTCATCGCCGGCAGCATGGCCGTCACGTGCTGGATGATGGCTGCCTACTACGACTCCATCCCCGTCGAGCTGGAGGAGGCCGCCTGGGTCGACGGGGCCTCCCTGTGGGGAGGATTCGTCCGTGTGGTGCTGCGCAACTCGTACCCGGGCATTCTCTCGGCGGCGATCTTCAGCTTCCTCGTCGCGTGGAACGACTACCTGGTCGCCACCGTCTTCCTGAGGTCGCAGAGCAACTTCACGCTGCCGATCGGGCTCCAGACCTACTTCCAGCAGAACGCCACCGACTGGGGGCCCGTGATGGCGATGTCGGTCGTCATGCTGCTGCCGCCGGTGATCGTGTTCGCCGTGCTCAACCGCTTCTTCTCCATCGGAGGGATCGGCGGAGCGATCAAGTGACCACCCCCCATGAGGAGTACGAGCGCATGACCATGCCCGCAGAGAGCGCGGCGACCGTTCGAGGCAGGCGGTACCCGGCTGATCCCGAGTGGTTCTGCGACTTCCGGACCTTCCCTGTCCAGGGACTCGGTCCAGAGGTAGGCGTACACCGCCGGGACCCGAGCTCCGTCCTCACGGTCGACGGGCGGTACCACGTCTGGTACACCCGCTCGACCGGGGAGACCGACGGCTTCGGAACCGGCGACCCGATGGCCAAGGTCTTTCCCTGGGACTGGTCCGAGATCTGGCATGCGACGTCCGACGACGGCGCCACCTGGGTCGAGCAGGGGCGTGCCCTCGGCAGGGGCGAGCCAGGCAGCTACGACGACCGGAGCGTGTTCACCCCGGAGGTCCTGGAGCACCAAGGCTGGTTCTACCTCGTCTACCAGGTGATCCGGTCGCCCTACGCGCTACGGAGCTTCGAGTCGATCGCGATGGCGAAGGCACCGAGCCCGGACGGTCCGTGGGTCAGGTCCCCCCGGCCGATTCTCCGACCCCAGGCGGACGGTGAGTGGGCGGGAGAGGAGGACAACCGGCTGAGCGTCGTCTCCCAGGGGTCCTTCGACAGCCACAAGGTGCACGACCCGATCCTTGTCCCGTTCCAAGGCAGATTCTTCCTCTACTACAAGGGCGAGCAGATGGGGGAAGGGTTCTCCGCCGGCGGACGCACGACCCGGTGGGGCCTGGTGATCGCCGACGACATCGAGGGACCGTACCACCGATGTCCGGCCAACCCCGTGACGAACAGCGGACACGAGACCTGCGTCTGGCGATACGGCGACGGCATCGCCGCGATGCTCACCACCGACGGACCGGAACGCAACACGATCCAGTTCGCGCCCGACGGGATCAACTTCGAGATCATGGCCCACATCGCGAACCCACCCGTCGCCGCCGGTCCCCTCAGGCTCCCCGACCACGCCGTCGCGCCACTGGACGGGGTTCGCTGGGGATTGTGCCACGACGTCACGGCATCGTGGCACTACATCCAGGGGTTCGCGGCCGACGAGAGACAGAAGATGTTCTACACCCGCGGCCTGAGCCCCGAGACGGCGGAATCGACGGCGGTCGACGTGCTTCCCGCTCCGCACGAAAAGTGACCTCAGCTCCCTGCCGTGAGGCCGGGTCAGACGCACACCTCAGAGAGAGACGGTACAAGGCATGATCGAACGGGTATGCACCGACCTCTATCGCATACCGCTCCCGACCAGGCTCACCGACTCGACGCACGGCGCCATGATGGACTTCGAGCTCATCACCGTGCGGATCGAGGACAGCGACGGGGCGACAGGTCTGGGCTACACCTACACGGTCAACCATGGTGGGGCGGCCGTGGCGACGATGGTGGACAAGGACCTGAGGGGCTGCCTGCTCGGTGCCGACGCCGAGCAGATCGAGAAGATATGGCAGTCGATGTGGTGGCGGCTGCACTACGCCGGCCGCGGGGGGCACGCCACATCGGCGATCTCGGCCGTCGACATCGCCCTGTGGGACCTGAAGGGAATCCGGGCACGGACGCCGCTGTGGAAGCTGTTCGGGGGGTACGACCCTGTCGTGCCCGTGTATGCCGGCGGCATCGACCTGGAACTGCCGGTCGCCGATCTGAAGACGCAGGCGGACCGTTTCCTGGCCGGGGGATTCCGGGCCATCAAGATGAAGGTGGGCCGCCCGGACCTCAAGGAGGACGTCGACCGGGTGTCGGCGTTGCGTGAGCACCTCGGCGACTCCTTCCCGCTGATGGTCGACGCCAACATGAAGTGGACGGTCGACGGCGCGATCCGCGCGGCTCGGGCGCTCGCGCCCTTCGACCTGCACTGGATCGAGGAGCCGACGATTCCCGACGACCTCGTCGGCAACGCCCGGATCGTTCGGGAAAGCGGTCACACCATCGCGGGCGGCGAAAACCTCCACACCCTGTACGACTTCCACAACGCTGTCCGCGCCGGCTCCCTGACGCTTCCCGAGCCGGACGTCAGCAACATCGGCGGGTACACGACGTTCAGGAAGGTCGCCGCACTGGCGGAGGCGAACAACATGCTGCTGACGTCGCACGGCGTGCACGACCTCACGGTGCATGCGCTCGCCTCGGTCCCCCACCGGACCTACATGGAGGCACACGGCTTCGGCCTGCACGCCTACATGGCCGAGCCGATGGCCGTCACGGACGGATGCGTCTCCGCTCCCGACCGCCCCGGGCACGGCGTGGTGCTGGACTTCGAGCGCCTCGGCCGGCTGGCGGTGGGGTGACCGGTCGCCCGGCCTGCGGCTGACCCAGTCGGCACCGTCGGCGGATCACCGACCCACGGCCGGTATGACGATGAGCGGGCGGTGGCCGGGACCGGCCGCCTCCTCCCCCCCGTGACGTCCCATGACGTAAGGAATCGACGTGCTCCCCATCATCGGTGCTCTCCGCCCGTGGGCGGACCCTACGATGACATCCCTGCTCCGACTCCCGATGCGCGCGCGTCCCGCCGCCGAGGGGGACCGCCGGCTGTCGCTGGACGGCACCTGGTCCTTCCGGCTGTTCCCCTCTCCCGACCAGGTGCCTGCCGATGCCGTGAGAGGAGAGCGGGCGCCCGGGCAATGGCAATCGGTCGACGTGCCCGGTAGCTGGCCGGTCCAGGTGGCCGACGACATTCCGCACTACACGAACATCCAGATGCCGTTCGCCGAGCCTCCGCCGCGGCTCCCGTCGCGCAACCCCACAGGTGTGTACCGCACGGGCTTCGACGTCCCGTCCCACTGGGAGGGCCAACGGCTGCTGCTGCACGTGGGTGGGACTGACAGTGTGCATGCCGTCTACCTCAACGGCGTGTTCGTCGGATACGGCACCGACGCCCGTCTCGGGAGCGAGTACGACGTGACCGAAGCGGCCCGCGTGGGGAGGAACCAGCTTGCCGTGGTCGTCGTGAGGTACTCGGCGCACAGCTTCCTCGAGGACCAGGACGGATGGTGGCTCGCCGGTCTCCACCGCGGTGTGCGTGTCGAGGCCCGCCCGCCTGTCGGACTCGTCGACCTGGATGCCCGGGCGGACCTCGATCCCCGCTCTGGTGAAGGATCGCTCGATGTCCGCGCCACGGTCGACTTCGGCGAGAGCACGGCGGCGGAGGGATATCGCGTCCGGGTTTCGCTGTCGGGCCGCGACGGTGCGGGAGTGGCGGGGCCTCAGGACGCTCCGGTTCCCCATGCGGTCAACAACACCTACGAGTTCTCCGGGCACATCGCCCGGCTGCACTGGGACGGGCTTCGGATCCTCCCCTGGTCGGCGGAGACGCCGACGCTCTACGAAGTCGCAGCGGAGCTCATCGACCCGGCCGGAGACGTGGTCGACGCGACCCGGGTACGCGTGGGTTTCCGACGCGTCGAGATCGACGGGCCGGACTTCCTCGTGAACGGCCGACGTGTATGGATCTTCGGGGTCAACCGGCACGACCACCACCCCGACACCGGTGCCGCGGTCACCGCGGAGGACATGCGTGCCGACCTGGCGGCCATGCGCCGGATGAACATCAATGCCATCCGCACATCCCACTATCCGAACGATCCCGCCTTCTACGACCTCTGCGACGAACTGGGCTTCTACGTCGTCGACGAGGCCAACATCGAGTCGCACGCGTTCAACTGGTACCTCTGCGGCGACCCGCGGTACCGCGCGACCTGGCTGGAGCGCGGGGCCCGCATGGTGGCGCGTGACCGCAACCATCCCTGCGTGGTCCAGTGGAGTCTGGGCAACGAGAGCGGGTACGGCGTCAACCACGACGCTCTCGCGGGGTGGATCCGCCGCGCCGACCGCTCGCGTCCGCTCCACTACGAGGACGCCATCCGGAACTCCGGGTGGACCGACGGGGGCCGTCACGCCACGGACGTCGTCTGCCCGATGTATCCCGGCATCGAGGAGATCCGGGCCTACGGGGAGCAGGTGGCCGCCGGGGCGGCGGACCGCCCCTTGATCATGTGCGAGTACTCGCACGCCATGGGTAACAGCAACGGCTCACTGGCCGACTACTGGGACGTCATCACCTCCACGCCCGGACTCCAGGGCGGCTTCATCTGGGAGTGGAAGGACCACGGCCTGCGACAGCGGCTCCCCGACGGAACCACCCGCCTCGCGTACGGTGGGCAGTTCGGCGACGCGCCCCACGACGCGAACTTCGTCGCGGACGGCCTGGTTTCCGCCGATGTCGAGCCTCACCCCGGAACGGCCGAAGTCGCCTGGGTGTACCGGCCTGTGACCACTGAGTACGTGGACGGCGGGTTGTACGTGACCAACCGACGTCGTTTCGCCGGCACGGGAAACCTCGCGGCAGGCTGGGAACTCCTTCTGGACGGCGCTCCGTCGGCCTCCGGCACGCTCGACGTCCCCGACATCGCGCCCGGTGGGAGCGTGGCCGTGCCGCTGCCCGCGGACGCGGCGCGCGCGGGCGCCGCGCAAGCCCTGCTGACCATTACGTGGCGGACCCGAACAGAGTCGTGGTTCGCACCGGCGGGGCATCCCGTCGCGTGGGACCAGCTCGCTCTGCGGGACGGAAGAACCGCCCCCGGCCCGCCGGTGAACGGGGCTGTCGCGGTGCCGGGCGAGACGGCGGACGACCCGGTGCCCAACGTGTGGCGCGCTGCGACGGACAACGATGGGCTCAAGCTGATGGAGCACATCGTCCGTGTGAGAGAGATGGGATCACGCACCCTTATCCGCTGGAGGGACGCCGGTCTGGACACGCGGCCCGCGCACGAGATCGTGGACCACACCGTCTCCGTGTCCAGGAGCGCGAGCGGTGCGGATTACCGTCACCGGTTCGAGGTGCCCGACGAGGCGGCGGACCTGCCGCGTGTCGGCGTGCTGTTCCGAGTGGACCCCCGATTCGACCGGTTCGTCTGGTTCGGGCGGGGCCCGCACGAGAACTACCCGGACCGGAACCGGTCGGCGATGTTGGGCCGCTGGTCGTCGCATGTGGAACCCTCTCCCTACCTCGTGCCGCAGGAATTCGGGCTGCGCACCGGGACACTCTGGCTTGAGCTGATCGACGACGATCGCGGCGACCGCCTTCGGCTGACCTCGCTCGGTGGTGACTTCTGCTGGTCGGCGACGCGGTATGCGCCTCAGGCGCTGTTCGCCGCCGAGAACGCCAGTGATCTGCGCGAGGACGGCCGACTGGTCGTGTGCCTGGATGCGGCGCACAGGGGGGTCGGGACCGGGGCATGCGGGCCCGACGTCCTCCCGGAGTACCGGATCGGACCGGGACGATACGAGCTGGCCTACCGGATGGAACTGGTCCCCGCGGTGCAGGGGGTGGCGGGGGCGCCGCCGCACCCCCAGGACTCATCGCGTGCCGCATCGGGTGGCGGTAGTCAGTGCAAGGACCGTCATGTAGGGTGAAAAACCGGTTTATCTACCTGGGTTGCGGTGACTGGCGCGACCTGGTCGACAGGCGGACGTAGGGGCCGTGGCCGAAGACGGGCGGGTCGTTCGACTGCGGCGAAGTGGTCCAGCCGGCTGCCGACGACAGTCAAGACGCCTGAACCGCCACCTAGGCCGCCGTCGGCGCGGTTCGGACCGCTTCGCCGCCGGTACCGGGTGTTCGCGAGTACGGCGCCTGGCGAACTGAACAAGCCGTAGCAGACGCTCTGCACCGCGGAGGAAGGCGTCCCACCGAGCGATCGCCGGTGGGAGGGAGTCACGCGGGGCGTCAGGGCGGTGTTCCGTCGAGCACCATCACACATCACACAGAGCCTGGAGAGTGATCCGCCTGATGACGGCTATGAGAACGACAGGCGGTGGCCCGCTGGTGGCCATCACGGAGTGCGACCATGATTCCTTCGACATAGAACGAGACGTAGTCGCCTCCGCAGGGGGGCAACTCCTCGTCACCCAGTCCCGGGACGCCGACGCTCTGGTGGTCAATTGTGCCGGCGCCGACGCGATCGTGGTGCAGTACGCGGCGATCACGGCGCAGGTGATGGACCGTCTCCCACGCCTCAAGGTGATCGGGCGCTACGGCGTCGGTGTCGACTCGGTGGACGTGGAGGCGGCGACGCGGCGTGGCATTCTCGTGTGCAACGTGCCCGACTACGGCACGGAGGCGGTATCGGACCACGCGATAGGGCTTGCCCTGTCCGTCGCGCGGGGCATCCCCCGGCTCGACCGGGGCGTGCGCGCCGGCTCGTTCGACCTCCCTGCGGTGCGTCCCCTGTACCAAGTGGGCCAACGAGTCTTCGGAGTCGTCGGGATGGGCCTTATCGGCGCGGCCACCGCACGCAAGGCGGCAGGCCTCGGCTATGAAGTCATCGTTTATGACAGTGCCGCAGACCCGGACTCGCAGACGTTCCGCGGTTTTCGCTCCGTCGGCCTCGACGAGCTGCTCGAGCGGGCACAGGTCGTCTCCGTGCATACGCCCCTCACGGAGCAGACGCGCGGTCTGCTGGGCGCCGACGCGTTCGCGCGGATGCGTTCCGACGCGATCGTTGTCAACACGAGCCGAGGCGGGGTGATCGATACGGGTGCTCTCGTCGACGCCCTCGAGCGCGGCGCCGTCGCAGGAGCGGGCATCGACGTCCACGAGATCGAGCCGGTCCCGCGGGATCACCCGCTGACGTCGTTCGACAACGTCGTACTCACGCCGCATCTCGCCTGGTACAGCGAGGAGTCCTACGCCGAGCTCAAGAGGCGCACCGTGGAGAATGTCGTCGACGCCTGCGCTGGGCGCATGCCCCGGGGCGTGGTGAATCCCGAGGCACTGCCGGCGGCTGCGCAGCGGTCGGAGGCCCGGCGATGACGGGCGGCGGCATGAGCGCCGTGGTGTGGGCCGGCGTCAACGATGTCCGCGTGGAGGAGGTGTCGCTGCCCGAGGTGCCGCCGGGATGGGCGCTGGTCCGGGTCGCCTGCACCGGGATATGTGGCACGGACCTGGGGATCGTGCGCGGCAAGCACCCGCGGGCACGACGGGGGCTGATCCTCGGTCACGAGATCTCGGGCTGGGTCGAGGTCACGGCGCCGGGCGGGCCTCCGGAAGGGACGCTGGTGGTCGCCGAACCGCTGATCTCCTGCGGAGAATGCCGTGCGTGCCGGGAAGGCCACAGCCATGTGTGCGCCCGGCTGGGTCTGTTCGGTATCGACGCGCCAGGAGGCGCCGCGCAGTTCGTGGCGCTGCCGCCGTCGGTGCTGCATCAGGTTCCGGCGGGCGTCGAACCCACGCAGGCGGCGTTGACCGAGCCGTTGGCGGTCGCCGTGCACGCGGTCCGCCGCTCGGGGATGGAAGCCGGGGATGTGGTGGCTGTCTTCGGCGCGGGACCGATGGGCATACTTACCGCACTGGTGGCCCGGCACGAGGGGGCATCGCACGTAGTGGTCGCCGAGCCGAATGCCCGCCGTCGTGCGGTGGTGAGCGACATGGGGCTGATCGCGGTCCCTGACGGTGCACAGCTGCGGGATACGGTCGCGGAGCTCTCGCAGGGCGACGGAGCCGACACGACGTTCGACAGCGCGGCTCACCCCGCTGTGGCCGCCGAACTCGCCGATGTCACCCGTGTCCTCGGCCGCGTAGTCATCGTCGGTGTGTACAAGGAACCAGCCGCGGTCGACCTTCAGGCCGTGTGCTTCAAAGAGCAGTCCGTGGTCGGCGTGCGGGTCTACACGCGCGAAGACGTCCGCACCGCGATCGACCTGATAGCGCACAACGCGCTGGGGCTGGACAGGATTCCAGTGTCCGTCTACGGGTTCGACCGGATTTCCGACGCCTTCGACGCAGCGGCCACAGGCTCGGACGGACTGAAAGTTCTCCTCAGCACACACAGGGAGGCAGTCTCATGATCTCCCCATTCGACCTCACGGGCCGTACCGCCGTCGTCACGGGCGGAGGACGCGGCCTCGGACTGGGTATCAGCCGCGCGTTGTTGACCGCGGGCGCCGATGTGGTCGTGCTCAGCCGGAGCGCCCTGGACGACCGGCTGAGGCGGACAGCCGCAGATCTCGGACGCTCGGTGAGTCACGTCGGCGTCGATCTCAGGGACCGCGAAGGCGTCGCGGCCGCGGGGGCCGAAGTGCTCGCCGGTCACCAGGTCGACATCCTGGTCAACAACGCCGGAGCGCAGGTCCGGCATCCTGCCGAGGACTTCCCGCTCGATGCCTGGGACGCGGTGATCGACGTCAACCTGCGCTCGGTGGTCCAGCTGTGCCAGATCTTCGGGCGGCCCATGATCCAGCGCGGTGAGGGTAAGATCATCAACCTCGCATCACTGCTCAGCTTTCAGGGCGGATTCACCGTGGCCGCGTACGCGGCGAGCAAGGGTGCCGTCGCGCAGCTCACCAAGGCTCTGTGCAATGAATGGGCGGGCCGGGGAGTCAACGTCAACGCGATAGCGCCCGGATACATGGCCACAGAGATGAACACGGCACTGCTTGCGGACCCCGTCCGGCTGGAGCAGCTCTCGGTCCGCATCCCGGCCGGCCGATGGGGAGGCCCGGACGATGTGGGCGACGTGGCGGTCTTCCTGGCTTCCCGCGCGGCGGCATACGTCCATGGCCAGGTCCTCGCTGTCGACGGGGGTTGGCTTGCCCGGTAGGCGCTGGGCGCCGGAGTTCGGTGACGTGAGTCGAGGCGCCGTCCACGCGGGCCGGGGAGCGCGGCACCACCGCCACGTCCGGAAGGTCGCGTGGGACGGGGACACCGAGCGGCAGATGCAGGTACGCGGGCTACCCGCCGGGCGCACCGCTCAGGAATCTACAGCTTGTCGTCAAAGGGCGAGGAATATCGCCCCAAGAGGAGATTCGCGGTGAGAATAGTGAAGGTCCGCACCTTCCACGTTCGCCCCAGATGGTTGTTCGTGGCGGTGGAGACCGACAAGGGTGTCATCGGATGGGGTGAGGCCGTTGTGGAAGGGCAGGCGAGGGTCGTCGAGCGCATGATCGGCGACCTCGCGGAATACCTCGCAGGGCGTGACCCCAGACGGATCGAACACCACTGGCAGGGAATGTACCGTGGGGCCTTCTACCGCGGCGGAGCCGTCCTGTGCAGTGCGATCAGTGGAATCGACCAGGCGCTGTGGGACATCACCGCCAGGGACCTGGGAGTCCCCGTCCACGCATTGCTGGGCGGCGCTGTCCGTGATTCGGTGCGCATGTACGGGCACGCGCGGGGTGTCACGGACGAGGAGTTCGCCCACGTCGCGCGGCGCTCACGGTCCGCGGGAATGACGGCGATCAAGTTCGGGTTGGACGGACCGGTAAGGGCGCTCGACTCGGTGGCGTACGTCGACCGCCAGGTTGCCCGGGTCGCTGCGGTTCGCGAGGCTGTGGGTCCCGCCTTCGACATCGCGCTCGACTTCCACGGCCGCACGTCACCTGCCATGGCCCGACGCCTGGCAGAACGCCTGAGTCCGCTGGGCCCCCTTTTCATCGAGGAACCGTGTCTCCCGGAGAACGTCGACGCCCTGGCGGAGATCGCCAGGGCGACGAACGTGCCGATCGCGGCCGGCGAACGGATCTTCACCAAGTGGGGCTTCCGGGAACTCCTCGAACGCCGGGCCGTGTCCGTCGTCCAGCCCGACCTCTGCCATGCCGGCGGGATCAGCGAAGTCCGTCGGATCGCCGCCATGGCCGAGGCCCACTACGTCGCGCTCGCCCCGCACAACCCCCTGGGGCCCGTCTCGCTGGCCGCCTGCCTTCAAGTGGCTGCCAGCACACCCAATTTCCTGATCCAGGAGTATCTGGCACTGGACGACGGGGCCGATCTCGGCGCCGGGATCCTGGCGGTGCCGTTCTCGGTCGAGAACGGACACATAGCCGTACCCACCGGGCCGGGCCTGGGCATCGAAGTCGACGAAGCACAGCTCATGGACCGTGTCTACGCCGGCGACTGGACCACACCCCGCTTCACCCACCAGGACGGATCGCACGGTGACTGGTGACGCGGGCCGACAGCGAAGCACTCGACACCTCGAAGAGGCGGGACAGAATGGGGACCAGGAAATCCGGGCACCGGCCGGACGAGGGAGCCGTCGGAACGTCCGTGACCATGCACGAGGCGGAAGTCCGATGACCCGGCCTGTCGTGGAAGGAGGGCCTGCCGTCGTCTGTCTGGGCGAGACGATGGCGCAGATCGTGCCGATCGACGGCCTTCGTCTATACGAGGCGTCCGCCTGTGCCTTCGGGGTGGCGGGCGCGGAGTCGAACGTCGCGGTCTCCCTCTCGAGGCTGGGCACAGCGGCGTTCTGGGCCGGATTCGTCGGAGACGATCCGATGGGTCTCCGTGTCCTTGGCGAACTCCGTCGGCACGGCGTGGTGACGAAGCTCGCGCGTACGATGCCGGGACGCAGAACGGGTGTCTACTTCAAGGACCCCGCGCCCGAAGGGTCCGACATCTACTATTACCGGTCCGGCTCGGCCGCCACGCTCATGGACGGAGACTACGCGGAACGGATCGCTGCGGTGCGTCCGCGCTGGATCCACCTGACCGGTGTGACGCCGGCCTTGTCGGAGAACTGTCGTGAAGCGGTCATCTCGCTGATTGAGCTCGCGGGTGACACGGGAGCGAGTGTCAGTTTCGACGTCAACTACCGCCCGTCCCTCTGGCCCGCCCGCGACGCTGCGGCACAGCCGCTCATGGCCATCGCCGATCGTTGCGATGTGGTTTTCGTCGGCCTCGACGAGGCGCAGACCCTGTGGGCTTCTCGCACCGCGGGAGCGGTTCGGGACCACCTCCCGAGTCCGGACGTCGTCGTGGTGAAGGACGGTGGCAGTGAGGCCGTCGCCTTCCGCGGAGGCCGTCGGACCGCGGTGCCCGCGCTGCCGGTCGACGTGGTCGAACCCGTCGGTGCAGGCGACGCGTTCGCCGCAGGATGGATTCACGGAGCCCTCGTGGGTCTTGACGATGCCGGTTGCCTGCGACTCGGGCACCTGCTGGCCGGTGCCGCGATGACATCGCTCTCGGACGTCGCCGACCTGCCTACCGCCCCGGCAGCGCTGGTAGCACGGGCGAAGCACGGCAACGAATGGCCCGGACACGCTTCCCCTGCCGAGGCGAGCCCACACCCCTGAATACCAAGCACCCCACGGACACCGTCGTCGGAGGAGTCATGCCGCGTTACGAGACTGCCAGCCGCATCGCCCGAGATGGGGTCGTCGCTGTGGTCCGCTCACAGAGCCCTGATCTCGCCCGTGAGCAGGCATTGGCCCTGTTGAAAGCCGGTCAGCGCGTCGTGGAGGTGTCGATGACCACTCCCGGGGCCCTTGATGTCGTCGCGGACCTGAGCCACGGCTGGCCGGCGCACGAAGCTCTGATCGGTGTCGGAACCGTCCTGGACGAAGCCACCGTGCGCATGAGCGAGCTCGCCGGCGCACGATTCGTCGTATCTCCCACGGTGAACCGCACCGTCCTCCGAGCCGCACATCGCTACGGCATGGCGACCCTGGCGGGCGCACTGAGCCCCACCGAGGCCGTCACGGCGATTGAGGAAGGCGCCGACTTCGTCAAGTTGTTCCCCGCGAGCGTCTACGGTGCGGACGTCGTGAGGCATCTGCTTGCTCCCTTCCCACAGCTCGCTCTGGTTCCCACCGGTGGTGTGCCCCTCGAGCTGGCGCCCGACTACATCCGCGCCGGTGCGGTGGCTGTGGGAATCGGCAGCGAACTGACTTCAGGAGACCCTCGCTCGATCGAGGGCAGGGTGCGGCAGTTGCGCACTGCGGTGGCCCGAGAGAAGGCCGAGCGCACGGCGAGAGCATGACCACCCTGTCTGACAGGGCGGAAGGCACTTCCACGCGGCGCGGCGTGGCGTGGGCGCGCGCTGGTGGTTGTGCCTTCGGCTGGATGACGGTTGCGGCTGGGCCGAGCAGCAGCCAACGCGCCGGGCGAGCCGTGAGGGCGATCGAGAAGAGAGGAGAAGACGGTCTGTGTGTCCGACTGGAACCTTTCGTCTTTCTGCCTGAGCCTCGGTCCCGGGAGAGCCTGGAGACTTCGGGTCTCCGTCGACGCTTGCTGATGCAATGAGGAGCATTCGATGCGACGTACTGAGTCCCGGCGGCTGGTGGTAACAGGGGGCTCCGGCCGGGTCGCGAGAGTAGTTGTACCTCCGCTGGCCAAGAACTGGCGTATTCATGTCATTGACAGGTCTGCGGGAGACCCTTCATTCTCACCTGAGCGAATCACGATCAGCGACATGCGCGACCCGGGACCTCTGCGACGGGCGATGCGGGGCGCCGACGCGGTGCTCCATCTCGCCGCAAACGCCAGTCCGTGGTCGCCGTGGCCCGTCGCGATCGACAACCTGACACTGGCACAGAACACGCTCGACGCCGCCGCTGAGGAGAGTGTGCCCACCGTGGTGCTGGCCAGCTCGGTGCACGCCGCCGGCGGAGCCTACCGAGAAGGGCACGTTCCCGTTGCAACCGATCGGCCTGCGCGCCCGTGCTGCCACTACGGCACCGGCAAGGCGGCGATGGAGGTGGCTGCCGCACTCTATCACGATGCTACGGGCGCTGGGGCTTCTTGCCTGCGGCTAGGGCTCACCGGCTGGCCCCTGACACATCGCGAACTGGCAGACGGCTGGCTGGGTGACGCGGATGCGGCCGCGTTGGTGCGACAAGCCCTGTCCGCCTCCGGGTCGGGTGTCTACCACGGAGTCTCGATCCACGGTGCACGGGCCTGGGACGTCGAAAACGCAACGCGCGACCTCGGATGGGCGCCGCAACAGGAGTTGCCTGTGCCCCTTGGCTCCCTGCCTGCTCTGGAGGCGTGGCCGTGCCGCATGTTCAGCGGTCCCCGGCGGGCGACGACGTGACAGAGCATGTGAACCGCTCGCGGGCCAGTCGTGACCATGGAATCCCGACGGCGGCCCAACCTTGCCCTCTGACGGCACTGGTGCCGGCGGGGATCAGCAACCGCCAGGCGTACTCGTCGTCACCTCCCCCGATGCCGAGCGACCAGGCGAGTTCGCCGGCGGCAGGCAGCTCCGCCTCTCCGGACCCGGTGGATCCGGTCGAAGGCTCCTGTCTGCCGGCATTCCGACTCGTCTGTCCACGTCCGCAGGAGGCCACGACACGCTCTGGCCGGGCAGTCGTCGTGGTGGGTGTCGGCGCTGGGGGAGAGGTGGTCGTGTGAAGCCTTCCCGTGATCGTGGACACCTGGAGACTGAGATGTGAGAGCCCAGAGGAAGCAGTGCCAGGTGGGAAGCAAGTACACGAAGCGGTACTTGGAGGAGTACAAGCGGGACGCAATCGAGCTCGTGCGGTCGTCGGGCCGGACGGTGACCGAGGCCGCCCGGGAGCTCGGGATCAGCCGGAGTGAACCGTTCCAGGTTCGGTACGGGTTCGGTAGAGACTTCAGTCGGACTCCAGAGACGAGGGGACGATGCGTCGGGGCTTCGGCGGGGCATCCTCACCTGCCACGGCGGGCCCTGGGGATGCCATGCACAGGAAGGCCGGCTTGATGAATCGTGACCGGCGCGACGGGGCGAGTGACCGAGGTCGCCGCTGGATCACAGTCGGGCACGGCACGAAATCCTGGGAACTACTGCAGCCGTACCGATTGTCACCCTGCGACACTCCGCTGTAGCATTCGGGAAACCGGTTCACCTCATTGAATGATCAAGCGAGCGAAAGCCCAGAAACTTACCTCCTGGAGCCTAGCTCCTCCTGCGCCGTGGAATGATCGTGCCACGTGGGCGTTCCGGAACTTTTTGCACGCACGCGAGCTCTCGAATTTTGGCGCCCAGGGGCTGCGGAAGTCATCGCCAAATATAAGATTCTTCAGCCAGGCGGGAATCGAAGAAGGAGAACGATCGTGGTCAACCGACGTGATCTCATCAAGTGGAGTGCCGTCGCACTCGGAGCGGGTGCGGGGCTCGCGGGTCCCGCACCCGCCGCTCATGCCGCAGACCTCGAATGGGAACAGTACCCCGTGCCGGCCGCCCCTGGCGGAAACAGGTCCTGGCAGCTTCTCCCCAGCCATTCGGACGACTTCAACTACACCGGCAAGCCTCAAACCTTCAGGGGCAGATGGCTGGACCAGCACAAGGATGACTGGTCGGGCCCGGCCAACAGCCTCTACAGTGCGCGCCATTCCTGGGTGGCTGACGGAAATCTCATCGTCGAGGGCCGCAGGGCGCCGGACGGGAGGGTCTACTGCGGCTACGTGACCTCCCGCACCCCAGTCGAGTACCCTCTCTACACCGAAGTACTCATGCGTGTGAGCGGGCTGAAGCTCTCATCGAATTTCTGGCTCCTGAGCAGAGACGACGTCAACGAGATTGACGTGATCGAATGCTACGGCAACGAGTCATTGCACGGAAAGCACATGAACACCGCCTACCACATATTCCAGCGGAACCCCTTCACTGAACTGGCGAGAAGCCAGAAGGGGTATTTCGCAGATGGGAGCTACGGGTACAATGGTGAGACTGGGCAGGTGTTTGGGGACGGCGCCGGGCAACCTCTTCTTCGGAATGGATTCCACCGCTACGGCGTGCACTGGATAAGCGCCACCGAATTCGATTTCTACTTCAACGGCAGGTTGGTGCGCCGGCTGAACCGGTCGAACGACCTCAGGGACCCCCGGAGCCGGTTCTTCGACCAGCCAATGCATCTGATCCTCAACACCGAGAGTCATCAGTGGCGCGTCGACCGAGGTATCGAACCCACGGACGCGGAACTCGCAGACCCCAGCATCAACAACATCTACTACCGCTGGGTCAGGACGTATCAGGCCGTGTAGGTCAGCACCTCACGGAACGGAAGATTTCAAGTCCAGTGAGAGAGCGCTAACGAGCTCGTGCATGGTTGGCGGTGAGACGCCGAGTCCTTGATCGTTGATCATGGTTGCGTGGTGGGGAACTCGGCTCGTGCACTGGTCATCAGCAACCGGCGGATCACGGGCCTGACGGCCGATGTGATCGCTGAACTCGTCGCCGAAGTGGGTCCGTTGTGGCACGAGCGCCACCAGGCCAGGCTTGCCTCCCGGCCGCGCAAGCGGGCCATGGGCGCCGGCGCGAAGCACCGGCTGGTGTTTGTCGACCGGCTGCTGGCCACTCTCGTCCATCTCCGTCACGGGACTACCCACGACGTGCTGGCCTGCTGGTTTGGCGTGGACCGCTCCACCATCACCCGGGCCATCAACGAGGTGCGGCCCCTGCTCGCCGAGCGAGGGTGCACCATCAGCCCCGACGTACGGCTGCGGACTCTGGCCGAAGTCGTCGACCATCTCGGCGCGACAGGGAAGACCGGCATCATCGACGGCACCGAGATCCGGGTCCGGCGGCCGGCCCAAGGACGCAAGGACCGGGACAAGTTCATCTCCGGCAAGAACAAGCAGAACGCCGTCAAATCCATGGTGGTCACGGACGGCGAAGGACGCATGCTGTGGTGCAGCCCGACCAAGCCCGGGAGTTGCGCGGACATCACCCACGCACGCCAGTTGGGGCTGGTGGAGCTCCTGGCCGGTGGGCCTGCGGTCGAGATCCTCGCCGATGCCGGCTACCAGGGGCTCGGCGCACAGACCGGCGGACGCGTGGTGACGCCACCGCACCGCAAGTTCAAGAAGAACGCCCCGGACTGGTACGAGGATATGTACGAGCGCCAGCGCAAGGCGCACTCCTCACGCCGTATCCGGGTCGAGCACGGCATCGCACATCTCAAGAACTGGCGGGCACTCGCACGCCACCTCGGCCGCCGCGAGCACATGAGCGACACGGTCCAGGCCATCGCCGGCCTGCTGTCTCATCAGCAGGGCGCAGACCTGACATCGGCACGGCAGATGTGACCCCCGGGCCCCACCGAAGTCCTCGACGTCTCACCGCCAACCATGCACGAGCTCGTAAGGGCTGTCCCGTAACTGCCGGTCACGAGTGAGATGATCTTGCCGTGTCTGGTGTGATCACGGCGTCGGAGCCGTCCTGGATAGCCCCGTTCACTGGGCTGAGCCCGCGTCGGTTCGGCAAGATGATCACAGCGTTGCGGCGCGAAGGCACCGATCCGGTCCGCAAGGGCCGGCCGTGGAGCCTGCCTCTGGAGGACCGAGTCCTGCTGGTCGCCGCGTACTGGCGGACCAACCTGACCCTGCGCCAACTGGCGCCGTTGTTCGGGGTGTCCAAGTCCGCGGCCGACCGGATCGTCAATCACCTCGGCCCGGCACTGACACTGCAGCCACGTAAACGGTTCCGCCGTGACGCCGTGCTGATCGTTGACGGCACCCTCGTCCCCACCCGCGACCACACGGTCGCAGAGCAGTCGAAGAACTATCGGTACTCGACCAACCACCAGGTCGTCATCGACGCCGATACCCGGCTGGTCGTAGCGGTTGGACGGCCGTTGCCGGGCAACCGCAACGACTGCAAGGCATGGGAGTTGTCCGGCGCGAAGGACGCCGTCGGCCGCGCCACGGTGATCGCGGACGGCGGCTACAGGGGCACCGGCCTGATAATCCCGCACCGCCGCGAACCCGGCCAGACCGAACTCCCCGCCTGGAAAGAGGAACACAACACCTCCCACCGCAAGGTCCGTGCCCGCGTCGAACACACCTTCGCCCGGATGAAGACCTGGAAGATCCTTCGCGACTGCCGACTCAAAGGCGACGGCGTCCACCACGCCATGCTCGGCATCGCCCGCCTGCACAACCTCACCCTCGCCGGCTGACGAAGAAGCAGGCAGGTCAACAAACACGTCGTAGATCATTTACGGGACAACGCTTACGAGCTCGTGCATGGTTGGCGGTGAGACGTCGAGGACTTCGGTGGGGCCCGGGGGTCACATCTGCCGTGCCGATGTCAGGTCTGCGCCCTGCTGATGAGACAGCAGGCCGGCGATGGCCTGGACCGTGTCGCTCATGTGCTCGCGGCGGCCGAGGTGGCGTGCGAGTGCCCGCCAGTTCTTGAGATGTGCGATGCCGTGCTCGACCCGGATACGGCGTGAGGAGTGCGCCTTGCGCTGGCGCTCGTACATATCCTCGTACCAGTCCGGGGCGTTCTTCTTGAACTTGCGGTGCGGTGGCGTCACCACGCGTCCGCCGGTCTGTGCGCCGAGCCCCTGGTAGCCGGCATCGGCGAGGATCTCGACCGCAGGCCCACCGGCCAGGAGCTCCACCAGCCCCAACTGGCGTGCGTGGGTGATGTCCGCGCAACTCCCGGGCTTGGTCGGGCTGCACCACAGCATGCGTCCTTCGCCGTCCGTGACCACCATGGATTTGACGGCGTTCTGCTTGTTCTTGCCGGAGATGAACTTGTCCCGGTCCTTGCGTCCTTGGGCCGGCCGCCGGACCCGGATCTCGGTGCCGTCGATGATGCCGGTCTTCCCTGTCGCGCCGAGATGGTCGACGACTTCGGCCAGAGTCCGCAGCCGTACGTCGGGGCTGATGGTGCACCCTCGCTCGGCGAGCAGGGGCCGCACCTCGTTGATGGCCCGGGTGATGGTGGAGCGGTCCACGCCAAACCAGCAGGCCAGCACGTCGTGGGTAGTCCCGTGACGGAGATGGACGAGAGTGGCCAGCAGCCGGTCGACAAACACCAGCCGGTGCTTCGCGCCGGCGCCCATGGCCCGCTTGCGCGGCCGGGAGGCAAGCCTGGCCTGGTGGCGCTCGTGCCACAACGGACCCACTTCGGCGACGAGTTCAGCGATCACATCGGCCGTCAGGCCCGTGATCCGCCGGTTGCTGATGACCAGTGCACGAGCCGAGTTCCCCACCACGCAACCATGATCAACGATCAAGGACTCGGCGTCTCACCGCCAACCATGCACGAGCTCGTTAGCCTCGATCTTGCGTGACGGTCCGCCGACGGAGTCGGTGGACCGTTTTCGTGTTCTGGGCTGAGGTCGGGCAGGGCGAGGGCCCGAGTGTCGTCTCGGGGTGGCGCCGGGTTCCACTGCTCCGGGTGGGGAAGGGCTGTTGTAGGGACGGGTGGATCCGCTGGTCAGCCGGGGTTCGGCAGGAGTGCGAGTCGTTCGAGCGGCAATCGGCCGGCCGACGGTGTTGATCGCGAAACAGGTCAGCCGCATGCCGTCCGCGTCCGTGAGCCTCAACTGGGCCCCGGGATGAGGTCTTTCCTTGCGGACGATCAGCCGCATGCCCTTGGGCCAGCCGTCCAGGACGTCGCCGGTGAGCTCGGCGACCCGGGCCTCGTCCCGGACCTCGCCGTCCGCCTCGACGGCCGGCGTCCAGGCCGAGGCCGGAACCTTCGATGCTGACGTTCCGTGACGCTGGGTGGAGCCTCAGTCGGGCGGCGTGTCGTGGGCTGTAGGGGCTCCAGTGCCCGAGGAATGGCTTCAGGCCGTCGGCTCGTGGTTCGGGGATGTCGGCAGCCGGGGCGGCGTGCTCAGGGGGTCGAGGTGCTCCACGGTGGCTGACGTCCGGCTGATCCATGCTTCGGCTTCGGTCCTGGCCTGGCCCGGCAGCATGGCCTCCACTCGCGTGTACGCGGCGCTGCACTTCTCGTGCGAGAGCGGGGAGGTGGCCGGGGAGGACTACGGCCAGGCCGAGCTGCTGGTGCTGGAGGCGATTCGGCGGTCCGCGGAGTCCGCTGGGCTTCCTGATGGGCTCGCGCCCTGCGCCTCCCGGCCCGACGCGGTGCCCGGGTCCCGGCTCACGCGGGGGCTGGCTGAGTGGGTGCGGAGCTGTCCGCGTCCGCTGGTGCTGTTCTTCGACGAGATCGACGCGCTGCGGGGGAAGAGCCTGCGCAGTGTGCTGCGCCAGTTGCGCGATGGCTTCACTGTCAGCCGAGGGGTCAGACCCACCAGCAGCGTCACCACGTCACATCCTCACTGTCAGTGATCTCCTTGCCAAGGTGTACATCCCCGACGGCGACGGCCGTGATGCTGGATCGCGGCGTCGCTGGGCGGGGCAATTCGCGGCATGCATTCCGACGGCCGGCAGGGGAGTGAGGCAGCTCCGTGGGCTCCGGCAGCGCCGGCCCGTCGTCCGGTCCCCCCGGGGACCCAAGCGCCCTCGGGCCAGGGCATCGGCATCCGTGCGCTGTGCGGCTGCGGTCTCATGATCCTTTTGGTGCGGGTGTTGACGCCTTCGGTGCGGCCGTTGTGGTAGGCAAGGTGAGGCCGGCGTTCACGGCGGGCTCGACGACGTCTCGCGGTGGAGTACCCCGATCTGATGGCGAAGAGCGCGGATCTCGGCGTCCTTGCCATGGCCGCTCATCGGCAAGGCGCAGCAGGGCGAACACGTTCGTCACACCCAGATAGGCCAGTCGCAGCAGCACGACCGGCCATCATGCCGGGGCGACCACCAGGTGCCCAGAGCACCCGCCCAGACGCCCCCGCTCGACACCACCCGTACACCAGCCCCCACCAGGACGGATGAGTTTTTCGGCAGGCGCAAGGTAAGCAGCTCTGTAAGTGCGCGCCCCATCTCGACGATCGACCGGCTGTGAGTTCGGGTCTGACTCAGCCGTCAAGGAAGGCTGAGATCTGGCATCGGACCGCATCCGGAGGTCGAGTCTGGCGCACGCACTCTGCGGCCTCCCCTAGACTTCCGAATACGTTCCGAATACTATGGATCCATGACCATAGCAGCAGACCTCCCCGTGGCGACTCGGCGCTCCTCGGACCTGAGTAAGCACTCCGCCGAGGTCTTCGCCGAGGCCGAGGACCACCCCGTGACGGTGACCCGGCGCGACGGCGAGGCTCTGGTCCTGATGTCGCAGCGCGAGGCCGAGGGTCGTGCCCGCTTGCTGAACTTTGCCGCGCAGCTCATCACCGTCACCCTCGACGACCGCGGCTCGCTCGCCGAGCGGATGTCCAAGGCCTTCCCTTGGATGCTCGCGCTGTCGCCGGCCGACCGGGAGTCCTGCGCGCAGGACCTCGTCGATGCGGCGCGCGCGTCGTTCGCCACCGACCAGCCGCACCTCGCGATCGCAGAGCTGACCTCCTGGAAGGAGACGGCCACGGCCGTCGCGGCCGGGCTCAGCAGCGGCAGCGCCGGTCTGGAGTGGTTCGACGACGATCAGACCGTGGAGCGTCCGTAGCCGTGGCGGCCGCCAGGAAGGGCGAGCTGGTTCCTCGCCCTCCGAAGAAGATCGAGTACGAGATCCGTTTCGCCACAGCCGAAGCGCAGAAGGGATGGCGCGACCTCGTTGCGACGATCCGCAACCCCATGACGGAGACCTGGGACTTCCTCACGCGGACGCCACTGTCCACGACGCCGACGAACTATCGGCTCAAGGGTGAGCTCGGCGTCATCGAGCGTGGCGGCGCGACCCATGAGCGGTGGCAGCACAAACCGACTGCGAAGGGCACCGCGCGCATCTGGTTCTACGTCCACGAGCGCACGGTCTTCCTGGAGCAGGTGCACACGAGCCACCCGAACGAGACGAAGTAGGCGCGCTTCGCAGCGTCGCACATCGTCGGTGAGCGCGCATCCGATGGGGATGATCGCTGTGTGGCTGCCGCGACCGGGGACTTTGAGCGCGAAGTGCCATCCGAGGAGGAGCAGGCATGGCAGGCGCTCGAGAACCTGGCTCAAACACAAGCGGAGGCGGCTTCCGAGGCAGACTCCTTCTTCTCCACGGCCCCGTTTCACGCAACGGTCATCATCGAGGAGCCAGAAGCCCATCTCCACCCTCAGCTGCAGCACTCGTTAGCCTCGATCTTGCGTGACGGGCCGCCGACGGAGTCGGTGGCCCGTCTTCGTGCCGTGGATCGAGGTGGGGCAGGTTGAGGGCCCGAGTGTCGTCTCGGGTGGACGCCGGGTTCCACTGCTCCGGCCGGAGGGGTCTCTCGTAGGGACGGGGGCGGGCTGGTCAGCCGGGGTTCGGCAGGAGTGCGAGGCGTTCGAGGGCTGCGGTGATGTGGCTGGTCCAGGGCCAGTGCCGGGCCAGGCGGAGGATTCGCCGGCGGCCGGTGGTGACGAGCTGTCGGGCCGCGGTGAACAGGCGGAGCCGTAGTCGGCGGGGCTCCCAGAGCCTGGCCTTACCGGTCAGGGCGAGCATCGGCATCCAGGCCAGCAGGTCGAGGGCGATCTGCACGATCTCCAGCCAGATGCGGTTCTGGGCCGTGCGGTGCAGGGGCAGGTTGCGCAGGCCGGTGGCCCGGGCGGCGCGGATGCGGTCCTCGGCCCTCGCCCGCAGCCGGTGACGGAGCTCGAGCTCGGCGATCGGCTGGCCCAAGGTGTTGGTGGCGAAGCGGGTCAGCCGCATGCCGTCCGCATCCGTGAGCCGTAACTGGGCCCCGGGGTGCGGCCGTTCCTTCCTGACGATCAGCCGTATGCCCTTGGGCCAGCCGTCCAGAACGTCGCCGGTGAGTTCAGCGACCCAGGCGCCGTCGCGGATCTCGCCGTCCGCTTCGACGGCCGCCGTCCATGCCGATGCCGGAACCTTCAGCACATGCTGGTGGATCGCCTCGGTGATCACCATGCCGACCGAGTAGGACAGCCACCGTCCCCGCTGAGCGAGCCAGGCGACGAAGTCGTGGGTGCCGCCCGCGCAGTCGGTGCGGATCAGGGTCCGGTGCCCGCGCCGGTACTTCTTCGGTGGCTGGGCCAAAACCAGTTGAGCGGCGGTGATGTGGTCGGTGGCCGTGTTCGCTCCCGCGTTGCCTGGCCTGAGCAGGGCCGCGACCGGTTCACCCGTGCCGCCCGGTCCGTGGTCGACGAACCCCATCAGCGGGTGGTGGCCGTGGGTTCGCTTCCACGTCGGTGCGGCGTCCTCCTTGTCCGAGTGTGCGATCACCAGCACCCCGTCGAGGTCGATCGCGATCACCGCGCTCCGGCCCGAGCAACGAAACCCATGGCCCGCACGCCCCCGCTCGCCGCTCATGCATCACCCGCTTAACCGACACTCGGGGCCCACATCTGCCTACTACGCCCATTTCAGGACAATTACTTAAAGCAATCCATTGGCCAAATAGTCTCGCGAACTATCCGCCAGCAGACCGTTTTGTCGGAGTTTTCGTCGCCTCGCCTCACACACGCCTCACCACGCCCACAAGGACTGCCCGGTTCCGACCAGTTGAGAATTACGCGTTCAGATATGTGGCAAATGCTTTCGATTGCCGACCCTTGCACAGGCGTCCACTCTGATGTGTCGAATATGCCGCCGACCCCTGCGCGTCTCGTCGAGCAGGGGATACGACCCAGGGGGACGCGTTGGACATCATGCAGGTCGCGGGCGTGGGGGCCGGAGCTCTGGTCACCGAGATGGCCAAGAGCACGTGGGATTCCATGCGGGCCGCTGTGGCCCGTCTCTTCCGGCGTGGCGGGGAGGAGAGCGCCGCGCAGGATCTGCAGCTGATTGACGTCGCGCGGCAGCGGCTTGTCGAGAGCCCGGAGAGCGAACGCGGGTCGGTGGAGGACCGGCTGCGGACCGAGCTGATGATCCAGCTGGCGGCGTTCCTGCAGAAGCATCCGGACGCGGCGCAGGAGTTGCAAGCCCTGGCTGACCAGGCCAAGGAAGCCAGCGACGGTGACGGGGCACGGACGAGCGTGCACCACAACACCGAAAGCATGGTCGTCGTCTCCGGCGGTGATATCAACGCCTCGGGTGGCTTCCACTACCGCGCTCCGGAGCAGAGCTTGTGAGCGAGGAAACCGCTCCTGGGGCCGTACCGCCTCCGCCCGCCGTCCCGCCGACGCCCGGCCAACAGGTGCAGATCCGCGGCAACCAGAACTCGAAGATCATCGTGGCTGCGGGCTCCGTCACGATGACGAGCAGACCACCGCTGCCGGTCACCGACATCCCGCAGAGCGAACTCCGCGCCGTACGCCGGGCGTGGGTGGAGCTGAGCGTGCGCGACGAAAGGGTGCGGACGGCATCGACGCGATCGAGCGGCTTACCGGGGGCGGGCCACGGCTGGCCGTCGTCGCCGGCCCTCCCGGATACGGCAAACGCGCTGCCGGCATCAAGGCGTTGTGGGAGGTCTCGCAGGCGGAGGAGCGCTCCAGGGGCAAGGCGCAGAAGCTCCAATCGATCGCGCCGGACTGGGAAAAGCCCGGCCTACCGGACATCGGCGAGCTGCCCGATGAGCCGGGACGGTGCTATCTGCTGGACGTGGCCTCGGAGATCAGCTCCTGGCGCAAGCCCGGTCTTGTCGCCCAGCAACTGGTGAGTCACGCCGAGGAATTGAAGTTCTCGGGCTCCTTCCTTGTCGTGATCGCCGACGAACACGGGTGGCCCGAGGGCGTGTCGGGAGCCGTTGCCGGCGTCGTCGCCCGCGCCACGGCCCGGCCTTCCCCGCACCGCGTGGCCAGGTCTCACCTGGAGTACGTTCACCACGTGCCGGACAGGATCCGCTGGCTCACCACTCCGACGGAAGAAGGCTCGGCCGGTGAGGCCGGGCATCTGCTGACCGACAGCAGCCGTCCCGACGACGCCGCCCGTCTGGCCGCCCAGCTTGCCTCCGCGGAGGACTCTACGGAGGGCCTCAAAAACGCCCTGAGCGCCTTCCGGGAGTGGCGCACGGCCGTGCAGAACGTTTTCACGGAGACCGAGGACAAGCCCGAGGACCGCGCCCTGCTCATCTCTTCCCTGTTCCTCAACGGCAAGGACGCGCTCACCATCCAGAACAGCGCCCGAGCGCTGCTGGGCGATGATCCGGAAACGGACGTCCGTACCATCCTGACCGGGCCCGATCTGACCACCCGGCTAACGAAGATGGGCGCCGAGGTCAACGAACGTACGGTCTACAGCGCTGAGCACCGCGAGTTGATCGCCCGTGTCCTGACGGTCGCCGCCGAGGCGGACACGCTGGGCGTCCAGGTGCGTGCCCTGCTGCTGGACTCGGCTCAGGACGAATCGGAGGCCGTTGCGACAGTCGTCGCGCTGGTCTGCCGGGGCGAGTTCGCCGAGCACTACCCGCGTCAGGCCCTCGTGCGCCTGCGGCACATCCTCGACCGGCCTGAGACGGACGAGGCCGTACGGACAGCGCAGGAGTCGCTGCGGGACATCGCCGCACGCGACGGCCAGCTGCCGCGGGTGTGGAGCACCGTCATCAAATGGGCCACTGAGAATATGCACCTGGCGGGACACCGGGCCTTCTTGTCGCTGCTGGATCCGCGGGTGGACCCGTACGTTCTGCAAGTCATGCTGGCGGCGGCCGAACAGAAGGAAGACATCAAGGAAGCGCTCCTGGACGGTTGGAACGCGGCCTTGGCCGACACCCGGGTCGAAGCCGAATGCCGGCAACTGCTGACCGCCTGGGCCGAGGCGCGGAAGACAGCGGACATGCCGACCGAGCTCCTGACGGACCTCCTCAACCAGATCATGCTGGGCCACCTGGTCGCCTCCCCCGTCGCGGCGCTCATCTTCGGCGAACCCGGAGTCGCCGACGGCGAGGCGGTCATCGACCTGCGCAAGGACCTCCGACTGCCCCCGATGCTGTCCTTCCTGATCACCGCGCACGAGCGCGCCTCTGCGGAGTCCTGACCGATGGCCTCCACCCATTGGTCGCGCCGCCGCGCGCGCAAAGCGGTGCAGCGCGGTCTGACCCGCTTCGAGGTCCGCCTACGTAGCGCCTGTCCCGGGATCGGCTTCACCGCCCGGATCACGGCCACCGTGCTCACCGAGCCTCCCTACCCCAGCCCCGTCGAGGAGATCGCAGGCGCCGTGCGCACCTCGCTCAGGGACGCTGCGAGCAAGGTTTCGAAGACGTGCGACCCGGCCGACCTCGCCTCGGCGCGGGACCTCTGCGGCCAGCGCCTTGCCCGAGTACGTCAGCTGCCCACCGACCCTCCTGTCGAGTTCACGGCGGAGCTCACACTCGATCTACTGCCGGACGACCGGGCCGCCGTGGCCGCGCTGCTTGCCGCTCAGCGCCGGCAGGCCGTGACCGACATCCTGCGGCAGCAGAAGACCGACGCACTTGCCGCTGAACTGGCCGCTCCTGCCGCGCTGTTGGTGCGATGGCTCGAGCGGGACAACGCCGACTGGTCCCAACTCGCGCGCTTCGCGGACGAGGCAAACACACTCGCGGAGGCCTTCGCCCGGCATCGCCCCGAGGACGAGCGGAGCGTCGAGCACGAGGCCGTCGAACTATTGCGCGAGTTCCTCGCCGGCTTCCCTGACCACACTCAAAAACGCATGCTGTACACGCTTCTTGCCGCCGGCATGGACAGCGCCCACCGGCCACTCCACGCCGCGAAGGCACAAGCCCCGGTCAACGGGCACGCCCCGGCGGAGCGAGGGGCCGAGTCGTGAGCCGAGTGGCAGGATTCCGTCTCGTCCCCCTGGGGGTGGTGGTCCGGTGAGCACGTCAGTGTGGCGATGGCTGCTCTCGCCCTGGACGAGCTGGCGGGCGTGGCAGCTGGCACGGGCCAGCCAGGGCAATCTCTCCTTCGACGCAGCATGGCGGCGCATCCGGCTCGAACGGCACCCGGACGACATGCCCTATCAGCAGCATGGACATGTCGCGGCACACAACGAGATCGAGGACCCCCGCTCCAAGCAGCAGCGGTAATCCGAACCATCCCTTGGCGGCATCGGCGCAGGGCCCGGCCGAAAACCTCGGCGCCGAGGCAGGGACGGAAGCCATGGCCGAGCTGGACGAGCGACTGCTGCCGCCAGTGGTTTCCGCTTCCCAGCCTGGAGGCCTTGGTCCAACCCACTCAGCCCGCCGAGCCCGTTGCGCAGCACAGCCCAGCCGACATCACGTCAGCGGCTTCTAATACGGCACCGACCGCCGAGGTGGCCATACGCCCGGCAGTTGCTCCGGCGGCAGGCGGTACGGCGTTTCCGGTCAGGACCGATGCACCCAGACCTCACCAGGAACAGGACGTGCAATCGCATGAGAGGCACAGCGAGGGCACGCCGTACGCCCACGGTCCCGGCCGTCCCAAGAACATCTCCGAGGCCGCCATCGTCCTCAACCAGTGCATCATCCCGCGCGAGGGTCTCGACTCGTCGGTCCCCGCCGCGCTGAAGCTGAAGAAGCGGATCAAACGCTTAGCCCTGGACAATGAACTCGACCACCTGCCCATCGGCGACATCGTTTCCGTCGCGCTGGATGAGTGGCTCACCACCCGCGGCTTCTGAACCCGAGCGCAGTGCACGAGGGGCGGCCGACCAGCGCCGCGGTGCGGCCGCCCCTGCCGACTATTGCAACACCCTTCAGAGGGAGTGCGTCCCGCCTCCCAGGTGGGAGACAAGTGGGAGATGATCATGGCGTGGTGCGCAGTCAGGTGCTAGGAAATGCTAGATAGCGCTATCTGTGCGGCCCTGGTTCAGCCGCCGGATTCGGCCGCATGAGGACTCAGCACACCCGCGCTGACCAGCACAATGATGACGATGCCGAGTGCGATGCGGTACCAGACGAACGGCATGAAGCTCTTGGTCGAGATGAACTTCATGAACCATGCGATCACGGCGTATCCCACGACAAAGGCGATGATCGTCGCGAAGATCGTCGGGCCCCACGAGACATGTCCCTCGCCCGCGTTCCTCAACTCGAAGGCCCCCGAGGCCAGTACGGCGGGAACGGCCAGCAGGAACGAGTAACGCGCCGCCGCCTCACGGGTGTAGCCCATCAGCAGGCCGCCGCTGATCGTGGCACCCGAGCGCGAGACACCCGGGATCAGCGCCAGGGCCTGGCAGAAGCCGAAGACCAGACCGTCCCTGACGCCCAGTTCCTGAAGCGACTTGCGCTCCCTGACGGCGCGGTGCTTGCCGCCGGCCTCGTCGCGCGCGGCCAGCCGGTCCGCGATGCCGAGGATGATGCCCATCGCGATCAGCGTCGTCGCGATCAGCCGCAGATCACGGAACGGCCCCTCGATGTGGTCCTTGAACGCGAGCCCGAGCACACCGATGGGGATCGAGCCGACGATCACCAGCCAGCCCATCTTGGCGTCGTGGTCGGAGCGCATCGCCTTGTCCGTCAGCGAGCGGAACCACGCCGAGACGATGCGGGCGATGTCCTTGCGGAAGTAGATGAGAACCGCGGCCTCCGTACCGATCTGGGTGATCGCGGTGAACGCCGCGCCCGGATCGTGCCAGCCCGCGAAGGCGGCGGTCAGCCGCAGATGCGCGCTGGAGGAGATGGGCAGGAACTCGGTCAGTCCCTGGACGAGTCCGAGGATGAGTGATTCGAACCAAGACATTGGGTGCTAAGCCATCCAAGAAAAATCGTGCACCGACCCGTGCGAACGCGGGCCGGTGGCGGAATGTGTGCCGACGGGCGGGGTGCGGAGTCGTTCATATGGAGCGGGGTGTGGATGTGCTCACGCGGACTCATCACTGCTCGCAGGAGTACTCGACGGATGGCGGTGCGGTGCCCGGCGGCGCGAGGGATATCCACTCCCCTTCCCGGGAGGAGTGGTCGCGCGCCGGACGGGGGCAGCGTAGCCGCTGCGAGTTACGAGGCCGCGCCAGGCCCCGGCGACGGGTCCCAGGAGGCCCGGAACCATCCGGGCGGCGTGCGGGATCGGGGGCGCGCAGGGGGCGCTTGGGGTGGCGTCCAGGGGGTGCACGGAGGGGAGTTCAAGGTCACATCGGTTCAACCTGATAACCGTGGAACGAGCTGTCCTAACATCTCGGCATGACGCTCCTGCCCGACAGCGGGCTTTCGCTGGCAGCCGAGTTCCCCGAACCCACCCATGAGCAGTGGCAGGGTCTGGTTGAGGGCGTACTCCGCAAATCCGGCCGGGACGTCTCGGGCGCCGCCGCCGAGGACGCACTCTCGACCACGCTCGAAGACGGACTGACCACCCGTCCCCTCTACACCGCCGCCGACGACCCCGGTGACGGCGGCCTGCCGGGCTTCGCGCCGTTCACCCGCGGCGGCACTCCCGCAGGCGCCGCGCCGGGCGGCTGGGACGTGCGCCAGCGCCACGCGCGCACCGACCCGGCACGCACCAACGAAGCCGTGCTCGACGACCTCGCCAACGGCACCACCTCCCTCTGGCTGGCCGTGGGCCGCTCCGGTGTGCCGGTCTCCGGCCTGGCCGAGGCCCTCGCCGGTGTCTATCTCGACCTCGCCCCGGTCGCGCTCGACGCGGGCGACGAATTCCCCGACGCGGCGGCCGAGTTGCTGCGTCTGTACGACCAACGCGACGTCCCGCGAGGGGAGGCGCGCGGCACCCTCGGCGCCGACCCGGTCGGCCGCCTCGCCCGCACCGGCCACGAGGCTCCCGGCCTCCGGGACGCCGCGGCCGAACTCGCCGGGCTGTGCCACCGCGAGTACCCCGCGCTGCGCGCCCTCGTCGTCGACGCCCTGCCCTACCACGAGGCGGGCGGCTCGGCCGCGCAGGAACTCGGCTGCTCGCTCGCGGCAGGCGTCGCCGCGCTGCGCGACCTCGACGCCGCCGGGCTGTCCGTCGAAGCGGCCTGCGGCCAGCTGGAGTTCAGGTACGCCGCCACCGCCGACCAGTTCCTCACCATCGCCAAACTCCGCGCGGCGCGCCGGCTGTGGGCCCGCGTCGCCGAGGTCAGCGGAGCCGGACCGGCCGGCGCCGCCCAGCGCCAGCACGCCGTCACCTCGTCGGTGATGATGACCCGGCGCGACCCGTGGGTGAACATGCTGCGCACCACGGTCGCCTCGCTCGCCGCCGGCCTCGGCGGCGCCGACTCCGTGACCGTGCTCCCCTTCGACCACGGCCTCGGACTCCCCGACGCCTTCGCCCGGCGCATCGCCCGCAACACCTCGACCATCCTCATCGAGGAGTCCCACCTCGGGCGCGTGATCGACCCGGCCGGCGGCTCCTGGTACGTGGAGCGGCTCACCGACGACCTCGCGCACGCCGCCTGGGCATGGTTCCAGGAGATCGAGCGGGCCGGCGGCCAGCGCGCCGCGCTCCGCGACGGACTGGTCGCCGAACGCCTCGCCGCGACCTGGGCGGCCCGCTCCGAGAAGCTGGCCCGCCGACGCGAACCGGTCACCGGCGTCAGCGAGTTCCCCCAACTGGCCGAGGCGCCCGTCGTACGCGACGCGTCACCCCCGGCCGCGACCGGCGGACTGCCCACCGTCCACCGCGACGACGCCTTCGAGGCCCTGCGCTCCCGCTCCGACGCCCACCTCGCGTCGACCGGCGCCCGCCCCCGCGTCTTCCTCGCCGCCCTCGGCCCGGCCGCCGCGCACACGGCGCGGGTGACCTTCGCGTCGAACCTCTTCCAGTCCGGCGGCGTCGAACCGGTCCACGACCCCGTCACCGTCGACGCCCCCACAGCCGCCGACGCCTTCGAACGCAGCGGCGCCGCCATCGCCTGCCTCTGTTCCAGCGATCCGCTCTACGCCGAACAGGCCGCGGAAGTCGCCGCGGCCCTGAAATCGGCCGGTGCCACCCGCGTGTACCTCGCGGGGCGCCCGGGCGAGCTGCGCGAGAGCCTCACCCGGTCCGGTGTCGACGAGTTCGTCGCCGCGGGCGAGGACGCCGTCGCCCAACTCACCTCCGCCCTCGACCACCTGGGAGTGGCGCCATGACCGTCCCCGACTTCACCGGTATCGACCTGGGGCCCGCCACGCCCACAGGCGGACACGAGGACCAGTGGCGCACCGCCGTCAAGGAGAGCACCGGCAGGAGCGACGCCGACCTCGTCTGGAACACACCCGAGGGCATCGACGTCAAACCGCTCTACACCCCGCAGGACCTCGCGGGCCTCGACTTCCTCGGGACGTACCCCGGCATCGCGCCGTATCTGCGCGGCCCCTACCCGACGATGTACGTCAACCAGCCCTGGACGATCCGTCAGTACGCCGGATTCTCCACCGCCGAGGAGTCCAACGCCTTCTACCGGCGCAACCTCGCGGCCGGGCAGAAGGGCCTGTCCGTCGCCTTCGACCTGCCGACCCACCGCGGCTACGACAGCGACCACCCGCGGGTGACCGGTGACGTCGGCATGGCGGGCGTCGCCATCGACTCCATCTACGACATGCGCCAGCTCTTCGACGGCATCCCGCTCGACAGGATGACCGTCTCGATGACGATGAACGGCGCCGTCCTGCCCGTACTCGCCCTCTACATCGTGGCGGCCGAGGAGCAGGGCGTAGCGCCCGAGAAGCTGGCCGGGACCATCCAGAACGACATCCTCAAAGAGTTCATGGTCCGCAACACCTACATCTATCCGCCCGCCCCCTCGATGCGGATCATCTCCGACATCTTCGCGTACACCTCGCGGAAGATGCCGCGTTACAACTCCATCTCCATCTCCGGCTATCACATCCAGGAAGCCGGGGCGACAGCCGATCTGGAGCTGGCCTACACCCTCGCCGACGGCGTCGAGTACCTGCGCGCCGGACTCGACGTGGGCCTCGACGTCGACGCGTTCGCCCCCCGGCTCTCCTTCTTCTGGGCCATCGGCATGAACTTCTTCATGGAGATCGCCAAACTCCGCGCGGCGCGGCTGCTCTGGGCCAGGCTCGTAAAGAAGTTCGACCCCAAGAACGCCAAGTCGCTCTCGCTGCGCACCCATTCGCAGACCTCCGGCTGGTCCCTCACCGCGCAGGACGTCTTCAACAACGTCCCCCGTACCTGTGTGGAGGCGATGGCCGCCACCCAGGGCCACACCCAGTCGCTGCACACCAACGCCCTCGACGAGGCGCTGGCACTGCCCACCGACTTCTCCGCGCGCATCGCCCGCAACACCCAACTCCTGCTCCAGCAGGAGTCCGGCACCTGCCGCGTCACCGACCCGTGGGGCGGCAGCGCCTACGTGGAGAAGCTGACGTACGACCTCGCGCGCCGGGCCTGGCAGCACATCGAGGAGGTCGAGGCGGCCGGCGGCATGGCGCGGGCCATCGCCGAGGGCATCCCCAAGCTCCGGATCGAGGAGGCGGCGGCCCGCACCCAGGCCAGGATCGACTCCGGGCGCCAGCCCGTCATCGGCGTCAACAAGTACCTGGTCGAGACCGACGAGCAGATCGAGGTCCGGTCGGTCGACAACTCCTCCGTACGGACGCAGCAGATCGCCAAGCTGCGCCTGCTGCGCGACGAGCGCGACGAGGCCGCCTGCCAGGACGCGCTGCGCGCCCTCACCGGCGCGGCCGAGGCCGGATCGAGCGAGGGGCTCGACGGCAACCTGCTGGCCCTCGCCGTGAACGCGGCGCGCGCCAAGGCCACCGTCGGCGAGATCTCCGACGCCCTGGAGAAGGTCTACGGACGGCACTCCGGCCAGATCCGTACCATCTCCGGTGTGTACAGGAACGAGGCCGGCACGTCACCGGCGGTCGAGAGCACCCGGGACGCCGTCGAGGAGTTCGAACGCGCCGAGGGGCGGCGCCCGCGCATCCTCGTCGCCAAGATGGGCCAGGACGGTCACGACCGCGGCCAGAAGGTCATCGCGACCGCGTTCGCCGACCTCGGCTTCGACGTCGACGTCGGCCCGCTGTTCCAGACGCCCGGTGAGGTCGCGCGGCAGGCCGTCGAGGCCGACGTGCACATCGTCGGTGTCTCGTCGCTGGCCGCCGGACACCTCACACTCGTGCCCGCCCTGCGCGAGGAACTCGCACGGGAGGGCCGCGAGGACATCATGATCGTCGTCGGCGGGGTGATCCCGCCCGGTGACATCGACGAACTGCACCGCGCGGGCGCCGCCGCCGTCTTCCCGCCCGGCACCGTCATCCCCGACGCCGCGCGGGACCTCCTCACCACCCTGGCCGGCGCTCTCGGCCACGAGCGGTGAGCCGGTGACAGCTCGGACCGGCATCGACATCGACACCTACACCAAAGGGGTGCTCGACGGCTCCCGTTCGGCCGTCGCGCGCGCCATCACCCTCGTGGAGTCCACCAGGGCCGACCACCGGGAACTCGCGCAGCGGCTCCTGACCGCGCTGCTGCCGTACTCCGGCACGGCGCGCAGGATCGGCATCAGCGGCGTACCCGGCGTCGGCAAGTCCACCTTCATCGACGCCCTCGGCACGATGCTCACCGGCCTCGGGCACCGGGTCGCCGTCCTGGCCGTCGACCCGTCGTCCAGCAGGACCGGCGGCTCCATCCTGGGCGACAAGACCCGTATGGAACGCCTGTCCGTCGACCCGGCGGCCTTCGTCCGGCCCTCACCCACGGCCGGCACCCTGGGCGGCGTCGCCAAGGCCACCCGCGAGACGATCATCGTCATGGAGGCGGCGGGCTACGACGTGGTCCTCGTCGAGACCGTCGGCGTGGGCCAGTCGGAGACCGCCGTCGCCAACATGGTCGACTCCTTCCTCCTGCTGAGCCTCGCCCGTACCGGCGACCAGCTCCAGGGAATCAAGAAGGGCGTCCTCGAACTGGCGGACCTCATCGCCGTCAACAAGGCCGACGGGCCGCACGAGCGCGACGCCCGGTCCGCCGCGCGTGAACTCGCGGGCGCGCTGCGCCTGATGCACCCCGCCGACGCCGCGTGGACACCGCCGGTGCTCAGTTGCAGCGCCCGCGAGGGCACCGGTCTCGACACCGTATGGGAGCGCCTGGAGCAGCACAGGAAGGTCCTCGACACCAGCGGACGCCTCCAGCACAAGCGCAGCGACCAGCAGGTCGACTGGACCTGGTCGATGGTCAGGGACCACCTGCTGGACCGGCTGCGCAGCCATCCGGGCGTACGCCACCTGGCTCCCGCGCTCGAACAGCAGGTGCGGGAGGGCTCGTTGACGGCGACGCTGGCCGCCGAGCGGATCGTCGAGGCGCTGGACCTGCCGGCCGGGGGAGTGGACCGATGACCGAACGACCTCCTACGGAGGACGAGACCGTCCTCGCACGCCGCGACGGACGCGTGGGGCGGCTCACGCTCAACCGGCCGCGCGCGCTCAACGCCCTCACCCACGCCATGGTGTCGCGCATCGGCGCGGCGCTCACCGTGTGGGAGCGGGACCCGGACGTGCACGCGGTGGTCATCGACGGCGCCGGCGGGCGTGGACTGTGCGCGGGCGGCGACATCCGGGCCATCCACGAGGACGCGCGTACGGGCGGTTCGGCGTCGCCCGCGTTCTGGCGCGACGAGTACCGCCTCAACGCCCGGATCGCGCGCTGTCCGATGCCATACGTCGCCTTCATGGACGGCATCGTCATGGGCGGCGGGGTGGGCCTCTCGGCACACGGCGACGTCCGGATCGTCACCGAACGCTCCCGTGTCGCCATGCCCGAGACCGGTATCGGTCTCGTGCCGGACGTCGGCGGCACGTACCTGCTCTCCCGGGCACCCGGCGAACTCGGTACGCATCTTGCCCTCACCGGCGCGGCGGTGGGCGCCGCCGACGCGATCCTCTGCGGGCTCGCCGACCACTACGTGCCCTCCGAACGGCTGGCCGAACTGGCGGGCCGACTCGCCGACTCGGACGTGCCGGTGGCCGTACGGCGCCACGCGTCGGCGCCGCCCGAGGGGGAGTTGGCCGCCGCCCGTGAGTGGATCGACGCGTGCTACGCCGCCGACTCGGTCGAGGAGATCGTGGACCGGCTCTTCGCCGACGGGCACCACGGGGCGAAGCAGACGGCGGAGACCATCCTGACGAAGTCACCGACCGCGCTGAAGGCGACGTTGGCCGCCGTACGGCGGGCGCGGACGGCCGGGACACTGGAAGAGGTGCTGGACGTCGAGTACCGGGCGTCGTGCGCGGCGCTGCGGACACCGGATCTGGTGGAGGGGATCAGGGCGCAGGTGATCGACAAGGACCGCATGCCGAAGTGGGTGCCGGGAGAGCTGGGCGCGGTCACGCCGGCGGACGTGGCGCGCTTCTCGGCGGTGCCGCCGGGCGGGGACCTGGGGCTGTCGGGCGCGCTCTCCTGAGCGTGCCGGGCGATTGAGGGCGTGGTCCGAGCCCGTCCGGCGATCGAGGGCGGACCGGTCAGGCGACCGGCTCCGGGACCCTGGCCTCCGTGGGCGTCGGGCTCGCCGGACGCAGCCGGTGGCGCTTCAACCAGGCCAGCAGCCCCGCCCCGGCCCCCGTCAGCACGATGAACCCCATGGCCAGCAGGAACGCGGGCGATGTCGGCGATCCCGCCTCGCACCCCGCGATCACGTACGCCGCCGTGTTCGGGACGCAGCCGATGCCCGTCGCCAGCAGGAACGGCGGCCAGCCCATCTTCGACACCGCCGCACAGTAGTTGGCGGCCACGAACGGGACTCCGGGGAACAGCCGTACCGCCATCATCGAGCGGAAGCCGTGCCGGCTCAACTGCCCGTCGGCCGCCGTCAGCCAGCGGCCCCGCAGCAGCGGACGCAGCGCCTCCTGACCGAGGAAGCGGCCGAGGCCGAAGGCGATGCCCGCGCCCAGCACCGTTCCCGCGATCGCCGCGGGGAGGCCGAGCTGCGTACCGAACAGGGCGCCCGCGGCGAGGTTGAGCAGCGGACGCGGCACGAAGGCCGCCGTGCACACCCCGTAAGCGGCGGCGAACAGCACCACTGCCGCGCCGCCGCTCAGCTGCGGCCAGCCGGCCGAGACGAATCTCTGCGGCTCGTAGACCAGCACAGCGGTCCCCGCGCACGCCAGCAGGAGCACGAGGAGGGAGAGCCTGGACCAGGGTGAGAGCAGCACCCTCGTACAGCGGACCGTGAGGCCGGCGGACGGCCTGTCGACAGGGTCGAGCATTCGGGGAGACTAACCGACGAAGAGATGTGATTGTCATCAAGAGCCGCGAGACAACCGCCACTCGGGCGCTCGCTCGGCCCGCCCGGGGCCGTACGCGGACCACCGCGCATTGTCAGTGGCGGCGCATAACCTGCACGTCATGACCCTCGCACCGCCGCCCAGCGATCTCGCCGACACCGTGCTGGCACGGCTCGTCGTCGGTTACGCCACAGCGGCCGATCCGGTACGGGCCGAGCGGTCCGCCGCGTATCTCAAGGGCGTGGCCCCCTTCCTCGGCATCCCCGCGCCCCAACGCCGCGCGCTGTCACGGCAGGTGCTCGACGCGCTGCCGCGTCCCGACGAGAGGGACTGCGTGGCGATCGCCCTGCGCTGCTGGGAGCTGCCCGAGCGGGAGTACCAGTACTTCGCGGTCGACTACCTCCGCCGTCACGTCGGCCGTCTGTCGTCCGGCTTCCTCCCCGTCGTCCGGCATCTCGTCTCCACGGTCTCCTGGTGGGACACCGTCGACGCCCTCGCCGCCCATCTCGCCGGCGGTCTCGTCGCCGCCGACCGCGCGCTCGCGGCCGAGCTGGACACCTGGATCGCGGACGAGAACATGTGGATCGCGCGCACCGCGCTGCTGCACCAGCTCACCTACAAGGACGCGACCGACACCGAGCGGCTGTTCGGCTACTGCCTCCGGCAGTCCGGGCACCCCGACTTCTTCATCCGCAAGGCGATCGGCTGGTGCCTGCGCGAGTACGCCAAGACCGACCCGGCCGCCGTCCGGGACTTCGTCGAGGACGCCCGCGACCGGCTCTCCCCGCTCTCCGTGCGCGAGGCCCTGAAGAACCTCTGAGCCCTACGCCGACAGGCCCCGTACGCGCCCGATGCCCTGTGCCCGCGGAGCCGTACGCCCGTAAATCTGTCGACGCCACGACGCCGGTCGGACATCATCGGGGACATGTCCCGGTACGCCTTCCACGCAGCGCCGTCCGCAGTCGCGGACGCGCCGAAGGCTGCCGCGTTCCTGGCGGCGCACGCGGAAGCGGCCGCGGCAGCGGCCCCCGCGGCGGCGCTGCTCGACGGCGCCCGAAGCTGACCCTTCCCGGATCGTCCGGCGGACCCCACAGGGGAAGGGTCGGCAAGGCCCCGGGGTCCCCTTCACGCTTCGAGTTCCTGGAAGGAACACGTCAGCCATGCCCAAGACGGCATACGTGCGCACCAAGCCGCACCTCAACATCGGCACCATGGGCCATGTCGACCACGGCAAGACCACCCTGACCGCGGCCATCACCAAGGTCCTCAGCGAGCGCGGGACCGGCACGTTCGTGCCGTTCGACCGGATCGACCGGGCCCCCGAGGAGGCCGCCCGCGGCATCACCATCAACATCTCGCACGTCGAGTACGAGACGGACACCCGGCACTACGCGCACATCGACATGCCCGGCCACGCCGACTACATCAAGAACATGGTCACCGGCGCGGCGCAG
This sequence comes from Streptomyces sp. S4.7, assembly GCF_010384365.1. NCBI lineage: Bacteria > Bacillati > Actinomycetota > Actinomycetes > Kitasatosporales > Streptomycetaceae > Streptomyces > Streptomyces sp. S4.7. The sequence goes on along the minus strand of NZ_CP048397.1, from coordinate 764,847 downwards.
CTCGACGGCGCCATCCTCGTCGTGTCCGCGCTCGACGGGATCATGCCGCAGACCGCCGAGCACGTCCTGCTCGCCCGTCAGGTCGGCGTCGACCACATCGTCGTCGCCCTCAACAAGGCGGACGCGAGCGACGACGAACTGACCGACCTGGTCGAGCTGGAAGTGCGCGAACTGCTCAGCGCGCACGGGTACGGCGGGGAGAGCGTCCCCGTCGTCCGGGTCTCCGGACTCCGGGCGCTGGAGGGCGACCCGCGCTGGACGGACGCCGTGCAGGCGCTGCTCGACGCCGTCGACACGTACGTCCCGATCCCCGTCAGGTACACCGACGCGCCGTTCCTGCTCCCGGTGGAGAACGTCCTGACCATCACCGGGCGCGGCACGGTCGTCACCGGCGCCGTCGAGCGCGGCACGGTCCGTGTCGGCGACCGTATCGAGGTGCTCGGCGCCGGGTCCGGGCCGCAGTTCAGTACGGTCACCTCGCTGGAGACCTTCGGGAAGCCGATGGAGTTCGCCGAGGCGGGCGACAACGTCGCCCTGCTGCTGCGCGGTGTGCCACGCGACGCGATCCGCCGGGGCCATGTGGTGGCCGCGCCGGACAGCACCGTGCCGAGCAGGCGGTTCACCGCGCGGGTGTACGTCCTGTCGGCGAAGGAGGGCGGACGTACGACACCGGTGACGACGGGGTATCGGCCGCAGTTCTACATCCGCACGGCGGACGTGGTCGGTGACATCGACCTCGGCGAGCTCGCCGTCGCGCGGCCCGGTGACACGGTCTCCCTGACCGTGGAGCTGGGCAGGGACGTGCCGGTGGAGTCCGGGCTCGGCTTCGCGATCCGCGAGGGCGGGCGCACGGTCGGCGCGGGCACGGTGACCGAGCTGATCTGACCGCCCGCCGGGCCCCGCGCCCGTCTCCTCCGCTCCGGGGGAGGCGGGCGCTGTCAGGTCCACGGAGCACGGCACGCACAATGGGACGGTGAGCGAAGCGATCCCCGTCATCAGGGCCGTCGACTGCGGCACCGCCCGGCTGCTGCCGGACGTGGACCGGGAACGGGCATGGCTGCTGACGGTCGACGGCGCCCCCCAGTCGTACGTCGACCTGGACGATCCGGCCCATCTCGAATTCGAGTACACCCGGCGCCTCGGGCACGTCGTCGATCTCGCCGCGGACGAGGGCGACCCACTGACCGTGCTCCATCTCGGCGGCGGAGCCCTCACCCTGCCCCGCTATGTCAGCGCGACCCGGCCGGGCTCGACACAGGACGTCGTCGACGCCGACGGGGCGCTGCTCGCCCTGGTCGCCGAGGAGTTGCCGCTCCCGGACGGGGCCGGGATCGCCGTGCACGGCGCCGACGCCCGCGAGTGGCTCGCCTCGGCGCCGGCCCGCTCGGTGGATCTGCTCATCGGCGACGTCTTCGGCGGCTCGCGGGTGCCCGCCCATCTGACGTCCGTGGAGTACGCGGGCCTCGCGGAGCGGGTGCTGCGGGCCGACGGCCTCTACGCGGCCAACCTCGCCGACGGCGCGCCCTTCGCCTTCCTGACGTCCCAACTGGCCACGTTCGCCGCGGTGTTCGAGGAGCTGGCGCTCATCGCCGAGCCGTCGGTGCTCCGCGGGCGCCGCTTCGGCAACGCCGTACTCCTGGCCTCGCACGCGCCGATCGACACGGCGGCCCTGGCCCGCCGGACCGCGTCCGACGCCTTTGCGGCGCGTGTCGAACACGGGGCGTCGCTACGGCGGTTCACCGGGGCCGCGCCGATCGTGCGGGACGCCGACGCGGTGGCGTCCCCCGAGCCGCCCGAGGGAGCGTTCGGCATCGGCTGAGCCCCGAGCCCGCCACACACGCGGGGCCCGGGGCTCGGCCCCTCCTGACCGGTCGGCTACTCGGCCAGCCGGACGGTGCTCATGATCTTCATCAGCGTCTCGTCGGGGATCTCGTCGTCGACGCCCTTGGCGCCGTACAGGACCCACGTCGTGAAGTCACCCTTGGCGTTGGTGAAGGTGAACGCGATCGACTTGCCGTCGGTGTCGCACTTCTCCTTCTTGGGCAGTCCCGTGCTCGCGGCCGTCGAGTAGTGCCCCTTGAGCCCGGCCTTGGTCGTGTACGCCTTGGACTTCTCGACCTTGATCGCCTTCTGCTGCTGCGCCTCGGTCGCTTCCTGCGCGTACGCGGCCCAGACCCAGCTGCCGGACTCGTTGCTGGCGGCGGTCGCCGTGTCCTTGGCGCCCTTGCCGCCCTTGGTGCCGGTGCCGCCGAGGCTGACGTCCTCGATCTCGCCGTCCTTGTCCGTGTCCTGCTCGCACCAGGCGGTCTTCAGGAAGGCCGGCGCGGAGAAGGTGATGGCGGGCGAGCCGTCACCCTTCTCGACGTCCTCGAAGCCCGAGAAGGTGTCGGGCTTCTCGACCACCCAGTCGGCGGGGACGTCGAACTGCGTCCCGTGATTGGGGTTGGTCACGACCTTCCAGCCCGCGACGGTGGGCTTGCCCACGCCCGAACCGTCGCGCGGGTTGTCCTCGGGCGTCTTTTTCGCCTCCGGCTCCTTCGACTCGGAAGCCTTGGGGTCGTCGGCGACGTTCGTGCTCTTGTCGTCGTCCTTGCCGAGTACGAAGAAGGCCGTGGCCGCCGCCGCGACGACGACCGCCGAAGCGGCGATGATCGCCACCGTCTTCGTGCGCTTCTTGTCCTGCGAGGGATCGGGACCGCCGGGGCCGCCCGGCCCGCCGCCGTGCCCCGGCACCGCGTACTGCTGCGGCACGGTCGGCTGCTGGTACGGATTGGGCTGCTGCTGTCCCGGCTGCGGCGGGTAGCCGGGCTGCTGCTGATACCCGGGCTGCTGCTGTCCCGGCTGCTGATAGGGATTCGGCTGCTGGTACCCCGGCTGCTGGTACGGGTTGGAATTCGGATCCTGCGGGTTTTGCTCGCCCCCGGGCGGCTGCTGTCCTGGCCACATGGCGAGTAACGATAGATGGGTCCTCCCCGCACTGCTACGGCCGCCCTGTCGCAGGATGGCAACTGACGCTACTCGCGAGTAATATCGCCCCGCATGAACTCCGATCAGATGACCGTCGGCGAGATACTCGCCGCCACCGTTCCCATGGCGAGGACTCTCAACATGGAGTTCCTCGAAACCACCTCCGAGCGCGCCGTCGTACGGCTTCCGGACCAGGCCGCCTTCCACAACCACGTCGGCGGCCCGCACGCCGGCGCGATGTTCACCCTCGGCGACACCGTCAGCGGCGCCGTCGTGCTCGCCGCCTTCGGCGAGCAGCTCGCCCGCGCCGTACCGCTCGTCGTCAAGGCGGAAATCGGCTACAAGAAGCTCGCCATGGGCGTCGTCACGGCGACCGCCACCGTCGGCCGCCCGGTCGCGGACGTCGTCGCCGAACTCGACGGTGGAGGGCGCCCGGAGATCCCCGTCACCGTCGTCTTCAACCGGGAGGACGGCGCCGTCACCGGCGAGATGACCATCGTCTGGACGCTGCGTCCCAACAGCTGACCCGGCCGCCGCCGACGCCGTGGGCGGGTCAGCCCCGGTCATCGAAGGGTGTGCCACCCGGGTAGGCTGCCCGGCGTGCGCCTTCCAGGCGCACGCCGGGCAGCGGCACATCCGACACAGGAGGACCGGTCTTGCACGTCCAGGAGTGGCTGGAGACCGTCCCGGCGATCAGTGTCTACGCCCTGGTCGCGGTGGTGATCGGGCTCGAAAGCCTCGGTATCCCGCTCCCCGGCGAGATCGTCCTCGTCAGCTCGGCGCTGCTGGCCTCGCAGCACGGCGACATCGATCCGTACATCCTCGGCGCGTGCGCCACCGCCGGCGCGATCATCGGTGACTCGATCGGGTACGCCATCGGACGCAAGAGCGGCAGACCGCTGCTCGCCCGGCTCGGGGGCAGGTTCCCGAACCACTTCGGCGAGGCGCAGATCGCCATGGCCGAGCGGTCGTTCCAGAAGTGGGGCATGGGGGCGGTCTTCTTCGGCCGCTCCGTCGCACTCCTGCGGATCTTCGCCGGGCCGCTCGCCGGTGTGCTGCGGATGCCCTACTGGAAGTTCCTCGTCGCCAACGTCCTGGGCGGAATCGTCTGGGCCGCGGGCACCACCGCCGTCATCTACTCGCTGGGCATCGTCGCCGAGGCATGGCTGAAGCGGTTCTCCTGGCTGGGCCTCGTCCTCGCCGTACTGATCGGCCTCACCTCGATGCTCGTCATCAGGAACCGTGCGAAGAAGGCGTCCGCGCTGGCCGAGACTTCCGCCGGGGGCGCGGCGGGCCCGCTCGACCCGGAGCCCGTACCCGCCACCGACTGACGGCCGCCGCCTCTCACTCCTCGTGCACGGCCCGATGGCGGCTCGCCAGCTCCAGATAGACCGCCGCGTTGAGCCTGATGCCCTCGCGCTCCTCCTCGGTCAGCTCCCGCTTCACCCTGGCCGGCACCCCGGCGACCAGCGAACCCGGCGGTACGCGCATCCCCTGCGACACCAGCGCCTGGGCCGCGACCAGTGAACCCGCCCCGATGTGCGCCCCGTTGAGCACGGTGGCGCCCATGCCGACCAGCACGTCGTCCTCGACGGTGCAGCCGTGCAGGACCGCGTTGTGCCCCACCGAGACCCGCTCGCCGATCGTGACGGGGGAGCCGGGGTCGACATGGACGGTGCAGTTGTCCTGGATGTTGCTGTCGGCGCCGATGACGACCGGGCCCCCGTCGGCCCGCAGCACCGTGTGGTACCAGACGCTCGAACCGGCCGCCAGAGTGACCTCGCCGATCACCACCGCCGTCGGCGCCACGAACGCCGTCGGATCGATCACGGGCTCCTGTCCGCCCACACCCGCGATCAGTGGCCGCTGTGTCATGCCGTCTCCTCCGACTGCCGTCCGTCCGGCGTGTGGGCCGTGCGAGCGTGCCTCGTGTGTGGCCCGTGCGTGTTCCGTGCTCGTGCACGCGTGCGTGCGTTCACCGGAACCGTAGGCGACGGGCGGCCCCGCTCCTGCACCAGGTCGGCCAGGACACCCCTGTCTGAACCGACGGCCGGTCAACAGCCCGGCCCAAGGCGCATGTTGTCGTCGCTTCGATCGAGGGAGCTCCATGGCCACCGCCGCCGCGCCGCTCGCTGATGGCGAAGTCCCGGACGACCGCTTCGGTCAGGGCCCGGAGCCGGGGATCGGACGGCCGCTGCAGATCGGCCAGTACGGTGTCGGCGCCCCGGCCCTCGCGGAGGCCTCCGAGCGCGGCCGGCAGCGTCACCGTCGGCAGCAGGTCCAGATCGTCGGCGATCCGGCCGAGCCTGGTCACCACCGCCTCGTGGCCGGCGGTCGCGGCGGCGGCGCGGCGCTCGCCGAGCCCCACCTCGTCGGCGAACGCCCGCAGGAAACACCGGAGTTGGGGATCGGACGGCGGAGGGACGGTGGCCAGGGCCTCCTCGGTGTCCGCCCCGTCGCGGAGTCGCTCGACCACGGTGGGCAGCGTGATGTTCACCAGATGGGCCGACTCCGCGCTGTTCCTGGACAGACGCGCGTTCAGGGCCTGGAGCTCGCCGCCGGCCGCCGCCGGTCCACGGCGGTGGCGCCGCAGCAGCAGCCCGGCTCCGACGACGACGGCCGGGATCACCAGGCGACGGCGAGCGTCGTCAGCGTCCAGGCGCGCGCGGCGGCGGGGGCGGTCACGATCGCGGCACCGGCCGCCGCTCCCGCGCCCAGCAGCAGGGCGGGCGGGCCGAGGAGCCACAGGGGGCGCGTCGTAGGTATGCGCTGGGGGCTCGGTGCGACTGGCACAGACATTCCGCGGTCCCTGGGTGTTCGAGCGCGGGGGGAGAAACAGACCGGCCGAGCGGCGCGCGTCGGCCGTAATGGGGGTGGGAGCGCCGGTCACCGGCTGGAACGGTGATCTCCCGGGAATCTCCCGGGCCATGCGTGCCGTTCACGCTACTCACGCCCGGCGGGAAGACAGCGCCGTCGCGGGGCGATGCCCACCAACGAGGGAGTCGGCCGTGAACTCGCCCCGCCGGAGGCCGAAGTCGTGGTCACCGCGCGGGAGGGGAGGCCGGGGGCGGAGGGACGGGAGGGGAGGCCGGGGACGGAGGGACGGGAGGGGACGCCGAGGCGGAAGAGCCGGGAGGGGGCCGGGACGGGCGCGGAGCCGTGGGGTGAACGTCACAGCACGCGGCCCCGGCCCGCCCCGGCCCCGCCGATACCGTGGACGGGTGCCGAAGAGCAGAGACACCTCCGCCTCCCTGACCGCCTGGCGCCGTCGGGTCGTCTCGCGCGCCGTCCAGGGCGGCTGGCGGTGGATCCAGGAGGCGGGTGCGGTGAGCGCCGAGCATCCGGGGAGGCTGCGCTTCGCCCGGATCGGCACCGGGACCCGGCTCGCCTTCCCGCAGGGCACTGTCTTCGGCGAGCCGTGGATCGAGCTCGGCGACCACTGCGTCATCGGCGAACACGTCACGCTGACGGCCGGGATGATGCCCGGCCTGGACCTGGGCGGGGAGCCGGTCCTGCGGCTCGGCGACGGGGTCGTCCTCGGCCGTGGCAGCCATGTCATCGCCGACTCGGCGGTGACCATCGGCTCGAACACGTACTGCGGGCCGTACGTCTACATCACGTCCACGAACCACAGTTACGACGATCCGGAGGTGCCCGTCGGCAAGCAGTGGCCGCGCAGTGAACGGGTCTCGGTGGGGCCCGGGTGCTGGCTCGGCACCGGCGCGGTGATCCTTCCGGGGGCACGGCTCGGCCGCAACGTGGTGGTCGCGGCGGGCGCGGTCGTACGGGGCGAGGTGCCCGACCACGCGGTGGTCGCAGGGGCGCCCGCGCGGATCGTGCGGAGCTGGGACCCGGAGCGGGGCTGGCAGCCGCCGCTGCGTACGCCCGCGCCCGTACCGATCCCGGAGGGTGTCACCCCGCAGGAACTGCTGGCGCTGGCCGAGTTGGATCCGGACCTGTCGTGACGCGCCCGGCGGGGTCCGGCGCGCGGGGCGCGGCCGGCGCGGTCGTCGTACGGGCGGTGGTCAGCCCGCGGCCAGCAGGACCGTGCCGACCAGCGCGAGCCCGGCGCCCGCCGCCTGCACGGCGCGCAGTCTCTCCTTCAGTACGCCACGCGCGGCCATCGCCGTGATCACGGGATACAGCGAGGCCAGGACGGCGGCGACCGTGACGGGACCGTTCTGCGCGGCGATCGAGTAGGTGCCGTTGGCGGCGACGTCGGCGAGGCCGACGAACGCCAGCGCGGGCAGGGCCGCCCGGATCACCCGCAACCCGCCCTCCTCCGGCAGCGCGCGTGCGCCCCGCCGCACCGAGACGTACAGCGCGGTCCCGCCGACCGCGACGTTGGTGACGCGCTGCACGAACAGCGCCAGGAACAGGCCGGTGATCGACGTCGACGCCTCGGCGATCAGGGCCATGACCGCGCCGAATCCGATCGCCGCGACCAGCGTCAGCGCGATCGCCTGTCGCCGGACCGCCGCTCCGCGCAGTTCGGGCCCACCGGCCAGCACGATGCCCGCGACGGCCACGGCGATCCCGGCGAGCTGGAGCAGGCCGGGGCGCTCGCCCACGACGATGCCCACGCCCACCGGCACGGCCACGCCGATCGAGCCGAGCGGGGACACGACGCCCATCGGGCCGAGCGCGAGTGCCTTGTAGAAGGCGAGCATGGCGACGGGGCCCACGACTCCGGCCGCGACCGCGTACCAGAGCCGAGGTCCGGTCTCGGTCCACGCGCCGGTCGCGACGACGATCACGCCGAGGACGGCGACGGCTATCGACTGCGACACCACGACCACCGTCAGGGCGGGCGTGCGCCGCGTGAGCAGCCCGCCGCCGAAGTCGGCCAGACCCCAGAGCAGGGCGGTGGCCAGCGCGAACAGAGCGGTCATGGAGCGAACCTCGCCAGTACAGTGTGGTGGACGGTTGGTGCACCACACCGTAGTGCACTCTATTGAACTGTTCCATTGAATATATTGGACGGAATGTGTCGGAGCTCGATCAGCTGACCCAGTCGCTCGCCCGTAACCTCAAACGGTGGCGCGGCGAGAGAGCTTTCACCCTCGACGCCCTGGCGGCCCGGTCGGGGGTGAGCCGGGGCATGATCATCCAGATCGAGCAGGCGCGCACGAACCCCAGTGTCGGCACGACGGTGAAACTCGCCGACGCCCTCGGCATCAGCATCACCACGCTCCTCGACTACGAACAGGGCCCGCAGGTCAGGGTCGTACCGGCCGACCAGGCCGTCCGCATGTGGTCCACCGACGCGGGCAGCTCCACCGTCCTGCTGGTCGGGACCGAGTCACGCGGCCCGCTCGAACTCTGGTCCTGGAAGCTGATCCCCGGCGAGCACAGCGACTCCGACGCGCACCCGGACGGCACGACCGAGCTGCTGCATGTCACCGCGGGCGAGCTGACCCTCGTCGTGGACGGTGCGAGGCACACCGTGGCCGCGGGCTCCTCCGCGGTCTTCGAGGCGAACGTGTCGCACGCCTACCGCAACGAGGGCGACACCACAGTAGAGATGACGATGGCCGTCTCCATCCCGCCCGCGCGCTGAGCGACCGTACACCGGCCCCGTGGCACTCCCGTTCATCCGACGCCCGTGCCCGGCCGGCGCCCGCCTGTTAGCTTGACGCCCATGCGCGCCCCCATCGGAGACTTCACCGACGCCCGACCCGCCCCAGACTGCCTCGACCTGCTCACGGAGCCCGTCGCGGCCGCCGTACGGGCCTGGCAGGGCGACGTACCCGCCGAGCAGCTGCTCTACGTGGACACCGACCCCGAGATCGCGGACACCGCCGCCTTCGTGGAACACCACGGGGCCGATCTGCTCGACCGGTCCGCCAACTGCGTCGTCGTGGCGGGCAAGCGCGGCGGTGAGTCCACACTCGCCGCCTGTCTCGTGCTGTCCCGGACGCGCGTCGACGTCAACGGCGTCGTACGCAAGCGACTCGGCGCCCGCAAGGCCTCGTTCGCCCCGATGGACTCCGCTACCGGCGAGACCGGCATGGAGTACGGCGGCATCACGCCGATCGGCCTGCCCGCCGGCTGGACACTGCTCGTGGACGCGGCCGTCGTGGACACCGAGTGGGTGCTGATCGGCAGCGGACGCCGCCGGGGCAAGCTCATCGTGCCCGGCAAGGCGTTCACCACCCTGCCGGGCGCCCTGGTCGTCGACGGGCTCGGCGTCGCCACCGACTGAGCACCGTCGGGCCCCGGCGGCCTGCTCAGCCCAGGCGCGGTATCTCGATGGCGGGGCAGCGGTCCATCACCATGTCGAGACCGGCGGCCCGCGTGCGCTCGTACGCCTTCTCGTCGATCACGCCGAGCTGGAACCAGACCGCCTTCGCGCCGATCGCGGCGGCCTCGTCGGCGACCGGACCCGCCAGCTCGCCGTTGACGAACACATCCACCACGTCGACGGGGAACGGGATCTCGGCCAGCGACGCGTACCCCCGCTCGCCGTGGACCGTCTCCGCCTTGGGGTGCACCGGCACCACACGCTTTCCGAAGCCCTGGAGCACGGCCGCGACCCCGTAGGCCGCCCGCGAACGGTTGCCGGACAGGCCCACGACCGCCCAGGTGTCGCCCGTGGAGGTCAGAATCCTGCGGATCGTCTCATCGTCTGCGTACATGCCCGGACAACGGTCGGCCCGGCCCGGCAATTCCCCCGTCCCACCCGTTGGCGAGGGCCCGCCATGCGCGCCCCGTGGTGGCAGGCCTAGGGTGGCGCGATGCATGAGCAGTACCGCACCGTCGCCCGCCGGGGAGCCCACGAGACCGAGGTCAACCGGTCACGTTTCCTCTGCGCGCTCGCACCCGCCGCCACCGAGGAGGAGGCACGGGACTTCGTCGCGGGCGTCCGCCGGGAACATCCCACCGCCACACACAACTGTTTCGCCTACGTCATCGGCGCCGACGCCTCCGTACAGAAGGCCGCCGACGACGGCGAACCGGGCGGCACGGCAGGCGCTCCCATGCTCCAGATGCTCATGCGCCGGGACGTGCGGTACGTCGTCGCCGTCGTCACCCGCTACTACGGAGGCGTCAAGCTCGGGGCGGGCGGGCTGATCCGCGCCTACGGAGGCGCCGTGGGCGAAGCGCTCGACCGGGTCGGCACCGTCACCCGCCGCCGCTACCGGCTCGCCACGATCATCGTCGACCACCAGCGGGCCGGGAAGCTGGAGAACGAACTCCGCGCCACCGGCCGTACCGTGCGCGACGTGCGGTACGCGGAGATAGTGACCATGCGGATCGGACTGCCCGCCTCCGACATCGGTGCCTTCCGTGAATGGCTCGCCGACACCACCTCCGGAACAGCCCTCCTGGAGCTGGGCGATGAGGCCTACGGAGACATCTGACGCCCGCCGGGACCGACGGGCCGTCAGTCGCCCCACGGGCGAAATGCCGGTGGCCACACCTGATGTCCGACCCCACCGTTACTCTCAAGGATCATGAGATTCCTGCACACGTCGGACTGGCACCTGGGACGGTCGTTCCACCGGGTCAGCCTTCTCGACGCACAGGCAACCTTCCTCGACCATCTCGTGGCCACCGCGCTGGCGCACGAGGTCGACGCGGTCCTCGTGGCGGGCGACGTGTACGACCGGGCGGTCCCGCCGCTCTCCGCCGTCGAGCTCTTCGACCGGGCGCTGCACCGGCTCGCCGAGGCGCGCGTACCGACCGTGATGATCTCCGGGAACCACGACTCGGCCCGCCGGCTGGGCGTCGGCGCCGGACTCATCGACCACGCCGGAATCCACCTGCGCACCGACCCGGCCCGCTGCGCCACCCCCGTCGTACTCTCCGACACCCACGGCGACGTGGCCTTCTACGGCCTGCCCTACCTCGAACCGGCCCTGGTCCGCGACGAGTTCAAAGCCGCCGGGACGGGCCACGAGGCCGTGCTGACCGCCGCGCTCGACCGCGTACGGGCCGACCTCGCCGTACGGCCGGAAGGCACCAGGTCCGTCGTCCTCGCGCACGCCTTCGTCGCCGGCGGCGCCGCCAGTGACAGCGAACGCGACATCACCGTCGGCGGCGTGGCCGCCGTGCCGACCGGGACCTTCGACGGCGTGGACTATGTGGCACTCGGGCATCTGCACGGCTCACAGGCCCTCACCGAGCGTGTCCGCTACTCCGGTTCCCCCCTCGCGTACTCCTTCTCCGAGACCGACCACCGCAAGACGATGTGGCTCGTGGACCTCGGCGCCGACGGCGAGATCGACGCCGAGCGGATCGACTGCCCGGTCCCGCGCCCGCTCGCCCGGGTCCGCGGCACCCTCGCCGACCTCCTCGAAGACCCGGCGCTCACCCGCCACGAGCAGTCCTGGACCGAGGCGACGCTCACCGACCCGGTGCGTCCCGCCGAGCCCATGGCGCGCCTCGCCGAACGCTTCCCGCACACCCTCAGCCTCGTCTTCGACCCCGACCGGTCCGACGAGGACGTCGTCGCCTCCTACGCACGGCGCCTCGAAGGCCGCGGCGACCAGGAGATCGCCGAGGACTTCGTGGCGCACGTGAGGAGCGGCGCCGGCCCGGACGACCGGGAACGGACCGTGCTGCGCGGCGCCTTCGACCACGTACGCGTCGACACCGCCGTGCGCGAGGTGACCGGATGAGACTGCACCGGCTGACCGTCACCGCCTTCGGTCCCTTCGCCGACACCCAGGAGGTCGACTTCGACGCACTGTGCGCCGGGGGGATCTTCCTGCTGCACGGAGCGACCGGCGCCGGGAAGACCTCGGTGCTCGACGCCGTCTGCTACGCGCTGTACGACGCCGTGCCGGGCGCCCGCCAGATCAAGGGCGGCGCCACCAAGGACGCCTCCCTGCGCAGCGACCACGCCAACGCGGACACGTACACGGAGGTGTGCCTCGAACTGACCGTCGGCGGACGGCGGCTGGAGATCACCCGCAGCCCCGCGCAGACACGTCCCAAGAAGCGCGGCACCGGCGTCACCGTCGAGAAGGCCCGCAGCGGGCTGCGGGAGCGCGACCCCGCGAGCGGCGACTGGCGCGCCCTGAGCCGCTCCCACCAGGAGATCGGCGAGGAGATCGGTCAGCTCCTCGGAATGAGCCGGGAGCAGTTCTGCCAGGTGGTGCTCCTGCCGCAGGGCGACTTCGCGCGCTTCCTGCGCGCCGACGCCGAGGCACGCGGCAGACTCCTCGGCCGCCTCTTCGACACCCGCCGGTTCGCCGCCGTGGAGGAGCGGCTCGCCGAACTGCGCCGGGGCGCCGAACAGCAGGTCCGGGAAGGCGATCAGCGGCTGCTCGACATCGGGCAGCGCATCGCCGGGGCGGCGCGCGGGGGCATCGAACAGCCGCTGCCCGCACGGCAGCCCGGCGATCCGGGCCTCGCGCCCGCCGTCCTGGAATGGGCCGCCGTCGCCCGCTCCACGGCCCGCGAGCGCCGCGACATCGCCGAGTCCGCCCTCGCGGGAGCCGAGAGCAGGCAGGCCGCCGCACGCCGGCGGCTCGACGGCGCGCGCGAACTGGCGCGGCTGCAACAGCGGTTCGCCGACGGACGCCGGCGCGCCGACGCCCTCGAAGCCCGCCGCCCCGAATACGAGGCGGCGCGGGCCGCGCTGGAGCGGGCCCGCAAAGCGGACCGGGTCGCCCCCGCGCTCGCCCTGCGCGACGACGCCGAGCGCGCGCACCGCACCGCCGCCGCCGCTCTCGACCGGGCACGCGCCCGGCTCCCCGCCGAACTGACCGACACAGGCGCCGACCATCTCTCCGCGCTGGAACGGAAGATGCTGGCGGAGCTGGGCCGGGTCGACGCCGCCCGGGGCGCCGAGCGGCGCAGCGCGGAGATCAGCCGTGAACGGGCCGAACTGGACCGCCAGGCCCGCGCGGACGAGGAACTGCTGGCCGATGCCGCCGGCTGGCTCACCGGCTGGGACGCCGCCCGCCGGGGACACCAGGAACGCGTCGAGACGTCCCAGGAGGCGGCGACCCGCGCCGAACAGCTCGCGGGACAGCTCGAACCGGCCCGCGCGCAGCTCGAAGCGGCCCGCGCGCGCGACGCGCTCGACGCACGGGCCGCCGCGTCGCAGCGCCTCCTGAACACCGCCCGCGAGCGCGCCAACGACGCCAAGGAGAGCTGGCTGGACCTGCGCGAGCGACGGCTGCGCGGTATCGCCGCCGAACTCGCCGCCCGGCTCGTGGCGGGGGAGCCCTGCGCCGTCTGCGGCTCCGCCGACCATCCGGCGCCCGCGCGGGCCGGGGCGGGCCAGGTCGACCAGGCCTCGGAGGACGCCGCGTTCGCCGCCTCCCGCAGAGCCGAGGCGGCCGTCACGGAGGCCGAGCGCGACCACGCCTCCGTACGGGAGGAGTACGCGGCGGCACGATCGGCGGCCGGCGGTTCGACCGTCGCCGAACTGGTCGCGCTCACCGAGCGCCTGGGCCGCGAGCACACGGCGGCGCACCGCCTCGCCGCCGGCACCCACGCCGCCCGTGAGGCGCTGGCCCGCGCCGAACGGGAGCGCGAGGACCGGCTCGCCGCGCAGCGGTCCGCCGAGAACCGCGTCGCGGCCCGCACGTCACGGCGCGAGGCGCTCGACCACGAACAGACCGGCCTCGAATCGGAACTGGTCCGCGCCCGCGGTGACGCCTCCACCGTCGCCGAGCACGCCGAACGGCTGGCGAACAGGGCCCGGCTGCTCGCCGAAGCGGCCGACGCGGTACGGGACTTCGACACCACGGCCCAGCGCCTGAAGGACGCGGACGGGCGGCTCGCGGACGCCGCGTTCCGCGCGGGATTCGAAACACCGCGCGAGGCGGCGGCGGCCCTGTTGTCCGGCCCGGAGCAGCGCCACCTGACCCACCGGATGGACGACTGGCAGGCCGAGGCCGCCACCGTCGCCGACCGGCTCGCCGAGCCGGACGCGCGCGACGCGGCGCAGGACCCGCCCGCCCGGCTCGACACGGCGCTGATGTCCTACGAGGCGGCCGAGACCGCCCTGCGCGACGCGTCCTCGGCGCTGACGGGCGCCCGCGAGCGCGCCGGCGAGCTGGCCAGGCTCTCCCGCCGGGCCGAGGAGGAGGTACGGCGCCTCGGCCCGCTCCGTACGGAGTACGAGCGGGTGGCCCGCCTCGCCGCGCTCACCGCGGGCACCTCCACCGACAACGACCGCAAGATGCGCCTCGAGTCGTACGTCCTGGCCGCCCGGCTCGAACAGGTCGCGGAGGCGGCCACCGCGCGGCTGCTGCGCATGTCCTCGGGCCGCTACACCCTGGTCCACTCGGACGCGAGGAGCGGCGGCGGCAAACGGTCCGGGCTCGGACTTCACGTGGTCGACTCCTGGACGGGCAGCGCGCGGGACACGGCGACCCTGTCCGGCGGGGAGACGTTCTTCGTCTCCCTCGCCCTCGCGCTGGGCCTCGCCGACGTCGTCACCGACGAGGCGGGCGGCGCCCGTCTGGACACCCTCTTCATCGACGAGGGGTTCGGCAGTCTGGACGACCAGACGCTGGACGAGGTCCTGGACGTGCTGGACTCGCTGCGCGAACGCGACCGCAGCGTCGGCATAGTCAGCCATGTCGCGGACCTCCGCCGCCGGATCCCGACCCAGCTGGAGGTGACGAAGTCCCGCCGGGGCTCGACGGTCGGTCTGCGGACGGGCGGCGCCGACGGCTGAGTACGCCGGACAGGACCTGGCCCCCCGCAATCCGTATGACACACGCCGTACGGCCGACCATCATGGATGACCACGCCTCAACTCCCCGAGCCCAGCGCCGAATCTCTCCGCCGCGAGTACATGCCCCTGCGGGGTCGTACAGCCCTCGTCACCGGTGCCAGCAGGCGCGGCGGCATCGGTGACGCGGTCGCCCGCCGGCTGGCCGCGTACGGCGCGAGCATCTACCTCCACCACCATGTGCCGCACGACCGGACCCAGCCCCGGGGCGCGGATCCCGACGGCCCCGAAGGCGTCGCGGCGGGCGTGCGCGAAGCCCTCGGGTATCCCAGCGCCCAAGTCGTGCACGGGCCCGGCGATCTCTCCGACCCCGAAGGCCCGGCCCGGGTCTTCGCGGCGGCGAGCGAGGCGCTCGGCGGCGTGGTCGACATCCTGGTGGCCAACCACGCCCCTCGACGGCTCGGACGGCAGCCTCAAGGAGATCGACGCGGAACTGCTCGACGCGCACTGGGCGACCAACACGCGCTCCGTGATCCTGCTGATCCAGGCGTACGCCAAGCTGCGGGCCGCCCATCCGGTCCGTATCCGGCGCGGCAGCCGCATTATGATGATGACCTCCGGCCAGGATCTGCGCGCCGGTATGCCCGAGGAGATCGCCTACAGCCTCTCCAAGGGCGCCCTCGCCTCGGCCACCCACACCCTGGCCGCGTCACTGGGCGGCATGGGGATCACGGTCAACACCGTCAACCCCGGCCCCGTGGACACGGATTACCTCACCGGCGAGGCGTACGACAAGATCGCCGGGATGTTCCCGGCCGGACGGTGGGGGATGCCGGACGACCCGGCGAGGCTGATCGCGTGGCTCGCCACGGACGAGGCCGAGTGGATCACCGGCCAGGTCATCAACTCGGAGGGCGGTTTCCTGCTGAGCGGGGAACACTTCACCCCCGTCCCGGGCGGCCCCTGGCCCCACGAACGCCCGGCGGACCCACGCCCGGCCCCGGCCGATGAGCCGGGCCGCCAGGCCTTGTCCGGCGGATCCTCGGGGGCCCGCGACGCCTGGCACGGCACCTCTGCCCCGTAGTCCCCGAGGGGCGCACGGGAGGTGCGCCCTGCGTTGTGGGAGTCGGCCGGGTCCATCCAGTACGAGCACGATCCTCCGCCTTGCGAGGCACCGCACCACGTGACACCAGCCGCTCCGCGGCGGGCCCGGGCCAATCCCCGAAGATCCGCCGGACAGGACCCAGGCCGTGTTTTCGAAGTCGCGCCCTGCCCGCGACGCCTGGCACGGCACCTCTCCCCCCCTAAGGGGCCCGGGAGGTGCCCCCCAGCGTTGTCGGAGTCGGCCGAGTGCGGCCGGTCCATCCACCGCTCCGGTCCTCCGCCTTGCGATGCACCGCACCGGCCGCCGTGGGCCAGGCGGGAGTTTCCGGACACGCCCCGGGCGGTGTCCTCGACGCCCGTCCGGGGCGCCCGGCCGAGCGCCCCGGACCGGCGGTCCGGGGGCGGCGCCCGGCGTCAGCACGCCGGGCGCCGCCCTTCAGAGCTTGGACAGCTCGTCCACCAGATCGTCCAGCCCCAGCGAGCCCTGCGACAGGGCCGCCATGTGCCACGCCTTCGCGTCGAACGCGTCGCCGTGCCGCTTGCGCGCGTTCGCCCGGCCCAGCAGCCACGCCCGTTCGCCCAGCTTGTAGCCGATCGCCTGGGCCGGCATCGACAGATAGCGGGTCAGCTCGCTCTCCACGAAGTCCGCCGGCCTGCCGCTGTGGTTCCCGAAGAACTCCTGCGCCAGAGCGGGTGTCCAGCGCTCACCCGGGTGGAACGGCGAGTCCGCCGGGATCTCCAGCTCCAGATGCATCCCGATGTCCACGATCACCCGGCAGGCACGCATCATCTGCGCGTCCAGATAGCCGAGCCTGCGCTCCGCGTCGGGCAGGAAGCCCAGCTCGTCCATCAGCCGCTCCGCGTACAGCGCCCAGCCCTCGGCGTTCGCGCTGACACCGCCCACGGACGCCTGGTAGCGCGAGAGCTGGTCGGCGACATGGGTCCACTGCGCGATCTGGAGGTGATGGCCGGGGACACCCTCGTGGTACCAGGTCGACACCAGGTCGTACACCGGGAAGCGCGTCTCGCCCATCGTCGGCAGCCAGGTGGTGCC
Source organism: Streptomyces sp. S4.7 (assembly GCF_010384365.1). Lineage (NCBI taxonomy): Bacteria > Bacillati > Actinomycetota > Actinomycetes > Kitasatosporales > Streptomycetaceae > Streptomyces > Streptomyces sp. S4.7. Next base: position 748,081 of record NZ_CP048397.1, on the reverse strand, counting down.
GGGGCGCGAGAAGTCCTCCGACGGGCCGGTGTAGTACGGCGCCGCCGCGCCGCCCGCCGGGGCGATACGCGACTCCACCTTCCGTACCCGGTCGGCGAGTTCGAAGTGGGTGCCGTCCAGCGCCTCGATGGCCTCGTCCATCAGCGCCTGGAGCCACTTGCGCACCTCCTCGACGCCCTCGATGTGCTCCCCGTGCTCGTCGAGATGGGCCAGCGCCTCCCAGGGGGTCGCGCCGGGGAGGATCTTCGCGGCCTCCGTGGTCATCTCGGCGCGCAGCCGGTGGTACTCGGACCAGCCGTAGGCGTACGCCTCGTCGAGATCGAGGTCCGTGCCGTTGAAGTAGCGCGACCAGCGGGCGTAGCGCTCACGGCCCACCGTGTCGGGCGCGCCCGCGACGGCCGGCGCGTACACGTCGCGCATCCAGTCGCGCAGTGCGGCGACGGCGCCGGTGGCCTCGGCCGCCGCCGCGTCCAGCTCCGTACGGAGCGAGTCGGGGCCGGAAGCCGCGAACTCGTCGAACCAGCCGCTGCCGTCGCCCGCCCACTCCGTGAGCTGGCCGACGAACGTCGCGGTCGGACGGGGCCCGCCGAGCAGATTCCGTTCCAGACCGAGGGCCAGCGACTCGCGGAACCCGCTCAGCGCGGCCGGTACGGCGCGCAGGCGCTGGGCCACAGCCGCCCAGTCCTCGTCCGTCTCGGTCGGCGTCACGGTGAAGATGTCGCGGATGTGGTGGGCGGGGGAGTGGATGTTGCTGACGGCGCGCAGGTTCTCCTCGGCGTCGTGGACGGCGAGTTCGGCGGTCAGCCGTTCACGGAGCAGCCTGGCGCAGCGCCGCTCCTGGTCGTTGTCGGCTCCCGGCAGCTTCGTCGCGATGTCGAGCTTGGCGAGGGTCGCGCGGGCGAGGTCGGCGACCTCTCGCGCTCCGGCCGGTGAGAAATCGGGCAGGCGGCCGGAGCTCGCCGCGACGCCCAGGAAGGTACCGGTGATCGGATCGAGTTCGATGAGTGCGTCGACATAGGCGTCGGCGACCTGGCGGGGCAGCGCGCTGCTGGAAGTGTCTGGCATGGCGACATCCTCTCCGAGGGAGGACCGCGCGTCACCCTACTTCAGGACCGCGTTGCCGGTGGAATGGCTGATGAAGGCGGCATAAGGGGACCGCAGTCCCACTGTTGGAAGACCAACCGGGTCTCGACACGGGCGACTTCCGGCCGTGAGGTGAACTCGTCCACCACGAGCCGCTGGAGATCCGCCGTGTCGGCCACCGCCACAAGGACCAGATAGTCGTCCGGCCCGGTCAGATGGAAGAGCGAGCGGGACTCCGGCAGGCCCCGGATCCGCTCCACGAACGGCTTGATCAGCTCGCGCCGGTGTGGCCGGACCTGCACGGACAGCAACGCCTGGAGGCCACGGCCGAGTTTGGCCGGATCGAGGCGCAGCTGGTGCCCCAGGATCACCCCGGAGCGGCGAAGTCTGGCCACCCGGTCCAGACAGGTCGACGCGGCGACGCCGACCTCGGCGGCGATCTCCCGGTAGGTGGTCCGTGCGTCGTTCTGCAACAGGCGCAATATGTGCAGGTCGACCGTGTCCAGTACGACTGACTCACTCATCCGGCGAACGTAACACGGGGCACTGCCCAAGATTCCCGCCGGATGTTCAGAGTGCCTCCATGGACTCCCTGGATGCCGGTGGCATGAGCGAACCCGTAGCCCTACCCCTGTCCGCGGCCCTTCCCCGGGCGCTGGCGACCGAGGCCGTGCACGCGGGCCGCGAGGATCTCGCGCGGCTCGGTGTGCACGCGGCGCCGATCGATCTGTCGACGACCTACCCCTCCTACGACACCCGTGACGAAGCGGCGCGGATCGACGAGTTCGCCACCACGGGCGCCCGCCCCGAGGGCCCGCCCGTGTACGCCCGCCTGGACAACCCGACGACGGCCCGCTTCGAGACGGCGCTCGCCCGTCTGGAGGGCACCGAGAGCGCGGTGGCCTTCGCCAGCGGCATGGCGGCGCTCACCGCCGTCCTGCTCGTACGGTCCGGCCTGGGGCTGCGCCATGTCGTCGCGGTACGGCCTCTTTACGGATGCAGCGACCACCTGCTGACCGCCGGTCTCCTCGGTACGGAGGTGACATGGACCGATCCGGCCGGCATCGCCGACGCGATCCGCCCCGACACCGGCCTGGTGATGGTCGAGACCCCCGCGAACCCGACCCTCGCAGAGGTGGACATCGCCGCCGTCGCCCATGCCTGCGGCTCCATACCGCTGCTGGTCGACAACACCTTCGCCACGCCCGTGCTGCAACGGCCCGTCGAGCACGGCGCCCGGCTCGTCCTGCACAGTGCCACGAAGTATCTCGGCGGACACGGCGACGTCCTCGGCGGAGTCGTCGCGTGCGACGAGGAGTTCGCGCGCAAGCTGCGCCAGGTGCGGTTCGCGACCGGCGGTGTCCTGCACCCGATGGCCGGCTATCTGCTGCTGCGGGGTCTGTCCACGCTGCCCGTGCGGGTACGGGCGGCCTCGGCCACCGCGGCCGACCTGGCCCGCAGGCTGGCCACCGACCCGCGCATCGCCCGGGTGTACTACCCGGGCATCGGCGGGGCGATGGTCTCCTTCGAGGTGTACGGGGACCCGCACGAGGTGATCGCGGGCGTCCGTCTGATCACCCCGGCGGTCAGCCTCGGCAGCGTGGACACGCTCATCCAGCACCCGGCCTCCATCAGCCACCGGATCGTGCCCGAGGGGGACCGCCGGTCGGCCGGGGTGAGCGACCGGCTGCTGCGGATGTCGGTCGGCCTGGAGGACGTCGAGGACCTGTGGCGTGATCTGACCGAGGCGCTCAGTGCCGGGTCGGGACGGGAGTCGCGATCTCCGGAGTCCCGTACCGGGGTCCTTACGACACCCGGTACGGCGCCTCGGACCGCGCCTCCTACCGGGTCCCGTACGTAGCACCCGGCCGGATGCCGTGCGACGTCCCGGAGGCGGCTCTGTACGGTGTCTCGTCCGAGGCCGGCGTCTGCCGCTCGTCCGTCCCCCTGAGGCGGGCGGTGACGACCAGCGTGCCACCCTCTATCTGGTAGTCGAGCGGCAGACCGAGCCCGCGCATGGCGGCGACCATGCCGGTGTTGGAAGCCTGTGTGACGGCGTACACGCTGGCGCAGCCCGCCTCGACGGCGAGCGCGACCAGCCGGCCGAGGAGTTCGGAGCCGATGCCGCGCCGCTGCCAGGCGTCCTCGACGATCAGCGCCACCTCGGTCTCGTCGCCGTCCCACAGGAGGTGGCCGAGCGCGACGAGGCGTCCGGACGCCGTCTGGACCTTCAGTGTCCGACCGTGCCGCGGGCTCAGCAGATGGTCGAGATAGCGGTCCGCGTCGCCCACCGGACCGTGGTAGCGCAGGCCCAGGGTGCGCTCGGAGCAGCGCTCGTGCATCGCCGTCGCCGCGTCGACGTCGCTCTGGTCGGCGCGGCGCACGGTGATCCTGCCCTCGGGCAGCGTCAGGACGTCCCGGCTGCGCGGTACGCGCGGGCCGAGGCGCGCGTCGAGTTCGACCAGGGCGCGGGCCCTGGCGAACTCGGTCGGTGTGAACGGCAGATGGTGGCGCTCGACGGTGATCGTGCCGCCGTTCGGGTCGCGCATCCGCATCGTGGTGCTCTCCAGGATCCCCTCGACGGGGGCGCTCTCGCCGGTCGGGCGACCGGTGGGGGAGACGGCGGGCAGCGAGTGGATCGTGCAGCGGCCGAGTAGCTGGCGCAGGGCCAGGGGCAGTTCGGCGGCGTCCAGGGCGGTGCGGGTGGCCAGACCGAGGACCCGGGTCGGCGCGTCCACGAGATCGTGCGCGTCGGCGCGCTCGATCCAGATGTCGCCGCCGCCCGCGAGGGAGATCTCGCCGGTGAGCTCCCTCGCGGGCAGCGCGGCGGGCGCGCGCAGCAGGAACTCGTCGACGGTGCCGGTGGCCAGCGGGTGCGTCTGGAGCGTGAGGATGTCCACCCGGCGGCGGGCGAGGACGGTGCACAGCGCGGCCAGCGAACCGGGGGCGTCGCGCACGGTGGCCCGCATCCGCCACAGCGCGGTGGTGGTGTCGGAGTCCGCGGCGGCGCCTGTCCGCTCCTCGGCCCCGGCCGGAGCGCCCTCGGACGTACCCGACGCACCGCCGGCCGACGCCGCGTCAACCGGTGGCGCGTGGCCGTGGCGCCTTGACCACCATGTGTGGAATCCGGCCGTGATGATCAGGGCGATCGCGGAGGCGACGAGCAGGACGGGTCCGTCCGGCCCGTGCACGATCATGTTCGCGACAGCGTCGGCGACCGCCACCGCGGTGAACAGGGCGGCCAGTTCGACGAGATCCCGGCGCCAGTGATGGGGGCGCCGGGCACTCTTCGATGGAGTCACATCGGTCATGACCTCACTGTGACCCAATGGTGTTGCGCGATCACGAACGTACTGTGACTGATGGGTAAAAGATGCTTCTGTTCGCCTATCAACTACTTTTGGTTGATTTATGGCGTGCGATGGCCGCGCCCCGTTCCACCTTGACGACCGGGGCGGGGTCCGCGTCCTCCCGCGAGGCTACCCGCCCCGGACACACGGGGCCTACTGGCCGACCCGCCCCGGTTTCAGCACCTTGCTGAACAGCACCTTGTTCCCCTCCGCCCGCAGTCGCACCGTCAACTCGCCGCTGCCACCGTCGATGTCCACCTCGCCGAAGTACTGGGGCGACTCCATCGGCGAGACGTTCGCCCGGTCCGGAGCCTGTACGAAGACCCGGTTGGGCCCGAAGGTCCCGTCCAGGGCGTTCGCCTGGAACCCGCCCGCGGCCAGCGGACCCGACACGAACTCCCAGAACGGCGCGAAGTCCTTGAAGGCCGCACCCTCCGGCTCGTAGTGCTGCGCCGACGTGTAGTGGACGTCCGCCGTCAGCCACACCGTGCCGGTGATCCGGCGGTGCTTGACATGCCTCAGCAGATCGGCGATCTGGAGCTCCCGCCCCAGCGGCGCCCCGGGGTCGCCCTGCGCGATCGCCTCGATGTTCGCCGTACCGTCCGGCACGACCAGACCGATCGGCATGTCCGCCGCGATGACCTTCCACACCGCCCGCGATTGTGACAACTCGCGCTTGAGCCAGTCCAGTTGTTCGGCGCCGAGAATGCCCGTGGTGTCGTCGGCCTGCCGGCCGGGGGAGTTGGCGTTGCGGAACGAGCGCATGTCCAGCACGAACACGTCGAGCAGCGGCCCGTACCGCACCACCCGGTGCATCCGCCGGTCCTCGCCGCGCGCGCGGAGCGTCGGTACCGGGAAGTACTCGCCGAACGCCCGGATCGAGCGCTCCGCCAGCACGTCGACGTCCTTCTCCCGGTAGCGGACGTCGTCCAGGATCTGCCCCGGATACCAGTTGTTGCGCACCTCGTGGTCGTCCCACTGCACGATCGTCGGCACCTGTGCGTTGAACCGGCGGACGTTGTGGTCGAGCAGGTTGTAGCGGAACTGGCCCCGGTACTCGTCCAGCGTCTCGGCGACCTTCGACTTCTCCTCGGTGACGAGGTTGCGCCAGACCCGGCCGTCCGGCAGCGTCACGGACGGCACCAGCGGCCCGTCCGCGTACACGGTGTCACCGCTGCACAGGAAGAAGTCCGGGTCGAGCCGCCGCATGTCGTCGTACGCGCGATAGCCGCCGATGTCGGGGTTGATGCCCCAGCCCTGGCCGGCGATGTCGCCCGACCACAGGAACCGCACGCCCTGCCGGCGCCGCGCCGGAGCCGTACGGAACGTGCCGTACACCGGCTCGCTCGTACGCCGGGGGTCGTCCGGGTCGGCGAGCGTCACCCGGTAGTGCACCTGCTCACCGGCGGGCAGCCCGCGAAGCGGTGTCGTACCCGTGAAGTCGGTGCCGGGGCCGAGGAGCGGGCCGTGCCAGGTGCGCGCGCGGCGGAAGGAATCCGTCGCCGACGTCTCCACCAGCATCCGCGCGGGCCGGTCGGAGCGGATCCACACCAGTCCGGACGACGAGGTGACATCGCCGCTCTGGACACCCCAGTCGGCGCTCGGCCGGCCGGAGCGCGCCTGGGCGGGAGCGGCGCCGGCGACCGTCCCGGCGACGGCGACGGCGGCGGTCGTGGGCAGTGCCAGCGCGGCGGAGGCGGCGAGGGAGCCGCGCAGTACGGTGCGGCGGTCCGTGGCCGGACTCGGGGAACTGTTCGTCATCGATGTGCCTCCTGCGGCGGGTTCGGTGGGACCGTGACCTGGGGAACGGTGCGACGTGCCATACCTAGGTCCTGTCTTCGAACTGGCGTCTGGCTCACGACGCCTGGCACGCACGCCCGCTGCGTTGTCGGACTCGCCCAAGTACGCCCGGTACGAGGGCGATCCTCCGTCTTGCGATCGCACGCACCAGACGCCGGGAGCCCCGCCCTGCGGGCGGACGACGCCATTCGAAGACAAGACCTAGCGCCCGGCGACGGCCGGTACACGAACCCCGGGTGAACAACCCGCCCGCCGAACCCCCGCGACCCGCCCTCCGGCCCCGCTTCCGACGCCCCGTCCACCACCATGCCCGGCATCACCCCCGCCCGACCGCCCTCGGCCGGCAGCCGCATCCCGCGCGCGCCGTCGTGTACGGCGCGCTGCTGGTCGCCGTCGGCGCGTTCACCGTCCAGGGCCGGGGGCGCACGGACGCGGCCTGCATCGCCTGGTCCCTCGCCGCGCTCGTCGGCGAGGTCGGCTTCGCCGTACTGGCCGTACCGGTACCGCGTCCGCTCGGACCCGAGTTGCTCTCCGCGACCGTCGTCGGCGTCGCCGCGATCGGGTCGACGATCGCCGGACTCGTCCTGGACGGAACCGGGTTCGTCCGCGTCCCCACCGGCGAGGAGGCGGTCGCGCTCGGCTGGCAGGCGGCCGTGGTGACGGTGATCGGGTTCATCTGCCGGTACATGGGGATGCAGCGCATCGGCGCGGAGCGGGCCACGCTCCTTTCCGGCCTCATCCCGGTGGCGGCGGCGCTCACCGCGTCTGTTGTGGGCACCGGTGCCTTCGGGCCCGCGCAGGCCGCCGGGAGCCTGCTCGTGGGCATCGGTGTGGCGCTCGGCTCCGGTGCGTTCCGGGCCCGGGCGGCGGCCCTGCCGGTCGCGGAGGGCGAGCGCGTCCCCACGCCCTGACATGCCTGTATGTGTCTGTCCCGACATGTGGGGTCCCCGCCCCCAGGTCTCCCACCTGCTGATGTCGTCGTTTCACGCCAAACCCGCGAACTCTGCGTGAACGGTCTGTGGCAGAGTGCGATTCCGTCCGGGAGTGACCGCAGGATTGGTCTTGACCAACGCGATCGGCCGTCCTACTCTCGGAGAGTTAGTGCAGGAACCTTTAATAAACAAGTGCATGGAAAAGCCGCCGGGGACACGGCGATTGCGGAGGATCACGGTGGGGACCACGCAGCTCGAAACGGTGCCGGAGCCCAAGTACTGGCACCTCAAGACCGTGCTCGGCGAGGCACTGGACTCCGACTTCGCGGTCGGTGAGGTGCTGCCCAACGAGCGGGACCTCGCGGCCCGCTTCGGCGTCGCGCGCGCGACGCTCCGTCAGGCGCTCGAACAGCTCGAACTCGAAGGCCGGTTGCAGCGCCGCCGGGGCGTGGGCACGACCGTCGCGCCGCCGCGGATGGGTGTCGACGTGTCGACCACCCAGCAGGAGTGGCCGGGCGCGGACCCGGACGCCTGGCAGCCCGTCGACTCGGTCACCGCCGCGCCGCCCGTCGCCGTGGCCAAGATGCTCGGTACGGACGCGGGCGACGAGGTCCACACGGTCCGCAGGACGCGTGTGACACACGGGCAGACCGTGGCGGCCGAGTTGCTGTACGTCCCCTCGGAGTCGGTGCCCGAGCTGCCCGCCATAGACATCCCGTCCGGCCCCGCCCGCGCGCGCAGCGTGCTGCGCGAGCTCCAGCGGCTCGGCATGGAGGGCCAGGACCGCGCCGTGGAGCTGGGCTCGGCCCGCGTGGACGACGCCAAGGAACTCGACCGGCTGCCCGGCGCGCCCGTGCTCGTCGTCACGACCCGCTACCTCGCCGGGGGCCGCACGGCGGCCGTCTCGGTGGCCACGTACCGCGCCGACACCTGCCGCCTCACCTTCGGCGGCACGGGCGACGTCGAAATAAGCCACCACCCGGACGAGCGCAAGGCTTCCTGACCCAGGCCCGCCCGTCCCACCGCAGGCCCGTCACCGGGCCCGCGACGCCTCAACGAGCACTGCCCCCGTAGCCCCACGAAGGGGCACGGGGGCCCTGCGTTTTCGGGAGTCGGCCAAGTACGGCCGGTCGTCGACAACGCCGATCCTCCACCTTGCGAGGCACCGCACCACGTGACACCAGCCGCTCCGCGACGGTCCGGGGCGAAATCCCCGAAGACCAGCCGGAGGCCCTAGGTGTATTGACCCGGAGGGTTGTTGACGCGGGTGATGGGCGGGTGTCCGTCGAGTGCGGTGTGGCAGCGGTGGTGGTTGTAGGTGTGGAGGAAGTCTGTCAGGGCTTCGGTCCGCTCGGTGTTCGAGGTGTAGGGCCGCAGGTAGGCCCATTCGTCGAGCAGGGTGCGGTTGAAGCGTTCGACTTTGCCGTTGGTCTGGGGCCGGTAGGGGCGGGTGAGTTTGCCGGTCGCTCCGAGCTGGGCCAGGGCGGCCTTCCAGGCGAGGCCCTTGCGGTAGGCCCACGCGTTGTCGGTGAGGACCCGTTCGATGCGGGGGATGCCGTGGGCGTGGAAGAACGCGGCGGCGCGGGTGAGGAAACCGGCGCAGGTCGTGACCTTCTCGTCTGCGTGGATCTCGCTGTAGGCGAGGCGGGAGTGGTCGTCGACGGCGGAGTGGACGTAGTCGAAGCCCATGCCGCGGACCGGCCGGCCCGCTTCACGGCCCAGGGCACGGTGGCCGCCGCCGTCGGGAATGCGGCCGAGCTTCTTCACGTCCACGTGGACGAGTTCGCCCGGACGCTCGCGTTCGTAGCGCCGGATCACGGTGCCGGTGGGCCGGTCGGGCCAGGCCAGCCGGCTGAGACCGTGGCGGGCCAGGATCCGGTGGACGGTCGAGGCGGGCAGTCCCAGGACCGGGCCGATCCGGGCGGGACCGAGTTTGCGCTCCCGGCGCAGGTCACACACCCGGGCCTCGATACCGGCCGGGGTCCGGTGCGGCGTCGTGCGCGGCCGGCTGGACCGGTCGTGCAGCCCGGCCTCGCCTTCCGTCCGCCAGCGGCGGACCCACTTGTGGGCCGTGGCCCTCGATACACCCATCTCGGCCGCGACATGCGCGACCGGGCGGCCCGAGAAGACACGTTCGACCAGTAGACGCCTACCGAACACGGTCAGCCGGGCATTACGGTGGGACACGAAGACCTCCGAGTGGTGCGTTCCTAGACAGCTCCACCACACCGGAGGTCTTCGCCATGATCAAGCCCGACCAGTGTCAACAACGCTCGTGATCAATACACCTAGGGGGTGTCTTTCCGATCTTGCCGGGCTCGCGTGCCCTGGCACGCACGCCGCGTTGTCGTCGGTCGGCATGGCTCCGCCATGCATCCCTCCTCCGCCTTGCGATCGCACGCACCAGACCCCGCTCGCTGATCCGGCCTGATCGGAAAGACACCCCCTAGCGGCGGGCCGTCACCGTCGCGTCCACCGCGAACAGTTGTTCCTCGACGTGGTCCAGCGCCAGACGCAGCGCACCCGTGGCCACCGCCGCCTCGCCCAGCAGCGACAGCGTCACCCGGGGCGGGCGCAGACAGTAACGGGACAGCTCGTCGCGCAGTGGGTCGAGTACGCCGTCGAGGCCGGCCGCCCAGCCGCCGATGATCACCAGTTCGGGGTCGAGGGCCAGAACCAGCGCGGCCACGTCGTGGACCAGCCGCTGGATGAACCGCTCCATCGCCTGCTTCGCCCCGGCGTCCCCCTGCTTGGCCAACGCGAACACGCGGGCCACCGCCCGCTCGTCGAGCGGATGCAGCGGCTCGTCCGTCGTCGACAGCAGCTTCTCCGGTGTCACCTCGCGGCCCAGCAGATGCAGCGCCCCGATCTCACCGGCCGCGCCGCCGTAGCCGCGGTGCAGCCGGCCGCCGATCAGGGAGCCCGCCCCCGGGCTGAGACCGGCGAGCACGAACACGATGTCGTCCGAGTCGGTCGCCGCGCCCTTCCAGTGCTCCGCCACCGCCGCCGCGTTGGCGTCGTTCTCCACCAGCACCGGACAGCGGAACGAGCGGCGCAGCCGTTCGCCGAGGGCGAGGCCCGTCCACTCGGGCAGCGCCGTGCCGAGCCGTACCGTCCCGTCGGCCTCCACGATGCCGGGGCTGCCGACCCCCACCGCCCGCAGCGAACTGCGCGCCACCCCGGCGCGGCGCAGCACGTCGGAGACGACGACCCGCACCCGGTCCAGCCGTTCGTCCGCCGACGCGGTCTCCGTGGCGTCACGCGAACTGGCCCCGATGATCCGGCCGTCGAGACCCGACAGCAGCGCGGCGACCCGGTGCGGCCCGATCTCGATGCCCAGCAGATGCCCGGCCTCGGCCCGGAAGCGGAACCTCCGCGCGGGGCGGCCCTGCCGGCGGGTCCCGCCCTCGCCCGGCGCCGCCTCCATGACGAGGCCGATCTCCATCAGCCCTTCGACGACACCCTCGACCGTGGGCCGCGACAGACCGGTGATCCGGGTCAGATCGGTGAACGTGGGGCAGTCGGCGCCCCGCAGGGCGTGCAGCACCACCGCGGAGTTGATCCGCCGCAACAAGGAAGGGTCCCCGCCGGTCAGCCGCCCCACGGTATGTCCTCCAAGCTCGTGCGCGTGTCTGCCGGATGGTACTCGGTGGTCGCCCGGGCGGCTAACGGTCGACGGCACGGGGACCGCACGGTACCGGAATGCTCCGGACGACGGCGGGAAGCCACCGGTCGCGAGTGTGGTCTGACGGCATGCCAATTGTCAGTGGCGGGCGCTTTACTGGAGTCATGAGCACCGCACGGCACGTCGCCACCATCGATCTGCTGTGTGCCCGGTCCTTCCCCGCCGTGCGCGCCGGATCCGAGGTGGGGACGAGCGGACCGGGCTACCACCTGGCGGAGCTGGCGCGCGGCGAGAGCTTCTGGGAGGACGACGGGTCGCGCCGGGTACAGGAGGCGGAGCAGTACGAGGCCGAGTGCGCCGCACTCGCCTCGGTGCTGGCGGCGCGGTGGGGGGAGCCCCAGCTCGTCAGCCTCTGGAGCACACGCGTGCGCGGCGGCGAGGGCGAGGAGATACCGGAGCCGTGGCGCGAACTGTCGCACGGCGTGGGCCACGTGCACCTGTGGCGTACCGGAGGCCGCTGGGTCGCGGTCGGCGTGTCCCATCAGGGCGAGGAACACCCGTTCCAACTGCTCGCGGCCGTGACGGAGACAGACCCGCCGTAGACGGCCCCTACTCGGTCCTGTCCGGCATCCCCGCCGCCACGCGCAGCCTGCCGAACTCCTCCGCCATCGTCTCGGCCGTCCAGTGCGCGTTCAGACCGCTCGGGTTGGGCAGTGCCCAGATGCGGGTGGTGCCTGTCGTCCGCGTCTGCGGTCCGATGGCCGCCGCCCGGTCGCCGAACGCCGTGCGGTACGCGGTGATGCCGACGACCGCGAGCCAGCGCGGCCGCAACCGCTCCACCTTCGCCTCCAGGATCCGGCCGCCCTTCCGGTACTCCTCGTCCCTCAGCTCGTCGGCCCGTGCCGTCGCCCGTGCCACGACGTTGGTGATGCCGAGGCCGTACGCCGGCAACTCGTCCTGCTCGGACGGCGCGAGCTGCCGCGGGGTGAAGCCCGAGAGCCGCAGCACCGGCCAGAAGCGGTTGCCGGGCCGCGCGAAGTGGTGCCCCGTCGCCGCCGACATCAGACCGGGGTTGATCCCGCAGAAGAGCACGCCCAGATCCGCCGCGACCACGTCGGGGATGACGCGGTCGCGGGCGGCGGCCAGCTCCTCGGGCTTCACCTCGCCGGTCTCAGAGGATCGACCCGGGCGTGTATCCGGCGGCCACCGGGTGCCGCTTCACGATCTCCTCGATCCGGGCGAGCACGGCGGCCACCTGGTCACCGGCAGCGCCCGTGAACGACAGCTTGTCGGCCATCAGCCCGTCCAACTGCGCCCGGTCCAGCGGCATCCGCTCGTCGGCCGCGAGCCTGTCCAGCAGCTCGTTGCGCTCCGCGCCGCGCTCGCGCATCGCGAGCGCCGAAGCGACGGCGTGCTCCTTGATGACCTCGTGCGCGGCCTCCCGGCCGACCCCCGCGCGTACGGCGGCCATCAGCACCTTCGTCGTCGCCAGGAACGGCAGGTAGCGGTCAAGCTCGCGGGCCACGACCGCCGGGAACGCGCCGAACTCGTCGAGGACCGTCAGGAAGGTCTCCAGCAGCCCGTCGAAGGCGAAGAACGCGTCCGGCAGCGCCACCCGGCGGACGACGGAGCACGACACGTCGCCCTCGTTCCACTGGTCACCGGCCAGCTCGCCCGTCATCGACGCGTAGCCGCGCAGGATCACCATCAGCCCGTTGACGCGCTCGCAGGAACGGGTGTTCATCTTGTGCGGCATCGCCGACGAACCGACCTGGCCGGGTTTGAAGCCCTCGGTGACCAGCTCGTGCCCGGCCATCAGCCGGATCGTCTTCGCCACGGAGGAGGGGCCCGCGGCCAGCTGCACCAGCGCGGTCACCACGTCGTAGTCCAGCGAACGCGGATACACCTGACCGACCGAGGTGAACGCGTGGCCGAAGCCCAGATGCCCCGCGATCCGGGACTCCAGGTCCGCGAGCTTCGCCGGGTCACCGCCGAGCAGGTCGAGCATGTCCTGCGCCGTGCCGACCGGGCCCTTGATGCCGCGCAGCGGGTAACGGGCGAGCAGGTCCTCAAGACGGCCGTAGGCGACCAGCAGCTCGTCGGCCGCCGTCGCGAAGCGCTTGCCGAGGGTGGTCGCCTGCGCGGCGACATTGTGCGAGCGGCCCGCCATGACCAGCTCCGCGTACTCCCCGGAGAGCCTCCCCAGGCGTGCGAGCACCGCCACCGCACGGTCACGCATCAGCTCCAGCGAGAGCCGGACCTGCAACTGCTCGACGTTCTCCGTCAGATCCCGCGACGTCATGCCCTTGTGGACCTGCTCGTGACCGGCGAGCGCGTTGAACTCCTCGATCCGCGCCTTCACGTCGTGACGCGTGACCTTCTCGCGCTCGGCGATCGACACCAGATCGACCTGATCGAGCACCCGCTCGTAGTCGGCGAGGGCGGACTCGGGCACCTCGATGCCGAGATCCCGCTGGGCCCGCAGCACGGCGAGCCACAGCTGCCGCTCCAGCCTCACCTTCTGCTCGGGGGACCAGAGCACGGCCAGCTCCGCCGAGGCGTAGCGGCCGGCGAGGACGTTGGGGATACGGGGCTTCACAGACGCAGCAGTCACGTAGGCGGATTCTACGTGGCCGTTCCCGCTGGTCCGAGCCGCGCCCTTGTTCGCGGGGGGAGCGGCGGGATCCGAAGGACGGGCCCTGTGCCCGCCGAACCACACGACCGACAGGCCCTACGCCCGTTCGTGCCGCACGCCCGCGTCACCCGGCAGCGGCTCGTAAGGCAACAGCTCCGGCCGCTTCGGCGGCCTGCCGTCGCCCGACGACCGGCCCGTCAGCCGGCGGCCGATCCACGGCCCCAGATGCTCCCGCGCGAACCGGGCGTCGCCGGTGCGCCGCATCAGCCAGCCCGTGGGCAGCGCGGGCGCCAGCTCCGCACGCCAGTCGTCCGCCGGCTCCATACCCAGCGCCTGCCACACGGCCTCGGCGACCCGGCGGTGGCCGTCGGCGGTCAGATGCAACCGGTCCAGGTCCCACATGCGCTGCTCGCCGAGCACCCGCGCCCCGTACAGATCGACCACCATCGCGTCGTGCCGTTCGGCGAGCTCGTCGATGAAGGTGTAGAGGTTCTCCCAGCGCGACCGGAAACGTTCCGTCACCGGACCCCGGCGGACGGGGCTGTGCATCAGCACCAGCCGTCCGCAGGCCGGTGCCAGCCGCTCGACCGACTCCTCCAGCTTCCCGAGGACCAGACCCGGGTCGTACTTGGGCCGCAGCGTGTCGTTCAGCCCGCCGACCAGCGTCACCACGTCCGCGCGCATCGCGGCGGCCGTGTCCACCTGTTCGTCGAGGATCTGGCCGATGAGCTTGCCGCGTACGGCGAGATTCGCGTAGCGGAACCCCGGCGTACGGGCGGCGAGACGGGCCGCGAGCAGATCCGCCCAGCCCCGGTACGACCCGTCCGGCTGGAGGTCCGACATGCCTTCGGTGAACGAGTCCCCGAGGGCGACCAGACTGGTGTACGTGGCGTTCTTCTCCATGGCCGGGCGATCGTATCGCGCGCCCCGTGCCCTCCCGGACGGGGCCTCAGGTCCCCCGCGAATGCCTCCCGACCAGCTCACGCAGCACGTCCTCCATGGTCACCAGGCCTTCCAGCCTGCCGTCCTCGTCCAGCACGGCGGCCAGATGCGTACGGCTTCGGCGCATCGCGGTCAGCACGTCGTCGAGCGGGGTGTCCGCCCGCACCTGGGCGATCGCCCGCATCCCGGAGACCGGCAGCGGCTCCTCGCGCGGCATGGCGTCCAGGGCGTCCTTCACATGGAGGTAGCCGAGGATCCGCCGGGACTCGTCCACGACCGGGAAACGCGAGAATCCGGACTCGGCCGCCAGCCCCTCCAGCTCGACGGGTGTGATCCCCACCCGCGCCGTCACGACCTGGTCCAGTGGCATGACCACGTCCCGTACGGGCCTGTGTCCCAGCTCCAGCGCGTCGTGCAGCCGTTCGGCGGCGCGGTCGTCGAGGAGCCCGGCGTCACCGGCGTCGGTGACCATCCGGGACAGCTCGGCGTCGGTGAACGTCGCCGACACCTCGTCCTTGGTCTCCACGCGCAGCAGCTTCAGCAGCACATTGGCGAACGCGTTGACCGTGAAGATCACCGGCCGCAGCGCGCGGGCCAGCCCCACCAGCGCCGGGCCGAGGAGCAGCGCCGTACGCACCGGCTCGGCGAGCGCGATGTTCTTGGGCACCATCTCGCCGAGCAGCATGTGCAGATAGGTCGCCAGGGCGAGGGCGATGACGAACGAGATCGGGTGCACCACCCCGTGCGGCACACCGACGGCGTCGAAGACGGGCTCCAGCAGATGGGCGATGGCCGGCTCCGCGACGATGCCGAGCACCAGCGTGCACAGCGTGATGCCGAGCTGGGCGGCGGCGAGCATCGCCGAGACGTGCCGCAGGCCCCACAGGACGCTGCGCGCGCGCCGGTCGCCCTCCTCGGCGGCGGGCTCGATCTGGCTGCGGCGCACCGAGATCAGGGCGAACTCCGCCCCGACGAAGAAGGCGTTCACGACCAGGGTCAGGAGTCCCACGAACAGTTGGATCACGGTCATCGTCCGGCCCCCCCGTCGCGGTCGTCGTCCTCTTCGTCGTCGGGCGCCGGCAGGGGCGCGTGCAGCAGTACGCGGGCGGCACGCCGTCCCGAGGCGTCGACCACGTCGAGACGCCAGCCGCCCAGGTCGACGCGGTCGCCCTCGACGGGGATCCGGCCGAGTTCGGTGGCGACGAGACCGGCCAGCGTCTCGTACGGACCCTCGGGCACCCGCATCCCGATGTCCCACAGCTGGTCGAAGCGCGCGGCGCCGTCGGCCGACCACAGGTCGCGCCCGTCGGCGTCCTCGCCGGCGCGGGCCAGGTCGGACGTCTCGTGCGGGTCGTGCTCGTCACGCACCTCGCCGACGACCTCCTCGACGATGTCCTCCAGCGTCACGACACCCGCTGTGCCGCCGTACTCGTCGATCACGACCGCCATGGTGCGGTTGCCGGAGAGCCGGTCCAGCAGCCGGTCCACGGTCAGCGACTCCGGTACGAGCAGGGGGTCGCGCATCAGGTCGGACACCGCCGTACGGGTGCGTCGCTCGTCGGGGACCGTCAGCACGTCCTTGATGTGGGCGACGCCCACGACCGTGTCGAGACTGTCCTGGTAGACGGGGAAGCGGGAGAGCCCGGTGGCGCGTGTGGCGTTGGCGACGTCCTCGGCGGTGGCCTGTACGTCGAGCGCGGTGACCTGTACGCGCGGCGTCATCACGTTCTCCGCCGTCAGCTCCGCCAGATTGAGGGTCCGCACGAACAGTTCGGCGGTGTCCGCCTCCAGCGCGCCCTCCTTCGCGGAGTGCCGGGCGAGCGCGACCAGCTCCTGCGGACTGCGGGCCGAGGCCAGCTCCTCGGCGGGCTCCAGGCCGAGCCCCCGCACCAGGCGGTTCGCGGTGTTGTTGAGGTGGCTGATGAACGGCTTGAACGCGGCGGTGAACACCCGCTGCGGTGTGGCGACGACCTTGGCGACCGCCAGTGGCGTGGAGATGGCCCAGTTCTTGGGGACCAGCTCGCCGACCACCATCAGCACGACCGTCGACAGTGCCGTACCGATGACCAGTGCCAGCGACGACGCTACGGACGGCGAGAAGCCGATCGCCTCGACGGGGCCACGGATCAGCTTCGCCACCGACGGCTCGGCGAGCATGCCGACGACGAGATTGGTCACCGTGATGCCCAACTGGGCCCCGGAGAGCTGGAAGGTGAGGCTGCGTACGGCCTTCATGGCGCTCGACGCGCCACGCTCACCCTTTTCGACCGCCAGTTCGAGGTCGCTGCGTTCCACCGTCGTCAGGGAGAACTCCGCGGCGACGAAGGCTCCACAGGCCAGCGCGAGCAGCACGGCCACCAGGAGCAGGAGCACTTCGGTCATCGGTTCACCTCCGTCCCATGATCGGTCAGGAGCCGGTCAGCGGCGCGATATCCGCCGCTGTCGGTGAAGACGCCTATGTCATGTCCTGAGCGAACGGCACAGCATAGTGCCGCGATCGGAACCGTTGACGGCCACCCACCGGCCTACTCCTTGTGCCCCGTGGTGGCGACGGTGACGCCGAGTCCGATCATGGCGAATCCGCCGGCCCCGCCGACCATGGCGAGCCGGCGCGGCGAGCGGACGAACCAGCCCCGCGCGGTGGCGGCGGCCAGCCCCCACACGCTGTCGCAGACCACCGCGATGACGTTGAAGACCAGGCCGAGCAGGAGCATCTGGCCCGTGACGTGGCCCTTGCCGGGGTCGACGAACTGGGGGAGCACCGCGGCGAAGAAGACGATGGTCTTGGGGTTGGCCACACCGACGGCGAACCCTCCCCAGAAGGTGCGCAGATCGCTCCGCGCGGGACCGTCTGCATCGAACGACGCGTGCAGCGAACCACGCTGACGTACCGCCTTGATCCCCAGGTGAATCAGATACACGGCGCCCACCAGCTTCAGGGCCGTGAACGCGACGACGGAGCGCTCGACGACGGCCCCGACCCCCAGTGCCACGCCCACGACCAGCACGTAGGCCCCCAGTGCGTTCCCCGCGACCGTGGTCAGCGCGGCGCGGCGCCCCTGCGCGAGGGCCCGTCCCACCACGAAGAGCACGCCGGGGCCGGGAATGACGATCAGCAGGAACGACATGGCCGCGAAGGCGAGGAGACGGTCGGCGCTCGGCATGGCGCGGATCGTAGGTGCGCCGACCCGCCCGCCGCCACCGGTTTTACGGCCCGGGGCCGGTCAGCCGGCGAGCGGTTTCACCCAGCGCCGCCACTGCTCCTGGGGGCCGTACCCGGACGCCTCCCACGCCCGGTGCGCGAGAGTGTTGCGGTCGAGCACCATCGCGTCGGCCCGCCGCCCGCCCAGCGTGGCGAAGCGCTCCTCGGCGGCCCCGAGCAGCGCTGCCCCGATGCCCCGGCGCCGCCGGTCCGGATGGACGGCGAGCCGGTAGAGATGGCAGCGCCATCCGTCGAACCCGGCGATCACGGTGCCGGACAGCTCCCCGGCCCGCTCGGCGACGATCAGCGCACCGGGGTCGCGGGCCACCAGCCGCTCGACCCCCTCGCGGTCGTCGCTGATGCTGGTGCCCTCGGCCGCGATCTTCCAGAAGGCGAGCACGTCGTCGAGATCGGCCCGCGTCGCGGCCCTGATCCGCAGCTCGCCGTCCGTACCGGACCCGTTCGTCATGGCTACGTCCATGGACCAATCTCAGCACCGCGCCGCCCGCGCCGTCGAACGGATTCCGCGATGTGGTCGTCCCCGGGCCTCTCGTTCCCGGGTTCCTCGTTCCCCGCCTGGTCCGCGCCGCCGACCGCCCACTTGCCGACGCTAGCGTCCACGCGCTAGCTTGTTGGGGTGGCGAAGACTCAGTTGAACGTACGCGTGGACGAGACCACCGCGGAGGCCGCCCGGCGGCAGGCGGGTCGGCGCGGGATGAGTGTGAACCGCTACATCGAGGAACTCGTGAAGCAGGACGCGGGTGAAATCGGAAAGACCTTCGTCGAATCCGCCGCCGACTTCATGAAGCAGTACGAGTCGGTGTTCGCGGAGGAGTTCGACACGGAGACCGTCGGCACCGACCGGGGCGCGCGGCGGGGCAAGGGCCTCGACGGCGCACGCTGAGACCCGGTCCCGGTCCGGCAGGATTCGCGGCCGATGACCGGAACACCTGAACCACCCGTCTGCGCCGTCTGCGGCGGGACCGTCGCCCCCGACGGCCACTGCTGGGACTGCGGCGGCGCCCAGCCCGCCTACCGTTCGCACATAGAGACCACCCTCGCCCGCGCCGCCGGCGTCAGCGACCGCGGCAAGCGCCGCGGCGTCAACGCGGACGCCATGGCGCTGACCGCGACCGGTGCCTGGACGATCGGCGTCGTGTGCGACGGGGTGTCCATGTCGCCCCGCGCGGAGCGGGCCGCACGGGTCGCGGCCGATGTCGGAGCGGCCCGTGTGGAAGCGGGACTGCGGCAGGGAACGCTGCCGGAGACCGTCCTCGTGGACGCCGCCGCCCGCGCGGGCCGGGCCGTCGGCGCCCTGGCCGCCTCGGTCGACGAGGCCCCGGCCTGTACGTACGTCGCGGGCATCGCCGGCCCCGAGGGCATCTGGTGCGCGTGGATCGGCGACAGCCGCGCGTACTGGCTGCCCGACGACGGCACGTGCGTGGCGATGACCGAGGACGACTCGGGCCGGCACGACGCCCTGACGGCCTGGCTGGGCGCCGACGCCGGCGAACCGGTCGCGCGCGTCCGGAGCTACCGCCCACCGGGGCCGGGCCGACTGCTCCTGTGCACGGACGGGTTGACGCGCCATCTGCCCGGGGCCGACGGACCACGCGCCGTACTCGCCCGGCGCGGGTACTCAACGCCACGTGACCACAGCCTTCTTGAGGACGCGCGAGCGCTGATCGGGTACGCCATGGACGCGGGCGGGCAGGACAACATCACCGCACTGCTCATCCAGGTCGGGGATACTGATCATCGGGAACTCCCCGCCTTCGCCCCCTAGTGAGACAGCTGCTTCCATGGAAAACGCCGATTCTCCTGACACACCGTCACATGCCAACCTCACGTTACGGATCGATCTGTCATGGCTGCTCATGGTCGCCGAGAGCAAGATGCCCGGCGATCCGCAAGTCACCGACTGGGGCGCGCTCGTGGCCGCCGTCAGCCGGCACGAGGCCGAGATATTCGGCACCCCCGTCTACACCGACCCCCACAGCCGCGCGGCGGCCCTCCTGCAGACCCTTCTGCACGTCCCCGCGCTGGAACGGTCGAACGCCATGTACGCCTCGGCCGTCGCGTACGGCTACCTCGTCGCGAGCGGCCTGAAGGTCGTCACCTCGCCCGAGCAGGTCAGGGACCTGGCCAAGCTCGTCAAGGACGGCAGAGCCGACGTACGCGCCATCGCCGAGGAACTGCGCGGCTGGAGTCTGTGAGCCACTGACGTCGTCCGGCCGGGCCCACGCCCTGTCAGACCAGGTCCGCCCGCGGTCGGTACGCCACGCCGAGTACGCACGGTGAGGTCGGCGTCCGCGGGCCGGGATCCGGCACCCGCAGGGAGCGGTGCGTGCCGGACTCGAATCCCGCGTCCCGGATCGCGGCGAGCGGGTCCCGTGCCGGATGGCAGCCACCGAAGAGCGCCGGCCACACCGTGTGCTGGAGCGCTTTCTGCACTGTCGCCAGACCACGCTCCCGCGCCAGCCCGTGTTCGAGGAAGCGCAGCTCACCGCCCGGCCGCAGAACCCTGCGGACCTCGGCGAGCGCCCCTTGCACATCCCGTACCGTGCACAGCACCAGCGAGACGACGGCCGCGTCGAAACCCTCGTCCTCGACCGGCAGCGCCTCCGCCGTGCCGGGCAGCACGTCCACCGAGACCTCGGCACGCGTCGCCGCCCTCACCGCCAGCTGCCGCAGAGCGCGCTCCGGCTCGATCGCCACGACCTCGGAGACGGCCGCCGGGTAGTGCGCGAAGTTCAGCCCGTTGCCCGCGCCGATCTCCAACACCCGCCCCGACAGACCGTCAAGCAGCTCCGCGCGCAGGGCCGCGACGCCGCCCCTGGTGTCGGCGGCGACGCTCATCCGCGCGTAGAAGCGCGCGAAGACCGGGTGGTGCACGGAGTCCTTCGGGGGCATGCGGTTGCGCAGATGCATGGGGCGGGTCTCCTCCGGCGTACGGGCGACACCGCGATTGTTCCCCGTACGACTGCGCTCAGCAGCTCATGGGCCGGATCTGGTCACCGTTCGGCCGACCCGGTCCCCGCATCCCACGCGGCACGGGACCGGGCACCGGGCGCCGCGTCCGCCGTGAAACGCGCCACGTCCCAGCCCCCGCCGAGCGCCGGAGCCAGCCAGTCGGCCGCGCTCCGGCGGAACCGGGCCGGGGTGAGCGCGCCCGCGCCGTGCGGTACGGCCCCGAGCAGCGGGGCACCCGCCACGTCCGGCAGATCGGCCAGATTGCAGCGCGCCGCCAGATCCGGCACGGCCGGCCAGCTCCCGATCACCAGCCCCAGCGCCGCCAGACCGCGCGCCCTCAGCGCCTCGGCGGTCAGCGCGGTCGTGTTGAGCGTGCCCAGCCCGGCGGGCGCCACCACCAGCACGGGGGCCGCCAGCAGCCGGGCGGCGTCCGCGAGCGTGCCGCCCTCCTCGTCGAACCGTACGAGCAGCCCGCCCGCGCCCTCGACCAGCACCAGGTCGTGCTCGGTGGCCAGTTTCCCGGCCGTCTCGGCGATCTCGTGGGGCCGCACCGGCGGCGCACCCGCGCGCCGGGCCGCCGTGGCGGGCGCCAACGGCTCGGGAAACCGGGCCAGTTCGACCGTCGTGACGCCGCCCGCGAGGCGTATGACCTCGTCCACGTCGCCCGGCTCGTCCGAGCCGACACCGGTCTGTGCGGGCTTCAGCACCGCGACATCGAGGTCCCGGGCCAGCGCGGTCGCGGCCACGGCCGCCGTGACGACGGTCTTGCCGATCTCCGTCCCGGTCCCGGAGACGATCAGTACCGGCATCTCAGGCCTCCCGTGCCGCGGCCGCCACCGCGCGGCAGATCCGGGCGATGTCGTCGTCGTCCGTGACGTACGGCGGCATCGTGTACACGAGATCGCGGAACGGCCGCAGCCACACGCCCTCGCGCACCGCCGCGCGTGTCGCCGACGCCATGTCCACCTCGCGGTCCAGTTGTACGACACCGATCGCGCCGAGCACGCGCACGTCCTTCACGCCGGGCAGGGACGCCGTCTCGGCGAGTCCGTCGCGCAGCCCCGCCCCGATCCGTTTGACCTCGCCCTGCCAGTCCTGGCCGAGGAGCAGATCGATCGAGGCGCACGCCACGGCCGAGGCCAGCGGGTTGCCCATGAAAGTGGGCCCGTGGGCCAGGACGGGCACCTCGCCGCGCGAGATGCCCTGCGCCACCGCCGAAGTGCACAACGTCGCGGCCATCGTCAGATAACCACCGGTCAGAGCCTTGCCCACACACATCACATCGGGGGAGACGCCCGCGTGCTCCGCGGCGAACAGCGCGCCCGTGCGGCCGAAGCCCGTCGCGATCTCGTCGAGGACCAGCAGCACGCCGTAATCGTCGCAGACCTCGCGCAGTACCCGTAGGTAGTCGGGGGAGTGGAAGCGCATACCGCCCGCGCCCTGCACCACCGGCTCCACGATCACGGCGGCCAGCTCGTCCGCGTGCCGGGCGACGAGCGCGCGCAGACGGTCCGCGTAGGCCTCGTCGTACGGCTCGAAGTCGGCCGGCGGCGCGTCGGCGAAGATCTGGCGCGGCAGCACACCCGACCAGAGCCCGTGCATACCGCCGTCGGGGTCGCACACCGACATGGGCTGCCAGGTGTCCCCGTGGTAGCCGCCGCGCCACGTCAGCAGACGCGACTTGGCCGGGCGGCCCAGCGAACGCCAGTACTGGAGGCACATCTTGACGGCGACCTCCACCGACACCGAACCCGAGTCGGCGAGGAAGACGTGCCGCAGCGGTTCGGGGGTGATCTCCACCAGCCGGGCCGCCAGCCGGACGGCCGGCTCATGGGTGAGCCCGCCGAACATCACATGGCTCATCCGTCCGAGCTGGCCGTGTGCCGCCTCGTTGAGGACCGGGTGGTTGTAGCCGTGGATCGCCGACCACCAGGACGACATGCCGTCGACCAGCTCGTCCCGCCCCTCGGCCGGCCGGGCGAGGCGGAGCCGTACACCGGAGGCGGACTCCACGACCAGCGGGTCGGTGCGGCCGGGCATCGGGCCGTACGGATGCCAGACATGGGCCCGGTCCAGCGCCAGGAGCGAGTCCGGATCCAGCGCGCCCCCGCCCTTGGTCTCAGGCATTGGGCGCCAGGTCCGTACCCGCGCCGCGCCGCCGTACGGTCACCAGGTCCGTCCGCGCGGACGCGGCGTCCGCGCCGGCGGGTTCGGCGCCGTCCGCCGGCGTACCGCCGCACGGGCTCTCGCAGCCGCCGCCGCGGTGTCCGGGCAGCGTCGTCGTGTCGGTGCCCTCCACCTCGAACCCGGCGTCCGCGATCATGTCCAGGTCCGCCTTGCCCTCCTGGCCCTCGCTGGTGAGGTAGTCACCGAGGAAGATCGAGTTGACCAGGTGCAGCGCGAGCGGCTGCATCGTCCGCAGATGCACCTCACGCCCGCCGGCGAGCCTGACTTCGACGTCGGGGCAGACGAACCGCACCATCGCCAGGATGCGCAGCGCCCGCTGCGGGGTCAGGTTCCACTCGTCGGCCAGCGGCGTGCCCTCGAAGGGGATGAGGAAGTTGACCGGGACCGAGTCCGGGTCCAGCTCGCGCAGTCCGAAGACCACGTCCACCAGGTCGGCGTCGCTCTCGCCCATACCCGCGATCAGCCCGGAGCAGGCCGACAGGCCCGCGCCCTGCGCGTGCCGCACCGTCTCCACCCGGTCCGCGTAGGTGTGGGTGGTGGTGATGTCGCCGTACGTCGCCTCGGACGTGTTCAGGTTGTGGTTGTACGCGTCGGCGCCCGCCGCCTTGAGCCGCTCCGCCTGCCCCTCCGAGAGCAGCCCGAGACACGCGCAGACCTCGATGTCGGCGTTCTGTTCCTTGATCGCGCCGATGGTCTGTGAGACGCGGTCGACGTCCCGGTCCGTCGGACCCCGGCCGCTCGCGACCAGACAGACCCGCTTGGCGCCGCCGGCCACCCCGGCCGCGGCGGCCCTGGACGCCTCGTCGGGCTTGAGCCAGGTGTACTTGAGGATCTCGGCCTTGGATCCCAGGCGTTGGGAGCAGTACGAGCAGTCCTCGGGACAGAGCCCCGACTTGAGGTTGACCAGGTAGTTGAGTTTGACCCGCCGCCCGAACCACTGGCGGCGCACCTTCCCGGCCGCGGCCACCACGTCGAGCAGATCGTCGTCGGAGGTCGCCAGCACGGCGAGCGCTTCTTCGCGCGACGGCAGCTCGCGCCGAAGGCCCTTCTCCACCAGTGTGTTCAGCAGGTCCATGGCGCCGATCCTGGCGTACGGCGGGCCTCGGGGCCAAGGATGAATCCTACAAGACAGGTGCATTCAGGTGTGTGTATGACCACACTCGAACCGGGTTCGACCACGGTTAGGGTCTGTGGGCTGCCTACAAAAGGACCTGAGCCGTGCCAACCGAGCCGCCGCCCGTGCCGGGCACGCCCGCCCCGGCGACTCCGCCGGATCCGTTCGGCTGGATCGACGACGAGGCCCGCCGGCGCGAGCGTTCCGGTCTCGTCCGTACGCTGCGGCCCCGCGCCGCCGGCTCGGCGCTGCTGGACCTGGCGAGCAACGACTACCTGGGGCTGACGCACCACCCCGTGACGACGGGCGCGGCGGCCGACGCGGCGCGCCGCTGGGGCGCGGGCGCCACCGGCTCCCGGCTGGTCACCGGAAGCACCGCCCTGCACGCCGAACTGGAGCGCGAACTGGCCGCGTTCTGCGGTTTCGAGGCCGCGCTCGTCCTGTCGTCCGGGTACGCCGCGAACCTCGCCGCCCTCACCGCGCTGACCGCGCGCGGTTCGCTCGTCGTGTCGGACGCGGCCAACCACGCGTCCATCGTGGACGGATGCCGTCTCTCGCGCGCCGAGACCGTCGTCGTACCGCACGCGGACCCGGAGGCCGTGGACAAGACGCTCGGAGCGCACGAGGGTTCGCGGGCCCTGGCCGTCAGCGACTCGGTGTTCTCCGTGGACGGCGACGCGGCGCCGCTCGCACGGCTGGCCGAGGTGTGCCGTGCTCGGGGGGCCGCCCTGCTCGTGGACGACGCCCACGGTCTCGGAGTGCTGGGCGACGGCGGCCGTGGCGCCGTCCACGCGGCGGGTCTGGCGGGCGACCCGGGGACCGTGGCCACCCTCACCCTCTCCAAGTCGCTCGGCAGCCAGGGCGGCGCGGTCCTGGGCCCGGCCCGGGTCATCGACCAACTCGTCAACACGGCACGGTCGTTCATCTTCGACACCGGTCTGGCGCCGGCCGCCGCGGGCGCCGCGCTCGCGAGCCTGCGGCTGCTGCGCGGGGACCCGTCGCTGGCGGTGCGGGCACGGGCGGTGGCGCACGCGCTGCACCAAGGGCTGACCGGGACCGGGCTGACCGCCGTACGCCCGGACGCGGCCGTCGTCTCCGTCCGGGCGCCCTCCCCGGACGCGGCGGTGCGCTGGGCCGCCGACTGCCGGGCCGCGGGGCTGGTGGTGGGCTGCTTCCGGCCGCCGTCGGTGCCGGACGGGATCTCCCGGATCCGGCTCACGGCTCGCGCGGACCTGACGGACCAGCAGGTCGCCACCGCTCTCGCGACGATCGCCGCCACCGCGCCCGCCGGGGCCGCGGGGCGGGCCGGCTGACGCACCCTTCCCGCCCGCGGGTGTCCCACCTCGGTCGCCGGGGCCGGAAACTTGAGCCCGCTCAAATACGTTTGCGCGTAGCAGGGTTCACCGCTTAGAGCGACAACCGGGGCCGTATCCCGGCGGATCGCCCGTGCGCCGGGCGCCGTTGGTGGCAGTGTGTCGCGAAGCGCAATCCGGGGACGTACTCGCGGGCATCTGCCGTAGGTCGGTCTGCGTCCCGGTTGGAAAGGGACAGCGTCGCCATGGCAGACCATCAGGAAGCATCCGTCACCCTGCCGAGCGATCCCGCCTCGGTTCCGGAGGCACGCAGATACGTCGCGCGCGTCCTCACGGAGTGGGGTCTGCCCGGCGACGCCGAGACCGCCGAAACGGTTCGCCTGATCATCTCGGAGCTGGCGACCAACGCCGTGCAGCACACCTTCGGGAGGTCACCGACCTTCACGGTCGACATCACCCTGGAGCGCGACGAACAGCTGCGTGTCGGGGTCACCGACAGCCATCCGCGGTGGCCGCGCCGCCTCCCGGCCGCGGTCCAGCAGGACAACGGCCGCGGCATGGTCATCATCCGGGCGCTCACCGTCGAGTACGGCGGCCGACTGTCCGTCACCCCCACCGCGGACGGCGGCAAGACGGTCTGGATCACCCTGCCCTGGACGGTCTCCGCGCAGGGCTGACCGGCGGCCGTGCCGAACACACCGGCCACCGCCGGCCGCGCACCGCCCGCCCGGCGTCAGCGGACGCGGCCGTACCGGACGCTCTTGGACCAGATGCGCTCCAGCCGCACCACCTGGCCCGACTTCGGCGAATGCCAGATCTTCCCGGCCCCGGCGTAGATCCCGACGTGGTAGACGCTGTTTCCGTAGTGGAAGAAGACCAGGTCGCCCCGTTTGCGGCTGGAGGCCGGGATGCGGCGCGACTTGTTGTACTGCTGCTGCGCCGTGCGCGGCAGCGACTTGCCCGCCTTCTTGTACGAGAACACCGTCAGGCCCGAGCAGTCGAACCGGTGCGGACCGGCCGCCCCGTGCTTGTACGGCGCGCCCTTCTTGGAAGCGGCCACATGGAGGGCCTTGGCGGCGGCGGGCTGGGCGTGGGCCTCGGACACGGCGCCGGGCGCCAGCATCGTGCCGCCGACGGCGGCGAGGAGGACCGATGCGGTACCGGCCCGGGAGAGCAGCGACGGGACATGCGTCTGCGCGGACATGCGCAACCCTTCGTCAGCCGCCTGTGAAGGATGACCTGTCGGGTTCGGACAGGCGAAGATGTCCGGCCGCTCGCGCGGCTTCACCCCGAGGAGCGGTCCGTGTCGGAACGCCCCGAACTGCTCGGGTCCTCCACTCCTGCCGATCCACTCGTGTCGACCAGTCGTCCGGAGCGGCGGCAGGACTCGGCGTCCACCCGGACCGCCCCGCCGAGGTGGCGGGGGCTTGTCGTCCCACGGATCTTGACGCGGCCTCAGCGAAAATCCGTGCCGAAACGACGGTATGTGATACTCGTCACTTTTGAGCCATTTGGGTCGCCATGGGTGATTGGGTGAACGGCTGATATGACCACTCACGCGCTGTACCTGCGACGCAGCACCGTGCTTCGGCCGGACGGCCGATCACCCTTCGCGAGTCGCCGTCCTGATCGCGGCGGGCGCGTCGATACGCCGAACGAGCGGGCGATTCCCGTACGGACGCGTCCGTACGGGGCGGTGGGCCGCCGGTTCGCGTCGTGTCGCGGGTCCGGGCCCGTATCAAGTCGCCGGTCCGGGCGGCATGGTGACACGCCCGGCCCTGCGCTCCCCGTCGAGCACCCGCAGCGCGCGGTCCAGGGTCGGCGTGTGCAACTCCCGCTCGCCTCTGGCGTGCATCAGCGTCAGCGCGTCGCGCAGTTCGGCGGCCCTGGCGACGAGGGCCTGTGCGGCACGCAGCGCGCCGTACGTGTCGTCGCCCCGTGACGGGTTGATCCGGCCCACCAGGTCGACGACCTGGAGATAGCTGTCGACGAAGTCGCCCTCGGCGCGGGTCAGTGCGGGCAGCGGCGGCAGTTCCGGTGGCAGCATCGGGCGCTCACCGGGGGGAGTGGAGGCCGAGGGACGCCCGGCGGTCCTGTGCGACCTGGTCCACCAGGCCGTACTCCACGGCGCCCGTCGCGTCGAAGACGGTGTCCCGGTCGATGTCGTTGTCGATCCGCTCGGCGCTCCGGCCGGTGTGCCGCACCAGCATGCTCGCCATCAGGGCTCGCAGTCGCAGCAACTCCTCGGCGTGGATGGCGAGATCGGACGGCTGGCCGCGTACGGGCTCCTCGATCCCCGGCTGCTGGAGCACGACGCGCGCGCCGGGCAGTGCCATCCGCTTGCCGGGCGCCCCGGCGGCCAGCAGGACGGCGGCGGTCGACACCGCCTGGCCGAGACAGGTGGTCGCCACGTCGCAGCCGACGACCTGCATCGTGTCGTACACGGCGGACATGGCGCTGAGGGAGCCGCCGGGGGAGTTGATGTAAAGGGCGATGTCCTGGTCGGGCGCCGAGTATTCGAGCTGGAGGAGCTGGGCGATCACGTCGTTCGCCGAGGTGTCGTCCAGAGCCGTGCCGAGGAAGACGATCCGGCCTTCGAACAGCTTGGAGTACGGGTCGAGGGACCGGGTCCCGGTGGAGGTCCGCTCGGTGAACTCGGGCAGGACGTAGCGGGCGGAAGGACGGTTCATGGTGTGCCTCTCCTCGCGTGCCGGACGCGGCTCTCGTCCGTCTG
The DNA here is from genome assembly GCF_010384365.1 of Streptomyces sp. S4.7. Taxonomy (NCBI): domain Bacteria; kingdom Bacillati; phylum Actinomycetota; class Actinomycetes; order Kitasatosporales; family Streptomycetaceae; genus Streptomyces; species Streptomyces sp. S4.7. Next base: position 720,191 of record NZ_CP048397.1, on the reverse strand, counting down.
TGAAAAATGTACAGGACGTACAGAACGTAAGATGGCGAGCATGGCTTACGAAATTCCGGTGACGCAAGCGAGGGCGGAACTCGCGGACCTGATCAACCGGGTCGTGTACGGCGAGGAACACGTCGTCGTGACGCGTCACGGCAAGCCGCTCGTAGCCCTGGTGTCGGCCGCTGACCTGGAACGACTGGAGAGCCTCAAGTCCGAGGAGGCGGCTGCCGCCGAGGAGCGCGTGATCGCCTCGGTGAGCGCGATCAGGCCGGTGACGTCCGCTTCGGGCGAACGCGCGGACTTCGGCATCGTGGCGAAGCACGAGCCGCCAAAGAGGCGCTGACCGTTCGCCCCCTCGGTCCGCCGGGCGGGCCGCGTGCCCCGACGTCGAATGCCGGGCGGGCCGGATCCCGTCCGGCGGATCCCGGGGCCCGGAACGCCCGGTGCGGTGCCTCACCGCGCTGTCGGAGTCGGCCGGGTGCGGCCGGTCCGTCCGTGAGCCCGAGCCTCCGCCTCGCCATGCACTACGGCGGACGCCCCGTGGAGCGTGTCCGGAATGTCCTGCCTGGCCTGCGACGCCTGGCGCGGTATCTCTCCCCCGTAGTCCCCGAGGGGGCGCGGGAGGTGCCCTCGCCCGCGTACGGCGGGTTCATCCATCACGCCGGTCCTCCGCCTCGCGATGCGCCGCACCGGCCGCCGCGGTCCCCGCCCCGCGGGCGGACGGCGCCGTGTTCCGGGCGCCCCCTGGGGCGTCCGCCGTGGATCCGCCGTACGGGATCCGGGGCCCGCCCGGCGTGGGGCATCGCGGTCCGGGTGGGTGTGGTGATGTGCGGGGCGGGTCAGGCCGCCGGGGCGGACTCCCGCGCGGGGGTCGGGGTGCCGGGCGGGGCCGGTGTCCCGGGTGCCCCGGCTGTGCGGCGTGCTGCCACCAGCACCGCGGTCAGGCCCAGCGCGGCCCACACCGTGAGCGTCAGCGCGGGCGTCCCCGCCGCGTTCCCGTCGAAGTAGGCTACCGAGCGGAGCAGTGAACCGCTCGCGCCCGGCGGCAGCCACCGGCCGATCATGCCGACCGACTCCGGCAGGAGTTCGGGCGCGCTCGACACTCCCGAGAGCGGATTGCCGAGCAGCACCACCAGCAGGGCGCCGACGCCGGTCCCGGCCCGGCCCAGGAGTGCGGAGAGTCCGGCCACGGTCGCTCCGATGGCCAGTACGGCGAGCCCGAACACTCCTGCCTCCGCCCACCAGTCGCCGGCGAGCACGTCCAGCCAGCTGTGGGCGAGGGCGGTGGCGGTGAGGCCCGCGAGGGCCGCCGCCCCGAACAGCGCGCCCAGCGCGCGGACTCCACGCAGCGCGAGCAGGCTCACCAGAGCGCCGGTGGCGACGCCCGCCAGGGACAGCGGCAGCATGCTCGCGCCGAACACGCCGCCTCGCGCGTCCCCCGGCGGCGTCGCGACCACGTCGGTCACGCGCACCCGGACGCCCGCCGGTGCCTGCGCGGTCACGGCCTCCCTGAGCAACTGGGCCACCACGGGGCCGGCCGCCGACGCCGTCAGCAGGTGCGGTCCTTCGTCAGTGGCGACCACGGCCCCGTAGATGTCCCGTTCCTCGATCGCCGCGCGGGCGGCGGCCTCGTCTTCGTACCGGTGCACGTCGAAGGCGTCCGGCCGCCGCTCGAATCCCCGCTGGAGCGGCGCCGTCGCCGAGGCCGGCCCGGCGACGCCGACCGGCAGATCGTGCGGGGCCACGCGCGCGGCGGGCCACGCGAAGGCCGCGAGCGCCACCGCGGCGATCAGGGGGATCAGGAGCATGACGCCGATCATGCGGCGGGTGGGGGTGGTGGGCATCGTGTCCTCGTTCCGGTCCGCTGGAGGGGGCGTTAAAAAGAAGGATCGTTCGTTTTTCTGGTCCCGTCACTGTCACCGCGAACCGGAAGCTTGTCAAGAAGGAATGTTCGTTTTATGTTGCTCGCATGGCACGCGTATCGCAACAGCACCTCGATGCCCGCAGGCGACAGATCCTCGACGGTGCCGCGCGCTGTTTCGCGCGCAACGGCTTCCACGCCACGTCCATGCAGGACGTCCTGCGCGAGGTCGACCTCTCCGCCGGCGCCGTCTACCGCTACTTCGGCAGCAAGGAGGAGCTGATCGGGGCGATCGTCACCGAGGTGCTCGACTCCGTCAGGCAGGCGTTCGAGGAGGCCGCGCTCCAGAGCCCGCCCGACCCGCCCGACGTGCTGGTCGGCGAGGTGATAGGGCGCGTGCTGCGCGGGGAGTCCGTCCCGGGCGCCGTCGTCGGCATCGAGATGCCCCGCCTGCTCATCCAGGTGTGGGGGGAGACCCTGCGCAACGAGTCGCTCGCGGCGCTGCTGCGGACCGGCTACGACACGGTGCGCGTCGCCTGGGTGAAGGTCGTCGAGGCGTACCAGGCGGCGGGGCTGATGCGCGACGACGTCCCGGCCGAGCACGTCGCCCGCACGATGATCGCCGCGGTGCAGGGCTTCGCGGCCCAGCAGGCGCTGTTCGGCGAGGCCCCGGTGGAGATCCTGCAGGACGGCCTGCGCGGGTTGATGTCCATGGGCGCGCAAAGGGCCGGTTAACCTGCCGGAAAAACTTCCGCCGTAACGTGCGATGTCTGTCCGTGTGACCCCGTTTCGCGTTCAACAGAGTGTTGAATCGGTGCGGGTGAACAACAGGCTCCACGCCGGACCGGGCCGCAACAGTGAGGTGGAAACGTGCAGTTGACCCCGCACGAGCAGGAACGTCTGCTCATTCATGTGGCCGCCGACGTGGCCACCAGGCGGCTGGCGCGCGGGCTGCGTCTCAACCACCCCGAGGCGGTCGCCCTGATCACCTCGCACCTCCTCGAAGGCGCCAGGGAAGGCCGTACCGTCGCCGAACTCATGGCGTCCGGACGCAAGGTGCTCACCCGTGACGACGTCATGGAGGGCATCCCCGAGATGATCCACGACGTGCAGGTGGAGGCCACCTTCCCCGACGGAACCAAGCTCGTCACCGTCCACGACCCGATCGTCTGACGGGGGAGCGCCGCCATGATTCCCGGAGAGATCCTCCACGCCGACGACGCTGTTCCTCTCAACGAGGGCCGCCCCGTCACCCGCCTCACCGTGCTCAACGCCGCCGACCGGCCCGTCCAGATCGGCTCCCACTACCACTTCGCCGAGACCAACCCCGGCCTGCGCTTCGACCGCACCGCCGCGCACGGCCTGCGCCTGAACGTGGCCGCCGGCACGTCCGTACGGTTCGAGCCCGGCATCCCCGTCGACGTCGAACTCGTCCCGCTCGCCGGGCACCGCGTCGTACCGGGCCTGCGCGGCGAGAGTGGAGGCCCCCTCGATGCCTGAGCTGAGCAGAGCCGTCTACGCCGACCTCTTCGGCCCCACCACCGGCGACCGGATCCGGCTCGCCGACACCGACCTCCTGGTCGAGATCGAGGAGGACCGCTCCGGCGGCCCCGGACTCGCCGGGGACGAGGCGGTGTTCGGCGGCGGCAAGGTGATCCGCGAGTCGATGGGCCAGTCGCGTACGACGCGGGCCGAGGGCGCCCCGGACACGGTGCTCACCGGCGCCGTGATCATCGACCACTGGGGCATCGTCAAGGCCGACATCGGCATCCGGGACGGCCGTATCACCGGCATCGGCAAGGCCGGCAACCCGGACACCATGGACGGCGTCCACCCCGATCTCGTCATCGGACCCGAGACCGAGATCATCGCGGGCAACGGGAAGATCCTCACCGCCGGAGCCGTCGACGCCCACGTCCACTTCATCTCCCCGACCCTCGTCGACCAGGCGCTCTCCTCCGGCATCACCACACTCGTCGGCGGCGGTACGGGACCCGCCGAGGGAACGAAGGCGACGACCGTCACCCCGGGCCCCTGGCACCTGGCACGGATGTTCGCCGCCCTGGAGTCGGCCCCCGTCAACATCGGGCTGCTCGGCAAGGGCAACACGATGTCGCGCGACGCCATGTACTCCCAACTGCGGGGCGGCGCCCTCGGGTTCAAGATCCACGAGGACTGGGGGGCGACCCCGGCCGTCATCGACGCCTGCCTCCGCGTCTGCGAGGAGACCGGCGTACAGCTCGCCATCCACACCGACACGCTCAACGAGGCCGGATTCGTCGCCGACACACTCGCCGCCGTCGCCGGGCGGACCCTGCACGCGTACCACTCGGAGGGCGCGGGCGGCGGTCACGCCCCCGACATCATCACCGTGGTCTCCGAGCCGTACGTCCTGCCCAGCTCGACCAACCCGACGCGGCCGCACACCGTCAACACCATCGACGAACACCTCGACATGCTGATGGTCTGTCACCACCTCAACCCCGCCGTCCCCGAGGACCTGGCGTTCGCCGAGTCACGGATCAGACCGTCCACCATCGCGGCCGAGGACATCCTGCACGACCTCGGAGCGATCTCGATCATCTCCTCCGACTCACAGGCCATGGGCCGCATCGGCGAGGTCGTCCTGCGGACCTGGCAGACCGCGCACGTGATGAAGAAACGCCGGGGCGCACTGCCCGGCGACGGCCGGGCCGACAACCACCGGGTCCGCCGCTACGTCGCCAAATACACCGTCAACCCGGCCGTGGCACAGGGCCTCGACCACGAGATCGGCTCCGTCGAGACCGGCAAGCTCGCCGATCTCGTGCTGTGGGACCCGGCGTTCTTCGGCGTGAAACCCCAACTGGTCATCAAGGGCGGCCAGATCGCGTACGCGCAGATGGGCGACGCCAACGCCTCCATCCCCACCCCGCAACCCGTCATGCCCCGGCCCATGTTCGGCGCGACCGGCACGGCCCCGGCGGCCAACTCCGTCAACTTCGTCGCACAGGAGGCCATCGAGGACGCCCTGCCCGAACGCCTCGGCCTCGGCAAACGCTTCGTGCCCATCGGGAACACCCGCTCCGTCGGCAAGGCCGACATGCGGCAGAACGACGCCCTGCCACGGGTCCAGGTCGACCCCGACACCTTCACGGTGACGATCGACGGCGATGTGGTCGAACCCGCACCCGCCGCCGAACTGCCCCTGGCGCAGCGCTACTTCCTCTTCTGATGAGCCGCGCCGCATTGCTCGTCCTCGCCGACGGCCGGTTTCCGGCCGGCGGCCACGCCCACTCGGGCGGCGCCGAGGCGGCCGTCCGCGCGGGGCGGCTCACCGACGCCCGCGACCTCGCGTCCTTCTGCCGGGGCCGGCTCCACACCACCGGCCTCACCGCCGCCGCGCTCGCCGCGGCGGCGGTACTCGGCGTCGACCCCCTCGCGCTCGACGAGGCCGCCGACGCACGCACCCCCTCACCCGCCCTGCGCGCCACCGCCCGCAGACTCGGCCGCCAGATGATGCGCGCCGCACGCGCCACCTGGCCCGGCCCCGAACTCGACGCGCTGGCGGCGGCACGCCCGCGCGGGGCCCACCAGCCGATCGTCCTCGGCCTCGCCGCACGCTCGGCCGGCCTCGGACCCGAGGACGCCGCGCACTGCGTCCTGTACGAGACGGTCAGCGGCCCGGCCACCGCCGCCGTACGGCTGCTCAGCCTGGACCCCTTCGACGCGACCGCCGTCCTGGCCCGGCTGGCACCCGACATCGACGCCACCGCACTGCACGCCGTCGCCACCGCGCACCGCGCCGTACGCAAGGGCCCCGGCGCCCTGCCCGCCGCGTCGGCGCCACTGCTCGACATCACCGCCGAGGCTCACGCGGCCTGGGCGGTGCGCCTCTTCGCCTCGTAACACCCGGTCACCCGCCTGTCCGTCCGCACGCCCGCACGACCACGAAGGAGCCGCACCGTGCACCTCGACCACGCCGACCCGTACACCGACCCGTATCTCGACCCGCACGGCCACGGCGCGGGAGCCGCGCGCCCCGACGGCACGCGGCGGGCCCTGCGCATCGGCCTCGGCGGGCCCGTCGGCTCCGGCAAGACCGCGACCGTCGCGGCCCTCTGCCGCGCCCTGCGCGACCAGTTGTCCATCGCCGTCGTCACCAACGACATCTACACCCGGGAGGACGCGGCGTTCCTGCTGCGCAACGCCGTGCTGCCCGCCGAGCGGATCCAGGCCGTCGAGACCGGGGCCTGCCCGCACACCGCGATCCGCGACGACATCTCCGCCAACCTCGAAGCCGTCGAAGACCTGGAGGACTCCGTCGGACCGCTCGATCTGATCCTGGTCGAGTCCGGTGGGGACAATCTCACCGCCACCTTCTCCAAGGGCCTGGTGGACGCGCAGATCTTCGTCATCGACGTCGCCGGCGGCGACGACATCCCCCGCAAGGGCGGCCCCGGCGTCACCACCTCGGACCTGCTGGTGATCAACAAGACCGACCTCGCGCCGTACGTCGGCTCGGACCTCGGGCGCATGGCGTCCGACGCCAAGGAGCAGCGCGGCGAACTGCCCGTCCTGTTCACCTCCCTCACCGGCCCCGACGGGGTGGCCCCGGTGGCCGACTGGGTACGCGCGCGATTCACCGCCTGGACCGCATGAGCGTCCACGCGACCGCCCGGATCACCGCCGCGCCGGACGGGCGCGGCGGCACCGCCCTGCCGGTGCTGGAGAGCGCCGGCCCGCTGGCACTGCGCCGTACGCGGGCGGCCACCGGTTCCGCCCACGTGCGCGTCACCGTCGTCGGCGCGATGAGCGCACCCCTCGGCGGTGACCGGCTCGCCCTGGAGGCGGTGGTACGCGACGGGGCAGCCCTCACCGTGGACGCGGCGGCGGCCATGATCGCGCTGCCCGGCCACCGCGCCGGTGACGAGCCCGCCGACCACGCCGGCTACGACGTACGTCTGACGGTCGGCGCGGGCGCCGTACTGCACTGGCTGCCCGAGCAGCTCATCTCCGTCACCGGCAGTGACCTGCGCACGCGCACCCGTGTCGAACTCGGCCCCGCCGCCCGGCTGGTGCTGCGCGAGGAGTTGATCCTCGGCCGCCACGGGGAGGCACCCGGCACCTTCACCTCCCGGCTCACCGTGCACCACACGGGCCGCCCGCTGCTGGACCAGCAACTTGCCCTCGGGCCCGGCGCCCCTGGTGGCTGGGACGGTGGCGCGGTCATCGGCGGCCACCGCGCCGTCGGCCAACTCCTGATGGTGGCACCGGAGTTCGAGGGGAAGCCGGTGGCGCCCCGGCTGCTCGGCGACACCGCCGTACTCACCGCGCTCAGCGGTCCCGGCGCACTGGTGACCGCCCTCGCGCCGGACGCCCGAGCGCTGCGACAGGTCCTGGACGACGCCCTGGCGGACATGTACCGCTGAGCGGAACCGGGTTCACCGGCTATCGGTTCGGCAAAGAATCAGCGCCATGACCTGGCCCCGACCTGCCCGGAGACGGAAGGATCCCCTCGGTATCCCTACGAACAGCGCCGCAGCGCGCGGCGCGCCACACAGGGGGAGGTACCACTTGAGACGCACAGCACTACTCGGCTCGGCAGGCACTCTGCTCGCGGGCACGCTCATAGCGACCACGCTCGCCGCCTCGTCGGCGAGCGCCGTCGGCCGCGCGGCCGACGGCTCGCAGGCGCGGAGCGCGGAGCAGAAGACCCGGAGCGCTCAGGCACACGGCGCCGAGGTCGCCGCCGAGCGGGCCGCGAGGAAGGGCATCGACTGGGCGGACTGCCCGGCCGACTGGGCCCTGGAGAAGCCGATCCAGTGCGGCTACGTGAGCGTTCCGCTCGACTACGCCCGTCCGAACGGCAAGCAGATCAAGATAGCCGTCGACCGGATAGGCAACACGGGCGGCGCGAGTGAGCGTCAGGGCTCCCTCGTCTACAACCCCGGTGGCCCCGGCGGTTCCGGAATGGCGTTCCCGCGCCGTGTCGTCACCAAGAACGCCATCTGGGCGGACGCCGCGAAGGCCTACGACTTCGTCGGCTTCGACCCGCGCGGTGTGGGCCGCTCGACGCCCATCTCGTGCGTCGACCCGCAGGAGTTCGTCAAGGCTCCCAAGGCCGACCCCGTCCCCGGCAGTGAGGCCGACAAGCGCGCCCAGCGCAAGCTCGCCGCCGAGTACGCGGACGGCTGCAAGGAGCGCAGCGGCTGGATGCTGCCGCACATGACGACGCCCAACACCGCGCGTGACCTGGACGTCCTGCGGGCCGCGCTCGGCGACAGGAAGCTCAACTACGTCGGCGTCTCCTACGGCACCTACCTGGGCGCCGTCTACGGCACGCTCTTCCCGTCCCATGTGCGACGCATGGTGCTGGACAGCGTGGTCAACCCGTCGAAGGAGAAGATCTGGTACCAGGCCAACCTGGACCAGGACGTCGCCTTCGAGAAGCGCTTCGACGACTGGAAGAAGTGGGTCGCCGAGAACGACGCGGCGTTCCACATCGGCGACACCGTCGCCAAGGTCGAGAAGCAGTGGGACAAGCTCCGCGCCACCGCCGAGAAGGACCCGATCGGCGGCGTCGTGGGACCGGCCGAACTCATCGGTCTGTTCCAGAGCGCTCCGTACTACGACTCCAGCTGGGTGCCGGTCGCCGACACCTGGAGCAAGTACCTGGCCGGAGACACCCAGGCGCTCGTCGACGCCGCCGCACCCGACCTGTCCGACACGGTCGGCAACGCGCGCGCGGAGAACAGCAACGCCGTCTACACCGCGGTCGAGTGCGCCGACGCCAAGTGGCCCACGAGCTGGCGCACCTGGGACCGGGACAACACCCGGCTCCACCGCGACCACCCGTTCCTCACCTGGGCCAACGCCTGGATGAACCTGCCCTGCGCCACCTGGGGCGTGGAGCAGCAGACACCGGTCGAGGTCAAGACGGGCCGGGGCCTGCCGCCCGTACTGATCGCGCAGTCCGAGCGCGACGCCGCCACCCCGTACGGGGGCGCCGTCGAGCTGCACAAGCGCTTCAAGGGCTCACGCCTGATCACCGAGCGGGACGCCGGTTCGCACGGAATCACCAATGTGGCGAGCCCGTGCATCAACGACCGGGTCGAGTCGTATCTGCTCAGCGGCGAGCTCGACCGCCGCGACGTGACGTGCGCGCCGCACGCCACGCCCAAGCCGTAGGGCAGGGGGAGCACCGGTGACGGGGAGGGGGCGGCGGCCTGAAAAGGCCGCCGCCCCCTCCTTCACATCGGCGGACGTCGGCGGAGGTCAGCGTCGCAGGCGCGGGAATTTCCTCGTCGGCGCGCGCTCCGCCTCCTCGGCCTTCACCTCGGCGGCGTACCGGTCCACGTACTCCTGACCGGACAGGCCGAGGATCGCGTACATGATCTCGTCGGTCACCGCGCGGACGGCCGCCTTCTCGTTCTCCAGCCCCGCGTAGCGGGAGAAGTCCAGCGGTTCGCCGAAGCGGATCGTGACCTGCTTGATGTTCGGGATCTTCTGACCGGGGGGCTGGATCTCGAACGTGCCGACCATCGCGCACGGCACCACCGGCACCTGCGCCTTGATGGCCATCACCGCGACCCCTACCTTGCCCTTGTAGAGCCGTCCGTCGTGCGAGCGCGTGCCCTCCGGGTAGATCCCGAGCAGTTCACCCTTGCCGAGCACCCCGAGCCCCTCCCGGATCGCCGCCCGGCCGGCCTCCTTGCCGGACCGGTCGACGGGGATCTGACCGGCGCTGCGGAAGAACGTGGCGGTGAGGCGTCCCTTGACCCCGGGCCCGGTGAAGTACTCGGCCTTCGCGAGAAAGGTGATGCGCCGCCGGATGATGGCGGGCATCAGGAAGTGGTCGGAGAACGACAGATGATTTCCCGCGACAATGGCGGCACCGTCCGCCGGGATATTGTCCAGCCCCTGGATCCTCGGCCGGAAAAGAAGTCGCAGCAGCGGACCCAACAGGACGTATTTCAGGACGTAGTAGAACACGGTGTCGCTCCCAACTCTCCGGACGGCTCTGGGGTAGCGGTGTGCCAGGCCTCGGAGAGACTATTCCCTCCCGGCGGCCCGGCACCGCCCGGCGCCCGCGACGAGTTCACCGGCCGCGACGGAGCCTTCCCCCGCCGCCCCCCGCCCATCGGCCACCATTGGGGACACCAGGCGATTACGCCCCTGCTTTCAGGCCAATGTCTGGCAAATCGGCGTGCCTTTGCCCGGGGTTGCCGGCACGGAACTCACCACTCGTAACGGGCACCGCGGGATTCACCGGCTCGCATTGCGCCCGCCACCGGCAGGCAAGGGCGCCGGTCCCGCCCCAATAGCCGGTCCCCGTGTTGTGGTTGACGCCCCTCCAGGGCAGAAGCCGAGGCCTGCCTCGTACTTCGTCCCCCCACTCCGCCGACTTCGGGGTGGCCGGCAACTCGGTCCGGCCGCGGACTTGTTCGCCGGGATCGCGGTGATTGTGTGGTCGTCGGTGGACCGAGTGTTCCTCGCACAGGTTTATCGGCCATACTGCCAGCCGTGGAGCGCATCGATCCGATAATCCAGCCCGTACCCGCCGCGGGGACCGATCCCGGATACATCCCTGGGCTCATGGCACCCCGCCTCGCAGAGGAGACCGACGACGCCGCCAAGGACGTCGCTCAGGAGGCCGCCGACGAAGAGGTGACCGAAGAGCAACCCGGAGCGGCCGAAGAGGCGCGGACGCCTCGCGCGCAGGCCGAAGACGAGGCCGACCCGAAGGCCGAGGACGAGGCGGACGAGGCGGTCGCCTTCACGAAGGACGCCTCCGACGACTCCGGCACGGACCTCGACTCCGGCACGGACTTGGACACCGAGGGGCCGGTCTTCGAAGTCAGCGACCGCCGCGCCTCGATGACGGCCGGCCGCACCGGCATCCGGCTCACGCTGGACGAGGAGGAGGCGGAGTTCGGCTGGGACGAGATCGGCGCCGTGGAGGTCGAGACCCCCCGGTTCGGCCGCCGGTTCACCGTCACACTGCACACGACCGGCCGCCGCCACTACCAGTCGGAGGTCGACGCACCCTCCCGGAGCAGCCTCAAGGAGTGGACCGCCGAACTCGACGTGGTGCTGGACGCCTACTTCGAAGAGGTCTGACCGGCGCCCGGCCCCGCCCGTACGCCCCGTACTCCTCGGTCCCGTCCGGACCGCACTCCGGACGGGACCGCCCAGGTGGCCGGTCCGCCCGCCCTCCTGTGCACTGGGGCTGGCGGCCCCGACCGGGCGGGCCGCGTGCTGCCCGTGCGGGCGGCCGACGACCGAGGAGTCCTTGATGACACGGCACACCGGGACAGTCACCGGGCTGGCCTCAGCCCTGCTGATCGCCACCGTGGCGGCCGGGTGTTCGAACGGCGGTGGCGACAACGGCAGCGCCAGCGGTACGGACAGCGGCACCGACGTCACCAGCCGCGAAGAAGCCGACGTGCTCCCGGCCGCGTCCTCGTCGGCCGCGCCCGCCGTCGACGTGAAGAACGGCAAGTTCGGCAAGATGCTGGTCGACGAGAAGGGCATGACGCTCTACGAGTTCGACAAGGACACCAAGAACAAGTCGATGTGCAACGGCTCCTGCGCCGCGGCCTGGCCGCCGTTCACCGTCAAGTCGAAGCCGGCCGCGGGCAAGGGCCTCAAGGCCGATCTGCTCAGCACGACGAAGCGCGACGACGGCTCCGAGCAGGTGACGTACAACGGGCGCCCGCTGTACCGGTTCGAGGCGGACAAGAAGGCCGGTGACGTCAACGGTCAGGACGTCAACGCCTTCGGCGCCAAGTGGTTCATCATGAACCCCGAGGGCAAGAAGGTCACCACCCAGCCCCAGAACAACAACGGCGGCGGTTACTGATCACCGGCCCGTCCGGCGGTCCCCTCCCGCAATCTCGGACCGATTCCGAACATGTACGAGCCGCTCTGGTACGGCGAGAAGCAGGCCACCGTGGTGGTCGAGGCGGTCGCCGTGGTCACCACGGCATTTCCGCTGGTTTTCCCGATCCCGCCCGGCGGCCCCGGGGAAGTCCTGGTGGCCGTGCGCGGAGGTTCGGAGGCGTACGCGGCCTGGTCCGACCGGCCGATCGGCACGAACGTCCGGGTGCTGGTGACCGACCGTGTTCCAAACGACAGGTCCAGGACACCCAGTCGTCACCCAGCAGGGCATCCGGCTGACGGTGCGCGCGGTGACGGCGCTGGCGGAGCGGCAGGCCATGCTGGCGGCCCAGCGGCTGGAGACGGAGGTCAGGCGCCCGGCGGACGCGTAGGCGTACCGCAGGCGGACCCTCGCGCAGGCGCAGGCCGACGCGAACACCGCGCGGGCGGTCTCGCTGCGCGACGGCAACGAGGAACTCCTGGCGGCCAACAGGGTCGTGGAGGTGTTGCCGGAGCTGGTGGACTCGGCGGCCAAGGGTCTGGCGGACTCCAACCTCACCGTCCTCAACGGCACCGACGGTGTCAACGAGGTCGCGGCCGGGCTGGCCGGCCAGGGCATGACCATCCTCAACTCGCTCCAGGGCCACACCGGTTCGACGCGCGCGCCGGCCGGGCAGGACCAGGACGCGGCACAGCAGATGAACGGCAAGGCTCCCGCCCGGGTGGACAGGGCCGCCTGATCACCGGCGGCGCGTCCCTGCCTACGTCTCTCGCCGTCGGCCGGCTCCCCGGCGCCGGCTCTCCCCGGCGGGGCGGGAGACGGACCGGGACTGCACGTGCTCGTAGACCGTCGTCGTCTGTACGTCGGCGACCTCGCGCCGCTCCGTGAGGCGGTCGATGACGAAGGCGTAGAGCCCGTCCACGTTCGGGACGGCCACGTGCAGGAGGAAGTCGTGCGGGCCCGATGTCACGAACAGCCCGATGACTCGGCACGCCGTCACCGTACGGACCGACCTCTCCACCCGCCGGGCCCCGCTCAAGTGGGTCATCGTCGTCGACCAGGACCTGCCCGCCGGGCGTGCGGTGAACGCGGCGGCGTGTACGGCCGCCGCCGTCGGCAGGGCCCTGCCGGACCTGCTCGGCGGCGACGGCCGCGACGGCCGCGACGGATCGGGCCATGTGCATCCCGGGCTGCCCTGGGCGGGCTGCTCCGTCCTGGCCGCGGACACCGCCACCCTCCACGCCCTGCGGGAGAAGGCGGCCGCGAAGGAGGACGTCCTCGTGGTCGACATGCCCGAGCCCGCCCAGACGTCGCGGATCTACGACGAGTACCTCGACCTGCTCGCCGGTACGAAGCACGAGGACCTCACGTATCACGCGGTCGCCCTCGTCGGCCCGCGCAACCGGATCGGCAAGCTCGTGGGCAAGCTGTTCCTGCTCCGCTGACCGGCCGACGCGCCCCACCGCGGCGGCGGTCGACGCTCCGTCAGTCCCTGACCTTCAGCACGATCTTCCCGCGCGTGCGTCCCTCCTGGACGCGGCGGTGCGCCTCGGCGGCCTCCGCCAGCAAAAGCACGTCCGCCACCTCCACACGCACCACTCCTCGGTCGATCAGCCCGGCGATCCGGGTGAGCGCCGCACCGTCAGGCTCCACCAGGAACGCGGTCGCGTTCAGCCCCCGCGCACGGGCGCTCTCCAGCACCTCCGGCGCGACGCCGGACGGGACCGCCACGATCGTGCCGCCCGGCCGCAGGGTCTCCAGCGAGCGCGTGGTCGTCGAGTCGTGCCCCTCGCCGACCAGGTCGATGACGGTGTCGACGTCGCTCACGGCGTCCTCGAAGCGGACCTTCGTGTAGTCCACGACCTCGTCCGCGCCCAGCTCGCGCAGCCAGTCGTGCTTGGCCGCGCTCGCCGTGCCGATGACATGGGCGCCCAGGTGCTTGGCGAGCTGCACCGCCAGGTGCCCCACGCCACCCGCCGCCGCGTGGACCAGCACCCGCTGCCCCGCCTCGACGCGCGCCGCGTCCACCAGCGCCTGCCAGGCGGTCAGCCCGGCCAGCGGTACGGCCGCCGCGGTGTCGTGGCCGACCATGCGCGGCTTGAGAGCGAACTGCCGCGACGGTGCCGTCACGTACTCGGCGTACGCGGAGGCCGGCCGCGGGAACCACGGCATCCCGTACACCTCGTCGCCGGCCTTCAGGGTGTGCACCCCGAAGCCGACCTCCTCCACGACGCCGGAGACGTCCCAGCCCAGGACGAAGGGCGGCTCGCCGAGAAGACCGGCGATGCCGCCGCTCTCACGGGACTTCCAGTCGACCGGGTTCACGCCCGCCGCGTGCACCCGTACCAGCACCTCCGTCGGGACCGGCCGGGGACGCGGACGTTCGGAGACGCGCAGTACCTCGGGTCCGCCGAGGGAGTCCTGGGTGATCGCGCGCATCGTCGGCTCACTGCTCATGGGTCAAGCTCCCTGGAAGAGTGCGGTGGATCTTCGACACCGAAAACGTACCCTCCGGGTACTGGTAACCCGCAAGGGACACTACTATCCAAAGGAAAGTATGAAGTCCGGCGGTGCGAGGAGACGGATCCCATGGCTCACCCGTGTACGACGGGCCGGCACGACAAGCACGACGTCTACGCCGCCCAGTGCCCCTGCCGGGACGTCCTCGGCCTGCTCGCCAACAAATGGGCCGCGCTCGCCATCGGCGCGCTAGAAGAGGGCCCCCAGCGCTTCGGCGCGCTCCAGCGGCGGCTCCAGGGGGTCAGCCCCAAGGTGCTCACCAGCACCCTGCGCCGCCTGACGGACCACGGCTTCGTGGACCGCACCGTCTACCCGGCGGTCCCGCTCCACGTCGAGTACGAGCTCACGTCGCTGGGCCGTGGAGTGGCCGTGCCGCTCGGCGAGTTGCGCGCCTGGGTGGAGAACAACCTCGACGACACACGGACGCCGGAGCCGGGCGCGGCGTCAGTTGCCCCGTGAGGCGACCATCGCCACCGTCACCAGACCCAGGACCACCCACCCGAACCAGAGCCAGCCGCTGCTCCCCAGTGCCGCCGTGTAGGCCGTCACGACCACCAGCGCACCGACGGTGAGTATCCCCATCGCCTTCGTGGATCCGGATCCGGACATGTGCGTCCTCCTCCTGGCCGTGGCCGTAAAGACCATCGTCACCCGAAAGGTGGCTTCCGCGCTACTGTCCGCGTGCCTGCAACGACGCGAGGTAGGCGTTGTACGCGGCCAACTCCTTGTCACCGTCCCGGTCGGCGGCCCGGTCCGAACGCTTCGCCTGGCGCTGGTCCGAGCGGTACCACTGGTAGACCAGCGCGATCAGTACCAGGACCGACGGGATCTCGCTGAACGCCCAGGCGATGCCGCCCGCGGCGTTCTGGTCGGAGAGCGCGTCGATGCCCAGGGACGCGGGCGGATTCTCGTACGCCCGCACCATCGGCTCGCTCGCCATCATCAGCGCGATCCCGAAGAACGCGTGGAACGGCATCCCGGCGAAGAGCTCCAGCATCCGCATCAGATAGCCGGGCCGGTGCGGCCCCGGGTCCACACCCATGATCGGCCAGAAGAAGACCAGCCCGACGGTGAGGAAGTGCACCATCATCGCGATGTGCCCCGGCTTCGACTCCATGAGGAAGTCGAACAGCGGGGTGAAGTAGAGGCCGTAGAGGCTCGCGATGAACAGCGGGATCGTGAAGACGGGATGCGACACGAACCGCACGACCCGGCTGTGCAGCACCGCCAGCAGCAGCTCACGCGGCCCCTTGCGCCCCCGGCCCGCGACCGGCAGCGCCCGCAGCGCCAGCGTCACCGGCGCGCCGAGGAGCAGCAGGATCGGGGAGACCATGCTGATCACCATGTGCTGGACCATGTGCACGCTGAACATGACCATGCCGTAGTCGTTCAGCCCGGTGCACATCATCAGCGCCACGCTCAGCACACCGAGCACGAAGGCGATGGTGCGGCCCGGCGACCAGTCGTCGCCCCGCGAGCGGAGCCGCACGACACCCCAGCCGTACAGCGCGAGCGCCAGCAGACACCCGACGACGAAGAAGGCGTCGGGTGAGAACTCCAGCGCGCGGCTCAGCGTGAACGGCGGCAGATCCATCGTCGTGCCGTGCCCGCCGTGATCCATACGTGCTCTCCCGCTGGGATGATCCGAGACGATCCTGAATGGTGCGAAGTGTCCGCACCCGGGACCAGAGTAGAACCGCCCCCGGCGCCGTTCGCGGCCGGGGGCGGTTCGTCGTACCAACGCACTGGTTCAGCCGCTCAGAGCACGCACTCCGCCTCGGCGTACCGCTCCGCGGGCACCGTCTTCAGCGTCTCCACGGCCTCCGCGAGCGGCACCATCAGGATGTCCGTGCCGCGCAGCGCCGTCATCATGCCGAACTCACCGCGGTGCGCCGCCTCCACCGCGTGCCAGCCGAAGCGGGTCGCGAGCACCCGGTCGTACGCGGTGGGCGTCCCGCCGCGCTGGACATGGCCGAGTATCACCGGCCGCGCCTCCTTGCCCAGACGCTCCTCCAGCTCCACGGAGAGCTGCCTGGCCACACCCGCGAAGCGCTGGTGCCCGTAGATGTCCTTGCCGCCGACGTCGAACTCCATCGAGCCCTCACGGGGCTTGGCGCCCTCGGCGACCACCACGATCGCGAAGCGCTTGCCCGCCGAGAAGCGCTTGCCGACCAGCTCGGTCAGCTCCCCTATGTCGAAGGGGCGCTCCGGGACGACGATCGCGTGCGCACCGGCGGCCATGCCCGAGTGCAGTGCGATCCAGCCCGTCTCCCGGCCCATGACCTCGACGATCAGCACCCGCTGATGGGACTCGGCGGTCGTCTTCAGCCGGTCCAGAGCCTCCGTGGCGACACCGACGGCCGTGTCGAAACCGAAGGTCACATCCGTGGAGGAGATGTCGTTGTCGATGGTCTTCGGCACGCCGACGATCGGCAGCCCCGCCTCGGAGAGGAGGCTGGCCGCCTTGAGCGTGCCCTCGCCGCCGATCGGGATGATCGCGTCGAGACCGAGGTCGGCCACGTGCCCCTTGGCGCGCTCCACACCGTCACGCAGATGCGCGGGCTGGACGCGGGAGGAACCGAGGATCGTGCCGCCACGAGCCAGGATGCCGCCGACGGCGTCGAGGTCGAGCTTGCGGTAATCGCACTCCAGAAGGCCTTTCCAGCCGTCGTGGAAGCCGATGACCTCGTCGCCGTGGTCGACGACGGCGCGGTGCACCACGGACCGGATCACCGCATTGAGACCGGGGCAGTCGCCCCCGGAGGTGAGTACACCAATTCGCATTGCCCGGAGAACCTTTGCAACGTGGGCCGACGGCCGGACCACGTCGTCCGGCTGAATCCCCGCCACCCTACCGGCGCGGGGTGGCGGGACCGAACCAGGCGTCCGACTGCTGGACGCCCCCCGGCTGAACGGGGGATGTCACACGGGCTGCGTAGCGGCGGCGATGCGCTCGGCGCGCAGCGCCTCGTACCACCGGTCGTCCGCCGGCGGCAGCGCGTTCACGTCGAGCGCCAGCTTCAGCAGCAGGTCGGCGATCAGCGGGTTCCGGGCCAGGACGGGGCCGTGCATGTACGTACCGAACACCGTGTCGTTGTACGCGCCCTCCGTGCCGTCACCCGTGCCGTTGCCCCGGCCGAGGGACACCCGCGCGAACGGCCGTGCGCTCGGGCCGAGATGGGTGACGCCCTGGTGGTTCTCGAAACCCGTCAGCGGCGGCAGTCCCAGGTGCGGGTCGATGTCACCCAGCACGTCCCCGACGCACCGCTCGCCCTCGCCACGGGTCGAGATCACGTCGAGCAGTCCCAGACCGCCCTCCCGCTCGCCCAGGTCGTTGACGAACTCGTGGCCGAGGATCTGGTAACCGGCGCAGACCGAGAACACGATGGCACCGTTGGACACCGCCCGGTTGAGACCACCGTCCCGGCGCAGCCGCTCGGCGGCCAGCCGCTGCGGCCGGTCCTCACCGCCGCCGATGAGATAGATGTCGCCGGAGGTCGGCACGGGCTGGTCGCTGCGCACGTCCACCCGTGTCACATCGAGCCCGCGCTGCCTGGCCCGGCGCTCCACCACCAGGGCGTTGCCCTGGTCCCCGTACGTGCTCAGCAGGTCCGGGTAGATCCACACCAGCCGCAGACTGTTGTCACTCATTGCTCGCTCGTCCCTCTCCGAGTACGTCTGTGTCCATCGCCGGCCGTCTCAGTTGCCGACGCGGCGGCGCAGGTCCTGGAACGACGTGTAGTTGGCGATCGCCTCGATACGTCCGGGCGGCGCCATCTGCACGGCCTCGTCGGCGGTCGCGCACACCCGGAAGTCCAGGCCCGCGACCTCCAGCCGCACGGCCAGGTCCAGCTTGCGGTCGCCGATGACGAAGATCGGGTGACCGGCCAGCCGGGTGTAGTCGACGTCCCACAGCCAGGAGGTGTCCGTGCCGTCCGCGCCACGGGCGTTGACCGCGAGGATGACGGGCGTGGGCGGCGGGTCGATGAGCGAGAACGTCTCCAGCCAGCCCGCCGGGTTCTTCGCCAGCAGCAGCCGCAGGTCACGGCCGAGGAAGGACACCACGTCGTACCGGCCCGCGACCGCCTGCACCTGGTACATGCGCTCCAGGGCGACCTGCGGCGGCACACCGAACGTGGCGGCGACGGCGGCGGAGGTGGCGGCGTTCGCGCGGTTCGCGCGGCCGGGCAGCTGGAGGTGGATCGGCCAGGCGGAACCGTGCGGGTCCAGGACGTGGTCGCCGTGCAGCGCCCAGCTCGGGGCGGGCCTGCGGAAACCGCACTGGCCGCAGAACCAGTCGTCGCCCGGACGCTGCATCACACCGCCGCAGGCGGGGCAGGACCAGGCGTCGTCCTTCCACTCCTGACCGGCCGCGACCCAGACCACGTTGGGGGACGACGAGGCGGCCCACACGACCAGCGGGTCGTCGGCGTTGGCGATGACGACGGCCTTGGTGCCGGCCAGCCCCTCGCGCCAGTGCTCGGCGAGCATGCGGGTCTCAGCGGCGCGGTCGAGCTGGTCGCGCGAGAGGTTGAGCAGGGCGATCGCCTTGGGCGTCGTGTCGCGCGCGACACCGGCGAGATACTTCTCGTCCACCTCGATCACGCCGTACCTGGCGTCCGAGCCGCCCGCGAGGGCGGAGGTGATACCGGCCGGCATGTTCGCGCCCAGCGCGTTCGACACCACGGGTCCGCTGGCCCGCAGGGCCTCGGCGATCAACCGTGTCGTGGTGGTCTTGCCGTTCGTCGCCGACACCAGCACGACGTCCAGATGCTGCGCCAGAGCCGCCAGCAGATCCGGGTCGAGCCGCAACGCCACCTTGCCGCCGATCACCGATCCGCTGCCGCGCCCCGCAGCGCGCGACACCGCCGCTGCGGCCTTGCCTGCCGTCACGGCCAGCTTGGCCCGTGGCGACAGCGGGTCCGTGTTGCCTGCCATCGTCCTTGATCCTCCTCGCGTCGGTCCGGGCTCAGCCTATCGAGATACGTGCACGGGCCCGAACCACGGCACCGGGGAAGGGGCCGATCGTTGTCACACGTACGCCTGGACGACGCGGCCGGACGGGCGCCCCGCGCGGGGGTTTCCGGGCCGGAGAGTGGTCTGTTTCCACGGCGACGGGGCATTCGCGCCGGTTCCGAGCCCCCGCCCCCGCGGCCCCGGCGCCCCGCCCGGCCCGCGCTCCCCCCGGCCACCCGGCCGACCCGGCCCGCACACCACCGTCACGTGGCCCCCGACGGTCCTTCACATCCGGCCGGGCTCACGGGCGTCCACCCCGCTCACTCCACCGGTGCGCCACCGAGCCAGACCCTGGCCGGGCGCAGGGCCGGATCCAGTTCGACCAGGTCCGCGCGCAGTCCGGGGCGCAGCTCGCCCCGGTCGTGGAGGCCGAGCAGTCGGGCCGCCGTGGCCGAGGTCATCCGGACGGCGTCCGGCAGGGGGATCCCCACCGAGGACACCGCCCTGCGGAACGCCTTTGCCACGAACAGCGTCGATCCGGCGAGCGTCTGCGTGCCGCGCAGTCTCGCGACCCCGTCCCTGACGTCCACCTCGCGGTCCGCGAAGGCGTAGTCCCCGTCCGGCATGCCCGCCGCCGGCATCGCGTCGCTGACCAGCGTGAGCCGGTCGGGGCCCGCGACCCGGTGGGCGAGGCGTACGGTGTCGTCGGCCAGGTGGTGCCCGTCCAGGACCAGTTCGCAGACCAGCCGGGGGTCGAGCAGCGCGGCGGCGACCGGCCCCGGCTCCCGGTGGTGCAGCGCAGGCATCGCGTTGAACAGATGCGTCACCGCGCGCGCACCGAGATCGGCGGCCCGCGAGAACCCGGCCGCGTCGGCGTCGGTGTGGCCCAGAGCGCAGACCAGCTCGTCCGCGTACCGCCGGATCATCTCCGGCGCGCCCGGCAACTCCGGTGCCACGGTCATCGACACCGCGTGCCCGCCCGCCGCGTCGAGCAGCCGCGCCATCAGCTCCGGGTCGGGGGCGCGCAGCGCGGTGCGGGTCTGCGCGCCGCGCCGCGCCGGTGACAGGAACGGCCCCTCGAGGTGGATGCCGACCAGGTTCGGCGCGGACCCGTCGTCGATGACGGACGCGATCGTACGTACGGCGTCCTCCATCGCGGCCGGTTCGACCGTCGCGACCGACGCCAGCATGCTGGTCGTGCCCCGCGCGAGATGACCCGCCGCCGCCCCGCGTACGGCGGCGGGATCCCCCGTGTACACCGAGTGGCCGGCCCCGCCGTGACAGTGCGGGTCCACGAACCCCGGCACGACCAGGCGCCCGTCCAGATCCACCGTGATGTCCGGCCCGCCGGGCGGGGCGCCGGTGCCCAGGGAGTGGATACGGCCGTCCCGTACGAGCAGCCACCCGTCCGCGACACCGGCGTCCGGCGTCGCGAACCTGCCGCCGACGAACAGCCGTCCGCCGTCCGCCCCGCCCACGGGCGACCGCGCCGGACGGCCCGCCGTCACCGCGTGCCCAGCAGCGCGTCCACCGCGGCCCCCGCGCAGACCCGGGAGGCACCGAAGGTGCGCACCCAGCCCCGGAAGCCGCCGAAGTCGTCGCCGGGCACCCCCATGTCGACCACCACGCAACCGGGATACCTCTCCAGCAGTTCGTCCAGGACCGGGCGCTGCCACGGGAAGCGGTGCGAGCTGCGCACCAGCAGCACCACGTCCGCGTCCGGCCCGAACTCGTCCAGGTACAGCCCGACTTCGGCCTTGATCATGCCCTCGGCGTTGTAGGTGTCGCCCGCCACCGCGAGCGCCTCGACGTCGATGCCCGCCGCGCGCAGCGGCGCCTCCACGCCCCAGGAGGCGCCGCCCTGCGCGGGCGAGTGCGTCGGGTCGAGCCGTACGACCAGGGCGCGGCGCCCCTTGAGCACCGGGTCGCCGCTCACCTCCAGGACGTCCCGCGCCAGCCGTTCGCCGACCGTGTCGTCGTGCGGGACCCCGGTGGCGCGCGGCCGGGTGCCGAGCTTCGCGAGACGGGCGTTCGCCTCGCGCAGCCGCTCCTCGGGCAGCGTGCCGTTCTCCACGGCGGCCACCAGCGCGGCGGCCGCCGCGTCCACGTCGTCGCCGAACGCCCACGCGCCCAGGCACAGCGCGTCCGCGCCGGCCGCGATCGCCCGGACGGCCGCCTCGGGCAGGCTCGCCACGTCGGCGATGCCGCGCATCTCCAGCGCGTCGGTGATGACGACGCCGTCGAAGCCCAGCTCCTCACGGAGCAGCCCGGTGAGTACGGCGGGGCTGATGGTGGCGGGTACGTCGTCCAACTGGCTGAGGTGGACGTGCGAGACCATGATGCTGTCGACGCCGGCGGCGACGGCCGCCCGGAACGGGTCGAGGTAGTGGTCCACCAGCTCCTGCCGGGACAGGTCCACCGTGGGTGTGCCGAGGTGCGCGTCGGTGGAGCTGAGACCGTGGCCGGGGAAGTGCTTGGCGCAGGCGCTCACCCCGGCGGCCTGGAGGTCCTCCACCCAGGCCGCGGCGTGCTTGGCGACCAGCGCGCGGTCGGCGCCGAAGGTGCGGATGCCGTTGGGGGAGAAGGGATTGACGGCCGCGTCGACGGCGGGCGCCAGATCCCAGTCGATAACGGCCTCCACCAGCGAGAGGCCGAGCTGATAGGCGGACTCACGGGTGCGCTCGGGATCGTCGAGACGGCCGAGGGCGTGGTTGCCCGGGACGGACGTACCGCCGTGGTCCTCCAGCCGGTTGACGTCACCGCCCTCCTCGTCGACGCAGAGCAGTACGTGCTCACGCAGGCCGTGCAGGGCGGTGGTCAGCTCCCGCACCTGCTCGCCGGAGGCGATGTCCTTGCCGAACAGGACGAAGCCGCCGAGTCCTTCGGCGACCCGGGCG
Source organism: Streptomyces sp. S4.7 (assembly GCF_010384365.1). Classification (NCBI taxonomy): domain Bacteria; kingdom Bacillati; phylum Actinomycetota; class Actinomycetes; order Kitasatosporales; family Streptomycetaceae; genus Streptomyces; species Streptomyces sp. S4.7. The sequence continues at coordinate 698,107 of NZ_CP048397.1, read as the reverse complement.
CGCGCCCACTTCGGGACGGTCCTGCGTCCGAGCGCGGGGAACAGCACGCCGTGGGCGAGCCGGGACAGCTCGGTCATGATTCGAGTCCTCACCTTGCGATTGGTCTTCGTGCGGTCGTGCGGTGATGCGGTTCCACCGGGGAGCCGGGGAGCCGCGCGGGGCGCGGCGCCCGGGGTCAGCCCTTGACCGCGCCGCTGGTCATGCCGCGCACGAGACGGCGCTGCACCAGCAGGAAGAAGACGAGTACGGGGATGGAGAAGATGGTCGACGCCGCGATCATCGCGCCGTAGTCGACGCTCTCCGACGTCTTGAACGACACGAGCCAGACCGGCAGCGTGTAGTTGTCCCGCGATTTCATGATCACGTAGGCGAAGATGCTCCAGCTCGACGGGCACACCGTCCACGAACCCGCGCAGCGTCCAGATCGTGAACGGCAGCACGAAGGTCATGTACGTGAGGACGAGCTCCGGCAGGAAGTCCAGAGCGCCGACGGACCGGAGCATCAGATAGACCGGGATGACCATGGCCGCCGCCGGGACCATCTGCACCAGCACCAGGATGATCAGCACCGCCTTGCGGCCGGCGAACCGGAACCGCGCGATCGCTATGGCCGCGATCAGCGAGATGATCAGCGAGAGGACGACCGAGGACACCGTGACCGTCAGGGAGTTGCGGACGAACGTCCAGAAGCCGGGCTTGTCCAGCGCCCGCGTGAAGTTCTCCAGGCTGATCGGCCAGGGGAGGAACTTCGGTACGGTGCTGAGGATGTCGGACCGCTCCTTGAGCGCGGTGGCCACCATCCAGTAGACGGGGAACACCATCACGGCGGAGACCGCCATCGCGATGACGTTGTTGACGGTGCGCTTCCGGCGCGCGGGTGTGCGCCGTGGGGGAGACGAGGTGGTCGGGGTGCTCATACGGCATCTCCCTGCCGGGACAGCCTGCGGACGTAGGCGACGGAGAACAGGGCGAGGATCACCACGGTCACCACCGCGACCGACGCGCCGCTCCCGTACTCGTTGCGGCTGAACGCGGTGATGTACGCGTACACGCCGAGCGTGGTGGTCGCCCCGTCGGGACCGCCCTGGGTCAGCACCCAGATCGGGGTGAACGAGTTCACCGACCAGATCACTTCGAGGATGGTCAGGATCGCGAGGACGGGCCGCATGATCGGGATGGTGATGTGGCGGAACATCTGGAGCGTGCCCGCACCGTCGAGTCGGGCCGCCTCGTACGGCGACTCGGGTATCTGGCCGCGCGCGGCGAACAGGGTCAGCGCCACGAACGGCAGCCCCTTCCAGACCGTCAGCAGGATGATCAGGCCGAGCGCCTGCGTCGGATGGGAGAACCAGTCGTGGACCGACATGTCGCCGAAGACCCGGAGCTGGGTGAGCAGCCAGTTGGAGACGCCGTACTGCGGCTGGAACATCCACTGCCAGACCAGGGTCGCCGCCACCATGGGCATCGCCCACACCAGCACCAGGCAGACGGTGAGGACGACGCGGGCCCACGGCGAGACACCCATCAGCAGGTGCGAGATGAGGAATCCCAGCACCATGAGCAGCGTCACGCACACCAGCGTGAACACCACGGTCCGCAGCAGGACGGCCAGGAAGTCGGCGTCCGTGAAGATCCGGGTGAAGTTGTCCAGTCCGATGAGTCCGACTGCCCGGTGAACAGCGACCGGGGGCCGAACTCCCGCGTCGACAGGGTCAGCAGCCGAAGCAGGGGATAGCCCTGGATCAGCAGGAGCGCGGCCAGCGCGGGGGCGATCATCGCCCAGGGCAGCATCCGGGACCGCCGCGCCCGGCGGCGCCCGTCCGGGGGCCCGGCGCGTCGGTCCCGGTCCGGTGCGCGCACCGGACGGTGCTTCTCTGTGAGTGCCATCAGGCGTCCAGGGGTGTCAGTCGCCCAGCGAGTTGAAGGCGTCCGTCGCGTGCTTGTCGTACGCGGCCGACGACGAGGCGATGTCCGCACCGCTCGCGATCTTGGAGAAGAACTGTTCGTTGTAGCGCTCGGTCTCCAGAGTCGCTTCGCCGGGGCTGTCGGGCAGCGGCTGGCTCACCTTGCTGGCCTGCGAGGCGACGGTCAGCTGCTCGGGCACGCCGGGCGGGGTGAAGGCCGGTGAGATTTCTTGAACTGGGCCGTCACCTCCTTGATCAACGGGTTGTCACCCGGCCCGCCGGTCATCATCCAGATCGTCAGCTTGTTGTCGGAGTCGGACTTCGCCACCCCGCCACCGCCGCACGCCGTCAGCGTGAGCGCGAGAACCGGAAGCGCCGTGAGTGCGTACCGGATCCGTGATCGGTTCATCGTTGTCACCCTTCTGCCATCTGCTCGTCGTGCCTGGTGTGGGGGGTCTTGTCGTCCGCGTGGGTGGTGCCGGTCCCGCCGGGGCCGGCCGTGGGGGTGGTGGGGGCCGTCGGGCACTCCGTGAGGCGGCGGACGACCAGATCGCGGTCGACGGCCACGGAGGCCGCGTCCTCGGCGCTCACACCCAGCGAGTCGTAGAGCCGGCCGAGCGAGGTCGCCATCGAGCCGAGCAGGCCCGCCGAGTCGCCGAGATCGGAGCGGCGCACGACACTGCGCACCCCGACCGTGCCGGCGACCTGGTCGCTGATGGCGGTCAGTCGCGCGGTGTCGAACGACTCCGAGAAGCCGCCGGTCAGGACCACCGTGGCGGGCTCGTACGCGAGCGCGACGACGGTGACCAGATGGGCCAGCGCGCCGTGCACCTCGGCCAGCACCGGCGCGTACGTCTCCGGGTCCGCGAACAGCGCACGCGCCGTCGGTACGTGCACCCCCTGCCGGCGCGCGTACGCCACCAGATCGGCGCCGGACAGCAGATCGCGCAGCCGCTCCTCGCGGCCGGGCAGCGGAAGCCGGCCGAATTCGCCGAGCAGGCCCGTCCTGCCGAGCAGGACCTGTCCGTCTATGGAGACGGCGGAACCGAGGCCGGTGCCCATGGCGAGCAGCACGGCGGTCTCCCGGTCCGGCAGTGATCCGTACTGGAGTTCGCCCCGCAGGGCGAGGTTGGAGTCGTTGCCGACGGCGGTCTCGACGCCCAGCAGGCCGGAGACCTTCTCGATGAATCCGGTGCCCTTGATCTGGCCGAGATTGTGCGATGCCACGACGGAGCGCCCGTCGCCGGTGACGACACCGGGCAGGCCGATCGTGACGGTGTGCAGGGGGACGCCGTCGCCGTGCCGGGCGACCAGGTCGGTGACCTTGCCGGCGACCCAGGCGGCGAGTTCGTCCGCCGTCGCGTCGCGCGGCGTGGTGTCCCGGCTCCTGATGACGGCGCGGCCGAGCGCGTCCGCCACCACGACCCGGCAGTTGGTGCCGCCGAGGTCGACTCCGCAGACGAGAGCGGAGCGGTGGTTGAAACTCACGGTCGTGGACTGCCGGCCGGGGCCTTCCCGGAGCAGCCGGAAACCCTCCAGCGCGAGGGACTCGGCCATCAGGTCGTCCACGATGCGGAAGACCGTGGCCCGGCTCAGACCGGTGTCCGCGATCAGCCGCTGACGGTCCATGTCCGCGCCGGAGAGCAGGGCCGCGATCACGGCGCTCCGGTTGGAGGTGCGGGGGAGCGAGGTAGTTGCCACAATTCCTCTCACTTTGAGATTAATTCGATGGCGCAACTTTAAGCACAGGTGACCGATGAAAACCAGACCTGCGGCGCATCGCGTTCCGGTAAATGCGACCCGTACGGCCGGCGCCGCCGGGCCCGGACGTACGCTGGCGCGATGGCGACCTTCGAACCCGGTGACCTCGGGGCGGACTTCACGGCGGACCCGGATTTGTACGACACATCGACGCGCGAGCAGGGGCCGGCGCACGGGATCCGCGGGGCCGGCAGACCATGAGGAACAAGTCGATCCCCGGCAGCGCCGGGCGGGTCAGACCCCTGCGGATGCTCGGTGACCCCGCCCTGCACACCCCCTGCGAACCCGTCACGGACTTCGGGCCACCGCTCGCCCGGCTGGTGGAGGACCTCTTCGCGACGATGTACCGGGCGAACGGGGTCGGCCTGGCGGCCAATCAGATCGGCGTGCCACTGCGGGTGTTCGTCTTCGACTGCCCCGACGACGAGGACGTCCGCCATCTCGGACACATCGTCAATCCCCGTCCGGCGCTCGCGGACGGGGTCACCGTGCGGGGCGCCGAGGGCTGCCTCTCGCTGCCGGGCCTCGAAGCGGGGACGGAACGGTTCGACCACGCGGTGGTCGAGGGTGTGACGGTGGACGGCGAACCCGTACGGATCGACGGCACCGGGTTCTTCGCGCGCTGTCTCCAGCACGAGTGCGACCACCTGGAGGGGCTGGTCTACCCGGACCGGCTGACGGGCTGGCGCAGGGCCAAGGTGCTGCGGGCGGCGCGCCGCGCGTCATGGAGCTGACCGCGGGGCGCGGGCGCGGCCGTACCACCGCGTGGCGCGGGCGCGCCGCGCCCGCGCGAGGTCCACGCGCGGCGCGGCGTCAGAGCCCCGGACTGCCCGCCCGGTCGTCCACCAGTGACAGCCTGCCCCAGAGCAGATCGGCCAGGCTGCTCACCAACTGGTCGCGTGAGCAAGGGCGTTCGCCGAGCCACCAGTCACCGGCCGCGTGCATCATGCCGACGATGCCGTGGCCCCATACGCGGGCCAGTTGGGCGCTGTCGGGACCGAGGTCGACCCGCTCCTCGATGACGGTGGCCAGCTCCTCGCCGAGGCGGCGCAGCAGCGGTGCCGAGTGGCGGCCCACGTCGAAGCCCTGCTCGGGGAGTTGGATGTCGGCGGCGTCGTCCGCCGGATGCATCAGGAACCGGTACACCTGGGGGCGCGCCTCGATCGCGGCGAGGTACGTGTCGAGTGTGGCCTCCACCCGTGCGCGCCGGTCGGCGGGCGCGTCGAGGGCCGCCTTCAACGCGCTGAGGAGCGCGTCCGTATGACGCTTCGCCAGGGCGCGGTAGAGCCCGCCCTTGTCGCCGAAGTGACGGTAGAGGATCGGCTTGGTGATGCCGGCCTCGGCCGCGATGGCGTTCATGGAGGCTTTCGGCCCGTCACGCAGGACGACTCTGTCGGCGGCCTCCAGGAGTTGGCGGCGGCGCTGATGGGCCGAGCGGTGCTGGTCGGCCTGCTGTGTGGTCCCCATGGGTGTCTCCCCGCCCGAGCGATTTCGTGACGCCCCGGCAACGTAACACCAAGCCCGCCGTCGACGCAGATCAGCCCACCGCGGGTTGACATTCTCTACTTGCCGGTAACAGACTGTTGTTACCGTAAGTAACAGCAGTGCTGGAGGAGACGATGGCCGAGTTCACGTTCGAACTCAACGACGACCAGAAGCAGGTACGTGACTGGCTCCACGGTTTCGCGGCCGACGTCATCCGCCCGGCGGCGGCCGAGTGGGACGAGCGGGAGGAGACCCCGTGGCCCGTCATCCAGGAAGCCGCCAAGGTCGGCGTCTACTCCCTCGACTTCTACGCACAGCAGTACTTCGACCCCACGGGCCTCTCCATCCCCATGGTGATGGAGGAGCTGTTCTGGGGTGACGCCGGCATCGGCCTGTCGATCGTCGGCACCGGACTCGCCGCGGTCGGCGTCCTCGCCAACGGCACCGAAGAGCAGATAGGCACCTGGATCCCGCAGATGTACGGCGACGCGAACGACGTGAAGGTCGCCGCGTTCTGCTCGTCCGAACCCGACGCCGGATCGGACGTCGCCGCGATGCGCACCCGCGCGGTCCACGACGAGGCCAAGGACGAGTGGGTGCTGAACGGCACCAAGACCTGGGCGACCAACGGCGGCATCGCGGGCGTGCACGTGGTGGTCGCCGTCGTGGACCCCGCGGCCGGCTCCAAGGGGCACGCCTCGTTCATCGTCCCGCCCGGCACGCCCGGTCTCACCCAGGGGCAGAAGTTCAAGAAGCACGGCATCCGCGCCTCCCACACCGCCGAGGTGGTTCTGGAGGACGTCCGCGTCCCCGGCCACTGTCTGCTCGGCGGCAAGGAGAAGCTGGACGAGCGGCTCGCCCGCGCCCGCGAGGCGAAAGCCGCAGGGGCCGGCGGCGAGCGCGTGAAGAACGCGGCCATGGCCACCTTCGAGGCGTCACGCCCCGCCGTCGGCGCCATGGCCGTGGGCACGGCCCGCGCCGCGTACGAGGTGGCGCTCGACTACGCCAAGACCCGCACCCAGTTCGGCCGCCCCATCATCGACAACCAGGGCATCGCCTTCCAACTCGTCGACATGCGCACCCGTATCGACGCGGCCCGGCTGCTCGTCTGGCGCGCCTCCTGGATGGCGGCCACGGGCAAGCCCTTCACCGCGGCCGAGGGCTCCATGTCGAAGCTGTACGCGAGCGAGACGGCCAAGGAGGTCACCGCGCAGGCGGTGCAGATCCTCGGCGGCAACGGCTTCACACGGGAGTACCCGGTGGAGCGGATGCACCGCGACAGCGCGATCTACACGATCTTCGAAGGCACGAGCGAGATCCAGCGCCTGGTCATCGCACGCACCCTGTCCGGCATGCCGATCAGGTAGGGCTCGTGCCCGACCGCCGGACGGGCCGCGAGCGCGCGGGCCGTCCGGCGGCCGAGGGCATCGGTGTCACTCGCAGGCCACGCCGTCCCCGTCGCGGTCGAGGTGCGAGCCGTAGCCCGGATCGCCCGAGCGGATGGGGGCCGCGCCCGCCGCCCGGACGGCCGTGCAGTTGGCGTAGTACGTCGAGCCGCCTCCCGAGCCACCCGTGTCCGACCCGCCCGAGCCCGATCCGCCGCTGTCGCCGTTGTCTTCCGCGGCGGGAGCGACCGTGACGCGCACCGTCTTGGTCCTGGTGACGGTCGGCGCGGGCTCGGGCGTGGCCGTCACCGTCTCGGTCACCGCCGGTTCGGGCGTGGCCGTCGCCGTGGCGGTCACCGTCGCCGCCGGGGCGGGCTTCGCGTCGGCCGCGTTCCTCGTCCCCGCCGTGTCGTCCGCCGCGCCGATCCCGACCCCCAGGAAGAACAGCACCGCCAGCAGCGGCAGCAGCACCCTCTTCCGCGTCCACTTCGGGCGGCCCGGCGGCGGTGTCGGCGGCCCGGTGTACGGATTCGGGCCGGGCGCGGCGGGTGGCGAAAAGCTCATGTGTCCCCCAAGGGCTGCTTCGTCGGGGGATGACCGTAGCCGCGCGACTTGCCCCGTTGTACGCACGTCGCTCCGGTTGTGTCGAAACCGTGATGAAGGCGTGGGCGCGTGGTGGATGCACCGGTGAGGGGTCCGGACACGCCGGTGCCCGGCCCACTGTCACGGGCCGGGCACCGATCTGGGGAGCGCGCGCTACGCGGGGAGTTGAGCCTCGATCGCGGCGATGACCTCGGGGGCCTCCGGCTCCGTCCGGGGCCGGATACGGTCCACGACCTCGCCGTCGGGGGAGATCAGGAACTTCTCGAAGTTCCACTGCACGTCGCCCGCCTCGCCCGAGGCGTCCGCCCGCGCGGTCAGCGCCGTGTACAGCGGATGCCGGTTCTCGCCGTTGACCTCGGACTTCTCCAGCAGCGGGAAGCTCACACCGTACGTCGTCGAGCAGAACGCCTCGATCTCCTCGGCGCTGCCCGGCTCCTGGCCCGCGAACTGGTTGCAGGGCACGCCGACGACCGTCAGACCACGGTCGCCGTAGGCCTGCTGGAGCCGCTCCAGGCCCTCGTACTGCGGGGTGAGACCGCACTTCGACGCCACGTTCACCACCAGCACCGCCCGGCCCTTGTAGGCGGCCAGGGACGTGGGCTCACCGGTGAGGGTGCGCAGCGCGATGTCGTACAGAGTCATCAAGGTCTCCTCGGAGCAGTCGGTCCCGTTATCCCGTCCATTGTCGCGCTTCACCCGCCGAGCTTGCGGAACAGCCCCTCCTGGACGACCGAGACCAGCAGCCGGCCCGAGCGGTCGTAGATACGGCCCCGGGCCAGACCCCGCCCGCCCGTCGCGATCGGCGACTCCTGGTCGTACAGGAACCACTCGTCCGCGCGGAACGGCCGGTGGAACCACATCGCGTGGTCCAGCGACGCCATGTCGTACCCGCGCGGGCCCCACAGCGGCTCGACGGGAATGCGGACCGCGTCCAGCAGCGTCATGTCGCTCGCGTACGTCAGCGCGCAGGTGTGCACCAGCGGGTCGTCGCCCAGCGGCCCCACCGCGCGCATCCACACCGCGCTGCGCGGATCCGCGCCCTCGATCTCCTCCGCCGTCCAGCGCAGCCGGTCCGCGTAGCGGATGTCGAACGGCTGACGACGTGCCATCCGCTCGAACGCCTCCGGCAGACCGCCCAGATGCGCACGCACCTCGTCCGCCACCGTCGGCAGCGACTCGGGGTCCGGGAAGTCCTGACGCGGCGGCAGCTGATGCTCGAAGCCGCCCTCCTCCGCGTGGTGGAAGGACGCCGTCAGATTGAAGATCGTCCGGCCCTCCTGCACAGCGGTGACCCGGCGGGTGGTGAACGACCGCCCGTCCCGCACCCGCTCGACCTGGTACACGATCGGCACGCCGGGCGTGCCGGGGCGCAGGAAGTACGCGTGCAGCGAGTTGACCGGGCGGTCGCCCTCCGTGGTGCGCCCGGCAGCCACCAGCGCCTGGCCGGCGACCTGGCCGCCGAAGACCCGTTGCAGCGACTCGTGCGGGCTGCGGCCGCGGAAGATGTTGACCTCGATCCGCTCCAGATCGAGCAGATCGACCAGCCGCCCGGCGGGATTCGTCATCGTTCTCGTTCTCCACAGTTCTCGGGAGTTCTCAGGTGCCGGTGGTCCGACGCCGGTTCTCGGGCGCCTTCGCCCGGGCGCCTCTTCAGACGCCGGACAGCTGGCCCACGGAGGTGACGCGGACCACGGCGCGGCCCTCCTCGTCGGACGCGGCGAGGTCGACCTCCGCGCTGATGCCCCAGTCGTGGTCGCCGTTCGGATCGGCGAACGACTGCCGGACCCGCCACAGGCCGTGCTCCGGGTCCTCCTCGATACCGAGCAGCTTCGGGCCGCGCGCGTCCGGCCCGGTGCCCAGCTCCTCGTACTCGTCCCAGTACCCGTCCATCGCCTCGCCCCAGGCGTCCGCGTCCCAGCCCGAATCGGCGTCCAGCTCGCCCAGTTCGTGCACCTTGTCGAGCGCCGCCAGCTCCACCCTGCGGAACATCGCGTTGCGCACCAGCACCCGGAAGGCGCGGCCGTTGGCGGTGACCGGCTTGACCTGGTCGGCCTTCTCCTGCGCCTGCTCGGCGGTCTCCACCTCGGGGTTGGCCAGCTGCTCCCACTCGTCGAGGAGGCTGGAGTCGACCTGCCGCACCATCTCGCCGAGCCAGGCGATCAGGTCCTCCAGGTCCTCCGACTTCAGGTCGTCGGGGATGGTGTGCTCGAACGCCTTGTACGCGCTCGCGAGATAGCGCAGCACGATGCCCTCGGTGCGCGCCAGTTCGTAGTGCGACGTGAACTCCGTGAAGGTCATGGCCCGTTCGAACATGTCCCGGATGACGGACTTCGGCGACACCGGGTGGTCGCCGACCCACGGATGGCTGGTGCGGTAGACCTCGTACGCGTGCCACAGCAGCTCTTCGAGCGGCTTCGGGTACGTGAACTCCTGGAGCCGCTCCATCCGTTCCTCGTACTCGACACCGTCGGCCTTCATCTGCCCGATCGCCTCGCCCCGCGCCTTGTTCTGCTGCGCGGCGAGGATCTGCCGGGGATCGTCCAGCGTCGACTCGACGACGGAGACCATGTCCAGCGCGTACGAGGGCGAGCCCGGCTCCAGCAGTTCGAACGCGGCCAGCGCGAACGTCGAGAGCGGCTGGTTGAGCGCGAAGTTCTGCTGGAGGTCGACGGTGAGGCGGATGATGCGGCCCTCGGCATCCGGCGTCTCCAGACGCTCCACCACACCACCGTCCAGCAGCGACCGGTAGATCGCGATGGCGCGCCGGATGTGCCGCAACTGCTGCTTGCGCGGCTCGTGGTTGTCCTCCAGCAGATGGCGCATCGCGTCGAAGGCGTTGCCCGGCCGCGCGATGACCGACAGCAGCATCGTGTGGGTGACCCGGAAGCGCGAGTTGAGCGGCTCCGGGTCGGAGGCGATCAGTTTGTCGAACGTGCTCTCCGACCAGGCGACGAAGCCCTCGGGCGCCTTCTTGCGGACCACCTTGCGGCGCTTCTTCGGGTCGTCGCCCGCCTTGGCGAGCGCCTTCTCGTTCTCCACGACGTGTTCGGGCGCCTGCGCGACGACGAAGCCCGCCGTGTCGAAGCCGGCGCGGCCCGCGCGGCCCGCGATCTGGTGGAACTCGCGGGCGCGCAGCGTGCGCACCCGCGTGCCGTCGTACTTGGTCAGCGCCGTGAACAGCACCGTACGGATGGGGACGTTGACGCCGACGCCGAGTGTGTCCGTCCCGCAGATCACCTTCAACAGACCGGCCTGCGCGAGCTTTTCGACCAGTCGGCGGTACTTGGGCAGCATTCCCGCGTGGTGCACCCCGATGCCGTGCCGTACGTAACGGGAGAGATTGCGGCCGAACTTGGTGGTGAAGCGGAAGTTGCCGATCAGATCGGCGATCCGGTCCTTCTCCTCGCGCGTACACATGTTGATGCTCATCAGCGACTGCGCGCGCTCGACGGCCGCCGCCTGGGTGAAGTGCACGATGTAGACCGGCGCCTGACGGGTCTCCAGCAGTTCGGTCAGCGTCTCGGTGATCGGGGTGAGGCGGTACTCGTAACTCAGCGGCACCGGTCGCGTCGCCGAGCGGACGACGGAGGTGGGGCGGCCGGTCCGGCGGGTCAGGTCCTCCTCGAACCGCGACACGTCGCCGAGCGTCGCCGACATCAGGATGAACTGAGCCTGCGGCAGCTCCAGGATCGGGATCTGCCAGGCCCAGCCGCGGTCCGGCTCCGCGTAGAAGTGGAACTCGTCCATCACGACCTGGCCGATGTCGGCGTGCTTGCCGTCGCGCAGCGCGATCGAGGCCAGCACCTCCGCCGTGCAGCAGATGACCGGCGCGTCGGCGTTCACGGACGCGTCGCCCGTCAGCATGCCGACGTTCTCCGTACCGAAGAGCTTGCACAGGTCGAAGAACTTCTCCGACACCAGCGCCTTGATCGGCGCGGTGTAGAACGTGACCTTGTCCTGGGCCAGCGCCGTGAAGTGCGCACCCGCCGCGATCAGGCTCTTCCCGGAGCCGGTGGGGGTGGAGACGATCACGTTGGCCCCGGACACCACCTCGATCAGCGCCTCCTCCTGAGCCGGATAGAGCGTGATCCCCTCACCCTCGGCCCATGACGAGAAGGCCTCGAAGAGGGCATCGGGGTCGGCATCCGGTGGCAGCTGATCAATAAGGGTCACACCCCCATCTTGCCTGCCGCACGCCCCGAAGAGGGAACCGGACGACCGGCCGAAGATCACTACCGGTACGCTGCCCTGTCAACTGGGCCTTGCCGCAACGGCGGTGGGCCCTTCGGTACGCACCACCACAGCGACGACGGGGCGGGGATCGACCATGCGGGGACGACCATGATGGGACCAGCGCACTCGCTCTCGGGCGCGGCGGCCTGGCTGGGGGTGGGAGCCGCGGCGGCGGCGGCCGACCGCACGATGCCCTGGCCGGTACTGGTCGTCGGCGCGCTGATATGCGCGGGGGCGGCACTCGCCCCCGACCTGGACCACAAGTCGGCGACCATCTCGCGCGCCTTCGGACCGGTGTCCAAGGCGCTCTGCGGAATTGTCGACAAGCTGTCGTTCGCCGTCTACAAGGCGACCAGGAAACCGGCCGACGCCCGCAGGACCGGCGGCCACCGCACACTCACCCACACCTGGCTCTGGGCCGTCATGATCGGCGGCGGCGCCTCCGCGCTCGCGGTACTCGGAGGCCGCTGGGCGGTGCTCGCGCTGCTCTTCGTCCATATGGTGCTCGCCGTCGAAGGCCTGCTGTGGCGGGCGGCGAGGGTGTCGAGCGACGTACTGGTGTGGCTGCTCGGCGCGACGAGCGCGTGGATCCTGGCCGGCGTACTGGACAAGCCGGGCAACGGCTCGGACTGGCTCTTCGCCGCGCCCGGCCAGGAGTACCTCTGGCTGGGCCTGCCGATCGTCCTGGGCGCGCTGGTGCACGACATCGGTGACGCGCTGACGGTGTCGGGTTGCCCGATCCTGTGGCCGATCCCGGTGGGGCGCAAGCGCTGGTACCCCATCGGACCGCCGAAGGCGATCCGGTTCAGGGCCGGGAGCTGGGTGGAGCTGAAGGTGCTGATGCCGTTGTTCATGCTGCTCGGCGGGGTGGGCGGCGCGGCGGCGCTGAACGTGATCTGACCCGCCCGGTTCCCGGGGGCCGGGGCGGGCGGTGTGTGCCGCCCGCCCCCGCGCCCGCCCGGCGCCCGGACCGCGTACGGGCGAGCCCCCCGCGCCCGCCCGGCCGCGCTCCCGCGGCGCTCCGCTCTCGCGTCGGGCCCGAACGCTCAGCCGTGCCAGGAGCGCCACAGCGACGCGTACGCGCCGTCCGCGGCCACCAGTTCGTCGTGGCTGCCCAGCTCGCTGATCCGGCCCTCCTCGACCACGGCGATCACGTCCGCGTCGTGCGCGGTGTGCAGCCGGTGCGCGATCGCAACCACCGTACGGCCGTCCAGCACCTTCGCCAGCGAACGCTCCAGATGGCGGGCCGCGCGGGGGTCGAGCAGCGACGTCGCCTCGTCCAGGACCAGCGTGTGCGGGTCGGCCAGCACCAGCCTCGCCAGGGCGATCTGCTGCGCCTGCGCGGGCGTCAGCGTCGTGGCGCCGGAGCCGACCTCGGTGTCCAGCCCGTCGTCGAGCGCGCGGGCCCAGCCGTCCGCGTCGACCGCGCCGAGCGCCGCCCACAGCTCGGCGTCCACCGCGTCCGCGCGGGCGAGCCGCAGGTTGTCGCGCATGGAGCCCACAAAGACATGGTGCTCCTGGTTGACCAGGGCGACATGGCCGCGCACCCGCTCCGCGGGCATCCGTGACAGCTCGGCCCCGCCGAGTGCGATCCGGCCCGTACGCGGCGCGTAGATCCCGGCGAGCAGCCGCCCCAGCGTGGACTTGCCCGCGCCGGACGGACCCACCAGCGCCACCCGGGTGCCCGGGGCCACGTCCAGCGTCACCTCGTGCAGCACGTCGACACCTTCCCGGTAGCCGAAGTCGACCCGGTCGGCGCTGACGTCCCGCCCGTGCGGCACGACGCTCTCGTCACCGTCGTCCGGCTCGATCTCACGTACACCGACGAGCCGGGCGAGGGACACCTGCGCCACCTGCAGCTCGTCGTACCAGCGCAGGATGAGACCGACCGGGTCGACCAGCATCTGCGCGAGCAGCGCACCGGTCGTCAGCTGTCCCACCGTGATCCAGCCCTGGAGCACGAAGACGCCGCCACCCACCAGCGTCGCCAGGAAGATCGTGACGTGGGTGATGTTGATGACGGGGAAGAGCACCGACCGCAGCCAGAGGTTGTACCGCTCCCACGAGGTCCACTCCTTGATCCGCCGGTCCGACAGCGCCACCCGGCGCCGGCCCAGACGGTGCGCCTCGACGGTCCGCCCGGCGTCGATCGTCTCGGCGAGCACCGCGGCGACCGCCGCGTACCCGGCCGCCTCCGACCGGTACGCCGACGGCGCCCGCTTGAAGTACCACCGGCAGCCCGCGATCAGCAGCGGCAGCGCCACCACCACCGCCAGCGCCAGTGGCGGAGCCGTGACGCCCAGCGCGCCGATCAGCAGGCCCGCCCACACGACGCCGATCGCCAGCTGCGGCACCGCTTCGCGCATCCCGTTGGTCAGCCGGTCGATGTCGGTGGTGATCCGGGACAACAGATCGCCCGTGCCGGCCCGCTCCAGGACGCCGGGCGGCAGCCGTACCGACCGGACGAGGAAGTCCTCGCGCAGGTCGGCCAGCATCTCCTCACCGAGCATCGCGGCGCGCAGCCGCATCATCCGGGTGAAGACCGTCTGGAGGACCAGCGCCCCGGCGAAGACGGCGGCCGTGCGCTCCAGATGGAGTTCCTTGGCTCCCTCGGCGCCCTTCGACAGGTCCTCGACGACGCCGCCGAGCAGATACGGCCCGGTCATGGAGGCGATCACCGCGACCGTGTTGACGACGATGAGCAGGACGAACGCCTTGCGGTGCCGCCGCAGCAGCTCAAGGACGTAGGCCCGCACCGTCGACGTGCGGGCGACGGGCAGGGTCGTGGCCGACTCCGGTGCCGCCGGGTCGTACTCCGGTGGTGCCACGCCGATCATGCGGATTCCTCGATCTCTTCCAGCTGTTCGCGTGTCTTGAGCGGTGTCGGTACGTGCGTCCCGTCGCCGGTTCCGTCGCCCGCCCCGTCGCCGGTGTGGTCCGCCTCGGTGCCGGGCTCCGTCTCGTCGTCCGTACTGCGGGTGACGACGCTCAGATAGCGCGGGTCGTCCCGCAGCAGCTCCCGGTGCGCCCCGACGGCCGCGACCTGGCCTTCGTGGAGGAAGACGACGGCGTCCGCGCGGTCGAGCAGCAGCGGCGACGAGGCGAACACGACGGTCGTACGGCCGCTGCGCAGCCGCCGTACGCCCTCCGCGATCCGCGCCTCCGTGTGCGAGTCCACGGCCGACGTGGGCTCGTCCAGGACCAGCACCTCCGGGTCGGCGACCAGCGAGCGGGCCAGTGCGAGCCGCTGACGCTGGCCGCCGGAGAGCGATCGGCCGCGCTCGGTGATGCGCGAGCGCAGCGGGTCGCCGCTGCCGTCCACCGACGCCTGCACGAGCGCGGCGAGCACGTCGTCGCACTGCGCGGCGTCCAGCGCGTCCCGGGGCCGTACGCTCCCGGACGCGGGCACGTCCAGCAACTCGGTGAGCGTGCCGGACAGCAGCACCGGATCCTTGTCCTGCACGAGGACCGAGGCGCGTGCCGCGTCCAGCGGGAGGTCGTCGAGCGCCACCGGGCCGAGCAGTACGGAGGGGCTCTTCTCCTCCTCGGTCGCGTGCCCGCCCAGCCGTTCGGCGAGCCGTCCGGCGGCGTCGGGGTCACCGCAGACGACGGCGGTCAGCCGTCCCGCGTGGGCGAGCAGACCGGTGGCCGGGTCGTAGAGGTCGCCGGTGGGCCGGGAGTCGTCGAGACCGCCGCGCTCGTCGTCGTAGGAGGTGCGCTCCAGCCGCAGCACGCGGGCCGCGCGCGTCGCCGAGGGACGCGAGAAGGAGTAGGCCATCGCGATTTCCTCGAAATGCCTGAGCGGGAAGAGCAGCAGGGTCACCGCGCTGTACACGGTGACCAGTTCGCCGACCGAGAGCCGGCCGTCGCCCGCGAGGATCGCGCCGTACCAGACGACCGTGATCAGCAGGACGCCCGGAAGGAAGACCTGAATGGCCGAGATCAGTGCCCACATGCGGGCACTGCGGACGGCCGCCCGGCGGACCTCCTGCGACGCCTCCCGGTAGCGCGTGAGGAACAGCTCCTCGCCGCCGATGCCGCGCAGCACCCGCAACCCCGCCACCGTGTCGGCGGCCAGCTCGGTGGCCCGGCCCGCCTTCTCGCGCTGGACGTCGGCGCGAGCGGTGGCGCGGGGGAGCAGCGGCAGTACGGCGAGGGCCAGTACCGGCACGCCGATGGCCACCACGGCGCCGATCGACGGCACGTACAGGAGCAGGCCGACGCACACCACGACGACCGCGACGACGGCCGCGAAGAAGCGTGACAGCGCCTCGACGAACCAGCCGATCTTCTCGACGTCGCCCGTCGAGACGGCGACGACCTCACCGGCCGCGACCCGGCGGGTCAGCGCCGAACCCAGCTCGGCGGTCTTGCGGGACAGCAACTGCTGGACGCGGGACGCCGCGGTGATCCAATTGGTGACCGCCGTACGGTGCAGCATCGTGTCGCCGACGGTGATCGCGGCGCCGAACAGCGCGATGACGGCACCGGCCAGCGCGAGCCGCCCGCCCGAGCGGTCCACGACGGCCTGTACGGCGAGTCCCGCTCCCAGCGGGAGACCGGCGACGCCGAGCTGGTGCAGCATCCCCCAGGAGAGCGATTTGAGCTGGCCACGCAGTTGACTGCGTCCGAGCCAGTAGAGGAAGCGTGGGCCTGACCGGGCATCCGGTTTCCCCGGATCGGGATACGGAAGATCGCGAATCTGCATGACGTCCCAGTGAGTCGTGGAGTGGCCCAAACCGTGCAAGGTTGTCCTTCGGGGACGGTCGGGGGCAATCGATTATCCGACTCTCGGCCACGTGGGAGTGAACGCGGTGGGGCCCGGCCGGCGCGTTCGCGCCGGCCGGGCCCGCTGGGGCGTGTCCGCAAAGTAGCGCCGTCCGCCCGCAGGGCGGGCGGGACTTTGCAGAAACGGCCCGGGCTCCACCGTGCTCACGACCGCCCGGACGGCGCCGAGGGCGGCTGCTCGGCGCCCACCGGACTCACTTCTCCTACTTCTCCGGCGGCTTCTCGGAGTCCATGCCCGGCCGGGACTTCTTCCACTCGCCGCGAGTGAAGTCCGGAATCTGCTGCGGTGTGCCGTTCGCCTTGATGGACGCGTGGCTCAGCGGCACGGGCGCGGTCCAGGTCGCCGCGTCGTACACGTCGAAGTCGGGGACGAGGCCGAGCCGGACACACTGCATCAGCCGGAAGACCATGATGTAGTCCATCCCGCCGTGTCCGCCCGGCGGATTCGCGTGCTCCTTCCACAGCCAGTGGTCCCACTCGGCGTACGCGCCGAAGTCGCCCCACTCGTCGTCCGTGTGGTCCGGCTCGATGTAGATGCGCTCGGGATAGTCCTCGAAGACGCCTCTCGTACCGCCGAGGCTGTTGATACGGCTGTAGGGATGCGGGGTCGAGACGTCGTGCTCCAGCCGGACGACCCGGCCCTTCGCCGTCCGGACCAGACTGATCGTCCGGTCGCTGCTGATGTACGTCTCCTTCCAACTGGCGTCGCCGGGCGGCACGTTCTCCTCGCGGTACTGGGCGAGGCCGAGCGCGGGCGTACCGATGCTGGTGATGCTGACGGCGCGGTCACCGCGGTTGATGTCCAGGTAGTTGGCGACGGGACCGAAGCCGTGGTTCGGATAGAGATCGCCGCGGAGCCTGGTGTGCCACAGCCGGCGCCAGGGCCCTTCGTAGTAGTCCGGGTCGAACATCAGACCGCGCAGGTCGTGGTTGTACGCGCCGGCGCCGTGCAGCAGATCGCCGAACAGGCCCGCGTGTGCCATCCGCAGGACGCGCATCTCGTTCTTGCCGTACGCGCAGTTCTCCAGCTGCATGCAGTGGCGCCGGGTGCGCTCGGAGAGGTCCACCAGCTCCCACAGCTCGTCGAGGCGCATCGCGATCGGACACTCCACGCCGACGTGCTTGCCGGCCAGCATCGCCGCCCTGGCCATCTCGAAGTGGGAGTCCCACGGAGTGGCCACATAGACGAAGTCGATGTCGCCGCGCGCGCAGAGCTGCTCGTAGTCGTGCTCGTCCTTCGTGTAGACGGCGGGCGCCGGCTGCCCGGCCTTGACGACCTTGGCCGCGGCCGCCTGTGCCTTGTCCCGCACCGTGTCGCACAGGGCGACCACCTGGACGCCGGGCACCGCGAGGAACAGGTCGATCATGCTGCCGCCGCGATTGCCGAGGCCGATGATGCCGACGCGTACCGTCGAGCGTCCCTCGAAGGGCACACCGGCCATCGTGCGTCCCTGGCGCGGGGGGACGGCGGACTCGGCGCCCACGGGGGCGGCTTGCGCGGAGGCGGCCGTGGCGGCCGCGGTGGGCTGTGCGGCGGCCGTGCCGCTGCCCAGGGCGGTGAGCCCGAGACCGGCGCCGGCGACACCCGCCGTCGTCCGGAGAGCGGAACGGCGGCTCACCGAGCCGCCGTTGTCGTTGTCGTCGTCGTCCCGCTCACTGCCGGGGTTCTGCGGTGCTGCGTCGTTCATGAAGCCTCCATAGGAGCTGACGTGCGCGGCGGAATTGAACCTCGGCAAGGACCTTGGTAGTTGGGGCTGGTGGTACGCAAGGGTCACGTTTGGACTCTTCGATCGGACCCTTGGACTCTTCGGGACGCGCCTTCGGGCGCGCTTCGAAACGCTCTTCGGGAGCGATGGCCGGAAGTTCTCGGCGGTGCCCCTCAGCAGCGCCGCTCCGGCACGCCGTCGACCGGTCCGCCCACGAGCGCCGACAGCAGCACCCCGAGCACGTCGCGCTGGTCCGCCGTCAGCGGTGCCAGGATGTCCTCGGCGGCCGACCTGCGCGCGTCGCGCAGCGCCCGCAGCACCCCCCGGCCGGTCTCCGTGAGCTCGATGCGGATCACCCGGCGGTTGGTCGGGTCGGGGGCCCGGCGGACGCAGTCGCTCGTCTCCAGGCCGTCGACCAGGCTCGTCACTGCGCGGGGCACCACTTCCAGCCGCTCGGCGAGATCCGCCATCCGCGGTGGACTGTCGTAGAAGGCGACCGTGCGCAGCAGCCGTGACTGCGCGGGAGTGATGCCGATCGGCTCCAGATAGCGCTTCTGGACGCGGTGGAGCCGGCGGGTCAACCTCAGGAGCTGTTCGGCCAGCAGGCCGTCGGCGTCGGGGGTGGTCATGGGGGAATAATAACAGGACCTAGTGCATTGTGAAGCTAGGTAACAGTGAGCTATGCTCCTCAAAGTCTTTTTCACTTCCCGAATCCCTCGAAGGAGCCCATGAAGTCCGAACTGTCGACCTGGAAGCCCTCGGCCAGGCCCCTGGATCCGTCGCTGCCCGAGCCGCCCGCGCAGCTGCGCCGCATCTTCCGCCTCTTCCGTCCCTACCGGGGCAGGCTCGCCGTCGTCGGCCTGCTCGTCGGTGCCTCGTCCCTCGTGGCCGTCGCCTCGCCCTTCATGCTGCGCGAGATCCTCGACACCGCGATCCCGCAGGGCCGCACCGGGCTGCTCAGCCTGCTGGCCCTCGGCATGATCCTCACCGCCGTTCTCAGCGGCGTCTTCGGCGTCGTCCAGACCCTCATCTCCACGACGGTCGGCCAGCGCGTGATGCACGACCTGCGGACGGCCGTCTACGCGCAGTTGCAGCGCATGCCGCTCGCGTTCTTCACCCGCACCCGCACCGGTGAGGTCCAGTCCCGGATCGCCAACGACATCGGCGGCATGCAGGCGACGGTCACCTCCACCGCCACCTCGCTGGTCTCCAACCTCACCGCCGTCATCGCCACCGTCGTCGCGATGCTCGCGCTGGACTGGCGGCTGACCGTCGTCTCGCTGCTCCTGCTGCCGGTGTTCGTGTGGATCAGCCGCCGCGTCGGCCGTGAGCGCAAGAGAATCACCCTGCAACGGCAGAAACAGATGGCCACCATGGCCGCCACGGTCACGGAGTCGCTGTCGGTGAGCGGCATCCTCCTCGGCCGCACGATGGGGCGCGCCGACTCGCTCACCAAGTCCTTCGCCGAGGAGTCCGAGCGGCTCGTCGACCTTGAGGTGCGGTCCAACATGGCGGGGCGGTGGCGGATGTCGGTCATCGGCATCGTCATGGCCGCCATGCCCGCCGTCATCTACTGGGCGGCGGGTTTCGTCCTCCAGTCCGGCGGCACGGTCGTCTCCATCGGCACGCTCGTCGCCTTCGTCTCCCTCCAGCAGGGTCTCTTCCGCCCTGCCGTGAGCCTGCTCGCCACCGGCGTGCAGATGCAGACGTCGCTCGCGCTCTTCCAGCGGATCTTCGAATACCTCGACCTGCCCGTCGACATCACCGAGCCGGAGAAGCCGGTCGCGCTCGGCACGGTCCGGGGCGAAGTCCGCTTCGACGGTGTCGACTTCAGTTACGACGAGAAGGACGGGAACACCCTCCACGGCATCGACCTGACCGTCCCGGCGGGCGGCAGCCTCGCCGTCGTCGGCCCCACGGGATCGGGCAAGTCGACCCTCAGCTATCTCGTGCCCCGGCTGTACGACGTGACGGGAGGCCGGGTCCTGCTCGACGGGGTGGACGTACGCGACCTGACCTTCGAGACCCTCGCCCGCGCGGTCGGCGTCGTGTCGCAGGAGACGTATCTCTTCCACGCCTCGGTCGCCGAGAACCTGCGCTTCGCGAAGCCGGACGCGACGGACGAGGAGATCGAGACCGCGGCCAGGGCCGCGCAGATCCACGACCACATCGCCTCCCTGCCCGACGGGTACGACACGCTGGTCGGCGAGCGCGGATACCGATTCTCCGGCGGCGAGAAGCAGCGCCTCGCGATCGCCCGCACCATCCTGCGCGACCCGCCCGTCCTCGTACTCGACGAGGCGACCAGCGCGCTCGACACCCGCACCGAACACGCGGTCCAGCAGGCCATCGACGCCCTCTCCGAGGGCCGTACGACCATCACCATCGCGCACCGGCTCTCGACGGTGCGGGACGCCGACCAGATCGTCGTCCTGGACGCCGGGCGGATCGCCGAGCGCGGCACGCACCAGGAGCTGATCGACCACGACGGGCGGTACGCGGCGCTCGTCCGCAGGGACGGGGCGATGTCGACGGCGCCGGCTCCGGAGGCGGACGCGCGCGTGAGCGCCTGACACACCGTCCGCCGTGCCGCCCCGGCACGCGGCGGCGCGGGTGCGTCCGCACGTCGCTCCTTTAGAGGTGCCGGAATGTGTACTTTATTCGGGTTAGCGTGCCCATATGAAGAACGAGCCCCCGCACGCGACACCCGAGCGAAGGCCCCGGCTGACCCGCCGGGGCCGACTGGTCCTGATCGTGAGCGCGGCGGTGGTCGTCGCGACGGCCGTACTCGTGCCGCTGCTGCTGGTGCCGAGCGGGGAGCCACCCGCCGAGGAGACGAAGACCGTGTCGCTACTCGTCCCCGAGGGGCAGCGGGCCGCCCAGGTGTACGCCTCCGTCGACAAGGTCCTCGGCATCGAGCCCGGCACCACCGAGAAGGCCGCGACCGCGACCCGGCTCGAACTCCCCGACGCCGCCCGGCGCAACCCCGAGGGCTATCTCTTCCCGGCCACCTATCCGGTCGAGGCCGGCGCGACCCCGGCCGGCCTGCTCGGCTACATGGTCGACACCGCCCGCGAGCGCTTCGGCGCCGAGCGCGTCACCGCCGGCGCCCGGGGCAACGGCGTGAGCGTCTATCAGAGCGTGACGATCGCCAGCATCGTGCAGGCCGAGGCCGACACACCCACCGACATGGGCCGCGTGGCGCGCGTCGTGCACAACCGGCTGGCCAGGGACATGCCGCTCCAGATGGACTCGACCCTCAACTACGCCCTGAACCGCAGCACGCTGGACACCACGCACTCCGAGACGAAGACCGAGAGCCCGTACAACACCTACGAGTTCAGGGGCCTGCCACCCACGCCGATCGGCAATCCGGGGGAGGAGGCGATGAACGCGGCGATCAACCCGGCGAGAGGCGACTGGCTGTACTTCGTCACCGTGGCGCCGGGGGACACCCGCTTCACCGCCGACTACACGGAACAC
The DNA here is from genome assembly GCF_010384365.1 of Streptomyces sp. S4.7. Taxonomy (NCBI): domain Bacteria; kingdom Bacillati; phylum Actinomycetota; class Actinomycetes; order Kitasatosporales; family Streptomycetaceae; genus Streptomyces; species Streptomyces sp. S4.7. The sequence continues at coordinate 676,759 of NZ_CP048397.1, read as the reverse complement.
CAGCGCAACGTGGCGGAGTTCAACGCGAACAGGAGCGCCGCGACGCACTGAGCGCCGACGCCACGACGGGCTGATCACGAGCCACGACGGGCCGGGCACCCCCAACGGTCATGGCACGAGAACCGGTTCGCGCGCCAGCAGCGCCCGGATCTCGCGCACGGCCGCCCGCCCCGCCCGGTTGGCGCCGATCGTCGAGGCCGAGGGCCCGTACCCGACCAGATGGACACGCTCGTCCCGTACCGCACGCGTGTCCTCGACCCGGATCCCGCCACCCGGCTCGCGCAGCCGCAGCGGCGCCAGATGGTCGATCGCCGGGCGGAAACCGGTGGCCCAGAGGATCACATCGGCCTCGATTCGCCGCCCGTCGTCCCAGGCCACCCCGGACGGGGTGATCCGGTCGAACATCGGCAGCCGGTCCAGCACACCCCGCGCACGCGCCCGCTCGACCGCCTCGGTCACCGGCAGCCCGGTCACCGACACCACACTCCGCGGCGGCAGCCCCGCCCGTACGCGCTCGTCCACCAGCGCGACCGCCGCCCGCCCCTGCTCCTCGCCGAACGGCCCCTCCCGGAAGACCGGTGGCCTGCGCGTGACCCATGTCGTCTCCGCCGCCACGTCCGCGATCTCCATCAGATGCTGTGTCCCGGAAGCCCCGCCACCGACGACGACCACCCGCAGCCCGGCGAACCCGCCGGGCCCCGGATAGCCCGCGGTGTGCAACTGGCGGCCCCGAAAGGTCTCCTGCCCCGGATAACGCGGCCAGAAGGGCCGGTCCCAGGTGCCCGTGGCACTGATCAGCGCCCGCGCCGACCAGACACCGTCCGACGTCTCGACCCGCAGCCGCCCGCCCTCGCCCTCACGGACCGCCGACACATCCACGGGCCGGCGGACCCGCAGGCCGAACCGCTCCTCGTACGCGGTGAAGTAGCCCCCGACGACCTCGGACGAGGGCCGCGAACCGTCGGCGCCGGTCAGCTCCATGCCCGGCAGCGCGTGCATCCCGTGGATCTTCTCGTACGTGAGCGAGGGCCAGCGGAACTGCCATGCGCCGCCCGGCTGCGGGGAATGGTCGAGGGTGACGAAGTCCCGGTCGGGCGTCAGCCCGGATCGTCGCAGGTGGTAGGCGCTCGACAGACCCGCCTGTCCCGCGCCGATGACCACGACGTCCACGTCCCGTGTCCCGCCGGCCCGCGCCACCCCGACCGTCTCTGCCACCCCGAAGTCGTTCACGCTTCTACCAACATCCCGGAGTCCACGGATCATCCCGCACGCGAACACACCTGCGGCGCGGCAGGATAGGACCCATGCCCGACGCCTTCACCACCAGGATCGTGAACATCCCCACCGGCACCGACGAGGCGGTGACCGACCTGACCCACCTGTGCGAACAGTTCCTCCGCGAGACCGCGCCCGGCCGCGACGGCCTCCTCCACGTCTTCGTCCCGCACGCCACCGCCGGGGTTGCCGTCATCGAGACGGGCGCGGGCAGCGACGACGACCTGCTCGCCGCGCTGCACACCCTTCTCCCCGCCGACGACCGCTGGCAGCACCGCCACGGCTCCCCGGGCCACGGCCGCGACCACGTCCTGCCGGCCCTGGTCCCGCCCCACGCGACCCTCCCGGTGATCGCCGGCCGCCTCGAACTGGGCACCTGGCAGTCCGTCTGCCTGGTCGACACGAACGTCGACAACCCCGAGCGGAAGGTCCGGCTCAGCTTCCTCGGCTGACCCGGCCCCTATCCTGTGCCCATGCCGGCCCACCGCCCGCGCCGCGCCGCCGTCCTCGTGCTGGAAGGTGCGAAACCACTCGACGTGGGCATCCCCGCGCAGGTGTTCACGACCCGCGAGAGCATGCCGTACGAGGTACGGGTGTGCGGTGCCGCGCCCGGTCCGGTGGCCGGTGGTGACGGCCTGTCGTACCACGTCGCCCACGGGCTCGACGCCCTCATGTGGGCCGACATCGTCTTCATCCCCGGCTACCGGTTCCCGGACCGGGACGACCCGCCGCCCGAGGTCGTCGACGCGCTGATCGCCGCCCACCGCGGGGGCGCCCGGCTCGCCGCCATCTCGACCGGCGCCTTCGCCGTCGCCGCCACGGGCCTGCTCGACGGCAGGCGCGCCACGACGCACTGGCACTACACGCGGGCACTCGCGGCCAGGCACCCGCTCGTCCGGGTCGACGAGAACGTGCTGTTCGTCGACGAGGGCAGCGTCCTGACGTCGGCCGGCGCCGCCTCGGGCATCGACCTGTGCCTGCACATCCTGCGCACCGAACTCGGGGTGGCCGCGTCCAACCACGCCGCCCGCCGCCTGGTCGCGGCCCCCTACCGCAGCGGCGGCCAGGCGCAGTACGTACCGCGCCGGGTGCCCGAACCCCTCGGCGAAAGGTTCGCCGCCACCCGCGAGTGGGCGCTGCACCGGCTCGGCGAGCCCCTCACCCTCAAGGCGCTCGCCCGGCACGCGGCGGTGTCGCCGCGCACGTTCTCGCGGCGCTTCGTCCAGGACACCGGGTACACACCGATGCAGTGGGTCATGCGCGCCCGCGTCGACATGGCCCGGGAACTGCTGGAGCGTTCGGAGCGGAGCATCGAGCAGATCGCCACGGACGTCGGGCTCGGCACCGGCGCGAACCTGCGGACACACTTCCGGCGCACCCTCGGCACCACACCGAGCGCGTACCGGCGGACCTTCGCCCACGGCGAGTAGCCCCGCGTCCGTTCCGCCGTTTGGCACGATCCTTGCGAACCATGGCGTTCACGCCGCCGTCACGAGTGGCCGCCGCGCGCGAACCTGGTGGGGAACCGAAGGGACACCACTCATGACTCGCATCGCCATCAACGGATTCGGCCGCATCGGACGCAACGCGCTGCGCGTCCTCCTCGAACGCGACAGCGACCTCGAAATCGTCGCCGTCAACGACCTCACGGAGCCGGCCGCCCTCGCCCGGCTGCTCGCCTTCGACACGACGGCCGGTCGGCTCGGCCGCCCGGTCACCGCCGACAACGACGCGCTCGTCGTGGACGGGCGCCGTATCGCCGTGCTCGCGGAACGCGACCCGGCACGGCTCCCGTGGGCCGAACTCGGCGTCGACATCGTGCTGGAGTCGACCGGCCGCTTCACCTCGGCCGACGCCGCCCGCGCCCACCTCGCGGCGGGCGCCCGGAAGGTGCTCGTCAGCGCGCCGTCGGCCGGTGCCGACGCCACGGTCGCGTACGGGGTCAACACCGAGGCGTACGACCCGGCCACGCACACCATCGTCTCGAACGCCTCGTGCACGACCAACGCGCTCGCGCCACTGGCCGCGGTGCTCGACGACCTCGCCGGCATCGAGCACGGCTTCATGACGACGGTGCACGCCTACACCCAGGAACAGAACCTCCAGGACGCTCCCCACCGGGACGCCCGCCGAGCCCGCGCCGCGGCCGTCAACATCGTGCCGACCACGACCGGCGCCGCGAAGGCGATCGGCCTCGTGCTGCCGAACCTCGACGGCAAACTGTCGGGCGACTCGATCCGCGTACCGGTCCCGGTGGGCTCCATCGTCGAACTCAACACGACCGTCGCCCGCGACGTGTCGCGCGAGGACGTGCTGGCGGCCTACCGCACCGCGGCGGAAGGACCGCTCGCCGGCGTCCTCGAATACTCCGACGACGCACTCGTGTCCTCCGACATCACCGGCAATCCGGCCTCGGCGATCTTCGACTCGGCACTCACCAGGGTCGACGGCCGCCACATCAAGGTGGTCGCCTGGTACGACAACGAGTGGGGCTTCTCGAACCGCCTGATCGACACGCTGGAACTGCTGGCCCGCTGACCGGTCGCGGGGAAGGGGTCGGCCGGCCCGCTCGACCACGCGGGCCGGGCCCAACCGGGCGTCCGGCGCGCCTGGTCCGAGGCCGTGATGCCGGTCCTCGGCCTCGGCCAGGGGCTGGTGCGCGGCCCGGACCGGAGGGCCGACGGCGGCGGGGGAGCGCCCCGGGGTCCATGTCACTGATTGCGGCGTCGTCCAGGTGGGCACGCTGGTGGCGATCGTGCCGCTGATCACCGTTTCGCTCTCCGGCGCCCGGCATCTCATCCGCGACACCGCCACCGGCGCCCCAAGGGCCGAAGGGGAATCCATTGCCCTCCTCGTACGTCGAAGACCCCGCCCCCGGCCACGGCTCGTCGGCGCCCCGTGCCGCGTTCCGCTCCGACGCCCCCGCGCTGAGTCTCGACGGCGAGTGGCGGTTCCTGCTCTCGCCGACCGCCGAGGCGGCGCCGGAAGGCATCGAACGGGACGGCTTCGACGACCGGCACTGGGGCGCGATCCCCGTCCCCGGCCACTGGCAGCTGAACGGCCACGGCAGCCCCGCCTACACCAACGTCCGCTACCCCTTCCCGGTCGACCCGCCCCACGTGCCGACCGACAACCCGACAGGTGACCACCGGCTGGTCTTCGACCTGCCCGACGACTGGGCCGACCAGCCGGCCCTCCTGCGCTTCGACGGCATCGACTCCTGCGGGCGCGTCTGGCTCAACGGCGCCGAACTGGGCGTGACCAGGGGCAGCAGACTCCCCACCGAGTTCGACGTGGGGCAACTGCTTTGCCGGCGCGGCAATCTGCTCGCCGTACGCGTGCACCAGTGGTCCGCGGGCAGCTACCTGGAGGACCAGGACATGTGGTGGCTGTCCGGTATCTTCCGCGGCGTCACCCTGCTCGCGCGTCCGGCGGGCGGCGTACGGGACTACACGATCGACGCCGGTTACGACCATCCCACCGCGCGCGGCACACTCCGCCTCGACGCCGACAGCGGCGTACGCCTCAGCGTCCCCGAACTCGGAATTACCGCCCTGCCCGCCGGGGAAACGGCCGACGTGGCGGACGTACAGCCGTGGAGCGCCGAGGAACCCAGGCTGTACGAGGGCGAGGTCCACACCGTCACCGAACGCGTCCCCGTACGTATCGGCTTCCGCACCGTCACCGTCGAGGACGGCCAACTCAAGGTGAACGGCCGCCGTATCGTCTTCCGCGGCGTCAACCGCCATGAATTCCACCCGGAGTCGGGACGCGCCGTGCCCCGCGAGTTCGCCGTCGCCGACATCGAGCTCATGAAACGGCACAACGTCAACGCCGTCCGCACCAGCCACTACCCGCCCGACCCCGCGTTCCTGGACCTCTGCGACGAGTACGGCCTGTGGGTCATCGACGAGAACGACCTGGAGACGCACGGCTTCATCGAACTCGGCTGGCAGGGCAACCCCAGCGACGACCCCCGGTGGGCGGACGCCTGTGTGGACCGGATGCGCCGCATGGTCGAGCGGGACAAGAACCACCCCTCGGTCGTCCTGTGGTCGCTCGGCAACGAGGCCGGCACCGGCCGCAATCTGGCCGCAGCCGCCGAGTGGACCCATCGGCGCGACCCCACCCGTCCACTGCACTACGAGGGCGACAGCGACTGCTCCTACACCGACGTCTACAGCCGGATGTACGCCGACCACGACGAGGTGGACCGCATCGGACAGGGGCTCGCGGGGCCCGAGCGGATCCGTGAACTGCCCTTCATCCTCTGCGAGTTCGGCCATGCGATGGGCAACGGGCCGGGTGGCCTGCTGGAGTACCGCGACCTGTTCGAACGCCACCCGCGCTGCCAGGGCGGCTTCGTATGGGAATGGCTCGACCACGGTCTGGCGAGGCAGGACACGCAAGGCCGCGCCCACTTCGCGTACGGCGGAGACTTCGGCGAACCCCTGCACGACGGCACCTTCGTGATCGACGGCGTGGTCCACCCCGACCGCACGCCGTCGCCCGCCCTCGCCGAGTTCGCGAAGGTCTTCGAACCGGTGCGGATCACGGCGGTCGACGGCGCGCTGCGCGTCACCAGCCACTACGACATCGCGTCGACGGCCCATCTCGACTTCTCCTGGACACTGGAGGAGGAGGGCGTCGAGATCGCGCACGGCGCCCTCACCGTGCCGCCGCTCGCCCCCGGCGCGGCTACCGATCTGCCCCTGCCCGAACTGCCCGAACGGCCCGCCGCCGGTGCGGAGAGCTGGCTCACCGTACGGGCCGTGCTCGCCGACGACACCTCATGGGCGCCGACCGGGCACGTCGTCGCCCGGGGCCAGTGCCCCATCGCTGCGAAGCGGGCACCCGCCGCACCGGCCGCCGGTGCGGCTGCGGAGGTGACCGGCAGCGAACTGCGCCTGGGACCGGGCGTGTTCGACCGGTCGAGCGGTCAACTGACCTCTCTCGGCGCCCTGGTGGTCGAGGGGCCCCGGCTCGACCTGTGGCGTGCCCCCACCGACAACGACCGCGGCTCCGCCGACCCCGACGAAGCACGATGGCGGGCCGCGGGGCTGCACCGTGTGCAACACCGGCTCGTGGGCGTCGAACTCCTCGGCGACGCCCTCGTCGTACGCACACGGGTCGCCCCGGCCGGTCACGGCTTCGGGATGCGCGCCGACTACCACTGGAGCGCCGACCGGCGGCGCCTGCGACTGCGCCTGGACGTCGAGCCCGAGGGCACCTGGCCGTGCACATTGCCCAGGCTCGGGCTGCGCACGGCCCTGCCGGGCGCCCTCGGCGGGGCCGAGTGGTTCGGGCGGGGACCGGGGGAGGCGTACGCCGACAGCCGGCAGGCCGCCCGGATCGGCCGCTTCACCAGCACCGTCGACGCCCTCTCGTCATGACGTCGAGGCAGGTGCTCGCGCACGCCCTGGCCGACCGCCCCGACCTCGTGCGCGAGCAGCTGCCCGACCTGCGCGGTGAATCCCGAAGATCGCGCGACGGGCCCATTGCCCCTGTGTGACAACGAGTTGACGGAGTGTCAAATCTGTGCCGCGGTCATGACATCACCTGGGAAAGCTTGTTCCGGCCGAACTCCCGAGGTCATCGTCGTGGTGCGGCCTACGACCCCGTACGCGGCACCCACCCCCGGCGCGTGACCATCAAGCGCGCCACCGTCCGAGGAGGACCCTCTCGATGGCAGCAGTACGTGACACCAAGCGGCGGGCCGCCGTGGCGATCACCACCGCGGCGACCCTGGCGGCGGTACTCGGCGCGGGCCTGACCGCACCCGCCCAGGCCGCCCCGGCGAAGGCAGGATCCTGCACGCCGGAGCGGCCGAGGCGGTGCCCGGAAGCTACATCGTCACGCTGAAGCAGACGGCCGGACTCAGGGCGTCAACGGCCCAGGGCAAGAAGCTGATAGCGGGTTACGGGGGCCAGATCAAGCGCACCTACACGTCGGCGCTCAACGGCTACGCCGCCACCCTCGGCAGCGCCGAGGCGAAGAGGCTCGCCGCCGACCCGGCGGTCGCGGCCGTCGAGCAGGACCAGAAGGTCCACTCGACCGCCACCCAGACCAACGCGCCCTGGGGTCTGGACCGTATCGACCAGCCGAACCTCCCGCTGAACGGCACCTACAACTACCCGGACTCGGCGGGCGGTGGCACGACCGTCTACGTCCTCGACACCGGCGTCCGCATCAGCCACCAGGAGATCAGCGGCCGGGCCTCGTACGGCTGGGACTTCGTCGACAACGACGCCACCGCCCAGGACGGCGCCGGTCACGGCACCCACGTGGCCACGACCGTCGCGGGCACCACCTACGGCGCCGCGAAGAAGGCGAAGATCGTCGCCGTGCGCGTCCTCGGCAGCAACGGCTCCGGCACGACCGCCGGGGTCATCGCCGGCGTCGACTGGATCACCGCCAACCATGTCGCCTCCTCCGTCGCCAACGTCTCGCTCGGCGGCGGGCCCAGCACCACGCTGGACGACGCGGTGCGCAGATCCATCGCGTCCGGCGTGACGTACTCCATCGCGGCCGGCAATTCGGGCGCGCTCGCCTCCAACTACTCACCCGCCCGGGTGTCGACCGCGATCACGGTCGGCGCCACCACCAGGACGGACGCGCGGGCCACGTACTCCAACTACGGCCCCACCGTGGACCTCTTCGCGCCCGGCTCCGCCATCACGGCCGGCTGGCACACCTCGGACAGCGCCACCTACACCGGCAACGGCACCTCCTTCGCCGCGCCGCACGTGTCGGGCGCCGCCGCGGTCTATCTGACCAACCACCCGGGCGCCTCCCCGGCGGCCGTCGCCACGGCGCTGGTCAACGGCGCGACGTCCAACGTCATCACGGGCGTCGGGACCGGCTCCCCGAACAAGCTGCTCCGGCTCGTCCCGTAACGACAACCACCGCACCGCCGCACCGCCGCATGGCGCGTGACGCGTGACGACCGGGGATCCGGGCGTGGGAGAGGTACTGTCCCACGCCCGGATCCCCGGCCCGCGTCAGGCGCTCACACCCGCGCCCCGTTGTCCGCCCGGCGTCCGTGACGCGGCACCGGACGCGCACGGCCCGTGCCACGCCGCCCGCGCGGCGCCCGAGGACCCTCCTTGCGGCGCGCCTCCATCGCCAGCGCGACCGGCACGGCCGTGAACACGGACGAGTACGTGCCCACACAGATACCGATGAGCAGGGCCAGCGCGAAGTCCCTGAGCGAGTCCCCGCCGAGTACCGCCAGCGCCGTGAGGATGAACAGCGCGCCCATACCGGTGTTCACCGTTCGGGGCACCGTCTGCAGTACGGCCGTTCGCGCGGTCGGCAGCAGGGAGGCGCCGGGCGACCTCGCCCACAGCTCACGGACACGGTCGAAGACCACCACGGAGTCGTTCACCGAGTAGCCGATGACGGTGAGCAGCGCGGCGAGGAAGATCCCGTCGACGGGACGGCCCAGCCACGCGAAGACCCCGATCAGTATCACCACGTCGTGCACCAGCGCGGACACCGAAGCCACCGCGAAGGACCACCTGAACCGCACCGCCAGGTAGAGGAGTTGGACCCCGACGGCGATCCCCAGCGCGATCAGCGCGTGACGCCTCAGCTCATCGCCGAGGCTGGGGCCGATCAGGTCGTCCCGTACCTTCGCCGTCTCCCCGCCCTCCTCGCTCAGGGCGCTGCGGATGGCGGCCTCGGCCCGCTCGCCCGTGTCCCCGGTGCGTACGGAGATCTCCTGCCCGCCGGCCGTGGTGACCTCGGCATCGGCGAAGCCCGCGTCGGCCAGCGCCGTACGAGCGGTGTCGACGTCGACCGGCCGGGCCGTCGCGTACTCCATGAGCCGCCCGCCGGTGAACTCCACACCGAGGTTCACCCCGCGCAGGGCCACTCCCAGCACCGCGACGGCCATCACCGCCGCCGCGACGACCAGCCACCGCCGCGACCCGCGGAACAGATCAGGGGCGCGGCGGGTCAGATACGTACGTACGCGGCCCGGCAGACCGATTCCGTTGACGCCCGGGAAATCGGCAACGAAGTGGGAGCGCGTCGCCAGATCGGTCAGCGCCCGGGCGATGACCAGGGCGGAGAACATCGACACGAGTACGCCGATTCCCAGGGTGACCCCGAAGCCCTTCACCGGCCCCGATCCGAGGGCGAAGAGAAGACCGGCGGCGAGCAGCGTCGTCACATTGGAGTCGACGACCGCGGTGCGGGCGTTACGGAATCCGGCGGCCGTCGCGGACCGCAGGGTGCGGCCGGACCGCGGAGCGCCGCCGGGACGGCCCGTGAACTCCTCCCGCGCCCGTTCGAAGGCCAGCACGTTCGCGTCGACCGCCATCCCGATGGCGAGCACGAACCCGGCCAGCCCGGGGAGCGTCAGCGTGACGCCGAGCGCGACCAGGGCGGCGTACGAGATCAGCCCGTACCCGGCCAGGGCCAGCGAGGCGAGGCCGCCGAAGAGGCGGTACACGCAGGTGATGAACAGGGCGGTGAGGCTCGCGCCGATCACCGCGGCCCGCGCGCTGGCGCTGATCGCCTCGGCGCCCAGCGTCGGACCCACGGTGCGTTGTTCGACGACATCGACCGGTACGGGCAGGGCCCCGCCCTTGATCAACAGGGCCAGGTTCTTGGCCTCCTCGGCGGAGAAGGACCCGCTGATCTGGGTCGTACCCGACGGGAGTCCGGCCCCGCAGGTCACCGAGGGGCTCACCTGTGGAGCGGAGATCACCTTGTCGTCCAGCACGATCGCGACCCGGCGCCGCTCGTCCTGCGGTGGATGGCAGGCGGCTTCCCCGGTCAGCCGCGTCCACGCGCGGGACGCCTCGTCACGGAAGTCGAGGGAGACGGACCAGCCGGCTCCCCGCTGCCCGTCGAACTCCGCGTGGGCGTCACTGACGCCCGCGCCCGACAGGTCCGAGGCGCCGAGCCTGAGCCGGCTCCCGTTCTCGTCGGGGAGGACCAGCTCCCCGGACCGATCGGTCTTCTCGGGCCTTTCGTCCTTCTTGTTCTTCTCGGCTTCTTCGGAAGGTTCGCCGTCGGCGGGGCCGTTGACGGGGTGGAAGGTCAGCTGGGCGGTCCGGCCCAGTACCTCGGCGGCCTTGCGGGGATCGGTGACGTCGGGGAGCTCGACGAGGACACGGTTCTCCCCGGAGCGCGTGAGGGTCGGCTCCGCGACCCCCAGCGCGTCGATCCGCTGGCGCAGGACCTCGACCGTGCGGTCGGTGCTCTCCCGGTCCGCGGTCGCGGTCGCGGAGTCGCGGGCCTGGAGGACGATCCGGGTGCCGCCCTGCAGATCGAGCCCCAGTCTGGGGCTCATGGTGAGTGTGACGAAGAGCGATACGAGCAGCACGGCCACAGCCAGAACCGCCCGCACCGTGGTGGCGCGAGTCATGGGATTCCTCCGGGAGGGCGCCGGAACGCGCCACCCCCATGAGGGAGGCGGGCCTGGCTTCAGACCCGCCCGGCTCTACCGGAGGCGGTGCGTCGGCGCGTGAACGGGACAGTGCGGATGACTGCTCCCGGAGGGAGGTCCGCGGACGTCGGGCAGCCCCGAGGGCCGGGCCGTCGGGGCGGTGACGCCCGGACGTACGCCGCACTCCACGACGGCGCGGGGGTGGGGCAGTCCCGCGGTGAGCGGCACGACGCCCGTGTCGGGCTGCGGCGCGTGCTGCTGCCGGGTGTGCTCGGGCGTCCAGAGCCCCGTGGACGCCGCCCGGGTCGGCGCGCCCGCGTGGCTGTGGGCGGCGCGGGGCGAGTCCCCGCGGAAGTCGCGGGAGCGCTCGGAGCGCGTCGGCCGGTCGGCCTGATGGGGGAGTGTCCGCTGGACGGCAGTGGCCGCCGCGGCGGCGGTGCTCGTGGCGCCGAGCGCCGAGGCCGGCGTGGGAGCGACCAGGGTGACGACGCCGAGGAGCAGCGCTGACAGCACCCCCGCGGCACGCTGCCGAACTCCCCAAGCCGTTCGCCGCACCGTTGAGTTCGCCGGCGCCGGCCTCGCGCGGTCACCGCGCGACTTCCGTGCCTGGACAATCACCGTCTCAAGGTACCCGTCGCGCGCCGACGGGCGCGCACCGCACGGGAACCCGTGTGCGGGCCCCGCCCGTCGGATCTTCGCGCGCCCGGAGTCGGACGCCGGTTCAGATCAGGGCGGCGCGCACGTCGGCGAGTGCCTCGCCGAGCGTGTCTGCCGTGTTCTCGTGTCCGCTGAATCCCTCGTCGTCGGCGGGGTCGATCGTCCAGCCCCAGCCGCTCTCCGGGTGTCCGTCGATCGTCGCCGCGTGCTCGCCCTTGGTGAGAGTGATCGACACATTGCCCGCCGGGAAGGTGTTCACCTCGGCGTGCGCGCTGTTCCCGAACGCGTGATGGATGGCGTCGAGTGCTTCCTGCTCGGTGGTCATGGCATCTCCTGGATATGAGGACGGCCGATCGCACGGCCGTCGCGATCGGTGAGGGTGTACCGGCCGGTCCAATCGAACGTCCATCTCCCGGCTGATGTCGAGTCCGACACTCCTTCGCGATCACCCTTCAGGGGGACAGTTCTGTTCGAATCTTCAGGTCTAGTATCGCCGTGTTCCCGCCCCTGATTGCATGACGGGATTACGCGCACCTCCCGTCTGCGTATTTATCCCTTCAGGGGCGCGGGTCGGCGGGGAATCGGCGGGAACTCGGATTGTTCGAACACAGTTAGGGAGAAGCTTATGGACGGCTATCGCAACGGTGTTCCGGCGGGGTCCATCACGGCGGACTGGATCAAAAGCCGGAAGAGTACGGCCAATGGTCAGTGTGTGGAGCTGGCGTCTCTGCCCGGCGGTAAGGTCGCGATGCGCAACTCGACCGATCCGGACGGCCCGGCGCTGGTCTTCGAGGCGCTTGAGATGGCGGCCTTCCTGGACGGCGCGAAGAAGGGCGAGTTCGACGCCCTGTAGTCCAACTGGCGTGTTTTTGAGCATCAGTTCGGTGGGACATGCGAGCATTCGTCGTGCCATGATGAGCCACGCTTATTCATGAACGGAGCATGCGTGTCCCATCCGCCAGACACCCCGGCCCCGCTTTTCGGCCGTGCTCCCGCCCCCGCTCGCCCGCGGAGTCTGAATCCGACCGCCGCCGGTGTCGTGCTCGGCCTGGAGCTGCGCAAAATGCGCGAGGCGCGTGGAATCACCGTGACCGCGTCGGCGAAATTGATCAACGCGTCCGTTTCCAAGGTGAGCCGGCTCGAACGGGCGCAGAGCCCGCCGGACCCTCGCGACATCGGTATTCTCGCCGACCGGTACGGGGCGACCGCGGCCGAGCGCGCCGATCTCGCACTTCTCGCCCGCCGCGCGGTGGAACCGGAGTGGTTCGACCGCTACTCCGACTACGCGGCCTCGTGGATGCAGCGGCTGATCGGGCTGGAGTCGGAGGCCGTGTACTTCTGCGCCTACGAGGCACGCATCGCGCCGGGCCTCCTCCAGACCGCCGCGTACGCGAGGCAGATCATCAGCGACGGCCTCCGTGTCTTCGAGGGCGACCAGATCGAACAGCGCGTCCAGCTGCGGCTGGAGCGCCAGCGGCGGTTCTTCGAGCAGCCGGATCCGCCCAGGGCGGTCTTCCTGCTGGACCAGTCCGTACTGCTCCGCCGGGTCGGCAGCCCGCGGATGATGGCCGAGCAGCTGCGCGGTCTCCTGGAGTACAGCGACCGGCCCGGTGTCACCATCCGGTTCGTGCCGCTGGACAGCAGCGTCGTGTCCAACCACGGCTCCATGGCCCACTTGCGCTTCGGCCCCCTCGGGCCGCCCGCCATGGTGTATGTCGAGGGGGACGACGACGCGACGTACTACGTGAAGCCGGACGACGTGGAACGGCGCGTGGAGGTGATGCTGCGCCTCAGCCACGAGGCCGCCGCCTCCTGGCGGGACAGCCGGACCATACTCCTGGACGCGATCAAGCGGTACGAGGTCTAGGGACGGCTCCGCTCCGTCGCTCCGGCGGTACTTCGGCCAGACCGCCGTACTCCGTCCACTCGATGCTGCGCTGACGTCGTTTGAGTTCGGAGTCCGGGCGCCAGTCCGTGACATCGACCAGACCGGGGGACTGGATCAGAAGACCGTCGAAGTACCGCTCCACCTCTGCCCGTTCACGGACCCGGCCCCATCGGCCGTGGGTCTGCTCCAGCATCATCTCCGTCACCTGCCGGCGGAGCTCGGCGTCGTCGCTGACGAGCTGGCAGATCACCACGAAGCTTCCCGGGCGCAACCGGTCCACGACGCGCGTGACGAGGTCGCCGGGACCCGAGGCGTCGGGAATGCAGTGCAGCACGGAGTTGAACAGGACGCCGACCGGCTGGTCGAGGTCGATGAGACGCCTGAAGTCGGTGTGCTCCAGGATGCACTCGGTCTCCAGCATGTCCGACGCGATGACCACGCTCCGGTCGTTCTCGTCGAAGATGGCCTGACCGTGCGCGAGGACGACGGGGTCGTCGTCGACATAGACGACGCGTGACCGCGGATCGACCGCCTGCGCGATCTGATGGACGTTGTTCTGCGTCGGCAGTCCGGACCCGAAATCGACGAATTGCCGAATTCCGTGCTCCTCGGCCATGACGCGTACGACACGTTCCAGGAACCAGCGATTGTTCCGGGCAAGTTCCTTCGTCGTCGGCGCGACCTTCAGCAGCTCCTCGGAAGCTCTCTGGTCCACCTCGTAGTTGTAATGGCCGCCGAGCAGCCAGTCGTACATCCTCGCCGCACTCGGAACGGATAAATCGACACGCCTGTTGTCCGTCAACGGAAAGAACCCCTCCCGGTTCGAGCCCCGATCTCGCCAGGGAACGCGCCCCCATCCTAGGAGGGTGGACCGCGGGCGCACCACCGCGAGTTCCGGAGATGTCACGGCTGGGAAGCGTGGTGCTCCAGTTGTCTCAGTGCCGTGTCGGAGAACTGCCGCCGGGCCGTCAGGAGGGACGCGGTCACCGTCGGAATGTCGATACCCATCAGATCGGCTATGGCCTCGGGCGTCATGGAGAGCCGCCAGCGCAGCAGCGCGGTGTCCGCCGTGTTCTGGGAAAGGGCGTGGTACAGCCGCCCGACCGCCGGATCCTGTCCGGCCGCCGTGTCCCGGCTCGCCGCCTGGATCTGCGCGCGCAACTGCTGCCAGGCGTCCGCCGCGGGGCGCGCGTTGCGCAGGAGTTCGCTCCACCGGCCCGCAACGGCCGAGATGGTCGCGTCGACGGCTGCCTCGCTCGCGCTCTCGTCGAGCAGTCTGGCCCGTGCGTAGGACAGGTAATGAATTCTGTGCAGCTGCACGAATGCGGCGAGGCCGAGGAGACTGCGCTGATTCACCGGCCGGCTACGGGCACCGGTGACACGGAGGGCTCGGGGGCGCGGATTCAACACGTCTCCTTCCGGTGGCTCATCGCGAAACGCGGTCCACCGCTCCGCAAGGGGAATCGCTACGGAAATACCCGACGAACCGATGGGCCCCTTACTCGGAGCTGTGACGACCGTACCGTGTGCCACTGCGCGGTCGGCACGAATGCCCCGTCATGCAAAGTCAGATTGCAAAGACATGCCGACGGGCGCTCCCGCCCCATGAATGCGCAACCGAATTCGGATTCCGTACACATCCTCGGTCCGGGGCCCGACGTGGCGCGCGGCAGGATGGCGACGCGGTCGAGCGCCGCATGGGACGCCGTCGCCTCCCGCGCCGTCGACGGCGAGGCCGGCGGGGACCATCTGCCGCGACAACACCACGACCCACACGGCGGAACCCCCGAACCGGGGCGTGGTGGCAGGTCGACCTGGAGCGGTCCCACGGCATCGACACCGTCGAGATCCGGAACCGCACCGACTGGAGGCGCGTACCGCACCCGGGGTGACGGCCGTCCACCTGAAGGACCGGGCGGGGCGCTCTCCGGCTCAGTCCTGCTCGGCCACCCAGTCGTACCAGCTCCGCGTCCCCTCGCCCGTCGTCGCCGACAGCGTCAGCATCGTCAGGCCCGGGTTGACGGAGCGGGCGTACTCCTCGCAGCGGGCGACGTCGAAGTCGACGTAGGGCAGCAGGTCGATCTTGTTGACGATCACCAGATCCGCGGCGGCGAAGATATAGGGGTACTTGAGCGGCTTGTCCGTGCCCTCGGTCACCGAGATGATCACGACCCGGCTCCGCTCCCCGAGGTCGAAGAGGGCGGGGCAGACCAGGTTGCCCACGTTCTCGACCAGGACGAGCGATCCGGTCGGCGGTGTCAGGGTCGTGAGCGCGTCCCGCATCATCTCCGCGTCCAGATGGCAGCCCGCGCCGGTGTTGACCTGGACCACGGTGCTGCCCGCCCGCTTGATCCGGTCGGCGTCGAGCGTCGTCTCCTGGTCGCCCTCGATGACCGAGACCGGGCGCCGTCCGGCGAAGTCCCGGATGGTGCGCTCCAGGAGAGTGGTCTTGCCTGCGCCCGGCGAACTCATCATGTTCACCGCCACGATGCCCTGTTCGGCGAGCCAGGCACGGTTGCCGGCGGCCAGGCCCTCGTTCTTGGCGAGGACCCGCTGTTCGAGGGTGATGGTCTCGCCGCCGTGCGGGTGCGTGTGGGGTACGGCGATCCGCGTCCCGCCGCCCCCTTCGCCTCCGCCGGAGCAACCGCACGTACCGCACATAGGGTCAGCCCACTCTCATGGAGATGATCTGGAGTTCCTGTCCCGACGTGATCCGCACGTCGGCGCTCCCGCACGGACACAGCAATACAAGATCGGCCAGCGTGAAGTCCCGCGAACACGCCACGCAGTGCGCCGTTCCCGGAGGTTGTTCGATCTCCAGGGCGGCGCCTTCGGCGACCGTGCCCGCGGTGGTCAGATCGAAGCAGAACCGCATCGAATCGGGGACCACCGCCGTCAGAGCTCCCACGCGGACGCTGACCGTGCGCACCGGCCTGCCCGCCGCGCGCTCGCACACCGCGTCGACAATGCTCTGAGTGATTGACAATTCATGCATTCGACCGTCCAGCCTTCCCCGTAATTCACTCGATCGGCTCTGATTCGCCGGCGCGAAAAGCAGGGCCGCCCGGACGAAACCCGTGTTGACAGAACGCTCTGCCGGATCGTAGATGGTAGCAATGTGAGCGACGCCACACCCATGAGGTTCATGGGTATCGGGTGGGCCAATCCCGGAAGGCAGCGGTGCTATGCCGACAGAAGCGGCGAAAAAAGCAGAGGACACGCTGATTCACGTTCTGTGGATCAATGCCGGACTGAGCTGTGACGGGGATTCGGTCGCACTGACCGCCGCGACCCAGCCCAGTATCGAGGAGATCGCACTCGGCGCGCTGCCCGGTCTTCCGCGGATCGCCGTGCACTGGCCGCTGATCGATTTCGAATGCGGGCCCAACGGCGGCGCGGACGACTTCCTGGAGTGGTTCTTCAAGGCGGACCGCGGGGAACTGGAGCCCTTCGTCCTGGTCGTCGAAGGCTCCATTCCCAACGAGAAGCTGAAGGAAGAGGGTTACTGGTCGGGCTTCGGGAACGACCCGGCGACCGGGCAGCCTATGACCACCAGCGAGTGGCTCGACCGGCTGACACCGAAGGCCACGGCTGTCGTCGCGGTCGGCACGTGCGCGACCTACGGCGGCATCCACGCCATGGCTGGCAATCCCACCGGCGCCATGGGAGTGCCCGACTACCTGGGCTGGGACTGGAAGTCCAAGGCCGGGATCCCCATCGTGTGCGTCCCCGGCTGCCCCATCCAGCCGGACAACCTCTCGGAGACGCTCACCTATCTGCTCTACATGGCCACCGACCAGGCCCCGATGATCCCCCTCGACGACGCGCTGCGTCCGACCTGGCTGTTCGGCCAGACCGTGCACGAGGGCTGCGACCGGGCCGGCTACTACGAGCAGGGCGACTTCGCGACGGAGTACGGCTCACCCAAGTGCATCGTAAAACTCGGCTGCTGGGGCCCCGCGGTCAAGTGCAACGTGCCCAAGCGCGGCTGGATGAACGGCATCGGTGGCTGCCCCAACGTCGGCGGCATCTGCATCGGCTGCACCATGCCGGGATTCCCGGACAAATTCATGCCGTTCATGGACGAGCCCCCGGGCGGAAAACTCTCCACGAATGCCGTCGGAATGTACGGGGCGACCATGCGGCGCCTGCGCGGCATCACGACACACACACTCGACCGCGAGCCCAAATGGCGCAGACGCGGTAAGCAGCTCACCACGGGTGCCACGCGCACCTGGTAGTCCGATCCGAAAGGTGCCCCATCGGCCGCGAATCGACCGGCCGGTGGGGCACCCACCTGGTAACTCATCGCTCGACGAACAGCGACACGGAAGAAGAGGCGGCCCCATGACGGCGACGAGCCAGGGCAAGGACGAACTGGTGGAGATGGCGTGGGATCCCATCACCCGAATCGTCGGGAGTCTGGGCATCTACACGAAGATCGACTTCAAGCAGAAGGTCGTCGCCGAGTGCCACAGCACCAGCTCGATCTTCCGCGGCTATTCGGTCTTCATGAAGGGCAAGGACCCACGCGACGCCCACTTCATCACCAGCCGCATCTGCGGAATCTGCGGCGACAACCACGCCACTTGTTCCTGTTACGCGCAGAACATGGCGTACGGCGTGAAGCCGCCGCATCTCGGTGAGTGGATCGTGAATCTCGGCGAGGCCGCCGAGTACATGTTCGACCACAACATCTTCCAGGAGAACCTGGTAGGGGTCGACTACTGCGAGAAAATGGTCGCCGAGACCAACCCCGGCGTACTGGAGCAGGCCAACCGCACCGTTTCGCCGCACGCGGACGACCACGGGTACCGGACCATCGGCGACATCATGCGCTCGCTGAACCCCTTCACCGGCGAGTTCTACCGCGAAGCCCTCCAGGTCAGCCGTATGACGCGCGAGATGTTCTGCCTCATGGAGGGCCGCCACGTGCACCCCTCCACGCTCTACCCCGGCGGGGTGGGCACGGTGGCGACCATCCAGCTGATGACGGACTACATCACCCGCCTCCAGCGCTACGTGGAGTTCATGAAGAAGGTCGTGCCCATGCACGACGACCTGTTCGACTTCTTCTACGAGGCGCTGCCCGGCTACGAGAAGGTCGGCAACCGCCGTATCCTGCTGGGCTGCTGGGGCTCCTTCCAGGACCCCGAGCACTGCAACTTCGAGTACAAGGACATGACCGACTGGGGCCGGAAGATGTACGTGACCCCCGGCGTCGTCGTGGACGGCAAACTTGTCACCACCGACCTGGTGAAGATCAACCTCGGCATCCGCATCCTGCTCGGCTCGTCGTACTACAACGACTGGGAAGAGCAGGAGATGTTCGTGACCCACGACCCGCTCGGCAATCCGGTCGACCGGCGGCACCCGTGGAACCAGCACACCAACCCGCAGCCGCAGAAGCGCGACCTGGGCGACAAGTACAGCTGGGTCATGTCACCGCGCTGGTTCGACGGCAAGGACTACCTCGCGCTCGACACCGGCGGTGGCCCGCTCGCCCGGCTGTGGGTCACCGCACTGGCCGGCCTCGTCGACATCGGCTACATCCAGGCCACCGGCAAGAGCGTCAAGATCAACCTTCCCAAGACCGCGCTCAAGGGCCCGGTCGAGCTGGAATGGCACGTCCCGCGCTGGAGCAACACCATCGAGCGCAACCGGGCGCGGACCTACTTCCAGGCGTACGCGGCGGCCTGCGCACTGCACTTCGCCGAGAAGGCGCTGGTGGAGATCCGGGCGGGCCGCACCAAGACGTGGGAGAAGTTCGAGGTGCCCGAGGAGGGCGTCGGCTGCGGCTTCACCGAGGCCGTACGCGGCGTGCTCTCGCACCACATGGTGATCAGGGACGGCAAGATCGCCAACTACCACCCGTACCCGCCGACCCCGTGGAACGCGAGCCCCCGCGACACCTACGGGACGCCGGGGCCCTACGAGGACGCGGTGCAGGGCCAGCCGATCTTCGAGGAGAACGACCGGGAGAACTTCAAGGGCATCGACATCATGCGTACGGTCCGCAGCTTCGACCCCTGTCTGCCCTGCGGCGTCCACATGTATCTCGGCGAGGGCAGGAAACTGGAGCTGCTGCACTCGCCCACGCAGTCCGCGGGCAGTGAGTGACGTGGAAGACGTCCGCGACATGGTGCGGCGGCGGGCCGACGAGACCCGGAAGCCCGAGCAGCCCACGAGGCCCGGGCGGGCCCCGAACCCCGGGGGCGCGAGGTCCGAGGAGTGGCGGGCGACCGGGGAACGCATCGACACCCTGATCGCCGCGAGCGCGGCCGGCGGCGTGGTGGCACGCGAGCGCAGCGAGGAACTGGTGCGGCTGGTCACCGACTTCTACGGCGCCGGTCTGGAACGGCTCCTCGACCTCGTCCACGAGCACGGGCGGCTCGACGACGAGATCCTGGCCGCCCTCGCCGCCGACGACCTGGTGGCCAGTGTCCTGCTGGTGCACGGACTGCACCCGTACAGCGTGGCCGCCAGGGTCGAGAACGCGCTGGAGAGCGTACGGCCGTATCTCGGCTCGCACGGCGGGGACGTGGAGTTGGTGGACGTCACGGACGAAGGGGCCGTACGGCTGCGGCTGCTGGGCAGTTGTGACGGCTGCCCGTCCTCCTCCGCCACGCTCGCGCTGGCGGTGCGGGGCGCGGTGGAGGCCGCGGCACCGGAGATCACCACGATCGAGGTCGAGGCCGCCGACGAGACGGCCGCCGGAGCCACGGGCCCGCTGGTGCCGGTGGACGCCCTGTTCTCCCGGCTCCACGAGACCGGGCCCGGGACGGGTGCCGGTGACGCGGGCGCGACCTGGGAGCCGGTTCCCGCCCTGCTCGCCCTGGAGTCCGGCGGCGTCGAGCGCTTCACCGTCGGCGGGCTGCCGGTCGTCGCCTGCCGGATCGGGCCCGACCTGTTCGCCTTCCGCGACCGGTGCGCCCGGTGCGAACGCCCCATGGAGGGCGCCACGCTGGCCCGGCGGCTCGGGGGCGACTCCGGTGACGGGGTGCTGAGCTGCCCCGCCTGCCGCGCCCACTACGACGTACGGCGCGCCGGTGCCTGCCTCGACGCGGAGGCGAACGGGGCCCATCTTGACCCGTTGCCGCTCCTGGCGGACGGCGCGTCGGCCTCGGTGGCCGTGCCGTCGCCCGTACCGGCCCCCTCCGTGGTCGCGACATGAGCGCGCCCCGGGGCCGTGCCGTACCCACGGGCCGTGCCGCGTCACCGGTCGCCGCTCTGCTCCGGGTCAGCCGCGGCCGGCCCGGTCCGGCCGCCGGCGAGCGGTGCGAGATGTGCGCCGCGCCGATCGGCGAGGAACACCGGCACGTGGTGAATCTGGAGAGCCGCAGTCTGATGTGCGGCTGCCGGGCCTGCTCTCTCCTGTTCACGGAAGAGGGCGCGGAACTGCGCTACCGCACCGTCCCCGACCGGTATCTGAGCTTCGACGGGCTCCCGTTGGACGCGCGCACCTGGGACGAACTCCAGATCCCGGTGGGTCTGGCCTTCGTGTTCCGCAACTCCGCGCAGGACCGCACCATCGCCTTCTATCCCGGCCCCGCCGGGGCCACCGAATCCGAACTGCCCCTGGACGCCTGGGCGACCATCGTCGAGGCCAATCCCGGACTGGCCGTACTGCGCCCGGACGTCGAGGCACTGCTCGTACGCCGTATGGAGGCGGGCGGCGGCGGAGGGCGCGAAGTGGTCGCGTCCTGCCATCTCGTCCCGATCGACGCCTGCTACGAACTGGTCGGCCGACTGCGCGCGTTGTGGCGCGGCTTCGACGGCGGCCAGGAGGCGCACGCCGCGATGGACGACTTCTTCGAGCACGTCCGCTCCCGCAGCCGGCCCGCCGATCCGGCGGGCAGGGGCGGCCACTCGGCCGCGGGCGACGCCACGACCGTGCGCACTCCCTACGCCGCGGGCGGGACCTCATGAGCGGCCCCACCGCCCCCGGCCTGGAGTTCTCCGTACGGGACATCGTCGCCGAGCCGTACACCGCCGCGCCCCAGCTGACCGCGAGGCTGCGGATCGAGGACGGCTCGGACGAGCGGATCCACGCGATCGTGCTGCGCTGCCAGGTCCGTATCGAACCGCAGCGCCGCCACTACGGCGAAGCCGAACAGGACTCCCTGCGCGCTCTGTTCGGGGAACGCGAGCGCTGGTCGGACACGCTGCGGCCGTTCCAGTGGATGCAGTGCCACACGACCGTGCAGGGCTTCACCGGCTCCACCGAGGTCGACATCGCACTGCCCTGCACCTACGACTTCGACGTCATCGGCTCCCGCTACCTGCACGCGCTCGGGGAAGGGACGGTGCCGATCAGCCTGCTCTTCTCGGGCACCGTCTTCTCCAAGAACGGTGGCAACGGCGGCGGTTCGGGCTTCGGGGTGCGGCAGGTGCCCTGGGACTGCGAGGCGCGGTACCAGCTGCCGGTCGCCGTCTGGCGGCGGATGATCGCCCACCACTTCCCCAACTCCGGCTGGATCAGACTGGATCACGACGTGCTCGCGCGCTTCGCGGACTTCCGTGAACGACGCGGACTGATCAGCTGGGACGAGACGGTGACGACGCTGCTGGCGGACGCGCGGAAGCGGACCGCCGCCGACGAGATCGGCGAGGTGGTCACATGACCCCGGTGACCCCCGCCGCCCCCGTGGGGCTCGACCATGTCCGTGCGATCGCCGACGCGGTGCTGTACGAGGGCTACCTGCTGTACCCGTACCGAGCCAGCTCCCACAAGAACCGGTCCCGCTGGCAGTTCGGCGTCCTCGGCCCGCCCGACGCCGCGCCCGGCAGCTTCGCCGAGGAACCAGGCATGGCGATGCAGGCCCTGCTCAAGGCCCCTGACGACGCGTCGGCTGCCACCGCCGCGGTGAGCGTCCGGCTCCGTTTCCTCCAGCTCCAGGTGCGCGAGGTGCAGCGCCGGGAGCCGGACGGGAGCCACACGACCGTCGGTGCACTCGACGTGGCCGGTGTGTCCGTCCTGAGCTGGGACGAGGCCGTCGAGTGCGAACTCGACCTGGGATCCGTCCCGTTGGGCACGGTGCCCGGCTCGACCGACGAACTGCGCACCGTCCCCGGCGGCGAGGACGCCGAACCGCTGACGGACGAGCACGGTGCGCCGGCCGGGCGAGTCGTACGGCGCCGCGAACCGCTGACGGTCCGCGTCCGTACCCGCACGACCCGCGACGGCGGCTGTCTGCGGCTCTCGGTCTCGGTGGACAACGAGCACCCCGCGACCGCCACCGACAAGGACGCCGCCATCCGCGCCTCGCTGATCGGCACCCATCTGCTCCTGCGGGCCCACGGCGCCGAGTTCATCTCCCTGCGCGAGCCCCCGCACGAGGCCGCACCCGCCGCCGCCCGGTGCCGACAGCGCAGATGCTGGCCGGTCCTGGCCGGTGCGAAGGGCTCCACGGACACCGTGCTGGGTGCGCCGATCATCCTCTATGACCACCCCGAGATCGCCGAACAGAGCCCCGGCGCCCTGTTCGACTCCACCGAGATCGACGAGATCCTCACCCTGCGGGTGATGACCATGACGGAGGAGGAGAAGGCCGAGGCGCGGGCCACCGACCCGCTGGCCCGCGAGATCATCCACCGCTGCGACGCGATGTCGGCGGGCGAACTGCAACAGCTCCACGGCCTTCTGCGCGAGACGCACGGCCCCGCCCGGCCACCTGCCGCCCCGGGCTCCCGCGGCGATCTGCGGGACGCCGAGCCCGCCGCCTTCGACACCGGCGGCGCGCCCTGGTGGGACCCGGCGGCCGACGCCTCGGTGGCGCCCGACTCCGACTCCGTGGTCATCGAAGGGGTCGCCGTCGCCAAGGGCAGCCTCGTGCGCGTCCACCCGTCCCGTCGCGCCGACGCGCAGGACCTCTTCTTCGCCGGCCAGGTGGCGCGGGTGACGGCCGTGCTCTCGGACGTCGACGGCGGCGTGCATGTCGCCCTCGTCCTGGTCGACGACCCGGCGGCCGACATGCACGACTGGTACGGCCGCTACTTCTACTTCGCCCCCGACGAACTGGAACCGCTGCCCGACGCGGACCCCCGCCGGGGTGACGACCTCCCCACTCCAACGGAACACAGGAAGGAGAACCCATCGTGAGAATCCTCGGAATGATCACCACGGGTGCGGCCGCCGCCGTGGCGGCCGTGGTCGTCGCCGTCGGTGTGCGATCGATCCCCGACATCCGCAGATACGTCAAGATGCGCTCGATGTGAGCGCGTGGCGCGAGTGAGAAGAGCATCCGATGACTGACAAGAAGCGTGGCCGCCACGACGAAGAGCCGCAGTCGGAGCGGGGCCCCAAGGGGTCGCGCGACACCGGTTCCGACCAGCCGTCCGCGGGTCCCGCCGACCGGCCGTCCGGCGGTTCCGACAAGAAGTCGGACACCTCCGTCAAACCGGGCGACCCCATCGACCCGGACTCCCCGAACCTCCGGTCCGGCGGCAACTGACGCCGGACCGGCGTCCCGCCGGGAACCCCGTACCCCCAGACCCAGGGAGCACAGCATGGCGAAGGAAGAGCGCCGACCCGACGACATCGACACCGGCGACCGCGCCGTTCCGCCGTACGAGGGCCGCCGCAAGAGGGCCGACGTCGGTGACAAGGAGACGTCGACCAGGGACGGTGCCAGGACTGGCGGCGCGACCGGCCCCGTCGAGGACCCCGACATGAAGTCCGCCGATCCCGAGAGGACCGGGAAGGGCGCCACCCGCTCGCCCGGCGACGAACGGCCCGCCGACCGGACGAAGCGGTCACGGTCCGGGGACGGAGGCACCGGGCCTTCCCATCACGGCGGCACGTCGCGCGCCGAGGACCAGTCCTGACGTGACCGGTGGCCTGCTCGTCGCCGGCATCGGCAATCTCTTCCTCGGAGACGACGGATTCGGCCCGGAGGTCGTACGGCGGCTCGTCGCCGACCCCGGGCCGCCGCTCCCCCCGGGCGTCCGGGTCGTCGACTACGGCATCCGGGGCATGCACCTGGCGTACGACCTGCTCGACGGGTACGACGCGCTCGTCCTGGTCGACGCCTGCCCCGGCGGCGGCGCGCCCGGCGAGCTGACGGTCCTGGAGGTCGGCCCCGACGACCTCGGTACGGGTGAATTCGACGCACACGGCATGAATCCGGTATCTGTCCTGGCAAATCTGGGCCAACTGGGCGGTACGCTTCCGCTCACCCACGTTGTGGGGTGCACCCCCGCCGGCGTCGAGGAAGGCATCGGCCTCAGCGAGGCCGTCGCCGCCGCCGTACCCGAAGCGGTGGCGGAGGTGCGCGCGCTGGTCCGACGGCTGACGGCGGCCGGGCCCGCGCCGCGCACACCCACGCAGGAACCCGCACCCGCCCGGACCCGGAGGTCCTGATCATGTGTCTCGGCATCCCCGGGCGAGTCGTGGAGATCGTCGAGGGGTACGCGGACCAGCTCGCCCTCGTCGACGTGGAGGGCGCCCGGCGCCGTATCAACATCGGCATGCTGGACACGCCCCCGGCCGCGGGCGACTGGGTCCTGCTGCACATGGGTTTCGCGATGGAGATCATCGACGAGACGAAGGCGGCGCAAGCCCTGTCGGGGCTGGAGATGATGGGCAGCGGCGCCCGCGAGGGCGCGGGCGGCGAGACGGAGCACCGACCGACGGCCGAGAGCGCCTCCGCCGACGCGCGACAACCGTGCGTCCGGCGCCGGTTCGAGGTGCGCGGCGTCGTCCAGGGCGTGGGCTTCCGCCCGTTCGTGTATGTCACCGCCGCCGCACTCGCGCTCACCGGCTCCGTCACCAACACCGGCAGCGGCGTCGTCGCCGAGGTGGAGGGCGACCCCGGAGCGGTCGCGGAGTTCGGGCGCCGACTGCGCACCGACCCACCCCCGCTGGCCGTCGTGGCGTCGGTGGCCGAGACGGACCAACCACCCACCGGGGGAGCGGAGTTCGTCATCGCCGACTCCAGCGCCGCCGACCGGGTCCGCACCCTGGTCTCGCCCGACACCGCGACCTGCCGGGACTGTCTGACCGAACTGCGCGACCCCGCGGACCGGCGCCACCGCCACCCCTTCATCACCTGCACACACTGCGGTCCGCGCTTCACCATCGTCACCGGCATGCCCTACGACCGCGCGGCGACGACCATGGCGGCGTTCGAGATGTGCGACGACTGCCGCGCGGAGTACGACGACCCGCGCGACCGCCGCTTCCACGCCCAGCCCATCGCCTGTCACGCCTGCGGGCCCCGTCTCGAACTGATCGGCGAGGACGGCCGGGCGACCCACCACGGCGACGAAGCGCTGCGCGCCGCACGGCGGTTGCTCGCCGAGGGGAAGATCGTCGCCGTCAAGGGGCTCGGCGGCTACCACCTCGCGTGCGACGCCCGCGACGAGGCGGCCGTCACCGAACTGCGCCGCCGCAAGCGGCGCGGCGGCAAGCCCTTCGCCGTCATGGTCGCGGACCTCGACGTCGCCGGGGAGCTGGTGACGGTCACGGACGACGAGCGGGCGCTCCTGGCCGGCACCAGAAAGCCGATCGTGCTGCTGCCCCGGCGCACACCGCCCGTCTCCGGAGGAGTCGCGGAAGCCGTCGCGCCCGGCAATCCGGACCTCGGCGTGCTGCTCCCGTACACCCCTCTGCACACCCTCCTCTTCGGTATCGGCGACGACACCCCCGGACCCGACGTGCTGGTGATGACCTCCGGCAACCGCTCCGGTGAGCCGATCGTCACCGACGACGCGCGGGCGCTGACCGAACTCGCCCCGCTGGTGGACGCCTGGCTGCGGCACGACCGTCCGATCCGGGTGCCGTGCGACGACTCGGTCAGCCGGTTCGTCGCGGGCGCCGAACTGCCCGTACGGAGGTCACGCGGGTACGCGCCGCTGCCCCTCGCGCTGCCCTTCGACATCCCGCCGCTGCTGGCGGCCGGCGCCGACCTGAAGAACACCTGCGCGCTCGGCGAGGGCGGCTACGCCTGGGTCTCCCAGCACATCGGCGACATGGACGACCTCTCCACGGTGGACGCGCTGACCCGCACCGCCGACCACCTCGGGGCGCTGACCGGTGTCGAACCGGAACAGCTCGTGGCCGACTCCCACCCCGGCTACCGCTCCGGCGCCTGGGCCCGCGCGCACGCCAAGGGCCGGGCCGTACGCACCGTGCAGCACCACCACGCGCACATCGCGGCCGTGCTCGGCGAACACGGCATCGGACCCGGCGAGAGCGTCATCGGCTTCGCCTACGACGGCACCGGCCACGGCGCCGACGGCGCGGTGTGGGGCGGCGAGGCACTGATCGCCGACTACAAGTCGTATCGCAGGGCCGCCCACTTGGCCTACGTACCCCTCGCGGGCGGTGACGCGAGCGTGCTGCGGCCCTACCGCATGGCGCTCGCCCATCTGTACGCCGCCGGGATCGACTGGGACGAGAAGCTGCCCGCCGTCGCCGCCTGCCCGGCCAGGGAACGCGACGTGCTGGCCCACCAGTTCGCGACGGGCTTCGGCTGTGTGCCGACATCCAGCATGGGCCGGCTCTTCGACGCCGTCGCCTCACTGGCGGGCGTACGGCACGAGGTGGCGTACGAGGCGGAGGCCGCGATCGCGCTGGAGGGGCTGGCCAGATCGGCGGCGGGGGAGCCCGGACCGGACGCCGACGCCTACGCGTTCGCCCTCGTGTACCCGGCGGACCCCGGTGAGCCGGTCGTCGCCGACCCCGGCCCGGTGATCCGGGCGGTGGTCTCCGACGTGAGCGCGGGGACCTCGCCGGAGCTGGTCGCCGCGCGTTTCCACGCGGCCGTCGCGGTCCTCACCGTCGACCTCGCGGAGCTGTTCCGGCGGCGGACCGGGCTCGGTGCGGTGGCTCTGGGAGGCGGGGTATTCCAGAACGCCGTCCTGCTGGCATCGACCGAACGGGCCCTGCAAGCAAGGGACTTCACGGTCCTGCGTCCCGTTCTGCTGCCGCCCAACGACGGCGGCGTGGCTTTCGGGCAACTGCTGGTCGCGGCGTCCGGCTGACCCGGCGCCGGAGTCACCCATCCAGAGAGAAGGAAGCGACACCATGTGTCTGGCAGTCCCCGGGCGGGTGCTCAGCACCGCCGAGGCCGACGGCGTCCTGATGGCCCAGGTCGACTTCGGCGGCGTACGCAAGGAGGTCTGCCTCCAGTACATCCCCGACGCGGAGATCGGCGAATACGTCGTCGTCCACGTCGGCTTCGCCATCCAGCGGCTCGACGAGGCGTCGGCCCGGCAGACGCTGGCGAACTTCGAGCAGCTCGGGCTCCTTGAGGAGGAGTTCGGTGACGGTTTCGAACTCGCCGCAAGGCAGCGGGAATCAGTGGAAGCGGAAGGCAGCGGACTGTGAAGTACCTCGACGAGTTCAGCGACCCCGGCCTCGCCAGACGGCTGGTCGACGAGATCCACGCGGCCACCACCCGCCCCTGGGCGATGATGGAGGTCTGCGGCGGCCAGACCCACTCGATCATCCGGCACGGCATCGACCAACTGCTGCCCGACGGGGTGGAGATGATCCACGGGCCGGGCTGCCCGGTCTGTGTGACCCCGCTGGAGATCATCGACCGGGCACTGGCGATCGCGGCCCGGCCCGGCGTCGTCTTCTGCTCCTTCGGAGACATGCTGCGCGTGCCGGGCAGCGGCCAGGACCTGTTCTCGGTCAAGAGCGCCGGCGGCGACGTACGCGTGGTGTACTCCCCGCTCGACGCGCTGAAGATCGCCCGCGACAACCCCGACAAGGAAGTCGTCTTCTTCGGCATCGGCTTCGAGACGACCGCCCCCGCCAACGCCATGACGGTCCATCAGGCCCGGCGGCTCGGCGTACGGAACTTCTCACTGCTCGTCTCGCATGTGCTCGTACCGCCCGCCATCGCCGCCATCATGGAGTCCCCCACCTGCCGGGTCCAGGCGTTCCTCGCCGCCGGGCACGTGTGCAGCGTGATGGGGACCTCCCAGTACCCGCCGCTCGCGGAGAAGTACCAAGTCCCCGTCGTCGTCACGGGGTTCGAACCGCTCGACATCCTCGAAGGCGTCCGCCGCACGATCCTGCAACTCGAACAGGGCCGCCACGAAGTGGAGAACGCCTACCCCCGCGCCGTACGTGACGAGGGCAACCTCCCCGCCATGGAGATGCTGCGCGACGTCTTCGAGGTCACCGACCGGACCTGGCGCGGGATCGGCATGATCCCGGACAGCGGATGGCGACTGTCCGGGAGGTACGCGGAGTTCGACGCCGAGCGCCGGTTCGACGTCGCGGGCATCCGTACCGCCGAATCCTCTCTGTGCCGCTCCGGCGACGTACTCCAGGGGCTGATCAAACCGCACGAGTGCGCCGCCTTCGGCAAGGAGTGCACCCCCAGGAACCCGCTGGGCGCCACGATGGTCTCCTCCGAGGGCGCGTGCGCCGCGTACTTCACCTACCGCCGACTCGAACTGGTCGATGCCAAGTGACCGAGACCGGGACGACCAGCCACGTACCCGCCCCCACGACCGCCCCCGCCGGCGACGACCTCGACTTCGAGAACTGGGCCTGCCCCGTCCCCCTCCGCACCACCCCCGCGGTCGTCATGGGCCACGGCGGCGGCGGGGCGATGTCGGCCGAACTGGTCGAGCACCTGTTCCTCCCCGCGTACGGCTCCGCCGCGGCGGCCGAACTCGGCGACTCCGCCGTAGTCACCGTCGGCGAAGGCACCCGACTCGCCTTCTCCACCGACTCGTTCGTGGTCAAGCCGATGTTCTTCCCCGGCGGCTCCATCGGGGACCTCGCCGTCAACGGCACCGTCAACGACCTCGCGATGTCGGGCGCGACACCCCTGTTCATGTCGTCCGCGTTCATCCTCCAGGAGGGCACCGCCCTCACCGATCTCGGCCGGATCGCCCAGGACATGGGCGCGGCGGCGCGGGCGGCCGGGGTCCGGCTGGTCACCGGAGACACCAAGGTCGTCGACAGCGGCAGCGGGGACGGCGTCTACGTCAACACCTCGGGGATCGGAGTGATCCCCGCCGGTGTCGACATCGGCCCGCGCCGCGCCGCGCCCGGCGACGCCGTGCTGATCAGCGGCGACATCGGGGTGCACGGCGTGGCGGTCATGAGCTGCCGGGACGGCCTGGACTTCGGCACGACGGTCGAGAGCGACACCGCCGCCCTGCACGGGCTCGTCGCCGCGATGCTCGCCACCGGCGCCGACGTGCACGTCCTGCGCGACCCCACGCGCGGCGGCGTCGCCGCCTCGCTGAACGAGATCGCCACCGCGTCGGCGGTCGGCGTCGAACTGATCGAGCGGGACCTGCCCGTACCGGACACCGTGCGCGATGCGTGCAGCCTCCTCGGGCTCGACCCCCTCCAGGTCGCGAACGAGGGCAAGCTGCTCGCGATCGTGCCCGCCGACTGCGCCGACCGGGTCCTCGCCGCCCTGACGGCGCACCCGCTGGGCCGCCGGGCCCGCCGGATCGGCACCTGCGTCACCGGACACCCCGGCATGGTGGTCGCCAGGACGGGCCTCGGCGGCACCCGGGTCGTCGGCCTGCCCGTCGGCGAACAGCTCCCGAGGATCTGCTGAAATGAGCGAGCGCGGCGCGATCCTCTTCGCGCGGTACGCCTACCCGCCCAACGAACTCGGCTACTGTGGCCCCGCGGACCCCACGGCCCTGCTGCGCCCCACGGACACCGAGGGCATCGAGCACGGCGCCCGCCAGTTCGACGGCGCCTGGTGCTATCTCGAATTCCTCGCCGAGTCCTCCGGTCTCGACGACCCGCTGGACGAGCGCGTCGTCGAGGCGTACTGGATCGGCAACGACCTCCTGGACCGGGCCGACCCGGCGGCCCTGCTGGCCCGGATGCGCGACCGCTTCCGCGGCCAGTCGGGCGGCACGTGGCGCGACGCGGGCGACCGCGCCCTCGCCCACCACAGCTTCCAGGTCTTCGACGTCTACCCCTGGGCCGGAGTGCTGCGCTCCTCGGGCAACCCCACGGCGCTGTCGGTCCTCGACCGGTGCCGTATCCGGACGGGCGTGGTCCGCGCGGTCGACGGCGAGTCGGCCACGGTCGAGTCCCGCCCGCTGACCTGGACGGGTACGGCGCTGATCCCCGGACCGCCCCGTCAGGAGTCCGCGCGCTGGTCGACGGGAGGCCGCTCGCTGATCCCGGGCCTCGCTCCCGGCGACCTCGTGGCGCTGCACTGGGACTGGGTGTGCGACATCGTCACGGAGCCGCAGGCGGCACGTATCGAATCGACGGAGGCCCGCCAACTCGCCCCCGTAGATGCCGTGACGGCTACGCCAGGGCGTTGAGGGTGATCCCGGCGGCCTCGGCGATGAGGGCGTCGTCCGGCTCGGCGTCCTTGAAGTCACGGCGGGAGAGGACGGCGATGGCGATCGGGGCGGCCTTCGGGGGCCAGACGACAGCGATGTCGTTGCGGGTGCCGTAGCCGCCGGTGCCGGTCTTGTCGCCGACCTGCCACCCGTCCGGGGCACCCGCCCGGATGACCTTGTCGCCGGTGGTGTTGCGCTTGAGCCAGTCCGTCAGCACGGCCCGCTTGTCCGGTGCGAGGGCGTCGTCCACGACGTAGGCACGCAGATCGGTGGCGAGGGCGCGCGGAGTGCTGGTGTCGCGGAGGTCGCCGGGGACCGCGGCGCTGAGCGCGTCCTCGTAGCGGTCGCACCGGGTGACGCGGTCGCCGATGGAGGCGAGGGCGCTCTGGAGGCTCTTGGGGCCGCCGAGTTCGCGGAAGAGCAGGTTGGCCGCACCGTTGTCGCTGTAGCGGACGGTCGCGTCGCACAGTTCACGCAGGGTCAGCCCCGTGGCGATGTGCTTCTCGGTGATCGGCGAGTAGCCGGCGCCGGCGAGATCGTTGCGGTCGTAGCGTACGAGCCGGTCGAGCTGTCTGAGGGAGTACCTGTCGAGCATGACGGCGGCGAGAAGCGCCTTGCAGGTGGAGGCGTAGGCGAAGCGCTCGTCGGGCCGGTGGGTAATGGAGCGGCCGTTGCCGGTGTCGATCGCGTAGACGCCGAGCCGGGCGTCGATCCGGCGCTCCAGCCGGGCGAACGCGGCCTTCGTGCTCCCCGTCGACGACTCGGTGGAGGACGACGGCGCGGACGGCGACGGTGTGGAGCCGGGACCGGAGCCGGACTGTGGCGCGTCCTCTCGGGTGCTCGTGCCGCAGCCGATGAGCGGGAGAGTCGCCAGGCTGCTCAGGGTGGCGAGCGCGGCACGGCGGGGAACGGCGGCAGTGGTACGCGTACGGGTCGACATGTGGTGGCGGCTTTCCTCTCGGGGGCGCCTGTTCGGACGCCGAGATGCGGGTGAATCGGGGCGGTCCGGTCTTTCCAGGGGGCCTGTTCGGCCGCGGGTTCGCCTGTCGCCGGTCCGTACCTCCTTCGACCAGAGGAGAACAACGCCCGGCCGTTCACGTCCAAGACCGGTATGACTCATGGATCGATCAACCGACGGTATGGTTCCTGGTCGTGGACCTGATAAGGCACCTGCAGAGCTTTGTGGCTGTTGCGGAAGAGTTACATTTCGGCCGAGCCGCCCAGCGTCTCGGCGTGGCTCAACCACCCCTGTCGCAGCGCATCCGGCGTCTGGAGCGGGAGTTGGGCGTACGCCTCTTCGAGCGGACCAGCCGACAGGTGACGATCACCAAGGGCGGTGCGCTGCTGCTGGACGATGCCCGTCAGCTGCTGGCCCACTCCGAGGCGCTGATGGCCACGGCCCGCCGTATCCAGGAGGGCCACAGCGGATTGCTGCGCGCCGCGCTGCCGGCCGACATCACCGGCGAGAGCGTCGCCGCGATCCTGGCCGGGTTCCAGGAGCGCGAGGGCGGAGTCGAACTGGAACTGCACGAGCTGACGACTGCCGAGCAACTGGCCCGACTCGCCTCGCACGACCTGGACGTCGGGCTCATCCACCACCCCTGTGACGTGTCCGGGCTGGAGCTCGGCCCCGTACTGCGCCATGAACTGGGCGTCCTGCTGCCGCAGGACGCCACGCAGGCGCGCCTCGAAACCGTCCCGCTCTCCGCGCTGACCGGATACGACCTGATCCTCTTCCCACGCGCCCACGCACCGGCCGTGCACGACGAACTGCTCACCACCTGCGCCCGCCACGGCTACACCCCCACCGCGGTCCGGCACGGCCAGGGCCCGAGCTTCATCCGCGGTCTGCTCCTGGGCGGCCGGGCCATCGCCTTCGGCCCGCGCGACGCCCACGGTCCGGGAGACCGCGACCTCACGTGGCGCCCGCTGAGCGGCGCGCCGCTGGCCTGGCGTCACTCGGCGGCCTGGCCCAAGGGGCGGGGCGACGCCGCCGTACGCGCCTTCGCCGACACCGTCACCGATGCACTGGGCCGTACCGCCACCGCCGGCCCCGACCTGTCCGCCGGTCCACCGCGTCTGCGCCCGGCGGCGGAGTACTGGATATGACCGAGCCCTCCGCCCGTACGGCCGCCCGTGCCCACCCGCGCGACCGGATCCGCGCCGCCTTCGCCGACGCCGGTGTCACCGGCTGGCTGCACGCCGCGGACATCGACTCCGGCGCCCAGATCGACGTGGGCGCGGACCGGTCCGTCGTCACCGCGAGCGTCCACAAGCTCTGTCTGCTCGTCGCGCTCCATCAGCACGCCGAGACGGGGCGCCTGGATCTGACGGACCAGACCGAGTGCCCGGGGGATGGCCGTACGGCGGGGCCGACCGGGCTCTCCGCCATGCTCGACCCGGCCCGTCTCTCGCTGCGTGACGCGGCCTATCTGATGATGGCCGTCAGCGACAACACCGCCGCCGACCTCCTCCTGGAACGTGTCGGCCTCGACGCCGTCAACGGCACCACCCAGCGCCTGGGGCTCACCCGTACCCACGCGGTCCAGACCTTCCGCGACTTCATCGCCACCATCAGGGAGGACGCCGGGCAGGGCGGCCCGGGGGCCCTGGCCGATCCTCAAGTCCTCGCCCGTATGCGCGCGCTGGACCCCGCACGCACCAACCACAGCACCCCGCGCGACATGACCCGTCTGCTCGGCGCGATCTGGCGGGACGAGGCATGCACCCCCGAACACGGAGCCGCCGTACGCCGTCTGCTCGCGCTCCAGGTGTGGCCGCACCGGCTGGCCTCGGGGTTCCCCTTCGACGACGTCCACGTCGCGGGCAAGACCGGCAGCGCGCCCACCCTCCGCAACGAGGTCGGCGTCATCGAGTACCCGGACCACGGCCGGTACGCCGTCGCGGTGTTCACCCGCGCGGCCAGCCCCGCGGCCACGCTGCCCGCGGCGGACGCCGTCATCGGCACCGCGGCCCGCATCGCGGTCGACGCGTTGCGCGGCCCCGGCGCCGCGCGTGTCCGAGGGGTGTGAAGCAGGGCGACGGACGGAGCGGGCCTCCTGTGCGGTAGTACTAGTCTCATTGGTGACGCTGGATATCCGTCGTACGACTGGGACGCACTGAGCGGGGCGGTTGTGGAAAAGCACGGGGCAGCTGGCGATGCCGAGCGGGCGAGGACTCCCCGCGACGACGCGTCGGACCTGAGCGACCGCCTCGACAGGCTGGAGCGGGTGGTCGCGGGGATGGCCGCCGAGTCGACCGTGCGGGGCGCGGATACGGGGTCGGCGGGGGCGGTCGACGTCGAGCCTGCCGAGACTGTCGAGCCGGCTCCCGAGGCTCCTGAGACCCCCGAAGTTCCCGAAGCTTCCGAGCCCGAGCCGGTGAAGACGAAGCCCGAGCCGGAGTCCGAGCCCGAGTCGGATTCGGTGCCGGTGGAGACGGCGCCGGAGCCCGTTACGTCCGCGCCGTCCGCGCCGTCCGTGCCGTCCGTGCCGTCCTTGTCGTACGACGGCGAGTCGCCGCCGCACGACGACGACACGACCGCTCCGCGCGGGAGGCGTCTGCGACGGCTCCGACGGCTCGGCTGGGTCCTGGCCGGCACCGGGGTCTTTTGCGCCGTCGTGATCGGCGGTGCGGTGATCGGCGGAGGTTCCGCGCCGCCCTGGCTGTCCGTACCGGGCTTGACGGAGAGCGAGGACGAGGCCCCGGCGAACTCCACGGCGACTCCCGCGGATTCGGTCTCCGGTGCGCCGGAAGCCGGACCGGGCTTCAGCGGCGCACCGGGTTCGGGAGACACCACCCGCACCGGAGAGGCCCCGGAGCCCTCGGCCGGCGCACGGTCCGGCGGCAGCGGTTCACCCCGCCCCGCCCCGACGGAGAGCGGCGCCGTGTCGCCGTCCGCGACAACGGGGAGCCCGAGCGCGCCGGAGGCCACGACCTCGCAGTCCCCCACGGGCGGCACCGGCGACGGCGGCGCGGGCTCCGGCGGCCCGACCCCCTCCGACGGCGCCCCGACCGACCCCCCGCCGGACGACACGGACCCGCTCGGCGGACTTCTCGGCGGCCTCTTCGGGTGATGACTCCCGGCCGACGCGCCGCCGGACCGGGATGGTGTCTCGAACGGCGGCCGCGCCCGATGTGCGACCGACAAGCGGGTGGGGGGAGTGCCGGGCGAGGCCGCTTCACGCTTCGTCGCTTACGGCATGATGCCCCGTCATGTGCGCGAAGTCCGTGGTCCGGTCGACCGGCGAACGGCGGTTGATTCCGAGCGTCGATCTTGTGTGGCGAGATCGGATGCGGGGAGCACCGGGAGTGGTTCGGAGACGGTGGCGGTTACGCGGCCGGGCGGCCGATGCGCCGTCGGGGCGCACCTCGCTGATGGCGATCGGCGCACTGGTCGCCGGTCTCGCGATCGGTCTGCTGACCGAGCCGGGTAATCCGGCCGACCTGCCGCTCTACACCTTCACCGCCGGAGTGCTGCTGGCGATCGGTCTCTACGGCAGCACCCACGAGTTGGAGGCCGCCGACGTGCGGGAGAATCTCCGCGCGGTGGTGGTGGCCCTCACCCTGGGAGTGCTGCTCAAAGCGGCGCTGATCTCCGCCGTGATGGTCGGGGGCCCGGAAGCCATCGTGCTCGGTATCGCGGTCGCCCAGATCGCCCCGCTCTCCGTGGCCGCCATGGGTGCCCGTCACCGGATGTCGCGCCGGGCGAAGACCCTGCTCTCGGCCTGGGCCTCCTTCGACGACCCCATGACCGTGCTGCTCAGTTTCTACTTCGCCGTGCCGGCGCTGCGGGGCGGCGGTGGCAGCGGCACGGTGTCGGTGGCGCCCGACCAGGGCGCCGGGGCCGACTTCCCGCTGACCACCCTGGCCAATGTGGTTCCCTTCGCGATCGCCCTGCTCGTCCGGCACCTGGTTCGGCGACTTACGGCCGGCCGGCGTACCGACGACAGTCCCGGTGCCGAGGGGGCGGGCACCCGCTCCGTCGCCGCGCGCCGGGCCGACGTCCTCGCGTTGCTGCTGGAGGACCTGGCGGCGGAGCACCGCCGTCGGTGGGTCGAGGCGAACGGGGCCGTGCCGGGCACACCCGAGTGGGCGGGCTGAGCGCGCGGGGCACGGCCGCCGTGCGGTGTCGCGGCGGCGGTCACCCGTCTCAGGGCCGGTAGACGCGGAGCCTGCTCACCTCGTAGGACATCTCCGTGGTCGCCGGGTCCGGGCGCGGGTGGTAGCGGCCCGCGCAGACCGAGAGGTTGACGATGAGATGGGCCCGCCAGCTCCCGCCCACGCCGGTGCGGTCCTCGAAGGCGCGGGCACCGTTGATGTGCCAGACGACCGAGCGGGCACCGAGGTGGATCTCGAAGTCCACCCAGGCGCCGGGGCGGATCGCCCGGTCGCGGTAGTAGCGCCGGCCGCCGTTCACATGGTTCGACAGCTCCAGCAGGTCCGGATTGTCCGGGTGGTACTCGAACACGTCGATCTCGTTGCCGCCGTCCAGCCACGTCCAGATCGCCGGCCACGCCCCCTGCTCGCGGGGGAGGCGGACCCGGGCCTCCAGGATGTCCCCCGAGCGGACCATGAAGCCGTCGGTGCTGCCCTCGGTGGTCAACAGCCCCGTTTTCCAGGTGCCCTGGGGCATTCGCGTCGCGCGGAATACACCGGATCGGCTGTACTCGGGGTCCGCGGTGAGGTGGTCCAGTTTGTCGTCGCCCGGGTTCGTCGGGCCGCCGTCCGGATACGCCCAGGAACGGCCGGCCACCCACTGGTCCCGCGACGAGAAGTCGGCGGTGAACACAGGTCGGCCGTGGGGGGATTGAGGAGAATGGGAGTTCGCGGACTCGTCCGCCGTACCGCTGGATCCGAACATGTCGTCGATCACCTCGGTCTCGCACCGCACCACCCGACCACGGGCCGGGAACGGTCCGGGTCCAGGGCGGTGACCTTGGGATATGTACCTTTCGGGACGGCAGGCGAAACGCCATGAGAGCCCGCACAGTTGTGTGGTCCGTCGCCATGGCCGGGTACGGGGGGCGGTTCCTAGTCTCGGGCGGAGTCGACGAAAGGCTTCGGATGAGTGTGGACAAGGTGGTCGCCCGCGCGGCGGACGCGGTCGCGGACATTTCGCGCGGATCGTCGCTGGGGGTGGGCGGTTTCGGGCTGTGCGGTGTCCCCGGGGTGCTGATCGACGCGCTGCTGGCGCGCGGGACCGGCGAACTGCGGGTGGTGTCCAACAACTGCGGAGTGGACGACGGGGGCCTCGGCCTGCTGCTGCGGCGCGGACTGATCTCCCGGATGACCAGCTCCTACGTGGGCGAGAACAAGGAGTTCGCGCGCCAGTACCTCAGCGGCGAACTGGAGGTGGAGCTGGTACCTCAGGGAACCCTCGCCGAACGGCTGCGCGCGGGCGGCTCCGGCATCCCGGCGTTCTACACCCCGGCGGGCGTGGGGACCGCGATCGCCGACGGCGGACTCGCGTGGCGCCACGGCGCCGACGGCTCGGTCGCGGTCGCCTCGCCGCCCCGCGAGAGACGCGCCTTCGGCGGGCGCGAGCATCTGCTCGAAGAGGCCATCACCACGGACTTCGCCCTGGTCAGGGCGGCGGTGGGCGACCGGCACGGCAATCTCCGGTTCCACGCCTCCGCCCGTAACTTCAATCCGCTGGTGGCCATGGCCGGACGTGTCACCGTCGCCGAGGTGGAGGAGCTGGTCGAACCGGGCGAACTCGGCCCCGAGGAGATCCAGTTGCCAGGCATCTTCGTCCAGCGGGTGGTTCCCGTACGGGCGGGGGACCCGGCTGCCGGGAAACGCGTCGAACGGCGCACCGTACGCGCACGTCGGGAAGGGACGGAGGAGCATGGCTCTCACACGTGAGGGGATGGCCGCCCGCGCCGCCCGTGAGCTGCGCGACGGCGCGTACGTCAACCTCGGCATCGGTCTGCCGACACTGATCCCGGAGCATCTGCCCGACGGTGTCGAAGTGGTCCTCCAGTCGGAGAACGGCATCCTGGGCACCGGCCCGTACCCGTACGACGACGAGGTGGACCCCGATCTGGTCAACGCGGGCAAGGAGACGGTGACCATCCTGCCCGGCGCCTCGTTCTTCGACTCCGCGCTCTCCTTCGCGATGATCCGCGGCGGGCACATCGACGTCGCCGTGCTGGGCGCCATGCAGGTCTCCGCCTCCGGCGATCTCGCGAACTGGGTGATCCCCGGGAAGATGGTCAAGGGGATGGGCGGTGCGATGGACCTGGTGCACGGCGCCCGGCAGGTGATCGTGCTCATGGAACACACCGCGAAGGACGGGTCGCCGAAACTCCTGACCCGGTGCACCCTGCCGCTCACCGGCTCCGCGGTCGTGGACCGGGTGATCACCGATCTCGCCGTCCTCGACATCACGGCTGACGGCCTGCTACTGCGGGAACTGGCACCGGAGGTGACGGTGGACCAGGTGCGGGCCGCCACCGGGGCGGACCTGACGGTCGCCCTGTCGTCGGGCGCCGGACGGTCGGCTTAGCAGCGCGGCGCGCTTCCCGCAAGAGGTGGTGACGCCCTTGTGGTGGGCGGGTTGTGGAGCGCGGACACATTCCGGGGCGGGCGGGACGCTTCCTACTGTGACCGCACCCCACTGGAGGTCACGTTGTCTCACACACCGTCGTTCGAGCCGACCCAACCCACACAGCCCCCCACCCGGCGCGGGCGGCTGCGCCGCGTCCTCGGGCGCGTCGCGGCCGCCCTCGCCCTGGCGACCGGAATCGCGCTGCTCCCGCCCGCGCCCGAGGCGCAGGCGGCTGTCGCCCTGGAGCGGGTGACCAGTTTCGGTGCCAACCCGGGCAGCCTGAACATGTACGTCTACCGGCCCTCGTCCCTGCCCGCGAACGCGCCCGTGGTGGTCGCGCTGCACGGCTGCACGCAGTCCGCCCAGATCTACGCGGACAACTCGGGCCTGACGACCTTCGCCGACCGCCAGGGCTTCCTCCTGGTCCTCGCCGAGACGACGTCCCTCAACAACGCGAACAAGTGCTTCAACTGGTTCCAGGCCGCCGACATCCGGCGAGGCCAGGGCGAGGCCGCGTCCATCCGGCAGATGGTCGCCCACGCCGTCTCGGCCTACGGCGCCGACGCCGGGCGGGTCAATGTCACCGGGCTGTCGGCCGGCGGCGGCATGACGGCGGTCATGCTCGCCGCGTACCCCGACGTCTTCAAGGCCGGCGCGGTGATGGCCGGACTGCCGTACGAATGCGCCACGGACGTCGTGTCGGCGTTCACCTGCATGAGCCCCGGCGTGGACCGTACGCCCCAGGACTGGGCGCAGCGCGTAGGAAACGCCTACCCCGGCCACACCGGCCCGTGGCCGAGGGTGTCGGTGTGGCAGGGCGACAACGACCCCACCGTCGTCCCGAGGAACGCCGACGAACTGCGCGATCAGTGGACCCAGGTGCACGGCCTGGACCAGACCCCGGACCGCAGCTCCACCATCGGCGCCAACAACACCCGCCGGGACGAGTACCTGGCCGGTGACGGCACCGTCGCCGTGGAGGTCAACCGGGTCCCGAACATCGGGCACGGCACGCCGGTCGACCCCGGCACCGGCGCCGAGCAGTGCGGGGCGACCGGCACCGCGCACTTCATCGACTCCATCTGCTCCAGCTACTGGGTCACCCGTTTCTTCGGACTCGACACGTCGGCGCCGGGGCCCGGCCAACTGCCCGCGCCGACCGGACTGCGGGCCACGGGTACGACCGCTTCCGCCATCTCCCTGGCCTGGGAGCCGGTCGCCGACGCGAGCGGCTACGCCGTCTACCGAGGCGGTACGCGCCTGGCCCAGCCGACCGGTACCCAGTACACCGACAGCGGTCTGAGTGCCGGGACCACACACGCGTACAGCGTGGCGGCGCGCGGCGCGGACGGCGCCGAGGGCGCGCGCTCGGCGCAGGTCACGGCCGGCACCGGCGGCGCGGCGGCGGTCTGCCGGACGGCGAGCAACTACGAGCACGTGCGCACCGGGCGGGCCACCACCAGCGGTGGTTACGTGTACGCCAAGGGTTCGAACCAGAACATGGGCCTCAACAACACGTTCGTCATCCGCACGTTGAAGGAGTCCCCGACGGGTTACTACGTCCTCGCCGACGCTCGCTGCCCCTGACGGACGGGTAGCGTCCCGCAGCCCCGCACGTGCCGCGTGT
Organism: Streptomyces sp. S4.7; assembly: GCF_010384365.1. NCBI lineage: Bacteria > Bacillati > Actinomycetota > Actinomycetes > Kitasatosporales > Streptomycetaceae > Streptomyces > Streptomyces sp. S4.7. The sequence continues at coordinate 637,068 of NZ_CP048397.1, read as the reverse complement.
CGTGTCCTCGTAACGGAGTGATGGCCCATGCCACTTGTCCCACAGAACGTCCCACCCGTCCCACCCGGCGTCCGCGCCGGCCGAGTCCGGTCCCGGTGGATCCGCGCCACCTGTCTCGCCGCGGCGGCCCTGACGGCGATCGGCGCGGCCCCGGCGGGCCCGGTGCCCGGCGGCGCCGACACCGGCCGGCCGGGCCACTGCGCCAGGGCGGACACGATCGTCGTCCCCGGCGCCGAACACCAACAAGCCGCCTGCCTCGATGAGTTGACGACCGCCGGGACCGTCGCCTCGGGCCACACCGACGAGGCCGACTGGGCGGGCCTCACTCCGAAGGACCTCGCCACCCCGAGCGGCGTACCGGGCATCCAGCTCGACGGCTACTTTCCCGACTCCTCGACCACCAACACCAGTCACGGCTGGAACCACGACTCGCAGTTCGTGATCCGGCTGCCCGACCGCTGGAACGGCGGCCTGGTGATCGCCGGGTCGCCGGGTGTCCGCAAGCAGTACGCCAACGACCGGGCCTTCGGCGACTGGGTACTCGCCCGCGGCTACGCCTACGCCGCCACCGACAAGGGCAACACCGGTGCCGCCTTCCACCGCGACGGCTCCACGCCCGGCGACGCCCTCGCCGAGTGGAACCGCCGGGTCACCCAACTCAACCTCGCCGCCCGCGAGGTGGCCGCCCAGCGCTATCAGCGGCCCGTGACCCGTACCCTCGCGATGGGCATGTCCAACGGCGGCTACCTCGTGCGCTGGCAGTTGGAGAACCACCCCGAGCTGTACGACGGCGGGGTCGACTGGGAGGGCACCCTCTGGCGTACCGAGGACCCCAATCCGCTCACCTTCCTGCCACCCACCCTGCGCGCCTACCCCGCCTACGCGGCCGGTGGCGCGGGAGCCGGCGCCGCACACCGGAAGATCGTGGAGGCCGGATTCCCGGCGGGCTCCGAATTCCTCTGGCCCTACCACCACCAGTACTACTGGGACCTCACCCAGCGCATCTACCGCGAGGAACTCGACCCCGGTTACGACGGCGCCGTCGAGGCCGGGACACCCTTCTGCACCCCGGGGACCCCCGCCTGCGACGCCGACTACGACTACGAGTCCCGGCCGGGCGCCGTCCGTGACGCCATCGAGAAGATCGAACTGACCGGCCGGATCGGCAAACCGCTGATCAGCTTCCACGGCACGCTCGACGTACTGCTGCCGATCTCCAAGACCTCCGACACGTACGCGCGGATGGTGCGCCAGGAGGGCCGGGGCGCGCTGCACCGGTACTACCGGGTCGAGGGCGGCACCCACGTCGACTCGCTCTTCGACACCTTCCCCGACCGGCTCCGCCCGCTGGTGCCGTGTCACCGCTCGGCCGTCACCGCGCTGGAGCGCTGGCTGGACGACGGCAGGCGCCCGCCGCCGAGCCGTACTCTCCCGCTGCCCGAGGGGGCGGATCCGGCCACACTGCTCACCCGGTGCCCGCTCGGCGGGTAGCGGAGGACGACCGGCGAGCCAGGAGGGGCACGTAGCGTAACGGTGGGCCGCTCCTGGCGGACCTTATGGTGCAGGACACCACCCGACCGGCATCCACTGTGGTGAACCGTCACATGGGATGTCGGTTCAGGTGTCTCTACCGTTCCGGCCATGAAGAGCCCACGTCACGCAGGCCCCGATCCCTCCGCGCCGAGCGCGGGGGGACGGGCGCTCAACGGCCGCACCGCCCTGGTAACCGGTGGTGGCAGCGGCATCGGACGGGCCTGCGCCGAGGCGCTGGCCGAAGCCGGCGCGCTGGTCCACATCGTCGACCGCGACGCCGACGCCGCCAAGGCCGTCGCCGCCGACACGGGAGGCGTGAGCCACGCCGTGGACCTCGCCGACACCGGCGCGATCGACAGGCTGCCCGCCGGCGTGGACATCCTCGTCAACAACGCCGGACTCCAGCACGTCTCGGCCATCGAGGACTTCCCGCCCGACAGGTTCGAGCTGATGCAGAAGGTGATGCTCACGGCCCCGTTCCTGCTGATACGGCACTGCCTGCCGCACATGTACGCCCGCGGCTGGGGTCGCGTGGTCAACATCTCCAGCATGCACGGACTGCGCGCCAGCCCCTTCAAGTCCGCCTACGTCGCCGCCAAGCACGGCCTGGAGGGGCTGAGCAAGGTGACCGCCCTCGAAGGCGCGCAGCACGGTGTGACCAGCAACTGCGTCAACCCCGGTTATGTACGGACCCCGCTCGTGGAAGGGCAGATCGCCGCCCAGGCCGCCGCCCACGGGATTCCCCCGGACGAAGTCGTCAGCGACGTACTGCTGGACCGCTCCGCGATCAAGCGGCTGATCGAACCGGAGGAGGTGGCGGCGGTCTGCGTCTGGCTCTGCGGCCCCGACACCGGCTACATCACCGGCTCCTCCCTCCCCGTCGACGGCGGGTGGGGCGCCGGCTGACCCACCCAGCGCCCGGCCCGCGACCAGAGAATTCCGCTCCCGCCCGGCTCCGCACCCCCGTCCCTGCCCGCCCAACGAAACGCGGTGACTCCACCATGAGTGCCCCCAGCTCCACCCCACCCCGCCGAGCCAACATCGGCCGCATCGTCGCGGCCAGCCTCGTCGGCACCACCATCGAGTGGTACGACTTCTTCCTGTACGGCTCCGCCGCCGCGCTGGTCTTCAACACGCTGTTCTTCCCCAGCAGCGACCCGCTCGTCGGCACACTGCTCGCCTTCCTCACCTACGCGGTCGGCTTCGCCGCCCGCCCGCTCGGCGGCATCGTCTTCGGCCACTACGGGGACAAGGTCGGCCGCAAGAAGCTCCTGGTGTTCAGCCTCCTGCTGATGGGCGGCGCCACCTTCGCGATGGGCCTGCTCCCCACCCACGCGACCATCGGTGTCGGCGCGCCGATCCTGCTCACCGTGCTGCGGCTCGTCCAGGGCTTCGCGCTCGGCGGCGAATGGGGCGGCGCGATCCTGATCGTCTCCGAGCACGGCGGCGACAAGAGGCGCGGGTTCTGGGCCTCCTGGCCGCAGGCGGGCGCACCCGGCGGCAACCTGCTGGCCACCGGCGTACTGGCGCTGCTCGCCACGGTCCAGTCCGACGAGGCGTTCCTGGCGTGGGGCTGGCGCATCCCGTTCCTGCTCTCCGGTGTGCTGGTCGTGATCGGCCTGTGGATACGTATCTCGGTGGAGGAGTCCCCGGTCTTCCTGGAGGCGCAGAAGAAGGCGGCCGACGAGGCGGCCGAGGCGGCACGGAAGGCGGAGACGGCCGGGGGAGCCAAGAACCCGGTCGCGGCGATCACCGAGGACGCACCCGTCGTCCAGGTGTTCCGCAAGAGCTGGCGCGAGGTGCTCGTCGCGATCGGCACCCGGTTCGGTGAGAACGTCTCGTACTACATCCTCACCGCCTTCGTGCTGGTCTACGTCACCGTCCACCTCGAACTGCCCAAGAGCGACGCCCTCAACGCGGTCCTGATCGGCTCGGCGGTGCACTTCGTCACCATCCCGCTGTGGGGCGCCCTCTCCGACCGGCTCGGCCGCCGCCCGGTCACCCAGATCGGCGCGATCGGCATGGTCGGCTGGGCGTACGCCTTCTTCGCCCTGCTGGACACCGAGTCGTTCCCGGTCATCGCCCTCGCGGTCACGGTGGGTCTGCTGTTCCACGGGGCGATGTACGGGCCGCAGGCGGCCTTCATCTCCGAGATGTTCGACACGAAGGTCCGCTACTCCGGCGCCTCCATGGGCTCGCAGCTCGCCTCGATCATCGGCGGCGCTCTCGCACCGCTCATCGCGGTCGAACTGCTCAAGGACTACGACTCGTCCGTGCCGGTGTCCATCTACCTCAGCGCCGCCGCGCTCGTCACCGTCCTGACCGTGTGGGTGGCCAAGGAGACCAGGGGCCGTGACCTGACCAAGGACGGACTCGTCGGCTCCGTCGCGGCCCCCGCCGTGGACACGGACGCGGAGCCCGCACAGGGCTCCGCGGCGAGCCGTACCGGGAGCGGCGCCAAGGACTCCGCCCGGCTCGGCGGCTGACCGGCGGCCCCGGACCGGGGCCGCATCCCCGCCGTCGCACCCGTGCCCGCCTGGAGGTGATCACCGTATGCTCGCCGACGTGACAGCTCCAGGCACCCGGCACTCCGTGGCTGCCCTCCGCCGGCTCCTCGACCTGCTGGCGCGGGGCGCGCCCACGGAGGAGTTCGCCCGCCCCGCCGCCGAAGCCCGCGAGGCCGGCGTGCGGGGCGGTGAACTGGCCGCGATCAACGACGCCACCGACGTCGCCCTGCGCATCAGGCGGACCCTGAGCCAGCACCGGCGCCGCGAGGCCCAGCTCACCGCGCTGTTCGACACCGCCAGCGACCTGGCCGCGCTCCGTGACCTGGACGCCGTGCTGCGCGCCATCGTCCATCGGGCCAAGCTGCTGCTCGGCACGGACGTCACCTATCTGTCCCTCAACGACGAACTCGCCGGCGACACCTACATGCGGGTCACCGACGGGTCTGTGGCCGCGGCCTTCCAGCAGGTGCGGCTCGGGATGGGTGAGGGCCTCGGCGGACTCGTCGCACAGACCGCCCGCCCGTACGCCACCGGCGACTACCAGCGCGACACCCGCTTCAACCACACGTCCACCATCGACAGCGCCGTGCTCGACGAGGGCCTGCGCGCGATCCTCGGCGTACCGCTGCGCGTCGGCGCCCGGATCATCGGCGTGCTGTACGCGGCCGACCGGGCGCCCCGCGAGTTCGCCGCCGAAGAGGTCGCCCTGCTCTCCTCGCTGGCCGACCACGCCGCCATCGCCATCGACGGCGCGCGGCTGCTGGAGGAGACCCGGGCCGCACTGGTCGACCTCAACTCGGCATCGGAGACCATCCGAACGCACAGCCGTCAGATGCGCCGCGCCGAGGAGGCGCACGACCAGCTCACCGACCTCGTGCTGCGCGGCGGCGGAGCCGACGACGTGGCCGCGGCCATCGCCGACATCCTCGACGGCGGGATCCTCATCCACGACGCGGACGGCGCCGAACTCGCCCGCGCCCGCGCCGAATCACTGGCGCCACTGACCCCCGCGGTCGCCGCGTCCAGGGCGAGCGGCCGGGCGGTCCCGCTGAACGGCACCTGGGTCTGCGCGGTCCTCGCCGGCCCCGAACTCCTCGGCAGCATCGCCCTCACCGGGCGCGCCGACCTCGCGGACGTCGACCGGCTCCTGTTCGAACGCGCGGCGGTCGTCACGGCGCTGCTCCTGCTGCTGCGCCGCTCGGTCGCCGAGGCGGAGGACCGGGTACGCGGCGAACTGCTGGGTGACCTGCTCATCGGCTCCGGCGATCCCGGCGCCCTGTCGGCGCGGGCCCGGCGGCTGGGTGTCGACCTGGCCCGCCGGCACTGTGTCTTCGTCGCGGACAGCGAGACGACCGACCGGCACCGCCTGCTGGCCGTCGCCGCCAGGAGCGCCCAGGCCGGCAACGGTCTGGCCGGACTCCACCAGGGACACGTGGTGCTGGTCGCGCCCACCGACACCCCCGGCCCGAGCGCGCGCAAGCTGGCCGCCGAACTCGGCCAGGCACTCGGTTCCCCCGTCACCGTCGGGGCCGCGGGCCCGGCCGCCGGTCCCGCCGAACTGCCCACCACCCACACCGAGGCGTGCCGCTGTCTGTCCGCCCTGCGCGTCCTCGGCCACACCGGGCACGGCGGCGCCACCGACGACCTCGGCTTCGTCGGCGTACTTCTCGGCGAGCGCGCGGACCTCGGCGGCTACGTACGCGCCACGCTCGGCGCCGTGCTCGACTACGACGCCGAGCGCGGCACCGACCTCGTGGGCACGCTCGACGCGTACTTCGCCGAGGGGGCGAGCCTCACCCGTACCAAGACGGCGCTGCACGTCCATGTGAACACGGTCGTGCAGCGCCTCGAACGGGTCGGCCGGCTCCTCGGCCCGGACTGGAACTCCCCGGCCCGCACATTGGAGATCCAACTGGCCCTGCGGCTCCACGCGTTGACGCGGAGCCCGGACCTGTCGCCGACTAACGGACCTTGACGAACACCGGGTTGGAGTAGAACCACAGGTCGTCCCACGGGCTTTCGAGACCGTCCGCGAGCGGCTCGGCCTCGTCCGTGCTGGTGCCGCGGACACGGGCGTAGAGGTCACCGTCCACATCACGCAGGGTGTGCTTGACGACGTACTCGTCGCCCTGCCTGCGCCAGTCCCGCCTGCCGAACCGCGCCACGACCTTCGTGGTGGGGTTGGTGTCGGAGTCGCGGTCCTCGCTCCTGCCGGTGATCTTTCCGACGATCAGGTCGACGCGACGCACCTCGGGACGGTCGCCGTTGGCGTTCTCGCCGTCCAGCGGACGGAAGCGGATCTCGATCTCGACATCCGTACGGCCCCGGTTGGTGACCGTGATCGTCTCGCCCACGGACGCCACGTCGCCGCGGTTGCTCGCGGTGACGTCCAGGGTCCGGATGAGGTCGCCGGTGCCGACCCAGATCCGGCCGTTGCGCAGACCGTCCATGATGTCGGCGTAGTCCTGCCGCGCCAGCACATGCGTCTTGCTGTACTCGCCCGGCCAGAAGTCGGAGCCGCCACGCGTCCAGTGCACGTGCGAGTCGGACGTCGCGGTGATCCACCAGCGCCTGCCCTCGCCGAGCAGCGCGTCCCACAGACCGCCGACACGCGCGGTCATCTGGTCGAAGCCGCCGTGCGTCGGGTAGTTGCCGTACCCACCGCGCGCGCCGCCGTTCAGCGGACCCGCCTGGTGGCCCGGAGCGCCCTCGAAGCCGACGTAGATGTCGGGCGCGGCGTCGTTGCCGTTACGGAACTCGCGCGGTGTGTCCTGACCGTAGACACCCAGTCCGGGCGCCGAACGGGAGGCGTGGTGGGCGATCACCAGCGGCTTGCGGCGCATGTCCTTCGCCGCCTTCAGGAACTCCACCATCTTCGCCTCGGTGTCACGGCCCGGGTCGGCGGGGAAGGGGTCGAGCTTGGCGAAGCGCTGCTCCAGCTCGAACAGCTGCCGCGCCTCGTCGGTGTGGTGCGGGATCATCAGCGTGTGGTGGTCGAGCGCCGGCGCGTCGAACTCCATGCCCCAGAACTGGAGCACCTCGGGTACCAGCACGCGCGAGCGCAGCAGGTCGGGGTAGGCCTGCTCCAGGTTGACCTTCGAGTGCGTCGGACCGCCGTGGTCGGTGCACATCGCCCAGCTCAGACCGAAGTTCTTCGCCATGATCGCGTTGGTGACGATCGGGTAGACCGCGTCGGCGCCCTTCTTGAACACCGGCGGGTTCTTCGTCGTGTCGAACGAGCCGCTGTACTCCGAGTGAACGTGGTGGTCACCGGCGCGCCAGGCGCGTCTGCGGGAGTCGCCGGAGCCGCCCGGCCCGCGGCGGTCGTCGTCGTCCTCGTTGCCGAAAGCGGCACCGGCGCCGACCAGCGGGGCCGCCGCGGCGAGGGTCGCGCCGACGCCCGCGAACTTGACGAGCCGACGCCGGGAGAGTGCGGAGCGCTCGGGGTCTTCGGTGTTCTTGTCCTTCACGGTTGAAGCCTTTCGTTCAACTTCCGGCGCGGGGGGCAACCGCAGAGTCTCGGAGGCCAAACCGAACGCCGGGTGAACGGAGGTCAGGTCCATCGAGAACAGAGAACGTTGCCCGATACACCGGCCGCGCGATCAGTCCAGGGCGCTGCGCTCCCGCCACTTCGGCCACGACAGGTTCCAGGCCCCGAAGCCGTTCCCCGGCTCAACCGTGCCCTTGGTGTCGGCGCCCTTGATCTCGAACGGGTCGCCCACCCGCACCTGCCGGTAGAACCAGGCGGCGTCGGCGTCGCTCATCCCGATGCAGCCGGAACTCCGGTTGGCGACGCCCAGGTACTTCGCGTTCCACGGCGCCGCGTGCGCCTACATCCCGGACCAGGTCAGCCGCATCGAGTGGTCGACCATCTTGTCGTAGGCGTCACCGAGGCCCACGGTCTCGGAGTTCATGTTGATCGTCCCCTCCTTGGCCATCAGCACCGCCGTGCCGCGCCAGGACCGTCTGTCCCCACCGGGGGTGCCGCCGGAGACCGGGATCTCGCGTACGGTCCTGCCGTCGCGCTCCAGGGTGAGGCGGTGCTTGTCCAGATCGACCTCGACCACCTGGCGGGCGCCCACGGTGAAGGTGGTCGAGTAGTCCCTCACGAACCAGCCGCCGCCGGGCCCGGAGTCGGTGCCGTTCAACTCGGCGCGCAGCGTGACCTTCGTGCCGGGTCGCCAGTACGTCCTCGGCCGCCAGTCGACCCGGTCCCGTCCCGACCAGTCCCGGACCCAACCCCAGGAGCGCTGGGTGTCGTTGGAGGTGGTGACCTTCAACCGGCGTTCCACCTCGGCCTTGTTGGCGACCGGGTTGTCGAAGACGAGTGAGACCGGCTGCGCGACGCCGACCGTGGCGCCCTCGCCGGGCCGTCAGTCGGTCTTGTTGACCTTGCCGGCGCGGGCGGTGCTGAACGCCGCCTCGGACCGCCCCTTCCCGCCGTCCTCGGTGCGGGTCGCCGCCGTGACCGTGTACGAGGCGCCGGGCACCGCGTTGCGGTCGGAGACCCAGACCGTGCCCTTCGGCTCCATCGAGCCCTTGAGGGTCCGGCCCCGGTCGTCGGTGACCGTGACGGAGGTGAGCGTGCCGCCGTGCGCGGTGACCTTCACCGGGCGGCCCGCCTCGGCGTCCTTCCCGCTCGGGGCCACGGTGACGGTGGCCGGGCTCGCGGCGGCCTGCGTCGCCTTGCCGCCCGCCGGGTGCTTGCCGTCCGCCGTCTCACCCGAGGCGGCGGACGAACAGGCGGTGAGCGAGGCGGCCAGCGAGACGAGGACGACGGGCGCGATCGCGAGACGTACGGACGGGTGGTGTACGGATACGCGACGTACGGACGCGGGACGTACGGACGCGGTACGCGCGGATGAGTGGCGCAACGGAGACCTCCGTCGGAAGGCAGGGGCAATGGGACAACGCGACTCTAAGCACGCGAAACACGCAGGTGAGAGGCGTGCGGCCAATGTGACGGGCACTGATGGGAAACGGTCGTCGTCCCGTCACATTCGGCGCGCGGAGCGGTCACGGGCGGCTGTGAGCATCCTCGGCGTCCCCGCAGAGCAGGCCGGGGTGGAAGAGAGGCTCACACTGTGTCAGCACTCCTTGTGACGGCAGGCCGGACCGGGCAGCGGCAGGACAGCCGGGACCTACGGCTGGAACCGGTCACCGCCCACGCGTACCGCGCGTTCCTCGCCTCCCGCACGGGAGAGGCACTGGGCCCCAAATTCCTCCAGTGCCCCTCGTGGGCGCAGGTGGAGGACAGGACCCAGGAGAGCCCCGGAGCGCGGGCGGGCGGCCCGGCGCTCGGACGAGACGACCGGCCTGCCCGGCACTGGACGGCGGAACGCTCAGGCCGTCCGCCGGGCGCTCCGGAGCCGGCACCCGATGTCGGCTCCGCCGGGCAGGGCCTGGAGGGTGTCCGGAAAGTCCCGCCTGGTCCGTGACGCCTGGCGCGGCATCTCTCCCCCGTGGCCCCCGCGTTGTCGGGGTCGGCCGAGTACCGCCGGTTCATCCACAGCGCCGGTCCTCCGTCTTGCGATGCACCGCGCCGGGACGCCGCAGGTCCCGCCCCGCGGGCGGACGGCGCTGCATTCCGGACACGCCCCAGGGGCTACGCCCGGCCGTCGTCCGAGGCCGCGAGGCGGACCTTGATGCGCTTGCCGACGGGCTCCCGGCGGACGTCGTATCCCTCGCACAGCGCGATGACGATCTCCATCCCGTGCTGCCCGATCCGGCCGGGCTCGGTGGCGCGCGGCACCGGCAGCGTGGAGTCCGTGTCCCACACGGTGATCTCCACCACGTCCCCGTCGAACACCAGGTCAAGCAGGCAGGGGCCGGGTGCGTACTTGCACGCGTTGGTCACCAGCTCGCTGACGACCAACTGCGCCGTACCGATCACCCGGGAGGGCACCTTCGCGCCCTGCTCGGTCCGCGCGGTCCCGAGGAAGTCGGCCGCGAAGCGGCGTGCCTCCCCGATCATTTCCGAATCCCCGCTGAACACCGCGCCGTGTCTGACCACCCGGCCCGTGCCCGGGCCCGTGCAGCGGTCCTTGGTCTCTTCCACCCGCTGGTCCATGCGTACGATCCATTCCCCGTGGCGACCGTCGGTCCGGACACCCTTCTTACGTCCACTTCTCCGTCTGTGTCACCGCCTGCCCCGCTTCAGCCACTCCAGTCCCAGCGATGGACGGAATTCCACGAAGACCTCTCCGCGATGCCACTGCGGCCCCTCGCGCCCCACCCCGCACGCCGTCCCGCACCTCGGGTCGCGCCGAACCGTTCGAGCCTGGAAGATACCCGGACCGTTGGTTCTCCGGTGTTATAGATTTTGATCCACTTTTCAGTCACGAACAGCAGGAGGAGATCGTGGGCGTTTCCCTGGGCAAGGGTGGCAATGTTTCGCTGAGCAAGGAGGCGCCGGGCCTGACGGCGGTGCTCGTCGGCCTCGGCTGGGACGCGCGCAGCACCACCGGCGCCGACTTCGACCTCGACGCGAGCGCGCTGCTCGTCAACAGCGCCGGCCGGGTGCTCTCCGACCAGCACTTCATCTTCTACAACAACCTGAAAAGCCCTGACGGCTCGGTCGAGCACACCGGTGACAACCTCACCGGTGAGGGCGACGGTGACGACGAGTCGCTGAAGGTCAACCTCGCCGGTGTCCCCGCCGATGTCGACAAGATCGTCTTCCCGGTCTCCATCCACGAGGCCGGCTCACGTGGGCAGAGCTTCGGCCAGGTCCGCAACGCGTTCATCCGTGTGGTGAACCAGGCCGGCGGCGCCGAACTGGCGCGCTACGACCTCACCGAGGACGCCTCGACGGAGACCGCGATGGTCTTCGGCGAGCTGTACCGGCACGGTGCGGAGTGGAAGTTCCGCGCCGTGGGCCAGGGTTACGCCTCCGGACTGGCCGGTATCGCGGCCGACTTCGGCGTCAACGTCTGAGAACGGCGCGACCCACAAGTACGAGAAGCACGAGCGCGGTCACGAGCACGAGCGGGACGGCGGCGGCCGGCGACGGATCCGCCGCCGCCCGGCTCGCGCACCGCGCTCACAGCCGGGGATCGACGTGGATCTTGGGCCCCGGCCCCGCCCCCTCGGGCCGTACCCCCGCCAGCACCTGTGCCAGCGACTCCAGCGCCACGGTGCTCGCGACCAGCGGTCGCGGATCGACCGCGCCCGACGCGTAGTGCCCGATCGTGCGGGCGAGCGCGGGTGACGCGCTCAGCACGCCCACGGCGGTGACGTCCTTCAGCGCCAGCGCGCGGGTGTCGATCCGGCTCGCACTGAGCGCACCTGGCACCGGACTTGGGGGAGACGAACGCTCAGACATGGTCCGGGTCGCCGCCGTGCCCCGGATCGGGGTGCACGGGGTCGTGCTGTCCCGCTCGCGCGGACTCCAACTGCGCGGCCAGCGACAGACCGAGGAAGAGCGAGATGCCCGCCAGGTTCGACCAGAGCAGCAGCGCGACGAACGCCGTCAGCGGCCCGTACACCGAGCCGAACGACCCGCTGAACCCGACGTACAGCGTGAGCAGCCACGTGGCGCCGACCCACAGCAGAAGATGCACGGCCGAGCCGAACGCCAGCCACGTATAACCCGGTTGGTCGCGGCGCGGGGCCCGGCGGAACAGCACGGCCGAGGCCAGCCACGTCAGCAGGATGCCCACCGGAATCCGCAGCAGCCCCCAGGCGTCCTGCGCCGGCTCGCCCCACCCGAAGGTCTCGGCGAGTGCGCTTCCGACGGCCTTGCCACCGACCAGGACGAGGAACCCGCCGACCAGCGGCAGCCCGGCGGCGACGACGAGTACGAGCGCGCGGGCGTACTTGGCGAGGAACGGGCGGTCCCGCTCCACCCCGTAGATACGGTTCGCGCCCCGCTCGATCTGGGCCATGGCCGACGCGAGATTCAGCGTCGCGAACGCGAGACCGAGCCAGACGGCCAGCTCACCCCCGGGACCGGAACCGGCCCCCTCCTCGGTGCGGCCCAGCGAGGTGCGGATCAGCTCCGCGCTGGGACCGGGTGCTATTCGGGTGAGCGTCAACTCGACGACCCGGCCGACACTCTCCGTGTGCAGGGACGTCGCGACGCCGACCAGCGCGATGCTGAACGGCACCAGCGCCAGGACGAACTGGAAGGCCAGCGCCCTGGCGAAGCTGAAGCCGTCCGCGTACCGGAACCGCAGGAACGCGTCGGTCAGCAACTTGCGCCCGCCATAGGTGCGCAGCGCCGCCCACGCCTCGTCCCCCGAGAGCTCTTCCCCGATCATGTCCCGGGTCTGCGGTACCCGCACCACGGTGCCCATCGTGCCCCCGACTCGTGTTGATCTACTGGCGACGGATTCTCCCAGGCGGGAGGATGTGAGAGGTTGCCCGGGGGCCGTTGTGGACCCCGGCAGAGGTAATCGAGGTAGAGGTAGGGCCGTGGAGGTAGGGGCTGTGCTGCATGTAGGGCGAGTGCTGAGGTTCGACGAGGTTCGCGGATACGGGTTCATCGTCCCCAGTGAGGGGGACGAGGACGTGTTCATGCACGCCAACGATCTGCTGGACGAGAAGTACCAGTACAAGGCGGGCAGTGAGGTCGAGTACTTCCTGGAGATGGGGGACAAGGGCCCCAAGGCGTCACAGATCAGACTCGTGCACGCCCCCGCCGCGCCGCAGGGGCAGCGGGGCGCGTCCGGCACGGGGCAGGCGCAGGGGCAGGTGGACCCGCACGGCGAGTACTCGGACGTGCTGTCCCAGGTGGAGCTGCGGAACGAGCTGACCGAGGCGCTGCTCCAGGCCGACGGGACGCTGACCGGCGACCAGATCAAACGGGTGCGCACGTCGGTGATCGAGCTGGCGCGCTCGCACGGCTGGCTCGAATCCTGAGAGCGGTGGTGGGCGGGCCTCCCCGCCCACCATCCCCTCCGGATGTCGCGTCCGAAGGCGGGCCACGAGACAGGAGCCGCCACGGGTGTCGATGGGTGGCTTGCCTTCGCTCATCCTTTTGAATGGCCTCACCCCTGTCCGCCGGACCAGCGAGAGGCCGAACCACGCATGCAGCTGACCATCCGCAACCAGATCGCCGGCACCGTCACCGCCGTCACCCCCGACGAGGTCATGGCGACGGTCGGGGTCCATCTGTCGGGCGGGCAGGACATCACCGCCGCCGTCACCCTGGAGGCCGTGCACGAACTCGGCATCGGGGTGGGCACCGCCGTACATGTGCTGGCCAAGGCGACCGAGGTGTCCCTGGCCACCGGGCCGGTGGAGGGGCTGAGCATCCGCAACCGTCTCCCCGGCACGCTCACCGAGATCGTTCTCGGGGCCGCCCTCGCGAACGTCAAGGTGGCCGTGGACGGCGCCGAGCTGACCGCCGTGGTCACCAAGGAGGCCGTGGAGGAGCTGGGGCTCACCCCCGGAACGGGCGTCACCGCGCTGATCAAGTCGACGGAGATCGCCCTCGCCACCGGGTGAGCCGCTGTCCGGTCGAACCGCCCTCTGCGATGAGTTCCGGGCGGTGCGACAGTCGGAGGGGGAGAGGCAGAACAAGCCGCCGACACCGGGAGACAGCGATGCCGAAGACCACACCCAATCTCTGGTTCGACACCCAGGCCGAGGAGGCCGCCGAGTTCTACGTCGGGATCTTCCCGAACTCCAGGATCACGGCCATCACCCACTACGGCGAGGCCGGACCCGGGAAGGCCGGCTCGGTGCTGACCGTGGAGTACGAGCTCGACGGCCAGACCTACATCGGAATCAACGGCGGCCCGCAGTTCACCTTCGACGAAGCCATCTCGTTCCTGATCGAGTGCGCGGACCAGGACGAGATCGACTACTACTGGGCGAAGCTCACCGAGGGTGGCGAGGAGGGCCCCTGTGGCTGGCTGAAGGACAGGTACGGACTGTCCTGGCAGGTCGCGCCGACCGGGATGACCGAGCTGCTCAACGGGCCGGACCCGGAGCGCGGTCAGCGGGCGATGAAGGCGATGTTCGGCATGAAGAAGATCGACATCGCCGGGCTGATGGCCGCGGCCGACGGAACCGGCTGATACTTAAGTGATCCCTTGACTGTTTGCGTCCCGAGCCTTCATAGTTAAGTACATGCCTAACTGTGAGGGCTCGCTGGACGCGGTGTTCCACGCGCTGGCGGACCGGACCCGGCGGGAGATCGTCGAGCGGCTGATCGGTGGCCCGCTCTCCGTCAGCCAGCTCGCGCGGCCTCTGGAGATGTCGCTGCCCGCCGTGATGCAGCACCTCCAGGTGCTCGAGGCGTGCGCGCTGGTCCGGTCGGAGAAGACCGGCCGGGTCCGCGTCTGTCACATCGAGCCGGCCGGGCTGCGGACGGCCGAGGACTGGATCGGGCGGCAGCGCACCGACTGGGAGCACCGTCCGGACCGCCTCGGCGACCACCTGTCGGAGCACGAGCAGCAGCGACCGCCGGACGGCTCCGGACGGCGGGCGGCTAACGCGCCCGGCGCGGGTCCCGCACGCTCCCGCTCAGCCAGGCCTCGGCCGCCCGCGCCGTGAACTCGCTCTGCCCGCGCGCGAAGAGCAGCTCCGCCCCGAGGAACGCCGGATCGTCGGCGGTGCCCGGCACGTACGGCACGGCCACGCACCGCATACCCGCCGCGCGCGCCGCCACCACGCCCGGCGGCGCGTCCTCCAGCACCACGCAGTCCGCGGGGTCCGCGCCGAGGCGCCGCGCGGCCTCCAGGAAGACATCGGGTGCGGGCTTGCCGTGCGGGACCTCCTCGGCCGAGACGGCGAGGGTGAGGTAGGGGTCCAGTCCCGTGCCGCCGAGCACGGCCTCGATGGCGTCGCGGGACGAGCCCGACGCCACGGCCATGGGCACCCCTCGCGCGTGCAGCCGCTCCACGAACTTCCGCATCTCGGGAAAGACCTCGGTCGAGGCGCGCGCCAGCTCCAGGTACAGGCGGTTCTTGGCGGTCAGCAGCTCGTCGACCGGCGCGCCGATCCGGTACTCCGCGCGCAGCGCCTCCAGCGTCTCCCGCGTACTGATGCCGATGTACCGGGTGTGGTGCTCCCAGCTGAAGTCGGGTATCCCGTACCGGGCGAGCAGCCGCCGCCCGGCCTCGTAGTAGTTCGGCTCGCTGTCCACGAGGGTGCCGTCGAGATCGAAGATGACGCGGGGGACGGAGTGGGTACGCGCGGTGCTCATGCCCCCAGCATGCCAAGGCCCGCCACCCGTCGCGCCGGGGCGGCCGGCCGGCGTCCGGCGCGGCCCCCGCTGTACGCGACCGGGTCCGCGCGCGGGAGAACGCGAGCGGTCCAGGCACCACTCGTGCGAGATCCCCGGATACCACGGAGGCCCCGAGATGCTGATCGTCGCCGGCAAGGGATACGTCGATCCGGACACCCGCGATGCGTTCCTCGCGGGCTTCGAGGCGGCCCAGTCGCGGGCGCGGGCCGAACCCGGCTGTCTCGACTACGTGGTGGCCGCCGACCCCGTCGAGCCGGGGCGTGTGAACGTGTACGAGCGGTGGGAGTCACCGGAGCACCTGGCGGCTCGTCTGGCCAGGACGGCAGGTGAGTCACAGCCGTCCCCGGTCGTACTCAGCATGGAGATCAGGCAGTACGAGATCGGCGCCCCGGGCCCGCTCTCACCGTGACGCACGTGCCAGCAGCCCCGAGAGCACGACCTCCAGGACCTGCCGCAGCGTCGCGGTGAACTCGATCCGCAGGGCCGCCAGCGAGGGGTCCGCCTCGTATGCCGCGATCATCGCCGCAGACGGCTGGGTGTGCGTCCATATCGAGCCCGTCGTCATGACACAGAGGGCGGCGAACCGCAGCGCGTCCTCCTCGCCGAGTTCGGGCACCCGGGCGCGCACCGAGCCGGCCAGCGCGCCGACGTTCGCGATCGCGGCGCGTTTGTACTCGGCCGCGACGGCAGGCGACACGTTGCGCTCCAGGACCGCCGCCTGGGAGCTGGTCAGGTCGCACAGAACCGGGCGGTCACCCAGCGAGCCGGCGACCACGGCCGCCACCCGGTCGCCACGCTCGGTCAGCGGTGCGGTGGCGTCGACCCCTGAGGAGAGCGCGTCCTCCAGGTACTCCAGCCACTCCCCGGACGCCGCATCGAGCAATTCGAGGAGTACGGCCTCACGCGACTCGAAGTAGCGCAGGACGTTCGACTTCGCCAGCCCGACCCGTCGGCTCAGCTCGTTCAGGGTCACCTGGGCCACCGGCATCTCGGTCAGCATCGAGGCCGTCGTGTCGAGGATCGCCTGCCGGCGCTGGGCGCGCTGCTCCTCATTGCGTGCGCGCTGGAAGGTGTGTGCCATGGCGCGAGTCTACAGACCTGCGGTCTGTTGTTATCGGACCGGCGGTCTGATAGCTTCGGAAGTGCAAGAGACCGACGGTCTCCTACGGCCGCCGTCCACTGTCCTCGCACGTCATCCGCGTATCACCCGAAGGAGTCGCCATGTACACCGTCCCCGACCAGAGCGGTAAGTACGCCGTCGTCACCGGCGCCAACAGCGGCACCGGCAAGGAGGCCGTCCGGCGGCTCGCCGACGCCGGGGCGCACGTCGTCATGGCCGTCCGTACGCTCGCCAAGGGCGAGCGGGCCCGCGACGAGATCCTGGCCCGGCACCCACAGGCCCGTCTCGACGTACGCCGTGTCGACCTCGCCGATCTGGCCTCCGTCAAGGAGTTCGCCGACGGGCTCATCGCCGACGGCACCCCGCTCGACCTGCTGGTCAACAACGCCGGAGTGATGGCCCCGCCCTCCCGGCTGGAGACGGTCGACGGCTTCGAGCTCCAGATGGGCAGCAACTTCCTCGGCCCGTTCGCCCTGACCGTACGGCTCCTCCCGCTCCTGCTCGCCGCCGAGTCCCCGCGGGTGGCGACCATGAGCAGCGGCTCGGCCAACTACGGCAGAATCGGCTTCACCGACCTCCAGTGGCGGAGCCGGCGCTACAGCGCGAACCGCTCCTACGCGCAGTCCAAGCTCGCCGACCTCATCCTCACCAGGCAGCTCGCGCGGATCTCCGCCGAGCGCGGCTGGAACCTGCTGAGCACCGGCGCGCACCCCGGCTACACCCGCACCAACCTCCAGACGGCGGGCGCCAGTCTCGGCACCGGCAGGATGACCGTCACCCGGCTGTTCACCAAGATCGACCTCCTGCCCTCGCAGGACGCGGAGCAAGGCACCGAACCTCTGCTGTACGCTGCCACCAGCCCCGACGCGGTGGCCGCCGGCTACTACGGCCCCGGCGGACGCTTCGGCCTCGTCGGCCCCACCGCCACGGCACGCACGACCCGCAGGGCGCTCGACGACGCGCTCAACGCGCGGCTGTGGGCGGAGGCCGAACGCCTCACCGGTGTCGCGCTCCCCGCGCACGCCGCCTGAGCGGCGATGTGCTTCCAGCTCCTTCGGAAGGGCGAACCGACCGCCGGGGTGGGTAGTTCACGCGGCAGTGCCCGACGTGGTGGTTTGGTCTAGACCGCCTGCTACCGTCGCCGGAGGACAGAGCCGCGGGCGTGGCCGCACACCACGCGCGGAACGCACAGCGCGATCGAGCGACAGGGGACAGCCAGTGAACGGCAGCAGCGACGGGCGCAGCGGCGGACGGACGGAGGAGCGGACCGAGGGACCGGCCGGCGAGCGGGTCTTCATCGGGTCGTTCACCTCGGCGGGCGGTCGCGGCATCATCGCCGCCACCGTGGACACGGACACCGGCGCCCTGACGGAGTCCGGCGCCACCGACGCCCTGGCCGACCCCTCCTACCTGGCGCTCGCCCCCGACGGCGCGGTGCTCTACGCCGTCTCCGAGGGCGAGGAGGGCGCGGCAGCCGCCTTCGACGTCGCACCCCGCGCGTCCGGCGACACGTCCGCCCCACGGCTGCTGGGTGAGCCGGTGGCGGTCCGCGGATCGGGCCCCACCCATCTCACCCTCGCCGCCGGACACCTGGTGACCGCGAACTACGGCTCCGGCAGCGTCACCGTCCTGCCCGTCCGCGCCGACGGCACACTCGGCGCCGCCGCCGGAATCCTCCGGCACGAGGGCGGCGGACCGCACCCCGACCGGCAGGAGGGCCCGCACGCCCACCAGGTTCTGCCCGACCCGGGCGGACGCTGGCTGCTCGCCGTCGACCTGGGCACCGACTCCGTACGCACGAGCGCCGTCGACCCCGACAGCGGAGAGATCACACCCCACGGCGAGACCGTGCTCCGTCCCGGCACGGGACCGCGCCACCTCGCCTTCCACCCGGCGGGCACCCACGCGTACGTGCTCAACGAACTGGAGCCGACACTCACGGTCTGCCGCTGGGACGCCGACAAGGGCACGCTGGAGCCGGCCGGCGAGGCCCCCGTCCTCCCGGACGGCGCCGAGGAGGGGGGCTACGCCTCCGAGATAGTCGTCTCGCACGACGGCAGGTACCTCTGGGCCGCTGTGCGCGGGCACGACAGCATCGCGGTCCTGACGCTCGACGAGAGCCGCGAGAGGCCGGTCCTGGTCACCACCGTGGACTGCGGCGGACGCTGGCCGCGTGACCTCACGCTGGACCCGGCTGGACGCAGGCTCTATGTGTCGAACGAGCACTCCGGGGACGTGACCTGGTTCGACATCGATCCGGCGACCGGTGTGCCGTCCCGTGCGGGCTCGTTCGAGGCGCCCGCCGCCTCGTGCGTGATCTTCGGCTGAGGCCGCTCGCGGAGCCCAGCGGGCTCGGGAGGGCCGATCCGCCCAACGGGTCGCGCCGGACGGGCCGACAGCCCGTCCGGCGCGCGGGACCGGACCGGTCAGTGCGCCGGCGACCCTTGCGTCTGTGCCGAGATGCCCAGCGCGCTCGTGTACTGCGAGAGGACCAGCTTGCCGACGGCCGGGTACGCGCCGAGCGGCTCGGACGCGGCGCAGTCGGCCTCCTTGAGCGCGATGTCGAGCAGGCCCGCGGGCAGCTCGGGTCCGATCAGGTACGGCGCGAGCGCGAGCTGCGTCGAACCGGAGTCGCGCAGCTGCTCGGCGATGGCCGCGACCGCGCCCTCGTCGTCGAGCGCCGCCGCCATCACCGGCACCGCGAGGCGCGCGGCCAGCAGCATCCCGGTGATTCCCGCGGCCTGGACGGCCTCGTCGCCGCCCACCGTGGCGAGGATGATGCCGTCGGCGGCCGTGGCCACCGTGAAGAGGCGCGCCCGGTCGGCGCGGGCCAGACCGGCCTCCGACAGACGTACGTGCAGCGCCTCGGCGAGCAGCGGGTGCGGACCGAGGACATCGGTCATCTCCGCCACGGCCTTGCTGTCCACGACGGCCTGACGTATGCGCCTGACCAGGGAGTTGTCGGGACCCGCGAGCAGCGGTACGACAACCGCCGAGATGCCCTCGGGCTCGCTGACCTCACGGCCGGCCGCCTTCGCCAGCTCGTAGCGCTCGACACGCTGCTCGGCGGTGTGGGCCAGGACGGTGCCCAGCGCGGGGTACTCGTCGTCGTCGCCGTCCAGATAGCCGATCCGGGCGTCGAGGCCCGGCAGTTCGGAGCGGGCGATGCTGACGACCTCCTCGCCGAGGCTCCGTACCTCGGGGCTCGGGTCGCCGGGCATCGCCAGCACCAGCGCGGGCGCGCCCTCGGGCGCCGCCACGGGTTCGGGTCGACGGTGCCGCCCCGACTGTCGAGGTCGGGGCATTCGTACAGGCAGGCCGGGTGCCGGCCCAGTGGGGGAGCTCATGGCGCCGAATGCTACTGGTTTTGTGGGGTCGGCTGTTCGGGGAGGGTCCGGTCGTGTGTCATCTGTCCATATTTTTTCGATATGTTGCTTACCGCTTATTCGTCCCGCTCTGTCGGGACGGTCAACAGTCGCCCGTCGCGCGGCAGTCGGAGCGATCCGGTCGAGAGGGCCGCGGCGATCCGGAGCGCGCCGGTCAGCGGATCGCCCTCGGCCGACACCGTCCGGGCCCCCGGCAGCCGGTCGGCCAACTCGGCGCGCAGCGGTACGAGCAGGGGGTCGCCCATGTTGAACAACCCACCCGTCAGGGCGACTTCACACCCCTCGACCTGCGGACACACCGCGACGGCCGCGTCCGCGACATTCCTCGCCGCCTCGTTGACGATCTCCGCGGCCACCGGGTCGTGGAGTGCGCAGCCGGCGACCTCGGGGGCGAAGGAGGCGAGCACGGCGGGCCGGTCGGTACGCGGATAGACGAGCCCCGGCATTTCCGGCGCGGGGCCGAACACCGCTTCCATCCGGGACAGCAGTGCGGTCGAACCGCCGCGCCGGCCGTCGTACGCGCGCATCGCCGCCTCCAGCCCCGCCCGGCCGATCCAGGCGCCGCCGCCGCAGTCGCCGAGGAGGTGTCCCCAGCCGTCGGCGCGCTGCCAGGTGACCAGATCGGTGCCGAGCGCGATCATCCCCGTACCGGCGGCGACGACGGCGCCCGGCCGCTGGCCGAGCGCCCCCGCGTAGGCGGTGACGGCGTCGGCCGCGAGCGCCAACCGCCGTACCCCCAGGGCGCTTTCCAGCGCGGCGGGCAGCTCCGCGCGGAGCCCGTCGCCGAGCGTCGCCATGCCGGCGGCGCCGATCGCGACGGCCTCGGGTGCCTCGGTGCCCGCACGCGCGAGCAGCGTCTCCACGGCGGGCAGCAGCTGTTCGAGCAGATGGGCGGGGTCGATGCCCGAGGGGCCGGTGCGTACCGGTTCGGTGGACACGGCGGTGCCGATCGTCCGGACCGGCGCCTCACCGTCCGCCGAGCCGGCCGCGGCCGGGTCCACCGAACCGAGGGCGATCCGCAGTCCGGACCCGCCCGAGTCCACGCCGAGGACCGGGCTCACGGGAGTTGCCAGTCGACGGGCTGAGCGCCCTGCTGGACGAGGAGTTCGTTGGCGCGGCTGAACGGACGCGAGCCGAAGAAGCCCCGGTCCGCCGACATGGGGGAGGGGTGCGACGACTCGATCGCGGGCAGCGGACCGAGGAGCGGACGCAGATTTCGGGCGTCGCGCCCCCACAGGATGGACACCAGCGGCTTGTTCCGCGCGACCAGCGCCCGGATGGCCTGCTCGGTGACCTCTTCCCAGCCCTCGCCCCGGTGCGCCGCCGGTTTGCGGGGAGCGGTGGTCAGCGCCCTGTTGAGCAGCAGCACACCCTGCCGGGTCCACGGCGTCAGATCGCCGTTGGACGGCCGGGGCGCCCCGATGTCCGCGTGCATCTCCCGGAAGATGTTGTCCAGACTCCCCGGCACCGGCCGTACGTCGGGCGCGACCGAGAAGCTCAGCCCCACCGCGTGCCCCGGTGTGGGGTACGGATCCTGGCCGACGATCAGGACGCGCACCTCGTCGAACGGCTGCTGGAAGGCGCGCAGCACATTCGGCCCGGCGGGCAGATAGGTCCGTCCGGCGGCGATCTCCGCGCGGAGGAAGTCGCCCATCGCGGTGATGCGTTGGGCGACAGGGGCGAGGGCGTCGGCCCATCCGGACTCGACGATTTCTTTGAGTTCACGTGCCACGGGGCGTCACTCTAATGGGCCGTCGGGCTTCGCGATCAACGAACCGGCCAAGGACCTCGGGCCGCGCCGTCCCTTCCCTCCGCGCACAGTCCCTCGCGGATCGCGGTTGCGGTCGCGAAGCCTCGGGGGCGGGTCTCCAAGGCCCCGCTCCCGCTCCCGCTCCCGCCCCGCTCCCGCCCCGCTCCCGCCCCCGCTCCGCCGACGCGGACGTCCGCCGGGTCGTCCGCTCGACATCCCGGTGGACGGAGCCCAGCGGCGCGATCTCCCCGGTCGACAGCCGGATCGCGCCGGCCACCACGTTCTCGGCGAGATGGTCCGGATCGCCGGTGCCCGGGACGGCCAGGACGTGCGGACCCCGTTCCAGAGTCCGGGCCGGCCGGATCCGCGCGGGGGCACCCCGTGCGCGCGGGCGAGGGCGAACACCGCCTCGTCGTCGGCGTAGCCCGCGCCCACCTCGCGTCGGCCGCCCTCACGCTATGTACCAGACGGCCCGTCCGCCCCCCGCGCCGCGGACAGCAGACCCTCCCAGTCCGGGATCTTCACCGACCGACGCCCCAGCGACGCCCCGAGCGCCGCCTCCGCGTCCTCGATCGCCAGCCACCCCGGCCACTCGACGGGACGGTGCCCGGCGGCCCGGAGCGCGTCGGCCGGGTCCCCCGCGATCCGGCGCCCGGCCAGCCGCGGCGCGTCCGCGAGGAGCGAGACGACCGTCTCCTTCGCACAGGCGCGATTCGTGCCGATCACCCCCGTCGGGCCGCGCTTGATCCACCCCGCCACGTACTCGCCCGGCGACGCCACCGCGTCCCGCAGCACCCGCCCCGCCAGATGCGGCACCGTGCCCGACGTCTCGTCGAACGGCAGTCCCGCGAGCGGCACCCCCCGGTAGCCGACCGCCCGCAGCACGAGCCCCGCCTCGATCTCCTCGAAGCTCCCGGTGCCGCGCACCCCGCCCGACCCGTCCGGCGCGGTCCGCTCGAACCGTACGGCCGTCACCCGTCCTGCGGTCCCGAGCAGTTCCACCGGTCGCAGGAAGAACCGCAGGTGGATACGGCGCGCCCGGCCCTGATCGGGCGTCCCGGCCCAGCCGCGCACGACCTCGATGTTGCGCCGGTTCACGGCGGCGAGCGGATGGGCGGACGGCGCCGAGGCCCGCCCCGGCCGGACCGCTTCGGTGACCGGGACCGGGGCGTACGCCGGATCGAGTGCCAGGTCCGCGGGCTCCACCCGTACCTCCGCCGAGGGCAGCGCGCCCAGTTCACGCAGCTCCTTCGTCGTGAACTTCGCCTGCGAGGGGCCCCGTCTGCCCGCCATGTGCACGTCACGGACCGCGCTCCCGGCCAGCGCGCCGAGCGCCGGGTGCGGCACGTCCGTCGGCCGGAAGTCCTCCGCGCCACGGGCCAGCACACGCGCCACGTCGACGGCGACGTTGCCCACGCCGATCACCACGACCGAGCGCGTGCCGAGCCCGAAGCCCGCGGGCGCGGCGTCGGGATGCGCGCTGTACCAGGAGACGAAGTCGGTCGCGGAGTGGCTGCCCGCCAGTTCCTCGCCGGGGATGCCGAGCCGGCGGTCCCGGGCGGCGCCGACGCAGTAGACGACCGCGTGGTAGAGACCCAGCAGCCGCTGGGGTGTGAGGCCGTGCGCGCCGATCTCCACGTTGCCGAGGAAGCGGACGCGGTCGTGCTCCAGCACCGAACGCAGCGTGTTCTGGAGCGACTTGATCTTCTCGTGGTCCGGTGCGACGCCGTAGCGCACGAGTCCGTACGGGGCGGGGAGCCGGTCCAGGACATCCACGAGGATGCCGGGGACCAGCGGCTGCTGGACGAGGGCCTGGGCGGTGTAGACCCCGCTGGGGCCCGATCCGACGACGGCGATGCGCAGCACGGCGCACTCCTTCCGGCGAGAGGCTTCCAGCATCGCACCGGTTGGTGGAGTCGGGGAGGAGCGGCGCCGTGGCCTCTTGAAGAAGCGCTGCCGGTGGCGGTACGGCAGTGCGCTGACCGAGTGCGCTGACCGAGTGCGATGCGTGCCGAGGCGTGTGTACCACGACGATAAGGGAGAATTGCCTGATTAAGTGGTGAATGTGTCAGAACCTGAGATGACTTCCGCCGGTGAGCCCGCGACCCCCGTCTGGCCCCGGTGGGAGGTGCAGGGCTACGGAACGGTCAACTGCGACACACCGCCGGGTGCCCGCTGCGAGCTTCCGCCGGACGAACTGGTGCCGCCCTGGGTCGACATCCGGCTGACATTCGCCGACGGGGCCCGCGTCGACGTGCTCGCCGTCCAGCGGGACGGCGTGATCGCCGTCGAGGACGCGCAGGCCGATCCGCCTCTGCCGCTGGCCGATCTGACCGAGCTGGGCGCCTGGATCGAGGCGCCGCTCGCGTACGCCCGCGGGGTGGTGGCGGGACAGCACCGGGTGGAGGCCTCCCCGCTCCCCGGCGGTGAAGGGGCGACGGGCCCGGCGGCGCCCGGCGCCGCGTCGCGCCCTGCGCGGGACGTGGCTGTCACCGTGGTGGCGGAGGACGAGGGGTACGAGTACGAGGGCGGATCCCCGGACGCCGACGTGCGGTTTCCGTCGGAGGAGGAGCCCGCGTCCGTCGGCCGGCACCGCGCGGACGACTCCGCGTCGTCCGACCGCGCGGACCGGCGCGGTGTGGCGGCGACGTACCGCAGGGCCCAGCAGTTGGGCCAGGACCCGGTCCTCGTGGTGATGTGCGCGACGGGGTACGGGCGCCGCAAGTCGCTCAGCCTCATCGCGAGTGCCCGCGAAGACGGGTATCTGACGCCGCGTCACCGCCGCCGCTGACGCCCGCGCGCCCGCGGTCCGGTGCCGGCACCGGGCGCGCCCTACAGCGAGCGCATCCGGTTGATCTCGGACGTCTGCTGGGCGATCACGTCGCCGGCCATCTCTTCGAGCTGGACGTTGTTGCCCGCCGAGAGGGCGTCGGTGGCCATCGTGACCGCACCCTGGTGGTGCGTGATCATGAGGCTGATGAAGAGCTCGTCGAACGCCTTGCCCTTCGCGGCACGCAGCTTCGCCAGCTGGGCGTCGGTGGCCATGCCCGGCATGTCCATCGCGCCGTGGTCGTGGCCGCCTTCCTTCTTCGCCTTCTCCTCGCCGCCGTTGAGCTTCAGCCAGCCCTCCATGGCGCCGATCTCCGGCTTCTGCGAGGCGTTGATGCGCTCGGCGAGCCGCTTCACCTGGCCGGATCCCGCGCGGTCCGGGGCGAGTTCGGACATCACCAGCGCCTGGCTGTGATGCGTGATCATCATCGCCGCGTAACCGTAGTCGGACGAGTTGGGCGTGTTGTCCGGGAGTTCCTTCGCCGCCTCCTCAGGGGAGAGGGTCCTGGACTTCTCGCCGGGCTTGCCCGGGGCGACGATCTGCCCCGTGGCCCCGCTCCTGGTCTCACTCTTCGCACCGTCGTCCCCCGAGTCGCAGGCGCCCAGGGCGAGTAGGGCGACGAGGGCCGCGGCAGCCACGACAGGCCGGAGGACACGCGGACTCCTGGTCCGGATCAACACGGTGACCTCCTGGGGTGCTTGACGTGTATGTGGCATCTGGTTAGGCACTTTCCTAACACGCTTACGGACACGAGTGATCGAAAACTTTCATTACATCTAGGTTGCCATCTGTTGTGATGTACATGAGAAGGACGATACTGCCCAGGTCCGTAAGCCGTTCAACTGAGAACGGGTATAAGGGAGGACGCAGTGACTTCGTTGCACACCACGCGCGTGCGGCGCAGACGTCTGGGCGTGGCAGCAGCCGCTGCCGCCGGGCTCTTCGCCACACTGCTGGCCGCCGGACCGGCGGTCGCCACGCCCGACCCCGGTGACAAGCCGGCCAAGGAGGAGACCTCCAAGAGCCAGCAGGCCGAGGCCAAGAGGGCCATCGAGAACAACGACATACCCGGTGTGGACGAGATCATCCACAGCGACAACATGAGCCATGTCGTCAACGTCCCCAAGGACCACCTGAAGGGGACCAACTCTGACATAGCCTTCCAGGGGAAGTACGCCTTCTCCGGCAACTACGACGGCTTCCGGATCTTCGACATCAGCAAGCCGTCGAAGCCGAAGACCGTCGCGCAGGTCCTGTGCCCCGGTGGCCAGAACGACATCTCCGTCTCGGGCGACCTGCTCTTCCTGTCGACGGACGCCTCACGCAGTGACAACTCCTGCTCCAGCGTCTCGCAGCCGGCGACGGAGAAGTCCTCCTGGGAGGGCATGAAGATCTTCGACATCAGCGACAAGCGGAACCCCGAGTACGTCGCGGCCGTCGAGACCGCGTGTGGTTCGCACACGCACACGCTGGTGCCGGAGCGCAAGAACGTGTACGTGTACGTCTCCTCGTACTCGCCCAGCGCCACGTTCCCGGACTGCCAGCCGCCGCACGACGGCATCAGCATCATCAAGGTGCCCCGCAAGGCCCCCGAGCAGTCGAAGATCGTCGACTTCCCGGTCCTGTTCCCGGACGGCGGCAACCCCGGCGCGCCCACCAACCCGGGCGTCTCGGCGACCACCGGCTGCCACGACATCACGGTGCTCCCGTCCAGGGACCTCGCCGCCGGTGCCTGCATGGGTGACGGCATCCTGTTCGACATCAAGGACCCGGAGACGCCGCGGATCATCGACCGCGTCCAGGACAACGTCAACTTCGCCTTCTGGCACTCGGCGACCTTCAACCAGCGCGCCAACAAGGTCGTCTTCACCGACGAGCTCGGCGGCGGCGGCGCGGCCACCTGCAACGAGGAGATCGGCCCGAAGCGCGGCGCCAACGGCATCTACGACATCCTCGGCAAGGGCGACAAGCGGACGCTGGAGTTCAAGAGCTACTTCAAGATCGACCGTCCGCAGGCGGACGCCGAGGTGTGCGTGGCGCACAACGGATCGCTGATCCCGGTCAAGGGCAAGGACATCATGGTCCAGGCCTGGTACCAGGGCGGTATCTCGGTCTGGGACTTCACCAACTCCTCGAAGCCGAAGGAGATCGGCTACTTCGAGCGCGGCCCGGTCACCCTCGACCAGGTCACCACGGCCGGCCCCTGGTCGGCGTACTACTACAACGGTTACATCTACTCGAACGACATCGCCAAGGGTCTGGACGTCATCAAGCTCGACGACCGCCGGACGGACGAGGCGAAGAGGGTGAAGATGGACGAGCTCAACGTCCAGACGCAGCCCGACTACTTCGAGGACTTCTAAGTCACCGGCCGTTCCGCCGGGCGGGCTCCCCGTCCGGCCGAACGGCGTACGCCGGGTCCAGACCGAAGCGGTGGAACAGCTCGTCCCGCAGGCTGGCCAGCGGCATCGCCGCCCCCGGCAGCAGAATCGCGAACACCGCGCCCATCATCAGCGCGCGCAGCAGCGGATAGTCGCTGTCCACGTCCGTCGAGCCGTACCGCACCATCGTCTCGCGCAGCAGCTCCGCGAGCCGCTGCTGCTCGGGGCACTGGACGAAGCCCTCGGCCTGGAGAATCCCGGCCATATGGGCACGCATCACCACCGGATGGTCGACCGTGAGGCCCAGTACGGCGTCGATGGCGCGTGCCAGCAGCTCCCGGCCGTCATCGGTACGGGGCTCACGCTCCAGCGCCGCTTCCAGGGTGCGGTGCATCAGCCGGTGCACGGCCGACTGGAACATCGACCGCTTCCCGGGGAAGTAGTACGAGACCAGTCCGCGTGCCGCTCCCGCCCGGTCGGCGATGTCTGCCAGCGTCGTTCCGTCGAACCCCCGCTCCTCGACCAGCTCCACGGTGGCCTGCAGAAGCCGTTCGCGAGAACGCCGGCGAAGTTCTTCATTGACCGATGGGCTCCGCGGGGACATGCTGGACTCCTGCGTTGACTGGCTCCTAGCCAGTATACTCGGCACGTCCCCGCGGACCGCCCATCGGGCCTGGTCGGCGTGGGTGAAGGCTGTCTGTCTTGGGCGGCGCGGGGGATCGCCCAAGACAGACAGTTTTACCACCGTCCCTGTCCGGGACGGTGACGGGATGTCAGGCCGTGCAGTACTGCGATTCCTTGCCGATCGACCGGTACATGCAGTCGGCGTTCTCCAGGAGTTGGAGCACCGCGTCCCGGTTGCGGCTCGTCTCGCGCTCGATCACCTCGTCGGGCGGGTAGAAACCACCACCGCCGGCGCTGCCCGGGTACATCTCGAAGGTGTACGCGAAGATCTTCTGGTTCCCCCACAGCCAGTCGTCGATCGACCCGTCCGTGATGTAGAGGTCGCTCGCCTGCTCCGCGGTGTAGCCGTTGCTCGCGGCCATCTTCCCGCCGACGGCGGCGAAGGCGTTCCGGTCGTCGATCGTCATGCCGGGAGCGGTGTCGGCCCGCGTGTAGCCGTACGGCCACAGCACCAGCTCGCTGTACGTGTGGAAGTCGATCGCCGCCTTGAGCTGCTGCTTGCCGCCGACGACCCGGCTGCGCGCGAAGTCCGCGACCACCTCGACCTCCGGGGCGGACTCGGCGCGCGCGCCGCGGTACGTCTCGGAGCCGGGGGTGCCGGAGGAGCCGCCACAGCAGCCCCACTGGAAGGCCCAGTTGCGGTTCAGGTCCGTACCGATGGCCGAGGAACCGGAGTTGGGCTGACGGTTCAGGCGCCAGCTCCGGTAGGAACCGGTGGCGATGTCGTACTCGCCGCCGTCCGGATTGACGTCCGGGACGATCCAGATCTCCCGGTTGTTCACGGCGTTGGTGACGCGTGAGTCGGTGCCGTAGGTGTCACCGAGCTCGCGGATCAGATAGAGCGCCATCTCGACGGTGAGGTGCTCGCGGGCGTGCTGGTGGTGCGTGAACAGCACCTCGGGTTCGTTCTCGTCCGTCGCCACGTTGTCGCTGATCTTGACGGCGATGATGTCCCGGCCCTCGTAGCTCTTGCCGATGACGCGCTTGCTGATCAGGTTGGGGTGAGCCGCGATCCGCTGGTTGATCTCGGCGTTCATCTCGGCGTAGTTGTGATAGCGCGAGTCGGCCGACGGGAAGTCCAACGGCTCGGCGGCCCTGCCGTTCGTCCTGGCGGGCGGGCCGGGCAGCACGTCGAGCCGGTAGCCCTCCGCGCGCAGCTGCCGCGCCTGGGTGTCGGTGGCGCTGACGACCGTCGAGCGCTCACCCGCCTCGTCCACCGATACGCCGCTGGAGGCGAGGGCGGTACGGCCCATGACGTCGGCCACGCCGGGTATCTCGTACTGCCTGACGCGCTCTTCGGCGGCCACGGGGGACTCGGGCACGGCCTTCGGATCCGGGGGCGCCGCCTCGGCCGTGAAGGGGACGGCCACGGCGAGTGCCAGCATGGCCGCGAGGGTGGCGGCCTTCCATCTGGCCTCGCGTACGCGAAGTCGCATGTTGTCTCCTGGATGGGGAGTCGTGTGGGGGGCTCGGCCGCCGTACATGGCGTGCGGCGGCCGGTTGTTCGCGCCACATCGTGGAGGGCTGACATGATCCGGTCAAGTGGCGAACTTCGGCCATCCGGACCGGTACCCGCGCATCGCCCGCTTCCGGGCGCCCGAAGCGGTTCCGGCGGGCGCTCGACGAGGTCCCCCGGTCCGGCGTCGTGGCCTCGCGGTCCCCGGGCGGTTCAGGTCGGGCGACGTGCGCACCACTCCGGGGCGGGCACCGGTGCCCGCCCCGTGAAGTGGTCCCGCACCCGGACCGGTTCGACACCCGGACGTTCGGCGTCGCGCACGCCCTCCGCACGCCTGAGGGCGACATCCGCCGCTCCGGGGGACGGTGCGGGCTTCTCTCAGCGTGTGAGGGCGAGAACGGGCCGCAGGCCCGCCGGGCGCTCCTCCACCGGCAGATGGTCGACGAAGTGCACCGCACAGCCCAGTTCGGCCGCGCCGCCGTCGGCCTCCCGGTCGTCCCCGACCATCAGCACATCGCGCGGATCCTGCCCGATGGCCTCACAAGCGGCGCCGAAGAGGCGTACGTCCGGTTTCTGGATGCCGTGCTCGTACGACAGCACGTAGGCGTCCACGAGGTCGTCCATGGCGTGGGCGCGGAAGACCGGACGCAGGTCCCAGCCGATGTTGCTGATCACGCCGACGCCGATGCCCTCGCGCTTGAGGGTGCCGAGAACTTCCGCCGTGTCGGCGTACGGGCGCCAGGCGTCCGGCGTCCGGTGGCGCTCGTAGAGCGCGTCGTACAGCCGCGGGTCCGGGAGCGCGACCTGCCGGGCCAGACCCGTGTACGCGGCCCTGTGCAGCTCGGCGCTCTCGTCACGTGTCGCCCACAGCCCGGCCAGCTCCGACGGAACCTCCTGCGGCGAGGGACCGCCGGGCAGTGCCCCCGCCACGGCGAGCTGGACCGCGTACCGCCGGACCTCGGCGGGCGGCACCGCAACGCTCAATTCGTCGAGTGCGGACCGGAGCCAGGAGCCGGCCGATTCGATGCGGAACAGAGTCCCTGAGAAGTCGAAAAGCACACCCTTGATCTTCATGGACCCGATCCTTGCCGGGTCACCACCACCGGGACAAGGCCCGTCCTTCGTAAGTCGCGACGGACAGGGCCACCAGACACGCTCCGAACAGCCAGCCGGCCACCACGTCCGAACTCCAGTGCACCCCCAGCCAGACCCGGGTGAACCCGACGCCGAGCACCGACACCACCCCCACCACCAGCGCGACACGCCACAGCGGACCGCTCACGCCGTGCCGTCGCAGCAGCCACAGCAGCGTGCCGACGGTGACGGCGGCGGTCATCGCGTGGCCCGAGGGGAACGCCGCGAAATGCGCCGAGTCGACCGGGTCGGGCCAACTGGGGCGCTCGCGGCCGACGGCGGCCTTCAGCCCCTGCGACACCAGGGCGCCCACCAGGCTCGTCAGGGCGACCCAGCAGGCGAGCAGGCGCTCGCGGCGGAACCAGAGGACGAAGAAGGCGACAGCGGTCAGCAGACGCATCGTCCACGGGTCCCACACCCAGCCCGTGAGGATCCGGTTCGCGTGGGTGAGCCCCGGCTCGGCGACCGCCCACCGGTGCAGATCCACCGCTACGGTCCGGTCCAGGGTGAGCAGCGGGCCCCACTCGGGGGCGACGAGCGCCAGCAGGATCAGGGAGGCCACACCGAGCACCGCGCCGACGCGGGCCGTCGTCACGGGTCCGGGCGGTGTGGACGGTGCCGGCGAGGCCGGCCGTGGCGCCGGGGGGACCGCGGGGGATTGCATGGGGTGATCCTTACGACGAAGGGCCCGCCAAGCTATCCCAGCGCGCGTAGTGCCGGGATGAAGGCGATCACGAGCGGAACGGCGGGCACCAGCGCCGCCGCGGCCGTGAGCCGCAGCCGACGGCCCGCCGTCAGCCGGGGGAGCGGTGTCAGCAGCCGGTCCACCCGGCGCGGCAACTCGCCGTCGGGCGTCGGGCAGGGGCCGAACACCCCACGGTCCTCGTTCAGTTCGACCAGGGCGAGCGCGATCGTCAGCCGGCCGAAGCGGCGCGAGGCGACGTCGTCGGCGGCCAGTTCGACCAGGCGGTGCATCTCGGCCTGGAACGCGGCGAACACCGGTACTTGGGGGAATCCGTTGGCCAGCGCCGACGAGCAGTGCAGCAGCCAGTCGTGCCGGGCGCGGGCGTGACCCTGCTCATGGGCCAGCACGGCATCGAGCTGACGGCCCTTGAGCCGTCGCAAGGCGGCCGTGGTGATGACGAGTTGGGGTGCGGCTCCCGGTAGCCACCAGGCTCCCGGACGCTCGCCCTCCAGGACGACCAGCGGGCCCTCGCCGGGCTCCTCGCCGGGCAACAGCGGTGAGCGCACGAGCAGTTCGGTACGGCGCCGCTTGCGGCGCGTGTGCGCCCGGTGGATCTCACGGGTGAGCATGGCGCCCGTCCACACCCCGCCTGCCGCCAGGATGAGGGCCAGCGCCGCCGACCACGGGCGGTGCGCGCCGAGCGCGTACGCCTCGACGACCCCGCTCGGGGCGGGGGCGAAGACATGCCCCCGTACGGCCAGCCAGGCCGCCGCCGCGCTGAACGTCATGGCGAGCGCGAAGCACAGCAGAACGGCGGCCACCACGCACTGCCAGACCCAGAGGGCCACCACCGGCTCGCGCTCGGGCCATTCGGCGCGGGCCAGCAGCCGCGGGGCGACCACTGCGGCCAGCGCACCGAGCGTCAGCAGCACGAGGGAGACCATCATGGTCGCCAGTTTATGAGTGCGGCGCCGCTCACGGGGTCGGCCGCGGGCGTCAAGTGACGCAGGACACGGTCGTCGCGGGTGTGTCCTACGGGCCGCCTGCGGCCCGCTCCGGGGCGTCGGTCGCCGGAACCGCCGGTCGCCCCCTCAGAGAGTGAGCAGCATCGCCAGCATCGCGATGCCCATGGACAGCCGGCAGGCCAGCGCCAGCTCCGGCCCGTCCTCGCAGAGGCCGGTCGGCGCGTCCCTCGCCATCTCCGGTGCCGTATCCGTCACGACCCCCGTCGGTGCGCCCGCCGGCCGGACGTCCCCCGCGGCGCCGCCGACCACGCCGCCGGCGGCGTGATCGGCGGCGCCCGCCCCCACCGGGCCCCCGCCCTCCGCCACGGTCACGGTCTGCAACGGGAGCAGCCGGGCGCCCGTCCACAGCACGTATCCCGCGTAGTAGATCAGCAGCACACCCGTGGCCAGCGGCGTCCCGCCCGCGCTGTGCGCGCCGTGCGTACCGCCCGGCAGCAGGGCCATCGCCACCGACATGTAGACCATGGCGAGCATGCCCAGGAGATGGTGCAGATGGTGCGACGTCCTGCGGGCCGGTCCCAGCGCACGCAGCGCGGCGACCCCGAACACCACCACGTACGCCAGCCAGACATAGCGCGGGGGTGTGACCACCGCGGCCGGTACGGCCATCGCCGCCATCCCGAACCCCATCAGGGCCTCACCGCCCGCCGTGCCCTCGGTCCTGCCGCCCGCCGAGCCGCGCCCCGTGGCCCTGGCCCTGCGCAGCCGGAGCAGACAGTGGGTGCCGGCCGCCGCGCAGAGCACCACGACCAGCCAGCCGGCCGTCGCCGGTCCGTGCACCCCGCACCTCCCCCTCGCCCGGGGTCCGCCCTTCGGGGCGGGTCCCGGCTCCAACGATGTCCATACGAACGGTGTCAACGGTGAAATGCCCCAGTCGTTCGAGGCGCACGCGAGCGCAGGGAGACACGGGGGGAGCGCACCGGGGGGACACGTCCGCGATCAAGGGCGCGGAAACCACGTGCTTTTCGCATTCCGCTGGAAACGGAAAACGTAAAGAAAATAGGCTGACAAGTTCATTTGAATTGGTCTGGACAAAGCCTCCGCACGGGCCTTGTGGCAGCCATCCGGAAGCGGTTACTTTGCGATGGTGCGCCGTGGAGGCGGGCGGGCTGCCGCCGCCTGTAATTCCCCTACCTCCGTGGATTCCCGTATTTCAGGCAGATTTCTAGTGGGAGTAAATACTCCGTGAGTATTTCAAGACGCGCCGTCATCGCATCGGCGCTGGCCGGCACAGCAGCGGCCGGTGGTGTCCTCGGCAGTCAGCAGGCGGGCGCCGCGCCCGTACCGCGTGGCAGGGCCCAGGCAGGCGGCACCCGCCGCGAGTCCCCCCGGCGACGTGGTCGGCAAGATCGGCGTCGGGTACCAGGGCTGGTTCGCCTGCAAGGGGGACGGTTCCCCCATCGACAGCTGGTGGCACTGGAGCCAGAACGCCGGCCAGCCGCCGTCCCTCAGCAATACGACCATCAAGTCGTGGCCCGATATGCGGGAGTACACACGTACTTTCCCCACGGCCTATCCGAATCTGAACAACGGGCAGCCGGCCTCGCTGTTCTCCTCGCACGACCAGCAGACCGTCGACACCCACTTCCGGTGGATGCGCGAGAACAACTGCGACACCGCCGCGCTCCAGCGGTTCAGCCCCATGGGCGGCGAAGGTCCGATCCGGGACGCGATGGCGCGCAAGGTGCGCCAGTCGGCGGAGGCGATCGGCCGGAAGTTCTACATCATGTACGACGTCACCGACTGGCGGGCGATGCAGTCGGAGATCAAGCAGGACTGGACCGACAAGATGAAGGCGTACACGTCTTCGAGCATGTACGCCAAGCAGAACGGCAAGCCCGTCGTCTGCATCTGGGGCTTCGGATTCGCCGACGACAAGCGCCCGTTCGCGCCGCCGGAGCGCCTGGACGTCATCAACTGGTTCAAGGAACAGGGCTGTTACGTCATCGGCGGTGTGCCCACGCACTGGCGCAACGGCAACAGCGACTCCAGGCTCGGCTTCTCCGGTGTCTACCACGCGTTCGACATGATCTCGCCGTGGATGGTCGGACGGATGGGCACCGTCGCCCAGGCCGACCGGTTCCACCGGGACGTCAACACTCCCGACAAGGCCGACTGCGACGCCAGTGGCATCGACTACCAGCCGTGTGTGATGCCGGGAGACCTCCAGTCCAGGCACCGCGCGCACGGCGACTTCATGTGGCGGCAGTTCTGCAACATGTGCCGGCTGAACGTCGCGGGGATCTACATCTCCATGTTCGACGAGTACAACGAGGGCAACCAGATCGCCGAGACGGCGGAGAACGGCTCGATGGTCCCCTCGGGCTCCGGCATCTGGGCGCTCGACGAGGACGGCACGTCCTGCTCGTCCGACTACTACCTCCGGCTCACCGGTGACGGCGGGCGGATGCTCAAGAAGCAGATCGGGCTCACCGCGACCCGGCCGACACCGCCGAGGTAACGGGTCTCCGTCCGCGCCGGCCGCCGGGAGGTACGAAGACCCCGGCGGGCGGCGCGGTCAGCCGGCGGGCAGGTGCCGCGCCCCCGCGGGCGAGCGCCGAGGAGGGCGCCGAGAGGCAGTCGTGAGGGGTGCGCGGACCGGACGATCGGTCCGCGCACCCCACTGACATGCCTCCGGGAAGTGGGGTTAGGCTCGGCGCGCCGCCCCCCGCGGCCGAGAATCGGAGAACGCGCGCCATGAACACCGCACCACACGCTCCCGGTCGGCTCACCTACCGGGACGCCACGGCGGAAGACGTCACGTCGCTCGTCGCACTCATAGAGGCCGCCTACCGCGGCAAGGACGCCCGCGCCTCCTGGACCTCGGAGACCGATCTGCTGGGCGGCCAGCGCACCGACGAGCGGGGTGTCCTCGAAGTGATCGAGGCCCCCGGCAGCCGGCTGCTGATGGTCGAGGCGGACGGCGTGCTGGTCGCCTGCTGTCAGCTGGAGCACCGCGGCCCCGCCGCGTACTTCGGCATGTTCGCCGTCCACCCGGACGCCCAGGGCGGCGGTCTGGGCAAGCGCGTCATGGCCGAGGCGGAGCGCCGCGCCGGCGCGGACTGGGGCGCCGGTGAGATGCACATGAGCGTGATCATCCAGCGAGAGGACCTCATCGCCTGGTACGAGCGCCGCGGCTACCGCCGTACGGGACAGCTGACCCCCTTCCCGTACGGTGACGAGCGTTTCGGTATACCGCGGCGCGACGACCTGGCGTTCGAACTGCTGGTCAAGGCGCTGGACCCGGAGGTCTGACCTGGACGCCTGACCGACGGCGCCCGGCGCTGCGGCCACGCCCGGGCGGGACGGCGCCGCCCCGGCCGGGCGTGGCCGCAGCGGCATGGCCCGTCAGGCCGTGAACCGGCCGGTGCGCCGGATCTCCGGGAAGTCGGTGGTCGCCCCGTCCAGCCCGAACGCCCTGACGAGCCGCAACTGGTCCGGTGTGTTCACGACCCACCCGATGACCCCGAGCTCCGCCGCGTGCGCGCGCTCGACGACCTCCAGCGTCAGGCGCCGGATGTTCAGCGCGAGCGAGTCGGCACCCACCGCGACCGCCCTGTCGACCACGTCGGCGCCCCAGCGGCTGGCGATCAGCACCGTCCGCACACCCGGCACCAGGGCGGAGATCTCGGCGACGGCCTCGTCGTGGAACGAGGACACCTCCACCCGCCCCACCAGCTTCCGCCGGTGCATCACCTCGGCCAGCGCGCGGGCCGCCGCCACATCCTTGATCTCCGCCTGGAGCGGGGATCCCACCGCGTCCAGGACCTCCTCGAAGACCGGCACACGCTCGCCCCGACCCGCGTCGAGCTCCCGCAGCTCGGCGAGGGTCCGGTCGGCGATCGGGCCCGTGCCGTCCGTCGTACGGTCCAGTTCGGCGTCGTGCATGACGACCAGTGCGCCGTCCTTGCTCAGGTGAAGGTCGAGCTCGATGGCGTCCATACCGGCTCGTTCGGCGTGCAGGAAGGAGCGCAGGGTGTTCTCCGGTTCGACACCCATCACTCCACGATGACCGATGGTGAGGAAAGTCAAGGCTGACTCGCTTCCGTCGTCGGCGGCTCCCGCGCGGCGCTGGTGCCCCACGCGGCACGGCGGCAGCCTAACGGTCGGCGCGCCGGACGGACCCGGGTCGGAGCCGTGCGCGCCGGAGCCTGCCGTCCGTGCCACCAACAGCAGGAAAATCGCCCGTAGACCTTGGGCGCGGCAGGATAATTTGTCTCGCGCTCCCTTGTACGGGAGAATCAGAGACCTATACGGTGCTTTGACGCCCGCTTCTCCCGTGGAGGACGTGACATGACGGAAATTCTTGTGCAGGACCGGACCGCACGGCATACGGCCGACGACGAGCGGGTGGTCGAGCACCCCGCCTGGACCGAGCTCAAGAACGCCGTCGAGGAGATCCGCCCTTGGCAGTCCAAGGACGGCTCCATAGACCTCGACGCGGAACAGGCGCCCGCGCGCGCCGTCGTCGATGTCACGCTCGACCGAGTGATCGCCGCCGTCGAGCAGCTCTCACCCCTGCTGCCGCACGACGCCGACTACCACCGGGCGCTCGTCTCGGACCTCCGCAAGTGGGCCGACGGCGCCTTCGGCGTACCCGACTTCCTGGACTCGCTGCTGGCCTTCCAGCCGGCGGCCGACCGCGTGGACCGGCTCCAGCACCTGGTCGTCTTCCCCATGTACACGCAGAACGGCAACCCGGACCGCAACCTCGAAGCGGTCGTCCTGCGCATGGTCTGGCCCGAGTGGCTCTCCGAACTGGAGCGCACCCGCTACGACAACCCCCTCTTCTGCGGCATCACCTTCGAGGACTTCACCGCCGGGTACGACACCAACTCCGCGGTCCTCTTCCCCGAGACGATCGCCGTCCGGCAGGCCCCCGAACGGTTCAGCTGGGGCGGTATCTTCTGCGACCGCGAGGCGGCCCGCTTCCGCCGCGTCACCGAGGCCGCCGTCGGCATTCTCGGGGTGGAACTCCCCGAGGACATCCGCGAGATGGTCGGCGACCAGGACCGGTGCCAGCAGGCGTTCGTGCTCTGGGACATGATCCACGACCGCACCCACAGCCACGGCGACCTCCCGTTCGACCCCTTCATGATCAAGCAGCGCCAGCCGTTCTGGATGTACGGCCTGGAGGAGCTGCGCTGCGACCTCACCGCCTTCCGGGAGGCCGTGAAACTCCAGGCCGACGGCGTCACGCAGGGCCGCGACGTGCAGTACGCGGTGCTCTTCGACCGGATGTTCCGCTTCCCCGTCACCGGCGCCCGCGAGCGCAACTACGACGGCCTCGGCGGCCAGCTGCTCTTCTCCTACCTCCACAAGCACGACGTGGTGCGCTGGACCGACAACACCCTGCGCATCGACTGGGACA
Source organism: Streptomyces sp. S4.7 (assembly GCF_010384365.1). Taxonomy (NCBI): domain Bacteria; kingdom Bacillati; phylum Actinomycetota; class Actinomycetes; order Kitasatosporales; family Streptomycetaceae; genus Streptomyces; species Streptomyces sp. S4.7. The sequence goes on along the minus strand of NZ_CP048397.1, from coordinate 600,009 downwards.
GGGCCCCGCACGTCACCCAGCGGCTCCTGGACGAGATCGAGACGCTCTACCGGGCCGGTATCGACCGCCCGAAGCTGGTCCACTGGTTCGCCGCCTACGACCTCGTCTCCACCTATCTGGCCCCGCACCCCGGATCGACCTGGGCCAAGGGCCCGGACGCCCTCAACCTGGATCTGCCCCCGCGCAAGCTGGTGGACGACGTGCTTCCCGACGAGTTTCCGCTCAGCATGTTCTACGAGGCACTGGCCAAGAAGCTCAAGACCGTGATCGCCTCGACCAAGGGCATCACGGCGGCCGGTGCCGAGCAGCGAGCCGCGTGAGGCCGCCAACCGACCGGGCCGCGACAGCGCGGCCGACCACGACAACGCCGACACGGGGGACACCGGGATGACGGAGACGACGACCATGAGCGCAAGCAACGGGACGGGCGCGCTGGACGGCGCCGTCGTGGCGGTCGCCGGAGCGGGCGGACCCGCCGGGCGCGCCACCCTGGTGCGCCTGGCCGGAGCGGGCGCGACCGTCGTCGGCGCCGACGCGGACGCGGAGAGCCTCGCGGAGGCCGTCGACGCCGCCCGCCGCGCGCACAGCGGCGCCACCGTCACCGGCGAGACCGTCGACCTCCTCGATCCGGCTGCCACCCGCGCGTGGGCGGCCAGGACCGAGCAGGACCACGGAAGGGGCCGGGGCGGGGTCGATGGGCTGGTCCACCTCGTCGGCGGCTGGCGCGGCGGCAAGACCTTCGCCGACACCGACCTCGCCGACTGGGACCTGCTGGAGAAGCTGCTGATCCGCACCGTCCAGCACACCTCGCTCGCCTTCCACGACGGGCTGCTGCGCAGCGACCGCGGTCGCTACGTACTGGTCAGCGCCGCCGGCGCGAGCAAACCCACGGCGGGCAACGCCGCCTACGCGGCGGCCAAGGCGGCCGCCGAGGCGTGGACGCTGGCGCTGGGGGACGACTTCCGCAAGGCCGGGGGCGACGAAGGACCGCGCGCGGCGGCTGCGATCCTGGTCATCAAGGCACTGGTGCACGACGCGATGCGCGCCGAGCGCCCCAATGCGAAGTTCGCGGGCTTCACGGACGCCGGAGAGCTGGCCGACGCCATCGCCGGGGTCTGGGACCGGCCCGCCGGTGAAGTGAACGGAAACCGCCTGTGGCTGACCCCCGAGTCATGAGGGCCCGTACGACGGCCGCGCGTGCGCACCACGACCCCGCAACGCGCGGCTTCGCCAGCGACAACTACGCCGGCGCCCACCCCGAGGTGCTGGCCGCGCTCGCCGTCGCCAACGGCGGCCACCAGATCGCGTACGGCGAGGACGAGTACACCGACCATCTCCAGCGCGTCATGCACGGCCACTTCGGCCCCACCGCCAAGGCGTTCCCCGTCTTCAACGGCACCGGGGCGAACGTCGTGGCGCTCCAGGCCATGACCGACCGCTGGGGTGCGGTCATCTGCGCCGAGTCCGCGCACATCAACGTGGACGAGGGCGGTGCGCCCGAGCGGGTCGGCGGGCTCAAACTGCTGACCGTGCCCACCCCGGACGGCAAACTCACCCCGGAGCTGGTCGACCGGCAGGCGTGGGGCTTCGACGACGAGCACCGCGCCATGCCGCAGGTCGTGTCGATCACCCAGAACACCGAACTGGGCACCGTCTACACGCCGGACGAGATCCGCGCGCTGTGCGAGCACGCCCACGGGCGGGGCATGAAGGTCCACCTCGACGGGGCGCGGATATCCAACGCCGCCGCCTTCCTCGACGTACCGATGCGCACCTTCACCAACACCGTCGGTGTGGACGTGCTGAGTTACGGCGGCACGAAGAACGGCGCGATCTTCGGCGAGGCCGTCGTCGTCATCGACCCGGACGCGGTGCGCGCGATGAAGCGGCTGCGCAAGCTGTCGATGCAGCTCAGCTCCAAGATGCGGTTCGTCTCCGTGCAGTTGGAGGCGCTGCTGGCGGGCGATCTGTGGCTGCGCAACGCCCGGCACAGCAACGCCATGGCGCAGCGGCTCGCCGACGGGGTGCGCACGGTCGACGGGGTGGAGATCCTGCACCCCGTCCAGGCCAACGCCGTCTTCGCCCGGCTGCCCCACGACGTGGGCGTACGCCTGCAGAGCCGATTCCGTTTCTACTTCTGGGACGAGGCGGCCGGCGACGTGCGCTGGATGTGCGCCTTCGACACCACCGAGGACGACGTCGACGCCTTCGTCCAGGCCCTCAAGGAAGAGATGGCCAGGTAACCGCGGACCGGGGACCTCGGGCTGGGCGGTGCATTACAGTGGACCTCATGGTGTGCCGTGGTGCACCGCTTCCGTATGTCCCGAGGCAAGGCTGACGATGACCCTGACTCTCACCGTGTCGGACGAGGTGCACACCCTCGTCCCCGGCTTCACCCCGCTCGCCGTCGAGGCCCACGGCCTGGTGAACGGCCCCAGCAACGAGGCGAGTTCGGCGCTGCTGGACGACGCCGCGCGCCGGCTCGCCGAGCGCCTCGACGGGCGCGCCCCGCACGAGGACCCGCACATGGTCGCCTGGCGCGCGGCGTACACGGCCTTCGGCAGCAAGCCGTCCCGTACCCGCAACTCCGCCGAGGCGCTGGCCAAGCGGGCGCTCGCCGACGGCGGTCTGCCCCGGATCAATCTCCTCGTCGACCTCTACAACGCCATCAGCGTGGCCCATCTGATCCCCGTCGGTGGTGAGGACATCGACAGCGTCGTGGGCGCGATGCGGCTCGTACGGGCCACCGGCGACGAACCGTTCCACACCGCCGCGGGCGGCGAGCCCGCCGTCGAACACCCGGACGCGGGCGAGGTGGTGTGGCGCGACGACGAGGGCGTCACCTGCCGGCGCTGGAACTGGCGCCAGGGTGTGCGTACCCGGCTCACCGAGGAGTCGGTGAACGCGGTCTTCCTGCTGGAGAGCCTGGCCCCCATGACCCGCGCGGAACTCGACGCCGCGGGCACCGAACTCGCCGAGTCGCTGGAGAAGTTGAGCCCCGGGGCCCGGATCACCGTCCACCCCGCGGGCTGACGCCCCACCCGGCGACCGCCCCAGCAGTGACGTTTCGGTGCGGTCGCCGCACGGGCTCGGTCACTTGGCCTCGCGGACCTCGGCGGGTGTCGGAGCCGTACCGCCGAGGTGCGCCGGTACCCACCAGGTGTCGCTCGCGTCCCTGGGCCGTACCGGATAGGCGCGCTGGGCGGCTTCGAGCAGCTCCTGCACCCGCTCGCGCAGCCGCCGGGTGATCGCCCCCGCGTACTGGTCGGTGGGGGCGTCCAGCGGCTCGCCGACCCGCATCGTCACGGGGATGTGGCTGCGCCGGAAGTTGCGCGGGCGTCCCTTGGTCCAGATCCGCTGGGTGCCCCACAGCGCCATCGGGATCAGCGGCACACCGGCCTCCTGCGCCAGGCGCGCGGCGCCCGACTTGAAGGACTTGAGCGTGAACGACTGGGAGATGGTCGCCTCGGGGAACACACCGACGATCTCGCCGGAGCGCAGCGAGTCGAGCGCGTGCGCGTAGGCGCTCTCGCCCTGTTTCCGGTCCACCGGGATGTGTTTCATGCCACGCATCAGCGGCCCCGAGACCTTGTGGCGGAAGACGGAGTCCTTCGCCATGAAGCGCACGAGGCGCTTCTGGGGGAGCGCGGTGAGTCCGGTGAAGATGAAGTCCAGATAGCTGATGTGGTTGCTGACGAGCACGGCACCGCCGGTACGCGGGATGTTCTCGGAGCCCTGAGTCTCGATCTTGAGGTCCAGCGCCCTGAACATCGTGCGGGCGGCGCCGACGACCGGCCGGTAGACGAGCTCTGCCATCTGGAGGAGACCCTTCTGTTCCCGGGGAGGGTTCTCCCGACGGAAGTTACGCAGCCGTAGGTTTTCGGCATTGGGCAGATCGTGCCCCAAACGAGGGCCTGTGGCCAGTCCTGCCGACGGCGCGGAGCGAGATTCTCATCACGTCATTCCCGGGTGATCGGGGCGTCAGCCGCAGCTCAACGCGGGGCGCGGGCCGTACGGCGCAGCGGCAGGTACATCTCGCAGCCGAGGCAGTAGGCGAAGGCGGCGTTGAGGAAGGCGGCGGCCAACGCGCAGGCCGTGGCGGCCAGGGCCAGCCAGGGCGGACCCCGGAGATGGCCCACCAACCCGGCCACGGCGAAGACGAGTCCGACGGCCTGCGCGAAGCGCGGCGGCTGCGGGGACTCGAACTCCGTGGGCGGTCCGAGCCTCGGCCGTACGGCGGTGCGGAACAGCCATCCGTACGGCGAGCGCCCCACACCGGCCAGCGCGCCCACCGCGTAGCACAGGGCCTGCCAGCCGAGAAGCGCACCGCTCCCGGTGACGGGAACCACGGCCAGGACGAGGGTGGTGAGGGCCGCGCCGAAGCGAGGGCCCCTGACATCAATGTTCATGACACCGGCATCACTCGGGGCCGCCCGGCCGGGACCGCGGAATATTTTGCGGTCGTGTGAACGCTTCACCTGGGATGACGACGACGGGACTGATGGTGTGCGGGGCGGTGCTCGCGGCGGCGAGCCTGTTCGGCATGCTGCACCGCCGTACGAACGGGAGGCTCAAAGTGCGCGGGCGTGACGGCGAAAGGCGGCTCGGCGCCGCCGAGTTGGGCGCGGAGTTGGGGGAGCGCGCCACGCTCGTCCAGTTCTCCAGCGCGTTCTGCCAGCCCTGCCGAGCGACCAGGCGCACGCTCGCCGAGGTGACCGGCATGGTCGACGGCGTCGCCCATGTGGAGCTCGACGCCGAGGGCCGGCTGGAGCTGGTACGTGAGTTGGGCATCCTCAGGACACCGACCGTGCTCGTCCTCGACGCGGCAGGCCGGATCGTCCGCCGGGCCGCGGGGGCGCCGCGCAGGGCCGATGTGATCGCCGCGCTGGGCGTGGCCGTGCCGGACACGACGCCCGGCGACTGAGAGTTCCCGGCCGGCGGTCCGGCGGGCGTTGGGAAGGTCACAGTTCAAAGCGTTTGCACAGCGGGCATCAGATGGATGTACTGGCGAGTAATATTATGGTCGGTGCGCCGGTCGACCTGACCGGAAAACCTCCCATCAGGCGCCTATGCTGCGAGCAACAAGGCAGCCCAGAAATGACGATGCAGTAGGAGAGCCGGCGTGAGCTTGAGGATCGTTGTCTGTGTGAAGTACGTGCCCGACGCCACGGGCGACCGGCATTTCGCCGATGACCTGACGCTGGACCGTGACGATGTGGACGGTCTGCTGTCCGAGCTGGACGAGTACGCGGTCGAGCAGGCGCTCCAGATCGCCGGGGACCACACCGGTGACGACGCGGAGGTCACCGTCCTGACGGTGGGCCCCGAGGACGCCAAGGACGCGCTGCGCAAGGCGCTGTCGATGGGCGCGGACAAGGCGGTCCACGTCGAGGACGACGATCTGCACGGCACGGACGCCCTCGGCACCTCGCTGGTCCTCGCGAAGGCGATCGAGAAGACCGGCTACGACCTGGTGATCTGCGGAATGGCCTCCACCGACGGCACGATGGGCGTACTGCCCGCGATGCTCTCGGAGCGCCTGGGCGTACCGCAGGTAACGCTGCTGTCCGAGGTGTCGGTCGACGGCGGCACGGTCAAGGGCCGCCGCGACGGCGACGCGGCGACGGTCCGGCTCGAAGCGTCCCTGCCGGCCGTCGTGTCGGTGACGGACCAGTCGGGCGAGGCCCGCTACCCCTCGTTCAAGGGGATCATGGCGGCGAAGAAGAAGCCGGTGGAGTCGCTGGACCTGGAGGACCTGGACATCGAGGCCGGGGACGTCGGCCTCGAAGGCGCGTGGACGGCGGTCGACTCGGCCACGGAGCGCCCTGCCCGTACGGCGGGCACGATCGTCAACGACGAGGGCAAGGGCGGCGACGAGCTGGCCGAGTTCCTCGTGAGCCAGAAGTTCATCTGACGAAACGCGGTACCCGGGCCACGCCCGGTGCCGCCGCAGCAGGTCCCGGAACCCTCACGTACACGCATGCGCAGGAGAACAGAACCCATGGCTGAAGTCCTCGTCTATGTCGATCATGTGGACGGTGCCGTCCGCAAGCCCACCCTGGAGCTGCTGACGCTGGCCCGTCGTCTCGGTGACCCTGTCGCCGTCGCGCTCGGCGCGGGCGCCGCGGACACCGCCGCCAAGCTGGCGGAGCACGGAGCGGTGAAGGTGCTGACCGCCGACGCCCCCGAGTTCGCCGACTACCTCGTCGTCCCGAAGGTCGACGCGCTCCAGGCCGCGTACGAGAGCGTGTCCCCGGCCGCCGTGCTCGTCCCCTCCTCCGCCGAGGGCAAGGAGATCGCCGCCCGCCTCGCCGTGCGCATCGGCTCGGGCCTGATCACCGACGCGATCGATCTCCAGGCCGGTGACGGGGGTCCGGTGGCGACACAGTCCGTGTTCGCCGCCGCGTACACCACCAACTCCCGTGTCACCAAGGGCACCCCGGTCATCACGGTGAAGCCCAACGCGGCCCCCGTCGAGCCGGCCGCGGCCGCGGGCACCGTCGAGACGCTGTCCGTCACCTTCGGCGAAGCGGCCACCGGCACCAAGGTCGTCGGCCGCACCCCGCGCGAGTCCACGGGGCGCCCGGAGCTGACCGAGGCCGCGATCGTCGTCTCGGGCGGCCGCGGCGTCAACGGCGCCGAGAACTTCGCGATCATCGAGGCGCTCGCCGACTCCCTCGGCGCGGCCGTGGGCGCCTCGCGCGCCGCCGTCGACGCCGGCTGGTACCCGCACTCCAACCAGGTCGGCCAGACCGGCAAGTCGGTCTCCCCGCAGCTGTACATCGCCTCCGGCATCTCGGGCGCGATCCAGCACCGTGCGGGCATGCAGACGTCGAAGACGATCGTCGCGATCAACAAGGACGCCGAGGCGCCCATCTTCGACCTCGTCGACTACGGCGTCGTCGGCGACCTCTTCCAGGTCGTCCCCCAGCTCACCGAGGCCATCAAGGCGCGCAAGGGCTGAACCGGCACATCCCGGGGGCCGCGCGGTGGATCGTCACCGCGCGGCCCCCGCGTGCTGCGCACTCGCTTCCCCGCCCGCTCCGGGCGACCATTGACGCAGCCCGGATCGGGCGATTAACTTCACCATGCGGATGATTCATTTCGTATAGCGGAAATCGAGCGCGGCAGACGGAGGCGTGGGAATGGGTCAGGGCCAGCAGGAGAAGGTGGCGACGAGCCTCGCGGACGCGGTCGGGGCGAGCATCGGCGCCGCACTCGCACCGGTCGACGCCGAACTCGCCCGCCGCTACCCGGGAGACCCCGGCACCCGCCAGCCCGTCCACACCGTCTACGTCCCCGCCGACGTCTTCGACACGGGCACCGTCCGCTCCTGGGGGGACCGGGCCCTCGCCGCGCTCGACGAACACGCCCCCGACGCGGCCTCGCTGGCCCGCGCCCTCGGCATCTCCGACGAACTGGCGGCGCCGGTGTACGAGCGGGTGCGGGCCAAGCTGGAGCGCGAGCCCGTCGAAGACCTGCGGATCGACTTCGAGGACGGCTACGGCCCGCGCTCCGACGAGGAGGAGGACACCGCCGCCGCCCGCGCCGCGCGCCTCGTCCACGCGGCGTACGGCGACGGCACCGCCGCTCCCTACACGGGCATCCGGATGAAGTGCCTGGAGGCCCCCGTACGGGACCGGGCCATCCGCACCCTCGACATCTTCCTCAGCGGGCTGATGGAGGCCGGCGGGCTCCCCGAGGGGCTCGTCCTCACGCTGCCCAAGGTCACCTACCCCGAACAGGTCACCGCGATGGTGCGGCTGGCGGAGGAGTTCGAGAAGGCGCGGGGGCTGAAGCACGGCCGGATCGGCTTCGAGATCCAGATCGAGACCAGCCAGTCCATCCTCGCCGCCGACGGCACCGCCACCGTGGCCCGCATGATCGTCGCGGCGGACGGCCGCGCCACCGGACTGCACTACGGCACCTTCGACTACAGCGCCTGCGTCGGCGTCAGCGCCGCCTACCAGTCGAGCGACCACCCGGCCGCCGACCACGCCAAGGCCGTCATGCAGGTCGCCGCCGCCGGCACCGGCGTACGGGTCTGCGACGGCTCGACCAACGTGCTGCCCGTCGGCCCCACCAGCCAGGTCCACGAGGCCTGGCGGCTCCACTACGGGCTCACCCGCCGCGCCCTGGCACGCGCCTACTACCAGGGCTGGGACATGCACCCCGGCCATCTGCCCACGCGCTACGCGGCCGTCTACGCCTTCTACCGCGAGGGTCTGGAGCCGGCCGCCGCGCGACTCGCGGCGTACGTGGCGAGGGCCGGCGGCGACGTGATGGACGAGCCCGCCACCGCGAAGGCGCTCAGCGGCTATCTGCTGCGCGGACTGGACTGCGGAGCCCTGGACGGCGACGAGGTCACCCGGCTGACCGGGCTCACCCGCGCCGAACTGGGGAGCTACGCCGCCCCACGCCGCGCGGACCTCACGGTCTCGGCGCCCTGAGGCTTGTCCCCCAGGTCCGGCCCGGCCCGCCGGCGGACGGCGCCGCTTTCCGTACACGCCCCAGGGAATGTCCGGCGACCACGACCGACCGCCGTCGGGGCTAGCTCCTGTCTTCAAACTGGCGTCTGGCTCACCACGCCTGGCACGCACGCCCGCTGTGTTGTCGGACTCGCCCAAGTACGCCCAGTACGAGAGCGATCCTCCGTCTTGCGATCGCACGCACCGGACGCCGTGAGCCCCGCCCTGCGAGCGGACGACGCCAGTTCGAAGACAGGAACCTACGCCCTGTCCGACGGCGGCGGCAGTTCGCCCGAGCCGCGTGCGATCAGCCTGGTGGGCACCACCACCTGGCCGGGTGCCTCGGCAGCCCCGTCCAGTCTGCGGAACAGCCGCTCCGCCGCCGTACGCCCCAGGGTGGCCGCGTCCTGCGCGATGACCGTGACCCCGGGGTCCAGCAGGTCGGCCAGTTCGATGTCGTCGAAGCCGACCAGGGCGACGGGCCGCTCGCGCGCGGCCAGCGCCCGTACGACCGTCACCGTCACGCGGTTGTTGCCGGTGAGGATCGCCGTGACCGGCTCCGGGGCCTTGAGCATCGAGACGACGGCCTCGTGGACCCGATCGGGAACGGTCGTGCCCAGCGACACCCAGGACTCCTCCACCGGCAGACCGGCCTCGGCCATCGCCGCGCGGTAACCGCCCAGCCGCTCGACCGCCGTGTGGATCCGGGGCTGGTCGCCGATGAAACCGATCCGCCGGTGGCCGTGGGCGACCAGATGGGCGGTGCCCGAACGCGCGCCGCCGAAGCTGTCGGAGAGCACCGCGTCCGCCTCGATCCGGCCGGCGGGACGGTCCACGAAGACCGTCGCGACCCCGGCCTTGATCTCCGGCTCCAGGTAGCGGTGGTCATGACCCGCGGGAATGATGATCAGCCCGTCCACACGACGCGCGCACAGCGCGAGCACCAACTCCTGCTCGCGGTCCGGGTCCTCGGCGCTCGACCCGTTGATCAGCAGCGCGCCGTGGGCGCGCGCGACCTCTTCGATCGCACGGTTCAGCGGGCCGTAGAACGGGTCGGCGAGGTCTTCGAGCACCAGCCCGATGCTGGCGGTACGGCCCTTGCGCAGCACCCGCGCCGAGTCGTTGCGGCGGAAGCCCAGCGCGTCGATGGCCTCCTGGACGCGGCGCTCGGTGTCGGGGGTCACGCCCGGCTCCGCGTTGACCACGCGGGACACCGTCTTGAGGCCCACACCGGCACGGGCTGCCACGTCCTTCATGGTGGGCCGATTACCGTAGCGGGGCTCGGGGTGACGGGCGGTGTCGGCCACGGTGCGCTGTCCTGTCGTCGTTCGGTTGCGGTACAAGGCTTGTGGCGTTGAGCATAGGCCCTGGACAACGTTGTCAAGTGAATGGAGACTGTTCCGTGAACCCGCAGGTCCCACGCGCGTCCACACCATCCCCGCCCGCGGGGAACACTCGTCCACTGGAGATCCGACACTGATGCGTAACGACCTCGTAGCCGCTCTCGACATCGGCGGTACCAAAATCGCCGGGGCGTTGGTGGACGGTGAGGGGAGAATCCTCGTACAGGCCCGTCGGCCGACCCCGGCGACCGAGGACGGCGAGTCGGTGATGCGCGCGGTCACGGAGGTGCTGGCGGAGGTCGGCGCCTCGCCGCTGTGGACGCGCGCGGCGGCCCTCGGCATCGGCAGCGCGGGTCCCGTCGACGCGGCGGCCGGCACCGTCAGCCCGGTGAACGTTCCCGGGTGGCGCGCCTTCCCGCTGGTGGAGCGGGTCCGGCGGGCCACCGGAGGCCTGCCGGTGACGCTCGTCGGCGACGGGGTCGCCATGACGGCTGCCGAACACTGGCAGGGCGCGGCCCGCGGTTACGACAACGCCCTGTGCATGGTGGTCTCCACCGGCGTCGGCGGCGGTCTGGTGCTCGGCGGCAAGCTCCACCCCGGACCCTCGGGCAACTCAGGCCATATCGGCCACATCAGCGTCGACCTCGACGGTGACCTCTGCCCGTGCGGCGGGCGCGGCTGTGTCGAGCGCATCGCGAGCGGCCCCAACATCGCCCGGCGCGCCCTGGAAGGCGGCTGGCTGCCCGGACCGGACGGTGACAACTCGGCGGCGGCGGTCGCGGCGGCGGCCCGTACCGGCGACGCGGTCGCCATCGCCTCGTTCGAGCGCGCCGCGCAGGCGCTGGCCGCGGGGATCGCCGCGACGGCGACGCTCGTGGAGATCGGCATCGCGGTCGTCGGCGGGGGAGTGGCGAACGCGGGCGACGTGCTCTTCGTGCCGCTGCGCAGGGCGTTGCGCGAGTACGCGACGCTGTCGTTCGTCCGGAACCTCACCGTGGCACCGGCGTTGACCGGGACGAACGCGGGTCTGGTGGGCGCCGCGGCGGCCGCCGCGCTGGGCCGTGGGCCCTCCGCGCAGAGAGAGGCGAGCACGGCGATGAGCGCTCCGACGACGTTGTGACGGCCCGTCACCAGGTTGACGGAGAAGGAGATGTGACGGCTCGTCAAATCACTTCCAGCGCATCTTACTTCGCCCGTCCGGCATCGCGCGCGTCAGCGGTGGGGACGTTCAACTCTGGTGATATGGGGCCCGGTGGAGCCGAAAGGGCCGCGGAGCCGGGACTTCTCCAGGGGCGGATCATCTGGACTGCTGCGGCACCACCACGACGAGAAAGACGTCCGACTCCAGATCCATCACCACCTCGGCGGGAGTGCCCTCGTCCCGCCGCGCCCTCGCGAACTCCTCGGCGGGCCGGCTTCCCCGCGGGTCCCCGGCCGGGAATGTCTCCAGTACGACGCGGTGCATCGCATACCCCCTTGTCACATCCGTCTCCAACGACCTTCTGTCCGTATGTGTTACGGCTCCGGCTGAAAACGCGTCCTGAACCGGGACGCTCCGCCGCCTCCGTATGAGGTGGCGATCAGGCCACGGGCCGGCAACGACGAGGTGTCGACGGGGCAGCCGGAATCGGCCACGTGTTTCCACTGCCGGGTGTTGCGGGCAATCCACATGGGGCTACGGAAGAGGGGGAACCGTGATCGTCTGGATCAACGGTGCGTTCGGAGCGGGCAAGACCAGTACGGCGCGCGAGCTGATCGACATGATCCCGAACAGCACCCTGTACGACCCCGGAGTGATCGGTGCCGGGCTGCGGGAGCTGCTCCCGCAGAAGAGACTCGCCGAGGTGAGCGACTATCAGGACCTGCCCATCTGGCGCCGGCTGGTCGTGGACACGGCCGCCGCGCTGCTCGACGACGCGGGCGGGGTGCTCGTCGTCCCGATGACACTGCTCCGGCAGGAGTACCGGGACGAGATCTTCGGCGGTCTGGCGTCCCGTCGCATTCCCGTGCGGCATGTGCTGCTGGCGCCGGACGAAACGATTTTGCGCAGGCGAATAGCGGGCCGGGCGAGCGGCACCGAGGCCGCCGACGACCCGGCGAGGACCGAACGCGGCCGGCAGTGGGCGTACGAGCACATCGAGCCGTACGCCGCCGCGCTCGGCTGGCTCACGGCCGACGCGCTGGTCGTCGACACCGGAGGACTCACACCGGCGCAGAGCGCGGCGGTCGTCGCCGACGCCGTCAGCGCGGGCTCGGCGGGACTCTGCGAGATCGTGCAGACACCCGAGCCGACGGCCGAGACCGTCGCGGCGGGGGTGCTCCTCTTCGACGAGCGGGACCGGGTGCTGCTCGTCGATCCCACCTACAAGCCGGGCTGGGAGTTCCCCGGCGGTGTGGTCGAGCGTGGCGAGGCGCCCGCCCGTGCCGGGATGCGCGAGGTCACCGAGGAGATCGGGATCGAACTCGACCGGGTCCCCAGACTGCTGGTGGTCGACTGGGAGCCGCCGAGACCGCCCGGCTTCGGCGGACTGCGGCTGATCTTCGACGGCGGCCGGCTGCCGGACCACGACGTCGAGCGGCTGCTGCTGCCGGGGTCGGAGCTGCGCGGCTGGCGATTCGTCACCGAGGACGAGGCGGTGTCACTGCTGCCGCCCGCCCGCTACGAGCGGCTGCGCTGGGCCCTACGCGCCCGGGAGCGGCGGACCGTACTCAATCTGGAGGCCGGTGTCCCGGTCGGCTGACACGCGCAGCACGGACGCCGCGTCCGTGGTGGCGTCGGTGACGAGCGGATCGCCGTGGCCGAAACAGACGGTCGACGGACCGAGGGCGGCCAACCGGATCATGGACCGCTTGGCGCTCTCGCGGTTGACGTTGAACACGCCCAGCATCACCCGGCGTTCGGCGGCGGCCACGGCGTCACCGGTGAACAGCACGCCGTGGTAAGGCAGATGGACGGCGATGGACCCGTACGTGTGTCCCGGTACGTGCACCACCCGGGCGCCGTCGCCGAAGGGCAGCTCGTCGCCGTCCTCCAGCTCGCGGTCCACCCGCGTGGGCGGCGCGGGCGGCACGGTCAGCCCGCGCTCGTACAGGGGGATCTCCCAGTCGAGGAGCAGCGGGTCGGGCACGGGCCACTCGCCGCGGATGACGGGCGCCTCCAGCCGGTGCGCCATGATCTCGGCGCCGTACCGCCCCGCCAGCTCCTGCGCCGCGCCCACATGGTCGCGGTGGCAGTGGGTGAGGACGATGCGGCGCAGGTTCCCGGGGGTGAGACCAAGATCGCGGATGGCGTATTCGATGTCCGGACCCGCGTAGACGTGACCGGAGTCGACGAGAGTCAGCTCGTTCTCGTCCTGCCACAAGTACGCCTGACCGATGGGGAAACGGAGCATATGCAGCCGTGGACTGATCGCAACGAGATCCATGTGTCGAATGTATGCATTGGGGAAGGGACGTGTGCGGCACTTCGCTCACGGCGATTTCCGCTGTCCGCAGAACGACCGGATGGCCCCCGGGTGAACCGTTTCGCGGATGCCCACGTCAGGGCCCCGACGGTCCGCCGGGCAGGGGTCTAACCCCGCTTCGACCGCGCGTAGTTGACCAGGAAGTGCGCCTCGGCCACCGACAGGCGCTCCAACTCCCCCGGCGACACGCTCTCGTTGACCGCGTGGATCTGCGCCTCCGGCTCGCTCAGGCCGATCAGCAGTATCTCCGCGGCCGGGTACAGCGCCGCCAGCGTGTTGCAGAGCGGGATGGAGCCGCCCATCCCGGCGGTCTGCATCTCCTCGCCCGGATAGGCGACGCGCATCGCCTCGGCCATCGAGGTGTACGCGGGGCTGGAGGTGTCCGCGCGGAACGGCTGGCCCTGCCCGACCTGTTCGACCGCCACCCGCGCGCCCCAGGGCGTGTGCGCCCGAAGGTGCGCGGTGAGCAGCTTCGTCGCCTCGACGGCGTCCTGCCCCGGTGGCACCCGCAGACTGATCTGCGCGCGGGCGCTCGCCTGCACCGACGGCGTCGCGCCGACCACCGGCGGGCAGTCGATGCCGATGACGGTGACCGCGGGCCTGGCCCAGACCCGGTCGGCGACCGTGCCCCGGCCGATCAGCCCCACACCGTCCAGCACCTTGGCGTCCTTGCGGAAGTCGGCCTCGGGGTAGTCGAGTCCGTCCCAGTCGGCGTCGGCCGCCAGACCGTCCACGGTCGTCGAGCCGTCCTGCGCCCGCAGCGAGGCGAGCAGCTGGATGAGCGCGGCGAGGGCGTCCGGCGCGGCGCCGCCGAACTGCCCCGAATGCAGGTTGCCTTCGAGGGTGTCGACCTGGACGCGCAGCATCGTCATGCCGCGCAGCGTCGCCGTGACCGTCGGCAGCCCGACCCGGAAGTTGCCGGTGTCACCGATGACGATCGTGTCGGCGGCCAGCAACCGAGGGTGCTCCTCGGCGTACCGCTCCAGACCGCCCGTGCCCTGCTCCTCCGAGCCCTCCACGATCATCTTGACGGCGACGGGCACGCCGCCGGCGGCCTTGAGGGCGCGCAGCGCGAGCAGATGCATCACGAAGCCGCCCTTGCAGTCGGCCGCCCCGCGTCCGTACCAGCGGCCGTCGCGCTCCGTCAGCTCGAACGGCGGCGTGACCCACGCGCTCTCCTCGAGCGGCGGCTGGACGTCGTAGTGCGCGTACAGCAGCACGGTCGGGGCCCCTTCGGGACCGGGCAGGAAGCCGTACACGGACTGGCTGCCGTCCGGGGTGTCCAGCGCCGCGACGTCCTCGAAGCCCTCGGCGCGCAGCGCGTCCGCCACCCACGCCGCGGCGGCCTCGCACTCCTCGCGGGGGAACTGCGCGGGATCCGCCACCGACCGGAAGGCCACCAGTTCCGCGAGTTCCGCCCGTGCGCGCGGCATCAGCGAAGTGACGGTTTCGGCGATCGGACTGACGGGCATGGGCACGCTCCAGGCGGGTACGACGTTGTGTGTTTGTGTGTGCGTCGAAGGACAGGGCTCGATCCTCCCACAACGGACCGGGCCCGCAGGCGCCGTAGGATGCCGTGCGACAGCAAGGGCCACCGGTCGGATCAGGAGCAGAAGCACATCGTGAGCAGCGAGAACGCAGACGCCGGAAGTGAACCTGCAAGCGGGCCCGGGACTGGTCCCGAGGCCGGTCACGAGGGTGAGCACGACCGGTCGGTGTGGGATGTCGTCGTGGTCGGCGCGGGTCCGGCGGGAGCGTCCGCGGCCTACGCGGCGGCTGTCGCGGGCCGTCGGGTGCTGCTGCTGGAGAAGGCGGAGTTGCCCCGGTACAAGACCTGCGGCGGTGGCATCATCGGCCCCTCGCGCGACGCCCTGCCGCCCGGCTTCGAACTGCCCCTGCGCGACCGGGTGCACGCGGTCACGTTCTCGATGAACGGCCGGCTGGCGCGGACCCGCCGCTCCCGGCGCATGCTCTTCGGGCTCATCAACAGGCCCGAGTTCGACGCGAGTCTGGTGGAGCACGCCCAGAAGGCGGGCGCCGTGCTCCGTACGGGCGCCTCGGTCTCACGGGTCCAGCAGCACGGCCCGGCCGTGCCCGACCGCCGTACGGTCGCCGTGGTCCTCGCCGACGGCGAGACGATCCTGGCGCGCGCGGTCGTCGGCGCCGACGGCAGTGCGGGCCGGATAGGCGCTCATGTCGGGGTGAAGCTCGACCAGGTCGACCTCGGCCTGGAGCTGGAGATCCCGGTGCCCCCGACGGTCGCCGAGGACTGGGCCGGACGGGTGCTCATCGACTGGGGCCCGCTGCCGGGGAGTTACGGCTGGGTGTTCCCCAAGGGCGACACCCTCACGGTCGGTGTCATCTCCGCGCGCGGTGACGGCGCCGCGACGAAGCGCTATCTGGAGGACTTCGTCGCCAAGCAGGGGCTCGCCGGGTTCGAGCCCGCGGTCTCGTCGGGCCATCTGACGCGCTGCCGCAGCGACGACTCGCCCCTCTCGCGCGGCCGGGTGCTGGTGTGCGGCGACGCGGCGGGCCTGCTGGAGCCGTGGACCAGGGAAGGGATCTCCTTCGCGCTGCGCTCGGGCCGGCTGGCGGGGGAGTGGGCGGTACGGATCGCGGAGGCGCACGACGCGGTGGACGCCCGCCGCCAGGCGCTGAACTACGCCTTCGCGATCAAGGCGGGTCTCGGGGTGGAGATGAGCGTCGGCCGGCGGATGCTCTCCGTCTTCGAGCGCAGGCCCGGTCTGCTGCACGCGTTGATCACCGGTTTCCGCCCGGCCTGGAAGGCGTTCGCGGACATCACGCGCGGCGTGACGTCCCTGGGCGGTCTCGTACGGACCCATCCGCTGGCGCGGCGTGCGCTGGACGTGCTCGACCGCCAGCAGGCGGGCGCCGCGCGGAGCACGGAGAAGGGCGGTCGGGAGCCGGCGCGGGAGGACGAGGAGCGGGACAAGGACCGGAAGGACGGCGCGGTCACCCCGTAGCAGCGAGTTCTTCCGGGGGCCGCCGCCGGGAGCTGCGCCGGAGCCTGGCGGTTGCCCCGGCGATCTCCTGTCCGTACCCGCCACGCCGTACTACGCCGGGAGTACCCGCGGTCACCACGCCCGGCGGACGCCCGGCGTCCGCCGGCCGGTCTAGCGTGACGGTATGGAACAGCAGATCAGCCGTGCCGGGTTCCGTCCCCCCTGGTCCAGGGGCGGGTGCGGGCCGGGCGGCGGTGGGACGCACTGGGGGCCCGGCGGCGCGCGGCTTTCGCGGCTGCCCTGGTTCTCCAGCCTGGTCCTCGCCGTTTTCGTCACGGTCGGCACCGGCTTCGCCGCCGAGGCGCAGCCGGACCGTGAACAGCTCGACGCGTTCGCCCGTGTCCTGCTGCTCGCCGGCCCCGCGCTCCTCGTGCTGCGCCGCCGTTACCCGGTCCTCTGCGTCCTGGGAGTCGCCCTCTCGGCGGCGCTGTACCTCGGCGCGGGATACCCCTACGGCCCGATCTTCATCACCGTCGCGGTCGCCTGCTTCGCCGCGATCGTCTCCGGACACCGCGCGGCGGCCTGGTGGGCGATCGGTCTGCTCTGGGCGGGCCATCTGCTGGTCGGCCATCTGCTCTACCGGCACCTGCCGCCGGAAGGCGACGTCGGCGCCCCGTGGGGGCCCGAAGTGGGCGTCGCCGCCTGGGTGGTGGCCGTACTCGTCGGCTCCGAACTCGTCCGGGTGCGCCGGGAGCAGTGGATCCACGCGCGGGCCGAGCGTGCCGCCGCCGAGGCGCGCCGTGCCGACGAGGAGCGGCTGCGTATCGCGCGGGAACTCCACGACGTGCTCGCGCACTCCATCTCGGTCATCAACGTCCAGGCGGGCGTGGGGCTCGCGCTCCTCGACTCCGATCCGGAACAGGCCCGCACCGCGCTCACCACCATCAAGGCCGCGAGCAAGGAGGCGCTGGGAGAGGTCCGGCAGGTCCTCGACACGCTCAGGACCTCCGGCGCCGCCCCCCGCGCACCCGCGCCGGGACTGGACCGGCTCCCCGAACTGGTGGAGCAGGCCGCCGCGGCCGGTCTGACCGTCGGGGTCGAGACCCGGGGCGAGCGCGTCGCGCTGTCGCCCGGTGCCGATCTCGCCGCCTTCCGCATCGTCCAGGAAGCCCTCACCAACGTGGTGCGGCACTCCGGATCCCGTACCGCGCACGTCCGGGTCGGCTACGGCGCGGGCGTACTCACCCTGCGCGTCGACGACGAGGGTCCCGCGACCGGCGACGAGGCCGGCGGCTGCGGCAACGGACTGGTGGGAATGCGGGAGAGGGCCGCCGCCCTCGGTGGCACCATCGAGGCGGGCCCGCGCCCGGACGGGGGCTTTCGCGTGAAGGCCGTCCTCCCCCTGAAGCCCAAGGAGACACCGTGATCCGTGTCCTGCTCGCCGACGACCAGTCTCTGGTACGGGCGGGCTTCCGCGCGCTGCTCGACGCCCAGCCGGACATCGAGGTCGTGGGGGAGGCCGCCGACGGCGACCAAGCGGTGCGCGCGGTGCGCGAACTCACCCCGGACGTCGTCCTGATGGACATCCGGATGCCCGTCATGGACGGGCTCGACGCCACCCGCCGGATCACCGGGGACGGTGGCCTCGACGAGGTGAAGGTGGTCATGCTCACCACCTTCGAACTCGACGAGTACGTCTTCGAGGCACTGCGATCGGGCGCGTCCGGCTTTCTGGTGAAGGACACCGAACCGGAGGAACTGCTGCGCGCCGTACGGGCGGTGGTGGACGGCGACGCGCTGCTGTCGCCCGGGGTGACGCGGCGGCTGATCGCCGAGTTCGCCTCGCGCTCCAAGCCGCCGTCCTCGGCCGACGGCCTCGGTGAACTCACCGAGCGGGAGCGGGAGGTGATGGCCCTCGTCGGGATCGGGCTCTCGAACGAGGAGATCGCCCGCAGGCTGGTCGTCAGCCCGCTCACCGCCAAGACGCATGTGAGCCGAACGATGGTGAAGCTAGGTGCCCGCGACCGGGCCCAACTGGTCGTCAGGGCCTACGAGTCGGGGCTCGTGCGTCCCGGCTGGCTGGGCTGACGGCAGGTCAGGCCTCGCGAGGCGTACGCACGTGGCCGGTCCGGTCGCTCAGCAGCCGGACGAACGCCCCGATGGCCGCGGCCTGGATGAGTACGGAGGCGATGAGCGCCACGTACCCGAACGCGGAGGAGGAGGCGAACGACTCGCCCATCAGCGATCCGCCGGCGAAGAAGAGGAAGACGGTGGGCGCCGCCAGCGCGAAGAGCCACACGCCGGCGAACGACGCGTCGTCGGTGTGCACGAACAGCGTGTCCACGGTGACGAAGACCGCCGCCGCGGCGACCAGGGCGAGGTAGATCCGCGAGGCCCGGTTGTCGTGGACGAGCCGGACGGGGCCCTTGGCGAGCCGGGCCAGTGCGGTCGGGCGTCCTGACTTCATGATGCTCTCCCGTGTCGGTTGGATGCCTCCATGGTGGGACGGCCCGAACGGGTGTGCCTGAGTACGGCTACTCATCCCTCCTGGTGCGCGGTGCGGGCCGTCGCGTCCGCCGGGACATCGGCCCGTGCCTCCCTCACGGCCTCCTGAGAGCCCTCCGCCGGGACGCCCGCCGGGCCGGCTGAACTCGGTTCGGGCGCCGAGACGTTGCGCGCCGAGTACGCGATCAGGGCTGCCGCTGCGGCCAGCAGGGCGACGGTGGTCAGCGCCACGGGCAGCGAGAACCAGTCGGCGAGGAAGCCGATCGCGGGCGGCCCCAGCAGCATTCCGCCGTAGCCCAGCGTGGACGCGGCGGCCACACCGCTCGGTCCGGCGAGCGCGCCCGCCCTGGCCACGGCCACCGGAAAGATGTTGGCGAGACCGAGTCCGGTGACGGCGAAGCCGAGCAGCGCGAGCCACGTCGTGGGCGCGAGGGCGCCGAGGAGCATACCGAACGCGGCGAGGGCGCCCCCGGCGACCAGGGTGCGGGTCTGGCCGAGCCGTTCGAGCAGGGCCGTACCGGAGAGGCGTCCCACCGTCATGGCGAGCGCGAACAGCGAGTACCCGGCGGCGGCGAGCCCGGCACCGGCGTCCAGGTCCTGGGCGAGGTGCAGGGCGCCCCAGTCCGCGAGGGCGCCTTCCCCGTAGGCCGTGCACAGCGCGATGACGCCGAACAGGACGACGAGCCGGCGCGTGCGCCGGTCGAGCCGCCGCGGGGCGCCCTCGCTCTCCGCACCGCCCTTCACGGCGGCGGGAGCGGGGACCGGACCGGGGGCCGTGGGCACCGTGTGGCGCAGCAGCGACGGACCGGCGAGCGCGGTGACGACCAGTCCGACGCCCGTGAGGGCGAGGAGGTGCGCCGAGGGGGAGAGACCACCGGCCACCAGACCGCCGAGTCCCGCGCCCGCCATGCCTCCCACGCTGAACGCGGCGTGGAAGCTCGACATCACGGGACGGCGCATCGCGGCGACGAGATCGACGGCGGCGCTGTTCATCGAGACGTTGAGCGCGCCGTACGCGGCACCGAAGACGAGCAGGACCAGGCCGAGTGTCAGCGCCGAGTGCGTCCGCGCGGGCAGCGCGATGCTCAGCGCCAGCAGCACCGAACTGACGACGGTCACCGGATGACTGCCGAACCGCCTGCACATCCGTCCGGTGAACATCATCGTCACCACGGCCCCGGCGGACACCCCGAGCAGCGCCAGCCCGAGGTCGCTCGCCGACGCGCCGGTCTGCTGCTTGATGGCGGGGATACGGACGACCCAGCCGGCGAAGAGGAAGCCGTCCAGGGCGAAGAACACGGTCAGAGTGATACGGAGGCGGGTGAGGGAGGACAGCGGGACGTCGCGGGCGGGATCTCCGCCGCGGCCCCCCGATATGGCCGTCCGGAGTTTGTTTAGGTTCGGCACAAAAGAAGGATAGGGGCTCGGGGCCGATCCGTACAGGGCTGCGGCCCGGCGCCGGGATCATGGGAGACTCACCTCCATGAACGGCAAGGTGACGACGACCAGAACACGACTGGAGAGAGGCCGCAGCGCGCTGGGCCCCGCACTGGAACTGGTTCACACGGGCCGCGCGCCCACCCGCGCCGTGCTCACCTCCGAACTGGGTGTCACCCGCGCGACGGCCGGCGCCGTCGCCGCCGAACTGGAAGCGCTCGGCCTCATCCGCGTCGACTCCCGTCCCGGCGCCGCGGCCGGCTCCCAGGGCCGCCCCTCGCACCGTCTCTCCGTCGACGACACCGGCCCCGTGGTCCTCGCCGCCCAGGTCCACGCCGACGGCTTCCGCGCCGCGCTGGTCGCCCTCGGCGGCCGTACGGTCGCCACCGCGCCCGGCTGCGTCACGGTCTCCTCCGACCCCGCCCAGGTACTCGGCGCCGTCGTCGCCGAGGGCGCCAAGCTCCTGCGCGACAGCGGACGACGCTGCGTCGGCGCCGGTCTCGCCGTCCCCTCGGCGGTCGCCGAGCCCGAGGGCACGGCACTCAACCCCCTGCACCTCGCCTGGCCGGCCGGCGCGCCCGTACGCGACCTCTTCGTCGAGCAGGTACGCGCGGCCGGTATCGAGGGCCCCGCCTTCACCGGCAACGACGTCAACCTGGCAGCCCTCGCCGAACACCGGCACGGCGCGGGCCGGGGCGCCGCCCAACTCCTCTGTGTCGCCACGGGGCATCGCGGCGTCGGCGGCGCCCTCGTCGTGGACGGCCGTCTGCACACGGGCAGTTCGGGGCTCGCCCTCGAAGTCGGCCATCTGACCGTCAACCCCGAGGGCAGGCCCTGCCATTGCGGCAGCCGGGGCTGTCTCGACGTCGAGACCGATCCGCTGGCCTTCCTCGACGCGGCCGGCCGCGACCCCGGCCCCGAGGTGTCGCTGCTCCAGCAGTCCCGCGACCTGCTCCGTACGGAGTACGGCGACCGGTCCGTACGCGCGGCGGCCGAACAGCTCATCGACCGGCTGGGCCAGGGGCTCGCCGGACTGGTGAACATCCTCAACCCCGACCGGGTCATCCTCGGCGGGCTGCACCGTGAACTGCTCGACGCCGACCCCGCCCGGCTGCGCGCCGTCGTCGCCGACCGCAGCCTGTGGGGCCGCAGCGGGAGCGTGCCGATCCTCGCCTGCACGCTGGACCACAACAGCCTTGTCGGCGCCGCCGAGCTGGCCTGGCAGCCGGTCCTGGACGATCCCCTGGCCGCACTGACCTGACGGGCCCGGCCCCGATCGCACGGCCCGGCCCCGATCGCACGGCCCGGCCCCGTCCGTCCGTCCGAAGCCACGCCCCCGACCCGCCACGCGGGCCGTCACCCCCGGCCCGCGCCACCGCCCCACCACCCGTCCGGCGGCACCACGGACGGCCCGCCGCGCCATCGCGGGTAGGTCATCCCTTATGACCCAGACGCCGCCCGGCATCGAGCCCCCGTCGCCCCCGCCGCGCTGGTTCCAGCGCCTCGACCGGCGGCTGCGCCTCTCACCGCTCGGGGTCGCGTGGACGAGCGGGCGCGAGATGGAGCTGCTGCACCGCGCCATGGGCTTCGCGGCGCTCGGATTCCTCACCCTCGTCCCCGTGCTGGTGCTGGTCGCGGCGGCCCAGCCCGCCAGCGGTCACGGCTTCGCGCGCTGGCTCGGGCAGGCCATCGGCGTCACCCATGAGTCCCAACTGGAGGTCGAGCGGCTGTTCGGGGTGCCCGACACGGCGCTCCAGCGCACCACCGCCTTCGGTCTCGCCGCGCTCGCCGTCTTCGGACTGACCTTCGGCTCCGCCGTGCAGACCGGCTACGAGAAGGTCTGGGACCTGCCCACCGCCCGCTGGCACACCATGTGGCGCCATGTCGTCTTCCTCGCCCTGCTGGTCGGCGCGCTGCTCGGCTTCGTCAACACGCCCTCCCCCTCCGGCGATGTCACCGGCCCGCTGACGGTCGTCGTGCTGGACGTCATCGGCACGTTCCTGTTCTTCTGGATCGCCCAGCACATCCTGCTCGGCGGGCGCGTCCGCTGGATCGCCCTGGTGCCGGGCGCGGTGGCCACCACCCTCGGCCTGCTGGGCCTGCGGGGCTTCTCGCAGCTCGTCTTCTCACCGCTGATCGCCTCAAGCGCCGTCACCTACGGTCCCTTCGGTACCGTCCTGGTCCTCCAGTCGTGGCTCGTCGGCGTCGGATTCGTCGTCTACGGCGGGGCACTGGTGGGCCGTCTCGCCCACGAGGGCCGGGTCTTCCGGCGTCTGAAGGACCTGGACGAGACCTGAGAGGTACGCCGCCGGCCCCCGGCCCGGGCCGCCGGGAGCAGCCGTGCCGGGCCCGCGTACTCCCCGGGAGGTACCCGTACTGCCGCCGGCCGCACGACGACCCGGCCCCCCTCCCGGCGCGACTCTCGGAAGCGACAGAGAAAGACCGAGAGAGTCGCGAACCGAGGAGTTGACCGGAGATGAACGCCCTTGCGAACAGTGGCGGACCCGGCCCCTGGATCCTGTTCTTCCCGCTCGTGTGGGCAGCCGTGATCGTCGTGGGCGTCACCCTCCTGCGCCGGACCGTCCGGCGCGGACGCGGGGGCGGCCCTCCGTGGCGGTCCGGCCGCTTCGAGCGGGACGCCCGGGACGTACGGGAGACGACCGACCGGCACGACGCGCAGTCGCCCATCGCGATGCTGGGCCGGCGCTTCGCCGCCGGTGAGATCGACGAGGACGAGTACTGGCGCCGGCTCTCCGTACTGGACGAGCAGTTCGGCCGTACGGGCAAGGGCGGCGCGGCGTGACCACCGCCACGCCCACCACCACCCACGCCGCCCGCGTCGTGGACGCGGTCAAGGTCCACAGCAGGGGCGACACGGAGGTGAGGGCCCTGGACGGGGTGAGCGTCGACTTCCCCGCCGGCCGCCTCACCGCGATCACGGGGCCGGGCGCACCGCGCCGCCGGCCGCGCTGCGCGAGACCGCCGTGGACGACTCGGGCGCCTCCGGGACGCTGGCCGTCGTCGGTACGGCGGTGGGCCCGGCCGGGATCGGCGCGATCCTGCTCGGTCTCTTCGCCGCGCCGTGCCTCGTGCTCGCCGGAACGGGCGCGGTTCTCACCCTGGCCGCCTTCGTGGTGCTCGGCCCGGTGGCCGCCACCCACGCCGTACGGCTCCTGGGCGGGCCGCTGGACCGGCTGCGCGGCGTTACGGGCGCCCTGGCGAAGCGCAACGCCCTGCGCAGCCCCGCACGCCCGGCGGCGACCGCCACCGCGCTGATGACCGGTGCCGCTCTGGTGTCCCTGTTCACGGTCTTCGGCGCCTCGCTGAAGACCACCATGGACCGCACGGTGTCCCGTTCCTTCACCGGCGACCTCGCGGTCGGCGTCCCGGCGTTCGGCGGCGGAGGCAGCGGGCTGAGCCCGGCGCTCGCCCCCGCGCCGGCCGAACTCCCCCAAGTGGGCCCGGCGGTGGGGCTCGGCAGGGGAGTGGCGAAGATCGACGGTGACGGCCGTCAACTGACCGTCGCCGACCCGGCCGCACTCGCCGAGGGCTTCGATCTCGGGTCCGTGGAGGGCTCGTTCGCCGGATTCGGCACCAAGGGCATCGCCGTGTCGCGGTCGCAGGCCGAGGAACGGAGTCTGCGGACCGGCGGCACGACGCGACCGACCTTCACCGACGGCGCCGTGGAGACCTGCACCGTCAAAGCGGTCTACGAGCGGCCCGACCCACGGCGGACCGGGCGGCGGTGTGTTCGCGCTCCCCGGCCACGGCCCGGATCCCCGCGAAGGCGCTGTCGGCGAAGGACCCGTACGCGAAGGGGCCGTCGGTCGTCGAGCCGTACACCGGGTTGCGGGGCACGGCGGCGGACGGGGCGGGGAGCGTGAACCAGATGACCTTCCCCGCGTCGCCCTCCGCGCGCACTCCCCAGCTCTCGCTGACCGCCTCGATCAGGGCGAGACCGCGCCCGCACACGTCGAGCGGATCGGCCTCCTTGATCGTCGGCAGGCGCGGGTCGTGGTCGTGGACCGAGACCGTGAGCCGGTCGAGCAGGAGCTCGATGTCGACGCTGCACATCTTGTCCGGCTGTGCGTGCCGGTGGACGTTGGTCAGCAGCTCGGTCACGCCGAGCGCCGCTGGGTCGATGAGTGGGTCGAGCTGCCAGTAGCGCAATTGCGCAGAAACGATTCTGCGGACTTGGCGGATCCGCGACGGCAGGGCCTGGAGCTCCACCGTGCACTGCCTGTTCGGCTGGCTGATCACGGCTGCGACTCCCCGATTGAGTCCGGAAGAAGGCATGGATCAAAAACCAGCAGCTCACTCGCGAGGCTCGCTGCTGTCCTGCCCGGCGGGGCTGGATCGCAGCGTCACCACCGGTTCACCCTGAGTGATACACCCCAGAGTGAACCACCTCCCACGGGACCGCAACTCGCGTCAACGAGACAGGCGCCGGGCCGGATCCGGACAGGGCCCGGGGTCAGGTCTTCGCCGCTCCCGCTCTGCGTACGGTCTCCAGGAAGCGCCCCGCCAGCACTCTGCCCTCCGGCCGCCGGCCGTCCCGGCCCATGGTCAGCCGGTAGCGCGTGCCGTTCACCGTCGCCACCGTGCTGTCGTCCCCCCGGAACCACGGCTTCGCCGCCTGCACCGCCCGCAGCGGCGCACTGTCGATGACCCGTCCGTAGCTGGTCAGCAGCGCCAGTCTGCCGTCCTGGATGAGGACCCGTCCCGCCTTGGTGAGCGAGCGGGGCCAGCGCTCTATCTCGACGCCACTCGCGCTGAACTCCGGTTCCGCCATGGCTGATCCGCCCCCTCCGTACCTGTTCGCTAAGGGAAGTCTGCACAACTCGGCGCGTGGGCGCCAGAGCGGCTTCCCCCGCCGTCCCGGACGACCCGTCAGCACCGCGCCCGGTCCCGGTGGGCCCCAAGTCCAAGGCGCGACTATGGATACCCAAAGGGATGGTTTGCGCAGGTCGAGGGCTTACTGTTGCGCCCGTGTCCCGCCGGTTACCACCGCGGCGGACACCGGCGGAACACGTCACGGGCGGACCAGGGGACGGCGCGCATGACAGAGCGGCAGCAGACGATCGACGTGAACCGCGGCGACCCCGCGTACCGGGCCTGGCTCAAGGAGGCCGTACGCAAGGTCCAGGCGGACGCCAACCGCTCGGCCGACACACACCTCCTGCTCTTCCCGCTGCCGGAGCGGTGGGGCATCGACCTGTACATGAAGGACGAGTCCACCCACCCGACCGGCAGTCTCAAACACCGGCTCGCCCGCTCACTGTTCCTCTACGGGCTCTGCAACGGCTGGATCCGCCCCGGAAAGCCCGTCATCGAGGCGTCCAGCGGCTCGACAGCGGTCTCGGAGGCGTACTTCGCGAAGCTGATCGGCGTCCCGTTCATCGCGGTCATGCCGCGCACCACCAGCCCGGCGAAGTGCCGGCTCATCGAACTGCACGGCGGGCGCTGCCACTTCGTCGACGACTCGCGCAGGATGTACGAGGAGTCGGCGCGGCTCGCGGCCGAGACCGGCGGCCACTACATGGACCAGTTCACCTACGCGGAGCGGGCCACCGACTGGCGGGGCAACAACAACATCGCCGAATCGATCTACCAGCAACTGAGGCTGGAGCGCTACCCGGTGCCCGCGTGGATCGTGGCGACGGCCGGCACCGGCGGCACCTCCGCCACCATCGCCCGTTATGTGCGCTACATGCAGTACGACACGATGGTCTGTGTCCCGGACCCGGAGAACTCCTGTTTCTTCGACGGCTGGACCCGCCGCGACCCGCGGGCGAGTTCGGAGCGCGGTTCGCGCATCGAGGGCATCGGCAGACCCCGGATGGAGCCGAGCTTCGTGACCGGGGCCATCGACCGGATGATGAAGGTGCCGGACGCCGCGAGCATCGCCGCCGTACGCGTACTGGAGCGCAACATCGGCCGCAGAGCGGGCGGTTCGACCGGCACCGGACTGTGGAGCGCGCTGAAGGTCGTCGCCGAGATGGTGGCGGACGGGCACCGGGGCAGTGTGGTGACACTGATCTGCGACCCGGGCGACCGCTACCTCGACAAGTACTACTCCGACGACTGGCTCGCCGCACAGGACATCGACATCGCGCCGTACACCGCCACGATCGAGAGCTTTCTGCGGACCGGGGTCTGGTCCGACTGACCGTCAGGCGTCAGCGCGCCGCCGGGAGTTTTGCGCCGTCAGCTCCACGGAGCTGTCACGGGGCGCCCTGTTTCGATTGTGCGGATGCGCGGTCACTCCTGAGGAATCGAGTGACGTGCGAACGTCACGCCGGCGGCGCGGGCCGAACCGGGACCGGCGCCGTGCGTCGCGCGTTCAGCGCTCCCGGCCGCGGAGAAGGCCGTCGACCTCACGGCCGAAGACGACGCGTCCCGTCCGTGCCGTCACCCCGTCGAGGAAGCGCGGCAGGAAGCCGAGCCGCAGCTCCTCCGTCCAGGTCACCAGCGTGCGCCCGTCCGAACCGGCCCCGGTCCCCGTCTCCGTCACCTCGATCTCGGCCCAGCCCGTGACCGCCTGCCCACGCTTCTCCAGCCGGCAGCGCCCCGGGCTCCCCGGCGCGGGCGGCTCCCAGCGCACGACCTCCATCGGGTCGTCGAACCGCACGCGTCCGAGTCCCGTACGTGCCACGAACACCGTCCCGGTGCCGGTCGGCCCCGGCGTCCGCACCAGGATCCGTGTCAACGGCACCCGCTGCCCGTGCGCCGGCCAGTCGGTGACGCGCCGCCAGGCCTCCTCGGCCGGCAGGGCCGTACGGCGCTCGACGCGGAAGACGGTCACCGCTCCGCCGATTCCCCGGCGACCACCAGGCCCGGCAGGTGTTCCACGATCTCCTCGCGCACCTCGGCCGACAGCCCGGCGTCGGTGACCAGGGTGTCCACCTGGTCCAGCGTCGCGAACGAACTCAGGCCCACCGTCCCCCACTTGGTGTGGTCGGCCACGACCACCACCCGGCGCGCCGAACGCACGAAACGGCGGTTCGTCTCCGCCTCGGCCAGATTCGGCGTGGACAGACCGGCCGCCGGGGAGATGCCGTGCACACCGAGGAAGAGCACGTCGAAGTGGAGCGAGCGGATCGCCTGGTCGGCGACCGGCCCGACCAGCGAGTCCGACGGCGTACGGACACCTCCCGTGAGGACCACGGTGGCCGCGCCCGCGCGCTGACCGCCCGACGTCCCGGCCGGCTGAGCGGCGTGGAACACGTCGGCGACCCGCACGGAGTTCGTCACCACCGTCAGATCGGGCACGTCCAGCAGATGGTGCGCCAGCGCGTACGTGGTGGTCCCGCCCGACAGCGCGATCGCCCGGCCCGGCACCGCCATCGCGGCCGCCGCCCGTGCGATGTCCTCCTTGGCGCTGAGTTCGAGCTCCGACTTGGCCTCGAAGCCCGGCTCGTGCGTACTCGCCTCGACCACCGGCACGGCGCCGCCGTGCACCTTCTCGATGACACCGAGCCGAGCGAGCGCGTCGAGGTCCCTGCGGACCGTCATGTCCGAGACGTTGAGCTTGCGCGTCAGCTCGTTGACCCGGATTCCGCCGCGCCTGCGCACCTCGTCGAGGATCAGGGCGCGCCGCTGTTCCGCGAGGAGGTTCTGGTTGTCGCTCACCACCGGGCCTGTCCTTCCACGTCGGCATTGTGCGTGGCCGCCGTACACAGCTGATCAAAAGGTTCCCCATCCTCCCACGGCGTTGGGCCCCGTACGCAGGTGTCGGCCCGCCCCCGTCCGGGGAGAGTCGCTGAGGGGTGGTCACCGCCCGCGAGACGCCACCTTGGAGAGCGAGTCATCGACGTGTCCCCTGAGCCCCCCGTCCGCAGCGGCGGCGGCGCCGCGCTCGAACTGCTGGTCCACGGAGTCGGCGGCGCCACACCGCAGGAGATGCTCGCCGATCCGTACACGGTCCGGATCACGGGCGACGAGACCGCGGCCATCTACCGGCGTCCCGACGACGAGGAGGCCGAGTCCCACCCCGAGCGGTACGAGGACGGGCCGGTGCCCGAGGCGTACTGCTGGTCCAATCTCACCTCCGGGAACGGCGCGCGCGCCCTGTGGCTGCTGCTGCTCCCTTTCATGGTCGTCAACCTCGCGCACTGGATGCGCCCGGCGACCAACGGGCTCGCCCGGACACAGCGGGTCTACGGGGTGCTCGTACGGCTGCTCGCCCTCACGCTCACCGTGCTGCTGACGGCCGGCGCCTGTGAGGTCGCGCTCGACCTGGTGGCCTGGCAGTGCGCGGGCTCCGCCGGCTGCGCGGACGACCGGGCCTGGCTCGGCTTCCTGTCCGCCACGCGGGACGGCTGGTGGGCGCAGCCCGGCCGCCGCCTCGCGCTGGCCGCCCTCGTACCGGCCGCGCTGGTGGGGCTCCTGTGGTACCTGTCCAACCGGACCTGGAGCGCGTACGAGGCCCAGCGCCCGCCGACCGACGCCGTGCCGGGCGGGAGTCTCCCGGAGCCGGCCGCCGGGGCCGGGAGCGCCGACGACGCCATGGACGTCACGAACACCACCGACCCCACCGACGCCTACGAGGGCCCGGCCGGGGAGAGCGCCCACCACGCCCCGAAGGTCCGGCCCGCACTCGCCAGGCCCGGCTTCTGGTACGGCCGCCGGCTCGTCGCGCGCCTGCGCGCCGCGCACACCGCCGCCGGATTCCTCACCGTCGCCGGCGCGATCACCGGCGCCACCGCCCGCCACGACCGCGGCGCGTCGAGTGCCGTACGCGAGGGCGCCGGCTGGCTGCTCCAGTCAACTCTCGTCGTGGGCGGGCTCGTTGTGCTCTGGGTGGTGTGCAGCAGGGGCCGCGGCGAGCGCAGGCGCGACGGCACGCTCGACAAGGCGGTCATCAGCCGGCTGCCCGCCGTCTCCCTCGCCCTGCTCGCCCTCTCCGTGCTGTACGCCGCCTGGTCCCGCCCCGGCTGGGTCTCCGCCGGCACCCTCCCCGGCGCGATCACGTTCCCGGTGCTCGTCCTCGCCCAGGGCGTCCTCGTCGTCGCCCTCGCCGCCGCGGCCCTCGTCCTGCACCGGCGCGCCCCGCACGCCAGGATCGCCCTGCTCGGCCTCGGCGGCCCCGCCGTCGCCATGCTGGCCTGCGCCCTGGCCGGGGTGATGACCGGCGGTGTGGCGCAGCGCGTCGGCGACTGGCTCGACGGGTCGGGCACACCGGGCATGGGGGAGGGCTCGATCATCGGACCGCCGGTGCTGCTCAGCTGGCAGGCCGCCGTCATACCCGTCCTGCTCGTGCTCCTGCTGATCCCGGTCGTCCTCCTCGCCGTGCGCACCGTGCGCACCGCCCGTCGCCTCGCGCCCGTCGTGGAGGCGGAGTACGGGTCGCGCGAGGAGAAGGTCACGCCGGACTCCGTCCGTACCCGCCGGATCGCCGGAGCCCGCGCCCGCGCCGAACTCACCGACGCGGCGCCCCGGCTGGTCGGCCTCGTCTCCGGCGCCACGCTCCTGCTCGGCATCGGCGCCGTCGTCGGGGCCTGGCGGAGCGGGGACGTACCGGGCCGGGCGGCCGAGGGCGCTCCCGCGCTGGTCCAGTCGGTCGCGGACACCGCGCAGGCGCTCGGCTCCTGGCTGATCGGCCTCGGCTTCATACTGTTCGTCACCTGGGGACGCCGCGCCTACCGCGACCCGTCCGCCCGGCGCACCATCGGCATCCTCTGGGACGTCGGCACGTTCTGGCCGCGCGCCTCGCACCCCTTCGCGCCGCCGTGCTACGCCGAGCGCGCGGTGCCCGACCTCACCTGGCGGATGGCCTCCTGGACCGCCCGCACCGGCGGACGCCTCGTCATCTCCGGCCACTCGCAGGGCAGTGTGCTGGCCGCGGCGGCCGTCTGGCAGCTGCCGGCAGGCACCCGCCACCGGGTGGCGCTGCTGACGTACGGCTCACCGCTGGAGCGGCTGTACGGCCGCTGGTTCCCCGCCTACTTCGGCGCCGGACCGCTCGGCGACCTGGGCAGGGAGGTCCACTGCTGGCGCAACCTGTGGCGCGCCACCGACCCCATCGGCGGGCCCGTCAGGACCGGTGGCGACGGCGACGCACCCGCCGTGGACCACGGGCCGCTCAAGGACCCGCTGGCCTACGGCCGTACCGAGCGCCACCCGCTGCCCGAACCGATCCTCGGCCACTCCGAGTACCAGGCCGATCCGGCCTTCGCCGTAGAGCGCGCGGCCCTGCTCGACCGGCTGCCGCCCGCGCTGCCCGCACAGCGGGACGGCGCGGCGACGGACCGGGGAACGCTGGAAAGCCCTCGGAGTCAGGGCAGTTCGGGCAGATCGTCCGCGTAGAGCAGCGTCAGGTCGTCCGTGCTGGTCTCCGGCAACTGGGCGACCCTGCTCGCGTGTTGCTCCACCATCGACTCGAACGTCTGGCGCGCCGTACGGCCGTTGCCGAACGCCGGTCCCTTGGGCAGCACGGCGAAGTACTTGAGCAGCGCCTCGGCCGTGCCCGCGCCGAGCCGGTACTCGTGCTCCTCGGCCTGCTGCTCCACGATCCGCAGCAGTTCGTCCGCCTCGTAGTCGTTGAACGTGATGGTCCGTGAGAAACGGGACGCCACACCCGGGTTGACGGCGAGGAAGCGCTCCATCTCCACCGTGTACCCGGCGACGATCACCACCACCGCCTCGCGGTGGTCCTCCATCAGCTTCACCAGCGTGTCGATCGCCTCGCGCCCGAAGTCACGCCCCGAGTCCTCCGGCGACAGCGCGTACGCCTCGTCGATGAACAGCACGCCGCCACGGGCACGGTCGAACGCCTCCTGCGTACGGATCGCGGTGGAGCCGATGTGCTCACCCACCAGGTCCACCCGGGAGACTTCGACGAGATGACCGCGCTCCAGCACCCCGAGCGAGGCCAGGATCTCGCCGTACAGCCGGGCCACCGTCGTCTTGCCGGTACCGGGGGAGCCGGTGAAGACCAGATGGCGGCGGGCCGAGGCGGCCTTGAGACCGGCCCGCTGCCTGCGCCTGCCGACCTCGATCATGTTGGTGAGGGCCCGGACCTCGCGCTTGACGCTCTCCAGGCCGACCAGCGCGTCGAGTTCACCGAGCACCTTGCCCGGCTCGCGCACCGGCTCGGCGGGCGCCGCGTCCGGTACGGGCGGCGCACTCTGCGCCGGGACCGCGCCCAGCAGTCCCGTCGTCTGCGTCGCCGTCAGTACCGCCGTCGGCTGCGGCGCCGCGACCAGTACGCCGCTCTCGTCGCTCGTGCAGTCCTCCACGGTCGGTCCCGCACCGTTGCCCTCGGCGCCCGGTGCGGTGCCGTCCGGGAACTCGTAACCGCCGCGCGCGCACCGCTCGGTGCGGCAGCGCGTCAGCGTCGTACGGCAGCCGTCCATCACATGGAAGCCGTAACCGCCGCTGCCCGTCACCCGGCAGTCGTGGAAGGTGCCGCGGCCCTCGGCGGAGACATAGAAACCGGCTTCGGCCGGCGAAGTGATCGTGCAGCGCTCGATGGTCGGGTCCGCGCCCTTGGTGACGATGACACCGGTCTGCACGCCGTCGATGGTGCAGGAGTTGAGCGTGCCGCCGCTGCCGTGGTCGCGGAACCAGGCGCCGGTGGACGCCTCCCTGATCCGGCAGTCGTCGAGCTGCGCCGTCGCGCCGTCGCTCACCGACACGGCCGTGTTGCGCACCTGGGAGAGGTCGCTGTCCACGACGTCGGCGCGGGAGCCGCGGTCCAGGACGAACAGCGCGTCCGGCACGTCGTGCACGCGGCAGGAGTCGAGCACGACCGTCGCCCCGTCGCTCACCCAGACCGCCGGGTAGTCGCCCGTACTGTCGTGTATCTCGCACTGGTTGGCGTCCACCCGGGTGCCCGGGTCCCAGACGGAGAGACCGTTGCGGCCGAAGCGCCGCACCGTGGAGCGGGTCAGCGTCAGCACCGAGCGGGAACGCAGATCGACCGCGTTCTCCGGGATGTCGTGGATGTCGCAGTCGGAGAGCGTCAGCACCGCGTCCGTGTCGAGCGTGATGCCGTCCGCCGAAGTGCGGTGGACGCTGGAGTCGGTGAGATGAGCCGCGGCACGGGAGGCGATCTGTACGCCGGTGCCCTTGATCTCGTACACCTCGCAGCCGACGGCCTCCAGCCCGCTGCCCTCGCCGGTGACGGTCAGACCGCCGCCCGAGGCGTGATGGATCCGGCAGCGTTCGAGCCGCGGGTGCGCCCCGCCGCGTACGGAGACGCCCGACTGGCCGGCCGCGACCACCTCGCAGTCCTCGAACACCCCGCCGGCGCCGTCGAGTACGGCGATCCCGACACCGGCCGGATTGTCGACGGTGCAGCGGCGGACGGTGGGACGCGCCGCGCCGCGCACCTCCATGCCGGCGGCCGAGCGCGTGACGATCCGCAGATCCGTCAGCTCGGGGGTGCCGTCCTCCACCAGCAGGGCGGGCGCGGTCGTGTCCTGGCCCTCCACATGGAGGTCGTGGACGGTGGCCGACGCGCGCACCGTGAGCGGCACGCCGTCCGGCGGCGCGATCCGCACCGAACCCGACGGGCTCTCGGGTCCGCGCAGCGTGACGGCGCGCGTGACCACGAGATTCTCCCGGTAGGTGCCCGGCGCGACGGTGAGTATGTCGCCGTCGCTCGCGGCCTCCAGGGCCGCGGAGAGAGACGCGTACTCGCCGGTACGCCTGCGCCAACGCGAGGTGCCGGTGTGCGTCACCTGGACGGTGCCCTGTGCCATGGTGTTGTTCTGTCCCCACCTCGTGCGCCTGCGCGTGCCGTGCCGATCGGACCCGCTCCGGGTCAATTCAAGGAAGCCCCGGCCACGACGGCGGACCGGGTCGCACCACCGTAGCGCGCGCGGCACCGGTGGGTTGACCCAAGAGCGGTTCCGGGCACGGTGAGAAGTGCTGTTCGGGTCCCTCGGGTCAGCTGCCCGCGCCCGTACGGCCCCAATCCGGACCGGCCTGGGCCCACGCCAGGTCGAGCCGTGCGTACCGGCGTCGGTTGAGCATCCCGACCGCCAGCCGTCTGGCGGCCTCGACCAGAGCGGCGGCGAACGCGGCGGCCCCGATTCCCGCCAGCACGGCGTGCGTACGGGCGGTGGTGGGATCCGTCGGCCGCTTGGTGAGCTGTCCGCCGCGGTCGGTCCAGACCGGGAAGGTGTCGCCTGCCCGGACCGTGGCCGGCGCCGAGCGGACGGTCTCGGTGTGCCGACTCCCGTCCGGCGCAGTCCACTTGGCGATCACCGGCCGGCCGCTCTCGCGCTCGGCCGAGGTCTCGGGGTCGTACATGACACGGGCGGGAGCCGTGGTGAGGCGGACCACCAGCGCCTGCGTGCGGTGCCGGTCCTCGTGCTGGGTACGGATCGTCCGCCGGAACGCCTCGTCGGTCGCCGTGCCAGAGATCCAGCCAATCACCGGGACGGCGAGGAACATCAGGACGAGCGCGCCGAGCGCGACCCACGCCTCGACGAGATCGGTCCTTCTTCGCAGCGGGTTGTGCCGCCAGCGCCGGAGCCCCACGACCGCTCGCATCGCGCCGCACCCCTTCCGTCTTCCGTCCGTTCCCCTGTCCGTCATAGCCCCATGGAGCCCGGCTCACGCACAAAAGGGCGGAAGGGAGAGCGAAATCACCCCTGGGTTCGACGGGTCGGACCGGCGGCGGTGTCAGTCCGTGAACACCCTCACCACGTCTCCCACCTGCACCGTACCGGTGTTCTCGGGCACCAGCTTCTGCCCGAAGACCAGCTTGCCGTCGATGCGGCGGTGCCGGGCGAGCGTACGCAGCGGTTCCTTGCCGCGCCCCGCCGTCCGCTGGTCGGTCGTGGTGATCACACAGCGTCCGCACGGCTTGGCGACGCGGAAGGTGACCTCGCCCACGGTGATCCGGCGCCATCCGTCCTCCGCCCAGGGGGCGGTCCCGGCCACGACGAGATTGGGCCGGAAGCGGTCCATCGGCAGGGGCCCCTCGTCGGCGTGGTCGCCCTGCGCCACCAGGGAGTTGAGGGCGTCGAAGGAGGAGACGGTGACGACGAGCAAGGGATGGCTGTCGGCGAAGGCGACGGTGTCCCCGGGGCGGGCGTAGGCCGGATCGACCGGCCGGGCACTCGCCGGTTCCCCCATGTGTGCCAGCCGGACCTTTACCCCGAGGTGGCGGCTGAACCAGTCGCTCGCCCGCGCATCGGCGAGCGAGGCGTCGACCTTGGTCCCGAAGATGTCCACCACGACGTCGTGCACGTCGGCGGGTGGCTCGGCCTCCGCCGGATCGACGCCAACACCTGTTCCCCGCACGGCTGTTCGCGGGCCGGCCGGCCGCGGTTCGGTTGTTCGCGGGCCGCCTCGTGGCGCGGCTGTCCGGGCGCCGCCCGTTCTGGGGCGTGCGACCTCCACCGGCTCCAGGCCGGGCGCGCGCAGCACGAGCCCGCCGTCCCGCAGCGGCTCGGCGCGGGCCAGCGCGAGCCGGGGCGACTCGCGCTGTGTGACAGCGGTGCCCGACTCGTCGATCAGCGTCCACCGGCGGTCTCCCGCCAGACCCCAGGGCTCCACGACCGCGCTGTCCGCGGTGAAACCTCCCACCGACTTCACCGGATGGACGCGCAGGGCGTGCAGGACTGGAGTGAGCGGCTGAGACATACGGCCATCCTGCCAGGGAGCCCCCACTCCCTCCGCCCGTACCGGTGAGCCGCTCGCGCAGGTCCTCCCGGAGCCCCCGGTGTCAGTAACCCCGGCTCTGGTACGGGCGGTTGTACGGGTCGTCGTACTGCACCGGCGCGGGCGCCGGACGCGGTGAGGCGGGGCGCATCGCCTCGTACCCCGTCGCCGACCCCGGTCGCTGCTGCGGCGGGCGGGGCTGCTGGGGACGCGGCTGCTGTTGCTGCTGTTGGGGTGGATAGGGCTGGGCGCCCTGGTAGCCGCGAGGCGGCGCCTGCTGCGGAACATAGGGCGCCGGGGCGTGCTGGAGCGGCACGGGGTGCTGCGCAGGCTGCGGCTGGTAGCCGCCGTAGGACGGCGTGGGCTGCGAAGGAGCCGCCGGAAGTGCGGGAAGCGCCGAAGGCAGCGCCGGCAGATAGCTGTTGCTCTGGTGGCTGCTGCCGGTGTCGTAGGCGGAAGGCACTCGGATCGGGGCGATCTGAGGCATGCCCCGCTCCGCGACCAGGGAGTCGTAGATCGGGGTGTCCGGGAACGACGGCGCGGTGTAGTAACCGCCGCCGTAGGTGGCGCGGGGGGAGGTCATGGAACATAAGTTAAGCCCACGATGTGCCGGTTGGGGAGTCCGATAAGGGGGTTGTTTCCGGCGGTGTGGGCGACTTCGGATCCCCAATGCGAGCGAACTTGGGAAAATCGGTCGTCCGGCAGCGTAGTGATCGTGTAAAGGGCAAGCTCCGGAGGGGTTACTCGTCGGTCGTCGGGGGCGCGACGGCTGTTTCAGCGATTAGGTTTGGCGCGACGGAAAACTTTCGGTCACCCGACTCTCGATGGGGGCGAGCATGTCCATGCTTAAAGGAGCCAATGTTCCGGTGTCGGCACCGGGTGTGCGTGTCGAATTGGGATGGCGTTCGTCGCCGGGGACCCCGGATGTCGACGCGTCGGCTCTTCTGCTGAAGGCGGGAAAGGTCCGCTCGGACGCGGACTTCGTTTTCTACAACCAGTCCGCGCACGCCTCGGGCGCGGTGCGCTACGACGGAAAAGGCACAGGTCCCGGCACGGTGACGGACACCCTCTCCGTCGATCTGGCCCGTGTGGAGGCCGACATCGAGCGGATCGTCGTCGCCGCGTCGGCGGACGGCGGCAACTTCGGCCGGGTGCCCGGACTCTACGTACGTGTCCTCGACGCGGCGTCGGGCGCCGAGATCGCGCGCTACGACAGCCAGGACGCGACCATCGAGACGGCGTTCGTGCTCGGTGAGCTCTACCGGCGCCAGGGCGCCTGGAAGTTCCGCTCGGTCGGCCAGGGCTACAGCAGCGGACTGGAGGGCCTCGCGACGGACTTCGGCATCAGTGTGGACGAGCCTCAGCAGGCGGCGGCCCCGGCGCCGATGACCCCCGCGCCGCCCGCCCCGGTCGCGGCCCCCGCCCCGCCCGTGCACACGCCCGCCGCACCGCCGGCGCCGCCCGCGCCCCCGGCCCCCGCTCCCGTACGGCTCACCAAGGTCACGCTCACCAAGGACGCTCCGTCCGTCTCGCTGTCCAAGCAGGGCGGCAACTCCGGTGAGATGCGCGTCAATCTCAGCTGGCAGGTGCGCAAGCAGTTCAAGGGCTGGGGCGCCAAGCTGGGCCGTGCCGTCGCCATGCACGGCGACCTCGACCTCGACCTGTGCGCGCTCTACGAACTGACCGACGGCCGCAAAGGCGTCGTCCAGGCACTCGGTAATGCCTTCGGGGCGCTCCACCAGCCGCCGTTCATCCATCTCGACGGTGACGACCGCACCGGCGGTTCGGCCAACGGCGAGAATCTCAGCATCAACCTCGACCACAAGAACCAACTGCGCCGTGTCGTCATCTTCGTGACGATCTACGAAGGGGCGCGCAGTTTCGCCGATCTCGACGCGACGGTCACACTCCAGCCGCGGAACGGGGCGGCGATCGACTTCTCCCTCGGCGAGTGCACGGTTCCCTCGACGGTCTGCGCGCTCGCATTGATCACCAATACCGGCTCCGATCTGCTGGTCCAGCGCGAAGCGCGTTTTCTCGTACCCGAACGCGGAGTCAGCCCCCAGCGCACCATCGACTACGCGTACGGCTGGGGCATGAACTGGACACCCGGCCGGAAGTGACCCCTCCGCCGGCTCCGTCCCCGGCCACCGCGGCCGGGCTCAACGCTCCGGTGCGGCCTGCGGACGGGCGTAGGTACGCCCCTTCCAGGCCGCACCGTGGCCCCGGTAGTGCCGCACGGCCGAGTCGACGGTCATCAGGAGGTAGAGCAGGGCGGTGACGGGCAGCAGGGGAGCGAGCCAGAGCGACTGCCGGTAGTACCGCAGCACCGGTACGTACGTCCCCGCCATCACCGCCCACGCCCCGCCGCCCAGCAGACCGGCGGACGTGTCACCGCCCGCCAGGCCCGCGTACACCGCCACGGGCGGCGCCAGATAGATGACCGCGAGGCCGGTCACGGTGCCGATGAGCAGCAGCGGGTTGTGCAGGAGCTGGGCGTACGCGCTGCGCGCCACCATCCGCCACAGATCGGTCAGTCTCGGATACGGCCGCACGCTGTCCACCCGCTCCGCGAGACCGAGCCAGATCCGTCCCCCGGCCTTCCGCACCGCACGGGCCAGCGACACGTCGTCGATCACGGCCTGCCGGATGGAGTCGGGGATCCGCGCCCGCTCGGCGGCCCCGGTCCGCAGCAGTACGCACCCGCCGGCCGCCGCCGCCGTACGCGCCCCCGCCTTGTTGACCCGGCGGAACGGATACAGCTGCGAGAAGAAGTAGACGAAGGCGGGCACGATCAGCCGCTCCCACGCGGTCGCCACCCGCAGCCGGGCCATCTGCGAGACCAGGTCGAGACCGTTCGTCGTCGCGGCGGCCACCAACTCGCGGAGACTGTCCGGCTCGTGCGCGATGTCGGCATCGGTGAGGAGGAGGTAGTCGGGCCGCTCCGCCCGCGCCAGTTCGATGCCATGACGCAGCGCCCACAGCTTCCCCGTCCAGCCCGGCGCCGGCTCGGGCGGCGAGAGAACCGTCAGCGGCAGCCCGCCCAGCCGGTCGGCCAGCTCCCTGGCCAGCGCGCCCGTACCGTCGGTGCTGGAATCGTCGACGAGGAAGATCTCCGCCCGCCCCGGATAGTCCTGCGCCAGCAGCGACGGCAGACTCACCGGCAGCATGTCCGCCTCGTCGCGCGCGGGCACGACCAGTGCGACCGACGGCCAAACCGGCGGAGCCTCACGCGGCGGCAGCCGCTGATCCGTACGCCAGAAGAAACCCTGACCCAGCAACAGAAAGCCCCAGGCGGCCAGCGAGACCGCGGCGATCCAGGCAATGGCGCTCATTCGCCGCAGTCTGCCCCAGATCGGCGGGACCGCAAGGCCCGTCGTCTAAGGTGACCGGGTGAAGATCGCGCTGATGGACTCCGGCATCGGGCTGCTCGCCGCCGCCGCCGCAATGCGTCGGCTCCGGCCGGACGCGGGTCTCGTACTCTCCTTTGATCCCGCCGGCATGCCGTGGGGGCCGCGTACCCCCGACGACGTCGTCGCGCGTGCGCTCACGGTGGCCCGCGCCGCCGCCGCGCACCGGCCCGACGCGCTGATCGTCGCCTGCAACACCGCCTCGGTGCACGCCCTGCCCGCGCTGCGCGCCGCCCTGGAGCCGGGTCTCCCCGTCATCGGCACGGTCCCCGCGATCAAGCCGGCGGCGGCCCGGGGCCTGCCCATCGCGATCTGGGCCACCCCGGCCACCACGGGCAGCCCCTACCAGCGCGACCTCATCCGTACCTTCGCCGCCTCCGTCGACGTCACCGAGGTGCCGTGCCCGGGTCTCGCCGACGCGGTGGAGCACGCGGACGAGGCGGGCATCGCCGCCGCCGTCGCCGCGGCGGCGCTGCGCACACCCGGCGAGGTGAGGACCGTCGTCCTGGGCTGCACCCACTACGAACTCGTCGGTGAACGCATCCGCGCGGCCCTTCGGCGGCCCGGTCTGGCGGATGTCGCGCTCCACGGCTCGGCCGAGGCCGTCGCGGCGCAGGCGCTGCGCCGGCTCGGCGACATACCGGCCCCCGGGGACACCGCGGAGCCCGGTGACCTCACCGTCCTGCACAGTGGCCGGCCCTCCGCGCTGCCCGACCCGGCCCTGACCTACGCGGAGGGCCGCCTGCTCGCCGCCGTCACCCACGCGCACTAGAACCGGCGCCCGCTGTTGTCGGCGCGCGGGTGGGGGCGCCGGCGGTGATCTGTTGCCGGAGTCACTCATTCCGGACCCCGTCGGGGCGGTGCTCACCGGGCGGATCGTGAGTACGCTGCACCCATGACGGAGCACCCCCGGCGAGGGGGGCCTGGCACAGAGCCCCTCCCCGAAACCTGGACCGGCCGAGCGACCAACCGTTTTCAGTGGCTGTTCGCCGTCGTGGGCGCGGCCTGCCTCGCGCTCGGTATCGAGCTGGCGATCCAATCCTCCTGGGCCACCGGCGTCGTCGCCCTGGCCGCGTCGGTGGTCGGCTGTGTGGCCGCCGGACTGCTGATCCTCTTCGGCACGCTGGCCTTCGTGCACGTACACGTCAAGGTCGATCACGAGCACCTGGAAGTGCGCTGCGGCCACGTCGGACTGCCACGCCGCCGTATCCCGCTCGCCCAGGTGACGGGCGCGGACTTCGCGCCCAGTGTCACACCCCGCCAGTGGGGCGGCTGGGGCTACCGCTGGCGGCCCGAGCAGGGCACGGCCGTGGTGGTACGGCGCGGCGAGGGCGTCGTGCTGAGCCTCGGCGACGGCAGGACGTTCACGGTGACGGTCGACGACGCCGAGGCGGCGGTCGGCGTCATCCGCGACCGGCTCCGCGCGGCGGCCACCGGGAAGGCGCGCCCGGCCAAGCAGGGTTTCGGCCCGGCCGGGGTCTGAGAGCCCGGCGAGATCCCCGCTGGGGCGTATCCGGAATGCAGGCGCCGTCCGCCGGCGGGGCGGGGCCTGCGGCGGCCGGTGCGTCCCACGGCGGAGGACCGGCGTGGTGGACGGACCGGCCGTACCCGGCCGACTCTCGACTGAGCAGGGGACGCGCCGCCTCCCGTGAAGGCGCCGGGAACCCGTCCCGCACCGCCCCCGCACCCCGGCCGGACTGCCGTCTTCCGGCGGCGCCACCGTAGACTCCGCCGGGTGAGCACCACCATCACCCCCGTCGAACCCACCGAGCCCGCCCCCGCGCCCGGTGGCAGCCGATGGCCGCGCCGGTTCGTACGGCCCGGCGCCGCGGCACTGTCCGGGCTGCTGCTCTTCGCGAGCTTCCCGCCCCGCCCACTCTGGTGGCTGGCGCTGCCAGGATTCGCCCTGCTCGGCTGGACCCTGCGGGGCCGGCGCCCGCGCGCCGGATTCGGTCTCGGCTTCCTCGCCGGTCTCGGCTTCCTGCTGCCGCTGCTGAAGTGGACGGGCGAAGAGGTCGGCCCGCTGCCGTGGGTGGCGCTTGCCGCCGTGTCCGCGCTGTTCATCGGCGTCGTCGGGACGGGGATCGCGGCCGTGTCGCGGCTTCCCGCGTGGCCGGTGTTCGCCGCCGCCGTATGGATCCTCGGCGAGGCCGCGCGCGCCCGGGTGCCGTTCGGCGGCTTCCCCTGGGGCAAGATCGCCTTCGGCCAGGCGGACGGCGTGTTCCTGCCGCTGGCGGCGGTGGGCGGCACGCCGGTACTGGGTTTCGCCGTCGTGCTGTGCGGCTTCGGTCTGTACGAGGCCGTCCGTCTGGTCCTCGCCCGCCGAGCCGACGCCGCCGCCGCGCCCACCCCCTCGGCCGAGGCCGACATCGACGCCGACCGCCCCGCCGAGGGCACGACGCGGCCGGTGCCGCGCGCCGCCGTGGCCGTCGCCGCGCTGTCCGTGCTCGTCCCCGTCGTGGGCGCCCTCGCCGCGCTGCCCCTCGTGGACGACTCCGCAGAGGACGGCACCGCGACCGTCGCGGCGATCCAGGGCAACGTCCCGCGCCTGGGGCTCGACTTCAACGCCCAGCGCCGCCAAGTGCTCGACAACCACGCCGACCGCACCGAACAGCTCGCCGCCGACGTCAAGGCCGGCAAGGAGCCGAAGCCCGACTTCGTCCTGTGGCCCGAGAACTCCTCGGACCTCGACCCCTACCGCAACGGTGACGCCCGCCTCGTCATCGACGACGCGGTCAAGGCGATCGGCGTGCCGACGGTGGTCGGCTCCGTGCTCTCGCCCGACACCGGCAAACTGCGCAACTCACTGATCAAGTGGGATCCCGAGCGCGGGCCCGTCGCGACGTACGACAAGCGGCATGTCCAGCCGTTCGGCGAGTACATCCCGATGCGCTCCTTCGTACGGATCTTCAGCTCCGACGTCGACCGGGTGCGACGCGACTTCGGACCGGGCGACAAGGTCGGCGTGTTCGACCTCGCGGGCACCAAGGTCGGTCTCGCCACCTGCTACGAGGCCGCCTTCGACTGGGCGGTGCGCGACACCGTCACCCACGGGGCGCAGCTCATCACCGTACCGAGCAACAACGCCACGTTCGGGCGCAGCGAGATGACCTACCAGCAGCTCGCGATGTCCCGCGTACGGGCCGTCGAGCACAGCCGGGCCGTCGTCGTCCCCGTCACCAGCGGCGTCAGCGCGATGATCATGCCCGACGGCGAGGTCGTCGACGAGTCGAAGATGTTCACCCCGGACGCCCTGGTCCGTGAGATGCCGCTGCGCTCCTCGCGGACACCCGCCACCACGATGGGCACGCTGCCCGAGGCGCTGCTGGTCGCCGTCGCCGTCGGCGGTCTCGGCTGGGTGGGCGCGCGCACCGTACGTGCCCGCCGACGGCCCGCCTCCGACGACATGAGCTGATGCCGGCGCATAGGGTCGTGGCATGGGAACGCCAGACTTCATCCGCGAGATCCGTGCCACCGCCGGGCACCAGTTGCTGCTGCTGCCGGGAATCAGCGCGGTCGTCTTCGACGACGACGGCCGAGTGCTGCTGGGCAGACGCGCCGACACCGGCAACTGGTCGGTCATCGGCGGGATCTCGGAGCCGGGGGAGCAGCCCGCGGTGACGGCGGAGCGCGAGGTGTACGAGGAGACCGCCGTGCGCTGCACGGCGGAGCGGATCGTGCTCGTCCAGGCGCTGCCGCGGCCCGTCACCTACCCCAACGGGGACCAGTGCCAGTACCTGGACATCACGGTGCGCTGCCGCGCGACCGGCGGGGAGGCCAGGGTCAACGACGACGAGTCCCTGGAGGTCGGCTGGTTCTCCGTGGACGCGCTGCCCGAGCTGCGGGAGTTCGCCCGCTTCCGTATCAAGCAGTCACTCGCGGACGAACCCACCTGGTTCGACCGGGGCACGGGGACCGACTGAGAATCCCCGCAACTCCGCGACCACGTCCTCGCGTGTCACTGGAGCGCGTGGACCGCCGCCGTGAAGACCGCCGGGAGCCGGGCCGCGGCGGGCACGATCAGGCGCGCCGCCCGCGGGCTCCGGGTGACGCTCAACAGGCCTTCGGTGAGCACCCGGTGACGCCTCGTCAGTTTCGACCAGGCCGCCGGATACATCCCCGGACGCCCCTCGGCCAGCGCGCGCACCGCCGCCCCCGCCGTCGACAGGGCCAGGGCGACCCCCTCGCCGGTCAGCGCGTCCACATACCCGGCGGCGTCGCCGACCAGCAGCACCCGGCCGGCCAGCGGACGGCTCACCCGCTGCCGCAGCGGGCCCGCGCCCCGTACACCGCTTGCCGCGCGTTCACCCAGCAATGGCGCCAACTCCGGGAAGCGGGCCAGGTGTTCGGCGTAGCCACACCGCTCGCGACTCAGCACCGCCACACCCACGAGAGCGTCCCCCAAAGGCGTCACATACGCCTCGCCGTGCCGCGACCAGTGGACCTCCACGAAGTCCGACCACGGCGCGACACGGAAGTGCCGCCGCAGACCGTAGCGGGCCGGCGCGCGGTCCGGCAGATCCAGACCGAGGGCCCGGCGGATCGGCGAGTGCAGCCCGTCGGCGGCGATCAGCCACCGCGCGGTCCTGCCCCCGGCGACGACCCGGTCCGCGCCCTGCCACACCTCACCGACCTTGCCCCGGACCGTCTCCACCCCGAGCGCGTCCGCCCGTCGCCGCAGCGCGGCGTGCAGTTCCGTACGGCGCACTCCGAGCCCCGTGCCGTCCCGGAACCACGCCTCGGCGTCCCGCGCACCGTCCCGGTAGCGGATACCGCGCAGTTCGCGCCCCGACACCTCGACGCCCATGGCGCTCAGCGCCGCCACGCCCCCCGGCATGATGCCCTCCCCGCACGCCTTGTCGACCGGGGCGGTGCGCGGCTCCACCACCACGGCCCGC
Organism: Streptomyces sp. S4.7; assembly: GCF_010384365.1. Classification (NCBI taxonomy): domain Bacteria; kingdom Bacillati; phylum Actinomycetota; class Actinomycetes; order Kitasatosporales; family Streptomycetaceae; genus Streptomyces; species Streptomyces sp. S4.7. The sequence continues at coordinate 556,902 of NZ_CP048397.1, read as the reverse complement.
AGCCCGGCCCGCGCGGCGTGGATCCCGGCGGCGAGACCGGCGGGGCCGCCACCGGCGATCAGTACGTCGATCACGCGGGCACGCCGGCCGTCGTACCGGCGGGGGCGACGGCGAGTGCCGCGTTCTCGCACCGGATCCGAACCACCATGAGGACGGCGTTGAGGCCGGTGAAGACGACGGCCGTCACCCACGCCCCGTGCACCAGCGGCAGTGCCAGGCCCTCCGCGACGACGGCGACATAGTTCGGGTGGCGCAGCAGACGGTAGGGGCCGCCGGACACCAGCGGCAGGCCGGGCACGACGATCACCCGTGTGTTCCAGCGCGGCCCCAGCGTCCGGATGCACCACCAGCGCAGTCCCTGCGCCGCGACGACGACTCCCGCCATCGTCCAGCCGAACGCGGGCACGAACTCCCTCCCGGCCAGGGCCGTTTCGCAGAGCGCGCCCGCCAGCAGAGCGGTGTGCAGGGCCACCATCGCCGGGTAGTGCCCGCGCCCGCTCTCGGTACCACCGCGCTCCAGACTCCAGCGGGCGCCCCGCCGGGCGACGACGAGTTCGACGATCCGCTCAGCCGCGACAGCGAGCACCAGGGCCGTGTACCACCACATGTCGTTCTCCAACTCACCAGCGGATCAGTACGAGTTCGCAGCAGAATCCGGGGCCCATCGCGATCATCAGGCCGGGGCTGCCCGGCTCAGGGGCGGACCGGGCGAGGGTGTCCCGCAGCACGTGCAGGACCGATGACGACGACAGATTCCCCACCTCGGACAGCGAGCGCCAGGTGACGTCGAGGGCGCCCTCGGGCAGGGCGAGCGACTCGCTCACGGCCTCCAGCACCTTCGGGCCGCCCGGGTGGCAGACCCACCCGGTGATGTCGCCGGGCGTCAGCCCGTGCTCCGCGAGGAACGCGCGTACGTCGTCGGCGAGAAAGCGGCGGACGACGTCGGGCACCGAGGGATCGAGGACGACCCGGAAGCCGGAACCCGTGATGGACCAGCCCATCACATGGCCGGTGTCCGGGTACATCCTGCTGCGTGTGGCGACGATCGAGGGGCCGGCCACCGTCGGAGCCCCGCCGGCCGACGGGCCCGACCCGCCCGACGTACCCGAGGGCGCGGGAAAACGCTCGCCCACCGCCACCAGAGCCGCTGCCCCGTCCCCGAACAGCCCGCTCGCCACCAGATTCGCCATCGACGCGTCGTCGCGCTGGAAGGTGAGCGAGCACAGCTCGACCGACAGCAGCACCGCCACCTGTTCGGGCCAGCCGCGCAGATAGTCGTGGAGCCTCGCGACGCCCGCCGCGCCCGCGACACAGCCGAGACCGAAGACCGGCACCCGTTTCACATCCGGGCGCAGTCCGAGCCGTCCGACGAGACGCGCGTCCACGGAGGGGGCGGCCACGCCGGTGACGGAGGTGAACAGCAGCAGATCCACGTCCTCGGGCCGCAGCCCCGCCGTACGGAGCGCTCCGCGCACCGCGTCGGCGCCCAGATCCCCCGCGACCTCGATGAAGACGTCGTTTGCGGAGCCGAACCCGTCGATCTTGGCGTAGTCGTCCAGCGGCAGGGCCATGTGGCGCGAGCGGACCCCCGAGCTCGCGTGCAGCCGGTCCAGTACGCGCCGGTCGGCCCCGGCCGGCAGACAGGTGCGCGCCACCATGTCGGTGATCTCGGACTGGGGATGGCGGTACGGAGCCAGGACGCCCTGAACGGCGGCGATTCGGGTCATCGATTCCAGCCTGGTGATGTCATAACCGGTCCAACACCCGTAGGACGGAATGAGACACCGTAAGTCGCCCGTCCGGCTGCCACGCCGACGGAGCCGGCGCGCCTACGATCGGCGCGTGGACGCCGAAGTGGACCCGGGGACGAATACACGCGAGGCGGGGGCCGGCTGCGCCCCGACCCCGCGCAGCGCACCACGACCGGGCGCGTTCGTGTGGGCCCTGGCACTGTCCTGCCACCCCGGACCGGTGGTCGCCGTCACCACGCTCACCCTCGCGCTCGCCGTCACCGCGGGCCACGGCGCGGGCCGTTGTCTGCTGCTCACCGCCGCGGTGCTGACCGGTCAGCTCTCCGTGGGCTGGTGCAACGACGCGTACGACGCCCGGCGCGATATCGCCACCGGCCGTCGTGACAAGCCCGTCGCCGCCGGGAAGGTCGGCGAAGGGACGGTATGGGCCGGGGCGTTCGGCGCGCTCGCCCTCTGTGTGCCTCTCTCACTGGCCTGCGGGGTGCTCGCCGGCACCGCGCACCTGATCGCGGTCGCCGCGGCCTGGGCGTACAACCTGCGGCTGAAGGCCACCGCGCTGTCCTGGCTGCCGTACGCGATCGGATTCGCGAGCCTGCCCGCGCTCGTCTCACTGAGTCTGCCCGGCAGCCCCTGGCCCCTCTGGTGGGCCGCCGGCGCGGGCGCGCTGCTCGGTGTGGGGGCGCACCTCGCGGACGTCCTGCCCGACATCCGGGCCGATCTGGCCAACGGAGTACGAGGGCTCCCGCACCGATTCGGCGCCACCGGCACGCGGTTGCTGCTCCCCGTCCCGCTGGTCGCCGCGTCGGTGGTGCTGACGCTGGGCCCGCAGGGCCCTCCCGGCGCGGGCGCCGTGTTCGTCCCGCCGGCCGCCGGAGCGATCGCCGTCACAGCTCTGGTGGTCGGCCGCCGCCGGGAGAAGGCGCCGTTCGTCGGAGCGGTGGCGGTGGCGGCGCTGGACGTGGGGCTGTTGATGGCACACGGAACCGGTGTCAGCTGAGTCCCGATCCCTCAGCCGTCGTCCCGGCCGTCATCGCAGCCCTGCTGTCCGTGCCGGCCCCGCTCGCCGGCCGCGTCGGCGCCCTGGCTCCGGACATCCTTGTCCGCACGACCGCGGTGACGTCCGTCCCCGTTGCCGCTCTGCCCGCGCTCGGCCGGCCCGACTCGCGCGCGCCGGCATGCCGTCCGCCACCGCGCTCCGGGGACTCCACGGACTTTGCCGACCCCGTCGGACCCGTCGACCCGACAGTGTTCCGGCGTACGGACGTCGACCCGGCGGGCGGGGCGGTCGCCCGGCCCTCGCCCACGACCGGAAGGGACTTGGGGCTGTCCGGCGCGGTGTCGGTCGACCAGTTCTGGAGTGTGGACTCGTCGCGGACCTTGGACACGACGGACGTACCGGCCGTGGGAGTCGTCGGCACGACGGCCAGCGAGTCGTCCCACCGGGGGATCACATGCCCCTGGACCGTCAGGTCGTAGCGCACGTCGGCGGCGTTCGGGGCGGCGGAATCGGTGCACGGCCACAGGACGAGGGAGCCGTCGACCGTATGGGAGTTGAGGCAGAGTTCGCTCTCGGCGCCGTTGCGCAGCAGGCCGTCCTCCTCGTAGAGCCACTGCTGGGTCTGCGCGGAAGACGAGCAGATGGCCAGCGTCGCCTCGGACCCGGCTCGGGGGCGGGTGTCCCGCAGATCGAGGCAGAGATCGGCGTCCGCGCTGCGCAACGCCGTGCGCACGGCACCCGGCGGAAGTCCGGCGGAGCCGGTCGGCGGCTCCTGGCCGGGGCCGGCGACGCCCTGTGAACCCGGGTCGGGGGACACCGTGCCGCTCTCCGAGCCGATGGGCGCGGCCGGGCCCATCGCCTCGCCGCCACCGTCGTCGGCGGTGAGACCGGAGACGGTCATGGCGAGCAGGCCGACGGTCATGAGGCCGAGGCCACTGAGCAGTACGGTCCTCGGTCTGCCGGGGGTGGTCATCACACGCTTGCCCAGGACCGTGACACGGGGCAGCACGCGCGGGCGTCCGCCCAGCGAGTGGCGTCCGCCGCGGCCTCCTCCCGCGCCTCCCGCCGCCCAGGCGGCGCCGCGCCGGCCCGGCCGGGAGTCGAGATAGCGCCCGGCGTGCGGACCGAGGAGCGCCTCGGCGAGCAGCACGGCCGCCCGCCCCTCGAAGTGGACGAACTGCTCGGTGGCGTGACCGCAGTGCTCGCAGACCACCAGATGCTGCTGGATGTCCGGGAGCAAAGCACCGCCGCGGCGCAGTGACACGTCCAGCAGCCGGTTGTAGTGACGGCATTCCTTGTCCGGCGCGAGTTGGATATGCGCGCGTACACAGCCGGACCGGAAGAGTTCATGTGCGTGTCGCAGTTCGGCGAGCGCGCTTTCCGGGTCGATGCCGAGCAGACCGGCCGGTACGGTTATGGGCTCCGCCTCGACCTCGGTATGCCAGAGCAGGCAGCGCGCGGACGCGGGCATTGCCTGGAATGCGTGGAAGGCGAGGCGCCGATTCTCCGGCGGGTCCGTCTCCCCGGTGCCTCCCGGGGCGGGGGCCGCGGGCGGTACGTGGTGCTCCCATACGTTGTCGGCCTGCTGTCCCCCGGCCGCCCAGACGGCGGCCGTATGACGCGCCGTCATAAGGAATTGGGGCCGCAGGGCGGGGACGGGACCGCAGCGGCGCAGGGCGTCCAGGACCTTGCCGAAGGCGGCGGTGGCGAGCGTGGAGGCGGCGTCCGCCGAGGGGGAGCGGATCTCGGCGTAGTCGAGCAGGGCCTGCCAGTGCCGGGCGAGCAACAGCGCGGTGGCGTGGTCCTCTTCGTCGCTGTCGCGGGTCCTCAGCGCGGCGACGAGATCCGCGTCCGAGCCTTCGGAGCGGGGTTCCGGCCGGCCGGCCGGAGGGAGCGGGGTGGTTCTGGACGTACGAGGATCCTGCACGGAGGTCCTGCCTTCCAGGGCACTGAGTGGGGGGTGTCCAGTCCCTTGACGCGTGTGTGGCGGCAGTGATTTTCGGCCGACTGAAAGGGGGGTGGTCCGATTGGTGCGTACCTTGTGGACGGTGTGGCGCCTCCAGGAAAGCGACCCGTGGGTGGAGAACGGGGGAGAGCGGTCGACAACGACGGCCGCCGAGCCTTTTCCGGGCGCTCGGCTGTCGCCGAATCGAACGGTTGAGCGCTCTCGGCATTGCTGCCGACTGAGCGCGTTCACCATTGCACAGCCCGTGCGGGTGAAACAAGAGATCTCCAACTGCGGCTATTCTGCGCGCCGTTGAAGAACGGGTTGGGCAATGATTCGTACCGCCGCGATCCAATTCCGGTCATGGGAAATACTGCGGGTAACCGGCGAATGGGGTCGCCGAGAAGGCCCGCGAGGGCACGTGCGACAGCCGAATGTTCGCAGTCGCACCGCGTCGGCAACTCTACGGCCGACGGCGGGTCCCGGTCGACCTGGGAGCCCCTTCCCGCCCGGCCGGACGCCCGGCTGCGCCCCGGTTCCGCGACCATTCGCAGGCCGGTGGTCCAGGTCCTGTCTGCGAACTGGCGTCTGGCTCACGACGCCTGGCACGCACGCCCGCTGCGTGTCGGACTCGCTCAAGTACGCCCAGTCCATCCACCACACCGATCCTCCGTCCTGCGATCGCACGCACCAGACGCCGTGAGCCCCGCCCTGCGGGCGGACGACGCCAGTTTGCAGACAGGACCTAGACGGGTGGCGGTGCGGCGAGCCAGTCGGCCACGGCCCCGGCGATCGGCTGCCGGGTCTCCAGCTCCACGAAGCCGAACTGGCCGCCCTGGTTGCATTCGAGAAACCACCAGGTGCCGTCGGCGTCCTCGGCGAAGTCGAACGCCCCGTAGGCGAGCCGGGCGACGCGCAGATAGCCGTACACGGCGCGGGTGATGCGCTCGGGCACCTCGACGGGCTCCCAGCGGTGGCCGGTCTCGCCGTACCGGCCGTCCACCTGATCGGGTGTCGCCGCCTTGCGGGCGGCGAACAACTGGTGTCCGACGCAGGTGAGCCGGATGTCGGCCCGCTTGGATATGTAGCGCTGGAGCAGGGTGGGGCCGGCGGCGACCGACTCGAAGTCGGCGCCGGCGCCCACCCGGGTGGTCGGCAGTGAGACCGGCGGGTCACCGGGGGGCGGGCCGGTGATCGACTTGACCACGATGTCCCGGTGTTCGGCGGCGAACAGCCGGGCGATGCGCGGGAAGGTGGTGACGAGGGTGGGCGGTACGGCGAACCCGCTCTGGTGCGCGACCCGCAACTGCCAGGGCTTGAGCCGCGCCTGGGCCGCCGCCTGCGGATGGTTCATCCAGCGCGCCGTCGTGGAGTACAGCATGCCGAAGAACGCGTGCGCGGACTCGGCGGTGAGCCACGCCGAGGGGTTGGGCGCGTGGGCCGCGCTCGCGCCCGGTCGGCGCACCCATATCGAGCGCAGCCCGTCCATGCCCAACAGGCGTCCGCCCGCGGACAGATGACCGCGGAAGTCGCCGCTGACGTACTCGGCGGACATCGACGCCTCGCCCGGCAGATCGGCGGGGTCGAAGCGCACCAGCGGCGTGCCGCGCCGGTGCAGCTCGGCCACGACCATGTCCGCGGTGACGTCCTGCTCGGCGGTCAGGATCAGCACAGTCATCGGGTAACCAGGGCGGTCAGTCGTCGAAGTGCGTCTTGGAGCCGGCCGTCGAGGTCGTCGACCCGGCGGCCAGCAGCAGTGCGCGATCGGCTATCGCGGGACGTCCGTCCGGCAGGACGTTCAGCTGGAGCGTGGAGTCGTAGGTGAAAGGTCCGACGACCGGTGAGTTCTCCGCCGGAAAAGCGTAGTTCAGCGCGAACGGTCGCATGATTCTCCTCCACTGCCCCACGAGTGTGTTTCAGTCACAGAGGTAACAATACGTGGCGAAGATGTAATGGTCTCAGCACGGAAAGTCACAAATGATGATCCGTCAGGCGTAGTCGGCTCCGCCGTCCCCCGGACCTGCGAGGACGGGGCCGGTGACGTGGCGGCGATGCCGTCCGAAGTCCTCAAGTCCGTTGTCGAGAAACCGAGTTCGGTCTCCCTTCGGGGCCGGTATTGGGACATCCTGTCCGGATTCCGCCATCGGCCCTCACTTCCGGAGGCGGTGGATGTGAAAGGCGTGGAGGGTGTCGCGGGCGCTCGCGGGGGTGCCCGGACGCCGGACGGCCGGGGCGGGGAAGACCCCTGCCCCGGCCGCCGCCGGTCACCGGCGTCCGGTCGCCGGACCTGTCTCAGAAGGTGAAGACGGTGCCCCTGCCCCCGTCCATGGCGCACGAATTGGAGAAGGTGTGGGCGTAGTCGACGCGCCGTCCCTCCCAGACGCCGTCGGCCGTCACCGTGACCGGCTCCCACTCCTTGGTGCAGACGCGGTTCGTCGCCGACGCGGTGATCGCGTCGAACTTGGCGCCGTTCTTCTTGAGTTCGGCGCACGCCGTGACCGCGTCGGGGTGACTGCCCGACGGGCTGGGCGCGCAACTGAGAGTGACCGCGCGCCGCACCGTCCCCGTCTTGTGGTCGGCACCGTCCGTGACGGTCAGCACCAGCGCCGACGGCGCGTACGGACTCCCCTCTCTGTCGGGAGCGGTGCCGGTCGAGACCGGCACGCCTCCGATGGCTGGCTCTCCGGTGGCAGCCTCCGAGGCTCCGGTGCCTCCGGTGGGCGAGCCCCCGGACGGCAGGGCGGCGCCGGCCGTTCCGGCGAAGGACAGGCTACTGAGGGCCAGTACCGCTCCACAGGCCGCAGCCCTTGCGATGCTCCGCATTTCGAACACTCCCTGGGTCGATGTCTCGGACAACGGACGTGAGTCTTGCTCACGCCAGGGGTGCTTCGCCCGCTCCGTGACCAGTTTTGGTCGCTCCGCGTGTCGCATCGATCGCACTGTGTGTCCATGGCGGCCCGGTCCGGGCCTGTGCGGGGTGAGCGGTGAGATGGGCCGGAACTGATTGATTCGCAGTCGGAATCAATGGTTGAGGTTTGATTTTAAGGCTCAAAAACTTGTGAACCTTTGGTTATGTGATCGTCAGCGACGTAGGAGCAACTCGGTGTTGCGCGCGTCCTTCAGCCCCGCCAGGTCCCGGCGGCTCCCCGGCGCGTTGAGCGCGAGCTCCCGGTAGAGCGACGCCAGACCCGGCTGGGAGAGATCCGTGAGATCGGTCTCGCGCGGCGCCGCCGACTCGATCAGCGTGGTGAACAGCGAGAGCGTGCCGTCCTTGTTGTCCGCGATCTCGAAGACCCGCGCGAGCTGCGGGAAGTCGATGTGCGAAGCGGTGGAGATCTCCCAGAACGAACCGTGCGGCAGTACCACGTTGCGGTGGCTGTGCCCGTTGATCCAGGCCACCGCGCAGCGGTGGCGCCGCAGCAGCGCCACTACCTCGTCGCCGTCGTGCCGTGCCTCGCCGGGCCGGGCGGGGTCGGGCCGCTCGTTGCCCATCGTCCAGCTGTTGTGGTGCGTGAACAGGACCACGTACCCGTCGCGGTGCTCCTTCAGGGTCCGCTCCAGCAGGTCGAGCTGCGACGTGCCGAGCGAACCGGTGAAGTGCCCGCCGTGGTCGGTGGTGTCGAGGCTGATCCCGGTGACGTTCTCACCCATGGAGAAGGTGTAGTCGAGACTCGCCCCGGCCAGATTGTCCCGCGTGTAGCCGTGGCCGACCGGCCCCGCCCCGGTGTTTGCGGGGTTCAGATGCGCCGAGAGGTACTGCAGTGGGGTGAACGGCGCGCGGCGGGGATCGGCGGTGACCGTCCGCATGCGCCGCTTCTCGCGGCGCAGCAGCGCGATCAGGGCGCCGCCGTCGGCGGTGTCGCCCCGGGAGATCCGTGCCAGGAGCGTCGCCGCGTCCGGGTCCGGGATGTCGTACAACTTGCGGTCGCCGACGGCGAATTCGGCGAGGAAGCCGGTCCGGTCGGCGTACGCGCCGCTGGTGATGCCGTCGTGGTTGCCGGCGGTCGAGTACCAGGGGAGCGCCAGGCCCGGACTGCGCAGCGGGCGCAGGGCCGCTTCGAGGAATCCGTCGATACGGGGGTAGCCCAGACGCTTGTCGGAGTCGGGCGCGCCGTCCTGCGGGTGCCAGTACATCCGCAGGCCCGAGTTCTGCACGCCCTCGTAGGCCTCACGGTCGCCGCTGTTGGGAGTGACGAGGCCGCCGCTCATCAGGGTGAGGTACCAGTCGAGTTCGCACAGCGAGTTGTTGTCGGTGTTGTCGCCGGTCGTCATGGCGAAGGTGAGCGGCGCGCCGGTCGCCGGTCCGGTCCCGAGCGCGTTGACCTGCTCGATGAGCGATACGGCTCCGGCCACCGACAGCGCCTCGTGGGGGCGCCAGGCGCCGGACGACTGGCTGCGTACGTACTCGGTGCGCACCGGGTGCTGGACGTCCGTCACATGGAGGTCGGTGAGCTGGACGAAGGAGCTGAGTACCGTACGGCGGTCCTCGCGGCCGGACTTGGCGGAAGCGAACTGTTCCCGTACGACCCTGCGCCAGCCGGGCCCGTCCCCGAGCCGCCGGAAGGTGGCGCTCAGGTCGCGCGGCGTGGCGAGCGAGTGGAGCGTGGTGCGTCCGGCCGACGGGCCGGTGGGGGCCGGGGCGGGTGCGGGGGTGGTGGCCGGTGTGCGGGCGCCGGGCACCGTGGGCGCGGGCGCGGCGGAGGCGCTGCCGGAGCCGCCACCCGTACCGACCGCCAGGCCGATCCCGGTCGACAGGCTCACGGCGCCGGCTGCGGCGAGGAAGGAACGGCGGTCGACAGCGGTGACCGCGGAGCGGATGCGTGACATGGTGCGCTCTCCCCGAGTGCGTACGTCGCGACAGCGAGACGCCGGGGTTGAGGTCCCGGCCCACCGCTGATGCTGGGCACCCGGCGTGGCCCGCGTATGAACGAGGCCGCAACGGCCGACGCCGATCACCGCACAGGGATCACTCGCAACCGCAAACGTTCTCCCGCCCCCCTCGCGGCGTCCGGGACGCGCTCACCCGCCGTTCACCGGACGGGGAAGCGACGCTGTCCACGGCGCTGCGGGGTCCCTGCCGGGGCCGTCCAGAACTCGTGCCCGAAAGCGCTTTCCCAGTTTGTAAGACGTGTTGACGAATTAATGAGCGCGCGTCAGCATCGCCACCACTTGTTCGAAGTGCCGAACGCACTTCTGCCGAGCCCTGCACCCGGGAGTAAGCGCCGCATGTCCACCCGAACCGCACCGCTGCCCGTGCGTAACCCAGGAACCGGCGAACTGCTGGGCGAGATCGAGGACTTCGGCCCGGAGCGCGTCACCGTCGCCGAGCTGATCGAGGCCGAGGCCGACGACCTGGCACGCCTGCTCGCCGCCGAGAACGGCAAGCCCTTCTTTTCAGACGATGGAGGAAGTGCGCGCCGCTGTCCGGATATTTCACGGCTTCGCCGGGGAGGCCACCCGCCTCTTCGGCCGGCAGATCCCGCTCGGCGCCGTCCCCGGCCTGGAGAAGCACCTGGCCGTCACCGTCCGCGAGCCACTCGGCCCGGTCGCCGCGCTGGTGCCCTTCAACTACCCGGTCGAGCTGTACGCCCACAAGGCGACGGCCGCACTCGCCGCCGGCAACGCCGTCCTCGTCCACCCGCCCGCCCGCTGTCCGCTCGCCGTGCTGCGGATCGGCGAACTCGTCGAGCGGGCGGGCGCGCCCGAAGGCGCGCACCGGGTGATCACCGGAGGCGTGCGCGTCTCCCAGGAACTCGCCTCGCGCCCCGGCGTCGCCGCCGTCAGCCTCACCGGCAGCACCACCGCCGGACGGGAGATCGCCCGCCGCGCCGCCGACACCCTGAAGAAGGTCCACCTCGAACTCGGCGGCAACGACGCCCTCATCGTCTGCGACGACGCGGACGTCGAAGCCGCGGCCGACGCCGTCGTCCTCGGCAGACTCGCCCGCGGCAACGGCCAGATCTGCTGCGCCGTCAAACGCGTCTACGTCCAGGACGGCGTGCACGACAGCTTCGTCGAGGCGCTGCTGGCGGGCGCGGCCGAACTCAGCGTCGGCGACCAGTTGGTGGATGGCAACGACGTCGGCCCGTTGATCAGCGAGGAGGCGGCCGAACGCGTCGAGTCGGTACGCCCTGACGGCACTGCTCCGCGGCGCCCTCTCCTGCCGCTCTCGCTCGGGTCCGCGAACGCGGCCCCGGACGACGGGACGGCGACGGCGGCGGACCGGCCGGCCGAGCCCCCGAAGCAGTCCAAGGCACCGGCCTGGAAGCTGCTCCACTCGGAGAACTTCGCCAAGCCGCTGGACCCCGCGGGCGCGCCCTGGACCCGTGAGACGTACAGCCGGCCGTTCGACACCATCATGGAGGACAACGGCAAGTGGTACGCCAACGACTACGGGCCCGCGCGGAACACCGCCTTCGACTCCTTCGCCACCTACCGCAAGGAGTTCAAGGTCGGTGACGGCGGCTGGCTCACCGCGTCGCTCTCCGCGCGCGACTGGGACAAGGACGGCCGGATCGAGAAGCCGCCGTCCATCACCAACGGCACGGCGGCCGGCGGGACGGTCGCCGAGCTGAAGGTCCCCGATCACACCGGCGGCGCCGTCTTCCGTCCGACGAAGGCCCTGCCGGACCAGTACCGCATCGAGTACAAGCTCAAGACACTCGACTTCGGCGGCAAGCGCAACGGCACCATCGACTACGACAACCGCGTCAACGGTTACAGCAAGGACGGCTGCAAGACCCAGCACCCCTGGGGCGAGGGGTCGAACAGCCCGGGCTGGGAAGGGGACGCGTCGGCGCCGTACTGCGAGTGGCAGGACGTGCGCGAGGGCAACTACGGGTACAACGGATTCCACTATCTGTCGATCGTGGACTTTCAGAACCCCGCGCCGCGCAACAACCACTTCTGGCACTACCGCCGCAAGGTCCTGATGGACTCCTTCGCCCAGCACCCCGACCGGGTCGGCTCGGGCACCGGCGGCCGGGTCTGCAACTCGGGCAACGACACGTACTACGACTACAAGGACAGCAGCTTCAGCACGGTCAACATGTGGATCAGCGGACTGCCCAACTGGACCCCCGGCAAGGGCGGTCTCGCGGGCAACTCGCAGTGGTCCATGACCAGTTGCTTGGACGGGGTCACCGAGCAGCAGCTCTCGTCCGCGGCCGAGCTCCAGCCCGAGTTGATGCCCGACCAGGACTACGTCTTCGCGATCGAACGCGACGCCACCGGCTACACGCTGGAGGCCAGCGGCAACTTCGCCCGCGCAGGACAGCAGACACTGCGCTTCCACCGGCCGTTCGTCGTCGACGACAAGCCGATCTGGCACTACAACGTCAAGCCGGGCGAGTACGACGGGCGTTACAACAACACCCTCGTGCAGAACGACCACAACGGCAGCTCCAGCTGGCCCGACCAGTGGCCCGCGGGATCGGCCTATCCCGACTCCTTCGTCATCGGAGACCTCTACACGAACGTGTACGGGGGCAGCGCGAGCCTGACCGACATCAAGATGTTCGTCCCCAAGGGGAAGAAGAAGTGACTCCGTAGGGAGTGTTTCGCGCGGCAGGGGGCACATGCCTCTTCGACCCGAGCCTGCGGCATCCCCCGCCGCAGTGTTCCAACGGCCCCACCGGTCCACCCCCTGCCGGTGGGGCCGCCCCATTTCCGGGACCTGTCACCGCTCCACGGAGATCCGCACGGGCTCGCCGTCGGCCCCGTCCCACGCCTTGGCCGTCCAGGCGGCGGACAGCCGCACCGTCCGGTTCGGCACCGCGCTCCGTAGGAGGCGCTGCCGGTGCAGTACCTCCCCTCCCCGGCTGACCACCAGCGCCGACCACGGGCCGAGCCTGCTCTCCGTACGGAGGGTGAAGCCGCCGGTCGCCACACGCGGGTCCGCCGGATCGACGCGGTTCGGCGCGATCCACAGCAGAGGGGCTTCGACCTCGACGGGCACTCGTACGGCCGGGCGGGCGCCGTCCGTCAGGTGCCGCAGCACGGGTCCGGCCGCCAGCAGACCCTCGCGCGCGGCCGTACCCGCGGGCTCGACCGCGTGCAGCAGATTGCCGACGGCGAAGACCCCGGCCCGGTCCGTACGGAACGAGCCGTCCACGGCCGGGCCCAGGGTGGCGCGGTCGAGCGTGACACCGCCCCGGCGGGCCAGCTCGTGGTCGGGGATCCAGTCGCCGGTGAACACCACCGTGTCGCACGCGACGCTCGTACTCCGGCCGTCACGGTGCCGCAGCGCCACCCCCGACAGGCGCCCACGGCCGAGCAGTTCGCCCACCCGCGCGCCGACGAGGAGCGGGACACCGTGCCGCAGCCTGGTGTCGAGAGCCGTGGCGGGGGCGGCCTGGTGGTACGGCAGTTCCGTCACCATGGCCACCACCTCGACCCCGGCCTCCCGCAGCGTCCGTACGGCCGAGTAGCTGACGGACTCGGCCCCCACGACGACGGCGCGCAGGCCGACCGGCCGGTGCCGGACACGCACCGTCCGTTGGAGCTCACCCGTCGTGAACACCCCGGCGGGCCGGGTGCCCGGCACCAGCCGCGCGGCGCGGGCGCGTTCGCGCGCCCCGGTGGCCAGCACGACGGCGCGCGCCGTGATCCGCTCCAGGCCGGCGGGGCTCGTGACGTCGACGGTGAGTGGGCCGGTGGCGGGCCCCTCCGTGTCGCTCCATCCGGTGACGGTGACGCCCGTGCGCAGGGTGGCTCCCGCGTGGACGGCCGCGTCCGCCCAGTGCCGCGCGTACGCCGGACCGGTCACGGGCCGTCCGGGACCGCGCGGGCCGAATCCGGAGTGGAAACAGTGCCGGGGGACGCCGCCCGGCTCGTCCTCCCGGTCGACGACCTCGACGCCGACGGAGCCGGTGGCGGCCAGCCGGGACGCCAGCGCCAGACCGGCGGGGCCCGCGCCGACCACGAGCACGTCGACGGCGCTTTCGCGGCGGCCCGGCGCGTGGCCGGTCGCGGCGGGGGGCTGTTCGCTGTTCACCGTGCGGCCTCCGTGCCGGGCGACGACGCGCCGGGCGCCGGTGTGTCGTACGCCGGTGTGTCGTGCGACGACGCGTCGAACAGGGCGCGCAGGGCCGCCCCGCAGTAGAACCCCTGGCACCGGCCGCCCAGCGCCCTGGTCCGCCGGCGCAGCCCCTCCACAGAGGACGGCGGGATGTCACCGGCGAGCGCGTCACGGATCTCGCCGCGCGAAACCCGCTCGCAGTGGCACACGATCGCCCCGTACGCGGGATCGGTCGCGATCAGCTCGGCGCGTTCGTACGGACGGGGGAGCGCCTCACCGAGGTTCGGCATCGGCACCGGTACGAGGTCGGCCGCCGTCCCCGGTTCGGCACCCGCCTCCGTCAGCAGCTCCACGACATGCGCGGCGATCGCCATCGACGCGGTCAGCCCGGTCGACCGGATACCGCCCACCGTGACGTACCGCTGCCCGGGGTGCGAGCGGATCGTGTAGTCGTCGTGTTCGGTGGCCGCGCGCAGCCCCGCGTACACGGCGGTCACCTCCTCTTCGAGGAGGTCCGGCATGATCCGCCGGCCCTTCTCCATGAGGAGGGCGAGTCCTTCGGCGGTGGAACCGGTGGCTCGCTTGTCGTCCAGGTCCTCGGCGGTCGGGCCGAGGACCACGTTGCCGTACACGGTCGGCGACACCAGGACTCCCTTGCCGAGCGCCGTGGGAACCGGCAGCAGGATGTGCGTGACCAGCCCGCGCGCGAGTTTGTCGAAGACCATCAGCTGACCGCGCCGCGGCGTCACCGAGAAGTCGGTGTGACCGAGCAGCCGGTCGAACTCGTCGGCGTACAGGCCCGCCGCGTTGACCAGCCATCGGGTGCGCAGCGGTCCGCGTCCGGTGGTGAGCCGGTGCGGGGAACGCCGCGACCTCTCGCTCACGTCGGCCACACGGCAGTTGAGATGCAGGTCGACCCCGGCGCGCACGGCCTGGGTCGCGTACGCGAGCGTCGTCGTCCACGGACAGATGACGCTCTCGTCGGGGACTTCGAGGGCTCCCACCGCGCCCGGCCCCAGATGCGGTTCGCGGCGGCGCAGTTCGTCGGCGCAGACCGTCCGGGTGCGCCGGTAGCCGTTGCGCGCCGCCTTGCGGGCCAGGGCGGGCAGGGCGGCGAGCTGTTCGTCGTCCCAGGCGACCAGCAGGGCGCCGATCGGCTCCACCGGGATGCCGCACTCCTCGGCGTACACGGCGAGCCTGTCCCGGCCCTCCCGCACGAGCCGGGCTTCGAGCGAGCCGGGCACCGCGTCGAAACCGGTGTGCAGGATGGCCGTGTTGGCCTTCGACGTCCCGTCGCCGACATCGCCGGACGCCTCGACCAGGGCGGTGCGCAGCGGGTAGCGGGCCAGTTCGCGGGCGATCGCCGCGCCGACGACCCCGGCGCCGACGACCACCACGTCGTACACCTCGTCCGGCAGCGCCCCCGAAACGGTGACGGTCATACCGTGCCGGTCCGTCCGGCGGGTGGCAGGCCGGCGACGAGCGCGTCCACCTCCGTACGGAAGACGCCGAGCCTCTCGGCGGCCTCGGCCGCTCCGATCGCGGGCTCGAAGACCTTCTTGGGACGCCATCGGGGCGCGGCCCGCTCCACCGTCAGACCGGGGTCGAGACCGAGCCTGGCGAGGGCGCCCACGCCCAGTGCGGTGGCGTCGGGCAGCGGGGACAGTTCGACGGGCAGTTGCAGCAGATCGGCCTGTGTCTGCATCAGCAGGTCCGACCGGGTCAGCCCGCCGTCGACGCGCAGCGCTCGCAGGGGCGTGCCGGTGTCCTCGGCCACGGCGTCCGCCAGCGCGACGACCTGGGCCGCGATGCCCTCGCAGAGCGCCCGCACCAGATGCCCGGGGCCGGTCTCCAGACCGAGCCCGGTCATCGTTCCCTTCGCGTCGCCGCGCCACCACGGCGCGGCGAGTCCGGCGAGCGACGGTACGAAGGTGACGCCCCCGCTGTCGGTGACGGACGATCCCACCCGGTCGAGGTCGTCGGCGCCGGAGATCACACCGAGGTCGCTCAGCCACCGCACGGCCGAGGCCGCCGTGTACACCTGCCCGTCGAGGCAGTAGCTGGTACGGCCGCCGAGCCGCCAGGCCACACAGCCGACCAGACCGGTCCCGCTGCGCAGCGGACGCGCGCCGGTCTGCGCGAGGAGGAACGCCCCTGTGCCGTAGGTGCACTTGGCCGTCCCCGGCTCGGTCACGTTCTGGGCGAGCAGCGCGGCCTGCTGGTCGACGAGCAGCCCCGTCAGCGGGACCGGGGTGTCGCCGAAGGCCGTCGTGACACCGAACCGCCCTGCCGCGTCCACGACTTGGGGCAGCCGCTCGTCGCTCATCCCGAAGACGTCCAGGGCGGCGGGGGACCACTCGGCGGTGTCGAGGTCCAGCAGCTGGGTGCGTCCGGCCGTCGCCGCGTCGGTGACGAACTCGCCGGTCAGCCGGTGGACGAGCCAGGAGTCGGAGGTCGTGACGACGCCTTCGCGGGTCAGGTTCCGCCGGATCCACGCCATCTTGGGCGCGGCGAAGTACGGCTCCAGCGGCAGGCCGGTCAGCTCTCTCAACATCTTTTCGTGCGGGGCGAGTTCGGCGCAGAGGGACGCGGCTCGCCGGTCCTGCCACACGATCGCGTCGGTCAGCGGCTCGCCGGTGTCGGGGTCCCAGGCGAGGACGGTCTCACCCTGGTTGGCAAGTCCGACCGCGGCCACGGGCTCGCCGGCGTCGGCGAGCGCTTGGCGCCCGGCGTCGATCACCGAGGAGAGCAGCAGGGCGGGATCGGCCTCGACCAGTCCGCCGGCGCCGTAGCGCGGGGGCGCCGGCGCCGAGCCGCTGCCGATCACCCCGCGTTCCGGGCAGATCACCAGCGCCTTCGTGGCGGAGGTGCCCTGATCGACGGCGAGCACCGGCCGCGAGGCCGGGTCCACGGCGGTGCCGGGGGGGTGCTGAGCTGGCGGCATGTCACGTTCTTCGGTTCGGAGGCGGTGATCGTCCGATCACTGAGCGAAAGGGTGGCGCGGCCCGCCTGCGACGTCAAGGTCACGACATGCACTCAGGGTTGCCTAAGATCAGCAAAGTGTTCAAAGGTCGTCGCATTGACCCCTACACTGATCGCCGAGTAACAGCGGAGTGTCACTGAGTAGCGTGATTCTCGGGTGCCGGGATGTGAACTACACCGGAAAGAGGCGGAGTTGCGGGAGAATCGGGCGGAGGGTCCGTGAGCGATCGCTTTCGTCCGCTCTACCACCCAGCGGGTCATGACAGCGAACTCCGGTCGGCCGTCCAGGAGTTGCGCACCGGACGCTGGGTGTCGATGCGTGACCTGCTCGACGGTACGCACGGCTGGGCGCTGTGGACCCGGCGCACGCAGGTGCTCGCCGCCGTCGCGGCCGGCTCCGACACCGTGCACACCTGGCTGGCCGAGGAGCCGGACAGCGAGGCCGCCGTCGTCATGCAGACACGGGTGACGGTGGAGCGCGCCCTGCGCGCGCACCGCGAGAACCACGCCCGGACGACCGATCTGTGGCAGCAGGCGTGGGAGGCGTGCGGCGCCACCGCGCGGCTGGTCCCGGCCGACCCCGTCCCCTGGGTCTGTCTGCTCGCGCTCGCCCAACTCGACGGCAAGCAGCGGATGGAGGAGAACCGGCTGGCGCCGCCGGGACCCATGCTCTTCCCCGGCCCCTGGGCCCTGCTCGCCGAGGCCGACAAACGCGATCCGGGCAACCGCGAGGCATACCACCGGATGCTCCAGTTCGTGTACGCCCGCAGGTCCGACGGCTCCCTGTCCGAGGCGGTCAACTTCGTCCAGTGGGCGGCGTCCTCGGCCTCCGAGGGGTCGGCGCTCCAGGCGCTGCCGCTCTTCGTGCGGGTCGAGAGGTATCGCAGGGAGGGCGGCAACGAGAAGGCGCTGGACCTGCACTGGGTCACCGAGGACGCCACCAGGGACGCGCTGCGGGCACTGCACATCTGGTTCGACCGCTCCGAGCCCGCCGAGAACTCGCTGCTGGACCTCAACTATCTGGCGCACGCCCTGTGGGGGTCGCTCCAACTGGCCGAGGCGGCGCGGGTGTTCGAGGCGCTGGGCCCGTACTACACCCCCCTGCCGTGGTCCTACCGCGCCCGGAGACCGAACGACACCGCACAGGTCGAGGAGGTGTTCGCCCGCGCCCGCGCCCGCTGCTTCTCCGCCGCCCGTGAGCGGAAGTCGGACACCTAGGGCCCCGCTCCGGGCCCTGCCGCGCCCCGCGCCGGCTCCGCCGGGCTTCCGCCGCACATTTTCGTGACTCTCCTCGAGACTCTCCGTACCCGGAGGTACTTCCGTGTCCGTCTCCCCACCGGCCTGGTCGAAGCCGGATTCAGTTCCGCAGCAGGATGAAGAAGAACGGCTGAGGGAACTCGGTTATAAGCCGGTACTCGCCCGCAGGATGGGCGGTTTCGGCAATTTCGCCATCAGCTTCTCGGTGATCTCGATCCTCTCGGGATGTATGACCCTGTACGGCTTCGGGCTCATCACCGGCGGTCCCGCCGTGATGCTCTGGGGCTGGGTGGGCGTCGGGGGGTTCGTGCTCTGCATAGGCATGGCGCTGGCGGAGGTGACCAGCGCCTATCCCACCTCCGGGGCCCTGTACTACATGGCCGACCGGCTCGGTGGACGCAAGTGGGGCTGGTACACCGGCTGGCTGAACCTGCTCGGACTGCTGGGCGCGATCGCCGGAATCGACTACGGCGCGGCCCTGTTCACCGGCGCGTTCCTCAACCTCCAGTGGGGATTCGACCCCACGCCGGGCTGGACCATGGTCATCTTCATGTGCATCCTGCTGCTGCACGCGACGCTGAACCTGTTCGGGGTCCGCCTGGTCAGTGTTCTCAACTCGATCAGCGTCTGGTGGCACCTCGGCGGTGTCGCCCTGATCGTCGGCATCCTCGCGGTCGTCCCCAAGAACCACCAGTCGCCCGAATTCGTCTTCACCCAGTTCGTCAACGAGACCGGCTGGGAGAACCCGATCTATGTGGCCGCGATCGGTCTGCTGCTCGCCCAGTACACCTTCTGCGGCTACGACGCTTCCGCGCATCTCTCCGAGGAGACGTCCAACGCCTCCGTCTCCGCCGCACGTGGCATCGTGCGCGCCATCTGGGTCTCCTGGATCGCCGGCTTCGCCCTCCTCGCCGGTCTGACCTTCGCGATCCAGGACTACGCGGCGACGAGCGGCGCCGGTGTGCCGCCCGCGCAGATCTTCATCGATGTCCTTGGCACCAACGGCGCCAGCGCTCTTCTGCTTGTCGTGATCATGGCGCAACTCTTCTGCGGCAACGCCGAGGTGGCCGCCGCCAGCCGTATGGTCTTCGCCTTCAGCCGGGACAACGCCCTCCCCGGATCGGCGCTGTGGCGGCGCGTCAGCAGCCGCACTCAGACGCCCGTGCCCGCCGTGTGGCTGTCGGTCGGCTTCGCCTGCCTGCTCGCCGTGCCGTCGCTGTACTCGCCGACCGCGTACGGCGCCGTGACGGCGATCAACGTCATCGGCATCACGCCCGCCTACGCGATCCCGATCTATCTGAAGCTGCGCGCCGGCGACCGCTTCCAGCCCGGCCCCTGGACACTGGGCCGCTGGAGCAAGCCGATCGGCTGGATCGCCGTCGTCTGGGTCGCGATCGTCACCGTGATCTTCTGTCTGCCGCAGAAGAACCCGGTCACCACGGACACCATGAACTACGCGGTGATCGCACTTGCCGTCGTACTCGCCCTGGCGACCGCCTGGTGGTACGCGGCGCGTGGCTCGTACAGCACCCCCCAGTCCTACGGCAGTGCCCGCGAGCAGTCGGAGATCTCCGAGGGGATCGTCTAGCGACCCGTACGACCACGTCCTCGGTACGGAGGCGACGCCGACTCCGCCTCCGTACCGAGGATGTCCGTACCGTGAACGCCCGTCAGTCCTCCTGAAGGAACCTCCTGGCCAGTTCGCTGCCCAGCCGCACCGCCGACGTCCGGCTCTCGATCGGCGTCACCTCGGAGTCCTTGAACAGGATGTACGTCACCCCGGAGGGGACGCCGCCCCGCGCGGGATCGGGATCGATCCCCAGCGAGCGCGCCGCGGCGTACGACGCCTCCCCGACGAGCCCGGTCGGCCCGGTGTCGCCCACCACCGCGTACTCCACCCGGTCCCCGTGGACGACCGCCGCGACCCCGCCGCCCCGGATGCCGGACGCGGCGTGGTCCCAGGTCCCGCTCGGCTCCGGGATAACGACGTACGGCAGCTTCTCCGCGTTCAGCGGCTTGCCGTCCGACTGGCGGAAAGCCGTGTTCCCGTGGAACGAGGGGTCCGTCTTCTTGTTGCAGCGGGCGGTGACCCGGCCGTCGCAGTCGACGTCCAGGTCGGCCTTCCAGAACACGGCGCCCTTCCCGCCGCACACGGGGACGTCGGCGGTTCTGCCCCGGTCGGTCCGGTACAGCCCCTTCGAGACGCGCGAGCAGTCCCGGGTCTTCGCCCGCAGCGCCGCCGCCGTGACCGAGCCCTCCAGCCGGGGCGATCCGTCGGTGACCGGCGGGCCGGGCGCCCCCGCGCCGGGTACGGGCGGTGGCGGCAGATGCGTCGTGTCGAGCGTCCTGGCGGGGTGCGCGGAGGCGGGCAGGGCCGAAGCGGTGAGCAGTACGGCGCCGGCGGTGGCGTAGAGACGCGCGGTGTGATGCACGGAGACGTTCCCTTTCGGATTCTCGAAGGCGCCTTACGGCCTGTCGTCGCGGCTCTCCAAGAAGAGAGCCAGCCGGCCGAGGAAGATCCGTTGCCCCGTCACCAGCAACTCCACGGCGTCCTCCAGGGAGAACCAGTCGAGCCGGTCGAACTCCGGGAACTCCCGCTCGGTGCCGGACCCGCGCGGCCACTCCATCGTGAACGTGCCGAATACGGCCAGCGCGGGATCGAAGTCGGCCTCGACGGTCCATACGGTGACGGTCTTGCCGCCCGACTGGCGGGTCTCGCCCAGCGGCTCCCGGTGCCCGGTGGGCGGAGGGTGACCCACCTCCTCCTCGAACTCCCGGTCGGCGGCGTCCTCGGGCGTCTCGTCGGGGCCGTACTCACCCTTGGGGATCGACCACGCGGCCCGGCTGCGCCCCGCCCAGAACGGGCCGCCCATGTGCCCGATGAGCACTTCGGTGCCCGCGTCCGTGACCCGGTACAGAAGGAGTCCCGCGCTTCGCTTCCCTGACATCACGTCAGTCTGAGGGGGGTCGCGTGCCGTCGCCATCGGGGGAGCGCATGCGGGGCAGCGGGGTCCTTCGAAGCCTTCCCGAAGGTAAAGGGGAGGCAATGGGAACGTAATGGGAGTCTCGCAGCGTTGAGGGGGTAGACGTAGTCCGAGGCCCTTCAGCGGGGTCGTCGGTGTCATCGAAGCGCAGGAGACGGCATGCCCGGAATCATCGACCGCATCAAGGCCTTCACCCGCAGTCCGCAGGGGCAGCGCGTGATCGGTCAGGCACGCGCGGCCTCGTCGGACCCGAGGAAGCGCGAACAGGCCCGCCGCCTGTTCGGAAAGCTGCGTGGAGGCAGGCGCTGACCACGACTGAACCGGAGCGGTACCCGCGCACGGCAGGGCCCGGCCTCATGATGAGGCCGGGCCCTGCCCACGGGGTGCCGGTTCCGCTACCGGCGCCGGCCGCGGGTCGGCGCGGTCAGGGGAACTGGACCACGACCGAGGGGACGGTCGACGTCCCGGACGTGGGTTCGCCGATGTCGTTGATCACCCGCTCGTACTGGCCCTGCCCGCCGAGCGAGACGACCAGCAGATGGTGGAACTTCACACCGGGTTTGACCGGCGCGGAGAAGCCGTTGTGCTGCTGGATCGTGGGATCGACGTTGTAGTAGCAGTAACTCCCCATCCCCCAGCCCTCGTGCTCGTCGACCGATTCGTCGACCCGGTAGGCGGAGTACCCCTTGGTGTCGCCGTTCTGGATCGCCGCCTGGTTGGGCGCGTCGTACGCCTTCTCGTTCTGGAAGAAGATCGTCCGGCCGCGTTCGCCGTACCACTCGACGTCGTATTTGTTGAAGTGTTCGACGAACAGGCCGGTGGCCAGGACGTCGTCACCGTTCACCCGTACGCCGAAGTCGGCCCTGTTGGTCTCCCAGCCGACCCCGTCACCGTGGTCCGCCCGCCACACCCAGGTGTGATCGATGATCGTGTCGTCGCTGTTGACCACCATGCTGGTGGTGGCCTTGCCGGGACCGGCTCCGCCGATCCGGATGAAGACGTCCTGGACCGTGGTCGGGTTGGCCGCGTGGTCGGCGGACGACCCCTCGGGTCCGATCTCCAGCAGCGTCTCGGAGTTGACCGGACCGGCGTCGATCAGGAACCCGGCCAGCTTCACCCCGTCCACGTCGGCGACCTTCATCGCCGTCACCCCGTTGTCGGGAATGACCGTGGCGAGGCCGAGACCGAGGACGACCGTGTCGGGACGGTTGACGTTGATCGTCTCGTCAACGTGGTAGACGCCGGGCGTGAAGAGCAGATTGAGGCCCTGGTCGAGCGCGGCGTTGATGGTCTGCGCCGTCGCGCCGGGCTTGACCACGTAGAACTGGTTCAGATCGATGGACGAGCCCGCGGGTGCCCCGCTGTCCCAGGTCACCCCGCGCGCGTTCGTGCGCTTCTCCGGCACGAACACCTTGTAGGTGTCGCCGTCCAGGTAGAGGAACGGCTTCTCGCGGGAGGTGGGGGTCGTCTCCAGTGTGGTGTACGGCGGGTCCGGGAAGCTCTGCGCGGGCGCGCCCTCCACACCGGAGAACGTCATGTTCCACACGGCGTTCTGCCAGCCGCCGACCGAGCTGTCGCGGGTGTACCACTGCTGCTGGGAGTACGGGCCCACGCTGCCGTCGATCTTGCTGTCGGCGATGTAGCCGCCGCTGGCCCAGCCGTATCCGTCGGGCGCCAGATTGAGCCCGCCCTTGACGTGCATACGGCGGAACGGGGCGGCCTGTGAGACGGCCCAGCGGTTCGTGCCGTTGACCGGGTTGAGCGACAGGTTCTCGGCCGAGCGCCAGAAGTTCTGGGTGGCGTTTCCGTTGAACCAGCCGGCGTCCACGGTCACGTCACCGTTGATGCTGACGTCGTCGGGCGAGAGTCCGAGACCCGACACCGAGGTGTAGAAGCCGAGTTGGGCGTTCAGGCCGTTGTACGTACCCGGCTTGAACAGGAACTGGTAGCGGCCGGAGCCGAACTGGGCCGACTCCTGCTGCTCGAAGACCTCGTCGAGCTTGCCCTGGATGTTCGGCGTCGAAGGGTCGAACACGATCACGTTGGGGCCGAGATCACCGCCGCCCTCGATCGGGTCGGCGTGCGCGGGGCTGCTCGGGACGAAGGCCAGCAGGGTCGCGGCCAGGGTGGCGGCGAGCGCCGCCGCCAGCCCGCGGCGGGACGGCCGTGAGGTGCCGCGGAGCGCCGGAGAGTCGATGGGGGGAGCGTGCACGGGCATCTCTCCTGAGTCGTGAACGGTGGGGGGAACACCTCAAGAGCCCTCCGTGAATCTCCAGAGAGCGCTCTCTGAGTGCACGGCCGATGCTGCTCCGCTGTTTCGTACACGTCAAGAGTTGTGAACAGATGGACCGTCACGGGTTCAGCTGTGAACAACAAGTGAGCGCCGACGAGTTGGCCGTCGGCGGTCACCGGTACGGTCGGCCCGCAGCGGGGAGGGCCGGTCAGACGAGCTGCCAGAGATGGTCGTCCGTGCCGTTGTCCTCGAACTGGACCACTTGCGCGCTGTTGGCCGTCGACATCCCGTCCACGCCCAGGACCTTTCCACTGTGCCGGCTGAGGATCAGCGACCAGCCCTCGCCCCGGTCGACCAGCTGCCAGAGATGGTCGCCGCTCCCGTCGTCCTCGAACTGCACGACCCGCGCGCTGTTGGCCGTCGATCCGCCCTCGGCGCCGATGATCTTCCCGCTGTTGCCGTTGCGGATCAGGAACCAGCCGCCGCCCGCGGGGGACAGCTGCCAGGCGTGGTCGGCCGTCCCCGTGTTGTCGAACTGCACGACACGACCGCCCGCGTCCAGCGACATCCCTTCCACGCCCAGCACCTTGCCGCTGTGCTTGTTCCGTATCCGGCGGTACGGCGGCTCCGCCGTCCAGGCACGCCCGCCGGGTGACGCGGTCGGGAAGGCGGTGATCCGCAGCCGGGCCGCGCCCATCGGGATCAGTGTCACCGGCTCGGGCGCCGCCGTGCTGCGGGCCGGACTGTCCTGGAGGGGAGCGACGACACGCTGGTCGTCGGCCACCCACTCCTCGATACGGCGCGCCGACGTGGTGATCCGTACCGGCGAGCCCTCGTGGGTGAAGGGGTTCGCGGCCAGCGGTCCGTCGTCGGCCGTGAACCGCAGTCCTCTGAGCGGGTCCGGCGCGAGACCGACGTTCCACGGGGTGGTGGGGTGCACCGAGAGTTCGGGGAAGTCCTCGGTGCCCGCGAACCGTTCGTACCGCTCGCCGACTTCAAGGGAGTACGTGAGCGGTCCGTGGTCCACGCTGACGGAGCCGTGGTTGTCGTCCCAGGTGCGGACGGTGGTGCGCTGCGGAAGCCGCAGGGTCACCCGGTCGCCGTCCCGCCATTCGCGCGTGACCTTGAAGAACCGCGGGCCACCCGGTACGGCCACGCGCCGTCCGGCGACCGTGAGTCGGGGATCCGCGCACCAGCCGGGGATCCGCAGGTGGAGCGGGAAGGTGACGCGTCCGGGCGTGTTGACGGTGAGGGTGACGGTCTCCTTGAACGGGTAGTCGGTGTCCTCGGTGACGGTGATCTCCGTGCCGTCGGCGACCTTCGCGCGCACCTGGCTCGGCGCGTACATCGCCGCCGCGAGCCCCCGGTCGGGCGTGGCGAGCCACAGCTCCTCGGTGAAGTAGGGCCAGCCCATGCCGTAGTTGTGCGGACAGCAGCGGTAGGTGTCGATGCCCGGCTTGTACGCCTGCATGGCGAAGCCGTTCTGGAACTGGCCCTGGTTCTTGGTGGTGTTGTCCAGCTCGACGCCGTTCGCGCTGGTGATGTAGTGGATGCCCCGGCCGTGCGGGTCGGTGGCGGCGGGCAGCAGATTGAAGGCCAGCTCCTCGCAGCGGTCGGCCCACACCGGGTCACCCGTGATCCGGGTGAGCAGTTCGTGGCTGGCCATGAACTCCACCGTGCCGCACGTCTCGAAGCCCTGGCGGGGGTCGTCGAAGCCGGGGCGGGAGTTCTCGTCCCCGGCGAAACCGCCGCCGGGAAACTGGCCGTAGGCGCCCATGACGGCGGCGTAACTCCGGTACGTGGCACGGGTCAGCTCGGCGGAGCCGGTCCGCAGCGCGTACTGGGCCGGCTCACGGAAGCCCTGGGCGATGTTGACGTTGTGCGGTCGGGGAAGTTGTCGACCCAGTTGGCGCCGTGGGTGTGCATCTTGTCCGCGAGGTCGAGCAGGAACGACTCGCCGGTGCGGTTGTAGAGCCAGAAGGCGATGTCGAGACCGTCGCCCCAGCGCTTCGACACCCAGCTGGAGTTGAAGGCGCCGGGACCCTGCGCGTTCATGTAGCGCAGGAACGGCACGACGAACGGCACGACGCGCTCGTCCCCGGTGAACTCCTCGTGCGAGCGCAGCGCCTGGAGCAGCGGCAGATACGGCCAGAAGTCCGGGCCGCCGTTCAGCGCCGTTCAGCGCCGTACGGAGCCGGGTCGGGCCGAAGAAGCCGTCGGGCTGCCGGGTGGCGATGATCGCGTCGATCCAGCGGCGGGCGGTGTCGAGGGCCGCCGGGTCGCCGGTGAGGGCGGCCAGGTCCACATAGCCGCGCAGCCAGTAGGTGACCTCCTCCCAGCCGGCCTTCTCGGGGTGCACCCAGCCGGAGTCGTCGAACCGCAGGAAGTGCGAGACCTCCGCGTACCGGCCGAAGAGGCCGTCGAGCAGCAGACGCAACTGGCCGGTGAGCCAGCCGCGCGGGGTGACGCTGCCCAGCGGCAGCTTCTGGAACGCGGTCGGGGCGAGCGGTGCGGCGTTCGGCGTGTACCAGCCGCCGCGTGCCGGGGCGACGGCCGCGGCTGTCGGCGCCATGGGTCCCAGACCCGCACCGCCGATCGCGAGGGCGCCGGTGCCGAGGAAATGTCGTCTGTCGAGCGTCATTGGGTCTCCCGTCCACAAGCATCGGCCAAGGTCTGTACAACGTTGGAAACGGCGGCAGTTGGCATCACGGCACGGCGCCCCTGCCGTGTCCAGATGCCTGACACGGGCGCCTGACGACAGGCGGCGGGAGAGGCGGCAGCGGACTCCCGGGCCCGACTGCCGCGCCGGGGCGGCGGCCCGGAGTGCGAGCCCGTAACGTCGGGCCCGGAACGTCGGCCCGGGGCGCGGGCCCGACGCCATGCGGTGATATGCGAGGAAGGTCGGGACGAGCGGCTCGCCCTGAACCGCGTGGGCAGCTTCGAGCGGAACCTGGCGCGCAGGACCCTCGAACTCGATGCGGCGGGGCAGGCCGTTTTCGACCTGCGCCCGGGGGAGCACGACGGGGATCCCGAGTCGCTGCGCCCCGCGTCTCCCGCGAGGAGGGCCTGCGCCTCGACGCCGTACGGCGCGGACCTCCACGGTCCGTACCGGCAGGGCCCGAGCGGCCGGCGGGTGTCTGTGTGACGTGTCATGCGGAGAAGGTCGCAGCCGCCACCGATACGCACCGACACGCCGCCTCCACGGCCGGGCGGCAGCGGCTACAGCGCCGCGGCCACCGCGTCCACGAACCGCGCGTGCCCCCGGTGGCTGCGCGGCGCCTCCGGATTCCACGCCACCGTGCGCACCCGCGCCTGGAGCGCCCGCCACTGCCGGTCGTCCCTGAGCGTGTCGGGTGTGGCCGCGTTCGCCCGGACGTCGCCGAGCACCACGTCCGGTTCGAGCGCGAGCGCCTGCGCCCAGTTGGTGGTCAGCCAGTTGCCGCCCGCGCCGTGTCCGGGATCGAGCAGATCGACACCGAGCGCCGTCAGCGCCCGCAGGTCCGGCCAGGTGCCGGGCCGCGCGAGATGTACGGTGCCGGGCCCGGCGGCCGACAGGGCGAGCACCCGGGCCGCGGCGGGCCGCGCGGTGAGCGTGCGGAGCCGGGCCTCCGCCCACTCCAGATCCTGCTCGTCGGGCTCCCGCGGTGCGCCGAGCGCGCGGGCGAGCGCCGTGAACCGGTCCCTGATCCCGTCCAGCGGCCGGTCCTTGCCCACCTCGATCACGACCACGGGCACCCGCTCCTCCAGATGTTTGGCCGCCTCCGGATCGATGCCGTAGATCTGACCGTCGCCGTGGCCGACGGCGACCACGAGATCGGGCTCGGCGGCGACGACGGCTTCCGGGTCGACCGAACTGCCCGCGCCGAAGTCCCGGGTGCTGTCGAGCGGCAGCCCGCCCGCCTTCGCGGGGTCGGGGGAGTCGCCGTCGTGGTGGGAACCGAAGACGCCCATGGGCCGCAGACCGTGGTCCCACAGGGTCGCGCCCGCCTGTATGTAGGCCACCACCCGGACCGGAGGTCGGTCCGCGAAGGCCGGATGGCCGCGATCGTCGGTGAACTCCCAGCCGCCGTACGAGGACATGGCGTCGCCTCATTCCGCTCTCGTGGTGCGGTGCCTGAGTGTGACCCTGCCCGGCGGACCGCGCCGGGACTCCAACCGTACGCCGGTCAGGGCTCGATGAGACCGGCGCGGATGGCGTACCGGGTCAGTTGCACCCGGTCCTTGAGCCCCAACTTCTGGAGCACATTGGCCCGATGGCGCTCCACCGTCTTGGCGCTGATGACGAGCATCTCGGCGATCTCCTTGGACGAGTGGCCCTCGGCGACGAGCTTCAGGATCTCCTCCTCCCGTACGGTCACGGCCTTCTCCGGGATGCTCTCGCCCCGGCGCACCCGGTCCAGGTAGTTGCGGATGAGGGCGGTGACGGCGCCGGGATAGAGGAACGGCTCGTCGCGCGTCGCCGCCCGGCACGCCTCCAACAGGTCGCGGTCCGCCACCGACTTGAGTACGTAGCCGCTCGCGCCGGACTTCAACGCCTCGAAGAAGTACTGCTCGTTGTCGTACATCGTGAGGATCAGGATGCGTGTGTCCGGCAGCAGCCTGGAGAGTTCGCGGGCGGCCTGGAGGCCGGTCATCCTGGGCATCGCGATGTCGAGGATCGCCAGATCGGGGCGGTGTTCGCGGGCCATCTCGATGGCCTCGGCGCCGTCGCCCGCCTCCGCGACGACGGTAGGGTCCGGCTCCCCGTCGAGGATCAGCCGCACCCCGCGCCGGACGAGGGCGTGGTCGTCGGCGAGCAGGATGCGCGTCGGCACCGGCTCGAAGGCGGGAGCGGGGCCCGCGCCGCGTTCGGGACCGGAGGCTGAGCCGTGTCCGTGGCCCGCGCCGCGGTCGGGGCCTGAGCCGGAGCCGTGTCGGGAGGTGGGGTCGGTCATGGCAGTCTGTGGCTCCCGTTCGTCAGATGCGTCGCCGGTCCGATGTGCGCGGCGGGTACGTGCAGCCGTACCTCCGTCCCGCCGCCCGGCGCGTCGCCCACCGACACCTCGGCGCCGATCAGCAGCGCGCGCTCGCGCATGCCCCGGATGCCGGCGCCCTCGGGGGCCGTACCGATCCCGCGCCCGTCGTCCCTGACCAGCAGTTCGAGTCCGAGCGCGCCGTGGTGCAGCGCCACGCCGACATGGCGCGCCCGCGCGTGCCGGATGATGTTGGTGAGCCCTTCCTGGGCGACCCGGTAGAGGACGAGTTCGACCTCCTGGTCCAGCGCGGGGAGATCGCTGTCGAAGCTGCGCCTGACGGCGAGTTCGGTGTGTGTGGTGGTCTCGTTCGCGAGCGCCTTGAGCGCGCTGATCAGCCCCGGCTCCTCCAGTACGCCGGGGCGCAGCCGGCGGGCGCTCCTGCGGATCTCGTCCAGGCTGTCCCTGGTGGTCTCCTGCACCTGGAGCAGATCGTCCCGCAGCGGCTCGGGGGCCCGGTCGGCGACGCGCCGCAGTTCGAGCCGCGGTTCGCCGCCGCCTTCGAGCAGGGACTGCCCTGCCGTCCCCGGGAGTACCGGCGCGGCGCCGCGTGGCTGACCCTGGCTGTCGGGCTCGGCCTGCTCGGGCTGGGCATCGCGCTGGGACACGGGCTCATGCTCGCGGGCGGGCTCGTGGTCTCCGGGGCGGCCGGGCATCTTTTCGACCCGAACCGGGACCACATACGGCGCGGCACCCCGCCTCCGTCCTGACCGGCGGCGGAGGACGGCGCGGGCGGTACGGGCACCCCTGACGGCCCTGGCGATACCTGCCAATACCCTTATCAACCACCGCAATCAGCCCATTTTATTTTACGATAAAATGGATCACGAGCCGTCGTCGCTCGGTTGAGCGTTGGGCTGCTCATTGCCGATCGGTGGTCGAGGCGGAGGGGCGACTCATGGACGAGCGCACCCGCACCCCGTTAGCGTCGCGGCCGGCCGCCGACGACTGACAGGTCCCTGCCGCGCCGCATGGTGGAGAATTCCACGCAAGGGGCCTTCGCGCCCGCACACCGCCAACGCATGCCCGCATGGAGCGCCTTCCTATGGAGCACACCGCTCACGTCAGCAAGACCGCCCTGCCCGGAGTCGGTACCCGCTACGACCTGAACACCGACTCGGGCCGCCACATCTCGGTCGTCGTGCACCAGGACGGGCGCCGCATCGTCGCCTTCCACGACCCCGAGGACGACGACAACTGCAAGGACTCCACACCGCTGGCCCCGTACGAGGCGACGGCACTGTCCAAACTCCTGATGCCCGACCCGGTGGGGCACCTGCACCAGCATCTGGAGATCGACCTCGTCACCGAGCACATCCCGATCACCAAACGCTCCCCCTTCGCAGGACGCACACTCGGCTCCACCCAGGCCCGTGCCCGCACCGGCGCGTCCATCGTCGCCGTCCTGCGCCGCACCGACGCCGTCCCCTCGCCCACTCCGGACTTCCGCTTCGCACTGGGGGACACGCTCGTCGTCGTCGGCACCAGGGAAGGCGTGGACGCCGTCGCCGAACTGATCACCGGAGGATAATCGCCCGTGCACGACACGACCGCGCTGCTCATCGAACTCGGGGCCGTCATCCTCGGCCTGGGCCTGCTCGGCCGGCTCGCCGGGCGGGTGGGGTTCTCGCCCATCCCGCTCTACCTGCTGGCGGGGCTCGCCTTCGGTCACGGTGGCCTCATCCCCATGGCCGCCAGTGAGGAGTTCATCGCCACG
Organism: Streptomyces sp. S4.7; assembly: GCF_010384365.1. Lineage (NCBI taxonomy): Bacteria > Bacillati > Actinomycetota > Actinomycetes > Kitasatosporales > Streptomycetaceae > Streptomyces > Streptomyces sp. S4.7. Next base: position 527,005 of record NZ_CP048397.1, on the reverse strand, counting down.
GGCGCCGAGATCGGTGTCATCCTGCTCCTGCTCCTGCTCGGGCTGGAGTACAGCGCCTCCGAACTCGTCACCAACCTCAAGACGCAGTACCCCTCCGGCATCGTCGACTTCGTACTGAACGCGACTCCCGGCGCCGTCGCCGCGCTCCTGCTCGGCTGGGGCCCCGTCGCCGCCGTCGCCCTCGCGGGCGTCACCTGGATCTCGTCGTCCGGCGTCATCGCCAAGGTGCTCGGCGACCTCGGCAGGCTCGGAAACCGCGAAACCCCCGTCATCCTCGGTGTCCTGGTCATCGAGGACCTCGCGATGGCCGTCTATCTGCCGCTGCTCACCGCGCTGCTGGCCGGACTGAGCCTGGCGGGCGGCAGCCTCACGCTCCTCATCTCGCTCGGCAGCGTGGGCGTCGTGCTGTACGTCGCGCTGCGCCACGGCCGGCTGATCAGCCGCGCGGTCTCCTCCGACAACCCGGAGATGCTGCTGCTGGTCGTCCTCGGCCTCACCGTGCTGGTCGCGGGCGTCGCCCAGGAGCTCCAGGTCTCGGCCGCCGTCGGCGCGTTCCTCGTCGGCATCGCGCTCTCCGGGGAAGTGGCCGAAGGTGCCCACAACCTGCTCGCGCCGCTGCGTGACCTCTTCGCCGCGGTGTTCTTCGTCTTCTTCGGACTGAACACCGACCCCGCCGCCATACCGCCGGTGCTCGTGCCCGCACTGATCCTGGCCGTCGTCACCGCGCTGACGAAGATCGCCACGGGCTGGTACGCGGCGCGCAGAGCGGGCGTGAAAACGGCCGGCCGCTGGCGTACGGGCGGCACGCTCGTCGCGCGCGGGGAGTTCTCCATCGTCATCGCGGGACTGGCCGTGGGCGTGGAGCCCCGGATCGGACCGCTGGCCACCGCCTACGTACTGATCCTGGTCATCCTTGGCCCGCTGGCCGCCCGTTGGACCGAACCGCTCGCCCGGCGCTTCTCCCGGAAGTCCTCGCCGACGCCCTCGCCGAAGGCGCCGGCCGTCCCGGACCAGTCCGCCGCCGAGGAGCCGGTCGCCGAGGCGCCCACCGCTGAGGCGCCCACCGCCTCCGGACCGACCGACACGGCTCATTCGCACGGCTGAGGCCCGGTCCCGGGCCGCGGGCCCTGGACACGCCGGAGGGGTTCGGAGCGCGTGAGGCGCGCTCCGAACCCCTCCGTGTACCGCTACGGGCGAGCCGTCAAGGCTCAGACGCCGACACCGAAGTCGGCGGCGATGCCCGACAGGCCGCTCGCGTAACCCTGGCCGACGGCGCGGAACTTCCACTCGGCGCCGTTGCGGTACAGCTCCCCGAAGACCATGGCGGTCTCGGTCGCCGCGTCCTCACTGAGGTCGTAGCGCGCGAGTTCGACGCCGCCGTCCTGGTTCACCACGCGGATGAAGGCGTTGCGGACCTGACCGAAGCTGTGGCCGCGGCTCTCGGCGTCGTGGATCGACACCGAGAAGACGATCTTGGTGATCTCGGCGGGCACGGCGGCCAGGTTCACCTTGACGACCTCGTCGTCGCCCTCGCCCTCACCGGTGAGGTTGTCACCGGTGTGCTCGACCGAACCGTCAGGGCTCTTGAGGTTGTTGTAGAACACGAAGTTCTGGTCGGTGCCGACCTTCCCGGCCTCGTTGACCAGCAGCGCGCTGGCGTCCAGGTCGTAGTCGGTACCGGTCGTCGTGCGGACGTCCCAACCGAGACCGACCAGGACGGCCGTCAGTCCCGGTGCCTCCTTGGTGAGCGATACATTGCCGCCTTTGGACAGGGAAACTCCCACGCTGCTCCTCCTGGGGTCGAGCTGGTGACGGGAATAAAAATCTACAACACTGTAGAAGTGTGTGCGGAGCTGCGAAGCCGCCACGCCGGGGCTGCGCCGGATGGCTCCGGACGAGGGTGGGCGGAGGGAGACGGCATGAGGGAACAGAGCGGCGCGGACGTCCCGGGCGACCGCCCGCGGCGGCGCGGCCAGGGCGAGCTGGAGGCCCAGGTGCTCGCCGTGCTGCGGCAGGCGCCGGGGCCGGTCAACGCGGGCTGGGTGCTCGACCGGCTCGGCGGGGACCTGGCGTACACGACGGTCATGACCATCCTGACCAGACTCCAGGCCAAACGGGCCGTCACCCGCGAACGGGTGGGCCGGTTCTTCGAATGGTGTGCCACCTCCGACGAGGCGGGGCTCGCCGCGCTGCGGATGCGCCGCGTGCTGGACGCGGAGTCGGACCGCGAAGCCGTACTGGCGCGCTTCGTCACCACGCTCTCGCCGGACGACGAACGGCTGCTGCGCGACCTCCTCGGTCTTCCCGAGGACGGGACGGAGGACTGACCGGATGGGAGTGTTCGTCCTGCTGCCGTTGCTGCTGCCGCTGACCGCGGTGCCGATCGCGCGTCTCGCCGAACGGCATCTCCATCCCCGGGTCGCCACACGGCTGTTGTCGGCGCTGGCCGCCGTTCTGGCGGTGTGCAGCACGGTGTGCCTGGGGCTGCTGGTGGTCGTCGGTACGGTGCAGCTGCCCGGCCATCCGCTCCCCGACGCCTGGGCCGACCGGGAGGCCCCCACCACCGCGCCGTACGAGGAGGCCGCCGGCAAGGGCGCCGTCGTCGCGCTGCTCGCCGTGGCCGTGTCGTGGTCGACCTCGGCCCGCAGACACCGCCGTGTCCGCCGCCGGGCCGAGGACGCGCTGGCCGGGGTGCCGGACGGAGAGCTGACCGTACTGACCGACGAGGCCGCGTACGCGTACGCGCTGCCTGGCGTACGGAGCGGGTCGGCGCTCCGCGCGTGGTTCACCGGGGGCCGGCCCGCGCGCGACGGGATGTCTGTGCGCGAGGGGAAGTCGGGCGGCCGGATCGTCGTCTCCACAGCCATGCTCGCGTCTCTGGACGACGACGAACGCGCGGCGCTCGTCGCCCACGAACGGGCCCATCTCGCCGGGCACCATCACCGCTATCTGCTTCTCGTCCGCTTCGCCGCGCGGGCCAACCCGCTGCTGATGCCGTTGCGTTCGGCCGTGGCCTACGCGACGGAGCGATGGGCGGACGAGGAGGCGGCCCGGGTGACGGGCGAACGGCGGGTGGTGGCGCGGGCCATCGGCAAGGCGGCGCTCGTATCGCGCGGCACGCCCACCCCGACGCTGGCGGGCTTCGCGGCGCCGGGGCCGGTGCCGCGCCGGGTCGCCGCGCTGCTGGAGCCCGCGCCGTCGGCCGTACGCTGGCCGCCGGTCTTCACCGCGGTGGGTCTGGCGGCCTGGGCGGCGGCGGCCGGGACGCTCGGATCGGCGCTCTCCTCCGCCAACGCGACACTGACGCTGTTCCTCGTACTGAAGACGGCCGGGCCGCTCTGAACTCGCCCGGCCGGTGCGGTGGTTCGGCCCCCCCTGCTCACACGCCGGACGGGCCGCACGAGCGGCCTGTCCGACGCCTGAACAGCGGAACAGCGGGAACTAGACGTCGAACTCCTGCGGCTGGAGGTCGAGCGCGAAGCACGCCTCACGTACGACGGCCCGCTCCTGCGCGTCGAAGTGGCCGTCGGCGCCGCCGATGATGATGCCGATCTGGATGACGGCACGCGCCTCCGCCGGCTTCTTCTTCGCCTTGGCGACTTCCTGGAGCACGCCGACCCTGCCGATCGCCGGGTCGGCGACGAGCTGGTTCAGATAGTCGTCGAAGCGCCTCTGGAGATCGGCGGGCGGGAAGTTCCGCAGCACCTCGTTGCTGGTGATCAGCTGCGTGACGCGCTGGCGCTCGGCCTGGTCGATGGAGCCGTCGGCCGCGGCGACCAGGGCGCACATCGCCATGCTCGCGTCACGGAACGAGCCGCTCTTGAGGTCGTTCTTCTTCGCCTCCAGCTGGGTCTGCATCGTCTGAGCGGATTCCTTGATGCGATCCCACAGGGCCATGAGTGCTCCGTATGTCTCGGACTGCCCGTGCCGGAGGGGTGGCACGGGCAGTGCTTGTTTCTACAGTGATGTAGAAGTTATCAGGTGTCGGAGTCGTGACCGTCGGACTCCCGCCACATCGGCGGCTCGGCGGGCGTGTGCGGTACCGGTTCGAACAGCACCGCGCGTAGAACATGCGGCGCGAACAGCGCGGTCAGCGGCGCGGAGAGGTGCAGCACGGAACGGAACGCCGCACCGACATCCGGATTTCCGCCCGCCCTGCGCTGCACCCGCTCCAGATACCAGTTCGCGGGCCGGTCCACCGCGCGGGTCCGCGCCGCGTCACCGATGACGCCGGGCATCTCCTTGTCCGCCCCGGAGGAGATGTCCCACGCCGGCCGCCCGGAGTTGAACAGCGCCTGCTGCGCACGCCGGGTCGTGGGCGTACGGCGCCGGTCCGCCAGCGTCTCGCGCAGCGCGAGGGCGTTCAGGGCGGCGACGGTCATGCCCTGCGCGTAGACCGGATTGAAGGCGCACAGCGCGTCGCCGATCGCGAGGAAGCCGGCCGGACGGCGGCCCGGACGGTCGTACCGGCGGCGGATGTTGGCCGTGTTGCGGAACGCGCGAACGGGCGAGTCCGGCTCGGCCCGCCCCAGCCACTCGTACAGGAACGGGTGCGGCAGCCGCTTGGTGAAGTCGGCGAACTCCGCCCCGTCCGAAGGGGGTTCGCTCCCGCGTACCCCCGAGAGGGTGACAAGGTAGCGGCCGTCCTCCATCGGCAGTGCGACGCCGCCGCATACCTGGTCGGGGTCGGGGACGACGTAGTAGCCGACGGTGTCGGTGATGCCGTCGTTCTTACCGGGACGGTAGACGCGGGAGGCGTAGGCGAGCCCGCTGTCGAGCGTCTCCTCTCCCGGTGGTTCGGCGCCGACGGCCGCGAGCCACTCGGGCGCGCGCGAGCCGCGTCCGGAGGCGTCCACGACCAGATCGGCGGTCAGCGCACGGGTGACGACGCCTTCGCGGGTGGCCTTGGCGCCCGCTCCGCGCTCCCGGAGCAGGACTCCGGTCGTACGGACCGCGTCACCGAGCAGGCCCACCACCTCGGTGCCCTGCACCGTTTCGATGCGTGTGTCCGTCAGAACCCGGCGGCGTACGAGCCATTCGAGGAGCGGGCGCGAGGCGGTGAGGAGATGAGTGGTGGAGGGCGTGCGGCGATACCAGATGCCGGACTGCCACTGCACCATCTCGCCCGGCATCCCGACCTCGGGCGCGCCGTGCGCCCGCAACTCGGCGACGATCCCGGGCAGCAGCGTGTCCAGCGCCGACTGACCCCCGGCGAGCAGTACATGGATGTGGTTGCTCTGCGGGACACCGGACCGTGCCTTCGCCTCGTCGGGGAGGCGGTCACGCTCGACGACCGTCACCCGGTCCGCGTGGGCGGCGAGCACCTGTGCCGCGAGCAGGCCCGCGATGCCGCCGCCGATCACCACCGCGTGCCGTGCGGGGCGGCCCGTGTGCCGATGCGGCGGGATTCGCTCTCCGGCGTCGGGTGCCGCCAAACCGTCCACGTCCTCGTCCATTCCCATGTCTCCCGTTCTTTAAGGCAGTTGATCGTGAGCGTCCAGTATGTCGGAGTCGGCTCACGGTGCGAACGTCCTCCGTTCGCGACCCTGCCTCACGCGGTTGACGCGCTCTACGAGCTCTCCGTGCCGTCGGGTCCGCCGACCGGAGCGGTGTCCGACTCGCGGAGCGCCTCGGTGAGCCACTGGACCCACATGCGCTCCAGATCGATCCCGGCGCGCAGCACGAGATGCCGCAGCCGGTCCGCCTCCGAGAGACCCCCGATCTGCGGTGCCCGCGGCGCTGACTTCGGCGCCGGCTCCGGTGTCGACCCCGGTTCCCGCCCCGGCCCCGGTCCCGGCGAGAAGTCTCGTGCCTCGATGTCCCGGTACTCGGCCAACTGGCGCTCATGCAGGGCGAGATGGCGGCGCAGCTCGACGGGGAGCCCGTCCGTCCCCACGACCGCCGCCGCCCGCATGCGCAGCAGCAGCGGGTCCCGTACGGGCTTGGGATCCTCCCGGCTCGCCACCCATCCGGTCAGCTCGTCGCGACCGGCGGGCAGTACCTCGTACTCCTTCTTGCGCCCACGGGCCGGCTGCTCCGGGGCCAGGGCCCGGATGTATCCCGACTCCTCCAGCCGGCCCAGCTCCCGGTAGATCTGCTGGTGCGTCGCCGACCAGAAGTAGCCGATGGACCGGTCGAACCGGCGGGTGAGCTCCAGGCCGGACGAGGGTCTTTCGAGAAGGGCGGTGAGGATGGCGTGGGGGAGGGACATGACCGCATCCTAAAAGTCCGGCCGTCCGGTCAGATCGTGGCGGCCAGCCGGGTCCCCTGGTCGATGGCGCGCTTGGCGTCGAGTTCGGCGGCGACGTCCGCGCCGCCGATGAGATGCGGGGCGGCGCCGGCCGCGCGGAGCGCGTCGTACAGCTCGCGCCGTGGTTCCTGTCCGGCGCACAGGACGACCGTGTCGACCGGCAGGACGGCGGGCGAGCCGTCGACCGTCAGGTGCAGTCCCTCGTCGTCGACGCGCTCGTACACCGCGCCCGCGATCGTGGTGACCCCCCGGTGCCGCAGCTCGGTGCGGTGGATCCAGCCCGTGGTCTTTCCCAGTCCGGCGCCCACCTTCCCCGTCTTTCGCTGGATGAGGTGGACCGTCCTCGGCGGCTTGGGCCGTACGGACTCCCGCAGTCCGCCAGGAGAGCGGTAACCGGTGTCGACACCCCACTGCCGGAAGTAGACGTCCGCGTCGAGGCTCGCGCCTTCGCCGCCGTCGGTGAGGAATTCGGCGACGTCGAAACCGATGCCTCCGGCGCCGATGATCGCGACGCGTTCGCCGACGGTGACGGCGCCGCGCAGCACGTCGAGATAGCCGACCACGCGGGCGTGGTCGATGCCGGGGATCCGCGGCGTACGGGGAGTGACCCCGGTCGCGACCACGATCTCGTCGTACCCGGCATCCTCGTCCGTCAACTCCTGCGCCGTGACGAGGGTGTTGAGCCGTACGTCGACCGCGAGCCGGGCGAGCCGGCCGCGGAAGTAGCGCAGCGTCTCGCCGAACTCCTCCTTGCCGGGGACGCGTTCGGCGACATTGAGCTGTCCGCCGACCTCGTCCGCCGCGTCGAACAGCGTGACCGAATGCCCGCGTTCGGCTGCCGACACCGCGCACGCCAGCCCCGCGGGACCGGCCCCGACGACGGCGACACGCTTGACGCGCCGGGTGGGGGAGAGGACCAGCTCGGTCTCGTGGCAGGCGCGTGGATTGACCAGGCAGGAGGTGATCTTCCCGCTGAACGTGTGGTCGAGACACGCCTGGTTGCAACCGATACAGGTGTTGATCCTGTCGGCGTGCCCGTCGCGCGCCTTGGCGACGAAATCGGGATCGGCCAGGAAGGGACGTGCCATCGACACCATGTCGGCGCGCCCGTCGGCGAGCAACTGCTCCGCCACCTCCGGGGTGTTGACCCGGTTGCTGGTGATCAGGGGTACGGACACCGACCCCATCAGCGCCTTGGTCACCCAGGTGTACGCGCCGCGCGGCACGGACGCGGCGATCGTCGGGATCCGGGCCTCGTGCCAGCCGATCCCGGTGTTGATGAGCGTCGCGCCCGCCGCCTCCATCTCCTGGGCCAGCGTGACGACTTCGGCGAGCGAGGAGCCGCCCGGCACCAGGTCGAGCATCGACAGCCGGTAGACGAGGATGAAGTCGGGACCCACACGCTCCCGGATGCGGCGGACGATCTCCACGGGGAAGCGGATGCGGTTCTCGTAGGTGCCGCCCCACCGGTCCTCGCGCAGATTGGTCCGCGCGGCGATGAACTCGTTGATCAGATAGCCCTCGGACCCCATCACCTCCACGCCGTCGTACCCGGCCAGCCGCGCCAGCTCCGCCGCCCGTACGAAGTCCTCCACCGTCTCCTCGACCTCGTCGTCGGTGAGGGCGTGCGGGACATGGGGGCTGATGGGAGCCTGGAGCGCGCTCGGCGCCACCAGGTCCGGGTGGTAGGCGTACCGCCCGAAGTGCAGGATCTGCATCGCGATCCGGCCGCCTTCGGCGTGCACCGCCGACGTCACCGGGCGGTGCTGCTCGGCCTCCGCCTCGGTCGTGAGCCGGGCGCCGCCCTCGTACGGCCGCCCCCGGTCGTTGGGCGCGATGCCGCCGGTCACCATCAGGCCGACACCGCCACGGGCGCGTGCGGCGTAGAAGGCGGCCATGCGGGCGAAGCCGTTCTCGGCCTCTTCCAGACCGACGTGCATCGAACCCATCAGCACCCGGTTGGGCAGGGTGACGAAGCCCAGGTCGAGAGGGCTGAACAGGTGGGGGTACGGGCTCATGGGGGCTCCTCGCGCGACGGCTGCGCTCCAGTAGTAGCCCGGCCGCCACACTTTGTGCAACCAGTTGCACAAAGTGTGGCCGGTCTCTCGCCCACCGCCCCCGAAGACCCCGCCGCCGCGGTCAGACCTTGCGGTAGTCGTACGCCTCCGAGGCCGCCGCCTCCACCGCGTCCAGGTCCGCGCCCGCCGACGCCGTGACCACGGCCGCGACCGCGCCTTCCACGAAGGGCGCGTCCACCAGCCGAGCGCCTTCGGGCAGTTCGTCGCCCTCGGCCAGCATCGACTTCACGGTCAGCACGGCGCTGCCCAGATCGACCAGGAGAGCGACACCCGCGCCCCGGTCCACCTCGGCGGCTGCCGCCGCGATCAGCTCGGAACTGGTGCCGAGCCCACCGTCCGGAGTGCCGCCGGCGGCGGCCACCGGAGCGGTGGTACCGCCGCCCGCGAGCCCGATCGCCAGCTCGGCGACCGCCTTGGCCACCGCCCGGCTGTGCGACACCAGCACGACACCGACCGGCTGCCCGGTGCTCATTCGCCCGCCGTCGCGGCCAGGGCCGCGATCAGCAGCGCGGAGGACGTGGCGCCCGGATCCTGATGCCCGATGCTGCGCTCACCGAGATAGCTGGCCCGTCCCTTGCGGGCCAGGAGCGGCACGGTCGCCACCGCGCCCTCGTCCGCGGCGGTCGCCGCCGCCGCGAACGACGTGCCGAGCGCCGCCACCGCGGGCTCCAGCGCGTCGATCATCGTCTTGTCCCCGGCCTTCGCGCCGCCCAGTTGCGCCACGGCGGCGACCCCGGCGCCCAGCGCCTCGGCCAGCCGCGGCGCCGTCACCTCGGCCGAGTCGCCGAGCGCCTTGCCCGTACGCCGCAGCAGCGTCCCGTACAACGGCCCCGAGGCGCCGCCCACCGTGGAGATCAACTGCCGCCCCGCGAGGATCAGCGTGGCACCGGGCGTCTCCGGCGGCTCCGCCTCCAGCGCCGCGATCACGGCCCGGAAGCCGCGCTGGAGGTTGCTGCCGTGGTCGGCGTCGCCGATCGCCGAGTCGAGATCGGTGAGACGGCCCGCCTCCCGCTCCACGGCGGCCGCCGCAGCGGTGAGCCAGCGGCGGAAGAAGTCGACGTCGAGCACCGGCTCGGAATCCTGGTCGGACACATGGTCTCCTCGAAGAGCGTCGTGTGTACGTGTCGGACGTACGTGCCTGCGGATGCGCGCGAGCCCCCGCGGGTCAGCGGCCCCAGCGCAGTGCGGGTGTCTGCACCGGCGCGTCCCAGAGCCGCAGCAGATCCTCGTCGACCTGACAGAGGGTCACCGAGCACCCGGCCATGTCGAGCGAGGTCACGTAGTTCCCGACGAGCGTACGGGCCACCGCCACGCCGCGCTCGGCAAGTACCCGCTGCACCTCGGCGTTGAAGCCGTACAGCTCCAGCAGGGGCGTTGCCCCCATGCCGTTGACCAGCGCGATCACCGGGCCCGACGGGCGCAGATCCTCCAGCACCGCGTTCACGGCGAAGTCCGCGATCTCGCGCGAGGTCATCATCGCGCGCCGCTCGCGCCCCGGCTCGCCGTGGATACCGATGCCCAGCTCCAGCTCACCGTCCGGCAGATCGAAGGTCGGACTGCCCTTGGACGGGGTCGTCACGACGCTGAGGGCGACACCGAAGCTGCGCGCGCTCTCGTTCACCTGCCGCCCGATCGCCTCGACCCGCTCCAGCGGCGCGCCCTCCTCGGCGGCGGCGCCGGCGATCTTCTCGACGAAGAGCGTGGCGCCCGTACCGCGCCGACCCGCCGTGAACAGGCTGTCGACCACGGCGACATCGTCGTTGACCAGCACCTTCCCGACGCGGACACCCTCGTCCTCGGCCAGCTCGGCCGCCATGTCGAAGTTGAGGACGTCACCGGTGTAGTTCTTCACGATGAACAGCACCCCCGCACCACTGTCCACGGCGGTGGCGGCCCGCACCATCTGATCGGGTACGGGACTGGTGAACACCTCGCCCGGACAGGCGGCGGAGAGCATCCCGGGCCCCACGAACCCCCCGTGCAAGGGCTCATGCCCCGAGCCGCCGCCCGAGACGAGCCCCACCTTTCCCTCGACCGGCGCGTCCCGGCGCACGACGACGCGGTTGTCCACGTCGACGGACAGATCGGGGTGCGCGGCGGCCATTCCACGCAGTCCGTCGGCGACGACGGTCTCCGGCACGTTGATGAGCATTCTCAAGGGTTCCTCCTCGGACGGTTACCAGCGAGGCTTCTGAGCTGGGTTCTGCCTGGTCAGCCGATGTGCGGTGGGCCTTGTGCCTCAGCGGTCGGTGACGGTCGACGGCGTTCCCCGGCGGGGGTGTCGCTGACTTGACGCCGACTTTCCTGATCGATCGTCAGACCGTGTTGGGCCCCGGTCCCTGCCGTGCCCGGCGCACTCAGTATCGAAGAGGCGGGCGAGATCGTGAAGCCTGGCGCGCTGGCATCCGGCGGTCTGTAGGAGGTGGCTCCTGCCCGTGCACGTCGTGTGGACCTACTGGGTCCCGCTGGTCAGATGTCCCGGAAGAGACCAGCCAGCTTTGTGACCTGCGATGATGGGTGTTTAGGGGGCGCTGACCTGCGGAAATGGCCTTTCGGTCCTTTCGCGCTCTTGCCTGTTGATGCAGCCGAAAGTCCCAGAAAAGTCCCAGGAGACTCCCAGCGCCAACGGATGATCTTTCCCTCTCATGTGGGCTGTGCAGACGTGCGCTCCGGTCTCGCGACGGTTACGCGGGACGGAGGCTCGGTGCCGGGGGTTTCGTGCATGCAGTCAACTGCTGCCGGAGTGCCGTAGCGGGCGGCGTCGGTGAGCCACTGACCCAGCCCCTGGCCGGTCCCGGGGAGGTTGAGGACGAGGACGCGGCTGGCCAAGTCGTCAACGATGACGTCGCAGGCGTCCCGCAACTCGCGCCGGCTTTCGGCTCCTGATCCCAGTGGGACTCCGCGTGACATGGCCAAGGCCCGCAGGAGCCAGTGTCGGCAGAGAGCCGCGGCAGGGATTGAGAACCTTGGTGTCTCCTGTGGCGGCGTCGGCCAAGGTGGGCAGCATGATCGGTGGAGCGTCGCTTGGTCGGCTGTGCAGGTGTCCATGGTCGTCACAGACGCCGCAGGAAGGCTGCTGTTCTGCTGTCCGGCGCAGCCACGTCGGGGGCAACCCGAAGATCATTTACGGGACAGTCAGAGGCTGACGGTCCGGCCGCATGATCAAGATGAGACGACAAGAGGTTCGCCAGGGACGCCGTGCTCATCGTGTTCCTCCCGGAGATGAACTTCTCACGGTTCTTGCGCCCGGCTGCTGGACGACGTGCCTGGACCTCGGTGGCGTTGATGACTCTGGTCTGCCCGCTCGCACCGAGATGGTCGATGGCCTCGGCGAGTGTGCGCAGATCGGACGTCGGGCGCGACGGTGCAGCCCCGCTCGGCGAGCAGGGGCCGCATTTCACCGATCGCACGCGTAATGGTGGAGCGGTCCACGCCGAACCAGCAGGCCAGCACATCGTGAGCCGTTGCATGGCGGAGGTACACGAGCGTGGCCAACAGGCGGTCAATGAAGGCCAGCTTGTGCTTGGCTCCGGCACCGATGGCCCGGCGGCGGGGGTGTGACGTCAACACGGCCTGGTGCCGCTCGTGCAATAACGGGCCGAGTTCAGCGATCACAGCGGGTGTCAGCCCGGCGATCCGCTGGCTACGGATGATTGCTGCACGCGCCCAGTCCTTTGACACACGGATCATGGATTGAGGTTCCCCCGAGATGGGAGTTCTTCGTGTGCGCCTGCGTTCACTCCTCCTCGATGCCCAGCAGCTCCAGGAATGCGTTGGCCGCCGGGGCGCGGCTCTCCCGGCTCCAGATCACATACTCGGCGCGGGCCGGTGCGTCCGTGACCTCGATCGTGGTTATCCCGGCCAGGCCCTCGGCATACGTGGGCGGGAGCAGGGCCACGCCAAGGCCCGCGCCGACCAGACGGGCCAGGTAGTCCGCGTTGGTCACCTCGAAGGCGACCTCGCGGGTGATGCCGGCGGCGGTGAAGGCCAGATCGGACTGGGCCCGGCCGGCGGTCTTCGCCGGGAGGTCCACGAACACCTCCGAGGACAGCCGACGGAGGTCGACCGAGGTCTCGTCGGCGAGCGGGTGATCCGGGGAGACCACGGCGACCAGCCGCTCCTCGGCCAGCTTCCGGGCCATGACGCCCCGGGGGCGGGCCGTGACCGGGATGCCGAGAAAGGCCACCTCGATATCCCCCTGCCTGACCTGCTCGGCGAGCTCGTCGCTCGCCCCCACACTGAGGCTGATCCGGGCCTTCGGATGGCGCTGGTGGAATTCCCTGAGGACAGCGGGAACGTCCACGGCGGCGACGCTGGGGATCAGCCCCACCGCGAGCCGTCCGCGTACCTCCCCGACGGCCGCCGCGACTTCGGCGGCGACCCGCTCCGCCGCGTCGAGGCACTGGCGGGCGGCGGGCAGAAAAGCCGCGCCCGCCGGGGTCAATCGGACCCGGCGGCTGGTGCGTTCGAAGAGCCTCGCACCCAACTCCTTCTCCAGGCGCGCGATCTGATGGCTGAGTGCGGACTGGACCACAAGACAGCGTTGGGCAGCCCTCGTGAAGCTGTTCATCTCGGCCACGGCGATCACGTACCGCATCTGCTGGAGCTCCATGGATCCATCGTGATACGAGATCCATCGCGTGACAAGCATGTGTTGGACTCATCGATCTCCCCGGCCCGACACTGATGACGACCGCACACGGCGGGATCGTCCTCGATCGAGCCGACTCCGCCGGGCGGCCCCCGATCGGAGCCTGTCCGGCCTGCCCGGAAGCTGCTCCTCCGCCACCTCCCGCACCTGGGCGCACAGCGCCGAGGCATGCCCGCACGCGCCATCGCGCCCGTGACACCGAAAGGACGAGCGACCGCCATGACCACCACGCCACCGCGTTCCGGGACGACCGTCGCCCACATCTGGGTGGACCCCCGCTGCCCCTGGGCGTGGATCAAATCACGCTGGATGCTGGAGGTGGAGCAGGTCAGACCTGTGGACCCCCGCTTCCACATCATGAGCCTGTCGGTCCTCAACGAGGGCCGCGAGGTCCCGGAGACGTACCGCCAGGGCATGACCGACGGCTGGGCCTGCGTGCGCGTGTGCATCGCGGCACAGCGGCGGCACGGCAACGAGGTGCTGCGCCCCCTCTACAACGTCATGGGCCGTCTGATCCACCACCAGAAAGCCGGGCTCGGCCACGACATGATCCGCGCCGCCCTGAAGGAGGCGGGTCTGCCCGCCGACCTCGTCGAGGCCGCAGAGGACCCCTCCTGGGACGAGCCGCTCCGGGCCGAGCACCACGAGGGGATGGATCCGGTCGGTTCCGAGGTCGGCACCCCCGTGATCCACGTGCCCGGCCCGGAGGGGAAGTCGCTGGCGTTCTTCGGTCCCGTACTCACCCCCGCTCCCCGTGCAGAGGCGGCCGGAACCCTCTGGGACGGCGTGCTGGCCGTGGCGGGCACGGACGGCTTCTTCGAGCTGAAGCTTGGCTGCGACCGCGACCGCGACCGCGACCGCGACCGCGACCCGATCTTCGACTGAGCAGGCCGGACAGATGTCAGGAGCCACGGTGATTCCCGCGGGATGTGAGGCGAGATGAAGAACAGACAAACGGTGCTCACGGTGGCCCTGACCGGCCTGGCTCCGGCGGTCTGGGGCAGCACGTACCTGGTGACCACCGAGCTGCTCCCGCCGGATCGGCCGCTCCTGGCGACCACCATGCGGGCCTTGCCCGGCGGCCTGGTGCTGCTGGCCCTCGGCCGGAAACTTCCCGTCGGCATCTGGTGGTGGCGCGCGCTGGTGCTGGGCGTTCTGAACATCGGCGCCTTCAACTTCCTGCTCTTCGTCGCGGCTTACCGACTGCCCGGTGGCATCGCGGCCATGGTCACGTCGGCGCAGCCCATGTTCGTGGTCATCCTCGCCGCCCTCTTCCTCGGCGAGAGGATCAGACCCGTCCACGCCCTGGCCTGCGCGATGGGCATCGGGGGAGTGGTGTTGCTCGTCTTCAGAGGCACGGCGTCGCTCGACACCACCGGACTCCTCGCCGCGGTCGGCGGAGCGCTGTGCATGGCTTCGGGCATCACTCTGACCAAGCGGTGGGGCAGGCCGGAGGGCGTCGGCCTGCTCGCGTTCACGGGGTGGCAACTCACAGCGGGCGGTCTGGTCCTGCTGCCGTTCTGGCTGTCGCTGGAAGACCTTCCCGACGGTCTCACCGGCTCCAACGTCATCGGGTTCGCCTACCTCATCACCCTGGGCGCGATCCTGAGCTACATCGCCTGGTTCCGCGGCATCGAACGCCTGCCGGCCGTGGCGGTCTCCTTCCTCGCGCTGGGCAGCCCGGTCGTGGCGACCCTGCTGGGCTACCTCGTCAAGGACCAGACGCTGTCGGCCCTCCAGTTCGTCGGCATGGTCGTCATCTTCCTGGCCGTTGTGCTCGGTCAGCCGCGCCCACCCGGACCGATGTCCGAGGGGACCCCATCGGCTCCACCCCGCACCACCGTCTCGCGCCTCCCCGACCAATCCGCTCTGAAACAGGAACGCGGTGGATAACGGTGGGCGCACCTCCCCACGCCCTGACCTCCTCGTTGGACGCCGACGCCGTGAGGCATTCGCGTACCACGCCTGACCACATCCAGAGAGACGACATGAGCATTCAGGACGAGACGAACTCCCCCGTCACGCCACACGAGCAGGTGTCCCCGACCCGGGGATGGTTGGGTGTGGCCGCCATCACCGCCAGTCTGTTCATCTTCCTCACCACCGAACTGATGCCGATCGGCCTGCTCACCCCGCTCAGCGCGAGCCTTGGGGTCTCCGTGGGCTCGGTCGGCCTCATGGTCACGGCGCAGGGTCTCGCGGCAGGTCTCGGTGTGCCGTTCATCGTGGCATGGACCCGGCGCGTCAACCGGCGCCGGCTACTGACCACACTGCTGGCCGTCCTGGCCGTCGGTAACCTGATCACCTCGATCGCCCCGAACTACCCGCTGATACTGGGCACCCGCCTGATCATGGGCTTCGCCAGCGGCGTTTTCTGGGCCATCGGCGTCAGCATGGCCATGCGCATCGTCCCGGCGAAGCACGCCAACCGGGCTGCCGCTGTCGTGATGTCCGGAATCTCGATCGCCACCGTCGTCGGCATCCCGCTCGGCACACTGCTGGAGAGCGCCGGCGACTGGCGCACCACCTTCCTGATCTGGGCCGGCCTCAGCGCTCTGGTGTTCCTCGCGGTTGCCGTCACGCTCCCGCCGCTCCCGTCGGCCAACGCGGTGTCGGTCCGCGAGGTCTTCGAACTGCCCGTCAGGAACGTGCCGCTGCGTCTGGTCCTGGTCATGGTGGTGTTCTTCGTCCTCGGTCACTTCGGTGCCTACACGTTCGTGCGGCCCTATCTCGAGGACAGTACGTCCGCCACCGTCGGCTTCATCACCGTCGTCCTCATCGTCTTCGGTACCGGCGGCGCGATCGGCAACTTCATCGGCGGCCGGACCGTCAACAAGAGCCTGCGGGGCAGCTTCATCGTGGGCGGCCTGATCATGATCGCCGCACTTGTCATGCTGCTGACCATCGGCACGTACGACTTCGGCGTGATCGCCGCCATGATCCTTTGGGGCCTCGCCTTCGGCGTCGTCCAGCTCAGCCAGATCAACATGACGCTCTCGGCGGCCCCCGAGACCTTCGAGGCCGCGATGTCGCTCAACACCATGGCCTACAACACCTGCATAGCCCTGGGCGCCCTCATCGGCGGCCTGTTCGCCGACCATGTGGGCGTCACGAGCGTCGTCTGGTTCGGCATCGTCCTGGTCGCTCTCGCCGTGATCCTCCGCGCCTCCACCGGTCGCAGGACCACGCCGGCTATCTGACCCCCTGACCACCGAAGTACGGCGCGGCCCCGCCTGTCGGTGTCGGTGTCCCGGCGGGGTCCGGGGTGGGTTTGGTGGTCCTGCTGCTGGAGGTGTGGCCGTCTTCGTTCCAGGCTTGGGCGTAGCGAGGGGGATATGGGTTGGGTTGGAGGGGATCAACCGCGTCTGCCGAGAACTGATCGCGGTTCATGTGCGTCCCTCTGGTTACGTTCAGGATGGAGGGGCGAAGTGCGGGGTGCGGCAGGGGAGTTCAGGGTGTACGGCAGATCCGGCCGGCTACGTCACGGGGCCGCCGGTCTCGCGGTCGGGATGCTGCTCGTGGGGTGTTCCGGAAGCGGTGACACCCCGGATACGGACCGGGCGAAGCCCGTGGCGACGGCTTCCGGCGCCACGGGGCGAAAGGCGGCGGCGCGACACAGGGTCCCGCGGCGACCACCGGGCTGGACTTCTCGCCCGACGAGAGCCGTGAACCGCGGACCCGGGCCCAGGCCCTGCGACTTGCCCGCGCTGTCGCGGCCGAGCCCCGGCGGTACGGGGCCGGGTACGTCGAGCGGAGCCCGTACGAGAGTGATCCCGGCTCGCTCGCCGTGCTCGACGGGGACTGTGTCTGGCAGCGCGAGCCGCTCCCGTCCTCCGTACTGACGAGCTTCACCCGCTACAGCGAACTGCCCGCGAAGGGCGGCAAGGGCCCGATCCTGATCGCCGCCACCGTCGTCGTGCACCGGGAGGTGTCCGACGCGGAATGGGAGATGGCGCGCACCCTCGAAGAGGCGCTGCGCTGCCCCGAGCAGCAGCTCAGCCAGGACGAGAGGCTCACCGGGCTGCTGTCGGCGGGACTGCCGTTCGGCGTCGGACAGTTCTCCTCCGACGACTCGATCTCCGAGAGCGGCGAGTACCACAGCGACGCACTCGGCGGCCCTCACTACTACATCTGGGGCCAGAGCCGGCTGGGCAAGGTCACGGTCTCGGCGGTCGGCAAGGGCTCCAAGGGCCGCGCCCCGGAAGAGATCGACACGGCCGTCACCGAGGCGACAGGCGTCATGCTCGCCGTGGCCGAGGACGAACTGGAGGGCCCTCGGTGAGCGAGCCGCTGCTGCCCACCGACCCCGCGTCGATCGGCGGCCACCGGCTGCTGGCCCGCCTCGGCGCCGGCGGTATGGGCGTGGTCTATCTCGGCCGTACGGAGTCGGGGGCGCTGGCCGCGGTCAAGGTCATCCAGGCCGAGTACGCGGACGATCCCGGCTTCCGTGCCCGCTTCCGCCGCGAGGTCGACCTGGCCCGACGGGTGTCCAGCCCCTGGGCGGTGCCCGTCACCGGCGCGGAACCGGAAGCGGCGGAGCCGTGGCTGGCCACCGTCTTCGTGGCCGGTCCCTCGCTCGGCGAGGCGGTCGCCCGGCACGGTCCGCTGCCGGTGCGCAGTGTGCGCGCGCTGGCCAGGATGCTCGCCGGGGCGCTGGGCGCGGTCCACGATGCCGGTCTGGTGCACCGTGACATCAAGCCGGGCAACGTCCTGCTGGCCGTGGACGGCCCCCGGCTGATCGACTTCGGCATCGCCCGCGCGACCGACGAGACCGCGCTCACCTCGACCGACATGGTCGTCGGCACGCCCGGTTTCCTCTCGCCCGAGCAGGCCGAGGCGCGCGGCGTGGGGGTGGGACCGGCGAGCGACGTGTTCTCGCTGGGGTGTCTGCTGGCGTACGCGCTGACAGGGCGGCCCCCGTTCGGCGGGACGGCGGACGCGCTGCTCTACCGCACGGTGCACGACGAGCCGGACATCGGCGCGGACGGCGCGTGGGGCGAACAGGACCCGGAGCTGCGCCGGCTCCTGCTCTCCTGCCTGGCGAAGGACCCGGCAGGCCGTCCCACGGCCGAGCGCATCGCCGCGGACCTGGCCGAGAACATCGCACCCGAGGACGCCGTGCCCGCGGCTGCCGCCCCCGAGGACGCTGGCGGCGCCGCCGACTGGCTGCCGGAGGACGTCGTAAGGGGCATCGCCGACCGCGCGGCCGAGCTGCTGGCACTGCCCGACATCGAGCCGACGGCGGCGGGCGGGCGGGCGGCACAGGAAGCCGGGGAAACGGTGACCGTGGTGACCGGTGCGGACGAAGGCCGCCAACGCCCGTCCCGCAGACGGGTGTTCGCCCTCACCGGCGGTGCGCTGCTCGCCGTCGCGGCCGGTGGCGGGGCCTGGGCCGCGCTGCAGGACGACGGCTCCCGTACGGGCGAGGACGCGGGCCCGCGCTGGGCCATCGGAATCCAGGCGGACCTGTCCGGTAAGGGCAGGGCGGCCGGGCGGGCGCAGGAGCGGGGCGCACGGCTGGCAATCGAGCGGTACAACGCCCGTGAGCCCGGCAAGGACAGACCCTTCGCACTCGCGCTGCGCACCGCCGACGACAGCGGCACCGCGCAGCGCGCCCCGGACGCCGCCGAGAAGCTGATCTCTGCGCCGCTGCGGCGCCTAGCGTGCTCTCGGCGGCGTGTGCTCTCGGCGGTGCGACCAGTGCGGCGGCCACTCCGAGGACGCCCACGAGCAGCGCCAGCAGCAGGCTGCGGATCTTCCGGCGGATAGCGGGTCCGGGAAGGGCATATGAGCCCATGACGGTGCCTCCAAGGTAGAAATGACGGAAGGACTGAAGCGCAGGGGATTGCGTCGCCCACTCCCATTCAGTAGATGGACGGACGGGGCGGGCCGGAGCCCGGGTGGCACGGATTCACCGGACGCCGCGGTCATGGAACGGGACGACCTTCGGCACAGGCACGGGGGTTGCTCCATCGCGGCTCGGCCGGGGGACCGCCGCGGGCGTCGCGTACCTCTCCAACTGTGTGAAGAGCCAGGATGCGCTGGTGCGAACCTCACCGGAACGAAACGGGATGGCGCAGGTGCTCTGGTGTGCGGATCTGTAGTGCGGTTGTGCGTGGATTGCCGTGCGCACGGAATGCCCGAGGCCGGTGCGGTTCGAGGTGGCGAGCTCCGGCCGGTGTCTCAGACAGGAATGATTGAGGCATTGATGATGCATCGTCAATGCTCCTCGCAGAAAAAGTTTCCGTTTCCAGTACGAAACTTTCGGACGTCGCAGTCAAGAGCTCGCGAACGCATCGCTCCGCACTGCGCCTCGACCCCGAAGGGCGGGGCGGTGCGGGGCGCGGTGCGGAAGTTCTGCCCGCCGATCCACCGCTTCGGCGCCGGCGTGAACCCGTTGGTGTTCGGGCCGCGCTGGACCGCCCTCAGGTGCCAGGTGTGGTGCGACTCGGCCATTGGTCGGTGTGGCATGCGAAGTTTCACGCATAAGTTTTCGAATGTTTCGGAGTCGACGGCGAAACATGCGAGAAGTATTGACGTCGTTCACCGGCTCTCTATCATTAAGGCCGATCGATACTTCGACCTTTGTTCGATATTTCGGACACATCGAGTCGCTCCATCGCGCAGCAGGGCAATTCCGTGTCGCATCGCCCGAACGCAGTGCCGCAAGGAGTCGTGGCCGCCATATGGCATGACCTCGCCAATTCTGGCGTCGCCCTCTTCCGTGCTGGCCGGACGCGCCGGGCGCCACCGGTCTTTCAGAAGGTCGGGAAGGACCGGGAAGTCACGAGCGGTATGCCGTGGTGCTCACAGACCGCTGCACACCGCACCACACCGACAGTCCGGGCAACCTTTGACGAGGCGAACCGGACCCGTCTACTCAAGGTTGAGGAAGTCCCTATGAGCAGAGGAAGATTCAGCCGCAGATATCCGTCCGCAGTGCTCGCCGCCATGGTCGCGGCCCTGGCCGTGGTGGCGGCGATGCTGGTCGCCACCCCGGCTCAAGCGGCTGCCGGTGGCGCCTTGCGCGGTGTCGGTTCCGGCCGGTGCCTCGATGTGCCGGGCGCCGTCCAGACCGACGGCACGTACCTGCAGATCCACGACTGCTGGAACGGAACCAACCAGCAGTGGACGTTGACGGACGCCAACCAGCTGACCGTGTACGGCAACAAGTGCCTGGATGTTCCGGGTCACGCGACCACGGCCGGTACCCGGGTGCAGATCTGGAGCTGTTCCGGCGGTGCGAACCAGCAGTGGCGAATGAACTCCGACGGTACGGTCGTCGGCGTGGAGTCCGGGCTGTGCCTGGAGATCGTGGGCGCCGGTACGGCCAACGGCACGGCGGTGCAGGTGTGGACGTGCAACGGCGGCAGCAACCAGAAGTGGACCGGTCTGACCGGGACGCCGCCGACGGACGGTGCGTGTCCCATTCCGTCGACGTACCGCTGGACGTCGACGGGAGTGCTGGCGCAGCCGGCGAACGGGTGGGCCGCGGTGAAGGACTTCACCACCGTGACGCACAACGGCAGGCACCTGGTCTACGCGTCGAACGTGTCGGGATCGTCGTACGGCTCGATGATGTTCAGTCCCTTCACGAACTGGTCGGACATGGCGTCGGCCGGCCAGACCGGGATGAGCCAGGCCGCGGTGGCGCCCACGCTGTTCTACTTCGCGCCGAAGAACATCTGGGTGCTGGCGTACCAGTGGGGTGCATGGCCCTTCATCTACCGCACGTCGAGCGACCCCACCAACCCCAACGGCTGGTCCGCCGCGCAGCCCTTGTTCACCGGGAGCATCTCCGGTTCCGACACCGGCCCGATCGACCAGACCCTGATCGCCGACGGCCAGAACATGTACCTGTTCTTCGCCGGTGACAACGGCAAGATCTACCGGGCGAGCATGCCGATCGGGAACTTCCCGGCCAACTTCGGCTCGTCGTACACGACGATCATGAGCGACACGAAGGCCAACCTCTTCGAGGGCGTACAGGTCTACAAGGTCCAAGGCCAGAACCAGTACCTCATGATCGTCGAGGCGATGGGCGCGAACGGGCGCTACTTCCGCTCCTTCACGGCCTCCAGCCTGAACGGGTCGTGGACCCCGCAGGCCGCCAGTGAGAGCTACCCCTTCGCCGGCAAGGCCAACAGCGGCGCCACCTGGACCAATGACATCAGCCACGGTGACCTGGTCCGCAACAACCCCGACCAGACCATGACCATCGATCCCTGCAACCTGCAGTTCCTTTACCAGGGCAAGGACCCCAACGCGGGCGGCGAATACAACCGACTGCCGTGGCGGCCGGGCATCCTCACCCTGCAACGCTGACCTTCCCGATTCACGGTGACCGTGATGTGGCGCGGTCTGCAGGCGTGTTGGCGAGCGGTTCACGTGGGGTCGGTTACACCTGCTGACCGACACCACCGCCTCGAGGAACCCCAGCCGTGCGGCGGCCGGGGTTCCTGGCACCTCCCGGTGCGGGCTCGCGGGAACGCCACTCGGAGCGGTTGGTGACCGGGCAGCCGTCGTACTCGATCCTGGTCCCCGCCGTCCTCCGAGGGCATTCCTACGGGCCTGCTGGTGCTGCTGGTGACGGCGATGGGAAGCCGGCCGACGTCGGCACCTCTCTTCGCCTGGCTGTTTCGGCGTGGCTCGGGCGTCGTGCGGCAAGGTGGCCACGGGACCGGGGGTCGTGTATGGCCTTCTCGCACCAAGCTGCGAAGGCGAGGTCGCACAGCCGGTCACGGAACCGGCCGATTCCGATCCAGCGCAGTACGGCCCCGGCCCGGTCCAGACGGAAGTACGTCTCGCCAGGCCCGGTGGTGCCGGCTTCCGGCTCGCCGGGAGGTTCAGGCGACCACCCCAGGGCGGTGACGGTGTCCATCGAGCGAAGGTTCCCCAGGATGCCCGGCATGCTACGGGTCTGCCTGGTCAGATCGAGGTGCTCCACCTGCACCGGCCCGGTGTCGTCCGTCGCGTTCAGGGACGTGGTGAGATCCCCGCCGGTCTGTCCGGCGCGGCCCAGGACGATCTTCTCCTGCATCAGGATCCTGCCGGTGCCATGCAGGCGGATCCTGGTGTCGCGGTGGGTGGCGATCCCGTCCGAGACCACGAAGGGCTTGCCCGCCCAGGTAAGGATCGCCTTGTCGCCCACGGTGGCGTCAATGGCCCACGATGACGGTGCGTCGCCCTCGTACGCGACCGTGCCCGTTGTCTCCACGATGTCGAGCCAGGCGCCGGGAGCGACGTCCACCTCGATACGGACGTCGTCGCCGGACAGCAGTAGCGCCTGGGTGGCGAGCAGGCCCACTCGGGCGCCGCGGGCGTCCTGTTCCATGATCCGCGCCGTCAGATGCCCGGTCGTGCGGAGGACGCGGCTGCGGCTTCCCGTGCGGACGACGCTCAGGCGGGTCGGTCCGGTCACGCGCTCTGCCTTGCGTGCGCCGGATCCTGGCCGTGCGCGTGGGTGTGCGGGTGGGGTTCCTCGCCGTTCTGGCCGGCGTGGAAGTGCGGGGCCATGGGGCCCGGGTCGACCGGGGTGTGCCCGCCGGTGCGGTAGTGGGCGAGGGTGTCGCGCACCCAGCCGGTCAGCATCCGGATGGACGCCTCGTCGTGCTGGGAGAGCGCGACTACCGGATCACCCTGTCGTACGTTGCGCCCTTCGCGCGTCATGCGCTCGACGTCCACGCCCACGTGTACGCCCAGGTCGGTCTTGTTGATTACGAGCAGGTCGGCGCGGGCGATGCCGGGACCGCCCTTGCGGACGACGTCACCGCCGCCGGCGACGTCCAGGACGAACACCTGGGCGTCCACCAGAGCGGGCGAGAAGGTGGCGGTGAGGTTGTCTCCGCCGGACTCGATGATGACGAGATCCAGTGGGCCGAAGTCGGCCTCCAGGTCCTCGGCCGCCAGCAGGTTGGCAGTCACGTCGTCACGGATGGCGGTGTGGGGGCATGCGCCCGTCTCCACCGGGCGGATTCGTTCGGGGTCCAGCACTCCGGCGCTCTTGAGGAAGCGCGCGTCCTCGTCGGTGTAGATGTCGTTCGTGATGACGCCCAGGCGCAGTTCGCCGGACAGCGCCCGGCACAGAGTCGCGATGAGCGAACTCTTGCCGGTGCCGACGGGGCCGGCTACGCCTAGGCGCATGGCACGGGCGGGGGCGGTGGTGTTCTCAGCCACTGAAGAGCCTCTCTGTGATGGTGTCGTGGGTCTCGGCCCAGCGCTCGATCAGGGGAGCGCCGTGGGCGGGAATCTGTTCCGGGAGGCGTAGAAGGGCGACCTCGTCGGCCATCTCTTCGATGTCCGGGAGGAGTTCACTCACCCAGGCCGCGATGGTCATCGGGTCCTGTGGTTCGAGCTTGAGCAGGGCAGCGGTCACCGTCTGGGCGTCGTCGTACCCGACGAGACGGGCCACGTCGGACGGGTCCATTCCGGCGCGGTGCGCGAGCAGGCCGAGAACGACGGGGCGTGACCAGGTGCGTGCGCGGGCATCGACAGGGCCGGGCCAGAGCCTTTGCAGGACCCGTAGGTACCCGCGGCCCAGCCGTCGCCCGTTCGCCCGCAGCGCCGGGCTGGGGGTCCGGGCGGCCCAGGCGGCCTCAACCTCCACGAGGTCACCGCCGTTCGCCGCGACCGCACGGGCGACGACGGCGGTGCCCGCCTCCACCTTGGTGACGGTGCGAAGACGCGATCGCAGGTACGCGGGCACCTCGGCGGGTGCGATACCAGCTCGCAACGCCGGCTCCAGACCGGCGGACTGCGTATGTCCCCCGGACGGGAGCCGGGCATCGCCCAGCAGGGCGAGCAGGAGCGGAGAGGTGCTCACCGGGGCCTCAGAACAGCAGGTATCGCTGGGTGAGCGGCAGGCTCTTCGGCGGTGTCGGCTGGTCGAGGTACCAGAAACCATTTCGGCTCTTGTGCCTGGTGAGGCTGTGTTCTCCGGACGCCTCGACTCCCGGAATCTCCACCGCGATCTTGAATGTTGCCGGGTCGATGTCGATGCCGAACAGCCCATCGTTGAAGACCATGTCAGTCTTCTCAACGTCCTTGACGGGCTTCGCGCCCTTCAGCTCACGCCGCAGGCCGAGGGTGTCCTTCAACGAGTTCTTGAACACGCCTCTGCCTCTCACCGTGCTGTACGGGTCGGTGTCGGAGGGCGGGTTGAGCACCTTCTCGGAGACGAACGAGTAGGACAGCCGGCAGGCGATCGCGGCAGCCATCGCGGGCCGCAGGAATGTCGGCTGCGGGGTCGACACCGAACCGTTGGGGTCACCCAGGTTGCCGATCACCATGGCACCGGCCTTGATGACCATTTCGGGCCGTACGGCGAAGAACCGCGGGTCCCACAGCACAAGGTCTGCGAGCTTGCCCTCCTTCACGGAACCGACGTACTCGTCGATGCCGTGGGCGACAGCGGGGTTGATGGTGTACTTGGCCACGTAGCGCAGCGCACGGGCGTTGTCGCCCTGCCCCTGACCAGCACCGTAGAAGAAGTTCGCGTCCTTGAAGGTCTTGTGGCTCCACTCCTTCATGACGTGGGCGACCTGCCAGGTGCGGGTCACGACCTCGCCGATGCGGCCCATGGCCTGGGCGTCGGAGGAGGTGATGGACATCGCGCCCATGTCGTGCAGCACGTCCTCGGCGAACATGGTGGTGGAACGGATCC
Organism: Streptomyces sp. S4.7; assembly: GCF_010384365.1. NCBI lineage: Bacteria > Bacillati > Actinomycetota > Actinomycetes > Kitasatosporales > Streptomycetaceae > Streptomyces > Streptomyces sp. S4.7. The sequence continues at coordinate 502,364 of NZ_CP048397.1, read as the reverse complement.
GGGAGTCGGCGAACGCCTGGTCGTTCTTGTTTCTGAGATCGAGGTGGTGGGCGGAGGCCAGCATGTCGATGTGCTCGGCCACCGTGTTCGCGGTGTACGGAAGCGTCGGGTTCGTGGAGGCGGGCAGGACGTTCCGTTCGGCGGCCACCTTCAGGATGTCAGGGGCGTGCCCACCGCCGGCGCCCTCGGCGTGGAAGACGTGGATCCCGCGTTCGTTGATGGCGTCGAGGGTGGTCTCGACGAAGCCTGACTCGTTGAGGGAGTCGGCATGGAGAGTGACTTGCAGGCCCCATTCCTCCCCGGCCCTCAGTGCTGCGTCCAGCGCTGCCGGAGTGGCTCCCCAGTCCTCGTGGATCTTGTAACCGCCGGCACCCGCGAGTGCCTGTTCGTCCAGGCCCTCCTGGCTGACGGTGTTGCCCTTGCCCAGCAGCATCACGTTGACCGGCAGGTCGTCGAAGCTGCGGTGCAGGTTCACCAGGTGCTGCGGGCCGGGCGTCACGGTGGTCGCCTTGGATCCCTCGGAAGGTCCCACGCCGCCGCCAATCAGCGTGGTGGTCCCGGTGGACAGTGCTTCCATGACAGCCGAAGGGGAGATGTAGTGCACGTGGGTGTCGATGGCACCGGCGGTGAGGATCTTGCCCTCGCCGGAGATCACGTCTGTGGAAGGGCCGATCTCCAGGCCAGGGGTGACGCTGTCCATGACGTCGCTGTTGCCGGCCTTGCCGACCGCGACGATCTCTCCGCCCTTGATCCCGACGTCGGCACGCACGATGGAATTGCCGTTGCCCCGTTCCAGAGCGGGGGTGACGTCCAGAATGATCACGTTGGTGATCACGGTGTCGGGGGCGTCCTGCGCACTGGTGTTCATCCCTTGCAGCATCGACTCGCGGATGGTCTTGCCGCCGCCGAAGATCGCCTCGTCACCACCGAACGTCAGGTCTTCGGTGACCTCGATCCAGAGGTTGGTGTCGCCCAGGCGGACCTGGTCCCCCACGGTCGGGCCATAGGACTTCGCGTACTGCTCGCGGGTGATGTTCACCATGGTGTTCCTCCAGCAGGGTGTACGGGGGCCGTGTCAGTCGAGAGCGACGTCGTCAGCTGGCTTGTCCTTGCGTAGGCCCGGCACACGCCGCCTCCCGCCGATGGGTACGACCTCGATCGCCTCGCTGGGCGCGTTCTCGGGGCTGAACCGCATGGAGTCCCCAGGAGCGATGTCCAGGCGGCACCCCCAAGGTGCCTTTCCCGGTGTCTTCGACCGGTTGTGCGCCAGCTCACGGGCCGCGGCGATCTGCTCGGACCTCAGGCGCTGAGGGTCGGTCAGAACGGCCTCGGCCTCGGTGGCGGTGTCCAGGTCGGTGAAGAACAGCAGATCCTCATTGACATCGGCCAGATGGAAGTGCGAACCGATCTGGATGTCGCGGTCACCGACATTGACCACATAGACGACGGCCGTGTCGGTTCGTGAGTTGAGCACATGCACTGCGGACGGGTCCCTGACCCATACTCCTCCTACCTTGTATCGGGAGAAGCCATGGGACTGGCCCGGGTCCAGGGACGAGGGCGGTACGGGTTGCGGCTCCTGACAGTGATGAGCCGAGTAGCAGGGGCACGTATCCGGACACGTGAGCGACGTGGTCACCGGAGGCTTCGGGGCCAGCGGCTGGAAGTAGGGCATGGAACTCGACCTCAGCGGATGGGAGCGGACAGCGGGGCGGCCTTCGGCGCGCGGATCGGGTCGTAGAGGGTGACGAGCTTGCGCCCGTCGGGGAAGGTCGCCTCGACCTGGAGGATGTCCAGCATCTCGGGCACGCCCTCCATGACGTCGTCGGTCGTCAGGACGCTCTCGCCCCGGCCCGGGGTGTCCCCCTTCCGCTGCTCCAGGGGAACGTCGGCGTCGCTCATCATCTGGTCGACGGTGTAGTTGCCCGCCCGCGCCTCCTCGATGACCCAACAACTGATGTACGCCACCGCCTCGGGGTAGTTCAGCTTGACGCCACGCTCCTTGCGATAGCTGGCCAGCATCCCGGCCACGCTCAGCAGCAGCTTCTCCTGCTCTGAGGGAATCAGGTGCATCCGTGCTCCTCTGCGGTGGTGAGAGTGCCCCGGCCCCGAGAGAGACAGCGGCACCATGCGTACCCGGCCCACGCCCGACCGACCGGGGCCCATCCACCGGGCTCGGCAGGTACACCCGGTCAGCAAATCCCCGCAGACAGGCGCCGCCCCTTCGACCAGCACCCTGCGGCGCTGAGCACCGCCGCGTCCCCGGCCGTCGCCACCTGGACGAGCAGGTGCATCTGCGCGTGGACGCCTGCGGTTTCCCGGATTCAGGGATGAACATCAATCGGCAGCGCGATGCGGCTCCACCGGTTCATCAGCCGAACCATCCCGCGCCACAGACGATCATCACGCCACAAGCCAGGACGCTGCCGCATAACCGCACAGCCACCCCCGAACGGATACCGACGCGATCATTTGACCGAATATCTGTCACGCGAACCTGCCTCAGCCCCTCACGCCGTACTGAGCCTCTCCCAAGCTGGCGGCTCTGACCGCGAGTTGGACAGTCCCGCACCACGACGAAGCTCCTGGTAGACGGGTTCTCGACCAAGATCACCCTGTCCGCCAGGAGCTTCGCGTGCTTGTCCACCCGTCCTCGATCGACCTGTCCACCCGCTCTCTGCGGTTCCTGGCCGGACAGCTGACGGCCAGGCGTCGGGACATCGGGACGCGGTGGCGACGGCTGCCCGTGGCACGTCAGGCCCTGCTCGCCTTGGCCCAGCTGCGGTGTGGCGACACCTACGCCCAGCTCGCAGCCGGGTTCGGCAGCGGGATCGCAACCGTCCACCGCTACATACGTGAAGCCATCGAGGTCCTGGCCGCCCTCGCCCCGACCCTGACCGAGGCGATGAAGACCATCCGGACCAAGGCGTTCGTCATCCTCGACGGCACCCTGCTACCCATCGACCGCATCGCCGCCCGGCAGCACGGGATCATCGACGCCCTCGCCGCAGCGGGCCTCAAGTGCTGGGCGGACAAGGCGTATCAAGGAGCCGGCAGACCCGTCCGGGTCCCGTTTCGGGGGCCGCCGCCTCAAGCAGTGGAAGCGCCGCCACAACACCACCCACGCCAAGATCCGCTGTCTCGGCGAGCAGGCCATGGCCACCCTCAAGGGCTGGCGGCTCCCGCGGAAACTCCGCTGCAGCACCAACCGCGTCACCAACATCGTGAAGGCCGTCCTCGCCCTTCACCACGTGCCAGCATGAGGTTGGAAGAGGCTCCACGGTCGCAGAGCGTCTGCTGAGCGCTCTGAAGGACTCGGATCCCGTCGCGATGGAAAGCGCGGAGGCCTACTGGGCTGAGGTCCTGACATACACCCCTGACCCGGCAGATTCTCACGGGCAAGTCACGACAGCTCGACGGCGCCGACGGTGTCGGGCTTCCTGCCGTGGCGCAGATCGGAGAACGCCCACAGGAGTTCCTGGTTCCAGCCGGTCGCCGGCAGCGTCTCGCGCCCCTCGGTGCGGAGTTGGAAGGGGACGCTGAAGGCGCGGGCCACGACGGTCCCTTCCTCGTCGGTGCCGACGAGGACGTACTTGGGCAGTTCGGCGACGATCCGGCCGATGTTCACCCAGCCCACCGGGTCGTGGAGCATGAAGGCGGGCCAGGTGTCGAGCATCCGCCACATCGGACCGACGAGTTCGGGACGTTCGGCGAGGGTGGTGACGGTCAGTTCCATACGGGCACGTTAACGGCCTGCGGCCCGGCGCCCCACTGACTTGGTACGGCCTCCGGGACGGGGAGGCCGTCGGCTCGGGAAGGGTGCGGGCCAGATCGGAGACCGGGCCCGCACCCGCCCGCTTTCACGCCGCGACACGGATATCGCAACTGCTCCGGGCGTCGGTCAGAGCGCCGGGTAGGCGTTCCTCATGAGCTCCTGGAACTGGGCCGGGAACCAGTGGCCGGAGAGCGGCGCGTCCGGCAGGGCGCCGGACATGTTGTTCCCGTTGAGGGGGTTACCGGTGTACGTCGGGTCGCACATCCGGTCGAAGCCCTTGCCCTCGTCGTTCTCGATCACCTTGCTGGCGCCGTCCGACTCACCCGGGGGCTTGACCCAGACGTACGCGTCGATACCGGGTGCCGGGGCCGCCTGGGGCCGTGCGCCGAGACCGGCGCCCTTCTGGTTGCACCAGTTGCCCAGGTGGATCCGGCGGTCGGTGCGGCCTCCGTTGACGTACGTGTCCGAGGTGGTCTTCGGGCCCGCGGCGGTCGGCCTGGCCGCGCCGCCCCAGCCGTTGCGGGAGGTGTCGATCAGCATGCCGACGTCCGGGGAGAAGCCTTCCTTCTGGGCCTCGGTGCGGAACGCCTGGGCGAACGACTGCTCGTCCACGTAGCGGTTCCAGTCGATCCACTTGGCCTTTTCGCGGATCGGACCGTCGTTGGCGGTATCGCCGATCTTGAAGAACGGCTCGGTGGTGGCGCCGTAGTTCGCGGTGTTGGCGATGAAGCCGTGCACGTTGGCCAGTGTGCTGCCCTCGGCCTTCGCGGCCTCGGCGATCTGCTTCGCGGAGGCGTTGAAGTTGTCGTCCCAGCCGATCCAGCCGTGGTGACCCGCGTCGACGTAGTTGTACGCGTTCGGGATCGCGCCCAGCTTGGCCAGCGCGTAGCCGACACCCTTGACGTAGTTTCCGTTCGCCTTCATCGTGTCGCAGTTCGGGACCGCGGTCGGGCGGGGCGAGACGTTGGTGACCAGGTTCGGCAGCGAGTCGATCTCGACGATGTTCACGATGCGCAGGTTGGCGTAGGCCGGCTTGGCCAGGATCGCCGCGATCGGGTCGATGTACTCGTTCTTGTACCGGGAGAGATCCGTCTGGCCGAGCTCGCCGTTCGAGGCGAGGGCGGAACAGTCACGGCCGGGCAAGTTGTAGATGACCAGCTGGATCGTCTGCGCGCCCTGGCTGACGGCCCTGTTGAGGTGGGCCTCCAGGCCCATTCCGCCCGCCACACCCTTGATCGTGGCGATGCGGTCGAGCCACACGGCGGTGGGCTGGTTGGAGATCCTGCTGCCGCCGGGCTCGGCCGCGGCCTTCGCGGACCACAGCGGGTTCACGTACACCTTGGCACCCGCGTACGGGTTGTCCACGCGGGCGGCGGCCTTTGCGGACGCGGAGGCGGGGGTGGTGGTGAGCTGGGTGACCGCGCCGCCGGTGAGCAGCATCGCGCCGACGGTGAGAGCGACCAGGCCGGGGCGGACTCGTCGTTGGGGTAAGGCGACTGAGTTGGTGAGGGGGGTCATGTGCGAACTACCTCCGGAGGATTGGGATCTTCCCCCCTAGGGGGGAGGACGTGCGCTTTTGCCCGGTTCAGTTGCACGTTCTTAACGATGGGAGCGCTCCCATCGTCAAGTCTTGATCAAGACCTGTCAATACTTGGACGCGACGAGGCCATTTACTACTCCACCCTCACGCGCTACGTTGCCGATGGGAGCGCTCCCATCACCCCCCACCATCCACGCCAGACCCTCTGTCAGGTCGATCGCCGGGCCCGAACGGTCGGCTCCCGCAGCATGGGGCGACGCCCACGACAGGTCCCGGCCGATCGGTCGGTGCTCGAAAGAGAACCTTCACGAAGGAGACCAACTCATGGCCATCAACTCGGTCCGTGCCCGGCGCACGCTGGCCCTAGCCGGGGCCGCGGGCGTTGTCGCCGCGGTGCTGTCCGTGCCGTCCCCGGCATCGGCGCACGGCGTCAGCATCATGCCCGGCTCGCGGACCAGCCTGTGCTACAAGGACCTGCTCCAGAACGGCTCGACCCAGATGCCGTCCAACCCCGCCTGCGCCGCCGCGGTCCGGCAGAGCGGTACCACCCCGCTGTACAACTGGTTCGCCGTTCTGGACTCCAACGCCGGTGGCAGGGGCGCGGGTTACGTCCCGGACGGGAAGCTGTGCAGTGCGGGCGACCGCAGCCCGTACAACTTCTCCGCGTACAACGCGGTCCGCACCGACTGGCCGAAGACGCACCTGACCTCGGGTGCGAACATCCAGCTCAAGTACAGCAACTGGGCCGCCCATCCGGGTAAGTTCGAGGTGTACCTCACCAAGAGCGGGTGGAGCCCGACCAAGGCCCTCGCGTGGGGCGACCTGGACCACCTTCGGACGGTGACCAACCCGCCGCAGAACGGTGGTGTGGGCACGAGCGAAGGCCACTACTACTGGAACCAACAGTTACCGCAACGGAGCGGTCAGCACATGCTCTTCGTCCAGTGGATCCGCTCCGACAGCCAGGAGAACTTCTTCTCCTGCTCCGATGTCGTCTTCGACGGCGGCAGCGGTGAGGTCACCGGTCTGGCGGGCGGCGAGCGGTCGGCCGCCGAGGTCGAGGCGATCGGGGCGGACGTCGAGAACACCAAGGCCGACCCGATCCACGCCGCCGGACACACCGAACACGCCGCGGCCGGAGAGAAGCTGGCAGCCGCCAGCAACGAGTCGGCCGTCGCCGTGCCCGCGGTAGTGGCGGGCCTGGGGGCAGTCGTCTTCGCCAGTGGCGTGATGGTCTTCAACCGGGGCCGCCGGGCCAGGCAGCACGGCTGACGGCCGAGGACCCCGGCGCCGCCGCCGGGGTCCTCTCACCGTTCACGTCGTTCACGTCGCACGGCACCGCCGCAGCATCATCTGTTTGTCCGGGGCCGTCACCGGCATGTCGTAGGTGAGGGCCGCCTGCGCGAAGCCGACCGCGTAGGCACACCTGATCTCTCTGCTGGGCGGCAGCCAGGACGCAGGGCCGGAGTCCCCCTCGGCGCTGTTGGCGCGCCGGCCAGGGGCAGGACTCGGGCCTCGTCGTGCTCGCGCGGGTTGAGGGTGATGCCCCCGCCCAGATCCATCGCGCCGCCGATCATGTGCCAGGGGTGGCCGGGGGAGTAGACGGAGTGCAGCTGCAGCGGCCGCTCGTCCTCGTCGGTTGCGTAGAGGCACACGTACGCCGCCGCCCGGGGCAGTGTGTCGGCGAACTGCTGCGGCGGGACCCACGTCGACTCCCGCTGACCACCGGCCACGGCGCCGGCCGCTTGGCGGTGGCGGGTCATCCGCATCGGCGCCGGGCTGTCGCTGAAGCCGAACTCCCGGTACAGGGGCGCTGCCTCCGGGCTGGCATGCAGCTCGAACGAGGTCACGTCGTCGACGTCGGCGAGATGGTCCAGGAGCGCGGACACGACGGCCCGGGCGCAGCCGAGGCGCCGGTGGTCCGGGTGTGTGGCGACCACGTGTACGCGGGCGGCAATGCCCCGGGGATAGGCCGGCGGCGCCGCCAGGACGGGGTGGATCAGGCCGAGTGCGCAGGCGGCCATCGTGCCGTCCGGGGCGTCAACGACGAAGGCCCGCGCGTCTCCCTCCGGCGTCGGCCGTGGCGCCAGCTCGTCCGAGCACCGCCGGACCCACTCATCGGTCAGTGGTGCGGACAGGACGTGTTCGGAGCGCATCCGGGTGATGGCCTCGGCGTCAGTGGAGGTTGCCCGCGCGGCCCGGCGCCCGTCCGGCGGCGGCGCGCTGTTCGGCCGCCGCAGTGGGTCCCATGTCGGCGTTCACGTCGTATCTCCTGTCGATGAGAGGGCCCGGCGAAGGACGGTTCGCACCCGACACCGCCACGACCGGCGGCAGGTCCTGCCCCTCGGACAGCGCGTGTAATTTGCTGCCCTTCTTACCGCGATCGGCCGGATTCGGACCGGTTGGCGAGCCCCCCTTTTTTTCCCGCACCGACGCGGCATCGACGATCGCGGACGACCAGTCCAACTGACCCCTGGCGCCGAGTTCGTCCGGCACCGCCCGGTGCGGTCCGCGCCACAACCCGGCCTCGGTCCACACGCTGAACCGACGGTGCGCGGTGGCCGGCGATACGCTGAACGGTTCCGGCAGATACCGCCACGCACACCCGCTCGTCAGTATGTGCGCCACAGCCGTGAACACCGCCCGCTCGTCACGCGGAGCTCTCCCGCCACCTTGCGGTCGAGCCGCGAACGACGGCAGTAGCGGGGCGACCAGCTCCCAGAGCTCATCAGGAGCCGGACGCTTCGACAGGTCAGCCCTCACGGCCGCCATCATGCCGCTCGAACACCAAGTCATGTGACACAGTCCTCTACGCCTTGGCCGATGCGGCCGATCTGGCGGCCTGCTCGATCTTCGCGTAGTAGGCGGCGCGGGCTTCCTCATTGATCTGCATCTCGTGTTCGGGGCGCATCCCGGTTCGGCCGTCGACGCCTTCGCGCAGGATGTCGGCGTGCCCGGCATGCCGGTTGGTCTCGCCGAGGACGTGGACCATGACGGCGAACAGGTTCGTGTGGGAATGAGGCTCCGGCCACCACGGCACGTGGCCGGGGGCATCGAGGGGAAGCTCGTCGATCGTCGCGTCCGAGTGTTCCCACGTGCGCCGGTAGGACTCGATGATCTGATCGCGGGTCTCGTCCTCGGTCGCCCACAGATCGCTGCCGTCGTGGTCCTGCCACCGGGGCAGCGGTTCCGGGGAAGGACGGTCGAAGACCTCGCCAAAGTACCTGGCCTCGACGCTGGCCACGTGTTTGACCAGGCCGAGGAGGTTGCTCCCGGTCACTGTCAACGGTCGGCGGGTGTCGTATTCGGACAAGCCGTCGAGCTTCCAGACCAGCGCCTTGCGGTCCCGCCGCAGTCTCCCGTGCAGGTTGTCCTTCGCGAATTCATCGATCATGCGGCATGAGCCTGCCATGGGCTACTCGCGGCCTCAAGATCCCGTGCGTGGACCGCAACGACCGGAAGAGCCGAAGTCTGGCAATGGCCAGTGGCCTGAGCTGCTACAAGGAGCCGATGAACTTGCCACGTGAGACAACGTCTTAGACGTCGTTTCCTTTGGCTGGGTGGGTCGTTGGGCAGTGTGTGACGAGTCTTGTTGTGCGGTTGGTGCCGGATGAGTTGTGGGTGTTGTTCCGTCGGGTGGTGCCGCCGACGGAGGTGATACGTCCGCAGGGTGGTGGCCGGGCTCGGGCGGGTGATCGTGAGGTTTTGGCGGCGATCTTGTTCGTGGCCACGTCGGGCTGTACGTGGCGGCAGTTGCCGCCGGTGTTCGGGCCGGCCTGGCCCACGGTCTACCGGCGGTTCGCGCAGTGGTCGCAAGCGCGGGTGTGGGCCCGGCTGCACCGTGTTGTCCTTGATGAGCTCGGTGCCCGCGGTGAGCTGGACTGGTCGCGTTGCGCGATTGATTCCGTCAGTGTCCGGGCGGCAAAAGGGGGTCACTGACGGGACCGAATCCGACCGACCGTGGCAAGGCGGGTTCGAAAATCCACCTGATCACCGACCGGAACGGTCTTCCGCTGTCGCTGGGAATTTCCGGCGCGAACACGCACGACAGCCAGGGCCTGGAGCCGCTCGTGCGCGGCATTCCGCCCATCCGCTCCCGGCGTGGCCCCCGCCGCCGGCGGCCCGGCAAACTGCATGCCGACAAGGGCTATGACTACAACCACCTGCGCCGATGGCTCCGCAGTCGCGGTATCACCCACCGCATCGCCCGCAAAGGTGTCGAGAGTTCACAGCGGCTCGGCCGCCACCGATGGGTCGTAGAACGGACCGTCTCGTGGCTGGCCGGCTGCCGACGCCTCCACCGCCGCTACGAACGCAAAGCCGAGCACTTCCTCGCCTTCGTCGGCATCGCAGCCACACTCATCTGCCACCGCCGCCTAACCAAATGAAACGACGTCTTAGGGGGCCGCGGGCGGTTGCGTAGGAATGGACACAGTACAAGCTCGGGCGCCGGGTGCCGTACGCGCCCGTCAGCCAGCTCTCCCTCACCTGCAATGACCGCCCTCCGATTCTCTGCGCCGGTCGCCAATCACTTTGACAACCGAACCGTTTCATCGCCGCTCCAGGGAGATGATCGCCAATCAACATCCATGTGTGCCCTGTAGCCGCGACCGTCATTTAAATTCAAGAACGCGGCCCTGTAAGGCCAGTATTCATCGTAAGCAAAGGTCTTGAGCGGCAGACCGTTGGATTCTCGAACGGTAATCCTCCTCGGCCCATCTGTTTTCGCGAAGTGTAAATTCGTGGCGATTGTGGAGCCGGTGGCGAAGGGCGCCTGAGTTGCGGTTCTTTGAGTGGGCATCGTGTGGGGTGTGGGCGTTACGGGCGATATCTTGACGCTTGAATGACGCTCGTGACTCTCACTTGATGCTCGTCCTGATGGGGTGTGAGGCGTCCTATCGGCAGTCGGACCCAGTCAAAAGGGCAAGGGCCGACGGGGCGACGAGGACAGGTGACGTTGAGTGCAAACCGAATGAAGCCGAAAGGTCAGAGGTGGCCTTGATGCCTCGTGATGCCTCGTGATGCGGCTGACGCTATGTCGAGGTGGTGGGGCGCGGGGAGCGGAGTACGAGCAGGGTGATCTCGCTGGGGGCGAAGACGCGGAACGGCGGGCCCCAGAAACCGGTGCCGCGGCTGGTGTAGAGGAGTGTGCGGGCGCCGTGGCGGCTGAGTCCGGCGACGGCGGGCTGGTCGAGGCGGACCAGGTGGTGGAAGGGCCAGATCTGGCCGCCGTGGGTGTGTCCGGAGAGCTGGAGGTCGACACCGCCCGCCGCGGCCCGGTCGACGAACGCGGGCTGATGGGCCAGGAGCAGGACGGGCAGATCGGGGTCGGCGCCCTCCAGGGCTCCGGCGAGGTGGGCTCGGTGTCCGGGCAGGCCGGAGGACTCGGCGGTGACGTCGTCCACGCCGGCCACCACGAGGGTGTCGCCGCCACGTTCGAGCAGGAGATGGCGGTTGCGCAGCGGCTCCCAGCCAAGCTCCTCCATCAGATCGACCCAGCCCTGGGCCTCGCTGTAGTACTCGTGGTTCCCGGTGACGTACACACGGGCCCGGGTTGCCCGCACGGTACCGAGTGGCACGGCCTGGGCACGGCGGCGCTCGGCGGTGCCGTCCGCGATGTCGCCGGTGTGGCAGACCAGGTCGGCTTCCAAGGTGTTCACCGTCTCGCACACCCGCGCCGACCAGCGAGCGCGGTCGAGCGGGCCGTAGTGGGTGTCGGTGATGAGCACGACCCGCAGGCCGTCCAACCCGGTACCCAGCCGGGGGAGTGGCACGTCGAGCCGGCGCACGCGCGGCACGCGACGGGCCTCGGCGTAACCCCAGCCGAGCAGTACGGCGCTGACGGCGAGGACGGCCCAGGTGACGGTCCGGGCCCGGTCCTGGCCCTCGCCGATCCCGGCCACGGTCAGGACGAGCCGCAAGAGGCCGCCGATCAGAACGGACCAGGTGAACAGAACCCAGCTGGCGCCCAGCAGGGTGTCACCTGCGATCGCCGCCCGGTCCTGCTGGCGCCGGCCGTGGCCGCGCGCCATCGCGAGCGGCATACCGACGAGACCGAGGGCGAACAGAGCGGTGCCGGCGAGCGTGACCGGCAGCGGCCAGTGCTGGCCGGTGTACAGGAGCACCCAGCAGGGCACGGCCCAGAGCAGGATGGGCGCGATCAGAGGGATGTAGCGCATCAGGCGGCGCAGCCGGCTCCGCCGCGGCGCTTGCGCTTCGCCCTCGGCGGGCCGGGTGTCGCTGGTGTCGGTCACGCTTCGCCTCCTGACCGGGCTGCCGTCTCGCGCACTGTATCCGGTCGCCCTGGGCCGACCGGACAGGCGTTCATGGGCTCGGCCCCTTAGGCCTTAGGTCCTGTCTTCGAACTGGCGTCTGGCTCACGACGCCCGGTACGCACGCCCGCTGCGTTGTCGGACTCGCCCAAGTACGCCCGGTACGAGAGTGATGAGCGATCCTCCGTCTTGCGATCGCACGCACCGGACGCCGTGAGTCCCGCCCCGCGGGCGGACGACGCCAGTTCGAAGACAGGACCGGGGGCGAAGGGCCCTTCGCGAGATGACAAGACGCCGCCGCGGCCATATCCGTCGGCATGAGTTGCCCGCGACCAGCAGGCGTTGAGTGCGTGAGCATCGCGTCAAGGGCTGCCCCGGCCGAGAGTGCGTGTGCGACAACGAGAAGGGTGACAAGTTCCTGTCTGCTGTCACCCAGCTCGTCACGTCACGCGACTGGTACGCCGGCCCATGACCTGACCAACGGCCCTCGATCGGACGTCTTCGATGCTGCTCGTTCTCGCAGATCAGAGACATGGTCAGTTCTCGGTCCGGCTCAGATCTCCCTCCACTTTCTGGGGAGACCATCTTCTCGGCCCCGGGCCCAATCTCTTTTCCCCGGGCCGGATGGCCACTCGCTGTACGGGAGGACGTCGAGCGGCTTGGCGTCCTGACGGTTCATCACGGCGCCCGGAGGGAAGTGGTTCCAGGGCGGGTGGGGTCGGCCCGCCTGGGGGTTCCGTCCCGGGGCGCGTCGCAGGCCGTGGCCGACCGGCGCGCGCCTCCATCCCCAGGGCCTTTATCTGATTTACCACTCCGTGACGTGTTCTTGACAAGGGCTGCGAATAACGCCACTCTCGTGCCTCTCCAGCCCACGAATGAGGAGAGGCAGCCCCCCCACATGAGTTCACGTACTGTCAGAGTGCTGGTGTCGGTACTGGCGGGTGCCGGCTTGACGCTCGCCGCCCCCACAGCCCTGCCCGCGGTCGCGAACGCCTCGTCGGCCGCCGTCGCCGAGGTGTCCGCCGCCGACGGCTGCTACACCTGGAGCGGGACGCTGAGCGAGGGCTCGTCCGGCGAAGCCGTGCGACAGCTCCAGATCCGGGTCGCCGGATACCCGGGCTCGGGCAGCCAGCTCGCCATCGACGGCCAGTTCGGCCCGGCTACCAAGGCCGCGGTGCAGCGCTTCCAGTCGGCTTACGGTCTCGGCGCCGACGGTGTCGCGGGCCCGGCCACCTTCGGCAAGATCTACGAGCTTCAGGACGACGACTGTTCCCCGGTCAACTTCGAGTACGGCGAGCTGAACAACTGCAACTCCGACTGGTCCGGCGGCAAGGTCAGCGCGGCCACGGCCCGCGCCAACGCCCTGGTCACCATGTGGAAGCTGCAGGCCATGCGCCACGCCATGGGTGACAAGCCGATCACCGTCAACGGCGGCTTCCGCAGCGTCACCTGCAACAGCAACGTCGGCGGCGCGGCCAACAGCCGTCACATGTACGGCCACGCGGCCGACCTCGGCGCGGGCTCGCAGGGCTTCTGCGCCCTGGCTCTGGCGGCCCGCAACCACGGCTTCACGGAGATCCTCGGCCCGGGCTACCCGGGTCACGACGATCACACGCACGTCGCCGGTGGCGACGGCCGCTTCTGGTCGGCACCGAGCTGCGGTATGTGATCCATCGGTTCGCGCACTGCGCGTGCCTGCGACGCCCGCTCCGGCGCTTCGGCCCGGGGCGGGCGTCCGCCGTGCCGTGCGGTTGCTTCCCGCGACGACACCCCTACGAGCCCAACTCACGGCCGGCGGGACCGAACTGGCCGAAGGCGACACCTTCGGGGCTTCCGACGCACCGGAGCCGTACGGCGGGCGGTCGGGACACTGTGCCGGGGATCTTCACGTGTCCATCCATTGACATGTACACGCCACGCTTGGAGAGTTGCCCTTCTCCGTGCCCCGCCGCGGCAGCACACGTCTTCGGCCGGGACCGGTATGCAGACCGTCGAAAGGAGCAACGATGAACCGCTTAACCCGAACTCTCCTCCCCATCACCATGGGTGCTGCCCTGCTGGTGCCGCTGACCCACTCCGCCACCGCGGTGGAGACCGGCGCCCGTAGCGCTTCCCCCGCCGCGGCCGGGAAGAAGGTCGCCGGCGATGTCCACGCCAAGGTCAGCCGCGACTCCGTCATCCAGCGGGCCAAGACCTGGCTGACGGCGAACAACGGCAGTCAGGTGCCCTACAGCCAGACCGCGACGTTCGGCGGATACCGTGCGGACTGCTCCGGATACGTCAGCATGGCGCTCCAGTACGGCAAGCCCGGCGCCAACACGGTGATGCTCGCAACCTCGGACTTCACCACGCCGATCAACATGTCGCAGCTCACCAAGGGCGACCTGATCATCGACGCGGCGGGCAGCAGCACCACGCGCCACGTCGTGATCTTCGAGAAGTGGACGAGTAGCGCCCGCACCAGCTACAAGGCGTACGAGCAGCGCGGCGGGCACGGTACGGACTACCGCACACTCAGCTACGGGATCGGGGCGGACGAGTACGACGCGTACCGTCCCAAGAAGTACTGACACACTCCCCGTACGCGCGCGGCCCGCGGCACCCCCACCGCCGCCGGAAGCGCGACGCGGCAGTGAGCAGAACGCCCTCCGGGCCGGCCCGGGGGCGTTCTGCCGTCTCCCGGCCGAGCGCCCCGTGACACAGGGTCTGCGGCAGCGGGCGGACCGTTTTGGGCCCGGTCCCGCCGTGCCCGGCGCACTCGGTATCGAAGAGGCGGGCGTCATCGTGAAGCCTGGCGCGCCGGCATCCGGCGGTCTGTAGGAGGTGGCTCCTTCTCTGTGCGAGTCGTCGTCGGCCGGTCGGTGGCGAAGCGTACGACGGCCGCCGTCCGTTCAGGGCGGTGTGGTGACCGGCGCCGGCCGGCCGAGGGGCGCGCACCGGCGGCGCTTGTCGGGAAGCAGTTCGGTGATGCCCAGACCGTCACAGTGCTCCAGCAGGGGAACGGTGACGCGTCGGGTGGTGTCCAGGGCGCGGCTCGCCGTTCCCACGGTGAACGGCTGGTCGAGTTCGCTCAGCCGGTCGGCCGCCAGCCGGGGGGCGTCCGGCAGCAGCACCACGTGCTCCGCGAGTCGCAGCACCGCTCCGTGGCGGACAGCCGCGGCGAGTTCGCGGCGGCCGAAGCCGAGTTCGGCGAGCCGCTGGGCGTGAGGCGCGGCGAAGGGCCCGCGGGCGAGCTCCGCTGCGAGTCGGTGCACCGCGTCCGCCACCGCGGCGGGCAGTGCCGCGGGCCCGGCGGTCACCCGCCCGCGGCTCATCCGCAAGGGCGGCGTGACCAGTGCCTCCACCAGAGAGACAGCCGGCAGCCCCAGACGGTGCCGGGCGGCCTCGACCGGTATCCCCTCCTCGGTGGGCCGCTGGGAGCGGTAGGCGGTGACCAGTTCGGTCAGTCGGGCGCTGAGGGAGGTCCAATGGGCGGGGTCCGCCAGCCAGTCGCCCGCGACCGGTGTGGTGTGGACGGCCACCCCCATCGCTGTCAGCTCCCCGAGCCTGACCAGCAGCCGACGCCGTAGCTCGGCCGCCTCGTCCGGAGTGCCGCGAGCGTCGCGCAGCTCTGCCGCGCGGCGTACCGCGGCGCCGCGGCGCCGCAGTTCCGGTGGCTGGGGGTCGAGCACCTCCAGGCCGGCCAGCACACGCCGCAGACCGGGATCGCGCAGCACCGCGCGGTCACCGATACGCAGCGGCAGTGGCGCGGGCAGGGTCAGCCGGACGATGTCCGCGCCGAGCGGACGTACGCGTACGGGTACGTCCGCCGAGCCGATGTGGGCGACAGCGGTGCGGGGCAGTGCCGCGGCCGGTGTTCCGCCATGTACGCGCACGTCGCAGCGGAGGCAGGGGAGGAAGCTGTCGGGCGTGAGCAGGGCGTCGCCGCGGCCTGTCGACTCCTTTTCGAGGTCCCTGAGGTTGACGGCGACCCGGGCGGTGGCCCGCACCAGATCGGCCTCCTCGCCGAGGGCCTGCAAAGCCCTGACGCGCACGGGACGGCCGGTCCGGGCGGTCACCAGGACGTCGCCCCGGCGGATCCGCCCCGCACGGAGCGTGCCGGTGACCACCAGCCCGCTGCCGCGCACGGTGAAGGACCGGTCGATCCACAGCCGCACCGGGGAGTCGGCGTCCCCGTCCGGCAGCCGCGCGGCCAGCCGGCCCAGGGCGGCGCGCAACTCCACGAGGCCCGCGCCGGTACGGGCGCTGACGGCCACGGCCTCGACACCGCCGAGGGTGCTGGACCGGATCCGGTCCTGTGCCTGCGCCATGGCGGGGCCGGGATCCGCCAGATCGCTGCGG
The DNA here is from genome assembly GCF_010384365.1 of Streptomyces sp. S4.7. Classification (NCBI taxonomy): domain Bacteria; kingdom Bacillati; phylum Actinomycetota; class Actinomycetes; order Kitasatosporales; family Streptomycetaceae; genus Streptomyces; species Streptomyces sp. S4.7. The sequence goes on along the minus strand of NZ_CP048397.1, from coordinate 486,436 downwards.
GTGACGGCCAGCAGCCCATGCCGTACACCCAGGGCGTCCAAGGCGGCGAGGTGCTCGGCGGACTGCGGCTTCCAGCCTTCGTCGGCGGCGACGACGAACAGCACGGCCGGCACGGACCCCACGCCGACCAGCATGGTGGGGACGAACCTCTCGTGGCCGGGGACGTCGATGAACGCGAGCCGTTCACCCGACGCCAGATCCGTCCAGGCGAAGCCCAGGTCGATGGTCAGACCACGGCGCCGCTCCTCTGCCAGCCGGTCGGGGTGGCTGCCGGTCAGCGCGTGGATCAGTGTGCTCTTGCCGTGGTCGACATGCCCCGCCGTCGCGATGACCCGCATGATCACAGTCCCGCCGCGCGCAGCACCGCGGCAAGGATGTCGCCGTCGCACGGCTGCGGTACGCACCGCAGGTCCAGCAGCAGCCGGCCGCGCACCACCCGGCCGAGCACGGCCGGTTCACCGGCGCGCAGCGGCCTCGCCAGGTCGTCGGGGAGGCTGAGCGCACAGGACGGCAGTGCGGTTCCCGGGGCGCCGCCTCCTCCCACCACCGCCTCGCAGGGCACGACGTGCGCGTCCAGACCTCGGCACGCCACGTCCTCGGCCAGGCGCAGCGTGCGGACGCGCAGCTGCGACAGCGGCATGTGCACCGCTGCCTGCACGGGTGGCTCGGGACCGCGCAGAGTCGCTTCCAGCGCGGCCAGGGTGAACTTGTCCACGCGCAGGGCGCGGGCCAGCGGATGGCGGCGCATCCGCTCCACGACGGCGGCGCTGCCGAGGACCAGACCCGCCTGTGGACCGCCGAGCAGTTTGTCCCCACTGGCGGTGACCAGCGTGGCCCCGGCGCGCAGGGCTGTGGCCGCGTCCGGCTCGTCCGGTAGCAACGGGTCGGGCGTGAGGAGGCCGGAGCCGATGTCGACCACCACGGGCAGGCCCAGCGACGCCAGTTCGCCAGGGTCCACCGACTGGGTGAAGCCGCTCACCGTGAAGTTCGACGGGTGGACCTTGAGGATGAAGCCGGTGTCCGGGCCGACGGCGTCCGCGTAGTCGCCGAGACGGGTGCGGTTGGTGGTGCCCACCTCGTGTATCCGGGCGCCGCAGGAGGCCAGCAGTTCGGGTATCCGGAAGCCGTCGCCGATCTCCACGAACTCGCCCCTGCTGAGCAGGATGTCGCGCCCCGGGGCCAGCGTCACCGCCGCCAGGGCCAGGGCGGCGGCCCCGTTGTTGACCACGTGCACATCCTCTGCGGCCGGCACCGCTTCCCGAAGGGCCGCCAGGGCCCCACGGCCGCGGGACGCTCGTCTGCCGGTGCTCAGGTCCAGCTCGACGTCCGTGTATCCGCCGGCCGCCGTCATCGCCTCCAGCGCGGCCCGCGACAGCGGGGCCCGTCCCAGATTGGTGTGCAGCACCACGCCGGTGGCGTTGTGCACGGGGCGCAGGCCGGCCGCGCGTGCGGGGAGCGCGGCAAGAGCGGCATGGACCGCGTCGTCCGGGCCGATCCGTCCGTCGCGTACGGCTTGCTGGGCGATGGCGACCGCGGCCTTGACGATCGGCCTGCCCAGCCGTGCGGACGCCTCGCTCAGCCGGGGATCGCCGAGCAGCGCCGTGGCGCTCGGCACCTGGCGCCGGGTGTCCGTCGGCGGCTGCCGCATCTTCTCCGCCACCCGTGCACCCCGATCGAAGTCAGCGGAGGCGGACGGGAATCGAACCCGCCTGGCCCGGTTTCCGGACCACACCGATTTTGAAGATCGGGAGGGGCACCAGCCCGCCCAACGCCTCCGGAGCAAGATTGTGATCGCCGCACGCCGCTGGGGCAAGAGGTGAAATGATCGTCGTATGACGACTGTTGGCCCCGCCGCCGGGTCCCCCGCCCCCGTTCGGCTGACCCAGTACGCACGTGGCGGCGGCTGCGCCTGCAAGATCCCTCCGGAGGAGCTGGAGGCGATGGTCGCGGGACTGCTGCCGCCCCGGAGCCCCGGACCGGCCCCGGACGGCGACGGGAACCGGCTGCTGGTCGGACTCGACGACGGCGACGACGCCGCCGTGGTGCGCACCGGTGACGGCACCGCTCTGGTGTCGACGGCCGACTTCTTCACGCCCGTCGTCGACGACGCCCGCGACTGGGGCCGAATCGCAGCGGCCAACGCCCTGTCCGACGTCTACGCGATGGGCGGCCGGCCTCTGGTCGGGCTCAACCTGCTGGGCTGGCCCCGTGACGTACTGCCCGCGGAGCTGGCCCGGGAGGTCCTGGCGGGAGCGCTCGACGTCGCCCGTGGCGCCGGCTGTCTCATCGGCGGCGGCCACAGCATCGACAGCCCGGAACCGCTCTACGGAATGGCCGTGACCGGCCTGGTGGATCCGGACCGGCTGCTGCGCAACGACGCGGGCAGGCCGGGTGTGCCGCTGACGCTGACCAAACCGCTGGGTGTCGGGATACTCAACAACCGCCACAAGCGGACGGGCGAGGTCTTCGCGCACGCCGTCGCCGTCATGACGGCGCTCAACGACAAGGCCAGTGCCGCCGCCCTGGAGGCGGGCGCCGTGTGCGCCACCGATGTGACCGGATTCGGTCTGCTGGGCCATCTGCACAAACTGGCGCGGGCCAGCGGCGTCACGGCCGTGGTGGACACCGCTGCCGTCCCCGTGCTCGACGGCGCCCTCGAGTCCCTGCGGGCCGGGTACATCAGTGGAGGCACCCGCCGCAATCTCGACTGGGTGCGTCCGCGTCTGGACGCGGGACGGGCGAGTGAAGACCAGTTGCATCTGCTCGCCGACGCGCAGACCTCCGGTGGACTGCTGGTCGCCGGGGAGATTCCCGGACATCCGGTCGTCGGGGAGCTGGTGCCCGCCGTGGCCGGCACCACGCTGATGATCCGCTGAGCGCCGGGGACGGCCGCGGGTCCGAGGGCGAGGTACCCCGGGCCCGCGCGGCCTGGCCCGCTACCGGTAGCGGATGTGCAGGTGGTTGTCGTGGTTCGGGTAGCTCGTGGTCAGTCCTTCGGAGATCAGCTGCGGATCGTTGAAGAAGATCAGCTGGACATGGCCGGGGGCCTTCGCCCGGATCTCCTGCACGAGCCTGCGGGTGGCCGCGCGGTCGTAGGTGCTCGACTGCCAGGTGATGCGCCCCGCGGTGCACTGCGCCGAGTCGGTGCGGATCGGCCACACGTCGATGTCCATCCCGACCTGGTGGCTGGCGTGGCCGGGTATGGCCCCACCGTGTTCGAAGCCCGCGTCGCCGACCGGCAGTCTGCCGTTGCCGGTGGTGGCGAACGTGGCGGCGGCGGCCTCCAGTTGACCGACGGCGCCGGCTGTCGCCCAGTGGGCGCCCGCGTTGCCGTCGGGGCTCTGTGCGCACATCGAGCCGGCGCCGAAGTTGATGTTCTCGTAGTGCCACAGCAGGTTCTGCCAGGTGGTCGGCCCGACGACACCGTCCGCGCCGATCCCCGCATGGGACTGGAAGGTGCGGACGGCGGAGTCGGTGGCGGGTCCGAAGGCTCCGTCGACCGCGAGGCCCGTGCCCCGCTTGGCATTGAGCAGCGACTGAACGGCCTTCGCCGCCGGCCCGTTGTCGCCCTGTCGTACGGTGACGGCGAGTGCGCCCCATGTGGCGGGCCCGACGATGCCGTCCGCGGCCAGCCCCTCGGAGTGCTGGAAGCCGACCACGGCGCTCTGCGTGCCCGAGCTGAAGACGCCGTCCACCGTCACGGTGCGGCCGTGCGCGGCGAGCAGGTGCTGCAGCGCGACGACGTCGGAGCCCCGGCTGCCGTTGCTCGTCAGCGGGAACGCGGCCTGTGGGAAGGCGTGCGCGGGAACGCCCAGTCCGAAGAGCAGGCCCGCCATCGCGGTGAACAGCGTGATGATGCGTGCGAGTCGTCTCACGGTTTCCTGCCTCACTCTCCTGTTCGCTTCTCGGCTCACTGTCCTGCTCACTTCCCCGACTGAAGGGCGCTCCAGGTGGCCGGCCCGACGATGCCGTCGGCGCCCAGCCCGCGCGAGGACTGGTAGTCGCGCACGGCTTGGGCGGTGCCAGAGCCGAAGACGCCGTCGATGGCCACGGTCCGCCCGAGCGCGGCGGTCAGGGCGCGTTGCAGCCGGGTGACGGCCTCTCCTGTCGAGCCGTTCTGGATGGCCGGGGTGGATCCGCGGGACAGCAGAGCCGTCCAGGTCTTCGCGCCCACCACACCGTCCGCCGTGAGCCCCTTGCCGGTCTGGAAGTTCCGGGCGGCGGTGGTGGTGGCGGGCCCGAAGATCCCGTCCGGGGTGCCCGGGTCGAAGCCGGCGGCGTCGAGCAGGCACTGGGCCGCCTTGACCTGGTCTCCGGACGAGCCGCTCCGGACGGTGGGGTACGCCGTGAAGTTGAGGTTCGCCCCGGTGCAACCGGGCGGGGGCGGGGTGCCGTTGCCCACGTCCAGGTAGTCGCGGTCGATGTTGATCGAGTAGCCGCCGTAGGACTCCGTGACCTCACCGGCGTACTGGTGGATCCGCTGGTGGTTGGACCAGTAGGTGGACGGCACGTAGGAACCGGTGTTGGTGTCGGCGGCGCCGTTCCACCACGCGTAGAAGAGGTGGTCGACCCGCGTGTGGGCGCCGTTGTTGTACTCGTCGGCGGCGTCCTTGATCCCGGAGGCGGCGCTGGAGTAGAGGCCCGACAGATAGCCGCTGCTGTGCAGCCGCTCGGTCCAGCCGGACAGGTACGACATCACGGACGCCTTGCACGATGCCGTGGAGGTGTACGCCTCGATGTCGCTGTAGATGGCGCTGCCCGCCGGGATACCGAGGTTCGACGCGGCGGTGACGGCGCCGGCCGCCGCGGTGACACCCTGGGACTTGGCCGTGGCCGGATCGGTGGAGATCTTCAGCGAGTAGCTGGTGCACGGTGCCTGGCGCCCGACGTCGATGGGGAACAGGCGCCATCCGTTGTCGGTCTGGGCGCTCACCCAGCTCGCCGTCAGATTCGGCTGGGCGCAGGCCCGGAAGGAGCCACTGATGTAGACGCCGACCGCGCTGTACGGCGAGCTCGTCTGCCAGGCGTTCATGGCGGCTTGCGAGGGCGCGGCACAGGCGTCGAAGCCCTTGCCCAGATAGCTGCCCGGCTGCGGCCCGGCCGCGGCCAGGGGAGTTGCGCCGGACCGCTGAGCCGCGCGAGGCAGCTCGGTGCGCTCGGCGTCCTCGGTGAGGTCGGCCGAGGCGAGTACGCCGCGCACCAGGCTCTCGGTCTGCGGGGTGTGGGCGGCGGTCACGAGGATGCCGGCGTCCTCGACCGCGATCCGGATGGTGTCGTCGCCGGACGCGGCGGTCGGGGCGGTGGCCTTGCCGCGCTGGGTCCGCGCGGTCGCCGCCGTCGCCTGGCCCGCGGAGCGGGCGGTGATGGGCTCCACGACGATGCCCGCCGTACGGCCGACGACTCGGGAGGGACAGTCGTTCTGGTCGGCGGGCTCGCCCAGGTAGACGGTGGGTCTGTCGAACCGGAGGCAGGCGCGCGGGTGCTCGGCCAGATCGACCACCTGCCATTCGGCGGGCACCTCGATGCGGTAGCCGAGGTAGGTGACGGTCTGCCGGCTCTCGGGCGGGGAATCGGTCAGGGCGTGGCCGGGGGCGGCGAACGCGCCGATGCCGGCGAGAACCGCCAGCAGGGCCGTTCCGGCGCGGGCGGGCCAGGGGGTGCGGGACGACATCAGGGCACTCCTACTCGTGAGTGGGGAAGAGAGTGTGGGGGAGCAGACCTGCCACGCGTACGGGGGAAGGTGCTGCTGTGCGCGTGGGGATCCGCCGGTCGGACGCCGCGACTGGGTGCGGACCAGGGGCGGCTGGTGCGTCCGTCCACGTGGGTGTGATCGTTGTGGCCGGGGCAGGAAGGGCCGAAGGCGCCGCCGAAGCCCTGACGGCGGGCTCGCCGGGCGGGCCGGCGCAACGACGGACTGCCGACCGGATCGGCGGCGTCACCGTAGAGGCGCCGGCTGTTCGACGGGCCGCCCAGCGCGTTGTCGCAGCCGGCATGCCCGGTCACCCGGATCTGCGGCGGAGTCACGTCGGACCCCGACCTGACCCCGGGCAGGGTGCTGCCCCACGTGTGGCCCTGGGCGGCCAGGGCCGGGGCGCCCACGGCCGGCATGCCACCCACGGTGGATGGCGTGGCCATGACAATGGCGAACGAGTTGCACCGTGCGTCCCGGCATCGCGCCTCCGATACGAGTCCTTCCCGATCCCCCCGTGAGGGCCGAGGCGAGTTTGACGTTCATCACCGTTGCGTGTCCACACCGCCACCATCTGCCACAGGACCAGACCTCCGGCACAACTGGCCCGCAGGCCAAGGCCGTTGCGTCACATGGTGCGATGCGGTGTTCGGCCCCGACGCGGATTCCCGCTCACGCAAGCTCCGCGGGCCGGCCCGGGGCGCGGCCGCGGGCAGCGACACGACCACCATGACGACGGGACCGGTTCGTACAACCGCCGTGCCCCGTCACGACATCGGCGGTGCCGCTATCGGAAGATCGCGCAGGCGGCAGTGGCGATCAGCACGGAGCACAGGACGGTCATGCCGCTCAGCCGCCGAGCGAGCAGGTCGTCCCAGTGCTCCCCGTTTCCGGAGAGCCTGCGCAGAGCCGGGGTGAGTGCCCGGCCCGCTCCGAAGCCGAGCCCGGCCGCCAGGGCGGGCGCGTAGGAGCCCCCGGACAGCAGCACCGCGATCGCCATCGCGTACGGCGCGCTCGCCGAGACATAGGTACGCACGCCGGTACCGAGCTCGAAGCCGAACTGCAGGGCGCCGCGCGCCAGATGGCGGCGCAGTACGTCCTGCGGTATCTGCCGGGCGTTCTGCGGCAAACGCAGCGGCAGCTTGCCCGTGTCGCGCAGCGCGGCGAGCAGCGCGACGGCCACGACCAGCCCTTGCCGCACGTCGGCCGACAGTGGTGTGAAGAGACCCGACAGAAGCCACAGCACTCCGGCCGTCAATACCCCGCCGAGCAGCAGGCCGGCGGTGAACACGCCGAGTACCAGCGCCTGTCTGTACGTTGCCCGCCAACCTGGCGAGGCCAGCGCGAACGCGCTGTTGCGCGTTCAAACGGAGCCGGAGAGCGAGTAGCCGGCCAGACCGCCGGTGATCGCCCAGGTCAGGATGGGGGCGTAGAGCACTGCGGCGATCGCCGCGATCCCCAGGGCGGCGACGGGCAGGACGGGATCGGTGAGCAGCGCCCGTACGGCACGGGCGCCGCTCGGCCGGGCCGCAGGACGGCCGGACTCGCTCATCTAGACCGTCCCGGTCAGCGTGAGCCAGGTGTTCTGACCGACCACACCGTCGGCGGTCAGGCCGTGCAGGGACTGGAAGGAGACGACGGCCTCCCCCGTGAGCGACCCGAAGTTTCCGTCGACCGTCAGTGCGGAGCCGTGCTTGTTGAGCTGCCGCTGCGCGCCGCGTACGGCATCGTTCACGTCTCCTTGGCGCACGGTGACGACCAGGAGCGGCCAGGTGGCCGGGCTTACGGTGCCCGTGGGGCTGAGTCCGTTCGCCGACTGGAACTCATCGACCCGCGCCTCGGTGTCGGCCCCGAATATGCCATCGACGTCCGTCGGATGACCGTGGTGGGTGAGCAGGTGCTGGATGGTGTGGACGTCGGGCCCGGTGGCGCCGCTGCCGAGGGTCGGCCAGCTGATGGATCCGGGGCAGTCGCAGTCGGTGGTCCAGCGGCAGATGGACTTCACCCAGCCGGAGCCGGTGTTGCGGTAGCCGTCGTGGCAGCGCCGTTCGATACCGCAGCCGCAACTGCCGCAGGCCGCGCTGTAGCGCCACAGCCAGCCGTCGTAGGTACCGGCGTAGCACTGGTTGGGCCGCAGTATCCAGGTGTCACCGTCCGACCGGTGGAAGCCGGTGTTCGCCCCCGATGTCACGCACGCGTCGGCATAGATGGTGCTGGGCCCGCAGCCCGGGGAGCAGTTGTGGTCCGTGGCGTAACTCGGGCACTCGCCGGTCCAGATGTCGTAGCCGTCGGCATACGCCTGCCGGGCGGCGGTGAACACCCCCAGCGCGGCGAAGCCCGCGGCGGTCGCCGCCTGCAGCACTGTGCGCCTGGACGGCGCGAAGGACGGAAGTCTCCCGCCGGTCCGGGAACGGCGGCCACCGCTCCCCGAGCGGCGCAGCGTGGGCACGTCCTCCAGCGAAGTCACGGCAGGCTCCTCGGTGTTGCGGGTTGGATGTCGTCGAGCAACCGCAACAGCGCGGTGGGTGATCCGAGCGGCTCCGAACGCGCGATCCGGCCCTCCGGATCGATGACCACCGCGTAGGGGGTGGCGGGGATGTCGTAGGCCGTGAACAGCTCCGGACGGTGGTCCCTGACCGGGACGGAGCCTTCGTCGGCCTGTGGCCCGGTGCCCGCGTAGAGCCCGAGCAGTCGCGGGGCGCCGTCAGAACCCTGGCGGACCGTCCAGGCGTTGGCCTCCGCGAGTACCTGGCCGCAGGTGCGGCAGTCGGCGTCGAGGAAGAGCAGCAGCGCGGCGCGGCCCGGCGACAGGAGGCCGTCGAGCCCGGCCGGATCGAGCCCCGGCGCCGACGCGCCGGATGCGATGCCCACCCGGCCGGGGTGATGCGGCTGTGTTCGTGACAGCTGGTGCACCTGCCTGATCAATCCCGAGACGACCAGCGCGAGCAGCGCGATCGCCACCCACGAGGCGATCACGGCGCTGGTGGTGAAGTCCATCGCGTCGACACTCCTTCGGCAGTCCGGTGCACGGTGGTCTCGGTCGGCCGGTGAACAGCGGCCCTGGTCGGCGGGTGAACGGACGTCGCGGTCGGCTCGTGCATGGCGGCGGGCAGGGACCACAGCAGCACGGTGCAGGCGGCAGCCGCGAGAACCAGCGTGGTGAGTTCCGCCGCGGAGAGCCGTACGGGGTCGGCCCCGGCGATGACCGCGCCGGCCAGCGCGAGCGCGGCGAGGGCCGCGGCCCGCCGGGTCACCCAGCGGCTCAGGGGCAGGTCCTGGCGTGAACAGCCGCACGGTCCCCCGCGGCCTAGGGCCACAACGTGCCGCGTGTATCCGGCGTAGAGCCCGAAGAGGGCGGTCCCCGCGGCGAGTGCGGCCTGCAGCCCCCGCTGGTGACCCGTCAGCAGCGCGGCTGCGCCGGCCACCCCCAAGGTGCCCTCCGCGAAGGGCAGGACGACGGCCGCGAACCGGCGGAACCGCGGGCCCAGCACGCCGTGCGCCCGCAGCGCCTCACCCAGGGCAGCCGGACGGGCGGCGTGAGAACCCACCCCCATGAACAGGCTCAGTATGACGATCGAGGCGGTCAGCCCGCCGTAGAACCCGATCACCGTCGGCTCATCCCGTGTACCGCAGCGCGAGCCGCCCGGCGAGGTCGGGCACCCGCTCGACGGGAGTCGACGCCAGCGGCACCAGCGTGGCCCAGATCTCGGCGGAGGAGAGCACGAAGAACGGGCTGCCGTCGGACAGCGTGTCGCGGAACAGCTCACCGGAGGCGACCGTCACCCCCTTCCACGGGGGCAGTTGGGCGGTGTGCTCCTTCGTACGCCGGGACAGCTCCAGCAGCCCGAGGCCGGGCACCTCCTTGATCACCGTCGCGGGCCGCGCGAAGGCGCTTCCGGCCGACGGATCGGGCTGGAGGGTGAGCCCGTACTCGCTCTCCGCGATACCCACCGACCTGAGCAGGCCGAGCACCTCGGCCACGCTCATGCCGTACAGCCGGGTCACCAGTGCGTGGCGCCGGCCGCGCCACACGACCAGCGACGGCCGCTCCACGAGCCCCGAGCGCGGCTCGCGCTCGATCGACTCGAAGACGCGCAGCGTGCCCTTCTGGAAGGTGAGTTCGGAGTCGGGTGACGCGATGCCCAGGGACGCGGCGACATCGTCCCCCAAAGAGGCGGGCCCGGCGGTGAACTCGATCAGCCGGCCACCGGCCATCACCTCGACGGCCGAAGTGCTCGGAGACCGGAGGTCGAGGTCGCCCTCCAGGTGATACGTCCCTCCATCAAGGGCGCGATGAGCGACGAACGATGCGACCATGTGCATCCTCCCGGGAGGGCGGGGCTCTGTACGACACCGCTGCCGCAGGGAAATTTAGACAATAGTCATGCCCCTGTCAATCTGCTGCACCGGCAAGTCGCGCCGCGCTGTACGGGCCGAACGGGCAGCCGCTGAGCGGGCGATCACGTACGAACGCGCCGCCCAGGCGTCGGCGGAACGGCCTCGGGTCCGCCCTCGCGCTGGTCGGCGAATGGCGGGGAAGCCCATCCGACGTCGGGATCCAGGTCTGCCCGGTCCGGAGCGACTCTCTCTGGCGCGGGGCCGACGGCGCGGATTGATGCCGCGGGCGAAGTCCCGGGCGAACAACGCCCGCAGGGGGGCGATGACCCGCACGGGAGGGCCCTGGCGCCGTCGCGGCGGTGCCAGGGCCCTCAGCCGGGTCGGGCCTCCGGTTACGTGGCCTCTTCGTAGACGACCCAGACCTGGCCGCGGTCGAAGGTCATGGGCTCGCCGTTCGCCTGGGTGAAGGTGGTACCCGCCTCCGCGGTGGGCCGGTCCCAGGTGGTCTCGTACGCCTGGCCGTCGCGCAGCACGGTTGCCGAGCCGGTGCCGACCGTCTCCTCGTACGGGGTCTCGCCGCTGGAGTCCGGCGGCATCGCGACCTTCTGGACCACGATGGTCTTTCCGCCGAGCCGGTCGCCGTCGCTGCTCGTCGCGGGGGCGTCGTCGAAGGACGTGAGCCAGCGGTCCTCCTCCGCCGACCAGGTGAAGGAGGTGGTGGCGGCGCCGTAGTCCACGGCGCGCTCCGTGGTCGGCGTGCCGCCCGCGGGCGCGTCGTCCGCGAAGCGGAAGCCGATGTCGTCGCTCGTGCCGGCCTCGGGAGCCTCTTGCAGGATCTTGTCGGCGTACCCGTAGAGGTTGTGGGGGGCCTCGTGGTCGGTGCCGCGGTAGTAGGCGTCGGGGAAGTCCTCGTGGGACACGCCGTAGAGCGTGGACGCGTTGATCATGTCCACGACCTCGGCCCGTGCGCCGGAGTACGCGAGCGCGGGCCGGCCGAACATGCGGAGCTGCTCGATGTTGTACTCGCGAGCGCTGCGTACGGGCCCCACGGCCGCGGGCAGTTTGCTGGAGTAGAGGCCGAGCAGTCGGCTCAGGCCGCCCTCCACCTTCTCGACGAAGACGATGTCCGCGTCCTCCAAGGCGGTCTGCGGTCGGGCGCCCTTGTGGTTGTCGATCTTCACTGCCAGCACGGGGGCCGGCTCGGCGGGCAGTCCCGTGAAGGGCGAAGTGGCTTGCGTGGGCGCGGGATTCCCGTGCGGGGCGGTCTCTCCCGCCCAGGAGAACGCGGCCTGCCCCGCTGACAACGCGCCCACCAGGGCCAGGGCGGCCAGCAGGCGTGGGGTCCTGCGCGCACCTCGGGTCTTACCGGTGGGGGTCGGTGAGACGGTGTTGCCCAGCATGAACGGCCTTCCGTCGTGGGGGAGTCGGATGGACAGCCACCTCATCTCCTCGGGGCCGGGTCGTCAATACCGTTGTATGACTTGTTCTCACTTCGCGAACGCGACTGCCGGCGGAGGCCTGCCCCGGAGCGGTCCGCGCCAGGTGTACGCGGGGCGTCCACGTCCGCCTCCTCAACACCGCTGACGGCAGCGGACGTTCGAGGCGGCCGGTTCACAGCGGCGCGGAACGGGGCGGGGTGAGCAGCGCCGCCGGGAAGTCAGGTCGATTCGCGCACCACGAGTTCGTTCGGCATGATCACCGGCCCTGTGGGGCCGCCGTCGATCAGGCCGAGGAGCAGGTGGACGGCTGCGGTCGCCTGGTCGGCCATCGGGCTGCGCACCGAGGTGAGCGCGGGACTGGTGTAGGACGCGGCTTCTATGTCGTCGAAGCCGATGACCGCCACGTCGTCGGGGACACGTCGGCCCGTTCGATGGAGGGTGCGCAGGGCGCCGATCGCCATCAGGTCGTTGGCCGCGAACACCGCGTCGAGATCGGGATCGTCCTCCAGGAGTTGCCGCATGGCTTCGGCGCCGGAGGCTCTGGTGAATTCCCCCAGTGCCACGATGGAGCGACGGCCGGTGTCACGCAGCGTCCGACGGTAGCCGTCGAGACGCTCACGCGACTCGTACAGTTCGAGTGGCCCGGTGATGGTGGCGATCCGGCGCCGACCGCGCTCCAGAAGATGACGCACCGCCAGAGCCGCTCCGCCGGCGTTGTCCAGCGCCACGTACGGGACGTCCTGTGCGGAGGTGCGGTTGAACGACACGACAGGCAGGCCCTGTCGGGCCAGGGCGCCCGGCAGCGGATCCGTACCGTGCAGAGCGACCAGGAGCACGCCGTCCACATGCCCGCCGGCGATGTACTCCACCACTCTGGTCCGGCTCTGATCCGATTCCGCGAGCATGAGCACGAGCCGTTTGCCCGCCTTCTCGAGTTCTCTGCTGACAGCGCGGACCACGGCGGAGAAGAGGGGGTCGTCGGAGACGACTCCTTGAGGCGGGTCGCAGACCACCACGGCGAGCGTGTCCGTGCGGCGGGTGACGAGATTGCGCGCCGCCCCGTTGGGCACGTAGCCCAACTCCTGCACGGCGCGCATGACGACGTCCCGGATCCGCGGGGCGACCGTCGTCTCGCCGTTGATGACCCGGGAGACGCTCGATTTGGACACGCCCAGCGCCGAGATCACCCGGGCCGTCCTCGACTGGGAAGCCGCCTACGGCACGGCGTTCAGGATCGAGGTGTCGAGCGACGCGCAGAACTGGACAGTCGTCCACCAGACGGCCACGGCCACGGGCGGCACTCAGAACCTGACCGTTTCCGGCACCGGCCGCTATGTGCGCATGTACGGAACGCAGCGTGCCACCGCCTACGGCTTCTCGCTGTGGGAGTTCCAGGTGTACGGCACAGCCGGCACGGGCGGTCCCGGCGGCGGCACCGGCACCCTGCTCTCCTACGGCAGGCCGGGCGCGGCGTCCTCCTCCCAGGCCGACGGGAACTGCTGGGAGTGCACACCGGCCAGGGCCTTCGACCGGGACCCGGCCTCCCGTTGGGCCACCAGCGCCACCACGGGATGGACCGATACCGGCTGGATCTCCGTCGACCTCGGCGCGACCGCGCAGATCGACAAGGTCGTTCTGCAATGGGATCCCGCCTACGCCAAGTCCTTCCAGATCCAGGTCTCGCCGAACGGGACCGACTGGACGCCGATCTACTAGACGACCGCCGGCACGGGCTTCAAACAGACCCTCGCGGTCTCCGGCACCGGCCGCTACGTGCGCATGTACGGGACACAGCGCGCCACCCCTTACGGCTTCTCGCTGTGGGAGTTCCAGGTCTACGGCAGCGGCGGCGCCCCGATACCGGCTCCGCCCCTGCCGAGTGACCCCGCCAACCCGCCGCGGCTGGTGTGGGGCGACGACTTCGACGGCGCGCGGGCGCCAGGCCCGACGCCTCGAAGTGGCGGCCCGACCCGGGCACCGGGCCCAACAACGAGCTGGAGTACCACACCGACAACCGCAACGCGGCCCTGGACGGGGCCGGACACCTGGTGAGGGAGGCACGCAAGGAGGTCACCGCCGGATCGTCGTGCCCGCGTGACCCGTTGAGCGGCAGCACCACCTGTCAGTACACCTCGGCGCGGATGACCACCGGCGCGACGTTCCAGTTCACCTACGGGCGCGTCGAAGCACGCATCAAGGTGCCCAAGGGCAACGGTCTGTGGCCCGCGTTCTGGATGATGGGCGCCGACTTCCTGACGGGCCGGCCGTGGCCGTACAACGGCGAGATCGACATCGTGGAGGTCCTCGGCAAGGACGTGAAGACCGCCTACTCGACCGTCCACGCGCCCGCCTGCAACGGCGGAGGCGGAATCGGCGCGCCGTACACACTGCCCGGGAACGCCGACTTCTCCGACGACTTCCACACCTGGGCCGCCGACTGGAACAGCAGAGGCATCACCTACAGCCTGGACGGCCGGACGGTCTTCTCCATCGACAGAGACCAGGTGGAGCAGACGCGCGGGCCGTGGATCTTCGACCACCCGCACTACATGATCCTCAACCTGGCGGTCGGAGGTGACTGGCCGGGCCCGACGGACGCCGGCACCCCCTTCCCGTCCAGGATGCTCGTCGACTACGTGCGGGTCTATCAGTAGCCCGCCCCCGGTCGTCCGGCGTTCGCGAACTTCCCGGGCCGCTCCGCCCGCTCCCTCGGGGCGGCCCGGGACACCCCCGCACCAGGCCGCAGGCACCGGCCGCCGCGCTCCCCGTCGCTCCGCTCCGGCAAGAAGAAGGCCCGTCACCCCCGATGTCCGTGAGGAAGTGAGATGCGTAGAAATCCCGCACATCTGTACACACTGTTGGTGAATCTCTTGGTGGTCGTGCTGGCCGCCGCCCTGAGCCTGACCGTCTCGACCCAGCAGGCGCAGGCCGCGTCAGTCACCGTCCAGGCCGAGTCCTACGCGGCGCAGTCGGGTGTCGCGTTGGAGGCGACCTCGGACACCGGAGGCGGGAAGAACGCCTCGTATCTCGCCGACGGCGACTGGATGCGCTTCGACAACGTCGACCTCGGCGCGGCCGGCCGGCTGACGGTGTCGGCCCGGATCGCTTCCGCCGTCGGCTCGGGAACGCTGGAGTTGCGCACCGCGGGCCTGACCGGACCGCTGCTCGCGGTCATGCCGATCTCACCGACCGGCGGTTGGCAGAACTGGGCGACGAGGACCACCCAGGTCACCACGCACCCCACCGGCTCCCAGACGGTGTTCGCCGTGCTGCGTGGCACGACACCCGGTGACTTCGTCAACATCAACTGGTTCTCCTTCGTCGGCGAGGGGGACAGTGCGGCGGCTGGGTGGGTCCCCGTCGACCAGGCCAAGTGGAACGCTCAGTTGGCGCAGTTCCGCGCGATGACGCCGGCCGCGGTGCCCGCCGGTGTGGTCCGGGTTCCGGAGTTCAACGCCACCTGCACCTACAGCCACTCCAAGCCGGACGACCCCATCGTCCTTCCGGGCCTTCCCGGCGCGTCCCACATGCACAGCTTCTTCGGTAACAAGAGCACCGACGCGTTCTCCACGACCGAGTCGCTGCTGGCCAACGCGCCGACCAGTTGCACCCCTGCCAACGACCTCTCGGCGTACTGGATTCCGACCCTCTACGAGAACGACAGGGCCGTCGAACCCGAGGGCATGATCGTCTACTACGGCTCCCGGCTCCCCGACCCCTCAGCGACTGTGCCCTTCCCGCAGGGATTTCGCATGATCGCGGGTGACGCCAGGGCGCAGACGCCCACCCCGGCAGGATCGCCGGGGCAGTTCTGGTGCGCCGGCGAGGGCGGCGAGACCGGCAGAAGTGCCGACGGCAACTGGCCGGTCTGCGCCCCGAAGGCCCACCTCACCCACCAACTCGTCTTCCCCGACTGCTGGGACGGCAAGAACCTCGACTCTCCCGACCACACGTCGCACGTGGCGTTCACCTACGACGGCAAGTGCAGCGGCGCCCACCCCGTCGCCATCCCCAGCCTCTCGTTCGTCACCAGCTACCCGACCAGCGGCAGCGCCCAGGGCTTCCGGCTGGCGTCGGGCATGCCCTCGTCCATCCACGGTGACTTCTTCAACGCCTGGGACAACGCCGCTCTCGGACATCGCGTGAAGGACTGCATCACCCAGAAGGCCAAGTGCAACTCCGCAGGCACGTTCTGACCTCAGGGCCGGCATGCGCCGTGGTCATGGCGCTGCCGGCTGTCGGCTGCATCGCGCAGCCGACAGCCGGCACGTCGCCCGCGCCGCCTGGATCCTCTTGACGCCGGAGACGGGGCAAGGACCGTGCCAGATCGACGGTCGCGGCCTGGCTCGCAGGACGGAAGACGGACCCGGCGGGCTCGGCGTTGGAGTCCGTGCGGCGTGGCCGGCCAGCGCCCCCCAGAGCCTGGTCCGACAGTCGGCGCACGCCGTGTCGTGGCCCTGCCGGAATGGGGAGTGGCGCTCAGCGCGAGCCGAACCGCCGGCCGGGGCGTACGGGGTCCACGACCCCGACGTCCTCTTCGTCCGATCGCGCCGAGACCTGCACGTGGCATTCGCGCTTGCCCCGTCGCTCCGCCCGTTTGCCGCGAGGAGGTCCGCGGCGGCGGCCGGGGTGGCGGATCCGGTGGTTGGAGAGCGGCTCAGTCCGGACGCTCTTCCGGGTCGGTGTGGGCGGGCAGGCCGCGCGCGGCTCTCTCGGCGGCCGACCGAACCTTGTCGGCACTGACGCCCGCGGCTGCCGCGTGTTCCGCGAAAGCGTTCTCGGCCACAGCCGCCGCTTCCACCCACGGTCGCCAGTCCTCCGGCGACGAACCACGCGCCCGGGCCTCCTCCGCGGCCGCGTTCAACGTCCGCTGAAGGGCGATCAGTGATTCCGGCACTCCGCATTCGTTGGTCACGGGGGCATCGTAGGTGGCGGGGATCTTGGTACGGCTGCCACGCCGCTCGTGCCTTCACCGTCTTGACGCAATGGGGGCGATCCCGACATCGGTCGGGATCGCCCCCACATGTGCGCCCCGCCTCCGCGGGTATGGCCTCGTTCAGCGCCCTGCCGCTGCCAGGTCCTTCGGTGTGCGGGGGTGCATGGGCGAGGCGGCGGGCAGGGGGGAGCTCACGCGCTTCTGCCGGGCGATCTGCGTGAGCTCGGCGCGGCCGAACAGGAGGGCGTAGCCCGGCGGCAGTTGGGTGAGCACGCGGCTGAGGACATCACTACCGGCGAGGCGACCGACGAGGGTGAGAACGGTGCTGGAGTCCCAGCGGGTGGTGGCGGTGGTGCCGCCGGTGCGCGCGGCCAGTTCCTTCACGAACTCCTGGCCGCTGAGGGGCTCGGCCGGCGCGGCGGCGCTGAGGAGACGAGCGGCTTCGGCGGGCAACCGGGCGGCGAGGGAGGAGCGTTCGCCGCCGACGAGTTGCGTACCGAGGGCGGTGAGAACGCCGGTCACCGACTCCTCGGCGCGCTCACGGGTGGGATACGCGCCGTCGTAGCGCACCGTCTCAAGCATCCGCTCGAACGTCATGACCTTCGATGGACCTGTTGTGGTCTGGGCGTGCATGGGCAGGTGCCCTCCTCGTCGTGGGGTGTTCTCGCCAACAAGGCAGACAGAGCCAGCTGTTCCGCGCCTTTGCGGATGTCCTGTCGTCCTCCGGTCCTGACGGGCCGGGGCCTCGGCAATGGGCGAGGAGTCGCGCTCGCGTACCCGATCGTGCGGGCCATGAGATTCTCGGTGTCCCATCGAATCCAGCAGCGCCAATGCCGCCACGACTAGTGCCCAGGCTCTCGCGGTCCATGCCTGAGAACGCTGGAAAATCTGCCGCGCGGCGAATGGAAGCGGAGTTCGAGCCAATTCCGGCGCCCGCTCGCCTGTTATACGCCGCCGTGCCGGGTATCTGGGCCGGCGCCACGGATGTGCGCCCGAGTCGACCGTATCCGGTCCGGCCGCCCCGGGCCCGCGAGCCCGGCCCGATCGGCAAGAAACCTCCTAGACCTCCGGAAGGGAGGGGTCGGGTGTCCAGGGCGACGGTGCGGTGACCGCCCAGCGTTCGTGGTCGCGCCAGGCCCCGTTGATGTAGAGGTAGGCGGGCGACAGACCTTCGTAACGGAAGCCCAGTCGCTCGACCAGGGCCAGGGACGCCTTGTTCGACGGCTGGATGTTCGCCTCCAGCCGGTGGAGCCGCAGGTCTTCGAAGGCGTGCCGCAGGGCGACGGTGAGCCCCTCGGTCATATAACCCCGCCCCGCGGACGGGGCGAAAGCCGCGTAGCCGAGGGACGCGCCCTGGTAACGGCCCCGGATGATCGAGTTGATGTTGACCATGCCGGCGGCCGTACCGGTCTCCTGAACGCGGATCACATAGCCACGGTTCGTGCCGTCTTCGAAGCGGCGCATCCAGTCCTGGAACGCCTCCGCGGTCGCGGGCAGCTGCATCGTCGCACTGTGCAGCTCGGCGCTGGCCCTCACGAGCGAGCAGAACTCATCCTGGTCGGCGAGGGTGAGCGGGCTCAGTTCGACCCGTGACGGTGTATTGGGCATGGGCCAATGTTAGGACCCGGTCGCACGGCGCCCGGTCGTCGCCCTCGCCGTGGCCCGTTCGAGGGCCATTGCACCGCGGCGGGTGGTCGACTCGCTCGGCGATCCGCCGCCGGAGGAGACCGTCACCCAGGTGCTGAGCGATCCGCTCGGCGTCCGGCCGGGGCCCTGTGTGGTGCTCGCCGACCTGGCCGTCCTGCCCTCCGCCGGCGACTCCCCGGACTCCACGGCATCCCGTCCACCCGTGGACGGTCCCGATCCCCGGCCGCGCTGACGCCGCAGCAGTCAGGAGAGTCATGTCATCGTCATCGAACCACGCCGACGACCTCGCCTTCGTCGTCCGGTCCGTCGCCCGGACCGCGGTGGACAACGAGAAGGCCTTCGGCGACCTCGACGCCGTCTCGGGTGACGGGGATTTCGGGTACTCGCTCGCCCGCGGTTTCGAGATCGTGCTCGGCGACTGGGACACCCTCGTCTCGGACGCGCCGGCCGAGACCCTGAAGAAGGTCGCCCTGGTGATCTCCAAGCGGGTGGGCGGTACGTCGGGGCCGCTCTGGGGCACCACCTTCCTGCGGGCCGCCGGGGCCGTGAAGGACCGGCCGGAGCTGAACGCCGCGGATGCGGTGGCCATGCTGCGGGCCGCCGCCGAGGGGATCAAGGCACGGGGCAGGTCCGACCTCGGGGACAAGACGCTGCTGGACGCGCTGATTCCGATGACCGACGCCCTGGAGCGGCGGCTGGCCGACGGTGGACCGGCGGCCGATGGTGCGGAACTCGCCGCCCTGGCGGCCACGACCGCGCGCGCAGCGGCCGACGCGACGACACCCATGCGGGCCAGACGCGGCCGCCAGAGCTACGCCGGCGAGCGCAGCATCGGCTCGCCCGACCCGGGCGCGGTGGCCGTCGCGGTCATGGCGGAGCGCGTCGCGGCCGAGTGGGAGGCGCGCGACTGACGGCGGACACCGGGTCCGGGCGCCCGGACCCACTCCCGACTCCCGGACCCGGGATCGGCAGATCAGGAGGAGTGCGGCATGAAGAAGTTCGTCAACGACCCGAAGGACTACGTCGCGCAGATGCTGGAGGGCCTGGCCCTGGCCAACCCCGACACGCTGCGGTACGTGCCCGAGTACAACCTGATCATGCGTGCCGACGCCCCGCGCGAGAACAAGGTCGCCATCGTGCAGGGATCCGGATCCGGTCATGAGCCGGCGCACGTGATGAGCGTCGGCAAGGGGATGCTCGACGCCGCCTGCCCCGGCGACGTCTTCGCCGCACCACCCGCCGACTTCGTCTACGAGACGGTCAAGCTGGTCGCCTCCCCGAAGGGCGTGCTGCTGCTGGTCAACAACTACACCGGGGACCGGATGGCGTTCGAGATGGCCGAGGAGTTGTCGCAGGCCGACGGGGTCACCGTCCGTACCCTCTTCATCGACGACGACGTGGCCGTACAGGACTCGACGTACACCGTCGGCCGGCGCGGGGTCGCCGGCAACTTCTTCGTGATGAAGGCCGTCGGCGCGGCGGCCGAGCGGGGCGCGGACCTCGACGAGCTGTACCGGATCGGCGAGAAGGTCAACTCCGTCACCCGCACCATGGGTATGGCGCTCACGGCCTGCACACCGCCGGCCAAGGGCTCGCCGCTGTTCGACCTGCCCGACGACGCCGTCGAGATGGGCGTGGGCATCCACGGCGAACCGGGCCGCAAGCGCGAGAAGCTCCAGTCGGCGGACGCCATGGTGGGCGAACTCGTCAGCGCGGTCGTGGACGACCTGCCCTTCTCCTCCGGTGACCGCGTCGCACTGATGGCGAACGGCCTCGGCGGCACACCGATCGGTGAGCTGTACCTGGTGTACGGCCTGGCCCACAAGCAGCTGCCCGAGCGCGGCATCACGGTCGGACGCAGTTACGTGGGCGAGTACTGCACCTCGCTCGACATGGCCGGCGCGTCGGTGACCCTGGTGCGGCTGGACGACGAGATCTTCGACCTGCTCACCGACTTCGCCGAGACCCCGATCCGGGTGTTCTGACAAGCCCTGGGAGCGGTGGGTGTCAGCAGCGGGCGCGGAGAGTCTCCACACCGTCGCCTTCGAGATCGTCGCAGTACGGCGCGCGCCCGGTCATGGCCATGATCAGGGCGACGGTGCTGCCGGACACGAGTCGCCCGGAACCGGCCGTGAACGGCCCGTCGTCCGCGACGAGTCGAAGCCCGCCGATACGGCCCTTGGCCAGGACCACCTGATCCGTACCCCGGTAGTACTCGGCCACCGGCGTGAGCGTACTGATCGGATAGGGGCGGCGGATACCGAGCGGGCGCCGGATGTCCTCCCCGTGCACGATCGTCTCGCCGAGCAGGGCGATGGCGGGGACGGGGGGCTTGGTCGTGCTCGGGACCGAGTGCCGGAACCTGTCCAGCGTCTCGGCGGGACCCGAACCCAGGTGCTCGGCCAGCCGCATGGCCACCATCTTGTCGAAGTCGAACCGGCAGCGGATCACACCAGCCAGCCAGCGCACGGCGTTGAGGTTCGCCGACGCGGTGAGGTGCGCCAGTACCTCGCGCACCGTCAACTCGGTACAGAGGGACGTCGTCGCCCACCGTGCGTCGGTCAACCCGGCGAGATCGGCCGCCAGCGCCTCCCGCTCGGTGTGTATCAAGGGCCAGACATCGGTCTTCCGGCCGGATTCCGCTGTCGGTTCCGGGTCGATCATGGGAGAGGCTCCTGTCACGGGTCGCGTCCTGTGCCGCACCGGAGCCAGAACGGAGTTCAGGTCGGGCGTGCAGGAAGAAGACTCCCGACCTGAAGCGGAATCATCGCTCGTGACCGAGCTTTTTTCCACGTTCTGAAAGACCCACGTCCTGAGAGCCACATCCCGAAGAACCGCGCCCGGAGAAGCAGCGCCCGTCGGCCCTCACGCGGCCAGGAGATCCGCCAGCCTGTCGCGCACACCGTCCCTGTCACCCAACGGGGCCGCCACCAGCCTCTCCCGCCGGCTCGGGTCCCGGGACAGCACGTGCAGCCGCCCCTCGTTACGGGCCAGGACCAGATCGGTGCTGGCGCCCGCCGTCTCGGCCGATCCGACCGCGGTGTACTCGGTGACGGTGACCAGCGCGGAACGCTCCGACCCGGTGAGCAAGGCATCGGCGTCGATCGACGGGTCGGTGTCCGCCGACGGGCCGCGGGGCAGCCACTCGGTCAGCGTACGGAGTGCCTCGTCGAGCTTGTACAGACCGATCTGGTGCACGCCGAGCGCGTCGATGCGGACCATCAGACAGATCTTCTCCGGTTGGGGGAGCAGCAGGATCCGCCACGGCTCGCCCGGGGCAGTCCCGGTCGTTCGGGCGTCGAGCACCTTCCTGGCCCGCTGCTGGAACGCGACGGCGATGCCCAGGTCTCCCCGCACCTGGACCTCCTCGCCCGAGGAGCCCGCGAGGAGGAGTTCGCGTGCGGCCAGCGAGCGGACGGCCTCGGCGAGTTCGTCGTCCGACGGCCGGGCCTCCAGGAAGTCCACGATCGCGTCCACGGCGGTGAGTTCGGCGATGGTGTACGCGCCGAGCAGTACCGGCCCGGTGTTCACCAGGTCCACCACGGCCGTGACCAGCCCCTGGGGGACGGATGCCTCGCCCGGCCCCGGCTGCGCCGCCGTAGGAGTACCGCGCTGCTCGTCGTTCATGCCGTACCTCCTGCCGGTGCCGTCCATCCGTCCGCGGAAGGCGCCGCGCGACTCTCACGCAGAACCGCGGCGGCGGTACTGGACGGGGTCTGCGTCACCCAGACGTCGGAGTTGCCGAACAGGCCCCGGCCGCCCCTCCCGGACAGCGCCTGGCCCAGCTCACCGGCCAGATCGGGCCGGTCCGGCGGCGGGAACCGGTCCGCGAGCTGCTGGGACACGGCGGTGACGTCGTCGTTCGCCTCGATCCGGCGCAGCGCCTGCGTCAGTGACCGCGAGATCGGCGGCGACAGGGATGTGGGAACAGCCAGAACCGGCGAGAGATACAGCGGGCGCCGCTCGGTCATCCGCGACAGCCCCCAGGGCCCGACATTGCTGTCGGTGAACTTGTACACCACGTAGTCCATGAGATGCCGCAGATCGCTGGGACGGGGCAGCTTGGGCCCGCCGAACGCGGCCGGGGTCTTCTCCAACTGCACCCAGGTGCCCTGTGCGGTGCGGCCGTGCAGCTTCTCCCGTACGACGTGTCCACGCATCCCGATGTCGGGGTAGACCGCCTTGTCGATGTCGCGGTGGTGGCTGGACAGCCTCGGATGGCTGCCCTTGGCGAACCGCCAGCTCTCGTACAGCTGCGGATCGTCCACCAGCACATGGCCGCCGCGCAGTACGTCCCGCAACTGCGGTACCTGCAGCCCGTGCGCTTCGAGATCGGCGAGGATCACCGCTTCCTCGGGGCTGAGCCTCTCGGCGGCCTGGACCAGTCCCTTTCGGTACGATCCGGCCCGCGCGGTGATCTCGATCATGAGCCGCACCCTGGTGCGTACCCGCTCGGCGCGGCCGGTGTCGGAAGCCTTGCCCGGCCGCTCGGCGAGTGTCTTGACGAACGCCGGCGTGTGCTTGCGCTTCATCTCGTCAGTACAGCACGACAAACGGACACCCGCAGGGGCTGGCCACCGGGCCGGACTTTGCCATTCCTTTGCAACCCGGTCCGTCGGTGGCTCGTCTCTCCTCCCGATCACTGGCCCCGCCCGCCGAGTCCCCGGGCAGGCGGACGACGAAAGAGAGCGACTCATGCGCCGAACCGTCCTCAGTGCCATGGCACTCGCGAGCACCGCCGTGCTGGCGGGCGCGGTGCCCGCGTTCGCCGACGACGCGACCCCCAGCGCCGTCCCCAGCACCCGCCCGCCCGCCGACGCCGCCCCCTCGGAGGCGCCCTCCGCGGCCCCCGCCCCGGCCGAGAGCGCCGAACCGACCCGGGCGCCGGCGGCCCCGGGCCAGGTCGACGTCGTACCGAAGGGGGCGCCCGACACCGGAGTGGCCCCGCTCTCCGCCGGGTCCGGGACCGACGGCGCGCTGATCGGCACGGGGGCCGCCGCTCTCGCCGTGGGCGGTGCGGCGTTCGTCGTCGTACGCCGTCGGCGGGCGACCGGGGCGTGAGGTCGCCCTCCAGGCGCGCCTTCACCGCCGCCGCGCTGGCCTCGCTGCTCGTCGGCTGTGGCGGCAACGAGTCCGGCCGGACCGCGACCGCGGACCGCTCGGGCGGTACACCACCGTCCGAGCGGCCCGCCACGGAGGCGAACGGGGCGAAGGTGAACGGGGCGAAGCCACTGGCGCGTTCGGTCCCGGTCGGACTGCGGATCCCGGCCATCGGGGTCGACACGCCCGTCATTCGGCTCGGGCTGGCCCCGGACGGCAGCATGCAGGTGCCGCCGGTCACGGCCGACGACCGCGCGGGCTGGTACCGGCACTCGCCCACGCCGGGTCGGATCGGCCCCTCGGTGATCACCGGCCATGTCACGGTCGGCGCCCACGGCGACGGGGTCTTCAGGCACCTGGCGCGGCTGCGCCGGGGCGACCGCGTCACGGTGCGCCTGGAGAACGGCACGGCGGCGGTGTTCGCCGTCGACGCCGTACGGAAGGTGGCAAAGGCGGACTTCCCGGCGGACGACGTGTACGGCGACGTGGACCGTCCTGAGCTGCGGCTCATCACCTGCGGCGGCCCCCGTACCGATGACGGCTACCTCGGCAACGTGATCGTCTTCGCCACGCTGACCGCCACGAGTCGCTGACCCCACCACACCGGAGCCCGGACCGGCGGAACCCGCGCCCCCGGTCCGGGCTCCTTCCCCACGAGCCCCCAAGCCCACCCAGAACCCCCACACCCGCGGTCACGACCATGGAGAGCGTTGAAACGGTCCCGCGACAAGGCAGCGTCCGACCTGTTCGCCGCCCTCTACCCGCGCCTCGCCGGCTGGTGCCGCCGTCTCGTCGACGACGACGAGACGGCCCACGAGATCGCCTCGGAGGCGTTCACCCGGCTCTGGGCCCGGTGGACATCCGTGCAGGAGCCCCGCGGCTTCCTCTACGTCACCGCGGCCAATCTCGTCCGGGACCACTGGCGCAAACTGGAGCGCGAACGCAAGGCGATACGGCGTGTCACCTCCGAAGCCGCGGTCAGGCCGTACACCGAGCAGGCCGACCCCTCGGTACGGCTGCTCGTGCAGTCGCTGCCCGAACGACTGCGCGTCCCGATCCTGTTGCACTACTACGCTGACATGCCGATCCGGGAGGTGTCCGAACTGACCGGGCGGAAGGAAGGAACCGTCAAGGCCGACCTCCACGCGGCCCGCGAACTGCTCCGCGCCCACTTGAGGAGAAGCCTTGACCACACGTCCTGACGAAGGGCCGGAGTTCGGGCCCGACGATCCCCTCGCCGTCCTGCTGCGGCCCACCTCCGACCGCCTCGTCCCACCCCCGCACCGGTACGAGGCGATCCGCCGGAGCGCCACCCGTCGTCGGCTGCTGCGCACCGCGGCCGGGGTCGGTCTGTCGTGCGCCGCCGCCGCGCTCGTCGCGCTGCCCCTCCATCTCGCGACGACGTCCGGCACGCCCGCCTCCCCGACGGCGCCGCTCGCCCCGCCGCCCCCGGGCAACTCGTCGCTCGTGCCCACCGAGCCGCCGTCCTCCGTTCCCGTCAGCCCCCGCCCGTCCGAGCGGAGAGAGCCGGAAGGCACACCCACACCGACGGGCCGGGCTCCCTCGGACGTCCCCAGCCGCATGCCGATGGCGACTCCCAGCCAGGGCCCGAGCCAGGATCCCGGCCGGGACGCCGTCGAGCCCCCCGCCGCCCCCGACAGCGGAGGGCCCCCACAGCCGTGACGCCCGTGCCGCGACGGGGCGGTCAGCGCCCCTTCACCCCGCTCACCTCGTCGGGGGACCGCGGAAGCCGCGCCGAGGCCGGCCGCTCGCCGGACTCGTGCTGTGTGTGAGGGGAGGGGAGGGGAGGGGAGGGCGTACCCGCCGGGACGCTGACCGACCGGGTCGTCGATGAGGTCTGGCGGCTCCGGCGTGCCTGACGAGCCGACGCGCCCGAAGCGCGGGCGTCCGCCCGAGACGTCCGTTCAGGCTTCGCGCAGGAGTGCGCGGGTCTCTTTGTCGATCTGGCGTGCTTCCCCCGTGGACACGACGATCACCGGCACCGTCGCTTCCGGCGGGCTGACCAGTCGGGCGGCCACGTCGTCGTCGGACGGTGGCACCAGCAGACCGCCCGTGACGCCGAGGACGCCGAGCCCGGCACAGATCTCCTCACGCACCTCCGGCTGGTCCTGGCCGATCTCGCCGGTGAGGACCAGCGCGTCGAGACGGTCCAGGGACGCCGCCATCGCGGCGATGCCGCGGCGGCAGTGGTGGGTGAAGACGTCCAGCGCCAGAGCGGCCCGCTCGTCGCCGGCCGCGCGGTCGCGCACCAGGTCACGGGTGTCGCCGGAGGTTCCGGACAGGGCCAGCAGGCCCGAACGGTGGTTGAGCGCCTCCTCGATGTCCTGCGCGGACAGGCCGTGCCGGGTCTGGAGCCACGTCAGGGCGCCCGGATCGACGGCGCCGCTGCGACGGCTCATCACGAGGCCGTCCAGCGGGGTGAAACCCATGGTGGTGTCGACGCTCGTGCCGTCACGCACGGCGCACGCCGAACTGCCGCCGCCCAGATGGGCGATGACGATCCGCAGGCTCCCGGGCCGCCGCCGGAGCAGTTCGGCGGTGCTGCTCAGTGCCCACGCGTAGGACAGACCGTGGAAGCCGTAGCGTCGTACGCCGTACTCGCCGCGCCAGGTCTCGGGCACGGCGAACTCACGGGCCGCCGTGGGCAGTCCGGCGTGGAAGACGGTGTCGAAGCAGGCGACGTGCGGCACGTTGGGCAGCAGCTCACGGGCCGCGTCGAGTACGAGCAGGGCCGGCGGGACATGGGAGGGAGCCAGGTCCGCCGTGAGCTGAAGGGTGTCCCGGACCTGGTCGTCGACCAGGGTGTGCTGCCGCAGATCCGGGCCGCCGTGCACGATCCGGTGTCCCACCGCCATCGGCGCCGGCGCGTACCGGAGCAGATCACGGAGCTGCCCGGACATGTTGTCGCCGGGCGCGGAGGCGTTGTCGTACGAGGCGAGGGCCGTGCCGTCGTTCGCGAAGACGGTCAGGTGCAGGCTGGACGAGCCCGCGTCCGCCACCAGCACCGGGTCACGTTCGTGACTGGCCACGACAGCCCTTCCTCTCAGCTCCCCCGTTCGGCGGACAGGGCCCGAACGGCGGTGTCGACGCGGGCCCCGCGCGGCAACCACGCACGGGCGCTCTGACGTCGGCATCGGGCGTCGCCCGCAGCCTCAGGGTGAGTCCGGGCCCGCCTTCCGGCAAGTTTGGGGAGCCGCCATTCGGCTACCCATGGAGGCGACCAGTACGAGCGGCCGGTGCGAGTGGCCGGTACGCGCGACCCGTGCGGGCGGCCGGTACGAGTGAGCGGTACGAGCAGCCGTACGAGCGACCCGTACGGACGGGGCGACCGGCCCACGACCGCGCAGGCAGGAGAGGCACCATGCGTATCGGGATCATCGGAGCGGGCCGCATCGGCTCGACGCTCGCCCGGCACTTCGCCGGCATCGGCCACGAGGTCGCCCTCGCGAACTCGCGCGGCCCGGAGACGCTCGCGGAGCTGGTCGCGGGGATCGACGGCCCCATCCGGGCGGTCACCGCCGAGGAGGCGGCCCGGTTCGGCCAGGTGGTCGTCGTGTCGATCCCGTACGGGCACCTGCGCGACCTGCCCCTGAGCGAGCTGCGTGACAAGGTCGTGATCGACACCGGCAACTACTACCCGGAACGCGACGGTCACGACCCCGAACTGGACGACGACTCCACCACCTCCAGCGAGAACGTACGGGCTGCGACGGACTCCAACCTGGTCAAGGCGTTCAACTCCATCTACTGGGAGACCCTGCGCGACCGGGGCCGCCCCAAGGGCGATCCGGCGCGCCTGGCCATTCCCATCTCCGGCGACGACGAGGAGGCCGTGGCCGTCGTGGCGGGTCTGATCCGCGACATCGGCTTCGACCCGGTGAACGCGGGCCACCTCGGCGGGGGAGGACGCAAGCACCAGCCGGGAAGCCCCGTCTACGGCGTGGAGCTGTCGGCCGGTGAGCTGGACGCACGGCTGCACAGCGCCTGAGACGCCGCCTCCGGAGCCGGGGTGGCCCCCGGCCGGCTCCCCGCCGACCCCCTTCGGAGCAGTACCGTGTGTGACAGAGGAGGGAGTAACGCATGAGTACGGACACGGCTACGGAGAAGGCGGTCCTCGCGGGCGGCTGCTTCTGGGGTATGCAGGATCTGATTCGCGGTCTGCCGGGGGTGATCTCGACCAGGGTCGGTTACACGGGTGGGGACGTCGCGAACGCGACGTACCGCAGTCACGGGACGCACGCCGAGGGCATCGAGATCGTCTTCGACCCCGAGAAGACCAGCTACCGCCAGATTCTGGAGTACTTCTTCCAGATCCACGACCCCACGACGCTCAACCGTCAGGGCAACGACATCGGCCTCAGCTACCGGTCGGCCATCTACTACATCGGTGACGAGCAGAAGCGGGTCGCCGAGGACACCATCGCCGACGTCGAGGCCTCGGGCCTCTGGCCGGGGAAGGTCGTCACCGAGGTGGCCGAGGCGGGCGATTTCTGGGAGGCGGAGCCCGAGCACCAGGACTATCTGGTCCGCTATCCCGACGGATACACCTGTCACTTCCTGCGGCCGGGCTGGAAGCTTCCCGCCCGCAGCGAGCGATGACGCGCCTTCCGTGATGACGGTGTCCGCCCGGCGATCGGGCGGACACCGGGGGACCTTCCGAACCCCGCGCCGGCTCCCCGCCGTCAGACGGCGAAGACCTGTGCGTCGTCCGCGAACGCCTTGAACTCCAGCGCGTTGCCCGCCGGATCGAGCAGGAACATCGTCCACTGCTGACCCGGCCGCCCCTCGAAGCGGACGCAGGGCTCGATCACGAACGTCGTGCCCGCCGCCCGGAGGCGGTCCGCCAGCTCGTGGAACTCCGGCGGGGTCAGCAGCAGCCCGAAGTGCGGTACCGGCACGTCGTGTCCGTCGACCGCGTTGCGCACGCCCTCGGCGCGGCGGGGCGCCAGATGCGTCACGAACTGGTGGCCACGCAGATTCCAGTCCACCCACGTGTCCGCGCTGCGGCCCTCCGTCAGACCGAGTACGCCGCCGTAGAAGCGGCGCGCGGCGGCGAGGTCGTCGACGGGCATCGCGAGATGGAAACGCGGTATGCGGGAGTCGGGGGTGGTCATGGGGGTGTCGCCGCCCTTCGTCGCGGTCGTGCGGTGGTCTGTGGCCGTGCGGTGGCGTGGCGCCGTACTCCGCGTACTCCGCGTGTACGGCCCGTCCGGGAGTGCTGCCCGTTTCCCGCCCCGCCCACCCGCCCCGTCAGGCCGGTCTCTCCCGCACCACGTCCCTCGCCTCCTTGTCCTCCCGCAGCCCCAGGAAACGCGGATGGCGCAGCATCCCGTCCCTCGTCCACTCGGTGAACGCGATCTGGGCGACGAGCCGGGGCTCGGACCAGTGCGGAGCCCGCTCCTTCACCGCGTCCGCGAACGGCGACCGGGGCACCGCGGCCTCGTCGAGCCGCCGGCGCAGATCGACCAGCGTCGCCCGGTCGTACCCGGTCCCCACCTTGCCCGCGTACCGCAGCCGTCCGTCCTCGTAGTGACCGAGGAGCAGCGCGCCGAAGCCGACGCGGGAGCCGGACGGTTCCGTGTAGCCGCCGATGACGAACTCCTGCCCCTGCTCGCACTTGAGCTTCAGCCAGCCCGTCGAGCGCCGGGGCTCGTACCGGCCCGCGGCCCGTTTCACGATCAGTCCCTCCCAGCCGTCGGCGCACGCCCGGTCCAGCGACTCCTGACCGCCCGCGTTGCGGTGCGGGGTGAAGCGCAGCGGCGCCCGGTACGTCAGGGCTCTGCGCAGCAGCGACTTCCGTGAGCGCAGCGGGATCGCCGTGAGATCGGCGCCGTCCAGGCGCAGCAGATCGAACAGGTAGTACGTGACGGCCACCCCGCTGGCGCGGGCCCGGCGGGCGTCGCTGATCCCCATGCGCTGCTGGAGCCGGGCGAAGTCGGTACGGCCGTGGGCGAACGCGACGACCTCGCCGTCCACGGTGAAGTCCTCGCACTCCTGCGCGGCCAGGGCGTCCACGATCTCCGGATACGTGGCATTGAGCCGTCGTCCTGTGCGCGACAGCAGCCGTACGCCCGACGCGTCCCGGACGGCGAGTACCCGCACACCGTCCAGTTTGCGCTCGAAGATCCAGCCCTCGCCGAACACCCTCCGGTCGGTCAGGGTGGCGAGCATCGGCGAGGACGCCAGGAGGGCGCCCGACCGGTTGTGGTTGAGTCTGCGCCGCTCGTCCGCGGGCAGCGTGTCCAGGAGGCTGCTCATCGTGCCTCGCCTCTCTCCGTGGGGTCCGACCAACCGACCGGCTTTCGGAGAAGGCTCCCCGCGGGGGAGCGCCGAGTGCGCACACGACCAGGGCCGATCACCCGTTAGGGGACGTCCCCGCGCGGCCGGCGGGGACCCGTACGAGTTTCCGGGGTCAGCCCGTCGCGCATCCGTCCCGCAGCCGCCGCGAGGCACCGCACGTCGCCAGGCTGCACCATCTGCGCCGGCCACCGCTGTCGAGGAACAGCCAGCCGCACTCCTCGCCGGGACAGCGGCGCACCACGAGGCGGCGCGGATCCGCCAGCAGGTCGGCGGCGCTGCGGGCCGTCGCGAGGAGAGGGAGCCGCAGCCCGGCCGAGGGTGAGACATGCCAGCCGCCGAGACCGTCCTCGCCGCGGGTGAACACCGAGGACCTCGCCGCCGCTTCCGCCACACCCGCCACCGCTTCGAAGGCCTCCGCGTCGGCCGGATCCGTCAGACAGGCGTACAGGCGCGCCCGGAACTCACGGGCCTCGGCGAGTACGTGCGCCGCCTCGCCGGGTTCGCGGCGCGCCCGCGCGACCAGACGGGTGACGACATGGTCCCGAGCGAGACCGAGATGGCCGGCCCACACCGCCAGCGCGGCGTAGTCGCGCAGCCACTCCGCACCGGGCAGCTCCGGGCCGCCCCAGCCCGCGTACGTGTTGCAGAACTCCAGCGCCGGGTGGCCGCTGGTGTTCCACGGCAGCCAGTGGTCTCGGACCCGTACCGCGTACAGGGGAGCCGGCGGCCGGTCCAGGGACGGATCGCGGCGCAGGACGCGCTCGTGAAGGGCCGTCAGGTCCGGTCCCGGCTCGACGCCGAGCCGGGTGGAGAGCGCGTGGCGTGTGGCGCGGTAGAGGCGGACGGCCTCGGCCGCGCGGTCGGCGCGGTACAGGGCCGTCATCCGCGCGGCGACGATGCGCTCCCGTTCGGGATGATCGTCGGCGAGGTCCGTCAGATTCGCCGCGACGCGTTCGTGCAGCCCCATCGAGAGCTGCGTCTCGGCGCGCAGCTCGACGGTGGACAGCCGCAGCGCGTCCAGACGGCCGCCGAGCCGCTCGCGGAGCCGGTCGCCGGCCACGTCGGCGAGCAGCGGGCCCCGCCACAGCGCGAGGGCTCGGTCGCCGAGACGGATCCGCTCGGCGGGGTCCGTGGCGTCGGCGGCGGCGCGGGCCAGCGGGACGAAGTCCCCGGCGTCGACCTCGTACCCGCCCGTTTCCAGGAGATAGCCGCCGTGCCGGGTCTCGATGCGCGGTCCGCCCTCCGTACGCAGGGCGGCGCGCAGCCTTCCGACGTATGTGTGGACGGTGCCGCGCGCCGACGCGTTCGCCTCCCCGTCCCACAGCAGATCGATGAGCCGACCGGTCGTCACGACGTGCCCCGCGTCGAGCAGCAGGATCGACAGCAGACAGCGCTCCTGGCGGCGGCTGTGCGTCAGGAGCGGCCGGCCCTCGTGACGGGCCTCGAACGGTCCGAGCAGCTTGAACTTCATCGCGGAACAAGGGTAGTCCCGCGGGCGGGAGCGGCAAGCGGCCGTGGTGAGAACGTGGTCAGAGCCCGGCGGGACGCTGGTGCCCAGGCCGTGGACCACCACTTCACCGGGGAGAACTCTGTGCGAGGCATCGTCGTAGCGCTACTGGCCCTCACCACACCGCTGTTGGGGGCCGGGGCGCATCCCGCCCACGCGGCTTCCGGCACCGCGCGCAGCGGCTGGGAGCCCGCACCCTCCGCACCGTGGGACGCGCCCGCCGGTGTCCGGTGCGACGTCCCCATCCACACCGAGCCAGTCGTCGACGAGGTGGAGCGGCGGGTGGTGACGACCCATCCGGACGGCTCCCCGGAACGCGTCCTCTACCGGGGGGACCTGGTGGTCCGGATCACCAACACCGACACCGGGGCCTTCTACGACGCCGACGCGAGCGGCACGGCCGCCGTGGACCATCGCTCCGACGGCTCACAGTTCTGGTACGTGCTCGGCCCGGTGCTCGTGGGCGTCGCCGAGAACGGCGGCAATCTGGCGCGAGGTGTGTATCTGATCGACGGCGCGTACACCCTGGACATCAGCGCGGCCGGCTACAAGGACGTGACCATGGTCCACGGCTCGGTCGACGACCTCTGCGCGCGCGTCGACTGACGAAGCGCCGCAGCGTGGCGAGAGCCCGAACCCGGCGGCCGTCGGCAGCTCGCTACCCGCCCGGTCGGCCGATGGAGAATGAACGGCACGCGGACGCAAGGGGAGTTGGGCGAATTCGTGAGCTCGCGCCGAGCCAGGATCCAGCCCGAGGACGTCGGTTACGCCTCGGGATCCGGGCAGCGCAGGGTGCCGGGCCTGCGCCGGGAGGAGCTGGCGCATCTGGCGGGTGTGAGCGTCGACTACTACGTACGGCTGGAGCAGGGCCGCAATCACAGCCTGCGGCTGGACAGGGACGAGCGCGACCATCTGTTCCGGCTCGCCCGCCCGCACAAGAAGGGGGCCGGACAGATGGTCGCGGCCCCGCCGCGCCGGGCGCCGCCGTACGAGCGCAGGTGCGGCGGCTGCTCGACTGGATCAGCGCCCCGGCGCTCGCGAGATCGGTGGCCGCTACCCCGACCGCGACATGATCGCCCGCGAGGCCGTGGGGCATCCGCGGATCGCTGCTCGTCCACACCGCGGGGCCGGGGGCAGCGGAGGAGAAGGCCTCCCGGCGTCACCCGCCCGCGTCGTCTCCCCTCTCAGCCGGCGAACGGTGTGCCGGGGACCCCCTGACCCGCGTCCGGCAGGACGAGGAGCGAGCCGGTGAGGGGGTGGGGGGCGGCGACGCCGACGCGGGCGGTGGTGATGTAGAGGTCGCGCAGCTCCGGTCCGCCGAAGGCGCAGGAGGTGGGCCGGAGTACGGGCAGTTCGACAGTCCGGTCCAGCTCGCCGTCCGGTGTGTAGCGGCGGACCGCGGCGCCGTCCCACAGGGCGACCCAGACGCAGCCGTCCGCGTCGACCGTCAGCCCGTCCGGGTGCCCGGTGCCCGCTTCGATCGTCGCCAACGGGCCCTCGTCGACGAGGGGTTCACCGGGGGAGTGGGTGTCGGCGCGGAACCGGTCGATACGGCCGGTGGGGGTGTCGATGTAGTACATCGTCCGGCCGTCCGGACTCCAGCCCGTGCCGTTGCCGACGGTGACGGGCCGTGTGTCGGTGACGGTCCCCGAAGGCGCGTCCGGTGCGCCGAACGCGTCCGCCGTGACCCGGATCAGCGCCCCGCCGCCCGGTGTCTCGTCGTAGCGCATGCTGCCCGCCCAGAGCGCGCCGTCCGGCGCGACGGCCGCGTCGTTGCCCCGGCGGCCCGGCACCGGATCGCGTACCAGCCAGGAGAACTCGCCGCCGGGGCCGTACAGTCCGATGCCGTCACGGAGGTTGACCACCAGCCCGCCGCCGGCCCGGGGGAGCGCGGCACCGACGTGCTGCTCGGTGGCCATGACCGTACGGCGGCCGTCGGCCGGGTCGAAGGTGTGGATCCGCGCCGAGAGTATGTCCACCCACAGCAGCCGGCCGGTCGCCGGATCCCAGGTGGGCCCCTCGCCCAGCTTCGCCTCCGCCCGTACGGCGACCTCGATGCGGGGCCCGGTCATCGCTCCCCGCCCCTCTCGCCCGCCGCCCCCACCGACTGCCACGGGCCGGTGAGCGGGCGCTGTCCCTGGCCGCTCCGGCTCCAGTCGCACACCCCGCCGGGGAACGCCGCCCGCAACTGCCGGAGTTCGGCGCCGGTGAACGTCACCTCGTAGTCGGCCGGGTCCACCGCCTTGCGCCGGCACGCGATCACATCGTCGGCGAGCGGGGCTCCGGCGACCAGCCTCGGTGTCGGGAAGGCCGGGTAGAGCGCGCCGCACTCCCCGGGGCTGTCGTAGGCCAGGCGCTGCTCGATCTTGCGGGGCTCCGCGTCCCTGGTCCAGCACGCGTCGGTCAGCTCCGCCGGCTTGTGCGCCACGACGTCCCGCGCCGTCCACTCGGCCCGCGCCCCGGCGGACGTCAGCGACGTCAGCCACGCGTCCATCTCCGTGAGGGCGTACCGCAGCGCCGGGCTCTTGAGGCTGAAGCCGTGCCGGTTGTCCTCCGCGAGCATGACCTGGTTGTCCGCGTGGCCGTTCGCCGCGATCAGCCGGGCGCGGGTGGAGTACCCGTGCACCGCCATGTGTATGTCGCCCCCGGGCAGGTCGTCGGTGTAGGAGCGGTGGTCGATGACGGGTGTGGTGGCGAGACCGGCGCCGCCCCACAGGATGCGGCCCGTGCCGTACGCCGCCTCGGTCGCCGTGCGGTCGGCCGCCGTACGCCCCGTGGTGAACCCGGCGTCGCGGTCGATGCCCCCGACGCGGGAGTTGAGGTCGATGAACTGCCGCTTGTCGATCGCACCCTCGTTCAGCGCGTCGAGTCCGTACTGCACACCGACGTTGTCCAGCGGGCGCAGCGCGGCGCCGGTGCGCCGGTCGGTGCCGTACACGTTCACGGTGTGGTCGAAGACCGTGCCCCGAGCCCCGTCGGGGTTGGTGTCCGCGTCGTAGCGCTGGTCATCGGGCAGCGCGGCGGGGAACTCCGCGTCCGGGTCGAGGCGCTTCGCGCCGTCGCTCAGGTTCGGGATGCTCGCCCGCTCACGGAACCCGGCGACCGCGGTCTGCTGCTCGGCGCTGAACTCGTCCGGCGCGCTCACGGTGAAGTAGTGGTCGAGCAGCCGGGAGTCCAGCAGCGTGGTGTTGGTCGCGGACGTCACGTCCGGGAAGCTGCACCCGACGATGATGCCGTCGAGCAGACCGGGGTAGTTGTCGGCGGTCTGATGGCTCTGGTACGAGCCGCCGGAACATCCCCAGCCGATGGTGAAGCGGGGGACTCCGTACCGCTCCACGAAGTGCTCCTTGACCATCATCGTGGTCTCGGACGCCAGCAGGTCGTTGCAGTTGTTGCCGAAGACGTTGAGGGACGAGGAGGCCACCGCGTACCCACGGCCCAGCATCTCGGTGTCCAGTACGCCGCCGGTGTCCGAGCCCTGGGTGTACCAGCCGCCCCGGCACCCGCCGCCGAAGGTGTACATCAGCCGGCCGTTCCACCCCTCGGAGGGCCGCGCACGGGTCGGCTCTGGCGCGGCGGGGTCGGCCAGCATGGAGATCTGGTAGACGCCCCGGTTGAGCGTGCCGGTCTCGATACGGATGAGGAAGGGGACGCGCGCGCCGGTGCTCGTGGTGGTCGTCGCGAGGTCCGCCGGGCGGCTCGCGGGATCGGCCAGGGGTTTCACGCTCCCGTCCGTGGAGCGGTACGCGTGGTCGACCCGGGCCGCGACCGAGCAGTCCCCGTCCAGCGGCGGCCCCAGGGTGGAGCCGTCGACCAGCTTGAACGACTCCGTACCGCACACGAAGGGCCGCTCGTGCGGACCGCTGATGACCGGACCGGTCGAGGGGTGGTCGCGCACCTGGAGCGCCGCGCCCGCGCCGGGCCGGCCGGAGACGGTCGCGACGAGCCGGTTGCGGCCCTCGCGCAGGGACGTCACCAGGCCGGTCAGGCCGCCGGGCGCGGATCCGGCCGCCGAGAACGCGTCCGTGACGTCCGTGCCGTCGCGGGTGATCCGTACGTCGTCGGGGTCGAAGCGGGGCGGGACCTCGACACGTACGAGGACGTCACCGCCGGTGACCACACCCGGCCGGGTCGACAGGGTGTCGATGGTCAGCCGTTCGCCGCTGCCGGGCGGCTGCGCCGCGGCACTGGGCAGACAGGTCAGCAGCAGCGCGCCGGCCGCGAGCGCGGTGGCGAGGACGGACCGACGGGACACCGATGAACCCCCATGCTCTGTGGACCGGCGGGCACCGGTCCGTGGAAACGACGCGCACGTCCCGCACGCCCGCGCCGTACATGCGGACGCCCCGACGGACGCTCACGTCACTCCCCATCACTCCCGGACCCGCAGAATGGTTCATCCGGCGGAGTGCGGGGTCAAGACCGCCTCCCCGTACCCGCGGCTCGCCCACCGTTTGCGACGGGTGTACAAAGGGGGCATGCCCGGACGCGACGGCCGCCGGCGCTCGGTTCTGAAGATGAGAACAGTCGCAGGTCAGGTCTTTCTTCTTCAGGTGGCGATCGTCGTTCTGCTCGTCGCCGCCGCTTCCGCCGCGCTCGTGCTGCAGGGCAGCACCGACAGCGAGCGCGAGGCGCGCAACCGCTCCGTCGCCGTGGCCGAGACCTTCGCGAACTCCCCGGGCATCCAGGAGGCGCTGAAAAACCCCAATCCCGCCGAGGTCCTGCGCAGACCGGCCGAGCATGCCAGGGAGCGCTCCGGCGTCGACTTCATCGTCGTGCTCAACACCGACGGGGTCCGCTACACCCACCCGATCCCCGACCGGGTCGGCAAGAAGTTCGTCGGCAATCTCAAGCCCGCCCTCGAGGGGCGGGTCATCACCGAGAAGATCGTCGGCACCATCGGGCCCCTCGTACAGGCCGTCGTCCCCGTCTTCGACGCGAGCGGCAGGGTGATCGGGATGGTCTCGGCGGGGATCACCATCGAGCGCGTGAGCGCGGTCGTGGAGGACCATTTCCCGCTCCTGTTCGGCTCCGCCGCCGGTGTGCTGCTGCTGACGATGGGCGGCACGGCCCTGGTGAGCAGACGTCTGCGCCGCCAGACACGCGGACTGGGACCCGCCGAGATGACCCGTATGTACGAGCACCACGACGCGGTTCTGCACTCCGTACGCGAAGGGGTGCTCATCGCGGGCGGCGACGGCCGTCTGCTGCTCGCCAACGACGAGGCACGCAGACTGCTCGACCTGCCGACGGACGTCGAGGGCCGCTCGCTCGACGACCTGGGCCTGGACCCGGACACCGCGGCGCTGCTGGCCTCCGGCCGGACGGCGACCGACGAGGTCCACCCCGTCGGCGAGCGGCTGCTCGCCATCAGCCAGCGGCCCACGGACCAGGACGGCGGTCCGCCCGGCAGCGTGACCACCCTGCGTGACACCACCGAGCTCCAGACGCTCACGGGAAAGGCCGACCTGGCCCGGGGGCGCCTGAGCCTGTTGTACGAGGCCGGTACGGAGGTCGGTACGACCCTGGACGTGGTCCGCACCTGCGAGGAACTGACGGAGTTCGCCGCCGCCAACTTCGCCGACTTCGTGACCGTCGACGTCGTCGAGGCCGTCCTGCGGGGCGAGGAGCCGACCACCGTGGTGATGGCCATGCGCCGCACCGCCTCCAGCGGCCGCGACGAGGACACCTCGCTCTACCCGGTCGGCGAGCTGATCCACCTTCCCCCGTCGACCCCCGTGAGCGACGCCGTCCTGAACGGCGAGCCGATCCTGGTCCCGGATCTCGCCGCGTTCTCCGGCTGGCACAAGCAGCACCCCGAACGCGCCAGGAAGCTGGTGGCCGAAGAGGGCTTCCACTCGATGATCACCGTCCCGATGCGGGCGCGGGGCGTCACCCTCGGCGTCGTCACCTTCTGGCGGTCCGCGCAGCCCGAGGCGTTCGAGGGCGAGGACCTGTCCGTCGCCGAGGAGATGGTCGCCAGGGCGGCGGTCAGCGTCGACAACGCCCGCCGCTACACCCGCGAGCACACCATGGCCGTCACACTTCAGCGCAGCCTGCTCCCGCGCGGCCTCCCCGACCAGAACGCCATCGACGTCGCCTACCGGTATCTGCCCGCCAAGGCCGGACTCGGCGGACTCGGCGGCGTCGGCGGCGACTGGTTCGACATCATCCCGCTGCCCGGCGCCCGCGTCGCGCTCGTCGTCGGCGACGTCGTCGGCCACGGCCTGCACGCGGCCGCCACCATGGGCCGGCTGCGGACCGCGGTCCACAACTTCTCGACCCTGGACCTGCCGCCCGACGAACTGCTCTTCCACCTGGACGAACTG
The DNA here is from genome assembly GCF_010384365.1 of Streptomyces sp. S4.7. Classification (NCBI taxonomy): domain Bacteria; kingdom Bacillati; phylum Actinomycetota; class Actinomycetes; order Kitasatosporales; family Streptomycetaceae; genus Streptomyces; species Streptomyces sp. S4.7. Next base: position 449,130 of record NZ_CP048397.1, on the reverse strand, counting down.
GTCGCCCGCATCGACCGGGACGAGGCCGTCGACGGAGCCGACGGCGCAGTCACCGGCGCCACCTGTCTGTACGCGATCTACGACCCGGTGTCCGGGACGTGCAGCATGTCGCGGGCGGGCCACCTCCAGCCCGTCGTCATCCACGACGACGGCACGTCGATGTTCGCCGACGTGCCCGGCGGCCCCCCGCTGGGGCTCGGCGGACTGCCCTTCGAGACCCTTGAGGTCCATCTGCCGGAGAACAGCATGCTGGCGCTGTACACCGACGGGCTCGTCGAGGACCGGCACCGCGACATCGACGAGGGCCTGAACCTGCTGCGCCGGACGCTCGCCGCCCAGGCCGACCGCACCCCGGACCAGGCGTGCGACGCGGTCCTCCAGGCGCTGCTGCCCGAGCACCCCCGGGACGACACCGCCCTGCTGGTCGCGCGCACACGCGTGCTGGACGGCGGTCATGTCGCCGACTGGGAGATCCCCGCCGACCCCGCCGCGGTGGGCAGGCTGCGGGCCGACGTCTCACACAAGCTGACGGAGTGGGGCCTGGTCGAGGAGGCGTTCACGACCGAGCTGATCCTCAGCGAACTGGTCACCAACGCGATCCGCTACGCCTCCGGGCCCATCCGGGTACGCATCATCCGCGACCGGAGCCTGATCTGCGAGGTCTCCGACCACAGCAGCACCTCGCCGCATCTGCGCCAGGCGGCCGGCACCGACGAGGGGGGCCGCGGACTCTTCCTCGTCGCCCAGTTCGCGGAGCGCTGGGGAACGCGCTACAGCGCCCAGGGCAAGGTCATCTGGACCGAGCAGGCACTCGGCGGCGTCGATCCCGCGATGTGACGGGGCCCCGTGCGCGGGGGGACGGCCAGGCGGTCTGTCAATTCGGATTCGGCCGTTCGGGAGCCGACGAGCGAGGTCCGTTCGGAGCCCATAGGCTTCGTGGGAGTGCGAATCAGGCACGAGTGAACTCCAACAGACGTGGTACCCGTCCGGCATACGTGGGCGAAGCACGGCCCCGTGAACGACATGCCCGCGTGTTCCATGCGCATCTCAGGTCGGCGCGTTCGTGGCCGGCACCGCTCAATCCGGCGCTGTCCGGGCCGGGAAGAGAAAGGGACTGGGTTATGGGGCTGCTGCCGACCGTACTGATATCCCTCGTGTTTCCGGTGTTGATGCTCTTTGTCATGGTGGCGCTCGGACGCATGGAGGAATTCCTGTTGCCGCATCTGCGGGCGCCACGGCCGGCCGAGGAAGAGAAGGACGCCCCGTCGGAGAATTCCCGGGCGGAGGACTCGCGGAAGGCGGACGCGGACCCCGCCACGGACGCGGACATCCCGGCGGAAGATCTCCACGCCGAGGAGATCCGCATCGCCCATGCCCGCGCCGACCTCGCCAAAGCGCGTGCCGAAGCCCTGCGCCGCTCCGCCCGTCGGCGTGCCTACGGGACCCCGCGCGCCGCCGGCCGCGGCAACACCGGCCCCCCGCGCGGCGCGCGGACGACCCCCCTGCGATTTCGATGAACCGGCGCGCCGTCGCACAGGCCCTGCTCCGCTCCCACGGCAGCACCTACGCCCGGGAAGCCGGCATCCGGCTGCGTGACACACCGCAGCCCCTCTACCAACTGCTGCTCCTCGCCCTCCTGTTGAGCGCCCCCATCCGGGCCGGCGTGGCCGTCGGCACGGCGCGCGCCCTCGACGAGGCGGGCCTGCGCAATCCGCGCCGGATGACCGAGGCGACCTGGCAGCAGCGCGTCGACGCCCTCGGCCGGGGCGGTTACCGCCGCTACGACGAGAGCACCGCCACCCGACTCGGCGACGGCGCCGAGCTGTTGATCCGGCGGTGGCACGGCGACCCACGCCGCATGCGCGCCGAGGCGGACGGCGACATCGCGGTGCTGCGCCGACTGCTCCAGGACCTGCCGGGGATCGGACCCGTCGGGGCGGACATCTTCCTGCGCGAGGCGCAGGCCGTCTGGCCCGAAGTGGCGCCGTACTTCGACACCAGGGCGCTGCGCGGCGCCGAACAACTGGGCCTCGGCACCGACACCGCGGCGCTCACCCGGCTCGCCGGGGACGCGGGCCCCGCCGCCCTTGCCGCCGCGCTGGTGCGCGCCTCGCTGGACCACGACATCGTCGAGGAGCTGAGTCCGTCCGGCGGCTGACACGCCCCCGGAAGACCGATCAGGGCCCGGCGGGGCCCGGCGTCGTCAGTACTCGCTGTCGATGCCCGTGACGAACGCCGCCCCCAGCGGCGCCTCGTCCTGCGAGTACCCGGCCTTGTCCAGCGCGGCGCCCGCCACCCGCTTCGCCTCCGTCTCGGCGCCCCGCTTGTTCTCCGCCTCGATCTCCAGCCGGATGCTGAAGGTGCCACCCTCGTTCACCGTCAGCATGTCCAGGTCCTCGGCCTCACCCAGAGCCGTGTGCTGCGGGTCCGCGGGCCGCAGCGCGCGCAGCAGTACGGCGCGCGAGTCCGCGTCGAGCGTGCGCAGGAAAGTGCCCGGGACGGTGATGACGTACGCGGTCATGCGAACTCCTGGCGTTGACGGCCCCCGCCGAGCGGGGTCAGGCTTCGCGCCTCTTTCTGTGCCTGCCCGGTTTTCCGCCGCGATCACCTCCCGGATCCGGATCACCGCCCGGATCTCCCCGGCGGATTCGCCACCGCCCGGCGATTCCGGGCCCTTTTTGGTAATCAAATTCCGGAGCGCCCGGATGAATCCGCGTGCATCGGTCCACATGGGCGGGGGAGGTTCCGGTTCCGGGCCCGGCGTTCATGTGGGATGCTGATGGCTCCGCATCCCCCTTCTCCTTGCCGAGGCACTATGCGCTGCGTCATCGCCCGCTTCCCCTTCGACCTGGTCAAGAGCGAGGTGCAGGCGGCGATGAAGGGCATCAAGCCCGAACCGATCACGGGCGAGTCCGTCGTGATCAGCCGCCGTACGTACCCGGTGAAGCAGGTGGGCGAGGTGATCACGCGCCAGGACCGCCGTGACTTCTCCGCCTCCGAGGTGACCCGCGCCCTGACCCGTCTCGGCTTCACCTGCCGCCCCGTCCCCGCCCCGGCGGCGGAGCCCAGCGCGCTGGAGACGGCGTCGACGATGCTCGGCACCCCCGCGCAGAGCTGAGCCGCGCGGACACGACGCACGGCGCACCACATACGGCGGGCCCCGTCACCGACCGGTGACGGGGCCCGCCGTATGTGGACCCGCTGGATCCGTGCGCTTACGCGGACCAGCTGCGCGACGACGACTGGCGCGCGCCGCCCGAGCGGCCCTGGGAGGCGCCGCTCCCCGACGGCCTCCGGCCCTGGGACGGACGGCCGCGGCCCCGGCTGCCCGAACCGCTCTTGGGGCGCTCCGAGACGGGGGTGGAGATGACCACGGGCACGCCCGAGGGTGCCTGGGCTCCGGTGATCCGGCTCAGCTCCGCCTCGCCGGAGCGGACCTGCGCGGTCTGCGGGACGATTCCCGCGTCGGCCATCAGCCGTGTCATGTCACGGCGCTGGTTGGGCAGGACGAGTGTGACGACGCTGCCCGACTCGCCGGCGCGGGCGGTACGCCCGCCGCGGTGCAGATAGTCCTTGTGGTCGCTCGGCGGGTCGACGTTCACGACGAGGTCGAGATTGTCGATGTGGATGCCGCGTGCCGCGACGTTCGTGGCCACGAGGACCGTGACGTGGCCCGTCTTGAACCGGGCGAGTGTCCGGGTGCGCTGCGGCTGGGACTTGCCGCCGTGCAGCGCGGCGGCGCGCACGCCGCTGTTGAGCAGGTGCTCGGTCAGCCGGTCGACGGCGTGCTTGGTGTCCAGGAACATCAGGACCCGGCCGTCGCGCGCCGCGATCTCCGTGGTGGTCGCGTACTTGTCGGCGTTCTGCACGTGCAGGACGTGGTGCTCCATGGTGGTGACCGTGCCGACGGCGGCGTCGACGGAGTGGACCACGGGGTCGTTCAGATAGCGGCGGACCAGCAGGTCCACATTGCGGTCCAGCGTCGCCGAGAACAGCATCCGCTGCCCGTCGGGCCGCACCTGGTCGAGCAGTCCGGTGACCTGCGGCATGAAGCCCATGTCGGCCATCTGGTCGGCCTCGTCGAGGACGGTGATGGCGACCCGGTCGAGCCGGCAGTCGCCGCGGTCGATGAGGTCCTTGAGCCGTCCGGGTGTCGCGACGACGACCTCGGCGCCGCCCCGCAGCGCGCCGGCCTGCCGGCCGATCGACATGCCGCCGACGACGGTGGCGAGCCGCAGCTTCAGCGCGCGGGAGTAGGGGGTGAGCGCGTCGGTGACCTGCTGGGCCAGCTCACGGGTGGGTACGAGAACGAGCGCCAGCGGCTGCTTGGGCTGGGCGCGCTGTCCGGCGGTGCGCACCAGGAGTGCGAGGCCGAAGGCGAGGGTCTTGCCGGAGCCGGTACGGCCCCGCCCGAGGACATCGCGGCCCGCGAGCGAGTTCGGGAGCGTCGCGGCCTGGATCGGGAACGGCTCGCTCACCCCGAGGCCGGTGAGCGTGGTCGTCACCGGCGACGGCATGTCCAGTTCGGCGAAGGACGCCACGGCGGGCAGGGCGGGCGTGACGGTGACCGGCAGGGCGAACTCGCCCTGTACGGCGGCGGGACGACGGCCGTAGGACCGGCCGGAGGAGCCCGGGCGGCCCGAACCGGACGACTGCGGGCGGAAGCGGCTGCCGCCACCGCCGGAGCCACCTGAGCGGGTGCGTGAGTATCGGTCGTTCGTGCGAGGCGTGCGGTTCATGCTGAACCTCTCTCGATGCGGCACGTATCGAGGAACTCTTGGGCAGAATGACCGCGCAAAGAATCGCAAGAACGAGCCGGGGGAAAACAAAACAGAGCCGCGCCGGGGCGTGAGACGCCGGAACCGGCACGTGGAAATGCTCGGAATCGACCGAGCGCAGGCGACCAGGTCGCCGGAGTACGGGGGCCCGGCGGTCCGGTGCGGGGCCGACATCGGTGGAAATTCGTCGGCCGGCCGTCAGGACAGCGAGGAGAAACCTGGTCCCGCGCCACACTCGAAGGTGTCACGCGCACCGGGCGGGCCCCGGAGAAAAAGCAACGTAGCCGGAGCCCGCACCGCAAGGTGCGGGCTCCGGCTACGTCTCGCGCATCGGCGTCAGGCGGGAACGATGTTCTCCGCCTGCGGGCCCTTCTGGCCCTGCGTGACGTCGAAGTTCACCTTCTGGCCCTCCTGGAGCTCACGGAAGCCCTGGGCGGCGATGTTCGAGTAGTGGGCGAAGACGTCGGCGCCGCCGCCGTCCTGCTCGATGAAGCCGAAACCCTTTTCCGAGTTGAACCACTTTACGGTGCCACTGGCCATTTTGATCTCCTTCAGGGCAATGCTGCCCGGGGGCCCGCACTGTGCGCACCCCGCGTCGCCTTTAGATGATTACCCCGTCCGGAAAAGCACCGGAAATACAAAAGCGCACTCACCGACACCTAAAGTTGGCGAGAGCACTTGAAGTCTTCGGGAACCACAACTGCAACTGATGTCCACAGTAGCACGGTGCATGCGATCGAGTACGGGACGTCTTGGCCGCCCGGGTCGCACACCGGAAAATCCGCCGGGCCGCCGGAGGAAATTTCCGCATCCGCGATCGGGAATATTCTCCGGGTCTTCACCCGGTGGCTACTCCCGGCGGCGTATACGCGCCCCGGCCGGGCCGTCTGGCGTTCGTGGTGTGAACCGGGTGATGACCTTCGAGCGCCTGCGCGCCCGCGCCGGAGAATTGCCGCCGCTCACCGCCGACCTGACGGTGGCGGCGGGCGTCGGTGTGTTCACCGCGTCCGACGCCGCCGTGAACGGCCCCGGGTACCGGCAGGCCGACTGGTGCACCTGGCTGCTGCTCGCCGTCTCGCTGCTGGCGCTGGTGCGCAGACGCCGGGAGCCGGTGGTCGTCGCCGTCATCACGGGGCCGCCTGCGCCGGCTGGGCACTGTACGGGCACATCGGTGAGCTGCTGAACCTGCCGGTGATCGTGGCGCTCTACACCGTGGCGGTCCTCGGCGACCGGCGGCGCACGGTACGGACCGGGATGGTGGCCGCCGCCGTCTCGGGCGCCGTGGCGCTGCGGGTGGGCCGTGAGGTGGTCAATCCGCAGGGACTGCCCCTCCTGGAGATGCTCTGGCCGCTCGTACCGCTGCTGCTGGGTGAAGTGGTGCGCACCCGGCGGGAGTTGCTGCGCGCCTACGAGGCCAGGGCCGCCCGCGCGGAGGAGGACCGCGAGCGGGAGGCGGCGCGCCGGGTGCGTGAGGAGCGCGTACACATCGCCCGCGAGCTGCACGACATCGTCGCCCACACGGTGACGGCGATGACCGTGCAGGCGGGCGTGGCGCTGGACGGGCTCGACATACGCCCGGAGGTGTCGAGGAAGGCGATGCGGCAGGTGCGCGACTCGGGCAGGGAAGCGGTCGGCGAACTGCGCGCCACGGTCACGGTGTTGCGCGAGAGGGACGACGAGCCGACGGCCCCGCTGCCCGGGATCGGCCGGCTCGGTGAACTGGCCGAACGGTTCGAGGGCGGCGGCGTCGAGTTGGTGATGCGGCAGGAGGGAGAGCTGGACGGGCTGCCGCCGATGGCCGAACTGGCCGTCCACCGCATCGTGCAGGAAGCCCTCACCAATGTCGTCCGGCACTCGGGCGCCCGGCGCGCCGCCGTCTCCGTCGTCCGCCACGGTGACCGGCTGACGGTGGAGATCGTGGACGACGGCGGGGCCGCCGGGGAACGGCGCGCCGAGGGCGCGGACGGTGAACGGGCCGGGCCCGGCGCCGGGTTCGGGCTCCTCGGCGTGCGGGAGCGCGCGGCGGCGGCCGGCGGCGAGGTGGAGTACGGCCCGGTGCCGGGCGGCGGCTTCCTCGTCCGCGCCTGGCTGCCCCTCGCACCGCGCCCCGGCCGGCGGGAGGGGCGGCCTCATGGGGTGTTCACGCCCTAAGGGGTGTAGACGTACGGGGTGGTCGTGCTCAGCTCCTCGAAGCCGAGCCGTCGCAGGATCGGACGGCTCCGGCTCGACGCGTCGACCTGCATGTAGCGGTAGCCCCGCTCGGCGGCCAGACGGGTGCGGAAGGCGACCAGCGCGCGGTAGAGACCCCGGCCGCGCCAGGCGGGGACGGTGCCGCCGCCCCACAGGCCGGCGAACTCCGGGCCGGCCGGCAGCTCCATCCGCGCCGCGCTCACCGGCACGTCACCGGCCATGGCGACAGCCGCCGTGACACTGCCGGGAGCGGCGGCGAGCTGGGCCGTCAGCCGCTCCAGGGTGTGGCTGCGGTCCGCGCCGAAAGCCTGCTCGTGGACCTCGGCCATCAGCTCCGCACCCGCCGCGTCGGTCACCGCGACCAGCCGCACCCCCTCGGGCAGCGCGACATCACGCGGCAGATCGGCGGTCTCGGCGACCATCAGCGTCTCCGCGGGCTCGGACGTGAACCCGGCCGCCACCAGCCGTCGGGGAAGGTCGTGGGGCGCGTCGTGGGAGTAGACCTTCCACTCGAACTCAAGGCCGAGGGAGGTGAAATGACGTATCTGCTCGCCGATCGCGGCATCCGCGGAGCCGGCGTCCAGGTCCGACCACAGGACACCGTTCCAGCCGCCGTCCGACTCCGCGCCGGGGCCGGTCGCCGTCTGGCGGACCACGGCGCCCACCCGCTCGACCACGGCCCCCGGTCCGTCGGCGGGCGCCTGCCTGCGCATCTGGCGGTCGAACAGCGCGCGTACCGCTTCATTGTCCATTCGCCCACTTCAGCGGCCCACCGCCCGCGCCGCAACAGGGTTTGCCGCCCACCGCCGGTCAGGCCGCCCTTCGGGTCTCGGTGAGGCGGGCGAAGGCGACGACGTTGCCCTGGTACCCGGTCTTCTCGGTGAACGGACCACCGCAGGTGATCAGGCGCAGTTCGGGCGCCCCCGTCGCCCGGTAGACGCTCTCGGCCGGGAAACCGTGCTTGGTGAAGGACTCGACCCCGTAGACGGTGAACACCGCCGTGGTGCCGTCGGCGCGTGTCACCTCGACGCGGCTGTCCTTGGCGAGACGGCCCAAGTCGTAGAAGACGGCGGGGCCTTGAGCGGTGTCGACATGCCCCACGATCACCGAGGTGCCCTGCTCGCCGGGGGTCACCGATCCCCGGAAGTGGCCCGCCAGTTCGGGCCGGCCGGCCGGTGGCGCGTCGATCCAGCCATCGGCGTCCAGCGACACCCGGGTCAGCGGCGCGTCGACCCGTACCGAGGGGATACGGAGCCGGGTCGCGGTGGAGCCCGGCAGCGGAGGGGCGGCCCTCGCCGCCGCTCCGGCGGGCCGGGGCACCGCGTCCGCTTCCCCGTCCCTCCCCGTGTCTCCTCCGGCGTCCCCTCCGCCGTCCCGCGCCGCGGACCCCGCTCCGGCGGGCTGCGGCGGGAGCACGAGCTGCCCCTCGGCGCTGATGCGCACCACGAAGACACCGACGAGCAGCAGCAGTACGACCATGGACCACCGGGAGGCCCGGAGCCTTTCCGTTTCCGTCATCACGCACCGTCCGGCGCCGGGGATGGACCCGTGGAACCGGCCGCGCGGCGAGGCACGGCCGGATCCAGGGGCGGGGACGTGGTCAGGAGCCGTTCACCGGCCGGCGGCGGAGGAGCCGGCCGGCGCCGCCGAGCGCGACCGCGATGACCGCGGCTCCGACCGCCAGCCCGGCCGTGTTCGGTCCACCGTCGGTGCTGCCGCCGATGCCGGCCTTCACACCCTTGTGCGCGGTGTCCCCGTGCGGCCGGGGCTCATGAGGCCGCTGGTCGGGGTGGACCGGGCGCTCCGAGTGCTCGGGACGCTCCGGGGGCTTCGGCCGGGGCGGCTCCCACGGTCCCGGCGGCTTGCCGGACTCGGCCGGCTTCTCGGGCTTGCCGGGCTTGCTGTGTTCACCGGGCTTCCTGTGCTCACCGGGCTCACCCGTTTTGATCATCAGTGGCAACGAGCGGATCTTTCCGTCGCAGTCGAAGGTGATCTCGTACTCCGCCTCCGGCTTCACGTCGTCGAAGATCCTGACCGACTTCGCCTCGCCCTCGTTGAGGGTGACGGTTTCGAACACCCCCGACGAGACGGTCACGGCCGGTACCCGGCACCCCTTGGTACGGAGCTCCACCTCGCCACCGGGTTCGATCGCCTCGGGGGAGACGCTGTACTCGAATTCGGCCCCGTCGCCCGCGAACGCGGGCCACCCCGCCCCGAGAACGAGAGCCGCGGCGCCCACGATCGCCGCCGAGGCCGTATCTATCCTGCGCATCGGATCTCCCACTCCTGATCGTCCGGTGATCGTCGGGGGCGGTACGGCGGGGACAGCCGAACGCACCGCACAGCTACCCCGACGCTAGAAGTGATGATTTGTCAGCGCACGCCGGGAGACCGTCACTGCCGCCACTCGGGTTACCGGAGGGGCACGCGGTCACGCGCCAGGCGGTCCCCGGCAATTCGCGGAAACCCGGTCGGTGGCGCACCGCGCGTGCCATGCTCGGTAAGCACTCTTACCGGTGACTCCGCCATGGGCGCGTGGCGTGAGCCAGGTCTGGCGTGATTCGGGGAGAGCGGATGGAGCCAACAGGTGACCCCGCGGGCGGTACGGACGATTCGGACGGCATCGACGGGGCCGGTGGTGCCCCTGGGGCGGAACCGGGTACCGGATCGGCGAGGCGGACCGCGCCGTCGGGCGGGGCGAGGCGGTGCCGCGCGACCACACCCTGGCGATGGTCGCCCTGATCGGCGCCATCAACGAGCTGATGGCGCACTGGGCCCGCAGCGGGGGAGCGGTCCCCGGGAACTCGTGGCGGACGAGATGATCCGGCATGTGCTCGGCACGATCGGCCACCCCACGGCACCGGGAGACGGTGCCGGCCGTGCGGACGAGGGAGCGTGACAGCATGAGCGGGCTCTGGCACCAGGTGATGCGGACCATGTCGCAGCCGGGCGCGTCGCCCGACGACGACATCCTGGCGCTGGCCGCCGCGGACATCGCCCTGCGCAACCATCCGGAACCACCCGCCGACGCCGATGTCGTCCTCGGCATCGCACGGTCCGAGTTCGCCGCCGTACTGACCGTGCGGCAGGCCAGGATCGCGCTCCAGCGGGCCCGCGAGATGGCCAGGGAGCACGCGCGGGACCAGCGGCGCACAGACGCGGGCCGGGCCCCCGAAGACCCGCCGGACAGGGCCTAACGGCAGCTCAGCGCTTTACGTCCGGGACAGGGCGGTGCGGCCGCTCGGTTAGCCTGAGTGGACGATGAACCGTTTGACGACGCCCTGGGGCGATCTCGACCTTGCCCGCTTTCCCGAGCAGCCCCGCGACACGCTGCGGGCCTGGGACGCGGCCGACGAGTATCTGCTGCGGCACCTCGCCGAGGCCGAGGCCGCCGCCGCGGACGACACCGCGACCGGAGCCGAGGCCGCCGCCGTGCGCGCCGGTGTGGATCTGTCCGGCAACGTGGTCGTCGTCGGCGACCGCTGGGGCGCGCTCGCCACCGCGCTCGCCGCCTACCTCCCCGTACAGATCACCGACTCGTACCTCGCTCAGCGGGCGACCCACGCCAACCTGCTGCGCAACGGCATCGACACCGACGCCGTACGCCTGCTCTCGGCGCGCGACACACCGCCCGAGCGGATCGACGTCCTGCTGATCCGGGTGCCCAAGAGCCTCTCCCTCCTGGAGGACCAGCTGCACCGGCTGGCGCCTGCCGTGCACCGGGGGACCACCGTGGTCGGCACCGGCAAGGTCACCGAGATCCACACCTCGACACTGAGACTCTTCGAGCAGATCCTCGGCCCGACCCGGACCTCGCTCGCGGTGAAGAAGGCGCGGCTGATCTTCTGCGCGCCGGCCGCCGAACACGCCCGCTCCCGCGCGACCGCCGGTGCCTGGCCGATCTCGTACACCGTGCCCGAAGACGCCGGCGCCGGCTCGGGCCTGACCGTCGTCAACCACGCCGGGATCTTCTGCGCGGAGCGCCTCGACATCGGCACGCGGTTCTTCCTGCGCAATCTGCCCGAGCGCCGCGGTCCGGAGCATGTCGTCGACCTCGGCTGCGGGAACGGCGTCCTCGGCACGGCCGTCGCCGTGGCCAACCCCGAGGCCCGGCTGACGTTCATCGACGAGTCCTTCTCGGCCGTGGCGTCCGCCGAGGCGACGTACGCCAAGAACGTCGACACCGCGAATCCGGCGCGGTTCGTCGTCGGGGACGGCCTGGCCACCGTGGCGGCGGGGTCGGCCGACCTCGTGCTCAACAATCCGCCGTTCCACAGCCATCAGGCGACCACCGACGCGACGGCCTTCCGGATGTTCACCGGATCGCGCGAGGCGCTGCGGCCCGGCGGCCAGCTGTGGGTGGTCGGCAACCGGCACCTCGGCTACCACACCAGACTGCGGCGGCTGTTCGGCAACTGCGACGTCATGGCGAGCGATCCGAAGTTCGTGGTCCTGCGGGCGGTTCGCCGCTGACCGGCCGTCGGATCCGGTGAAGATCGTGCGCGCGCACCGGGGCTGACCGGCCGGAACTCGCCATTCCCGGCTGCCTGTTCGGCACACTGGGCCTGTGACGTCACTGCCGCAACTTCCGTCCCAGGTACCGCACGGCTCGCAGCCCGGCCACATGATCGTGTGCGGCGACGACGCGCTGGGCCACCGGCTGGCCGGTGAACTGCGTGACGTCTACGGGGAACAGGTCGCCCTCGTCGTCCCGCCCGTGCGCGCCGAACGCCGGGATCCCGCCCCGCTCACCGGCCGTGGCAGGGCCTCCGCCCTCATCGGCCGGATGTCGGCGGTCATGGCCCGGACGTACGGCCCCGCCACCGGCGGCCCCGGCGGCCCCGACGGCCGGCCGGGTGACCCCGAACCGCCACGGCTCATCGAGGCCGGGGAGCTCGACACCGATGTCCTCGTGGAAGCGGGAGTGACCGAGGCGGCGGCCCTCGCGCTCGTCCACGACGACGACGAGGTCAACATCAGGACGGCCCTCGCCGCCCGGCGTCTCAATCCCCAACTGCGCCTGGTCATCAGGCTCTACAACCGCAAACTCGGCCAGCACCTCGAAGAGCTGCTCGACCAGGCGGCGGCCGTCGCCGTGCCCGGACTGGACATCGCCGCGCTCGACGCGTCCACCACCGTGCTCTCCGACGCCGACACCGCCGCTCCCGCGCTGGCGGCCACCGCCGTGGCCGGCACCAGCAAGATCGTCCGGGCCGACGGGCTGATGCTGCGGGCCGTGGAGCGCAATCCGCCGGGCCCCGGCGAGGTCGCCGACCCGGGTCTGTGCACCCTCGCGCTGCTCTCCTCCACGACCAACGACCCGGCGGGCGAGGAGGGTTCGGACAGCAGCGGCAACGACGGCCCCCGGCTGCTGCCCGACGACGACACCACGGCGGCGGCCACCGGCCGGGGCACCGTGGTCCTGGAGGCCGTCTCCCACGAGGGCGAGCCGCTGTCACGCCGCCGGACCACGGGGCGCGGCGCCCCGCTGGGTTCACTCCTCTCCCGGCGGCTCCGCTGGTCGTTCGCCGGGATCGCCGTCGCCGTACTGGCCCTGGCCGTCGCCTCCGCCATCACGACGGACGACCACCCGCTGCACGCGACGTACATCGTGCTGCTCGACCTGTTCGCCATCGGGGACCCCGCCACCGGTGAGGACCTGGACCGCCAGGTCATCCAACTCCTGTCCGGGGTGGCCGGGTTGCTGCTGCTGCCGGTCCTGCTCGCCGCCGTACTCGAAGCGCTCGGCACCTTCCGCAACGCGTCGGCGCTGCGCAGGCCGCCCCGCGGACTGTCCGGCCACATCGTGCTGCTCGGCCTCGGCAAGATCGGGAGCAGGGTGCTGGTACGGCTGCGCGAGCTGGACATCCCGGTGGTGTGCGTGGAGGAGGACCCCGAGGCCCGGGGAATCGCCCTCGCGCGGAGCCTGCGGGTGCCGACGGTCGTCGGCGACGTGACGCAGGAAGGGGTCCTGGAGGCGGCCAAGGTGCACCGGGCGCACGCCCTGCTCGCGCTCACCAGCATCGACGTCACCAACCTCGAAGCCGCCCTGTACGCACGGTCCGTCAAACCGGACCTGCGGGTCGCCCTGCGGCTGTACGACGACGAGTTCGCCACCGCCGTCTACCGGACGCTGCGCGCCGCCCACCCCCGGGCCCTGACCCGTAGCCGCAGCGTCTCCACGCTCGCGGCCCCGGCGTTCGCCATCGCCATGATGGGGCGTCAGATCCTCGGTGCGATCCCGGTCGAGCGCAAGGTGCTGCTGGTCGCGGCCATCGACGTGGCCGGCCACCCGAGACTCCAGGGGCGCACCGTCGCCGAGGTGTTCAGGCCGGGCGCGTGGCGGGTCATCGCGCTGGACACGGCGGCGCCGGGGGACCGGCTGCCGGATCTCGCGGACACCCGGCGCGACCACGACGAGGACCGGCCCGCCGGACTGGTCTGGGACCTGCACCCCGGCTATGTACTGCGGGCGCAGGACCGAGTCGTACTGGCCGTCACCCGGCGGGGACTGGCGGAACTGATGGGCCGTCAGGCGACCGCCGCCCCGCCGGGGCCCCCTGCGCCGTAGAGCAGGACCCGGCCGGTCCGTGGCGCCCCGGCTCCGGGGCAGGAGGAAGGGACGTCGCTGATATCGGCCACCGGATGCGTCTGTTCCCGCCGTACCGCGGACCGTGCCGGGTCGGGTAAGCCTCCGTCCCCCCGCTCGTCACCCAACTGCCTTACTGTTCCCGTCACTTCACTCGTATGACGGGAAGGCCGGGAACATGGGAAGACTCATGCGTACGACAGTGGCCGCGGGCGCGGCCGGGGCGCTGGCGCTGGTGGGCGCGCTGAGCCAGGCGAGTACCGCCGTCGCCGACGAACAACTGCCGTACTCCTCTTCCACCGGGGTCGGGGTCCACAACGCGTACGAGAAGACGACCTTCCCGTATCTCGCCGACGCGCTGGACTCCGGTGCCGGGATGCTCGAACTCGACGTGTGGACCAATGTGTTCGGCGCGTCCTGGCGCGTGTCGCACAGCAACCCGCTCGGCAGCAACAGCAATTGCGTCAATGCCGCCAACACCGGTGAGCTGCGCACCAAGGCCCGCGACCAGGGACTTCCCGGCTGTCTCGCGGACATGAAGGTCTGGCACGACGCCAACCCCGGCCACCGGCCGATCCTCGTCAAGGTCGAGCTGAAGGACGGCTTCCAGGGCAAGGGCGGACGCGGCCCCGCCGCGCTCGACGCGCTCCTGACCTCCACGCTCGGCGACGCGGTCTACCGCCCCGCCGACCTCGTGGGCGGCAGTACGGACCTCGACAGCGCCGTGCGGGAGCGCGGCTGGCCGGCGCGCTCCGCGCTCGTGGGCAAGTTCGTATTCGAGCTGATCCCCGGCACCGTCGAGCAGCAGAACCCCCTCGACACCCTGTGGACCGACCGCGAGTACGCCACGCACCTTCGGGACCTCGCCGCCGCCGGACGGCTCGGCGACGCGGCGGCCTTCCCCGCCGTGCTCGGCGCCGCCGCAGGGGACCCCCGGACCCGGTACGCGGACGCCTCGCTGCGGCCGTGGTTCGTCGTCTTCGACGGCTCCGCGTCCATCTACGCGGCCGAGGGATTCGACACCGCCTGGTACGACCAGCGGCACTATCTGGTGGTCATGACGGACGCGCACACGGTGGCGCCCGCCATCGACGGCACCAACCCCACACAGGCGCAGGCGCGCGACCGCGTCACGCTGCTGGCGGGGCGGCACGCGAGCATCGTGTCGGCGGACTGGTACCCGCTGCCGTCCGTGCTCGCCACGGTCGTGGAACGCGGCGCGGGGCGGTAGAGGGGCCGAGCGAGGGTCGGGTTGCGCGGTCCCGGGCCGCGCAACCCGACGCCGTCCCCTCTCCGCGGGCGTACCGCGCGGCGGTTCACCCCGAGGGAGTGCCAGGTGCCGGCGGCGCTCGCCGGCGGCATGACCAACGCGGAGACCGGGGATCCGCTCCAGGCGCGCGAGGCGACGGTGAGGGCGCATGTGCGCCGCATCCTCACCTTCCGGGCGTCTCGAACCGCGTACGGGCGGCGCTGGTGGCGCGGGGCCTCGCGGGGTGACCCGGGGCGGTACGCCGAGTGGCGGCCCTACGACTTGTGGCCCGGCGCCGCGTCAGCCACCGGACAGGGGATGACCGGCGAGCACCGTCTCCAGCGTGTCCGCCTGCGACGCCGCTTTGTCCTCGCGGTGGCGCAGCACCCGCGCGAACCGCAGCGTCACCCCGGCCGGGTAGCGGGACGAGCGCTGGAGCCCGTCGTAGGCGATCTCCACCACCAGCTCCGGACGCACCCGCACCGTGAAGCCGTCGTCGGCCACGGCCAGTTCCCGCAGACGCGCCGTCTGCCACTCCAGCATCGCGTCCGTCAAGCCCTTGAAGGTCTTGCCCAGCATCACGAACGAGCCGTCCGGCTGTCTGGCCCCCAGATGCAGATTGGACAGCCGGCCCGTGCGCCTGCCGTGGCCCCACTCGGCCGCGAGCACCACGAGATCCAGGGTGTGGACCGGTTTGACCTTCACCCATCCGGCGCCGCGCCGGCCCGCGCTGTACGGGGTGTCGAGCGCCTTGATCACGACACCCTCGTGGCCCCGGTCCAGCGTGGCGCGCCAGAACGCCTCCGCCTCCCCGGTGTCGGGCGCGGTGTCGCCGTCCGGCGCGGACACCACCACCCGGCGGACCCGCATCGGCTCCGGGACCAGCCGGTCCAGCGTCGTACGGCGCTCCGCGTACGACAGGTCGAGCAGATCCTCGCCGTCGGCGGCGAGCACGTCGAAGAAGACCGGCGACAGCGGCAGGGCGGCGGCCGCCGCCCCCACATCGGTACGGGAGCCGACCCGCCCCGCGACCTCCTGGAACGCGCGGGGCCTGCCGTCCGCGTCCAGGGCGATGACCTCGCCGTCCAGGATGAGGCCGTCACCGTCCAGCGCCAGCGCGGCGGCCGTCACCTCGGGCAGCCGGTCGGTGATGTCGTCGAGGGTGCGGGTGTAGACCCGTACGGCATCACCCGTCCGATGGACCTGGACGCGGATCCCGTCCAGCTTCTCCTCCACGCCGCACGGCGCGAGCCGCCCGACGGCCTCGATGACACCACTTGCCGTCTGCGCGAGCATCGGCAGTACGGGGCGGCCCACCGTGAGACGGAACTCGGCGAGCGTGTCGGGGCCGTCGGCCAGCAGCCGCTCGGCGACGCTCTGGAGCGACCCGGCCAGCATCACCGCGCGCCGTACGGCGGCGGGCGGAGCCTGCGCCGCCTGCGCGAGCGCTTCCCCGGCGACGGCGTCCAGGGCGCCCTGGCGCACCTCACCGAACAGCAGCGCGATCAGGAACCGCTGCTCCTCCTCGGTCGCCGCGCCCAGCAGTTCCTGGACGAGTCTTCTGCGCTCGGTCTGCGAGCCGGGGCCCGTGACGGCGGCCAGAGCGGTGACCACGTCGTCCGCCCGGCGGACGGTCAGCGTGGCCGTTTCCGCCGGCGGTGCCGGGTCCTTCAGCGCGTGCCGGCCGACACCGATCCGTCCCTGGGGCAGCCGGCCCGCCAGCCACGGGATGACGACCGGTACGTCGGCGGGCTCGGCCGCGCCGAACAGTTCGGCCAGCAGGGCGATCTTGCGGGAGCGCGCCGACGTCGCGGCGACCTCCCGTGAGACATGGGCGAGCGTGGCCAGCAGCATGCGGCCATCCTGCAACGCCTCGCGCCCGCGCGCCCCTCCTGTGCGGTCTCCGGCGCTGTGCCGGGCGGCGGCGCCGGCGCCCCCCGGCGGGCGGCCGCGGGCGCGCGGCTAACCTGGGCAGTCCGGTCGACAGCGGAGGGGTGAGCCAGGGTGAGCCACGGGGACAGCGAGGCCCGCGCCCAGGCCGACGCCCGCGTCCGAAAAGACGCCCGCGTCCACGCCGACCCCGGCCTCTTCGGCCCCGACTCCGTCACCTGGCAGATGCACGGCGACCCGATGATGTGGATCGCCGGGGTCCGCGCGCTCTACCTCCAGGCCCTGCACCCGCGCGCCGTGCGCGGCGTCATACAGAACAGTGACTTCAGGAAGGACGCCTGGGGACGGCTGCGGAGGACCGCGAACTTCGTCGGCACCATCAGCTACGGCACCACCGAAGCCGCCGAGAAGGCCGGCGCCCGTGTCCGCCGCATCCACACCCGCATCAAGGTCACCGACCCGGCGACCGGGGAGCGTTACGGCGTCGACGAACCGGACCTGCTCCTGTGGGTGCACTGCGCCGAAGTCGACTCCTACCTGCACGTCCTGCGCCGCTCCGGCCTCCCGATCACCGACGCCCAGGCCGACCTCTACATCGACGAACACCGCGAAGGCGCCCGCCTCGTCGGCCTCGACCCGGCCCGTGTGCCCGCCGACAGGGCCCAACTCGCGGCGTACTTCGAACGGGTAGCGCCCGAGCTGGCCGCCGGGCCCGAGGCACGGGAAGTGGACGACTTCCTGCGGCGCCCGCCCGTACACCCCCTGCTCGTCCCCGCCCGCGCGGTGCTGTGGCGGCACGTCTGCGGCCTCGCGTACGACTCACTGCCCGCGTACGCCCACGAGTTGTACGGCAGGGACGCCCCCGCCCCACCGCGCGTGACCCGCAGGCTCGTCGTCACCGGAGGACTTCTGCGGGCCGTCCCCGGGCGGCTGCGCAGACGTATCCCACCGGGGCACATCAGGGGCGCCATGGCCAGACTCGGGCCCGGCACCCGGCCGAGCCCACGCCAACTCAGGAGACAGGCTGCCAAACTCCGCAGACAGGCGGCCATACTGGACGGGCCGGGGAGGGCGCAGCTAGGCGACGGGGGCGACAGCGGGCAATGGCGGAAACGAGTCTGATCCAGGGCCGGTACCGGCTGCTCGATCTGATCGGGCGCGGCGGCATGGGCGAGGTGTGGCGGGCCCAGGACGAATCGCTCGGCCGGCACGTCGCCGTCAAATGCCTCAAGCCGCCGGGCCCGCAGCAGGATCAGTCCTTCACCCGGGTGCTGCGCGAACGGTTCCGCCGCGAGGCGCGCGTCGCCGCCGCCCTGCAGCACCGGGGCGTCACCGTCGTCCACGACTTCGGCGAGCACGACGGTGTGCTGTACCTGGTGATGGAGCTGCTCGAAGGGCGCAACCTGAGCCAGCTCCTGGAGGAGAACAGACAGGGCCCGCTCGCGGTGCCGGACATCGTCGACATCGCCGAGCAGGTCTCGGACGCGCTCGCGTACACGCACGAACAGGGCATCGTGCACCGGGACCTGAAGCCCGCCAACATCATGCGGATGACCGACGGCGCGGTGAAGATCTGCGACTTCGGCATCGCCCGGCTCGGCCACGACATCGGCTTCACCTCCAAGCTCACCGGCACGGGCATCGCCATGGGCACGCCGCACTACATGTCGCCCGAACAGATCGGCGGCGGCCCCATAGACCACCGCAGCGATCTGTACTCGCTGGGCTGTGTGCTCTACGAGATCGCCACCGGCGTCCCGCCCTTCGACCAGGACGACGCGTGGGCCGTCCTGGTCGGGCACCGGGACACCGTCCCCACGCCGCTGCGGAGCCACCGCTCCGAACTGCCCGAATTCCTGGACCGGATCGTCCTCGACCTGCTCGCCAAGACGCCGGAGGAGCGGCCGTCGGACGCCACCGCGCTGCGGCACCGGATCATCGCCGCCCGCTCCGTGTCCGGCCGGGAGGGCCATCCGCCGGCGCTGCCGCCGATGCTCGCGCACCGGCCTGCGGCCGACAGCTCCACGTCGCACGGCGGTCCGGGCTCGCGGCTGCCCTCCTGGACGTACGGCATGACCGTCGGTCACAAGGCGACGGGCTCCTCGGCGCTGCGGACCACACCCCCGGACCACACGGCCGGGCTCACCGGTGAGTGGACCACGCCGTCGGGGCCGGCGGGCGCCGTCTTTGACGGGTACGCCCGCCCCGAGCGCCCCACGCCCTCGCCCGAACAGATCGCCGTGCTCAACAGCAGACACAGCGCGGGCCTCAGCCTGGGCAGGCTCGGCCGCTGGGACGAGGCGGGCGAGGTGCACCGCGCGGTCGCCGCCGAGCGGGAGCACGCGCTGGGGCCCGACCACCCCGACACCCTCGGAAGCCGCTACGAGGTCGGCTTCACGCTCAGCCGGACCGGCCGCACGGCCGACGCGCTGCGGGAGTTCGTCCGCGTCAC
This sequence comes from Streptomyces sp. S4.7, assembly GCF_010384365.1. Classification (NCBI taxonomy): domain Bacteria; kingdom Bacillati; phylum Actinomycetota; class Actinomycetes; order Kitasatosporales; family Streptomycetaceae; genus Streptomyces; species Streptomyces sp. S4.7. The sequence continues at coordinate 429,982 of NZ_CP048397.1, read as the reverse complement.
GGAGGGGCGCGAACGGGCACTGGGGCCCGACCACCCGGAGACCCTGGCGGCCCGTCAGGAGACGGCGTACGTGCTGGGCCAGCTCGGCCGGCACTTCGAGGCGCACGAGGTGTACGCGGCGGTCCTCGCCTCCCGCGAGCGCACCATGGGCCCCGACCACCCCGACACCCTGCGCTGCCGCCACAACCTCGCCTTCAACCTCAGCCGGCTCGGGCGGATCGAGGACTCGTACCGGATGGCGCACGAGGTGGCGGCGGCGCGCACCAGGGTCCTGGGCGCCACCCACCCCGACACACTGGTCACGCTCTACGAGGTCGCCTACGCGCTCGGCATGCTGGGCCGCTGGACGGAAGCGCTCCAGACGTACCGTGACGTCGCGGTCGGCCGGGCCCACGCGCTCGGCGGGGACCACCCCGACAGTCTCGCGGCGCGCTACGAGGTCGGCATAAGCCTCGGCCGCCTCGGCCGCAGCGCCGAGGCCCTGGAGCTGTACCGGGGCCTCGTCGACGACCGTTCCCGCGTACAGGGCCCCACCGACCCCGAGACGCTGCGCGCCCGGCACGGCCTGGGAGTGAACCTCGGCCGGCTCGCCCGCTGGGAGGAAGCCCTCGCGGAGTCCCGCGACGTGTGCGCGATCCGCGAACGCGTCCTTGGCCCCGACCACCCGGACACCCTCGTCAGCCGCCGCGAGGTCGCGGTCGCCCTCGGCTGGCTGGGACGCTGGGCCGACGCCCTCGCGGTGTACCGCAGGGTGGCGGATTCCCGCGAACGCGTCCTGGGGCAGGACCACCCCGACGCCCTCGCGAGCCGCAACGACGAGGCGCACTGCCTCGAACAACTCGGCAGGGGCGGCGAGGCGGTCGAGCTCTACCGCCGGGTGGCGGCCCTGCGCCAGCGGCGCGAGGCTGGGCGGCACTAGGGCGTGTCGTTCGGATCTTGCCGGGCTCGCGGCCCCTGGCACGCACGCCCGCCGTGTTGTCGGACCCGCCCACGTACGCCCGGTACGAGAGCGATCCTCTCCTGCGTCTCGCGATCGCACGCACCGGACGCCGCGGGCCCCGCCCTGCGGGCGGACGACGCCAGTTCGAAGACAGGGCCCAGCCCTGGCCGGCGGATCTTCGGGGCCCCGCGACGTCCGGCACGGCACCTCGCGGAGTCGGCCGAGTACGGCCGGTTCGTCCACAACACCGATCCTCCGCCCCGCGATGCACCGCACCGGCCGCCGGCGGCTCGCCCTGCGGCCGGACGGCGTCACTTCGAAGACACGCCCCGGGGCGGGGCCGGCCGGGGGAGGCGGGGTCCCGTGCGGGCCCCAAACGTGTTACCAAGAGCCATGCCCGCACTCTCCTCTCCCTCGCGCACCTCGTACGACGCCGTGATCGTCGGTGGTGGCCACAACGGACTCGTCGCCGCCGCCTATCTCGCCGGAGCCGGCCGCACCGTGCTGGTCCTGGAGCGCCTCGGTCACACCGGCGGCGCCGCCGTCTCCACCCGGCCCTTCGCCGGTGTCGACGCGCGTCTCTCGCGTTACTCGTACCTCGTGTCCCTGCTGCCCCGGAAGATCGTGGACGACCTGGGGCTGCGGTTCGCCGTACGGAAGCGGACCGTCTCCTCGTACACGCCCGCCGAGCGCGGCGGCCGGGCGACCGGACTGCTGGTCGGCGGCGGCGCCGAGCGGACCAGGGAGTCCTTCACGGCCCTGACCGGCGGCGACAGCGAGTACGCGGCCTGGCAGTCCTTCTACGCCTCGACCCTCCGGGTCGCCGAGCGCGTCTTCCCCACCCTCACCGAACCGCTGCCCGAGCGGGCCGAGTTGCGCTCCCGGATCGATGACGAGGCCGCCTGGCGCATGCTCTTCGAGGAGCCGATCGGCGTCGCGATCGAGGAGCGGTTCGCCGACGACCTCGTACGGGGCGTCGTCCTGACGGACGCGCTCATCGGTACGTTCGCCGACGCCCACGACCCGACCCTCCTGCAGAACCGCTGTTTCCTGTACCACGTGGTGGGCGGCGGGACCGGCGACTGGGACGTGCCCGTCGGCGGCATGGGCGCCCTCACCGACGCGCTCGCCGACGCGGCGCGTGCGGCGGGCGCCGACCTCGTCACCGGGCACGAGGCGACCCGCGTCGAGACGGACGGTGCCCACGCCGAGATCACCTTCCGCGACGAGGCGGGCGGCACCGGCAGCGTCGCCGCGCGCCACGTCCTCGTGAACGCCTCGCCACAGGCGCTCGCCACCCTCCTCGGCGACACGCCCCCCGCCCCCGCCGCCGCCGAGGGCGCCCAGCTGAAGGTCAACATGCTGCTGCGCCGTCTGCCGAAGCTGCGCGACCGGAGCGTGGACCCGCGCGACGCGTTCGCCGGGACGTTCCACATCGCCGAGGGGTACGGGCAGTTGGCGACGGCGTACGAGGAGGCGGCCGACGGCAGGCTCCCGTCGGCGCCGCCCTGCGAGATCTACTGCCACTCGCTGACCGACCCGTCGATCCTGGCCCCCGAACTGGCGGAGCGGGGCTATCAGACCCTCACCCTCTTCGGACTGCACACGCCCGCAAGGCTGTTCGCCGAGGACAACGACACCGTGCGCGACGAACTGCTCAAGGCGACCCTCGATGAGCTCGACGCGCACCTCGCGGAGCCGATCGCCGACTGCCTCGCCGTGGACGGCGACGGCAGGCCCTGCATCGAGGCGAAGACGCCACTGGACCTGGAACGTGAACTGCGGCTGCCCGGCGGCCACATCTTCCACCGCGATCTCGCCTTCCCCTACGCCACGGCCGACACGGGCCGGTGGGGCGTGGAGACGGCCCACGCGAACGTGCTGCTGTGCGGCGCGGGCGCCGTACGCGGCGGAGGCGTCAGCGGCGTACCCGGACACAACGCGGCGATGGCGGTGCTGGAGGCGGGCCGGACCCAGGCCGGCTGAGCCGGGATCCGGCCGCGTACGGGTCTACCGGGTGACGTTCCTCATCCTGACGGACGCGACGCGCCCGGCACCGTCGAACAGGACGTCGGCCGTGGCGCCGCCGGGCAGGTCGGCGCTGATCAGCTCCGCCTCCTGACGCGAAGTCAGTCCGTGGTGGTCGAAGTACCCGGCCACCACGGCGCGGGCCGAACTCCCGGGGAGCAGGCCCGCGCCCGTCAGCAGCACGCGCGGCAACGTGATGCCGTCGGGCACGGCACGCGGCACCTGCGGATCGTCCGGCACCATGTACAGACGGCCCTCGGCGGAGGCCTGGACGCCGATGTAGCCGCAGGCGCCGAGCGCGCCCATCGCCCCGAACACGAGGGTCTCCACCGCGAAGCGGGGGTCGTCGAACGCGGAAAGGTCCACCAGGTCGGTCGTGAACTCCGGGATGCCGTGCGCCTCGCCCAGCCGCCGTATTTCGTCCGCCGCGCCGACGACGGGCGTTCCGCCGAAGCCGGGGTTCGCCCAGCCCCACAGCCACGAGCCGTCCGACGTGTCGAAGCTCCCCAGCACCGAGATCCGCAGATCGCGTTCCGCCTGGCGGTAGAGGCGCTGGTCGAGGTCGGCCGTCCACGGCCCGGTCGGCATGAACTCGTTGAACGCTTCGAGCTGTTGCGCGCCCCAGGCGGCGTGCCGCTCGGTCATCCGGAGGAAGGCGTCGCTGAAGGTGGTGGTCGCAGTCACCCCGGAAACCCTAATGCGTGGACGCTCGAACGCCCGTACTGGGGTTCAGTCGGCCGACACGCTCCACCCGTCCGGCTCGACGCGGACCGCGTCCCCGTGGCGCGAGTCGTCGAACACGGTACGGCCACCGTCCTCGACCCGCAGACCGTCCACATAGGCGCCACGGCCGACGTACGGGCCGCCGGTCGCGTAACGCCAGCGCAGCCGCACCGTCCGGCCGCGCCAGGCGGCGAGGTCGGCACGCAGCCCGTGCCAGACGCGCCCCGACCACCCCGAGACCGAGCCCGCAGGACGGGGTGTGCCCGCCTCCTCGGCGGAACCGGACGGCGTCGTCGTGAAGGGCACCGGCCGCCACTCGCCGCCGTTCCCGTTCTCCCGTGCCTCCAGGACCAGTTGGCCCGTCACCGGCTCCGTGTCCCACCACAGGGAGCAGCACAACCGCCCCTGCCCGGTGGCGATACGCAGCGCGGGCAGCGTGAGCGTGGCGGTGGTGCCCGCGGCCATCCCGGAGAACCACGCGCTCCGGCCCGCCTCCGGGATGACGGGCACGGCCCGCGCCATATGGTCCGCGGCCGCGACCCGGGGCGCACTGCCGGACCGCCAACCGCGCACCGGGTGGACGGAGTTGCCGAGCACGACCAGGAACGAGTCGGTCGTCGGATCGAGGACGAGACTGGTGCCGGTGAAGCCGGTGTGACCGGCCGTACGCGGCGTGGCCATGGCCCCCATGTACCAGTGCTGGTAGAGCTCGAAGCCCAGTCCGTGCCCGTCACCGGGGAAGTCCGTGTTGAAGTCGGTGAACATCAGCTCCACCGACGCCGGTCGCAGGATCCTCGCCCGGCCGTACGCACCGCCGCTCAGCAGCGTACGGCCCAGAACCGCCAGGTCCCAGGCGCACGAGAAGATCCCGGCGTGGCCGGCGACCCCGTCGAAGCCGAACGCGTTCTCGTCGTGCACCTCACCCCACACCGGACCGCGGTCGAGCCCCGACCACGGCTGCCGGCAGTCCTCGGTGGCCGCGATCCTCGGCTTCCAGGACGCGGGCGGGTTGAAGCGGGTGCGGTGCATACCGAGGGGAGCGGTGATCTCCTCACGCAGCAGGACGTCCAGCGCGCGCCCGGTGATCTTCTCCAGGACGAGCTGAAGGGAGATCAGATTGAGGTCGGAGTACCGGTGGACGCTCCCCGGCGGGCTCGTCGGCGCCTCGTCCCACAGCCGCTGGAGCATCCTCTCCCGCGTCGGCTCCCGATAGAGCGGGATCCAGGCGGCGAACCCCGAGGTGTGCGTAAGTAGTTGACGGATCGTCATATTCTGCTTGCCCGCGCCGCCGAAGTCCGGGAGATACGACGCGACGCGCTCCTCCAGGGCCAGCGTCCCGCGCTCGATCCGCTGCACGGCGAGGATCGATGTGAACAGCTTCGAGACGGACGCCAGATCGAAGACGGTGTCCTCGGCCATCGCGATCCGCCGGGCGGCGGGGAACTCGACACCGGTGTCGGTCGCCTCGTCGTACGCCGAGTAGCGCACGGCGCTGCCGATGGCCCGGTGCAGCGCCACCGTGCCACCGCGCCCGGCGAGCAGCACGGCGCCCGCGTACCAGGGGTGCGCCGGCGAGGGCTCCAGGAACCGCTCGGCGTCGCTCACCAGCCGCTCCAGCGGTCCCGGCAGCAGCCCGGCGCGCGCGGGGGAGCCCCGCCGCAGCGTCGGGGCCGGCCTCCCGGAGCCCGAGCGCGCGGGGCCGGGCGGCCCCGCCCCGGCGCCCGTGGCGGTCGCCGCGTCGGCGAACGGGCCGGGCGCCGGCGCGAGCGCGCCTCCCGGCGCCCGCCTGCCCGCGCCCCGCCTCCGCCGGCTGCTCGCGCCGCCCGCCGAGTCCCCGCTCATCCGCCCGTCCCTCCGACATGACGCCCCGTCCGAATCCGTCCGACGCACGAGGCTACTGCCCCGCCTCCGCACGGCCCATGACGCCGCGGCTCGCCGCGCGGGCGCCGGGCGCCTCTGACAGCGTGAGGCGTATGACGACGCGTACCGGGATCCGATCGCTGTGGTCCCGCTGGACCGTGGTCGTACCGCTGCTCGCCCTGGTGGCGCTGGTACTCGGCTGGGGCCGCGACCTGCCGGGCTACGCGGTCTCCCTGGTGGCCCTGTTGCTCGGGGGAGCCGTACTCGCCGCCGTGCACCACGCCGAGGTCGTCGCGCACCGGGTCGGCGAGCCGTTCGGCTCACTCGTGCTCGCCGTCGCGGTCACCGTCATCGAAGTCGCGCTCATCGTCACCCTGATGGTCGACGGCGGCGCCAAGAGCGCCACCCTCGCCCGGGACACCGTCTTCGCCGCCGTCATGATCACCTGCAACGGCATCGTGGGCGTATCCCTGGTCGTCGGCGCCCTCCGCAGCAAGGTCGCCGTCTTCAACGCCGAGGGATCGGGCGGCGCGCTCGCCACGGTGGCGACGCTCGCCACGCTCAGCCTGGTCTTCCCGACCTTCACCACCAGCAAGCCCGGCCCCGAGTTCTCCACGGCGCAGCTCACGTTCGCGGCGATCGCCTCCCTCGCGCTCTACGGGCTCTTCGTCGCCATGCAGACGCTGCGCCACCGCGAGTACTTCCTGCCCGTCACCCAGGAGGGGGAGATCAAGGAGGTGGACGAGCACGCGCCGCCGCCCACCCGGTGGGCGAGCACACTGAGCGCGGTCATGCTCGTCGTCGCGCTGGTCGCGGTCGTCGGCGACGCGAAGGCGGTGTCCCCCACCATCGAGTCGGGCGTCGAGTCGGCCGGGATGCCGCACGCCGTGGTGGGTGTCATCATCGCGCTGCTCGTCCTCGCGCCCGAGACGCTGGCCGCCGTACGGGCCGCGCGCCGCGAGCGGGTGCAGACCAGCCTCAACCTCGCACTCGGCTCGGCCATGGCCAGCATCGGCCTGACCATCCCCGCCATCGCGCTCGCCACCATCTGGCTGGAGGGCCCGCTGGTCCTCGGGCTGAGCGCCACCCACATGGTCCTGCTCGCGCTCACCGTCGTCGTGGGCGCGCTGACCGTCGTGCCGGGCCGGGCCACGCTGCTCCAGGGCGGCGTCCACATGGCGATCTTCGCGGCGTTCGTGTTCCTCGCGGTGAGTCCTTGAGGGTGGAGCCCCCGAGGATGCCGACACACTCCTCGGTCCCTGCCCCCGTTCACCGGCGGAGGGCTTGACCCGCTCCGTGACGGCACGGAGTATCACGCCATGAACGCCGAGGAACGCGCCGTCAGGGAACTGCTCCACAGCACCGTCGACGGCGTCGTACGCCGCAGCGCCCGACGCGTCCCCGACCGCACCGCGGTCGGATACGGGGACCGGAGCTGGACCTACGCCGAACTCGACACCGCCGTCTCGACGGCGGCCGCCGCCCTGCGCGGGCACGGACTCCAGGACGGCGACCGGGTCGCCACCTACGGCCACAACTCCGACGCCTATCTGATCGCCTTCCTCGCCTGCGCACGCGCCGGGCTCGTCCACGTACCGGTCAACCAGCACCTCACCGGCGACGACCTCGCGTACATCCTGGAGCAGTCCGCGAGCGGCCTCGTGCTCACCGACCCGGCGCTCGCCGACCGTCTCCCGCCGGGCATCGCCGTCCGGGCGCTGCGCGACAGCGACGACTCGCTGCTCGCCGCGCTCGCCGACCCGGGGGCATACGACCCCGACCGGGACTCCGACGACCTGGCGCAACTGCTCTACACCTCGGGCACCACCGCCCTGCCCAAGGGCGCGATGATGACGCACCGGGCGCTCGTGCACGAGTACGCCAGCGCCATAGACGCGCTCGACCTGCGGGAGAGCGACCGGCCCATCCACTCGCTGCCGCTGTACCACTCGGCGCAGATGCATGTGTTCCTGCTGCCCTACCTGGCCGTGGGCGCGGAGAACATCATTCTGGACGGGCCCGACCCGGCGGCCGTCTTCGATCTGGTGGAGTCGGGACGTGCCGACAGCCTCTTCGCGCCGCCCACCGTGTGGATCGGTCTGTCCAACCATCCGGACTTCGCGACCCGCGAACTCGGCGGACTGCGCAAGGCGTACTACGGCGCCTCGATCATGCCGGTGCCCGTGCTGGAGCGACTGCGCGAACGCCTCCCGTCACTCGCCTTCTACAACTGTTTCGGCCAGAGCGAGATCGGTCCGCTCGCCACCGTCCTCGGCCCTGCGGAACACGAGGGCCGGATGGACTCCTGCGGGCGCCCGGTGCGCTTCGTGGAGGCGCGGGTCGTGGACGAGGACGGCAAGGAGGTCCCCGACGGTACGGCGGGCGAGGTCGTGTACCGCTCCCCGCAGCTGTGCGCCGGCTACTGGCGCAAGCCCGAGGAGACGGCGGACGCCTTCCGTGACGGGTGGTTCCACTCCGGCGACCTCGCGGTGCGCGACGCCCACGGCTTCTACACGGTGGTCGACCGGGTCAAGGACGTCATCAACTCCGGCGGTGTGCTGGTCGCCTCACGCCAGGTCGAGGACGCGCTGTACACACATCCGGGCGTCGCCGAGACCGCGGTGATAGGTCTGCCGGACGACCGCTGGATCGAGGCGGTCACCGCGGTGGTCGTGCCGAGGGGTGAGGTCACGGAGGACGAACTCCTGGACCACGCACGGGAGAAGCTCGCCCACTTCAAGGCGCCGAAGAAGGTCCTGTTCGTGACGGAGCTGCCGCGCAACGCGAGCGGCAAGATCCTCAAGCGCGAGCTGCGGGACCGGTTCTCGCGGTGAGCGCCCCGAACACCGCGGCGGGGTCCCGGCCGTGGCCGGTTCGTTCTCAGCCGCCGGACGGGCCGGGGGTGGTCCTGAGGTCCACGATGCGCTTGATCTTGCCCACCGAGCGCTCCAGCGTCTCCGGGTCGACCACCTCGACCGCCACCGAGACCCCGATCCCGTCCTTCACGGCCGCCGCGATCGACCGCGCGGCGGCCGTGCGCCGATCCGGCGTCGCCCCCGCCCGTGCCTCGGCCCGTACGGTCAGCGCGTCCATCCGGCCCTCACGGGTCAGCCGCAGCTGGAAGTGCGGGGCCACCCCCGCCGTACGCAGCACGATCTCCTCGATCTGCGTCGGGAAGAGATTCACCCCGCGCAGGATCACCATGTCGTCACTGCGCCCGGTGACCTTCTCCATCCGCCGGAACACCCGCGCCGTGCCCGGCAGCAGCCGCGTCAGATCACGGGTGCGGTAACGGATCACCGGCATCGCCTCCTTGGTGAGGGAGGTGAAGACCAGCTCGCCCTCCTCGCCCTCGGGCAGCACCTCACCGGTGAACGGGTCGACGACCTCCGGGTAGAAGTGGTCCTCCCAGATGTGCAGCCCGTCCTTCGTCTCGACGTACTCCTGCGCCACGCCGGGGCCCATGACCTCGGAGAGGCCGTATATGTCCACGGCGTCGATCGCGAACCGCTCCTCGATCTCGCGCCGCATCTCCTGCGTCCACGGTTCGGCCCCGAAGACGCCGACCCGCAGGGAGGTCGCCCGGGGGTCGACGCCCTGGCGCTCGAACTCGTCCAGCAGCGTCAGCATGTAGGACGGCGTCACCATGATGATCTCGGGCCGGAAGTCGGTGATCAGCTGGACCTGCCGCGCGGTCATGCCGCCGGACGCGGGAATGACGGTGCAGCCGAGCCGCTCGGCGCCGTAGTGCGCGCCGAGACCGCCGGTGAACAGGCCGTATCCGTACGCCACATGGACCTTGTGACCGGGCCGGCCGCCGGCCGCGCGGATCGAGCGGGCCACGACATCGGCCCAGGTGTCCAGATCGCCCTGCGTGTAGCCGACGACGGTCGGACGGCCCGTGGTGCCGCTGGAGGCGTGGATGCGCCGGACCTGCGACTGATCGACGGCGAACATCCCGAAGGGATAGTTGTCCCGCAGATCGGTCTTGGCGGTGAAGGGGAAGCGGGCGAGGTCGGCGAGCGAGCGGCAGTCGTCCGGCCGCAGCCCGGCGGCGTCGAACGACTCCCGGTAGAACGGCACGTTCTCGTACGCGTGCCGCAGCGTCGCCCGCAGCCGGGTGAGCTGCAACGCTTCGAGCTCGTCCCGGCCGAGCCGCTCCCCGGCGTCCAGCAGATCCGTCATGGCCGACTCCCGAATCTTCCCCTACCGGGCGAGCACCCGGACGACCGATCATTCGGTTGATCTTCTTCCCGCCCAGTAATCCAGCCGTCCGGACCGGCGTCAAGGCCAGAGGCGCGCCGGTGCGTGTTCGCCTGCGCGGCCGAATCCTTGTCCGAGGAGCGGTTGCGACGGCAACTCGTGGCCATCTCAAGGGGGTTGGGTGCGGCCCGTGCAGCGGCCTGTCCGGGACCGCGAACGATCGATAGTCTGGCCCCGGACGACGAACCGGGAGGAGCGGGACGTGGCTGAGAGCACCACCACCCAGCAGCCGTTGGCGGGCTGGGACAAGCCGGAACTGGACCTGAGCAAGGCCGACTGGCGTTCGAGCAGCCAGGGCACGGGGGACGTCCAGATCGCTTTCGTCGAAGGGTTCATCGCGATGCGCAACGGCGGTAAACCGGAGAATCCCTCACTGATCTTCAGCCCCGCGGAGTGGCGGGCCTTCGTGCTCAACGCCCGCGACGGGGAGTTCGACCTCACCTGACCGAGCTGGTGTCCCGGCGCTCCCGGCGTGCCCCGGGTCCCGCGTCGACGGCGTCCCTGGGAGACGTACCATGGCGGCATGTCCTTCCTCCGCCGCCGCAGCGCCGCCACACCCGCGGGCCCGGACTTCGACGTCCTGGCCATGGACCCGGGTGACTGGCCCGGAAATCTGGGCGCCGGTCTGCTGCCCGCCCCCGACGGCAGCTGCCAGGGCGTCTTCCTGCGGTACGACCTGTTCGGCGGACGCGGCCCGGCGATGATCATCGGCAATCTGCCCGAGGGATCACCTGCCCGCGAGGTGGAGGACGGCCAGATTCCCTTCGAGGTGGCACAACTGCTGCTCGCCCTGGAGAACGAGGAGCAGGTCGACGTCGTCAGCACGGAGGACGTGCCGGTCATGCAGGGGGACAACCTGCTGATAGTGCGCCGGCTGAAGCTCTCCGAAAGCCGTATCGCCTGCGTGCAGTTCGACCGCAGCGACAACGTCCTCGTCACCATCGCGAGCTGGGACCGGCCGATCACCGACGATCTCTACGCGCTGCTGAAGCCGCTCCCCGCGGAGCTCTTCCAGCAGGGCTGAGCAGGGCGTCGCGCGCCCACGGCCCGGCGCGTCCCCACCCCACCGCCTCGCGGCAGGAAAATTGCCTGCCGCGAGGTTTTGTCATGTGCCTTGCCAATTCAGTCATCGGACTTTTAACGTCTGCCGCATGACTCAGGGCATCTCCCGCAGAACCACGATGAAGTCCGCACTCGGCGTAACCAGTGCCCTCGCGCTGGGTTTACCCGCTCTGGCCGGTAGGGCCGCAGCCGCCGACCCCTCCGATGAATTGACGCTCTGGTACACCAAGCCCGCCGCCGACTGGGAGCGCGAAAGCCTCCCCATCGGCAGCGGCGCCCTCGGTGCCGGCATCTACGGAACGCTCGCCTCCGAGCGGCTGGTCCTCAACGAGAAGACCCTGTGGACCGGCGGCCCCGGAGCCCCCGACTACGACCACGGCAACTGGACCAGCCCGCGGCCCGGTGTGCTGCGCGGTGTCCAGGAGCGCATCGACGCCGAGGGGGCCATGACCCCCCAGGCCGTCGCGGCCGAGCTGGGCCAGCCCAAGCACAACTTCGGCTCCTACAACGTCTTCGGCGACCTGCTGCTCGATGTCCCCGGAGCGCCCGGGGGCCCCGACTCCTCCTACCGGCGCGCGCTCGACATCGGCACGGCCCTCGCCTCGGTCTCGTACGTCCACCAAGGCGCCACGTACACGCGGGAGTTCTTCGCCTCCCACCCCGGCGAGGTCATCGCGGGCCGGTTCGCCGCGGACCAGCCGGGCAGGATCGGCTTCACTCTCCGGTACACCTCCCCCCGCGACGACTTCACGGCCACGGCGTCCGGCGACCGGCTCACCGTCCGGGGCAAACTCCAGAACAACGGGCTGCTCTTCGAGGGCCAGATCCGCGTACGGACGCAAGGAGGCACCGTCACCGCCGGGAACGGCACCCTCACCGTCAGCGGCGCCGACAGCGCCTGGTTCGTCCTCGCGGCCGGCACCGACTACGCCGACACCTACCCCGACTACCGCACCGACGACCCGCACGCCGCGGTCACCGCCGCCGTCGACCGGGCGGCCGACCGCTCCTACGACGACCTGCGCGCCGAGCACGTCGCCGACCACCAGGGGCTGTTCGACCGGGTGTCGCTCGACATCGGCCAGCAGCTGCCCGACCTGCCGACCGACCAGCTCCTCGCCCGGTACACCGGAGGCACGAGCGACGCCGACAGGGCGCTCGAAGCGCTGTACTTCCAGTACGGCCGGTATCTGCTCATCGCCTCGTCACGGGCCGGGTCGCTGCCCGCGAACCTCCAGGGCGTCTGGAACAACGTCACCAACCCGCCCTGGGACGCGGACTACCACGTCAACATCAACCTCCAGATGAACTACTGGCTCGCCGAGGTCACCAACCTCGCCGAGACCACCGTGCCGTACGACCGATACGTCGACTCGATGCGTGAACCGGGCCGCACCACCGCGCGGGAGATCTTCGAGACGGTCGGCTGGGTGGTGAACAACGAGACCAATCCGTACGGCTTCACGGGGCTGCACCGGTTCCCGCAGTCGTTCTGGTTCCCGGAGGCGGGCGCCTGGCTCACCCAGCAGATGTACGACCACTACCGCTTCAACGCCTCCACCGACTATCTGCGCTCCACCGCCTTCCCGGTGATGAAGGAGACCGCCGAGTTCTGGCTCGGCTTCCTGCGGGCCGACCCGCGCGACGGCAAGCTCGTCGTCAACCCCAGCTACTCGCCCGAGAACGGCGACTTCACCGCGGGCGCGGCGATGTCCCAGCAGATCGTGCACGACCTGTTCACCAACACGCTGGAGGCGTCGGAGACCCTGGGCGACGACCCCCGGTTCCGCAGGCGGCTCCGGCTGGCGCTGCGCGACCTCGACCCCGGACTGCGCATCGGGTCGTGGGGACAGCTCCAGGAGTGGAAGGAGGACCTGGACGACCCGGACAACGACCACCGGCACGTCTCGCACCTCTTCGGCCTGCACCCGGGGCGGCAGATCGAGGTCGGCACCGAGTGGGCCGACGCCGCCAAGGTGTCGCTGACCGCGCGCGGAGACGGCGGAACGGGCTGGAGCAAGGCCTGGAAGATCAACTTCTGGGCGCGGCTGCGGGACGGCGACCACGCGCACAAGATGCTCACCGAGCAGCTCAAGAGCTCCACCCTGCCGAACCTCTGGGACACCCACCCGCCGTTCCAGATCGACGGCAACTTCGGCGCCTCCTCCGGTGTCGCCGAGATGCTGCTCCAGAGCCAGCACGGCCCGATCGAGGTCCTGCCGGCCCTGCCCGCGTCCTGGCCCGACGGCTCGGTCACCGGGCTGCGGGCACGCGGCGGCGCCACACTCGACATCACCTGGTCCGGGGGGAAGGCGAGCCGGATCGTCCTCACCGCGAGCCGCACCGGCGACCTGACCCTGCGCAGCACCCTGCTGCCCGGCGGCGAGAGCAGGTTCCGCGCCACCGCGGGCCGGGTCTACGAATTCACAGCGCGCCGCGGCCGGCACTGACGGCGGCGGTACGAGGGGTCCCGTCCCGGCAGCGGCGGCAGCCGGGGCGGGACCCCGTCGCGTCCGGCGGCCCCGCGCCCCTGCGGATGTCGGCGACGTCCCGCAAGATGGAAACAGGTCCGGGGTACTCCAGCCGGCCGCTCGCCGGTGTGGGACCTCCGCCGAGCGAAGGGGCAGCATGGACAGTAACGATCTGACGCCCGAAGTCCTGCGGAGACTGCGCAGGCCGAGGCCGTATCCGGCGGTGTCCCTGACAATGCCCACCCACCGGCACGAGCCGCTGAACGAAGAGGACCCGGTGCGCCTGCGCAACGTCCTCTCCGAGGCCGTACACCGCATGGAGGCCGATCCGGACGTGCCCAAGGCCACGCGCCAGGCGGTCAGGGTGCAGCTCGACCGGGCGGTGGCCGAGGTGGACCTGCGGCACAAGCTCGACGGGCTGCTGATCCTCGCCGACGCGCAGGAGCACCAGGTCTGGTACCTGCCCCGCGACGCGCCCGAATCCGTCGTCATCAGCGACACCTTCCTCACCCGGAACCTGGTGGCCGCCACCGCCCAGCTGCACCGCTACTGGGTGCTGAGCGTCGCCGCCGACCGCGCGACGCTCTGGAACGGTGTCGGGGACTCCCTGCACGAGCACCGCGCCGACGGCTTCCCCATGACGCCTCCCGAGGAGACGTGGGACGTCGAGCGCGAGGAGCGGATAGGCGACACGCCGAGCACCTTCATGGACGAGGAGACGCGTAAGTTCCTGCGGTCGGTCGACGACGCCTTCGCGGCCGTGCTGGCCGCGCACCCCCGCCCGTTCCATCTGGTCGGCGTCTCCCCGGCGCTCGCCCTGCTGGAGGACGCGGGCACCACCTCCAGGTCCGCCGCGGGCCGGCTGGCCAAGGGCGGCCTCTCCGAGGGCCCCGCGCATGTGCTGGGCAAGGCGGTCCGGCCCGTCGTCCAGGAGTATGCGCGGGGCGAGGAGCGGGAGGCCCTGGTCCGGCTGGGCGACGCCAAGGGCAGGCGCACCTTCGCCGCCGGTCTGGACGAGGTGTGGGACGCGGTCCGCGAGCGGCGGGCCGGTCTGGTGGCGGTGGAGGAGCACTTCCAGCGGTCCGCCAGGGTCGGCGAGGGGCATCTGATGCCGGTAGACGGCGACGGCGGGGAGGCGCTCGGCCGTGAGGTGCAGGACGACATCGTCGACGAACTCGTCGAGACGGCCCTGGACGGCGGTGCGCAGGTGGTGTTCCTCGACGACGACGTACTCGACGACCACCACCGGATCGCGGCGGTGCTGCGCTACTGACACCGCCGAGCGCGCGGCGGACCGTGAGAACAGGGGTGGCGCCACCGACCCCCCACAGGCCGGTGGCGCCCGTCGCCCTACGAGAGCCGCTTCTCAGCGGCCCGAGGGCAGGACCCGCACGTCGGACACCTTCACATAGGCGACCCGGTGTCCGAACTGGATCTCGTAGTACTCCTCGTCGCCGCTCACCACGCGGTGCCCCGTCGTGTCGAAGGTGGGCGCGAAGTAGTACGCGCCCGGCACCCGGTCACCGACCACGTACTTCTGGCCGGCGAGCAGCTTGTACGGGAACGGCGAGATCGCCTGCACGGGGATGTCGGCCGGGTACGCCGACGCCTCCGGGTACGCCCTGCCGTACACCGGAACCTCCGCGAGACCGTCCTTCGGCGTCAGCACCCGCTCCTCGGCGCTCACGGCCGTGGGCGCCGTGCGCGGGTTGTGGAACCAGGCTTTCTGGCCGAGGTACCAGATCGCCGTCCAGTCGCCCTCGCGCCCGGCGACGGCGAACTGCTGGCCCGTCGAGGCGCGTGCGCCCAGGTCGTTGACCCCGGTCGTGGAGTCCCCGCCGCCCGGCCGCAGGCCGATGTCCTTGACGAGCGGCGACGCGGCGTCCGGCGCGGTGTGCAGCCGCACCGCCCCCGAGCCGTGCGGGGCGCACGCCTGGCCGGCCGTCACACAGCCCGTGTAGAGCGGCTGGTTGGACGCGTAGTCGGGACGGATCGTCACCGCGCCCGCGTTGCGCCCGCCGTCCGCCTTGAACGGCTTGCCCAGCAGCTCGAAGTAGTGCGCCCAGTCCCAGTAGGGGCCCGGATCGGTGTGCATACCGGCGATGGTCGCCGCGGTCGTACCGGGCACGTTGTCGTGGCCGATGATGTGCTGCCGGTCCAGCGGGATGTCGTACCGGTCGGCGAGGTGACGCACCAGCCGTGAGGACGTCCGGTACATCGCCTCGGTGTACCAGGCGTCGGGGGAGACGAGGAAACCCTCGTGCTCCAGGCCCACCGAGGTGGAGTTGACGTACCAGTTGCCCGCGTGCCAGCCGACGTCCTTCAGCGGGACGTGCTGTGCGATGTGTCCGTCGGACGAGCGCAGCGAGTAGTGCCAGGAGACATACGTGGGGTCCTGGACCAGCTTGAGCGTGGTGTCCCAGGTCGCCTCGGTGTCATGGATGACGATCGTGTTGATGGAGGGGGACTCCGCCTTGGGACGGTCGGCCTTGTCGTGGTTGCCGTAGTCGCCCTCGCCGAACTCCTCGTACGGCGCCGGGATCCACTCGCAGGCAACGCTGCGCGGGCACTCCGTTTTGCCCGCGTCGATCTCGCGGAGCCCGAGCTTCGACACCTGTGAGGTGTCGGGGGACACGGCGGGCGCCGCCGGGAGCGCCACCCGCTGTCCGGTGTCGGTGTGGCGCCGCTGGCCTTCCCTGATCACCGCGTAGACGTCGTTCGCGTACGTGGCGGCGGTGGCCGCGTCGTCGGCGCCGGAGAAGCGGGCGACGGCGGCGTACCAGTCGGCGGGGTCGGCGCTCAGCGGTCTGCCGAGAGCGCGCTGGGCGTCGGCCAGGAGGGCCGCGCCGCCGCGGATGTTGGCGGCGGTGTCCTGCCTGACCCGTTCCGGGGACTGCCCGGTGAGCTTCGCCGCACGGTCGACGGTGCGCAGCCGGGCCGGCAGTTCGGAGTTCTCGGGCACGACCACTTCGCGGACCGAGTCCGGGGCGCCCGTCTTCACCGGGCGGGAGGTGTCGCCGCGGGCGTCCTCCGTGCCGTGCGAGTGGTGGGGCGCCTCGGCGATCGCGGTCCTGGCGTCGGTGAGGTGCATGGGGCCGTAGCCGCCGGTCACACTGGCCGCGCCGCCGTGCGTGTCCCACCGCGACTGGAGGTAGGAGACGCCGAGCAGGACGCTCGCCGGTACGTCGTACCGGTCCGCCGCCGCGGCGAAGTCACGCTGGAGCGCGCCGGCGGCGGGCTGCTCGGCGGTGGCGGAGGGAGCGGCCGACACCAGGGGAAGCAGCAGGGCGGCCGAGGCGACGGCGCCCGCCGTTCGCGCCGCACGCCTGCGGACGGTTCTGACGGATGTGGGGGCGGAACCTTGCAATGCGGCCTCCAGTGACGTGGTGCGCGAAGCGCCCGCGGAGCCGTACCCGCCACCTGACACGTCGTGCGGGCCGGCGGTGCGGAGTACAGGGCAGGGGTACAGGGGTATCGGCTCGGAGGCGATCCGTCAATCAGGCGTGACGGCGGGGAGTTCGCACGTCAGCGCGCGTGTCGGGGGGTTTCGCGGGTCGCAGGCCACGGGCCTGCGGAGCGTCAGTGGTGTGAACCAATGTCCGGACTCGGCCGACCTGGAACGATGTCGATCGGACCTTGACGTTTCTTGAACCTGACACGTTGTCGGATCCGTCAGGCGGGCGTCCGCCCGGGAGTCCGGGCCGCGTTCATGGCGTGAGGTCGCGCGCCAGCTGCCGGTCCACCTGCGCCGGCGACAGGGCGTGCTCGATCGCGAGGATCCCCGCGCCGAACGCCGCCGCGTTCTCACCCGTACGGCTCGGCTCGATCCGCAGCACATGAGTGGCCAGCGGGTGCGACCGGCGGTACACCGCCTCGCGGACCCCCGCGAGCAACTGGTCGTGCACGGCCGCCAGCGCGCCGCCGAGCACCACCGTGTCGGGGTTGAAGAAGTTCACCAGCCCCGCAAGCACCTCGCCGACCGCGCGGCCCGCCTCGCGCACCATGCGCAGCGCGTCCCTGTTGCCGGACTTCACCAGCCGTACGACATCGCTGCCCGACGCGGCGTCAAGTCCGAGGCCCGCGAGCCTCGCCGCGATCGCCGCACCGCCCGCCACCGCTTCCAGGCAGCCGAAATTGCCGCACCGGCAGGGGTCCTCCTGGTCGCTCACCTTGATGTGGCCGATGTCGCCGGCGCTGCCCTGCGCCCCACGGTGCAGCCTGCCGTCGGCGACGATGTCGCAGCCGATGCCCGTACCCACCTTGATGTAGAGCAGGAAACGGGTGTTGGGGAACGCCCGCCGCTGTTCGGCCAGGGCCATCACATTCACGTCGTTGTCGACCAGCGCCCGCGCCCCGAAGCGCGAGGCGAAGAACTCGGGCGACCGGATCCCGTACAAGATCACGGTCACCGACCCGGAGGACGGGACCGTCGACTGCTCCGAGGTCACCATCAACCCGGCACTCGGGCACGACGACCACGAGCACCCGACGAACGACATCCCCGGCTGTGAGGGCACCGTCGACACCGGTGATCTGGGCGGCCATCCCGAGGGCGCCGACCTCACCTACGTACTCAACGCCAAGTACACCGACGGCGGCGGTGACGGTGCACCGGCGCTCACCGGTTACGGGCGGTCCGTCCTGCAACCGAAGCTCAAGCAGGCCGAGTACCACGACGACCAGTCGGGCACCAGGATCGTCGACCAGACGGGTGCCGCGAACGGCAAACGCATCGGCGACATCAGCGACGGCGACTGGGTGGCCTTCGAACCGATGAGCGTGGAAGGCGTCGACTCGGTCAGCTACCAGGTCTCCTCACCGTACGGAGTCGGCGCGATCGAACTACGGGCCGGCGCCCCGGACGGCGAACTGCTCGCCACCACCCCGATCCCCAACACCGGGGACTGGGACGTCTACCGGCCCACCGACCCGGTCCCGGTGAAGGCCCACGACGGGACGCACAAGCTCTATCTCGTCTTCACCTCGCCGCAGAACAACGCGTTCGACGTGGACACGGTCGAGTTCAGCGGGCCGTAGCGCGGTGACCGTGCTCGATCGCCGGACGGGCTCATGAAGCCCCTCCGGCGATCGAGTCCCCCTGCGGGTGGTCAACGCGTCCCGACCGCGGCGCGCACGGCCCTGCGCGCCATGGCGCAGTCGTCGTGCAGCCGCCGCAGCAGCAGCCGCTGCTCCTCACCCGTCGGCGCCGCACCCGGCGGCGGCTGGTGCGCACCGACGGCGGGCGCCTCGCGCATGGTGCGCTGCACCGCCGTCTCGTACTTACGGATCTCCCCGGTCAGCACGAGCATCAGATTCACCAGGAAGGCGTCCCGGTCCGCCGTACCCCTGGCCTGCGCGAGCTTGCTGATCTGCTGGCGCGCCAGCGGGTTGTTGCCGAGCACCATCCACAGCGTCGCCATGTCGTACCCCGGCAGATACCAGCCGGCGTGCTCCCAGTCGACGAGCACCGGCCCGGCGGGCGACAGCAGCATGTTGGAGAGCAGCGCGTCCCCGTGACAGAACTGCCTCATGCCGGGGCGCCCCAGACCGTGCAGCAGCTTCTGCAGATCCCCCAGATCCCGGTCGGTGAACAGACCCAGCTCGTGGTAGCGGGTGATCCGGCGCGCGTAGTCCAGACCCGGACCGAACATGTCGCCCGGCGGACGCCAGGTGTTGAGCCGCGCCACCGCGCCGAGCACGGCCCGTACGTCGGCGCGCGGCGGGGCCTCGGCGGGGTGGCGCGACAGGGCCGCCGCGCGTCCGGGCATCCGCTCCACGACCAGCGTGCAGTTGTCGGGATCGGCGGCGATCAGCCGGGGCACCCGCACCGGCGGGCGGTGGCGCACGAAAGAACGGTATGCGGCTATCTCGTGCCGGAAGCTCTCGGCCCACGCGGGTGACCGGTCCAGTAGACACTTGGCCACCGCCGTCGTCCGTCCGGTCGTCCCGACCAGCAGCACCGAGCGGCCGCTGCGCCGCAGCACCTGCACGGGGTTGAACTCCGGACAGATCCGGTGCACCGAGGCGATGGCCATCCTCAACTGCGCGCCCTGCGTGCCCGACAGGTCCAGCCGGCCGCCGAGCGGCCCGTTGGCCGGCCCCGTCCAGCGCCTGGCCCGGCCGGCCTGGGAGGGATCGAGATACGGCCCGCCGCCGACCGCGGGTGGCCGCGGCTGGCGGGGCGGAGCGGACACGGAGGACGGTGCTGTGTACGACGACGCTGTGTACATGGGCGGACGAGTCCCTTCGTGTACCGACGAGTTGCCGCGCCTCCCGCCCCGGCGACCGTTCCACACCCTGGGGAATGTGTCGGCTGCCGGGCCGGGGTGGCGCGTTCCTAACACGACACCCCGCCACGGGTGGCACACCATCTGGCGCACCCTGGCGAAGCCTGGCGAATAGTCGCCCGGCATCTGACGGACGGTTACTGTCGACTCAGCCGAGAACCTGGGGGCTTGACGTGACCGGAGAACCCAACACCCGTCTGTCGGACCTGTTCGGCCTCGCCGGCTGGTCCAAGGGCGAACTCGCGCGGCTGGTGAACAGACAGGCGGCGGCCCTGGGCCACCCCCAACTGGCCACCGACACCTCGCGGGTCAGACGCTGGATCGACATGGGGGAGATCCCACGCGATCCGGTACCCAGGGTGATGGCGTCTCTGTTCACCGAGCGGCTCGGCCGTGTCGTGACCATCGAGGACCTCGGGTTCGTACGACACGGACGCGCGGGGAGACGACGGGACGCCGGGAACGCTTCGAACCCCGACGGCCTGCCTTGGGCGCCCGACCGGACGGCTGCGGTCCTCACCGAATTCACGGGAATGGACCTCATGCTCAACCGACGCGGCTTGGTGGGCGCGGGCGCCGTGCTCACCGCAGGCACCGCACTCAGCAGTTCCATGCACGACTGGCTGCACACAGACCCCGCACTGACCGCCGACGCTCCCCGCGGCGTCGATCCCCTGCACGCCGACCCCGTTGGGTACGACCGGTACGAGGCCGCCCCCATCGGGTCCCAGGAGATCGACGCGCTGGAGCACTCGGTCGACGTGTTCCGGGCCTGGGACGCCGCCCGGGGCGGTGGTCTCCAGCGCAAGGCGGTGGTGGGCCAGCTCAACGAGGTGGGCGGCATGCTGTCGTACCGCCACCCTCCCCACCTCCAGCGGCGTCTGTGGGGCGTCGCCGCCAACCTGGCGGTCCTGGCCGGCTGGATGTCGCACGACGTCGGCCTCGAACCCACCGCCCAGAAGTACTTCGTCATCGCCACCCACGCGGCGCGCGAGGGCGGCGACCGCCCGCGCGCGGGCGAGGCGCTCTCCAGGGCCGCCCGTCAGATGGTTCATCTGGGACGGCCGGACGAGGCGCTGGATCTGATGAAGCTGGCCAAGTCCGGTTCCGGGGACGAGGTGCTGCCGCGTACCCGGGCGATGCTCTGCACGATCGAGGCCTGGGCACAGGCGTCGATGGGGCGCGGCCAGGCCATGCGCCGGACCCTGGGCGAGGCGGAGGACCTGTTCGTCTCCGACAAGGGCGATGTGCCGCCGCCGAGTTGGATGCAGATGTTCGACGAGGCGGATCTGCACGGCATGGAGGCGCTGGCCTTCCGTACCCTCGCCGATCACGAGCCGCCGGCGGCGGCCATAGCTCAACGGCACGCCAAGCGGGCGATCGAGCTGCGGCAGAACGGCCGTCAGCGGTCGATGATCTTCGACTATCTCTCCCTGGCCTCAGCCTGCTTCATCGCGGACGATCCCGAACAGGCCGACCGCTACGCGCGGTTGGCGCTGGTGTCGATGGGGGAGACCTCGTCGCACCGGACCTGGGACCGGCTGAGGGAGATGTACCGGCTCACCGGTCAGTACAGGACGCACGCGGGGATCCAGGATCTGCGCGAGGAGATCGACGCGGTCCTGCCGAACCCGACGAAGAAGCCGAAGGGTTCGGAGATCTAGGGCAGGACACGCTCTAAGGAGTGTCGCCGATCCTGGCGACCAGTACACAGGCGTCGTCGTCGCGTCCGGTCTCGCCGAACTCCTCGACGACCGTCCTGACACAGTCCTGCGCGTCATGTGCTCCGGTCAGGCGGGGCCCGAGCGCCAGGAGCCGGTTCAGCCCGGCCCGGTCCGTCAGCCTGCCGGTGTGCAGCACCAGCAGATCACCGGGCAGCAGCTGGGTCTCGGCCTGTTCGTAGGAGGCGCCCGACGTCGCGCCGAGCAGGACGCCGTCCAGTGGGGTCAGCGCGCGCCCCGTCCCGTCGCGGAACAGCAGCGGGGCGGGGTGTCCCGCCTGCGCCCAGAGAAGGGTGCGTGTCTCCGGCCGGTAGCGGCAGCAGACGGCGCTGCCGAGCGCGGGCTGGTCGGCCGTGTCGAGCAGCTGGTTGAGATGGCCCATCAGCGCGCCGGGCTCCACGCCCGCCACCGCCATACCGCGCTGGGCGCCGAGGAGCATGGCCATCGTGGAGGCGGCCGTCACGCCGTTGCCCGTGAGGTCGCCGACCGTCAGCAGGGTGCTCCCGTCGGGCAGCTTCAGCGCGTCGAACCAGTCGCCGCCCACGAGTCCGCCGCGGGCCGGCGGCAGATAGTGGCCCGCCAGATCCAGCGTCCCCGGCTCGCTCTGCGGGCCCTGGAGGAAACCGCGCCACGACGGCAGCACGGCCTCCCGCAACTCGGCCACGAGCTTGCGCTCGGTCCTGGCGGTCCGCTCGCGGCGCCGGAGCGTGTCACCGGACTCGTCGACGGCCCGCCGGCTGCGGCGTAATTCGCTGACGTCCCGCAGTACGGCCCACATGGAGGCGGTGCAGCCGTCGGAGTCCAGTACGGGCTCGCCCATCATGTGCAGTGTCCGGACACGCCTGTCGGTCCTGACGACACGGAACTCGCCGTCGATGTGCTTGCCGTCCACGAGACACTCGGTCACCAGCGTCTGGAGGAGCGCCTGGTCCTCGGGGACCATCACGGACGGCAGTTCGTCCAGTGTCATCGGGCCCTTCTCGGGCGGCCGGCCGAAGATCTCGTACAACTCGGGTGACCAGATGACACCGTCGGTGAGGAGATTCCACTCGGCGGTGCCGACCCGGTTGAGCAGCGAACCGGTCTCGTCCCCGGCGTCCGCCGGCGCGGACGCCGACTCGGCCCCGCCGTCGGGCAGTCCGTTCTTGAGCTGCCCCAAGTGGGCGCCGAGATCGTCCAGTTGATGAACCGCCAGATCGCAGAGCGCGCGCTGCCAGCGCCACTGCGTGTCGTGTTCGTCAGCGACGGTGTCCCTGCGCACGGCGTCCACGTCTCCGCGCAGGCTGCGGGTGCGCGTGATGAGGGACTCCACCACGCCCCGCTCCGGTGGCTGCGGGGCGGGACGGTCCGCGAACAGATGGGACGGCATCTCGAACTCCGATACAGGCGTGGCACTGCCAGGTCTGAAGGGTGGACCGCTACGACTGTTGCACAGGCTGCTATGGGCCGTAAGGGATTCGGCAACACTCGATCCGGTGGTGCTTCGGGCATATGCCACCGGCGGGTAAGTGACCTACCGTCGCCGGCGGCTCGGGGCGATGAGTTGACGCGGTCCGTCAGTCCGCCGCCGCCGAGGGTCCTTCGGTCACCCGCTTGAGATTACTCAGCGTCCGGTGGATGTTCCGCGCCTGGAAGTCGGCGAAGGTGTGCCCGCTCGTCGCGACCCGGTCGAAGAGGTTCGCGACGGCGTCGGGCCACGAACGCCGGTCGTCCGTCCAGGTCTCGGTGACACGTGTCCCGCCGTCGACGGCTTCGAGGCGGTACTCCCAGCCGGCGATGGGACCGCGCAGCCGCGGGGTCCGGATCCCGATCGCGTGGACACGGAAGGCGAACCGCTCGTCCGCGTCGGCGGCGGTCACGGTGCAGCGCGTCGTCCACCGCATCCGCCCGCGCCTGTCGTGGCCGTCGAAGACCATTCCCACGTACGTGTCCGGGGCGCCGCCCCTGCCGCCGTCCCGGGTGCGGACGGTCGCCCCGGGATTCTCCGGGCTCCACCGGCCCATCAGCGCGGGCCGGCTGATCCGCCCGTAGACCGCCGTGGGGGACGCGGCGATGACGACGCTGTCGGACGCGGTGAACGTACGCGGCATGGAGTCTCCGATCCTGTACCGGGCTCCGTAGGCAGCCCGGACCCCCTCGACTCTAAGGTGTCCCGCCCCTTCGGTCAGCGGGTGGGCGTGCGGTGGAGCACCCCCAGCAGGCGCCAGACCCGGGCGGCGACCGCCTCCGGGGGCGCGTCGATCAGGCCGTGCAGCCAGTCCGCCAGCACACCCGTGAAGGACGCCGCGACGGCCGAGGCGATCAGCTCCGGCTCGGGCGCGCCCGCCAGCTCGCGCTCCCTGCGGCTGCGCTCCCGCAGCTCGCGGTGCAGCGACTCGCCCAGCGGACCACCACCGCCCGGCCGCAGCAGTGTGCGGTACAGGGCGGCGTGCGGCGTGAGACCGGTGAAGAACGCCGTCAGGGCGGGCGGCGGCGACGCGGGATCCGGCACACCGCGCCACGCGTGCAGCGCGTCCACCGCCTCCCGGACGACGCTCGCGCACGCGTCGGCGGCGAGCGCCCGGAGGTCCGCGTAGTGCAGATAGAACGTCGCCCGGCCGACCCCCGCCCTGCGCACCAGCGCCGCCACACCCACCTCTTCGAGCGGGTGCTCCGCGCACTCGTCGAGGAGGGCCTGCCGGAGGGCCGCCCGGGTCCTGGCGGCCCGCGGATCGCCCGGGGCCCCGGAGCCGGGCGATCCACCGGCCGTACCGCCGCGCGCCTCGCCGGTCATCCCGCCGCCAGCACGGCGGCCAGCGCGACCGCGCCCGGCAGCGCCTGGGCGAAGAGGATGCGGCGGTTCGCCGTGGCCGCGCCGTACACCCCGGCGACGACCACACAGCACAGGAAGAAGATCCGCACGCGGTAACCGGTCGGGTCGTCCGCTGTCAGGCCCCAGATCAGTCCGGCCGCCAGGAACCCGTTGTACAGGCCCTGATTGGCGGCCAGGTGCGCGGTGGCGCGGGCCATCTCCGCGTCGAAGCCGGACAGGCTCCGGCCGGGGCCGCGCTCCCAGAGGAACATCTCGAGCACCATGGCGTATACGTGGAAGGCGGCCACGAGGGCGACCAGGATCTGTGCGGCGGTACTCACGGGAGCGTCCTCCGAGGGCAGGTTCATGGACAGATGTCTGTGAACTATAGACACCTGTCCAGATGGCGCTCCGCCCGGGGGGACTCTCAAGTGCCTTCGCCGCCGCCCTGGTTGTCGCCGTCGGAACGGGCCTGCCCCCTCTGCCGGTTGATGCCCGCCGACAGCAGTGCGTCCTCGCAGCGGGCCACCGCCGTCTCACGGGACGGCACCTGCCGCCACGCGCCCTCGCCACCGACCGCGGACCCCTCGGCGTGCGGCGCCAGATCGCCGACCACCGTCACCTGATGCCCGGCCGCCGCCAGCCGGGTCAGCGCCTCCCGCAGCATGCCCTCGGCGAACGGCCTGATCTCCGACACGTCCTCCAGGTCGAGTACCACCCAGCCGGGCTCCCCGGGGACGACGGCGCCGAGTTCGTACAGCAGCCGCTCGGCCTCCGTGAAGTCGAGGATCCCCTGTGCCGCGACGATCGCCACGTTGTCGCCGGCCTGCTCGATGACCTCGCGTTCGGCCTCGCTGCGCGGCCGGTCCGAGGGGGCAGTACGCGCGGTCTCCGCCACCTTCACGGTCGGCGCGGTCCGCGAGGACCGGCGCATCAGATGCAGACCGAACCTCTCCGACAGTTCGCGCAGCACGGCCACGCCGCGTACGGGAGTGCCCGTGGGATCGAGCGGCGGGCTGTGCACCGCGATGCCGAACCTGGCCGGACTCGCGGCGATCAGCCCGCCCGACACCCCGCTCTTCGCCGGGAGTCCGACCCGCAGCAGCCAGTCGCCCGACGAGTTGTACATACCGCAGGACGCCATGAGCGCGAGGACCTGCACGGCCACCGGCTCGGGCACCACCGTCTCGCCGGTCGAGGGATTGACGCCGCCGTTGGCCAGCGTCGCGGCCATCACCGCCAGATCGACCGTCGTCACACGCACCGAGCACTGGCGGAAGTACGTCTCCACACCGTCCGGTCTGCCGGGCAGCGATCCCGCGCCGTGCATCAGATAGGTCAGGGCCCGGTTGCGGTCGCCGGTCTCGGACTCCGACGCGCGTACGGCCTCGTCCACGTCCAGCCGCCGGCCGGCGAACCGGCCGAGACAGTCGAGGATCCGCCCGAACCGCTCCTCCTCGTCCGCTCCCGGTACGAGCGCGGTCGTGACGATGGCCCCGGCATTGATCATCGCGTTCGCCGGCCGTCCGGTGCCCGGCTCCAGACTGATCGCGTTGTAGGCCTCACCGCTGGGCTCGGCGCCCACCCATCGCGTCACCTCGTCGAGCCCCAACTCGGCCAGGACCAGCGCGTAGACGAACGGTTTCGACACCGACTGGAGGGTGAAGGGCGTGTCGACACCGCCCGACCAGTAGTGGTTGCCGCCCATGCTGGTCAGCGCGATGCCGAAGGTGTGCGGGTCGACGGTGGCCAACTGCGGGATGTACGAGGCGACTTCACCCTCGTCCATGGTCGAGACCCGGCGCTGGAGCTCCATCAGCGCGTCGGTGATGACATCGGTGGCCGGGACGGCTGGCACGGAGACCTCCAGAGGGCTGTCTGCGAAGCGCCCCCGGGCAGGCCGAAGCCCCCGGGCGCGGATTCGGTCGTCCGCACCCGGGGGCTCCGGCCGGCGTTCCCCGATGGGGGCGCTTGGAGTTGACGCCGACCACTGAAACATCCGGGACGATCAGGCCCGGGGAGGCCGCGCCGTGTTCCCCAGGGGTGTCACCAGATGGACTCGACCCATTCGGGGTGGTCGATGAACGGGTTGCGGTTGTGCTGGAACTGGTCGTGTATGACGTCGTTGCGGCGCTGCTCGAACGCGTCAGGCGGGTCCTCGTCGTTCCACTGCTTCAGTACGGACAGCCGTCCCATCGCGGGGGCCGAGCCGTTGCTGACCTGGTCGTTGGGCTCGAGGTCCGCAAACGAGTCGTTGCCCTCGTAGCGCACCGCCATGTAGAGGATCATGCGGGCGACATCGCCCTTGACCGCGTCACGCGGCTCGTAGGAGTCGCTGTCGGTGAGGTTGCCGGGGGCGCCGCTGACCGGGCTGCCGCCGTTGTCGAAGTCCTTGTTCCCGCGGATCCCGTTGACCTGTACGTCCTCCGGGCGCAGATGGTGGACGTCGGTGCCGGGGCCCTGCGACGTACCGAAGTCGCCGTGGGACTGGGCCCATACGTGCTCGCGGTTCCAGTCGCCGACGTCGCCGCCGTTGCTCGACTTGGCGCGCGAGGCGCCGCTGTAGAGCAGGACGACGTTGGCGGAGTTGGCCGGGTCCTGGTCGGTGACCTTGAGGGCTTCCCAGACGGCGCTGTACGAGAGCGTCGTCTGGTCGCTGATGATGCCGTGCAGCGCGGTCTTGAGCTCGGGGCCGGTCTTGCCGATCGCGCCCTGGTAGTACGTGTCGTCCAGAGCGGAGGTCTCGGCCGGGGCGGTGGTACCGGCGGCGGTCGTTTGCGGCGCGGCCGCCGGGGGTGTGGCGGCCGGGGCGGCGGCCGCGCTGCCGGCGAGCACCGCGGCGGCAGCGCACAGGGCCAGCACCGGCCGCACGGCGGGATGGTGACGACGGGACATGTGGGGAGTGTCCTCTCGATCAGGAGATCACCGCGCGTAGAACCGACGCGTGTGGCGCTGCGCATGGCGATCGTTGCGATGTGACGTTTCCGCAGGAGCCTTCCACAGCACCTGTGACGCTGGGGTGAATGCTCCGCGACCATCATGTGCAGGTCAAGAAGTGTGCGGACGTTGGGCGTTGACCTGCCCCGTCCTGGGCTGCGCGTTCACATGGATGGGCCGAAAACACACTGCTGACAATTTTGGTCCATACCAACTCCTTGACGGAGGCCGTCGGGCTGCCTTAAATCAAGCATTGAAATAAGCGCCACGGGCGCTTCGTCTCTCAGTAGTACCTGTCATGCGCATGCCCCCCACGCAAAGCGATGTGATGACCATGACCGTGTTCAAGGACTGGCGGCGCCGAACGGCGCTGTACACCCTCGCACTTCTGTGCACCTCCGGAGCCGTGGCCGCCGTGCCCGCCGCCGGAGCCTCCGCCGCGGCCGACCCCCACCCCGCCGCGGCACCCGCAGCCGTCAAGTTCGCCGACGAGTTCGACGGCCCGGCCGGATCGGGCGTCGACGGAAGCAAGTGGCAGATCGAGACCGGCGACAACGTCAACAACCACGAGCGGCAGTACTACACGTCCGGGAACAGCAACGCCCAACTCGACGGGCAGGGCAATCTCGTCATCACCGCCCGCAAGGAGAACCCCGGCAACTACCAGTGCTGGTACGGGACGTGTGAGTACACCTCCGCCCGGCTGAACACCTCGGGCAAATTCGACTCGGCGTACGGCCGGGTCGAGGCCCGGATGAAGATCCCGCGCGGCCAGGGCATCTGGCCCGCGTTCTGGATGCTCGGCAGCAACATGGGCGACGTCGGCTGGCCCAACAGCGGCGAGATCGACATCATGGAGAACGTCGGCTTCGAGCCGAACACCGTCCACGGCACGCTGCACGGCCCCGGCTACTCCGGCGAGGGCGGCATCGGCGCCGGCTACAGCCTGCCGAACGGCGAGGCGTTCGCGGACAACTTCCACACCTTCGCGGTCGACTGGGCACCGGACTCCATCAAGTGGTCGGTGGACGGGCAGGTCTTCCAGACCCGTACGCCCGCCGATCTCGGTGGCCGCGAATGGGTGTTCAACAAGCCGTTCTTCCTGATCCTCAACCTCGCGGTCGGCGGCTACTGGCCCGGCGACCCCGACGGCAGCACGGTCTTCCCGCAGCAACTCGTCGTCGACTACGTACGCGTCAGCGACTAGGACCCCCGTCCGTCTCCAAGTCCCAGTGCCGGACGGGCTCAGTGCTCCGTCCCCGGTCGCCGGACAGGGCTTGTCCCAGCCTGTCCGGCGACCGGGGGCGAACCGGCCACCGGGCGGACCCGGTGAGCCGCCCCGCCAGAAGTGGACGGTGACCACGCATGACCGCCTCGTTTCGGCTGGGGCAGCCCGCCGAGCCCCACCACCGTCCAGAACGCCACGGGAGTCAAGTGGTTCACGCCGGCGTTCGTCCTCAGCAACGGCTACTGCAACCCGCAGTGGGACGGCAGCCGGCCGCTGACCGGCGGGGTGGACCAGCAGACCGTCAACACCGTGCGCGCGGGCGGCGGGGACGTCATCCCGTCCTTCGGCGGCTGGAGCGGCAACAAGCTGGAGAGCTCCTGCGGCAGCGCGGGTGAGCTGGCCGCCGCCTACCAGAAGGTCATCAACGCGTACGGCCTGAAGGCGATCGACATCGACATCGAGGCCGCCGCCTACGACAGCCCCACCGTCCAGCAGCGCACCGTGGACGCGCTCAAGACGATCCGCGCCAACAACCCCGGCATCAAGATCTACATCACCTTCGGCACCGGCCAGAACGGCCCCGACACCAGCCTGATCAACCGCGCGGCCTCCTCCGGTCTCACGGTCGACAGCTGGACGATCATGCCGTTCAACTTCGGCGGCAACGGCCAGAACATGGGCACGCTGTCCGTCCGCGCGGCGGAGGGCCTGAAGACCGCTGTCAAGAACGCCTACGGCTACGGCGACGACGAGGCGTACCGCAAGACCGGTATCTCGTCGATGAACGGTGTCACCGACGTCGGCGAGACCATCACCGTCGCCGACTTCCGCACGATCCTCGCCTACGCGCAGCAGCGTCACCTCGCCCGGCTGACCTTCTGGTCGGTCAACCGTGACCGGCCCTGCACCGGTGGCGGGGCCGACACCTGCTCCGGCGTGAGCCAGTCGGCGTGGGACTTCACCCGCGTACTGGCGCAGTACCGGGGCTGACCCGGCCGCTCCCGCGGGCCGGGGGGCGCGTACGGGCGCCGCCGTAATGGGGCGTTGGGGCGAACCGGCCGACGTGGCCGGCGCCGGCCCGTATCTCGCGCCGCGGTAACAGTGCGGAGCCGCCCCGGGAAGCGGGAGAAGGCGGCCCGGCGGCCCGTTCAGAGGGCCGGTTCCACTTCCAGGAAGCGTCGTCGGCGCGGGCCCCGGTAGAGCAGTGCCTCCCAGCCCAGCGGGGTCAGGGCGGCCGCACAGGCGGTCAGTTGGCGCTCCTCGTCCTGCGCGGCGCCGCCGCCCGGCGGGCCGAGCCACTCCACCCGTACGGTCGCCGGCCGCGCCATCGCGCCGACGCGGAACCCCGTGGCCGTACGCCGTCCCTCCCCGTCGACCGCCGAGGGTGCGAGCCCCGCCGCCTCCAGGGCCAGGGCGACGGCGCGGACCGGCTGGTTCAGTTCCCAGGCGGCCGGGACGGCGACGGGATCGGGAACGGTGGTGTTGGTGAGGCGGCGGATCTGCAACAGGCCGCCGAAGGCGACCCGGACCTCGGCGGCGCGGACTTCCGGCGCGTCGGGGGTCGGCGGACCCTCACCGGTCGCGGCCACGAAACCGCCGGGCCGCTCCGCGTCCCCCTCAGCCGTCATGTCCGAACAGTAAAGGAGCCCCGACCGGACGGGGGGGACCGGTCGGGGCCGTACAGGCGGGGTGCGGACGGCGGTCGCCTCGCGGCGGCAGGCTCCACAGGGCTTCAGCCGAACGATCTTCCCTGCGGGCATTTCTAGATGAGCCCGGGGACACTGTTCCATCCACACCCACAATGCGTTCAACGGCCACCGGTCGCCGAATGTTCCCGCGATGCGCCAGCCGTCCGTGTTCCGGCCGGTGGGCCGAGGCGGAGCTGCGGCGGAGCGGCCGAGGGTCACTGTCAGTGGCGGGTGGTAGACCGGAACCAGACCAGTAGTCCGGCCGTCCGGCCGCCCACACCAGGAGACCCCATGGCCACGATCCCCAGCCCGACCCCCACCGGCAGGCTGCTGCGCACTCCCGACGGAGTCGACCTCGTCCTCACGCGCGCGTTCCCCCTCCCGGTCGAAGAGGTGTGGGCGGCGGTCACCGAATCGGCGCGCACCGCCCGGTGGTTCGGCCCGTGGGAGGGCGACGGCGCCCCCGGCGCCACGGTGCGCGTCCGCCTGGCCTTCGAGGAGGGGGAGCCCTGGACGGAACTGCGCGTCGAGGCGTGCGAGGCACCGCACCGGCTCGTCGTCTCGACGGTCGACGAGGCAGGCAGCTGGAATCTCGAACTGAGGCTGTCGGGGACGTCAGAGGGGCCGTCCGGCGCGGGCGGTACGGAACTGCACTTCATCCAGCACCGCGACACGGGGGCCGGTCTCGGTGAGATCGGCCCGGGCTGGGAGTACTACCTGGATTTGCTCCGCGCCTCTCTGGACGGCGCTCCGCGGCCCGAGTTCGAGGACTACTACCCGGCGCAGAAGGCGTACTTCGAGGAGTTGACGGCCGAGTAACCGGCCCCGAGGTCCGGGCCGGCCCTGTCTCTCCACGTCACAGTGCTTGGGCACCCGGACTCACAGCGCCCAGCCGGCCGACGCCGCCGACGTCCGTGTACCGCCGAACTCCAGCGTGGTCAGGGCCGCTTCGGCGGGCAGCTCGAAGACCAGCCATCCGCGCGCCGACCGTCCGGCGGCGAGCGGCACGGGCCAGGTCATGACGGGACCCACCGTGAGGCCGGCCGACGCGGGCAGCGGCGTATGCCTGCGGCCCAGGGTGTCCACGGCCGTGAAGCTCCGCGATACGCCGTACCCGTACGGCCGCGCTCCCGCGTTGCTCACCTCCGCGAGGACGGCGACCCACTTCCTGCCGTCCGGGGCGCCCGCGCCCAGGTTGTTCGCCGCGTCGTCGCCCGCGATCCGGGACGCCTCGTTGACGACGGCCGTCACCGCCAGGGCCAGCATGGCCTCGTCGTGACCGCCGGGGTGGTTCACGAGCACGGTGTCGCCGAGCGGTACGGCGGTCCGGGCGGGCTCCGCGGTGCGGGCGGACCGCTTGTCGTCGGACTCGGTGTCGTGCGTCCCCGTCGCGCAGCCGGTGAGGGCGTACGCGGCGCCGACGGCGACGGCGAGGACCGTCCGGCCGAGGGGGCGGCGCCCCGATGAGCGTGTCATGACCGAATGATGGAGCGTCCGATCGTGTGCACGCCGCTCATCCACAGGTGTTTCTAGGACATCTTCTGTCCTAGAAGCTGCCTACGTTGGGGTCATCGCGCCGAAGCCCCGGTGAAGGAAACGAAGGAGCACATCATGAGCGAGCTGAGCGGTAACCAGCCCGAAGGCACCCCCACTTGGATCGACCTCAGGACCCCCGACCGTGACGGCGCGCTCGCCTTCTACCGAGAGCTCTTCGGCTGGGAGTACGAGCCGTACCCCACCGGCGAGGACCAGGGCACCGTCTGTCTGCTGCGTGGCCGGCCGGTCGCCGGGATCGTCCCGGATCCGGACCGCACCGCCGCGGTGTGGACCATGTACTTCGCCACCGACGACTGCGACGGCACGGCCCGTCGTGCGGCGGAGACGGGCGGGCGGCTGATCGAGCCCCCGGCGGACCTGGCCGACCACGCCCGCACAGCCGTCGTGACGGACTCGGTCGGCGCCCGGTTCGGTCTGTGGCAGGGCCGCACCCGGCTCGGCAGCGAGATCGTCAACGAGCCCGACTCGCTGGTGCGCAACGACCTGATCACCCCCGACCCGGAACCGGCCCGCGCCTTCTACACGGAGCTGTTCGGCTTCACGCTGGACGGCAACAACGAGGTCCCGGAGCTCGACTTCACCTTCCTGCGCCGCCCCGACGGGCACGAGATCGGCGGGATCATCGGCAGTTCCGACGTCCCCACGTCCGCTTGGGGGACGCTGTTCGCCGTGGCCGACACCGACGCGGTCGCGCGGCGCGCTGCGGCGTCCGGTGGCCTGTCCACCGAGCCCGAGGACACTCCTTACGCGCGCATGGCCACCGTCACCGACCCGTCGGGCGCGCTCTTCTCGGTGGGTACGGCCCCGTAGCCCGGCCGGTAGGGGGTCGTCCGGCGCCGATCCGCGGCCGGCCGGCGGATCACCGATGAGTCGCGGGCCCGCAGCCGGTCCCCAAGGGGGAACATTCACGGCCAGTGACTCCCTTCGGGGAGACCAACGGTCATCACCTGGAGGAAAACACATGTCTGCCACGATCCAGCCCTTGGTCATCACCCCCGAGATCGACCGGCTGCTGGCGTTCTACCAGGGACTGCTCGGCGCGGTGGAGACATCGCGCACCCCCGACGAAGGCCCCGTCTTCTTCATCAACCTGAGGGTGGGCAACTCCGACCTCGGTATCGTGTCGGACAAGGACGTCGAGCTCGGCACGGTGCAGCGGATGCTGCTGAGCGTCGACGTCGCCGATGTGAACGAGCTGGTGGGGCACGTCGAGGAGCTGGGCGGTCAGGTGCTCGGGCCCGCCAACGACATGCCGTGGGGCCAGCGGGTCGCCCACATCAAGGACCCGGACGGCAACACCGTCAACCTCACGCAGCAGCTCTGAGGTCCGGCCCCCGCGGTCCCGTCCGCCCCGCCCGATCGTGCCGCGAGGCCCGACGTAGCATCGTGCTCATGGAGAATCGCGTACTGGGCAGGACGGGCCGCGAGGCCTCCGTCGTGGGACTGGGCACCTGGCAGCTGGGGGCCGACTGGGGTGATGTCACGGAGACCGACGCCTTCGCCGTCCTCGACGCGGCACTCGAAGCGGGGGTGACCTTCTTCGACACGGCGGACGTCTACGGCGACGGCCGCAGCGAACAGCTCATCGGCCGTTTCCTGAGGAACCGCCCCGCCGCCGACGTGTTCGTGGCGACGAAGATGGGCCGCCGGGCCGAACAGCGGGCCGAGAACTACAGCCTGGACAACTTCCGTGCCTGGAACGACCGTTCACGCGCCAACCTCGGCGTGGACACTCTCGACCTGGTGCAGTTGCACTGCCCGCCCACCGCCGTCTACTCCTCGGACGCCGTGTTCGACGCGCTCGACACCCTGGTCGCCGAGAAGCGCACGGCGGCCTACGCCGTGAGCGTCGAGACCTGCGCCGAGGCGCTGGCCGCCATCGCCAGGCCGGGCGTCGCCTCCGTCCAGATCATCCTCAATCCCTTCCGGCTCAAGCCCCTCGAAGCGGTGCTGCCCGCCGCCCTGGAGGCGGGGGTCGGCATCGTCGCACGTGTCCCGCTCGCCTCCGGCCTGCTGTCGGGCAAATACACGAAGGACACGGTCTTCGCCGCCGACGACCACCGCAGCTTCAACCGGCACGGCGAGGCGTTCGACCAGGGCGAGACGTTCTCCGGAATCGACTACGAAACGGGCCTCGCGGCGGCCGTCGAATTCTCCGAGCTGGCCCCCGAGGGTGCCACGCCGGCCCAGACCGCGCTGCGCTGGATCATTCAGCAGCCCGGTGTCAGCAGTGTCATACCCGGTGCCCGCTCCGTCGAGCAGGCGCGGGCCAACGCCGCGGCGGCCTCCCTCCCGCCGCTGTCCGGGGCCACGCTGGACGCCGTGAGCGACCTGTACGAGCGCCGTGTCCGAGCGGAGATCCACCACCGCTGGTAATGATGGCGGGACAGACCCCCCCGTACTTCGTACGAAGGAGACATCCCGTGGCCCTGAACAGAGAAGAGCGCGAGAGGTTCCTCGCCGAGCCGCACATCGCGGCCCTCGCTGTCGACTCCGGCGCCGGGGACCGGGCACCGCTCGTCGTCCCCATCTGGTACCAGTACGCACCCGGCGGTGACCTCTGGATCCTGACGGGTGCAGAGTCCCGCAAGGACAGGCTGATCATGGCCGCGGGACGTTTCTCGCTGCTGGTCGAGCGGGTGGCGCCGACCGTGCGGTACGTCTCCGTCGAGGGCCCGGTGACGGAGAGGATCGACGGCACCCACGACCACCTCGTGGAGCTGGCCACCCGCTATCTGCCCGCCGGGAAGGTCGAGGGTTATGTCGCCATGGCGAGCGGGGAGCACGGCGAACAGGTCGTCATCCGGATGAGTCCCCAGCGGTGGGTGTCGAGCGACCTCGGCGGGTTCTGAGTCGGCACCGTGGAAAGATCGCGGAAATTCGAACCACTGAGCTATTAGCGTGCTCTCATGGAGAAGACACTGAAGGGCGCCCTCGTGGTCCTGCGCCCCGCCGTCCCCGACGACATCCCCGCACTCGCCGCCATCCGCGCCACGCCCGAGGTCCACGCGACGTGGCGCGGCGGCGACGACCTGCTCGCGGCCGTGACCGAGGATCTCGACGAGCCCGGCATCACCTCGATGGTGATCGAACTGGACGGCGCCACGGTCGGCGCCGTCCAGTGGGGCGCCGAGGAGGACCCCGACTACCGGCACGCGAGCATCGACATCTATGTCGACCCGGCCGCGCACGGCCGCGGCGTCGGCACCGACGCCGTACGCACCCTGGCCAGGCATCTGATCAGGGACCTCGGCCACCACCGCGTCGTGATCGATCCCGCCGCCGACAACGCGGCCGCGGTCCGGTGTTACGGCAAGGTCGGCTTCCGGCCCGTGGGGATCATGCGTGACTACGAGCGCGGCCCCGAGGGGACCTGGCACGACGGACTCCTGATGGACCTCCTCGCCGCCGACCTCACGGACTGAGACGCCGTCACCGGCCGGGACGGTCTCACCGGCCGAGTGCGCCGCGGTCGCCAGCGCGTCCGTCTGCCTGTTCACATTGGCTTCGGTGAGATAGCTGTAGTTGCCGTTGGGGTTCACCCCCGGGTACGAGATGGCCTGGAGGCTCCAGCTGCTCCATACCTGCCGTCACAGTGCTGCCCCCGAACGTGAGGATCTCCATGCCCCAGATCTCCTACGCCCCGGACACCGCCCTGTGGTTGCTCGACACCCCGCACACCTCGTACGCGGTGCGGACCGACAGCAGCGGAGCGCCCTGTCACGTGGCCTGGGGCGGCAGGCTGACCCTGGACGAGGCACGGGAGATCGCCGGGCGCCCCCACCCGGTGGACCGCGAGGCCAACAGCTTCGAGGGCCGCCCCCCGGTCGGCGAGGAGTTGCCCGTCGACGGCGGCGCGC
The DNA here is from genome assembly GCF_010384365.1 of Streptomyces sp. S4.7. NCBI lineage: Bacteria > Bacillati > Actinomycetota > Actinomycetes > Kitasatosporales > Streptomycetaceae > Streptomyces > Streptomyces sp. S4.7. The sequence continues at coordinate 394,566 of NZ_CP048397.1, read as the reverse complement.
GCTACGGCGTGCCCTCGCTCCAGATCCGCTTCGCCGACGGCACCCGCGCCGTCGAATGGGAGCCCGTCTGCCACGAAATCCGCGAAACCCCCGGCGGTTCAGCCGAGTTGGACCTCGTCCTCCGTGACCGGCACTACCCGCTCGGCATCGGCCTGCACTACCGCGTCCACCACGACAGCGACGTGATCGAGCGCTGGACGACCCTGCGCAACACCGGCACCGACGACATCGTCGTGCTGCGCGCCGACTCGGCGGCCTGGACCCTGCCGCCGCGCCCCGACTACCGGCTCAGCCACGTCACGGGACAGTGGGCCGCCGAGACCCAGCTCCGGCGCGGGACACTGCCGTTCGGCGAGACCGTACTGACCAGCAGACGCGGCATATCCAGCCACCATCTGAACCCGTGGGTGATGCTGGACGACGGCGGCGCGAGCGAGGACCACGGCCGGGTGTGGAGCGCCGCGCTCGCCTGGAGCGGCAGTTGGCGCATCACCGCCCAGCGCACCTGCGACGGCCGGGCCGGGTTCACCGGCGGAGCGGGACACGACCAGAGCACTCTGCGCCTCGGCCCCGGCGAGAGACACACCACGCCGCGCTTCGCCGGGCTCAGTACCGACGGCGGCTTCGGCGCGGCGAGCCGCGCCTGGCACGCGTACATCCGCGCGCACGTCCTGCCGCACCCGGGCGAGACGCGACCCGTGCTCTACAACTCCTGGGAAGCCACCGGCTTCGACTTCGACGAGAAGCGCCAGATGGCCCTCGCGGCGCGCGCCGCGGAGCTGGGAGCCGAGCTGTACGTCATGGACGACGGCTGGTTCGGCGCCCGGCGCGGCGACCGGGCCGGACTCGGCGACTGGACGCCGTCACCCGAACGGTTCCCCAAGGGCCTCGGGCCGCTGGCCGACGAGGTGCACCGCCTCGGCATGCTCTTCGGTCTCTGGGTCGAACCGGAGATGGTCAACGCCGACAGCGACCTCTACCGCGCGCACCCCGACTGGATCCTGCACTTCCCGCACCGCACACGGACCGAGCTGCGCAACCAGCTCGTGCTCAACTTCGCCCGCGACGACGTCGCCGACTGGGCGTACGGGTGGCTCACCGCACTGGTCGCAGACAACGGCATCGACTTCCTCAAGTGGGACATGAACCGCCCGTTCAGCGAGGCCGGTCCGGCCGGACCCGGCGGTGACGACCGGCTGTGGAGCACCTACGTGCACAACCTCTACCGCGTCATCGACCGGCTGCGCGCCGACCATCCCCGGCTGCGTATCGAGGCGTGCAGCGGCGGCGGCGGACGTGTCGACCTCGGGATCCTGTCCCGCACCGACCAGGCGTGGCCTTCGGACAACACCGACGCGGCCGACCGCGTCGGCATCCAGCACGGCTACAGCCAGCTCTACCCGGCGTCGACCATGGCCGCGTGGGTCACCGACGTACCCAACGAACTCACCTCGCGCACCGTGCCGTTGGCCTTCCGCTTCCATGTCGCGACGGCCGGGGTGCTGGCCGTCGGCGGGGATCTCGCCCGCTGGTCGGACGAGGAGATCGCCGAGGGCGCCGGGTTCGTGGACGCGTACAAACAGGTCCGTCATCTGGTCCAGCACGGCGTCCAGTACCGGCTGCGGGATCCCGGGGACGACGGGCCCACCGTCGTTCAGTACGCCTCGCCCGACCGGGCGGAGGCATTGGTGCTCGCCTGGCAGCGGGCACCGCGCCGGGGCCGGCCGGAGCTGCCCGTCCATCTCGCCGGGCTCGAACAGGGGGCGGTCTACCGGGATGTGGCGACCGGGGCGGCGCACCACGCGACGGTCCTGATGGAGCACGGACTGCCGCTGGAGCTGCCGACGGGGGACTGGGCCAACTCGGCGATCCATCTGAGGCGTGTCTCCTCCTGACACCTCGCGAGCCGGAGCCGGAGCCGGGGCTCGGGGGGCCCGTCCCTATTCGTCTGGACCTGGCTCCTTGGGCCCCTTGAATCCCATCGCAGCCGGATCGCCTGTTTCAGGCCACGCCGAGCGGCAACACGAACCTCATGACTGCAGACAGCGAAGCGAACAAGACCCTGAACGGCAAGGCCGCGACGGTCGGCGCGAGCACGAGGTCGGCAGCCGGCAAGGCACGTCGCACCACCGGCTCCGTCGCCGACCGCGCCAAGGAGAACACGACGGGGGCGGCCGCCAAGGCCAAGTCCTCCGCGCGGGCCGCCTCGGCCGGCCTGGAGACAGGTCGACAAGCCGTCATGTCGACGGCGGGCAAGGCCGCGTCCACGGCCACCACCGCGTGGACCGTCGTCAAACACCGCAAGGCCGTGGCGGCGGGAGCCGCCGCCGGGGTCCTCGGCATGGTGGGCGGTGCCTTCGCCCTCGGCCGCCGGACGGCCACGGCGGGGCACGGCCCCCTCACCCGGCTCACCGGCGGGCGGATCTGACCACACCGACAGCATCACCGCGGAGGGCCGACGGACTGCCGTCGGCCCTCCGTGCGTCCGCTGCCACGAGGCGGCGGGCGGACCGGCCGTGTCGTGGCACCCGCCCGGACGCCCTTTGGAACCGTACGATCGGATTCATCTCGACCTGGTGCGCCTTCGCCGCGATCGTGTCCGTCGTGATGCTCGGCTGGGTCCGGCGGCGTACGCAGACGCCCGGACCGGCGGCCTGACCGCTCATGGCCGGCGCGCGACCACCATGCGGCAGCGGGGAGCGCCGTCCGGCAGCCGCCCCAGGCCGTCGAGCGCCACGAGATCCACCTCGAAGCCCGTACGGGTCAACTCGTCCACCACTTCGGTGAGCCGGAACGTGCGGTAGTACATGACGAAGGACGGACGCCACACGGCGTTGCGCGCCCGCATCGCCGCGTCGAACCCCCAGAGCGTCCAGTACAGCGGCGAACCGACACGCGGCGGCGCGGGCACCGGGAAGGCGAAGGCACCGCCGGGCCGCAGGACTTCGCGCACCTGGGTGAAGAGTCCGGGCCGCTCCGACGGCATGAAGTGGCCGAACGCTCCGAAACTCACGGCCAGGTCGAACGAGGCGCGGAAGGGGAGGGCGCGGGCATCGGCCCGTACGAAATCGACGGCGGGCCCGCGCGAACCGCCCTCGCCCGCACCGTCCTTCGGCAGCACGGCGGACCTGGCGGTGGCGAGCATGCCGGCGCTGAAGTCGACCCCCGTGACCCGCTCGACGCACACCTCCCGCAGGACGTCCACACCGGCTCCGGTGCCGCAGCAGATGTCCAGACCGGCCCGGAAGGGGCCGAGCGGTCCGAGGGCGTCGGCCACGGCGTCCAGGACCGTGTCCGGGGTACGGAACGGGGTCAGATCGAACTTCGGGGCGAGCAGGTCGTAGCCGCGCTCGGTCGACGAGAGCGCCTGCACGGTCAGTTCGCGGAGGGTCGGGCCCTGTGGGGTGAACATCATGGGTCAGCCTACCGAGAGTTCCGACACGTGACACGGGGAGGGGACATTCGCGGACGCTTCCCTCTCTCGGGGGACATAATGCGGCTCGCGGCACGCCGTCACTGCACTGTGCGGGTGTTGTCGGACGTCACGCTTGATCGTTTCTGTGGTCTGGGAGCGAGGAGACGTGTAGCGTCAGTTTTAGCTGTCGTGGTTCCGAAGTACTTTGTCGCCCGTGATCACAGTCGCGGGCGATTCGGCTGTTCAACGTCTCTGAGGACCAGGGCGATCACCTCCGGTTCCCGCACGGTGCGGGAACCGTTATGAGTCCTTTGGAGGACACATGGCCAGCGGTACCGTCAAGTGGTTCAACTCGGAAAAAGGCTTCGGATTCATCGAGCAGGACGGTGGAGGCCCCGACGTCTTCGCCCACTACTCCAACATCGCCACCCAGGGCTTCCGTGAGCTCCAGGAGGGCCAGAAGGTGACCTTCGAGGTCACGCAGGGCCAGAAGGGCCCCCAGGCGGAGAACATCGTCCCCGCCTAGGACGCCTCGTCCAGGGACACCACGTGTCCACCGGCGCCCCGGCACCTCTGGTGCCGGGGCGCCGGTGCGTCGTGACGGGACATCAGGAAGCGGCGACCAAAGAGGTGTAGTAGGTGCTCAGCGCGCCGAGGTAGGCCGGATCCCTGGTGTCGTGATCGCGCTCGAACACCGGAGCGCCCTTGGCGGTCGACTTCGTACACGCGACCTGGACCACCCGCGCGGCCGGATCGATCGAGGTCACCAGTCCGGCCGGAATGACAAGACTCTTTCCGAAGACCCACATCCCGGTGTCCACCACCAGGTGTTCGAAGGGAGAGCCCTCGGACTGTCTGTCCACACTGCCCACCGTTCCGTCGGTCGCATGGACGCTGTAACCGGTGAGGTCCATACCCGGCACGTGGCCCGACCCGACCGCGAATACCCACATGTCAACCATCACGGCCCTCACTCTCGTTCGACAGTCGCGGCGAGATCACCGCTCAAAGGTGCACTTGCCCCCCGGGCACACCCAGCAACCACGCACGGTTCAGCAAGGTGTTACGTGATGGCCGGTTTCGGGGTGGACACATCGGCGGAAGTACCATCGCGACACACGGGGGACGTCATTCAGCTGCCATCCAGAGGAAGCGAGCCATTCATGTCCGACAGTGCCGTCACCGAGTTCACGAGCGTCCAGTCGCAGTACGAGGCCCAGGTCGCCGCCGACCTGGAGAACAACACGGCGGAGCGGAAACGTCTCCGCAGCGAGATCGAGGAGCTTCAGGCCAAGTTGGAGACCCTGGAGCACGACCACACACTCCTGCTCGGCGTGCAAGGGGTGTTCACCGGCGGATCCGGGGCCGGCTCCGCGCGGGGCGCGAAGGTGCCCGGGGCGCGTGTGCCCAAGCGCGCCGCGAAGTCGTCGGCCGCATCGGCGCCCAAGTCCGCCAAGACCTCCAAAACCACCGCCAAGGCGCGGTCGGGGTCCAAGGGCTCCGCGAAGCCGGCCACCGGCGCCGCCGGGAAGCAGCCGAGCCTCGCCCAGTTGGTGAGCACACTGCTGGCCGCGCACGGTGAGCCCCGCTCGGCCGCGGAGATCTCCGCCGAGCTGGCCGCGGACCACCCGTCGCGCAACTCCAACATCAATGTCGTACGCAACGCGCTGGAGCTTCTCGTCGCCAAGTCCGAGGCCCACCGCGCCAAGCAGCAGAAGTCCGTCTTCTACACGCACGCCGGACAGGACGGGGCCGCCGTGCCCGCGCCGGACGCCGACGCCACCCCTGCGGCGGGCTGATCAGGCCACGTACGTACCTGCCGGCGGGGACGGCGCGCGCCGGGCTCGTGTGAAGCTCCATCAGGACGTGCGGCGCCACCGCGCGTTGAAGCCCTGCGCGGCGGGCAGGGGCTCCTCCCGTTCCGTGGCGCGCTCCGATAGGTTCTGGCTGATGAGGGATTTCCCGCGGGCGGTGGTGGAGGGCTGATGCAGCGCATCGCACAGGTGATCAAGGTGCGGCCGGAGAAGCTCGCGGAGTACCGGGAGCTCCACCGGGCGGTCCCGGAGCCCGTGCTGGCCCGGCTGCGCGCCAGTCATATCGCCAACTACTCGATCCATCTGCTCGGCGACCGGCTGTTCAGCTACTTCGAGTACCACGGCGACGACTTGGCGGCAGACCTCGCGGCCATGGCCGACGACGAGGCGACACGCGAGTGGTGGAAGACGACCGACCCCTGCCAGGAGCCGGTCCCCGAGGCGGCACCCGGCGACTGGTGGACGCCCATGGAGCGGGTCTTCCTCATGGAGTAGCCGTACCCATCCGGCAAGGTGACGGCCATGGATCGCGAGGTCGGGCCCGGCGCCCGCGTCGGCATCGAACCCGTGGCGCGGACGCTCGAAGCGTCCCCGACACCCGTGCGCGAGGCGCCGGCGAGGCCCTGTTCTCCGACGGACCCGTCACCGAGCGCCCACTCGCCGGCGCCCGGGGCGCCCCGCGGGCCGCTCGCTGCCGCACATCTTCCGGCTCAGCGGTGTCCCGGGGCCGGCCCGCCGACCCTCGCCGAGCACGAACGCATTCCGCACGCGATCCCTCGCCGCAACCCTGACCGGGCGGCGGAGGCGAGGGCGGAGCATCTGCGCCGCGGTCTCGAACGCCGGCGCGGGCCGGCGGAGCCCGAACCCCTGATCGCCCTGCCCTCGGCCGCCCCTGGCGTGTCAGCGCAGCGTCGCCTCGTGCTCGGCCATGCGCCGGAACTCCCCGAGGTCGTAGTTGGCCAGCGTCGAGTCGAGATTGGTGAGCGCGCCCAGATGCTCCACGAACCCCTTCGGGTCGTACTCGATCTGGAGCGTCACCCGGCTCTCCGCGTCGCCGAGGCGGTGGAAGGTGACCACCCCCGCGTGGTGCACGCCCTCGGAGGTCCGCCACGCGATGCGGTCCTCGGGGACGACCTCGGTCAGCTCCGCCACGAAGCTCTTGTCCGCGCGGGGCAGCGAGACCTGCCACGCGAACAGCGAGGCGTCGATGCGCTCCACGTGCTTGACATGGCTGAGGAAGGAAGGCCAGCGCTCGACGTCCTTCCACAGCGACCAGCTCACGGCGACGGGCGCCTTGATGTCGACGGCTTCGATCAGTGAGGACGTCATGGGTGCTCTCCTCCTGCGGTGCGGGACGGCTTCATCTGCCATCCGGTACCCGCCCGACCGGCTTTCACCGCCCGCCCCCGTACTCCGATGTGTCGATAGTCATTCTCCGGCGTTCCTGGGACATCCCTTACGTAACCTTCGAACGGGTGACCTTCAGCCTGACGCCCGGCGATGACAGGCTGTCCTTCGTACGACGCACCACACGTCACGGAAACACACAGGAAACCCCCGCGTACCAGGCGCCACCGCACTACCCCACCACCAGGCACCACCGCACCACCGACCGAAGATCAGTACGAGAGGCACCCGTGATCCCGAACACCCTCGACACCCCGCGCGACCATCTGTCACGGTCCGCCCCGGACTGGTGGCGCGAAGCCGTGGTCTACCAGGTGTACGTCCCGAGCTTCGCCGACGCGGACGGCGACGGGATCGGCGATCTCCGCGGGATCACGGACCGGCTCGACCATCTCGCGGGTCTCGGCGTCGACGCCCTGTGGCTCACCCCCTTCTACCCCTCCCCCTGGACCGACGCCGGCTACGACGTCTCCGACTACCGGGGCGTCGACCCGCGCCACGGCACCCTCGACGACTTCCGCGGCCTCGTACGGCGCGCCCACGCGCTGGGGCTCAAGCTCATCGTCGACGTCGTGCCCAACCACTGCTCCGACCAGCACCCCTGGTTCGTGGAGGCGCTCGCCTCACCGCCCGGCTCACCGGCGAGGGACCGCTTCATCTTCCGCGACGGGCGGGGCCCGGACGGCAGCCTGCCGCCCGCCGACTGGAAGTCGAAGTTCGGCGGCGGCGCCTGGACACGGGTGCCGGACGGCCAGTGGTACATGCACATCTTCTCCGCCGAGCAGCCCGATCTGAACTGGGAGAACTCGGACGTCCTCGCCGACTTCGAGGGGATTCTCCGCTTCTGGCTCGACCTCGGCGCCGACGGCTTCCGGATCGACGTCGCCCACGGCCTGCGCAAGGACCTCGTGGAGCCCCTGCGGGACACCGGCGGTCGCGACTCCGCCTCGCTGAACTCACCGCCCGAAGGTGAGGACCACCCCTTCTGGGACCGCGACGAGGTCCACGACATATACCGGACCTGGCGCAAGATCATCGACTCCTACGCGCCTGCCCGGATCACCGTCGCCGAGGCGGGCGTCAGCGCGGCACGGCTGCCCCTCTACACCCGGCCCGACGAGCTCCACCAGGCTTTCAACTTCTTCCATCTGCGCTGCCCCTGGGACGCCGAGGAGTTCCAAAAGGTCATCGACACCTCCCTCACCGGCGCCCGCGCCGTCGGCACCCTGCCCACCTGGGTGCTCTCCAACCACGACGTCGTACGCCACCGCACCCGCTACTCCCTTCCGCAGGGCATCGACTACCGCGCCTGGCTGTCGGGCGGCGGCACCGACCCCGCGCCGGACGACGCCCTCGGCCACCGGCGGGCCAGGGCGGCGGCGCTCCTGACGCTCGCCCTGCCCGGCAGCGCGTACCTCTACCAGGGGGAGGAACTCGGCCTTCCCGAGGTCTCCGACCTGCCCCTCGACGCGCTGCGCGACCCCATGTGGGAGAGGACCGGACGCACCACCAAGGGCCGCGACGGCTGCCGCGTACCCATCCCGTGGACCCGCTCCGGCAGCAGCCACGGATTCGGCCCCGGCGGCAGCTGGCTCCCGCAACCGGACGGCTGGGGCGAACACGCGGTGGAGGCCCAGACCGGGCGGCCGGACTCCTTCCTGGAGCTGTACCGCACGGCCCTGTCCGTACGCACCCGCTTCCGGGGCGACGAGTCGTTCGACTGGCTGCCCGCCCGCGAGGGTGAACTCGCCTTCCGCAAGGGCCGGTTCGAATGCCGGATCAACCTGTCCCAGGAGTCCCTGCCGCTGCCTGAAGGCACCGTGCTGCTCGCCAGCGACACCCTGGAGGGGGACATGATCGGCCCCGACACCGCCGTATGGATGGCGGCCGCGGGCGGCTGACCGGCGTGTCGACACCATCGAAGGCTCCTTTCCGTCGTCATACCCGCACAACGCGTGGGCGCGCTCCGGCGCTCCGTACGGGGTGTCACCCGAACGGCCGAATCCGCCCTGATCCACTCGAAACCCAGCAGGGCGCGTGCGGTGCCCCTTTGTCCCCCGGATGGGTCAAAGGGGCGTTTCCCCCTGTTGCCGCCCGCCGTCAGCAGGTGCCGCATGGAGATAACGCGAGTCAGAAGACGCGCGGGGATACCGGACCCCGCCGGCTCGCCGCCAAGGAGTGATCACTGATGGCAGCCGACGATGTCTTCCACCACGTGGGCGAACTCACGGGGCTGACCGCCTACGACGCAGCCGGGGAGAAGATCGGCAGTGTCGAGCAGGCGTACCTCGACAACGAGACCGGCCGCGCCGAGTGGGTGACGGTCAAGACGGGAATGTTCGGCATGAAGGAGTCCTTCGTGCCCCTGGCGGGCGCCCGCCGAGACGAGAACGGACTCCAGATACCGCACGCCAAGGAACTGGTCAAGGACGCTCCTCGCATGGACGCCGACGAGCACCTCGACGTCGCCCAGGAGCAGGAGCTGTACGACCACTACGGTCTCACCCGCCCCAGCGGGCGCAGCGGGTCGCCGGGCATGAGCCCCGCGGCCGGCACGCCCGCCAAGGAAGGCATGGCCGGCCGGGAGGGCATGGGCAACGGCGGCCGGGGCCGGGCGGACGCCACGGGCACCACCGGCGGGACCGACACCTCCGAGGCGGCCACCGCTCCTGCCACCGGTCGCGGTGAGGAGGACATGGTGCGCTCGGAGGAACGGCTCCGGGTGGGCACCGAGGAGCACGAGTCCGGCCGGGCACGGCTCCGGAAGATCGTGGTGACCGAGAACGTCACGACCACCGTGCCCATCACCCACGAAGAGGTCCGAGTCGTACGCGAGCCCATCAAGCCGGGCGACCGCACCATCGGCCGGGCCCCCATGGGCAACGCCGAGACCGAGGTGATCCTGCACGCCGAGGAGGCGGTCGTCCGTAAGGAGGCCGTACCGGTGGAGCGTGTGCATCTGGAGACCGAGAAGGTCACCGAGCAGAAGGAGGTGTCGGCCGACGTCCGCAAGGAGCAGGTCGAGTACGACGCCCCCGGACAGGACGACAGCGGACGCGGCGGCAGGCGCGGTCCCAGCCACTGAGCCCGCGCGCACCGCACATCGGCGTGGGTCCACCGGAGACCGGTGGACCCACGCCGTGCCCCGTTCTCACCTCGCGCGCGGCGGTCGCCATTCGACCAGCAGCAGCGTGGCGTCGTCGCGCAGCCGGTTGTCATGGGCGTCGAGAACCGAGTGGATGAGCCTGCGCAGCGTCTCGGGGGCGAGTTCCCCCGCCGCGGTCGCCCGGATGATGGAGTCGGTGAAACGTTCGAGGCCGAACTCCCTGCGATCCCCGACGCGTGACTCGACCACGCCGTCCGTGTAGAGCAAGACCCGGTCCCCGGGCTCCAGTTGCTCCTCGTGGACCGTACGGGGGGTTTCGAAGAACCGGGCGCGCAGCCCCATCGGTGGCTGGGGCGGCCGCTCCAGAACGCCGGTCAGTACGCGGCCTCCCCTGATCAGCAGCGGCGGCGGATGCCCGCAGTTGCACCACCGGAGCCGACCGCCCGCCAGGTCCAGCTGGCTGATGATCCCCGTGCAGAACTGCTCGGGCAGCCAGCGCGCCAGCGCGTCGTCGACGGTGTGGGACACCTCGGCGAGGTCACCGCCGTCCCTGCGGGCGCTGCGGCAGCCCGCCAGCGCGACAGCCGTGGTCATGCCCGCCGCGAGGTCGTGGCCCATCGAGTCCAGGATGTCGACGTGCAGGGTCGAACGCGTCATCGAGTGGTCGTAGGCGTCGCCGCCGATCTCGTACGCCGGCTCCAGTACGGCCGTCGACAGCACACGGGCGTTGCCGATGGTCCTGGGCGGCAGAAAGGCGCGCAGCATCTCGGCGGGGAGCTGCATCGGTTCCCTACGGGCGTACCGGGCCAGGCTGTCGCTGTACGCCCTCTTCGAGGTGATCGCCATCGCGAGCACCGACGCGATCATCCGGCAGCGGCGCAGCTTTTCCGCGTCGAGGACGGCAGTGCGGATGGCGAGCACACCGAGCCGCTCCGCTCCGTCGACCAGTGGTAGCCACGCGGTGAGGATGCCGTTCTCCGACTCCTCGATCCGCAGCTCAAGAGTGCGGTACGCCCGGCCGCCCGTCGTGGAGTCCACACCGAGGAGGGGCATTCCCTTGGTGAGCGGGACGAGGTGCCGCTGTTCTATGTCGACCAGATACACCATGATCTGTTCCAGGCCGATCGCCGTGGCGCACCTGTTGACCAGCCACGGGAGGTCCATCGGCGCAGCTGCGTGCGCCTCGGCGAGCAGCCCTTCGAGCAGTCGCTCACCAGGGCCGGGGGCCACGCTCTCACTCGGCATGGCGGATGCCTCCTCACCGGCAGGCTCCTTCCAGCATCGCAGGTCCGGGCCACCCGCAGTAGCGGGGGACGCCGGCGCGGGCCGGGGCGCGGGCCGTGAGGTCGGCCGGACGGGCTGTGTGAGGGGGAACTCGCCGCGATCTCTGGGCACCGCCGGAGCCACCCTGATAGGGAGGGAGGCATGAGTGAAGAGACCCCGATCCCCCCTGTCCTGACCGTCGTCGCCGCCAGCACCATCGAGCCGAACGTCGTCGGGGAGGGTGCCGCCGACCGGAACTCATGGATGGTGATCGAGACCGCCGAGCACGGCCAGCTCCTGCTGAACCTGCCGGGACCGCTGTACCGCGCGATGGAGCAGGCGACCTTCCTCGCCGCCGACCAGGCCGGCCCCGGACGCCTCGCCCTCACGGAGCGCGAGATCGCCGCCTACCGCGAGCGCATCGCGGGCCTCACCGAGGAGGTGTAGCGGATCCGGTCCGACGCCCTCGCCGGGCGGAGGCGTCCGTGGCGCACACCGGTTCGGCGCGGGCGCCGGATCAGTACGGACGGTCGCCGGCGATGGCGACACGCTCGGCCACCCGCCGGTGCGTGCCGTAGTCGGCGACCGCGTAGTGCTGGGTGGCGCGGTTGTCCCAGAAGGCGATGTCGCCCGCCTGCCAGCGGAACCGGACCTGGTACTCGGGCACATGCGCCTGCTGGAAGAGCAGCCGCAGCAGCCGGTCGCTGTCCGCCTGTTCGAGGCCCACGACGCGGGTGGTGAACGACGCGTTGACGAAGAGCATCCGCCGTCCCGTCTCCGGGTGCGTGCGCACCACCGGGTGTTCCACCGGGGGGAAGACGTCCTGGAACGGGGCGAGCCGTTCGGCGGGGCAGAACCGTGCGAAGCCGGGCACGAAGTCGTGCACGGCACGCGCGCCGTCGATCCGGGCCCTCACTTCGCGGGGCAGATTGTCGTACGCCACCGCCATGTCGGCCCACATGGTGTCGCCGCCGGCGGGCGGCACCTCGCGCAGTTGCAGTACGGCACCCAGCGCCGGGCGCTCCCGGAACGTGACGTCCGTGTGCCACACGTTCTCGAAGGTCGGGACGGTCGTACGGTCGAAGCGCGCCACCTCGTCGGTGTCCCCCGCCGTCAGCAGGGGATTGGTCTCCAGCCGCCCCCAGTTGAGGGCGAACGCGCGCTGCGCGTCGGAGGTCAGGCGCTGTCCGCGGAAGAAGAGCACCTTCCACTCCAGGAGGGCGCGGTTGAGCTCGTCGCGCACGGCGGGCGACGGCGGGACCGACAGATCCAGACCGCGGATCTCGGCACCGATGGTGCGCGACTGCGGGACGAGCCCGAAGAGTTCGTACGGCCGGTCCTCCCAGCCCTCGGGAACGCGGCGCAGGTCCCGATGCCCCTCGTACAGGCCGTCGGCGGGGATGCGGGGATCGCGCAGGGCGGGAGGGGCGGAGGCGGTGGAGACAGCGGAAGTGCCGGACGCGGATACGGCGGCGATGGTCACAGGGCTCCTCGGGAGAACGAACCAGTGGGGCGAGGGGAGCGGAGCGCCGGGACGGAACGGGCCGGGGCCGGGCGCTACCGAAGGTCAGCGACAGCGACAGAGGGTCGGGGATCCCACCCGGCCGCGGCGCAGCAGAAAGCTGAGGCCGCGGGGCGCGCACTCACCGCTGGGGCCGCTTCGACGCGGCTCCCCTGCACGGTGGTTCGAGTACGGGCCCATGGCAGGCACCGTACCTCAGGGACGGGCCGGGTGACAGGGGAGGCCGACGGGGCCGACGGGAGTCACCCTCACCGCCTGGCGCCGCGGGGAGCGACCCCGGCAGCCACGCGGCGGCTCCGCTCGCCGGTTTCCAGAGCCCGTGCCTCACTCCTCCCCCCGGCCGGCTACCCGTCGAGTCCCACCCGGGCCGCCGCCGCCGACCATGCCCGGCCGTCGCCCAGGGGCTCGTACCGGCGCAACCGCTGGGTCCGCGCCACCAGTCGGCGCATCTCGGCGCGGTCGCCCACGAGGCCCCGCGTCCGTGCCTGGACCAGGACGTTGCCCAGGGCGGTGGCCTCCGCCGGGCCCGCCACCACCGGCAGTCCCGTCGCGTCCGACGTCAGCCGGCAGAGCAGTTCGTTACGGCTGCCGCCGCCCACCAGGTGCACCACCCGGATGTCCGTGCCGGACAGTTCGGCCGCCGTGCGCAGCGCGGCGCGGTGCGCGAGGGCCAGGCTCTCCAGGATGCAACGGACCGTCGCCGCCCGGTCGGTGGGCGGTCGCTGGCCGGTGCGTTCGCAGTACACGGCGATCCGGCCCGGCATGTCGCCCGGTGCGAGGAACACCGGGTCGTCCGGGTCGATCAGCGCCGCGAACGGCCTTGACCGCGCCGCCTGTTCCATCAGCGGCCCCAGCTCGGCGGGCAGCCCGCGGTCCGCCCAGGTGCGCAGGCTCTCCGACAGCAGCCACAGCCCCATGACATTGCGCAGAAACCGGTAACTGCCGTCCAGACCCAGCTCGTTGGTGAAATTGGCCGCCCTGGACGCCTCCGTGATCACCGGCTCGGCCAGCTCCAGCCCGGCCAGCGACCACGTACCGCAGGAGAGATACGCGAAACAGGGCCCCGTCGCCGGCACGGCGGCCACCGCCGACGCCGTGTCGTGCGACGCCACGGCCGTGACGGGCGTCGACTCCGGCAGCCCGGTCTCGGCCGCCACGTACGGCAGCAGGGTGCCCGCCGCGTCACCCGGCCGCCGGATCGGCGGGAAGAGGCTCCGGTCGATCCCCAGCCGGCCCATCAGCCCGGTCGACCAGTCGCCCGCACGGGCGTCGAACAGACCCGTGGTGGACGCGTTCGTGGCCTCGGCGCCGACACTGCCGGTGAGCCAGTGCGTCAGCAGATCCGGCATCATCAACAGCGTCCTGGCGGCGATAAGTTGGGCGCTGCCGGAGGCCGCCGCGAGCTGGAAGACCGTGTTGAACGGCAGATGCTGCAACCCCGTGATCCGGTACAGCTCCGCCGCCGGGACCGTGTCCCGGAGGCGCTCCCCCACACCCTCGGTGCGGACGTCCCGGTAGTGGTACGGATTGCCGAGCAACTGCCCGTCCGCGTCGAGCAGCCCGTAGTCCACCGCCCAGCTGTCGATGCCGATCGACGCGACGTCGTAGGTACGCGCCGCGCGCCCGAGACCGTCGAGCACCCCCTGGTACAGGGCGAGTACGTCCCACCGCAGGCTTCCCGGCAGCCGGACCGGCCTGTTCGGAAAGCGGTGCACCTCGGTGAGATCCAGAGTCCCCTCTCCCTCGCGGCCCACCCGCGCCGCCATCACCCGGCCACTGGTGGCGCCCAGGTCGACGGCGACGAAAGCCGGGGACGCGGCGGATCCCGGGGAGGCGGAAGGCCCCGGGGACGCCGAGGTCCCGGTGTGCGGCACGGTGGTCACCCCTGCTCTCTCGGCTCCCCGCTCTCTGTCCACGTCAGCGCAGGAACGCCGCTGCGACACCCGCGTCCACCGGGATGTGCAGCCCGGTGGTGTGGGTGAGATCGCCGCCGGTCAGGGCGAACACCGCGTTCGCCACATGCTCCGGCAGCACCTCGCGCTTGAGCAGTGTCCGCCGGGCGTAGAACTCGCCCAGCTCCTCCTCCGCCACCCCGTACACCGCCGCCCGCTGTGCCCCCCAGCCCGCCGCGAAGATCCCCGACCCGCGTACCACCCCGTCCGGGTTGACGCCGTTGACCCGGATCCCGTGCTCGCCCAACTCGGCTGCCAGCAGCCGTACTTGATGGGCCTGATCCGCCTTCGTCGCCGAGTAGGCGATGTTGTTGGGTCCGGCGAACACCGCGTTCTTCGACGTGATGTAGACGATGTCGCCGCCCAGCCCCTGCCCGGTCATCACCCGCGCCGCCTCCCGGGAGACCAGGAACGAGCCGCGCGCCATGATGTCGTGCTGGAGGTCCCAGTCCCGCGCGGTCGTCTCCAGCAGCGGCTTCGAGATGGAGATCCCGGCGTTGTTGACGACCAGATCCACCCCGCCGAAGGCGAGCACCGCTTCACGGAAGGCGGCGGCGATCGCGTTCTCGTCGGTCACGTCGACGGTGACCGCCACCGCCCGGTCCGCGCCGCCCAGTTCAACGGCGACCTCCGCCGCGCCCGCCGCGTTCACGTCGGCGACGACCACACAGGCGCCCTCGGCCGCGAGCCGGTGCGCGACGGCCTTCCCGATGCCCGACCCCGCGCCCGTCACCAGCGCGACACGGGTGGCCAGCGGCTTCGGAGCGGGCATCCGCCGCAGCTTCGCCTCCTCCAGAGCCCAGTACTCGATGCGGAACTTCTCCGACTCGTCGATCGGCGCGTACGACGAGACCGCCTCGGCGCCCCGCATCACGTTGATCGCGTTGAGGTAGAACTCGCCGGCCACCCGCGCCGTCTGTTTGTCCTTGCCGTACGAGAACATGCCCACGCCCGGCACCAGCACGATCGCCGGGTCGGCGCCGCGCATCGCGGGTGAGTCGGCGTCGGCGTGCCGGTCGTAGTAGGCGGCGTAGCGCGCCCGGTACTCCTCGTGCAGCCGCGTGAACCGGGCCGTCACCTCGTCGAGCGGCGCGCAAGCGGGCAGATCGAGGACCAGCGGCCGCACCTTCGTACGGAGGAAGTGGTCCGGGCACGAGGTGCCGAGGGCCGCGAGCCGCGGGTGCTCGGCGCGGGCCAGGAAGTCCAGCACGGGCTCGCTGTCGGTGAAGTGCCCCACCTGTGGCCGGTCGGTGGAGGCCAGCCCCCGCAGCAGCGGCGCCAGCGCGGCGGCGCGCGCCCGCCGCTTAGCCTCGGGCAGCGGGCCGTACCCGTCCAGGGGCGGCCCGAACGGCTCCGGCTCGCCGCGCTCGGCGAGGAACCGCTCTGCCTCGCGGATGATGGTCAGCGAGTTCTCCTCGCACTCCCGCGACGTGTCGCCCCACGCGGTGATGCCGTGGCCGCCGAGCACACAGCCGATCGCGAGCGGGTTCGCCTCCTTCACCGCGGCGATGTCCAGGCCGAGCTGGAAGCCGGGCCGGCGCCACGGCACCCACACCACGCGGTCGCCGAAGCACTCCGCCGTCAGTGCCTCGCCGTCGGCGGCGCAGGCGAGCGCGATGCCGGAGTCGGGGTGCAGATGATCGACGTGTGCGGCGTCCACCAGACCGTGCATGGCGGTGTCGATGGAGGGGGCCGCGCCGCCCTTGCCGTGCAGGCAGTAGTCGAAGGCGGCCACCATCTCGTCCTCGCGCTCCACGCCCGGGTACACCTCGGCGAGCGCGCGCAGCCGGTCGATCCGGAGCACGGCCAGTCCCGGCGCGGTGAGCGTCCCCAGGTCCCCGCCCGATCCCTTCACCCACATCAGTTCGGTGTCGGCGCCACTCACCGGATCGGGGGCCGAGCCCTTGGCGGAGGTGTTGCCGCCCGCGTAGTTGGTGTTGCGCGGGTCGGCGCCCAGACGGTGCGAACGCGCGAGGAGTTCGGCGGCCGTAGGGTGCTGGGCGGCTTCGGGGGAGGGCGTCATCAAGAGGCTTCCTTCGATCCCTGATCGATGAATGAATCGATTCATTGAGAAGGTAGGCGGCGCCGCGGACGCGTGTCAAGGGAGGTCACGTCCTCGGGTGCGCCATCGCGATCAGCTCCTGGACGCGCAGCCCGCGTGCCGCGTCGAGGGGCCCCGCGACGCCCGAGCGGACCGCTGCGGCGAACTCCCGGCGCAGCACGGGCCAGCACTCCTCATGGTCCAACTCGGCGGTGTCGTAGGTGAGTTCACCGGTGGGTCCGTACAGCTCGACGCGCGTACGGGCCCGTTCGAGACCCACCGACCCGGAGAGTGAGGCCTGGCTGACCGCGCCGTTGGTGTGCTCACAGGTCAGCTCCGACCAGCGGCGCGGATCGCCCGAGCCGCGGACCGAGGCGATCGGGCCCACGGACATGTCCAGCAGATCGAGCAGATGGGGTCCGAGGTCGAGCAGCGCGCCCTGCTCCAGGCGCCAGGGCGTGGCGAGTTCGCCCGCGCGGAAGGCGCCGTGCAGGTAGCACGACCGCGCGCCGGTCACCTCGAACTCCGCTGCCCGGCGCAGGAATTCCCTGGTGGCCGGGTGGTACCGCTTGGTGAGGACGAGCTGGGTGACGACGCCGTGCTCGGCCACCGCGTCGGCCACCCGTCGCGCGGCGTCGAGATCGGGACCGAGGGGCTTCTCCAGCAGCATCGGGCGGCCGGCCCGTGCCGCGCGTACGGCCAACTCGGCCTGTACGGACGGGGGCACGGCGAAGGCCACGGCCTCGCAGCGGTCGAGCAGCTCCTCGAACGACGCGGCGACGGCGGCGCCGTACGGCTCGGCGGTCTCCCGCGCGGCCTCCGGCCGGCGCGCCCATACCGCGGCGAGCGCCGTCTCGGGCCCGGCCGCGAGCATGCGGGCGTGCATCGTCCGGGCCCAGGGGCCGGCACCCACCAGTCCGACCCGGACGGGGCCGGATTCGTTCGAGGGGTGCGGGTCGTACGGCACGGTCTGCTCCACAGCGGTCGGGGACGGTGGTCGAGGGGGGCGTACGGGGGGCAGGGGCGTGGCCTTCCCGCCCCGGTGCGGGGGTCGCGCCCGCTACCCGTTCGTCGCGGCCAGCCTGTCGTCCGCCCGGTCCGGTGCGTAGAGCTGTTCGACCACCATCGTCGCGGCGCCGGTGAGCGCGGCCTGGTCGCCGAGACCGGATGTCACGACGTTCAGATGCGCGGTCGTGCGCGGCATGGCGCGCTGGTACAGCAACTCCCGTACCCCCGTGAGGAACGGGGTGCCCGCGAGGTCCCCGGCCAGGACGAGCACTCCCGGATTGAGGAGCGTCACGACCGTCACCAGCACTTCCCCCACCCGGCGCCCGGCCTCCCGCGCCAGACGTACCGCGTCGGGCTGACCGTCGGCCAGACGTTCGCGTACGTCGGACCCCGAGGTGGTCGGGATGCCCGCCGACGTGAGCTGCCCGGCGATGGCGCGCCCGCTGGCGACGGCGGCCAGACATCCGTACGCGCCGCACATGCACAGGGCGTCGGCCCGGTCGTGCAGCCGGATGTGCCCGATGTCGCCGGCGCCGCCGTCGATGCCCCGGTACGGCTCCCCGTCCACGACGACCCCGGCGCCGATCCCCGTCGACACCTTGACCAGCACGAACGCCGAGCAGTCCGGGTAGTGGACGCGCTGTTCCGCGTACGCCATCAGATTGGCGTCGTTGTCGACGAGCACCGGCACCGGGGTCGTCGCGGCTTCCGGGACATGGCGCGTGTACGCCTGCTGCATGCGCTCCGGGATCGGGTACTGGTCCCAGCCGGGCATGATCGGCGGCTGGATGACCTGGCCGGTGGCCCAGTCGACCGGCCCGGGAACGGACAGGCCGATGCCGCACAGCCGGGCGGGTTCGGCACCGGCCGCTTCGAGGAGGCCGGGGAACCAGCCCGCCAGTGTGTCGAGGACCTTGTCGGGCCCGTCGGCGATGAGCAGCGGCTCCGAGCGCTCGGCCAGGATCCGTCCCGCGAGGTCGAGTACGGCGGCGCGGCTGTGCCGCGTCTCCAGGTCGACGGCGATGACCACGGCGTGCCCGGAGTCGAACTCCAGGCGTGCGGAGGGCCGTCCGCCGGTGGACGTGCCCGTCGCGTCACGCAGCCAGCCCGCCGCGAACAGCTGGTCGAGGCGGTTGCCGATGGTGGACCGGGAGAGTCCGGTCGCGTGCTGCAACTCGCCGCGGGTGGTGGCCTGTCCGTCACGGATCAGCCGCAGCAGATGCCCGGGGCTCGCCTGGTTGGCCGGCATGTTCTTGGGTGCTCCTCGTTCTGGCTCTGAGGCCCTGGCTCTTGCTCTAGCTCTTGTCGGCGCCGCTGGTCAGGCCCTCGGTCAGCAGACGTTCGGCGGCGAAGAACAGCAGTACCACGGGGACGGTGAGGACCACGGAACCGGCCATCAGAACGGTCTTGGACACCTCGATGCCGCCCGCGAGTTGCTGGAGCCCCAGCGAGACCGTCCAGTCGTCGGGCGACGCGGCCAGGAAGAGGAGGGCGAAGAGGAACTCGTTCCAGGCGATCATGAACACATACAGCCCGGTGGCCATCAGGGACGGCAGGGCGAGGGGCAGGATCACCTTGCGTACGGTCTGGAGCCGTGAGCAGCCGTCCAGGGCCGCCGCCTCCTCGATGCTGCGGGGGATGGTCGTGAAGTAGTTCCTCATCATGTAGATCGACACGGGCACGGTCTGTGCGATGTACACGATCGCCAGGCCCACCAGGTTCCCGGAGAGCCCGAGTTTGGCGAACATCACGAACAGCGGCACCGCCAGCAGTGTGGCGGGGAACAGATAGACGGCGAGGAACACCGCGCTGACGTGCCGGCTGCCGAAGAACCTGAGCCGGCTGATGGCGTACGCGCCGGGGACCGCCGCGGCGAGGGTGAGCAGTACCGTGCCCAGGGCGACGGCCGCCGAGTTGAGCAGCATGCGCAGGAATCCCTGGCCGCCCTCGGCGGTCGGCTCGAGCACGCTGCGGTAGGTGTCGACGGTGAAGTCCTTGGCGGCCACCCAGAGCGAACCGGGGTCCAGCAGCAGGGCGTCGATCGGCTTCACCGAGAGCAGGAGCATGTAGTAGAAGGGCACGATCGTGATCGCGGCCAGGAACGCGATGGTCACCCAGCGGGCGGCGCCGAAGAAGCGCTCCTCGAACTGTGTGCGGCTGAACTGAGTGCGTGTCATCACGACTCCTCCTGGACCTTCTTGGCGAAGAACGTGAAGTAGATGCCGAGCAGCACCATCAGCACGGCGGCCAGTACGAGCGCCTGGGCCGCCGCCGCGCCCACGTCGAAGCGTGCGGTGAGGAAGTCGTAGACGCGTACGGCGACGACGTCCGTGCCCGCGCCGCCGCCGGTCAACAGGTAGACGTCGTCGAACTTGTTGAAGGTCATGATGAAGCGCAGAACGCTCAACAGCGCGATCACGGGCATCAGTTGGGGCAGCAGGATATGGCGGAAGTTCTGCGACGGCGTCGCGCCGTCGACCCGCGCCGCCTCCTCCAGCCCGTCCGGCACGGCCTGCAGCCTGGCCAGCAGGAAGAGGAAGGCGAAGGGGAAGTAGCGCCATGTCTCGAAGGCGATGACGGTGAGCAGCGCCAGGGGTATCTCGAAGTGCAGCCCGAGCAGGCTCACCTCGTAGGAGCGCGTGGACAGGAAGGCGATGGGATCGTCCCAGCCCAGCAGCTTGCCGCCCCACTCGTTGACGATGCCGTACTGGGGGCTGAGCGCGACCTGCCAGACGAAGGCCACGGCGACGACGGGCGCGACGTACGGCAGGAGCATCGAGCCGCGCAGCAGTCCCCGGCCGCGGAACGGCCTGCGCAGGGCGAGCGCGGCGATCAGTCCGAGCACGATGGAGCCCGCGGTGGAACCGAGCGTGTAGAGGAGCGTGGTGGAGAGGCTTGACCAGAATCCGGCCGAGCCGAAGACCGCGGTGAAGTTGTCCAGGGTCCAGTTGCCGAACAGGCCCATGCCCTGGATGTCGACCAGCCTGGCGTGCTGGAACGCCAGCAGCACGGTCCACAGGATCGGGACGATCACCACGACCAGGACCACCAGGAAGGTGGGGGTGACGAAGGCGAGTCCCGCGCGGTTCTCGCGCTGCCCGGCGGTGCCGGGACGGCGCTCGGCCGGATGGCGTTTCCTGTCGTTGGGCGGGTGGTTCCCGGTGGGTGCGCGGCGCGTCGTCGCGCCTCTCGGTGCAGTGGTCATATGGATTCCTCGACGGGGCGCCGGGCGGCGGCTACTGGAGTGACTTCTGGAGGGCGGAGACTTCCTCGTTCGCCTCGCGGGCGGCCTGGCGGGAGGAGATCTGGCCGCCGGTCATCGCGCCGATCGCCTTGGGGACCGGGAGTTCTCCGTTGGTGGCGCCGACGAGGGCGCCCTGGCCCTCGGTGATGCCCCAGCGCTTCATGTTGTCGACGCCGTCGGCCAGTTGGCCGAGCAGGTCGTCGGAGTAGACCTCGTTCATGGGCTTGCGGGTGTCGACGCCGGCGGTGCTGGCACGCCAGGCGTCCTGGTACTTCGCCGGCTCCTCGGCCGTCCCCCGGCGGACGGGGATCTTGCCCTCGGGCGCCGTGCCGAACCAGTCCTCGTAACCCTTGTCCATCATGTACTCGATGAACTCGGTCGAGGCGGCTGTCTCCGCGGTCCTGGTCACCGCCCACGACGTCACTTCGCCGAACTGCGCGGGCGATCCGTCGGGGCCCGCGAGCGCGGTCACGATCCCGCTGTTGTCGGAGAGGAACGTGCCGTCCTGCCTGCACTCGGGGCAGCTCGGCAGCGCGTCCTTGCGCAGGCCCGCCAGCTCGTCCAGGATGAACGACGACCAGACGATCATGGACGAGCCGCCGGAGAAGTAGGTGGCGCGCGTCGAGTCGACGGACTGGGTGCCGGCCGGACCGTACTGCCGGCCGAGCTTGTCGTAGGTGTCGAACGCCCCCTCGCAGGCGGGGGAGTCGAGCGCCACGACACCGGCGTCGTCGACGAGGCGGCAGTCGTTGGCGAGCGCGATGTTCTCGAAGCTCTGCTGGGTGAAGACGTCGCCGGGGTCGGTGGCCACGGAGATGCCGTCGCGGCCCTCCTGGTCGAGGGTGTCGGCGGCCTTGAGCAGCTTGTGGTACGTGTCGGGCACCGCCAGCCCCGCCTCCGTGAGCCGGTCCTGGCGGTAGAGGAGCAGCTGGAGCCAGGCGTCGGAGGGGACGGCGAGCTGTTCGCCCCCGTCGGAGGTCAGGCGCAGGGCGTTGTCGGCGAAGGTGTCCTCACCGAGGCTGTTCACGATCTCGCTGCTGACCTCGGTGTTGAGCAGGCCGTTGCTGTACATCTGCCAGACCTGGCCCATCGGTACGGCTCCGATGACGTCCGGCAGTTCGCCCGCTGCCGCCGCCGACATGATCAGCTGTGGCAACTGGCCCTCGGAGACGCCGACGAGGTCCACCTGGACTCCCGTGTCCTTCTCGAACCGGTCGATGATCTTGTTGGTGGCCGCCATGCGCGGCGGAAGGTTCTCCTGCGACCACACCGTGATCCTGTTGTCCGCACGGGCCGGGCCGGTGTCGGCGGAGCAGCCCGCCAGTACACCGGCACCCAGCACCGCCGCCAGGCCGGCCGCGGTCGTCCTCGACCGCCGGATCCTTCTGCGCATGGCTCGCCCTCACCTACTCGGATCCCGAACTGCTCGGATCGTCGCGCCTTATGTTTTGGATAGCGGCATCTCAGCACTACTTCTGCGTATTGACAAGACATAAGTCTGAGATAGGTTCGACCTAAGTCCGAGGGCGGTGCCACGAAGCACCTCCCGGACCCTCACCACCGATCGACCTCTCGGAGTCCTCACGTGGAACGCGTCGTCCAGTTCACCGCCCCACGGCACGTCGAAGTGGCCGCGCACGCCAGTGCCCCGCTGCCGCCGGGCCATCTGCGGGTCCGTACCCGCTACTCGGGCATCTCGGCGGGCACCGAACTCACCGCCTACCGGGGCACCAACCCGTATCTGACCCGCACCTGGGACCCCGAGGCGCGGATCTTCCGCGACGGCGCCGCCGGCATCGAATACCCCGTCGCGGGCTGGGGCTACTCCGAGGTCGGCGAGGTCACCGAGGTCTCACCCGAACTCGAAGCCGAACGTGAGCGGGGGAGCGGCGGGCACGCGGCCGGACTGCCCCGCGTCGGCGACCTCGTCTGGGGCATCTGGGGCCATCGCAGCGAAGGCATCGTCCCCGTCGAGCGGATGACCGGCCACATCCTTCCCGAAGGGCTCGAACCGATCGCCGGAGCCTTCGCCCGGGTCGGCGCCATCGCCTACAACGCCGTTCTCGCCGCCGACATCCACGTCGGTGAGGACGTCGCCGTCTTCGGCCAGGGCGTCATCGGCCTCCTCACCACACGCCTCGCCCGGCTCAACGGCGCCGACGTCACCGCCGTCGACGCGCTCGACGGCCGCCTGGCCACCGCACGCGCCTACGGTGCGAACCGCACCCTCAACGCCCTCGACGACGCGGTCGCCGAGTCCATACGCGAGGCCACCGACGGCCGGGGCGCCGATGCCGCCATCGAGATCAGTGGCGCCTACCGCGCCCTCCACGAGGCCCTGCGGTCCGTCACCGTCTCCGGCCGCGTCGTCGCCTCCGGCTTCTACCAGGGCGACGGCGACGGACTGCGGCTCGGCGACGAGTTCCACCACAACCGCGTCCAGCTGATCAGTTCTCAGATCGGCGGTGTGCCACCGCAGTTGTCGGGCCGCTGGACGGTGGAACGACTCCAGCGGACCTTCCTCGCGCTCGTCGCCGACGGCCGGGTCGACGTGGCGTCACTCGTCAGCCATGTCGTCCCCGCGGCCGAGGCGGCCGACGCCTACGCCCTCCTCGACGAAAGCCCCGTCGACGCCCTCCAGATCGTCCTGGAATTCTGAAAGGCCCCCCACATGCTCAAGACCGCTTGCCAGGAGCAGTTGCTGCCGGGGGAGACCCTGCAACAGAAGTGGGACTTCGCGCGGGACGCCGGATTCGACGGGATCGAACTGCGCGCCAAGGGCGACCTCCACTTCGAGCGACGCCTCCCCGAACTCCGCGCCGCCCGGCGGGACGGCGTCGTCATGCCGACCGTCTGCGTCGACATGCTCCACTTCTTCGGAGCCTTCGACGCCGACCGGCGCCGCGACGCGATCGTGCAGCTCAAGTCCCAGCTCTCCGTGATCGCCGAACTCGGCGGACTCGGTGCCCAGACCCCGGCGTCGTACGGCATGTTCTCCCGCCGCCTCCCGCCGTTCGAACCGCCGCGCGGCGCCGAGGAGGAGCGCGCCGTACTGCTCGACGGACTCACCGAACTCGGCGAACACGCGCGCCGGGAAGGCGTGTACCTCTTCCTGGAGCCGCTCAACCGCTACGAGGACCACATGGTCAACCGGCTCGACCAGGCAGCCGAGTTGATCCGCACGGTCGGACTCGACTCCGTCCGAATCGGCATCGACAGCTACCACATGAACATCGAGGAGGCCGACCCGGCGGGCGCGATAGTCGCCGCCGCGCCCTACATCGGGCACGCGCAGGTCAGCGACTCCAACCGGTTCCAGCCCGGCGCCGGCCATCTGGACTGGCCCGCCTGGCTCGCCGCCCTGCACTCCATCGGGTACGAGGGCTACCTCGCCGTCGAATGCCGGCTGACCGGCGACCCCGTCGATGCCGTACGCTCCATCCCCACCCTGCTGCGAAGGTCGGGGGCATGACGGCCACCACCGCCGGCCCGTCCGCGCCCCCCGTGGAGGGCGCCCACGAGACCCGTACCGGCCGCCGGGCCCTGCGCGCCGCGGCGTCGCGCGTGCTCCTCGCCAACTGGACCGGCTCCTCCACCGTGCCCTCCCACACCCTCTACCCGCACCAGTGGAGCTGGGACTCCGCCTTCATCGCCATCGGCCTGGCCCGGCTCTCACCCCGCCGGGCACAGCGCGAACTCGAAACCCTTCTCGGCGCCCAGTGGGGCGACGGCCGAGTCCCGCACATCGTGTTCAACCCGGCCGTACCGCACGAGGCCTATTTCCCCAGCCCCGACTTCTGGCGCTCCAGCACCGCCGGAGCCGCGGTGGGCGCGCCCCCGGACATCGAGACCTCCGGGATCGTCCAGCCACCCGTGCACGCCCTCGCCGCGTGGCTCGTCCACGAGAGCGACCCCGAGACGTCCGGGCGCCGCCGCTTCCTGGAGCGGGTCCACCCACGGCTCACCGCCTGGCACGACTATCTGCACGCGAACCGCGACCTCGGTGGCCACGGGCTCGTGTCCGTACTGCACCCGTGGGAACCGGGTATGGACAACAGCCCCTGCTGGGACAGGCCGTTGGCGCGGGTCGACCCGGTGCCCGCCACCTCGTTCCGCCGGGCGGATCTCACGCACGGCGACGCCGCCGACCGGCCGACCGATCTCGACTACGGACGCTACGTACGCCTGGCGACCGGCTACCGCGACCGCGGCTACACCGACGCCGGCACCGACAGCGGCACCGGCGCACCGCACGAGTTCACCGTCGAGGACCCCGGCTTCAACGCCTTCCTCATCGTCTCCGAACACGCCCTGGCCGCCATCGCCCTGACACTCGGTCGGGACCCGCAGCCGCACCGGGAACGCGCCCGCGCACTGACCACCGCACTGGTGGCACGCCTCTGGCACCCCGAGGCCGGTCTGTTCCTCTGCCACGACCTGCGCACCGGTACGCCCATCGAGGAGAAGAGCGTCACCGGTCTGCTCCCGCTCCTGGTGCCCGACCTGCCCGGCGACATCGTTGAGGCCCTGCTGCGCACCGCGTCCGGCGACCACTTCGGGCTCGGCTCCACCACGGCCCTCGCCCCCAGCTACGACCTGCGCGGGCGCTCCTTCGACCCCTCCCGATACTGGCGCGGACCGGCCTGGTTCAACACCAACTGGGCCTTGGAACGCGGACTCCGGCAGCACGGTGCCTTCGCGCGCGCCGACGAACTGCGGCAGGCGATCCTCGCCTCGGCCGGCCGCTCCGGCTTCGCCGAGTACGTCGACCCGCGCACCGGACGGGCACGCGGCACGACCGATTTCAGCTGGACCGCGGCCGTCGTGCTCGACCTGCTCGCACGCACCGAGGACCCCGGCCAGGACGTGGACCGATGAGCCCCACACCCCAACTCCTCGTCCACTCCGGCACGTTCGCCGCACTCGACGACAGCGGCGACATCACCGGCACCCACGGCGGATCACCCGACGGACTCTTCGTCCGCGACGCGCGCCATCTCAGCCGCTGGCGGCTCACCGTCGACGGAGCCCGGCCCACCGCCCTCGTCCCCGGCGACCCCAACGGCGGCACCACGGCGGTGCTCACCGCGGGCAGCACCCGCGACGAACCCTCCCACTGGACACTGCTGCGCCGACAGGCCCTCTTCCAGGGCCGGTTGGTGGAGCGCGTACGGATCATCAGCAACATCGCCGAGCACACCACGCTCGCCGTCACCGTCGAGGCCGACGCCGACTTCGCCGACCAGTTCGAACTGCGCGGCGACCGGCGCACGTACGACAAGCCCGGCGCCCGCCGGGACATCCAAACCGTCCCAGGCGGCATCGAGTTCACCTACCGGCGCGGCGACTGGCGGTCCGCCACCACGGTCACCGCGACCCCCGCGCCGGCCACCGTCACGGACCACGGCACCGGCCGCGACCTCACCTGGCAGCTGCCACTGCCCGCCCACGGCAGCGCCGAACTCACCCTGACCGTCACGGCGCGCGCCCACGGCGCCGCCGAACCACCGCCCGCCCCGTCCAGCCCCGAGGAGGCCGAGGAGCGGGTACGGCGGGAGAGCGCACGGCTCCTCGCCGCGCCGACCGACAGCGCGCCGGCGCTCCCCACCGACGACACCACCCCCCTCGGCCGGGCCCTCGCCCGAGGTCTCGCCGACCTCGCCCTGCTGCACATCCCGGCCACCGGACCGGACGGCGAGGACCTGCGGATCCCCGGCGCCGGGGTCCCCTGGTTCCTCACCCTGTTCGGGCGCGACTCACTGCTCACCTCGTTCTTCACGCTGCCCCATCTGCCGCGCGTCGCCGAGTCGACGCTCCTGGCGCTCGCCGCAACCCAGGCCACCACCCACGACCCGGCGTCCGTGGCCCAGCCCGGAAAGATCGTGCACGAGATCCGGCACGGCGAGCTCTCCCGCTTCCGGCAGGTCCCGTACGGCCGTTACCACGGCTCCGTCGACAGCACCCCGCTCTTCGTCGCGCTCCTCGCCGCTCACGCCCGGCAGACCGGGGACCCCACCCTCGCCCGCCGCCTGCGGACCCACGCCCGCGCCGCCATCCGCTGGATGTTCGAACACGGCGGACTCGACCGGCACGGCTACCTCGTCTACGCCTCTGACCCCGGCGGCCTGCTCAACCAGAACTGGAAGGACTCCGCCGGAGCGGTCTGCTTCGCCGACGGCACGCAGGCGACGGGCACCATCGCCGTGGCGGAAGCCCAGGGCTACGCGTACGACGCCCTGCGCGGCGCGGCGATGCTCGCCCGCACGGCATGGGACGCCCCCCGCTGGGCGGACCAACTTGACGCAGCGGCGGAGCAGTTGCGGGTCCGCTTCCATGACGACTTCTGGATGCCCCACCGCGGCTTTCCCGCACTCGCCCTCGACGGGGCCGGGCGCCAGGTCGACGCGCTGGCCTCGGACGCCGGGCATCTGCTGTGGTCGGGCATCCTCGACGACGAGCGCGGCCGAACCGTCGGCCGTCGACTGCTGGAGCCCGACTTCTTCTCGGGCTGGGGCATCCGCACCCTCGCGGCGGGCCAGACGCCGTATCACCCGCTCTCCTACCACCGGGGCTCCATCTGGCCGCACGACAACGCCGTCATCACCCTCGGACTCGCCCGCCACGGACTGCACGAGGAAGCCGCGCGGGTCAGTGACGCTCTCCTCGACGCGGCGGCGGCGCACGGCCACCGGCTGCCCGAAGTCATCGCGGGCCACCCGAGACAGGACGGCCACGGACTCATCCCGTATCCGCACTCCTGCTCACCGCAGGCATGGGCGGCGACGACTCCACTGGCCCTGCTCACGGCCCTCCGGGCCGCCGCCACTTGAGGATGCCGCCGGGGCCTTACCCGTCGGCCAGCAACTCCGCGATCTCGTCGTGCAGGTGAAGCGGCAGCCGGGTGCCCCAGCGCGCCGCCGCCTCGGCGGCCAGGTCCCGGCTCCACCGCCAGCTCTCCATCGCCGCCGACCGGAGTTCACCGGGCCGCGCCCCGCCGGTGGTCGCGAGATGTCGCGCGCGGTCGGCCTCCGGGAGATCCGCCTCCAGCGCACGGCTCGGCGTGAGCCAGCGCGTGATGGATCCGCGCAGCAGCCGGCACAGTTTCAGCTGGAGCGGCGAGACGACCGCGTGCAGAAGGTTGTACGCGCGGGCGGTCTCCCCGCGCGCCCGTACATGGGCCAACATCAGTGTCCAGTTGGCGAGTTCGTCGCACAGCTCCTGAGCCGTCGCCACCGGCTCGGGCGGCCGGAACTCCGCGAGCCTGCGTGCGGCGGCGGTCAGCCGGCCCCCGCGGTCGAGCAGGACGGCGGAATCGGGATCGGGGAGATGAACCATCCCCTCCCACGACGGGATCAGATCGATGCCCGGCCCCGCCGGATCGATGTGGAACTCCCCGCGCATCAAGTCGTCGAAGACGACGGCGAGGATGCCGTACATATTGGTGTGGGCCAGCTTCAGCGGCGCGATCCGCTCGACGAACGCGCGCCCGTCGAAGCTGTCGGCGTCCGCGTCCCGCACGAACAGATACGCGTCGATGTCGGAGTGGGCGTCCGACTCGCCGAGGGTCCACGACCCGTACAACAGGACGCCTTCCAGGCGCGGTTCGGCCTCGGCCAGCTCACGCAGCCGCTCGACGCGGCGGTTCAGGACGGGGGAGGGCGATACGTACGACACGGGCTGGTCTCTCCTGGAGTGGGTGACGGCACACGAACGCGGCCCGGCGACGGCCGGGCGGCCGGATCCTGTTTCTCGGACCACGCTCGTGTGCTCAGGTCGTTCCCATGCCGGAGATCGTACGGGACGGCCCCCGTGCTACCGGGACAGCAGCGGCTCCAGCGGGTCCACCGGCCGGATGGAGTCGAAGGGCCCCGTCTCGACCACATAGCTGCAGTAGGTGTAGGAGTAGCCGGGATCGATCGACATCCCGTCCGTCGTGCTCGTCACGTCGTCGGCCGCGTCCCCCGAGTGCTTGAGCAGGAAGTGGTAGTCGCCCACCGGCAGTCGCAGCGTCTTCCTCGGATAACCCTTGCCGGAGTCCTTGCACGCCTTGTCGACGGCGTCGTGACTGGAGTAGTTCTCGCAGCCGCCGCACGCCTTGATCTTGACCGTGCCGGTCACGGGTCCCGTGTAGAGGATCTCCACGGCGTCCGAGGCGTCGTTGCTGATCACCACCTCCAGCCGGGGACCGCCGGGCGCGTTCTCGGGCGGCAGCCGCTTGCCGGCCGCCGCGCGCTCCGCGGCGATCTCGGCGGCGATGGCGATGTCCCGAGCACGGTCCCTGCGGTCGCTGTTCTTGTACGTGGACCGGAAGGACGTCAGCGTCTCCAGCGCGCGGTCGAAACTCTTGTCCTTGAACTGGTCCACACCGCAGGCGTAGGTCCCGGACTCCACGGCCGACGCCGCGCTCTTCCTGAGGGCCGCGGTGTCCGTCTCGAAGGACTTCACCAGGTCCGAGATGCTCTCCAACTCCGTGGTGGACGTGCACGGATCGGCTCCGCCCAGCTTCTTGCGGCGCTGCTCGATGGCGGCGCCGACAGCGGGCCCCACCGCCGCCGCCTGGGCCGACTCGGGGAACGTGGAGATGAGTTCGGCCAGTTCGCCGCCGTCCGTCCCCGACGCGCCCGCGGCCAGTCCCGTACGTCCGCACTCCAGGAGTGAGACGGCCAACGGCTCGTCAGGCCACCCGGCCAGCTTGCCGAGCAGATCGGCGTCGACCGAATCGGGCACGCCACGCAGGTACTTGAGCGGGCCGACGGCCTCGCAGTACTCCTTCTCGGCGTATGGGCGGGACACGGCGTCGTAGAACGTCTCCAGGCGCTCGGGGACCAGCTTTCCGGCCCTCGAATCGCCCTCGTTCTCGCCGAGTTCACGGTAGACACCGAGGGCGGAGACATATCCCGCGGTCTTGTCCTTCCGGTCACTGGAGCGCAGCGCCTCGACCTGCTTGTCGGCTTCGGCGAGCCTGTCGAGCAGCATCCGCTCGACGGCCTCGTCCTGCGCGGCTCCGTAGGCGACGGCGCCGCCCACCGGAATCGCGAGCAGCACGAGGGCGAGCGCGACGGCCAGAGCGGGCCGCAGGGCGGGGAGCACCAGCGGCGGCCGCGGGGCCGGACCACGGGCCCGCCGGGCGCCGTCGAGGGCGGCGCCGATCAGTACGAGGGCGTAGAGGGCGACGAGCAGGCCCGGTGCGCCGTCGGTGTCGGCGGGCAGGAGGAGGAGCAGGAACACCGCGGTCGCCGCGAGGTTGACGGCGAGACGGAGCCGGTCGCGGATCAGGACGTAACCGAGTCCGAGGCCGGTGAGGTTGAGAAGCGCTACGGCGGCGACATGCCCGGACGCGGCCGGAGGACCGGTGGGCAGCGGCGGTGGTGGGGGCGGGGGAGGAGGACCGAAGGCCGGCGGCTGGGCGGGCGGCGGCGGTGTCGCCGGCGGCTGCACGGGCGGTGCGCTGGGTGGTGCGGTCGGCGGCGGCGGTGTCAGCGGTCGCGCCGGGACGGTGGGCGGTATCGCGTCGGTGGGTCCGGCAGCGCTCGCACCCGTGTCCGCACCCGTGTCCGCACCCGTGTCCGCACCCGTGTCCGCACCCGTGTCCGAGCTCGGGTCCGGACCCGTCTCTTTCTCGTCACTGTCTCTCCCCGTCGGCATGTGCCCCCCTGATGTCCGGTTCCGCAGCGTTTCACTGCTACTCCATACAGTGAACGTCAAGGTCGGTGCGGTGCAAGGCGGTTGGGCGACAGCGGCCCCGTCCGACGGGGCCGGCGGGGCGTCCCGCCCCGGTGCGGAAATTCGGCCAGGAGATGGATTAACACGCTCCAACTCTGGCCAGAATGATGGCGTGACAGCGCGTCGGAGAACTACATAATAATACGTTGGGCGCCCCCACTGGATCATTCATTCCGCCCGCCGGGAATCGCCCGCCACCGCGTACCTTCACCACTCAGCATTACGTCCCAGGCCGCCGGGCCACCAATGAACGGCGCGAGGAGAGCTGCCGTGCATGATGAATTCCTGTGCCATGTCACCGCCTACGGAGTCAGTGGCGGTCAGCGTATAGGCGTACCCCTGGGAACGTATCGCGCACCCACTCTGTCACTTGCACTGTGGTGGTTACGGGACCGGGCGACCTGGATTGCCGAACGCCTCGATCCGAGCCCGGAAAGCGATAAATTCCCCGCCCGGGCGCTCGCCCCGCTGGCCGACAACGTCCCCGACGTCCCCCAGATGCTGCGGGCCTGGCGCGACAATCAAGACCATCAGGACCGTGTCGCGGAACATCTGGCGGCGGGTCATCTCATTCGCGTCGCCACCCGCGACGAAACCACGGAATACGAACTCCTCGCGGAATCCGTCGACGCGCTCCGCATGGACCGCGCCAGCCCCTCTCTGATCCACGAGTCGGAAATTCACGACCGTTACGAGGGTGCGGGCAACGGCGCTCACGCGCGCGGGCGCACTCCCGTCGCGGCGGCGCACGAGTACGAGGATGAGTACGGTTACGCGTACGCATATGTAAAGCCTTCGGAAGTCCCCGGGAAATGGCGTACCTGGGAAGACTCCTTCGCCGACACACTGCAACTGGGCAGACCGACCCGCTAATCACGGGACCGGCACATCGGAATAACCGCCTCCGCACCGCCGTTCACCGAATCACCCAAGCGCCGCGTGGCGCGCGCCGGGCACGGCCGCCACCGCGCGGACGTTGCTACGGTCGAAATCGCACGCGCCCGAGATGTCCGCACGCGCGGTCCGCCGGGCGGAGCGAGACCCAAGTAAGGAGACGGCAGATGCTGTTCGGCAAAGAGCACGTCAAGCGCTACCAGGAGACCGACGGCGAGGTCGGGCACGAGTGGGAGAACGGCACGACCACGCTGATCCTCACCACCACCGGGCGCAAGAGCGGCGAGCAGCGCAGCACCCCCCTCATCTACCGGACCCACGGGGACGACCTGCTGATCGTCGCCTCCAAGGGCGGCGACGACTCGCCTCCGCTCTGGTACCTCAACATCCAGGCGGACCCCGAGGTCCGGGTGCAGGTGAAGGGCGACCGCTTCACCGCCCGCGCGCGCACCGCGACCCCGGAGGAGAAGCCGGAGATGTGGCGGCGGATGGCCGAGGTGTGGCCCGCGTACGACGAGTACCAGACCAAGACGGACCGGGAGATCCCCGTGGTCGTCCTGGAACGCGTCTGACCGGTCCGACCGCGAGCGTCGGCCGGTGACAGTGGCCGGCCGGGGTCTTCGCTTCCGTGAAGCCGGGCTCCTCGCCGGCCGACACCCGACGTCCGACTACCCGACAGAACCCGGTACAACGAGCCCGCCGACGCCGACTCACCGGCGTCGGCGGGCTCGTGACGGTGTGTCAGTCGCGTGGTTTCAGTTCCAGCGCCTCGGCCAGCGTGCGCCACTCGGCGAGCGGCAGGTCCTTGGCCCGGTCGCCCGTCAGGACCTGGAGCGCCAGATGGTCGGCGCCGGCGTCCACGTACTCGGCGACGCGGGTGCGCACCGTCTCGGGGTCACCCAGTGCGAAGAGCGCGGCCAGCAGCCGGTCGCTGCCGCCGTCCGCGAAGTCGCCCTCGGTGAAGCCGAGCCGCAGCAGGTTGTTCGTGTAGTTGGGCAGTTGGAGATACATCGACAGCATCCCGCGCGCCACCGTACGGGCCCGTTCGATGTCGGTGTCCAGTACGACGGTCAGCTCCGGTGCGAGCAGCGCGTCCGGGCCGAGCGTCGCGCGCGCCTGCGCCGTGGGCTCCGCCGTGACGAGATAGGGGTGCGCGCCCGCCGCCCGGTCCGCCGACAGCTTCAGCATCTTCGGGCCGAGCGCGGCGAGGACGCGCCCCGACGCGGGCACCGGGTCGGACGCGGCGTCCAGGGCGTCGAGGTACTCGACCATGGACGAGTAGGGCCGCGCGTAGTTCGGCGTGAATCCGCCGTGGCTGACGCCCAGCCCGAGGACGAAGCGCCCCGCAGTGTCCCGCTGGATGCGTGCCGTCCGCTCGGCGACGGCCGGTGCCTCGTGCTCCCAGATGCTGAGAATGCCGGTCGCGACGGTGATGTGCCGGGTGGCATCGATGACCGGAACCACCTGGTCGAGCGACGGGCTGCCGCCCATCCAGACCGTTCCGTATCCCAGTGCGTCGAGTTCGGCGACCGCCGTCGAGACGGCCGCGGCGCCGTCGGGGTCGGAAGGGTGCAGGGCCGAACTCCAGATACCGATCCTGCCGAAACGTGTGCTGTTGTCAGAGGGCATACCGCACGCTAACCCAGGCCCGGGACGGCGCACCGCCGACCGAGCCCGGCCGTCGCGCCACCCGCCGGTGTCCTCGCGCACCGCCGGCGGAGCGTGGTTCGGCGGACCGGACGGGATGGTTCCCCGCGCGTTCACCGAGCCAACATCCGCCGCTCACCCGGTGTCGGCAACATCGGCCTACCTCCCGGCCACCTGAACGACATCAAGGAGCCCAGTGAAGATCCTCCGTAAGATCTCATCGATCGCGAGCGCCGGGAAGCCGCAGCCACAGCCGGGCCGGCCGGCCGGCGGGCGCGTCGGAACCCGGATCCGCGATCTCGACGAGACGAACCGGCGGACGGCGCGCGAGGCGGCCCGGGTCAGGCCCGTCACGACCTCCGACATCCTCACGACGCACCGCAAGGGCTTCCCGCACCACGGCTGGGTCGAGATCGACTCCGAGCACTGCCCGCCGTTCGTCATGTTCTGCGCGAACGACGAGGCCGTCGCCCTCGACACCGTGTGGAACGGGCGCTTCGGTTACGAGTCGGCGAGCCTGCGCCACTGGAGCCGGCTCGCGGCCACCAGCCGTACGATCCTCGACATCGGCGCGCACGTCGGCTACTACGCGATGATCGCGGCCCTGGCCGCCCCCAAGGCCACCGTGCACGCCTTCGAACCGGTGCCGCCGATCCACGCGAGGCTGGCCGTCAACCACCGGGCGAACGGTCTGAGGAATCTCGTGCTGCACCAGAACGGAGTCTCGGACCACACGGGGACCGCCGACATCAACATCCGCTTCCCGCTGTCGAACCTGCTCTCCACCGGCTCCTCGCTGGAGGAGTTCACCAAGCCGGTGGCCAGCGCGTTCACCACCCGGGTCCACTTGCTCACCGTGGACGGGACCCTGGGGGAGACCCCGGTCGACCTGATCAAGATCGACGTGGAGGGTCATGAGCCGAGCGTGCTCGCCGGGGCCCGGGGTGTCATCGAGCGCGACCGGCCCGTCATCATTCTCGAAGCCCTGCACAAGACGCTCCTCGGCAAGCTCACCGAGCCCTTCGCGGGACTCGACTACACCTTCCGCTGGATCTCGGAGTCCGACGGCGGCCTCGTGCCCATCACGGGTGACCGCCCCGAGAAGAGCCGCAACCTTATCTTCACGCCGAAGGAGAGGGAGTACGCCTGAAGGCTCCCGCGCCGCCGCACCCCGGTCCGACGCTCGACGTCCGCCGGCCGGGCCCGCGCATGGCGCCGCCCCGGCACGTGCGCGGACGCTCGTGGCGGGGCGGCTGGTCGGTGGACCCGGCCGACTCGGCCGGCCGGGTCCACCGGTCAGTGGTTCGGCGACTCAGCCCATCAGCTGAAGACGACCGAACGGACCTTCAGTCGCTCGGAGGCCTTGCCCCCGTTGGGCCGAAGGGAGAAGTGCGCGCCCTCACAGTCGGCCCCCGCGAAGACGGTCGCCGTGGCGTCCGTGTTGTTGCGCGGGGAGTGCGCCGGCTCCGTCCGCTCGTCTCCGACCTCGGACAGCGTGATGCACTCGCGGCTCTGCGGATCCACCAGAGTCGACGTCTGCGCGACGCCCGCCCGGTCGACGTGCTTGTAGGTGAAGTCACCCTCGGCCGCGCCGGCCGAGGCCGGCAGGGCGATGACGAGGGCGAGGGCGCCGACGGTGGCGGCCACACTGGTACGAAGTCGCACAGGGAACTCCTTCTGGTACGGGCGGTGCGAGACAGGACGTCGAGAGCCTGTCCCCGACCGTGCGGACGTTCTCCAAAGAGCCCGGTCGATCCCTCGAACAGCGGGTGCGGAATCGCTTCTTCGTGCGCCATGTGGGTCTCCTCCCGACCGTCGGGGCCCTTGGGGTCAGAGCGCGTTGGTGAACAGCAGCCGGTTCGGCGAGCTCTCGCCGACGGCGGACAGCTTGTTCTGGGTGGCCGAGCCGCCGAGCCAGGTCGCGATCTCGTCCGGCGTGGCCTGCGGGTTCTTGGCCTTGTAGAGGGCGGCCACGCCCGCGACATGGGGAGAGGCCATCGAGGTGCCGTTCATCGAGGTGTTGCCGCCGCCGAGCTTGGCCGACACGATGGCGCCGCCCGGCGCGTACAGCGACAGACACTTCCCGTGGTTGGAGAAGCTGGTCTGCCTGTCCTCCCGGTCGGTCGCGCCGACCGTCACGACGCCCTCCGCCGACGCCGGCGAGACGGAGCAGGCGTCGACCGCGTCGTTGCCGGCGGCGATGACCGGCAGGACACCCTTCTTCGACAGGGCCGTCGCCGCGCTGTTCACGGCGGTGGACTTCGGACCGCCGAGCGAGCCGTTGAGCACGGCCGGCTGCTCGGCGTTGGTGGCCACCCAGTCGAAGCCCGCCAGGATCCCCGACCAGGTGCCCTTGCCCGTGCAGTCCAGCACGCGGACGCTCACCAGGTCGGCCTCGGGGGCCACACCGTAGGTACGGCTGGCGACCGTGCCCGCCACATGCGTGCCGTGCCCCTGGCAGTCCTTGCCCTGCTGCCCGTCGCCGATGGCGTCGTAGCCCGCCTTGGCCCGGCCGCCGAACTCGTCGTGACCGAACTCGATGCCCGTGTCGATGACGTACGCCGTGACGCCCTTGCCCTTCTGCTCCGCCGTGTACTGGCCGTCCAGCGGCAGCGACTGCTGGTCGATCCGGTCCAGGCCCCAGGACGAGGCGGCGGCGCGGCTGCTCGAAGGGGCGGTCTCCAGCGCCTTCACCTCGGAGTCCTGCTCGACGGCCGTCACGCCCGGCGTCGCCCGGATGGTCTTGAGCTGGGCGGCGCTCAGCTCGGCCGCGAACCCGCTCAGCACGCTCGTGTATGTGAACAGGGGCTTCACTCCGGCCCGGTTGAGCAGCTTGGTGGCGTCGAAGGCGGCGTCGACGGACACGATGTAGCGGTCCAGCAAAGGCGCCTCCGAGCGGTGCAGCGGCGCGGTGTGGGGCTGGGCGGCGGCCTCCTGGGAAGGGGTGGGCAGCGGGCCGGCCGCCACCACGACGGAGCTCGCGGCGACCAGGAACATGCTGAGTTTCAGGCGATTTTTCATAAAAGGTACTCAAACATGATCGAATTATCTTGATCGGCAGGCGTGGCGGAGGTTCACCCGACCGAACTCTCGGCGTCGGCACCCGTCACAGCCGTGCTCGCGGCCATGGCGTGATGTGTGGGCCATACGTCGTTGACGACGTGATCTGCGGCGGCGCAGGCTGGACGACGTGCAGCAGCGACGCGTCGTCTTCGTGATCTTCGAGGGACTCCAGTCGCTCGACCTCTCGGGCCCCTTCGAGGTGTTCCAGCAGGCGGGCCGGCCGGAGCCCGGCTACGACTGCCGGACCGTGGCCCCCGTCGCGGGCCCGGTGCGCTCGGCCGGCGGGCTGCGCGTACACGCCGACCACGGGGTCGGCGACCTGGATCCCACGGGGATCGACACCCTGGTCGTGGCCGGCGGCAACGGCGTCGACGACGCCGTGCGCGACCCCGCACTCGTCGGGTGGATCGCCGCGGCGGCGGCCACCGCCCGCCGGGTCACCTCGGTGTGCAGCGGCGTGTTCCTGCTCGCCGCCGCCGGGCTGCTCGCCGGCCGCCGCGTCACCACACACTGGAGCCGGGGCGCCCAACTGCGCCGGGAGCACCCCGAACTGACCGTCGACACCCGGCCGATCTTCGTCCGCGACGGACGGGTCTGGACATCGGCCGGAGTCACCGCCGGGATGGACCTGGCCCTCGCGCTCGTCGAGGACGACCTCGGCCGGGAGACCGCCCACACCGTGGCCCAGCAGCTCGTCCTGTTCCTGCGCAGACCGGGCAGCCAGGCCCAGTTCAGCGTGCCGCTCTGGTCCCCGCAGCCGGCCACCGACCCGATCCGTGCCGCCGTCGCGGCCGTCCACGCCGACCCCGGTGGGCCGCACACCCTCGCGGATCTGGCCGACCGTGCCGGACTGAGCCCCCGTCACCTCCAGCGCCGGTTCACCGCGGAGCTGGGGGTGGGGCCCGCCGAGTACGTGGAGCGCGTACGGGTGGAGGCCGCGCAACGGGCGCTGACCGGCGGCGACGAACCGGTCGCCGCCGTCGCGCGGCGCTGCGGGCTCGGCAGCTCGGAGTCGCTGCGGCGCGCGTTCCACCGCCACTGCGGGGTGACGCCCACCGACTACCGCAACCGGTTCCGTTCGACCGACCACCACACCTGACCACCGGGACCCTGCACACCGCACGACCATCCCTGACGACGGAGGACCGCCCATGACCACGTACGGACTGCTCCTGTTCGACGGCGCGGAGGAGTTGGACTTCGTCGGCCCCTGGGAGGTGTTCACCGCCTCCTCCATGCTGCGCGACCAGGCCGACACCGCCGTCCTGGTCGCCGAGCGCCCCGACCCGGTCCGCTGCAACAAAGGCATGCGGGTCCTGCCCGACCACACATTCGGCGACTGCCCACCCCTGGACGTGCTGCTCGTCCCCGGTGGGCGGGGCACCCGCCGCGAGGTCGACAACGCCGCGCTGACCGAGTGGATCGGCGGAACGGCCGCCGAGGCGGACTGGGTCACCAGTGTGTGCACCGGTTCGCTGCTGCTGCACGAGGCCGGTCCCGCCCGTGGCCGGCGCGTGGCCACCCATCACGGTTTCGAGGACGAACTCCAGGCCCGGGGCGACATCACCGTCGTCCGCGACGCCCGCTACGTCGTGGACGGGAACCTGGTCACCAGCCAGGGGGTGTCCGCCGGTATCGACATGGCACTGTGGCTGGTCGGCCGGCTCCATGGACGCGACCACGCCCGCGCGGTCCGCCGGTACATCCAGTACGAGCCCGCGCCGCCCTACCTCGCCGACGAACCACTGCCGAACTGACCCAGCAACTCCTCGACCAGTGCGCCGACCTGCTCCGTCTCGACCAGGAAACCGTCGTGCCCGTACGGCGATTCGACGATCCGCAGCCGGTCGGCGCCGGGTATAGCGGCGGCCAACCCCGCCTGCTGCGCGGGCGGATAGAGCCGGTCCGAGCCGACACCCGCGACGAGCGCCGGCATCCGTACCCGGCTCAGCGCGGCACGGACACCACCGCGGCCCCGCCCCACGTCGTGGCCGTTCATCGCCTCGGTCAGTACGACATAGCTGCCCGCGTCGAACCGGCGCACCAGTTTGGCCGCGTGGTGGTCCAGATACGACTCCACCTGGTAGCGCCCACCCCGCCAGGGGTGTTCACCCGGCTGGGGCTCGCCGCCGAACCGGCCGGCCGGCTCCGGCTCGCTCCGGTAGGTCACATGGGCGATCCGGCGCGCGACACCCAGCCCGCGGTGCGGACCACCGCCGGGCCCGGCCCGGTGGTAACCCCCGCCCCGCCAGCCGGGATCGGAGCGGATCGCCTCGATCTGTACGGTGCCCCAGGCGATCTGCTCGGCCGACGCCGCCGCCGGACACGCGAGCACCAGCAGGGACCCCGTACGCTCCGGTCTGCTCACGGCCCATTCGAGCGCCCGCATCCCGCCCATGGAGCCGCCGACGACCGCCGCCCAGCGCGCGATGCCCAGCGCGTCGGCCAACCGGGCCTCGGCGGCGACCTGGTCACGCTGCGTCAGATACGGGAACGACGCCCCCCACGGCGTCCCGTCCGGTCCGGCCGACGCGGGGCCCGTGGTCCCCCGGCAGCCGCCGAGGACATTGGGCGCGACCACGAACCACCGCCGGGTGTCGAGCGGCCGGCCGGGGCCGACCAGCGCGTCCCACCAGCCCGCCGTCGGATGACCGGGCCCCGCGGGGCCGGCGACATGGCTGTCCCCGGTCAGCGCGTGCAGCACCAGCACCGCGTTCGACCCGTCGGCGGCTCGGGCGCCGAGCCCGATCCGACGACCGGTGCCCGCGCCGTTGGATCTGCTTGGTCTCGAAGGACCAGGCGGCGCCGGGGTCCTGCCGGGAACTGTCGTCGGGAGTGTGTCCGGCGGTGACGGAGTCGGCGGGCTGGCTCATGGGTGACGGCCTCGCACGGGTTGAGACGGAGAATGGGGTTCGGTGGATCGCTGCGACAGGAGAAACCGGCGCGTGCCACTGGACCGTAAAGGCCGTTCCGGCAGAGGTGGAAGTGCGGCGCGGGAATGGCCACGAAGCTGAAACGGCCCGGCAACACACCGTGTTTGTTGCCGGATCATTGCGACGTTGTGGCGAGGCGGCCTGTCGCCTTCTGCGTTCGAATTTCCGACCTCTACCGTGGCTCCCTCGCCCCGACCGCGGAAAGTGGGTCCCTCGTGTCCGTCACAGACGAATCCATCGCCAACAACACGGTCTACGCGCAGTCGTTCGCCGGACCCCTGATCTGCCCCCGTCCCGGGGGCTCGCTGTCGTCGCCTGCATGGACGCGCGGCTGGACATCTACCGCATCCTCGGCCTGCGGGACGGTGAGGCACATGTCATCCGCAACGCCGGGGGAGCGATCACCGACGACGCGATCCGCTCCCTGGCGATCAGCCAGCGGCTGCTGGAGACACGGGAGATCCTCCTGATCCACCACACGGAGTGCGGGATGCTCACCTTCACCGACGGCGAATTCAAACGGGACATCGAGAAGGACACCGGGATCCGGCCGGAGTGGGCCGCCGAGGCATTCACCGACCTGGAGAAGGATGTACGCCAGTCGATTCGGCGTATCACCGTCAGCCCGTTCATTCCGCACAAGGACGCGATCCGCGGATTCATTCTCGATGTGGCGACGGGACAGCTCAACGAAGTGAAGTGAGACGGCGAGTGCGGTGACTCGTTCTCATTTCCGGTCCGTGTGGTGGAGGACGGCGGGAATCGCCGTGTCCCACACGCGGGCCGGCGGTGCCTGGTGACCGACCCCGTCCAGGGCGACCAGACGGGCGTCGGGAATCCCCTCGGCCAGCGCCCGCCCGTGGTCGAGGGGGAAGAGCGGATCCTCGGTGCCGTGCAGGACGAGGGTGGGAGCGGTCACCTCTGACAGCAGGACGGTGACCGGCTCCTCGTCGTCCGCGAGCGCCCAGTGGTTCTTCAGGGCCGCCTCGATGTCGGTGGTGCGGTCGACGATCCGGCCCGACGACTCGCGTACCGCGTCCTCGTCGAACGGCGCCGAACCGGCGAAGAGCCGTTCGGCCTCGACCATGTACGCGATCACCGCCGCGCGGTCCGACCAGTCCGGCTCGGGGGCGGGATCGGCGAAGGCCGCGCGCATCCGCTCCGACGGGGGTGGCAACTTCGACTCGGTGGGACCCGCCGGGCTGGTGGAGACCAGCGTGAGCGTCGCCACCCGCCCGGGGTGCGTGACGGCCAGGCACTGCGCGAGACCGCCGCCCATGGAGATGCCCACCACATGGGCCCGTTGTGCGCCGAGGACGTCGAGCAGGCCGACGCCGTCCGCGAGCAGGGCGCAGAAGGTGTAGTCGGGGGCGCCCGCGGGGGAGTTCACGGACCGGCCGGTGTCCCGGTGGTCGTAGCGCACGACATGGCGCCCGCCGGCCGCGAGCCGCGCGCAGAAACCCTCGTCCCAGCCGTCCATCGAACTCCCCGCGCCGCCGATCAGCAGGATCGTCGGGTCGGCGGGGCTGCCGAAGGTCTGGACGCACAGACGCACGCCGTTGGCCTCGACCAGGCGCGGGGTGCCGCCGCGTACCTCGCCGTCGGTCGCGCTCCGGTCGCTCACGGCGTCATCGGGGATCATGTGGGGCTCCTGTGCTCTGTGTTCTTCGCTGTCCGTGGTTCGGACCGGCGAACGCCCCGGAACTCATCGGTCGGCTCCCGCCGATCACTGCTCGAAGGACTCGGCGAGATCGGCGGGGGCGGCCTGCTTCCAGGAGTCGGCCAGGATGTCGTACAGCTCCTTCTCGTCCTCCAGGGCGCTCAACCGGGCCCGTACCCATGCCGAGTTGGCCTCGTGCGGCGGGACCCAGAACTTCTCGGGCTCCGCCGCGATCAGTTCCGTGCGCTCGAACCTGGGGCAGCGGACCGCGAACGACGTGCCGTCGTCGGGCACCGTGACGAACATCCTTCCCTCGACATGGAAGGTGGGGATGTTCCAGAGTTCCCTCTCCACGGTGCGCGGCAGGGACAGCGCGATACGGCGGACGTCGTCGGCGTCGAGGTCCGCGCCGAGGCGGGTCTCAGGGTCTGCGTCGAGCATGGTCGTTGCCTTCGGATCGATGGACTCTGCCGCTTCCATGATCCGGCATACTCCGCTCCGGCGTACCCCGGGCGACCTGGCTCAGTGTCCGGCCGGTGCGCGCGGAGCGGGCCCGCCGGGGGTCGGGTGTGGCCGGGCCGGAGCGGGAGCTGCCGGGGCCGGTCTTCCTCACCAGCAGCCACGCCTCGGCGGAGCCGTCGCGGCCGTCGCGGAAGCGGGTGAGCGCGTAGGCGCCGCGCAGCTTGCGGCCGTCGAGACGGAACGAGGCATGGCCCCTGTCCAGGGCCGCGGAGAAGTCGGCCGCACCGCCGCCCCCGAGCGGCCGGTAGGTGCCCTGGTCCCAGACGATGACCGGGCCGGCGCCGTACTCGCCGGAGGCGATGACGCCCTCGTACTCGCGGTACTCCAGCGGATGGTCCTCGGTGGGCACCGCCAGGCGCCTGTCACCCGGATCGGTCGACGGCCCCCGGGGCACCGCCCAGGACCTGAGCACACCGTCCACCTCCAGCCGGAAGTCGAAGTGCATCCGGCGCGCGTCATGGATCTGGATGACGAACGACGGTTCGGCCCCGGGACCCGCGCTCTCACCGCGCGGCTCGTCGGTGGTGTCGAACCGGCGCTTGCGGTGGTAGCGCGCCAGGCGGTCCCCGTCGTTGCCTCGGTCTTCCACGTCTGCTCCTCGGCGGCCGGGTGTGCCCAGGTCCTGTCCGGCGGACAGTGCCTAGCCCTCGGTGTCCTCGTCGGGCGAGACGTACATCGCGGCCTCCTCGGCCGAGGCCGCGCCGCCGTCGATCCCGACGTCGCGGGCCGATACGTGCGAGTGCCGGCGGGGCGCGATGTCGTCCACCGCCTCCAGCCGCCCCGCCCGTACGTCTCCGGCCTCCGCGTCCATGGGTTCGCCCTCGCCGTCGGGCACGTCACCGACCTCGTCACCCGGCTCCGGTCGCACGTCAGGGGCTTCCTGGGCGAGCCGCTGGTCCAGGGACTCGCCCTCGTGCTGCTCCTCGTCGGTGACTCCGTACTTGTTGACGCCGAGAGGGCGCTCGGGCGGGGAGTAACCCTCGGTCATCATGTCGTCGAGCCCGCGTTCGTCTATGACGTTCTCCAGATCGAGATCGTCGGAGGGGCCGTTCTGCACGTCCGAGTTCTCGGGCTGGTACACATCGTCGCCTCGTGACTCGTCGGCCATGACTCGATCCTTTCCAGAAGGGGCTCCAGCGTGCGCGCTTCCGGAGCGTCGCCCGACGACTCCGGGGCCGCCCCCTGCGGGTGCCCGGCCCGGCTCTCGTACACCTGGATGATGCGGGAAATCGGGGACCCGGCCAGGAACATTACGAGAGATCTTCAGAATACGCCCCATATGTCCTGCGGGCGGTTCGGTGGTGGTAGGTCGCGGATTGGCGGGACGCGAGCGGGCACACGAGCGGACAGCGAGGGGAAAGCGAGCCGACAGAGGGAGCCCCATGGAGACCGAGAACGACGTCGTGGCACTGATCCTCCGGGACCACCGGACGATGGAGGATCTCTTCCGCCGGATGCGCAGCGTGGAGGCGGACCGGGCCGAGGCGCTGCGCGAGTTCGCGGCGCTGCTGATCGCCCACGCCCGCGCCGAGGAGACGGAGGTCTATCCGGCCCTGCGGCGTTTCAAGAACATCGACGACGCCGAGGTCGAACACGGCGAGGAGGAGCACGACGAGGGCAACGAGGCGCTGCTCGACCTGCTGGAGACCGGCGAGGTCGGTTCCGACGAGTGGGACGAGAAGCTGGAGAAGCTGGTCGAAGCCGTGACCCATCACCTCGACGAGGAGGAGCGGACCATCCTCAACGGCGCCCGCGAGAACGTCGGCGCCGAGCGACGCGCCGAACTCGGTGTCGCGTTCACCGAGGAGCGGGCCAGGCAGCTGGCGGCGGACTGCGGCAGTGTCGAGAGCGTCCGCGAGCAGGTCGGATGAGCCCCGGAGCGGGCGAAGCGGACAGCGGGGGCGGCGTGGGGGACCCGACGGCTCGGGCGGCGATCCGCTCGTGCGGCGGACGCGTGATCCGGGCCGGAGGTCGGAGCGGCACGGCAGCCTAGGGGTGCGGGGACCCGTAGATGTCCCGGTCCATGGCGCGGGCGCAGGCGCGGGCGACGGCCGCGTGAAGCGGGCCGTAGTCGTCGACCTGCGGGTCGCGGGGCAGCCGCTCGGCGCGTGCGGCAGATGGGAGACGTCGGTCTTCGGTTCGAGCACGCTCGCGCGCACGCGGCGTGACCCCGGTCGTGCTTGTCGAGCTCCTGGCGGGCCCGCCGGCCGGCGGCGCGCTGCTCGGGGGTGGGGTCGAGGGTGCCGGGGCTCGGCGCCGAAGCCACCACTGCTGGCACGCCCACCGCGGGTCGTGGCCGATTGATGCTGTCGCGGCCATTGACACCGTCAGAGATCAAGTGATCTATTCACTTTATGAGTCGCAGTGAGTTGTCGTTGTCCGAGCGTCTGGCGGACAACATCGTCGAGATCATCCGTTCGGAACACCTCGGTCACGGGGACGCGCTGGCGTCC
The DNA here is from genome assembly GCF_010384365.1 of Streptomyces sp. S4.7. Lineage (NCBI taxonomy): Bacteria > Bacillati > Actinomycetota > Actinomycetes > Kitasatosporales > Streptomycetaceae > Streptomyces > Streptomyces sp. S4.7. The sequence goes on along the minus strand of NZ_CP048397.1, from coordinate 350,899 downwards.
TCCCGTGACCTCGCCCGCCGCTTCGGCGTCACCACACCCACGGTGCGCGAGGCGCTGCGCAGGCTGGAGGCCACCGGTGTGGTGGAGTTCCGGCACGGTTCCGGCACGTACGTGGGCCCGGGTATCGGGCGCCGGCTGATGGCCAACCCGCATCTGCCGCGCAGCACCCGCGCCTCCGTGCTGGAGTTGGTCGAGGCCCGGCTGGTGCTCGAACCGGCGGTCGCGGCGGCGGCGGCGAACGTGCGGATGGCCGAAGCCGTACGGGAGTTGGAGTCGGCCGCCGCCAACGCGCTGCACCCGCCGGAGGAATCCCTGCGACGCGCGGTGCACTTCCATGTGGCACTCGCGGCGGCCAGCGGCAACACCCTGCTCCGCGAGGCCGTCGAGGCACTGCTCCAGGTCCGTGCCCACGACCAGGTGGAGATCCGGCACCGCTACAACGACCGGGCCCGGGACCACGCCGAGCATCTGGAGATCCTCGACGCGGTACGGGACGGGGACGCGGCGGCGGCCGAGCGGCTGACCCGTACACATCTCGTGGCGATCCGGGAGGCAGTCCTCGCCGCCGACTTCCCGGCGGACGAGCCGGAGGACGGCAGCGGCGCCGACAGCGACGGCGAGGGTGGCGGCAACGACCGTGACTCCCCGGCCACTTCGGCGCTCCCGGCCACTCCGACCACCTCGGCCACGATCCAGGAAGGCGCACAGCAGTGAGCTCCGAACAGCCCCTCCCGCACCTCCCGCCGTCCGAACGGCCCACGCGGCTCGCCGAGTTGACGACGGTCGAGGCGGCCGACGCCGTGACGTCGAGCCCGGTGGTGATCCTGCCGGCCGGCGCCTTCGAGCAGCACGGCCCGGGGATGCCCATGGCCACCGACACCCTCCGCGCGGAGGCCGTGTCGGATCTCGTGGCCGCCGAACTCGGCGGTCGCGCGGTGATCGGCCCGTCCCTGCCCGTCGGGGTGTCCCCGCACCACCTGGCCTTCGCCGGCACGGTGACGCTCACCACCACGACGTTCGCCGCCGTCGTCCGGGAGTACGTCGACAGCCTGTACCGGCACGGCTGGCGGAAGATCCTCGTCGTGACCGGACACGGCGGCAACAACGCCACCCTGGGCACCGTCGCGCAGGACCTGCTCGTCACCCGCCCCGACCTCCAGTTCGCCTGGACGCCGCTCACCACGCTGGCGCCCGACGCGGTGGCGGACATGCGCGTCGGTGAGGTGCACGGACACAGCGGTGAGGCCGAGACGGCGCAGATGCTGCACCTCGCGCCCCACCTCGTGCGCACCGACCTGCTCACCCCCGGACCGACGGCCACCGCCGATCTCGATCCGCTCTCCCGGCTCTCCCGGCGCGGCCACCCCGCGCTCACGGTGGGCTACGACCGGCTCAGCCCCAACGGCGTCCTCGGCGACCCGCGCCGCGCGACCGCCGCCGCGGGACAGGCCATCGTGGAAACGGCCGTGTCCCGCATCGCCGCTTTCGTCAAGGAGTGGCTGGACGCCTGAGCGGGGCCCTCAAGACCCCTCCCGCACCACCACTTCCCCGCGTGCGACCGCACCCGCGCCGCGCACGCCCCTGACCCGTCACCGCTCCCCACGCGCCGAAGTCCCGCGCGCCCTCATTCCCCCCCGCACCCCCGTCCCCTCAGTAAGCCGTACGAGCCCCCGTGCCGTACGGCAGAAGGAGCCTGCGATGAAGCAGACCCCGCTCGGCGGCCGACGCCCCGGCCGGCGTGCCCGCGCCCTGTTCCGAACCACCGTGGCCACCGCCGGGCTCGCCCTCGTCGGCTCGGCCCTGGCCCCCGTCACGGCGACGGCCGCCGCCGCTCCCGCCGCCCGCCCCGCGTCCGCCGACGGCTGTCGGCAGCCCGCACCGCAGCAGCCGGGCACGAGCGGGCTGCGCACCGTCGCGAGCGGTGGACTCTCCCGTACGTACCAACTCCACCTGCCCGCCAACTACAACCCGCGCCACGACTGGCCCGTCGTGCTCGCCTTCCACGGCCGGGGCAACACCGGCGTCGGTACGGAGGAGTTCTCCGGACTCTCCAACCTGCCCGCGATCGTGGCGTACCCCAACGGCGTGATCGGCACCGGCGACGGCGACCGGCAGGCCTGGCAGGGCGCGCCGTACGCCGCCGCCGGCGTGGACGACGTCGCCTTCACCGGCGACCTCATCGACGAGCTGCGACGCACACTCTGTGTGGACGAGCGGCGCGTGTACGCCACCGGAAAGTCCAACGGCGCGGGCTTCACCGGCCTCCTCGCCTGCCGGATGTCCGACCGGATCGCCGCCATCGCCCCCGTGGCGGGCGCCTTCTACCCCGAGACCGGCGAGAACTGCCGCCCCTCGCGCCCCGTCCCCGTCATCGACTTCCACGGCACGGGCGACGTCACCATCCCCTACGCGGGCGACCCCGACCGCGGACTGCCCGCGATCCCCGACTGGACCGCCGCGTGGGCCGACCGCAACGACTGCCGCCCCCGGCCGAAGACCAGCACCATGGAGCCGGACATCACCATCACCCGGCACAGCGGCTGCGACCACGGCGCCGAGGTGCGCCACGTCGCCATCACCGACGGCGGGCACACCTGGCCCGGCGCCGACAGCTACAGCGGTGGGGGATACGCCACCGAGACCATCGAGGCGCACGAGGTGATGTGGCAGTTCCTGCGCCAGTACCGGACCCCTAGATCCGTCGTCCGCTGACGCAGGAACCGAGTAAGGAGATCCGCTCATGAGTACCCCGACTCCCGCACCACCAGGCACGCCCGGCACGCCGGGCACTTCGGGCACCCCCACCGAGCCCCGGCTGCCGCTGATCGTCCGTGCCATGGGCGTCATCGAACGCGCCGGCAACGCACTTCCGCACCCCTTCTGGCTGTTCTGGATCCTGTCCGGGATACTCGCCGTCGTCAGCGCCGTACTCGCGGCGGCGGACGTCTCCGTGGTCTCGCCGGCCGACGACAAGACCGTCGCCGTACAGAACCTCCTCAGCGGCGACGGACTCGCCATGGCGGTCTCGACGATGATCGAGAACTTCGCCACCTTCCCGCCGATGGCGACCATCGTCGTCGTCATCATGGGTGTCGCCGTCGCCGAACGCAGCGGATTCCTCGCCGCGTTGATGAAGGTCGGTGTCTCACGCGTCCCCGCGTCGTGGGTCGTGTTCGCGGTGGCCTTCGCGGGCACCGTCGCCCACGTCGCCTCCGCCGCCGCCTACATCATCCTCGTGCCGCTCGGCGGTCTGGCCTTCCGCGCGGTGGGCAAGTCCCCGATCCTCGGCGTCGTCGTGGCGTACACCGCGATCGCCTCCGGGTACGACGCCAGTCCGCTGCCCACACCCAACGACGCCATCTTCGCGGGGATCACCACCGCCGCCGCGCAGATCGTCGGCGGTGACGACGCGTACGTCTCCCCGCTGAGCAACTGGTTCTTCAACATAGCCTCCTCGTTCCTGCTCGCCGTCGTGATCACGCTGGTGACCAAGTACGTGCTCAGCAAGCGGCCCGACCTGGACGCCGACCCGGACGCCGACCTGGACGACCTGGGCGGGCTCAGCCTCTCGGACCGGGAACGCTCCGCGCTGCGCCGCGCCGTGTACACGCTGCTGGCCGCCGCCGTCGTCCTGGCCGCGGCGCTCCTGCCCGTCTCCTCACCGCTGCGCGGCGAGGGCGGCAGCATCGTGGAATCGCCGTTCCTCGACGGCATCGCGGCCGTCGTCGCCTTCCTCTTCGGTCTGGTGGGCATCGTCTACGGCACACGCTCCGGCTCGATCAAGAAGGCCGCCGACGTCCCGAGGCTGATGGGCGAGGGCATCAAGCAGATGGCGCCCGTACTGGTGCTCTTCTTCGCGATCGCCCAGTTCCTGGCGTACTTCGACTGGACCCATATCGGTGACGTCCTCGCGGTCAGGGCCGCCGAGGCACTCCAGTCCAGCGGGCTGCCGATCGTCGTCGTCTTCCTGATGATCCTGCTCCTGCTGACCCTGGTGAACGTGATGGTCACCAGCGGCTCGGCGATGTGGGCGCTGGCCGCGCCGGTCCTCGTCCCGATGCTCATGCTGGTGAGCGTGCCGGCGGAGACCACCCAGGCGCTGTTCCGGATCGCGGACTCCGGCTCCACCGCCATCACACCCATGAGTCCCTACTTCCTGATGGCGCTCGGTTTCCTCCAGCGGTACCGCAAGAGCGCCGGCATCGGCACGCTCGCGTCGTACACGCTGCCGCTCGCCGTCACGATGACCATCGCCTGGACGCTGCTGTTCCTGGCGTGGTGGGCGCTCGGCATCCCGCTCGGGCCGGGCGCGCCGGTGCGCTGACCACGCACGGGAGAAGGGCGGCCCCGCCCGTGCGCGGGCGGGGCCGCCGGGGGGCACCGCCGAAGTCGGCGGCGCCCCCCGGCAACGTGCCGGGCACGCGCCCGGTCCGGTGCTCGGCTACGTGCCCGTCACCGCGCCCGTCACCGAAGCCGGCGCCGGGGCGTAGCCGGTCGGGCGGGCGGTGAAGGTGCCCCGGCCCTGCGTCCGGCTGCGCAACCGCGTCGCGTAGCCGAAGAGTTCGGCCAGCGGCACGGTCGCGGTGACCACGGTCGTGCCGGCACGGACGGTCGAGCCCGACACCCGGCCGCGCCGGGCCGCCAGATCGCCGAGCACCCCGCCGACGGCTTCGTCGGGGACGGTCACGGTGACCTCGACCACCGGTTCCAGCAGCACCATCGCACCGGCCCGCAGTGCCTCGCGCAGCGCGAGCCGCCCGGCCGTGCGGAACGCCATCTCCGACGAGTCCTTGGAGTGGACGGCCCCGTCGGTCAGGGTGACCCGCACCCCGGTCACCGGATGACCGCCGAGCGGCCCCTCGGCGAGCGCGTCCCGGCAGCCCGCCTCGACCGCCCGGACGTACTCCTGCGGCACCCGCCCGCCGACGACGGTCGACCGGAACGCGAAGTCGGCCTCGCGGTCACGGGCGCCGGCCCCGCCGCCGGTGTCCGCCGCCGCCTCCAACGGCTCGGTGTCGATGACGACATGGGCGAACTGCCCGGCCCCGCCGTCCTGCTTGACGTGCCGGTACACCAGACCCGACACCCCGCGCGCGACGGTCTCCCGGTAGGCCACCCGCGGCCTGCCGACGCCGATCTCCAGCCCGTGGGCCCGGCGGACCTTCTCCACCGCGACCTCCAGGTGCAGCTCACCCATCCCCGACAGCACGGTCTGACCGGTCTCGGGATCGGTACGGACCACCAGCGAGGGATCCTCCTCGACCAGCCGTGCCAGCGCCGGCACCAGCCGGTCGACATCGGTGCGGCTGCGTGCCTCCACCGCGACGGAGACCACCGGATCGGCGACGGCCGGCGGTTCGAGGACCAGCGGAGCCGTCGGTACGCACAGGGTCGCACCCGCACGGGCGGCCTTCACCCCGACCACCGCGACGATGTCCCCGGCCACCGCACGGTCAACCTCCGCGTGGCGGTCGGCCTGGACCCGCAGGATCCGGCTGACACGCTCGGTACGCCGCGTACCCACGTCCAGCACCGCCTCTCCTTTTCCGACCGTTCCCGAATAGACCCGCAGAAACGTCAGCCGACCCGTGGAGGTCGAGTTGACCTTGAACACCAGCGCCGCGAACGGGCCCGCCGGATCGGCGGACCGCTCCTGGACCGCGCCGCCGCGCGTGCCGCGCACCGCCGGTACGTCCAGCGGCGACGGCAGATAGGCGACCACGGCCTCCAGCAGCGGCTCGATCCCACGGTTGCGGTACGCCGAACCGCACAGCACCACGACACCCTCGCCGGTACGGGTCAGATCACGCAGCGCGCGGACCAGCGTCCGCGCGGAGAGAGTGGACTCCGCGCAGAACTCCTCCAGTGCGAGCCGATGCAGCTCCGCGACCGCCTCCTCCAGCAGCCCGCGGCGGCGCAGCGCCTCCGCCACCAGAGCGTCGGGCACCGGGCCCTCCTCGTAGGAGTCGGTGTCACCGCCGGACCAGACGAGCGACCGCATCCGGAGCAGATCCACCACGCCGGTGAAGCCGTCCTCCGTACCGATCGGCAACTGCACCACCAGCGGCGCCGGATGCAGGCGCTCGCGGATCGACTCGACGGCCGCGTCGAGATCGGCCCCGGCGCGGTCCAGTTTGTTGACGAACGCGATCCGGGGCACGCCGTGCCGGTCCGCCTGCCGCCACACCGACTCGCTCTGCGGCTCCACCCCCGCGACCGCGTCGAACACCGCGATCGCGCCGTCGAGGACGCGCAGGGAACGCTCCACCTCGTCGGCGAAGTCGACATGGCCCGGGGTGTCGATGAGGTTGATCCGGTGACCGTCCCAGTCGCAGCTCACGGCCGCGGCGAAGATGGTGATGCCGCGGTCGCGCTCCTGCGGGTCGAAGTCCGTGACGGTCGTGCCGTCGTGGACCTCGCCACGCTTGTGGGTGGTACCCGTGAGGTAGAGGATCCGCTCGGTGACGGTGGTCTTGCCGGCATCGACGTGGGCGAGGATGCCCAGGTTCCGGACGGCGTTGAGCGGATCGTTGAGCGCAGTGGGGAGCGGATTGGTGTGTTGACGGTGCACGTCGGTACGCACGGCCCGAGCCTTTCGGGATGATCCATGGAAAAGGTCGACGCGATTGCCGGACGACGATCCCCGGCGCGGCGTGACAACACTCGTGGGCCGCAGCCCAACGAGGTTGCCCGCACGGCGGGTTGACGGGAAATCAGACGTTCGTCACGGACATCCGGTACCGGCCGCGCAGCCGGAGCCGGGCGCCGCGAGACACCAGGATCACCTCGTACCGTGCCGGGGGGACGACAACAGCGGTGCGGTCGCGCACGGCAGGTCTCCCCTCACTGGTCACGGTGCGCGCCGACGGTGTGCGGCGCGCGGGTTCGTGGCGAGTGTACGAGAGCCACGCGGTGGCGGCACCGGGTTTTCTGCGGGTGGCGCCACCGATGCCCCCTGTCCCGCGCCCACCACCGCGCCGGGCAGGCCGCCGACGGTTTCCACGCGCACCCCCGACGGCTGGTATTCCTGCGGGGTACGGATCAACCGCCCGCCGCCGCGACAGGAGCACCATGTCGTCCCTCCCGCCCGTTCTTCCGCCCGGCCTCCCGTCGGACACCACCTTCGCCGTCACCGGATCCACCAGCCGTCTCGGCGGGCGCGTGGCCCGCCGGCTCGCCGCGGACGGCATCGCGCAGAGGCTGGTCGCCCGTGACCCGGGCCGCGCCCCGCGACTGCCGGGCGCCACGGCCGTCCCCGGCGCGTACGGCGACCGGGACGACATCGTCCGCCTTCACGCCCGGTCTCGTCGGTGACGACGGTGTCATCCGTGGACCGGCCGGCCAGGGGCGCGCCGCCGTCGTCGCCCAGGACGACATCGCCGACGCCGCCACCGCCGTCCTCACCCACGCCCCCGAACACGCGGGCGCCACCTACGACTTGACCGGTCCGCAGTCCCTGACGTTCGACGAGATCGCCGCCGTCCTGACGACGGCCACCGGCCGCACGATCACCTACCGGCCGGAGACCGACGAGGAGGCGTACCGCTCGCGCGCCTCCTACGGCGCCCCGGACTGGCAGCTCGACGCCTGGGTCTCCACCTACACCGCCGTCGCGGCGGGCGAACTGGACGGGGCCGACGACGCTGTCCCCCGGCTGACGGGCCGCCCCGCGACCCCGCTCGCCGACGTCGTCCGCTGACCGGTTCGAAGGCTGAACGGGTCCGCCCGGCAGGCTGATTCCGAACCTGTCGAGGAGAGCGTGCCCGACCGCATAATTCAGCGATGAGGAACAACCGCGTCGTTCTCGGCCCCGGACCGCCACTTGAGGAGCGCGTCGGCGTACTGGTCGAGGAGTGGATACGCGACGGCCGCGGCAGCGACCACCTGGTGACCGGCAAGGCATTCTTCGCGCTGTACTCCTGGTACGGCAGGCGCTGGGCCGAGCACGACATCGGGTGGTCGGAGTACGTCGCCGCCTCGTACGACTTCATCGGCGGCAGAAGCGGCTGGGAGGCCATGCTGCGGGAGCGGGCCGAGTGCGAGGGCTGCCGGGACACCTACCGGCTGGAGAACATCGGGCTGTGCACCGGGTGCATGCGCTACACCTGCTACGCCTGCGGCGCCCATGAGGCGTGCGCCGGCGAGGTCGTGTGACCGGGCACTTGCGTGTGCCGCCGGCCCCGGCAGGGACCTCCGCGCCGGCCGGTGACCTGAATCGGCCGGGGTCGGCGAGTGTGACGGCGGCCGTCAGTGGGTAGCAGCGCGAATTCGGGGTAGGCGAGGCGAATGACCACCTATCCGTTGACCGAGGAACAGGCAGGAATGCTGACCTGGGTGCGATGGGCCTACGCGGGCATGTCCGTGCTGGCCGTCGCGTGCCTCGTCTCCGCCCTGTGGGCGGGCCACCCCGGCGAGCAGACGCTGCTGACCAGCACGGCCGGTGTGCTCGCCTTCCCCGTGCTCACGTTGCTGTCGTTCCGTCAATTGCACCGTCACCGTGTCGCGTTGGAGGAACTCCGGCGCCGGCACGACGGATCACGTCCGCCACTTCCGCGGCAGTGGGCGGCCTGACCAACCGAGTCAGGCGCCGCGGTCGTCGGCCCCGTACGTCCTCGCGAGAAGGAGACCCGACACGCCGAGCACGGCGACGGCGGGCACGGCGACGAGGGCGACGAGCGCGCCATGGAAGAGCAGCAGCGGCCCGGCGACCGCGCCGGTGACGAGGGCGTCGAGCACGAACACCCGCACCCAGCTCTCGTCACCGTCGGTCCACCCGAGGACGGGTATCGCCGCGAGCACCAACGCGACCAGCCAGAATTCGGTGCCGAACAGCCACCCCGTCGGTCCGGTGCTCGCGCGGACGAGATACGCGTCGATGTACGACACGAGCACCGCGGCGGGCACGACGACCGCGGTCTTCCGGGCCGCGCCGAGCGCGGACGCCGCCGTCGGGAAGAAGCGCCTGGCCGTCATGTACGAGTAGGACGCGGTCGGCGCCCCGGCGGTTTCCGGAGCCGGTGTCCGGTCGAACTCACCTCGTCCGCCGACTCGTTGTGTCGCCCTGGATCTCGGATCTTAGTGGGAATTTCGCCGCATGCCACGAAGGATGACGTGGAACAGTCGGAAAATTCCAGTCTTCTGTCTTGCCGGTGGACTGTCATGTCCCTACCGTCTGCCTCGATGTCGTCAACTGGTTCAAGGCGGACGGCTGTTATGTGATGGGCGGCGTGCCCACGCACTGGCGGCGCGGCATCGAGGACTCACGGCCCGGGTATCTCGACGTGTACCACGCCTTCGACATGCTCTCGCCGTGGATGGTCGGCCGGATCGGGGACATCGCGGGCGCCGACAACTTCTACGCCAACGTCAACACGCCCGACCAGGCCCACTGCGACGCCAACGGGGTCGACTACCAGCCGTGCGTCCTGCCCGGCGACCTCCAGTCGGGGCACCGCGCGCACGGCGACTTCATGTGGCGGCAGTTCTACAACATGTGCCGGATCGGCGTGCAGGGCATCTACATCTCGATGTTCGACGAGTTCAACGAGGGCAACCAGATCGCCAAGACCGCGGAGACCGCCGCGCAGGTCCCGGTGGGGTCGGGGATCAGGGCGCTGGACGAGGACGGTACGGCCTGTTCGGCGGACTACTACCTGCGGCTCACGGGCGACGGCGGCCGGATGCTGAAGGGCGAGCTGGCGCTGACCGCGACCCGTCCCACCCCGCCGGTCGTGGGCGGCGGCGGGCCCAATCCCGCCCGGGTCTTCGACCCGTCGAGCGGGAACACCGTGACGGTCACCTTCGCCTCGGCGGCGTCCGTCCGGTACGTACGGGTGCAGATCACCGCCAACACCGGCTGGCCGGCGGGTCAGTTCTCCGGACTGAGCGTCCACGCGGACCGAGTCGTCCTCGGCGGCCCGGACCCGAGGACGACACCGGGTCCGGGCCGACCGGGGGCCGACGCCCGCCAGGACTTGCGGGACATTTCGGACACGCCCTAGCTCAGCAGGCGCAGTGTCGTCGGTGAGATGCCCACGTGCACCGTCTGACCCCACGTCAGTGTCAGCGCGTCCGACTCCATGCCGTCGCCGAAGGCGATCAGACGGTCGGACTCGACGGTCAGGCAGAGCCGTTCGGTGGATGTCAGCGCGCCCGACACGAGGGACGTTCCGGTCGTGGGGGAGGGCCACGCCTCGCGCACGAACCAGAGCAGGCGGCGGTCGGCGGGGTCGGGCAGCGGGAGCGTGCTGGCGCGTTCGTGCCACAGTGAGCGCAGCCATCCGGTGGCGCCCGTGCCCGTGCCGACGAGTACGCCGGACGATGCCTGAGCCTCGGGCGCGGGCGGCGCCTGGTCGTCGGTGCTCAGCCGGTAGCGGACCGTCTGGTGTCCCGGGGGTCCGAGGCAGATCTCGTTGAGCGCGAGCAGCCGCTGGCTGTCGTCGGCGACCGCCTCCACCATGGTGAGTTCCTCGACGCCGCGCCCCGCGGCGACTGCCGCCTCGAGGAGTGCGCCCGCGTCGGCGGCGCGATGGCGGACCAGCACGCCCGGATTGCGGCCGGGGTCGGTGTCGATGCCCACCACGGGCTGCCCGGCGAGGTACTTCGCGGCGTTCGCGACCAGCCCGTCCTGACCGACCACCACCACGACGTCCTCCGGACCGAAGAGGAACCGGTCCAGGTCCGCGCGCTCGACCCGGCTCTGCCGCCACCGGTGCGGGACGGCCGCGGCGACGTCGCCGAGCGCCCGCAGCGTGCGGTGGTGCCGCTCGGCGACCTCGCGGATGTCCCGGTCCCGGGAGGAGAGGAAGAACGCCGCCTGGCCGTGGGTGCCGTGCCGGGCGAGCAACTCCTCGTACTCGGTGGTGCGGTGGACCAGCACGGCCCGCGGCGCGAGCGTCACGCCCGCTCCCCGTCCTGGCGTCCGAGTGCGGCCAGCAGACCGGTCAGCACGTCGGGGGACACGGTGACGCTGTCGACGCGCGGCAGATTCTCCGCGAGCCGCTCGACGGCCAGCGCGCGCAGCGTCGCCGCGTCCGCCTCGCCGTGCACCCGCAGCCACTGCGCCTGGGCCGCCGCCCGTGCCTCGCCGGTCCTGCGGGCCGCGTCGGCGTCCGCGGTGGCCAGCCGGACGCGACGCTCCGCCTCGGCCTCCGTGCGTACGGCGTCGGCCGCCGCGCTCTCCTCGGCCTCGCGGCGGGCGTTGGTGCCGCGCTGCTCGACCAACTGCTCCTCCTGGCGGGCCAGTTCGATCTGGCTGGCGAGTTCGTTCTCGGCGATGGCCCGCTCCCGCTGCACCGCGACGGCGCGTCGTTCGTAGGTCGCCCGGTCCGCCTCCTGCTGGATCTGCTCGCGCGCCGGTGTGCGCAGCGCGCGCTCCACCTCGGCCTCCGGCCGGACGGCGACGACCCGCACGGTCACCACCTCAAGGCCCGTGGCGGGGAGCCGGGGTTCGGCCGCCAGCCCGGCGTCGATCCGGTCGCGTACGGCGGCGACGCCGTCGGACAGCGCGGCGGCCAGGGGCGTACGGGCCAGGACGTCCAGCGCGTGCTGCTGGGCCGTCCCGGTGAGCAGGGTCGAGATCTGTTCGAGCGGGGCGCCGCGCCAGGCGCCGGTGTCGGGGTCGAGGGAGAAGTCCAGCCGGGCCGAGGCGAGCGCGGGATCGCTGATCCGGTACGTCACGGTGGCCTGGACGGTGACGTCCTGGAAGTCGGCGGTGCGGGCATGGAAGGCCATCGCCAGTTCCCGGTCGTTGACCGGCACTTCGGAGAGCGCCGCGGACAGCGCCCGGAACCAGAAGCTCAGCCCCGGACCGTCGTGGACGAGCCGGCCCCGCCGGTGGTGACGGATGTGGGCGGTGGGGGCGGAGCGGAGATGGCGCCAGCCGGGGCGCTTGGTGATGTCAGCCATGATGACCTCTTCTCGTCGACGTGACGATATCGAAGAGGCCGCAATATCGTCAACGTGACGAAAGCGGTCCGCCCTCTCCCCGGCCGGTCGGGCGCGAGGAGAGGGCGGAGAGGGGCCAAACCTTCTAGGCCGTCGGCTCGATCCAGATGTTGCGGTAACGCACCTTGTTCCCGTGGTCCTGGAGGCGGATGGCGCCCGAGGCCGTGGTCTCCGGAGCGCCGGCACCCGTCGGACCGTTGACGGCCACGTCGTCGTGGACGGTCTTGCCGTTCCACACCACGCTGACGCGGGCGTCCTCGGTCTTCTTCCCGTCGGCGCCGAAGCGGGCGGCGCGGAACGTGATCTCGTACGTCTGCCACGTCTCCGGCGCGGTCGACGCGTTGAGATCCGCCGCCTTCTTCAGATAGATCGCGGCCGCGTCGTTGTCGGCCAACTGCTCCTTGCCGAACGAGTCCAGGATCTGGACCTCGTACCGCTCCTGGAGATACACACCGCTGTTCCCGCGGTCCTGGCCGGTCACATCCGGTGGCAGTTGCGGTACCCGGAACTCGATGTGCAACTTGAAGTCCTGGAACGACTGTTTGGTGCGGATGTCACCGCAGCAGACCTCCATCGCGCCGTCGTCGGCCAGCGGCCAGCGGACGTCGCTGCCGTCGGTGTGCTGCCACTGCGACCGGTCCTTCCCGTCGAACAGCGTGATGCGGCTGTCCTTGGGATGGACGGTGATCAGGTCGAGATTGACATGGCCGGTGTCACCGCTGTCGTAGCGGTACGCGATGGTGTTGGCCCCGCGGCTCAGCGGCAGTGACTCCGTCACCGTCGCCCAGCCGTCCCACTTCCCGGTGCTCGGCAGGACCGTCTGTTTCATCTTGCGGCCGTTGAGGTAGAGGCTCACCGTCTTGTCGCCGACGAAGGGATTCGGGCCGTTGGCGTAGCGCAGCGCCACGTCGTACTTGCCGGCCCGCGTCGTCCGCACATCGAACGTGGTGGTGGCGCCCTGCGTCCCGTAACTGTCCACGAAGCCGCCGCCCGAGTGGCCCGCGTGCTCGGTGTCGACCCGCGCGCCGCCGGTCAGCGCCGCCTCCTCCGCCTCGTACAGCGTCTTCGTCGGCTCCTCGGCCCCGACGAGCGAGTTGAGGGTGTACCAGGCCTCGGTGCTCCACAGCGTCTCGCCGCCCTCGGCGCTGAACGGCCGGGGCGAACGCACGTGCACCACGCGGTTGGACTTGAGTCCGTCGATCGCGAGGGTGACCTTCTTGCCGTCGGCGGACACGGTGGCCGACTGGATCTTCAGCGTCTCCTCGTCGATCTTGGGGCCGCCGTAGTCGGGCGTCGGCGCGTAGTACCACTGCTCGACCTCGTAGCGGTCGACGAGTTCGGCGATGGTCTCGGCGGAGAGCGGCTTGGTGTATTCGAGCTCGAAGCCTCCCGGCTTGGCACGCATCGCCAGGATGTCGAACGCCTTGTCGCCGTTGGGCGTCAACTTCTGGAGGCCGTAGGAGAGTTTGCCCTCCTGGCCCCAGTTGCCGCCGGCGCCCAGACCGCCCGCGTAGATGGCACCGTCCGGGCCCATGCTGATGCGGTTGACGCCGGCTTCGAGGCCCTGGGTCATACGGAAGACGGCGCCCTGGTACTCGCCCTTGACCTTCTCCAGGTACCCGCGCTGGAGACCGCCGTACGTGACGTCACCGAAGACCATCTGTCCGGCGAACGGTCCCTCCTCCAACAGCAGCGGTGTGCTGGGGGAGTTGGCGATCTCGTTCTGCGGCAGCCACAGCACGGGCTTGGTGACCGGCTGGGTGTCGAAGGGGCCGGCGGGGTTCGTGTAGTGGTTGAAGAAGCGGTCCTGCTTGACGTGGACGAGCTTCGACGAGGGCAGCCAGCCGCCCTGGTTGTCGGTCACGAAGATGTCGCCCTCGGGACCCCAGCCGATGCCGTTGGGGGTACGGAGGCCGCCTGCGACATAACTGACCTCGCCGGTCTCCTTGTTCACCTTAATGGTGGAACCGCGGTTCTTCGCGGGCTGCGGGTCCGTGGTCGCCCCGCCCAGGTTGATCGAGACCGACAGGTTCAGATAGAAGAAGCCGTCCTTGTAGAGCAGACCGAACGCGAACTCGTGGAAGTTCCCGCCGAACGGCCAGGTCGCGACCTTCCGGTAGGTGTCCGTGACGTCGTCGCCGTCGGTGTCCTGAAGCTCCGTCAGCTCGTCCTTCTGCGACACGTACAGCGAGCCGTCGACGTACTTGATTCCCTGCGGCTCCTTGAGGCCCTCGGCCACCTTCTTGGCCTTGACCTTCTCCGGCCCGGTGCTGCCCGTGACATCGCTGAGGAGGTAGACCTCGCCCGTCTCGTTGTCCGTACCACCCCAGGTGGTGACGGCGAGCCGGCCGTCGGGCAGCCAGTCCATCGCCGTGACCTGCGGCTCGAAGCCGCTCGGCCGCAGATCGGTGAGCGTGTAGTTGGGGTGCACGTCGGTCAGGGGCAGACCGTCGCCGGGGGAGTCCTTGACGCCCTCGCACTCCTTGCGGCCGGGCGCCGTAACACGTACGACGTCGGCGTCCGTGCTGAGCACGGAGTTGGGCACGACGGCGAAGCCGGAGGCTCCCGGGGGCTGCCAGGCGAGAGTGATGTTCTGGCCGCCGGTGCGGTCGAAGTGGTCGATCCGCAGGGCGTGGTGACCGGCCGTCAGGTTGACGCTGCCGTCCTTGGGGTCGGCGCCGTGCAGACCGTCGTGGTCGATGGCGACCTTGTCGTCGATCAGCAGACGTGAACCGTCGTCACTGGTCAGCCGGAAGTTGTAGGAACCGTCCTGCGGGACGTCGATGTTGCCGATGACCTGGGACACGAAATTGTCCCCGATCCCACCGAAGTCCTCGGTCGACGACCAGTCGATGGTGGGCATCAACTTGTCCACGTTCGGGGTCTGGCCGGGCTTCAGGGTGCAGATCTTGTCCAGCGGCACCTGCACGTCGAACACACGCAGCGTGACGCCCGGCTCCTGCGGGGGCAGTTCACGGGCGACGGGCTCGGCGGCGGCCGGAGTCGATACGAGACCGGTGGTGAGGAACGAGACGGCGAGCAGGCTGAGCAGACATCTGCGCAGCCGGCGGCTCGGTCTTTGATCCATTCTTCCTCCTGGCACTTCGCGCACCGGGAAGAACACCCTGGCCCGTGGGCGGCGTTCACCGCCGGGGGCGAGCCCTTCGATCCGGATACGGAGGTCTGGAAACGGATGCGGACGCTGTGTTCTGGCGGTTCACGGTTGGCTGGCGGGCTGTCATGTACGCCACCAGTCGACGCGTCGAACGAAACACTAGAGACTTCTGTCGAGATCGTAAATACTTTGCCACGCACGAGTGAAAAGTCCTTGGGGGTGGGTGCGGGGTCCGCGCCGTGCGGGCGGTTTTGGCCTCAATCGCCGGCCGGGCTTGGTGGTTGCGCGGTCTCGTTGACCGGGTCCGCCCGGTGGTCGGGTGTCCTCAATCGCCGGCCGGGCTTCAAATCCGCCCGCCCGGCGACGGGACAGGCGCCTGTGGCGCCGGGTTCGGCCTCAATCGCCGGCCGGGCTCGGGGTGGTCGCGGTGGTGGCCGGGTGCCGCTGCGGGGGCACGCCGTCCGGACATGCCCCTCCGGAGGCCCCGCACCCCGCCCACGACCGACAACCGCAACCGCCCCACCCCCGGAGGGGAGCGTGCCGGCCGTCGGGCAGGGCCTAGTCGGACCGGTGTCCCAGGCGGGCCGACAGCGCCTCCGCGCCCTTCGATGCCAAGTGCCCCAGCTCCGCCTCGCGGGACTCCGTCCAGCGGATCATCGGGACGGAGATGGAGAGCGCGGCCACCACCTGGCCCCGGCGGTCGCGCACCGGCGCGGCCACGCAGCTCACGTCCGAGTTGGACTCCCGGTGCTCGACCGCGATGCCGCGCCGCCGGATCTCGGCGAGGGCCGCCCGCAGCACGGCCGGGTCGGTGATGCTGTTCGCCGTCATCGCGGACAGCTCGCTGCCCGTGAGCCGGGCATCGAGTTCCGGCTCCGGCAGTGACGCCAGCAGCATCTTGCCCACCGAGGTGCAGTGCGCCGGCAGTCGGCGGCCGGCGGCCGAGACCATCCGGACCGTGTGCGTCGAGTCCACCTTCGCGATGTAGATGACGTCGAGGTCTTCGAGGATCGCGACATGCACCGTCTCGTCGCAGGTCTCCGCGATGTCCCGCGCCACCAGCCCGCCCTCGGCGGCGAGGTCGAGCTGTTCCGCGTAACGGCTGCCGAGCTGGTAGGCGCGCACACCGAGCCGGTACCGGCCCTGCTGCTCGGGGATCGCCTCCAGGTAGGAGCGCGCGGCGAGGGTGGTGAGCAGTTCGTGGACCGTGGTGCGCGGCAGGCCGAGCCGGCGGATGACATCGGGCGCGGAGAGCTTTCCGTCGCCCTCCAGGAACAGTTCGAGAATGTCGAACGCCCGCGTCACCGCGGGGACCAGTCGCCCCATCTCCGGCCACCCCTCATGTTCGGTACTCCGACCAACGATCGGAATGACGAACAAAGGCTAACTGCTGCGTGACCCATTGACACCCCTCGGCTCCCTGTTTACGGTCACGCCAGCATTTCGAACGCGTGACGAAATATCGAACAGGACAGTCCTGCCGATCCGTACAACCTCCAGGGGTAACGCAGTGCGCATCACGGGAATCAGCACCCATGTCGTCGGTACGCCCTGGCGTAACCTCACCTACGTTCTCGTCCATACCGACGAGGGGCTGACCGGCGTCGGCGAGACGCGGATGCTGGGCCGGACCGACGCGCTGGTGGGCTATCTGCGTGAGGCCGAGGCCAACCACATCGCCGGCTCCGATCCGTTCGCCGTCGAGGACCTGGTCCGCCGGATGAAGTACGGCGACTACGGGCGGGCCGGCGAGATCGTGATGTCGGGCATCGCCGTGGTGGAGATGGCGTGCTGGGACATCAAGGGCAAGGCACTGGGCGTCCCGGTCTGGCAGTTGCTCGGCGGGAAGGTCACCGACCGCGTCAAGGCGTACGCGAACGGCTGGTACACCACGGAGCGCACCCCGCAGGCTTACCACCAGGCCGCGAAAGCGGTCGTGGCGCGCGGCTACCGCGCCCTGAAGATAGACCCGTTCGGCACCGGCCACTTCGAACTGGACCGGGCCGGCACCGGCTACGCGGTGTCGCTCATCGAGGCGGTGCGGGACGCGATCGGCCCCGACACCGAGCTGATGCTGGAGATGCACGGACGGTTCAGTCCGGCGACCGCCGTACGGCTGGCGCGCGAACTGGCCCCGTACGACCCGGCGTGGCTGGAGGAGCCCGTACCGCCGGAGAACCTTCAGGCGCTGAGCAAGGTCGCCGGGAAGGTGGACATCCCCGTGGCGACCGGCGAACGCATCCACGACCGCATCGAGTTCCGTGAGCTGTTCGCCTCGCAGGCCGCCGACATCATCCAGCCGGACGTCGGCCACATCGGCGGGATCCTGGAGACAAGGAAGCTCGCGGCGACCGCCGAGACGCACTACGTGCTGGTGGCCCCGCACAACGTCGGCGGCTCCGTGCTGACGGCCGCCAGCCTCCAACTGGCGGCCTGTACACCGAACTTCAAGATCCTGGAGCACTTCAACGACTTCGCCGACGCGGAGATCAAGAAGATCGTCACGGGCGCGCCCGAGGTCGACCCGGAGACGGGATGCTTCGAGATCTCCCACGCGCCAGGTCTCGGCGTCGAGTTCGACGCCGACGCGGCGGCCGAATTCCCGCAGCAGCAGGCCCGGTTCGACCTCTGGGCCGAGGGCTGGGAGAAGCGCGGCCCCAAGGCGGCACGGTGAGCAGCCGCGCCGTCGTCGTGGACCGGCCCGGGACCCATCGGCTCGTCGAGGGCGAGCGGCCGGTCCCCGGCCCCGGCGAGGTGCTGGTGAAGGTCGCCGCCGCCGGGATCTGTCTGAGCGACCGCGAGGTGTACGCCGGCCACCGGGACCCCGGGTACGTCCGCTACCCCGTCACCCCCGGCCACGAATGGTCCGGGACGGTCGAGTCCGTGGGGGAGGGGGGCGACCCGGCGCTCGTCGGCAGGCGCACCGTCGCCGAGGGCTTCCGTGCCTGCGGCGTCTGCGACCGGTGCCGTGCCGGCGACACGTCGCTCTGCGCCGGCGGCTACGACGAGACGGGCTTCACCCGGCCCGGCGCGTTCGCCGACCATGTCACCGTCCCCGCACGGCTGTTGCACCCCCTGGCCGACGACGCCGACCTGCGCGCCGCCGCGCTCCTGGAGCCCGCCGCCGTCGTCGCCGGAGCCGTACGGGCCGGGTGCCCGGAGCCCGGTGAGCGGATCGCCGTGGTGGGCGCCGGCACGCTCGGCCTGCTCGCCGTACAGTTCCTCGCCGCGTACGCGCCCGGCGAACTGACCGTGATCGAACCGCGCACGGCCCGCGCCGCCCTGGCCCCCGCGTTCGGCGCGCACGAGGTCATCGGCCCCACGGCGGCCGAACACCGCCGGGGCCACTACGACCTGGTACTGGAGACGGCCGGCGCGCCCACCACCGCGGCCTCCTCCTGCCTGCTGGCGCGGCGCGGCGGCCGGGTCGTCCTCACCGGGATGTTCGCGGCCGGCGCGACCGGGATCGACCCGGTCCATCTGTCGCTGAGCCAGCTGACCGTACGCAGCGTCTTCGGCGCCCCGTCCGCCGCCTGGTCCTTCGCCGTACGCGCCTTCACGGCCGGCCTGCTCGATCCCGGTCCGCTGATCACCCACGAGTTCCCGCTGGAGCGGTACGCCGAGGCGGTCGCGCTCGTCGGCGGCGGCGACCCCGGTACGGGGAAGGTGCTGCTGCGCCCTTGACCCGCCGCACGGGCGCCCAGTGAAGCCGCCGCGGTGTGAACGCCGAACGTGGTTCGAAATACCGAACACTGAAAACGCCCTCAAATACCGACAGGCAGCGACCGAAGGACATGTCCGTTGACCGACGCACCAGCCCACGGCCCCCGCCGCCCCGGTGAGCGGGCGCTCGCCGCGCTCGACCTCGCCGCCCCCGACGGCCACCCCGCAGACGCGTCCCCGCACACCTTCCCCGACGGCGGCACCTGGCGCACCGAGATCCCCTCCGTCGAGGGCCCCGAAGCCCTCACCGAAGTCCTCAAGGAGTCCTCCCGCCTCGATGTGCCGATCCACCGGATCAGCCAGGGCAGCGGCGTCTGGATGCTCACGGACGACGAGATCACCGAGATGGCCGGCGCCTGCGCGGCGCGGGACATCGAACTGTGCCTGTTCACCGGCCCCCGCGGCACGTGGGACATCGGCGCCGCCACCCGTACCGACTCCGGCGGCGGCGGTCTGCGCGCCCGTGGCCACGACGCCGTCGCCGGGTGTGTCGAAGACGCCCTGCGCGCGGCCGAGTTGGGCGTCAAGTGCCTGCTCGTCGCCGACGAGGGCGTGCTCTGGTCGCTGCACCGGCTCCGTACCCGAGGCGTCCTGCCCGCCGACACCACCCTGAAGGTGTCGGCGCTCATCGGGCCGGTCAACCCCGCCTCGTACACGGTCTACGAGCGCCTCGGCGCCGACTCGCTGAACATTCCATCCGATCTCGCACTCGCCCACTTCACCGAGATCCGCCGTGCCAGCCGAGCCCCGATGGACCTCTACATCGAGGCACCCGACGACCTCGGCGGCTACGTCCGCATGTACGAGACCGCCGAACTGATCCGGCGAGGCGCGCCCCTGTATCTGAAGTTCGGTCTCTCCAAGGCGCCCGGCATCTACCCGTACGGCGGCCATCTTCGTGAGATCACCCTGGCCACCGCACGCGAACGCGTACGACGAGGGCGGCTCGTCCTCGATCTGCTCGCCCGGCACGGCGCCGGCGGCGGCATGTCGCCGCTCGGCTCCCGCCACCCCGGACCGCTCAACCGATTCCCGCTTCCTTAAGGACAAGGACTGATGACCATGCGCACCAGCCGCGCCGCACTCACCGTCGTCGTCACCTCGCTCGCCCTCGCGCTGACCGCCTGCGGCCAGAGCGGCGAGGGCGGGAGCAAGGAGGAGAAGAAGGGCGGGAAGGGCGCCACCGTCGGCATCGCGATGCCGACCAAATCCTCCGAACGCTGGATCGCCGACGGCCGCAACATGGTCGCCGAGTTCAAGAAGCTCGGCTACAAGACCGACCTCCAGTACGGCGAGGACGACGTCGACCAGCAGGTCTCCCAGATCGAGAACATGATCACCAAGGGGGTCGACGTCCTCGTCGTCGCCTCCATCGACGGCCGGGCCCTCGGCGACGTCCTCGGCCAGGCCGCCGACCAGGGCATCAAGGTCATCTCCTACGACCGGCTCATCCTCGGCACCGAGAACGTCGACTACTACGCGTCGTTCGACAACCAGAGGGTCGGTGTGCTTCAGGCGACCTACCTCATCGACAAGCTCGGCCTGAAGGACGGCGGCGACGACCAGGGGCCCTTCAACATCGAGCTGTTCGCCGGCTCGTCCGACGACAACAACACCCGCTACTTCTTCCAGGGCGCCTGGAAGACCCTCAAGCCGTACATCGACAAGAAGCAGCTCGTCGTGAAGAGCGGCCAGACCCAGCTCGACCAGATCACCACGCTCCGCTGGGACGGCGGCGCCGCCCAGCGGCGGATGGACGACCTGCTGACCAAGGCCTACGGCTCCGACGACGTGGACGCCGTGCTCTCGCCCTACGACGGCATCTCCATCGGCATCCTGTCGGCCCTGAAGTCCGACGGCTACGGCACCGCCGCCAAGCCGTACCCGATCGTCACCGGGCAGGACGCGGAGGTCGCCTCGGTCAAGTCCATCATCGCCGGGCAGCAGACACAGACCGTCTTCAAGGACTTCCGAGCGCTGGCCAAGCAGGCTGCGCAGATGGCCGACGCGGTACTCAACGACAAGAAGCCCGAGGTCAACGACGAGACGACGTACGACAACGAGAAGAAGGTCGTCCCGTCCTACCTGCTGGACCCGGTCAGCGTCGACAAGGCCAACTACCGGTCCGTTCTGGTCGACTCCGGCTACATCAAGGCGAGTGACCTGAAGTGACCGCACCCGTCCTGGAGATGCGCTCCATCGTCAAGACCTTCCCCGGGGTCAAGGCGCTCTCCGACGTCACGCTCAACGTCGCGCCGGGGGAGGTGCACGCCATCTGCGGCGAGAACGGCGCGGGCAAGTCCACCCTGATGAAGGTCCTCAGCGGGGTCCATCCGCACGGCAGTTACCAGGGTGAGATCCTTTTCCAGGGCTCCCCGTGCGCGTTCAAGGACATCGGCGCCAGCGAGGCGCGCGGCATCGTGATCATCCATCAGGAGCTGGCCCTCGTACCGTACTTGTCGATCGCGGAGAACATCTTCCTCGGCAACGAGCACGCGCGACACGGGATCATCAGCTGGAACGAGACCCTGAGGCATGCCGCCGCGCTGCTGAAGCGGGTGGGACTCGCCGAGCACCCGCAGACCCGCGTCGCCGACATCGGCGTGGGCAAGCAGCAGTTGGTGGAGATCGCGAAAGCACTCGCCAAGGAGGTGAAGCTGCTCATCCTCGACGAGCCGACCGCCGCGCTCAACGACGGGGACAGTGCTGAACTTCTGCGTCTGATAAGAGAGTTGCAGGGGCAGGGCATCACCTCCATCATCATCTCGCACAAGCTCAACGAGATCGCGGAGGTCGCCGACTCCGTCACCATCCTCCGCGACGGACGCACCATCGAGACCCTCGACGTGCGGGCCGAGTCGACCACCGAGGACCGCATCATCCGCGGCATGGTGGGCCGCGACCTCGATCACCGCTTCCCCGAACGCACCCCGTACGACGGGGATCCCGGGGCACGCCCCGCACTGGAGATCCGCGACTGGACCGTGCACCACCCGATCGACCAGCAGCGCAAGGTGGTCGACAACGTCTCGATCCATGTCCGCCGCGGCGAGATCGTCGGCATCGCCGGTCTGATGGGCGCCGGCCGCACCGAACTCGCCATGAGCGTTTTCGGGCGCTCCTACGGCCGCAACATCAGCGGGACCGTCTTCAAGGACGGCCGGGAGATCGTCACGAAGACCGTGCCACAGGCGGTGGAACACGGCATCGCGTACGTCACCGAGGACCGCAAGCAGTACGGGCTCAACCTCATCGACACCATCGGCCGCAACATCACCCTCAGCGCCCTGTCGAAGGTCGCGCGGCGCGGGATCGTGGACGAGCACGAGGAGACCCGCGTCGCCGAGTCCTACCGCACCAGTATGAACATCAAGGCACCGACCGTCTTCGAACAGGCCGGCCGGCTCTCCGGCGGCAACCAGCAGAAGGTCGTCCTCAGCAAGTGGATCTTCGCCGGGCCCGAGGTGCTTCTGCTCGACGAACCCACCCGCGGGATCGACGTCGGCGCCAAGTACGAGATCTACACCGTCATCGACCGGCTCGCCGCGCAGGGCAAGGCCGTCGTCTTCATCTCCTCCGAACTCCCGGAGCTGCTGGGGATGTGCGACCGCCTCTACACGATGGCCGCCGGCCGGCTCACCGGTGAGATCCGGCGCGCGGACGCGACCCAGGAAGTGCTGATGCGCCACATGACCAGGAACACGAGGTAGCAGACATGGGTCCGGCCACCACCGACCTCTCCAAGTCCCAGGGCGATCCGCCGAAGCCGCGCTCCTCGGCGACCCGAGATCTGCTGCTGGACGCGGCGCGGCGCAACATGCGCCAGTACGGCATGCTCATCGCGCTCGCGCTGATCGTCGTGCTGTTCCAGATATGGACCGACGGCGTACTCCTCAAGCCCAACAACGTGACCAACCTGGTCCTCCAGAACAGCTACATCCTCGTGCTGGGCATCGGCATGATGATCGTCATCATCGCCGGCCACATCGACCTCTCCGTCGGCTCCCTGGCCGCCTTCGTCTCGGCCGCCTGTGCCGTGATGATGGTCGAACACGACATCCCCTGGGTGCTCGCACTCGTACTCGGCCTCGCCATCGGCGCGGTCGCCGGCGCCTGGCAGGGCTTCTGGATCGCGTACGTCGGCATCCCGTCGTTCATCGTCACACTCGCCGGGATGCTGCTCTTCCGAGGCGGCACACAGATCTTCCTCGGGTCGCGCTCGCTCGGGCCGTTCCCCGACGGCTTCCAGAAGATCTCCACCGGCTACCTCCCGGAGATCGGACCGGCCACCAACTACCACAATCTGACACTTCTGTTGGGGCTGGTCCTGCTCGCCTTCGCGCTCATCCAGGAGGTGCGCGACCGCCGCCGCCAGAAGGAGTACGAGCTGGAGGTCCTGCCCCGCAACCTCTTCCTCACCAAGTGCGTGGCGCTCGCCGCGGCGGTCCTCGCCTTCACCATGACCCTCGCGAGCTACCGCGGCGTCCCGGTCGTCCTGCTGCTGCTCGCCGCGCTCCTGATCGGTTTCGGCTACGTGATGCGCAACGCGGTCGTCGGCCGCCATGTGTACGCGCTCGGCGGCAACCGCGCGGCGGCGAAACTCTCCGGCGTGAAGGACCGGCGTGTCACCTTCCTGGTCTTCGTCAACATGGGCGTGCTCGCCGCGCTGGCGGGGATCGTCTACGCGGCGCGCCTCAACGCGGGCGTCCCACAGGCCGGCGTCAACTTCGAACTCGAGGCCATCGCGGCCGCGTTCATCGGCGGCGCTTCGATGAGCGGCGGCGTCGGCACGGTGTTCGGCGCGATCATCGGCGGACTCGTCCTCGGTGTCCTCAACAACGGCATGTCGCTGGTCGGTATCGGCACGGACTACCAGCAGGTCATCAAGGGCCTGGTGCTGCTGGCCGCCGTCGGGTTCGACGTCTGGAACAAACGCAGGGTGGGTGCCTGACCGAGGTCTGACGGGTCGTCGACTGCGCTGTCGGGGGCCGGTCAGGACGGCGGGCCGAGGGGAATGGCGAGCGAGGAGGCGCCCTGGAGGTCGAGCCACGCCGTGTCGGGCCCCCGGACCAGCCGCAGCACCACCCGCCCGCAGTCCGGGCACCGGGCCACCAGACCCGGTGCCCGGTCGTAGACGCGCAGCCGGGCCATCGGACCCGTGGCGCCGCACCCGGCGCAGCGGCCGACCGCGGCGGTCAGGTCGACCGCGAAGATCTCGGAGAGCGGACCGCCCAGGGCGTTGCCGTCCTCGTACACCTGATCGCGAGTTCCGTCGGTATCCATCTCAACCTCCACTGGGGCCGAAGCGTTCGGTCCTGATCCGCTCGGGGGCGTGGCCGAGGCCGGTGAGCAGCGACGCGGCCGCCTCCACGAAGCCGGTCGGCCCGCACACGTAACACATGGGCCGCAGATCGGCCGGCCAGCCCGAACGGACCAGGTCGTCCGCGCTCAACCGCCCCACCGGCCTCGGGTGTTCGGGCGGGGCGGCGCGCGTGTAGAGATACGCCGTGCCGAGGCCGGGCGCCCCGCGCAGCAGTTCGGGCACATACAGCCGATCGTCCGGTTCGCGTACGGAGTACAGCAGCCGGAACGGCGCCCGCCCGTCCACGGCGCCGCGCACCCGCACCATGGACATCAGCGGCACCAGCCCGGAACCGCCGGCCACCAGCAGTACGTGCTCGCGCTGCTCCGGCCGCCAGACGAACCAGCCACCGACCGGACCGCGCAGTTCCACAAGATGGCCGGGCTCCAGGTCGTCCATCAGATACGGCGACACCTCACCGTCCGGCACCCGCTGGACCGTCAGCTCGACGCGCTGCCCGTCGGGAGCGGACGCCAGTGAGTAGCTGCGCTGCGTGCTGTACCCGTCCTCGGCCGTGAGTCGTACGTCGACGTGCTGGCCCGCCAGATGCCCCGGCCAGCCGGGCACGTCGAACACCAGCGTCCGGGCCGTCCGCGACTCGGTACGCCTGCCGACCAGCTCCGCCACCAGCCAGCGAAGCCGTCCGGGCGGGGGCATCAGTCGCCCTGGTACCGCTGCTCGCGCCACGGGTCACCGTAGGAGTGATAGCCCAGGCCCTCCCAGAAGCCGGGCTCGTCGTCGAGCAGCAGATCGATCCCGCGCACCCACTTCGCGGACTTCCACAGATACAGGTGCGGCACCAGCAGCCTCGCGGGGCCGCCGTGCTCGGGGGCCAGCTCCTCACCGTCGTAGCGGTGGGCGATCCACGCCTTGCCGTCGAGAAGGTCCTCCAGCGGGAGGTCGGTCGTGTAGCCGCCGTAGGAGTGGACGAGGGCGAACTCGGCGGCCGTCTCGACGCCCTCCATCAGGAGGTCGAGCGAGACGCCCTCCCACCGGGTGCCGAACTTCGACCACTTCGTCACACAGTGCAGATCCACCGTCGGTGACTCGCCGGGCATCTCCATCAGCCGCGCCCAGTCCCAGGTGTGCTCCGTGCCCGTCTCGGTCCTGAGGGTGAACTTCCAGTCCTCGTGTGTCACGCGCGGTGTGGGACCGGCGGAGAGGACGGGGAAGTCGTGGACCTCGTACTGTCCGGGCGGCAGATCCCGGCCGGGGGCGGGCCGCCGGCCGTGGAACCCGCGCGAGATGATCGCCATGGCGGGACTTCCTTCCTCCGCCCGGACGGTCGGGAGCACGGTCCGGACAGCCTCCGGCCAGCGTAGGCGCGCGGGCCCGGGGCGGCGACGCGAGAGCCGCCCCCGGCCCGTGGTGTGTGCCGGGCCGCCTACTCGAACCGCGCGGGGTCGCCCGCCCCACGGCGCACGATCTCCGGCTCGCCGCCGGAGAAGTCGATGACCGTGGTCGGCTCCGTGCCGCAGTCGCCCGAGTCGACCACGACGTCCAGCACGTGGTCGAGCCGTTCCTTGATCTCCCAGCCCTGGGTCATCGGCTCGGCTTCGTCGGGCAGCAGCAGCGTGCTGGAGAGCAGCGGCTCCCCCAGCTCCGCGAGCAGGGCCTGGGCGACGACATGGTCGGGGATCCGCACCCCGACCGTCTTCTTCTTGGGATGCAGCAGCTGACGCGGCACCTCCCTGGTCGCCGGCAGGATGAAGGTGTAACTGCCGGGCGTCGCCGCCTTGATCGCGCGGAACACGTCGTTGTCGATCTGCACCAGCTGACCGAGCTGCGCGAAGTTCTGGCAGACCAGCGTGAAGTGGTGACGGTCGTCGAGGTCCCGGATGGACCGGATCCGGCTGATGCCGTCCCGACTGCCGAGCTGGCAGCCCAACGCGTAGCAGGAGTCCGTGGGGTACGCGATGAGCGCGCCGGACCGGATGCTCTCGGCCACACTCGCGATGGTGCGCCGCTGGGGGTTGTCGGGGTGTACGTCGAAATACTTGGCCATTGGCCGAGCTTAGGGCCTGTTCGTCGGCCGAGCGCCCCTGACGATCGCCGTATCCGGTGTGGTCCGTGAGGTGGGTGCGGAGCGGGGGAGTGGCCGGTTGCCGTCGGCCGTCGTACGCCGGTAGGGGCAGAGGTGGGACAAGCTGCCGCCGAGCGCCGAGGTCCGCTCGCTCCCCGAGGAATGAGCAGTCCCCGCTTTTCCCGAGAATTGGTATGTACCTTTCCAGGGAGGGGTGCCTGCCCGTAGCCTCTGCGCGGCGACGTCCGCGTAACTGCACCCTCCTGGAAGGCGGTTGTGGATGAGCGCTGTCCTGTGAACGCCTGTCCCCACACACCGTTCAGGAGTGAACCAACAGTGTTCAGAAGAGGCACCACGGCCGTCATGGCCGCCCTGCTGCTCGTCTGCGGCATGCTCGTCGCCGCACTGCCCGCGGCGGCCCAGTCCTCCCGGAGCGCGAGCGGCCGGGGCGCGGCGGGCGGAGAGGGGGAAGCGCGCCACAAGCCGCGTTTCGTCGTCGCCGAGTCCCAGTTCGAACGGATGTTCCCGGACCGGGACCCGTTCTTCACGTACGACGGGCTCGTCGAGGCCACCGAGGCCACCGAGGTCTACCCGGCCTTCGCGCGCACCGGCGGCCGGACGACCCGCAAGCAGGAGGCGGCGGCCTTCCTCGCCAACGTCAGCCACGAGACCGGCGGGCTGTTCTACGTGGTGTCGCAGAACCCCGACATGTATCCGATCTTCTGCGACGACGCCCAGCCCTACGGCTGCCCGGCCGGGCGGGACGCGTACTACGGACGCGGCGCGATCATGCTCAGCTGGAACTTCAACTACAAGGCGGCCGGCGACGCGCTGGGTGTCGACCTGCTCAACAATCCGTGGCTGGTCGAGACCGATCCGGCCGTCGCGTGGATGACGGCCCTCTGGTACTGGAACACCCAGTCCGGGCCGGGCACCATGACCGGGCACGACGCCATGGTGAACAAGAAGGGCTTCGGGCAGACGATCTGGAGCCTGAACGGGTCCGCCGAGTGCGAGGGCGGCAACCCCGCGCAGATGGAGCACCGGGTGGAGCTGTACAAGCAGTTCACACGCGTGCTGCGCACCGCGCCGGGCCGCGATCTGACCTGCTAGAACGCCGGCTGTCCGGATACCGGTGCCCGGCGGTCCAGCGGGCCGGGCGCCGGTATCCGTGTGACGATACGCACGTTGCGCATCGGGGCCCGTATTGCCTAATGTCCGAATTGTGCTTAGTCTCCGTAAGTCCCAGCAATTGGCCGTGGCAGCGATCGTCCTCGCCGTGACGGTGCAGGCCCCCGCACTCGCAGCCGCCCGCACGGCCGACGGAGCGCCCCACGCCGCCGCCACGTCGGCCGGCGTCGACAGGGCGATGAACAAGGCCCTGGACGCGCTGCCCGCGAGCGACGGGCGCTACACGGTCGCCGTGCGGGACCTCGACGGACGGCACGCCGCCGCCTACGGCGAGGGAGCCGGGGCCTTCGACACGGCCAGCATCGTCAAGGTCGACATACTCGCCGCCCTCCTGCTCGGCGCCCAGGACCGCGGGGTGTCCCTCACGGCGCCGCAGAAGGAGCTGGCCGCCGAGATGATCCGCAAGAGCGACAACGACGCGACGAACGCGCTCTGGAAGGCCATCGGCAGGACCGACGGCCTGAACGCGGCCAACAAGCGACTGGGTCTGAAGGCCACGCACACCGACAAGGACGGTCACTGGGGCCTGACCCGCACCACCGCGGCCGACCAGATGGTGCTCCTGGAAGCCGTTCTCGGCGACGCCCACTCACCGCTCACCGCGCCCTCCCGCGACTACGTGCGCGCCCTCATGAGCACGGTCGAGGCGAACCAGCGGTGGGGGATATCCGCCGCCGACGACGGCAAGCGTCCCGGTGCCGCGCCGGTACTGAAGAACGGCTGGCTGCCGCGCAGCGAGACGGAGCTGTGGGACGTCAACAGCATCGGGCGCGTCGAGCACGGCGGCCGCACCCTGCTCGTCGCGGTGCTGTCCGACGGGCAGCCGTCCTACGAGGCCGGAGTGGCGCTGGTGGAGCGCGCCGCGACCACCGCGGTGAAGGCGTTCGTCGACGCGGAGAAGCGCTAGCGGGTGTCTGTGTGGTGGGGCCCGGTCATGTCGATGGCCGATTGCCGCCGGGCGGCGCCCCGCCGGACCGATCACGCTCGAAGCATGATGAACCCCGGGACCGTCCTCACCGGCATGTACGCGGCCGAGGCGGCAAGGTCACCGACGGCCGGATCGCCGAGGTCCGGCCGTTCCACTGGGACACGGACACGGACGCGTACGCGTACGCGGTGGCCGCGGTGGCCGCGGTGTGCGCGGTTCCGGCTCCCGTACGGTAGTCCGGCGCCGCGCGGGAGCTCACGTCGCGGAGCCGTCGTCCGCGAGCCGGGTCAGCAGGGCCGTGACGAAGCCGCGGACCTCCCGCTCGCCGTGCGGCTGCCAGTCGCCCCCAGTGATCGGCTCACCCGACCGCAGGGCGTCCGCCAGCATCCGGGTGCGGGCGCCAGGTGGGTCCTCACCGAGCAGACCGTCGGCGATCAGAGCGGCGACGCGCGCGGCCTCGACGTCGTCCAGCCGGGCCGTGAACTGCGTTCAGTAGAGCACCTTGTTGGTGAAGCCACGCCACTCGTCCATCGACGGCAGCGTACGCGCTCCGCCGAAGGCCCCGCCGGTTCAGCGCCGGGCGAGCTGGCGTTCGCCGCTGGGACCCGGCTGGTAGGCCAGGTCGTAGTGGGAGAAGACTTCCTGCTCGTCCTCGGCGGGCAGGACGTCGTCCGTACCCATCGACGGCGCGTCCTTCACGATGGACTTCGGATAGTCGACCCTGACGTAGCCCGGTCCCACGACGGCTCCCGTGAGCGGGACGAAGACCAGTCTGCGCCGGGTCGGCATGCCCGTCAGCACGGTCGCCACCGCCGGTTCGTCGGTACGTGTGTCGACGTAGACGGCCTCCAGCGAACCGATCTTGCGCCCGCCGGAGTCGACCACCGCGTGGGTGCGCCATTCACGGATGTCCGCGGCATCGATCATGTCGGCTCGCCTCCTTGGGCCATCGTCACGCAGCCGTCGCCCGGGCGCCACTCGGAGGCGCGGCACGGGGCGGGGACCGCGCCGTCCGGCTCCCGCGGCCTCAGTCGTCCGTGTCGTCGGACCCCTCGCCGTAGCTGAGTTCACTCGCCAGCAGCGCCGCGCCGACGACTCCCGCCCGGGGGCCGAGTGCGGACATGACGATCGGCAGATTGCCGGTGGCGAGCGGGAGCGAGCGTTTGTAGACGACGCTGCGGATCTCCGCGAGCAGGGGGTAGCCGAGCCCGGTCAGACCGCCGCCGATCACGATCATCGACGGGTTCATGAAGCTGACCAGCGTGGCCAGGACCTGGCCGACCCGGTGGCCGCCCGCCCGGACGAGGTTGACGCTCGTGTTGTCGCCGCCGTCCGCGCACTGCGCGACATCCAGCGCGGTCAGCACCCCTCGCTCGGCGAGCCGTTCGGCGAGAGCCGGCGACTGGCCGGACTTCGCGGCCTCGGTGGCGTCCCTGGCCAGCGCCACCCCGCCGAAGTACGCCTCCAGGCAGCCGGTGTTCCCGCAGGAGCAGACGGGACCCGCCGCCTCGGCCTCCACCTGGACGTGCCCGATGTCGCCGGCGCACCCCTCCGCGCCCCGGTAGATACGGCCGTGGTGCTGCATGCCGGAGCCGATACCGCTGCCGATCTTCACGAAGAGCAGATGGTCGACGGTCCGTGCGACACCGCTGTGCTGCTCACCGAGGGACATCACGTTGACGTCGTTGTCGACCACCACCGGGCAGCCGTGCGCGCGGGCGAGGGTGTCGCGTACCGGGAAACGGTTCCAGCCCACCATGATCGGCGGCGAGACCGGTACGCCCTCCCGGAAGCTGACCGGCCCCGGCAGACCGATGCCGATGGCGTCGAGCTGTGTGTAGTGCCCCTGGTCGGCCATCTCGCGCAGCAGTTCGCTGACGCGGCCGAGCACGGCGACCGGCCCCGAGCGGATGTCGGCGGGCTCGGAGCAGGCGGCCACCGGTGTGAGGGCGCCGTCGGTGATCTCGATGTCGACGGAGCTGGCACCGAGATCGACGGCCGCGAACCGCAGACCGGGATCGAGCTGTACGAGGGTCGAGCGGCGCCCGCCGCGTGAGGCGGCGGGGCCCGCCTCGCTGACCCGCCCGGCGGCGACCATGCGGTCGAGTTCGCCGAGCAGCCGTGGGCGCGGAACCTCCAGCCGGTCCGCGAGTTGCGCGCGGGACAGCGGGCCGTTGTCACGCAGCAGACTCAACACGCGGTACTGGATGTTCACGGACGTAACTCCTCTGGACGCCTGCGGACAGCTTTCGGGAGCTGTCGCGGGGGCGGTACGCGGGCGGTGCGGGGCCGGGCCCCGTAAGGCCCGGCGAGGCCCGTGCTCTTGAGGGCCCGCGGTCACGGGGTCGCGGTGGCGCGCGGACGACGACCGACAACTTTTCCACAGATCGCCGAAAGTTGCCGCCTTGTTGACGGAACCCGCACCGACGGGCTCTCGGGAACGGGTCCCTCCGTAAGGAGTCCGGGCACAGGACTGCCCCGCCGGTGAGAGCGGGGCGTGGAGGCGGGGCAGCCCTGTCGGTCCCGTCGTCAGCCGGTGGCGCCTCCCTTCAGCGCCCGCGCGTCCCGTGCCAGGGCCGAGCCCGCCGCGCCGTCCGGCACGAGGGCGGTGTCGCCCGCGTAACCGGCGAACGACTCCAGAACGGCCGCGGCCTGGCTGGTGCGTCCCGCGTCGGCGTGCGCCTCGGCCTGGCCGAGCCGCACGGTCAGCCGCTGCTGTCCCTGCGCCGTGATCAGGCCGTCGGCCCGCAGCTGGGTGATCAGCGCGCGGATGTCCGCGTAGGAGGTACGGGTGGTGAAGGCCACCGTCTTCGTGGTGGTGTTGCCGGCCTTGTCCCGGGCCCTGACCGTGAGGTCGTGATTGCCCAGCGGCAGCCGCCACAGCTCCAGCACCTGCCCGGAGGCGACGGCCTCGCCGTCCACCGTGGCCGTCGCCGTCGCGGTCGCCCCGCCGGAGACCGCGTCCGTCGCCGAGAAGACCGGCGCCGGGCGCTTGGAGTCCCCGTAGACGCCGTCCGCGTCGAGACCGGAGGTCGTCACCGTGGGACCGGTGCGGTCGATGCGTACGGTGAGCGAGCCCACCTCGGAGACATTGCCGCCGTTGTCGGTCGCCCGGTAGCGGACCGTCGTGGCGCCCTCCCGGGAGAGCGTGACGGCCGCGTTGGCCGACTGCCAGGTCGCACCGTCGTCGATCGAGTACTGACGGCTTGCCACCGTCCCGTTGTCGCTCGCCGCGACGGCGAGCGACACGTTGCTGGTGTACCACCCGTCGTCACCGTTCGGCCGGGGCGGGTTGAGCGTGGCGGTGACCTTGGGCGCCGTCTTGTCCGCGACGCCCGCTCCCTGGAAGGTCAGCGAGTCCAGCTCGACACCGCCGGAGGCGGTGACGAAGACCTCGCCGGTCTCCGCAGGGGCGTTCCGCAGCGCGGTGGTGACGGTCTGCCAGCCCTCACCGGCCGGGACCTGCACCGTCGCGAACGGTTCGGCGTCGGCCGACCCCCAGCGCAGCGCCAGCGTGCCGGCGCCACTCGCGCGGGTCTTGACCCCGTTGATCCCGGCGAACGACACCGGGTCGTACGCGATCCAGTCGCCCGCGTCGAACGAGGTCAGCTTGCGCTGCCCCGACGCCGTGGTGTCGTCCGCGACCGTGACACCCTCCGCCGTGTCGTAGTGCTCGGCCTGCATCAGCGCCGGGTTGAGCACCACCTGGGCGTCACCGGTGGCCGGCGGAACGCCGCCCGCGCCCTTGTCGGTGTAGGTGATCCCGAGGACGCCGAAGACGTTCTCGGTGTCACCGTGTCCCGCGTCGGCAGGGGTCAGGACGCCGCCCGTGCAGCCGGTGCCGCTGTTGACCGGGTGGCCGTGCTGGTTGTGGCCGAGACCGAAGGTCCAGGCCGCCTTGGCGCAGTCCGGCGTGGTGCCGTCCTCCGGGTCCTCGACGGCTATGCCGTACGGCACCGCGTCGCCCCAGTTGAAGAACCCGCCGTCGGGCGGCGAGGTGATCCGCACCGTCGGCGCCGTGTTGCCCACGGTGATCTGACGGCTCGTCAGCCCGGACTTGCCCTGCGGGTCGGTGACCTTGAGCCGGGCCTGGAACTGTCCGTTGTCCGGATACGTGCGGTTGACCGTGGGTCCGGTGGCGTCGAACGTGCCGTCGCCGTCGAGGTCCCACTGATAGGTCAGGTCACCGTTCTCCGGGTCGCTGGAGCCGGTCGCGCTGAACGAGACCGCCAGCGGCGCCTGGCCGGACGTCTTGTCGGCCTTGATCACGGCGGTGGGTGCCTTGTTGCCCTCGGCGTAGTCGATCCGGTAGAGACCCGCGTCGGGGTTCTGCCGGAAGAAGCCGTCGCCGTAGTCCAGGACGTAGAGCGCCCCGTCCGGACCGAACTCCAGGTCCATCGGGTTGTCCCACTGCGGGATGCCGTTCTGCGAACGCTCGCTGTTCGGCAGCACGTTCTCCAGCTTGCTCACGGGGCCGTCCGGCCCGTCGAGCGTGAGCGCCGCGACGTAGTCCTGGGAGAACTCCGCGAAGAACGCCTTGCCGTCCCAGTACTCCGGGAACTTGCCCGGAGAGGGGTTGTCCGCGTCGTAGTGGTAGACCGGACCGCCCATCGGGGCCTGGCCGCCGGGACCGCCCGGACCACGGAAGGCGGTCAGCTCGGGCCACGGCTGGTCGCTGTCCCTGTCGCCGTACCAGAGTGTGGCCGGAGAGGACTCGGGCAGCTCGGTCAGACCGGTGTTCCAGCGCGAGTCGTTGACCGGCTTCGCGCAGTCGAAGGCGGGGCCGGGCGTGAGGGTGGCGAAGTCGAAGTCCCGGTAGGGCTTGGTGTTGTCACCCGTGCAGAACGGCCAGCCGCTGTTCAGGGCCTTGGTCGTGGTCTGCCACTCGACGTACCCCATCGGCCCGCGATTCGGGTCGGCGGTACCGGCGTCGGGGCCGTAGTCGCCCCACATCACGGCGTCGGTCTTCTGGTCCACCGCGAGCCGGAACGGGTTGCGCAGACCCATCACGAAGATCTCGGGGCGCGTCTTGGCCGTGCCCGGCTCGAAGAGGTTGCCCTCCGGGATCTCGTAACTGCCGTCCTCCTGGACGTCGATCCGCAGGATCTTGCCCCGCAGGTCGTTGGTGTTGCCCGCGCCGCGGCGCTCGTCCAGACCCGGGTTGAAGCCGGCCGCGTCGTTGATCGGCGTGTAGCCGTTGACGTTCGGGCCCGACGCCGGGGTGTTGCCGCCCGTCGCGAGGTAGAGATTGCCCTTGCTGTCGAAGTCCACGTCACCGGCGACATGGCAGCACTGGCCGCGGTTGGCGTCGACCCGGATGATCTCCTGCGCGGTGGACAGGTCGAGCTTGTCGCCGGTCCACTTGAACCGGGTCAGGGTGTCGTAGCCCTCCCACTGCTTCCAGTACGCGTCGGTCTGCCCGGCGGGCAGCGTCTGCGGCGCGGAGCCGGCCGGGGTGTTCAGCGGCGGCGAGTAGTAGAGGTAGACCCACTTGTTGGTGGCGAAGTCCGGGTCCAGCGTGACCGTCTGCAACCCCATCTCGGAGTTCTGGTAGACGTCGACGTGGTTGACGACCTTCGTGACACCCGTGCCGGGGTCGGTGAGCCGTACATCGCCGTTGCGGGCGGTGTGCAGGACACGGTTGTCGGGAAGCACGGCGAGGTCGATCGGCTCGCCGGTGTCCTTCGTCAGGGTGACTTTCTCGTAGTTCGACCAGTCCAGGGCGTGTTCGTGGCCCGGGTGCGCCTGGGCGGCGGGCGCGACGGCCACACCACCCAGCGCGGGCAGTGCCACGAGCAGGACCCCTGTGATCATGCGTCTCAGGGTGCGGTGCACGGTGATGCGTCTCCTCGATCGCTGACGGTAAGGAGCGGAGGTACAGCCGGGCGCCCCCGGCGCGGAGGCGCCCGACTGTCTTCCGGGGGGAGGCCCTCTCAGCCGAGGAGTCCCTTGAGCGCCGTGAAGCTGCGCTCCGCCGCGCCGAGCGAACCCGGCGGATCGGGCTGGGTGTTGGGCGCGGTGTCCTGCTCCCAGATGCCGACGTGCGAGGCGCGCGGCCCGATGTCGCGCACGAACTTCTCGTACGGAAGGTCACCGGCACCGAACTCGACGATGTCGAATCCGTTGGCGTTCGCCGAGTTGGCGTCGCCGTCCTTCATGTGGAACAGCGGGTAGCGGTAGGGCTGGTTGCGCACGTAAGCGGCCGGGTCGAACCCGGGGTAGCGGTACTGGCCCACGTACGCCCAGTAGATGTCCAGCTCCAGATAGACGTGGCGCGGGTCGGTGTTCTTGAGGAACACGTCGTACAGCCGGACCGACGGCTGGTCGGTGGCGAACGCGAACTCGCCCGCGTGGTTGTGCTGGTAGAGCTTCAGACCGCGCGCGGTCGCGGCGGCGCCCCAGACGTTGAACTCGTCGGCGGCGGCGCGGTAACCCGCGACGGTGTTGACGTTCGTCGGCGCGTTGGCCGTACCCACGTGGGGCATGCCGAGGATCTGCGCGGCGTCCAGCTCGCCCTGGAGGTTCGAGCGGAAGTTGCCGATGCCGACGTGGCTGCCGACCGCGCGCAGACCGTTGTCGTCGAGCAGCTCGCGGATCTCCGGGAGGGTGATCTGCCGGCCCAGGATGGCGGTGTTCTGGGTGTATCCGGCGAACTCGACCTCCTTGTAGCCGATCCGCGCCAACTCGGGGAGGACGACGCCGAATCCGAGGGCGCTGACCTTGTCGCGGATGCTGTAGAGCTGGATGCCGATGCGGTCCTTCGGGATGGACAGACTGGCCGGCGCCGCGGCGGCGGCGGAGGTCGCGGCGGCCCCGGTGACGGAGGCGGCGGCGAGGGCCACGGTGGTCCCGGCGGTGGCGCGCAGGAAGTCCCTGCGGTCGAACGACTTGCGTATATGGCTCACGGTCACTCCTGGGGAATGAGGAGAAGAGGGTAGGACCGGGGCGCGCGCGGCAGGGTCGCTGCCCGTCGGCGCGCGCCACTACGGCGGAGGGTGGGCCGCAGCCGGCGGGAGGGGAGCCGCCGGGCGATGCGGAGATGTGGAGGTGCGGAGGTACGGCGGCGGGGGCGGCCGCCGTCACCTGCCGGTGTCGCCGCGTCTGCCGCGACACGCGCCGGGACAGACGCCGTTACGGGCGCTGTCGCGGTCGCCTTGTCGGTGTCAGAGGCGGGACTTGCCGGCCTCGTGGGCGTCGGCCCGCGCCTCGGCGGCGCGCTCGGCGGCGCGCTCGGCGAGGTCGGCGCCGCGGTCCTGCGGTTCGGCCTTCCTGGCGGAGCCGGAGGAGCCGGCGGCGGCGGTCTCTCCGGTGACCGCGCCACGGATGCGCGTCAGCTCGCCCACGACCAGCACGGGGTCGTTGCCGGTCGCGGTGAGCCCGCCACGCACGATCGTGTTGTCGAGCACGGAGTTGGCGGTGTTGTCGGTGACCGACAGGTTGCCGCCGAAGTACGAGGCGCCGGCGCAGGAGCCGAGCACGCCCTCGCCGCCGATCTGGAGGTTGTCGGCGTTGCCCGAGTACGTGGCGGCGCCGTACACCTCGCTGGCGCAGAACACGCCGCCGAGGGCGTTCCCCTCGACGGTGAGCGCGCCCTTGACGGTGGAGTCGTACACGTCGCTGTACTGGTTGTCCGCACCGGTCAGCGAGCCGTTGAGGGTGCTGCCCGAGACGTACAGCTCACCGGCCGCGGTGTTGACGTTCCCGCCGAGCGTCGAGTCGACCGTGTAGATGAATCCCTCGGTGACGTTGACTGCCTTGAGGGTGCTCTTCTCCAGGTGCGTGCCGAAGGCGGAGTCGGTGGTGAGCGCGCCCTTGACGGTGGTGTCGGTGAGGTCGAGATAGGCGTTCTCCTCGACGGTGACCGCACCGTTGAAGGTGGCGCCGGCCGCCACGAGGTCGGCGCCGGCCTCGACGGTCACCGTGCCCTTGACTCTGGTGCCGGTGAGGGTGCACGACTTCCCGGCGGGTACGACCAGGTCGTTGCTGACGGTCACGGCCCCGCCGTCACCGACACAGGTGGTGTAGAGCGCCGCCTGCGCCGAACCGGAGAATGCCACCAGGCTCCCGGATGCCACCAGTGAGGCCGTGGCGATGAACGTACGGATCTTCATGTCGCTTCCCTTCCGCTGCGGTCACGGCAGAGTCGGTGACCCGGCCGGTTTCCCGTGTTTCGACGGGGGTGCTGCACGGTGCGTGTGCGACGACCGCGGTGACGGCGGTCGCGCAGCGCCTCGTGACGGGCGGTGGCCCGGCCATGGGGGGAGAGACGTGGAAAGACTCGTGGGGTGAGGGGCGTTCGGGTGAACGCCGATCGGCTGCGGTGTTACCGCGACGAAACACATGTCCCGGTGGGCCGAGACATTAGAGCGGCGCGTGGGGACTGTCCAGAGGTTCGGTACGAATCTCTGGAACTTTCTAATGATTCATCAAAAGGTGTGAGGTGCCGGGAGAAAACGCGACGGAACGAACCCGGTCTCCGGCGAGGTCCGGCGGGGAACCGGTCAACGGCGCGGCTGCGCGTTGCAGTTCGCGAGAGCGAAGAAGGCGGGCGCGTGGGGCCTGTCAGGTCGCCGCGGCCGGCGGTACGGGCGCGTGCGCCTCGTCGTACGCCTCGCGGGCCGTGAACACCGCGTCCAGCCGCCGTTCCGTCCAGCGCGCCAGCCCCCACACCTGCTCCGCCGCCTCGCGGCCCAGCCCGGTGAGGGAGTAGTCCACGCGCGGCGGGATCACCGGCTTGGCGTCGCGCCGGACGAAGCCGTCCCGCTCCAGGGTCCGAAGGGTCTGGGCGAGCATCTTCTCGCTGACGCCGTCGATCTCGCGGCGCAGTTCGCTGAACCGGTACGAGCGCTCCAGCAGCGCGGCGAGCACCAGCACCCCCCAGCGGCTGGTGACATGTTCCAGCACGAGCCGGGAGGGGCACATCTGCCGGTTGACGTCGGGCTCGGCCACGCTTTCATCCATTCCGGTACCTTACTTCAAGGTGGGTACTTCCTTTCGGTTAGTGCGGCACATATCGTAGATCGAGTCCGTTGCGAAACGGTCATATCGCCTTAAATCGCGCCAGTCAGATGGGCGCCTTCATGAGCATCGTCGTCACCGGAGCGACCGGACGCCTCGGCCGTCTCGCCATCGAATCCCTGCTGACCTCCGGCGTACCGGCCGGGGAGATCGCCGCTGTCGCGCGGGACGGCGCGAAGGCAGCGCCCCTGGCGGCGCTCGGCGTCGAGGTGCGGATCGGCGACTACGACAGGCCCGAGACGCTGACGGACGTCTTCCGCTCCGGTGGCCGTGTCCTGTTCGTCTCGGGCAGCGAGGCGGGCCGCCGCGTACCGCAGCACACCGCCGTCGTCGCCGCCGCGCGGGCGGCGGGAGTGGCCCAACTCGCCTACACCGGCGTACTGGGCGGGCCCGACGCCGACTTCGAGCTGGCCGCCGAGCACAAGGTCACCGAGCGGCTGATCCTGGATTCCGGGCTGCCGTACACCTTCCTGCGCAACGGCTGGTACACCGAGAACTACACCGAGAACCTGGGCCCCGTGCTGGAGCACGGCGCCGTCGTCGCCGCCGCGGGCGACGGGCGGGTGGCGAGCGCGAGCCGCGCGGACTACGCGGCGGCGGCAGCTGCGGTGGTGACCGGTGAGGGGCATCTGAACAAGGCGTACGAGCTGTGCGGCGACACGGCGTGGTCCTTCGCCGAGTACGCGGCGGAGCTTTCGCGGCGGACCGGGCGGACGATCGTCTACAACAACGTTCCCGGCGAGACGATGCTGGGCATTCTCACCGGCGCCGGCGTGCCCGAGCCGATGGCCGCCGTCCTCGTGGACGTGGACAGGGCCATCGAGCGCGGGCTGCTGGTCGGTACGACGGGTGACCTGGCCCGGCTCGCGGGCCGCCCGACGACGCCGCTCGCGGAGTCGGTCGCGGAGGCGCTGAAGGCCTGACCGCGCGGCTGTCGCGGCGGGTTGGGGGCGGGGCCGCGGCGGTCGGTCGGGCCGGTGCTGGACGGAGCGGCCGTCGGCGTGCCCGTCCCTGACCCACGGCGTGGCGGCGAAGGCGTCCACCCAGGTCGGCTCCGCCGACAACCGCCGGAGCCGGGCGGCCTCTTCGGGGTGGTCGCCCACGCGCTCACCCCGCCGCCCGGACCGTGTCCGGCGCGGCGGCAACTTCGACATCCACTCGCGTGACCAGATCCGGTGGGACGGGACACACCCGAAGGTCGTCTACCACAAGGACGGAATCGGGACGCACGCCTTCCGCGCCGCGAACAGCAACGACGAGCCGCCGGAGAACCACCACGGGGGATGGCAGTTCCCGCGGCTGGTCGGCTGGAACGGATACCCGGACGGTCTGCGCGACAGGCTGAGCCAGGCCGACTTCGGCAGCGCCGTCTTCGGCCTCAAGGACGGCAACTTCAACGGCCACCTGCAGAAGGCAAAGCCGGCCGGCATCCCGTTCGACCCCAACGCCTGACGACCGCCCCACGACCGGGTCCGGGGGTGTGTCGTACACCCCCGGCCCGACGCCGTCCGCCCCGTCGGCGTGAGCGTGTGTTCCTCTTCCGTGCGTAGAACCTCGTCAAGACCGCGACGGCTGCCCGCGTCGCGGTCTTTCGCCGTCCTGAGCAGTCTTGACCTGAAGTCCGGTTGAGGTCCTAGCGTCGGACCTCGCGCGCCTTCGCCGCACCACCGCTCCATGGCAGGAGAGAACATTCATGATCCTCGTGACCGGGGCCACCGGAAACATAGGGAGCACCCTCGTGCGGGAGCTCCGGGAGTCCGGTGCCGGACCGTTGAGGGCTCTCACCCGGGACACCTCACGGACGGTGTTCCCCGCGGGGACCGAGGCCGTGGCGGGCGACCTCGGCCGGCCTGACTCGCTGAAAGGCGCGCTGGAAGGTGTGCGTTCGCTGTTTCTCGTCCCGGGGATCGGCCCGGACACCGAGATCATCGGGGCG
Organism: Streptomyces sp. S4.7; assembly: GCF_010384365.1. Lineage (NCBI taxonomy): Bacteria > Bacillati > Actinomycetota > Actinomycetes > Kitasatosporales > Streptomycetaceae > Streptomyces > Streptomyces sp. S4.7. The sequence continues at coordinate 311,657 of NZ_CP048397.1, read as the reverse complement.
GCCCGCTCGGCGGGTGTGGAGCATGTGGTGCTGGTGTCGTCCATCACCGTCCAGACCCATCCGCACCTCGGTCCGGCACAGGAGAACCTGACCGTCGAGCGGCTTCTCAAGGACAGCGGTATGACGTGGACGATCCTGCGGCCCACGCAGTTCGCCTCGAACGCCCTGTGGTGGGCGGCGTCCATCCGCGAACGGGAAACGGTACGCGTGCCGTACGCGGACTCCGGCCTCCCCACGATCCACCCCGCGGACATCGCGTCCGTGGCGCGGGCGGCCCTGACCGAGGGCGGCCACCGGGGACGCACGTACGCGCTGACCGGGCCGGAGCGGATCACGGCCCGGCAGCAGGTGGCGGCCATCGCGACGGTGCTGGGGCGGGACGTCCCGCTCGTCGGCATCAGCAGGGCCGAGGCCCACCGTACGATGGCCGCCTTCCTGGGCGACGAGGCCGCCGACGCGGTGCTCGACGTGACCGGCGGCGACCTCAACGACGAACTGCTCGCGGTGCGCGACACCGCGCCCCGGATCATCGGCGCCCCGGCCAGGACGTTCCGGCAGTGGGTCGCCGAGAACGCCGCCGCCTTCGGCTGAACCGCCCGGCCGGACCGCGTCATGTACCGGCCAGCAGCACCTCCAACGCCGCCGCCGTGTCCGGGTGGCGGGCGGCGAGCAGCGCGCCCGAAGGGGCGGCATCCGCCGTCTGCCACGATTCCTCGCAGCCCAGCAGACCCGCGAGCGCGTCGCACGTCGCCGGGTGCGCGGCCAGCAGCGCGGCGCCGGATCCGGCACCCGCACCGGCCGAGCCGGCGGATCGAGGCCCCGCGGTGTCCGGCCCCTCTCGCCAGGGCGGTATCCACGCGTCAAGCGCGTCGAGCCGGCCGGGGAAGATCCGGCCCGCCTCACGGATCAACAGCGGCGCCAGATCGGCACCCTCGGACCGCAGTGTGCCGATCAGCTTCGGCAGCCACGGCAGCAGTACGGGATCCGGCAGCCGCGCGAACGCGTTGGACACCGCCTCCACGACGAAGTCCGCCAACTGCGGTACCGGCTCCAGCGCGTGCAGGAATCCGCTGAGATGGCGCGGATAGGCGGGCACCACCAGCGGGTTGCCCAGCAGCTCGTCGCAGCGCGCCCGCAGGTCGGCGCGCGAGAGCTGGCCGAGCTGGACCTGAGCCGCCCACAGCAGCGCCACCTTGGCCGGCTCGCGCGGATGCGACTGCGCGAACGCCAGCTCCAGTTGGGTCCGGTCGCAGCCCAGCGACACCGCCAGGCCCTCCATGCTGAACAGGAAGCCCAGCATCGCGGCCACCTGCCGGACCTTCGCGTCCTCGTCGGTGAACGCCGTGGGCAGCAGGGTGCAGTAGTGCGCGTAACCCGTCTTGACGAAGGACTCGATCCACGGCGGCAGCACCGGTTCGCTCGTCCGGTAGTACGCCAGCAGCCGACGCACCCGGCGCAGCACCTCCGGCGCGCCGTCGACGCTGCGCTCGGTCTCCAGGACCTCCAGCGCGCGCGTGCCGAGTTCATCGGCGAGGCGGCGGCTGCCCAGATACAGCGTCGCGTTCTCGACGGCCTCCAGGACGTCCGCCGTCGTGGCCTGCGGATCGTGGGCGCGGCGCCGCAGGCGCTGCTCCAGGACCTGCTCGATGCTGACGCCCTCGTACCCCAGCTCGATCAGCGCCCGCTGATGGGTGCCCAGCGCCAGGTCCCACGACTCCTGGATGGGCCGCTCGCCGAGCCGCCGTTCGCCCATGATCGCCCGCGCGGCGCCGTACGGCAGCAGATGACGCAGCATCCACAGCACATCGGAGCACCGCTCCAGTTCCGGAGCGGACGCCATGTCCAGCAACGCCCGCTGCACACCGCGCTGTTCGAGCTTCAGGCCGAGCGGCGCGAGCCGGTCGTGCACATCGCGCGCGAGCGGCGGCAGCGCGTCGTAGCCGACCTGGCCGATCCGGTCGCCGCCCATCATGATCTCGACGATGCGGCGCACGTCGCGCCGGCCCGGCACGGTGTCCTTCTCGATACAGGTGATCGCCGCGTCCTGGAAGTCGTACGGCGTGGGCCTGGCCCGGTCGCGCATACCCGCCAGCAGGATCGACGTCTCGAACACGGCGATGGCGTCGGCGGTGGAGGCGAGATAGCCGTTACGGCGCGCGGCGCGCACGATCTCCACCGACCAGCCGAGCAGTTCGGCCTCGTCGAGCCGGTCGAGCACGGGCGGGCGACGCAGAAAACCGGACAGCTGGTCCGCGGGTGTGCCGTCGGCCTCCGGGAGAGCCGGGACCGCTGCCTTACCCGCTCTCGTCGTCTTCTTCGCGCCCGCCTGTCCCACGAGCCGGAACGGCTGGACCCTGGTGCGTCTCAGGTTCTTCGTCCACTGGGTCGCGGCGATGGACACGGAGCCCGGGGTGAGGCCGAACTGGGCCTCGATCGCGGCGTGGCTGGAGGGAATCAGACCGTGCTGCCACACGCTCGCGCTGGGCGGGCCGATCTCGAAGGTCGCGGCGCCGTGGACGCCGAACTCCTCGACCCTGCTGGCCGCGTGGAACGCGCCGCAGATGTAGAGACAGTCCGCCGCGTCGGTGCCGGAGGCGGCCAGATGCTCGCGCATCCTCGTCCACATGTAGCGCTCGCGGTCCTCGTCCACGCGTGTCTGCCGCGCGTCGCCGGGCGCCAGCCGGCGGAAGAGGCTGCCGATCAGCAGCATGACCTGCCGGTAGGTGTCGTGGTCGCTGTCGCCGAGCGGCAGCTCGACGTACTGGTGCCACCACTCCGACCAGTGCCGCACCCGGCCGTGGCGCAGCAGGTGCTCCTCCAGCTCGGCGAAGCGCGGGCGCAGGTCGCCGATCTCCACGCCGACGGCGTCGCCGTGCAGACCGGCCTCCTCCTCGGCCGGCGGCGCCTCCTCGGCCGGTTCGGTGGGTTCGGTGACGTCCGCCGGGTCCGTCCCCCGCGTCTGCCACTGGAACACGTGGTCCGACGAGCGGTCCACGAGGACCAGCTCCACGCCGGGTGTGTCCAGCGCGTACGCGATCGCCTGGTACTCGGCCGACGCCTCGGTGATCGGTGCGACGACCGACAGCGGTGCCCAGTCGGCCGGGAAGCCGTCGACCTCGCTCGCGAACGCCTGCACCGCCACCGGGAGCCGGCAGTTGCGCAGCTCGGACAGGAGCGGCGCCATGTCCTCGCACAGCTCCAGGTAGACGACCTTCGGCCGCTTCTCCCGCAGCCGCCGTGCCATGGCGATCGCCGAGGCCGGCGAGTGGTGGCAGACGGGGAAGATCTCCAGCGGCTCGCGGACCGCGCGGTCGACGTCGTCCACGATGCCGAGGAGGATGCCCTCCAGCGCCCCGGGCCCGTCGGCCAGCGCCGCGGCGGCCTCGCTCAGCTGCGCACGCAGCGCGTCGAAGGCCGCCGCCTCGGGTACGGCGCTCATGACAGGGTGGCGATCGCGTCCCGGCCGCCCTCCAGGAACTCGGGCCACGCCCCGCCCTTGTCCTTGCTGCGCGGCTCGACCACACCGTGCAGGTACTTGTTGAGGATCGCCAGGTCCTCGGGCTCCCGCCGGGCCAGCGACCCGACGAGCGAGGAGGCGAGGGTGCGGGCGGTCAGCTCGCGCTCGCCGAAGAAGTTGCTGTGCAGGATCGCGTCCTCCAGTACACCGATCTGCTCGGCGCTCGACAGGGCCGACTCCAGCTTCTCGTCGTCGCTGCCCGCCGCCGCGGCGGAGGCGCGCAGATCGGCGAAGCTCTGGAGGAGGACGTCCAGCAGCGTGGGCGGCACGTCCAGCTCGATTTGGTGCCTGCGCAGCAGCTCCTCGGTGCGGAAGCGGACGATCTCCGCCTCGCTCTTCCTGTTCGTCACCACCGGGATACGGACGAAGTTGAACCGGCGCTTGAGCGCGGAGGACAGGTCGTTGACGCCCCGGTCGCGGCTGTTCGCGGTGGCTATGACCGAGAATCCGGGCTTGGCGAAGACGATGCCGTCGCTGTCCAGCTCCGGGACCGAGATGTACTTCTCCGACAGGATCGAGATCAGGGCGTCCTGGACGTCGCTGGTGGAGCGGGTCAGCTCCTCGAACCGGCCGATCGCGCCGGTCTCCATGGCCGTCATGATCGGGGAGGGGATCATCGACTCACGCGACTGTCCCTTGGCGATCACCATGGACACGTTCCACGAGTACTTGATGTGGTCCTCGGTGGTGCCGGCCGTGCCCTGCACCACCAGGGTCGAGCTGCGGCAGATCGCGGCGGACAGCAGCTCGGCCAGCCAGCTCTTCCCCGTACCCGGGTCACCGATCAGCAGCAGGCCCCGGTCGGATGCCAGCGTGACGACGGCCCGCTCGACCAGGCTGCGGTCGCCGAACCACTTCTGCGGAATCTCGCGGTCGAGACCGTCGCAGCGCTCGGACCCCAGGATGAACAGACGGACCATCTTCGGCGACAGACGCCAGGAGAACGGCTTGGGACCGTCGTCGACCGACTCCAGCCAGTCCAGCTCCTCGGCGTACTTGATCTCGGCGGGGGCGCGCAACAGGTCTGACATTCTCGTGCCTTTCTGCTTACTGGTCTTCTCGGTGCCGTCCAGGTCCTGTCCGCCGGACAGGACCTAGGTGAGGAATGTCTTGAGTTCGTGGACGAGCCCGCGGATGTGGCCGGAGACGACCGGTGTCCCGAGCGCCTTGAAGCGCTCGCGGAACCAGGGGTTGACCTCCTGGCGGCCGGAGCTGGTGACCGAGCCGACCGGGATGAACTTCACCCCGGAGCGGTGGACCGCCTCGATGCCCTCGAACAGGGGCTGGGACCGGCCGAATTCGTAGAAGTCCGAGATCCACACCATCACCGTGCTGCGCGGTTCGGTGATCTTCGGGCGGGCCATCGCCATCGCCACGGGACCGTCGTTGCCGCCCCCGAGGTTCGTGCGCAGCAGTGTCTCGAACGGGTCGTCGACCCAGGGAGTCAGGTCGATGGCCCGGGTGTCGTACGCGATCAGATGCACATCCACCTTCGGCAGCCCGGCGAAGATGGAGGCCAGGATGGTGCAGTTGACCATCGAGTCGACCATGGAGCCCGACTGGTCCACCACCACGATCAGCCGCTGCGGTGTGGTCTTGCGCGCGGTGTGCCGGTAGTAGAGGCGGTCGACGTAGAGCCGTTCCTCCTCGGGGCTCCAGTTGGTGAGGTTCTTCCAGATGGTGCGGTCGAGATCGAGGTTGCGGAACACCCGCTTGGGCGGCACGGAGCGGTCCAGCGCGCCGACGGTGGACTTCTCCACCTGCGTACGCAGCACCTCGGCGACCTCGTCCACGAAACGCCTGATCAGGGATTTCGCGTTGGCCAGTGCCACCCCGGACAAGTTGCCCTTGTCGCGCAGCAGTTGCTCGATCAGCGACATGCTCGGGGTGAGCCGCGAGGCGAGCGCGGGGTCGGCCAGCACCTCACGCAGATGCATCCGCCTGACCAGGTCGGCTTCGATGGCGCCCAGCTCCGGGCCGATCTCCGGGGCCGGCCTGCCGGTGCGGCCGCCGCGCAGGTCGCCGGGCTCGCAGCCCAGCGCGCGCTCCAGCCACCCCGCGTCGGACTGCCACTGCGAGAGCTGCCCGGCGGTGACCGTACCGGAGCCGGCCGCGAAGACGTTGAGCAGCACCTTCGACACCAGCGCCGCGCGCCGTACCTCCTCCTCGCGGTCACGTTCGCCGGCACTGTCGCCGTCCGACGCGGTGGTGGCCCGCTGCTCGGGCACCATCAGACCGTCGAACTCGGCCGCCAGCTCGGGGTGCCGCTGCACCGTCGAGTCCACGGACACCTTCGGGTCCAGCAGCGCGGGCGGCAAACCGATGTCCTCGACGACGGCGAGGCTCGCCGATTCCAGCGCCGCCTGCTCCTCGGGGTCGAAGAGCCTGGCGAGAAGTCGCCAGTAGAGGACCTGGCGGCGGCTGTCGTACGAACTCACCTCAGCGTTCTGTCCGGTCATTTCCGCAGCAGCCTTCCCGCGCGCTCGCGCAGCACCGCCGCCGCGTCGGTGGCCGCCTTCTCCGCCTTGGTGCCGGCCTTGTCGGTCGTACCGCCGGCCCAGGCCCCGGCGTGGACCGCGACGGCCTTCTTCCGCACGGTGGTCTCCACGGCGAGCGGCTGGACGGTGAACGCCCCGGCGTCCCAGCGAAGGAGGCCGACGCACGCCCCCGACGCGGCGACGGCCTCGGCGGTGAGCGGTCCGGCGGTCGGAATACGGTCGGTGTCGACGGCCAGCCGGTGCCCCGCGACCGTGAACGCCAGTCCCTCGTCGTCCTTGTGAGCGCCGTAGCCCTCCAGGAACACGGGGACGGCGATGCGCGAGGGGTGCCGGTCCAGGGGAGCGGTGGCGAAGGACGTGGCGGTGGACAGGGCGACCCGCGCGGTGGCGAGGGCGTCGGCGGGCTCGCCCGTACGTGCCCGCGCGTCGTCCCAGATCAGGTCTCCCTCGGCGGTGACCGGCATGTCGGTGAGGTCCGTCGAGCGGCCTTCGCTCACGGCGGTCAGCAGCGACATGTGCGGGCGAAGGAGCTGCCAGAGGCCGGCTCCGACGACCGTGTCGGGCTTCGGCACCGACACGCTCGCACGCACCAGACGCGGCGCCGCGCCGTCCGCGGGCTCCAACACGCCGTGCACCTGGGCCTGTACGGCCGTCGCGTGTTCCTGCACGTCGACACCCAGGGGCAGGAGACGGCCGGTTGCCGTACCCGTCGCGGGAACGTCGCCCGCACCGGGCACGGTCAGGACCATCGCCCGTGACCACAGGTCGGCCCAGCGGCGTATGGGAACGCGCTCCAGGGCAGAACCCGGGCAGGACGCGGCGAGTTCGGCCGCGAAACCGTCCAGCAGAGTCGCGAGGCGGCGCAGCGACGGGTTTGGCAGCATCGCGGAGACGACGGGCGCCGCCCCCGCGACCACGTCGTGATCGATGCCCTGCCAGCCGCAGCGCGCCAGATCGGACAGCCAGGAACGGGCGGCCGTGAGCAGGTTCCCGGCGGGTCGTCCCACGGGCGCGGGGACGCTCTCCTCCGCGCGGGGCCGGCCGGTCGCTTCTTCGACGCGGGCCGCCAGCGCGTCGTGGACGGAGCCGAGCAGGGCGGTGCGGGCGGCGGCGAGGGCAAGGAGGTGGTCCTCGCTCGCGGCGCCGGCCACCGCCTTGTCCGCCGCCTCGCCGGCCACGGCCGCCAGCGGTGTCCCCGCGACGGCGCCGGCGAGTTCTGCCAGGCCGGTGTCCCGCACGGTGTGGGGACGGAGCAGGCCGACGACGAGGGCCCGGTCGAAGGAGTCGACGGCCGCCAGGGCTTCGTCGAGCCCTTCGACGGTCTCGGTGAGCAGATCGGCACGCATCACGCCACCGCCCTGGTCGGCGGGAACCACTGCATCTCCGGCAACGGTGCGGTGGTCGGGGCGAGTTCCAGATAGGCGAGGTGGCGCAGGAACCGGCTGAAGACGGTCGCGGCGGCGGCGCTGTCCCCCTGCGGCGGACGGGTGCCCGTCATACCGGCGGTGAGGACCTGCGCGGTCGGCTCGCCCTCGGCGGTCTCGACCCGCAGATAGCGGGCCACGCGCTCGGCGCCGTACTGGAGCACCGCCTCCTGGACGAGGGTGCGGATGTGATTGCAGAACCCGCCCCGCGCGCCGCCGCAGGGCCGGTTGTTGTTGGTGCTGCAGGCGTAGGCGTAAGTGACGGCCGCGACCGACGAGACGTAGACCCGCGCGATGTCCGAGCCACTGGACACCACGCCTTGCAGACGTCCGTCGGCCAGCTCGACGAAAGGCACCTTGGCGAGCTTGCGGGGCCGTGCGGGTGGGACCACCCGCGCCGTGCTCGACCTCTCCCAATGTGACACCGCACCATCTCCTTTGCACCAGGGGGGAGTTCCTCGCCAGAACGTCGGAACACCACAGAACTTATCGGTGACCACTGACAACGCCGGTGGGGAGCCCTGGCCACGGACCCGCGGACAGCCCTCTTTGCTAAACGGAGCAAGGTTCCGTATCGTCGATACGGAACGCCGTTCCGTTTCGGCCGTGCCGCACTCCACCGCACCGCACCGCGACGGGCATCCCCCATTTCCGTAGGAGCGACATGACATACCGCACGCTGGGCCGCACCGGCATCAAGGTCAGCCCGTACTGCCTGGGCGCGATGATGTTCGGCGCCCTGGGCAACCCCGACCACGAGGACTCCGTCCGCGTCATCCACAAGGCGCTGGACGCGGGCATCAACTTCGTCGACACCGCCGACGCCTACTCGCGCGGCGAGTCCGAGGAAATCGTCGGCAAGGCGCTCAAGGGCCGCCGGGACAACGTCGTGCTCGCCACCAAGGCGCACCTCCCGATGGGGGAGGACCCCAACCAGCAGGGCAACTCACGGCGCTGGCTCACACGGGCGCTGGAGGACTCGCTGCGCCGGCTGGGCACCGATCACGTCGACCTGTTCCAGATCCACCGGCCCGCGCCGGACACCGACGTGGAAGAGACGCTCTCGGCCCTCACCGACATGATGCGCGCGGGCAAGGTCCGGGCCATCGGCACCTCCTCGTTCCCCGCGTCGGACATCGTGGAGGCGCAGTGGGTCGCCGAGCGGCGCGGCCTGGAGCGCTTCCGTACGGAGCAGCCGACGTACTCGATCCTCAACCGCGGCATCGAGCGCGAGGTGCTGCCCGTCTGCGAGCGTTACGGCATGGGCGCCCTCGTCTACAGCCCGCTGGCGGGAGGTCTGCTCACGGGCCGCTACCGCAAGGGGCAGCGCAACGACACCCACCGGGCCGGCTTCGGCTTCAAGCACCTGAGCGACGAGCACCGGCTCGACGCCGTCGAACAGCTCGTCCCCGTCGCCCGGGACGCCGGGATGTCGCTGACGCACCTGGCGACGGCCTTCGCGATCTCCCACCCCGGCGTGACCTCGGCGATCATCGGCCCGCGCACGATGGACCACCTCGACGACCTCCTGGCGGGTGCCGGGACGGGTCTGAGCGACGACGTCCTCGACCGGATCGACGCCGTCGTGGCCCCCGGCACGGACGTGGGGACGCTGGACACGGCCTACGCCCCGCCCGCCGTCGGACAGGCCCGTCTGCGCCGCCGCCGGGCCGACGAGCGCGCTGCCGTCTGACCCGCTGCCGCCCGATCCGCCGCGTCGCCGCCCGGCTCAGCCGCCGTGCTCCGCGGCGGTGGGACGGGGACCCGCCAGGGTCTGCGCGTACTCGACGAACCGGGGAAGCCAGTCGTCGAAGGCGACCTTGCCCACCATCTCGATCGCCGCCGCCGCGCCCTCGCCGACCGGCGCGTGCAGTGGTGTGGCGGGGTCCGCGGCGGCGGCGACGGCGTCCGCGACCACACTCGCGTCGCCGGCCCCTCGGCCGTGCCGGGCATGAACCGCCTCAGCCACGCCTCGTCGGCGCCGTACGGGCCGCCCTGCGCCACCTCCGGCGCGAGCGCGTTCGTGTGGACGTCCGTCGCGAAGCTGCCCGGCTCCAGGCACACGACACGGATCCCGAACCGCCCCACCTCACCCGCGAGGGCCTCGCTGACCGTCCCGAGAGCCGACTTGCCGGCCGCGTAGAAGCCGCCGTACGGCACCGACCAGGGGCGTCCCACGAGCGAGCTGACGTTGACGACGACCCCGCCGCCCTGTCGTCGCGTGGCGGGCAAAGACGGCCCGTGCGGTCCGCGCACCCCAGAAGTTCGTCTCCATCACGGCCCGCGCCAGGTCGAAGGGCGTGGTCGCGACGGCGCCCACATGGTTGACACCCGCGTTGTTGACGAGGACGTCGACGGCCCCGTGCGCGCCTCCACCTCGCACACGGCGGCTGTCGTCGAGTCGTCGTCCGTGACGTCCAGAGCGATCGTCCGCAGATCGAGACCCTCCGCCTCGGCCCGCTCTCGGAGCCGGGCCGCCTTCGCGAGGTTCCGCATCGAGGCGTACGTACGGTCCCCGCGCCTGGCGAACGCCAGCGCCGTCTCCAGACCCATCCCGCTGCTGCCCCCGGTGATCAGTACCGTTGCCACGCCGGTTCCCCCGTCCCTCGATGAGTAGCGGTTCCCGGCCGGAGGATTAGAAGAGAGAACCGGGCCCGGCGCAGCCCCCTACGCGAAGGCCGGGGAACCTTCGCCGCCTCGCGCGGAACAACGGCCGCGCCCGCCCCCGAAACACCCGGCGGGAGCCGCCCACGGGCCGCTGGGGGGGTTAGGGGGTGTTGGCCTCCCGGGCCCCTGCCTAGCCTCACTGGAGCGGGGAGACGTGATCACGAAGCCGTCTCGTCCGCTGCTCGGAGGGCTTCTTCGATTCCGATCGGATGGCGCGTTGGTGAACAACGACGATCAACTCCTCGACTACCTCAAGCGAACGGCCTCCGATCTGCGGGAGGCCAGGCGCCGGCTGCGCGAGTGGGAGCAGCGGGCCCACGGACCCGTCGCGATTGTGGGCATGGCCTGCCGCTACCCCGGCGGTGTCAGCACGCCCGAGGAGCTGTGGCGCCTGGTGGCGTCCGGGACCGACGCGGTCTCCGACTTCCCCGCCGACCGCGGGTGGGACGTGGAGTCGCTCTACGACCCCGACCCCGAAGCGCTGGGCAAGACGTACGCGCGCAGCGGCGGATTCCTGCACGACGCGGCCGACTTCGACCCCGACTTCTTCGGGATCAGCCCCCGCGAGGCACTGGCCATGGACCCGCAGCAGCGCCTGCTGCTGGAGGTGAGCCACGAGGCGTTCGAGAACGCCGGGATCGTCCCCGCCGACCTGCGCGGCAGCAGGACCGGGGTGTTCGTGGGCGTCATGTACAACGACTACGCCACCCGCCTCGCGGCCGTGCCCGACGACCTCAACGGCTATCTGAGCAACGGCAGCGCGGCCAGCATCGCCTCGGGCCGGGTCGCGTACACGCTGGGGCTCGAAGGGCCGGCCGTCACCGTCGACACCGCGTGCTCCTCCTCGCTCGTCGCCCTGCACTGGGCCGTCAGGGCGCTCCAGTCCGGTGAGTGCACGCTCGCGCTGGCCGGCGGAGTGACCGTGATGTCGACACCCGAGACGTTCGTGGACTTCAGCAGACAGCGCGGCCTCTCCCCGGACGGCAGGTGCAAGGCGTTCGGCGCGTCGGCCGACGGCACCGGCTGGGGCGAGGGCGTCGGCCTGCTGGTGGTCGAACGGCTCGCGGACGCCCGGCGCAACGGACATCCGGTGCTCGCCGTCGTCAAGGGCAGTGCGATCAACTCCGACGGCGCCAGCAGCACGCTCACCGCGCCCAACGGCCCCTCCCAGCAGCGCGTCATCCGCCAGGCCCTGGCCGGCGCCGGACTCACCCCTGCCGACGTGGACGTCGTCGAGGCACACGGCACCGGCACCTCACTCGGTGACCCCATCGAGGCCCACGCGCTGCTCGCCTCCTACGGACGCGAACACCCCGCCGACCGCCCCCTGCTCCTCGGGTCGGTCAAGTCGAACCTGGGACACACCCAGGCCGCCGCCGGGGTGGCGGGGGTGATGAAGATGGTGATGGCGATGCGGCACGGCACCGTCCCGCCCACCCTGCACGCCGACGAGCCCTCCACCGAGGTCGACTGGGAGTCCGGCGCCGTCGAGCTCGTCACCGAACCGCGGGCGTGGCCCGCGACCGGCCGGCCGCGCCGGTCGGCGGTCTCCTCGTTCGGCATCAGCGGCACCAACGCGCATCTGGTCCTCGAACAGGCCCCGGAGCCCGAGCCGGAAGCGGTCCCGGAAGGGGCGGAGGAGGACGCGCCGTCCCCGCGCTCCGCCACGGTGCCGTGGCTGCTCTCCGCCCGCACGCCGGAGGCGCTCACCGCGCAGGCGCACAAGCTCCGCGCCCACCTCGCGCGCCCCGGTGCCGACAGCCCCCCGCCCGCCGACATCGGACACGCGCTGGCCACCACCCGCACGCCGTACGCCCACCGCGCGGCCGTCCTCGGCACCACCACCGACGAACTGATCGCGGGACTCGACCGTGTCACCGGGCGGCGCGTCACCGACGGCGGCACGGCGTTCCTCTTCACCGGGCAGGGGTCCCAGCGCGTCGGTATGGGACGCGAACTGCGCGCCGCCTTCCCGGTGTTCGCCCATGCCTTCGACACCGTCGCCGCACTCGCGGACCCCGATCTGGAGCGTCCCCTCGCCGAACTGATCGAGGGCGACGCCGAACAGCTCACCCGCACCGACCACGCCCAGGTCGCCATATTCGCCGTGGAGGTCGCACTCTTCCGGCTCCTCGAATCGCTCGGAGTCAAGCCCGACCTGCTCGCCGGGCACTCCGTCGGCGAGATCGCCGCCGCACATGTGGCGGGGGTCCTCTCCCTGGCGGACGCCGTCACGCTCGTCACGGCGCGCGGCCGGCTGATGAGCCTGCTCCCGGCGGGCGGCGCCATGGCGGCGATCCGCGCCACCGAGGAAGAGGTCCTGCCGCACCTGACGGACGGCGTCGCGCTCGCCGCCGTCAACGGGCCTGCGTCCGTGGTCGTTTCGGGTGAGTCCGCCGAAGTCGACGCCGTCGCGGCGCGGTTCGCCAAGACCCGCCGGCTGAGCGTCTCGCACGCCTTCCACTCGCCGCTGATGGAACCGATGCTGGCCGGGTTCGAGCGCGTCGTGCGCACCCTCACCTTCCACCCGCCGGCCATCCCCTTCGTCTCGGCACTCACCGGAGCCGCCGCGGACGGCGAACCCGCCACACCCGACTACTGGGTGAAGCACGTCCGTGAACCCGTGCGTTTCGCCGCCGCCGTCACCGCCCTGCACACACTGGGCGCGCGCCGCTACGTGGAACTCGGCCCCGACGCCGTCCTGACCGCCATGGCCCGCGACTGCCTCGACGGTGACATCGCCGCCGTCGCCACCATGCGCCGCGACGGCGCCGAGGAGCACGACCTCGTCGCCGCCCTGGGCCACCTCCACGGCGCGGGTGTCGCCGTCGACTGGGGCGCCTTCTTCGCACCGCACCGCCCCCGCCGCACCACCCTGCCCACCTACGCCTTCCAGCGCGACAGGTACTGGCTGGAGGCGACCGCGGCCGGCGGCGACGCGCAGGGCTTCGGCCAGCAGCCCACCGGCCACCCACTGCTCGGCGCCGTCAGCGAACTCCCCGACACCGGGGGCCTGTTGCTCACCGGACGGCTGTCCCTCGCCGACCAGCCCTGGCTCGCGGACCACGCGGTCCTCGGGTCGGTGCTGCTGCCCGGCACCGCCTTCGTCGAGATGGCCGTACAGGCCGCCGACCGTTCCGGCTGCGCCGCCGTCGACGAACTCACCCTGCACGCACCGCTGTTGCTGCCCGCCGACGGATCCGTCGCCGTCCAGGTCGCGGTGGGCGCCGAGGCCGGGGGCCGCCGTACGCTGACGGTTTTCTCGCGCCGCGCCGACGTGCCCGACGCGTCCTGGACCCGCAACGCCGACGGCGTCCTCGCCGTCGACCAGGACGAAACACCGCCCGCGCACTGGGACGTATGGCCGCCCGAGGGCGCCGAGCCCGTCCCGCTCGGCGACCTCTATCCCCGGCTCGCCCGCGTCGGTTACGGCTACGGCACCGCCTTCCAGGGGCTGAAGGCCGTCTGGAAACGCGGCGACGACCTCTTCGCGGAGGCCGAACTCCCGCAGGACGCGGGCACCGACGCCACGGCCGGCGCCGGCGCCTTCGGGCTCCACCCCGCGCTCCTCGACGCCGTCCTCCACGTCAACCTGGTCGAACTCGCCGAGGGCGAGGCCGTCCTGCCCTTCTCCTGGAGCGGGGTCACCCTGCACGCGGCGGGCGCGAGCCTCCTGCGGCTGCGCATGAGCAAGTCCGAGGGTGACGGGGTCGCCCTCGAACTCTCCGACGGCCGGGGCGCACCCGTCGCGACCGTACGGGGACTCGTCGCCCGCCCCGTCAGCGCCGCCCAACTCGCCGCAGGAGCCGACGAGTCACTGTTCTGCCTGGAACGCGTACCGCTGCCGGGCGGTGCGCCCGCCCCCGTACGTACCGCCGTATGGGGTGCCACCGACCTCGGCCTCGGCGTCCCCGCCCACCCGGACCTCGGCGACATCGCCGCCCTCGCGCCCGTTCCCGATGTCGTCGTGCTGCCCGCCGCCCCCGCGCCCGGCGCCGACACCGTGCCAGCCGAGGCGCGCGCCGAACTGCACCGTGTCCTCGACGCAGTCCGCTCGCACCTCGCCGACGAACGCCTCGCCCGGACCCGGCTCGCCGTCCTCGTACACGACGACGACCTCACCCACGCCCCGCTCACCGGGCTGCTGCGGGCCGCCGAATCGGAGAATCCCGGCCGGTTCCTGCTGGTGCACACCGACTCCCTGCCGTCCGACAGCGCCGAACCGGCCGACGCCGGACGGCTCCTCGCGGCGGCGCTCGGCTGCGACGAACCCGAAGTCTTCGTCAAGGAAGGGGAGATACGCGTCCCACGCCTCGCCCGCGCCAAGACGGGGGAGGGGCCCCGGTGGGACACCGCCGGCACCGTCCTGGTCACCGGAGGCACCGGCGGGCTCGGTGGCATCATCGCCCGCCACCTCGTCACCCGGCACCGGGTGACCCGACTGCTGCTGACCAGCCGGCGCGGTGAACAGGCGCCCGGAGCAGCGGAGTTGCGCGCCGAACTCGCCGCGCTCGGCGCCGAGGCGGACATCGTCCGCTGCGACGTCGCCGACCGCGGCCAACTGGCCGCGCTCTTCGACACGTACGACATCCGGGGTGTCGTACACGCCGCCGGAATCGTCGACAACGCCACCCTCACCGGCCTCACCGCCGACCAGGTCGACCGTGTGCTGCGGCCCAAGGCCGACGCCGCCTGGCACCTGCACGAACTCACCAAGGACCGGGACACCGCCGCCTTCGTCCTGCTCTCCTCGACCGCCTCACTGCTGGTCGGCGGCGGCCAGGCCGGCTACGCGGCGGCCAACGCCTTCCTCGACGCGCTCGCCGCCCACCGGGTCGCCGGAAAACTGCCCGCCGTGTCGATGGCCTTCGGCCTCTGGTCCGGCACCGGAGGCATGGCGGACGAGATGGACGCGGCCGACCTGGAACGCATGGGTCGGCTCGGGCTGCCCGCGCTGCCCGTCGCCCAGGGCCTCGCCCTCTTCGATGCCGCCGCCGGCGGCCCCGACCCTCTCTTGGTCCCCACCCGCCTCGACACCGCCGCCGTCGCGGCACGCCCCGACGGCATCCCGCCGCTCCTGCGCACACTGGTCAGGCCCACCCGCCGCCGCGCCGCCGCGACCGGCACCGCCGAAAACGGCACGCCCTGGCGGGAGAGGCTCGCGCCACTCGCCGACGACGAGCGGGACCGCGCCCTGCTCGCGCTCGTCCGCACCCAGGTGGCCGGTGTGCTCGGGCACGCCTCCGAGCTGTCCGTCGAGCCCGGACGCGCCTTCCAGGAGATGGGCTTCGACTCGCTGGCCGCCGTGGAACTGCGCAACCTCCTCGGCAGGGCCACCGGACTCACCCTCCCGGCGACCCTCGTCTTCGACCGGCCCACACCACTGGCGCTGGCCGCGTACCTCAAGGCACAACTCGTCCCCGGCCCGGCCGATCTGGTCCGGTCCCTGCTCGTCGGAGTGGACCGGCTCGAGACCGAACTCACCGCCCTGCCCGACCTCGACGACGCTCACGCCCGCGTCGGCGCGCGCCTGGAGGCGCTGCTGCGCACCTGGTACGACGCCCACGCCGCGGCCGACTCAGGGGCCGGGCCCGCCGACCTCGGATCCGCCACCGACGAGGAACTCTTCGCGAAGATCGACAACGAACTGGGAGCCCGGTAATGGAAGAGTCCGCCACTCAGGACAAGCTCCGCGACTACCTCAAGCGGGCCACGACCGAGCTGGAGCGAAGCCGCCTGCGGGTGCGCGACCTGGAGGAGCAGTACCGCGAGCCGATCGCCGTCATCGGCATGGGCTGCCGCTACCCCGGCGGGGCGCGCACCCCGGAGGACCTGTGGCGGATCGTCGCCGACGGCACCGACGTCGTCTCCGGCTTCCCGCTCGACCGCGGCTGGGACATCGACGCGCTGTACGACCCCGAGCCCGGCGTGCCCGGCAAGAGCTACGTACGGCACGGCGGCTTCCTGCACGACGCCGCCGAGTCCGACCCTTCGTTCTTCGGCATCAGCCCCAAGGACGCGGCGGGCACCGACCCGCAGCAGCGGCTCCTGCTGGAGACCTCCTGGGAGGCGTTCGAGCGGGCCGGCATCGACCCGCTCTCCGTGAAGGGCACCCCGACCGGTGTCTTCGTCGGCCTCATGCACCACGACTACGTCGGCGGTACCATCTCCGGCAGCATCGTCTCCGGGCGCATCGCCTACACCCTCGGCCTCGAAGGCCCCGCCGTCACCATGGACACGGCCTGCTCCTCCTCGCTCGTCGCCCTGCACAACGCCTGCCTGGCCCTGCGCAGGGGCGAATGCACCCTCGCGCTCGCCGGCGGCGCCGCCGTGATGGCGAGCCCCGAGATGTTCGTCGAGTTCAGCGAGCGCCGCGCGCTGTCGCCCGACGGCCGCTGCCACTCCTTCTCCGAGGACGCGGCGGGCGCCGCCTGGGCCGAGGGCGCCGGCATGCTCCTCGTCGAGCGGCTCTCCGACGCGCGCCGCAACGGCCACGAGGTGCTCGCCGTGATCCGCGGCAGCGCCATCAACCAGGACGGCGCCTCCAACGGCATGACCGCCCCGAGCGGGCCCGCGCAGATCCGGGTCATCCGCCAGGCGCTCGCCGACGCGCGACTCGCCCCCCACCAGATCGACCTCGTCGAGGCGCACGGCACCGGCACCACCCTGGGCGACCCCATCGAGGCGCAGGCCGTCATCGCCACCTACGGCCAGGACCGCCCGAAGGACCGGCCTGTCCGGCTCGGCTCCATCAAGTCCAACATGGGCCACCCGCAGGCGGCGGCGGGAGTGGCCGCCGTCATCAAGGTCGTCATGGCGATGCGCGCCGGCGTACTTCCCAAGACCCTGCACGCCGAGCGGCCCTCCACCGCCGTGGACTGGACCGCGGGCGACATCGAACTCCTCACCGAGGCGCTGCCCTGGGACGCCGCC
Source organism: Streptomyces sp. S4.7 (assembly GCF_010384365.1). Lineage (NCBI taxonomy): Bacteria > Bacillati > Actinomycetota > Actinomycetes > Kitasatosporales > Streptomycetaceae > Streptomyces > Streptomyces sp. S4.7. Next base: position 294,618 of record NZ_CP048397.1, on the reverse strand, counting down.
GACGCGCCACGCCGCGCGGGCGTCTCCTCGTTCGGTATCTCCGGCACCAACGCGCACATCATCGTCGAGGAGGCCACCGAGCCAGAGGCCCCGCGCCCCGGGTCCGGCCCCGAACTGCCCGTGGTGCCCTGGGTGCTGTCCGGCCGGACGGCGGAAGCGGTACGGGCGCAGGCGGGCCGGCTGCTCGACACCGTCGACGCGTACGACCCCGCCGACGTGGGCTTCTCGCTCGCCACCACCCGGTCCGCGTTCCCCCACCGGGCCGCCGTCACCGGCCGGGACCTGGCCGAACTCCGCGCCGGACTCGACGCGCTGGCGGACGGGCGGGAGACGCCCAGGACCGTGCCGGAACCGGGCAGACTCGCCGTCCTGTTCTCCGGGCAGGGCTCGCAGCGACCCGGCATGGGACGTGAACTGCACGCCGCGCACCCCGAGTTCGCCCGGGTGCTCGACGAGATATCCGACGCCTTCGGCGAGCATCTCGAACAGCCGCTGCGCGAGGTCATGTTCGACCCCGAGTCCACACTCCTGCACCAGACCGCGTACACCCAGGCCGCGCTGTTCGCCTTCGAGACCGCCCTCTACCGGCAGCTGGAGAGCTGGGGCGTACGTCCCGACCTGCTCGGCGGCCACTCCATCGGTGAGATCGTCGCCGCCCATGTCGCGGGAGTCCTGTCCCTGCCCGACGCCGTCACCCTGGTCTCCGCGCGCGGCCGGCTCATGCAGGCCCTGCCCACCGGCGGCGCCATGATCGCCGTCGCCGCGCCCGAGGGCGACGTCGCGCCGCTGCTGACCGACGGCGTCGACATCGCAGCCGTCAACGGGCCCCGGGGCGTGGTCGTCTCGGGCGACGAGGAGGCGGCCCTCGCCGTCGCCGCGCGGTTCGAGAAGACCAACCGGCTCAAGGTCTCGCACGCCTTCCACTCCCACCGCATGGACGGCATGCTCGACGCCTTCCTCGACGTTCTCACCACACTCACCTTCCACCCGCCGAAGGTGCCCGTCGTCTCCAACGTCACCGGCCTCCTCGCGGGCGACGAATTCACCACCCCCGACTACTGGGTACGCCACGTACGCGGCTCCGTCCGCTTCCACGACGGAGTCACCACCCTCGCCGCCGAAGGCGCCACCCGCTTCCTGGAGGTCGGCCCGGACGCCATCCTCACCGGCATGGCCCAGGACGTCGTCCCCGACGTCATCGGCACCCAGCGCAGGGACCGCGAGGAGACCAAGGCCCTCATGGACGCCCTGTGCCTGCTGCACACCAGCGGCCAAGGTCCCGACTGGCAAGCGGTGTTCGCGGGAGCGCGGCGCGTGCCGCTGCCCACGTACCCCTTCCGGCGCGACCGCCACTGGGAGAACGCGCCCTCACTCGGATTCGGTGCCCCCGCACAGCCCGACGCGGAGCGCGGCGACGCCTTCTGGCAGCTCGTCACGGACGGCGACGTCGGCGCGGTGGCCGCGACGCTCGGCGTCACCGACGAGAGCGCGGTCGGCGCCGTGCTGCCCGCGCTCGCCGACTGGCACGGCAAGCGACAGGCCAACTCCGAGGTGGACGGCTGGCGTTACCGCGCCGGCTGGCGCCCGCTCGCCGTGCCGGAGACGGCCGTACGAGGCCGTTGGCTCGCCTTCGTACCCGAGACGTCCGCCGACGACCCGTGGCTCAAGACCGTCCTGACCGGGCTCGCGGACCGGGGCCTGGACATCGACACGCTCCCGGTACCGGACGACGCCCGGGACCGGGCCGCCCTCGCCGCACTGCTCACGAACCGTACAGACACCGCCGACGGCGCGGAGCCGGCCGGTGTGCTGTCGCTGCTCGCTCTGGAGCACCCCGTCGCCACCACGGCGGCCCTCGTCCAGGCACTCGGCGACGCCGGTCTCACGGCGCCTTTGTGGTGCCTCACCCGCGACGCCGTCGCCCACGCGCCCGGCGACACACCGACCGGCTTCCGGCAGGCCGAGGTGTGGGGGCTCGGCAGGGTCGCCGCGCTCGAACACCCCGACCGGTGGGGCGGCCTCGTCGACCTCCCGGCCGAACCCGGCCACCGCACCCCCGGCCTCCTCGCCGGGGTGCTCACCGACGGCGGCGGCGAGGACCAGCTCGTGGTCCGCGAGTCCGGCGCCTACGCACGGCGCCTCGAACACGTCCCGCACCGCCCGGGCGGCGCCCCCTGGCAGCCCACCGGCACGGTCCTGGTGACCGGCGCCACCGGCGCCGTCGGACAGCACGTCGCCCGCCGGCTCGCCGCCGACGGGGCCGAACACCTGCTGCTCGTCAGCCGGCGCGGCCCCGACGCGCCGGGCGCCGACGACCTCGTCGCCGAACTCACCGCCACCGGCGTCCAGGTCACCCTCGCCGCCTGCGACACCGCCGACCGCGCCGCGCTCGCCGCGCTGCTCGACACGGTGCCCGCCGCCCACCCGCTGACCGCCGTGATCCACCTGGCGGGTGTGCTGGACGACGGCGTACTCGACTCGCTGACCCCCGAGCGCTTCGCCGCCGTCCTCGGTGCCAAGGCCGAGACCGCCCGGCACCTGCACGAACTGACGAAGGACACCGACCTCTGCGCGTTCGTCCTGTTCTCCTCGCTCACCGCCACCGTCGGCGGCGCCGGACAGGCCAACTACGCGGCGGCCAACGCCTCGCTCGACGCGCTGGCCGAGTACCGGCGCGCCACCGGCCTCCCCGCCACCTCGGTGGCGTGGGGTCCCTGGGGCGGCGGCGGTATGGCCTTTGACCACACGGTCCGCGACGCGGGCCGGGCGCTGGGCATCAAACAGCTCGACCCGGAGCGCGCGCTGACCGCGCTGCGCCGCGCCCTGGAGAGCGGCGACACCGTGGTGACCGTCGCCGACGTCGACTGGGCGAAGTTCGCGTCCGCGTTCGCCGCGGGGCGGCCCGCGCCGCTCTTCGGTGATCTGCCCGAGGTGCAGGCGGCGCCCGCCGCGGCCGACGCGCCCGTGGCGGACGACTTCGCGAGGAAGCTGGCCGGACTGACCGCGGGCGAACGCGAACGCGCCCTGGAGGACTTGGTACGCGGCCAGGCCGCCACGGTGCTCGGTCACGGCAGCGCCGACGGGGTCGAGGCCACCGCCGCCTTCCGCGACCTCGGCTTCGACTCGCTCAGCTCCGTCGACCTGCGCAACCGCATCAGCGCGGCGGCCGGAGTCCCGCTGCCCGCCACGCTGATCTTCGACTACGCGACACCCGCCGCGCTCGCCAAGTACCTCGGCACCGAACTCGCGGGCGCCGAGGAGTCCGTGGACTCCGTCCTGGCCGAACTGGACCGGCTGGCGGCCCGGCTGGCCGATCTGTCGGCCGAGGACCTCCAGGAGGGCCGGGTCACCTCCCGGGTCCGGGCCGTGCTGAACGGTCTCGACGAGCGCGTGGCGGACGGCGGGAGCGCCGTCGCCGGACAGCTCGAAGAGGCCACCGCCGACGACGTCTTCGCGTTCATCGACCGAGAACTCGGCTCCGCGTGACCTGGACCCACCCGTCCACCACGCCCACGGCCCCCTCCCTTCCGCACAGAAGTGGCGACATCCGATGACAGACGATGACAAGCTGCTCAGCTACCTCAAGCGGGTCTCGGCGGAGCTCCACGAGACGCGCCGGAGGCTGCACGAGGCCGAGTCCGAGAACCAGGAACCGATCGCGATCGTCGGTATGAGCTGCCGCTTCCCCGGCGGCGTCAGCACGCCCGACGACCTGTGGCGGCTGCTCTCCGAAGGCACCGACGCCATCACGGAGTTCCCCGGCGACCGGGGCTGGGACGTGGACGGACTGTACGACCCCGACCCGGACGCCGCCGGCAAGAGCTATGTGCGCCGGGGCGGCTTCCTGGAAGCCGTCGCGGACTTCGAGCCGGACTTCTTCGGCATCTCGCCGCGCGAGGCCGTCACCATGGACCCGCAGCAGCGGCTGCTGCTGGAGACGTCCTGGGAGGCGCTGGAGGACGCCGGGATCGCGCCCGGTTCCGTACGCGGCGCCCGCGTCGGCGTCTTCACCGGCACCAACGGCCAGGACTACCGCGACCTGCTGGCCCGCTCGACCGACGAGGGCGAGGCGCTCGGCACCGGCACGCTCGCCGCGGTCATCTCCGGCCGCGTCTCCTACACCCTGGGCGTCGAGGGCCCCGCGGTCACCGTCGACACCGCCTGCTCGTCCGCGCTCGTCGCGCTCCACCTCGCCGCGCAGGCACTGCGGCAGGAAGAGTGCACCCTCGCCCTGGCCGGCGGCGTCTCGGTGATGACCACACCCAACTCCTTCATCGCCTTCAGCCGCCAGCGCGGGCTCGCCCTCGACGGACGCTGCAAGTCCTTCTCCGACGACGCCGACGGCACCGGCTGGGGCGAGGGCGTCGGCATGCTCGTACTGGAGCGGCTGTCGGACGCCCGGCTCAACGGGCACGAGGTGCTGGCCGTGCTGCGCGGCTCCGCCGTCAACCAGGACGGCGCGTCCAACGGACTCACCGCGCCCAACGGCCCCTCCCAGCGGCGTGTCATCCGCCAGGCACTCGACAGCGCGGGCCTCACACCCGCCGACATCGACGCCGTCGAGGCCCATGGCACCGGCACCCCGCTCGGCGACCCGATCGAGGCGCGCGCGCTGCTCGCCACTTACGGCCACGACCGGCCGCGGGGACGGCCGTTGTGGCTCGGCTCCGTCAAGTCGAACATCGGGCACACCCAGGCCGCGGCGGGTGTCGCCGGAGTCATCAAGATGGTGCTGGCGCTACGCCACGGCGTACTGCCGAAGACGCTGCACGCCGACGAGGCGTCGACGCAGGTCGACTGGACCGAGGGCGACGTCCGTCTGCTGACCGAGACGCGGCCCTGGCCCGACTCCGGCCGGCCGCGCCGCGCGGCCGTCTCCTCCTTCGGAGTCAGCGGCACCAACGCGCACACCATCATCGAGCAGGCACCCGCCGAGGAGCCGGTACCCGCCGATGGACCGACGGCCCCCGAGCCGCGTGTGGCGCCGTCGCCGCTGCCGTGGCTCGTGTCGGGCCGGACCGAGGAGGCGCTGCGCGAGCAGGCCGCCCGGATCGTCGCGGCGGTGGGAGAGCAGGACCCCGCCGATGTCGCCCACGCCCTCGCGACCACCCGGACCCCGCAGCAGTACCGCGCTGTCGTCATCGGAGCCGACCGCGACGCGCTGCTGCACGGCATGGGCCGGGTCGCCGACGGCACGCCCGGTCCGATCACCGGCCGGGCCGCCAAGGGCCTGACCGCCTTCCTCTTCACCGGCCAGGGATCACAACGGCCGGGCATGGGACGGGAGTTGTACGACCGGTTCCCGGTCTTCGCCCGCACCTTCGACGAGATCTGCGCCCGCTTCGACGACGGCCTGCGCGAGACCGTCTTCGGCACCGGCACCGGCACCGGCAGGGACAGCGACGCCGGCACGGGCGACGCCGCCGCCGAACCGCTCAACCGGACCGACCGCACCCAGGCCGCGCTCTTCGCCCACGAGGTCGCGCTCTACCGCCTCGTGGAGTCCTGGGGCACCACCCCCGACTACCTCGCCGGGCACTCCATCGGCGAGATCGCCGCCGCGCACGTCGCGGGCGTCCTCACGCTGGACGACGCCTGCACCCTCGTCGCCGCCCGCGGCCGGCTGATGCGGGAACTCCCCGCGGGCGGCGCGATGATCGCCGTCCAGGCCACCGAACAGGACGTCCTGCCGCTGCTGTCGGAGCGGGTCGGCATCGCCGCCGTGAACGGTCCGGACGCCGTGGTCGTCTCCGGCGCCGAGGCCGAAGTCACCGAGCTGGCAAGCCACTTCGAGAAGACCAAGCGCCTCGCGGTCTCGCACGCCTTCCACTCACCGCTGATGGAGCCGATGCTGGCGGAGTTCCGCGCCGTCGCCGAGAGCCTCACCTACCACCGGCCCACCGTGCCCGTCGTGTCGAACGTGACCGGCACCCTCGCCGGCGAGGCGCTCGCCACCGCCGACCACTGGGTCCGGCACGTACGGGACGCCGTGCGCTTCCAGGACGGTGTGCGCACCCTCGAAGCGGCCGGTGTCACGCGCTTCCTGGAGCTGGGCCCCGACGCGGTGCTCACCGCCATGGCCCGCGCGAGCCTTCGATCCGCCGACGCCGTGCTGGCCGCCACCGCACGGCGCGGGCGCCCCGAGGCCGAGACACTGCTCGCCGCCGTCGGCCGGCTCCACACCGCCGGACACGACGTCGGCTGGGGAGCCCTCTTCCAGGGCGCCCGCCGGGTCGCGCTGCCCACCACCGCCTTCCGGCGTGAGCGCTACTGGGCCGACCCCGCGACCGGCGCCGGCGACGTCTCCTCCGCCGGACTCGACTCCGCCGACCACCCGCTGCTCGGCGCCGCCACGCTGCTCGCCGACACCGACGGCGCCGTACTCACCGGCCGTCTCTCGGCGCACACCCACCCCTGGCTCGCCGACCACGTCGTCGGCGGCCGGATCGTGGTGCCCGGCACCGCGATGGTCGAACTCGCCATCCGCGCCGGCGACCAGGTCGGCAGCGGCCGCCTCGAAGAACTCGCCCTCGAAGTGCCCCTCGTCGTACCCGCGGGCGAGGCGGTCCGCGTCCAGGTCACCGTCGGCCCGCCCCGTGCCGACGGCACCCGTACCGTCGCCGTCCACGCGCGTCCCGAGGACGCGACCGCCGACCGGCCCTGGACCCTGCACGCCGGGGGACTCCTCGGCGAGGCGGGAGCGGCGGGCGTCGCGGGGACCGGCGCGGTGGGTGAACCGCTCACCGAGTGGCCCCCGCCCGAGGCGGAACCCCTCGACCTCACCGGCCTCTACGAGCGGCACGCCGCGTCCGGCCTCGACTACGGCCCCGTCTTCCGTGGCCTGCGCGGCGCCTGGCGGCGCCGCGACGAACTCTTCGCCGAGGTACGGCTGGACGAGCGCCCCGCCGCGGACGCCGCCTCCTTCGGCCTCCACCCCGCAGCCTTCGACGCCGCCCTGCACGCCCTCGCGCTGCTCGGCGACGGCTCCGACGACGACACCGCGCGCCTGCCCTTCATGTTCGCGGGCGTCTCCCTGTACGCAGTCGGCGCCTCGGCGCTGCGCGCCCGGCTCGTCCTCACCGGCATCGACACCTTCAGCCTCGACCTGGCCGACGCCACCGGCGCACCCGTCGCGACGGTCGCCTCGCTCGCCGCCCGGCCGCTGACCAACCTGCGCGGCGACGGGGACACGGGCGGCGGCGGGGTGAGCGACGCGCTGTACCGCACCGGCTGGCAGCCGGTGCCCTGGCTCGGCGACCCGGACAGCGAAGGCGATGACGTCTACGACACGGACACCGATCCCGACACCGGCACCGACCTCGCAGAGGACGGTACGGGCGGCCCCCGTGTCCTGCACAGCCTGCCCGGCTCCGACACCGACGCCGTACACGCCGCGACCCACACCGCGCTCGCCGCCCTCCAGGAGGACGACCCGCGCCCGCTCGTCGTCATCACGCGCCGCGCCGTCTCCGTCGACGGCGAGGACGTGGCCGACCTCGCGGGTGCCGCCGTCTGGGGCCTCGTCCGCTCGGCCCAGACCGAGACGCCCGGCCGCTTCACCCTGCTCGACCTCGACCCGGCGGCCGACGCCGATCTCGCCGTACCGCTCGCCCTCGCCTCGGGCGAGCACCAGATCGCCGTCCGCGAGGGCGCCGCCCACGCGCCCCGGATGCTCGCCGCCGGCGCGCCCCCGGAGGGGGACAGCCCCGCGCTCGACCCGGAGGGGACCGTCCTGCTCACCGGCGCCACCGGCGGCCTCGGCCCGGTCATCGCCCGGCAGTTGGTCTCCGCGCACGGCGCCCGCCATCTCGCGCTTGTCAGCAGGAGCGGACGCCCCGACGACGCGCTCGTCGCCGAGCTCACCGCGCTCGGCGCCCACATCACCGTCCACGCCTGCGACGTCGCCGACCGCGCGGCGCTCGCCGCGCTGCTCGACGGGATTCCCGCCGCCCACCCGCTCACCGCCGTCGTGCACGCCGCCGGCGTCCTGGACGACGGGGTGGTCTCCGCCCTCACCCCGGAGCGCCTGGACGCCGTGCTGCGGCCCAAGGCCGACGGCGCGCTTAACCTGCACGAACTCACCGCGGACCTGGACCTGCGCGCCTTCGTGTTGTTCTCCTCCGTCGCCGGCGTCGTCGGCTCGCCCGGCCAGGGCAACTACGCGGCGGCCAATGCCTTCCTCGACGCGCTCGCCGCGCACCGGGCCGCGCACGGCGCCGCCGCCCTCTCGCTCGCCTGGGGCCCCTGGACCCCGCTCGGCGGTATGACCAGCAGCCTGGCCGACGCCGACCTCGCCCGGATCTCCCGCGGCGGCATGGCCCAGCTCTCCGCCGAGGACGGCGCCGCCCTCTTCTCCCTCGCCCTCGGCTCCGGCCTGCCCGCCCTCGCACCCGTCCGGCTCGACACAGCCTCCCTGCGCGCCCAGGGAGCGGCGGTGGCGCCCGTCTTCCGCGCGCTGACCGGCCGCACCGTCCGCCGCGAGGCCCTGGCGGAGGGCGCCGACGTGCCCTTCGCCGAGCGGATGGCCGCGCTCGGCGAACAGGAACGCGCCGACGCGCTGCTGCGCACCGTACGTACCCATGTCGCCGCCGTCCTCGGCCACGCCTCGCCGGACGCCGTCGATCCCGAACGCGCCTTCAAGGACTCCGGGTTCGACTCGCTGGCCGCGATCGAACTGCGTAACTCCCTCGCGGCGGAGACCGCCCTGCGGCTGCCCGCCACCCTCGTCTTCGACTACCCGTCCGCCGCCGCCCTCGCGGCCTTCCTCGGTACGAAGGTCGGCGACACGCCGAAGGTTCGGCGCTCGACCGGTCGCGACACGCGGCGCCGTACCGACGAACCGCTCGCGATCGTCGGCATGGCCTGCCGCTACCCGGGAGACGTACGCACCCCCGAGGACCTGTGGCGACTGGTCGCCGACGGCACCGAGGCGATCACCACTTTCCCGGTCAACCGGGGCTGGGACACCGACCGCGTCTACGACCCCACGAGGCAGCGCCCCGACACCAGTTACGTGCACAAGGGCGGATTCCTGCACGACGCGGGGGAGTTCGACGCCGCGTTCTTCGGCATCTCGCCGCGCGAGGCACTGGTGATGGACCCGCAGCAGCGGCTGCTGCTGGAGACATCGTGGGAGGCCCTGGAGAGCGCGGGCATCGACCCCGCCTCGCTCAAGGGCAGCAGGACCGGTGTGTTCGCCGGAGTGATGTACCACGACTACTTCGGAGCCTTCGGCACCGGCAGCATCGTGACCGGCCGAGTCGCCTACACGCTCGGTCTGGAAGGCCCGACCCTCTCCGTCGACACCGCCTGCTCGTCGTCGCTCGTCGCGCTCCACCTGGCGGCGCAGTCGCTGAACCGGGGCGAGTGCGACCTCATGCTCGTCGGCGGCGTCGCCGTCATGGCGACCCCCGAGACCTTCATCGAGTTCAGCAGGCAGGGCGCGCTCGCCCCCGACGGCCGCTGCAGCGCGTTCGCGACCTCCGCGGGCGGCACTGTGTGGGGCGAGGGTGTCGGCGTCCTCGCCGTCGAACGGCTGTCGGACGCCCGGCGCAACGGGCACGAGGTGCTCGCGGTGCTGCGCGGCTCCGCCGTCAACCAGGACGGCGCGTCCAACGGACTCACCGCGCCCAACGGCCCCTCCCAGGAGCGTGTCATCGAACAGGCCCTGGCCAGCGCCCGGTTGAGGCCGTCCGACGTCGACGTGGTCGAGGCGCACGGCACCGGTACGACCCTCGGCGACCCCATCGAGGCGCAGGCGCTGCTCAACACGTACGGGCAGAGCAGGACGGACGAGCCGCTGTGGCTCGGCTCGGTCAAGTCGAACATCGGGCACACCCAGGCCGCCGCCGGTGTCGCCGGGGTCATCAAGATGATCATGGCGATGCGGCACGGCGTGCTGCCGAAGACCATCAACGTCGACGAGCCGTCCGACCAGGTCGACTGGACGGCGGGCGAGGTCGAACTGCTCACCGAGGCGCGGGCCTGGCCCGACGTCACGAGGCCCCGCCGCGCGGCGGTGTCCTCGTTCGGCATCAGCGGCACCAACGCCCACGTCATCATCGAGCGCGCGGCCGAACCCGCCGTCGTACAGAGCGACGGGGACGCGGACGTGGAGACGGGCGCCTCGGCGGAGGGCGGGACCCTCGCGCCTGTTCCGTGGGTCCTGACCGCCAAATCGCCCGCCGCTCTGCCCGCACAGGCCGCCCGCCTGCTCGCCCACCTCGACACCCACCCGCGGGCGCGCCCCGCGGACATCGGCCACTCGCTGGCCACCACGCGCGGCATCTTCGCCCACCGCGCCGTGGTCATCGGCGCCGACGCGGCCGAACTGCGTCACTCCCTCGCCGCGTTGGCCGCCGGCGCCACCGCCCCCGGCCTGGTCGAGGGCACCGCCGCCGGACACGCGAGGCCGCTGTTCGTCTTCCCCGGCCAGGGCTCCCAGTGGACCGGCATGGCCACCGAACTCCTCGACGAGTCACCGCAGTTCGCGGCGAGGATGCGTGAGTGCTTCGCCGCCTGCGCCCCGCACATCGACTGGGACCCGATGACGGAGCTGAGCGGACTGCTCGACCGCGTCGATGTCGTCCAGCCGCTGCTGTGGTCGGTGATGGTCTCGCTCGCCCACACCTGGGCGGCCCACGGCGTACGGCCCGCCGGCGTCATCGGCCACTCCCAGGGCGAGATCGCGGCGGCCGTCGTCGCCGGGGGGCTCTCCGTCGAGGACGGCGCCCGCGTCGTCACCCTGCGCAGCAAGGCCATCGCCGAGGACCTGGCGGGCAGCGGCGGCATGATGTCCGTCGCGCTCGCCGCCGACGAGATAGGCGAGCGCATCGCCGCGTGGGACGGCCGGATCTCGGTCGCCGCCGTCAACGGCTCCGCCTCCGTCGTCGTCTCCGGTGATCCCGGGGCGCTCGACGAGCTGAAGGCACGCCTGAAGGCCGACAACATCCGGGCCAAGCGGCTGCCGGTGGACTACGCGTCGCACTCCGCGCACGTCGAGACGCTACGTGCGCGGCTGCTGACGGACCTTGCCGACGTCACCCCCCGTACCTCCGACGTACCGCTGTACTCGACCGTCACCGGCGAACTCCTCGACACCGCCGTGATGGACGCCGCCTACTGGTTCACCAACCTCCGCGAGACCGTCCTGTTCGAGCGGGCCACCCGCGCGGCCGTCGCCGCCGGCCACACCCTCTTCGTCGAGTCCAGCCCGCACCCGGTCCTGACCATCGGCGTCCGCGAGACCGACGAGTCCGTGACCGCCGTCGGCTCGCTGCGCCGCGAGGAGGGCGGACTCGCCCGCTTCGTCACCGCCCTCGGCCAGGCCTTCACCGGCGGCGCCGACGTCGACTGGGACACCGTCCTCGCCGTGCACGCGCCGCGCCGCGTGCCCCTGCCGTCGTATGCCTTCCAGCACGACTGGTACTGGCTCGACAGCGTCTTCGGCAACGGCGACGTCACCTCCGCCGGACTCGACAGCACCGGACACCCGCTGCTCGGCGCGGCCATGGTGCGCGCCGACGGCCAGGGCGTCGTGCTCTCCGGCCGCCTGTCCGCGGGTACGCACCCGTGGCTCGCCGAACACGTCGTCGCCGGCCAGGTCCTCTTCCCCGGCACCGGCCATCTCGAACTCGCCCTGCGCGCGGGTGACCAGGCCGGCTGCGGACGGATCGCCGAACTCACCCTGGAGGCACCGCTCGTCCTGCCCGAGCAGGGAGCCGTACAGCTCCAGACCGTCGTCGGCGCCGACGACGGCCACGGCAACCGCCCCGTCACCATCCACTCCCGCCCCGAGAGCCCCGGCAGCTCCGGCGACGACGTCGCCTGGACCCGCCACGCGCAGGGGCTGCTCGCCGCCGCGATCCCGGCCACGGACGACCCCGGCCTCGCCGTGTGGCCGCCCGAGGGCGCCCAACCGGTCCCGCTGGACGGGCTGTACGAGCAACTGCTCGACGTGGGCCTGTCCTACGGGCCGGTTTTCCAGGGCCTCAAGGCCGCCTGGCGGCTCGGGGCGGAGATCTACGCCGAGGTCGCCTTCGACCAGCAGACCGACGGCTACGGTCTCCACCCGGCGCTCGCGGACGCGGCCCTGCACACCGTCAGCCTCACCGACGCGGCGGGCGACGCCGCGCTCCTGCCGTTCGCCTGGTCCGACGTCCAGCTCCACGCGACCGGCGCGACCGCCCTGCGTGTACGTCTGCGCCCCGCCGAAGGCGCCGGGTGGGACGACGGCGCGGTGGCACTGGACCTCGCCGACCCGACAGGCGCCCCCGTGGCGAGCGTCGGCTCACTCGCGCTGCGGGCGGTCTCCACCGAACAGATCGCCGCAGCCGCGCGCCTGAATCTGGCGGGCTCGCTGCATCGCGTGGCCTGGGAGCCGATCGCACCGATCGCTCCCGCCGGCCCCGCCGACGGAGCGCCGACCGACCGCCCCGTGCGAATCCTGCGCGCACCGGCCGGCACGGACGCCGCCGAGGTACGCGCGAGCTTCGACGCCGTCCTCGGCGAACTCGGCGCCGCGCTCGCCGATGAGGCGACCGCCGACGCAGACCTGGTGGTGATCACCGGAACCGACCTCGCGGGCGCGGCCGTCGGCGGCCTCGTCCGCTCGGCGCAGACCGAGAACCCGGACCGGATCGTGCTCCTCTCCTACGACGGGCCCGCCGCCGACCCGCTGCCGGACGGCCTGGTCGCCGCCGCCCTCGCCACCGGCGAACCGCACCTCGCCGCCGCCGACGACGGCGCGCTGTCCGTACCGAGGATCGTCAGGACCGCCCCCGCCGACGACGCCCCGGACACCCGCCCCGACCTCACCGAAGGCACGGTCCTGGTGACCGGCGCCGCGGGCGCGCTCGGCCGCGTCATCACCCGGCACCTCGTCACCGACTGGGGCGTCCGCCGGCTCCTCCTGCTCAGCAGGCGCGGCGCCGACGCCACACTCGTGGCCGAACTCACCGCGCTGGGAGCCGAGGTCGACACCGCGCCCTGCGACGTCGCGGACCGTGACGCACTCGCCGCCGTGCTGGCCGGCATCCCCGAACAGGCGCCCCTGACCGGTGTGGTGCACGCCGCGGGTGTCCTCGCCGACGGCGTCCTGTCCTCCCTCACCCCCGAGCGCGTCGACATCGTCTTCCGGCCGAAGGTCGACGCCGCCTGGCATCTGCACGAACTCACCGCCGGCCTCGGACTGAGGGCGTTCGTCGTGTTCTCCTCGGCCGCCGCCACGCTCGGCTCGCCCGGCCAGGGCAACTACGCGGCGGCCAACGCCTTCCTCGACGCGCTCGCCACCCACCGCCGCGCCAGTGGGCTGCCCGCGCACGCGCTGGCCTGGGGCCTGTGGGAGCAGGCGAGCGGAATGACCGGCGCACTCGACGGCACCGACAAGTCCCGTATCGCGCGCGGCGGAGTCGCCCCGCTGGCCACCGACGAAGGGCTCGCGCTCTTCGACGCCGCCCTCGCCGGTCAGGAGTCCGCGCTGCTGCCGGTCAAGCTCGACCTGGCCGGCCTCCGCGCCCAGGGCGACGCGCTCGCGCCGCTGCTGCGCCGTCTGGTTCCCGTACGGCGCGCGGCGGCTGCGGCGGGCGGCGGCCAGAGCGCCGACTCGCTGCGCGGCAGGCTCGCCGGGCTCCTCGACAGCGAGCGCGAACCGCTGCTCGTCGACCTCGTCCGCTCCCAGGTGGCCGCCATTCTCGGCCACCGCTCGGCCGACGCGGTCGATCGCACCAGCCCCTTCAAGGAGCTGGGCTTCGACTCGCTCGCCGCCGTCGAACTGCGCAACGGCCTGGGCGTGGCCACCGGGCTCCGGCTCCCCGCGACTCTCGTCTTCGACCATCCGACGCCCTCCGCACTGGCGGGCTTCCTGCTGGCCCGGCTCACCGACGGTCTCACGTCCGGTGCGGCGGCCGACACCGCGCGGGCGGGCACCGTCCGGACCACCGCCGACCCGGACGAGCCCATCGCCATCATCGGCATGGGCTGCCGCTTCCCCGGTGGCGTCGAGTCCCCCGAGGACCTGTGGCGGCTCGTCGCCGACCGCGCCGACGCCGTCGGCGACTTCCCCGACGACCGCGGCTGGGACCTCGACGCGCTCTACGACCCCACCCTCGACCGCCCCGGCACCAGCTACACCCGCGAAGGCGGATTCCTGCGCGGCGCCGCCGACTTCGACGCGGAGTTCTTCGCCATGGACGACGAGGAGTCCCTCGTCACCGACCCGCAGCAACGCGTCCTGCTGGAGACCTCCTGGGAGGCTCTGGAACGCGCCGCGATCGACCCCGCGACCCTCCGCGGCTCCCAGACCGGAGTCTTCGCAGGCGTCATGTACCACGACTACTTCGGCAGCTTCGGCTCCGGCAGCGTCGTGTCCGGCCGCATCGCCTACACCCTCGGCCTGGAGGGCCCGACACTGTCCGTGGACACCGCCTGCTCGTCGTCCCTCGTCGCCATGCACCTCGCGGCCCAGTCACTGCGCCAGGGCGACTGCTCGCTGGCCCTGGCAGGCGGCGTGACGGTGATGGCGACCCCGGGCGTCTTCGTCGAGTTCAGCCGCCACCGCGGGCTGTCGAGCGACGGACGGTGCCGGTCCTTCGCCGACTCGGCGGGCGGCACCGGCTTCAGCGAGGGCGCCGGCGTGCTCGTACTGGAACGGCTCTCCGACGCCCGCCGCAACGGCCACCGGATCCTGGCGGTCCTGCGCGGCACGGCCGTCAACCAGGACGGCGCCTCCAACGGAATCACCGCGCCCAACGGCCCCGCCCAGCAGAAGGTCATCCGCAAGGCACTCGAATCGGCCGGGCTCACCGGCGCCGACGTCGACGCCGTCGAGGCCCACGGCACCGCCACCACCCTCGGCGACCCGATCGAGGCACAGGCGATCATCGCCACCTACGGCGCCGGACACAGCGCGGAACGGCCGCTGTGGCTGGGCTCGGTGAAGTCCAACATCGGCCACGCCCAGGCGGCCGCCGGCGTCGCGGGCGTCATCAAGATGGTGCAGGCGCTGCGCAACGGCGTCCTGCCGCCGACCCTGCACGTCGACGCGCCCTCCCGGCACATCGACTGGGAGGACGGCAACGTACGGCTGCTCACCGAGGCGCGCGAGTGGCCCGAGTACGACAACAGGCCCCGGCGCGCGGGCGTTTCCTCCTTCGGCCTCAGCGGCACCAACGCGCATGTGGTCATCGAGGCGGCTGCCGAACCCGCTCCCGAGACGCCGGCCACCGCCGCCTGGGACACCTCGGCGCCGCCCGACACCGTGCCCTGGGTGCTCTCCGGGCACACGGCCGAAGCCCTGCGCGCCCAGGCCGCCCGGCTGCTCGACCGTTTCGAGGGCCTCCCGCGCGAGAACGCCGACCCGGCGGCGACGACGGACCTCCTCGGCTCCGCCCGGACCGTCGCGGGCGCCCTCGCCACCACCCGGGCCCGTCACACGCACCGCGCCGCCGTCGTCGGCCGCACCCCGGCCGAACTCCTCGACGGCCTGCGGGCCCTGGCGGACGGCACGGGCTCGGCCACCGTGCTCACCGGCTCCGCCAGGGACGGCAGACTCGCCTTCCTCTTCTCGGGCCAGGGCTCCCAGACCGCGGGCATGGGGCGCGAACTCGCCGCCGCCTTCCCGGTCTTCGCCCGCGCCCTGGACGACGTGCGGGCCGTGCTCGACCCACTGCTCTCCCGCCCGCTCGCCGAGGTCATGGAGTCCGAAGAGACCCTCGCCCGCACCGAGTTCACCCAGCCGGCCCTCTTCGCCGTGGAGGTCGCGCTCCACCGCCTGCTCGAATCCCTCGGTGTGACCCCCGACGTCGTGACCGGCCACTCCATCGGCGAGTTCGCCGCGGCCCATGTGGCCGGGATCCTCACCCTGGAGGACGCCTGCGCCCTGGTCGCCGCCCGCGGCCGACTGATGCAGCAACTCCCCGCGGGCGGCGTCATGGTGGCCGTCAAGGCGACGGAGGACGACATACGGCCGCTGCTCACCGAGGGCGTCGCCGTCGCCGCCGTCAACGGACCCGACGCCGTGGTCGTCTCCGGCACCGCCGACGCCGTACGAGCCCTGGCCGGCCGCTTCGAGCGGACCAGGGAACTGGCCGTCAGCCACGCCTTCCACTCACCGCTGATGGAGCCGATGCTCGCCGCGTTCGAGGACGTCGCGAACAGCGTCACCTACCACCGGCCCCGGCTGCCCGTCGTATCGGCGCTGACCGGCGCCCCGGCGGCGGACGACGACCTCCGTACGGCCGCCTACTGGGTGCGGCACGCCCGTGAGGCCGTACGGTTCCACGACGCCGTACGCGCTCTGGAGGAGACGGGTGTGCGGCGGTTCGTGGAGGTGGGACCCGGCGCCGCGCTGACCCCCATGGCCATGGGCTCCCTGACCGGCGACTCGCTCGTCGTGCCCGTACTGCGCAGGGACCGGGACGAGCCCTCCTCGGTCGTCGCCGCGCTCGCCGCGCTGCACGTGCGCGGCGGGGACGTCGACTGGGCACGGCTGCTGCCCGACGGCGCCGGTGTCGACCTGCCGACCTACGCCTTTCAGCGGCGCAGGTACTGGATGGACAGCGAACCGCAGGCCGGCGGCGCCGGCGGCGGACACCCCCTGCTCGGCAGCGAGGTGGACCTCGCCGGCTCCGGCGGCACGCTCTACACGGGCACCCTGTCGATGCGCGAGCGTCCCTGGCTGGCCGACCACACCATCGGCGGCGCCACCCTGCTGCCCGGGACCGCCTTCGTCGAGATGGCGCTCGCGGCCGGCGCCCGCGCCGGATGCGACACCGTCGACGAACTCACCCTCGCCGAACCGCTGTTCCTGCCGGAGAAGGGCTCCGTACCGGTCCAGTGCGCGGTCGGCGCCCCCGACGAGAGCGGCGCACGCCCGTTCCACGCGTACTCCTCCGCGGTCGCCGGCGGTCCCTGGACCGAGCACGCCGCCGGGCTGCTGCGGCCCGCCACCGGCCCGGCCCCGCGAGCGGAGGCCGCGCTTTGGCCACCGGCGGGCGCGGAGCCGGTCGATGTGACCGGTATGTACGAGCGGCTGGCCGAGATCGGCGCCGACTACGGCCCCGCCTTCCAGGGGCTGCGCGCCGCCTGGCGCCTCGGCGATGAGGTCCTCGCCGAGGTGACGGTCGATCAGCGAGCCGATCCGGTCGGGCCGTTCGGACTGCATCCGGCCCTGTTCGACGCCGCGCTGCACGCCGTGGGACTGCGCGAGGACGCGGCGGAGAATCTGGCTCTGCCCTTCGCCTGGAGCGGTGTACGGCTCCACGCCACGGGCGCGAGCGCCCTGCGGGTACGGATCGGGCCGAGCGGGCCCGGAGCCGTACGCGTCGAGGCCACCGACACGCTCGGCACCCCCGTCGTCCAGGTGGACTCACTGGCCCTCAGGGAGCCGCCCCGCGATCTCGCCGCACGTGCGGCGGGCGGCGGGGACACCCTGTTCACCCAGGGCTGGGCCGAGCTGCCGGTGGCCGCGGTCCCGTCCGGCCACAGCTGGGCCGTCGTCGGCGCCACCGGCGGTGACATCGTGGACGCCCTGGCGGGCCAGGGCGTCCGGGTGACGGCGGCCGACTCGCTCGACGCGGCACCGGACGCCGGCACCGTCGTCCTGCACTACGCCTCGGGCGCGGAACCCGCCGAGGTCCGCGACGGACTCGCCGTACTCCTCGGCCGGTTGAGTGCCTGGCTCACCGACGAGCGGCGCGCGGACACCACACTGGCCGTCGTGACTTCGGGCGCGATCGCCCGTGGCGACGGAGCGGACGCCGATCCTGGAGCGGCGGCGGCCTGGGGCCTTGTCAGGTCCGCCCAGTCCGAACACCCGGACCGCATCGTGCTGGTCGACACCGACCTCGCGGACGCGTCGTGGCTGCTGCTGCCGCAGGCCGTCGCCTCCGCCGTCGCGGCCGGTGAACCCCAGGTCGTCGTCCGGAACGGCACGCTCGCCGTACCCCGGCTCGTCCGGGCACCGCGCACCTCCGCGCACACCGCACCGGACTGGCGGGGCACCGTCCTGATCACCGGCGGCACCGGCGCGCTCGGCCGGCTGGTGGCCCGCCATCTCGTCACCGAGCACGGCGCTGACCGTCTCGTACTCCTCGGCAGGCGCGGCCCTGACGCCGAAGGAGCCGCCGAACTCGTCGCGGAGATCGCCCGGTTGGGCGCGGAGGCGACCGTCGTCGGCTGCGACGCCGCCGACCCCGACGCCCTGGCGGACGTGTTCGCCGAGCACCCGGTCGACGCCGTGGTGCACGCCGCGGGCGTCCTGGACGACGCCATCCTCACCTCACTCACCTCCGAGCGCCTGGCCGCCGTCCTGCGGCCGAAGGTGGACGCGGCCTGGAACCTGCACCGGCTCACCCGGGACCTGGACCTCGGCGCGTTCGTCCTGTTCTCCTCGGCGGCCGGTCTGCTCGGCAGCCCCGGACAGGCCGGTTACGCGGCGGCCAACGCCTACCTGGACGCCCTGGCCGCCCACCGGTCGGCGCTCGGACTGCCCGCCGTGTCGCTGGCCTGGGGCGCCTGGACGGGCAGCGGCGGCATGGCCGACCGCCTCGGCGACACCGACTCGCGCCGACTGGCACAGGGCGGTGTGACCGCGCTCGACGAGGCGGCGGGACTCGCCCTCTTCGACACCTGCGCCGGACGGCCGGAACCGGTCCTGATGCCCGCCGCCCTCGACCTGGCGGCGATGGCGCGCGCCGGCCGGATCCCGCCGCAGCTGCGGGGCCTCGTCCGGCCCTCCCGCAGGCCGGCCCGCGCCGCGTCCACCGCGTCGGCGGCGCTGCGCACCACCCTGACGGGGCTGACGCCCGACGAGCGGACCGCCGCGTTGCTCGACGTCGTCACCGCGGAGGCGGAGGCGGTGCTCGGCACCGGCGAGATCGACCCCCAACTGGCCTTCAGTGAGCTGGGTTTCGACTCGCTCACGGCGGTGGAGTTCCGTAACCGGCTCAACGAGGTGAGCGGCCTCAGGCTGCCCGCCACGCTGATCTTCGACCATCCGAGCCCCTCGGTCCTCGCCGTCGAACTGGCGGGACAGCTCGCCCCGGAGACGACGGAGACCGCACCGGCCGGTGGGGGCGCGCCGGGCAGCGACGAGGAGACGGTCCGCCGGGTCTTCGCCACCATCCCGTTCGCCGACCTGCGCGAGTCCGGCCTCATGGAGGGGCTGCTGCGGCTCGCGGGCGTCCGCGCGCAGGGGGCCGCGGAGACCGACGCCGCCGACGACGGCCGCGAATCGATCGATGCCATGGACGCGGAGAGCCTGATCAGCCTCGCTCTGGACGACCTCGTCAAGGACGACGACGCCCTGTGACGAGACCCTGCGACGAGAACCGTGACGAGGAGTAGGAACGTGGCCGAGCCCGCCAAGCCCGACACCAGGATGCTCGAAGCGCTGCGCGCTTCGCTCAAGGAGACCGAGCGGCTGCGCGAGCAGAACCGCGCGCTCACCGCCGCGCAGCGCGAGCCCGTCGCGATCGTGGGCATGGCGTGCCGCTATCCCGGCGGCGTCGGCTCTCCTGACGATCTGTGGGAGCTGCTGGCGGGCGGCCGGGACGGCGTCACGGCGTTCCCCGCCGACCGGGGCTGGGAGGAGGCGTTGCGTGACGCCGACGGACGGAGCAGGTCTGTCACCGACGAGGGCGGATTCCTGCACGACGCGGGGGAGTTCGACGCCGCCTTCTTCGGGATCTCGCCCCGTGAGGCCCTGGTCATGGACCCGCAGCAGCGGCTCCTCCTCGAAGGGGCGTGGGAGGCGTTGGAGCACGCGGGCATCGACCCGACGACCCTGAAGGGCAGCCGGACCGGCGTCTACGCCGGGGTGATGTACCACGACTACTTCGGCAGTTTCGGCACCGGCAGCATGGTCGCGGGCCGGGTCGCCTACACCCTGGGCCTCGAAGGGCCCACCCTGTCGGTCGACACGGCGTGTTCGTCGTCCCTGGTCGCGCTGCACCTGGCCGCGCAGGCACTTCAGCAGGGCGAGGCGGACCTCGCCCTGGCCGGCGGGGTCACGGTGATGGCGTCCCCCGGCACCTTCGTCGAGTTCAGCAGGCAGGGCGCCATCTCCCCGGACGGCCGCTGCAAGTCGTACGCCGCCGACGCGAACGGCACCGGCTTCGCCGAGGGACTCGGTGTCCTCGTCCTCGAACGGCTGTCGGACGCACGGCGGTCGGGCCACGAGGTGTGGGCGGTGGTACGGGGTTCGGCGGTGAATCAGGACGGTGCGTCGAACGGTCTGACGGCGCCGAACGGTCCCTCGCAGCAGCGGGTGATCCGCGCGGCCCTGTCGCGGGCCCGGCTCTCCGCCACCGAGGTCGACGTCGTGGAGGGCCACGGCACGGGAACGGTGCTGGGAGACCCGATCGAGGCGCAGGCGCTGCTGGCGACGTACGGCCAAGGGCGCCCGGACGGTGCGCCGTTGCTCCTCGGCTCGGTGAAGTCCAACCTCGGGCACACCCAGGCCGCCGCCGGTGTCGCGGGTGTCATGAAGATGGTGCTCGCCATGCGCCACGGCGTCGTACCGGGATCGCTGCACGCCGACGAGCCGTCACATCAGGTCGACTGGGCTTCGGGGGCCGTGGAGTTGGTACCGGAGGCGCGGAAGTGGCCGGAGGCCGGCCGGCCGCGCCGGGCCGGGGTGTCGTCCTTCGGGATCAGCGGCACCAACGCCCACGTCGTCCTCGAACAGGCCCCGGCGACTGCGGAACCCGCGTACCCCGACCCGGCCGAACCGCCGGTCCTGCTCTGGCCGTTGTCCGCCCGTACCCCCGAGGCCCTGGCGGCGCAGGCCGCCCGGCTCCGGGACTTCACCGCCGGGCGCCCGGAGCACACCCCCGCAGCGGTGGCGCGGGCCCTCGGCACCCGGCGTACCGCCTTCGCCCACCGGGCGGCCGTCACCGGCACCGACCGCGCCGGTCTGCTCACCGCGCTGGACTCGCTGGCGCGGGGGGACAGCGCTCCCGCGGTCGTACGCGGCCGTACGCGTGCGAAGGCGCGCACCGCCTACCTGTTCACCGGCCAGGGCGCGCAGCGGCTCGGCATGGGCGCCGAACTCCGCGCCGCCTTCCCGGTGTTCGCCGCCGCCTTCGACGAGGCCGAGGCGGCTCTCGGCGTCGGACTGAGCGAGGTGCTGGCGGGCGCGGACGGCGCGGCCGCCGACCGCACGCTGTACGCCCAGGCCGGTCTCTTCGCCTTCGAGGTCGCGATGTTCCGTCTGCTGGAGTCCTGGGGCGTCCGGCCCGACTTCCTGGCCGGTCACTCCATCGGTGAACTCGCCGCCGCGCATGTGGCGGGAGTCGTGGGACTGGCGGACGCGGGCAGGCTGGTGGCCGCCCGGGGACGGCTCATGCAGGCGCTCCCGGAGGGCGGGGCGATGGTCGCCGTCCAGGCCACCGAGGGCGAGGTCCGGCCCCTGCTCGGGCCGGGCGTCGCGATCGCCGCCGTCAACAGCCCCTCCGCGGTGGTGATTTCGGGTGAGACCGACGCCGTACTCGCCACCGCGGACAACTTCGCCAGGACGAAGCGGCTCACGGTCTCGCACGCCTTCCACTCCGCGCTGATGGACGACATGCTCGGCGACTTCCGGGCGGTCTGCGAGAAGACCGTCCTCCACGAGCCCCGTATCCCGCTCGTCTCCGGTGTCACCGGCGACATCGCCGGGCCCGGTCTGCTCACCGACCCCGAGTACTGGGTCCGGCACGTGCGCGAGCCGGTGCGGTTCGCGGACGCCGCGCGGACACTCGTGGAGCGCGGCGCCGGCCGTTTCGTGGAGCTGGGCCCCGACGCCGTGCTGACCGGCATGGCACGCGAGTGCGCGGTTCCCGACGACGCGCTGTTCGTCGCGCTCGGCCGCCGCAGGACGGCGGAGAGCGCCGCGGTCGCGACCGGTCTCGCGCGCCTGTACGCGGACGGGCTCACGCCCGACTGGCCCGCCGTGTTCCCCGGTACGGCGGCCTCGCCGCTGCCCACGTACGCCTTCCAGCACGAGCGTTACTGGATCGCGGCGGACGTCGCCCTCACCGCGCCCGCCCTCGACACGCCGCAGCACCTGTCCACTGCCTCCACCGCGGCGCGTGAGCCACTGGGCGACCGGCTGGCCGGGCTGACCCCGGAAGAGGCGACCGGGGTGCTGACCGACCTGGTGAGCGCCGAGGCCGCCGCGCTGCTCGGCTACGGGGCGGACGGCGCCATGGGCCCTGACACCGTCTTCCTCGAAGCGGGCATGGACTCGGTGACCGCTGCCGAACTGCGCGGCGCGGTACGCGCCGCCACCGGACTCACCCTGACGACCGGGGCCGTGTTCGACCACGGCACGCCCGCCCGGCTCGCCGCCGTACTCCGTCAGGAGTACGACCGCGGGGTCGTGTCCGTCCCGGACGAGAAGGCCGAGGAAGGCAGCCGGGAACACGCCGTGACCGCCCCCGCACCCGACCGCGAGTCCGTCAGCGGTCTGCTGCGGATGGCCGCGACCGGCGGCCGGATGTCGAAGGGCATGGACCTGCTCGGCGCGGTCGCCGCCATCCTGCCCGGCTTCACCACCGTCGCCGAACTGGGCGGTGTCGCACCGGCCGTACGCCTCTCGCGCGGCCCCGCCGACCGGCGTCTGATCTGCGTTCCCTCGCCCATGGCGCTCGGCGGCGCGCACCAGTACGCCCGCTTCGCCGCGCACTTCCACGGCCGCAGGGAGGTCGCGGTGCCGGCCGTGCCCGGCTTCGGCCGCGACGAGCCGCTGCCGCTGTCATTCGACGCGGTCGTGGACGTTCTGGCCGAGGGGACACGGGCGGCGGCCGACGACGCGCCCTTCGTCCTGCTCGGTTACTCCTCGGGCGGTCAGTTCGCCCACGCCGTCGCCGAGTCGCTGGAGAAGGCGGGCACCCCCGCGGACGCGATCGTCCTGCTGGACACCTATCTGCCCGACGGCGGCGGCAACGACGACCTGTGGCGGGAGATGTTCGAGGGGATGCTGGACCGCGAGGACAGCTTCGGCGGTTTCAGCGCCCCACGGCTCGCCGCGATGAGCCGCTACAGCGAGCTGATCCTCGACCGGTCGCCCGGCGCGCTCACGGCGCCCGTCCTGTTCGTACGTCCCGCCGAGTCGTTCACGTCCGGCGGGGCGGGCAACGACGACTGGCGGGCCGGCTGGGACGCGGACCACACCCTGCGGGAGGTGCCCGGCAATCACTTCACGCTCCTGGAGGAGTCGGCGACCACGACGGCGCTGGCGGTCGACGACTGGCTCGCGGGGCTGCCGGGCGGCGGCAGTGCGCCCGGCAGGTGACCTCACGTCACGCCGAGCACCGGCGCACCAGGCCCTCGTTCTGGAAGTGCCTCACCCAGGCGTCCACCTCGGGACGCAGCGACTCGGAGGCGATGCCCCACTGTTCGGCCAGAACCTCGGCCGCGCGCTCCGGCTGCCACTCCTGCCGCTGGAGAACGATCCACATCAGGGTGCCCGTGGGGCCGCAGCGATGCCGCAAACCCGTCCGGGGAAGAAAGAAGTCGACCTTGCCGTCGGGCAGAACTTGCGTCTCCAGACCGTTTTCCGATCGCATGGCGACTCAATCCTCCAATTGCCGTGGGGGGCTTTTTCGGTGTGCGGTTCGAGCATATTGACGAGCGCATCGCCGCGTAATACAGCGGACTCCCGAAATTCAGGTGCACGAAACGACACCGACGGTAGTGGGGCTGTGTGCACCTTGACACCAGGCCCCTCCGAAAACTGTGGGAGAGCTGGCCGAAAATAACTCCCATCAGGCGTGATGTGGTCTGCCGGGAGGTTTCCTCCGGACCGGAGGTAGAAGAAGTTCTACCGCCGATACACCGCCTGGAGCCAATGCCCCGGAACCCGCGCATTGCCTACGCTTGTGCTCGACGACGAGTCATACATATCAAATTTCGGTAGGGGAGTCCCTGTGTACGCCAATGAACATGCCACCCGCGAAACGGCGGTACGGCTCGAAGCCGTCGCCAAGATCTACGGTGACGGCGACAATCGGGTCGCCGCGCTCAAGGAACTCACCCTGAGCTTCGGCGCGGGGACCTTCACCGCAGTCATGGGCCCGTCCGGATCCGGCAAGAGCACCTTCCTGCACTGCGCCGCCGGCCTTGTCAAGCCCACCTCCGGCTCCGTCTTCGTCGGCGGCACGGATCTCGCGCACATGGACGAGGTCCAGCTGACGAAACTGCGCCGGGACCGGATCGGGTTCATCTTCCAGGCGTTCAACCTGCTCCCGGCGCTGACCGTGATGCAGAACATCCTGCTGCCGCTCGAACTGGCCGGCCGCCGCCCCGACAAGGAGCTCATCCGCTCCGTCGTCGACCGGGTCGGCCTCGCCGACCGGACCCGTCATCTGCCGGGCGAACTCTCCGGCGGCCAGCAGCAGCGGGTGGCGATCGCCCGCGCCCTGGTCACGCGGCCCGCCGTCGTCTTCGCCGACGAGCCGACGGGCGCCCTCGACACCCGTACGGCCGGCGCGGTCCTCGCGCTGCTGCGCGAGTCGGTGACCGTCGCCGGGCAGACCCTGGTGATGGTCACCCACGACCCCGTCGCCGCCTCCTACGCGGACCGCGTGGTGTTCCTCGCGGACGGCATGCCCGCGGGCGAACTCCAGCGGCCGACCGCCGACGCCGTCGCCGCGCGCATGACCCGCCTCGGTGCCTGGGAGGGCGACGGCCGGCCGGCCGCGCCCGTCGCGACGGGCGGCCGGTTCTGATGGGTCTCCTTGCTTTCCGCACCCTCAAGTTCCGCAAGGCGAGCTTCATCGCGACCTTCGTCGCCATGTTCCTCGGCGCGGCGATCGTCATGGCCTGCGGCGGTCTCATGGAGACCGGCATCCGCATGGACGCGCAGCCGAAGCGGCTCGCCGCCGCCCCGATCGTGGTCACCGGCCATCAGAGCGCCGGCTCCGGCGCCCTGTCCGAGCGGGGCCGTCTCGACGCCGGGCTCGTGGACACCGTGAGCTCCGTTCCGGGCGTGGCGAAGGCCGTGCCCGACGTGTCCTTCCCCGCCGTCGTGATCCCCGGCGGCTCCGGCGCCTCCGACATCGCCGACGCCGACGGCGGATCCACCGCCGGCCACAACTGGGCCTCGTCGTCCCTGGCCCCGTACACCCTCGCCGACGGCGCCGCACCCAAAGGCGCCGGCCAGGTGGTACTCGACAAGACCCTCGCCGACCGCGCCGACGCCTCCGTCGGCTCCCGCGTCGAACTGGCCGTCCAGGGTGTCTCCCACTCCTACCTGGTCAGCGGCATCGTCACGCGGTCCGGCTCCGGCGGCGACCCCGCCGTCTTCCTCTCCGACGACCGCGCGGACGAGCTGACCGGCGGGAGCGTCGACAACATCGGCGTGGTGCCCGGCGACGGCGCCTCCGTCGCGACCGTCACCGCCGCCGTCGAGGCGGCGGTGGACGACGAGGCGAGTGTGCTCAGCGGCGAACGCCTCGGCCTCGCCGAGGCACCGGGCGCCCTGACCGCCCAGCGCACCGTCATCATCCTGGCCGCCGTCTTCGGCAGCTGGGCGGTGCTCGTCGTCCTCTTCGGTGTCGCCTCCACCCTCGGCCTGACGCTCCAGCAGCGCACCCGAGAGATGGCCCTGCTGCGCTCCATCGGCACCACGTCGAGCCAGCTGCGTCGGATGATCCTGTGGGAGACCTCCGTCCTGTCCGTCGTCGCCACCGCCCTCGCCGTGGCGCCCGGCTATCTGCTCGGCAAGCTCATCTGCTCGATCCTCACCGACAGCGGAGTCCTCTCCTCGGTGATCGTCTTCCACCAGGGCTGGGTCCCGATGCTGGTGGGAGCCGTCACCGCGATCCTCGCCGCCGCGGGAGCCACCCGCTTCGCCGGCCGCAAGGCGGCACGCACGGAACCCGTCGCGGCGCTCGCCGACAGCGAGGTACGGCCCCGCTGGTTCACCAGGAACCGCCTGCTGCTGGCCCTGTTCTTCCTCACCGTCGGCATCTCCCTGTCCGCCACCACCCTGCTGGTCATGGAGAACGGTCCGACGCTGGCGAGCACCGCGGGCCCCGCGTCCGTCTTCTTCAGCATCGGCATCGCCCTGCTGGCACCCGGCATCTGCGCGGCCGTCGTCGCGGTCCTGCGCGGGCCCGTCCGGCTGCTGACCGGGCTCCCCGGACGCCTCGCCGTACGCAACACGGCCACCAACCCCGTCCGTATGGCGAGCGCCGCCGCCCCCGTCATCATGCTGATCGCGATCGCCACCGGCACGCTCTACATGCAGTCCACCGAGGACAGTGTCTCCGCCGAGAGCTACGCGCAGGGCATCGGCGCCGACTACGTACTCGAATCCGGGGCCGGCGGATTCCGGTCCGACGTGGCCGGACAGGTCGCCGGACTGCCCGGGGTGGCGGCGGCGTCCGGCCTCGTCACCTCGCGTGGCTTCGTGGAGGCCGAATCCGGCTCCAGCGGCATCGCCCTGCGCGGTGTCGACGCCGGGGGCGCGAGCCTGAACCTGTCCCTGAGCGACGTCACCGGCTCATTGGAGTCGCTGAGCGGGGACACCGTCGCCCTGTCCACCGACCGGGCCGAGGAGTTCGGCGTCGCTGTCGGCGACCGGCTGCCCGTCCGGCTCGGCGACGGGACACGGTCCGAACCGAAGGTCGTCGCCCTCTTCGCCGGCGACCCCGACGAGGAGTTCCTGTTGCTGCCGGCCGGCACGCTCGCCCCGCACACCACCGCGGGCCTCGCCGAGCACATCCTCGTACGCGCCGACAAGGACGCGGACCGGGGCGCCCTCAACACCGAACTGGCCTCCTTCGCCGGGCAACTGCCCGGAGCCCGGGTGGCCGACAGCTCCACCCTCAGCGGCTCCAGCGACTCCATCCAGCAAATCCTGGTGACCGCCAACTACACGGTCGTCGCCATGATCGTGGGATACGCGGCCATCACCGTGGTCAACACCCTGGTCGTGGTGACCCGTAAGCGGCGCAGGGAGATCGGGCTCTCCCGGCTGACGGGCGCCACCCGCGCCCAGGTCTTCGGCATGCTGAGCGTCGAAGGGGCACTGATCTCCGTCGTCGCGGTCGTGCTCGGCACGGCGGCCGCCGCGACCACGATCGTCCCGTACGCGATGGTCAAGAACGACTCGTTCCTGCCGTCCGGTTCCATCGGGATCTACCTCGCCGTGGTCGGCGGATCCCTGCTGCTGATCTTCGGCGGTACGCTCTTCCCGTCCTGGCGCGGTATGCGCACCCCGCCGGTCGAGACGGTGGCCGCCGAGTGAGGGAGCACACCATGGTGGCCGAAGGGCCGGTGTCCGACCGGGAACGTCCGGACACCGTTTTACCGGCGACCGTTCCACCGGCGACCGTTCCACCGGCGGGCGGGCCCTCCACCGGGCGCGGGCGGGCGCGGTACGCGCGCGAACGCGCCCTGGCCCTCGGGCGGTTCGCCGTCGCCGCGGTCCGCCGTCGCACCCGGCGGGCCACGCTCGACACGGCCATGGGCACGGTGGCCGGCGCGAGCACGATGCCGTCCCTGGCCCTCTTCCTGGTGACGGCCTACTTCGTGATCCTGTTCGTCATCGGTATCGGCGCCGTGGCGCTCCCCATCTGCATCCCCGCCGTCCGCTGGCTCTGCAACCGGGCCCGGCGGCTGGCGGGTCGGGCCGGCGTGCCGGTCGAGGTGCCGTACCAGCCCGAACCGCCGGAGTTCGAGAAGGACATCGTCGGCTGGATGCGCCGCTGCAAGTGGATCCTCACCGACCGGGCCACCTGGCGCGACCTCCTCTGGCTCTTCCTCAACACCGCCGTCGGCATGATCGGGTTCATCCCCGCCGCACTCCTCTACTACGTGGGTGAGGGCCTGGTCCTGGCGGGCGGCCTCTGGCACTCCCTGCTCGTCGGCGACGGCACGGGCCGCATGTACTGCGGCATCGTCGTCGACAGCCACCCGACCGCCGTCACCGCCGGCTTCCTGTCCCTCGGAGTCTTCGCCGTCTGGCTCTGGACGACGCCGTTCATCCTGAAGGGCTACGCCTACTTCACCCGCTACCTGCTGGGCCACACCGACACCACACGGCTGGCCTCCCGCGTCCGGCACCTGGCGGAGAGCCGGTCCGGCGCCCTGGACACCCAGGCCGCCGAACTGCGCCGGATCGAACGTGATCTGCACGACGGCGCGCAGGCCAGGCTCGTCGGCCTCGGCATGACTCTCGGCGCCGCCGACCGCCACCTCGACAAGGACACGGCGGAGGCCCGGCGCCTCCTGCGCGAGGCGCGCGCCTCGTCCGTTCTCGCCCTTCGTGAACTGCGCGACCTCGTACGGGGCATCCACCCGCCCGTCCTCGCCGAACGCGGACTCGCCGACGCCCTGCGCGCCCTCGCCATCGCGAGCCCGCTGCCCTTCGAGGTGCGGGTGACCATCCCCCCACAGCTCTCGGCGCCCGTCGAATCCGCCGTATACTTCTCGGTGTCCGAGCTGCTCACCAACGTGCTGAAACACGCCGGGGCGAGCCGCGGCGAACTGTCCGTCGGATACGAACGCGGCGTGCTCCGTGCGCGCGTCAGTGACAACGGCCGGGGCGGCGCGAGCATGAGCGAAGGGTCCGGCCTCGCCGGAATCCGGCGGCGGCTCGCCGCCTTCGACGGAACGATCGACATCAGCAGCCCACCCGGCGGCCCCACCGTGACCGAGTTGGAGATTCCGTGCGCGTCGTCCTCGCCGAGGACCTTTTCCTCCTGAGGCAGGGGCTCGTGCAGCTCCTCACATCGTTCGATTTCGAGGTCGCGGCGGCGGTGGACAACGGGGAGGATCTCGCGAAAGCCGTGGCGCAACACCGCCCCGACATCGCCATCGTGGACGTACGGCTGCCGCCCACCTTCACCACCGAGGGCCTGCGAGCCGCGCTCCAGGCCCGCCGCGACATGCCGGGCCTGCCCATCCTCGTCCTGTCCCAGCACGTCGAGCAGATGTACGCGCGTGAACTGCTCGCCGACGGCACGGGCGGCATCGGCTACCTGCTCAAGGACAGCGTCCTCGACGACGAGCAGTTCGTGGAGGCGATCCGCCGGGTGGCGAACGGCGGCACGGCCATGGACGCGGCCGTGGTCGCCCAGTTGATGGTCAGTCACTCGATGGACGCGGGCATCGAAACACTGACGCAGCGCGAGCGGCGGGTGCTGGAACTCATGGCCGAGGGCTGCTCGAACGCCGCCATCGCGGGCCGGCTCACCGTGAGCGAGGGCGCCGTCGCGAAACACATCTCAGGCATCTTCACCAAGCTGACGCTCCCTCAGGACAGCGACGTCAACCGGCGGGTGATGGCAGTCCTCACCTATCTGAACGCCTGACACGTCATCGGCACAGCGAAAGGCCCTCTGTGGCCGGTGAACGCACCGGTCACAGAGGGCCTTTCCCCTCCTCGTCGCTGTGTCACGTCGTGCTGTGCACCACCCCGTCGAGCCGCCGCCGCAGACTGCTCGTCACCTCCTTCCACCGTTCGGCCAGATAGAAGTGGCCGCCGGGGAAGATCTCCAGGGAGAAGTCCGCCGTGGTGTGGTCGCGCCAGCGGGCCGCCTCCTGTGAGGTGACCTTCGGGTCGTCGTCACCGAGGAACGCGACGACGGGGATGTCGAGTTCGGGCCCCGGCCCGTGGACGTACGTCTCCACCGCCCGGTAGTCCGCCCGCAACGCCGGCATGACCATCGCGATGATCTCCTCGTTGTCCAGCAGCTTCCCCACCGTGCCGTCCAGCGACTTGAGTTCGGCGATCAGCGACGCGTCCGGCTTCAGATGCAGCCGCTCGTCCCGGTGCGTCGACGGCGCGCGGCGCCCCGAGACGAACAGCGCGAGCGGACGATGCTCCGCCGCGCGGAGCCGGCGCGCCACCTCGTATCCCAGCAGCGCCCCGTAACTGTGGCCGAACAGCGCGAACGGCCGGTCGGTCCACGGCCCCAGCGCCTCGGCGATCCGGTCCGCGAGCAGGTGCAGATCGTCCACCGGCCGCTCGTGGCGCCGGTCGTGGCGCCCCGGATACTGCACGGAGAGAACCTCGACGTCCGGGGCCAGGGCGGCCGACATCGGGAAGTAGTACGACGCCGCGCCGCCCGCGTGCGGCAGACACACCAGCCGGGTCCCGCTGTCGGGGTTGCGGTGCGGAACACGTATCCAGGTGTCGTCGGTCGTGCCGGTCATGACGGGATTCCTTCGCTCGTCAGTCGGTGACGCTGATGACTTGCGTCGGACAGGTGAGGGACGCCTGGAGCACGTCCTCGTAACTGTCCTCCGGCGGCTCCTCCGTCAGGAGCAGGGTCAGACCGTCCTCCCCCTGGTCGAAGACCTCCGGGACGAGCAGCGCGCACTGGCCGGAGCCGGTGCACCTGTCGCGGTCGATATGGACGCGCATCGCTGTCCTCCTCGAAATGGGTGACCCGTCACCAGGTGACGGGCAGCTCGTAGACGCCGTAGACCATCGCGTCGTCCTTGAACGGCAGGGAGTCCACCGGCGCGGCCGTCCGCAGCCCGGGAATCCGGCGGAACAGGGTCTCGTAGACCACCTCCAGCTCCACCCGCGCGAGGTTCTGCCCGATGCACTGGTGGATACCGAAACCGAAGGCGAGATGGCCGCGCGCGTCGCGCCGCACATCGAGGGTGTCGGGGTCCGGGAAGACGTTCTCGTCGTGGTTCGCGGCGTTGTTGAGCGCCATGATGCCCTCACCCGCGCGGATCACCGTGCCGTCCAGGTCGATGTCCTCGACCGCGACCCTGGCCGTGCCCGAATCGGAGATGGAGAAGAAACGCAGCAGCTCCTCGACTGCCTTCGGCATCAGCCCGGGCTCGTCCCTGACCGCGGCGAGCTGGTCGGGGTGTTCGAGCAGCGCCAGGACACCCAGGGCGATCATGTTCGCCGTCGTCTCGTGCCCGCCGACCAGCATGAGCCTGGCCATCGTCACGATGTCGAGGTGGTCGCACGCCTCGGTGACGCGGTTCTTCTCGATGAACCGGCTGAGCAGGTCGTCGCCCGGCTCGCTCTCCTTGCGGGTCACGAGCTTGTCCAGATAGCCGTCGAGCGTGGCCACGGCCGCGCCGTACTCCTCCTGGCTGAGGTCTCGGTTCATCAGCCGCGCCGACCACTCCTCGAACTTGGCGTGGTCGTCGTACGGCACGCCCAGTAGTTCGCAGATGACGAGCGACGGTACGGGCAGGGCGAGCGCCGCGACCAGGTCGACGGGGCCGCCGGCGGCCAGCATCGCGTCGATCCGCTCGTCCACCAGCTGCTGGATCCGGGGACGCATCTCCCTGGCCTTGCGCGCCGTGAACTCCGAGAGCAGCATGCTCCGCTGGGCGGTGTGCTCCGGAGGATCCATCGACAGCAGCATCAGCCGGATGTGCTGGAGCATCTCCTCCGGGATGTGGAACTGGTGCGGATATCCCGGCAGTCTGAGATTCGAACTCGCCCGCGCGTCCCCGAGGACCTTGCGGACGTGGTCGTGGCGCGTGAGCAGCCACGTCGGCTTGCCGTTCACCTTGAGCGCGGCGCGCGAGACGGGTTCACCCGTGCGCAGCTTCGCGTACTCCTCCGGCGGCGCGAAGGGACAGGCGCGGCGCATCGGGAACTCCGGCAGGGCGGTCGTGTCCGCGCTCCGGTCGGCTGACTGGGTCATGGTGCCCTCTCTGGCAGTCGCTCTGGGTCTGGCTCGCTCCGTACGGCCCGCTCGGCCGCACGGGACTCTCAGGACACGCCCCGAGGCGGCTACCAGCTCACCGGGAGTTCGTACAGACCCCACACGATCGCGTCGTCCTTGTAGCGCAGCTCGTCGGCCGGCTTCTCCAGACGCAGACCGGGGATCCGGCGCAGGAGCGTGTCGTAGACGACCTCCAGCTCCAGACGTGCCAGGTTCTGCCCGATGCACTGGTGCACGCCGTAGCCGAAGGCGAGATGGCTGCGCGTCGACCGGCGCACGTCGAGGGTGTCGGCGTCGGGGAAGACGTTCTCGTCGTGGTTCGCGGAGTTGTTCAGCGGCATGATGCCCTCACCCGCGCGGATCACCGTGCCGCCGATCTCGATGTCCTCCTTCGCCACGCGCGCGGTGCCCGCGTCGGAGATGCTGAAGAAACGCAGCAACTCCTCGACCGCCTGCGGCAGGAGAGCCGGTTCGTCACGCACCGCGGCGAGCTGCTCCGGGTGTTCGAGCAGGGCGAGCATGCCGAGGGCGATCATGTTCGCCGTCGTCTCGTGGCCCGTGACCAGCATCAGCCGCGCCATGCTCACGATGTCGGAGTGCTCGACGGCCGGCTCGGCGCGGTTCAGCGCGATCAGCCGGCTGATCATGTCGTCGCCCGGCTCGGACTCCTTCAGGGTGACCAACCCGTCGACGTACTTGTCGAGCTCGTAGTGCGCGGCGCCGCGCTCCTCGTCGCTGATCTCGTGGTTCATGATCTGCCACGCCCAGTGCTCGAACCGGCCGTGGTCCTCGTAGGGCACGCCGAGCAGTTCGCAGATGACGAGCGACGGTACGGGCAGGGCGAGCGCCGCGACCAGGTCGACGGGGCCTCCGGCCGCCAGCATCGCGTCGACACGCTCGTCCACGATCTCCTGCACCCGGGGCCGCATCGCCCGCATCTGGCGCAGGCTGAACTCGGGCGCGAGCATGCGCCGTTGGACGGTGTGGTCCGGCGGATCCATGGACAGGAACGTCAGCGGCACCGCCTGGAGCATCTCGTCGGGCACCGGGACCTGGAGCGGATAGCCCGGCAGCTTCAGGTTGGCGCTGACCCGCGAGTCACTCAGGATCTGCTTCACATGGTCGTGCCGCGTGATCAGCCAGGCCGGCTTGCCGTTCACCTTCAGGGACGCCCGCGAGACGGGCTCGTTCTCGCGCAGTTCGGCGTAGCGGGCGGGCGGTGCGAAGGGGCAGGCGCGGGTCATGGGGAACGGCGGGTGCTCGGCCTCGCCGGCACGGTCGGCAGGGTTCATGGTGCCCTCTCGAACTCGGTACGTGGGTGGTGGCGGGCGCGGACCCGTCGGCGGTCGCGGCACGTGTCCGCGGAGCGCGTGACGCTCCGGGGGAGAGCGGTCCACACGCCCCACGACGGCGGGAGCCTGGGCCCGGATCCGGCGGTGCTCGGTGTCCGGCCCGGCCGCCTCCCGCACAGTAATCCGCCCCCCGTGACCGCCGAACCCCCCTACCTCCCCCTGCCGGTTGTCCGGTCCCGGACCAGGGACGAAGGCGCCACCGGCCGCCCACACACCGGCCGGTGGACGGCCCCGACCGCCCCGGTCCGGTAGGGGCGGTTAGGGGGTCCAGATCAGCCCCGCGGCGGGGTTAGCGTCGATCCCGATCACGCCTCCGTGGTCCCCACTCAGACAACTGGAACGGGGTGCTCACCGTGTCACCGGATCCCAGCGACAAGGGCACAGTCCCCTTCCGGCAGTACCGCACCTGGTACCGCGTGACCGGTGACCTCAAGGCAGGCCGGCCCGCGCTCGTCGCCGTGCACGGCGGCCCCGGCAGCACGCACGACTATCTGCTCGCCCTGGCGGCCCTCGCCGACGAGGGCTGGCCCGTCGTCCACTACGACCAGCTCGGCAACGGCGGATCCACCCATCTCCCCGGCAAAGACGCTGGCTTCTGGACGGTGGACCTCTTCCTCGCCGAACTCGACAACCTCGTCGACCGGCTCGGCGTCGCCGACGACTACGTCCTGTTCGGCCAGTCCTGGGGCGGCCCGCTCGCCGCGTCGCACGCGATGACGAACCCGGCCGGGCTGCGCGGACTCGTCGTCGCCAACGCACCCGCCTCCATGCCGCTGTGGCTCAGCGAAATGGCGGCGCTGCGGGCCGGGTTGCCACCCGAGGTGCAGGAGACCCTGCTGCGCCACGAGGCGGCGGGCACCACCGACACCGACGAGTACTTCGCCGCCATGCGGGTCTTCTACGACCGCCATGTGTGCCGGATCCAGCCGTGGCCGCAGGACTTCCTGTCCTCGTTCATGGAGATCTACAACGATCCGACCGTCTACCACACGATGAACGGGCCGAACGAGTTCCATGTCATCGGGACCCTGCGCGACTGGTCGATCATCGACGATCTGCACCGGATCAGGACCCCGACCCTGCTGATCGGCGGCCGGCACGACGAGGCGACGCCCGCCGTCATGCGGCCCTACGCCGACCTGGTCCCCGGCGCGCGCTGGGAGATCTTCGAGGAGTCGAGCCATCTGCCGCACCTGGAGGAACCCGAGCGGTTCACCGAGGTGATGGTCGACTTCCTGAAGAGTCTGTAGAGCGGCGGCGCGGCGTCCCGACCCATCACACGATCCGGTACGCGCTTCGACGCGCGCCCGGCAAGGGGAGGCCATGAAAAGCACAGCGAACGACGGCACGGCCGGCCCGGACGCCACCGCCATGGTGTTCCCCGGCATGGGGCCGTCGCCCTTCTCGGACGTGGGCCGCTTCATGGTGGTCAACCCGGAGGCCAGAGAGCTGGTCGCGATCGCCGACGACGTACTCGGCTACTCCCTCGTGGACACCTTCCGCGAGGCGGAGGGCGACTACTCGGAGGCCGCCCAGGTCGCCTTCCTGGTGAACTGCCTGGCGTCCGCGAGATGGGCGGAGCGGGAACTGGGCATCGTCCCCTCGGTGGTGACGGGACCGAGCTTCGGCGAGAAGGCGGCCCTCGCCTACTGCGGCGCGCTCACCGTCGCCGAGGCGATCCGGATGACCGCCGAACTCGCGCGATGCATGGACGACTACTTCCGCCACGCCCACCAGGACATCGTCACGCTGTCCTTCGTCCGCGCCCCGGAGGAGGGACTGACGGCGATCTTCGCCGACCTCGACGCCGCGGGGGAGTGGCACGACATCTCCTGCTACATCGACGACGGCTTCTACATGGTCTCGCTCGGCGAACACCGTGTGGACTGGTTCCGCTCCCGGCTGCGCGACGTCGGCGCGCTCTCGCTCTACACCATGCGCCCGCCCATGCACTGCGCCGCGTTCGCCCCGCTCCGTGACCGCGTCGAGCGCGAGGTCCTGTCCGACCTCGACTTCGCCGACCCGCGGCTGCCGGTCGTGGCCGACCAGGACGGCGCGCTCGTGGAGACCGGGGCCGGCCTGCGGGCGATGCTGCTGGACAGCTTCACCCGCCCGCTGAACTGGCCCGACGTCATCGACGGGCTGCGGTCCTTCGGCACCCGCCGCGTCTGCGTCGCGGGCCCGGACAACCTGTTCGGCCGGGTCGGCCGTACGACGGAGGCTTTCGAGGTCGTGCCCGCCAACCCCCGCGCCGCGATGACGCCGCGCCGCACGAACACCCGCCGCACGCACGAACGCCGTACCCGCGTCGGCGCCGCCTGAGCGACAACGCCGCCCGAGCGAGAGCGCCCGGGGGACCGCGCCGCCCTGCGGGCGGCCGTACGACGACCACCCCTCACGACACCTTGGAGTCACCGTGCAGGACGACCGATTCGCGCCGCTGCTGCGCCAGTTCCTCCCCTTCGCGGCCCCCGACGAGCCGCTCGACGACGACGTCAAACTGCGCGACCTCGGACTCGACTCGCTGGGCATGGTGCAGCTCCTCGGCGCGCTGGAGGACACCTACCAGATCCGTTTCCTCGGCGACGAGCTCACCATGGGCTCGTTCGAGACCCCCGGCATCCTCTGGAAGACCGTCGACAGCCTGACCCAGCGCGACGCGGGCTGAGGGCGGGGGCCCACCGTGGACACCATCACCCTCACGACGGACGCCACGCTGCCGGGACGGTTCCTGCGCGGCCTGGCACGCTCCGCAGACAGCCCCGCCGTGCGGGCGGGCGACGGGACCCTGACCTACCGGGAACTGCACGAACGGGCACTGGGGCTCGCCGGTTCACTGCTCGCCGCGGTGCCCGCCGGACCCCGCGCGGTCGGCGTACTCGTCGGCAAGGGCGTCTCCGCCTACCCGACACTGCTCGCCGGCCTGTACACCGGCGTCACGACGGTGCCGCTCCAGCAGACGTTCCCCGCCGCCCGCACCCTGCGGATGATCGAGGCGAGCGGGGTGGACGCGCTCATCGCCGACGACGACTCGCTCCCCGCGCTCCTCGAACTCGCCGCCGCCGGCGCCCGCCTGCCGGCGCTCTTCCGCGCCCACACCGAACTGACGGCGGGCACCGAGGGCCTCGGCGGCACCGAGGGGCCCGGCGGCGGCGAAGGCATCGGCGGCGCGGCGATACGGCCGGTCCCGATGCCGTGGATCCCGTACCGCGCGGACGCCGCCCTGGCCGAGCCCGTGCCCGCACGGCCCCAGGACGTCGCGTACGTCCTGTTCACCTCGGGCTCCACCGGGCGACCCAAGGGAGTGCCGGTCACCCACGCCAACACCGACCACTACTTCCGGCTGCTCGACGCGCGTTACGACTTCGGGCCCGACGACGTCTTCACACAGAACTTCGACCTCAACTTCGACTGCGGCATGTTCGACCTCTTCTGCGCCTGGGGCTCCGGCGGCACACTCGTACCGCCCCCGGCCGCCGCCTACCGCGACATGCCCGCGTTCGCCGCCGGACACGGCCTGACCGTCTGGTTCTCCACACCGAGCGCCGTCGCTCTCGTCCGGCGCATGGGCGGGCTGCGCCCCGGCGCCATGGAAACGCTGCGCTGGAGCTTCTTCGCGGGCGAGGCGCTGAGCAGCCGGGACGCCGACGACTGGGCCGCCGCCGCACCCGGCTCCGTGATCGAGAACCTCTACGGGCCCACCGAGCTGACCATCACCGTCAGCGCGCACCGCTGGACACCGGGCCAGGACCGCGGGCTCAACGGCATGGTGCCGATCGGCGCCGTCCACGAGGGCCACGGCGTGCTGCTCCTGGCACCGGACGGCGAACGGGCCCCGACAGGCGGTCCGGGATTTGATTCGACCTCCGAGGAGGGCGAACTCTGCATCGCGGGGCCCCAGTTGACGGCCGGATACCTCGATCCGCAGGACGACGAGGGCCGGTTCTTCGACCGCGACGGGCACCGCTGGTACCGCACCGGCGACCGTGTCAGGCGTGACGCCGACGGTGTCCTGCACTACCTCGGCCGGGGCGACTCACAGGTCCAGGTCCACGGCGTACGGATCGAACTCGCCGAGGTCGAGGCCGCGGCGCGCGACTGCGACGGAGTCCAGGACGCGGTCGCCGTCGCCGTACCGGCCGGCGGCACGGTCGAGCTGGCCATCTTCTACACGGGCCGTCCGAGCCCACCGGCCGAACTGGCCCGGGAACTGCGCCGGACGCTGCCCGTCGCCGTCGTACCCAAGCGCTACACGCATCTCGACGCTTTCCCGCTCAACTCCAACCGGAAGACGGACCGCAGGCAACTCGCCGTCCTGGCCGCCGGCGCCCCGGCGCCGGCCGCCGCGGACACCGGGACACGCGAGGGAACCCAAGAAAGGTCGTGCGGGGCGAAGTGAACACTCAACGGGGCATCGGGGCCCGCTCGGACGTCATGGTGCACACGCTGCTCGACGAGGCCGTGGCACAGGCCGCCGACGCGTGGGCCGTACGTGACGCGGCCGGACGCTGGACCTACAGCCAACTCGACGACCACAGCCGCGCGTTCGCCGCCTGGCTGGCGGAGCGCGGAATCCGGCGGGGCGAACGGATCCTGGTCCAGGTCCCCAGCACCCGGGAACTGGTCGCGCTCTTCTACGGCGCGGCGCGCCACGGCGCCGTCCTCGTACCGGTGAACACCGGCATGAAGGACTACCACCTGAGGTCGGTGACCGAGAACTGCGAACCGGCCCTCGTCGTCGTCCCCCAGGACGCGGTGGAGCGGATCGGCGCGCTCGCCGACGCGCCGGCACTCGCGCTGGAGACCCTCTGGGACGAGGTGACCGGCCTGCGCGAGCGCGGAGCGCGCGGCGGGCCCGCCGCGCGGGAGTCCGCCGACGACATCGCCGTCCTCGTCTACACCTCCGGCAGTACGGCGGCGCCGAAGGCGGTCGTCTGCCCGCACGGCCGGATGGTCTTCGCCTCGGAGGCCATCCAGCTCGAACTGGGCTACCGGCCCGACGACGTCGTCTTCTGCCGCTTCCCCATCTCCTGGGACTACGGCCTCTACAAGATCCTGCTCGCCACCCTCGGCCGCAGCGAACTCGTCCTGGCCGACGGCGAGTCGGACCTGGTCCTGCTGGAGCGCATCCGCGAGTGCGGGGCGACGGTCGTGCCGATCGTGCCGTCCCTGGCCGCCATGATCTGCGCGCTCGCCGAGCGCGAGCCGTACACGCGCGCGGACGGCCCCTCCCGCGTCAGGATGTTCACCAACACCGGCGCCGCGCTGCCCAAGACCACGGCGGACGGACTGCGCGCCGCGTTTCCCTCGGTCGCCGTGGTGCGCCAGTTCGGGCAGACCGAGTGCAAGCGGATCTCCGTGCTGCCCCCGGAGTTCGAGGACAGCAAGGGCGGTTCCGTCGGCCGGCCGCTGCCCGGCACCCGGGTGCGCGTCCTCGGCGAGGACGGAAGTGAGCTGCCGACCGGCGTCACCGGCGAGATCGTCGTGGAAGGGCCGCACGTGATGCCCGGCTACTGGCGGGCCCCGGAGGTCACCGCACGCACCTTCCGCACCTCGCCCAGCGGTGAACCGCGCCTGCACACCGGCGACTTCGGACATCTCGACGAGGACGGATTCCTCTACTACGAGGGCCGGCGCGACGACATGTTCAAACGCAGGGGCGTGCGGATGAGCACCATCGAGATCGAGGCCGCCGCCACCGACATCCCCGGCGTACGCGCCGCCGTCGCCGTACCGCCCGACGGGGCCCGCGATCTGGCCGTCTTCGTCGAGGGGGAGATCGCGCCGCACACCGTCCTGCGCGAACTCTCCCTGCGGCTCGAACTCGCCAAGGTCCCCGCCACCTGCCAGGTCCTGGACGAGCTGCCGCTCACCCAGCACGGCAAGCACGACCGCAAGCAGCTCACCCGCCTCCTCGAAGGGACCCCGCGGTGACCGGCACCGACTTCCACGAGCTCGCCAAACACTTCGGCACCCCGAGCTACGTGTACGACCTCGATCGCGTCGCCACCGCCCGCCGCGACCTGCTCGACGCGCTCCCCGAAGAAGTCGCGCTCTACTACGCGGCGAAGGCCAACCCGCACCCCGAGATCCTGCGGGAGATGCGCGGGGACGACGGGCGGGGCTGCCGGGCCGAGATCAGCTCGACCGGCGAGCTGGACGCCGTGCTCCAGGCGGGTTTCCCCGGCTCCGACATCCTGTACACCGGCCCCGGCAAGACCGACGAGGAGCTGGCCGAGGCGCTCGCGCGAGGCGTACGCAGGTTCTCCGTCGAGTCCCTCGGCGACCTCCGGCGCGTCGGCGCGCGGGCCGACGCGCTCGGCGTCGTCGCCAAGTGTCTGCTGCGCGTGAACAGCGCCGCGGCGAGCGCGCCCACGAGCATCAGGATGACCGGTGTGCCCTCGCAGTTCGGCTTCGACAGCGAGACGCTCCCGGAGCTGCGGCACGAGGTCACGGACGTGCCCGGCACGGTCGTGGAGGGTCTGCACTTCTTCCCGCTCAGCAACGCGGGCGACGAGCCCAGCCTCATCGCGGAGTTCCGCAACACCATCGAGACCGCGGCGCACCTCCAGCGCGAACTCGGCGTACCGCTGCGCTTCCTGGACATCGGGGGCGGATTCGCCGCGCCGTACGCCGTCAGCGGCGATCGGCCCGTCTACGCGAACCTGCGCGCCGCGCTCTCCGCCGACCTGGACGAGCACTTCCCCGGCTGGCGCGAGGGCGCCCCGCGCATCGCCTGCGAGTCGGGCCGCCATCTCGTGGGCGACTGCGGGTCGTTGCTCCTGGCGGTGGTCAATCTGAAGGAGAGCCGCGGCCGGCGCTTCGCGGTACTCGACGGCGGCATCAACGTGTTCGGCGGGATGTCCGGCCTCGGCCGTATCTTCCCCGTCACCGTCGGCCCGTTGGAGGCCGACCCCGCCGCCGAGCGCACCACCAGTCTCGTCGGCCCCCTGTGCACCCCCGGCGACCTGCTCGGACGTGATCTGCGCCTGCGGGACCTCGCGCCCGGAGACCTCGTCACCATCCCCAACTCCGGTGCCTACGGGACCACCGCGAGCCTGCTGATGTTCCTCGGCAGGCCGGCACCCAAGGAGATCGTCGTACGCGGTACGGAGCTGGTCTCCGTCTCCCGGATCGAACACATACGCGGCTACGAACACGGACAGGCCCTGTGACATTGATGAGTACAACGACAGAGACCACCACCCCCTCACCCGCCGCCTCCGCCGGTGACGGTTCGACCGTCGTCGTCGCGGGCGCGATGTCCGACTCCCACACCTGGGGTCTGGTCTTCCTGCAACTGCTGCTGGAGGAGCACGGCCACCGCGTCGTCAACCTCGGCCCGTGCGTCCCCGAGGACCTGCTCATCGGCACGGTCCGTGCCGAACGCCCCGCGCTCGTCGTCATGAGCAGCGTCAACGGCCACGGCTACCGGGACGGCATGCGGGCCATCACCGGCCTGCGCGAGTGCGCCGACCTGGCGGACGTCCCCGTCGTCATCGGCGGCAAGCTCGGCATCCACGGCGAACAGAGCGCGGACGAAACGGTCGGACTGATGGCCGCCGGTTACGACGCGGTCTTCGACGACACCGCCGAGGGGATCGTCACCTTCCGGCGCATGCTCACCTCGATGCCGCAGCGGGCCGCGGTGTGAACGACGCCGGGTCCGGTGCGCACGACGCCGGGTTCGGCGCGTTCGTCCGCCGGGCCCACGGAGCGGGACGACTGGTGGTCCAGCCGCGCATGGGGATGAGCGACCCGGCCGTCATGCGGGCCGGCCTGCTGGCCACCAGACGGGCGCGCGCCACCACGGTCGGCACCCTCACCCTGGACAGCTACACCAGGGTGGGGGACCTGGAATCCGCCGAACTGGCCCTGCTCGAAGGTGTCGCGCTCAACGGCTACCCCATCGTCAGCCACGGCCTCGACACCACCCACGGCATCCTCGACGGGATACGCGACGACGACTTCCCCGTCCAGGTCCGGCACGGCTCCGCCGTCCCCGAGGACATCTTCAAGGCGCTCATGGCGGCAGGCCTCGACGCCTCGGAGGGCGGCCCCGTCTCGTACTGCCTGCCGTACGGGCGCACCCCGCTCGCCCGGTCCGTCGCCAACTGGGCCCGCTCGTCCGCGCTGTTCGCCTCCGGCCGGCGCCCCGGCCTCGAACCGCACCTGGAGACATTCGGCGGCTGCATGCTCGGCCAGCTCTGCCCGCCCAGTCTGCTGGTCGCCATCAGCGCGCTGGAGGCACGGTTCTTCTACGAATACGGGCTGCGCAGCATCTCGGTCAGCTACGCACAGCAGACCCATCGCGCCCAGGACGAGGAAGCCGTCGCCGCGCTGCGCAGGCTGTGCGCGGAATTAATTCCCGGCGCGCAGTGGCATGTCGTCGTCTACGCCTACATGGGGCTGTATCCGCAAACACCCGCCGGCACCTTCGCATTGCTCGGACAGGCGGCGGAACTGGCGGTCACCACCGGGGCGGAGCGGCTCATCGTGAAGACGGTCTCGGAATCCCTGCGCATTCCCACCATCGAGGAGAACGTCAGCGCGCTGGAACACGCCTCGGCAGTCGCCGAGGGCACCTCGCGCGGCCCGGAGCCCGCGGCCGACTCCGAGACCTACGCGGAGGCGTCCGCGCTGGTCGAAGCGGTGCTGAATCTCGGATCCGACGTCGGACAAGGGCTGTTGACGGCGTTCGGGCGCGGCTATCTCGACGTCCCGTACTGTCTTCATCCGGACAACGCGGGACTCAGCAGGAGCTATCTGGACGACGAAGGCCGGCTCCGCTGGGCGACCACCGGGAAAATGCCGCTTCCCCGGCTCGCCGGGCCGGGCACGGCGCGGGCGGTCTCGTCGACGGAACTCCTCTCCTCGCTGTCCTACATTCGCCGGACGTTCGATTCCGAACGCCCCGGTATTCGCCCGCCGACGAGCGGGTCGCCCGCTAGGGGGGCGTAAGGGGTTATGGGCTCTCTTCGCGCGTAATTACGGTTCACGTCAAACGGGTGTCGACCGATATGGACATGTGTCGATGAATGGAGATGCGTCGATGAACACGACCGGTTCGGGCTCGGCACTGTCACGGCTGCTGGCCGCCACTCCACCGTCGGAGCGCCGCAGGCTGGTCCTCGAACGGGTGAGCGCGCACGTCACCGCCGCCCTGCGGGCCGCTCGCCCCGAACTCGGCCGGATCGACACCTCCCTGCCGTTCGCGGACCTCGGCCTCGACTCGCTGGCCGCGGTCGACCTGCACCGCAGGCTGACCGCCGAGACCGGACTGCGGCTGCCCGTGACCGTCGCGTACGACTGCCCCACCGCCGAAGCACTCACCGACCGGCTGATCGCGGAAGCCCTCGGCGCCGCCCCCGGTGCGCCGGTCGCCGCCGAGCACGTCGGCGACGACGAGCCGGTCGCCGTCGTGGGCATCGGCTGCCGCTTCCCCGGCGGGGTGAACACACCCGACGACCTCTGGG
Source organism: Streptomyces sp. S4.7 (assembly GCF_010384365.1). Lineage (NCBI taxonomy): Bacteria > Bacillati > Actinomycetota > Actinomycetes > Kitasatosporales > Streptomycetaceae > Streptomyces > Streptomyces sp. S4.7. Next base: position 252,153 of record NZ_CP048397.1, on the reverse strand, counting down.
AGTTGCTCGACCGGGGCGGTGAGGTGCTGTCCGCGTTCCCCGACGACCGGGGCTGGGATCTGGGCTCGCTCTTCGAGGACGACCCCGACAGGCCCGGCAGCAGCTACGCGCGTGCCGGTGGATTCCTGGACACGGCCACCGAGTTCGACGCCGACTTCTTCGGTATCAGCCCGCGCGAGGCGCTCGGCATGGATCCGCAGCAGCGGCTCGTACTGGAGACCGCCTGGCACGCACTGGAGGACGCGGGCATCGATCCGCGAACCCTGCACGGCAGTCCGACGGGCACGTTCGTCGGCGCCGAGGTCCAGGAGTACGGGCCGCGCCTGCACGACGCCCCCGACGGGCTCGACGCCTACCTGCTCACCGGCAACGCCTCCAGCGTCATCTCCGGGCGCGTCGCCTACGTCCTGGGCGCCGAAGGCCCCGCCGTCACCGTGGACACCGCCTGCTCCGCCTCCCTCGTCGCCCTGCACCTCGCCTGTCAGTCGCTCGCCCGCGGTGAGTCCACGCTCGCGCTCGCGGGCGGCGTGGCCGTGATGGGCGGGCCGGGCGTGTTCACCGCGTTCAGCCGGCAGCGCGGGCTCGCCCCCGACGGGCGCTGCAAGGCGTTCGCCGCCGGCGCCGACGGCACCGGCTTCGCCGAGGGCGTGGGCATACTCGTCCTGGAACGGCTCTCCGACGCCCGCCGCAACGGCCACCGGGTGCTCGCCGTCGTCCGGGGATCCGCCGTCAACCAGGACGGCGCCTCGAACGGACTGACCGCGCCCAGCGGCGCCTCCCAGCAGCGGCTCATCCGGCAGGCGCTCGCCAACGCCGGCCTGACACCCGCCGATGTCGACGTCGTCGACGCCCACGGCACCGGAACCAGGCTCGGCGACCCCATCGAGGCCGACGCGATCCTCGCCACCTACGGCCAGGACCGTCCCGACGACGCGCCGTTGCTGCTCGGTTCCGTGAAGTCCAACCTCGGGCACACCCAGGGCGCGGCGGGCGTGGCAGGGGTCATCAAGATGATCCTGAGCATGCGGCACGGCCGGGTGCCCCGGACCCTGCACATCGACGAGCCGACGCCGCACGTCGACTGGACCGGCGGCGCCGTCGAACTCGTCACCGAGGCGCTGCCGTGGCCCGCCGCCGAAGGCCGGCCCCGGCGGGCGGGTGTCTCGTCGTTCGGCGTCAGCGGCACCAACGCCCACCTCGTCCTGGAGGCCCCCGGGGCCCCCGATGCCTCGCACGCCACCGAGGACACCGTGGCGGCCGGCACCGGAGCGACGGACGGCGGACCGGGTGCCGACGTGCCCGCCGTGCTGCCGTTCGTGCTGTCCGGCCGGGGCGAGGAGGCGCTGCGCGCCCGCGCCGCCGACCTCCTCCCCCTGGTCGACCACGCCGCGCCCGCCGACCTGCCCGACCTCGCCTTCTCCCTCGCCACCACCCGCACCGCCCTCGACGAGCGGGCCGTCGTCGTCACCGACGACCGGGAGGAACTGCGCACGGCGCTGGCGGCGCTCGCCGAGGGCAGCACCCCCGTGAGCACGGCCGTCGCCGGGAAACTCGCGTTCCTCTTCACCGGCCAGGGCAGTCAGCGTCTCGCCATGGGCGCCGAACTCGCCTCCGCCTACCCGGTGTTCGCCGACGCGCTGGACGACGCCTGCGCCTACCTCGACATGCACCTCGACCGGCCGCTCGGCGACGTACTGTTCGCCGATCCCGCCGACGAGGACGACGCGGCCCTGCTGCACCGCACCGATTACGCGCAGCCCGCCCTCTTCGCCGTCGAGACCGCCCTCTATCGGCTGGTGGAGAGCTGGGGGCTGACCCCCGACTATCTGGCGGGCCACTCCATCGGCGAGATCACCGCCGCCCATGTCGCGGGCGTCCTCTCCCTGGAGGACGCGGCGATCCTCGTCGCCACGCGCGGTCGGCTCATGCGGGAGCTGCCCGCCGGGGGAGCCATGGTCGCGGTGCGCGCGACGGCCGACGAGGTCGAGCCACTGCTCACCGCGCGAACCGGCGTCGCGGCCGTCAACGGGCCCGACGCGGTCGTGGTGTCGGGCGCCGAGGACGAAGTGCTCGCCCTGGCCGGTCGGTTGGCGCAGCGGGGCAGGAACACCAAGCGCCTCAGGGTCTCCCACGCTTTCCACTCGCCGCTGATGGAACCGATGCTGGAGGAGTTCCGCCGCGTCACCAAGACGCTGAAGTACACCTCGCCCGCCATCCCGGTCGTGTCCACCGTGACGGGCCGCCTCGCGGGCGAGGAGATCCTCGACCCCGAGTACTGGGTCGACCACGTCCGCGCCCAGGTCCGCTTCCACGACGCCGTCGGGGCCCTGGAGGACTCCGGCGTCCTCACGTTCCTCGAACTCGGGCCCGACGCCGTCCTCAGCGTCATGGGCCAGGACTGCGCGCGCCACGAGGACGCCGCCTTCGCACCGCTCCTGCGCCGCGAGCGGCCCGAAGTGCCGGAGGCGGTCGGCGCGCTGGCGTTCGCGTACCGCCGGGGGGTCCCCGTGGACTGGCGGCGCTTCCACGCCGGCAACCGGGCCCGGCGTATCGCGCTGCCGACGTACCCCTTCCGCCGCAGGCGCTTCTGGCTCGAACAGGGCGCGGGCACCGTGGACGCCGCCGGACTCGGCCAACTGCCCGCCGATCACCCGCTGCTGGGCGCGGTCGTCGCGGTCGGGGCCGAGGGTGTGGTGCTCACCGGACGGCTCTCCACCCGTACACAGCCGTGGCTCGCCGGCCACGTCGTCGACGGGCGCGTCCTCTTCCCCGGCACCGCGTTCGTGGAGCTGGCGCTGCGCGCCGCCGGCCACGTCGGGGCCGCGTCCGTCGAGGAGCTGACACTCGGCGCGCCGCTCGTCCTGTCGCCGGAGGGGACCGGCGTGGCCGTGCAGGTGGCGGTGGGCGAGCAGGACGCGAGCGGCCGGCTGCCGCTGACGATCCACTCGCGCCCCGAGAACGACACGGCCGAGCCCGGCTCCTGGACCCAGCACGCCGCGGGCGTCCTCGCCACGGCCCCGGCGCCGCGCCCCGCCGGACTGGAGTCCTGGCCGCCGCCCGGCGCCGAACCCGTCGACGTGAGCGGCCTGTACGGGACACTGGCCGGCCAGGGGTACGCGTACGGTGCCGCGTTCCAGGGCGTCACGGCCGCCTGGCGGCTCGGTGACGAGGTGTACGCGGAGGTAGCCCTGCCGTCCGGAACCGCCGACCCGGCGGGCTTCGGCCTGCACCCGGCACTGCTCGACGCCGCCCTCCACGCGTCCGACCCGGACACCTACGGCGCGGGCCCCCACGGCTCGGAGACGCCCGGCCGCGGCGGCGACGTCCTCGTGCCGTTCGCCTGGACGGGCGTCACGCTCCACGCGTCGGGCGCCGCCGCATTGCGCGTACGCCTCACCCGCACCGGCGACGACTCCCTCGCCCTGCTGCTCGCCGACGGCGCGGGCGCACCGGTCGCCGAGATCGCCGGCCTGGTCTCGCGCCCCGTGCCGGGCGCCGACACGATGTACACACTGCGAAGGCTCCCGGTCCCGGTCCCCGCGGGCGCTGATGACGACCACCTCGTCGAACTGGACGCCCCACACGCGGAGTTGGGGGACAGTGCGCCGTCCGCCGTCGTGTTCCGCGTCCCGCTCGCCGACGAGGACCCCCTCGCGGGCGCCCGCGCCGCGACCGCCCGCACCCTGCGGGTGCTCCAGGCCTGGCTCACCGACGACCGGTTCGGCGCCGCACCTCTCGCCGTCGTCACCCCGGCGTCCCTCGCACACGCCCCGATCGAGGGTCTGGTGCGCTCGGCCCAGGCCGAGAACCCCGGCCGTTTCGTGCTCGTACGGCACGAGGGCGAGCTGCCCGACGCCCTGCTCAGGTCCGCCCTGGCCACCGGGGAGCCGGAAGTACTCGTCTCGGAAGCCGAGTTGACCGTCCCCCGGCTGGCCGCGCTGCCGGCGGGCACCGAGGCGCCGCCGGTCTGGGGCCGCGTCCTGATCACCGGTGGCACCGGCGGGCTGGGCGGGCTGCTGGCCCGTCACCTCGTCACCCGGCACGGCGTACGCGACCTCGTCCTCGTCGGCCGGCGCGGCAGCGCGCCCGAACTGGCCGCGGAACTCACCGGATCGGGAGCCACCGTCACCGTCGTCGGCTGCGATGTCGGCGACCGCGCGGCCCTCGCCGGACTGCTGGACCGGCATCCCGTCGACTCCGTCGTCCACGCGGCCGGCATCGTCCACGACGGTGTGATCGGCACCCTCACCGACGAGCTGGTGGACGAGGTCTTCCGCGCCAAGGCCGACGGGGCGTGGCACCTGCACGAACTCACCCGCGACCGGCCGCTGTCCGCGTTCGTGCTCTTCTCCTCACTGGCCGCCGTCCTGGACGGCGCGGGCCAGGGCAACTACGCCGCCGCCAACTCCTTCGTCGACGCGCTCGCCGAACACCGCGCCGCCCTGGGCCTGCCCGCCACCGCCCTGTCCTGGGGCCTGTGGGCCACCGACACCGGCATGGGCGCCGCACTCGACGCCACGGCCCTGGAGCGCATCGCCGGCCACGGCCTGCCCGGACTGAGCGCCACCAGGTCCCTCGAACTCTTCGACGCCGCCGTACGGACCGGCGAGGCACGCGTCGTGCCCGTCGAGGTCGACGCGGCGGCCGTCCGCGGCCGCGCGGGCGGCGTACCGCCCCTGCTCAGCGGGATCGTCCGGCCGGCGCCCCGGCGTACCGCCCCGGTCGCCGCGCCGGCCACGCACGGCGCCCCCGCCACCGCGTCGCTCCCGCCCCAGGAGCGCGACCGCGCCCTGCTGGAGCTGGTGCGGACCGAGGTCGCCGCCGTCCTGCGCCACGACGGCGCCGCCGCCGTCCCGCCGGGCCGCGCCTTCACCGAACTCGGCTTCGACTCCCTCGCCGCCGTCGAACTGCGCAACCGGCTCAACACCGCCACCGGGCTCCGCCTGCCGTCCACCCTGGTCTTCGACCACCCCAGCCCGAAGGCACTCGCCGCCCATCTCCGCGAGGCGCTGTACGGCGCCGAGGACGACACTGCCGCCGCGCCCGCCGCCGGAGCCACCGCGGCGGCGCGGCCGGACGAGCCGATCGCGATCGTCGGCATGAGCTGCCGCTTCCCCGGCGGCGTACGGTCCCCGGAGGAGCTGTGGCGCCTGGTCGCCGAGGGGACGGACGCGATCGGTGACTTCCCCGCCGACCGGGGCTGGGACGCCGAGGCACTGTACGACCCCGAGCCCGGCAAGCCCGGCAGGACGTACGCCCGCGAGGGCGGATTCCTCTACGACGCGGCCGAGTTCGACGCGGACTTCTTCGGCATCAGCCCCCGCGAGGCCGCGGCGATGGACCCGCAGCAGCGGCTGCTGCTCGAAGTGTCCTGGGAGGCGTGCGAGCGCGCGGGCATCGACCCCGACACCCTTCGCTCCACCGACACCGGGGTCTTCGCCGGGGTGATGTACCACGACTACGCGAGCCGGCTCACCGACGTGCCCGACGACGTGGCCGCGTACCTCGGCAACGGCAGCCTGGGCAGCGTCGTCTCGGGCCGGGTCGCCTACGCGCTCGGGCTCGAAGGGCCCGCGCTCACCGTCGACACCGCCTGCTCCTCCTCGCTGGTGACCCTGCACCTGGCGGCGCAGGCGCTGCGCGGCGGCGAGTGCTCCCTCGCGCTGGTCGGGGGCGTCACCGTGATGTCCACCCCCGACACGTTCGTGGACTTCAGCAGGCAGCGGGGCCTCGCGAGCGACGGACGGTGCAAGTCCTTCGCCACGGCCGCCGACGGCACCGGCTGGGGCGAGGGCGTCGGCATGCTGGTGATGGAGCGACTCTCCGACGCCCGCCGCAACGGCCACCGTGTACTCGCGCTGGTCAGCGGCTCCGCCGTCAACTCCGACGGCGCGTCCAACGGCCTCACCGCCCCCAACGGCCCCTCCCAGCAGCGCGTCATCCGCGCCGCGCTCGAAGCGGGCGGACTGCGGCCCGGCGACGTCGACGCGGTCGAGGGCCACGGCACGGGCACCACCCTCGGCGACCCCATCGAGGCGCAGGCCCTGCTCGCCACGTACGGCCGGGACCGGCCGGCCGACCGGCCGCTGTGGCTCGGCTCGATCAAGTCGAACATCGGACACACCCAGGCCGCGGCCGGAGTGGCCGGAGTCATCAAGATGATCATGGCGATGCGGCACCGTACCCTCCCGCGCACCCTGCACGTCGACGCCCCGTCCGACCAGGTCGACTGGGAGTCGGGAGCGGTCCGGCTGCTCACCGAGGACCAGGCCTGGGACAGGCCCGAGGGACCGCTGCGCGCGGGCATCTCGTCGTTCGGCATCAGCGGGACGAACGCCCACGTGATCATCGAGCAGCCCGGCGCCGAGCCGGAGCCCGAGGCCGGGGAACCGGCCCACCCGGACCTCGTACCCCTGGCTGTCCCGGTGCCCGTCTCCGCACGCTCCGCCGACGCGCTGCGCGGCCAGGCCACCGCCCTGCGGTCCGTCGACGCCGACCCGGCCGACCTCGGCCCCGCCCTCGCCACCACACGAGCCACCCACCCGCACCGCGCCGTACTCCTCGCCGCCGACCGGACCGAGACCGCCGCCGCGCTCGACGCGCTCGCCGGGGGAGCCGGCCACGACGGGCTCGTCACCGGAACCGTCACCGAGGGCGGCACCGCTTTCCTCTTCTCCGGCCAAGGCGCCCAGCGTCCCGCCATGGGGCGCGCCTGGTACGACAACTGGCCCGTGTACGCCGCCCACTTCGACGCGGCGGCGGCCCTTCTCGACCGGGACCTCGAACACCCCCTGGCCGACGTGGTGTTCGGCGCCCGCCCCGACCTGCTGGAGCGGACCGCGTACACCCAGGCCGCCCTCTTCGCGACCCAGGTGGCGCTCTACCGCCTGCTGGAGTCCTGGGGGCTGCGCCCCGACGCGCTCGCCGGTCACTCCGTGGGCGAGTTCGCCGCCGCGCATGTCGCGGGAGTCTGGTCGCTGGAGGCCGCCGCCACGGCCGTCGGCGCCCGTGGCCGGCTCATGCAGGCGCTGCCCGAGGGCGGCGCGATGGTCGCCGTCCGGGCCACGGAGGAGGAGGTACGGCCCCTGCTCGACGGCCGCACGAGCATCGCCGCCGTCAACGGCCCCCGCGCCGTGGTGGTCTCCGGCGACGAGGACGCGGTCCTGGACATCACCGCCCGCCTGGACTCGCCCAAGCGGCTGCGGGTGTCCCATGCCTTCCACTCGCCGCGCATGGACGCCATGCTCGACGACTTCCGCGCCGTCGTCGCGGCCCTGCCGACCGCCGAGCCGCACATCCCACTGGTGTCCACGCTGACCGGCCGCACCGCGACCGCCGACGAACTCCGCTCCGCCGACTACTGGGTCCGGCACATCAGGGAGACGGTCCGCTTCGCCGACGCCGTCGCCGCACTCCACGACCAGGGCGTCGACACCTTCCTCGAACTCGGCCCCGCCGCCGTCCTCACGGCCCTCGGCCCCGACTGCCTCCCCGAGACGGCGGTGACCTCCTTCGTCCCCGTCGCCCGCAAGGACCGCGATCCGCTGCGGGAGTTGCTCGCCGCGGTGTCCTCGGTCCACACCCGCGGGGCGCACGTCGACTGGCCCGCCCTGTACGGGGACCACCGGTCCCGGCCCGTCGAACTGCCCACCTACGCGTTCGCGCACCGCCGCTTCTGGCTCGACGCCCCGGCGGCCAGGGGCGACGCGGACGGCTTCGGGCTGACCCCCGTCGACCACCCGCTGATCGGCGCGGTGATCCGGCGGGCCGGCTCCGACGACGTCCTGCTGACCGGCCGGATCTCCACCGTCACCCACCCCGTGCTCGCCGAGCACGCCGTACTCGGCACGACCCTGCTGCCCGGCACGGCCCTGGTCGACCTCGCCATCCGGGCGGGCGACCTCGTCGGTCTGCCGGTGCTCGAAGAACTCACCCTCCAGGCGCCGTTGGTACTGCCCGGAGCGGGAGCCGTGAAGCTCCAGGTCGCGGCCGGCGCCGACGGAACCGTACAGATCTTCTCCCGCGCCGAGAGCGAGGGCGAGGACGCCGACTGGACCCGTCACGCCACCGGGACCCTGACCCGCCGGACCACCCCCGCCGAGCCGGTGGGCTCCTGGCCGCCCCCCGGCGCCACCGCCGTCGACGTGGACACGCTGTACGAACGCATGGGAGCCGACGGCTACGACTACGGCCCCGTCTTCCGCGGTGTCGGCGCGGCATGGCGCAGGGGCGAGGAGGTCTACGCCGAACTCGCGCTGCCCGCCGATGCCCGGCCGGACGCCGCGCGCTTCGGGATCCACCCCGCGCTGCTGGACGCCGCGCTGCACGTCTCGTCGCTCCTTGACGACGAAGACCGGACCCGCGGCGAAGGCGACGGCGGTGAAGGGGACGGCGTGCACCTGCCGTTCGCGTGGAGCGGTGTCACGCTGCACGCGGCCGGAGCGTCGGCCGCGCGGGTCAGGCTGGTGCGGACCGGGAAGAAGGAGCTGCGGCTCGACCTCGCCGACGCCGACGGGGTCCCCCTGGTGTCCGTCGCGTCCTACCTCACCCGCCCGGTCGCCGTCGCCGCGCTCACCGGTGACACCGACTCCCTGTACACCGTCGTGCCGGTACCCCTGCCCCCGCACACCGGGACACGCACCGCGCTCGGCTACGCCGTACTCGGCGGCGGCGACGACCTCGGCCTCGGCGCCGCCGTCGCCGCCACACCTGACGGACTCGACGAGCCCGCCGACGTCGTCGTCCTGCCCGTACCCGAGACGCACGGCGTGCCGAGCGACGTCCCGGCCGCGCTGCGTACGGCGCTGGACGCGGTGCTCCCCGTGCTCAAACAGTGGCCGCGCGACGCCCGGCACGCCGACTCCACCCTGGTCGTCGCGACCGGACCCGGGCTCGTGGGCGCCACCGTGCGTGGTCTCGTACGCGCCGCCCAGGCCGAGGACCCCGGCCGCACGGTACTGGTGCGCATCGACGAGGGCGGTCTCACCCGGTCCAGGATCGCCGCGGTGCTCGACAGCGGAGAGCCCGAACTGATCCTGCACGGCACGGAGTTGAGCGCACCCCGGCTGACCAGGGCCCGGCCGGCGGCCACCGCGGCGGAGACGAGGGACTGGGGCACCGTGCTGATCACCGGCGGGACCGGCGGTCTCGGCGCGCTCGTCGCCCGGCATCTGGTCGCCCGGCACGGCGTCACCCGCCTCGTCCTGGCGAGCCGGCGCGGCAACGACGCCCCAGGCACCGCGCGACTCGTCGCGGAGCTGGCCGAACTGGGCGCCCGCACGCGGGTGGTGAGCTGCGACGTGGGTGACCGGGCGGCGCTCGCCCGGCTGCTCTCGCGCCACCGCGTCGACAGCGTCGTGCACACGGCGGGTGTCCTCGACGACGGCACCGTCGCCACGCTCACCCCCGAGCGCGTCGACACGGTGCTCCGGCCCAAGGCGGACGCCGCCTGGCATCTGCACGAGCTGACGAAGTCCCAGGACCTCGCGCACTTCGTCCTGTTCTCCTCGGCGGCCGGCTCCCTGGACGCGAGCGGCCAGGGCAACTACGCCGCCGCCAACGCCTTCCTCGACGCCCTTGCCGAGCACCGCGGGGACTCGGGACTGCCCGCACTCTCCCTCGCCTGGGGCCTGTGGGCCGAAGGCGGCGGCATGGGCGCGCGGCTCGCCGACGCGGACCTGCGACGCATCGAGCGCGCCGGTACGGGCGCCCTGACGGCGGACGAGGGACTGGCTCTCTTCGACGCGGCCGTGGCATCGGGGCTGACCACGCTCGTACCCGTCCACCTGGACACCGCCGCGCTGCGCCGGCGCGGCGACGACCTGCCCGCGGTCCTGCGCGGTCTCGTGCCCACCGCCGCGCGCCGCGAGGTGCGGCGGACCACGGCGGTCACCCTCGCCGAACGGCTCGCCACGATCCCGGCGCCCGACCACCCGTTCACCGTGCTCGAAGCGGTCAGGACGGAGGTCGCCGCCGTACTCGGCCACGACGGGGCCGGGTCGGTCGAGCCCCGCAAGGCGTTCACCGACCTCGGATTCGACTCCCTGGCCGCCGTGGAACTGCGCAACCGGCTCAACACCGTCAGCGGCCTGCGGCTGCCCTCCACGATGATCTTCGACCACGCCACCCCGGCGGCGCTGGCCGAGTTCCTGCTGGCCACGATCGCCCCCGAGCGCGAACGCGCCTCCGCCGACGGTGAGTCGGGGGACCAGGACGAGGGCACCGTCCGCGATCTGCTGGCCCGGATCCCGGTGGACCGGCTGCGGCACGCCGGGCTGCTCGACACGCTGATGGCGTGGGGGCGCGACGCCGGCTCGCCGGACGCCGCCCCGGGCACACCGCCGGTACCGGCGGCGCAGACGGCCGACCGGAGCGACGAGATCAAGGACATGGCAGTCGCCGATCTCGTACGCGCCGCACTCGACCGCGGCGCCTCCGGCTGACCGCGCCGCACACCGTACGACCTCTCCACAACACGCCGTACGACCCCTCCGCCGCACGACCCCACGCCACACGACCCGCGGCCGCGCGACACAGGCACGGTCGAGCAACCAGGGAGCGACCCGAACCGTGGACACATCCGTCGAACAGATCGTCGAGGCGCTGCGCGAGTCGCTGCTGGAGAGCGAGCGGCTGCGCCAGGAGAACGAGAAGCTGACCGACGCCGCGCGGGAGCCCGTCGCCATCGTGGCGATGAGCTGCCGCTACCCCGGCGGCGTGACCTCGCCCGAGGAACTGTGGCGGCTGGTCGACGAGGGGTCCGACGCGATCGGCGACTTCCCCGCGGACCGTGGCTGGGACGCCGACGCGCTCTACGACCCCGACCCGGACGCGCCCGGCAAGACGCATGTGCGCGAGGGTGGATTCCTCCACCAAGCCCCCCTGTTCGACGCGGAGTTCTTCGGAATCTCCCCGCGCGAGGCCATCGCCACGGACCCGCAGCAGCGACTGCTGCTGGAGACGTCGTGGGAGGTGTTCGAGCGCGCGGGCATCGACCCCGAGACCGTCCGGGGCAGCCGCACCGGCATCTTCGCCGGTGTGATGTACCACGACTACGGAAGCTGGCTCACGGAGGTGCCCGAGGGCGTCGAGGGATACCTCGGCAACGGCAGCCTCGGCAGCGTGGCCTCCGGCCGCGTCTCGTACACCCTGGGCCTCGAGGGCCCCGCCGTCACCATCGACACGGCCTGCTCGTCCTCGCTGGTCGCCCTGCACCTCGCGGTCCAGTCGCTGCGCCAGGGGGAGTGCACGCTCGCGCTGGCCGGCGGCGTCACCGTCATGTCGACGCCCGACACGTTCGTCGACTTCAGCAAGCAGCGCGGGCTCGCGCTGGACGGCCGGTGCAAGTCGTTCGCCGCCTCCGCCGACGGCACCGGCTGGGGCGAGGGCGTCGGCATGCTGCTGCTGGAACGGCTCTCCGACGCCCGCCGCAACGGACACCGGGTGCTCGGCGTCATCCGCGGGAGCGCCACCAACCAGGACGGCGCGTCCAACGGCCTCACCGCGCCCAACGGCCCCTCGCAGCAGCGAGTGATCCGACAGGCCCTGGCCGGCGCGGGATTGACAGCCCGTCAGGTACACGCGGTCGAGGCACACGGCACCGGCACCCCGCTCGGCGACCCCATCGAGGCGCAGGCCCTGCTCGCGACGTACGGCCAGGACCGCGGCGAGGGGGAGCCGTTGTGGCTCGGTTCCGTCAAGTCGAACATCGGGCACACCCAGGCCGCCGCGGGTGTCGCCGGCGTGATCAAGATGGTCATGGCGATACGGCACGGCAGGCTGCCCATGACACTGCACGCCGACGACCGCACCCCCCAGGTCGACTGGGAGGCCGGCGCCGTCCGACTGCTCACCGAGAACCGGCCGTGGCCCGAGACCGACGAGCCCCGGCGCGCCGCCGTCTCCTCCTTCGGCATCAGCGGCACCAACGCGCACGTCATCGTCGAAGCGGCGCCGGAGGAGAGCGAGGAGGAGCGGCAGAGCCGGCCGGCCGCCCCGGCCGGCACCCCGCACGGCCCCCTGCCCCTGGTCCTCTCCGGCCGTGGCGAGCACGGAGTCGCCGGCCAGGCCGCGCGCCTCCTGGAGCACCTGGACCGCACCGACACCCCGCTGCCCGCCCTCGCCCACGCCCTCGCCACCTCACGCGCCGCACTCGACCGACGCGCCGTCGTCGTCGGAGCCGACCGGCCCGCCGTCGCCGCCGCGCTCGCGACCCTCGCCGCCGGCGAGAGCGCCCCCGGAACCGTGCGCGGCGAGCGCCGCAGTGAGTCCCGCACCGCCTTCGTCTTTCCCGGACAGGGCTCGCAGTGGACCGGCATGGCCCGAGAACTGCTCCACTCCTCACCGGAGTTCGCCACCTCGATGACCGAGTGCGCCCGAGCACTGGCACCGCTCACGGACTGGGACCTGCTCGACGTACTGCGGCACGGCGCCTCCCTCGACCGCGTCGACGTCGTGCAGCCCGCGCTCTGGGCCGTCCTCGTCTCCCTGGCGAAACTGTGGCGCGCGCACGGCGTGGAGCCCGCCGCCGTGATCGGCCACTCCCAGGGTGAGATCGCCGCCGCCTGCGTGGCCGGTGCGCTCTCCCTGGAAGACGGCGCGAAGGTGGTGGCCCTGCGCAGCCGAGCCATCGCCGACGAGCTCGCCGGACACGGCGCCATGATGTCGGTGGGCCTGCCCGTCGAGGAGGTACGGCCGAAGCTCGCCGCCTACGAAGGCCGTCTGTCGGTGGCCGCCGTCAACGGCGCCTCCTCCGTCGTGCTCTCCGGCGACGCCGACGCCGTGGACGAGCTGCGCGACGCCCTCGTCGCCGACGGCGCCCGGGCCAAGCGCCTCCCCGTGGACTACGCCTCGCACTGTGCCCAGGTCGAGACGATCCGTCACCGGCTGCTCGCCGAACTCGCCGACATCCGGCCCAGGGCGGCCGAGGTGCCGTTCTACTCCACCGTCACCGGCGGGCTCCTCGACACCACCGTCATGGACGCCGAGTACTGGTACACCAACCTGCGCGGCAGTGTCCTGTTCGGCGACACGACCAAGGTCCTGCTCGGCGCCGGTTACGGGGTGTTCGTCGAATGCAGCCCGCACCCCGTGCTGCTGCACAGCATCGAGGAGACCGCCGACGCCGCGGGCACCGAGATCACGGGTGTCGGCTCGCTGCGCCGCGACGAGGGAGGGCCCGCGCGGTTCCTCACCTCCCTCGCCGAGGCGTTCGTCCGGGGCGTACCGGTCGACTGGTCACCCGCCCTCGTGCCGTCCGGCGCCGGACACCCCGCGCACCCCGTCGAACTGCCCACGTACGCCTTCCAGCGCGAGCGCTACTGGCTCGGGGCCTCCACCGCCACCGGCGACCTCGGCGCGGCCGGCCTCGCGGCGACCGGCCACCCGCTGCTGGGCGCCGCCGTCACCCTGGCCGACGCAGGCATGCTCCTCACCGGCCGGCTGTCGGCCGCCGCCATGCCCTGGCTGGCCGATCACGGAGTCGGCGGGACCGTACTGCTGCCGGGCACCGCGCTGGTCGAACTGGCCATCGGCGCCGGCTACGAGGTCGGCTGCGGCCACCTCGAAGAACTCACCCTGCAATACCCGCTGCCCGTCCCGGCGCGCGGCGCCGTCCAGCTCCAGGTACGCCTCACCGAACCCGACGAGACCGCCCGCCGTGAGCTGATCGTGCACGCCCGCCCCGACGACCACGACGCCGACTGGACACGGATCGCCACCGGCCTGATGGCACCCCAGTCGGCGGAGCCCGGCTTCGACCTGGCCGCCTGGCCCCCGGCCGGCGCCGAAGCCGTACCCCTGGACGGTCTGTACGAAGACCTCGCCGCACAGGGCTACGACTACGGTCCGGCCTTCCAGGGGCTGCGCGCCCTCTGGCGGCGCGGCGACGAGACGTTCGCCGAGGTCGAGCTCCCCGCCGATGTCGAACCGGACACCTTCGCCCTGCACCCCGCGCTCTTCGACGCGGCCCTGCACGCCGTGGGCGCCGGCGCGCCCGCGGAGGGACCCGCCCGGCTGCCGTTCGTCTGGAACGACGTGGCGCTCCACGCGACCGGCGCACGCGCGCTGCGCGTGCGCGTCGAGGGCGGTGACACACCCGCCCTGTACCTCGCCGACACCACCGGCGCGGCCGTCGCGACCGTGGGCGCCCTGCACTCCCGCCCGGTCGACACCGGCGCACTGGACACGGCCGCCCGCTCCGACGCGCTGTTCGCGCTCGAGTGGGTCCCGGCCCCGGCGGTCCGGGAGCAGCCCCCAGCCTCGTACGCGGTCCTCGGCGCCCCCGGCGACGGCGACGGCCCGCCAGACGGCGCCGGGGACCCGGTCGCCGCACTGGAGTCACTGCTCGAACAGAGCGACGAACAGCCGTTCCCCGACGTCGTCGTGCTGCCCGTCGCCGCCGGCCCGGCCGACGCCGTCCCCGGCCTGCGGACCGCCGCCCGCCCCGTACTCGCCGCCCTGCGCACCTGGCTCGCGGACGGACGCACCGGCGCGGCCCGGCTGCTCGTCCTGACCGACCACGCCGTACCGGCGGGCGGGGAGGACGTACGCGACCCGGCCGCCGCCGCCGTATGGGGACTCGTCCGCGCCGCGCAGGAGGAGAACCCGGACCAGTTCGTCCTCGTCGACGCCGGCCCCACCACCCCGCCGGCGCAGATCGTCGCGGCGGCCGTGAACTCCGCCGAACCCCAACTGGCCCTGCGCGACGGGGCGGTGCTCGTCCCGCGCCTCGTCCGTCCCGCCCGCCCCACGGAGGCCACGCCCGACAGCGCCACCGCCGACCCCGTCTTCACCGCGAACGGCACCGTCCTGATCACCGGCGGCACCGGCGTACTCGGCCGCCTCGTCGCCCGCCACCTCGCCGAGATCTACGGGGTCCGCCGTCTGCTGCTCGTCAGCCGGAGCGGCGGCACCACCGACGAACTCGCCGACCTCGAAGACCTCGCCGGACTCGGCGCCGAGGTGAGCGTCGCGCGCTGCGACGTCGCCGACCGGGACCAACTGACCACCCTGCTGGCCTCCCTGCCACCGGACCGGCCGCTGACCGGTGTCGTCCATCTCGCGGGCGCGCTGGACGACGGACTCGTCACCGCGCTCGGGGACGAACGGCTCGACGCGGTGCTGGCGCCCAAGGCCGACGCGGCCTGGCACCTGCACGAACTCACCCGCGATCTCGGCCTGTCCGCGTTCGTGCTGTTCTCCTCCGCGGCCGGCACACTCGACGGCGCCGGCCAGTCCGGCTACGCCGCCGCCAACGCCTTCCTCGACGGCCTCGCCCACCACCGCCGCGGACTCGGCCTGCCCGCCGTCTCACTCGTCTGGGGCTACTGGGAGCAGCGCACCGGCCTCACCGGGCACCTCACCGACGCCGACGTCGAGCGGATGCGCCGCTCCGGTGTGCGCCCCCTGCCCACGGCGGAGGGACTCGCCCTGCTCGACCGGGCACTGGCGGGCGACGATCCCGTCGCCCTGCCGATCGGTCTCGACCTCGCGGTGCTGCGCCGCGCGGGCCGGGTGCCCGCCGTACTGAGCGCCCTGGTGCCCCCGCAGGCCCGCAGGCGCACCGCCGCGCACGGTGGCGGCGCCACCCTGGGCGACCGGCTCGCCGCCCTGGCGCGCGGCGAGCAGGACGCGCTGCTCCTGGAACTCGTCCGCACCCACGCGGCCGACGTGCTCGGACACGGCCGCGACATGGTGCTCGACCCGCGCCGCTCCTTCCGTGAGTCCGGCTTCGACTCGCTCACGGCGGTCGAACTGCGCAACAGGCTCGGCGCGGCGGCCGGGCTCCGGCTGCCCGCGACGCTCGTCTTCGACTACCCGGACGCCACGGCCCTGGTCGGCTTCCTCCGGGAACGGCTGGTCGGCGCGGACGACCTGCCGGCCCTCGCGGGCACGGCGCTCACCGGAGCCGCCGGAACGGAAGAGGCCGTCGCGCTGGTCGCGATGAGCTGCCGGTTCCCCGGCGGTGTCCGTACGCCGGAGGAGCTGTGGACCCTGCTCGCCGAGGGCGGCGACGCCATCTCCGCCTTCCCCGCCGACCGCGGCTGGGACCTCGACACCCTGTACGACCCGGAGCCGGGCAAACAGGACCGGAGCAGCACCCGCCACGGCGGATTCCTGCACGACGCCGCCGACTTCGAGCCCGAATTCTTCGGTATCGGCCCCCGCGAGGCGCTCGCCATGGACCCGCAGCAGCGCCTATTGCTGGAGACGTCCTGGGAGGCGCTGGAGCGCGCGGGCATCGATCCGCACTCGGTGCGCGGCAGCCGTACCGGCGTCTTCACCGGCGTCATGTACCACGACTACGGCGGCAGGCTCTCAAGCGTGCCGGACGCCGTGAAGGACTACCTCGGCAACGGCAGCCTGGGCAGCGTCGCCTCGGGAAGGGTCGCCTACACACTCGGTCTGGAGGGCCCGACCCTGTCGGTCGACACGGCGTGCTCCTCGTCGCTGGTCGCGCTGCACCTCGCGGTCCAGGCACTCCAGCGCGGCGAGTGCGATCTCGCCCTGGCCGGCGGTGTGTCGGTCATGTCCACCCCGGACGCCTTCGTCGACTTCAGCAGGCAGCGGAACCTCGCCGCCGACGGCCGCACCAAGTCCTTCGCGGCGGGCGCCGACGGCACCTCCCTCTCCGAGGGCGCGGGCATGCTGCTCCTCGAACGGCTGTCGGACGCACGGCGGTCGGGCCACGAGGTGTGGGCGGTGGTACGGGGTTCGGCGGTGAATCAGGACGGTGCGTCGAACGGTCTGACGGCGCCGAACGGTCCCTCGCAGCAGCGGGTGATCCGCGCGGCCCTGTCGCGGGCCCGGCTCTCCGCCACCGAGGTCGACGTCGTGGAGGGCCACGGCACGGGAACGGTGCTGGGAGACCCGATCGAGGCGCAGGCGCTGCTGGCGACGTACGGCCAAGGGCGCCCGGACGGTGCGCCGTTGCTCCTCGGCTCGGTGAAGTCCAACCTCGGGCACACCCAGGCCGCCGCCGGTGTCGCGGGTGTCATGAAGATGGTGCTCGCCATGCGCCACGGCGTCGTACCGGGATCGCTGCACGCCGACGAGCCGTCACATCAGGTCGACTGGGCTTCGGGGGCCGTGGAGTTGGTACCGGAGGCGCGGAAGTGGCCGGAGGCCGGCCGGCCGCGCCGGGCCGGGGTGTCGTCCTTCGGGATCAGCGGCACCAACGCCCACGTCGTCCTCGAAGCACCGGCCGCGCCCGACGTGCGCGATCCCGCCGCCGGCCGGCCGGCCGAACCGGCCGACGCACAGCGCCCGTTGCTCCCCGTACTCCTCTCCGGAAACACTCCCGAAGGACTCGCCGCCCAGGCCCGCGCCCTGCTCGCCGTCGCGGACACCCCCCTGCCCGACCTCGCCCACGCGCTCGCCACCGGCAGGGCGGCCCTCGCCCACCGGGGCGCCGTCGTCGCCCGTGACCGGGACGAACTCGTCGCGGGCCTCACCACCCTCGCCGAGGGCGGCGTCTCACCCCTGGCGGTACGGGGCAGGCCCGCGCCCGGCACCCTCGCCTTCCTCTTCACCGGCCAGGGCGCCCAACGCATCGGCATGGGCAGTCAGTTGTACGACACCTTCCCCGCCTACCGCGACGCGCTCGACACCGTGTGCGCGGAGTTCGACCGCCACCTCGACCTGCCGCTGCGCGACGTGATCTTCGCCGAGCCGGGCACCGACGAGGCCGCCGCGCTCGACCGCACCCTCTGCACCCAGAGCGCGCTGTTCGCCGTCGAGACCGCGCTGTTCCGGCTGCTCGACTCCTTCGGCGTACGCCCCGGCCTGCTCGCCGGCCACTCGATCGGGGAGCTGACCGCCGCCCATGCCGCGGGCGTGCTGACGCTGCCCGACGCCGCCCGTCTCGTCACCGCCAGGGGCCGGCTCATGCAGGAACTGCCCGAGGGTGGCGCCATGCTCGCCATCGACGCCACCGAGGACGAGGTGTTGCCCCATCTCGGCCCGCTCGTCGGCATCGCCGCCGTGAACGGCCCCACCGCCGTCGTCGTGTCCGGCGAAGAAGGCGCGGTCGAGAAACTCGCCGCCCACTTCACCGGACGCCGGACCAAACGGCTGCGCGTCAGCCATGCCTTCCACTCCCCGCTCATGGACCCGATGCTCGCCGCGTACGGAGAGGTCGCGCGCGCCGTCGAGTTCGCACCGCCCACCGTGCCCGTCGTCTCGGCCCTGACCGGTGCCCTCGCCACGGACGAGGAGCTGACCTCACCCGCGTACTGGGTGCGGCACGCCCGCGACGCCGTCCGCTTCCACGACGCGGTACGCGCCCTGGAGAACGAAGGCGCCCGGACCTTCCTCGAACTCGGGCCCGACTCCGTCCTCACCGTTATGGGCACCCAGAGCCTGGCCGACCCCGAGCGCGCCACCCTCGTCGCCGCGCTGCGCCGCGACCGGGACGACTCCGTCGCCCTCGCCACCGCCCTGGCCGCCCTCCAGGTGCGCGGCGTCCCGATCGACCGGGAGCGGGTGTTCACACCTACGGGCACCGGCCACGTGACCCTGCCCACCTACCCCTTCCAGCGCCGGCGGTTCTGGCTCGACGACGGGCCACTCGCGCCGTCGGACGCCCGGAGCCTGGGCCAGGACGCCGCGTCCCACCCGTTGCTCGGCGCGGCGGTCGCCCTCGCGCAGAGCGACACGGTGCTTTTGACCGGCCGACTCGCCACCGACACCCACCCCTGGCTCGCCGACCACACCGTGGCCGGTGTGACACTGCTGCCGGGCAGCGCGTTCGTGGAGCTCGCCGTCCAGGCCGCCGACCGGGCGGGCTGCGCCGGGATCGACGAACTCACACTGGAACGGCCGCTCGTCCTCACCGCCGGCGGCGCCGTACACATCCAGGTGGTCGCCGCCGCGCCCGACAGCACAGGACGCAGGACCCTCACCGTCCACGCACGACCCGACGGCCCCGACGCCGCCGACGCGCGGTGGGACAGGCACGCCACCGGCTTCCTGCTGCCCGGGGCCCCGCCCGTACCAGCCCCGCTCCCGGCATGGCCGCCCACCGGCGCCGAGCCCGTCGACGTCACCGGCACCTACGCGCACCTGGCGGAACAGGGTTACGACTACGGCCCGGCCTTCCGCTGCCTGCGCGCCGCCTGGCGGCACGGCGACGAGGTGTACGCGGAACTCGCCCTGCCCGACGACGTTCCCGCCGACGCCTTCGGCCTCCACCCGGCGCTGCTCGACTCCGCCCTGCACGCCATCGACCTGCTCGCCGGGCAGGACCCGACCGTCATGACCCTGCCGTTCTCCTGGGAGGGCGTGACCCTCCACCTGGCCGGCGCGACCGCCCTCAGACTGCGGCTCACCCCCCAGGGCACGGAGCGGATGGCACTGCGGCTGTACGACGGCGCCGGCGCACCCGTCGCGGAAGTGGCCGCACTGCGCATCCGTCAGATCACCGCCGAACAGCTCGACGCCGCATCGCCCGCACCGCCCGGCCGAGGCGGCGACCTGTACGAGCTGAACTGGGTCCCCGCACCCGCACCGGCGGCCGTCGCCCCCGACGCACCCGCCCCCACCCTGCTGCGGCTCCCCGCGACGACCGGTACGCCGGCCGACGTACCCGCCGCCGTACGGGAAGCCGTCAGCGGCGCCCTCGCCGCCCTCCAGGAGCGGCTGTCCGACAGCGACGAGCGAAGCGGCCCGCTGGTGGTCGTCACCAACGGCGCCGTCGGCGTCGAGGCCCCCGCGGATCTCGCCCTCGCGGGCATCTGGGGCCTGATCCGCTCGGCGGCCGTCGAACACCCCGGGCGGCTCGTCCTCGTCGACACCGACGGCGACCCCGCCTCCGAGGCGGCGCTGCCCGCAGCGGTGGCCACCGGACAGCCGGAGATCGCCCTGCGCGCCGGCCGCGTACATCTCCCGAAGCTGACGCAACCCGCCCCGCCCGCAGCGCCGTTCGGCGGTTTCGCACCCGGCGGCACCGTGCTGCTCACCGGCGGCACCGGCACACTCGGACGGCTGCTCGCGGCCCATCTCGTCACCGAGTACGGCGTACGCCACCTGCTGCTGTGCGGGCGGGGCGGCGACCCCTCCGGCGTCCGGGAACTGCGCGACCTCGGCGCCGAGGTGACCGTCGCGGCCTGCGACGCCGCCGACCGCGAGGCGCTGGCCGCCCTGCTGGCGGACATCCCGTCCGAGCACCCGCTGACCGCCGTCGTACACGCCGCCGGTGTGCTCGACGACGGCCTGGTCACCGAACTGACTCCGGAGCGGCTCGCCACCGTGCTGCGCCCCAAGGTCGACGCGGCCTGGCATCTGCACGAGCTGACGCGCGACCTGGATCTGACGGCGTTCGTCCTCTACTCCTCGGCCGCCGGCACGCTGGGCGCCGCCGGACAGGCCAACTACGCCGCCGCCAACGCCTTCCTCGACGCGCTCGCCGCACACCGGCGGGACACCGGCCTCGGCGCCCTCTCCCTGGGCTGGGGCCTCTGGGACACCGGCACGGGCATGGCGGGCGGACTCGGTGACGCGGAACTGCGCAGGCTGGCCAGGGACGGCATCGAACCGCTGACCCCCGGCCACGCGCTCGCTCTCCTCGACCGGGCGCTGGCGACAGACGCGCCCGCCCTGCTGCCCGTACGGCTGCGCGCCACCAAGGACGCGCCGCCGCTGGTCCGCGGGCTGCTGCCGACGACACGCCCCACCGCACGGGCGGCCGACGTACCGGCGGCGCCCGCTGCCGACACCCGGGCACTGCCGGAGCGGCTCGCGTCCCTGGGCGCCGTCGACGCCATGAAACTGCTGGTGGAGACCGTGCGCCAACACGTCGGTGACGTACTCGGTCACACCGGGGCGGAGGCCGTCGACACCGACCGGGGCTTCGGCGAACTGGGCGTCGACTCACTCTCCGCGCTCGAACTGCGCAACCGCCTGGGCGCGGACACCGGCCTGCGCCTGTCGACCACCCTCACGTTCGACTACCCGACACCGACGGCGCTCGCCGCCCATCTCTTCGACGAGCTGGATATCACGCCGGACGACATCCCGGGCACCCCGGACGCGGAGGCGGAGGTCATCCGGCTCGAAGCCCTCGTCGACCCGGAGTCGGTCGACGCGGAACAGCGGTCCAGGGTCGCGCTCAGGCTGCGGGCCCTGTCGGCCAGGTGGGCGGGGTCCGACGAACCGCAGGACACGGAGCGGTCCGACGCCGGCCGGCCCGAACTGTCCTCCGCGTCCGCCGAGGAACTGCTCGGCATCCTGGACGACGAGCTGGGAAGCTTCGACTGAGCTGTGGACACCCACGCACGACGGTGCGACAGCGACGTACCGAACCGACCTCCGTGGCCGGCCCCGCGCCCGGACACGGAGGTCCGTGGGCGGCGGACCGCCACCCCGACCGGTGGAGTGGTCCGGGCGCCGGCCCCGCGCGCGTACGCCGGACACGGCGACGGCACGGGGCCCGTCGTACGCCCCCGTGCCGTCTCTGTCCCTTCCCCGCGGCCGCTCCGCCGACCGTGCTACACGGCGGGCGCGGCCGTCTCGCCCGGCGCGAAGTGGTCCGACAGCGTCGGGATGCGGTGCTCCAGCATCTTCGACGGCAGATCCGCCCGGCTGGCCACCTTCAACTTCCGGTACACACGCGTGAGGTGCTGCTCGACGGTGCTCATGGTGACGTGGATGCGCCGGCTGATCTCACGGTTGCTGTAGCCGAGCGCCGCCAGCCCCGCGACCCGGCACTCCGCGTCGGTCAGCAGCATCGCCGCCCCCGGCTCCTCCGGCAGGCCGAGGTGCTCCAGAGCCACCAGCCTGCTGCCCACGGTGGTCTCCACGGGACCGGTCGCGGCCACCTGCGCGGCATGCCGGGCGACCAGCCGGGCGCGAGCGTAGTCGCCCAGTTCGTAGTGGGTGGCGGACAGGTCGGAGAACGCCACGGCGAGTTCACGACGGTCGCCCGAGGCCCTGAGCAGGTCGATCGCCTCGTGCAGCAGCGACGTCCGGACATTGGGCCTGCTCATCTGCGCCAGCAGCCGCAGCGCGACGCCCCGCGCCCGCGAACTGGGCCTGCTGCCGCCCACCTCGACCTGCGCCTCGGCCCACTCCCGCGCCGTCTTCGTCCGGCCGATGCGGAGATTGGCCTCGGCGAGGTCGGCCCGCCACGGAATGCCCTTGTGCAGCTCGGCGTTGGCGTCGCGCAGCAGCCGGCCGCATGTCTCGAAGTCGCTGAGTCCGGCGAACGCCCGGTCGGTGGCAAGGTAGTGATGGCCGCGGGCACGCAGGTACTGCACACCGAAGACCGTAAGGAAGACGGCGTCGGGCAGCTCCCGCTCCAGGAGTTCGGCGGCCCGGTCGTGCCGGCCCAGAGCCGTGTTCGCGAACACCGCCGTGCCCAGGGGCAGTCCGATCAGCACGCCCCAGCCACGGGTGTGCATCATGTCCAGCGCCTCGGCGGACTTGGCGTCCGCGGTCTCCAGATCCCCCTGCAACAGCGCGATCTCGGCACGCACGGCGGTCAGCAGGGCGTGCCACGTGGTGGCCTTGCGCCGCGCCGCGTAGGCCAGCAGCGTCTCGCACACCTCGGCCGCCGTCCCGCCGCGATCCGTGTGCGCGATGGCGAGCAGCGACATGGCGACCAACTCGGGCTTCATCCGGTCGAGCTGGAGTCCCTGGAGCGACTGGACCACGGAGGCGACCACCTCGTCCGACGCGCCGGCGATGAGCTGCGCCAGTTTGGGGCTGAGCCCCGCCAGTCCCGTCCCGCCGCCCGCGCCGCTGCCCGCCGGACCGCCGTCGAAGTCGTCCGGCCGGGTTCCGTCGCTCTCGTCGGATCCGCCGGGGCGGCGCACACCGGGAACGCCGTAGAACCACTGTCTGATGAACTCCACCTCGGCGATGGACTGGTTGTCCCGTTCCGAGGCGACGGGGCTGCTCAGCGCTTCGATCGCGATGGCGACCTGCTCGGCGTCCTCGCCCTGCCACAGCATGTACCGCAGGACGGTCGCCGCGTCGTCCGCGTCCAGACAGCCGTCGAAGACCGCCCGGCGCAGTTGCGCCAGGGACGCCTCCGCCGCCGCGGGATTCACCCGCCACGCCGCACGGCCCAGTGCGGCGAGGAGCCGGTGCCGGTCGTGCTCGTCAGTGCGGTCGCGCAGCGCCAGACGCAGATAACTCATCGACTCGCGTACGTTGTCGGCCCCGAGCGCGAGGTCGGCCGCGCCGCGCAGCACCTTCGGTCCCCAGGGCTGGACGACCTCGTCGGCGGCCAGCAGCCGGGCGGCCACGTCGCGTTCGGGCGCTCCGGCCTGGTAAAGCAGTTGCGCGGCGTCCGTGTTGACGCGGGCCAGGTCGTTCTCCGGCAGGGCGCTCAGCACGGCCTCGGCCGCCGCCGGATGACGGAAGCCGTAGTCCGACAGCAGACCAATGGAGTTGAGGACGCTGACGGTCTCCAGGACGGTGGTGGGGGAGTCGCCGGACACCAGGGCCACGGTGCGGGCGGAGGCGAAGTCGCCGAGCACGGCGATCGCGGCGCCGATCCGCGTGTGCGCGGGGCTGGTGCCGCCGAGGCAGGTGAGTACGGCCTGCCGGTAGGCGGAACTCGCGACGGGCTCTCCCGGCTCCGAGCCGAAACGGGCGCTGTCGTCGAGGAGCGCGTGGACGAGCATCGGGTTGCCGCCGCTGGCCCGGTGGTAGGCGTCGCTCGTCTCACGCGGGACCGGGCGGCCCGCGTGCCGGCTGAGCAGCGCCGCGACTCCGTCCTCGGTCAGGGGAGCGATGCGTACGCGTTCGTGCGGCTGTCTGATGAGCTGCCGGTGCACGACCGGCCCCCGGACGCCCGATTGCTCCCAGCTCACACAGAGGACAAGGATTCTCTTCTTCCGTATCCGGTGCAAAAGGCTCAGCATTGCCGCGAGCGAATCGTCGTCCATCAGATGAGCGTCATCGACCGCGATGATCAACGGGCGTTCAGACGACAGTTCGATCAGTGCGGCCGTGGCCTCCTCGGCCGCCAGTGCGACAGCTCTTTCGCTGCCCACATTCGGCCAATCCTGTTCTTCTATGACGCCGGTACCGCCGCTGTCCTCCTGATACCATCCAGGGTGCGTCGATGTCAGCTGTTCGAGTGTGACGCAAGACACCTCTGCGTCCCGCAGTAATTGCCGAAAGATGCTGAGTGGTTGCTTGGTCTGGGTCGGCGACGCGGTGGCGAGAAGAACGGTCGCGCCGACTTCGCCGACCGTTTTCAGTGTGTCGTGGACAAGTTCACTCTTCCCTGAGCCAGGGCCGCCCGTAATGATTACGAATTGCCCTATTCCAGCCGAGCAGGCGTCAAAAGCCTTTGCGAGCGTGTTTGCTTCCCTGGATCGTTCGAACAGACGCATACTGGCCCTTTGGCTGGATCCGGCGGTGGCGTTCGCTGCGAGGCCGCGGCTGCGGCACTCGGTGGGGAGTGCAGGGTTGCGGTGGTGATCGACTGCCCTGGCGTATGTCGCCCTGCCGCTCATGCCGCCCGGAACGCGAGTGTCGCGCGGGGCGGAAGAAGCTTTCCGTTCGGCATATGCCGTCGAACTGCTTACTGACCGCTATTCGTTGCCGCGAGGTGTCCGATTGTCGAGTCCGGGTTGGTCGACCCGTGCGGCGCCCCTGAGTTAAGGAGGGGCGACGGAATGCTACGACTGTGTGAATTTTCCGTGCCATCGGTGAGTTCACAATATTCGACCGTGCGGTGAGTGGGGGATTTCAGCGGCGATGCTGTATGCGGGAAGAGTATGGATGCCACTAATGGATGTCAACGCACTCCTCGGTGCGCTATTGGAGTCGAGTCTGCATTGCCCTTTGCTCAGAAGTTACCAATGTCAGCTGTTTGCCATGACTGCCACCTGTTCCGGGCGTGAAAAGAGCCGGAAACGGGCAAGGGGCCGCCCGTTTCCGGCTCGAAAGAGCGGACCCGCGCTCCGACCGGGGGCGGGGCTGCGTCGGACGTCACAGTGGAGAATGCGGGCACTCCGCTTCTCGTAACCCGCCGGACATGACGCCGCCCGCCCGAAGACATCGGCTCCCACGCGGGTGCGCCCGGCGCGCCCCCCGCCCGTCCCGCGACACCGCCCATCCGCCCCGGGGCGACGCCCCGTCAGGGTCCGTCCGTATGACCGACCGCGTCCTGCGACTGCTCCGCACCCGCCCCGATCTGGCCGCCCTCGCGGCCTTTCCCTTCGATCTCGATGTGGACCGGGCGTACCACGTCGCGGACGTCCATCTCGCCTCCTCCGAGGGCGACGCCGTGCTGATGGCCGACAGCGTCACCGAGGCGCTGGAACCGGCGCTCCCCGCGGCCGAGGCCGGCGACGCCCCGCCGGCCCGCGAGACGATGTCACACGGCAAGGAACTGCTGTCGACGATCGCCCGGCAACACGCCGAGGCGCTCGGCGAGTTGTCCACCCGGGCGAAATGGGCGGTGGCCGCGCTCGGACGGGATCCGGGCTGACGGCGTCCGTCTTCGGACCGGCGTCCGGTTCTCACCCGAGGCTGTCCGCCGGCCCGGAGTGCGTCGCCGCCGACGCGGGGTCCGAGTCGAGCCGGCCGCCCCGCTCCGACCGTCTCAACGCCACGCGTGGCGGATCTTCAACCGTCCGTACCCCATGGCCCCGGAGATCCGGATCGTCGGCCCGCCGGGGCCGGAGGGCCGGCGAGCCCGGTAGCGCACATCCTTCCAGCCGGTGTGCAGACCCTCGATGTCGACGATCGCGTCGCGGGGCACCGTGATCCTGGCCCCGCCGGTACCCATCTGCAACTCGATGTCGATCACCGGATGTTCGATGATCGCCCGGGACAGGTCCAGACGCACCCCGCCGAACGCCGACTCGACCTTCAGGGTCCGCGGCACCCGCCAGGCGCCGCGCCGCTTGATGCGTCCGCCCGCGGCGGCGATCGTGGACGTGGCGGGCGCCTTCTCCTCGGGGAGCGAGTCCAGCGCAGGCGCGAGGTCGCCGCGGGTCCTCGCGGCGAGCGCGTGGTTGAGACGCTCGTCCATCTCCTCGTGCGAGATGTGGCCTTCGGCGTACGCCTCCTGCAGACGGCGCACAGCGGTGTCGCGGTCTTGGTCGCTGATCAGTTGCGCCCGGTTTTCCGGCAGAGAGGTCACCGCGTCACTCTAATGCCGCGCCGCCGCCCGCGACTTGCCCACCCGCCCGTTCGGCGCCCGTAGCGCCGACCTGCTTCTCCGGCGCCGCCGCCGAGCGCGTCGAAGTGGCCGGGGCCGTGCCGGCGTCCGGGGGCGGTCTTGAATGGCGGCGCACGGACGGCGCACGCGGCGCGTGCCTTTAGGGTGACCTCCATGTCTGCCTCGTTGAACTCCGCGAAGAGCCGCGCCGCGCTGCGTACGTCGGCCCGCGTTTCCGTCGAATTGCTGGTCGTCCTCGCCATTACGGGGGTGGCGGTGTGGCTTCTGGGGCAGATGTGGTCGATCATGTGGCCGCTCGTGGTCGGCCTGCTCCTCACCACGCTCACCTGGCCCGCGGCCCGCTTCCTGCGCCGGCACGGGTGGCCCGCCGCCCTGGCCGCCTCGACGGTGACGCTCCTCTTCCTGCTGGCCGCCGCCGGTGTGGTGGCGCTCATCGCGGTGCCGGTGGCCTCCCAGTCCGGCGAGCTGACGGAAGGTGTGAGCGACGGCATCGACAAGGTACGGGAGTGGGCGGCCGGACCGCCGCTGAACATCGGTGAGGACCAGATCTCCGGTGCGCTCGACACCGGCGTCGCCCGTGTCCAGGACAGTGTCGGCAGTATCGTCACGGCTGCCGTCACGGGAGTGGGCACGGTGGTCAACGGCGTTGTCACCGCTGTCCTGGCACTCTTCCTCATGTTCTTCTTCCTGAAGGACGGGCCCCGGTTCCTGCCGTGGCTGACCCGTCAGCTGCCCGGCCGGCTCGCCACCGACATCCCGGTCGTCGCGGAGCGGAGCTGGGACACGCTGGGGGCGTTCGTGCGCTCGCAGGCCTTCGTCGGTCTGCTGGACGCCGTCTTCATCGGTCTGGGGCTCTGGATCGTGGGAGTACCACTGGTGCTCCCGCTCGCGGTGCTGACCTTCGTCTCCGCGTTCGTACCCGTCGTGGGCGCGCTGTTCGCCGGACTGGTCGCGGTGCTCATCGCACTGGTGTCGAACGGCCCGACGGACGCCCTGATCGTGCTGGCGATCATCATCGTGGTGCAGCAGCTCGAAGGCAACGTGTTCCAGCCCATGATCCAGAGCCGGGGGCTGGGCCTGCACGCCGCGGTGATCCTGCTGGCGGTGACGTTGGGCGCCAGCCTGGCCGGGATCGTCGGCAGTCTGCTCGCCGTACCGGTCGCCGCGCTGCTCGCGGTGGTCTGGAACTACCTGCGGGAGCAACTCTCCGACCCGGAACAGGAGCCGGCGGCCGACCCGTCGCCGTCACCGGCCCCCGGTGCGACCATCCCCTCGCAGTAGACGGCAGCCGGTACGCCGCCCGGGCGGCGATGCGCGGCGCGGCCGGCGGGGGGTCCTGGGGCGTGTCCGGAACGCAGCGCCGTCCGCCCGCAGGGCCGGGCCCGCGACGGGCCCGGGCTGATTCCCGAAGACCCGCCGGCCCGGACCCAGGGTCTGTCGTTCGGATCCTGCCGGGCTCGCGGTCCCCGGCACGCACGCCCGCCGCGTTGTCGTCGGTCGGCACGGCTCCGCCATGCCTCCCTCCTCCGCCCTGCGGTCGCACGCACCGGACCCCGCTCCCTGATCCGGCCTGATCCGAACGACAGACCCTAGGCGGCCGACTCCTCCGCCGCGCGGGCCCTGGGTGACTTGCCGTTGATCATGACGGCGCCGAGGACCGCCGCCGCGAGAAGGATGATCGCCGCCCAGGCGATGGCCACCGTGAAGCCGTGGACCGTGCCGGTGTTCACGATGTTCCTGCGCTCCGCGGGTGTCAGACCGCCCTCGCGCGCCGCGGCGGCGAGATGGCTGGTCAGGTAGGAGGCCGTGACGGTGGTCGCGATCGTGTTCAGCAGGGACGTACCGATGGAACCGCCCACCTGCTGAGCCGTGTTGACGGTCGCCGACGTGACGCCCGAGTCCCTCGGGGCGACCCCGCTGGTGGCCGTCGAGATGATGGGCAGGAAGGTCAGTCCGAGCCCGAAGCCCAGCAGGATGGTGCCCGGCAGGATGTGCCCCGCGTAGGTGGAGTGGGTGTCGAGGAACGTCAGCGAGAACATGCCGCCGGCGCTCAGCAGCAGACCGGGGACCAGCAGCATGCGCGGCGGTACGAGGGGGAGCAGCCGGGCGGAGATCTGGGTCGAGCCGATGATGATGCCGGCGGAGAGCGGCAGGAACGCCAGACCGGCGCTGAGCGGCGAGTACCCGAGGATGGTCTGGAGGAAGTACGTCAGGAACAGGAACGCGCCGAACAGGCCGATCGTCGTCATCGCCATCACGATCATCGAACCGCCCCGGTTGCGCTCCCGGACGATGTGCAGGGGCAGCAGCGGGCCGGATGACCTGGTCTGCCACCAGGCGAACGTGACGAGCAGCGCGACGCCGATGCTCAGCACGGTGAGGACTTCCGCGGAGGTCCACCCGATCGCCTCGGCCCGGCTGAATCCGTACACGATCGCGACGAGCCCGCCGCAGCCGAGGAAGACACCCGGAATGTCGAGGTGCGCGCCCTTGGTGCCCGCTCGGTCCTTGAGCAGCGTGAACGCGCCGATGACGGCGAGGAGGGCGATGGGGACGTTCACGTACAGGCACCACCGCCAGCTGAGCCATTCGGTGAGGATGCCGCCGAGCAGCAGCCCGATGGCAGAACCGCCGCCCGCGATGGCGCTGAAGATGCCGAAGGCCTTGGCCCTCTCCTTGCCGGTGGGGAAGGTCGTGGTGAGCAGGGAGAGCGCGGACGGTGCCAGGAGGGCGGCGAAGACGCCCTGGAGCGCGCGGGAGAGATAGAGCATCTCCTGTCCGGTGGACGCGCCGCCGATCGCGGAGGCACCGGCGAACCCGATGAGGCCGATGATGAACGTACGCCTGCGGCCCACGAGGTCGGCGATCCGCCCGCCGAGGAGCAGCAGACCGCCGAAGGCCAGAGTGTAGGCGGTGATCACCCACTGGCGGTTCCCGTTGCTGATGCCGAGGGCGCGCTGTGCCGAGGGAAGCGCGATGTTCACGATGGTCGCGTCGAGCACCACCATGAGCTGGGCGGTCGCGATGACGGCCAGCGCCCACCAGCGGTGCGGATCCGGTTCGTCCACCGGCTGTCTGGGGGCGGAGGTCTCCGCGTCCCCCGTCCTGCCGCTCGCTGTCCCGCCCGGCCGGCCGGGGATCGACGGATCGCTCATCGATGTCTTCCTTCGCAGTGGACCTCCACGGCCCTGCCTCAGCCGCTCGGCGCTGAGGTCAGAACACCATGAATCGGACCGCCCTGCCTCTTTGGACCCGGGTCGCGACCGACGCGCGGCTGGACCGCGAGCCGCGGCGTGCTGTCGCCGGACGCGTCGCCGGTCCCCTGGCCGACGACGACGGCTGACCCCGGCCGACCCGGCCTGTGCGTGGTCCGCCGCCCGCGTGTGGCGCAGGGCCGCCACAGGGCGCGGCCGTACGATCCGCCCCAGGCGACCCACCGTGTACGCAAGGCGTCCGGCGGCGGCCGGGGCGAAAGCTTCGCGCTCGTCGCTCAGCAGGGGAAGTTCGCCGTGCTGTGGGCGGACCGGGGAGCCGGCGCCGACCGTCCCGCCACGCTGTACGCGGCTCCGCTGACGTTCGCCTCGTGGGGCCGGCCGCTGTTCGGCGCCGTGACGCAAGGCGTACCGGGCGGCGTACCCGACCGGCGACGGTACGCGCCACATCTCCGACATCCCGGTGACCGGCTCCGGCCGGATCATCGTGGGCTCGGCGTCCGACGCCGGTGACGACGGCCCGTTCGACTCCGCGGTGAGCGGCGCGGGCCGGGTGAGCGTGTCGGCGGCGGGCCGGGTACGGGTCACGCTCGCGGCGTCCCCCGCCGTACCGGGGACGTATCCGCGGTACAAGGTCGAAGCGGTGGAGTGTCTGCCCGGCTGCGCCGACGCCGTTGCGGGAACCGACGACGAGAACCTCGGCGGACATGTGCGGACGGTGCCGGTCTGCGGGACCTGAGCCGGGCGCCGCGGGCCGACTGAGGCGTACGCCATCCGCGTACGCCTGCGGCACGGACCTACCGCGCGCCCCGGGGAGATGTTGTGCCCGTAGCCCGTCTGCGCGCCCGGTAGGCGGCGGCCTTCACGCGGTTGCCGCACTCGTCCATTCCGCACCAGGTGCGCCGGGCGCCCCGCGAGCGGTCGAGATAGATTCGCGTGCAGCCGGGGCGGCCGCACTCCTTGAGACAGGCGTGCGGATCGGCGAGCGCGGCGATACCGCTTCTGGCCACGTGCGTGAGCACCGCGGCGAGGTCTCCCTCCATGTGAAGTCCCGCGTCACCCAACTCGATCGTGAGCGCCGGCCCGGTGGCCGCGTCGTTGACGGTTCGGAGGCTGTCCGGGTCGAAGGGCCGGCCGAGCACACGGTCCAGAGCGAGCCGGTAGACCGCCTCCCGCAGTGACCGCGCGGACTCGAACGCCGCGACATCGGCGGTGAAAGGACCGGGAAGGCCGGGAAGCTCGGCGCATTCGGCCACCCATCGTCCGAGGTCCGCGGGCGTCGCCAGGGCGTCGACGGGCGCGTCCCGGCGGGATCCCACGGTGCCGGCCAGATCGAGGGCCGCGTTGCCGCTCACATACGCGAAATGCACGTCACCATCTTGACCGGTGACGGTACCGCTGGCAAGGTCGTCACCTGCTGAGCCGGTGACGTGTCGGCTCGAACGGGAGGACGTATGGCCCGCATCCACGACATCGAGGTCGTCGTCTTCGACGTCCTCGGCACACTGGTCGACGAACCCGGCGGGCTCCGTGCGCAGATCCGCGCCGCCGTGCCGGAGTCCGGGGACGCCGACGTCCTCGTCGACGAGTCGTTCTCCTTGTGGGAGCGGCATCGCGAGCGCGAGCAGAGGCGCGTCGGGCAAGGCCGGCGCGCGTACGCCGGTACCGACGTCATCGACGCGGAGGCCGCCCAACTGGTCGCCGACCACAGCGGACTCACCGCACCGGCGGCCATCGCCCGCCTGGCCACGGCGAGCCGGCGCCTGCCACCCTGGGACGACTCCGTCGCCGGTCTCGACCGGCTCGCCCGCCGCTTTCCCGTGGTCGGACTCTCCAACGCCGGCCGCACCACTCTGCTCCGGCTCACCGCACATGCCGGGCTGCGCTGGCACCAAGCCCTGTCCGCCGAGTCCGTCCGCGCCTACAAGCCGGCGCCGGAGGTCTACCGCCTCGCCGTCGACACCGCCGGGTGCCCACCGGAACGCGTACTCATGGTGGCCGCCCACGCCTGGGACCTCCGCGCGGCCCAGGCGAGCGGCATGCGGACCGCCTACGTCCGGCGACCCGGCGGGGACCCTCCGACGGACACCGACGAATTCGACGGGCGGTTCGACGAACTGGACGAACTGGTCACCGAGTTGACGGCGACGTAGTCCAGCACACCCGGGCGTCGCCGCACCGCGCCCCGTCGTGGGACCGGCCGAACGCGCGGCCGGCCTGGGCGACACGTCGCCCGGCCGGTGTGCCGGAGTTGGACGCCGGGCGGGCCGAAAGGGACGAACCGTCGACCTTGACGTGAGCGTGTTTCGGCCAAACAATGACCCTCCCCTGACAACGTTGTCGAGGAGAGGTCGTGCCACATGCCGCGAGCACGGTGCGCGGACCGCCCGCCTCCACACCGGCACCGACAACCACCGCAGTGGCGGCGTCACGGACGCGTCACGGACGCGCCGGTGCCTCTGCCGGTACGAGTCCGTCCGCGACCAACCCGGCGAGTACGGCCTCACCGAGGGCGTGGACGGCGGACCTGGGCCGGACCATCACGGTGAATTCCTTGATCCGCCCGTCGCCGTCGAAGTGCAGCAGATCGATGCCGTGGATCTCCTTGCCGCCGACCGTGGCCCGGAACAGCAGAACCGCCGACGGGGCGGATGCGCCGTCGCCGCTGGTCCGCGCGGTACCGGTGTGCTCACCGACGTAGCGGAAGTCCTCGAACGTGCGCAGCAGGACCCCGAACAGGCCCAGCACCATCGGCTTGCCTTCGAACGGTGCGAACTTCACGGGGCTGTAGAGGCGGATGTCCTCGGTGAACAGGCCGTCCAGGGACGACAGGTCACGGTTGTCGACGGCTTCGCGGAATCGGTCTGCGGTGCTCATGGTGTGGCCCCGGCCTCTGGATAGTCATGAATGGTACTAGTCAGTTTCATGACTATCATGACCGGGTCGGCCCCGGCAATGACCCGGCCATGTGGGCGTCCCGGCGGTGCCGCCCGCCGGGAGAGGTGTCATTGACCTCGCCAGATGTTGTCGAAGGCCGCATCCTCGATGGACCGCCGTTGCCGTTCGGCTTCCAGGTCCCTCACCGCGTTGTGGACCGTGGCCAGCACCGTCTCCACTGCCTCGTCCGCCACATCGGGGGGACTTTCGAGCCGCTGGTCCCGCTGGTCCTGCGGGCGTTCCTGATCGTGGATTCCGATGGCCGTACCGAGGGAGGCGAGGACGGGCTCGTCCGATGTCCGGCGTTCCCGCGCCGAGCGGAGGGCGGGCGTATCGGTCAGTACGGCCCGGCTGCTCCCGAAGGGGGCCCAGCGGGAGCGGCGCCGCCAGGTGATCTCCCCCTGCGACTTGAGAGCGGTGAGGTAGACGGCCGCGAGGCCCCGGCCCCGGCGCCACAGCCAGTCCTCGACCGACTCGTACGGCGCCTGCCGGGCGAGGGCGGCCGACGCCTCGTTCAGCAGATGGTCATCGACCGCCCCGCTCCTGTCCGGCACGACACGGTCGCCGTCCAGCCTCGCGGCTCGCGCGTTCGGCAGATCGATCAGCTCGCCGCCGGCGAGCGCGAGTGACACGCGGACCACTCTGGCCGGACCCCTGGCCCGCCCCGTCGCGGCGCCCGTGCCGGTGAATGTGCGGCCGTCCGACGTCCGGGCCGGGAGAAGGGTCTGCCTGGACATGACCGAACTCGACATACAGGCGCGGCCCCGGCCGCCCGCTCGCCGGGGGCGCCGGGGGCGCCGGGAACAGCGTGGTGATCGGCCGCGACTGGAGCAGCCACAACGTGCCGTCGTGGTCGTACGCCCACTCGACGTCCTGCGGTGCGCCCTGCCGGCTCTGGAGCCGGTCACCGACCTCGCGGAGTTCGTTCGACCGGGCCGGGGTGAGGCAGCCTCGTACCTCGGGCGCCGTACCGTCCAGCACATAGTGGTCGGCGGCTGCCGCGCCGTCGACCACGGCCGCGCCCGGGCCGGGGGCGGCGTCGACGACGCACTCGCTCCGCGAGCCGGTGACCGGGTTGGCGGTGAACAGCACGCCGGCGACCTCGGCATCGACCATGCGCTGGACGACGACCGCCATCCGTACGGTGTCGTGCGCGATGCCGGCGGCCTCGCGGTAGGCGGTGGCCCGCTCCGTGTGCAGTGAGTTCCAGCAGGCCCGGACCGCCGCGAGTACGTCGTCGGCGCCTTCGACCGCGAGGGAGGTGTCCTGTTGGCCCGCGAAGCTCGCGTCCGGCAGATCCTCGGCGGTCGCGCTCGAACGGACCGCGACCGGTCCGGCGCCGAGCCGCTCGTACGCGGCGAGGAATGCGGCCCGCGGCACCTCGCCGCGGCTGTGCGCCCCGGTCGTGACACAGAACCCGTCCGGCACCCGCTCGCCCAGCCGGATCAGCGCGGCGAGCCCGGCGGCCTTCCCGCCCACCAGCTCCCGCTGCTCCGGGTCGATCACCGACAGTTCGAGCACGTCCATCGCGGACCTCCTTTTCAATACAGTTGCAATGTATCCCGGAGGCATTACAGGCGCAATGTAAAGTGGGGGCGTGCCCCGCAAGGTCGACCACCGTGAGCGCCGCGAGCTGCTCGCCGACGCGCTGATGAGACTGGCGGCCTCGGGCGGCCTGGAGAAGGTGAGCCTGCGGCACGTCGCCGCGGAGGCGGGCGTCTCGACCGGGATGGTGCAGCACTACTTCCGCACCAAGGACGAGATGATGACGTTCGCTCTCGGCATGGTCATGGACCGGATCCGCGAACGGTCACAGGCCGAACTCGTGCCGGGGCCGCCGCTCGAACTCGTTCGCGGTCTGCTGCTGCAGGTGCTGCCGCTGGACGAGACGCGCCGCCTGGAGAACCACGTCGTGCTCGCGTTTCTGGCTTACGCCGCGGTCAAGCCGTCGATCGCGTCCAGGTTGCGTCAACTCGCTGCGGAGACACGGACGTTCATCGCCGACCAGCTCCGGGCCGCCGGTCCGGCGGACGGTGTGGATCCGGAGCGTGCGGCCGCCGGTCTGCTCGCGCTCGTCGACGGGCTGGGTCTGCAACTGCTGTCGCTGCAGTACGCGGAGGACGACGCGGTGGCGGCGCTCGACGCCCAACTCGCCCTGCTCTTCGGTGGCCGGTCGGTTTAGTGCGTGCCTGACCGCAGTGCACCGCTGTGGGTACCGCTTGTGCGGTATGTTTCCGGGTGCCGGGGCGGGTGGGGTTTGGCCGGGGGACGGGGTGGGGGCTGTGGGCGGCGTTGGGGCGGGCGTGGTCGTGGTGGGCGCGGGCCCCGTGGGGTTGCTCGTCGCGTGTGAGCTGGCGGCGTTCGGGGTCGGGGTGTCGGTGGTGGAGGCACGGGGGAGTGTGTCGGGTCGGCCGAGGGCCACGACGCTGCACGCGCGGTCGGTGCAGTCTCTTGTGCGGCGCGGTTATCTGGGTGGGTTCGCGGGTGCCCGGACCGGTGCCGGGAGTGGGAATGGTGGGTTTCACTTCGCGGGGATGCCGGGGCTGACGATCTCGGTGCCGGTGGGGGAGCCGGTGGCGGTGCTGAAGTGTGAACAGCAGGCGTTGGAGAGGTCGTTGGAGGAGCGGGCGCGGGCCGCGGGGGTGTCGGTACTGCGCGGCCATCGGGTCAGTGGGGTGCGTGAGACGGCGGAGGGGGTGCGAGTCTCGGCGGTCGGGCCTGGTGGGCGGGCGGTGGAGTGGGTCGCGGAGTATGTGGTGGGGGCGGACGGTGCGCGTGGTGTGGTGCGCGAGTTGGCGGGTTTCGCATCGCGGTCGTACCCGGCGACGGTGTCCGCGATGGCGGGTGATGTGCGGTTGGAGGAGACGGGGGCCCTGGCGGCGGGGTGGCATCGGACGCCGCGTGGATGGGTGGTGGTGAAGGATGTCGCGGGTGGTGGGGTGCGGTTGCGGACGTTGAACTGTGAGGGTGCTTCGGCTGCGCGTGGAGCGCCGCTGTCGTTGCAGGAGTTTCGCGGGGAGGTGTCGCGGATTGTGGGGCGGGAGGTGGGGATGGGGTCGCCGAGGTGGTTGAGCAGGTTCAGTGACTTCTCCCGGCTGGCGGGGTGCTATCGCAAGGAGCGGGTGCTGCTGGCGGGGGATGCGGCGCATGTGCATTTCCCGATCGGTGGTCAGGGCCTGAGCGCGGGGGTGCTGGATGCCCTGAATCTCGGGTGGAAGCTGGCGCTGACGGTGCGTGGATGGGCGGGTGAGGGGCTCCTGGACACGTACGACCGGGAGCGGCGGCCCGCGGCGCAGCGGGTCATCGACCACACGCGGGCACAGTTGGAGCTGATGCGGCCGGACGCCGAACTCGACCCGCTGCGGGCTCTGTTCGGTGAGTTGCTGGCCGGGGCGCCGGAGGGTGGTGTGCTGGCGTCGATGGTCAGTGGCCAGGACACGGTGCTGCCGGCGCGCGGTGCGGACTCCTCTCCCTGGGAGGGGAGCTTCCTGGCCAACGTCCCACTGGTGACGGGGGAGGGACGTACCGATGTGATCCGTCTGCTGGCCGGGGGGCGGCCGTTGCTGCTGCTGTTCGCCACGGGCGAGGATGCAGTCACACGCGAGGGCGAGAGCGCGAGTGTGGACGCGGGTGGCTACGAGGCACAGGCGCGGCCGTGGGAAGGGGTGTTGCGGGTGGTGCGTGCGGAGCCGGTGCCGGGTCTGCCGTACGGAGCGGTGCTGGTGCGGCCCGACGGGTACGTCGGCTGGGCGGCGGGGGGCGGCGGTCTCGCGTCCGCTCTCCGGGCGTACTTCGGTGGAGGCGGGGGAGCGGGAGTGCGCGACGCCCTTCCGGGCGCGGTCAGTTGAGGGGCGCCGGGTGCCGCTGCTGTCCGGTGGTGCGGGTGTTCTGGAGTGCCCGGTGGACGGAGACCCCTCTGTTCTCGGAGACGTCGACCGCGGCGAGCACCGACGGCACCACGACGCTGGGCAGTACGTGACGCAGCAGGATGGCGACTCTGTGGGGCAGGTCCCGGTAGTTGGAGGTGGCCTGGGACATGGCCTGGATGCCGGCGAAGGCTCCTACCAGCACGTCGGAGGTCTCGGCGGGTACGACATGGGGCATCAGCTCGCCCTGTGCCTGGGCCTTGTTCAGCAGATCGGTGCCGACCTGGCTCCAGCGCAGGAAGGGGCCGCTGCGGTCGAGCCCCTGGGCCTGCTGGTCGAGGGCGAGCCGGACGCCGGCCCGGACCAGTGGGTCGGTCTGCAGGCGGTAGGTGTGAAGGAATATCGTGTCGACCATTTGCTGGACCTTGCAGGGGCGTTCGGGGACGGGCAGCTGGTGGTCCTGCTCGCTGATCACTCCCTCCGCCAGGTCCTCCTTGGAGGGGAAGTGGAAGTACAGGGCGCCTTTGGTGACGCCGGCGGTGGTGAGGATCTCGCTGATCGTCGCCGCCCGGTACCCTCGCTCCTCGAAGACCTTGGCCGCGGCTGCGAGGATCGTCTGCCGAGTGCGGATCGCACGGTCCTGCTGCACCACTGTCGGCCTCCTTTTCTTCACTGAGCCCGGAGACCCCGACAAAAACCGTCCAGTCCGTATCTTACCGCCATGTGGTCCCTCCCGTGCCTGTCCCTGGTGCCAACCGGATTCGGTGAGGCACGGGGACGGAGACGGACGCGGGCACGGGGACATGGGCCCGGAGCGGGGAGTTCTTACAAAGGGGGAGGCCGGGTGATTCTGGTGACGGGTGTGACCGGAACGGTGGGGCGGGAGGTGGCGCGGCGCCTGCCCGCCGGTCGGCGGGTCCGCGTCTGGGCCAGGGATCCCGCGAAGGTCGCCGGGTTGTCGCCGGCGGTGGAGAGGGTCGGCGGGGATTACGAGGATCCGCGGGCACTGGCCCGGGCAGTGGCGGGGGTGCGCACGGTGTTCCTGGTGACCACCCGGGTCGGGGGGGACCACGACGCGCGCATCATCGATGCCGCGCGGGCGGCGGGGGTGCGGCGGGTGGTGAAACTGTCCGCGGCGGCAGTCCTGGACCGGCGGGCCGACGACCTCATCACCCGGTGGCAGCGTGCGAGTGAGGAACTGCTGCGGACGTCCGGGACGCAGTGGACCCTGCTGCGTCCGCGCGCGTTCATGTCCAACTCCCTCGCCTGGGCGGCCTCCATACGGTCCGAGCGGACCGTGCGCGCGCTCTACGGGACATCGGCCAACGCCTGTGTGGATCCCGGAGATGTCGCGGAGGCCGCCGTGCGGGTTCTGACCGAGGAGGGGCACGCGGGGTGTGCGTACACGCTGACCGGACCGCGGGCCCTCACGGCGGTCGGGCAGACACGGCAACTCGGCCTGCTGCTGGGCGTCCGGCTGCGCTTCGAGGAGCTGAGCCGGGACGAGGCGCGCGCGGGGCTGGAGCGGCGCTACCCGGCGCCGGTCGCGGAGGCGTTGCTGGAGAGCGCGGAACGGCAGCGGGCCGGTGCGAAGGCCCAGGTGGACGACACCGTCCGTACGCTGACGGGCCGCCGGGCGAGGTCGTTCCGGGAGTGGGCTGAGGATCATCTCGACGTCTTCGCCCCACTCGCGGAGAATGAAATGACCTGACGATCAGTCAGTTACCCGGCTTGGAACGGGAGTTGGAGACCGTAGGCGCGTCGGGAGAGTGGTCCGGTGCCCGGCGGGTGCCGGGCACCGGACCCGGGATCACGTGGCGGGTGAGGCGATGGTCACGGTCGCGTGGAAGGCGGCTGTTCCGTCCTGGTGGGCGGTTACTCGGACGGTTTCCTCGTGGTCGGCTCCTGATGCGGGGAGTCGGCGTGCCTCGATGACACAGGCTGTGCCGACCTCGACGTAGCGCGTGAACTCGCTGGTGACGGCGAGCGGCAGGGAGGCGTGTCCGAGGGTGGCCGTGGTGGCCTGGCGGGCGGCTTCGAGGAGGAGCATGCCGGGGACGTGGTCGACGGGGTGGTCGAAGAGGATGGGGTGGAGGGTGTCGACCCTCAGGTGCCAGCGGCCGGGCCGTCCCGTGGGGGAGAGCACGACATCCGCGGGTGAGGTCCTTCCGACGGCTCGCGGGGTTTCGGAGAGTGCCGGGGAGATGGCCGGTGCGCGTTCACCGGTGAGGATTTTCGCGGCGCGCAGCCGCTGGTAGATCTTGGGGCCGATGCAGGTGAACGAGCCGCCGCCGGTGGCGGCGAGATGGCCCTCCCGGCGGATCTCCACATCGACGCGGCAGCGGGTCAGGGTGCCGCGGCGTTCTTCCACTTTGGTGCAGGTGACGTCGAGTTGGAGCGTGGGGGGTGTGGGTCCGACGCGGAAGTGCGGGGGGCGGATGGTGAAGTCCAGCTCACCGACGAGCAGATGGTGGTCGAGGGGGACGCCGAACTCGGCGTGCGCCAGGAGAAGTCCGGTCTGCCTGATCGTCTCGGCGGCGATCAGCGGGTCGTGACAGCCGTCCACGTTGGCGTAGAAGCTGTGTCCGCGGGGCCACTGGGCGGTGACGGTGAAGCGGTTGTCGTCCACGCGCTCCCAGGCGGTGAGCATCACCTCCGCGATGCTGGCGCGGTGCACGAACTCCTTCGGGACCGTGGTGGTCAGGGACGGGTGGTAGCGGGGGGCGGTGGTTCTCCGGGTGTTGCTGTCGCACTCGGTGTGGCCGGCGGTGGGTAACGCGTGTATGGCACGACACGTGCTCGCAGACATGTCTGTTCCCCCTGAGCGGCGTTGGCCTGTAGGTGCTGTTGCTGATGGTGTCGGTGTGGGTGTACGGGTGGCGAACATACATACCGACCTGTTTGCATTCCAGCGGTACGGGGCCCTCCGTCTGCACCGCTTGTGGAAGGGGTGGTTCCCTATCGGGCCCCGCGGGCCTGATGTGAGCCGCATGTTTTCGGCCGCTGGCCAGGGGGAACCTCGGACAACATCGCGGTGTCCCGCCCTCCTGGCGCATGGTCGACTCGCGGTTCTCAGGGCCGGTTGTCCGGACCGCCCGTGGCGGACCTCAAGCGGTCCCTCAGCGCTTCTCTAGTCTCCTGATCGACCATGACCGGGCTCGAGGAGACAGGGGGTGGGACGGATGGAGCGTGCACCGGCGGTGCTCCGCCTGGAACGCGGCCGGGCCGGTGAGGAGGAACTCGCCGCGGTGGCGGTGGTGTTGCTCGCGCTGCGGGCGCAGGCACGGGCGGAGACCGCTCGTGGATTGCCACGGGGGTGGGACTGGTGGAAGCGGCCCGGGGGCTACGTGGCGCCCGGCAGTTGGCGGTGAGCCTGCCGCCACCGCACGGCGCGCAGTCCGCCACGGGAAACGCGACCGCACACGCGGTTGGGGAATGTTCTCCACAAGGCCGGGCGAGATCTCCCGGCCTTGTCCCAGGAAGGGACCAGGGATGGCGATGAAGACTGCCTCCGTGCCGGCCGCCGCGGGACCGGGCGATCTGCACGGTCATGTGGCGGAGCTGCACGTGATCAAGGCCCGGGCTGTGGCGGGGCCGAGCGACCGCGCGACCGAGGCGCAGCACGCCAAGGGCAAGCTGACCGCCCGCGAGCGCATCGCGCTGCTGCTCGACGAGGGCTCCTTCCGGGAGGTCGAACAGCTGCGCAGGCACCGGGCCACCGGGTTCGGCCTGGAGGCGAAGAAGCCGTACACGGACGGGGTGGTCACCGGCTGGGGGACCGTCGACGGCCGCACGGTCTTCGTGTACGCGCACGACTTCCGGATCTTCGGCGGCGCGCTGGGCGAGGCCCACGCCACCAAGATCCACAAGATCATGGACATGGCTCTCGCGGCCGGTGCGCCGCTCGTCTCGCTCAACGACGGGGCGGGCGCGCGTATTCAGGAGGGCGTCTGCGCCCTCGCGGGTTACGGCGGCATCTTCCAGCGCAACACCAGGGCTTCCGGTGTCATCCCGCAGATCAGCGTGATGCTCGGCCCGTGCGCGGGCGGCGCGGCCTACAGCCCCGCCCTGACCGACTTCGTGTTCATGGTCCGTGAGACGTCGCAGATGTTCATCACCGGCCCCGACGTCGTCAAGGCGGTCACCGGTGAGGAGATCACCCAGAACGGCCTCGGCGGCGCGGACGTGCACGCCGAGACCTCGGGCGTCGCGCACTTCGCGTACGACGACGAGGAGACGTGCATCGCCGAGGTCCGCTACCTGCTGGCGATGCTCCCCTCCAACAACCGCGAGAACCCGCCCACCACCGAGTCCGAGGACCCGGCCGACCGCCGCTCCGACGTGCTCCTGGACCTGGTCCCGGCGGACGGCAACCGCCCCTACGACATGCGCAAGGTCATCGAGGAACTCGTCGACGACGGCGACTTCCTGGAGATCCACGAGCGCTGGGCCACCAACATCATCTGCACGCTGTCCCGGCTCGACGGCCGCGTGGTCGGCATCGTCGCCAACCAGCCGCAGTCCCTCGCCGGTGTCCTGGACATCGAGGCGTCCGAAAAGGCCGCGCGCTTCGTCCAGATGTGCGACGCCTTCAACATCCCGATCGTCACCCTGCTGGACGTGCCCGGCTTCCTGCCCGGCGTCGACCAGGAGCACGGCGGCATCATCCGCCACGGCGCGAAGCTGCTGTACGCGTACTGCAACGCGACCGTGCCCCGGATCTCGCTCATCCTGCGCAAGGCGTACGGGGGTGCTTACATCGTCATGGACTCCCAGTCCATCGGCGCCGACCTCACCTACGCCTGGCCCACCAACGAGATCGCGGTGATGGGCGCGGAAGGCGCCGCCAACGTCATCTTCCGCAAGCAGATCGCCGAGGCCGAGGACCCCGAGGCCATGCGCGTACGCATGGTCAAGGAGTACAAGGCCGAGCTGATGCACCCCTACTACGCCGCGGAGCGCGGTCTGGTCGACGACGTCATCGACCCGGCCGAGACCCGCGAGGTCCTCGTCTCGGCCCTCGCGATGCTCCGTACGAAGCACGCGGACCTGCCGTCCCGCAAGCACGGCAACCCGCCGCAGTAACTGCACATCTGTGACCACTGCGCCGGCCGAGCAGCACGGCCGGTCTGTTCGCCCTGTCCGAAAACAGCGCTCAGGGTGCAAGGCCGCTCGTTCACCGGGCGCGAGTGGCACCCCGATGTGGCCCTGTGGGGCGGCGGGTGCGAAGGAGAGAAACGCCCAAGTCAGCGTTTTATAAGGAGAGTTGAGAGAGGCTCTGCTGTACGGTGCATCGAAACAGCGCGAGCGGTTTGCTGTTGACAAACCGTCTGTCCTGTTTTGTACTCGTGAGGTGCCGGATGACTGCACACTCAACTAGGGGGCAACGGCGTGCGGATCGACGTATTGGGCGTATTGGACGTCAGAGAGAACGGGGTGTCCGTCGCCCCCACCGCGCCGAAGCCCCGGCAGGTGCTCGCCCTGCTGGCGCTGCATGCCGACCGGGTGGTGCCGGTCTCCGCCCTCATCGACGAGCTGTGGGCGGGCAAGCCACCGCGCAGTGCTCGCACCACGCTGCAGACCTATGTGCTGCAACTGCGCGACCTCATCGCGCTCGCGCTGGACCGGCAGGAGCCCGGCGTCGATTCGGGCTCGCCCTCGCGGCGCAGGGCCAAGGACGTCCTGGTCACCTCGCCCGGCGGGTACATGCTCGTTCTGGGCGAGGGCAGCAGTGACGTCCGTGAGTTCGAACGCCTCGCGGGCATGGGCTACCGCGCGATCGACCAGGGGGACTTCCAGGGTGCCTCGCGGCTGCTGCGCGAGGCGCTTGCCCTGTGGACCGGCTCCGCCTTCGCCGACGTGCAGACCGGTGCGCAGTTGGAGATGGAGGCCAGGCGGCTGGAGGAGGGCCGGCTGTGCGCCCTCGACCAGCGCATCGAGGCCGATCTCCGGCTCGGCCGGCACCGCGAACTGCTGGCGGAACTCACCGTGCTGACCAGTCGCTACAGCACTCACGAGAATCTGCACGCCCAGTTCATGCTGGCGCTGCACCGTTCGGGCCGGCGCGGCGAGGCCCTGGACGTCTACCACCGACTGCGCGGCACCCTGGTACGGGACCTGGGGCTGGAGCCCTCGTCGCGGCTGCGCCAGCTCCAGCAGTCCATCCTGACCGCCGCACCGGAGACCCCACTGGCGGAGCAGCAGACGCCCGCCGTGGCTCCTGTCCCCGGACCCCGCAAGGGCGGCAGTACGAACTCCTTACGCGTCAACTGACGAAAACACGACGGCCCCGAAAGGCGTGGGTCTGCCGGGAACGGTCCGGTCCGGTCGCCTTCCGGAAGCCGACCCGCCCGGGTCCCAGGGGGACCACTCGCACGATCTCGTGACGGCCGCTGTGCCGTCGACGCCGACTCCGACCTCGCTCCTGCCACGGCCGGCGTCGTCTCCTTCGGCCGCCCGCCCACTCCGCCCCTCGCTTCGGCCGTCCCGGCCAAGGGTCCGAGCCGCGGCGGCGTGACCCGGGAGTCCGTCCGGTCCCTGGACTTGGGCGTGGCCCGACTCCTCCCCGGCCTCCGCAGGGCGCCCCACAGCCCTGCGGGCACGGCCCCGGCCAGGAGCGCACACATGAAGCCCCCGCCCGCGGTATGCGGCCGCGCATCGCAGTGATGTGACGACAGACAAGTCCCACCACGGCGAACTTCCGCCCTGCGCCGGCTCCGCTCCGGTCTCCGCTGCGGCGGTCGCCCCGCGCCCCTTCCCTGCGCCGCGCGTTCGGCCCACCTGTACCCGCGTCCGTGCCCGTCGTGGGTGCCGGTCCGCCCGTGTCCGGTGGGCGGTGATGATCAATGATGTTCACAGCCCTCGTATATGAAACCGCTCAAGCGGTTTGTTAGTCTGTTCCGCGTGACCCTGCCGACCGCGAATGCGGCCGGTGGCGCCGTGAGTGGCGCCGCGTGGCACCCGCGCCGGCCTGCGGTCCCGCAGGGCGCGGCACCCCTCAGTGCCTGTTGCCCAGGAGGCAGAGCATGGTCAGACAGGAGCGGGCCGCCCGCACGCGGCGTTCGCTGATACGGGCCGCGGCCGAGACGTTCGCCGAGGTGGGTTTCGTCCCCGCGTCGCTGACGGTCATCAGCAAACGGGCCGGTGTCAGCAACGGGGCGCTGCACTTCCACTTCGCGAACAAGGGCGTGCTCGCCGAGGCGGTCGAGGCGGAGGCCGCCGAGACCGTCCGCCGGCTCACCGAGTCGGCGCGGGCCCGGCAGGGCGACTCCCTGCAAGCGGTGGTGGACGCCACGCACGAGCTGATGGCCGCCCTCGCTCAGGACGTCGTGGTCCGCGGGGGCTTCGGGCTCGCCGGTGACATCGCTCGCCGTGCCGTGTCCCCGCTGCACAAGGAGTGGCAGCGCTGGGTCGAGGACAGCCTGTGCCGGGCCGAGAGCAGCGGCGCGCTCGCGCGGGGGGTGCCCTGGACCGTCGCCGCTCGTGTCATCGTCGCCGCGACCACGGGCTTCGAAGTGCTGGGCGGCAGGGACGCGTCCTGGCTGTCCCGGCAGAACATCACCCGCTCCTGGGAGTTGCTGCTGCCGCTCCTCGCCGACCGGCGGGACCTGGGCACCCTGCTCTGCGCCGGCTCCCGGCCGCCGGCCGCCGCGCCCGAGCCCTCCCTCGTACCCGAGCCGGAGCTCACACCCGCACCCGCATCCGCACCGGAGCAGGCATGGGGGACCTTCGGGCATTAGCACGGTCGGTGCCCGTGTGTACAAGGGCGTTCGCGGTATGTCCACGGGTTTGTCTTCTGCTTGCGTGGTTCGCACTCCCCGTTTAACTGCGGTTGGAGGATTACTCAAGTGCCGCTGAAGGAACCGGTGCCTCCGGTGCGCGTGGGGTTAGCGTGCTGGTTCGCCGACGAATTTCCGCCATCGGGAGTACCCGACGACGAACGGGGAGAGCAATGGAGATTCAGGTTTTAGGCCCGCTGAGTGCCGCCGAGAACGGGGACTCGATCGTCCCGACCGCCGGAAAGCCACGACAGGTTCTCGCCCTTCTGGCGTTGTACCCGAGCCGCGTCCTGCCGGTGTCGACGCTGATGGAGGAGATCTGGGGGACGGAGCTGCCGCAGAGCGCGATGACCACGCTCCAGACGTACATCATGCAACTGCGCCGCTGCCTCGGCTCCGCGATGGGGCCCGGCGTCCCGGGCGGGGCGAAGAACGTTCTGGCCACTCGGCACGGCGGTTACCTGCTGCGCATCCCGCCGGAGTCCGTGGACGTCTACACCTACGAACGCCTGGTCGCCGAGGGCCAGGAAGCCTTC
Source organism: Streptomyces sp. S4.7 (assembly GCF_010384365.1). Classification (NCBI taxonomy): domain Bacteria; kingdom Bacillati; phylum Actinomycetota; class Actinomycetes; order Kitasatosporales; family Streptomycetaceae; genus Streptomyces; species Streptomyces sp. S4.7. The sequence continues at coordinate 207,681 of NZ_CP048397.1, read as the reverse complement.
GAGTCGGGGGACGACCGGCGGGCCGCCCGTAGTTTCCGGCAGGCCCTCGCCCTGTGGCAGGGGCCCGCGCTGGTCGACGTACGGCTCGGCCCGGTCCTGGACATTGAGGTCACGCGGCTGGAGGAGTCCCGGCTGATGACCACCGAGCGGCGTATCGACGCCGATCTGCGGCTCGGCCGGCACGCCGAACTCGTCGCCGAACTGGTCGACCTGATCGCCCGTCACCCCCAGCACGAAGGCCTGCACGCGCAGGCGATGGTGGCGCTGTACCGGTCCGGGCGGCAGGCCGGCGCCCTGAACGTGTACCGGAGACTGCGGGAGGGGCTGATAGAGGAACTCGGGGTGGAGCCCTCAACCCAACTCCAGCGCCTGCACCAGGCGATGCTCGCGGTCGATCCCGAACTCGACGTGGTGGCCGGCCTGCGCCGCGGCTCCACCTTCGACCGGTACGCCGCCTAGCTAGTAGCCGTCCGGCGGATCGTCACGATCCCGGGACAGCCGTGGCGAGGACCCGGGGTCGCCCGGTTCGGATTCCACCTCGTCGGCAACGTTCGTGGGGACACCGGGGGCAGGGCCGTACGGGGGACGGTCCCGCGCCTCGCGGCGTACCCGCGCACACCACCGGGGCGGCTCCCCGGAGATATCCAGCGGTCAGGACCTGGCCGCGGGCCGTGTGCTCGGAGCCGCGGTCTCGGCCAGGTCTCCAGCCGCGTTCGAGCCGGCCCGGCAATCATCGAATCTCCGCCCCGGGCGGTACCAGGAGCGGACGCGGAACAGGGGGCGCACATGTCGGTCGACCGGCCGGTTCGGTTGTACTGCTTCGGACACTCCGCCGAGGGCGTCTTCGCCTTCGGCGACTGGGCGGCGGACGTGGGACCCGGTGTGGAGCCGGTCCCGGTCCTTCTGCCGGGTTGTACCCAGCGGCGTACCGAGCCCCGGTTGACCACGCGCACGGGGCTTCTCGCCGAGGTGCTGCCGCTGTTCACGGTCCCCCGCCCCGGCCCGTACGCCCTGTACGGGCACGGACTCGGCTCGCTGGCGGCGCTCACCGTGGTCCGTGCCCTGCACGAGAAGGGCCTGCCGGGCCCGGTGTTCCTCGGCGTCGGCGCCTGGCCCCCGCCCCTCCCGCCCGCAGAGCTGCCGGACGTCCGCCGGGCGACGGACACCGACCTGCTGCATGTCCTCGGCGGCGGGCGAGTCGTGCCGCCCGGCAGCGACGAGGGGATCATGCTGCGGGCCGTACTGCCGGTGCTCCGCGCGGACCTGGAGCTGGCCCAGGACCTGCGCGAGGCGGCCGGCAGACCCTGGCGGGCCGGACCGCTCACCACCCCGGTGCTCGTCGTCGCCTCCGAGGACGATCCGCCGGCCGCGGTCGACGCTGCCGACGACTGGCGCCGGTGGACGCTGGGGCCGGTACGATCGCGGACCGTCCCCGGCCGGCTCCTCGCCCGCGGGAGCGGTGAACTCCCTCAACTGCTGGGCCGGGCCTGCCGCGTCGCCCGCCGCCTCCTCCCGGAGTCCGCGCCCGTCGGCTGACCCCGTCGAGCGCCGGGCACCCGTCGCGGGCCGCCCTCTCTCCTCTCTGCCGGCACCGCCCCGGACCTTGGTTTCCCTTGCCCCGCCGGGCACTTGTACGCGTACGCGGGCGTCGGTGGCGCTCGGGCACTGCTCGCACCCGGCTGTATACCTGCTCGGAGAACCGGACTTGGGGCGCGTACTGCCCGTAACGTAGTGCTCGCCGACCGTCGTCGGCATCGGCAGGGCAGGGGGCTGTCAATGGGGGAGAGGCAGTTGGGCGGTAGCCGGGACGGCCGCGCCTGTTCGTACGCCCGTACGTCCCCGGCCCACGCGCTCGCACGGCACCCGTCCGGAGCACGGTGCCCCGGGCGGTTCACGTTCCCCGCACGCTCTTTTCGCGCTCGCAGAAGGGAGAGACGGGGACCCGGCCACGCGCGGCTGACCACACACCCCCGGACACCATGACTGCTCACCACTTCCCGCACGCTCCGATATCCGTGGTCGTCGACCCCGGGCGGCCTCCTTACCCCGCGCCCTGGGACGTCGAGTTGCACGGCCCGCTCGACGCCGCGGCGCTCGAACGCCTCCTGGGCGAGCTGACCGCCGAGGACGCGGGCCGGCCCGCCTGGCGGCACCGGCTCCTGAGGCACGGCCCCGACCACCACACCCTGCGGTTCTCCGAACCGCACGGAGCACCGGCCGCGTTCATCGCGGGCCGCGTCGCCGACCGGCTCACCCAGCCGCCGCCCGCCGACCGCCCCCTGACGCCCGCCCAGCGCGCGGCCCTCGCCCGCCCCGGCGAACGCCGCTACGAAGTACTGCTGCTCGAACCGGTGCCCGTGCCGGACACGGCTGCGCTGCGCGAGGCGCTGCGGAACGTCGTGGCCGCCCACCCGCAACTGCGCTCGCGCCTCGACGCCACGGACGGCTGGCGCACCGCGCGGGCCGCGGACGCGAGCGCGGGCGGCCAGGATCCGCTGGCGGAGGGGGAGTTCACCGACGAGGCCGGATACGCCGCACTGCTGGAATCGGCCGGCGGCACGCTCGACGCGCACACCGGGACACAGCTGCGGGCCGTGCTCGCCAGGGACCGCCGTACAGCCGGACCGCGTGCCGACCGGCTCGCCCTGGTCGTCCACGAACTCGCCGTGGACACCGCGTCCCGGCGCATCCTGCTCGACGACCTGACCGCCGCCCTCGGCACGGCGACCGGTGGCCCGCAGCCCGTACGCGACGACGCACTGACCGACTGGCTCGCCGAACTGCGGGAGCTGGCCGGTGACACCGCCGAAGCACGGCACTGGACCCAAGTCGCGGGGCGCAGATCCCGTGAGACCGCGCGTGCCCTGCCCACCGGTACGCCCGGGCAAGGCGATACGTCCGCCGCCGACCCCGCGTCTGGACGGGGTGATGCGTACGACGCCGCCCCGTCGTCCGGGCGCGGTGAAGCGTCCGGCGCCGCCCCGGTGGTCGCACGAGACGACGCCTTGGGCGTGGCTCCATCTCCCGCACCGGGCGATGCGCCCAGTGCCACCCCGCTCCCCGCACCGGATGAAAGGCCCGGTGCCGCACCGGTGTTCGCGTCGGGTGATCCCTCCGAGCCCGCCCCGTTACCCGCTTTGGGGCAACGTCCCGATGCTGCCGCGTCGCCCGTCCGCGGTGGTGCGTCCGGCGCCGCCCCGGTGTCCGAACCGGGCGACACGCCGCGCGCCGTCCCCGACGAGGTGCGGCGGCGTGCCGGGTTCGTCCTGGCGGAGGAGATCACCGAGCGGATCACCCATGGACTGGCCCGGCGGCTCGCGTTGACCACCGGGGAGGTGCTGATCGGTGTGTTCGCCCTGGCCCTCGGCCACCGGCAGGGATCCGGGTCCGTCGGCTTCGACGTACTCGGCGATCCGCGGGCGGGCCGCCACGGTCTGCGGCGGCACGTCGGACGGCTCGCCGAGCCGTACCCGGTCCAGCTCACCCTCGACACCGGCCTCGGCCCCCTCGGCCGGCTGACGGCACTCGTGGACTCCCTGGCCGCCTGTGCCGGCCGGGCCGGCGCCGGCGCCGGCTTCGGGGCCTGCCGTGAGTGGAGCCCCGACCCGCAGACGCACCGCGCGCTGCGCGAGATGCCACCCGCACAGACCTGTCTGCTCCTCGGCGACCCGCCGCCCGGCTCCGCCCCGCCCACCCACCGCGTCGAGGTACGCGCACATGTCCGCGACGGCAGGCTGTACGTCGACCTCAACTGGACCACCGACCCCGACGAGGGCGTCACCGACACCTCCGTCCACGCCCTCGCCCGCCAACTGCGGAAGCTGCTGGCGGAGTTGGCGGACTCACCCGCCGCCCGCGTCCTGCCCGCCTTCCGGGCCACCCCCCAGCAGGCAGCGCTGCACGCGGGAGGTGACACGCGGCCCGGCACCGGACGCCACGTCGAGCAACTCGTCTGGATCTGGCACGGCCCGCTCGACACCGCGCGCTTCACCGCCTCCTGGCAGTCGGTCCTGGACTGCGAGACCGTCCTGCGCACCGCGTTCACCGACGACGATGAACCGCGGCTGGTGGTCCACGAGCGGGTCACGCCCGACATCGCCCGCCGGACCTTCCGCGACGGCGACTGGTCCGCCCTCCTGGAGCAGGACCGGCTGCGCGGCTTCCAACTGCGCCGCCCCGGCGCGCTGCGCCTGACGCTGCTGGAGCGGGAGCCCGCCCCGCCCGAGGAACCCATCTGGATCCTGGTCACCTACCACCGGGCCCTGCTCGACAGCCGCAGCGCGAACATCCTGTTGCGCGAGTTCTACCGCGCCTATCTCGCCGGTGGCACTCTGCCCGGTGGTGAGCGCCGCCCCGACCTGCGCGACTACACCACCTGGGCCGCCGCCCAGGACCCCCGTCCCGCCCAGGACCTCTGGGCGGGCCGTACGCCGCCCGACGGCGCGGCCTCCTGGCCGGGACGGCCCGCCGGACCCACCGGCCTGACCGGCACCGGTCACACCCGGCTGCGCCTGGACTCCGTCGAGACCACCCGCCTCACGCGCTGGGCGGCCACCTGGGGTATCGCCGAGAGCAGCGTGCTGCAGGCCGTCTGGGCCCTGCTGATCCACTGGGGCTCCGGCGCCACCGCGTCGGCCCCCGTCCGCTTCACGGTGACCGTCTCGGGAAGAGGCGTGCTCTTCGACGGCGCCGCCCTGATGCCGGGCCCGCTGCGCAACCCGCTGCCCATGCACGTCGACGTCGACCCGGCGGCCACCCTGCCCGACCTGCTGCGGCAACTGCGCGAGCGCGCCCTCGACCTGGCCGCCTACGAGTGGGTTCCCGGCGACTGGATCCACGCCTGGGACGGGCGCGGATCCCGCGACACGGGATGCACGGACACCGTCGTCGTCTTCGAGGACTCGCCGCACCCGGTGGACGGCCTGGAGGCCGAACTCGCCGTCCACGGCATCAAGGCCGAGTTCCCCGTCACCGTCCCGGCCCGCTGCGCGCCGCCCGTCGGACTGCTCGCCCACCACGACAGCGCGGGCGGCCTGGTCCTGACGGGCGTGTACGACCGGGCCCTGTTCAACGCGGACGCGGCCGCCGAACTGCTCGCCCAGAGCGCCATGCTGCTGCGCACTCTCTCCCTGTCGGCGGGCGAGCACACGACCGTCGGCGAAGTCCTCGGAATCCTGGAGGACAGCGCCGTACCGCACCCGGGCGTGGGCGTCGCGGCCAGGCGGGTCGGCCCGCTGGTCACGCTGCGGGCGGCGGGGCACGAGCGGGCGGGCACCATCTGTCTCATACCGCCCCCGGGCGCGCCCGCCACCTGCTACGACCTGCTGTCCGACCTCTACCCCGGGCCCCAGGAACTACTGGTGCTGCGCACCGGCGCCGACGGCGCGCGCGACGCCCTGGCCTCGTACGCCGCGGGCCGTTCCTTGCTGCTGGGCGGTTACTCCGGGGCCGGCGCGCTCGCCTGCGACCTCGCCCGGCACATCGCGGAGGACGGCGGTCGGCCGCCGCGGGTGGTGCTCGCCGACAGGGCGCGGGACGAGCAGGAACGCGCCCGCGATCTGGCCCGGGCCCTCCGGGACGCCGGCGTCCCGGAGGGCCCGGCCCCGGCGGCACGCAGGGAGGCGGAGGCGGATCCGGTGACGGAACAGCAGTGACCGTCGGGGGGCAGTTCTCCCGCGCCTACCAGGGCAGTTCCCCGTTCTCGTCCCGGAGGGTTCCCGTCGGGCCGTCCGCGCCGGGAGTCGCCGTCCGCACGACGACCGCGTGCACTGTCCTGAGGCGGCCTGCCGATTCCGAAGGCCGCGGTCATGTCGGTGGCGGTGGGGCCGGGCTCGACGGCGTTGGACTTGATGCCCGGCTGGGACTTGGCGTACCGGACCGTGAGCATGGTGGCGGCCGACTCGGACGCGGAGCAGAGCGCCAACGGCAGGCTGGACTCCGGCCGTTGCGGCGGCCTGCCGCCGCGGGCCGATCCGGGGCTGCCGGCCCGCTGTGTCACCACCCTGGCGTTCGGCATCGCCGTACAGGCCGCGAGCGGTGTCGGCCGCGACGAACTCCAGGAGATGACCGACGCAGCACTGCGCGGCTGGCCGCTGTCCTGACACGCCTGGATGCCAGGCAGCAGCGGTGGGGTGAGCGTACGGGTCACCCGTACCGGGGCCCCGCCGCCACCCCCGCACGTTCCCTACAGCGCGCCGCCGCCAGTCCGCCGCTCGCGGGCCGCTACCACTGGATCAGGGCGAAACTCGCGGACATGCCACCGCCGAAGCCGGCCAGCAGGACCAGCTCGCCCGGCCGGAAGGAACCGGAGCGGACGGCCGCGTCCATCGTGATCGGGATGGAGGCCGCTCCGGTGTTGCCGTACGTCTCGACCGTGCGGTGCATGGTGGCCCGCGGCAGGTGCAGCTCCTCGAAAACGGTGTCGAGCATCACCCCGTTGGCCTGGTGCGGCACGAAGTGGCTGATGTCGGTGGCCTCGACACCCGCCTCGTGGAGGAACCCCTTGGTCAGCTGCGGCAGTTGTTCCACCACGAAGCGGCGCACCTCGCGCCCGTCCATCGCGAAGTACTGGAGACCGGCGCCGAGTCCGGCCGCGTCGAGGGGGCGCCGGCTGCCGCCCGCGGGCACTCCGATCAGTCCGGTGAGGTCGCCGAAGGTGTGCAGCGCGACCCGCCGGACGACCGGGCCCTTGCCGGTCGGCCCGAGGACCATCGCGCCCGCCCCGTCCCCGAACAGCACGACCGTCCTGCGGTCGGCCGGATCGAGGATGCGTGAGTAGACGTCGGCGCCTATGACCAGCGCGTAGCCGCCCCGGTGCACCAGAGTGCCCGCCACCGAGGACAGCGCGAACACCGTGCCCGAGCAGACCGCGTTGACGTCGAACGCCGCCGTGCCGGCCGCACCGAGGTGGTGCTGGACATAGGCCGCCGTGGGCGGCTGCGGCTGGTCCGGCGTCGAGGTGGCGACCGCGATCACGGTCAGCTGCTCCGGGGAGATGCCTGCGCACTTCAGTGCCGCCAGCCCCGCGGCGGTGGCCAGGTCCGAGGTGGCCTGGCCGTCGGCGGCCCAGCGCCGCTCGCGGATCGCGGTCTTGCGCGTGATCCAGTCGTCGTCGACCCCGGCCGGTGCGCCGACCTCATCGTTGGAGACGATCCGTTCCGGTACGTAGGCACCCGTACCGAGAACGTGGATGGTGACGTCGCTCATGCGGCCGCCCTCCCCTCAAGTGGTCCTGACATGGGCGTGCGAACGCCCGGCATGCGGTGCGCCACTCCCGGTGGCGCACCGCATGCCGGGGGGGAAGACGGGCCGTACGCGCGCGGAGGCCGCCCGCGCACTCACGGGTCCGGGACGAGGCATCGTCAGCGCCCCTCGTAGAGACGTTTGTGGCCGCTGATCCCGGCCAGCCGGAAGGGTCCGGTGGTCTGCGCCGGGGTCCGGTGGTCGCCGCCGTCGGCCGGGAGGGACCGCTCGTGCAGTTCGCGGTAGCCGGCGTAGTCCAGGGTCCTGCGCCGGTCGATCGCCTCCCGGTTGGCCCCGGTCCGCAGACGCTCGCGGTACCCGGCGACGACGGTCCCGGAGAACAGCTCGGCCACACTGCCGGACCCGTAGCTCAGGAAGCCGACGGCCCGGCCGGTCAGGTCGTCCGCCTGGTCGAGCAGCGCGGCCAGGCCGAGATACACCGACGCGGTGTAGCTGTTGCCGATGACCGTGTTGTACGCGGTGGTCCGGCCGAGGGCTTCGGCCACCGCGTCCTGGCCGGCGGCGTGCCCGCAGAAGTTCAGCAGGTGCCGGTGCGCCTTGTAGGCCATCTTCGTGAACGGCTGGTGGTAGATGAACGCGGCGAACTCCTCCAGCGCTCGGCCGTCCTGCTGCGCGTAGTCCTTCCAGGCGCCTTCGAGGGCCTGGAGGTAGGCGTTGATGGACTCCTGCCCGTCGACCAGCGCGGTCTCGCGGTAGTTGGGCCGCCAGAAGTCCATGACGTCGGCGGTGTACAGGCCCGACGGCTCCTCGATGCGCACCAGGGCGGGATCCGCGCCCACCAGCATGGCCACCGCGGCGGCGCCCTGCGTCGCCTCACCCGGACTGTCCAGCTCGTACTTGGAGACGTCGCTGGCGATGACGAGGACCTGCTGGGCGGGGTCGCGCCGCACCAGCCCGATGGCGAACTGCAGGGCCGCCGTCGCCCCGTAGCACGCCTGCTTCAGCTCCACGACCCGGCAGGCCGACTGGAGCCCGAGCAGCGAATGCACGTACACCCCCGCCGACTTGGCCTGGTCGATCGACGACTCCGTCGCGAACACGACCGTCCGTATCCGGCTCGCGCCGTGCCGTGCGACGAGCGGCGCCGCCGCGGTCGCGGCCATGGTCACGATGTCCTCGTCGGCGGCCGGTACGCTCATCGACTCCTGGCCGATGCCGATGTGGTACTTGCCGATGTCGGTGCCGTTGTACGCGGCGAGTGCCGTGTGCGGCAGGACGAACTCGGTTGTCGCGAACGACAGGTCGTGGATTCCGATGGACAGGGACATGCCTATGCACCCACCTTTGCGGTCGTGTTGTCGCGTTCCAGCTGGATGTGCGCGCGCATGAGTTCACCGGGGTTGGTCTGCGCCGCGAGCAGCGAGAGTTCACCGCACAGCACCGTGGCCGCCGCGATGACCGCCAGCCGGCGGGCGTTGTCCCCCGGTTCGCGGTCCTCCCGGCAGCCGAGCCGGGTCAGGTTCGTCTCCACGAAGCCGAGGCCCTTGCCGTTGCCGACGGTGCCCACGATCAGGTTGGGCAGTGTGCAGGCGAAGTAGAGGTCGCCGTCCCGGTCCTCGGCCATGGTGACGCCCTGCGAGCCCTCGATGATGTTGGCCGCGTCCTGGCCCGTGGCCAGGTAGAAGCCGAGCAGCATGTTCGCGAAGTGGGCGTTGGCCGAACGGATGCCGCCGGCGAGCAGGGTGCCGAGGAGGTTCTTGCGGATGTTCAGCTCGACGATCCGTGCGGCCGTCGTGTGCAGGACTTCGCTCACCACCTCGCGCGGTACGAGGAGTTCGGTGACCACGTTCTTGCCGCGCCCGAGAATCCCGTTGATCGCGGTGGCCTTCTTGTCCGTGCAGTAGTTCCCCGAGATCGAACCGTAGGAGATGCCCGGAACGGTCTCCAGCAGGTGCTTCAGCAGGACGTCGGAGGCGAGTGTCGCCATGTTGTGCCCGGAGGCGTCACCGGTGGCGAACTCGAACCGGACGAACAGCAGGTTGGCGTTGATCTCGTGCCGCACGCCGATCAGCCGGGCGAACCTGCTGCAGCCGCGCACCAGTTCACGCAGCTCCTCCTCCCGCGCCTCGATGTTCCGTGCGGCCATGAGCGCGGTCTGCGCGTCCGTCGCCTCCACCAGCACCGAGCGTGTCATCCGCTCGTCGACCAGAGTGGCGACGATGCCGCGCTCGGCCAGCATGGAGACCTTGGCCCCGCGGCCCACGGACGGCCACAGCGGCGACTCGTAGGTGGCGAGCGGTACCTGCGTCTCGGTGGTGGTGACGTTCCCCGAGATACGCACGGGTCCCACCCACCGCATCGGGACCCCGGCTATGGCGTGTGCGTCGGTCATCGTGTGCTTTCCCTTCAGTGCGTGGAGCTTCTCGCCGGGACGAAGCCGGGGACGGCGCCCCGGCCCGCGTCCCGGACGGAGACGGAGTCCGGGCCGAGGTCCGGGCCCGGGAAGGAGCGGGGGCGGGAGCCGGAGCGCTGGGCCAGTGGCCGCGGGTCGATGCCCCGGTTGGCGCAGAAGTCACGCAGTTCGCCGCGGATCAGCAGGTCGCAGCGGGTGAGGTCGGCGGGGGTACGCGCGCCGAGCATGGTCTGCAGCGCGGCGAGTTGGTCCAGCCACGCCGTGAGCTGCTCGACCAGTGCCGGGACACCGCCGTCGAGCAGCGTGCGCAGGAATCCCGCGGACGAGCCGACCGCGCGGGCGCCGAGTGCCAGCGCGCGCATCACGTCGAGCGGATGGCGCACACCACCGGAGGCCAGTACGGGCAGGGTCAGGCCCTGCGCGTCCAGGAGACAGGCGGCGGTGGACTGTCCCCAGCCACGCAGGTACGCGTAGTCGGCGTGCTCCCGGCGGCCGTTCTCGATCCGGGCGAAGTCCGTGCCGCCGCGGCCGCTGACGTCCGCCGCCCGCACCCCCAGGTCCTGGAGAGTCAGGAGGGTCTGACGGCTGAGCCCGTTGCCGACCTCCTTGACGATGACCGGGATGTCGAGCGCCGCGGCGATCTTCCCGATCTGCGGGCCCCAGGAGGAGAACGACCGGTCGCCCTCCGGCATCGGCGTCTCCTGCGCCGTGTTGATGTGGATCTGAAGGGCGTTGGCCTCCAGCAGGTCGACGGCGCGCCGCGCGTTGTCGACCGACGTCGTGGCGTTGATGTTCGCCATCACGAAGCCGTCCGGGTTCTCCTCGCGCAGGACGCGGAACGTGCCCGCGCACGAGGGGTCCTTGAGGTAGGCGTTCATGGACCCCGACGCGATGGGCACCCCGGTCTCGCGGGCGGCGGTGGCCAGATCCCGGTTGATGGCACCGGTCTTGACGCTGCCGCCGGTCATCGCGTTGATGTAGATCGGCACCTGCCAGCCGATGCCGGCGAACTCCGTGGCCAGGGACACGTCCGGCCGGTCGATGCCGGCCAGGGCGTGGTGGACGAACGACACCTCGTCGAACTGGTTGTGCCCGCTGTGCCCGTGGTGCTGCTCGATGGCGAGCCGGACGTGGTCGTCCTTGCGCTGAGCGCTCATTCCTCGGTCCCTTCCAGGGCGGGACGGACGGGCAGGGGCAGCACCCCGGCCCTCTCCCACCGTTGCCGTAGATGTGTGATCTCCCGCGCGGCCCCGGCGTCCAGCAGGGCGATGCCGCAGTCGCCGCCTCCTGCCCCGGAGGGCTTGGCCGCGCCCCCGACGGCCTCGGCGGTGTCGCACAGTGCCGTCAGCGCGGGTGTGAAGATGCCGAGGCCGACCTCGTCGTCCAGGCGCGCGAGCTCCTGCCGGGCCCGGCGGATCTGGTGCAGCAGGCCCGGACCGTCGCCGGTGTCGAGGGCGGCGACCGCGGAGCGCACACAGTCGCTCGTGGTCTCCACGAACTTCTGGTGCGATGCGGTGCCCCGCCAGGTGCGGCGGTGCAGAGCCGACACCATGGAGGCGGTGGAGGCGGGATTCCCCGTCCAGCCGACCTCCAGTGACAGGCCGTCGGGCGGCGGCAGCCGGCGCACCGCGTGATCCGGCCACGGTGCGCGCAGTGCCCCGTCGACCCCCAGACGCCGGGCCAGGTCGAGCACATGGGTCCGGTCGGGTGCCCGGTACTCGATCCAGCCGCCCCACGTACTGGCGGCGAGATCACCGCCGGAGCCCTTCGGATCGAGCTCCGCGGTGGCGAGCAGGGCCAGCCGGAACCGGTCCTCCCGGGGCAGTCGCAGTCCGCAGAAGGCCGCGACGGCCCCGACGGTGGCCACGGTCACCGCGCCGCTGGAGCCCAGGCCGAACTTCCTGCCGTTCTCGTGCAGCCGGCTGCTGACCGAGATGTCCAACGGGGGTACCGGAAGGCCGCGTTCGGCCAGCAGCCGGCCCACCGTCTCGATCGCCGACACGACGTGCGCCAGCGTTTCGCGCCTCCGTCGCCCGTCGCCGGCGCCGTGGAAGACGAGCCGGCCGTCGTGCCAGTGCCAGCCCACCGAGCGCCCGCCGAGGTCGGAGGAGACCACGACATCGGCAGCGCCGCTCCGTGCCGCGGTGGCGGTGACGGTGACGTGCCGGTCGACCGCGACCAGGATCGCCGGGTTGCCGGGCTCGACCACCGCGTACTCGCCCGCGACGAACAGCTTGCCCGGCGCGCGCCGTACGACCGTGCCACGCGACGCCGTCATGTGCCCTCGCCCAGCAGACGGGCGCCGGGGCCCGGTCCGGCCACCAGGACTGTGTCGTCCGGGACGGCGTCGCGCACGGCTCCGGCCACCCGCTCCGCGTCCGCGCGGCGGCACAGCACCTTCACGTTCGGCCCGGCGTCCATGGTCGAGTAGGCCGCGATGCCCTCCCGCCGCAGCTGGAGCACCCTGTCGAGCACGGTGACCGTGGCCGACGACAGATAGCGCACCGCGGGCCGGGCCGCGAGCATCGTCGCGTGCATGCCGAGCGCGTTGCGCTCCGCGATCTCGCCCACCGCGTCGATGTCGCCCCGCCGCAGGGCCGCCCGCATGTCGGCCAGGTCGTCCTCGCTGGAAGCGGCCCACGGCCGGAACAGCGGTGACGTGTCGACCGTGCGGCGCATGGCCTCCCTGCTGGAGACCTCCTTGGGCCCGGCGTCGACGACGGCGACGACCAGCGCCGGGTCGATGCCCGCGGCGGGCACCGGCTCGGCGTACGAGCCGAGGTCCGCCTCCGCCGCCGTACCGGTCTCCGCGCCCGCGTGCCAGACGACGAAGCCGCCGAACAGCGACCGCGACGCGGACCCGGATCCGCGCCGCGCCAGCCGGGACAGCGCGGTGGCGTCGAGATCCAGCCCGTACGCGGCCGCGGCGGCCACGGCGAGGGCGGCGAACCCGCTGGCGGAGGACGCCAGACCCGCCCCGGTGGGAACGGTGTTCTCCGTGTCCACGACGGCCCTCACGCCGCTGCCGGCCGTCTCCCGCACCAACTGGAGGAAGGCGGTGATACGCCGCAGCGTCTCGCCCGTCGCGGGTACGCCGTTCAGCGCCGCCGTGTCGTGCCCGGCCCCGGGATCGAGCCGCACCCGGGTGGTCGTCGCGAAGAGGTCGAGTGTCATCGACAGGCTGGACGTCCAGGGCAGTACGAGACGCTGGTCGCGCTTGCCCCAGTACTTGATCAGGGCGATGTTCGGGTGCGCGACGGCGGTCGCGCTTCCCGTGGCGCCCTGCCCGGACGGTCCCGCCACAGGTGCGGTCGAGTGTTCAGTGCGCATGGTTGTCGAGCCCCTTCAGCGGTACGACCCAGGTCTGTACGGCGCCGGCCTCGTGCAGCTGCCGGGTGACCTGCCGGGCCTGTTCGGGCCGGGTCTGAGTGATCACGCAGCCGCCCAGGCCACCCCCGGTGATCTTGGCTCCGAGGCTGCCCGCCTTCAGCGCGGCCTCGACCAGCGTGTCGATCGGCCCGGTGCTGAGACCGGCCGCGCGGAGCAGTTCGTGGTAGTCGGTGAGGCACGAGCCGAGTTCCCCGGGGTCGCCGTCGGCGAGGGCCCGCCTGCCCGCCTCGGCCAGCTCGGACGCCCGGCCGACGAACCTGTCCTGCGCTCCGGCGCGGCGCCCGAATCCCGCACGCAGCAGCCCGACCGCTTCCTTGGTGCTGCCGGGGACGCCGCTGTCGGCGATGATGAACAACCCGTCGCAGCCGACGGCCAGTTCCTCCGCCCGGCCCGCCTGGAACAGCAACGGCCGCGACGCGCCGACCGTCATGGCATCCACCCCGCTGGCCCGGCCGTGCGCCACGTTCTCGGCCGTCTGCACCAGGTCGAACGCCATGCTCTCGGTCAGTTCACGGCCCAGCAGATCGGCGAGGGCGAGGACGACCGCACGGGAGACGGCCGCGCTGGATCCGAGCCCCCGGCCGTGCGGGATCGCACCGTCCAGGATCACCTCCAGGGCCGGCGCGCCCGGCACGCCCATGCGCGTGATGAACTCCTCGGTCAGCCGTCGCAGTCCGTCGGAGGCCTGTGTCACCAGCTCCCGCGACGCGGAACCGGTCATCGTGAAGGACAGGCCGCCCCGGCCGCCGGAGCTGCCGGAGGACCACCCGGCGCTCGCCGTGACCGTGAGCTGCGGAACCGGCAGTGCGAGCGCCGGTGCCCCGTAGACGACGGCGTGCTCTCCCAGCAGGATGGCCTTGGCGTGGGCGCGGCCGATGCCGACCGAGCGGGCCCGGCGGCTCTCCGACAACCCCTCGGCTGCGATCGGTAGGGTCAACGCACCCAGCTCCCTCTGTCATCTCTCATGGCGGCATCGCGTGCCTCGGCCGGTGACCCGGACCCGGACTCGGACCCGGACCCGGTCATCCGTCGACCCCTTCACGCTGCCGCTTCATGAGCCTGCGGAGGCCGAGCCACTCACGCATCTCCCAGGAGTGCCCGGCGGAGCAGGCGATGTGCCTGCTCCCCGCACTCCCGCCGCCCTGCGGCAGGGCGCTGATCGTCCCGGCGCAGTTGTCCACCACGCACTTCCTGATGACGGCGTGGGGAACACTCGGCGCGGGATCGACGGTCTGCCGCAGCTCGACGACGAGTCCCTCGATCTCGTCCGCGAAGTCGGCCGCCGGGGGCTGGGCCGCGAGCCACTTGAGATGGCGCAGCAGAAACCGCGCCAGGTGGGGCACGGTACGCGGCGGGGGAGGGGTCCCCAGCTTGTCCACGACCATTCCCGACCACGACTCGAGCATGGTGAGCGCGCGGTGACGGGTGTCGAGCACCGAGACGTTGAGGTGATCCCGGCGGCGACCGGACGAGACCTTCGTCGGGTTGGTCCGCCTGACGGTCGGCGAAGCCTGGTGCAGGCATTCCTGGTGCAGAGCGGGAAGCGCGCGCAGCTGGCCCTCGACGCGTCCGGCGCAGGTACCGCAGAGCACGGACCCAGCGATGCTGACGCTCTCGCGAGCGTGACCTCTGGGGCAGGTGTGAAACGTCATCGAAGCTCCTTCATGAGGCGGATCGCCCCCGGCAACCGCTGTACGTCAGATGGATCTCCACATTCCGTTCCGTGCCCTGATCCGGCGGGGTCGCGCCCCGCGGGCAGTCCCATTAGCCGACCGGGGACTTGAGTCCCGATAGAGCGGCGTTCGGGGCCCGCTGGTGGAGGGCGCGGCCCCGGGCCGCGGGCACGGCCACCGGCTCCGGAGCCGCTCCGACCCCGGCGCCTCCAGTCGGCTTCCAGCCGGAACCGATCCCTGATTGAGCGCCTGCCCCGACGGTGACCGAGGAAGGAGGAACTGTGGACCGTACGCACGGAGAAGAAGGCGCAGCAGACGTCGGAATCCCCGCAGGACCGCCGGTGACGGCGGCCGCTCGGTTTCCCCCGGAGGAACCACTTCTCCCCGGACCCCTGGAGTCCCGCGCATCCGCCCCGCCTGCCCCGGACACGGCCCGTCTGGAGGTGTGCCTCGTCGGCGCCGGCCCGCGGGGCCTGTCCGTACTCGAACGGCTCTGCGCGCAGGAACGGAAGTCGCCCCGCTGGGACGCCGTCACCGTGCATGTCGTCGATCCGGACCCGGCGGGCGCGGGACGGGTGTGGCGCCCGACGCAGTCCCGCCATCTGCTGATGAACACGGTCGCCTGCCAGGTGACGGTCTACACCGACGCCAGCGTGCGCATCGACGGTCCGATGGAGGAGGGGCCGAGCCTGTACCAGTGGGCCAAGGCCCTGGAATCGGGCACGCTCGACGCGGGCCGGGAGACCGCCCACGACGGAGAGGTCATCGCCGAGGCGCGCCGGCTGGGCCCCGACTCCTATCCCACCCGCGCGCTCTACGGCTCCTATCTGCGCTGGGCGTTCGACCAGGTCGTGGCCAACGCCGCCGCCCACCTGACGGTGCTCGTCCACCCCGTACGGGCCGTCGCCCTGGAGGACGCCGACACGGACACGGGCAGGGACACCGACTCCGGCGCCCCGCAGACCGTCACCCTGGAGGACGGCACCCGGCTGACCGGACTGTCCGCCGTCGTCCTCGCCCAGGGCCACCTGCCGGCCCGGCCCACCGGCACCGAACGGCGACTGGCCCGATTCGCCGCCCGGCACGCGCTGACGTACGTGGCCCCCGCCAACCCCGCCGATGTCGATCTCTCGGGCATCCGGGCCGGACAGAGCGTGCTGCTGCGGGGGCTGGGACTCAACTTCTTCGACTACATGGCCCTGTTCACCCAGGGCCGCGGCGGTGTCTTCACCCGTACCGGCGACCGGCTGGTCTACCGGCCCTCGGGCCGCGAGCCGCGCCTGTACGCGGGCTCCCGCCGCGGTGTGCCCTACCAGGCGCGCGGCGAAAACGAGAAGGGCGCCCACGGCCGCTACTTCCCCCGGCTCCTGACCGCCGAGTACATCGCCGCGCTGCGCGGCCGACGGGACCGCGGCGGCGCGGCCATCGACTTCGCCGCCGACCTGTGGCCACTGATCTCCAAGGAGGTGCGCGGTGTCTACTACGCGGGGCTGCTCACGGCGCGCGGCGAACCCGGCCCGGCCACCGAGGAGTTCGCCGAAAGGTATCTGCGCGCGGAGTCGGGACGGGCCGAGGACCGGCTCCTCGACGAGGCCGGGATCGACCCGGCGGAACGCTGGGACTGGCAGCGTGTCGCCCGCCCCTACGTCCCCCGCGACGTCACCGGCCCGGCCGCCTTCAGGCGCTGGCTGCGCGGCCACCTCGACGACGACGTCCGCCTGGCCCGCCAGGGCAACGTCGGCGGACCGGTCAAGGCCGCACTCGACGTCCTGCGGGACCTGCGCAACGAACTGCGCCTGGCCGTCGACCACGCCGGCCTGAGCGCCGCCTCCCACCGCGGTGACCTCGACCACTGGTACACACCGCTCAACGCCTATCTGTCCATCGGCCCGCCGGCGTCCCGCATCGAGGAGATGGCGGCGCTCATGGACGCGGGCGTCCTCGACGTGACCGGCCCCGGTCTGCGGGTGTCCGCCGACGCCGACGACCCGGCCGGCCCCTGTTTCACCGGTACGTCGAGCGAGACGGGCGCACGGGTGCGGGCCACGGTTCTCATCGAGGCCCGCCTGCCCGAGATCGATCTGCGGCGCACCGCGGACCCGCTGATGGGCCGGCTGCTGAGCACCGGGCAGTGCCGCCCCTACCGCGTACCCCACGGCCGGAAAGACAACGGCACCGGCACCACCGGGGACGTAGGCGACGACGCCGCGGACCACGAGACCGGGGGCCTCGCCGTCTCCGAGCGCCCCTACCACCTGATCGACGCCCGGGGCGTACCCCATCCCCGCCGCTTCGCCTACGGGGTGCCGACCGAGTCGGTGCACTGGGTGACCGCGGCGGGCATCAGACCCGGCGTCGGCTCGGTCACCCTGGAGGACTCCGACGCCATCGCGGCGACGGTCCTCGCCCTGCCGCCGTGCCGGCCCCCGGCCCGGGGCCGGACACCCGACCTCCCCGCATGACGCCCCGCCGTGGCGGCCCCGACCCGTGCCCGGGGCCGCCACGGACCGGGCCGAACCCCGCGGCCACGCACGGACGCTCATGGGCCTCGGCTCGGGGGACCACTCACGGCATCGTCGGTCACCGGGGGCGGGGCCGGCTCGTGATCGGTGCGCAGCACGCGGAGCCGGCCCCGGAGACCAGGGCCGGCTCTGTCGGCGCGGGTGTCAGCGACCCGGTCGGCAACCCCGTCGGCGGCGATCGCTCATGAGGTCCGCTGTGTCGCGCTGATCGCCATGGCGGCCAGCTCGTCCTTCGCGTAGTCGACCGCGCTGCTCGCCCGCAGCGCCGCGAGCGCCCGCTCGGTGCGGGTGGCTATGTCGCGCTCGACGTGGTCCACCGCTCCCACGCCGGTGATGATGGAGCGCATCGTGCTGAGTTCGTCGTCGGAGATCTGCGTCCCGATCCTGGCCCTGAGGAACTTCGCCGCGTCCGGGTCCTGCGCGTCCGCGTTTTCGAGCGCGGCGGCGAAGAGCACGGTCCGCTTGCCCTGGACCAGGTCGTCGCCGGACGGCTTGCCGGTCTCCTCGGGGGCGCCGAACACCCCCAGGAGGTCGTCGCGCAGCTGGAACGCGACGCCGATGTCGACGCCGAACGTGCGGTAGGCGGCGACGAGTTCGGCGTCCGCGCCGGCGATCACGGCGCCGATGTGCAGCGGACGCTCCACCGTGTAGGACGCGGTCTTGTACTGGTCGACCAGCACCGGGGTGCGGACGTCCTCGTCGCCCGATGCCTCGGCGGTCAGGTCGAGCACCTGACCGCACAGGACCTCGGTGCGCAGGGCCGACCACACCGGAGCCACCCGCTCCAGCTCCCGCGCCGGCAGCCCGGACGTACGGATCATGTCGTCGGCCCAGACCTGGGCCAGGTCTCCGATCAGGATCGCGGCGCCGACGCCGAACAGCTCCGGGTCGCCGGACCAGCACCGCTCCCGGTGCCGGCCGGCGAACAGCATGTGCGCGGAGGGGGAGCCACGGCGCGTCAGGGACGCGTCTATCACGTCGTCGTGGATCAGGCCGTACGCGTGGAACAACTCCAGCGCGGAGCAGGTGCGCAGGACCGCCTCGGCGGTGGCGCCGTGCTCGTCGCCCCCGGCGCCGATCCAGCCGAGCCAGGCGAAGGCCGGCCGCACACGCTTGCCGCCGCGCAGGACGAAGCCCTCCAACTCGGCTACGGCGGCCGCGTACGCCGGACTGATCGCCTCGGCCTCGGCTCGGCGGGCGCCGAGGAACTGTCGGAGCGCGGCATTGACGGCATCGGCCCGGACGGCGGCCCCGGTGCGGGGTCGGGTGCTGGTCATGCTGTCCCTTCTCTGAGACGGACGGAGGATCAGCCGACCCGGTGCTTGTCGGATCCGGACGCCGGTATCGGGTTCGGTCAGGACTCGAACCGGTCGTACGACCGGAACTCGCGGATCTTCTCGCCGGTCGACGAACACGGAGACGTGGTGGAGGACGCGGGTCCGTGCGGTCCCTACACTCCGGGAGTATTGGTCAGGTGACTTGAGGTCCGGTCGAGCCGGATCGGGCCGGCTCCGTCAGCTCCGTCCGCTCCGTCCGCATCGGGCGCAGCCCCTCCCCACCTCACCCGCCCCCGGCCGTCGACGCGGACCCGCGGGCCCTCACCCCCTGCCCATAGGGTGAACGCGTGGCGAGTACCAGAAAGACCCAGCAGGCGGCGGACCCCGGCGTCGAGCCCCGCAGACAGGAACTGCAGGCCCTGGCCGTCCGGCTGCGGAGAATGAACGGTGAGATCAACCGCATCGCACACGGTTTCACCGCGGATCAGGGGCTGCACGCCACAGACCTCCAGGCGCTGGCCGCGATCCTGGATTCCGAGACGCCGATCACGCCGGGCCGCTTGCGTGTGCATCTCGGTCTGACGTCCGGTGCGGTCACCGCATGCCTCGACCGGCTGGAGAAGGCCGGTCATATCCGCAGGTCGCGCGAGAGCACCGACCGGCGCGTGGTGCACCTGCACTACCTTCCGGACGCCCGGTCGGTCGCCCGCGCCCATTTCATGCCGCTCGCCCAGGCGGCGGCCCACGCCCAGGAGCAGTTCAGCAGCGACGAACTCGCGACGGTGCTGCGTTTCCTGGACGCTCTGAACGACGAACTGGGTCAGCTCCGCCAGGAGTCCTGAACGCCGCCCGGCGGCCCGTGCGCGTTCGGCCGGGCCGGACCCCAAGTATCTTGATGATTGAGATAGTCTGCGATCAAGGTATCGCTCGACCCTCGCACCCGGGAGCGCAATGTCCACGTCCACACGGCTCGCGCGATGGCTCGTGCCCGTAGTACTGCTCGTCGCCTGGCTGGGGATCGGCGGGACACTCGGTCCCTACGCCGGCAAGCTCGGCGAGGTCGCGACCAACGACCAGGCGGCTTTCCTCCCGCGGAACGCCGAGTCCACCAAGGTCATCGACGAGCAGCGGGCCTTCCGCCAGGACGAGACGCTCCCCGCCATCGTCGTCTGGACGACCGGGGACGGCGGCGAGATGACCGCCGCGCAGCGCGAAGCCGCGACCGGCGCCCTGGCCTCGCTCGGGGACGTGAGCGGAACCGTGGGCACCGCGTCCGCGGCCATCCCCTCCAAGGACGGGCGGGCACTCCAGGGAGTCGTCCAACTGCGGCCCGACCTCGACGACCAACTCCCCACCGTGCTGCGGAAGATCGGCGAGGCGGCGGAGCAAGTGCCGGACACGACCGTGCGGATCGCCGGTCCTGCGGCCAACCAGGCCGACCTGTCCGACGCGTTCGCCGGTATCGACGGCCTGCTTCTCGGCGTCGCCCTCGCGACGGTGCTGATCATCCTGCTCCTGGTCTACCGGAGCGTCATCCTCCCCCTCGTCATCATCGTCGGTGCCGTCCTCGCGCTCGGCCTCGCCTGCGGCGTGGTGTACGCCCTGGCGGAGCGCGACATCGTGCGGGTCGACGGACAGGTGCAGGGGATCCTGTCGATCCTGGTGATCGGCGCCGCGACGGACTACGCGCTCCTGCTCACAGCCCGCTTCCGAGAGGAGTTGGAGCGCCGGGAGGACCGCGTGAAGGCCATGCGCGCGGCACTGCGGGAGTCGGCGGGGACGATCGTGGCAAGCGCCGCCACCGTCGCCCTCGGCCTGATCGCGCTGCTGCTCAGCGACCTGACCAACAACCGCGCACTGGGACCGGTCGGCGCCATCGGCATCGTGTGCGCGGTCCTCAGTACGCTCACGTTCCTCCCCGCGGTGCTGGTACTGCTCGGCCGCGGCGCCTACTGGCCCGCTCGCCCGAAGCCGGCCGGTCACGCGGGGAAGGACGACAGCGGTCGCGGCGTGTGGCCCCGGGTCGCGGCCCTGGTGGATCGCGCTCCCCGCAAGGTCTGGGCCGTCACGCTCGCCGGACTGCTCGCGTGTGCGGCCTTCGCGCCGACCCTCGACTCGAAGGGCGTTCCGCTCGACGAACTCTTCGTCAACGAAGCGCCGTCCGTCGCCGCGCAGGCGGCATTGAGCGAGCACTTTCCCGGCGGTTCGGGCAACCCGGCCGTCGTCATCGCCAACGCGGACACGGTCGACCAGGTCACTTCGGCCGCCGGTGGGACCGAGGGCGTGGAGACCGCGCTGCCCGTCACGGAATCCGGGCGACCGGGCGTCGGAGCACCGCAGACAGCCGACGGCAGGGTCAGGATCAACGCGACACTCGAAGCCCCGGCGGACAGCGACGCGGCCAAGGAGACCGTCGCCCGGCTGCGCGAAGCCGTACACGCGCTCCCGGGGGCCGACGCCCTGGTCGGGGGTTACACCGCCCAGAGTTACGACACCCAGCGAACGTCCGAGAGCGACCGCATGCTGATCGTGCCCGTCGTGCTGGCCATCATCCTGGTCGTTCTCATGGGGCTGCTGCGCTCCCTGCTGATGCCCGTGCTCCTGGTGGCGACCGTGGCACTGAACTTCCTGGCGACGCTCGGCATCTCCGCACTCGTCTTCCAGGGCGTACTCGGCTTCTCCGGCACCGACGCCTCGGTGCCGCTCTACGGATTCGTCTTCCTCGTCGCGCTCGGCGTGGACTACAACATCTTCCTGATGTCGCGCGTCCGGGAGGAGTCGCTCAAGCACGGCACACGTGAGGGGGTCCTGCGCGGCCTCACGGCGACCGGCGGCGTCATCACCTCCGCGGGCATCGTCCTCGCCGCCACCTTCGCCGCCCTCGGCGTCATCCCGCTGGCCTTCCTGGTCCAGATCGCGTTCATCGTCGCCGTCGGCGTGCTCCTGGACACCATTGTCGTCAGATCCCTCCTGGTGCCCGCGCTCGTCCTGGACATCGGCCCGACGGCCTGGTGGCCCGGTGCCCTGAGCCGCGGCCCCGGGCAGCGGCGGCAGGGGAACGGACCGACCGCCGCCGGACACTGAGGGCCACGGCCGACCCGGTGCCACAGGCCCGGTACGACAACCCGCGGGCACGAGCACGGCGGACCGCGCGTGGAGCGCGGTCCGCCGGTGGCACGTCACTCCACGGGTCTCCGGGGGTTCGGTCGGCCACCCCCGGAGCGCCGGTCGTGAGAGGTACTAGATGATCGTGGCGCCGTAGACGCTCAGGGCCTCCGTGACGGGCTGGTAGAACGTGGTGCCGCCGGAGGAGCAGTTGCCGCTGCCGCCGGAGGTGAGGCCCAGCGCGGTGTTGCCGGAGAAGAGCGCGCCGCCGCTGTCGCCGGGCTCGGCGCAGACGTTGGTCTGGATCATGCCGTACACGATGCCGCTGGAACCGTAGTTGACCGTGGCGTTGAGGCCGGTGACCGAGCCGCCGCGCAGACCGGTGGTGCTGCCGCTGCGCTGCACGGACTGGCCGACGGAGGCGTTGGCGGCCCCGGTGATGTCCCGGTACGTGCCGTTGTACAGGTAGACCCGGCCGTCCGCCGCCGACGGGTTGGAGTGGCGGATGATGCCGTAGTCGTTGGTCGGGAAGCTGGTGCCGGTGCGCGTGCCGATGGACCAGCTGGCGCTGATGTTGGTGCAGTGACCGGCGGTCAGCGCGTGGGCCACGCCGCCGACCGTCACGTTGAAGCCGAGCGAACAGCGGCTGCCGCCGGTCGTGATGGCCTCGCCGCCGGCGATGAGCGGGGTGAACTTGCCGGCGGTGCGGTTGACCGTCAGGTCGGCCTTGGAGTCGGCCAGCGCGCTCTTGACCTCGGCCAGTTCGGCCTTCGACACGGTGCTGTCGGCGGTCACGACGATCTTGCCGGTCTTCGCGTCGGTGTACCACGCGGTGCCGGCCACGTCCGCTTCGAGAACGGCGGAGCTGGCGTCGGCGAGCTGCGAGGCGGTCGCCTTGGCCTCGGGGGCCGGGGCGGCGACGGCCGAGGGGGCCGCGAGCGCGACGGCGGTCACCAGACCGGACGTCACGGCGAGGAGCCGAGCCCGTCTGGACGTGCCGGCGAGGGGAGAGAAGCGCTTGAAGATCACGAGATCCTCCGTAGGTATGGGGGATGGACAGCCCATCGGGTGGGGTTGGGCAGTCGGTGCGTGCAGCTCCCTGACCAGCGATCGCTGGACGTGGACCTGTCAAGTTGCGCGTTGGAATCGTTGACGGCAACGGCTCCTGATGCAAGGACCACTTCCGGACCGCGGGCGGAGCATCGCTCCGGGTGCCCGACGGCCGCTCCCGACCCCCGGGCCGCCGGGCCCGCCCGCCTTTCCGGGGGCGCCGCGGGTGTGTTGCTGCAAAGCACGTACGGGCTGCCGGCTTGTGCGTTCCGCGCCGGGAATTCCTCTTTGGGCAGCTGGTTCGAGCCTGTTTGCAGTGTCTTTACAGAAGGGTTGCGACGGGTCACGTTGCGAACACACCTGGTTCACAGGTCGATCGGTCGTCTGGTGCGGATGGGGCGCGTTGCGCCTGCTGAGGTCTCTGCGCCGAGTGGTACGGCTTCCGGGGGCGAGCCGTATGCATGCCCTTCGATTGAATTGCCCATGTACTCAACATGGCCGAATCTTTACCTCCGTCCCCGAGGTGCCGTTGCTCTGAGCCAGGGATACGTCCGGCAGAGCGCTCTTGCGAAGGGCCGCGGGGGTGTGCTGCGCGGGCTCGTGGAGCGGGTCGACTCCCGGCACGGGTGAGGCGCGAGTGCCGCCTCGGGCCGCGAGCCGGCCGCGCGGACCGCGGGGCCCCCTCGGCCCGCGCGGGACCGTCCGGCCAACCGGCCGTGAATCAGGCTCCGGTGATGTGCCGGCCCGGCATCGGCTCCGCGAGCGCGGCCCTCCACCCGGGCGCGCCGAACGCGTCCGCGAAGTACTGCGTCTCGTGCACCACATGTCCGCCGGCGAATTCCATGACGCTCACCGAGTGGGTGGGCACGCCGTCGTACGTGATGACGCACTCGCTCACCCACAGATCCCCGCCGCCCACGATCCGGTGGACCGTGAAGTGCCTGCCGGCAGGGTGCCCGCCTCGCTGCACCGAGATCGCCGCGCGGCCCCGCAACCGTTCGGCCGACTGCGGGTAGTCGAGGATCGCGTCCGGCGCGTAGATGGCGTGCTCGGCTTCGGTGTCCCCCCGTTCCGAGGCTCGCCAGTGCTCCTCGATCGCGGCCCTGTGCCGGGTGTCGGGATCCATCGTGCTCGTCCCTTCTGTGCGCGTCCGGATTGATTCGAGGCGGGGACGGTAACCGGGATGCTGTCCGTATGCGTCCGGCCGAACGCGTGTTTACGCTGGAATGAGTCGTTTGCCTCGGACCTCTCGCGAGGAGGCGTGTGATGGCGAAGGTGCTCTTCATAGTGAGCGGAGCGACGTACTGGGTGCTGGCGGACGGCACCAGATACGCGACGGGATACTGGGCCGAGGAGTTCGCGAACCCGTACAAGGCGATCACGGACGCCGGTCACGAGGTGGTGGTCGCGACACCGGGCGGCGTGACCCCGAATGTCGACATGATGAGTCTGCGCCCGGCAATGGCGGGTGGCGAACAGGGAGCCCTTGAACTGGAGGGCATCATCCGCGGCGCGGAGGTGATGCGGCGTCCGCTCAAGCTCTCCGACGTCCGTCTCGAGGACTACGACGCGGTCTATCTGCCGGGCGGTCACGGTCCGATGGCGGACCTGGCGTTCGACGCCGACGCGGGACGGCTGCTGACGGCGCAACTCGCCTCGGGCAGGCCGCTCGCGATCGTGTGTCACGCCCCCGCCGCGATGCTGGCCACCAGGATCCACGGCGAGTCGCCCTTCAAGGGCCGCAGAGTCACGGGCTTCACCAACGAGGAGGAAGAGGGGGTGGGGCTGGCCCCCAGGGCGACTTGGCTGCTGGAGGACGATCTGAAGAACAAGGTCGGCGTCGAGTACAGCCGCGGCGAGACCTGGAAGCCGTACATGGTGGAGGACCAAAACCTCATCACGGGGCAGAACCCCGCCTCCGCCGCGGTTCTGGCGAAGCGCCTGCTGGAGATCCTCGGGTGAACCCGCCCTGGGCGGCCCGAGGATGAGCTCCCGTCCCGAGCTGCACCGTGTCCCGGTGCAGTCCGGCGTCGTGGGCGACGAGCGCGGCCTGGACGCGGTTGTCGCACCCGAGTTTGGTCAGGATCCTGCTGACATAGGTCTTCACCGTGGCTTCGCTCATGTGCAGCCGCTTGCCCGCGTCGGCGTTGGACAGACCCTCGCCGAGGAGGGCGAGCACGTCGAGTTCCCGGCCGGTCAGCCCGTCGAGGCGGCGCCTCGCCTCTTCCGTGCGGGCGGTGGCCCCCGGGGAGGAGAGGGAGTCCACCACGTGCCGGGTCGCCGTCGGTGACAGGTAGGCGTTCCCGGCCGCGGCCGCCCGCACCGCGTGGATCAGCTCGCCGGGCGCCGTGTCCTTGAGGAGGAAGCCCGCACTGCCGTGGCCCAGCGCACGCAGTACGTTGTCACGCTCGCCGAACGTGGTCAGGATCATGACCCGTACGTGCGGCGCCGCCGTGCGCAGTTCGGCCAGGGCCGTCAACCCGTCCATCACCGGCATCTGGATGTCCAGCAGGGCCACGTCAACGGCGGTGCCACGGGCGGTTTCCACCGCCTCGCGGCCGTTGCCCGCCTCCGCGACCACGTCGATGTCGTCGGCCGAGGTGAGGATCATCCTGATGCCGGCCCGGATGAGCGGCTCGTCGTCGGCGACGAGGACCCGGATCACGCGGCCTCCTGCGCGGTGTCGATCAAAGCGGATGGTACGGCTTCGCCATCATGCCCTAGCCGGACCGGGGGCCGGACTCGCGGGTCGGCCGGCGGACCTGTCCGTCAACCCTTGTCCTTGAAGGTCTGCTTCGCCACCAGCTCCCCGTCGGCGAAGCAGAACCGGAAGATGGTCGAGGTGTCGTCGGGGTCGTCGGAGGCGAAGTGGCGGCACGTCGCGCCCTCGGGCGCCCGAGGGCCCTTGTCCTCCAGGTCCGAGGTCAGGAACGAGTCCTCGTCGGGCAGCTCGCCCTGCACGTCGGCCTCGGGATCGCCCACCTTCGCCGACTCGTACACGCCCGGCGATATCGTGGCCTTCTTCAACTCGTCCATCAGCGCGCTCACCCCCCAGACCCCGAGGGCGACGGTACCGAGGACGAGGACGACGGCGGTGACGGCGCAGCCGATGGCCAGGTTCTTCCTGCTGCTCATGATGGAGGCGAACTCCCCTTGTGTATTACTGAGGTTGATGTCCGCCCCACTGTTGCCCGCCGCTCCCCCCGCCGGCTGTCCCGCAAAGTCGTCGTCCGGTGCGACGGAGGTCGCGTCGTCCGGGCGGGCCGGCCCGCCGTCGCCGGCGCCGTAGGGCAGCATGCCCGCGATGCGGAAACCGCCGTCCGGGGTGCGCCCGGTGTGCACCATGCCGCCGACGAGCCGGGCCCGCTCCTTCAGGCCCGTCAGCCCCTGGCGGCCGCTGATCGCGGACGGCGCGCCCGGCGGACCGGACGGCGCGGGCCCGTTGGCGACCTCCACGACCAGACTGTCCGACTCGTAGCGCAGGGCGAGGGTGATCGGGGCGCCGGGGGCGTGCTTGTGGGCGTTGGTCAGACCCTCCTGGGCTATGCGGAACGCCGCGTGGTCGGCGGCGGGCGCCAACGGCCGTACGGCTCCTGACCGTCGCACTTCCACGGTCGTGCCCGCGGCCCGGGACGACGCGACCAGGCCGTCGATGGAGGCCACCGCCCGGGACAACGGACGTTTGCCGCCCGCGGCGCCGGCGGTGCCCCCCGAGGGTCCGGTCCCCTTCGCGGCGTGCTCGGTACGTTCGTCGGGCCTGTCCCGGTCGTCCCGGTCCTCATGGAGGATGCCAACGGCCTCGCGCAGCTCCCTCATCGCGGCCACCGAGGCGTCCCGCAGGATCTGGACCGCTTCCCGCTGGCGATCGGTCAGGTCCGGATCAACCTGCAGGGCGCCCGCGTGCACCGAGATGAGGACGAGCTGGTGGCCGAGGCTGTCGTGCATGTCCTGGGCTATGCGGCCCCGCTCCAGCAGGCGTGCCTGCTGAGCGACCATCGTCTGCTCGCGCATCAACTGGACGTTGTTGCGCCGCTGCGCCTCCAGCAGCGACCGGCGCTGCGCCCGGTAACGGGCCACCAGGCCGGGCACGATCGCCAGCATGAAGAACACCGCCGTGCTCAGCACACCCGTGACAGGCATCGACAGGCCGGAGCCCGCACTGATCTCGTCGTAGGTGGACAGCGCGGTGTTCAGGACGAGCGCGCCGGCGTAGGCGGCGACTGTTCGCCCGGGTTTCATGATGCGGCTTCCCGCGGACCAGCTCGCGTAGATCAGCAGAGGCACCGCGGCAGGCAGCACCGCTGCCGCGCAGGCCGAGACGACCAGCACCGTCGCCGGCAGCGCGCGCCTGGCCAGCGACAGCACGGCGATGCCCGCGACGACAGCCACGGTCCGCACGCCGACCCCGTCCCACGCGGTTTCGAGGAGCCCCGCGAGTCCGGCGAGGACAACGGTGAGCACGCTCTCCCCGGCGATCCGGCTACGGCTCCACGGGGAGGCGGCGGCGAGACGGTGTCGCAGCGGCAAGGCGATGCGGGCGGTATGTGCTTCGTCCAGTTCCACGGGCCGACGATAGTCAGCGCCCGTGGGCGCCGCATCGTCCCGGCGTCGTGCCGGGATGCGACGAAAGTTGACAACCACAACTGGTCCGGCCGGGGTTGAGCCGGCCCGGAGCGCCGCCGTTGGTCGCTGCGGGCCGCGACTTCCGGCGGCTGCTCCGGGGCGCCGCCGCGATCACGCCGGCGTGACCCCGCCTCTACGATGGGCCGATGGCGTCGATCAGAGAGATCCAGGTCACCTTCGACTGCGCGGAACCCGAGCGCGTCGCCCGTTTCTGGTGCGAGGTCCTGGGGTACGTCGTGCCGCCGCCGCCGGAGGGGTTCGCCACTTGGAGCGATTGCGACCGTTCGCTGCCGCCCGAGCGTCAGGGCGCCGCGTTCGCGTGCGCTGATCCCTCAGGTGTGGGCCCGCGGCTGTTCTTCCAGCGCGTGCCCGAAGGGAAGGTCGTCAAGAATCGGGTGCACCTCGACGTACGGGTCGGCAGCGGGCTCGTGGGTGAGGAGCGCCTGGCCGCACTTGAGGCCGAATGCGCACGGCTGGTCGCGCTCGGCGCGGTACGCGGGCGGCTCCTGACCGCCGACGACGACAACGAGTCGTGCCTCTTGATGCAGGACATCGAGGGCAACGAGTTCTGTCTCGACTGAGCGGCGAACGCGACGACGGCTTACGACAGCGTTTTTTCGCCACTTCTGGCCGGTATTCGTACGCGCCGGTATTTCCGTTTTTTGTGTGGCAAAGAGTCGTGCGTTTAATCGTGTCGACTAGCGGAAGCGAACGTGGAGCGATGGCGACCCGTTCGGATCAAGTGGCTGGTTCTCGACGTTTGGGAAATCTGGATCCAGGGGTATCGATCGACCTTGTTCGATAATTGACATTTGAAGCGCCTTTGTATGGAGTGGCGTTCTGAAATACGTGCTTCGTCATTATTTGAAATCCTCGGAAAGTCATGTACGGGAAGGAGTGTCACCTTTTGTCCGGCATAGCGAGTATCGGCACGCCGCTGCAGAGAGTGCGGTCGATCGTGGCCGATGTTCTGGAAACGGCCGAAGAGAGCATCGAGGACGACGCGCTCTTCTTCGAAGACCTCGGCATCGATTCCCTGGAGAAGACCGAGGTGGTCGTCCGCGTCGAGCGGGAATTCGATGTGAAGCTCAGTGCTGTCGACGCCGCGGCAATGCGCTGCGTCGAGGACTCCGCGGCGGTGCTGCGGAGCAAGCTGAGCGGACCGCCGAAGACCGGGGCGGAGCTTGTCGATCTCGTCGAGCGGCTGGTCGGGTGCCACCTCGCGCAGGGGCGCGGGGAGCGGATCGCGTACACCGACCCCGATGCCGGTGACGTCTCCTACCGCGGCCTGTACGACGCGGCCCTGCGCTACGCGGCAACGCTGGTCGCGAACAAAACTCCCGCCGGCACGCGCGGACTTGTCGTCTCCGACGACTCCGTCACCACGGTCGCGGCCGTCCTCGGCCTGTGGTGGCACGGATGCGTACCCGCTGTCGTCAGTCCTCTCCTCACCGACGAGGAGCTGGCCTACATCGCCGACGACTGCCAGGCGAACGTGATCCACCTGGACGCCCCGCCCAAGCGGCAGCGAGCGCTGGAAGCGCTCTTCTCGGACCGCCGCCGGATCACCGGCCGGCAGATACGCCAGGACGCCGTCGAAGCCCCTGCCCAGGAAGACGGCGGACCTCCCCTCCGGGACGGCGCCGCCCCGTGGCCGTCCGACCGTGAGGCGCTGATCCAGTACACATCGGGAAGTACCGGACTGCCCAAGGGGGTCAGGCACAGCGCGGGTGCCATCGCGGCGGTCCTGGCCGGCTTCGGCTCGTCCCTGGCCCTGCGCGAGGACGACACCGTGCTGTCCACGGCACGTATGTCCTTCGGGTACGGATTCGGCGGGACGGTGCTCTTCCCGCTCGCGGCCGGGGCCCGGGCGGTCCTCGTACGCGGCAGCATCGACCTGCACACCGTGACGGCCGCCCTGGACCAGTACCGGCCGACGGTTCTCTGGTCGGTGCCGCGCCTCTACGCGGCGTTGGTCGACGCGGCGGGCACCACCGACGGGGGTCCGCGAACGGAATCGGTGCGGCTGTGCGTCGCCGCCGGCGAGAACCTGCCGGCCCGGCTGAGCGAGCGGATCCGGGACACCTTCTCCGCCGACCTGATCAACGGCCTCGGTGCGACCGAGGTGCTGCACATCGTCGTGGCCACCCCCGCCGGCCGGGCCATGCCCGGAACCATCGGCTTACCCGTGCCGGGCGTGCGGGCCACGATTCGTGACACCGACGGCATCCAGGTGGCGGACGGAGTCGAAGGACGGCTCCACATCAGCGGCCCCACGGTCGCGCTCGGCTACATAGGCCGGCCCGAAGCCGCGGCGGGGACGTTCGCCGACGGCGGTGTGTACACCGGCGACATCGCGATCCGCAACGACGACGGGACCCTCTCGCACCTGTGCCGCGCCGACGACCTGCTGAACCTGGGCGGCTACAAGGTCCCGCCCGGCGAGATCGAGGCGGTGGCACGGGCCGTCGAAGGCGTCCGGGAGTGCGTGGTGGTCGGACAGGCCGACGCGCACGGGCTGGAACAGGCCATCCTGTACGCCGTCGCCGAGAGCGGAGCCGACACCGGCGAGATCCGCCGCTCCATCACCGCCGCCATCCGCACCGGCTTGGCCCCCTTCAAACGCCCGGCACGGGTGGAGTTCCTCGACAGACTGCCGGTCACCTCCACCGGAAAACTGGCCTCCTTCCAGCTCCGGAACCGGGTGACCCTGCCTTGACCTGGGACATCACGGGCACCGGGGCGGTCGCCAACATCGGCCGCACACCCGGGCAGATATTCGACGCGCTCTGTGCCGGACAGGAGACGCGCGGCGCGCTCAGAGCCTTCGACGTCAGCAAGTACCGGACCCGCCACGCCTACGAGATCGACGACCGCCCCGCCGGCCGTGACGAGCCCCTGCGGGCGACCAAGTGGCTGATCCTCGCCGTCCGGCAGGCCCTCGCCGACGCCGGTCTGCCGGACGACCTTTCCGGGACACCGGTGCTCGTCGGGACGACGCTTCGGGAGCAGCGCAGTACGGAACTGTGGTGGACCGAGGGCGCCTCCGTCCGCCCGGCCGACCTCCACTTCGGCGGCGCCCTGCGCGAAGCGTTCGGGGCGGTCACCACGTACACCTTCGCCAACGCCTGCTCCGCCTCGCTGTACGCCCTGGGGCTGGCCACCGACATGATCGAGTCCGGCGCGACCGACACGGTCGTCGTCGCGGGCACGGACGCCCTCACCGAGAGCGCCTTCGGGATGCTCGACCGGGTGCAGAACGAGTCGCCGCAAATGCTCCGGCCGTTCGACGTCTCGCACAAGGGGATGCTGATGGGGGAGGGCGCGGTCGCGGTCGTCCTCCGGCGCGCCGGTACCCACGAACGGCGCCCCCTCGCCCGGCTCAGGGCCGTCAGCATGAACTGCGACGCCCACCACGCCACCGCGCCCGACGCCGACGGCATACGGGAGGCCGTTCTCGACGCTCATCGGCGTGCCGGTGTCGGAGCCGGGGACATCGACCTGGTGATGCTGCACGGCAGCGGCACGCCCCGTAACGACGAGACCGAGGCCGCCGTCCTCTCCGAGGTGTTCGCGGGCCCGGGCCGAGGCCCGCTGATGACCGCCATCAAATCCATGACGGGCCACACGCTCGGCGGATCCGGGTTGCTCAGCGTGGTCGTCGCCGTCCTGGCCATGGCGCGGAACACCGTGCCGCCGGTACTCGGTCTCGCCGAGCCCATCGAGCAGGCGGCCGGACTCGGGCTGGTCCGTGGCGCGGCCACCGCCGCCGACATCACCACGGCGCAGATCAACGCCTTCGGTCTGGGCGGGATCAACGCGGTCGCGCTGGTCGGGGCGGCAGCGTGAACGGCACCGAGGCGCCCGGCGGTTCGCAGGCGTCCCCGGGGGCGCCCGAAGTCCCCGCGGCCTCCGCCGCTCCCGTACGCACACCACCGGACGGGACCGTCGTCACCGGCGTCGGTCTCGCCGTCCCCGGCCTCCGGTCCGTACGGGACCTGCTCACCGACCGGCCCCCCGCGGACGGCTTCGATCCCGCGACGGCCCTGAAGGGCCGGGAGATGCGCAACAAGGACCGCGCCTCGCGCCTGGCCCTGTACGCCGCCGAGCAGGCGCTCGGCGATGCCGGACTGCTCGACGAGAAAGGACACTTCCGGGGGGCCACGGCCAACGCCACGGCCGTGGTGGCCAGTTCGAACCTGGGCTCGTTGCAGACCGTCTGTGACTTCACCGACACCATCGCCCGCGACTCGGTCACCGGACTGAGCCCGCTCGGCCTGCCGCAGACGTCGAGCAACGTCGTCGCCGGCTGGGTCGCCATCCGCTACGGACTGCGGGGCCCTAACCTCACCGTCTGCAACGGCGCCACCAGCGGCCTGGACGCCCTGCACTGGGCCCGGAACCTCATCGGGGCGGGGCGCTGCCGGAGAGCGGTGGTGGTCGGTGTCGAGCCGGCCACCGAACACGCCGGCAGACTGCTCGGCCGTACGGCCCCCGACGTGGCGTGCGCGGTGGTGCTCGAATCGGTGGCAGAAGCCTCCGCGCGCCAGGCAGAGGTCTACGCACACCTGTCGGCCTATACGCGCGGTGCCGAACTCGCGCCCACTGTCGCGCTCACCGAATCCGGGGCCCCCGCCCCGGTCGGGCTCCGGCTCACCGGCGGGCTCGCTCAACCGCCGGCCGCCCCGGCCGGGCAGAGCCTGGATCTCACCGCGCGACTCGGAGAGTGCTCGGGCGCGCTGGGAGTACTCCAGGGCGCCGTCGGCGCCATGCATATAAGGACGCACGGAACGAGAGCGGTGCTCGCGTTCACCGGAGGCGCCGACGCCGATGACGCGGCAGCCGCCCTCCTGCTGACCGGTGAATACAACGAATGATTGGGAAATCCCTTATGGAATTGGCCGTGGACTCAGAGGAATTGCGCACGATCGTCGCCGAGTCTCTTGAGCTGGAACCCGAAGAGGTCGGTGACGGTGACCACTTCGCCGAGGACCTCGGAATGGACTCGCTGATGGTCCTGGAAATATCGTCCAGGCTGGAGCAGCGCTACAGCATATCGGTGAAGGACGAGTCCATCGGATCGGTGGAGAATCTCACCGAACTGCGCGGTCTGGTCGAGTCCCTGCTGGCCGGGGAGTCGGCGGCGTGACCGAAAGGCGAATCGCTCTGGTGAGCGGCGGGTCCCGGGGGATCGGCAGGGCCGTCGTCACCAGACTGGCGCGGGACGGATTCGACGTCGCGTTCTGCTATCTCTCCCGCGCCGATGCCGCCAAGGAGACCGAACGAGAGGCGGCCGAATCAGGATCCCGCGTCTTCGCCCGGCAGGTCGATGTCGCCGACGCCGGTCAGAGCCGTGCCTTCATCGCCGCGACGGAGGACGAACTCGGCCCGGTCGACGCCGTGGTGACGGCGGCGGGCATCACCCGCGACAAGCCGCTGGCGACGATGGAGGACGCCCAGTGGCACGACGTGCTGACAACGAATCTGGACGGCACCTACCATGTCTGCCGCCCCGCCATCGAACGGATGGCCATGCGGCGGGCGGGTTGTCTGGTGACGCTGTCCTCGATCGCCGGTGTCCGCGGCAGTGTCGGGCAGACCAACTACTCCGCGTCCAAGGCCGGGATCATCGGATTCACCCGGGCCATGGCGAAGGAGTACGGCAAATTCGGCGTGCGGGCCAATACCGTGGCCCCCGGATTCATCGAAACGGAGATGACGGCCGACATGTCCGACAGGGCCAGGAAGAAATACCTCGGCCAGATTCCGCTGTCGAGGTTCGGCACATCGGAGGAGGTGGCCGATCTGGTCTCCTTCCTCCTGTCCCCGCGGTCCTCCTACATCACCGGCCAAGTCCTGGGCGTCGACGGCGGGTTGGTGATGTGAGAAACATGGCCGCCCTCGTCGGACAGGGCTCGAACCCCCCGCGGGGAGAAGGACGCGTATGAGACCCACCGCCCCGCTCGGCCCGGTCACCCGGCGCCGGCCGGTCGACGATCCCACGGTGCGGCTGTTCTTCTTCCACCACGCGGGTGGCTCCCATTTGCTCTACCGCGGCTGGACGCGCCTTTTCCCGGAGGACTGGGACATCTGTCTGCTGGACGCGCCCGGCCGCGGGAACGCGCAGGCGATACCTCTCATCGACGACTGCGCCGATCTCGTGGCGTTCTTCGACGAGGCCCTCGCCCCGCTGCTGAACCGGCCGTTCGCGTTCTTCGGCCACAGCGTGGGCGCCCGCGTCGCCTACGCGCTCACGCGCCGCCTCCAGGAGAGGGCGCGCGAACTCCCCCTCTGGCTCGGGATGTCCTCCTTCCGCGCACCGCAGCCGGATTCGACGGGGCCGTCACTGAGCCGGAGTCTGCGATCCGACACAGCCCTGCGCGACTGGCTCACAGACACCGGCGGCGCCCCGGACCGGCTGCTGAGCGACGACAGCCTGTGGAACGCCTTCGCTCCGGTGCTGCGCTGCGATCTGGGACTCGCGGACACCTGGGACCGCGAGACACCCAGAACGCCTCTGCCGGTGCCGCTGACCGTGTTCGGCGGCACCGACGACACCGTCGTGCCCCTCCGCCAGCTGGACAACTGGCCGCGCCTGACCGCCGACTACCGCGGGCTGCACACCTATTCGGGAGGCCACTTCTACCTGAACGACCACCGGGAGCGGTTGGCCGGACTCATCACCCGGACCGTGCTCGACCAGCTCGGTCCGCCGCCTCGCGTATAGCCGCTGCCGACGCGCGTCCCGGCTCGGCCGACTCCTCCCTCACCCGATGGGGGCGGGCATGCGCACCACGTCGTAGGCGAGGGCGATCACGTCCCCGGTGGCCGGGTCGCTCAGCTCGACACGCCAGCGGTCCGCGAACTGGTCGACACCCTCGGCCATCGGAATCGTGCCGGAGATCAGCACCGTACCGGGCACCAGATCGCCGCGCTCACGCAGTACACCGGCCCAGTAGCCGGGGGTGAGCAGCTCGGCCAGAGTGCCGTCCTGGATGAGCGTCTCCCGCCCGTCGTGGGTCACCCAGGCCCGCAGCGCCAGATCGTCCAGCCGCTCCTGTACGTCGGCGAGCCGCCAGGCGCGGCGGGCGAGCACATCGGGGCTCGCGTTCTTGCTCCACGCGACACCGTGGACCTCCAGCTCACGGTCGGTGTGGTCGCAGGCGGCGGTCAGCAGCAGTTCCCCCTCGCCGTCCACCACCAGGGCCCATTCCGCCTCGCCCGAGGTGCGGCCGTGCTGGACGCTGACGTGTTCGGTGTGCTGGGCGAGATAGGGGGAAACCGGGTAGAGCGCCGGCGTCACGGACGGCGCGGGCACGCCGAGCTCGGCGAGTTCGGCCACGTGCGCGGCCACGTCGGCCTGGCTGCGTCCGGCATAGCCGGCGTTGAGCACCTGGACGACATCGATGCTCCGTGTGGTGCCGTCGGGCAGTTCGAAGGTGAGCAGCGCCATGGGTTGTCTCTCCACATCGATCGCGGTATCGGCGAGGTTAACTTTGCGCGGAAGGCTTGCGCATACGACCTGTATACAATAAGTATGCCGGTAGGTCGACAGCTTCCCGCACCCCGGCGCCCCTCATGAAGGAACAAGCACTGTGAACAAGAGCACCAGCGACGACGGCGGGTCCGCCGTACGCCGCGCCTTCCTCGCCAGCCTCACCGGCACCGCTCTGGAGTGGTACGACTTCGCCATCTACTCCGTGGCCGCGGCGCTGGTCTTCGGTGATGTCTTCTTCCCCTCGGAGGATCCCGCCACCGGCACCCTGCTGGCCTTCTCCACGTACGCCGTCGGCTATGTGTCCCGCCCGCTGGGCGGTTTCGTCTTCGGCCGCCTCGGGGACAAGATCGGCCGCAAGAAGGTCCTCATCGCGACCCTCGTACTGATCGGGGTCGCGACCCTCCTCATCGGTCTGCTGCCCTCCTACGCCACGATCGGCGTGGCCGCGCCCATCGCGCTGGTCATCCTCCGCTTCGCCCAGGGCGTCGGTGTCGGCGGCGAGTGGGGCGGGGCCGTACTCCTCTCCAGCGAGTTCGGCGACCCGCGCCGGCGCGGCTTCTACGCCTCGGCCGCGCAGATAGGCCCGCCGGCCGGCAACCTCATGGCCAACGGCGTGCTCGCGGCACTCGGCGCGCTGCTGTCCGAGGACCAGTTCGTGTCCTGGGGCTGGCGTGTGGCGTTCCTGCTCTCCGGGGTTCTCGTCGTCTTCGGCCTGTGGATCCGTACCAAGCTGGAGGAGACCCCCGTCTTCAAGGCGATGGAGGCCGAACAGACGCGCCCCACGGCCCCGGTTCGCGAGGTGTTCGCCACACACCCCCGTGCGCTGGTGGCCGCGATCCTGAGCCGCGTCGCCCCGGACGTGCTGTACGCGCTGTTCACCGTCTTCGTGCTGACCTACGCGACGGGCGAACTCGGCATGTCGCGCGGCTCGGCGCTCGCCGCCGTACTCATCGGATCCTCCTTCCAGGTCTTTCTCATCCCCCTGGCCGGGGCCCTGTCCGACCGCGTCAACCGGCGCCTGCTGTACGGGTTTTCGGCCCTCGCCGCCGGGGTGTGGCCGTTCGTGTTCTTCTCCATGACCGGCGGCGGGAGCTGGCCGCTGCTCACCTTCGGCGTCGTGGTGGCGCTGGGCATCCACTCGTTCATGTACGGGCCGCAGGCGGCGTTCATCGCCGAACAGTTCTCCCCGCGGCTGCGCTACACCGGCTCCTCCCTCGCCTACACGCTCGCCGGAGTCATCGGCGGGGCCGTCGCGCCCCTGATTTTCACGGCGTTGCTCGACGCCCACGACTCCTGGGTGCCCCTGGCTCTCTATGTCGCGGTCACGGCGGCGGTCACGATCACCGGACTGTCCCTGGGCCGCGACGGGGACGAGTCCGGCGACAGCGTCGAGGACGCCACGGCGCAGTCGCCCGTCGGCACCCTCACCGAGCGCAACTCGCCCACCGAGAAACGTAACTGACACCCCGTCCGACACCCGCCTCGCGAGATCCGGAGCCGCACCGTGCGCATCGCACTGAGCCAGATCACCACCGGCCCCCACCCCGGGCAGAATCTCGCGGTCCTCCGCGAACAGGCCCGTCGAGCGGCCGACGCGGACGCCCGCGTCGTCGTCTTCCCCGAAGCCGCGATGGCCTGCTTCGGGACTCCTCTGGCACCGCTGGCCGAACCGCTCGACGGCCCATGGGCCACAGCCGTCCGCCGGATCGCCAAGGAGACCGGACTCGTCCTGGTCGCGGGCATGTTCACGCCGGCCCCGGACGGGAAAGTCGCCAACACCCTGCTCGCCACCGGTCCCGGTGTCGAGGCGGCCTACGACAAGATCCACCTCTATGACGCCTTCGGCTACGCCGAGTCCGACTCCGTGGCACCCGGCTCCGAGATCGTCACCATCGAAGTCGACGGCGCCCGTATCGGCCTCGCCACCTGCTACGACGTCCGCTTCCCCGAGCTGTTCAGGGCGCACGCCGACGCGGGAGCGGTCCTCTCGCTGCTGCTCGCCTCGTGGGGTGCCGGACCCGGCAAGCGCGAGCAGTGGGAGCTGCTCACCCGCGCCCGCGCCCTCGACGCCACCCTCTGGCTCGCGGCCGTGGGCCAGGCGGACCCGGCGGCGTCCGGCACTCCCGCGACCTCGAACGCTCCCACCGGCATCGGCCACAGCGCGCTGATCGGTCCGGACGGGACCGTACAGCAGCGCCTCGGAGAAGGGCCGGGGATGCTGCTGGCCGATCTGGACCTCGACGAGGTCTCCGCGGTCCGGCGGGCGGTACCGGTGCTGGCCAATCGCCGCCTGCGGCTCGAAGGGTGACCGGCCGCCCCGTGCCGGGCGTCAGCCCGCCAGCAGGACCTTGAGAGTCGACTCCAGATGACTGTCGATCGCGATACGCGCGGCACGCCGGTCACCGGAGGCGATCGCCGCCAGGATCGCCCGATGCTCGGTCAGTACGGACTCCTGGCGGCCCTGCTGGTTGTAGAGAGCCACCACACCCACCCGGATCTGCCGGCTGCGGAGCCCGTCGTAGTGTCGGTTGAGCAGGGAATTGCCCGCCGCGGCGACGATTGTCGCGTGGAAGAGGTGATCCACCGCGATGAACTCCTTCGCGTGCTCGGGCCCGCTCAACGCGCGCTGACGCTCGAGGAGTTCGGTCAGCTCCGCCAGGAGATCCCGGTCCTCGGGGACGACCTGCTCCGCCGCGTACCGCTCGACGATGCCGCGCAGCTCCATCACCTCGGTGATCTCCCGCCCCGACAGCGGTACGATCTGCGCCCCGCGCTTGGGCACCAGCCGTACGAGATCCTCGGCCGCGAGGAGCAGCAGTGCCTCGCGGATGGGGGTGCGGGAGACCCCGATACGGTCGGCGAGCTCCTGCTCGGAGAGGAACTCACCCTGCCGGTCCGGGTCGGTCAGGACGTTCTCCTTGAGGAACGCGTACGCCTTCTCCCGGCCCGAGGTCCGTTCCGACGTCATGATTTCCCCCGCGACCCAAATGACTGCATACAGTAAGTATACAGCTTTGACGTCCTTCGCCGCCCTCCGGTGATGCGGCGCGCTCCGGGTCGATAGGCTGCCGGAACGTGTTCGGGCGGGTGGTCCTGGAGGTGCCGTCATCTCCGTCGAATGGGTTCGGCTCACACTCGACCTGGACACCTTCGACGATGCCCGGTTCGAGCCCCGCCTCCGAAGGTGCGGGCAGGCGGGTATCGAGTTCACGACCATGGCCGCTGTCGGCGACACGGCTGAACACCGGCGTGCGCTCTACGACTTGAACAGTACGTGCTCCGCCGACATCCCGCAGCGGGGGGAGTTCTACACGTTCGGGGAGTACGTCACCCAGCGCATCGAGACTCCGGCCTACGATCCCCGAGGCGTCGTTCTCGCCCTGGACGGCGGATCATGGATCGGCATGGCGACCACGTCGATCCAGCCCGAAGGGCACGCCTTCAGCGAGATGACCGGGCTGCTGGCGGGCTACCGGGGGAGGGGAATCTCGCTGGCCATGAAGCTCCTGGCCATCGGCTTCGCGCGTTCGCAGGGCGCGCGCCGGCTGCGGACCTTCCACCACCCCGACAACGCGGCGGCCATCGGCATGAACCGACGGCTCGGTTTCGTGAACGACGAGCCACGAGCCGCGACCAAGTGACCAACTGCCCGTCCGGGTAGGGCATGCGCGATCACGACCGGACGGCCGCTCGTCTCCCCGGCGTCCCCGGCCTGGCCGAAGCCCCGGCACTCAAGGCTCGCCGTCCGGACCGGGTGGCACCGGCAACGGTGACCAGCGCCGCAGGGCGGTCACGAACCGCGACCTGCCGGCAGGATCCCAGGACGTGGCCGGACACCCCGGTCCCGCCCGGCCGGGACCTGCTGTGGTGACCGTGCCGCGCCGACGAGGCGCGGATCTCCTGTCGCTGAACACTGTTCTTGACCGAGAATGTAGTCGAACGCGAGTTTCTTGAATCGCGCCTTGCGGAACTAGAGAACCACTCGTAATCGGGTGGAGCACCCGAGCCTTTCGATGCCCTCGGGAATTTGGGTCGATCTGCCCTCTGACCTGGGTCGATCGGTGACACGGATCATGGTCGGGTCGCGAATAGCCGCCGGAATTCCTGGTTCAACTTGAAGAATTTCGGCAAACGTTGAGCGCGCGCATTTTTCGTGAGGCAACCGATAATTGCAGCCGCCGAGTCGACATTGATATGGTCCGGCAACGTCGAACAGGCGTTCATGCCGGAACAGCGTAGTAAGGCGGGGAAATGCCGAATGCGAGCACTGTCGCGCGGGCCGAGGAAGACGTTCGGAATCGTGAACACAATCGACGGATCGTCGACCAGTACATGCACACGCTCGGACAGGACCGGCTGCGTCGCCATGAATTGTTCACCGAGGACGGCCAGGGCGGTCTCTGGACGACGGAGACGGGTGAGCCGATCGTTATTCGGGGCCGGGACCGGCTGGCCGAGCACGCGGTCTGGTCGCTCCAGTGCTTCCCCGACTGGGAGTGGACCGACATCGAGATCTTCGACACCCAGGACCCCGACCGGTTCTGGGTGGAGTGCAGGGGCGCCGGCAAGATTCGCTTTCCGGGTTATCCGGAAGGCCACTACGAGAATCACTTCATCCACAACTTCCTTTTTGAGAACGGGAAAATCAAGTTGCAGCGGGAATTCATGAACCCGTGCCAGCAGTTCCGTTCGCTCGGTATCGAGGTGCCGCGTGTCGTGCGGGCCGGAATACCGACTTGAGCGAGAGGCCGGGGGAGGGTTCGAACGTGATGCACGCAGGCTTGAAGCGGCAGCTCCGCGCCGCCCAGCAACCGAGTTGGGACGACCCGCGCCGGCTCGCCGAGGTTCGCGATGTCCTGTCGGCGGCCCAGCCCCTCGTCAGCGCCGACCAGATCGCCACGCTGCGGCGGTCGCTGGAACTGGTCGCCGACGGGAAGGCGCTGATCGTCCAGACCGGCGACTGCGCCGAGCACCCGGACGAGTGCGGCGAGCCGCACATCGCGGCCAAGTCCCGTCTCGTACACGGCCTCGCCGACCTGTTGAGCGACCGGTCCGGTCTGCCGGTCGTCCGGGTCGGCCGAATCGCAGGGCAGTTCGCGAAACCGCGCTCGAACCCTGTCGAGGACATCGACGGGACGCTCCTGCTCCCCGTCTACCGCGGGCACATGGTCAACTTGCCCGAGCCCGACGTCCGCAGCCGCAGAGCCGACCCGGCGCGCATGGTCATGTGTTTCATGACCGCCCGCGAGACGATGCGGCACCTCGGATGGCGGACGGACGACAGCCCGGCCGGGCGCGACATCGAGGCCCCGGTCTGGACGAGCCACGAGGCGCTGCTGATGGACTACGAGCAGCCGCAGCTCCGCAGGCTCGACGACGCGCGGTGGATGCTCGGCTCGACCCACTGGCCGTGGATCGGCGAACGCACCCGGCAACTCGACGGCGCCCATGTGGCTCTGCTGTCCGAGGTCGTCAACCCGGTCGGCTGCAAGGTGGGGCCGAGTACGACCCCCGAGGAGCTGCTCGACCTGTGCGAGCGGCTGGATCCGCGCCGCGAGCCCGGCCGGCTTTCGCTCATCGTACGGATGGGCGCGGAGGCGATCACCGACCGGCTGCCCGTTCTCGTCCGCGCGGTCCGGGACGACGGCCGCCCGGTGCTCTGGCTCAGCGATCCCCTGCACGGCAACACGGTCAGACGCGCCGACGGCACCAAGACCCGTGTCGTCTCCACGGTCGTCGACGAGGTGCGCGCGTTCCTCTCCATCCTGGACGAGGCGGGTGTACCGGCGCACGGGTTGCATCTGGAAGCCAGCCCGTACGCGGTCGCCGAATGCGTCGGCGGCGCCGGGAGCACGCCGCCCACCGCCGTGGGGGCGCCGAGCCTGTGCGACCCGCGGCTCGATCCCGAGCAGGCCGCGGAGGTGGTGTCGGTCTGGCCACGCGCCGGCGCCTCGCGGGAGGAGACCGTTCTCACGAGGCAGGGGACGTCATGAGCATGCGATTGCGGATCGATCCGTACGACCTGCCGACCCGGGACGACCTGCCGGCCAACGTCGTCAACTGGCGTCTGCGCCCGCACCGGGCGGTCCTCCTCATCCACGACATGCAGAACTACTTCCTGTCCGCGTTCGACGGGGACATGCGCGCCCAACTGGTCGAGAGGGTGTCGGCGCTGCGCAAGCGCTGCGCCGATCAGGGCGTTCGCATCGCCTACACCGCTCAGCCGGGCCGGATGACCCCGCAGGACCGCGGCCTCCTGCGTGACTTCTGGGGGCCCGGCATGACCAGCTCCGCGTCGGACCGCGAGATCACCGCCGAGCTGACGCCGGGGGCCGACGACTGGACGTTCGTGAAGTGGCGCTACAGCGCGTTCTTCCGTACCGAACTGCTGGCGCGTGCACGTGCGGAGGGCCGCGACCAGCTCGTGGTGTGCGGCGTGTACGGCCACGTGGGCATCCTCGCCACCGCGCTCGACGCCTACAGCAACGACCTGGAGGTCTTCCTGCCCGGCGACGCCATCGGCGACTTCTCCGCCGCGGACCACCGGCGGACCCTGGAGTACACCGCGCGTTGCTGCGCGGAGGTCACGACCGCCGACGAGCTCCTGTCATGACCAGGGATCTGCCGGACACCGTCATCGACGCCACCGCCGGCGAACTCGCCCCGGTCGGCGGGACCGGCGGACACGGCCGCGCCGCGCGGGCCGACACACGCCACGAGCCGCAGGGCCGGGGCCACTACGGCGACGTCATCGGGCTGGTCGGCACCGCGGAGATCGGTCGCCACCCGGCGGCCGGCGAGGAGTACGCGCCGCGCGGACGGCGCTCCGCCCGGCTCCGGTTCCGCCCGGAGCCGCCGCTCACCGTCGACGGGCCGCACATTCTCACCGACACGACCGATTGGGTGCTGGGGCAGTGAAGATGGAGATCGCGTGGTGGGCCCTCGACGGCTCACCCGTCACGACGGAGGACCTGGCGCGTCACCTGTGCGAGGACGGCGTCGTCGACGACTGGCGGGCCGTCAGCGGCCTGCGCGAGAAGTTCTGGATCGCCGACCCGGACGGAAACCGGTGGGGCGCCGTCATGGTCTGGGACGACGACCGCCCCACGGTACTGCCGGAGAACCGGGCCACCGAGCTGATAGGCAGGCCGGTGACGCACCGGGACCGGTTCGAGGTCCAGGCCGCCGTCCGGGGGCCGGGCTCGGCCGGCGGCCCTGACGGATCCCACCCGTACGTCGTCATCGACGCCTTCGCCGACGAGCCCCTGCGTGGCAATCCCGTCGCCGTGT
This sequence comes from Streptomyces sp. S4.7, assembly GCF_010384365.1. Taxonomy (NCBI): domain Bacteria; kingdom Bacillati; phylum Actinomycetota; class Actinomycetes; order Kitasatosporales; family Streptomycetaceae; genus Streptomyces; species Streptomyces sp. S4.7. Next base: position 165,637 of record NZ_CP048397.1, on the reverse strand, counting down.
TCTTCGACGCGGACGACCTGACGGGCACCCAGATGCAGCGCATCGCACAGGAGATGAACCTGTCCGAGGTGACGTTCCTCCTCGCGCCGACCGTCGACGCGGACGTGCGGGTCAGGATCTTCACCCCGGTGAACGAACTCCCCTTCGCCGGACATCCGCTCCTCGGCACCGCTGTGGCGGTCGCGCTGGACCGCCGCACGGACCGGCTGCGTTTCGAGACCGCGATGGGCGTCGTGCCGTTCGACATCGACCGCGCACCGGGCGACGGGCCCGGCGCGGGCAGGGCCCACGCCTCCATGGATCAGCCGATTCCGGTCCGGGAGGCCTACGAGCACGCCGACGCCCTGCTGGCGGCGCTCGGCATCACCTCGTCCACCCTGCCGGTGGAGATCTACCGCAACGGCCCCCGGCACGTCTTCGTGGGGCTCCCGGACACCGAGGCGCTGTCCGCTCTGCGGCCCGACCACCGGGCGCTCGCCGCCTTCCCCGACATGGCGGCCAACTGCTTCGCCCCGGAGGGCGAGCGGTGGCGTTCACGGATGTTCTCACCCGCCTACGGCGTCGTCGAGGACGCGGCCACCGGATCGGCGGCCGGCCCGCTGGCGATCCACCTCGCCAGGCACGGTGTCGTCGACTACGGGAAGACCGTCGAGATCCACCAGGGCGTCGAACTCGGCAGGCATTCGGTCATGTTCGCCGAGGCGACCGTGGGCGATGGCGGCGAGGTCGCCCGGGTGCGCGTGAGCGGCCACGGAGCTGTCGTCGCCGAAGGCACCATCCATGTCTGACGGCAGACACCTGAGCAGCCGGCCCCCGCACCGGCCGTGACCGGGCGGCGCGCCGCTCCTCCCCACCACCCTCCCTCTCCAACCGTCCTTTCGGAAGGCCGTCATGACCCAGAAGACGACGCACCTCGACTCACTCGTCATAGGCGCCGGATTCGCCGGCATCTACATGCTGCACAAGCTTCGCAACGAACTCGGCCTCACCGCACGGGTCTTCGACAAGGCCGACGGTGTCGGAGGCACCTGGTACTGGAACCGCTATCCGGGGGCGGCCGCGGACGTCGACAGCATCGTCTACCGCTACTCCTTCGACCGGGAGCTGCTCCAGGAGTGGAACTGGAAGAACCGCTACGCGACCCAGCCGGAGATCCTCGCCTACCTGGAGCACGTCGTCGACCGCCACGACCTGCGCGAGGACATCCAACTGAACACGGCCATCGAGTCGTTGGCGTACGACGAGGAGAGCAACCTCTGGACCGCGCGGACCGACGGCGGCGAGGAGGTCACCGCGCGCTACGTGGTCGGCGCGCTCGGTCCACTGTCGACCGCGAACTTCCCCGACATCCCGGGCAGGGACACCTTCGCCGGCCCGCTCGTACACACCGGGGCCTGGCCCCGGGACCTCGACATCACGGGCAAGCGCGTCGGCGTCGTCGGCACCGGATCGACCGGCACCCAGTTCATCTGCGCCGCCGCACGGACCGCCACGCACCTCACGGTGTTCCAACGCTCCGCGCAGTACGTCGTCCCCTCCGGCGACGGCCCGCTCAGCGACGCCTACCTCACCGAATGCCGCGAGACCTACGACCAGATCTGGGACCAGGTCTTCAACTCGCGCGTCGGATGCGGCTTCAAGGAGAGCGAGATATCCGCGACGAGCGTCTCCCCGGCCGAACGTGAGCGGCTCTTCCAGGAGAGCTGGGACGCGGGCAACGGATTCCGCTTCATGTTCGGCATTTTCAGCGACATCGCGTTCAACCCGGCGGCGAACGAAGCCGCCGCCTCGTTCATCAAGTCGAAGATCACGCAGACGGTGCGCGACCCGGAGACCGCCCGCAAGCTCATGCCGACCGACTACTACGCCAAGCGGCCCATCTGCAACAGCGGTTACTACGAGACGTACAACCGCGACAACGTCTCGCTGGTGTCGACCAAGGAGAACCCTGTCGTCCGGATCACACCGGCCGGCGTGGTCACCGAGGACGGCACCGAGCACGAACTGGACGTCCTGGTCTTCGCGACCGGTTACGAAGCCATGGAGGGCAGCTACAACCGGATCGGCATTCAGGGCCGTGCGGGCACGACACTGCGGGAGAGCTGGGGCGACACCCCCAGCAGCTACCTCGGAGTCGCCACCCACGGATTCCCGAACCTGTTCATGGTGTACGGCCCCAACAGTGTGTTCTGCAACCTGCCTCCGGGCATCGAGACCCAGGTCGAGTGGATCTCGGAGATGATCGGATCGGCCCGGCGGCGCGGCATCACCCGTATCGAGGCCACCGCCACCGCCGAGGACGAGTGGACCGGCATGTGCCGGGAGATGGCGGAGCAGAGCCTGTTCGCGCAGACCGACTCGTGGATCTTCGGCACGAACATCCCCGGCCGGAAACGGCGCACCCTGTTCTACTTCGGCGGCATCGGCAACTACCGGCAGAAGCTGCGCGAGGTCGCCGCCGCGGACTACGAGGGATTCAGCCTGGAGGGGCAGTCCTCCCTCACACCCGCCTGAGCGAGGGCCCGCCCCATACCGGCCCCCCGACCCCATTCCCTCGCACATCCGTACAGAAAGGCGGCAGTCTTCATGACCAGGGCAGCCCCGGCAGACATCGTGATCGTCGGAGCCGGCATCGGAGGACTCACGACGGCGCTGGCGCTGCACGCCCGCGGACTGCACGCCACCGTGCTGGAGAGCGCGCCGGTCATCCGCCCGCTCGGCGTCGGGATCAACATCCAGCCCGTGGCGGTCGCCGAACTGACCGGGCTCGGCCTCGGTGACGCGATGGCCGCCACCGCCATCGCCACTCGTGAGCACCGTTACCTCAACAGCGGTGGTGCCACGCTGTGGACCGAGGAGCGCGGCGTGGCCGCGGGGCACGTGGCTCCGCAGTACGCCATCCACCGGGGCGAGTTGCAGATGATGCTGCTCGAAGCGGTGCGCGAGCGGCTCGGGGCGGACGCGGTCCGCACCGGTGTCGACGTACGCGGGTACCAGCAGTCCGACGACGGCGTGCGGGTGCTCGCGGGGCCCGGGGCCGAGACCACGGTGGAGGCCGGCGTACTGATCGGCGCGGACGGACTGCACTCGGCCGTGCGGGCGCGACTGCACCCGGACGAACCGCCCTTGCGCACCACGGCCGTACGGATGTGGCGCGGCCTGACGGAGCTGCCCGAGTTCATCGACGGGCGAACGATGATCATCGCGGCGGACGACCGCGGCAACCGCATGGTGGCCTACCCCTGCTCGCGGCGCCACGCCGAACGCGGCACCGTACTGCTCAACTGGGTCGCCCTGGCCGCCGACGCGACCGGATCCGGCTCGTCACCGGCAGGCCCCGGCCGTCTCGACGACCTGCTGCCCCACTTCGCGGACTGGGACTTCGGCTGGCTCGACATCCGCGCCACGCTGTCGACCGCCACCGGGATCCTGCACTACCCGATGGTCGATCGCGACCCGCTGCCCTCCTGGGGCGAGCACCGGGTCACCCTCCTCGGCGACGCGGCGCACCCGATGTATCCGATCGGTGCGCACGGCGCGTCCCAGGCGGTCCTCGACGGTGTCACGCTCGCCGGCGAACTCGCCGCGGGCGACGACGCGGTGGCCGCGCTCCGCCGGTACGAAGAGGACCGTCTGCCGGCCACGACCGCGATCGTGCACGCCAACCGGACCATGGACCGCTCCGAACGGTCCCTCGCGGGGCGCCTGGACGGCGATGTGTCCACCGAGCTGAGGGCGATCACCCGCGACTACCGCGAGACGGTCGAACGCCGATAGCGGCCCGCCGCCGGTACTTGGGACCACCGCCGCCCACCGCTCAACCCGCGCGGTCGGCCGTCCGCCGGCCGCCCCGCAATCTCAGAGCTCCCGCAGAGAAAGGCAAGGAACCATGTCGAGCGCCGACACCGCGACACTTACCGAAAAACTCACCGAGATTCTGACCGATCCACAGGGCGCACCCGCTGAACGTCCCTCACTGGCCACCCGCGTGCGGTACGTGTGTGTGATCCGGCGATTCGAATTCATGCCGGTCATCCTCACCGTCGCCCTCGCACCGGCCCTCCTCGGCGCGCACTCCTGGGGGGACTTCCTCTCGCTCAACATGGTCCTCGCCGTGCTCTACGCCATCTCCGGCATGCAGATCGGTAACATGACGAACGCCCTGGCCGACCGTGAGCAGGACGCCCTGTACAAGTCCCGTCAGTCGGAGGCCATTTACGGGCTCGGGGTCTCGCGGGTCGTCGTCCACATCGCCGTGTCGACGGTCGTCTGCGCCGCGCTGGCCACGATCCTCGCCGTGCGGACCGAACACTGGGATCTTCTCCTGATCGCGGCCGTCGTGGGAATCCTCGGCTTCCAGTACTCGGTTCCCCCGCTGAAGCTGAAGAGCGCCGGAGCCTGGCAGCTGCCGACGCTCCAGCTCAGCCTCGTGTTCCTGCCGGGGCTCTTCGTCCTCCGTTCCTACGAACAGGAACTGGAGTGGGGCAGCGTCGTGACCCTGGCGGGCTTCGCGATGGCCCTGGTGTCGCTGTTCGTCACCAGCCATGCCGAGGACTACCTGGAGGACGAGCAGTTCGGGATCCGGACCTACACCGTCGCCTGGGGACTCACCAAGACGATGTACATCCAGTCCACGATGCTGTTCGTGGGCGCGCTGTTGATGATCTCCTCCGTGTACGCCACCTTCGGCTTCACCTGGGCGCTCGTCCCCCTCGTCGCCGCCTGGCTGCTGAGCCAGCGACTGCTGTTCACGGTGGTGCGCGACGTGCGCGGCGCCACGATGGACTCGGCGATCGCGGCCCTGCACAAGAAGTCCCTCATCGGTCCCTACCACGCCGCGCTCGTCGGCTGGACGACCGTGCTGCTGGCGGTCTTCGTCCTGATCGGCCGGTGAGCCGGTCATGAGCGTCGAAACCCCCGACACCCTCGTGAGCGCGGGCACCGTCGACGCCGCGCTCCGGGGCTTCTTCGCCGATCGCCGGGCCGACGCCGACGCGATCGGACCCGGCTTCGCGACCGCGGTCGCCGAACTGGAGGGCTATGTCCTGCGCGGCGGCAAACGCGTGCGGCCGGCCTTCGCCTGGACGGGCTGGATCGGCGCCGGTGGCGACGGGTCGGGGCCGGCCGCCGACGCGGTACTGCGCTGCTGTACGGCGCTCGAGCTGCTGCACGCGTCGGCCCTGATCCACGACGACATCATCGACGCGTCCCTGACCCGCCGCGGTCTTCCCGCCGCGCATGTGACGTTCGCCGACCGGCACCGGGCACGGCGCTGGTCCGGCGATCCGGAGGCGTTCGGCGCGGGCGCCGCCATCCTGATCGGGGACCTGGCCCAGGCATGGGCCGACGACATGGTCCACACCTCCGGTCTCCCGGCGGACGCGAAGGCGCGCGTCATGCCGGTGTGGTCCGCGATACGCACGGAAGTCCTGGGCGGGCAGCTGCTCGACCTGACCGCCGAGGCGAGCGGCGACGAGGACATCGATTCGGCGCTGCGGGTCAACCGGTACAAGACGGCCTCGTACACCGTGGAACGCCCGCTGCACATCGGCGCCGCGATCGCGGGCGCGGCCCCCGGTCTCGTCGCCGCCTACCGCACGTTCGGCGTGAACGTCGGTATCGCCTTCCAGCTGCGCGACGATCTGCTGGGGGTCTTCGGCGACCCCGCGGTGACGGGCAAGCCGTCGGGCGACGATCTCCGCGAAGGCAAGCGGACGGTGCTGCTGGCCTCGGCGCTGCGACGCGCCGACGAGAGCGATCCGGCCGGGGCGGAGTTCCTCAGGGCGAAGATCGGTACCGACATCTCCGACGACGAACTCGGCAGGATCCGCGCCGTCATCACCGCGACCGGCGCGGTCGACCACATCGAACGGGACATCGCCCGTCGCACCGACCGGGCACTGACCGTCCTCGGGACGAGCGGCGCGACCGATCAGGCGAAGGACCGGCTCGCCGAGATGGCGATCAGCGCGACACAGCGCGTCTCGTAAGGCCGTGAGAGGCGGCGGGACAGATCGCGCCCGGCAATTCGAAGGCGGCCGACCGGGTACCGGGCGCACCCCGTGCTCATCGACCGCGCGACACCGTCCGGCGGGCCGGACGGATCACCCCGATCCGTCCGCCCCGCCGGGCCGTTCCTGCGGCCTGCCGGTGAGCGGGTCCCCGTCCCCGGATCGACTGCTACGCCGCCTTGTCCGCCGCCATCAGATGCAGCCGCCCGGTCATCGCCCCGATCTGCCGGTGCAGGTCCGCCGGATTGATGCTGACGTGGATGTCGGCGAGGATCGCCTTGTCCTCGCTGGTGACAGCGGAATGGCGCAGGGTGCGGTGGTAGGGCGTGGCGGTGTCGTACTCCTTGCGGCGCCGGCCGTCGTGCTCGCCCGCCGACACGGAGTGCTGCTGCGGACAGAAGTAGTTGGAGAGTCCGGACAGCGCTGCCCAGATCTTGTTGAGGAGATCCAGTTCCGCGGTGGTGTCGTAGCGGAACTCGTCGGCGATGGAACGCAGCATGCTCCAGTTCTTCTGGCCGACGTGCCGACTGCCGTCGTGGGCGGGGCGCGCGTGTGTGAACGTCACTCTGCGCTGACCGCACCAGCGCAGCAGGATCTCGTCAACTCCCGTGTCGTGGTCCCCGGAATCGAGCCCGAGGATCGGGAACGGCAGCATCCGGGAGATCTCGTCCAGGGCGACGCCCACGCCGTTGATCATCCGCACCGTGCGGTTCTCGGTCCAACCGGTGGCGATGTCGGTGGCGGACACCGTGTGCAGATGGTCGCCACTGGACGCACCGGCGCCGTGGCCGACGACCGTGATCTCCATGAACCCCGGACTGGTGTTGTCCCACTCCGACCAGGCCAGGAGGGGGACTTCGTTGCGCAGCAGCGAACCTGCCCGTATGCGGGTCGCCGTGCGGCCGGGCCGCCGGTGCGGCGCCAGGCGGCGATCGATCGTCGCCGCGGACATCTCCGTCAGCAGCTTCGCGGTCCCGTCGTCGATGTCCAACTCGTTGTGGCGGCGCAGTACCGGCACCAGTTCCGGCAGCACCGGGGCCAGCCGCTTACCCGCGGGCCTGTCCAGCACGGTCCAGCAGAACAGCAACGCGGCGACGACGTCGGTGTCGTACTTCGCGTACCCGCGCGGTGGGTTGGCCGGCTTCGGACGTACGGCCGTCAGCAGCGCCTTACGGGCATGGCTGCGGTGCCAACCGGTCGCCGCGCACAACCGGTCGAGGGTCTGCGTCTTCTCCTCCCTGCCCGCCTCGGCGTATCGGGTGGCGAGTGCGGTGACCAGCATCCGGCGCTCGGCCAGGGACGCGGTGGCCGCGCCGACCGGAATCCCTGCGGCACACCCGGCGGTCGGATTCGGTGCGGATGGCGGCGGTGGTGAGGGGCGGTCGCGCGCCGCCTGCTCCGACCTCGTCCGAACTGTGCTGCCGACCGGGCTGATCAACATTCCCCCATGTGGCTTCGGCCTTCCCGCGAGGCTTCTACCGGTACGTCTGAGGAACGATGGCCCGGACCGATGGAGTGCGGCGAACTTATCGCTCGTGGATCGGTCGCAACCGGACGGAGGATCCCTCGCGTCGCCGCTGCGACCCCGCTCGGCGGCGCGTCGACAGGCTCGATCAGCAACGGTGAGGGGAGTGCCGTTTGGTGTTGTATGAGTTGGCACATCAGGGACCGCAACTGTCGCTCCGGCTCGGGCGCGACCGGCGGCAGGCCCCCCAACCCCACTCCCGGCGAAGGAACTGACGACATGAGCAGCCCCGCGGACCAGATCAAGTCGGTCCCTCTCACCCCCGCCCTGTACGACTACATCGTGGCCCAGGCGGAACCGCCCACCCCCGTCCAAGACCGTCTGATCGCGCGCACCAGGGCACTTGGCGGCCCTGCCGAGATGCAGATCCCGCACGAACAGGGCGTTCTGCTCACCCTGCTGGCGCGGCTCACCGGCGCCCGCAGCATCGTCGAGGTGGGCACCTTCACCGGTTACTCCACCCTTGCTCTCGCCGAAGGGCTGGCCCCTGGCGGCACCCTGCTCACCTGTGACATCTCCACGCAGTGGACCGCCATCGCGGAGGAGGCATGGGAGGAGGCCGGCCTCAGGGACCGCATCGACCTCCGTATCGCCCCCGCCCTCGACACCCTGCGGTCCCTGCCCGCGGAGCCGTCCATCGACATCGTCTTCCTGGACGCCGACAAAACCGGCTACCGCGCCTACTGGGACGAACTCGTACCGCGCGTGCGTCAGGGCGGGCTGCTCCTCGCCGACAATGTGCTGTACGGCGGCGCGGCGGCAAGCGCCGATGCCGAGGGCAACAGCCTGGCCATCCGTGAGTTCAACGCCCATGTCCGCGCCGACGACCGCGTCGAGTCGCTCCTCCTGCCGATCGCGGACGGCCTGACCCTCGCCCGCAAACGCTGACGGCCCGCCAGGGCGTCCGAGGTGTTGCTGGCCGTCCCCGTTAGGTCCGGCTATGCGGAAGCCCCGACCTCTCCCGCCGTGACCTGGGGTGGGTTGGGGAGCCGTGAGGCGAGGTTGTCGCGTACGAAGTGCGATGCCTTCCTGGTCGATTCCGCGGCTCCGGCCCGGTCCTGGAAGACGCTGGTCGAGACGAATACGCCGTCCCCGCCGTCGACCCGGTAGAAGGCCACGAAGCCGGGGATCCCGCGCACGAGCGGCACGAAACCCTCTCTGACGAGGCGTGCCACCTCGGGCGGGTCCATCACGCCTTCGTACCGCCGTACTGCTGCGTACATGGCTGGTCTCCTCGCGGGTTCCGGGTTCGGTCCTGTGCTGAGGTGCCGTACCCCCTCGGCGGTCCCCTCGCCCGCGAGGTGGTGCGCGGTCACCGGAAGGGCCGCCCGCGGTGATCCGGATGGCGGCTCCGGGCCTCGCTCCCGGATCGCGTACGGCCGGTGGCCGGGCGGCGCGCGCCCGGCGCCCGCCGCCGAGGCGCCGGATTCCCGCGACCCCTTACGCGAGCACCTCGTCGATGGACTCCTCCCTCCAACGGCGCAGGAGTTCGTGGAAGGCACGGGCGCCGTGCGGGTAGGCGCTCGGGCCGTTGGGACGGCCGCGCCCTTCCCGGTTGTAGTAGCCGGGCGTGCAGTCCGCGTGGAACCACTCGTGGTCGGGTGCGTCGCGCGCCATGGTGGCGATCCAGGCGTCCTCCGCCTCGCGGGCCGGCTCGATCAGGGCGCCTTCGGCCTCGGCCGCCGCCACGAGGGCGGCGGCGTGGACGGCCTGCTCGTCCAGGACGTGTGTGAAGTTGACGCTGCTGGCGTTCTGCAGTGAGCCCATCTGGATCAGGTTCGGGAAGCCGTTGCTGGTGGCGCCGTGAAGGGTGCGGACGCCGTGCCGTGCCCACGCGTCGAGCAGTGTGCTTCCTCCCCGGCCGAGGACGGGGAGCTTCCCGGAGTGGATGCCGGAGACGCCGACGGAGAATCCGGTGGCGAAGATCAGGCAGTCGAGTTCGTGGACGGTGCCGCCGACCACGACGCCGTTCTCGGTGACGCGTTCGATGCCGTGGGTGTCCGCGGTGTTGACCAGGGTGACGTTGCTCCGGTTGAACGCCGGGTAGTACGGGTCGGAGAAGGCGGGGCGCTTGCAGGCGTACCGGTACCAGGGTTTGAGCCTCTCAGCCGTCGCCGGGTCCGTGACCGTCCGCTCGACGCGGGCGCGGACCTCGTTCATCTTGGCGGCGTCGGCTGCCTCGTAGGCGGCTTCGAAGGCATCCCGGCCGCCGGAGCGGCGGAAGCTCGGCAGCAGCTTCTCCAGGAGACCGGCCGACGACGTCCACCCGTCCGCCACCAGATCCACGCCGGACTCCTCGCCCGAGACGATGCGCAGGAAGTTGTCACGGCGCTCGCGGGCCCAGCCGTCGCGCTCGGCGCCCACGTCCCGCGCCGTCGCCCGCAACCTGGGGCACGGAGCAGGCTGCGACCGCCACAGACACCCGCCTCTTCGGCAAGGCGGTCGCGCAGGCATGGGACCGGTTACACCCTCGGCTGACCCGCCGTGCGGCCTGGCACGACCATGACGGACCGCTGCCCGTCATCGAGGGCACGGGCGTGCGCCTGGTCGTGGAGAAGCTGCCCAGCGGCGGATTGAACAAGCCAGTATGGCTGTGGTGGTCCAAGACCGGGGCCGCCTCCGAGGATGTTGATCGCTGCTGGCAGTCGTTCCTCCGCCGTTTCGATATCGAGCACACGTTTCGACTTTTCAAGCAGACGCTCGGGTGGACCAGGCCCCGGCTTCGCAGCTCAGAGGCGGCCGACCGGTGGACCTGGCTGGTGATCGCCGCCTACGCCCAGCTCCGGCTCGCCCGCCCGCTCACCACCGACCTCCGGCGGCCCTGGGAGAAGCCGGCCGAGCCGAACAAACTGACACCTGCCCGCGTCCGGAGAGGGTTCAGGAACCTGTGCACGAAGATCGGCTCTCCGGCCGGTGCACCGAAACCGTCTCACCCTGGCCCAGGTCGGCCGCCGGGTTCGAAGAATCGCCGGCCGGCCACCCGTCATGATGTGGGCAGAGTCCTTGCAACCGGCGAGGCTTTCAGCCGCCCCACCCACCACAAGGTAGGCACCAAGCCACGGCGGACATCCCAGGAGCGATCACAGCCGACGCCGTAAGTACGGCTACTCATGCGCGAGTTGTAGGCGCCCCCCACCTTCGCGAGATGCCCACGAATCCGACACCGCCGTCATCCGCTTCTAGCAGGAGTGGCAGGGGTTGCTGCCTGCTGTTCGCTGCCTTACCCCTCATCTGGTTCATCGCCACCCCCTTCTTACCGGAGGAGGTGTTCTGGTTCCCGTTCTGGTTGGGGGCTGTGATCTGGAACGGATAGGAATCAGCGCGATCCGACGCGACTCCGAACGTTAAATCACAAGCTCAGTGAAGTTTCCCCGCGATCTCGGACACGTGATCGCGGGGAAACTTCAGGTCGGCGAGGATACGCGGTCGACGAAGGGACGCTGTTACGGCACTATCCGGGGCAAGGTCCGATGATGAGGAGCACGGTGATAAGCCAGGGCGTGAAGCTCACAACACGATGCGAAGCCTGCGGCGGTGTTCTGATACTCGACACCGGCCAGTCCATCGAACGCGAGCGCCTGCGGTGGGGAATTGAGGGGACCTGCCAGTCCTGCCCCGTCGCCTGGTGCGAGCATGACTTCGGCGACGCGACTCCGGAGGCGATCCGTCAGCCCCTCCTCGCGGAACACGGACCCGCCCGGCTCCGGCTGACAGCGCCCGAGGCGAGTGCAGTGCCCGTCCTTCGCGCTCTTCGAGAGGTGCACGGCCTGTCACTGGCACAAGCACGGGCCCTGGCAGACGAGTTGAAGACGACCGGCCTCGTGGGCACGTTCGTCGAGATGGAACTCGTAGCCGCCCGGCTCCGACACCAGTCCGTCGGAGTGACAGTCGAGACATCATCCGGCTGACCGTCCGGAGCGAGCGACACGCCGGGCGACACAATCTCCGCAGCCGGAAAGGTCTCGAATCCTCCGCGTCGAGGACACCGCTCACATCGCATTGTCCCTGTTCGAGGTCGTTCTCATTGCGATGGCTCAAGATAACGGGCGCAAGCGCCACCTCGTGGTCGACACCAAGGGCCTGCCGCTGTTCGTCATGGTCACCCCGGCCGACATGACCGACCGCGACGCAGCGAAGGAAGTCCTGTCTCGGCTGCGTCTCATGCACCCCGAGTTCACGATCGCCTGGGCCGACTCCGGCTATGCCGGACAGCTCGTGACCTGGGCGAAGAGACACCTCGACCTCACTTTGAAAACGGTCAGTCGGCCGAAGAACACCCCGGGCTTCGTGATCCTGCCCCGCCTCTGGGTCGTCGAGCGGTCCCTGGCCTGGATCATGCACGCACGCCGTCACGCGAGAGACTACGAACGGCTGATCCAGCACTCGGAATCGCTCATCACCTGGGCCGCAATCACTTTAATGACCAGGCGAATCACCCGCCGGACCTCCCGCCGCCGCGGCCAACCCGACTCCCGCGAAGCTCACCGGGACTGATCCGCACGGCGACGCTGACCAGCGTCGCCACCATCACTCCCCGAGGACCGTCCCCTGACCCACATCCTCACGCCCGCCCGACTCCCCGCCTGGGAACCCGGACCTCAGTCGTCAACGTGCTCGCTTGATGCGTTTGCGAGCCGTGTCACGAGATGATCCGGGACCGGCTTGTGCGGCGGGAAAGTGACGCCGGTCTTGCTCGCTGTGAGGCCAGCTTGTGCGATTTCTTCGGCATGACCTGAGATCGCAGGGGCGAGAAAATACACCCCGACCTGCTTGCTGAACGCTGCGTAGCTCGCGACGACCGTGCCACGAATTCTGAACCCCGGCATGTTGTACGCCACCATCTCCTCCGCATCCGGGAGGGCCCCGCGCAGGAGGTCCCGGAGGTGGTTGAGAACCGGGCGGAACGCCTCCGGCGCAGCAGCGATGTAGGAGTCGTGATCAGGGATAGTTGCCATGTCTATGCCTTCCTCTCAGGAGAGGAACTCTAGCTCGCCGGTTCCTGTACGTGCCCTGACCCCCGCAGGTACGCCAGCACCGGGGATCGAAGACAGGCACTCAGCTTGTTCTTTAACCTCGGGTGTCGGGCTGGGTGAGTAGTTGCGAGACGCGTTGGGGTGAGACGCCTAGGACGTGGGCGATGTCTCGGCCGGTCATGCCCTGACTCTTGAGTGCTGCGGCGGTCTCTCGAAGTTCCACCGCAGCCTGAAGTTGGGCCCTGTGGGCGTCAACGGTGGCTTGGGTTGCAGCCTTGACCCGGCGGTTGAGCTCGTCGCCCAAGTCGACCTGGAGCTGCACGCCCTGGTCAGCCCCAGGAGCATCGGCAGCCTTCAAGAGCGCACGTCCACACTCGACCGCTTCACCCAGTCGGCGAACGTAGGCCGGCGCGAGGCCGTTCACTTCAAGCATCCAGCCGCCGCCGGCTCGACGAGCCACGATCCTGGGCAAGTCCATCTTCGGCACCTCTCTGGGGACGAGGTGGTGAGTCTATCCCCTCTAGATCAAATGATCTAGAGGGGATAGATGCTCTTTAACGCCCCTTCCGGAAAGAGAAGTTGACGCCTGTTGGCTGCTGAGAGCTGGTGCGACAGCGGTGCGGCCCTGATGTGATCATGTGCGTTGTCGAGACGCTGTTGATCATGTCAAGGCCGCGAGGGTGAGTCTGTTGTACGACGCTGTACGCGTCGAGTCCCTGACCGTGTTGTCCCGGTTCCGGACCGACTTCTACGACTGCCTGACCGCCCGTGCGGACGCGCTGTTCGAGCTGACCGACGCCGTGCTGTGCACCGACGGGCCGGTGCGGTCGCTGGTCGACCTCGCCCTGGCACCCGAGCACCGCCGGGGTCACGGTTCCCTCTACGCCGGCCTGAACCGCGGCGGGCTCGATGTCACCCGGCTGCGACGGGCTCTGGCCGGGGTGCCGCTGCCCCGGGCGGCCGACGGGCGGCTGGTCCTAGCGGTGGATGTCTCGCCGTGGCTTCGGCCTGACGCCGGGACCGTGCCGGACCGCTCGTTCTGTCACACCTACGGCCGTGGCAACGCCAAGCACCAGATGATGCCCGGCTGGCCGTACTCGGTCGTCGTCGCACTGGAGGCCGGCCGCACTTCCTGGTCGGCGTTCCTGGACGCGGTCCGGCTGGCCCCCGGCGCGGACCTGGCGGCGGTCACCGCCCGCCAGGTTGGCGAGGTTGTCGAACGGCTCGTCGCGGCGGGCCAGTGGACCGAGGGCGATCCGGACGTCCTGATCGTGCTGGACGCCGGATACGACGCCCCGCGCATCGCCCATCTCCTGTCCGGGCTGCCGGTCGAGATCCTGGGCCGGACCCGGTCGGACCGTGTGATGCGCCGCCCGGCACCCTCGCGGGAAGAGTTCCACCTGGCCAATCCGAAGGGCGGACGGCCGCCCAAGCACGGCGGGGAGTTCGTCTTCGGCGACTCCTCGACCTGGGGTGTCGAGCGGGCCGTCACCGTCACCGACACCCGCCTCTACGGCAAGGCCACGGCCCAGGCTTGGGACCGGCTGCACCCGCGGCTGACTCAGCGGGCCGCGTGGCTTGACCACGACGGCCCGCTGCCGGTCATCGAGGGCACCGTCATCCGCCTGGCCGTCGAACACCTGCCGTCCGGCGGGGTGAACAAGCCGGTCTGGCTGTGGTGGTCGCGCACCGGCGCTACCCCGGCCGACGTCGACCGCTGCTGGCAGGCGTTCCTGCGACGATTCGACATCGAGCACACCTTCCGCATGCTCAAGCAGACCCTTGGCTGGACCCGGCCCCGCCTGCGCGACTCCGCAGCCGCCGACCGCTGGACCTGGCTGATCATCGCCGCCCATACACAACTCCGCCTCGCCCGCCCGCTCGCCACCGACTTGCGCCGGCCGTGGGAGAGGCCAGCCCCGCCGCACAAGCTCACCCCGGCCCGGGTCCGGCGCGGGTTCCGGAACCTCCGCACGACGACTGGTTCTCCAGCCGGTGCACCGAAACCCACCACACCCGGTCCCGGCCGGCCGCCGGGCTCGAAGAACCGACGACCCGCAACCCGCCACGACGTGGGACGAGTCCTTACCGGCAGCGAGGCATACCAGCGACCAGCCCACCACAAGGTCGGCACCCAACCACGACGAACTGGTTAAACAACAAGCTCAGAGATCGTCCACGTCGACCAGCCCGTCCTGGACCGCGCGAGCCACCAGGCTGGCCTTGGTGCGCGCGGGGCGGCCGACGTTCGCGTACTTGATCCGCACCCGGTCCAGATACGAGTTGACCGTCCGTACCGAGATACCGAGACGCTGCGCGACCAGCTCCTTCGACTCCGACTGGAACCACTCGATGAGCACGTTCTCCTCGCGTACGGAGAGCTGGGGGCGGTCGGCGCGGGCGTTCGTTCCCAGCGCGCCGGCCAGCGCGGGCGGCATGTAGGGCCGCTCGTCGGCTGCCGCCAGCGTCGCCTCCACCAGGTGCTGCCGGCCCTCGCTCTTGGTCAGAAAGGTCGCGGCCCCCAGGTCCAGGCAGTTGAGCGCCGTCTTCTCGTCGTCCCGCATCGAGTAGACGACCACCTGCCGTCCGGCGTCGACGAGTCTTCGCAGGCTGCCGAAGGCGGGTCCGCCCTGGCCCAGTTGCAGATCAAGGACGACGACGTCGGCCGTGCTGCCGGGCGCGGTCCACGCCTCCTTTACGGAGGCGCCGGCCGCGACCACGGTGACGGGCCGCAGCGACGCGGCGTACCACGCCTCGATGCCGGAGAGGATGGCGGGATGGTCGTCGACGACAACCACGCTGACCGGTGCGCTGTCACTCATGTCGGATCAACTCCCGAGGTCGCCGACCGTCTCCAACTGGCCTCCACCCACAGACTTTTGCCCCGCGTGGTTCTGGCCACCGCCACCCTCGCGTCCGGCTCACGGCCACCGGCTCCAGCGGACTCTCCCGAAGGGCGGCCGTCCTCGAAGTCCTCGCCGATCACGCTCACACGTACCGAGCGGGGAGTCCACACGACAGTCACCCGTGCGACCGATCGGGTACGGCCCACCACCACCGCCACCGGGTCGATCAACTCCCGGCGTATCTCCACCGGCACCTCACCCGGCCGGCCCCGGACGGCAAGACTTATCGTCGCCCCTTGGTGCTCGGCCAGCTCCACGCATGCCCGTAACTCGTTCAGCAGCGGGTCGGCGACGGTGTCGCTCTCCGCGAACAGGCGGCGCATACGGGCGGCTTCCACGCCACAGCGCAGCCTGACGTCCTCGTCGTGCGGGCTCAGCACACCGTGACCGAGGCCCACGAGCAGGGGAACCGTCGTCGCCGTCAGGGCGCGATAGCGCTCCTTGTGGTCGCGCTGCATGTCGGCGTGGATGCGTTCGCGGGTACGCAGCTCCTCCTCACGTGCCGCCTCGGCCGCCGCCGTCAGCGCCGCAGCGTGCAGCCGGCGCGTCAGTACGCCGACGGAGAGCTGGAAGCCGCAGTTGGAGACCGCGGCGATCCCCATGACGGCCGACTGCGCGGCGTCGGGGGGCCCCGAGAGCAGCACAGCTGTCGCGTTGAGCCCCATGTGCACCCCGAGGAACGTCGCGAACACCCTGACCCGCAGGTCGGCCAGCAGAACCAGCGCATGCCAGCCGACCAGTCCGAACGCCCAGTCCTCCGCACCCGTCAGCCGCTCCGGAGGGAGGGTGAACGCGCACGCCGCCGACGCGCCCAGCACCGCGGCGAGCCCCCACCCGCGCACCCTCGGCGGGATCCGCCTGCCGCGCAGCAGATGGGTGGCCCCGGTCACCGCGACGACGGTGAGGCAGACGAAGGCCGCCGTCTGCGCCCACGCGGGACGGTACACGTCCTGGTGGGCCGTGAGTCGGTTGAGCGAGAGGGTGAACTGCGACAGCAGGCTGATCAACAGCGCCGCCAGTTGGGCCCCGTGGAGCAGCTGCCCGCGGAAGAGGCGGACGACGGCCGGGTGCTGGGCGGCGGGGGGGCGGGGTGGTCGCGGCACCCGCTCCACCCGCGTCACGTCCCCCGCGTCCCCAACAGCTGACGCCCGGGGGCGGGCCTGCCAGTCCCACCGCACCCGGGTCCCGGTGCCCGGCTGCGAGGTGACCGTGGCGGAGCCGCCGACCGTGTGCATCCTGCCGATGATGGAACCGGAGATGCCCCGGCGCCGCGCGGGGACGGTCTTCGGGTCGAAACCGCGCCCCGCGTCGGACAGTTCGACGACGACGCCGCCCTCCTGCGCCCATGCCCTGAGCCCCGCTTCCCGGACCCCGGCATGGCGGGCCACGTTGGTCACGGCCTCCCGGACCCCGTTGAATATCGCCAGGCCGGGGCCGGACGGCACCGTGAGCGGGCCGTCGATGCGCGTCCTGAGCCGCACCAGTGCCCGACCCTCGCCCCCGGAGGCCCCGGCACCGGGCACACAGCCGAGAAGCTCGGCGAGGTCGACACGCCCCGTCTCGAATCCGGGCACGGTGGACAGCGCCTCCAGATCCTGTCTGGCACGTGGAGCGAGCCACGACCAGTCCCGGCCGACGCCCTGGGAGACCATCAGCAGTGTCGCGCTCGCCGTGTCGTGCAAGGTCGCCAGGTACTCGCGCTCGGTCGCCCTTCGCGCGGCGGCGACATCGGCCTCCCGGCGCGACGCGGCCCTGAGCGCGGCCGACCGGTCGGCCGCCCTGGCCCGTTCCCGGACGACGAGGTACGCGGCCCTGGACAGACCCGCCACGAAGAGCAGTCGCACCAACGAGGCCGACTCCGGGACGCGCCCGGGGGAGGAGAGGACGTCGCCCAGCGCGCAGGCCGCGGCCCCGAGCACGGCCAGGATGGCGCCGACCACCGGGCGCGGCGCCCACTCCTGCTGGAAGGTGATGGCGCAGATGCCGACGACCGCCTCCACCATCACATTCCCGCCGGCGCCGCCGATGACCGGCTGGGACAGCCCCGTCAGCACCACCACGGCCACGTCCGACGCCCACAGCACGGAGAACGGGAGCGGGGCCCGCGGCCCGTACAGCCGCACGCCGCAGGCGAGCAGCGCGGGCACCAGCAGAGACAGCGCCGGAGGAATGTCCGTCGCGTCCGCCGCGACGATGCCCAGCGCACCGCACACACAGAGCACGGCGGACCGCAGCCACACCCCGTACCGCTCGACGGTCGCGTTCAGCAGGCGCTCGCCGGACCTGCTGCCCTCAGGCGTCCCGGCGGCCCCGTCCGCGTATCCCCTCACCGCGGTCTCCGGTGAGGGCGACCGCCGTTCCTTGTGGGTCGAACGACCGGCACACTCCGTGACCGAGCCGGGCTACTGTGCCCGTCGTACGGGTTGAGACCCGCCGTGGCGGGCGCGCATGACGGGGCGAGCAGTTGATGAACGAATTCGCGTGGTGACGAATCGGATGACCAATTCCGGAAACGCGAAAGCGCCGGCGCTTCGCACGGACGCCCGGACGCTGCCACGACAGCGGGGGGCGATGGGTGGTGGACCCGATCGGGGCCGGCTGCTGACCACGAAGACCGGTCTGCGCATACCGGCCGCAATGGCCTTCGAGGACTGGGAGCAGGCCGGGCGCCAGCTGTCCGGAATCCTGGATTCGTCCTCATGGTGGCTCGGCGACTGGCTCGTGTACGGGAAAGACCACTACACGGACCGGTACCAACGAGGAATTCGCGCTGTGGGCCTGCGATATCAGACTCTCCGGAACTATGCCTGGGTCTCACGGCGATTCGAGTTCAACCGACGGCGAGCGGCGCTGAGTTTCCAGCACCACGCCGAATTGACCTCAACTCCGGTCGACGAGCAGGAAGCGTGGCTCGATCGTGCCGAGCGGATGAAGTGGTCCACCAAGCAACTCCGTACCGCCCTGCGCGCCTCGCGCGAAGCGGGGGATGGGGCCGGGGCCGAAGCGGGACACGAGAAGCGGTCCGGCGCCGTGGGGCGGCTCGTGGTTCCCCGCGGCCGTATCCCGTGGTGGCACGAGGCCGCCGAGTGGTCGGGCATCGAATTGGAGCAGTGGGTGCTGACCACGCTCGACCGGGCGGCCGAGCCCGTCCTCGGTGAACGCGGTCACCGGAGATCGACGGCGCGGGGACGGTCGACGGCGCGGGGACAGCGCCGCCCCCGCGAGGACGGTCCGGCCTGCCGCCGGACCGTGCGGCGGGAGCGGGGCGAGAGCTGTCCACCGGCGCGTAACACCCCCCGCGCTCCCGTACGTCAGTCCGTCCGGCTGTCCCACGGATTCCCCATCCGGCTGTCGAACGAGGGGATCAGGGCCGCGAGGGCCGCGCCGAGCCGCCAGTCCAGGTCGGGTGCTTTCATACGCACCGTGTCGCCGGAGGACTTGAACTCCAGCGGTATCCGTCCGCCGGCGCGCCACTTGATACGGCGGGGGCCACGTGGCCAGTCACCGCCGAGACCGCCGTTGAACAGCGGGGCGAGGATGACGAAAGGCAGGAGGGGTGAGCAGAGCCACCACACGCACCACCAGAAGAGCCGGCCCTTGTACCCGACGGCGTCGGGGGCGGTGGGGCGGCTCACCGCCCAGCGTGTGCGTATGCCCCGGCTGAACGCCTTGTCGCGCGTGACCCTGCCGAGTGTTTCGCCCTGCGGCCCGAGCACCTCGAACTGTGCCCGCCGCCCTTCGGTGAGGGTGACGAGGCAGGCGACCCGCGTCTGTCGGTGCTCATCCGCCCACAGGACGAACGAGCGTGCGCCGTTCTTGCGTGCCGCGAGGTAGGCGGATATGCCGCCCGGCGGCAATTGGCGTTCCACGTAGGCGACTGTCCGGGAGGTTCCCGCTCCGTCGGAGAAGTCGATATGGCAGTCGAAGTGCCCGCCGGGAGCCGCCCGCAGCCGCCGCAGCGCTCGCAGTTCCAGAGTACTGGTCACCCGATGGGCTCCTTCTTGCGTTTCCGTGTCCAACGTTCGGTACGAGGGGGCGCACCCGGGTGGGTGACGTGGCGGCTCCCCCGGTCGGCCGTGCGTGCCGCCGGGGCCGTCGTCGACCGACCGGCCGGTGCGCCGGGGGCGTGATCTCCGGATGACGGAACGCCAGATTCGCCCCGTCGGAGATCAGCCACCGCTGTCGTTTCTGACCTCGACGGCGTCACCGAGACCCGGCGCCGCGCTCCTGGCGAGTTCCCCGGCACGGACCGGGTCCGCCCCCTCGGCCACGACGACGGTCAGCCGATCAGGGTGAAGACCCGCGGAGACGACCGGATGCTCGGCGGCCACCGCCTCGTACGCGGCGATCGCCTCGGTCGGCAGGGTGCCGTCGAAGCCGGTCCCAACGGAGAGCCCCGGCCGCACCCCTCGCTCCGGGCTGACGGTCAGGGACGTCACGTCCGAGAGGGGCCGGTGCCGGCCGCCGTCGGAGACCATGTCCTTGAACACCGTCATCGCGCCGGTGGCATCGGCCGCGGTGATCCCGGACCGCCAGCCGCGGGTGTTCTTCCGCGACGCGTTGTTGATGTCGCCGTCCACCACCTGGTCGTCGGCCGTCAACGACCGCCAGAGTGCCAGCACTTCACGGGTGCGTCGCTGCTCCGCGACAAGGGTGAACGTGATGCCGCCCGCCGTGATCCGGCCGGTGATGTCGCTGTGACGGGCGACGTAGTCCCTCAACTCCTCGGCCCGTTCGGACACGAGGTCGGCAGACGCGCCCTCCGCCAGGACCAGCACGCCGGTGGCCGTCCCGCTGAAGGGCAGCGTGTTGTTCCTGGTGGTGTGGATCCTCGCCACGTCCGCCGTGCCGGCCCAGTCCTTCTCGAAATCCGCGGCGAGCGCCGTGCCCTTGTCGATGGCGCAGCCGCTCGACAAGGGCACGGCCGGCACGGAAGCGACGGCCGGCATCAACCACCGCGAGGTGTTCTTCCTCAGAGCCGTCTCCTTGGGAGCGGGCGCAGGCGGGGCGGACGGGCCCCGGCGGGTGAATGGTCCTCGGGCCGGCTCAGCAGACGCTGGAGAGCAGGTTGGCGTACTCGGCGAACGCGGCCTTGGTGCGTGCACCCGGGTCGCCGTCGACGACCAGGTTCTCCTTGAGGTTCATGTTCAGGAAGCGCTGCAGCGCCATGACGGTGTTCGCGCCGACCACCCCGTCGGGTTTGCCGGCCTCGAGGCCCAGGTCGTTGAAGAACCTCTGCGCCGCCTTCCAACTGCTGGTGCCCAGTAGCCCGTCGGGCGTCCCGGTGTTGTAGCCCAACACGCGCAGCTGGCACTGCCAGTCCTTCGCCTGGGCGGTGCTCAGTCCCAGGTTGACCACAGCGAGTGGCGCGACCTCCGTGCTTGCCTGCTGGGTCGGGGCGGGAGCCGCCACGGCCGCCCCCGCGTGGGCCAGCCCACCGGCGGCAACCCCTGCGGCAGTGGTGACACCGACAAGTGCCTTCGTGAGAGCTCGCATGCTGTTTTCTCCTTCATGGATGTGCGTTGAGCGGAGCCGTCGGCGCCGGGCCGGTTCCGCCACGATGCTGCCGGTTCGGCGCGATGCCCCGCCAGCCCGACGGGGAAATGACGTCATCCTGGGACGTCTCACCCTCTGACCTGCTGGAACGTCGCCCGTCGAGTCCGCACGGCGGGACGACCGCGAACGGGGACGCCGATTTCGCGCCGGGGCGGGGTCCCCCCTCGGCAGGCGCGGTGATGATGCAGAATGAGCGCGGAAGACGGGGCCGGACCAGCGGTCCCGAACGCGAATGGGGGAAACATGTCGCGTTGGAAGCCGCTGCCCGCCGAACTGCACCCGCACGTGCACCAGTTGATCGTGCGACTGCGCAGACTGAAGGACCGCGGGGAGCTGAGCACGCGCCGGCTGGGCGTGAAAACCGGGTACAGCGCGAGATCGTGGCAGCGCTGTCTGAACGGTCGGTCACTGCCGCCCCGGGAGGCCGTCGAGGCGATGGCCCGCATCGGCGGTGAGGATCCGGCGCGGCTGCTGGCGCTGCACGAGACAGCGGCCGAACACTGGGCCCGGGGACGCCCGGCCGCCCCCGACGGCGGGGAGAGCGCTTCGGAGAGCGGCCGGGAAGGCGCTCCGGTGACGCCGCTCCACGCCCCCACGGAGCAGCAGCCGTACGGGCGTTCTCTGCGCGCCGCGGTCATGGCCGGAGCGGTGGCGCTGGTGTTGTCCGTCTCCGCGGTGTTCCTGCTGGCCGTACGCCTCGCCGACGCCCGCGCCGAGCTCGCGGACCGGGCCGGCACGGCCCCGGCGACCCCGGCCACCGTGTCGGAGACCCTGATACCGGTCTCCTACACCTGCCGTTTGGCCCGGCATGACGGCCGCTGGTACGCGGGCCACAGCAACACCACGGACATCATCCTGGCGTACACGCACGTGGGGCGGGAGGTGGCCGAGGCGCAGTGCCTGCTGCGCCGGGCCGGTTTCTCGCCGGGTGACATCGATGGCGTCTTCGGCCCGCGGACGCAGCGCGCCGTCGAGCGAATACAGAAGCGGGACAAGCTGGTCGTGGACGGTGTCATCGGCTCGCACACCTGGAAGTCCCTGCGGGCGGCGGCGCCCGAGTGACCGCGGAGAACGACCGGTTGGCCGCGGCACTGCGGGAGTTGCGGGCCCGTACCGGTCTGAGCCTGGCGGCGCTGTCGGAACGGACCCCGTACAGCAAGTCCTCGTGGGAGCGTTACCTCAACGGCAAGAGCCTGCCCCCTCGTCAGGCCGTACAGGAGCTGTGTCGACTCGCGAACGAGCCGCACGGGCGGCTGTCGGCCCTGTGGGAGATCGCCGAGTCCGGCTGGAGCGGACGCGCGGCGTCCCCGGCCCCCGCGGCCGAGGACGCGCCGCCCCCCACCACCGAAGCCGAGCATCCGCCCCGGCCCGCTGAGAGCGGACGGCCCCGCGGCCGCAGGGGCCGTCTCATGGTGGTGCTGGTGTCGGCGTACGCCGTGATCGTCGGCGGTGCGGCACTGGTGTTCTTCCTGCTGTCGGACCGGGGGAGCCCCGCGGACGAACCGCCTGTGGACTCCGCCCCCTACTCTCTCGGCCCCCAGTGCCACGGAGACGCCTGCGAGGGCCGGGACCCGATGCGCCTGATCTGCAGCGTCGGCCCCGCCACCCTCACCACCTACCGCACCGCCACCGGCGCCCACGTGGAACTGCGCTACAGCGAGAAGTGCGGTGCGACCTGGGCCCGGGTGTGGGGGGCCCGGATCGGCGACCTGGTGGAGGTCACGGCGGCCGGCCCGACCCGAGACGTACGCATCAAGGACACCGCCGACGAGGAAACCTACGTCTACACCCAGATGACCGCGGCCGTCCCCGGCGGCACCGTCCGGGCCTGCTTCAGCCCCACGCCGCCCAACGGCGAACGGGAGTGCGTCGAGGCCCGCGTGGGCTAGCCCGCGTCCGGACGCGGGCCGCCTCAACTGCGCGGGCGGAAGGCCGGAGCGCGCGCTTCGATCACATGCTCCGGCCGTGGTGGTCCACCAGCGCGGTGAGGAGTCGGGTCAACTCCTCGCGTTCCGACGGGTTCAGAGGTGCGAGCACCACGTTCTCCACCTCGGCGAGCAGACTGTCCAGCTCCAGTATCAGCCGGTGGCCCTGCTCGGTGACGGCGATGATGTTCTGCCGGCGATCGGCGGGGTTGGGTGAGCGTTCCACCCGTCCCTGCTCGGCCAGTTCGTTGATCACCGCGACCATGTCGCTGCGATGGATCCCCGTGCGGCGGCTCAGCTCCGACTGGCTGGCGGGTCCGAACTCGTCCAGTGTGGCGAGCACCGCGTAGTGCCACTTACGGGCGCCCACGCGCGCCAACTCCTCGTTCACCAGGCGATCCGAATGGATCGCGGCCAGTGACAGAAGCCGGGTCCCCAGATTCCGCAGCCGTGCGGCCGTGGCCGGCCAATCGGTCGAACTCGCCAGGTCGGGTGTGCCGTCGCTCATGCCGAGATCGTACGTTGCGTTAGTCCCACTAACAAACTATCGTCGCCGACAAGAGAAACGTTGGTGTGACAAACGATTTCGTACGTCAAACGCCCGGCTGCCCGGCCTTCCGGACGCCGAATGACGCCCCTGGAGTCAAGAGACCATGATCAAGCCGTTCCGCATCGACATACCCCAGGCCGATCTCGACGACCTCACTGACCGGCTCACCCGAACCCGCTGGCCCAACGAGGTCGCCGACGCCGGGTGGGACTACGGCTTCCCGCTGGCGCGGCTCAAGGAACTGGCCGAGTACTGGCGCACCCGCTACGACTGGCGCGAGCACGAGGCGAAGCTCAACGAACTTCCGCACTTCACCACCGGGATCGACGGCCAGAACATCCACTTCGTCCATGTCCGGTCCTCGAAACCGGACGCCCTCGCGCTGATCCTCACCCACGGCTGGCCGGGTTCGTTCCTGGAGTTCCTCGACGTGATCGAGCCGCTGTCGCGCGACTTCCACCTGGTGATTCCCTCCATCCCGGGTTACGGCTTCTCCGGGCCGACCCACGAGCGCGGCTGGGACATCGTCCGGGTCGCACGGGCCTGGGCCGAGCTGATGCGGCGTCTCGGGTACGAGCGCTACGGCGCGCAGGGCGGCGACTTCGGCTCGGGCATCTCAACGGCGCTCGGCGCGGTGGCACCCGAGCAGGTCGTCGGGGTGCACGTCAACTACCTGCCGACCCGGCCGGTCCCCGACGCCGGCGTCGAACTGTCCGAAACGGACGAGGCCCGGCTGGACAAGGTCAGGCAGCTGATGGCGAATCGTCCCCCGTACCAGGCACTGCAGGCCGCCACACCGCAGACCATCGGTTACGCGCTGACCGACTCGCCGGTCGGCCAACTGGCCTGGATCGCCGAGCGCTTCGCCCAGTGGACCGACCCCCGCACGCCGGTCGGCGACGATCGGATGCTCACCGACATCTCGCTGTACTGGCTGACCGCCACGGCGGCTTCCTCGGCGCGGCTGCACCACGACGCTCCCCGGCGGATCGAGCCGTGCCCGGTACCGGTCGGCGTCGCGGTGTTCGCGCACGACATCACACAGTCGGTACGGCCGCTGGCCGAGCGGCTGTACGACATCAGGCACTGGTCGGAGTTCGACCGCGGCGGCCACTTCGCCGCGATGGAGGTGCCGGAGCTGCTCGCCGGGGATGTCCGGGACTTCTTCCTCACCCACACCGGGTAGGACGACCCGGTCGCCGACAGGCGTCGCCGGGATCCGGCCCCGCGGATCGGCATCGGGGCCGTTGGGTAGCCTGCGGCCGTGGAAGAGAGACCGAACACCGGCAGTTGGCTGGAAGACACCCGGACGTCTTACGACACCGTGGCCACCAGCTGCGGAGCTGACCCGCCACTTCCTGGACGAAACACCCGAGGAACGCGCCTTCCTGGCGTTGTTCGCAGACCACGTGCGTGCCGAGGGCGGGGGCCGGGTCGCCGACGTGGGATGCGGGACGGGGAGGATTACGGCGCATCTGCGTCAGTTGGGCGTCGACGCCTAGGGGATCGACCTGTCGCCCGGCCTCGCCCTCGCCGACGCCTCGATCACCGGCCTGGTCGCCTGGTACTCGCTGATCCGTGTCCCCGACGACGAGATCCGGTCGGTCCTCGCGCACTTCAAGCGCGTGCTTCGCCCCGGCGGGCCGCTGCTGCTCGGCTTCCATGTCGGCGACGAGGCGACGCTGAAGACCGAGGGCTACGGCGGGCACCCGATGAAGGTGCGTGTCCACCGGCGGCAACACGCCCAACTCTTCACGTGGCTGGGCGACGCCGGCTTCGTCGTCGAGTCGCACAGAACGCTCACCTCGGCCGGGAGCAGACTCGGCGGGATGATCCTCGCGCGTCGCCGGTCCGCCGACGTACCCGGTGACGGCGGGTGACCGGTCGGCCTGATGCTCTGCGCACGAACACCACGACGTCGGTCTCGACGCGCTGAACCGATGACGACCGCACCCCGGTGCGGTCTCCCCCCTTCCGAAGCCGACGTGTACGAGGGCGACCACGCCTGGATGGGCACCCTCGGCCGGGAGGCCCGCAACGGCGACGCGGCCGGGACGTCGACCGCGCTCCGGGACCCGGCGGCTCCCCGCTGCCCGTCGAGCAGCGGGGGACCGGCGCCGCGCTCCCACCGGACGGGTGCGCGGCGCCACCTCGTCGAGGCCGACGGGCGACCGCGCCGAGGCGCACGAACACGGTCCGCCGCGGCGCCCGAGGTCAGCCGTCTTCGCCGGCGCGTCGGTGCTCGACGACGGAGTCGGGGCCCGGGGACATGATCGTCTCGTGTCCGTTCTCCGCCCGCACGCGGTACGGGGGTGAGCCGTCGGTGCCCAGGACTTCGATGATTTCGACGATCTGGTCGTGCATGCCCACGACCCGGCCGTGGACCACGAGTCGGTCTCCCTTGGTGGCGTGCATCTCACCGGTTCCTTTCGTCGGGCGGCAGGGTGGCTTCTCCGACCTAACCAGGGCGTAACGCCGGGAGCGGTGAACTGACGCCTCGAGACACGAACAGCTGAGGCGCAGTCACCCATTCACGCTCCGCGGACACATGGGGCTCCGGACCGGGCCCGGCCGGCCCCGCCCGGCGACGGACGGTCCCTGAGGCGGAGGGCGGTGCTCGGTGGCGCCGGATGATCTGTCATCCTGTGCGACCTGACTGACACATCATCAACTCCCAAGGGGGGGACACACAGGCATGCGCAGAACCCGTCTCACCACCGCTGTTCTGGCCACCGCGCTCGGCCTCGCCGGCGCACTCGCCACCGGCCCGGTCGCCGGCGCCGCTGACCGGGCCGGCTGCCAGTACAAGGTGGTGTGGCCGACGGCCGGGGTCTACGAGTCACCGCAGCCCAACAGCGCCGTGGTGAAGACCAAGTACGCAGGTGACATCGTCGGCGCCTCGACCTGCGAGGGCGCCACCTACGACGAGTGGAGCTACGTGCTGGTCGCCACCGACGCGGTGGCCGACGGCCGTGGCTGGATACGCGCCGAGGCCGTCGTCTACGTCTGACGGCGCTGACGCGTGGCCCGGCCGGGGGAGTCGCTCTCCGGCCGGGCCACGTGCCGGGCCGCGGTGTGGGGGTGCTGTCGGAGGGCACCCGTGAGGTGTCCCACGAGCCCGCGGACAGGGGGCCGGTACCGGAGAGGGAGACACCGCGTGAAGAAGAAGCAGAAACTGCCCCTCGTCTACAAGCCCGTCGGATTCGCCCTCGGATGGGTGGGCGGAACGCTGGCCGGGATCGCCTTCCGGAAGACGTGGAAGGTGATCCGTCACGAGGACGACGCACCCGACGCCCTGGACCGCGATCGCGGGTGGGGCGAGGTGCTGTTCGCCGCCGCCGTGCAGGGCGCCATCTTCGCCGTGGTACGCAGTGCCGTGGACCGGTCGGGCGCCAAGGCCATCGAACGGGCCACCGGCACCTGGCCGGCCTCGGACAAGGGCGGCCGCGACTGACGGCGCTTCCCCGCGCCTCCGGAGAAGCGCACGTTGCGCGCCGGATACCCGGAAGCGCGGGGCCGGTCCTTGACGGACACGGCCCCGCCCGTCCGGCGGAGCGTCAGCTCGCCCAGACCTCGGCCTCGTCGGCCGGGACGGTGGTGGCCAGGCCCAGTTCCTCGCGGGCGGCGACCGACTTGTTCGGGTCGATGCCGGTGAACGCCGAGTCGTAGGCGAGGTAGAACGTGTCGGCGTCGGCGGCGTCCGCCGTCTTCTTCCAGTTCCCCGCCGCCTTCGTCAGTGTCGCGCGGAGCTTGCCGACCTCGGTGCCCTCGATGCCGTCCAGGCCCTCGACGTGCGCGTCGAGCGCGGCCGCGACGGCCTTGGCCTGCGCCTTGTAGCCGGGAAGGTCGTCCTCGACGGTGTCGTTCTCGGACTGGTTCGCCCACAGGGCCTCGTAGAGCGCGTTCGAACCCTTGAGGTAGGTGTTCTGCTCCGGCTTGAGCGACTTCGCCGTCTCCAGCGTGCCGCTGAACGTGCCCTTCTCCGCGGTGTAGGTGCAGCTCACCGCGCGGTCACCCGTCGCTCAGCTCTCCTTGGTCGGGGTGTAGTAGAAGAGGGCGACGCCCTTGGGGAGCGCCCAGGTGTCCGCGGCGTACTTCTGCGCCTCGACCGGACACCGGTCGTCCGCGACCGTCGCGATCCCGTCGTCGCCCGGGTACTCCACGCCCTTGTCGATCGCGAACTCGCCGACGGACCTGGCCCTCGTGCGCCTCGTCGCAGGGCACGATCTCGACGGTGTACGCGGTCGAGGGTTGTATCCCCGCGCACGTCGGCCCCATGATCAGTGACCTCACGGCGCACACGGCTCACCGAACACACCGCGCAGCGCCGCGAGCTTGCGCGGCAGGTCGTACTCCGCGCCTCCCTCGTGGCCGTCGTACGGGAACACCTCGATCTCGGCCGGACCGGCGTAGGCGTGGTAGGCCGCGTACACCGTCGAGGACGGGCGGATCCGGTCCATCAGGCCCACCGAGAACCACGCGGGCGCGGTGGCCCGCGCCGCGAAGTTGACCCCGTCGAAGTACGACAGGGTGTTCATCGCCTCCTCGACCCGGAATCGGTGCCCGGACAGCCAGCGGGCGATCTCCGCGTAGGGTCCCGCGTCCGTGATCTGCGATCCGCGCCGGAAGTGGCACAGGAACGGCACATCGGCGACGGTTGCCGCCATGTCCTCGCGGAGCCCGGCCACCGCCAGGGCGAGACCGCCGCCCTGACTGCCGCCGAGGACCGCGACCCTGGAGGAGTCCACGGCCTCGTGTGCCTTGACCGCGTCGACGGCCCGTACCGCGTCGGTGATGAGCCGCCGGTAGTAGTGCCGGGCGGGATCCTCGATGCCCCGGGTCAGGAACCCGGGGGAGGACGAGCCGTGCCCGTCCGGGCCGAAGTCCGGGGTGTCCGAGGTGTTCTTGCCGCCGCCCTGGCCCCGGTTGTCCATGACGAGGTGGGCGTAGCCGAGCGCGCTCCAGGTCAGCCAGGAGTACGGGATGCCGCGGCCACCGTTGTAGCCGATGTACTGCATCACGGCCGACAGCGGTCCCGAGCGGACGCGCGGCAGCATGAGCCAGGCCTTCACCGGCTGCCCGCCCCAGCCGCGGAACGTCACGTCGAACACGTCCACGGTCGCGAATCCGGCGTCGTACGGCTCGAACGTGGCGTCCAGGCCGTGACGGGCCGTCTCGCTGAGCGTCTTCTCCCAGAAGGCGTCGAAGTCGGCCGGTTCCTCCGGCCGCGGCCGGTACTCGCGCAACCGCTCCAGGGGCATGTCGAACAGCAAGGGTCTAGTTCCTCTTCAGGGTGAGGTTGAGCGTCGCGCCGTGCAGGTTCGCCGTGTCGGCGGTGATCCGGCTGCCCCGCCCGGTGGCGGTGGCGCGTACACCGGGGTCGGCCGCGGCGACCGTCAGGCCGCGCCGGGCGAGATCCACGACCGCCGAGGAGCGCAACTGCGTCGGATCCGAGAGGGCCACGGTGACGGTCCGGCCCTCCGGCCGCACCAGCACCGAGGCGGGGCCGTCCGCGGCGAGCTCCTGCGACGGCGACGCGCCCGCGGTCCAGAAGTTCGCGGTCCAGAAGTTCGCGGCGAGCAGGCCGTCCGCGCGGCGGCGCACGGCATGTACCGCCGTCGAGTCGGAGACGAGCTCCACCGGGGGCGCGGCCGCCCACTGCCTGGTGCGCCCGGCGGACGCGGCCGGTGCCTGCAGCCAGAAGTAGCTCGCGCCGGCCGGTGCCGCCCCGTGGTCCTGCCACAGCGTCAGATAGGGGCGGGTGACGGGAGTGTCCGTGCCGTACTTGAGGTTGATCTCCCGCCAGGTCGCGGTGCGTTCCTCACGCAGAGCGCGCAGCGTGGCCGGCTTCGGGAAGACGTAGCCGCCGGTCCCTTCGGCGTGCAGCCACCGCGCCCCGGGGGCGCCGGCGTCCGTCCTCTTCGCGTAGTCGGCCGAGCCGTCCTTGATCAGGTCCTTGAAGAACTGCAGCGCCTCGACGCCACCCGCTTCGGTGAACAGCACCTTCTTGCCGTCCTCGCTGAACAGCCGGCCGCCGTTGGCGAAGAGGAAGGTCTCCCAGCACTGGCGCAGATCGATGGAGAACGGGTCGAAGCCGAGCCGGCCGTCCTTCGTCAGCTGCTTCGCCACGGCGCGCAACTCCGCCCAGTTGGCCGGGGTCTTCTTGATCCCGGCCTCCGCGAAGTGGTCCTTGCGGTAGCTGTCCAGCATCAGTGTGGACAACGCGATGGGCGCGGAGCTCGCCACGCGCCATCTGATCGAACTGGGCCACCGAAGACTGGCGTTCGTCTCCGGTTCGGTGAACAGCGTCAACCGCCGCGAGCGGCTCCGCGGCTTCCGGTCCGCGCTCGAATCGGCGGGCCTCGACCCGGCCGACGCGATCGTGTGGCCCGGCGCGGACACCACCGAGTTCGGCGACAAGGACGCGGCCGAGCTGGGCCGCAACGCGTCCCGCGAGCTGCTGTCGCGGCCGCGTCCGCCCACCGGCTTCGTCGCGATCAACGACATGTGTGCGATCGGCATCTGCCGTGGTGCCAAGGACGTCGGACTCCGCGCCGGGCGGGACGTCGCGGTGGTCGGGTTCGACGACATCCTGCTCGCCGATCTCTTCGAACCGCCGCTGACCACGGTCCGCCAGCCGCTTCCGGAGATGGCGGCCGAGACCTTCCAGCAGCTGCGGGCCCGGATCGAATCGGCCCCGGCGGCCGGACGGTCACTGCTGATCGGGCCCCGGCTGGTGATCAGGGAATCGACGGCACCGGCGCCGACCACCGTTCCGGCCCAGTCCACCGCTCCCGCACTCGCGGCGGCGGGAGCCGAAGACGTCGAGGCCGGCTGACGACGACGACGACGCCGACGCTCCGCCGGGTCCGGGCGTTCCGGCTGTTCGGGCCGGTGGTGCGCGAGTTACCCGGCCGCGGGCGCGACGTCCGGGGTGACCCCCGCGCCGAAGTCCGCGCGGGTCGGGAGGTCACAGCGCGCCGGCTCGCCCGGATTCCCGTCGTGCGTCACGCCTTCGCCCGCATCCCCGCCCTCGAACTGCGTGCGGTACAGCTCCGCGTAGCGCCCCCGCGCACTCAGAAGTCCTTCGTGTGTGCCCCGTTCCACGATCCGGCCGTCCTCCACCACGAGGATCAGATCGGCGGCCCGCACGGTGGAGAGACGGTGCGCGATCACGACGGCGGTGCGGCCTTCCAGAGCCTCGGCGAGCGCCGCCTGGACCGCGGCCTCCGAGGTGTTGTCGAGATGCGCGGTCGCCTCGTCGAGGATCACCACACGCTGACGGGCGAGGAGCAGCCGGGCGATGGTCATGCGCTGGCGTTCGCCGCCGGAGAGCCGGTAGCCGCGTTCACCGACGACGGTGGCGAGGCCGTCGGGCAGTGACTGGACGAGACCGTCGAGGCGGGCCCGGCGCAGGACGTCCCACAGCTCCTCGTCGGTGGCCTCGGGCCGGGCGAGCAGCAGGTTGGCGCGAACGGATTCGTGGAAGAGGTGGCCGTCCTGGGTCACCATGCCGAGCGTGTCGCGCAGCGATGTGGCCGACAGGTCGCGTACGTCGACACCGCCGATGCGGACGGCGCCCGCGTCGACGTCGTAGAGCCGGGGGAGCAGTTGCGCCAGGGTCGACTTGCCCGCCCCGGACGAGCCCACGAGAGCGACCGTCCAGCCGGGCTCGGCGCGGAACGAGATGCCGTGGAGGACCTCGTCGCCGCCCCGGGTGTCGAGCGAGGCGACCTCCTCCAGCGAGGCCAGGGAGACCTTGTCTGCGGAGGGATAGCTGAAGCGTACGGCGTCGAACTCGACGGAGACCGGCCCGTCGGGAACCCGCCGCGCATCGGCTCGCTCGACGATCAGGGGCCGGAGACCGAGGACTTCGAAGACCCGCTCGAAGCTGACGAGGGCGCTCATCACCTCGACGCGCGCACCGGCGAGCGCGGTCAGCGGCGCGTAGAGGCGCACGAGAAGCAGGGAGAGCGCGACCACCGCGCCGGGGTCGAGGCTGCCCCGCAGGGCATAGGAGCCACCGAGCCCGTAGACGAGCGCCAGGGCCAGTGCGGAGACGAGCGTCAGGGCCGTGATGAACGTGGACTGCGCCATGGCCGTACGGACCCCGATGTCCCGTACCCTGCGGGCCCGCGCCGCGAATTCGGCGGATTCGTCGGCAGGCCGCCCGAACAGCTTGATCAGCGTCGCGCCCGGTGCCGAGAACCGCTCGGTCATCCGGTTGCCCATCGAGGCGTTCAGGTCGGCCGCCTCCCTCTGGAGCCGCGCCATGCGCGAGCCCATCCGGCGCGCGGGCACCACGAACACGGGCAGCAGCACGAGCGCGAGGAGCGTGATGCGCCAGGAGAGTGTGAGCATCACCGCGAGGGTCAGCACCAGTGTCACCACATTGCTGACGACACCGGAGAGCGTGTTGCTGAAGGCACGCTGTGCACCGATCACATCATTGTTGAGCCGGCTGACCAGCGCTCCGGTACGGGTGCGGGTGAAGAAGGCGACGGGCATGCGCTGGACGTGGTCGAAGACCGCGATCCGCAAGTCCAGGATCAGCCCCTCGCCAAGGGTGGCGGAGAGCCGGCGGCCGAGCAGGCCGAGACCGGCTTCGGCGACCGCGATGAACGCGATGAGCAGAGCGAGCTGAACCACCAGCCGCTCGTCACCGCCGGACACGATCGCGTCGACAACACGGCCCGCGAGGACGGGAGTCGCCACCGCGAGCAGCGCGGTGGCGACCCCGAGCAGGACGAACTGGATGATGCGACGGCGGTGCGGCCGGGCAAAGCCGGCGATTCTCCGGAGGGTGGCGCGGTCGAACGATCTGCGCTCCGGGCGGGCGTTCATGACGTTGTGCAACTGCGTCCAGGCTGTGGACTCCATACTCATGCGAGGACCGTAGAACCTCAACCGACGTTCAGGTCAAGCCACGCCCGTGTTACCGGGAGCCGCCCGACCCGTTCCCGAGTCCCGTATGAGCGGTGGCCGACCTGGAGGGGGAGGCCGGGCGGGTGACATCCCCCGGCACCAGCGCGACCGGCGCGGCGACCGTACCGGTGCGCCGCGCCGAACCGTGCGGGCGAGGGGAGCCGGCCGCTCGGTACGGGTTCTCGGAGATCCGGCAGAGGACCGGCCGGGCGAACGGCCGGCGCTCCGCCCGCGAGACCGGCCGCGCCACCACGCTCTCGCCCTCGTCCGCCGCGTCGGCGACCGCAACGTGACGTCCCGTGACGTCCGCGGCACGTATCTGAGCGCGGGCCCGGTCTCAGGAGTGTTCGCCGCCGGGGACGTCCTGCTGTTCCTCGGCGAGAACGCTCCCGGCGCCGACCGGCGGGTCGGTCAGGTGTCTCAGGGTGCCGGTCAGCCGCAGGATGCGGTCCAGGGAGGCCGGGCGCCCGTCGAGATGCAGCCGCACCCCGGCCGCGTCGGTGACCCGGTGGACCGCCAGCAGGGTGGCCAGGCCCATGGAGTCGCAGGTGACCAACCGGGAGCAGTCCAGGCGCAGATGGCGCGTGCCGGTGTGGCGGGACAGCTGCCGGCGGGCCTCGTCGAGGAGCCGCTGGGAGCTGTCGTAGTCGAGGTCGCCCTCGATGCTCACGCACACGGTGTGCTCATTGGTCAGCGAGACGGTCAGCAGCAGGCCGGCGGGCGGAATGGTCGTCATCGGAGCACTCCTGATCCGGATCGTGCGGCGGGAACGGCGGAGCGGTCCAGCGCCTGTCGGGCGTGGTTGATCAAGCGGCCGGCCCGGGGGAACTCCTTCAGTTCCGTCCCGAGGACGTCCAGGGTGGGCGTCAGGGAGGCCGCGGGGACGCCGCGGGCGGTGAGGATGCCCGCCGTCCAGGTGAGGAAGCGGGTGAACAACTGCTCGCAGTCCATGTAGAGGGCGACGACCAGGAAGTCGACGATGTGGCCGAGGTCCTCCGCCGTGTGTTGGCGCTGGCGGTCCGTGTAGGACCGCACGGCGGGGAGACGGTCCTCCAGTCCCGCGAGAGCGGCCTTGACGAGGCGGCTGCTGTCCCGCCGCACCATCGTGTACTCCTGGTCCACGAGATGGGGCAGGTCGTCGACGGGCTGATGGCCGGTGAGCGGCGGTTTCAGTGGGCGCCTCGCCAGCAGATCCGCCGCGGCGCGGCCGTCCGGCGCCCACGCGTCGGCACCCAGCAGCCGGGCGTAACGGCCGTCTTCACCGAAGGCGGCGCCGCCGACCAGCACGGGGACGCCCACCGACTGGCAGGCGGTGATGGCGGCGTGCGCGGCGGGCAGCCGGGTCGCCAGCGAACTGGACAGCGCGACGGCGTCCGGGCCCGTACGGTGCACATGGGCGATCAGGTGCGGGGTGGGCACCTGGGCACCGAGGTAGTCGACGTGCCAGCCGCGCAGCCGCAGCACCTCGGCGAGCAGCCGGGCGGGAAGCGCGTGCCACTCACCGTCCACACAGGCGACGGTGATACGTCCGGGACCGTCCTGGCCGGTGACGCGTCCGGGCCGGCCCAGGGCCGGGTCCGGAGCGCGGCGCGCCGCGAGGGCGGCGATCATCCGGTCGTTGACCGCCGTCGCCGCGTGCTCCATCGCCACGCTCATCCGGTTCGCGGCCCACTCCTCGCCCACCTTGCGCTGGACGGTGCCTATGACGTCGAGCAGGAGGGACTCGTCATCGGCTCCCTGGCCGTGGGCGCCCAGGACGACGCCGTACGCCGCGTATTCGTCGCCGCGCGACACCGCCTCCCACAACTTCTCGACGGCGCCGCGGAGTTCGGCCTCTCCGAACGGGGTCGGGCGGGCCGGTACGGGGTGCTGCGGGGAGGTACTCATGCGGTGAACCTGCCCGGTCCGCGTCCGCCCACCGCGCTGAGGTGGTTGTTGCGCGGGGCGGTGATCGCGACCACGGCCATGTCGTCGTGCCGTCCACCGCGCACCCACTGGGAGGCCAGCATCTGGATGTGCTCCACCACAGCCGCGGCCGGCATCCCGGCGCACTGGGACAGGGCACTGTGCAGACGCTCCTCGCCGTACAGGTCGCCGCCGAGGGGGCCGCCCCTGGCCTCGGTGATGCCGTCCGTGAACAGCACACAGGTCTCACCGGGCGCGAGACTGGCCTCCACCGTGACGGCCGTCGCCTCGGGCAGCGCGCCCACCAGGGTGCCGCGAGTGCGCGCCTCCTCGACGTGTCCGTCGCCGCGCACGATCAGCGGGGCCGGATGGCCGGCGCTGGTCAGCCGCAACCGCACGCTGCCCGCGTGCCGTACGGCCGAGGCGAGGACGAGGGTCGCGAAACGGGTGTGGTGCGAGTTGAGCAGGGCGCCGTTGAGCAGGCTCAGCACCCGCTGGTGGTCGTCGGCCATCGGGAGCAGCGCGTGGAGCGTGTTGCGGATCTTGCCGGTGAGCACGGCGGCCTCCAGACCCTTGCCGCACACGTCACCGAGGATGACGAGGGACTCCTGCCCCTCCGCGTCGGCGGGCGCGAGGTGGACGTCGTAGAAGTCACCGCCGACACGTTCGCTGTCGGCCGCGGGCCGGTAGGCGCCGGCGAACTCCACGCCGGACACGTTGTGCAGCACCGGCGGCAGCAGTTCACGCATCAGCGTCTCGGTGATGGAGCTCTGCTCCGCGTACAGCCGGGCCGCGGAGAGCGCGGCCCCCGCACGGGCCGCGAACAGCCGGGTGAAGACCTCCTCGTTCTCGGTGAACGGCGCCTGATCCGCACCCCGGAGCAGCACCAGGGCGCCGGCCGGCACACCATGGCCGGGCAGCGGGGTCACCACTATCGAGCCGACCGTGCCGAAGCCCTCCGGAACGATCCAGGCGGGCGCGGCGGCGGGGTCGATCCAGCGTGAGGGCACCGGCGGGAAACCCTGGAGGGCCTCG
Source organism: Streptomyces sp. S4.7 (assembly GCF_010384365.1). Taxonomy (NCBI): domain Bacteria; kingdom Bacillati; phylum Actinomycetota; class Actinomycetes; order Kitasatosporales; family Streptomycetaceae; genus Streptomyces; species Streptomyces sp. S4.7. The sequence goes on along the minus strand of NZ_CP048397.1, from coordinate 130,326 downwards.
GGCAGGCCGGGGACGAGGTCGGGCTCGACGCCGAGCTGGCGGCGCACCGGCTCGCCGTCACGCGTGCACGAGACCATCGCCAGCCCACGGCCGGCGGGCGGCTCGATCACCAGGGCGGCGTCGGCGAGGTGTCCGGCGGCGAGCCTCGCGGTCGTCGCCGTGCAGCGGGCCAGATTGAGCGACGACAGAAGCGCGTTCGAGGCGTCACCCAGAAAGGCGGTCCGTTCGCGCTCCATGTGCAGCGCCTTGCGGGCCAGCCGGTGATCGGTGTCGTCCACCAGCCACCACACGACCTCACCGGTCTCCTCGCAGGTGGGGTGCGCCTCGAAGCTGCGCTCGCCGATCTCACCGCGGACGGCGGGGCTTACGGAGGTGGCCGTGACGGCCGCTTCCGTACGCGTACGGCTCCCGACCGGAACGGAGGCCAGGTTCTGGTGCGCGGTGGCCAGCCACGCGGGCACCGCGTGGGTCACGTTCGCCCCCGGGCGTGCGCGCGGGAGCAGGGCCGATGCGGTGTCGTTGAGGAAGCGCACGACGCCGTGCCCGTCCGCGACGAGCACCGGATACGGCGCCAGACGGAGAGCGGATCTCTTCATGCCACCACCCGTATCGGTCGGTTGTTCCGCGGAAGTCGCCACACTCGTGAGGTCCGCAGTGCGGCCTCGTCACCCCTTTCATCTCGACATGGAACGGTTGCCCCCTGAGAACCGTCCCGCACCTCCGACCTTGACGGCAAATACCAACGAATCACACCTAAAGCGCGTGAAAGGCGCAAATCACCATTCCTGCCTTGAGGTGCTCCGGCCGGAGGCGCGCTTCCGACCCCCGCCGTTGCGGAGTCGGGCACCGCTCATGGCAAGCTGACCCGGTGTTCGAGGACTCGGAGAGCGCGGTCACAGGAACCGCCGACAAGGGCGTCTTCATCGTGACGGTGAAGGGCGGTATCGGTTTCGACAGTGCGGGGGAGCTGAAGGAGGCGCTGGCAGAAGCGTGCCGGGCGGACAGCCCGAGGACGGTGGTCGACCTGTCCGGGCTGATGTTCGCCGACTCCGCGGTACTGCACGTACTGCTCGGCGCCCAGCGCGAACACCGCGCGGCGGGGCGCCGAATGGTGGTCGCCGGACCACTCGGCCCAACCGTGCTGCGCCTGTTCGAAGTCACGGGGACTTCGGACTTCTTCACCATGGCCCCGACCCTCGACGCCGCAGTGACCTCGTAGAGCTGTGACATGACGGACGGCGCACGATCCCGGAACCCACCGCGTGAAGACCGGTCGCCGGGGCAGGCGGGGCATACGGTGAACGCGGAACAGGCAGAAGACGAGACCCAGGGCGGAGCTCCGAGCGCGGACTCCGTGGAGGCCGGGCCGCTCCCGGCCCTGCCGGCGAACGCGGCAGCGGCGCGGGCGCACGTCCTGGCGCTGCTGCACAGCGGGTTTTGCGCGATAGACGAGACCACTCTCGACGATGTCGTGCTCGCCGACGCGCTGCTCGTCACCTCCGAGCTGGTCACCAACGCGCTGCGACACGGCGGCGGTATCACGGACTTCGTCGCCGAACTGGCCGACGACAGGCTGCGGATCACGGTGGCCGATGCCAGCGACCAGCCACCGGTCACCGTCACGCGCCGTCCCGGTGAACACACCGCCGGCGGATACGGCTGGCTGCTCGTCTGCCGGCTGGCCGAGAGTGTCGCCGTCACGATGACGGGCTCGGGCAAGCGGATCGAAGCGCTGCTGAGGCTCTCCTGAGCCGACAGGCTCCGATCAACAGCCTCTCGACAACGCGCATGAGCACACCAACCCACCTGTGGACAGGGCGCGGACCGAGCGCGGGTCCGCCATGGATCCCCGCCGGACCGGGCCCGGCCGGGGCGAACCGCGACGACCCCCACACCTGAACACACGCCCGGCAGCGCGTCGAACGGCTCATTCCTCGTCGTCGAGGCCCTCGACGTCGGCAGTACTCCAGAGCCTGCCCGGCGGAGACATCGAATCCGTTCATGATGTCGTGAGCGAGATTGAGGGTGGCCTCACAACCCCGGCGATACGCAAGGTCGCGGGTGGTTGCGCTCAACGCCGGGCTCTGCATCGTCCGAACTGCCCGGTGGCGCACCGTTGTCGGACATCGGCTCAGCATGGGTCGAGCCCGGCACGACGATGATCGGCAGCCGGTGCCCGCGGCCGTCCGCGCGGCCGGGCTCGGGCGGTGATCGTGAGTGCACCAGGGTGTGTGTTCGGAAGTGATCCCAGCGCTCCTGTCGGAGTGACCTTCTGAAGGAGTGCGCCAGGGTGGTGTGTTGACAGACGGTGCCCGGTGACGGCGCGAAAGATCTGATCATTTAGCTCGTTCGGGGGTCATAGGCCCGATTCGTCGAAAGGGTCGGCCGGCGGCGTGGATGATCTTGGCCGAGGTGCCTTCTGCCCTGGGGAATTCTCCGGCCCGGGGCGTCTTTTGCCGATCCTGGAGGATCCATGCGACACCCTGTCTCCCGCCTGCGCACGAGAGCGCTCAACTGCGCTCCCATCAGCAAGCGCGCCACCCTGGTCCACCCCAACGCCGAAGGACACGCCAACACCGCCGCCCACGTCGAACGAGCCATCCGCATCGCACTCCTGACCTGACCGACCGGGCTCCGCGAGGTGTCCGCGGTGAAAGTCTGCGTCCGTACGGGGCAGTGGCCACGGGTTTCAGCCCGATGCCCGACAGGGGCCGGTATCACTTGGAACCTCAGCGTCGACAAGCGCGAGCCGGTGGCGCCGAAGGCCCTCGCGGACGGGCCGTGCGACAACACGGCCGTGGTCCGCACCCCCGCCCCGTAGCAGCTGTTCCCCGCTCCGGGGTGCCGATGCCTGATGGCCCCGGCACCCCGGACGGATGACTTCCATCCCTTTTCCCTGTTTCATACCGTCGTGCTGAAGGGTGTTCGTGATGAGCCGAGGCTTGATCGTCGTGGATGTGCAGAACGACTTCTGTGAAGGAGGCAGCGTCCCCGTCGCGGGCGGCGCCCGGATCGCCACGGCGATCGCTGAACTGGTGGGGCGGAGCGGGGGCAGCGACTACCAGTACGTCGTCGCCACCCGGGACCACCACATCGACCCCGGAAGTCACTTTTCCGAGAACCCCGACTTCAAGGACAGCTTCCCCGTCCACTGCGTGGCAGGAAACGAAGGCGGAGAGTTCCACCCCCACTTCGCCCCCGCAGTCGCCGACGGCAGGATCGACGCCGTCTTCTTCAAGGGCGCCCACAGCGCCTCCAAGAGCGGCTTCGAAGGCGCGGACGAACACGGCACAGCCCTCGCTGACTGGTTGCGCTCTCGCGGGGTGGAGGACGTCGACGTGGTGGGCATCGCCACGGACCACTGCGTGCGCGCGACCGCGCTGGACGCCGTCAAGGCCGGGTTCCGCGCCCGTGTACTCCTGGACTACTCCGTCGGCGTCGCCCCGGACACCACGGCGTCGACCCTGGACGACTTCCGCCAGGCAGGCGTCGCCGTCTCCGGCGAAACGCCCGTACCGCGATAGCGGCCCTCCCGAGCACTGCCCGGTGGTCGATGATCCGGTCGGCCGCGGACTTCGACACACCGGCCCATGATCCTGGCAGTGCTTGGTTCGCCGCTGTCGGTCCTTTTGGGTCCGGTGTCATCGGGTGATGACGAGGGCGACCAACAGACGTTCGCGGCGAAGGATCCGGTCGACCAGGCGTACGAGCCGGTACCTGCAGAACCGTTGAGCTTGGGGACTTCTACCGGGACGGCAACCCGCCGTGGGACTGCGGTGGCACCCCGCCCGAGTTCGTAACCGTGGCGGGGTGCCACCCGACTCGACGAGGTGGGCGCGCCCGGCCCCTACGACCTGTTCTCCGGCCTGATCTGCTACTGCGGGATTCCACGGCACCGCGGCGACCCCTATGCGGCCGGGCTCACGAAGCGTGCCGCCCCCGGCGTACGACTCCTGATGTTCGACTACGGGCCCGAGGCGTTCGACGACCCGATCTCCGGCGTCCCGGCCGACTCAGCGCCAGGTTCGCCGGGTGACAGCCGGCCGACGGGACCCCCGACACGAACCCGGTCCCGACACTCTGGTCCACGCTGCATCGCACCGCCGTCGAACGTCGTTCAGCCGGTGCTTCATCGAATCGCGACAACGGGCCCATCCCGGAACGCGCGGGGACAAAGGGCGATCGACCAGTACTGACGCAACTGGTCCCCGGGACCCCCAGGCCGGCCGAGGGGGTGGGACGGCCACCTCAACGTGTCGTCCGGCCGGGGGCGTGAGGTTCAGCCCCGGGCGAGTTCCGCCAGGGCGTCGAGGTGGGTGGGCGCCCACCCGAGCTCGCGGCGGGCCCGCGCACCGGTGAGTTGCTGGTCGAGGGCGAATGCCTCGGCAATCGGTCCCATCCGCCGTACGGCCTCCTCGATCATGACCGAGTCGATCTTGCCCGGACAACCTGCGGCGTGGCTGAGGGCTTGGGCGACGTCCGCCGGCGGGAGGTTCTGGTCACTGACCCCGGTGGAGACGGAACCGGCCGGGGCGTTCAGGGCCAGAACGAACAGTTCGGCGATGTCGTCGACATGGACCAGGGCCCAGTGGTTGGAGCCGTCCCCGATGCAGGGGACCGCACCGGAGTCGCGTGCCGGATCGACGAAGAACGACTGCACCAGACCGGCGGAGTGGCCGTAGACCAGCCCGGGCCTCACCACCACGGGATGCTCCCCGGAGGCGGCCCTGGCGAGTACACGCCTCTCGTTCTCCAGTGGCCAGGCGGTGATGGCCGGCGGGCTCGTCGGGGCATCCTCGTCCACGACCCCATCGGTGTCGCCGTACACCCAGGCGCCGCCGGTGTGCACGTACGGGCTGCTCGCCGCGCCGTCCTGCATCGCCTCCGCCGCGGCACGGTCGACGTCCGAGGTGCCCTCGGCGTAGTCCACCCCGAGGTGGATCACTCCCTCGGCCCGGCTTGCCGCCTGCCTGAGGACATCGGTGTCGGTGAGCGCGCCCGCGACGGGCGTGGCGCCAAGCTCGGACAAGGCCCGCGCGGAGTGCGTGCTGCGTGCCGGCGCCGTCACCTCGATGCCGCGCCGGGTCAGAGCCTGGACGGTGGGGCGGCCGATGTAGCCGGTGCCGCCTGTGATGAAGACCTTCATCGCCCTCACTGCCCTTTCGGATGGCGGTGGGAGGTCCGCCGCTCCTCCCACCTTGGGCCTGCGGCGCAGGGGCATCCAAGACCTCTTCCGCCATTGGCGATGCCGCTCAGGACATCGGTGCCGGGCAGCGGCGACATCGGCGCATGCCGGCATCAGCGGGAAGTGCCGGTGAGCGCTCCGGGCGAGGCAGGCCTCTCGCTGGGACCGATGTCGCCGACGGCCACACGCGCGACACCGGTATGGGTGCGGCGGGCCGCGGTGGACAGCGGAAGGACGAGGACGCCTTCGGTCTCGCGACGTGCTCCGGCTTCTCCTCCGACTCCGCCGAACGCGAGCCGCGGTCCGGCCCCCCACCGCTGGGCCGGTCGGGGAGGTCGCGTCACTCGGGGACGGCGCCGGGGGCCTGAAGCAAACCCGGCCCGTCAAGACACCGCGGGCCCATCCCCGCGCGGGCGGGGCGCGGTGGAATCACCACTCCAAGGGCCGCGGACGGGTTCGACGCCGGTGGAGTGTGCGCCACCCGGCACATACGGGCTGCCTGGTGGGAGACGCCTACGGACGGACAACTCGCTCACCGCGCCTCCGGACCACGGGCAGTCGCGTGTGCCTCCCGGGCGGTGGCGATCGCCTTCGCGGTGGCCTTGTGCGTCACCCGGGCGGCGAGGCGGTCCAGTTCGGCCGGCGCGGTGGCCCCTTCGACCCGGCCGAGGGCGAAAGCGGCCGCATACGCCACCTTGGCACTGCGCGGGCCCCGCGCGGGCACCTTCTCCAGCGAGATCTCCACCAACGCCCCGAGCGCACGAACCGCGTCGGAATGCGGTGGCAGCAGGGACAACAGCCAGGCAAGGCCACGCACCGCGAGGGCGTTGTACGGGTCGAAGACCTCGTTGAAGTTCCGGTCCTCGCAGAACACGGGTTCCACCCGGAAGGTGCGCGGGACGCCGACCAGAGCGAGCCAGGACACCACGTTCTCCCGCACCGGCTCGGGGCCCAGCGGCACGACGAGCTGCCGAGCCACCCTGTCCCACTTCGCGCTGGGCTTGACGGACGTGGCGGTGAGGGCGTGCGCCAGCAGCGCCCGCCACGGGTCGTCGGGACCGGGCCCCACCTCCTCCAGAGCGTGCTCGGCCCACTTCTCACCCACGTTGAGGACCGGGTCGGTGGGTATCTCACCGGCGCGGAAGAGTGGTGCGGCCGGGAAGCCGTACTCCATGCCACTGCGCCGGAAGGCGGCGATCGCAGCCGGGGTGAGGGAACGGCCGGCGGCCAGCTCCGCCTCCACCAGAACCGAGAAGTGCTCCCCGTACCAGAAGGAATGACATGCGCCGAGGTCGTCGAGCACCTCGACCCGCTCGGCGGACAGCGGGTCCTCGGGGAGATCCGCGGCGAGGATCCCTGCCAGCAGCAGTGTCCTCGCCCGGAACTCGGAGGCTTCCGCGAGGCGGTGGTGACGCTCGACCAGGGAAAGGGCGAGGCTGCGACGACGCTCCGGAGGAAGATGACGCAGCTGATCCAGCAGCTGCTCCGACCAGCCGACGCCCCGATAGCCGCTGTCCCTGACTCCCATAGCGTTGAGAGTCCTGTCCGCGAGCTCGATGTCACCCTCGGCGATGCGGTGGGGGAGACCCATCTCGCTCAGCCCCCCACCAGTGAAACCGGCTTCCGGGACGTCACCTCGGCGTCCTCGGACCGGGCCAGGCCCTGGAACCCCTCGGTCGGCCGCGCGTTGTGACCGGCCACCCTCTGGAAGACCCGCCGGATCAGCTCACACACAGTCAGCCGCTCGTCGGTGATCTCCAGCTCCCGGCCGTCGGAGCGGCCACCTCTGGTCATCACGTCGGCGACAGTCACCTTTCTCATGCCGAATTACACTAGGGGACCGCTCTGACATCGACTCAGCCAGCGGGCCGAAGCGGGGCTCGTACTCGAACGTCCAGGCCCTCCACATCCTCCCGCCGTCCCCGGCGACTACTCCGAAGACGAGTGCGACCAGGGTGGGCCGGGCAGCATCGGGACGTGGTCGACTCCGGCAACCCACCACTCGCAACCGATGACCGCGGGAACACCCTGCTCTCGTTCACACGAGGCGACGAGGACGCGGAGCCCGGGGATGCCCCACTGCCGGCGGCGTTGGTCGCTCTGTGGCGAGACGGCCGGGTCCTCATGGTCCTCGACCGGCACCGCCGGTCCTGGGAACTGCCCGGCGGGTGCATAGAGCAGGGCGAATCACCTCGCCGGGCGGCGGTGCGTGAACTGTCGGAGGAGAGCGGGCAGGCGCCCGACGAACCGTTGCGGTTCATCGGATACGCGAAGTTCGTCCTGGCGCCCGACCGGCGAGTCGAGTACCTGGCCGTGTTCACAGGTCGCTGCTCCGTGGCCCGCGACTTCCGGGCCAACGAGGAGACCACAGCCATTGCCTGGTGGGACCTCCTCGAAGGTCTTCCGGAAGATGTCCAGCCGCTTGACGCCCGTATCGCCGCCCTTACACGGGAGCTCGGCGGCTCGGGTCGGTAGCCGGCCGTGATGGGTATGAAGCCGTCCGCCGCCCTCCTCGGCGGTCAGGAGCCGGGGGCCTTGTGCTGTTCCTGTTTCCAGGTGCGGTGACCGTCAGATGCGCCTGTCCGTTCCCACTGACAATGCCGCGGCGACGGTCATTCCGACGAACCCGCCCTGGGCGTCGTCCCACACCGGGGAGCCGCTGTGGCCTTCCGTGCGTGACGCGGGGACCGGGCAGATGCGCCTCCATCCGCTGGAGCCCCGCTGCCTGGCCGGCGCGCAGGGTGCCCAGCACCCAGACTCCGTGATCCGCGCCATCCGGGTGTCCGAACACCCGGAACGGGTGCTCCCGGACCGCGGTGCCGTCGACGAGCCCCGCCGGCCTGGCGCCTTCGACGGGCCGGCCGACCCGCTGGGCGCCTCGTCCACGGGCGCCGGGAGGCCGAAAGCCTCTCCGACGACGTGTGCGCAGGTGCCCCCTGGACAGGGAGCCACCGCTGAAAAGGTCAAAAGAAGCGCGCGTCAGACGCCCTTCAGGACGCGATCAAGTGCCGCCCGGCCCAGAGGCCCCCAGTTCGGCTTGCCGCCGGGAAGGCCCCGATCTCCGTTCTGCCCCATCAGCATCAGGAAGAGGCTCTTCATGGCGGCCAGCCCGCGGGCGCGCCGGATCGCCGCCTCGTCCGCGCGCGCGTACGTTTCGAAGAACCGTGAGGCCGTGCCCGCGGGCAGCAGCACCCACGCGGCGGCGAGGTCCCACGCCGGGTCGCCGGCGAACATGTCACCGAAGTCGACGATGCCCGAGAGCGTTCCGCCCGAGACGACGACGTTCGCGGGATGGAGGTCGCCGTGCACCCACACCGGCGGGCCCTCCCACGCGTGGGCAGCGACGGCGTCGTCCCAGACGGCCCGGACATCGGCGATGTCGTCGGGGGCGACGGCACGGAGGAAGTCCTCGAAGCCGTCCGTGCAGTTCCCGGGATGGGCACCGCGGTCCGCAGCGATCGGGGCGTCGGCGGGCGCCTCCGCATGGAGCGCCCGGAGGAAGCCCGCCAGCGTGTCGGCCGCGTGGGCGCCGCGGCTGATCGAGCCGTGGTCCAGCGGTTCGCCGGGAACCCACGTCATCACGGTCCAGTGCTTGGGGAAGCGCTCGGACGGTTCGCCGAACCGCACCGGAGTCGGCACCGGGAGCGGAAGGCGCGGAGCCAGCACGGGCAGCCACCGCCGCTCCTTGAGCTGGAGCTCCGGGGTGGGGTCCATGCGCTGCATGCGCACGGCCAACTCGTCCCCGAGACGCCACATTTGGTTGCCCCACCCGCCCGCCACCTCGCGGATGGCCAGCCCCGCAAGGTCTGGATGCTGCTCCCGCAGCAGGTCGCGAACCAGCTCTGTGGTGATCTCGATCTCGGTGTCGGTCATGCAAAGTCACAGTACTGAGGCGACAGGCGGAACGGCTCTCGCTCTCCGGAACATCACTCGCTGTGACCTAGTCCTGTCTTCGAACTGGCGTCTGGCTCACGACGCCTGGCACGCACGCCCGCCGCGTTGCCGGACTCGCCCGAGTACGCCGGTACGGATGCGATCCTCCGTCTTGCGATCGCACGCACCGGACGCCGTGAGCCCCGCCCTGCGGGCGAACGACACCAGTGTGAAGACAGGACCTGGGGCCGGGCAGGGGTCAATCGGCCTCCCGTTCCACCGGCAGCCACAGCTCGGCGTCCGCCTCGCCGCCGTCCGCCGACGTCCGCGTACGAAGGATCTCCGGCCCGGGACGGCTCCGGTACGGGTTCGACGGGAACCACTCGGTGAACACGGTCCGCCACAGCGCCTGCATCGCCTGCGGCGCCTGCCCCGAGGTGGTGAAGACCGCCCATGTCCCGCCCGGCACGGGCAGCGTGGCCATGCCCTCCGGCGCGGACACCGAGGTGACGACCCCGAGGTAGAAGTCGAGGTCGGTGCCCTCCGCCCGGCTGGGATCGAGGTCGTCGCAGACCGAGAGGATGCCGTGCGGCTCCTGGTCGGACAGCTTCTCCAGCAGCTCCCTTCCACGGCCGCCGATCCCGCGGACGAAATCGATGATCGCCTGGTTCGGACCCGAGTGCACGAGCGGTACCCGGGACTTCGCCCCGACGATGCTGAACTCCCGTTTGCGTACGACGCGGTAGCGCATACTGCTGCTCCCGTCGACGATGAGGCGGAAGGCCACCCGGGGCTGGGAGCTGAGCGCCGCGCCGGTGCGCCGCGCCTCGCCGGGCCCGACGCCGTGCACCGCGCGGAACGCCCGCGCGAATGCCTCTCCCGAGCCGTATCCGTACCGCACCGCGATGTCCAGCAGCGTCCGCTCACCGGCCAGCACCTCCGCGCCCGCGACGGTCAGCCGCCGGCGCCTGATGTACTCCGACAGCGGCATCCCCGCGAGCGCCGAGAACATCCGCCGCAGGTGGTACTCCGAGGTGGCCGCGACCCGCGCCAGCTCGCCCACGTCGATGGAACCGCCGAGCCGCCGCTCGATGTGCTCCATGGCCTGATTGAGCCGCTCCAGCACGCCCGCCTCCAAGATCCCGACCATCGATTCAATCAGGCGCGGCCTGCTCGCCGCACCCGAGAAGAGCGGTGCGGCAAGTGTCGGGTGACCGGGACGTGCGGCGCCGCACGATGGCGGCATGAACGAGACGACCTTGGTGACCCGCTTCCTCCGCGACGGCTACGTCAAGCTGGAAGGTGCCGTCGCGCCCCGCGTGGCCGCGAGCTGCGCGCGGCTGCTGTGGAGGGAGACGGGCTCGGACCCGGACCGCCCGGAGACATGGACGCAGCCCGTGCACTGGGTCGGCGGGATGGCACAGGGACCGTTCGCCGCCGCACCCAATTCCCCGGCCCTGCACCGGGCGTACGACCTGCTGGCCGGCGCCGGGCGCTGGGAGCCGCGTTACTCGCTCGGCAGCTTCCCGCTGCGCTTTCCGCACGAGGAGGAGCCCGACGACGCGGGCTGGCACATCGAGGGCAGCTACGCGGTGGAGGGGGAGACCTGGCCCTTCACCAACCTCCGCTCACGTGGCCGGGCCCTGCTGATGCTGTTCCTGTTCAGCGAGGTGGGCGAAGAGGACGCCCCGACCCGGATCCGGGTCGGCTCCCACCTCGACGTGCCGAAGGTGCTGGAGCCGTACGGGGAGGAAGGCGCGAGCGGCCTGGCCATCGCGCCGGACCTCGTAGCGGCATCCGACCACCGGCCGCTCACCCTCGCCACCGGATCCCCGGGTGACGTCTTCCTGTGCCATCCGTTCCTGGTGCACGCGGCGCAGCCGCACCACGGGGCACGGCCGCGCTTCATGGCCCAGCCGCCGCTGATGCCGGCCGCGCCGTACGAACTGGAGCGGGCCGACGGCGCGTACTCACCCGTGGAGATCGCGATCCGCCGGGGCCTGGGGCGGACCACCTCCGGTCCGGACGGCGAGGACGCCGCACCCGCCAACCGGAATTCCCAGCTCCGTCACTAGGCCGTGTCCGGAAGCAGCGCCGTCCGCCCGCAGGCCGGGCGGGACTTTCCGGACTCGGCCTGGGGCGTGCCTGGGAAGTCGGTGACCTGCCCGGTTGACTGCCCGGGGAAGGCGCGGGCGGCCAACCGGAAGCGGCTCGCCCACCGGTGACGTGTCGGCAGTTGTCCGCGGTGTGGACGACGCGTTCGCCCCCCTCAGTGGCTCGGCACCGCCCACCCGGTCAACGGGTCGGGCTCCCCCAGATGAGCCGCCAGCCGCACGGCGTATACCCGGTGGCCCGTTTCGGCGCGGGCGCGCAGCTCGTCGATCCGGCCGTGCTCGATGAGCAGGTCGGCCTGGACCTCGGCCAACTCCTCAACGACGGACGAGTGCTTGACGTCGGCCATCGCGCGGTCGAGAACCTTGACGGCTTCGTCGGTACGCCCCTGCCCGGCCAGCAGCGCGGCGAGTTGTCGAGGCGCGGGCCCACGGGTCCGCAGGATTCTGATCGCCTCCTCGGCGCGGCCCTGTTCGTCCAGGAGCCGGGCCACGTCGAGAGGTCCGGTGGAGGTCACGTCGTAGGGGTTGTGCGACTTGGCCTCCAGGGCGGACAGGGCCTGATCGGCGCGCCCCTGTGACACCAGCAGATCGATCAGATAGCCGTGTGCGTACTCCTCGTCGGCGTCGACGCGCTCCTGCAGCAAGGCGATTGCCTCGTCGACGCGCCCCTGCCCGACCAGCGCATGGGCCACCAGGGGGTATGGAGCGGCGAGTGCTCGCATCTCCTCGATCCGGCCCTGCTCGGCGAGGACGCCCGTCACCAGCGTGCGGGCGTAGGGGCGCCTGCTGTCGCCGGCCATCGTCCGTGCGTCCTCGATCCGGCCCTGGACGAGGAGCAGATGGACCAGCAGGTGCCAACCGGCGTAGTCACTGTCTTCCGGGCGCGCCTGGAGGAAGGCGATGGCCTCCTCGACCAGGTCCTGCGCGCGAAGCAGCTCGATCAACTGGTCGAGGGCGTCCTTCTCAAGGATCTCCAGGCGCACCTTCAGCACGGCGACCGCCGCTTCGAGGTCGTCCTGCCCGGCCGTCGTGTCGGCCAGTGTGCCGGTCAGCAGGAGTGCCAGGCGCGCGTTCCCGGTGCCGGCCAGTGCGCGCAGCTCCTCGATCCGGCCCTGCTCGGCGTAGAGCTCCGCCAGGCGTGCGCGGGCCGGTGCCGTACCGGTGAGGGCCGCCGACCGCAGCTCCTCGATCCGGCCCTCGTCAAGCAGCTTCTGGACGTATCGACGGGTGTCCTCGGCGTAGCCCCTCCGCTCGGGGAACCACCGGCCCCTGTCGACACTGGCCCGCCCGCCGCGCCCCCGCCCGGCCGCTCCCGTGGCGGTCCGGCGATCCGCCCCGCCCCCCTCACCCACCCGCATCGAACTCGTTCCAGCAGTTTCCGCCCGCCGATCGCTTTCCACCAGAGTGCCCCCGGGCGGCTCGCCGTCCGGTGAGCCGATCGATCCGGCCGACAGGTGGCGGGCGGCGCCGGCAAGGGCTACTCGGGCGCCGGCGTGGCCAGTCGACCCGATCGGCGCCTTGATCCAGGACGCCACGACGTATGCCTGGGAGCCGCCGCGCGTCACGATGATCCGGCGCTCACGAGCTCCGCCGGCCCCCGTCCATGGCGGCGTGGACCCGGTCGGCGTCATGCCGTCGTCCTTCACCGGTCCTCGCCATGAGAGATAGCGCTTCCCATTCCTCGATTCGATGAAGGCCGGTCACCAACTGCCGGTATTGTGCCTGTTTTTCAGCCTCCCGGTGCACAACTGGGCGAGCTGCGGCGGCTGGAGGGCGCAGATTCTTCAGTCGCGAGCTGAAAGCGCTTTCCCACTCGTTGCCTTTTCAGTGGAGGCTCACCTTCACTGAGAACGGCAGCCCGTCAGCCACTGGACCGCCGGCTGCCTCGGCGCTCAAGGAGGAAGGCCCATGCGGCCGTTCGTCGCACTCTTCTCAGCACTGTTCCTGGTGCCGCTCGTCCCGGGCCAGGCCGCCGCGGAACCACCCGACATACCGCCGCAGGAACCGGGCGTGACCATGCGGGTGTTCGACGTGCAGGTGCCTCTCGACGACTTCTGCACGCTCAAGCCCGGCCAGACACCCAACATCGACAAGCTGAAGCCGACGATCGACTGGACCACCTCGGAGGACTTCGGGCTCACCGACAATTTCGTCACCGAGGTCACCGGTTACCTCGGCATCCCGACGTCCGGCAAGCACAACTTCCGTGTCACCAGCGACGACGGGTCCCGGCTGATCGTCGACGGCACGGAGGTCATCGACAACGGTGGCACGCACGGCCCCGAGTCGAAGGACGGCTCGATCGAGCTGGCCGAGGGGCTCCACCCGCTGCGCATCGACCACTGGGACGGTGCCTTCACCCAGCGCCTCCTGCTGGAGTGGCAGCCGCCGGGCGCGGCCGGGTTCTCGCCCGTACCCAACTCCGCGCTGAGCACCGACGCCGACGTCACCCGCGTCACCTCACCGGGACGCAAGGCGTGCGAGGGCGTCGACGAGTCTCCGGGGGACGGTCTGCCGCTGGCCGGCGTGCACCCCGACTACACGCTGACGAACCTGCGTCCCGACGGCTTCGAGCCGCAGGTCACCGGCATGGACTGGCTGCCGGACGGCCGGATGGCGATCAGCACGTGGGGCGGCAGCAGGGAGAGCGAGCTCGGCGAGGTGTACCTGCTGGACAACGTCACCGGCGCCACCGACCCGTCGAAGGTGACCAAGAAGCTGGTCGCCAAGGGCCTGTTGGAGCCGATGGGCCTCAAGTACGTGGACGGCACCCTCTACGTGTCCGATAAGGACGGCCTGACCGCCCTTATCGACAAGGACGGTGACGAGGTCACCGACGAGTACCGAACGATCGCGACCTGGCCGTTCGGCGGCAACTACCACGAGTTCGCCTTCGGTCTGCTGTACGAGAAGGGGCACTTCTACGTCAGCACGGGCATCGCCATGGTCCCCGGCGGTGCGACCAGGGACCCGCAGCTCGTGCCCAACCGCGGCAGCACCCTCAAGATCAACAAGGACACGGGGAAGGTGTCCTACGTGGCCGGAGGGCTGCGTACACCGAACGGCCTCGGCTGGGGCCCGGAGGGCGACATCTTCGTCACCGACAACCAGGGCGCGTACGTGCCGACATCGAAGCTGGTGCGGATCAAGCAGGGCGCCTTCTACAACCACCACACGAACCCCGACGGCGTGTACGACAGCCAGCCGGTGACCGAGCCCGTGCTCTGGCTGCCGCACGGCGAGATCTCCAACTCGCCGAGCAATCCCCTCGTACTGCCCAAGGGTCCTTTCGCCGGCCAGATGGTGTTCGGTGACGTGACCTACGGCGGCCTGCAGCGGGCGTATCTGGAGAAGATCGGCGGCGAGTACCAGGGCGCGGTCTTCCGTATGGCGCAGGGTCTGGAGGCCGGCGTCAGCCGGATCAGCCTCGGTCCGGACGGGGCGATCTATGCCGGCGGCATTGGTGACTCGGGCAACTGGGGCCAGCAGGGCAAGCTCAAGCACGGCCTGCAGAAGCTCTCGCTCACCGGGGACGACGCGTTCGACATGCGCGCCATGCGCGCGGTCGACGGCGGGTTCACGATCGAGTACACCCAGCCGCTGTCCGAGGAGACCGCGAAAGACCTGGCGGCGAAGTACACCGCCGAACAGTGGCGATACGTGGCGACCCCGAGGTACGGCGGCCCGAAGGTCGACGAGGAGACCCTCGACATCACCTCGGCGACGCTCTCCGCGGACCGCAAGACCGTCACGCTGAAGATGGACGGCCTGCGGCCCGGCCGGGTGGTGCACCTGCACTCCCCGCGTCCGTTCGCCGCGGAGTCCGGCGCCGAACTGTGGAGCACCGAGGCGTGGTACAGCCTCAACAGGCTGCCCAACGGCTCAAAGCCGCCGCCGGTGTACGAGGCGGAGTCCGCGTCGCTGGACGGCGGGACCGGGTTCAACGACAACCACTCCGGCTACTCGGGCGCAGGGTTCATCGACCGCAACTGGGAACCGGGTGCACGCACCACTTTCGCCGTCCGGGCCGACAAGGCCGGCCGGCACGACCTCGCGCTGCGGTACGCCAGCGGGATGAACTCGGACCCGGAGCCCGTTCCCAGGTCGATGAGTGTGTACGTCAACGGCGAGCGCTGGAAGCAGATCTGGCTGGACAGCACACGCACTTGGAACACATGGGCGACCCACGTCGAGTCGGTGCCGTTGCGGAAGGGCGCCAACACCATCGCCTACGTCTACGAGTCCGAGGACGACGGCCATGTGAACCTCGACAATCTGACCGTCACTCCGACGAAGCGCGTCAGCCTGTTCGACGGGGGGAACCTTGACGCCTGGGAGTCGGCCGCCGGTGGTCCGGCGAAGTGGCCCGTGGCGGACGGCTCGGTGGAGTCGCTCGGCGGGGACATCCGTACGAAGGAGAAGTTCGGCGACTTCCGGATGCACGCAGAGTGGTACCAGCCGGACTACCCCCCGGAGGTGACCGGACAGGCCCGGGGCAACAGCGGGGTCTACATCCAGGAGCGCTACGAAATGCAGGTACTGGAGTCCTTCGGGGTCGCCACCCCCCGTAACGACGATGCCGGCGCGATCTACCGGCAGAAGGCACCGGACGTCAACGCGTCGACCGCGCCGCGCACTTGGCAGAGCTACGACATCGAGTTCCGGGCGGCTCGCTTCAACAGCGACGGCGACAAGGTGGAGAACGCCCGCGTGACCCTCCGCTGGAACGGCAGGTCGGTGCACAACGACGTCAGCATCGACGGCACCACAGGTGCGGGCCGGCCCGAGGGCCCGGCACCGGGCCACATCCGGTTGCAGGACCACGGAGACCCCGGCGACAACCCGAGGTTCCGCAACATCTGGATCGAACGTCTCTGAACACCCTGATCACCGCTGGTGGCCGACCCGTTCCGATACATGGTGACGGCTCCGCCACCAGCGTGTGCGCGCCCGCACGGAAGCACCCCGAACGCCGCCGGAGCTGTTCGGCGGCGTCGATCGCGCCCCCACCGCCGGACTCCTCGTGCGGCGGCTCAATCCCCACCTTGTCGGCCGGCGTTTGGCGGTGAAGCATGAGCGGACCGAAATTGATGCAGGCATGACATGGTGGAGGACTCCGTGAACCGTACTCCCGCCCCTCGCGCACGACTGGTCGCCGTAGCTTCCGGGCTGCTGGCCGCCACCGCGCTGACCGCACCGGGCGCCGCCGCCGACTCGGGCGCGGGCAGACCCACCGCGGCGCAGCTCACCGCAGCGCACGCCGCCCTGGCGCGTGCGGATATCGGGGGCAGCGCGTGGCACACGAACGCGGCGACCGGCACGGTGGTCGTCACCGTGGACAGCACGGTCGACGCCGGCGAACTCACCGCACTCACACAGGCGGCGACCACTGCGGCCGGGGCGCCCGAGATCAACCGCACCACCGGAATTCTCACCAAGTACGTCGCCGGAGGCGAGTACATCCAGCTGCCCGGTGGTATCCGGTGTCTGGTCGGTTTCAACGTGCGGGACAGCGCGGGCATCAAATACGCCCTGACCGCGGGTCACTGCACGAACACGGGCGACGTCTCCAGCATCGGCACCACCGTCAACTCCAGTTTCCCGGGCAACGACTACGCCCTCATCCGCTACACGGACCAGAGTGCCGCCGAGGGCTCCGTCTCCCTCCAGAACGGCACCTACCAGGACATCACCACCGCCGGTAATCCCACCGTCGGACAGCAGGTCATGAGCAGCGCCCCCACAGCGGGCGTACACAGTGGCACGGTCACCGCGCTGAACGCCACGGTCAACTACGGTGGCGGCGACATCGTCTACGGCCTGGTCCAGACCACCCTCTGCGCCGAACCGGGCTCCAGCGGCGGCCCGGTCTTCTCGGGCACCCGGGCCATCGGCCTGATCTCCGGCGGCAGCGGCAATTGCGCTTCGGGTGGCACCACCTTCGCCCAACCGGTGGTCGAGCCCCTCGCCGTCTACGGCGTGTCCGTCTACTGATCGCACCGGGCTCACCCCACGGATCGACCGGACGGGAAGAACTGAGCACGCTTCAGGAATCCTGAAATCGCGTCACCAGCTCAAAGAGCATCCAAGGAGACAGGCCTCCCTGATTACTCAACCCCGGTGAACCTTCCCGGTCACAGCACAGACCACGGGACGGAATGTGACGGAGCCCGGGAGCATGTCCAGCTCCCGGGCTCCAGCTTGCCACCCATTTGCGCACACCGGCGGCGTTTAAGAACCGCGGGTCATATTGAGATCGACGTGTTCTGCCTTTGAACTACAGCGCCACGAGAGAGGCGCCGGGGGGACTTGAACCCCCATCCGTCGATGTTCGCCCACGCTCGGTCGATCCGGTGTTCGGCGGCGAATACTGAGACTGGAGCGAGAATCTGAGTTTCACGGGGCCGCCTCTGCCGGGCTTGGGCCACCCCCGCACGTGGTGCGGGGAGAGGGATTCGAACCCCCAACTGACACCCTTATCAGCTTCAACATCAGTTTCAGCTTGCGCTCATCGCGCACCCTCCGCTCGCGACGGAGGGCGTATGTGGGGGCTACCGGAAGAGGTAGCCGAATACCGCCTCGCCGACCCGCTGGTCGGTGACCTCGGTGCTGTTCGCCTCCTCGCGGGCGAACTTGACGGACTGCTGGAGCATCTCGACCCGGTCGAGGAGCTCGTTGACCCGCCGGGCGGGCAGCGCGCCGGAGAACTTCACCGTGGTCCAGTAACCGACCGGGACGTCCTCGTAGTACACCTCGACCTGCGCCGGGTGCTTCTCCGTGGCCTCGGCCTTCACGTGGTTGCGCGGAACCTTCTTCGTGCGGATGGTTCGCACCGGGTCCGTCTTCCACGAGTCCGTCGAGGGGTCCAGGTTCCACGACTCGGAGGCGTCGAGCACCGGCAGCTTGCGCACGAAGGTGTGCAGGTCGGTGAGTTGCTTCTCCAGGAACAACAGGTACGGGACGGGCACCTGGGGCAACAGCACCGTACCGTCGACCACCACGTCCGCGACCGCGGACCGGTTCGCCCAGTCCTTCGTCGCGGTCACGTCGAAGAGCCGCGTCAGCGTCCCGGCGGTCGCCCGCAGAGCGTCCTCGGCCTTGATCTGCACCCGCGTGGACTCGGGCGGCAGTTGCTCGCCCTCCTCGTCCTTGGGCTGGTAGGTCCGGGAGATGCCGGCCAGCAGGGCGGGCTTCTGCACGTCCTGGTGAGCCTGGGTGAGCTCCTGGAGGGCCTTGGACTTGACGCCCTTTTCGACTGCGATGATCTGATTCAACTTCGGCACACGGCGAACCTAACAACCCCGCGCCGCACGCACATCCGATTAAACGCCTGCCCCGTCCCTTCCGGCCGAGAGGGCGGGTCGGCGAGTGCGAGCCCGGACCGGGTGTACGGGGGTTGCACCTTCCGTAGCGGCATGTGGTCCGGTGGACCTAGGGTCTGTCGTCTGGATCTTGCCGGGCTCGCGGTCCCCGGCACGCACGCCCGCCGCGTTGTCGTCGGTCGGCACGGCTCCGCCATGCCTCCCTCCTCCGCCCTGCGATCGCACGCACCGGACCCCGCTCCCTGATCCGGCCTGATCCAAACGACAGACCCTGGGCCCCGATGCCTTGAGGAAAGGTCCCCGCTCATGCATTGGTCTTTCATGCCACCCCGCCAGGTCAAGATCGGTGACGCGGCGGCCTTCGCCGGCAGTACGCCACGGGCGATTCGCCATTACCACGAGATCGGCCTGCTCCCCGAGCCTGAGCGGGGCGGCGACGACCGCCGCCGCTACGGGTACGAGGACATGATCCGCCTGCTGTGGATCCGCAGGATGGCCGACGCCGGGATCGCCCTGGACGACATCCGTGACGCCTTTACCACTGACACGGCTTCCGCCGGTGCGGACAGCGGAGAAGGTATCGCGGGCATCCTGGAGCGGCTGGAGGAAACCCTTGCCGAGCAGGAGGCGGAGTTGCGGCGGCAACGGACCGCCGTGCAGCGGATGCGCACCGAAGGCAGCCGGATGGGCCTGCTCTCCGGCTTCGTCACCGAACGCCTCAAGAGCCTTCCCGAGGGTTCCCTGCGTCAGGATGACCTGGACACCCTGCTGGTCACCGAGCGGATCTTCGGTCCGCTCGGCGCGGCTGTCCAGGCCACCCGCTTCATCGCCCTGGCCACGCATCCCACGCTGCGGGAGGAGTCCGGCCGCATCGATGACGCCGAGGAGGCACTCGATGACGGCGTCGCCGTCGATGATCCACGGGTGGCTCAAGTGGCCGGCGAGCGGCACGCCTTGGAAAACGCCCTGCACGCCGTCATCGAGGAGTCCGGCCTGGACAAGGACGACGATGCCTCTTCGACGCCTGGGACACCTTGCACCCTGCTACCGCCGATGACGGCGATGACGGGGCCGACCCCGGTTCCGGCAGGCGGGAGGCCGGCTCCATGAGCGCGTTCGCAGCCATCGGCAAGATGCCCTACGACTTCTCACCGGCCCGCCTGCGCTGTATTGAACTGGCGGAAGAACTGTCCGCCCAGGACTCACCCGCCACTTGAAACACGGCCCAGGCAGCACGTCGGCGCCCCCGGGGCCCGTTCGACATCCCAGTCGAAGACACCGAAGTCGTTGGAGTACGCCCCCGCGCCGCCGGGGAGTCCAGTCGTCGGCCCCCTGGTCCACTCGGAGCGGGTGCTGCAGCGGTCCCGGTCGGCACCGGACGTGACCTGTCGCAGCCAAGGTTGAGCGAGCACTCCGCGCAGACGGCCCGGACGGGCCGTCAGAGGCAGGTCAGGTCAGCTGTCGCTCTACTGCCTGGGCGTCATCAGATAGTTCATCTCGTAGAAGCGCCCTCACGAACCCTGTGGAAGGCGTACTCGGCGAACTCGACCGTGGCGCCGGTGGGGGGCACGCCCAACCACTCCTTCGCGGGTGTGCCCTTGTTGAACAGACGGGCCGCCACTCGATCACCGCCGATGGCGAGGTCCTCGACCCGCCAGGTGAAGTCCGGGACCGCGTCGGTGTGGCCCTCCAGGGCCGCGATGACGTCGTCCCGGGTGACCGGGTGACCGTTCATGACGGGGTTGTCGTGGATGAACTCGGTCATGCGCTGAAACTCATGGGAGTTGAGCGCGTCGATGTAGCGCTGGAAGAAGTTGCGCAGTTCGGCGTCAGACATGGTTGCCTCTCAGTGCCCCGGATCGGGGTTTATTCGAAGGGTGACGAGTTGCGATGCCCCGGTTGCCCGCTCCCCTGAGCGCCACCGGCGGGCCGGTCGGATCTGGTTCATTCCGCCGTCGACGTAGAGATTCGCGCCGTAGACGAAGCTGCTGCCCGACGAGGCGAGGAAGGTCACGGCGGCGGCGATCTCGTCCGGGTCGGCGACCCGCTTGGGCGGCAGGCCGGCCGCGACGGTCTCCTTCATCTCCTTGGCGCGATCGCCGAAGGCGGTGTCCCACAGCGGGGTGTTCACCGGGCCCGGCGAGATCGCGTTGACCCGGACACCCCGGCTGCCGAGCTCGTCGGCCCAGGCGCGGGCGTAGGCCCGTACAGCCGCCTTCGACGCTCCGTACGCGCTCATGCCCGCCGCGCCTCCCTCGGCGGCGGTGGACGCGGTGAGGATCACCGAGGCGCCGTCGTTGAGCAGCGGGAGGGCCCTCTGAACAGTGAGGAAGGTGCCCTTGACGTTGATGTCGAAGACCGCGTCATGGATGTCCTCGGTGAGCTCGGCCAACGTCGCGATGTGGTTGATGCCCGCGTTGGCGAACAGCACGTCCAGGCCCTGCCCGTGCTCCCGCACTCGCTCGTACAGGCGGTCCACGTCGGCCGCGACGCTGACGTCACCGGAGACCGCGGTGGCGTTGCCGATGGCGGCGGCCGCCTTCTGCAGCTCGCTTCGCGCCGGCCGGTGATGAACACGTGCGCGCCCTCGGCCGCGAGTCGCTTCGAGGTCGCCAGTCCGATCCCGGTGCTGCCGGCGGTGACGACTGCGGTCTTGCCGTCAAGTTGTCCCATGAGTACGACCTCCGCAAATTTAAGTACCGATCGATACAGAATGAGACTGTAGCATCTTCCGTACCGATCGATACGGAAAGAGTGCGGTCGATTGCGTGGAGATGCGACAAAAGGCACCGCTTCGGTAACAAGGAGGACCCGTCAGCGAGGTCGCCGAGCGCTCCACCGAGGGCCCTGCCTCTTACGGAGCGCGTGCGTTGCGGGAACCGACCGCCCGCCAGGTGGCCACCGCGTTCCCGAACGGCTCCGTCCAGGCCACTACCGGCTCCGCCAAGCCGTCGAGGAAGGCGGCCTGCCCCCGGGCACCGACCCCGAACTACTCGCCCGTTACCTCATGGCCATGGCAAACGGCATGGCCGTCCAGGCCGTCAGCGGCACCACTCGCGACGAGCTCCGGCAGGTGACCGGCATGGCCCTGCGTAGCCGGCCACCAGCCACGGCCCGACTCCGCCGGGCGGCGGAGCCGGCCCTGCGCTGCCGACGGGCGGCTCGGCGCGGCAGGCGTCGAGGACGAGGCACAGGGACTTCGGCCGCCGACGGTACGGACCTGCCCGACAACGGCCGCGACTGCCCCCGTTCAGGTCCGATGGAGCACCGTTGCCGAGCTGCCCGTCCTCCGTCGTCTGTGGGGAAAGCCGACCAGGGGGAGTGGTGGCGGCGAATCCGCCCCGGTAGGCGCGGCGTCATGGTGGCGCCCGCCCGCAGACAGCGCCCCTCCACGGCGGTCCCGGCGGCGTGGAGGGGCCGTGTCCGCCGGTGTGCGCAGGGCCTGCTCGTAGTCGCCGTTGCGCGACACCTCAGGGCGGCGCGTTCGGCCGTGTTGTCCTGCCGCCGGTGCTCGCGAGGGCCTGGCCGTGGTGGGCCAAGGGTCATCCGAGAGCGCGGGCCAGGAGCCGCACGACTCCCACGGCTCCCCTTGCGATCCACTGGAACAGGCCGACCTCCGCAGCCAGTTCGGCGGCGTCCGTGGCCGTTTCCAGCCTGTCATCTCCGGTGCGGCACCGGGAACAGGGACGAGGCCACCGGCGCTTCTGCGCCCCGCACTTCTTGCATCTGGTCATGATCCTCGTCATCTGGCTCTGCGGACCGAGACGGTCCTCACCGGTGGAACTGGCCGCTCACGACCACCAGCACCACCGGCACCAGCCCTGGAGGACGGCTGCCCCGACCCGAGGTGGCAGCTGAGCCATCGTCACCGCTACGGCGGGGCCCGGAACAGTCGCCGCAAGTCGCGCCCCGCAGCGACCAACGGCGATGGCGTGGGCGCCCCGACAGCGCCTCCACGGCCGTGGTTGTTCACTTTCGCCGTTCGCCGTTCGCCCGTGCTGGATTCGGCATCCCGTCGGCAGGACAGGACAGGACAGGGCAGGGCGGGACAGGGCAGGGGCAGGGCAGGGCCGCGTGGCAGCGAGCGATGGGCCTGTTCGACCTCATCGCGCACCAGTACGCTGTGCCCGGAGTCACCGACTGTCGCGGAGGCACGGGTGGGGGAACCGACATTCGGGGTGCTGGGTCCACTACAGGTGCGGGTGGACGGTGTCCCGGTCCGCATCGGGGGTCCCAAACCGAGAGCGATTCTCGCCACGTTGCTGTTGCAGCCAGGCGGCTTCGTCTCGCTCGACGTACTGACCGAGGTCCTGTGGCCCGGCGGCGCACCCCGGTCCGCGGTCGCCAACGTACGTACGTACGTGCGCGCGCTCCGTCAGGCGCTGTCGGAGGCGGGGGTCGCCACCGACGGACTCGGCACCCGGCCGTCGGGGTACTCATTCGATGTCGCACCCGACGACATCGACATGCTGCTCTTCGAACAGCGGCTGGACCGGGCGCGCGCGGAGCGCGACCGCAGCCGTAACGCCGCCTCGTTGCGCGGCTACGAATCCGCACTCGGCCTCTGGCGCGGCAGCGTGCTGCAGGACGTGCCGTCCAGTGTGGTGTGGGATCCGGCGATCACCAGGGCAGAGGAAGCGCGATCGGTCGCCGTCGACGAATGTCTCGACGTGCGGCTGCGCATGGGGGATTACGTGCCGCTGGTCGCGGAGTTGCGGTCCCGGCTCACCGAGGACCCGCTGCGGGAGGACCTGTGGCAGATGCTGGTGCGCGCACTGCACAGCTCGGGCCGCATCATCGAGGCCCGGTCCGCGTACGCCAAGGCCGAGCGGATCCTCGCCGCCGAGCTCGGCATCGAGCCGGGCGCGTCCTTGCGCAACGCGGGGGAGGAGGCAAACGGGTATGTCGGCCGACGCCGTACATCGCTTGCACCGGTGAGCCAACTGCCCATCGATGTGCCGGACTTCACCGGTCGCACCGAGGAGATCGCCCTGCTGGAACGACTGTTGTCAGCGGCCGGCCGACAGCCGGTCGTCGTGGTCCTGTCGGGTCCGCCGGGTTCTGGAAAGTCCACACTGGCGGTTCACGTGGCGCATCGTGTGCGTGAGGCCTTTCCCGACGGCCAGCTCTTCGTCGATCTGGGCGGAGTGGGCGATCAGCCGCGCGAGTCGGCCGACGTCCTGGCCGAGATGTTGCGCGGTCTCGGTGTCATCGACAGCGCCATTCCCGGTGAACTGAGTGAGCGGGCCGCGCTGTTCCGCTCACGCCTCGCACAGCGGCGCTTCCTCATCGTCCTGGACGAGGCCTTCGGCAGCTCACAGGTGCGTTCCCTGCTTCCGGGCACCGGGGGATCAGCGGTGCTCGTCAGCTCACGCCGGCGTATGCCGGGGCTGCCGGCGCACCACCTCCCCATCGGCGTGATGAAACACGACGAGGCCCGCGCACTGTTCGGCACGATCGTCGGACCGGACCGGCTGCACTTGGAAGGAGCGGAGACCGACCGGGTGCTCGCCGACTGCGGCTCGCTGCCACTGGCCGTACGGATCGCCGGCTCCCGGCTGGCGAACCGGCCGGGCTGGACCGTCGGCACGCTGGCCGACCTCCTGCACGACGAGCGCGGACGGCTGGACCAGCTCCAGACAGGTGAGATGGAGGTACGGGCGAGCGCGGAGCTGAGCTACCGGCATCTGCCCGAGGAGGCGGCGACGGCCTTCCGCGCCTTCGGGCAACTGGCCGACGAGCCGGTGGCGGGCTGGCTCGTCGCGGCGGCCATGGGGCGTGCCGACGAGGCCGCGAAGGAACTGGAGACGCTGGCTGACGAGCATCTGGTCGAAGTAGTGGGTACCGACCGCCTCGGGCTGCAGCGTTACCGCATGCACAACCTGCTGCGCTGCTACGCCCAGGAGCTGGCCGAGTCGGACGATGCCGGCGTACGCGCGCAGCGCCGGCTTGAGGCAATCGACACCTTGATCGCGCTCGCCCGCTGCGCCAATGCGGCGATGCCCGCGCGTTTCCTCGGCGTACTCGGCGAGTCGGCTCGACCGGCCGGGCCCGCCGCCGCGATCTCGCACGCGGTGCGTGCCTGGCCCGTGCAGTGGTTCGAAACAGAACGCCGCATTCTTGTCGCCGCCGTGGAATCCGCGTTATGGCTCGGTGATGTCTCCCGGGCCGCCGATCTCGCGATCGAGCTGGCGAGTTTCTTCGACATGCGCGGCTACTACGGCGACTGGCTGCGGACGCATCAGCTCGTGCTCGACGCGACGCCGGCTCCGTCCGACGCGCAGACCGCGGCGCTGCTCCGCAACCTCGGGCAGCTCCACCTCTACAGGGACCGGTACACCGACGCGGTCGCGTCGTTCGAGACCTCGCGCGCTCTCTTCGCCGGTCTCGGGCACCTGTCCGGCGAGGCGATGGCCGCGGTGGGGACCGGGTCCGTGTACCGGGTCATCGATGACCTCGACGCCGCGCTGGAGACGTTCGTCGCGGCGTTGCGCGGATTCGGCACGGCGGGCGACCGGCACGGCGAAGCGGTCGCATGCAACGCGATCGCCTCGGTGTGGTTGGAGCGGCGGGATCCCGAAGCCGCGGCGCCGTGGCTCGACGGTGCTCTGGAGCTGTCCCGCGAGGTCGGCGACCGGCACCGCGAGGCACAGGTGCGCCGCCGGATCGCGGTGATGCACGAACTGCGCGGCGAACCGGACCTCGCGCAGGCCGAACTGGAGTGCGCGCTCGGCATCTTCGACAATCTGGCCGACACGCACTGCGCGGCCTGTGTGCAGGAGAGCATCGGGGAGCTGTGCCTGCAACAGGGCAACGCCGGCCAGGCGTCGGCGCTGCTGGCCGATGCGCTCGTCGTACAACAGCGGCTCGGTGATCGCCGGGCGGAGGCGCGCGTCGCATGCCTTCTGGGCGAGTTGCACCACGCGACCGGCCGGGAGCGGACCGCGAGGCGCTACTTCCACCGTTCGCTGTCCACCTGGCGTCGCCTCGATGCTCGTGATCAGGCCGAACTCGTCGACGCGAAGCTGCGGTTGCTGAACTGACGGGCGCCGGCGGGCCGCCCGGTCCCAGGTACCTCGACGTGGCCTCCCCCGTGCGACAGGACGGGCGTCGTGGCGTCGAACCCGCGGCAGCTCATGTTCGGCTTCGCCCGAGAGGCAGACCTGTGGACCGTGCACGACGAACGCGGTGCCGGCCGAGGGGCCGGCACCGGTCGCAGACACTCCGTCAGCCGCACCTGTTGTTGCTGGTCTGATAGCGCGTCAGGTAATCGTTCCACTGCACGCCCTGAATGACCGAAACGACGACCGATCCGTTGTGTATCTGCTCGTAGTGCAGGTGCGGAGAGATGTCGTAGAGCGCGGACGTTGCGCCGACTTCTCCGATCCGCTGACCGATCGTGACCGTCTGGCCCTGCTGGACGTCACGGGTCTTCAGGTGCGCGTAGCGCGTCCGCCAGCCGTTTCCGTGCCCGATCACGATGGTGTTGCCGTAACCGGTGTCCGTGGCGTAGTACGAGGAGAGGACCGTGCCGCCGGCGCTGGCGAACACGCGGCGGCCGGAGTCGTCCGGGGTGCCGCTGGAGTCGTAGTGGTTCCAGTCGATCGAGTGCGCCGGGCTGTGTCCGTTCCAGTTGCTGCCGCGCCAGCTCTGGCCGCAGTCGAACGGCATCTTGAAGATGGGCCGGCTGGCGATCAGCGCATCTGTTGGGGAGGCTTCCTGCGGCGCCGCGACGGCAGCCGAAGCCGTGACGGTGAGAGTGACAACCACGCTCGCAGCCGCCAGAAGCCGACCGATATGTCTCTGCATGCTCTTCCCCTTGTAGTCGGTAACTGGACGATTCAAGGAGGCGGCCATACAAAGCGGATACAACTCCGTGACCGGTAGCGGCTGCGGTCAACGGCCCACTGACGGCGAGGAGTTCGCCGAGCTGCCACGACGGCGTATCACCGTCGCGGCAGGCATGGTCCTCGACATCGCAGATGTACGGTCCGACGCACACGGCGTTCGCTGCGGCGGGCGGTGAAGTCGGCGAGCTCGCTCTCCCGACGCGGGCCGCCCGGTTCCGTACCCGGGCCGGCTGGTGCTGCTCCGCCCACCGCAGCGGTTCATCCACACCGGCAGGAACCGTGACGGCGGCCGCGGCGGCAGACTCGGCACTCTGTTCCTGTGCGACGACCAGGGTGTTGATCCAGCCGCGCTTTGCCCGCGCCCAGGCGTTCGGTGTCCGGGACCCCGCAGCCAAGTAGGCGTCGGCCCGGCGGACTTCGTCGGCGGTGAACTCCCCGGCGAGCCGCTGCTGCGCCTCGGCCCGCTGCGCCTCGACCCGCGGGCCATCGGCGTAGCTGTCCGGCCTGCCGTGCCGGACCGCGTGACGGGCCGGCAGCAGATCACCCAAGCCCGTGCCGTTTCGGCCGAGGTCGCCTTCGCGCACCTCGGACAGGCGGCGGAGACGTCTCCAGCCGGTAGAGGCTGTCGGCGAAGGCGATCTCGTTGAAGCCCTCGGACAGCGGCGTCGGGTGGGAGTGGACCATCGCCCGGTGCTGATCTCGCACCACGGTCTCGGGCACGGCGGGGAGTACGAGGCCGTAGCCGCGGCAGTTGACCCTGACGCAGGGGCAACCTCTCAACATGGTCGGCATGACGACGAGAACCAATGCGATCGAGGTCGCCGGGCTACGCCAGTGGTACGGCGACCACGAGGTGCTGGCGGGATTCGACCTGACCGTCCCCGCAGGCACCGTCTACGCCCTGCTCGGACCCAACGGCGCCGGCAAGACCACCACAGTCAAGATCCTGTCCACCTTGCTGCCCGCAGACGGCGGTGAGGCTCGGGTCGCCGGGTACGACTTACGCCGCGAGGCAGACCGGGTGCGTGCGGCGATCGGAGTGACCGGACAGTTCTCCGCCGTGGACGAGTTACTGACCGGGCGGGAAAATCTGTGGCTGATGGCAGACCTCGGTCACCTCGACCGGCGCCATGCGAAGAGCGCGGTAGCGCAACTGCTGGAGCGGTTTCACCTGGCTGATGCCGCCGACCGGCGGGCGGTGACGTACTCCGGCGGTATGAAGCGGCGGCTGGACCTGGCCATGACCCTGGTGGCGGGGCCGCGGCTGATCTTTCTCGACGAGCCGACCACCGGCCTCGACCCGCGCAGCCGCCGTGACCTGTGGGGAATCGTGCGGGAGTTGGTGGCCGACGGGATCACCGTCTTCCTCACCACCCAGTACCTGGAGGAGGCCGACCAGCTCGCCGACCGGATCGGTGTGCTCGACGGTGGCCGGCTGGTCGCCGAGGGCACCGCCGCCGAACTGAAGCGGCTGGTCCCGGGCGGCCATGTCGAGCTTCAGGCCGCCGACAGTGAACGGCTGGCCGAATTGGCGCGCCAGTTCCCCGAGGCGAACCCGAACGCCGCGGTGCTGACCCTGACCCTGCCGCACGACGGCAGCCTCACCACGCTGCGACGGCTGTTGGCCGAAATCGACGACGACGCGGTCACGGGGCTCGCCGTGCACACCCCGGACCTGGACGACGTGTTCCTGGCACTCACCGACCACTCCACCGCCGACGAGTCTCCCGAGGGAGTTCCGGCATGAACACCGCGACGTATGCCGTCCGCGATTCGGCGACCATGCTGCGCCGCAACCTGAGACACATGGCCCGGAACCCGTCGCAGACGCTGATGCTCATCGGCCTGCCGCTGGTGTTCCTGCTGCTGTTCGTCTACGTATTCGGCGGCACGCTGGGCGCCGGTCTGCCCGGAGCCCCGGCGGGGGACCGCGGCGACTACCTGACGTTCATCACTCCCGGGGTCCTGGTGATGGCGGTGGCAAGCGTGTCCATCAGCACCGCGGTCTCGGTCGCCACCGACATGACAGGCGGGATCATCGACCGGTTCCGAACCATGGCCATTGCCAGGGTCTCGGTGCTCACGGGTCATGTCCTGGGCGCAATGGTCCAGACTGCGCTGGCACTCGCAACGGTCTTCGGCGTTGCGTTCCTGCTCGGTTTGGAGACCGCCGCCTCGGCGATGCCGTGGTTGAGTCTGATCGGTCTGCTCGCGCTGTTGTCGTTCGCGATGACCTGGTTCACCGTGGCGCTGGGGCTGGCGAGTCCGAACCCGGAGGCCGCGAGCAACTGGCCGATGATCTTCATCATGCTGCCGTTCGTGGGCAGCGGGTTCGTGCCGGTCGAGTCGATGCCGACCGGGCTGCGGTGGTTCGCCGAGTACCAGCCGTTCACGCCGGTCATCGACGCCCTCCGCAGCCTGCTGGCCGGATCGCCCGATGGTTCGGACGCGCTCCGGGCCATCGGCTGGTGTGTGGTGATCGGGCTGGTCGGCCATCTCTGGTCACGGCGTCTCTACCGGACCCGCGCCGCGAACTAGGAGACTGGTCCGATGCTGACTATCGGCGAGCTGGCGTCGTATGCCGGAGTGACGGTGCGCGCGGTGCGGCACTATCACGCCAAGGGGTTGCTGCCGGAGCCGGAGCGCGACCACTCCGGCTATCGGAGGTATGGCGCGGGCGCCGTCGTCGAGTTGGTCAAGATCCGGACCCTCGCCGAGGCCGGGGTTCCTCTGGCGCGCGTGCGGGAACTGCTGCAGGCGGACGAGGAGGAGTTCGCCGCGGCGGTCGCGGATATCGACAAGCGGCTGCGGGGGGAGATCCGGGCGCGGCAGCGGCACCGCGAGCGGATCGCCCGTCTCGCCGCCGGGGACAGCCTGGCACTGCCCCAGGAGGTGGTCGAGTACCTTGACCGGCTGCGGGCGCTCGGGGTCGACGAACGGATTGTCCAGGTCGAGCGCGACGGCTGGATCCCGCTGGCCGCGCGCTCACCCGAGCGGGTCCCGGAGTGGATGGAACGCAAGCGGGAGCAGATCGCCAACCCACAGTTCATCGACTTCTATCTCACCCTGAGCAGAGCTCTCGACCGCACCGACGCGGACCCACAGCTGGTCGAACTGGCCGACAAGCTGGCCGCCTGCATCACGCAGATGGCCAACGACCAGGGCGAGTTCTACGTCGACGACACCGGCCTGGAGCCACCGTTCGCCGAGCTGCTGGATACGCATGTGTTCGACACCCTGCCGCCGGCCCGTCGTCTGATCGAGTTGCTGACGAAGCGAGGCTGGACCGGCTGGACCCAGCTTGAACGCGTGAACCCGACACGGGGTGCGGCCGGAACGCGGTAGGAGGCTGCGGTGCGGTGTTCACCGGGTGGGTCCTGATTCCCTGCCCCAGCCAGCCTCCGCGGCGCCCTACCGCCACCTGCAACTGAGGCTCAGCGGGCTGAACCTCAAGGCTTGTACCGTCGCGCGTCAGGGACCTGGAGTTCGCGGCCGACGTAAACCACCTTCACGATGCCGCCCTGGAAGCCGCGGTCGATACAGAGGCGGAGGCAGCCACCCTCACTCATCCACTGAGCCGCTCCGAAGCGCCGGACGCTCAAGAAGCCTTTGTCGTCCTGCGTGAGGTAGCCGAAACGGCACCCGAAGCAGCAATCATGGCAGCCTGGCGACGATTGGAACCGCGACGTCGCAGCAGGGCTCGACGCGGACATCACGGACATCGTCTCGGAGCTCATCACGCCGCGAAACCGTGCAGCTCATTGGGCCGATTCCTGGATTCATACCGGGGAACGTCGCTGGTACCGCGGTCAGCCTCCGACATGTCGGTGATACCCAAGTGCTCAGCGACACCAGCCGACCGGGCCTCGCGCTACGACGCGGGGAGCGATTGCCGGCCGCTGGAGACCGTCCCAGAGCACGTGCGGGCCTTGTTGCCGCGCCTGAGGCCGTATCCCACATGGCTGTTCGTCGGCTGCCGGGCAGAAGGAGTGGCTGCTGATGGGGTGCGACCATCCAGCTGCCGACCGATGATCTTGCCCGTTGCCGTGTCACGGGCGGTCTGTGCTGGTCGGCATCGACAAAACTGGGAGGCTTTCAGCACGCCACGTCGCTACGGCACCGGCTGCCACGATCAGTCCCATGCCGACGAACACCGGCGCGGAGAGACTCTCGGCGAGGGCGAGGGCGCCGACCAGTGCTCCCATCACCGGGTCGAGGGCGAACAACGTCGCGACCACTTTGGCGGTGGCCATCTTCACGGCCTGGAAATCCAAGGTGAACGCGAGGGCCACCCCGACGACGCCGGAGACAGCGACCAGGCCCCAGTCGGATCCGTCGACGCTTGGAGCGGCGGGAAGGGAGAAGGGCAGGAGCAGCATCGCCGAGACGCAGACCGACACGGCCAGTCCCTCCAGTCCTGAGGAGGCCCGGCCCACGCGCTGCGCGAAGACGGTGTAGCAGGCAAGGGCGAGCGCGGAGAGTAGTCCGAAGGCGATTCCCGCCCACTCGACTGCCCCGCCCGGTTTCGTGACCAGCGCTACGCCCGCCAGGCCGACTGCCGGGAGGAGCGCTTCGCGCCAAGCGCGCGCCGAGGCGACCGCCACGGCGAAGGGTCCGAGGAGCAGGAGCGTCGCCGCCACGCCGAGCGGGACGTGGCCCACCGCGCAGTAGTAGGCCACGTTCATCACGGCCATCGCCGCGCCGTAGACAGCCATGCCGGCCCATTCCTGCCGCGTGTGGCCACGGACCCTCGGACGCACCAGCGCCATCAGGACGAGGGCAGCGCAGAGCTGCCGCAGTCCGGCGACTGCGGGAGCACCCAGCCGGTCGAAGAGTGTCGGGGCGAGTGCTGCCGAGGCCTGCACGCTGAGGCAGCTGACGAGGACCAGGCCCGCACCGAGGAACGCTCGGGTACCGGCAGGTCCCGTGCTGGTCAGCTCTTTCACGTGCGCACCTCCGGCTGAGGGCAGGAGGGACTCGATCCTCCCCACCTCACTGAAACGACCGTTTCACTGTAACGCTCGTTATGCTGAGGTGCATGGACCAGGACACC
The DNA here is from genome assembly GCF_010384365.1 of Streptomyces sp. S4.7. Classification (NCBI taxonomy): domain Bacteria; kingdom Bacillati; phylum Actinomycetota; class Actinomycetes; order Kitasatosporales; family Streptomycetaceae; genus Streptomyces; species Streptomyces sp. S4.7. Next base: position 98,929 of record NZ_CP048397.1, on the reverse strand, counting down.
GCCGAAGCCATGGCCAGACCGTCCGCCAGGGACCGATTGCTGGACGCGGCCGACGAGCTCTTCTCCCGGGACGGCATCGCCCGCACCAGCGTCGATCAGGTGCTGCACCACGCCCACGTCGCCCCCGCCACGCTGTACGCGCACTTCAGTGGGAAGGACGGTCTGATCACCGCCGCACTGCACCGGCGCCTGGACCGCTGGAATCGGATATGGCGGGAAGCCATTGACGCCGCGGCCTCACCCGCCGAGAAGCTCCTGGCCATTTTCGACGCGGTCTCCACCTATCGGAGCCGGTATACCCCAGGCCGCGGGTGCGCCTTCCTCGCGACCAGCACCGAGCTTGCCGACCTCGACCACCCCGTCCGCGCCGTGATTGAGGCGGAGTCCACGCTCCTCCTCACGCGGCTGAACCAGCTGGCGGAGACCGTCACCACCAACGATCCCGCCGCCCTGGCAGGTGACGTACTGCTCGTGCACGACGGAGCCATGGCCGGCCTCCAACGAGGACGGACACCAGATCCCCTCGGCCATGGCCGGACGCTGGCAAGTCGCCTGATCCAGAACGCGATCGAGACCGAATAGGGCCGTGTCTACCGGGTCGGTTTGTGCAGCCGTTTGTAGTAGGAGAGCGCGGCGGCGAGGGCGAGGAAGGCAAACTAGTTGCCGGGGTCGCGTTCATAGCGGTGATCGAGTCTGCGGTAGCCAGTCAGTCAGTCAGCCAGCCAGGACATGGCGTGTCCCATGTGGAAATGGGACATCAAGGGCTTCAGTCCGAGGCTGTCGTGGGTGTTGGCCGCGGTGAGCCCGACGCGTAAGGGCAGTCCGCCCGCGTCGGACAGGACGTGCATCTCGGAACCTGGCTGCCCCGGTCCACGGGGCCCGGACCTGCAAGTTCGCCCCCTTCTTAGTGCTCCAGCCGCGGTTCGTGATCTTCATTCCTGAGTGGCTTGTCGTCGGTAGTGGCTGGCTTGGGATCGGGCCTGGTGGCGGCGTCGCCAGTTCGACCAACCGAGCCCGGTGGGCTGTGTCGTGGACGGGTCGGACGACGAGGGTGACCCAGGGGACCGGGAGGTATAGCGGCGGACCTGGGGCTCGTCGAGTGCGGCCAGGCCCTTGCCCGACTGGAAGAACTCCTCCACCCGCCATCTTGATCCGGTGACTCCGACCAGCACGGTCAGCGGCACGGACGCGGGCGAGTAGCAGCGGTGGTAGGCGAGTTCGCCGGTGCTGCGGCTGCGGCGGATCAGTAGCTGACGACTCCCGGGTCGGGGGTCGGGGAGGTCGATGACTGCCCAGTTGTAGACGCGGTGGCCCCTGGCCCCGGCCCCTGCGGAGGGCTTCGCGCCAGGAGAGCGTGGCATCGTCGGCCAGGCATACCGGTCCAGGCCGCATCCTCGTTTTCCGGTCCCGCGAACGATTCTGACTCCGGCTCACGGCAGATTCCCTGCTCGCCACCCACCCCTGTAGTCAACTCCGTCTGCTTCATTGACATCTCACTCGGAAGACCTATCTTTGGGAGCGCTCCCATCACGGCCTTGCAACTGGAAGGAGTCCCCCACCATGCGCAAAAAGAGTCCGTTAACCGGGCGTTCGCGAGCGTCCCTCCGCCGGCCTCTCCAGGCGCTCGTCATGCTGTTCGCAGTGGCGGTCGGCGCCCTCACCTGGTCGACCCCCGCCCAGGCTCACGGCACCGTCGTCGGCCCCGCCACCCGCGCGTACCAGTGCTGGAAGACGTGGGGCACCGACCACGCGAACCCGGCCATGCAGACCCAAGACCCCATGTGTTGGCAGGCCTTCCAGGCCAACCCCGACACCATGTGGAACTGGATGAGCTCGCTCCGCGACGGCCTCGGGGGCCAGTTCCAGGCGCGGACCCCCGACGGGACACTCTGCAGTAACAACCTCTCGAGGAACGCCAGCCTGGACAAGCCGGGACCGTGGAAGACCACCACCATCGGCAACAACTTCTCGGTCCACATGCACGACCAGGCGTCCCACGGTGCCGACTACTTCAAGGTCTACGTGAGCAAGCAGGGCTTCGACCCCAAGACCCAGACCCTGGGCTGGAGCAACCTCGACTTCATCACGCAGACCGGCCGCTTCGCCCCGGCACAGGACATCACGTTCCCCGTCCAGACCTCCGGCTACACCGGACACCACATCCTGTTCGTGATCTGGCAGGCCTCGCACCTCGACCAGGCCTACATGTGGTGCAGCGACGTGAACTTCGGCTGAGCCGCAAAGCACCGCACACGGCACCGGCCTCTGCCGGGCGCCGGTAACCCGCCGCCCGGCCGACCGAGCCCCGTCGGGGCAGGGACCCCAATTGGTCACCCTGCCCCGACGGGGCTTCCTGCGTTCCTCACTTGACTCTGAAGCTCTACAGATCGTCAAGCGGCTGGAGATGTCGGGGGTCTTGGATGGTCGGGCTCAACATCCGCTCACCCTTCACCGGCCACAGCAGTCCCGTTCGAACGACGAACGGCGGTGCACGGTCGACTTCGACGCCCCGAAGCACGGTGGTAAGCCCGCCAGGCACACCTGCTGACCAACGCATAGATGACCGCCGCGAAGTCCGCCTCGTCATCGATGTTCGCGACCCCGCCGCCTTGCGGGCGCACCCGAGCTTGCGGCAGCAACGGCCCTCACTATCTCCCACGGCCTGTCCGGGACGATCCATCCCCACCGTCCACTCCCCACGACCGCGGAGGCTTTGGCCTGTCAAGTGCGACGCGGGTCAGCGGCGGGGTAGCACTCCCAGGAGGGTTGCGGTCAGGGCCAGCCTCAAGGAGTCCTTCAGCTCCAGGTGGAAGTGGGCCAGGTCGGGCTCGGCCTGGTAGGCCGCCTGCAGACTGGGTGGGGGGGTGCTGTACGCCGACAGCGCGCCGGCCATGACCATGGTTTGCAGGCTGAACAGTGTTGCGTTCTCACCCAGCTCCGGCAGGTACTTCTGGATCAGGGCGGTCATGGTTGTCAGGCGGTCCAGGGAGGCGCGCTTGTAGCGTGCGACGACCTCGACGGAGACGTTGTGTTCCAGGACGCCGCCCTGTGCGCCGAAGAGGTCGCACAGCACCACTCGGCCGGAGAGCGAGCGGCTGAGGATCTCGGACACCGCTGCCGCTCGCTCGGTCATGGGTAGTTTTTCGTCGACGCCGGCGGCCAACTCGCCTGCCAGTTCCGTCAGCCACTCCTGCAGGAAGTGATCGAGCAGTTCCAGCAGCACCGCCTCGCGGGACTCGAAGTAGCGCAGCACGTTCGGCTTCGCCAGGCCTACCCGGCGGCTGAGCTCGTTCAGCGTGACCGCGGCCACGGGCATCTCGTCGAGCATCGCCGACGCCATGTCGAGGATCGCCCGTCGGCGGATCTCCCGCTGCTCTTCGGTTCGCGCCCGCTGGAAAGTCACGATCACCAGCCTAACTTAGGTACCGGCGGTACGTTGACAACGTACCGAGAGTACTTTAGCGTCGTCGATGGAAGATACCTTCGGTACGTTAGTTAGTGGAGAGCCTGACATGAGTGAGAAGTGGACGACGGCGAACATTCCGGACCAGAGCGGGCGGGTGGCCGTGGTGACCGGGGCCAACACCGGACTGGGGTACGAGACCGCCAAGGCGCTCGCCGAGCACGGGGCGTCCGTGGTGCTCGCGGTGCGCAACGTCGAGAAGGGTGAGCAGGCCGCGGCCCGCATGACGGGCGACGTGACAGTGCAGGCCCTGGACCTGACCTCGCTCGACTCCGTCCGGTCCTCGGTCGCGGCGCTGCGGTCCCGGCTCGACCGGATCGACCTGCTGATCAACAACGCCGGCGTGATGTACACCCCGAAGCAGACCACCCGGGACGGCTTCGAGATGCAGTTCGGCACCAACCACCTCGGCCACTTCGCGTTCACCGGGCTGCTGCTGGACCTGATGCTGCCGGTGCCCGGCTCGCGCGTGGTGACCGTCAGCAGCACCGGCCACCGCATCCGGGCCGCGATCCACTTCGACGACCTGCAGTGGGAGCGGTCCTACAGCCGGGCGGCCGCTTATGGCCAGTCCAAGCTGGCCAACCTGATGTTCACGTACGAGTTGCAGCGCCGACTCGCCACGCACGGCACCACCGTCGCGATGGCCGCGCACCCCGGCATGTCCAGCACCGAGCTCGCTCGCAACACCCCCGCGGCCCTCCGGCTCCCACTCACCTGGGCCGCGCCGCTGATCACCCAGACGCCGGCGATGGGCGCGCTGCCGACCCTGCGCGCCGCCACCGACCCCGCCGCGCTCGGCGGCCAGTACTACGGTCCCGGCGGACGCAACGAGGTCATGGGCCACCCCCGGCTGGTCACCTCCAGCCCGCAGTCGTACGAGGTGGCCGTCCAGCAGCGGCTGTGGGCCGTCTCCGAAGACCTCACCGGGGTGAAGTTCCCCGTCGTTCAGCGAGACCGGTGCGCAGGTGGCGTCATTCCACGCCGATGATGCGACGGCGGTGTACCGCGACCACCCGTCGTTGCTGATGTCACTGCTGCCCGGCGGTGTGCGGTTGGGGCAGGAGCAAGCGGGGTTGCGGACCGAGCTCCTGGCCCGGCAACTCGTCGGCGTTCACCAGGTGCGCGTACCGGCCGGGGCCCGGCCGCGCGCGTACCAGGCGTGGACATCGCCCGACCGGGTGCGACGGCCCTGGCTCTCCTGCACGGCCCCCAGGAGGGGATGCGGCTGGCTGATCGCCATCTGGCTTCCGGCTGCACGTTGAGTGAGGACCCGGCCGCTCACCTCTACCGGCGTGTGCTCGATGCGCTCGCCTTCGCGCCGGATGCCGAGAAGTTGGCCGTCCCCCGGCGCGAGCTCGGACGCGATGACCTGACTACGGCCCTGTTCACAAGCAGACTTGAGGACTGTCTTGAGGGACTCCCGCGCCGCTTCGGATGATCGGCCCCGCCCGGCGGAGCGCGAAGGTTCGGACTGCGGTTGGAGCCCGGCATCCACGTTGAACGCCTTCCGGGGGACGGGCCGGGCGGACGCTCCGCCCGCCCACCCGCGTGGCCCCCGAAGTGGCGTCGGGCCATCGAGTGGACCGAAACCATCTACAGATAGGGAGGGCCGAGTGAAATTCGTGAACGCAAGAACTGCTGCGCCGTTCGCCCTGGCGGCGGTCTTCATGTCCGGTGAGGACTTCAGCTGTCCGGGGCGTGATCAATCCCCTCACGCCTCCGGAGTGGGTGCACCTGCGCGGCGAGGGGCCGTAGTGCCTGGCCGGTCAAGGGGCGTTCCGGGTCAGGGGTTGCGCGGCGTTACCAGGCCGGATTCGTAGGCGAGGACCACGAGTTGGGCGCGGTCACGGGCGTGGAGCTTGGTCATGGCCCGGTTGAGGTGGGTCTTGGCCGTCAACGGGGTGATGACCATGTGGTCGGCGATCTCGCCGTTGGTCAGGCCCTGTGCGGCGAGTGCGACCGCCTCGCGTTCGCGGCTGGTCAGTTCCTTCAGCCCGCTGCCGGCGCGTGTGGAGGGGCGCTGGGTGACGTAGCGGTCGATGAGCTTACGGGTGATCGAGGGCGCGAGCAGGGCGTCGCCGCGGGCGGCGACGCGTACAGCGTGCAGGAAGTCCTCCGCCGTGATGTCTTTGACGAGGAAGCCGGCGGCGCCGGCGCGCAGCGCGTCGAGAACGTACTCGTCCATGCCGTAGTTGGTCAGCATGACGACGTGTACGCCGGCCAGGGCCGGGTCCGCGGCGATGCGACGGGTCGCTTCGATGCCGTCCATGACGGGCATCTGGATGTCGATGAGCACGACGTCGGGCAGATGCTTCTTGACGAGCGCCAGGCCTTCTTCGCCGTCGGCGGCCTCGGCCACCACCTTTATGCCGTCTTCGAGGTCGAGCAGCGCGCGGAAGCCGCTGCGGATGAGCGGCTGGTCGTCGACCAGCAGGACACGGATCACGGCGCTCCGTCGGTGGGGAGTTCGGCCTGGACGGTGAAGCCGCCTGAGCTGCCCGACCCGGTGTGCAGGCGTCCTCCCAGGGCAGTGACGCGTTCGCGCATGCCGAGTAGTCCGAGGCCGGGCATCTGTGTGGTGTCCTGCGTGGTCTCTCCGTTGTCGTCGACGCGGATGGCGAGGGTGTCCGAACGGTAGTGGATCAGCACCGCGGCGGTGGTGGCGGCGGCGTGCCGGGAGACGTTGGTGAGCGACTCCTGGACGATCCGGTACGCGGTACGGCCCACCGTGGCAGGCAGGGCGTGCGGGTGCCCATCGATCGTCAGCGTCGTTTTGAGGCGGGTCGTTTGGAACTGTTTCACCAGGTGGTGGATGTGGTCGAGTCCGGGCGGCGGGGCGGTGCCGTCGTCGCGCAGTGCCTCAAGGGTGGCGCGCAGTTCCCGGCTCGCCTCCCGGCCGGCTTCCTGGATCGCCAGCAGTGCCTCCGGCACCTGCTCACCCCGCCGCCGGGCCACGTGGACCGCGGATTCCGACTGCACCTTGATGACCGAGATCTGGTGGGTGAGCGAGTCGTGCAGCTCCCGCGCGATGCGCAGTCGCTCCTCGTCGGCCCGGCGCCTGGCGGTCTCCTCGCGGGTGTGCTCGGCTTCGGCCGCCCTCCGTTCGGCCAGGCGCACCGCCTCCCCGGCGGAGAAGGCGGCGATGAGCCAGGCGATCTCCAGGGTGCTCCGGGCCTGTGTCACGGCCTCGCGCGCGGGCCCGTCGTGCGAGAGCAGGGCGGAGAGCTGGAGCACAGCCAGCAGGGCCACGGTCAGGGCCAGTGTGGCGGAGCGGTGCCCGGCGCGTACGGCGGCGTAGACCGCCACCAGGTAGGAGACGGCGAGCACTTCGAATCCGGCCGCCTGGTAGCCCACTGCGGACAGCCCGGCGACGGCCAGGGCCACGAGCGGTGCCCGGCGGCGCACAGCCAGCGCCAGCCCGCCGGCCGCCAGCAGCGCGGAGCCGAGCAACTCCCGGTCCCCGGAGGGGTGTGGCCCGGACAACCCGGAGCCCAGCAGCAGCGCCGCCACGCCCACGGCGATCAACCAGTCGGTGACCCCGGCCGGGACAGCGAACCGCCCTTTGTTCATGGGTGAACCGTAGCCGGATGAGGTGGTGGACGGGTCCGGCCCGGGGAGGAGAGGTGGGCTGCTGCGCGTGCGGTACTCGCGCGCCGTCTGCTGTGTCCGCAGTAGCCGGATGCCGCAGGGGTGACAGCGGAAAGTGCCTGCGTCTGCCGGAGGACCGGCAGGGGGCCGGGGCGCATGCTCAAGGCGTAGCGGAGATCGCGGTCTGCGACGGAGAGGATGGAGAGCGGTATGAGTACTTCAGCAGCGCTGATGGTGGCCGCCGAGGGCGGGCTCATCGGGGACGGACGGACCGGGGCCAACCTGGCCCTCGGGGCAGGACTGCTCGGCCTGGTGATCGGCCGGCTGGCCTCGACTCGTGCCGGCGGCCGGATCAGTACCGGCAGCGCGCGCACCGGTGGGATGTCGGCCATCGCGGTCGGAATGGCCGGCGTGGTCCTCGCGGTGCTGCACCTGGCCACCTCCAGTGGCGGTCCCGGTACCGGCAACGGGCTTGTCGGCGCCGTCGTCGCGCTGCCGTTGGGGCTGGGCGGCGTACTCCTCGGCCGCCGGGCGCTGACCCGCGCCGTCGGCGCCGGGCAGCCGATGGGATGACCCGCTGAGCGCTGCCGGGTCACGGTGTGCGTGCGGCCACCGAGCGGCGCACCCCGTAGGCGGCGGCACCTACGGCCAGCACCGTGGCCCCGGCGACCACCGAGGACAGCGGCAGGGCGAAGGCCAGGACCAGGCAACCGGCGAACCCGATCACGGGGATGATCCGCGCGGGACGGCCCTCCAGAGGTCGCAGGGTCCAGGCGCAGGCGTTGGCGACGGCGTAGTACGCCAGGACACCGAAGGAGGAGAACCCGATCGCCCCGCGCACGTCCACCGTCGCCGCGACCACCGCCACCACGGCGCCCACCGCGAGCTCGGCCCGGTGCGGCACCTTGAACTTCGTGTGCACCGCGGCCAGGCCGTGGGGCAGATGCCGGTCGCGGGCCATGGCCAGAGTGGTGCGGGAGACGCCGAGGATCAGCGCGAGCAGCGAGCCGAGCGCGGCCACGGCGGCCCCGACACGCACGACCGGCGCCAGCCGGTCTGCGCCCGCCGCCCGGGCCGCGTCCGACAGGGGCGCGGCGGCCTCGGCCAGGCCCTTGGGGCCCAGCACGGTCAGCACGGAGATGGCGACGACTGCGTAGACGACCAGGGTGATACCGAGCGAGATCGAGATGCCCCGGGGGATGGTGTGCTGCGGGTCGCGGACCTCCTCGCCGAGGGTGGCGATGCGCGCGTACCCGGCAAATGCGAAGAACAGCAGGCCCGCCGCCTGGAGCACCCCGCCGAACGTTGCGTCGTCCCCGACACCGAGCCGGGCCGCGCTCGATGAGGAAGAGGTGAGAGAGACGACCACGACGGCGGCGAGCACCGCCAGAACCACCGCCACGACCACCCGGGTCAGCAGCGCCGACTTCTGCACCCCGGCGTAGTTGACCGCCGTCAGCGCCACCACCGCCGCGACCGCGACCGCGTGAGCCTGTCCGGGCCACACATACGAGCCGACCGTGAGCGCCATCGCCGCGCAGGAGGCGGTCTTGCCGACCACGAACGCCCACCCCGCGAGGTAGCCCCAGAAGTCCCCCAGCCGCTCCCGGCCGTAGACGTAGGTGCCACCGGAGGCGGGGTAGCGGGCCGCGAGCCGCGCGGAGGAGGTCGCATTGCAGTACGCGACCACGGCGGCGAGGGCCAGGCCGATCAGCAGTCCGGAGCCGGCGGCGTGCGCGGCCGGCGCGAGTGCAGCGAAGATCCCCGCACCGATCATCGCCCCCAGGCCGATCACCACGGCATCGAACACCCCGAGCCGCCGCTGCAACTCATCCGGAACGGCCGCCGGCGATGGCTTGCGCATGGACCACTCCTCAGCGGCAGAGCCGCGTCTCTTACGGACTCCGATATCGGCCGGCCCGGTCGAGCCACGCTACCCAGCGTGTCAGCCGCGGGTACGGCCGGTCCAAGGCCCCTTCCACCTTCCGTATGTGAGCGGGCCCAGCTTCGTATCCGCCGTGCGCCGGTGCTTGGAGGCGGGGCCCGTTGAAGCCAGGAGCCGTGCCTGAAGGCCCTGTTGTCCCCTGTGTACGTGCCCACGCCGGTCGCGTCCACCGCCGGCAACGCGGCGTTCGAGGTCACCCCCGGAGCCGAAGGCTCGCACTACGCCGCAGCGGCCACCGTCGACCGCGCCGACACCGCCGGTGCGGTCCACACATACGGGTTCCTGCGCCCGCAGAGCCGACGCGGTGGGTAGCGGGCGGCGTGCCCCTGAGGCGGGTTGGACGGCCACGGGGCTGCCCAGCGATCTGGAACAGCGGTGCAGTCCGTCGGACGGCTACCGCCGCGCATGGCATACGCCGAGGCGTACGCGCCGTTCTCCTCTGCGCAGTCAACCCCCGGCCCGTGCTCGCTCGCGGAGTTCGCCGATGAGCGGCACCCCTATGACGCGATAAGGAGCGCCTCCGCGCCGACCGGCCGGACTCCGGCGGCCTGGAACGCGCGCACACTGCGCGCGTTGCCCGCAGCCTGCTGTGACCAGACCTGCTCCCCGGCGGGCACGAGATGCCGTGCGGCCGTCGCCAGTGCCCGGCCCAGGCCCCGGTGGCGTGCCCCCTCGTCCACCTCGATCGCCGTCTCCCAGCGGCCCGCCACGCCCCGGCCGAGAATGACCACCCCGCCGTCAGCCGCCCAGACGCGCACGTCGCGGGAGTCAGCAGTTCCAGGCCGACGGCCCCGGCGAGAAGCACCGGGGACAGCCAGGGGTACTGCTGGATGCGGGAATGCCGCTCGTCCATGTCGCCGGGCCTTGTCCGCTTGACCGCGTCTCTCCGTTCAGCCACCACATCACGGGAACAGCAGGTTCACCCCGCCACAAGACCACCGTAAACCGCATCAAAATCATAAAAAAGCAGTGTGCTTTCCGGAGGGCGGTGTGGGCCTCGTCCCTCAGTGCCTGGACGCAACGGCGGTGCCCGGGCGGGTCGTTCAGCCGCTGCCGCTCGCCCGGGCCTCATACCAGGCTGCGTACCGTCAGCCCGATCCCTACCGCCAGGACCGCGAACGCGGTCAGAACGGCCCCGTACGGGGTGTAGCGGCGCAGGGCCGGCAGCCGTCTCTCGCCCAGCGTCGCGAGCCGGCTCCCGCCACCGGCGAGCAGCAGCCCGGCCGAGGTCAGGGTGAGCGCCATGCCGAGGCCGTAGCCGATGACGAGCAGCACGCCGAAGTACGTTCGGCTCAGGGCGATCGCGCCCAGCAGGACGACGAGCGCGGAGGGACTGGGTACCAGTCCGCCCGCGAGCCCGACACCGAGGAGGGCGGGAAGCCCGGTACGGCCCGCCTTCCCGTGGCGATGGTCGCTGTGCGTCTGTCCGTGCGTGTGCCCTTGCCCGTGCGAGTGCCCGTCCCCGTGCGTGTGGTTGTGGCCGTGGGCTGGCGTGGCGCCGGCTCTCAGCCCTCGTACAGCCGTCACTGTCAGCATCGCTCCCAGCCCCGCGATCACTGCCCCGCTCACGGCACCGAGCAGTCCCAGCAGTCGCTCCCCCAGCAGCCCTCCGCCCGCGGTGAGAAGCAGGCCCGTCACGAGCACTCCCGCCGTATGCGTGGCCGTCACCGTCGCGCCGACCGCCACGGCAGCGCGCGCACCGCCCTTCCCGCGGGCCAGACAGGCCGCCACCGCCAGCTTGGCGTGCCCGGGGAGCGCCGCGTGCCCGGCGCCGAGAAGCAGGCTGAGCAGCACCGCGAACAGCCCCACCGGCCAGGTGAGATCGCGGCCCGCCGTGAGGTCGGTGAGCCGGTTCTCCAGGGCGGGGAAGAGTACCGCCTCCTTCGCCACGGCGCGGGTGTCGCGCGCACCGGCAGGCCCGCCGTAACCGGCGTCCCCCGGCTGCGTCCGCAGCGTCGCGGACGTCACAGCCAGTGGTTGTTCACCGCCGTTCGCCGGGTAGCGCCGCAGCGCCCCGCTCGGGCTCGTCGCGGGCACGGAGGAGCGTGCCAGCCGCACCCCGGCCCCGGCGACTGCGGTGATCTCTTTCCACCCGGTCCGCGCGGTGTCCGCGCCCGAAACGAAGCCGACCTCGGCGGGCCCGGTCAGATCCGCCTCCGCCGTCAGTGCGCAAGTCAGCCGGGCGACAGGCAGTCCCGCCGCGCCGGCGGCGTACGTCAGTGTCGCCTTCCGCGTATGCCACCGGAGCGCGCGTCCGTTCACCGTCGCCCCGGTCCGCCCGGCCAGCTCCGTGCAGCGCTCCGTCGCCCGGTGGGCCGCTTCCCCGGCCGAGACCGTCCCGTCGCGGTCGGTGTCGGTGGCGCCCCGGTCCTGCGCGGTGGGGATCTCCGCGCTGTCGACAACCGCCGTGTCCTGGATCCGGTCCGCCGCCAGCCGCAGACCGTCGTGGTGATTGACGCTGAAGTTGCCCAAGGGGTGTGCCTGCGCGGGCGTTGCCGCCGCGAGTGCCAGCGCGATCGACGCGGATACGGTGGCGGCCGTCCGGCGGACGTGCCTCATTTCCTGGTCAACTCCTTGGCCCGCACGGCATGGTACGGAGAGAAGTGGGGGTTCCTCTCCAGCGCCTCGCGCAGGTGGCGCCGGGCCCCGGGCAGGCCGAGTGCCCGCTCGATCGCACCTCGGTGGTAGTGGAACAGCGCGTTGTCCCAGCCGGTCGCGGCCGCCCGCCGCGCGTACTCCAGAGCCTCGCCGCTGTGCCCGTCCCGGTGCAGTGCCCAGGCCAGGGCATCGGCCGTGACCACACCGCGGGTGTGTTTCCACTCCCTGCGCATCAGTTCCACCGCGACTGCCGGGTCGCCGTGGTCGGCGGCGAACAGCGCCAGATGCGGGTCGACGGGGCCGCCGTCCGCGCGCGACAGCCGCACCTGGGCCGTCAGCGCGGCCTCCGCTCCGCCCGGCCCGGAATCACCGGGCTCGGACATCGAGGCTCGCAGCTCGACCGTTTCCAGCAGGAACTGCGGCAGCGGAGTCCGTTCCGTCAGCCGTTCGTACATGTCGAGCGCCTTGTCCGGCTCACCCCGTGCCGCGAGCACCCTGGCCGTCCCCGCGACCGCGTACGGATACTCCGGTTCGCTGTCCAGGGCGTACCGGTAGTGCTTCGCCGCCCGGTCGGCGTCCCCCTGCGACCAGGCCAGGTCACCCAGCCGTGTCTGCGCGAAGGCGCGCTCGCCGGTCGTCGACGCGCTGTCCACCGCCCGTTCCAGGGCGATGCCGGCATCGGGCGGCCTGCCGTTCGTCTCCAGGTCGTAGGCCGCTCTGCTGTACGCCGCGGAGCCGGGCGCCAGATCGAGCAGGCGCTGCGCGGCGGCGCGCGCCGCCGGGTAGTGGCCGAGCTGGATCTCCGCGTCTGCCAGGACCGAGTACCCGTCGGGCCGGTCCGGTGCCATGCGGGTGGCCCGCAGACCGTGTTCACGGCCCTGGGTGAACAGGTGCCGGGCGTTGGCAAGCTGCCCCCGGCCGACGACCGCGTCGTAGTTGCGTGTGCTGTCCAGGGCCACAGAGCGGCGTAGGGCGTGGTCGGCGGCCTCCAGCCGGGCGGCGTCCAGCGTGGTCCGGGCCTGTTCGATCTCGGCGCGGGCGAGCAGGGCCCATCCCACCGGGTCCCGCGGGTAGGCCTTCGTACGCTTCCTGGCCGTGCCGAGTGCCTCTGCCGCGGGAGCACCACCGGCAGGTGCGGCTGCGGCCGGGGCGGTGGCCGCAGGGCTCTCGGCGGCCGGACCCAGATACAGGAGTCCCGCCACACAGCCGGCCACGGCCACCGCTCCGCCCGCTGCGGTGATCAGAGGCTTCACGGGCCCGCGTGCGGGAGGTTGAGGTAGGGGAACGTGCTCTGCGCGTCGGCGGGTTCGAGGCGTACGACGGGATCGGGCAGCAGATCCCGCGCGGACGGCCCCGCGGGCTCGCCCTCCAGCATCCTGATCAGAGGCCCGTCGATGTTGTCGTTGAGGCGCCGCCCGTTGGGGAAGCCCTGGAGGTCGCCGTCGAGCACGCCGTGCGCCTTCGGGTCCGCTGCCACCGGGGTGGTGAGGTTGAGCCGCAGCTGCTCGGCGAGCACGATGCGCGACCGATCCGCGTCGGCGTTCATGGTGTGGGTGGTGAGGTCGAAGCCGAACAACGACCCGTTGGACTTCCCGATGCCCTTCATGAGCAGGGCCTGGATGTCGCGACGCGGGGTTGCCGGAGCCCTGCGTCCCTGGGCTCGCTCGATGCGCCGCGGCGGTACGGGATCGAGCGTCGCCGCCAGGAAGTCGGCGTCCAAGTGGTCGTCCTTCGGGGCACGTGCCTGGAAGCGGTCCTCGGGCCCGCCCGGCTTCGCGAGCCCGACGGTCGACCCGTGGACGGCGAAGGCGACGTGCGGGGTGCCGTTCCGGGAGACCTGCCGGTAGACGGGGGCCTGCTCGGCCAGACTCCGTCCGAGGTCCGCACTCTGGCGGGAGACGGACGACCAGACGCCGACGACCGGGTTGCGCCGCGCGTCACCGGCCAGCGCCACCTCGCTCTTGGGCACCTGCAGCACCAGGCTGTTCACGTTGAGGGCGGACAGTGGCTGGGCGTCGGGCAGCCAGCCGGGCACCGGCCCCGAGGTCCCGGCGACGAACAGGCCGAAGACCTGGGTGTCAGCCTTGAACGATTCCGCCGCCTGCGTGGCGACCGTACGGCCACCGCCCGGCAGGTCCCGGATCGCCTGGGTGCGCAGCTTGCCGTAGTTCGGCATCAGGGTGCGACCCGTATGGGTGGGTGCCGCGATGGCGTCGCGCAACAGCGTCGTGACGGTGCCGTCCGCGGTGACCTTCTCCAGGGTGTACTTCTGCCGGACACCCAGAGACCGGTCGTCCAGGGAATTCACGGGCAGCGGACCGACCTTCGGACCCGTGCCGAACGGGCGGCGGTCCTCGTTGCGGAACGTCCAGCGGTAGGTCGCGTCGGGCGCTCCGTCCCCGTCGGCGTCCGTATGGATCTCATACCGTGCCCCCGTCGCGAACGGATGGTCCACCAGCGCGTTGGCCGCCGTCCCCGGCAGCTGGAAGGGCCGTACGTTCGCGATGAGGGTGACCGTGCCGGTGTCCTCGGGGCTGGTGAAGGCATAGACGTCCGTGATGTCCGTCGCGGTGTCCCGCAGCGAGGAGGGCGCGTCGACGTGACCACCCGCCTCACCGACGCCGGTGAGCGGGCCCGCCACCGACGCGGCGGTCAGCGCCGCAGCGGTCGCGGCGAGCGCTCGAAGCCTCCGGCGGGCGGGGCCGGGCCTTCGATCCGGGAGTCCCGGCCCTTGACCGGCGTATCGGCTGAATACAGGAGTGCTTGCCATTTCGGGCATGACGTTCTCCAGTGCTGTGTGGGGGAGTTCCACCAGAGTGAGGCGCTGTTGATCTACGAAAGGCCAAAGCCGCTCCGCATCACCGAATCGCGCTGATCTTTCCGCCTTTCGGGCTAACGAACGGTCCGAGTCGTACATTTCTATGTATCAATGGGCGCACCCGGCTAAAGGTGCGCCTTCGTCCGCCAGCCGGACTGCGGACGAACTCTGTTGATGCGCACGTCTGTTGGGTTCCGGCGCGCCCTGGACCCAGGGCGCTTTCCACGTCACCGGTAGAGAAAGAGCACATACCCATGCGCGCACTCCGTCGTCTCACCGTCCTCGCCGCAGCGGCCGCACTCACCGTGCCGCTCGGCATGACCGCCGCCGGGGCATCCGCCCCGCAGCAGTCGGCAACCGCCCCCACGGCCGCGGTCGCCGATCCCTTCCCCGGCGCCTACATCTCCCCGTGGGGAGACGCGCAGGTGGCCCTGGGGGATGAAGCGCTGGCCTGGATGAAGCGCGAGGGCATCACACTCAAGGCCATCAGCCCGTTCAAGATGGACGCGGACAAGCGCGGCTTCTCCATGCCGATCGGCTCGACGGCCGGTGACGGTCTCGACTCGAAGGGCCGGATCTTCTACCCCGGCGGGCTGAGCTTCCACCACAAGACCTCCGGCAAGACCATCACGCTCCAGTCCACCTTCATCCGCGTGATGCCCACCCCGGCCTACTCGGCGGGCGTGTCGGTCGACGGAAAGCGTCTCTCCGAGGAGGTCTCGATCGCCGAGTCCACCTACATCGAGGTCATGGCCGGGGCCCGTCCCAGCTTCACCGGCTTCCGCATCAAGCAGGCCCCCTTCTACCTGACGCAGGAGGCCGCAGACCTGTTCACCTCGGTGACGGGCGGCCAGGCGCCTCGCGTCGGCAGCCTGTTCGGGACGCTGACGCCGAACTTCGACTACATCCCCACCCGCGGCTAGAGGGTGGCCCTTTGACGGGCCGGCCGGCTGACCGCTCGTAGCCGTCCGGTCAGTGCACTCATGCGATGGGTACCGGATCGAGCCGCTCGCGCAGGCCGATCCGGCCCCTGGGCGCGGGGGCAACTGCCCTGGCTCCGCGCCACGACGTTCGTCAAGGCCGGCAGCCCAGGCGGCGCGGCTCGAACGAGAACACCAACGGCCTGCTGTGGCAGTGTTTCCCCAAGGGCACCGACCTTTCGGTCCATCCTCGCGAGCACCGTGACGCGGTAGCGGCCGAGGTCATCCCTTGGTGGATGTGGAGCGCTCTGTGGCCACCTGATCGCCACGACAGCCCATGTATCAGGCCCCAGGCGCCAGGACCAGGACCAGGCCGACCGCCCGCGCCAGGACCAGGACCAGGCCTTGTCCGAGCAGGAGGCCGGGCGGTCGTCTCTGGCGCCGGTGCGCGCCCGCGCCGGTGGCCCACGCGACGCGCTTGACGCGCTCGACCATGTGATGGTGGGTCAGGCAGGCCCTACCACTGACCAGGGACGGGAAGCGTTCATGCCTGACAACGCCCAGTACTTTCCACAGATGATCGTCCCGACGGGACATGTCGAACCAGTCGCCCGTCGTATCCGCGCCTTCCTGGCCGGCCACATGCTGTTCGACACCATGCGGGCTGTCTACGTATGGGAGTGGCCCGGCTATCCGCAGTACTGCGTGCCGGCGGAGGACTTCACCGAAGGAGTTCTCGTCGATGAGGACCACACGCAGAAGCTGAGCCTGGGGGTGGCGCGCCGCCATGGGCTGCGTGTCGGCGAGGTCGCGCGGCCCGGCTCGGCACGGCTGTGGACACAAGAGGCGCCGCCGGGTCTCGCGGGCACCGTACGTATCGACTGGGCTGCCCCCGACGCATGGTTCGAGGAGGACGAGCAGGTGTTCGTGCATCCCCGCAGCCCCTACACACGGGTGGACGCGCTCCGGTCGAGCCGCAGCGTCCGCGTCGAGCTGGACGGCGAGGTCCTGGCCGAGGCGCCCTCGACCGTCATGGTGTTCGAAACCGGCCTGCCGACCCGTTACTACCTCGATCTCGTGCACGCCGATCTCACCCGGCTGACGCCCAGCGACACCGTCACCGCTTGCCCTTACAAGGGCAGCACCAGCGCGTACTGGTCCGTCACCACGCATGCGGGCAGCCACGCGGACATCGCGTGGTCCTACGACTTCCCGACCCGACAACTCGCGCCCATCGCCGGTCTCGTGGCCTTCTACAACGAACAGACCGACATTTTCCTCGACGGCCGCGCGCTCCCTCGTCCCGCCCCTGTCAACCGGACCGCCGCGCGTAGATCCGACTGACGCCTCACGGGTGAACCACAAGCCCCGCTTCCAGGCGTGAGGACCGACGGCACGCGGACGATGCGCACTGCTGGTGCTCGACTGCGCGGCTGCCCCGGCTCATGGCAGTCACACGCCGACTTCTGTTGTGAAGCGGTCGCTGTCGAATGATCAGAAGCGTTTATTGAACAAGAACAGGAAATATCTATCACGAGCGAATAGATCCCAACCGCTGTGGCCAAATACTTGATACGGCTGACGGAGAATCCGATCAACTCCCCCCACTCATGGTTCTTCTGATCCCAAGTGCAAGGGTGGGGCATGGCAGGTGACCGCCTGGCACGTCGTACAGGCCACGCTGGCGCTGGGGGACGACGAAGTGCTGCGCGTCGACCGGTTGAGCGACCCCGGTGCCGGGCGGATCACAGCCCGGGTCGCGGCCGACGACCGGCGCGCGGATCGCTGCTCAAGGCGGACGCCTCCTTCCCGGAGGGCGCGCGGCTTCTGCGTGGCGCCCGAACGGTCAAGCAGTCCGAGCCCGTGACGGTGGTGGGACACGCTCTGATACAGGAGGCGGGCGACCGGCCACCCGTCGGTTCCCACCGTCATCGGCGGTCAGGACGACGGGGGGTGTGCGTGTCGTGTGAGGACGGACCGCGATCAGTGCCCGTTGGTGATTTCTTCGTATTCGCGTGGGGTGGGTTTGGTGATCTGTGCGTTTTCCCCGTAATAGCCCCGGCTGAGCTTGACCCGCAGCCGCCGGGTCCAGGCACGCCCGCCGTTCGTGGTCTGTTCGGTGCCCGCCGGGAGCGGTTTGTACTGTTGGTGCGCCGTGAGCGAATGCAGTTGTTCACGGGTGAGCGGTTCGTGCACTTCGACGAACTCGCCGTACGAGAGGCGCTTGACGACGCCCGTCTCGCGGCCGTGCAGCACCTTTTCCCGGTCGCGGCGCTGGAGACCGAGAGCGCATCGTTTCGCGACGATGTAAGCGAGCACCGGGACGACGAAAAGCCCGAACCGGACCGCCCATGTCACCGTATTCACGGAGAGATGGAAGTGCGTGGCGATCAGGTCGTTCGCCGCACCGAGCAGTGCCACGACGTAGACACTCAGCCAGGCGACACCGAGGCCCGTACGGACGGGCCGGTCGCGTGGTCTGTCGAGGAGATTCTGTTCCCGGTCGTCGCCGGTCACCCAGGCCTCGACGAAGGGGTAGACGCCCATGGCCAGGAAGAGGCAGACGCCGGCCATCAGCGGGAGGAAATTGTCGAGAGCCAGGGTGTGGTCCCAGAAGTTGAGCTCCCAGCCGGGCATGACGCGCAGAAGGCCGTCGGCCACACCCATGTACCAGTCGGGTTGCGACCCGGCCGAGACCTGGTCGGGGCGGTAAGGGCCGTACCGCCAGATGGGGTTGATCTGCGCGATTGCCGCGGCGGTGAAGATCACACCGGCGACCATGAAGAAATACCCCGCCGACTTCACCGCGTACACCTGAACGGGCGGACCGACCACATTGGTTTTCGTACGGCCGGGGCCGGCGAACTGGGTGTGCTTGTGATAGAGCAACAGGGCCAGGTGGGCGACGACAATTGCCGCCATGATCCCGGGGATCACCAGAATATGGATGGTGTTGAAACGAGGCACCAGGTCGTTGCCGGGAAAGTCCCCGCCGAAAAGGAAGAACGACAGGTAGGAGCCGATGATCGGCGTGGAGAGAAGCGTGCCGTTCACGATGGCGAGCCCGGTTCCGGAGAGTTGGTCGTCCGGCAGGTCGTAACCGGTCAGCCCCGCGAACATGGCGAGGACCAGCAGCGAGAAGCCGAGCAGCCAGTTCACCTCGCGCGGTTTGCAGAACGCGCCGGTGAAGAAGACGCGCATCATATGCACCAGCACGGCGGCGACGAACACCAGCGCCGCCCAGTGGTGGGCCTGTCGGATGAGCAGGCCGCCACGGACATCGAAGGAGATGTCCATCGTCGAGTCGAATGCCTCGGAGACCAGTTGCCCGCGCAGAGGCGCGTAGCTGCCGTCGTACGTGACCTGTGCCGATGACGGGTGGAAGTAGAAGGTCAGATACACACCCGTGAGAATGATGACGAGGAAGCTGTAGACACAGATCTCCCCCAGCATGAAGGACCAGTGATCCGGGAAGGCCTTCCGTATCGTGGCTCTCACCACCCGGTGGAGGCCCAAGCGGCCGTCCGCCCAGTGCGCGAGCTTCTCCCCGGAGCGCTTCCGACGCCCTTGCCCGGACTCGGCCGGTCGATCCTCGGTGCCCATCGTTCTCACCCCTCGTGCCATGGGGCACTCGCGCGGTGCTCGCCCGGGAGGATCAATACCTCGCACGACCGCGACCGACGGACGGCGCGGCCGCTTTCACCAGTACGTGGCGGTGTCCGGACCCAGGGCCGGCGTGGCGGGAGGTATCACGGGCTCGGGTCGGTACGGGTTTCTGTGCGATGTGGATCGAGCGGAGGGTGAGGGAGCGGGTTCGCGTTGGCGGATGTCTTTGCTCGCCAGGGCGGCAGGTCGCCAGGTCGGCAGCAGATCGGGGTGGCCGGCGGCGCTGCCGTTGGAGCAGTTGTCGGTGTGGCTGCCGGTTCCGTCAGCCACAGGCGGGGACCACGACTGGCACGTGCGTGCGGGGCGGGGTCGGCGGGGTGAGGGTGTGAACGGTGCCGGCGGTGGCTGGATGCGGCGTGGACGCAGGTCCGTGTGGAGCGCCGGCCGGAGTGGGGCCGGAGTGTTCGTCGTTGCGCGTTCGGCAGGGCGACGTGATCCCGGTACAGCATCTGCGGTGGTTCTGGGGCGTGTTCAGGTGGTTGGGGCGCCGGGCCCGGGCGCCCCCGCGCGCAGTCCGTCCATGACGATGTCCAGGAGCCGGGTGGATCTCGGCTGCCAGTCCTCGTGCGGATCGATCTGCCAGAGACCCGCGATGGCCAGGAAGAAATCGTCCGGGGTCACTCCGTGGCGGATGGTGCCGGCCTTCTCGTTGGCGCGGAGCAGGATTCCGGCAGCGTCCATCACCGGGGTGGGGCCCGGTTTGGCGGGGCCGCCCGGCGTGCTGGTGACCAGTCGGATCGCGTCCGCCAGACCGGCCTTGGTCATGGCGAACCCCGCGAGGCGGTTCATCCACTCACGCAGGGCCTGTTCGGGTGCGTGTGTGTCCAGCAGGTCGGCTGCCGCGTCGGCGGCCTGCTGCATCTCGTGGCGGTAGAGCTCCAGGACGAGGGCCTCGCGGTGGGGGAAGTTGCGGTAGAACGTGCCCTGGCCGACGCCGGCCTTCTTGGCGATCGTGCTCAGCGGGACGTCCGCCTGCCGTGTCAGTTCGGCCATGGCGACCTGCAGGATGCGTTCGCGGTTGCGCTGTGCGTCCGAACGCAGGGGGGTGTCCTTCTTCGAGTGGGGCACGCGTCCTCCTTACGGGTTCGTGGCCGAATCCCGTCCTTGTTAACCGGACAGCTGTCCGTTACGTTCGGTGTGAGTGGACAGCAGTCCGGTTAGCTCCCATCTTAGTGCTGGCCGCCGCCGAGCCGCAGCCTCCTGACGAGCCTTCACGTCATGCCCCACCCCCGACTCTCCGTTGTTGCCGGCGGCCCCTATCCCGCTACCACCGAAACCTGACCGCTGACCACGGCCCGATTCCTGTCAACAGACACAGAGAAGGCTGATCATGGCCCCAGCTCCCTCGTCGACTTCCAGTGCGATCATCCTGAACATCAACGGCGAGAAGCATCATCTGTCCATCGACCACCGCACCACCCTGCTCGACGCCCTGCGCGAGCGGCTCGATCTCATCGGCACCAAGAAGGGCTGTGACCAAGGCCAGTGCGGCGCCTGCACCGTCCTGGTCGACGGGCGTCGCGTCGTGTCCTGCCTGAGCCTCGCGGTCGCGGCCGAGGGGCGCGAGATCACGACCGTCGAAGGAGTGGCCGAGGAAGGCGAGCTGCACCCCGTCCAGCAGGCCTTCCTCGACCTCGACGGTTACCAGTGCGGCTACTGCACCCCGGGACAGATCTGCTCCGCCATCGCCGTCATCGAGGAACACGCGGCCGGCTGGCCGAGCGCCGTCACCGACGACGTGGGTCCCGAGGCGGGGCCGCCACCACTCACACCGGCCGAGATCCGCGAGCGGATGAGCGGGAATCTGTGCCGCTGCGGCGCCTACGTCTCGATCGTCCAGGCCGTCACCCGTGCGGCCGAGGCCTACGAAGAGGAGCGGACGGCAGCCGCGAAGGAGGCAGTCGCATGAGGGAGTTCGGCTATCAGCGCGCCCATGACGTCGCCGGTGCGCTCGCCCTCCTCGCCGCCGCCCCGGACGCGCGGTTCCTCGGCGGCGGTACCAACCTCGTCGACCTGATGAAGACCGGCGTCGAACGCCCCGCCCGGCTGGTCGATGTCCGTGAACTCCCGCTCGACCAGGTCGAGCGCACCGCGGACGGTGGTCTGCGTATCGGAGCGACCGTCACCAACAGCGATCTCGCTGCCCACCCCGAAGTCCGCCGCAGCTACCCGGCGTTGACCCAGGCCGTACTGGCCGGCGCCTCCGGGCAACTGCGCAACATGGCCACCGCCGGCGGCAACCTGCTCCAGCGCACCCGCTGCGGCTACTTCTCCGACGTGAGCAAACCCTGCAACAAGCGTGCCCCGGGCAGCGGTTGCCCCGCCATCAACGGCGAGCACCACAATCACGCCGTCCTCGGCGCCTCCGACCACTGCGTGGCGGTCCACCCCTCCGACATGGGCGTGGCACTGACAGCGTTCGACGCCGTGGTCTCCTACGAGACCCCCGACGGGCCGGGCGAGATACCGTTCACCGACTTCTACCTTCCCGTCGGCGACACCCCGCACCGGGAGACCACCCTGCCCCCCGGCGCGTTGATCACCCACGTCAGCCTGCCGCCGGCTCCGGTCGCCGCCCGCTCCCGCTACCGCAAGGTGCGCGAACGCGCCTCGTACGCCTTCGCCATCGGCTCGGTCGCCGCCGCACTCGACATCGATGACGGCCGCGTACGCGAAGCACGTCTGGCCTTCGGGGCCGTCGCATCCCGGCCCTGGCGCGCCCGCGCGGCCGAAGCCGTCCTGACCGGGGCCCCCGCCGACAGCGAGACCTTCGCGGCCGCCGCGGACGCCGAACTCGCGGCCGCCAGACCACTGCCCGACAACGGATACAAGGTGACCCTCATACGCAACCTCGTGGTCTCCGTCCTGACCGAACTCGCCGAGGGGGACGTCCGATGACGCTCACCACGCCAGGAGCCGCGGCGCTGCGACAGGCCGTCGGCGTCGCGCACACCCGCGTCGAGGGCCGCGCAAAAGTCACCGGCGCTGCCCGCTTCGCGGGAGAGATCCCCTTCGCCGACCTGGCCCACGGCTGGCTGGTCCTGTCCACCATCACCCGCGGCCGAATACGCTCGGTCGAGACCGCCCCGGCCCTCGGCATGCCGGGCGTCCTCACCGTTCTGCACCACGGCAACGCCCCACGCCTGAACACCGATTACGTCGGCCTGCTCGGCGTTCCGCCGGACCCGACCGCCGCCGTCTTCCAGGGTGATCGGGTGCCGTACGCCGGCTGGCCGGTCGCGCTGGTCGTCGCCACGACACCCGAGGAAGCCAGGGAGGCCGCCGAAGCGCTTGTCGTCACCTACGACGAGGAGCCGCACGACACCGAGCTCGTCGCCGACCACCCCGGCGCCTACCCCGCCCAGGGACACATGCCTGCGGAGACGGAGAAGGGCGATCTGGCGGCCCAGCTCACCGCGTCCGCAGTCGTCGTGGACGCCCGGTACTCCACCCCCGAAGAACACCACAGCATGATCGAGCCGCACGCGGCGACCGCACTGTGGGACGGCGACCGGCTGGAGGTCGTCGACTCCAACCAGGGCACCACCTGGATCCACGGCGAGCTGGCCAAGATGTTCTCGCTCGACGAATCCTCGGTGCGGGTGCGCTCCGAGCACATCGGCGGCGGCTTCGGCAGCAAGGGCCTGCGCGCCCACCAGGTGTCCGCCGTGATGGCCGCCACCGCCCTGCAACGCCCCGTACGGGTCGTCATGACCCGACGTCAGATGTTCTCGCTGGCCGGCTACCGCAGCCCCACGACGCAGCGCGTCAGGCTCGGCGCCGACCCCGACGGCCGGCTGCGCGCCCTGGAACACCTCTCGCTGAACCAGACGTCGACCGTGCACGAGTTCGTTGAGCCCGGTGCCGGCGTCGCCCGGGTGATGTACGACGCCGACGCACACCGCACGGCCAACCACGTCGTACGGCTCGACGTGCCGTCCCCGACCTGGATGCGCGCACCGGGCGAGGCCCCGGGATCGTTCGCGATCGAGGCGGCCCTCGACGAACTCGCGCAACGGTGCGGTGTCGACCCCATCGAGCTGCGCCTGCGTAACGAGCCGGAGACCGGCCCCGTCTCCGGGCTCGCGTTCAGCAGCCGGAACCTGTCGGCCTGCTTCCGCGAGGGCGCCCGCAGATTCGGCTGGTCGGACCGCGACCCGCGTCCCGGCGTGCGCCAGGACGGACGCTGGCTCCTTGGCACCGGCACGGCGGCGGCGTCCTTCGGCGCCGGGGCCGCGCCCTCCACGGCCCTGGCGACGGCTGGGGCGGACGGTTCCTTCACCGTACGGATCGCCGCCGCCGACATCGGCACCGGCGCCCGCACCGCTCTCACCCTGATCGCCGCCGATGCGCTGGAAACCGCGCCCGAACACGTCCAAGTCCGTATCGGGCACAGCGACTTCGGCCCCGCGATGATCGCCGGCGGCTCGATGGGCACCCGCTCGTGGGCCTGGGCGGTCACGGCCGCGGCGGCCGAGGTGCGGGAGCGGCTGGCGTTGACCCCGGTCATCCCCCCGGAGGGGCTGACCGTCCGGTCCGACACCACCGAGGCTGTCCGTGCCCTCGCGCAGAAGGAACGACACTCCTTCGGTGCCCAGTTCGCCGAGGTCGCCGTGGATGTCACCACTGGAGAGATCCGGGTACGCCGCATGCTGGGCATCTTCGCCGCCGGCCGGATCGTCAATCCGCTCACCGCCCGAAGCCAGCTCGTCGGCGGCATGACCTGGGGCATCTCCATGGCGCTGCACGAGGAGGCGGTACGCGACCGGAACACCGGCCGCCTCTACGCCCCCGACCTCGCCGGCTACCACGTCGCGACGCACGCCGATGTCCCGGACATCGAGGCGGACTGGGTGGACGACCACGACCCGGACGACCCGGTCGGCATCAAGGGCATCGGTGAGATCGGCATCGTGGGTGCGGCGGCGGCTGTCGCCAACGCGGTCTGGCACGCCACCGGCGTACGTCACCGGAACCTGCCGATCCGCCCCGACCGCGTACTCACAGCCGCCATGCGGGGCCCGGCCGGGGCGCCCCCGGAGGGCGGAGGAGCCGCGCATGCTTGACATCGCCGGCGAGCTGCACCGCTGGACGGAGGAGGGCCGGGAGTTCGCCGTCGCCACCGTCGTCTCCGTCGGCGGCAGTGCGCCGCGCGGACCCGGAGCCGCCCTCGCCGTCGACAGCGAGGGCACAGCGATCGGCTCGGTGTCCGGTGGCTGCGTGGAGGGCGCGGTCTACGAACGGTGCGAGCGGGCACTCCAGGACGGCCGGTCCGTGCGCGAACGGTTCGGCTACAGCGACGAGGACGCCTTCGCGGTCGGGCTCACCTGCGGTGGGACCATCGACGTGATGGTCACGCCGGTCCGCGCCCACTCGCCGGAGCGGGCGGTGCTGCGGTCCGCGCTGTCCGCGGCGGCCGCCGGCGAGTCGGCTGCCCTGGCCCGGGTGGTACGCGGCCCGGAGGAACTGCTCGGCCGGGCCCTGCTCGTCCGGGCCGACGGCACCCATCAGGGCTCGCTCGTAGGCCACCCGGAACTGGACCGCACCGCCATGGCCGAGGCCCGGGCCCTGCTGGACGCCGGCCGTACCAGCGCCGTCGCACTCTCGGAGGACGGGTCGCACTGCCCGGGCGGACTTACCCTGCTCGTCGAGACCAGCACGCCGCCGCCCCGCATGATCGTCTTCGGCGCGGTCGACTTCGCCGCGGCACTGGTGCGGGCGGGGAAGCTCCTGGGCCATCACGTGACCGTGTGCGACGCACGGCCCGTCTTCGCCACCGAAGCCCGTTTCCCCGAGGCCGACGAGGTCGTCGTCGACTGGCCGCACCGTTATCTGCGGCGCACCCCTACCGACGCGCGGACGGTCGTGTGCGTGCTCACGCACGAGGCCAGATTCGACGTGCCGCTGCTCACGGAAGCGCTGCGGATGCCGATCGCGTTCATCGGCGCGATGGGCTCACGCCGTACCCACGAGGACCGGATACGGCGCCTGCGAGAGGCGGGCCTGAGCGAGGGCGAGCTGAACCGCCTGCGTTCGCCCATCGGCCTGGACCTCGGCGCCCGTACGCCCGAGGAAACTGCCCTGTCCATCGCGGCGGAGGTCGTCGCGGCCCGGCGGGGCGGCACGGGCCTGCCGCTGACCGGCCGGGCGGAGCCCATCCACCGCGACCTGTCGGGGGCGAGAGCCTGAACGGGGCGCCGGCGTGGCTGAGGTGGTGTTGATGACCGGGCCCGTCCAGTTGTGAAACGACCGAGGAGATCGTCGGGGCGGTCACCTGATCGTCGGTCATGACGAGCGGCTGTGTCCGTTGGTCTGCGCCGCATGGGAAACGGGCTGTGCGGTTGGGTGGCGCCAGGGGACGATGCTCACGCGGCCGTGACGCCGGCGTCGTTGCGGGGCCTGTCAGTCCGTGTTCCGCAGGGGAGAGCGTCTGCTCGGCAATCAGCAGGTCGACCACCAGCCTGCGGCGCGTCCTGCCCAGGTCGGAGCTGTCGGAGGAGCCCACCAGCGGTTCGGCCGCACCGTGCTGACCGCGACGGCCGTACAGCACCGCCGCTGCCCGAGGCAGGACCTGTCCGTCGGACAACCGGGGGAGTCCAGCCATGCGCCCAGACGCGGGTCGTCCAGCCGCAGTGGGTTTCTGCAACGCCGCGCGCCAGCCGCGGACGAACAGCTCACCGACGAGCGTGTCGCCGGCGTCATCGGCTGTTTCTCCCGCTGCGGGCAGCGGGAGATCACTGGCGATGTCGCTGAGAGCCAGAAACGTGTCTGTCCCGGCCTCGCGGACGTCGCTCGTTGCGGAGCTCCGCCTCGACGCCGCCGGTCGGTCGGGCGAGCACGGCCACTCCCGGGGGGTCGCACCGAGGTAGGACGCGATGCCGTGGGGCAGGCGGTGCCAGACGAGGACGTAGCTATTCAGGCAGCCGATGGCCGGCCGTTGCAAGGTGGTCCGGATCCGCTGGGGTCCCGCCCGGCTGTGTCAGGTTCCGCGGGCTCTGTTCGGCAGGAGGCGAGGGGCGGCTGTGCCCGTTGGCCCTCGCCGACACCCCGTCGGCCTGCGGCATGCCCAGCTCCCGGTGGATCACCAGCGCCTGCTGCCAGAAATCGCGGGCCAACCCGTGCTCGCCGAGTGCGGCGTGGATGTCACCGATGCCCCCGAGCGCGTGGGCCCGAAGGTCGCGTTGGCCGCTCCCGATATCCACGGCCAACGCCTCCTGGTAGAGCCGGAGCGCCTCGCCTGGGTTCCCCGCGGCGGCGTGCGCCTCGGCCAGCGCGCTGAGCGTCGCCACGACCTCCTCCAGATCGCCTACGCGCTGGGTGATCCGCAGTGCGGTGTCGAGGTGGCGTATCGCCGACTCGTGATCCCCCCGGCAGCGGTGCACGACTCCGAGCGCCCGCATGGCGGTGGCTTCGAGGCTGCGGTGACCGGCGTTGCGCGCGTTCGTCAGGGCACGATGCGCGTAGTCCAGCGCCTCTTGGTGACGACCGGCCGCGGCGCTGGCGTCCGCCAGACCGCACAGCGTGCTCGCCTCGCTGCCTCAACTCCCGTTCTCCCGCGCGATGGCCAGAGCCTGCCCGAACAGTTCGAGCGCCTCGTCGGACCGGCCCAGGATGTGCAGGACACGTGCGAGGTTGTTCGTGGCCGGCGCGCGCATGCGCTGGTCGCTGAGCTCCTGGTAGAGGGTCAAAGCCTGGCGGAAGCAGTCCGCCGCCGCGACCAGGTTCGACCGCCGCCGGTTCCCGACGCCGAGGTTGTTCAGCGTCGCTGCCTGTAATGACCGGTCGCCGACCTGCCGGTAGAGGGCGAGAGCCCGCTCCAGGTGAGCGACCGCCGGTAACACGACTCCCGTCCTCAGTGCCGCGCCGCCGAATGCCCGCCGCGCGTTGGCCTCGGCCTTGACGTCGCCCAGAGCTTCGGCGGCATGGAGTGCGCGTGTATGCAACACGATGGCGTCGTCGTGGTATCCGCCGATGTTGAGGTAGCGCCACACGGTGTCGGACATCCTGATCACGTAGTCCGGCTCGGCGTGTTGTGTGGCGGCGAGCAGGTTGGTGCGCTCGCTGTCCAGCCAACCGAGCGCCGCGTGGTAGTCGCCGAATGTCGGTGTCCCGGCGTCCGGTGCGGGAATATCGGGCCGGCGTTCGGCCTCGTGCGGGACGATGGTGTCCATCGCGGCGGCCGCGGCGGCGAGGTAGTAGTCGAACAGCCGGGTCAGCGGTCCCGTGTTGTCGCCGGCGGTCTCGGCAAGCTCGGCGGCATAGACACGCAGCAGGTCGTGCGGCTGGTAGGGGCCGCCGGGAGTCTGCTCAACGAGGTGGGCACGGACCAGCACGTCGAGCGCCCTGCGGGTGTCCCGCAGCCCGGTCCCGGTCATCGTCGCCACCGCGTAGGCGTCCGTGTCGTGTCCGGGATACACGCCGAGCAGCCGGAAGACCCGCGCCACGGGCGGGTCAAGCTGCCGGTACGACCAGGAGAACACTGCGCGCACCGCCGTCTGCGGGTCTCCGTCGACCTCCAGCAGGTCCAGGGTGACCTGCTCGGTCAGTTCGTCGGCCAGGCCGCCGATGGTATGGGCCGGTCGTGAACGGACCAGTTCCGCCGCGATGCGCAGTGCCAGCGGCAGTCTTGCGCACCGCTCGACCAGGGAGTCGACCGCGGCCGGTTCGGCGTCGGCGGACGCGCCGAGCAACGTGCGCAGCAGGCCGACAGCCTCGGCTTGCGGCAGCCGGTCGAGCCCGATGCGGTGCGCGCCCTCCCTGGCGACGAGCCCGGCCAGCGAGTCACGACTGGTCACCAGGGTGAAGCAGGACATGCCGGCCGGCAGCAGCGGGCGCACCTGAGCCGCGGTACGGGCGTTGTCCAGCAGGACCAGCATCCGGCGCCGGCCGAGCAGGGACCGGAAGCGGGCCGTGCGCTCGGCGAGGTCTCGGGGAGCGCGGCTCCGTCCGACCCGAGCGCGCGGAGGAAGCCGGCGAGCGCGTCGGCTGCCGACACCGGCTCGTCCGGGCCGTAGCCACGCAGGTCCACATAGAGCTGGCCGTCCGGGAACCGGTCACGCATCCGGTGCGCCCACCGCACCGCCAGCGCCGTCTTGCCGACCCCTGCGGTGCCGGCCAGGGTTGCGATGACCGCGGGTGAGCCGGCGGACAGCAGGCCGTCCAGCTCGTCGAGCTCGGCGTCCCGGCCGGCGAAAACCCGGACGTCGAGGGGCAGGTGGGACGGCATCGGGTCGGCGCGTTCGCCGGCGGTGCCCACGCCGGGCGAGGCGGTGGTCGGCGCAGCCGTGGGCGCAGGTGCGGCTGCCGGTCGGGGACCCGGGCGCACGGTGGGGCTCAGCTCCGTGTCCCCGGCGAGGATTGCTTGGTGAAGGCGCTGAAGGGCCTGCCCGGGGTCGGTGCCGGAGGATGCCGCGAAGGTGCCGGTAGTGGGCGAGGGCGTCGGCCTGCCGGCCGCAGCGGTACAGGGCGAGCATGTACTGGGCGGCCAGCCGCTCGTCCAGCGGATGGGCGGTGCTGTGCCCGGCGAGCAGGGCAAGCAGCGCGGTGTGTTCACCGAGCCGCAGTCGCAGGTCGGCGCAGTCCAGTTCGGCGGCCCACCGTTCCTTCTGGCGGGTGTCGCGGACGGTGTTGAACCAGAGGGTGTCGGCCCCGGCGAACGGCTCGCCGCGCCACAGCGCCAGCGCCTTCTGGAACAGCGCCACCGCCCGCGCATCGTCGTCGGCCTGCCGGACCGCCCCGAGCAGCCGGTGGAACCGGTACACGTCGACCATCTCTTCGTCGACGGTGCACACATAACCGCCCGGCCCCCGGGCGATCACCCCCGGCAGCAGGCGGCGCAACCGGGACACATAGCCGTACAGGGTCTGCGTGGCTCGATGCGGTGGCCCGTCCGCCCACACCCGGTCAGCCAACTGATCCACCGGCACCGGCCGGTTCGCGTCCACGAGCAGAGCTGCCAGCACCGTCCGCTGCCGGGCTGGTCCGAGCTCCACCGGGCCCGCGTCCGACCGTGCCTCAACACCACCCAGCAACCGAAACTCCACACCAGCCCCCGCCCGTGCGCCCGGCCGCAGACACGGCCCCACCAAGCGAACCCTAGGTTTCCTGCAGGGGTGTTGCACGACGGCTCGCCATGGTGGTAACCGCCACCGCGGACACCGCAGCCGTCACCTCCACCCTTACCGGGGATGAGTCCGGCCCAACCGCCGCTGAGGCACTCGCACTCCGCACAGACCGAACAACGTCAACGGGGAGGAATTCCGCCCATGAGCGTTCGACCTGACCCGATGGGCGCCTGGAGGTTCCTGCACGTCGCGGCGCGACCGGTTGTGCGGCTGTTCACTCCAGCCGGCAGCCACCGCACCGGCGGCCGGCGCGGCCGATGCCTGCTATGACGGCAAGGCCAGCTACGACGTGCGTCAACATCTGGCCGAACGTCACCAATTACGCCAAGATCTGCTTCTACCGCAGTGACGCTTCGGTGTTGTACTGCCAGGACGGCACCAAGAAGGCCGAGGTGGGCAAGTGGACGGTGCCGGCGCCCGACACGCCCGCCCGCACGGCGAGCCGGTCACCACCGCCAACCTTGCCGAACACGTCCGCCAGGTCGTCGACGACCCCAGCCCCGGCCGGAAGTACGCGGCCTCGGTTTCCATCCGCTGCCGTGCTTCCTGGACAACACCGGCGAGGCGGCCAGGGGCGCAGATCGCGGTCGATGAGGTTACGAACCCTCCGTGAACGCGGTGGCGTGGTCGGCGGCCCACCGGCGAAACGTGCGCGGCGCCGTTCCGAGGATGTCGGCCACCGCAGTGGTGACGTACGCGGGCTGTCCGACCGCCGCGCTCCACGCGGCGAGCAGCATGTCGACGACCGAGTTGGGCGCCGTGCCCTCCCACAGGCTTCGGAACTCGTCCGGCGTCATCTCCTCGAATGCGATCCGGCGCCCCAGGGCGTCACCGATGACGTCCACCTGGGCGGCTTGGGAAAGTGATTCGGGGCCCGTGAGGACGTAGTCGCCTCCGACGTATCCACCCTGATAGAGCGTCCGCGCCGCGACGGCTGCGACGTCGCGGTCGTCGACCGGTGCCGACTCGGCCGCGCCGTAAGGCCACCGGATGACCTCGCCGGCCCGGATCGCGGGCGCCCACCAGGCCAGCGAGTTCGACGCGAACATCCCCGGCCGGATGATCGTCGACTCGAGTCCGGTGGCCGCGATGAGGCGCTCGATGTCGGCGTGCAGCACCGCCATGGGATTGGGCTGCCGGAAGAGGGGGTGCGGCGTCTGATGCGGGGAGGAGAGGAAGACGGCACGCCGCACGTGGGCCGCCAGCCGCTCGACGACCGCTTCGGCGGTCTGAGGCGGGGCGGTCCAGACGAGGAAGACCGCTCCGGCGCCATTCAATGCCCGGTCGAGCGTCTCGGGCACGGTGAGGTCGCCGGTGAAGACCTCGACCTTCGCCGGCAGCGTCGCCGCAGCCTCGGGGCGATGGGTGAGGGCGCGGACCGGTACGCCCGCGTCGAGGAGTTGGTCGATGACGACGCGGCCGACCCGGCCCGTCGCCCCGGTTACGAGCACGGGAGGAATGTCGATCTGATTCATGCCGCTCATGGAAACGTTACTAGGTTAAAAAAGCAACCTGGTAATGAATGTTACGGTGGTCAGATGAGCGAGTCGACGGGACTGCGGGCCCGCAAGAAGGAGCGGACGCGCGACGCCATCGGCGACGCGGCCGTATCGCTGTTCCTGGAGCGCGGCTTCGACCGCGTCTCGGTCAACGACATCGCCGCGGCGGCCGAGATCTCCAAGCCGACCCTCTTCAGGTACTTCCCCACCAAGGAAGACCTGGTGCTGCACCGGTTTGCGGACCACCAAGGAGAGGCGGCACGCGTGGTACGTGACCGCAGGTCCGGCATCAAGCCGGTGACGGCGCTGCACCGGCACTTCCGGGACGGCCTCGATCGGTACAACCCCGTCACCGGCCTCAACGATCATCCCGAAGTGGTGGCGTTCCACCGGCTGGTGTTCACCACACCGAGCCTGGCGGGAAGGCTCACGCGGTACCAGCTCGATGACGAGGAGGCGCTGGCGGACGCCCTCGGCGAGGGCATCCACGCACGCCTGCAGGCCGCCCAGGTACTCGCGGTCCAACGGGTGCTCGCCCGAACCAACTGGCAGAAGGTCGCCGACGGTCGAACCGCCCACGACGTCCACCCCGAGGCCGTAGCCGACGCCGACCACGCATTCAAACAACTGCGGTGACAGGCGACACTCCCGGTAGAAGAAGGCTCCGCAGCCCGGTGCACGCGTTGCCACCGGCCCGCTCAGCCCGCTTTCGCGCTGTTTCTATCGGTGCCGGCGTCCTCCGACCATCGCCGGAGGCGACAACGGTCCGGTTCATGAGGGCGCGGCTCTGCTCGGTCCACCGACGCACGTCGCCGTTCAAGGCTCTGACGATGGCCACTCTGGTCTGGAGCATGCATGAGCTCGTCAGGCGTCGGCGAGGAGGGGGTCGTACAGGGTGCCCGCGCGGCGGCCCGCCATGAAGGAGAGGAAGTCGCCCACGAAGGCGCTCCGACCGTAAGTGCCGTCGGTGCCGTCGGTGGTGGTGAGGTCGCGGTGGAAGGCGGTGCGGAAGAGGGCCCGGTACTCGTCCGCGTCGATGGTCCCGTTGCCGTCCTTGTCGGTGGCGTCGAAGAGGACCTCGGCGACGC
This sequence comes from Streptomyces sp. S4.7, assembly GCF_010384365.1. Classification (NCBI taxonomy): domain Bacteria; kingdom Bacillati; phylum Actinomycetota; class Actinomycetes; order Kitasatosporales; family Streptomycetaceae; genus Streptomyces; species Streptomyces sp. S4.7. The sequence goes on along the minus strand of NZ_CP048397.1, from coordinate 67,217 downwards.
GGATGAGCGCGGGTCCGGCGAGGGAGGGGACGGCGGTGGCGTACTCCTCGGCGCTGACGCGGCCGTCGCCGTCCGTGTCGAGGGCCGCCTGGAGCTCGCGCCACCAGGCGGCGAAGGCGTCGTAGAGCCGGGTCTCCTCGGGTTCGTCCAGGTCGAGGCGGGTGGACAGTTCGCGTGCCATGGCGGCGAGGTCAGGCCAGTCGAGATGACCGTCGCCGGTCTGATCCAGCACTCGGCGGAAGAACTCCTCCGCCGAGCGCCGGTTCTCTTCTGCGCCCGCCGAAGGTGCCGGGGCAGGGCTGGGGTTGCCGCTCAGTGGTGTGAGGAGGCGGAGCAGGGCCGATGCCCGCTTCATGCGGACGCGCAGGGCGGCAACGGTGCGGGCCCGGGGGTCGTCGCTGTCCGGCGAGAGTGAAAGGGCTTCGATGATGCTTTCGGCGTTGATCCAGCCCTCGGGCAGGAATCGGGCGAGCCCGGCGGCGAGGTAGGCGCCCTGCATGAGGGTTGGGGCGCCGGGCATCTCGGGCAGGCCGGCCCGGCGCCGGTAGGGCTCGGGGAGCGAGGCGACGGTGATCGCGCCCAGGAGCGGCCCGGCGACAGTGCGGCCGGCCGCCCACAGTGTCGGCGCGCCGTCGAGCATCGCAGGGGCGGGCAGGTGGTCGAAGAGCCGGTAGAGGATGACGCGGGCCGCCTCGGTGTTCTCCAGCTCGTTTTCGACAACCCGGTCGAAGTATCGCCAGAAGTCGTTGAGGTCCTCGGGGAGTTCCGCGGCGTCGCCGTCGAGCGCGGCGAGGAACGCGCGGTACTCCGCGTACATCCGCTCCATCGTGTCCTGGTCCAGCGGCTGGCCGCTCAGCCGGCACATGGTGACGGCGCTCTCGAAGAGGGTGGCGACCACCCAGGCGCGGGTCGCGCGGTCCATCGCGTCGTAGGCTCGGCCGCGGGAGTCGGAGCCGCTCATGCGGGCGTGCAGCCGGTTGAGTCGGGAGGCCTCCCGTTCGAGTACCGTCGGGTCGGTGCCGAACATACGCCGCATGCTGAGGAAGGTGTTGCGCAGTCGGCGCCAGGGGTGGGCGACGAAGGTGGAGTTGTCCATGAGGGCGGCGCCGATCTGCGGGTGAGCGGCCTCCAGTACGGTGGCGCGGATCATGGCCAGGGCCCAGCGCGGGTCGTCGAAGAGGGTGCTGAACTGCGATTTCGGGCCGAACAAGGATGCCTCGTCGGCCGTTCCCGTGATTTCGGTGCTCATGATGGGTCTCCATTCGTCCGGGCGGGCACGCCGCCGAAGCGGCGGTCGCGGCGCCGGTAGGTGTGCAGGCAGGCGACGAAGTCGGGAGCCCTGAAGTCCGGCCAGAGCACCTCGGGGAAGACCCACTCGGCATAGGCGACCTGCCAGAGCATGAAGTTGGAGATGCGCTGCTCACCGGATGTACGGATGACCAGATCCACATCGGGAGTGTCGGGGAAAGGCAGGTGGTCCGCGAAAAGCCGCTCGGTCACCTCGTCGGCGGGCGTCCCGCTGCGGATCAGCGACCTTGCGGCCTCGACGATGTCCCGGCGCCCGCCGTGGTCGAAGGCGACGGTCAGCGTCATCCCCCGGTTGCCGGCGGTCAGCGCCGCCAAGTCGTCGAAGTCCTGGGCCAGTTCACGGGGGATGCGCGGGTCGGCGACCCCGAGGAAACGGCAGCGGATGCCGCGCGCGAGCAGCAGCGGCGCATGCTTGCGCACAACCCGGCGCACCATACGCATCAGGAACTCGACCTCGGTGCCAGGGCGGTTCCAGTTCTCGGTGGAGAAGGCATACAGGCTGAGCCACTCCACGCCGGCGGCCCGGGCCGCCTCGATGACGTCGATGACGGCGGTCTCCGCGGCCCGGTGACCCGCCGTACGGGGAAGCGAACGCCGCTGCGCCCAACGGCCGTTGCCGTCCATCACGCAGGCCACATGCCGCGGCCCCGCACGCGCCGCCCCCTCTTCACGCCGCTGCCCGCCGGGTCCGCCAACGCAGTGTCGCCCGCCCGGCCTGTCCTCTGTCACCGCGCGTGCGCGCGGCACGCCGTAGTCCGTCATGTCCGGCCCCGCCCCGTCCGAAGCGGCACGACCGGCCGTACCGCGCTCGGTCACCCACCCTGCCTCGCCGCTCCCGCCTCGCCCACGCCCCACCGGCGCGATCCCTCCCGGAAGTCTGACAGCGCGAAAGGGCCCTGACCGGCCGAACGAGTGGCCGTCACCCTTGACTCGTACGATCGAATCCGTCCGAGTGCCAGAGCGGCGAACTCGCGCACAGGCCCTTTCGAAGCTCCGGTCGATGCGCGGGTTGGAGCGTGACCGCACCCAAGAATCCGCGAACTCGCGCGCTTCCGACGCCGGCCACTTCAACCAGGTCAACGACGGCTTCGGCCATGCGGCCGGTGACACCGTCCTCGCCGCGTTCGGCCCCCCGGCTCACCGCCTGGGCGGGCCCGCGTGCGTTCGCCGGCAGGCTCGGGGGCGGTGAGTTCGCCGTCAGACGCCATCGCCGGTCTCCGGCGGGACGGGGCGCGGTCCTTATCGGCGGGCTCCGGTGTGGGTGTGGCGGGTGTCGTGGTGAGGGCCGTACCAGTCGAGGCACAGCACGGTGGCGTCGTCGGCCAAGTGGCCGTCGCAGGTGTCGGTGACCGCTGCTGTCAGGACGCGCACGACCTCGCGGGGATGTTCGCAGGCGGTGTTGCGAATGAGGCCGGGCAGGTCGACGGACCCGGCTTGTCGTTCCTGCATGCCATCGGTGTGGAGCAGGAGGCGGTCCCCGGGGCGCAGGTCGAGGTCCTGCACGTGGTAGACAGTGCCTCCGGGGGCGCCGAAGAGCAGATCGATGTCCAGGTGTACCTCGCTCACCGTGCCGTCGCGCAGGAGCAGTGGCCAGGGGTGTCCGGCGTTGACGAGCTGTGCGCCGGTTCCGTCGAGGGCGATGCGCGGGAGCTGGCCGGTGGTGAGGGTGTGGTGGCCGTGGTCGCGGAGGGCCTGGTGGATCTTGTGGGCCTGGCCGGCCAGGTCGGCTGGTCAGCCGGACGGTCCGTGGCCGCGAGCTGGTCACCGGCGCCGTGATCGGCGTCGCCCGGTTGGCCGACTGCCACCAGGATCCGGACGGCTCCCCGCCCTGTACCGAGTGGGCGGAACCCGGCCCGTGGCACCTGGTACTCGCCGACGTCCAGGAGCTCGCGCTGCCGATCCCCGCACGTGGGCAGCTCGGGCGGCAAAAGCCCACAGAGGACCTGGTCGCGCAGGTGCTCCAGCAACTGCCCGGCCTGCTGCCGTGACCCGCAGACGAGGCAAGACGCCGCTGTTCGAGCAGGGCTGCATTCCGGCACCCGGCGGTCTGCTGGACTGGCGCGACGCCCGTCACGTCGACGCTGGCCGGACCCTGCCGTGCGTGCTGTGCGGCAGCCGCACGCCGATGCGCTCCCATTACGGCGAGCCCGTCCACAAGGCCTGCGCGGACAGCTGGATCACCGGAAACGCGGCCGAGGCGCGCCTCGGCAGGTTCGCCTCCGACATCCAGCCCGAGACCCGCGACAAGGCCGACGACCATGCCTGACCCTCACCGCGCCCCTTGTGACAACCGCCCCTGTGACCGGAGGGCGGCGCGCGGGCACGGCAACGCCCCAGGGGCGGTCCGCTGAGTCACCGGCCACACGGTCGGCCGGACACCCCTGGGACCCCTTCACTTTCACGTCCCAGGAGTCCTTCGCCATGCAGTTCCCCGTAGTCCCCTGGACTTTCTCATCGGCCCCGAGCGCGCCGCCGAGTTCATCAGCGGCCTGGCCCGCGACCTCATCGCCCAGGACCTGCTGCCCGAGCTGGTCGCTTACCGGGTCGTGTACGAAGACGTCCTGGCGAGTGACCCGTTCCTGCTCGCCGCCCCCGGCCAGGCATGGGCCCTGCGCCCCGAGGCCACAGGCCCCGCCCCCGGACTGCTCCTCATCATCGACCGTGACAGCGACCAGATCACGGTCGAAGACGAACACGGCCAGCGCCACCAGATCCCGCTGCACGCCCTGCACACCTACCGGCTCGACCAGTGGTGCTGGGCCCGCCCCGACACCACCGCCCGACACCACCGACCAGTGGTGAGCGCCGTGAGCGCGCCGTTCGGAGCACGGCTGATGCTCACCCTCGGGCCGCCCCCGGCCGTGACCCCGGTCGCGACATGGGAGCTCCGCAGGCTTCGCACCCGGCACGGCATCACGTTGCGCGACGCCCTGCGCCGCTGACGATCGTGATCTTTCATGCGATGAGGGCGGCGATGTCGTCGTCGAGCTCGCCGCCGCTGTAAGCGATCAGGTCGCGGTGGAGATGTTTGAGGAGCTGGTGGGGCGCCTCGCCGCTCCACGAGCGGATGCGCTCGGCGAGGGGGCGGCGGCTTGCAGTTCCCGGACCTCGCCGCGGTGCAGCAGCAGTGGGGGCGGGTGGCCGCAGGTGACGGTCCGGACGACCGGTTCGTCGTCCGGGATCTCGGCGAGGAGAGCGGTGATGAAACGTTCGGCGATCTCCGAGCCCGGGACCCCCGGGTACTGGGAGGCGCGGCGGCTGATGCTCGTCTCCAGGCGGCGCGCGAGGTGAGGCAGGTCAGGCGCGTCGTGGGCGGCCTCGCGGAAGGCGCTGAGCAGGCTCGCGGCCGCCTGGATTGCGAGCAGGCCCTTGCCGCGTACGTCGCCGATGAGCAGCCGTACGCCGTGCGGGGTGCGGATTGCCTCGTACAGGTCGCCGCCGATCCGGGCTTCCGCCGCGGCGGCCAGGTACACGCTCTCGAGCGTGACGTGCCCGAGGTGGCGTGGTACCGGATGCAGCACCGCCAGCTGGGCGGTCTCGGCCACTGAGCGGACCTGAACCAGCTGCCGGGTGCGTCGGGAGAGTAGGCGGTTTAGGAAGACGGCGAATACCGCGATTGCCGCGACGGTGGCCAGCTCCGAGTAGGCGGTCGCATCCCGCAGCGCATTGAAGTGCACCATCAGGCCGAAAAGGATGACGCACGCGCCCACTCCGGTGAGCACGGTCCCCCAGAGGGACAGCAGCGAGGCGGCAGAAACCATGCCCGTGGCGAGGAAGGCAACCGGCCTGACGTCGCTGGGTGTGAAGAGGCCGATGAACAGGCCGATGAACAGCAGCAGAGCAGGCAGCACGGGCAGCAACCTGTCCCGCGCACCAGCGCTGTGCGTGACTCCGCGTTCCTCAGGAGGCCTCGCCACCGTGCCGCCCCCCTACGGTCGTAGCAGCCTAGGTCCGGAAACCGGGCCACCGATTTAGGTGAATCTATCGCCGTTCGCCCGAAGTGTTTGAACCATCGGTGGTGACACGCAGGTGTCACCAGGCGGCTGGACAGCGCCCAGCTGCGCCCGCCCCGGCCCGCCCTGTGCCTCGCTCTGATCCGCCATAGCGCGTTGGTCGAAAAGGCGATCTCCCGGCAACCCGGCCCGCTCCCTATGAGCCCTCAATGGCGTTTCCGCAGGTGGGTGCGGTGGGTGCGGTGGGTGCGATGAGCTCTGCCATGTCTCCTGCCACGAGAACGTCAGTCGTTCTGCCACGAGATGTGTCAACGGGCCCGAGTGAGGACGCCCCCCGCCGTCCCGCGTAGGCCGTGGCTTGCGGGCCGGTGCCGGAGGACCGCGGTTCTGTCCTGTCGGCGGTGTCAGGACATGTGGCCGACGTGGCCGGCGGCTGCGGCGCACAGCGCTCCCCAGATCGCGACGCTGTAGGCGGCAGTCGCCGCGCCCAGCATCCGGGGCATCGTGCCAGACACCATGGGGGGCTTCTCTTCGTCGCGTGGACCGGGCGTGTACCCGCCGTCCGGTGCAAGCATCCGGCCGGACTAGCGGCTCCTGACGCCCTCCTCAAGCTCGCTCCCCATCCCTGTCGTGGTCCGCCGGAAGTTCGCGGGCCGGGTAAGTCGCGGGGCCTGGCAGCCGCTCTGAGCAGGTGCCGCTTGCCGTGGGGCGCTATTTCTCGTAGGTGGACAGGGCCAGGCCGAGGGCGAAGAAGGTGGGCGCCCATTCCCCGACGAAGATGCCCACCCGGTCGGCGCGTTCCTCGCCCTTGTTCTCCACGTTCAGCGATCCGCACCAGGAGATGACGGACAGGCCGATGGAGATGAAGCCGGCGGTGTAAGCGTGCTCGGCGCGGACTCCGGACTCGTGCAGCTTCTTGACGAACATGTGGATCACTCACTTTCTGGGGCGGGTGAGACTCGGGCCGGCCGCCCGCTGGCCGGGGACGGCGTCGATGGCGGGCGCTGCTCAGTGTTCGGCGTTCTCGACGGCGGTCTTGATGCCGTTCAGCGCTTCTTGAAGGCCGTGGTCGACGTGGCTGCCTTCGGTGGTCTGGGTGTGCAGTTCGACGGTGAGCCGGGAGCTGTCCGGGTTGTCGCCGGGCGCGACATGGAGGTGGCCCCGGTAGTCGTGGGGTCCGGGCGCTCCCCACTGAAGGCTCTTGCCTTCCTCGACGACGCGGATCCAGGCTTCGCTGGTGACGTCGTGGTCGGGCGCGTCTGGTGGGTCGATGTGGGCGGTCACCGTGACCCGGTCGCCGTCATGGGGACGTGCGGAGGTCAGCCGGGGCATGTAGGCGGGCAGGTTCTGCACGTCGGCGAGGTAGGAGAACAGCCGCTCCGGCCCGACCGCCACCATGATCGAATTGTCGTAGTCACCCATGAGTCCCGTTCTGCCCTGAGCGGCGCCCCAGACAAACGGAATCCTGAATTCATCGCTCTGATGACCTGCGCGGGCGGCGGCACCCGCGCGCCACGAGGAGAGGGCACGGCCGGCCTGCTATACGTGGGCACGCTGCGAGCGTCATGGCAGCCCCAGACCGCTCCGGCGGCAGCATGATGATCACCGAGAAGGGGTCCGGATGGACAAGGACGCACTGGTCGAAGCGGTAGCAGGCAAGACGGCCCGGACTGGTGAGCGGCTTACGCGGGAAGAGGTCGGGCGGGTGGTCGACGCACTGTTCGGCACGGTGGAGCACGCCGGGGTGATCGCCGAAAGCCTGAAGCGCGGTGAACAGGTGACCTTGATCGGTTTCGGTGGCTTTCACCTGGAGGGCTCCGGCCCGGCGCTGCGGCCGGGGCAGGCGCTTGAGGAGTATCTCAACGGCACCGTCCGCTGACCGCTGACCGCTGACCGCTGACCGCTGCCCCGCCGGACGGCCGGGGCCGGGCCTGCTGCCCGGCGCGGTCAGGGCTGGCTTCGGGCCTGGTCGGATGTCTGTCCGGCGGCACCGGACTCGGTGGTCGCGCCGAGGGTGCTGAGCTTGCCGCCGCTGGATCGAGGTGGGCGCGGACGAACCACTGGAACAGTTCCAGGCCGCGGAGCTGCTCGATGAGCATGTCCTGGGTGACCGGGTCGGCCGTCTCGGTGGCCCGCATGGCCTCCCGGTGGTCCTTGATGAGGGCGGTGTAGACGAGGTCGAGGGCCCCGAGGTGCTCGATGGCTTCGGCGCGGCCGATCGAGTAGTCGTTCCAGCTGCGCGCGTCGACCAGGGAGCCGGGGGTTCCGTTCGGCTCGCCGCCGAGAGTCGCGATGCGCTCGGCGAGATCGTCCGTCATGGAGCGGACCTTCTCGACCCGCGGGTCGATCATCTCGTGTACGGCGATGAAGTGCGGGCCAATGACGTCCTGCGGACGGCCTCGGCTTTTTTCGCGGCGCAACTCGACCCGACCCGGCCCAGGTGACAGCGCTCGTTGACGAACATCCCCGCCTGGGAGTCGAGTGCGTCCTGCGGGAACTGCACATCCCCTCCTCCACCTACTACCGCTGGCGCCGTGCGGAGAAGGAACCGTGCGAACGGCGACGCCGCGACATCGAACTGGCCAAGCGGATCATGGAGATCCACGCGGAATCCGGCGGCAATTACGGCTCGCCGCGCGTGCACGCCGTCCTCAGACGCGAGGGCAAACGCGTGGGCCGCAAGCGGGTCGAGCGCCTGATGCGCGAGGCCGACATCGCGGGGATCAGCCCGCGGCGGAAGGGCTTCACACGCCGCGATCCCAAGGCCAGCCCCGCCCCGGACCTGGTCAACCGGGACTTCACCGCACCGGCGCCGAACCGGTTGTGGGTCACCGACCTCACGATGGTCTCCACCGGCGAGGGACCGTTGTGGCTCTCCGCGATCCGGGACGCATTCTCCCGCCGCGTGGTCGCGTGGGAGACCTCCGCCCGCGCGGACGCCGACCTGGTCCTGACCACGCTGGAGTACGCGCTCGCGTCCCGCGAGGTCGAGCCGGGCAAGCTCATTCACCACGCCGACCACGGCTGTCAGTACACGTCCATCAAGCACACAACTCGACTGATGCGGGTGGGAGTTGAGGCTTCCATGGGCTCCGTCGGGGACTCCTACGACAACGCCCTCGCGGAGAACCTCTGGATGCTCATCAAGACCGAATGCATCCGTGGCCGCACCTGCACGACAAGGGCCGAGGCGAATCTCGCGCTCTTCGAGTACATCGACGGCTTCTATAACTCCCGCCGCATCCAGGAACGCCTCGGCTTCCTCAGCCCGATCGAGTTCGAAGAGAAGTACTACGCCGAGCAGGCGACGGCCGAACCAACGAATCTGAACACCCGTCAACCCCTGCTGACCAGCTGATCAGCGGCTCCCGCATGACGGGGGAACCTCAGGTGCGGCAGACGAAGACCGCCGCGCTCGGGCGTCCGGTCCTCGTCCTGGCCGCTGTCCACGCCGTGCCCGTCCACGAACTCCGCACGATCCTCACCTGCGACCTGGACCTTGCATGCGGCACCCTCGTCATCCGCCGCGGCCTCCGACGGCACACCCTCTACCTGGAGGAACTTACTCACCAGGTCGCCGCCGACTGGCTGGACTACCGCCACCGCCGCTGGCCCGCCTCGACCAACCCCCGTTTGATCGCCAGTGAGAGAGCGCCGCTCGACCCCGACCATCCCGCCGTCGGCAAGACCCTGCTCCGCGACGACGTGCCCCAGGGGCTCACCCTGGTCGGCCTGCGCCAGGACCGCATCCTCAACGAGGCAGCAGAAACCGCCGACCCCCTCAGGCTGATGAGGCTCTTCGGGATCACCGAGAAGACCGCTACGCACTACGTCACTGCCGCCCACCCTGAACGCACAGCAAGCCTGCCCCGGTGACGAACGTTCCGCCGAGTCACCCGTCAGTCCTGCAGTGCCCGGAGGGTGGTGTGGAGGTCGGTGGTGCGGGGCTGGTTGTGCGGGAGTTTGGCGAGGACGGCGGCCATGCCGCAGGTGTTGGTGGCGGCGGAGAAGATCAGGCCGGTGCCGATGGCGGCGGACAGCCAGCGGGCGGGGTGCCAGCGGGTGCCTGCGGCGAGGCCGAGGACGACGAGGGATCCGGCGGCGAGGCGGACCTGGCGTTCCATGGGCCAGGGGGCCTGTGCGCTTGCGGGGCGGTGGAGGGTGTGGCCTTCGCCGGCCCAGGCGGTGGTGCCGCCGGTGAGGGTGGTGGCGGGGATGTCGGCTGCGGCGAGTTGGGTGCAGGCGGTGGTGGAGCGGTTGCCGGAGGCGCAGACCATGAGGAGGTTGCCGCGGGTGGCTGCGGCCTTGAGGGCGGGCAGGGCGGTGTGGAGGTGGTCGAGGGGGATGTTGTGGGCGCCGGGAAGGTGCCCGGAGGCGTACTCCCCGGGGGTGCGCACGTCGATGACCGTGTAGTCGTCGAGGCGTGCGGCGGCCTGGGCGGGGATGAGGGCGGTGGGGGTGCTCATGTGCGGGGTGGTCCTTCCGTACGGTTCCGGGGGTCGGGTGACCAGACCCGGTATGATACCCCTAGGGGTATTTGATTCCATGGAGGTGGACGGTGGAGCTGGAGATGGCGGCCGACGAGCTGAAGTCGGTCCTCAATCGGCTGCGGCGGGCTCAGGGCCAGATCGCGGGAATCATCAAGATGATCGAGGAGGGCCGGGACTGCGAGGACGTGATCACGCAGCTCGCGGCGGTCTCCCGCGCGCTGGACCGGGCCGGGTTCGCGATCATCGCGACCGGGCTGCAGCACTGCATGGCCGAGGGTGGACAGGCGGCCGGTGACCGCGATGAGATGCGGGCGAGGCTGGAGAAGCTGTTCCTTTCCCTGGCCTGAGCCGGGCCGCGGTGGCTGGAGTGTTCATGCGATCACGTCGATCAGCATGAAGGCGGCCACCGCGAGGAGAACCCCGGCGAAGGCTTTTTGCAGGCGGTTGCCGGAGACCTTGATGCTGAGGCGTTTGCCGTCCCAGGCGCCGAGGATCGCCGCTCCGGTGAACGGCCCGATCAGCGCCCAGTCCAGGCCGCCGCCGGTCCCGGTGCGGGCGGTCAGGGCAGCGAGTGAGTTGACGGTGATGACGAGCAGGCTGGTGCCCACCGCGCGGCGCATGGTCAGGCCGAGGACGCCGACCAGGGCCGGGACGGCGAGGAAGCCGCCGCCGACGCCGAGGAAGCCGGTCACCGCGCCGAGTCCGGCGCCTGCCCCGGCCGCTTTGCCGGGCCGTATCCGCTCCGGCGGCTTCGACGAGGACGGGCGGAACATCCGTAGGGCCGCCAGTGCGGCGATCACCGCGAACGCGACGGTCAGTACGGCTTCCGGCACACGGTCGGCGGCAGCCCCGGCGAGGTAGGCGGGGATGATGCCGGCGGCGGCGAACAGCGATCCGGCTTTCCAGGCGACGTGACCGTCGCGGGCGTGGGCGTACAGGGCGGTGGCGGAGGTGGCGGCCACGATGATCAGGCTGGCCGTGGTGGCCGCGGACGGGGTGAAGCCGAGCAGGTAGATCAGGGTGGGCACGGCCAGGACGCTGCCGCCGCCGCCCAGGGCTCCGAGGGCGAGGCCGACGACGGTCCCGGCGATGAGGGCGAGAACGAGCGCGGTCACGCTATCCGGCCGCTGTTCCCGCGTTCGTCGAGGACCGGGTGCCCGGCGGCGGCCCACGCGTTCATGCCGCCCTTGACGTCGACCGCCTGCGCGCCGCGCTCGGTGAGGAGTTTCGCGGCCTGCTGGGAGCGGTGTCCGCTGCGGCAGATCACCACCAGCGGCCGGTCGGAGGCTTCAGGCGGCAGGCCGGCACCGGCGACGAGCTTCGACAGTGGGACGTGGGCCGCGCCGGGGGCGTGGCCCACGTCCCACTCCGGCTTCTCGCGGACGTCGAGCAGGATCGCGTTCGGGGTGTCGCCACTGGTGCGGCTGTGGGCCTGGTCCACGCTGACGCGCGGCTGGCTGCGGCGGAAGAGGAACATCAGGGTTCTCCCCTCTCCATTCTCGTGCGGTGGGTGGGTGTCAGCCGGTGGTCAGGGGCAGGCCGGCGTCGGTGGCGGCGTCGAAGCCGTCGTCGACGGCCACGACGTCGCGGCCGGAGGCGTCCAGCAGAGACGCGGCGATCGCAGCGCGCATGCCCCCGGCGCAGTGCACCCACACCGTCCCTGGCGGCACCTCACCGAGGCGGCCGTGGAGCTCATGGACGGGGATGTGCACCGACCCGTCGATCCAGCCGTTCGCCCGCTCGGAGTCACGGCGGACGTCCAGGACCACCACCCCGTTGCTGTCTTGGGCGGCGAGTCCGGCGAAGGTGGAGCGGGCGAAGGAGGCCGGGGCCTGTCCTGCGGGCAGCCAGTTGGTGGGGGTGCCGGTGGCGGCGGCGGCCGGGCGGTCGATGCCCACCCGCACCAGTTCGCGCTGGGCGTCGGCGAGCTGCTCGGCAGACTCGGCGAGCAGGGTGACCGGCTTGCCCCAGGGGATCATCCAGGCGAGGTAGGTGGCGAGCTTGCCATCGGCCTCGAAGTTGAACGCCCCGGTCACGTGTCCTTCGGCGAACGCGACACGGTTGCGCAGGTCGACCACCCACTCCCCGGCCGCGAGGCGGGCGGTGATCTCGGCGGGGTCCGCGAGGGCGGGCGGGGTCAGGTCGAGGGGTGCGGGGCCAGCGGCGTTGGCCGGGCCCATGTGCGCGTAGTAGGCGGGCACGTCCTCCAGCCCGGCCAGCAGGTCTGCGACGAAGGTGTCCACGTCGACGTTCAGCGCGCTGTTCGCGCTCTTTTCCTTGCCGATGGTGGTCACCTCGCCCTCGGACTGGGCCGAGGAGCAGAAGCTGCCGAAACCGTGTGTGGGCAGCACCGCCGTCTCGTCCGGCAGATCGGAGACCAGCCGGTGGGCGGAGGCATGCTGGGCACGGGCCAGCTCCTCGGTCAGCCGCGGCTCGACCAGGTCCGGGCGGCCCACGGTACCGATCAGCAGCGACCCGCCGGTGAAGACGACCACCGCACGTCCCGCCTCGCGCAGCGCGTAGGAGGTGTGGTGCGGGGTGTGGCCCGGCGTCGCGATCGCGGCCAGGCTCACCCCGCTGCCGGGGTCGATGTCCACGCTGTCGCTGTCGGCGACGGGGACGTGGGTGAAGGAGACGTTCGCGCCGGCCGGCACGAGGTAGCGGGCACCGGTGATCCGGGCGAGTTCGAGCCCGCCGGTCACGTAGTCGTTGTGCAGGTGGGTCTCCATTACGTGGGAGATCCGCACCCCGCGCCGGGCGGCCGCCGCCAGGACCTGGTCGACGTCGCGCGGAGGGTCCACCGCGACCGCAGCGCTCTCGCCGCCGGCCAGATAGCTGCGGTTGCCGAGACCTTCCAGCTCAATGGTGTCAACGAAGAACACGCCGATACTCCTAACGAATGGAAATTACCCGGGGGTATCTGTTTCCACCGTAACACCAGTACCCCCGGGGGTATATTTCAGGTCAGAGGCTGCCCGGTTCGGACCCGCCGAACATCGGACGTGTCAACGCACCGGACGACAAGAAGGAGAACGGCCATGGACTACAGCCGCACCGTGCACGTGGACGGCGACTTCGCACGGACGTGGCTGCCGTACGCGAAGCACTGGCCGAGCAGGGCTCCGGGATCCTGACCGAGATCAACGTGCGGGCCACGCTGAAGGAGAAGCCGGGCCACGAGATGGAGGACTACCTGATCCTCGGCGCCTGACTTATCACGACGTGATAAGTCAGGCGTTGATGTTCGTCTGGCCGGTGCTTCTGGAGTATCAGGAGCCCGAGGTAAGGGCGGCACGGGCTGCGGTGAGGAACCGGTCGTGTGCGGGTTGGCAGGTGTACGGCGGTGGTGGGGGAGAGGGCTGTCTCCAGGCCTTCGGCGGGGTTGGTGACGAGGTCGGGGCCTTCGAGGCGTACGACGTTGAGGGCTTCGCGGAAGGCGGCCGAGACGCAGATCGCACACAAACGTGTCTGGGAACTGAAGGAACTCCGCGCCCAGGACGTCACCGAGCTCGCTCAGCTGCGGACCGGCGTCGAGCACCTCGTCCGCGTCGTCAACCAACCGACCGCGCACAACCGGCAGCTGTTCCACGCGCTGTCCCAGCCCAGCCCCCGGTCCGGGTGCTGCCGACCCAGCCCCACCCGGGCCGGGACCAATGAGTCACTGGCATGCGCGAGCACGGCCCGCGTGGGGTGGCCGGGTTCCATAACCAATCGGAAGCCCCGCATCGCCCCGAATCTCATCCCACGTGGGGTTCGGGCCGCGCTAACGAGCTCGTGCATGGTTGGCGGTGAGACGTCGAGGACTTCGGTGGGGCCCGGGGGTCACATCTGCCGTGCCGATGTCAGGTCTGCGCCCTGCTGATGAGACAGCAGGCCGGCGATGGCCTGGACCGTGTCGCTCATGTGCTCGCGGCGGCCGAGGTGGCGTGCGAGTGCCCGCCAGTTCTTGAGATGTGCGATGCCGTGCTCGACCCGGATACGGCGTGAGGAGTGCGCCTTGCGCTGGCGCTCGTACATATCCTCGTACCAGTCCGGGGCGTTCTTCTTGAACTTGCGGTGCGGTGGCGTCACCACGCGTCCGCCGGTCTGTGCGCCGAGCCCCTGGTAGCCGGCATCGGCGAGGATCTCGACCGCAGGCCCACCGGCCAGGAGCTCCACCAGCCCCAACTGGCGTGCGTGGGTGATGTCCGCGCAACTCCCGGGCTTGGTCGGGCTGCACCACAGCATGCGTCCTTCGCCGTCCGTGACCACCATGGATTTGACGGCGTTCTGCTTGTTCTTGCCGGAGATGAACTTGTCCCGGTCCTTGCGTCCTTGGGCCGGCCGCCGGACCCGGATCTCGGTGCCGTCGATGATGCCGGTCTTCCCTGTCGCGCCGAGATGGTCGACGACTTCGGCCAGAGTCCGCAGCCGTACGTCGGGGCTGATGGTGCACCCTCGCTCGGCGAGCAGGGGCCGCACCTCGTTGATGGCCCGGGTGATGGTGGAGCGGTCCACGCCAAACCAGCAGGCCAGCACGTCGTGGGTAGTCCCGTGACGGAGATGGACGAGAGTGGCCAGCAGCCGGTCGACAAACACCAGCCGGTGCTTCGCGCCGGCGCCCATGGCCCGCTTGCGCGGCCGGGAGGCAAGCCTGGCCTGGTGGCGCTCGTGCCACAACGGACCCACTTCGGCGACGAGTTCAGCGATCACATCGGCCGTCAGGCCCGTGATCCGCCGGTTGCTGATGACCAGTGCACGAGCCGAGTTCCCCACCACGCAACCATGATCAACGATCACGGACTCGGCGTCTCACCGCCAACCATGCACGAGCTCGTTAGATTGTCGTCAGCGACACCGCTGTGGTGCCGAGCCGGGACACTGGCACTGGCAGGGAGCCGTCCGCCTCGACGCGCAACGTGGCACCCACCGTGCCGAGGTAGTCGGCGGATGCTGCGCCAGTTACGGAAACCCCCGGGGTGAGTCGGCAGATGACAGGTTCTTCTGCGAAGGACTGCAGGCGTACGAGGACACGTCCCGGTTCCGGCACGGTCAGACCGACGACCCGTACGCGCGGGTCGTCAAGGGTCAGCTGCGAGTAGGTGGTGCCGGGGCTGGCATCGGGTACTCGCCTGGCTCGTACCGGCACCAGGGGTCGGCTGCCGACGGCGGCCGTGCGCATGCCGAGTACCGCACCGCCATTGGCCGGTGTTTTCTGCCATCCGATGCTGTAGCGGAAGACATGGTCGAATGCCTGCTCCGAGGGGAAGTTGGTGTCCCAGATGTTGTTGTGGACCCACGAGAACACTGTCCCGGGTTCCTCCTGTGCCAGCGATTGTGGGTAGGGAGCATAGGGGATAGCCACTCCGCCCACCTGGATCAGCGGTGCGTCCTGGGTGGCCAGCGCTGCACCGGTGCCGTCCTCCTGGAGGCTGACCCAGCGGCGGATCGCCCGCATGTGCTGGGCGGAGCCCGGCACCGTGGGCAGTCCCGTTCCCGTGACCCCGCCAGTCGCCTCCATCCGTACGACCGGGGAGTTCATCGCGAACGGGAAGGCGAAAAACGCACTCTCCTTCGTCAGGGTCGCGGCCTTGTCGATCCGGTTCTCCAGATCGACTCGTGCGCTCGCGCGCGGCAGATGAACCTTCACCCGCAGCCGTCGCGTGCCAGCCGGGGCGCATTCGTAGACCAGCGTCTCGCCGGTGGCGTCCGATGTCCGTTCCACCAGGCCCGCCGGGGGTGCCGTCTGCCGCGTGGCCAGCAGGTGCATCGAACTGTCGGCGGTGGTCTTGCTCGACTGGTGGTTGAACCCGCCAGCCGTCGCGTACTCGTCGTACAGATAGCCGTTGAAGCCGACCGTGGCGTCCTGGCGGACCAGCTCGGCGCCCGACCGCTTGTCCACGATCGAGTCGATGCACGCGGACGACAGGTCGACGTGGACACGCAGGAATTCGTTCTCCAGGATCGTGGAGGCATCGGCCGCAGCGCTGTCTTCTGCCGACAGCTCGATCGAAGGGCAGGAAGCGGGCTCGATGTCCACTCGTACCGCCCCGTGGGCCGGTACGCCGGCCAGCCGGAACAGCAGGAAACGTCCTGCCGCGCGGTGGAGTTCGTTGCTCTGCTCTTCCTCCACCACATTCAGCGGGGTTCCGTCGCGGGAGTCGACAACCCGTACCGGGTCGGCAAGGGGCACGGTGCTCTCGGGCAGGAAGAGCCGGACCGTCTCGGACCGCTCCCAGCTGCACGTGTTGACGACGTAGTAGCCGGCGAGCGTCCCCTCGCGCGGGGAAAGCCGCTCCCCCAGTGCTGCGCTCGCGGCGTCGAGCAGGGTGTGTGCCCCGTCGTAGGCATTCAGGGCTTGGGCGTACTTCCAGTGCCACTGCCTCTCGCCCGAGGCGTGGCTGTGGTCGCCGTGTGTCCAGGGGTCGCCGGCACCCCAGGTGTGCTCGTTGAACAGAGAGGCGGCGCGGTACACCTCCGACGCGGCTTCGGTGATCCGTGTCCCGTCTGATGCCCCCAGGATCTCCGCGTGGCCCGCGAGGGTCTGCGCGTCGGCGAGCGCCGCCTGCCCGTCGCGGGTGGCGGCCAGCGGCACGGCGCCCGCGCCGACCCCGTCGACCCACCAGTCCGTCCAGTCGCCCTCGAACGTCTCGATCCGGTCGCCGAGCCTTTCCTCGGCGTCGATGAAGAAGTCCTCGTTGCGCGAGGTGCGCAGGACGGGGAAGGCCCATTCCTCGTTCCACCGACGCACGGTGTCTGCGATGATGCGGCGCGGCGGTCCGTTGTCGGCGAACTTGCCCAGGACCCGCAGGTGCAGGATGTCCCACGGGTATGGGTCACCCTTGAACTCCTCGTCCAGGATGGGGAATCCGGGAATTCCGCGGCCCTCGTGCGGGTACTGGTGATTCGCCAGTGCGGTGAGGTAGTTCGGCAGCAGGTCGTCGACGCGGTCGAAGGATTCGTCGAACCCGAGGATCGACCCCTCCATGTACGCGAGGCCGTGCGGGGTGTCGGTGCGCCACACCAGCACCTCGCGTCCGCTCGGCGCCCGCCAGCGGAACAGGCGCGGCAGGTCCTGGCCGCCGACGTGGTGCGGCACCGCGCGCCCTGCCCAGTTGTGGGCGACCGAGAGATAGCGGATCCCGCTATCAGCGAGGACGTCGGGAAGGCCGACGACCTGTCCCGGCACGTCCGTCTGCATCGCCGTGGTGATGGCGATGCCCTCGCGCTCCCGCAGCTCGCGGATGGGGCGCAGGAGTTCGTGCAGCTCGTCGGTGGAACAGGTCTCGGTGTGCAGATTGAAGGGCATCGCGGCGAGTTCGATGCGGCCTTCGCGTACCCGGTCCAGGAACTCCGCGACCATCCTCGGCGGGCGGTTCTGCGACCAGTTCTCGTAGCTGAAGAACCCTTCGACGGCCCAGCGGAACTTCGACTCGTCCGGCCAGTCGTCCGTGGTGCGGCACAGTTCGAGCAGGGAGTCGAGGTACTTGCGGCCCTCGGCGAGCACGGTGCTCTGCGGGTCGGTGTAGCCGATGTCCAGGTGGGCGTGCTGGACGAGGTGCAGCGTCCAGTGGCGCTGCGGGGTCAGAAGTACCTCGACGCTCTCGCCCTCGGCCAGCTCCGGGAGTTCAACCAGAACGAGGGTGGGCGCGTCCACCTCCGGGACGAGGAGCCGGGTGTCATTGCCGGGGCCCGGCAGTGCGTCGCAGCGCAACGCACTGCCCGTGACAGTCGTGACACGGGCGCGTGTGACCGGCCGGCCCGCGGTCACCCGCACGGACTGGAGCAGGCCGCCCGTGCCGTCCTGACGGAGCAGGGGCTCGCAGGCGAACCTGATCGGGTGTCCGCCGAGGGCGCCCTCGGCGGACACGGCGCGGTCCCGCAGGATGTCGCGGGCCGTGTTCGAGTCCCACCAGGAGGGACGGGCAAGTTCGGGGCGGGGCATGAAACGGGTCTCCACTCGTGTGCGGTGCTGGGACGTGTTGCTCGGTGCGGGCGGGACTCAGGAACGGTCGGAGGCGAGGCCAGCGAAGATCTGGATCATGGCGGACTGGTGGAGAGTCTCGGCCTGGGCGGCCGGGGCGTGGTCACCGCCGCCGGAAGGCTGGAAGCGGAACAGGCCGTCGGAAGGTGTTCGGTTGTCCTTCCAGGTCTGTTCGGCGTAGGCGGCGGCCGTCTTTCGGTACGCGCGGTTCGGCCGCACCTCGTCGAGGATGCGGAGGTTGTCGAAGTAGAAGGCGTTGAAGATCGCCGGCTGGTCGTGCAGCCGGTCGCCCTGCTTCCAGTAGTCGAGTGACCCGTTGGCGTCCTCGACGGCACGGTCGAGGTAACTCCGCTCACCGGTCGCCTGGTAGAGGGTGGTCGCGGTGCCGATCATCGCGCCGGAGTTGTATGTCCACAGGGTCTTGTTGACGGTGCCGTCGTCGTCGCGGCTGTTGTCGTACAGACCGGGGGAGCGGCGCAGGCATGACCAGTTCCACTCGTACCACTTCTTCGCGCTTGCGAGGTACCGGTCGTCGCGCTCGATGGCGTAGAGCTCGGCGGCCAGTTGGGCGGACAGGCCCGTCACGTTGGCGGCGCGCATGAAGTTGTCCGGGGAGTCGACCCACTGCAGGCCCCCGGGACACGGCTTGGTGGGGTCGTCGTCCCAGCCGCGGCCGACGACGTCGAAGGTCTCCGCCGCCCGCTCGAGGTAGATCTTCTTGCCGGTTGCCCGGTACTGGTCCAGGAAGGTGAGCCCGACGACGGCGTTGTCGTCGTAGAACACGTCGCCGCCCTGGCCGAGCGGGGCGGGCAGGTAGGAGTCGTAACCGGGCCTGCCGTCGCGGGGGTTGAAGTACAGCCGCAGCGTTGTGAAACGCTCGGCGGCATCGCGGTCGTAGCGGGCGCCGACACCCGGCAGTTTTGACATGTCGACGGTGGCGGCGGCCGCCTCACGCAGAGGCCAGAGGTACGAGTGAGCGTTCTCCTCCTCCTTGCGCGGCGTCTTCTCCAGGTACAGGCCGTGCTCCTGCGGGCCCTGGTAGAGGTGCTGCTGCAGGGCGTCGTAGCTGACCTCGGCGTGGTGGGCCCAGGTAGCAGGCGTGGTGCCCCGGTCGTTGTCGGCTGCTGCGGCGGGGCTCGCCCACAGCGCTCCGGAGAGGACGCCGAGGGCAAGTGTGGCGCGTGCGGATGTCTTCACCATGGTCTGCCTTTCGGGAAGGTGGATCGGTGAGGGGCGGCCGGGATACGGCTCAGCCGTGCAGCTTGAGGCTGCTGACGAAGAAGCGCTGTGCCGAGAAGAACAGGACGACGGTCGGCAGCGAGACGAGCAGCGCGCCGCCGAGGACCACGGGCGGGCCAACGTTGGAGTAGTTGCCCTGGAGTTCGGCAAGCGCGGCCATCACCGGGCGGATGTTGCTGCTGGTGGACAGCGTGATGCCGAACAGCAGGTCGTTCCAGACGGCGACGAACTGGAAGACGAACGCGGCCACCATGGCGGACCGGGACAGCGGCACGTGGATCTGCCAGAAGATCCGCCACCACGACGCCCCGTCCATGCGGGCGGCCTCGATGATCTCCGGCGCCAAGGTCAGCGCGAAGTTGCGCATGATGAAATACGCGAACGGGATGGCGATGGCCACGTACACCAGGAACAGCCCGAACTGGGCGTCATAGAGCCCGATATCGGCGTACGCCAGGAACAGTGGCCGCAGGAAGACCTGGAGCGGCAGCAGGGTGCCCGAGTAGATCAGCCAGAACCACAGCGTCTTGTGCTTGACCGGCATGATGACCGTCGCGAACGCGGCCGTGGTGGCCACCAGGATGGCGGCGGCGGCACTGGTGACGGCGTAGAGCAGGCTGTTGCCCATGGAGGGGCCGAGGTCCGCCTTCGTCCAGGCTTGCGACATGTTGTCGAAGAGACCGAAGCCCTGCGGCCACCAGTGGGGCGCGCCGCTGTAATCGGCGGCCGGCACCATGGCGTTGACAAGGAGCAGCCAGGTGGGCGCGGCCCAGGCCAGAGATATGACCACCAGGGTCGTGTTGCGCAGGATCCGGCCCGGCGTGGGCCGCGCTCGCGGAGCGGACCTCCGTGTGGTGCGGATGGTGGTCATGATCAGTTGCCTTTCGGGGTCAGCTGACGCCGTAGATACAGCCACGAGGCGAGCAGCACGATTGCGGTAAGGACGACCGCGACCCCCGCGCCCGCTCCGGGGTGCAGGGCGAGGAAGGTCTCCTGGTACATCGAGACCGCGAGCGTCTCTGACTGCCGACCGGGCCCGCCCTGGGTGAGCACCCAGATCAGGTCGAAGGACTTGAGCCCGCCGACCAGGCTGGTGCCGACGACGATCACCGAGACGGTCCGCAGCTGGGGCAGGATGACGAACCAGAACTTCCGCCAGCCCGTCGCACCGTCCAGGTCGGCGGCCTCCAGGGTCTCGGGCGGGATGGTCTGGAGGCCGACCAGGAAGAGGATCACCGCGACGCCCGCGGCCTGCCACGTGTTGGCGACGATCATCACCAGCGTGTTGCCCGGCCACTCCAGGAGCCAGCCCTGGGCGAACGAATCCATGCCGAACGCCTTGAGCACCTGGTTCGCGGCGCCGTCGGTGGTGAGAACGAAGTTCCACACCACCGCCACGGCCGATCCGGACAGAGCGTAAGGAAGGACGACGAGCAGGCGTGCCCCACGGGACCACCCGCCGCTGTGCGTCAGCACCGCGATGGCCAGGCCCAGCACCATCGGCAGTGCGACTGTGCCGACCACCCACATCAGGGTGTTCTGGATCGACCGGGTCAGCGCCGGGTCGCTGAGGAAGAGGGCGTAGTTGTCGAGACCGGCGAAGCCCGAGATGCGCCGGTCGTCGAAGAAGCTCCGGTAGACGGTCGAGGCGAAGGGGAGCAGCAGCAGTGCGCTCACCACGAGTACGGCGGGAGCCAGGAACCCGGCCCCGGCCAGCTTCTCCCGTATCCGCCTCCCGGGACGCTGCCCGGGCGTGGAGCGGAGGGGCCGCGGGTCGGTCGGGGCCGGTGACGCGGGGAGCGGCGATCGCCGCTGCTCGACGGAAGAACTCATGCCTCGTCCCTCTCCCACTCGGCCCACTCCTTCGACGCCCGGCTAGCCATGCTGCGCAGTGTGGCGCGCGGTGAGGAGGCGCCGGTCATGAAGCTCCCCAGGTCGTCGGTGTTGCCCTGGATGAGGTTGGGCGGGCCGGACTCGCCGTAGCGGGGCAGCAGCGTCCAACGCTCCTTCAGTGCATGGGCCTTGAGGCCTGCCATCACCGGGTTTCCGGGACGGGAGAGCGGATTGGCCGAGGCGTCCTGAAGGAAGTCGGTCCACACCTTCTGGACCTTCGGGTCCAGCCAGTGCGCCGCGTTGGCCATCGCCGCCTCGTGCGAGACCGCCTTGCGCGGGACGGCGAGCACACCTGACTCGGTAATCACAGAACGGCGTACCGAGGATTCGACAGGCGGCATGACGAAGGCGTCGAAGTCGACACCCGGCTTCATGCCGGTGGCGGCGAGCCCCTGCGACTGCCAGGAACCATGCAGGAACATCCCGACCCGGCCGGCCTTGAGCGCGGCAGGGCCGTTGTTCTGGTCGAAGTCGGCCGGCGTCATCCAGCCGTTGTCCATGAAGTCCTGCCAGATCTGCAGCGCCTTCTGCGCCTGCGGGTCGGTGTACTGCGCCTTCCCCTTGATCAATTCCGCGTAGAAGTCGGGGTCCACCTTGCTGACAAGCTCCTGGAACCACTCGTAGGCGGGCCAGTTGCCGGTCTGCGTGGCGACGAACGGGACGACACCGGCCTTCTTCAGCACCTCGGCGTTGTGCAGCAGCTCATCCCAGGTGTCCGGCGCCTTGAGGCCGTGCTTGCGGAAGAGGGTCGTGTTGTAGAAGAGCACGTAGTACGACTCGTAGAGCGGTATCCCATACACGGAGCCGCGATAGGACATCGCCTCACGCGCCTGGGAAGTGACCCAGCCCTTGCGTTCGTAGTCGGTCCAGATCGAGGAGAGATCGCTGAGTTCCCCGGTGCGGGCCAGTGATTTGAGGTAGTAGCCCGAGGCCCACTTGATCATGTCGGTGGCCTTGGTCGTCTGCAGTGAGATCTGCGTGACCTGCTTGTACGACGTGGGGTTCGGGTTGGACAGGGGGCGAAGTGAGTACCCAGTGAACTTCTTCAGCTCCTGCCCCGCCGCGACATACCCCTGGTCCCAGGTGGCGTTGTCATTGGCGAGCGAGATGGTGCCGGGCTTCACCGCGGTGCTGTCGCCCCGGGCGCAACCGGCCAATGTGGCCACGGCCCCTGCTCCGATGCCCGCGAGCACGCTGCGGCGGCCCAGTGGGTGGGACGACCAGTGTGTCGCCCCGCCTGTTGATCTCATGGGTTCCCTTCCCTGCGGATCCCGGCGGGGATCCCTGGCTCTGGGGTGTGGTGGGGTGGGAGGGCTCGGGGCCCTCCGCGAGATCTCGCCGTACCGCGCGGCAGTGGCGGTTCGGATTGCGAGGATGTTAACGACAACATCTGGCTGAAACAAGACTCCGTGACAAGATTCCCAGGCGTATGCCCATCCATCTGCAGCTATTCCCCACAGGGAGGCACACTCCTTGTTCTCCCTTATGGTTATCGTTAACCCTCCAGTGATTGCCCCGCTCACTTCTTCAGGAGTACCTGTGCACTCAGAGCCCCGACCGTACGAACGCAACCCCCGGTACCCGGCCACCGCCGCCGTGGTCAGCGGCTGGAACGAAGCCGTGGCGACCCTGCCCGACCAGCCGACCGTGCTCGCCCTGGACGGGCCCGCGGCCCTGGACTGGGACGAGGCCGCCAGCGGGATCGCCGCTGCGCTGCGTGCGCGGTCCACCGAAGTCGGCGTCCTCGATGTGCGCGAGCGCTGGTCATCGACAGCCCTCGAGCGGCTCTGCACCCCTCACGCCGACGCCGACGACTTCTTCCTGCCGCTCGCCGAGTTCGAGATGACCGACCTCTTCGAGGGCCTGCTGACCGTCGAACGGCCCACGAACGGCGTCTTGCTGGTCTTCGGCCCCGGCGCCGCCTTGTGCTCACCCGATCTGATCTGGTGGGCGGACCTTCCCAAGCGGTACGCCGAGAGCGCCATGGCCGCCGGAACCCTGCCCGTGGGCGTCAACCTCGGACGCCCCGACGTGCCGGGCGAGCTGCGCCGTCTCTTCTACACGGACTGGCCGGTAGCCGACCGCCACCGCGATGCGCTCGCGCCCCGGATCGACCGCTGGATCGACGTACAGGACCCGCAGGCCCCCGCTTCCCTGGACGGCGCGGCGGTGCGCGCCACCCTCGCCGAGCTCGCCCGGCAGCCCGTGCGCACCCGCCCGTACTTCAACTCCACCGCCTGGGGCGGGAAATGGGCCGCGGAGAAGCTCGGCTTCGAGCCCGACAACGGCAACACCGCACTCGGCTACGAGCTGATCGCTCCCGAAGCCGGCGTCCTCGTCGGCCAGGACGCCGGGGCACAGGTGGAGCTGCCCTTCCAGCTCCTGTGCGTCCTGCACCCCGAACAGTTCCTCGGCACGGACGTACACGAGCGCTACGGCACCTCGTTCCCGATCCGCTTCGACTACCTCGACACTGTCGGCGGCGGCAATCTGTCCCTGCACTGCCACCCGCAGGAGCAATACATGCGGGAGCACTTCGGCTGGACCTACACCCAGCACGAGACCTACTACGTCACCGCCAGCGAGCCCGACTCCCGGGTATTCCTCGGGCTGCGGCAAAATACGGACGTGGACCTGCTGCGCAAGGAAGTGGAGGAGTCCGCTGCACACGGCACACCGCTGCGCGTCGAGGACCACGTCCAGACATTCCCGGCCGAGCCCGGCCAGCTGTTCATGATCCCGGCCGGCACCCCGCACACCTCCGGCGCGGGCAACCTGGTCCTGGAGATCAGCGCCACGCCGTACCTGTACTCGCTGCGGTTCTACGACTGGCTGCGCCGCGCCTCCGGGGTGCCCAGGCCGTTGTCACACCAGCACGCCTTCGCGAACCTCGACACCGCGCGGCGCGGCACCGAGGTCGTGGAGGATCTCGTCCAGCAGCCGCGCGTCCTGCGTGAGGGCGCGGGCTGGCGCGAGGAGCTTGTCGGCTCCCTGCCCGAGATGTTCTACGCAGTCCACCGCTTCGCACTCGACGGGTCAGGCCCGGCACACGACGACACGGAAGGCCGTTTCCACATCCTCAACGTCGCCGCCGGTGACGGAGTGGTAGTGGAGACCGCCGACGGCCGGCGTCACGACCTCGCGTTCGCCGAGACGCTTACCGTGCCGGCGGCGGTAGGCAGTTACCGTCTGCACCCCATCGGCACACGGCCCGTACAGGTCGTCAAGTCCCTGGTGACACCCTCATGACCCGGTTGCCCGTGCTGGAGGTAGGCGGCACCCACGTCACCGCCGCCTTGGTGGACATGACGACCGGACTGCCGGTCACCGACTCCGTCGTTCGTAGACCGGTGCCTGCCCACGCGGGCGCCACGGAGATCCTCGACTCCTTCGCCGAGGCCGCCCGGCACATCCCGGCGCCCGGCGGGGCGCACTGGGGCGTCGCCATACCGGGGCCGTTCGACTACACGGCCGGCGTAGGCAAGTTCTGGGGCATCGGCAAGTTCGAGGCGCTGCACGACCTCGACGTCAGAGCGGGACTGCGCGATCGGCTGCCGCATCCGCGGGCCATCAGCTTCCTCAACGACGCGGACGCCTTCGCCCTGGGGGAACACCACCGTGGGGCCGCGGCGGGACGAAGCCGGTCGGTGTGCATCACCCTCGGCACCGGCGTCGGATCCTCCTTCCTGTGTGACGGACGCCCTGTCACCGAGGGCCCCACGGTCCCGCCCGGGGGCCGGGCCCACCGCATCAGCGTCGACGGACTGCCCCTGGAGGAGGTGGTCTCGCGGTGGGCGATCCGTACGCGGTATGCCCGGGCCGCAGGTCTTGACGGACCGGCCGAAGGCCCGGACGTCAGCGCCATCGCCGGACTGGCCCGCCGAGGCGACCGGCACGCGGCCGAGACGATCAGCGAGTGTTTCACCACCCTGGGGCGGGCCCTGGCACCCTGGTGTGCCGCCTTCCAGCCGGACGTGATGGTGATCGGCGGCTCCATGGCCAGGTCCTTCGACCTCATCGGCCCCGCGCTGCAGGCCGGCCTCACCACCGGGCCACAAGCCGATCGAACCGTCGCCACGATGGAACTGTGCACCGCCCGACGGCCCGATGACGCACCCTTGATCGGCGCCGCGCACTGGACCTTGGGACACCGGACGGAGGGCGAGCCGCAGGATCCGGTCGTCTTCGCTGCCGCCCGCGCACCTGGTGTCGTCCACCGAGCAGCTCGGCCATGACCGTCCCGACCCACGAGGCCAGGCCGCAGCATTCACCCGCCGGGGCGGACGACACAGCGGGCTCGACACTCTCTACAATGGCGGCGCCTGCGGCTCCCGCAACCCACCGACGGCGAACAACCCCTGACGGCACGAAGGAAGGACCGGCCGTGGCGCAGCACCGACCGAGCGACGCCGCCGCGCCGACCATGCGTGACGTCGCCGCTCGTGCCGAGGTCAGTGCGATGACCGTCTCCCGGGTACTCAAGGACGACCCCCGTGTCACCGAGGCGACCAGGAGTCGGGTACTGAGCGCCGTCGACGCGCTCGGCTACCGGCGCAACGAAACCGCCCGCCGTCTACGGGTCGGCGGCAGCGGGATGATCGGTCTGCTCGTCACCAACCTGGCCAACCCCTTTTACTCACGGCTCGCGCTGGGCGTCCAGGAGGTGGCCTACGCACACGGCCTGCGGGTCCTGCTCGGCAACACCGCCGAGCAGGTCGACCGGGAACGGGGACTGGTGGAAGATCTGGCCGCCAGCCAGGTGGACGGAATGATCGTGGTGCCGGCCAGCGGCAGCCACCGTCATCTGACACCGGCCGCGCTGCGCGGCATGCCCCTGGTCCTCGCCTCACGGCCGCCGGCGGGACTGGAGGCCGACTGCGTGCTGGTGGACGACTTCGGCGGAGCCGGAGCGGCCACCAGCCGACTGATCGAGGACGGACACCGGCGTGTCGGTTTCCTCGGCAACCCCCCGGCGCTCTACACCGGTGCCGAACGGTTCCGCGGCTACTGGGCCGCCCACGAAGAAGCCGGCCTGGAACCCGACGAGCGTCACATCCGCCGTGGACTGTCCGACGTGGCTGCGGCCGAACGCGCCGCCGTCGCCCTGCTGAGCGCACCAGACGCCCCCACCGCCCTCTTCTGCACCAACAACCGTCTCACCCACGGCGCCATCCGGGCGGTTCGCGCCCTCGACGCCCCGGTTTCCCTGGCCGGATTCGACGATTTCGATCTCGCGGACGTCCTTGGGCTCCCGATGACGATCGCCTCCTACGACGCCGACGAGATCGGGCGCAGGGCCGGCCAGATGCTCATCGACCGCATTGACGCCGGGCCCGACACCCCGCTGCCCGTGCGACGTTCGGTGGTCCCCATCGAGGTCATCCGATACGGGACCGACCTCACCTGAGCGTTTCCCATCCGCCCCTTCCGGACCCGCCGTCACTCGGCGAGGCTCGGCACACAGACCTGCCGCCCACGCGCGCGGAATTCTGGACGGAGTCTCATGCACGACGACCGCACGCTGACCGAAGACCGACTCGCTCGGGTACTCGACCAGCGTCTCAGGCCCGCAGTCCACCCCCGCTCCCTCGCCCTCGACGTCAGCGCCCACCACATCTGCGGCGAACCCGTACCGGTGAGTGAGGGGATCGCCGGGCCCTACAAGCCGATCGGCAGCGGCGAGCGTTGGGGACCGGCCTGGTCCACCAGCTGGTTCAGGATCCGCGGCACCGTACCTGCGGATTGGGCAGGAGAACGGGTCGAAGCAGTGCTCGACCTCGGCTTCGGCACCACTCAGCCCGGGTTCTCCGCCGAAGGGCTCGTGTACCGGACGGACGGCACACCGGTGAAGGCCCTCAATCCGCGCAACTCCTGGCTCCTGATAGCCGAACAGGCCCAGGGCGGAGAGGGCTTCGAGTTTCACATCGAGGCCGCCGCCAATCCGCTGATCTTCGACTTCGACGCCGCCGGCGATCCCTTCATCCCCACCCGTGCGGGCGACGTTGCCTCCTGGCTGTGCGCCGACGGCCCCACCGGGCCTGCGAGCGAACCGTTGTACAGGCTGACCCGCATGGATCTCGCCGTCTTCGACGCCACCGTGTGGGAGCTGGTCCAGGACCTCGACGTGCTGTCCGGGCTCATGCATCAGCTTCCCGAGGACTCCACGCGCCGCAGTCAGATCCGGCACGCGGTGAGCAGGGCCCTCGACGCGATCGACCTCCAGGACATCAGCGGCACCGCAGGCCAGGCCAGGACCCTGCTGGCCCCCGCGCTCTCCGCGCCCGCGCACGCGAGCGCCCACCGCATCTCGGCCGTCGGCCATGCACACATCGACACGGCCTGGCTGTGGCCGGTCCGGGAAACCGTCCGCAAAGCGGCCCGCACCGTCTCGAACGTGACCGCACTGATGGACGACCACCCCGACTTCCGGTTCGTCATGTCCCAGGCCCAGCAACTGGCCTGGCTCAAGGAACAGCGCCCCGAGGTGTACGCCCGGGTGCAGCAGAAAGTGGCGACCGGGCAGTTCCTGCCGACCGGCAGCCTCTGGGTCGAGCCCGACACCAACCTCTCTGGCGGCGAGTCCCTGGTCCGTCAGTTCGTCCACGGCAAGCGGTTCTACCTTGAAGAATTCGGCGTCGAGACGCGCGACATGTGGCTTCCCGACACCTTTGGCTACAACGCCGCACTCCCCCAGCTCATGAAACTCGCCGGCATCGACTGGTTCCTCACGCAGAAGATCTCCTGGAACACCACGAACGCGTTCCCCCACCACACCTTCTGGTGGGAGGGCATCGACGGCTCCCGCATCTTCAGCCACTTCCCACCCGTCGACTCCTACAACGGCGACCTCTCCGGCGCCGACATCGGCCATACCGAACGCAACTTCCGCGACAAGGGGCCGGCCAACCGCTCCCTGGTGCCGTTCGGTTACGGTGACGGCGGGGGCGGACCCACCCGCGAGATGCTGGCACGCGCCGACCGGCTCGCAGATCTTGAGGGCTCAGCGAAGGTCGAGCTGGAGAGCCCCGCCGAGTTCTTCACCAAGGCACAGCAGGAGTACGCCAACGCGCCGGTATGGGTCGGCGAGCTGTACCTGGAACTCCACCGCGGCACCCTCACCAGCCAGCTCGCCACCAAGCAGGGCAACCGGCGCTGCGAACACCTCCTGCGGGAAGCGGAGTTGTGGTCCGCCACGGCCGCCGTGCGCACTGACGAGCCGTACCCGTACGCCGCACTTGACCGCATCTGGAAGACCGTTCTCCTGCAGCAGTTCCACGACATCCTGCCCGGCTCGTCCATCGCCTGGGTACACCGGGAAACGGAAGAGGCCCACCAGGAGGCAGCCCGCGAACTGAACGCCCTCATCGACGCTGCCCAGCGAGCCCTCGCCGGCCCGCCGGACGCCGACGGCGGCGAGGTCGTCTTCAACGCAGCCCCACACAGCCGCGACGGCGTGCCCGCCCTCGGCGCCATGCCCCGCAGCACGGCGCCTCCGTCGGTACCCGTACGAGTCGGCGACGACGACAGCCTCGTCCTGGACAACGGCCTTGTCCGCATCACGGTCGATGCCCGTGGGCTGATCACGTCCGCGTACGACCTGACCGCCGAGCGCGAAGCACTCGCCCCCGGAACGGTGGGCAACCTACTCCAACTCCACCAGGACTTCCCCAACCAATGGGACGCCTGGGACATCGACGCCTTCTACCGCAACACCGTGCAGGACCTCACCCAGGCCGACGAAGTCACCTCCGACGGCAACGCCATTGAGGTCGTACGAAGCGTCAACGAGTCACGCATCCGCCAACGGCTGTCCCTGCCCGAAGGGGCCCGCCGACTCGACATCGACACCATCGTCGAATGGAGAGAGCGCGAGAAGATCCTCAAGGCCGCGTTCCCCTTCGACCTCCGGGCCGGCCACTGCACCAGCGAGATCCCGTTCGGCCACGTCCAACGGCCCACCCACTCCAACACCAGTTGGGACGCGGCCCGCTTCGAGATCTGCGCCCACCGCTTCCTGCACCTCGCAGAGCCTGACTGGGGAACGGCCCTGGTCAACGATTCCACCTACGGTCACGACGTCACCCACGACGTACGGCCCGCCGGCGGTACGACAACCACGGCAAGGCTCTCGCTGCTACGCGCACCCCTCTTCCCCGACCCGGAAGCCGACCAGGGCGAACACCGGTTCCGCTACGGCCTGGTGCTCGGCGCGGACATCGGCGACGCCGTCCGCGAGGGTTACGGCTTCAACCTTGCCGAACGCACCGTCGCCGGCACAAGCGTCGTCGCCCCACTGGTCGAGGTCGACCACGCCGGCGTCGTGATCGAAGCAGTCAAGCTCGCCGACGACGGCTCAAGAGACGTGATCGTGCGGCTCTACGAGTCGCTCGGCAGCCGTGCCAAGACGACCCTCCGCGCCGGATTCCCCCTGGCCACCGCCACCCTGACCGACCTACTCGAACGCCCCCTCATGGACGAACCTGAACTGACCCTCACCACCGACCACGTAACACTCGCCTTCCGCCCGTTCCAGATCGTGACCGTACGCCTGCTCCCGCGCGACTGAGTCCGCCGTGGGTGGCGCCCAACCAGTGTTCGGTCCGCCCGTAAGCGACCGTCAAGCGCGGCCAGCTGGACGGTGACCGGTCCGAGGACTGGCAATGAGGCTCTTCCAACCTTGCGGTGAGGTAGCCAGTTCGTTCGTTCTGCAACGTGAAGAAGCTCCTGGTAGACGGGGTCACGGCCAAGATCTACCGTTTACCAGGGGCTTCGGTCACTTCTCTATCCGTCCTCAATCGATCTGCCCACCCATGCGCTGCGGTGTCTGTCCGGACAACTAATCTTCGGCAGACGCGCCGAGGGTGTTGTCGCCTCCGCTTAAGGTCTGTCCAGTAACCGTTGGCCGGCGTGGGCGGATAGCGCCGATTCGCCTTGAGCGACCCCACGATCCGGGGTGATGAGCAAGCCGTCACGGTCACCGACGACAGACCGAGGGAGGACTCTGGCGCTGCGCTGGCCGGGTCATCTGCCGGAGCCGGAATTGAACGGATCCTCGGCGCTCTACCGTGAGGTGCTGCCGGGGATGGATCTCCAGGACACCGGCTCTGAGAAGCAGGTTCGAGAATAAGTGAGTCCGCCCTGCCAATCGCCGGGCGCGCACGGAATGCTAAGGGCTTGCAGGGAATCAAGGTGTTGCTTCCCGTTCCGGGGATCGTTGTTGTGGTATGCGCATCCCGGACGAGACTCGTGATCAACTTGCCGTGAGGTTCGTGGTGTTGCTCCCGCACCTGGACGAACGGCAGCGGCGGCTGCTGATGGCCGCGGAGGCCGGGATGCTGGGGCATGGCGGCGTCCGGGCCGTCGCGCAGGCCGCGGTGGTGAGTGAGACGACGGTCCGCAAGGGCGTGTTCGGGCTTGAGGCCGGCGAGGAGCCCCTGGGCCGGGTGCGGCGGCCGGGCGGAGGACGTGAACGGGTCGCAGTTCTCGACCAGGGGTTGCGTCCGGCCCTGCTGGCGCTGGTCGAGCCGGACGAGCGCGGGGATCCGATGTCGCCGCTGCGCTGGACGGTGAAGTCGACCCGCACCCTGGCCCGGGAGCTGAAACGGGCCGGGCACCAGGTCAGCGCCGACACCGTCGCCAACCTGCTGCGGGAGGAAGGCTTCAGCCTGCGGGCCAACGCCGAGACAATCGAGGGCAGCCAACACGGCGACCGCGATGCCCAGTTCCGCTATCTGAACGAGCAGGCCCGCGGACACCGGGATGCCGGCCGGCCGGTGATCAGCGTGGACACCAGAAAGAAGGAACTCCTCGGAGCATTCGAGAACAGCGGCCGCCAGTGGCGCCCTACAGGTGAGCCAGTACTGGTGGGTGTCCACGACTTCGCCGACCCGCAGCTGGGCAAGGCCGTCCCCTATGGGATCTACGACCTGGCCGCGAACACCGGCCGGGTCAACGTCGGCACCGACCACGACACCGCCGCGTTCGCCGTGGAGTCGATCCGCCGCTGGTGGCACGGCCAAGGCCGCCCCGCCTACCCGCGGGCAACACGACTGCTGATCACCGCCGGCGCGGGCGGCTCCAACGGCTACCGCACCCGGGCCTGGAAACTCGAACTCGCCCGGCTCGCCGCCGAAACCGGGCTCACGATCACCGTGTGTCACCTTCCTCCGGGCACGTCGAAGTGGAACAAGATCGAGCACCGGCTGTTCTCCCACATCACCATGAACTGGCGTGGCCGCCCGCTGACCAGCCACGAAGTCATCGTGAACAGCATCGCGGCGACCACCACCAGCACCGGACTGCGCGTGAGGGCCGCCCTCGACACCAACAGCTACCCCACCGGAGTGAAAATCGGCGACGTGGGAGGGGTGCGGTGCGCATGCACGGCGAACGCTTTGGGATACGTATGTCCGCACGCCGACGGTCGCTGACGGTCGGTCTGCTCGCGCTGGCCCTGTCGGCGGGTCTGGTGTCGGCCGAGGCGGCGCCTCCTGCCCCGCCATCGGGAGCCTCCTCCCCGTCTTCGGAGCTTTCCTCCGCGCAGGCGAAGCTGTCCAACGGCCGGGCGGGACCGGTGGCTCCGGCGAGTGCGGCTGCCGCCGAGCCGACCACGAAGAACGCCGTGTACGCCTACGACGCGGCATCCCGTCTGGTCGGTGTGACGGACCCGGCAGGTGAGACGGCCCGCTACCGTTACGACGCGGCGGGCAACCGCCTCGGCGTCGACCGCTACGAGTCGAGCACCCTGTCCGTCCTCTCCCTGGTCCCCGTCCGCGCCCAGGCAGACGCGAAGGTCACCCTCTCCGGCACCGGTTTCTCGACCACCCCGGCCTCCAACACGGTCGAGTTCGGTACGACGGCGGCCACGGTCACCTCCGCTACCGCGACCCGTCTGGTGGTCAGCGTCCCGGCCGCTGCGGTCAACGGCAAGGTGTCGGTGACCACGGGCGGCACAACAGTCCAGTCACCGGAGTCGTTCACCCTGGCCACGCCCGCGCCGTCGATCACGAAGGTCGAGCCGGCGTCGGGTGTCGTGGGCTCCCGCGTGGTGCTGTCCGGGACGAACTTCGCCCCGACGGCGTCGGAGAACGTGGTGCGGTTCGCCGGAGGTGTCATCGCCGAGGTCGTAACCCGCACCAGCACGGCGCTGACGGTCGAAGTACCGCTCGGTGCGGTGAGCGGCCCGCTGGAGATCGCCACCTCGGACGGCGAGGCGGCCTCCGCCACAAGCTTCCGGGTCGCCTACGGCGACGGCGGCGGGGAGATCGAGACGTCCGAGGAGACGACGGTCGGGGACGAGACCCCGCCGACGGTGTCGATCACCACTCCGGGCAATCAGGCGCAAGTGCTGTTCAACGCGTTCGCCGGTGACAACATCAACATCGGCATCACGGGCTCCACGTTCAACACGTCGGTGAACGCCCGGCTGGTGGACCCGCAAGGCAAGCGGGTGGATTCCTTCGCCTTCTCACGCGAGCAGGCCGACGGCGAGTTCACCGACGTGCCCGTCAGCGGCCAGTACTCGCTGCTGCTCGACCCCGGCGCGAACAACATCGGCGCCGCCACCGTCGTGGTCTCGAACCCGAAGACCGCCGCGCTGGCCATCTCCGGAGCACCCGTCACCGCGCAGCTCACCCGACCCGGACAGGACCAACTGCTGACCTTCACCGGCGCGTTGGGCACCTCGCTGAGCCTGGGAATCGACGCCGCCCAGATGCCCGGAGGACTCACCGTCCGGCTGTACAGCCCGAACGGCGACCAGGTCGAATCGATCGCCGTCAGCGGCGGGAAGAGCGGCGCGATCGATGTGGATACGCTCCCGCAGTCGGGAACGTACACACTGGCGCTGGATCCCAACGCGGGAGGCGGCGGCACCCTCACGGTGACCGCGTCGCCCTACGCCGACGCCGGCACGCTCGCCCTGACGGGACCGCCCGTCGTCCTCTCGCTCACCCGCCCGGGACAGGACGGAATCGCCCGGTTCTCCGCCCAGGCAGGCCAGCGCGTGTCCCTCGGGGCGACAACCACGGGATTCGGCGGCTACGTCCGGGTCGACATCCGTCGCCCCGACGGATCCGAGGTCGGCTCCTTCTCCGCCCCCGCCGACGGCACGGAGGACTGGGACAGCGAACCCCTCCCGGACACCGGCCTCTACACCGTCGCGGTGCACCCCAGCCACGACCTGGCGACCGGCGAGATCGCACTGTCGCTCTCCCGGCCGGTCAGCGTCGCTCAGCTCAGCGTCGCCGGCTCCGCGGTTGCGATGGACATCGGCCGCACGGGCCAGGACGCCGAGACGGTCTTCCAGGGGCAGCAGGGTGACACCCTCTCCCTCGGTGCGACCGGCAGCACCTTCACCGAGTACGTGGACGTCACCGTGGTCGCGCCGTCCGGAGCGAAGGTCGTCGACGGAGTCAACGTGACCGCCGGTGAGTCGACCACCATCGGACTCCCGCCACTGACGGAGACCGGTACCTACCGTGTGTACGCGGATCCGAACGACGGCGCGGTCGGAACACTCTCGATGATCCTCTCCGCCGACATAGCCACGTCCCTGACACCGGACGGCCCCCAGCAGGCCACGACGACCGCCCGCGCGGGTCAGCGCGTGCGGGCGCAGTTCACCGCACCCGACTCGGCGTCCCTCGGTATCGGCATCACCGCGAACACCATGCCGGAAATCACCGAGATCACGCTCATCGGCCCGGCCGGCGGTACGGGAACGGTCGTCGGTCGCATGGCCCGTACGGCGCCCGACGCGTACTACCTGAACGACCTCACGCCGGGGGCCTCCTACACCCTGCTCTTCGAACCGGAGGAAGCGGCCAAGGGCGGCATGACGCTCTGGCTCTCGAAGCCGGTGCAGGCAGGCACGCTGACCGCCGGATCCGCGCCGCGCGTCGGGGAGATCACCCGCGCCGGCCAGCAGCTCGAGTACAAGACCGACGCGGTGGCCGGCGCCGGTGCGGCCGTCGTCTTCGACACCACCACCTTCGCCAAGACCTCGACGCTCTTCCACCGCGCCCCCGACGGTACGGAGGAGAGCCTTGGCTCGCTGACCAGAACATCCTCAGCGGAGGCCGATCTGCGCGCTCCGCTGACCGCAGGCACCCACCGGGTGTTCGTACGCCCCAGCGAGCCGGTCACCGGCACCACCAGTGCGACGCTGATCCCCGACGCGGACGGCGGAGCACTGGCCACCACGGGCACGCGTAAACCCGTCACCCTCGCCACGGCCGGCCAGAACGGCCGCTACACCGTCACCGGCACCCAGGGACAGAAGCTCACCCTCGGGCTGAACACCCCACCCGCCGCCTGGGCATTGTCGGTGTACGGCCCGGACGGCAAATGGCTGGTCGACGCGCGCTCGATGAGCGTGACCGCCGTCACCTACGCCCTGCCGATGCTCCCCGCCACCGGCACCTACACGCTCACGGTCGACCCCAACACCCTCAAGACCGGCACCTACACCCTCGGATTGACCGCGGCCGCGGCCATCACCGGAGCAGACAGCCCCAGCCGGTCCGCGGACAAACCGAAAACCGGCAGCGACGACACCGCATCCCCCGCCGCTCGCGTCACTCCGAGCGGGCCGGACGCGTGGCAGCCGGACAAGGGGAATCTCGCCGGCTACGACTGGCTGACCCGGCGCGGCGACGTTCCCAAGGGCCCGGCCGCGCTCCGCGCCCCGCCCGAGACCACCGCGCTGACCGGTCGCGTCCTCAAGCTCGACGGCAAGCCGCTGGCGAAGGTCACGGTCTCCGTGGGCAAGAAGTCGTCGAAGACGGACGCGCGCGGCCGGTTCCTGCTGAGCGGTATCGCCGACACGTCCACCACCCTCGTGGTGGAGGGTGCGAGTGCGAACAACTCGAAGCGTAGTTATGGCCGTTACGACATCCGGATCAGCCCGACGGCCGGGCGGACGGTCGATCTCGGGTTCCCGGTGTGGATGACACCGCTGGACATGAAGAACACGGTGAGGTTCGCGGCTCCGGCGAAGGCCGATGTCGTGCTGAAGACCCCGAAGATCCCGGGGCTCGAAGTCCGTATCCCCAAGGGTTCGGTGGTCCGTGACGAGCACGGGAATCCGGTCACGGAGCTGGGGATCACGGCGATCCCGATCGACCGGCCGCCGTTCCCGCTGCCTGAGAACGGCATCGTCCCGGTCTACTTCACCGTGCAGCCGGGCGGAACGTACGTGTTCCCCGAGGGCGCGCAGATCATCTACCCGAACTACACGCGCGAAGCCCCCGGCACCCGGGTCAAGTTCCAGGACTACGACCCGAAGAAGAAGGGCTGGTACGTCTACGGCAAGGGTGAGGTCTCGGCGGACGGCCGCCAGGTCATACCCGACAAGAAGACCCGCGTCTGGGCCTTCCACGGCGCGATGTTCAACATCGACGACCTGATCCCGTGGGAAGACACCTGGATCGAAGACGTCATCGACTGGCTGTCGGGCGACCCGGTCGAGCTCTCCACGGGCCTGCTCACCGACTCCCGTACGGACCTGGCGGTCGCCGGTTCGACGGCGTCGGCCGATGTCACGCGTACCTACTGGCAGGGCGACAAGGAGAAGCGGGCGTTCGGCATCGGCCGTGACCTGTCGTGCAACGCCTTCCTGCACTCCAAGAAACAGTGGCAGGAGGTCGACCTCTACCTGCCGGGCGGCAGCAAGACCCACTTCACCCGTACCTCATCGGGGACCGGCTGGACGGACGCGGTGTTCGAGCCGGTCGACACCTCGTCCGACTTCCAGGGCTCGAAGATCATCTGGAAGGGCTACAACAGCGGTTGGGACCTGACGTTCCGGGACGGCACGGTGTGGGTGTTCCCGCAGTACGCGGCGCTGAAAGAGATCCGCGACCGGCACGGGAACAGCATCAAGCTGACGCGCCGGGACGGCAAGAACGGCGAGATCACCCGTATCACCACCTCCGGCGGTAGGTGGATCTCGCTGGCCTACGACACCCAGCACCGCGTCGACACGGCGAAGGACAACACCGGCCGCACCACCTCCTACACCTATGACAGCGCGGGCCGTCTGGAGACGGTGAAGGATCCCGCGGGCAAGGTCAGCCGATACACGTACGACGGCACGTCGAACCGGATCAAGACGGCAACCGACGCACGCGGCATCACGTATATGTCGAACACCTTCCACGCGGACGGGCGGGTGAAGGAGCAGACCCTCACCGAGGATGCGAAGTACTCGTTCGCGTACACCGAGACTGGCGCCGGGAAGATCACGTCGGCGAACGTGACCCAGCCGGGCGGCTCCGTACGGCGCGTGGAGTTCGACACGGACGGCTACGGCGTCAAGGACACGGAGGCGTACGGGAGTTCACTGGCGCGGGCGACGCAGTACCACCGAGGCCCGAAGCACCGGATCGACGCGGTGACCGATCCGTACGGCCGGCGCACGGAGCTGACGTACGACGCCAACGGCTACGTCACCCGAACCACCGAACTCGCAGGCACCGCACAGGCGCGCCAGTCGGGTACGACGGTCTACAACGGCCCTTACGACCAACCCACCTCCGTCACGGACCCGTTGGGCAACACCACCATCCTCGAGTACGACGCGGCGGGTGACCTGCGGACGGTCCGGGATCCCGAGTCCAGGGAGACCGACTTCACGTTCACGCCGGACGGCCAGATCAAGACGGTCACTGACGCGTCGGACGCGGTGACGGAGTACACCTACCGCAACCGCGAGTTGGTCTCGGCGAAGGACGCGGAGGGCCGTACCGGCAGTCAGTTCCTGGACGCGGCGGGTCGTCCGACCGTGGTGATGGACGAGGCGGGTTCGCGTACGACGCTGACGTATGACGCGCTGAACCAGACGCGGAAGATCACCGATCCGCTGGGCCGGTCGACGGCTCTGGACTACGACGAGAACGGCAACCTGACCAGGCTGACGGACGCCCGTGAGAACAGCACGTCGTGGGCGTACGACGACGCGGGCAGTACGAAGTCGGTGACGGACCCGCTGGGCGCGCAGGCGCTGTTCGGCTACGACGCGGCGGGTCGGCTGACGAAGGCGACGAGCCGTTCGGGCCTGGTCGCGACGGCTGAGTACGACCTGCTGGGCTGATCGAAGAACACCAAGTACGGCGTGAACGCGGCGGGTGTCGCCGAGTCGACGGTGACGTACGCGTACGACGCGGTGGACCTGCCGAAGACGATCACGGACACCCAGGCGGGCGACGAGAGCTTCGGCTACGACGCCTACGACCGACTGACGACGGTGACGGGCCCCACGGGCACGGTGGGCTACGACTACGACGCGGCGGACCGCCGCAAGGAGATGACGGCGGCCGGGACGACCACGCTCTACGGTTACGACACCTCCAGCATCCTGACGTCCGTCACCTCGGGCGGCCAGGAGGTGACGTTCGGCCTCGATGCCGTGGGCCGTGAGAAGACGGCGAGTTTGCCGGGCGGCATCACGCGCACCACCACGCTCGACAAGACGGGCGCGATCTCGGCGATCGACTACGCGCGGGGTACCGCCGACATCGGTGACCTCTCCTACACGCGCGACATCCGAGGCCTCCAGACGGGCCTGACGGGCAGTCTGGTGTCCGTCGCACTCCCCGCGGCCGAGACGGGGTCGGTGTTCGGCAAGGACAACAGGGTCACGTCCCTGGGCGGCCGTTCCTTCACGTACGACGCGGACGGCCAACTGAAGTCGGACGGCAAGCGGACGTACGACTGGAACGCGCGAGGCCAACTGTCGGCCCTGGACCCGGTGGCGGACGGCCCGACGGGCACGTTCACCTACGACCCCCTGGGCACCCGCAGTTCGAAGAAGCTGGGCGACACAACCCAGAAGTACCTGACGGACGGCTCGAACCCGCTGGTGGAACAGGATGGTTCGGGCGAGACGTCGGCCACGGTCGCGACGTCGGGCCTGGACCAGTACCTGACCCGCACGGAGAAGGGCGCGACGCAGGTCTATCTGACGGACGCGTTGGGCACGGTGGTGGGCCTGGCGAACGCGGACGGCACGGTCGCGACGAGCTACACGTACGACCCGTACGGCCAACCGACGACGTCCGGGGCGGCGTCGACCAACCCGTACACCTTCACCGGCCGCGAGTCCGACGGCACGGGCCTGCTCCACTACCGCAACCGCTACTACGACCCCGAGTCCGGCCGCTTCATCTCCCAGGACCCGATCGGCCACGCGGGCGGCACCAACCTCTACCAGTACGCGCTCAGCTCCCCGACGACCTACACCGACCCGACAGGCAACAGCCCGATGCTGGCCGGCTGCGTGATCGGTGGCCTGGGAGAGGCGGGCCTGGACTGGCTGGGCCAGCGCCTCTCCGGCCGGAAGGTCAACGGCTCCAGACCAGCACCGGAACCTGGGTCCAGATCACGGCCATCGCCCGCCAAACCAAGTCAACGACCGTCTACAACCTCACTGTTAACGACCTCCACACCTATTATGTGCTGGCGGGTGACACTCCAGTACTCGCCCATAACATAGGCGGTAAAAAGGGTGGATATGGTGATGCATGTAAGCTCTTCTATCCTGGCAAGTATGCGGGTGGTTCGATCGATGCGCGCAACCAGTCGCGTGCATTCAATAGCACAGAAATAGTTGACATCAATAAGCTCGGCAATAAATTCGGCTGCCATGCATGCGGCGCCATGAACTCGGGGTACCCGAATGGGACTTGGGTTAAAGATCATCAGCCTGTGTTGACATTCGTGGATAAATCGGTACCGCAGCAATTGTTCCCGCACTGTCGAAGGTGTAGTTCTCAACAGGGCATTGCGGCCGCGCAGTTCATACGCGACAAAATTAATCCGTACACAGACTTCTAGGGGTAACTGGTGGATGCGGAAGGCGGAGCCTCTTCCTTTCGAGTGGGGGTCCCGTGGGGAGTGCTTCGCTTTGAATCGGTCGGTGGTGACGGAGATATTCCAGATATTGATCCGGTGGATTCGCCGGTTGAGGCGAACACGACCTGCATGGTGATCGCGGTCGTTCACCCCGACATCGGGCCCGTAGATGTCACGGTTCTTCTAGGGGAGGGCGGTGCGGAAGCGGCTGTCGGGATCTTCGACGGGCTATTTGACGTCCCAAACGGTGAGGTCGAAGTGGCGGACCTTGTGGGTGAGGACTTCTGTCATCGATTCGCCGTGGCCGGATCCAGAGTCCGCGTAAGAGTCAGTGTTGACGATCCACAGATGGCGCAGAGCGTCGTTCTTCGTATCACTGCCGAGTGAGCACGGTCGAAGTCAGGAGGACCGAGTGCGGCGTAGAACGGTAGTGGTTTCAGGGTCGGCGGCCGGACTGGGTCTCGTAGGAGGAGGCGTGGTCGCAGCAAACCTGAGGAGTGGCTCGTCGGAGGCGGAGAACAGCTTTGGAGCGGCAACTGCACATGGCAGGCTTGCCGTTGTGGGGGCCGAGCTGCCAGAGCGTTGCGTAGGAATAGTAGTGCTCGATCGTGGGCGCGCAGTGAAGGCGTTAGTTCGGGGTGTGCGGACCATTGGCGGGGATCGGATTTTGGTGACCTTCGGGGCGGGGGCGGCCCTTTTCGAGGGCGCAGAAGTCCAGGCGCCGCGGCAGTTGAAAGTGATGCCGTCCCTCCTCGGGGATCTGCTTGATCCCGCGCTGTCGCACGGTGACCTTCTTGTGTGGGTCGCGGGGGAGGACACCGCTGCGGTGCGGAAGGCTGTGGAGAGTGTCAAGGCTGTTGCCGACAAGGTGGGTTGGGCCGTTCGTTGGGCCATTGACGGGTTCCGGGCGGAGAATCGTGTCGAGGGTGGCCGGGGGCCTGCCCGTAACCCGTTTCACTTCACGGAGGGGTTTGGGAATCCGGAGTCCGAGGGTGAGGTCGCTGACCGGGTTCTTGTGCGGGAGGGGCAGGGTGAGCCGGAGTGGGCTGTCGGAGGGAGGTATCAGGTTGTTCGGGTGATTCGGTTCGCGACGGAGTTGTGGGACAAGGATTCTGTGGACGAGCAGGAGCGGATCATGGGACGGCGGCGTGACGGGAGGTGGCAGGACGGGGCGCCTGTTGGTGAGGAGCCGAATTTCGCGGCTGACCCGAAGGGTCGGCGGACCCCGCTCGACTCGCACGTGCGGCTTGCTGCCCCTGATCGCCGCAATCCGCCCCAACTCGTGCGCCGTAGTTACAGCTACGACCGGGGCGATGGTGACACCGGCATCATCTTCAACTGTTACCAGCGGGACCTGGCCAAGGGATTCGAGGCTGTCCAGAAACGGCTCGAGGGTGAGGCACTGGCGAAGTACGTCCTCACGACCGGCGGTGGGTACTTCTTCGTACCTCCGCCCGGCGACGCGTGGATCGATGCCCTCAGTTAGAGCTCGCGTGAACTCTGTCGACGGGCACGCACTTTCTTCGTATATGTTCTCGCTGGTGAGTCCTGTGAAGTCTGCCGCCTCACGTCACACGCCGGCCTGTGCCCGGGATGTGTGAAGGGCGGGCAGGGCTGGTGCCCAGTGCACCTCTTCGCTGATGCTTGGTGCCGGTCGGTGCGGGTGGGGGCCTGGTTGAGGACGCCGGGGTCGAGGAGTTGAACGGTGAGGGCGTAATCGCGGGGCGCTTTGTCTGCTGAGTGCAGCCAGCGGGCCGCTTCGAGTTCCTGCCACGGGGCGGGGTTGTCGCGCAGGCGCATACCGCGCAGGAGCCCGGCGGGCAGGTGTGTTCGCCCGCGACTGTCGGTGCGCAGCGCGCACTGGAGAGCGAGCAGCCGGGCTTGGGTCTGTCAAACGAACGGTGTATCTCGGGTTGTTGAGGGTTACTGGCGGGCTGCGGAGAGTCGGCCGTCGAAGGTGATGTCGAAGGCGTTCAGGGCGGTCTTCCAGCGCATGGTCCAGCGGGCCTGACCCTTGCCGGTCGGGTCCAGGGACATGATCGCCATGTAGACGCACTTCGGGGCGGCCTGCTCATTCGGGAAGTGGCCGCGGGCCTTGACCGCCCGTCGGATCCGCGCGTTGACGGACTCGATCGCGTTCGTGGTGCAGACGATGCGGCGGATCTCGGTGTCGAAGCGGAGGAAGGGAGTGAACTCCTCCCAGGCGTTCTCCCAGAGCCGGACGATCGCCGGATATTCTTTGCCCCACGCGTCGGCGAACTCCGCGAACCGCTCGAGTGCGGCCTCCTCGGTCGCCGCGGTGTAGACGGGCTTGAGGAGTTTGGCGATCTTGTCCCAGTCCTGGCGGGCTGCATAGCGGAAGGAGTTCCGCAGCAGGTGGACCACGCACGTCTGCACGACGGTGCGGGGCCAGACGGTCTCGACTGCGTCGGGCAGGCCCTTGAGCCCGTCGCAGACCAGCATGAGGATGTCGTTCACGCCGCGGTTCTTGATCTCGGTGAGGATGTGCATCCAGTGCTTGGCGCCCTCGCCGCCGTCGCCGGCCCACAGCCCGAGGATGTCCCGCCGACCCTCGGTCGTGACGGCCAGGGCCACGTAGATGGGCCGATTGGCGACCGCGCCGTCGCGGATCTTCACGTGGATGGCGTCGATGAAGACCACCGGGTAGACGGCGTCCAGGGGCCGGTTTTGCCATTCGGCCATGCCTTCGAGGACCTTGTCGGTGATCGTGGAGATCGTCTGGCGCGACACGTCGGCGCCGTATACCTCGGCCAGGTGGGCTTGGACCTCACCGGTGGTCAGGCCCTTTGCCGCGAGTGAGATGACCATCTCGTCGACGCCGGACAAGCGCTTATGGCGCTTCTTGACGATCTTCGGTTCGAAGGAGCCCTCGCGGTCGCGGGGCGCAGTTATCTCCACCGGGCCGACGTCGGTGAGCA
The DNA here is from genome assembly GCF_010384365.1 of Streptomyces sp. S4.7. NCBI lineage: Bacteria > Bacillati > Actinomycetota > Actinomycetes > Kitasatosporales > Streptomycetaceae > Streptomyces > Streptomyces sp. S4.7. The sequence continues at coordinate 25,579 of NZ_CP048397.1, read as the reverse complement.
CGGTTTTGGTGCGGGTGCCGTTGCGGCTGTTGCCGCCGTTCTTCCCGGCGGGATCATGCTTGTCATAGCCCAGGTGGTCAGTGATCTCGCCCTCGAGAGCGGACTCCAGGAGCCGCTTGGTCAGCTGCTGGAGCAGCCCGCCCTCGCCGGTCAGCTGCAGGCCCTCGGCCTGGGCCCGACTCACGAGCTCGTCGATCAGCCGGTCGTCCATGGACTTCGGCACCACGGCCTGAGACGGCTCGACGGTCTCGGCCTCGGTCACGTTGTTGCTGGTCATCGATGCATCTTCCATGATCGGGAGTTACACCGAACGTTTTACAGTCCCCCTTCCCGTGCCGCTGGCCGGCCTCGTCCTCGAACTCGTCGCGACCCGCCGCGGCAAAGCCAAGATCGGCACCCCCGACGACATCCGCTGGCTTTTCCCCGGAGGACGCCCAGGGCACCCCCTCGGCGACGACCGGATCGGCCAGCGCCTCCACAAGATCGGGATTCAGCCGAGGCAGGACCGCTCCACCGCGCTGTTCACCCTCGCCACCGAAGTCCCCGCCGCGATCCTCGCCCGGATGCTCGGGGTCCACATCAAAGTGGCCGTCCAGTGGCAGCAGGCATCAGGCGGGGACTGGGCCGCCTACGCCGCCGACATCAGCCGCCGAGACGGGTTGTAATGCTCTCGACCCGCGCCGGAACGTATGGGCAGCAACCGTTGGACTCTGGGTGGAATTGGGTCATCTCTTGCCGAGAGGGGGTAGGACCCATAGCCGCACGGTCTGGTCTTCGCTACCGGTCGCTAGGATCCGACCGTCTGGCGAGAACGCCAGGGTTGTGACTGCCTTCGTGTGTCCGACGAGAGGATACCCGACACATTCGCGGGTGACCGGGTTCCATAGCCGAACTGTCTTATCCCGGCTCGCCGAGGCAAGTAGCCCTTCGTTAGAGAATGCGACGCTTGTAATTCGTCTGGAGTGTCCTGTAAGGGGTTTTCCTATCTGTACACGGGTGACGGGATCCCAAAGGCGCACCGTCCGGTCATCTCCACCAGTTGCAACGTATGAGCTATCGCGTGAATAGTCAATTGCATGGAAACCTGCGGGAATGCCACGGTTTAGGAGTGACCACAGCGAGTTTCTATAATAGGCGGGGCCTTGCAGTGTGTCGCCGACGGCATGCTGCGTTGAGGACTCCCAAAATCCGACATGCGACGAATTCATGCCTGTTGCGGCGATCATTTTGCTATCGGGGGAGAAAGCTATCCTGACGGGGCCTCGCTTGTTGAACTTCGTCGGCAGCGGCACACCAATGGACTCGCAAGTCTCAACATTCCATAGCACGACTTTAGTATGCGGCCCTACAGCCGCAGCCAGCACTTCGCCATCGGGCGAGAACGCCAGCGACCAAACCGTCGCGGTGCTGATGGAAGGCCCGCGCTGCTGTCTGATATCGCAGTCCCATAGCCGTATCGTGCCGTCATAGCTGCCTGTGCCGAGCAGCCTGCTGTCTTGGGGTGAGAACGACACGGAGGTGACCCTGCCCGCATGACCCCTAAGAGGTAGATCGATCTGATCGTGAGTGGATGTGTCCCAGAGTCGGATCTCGTGATCGTTGCTGCCGGATGCCAGATAGCGTCCGTCGCACGAAAATGCCAGCGAGGTGACCGCTTTGGCGTGACCGGTCAAAGTGGCCAGCGGGTAACTGCACCCTCCTTGCAAAACATTCAATACAACCTGCGTCGCCAGCCCTCCCTTTGTGAATTGTTCCTGTCGTCGCCGAAGCTGCAAAATATCGACCTGGAGCTGCTTGACGGTCCATGATAGGTCCGATGGCCTACTGTCCGAATTCGGATTTTCGGTTGTCTGCTTGGTCTCTGAAATCTCTTTCTGATATCGCTGTTCGGCAACATCAACAAAAACATCGTGTGTACCTGATCCCGATGCCCCGCTTTCCATGGGCCCGGGCAGGCCGTACTGGACGGCTTCCCAAAGGGCGTGGAAATTCCTCACTGTCACATCGGGATCTGGACGGTGCACCGACAGGCTGGCGAGATAGCGGACGGCGGCCTCTACCCGGGCCCAGGAGGGCACGGCCTCTCCACGCAGTAACTTGGCGAGCGTCTCGTGGCTGACAGGAGCACGTGACTCATCTGCCTCACCAATCTTCCTGGACATACTGCGGGTACCAGGGGTTCCCGCTTGTCTGTAGAGCGCATGAAACGCTTCGACTAGATCTCGCCTGGGGCCCGGAGGGCAAGACGCCTCATCCGGTTCTGGAATCGCCATGATGCTCCAACCGCAGCTGTGCCAACTCGCGTCAACTACCGCCAAGTTTGCTAGCCCTGGCCTGCCAGCGCAGGCAGTTCTCATCAATGAGCTCCAGCAAGCCGACTTGGCACTCGCAGGTGCTTGAGAGTGGAGAAGCGGCGCCGCACAACTGATCGCAACGCGGAAGGAAGACCCATGTCTGCACAAGACAAGCACACCTGCCTCGGACACCCGGCGGCTCGGTGGGACCGGATCATCATCGGCGGCGCTCTCTCCGGCGCAGTGCGGGCCATAGTCAGCTGGCTGCTTGGCCAGCACACGACCTGACAGTCCTCGTTGGCTGGCCGGAGACCTGCTCTCCTGCCAGCCAACTGATCCTCGTCAGCGCTTAGCGAGGCTCATGAACGGAAAGCAGAGGCAGCTCGAACCCCTATGCCGGCCCTCCCCCCAGTACCTCAATCAAGGGCATTGGGACAGTTCCAATACCCGACTCCACCGCTATCGCGCCCTGGCGGGGCCCAGGCCGAGCTGTTGGCCGAGGTCAACAAGCACGAGAGCGAGCGCAATCTCCAGCTGGTACTGGATGAGTTCCGAAACTACCGGGAAGGCGTTCTGCCCGCCGGTCCCGGCGCCCGCAGCCTCACCGAGTTCTTCGCCGGCATCGACACCCAACTCGATACCGCCTCGGCCGCGGCCCCGAAAACCCAGCGCAACGACCGCGACGTCCTCAACCTCCTGACCAAACGCGCCAACGTCCTGCACCTCGGACCGGCGAACTACTGCTGGTTCACCGATCCTTCCCGGGCACTCTGTCTCAAACTCGCCGGCACCCCCACCGCGGACCGTCCGCTGATCGGGATGTGTGACTCCGCCCGCTGTCCGCAGGCCACCTACCATCCCGGTCACCGCCCCGTCTGGGTCGAGCACGCCGACAGAACAAAGATCTTCATCGGCCAACTCGGCACCACCCGCAAGACCGAACGCATCCGGCTCCAGGCCGACTACGACCGAGCCCTCGGCGTCGTTGCCGAGATCGACGCCGCCCGCACCACCATGAACGAGGACTCCGCATGAGAATCTTGTATTGACCCGGAGGGTTGTTGACGCGGGTGATGGGCGGGTGTCCGTCGAGTGCGGTGTGGCAGCGGTGGTGGTTGTAGGTGTGGAGGAAGTCTGTCAGGGCTTCGGTCCGCTCGGTGTTCGAGGTGTAGGGCCGCAGGTAGGCCCATTCGTCGAGCAGGGTGCGGTTGAAGCGTTCGACTTTGCCGTTGGTCTGGGGCTGAGGTTCCCCCGTTGCTCGGGAGGTGCTGATCAGCTGGTCAGGGAGGGTTGACGGGGTTTCAGGTTCGCTCTTTTGGTCGTTGTCTGCTCGGCGTAGTGCTTCTCCTCGAACTCGATCGGGCTGAGGTAGCCGAGCCGCTTCTGGATGCGCCGGCTGTTATAGAAGCCATCGAAGTACTCGAAGAGTGCGAGGTTGGCTTCGGCCCTGGTGGTGAAGACGCGGCCGCGGACGCACTCGGTCTTCGTCAGCATCCACAGATTCTCCGCGAGGGCGTTGTCGTAACTGTCGCCGGCCGAGCCCATCGACGCGTCAATTCCTGCCCTCATCAGGCGTGTTGTCAGCTTGATGGACGTATATTGGCAGCCGTGGTCGGCGTGGTGGATGAGCTTGCCGGGCTCGACCTCGCGGGAGGCGAGCGCGTACTCCAGGCTGGACAGGACCAGGTCGGCGTCCGCGCGGGCGGAGGTTTCCCAGGCCACGACCCGGCGGGAGAATGCGTCGCGGATCGCGGACAGCCACAGCGGTCCCTCGGCGGTCGGGATCATCGTCAGATCGGTGACCCACAGACGGTTCGGCCCCTGGGCGGTGAAGTCCCGGTTGACGAGGTCCGGGGCGAGCGCGGCCTTGGGATCCCGGCGCGTGAAACCGCTCCGGCGCGGGCTGAGACCCGCCAGATCGGCCTCGCGCATCAACCGCTCGACGCGTTTGCGGCCTACGTGGACGCCCTCGCGTTTCAGTATGGCGTGCACCCGTGGCGACCCGTAGATGCCACCGGACCCGGTATGGATCGCCTTGATCTTCTCGGTGAGCTCGACGTCGCGGCGCCGCCGCTCGCAGGGCTCTTTCTCAGCGCGGCGCCAGCGGTAGTAGGTGGAGGAGGCGATGGAAAGCTCCCGGAGTACGCACTCGACTCCCAGGTGTGGATGCTCGTCGAGGAGCGCGGTCACCTGGGCCGGGTCGGGTCGAGTTGCGCCGCGAAAAACGCCGAGGCCGTCCGCAGCACGTCGTTCGCCCGCTTGAGCTGGGCGTTCTCCTTCCGCAGTGCCACCAGCTCGGCGTGTTCGTCGGTAGTCAGCCGGTCATCCCGCTCGCCGGCATCGGCCTCGGCCTGCCGGATCCAGCCCCGCAGGGCCTCGGGGTGGACGCCAAGGTCGACGGCCAGCTTCTTGATCTGCGGCTTCGGATCCGACGCGCGGTACATCCGCACCGCACGCTCACGCAACTCCAGTGAGTATTTTCTGGGGGCAGCCATGGTCGATGTTCCTCTCATGAGAACCATCTGACCCTCTGTCATCGACTTCCGCATCTCGGGGGAACCTCAAACCGCTCGCTCTTCCACGGCGAGGCCGGGGTCTCCCCCGACAGCACAGGCTCGTCCACCTCCTCCTTCCCGGCTGATTCGGGCAGGAGGACGCGCAGACACTGGCGATGCCGGGCGACAGCACGCTCGGCGGCATCACCGAGGTTGTTCCACAAGTGCCACCGGTCAGCGACCTGGACGGCTTGTGGCGCCCCGGCCCTGGCGCCTTCCGCGAAGAACGGTGCACGATCGCGGCAGACGACCTCGATCCCGGGACGAGCGGCAAGCCATCCGGCCACGCTGGCTGCCTCCCGGTCGGGCAGCAGGTCCACCGGTCGCCGGGTTTCGACGTCGACCAGCACGGTGCCGTACGCATGGCCCTTGCGGGTGGCGTACTCATCGACGCCGACCACCCGAGGAGACGGGATATCCGGCTCGGGCAGGGCGTTGACCAGGCGCAGGACCGTGCTCCGGCTGACAGACACGCCCAGAACCGCGGACAGCCGGGCGCCGGCCCTGCCCGCCAGGGCGAGACCCACCGAAGCGAGCGTCGAGCGCAGCCGCTCGGTGCGCTGGCCGTGCTTGCGGGTCAAGCCGGGTATCTGCTCGACGAAGGTCCGGCGCGGACACGACCTGTTCTGGCACCGGAAGCGCCGGACGCGCAGGCGGAGTACGACTCTTCGCCCGCCGCTCGGGACATCGGCGGGAAACCGCAGGTAGGAGCTGTGCACTCGGGCCGACCACATGCCGCACTGCGGGCAGGAGGCACCCCGCGAAGTGCTGTGCGCGTCAACACGGACTATCGCGATATCGACGTCTACCGACAGCACCGCGACGTCCGCGACCGACGGGAACAACAGCTCCTGCAACCGGAGCACGACTTCTCTCACGGGCGAGACTGTCAGCCCCACCACGACGATCATGATCAATTTTCGGTCTGCTTCTCGCTCCACCCGGCAGCCGCCCACCGTCACTCAGAGTCGCCCTTGCACGGAAGTTGAGCCAGAACCGCTTGAAGTGAACGAAGCCAACGACTCCTACCCGAAGAGACGCAACCTCGGCGTCGGCTTTCGATTCTGATCGAATCGACCCCGAGAGTAAGGGCTGGAAAATAGCGTTCTTCTCGGCATCACACTGCATACATGAAGAGGTGACGCTCAAACCATGCATGAAACCAAGTCTGCGACTCTGCTCACCATCGTCGCCGTCGCGGTGACTCTGATGGGTGCTCCGGCCACCGCCCACGCGGCGCCCCGGAGTGTGGAAACCGCCGTCGCCAGAACCACCGCCAGCTGTCAGATCGGGGACGGGCACACCGATTTCAAGGGCACCAACATCAACATGCGCAATAGCCCTGGCGGTGCGGTCATCGGAGTCGCGAACACAGGAGACTGCGCCTACTACTACAAGTCGGACCCCGGTCCTCTTGTGGTCTGCCCGGATGGCTCGAATACAGCCGCATGGAGCCTGGTTGTCAACAAGCGCACCAAGGTCCTCGGCTATGTCTCGGGGTGAAGTTTTCCCGCGATCTCGGACACGTGATCGTTATGCGGCAAGGGTGTGCTGGTGCCGCTGCCTGGCCTCGGCCGGGGTGAGGTAGCCGAATATCTTGTGTTTGCGCAGACGGCGGCGGTTGTAGAAGGTCTCGATGAAGGAGTAGACCTCGGCGCGGGCAGTGGCCCGGTCGGGCCAGATGCGGGTGCCGATCTCCTCCTTGAGGAGGGCCCAGAAGCTCTCCGCGGCGGTGTTGTCGAAGCATGATCCGGTGCGTCCACAGCTCTGCCGTAGCCCCAACTCCCGTATGTGATGCCGGAATTGGGTTGATGTATATTCGCTGCCGGGATCGCTGTGAACCACGCAGCCGGACTCCGGACCGCCCCGGCCGTGGGCCGTGTTCAGTGCGTCGACGACGAGCTCGGCGCGGTGGTGGCCGGCCATCGCGCAGCCGACGACCTCGCGGGTGGCCAGGTCCAGCCAGCAGGCGAGGTAGAGCCAGCCCTGCGCGGTGGGCAGATAGGTGATGTCGCCGACCAGCCGGGTCCCGGGCCGCTCGGCGTGGAAGTCGCGGTCGATCAGGTCCGGGGCCGGCTTCGCCTTCGCATCCGGTCGGGTCAGGGAACGCCTCTTGCGGCGGGTAGCACCGCGGATGTCGCGCTCGCGCATGACGCGGGCGATGCGCTGGTGGTTCACCCGCCGGCCCAGGCGGCGCAGTTCGGCGTGGATGCGCGGGACGCCGTAGGTGTGGCGGGAGGCGATGTGGAGCACGGTGATCTCGTTGGCGAGCGCTTCGTCGGCAGCCTGCCGGGCACGGCGGGCGGCCTCGCCCTCGCGCCAGGCGTAGTAGGAGGAGCGGGCGACTTTCAGCACCCGGCACAGCAGGGCAATCGGGTAGGTCGCCTTCTCCGCGTGGATCAACTGGCAGAGCTCGCTCACCGGTCGTTTTCCTTCACGAAGAAGGCCGTCGCTTTTTTCAGGATCTCGATCGTCTGCTGCTGTTCACGGACCTCCTTGCGCAGCCGCTTGAGCTCCTCGCGCTCGACGCTGGTCAGTTCACCGGATCCACCCTCGCCCCGATCCGTCTTCGCCCGGCGGTACCAGCCGCGCAGGGACTCCGAACTGATCCCGAGTTCCCGGGCTACGGCGGTGACCGTCTTGCCAGAGGAGTCGACGAGCGCGATCGCGTCCCGCTTGAACTCTTCGGTGTACCGCTTTGTGTACTTGCTTCCCACCTGGTGCTACTTCCTCTGGAACCTCAAGGTCCCAGTCTCCAGGTGTCCACGATCAAGGGGAAGCTTCAATGTCCCAGTCGTCGGTGAACCGGACGTGGATCAGCTCCACGCCGGTCGTGCGGCAGGTGGAGCAGGTGTCGGTGCGGATGCCGCGCAGTACTTCGCCGTACACCTTGGCCATGGAGTGGGTCTCCTTCGCGTCGAGGGTCGGAGCGGTGAAGTCGTGCTGGAGCCAGCCGAGTTGGCTACTTCCAAACTTGTTGCGAAGTCACGTGTCTGAATGGTAACTTTGCAACAAGTTAAAGAGATCAATCTCTGGGAGGTGGGCGGGTGCTGCAGATCCAGATCGGCCCCGAGCGCGAGGCGGGCCCGGACGACATGCTCGAACGGACGACCATTGGCTGGCGGCCCGGCATGAGCGAGGACGAAGCCTGGGAGGCCGGCCGCGGCATCTGGAAGTTCAACGCCGACCGCGCCCTTTCACAGGACGAGGTGCAGATCATCAACACGTCAGGCACCGTCCTCGCCGTCGCGACGATCACCGGCATCTCCAAGCACGGCGACCGCTACGCCCTCCAGGGCGAACTCCTGCGCGGTGACGACCGCGTCGGCCGCGCCACCAAGAGCCCGCACTTGTCCCGCAACCCCGTCACCTACATCTGAAGGGAGCGTCCCCGGTGAGTGACTTCGACGCGATCGACTCGCTCCTCGCTTCCGTCGGCCCGCAGACCGACCTCCCGGACCCCGAGGCCCGCCGTGCCTTGCGCGAGCAGGCTCAGCTGTCCAAGGCGCAGGTGGCCCGTGCTCTTGGGGTGAGCCCGTCCACGGTCAGTGCCTGGGGAAGCCGGCCGGGATCCGGCCGGCGATGTGCGCGTCAAGTACGCCTACCTTCTGGACGGGTTGAGCGCCAAGTTCGCCATCGACATCACGTCTGAAACCGAGCCGGCGGTGGAGTCCGCTGTGGCCGAGCCCGCTTCCTCTGAGTTCGAGGGCGGGGGCGAAGTGGAGGTACTCACCGCGCCGGAGCGGTGTGTGCTGTGCGGGCGTCCGGCTGGGCAGCGGGTGGAGGGCTTCGCCCAGCACCTGGACCCGGCCGGATGCCAGGACAGCACAGCCGAGGTGCTGCCCGCCCCTACCGCCCCGGTCGCCGTCCGGCCTGCCCCGGCCTCGAAGCCGTCGGAGCGTGCCAAGGGCCCGGCCCGCCGGGCATTCCAGGAGCTGTCAGGTCCGGTGGGCTTGATCCGTGCGGCGGTTGAGGGTGCGCTCGCCGAGCACTTGGGCGACGTGGAAGCGGCCACCGCGGCGCTGTTGAAGAAGGCGATCCCGGACACGATGCGTTTGCTGGACGAGACCCGCAAGGGTGCCCGGTACGACGTGATCGCCCATCCCTGGATTCCCGACATCCTGAAGAAGCAGACCTCCCGGGGTGCGGACCAGATCTGGGAGGCGCGCCCCAAGTGGACCCGCGCCGAAATGCCGCCCGGCGTTCATGAGGTGACGGCACTGGACATCAACGGCGCCTATCTGTCTGCCCTCAAGACTCATCTGCCGCTCGGGCAGCTCGAGCACACCACCGGCATGCCGCACGACCGCCGCCGCGCCGGAGTCCACCTGATCACTCCACCCGCCTGGGAGTACGGCGCCGTGCTGCCCAACCCGATCGGCGAGCGCGACGAACCAGGACCCCTATGGGTCACCGAACCCACCCTGCGTCTCCTGATGCGCCTGTCCAGCCCGAAGTACGGGCTGTGCGAGGCGCCGGAAGTCCACGAGTCCTACACATCGGGGGCGACGGAGAACCTGCTGGAGAAGTTCCGCATCACGCTCAAGGACGCCCGTGACACCGCCATCGCCGACGGCGACGCGGTCACCCTGGAGTACGTGAAAGCGATGTACTCGAAGTTCGTCTCCACCATGGGGGAGTCGAACTACAACCGGGAGCTGTACCGACCGGACTGGATGCACATCATCCGCTCCCAGGCCTTCGCCAACCTCTGGATGAAGGCGCTCAAAGCCCACGACGAGGGCCTCCCGGTCGTCCGGGCGATCGGCACCGACGAACTCCACGTCATCGGCGACTGGCGCCGTGTCTTCCCCGAAGGCCGTGGGGTTACCGAGGTCAAGGTCAAAGACCTCTACACCGCGGGCACCGACACGATGGGGGAGGAGCAGTAGATGCCGGAGAGGAACAACGACTTCGGAAGGTTCGGCGCGAGCGGCATCAGGGGAAGCGAACTCGTCGGGCAAAAGCTCGACGACCTCGCCGGCGGCATCGCCACCCCCATCACCGCGAAGCGCGGTCTCATGGCGCGCCTCAACTATCTGACGAGGTCCGACCACGCCCGTCAGGCCGCCAGGGATGCCGGGCTGACGGTGACCGACCGCACGCTGAAGGCATGGCTGGAGGCCAAGCGCCACCCCTCGGCGAAGAACCTGAAGAAGATCGACGACGCCTACCGGGCGGTGCGCCGGCAGAACGTGGCCCGGCACCTGCTCAAGCGCCTCAACGCGAACGGCGGCACCAGGGTGGAGATCCACCCCCTCAACCAGTCCGGCGTCGCCCGCCCGCTGCAGCGCGACGTTCCCTTCCGGCACATGAACGTGCGCCGCTGGGACAGGATCGTCGGGGCGTGGGCGGCCGGTGACCACCAGGGCTTGGACGCGGCCTGGACCGACGACATCCTGCCTGATCTTGGATCCCAGTACGGGGCGTACGAGTACTGCACCAACGTTGGCTTCGCTGCATAGCCCCTGGCCGGAGGTGGTCTCCGCAGATCGCGGGATGGCGTACGGTTGGCTTCACCGACGCGGGGTGGAGCAGCTCGGTAGCTCGCTGGGCTCATAACCCAGAGGTCGCAGGTTCAAATCCTGTCCCCGCTACTGCCGAGCAGGGTCCGGATCCATTCGAGGATCCGGACCCTGTCGCGTTTCCGGGCCGCCAGCGGTGGGGCCCGCTGGGCTACGTGTGCGAGTGCCCGGCACGGCGTGCGTGCGGCCCGCGTTCCCCGCCCGCACGCGCTCTGCAGCGGCGCCGGTGCCCTCTACCGGAAGATCTGCTGCCATACGGCGTGTTCGTCGCTTTTTTGGCTGCCGTGTGTGGAACGCCGCGTAATTCCTCAGCCCTACGGTTACGTAACAGGCCATGGGGGCGACGGAGTTGGCGTCGTCGTGGCCGGCTTCTGCCAGTGGTGGACGGACTTCCTCCACCGGTGACACCCAGCCGGCCCGCTACCGCCTGACACGCAGGAGAAGGTGCCCGATGAAAGACCATGACACCGAGCTGCCGCGATACGTCCCGACTGGAAGCGAGTTGCAACTCGCCGCGCAGAGCGGGTACTTCGCCGACGAGGCAGTGATCTTCATGCTGCGGCCCCACACTATGCAGGTGCATGACGCCCAGGGGAAGGTGGAGATACCGGATCTCCTGGAGGTCCTGGTACGCGAAGCCGGCGGACAGCAGCTGACCTTGCCGTCACTGTTCGCCCCTGTGCGCACGCCGGGCTGGAGAGTGGTGCTGCGACTGTCTGGCGAGTCGCTTGTGGTGCGGCTTCCCGGGCAGGGTTCCCTCTACGAGGGGAGCATGCCGACCGAACAGAGGTGGCGGCGTGACGTCGCCGCCACCGGCGACGTCGTGATCATCACCGGGCCGATGGCCGACCCGACCTGTGTCGATCCCGCGATCCACGCCGGGCTCACCACCCATGTGCGCGTGAAACTGTCGATACGCCGCTGAGTGCTGCCGAAGCAGGTTCTATCCGGCCCAGTGCGGGTGCTGGGAGATGAGTAGGCGCGCCAGGGAGGTGGCGACCTCCTGGGCGCCGGTGCTCAGCGCGGTGAGGGTGACGGTCTCGTCGGGGTCGGTGCGCAGTGTGAAGCCTGACTGGGGTGCGAGCCTGACCCTTTGCCGTTCCCGGTGTGGGTCGAAGGTGCCGAGGCTGACCATCGACGTCTTGGATACGGCGGTCGCCACAACGATGCGCTCGTGCTGGACGATGTTCAGCGCACCGGCGAACTGCAGCAGCTCGGTGAGCTGTTCGGGCAGCGCGATCGGATCCAGGATCGCGCCGAGCCCGTCCCGGGGGAGTGAGGCCCGGACGGTGAGCTGTCCGCTCTTGTAGAGGCGGACCTCCGCGAGCTCGCCCTGCGGGGGTTCGTTCCAGGACTGCGGGCGGCGTGCGGGGATGCTCACAGCCGCGTGTGCGGCGAACTTCGACGGGGTGAGAGCGACATCGTGCCCGACCTTTCCGGAGGTGCGGATCCGGTTGGGCAGCGAGGTGTTGAGCTGTTCGAGTTCTCGGGCCGAGTAGCCGTGAAAGTCCAGCGGCAGGACATGGACTTCCAGCAAGGGGTCCTGACTGCCGGACCATGCCAGGGCGGAGTCCTCGTCGAGGACCCACTGCAGGTCCACGGGGCGCGTCAGCTTCGTGAACGCCAGGGCGGAGGTTGCCGACTCCAACTCCCGTAGTCTCGCCGCGCTCCTCCAGCAGCCTCGCAAGCCGTTGCACGGCGTACCTCGAGTTATCAGTTGCCGCAGTTGCCCGAAGCTCGTCGAGCCGGCCGTGCCGTGCCAGCAGTGCGGCCAGTTGCTCACAGTTGTTGAGTATCGTGGTGCTGCCGGTGCGCAGCAGGGTGATCGCCTCGTCGGTGCGGCCCTGACGCTCGCGGACCGTTGCGAGCAGCCCGATTGCCGTGTCGCGATCGAGGCCTCGGCAGCACCACGGGAAGTCGGAGCACTGGTGCTCGGTCCGGGTGGTGAGCAGTGCGGCGGCTTCCTCGTCGCGTCCGGCGGGACCTGCGACATCGACCAGAGCCTCGGCGAGAGATGGCTCGCCGAGGTGCGGGCGCAGCAGGGTGAACGCCTCCTCGGCGCGACCGTGTCGGGCGAGGAGGCGCGTGTAGGACTCCAGCGCCATCGGATGCCCGGCCTCCATACGGACCCGGGTGATCTCGATCGCCTCGTCGACACGGCCCCAGCCCTCCAGCAGCTCGGCCGCAGCTACGACGGCCGTCCACCAGCCGGTTGCCAGGTACGGGGCGAGTACCTCCAACGCGTCGGCCTGTCGGCCCTGCTCACCCAGCAACCGCGCCCGCGCCAACGCGCAGAACCACTCTCCGCGACCGGCCTGCACCTCGGCCACGTCGACGTGGCCGCGTTCGAGCAGCCGCGAGACCAGCTCCGGCGGGATGCAGCCGGACCGCGTCCGGGCCCGGTAGTCAAGATCAGTGACGTCCACGGCCACGCACCCTAGCGCTCGCCCCTGACACCCTCGCCGAGACCACCGCAGTTTCGAATACAGCACAGTTGGAATGACGCTCCCCGCCAACTGGCGCCTCCGCGTGGACCGCGCAGCGCCGTGAGGCGTACGCCAACGACCAGGACGCGGACACCTCGCTGGTCGCGGTGACCGCGCGCACCAACCGGCAGAAGTCCGACAAGGACCCGGCCGACTGGCTGCCGCCGGCTGCCGGGCAGCAGTGCCGCTACGTGGGGGAGTGGGTCGCCACCAAGCTCCGCTGGAACCTGAACGTCGACAAGCGCGAACTGGAGGCGCTGAAGGTCCTCTCCGACGGGCCGTGCGAGAACACCGCCGTCGTCTACACCCCCGCACCGTAAGGCGAGCCGAGGGGACTGGGCGGGGTGCCGGGGCGCCGGGAGTCCGCGCCCGCGCGGGCGCGGACTCCCGGCACCCCGGACTCCCGGCACCCCGGACTCCCGGCACCCCGGACTCCCGGCACCCCGGACTCCCGGCACCCCGGACTCCCGGCACCCCGGACTCCCGTCTCACAGGGGTGACACTGGAGGTGGCCCCACAGGCGCTCTGACCCCGCCATCGCGGCACACGGTCAATGCCCTGCCCAACGCGTCTTGCGTCCCCAGCGGTTCGCTGCTCAGCTGGTACGCACTCGTTCGCATCACCCCTGGCCGCCGACGCCGAGGTGTGCGAAGGCCACTACCGCCATGTCGTCGTCGCGCTCGCTTCTGATCCAGCGGCCGGCCGACGAGAAGAGGGTGTCGATCAGCCTCTCTGGGTCTCTGCCCGGGACCGGCCTCAGCTTCGGCAGGGTCGTAGAAGGGGCCCTGACCGCGTTCCGGGCCTCCGCCACTCCGTCCGTGACGCACAGCAGGACGGTGCAGGCGGGAAGTCGCACGATTGCGGGCCGCCGGTGCCCGGCGCGAGGCCCCGCATCCTCAGCGGCCCCGTCCCAACGCCGTGTTGACGACATGAGCGCAGCCCTTGCGAGCAGTGAAGGGGCGAAGTAAGGGCTGTGAACGCTCTTTCGGCCGGGAACGTTCGATGTCTGTTCCGGGCGGGTGGGGGTATCGGGCGGATATGGCCTCGATGAAGCGTGTGCGTGTTGCCCTTGCTCCCCGTGCGGTGCGGCAGCTGCGCCGTGTCCGTTCGGTGTACCTGGTCGGGATGATGCTGTCCGTGCTGGGCTTGGTCCTGCAGTCGGGCAGGGAAGGCAGCGGTCAGCAGTCGGAGATCGCCGCCGTGCTGGTGGTGGTGTTCACCGTGCTGCTCGGGCTGGCGGTGGTGCAGCTGTGGCGGCATCAGAAGACTGTTCACTGCAGTACCGCCAAGAGGCTGACCCCCTCCGGCTGAACCCTTTCGTGGTGACGCGGGTACGGAGCCCCGGGTACCCGCGTCACAACCGGTGACGATGGGCCGCCCCACCAAACCTGTCGCCGTCGGCGCCAGCCCTCGGCTGCGGGCCCTGGCCGCCTACCTGCGCCAGCTCAAGGACGAGACCCGTACCACCTACGCCACCCTGTCCGAGCGCACCGGCCCACCGAACGCGCCCGGGTACCGCGGAGCCTCCACCCTCAGCCAGGTCGCCCGCGGCACCCACCTGCCCCCGTTCGAGACCGTCCTCGCCTATGCCCGCGCTGCCGGTGACCCCGGCAACCACTCCACGCAGCGGCGGGAAGCAACAGCCCTGAGCCTGTGGAAGGCAGCTGCGATCGAGAAGGCCCGCCCACACCTGGCCGGCTGCGGCCGACGGACCCGGCAGGTCCGCACCCCCGCCTCCCTGGGCCAGGAACTGACTCGGCTGCGCCTGCGGGCCGGCCGGCCCTCTTACTGCGCCATTGAGAAGGCGACCAAGGCCGACGGGCACCGTGTACCGCGTTCGACAGCCCACCTGATCCTCAACGGGAAGGTCCTGCCCAGCCGAGAGCAGCTGTCCGTGCTCCTGAAAGCCTTCGACGTGAGCGTGGCGGACGCCGCCCGGTGGCACGTGGTCCTCGACCGCATCGAGGACCGCCGGCGACCGCCCGAGCCGACCTGGCGAGGCAGAGGGTACGCGTGCGCGGACGCCGACCCGGCCGTGCAGGAGTACCTCGAACGCCGCGAGCGCGACGAGGAGATCAAGCGCCGTACCGGGCAGATCCATCCGGACGAGACGTACGAGGACTACGACGAACCGGAGGACGAGGCCAAAGGCAAACACGGGCCGCTGAGCAGGCCGCCTTCCGAGCTCAGCTGAATGCCTTGGCAGAGCGCGCCACCCCACGGGACAGGTTGTCGATCACGCCTGACAGCTCTACCGGCCTACCGTCTTCCGCCCATCGCCACCGATCCTCCCGGGCAGGATCGGGCGTGATCACCCGCGACTCCCACCC
Organism: Streptomyces sp. S4.7; assembly: GCF_010384365.1. Classification (NCBI taxonomy): domain Bacteria; kingdom Bacillati; phylum Actinomycetota; class Actinomycetes; order Kitasatosporales; family Streptomycetaceae; genus Streptomyces; species Streptomyces sp. S4.7. Next base: position 10,389 of record NZ_CP048397.1, on the reverse strand, counting down.
CGGCGTTACATAATTCTGACCAATTTTATGTACCGCCAGCTAGACTAGGCGGTAGCGTTACATTTTTTACGGCGTGGGCGTTCCGCTCCTGCTGACGGCCGCTGCCGAGCCGACTTGTCCGACCTTCCCCTCACAACCCGCTTGCCGCTTCTGCTCTTGGAGTCCCCGGGTGTCCTCCTCGCGTTCATCCCACACCGGTGAGGCGTCTTCCGGCGCTGCCGTGCCGGACAACCCCGCCCACGCTGCCCCGCCTGCAGCCTCGACGGAGCCGTCCGACCAGGCTCCGCGCTGGGCGGGCAACTGGCCCCTGAGTTTCCCGACATCTTCCACCCCGTCCGCAGCGGCCAAGACAGCCTCCGAAGACGCCGCGCGCCGACACGGCGAGGACAGTCAACTCGAGTCAGTTGAGGACCCGTTGACCAAGCCGGGAACAGCCTCCACCGCCTCTGACGAGGAAACACCACACGCCCTGGCGCGCACCGGCCCAGCGACGCTGCACGAGGCTCGCAGCACACTCAAGCAGCTGATCAACGCCGCCATCGAAGGGCACCCCACACCCCTGACGCGCGGCCCGCACCATGCACTGCTCACCACTCCCGCCCACGCAACCGAACTGGGCTGGGACCTCACCGAAGCCCTCACCCACAGCTTCGCGGACACCCGCAAGAAGCTCGGGGACCTGATCCAGCACGGAGCGGAGGGCCACCCCCAGGTGCTGTGCCGCCACAGGACCCCCGTCGCTGTACTGCTCCCCGCAGACGCGGACGGCACCCCCACCCCGCCCGCACCTCAAGCCGAGCCCGCACCCGACACAGCAGCCCCGGACTCCACACCACCTGCTAAGGGCCAGCAGGCAGTCCAGAAGACCACAGCAGCCGAAGCCGCCAGAGACTTCGCACCCGCGCTACCAACTACCCCTGCCGAAGCGGCCGCTGCACTCACCACGCCCTCAGAACCACAGCCGGAACCGGTGCCAGCAGCCCAAGACACGTCTACACCTGCCCATACGCCCCCCGCCTCACCCGGCACCACCCCGACCACCCCCACCGGCTCGCCAGCCGCTACCACTCCAACCCCCGCCACCCCCACACCCGGCACTCCGACACTTCAGCACCCGGCCACACCGTCGACCGCCCTCCCCGTACCCCCCTCGGCCCCGCCCCAGTCGGGCCCGCCGGCCCCCACTCCCGTCACGCCCGATGCCGGTCACGAGACCACCATCCCGGCCAGCGCCCCACCAGCCATCACTGCGCCGCGCACCCCGCGACGTCTGGCCGCACTCGCCCAGGCCCTCGACACCGTCCTCCCCACCACCGTCCCCACCGGTGAAACCACCACGCCCACACCCCTGATGGGCCTGCCGACGGGCCTCCGCACCCTGGACGACGCCCTCGGCGGCCTCCAGCCCGGCCGCTTCTATCTCGTTGCCGCCGCCCCAGGCGCCGGATCCAGCCTGATCGCCACCGCCGCCGCACGCACCAGCGCCCTTGACCAGCACCAACCCGTCCTGTACGCCGCCTCCGGACTCACCCGCGCCGACATCGCCGCCCGCATCGTCGCCGCGCACCTGCCGGTCGACTACCGCCGCCTGCGAGCCAGCCGCCTCACCCCCACCGAGCAGGACGACACCGCAGCCCTCCACCACCACCTGGCCCAAGCTCCGCTGTACATCGACGACGGCACCGACCTGACCACCGGCGCGATCGCCGAAAGCGTCCCGGACCTGCCGGGCCTGGCCCTCGTCGTGGTCGACCGCCTGCAGACCACCGAAGATCCCCGGCTCCCGCTCTCCGGCCCGACTCAGATCACCGACGCCGCCCAAGCGCTCGCACACCTGGCCCGCACCCACGAACTTCCGGTCCTCGCCGCCGTCGACACTGACGACCCCCAGCTGATCGCCGCGCTCAGCCTCGATATCACCATCACCCTGACCCGCGACGCCGACCAGATCCACGCCACCATCACCGAACGCGACCTCGGCGCGCAGGCCACCCTCACTCTCCACGCCGACCTGGCCCACGCCCGCATCACCGACCCGGCCACCCCAGCGCCACAGGCACCACCCCAACCCCCGGCCGTGACCCCGCACACCCCCGCACAGCCCCCGCAGGCGCATCCCCAAGCCCCCACACCCACCGAGCCCGCCCCGACAGTCCACACCGCCGCTCCACGCAGGCCATCGCGCCACCGCACCAGCGCTCCACCCCTGGCCCCGCCCCAGGGCGGCTACGCAAGCCGGGACTACAGCTACTTCACCGGCATGATCACCCGCGCCGTCGATGAAGCCCTCCACGACCACGACGGTGACATCACGACCGCAACCGAAGCCCTGGTAAAAAAGGCCGTACCGAACGCAATGGCCCTGTTCGAAGCAACCCGCGTCGGCGGAAATTACGAACACACCGTCTACCCGGAAACCCTCGAATTCCTCCGAAAGAAAACCAAGGACGGCGCCGACGAAATCTGGGAAGGCCGCCACAACTGGACCAACACCCGCCTCATGGACGCCCTCCAAAACGGCACCCACCACCCGATTACCGTCAACGCCCTCGACACCAACGCCAGCTTCCTGTCCGCCTTCAAGACCCACCTGCCCATCGGCGCCCTGATCCACGACCCCTACGGCGGCTTCGACCCCAAACGCTCCGGCATCTACCGCCTCCCCACCCGCCCCACCTGGCACCACCCCCACCTGCCCGACCCCATCGGCAACCGCCGAGAAGACGGCCCCGTCCTCCTCGACGACGCCACCATCCGCCTCCTCATCCGCTGCGCCCGCCTCGGCCTGTGCGAGGCCCCACACATCACCGAATGCTGGACCTCCGGCACCAGCGAAGGCCTCCTGGAAAAATTCCGCCGGGTCCTGACCGAGGCCCGCGCAAACGCCATCGAAGCCGACGACACGGTGACCGTCGAATACATCAAATCCATGTACTCGAAATTCACCTCCACCATCGGAGAATCAAGCGTCAACCGCGACATCCGCCGACCCGACTGGATGCACATCATCCGCTCCCAGGCATTCGCCAACCTCTGGTACAAATCCCACCGCGTCCACAGCAACGGCCTGACCGTCGTCCGCGCCCGCGGCACCGACGAACTCCACGTCGCCGGCGACTGGCGCACGGTATTCACCGAAGGCCGCCTCACCACCCAGATGAAACAAAAAGACCAATACCCCTTGCCGAGGAAGAGCGCCCGATAGATGTCGACCGACGGATGGAAAAACTTCGGCAACTACGGCGCAGACCGCGACCCCGGAAACGTCCACGGCAAAATCGCCCTCGCCCGCGCCCTCGAAGACGCCCTCGAACGCATGATCATCGACGGCGGAATCAAATCCCCAGCCGACACCCGCCGCGGCCTGAAAGCCCGCATGCGCTACCTCACCACCACCAAAGGCGGCCCCCAAGCCCTGGCCGACGCTGGCATCCGCGCCACCCCCGCCACCATTCGCGCCTGGACCCGCGGCACCCAGCGCCCACGCCAAGCCAACCTCGAAGCGATCGACACCGCCTACTGGAACCTGCGCGCCCACAACGTGCTCACCAACCCCGGCGCCCTCAAGCAACACCTCAACCGCAACGGCCGCGGCACCCGCATCGAGATCCACCCCGTCAACCAGGCCACCGTCGACGAGCCACGCCGCCGCGCCAACCTGAGGAGCCAGCACCGGCAGGTCCGCTACATCTGGGACGACGCCGTCGACGCCCTCGTCGCCAGCGATCTGGATGCCATGGGAGACCTCTGGGACGATGTCATTGCCGAACTCGACTCCGACTGGGGCGCCTACACCTACGTCTCCTACATCGGCATCGGCGCCTGATGGTCTGCGGGGGAGTGCTAGTTGAACGTCGTCGTCTGGGCGTCAGTGGCGCAGGCGCGGTGACTTGGTCGTTGACGCTGACGGACTGCACTCACTCGTTGCTGGCATGAGTGACGAAGGACCATGTCATTCTCACGCCAACCACCACCAACGCGCCCTCGGTCGGCGCCGCGTTGGGTTCACATGAATCCTCCATGCTGGAGAGTCCGGGCCGGCTGCCGGGAGCGGTGCCGGCCCGGCAGGTCGTCCGCCCAGTGCGGACCGTCAGTCGAGACGCTACCCGGGGCGCGAGGACCGCACCCCGGACGCAACGGGCTCAGTTCCTGTCAGTGTCACGGTCTCCGCAGACGTCCTCCTGAGAGCACCCCGGATGCCCGCTGAGCAGCCAGACGCGCACTCGCATCTGCAGCCACCAGACCCGGGCCCGTACACGGGCCCGCACCCACTCGGAGCCGGCCCGCACCTTACCCCTCCACCAGGACAGGGAGGGCGGCACGAAGAAGAACAAGACACTCGCGAGCAGGAGCAAGGACGCGGGGGAATGCAGGACAGTGCAGAACAAGGCGACCTCGTATGGGAAGAGCGGGCACTCAGCGCGCCGCGCCCCGCCTTCGCTGGAGCCGCCGGTCAACCGCCGGAACGGCCCGTATCCGGCACAGAACCAGCCGATCGGGTTCTCCACCCACGGCCCGCGAGGGCCACTCTTGCCGGTACCCAGCGGTGCCATCACAGGCCGAGGAGCATGACGATCAGGCTCAGGGTGTGTCCACCGCAGGCCCAAAGAGATCTCACCTTGAGGCTTGTTGCCCGATCCCGTAAAGCCATCGTTCACCGGGTCGCTGACGACGTGGACCTCCACCTCCCCCTTCTTGGCACGCGTCGAGATCCAGCCGGTGAAGTCCGACACCAGCGCCCGCGCGACCGCCGGTCCACCCAGTGCCAGGGCGATCGACTGCAGCACAGTGGATTTGCCCGAACTGTTGCGACCCGCAAGCACCGTCCAGCCGCTACGCCCAGGCAAGATCAGATCGGCCGCCCGCCTACCGGTGAAGCCCTTGATGTTCCTGAGCTGGACCCTCGTGACATACACCCGCGCTCTGCCTCCATCCTCCGCCTCGCCCCCACACGAACAGAGCCTCGCGGGGCACCAATGCCTTACATTCTCACGCCCCCACCAAAGGCGACGCTGCTGGCCAGGACGACGAGCACAGCAACGCCGCCCCTGCGGCGACCATCCGCAGCTGACAACGACAACCACACACGGCCGGCTTCCCCGGCCGACGCGCGCCCTCCCACTACAGCAGCCCCGCCTCCGCATGGACGTGACCGAAAGCCTGCGCCATATGGACCACCGCGCGGCGCATTACGTCCTGGCGCTCGACACGCCGCATGGAGGGCTCGGCGGTGATCGTGACTGCCATCTCCCGCCGGGAGCTGCGGCCGCCGGGACCGAGCTGCTCGAAGTCGACGAACGACGACAGAGCGGGAGCCACATCGACGTCGTCATACCGTTCGGCGCTCAGCCGCAGCTCGGTCGTGGGCGGTGCCGCCCACCGCCGAAGGGCCAGGACGCCGAAGACCGCAGGCAGCAGCTCAGCCGCCATCTCCCATGCGTGGAAGAGGACGTCCTGGGCCTCCTCGAAGCCCAGCGGTACGCCCCGATGGCCGCCCAGCGCTGCCATCCAGGCCGCCGCGTCCTCGACCAGCACGTCTGCGCAGGACACGACAGCAGAGTCCATCACACCGGGGAGCGTGATCATGGCGGCGGCCGTCACGGCCGGGCGCCTGTCCGGGGCGGTGACCACACTCGTATAGCTTGCGGCGTGCAGCGAGTTGTCGTGCGGGCCCGCCTTCCACCGGGCCGCAGGAAGGCTGCCGCCGCGCCGCTGGGACAGCAGGGTCACCGCACCGGCCAGCGCACTGTGCGGCAGGTGCTGCTCCAGGTCCTGGCGCCGCGTTCGGGTGATCTCCAGAGCGGGGGTGTCGGTCCAGGGAAGCGTCACCAGGGCGCGCAGGCGCAGCTGCGGCGGCGGCACCTGGCTCGTCCACCATTGTGCGGACCGGGTCTGCTCAAGGCTGAAGCGCACAGCGGGCTCCCACCGCCATCCATCCGTCTGCGAGCGCACCAGACGGCCAGCGCCCCACGTGCCGCCGTCCAGGTCCACCCGCACGGCGTCGGCGGCCACCACCCACGCCCGCCCTCCCTCGCCCGCTCCCGGCGGTACGGGGTAGCCGATCGCCGCCAGCGGATCCCCGCCGACATTGCTGCGGCCTGCGGTGACGATCGCCTGCCACACAGGCGCGACGACCACGACCGGCGGGTGCGGAGGAGCCACGCACAGCACCCACCCCGCCTCCCCGTCCCGGGCAGGGCCCAGATCCTGCAGCGCAGCCGCCCCGTGACGGTACGCCTCACCCACCGGGGCCCCAAGACCCGCACCGGCCAGTTCCTCGTACGCCTCCCGCATCTCCCGCTCCCACGCGGGCAGGCCCTGCCCCACGCGCACAGCAGCCGGCCCCGACGGGGAGTGGGCGACGGCTTCGCGCAGGAGCCTCGACAGCGTCTCGGCGGTGGGCATACCAGAGGTGGCGACACCCGCGGAGAGCAGGCGCTGGATTTCGGTGCGCGCGAGCCAGTGTGTCCCGTCGGCCTCGCGCACGGGCACCGCGACCGTGTCCGTGCGCGGCGCACCAGGCTTGCCGACCGGTGCCGCGACGACGAACAGGGTGCCCGCCTGCTGCGCAGGTACGTCGATGTAGAGCACGCGACAGCCCTGCTGGTCGTCGGACCACTCCACGCTGACCCCGCGCGGAGCAGGGGTGATGTGCGCGCGGATCAGCTTGCGGATTTGGTCGCGGTCGACCGAGGCGCGGTGGACCGGGATGATCTGGTCGAGGATCTCCACGTCGTCCACCACGCGCGTGCCGATGCCCAGCACGAGGACACCACCGCCACCGTTGGCGAAGGCGCAGACGTCCTTGGCGAGTTCCTCCACAGCGCGCGGCTCACGCGGCTCGTACGGAACCGCCTTGGCGTCCAGCCACTGCCCCTCCGGCTGCTCCAGCAGCAGATCGGGCTTCTGCGCGCGCAGCGCAGCACGGACGGCTTCGAGATCCATCATCGACACCCCGAAAGTATCCCGGCCAGAACTTGCCCAGCCGATCGAATTCCCCAACTCCGCACGGCCGAGGACACCAAACAGCCACCCACCCCGGCCGCTCGCTCTGATGGTTCTCCGCGCCCGGCTGCACGAAGACCAACGTCCGCCCGCACACCCTGCAGCTCCTGGCCTCCGTTCAGGCCAGGCGGCGACTGTCACGCAACGAACCGACCATGCCAAGACACACGAGCATCGGTTTGCCGCAAGGCGACTGATGCACCGGAACCCCGGGCAACCACCAGCCCGGCTTCCTAAGACGTCGTTTCATTTGGTTAGGCGGCGGTGGCAGATGAGTGTGGCTGCGATGCCGACGAAGGCGAGGAAGTGCTCGGCTTTGCGTTCGTAGCGGCGGTGGAGGCGTCGGCAGCCGGCCAGCCACGAGACGGTCCGTTCTACGACCCATCGGTGGCGGCCGAGCCGCTGTGAACTCTCGACACCTTTGCGGGCGATGCGGTGGGTGATACCGCGACTGCGGAGCCATCGGCGCAGGTGGTTGTAGTCATAGCCCTTGTCGGCATGCAGTTTGCCGGGCCGCCGGCGGCGGGGGCCACGCCGGGAGCGGATGGGCGGAATGCCGCGCACGAGCGGCTCCAGGCCCTGGCTGTCGTGCGTGTTCGCGCCGGAAATTCCCAGCGACAGCGGAAGACCGTTCCGGTCGGTGATCAGGTGGATTTTCGAACCCGCCTTGCCACGGTCGGTCGGATTCGGTCCCGTCAGTGACCCCCTTTTGCCGCCCGGACACTGACGGAATCAATCGCGCAACGCGACCAGTCCAGCTCACCGCGGGCACCGAGCTCATCAAGGACAACACGGTGCAGCCGGGCCCACACCCGCGCTTGCGACCACTGCGCGAACCGCCGGTAGACCGTGGGCCAGGCCGGCCCGAACACCGGCGGCAACTGCCGCCACGTACAGCCCGACGTGGCCACGAACAAGATCGCCGCCAAAACCTCACGATCACCCGCCCGAGCCCGGCCACCACCCTGCGGACGTATCACCTCCGTCGGCGGCACCACCCGACGGAACAACACCCACAACTCATCCGGCACCAACCGCACAACAAGACTCGTCACACACTGCCCAACGACCCACCCAGCCAAAGGAAACGACGTCTAACCTCGATCTTTCTTGAGGGTCCGCCGACGGAGTCGGTGGATCCTTTTGCTTTCCGGAGCTGATGCCGGGCGGGCCGGTGGCCCGGCTGTCGCGTCGGGTGGGCGCCGGGTTCCACTGCCCGGGGCGGGTGATGCTGTCGCAGGGACGGTGGGTTGCTGGTCAGCCGGGGTTGGGCAGGAGCGCGAGCCGTTCAAGGGCGGCGGTGATCTCGCCGGTCCAGGGCCAGTGCCGGGCGAGGCGGAGAATCCTGCGCCGACCGGTGGTGACGAGCTGGCCGGCTGCGGAGAACAGGCGGAACCGCAAGCGACGCGGTTCCCAGAGCCTCGTCCGGCCGGTCAGGGCGAGCATGGGCATCCAGGCCAGCAGGTCGAGCGCGATTTGGACGATCTCCATCCAGACCCGGTTCTGGGCGGTGTCGTGCAGGGGCAGGTTGCGCAGGCCGGTGGCCCGGGCGGCCCGGATCCGGTCCTCGGCCCGTGCCCGGAGCCGGTGACGCAGCTCGAGCTCGGCGATCGGCCGGCTGGTGGTGTTGGTCGCGAAGCACGTGATCCGCATGCCGTCCGCGTCCGTGATCCTCAACTGGGCGCCGGGATGGGGCCGTTCCTTTCGGACGATGAGCCGCATGCCCTGGGGCCAGCCGTCCAGGAGCTTGCCGGTGAGCTCGGCGACCCAGGCCCCGTCCCGGGTCTCACCGTCGGCCTCGACGGCCGGGGTCCAGGCTGAGGCGGGGACCTTCAGCACGTGTTCGTGGATCGTTTCGGTGACCGTCATGCCGACCGAGTAGGACAGCCATCGGCCCCGCTTCGCGAGCCAGGACACGAAGTCGTGGGTGCCGCCGGCGGAGTCCGTGCGGATCAGCGTCTGCCGTCCTCGTCGGTAGCGCTTGGGTAGTTGGGCCAGGGCGAGTTGGGCGGTGGTGATGTGGTCGGCGGCGGTGTTGGAGCCCGCGTTTCCCGGTCGGAGGAGGGCGGCGACGGGCTCTCCGGTTCCGCCCGGTCCGTGGTCGACGAAGGCCGTCAGCGGGTGATGGCCGTAGGTCTTCTTCGATTGTGGACGGCCCGCCGCTTCCGCCACGGAGCCAGAGCTGCGGATATCGCCTGGTCAAGGCCCGTCTTGCGGACCGTCTCCAGCAGCAGGACCGCACCGGCCTGCGAGACCACCTGCCGACCGTCTCCCTGGACACGGACACGTGGGTACGACGAGATAGGCTCTCTCACCTGGAAAGTGCTCTTTTCCTTGCAGCCAACAGGACCCTCAGCAAGTCCTATCGTTGCAGGTCAAGGGCACTTTCCGTGTTTCTGATCAACTCTTGGACAGCCCGCCTCGTGAAAGCGCGAGGCTAAGCCCGTCACATCCCTGGGCGAGACCGGGCAGCGTAGGCAGCCAGCTCGGCGCGCAAGTCCAGCCCCGATCCGGCTGCGGCCTGGCCCTGACCTCGAACTCGTCAGCGCTGAGGCTGTCGACCCACTCGACTACTGCAGCCGGCGGGGCAGTATGCGGGGCCGCCGTCAGCAGGTCCAAGTCCCGCTTCTCGAACGCCCGGCCGTCGACACCGTTCCTGCTACGCCCAGGCGTAGGCACTGAAGCACCGTTGGGCGGTACTACGGCAACGAGACCGGCAGAAGACACAAAGGTCATACGGGCCTCCCACCAGCTCCCCCACACACCTCCCAAGAACCGACCAAAGAAACCCGAGCACAAGGAAAACGAGGCCTGGATTAGGTTCTGACATTCTGCGTCGTAATACCCCTTTGGAGAACACCACCCCGGAGAGAATCGGTACAGAATCCCCAACACCCCACCAGAAAACAGAAAAATGTAACGCAATGAATGCACCAGAAATGCATGCCGCCTTCTCGGCGAGTTGCATAATCCCTCCGAGAGGTTTCCTGTCACCTCTTTAAAGCATCAAAGATTTCACAAGAGGTCCAGACCACCAATCCCATCACAAAGAGTAGCCGTTACATAATTACTCAATCGATCTTGAGGGCGTTACGCAATGGGTACACATTATGTGCAGGAGAGGTGGCGCACTTGAACACAAGTCAGCTCCACCCTCTCGCCACCAGCTGAGCCGAGAATGTTTCTTGCCTTGACCTGCGTTTTTATCTCTGGGGCGCCGACTGCCCCCACCCCTAATTATGTAACGCCTGGCGAGGCGAGGGTACTGCGGACGCTCCCCTTTAGTCAGCCGGGTAACGCCGCGGAGCGGCGTTACATAACCGCTGCGGAGCAGCGGTGCAACGCTCCGTCACGTAGTGACGGCGCGTCATGTCTCCGGAGGAG